>NZ_JACHDZ010000001.1:0-475109 GCF_014201375.1 Tunturiibacter empetritectus
AACGCAAACGTCACTTCCATTCAAAGCCTCATGCATCTCACCGAAGAAGGTGATCCTCTCGCCATCAAGGCGATACAGAAGCAGGCCCTGCATCTCGGACAAGGTCTACGCCTCGTCACTGCGGCCCTTTCTCCGGAACTCATCCTCATCACCGGCGCTTTCACCACAGCGTGGTCTGCCTTTGGTTCCATCGTGCAGGACGAGTTGGTATCCGGAATTCTCGCAGGCTCTCCCCCCGCCTTGAGGTCACAACGGGAGGAGAGATGGCCCGCCTTCGTGGAGCTGCAGCGATCGCCTCCAGCGTCACTCCGGCTATCACAGCTCATCCCGCCGCGGCACGAAAGAAAAATCGAACGCAAGCAAGCGCTCCGAGACTAGTAGCTAAGCCTAATCAACGCACACAATCACGAGACTCACATCTATGTATCTAGGCATCGACTGCGGCACGCAAGGAACAAAGGCTCTCCTGATCGATGAGCAGGGCATCGCGCACGGTCGAGGGCATGCCACGCATCAAGTGATCCAGCGATCCTCCGGCGCCCGCGAGCAGGATCCTCAATGGTGGATTGAAGCCCTCCAACTCTCAGTCAAGCAAGCGATAGCACAGGCTCCCGGCCATCCCATCAAAGCCCTCGCAGTCTCCGGCCAGCAGCACGGCCTTGTCGTTCTTGACGAGCGCATGCAGGTCATTCGTCCCGCCAAGCTCTGGAACGACACTGAAACAGCAACGCAAAACGCGGAACTCATCGCCCGCTTCGGAGGCCAGCAAGCCTTCTTCGAGCGCTTCGGCATCATCCCCCTCACCGGCTACACCGTATCAAAGTTGCTCTGGCTGCAGCAGCGGGAACCAGAAAACTTCGCCAGAATCCGTCACATTCTACTTCCCCACGACTACCTCAACTTCTGGCTTACCGGCAATCTCTGGGCGGAGTACGGAGACGCCTCCGGAACCGGATACTTCGATGTCCGCAATCGCACCTGGGCTGCCGAGGTCCTAGCCTCAATCGACCAGGGTACTGGCCATCTCCTTCGCGCGCTCCCGACCCTCGTTCCTGCGCAGCGAATCATCGGCACGGTAAAGTCAGATGTAGCCGCCGATCTCGGGATCTCCAACACCTGTCTTGTCGCCAGCGGCGGTGGCGACAACATGATGGGAGCCATTGGCACCGGTAATGTCACCGAAGGCGTCGTCACGATGAGCCTTGGCACTTCCGCTACCGTCTACTCCTTCCGCAACGAGCCCGCAGCCAGCCCTAACTCGAGCATCTCTCCCTTCTGCTCCTCCTCCAACGGCTGGCTTCCGCTCGTCTGCACCATGAACGCAACCAATGTTGTCACGCAGATTCTGGATACGCTTGGCCGTACAGTCACTGATATCGAATCAGCTCTGGCCACCACGGTCCCCGGAGCTGATGCCCTAACGTTCATCCCGTTCCTCAACGGTGAACGCACCCCCGACCTGCCGTCTGCGCACGGCGTTATCCTCGGGATCTCGGCGTCCAATTTTACTCCAGAAAATCTCATCCGCGCGACGATCGAAGGAGTCAGCTTCGGAATTCTCGAAGGCCTCGATCTCATCCTCGATGGCACAAACGCGAAACGCATTCTGCTCATCGGAGGCGGGTCACGTTCCGCGCAATGGCGTCAGCTCCTCGCCGACGCCAGCGGCACAGACGTTCAGGTTCCTCTTGAAGAAGAGGCCGGCTGTCTCGGCGCTTGCATTCAAGCCATCTTCGCCGCTCGCAGCGATATGGGCTCGCCGGAGACCTTCATCGAAATCTGCGATCGTTGCATCAAGCTCGATAACCAACGAACAGCCTCACCCGATCCTGTCCTGGCATCGCAATACGCTCAAGCGCGCGCAGCTTACAAGCACCACCGGGCCACTCAATACGACGTCTAGCCGCGTCGATTCGCTATTCGGAAGGGTCGCTCCCACAATACGAAGGTTCAGGTGAGATTCGCTCTTGAACCGATCGCGAGAATTTTTCTGGTGCTTGTCGGACTCTTACGGCGAATCCCTCCGAACCCAACCGGAGAAGCGTGTGAAGAGACTTCTGGCGCTGGCCTTTCGTGGCTTGGGCGCAACAGATACCACTCTCGGCCTAAATCGGGTTGCGTAGAAGACGCCGAAGACGGTCATGCCGATTCCCCACCATAAGGTGGCGTGGAGCTGAGGAAGCACGACAGCGGGTGGGTGCCGAAACTGGTAAATCCCGATGGGAATAAGCACTAGTCCGTAGACGAGGCAGGGCGAGCAGACGAAGAACCAGATGGAGAGCGGATCCCGGCGGCGTGCGGGTCCCTTTGTAATAGTGCTGGAGGTAGATGGAGACTGGATGTATCCCGTTGGATCCGACATGTTGCGCACTCCTTACCAGAAGATGAAGTTGAGGATGAAGAAGACGGTGCCGACGACGATGGCCCAGAAGATCGGCTTCTGCCAGAGGGCTGCGGCTCCGTCGTGGGGGATAATTGTTGCGCCGTAGACCAGGCCCTTGAGCTCGGCTTTGGTCTTGGGCTTGGTCATGTAGCTAACGGCGACTGTTACAAGTACGCAGACGAGCCAGCTCCACAGAGCGCGGTAGAGGTTCTCAGCCATGGGTTTGGCGTCGGGTGAGAGGGCGATGTAACGCAGCGCGCCAGCGTGCCGCTGCACCCATGCCCACATGCCGATTGAAGCCACGGTGCCGCAGAGCAGACCCAAAATCCGCCGCTGCGGTAGCACGCTTCCATAGCATGCCCAATATCACCGTGCCGAATAGCGGCGCGATGAAGAAGCTGAAGAGCGCCTGGACGTAATCCATAATGGAGGCCGCGTTCATAACCAAGTACGCGGTACCCACGCTGGCAAGCATGCCGACGACAGTTGAGATGCGGCCCATGAACACGTAGTGTTTGTCCGTTCCGTCCTTCTTCAGGTAGGCACTGTAGAGGTCGTAGGTCCATACGGTGGAAAATGCAGTGACATTGCCAGCCATACCGGAAATGAAGCCTGCGACCAGCGCCGTGATGCCGAGACCAAGCAACCCTGGACCGCAGTAGCGCACCAACATGAGTGGCAGCACCTCGTTGTAGCTGTACTGGCCGGTGACGGCAGCGCGACTGACTCAGGCACGAGCTTCATCAATGACCCGTCGGGGTTGCGCAGCACGGCAAGCGCGAGCAGTCCGGGGATGATCACGATGATGGGTACTGCCATCTTGAAGGCCGCGCCAATGATTGGAGCCATACGCGCTGCGCGAAGGTCATTGGCCGAAAGCACGCGCTGGACGACGAGGAAGTCCGTGGTCCAGTAGCCGAAGCTGATAACAAAGCCTAGCCCGAAGACGATGCTCGTCCAATGCACGCCCATCTGGTTCGCCGAGAAGGAGCCCAGAGTGGACCACATGTGCGTATATTCGGTAGTGTGGCAGATTGGCCGCGATCTGCGCTTTGAGGTTGTGCCATCCGCCAACCTCGATGAGGCCAACAATGGGGATCAGGGCAGCTCCAGCCCAGATGAGCACAAACTGCAGCACCTCATTGATGATGGCCGAGCGCAGGCCGCCCAACATCACATACAGGCCTACCGTCGCTGCGCCTACCCAGATAGAGAAGTTGATATCCCAGCCGAGCACGACCTTCATAACCAGCGCCATGGAGTACATGTTCACACCACTCATCAATACGGTCATGAATCCGAACGATATTGCCGACAGGGCCCGAGCACCTTCACCGAAGCGCAGTTGCAGATACCCTGGCACCGAGTGCGTCTTAGAGATGTAATAAAAGGGCATCATTGCAATGCCGAGAAACAGCATCGCAGGAATGGCCCCTATCCAGTACCAGTGCGTCGCCAGGATGCCGTTACTGGTACGCCGACCCTGCCCAACCCATTAGCTCGAGCGAACCAAGGTTGGCCGACACGAAGCTAAGGCCCGCGATCCATGCCGTCATCTCTCGACCAGCAAGGAAAAACTCTTCACTTGTACTCGCCGAATCCTTCACATAGAAACCGATAAAGAGAACAATCGCAAAGTAGAGAAGAAGAATTGCAATGTCCGGCGGAGACAAATGTGAGCGTGCGGCTCGCGAAGAAATACAGGGCTAGCGGCATAAGTGAGATTCCTAGTCTTCCGTTCTTGATTGATGCGCGATGTGACGAAGCTGCGGCAGTACATCGCCGAGCGTGACGGCATCGGCATTGCGCGATCCGAGCGCGAAGTAGAGCTTGCGATAGAGCTGGTAGAGCAGTTCATATCGCTTGACCGCCTTTGGTCCAGGTATAAAGGTCCTGAAGGGAAGGCACAGTTTCTGCTGCGCGGCTTCGATCGATGGAAAGACTCTTGCGGCGGTGAGAGCCACGATGCCTGAGCCGAGACTTGTGGGGGTTCCGTTCGGCACCAGGACCGGCTTGTTCAGCACATTGGCGTACACCTGGTTCAGCACAGCGTTGTTCTGTGGAATGCCGCCGGCGTTAATAACACGCTCGATCGGCACGCCGTGCTCGGCCATGCGCTCCAGGATGATGCGCGTATGGAAGGCCGAGCCTTCAATGGCCGCGAAGAGCTCATCCTGCGCGGTGTGCATCAGGTTCCATCCGAGGGTCAGGCCTCCGAGCTCAGGGTTGACGAGCACGGTGCGGTCGCCGTTGTCCCAGCTCATGCGCAGCAGGCCGGTCTGGCCGGGCTTGTAGGCCTCGAGCCCCTGGGCAAGCTGCTTGACGTCGGTTCCCGCGCGTCGCGCGATGGCCTCGAAGATGTCGCCAACGGCGGAGAGTCCCGCCTCGATGCCAGTGAGCTTCGGATCCACGCTGCCCGGCACGATGCCGCATACGCCGGGGATAAGCTCAGTCTTCTGGGCCATGGCGATGATGCAGGTAGAGGTGCCGACTACATTGACGAGGTCGCCTTCTTTGCATCCTGCGCCGAGCGCGTCCCAGTGGGCGTCGAAGGCACCGACCGGAATGGGGATGCCAGGGCGCAGGCCCATCTCCGCGGCCCATTGCTCTGCGAGGCCGCCGTAGATGTGGTCCGAGGTTAGGTATTCACCAGCCATCTTTGCGCGCGCGCCTTTGAGCAGGGGATCGACCGCGACCAGAAACTCCTCAGAGGGCAGGCCGCCCCACTTCGGGTTCCACATCCACTTGTGACCCATGGCGCAGACGCTGCGCTTCAGGTCAGACGGGCTGCGGACGCCTGTGAGTGTTGCGGCCACCATGTCGCAGTGTTCGAGCGCAGTGGCAAACTTCGCGCGCTTCGCGTCATCGGCGTTGCGAAGCCAATGCAGCAGCTTGGCCCAGCCCCATTCGTGCGAGTACACGCCACCACACCAGTCGATAGCCTCAAGCTTCATGGCGTGGGCCTTTCCAGTGATCTCGTGCGCCTCGCGATGCGCGCGATGGTCGCACCAGAGGTAATACTCGTCCAGGGGCTGGAGCGCGTCATCGACCACGACGACGCTTGAGCCGGTGGTATCGAGTGCCATGGCCACGATGTCTTCGCCGCGGACGCCTGTCTCGGCCAGCACGTCGCGCGTGGCCTTCACCAGTCCGTTCATCTGGTCGGTGTGCGACTGGGTGGCATAGTCCGGATCTTCACGCCGGCGGTGCAGCGGATAATCGGCCAGGGCGGTTCCCAGCCGTCCGCGAACGGAGTCCAGCAGCGTGACGCGGACACTCAACGTCCCAAAATCAATACCGGCAACAATAGCCATAGAAACCTATCCGGAATGCGTAAGCAACCAAAGACTACAGTCTAAGAATTTTGTCCATAGGTTGCCTTCGCGCCGTGCTTGCGGAAGTAATGCCGGTCGAGCAGCGCCTCCGACACTCTGGAGTTCGAGTTGAGCAGTACGGTAATGAAGGCCATCTTCGCGACGGCTTCGAGCACGACGGCGTTGTGAGCGGCATCGCGTGGGCTGGTGCCCCAGGTAAACGGAGCATGGCCTGCGACGAGCACTCCGGGCACCGCCAGAGGGTCGACGTCGGCGAAGCGCTCGAGGATGGCTGTGCCCGTGCTCAGGACGTAGTCGCCGTTGATTTCGTCATCGGTCAGCTCGCGGGTGCATGGCACCGGCCCGTGGAAGTAGTCGGCGTGGGTGGTGCCGAGTGGAGGGATGTCGCGGCCCGACTGAGCCCACGCCGTGGCATGCTCGCTGTGCGTGTGCACTACGCCGCCGATGCCGCTGAAGGCTTTGTACAGCTCGAGATGTGTCTTCAGATCGCTCGAAGGACGGAGCGAACCTTCGACAATGTTACCTTGAAGGTCCGTGACGACCATATGCTCCGGCTTCATATCGTGATAGTCCACGCCGCTGGGCTTGATGACTACGAGACGGGTTTCGCGGTCGATGCCGCTGGCGTTGCCGAAGGTGTAGAGCACCAGCCCGCTGCGCACCAGCTCAAGATTTGCTTCCAGCGTGGCTTCCTTCAACTGCTCGAGCATCTGTTGTGCCGCCTTTCTGTGAGAGATGTGAGGCCTTCGCCGCGACTGTCAAGGGTGAGCATCAGTACCGAACGATTCCTGCGTCATTCCAACGGAGTTCCTGACGGAGTTGGTGGAGTGTTGTGTCGGCATTGATGCGGATGCACTCGATGCCGGCGATCTCCGCGTAGTCTTCCATGTGCTGCAGGGTAAGTGCCTGGCTGAAGCTGGTGTGATGGGCGCCGCCGGCATAGATCCAGGCAGCGGCGCCGACCTTTAGGTTGGGTTTGGGGATCCAGAGGGCGCGCGCGACGGGCAGCTTCGGCAGGCTCTGCTCGGGCTCGACGACATCGACTTCGTTAACCAACATGCGGAAACGAGTGCCCATGTCGATGATGGACGCATTGATAGCAGCCCCTGCAGGCGCGGTAAATACTAGTCGCACCGGATCATCTTTTCCGCCGATGCCAAGCGGATGTACCTCCAGCGACGGCCTGGCGGCGGCGATGGACGGGCAGATCTCGAGCATGTGCGAGCCCAGTACCTTTGGGGTTCCGCTGAAGTCGTAGGTGTAGTCCTCCATGAAGGAGGTTCCACCGCTCATGCCCTCGGCCATAACCTTCATGATGCGCACCAGAGCGGCTGTCTTCCAGTCGCCTTCGCCAGCAAAACCGTAGCCGTCAGCCATGAGCCGTTGAGCTGCGATTCCCGGCAGCTGCTTGATTCCGCGGAGGTCCTCGAACGTATCGGTAAAAGCGCCAAATCCGCCCTCGTCGAGGAATGCGCGCAAGCCGAGCTCGATCCTGGCGGCATCAAGCAGCGACCGCGGGCGATCGTGCTGCTTCGCAATGGAATATGCATCGCGGTATTCTGCGACGAGCTCGTCTGTCTCCGCATCGCTGAACTCATCGATGCGCGCGACCAAATCGCCGACGCCATATCCGTTTACCGAGTACCCGAAATGTGCTTGTGCGGCTACCTTGTCGCCTTCGGTGACGGCTACCTGGCGCATGTTATCGCCGAAACGCGCGACCTTCAGATGCTGCGATTCATGCCAACCAGCAGCCGCACGCGCCCAGGCGGCAACCTCGGACACTGTATCGGGGTCTTTCCAGAAACCTACAACCACCTTTCGCGCCAGCCGCAGACGCGCAGTGATGAAGCCGAACTCACGGTCTCCATGGGCTGCCTGATTCAGGTTCATGAAGTCCATGTCGATGGTGGACCATGGTAGCTCACGGTTGAACTGAGTGTGGAGTTGCAGGAACGGCTTGGAAAGCGCGCTCAGCCCAGCGATCCACATCTTCGCGGGCGAGAAGGTATGCATCCACAGGACCAGGCCGATGCAATGCTCTGCATTATTCGACTCCCGGCAGAGGCCGCGGATCTCCTCCGGCGTGGTGACCACTGGTTTGAACACTATTTTTAACGGCATCGAGGTCTCCTGCGCGAGTGACGCGGCGACGGCCTGTGCGTTAGCCGCAACCTTCTCCAGGGTCTCGGGCCCGTACAGGTGCTGGCTTCCGGTTACGAACCACACTTCAAGCGTCTTCAAATTCGTCATAGTCCTGTTGTTCTTCTGTGTATCTGATGGCTGGCCAAATGGCGGAGAGAGTAATAAATGTTAAATTTCAGGAAAACGCTTCCTTACCGCGATTGAAGTCACGATTTGCCTATCTTTTTGCGAAGCCGAGTAAACGTATTCTCAGCTGCGAAAGACATCCTAGGAGTTGGATCCGCCAATTGTCAAGAAATACCCTTTGCTGGGCCCGCTACGTGCGACCGAGTCAGTGCCCACCATCGCTCAAAAAGTGTTCCCTATTCGTATGGCACGGGTACAGAGCTTACCTCCGGCAAACCGGCTGTGCACGGAACATCTCTAAGCATCGCCCCCTTGGGGCCTGGCCGTTATCGAGGAGAGATGAACGAAGCCATTGGCCCGCTTCTTGCAGAAAATTTTGCCGGTTTCTAGAGTGACGCGTACGCTTGACGGCAGGGTCTGGTCTGAGTTCAGCAGGCTTGCCAGGCCGAGTACCTGCGAGACTACAGCAGTCTGACGCTTCTCGTTGAGCCAGGTGCCCTCGTAGGTCAATGTGCCGGACCCGAACTGGTTGCGGGTGATGGCGGGCCAGTGCCCGAAGAACGGGTGATCGTAGTATGCGAGAGGCTGGGCGTGCGTGCGCGATATATAGCGCAGGCACGATGAGAACCTTGTATTTCGAGAAGTCAGCGTCCTCGGGAAAGACAAAGTCTGTGCCGATGTTCAGGTTGTACAGGACGCGATGCATCTGTGTGACGAGGGCGCCGTAGTCGGCGGCCGGCGGACTGGAGGTCCACTGCGGCCCGGCACTGTGGGAAAAGGGCATGAAGTCCAGGACATTCGCCGAATCTACGCTGTAGAGAATGGCGACTTGGTTGGTGATTTTAAGGCCGACCAGATGCTGGCCGATGCGGTCGAGCTCGTGAGCTGTCCGCGAGACCTCGGCGTAGGCGCGGTTCGGTTCGAGGTCATGGCCGAGGACGCCCTTCCAGTAAGTCTCCTGCCCGGAGTGGATGGAGTGCCAGTGCCAGTGCTCGACCATGTCGGCGCCGTTCGAAAGATGGGTGTAGACGTCTTGGCGTAACTGGCCATCATAAGGCGGGTACTGCCATGCGGAGGTCCAGTCGGTAGTCTGAGCGTTGGTCTCTGTAACCAGGTAGTTGCCGTGCTTGAAAGATCGAATGTAGTCGCCAGTAAGGGACTGCGACTCGCCACCCATATTCGAACTGGTCAGGGCGCCGATACTGCCGCACCAGTTAGGCTTGCCATGAAAGGTAGTTGGTGACCCGCATCTGCTGCCAGCGAGACCATTCGAGCTTGTATCCCGTGACCTGTACGCTGTCTCGTGTAGGCAGTTCATCCCAGCTGTGGATGTCCTGTCCCCAGTAGTTCAGAAACCACGCTTTATCTAGATTTTCCGGAGTCGAGAACCTGCTCTTGAGATGGTCGACGAAGCCAGTGAAGACGTGGGGATTGGAAGCACCATACGAAGAAGTCTCGTTGTCGATCTGCCAGCCGATTACGGCGGCATTGTTGCGGTAGTGTTCGACCAGATTGTGCACGATTCTTCCTGTATAGAAGCGGAAGGTTGTATTGTCTGTGTCCATGTTTTGGCGCATGCCGTAGAAGACAGGCGCGCCGCCCAGGGGACGCGCGAGTATCTCGGGATGCGCCTTGTAGAGCCACGAAGGAATGGAGTAGGTTGGCGTTCCCATGATCACTTTTATGCCGGCCTTCCCCATGGCATCGACGACGCGATCCATCCAGGCGTAGTCGAAATGTCCATCCTCCGGCTCCCAAAGACTCCAGGTGGATTCTCCTAGGCGGACGACGGAGATGCCGGCCTGCTTCATGAGAGCGACGTCGGTATCGAGCCGGTCGTACGGCATGTACTCGGGATAGTAGGCCACGCCATACAGGACGTTGGGCAACTTCGGTAGCTGGGTAGCGGAGCCTGATTGTGAACGAGATGCAGGATGCTTGCCAGCAGGGAGCGACTGTCCTTGGACTTGTGAGGACGTGGTCTGTGAAGCTAACAAAAGGCCGAGGGAGGCGCAGAGGCACAGTTTTCGAGTGGTCAAGATTACCTCTCAGAATTCCGAATTCAGGAGTTGGAGCGGCGCCGGCGCGAGGGCTTTGATTGCTGCTGATTGTCGAGCATGGTTCCACGTGGATAACTCGTGGTCTGGCGGACGATCAATCGCGTTGTGATCGTCCATTCCCTTGCTGCAGAAGCATCGTTGGGTTTTTCGATTCCCGCGCGCAAAGCTTCTATGGCCGAACGCGCAATATCGGAACACGACATTTGAATGGTGGTCAAAGGGGGAAAGGTGAATTCAGCGATACGGATGTCATCAAATCCGATGACTGAAATCTCATCAGGCACCCGGGTATTGGTCTTGTAGAGCTCGTGCAGGACACCAATTGCGGTCATGTCGTTGGAACACATGACCGCCGTAGGCATGTGCTTGTTGCGTGCCAGAATACGCATGCCCTCCGTGCCTCCCTCGAGTGTGTGGGCGCCCTCGACGATACTCTCCGGGCTCACGGTTACGCCTATTTCGCGCATCGCTTTGGCGAAAGCATCGCGTCGCGCCTTCGCAGAGTGCAGCGCCAACGGACCCGTAATGAATGCGATGCGACGGTGTCCCAAGGCCGCGAGATGCTGCACTCCTTGGCGAATGCCGGTCTGATAATCCACCTTCAAAGTCCGCACAAAGGGAGAATCGGGACCTGTATCGATGAACACCAAAGGAACCTGCCGCGCTGCCAGCTCGTCGAGCAATGGCGCCTCAATGCCAAACGTCATGATAGCCACGCCATCGACTTTTCGCTCTAGCATCCGGCGGATACAACGGAACATTCGCTTGGGATCGTAGTTCGTTGAGCCGATCAGCACCTCGTAGTTGCTTTCGACGGCTACGTCTTCAAACTGCTGGATCAATTCAGGAAAAAACGGGTTAGTGATTTCGGAGATGATTAGTCCCAGGATCCGGCTACGTCCGGACACGAGCGCGCGAGCCTGAGTGTTGGGGAAATAGTTCAGATCTTCAATTGCCTGCCAAACACGTTTTGCCAGTTGAGGATTCACGGTCGAGACCTGGTTGATCGTGCGTGAAACCGTGGCACTGGAGACATTTGCACGGCGAGCGACATCTCGGATATCCATGCGGCCCGGTGCGAGCTCACGTTTACGTGTTTTTGTACTTTTTTTCATTGTGAGTGAGTATACGTATACCTGAATCCATTGAACAGGCCTCTCTTCGCCCTTCCGAGACAAAACAGGGAATCGGCACTTCCGACACGGTTGCTGCGCGCACAGAGCAAAAGAATCTTCAAAATCACTTGACATTCTTTTGGCGTAGCGAGTAGTTTTCTATCGACTCTGAGAAAACGTTTTCTCAAACAGTGATTGCATGAGTCTTCGCCTGTTTCAGAGCCCCACCGAAGACAGCATAGATCTGTCCTGTGGCGGTCAGATCGCCGCCCGTCGCGTGGAACGTCATGTTCTTATTGAGACATGCGTTCCAGTACGACGATGTGTTCTGGAACATGAGCGAGCTAGTACTTCCTGTGGCGTTGTAAAGCTCAATCTGATCGATCGAAGAGGTCGACAGGAATTGGATGGCCATCTGAGCCTGATAGATTGCCTCCAGCCATGTGCCTGTGAACTGAGCGTTCGAGGTGCAGTCTCTTAATCCTCCAAACTCAGTAACCCATATACGCAGTTTGGCCTTCTCGATCGGGTTCACTTCACCCGAAACGATCTTAGCCCAATCGCTGAAGGCATTGCTGAGAACTGTATCCGCCGAAGTTCCATTCCGGATTCCACCGTCGAGGATGCTGTCATAGCGATGGAGCGTCACGGTGTTTACATCACGGATCTTGCCGACCACCGCGTCGTTCCAGTTCTTGGTGCGCGCATCTCCCGATGAAGGAATAGAGCCGACCGAAGCGATGTGCGCGTTGGGATGCGTGCGCTTAAGATTAGCGGTCCATTCATTCATCTGCGACACATAGTCGGCTGCCGTGGGAAATGCTTTGTCATGGTCTGGAGAACTCCAGGAGAATTCGTTGCCAAGTTCCAGATCTTCCACCGGCAAGTTCAACCCGCGTGCTGCGTCGAGCATCTGGAGCTGGTTTGCCATCGCCTGCGGCAGGTTCGCGCGCTGCAGCACGGCATTGTTTAGCGTCATGACGTTCAGGCAGTAGACAGGATAGGTCCCGGTGGTGTGGGTCAGATCTGCGAGAGCACTTAGTGTGTCCTGTGTCCTGTGTCCTGTGTCTTGCTGGCTTTGCCCAGCGGATAGACGATTCCGTTCTTCCAGTCCCAGTAGTTGCTAACATCTCCGCCAGGAAAGCGAACCGTCTCAATTCCAGTCTCCTTGATAGTGCGTTGCAACTTGGGATCGTCCCAAAAGGGAACAGGGTTCGAGTAGCTGTTCTCGATGTTGACGCCTAAGAAATGCGGTGCAATCGCGTGAGGGGATGCTGTGCTTTTCGGGATGGGGCCTTGTGCGGCGGAATTGGAGCACGCGCAGAAGATCACACATCCCATCACCATGGCATTCAAAAAGACATTCAAACGATGTCTACGGTTAAGATGGCGCATTTCTTTTTCTATCACTAGCCGAAGTTCCTTCACTCGTTGCTGAACTACACTTGACTGAGAACCATGGAAGCAAAAATGCGAGCGTAACGACTCATATCGACACCATGCCAATCCGAAGATATCAAGTGATGGATATCTACACGACAATATCCGACTAGACCCGGATGTCTTGGTAAAGTTCTTCTTCATTTCGAATCTCAGTAGCGTGAAAATTGAGTCGCTCATCGCGTGCAGTTCTTGATGCGTCATCCAGTTTGTACGAATGAACAAGATCGAGATTCACCAACTAGAAACTTGTCCCTTGATAGTTCTTTCGATGCCCGCTTGAGCGCCCCGCTTCGACGGAAATCGGCAAGTCTCGCCGGCTACCTCATAAACGGCCTGAGTTAACCATTCAGGCATGTTTCAGCACCCAATGGGAGAGTCTCGGTCGAAAACCTCTGCCGTGCGCTAACAGAAGTTTCCCCCTAAATCCCATCTGCATAGCGACAAAGACAAAGCCACGTTCGATGAGCGCATTGGCGATTTGACATCAATCGAGGATCAAAAGAGCAGGCGAATCCCATTCGCTGCATACATTCAGTAAGTCGATTTTACGGATAGCCTGGTTTATAGAATCTGCCGGAACCTTCGATTTCTTTTGGGGTCTTAACAACCGGGGCTTCAATTCTCTCCGAGCTCATCGTAGGCTTGAAACGTGCAATATGCAGAGTCCCGTTGCTTTTCTCCGATAAGCACTGAAAGGTCGCTATGTCCAACGCCACAAGTGTGTTTAGGATGTTTTGGCTGTTTTTCTCCCTCGCAACGGGAGGGATCGATCTCGCAGTCGCCTCCTCGGCAGCGCCAGCTCAAAACGCTCACGCGGGACCGGTGACCGGAGTCATTGACGGCGTTCAGTTCCAAGGCGACCAATACTACGCGTCTGGTTGGGCTTGCCAGGAGGGCCAGCGAGGCTCCATTGATGTTAATATTTACGCCGACCATGCCGCGGGTGATAAGCCACCAGGAACGTTTGTTACTGCAGGCACGGCAAATCTGGCGAACGAACCTGCCGTGGACCGAGAGTGCCACGCGAATGGGGGCAAACACCGTTTCCGGATTCCGCTGCCGAACCAACTGTTGAGGACGTTTCAAAACAAGAAGCTCTACGTACACGGGATCGCGGTCGCGGGCAACGTCGGGAACGCCGCGATTGCAGGGTCAGGAAATTTTAGTCTTCCGATGCCGAAATGGCCGCCCGATCCGCCCACACCTAACTTTCTCGATGGTCCTCCTGTGGCGGCCTTCGACACCAGGAAGGATTCTTGCGAGCAGATCGACATTCCCGACGCCGCGGCGCGCGCCTTTCGAGACTACAAAGGGACGATCCACCTGATCGCTTCGCACTACGTGACGCGCGCGGGGCTCGGAGCAACGCTCGAAACCGTGAAGCACAATTGTCAGGTTGTCTATCAAACTCCACATGACGGAAACATTGCGGACTACAACGACTACACCTGGCTCAATGCGTTCTACAACGTGGATGGAAAACGGGTTGTGGCCCTGGGGCACATGGAATATCACGGCTGGGAGCATGGCCAGTGCGCAGGGAAGACGGACACCTTTACCTGCTGGTACAACATGCAGACATTCAACCTGTCGGAAGATGGCGGTTATCATTTCGCCCGCCCGAAGCCACCTGCGAACTATCTTTTGAGCCTTCCATATAAGTATCAGGTAAATCAGGGGCCTGAGGGGTGCAGCGTCGACGCCAACATCGTGAAGGTTGGCGGATGGTACTACGACGCGCTGAACGGGTGGACGTGGCCGCCCAATTGCGGCGACGGCAAGGGGTTGCGGCCTTGCCTGAATCCCGGAGGTAGTTGCCCGATTCGCACAGTGAATATCCAGGACGCATCATCCTGGCGCGGCTGGGATGGAAAGGGATTCAATGTTGTGTTCGCAGATCCCTACCGCGGACCGGTGGCTAATCCGGCGGCTCATCTTTGCGTTTCGGTGCCGAATATAGAGTTTTTGTCGGGGTTCAACTACTACGAGGCAGCGCATTTGTTTATTGGGACGCAGTTCACTCCAGTGGAGACCGCGTACGGTCCGCCGGGCGTTTACTTCACGACCACGCCGGACTTTGTGCATTGGAGCAAGCCCGCCCTGGCGCTAACTATGAACCAGATGCTCCGGCGGGAGCCTGAAGGAAGTTGGTCTTATGCGTATTTTTCACTGATCGATCCAAGATCGACGGATTCGAGCTTTATGACGATTACAGACACTCCTTATCTTTATTACGTACGGATGGACGACAACCACGGTCCCTACCAGCGCGTCTTGTTCCGGCAAAAGACCAAGTTGAACTGGTTAACGAAGGGACGAAATCGATGAACGAGTAGCGCCGGGTCGATTTTGACGACGTATTGCTCCAGGAATTCGGCGCCGAGTAAGCCATCTATCCTTACCGGAACTGGTACTTTGGAGAGGTCGACGATTTTCGCGTGCGGAATCCTGGTGACTAGGCCAGCAATAGTCAGTGTGACTTCGCCGGCGTCGCCACCAGACACTTCTCCTTTTCCGACGCCGTGAATCGAGCCGCCGGACCGTATTCCAATGTTCAGCTTCTGAGCTGCGGCTTCTCAATGATGCTGTTGGGCGCGCCCGTATCGAAGCAGAACCAAAGAGGGCCTGAGCCGTTCACCTGGACGGGAATGTAGATAAACTTTCCGACCGCAATTTGGGATGGCTGCTTCTATGCCATTTCGGCAACGTCACGCAACTCATTGAAATTGCGAGACATCAACCGCGCTATAACGCTACAAACGCACAGATTTTTCCTGTTATTGGACCCTCGAAACCACTCCACATATGCGCGTATACCGGGACCGATCCTGTATTCGCCGCAGAACTGATCAATGAGTGCATTGGGCCTTTTGGGTATTGAAAAACTCGCTCCCGGAAAACCGTGCTCAGAAACATCGCGCTGGGATGACCCTATAAACAATTTTCCCCGGCCGCCTATACATTTCTGGTCGCCCATTTCGAATCGGTTTTCAGAAAAATCGACTTTTTCAACACCCACGGCCTCTTGTCGCCAAAGTGACAACCGAAGACCACTTGTCCGACATGCCAATTACCAACTTTCCGTGAAAGCTAGCAACCGTGCTGTCGTACTCACCGGCATTCAGCCTGAATTGCCGCGTCCCGCATTGGCGCCGCGTTCCACAGTCTTTCGACCGCCACGCCTGGCTATCTCCTAGCTCACATCTTCCGCATTTTTGTCGCGGATCGAATCAACATTGAACCTGGAGACTTCCCACGCGTATACGCGCGTTCACGCTTGTAGGAGCGTACGTTTTTCTACTGTGCTGTCTGCATGCCCTTGGGCAGACAGCGCAGAACGATCCCTCTGCTAACCCAACGAAAACCTTTAAAGATAGCGACGATACGGTGGCGATCCTGGGGGTAGGAGCATCCACCAACTGGAACTTCAGCGGTGGTACGGCTACATTCGCGCCCAACCTTGCGGCAGAATGTACCGGGGATTTCATGTTCGGGCCAACTGGCAAGCATCGTTTCGGATGGTACCTGGAGCCTGCCTATGACGAGGACTGATCGTGGTCCTCCGGTCGATTTTGCAAGCGCTATGTTCCGTTCGTGAACGCGAGGCACTTGGGGCACCGCCACCAAAGTCAGAGTCCTCCGCTTCAAAAAGCTTCCGCTGTTCCGCCATTGGCGCGGCCTTCACGAGCACGTTTGATGTATTCACCAGTATTGACCCCAACAACTCGCTTAAACGCTTTACTGAAGGCAGCGTCGGACTCGTAACCGACCAACCGCGCTACGTCTATGAGCTTTTTGTCGCGCTGTTCGAGTAACTGCATCGCCTTCTGCATCCGCCATCCAGTCACATACTCCAGCGGTGTTTGTCCGAGTAGCTCTCTAAAACGGGCTGCGAATGCGGAGCGAGACATACCCGCGGCTGCGGCCAGCGATTCGACCGTCCAGGCTGTATTCACTCTGTCGTGAATGACTCTGAGGGCAGTGCCCAGTTGAGGATCGAAGACGGCACGAAGCCATCCTTTGTTGTGTTCCGGCCCGGACGCGATATGCGCCCGGAGTAGCTGGATAAATAGAACCTCGGCCAACCGAGTTGCGACCACTCCAGATCCGGGCGCCTGTTCTGCCATCTCTGATGCCAGCGCCTGCACAGTGTTGTGAAGAGCAAGTGTGCGTGCCTGATCGGCCTTGACCAGAATGAAGCTCGGCAACAACTGGGTGATGGGCCTCAGGCTGCGGCGATCGAAACTAAAGGATCCACAGACGATTGTCGTCGGTGTGCCACCACCTCCGTAATGAACGACATTGTCGTTGGCTATCTTGGCGATTTCGCGGAAAGTTGACCTTGGACGTGTTCGCGGGCTATCGCGCATGACGATCGAAGTGCCGCGGGCCAGCAAGAAGCAGTCGCCACCGGTCAACGGAATCGGATCCGACATGCCTTCGACATTGAGCCAGCAGTTCCCGCGTAACAGCATGGCGAAGTGCGCCAAGTCTGTGGGTGTATGTTTGTCTCCAGACGGAGTGGCCTGTTCTTCGGCCTGTTTCTCTTGGACTAAGCCCCATGGAGCGGTAACTTCGAGTCTGTGCTGACCGAAAGCTGTGATGTGCATGGTTCTAAAGATGTCGCTTATGGGATCCACATTAGCCTCCTTCTCTTGGACGAATAGACAAAATGTTTGGACATTCGAGCAGTTCTCGTCCACTGCCAAAGAACTCTACTCCTCAGTAGTGGATGCTGGACATCCACCAAAGGGAGGCAATTATGGGAAAGCTTGAAGGAAAAGTTGCAGTCATCACGGGTGGGACGAGCGGTATGGCGCTGGCGAGCGCCAAGCTCTTCGTGGAAGAGGGTGCTTACGTTTTCATCACGGGACGGAAGCAGGAACAGATCGACCAGGCAATCAAGGTCATCGGACGGAATGTAACCGGCGTCCAGGGTGACGCGGCCAATCCCGACGACCTCGATCGGCTGTTCGACATCGTGAAGCGGGAAAAGGGCAAGATCGACGTCCTGTTCGCGAGCGCCGGCATAGGGGAGCCCGTGCCGCTGGGGCAGATCACCGAGGAGCACTTCGACAAGACCTTCAACTTGAACGTGCGCGGCACACTTTTCACGGTGCAGAAAGCGTTGCCACTATTCAACGATGGTGGATCAATCTTCATGACCGGGTCGAATGCTGCGGCGAAAGGTTTCCCTGGTTTCGGCGTGTATGCGGCGAGCAAGTTGGCGCTGCGCTCCTTCGCCCGTACTTGGCTCAACGAGCTGAAGGACAGAAAGATCCGCGTGAACCTGCTGGTTCCCGGCGCTATTGCCACACCGATGCAGGAAGCAGTTCTCACCAAGGAAGCGAAGCAGTATTTCGAATCCCTCATCCCGCGGGGAACGATGGGTCAGCCTGAGGAAGTCGCGACGGTCGCTCTGTTTCTTGCTTCAGACGATTCAAGCTTCGTGAACGGGGCGGAGTTGTTCGTCGACGGCGGCATGACGGCGATCTGAAATCTCAATCGTTACTTCGAGGCGAGTCACTCATCGCCGCGCCACGCGCAAACAATCGAAGTTCCCCGGGCCAACAAAAGGCAATCGAAGGGATCTTCGGTACTGAATGTTCCATATCTACCAAAGGGAGTCATCATGGGAAAGCTTGAAGGTAAGGTTGCAGTCATCACGGGTGGATCGAGCGGCTTGGCGCTTGAGAGCGCCAAGCGGTTTGTGGAAGAAGGCGCCTACGTTTTCATCGTGGGCCGAAGGCAGGAGCAGCTCGACGAGGCCGTCAAGCTGATCGGCCGCAACGTGACGGGCGTGCGCGGCGACGTGTCCAATCTCGACGACCTCGACCGCCTGTTCGACACAGTCAAGCGGGAAAAGGGCAAGATCGACATCCTGTTCGCGAGCGCCGGCAAGGGCGAGGCCGCCAAGCTGGGCGAGATCACGGAAGAGCACTTCGATGCGGGCTTCGGCCTGATTGTGCGCGGCACCTTGTTTACGGTTCAGAAGGCGTTGCCGTTGATCAACGATGGCGGATCGATCATCATGACCGGCTCCGTTGCTTCCGTGAAAGGGTTTCCTGGTTTCGGCGTGTATGCGGCGAGCAAGGCGGCCTTGCGCTCCTTTGCACGTACCTGGCTCAACGAACTGAAGGGCAGGAAAATTCGCGTGAACGTGCTGAGCCCCGGGCAGGTCGACACGCCGGATTCCCAGCGCCTCGACAAGGAGACGAGGGATATGTTTGAGTCCCTGATCCCGCACGGCAAGATGGGTCGTCCTGAGGAAATTGCGGCGGTCGCGCTCTTTATGGCTTCAGACGAATCGAGCTACGTGAATGGCGTGGAGTTGGCTGTCGACGGCGGCTTCTCCGCAATCTAAAAGCCGGGAAATCAAGAGCAACATCAACATGTATCGGAGACACGTCATGAGCTATGCCATCGTAGGATTCGGCAAGATAGGCCAGGCCCTCGCCCACGCCTTCGCCCGTAAGAACATCGAAGTCACCGTCGCGAGTCGGCGGCAGCCCGAAGAGTTAGCGCCGCTGGCTCGGGCGGTTGGACCCACGGTCGTCGCCAGGTCGCTGCAGGATGCGCTCGGGGCCGCCACAATCATCTTGGCGGTTCCGTTCGGAGAACATCGCGAGATTGCGAAGGTCCTGTCAAGTTGGAAAGGCAAGACAGTCATTGACGCGATGAACTCGTTTCCAGTCCCACCTGAGGAACTGGACGGTCTCCTGTCCTCCGCCTTCGTTGCGAAGTCGTTTACTGGCGCCAAGCTCGTGAAAGGCTTCAATCACCTGGTTGCGGCCATACTGGCGACCGATCCAGTCGTCGAGGGCGGCCACCGGGTCGTCTTTCTGTCGAGCGATGACGAGGACGCGATCGACCCCGTGGCGGACCTAGCCAAACAACTCGGGTTCGCACCCGTCAAACTGGGGAAGCTCAACGAGGGTGGCGCGCTGGTGCACGCACGCGGCCGCTCCTGGGGTCCGCTCATCTTCCAGGATTTGTTCAAGAAGGGGCAGTGAGCGGACACGCTTGTTCTAAGGGAAAAGGAGAGACTTGATGAGCATTGAAAAGAACGTCCAGGTTGTGAAGGATTTCTTTGCAGCGATGGGCAGCGAGGATAAGCAAGGCCTGCTGTCATTGTCTGCAGAAGATATTGAGTGGATCGTTCCGGGTGAGGACTGGCCGCTGGCAGGCACGTACCGCGGGCACGCGGGATTGGCGGGGGTGCTGCAGAAGGCTTCCGAAGAGATAGAAATGACCTATCCGGAGCCCTTAGAATTTGTGGCGCAGGGAGAACGGGTTCTGGTCGTCGGCGTCGCTACAGGGAAAATCAAGGCCACGAATAAGGCGTTCAAGGACGACTGGGTCTTCGACATCACTGTTCGGAACGGCAAGGTGATGAAAATCCGGGAATACATCGACACGCAAGCGCTGGCGCGGGCCTCGGAGTTGGACGCGAGCCCCAGGCTTTAACCCAATCTGAAATTGGCGATCTCGGTGAGTGCATTTTCGCCACTGCACTCACAGAGACGCGATAACTGCCGAGAAGTCGGCTTATAGTCATCGATCCGCAAGGGACGAGAAGGACGTTTGTCGGTACTTATGTCTCTGACCACGCCATGAGGACCGATCACATCACCTTTGTTGGTCTTTGCGCTTCCCGCCAATCGCTCGGCGGCATGCCTTCCCAATTCCTAAAGGCGCGTCCGAATGAGTTGGGATCTTCGAAGCCTAATAGGTAAGCGGCCTCGTTCAGTTCCAAGGCTGAGTTGCTAAGGTAGTAACGCGCCATCAGGTGACGCGCTTCGTACAGAACGCGCTGAAAACTCGACCCCGAATCTTGGAGTCTTCGTTGCAATGTGCGGGGTCCCATATGGAGAGCTCTTGAAATTGCGTCGATTGAAGGACGATGACCTGTGAGCTTGTCTTGGATGGTGCGGCGCACAAGCTCCAAGAAGCTGTCCTCTTCTTTGTACTGTCGCAACTGTTCTTCGAACTGTGGGGTAAGTAGATCGAGAAGTTCCGCGTTTCGCGTGATGAACGTCTTCGTAGCATCTTCCGCACGAAAAACAATCACATTCCGCGGAGCGCCCATGACGATATCGCAGCCAAGGCTGCGCTCTATCTGCCGAAGATTCGAGCGCTGTTGAACATATTCGGCTCTGAGCGGGTTTACCGCCGTGCCACTTCCATGTCGAGCAAGAGAGCGCATCCACGAAAAACAGTAGTCGGTTAGCCTTTGGCGATCTTGCCGCCAGCTATCTTAGCAATGGTGCGAAGAAACTGGCGGTCACAACCCAATACACCGTGAAACATAGCTTTGATAATTACCTGGTACCGCGATGGGGTGCGATCCCGGCTCTCGATATCCAACCGCTCGAAGTAGAGCATTGGCTGCGCATTGCCGCTCGCAAACCCCACGAAGGACAAATTACGCCGCCTCATGTCCATCGTGTACACACAAGCCCAGAAGTACGGGCTCGTGCCGCGAACAGAATCGTCAAATCCAATATGGTGGGTTGAGCAATCGGCGAAATCGAGCTATAAGCCAATTGTGCTGGATCCATCTTCAGCTGCCAAAATCTTTGAGACTCTATCCGGCGCAGACCGAGCCCTCGCGATTTTGGTTGCTGCCACTGGCATTCGTATCAGTGAGGCGTTGGGCTTGAAGTGGGAGGATATCGACTACCAAACCAAGCAGATCAACCTCCGTTGAGTTTGGGTTGCGAAAACAATCGTCGAGCGCCTCAAGACGGATGACTCAGAGGCTCCGGTTCCGCTCACCGATCTTCTAGCCACCATTTTGCAGGACTGGCAAAAGGAAACGGTGTACGGAAGGCCAGACGACTGGGTTTTCGCCAGCAAGAGATGCAAAGGGCAGAAACCAAGGTCGGCAAGTGTTCTTGCGTTTGATCATCTCCGTCCGGCTGCGCTGGCCGTCGGGGTCAAGATTAGGCCGGGACAACGGTTCGGCTTTCACAACTTCCGCCACGGATTGGCAAGCTGGTTGGTCAACAAGGGTACGGATGTCAAGACGGTACAGAGTCTTCTCCGTCACTCCAATTTCACAACAACACTCGGTCTGTACACTCACCTGGTAAACGAATCAATGCTGTTGGCAAAGGACTCGGTCATGCGAGCAATGACCGCCTGTCAAACCATTCAGTAGGGATAGATCTCGATGGGTAGATCGAGGCAGGTGAGATTTAGCAGGCGAGAATTTCGCGGCCTTCGGTCTAACCTATTGAAAGGGATGGTAGGCACGAGGAGACTCGAACTCCTGACCTCTACCGTGTCAAGGTAGCGCTCTAACCAACTGAGCTACGCGCCTGTGCGTCTTCTAAGACTAAACGGAGATCGGCGTTGGGGCAACCTTGGCAGGGTTGGGTTAGGATGGATTGACCCCGCAACGTGCCCTTTCTGAGCCAATTTCGCGCCGCGCCAAACCTGCTTACGCTGATGCGGCTCTTTATTATCCCCTTCCTTTTGATTGAGATTCTGGATGGGCACTATGGCGTGTCGTTTGCGCTGTTCATGTTGGCGGGGATCAGCGATGCGCTGGATGGGCTACTGGCTCGATGGCTGAGCCAGAAGACTACGCTGGGGCTGTATCTGGATCCGATTGCGGACAAGCTGCTGCTGAGTTCGCTGTTTGTGGTGCTGACGCATGTGGGGCTGATTCCACTATATGTTACGGTTCTGGTCTTCAGCCGCGACGTGGGGATTCTGTTGATCGCTACGCTGCTGTTCGCGACGGGAACGCTGCGGGACTTCCGGCCGAGCGTGTTGGGAAAGCTGAACACGTTTGTGCAGATCGTCGCTCTGATTGTGGTGATCTGTCAGAAGCTGTTTCTGTCACTGCAGCTTGCGACGCTGCGGGATGTTCTGGTGCGCGCAATCGCGGTGCTGGCTCCGCTCTCTGCGGCCCAGTATGCATGGATTGTGTTACGCAGGATGAATTCACCGCCAGAGCAGACGGTCGTCTAGTCGTCTGAGGGGATCTCGGCGAGGGCAGACTTTTCTTCGATGGCGATATCGCTGTACTCGGCCGAATCGAAGACTTCTCCGCACTTTTGACACTCAACAAATTCAGCGTCTTCCTCTCGGGCGACGATTTTGACAATGGGATGTTTGCAGATGGCAGTCATTTTGGGGAGAAAAATGTGAATGGTATGGATTTTGCGCGTCCACAGACCCCTTGTCAACCTGGATTCCAGAGTTTTGTTGGGTGAAAACTCTGGAAGGAACGTTGAATCGGAGGGCTGTCCCTTCCGGTTGCACATGCGGAATTTTGGACGTACACTATTTAGGACTGGAATTGTCTGATTTACATCAATTTCAAGGGAGCGGGAGCTCGAAGCCGACATGCTGCGTCTGACCAAAAAAGCCGATTACGGTCTGATGGCTCTGAAGTATCTGGCAGAGCAGACGGACGGCAGCGCGCACAGCGCCAAGGATATTGCAGAGGCTTATCACATTCCGCCCCAGTTGCTGGCGAAGATTCTACAGACCTTAGCAAAGGCTGGACTGCTCGTTTCGCATGCCGGGACCAATGGGGGCTATGCGCTCTCTCGTAGTGCTACGGAGATGACAGCGTTTGAGGTCATTCGGGCAATTGATGGGCCGCTTTTCATTACGAGTTGCATTACCATTCACGGAACTTGCGACCTTGCCGGGCATTGCACCATCAAAGAACCACTGCGCAAGGTCAACGACAGCATCAAGGAGTTGTTGAATGGAATCCGTATCGCGGATTTGATCGAAGCCGGGGATACGGAGCAGGCTGGACCGGGAGCGCCGGTGGGCGGTGGTCTGGTAAGCATTGCGGTTTAGCCGTACGCTGCCGACGATAGACAGTTTGAGTGGAGTGACGAGTCAGAAGCATGAGTTTGGGAGATACGATGAGCAACGAGATGAGCAATAGCGGCGTAGTGATCAGCGAGTCCTCTGCACCACTACCGGCTGGCGTAACGCTGCCGATTTACATGGACAATCACGCGACGACACCGATGGATCCGCGGGTTCTGGATGCAATGCTGCCTTACTTCGGCAAGGTTTTTGGCAATGCGGCGAGCCGCAACCATATGTTTGGCTGGGAGGCCGAGCAGGCGGTGGAGAAGGCGCGTGAGCAGATCGCCAAGCTGATTGGCGCGACCGCGAAGGAGATTATCTTTACCAGTGGTGCGACCGAGTCGAACAACCTCGCGCTAAAGGGAATCGCCGAGATGTATCGTGAGCGCGGCAACCACATCATCACGCAGGTGACCGAACACAAGGCTGTTCTGGATACATGCAAGAAGCTCGAGAAGCAGGGCTATCGCGTGACCTACCTGCCGGTGCAGGCTGATGGGCTGATTGATCTGGAGGATCTGAAGCGTGCGATCGACGACAAGACGATCCTGGTTTCGATCATGTACGCGAACAACGAGATTGGCGTGATTCAGCCTATCGCAGAGATCGGCAAGCTGTGCCATGAGAAGGGTGTGATCTTCCACACCGATGCGGTCCAGGCTGTCGGCAAGATTCCGGTGGATGTGCAGAAGGACAATATCGATGTGCTCTCGCTCTCCGGGCATAAGATCTATGGGCCGAAGGGCGTGGGCGCGCTGTACGTTCGCCGCCGCAATCCGCGGGTGCAGATCTCGGAGCAGATCAATGGCGGCGGTCATGAGCGCGGGATGCGGTCGGGTACATTGAACGTTCCGGGTATTGTTGGTCTGGGCGCGGCTTGCGAGATCGCTGGGCAAGAGATGGAGGCCGAGGCGAAGCGTGAGAAGGAACTGCGCGACTACATGAAGGCCAAGTTCGAGAAGGCTCTGGACTATGTTCATGTCAACGGCAACATGGATCATCATCTCCCGGGCAACTTGAATATGAGCTTTGTCTACGTTGAGGGCGAGAGCCTTTTGATGGGAATCAACGATATTGCGGTTTCTTCGGGTTCTGCTTGCACCTCGGCGACGCTTGAGCCATCTTATGTATTGAAGGCTCTGGGTCTGGGCGACGATGTCGCGCATAGCTCGATCCGGTTCGGTTTTGGCCGCTTCAACACGAAGGCTGAAATCGACTATGTTTCGGACAAGGTAATCGATGTGGTTTTGAAGCTTCGGGAACTTTCACCCCTGTATGAGATGGTGAAGGAAGGCATAGACCTCACGAAGATTGAGTGGGCTGCTCACTAATTCGGCAGCATTTACACTTTAGAGTTTGGAATCTGAAAAGTTAGAGACAGGAGAAACAAGATGGCATATAGCGATAAGGTCGTAGATCACTACAATCATCCACGAAACGTTGGCACGCTGGACAAGAGCGCTGCCGAGGTTGGCACCGGGCTTGTAGGCGCACCGGAGTGCGGCGACGTGATGCGGCTGCAGATTCGCGTGAATCCCGAGACGAATGTGATTGAAGATGCGAAGTTCAAGACGTTCGGCTGCGGTTCGGCGATTGCGTCTTCGTCGCTGGCGACGGAGTGGGTGAAGGGCAAGACGATCGACGAGGCGTTGGCGATCACGAATACGGATATCGTGAAGGAGCTTGCGCTTCCTCCGGTGAAGATTCACTGCTCGGTGCTCGCGGAAGACGCGATCCGCGCGGCGATCGGCGACTGGAAGAAGAAGAATAACGTTGCCGAGACGGCATCGGTTGCTGTTGCTCACTAAGTTTTGAGTGGCGGTACAGGGTTGAGAACAACGGTAGCGGCGCATTTTTCAGTCGCGTCGCTACCGTGTTCTGTTGGTAGGTGCGGCAAGGACGGCGATATGGCGATGGTGACTCTACAAACCGCGGCGGAGATGGAGGAGGCCCAGCGGGCTGCTGCATCCGGCCAGGCGAAGAATCCGCTGGCGGGGATGAATGTGCTGACGGCGCAGGGGCAGGAGCCAGGTCAGAAGGGCATTCAAATTACCGAGAAGGCGCTGAAGCGGATTCGCGTTGCGATGGCCAAGGAAGGTGTTTCGCCGGAGCAGGGTGGACTGCGGGTGGGGATTCAGGGTGGCGGCTGCTCGGGGCTGAGCTATAACATTCGCTTCGATACGCAGCCTCGTGAGCGAGATCGTGTCTATGCGTTCGGTGAGGGGCTGGCGACCGTCGGCGATCCTACCGACGGGAAGGCGATACGAATCTTCGTTGATCCGAAGAGCTTTATTTATCTGCATGGCATGGTGCTCGACTTTGAAGAGACGCTGATGCGGCAGGGGTTCAATTTCATCAATCCGAATTCGACCAAGAGCTGTGGGTGTGGGTCGAGTTTTACGGCGTAGATGGATTATTTCTCTTTTTTCGATCTTCCGAGGAAGCTGACGCTGGATGTGGCGGCGTTGGAGAAACAGTTTTATGTGCTGAGCCGTAAGCTGCACCCGGATCGCTTCGCTTCGAAGCCGGTAGCTGAGCAGGAGGCCGCGCTGGCGCAGAGTTCGCTGCTGAATGACGCTTACCGCACGCTGAAAGACCCGATCTTGCGGACGCAGTATCTGCTGACGCTTGAGGGGGTCGAGCTGGAGGAGCAGTCGAAGGCGGCGACGGATGCGGCGCGGGCGTCGGGCGAGCAGAAGAAGCAGATTGTCCCTCCGGAGTTGCTGGAGGAGGTCTTCGAGCTGAACATGCAGCTGCAGGAGATGCGCGCGGCGAACCAGATGGGTGAGGATGAGCCGGAGTTGCGGCGCGACCTGATGACGGCGAAGGACAGCTTCGACGCAAAGATGGTGGAGACGCAGGCGGAGTTGGAGGGGCTATGGTCGGCCTGGGACTCCGGCGTGGATGCCGGGGATGAGGAAGCGAAGCTCCGAGCGAGAGACGCGATGGTGGTACTGCTGAACAAGCGGAGCTACCTGCGGAACCTGGTGCGGGATGTGAACGAGGCCCTGGGACGGTAGGGCGCTGGGGCTGTGATGGGTCCGCATTGTTACTCTCCTCTGCCGGGGGCCCCCCCCCCTATTACCCGCGTATAAACCTTTTATTATGAGTAGTTTGCGGCAAGTAAACCTTCGCAAATAATTCATTCTAAAAGGCTTACCTGCAGATTATTCATTCCAAACGGTTTACGGCCAATTTGCCCAGTTCTGGGGTTCTAGCGCCGCTTAAAACGAAAGAGCCCTGGCTTATGGGCCGGGGCTTTTTTGTCTTCCTTCATTCATTATAGTGGAGTTCCCCTAACTAATACGCCACGCGAATGTGCTGGATTGACGCGGGGTTTTGCGTTTCAGGGGCTTGACAGGATTTTGGCTCGGGAAGTTGTTATCCAACATACAAAGATTCCGATTTGCCGTCGGACCTGGTTTTTGGGAACTTGCTCAAAAGCAGACTTTACGGGCGTTTCATAAAAGGTCGTCTGAAAGGGTAATTTCTATTCATGAGTCGAGCGATCTGCATCATGGCCTTATTTTCGTCCCTTCTTCTGTTAGCGCAGGAGAAGCCTGCGGGGCCACCCGCCATCAACTCGTTCCCCGATTCGGACTTCACACTCCGCGACCACGGCGTGAACCACAGAAAGGTAGGGTCGTGCTGGGCCCAATGGAAAGCGACGGCAAGGGAGGAACTAAAGGCTCCTTCGCGGTATATGGAGGCGCATCCATGATTCAAGTTGGAAGCCTGTCGTTCAGTGGCGACGGAAAGATGTTAGCAGTTGGAAGTACGCCCGGGCATGTAGACGTGTGGGACATTGAAAAGCGAACAAAGCTTTTCTCATTAGACGGAGGCACTACGGTTGCATTGAGTCCCGATGGTCGCCTGCTTGCGAAGGATGGAAACGGAATCGAGATTTGCGACGCGGCGACGGGCAAACTGATCAGGAGAATTCCGTGGTCCATCACAACCTCAACTCCAGGCGTTCAGCGAATGATCAAGAAGCTGGAGTTCAATGCTGCGGGAAGCCAGTTGGAGGTCTCCTCAAACGGTGAAAATGATTTAGTTTTCGGTGTTTCTTCCGGCCAGTTGGTAGCCACTCTCACAAGTACACAGCAGGGGCAGTTTTCACGGGACGGGACGGCCTTTGTTGGCGGCAACGGAAAACACTTGATTGCATGGAGTACGAACGATTGGAGCAAGGTTAGCGATGTGCCGAATGGCCCCGACTACGTCACGCAAATTGCTGCTTTCCCCGAGAAAGACCTCGCGATTGTAGGAGGCCCGAACGGTGCGCGCCTTGTCCATATCAGTTCGGGAGAAGACGTTGCAAATGTGGGATCGGGGTACACGAATTTTGCCGCATTCAATCAAGACGGGACTTTGGTTTTCGCCTACACGGGTGGCGGCTTCGGTGTTTGGGATACCAGTGGAAAACAACATTGCCACAAGGAAGGTCTCGGCAATGGCACCGCCGCAATCAGTTCTGATGGTCGCTGGCTAGCTGCGGCGATGGTGGACGGTGGTACGAATGTAGCGATCTGGAATCTCAAAAACCTAACAGGTGTTTGTGGCGGCTCGGCTCCATGACGGGCCGGTGACCGCAATTTCTTGTATTGTCCGCTTGTTATATCTCCGTAGATCCTGTGCCCTCACTCGACGCGGTCATCGTTCAGTTCCACTAAGTGCTGCCACCCGGATGATCCGCGTTCGTGAAAAACGGGGTTTTGACCAAGTTCGAATCTCCCGCGCACGCCTTCGGCGCGGATGAGATTTTGAACACTCACCCGGCAACCAATCGAGTGGCGGCATAACGTTGTGGTCGGTGGCGGAATTCATAGTATTCCGCACGATACACGCTGACTAGTTCGATCGCTTTAGCTAAGAACTTTCAATAAATGCTCTGACCCAACCGTGCACGGGAAAGCGCTAAAGCTGATTGGGCGGTGGCGAACTCGACCTTGAAAAAAGGGGTGCAGGCTTAGTTGCCGCTTGCGGTTAGGCGCTCTAGTTGCTGGAGGTGGTTGATGTCGTGGCCGGCCATGGTCTCGACGATGGTCCAGAGGGTCATGGTGCCGCGTTCGGGGTGGGTGGCGGGGTGGTGGCGGTCGTCTTCAGAGACGGTGGCAAGGAAGAGGAGGTTCCAGTTGCGGATGGCGTCGAAGAGAGCGAGCGCGGGTTCGAGCTGGTAGACGGCGTAGCGCTGGGACCAGGCGTCCTGGTCGAAGGGCTGGATGATGTGGTGGGGCTGGTCGGGAGCGGCGGCGAGGGTCTGGCGGAGACGGAAGGCGAAGACCATCTCTGTGTCGGCGAGGTGGGTGATGATGTTGCAGATGCTCCATTTGCCGGGGGCGGGTGGAGTGTTGACCTGCGCGCCGGAGAGATGAGCCGTGAGGGTGTGGAGGCGCTCGGAGGTGCTGGTGAGGACAGGGATGGGGTCGTTGCCGTCGAGGTACTTTGCGTAGGGGTTTAATTCCATCTGGAGACGGTATCACGAGGGGCAGGGGGGAAGGCTAGATGTTGGTTTCGGATGTTGGGTTGATTGAAGTTGATTTAAATAGACGCTGTCCTGCCGGACGGGCTCCCTGCGCTCGGCCACCCCACAAACGAAGACCTGTTTGTGGGGACCCCGGTTCAGGCGGTCACTTCGTGACGTGTATACCCCTTCGGTTGGCGCTCCCGATGGTCACGAGGAAGATGGGATCGACGGCTATGTTTCGGTCATCGACGTGCGCTTTCTTGAGCGTGCTCGATTGCTGACTCGGGCTTTGGCTGCGATGATTCCTGTTGCCAGGGGTTGTAGGTGCCGATGCCCCACATGTGGCCTTCGAGGTCGCGGCAGGAGAAGTGGCGGCCACCGTAGTCCATGTCGCGGATGTCAATGATCATCTCAGCGCCGGCTGCCTTTGCGGTGGCGTAGATGGCGTCGGCATCGGGGACTACGAGGTAGGCGCCCTGGGTTTCGCGGAAGCCGATCTCGTCTGGTTGGGCCATGAACTTGCCGGCTTCGCCGCCGTTGTCGACCGAGCCGATCATGATCATGCCCGGGCCGAGAGTGAGTTGGGCGTGCTGGACGGTTTTGTTGTCGGGGGCGACGAAGACTGCTTGCTTTTTCAAGCCGAAGGCGGTGACGAGCCAGTCGATGGCGGCTAGCGCGTTGCGGTAGCGGAGGCTCGGGATGATGGTTGATCCGGTGGTGTTGATTGGAGTGTTCATGGTTGGAAGGATGCCATGTTGTTGTGGGGTCGTCTTGGAAAAATCGGCGGTGGTGGGAGATTTTTAGTCGAGCGGAATGTGGTTGGCCCAGATGCGGTTGGTGGTGGTGTAGTCGGAGGCGCTGAGGCCGGAGAAGGCGCGGAAGTCGTTGGCGAAGTGGGACTGGTCGTAGTAGCCGCAGTTGAGGGCTAGTTCGGCCCAGTGGACGTCGGAGCCGCGATGCATTTGTTGGATGGCTTGCTGGAAGCGCTGGATGCGGCAGTAGAGTTTGGGGGAGATGCCGACCTGTTGGTTGAAGCGCTCGGAGAGACGACGGGGGCTGAGGCCGGTGGTGCGGGTGAGCTCGGCGATGGTCGTGGTGCCGGGTGAGGTGTCGAGGTGGGTGAGGGCGTAGTCGAGGATGGGGTCGCGGCGCTGATGTTTGCTGAGGGAGAGGCGCGTGAGGAGGGCGAACTCGAGGAGAGAAAATTTTTGTTCGGGGGTAGGGGCTTCGCGGAGGTCGTTGCGGAGGTTGAGGGAGGCGCGGCCCCAGAGGTCGTCGAGGGAGGTTTCGCAGTTGGTGAAGAGGTGTGCGTCTTCGGGGAAGAAGGCAGCGGTGCCGCCGGGATGGAAGACGACGCCGATGAGCTCGGTGAAGTCGATGGCGTCGATCTGCTGGTGGCGGGAGTAGATGCCGAGGAAGATGGCTGCCGGGGTGTGTGAGAGTGGGTTGATGAAGTTGTTGGCGTCGGTGAGGTAGTCGCGGGCGAGGGAGAGGACGATTTGGGCGCGGCCGGTGGGGAGAACGCGCTCGTGGCGGTGGGTGGCGTGAGGGTCGCGGGCGTACCAGAGGCTTTTGATGAAGGGAGAGAGGGCGGGGTGGGGGTTGTGCTCAAGATAGAGCATGCATCGGCCTCGGTTCGGAGCACATCTGAAGGAGATGCGCGTGGGTGGCGGTGCTCGTGATGCGATTGTAGGACAATAGAAGATGGACTAATAGGGGATTTGAAGCGATGGCGGATGAACGGGTTGTAGGGATTGATTTGGGTACGACAAATTCGCTGGTGGCGTATATGGAGGGTGGTGCGCCGGTGGTGATTCCCGGCGAGGACGGCGAGCGGCTGGTGCCGTCGGTGGTGGCTTGGACTGATAACGGGGTGGTGGTGGGGAATGCTGCTCGTGGGACGCTGATGGCGGACTCGGCGAGCGCAGTTTATTCAGCTAAGCGGCTGATGGGAAGGGACATCGAGGACGTGCAGGGGGAGTTGAAACTGTTTCCGTTCAAGCTGGCGGAGGGGTTGAGGCCGGGTGAGGTGTTGAAGGTGAGCGTGGGCGGATTGATGCTGACGCCGCCGGAGATCTCGGCCTATGTGCTGCAGCAGTTGAAGAAGAACGCGGAGAGATTTTTTGGTGGGCCGGTGACGAAGGCGGTCATTACGGTTCCGGCGTACTTCAATGATGCTCAACGGCAGGCTACGAAAGATGCAGGGCGGATTGCCGGCCTCGAGGTGCTGCGGCTGGTGAATGAGCCTACGGCCGCTGCCCTGGCTTATGGGTTGGAGAAGAACAAAGACGGCCTGATTGCTGTGTATGACTTTGGTGGTGGGACATTCGACGTCTCGATTTTGAAGCTGCATGAGGGGATCTTCGAGGTGGTCGCGACGGGTGGGGATACGCATCTGGGTGGGGATGATATCGACAACCTGATGATCGCGATTGCGCTGGATGATATTGCCGGGGATCTGGGGGAGGATGTTCGTGGGAACGGCGAGGCGGTGCAGGCGGTTCGTAAGGCGGTGATCGAGGCGAAGATTCTGCTTTCGAGTACGGACAACGCGACGTTGAATGTTGAGCTGCCGAGTGGGAAGCATTATCTGCGGCAGATCTCGCGGGAGCAGTTTGAGGGCCTGATTGCCGGCGTGATTGCGCGGACGGCTGGGCCTTGCAGGCAGGCTTTGAAAGACGCTGGATTAAGCGCGGCGCAGATCGATGAGGTTGTGCTGGTTGGCGGGTCGACGCGGATTCCCGCGGTGCGGGCTCTCGTGGATGATCTGTTTGAGATGAAGGCGCGTGGGAAGAAGCCGCATACGGAGTTGAATCCGGACGAGGTGGTGGCGCTGGGGGCTGCGGTGCAGGCGCAGATTCTTGCGGGTGGGTCGGCTGCGACGGAAGACCTGCTGCTGTTGGATGTAACTCCGCTTTCGCTTGGGATCGAGGCGCTGGGTGGTGTGGTGGCGAAGATTATTCAGCGGAACTCGACGATTCCTGCGAGCGCGACGGAGCACTTTACGACGGGCGTGGATGGGCAGACGAATGTTGCGATCCATGTGGTGCAGGGAGAGCGGGAGCTGGCGAAGGATTGCCGGTCGCTGGCGCGGTTTGATCTGAAGGGGATCCCGCCGATGGTGGCGGGGCTGCCGCGGATTGAGGTGAAGTTTCTGATCGATGCGAATGGGATTCTCCACGTGAGTGCGCGGGAGCAGAGAAGCGGGAAGGAGGCTGAGGTTGAGGTGAAGCCTACGTACGGGCTCACCGACGAGCAGGTGGAGACGATGATTCTGGACTCGTTCGATAACGCGGAGACCGATATCCAGGAGCGGCAGACGATTGAGGCGAAGAATGAAGCTGAGACGATTCTGAGTGCGGTGAAGAAGGGTAAGGGCCACGCTGCGTGGCAGATGTTGACGAGCGTGGAAATAGAGAAGATCGCTACGGAGGTCTCGTTTCTAGAGGCTGCGGTGCAGGGTGGGGAGTACAAAGTGATTCGCAACGGGATCGAACGGCTGGATAAGGCGACGCGGCGGTTTGCGGAGTTGATGATGGATACCGCGGTCTCGGGCGCGATGCAGGGCAAGACGATGGAGGCTGCAGGTGAGAGCATAGGAGAGGGGCCTACGGCTCCGCATCCGTTTGCGAAGGCGCAGGTGAGCAGCTCGCATGCTGCTGCGGATACTGAGACAAAGAGCATTGAAGAATCCATTTACGATGAGGCTACGGCCGGAGAGTCGACGGAAGATTGAACAATGAGTGAGACGAAGAAGATTGCTGAAGCTGTGGATCTGTCGAAGCCTGCGGGCGAGGGAATGGTTCGCGTGACGTTTTTGCCTGAGGGCAGAACGGTGGAGTTTCCGTTCGACACGCTGCCGTATGAAGGACATGGATTGCCGATGTCGTTTCTCGATGTGGCGGAGAACTATGACATCTTTTTGGATCATGCGTGTGGTGGAGTTTGCGCTTGTACCACGTGCCATATCCATGTGAAGGAAGGCGCGCCGGGGATTAGCGAGGCTGAGGATCTGGAGTTGGATCGGATGGAGACGGCGGCGGATATTCAGTTGAACTCGCGGCTGGGATGCCAGGCGGTGATTGAGAAGCCGGGGACCTATGTGGTGGAGATTCCGAAGTGGAACAGGAACTATGTGCAGGAGGGCAAGCCTGCTCATGGACCCGGCGCCTAGAATCCCGTTATCGTGGCTCACGTGATCGCGGGCGCAATTGACTTTGGTATTCGGCGCTGTCGAAGCTTCCTAGCGAGGAAGCAACGCATCCATCGGAGTCGATATGCCACGTCTCGGAGCCGCTAATGCGAACCGGTTGTCCGGTGCCTCCCGGACCTGTGTTGTTTCCTGTGAGAGTCCAGTGGTAGATGACTCGGTCGTTTTGGATGCTCAGGTCGTCCATGACGATGCGCAGATCGGGGAAAGCGGCCATGAAGGATTGAACTACTTCCGCAATTGCGGTTCTCCCGACTGCGGGAGTGCCGTCGTTGATGCGGAGTGAGCCGTTCGCTGCAAAGAAGGCAGCGACGCTCGCGGCATCCTGGCTGCACCAGGCGTCGGTATAATGCGCTGCAAAATCTCGCAGCTCGGACGGATCGGCTTGCATGGACTCCAATTGTATCGGTGAGTCCGCGAGAGCGATGGTGTGATGACTACGCGGGGAGGATTCCGTACTTTGCTTCGAGGAATTGTTGCAGGTCTTCAGGGAGTACGGATGTCAGCTCCTGCCAGGTTAGGAGTTTGAGGCGCCAGGCGAAGCTGGGGTAGTGGACAGCGGAGAGGACGGAGTACCAGATCTCGATGAGGTCGTGGCGGCGAGCGTCGCAGAGGACGCAGAAGGATGCGTTGGAGTCAAAGGCGGCGAGAACGTTGCGGATGAGCTGGTAGCCTTGGATGATTGTGCGTGAGTGCGCTGATGTTACGGCCGAAGGCGCTGGGTTGGGTGGCTCTTCAAGGTCGGAGAAGTCCTCTGCCGATGGGTGCGTTGGTGGCGCGATGATTTTGTGGGGGAGGCGTTCGACGGCGAAGATGGTTTCGAGATCGCGATAGCGCTCGACGAGGCGCGGGCTGGCGGTCTGGAAGTTGGATTCGGTGAGCTTGGCTTCGACGAAGAGTTTGCCGAGTTGTAGGTCGATCTCGGTGCGGTCTTTGAGGTGATGCGCTTCTTCCGCTTGTGGCGAATTTGTGCGGATGCTGGCGTCGCTGAAGAGTGATGCGGTCGATTCTTGTTGATCGATGATGCGCGTTGTCTTCTTTCTGCTGGCATGAGATCTCTTCAGCGGTACTCCGGGGTGAATTCCGAAGTTGGGTTGGGTCTCGGAGTGGATGCCTAGAAGATTGGCGACGGCGGGGTTGAGACGGCTGTTGGAGAAGACTCCTGGGTGGCAGAAGATGTTCATCAATAGGGCGTCGGAGCTGTTGGCACAGTCGAGCTCCTTCCATTGCCAGTCGGCGCGGGCGCGAACGCGGCGGTGGGCGGTGTGGGCTTTGGCGAGGCGGCGTGACCACGCTGGGCTGGCGCTGATGGCGGCATAGCTTGCGGGATGGAAGTTGCCGTGGCGGGCTTGCTCGTCGCAACCGAAGAGGATGCTGGGTTCGGTGCCGGTGGTTTGTTCGTGCAGGAGATTGCTTGTGGTGGCGAGATGCTGGGCGCGGGCGTTCAGATCGCGGCGGAGGAGGGATGCGGACCAGGGTGTGGGAACGGTTTGGTGGTTGTGCGCCATGGAACTGTTACCGGTTTCTTGTAGTCTTTTGAATAAGGCGGTTCTTAGCCGCTTGAGATTAGTTTATTTGGGGGGGGCGCTATGGCGTTTGAGTTTGATTGGACGGATGCGGAAGAGATTGGGATTCAGCTGCAGGAGAAGTATCCGGAGATCGAGCCCTATTCGGTGCGGTTTACGGATCTGCACAAGTATGTGACAGGGCTGCCGGGATTTGTGGGTGATCCGGCGAAGTCGAATGAGGGGATTCTGGAGGCGATTCAGACGGCGTGGAATGAAGAGTATGAGGATGCGAAGTAGTGGACTGTTGAGCAGAGGCGAAACCAGAGAGGGTTTCCTGCCGGACGGCCCGTGCGCTTGCCACCTACGAACGAAGACCTGTTCGCGGAGACATCGATTCGGCTGTCACTTCGTACTTTGTTTGGTCGAGGCAAAGCGGGAGCGGATTTGATGCAGGAGCTTGGAGCCTGTTAGTTGGAGGGTTGCGATTGAGAGCGTGGCCCAGACTGCGGTGGCGGCGGCGATGATGACTAGATCGCGAAGGTGGCTGTGATGGAGAGGGAGGAGATGGACTACGACGGCCGCTCCGGCAAAGCTGATGATGGCGGCGAGGAGTGCGCCTGCTAATTCGCGGAGTTCGAGGCCGGAGAGACGGACGAGCTTGCGGTGATTGAGGAGGATGGCGAGGGTCAGGGTTTGAATGACGATGCCGATGTCGGAGGCGATGGTGAGGCCTTTGAGTCCGAGGGTGTGAAAGAGAAGCGCGTAGATGGGGATGGAGACAAGGGTGACGATCCAGCCGGCGGTGGCCGGGGTGATGGTGTTGCCGGCGGCGTAGAAGGAGCGGGCGTAGATTCCCTGGGCGGCCCAGAAGGCGATGGAGAGGGTGAAGAGAGTGAAGTAGAGCGCAGTGGCGCGGGCGTCTTCCGGCGAGAAGAAGCCGCCGCGGAAGAGATCGACGATCGGCTTGGCGAGGGCGATCATCCACGCTCCGAGGAGGAAGGATGCGGCTAAAACTCGGGAGACGGAGCGGTTGACGGCGTTGGCGAAGTCGTCGAATCGACTCTGGCTGTAAAGGGCGGAGAAGAAGGGGAGCGAGGCTGCTCCTGCGGCCTGACCGAGGATGCCCATGGGGGCTGTGAAGAGCGTTTTGGCTACGGTGAGGAGGCTTATGCCGCCTACGTCATTGGAGGCGAAGTAGCTGAGGATCCACTTGTCTGCGGTAACGAGGGAGACGCCGATCATGAGAGGGAGGGTGAGTCGCAGCCACTCGAGGAAGGCGGGGTGGCGGAGGTTGAGGATGGGGTGATAGCGGAGGCCGCCGTGGAAGGCTCCGTAAAGATTGAGGGCGGCAGGGCCGAGGATGACTCCGGCCAGCACTCCGATGGCGAGAGAGTAGATGCCGAAGCGTTGATGGAGGAAGATGGCTCCGAGGATGATGCCGGAGTTGTAGATGAGTGGGCTGATGGCCTGGTAGAGAAATATTTTGCGGACGAGGAGGCGGGAGCCTAAGACTCCGCCAAGGAAGAAGAAGAACTGCGCGGGCAGCAGGAGGCGAGTAAGGGCGGTGCAGCGGGCGGCTCGGTGAGGGTCGAAGCCGCGGAAGGCAATGTGGGTGTAGTAGGGGGCGAAGATTTCGGCCAGGACGATGCCTAGGAGAAGCACGGCGGCCATGGCGTTAAGGATGATGGAGAGTGCGCGGTCGGCGCCTGCTTCGTCATTTTGCGCTCGGTAGCGGCTAAGGATGGTGACAAGTGAGATGGAGACGACTCCGCCGACGAGGAAGTAGGCGAGCATGTCTGGTAGCTGGAAGGCTGCGTTGTAGGCGTCGGTCTCGGGGCTGGCTCCGAAGATGCGGTTGATGTACTTGGTGCGGATGAGGCCGAGGACTCCGGAGAGGAGGGTGGAGAGCATGAGCAGGAGTGTGGCGGAGAAGGCGCTCTGCGTCGAGGAGGGGTGGAGGAGAGCGAAGAGGCTGCGGCGAGGTTTTGGTTTGGAGGCTGGCGTGGCAGGCTCGAGAGTACTGGATTCGAGGGGGCTGAGAGCCGGGTTGGGATCTTCGTTGATGGCCACGGGTTAAATTGATTTTATCGGGTGGGCTTATGCTGATGGGTGGCGGGTCTGGTTCGTGGTGAGGAGTGAGCTTGGAGAACTTTCGGTTGCGGGTGTTTCGCGCGGTGGCGGAGGAGTTGAGCTTTCGTAAGGCTGCGGAGGTGCTGCATCTGAGCCAGCCGGCGGTGAGTCAGCATGTGCGTGCGCTGGAGGAAGAGGCTGGGGTGCAGTTGTTTGACCGTGCGAGAGGCGCAGGGCATGGGAGCCAGATCTCGCTGACCGAAGCTGGGCGAGTGCTGCTGAGGTACGCGAACGCTGCAGCGGAGACGATGGTTGAGGCGCGGCGCTCGCTTGCGGCTCTGCATGAGGAGGCGGATGGTCCGCTCAAGCTGGGTGCTTCGACGACGGTGGCGCAGTATCTGCTGCCTCGGATCTTGGGGGCGTTTTTGAAGCAGTATCCGCAGGTGAAGCTGTCGCTGGTGAGCGGGAATACAGAGCAGATTGTGGAGGCGGTGGCGGAGAAGAAGGTGGCGCTGGGAATTATTGAAGGGCCGGCGATGCGACGGGAGGTGAAGACGGAGCGGATGGTGGAGGATGAGATGGTGCTGATTGTGTGCCCGAATCATGCCTGGGCGCGGAAGGGAGGGGCGATTGAGAAGAAGGAGCTGGCGAAGGTGCCGTTGTTGTTGCGGGAGCGGGGGTCCGGTTCGAGGCGTGTGGTGGAGCGAGCGTTGAAGGAGATGGGGTTGCCGCTGCGGTCGCTGCAGGTTGCGATGGAGCTGGACTCGACCGAGGCTATTATCTCTGGTGTTGAGGCGGAGCTGGGAGTGGGGTTTGTTTCGCTGTGGGCGCTGGGAAAGGCTTTGCGGCTTGGTACGGTGAAGGTGGTTGCAGTGAAGGGGCTCGAGATGCGGCGGGACTTCAGCTTTGTCCGGCTGGCTGGTGCAGAGATGACGGGTGCTGCGGCGGCGTTTCAGCGGTTTGCGCTGGGGGCGGCCGACGGGCAATAGCTGATATACGTGATAAGTATTACTTATCGGCGATTGGAAAGTACTTCTCGACTCGCAGACTAGGTGCGCACATGCTTTATGCATGTGGAAGAAGTATCTTTTCTATATCGGAATTATTGTTTCTGCGAGCGGGCTGATCGGGCCTCCGCTTGCGTTGGCTGCGGGACTCGCGTTCGGACTGAGTACGGTGCATACCTTTCATGGGGAGGGGCGGAACCTTTCAAAGTTTCTGCTACAGGCTGCTGTGGTTTGCCTGGGCTTTGGGATGAACCTGAAGGAGGTAGTGCACGCGGGTGCATCGGGCTTTATGTACACGGCGATCAGCATTACGTTTGCGCTGGCTCTTGGTGTTGCTCTGGGTAAGCTGCTGCAGGTGGGAAAGACGCAGTCGCTGCTGATCAGCTTTGGGACGGCGATCTGCGGGGGGAGTGCGATTGCGGCGATGGGGCCGGTGCTCAATGCGAACGAAGAGGAGATGGCGGTTTCGTTGGGTACGGTGTTTGTGCTGAACTCGGTGGCGCTGCTGCTGTTTCCGTTTATCGGACATCTGATGAACTTCTCGCAGACGCAGTTTGGGCTGTGGTCGGCGCTGGCGATTCACGACACGAGTTCGGTGGTGGGCGCAGGCGCGAAGTATGGGCCGACGGCGCTGGCAGTGGGAACGACGGTGAAGCTGGCTCGGGCGCTGTGGATTGTGCCGCTGGCGATTGCTACGGCGATGCTGAAGAAGAGCAAAGCGAAGGTGCCGTGGCCGTGGTTCATTCTGTATTTCTGTTTCGCGGCGGTGGCGGCGAGTTACCTGCCGCGATATATGCCGCAGTCTGTGCCGCTGTTTTCTGCTCTCAATCGGTTGGGGCGCGCTGCTTTGACTGTTGTGCTATTTCTGATTGGGACCGGCATTACGCGGGAGACGTTGAAAGAAGTCGGAGTAAGGCCGATGGTGCAGGGAGTCACGCTTTGGATTGTGGTGGCGAGCCTATCGCTATGGGCGATTCATGTGGGATGGATTTCGCTGTGAGGAGTTAGCGTGGTTCTTGTTGAGGTAGAGTTCGGACGGTTCGCCGCAAAACCTATGTTTCAGAAATCGAGGCAAGGGCACCCGCATCTTTGCCAAGACTCTGGTTCTATTTCATCAAGAATTTTGCTCTAGCGGTCGGGAGGCGTCGAGGCGGTGGCTCGCGGCTGGTCGCCGCTCCTGTCTTTGAAGGGATCTATCCATTGGGTGGGGAGGCTGTTTCGACTGCCTCTCTTTTTTATTTTGATGCTGGAAGAGATGGAGATGCCTGCTACGGTGAAGCTCACCATCTGCCGCTGGCTACAACGGAGGCAGCGGACCGGGTAGCGCATGAAGAGTATTTCAGTGAGGTCCTGCGATCGAAGGCTGGACCGGCGGAAGTTCTGGCCGGAGCAATACTGACAGCGGATGGGAGCGCCGTTGCGAGACTCGGTGCCGAGGTAGGGGACGCGTGTGTGGGAGGAGTGCCTGCGGCGGGAGCTTTCCTTGTAATCGTCGTTGAATCTCATCTTCAACTCTTGTCCTCTTCGGGGAGGAGTGGAAGGTTGAAGAGTCTCTCCGGAGTTTGGCGCGGGGTGTTTGGAGTGCGAGGAGCGCGAATCGGGTGCACGGTGGGGCGGGCCGGTGATTTCGAGAGTAGGGTGTGGAGATCGCGGAGATCTTTATGCAGTTTGCGGAGCTGGCGGGAGTCGATGCTGGTGGGTGCGCCCTCGATGGTGAGGGCTAGTTGTGGCTCGCGCTGCCGGAGTTCTCCTTTGAAGACTTGGCGGGCGCCAGGGATGGTGTAGCCCTCGTTGTAGAGGAGACTCTTGATGCGGAGTGCCATCTCGACGTCGCGCCGGCGATAGAGTCGCTGGCCTGTGCCGCCTTTGTGTGGCTTGAGCTGAGGGAACTCGCTCTCCCAGAAGCGAAGGACATAGGCGGGGACGTCACAGAGTTTGGCGACCTCACCGATGCGGAAGTAAAGCTTGTCCGGGATGTCAGACCCGGAGGGTGGGGTGGTTTTGCGGATTGGCTGGTGCTGCGCCATGCCAGAAGCTCCGGAACCGCCTGCCCGGCGGGAGTGGCCTATCGTTCGGCTGCTGCCAGTATAGGCCACTCCCGCCAGCGTGGTTTGTAATTTTCCCTGGTAGGGGCTGTTGAATTTTCAGGCACCTGGGGTGGAAACGGGCTGGCGTGGTTCGGTCTTTCCGCGTGCGCTGCGGACGTATTGGACGGGCCAGGTGGTGGATTGATGTAGAACCGCCGCGGCGTGCAGCGGCCAATAGGGGTTACGGAGCAGTTCGCGAGCCAGCAGGATGAGGTCTGCCTGTCCGGTGCGGATGATCTGGTCGGCTTGCGCTGGCTCGGTGATCATGCCGACTGCGGCGGTGGGGATTTCGGCCTGGCGGCGGATGGTGTCGGAGTGATGGACCTGGTAGCCGGAGCCTACTGGAATCTGTTGTGCGGGGTGGTTGCCGCCGGTGGAGACGTCTACGAGATCGACCTCTGCCTGCTTGAGGAGCTTGGAGAAGGCGACGGACTGGGGCAGATCCCAGCTTGGACCGAGGGACTCGGGAGCCCAGTCTGTGGCTGAGATTCGGACGAAGAGAGGCAGGTGCTGGGGCCATGCGGCGCGGACGGCCTGGACTATCTCGAGTGGGAAACGTACGCGGTTTTCGAAGCTTCCGCCGTACTCGTCGGTGCGTTGGTTGGAGAGCGGGGAGAGGAACTCGTGCAGGAGGTAGCCGTGTGCAGCGTGGATTTCGACGAGGTCGAAGCCGGCGGTGAGGGCGCGATGGGTGGCTGCTACGAAGTCGGCGATGATTTTATCCATACCGGCGCGGTCGAGAGCGGTTGGGACTGGGTATGCTTCGTCGAAGCGGATGGCGGAGGGGGCCACGGGCGGCCAGCCGCCTTCGGAGGCGGGCATGGTGCGAGCTGGTTCCCAGGGGACGGACATGCTGGCTTTGCGTCCGGCGTGGGCTAGCTGGGTGCCGACGTAGGCGCCGTGCTGGTGGAGGAAGGTGGTGATGCGCTTGAGCTCAGGGGTGTGCTCGTCCTTCCAGATGCCGAGGTCTCCTAGAGTGATGCGGGCTTCGGGGCTGACGGCGTTGGCCTCGGTGATGACGAGGCCGGCGCCGCCAATGGCGCGGCTTCCGAGGTGGACGAGGTGCCAATCGTTGGCAAAACCGTCGACTGAGGAGTATTCGCACATGGGGGAGACGGTGATTCGGTTGGGAAGAGTGAGGCTGCGGAGCTTGAGAGGAGCGAAGAGGTGGTCGGTTGGCTGAGTCACAATCAATTGGATGTGGCGGGAGGGATTTGGATGTGGGTGAGGGGCAGCCGTATGGATTAAATTCTCTTGTTGTGTTTTGGAGGGGTTTTAGCGAAAGTCGTGGATTTTTGGTGGTTTTTTTGTGGTGTAGATGTGGTGAAATGCGTGGTGAACGTGGAGAAAAAACAGCGTTGATTTGAACGCTGAAAGATGCGCCATGGATTCCGGCTTTTTTTTGACCAGACCGAGGGACGGAGTTCGGCTAGACCAAAACGGAGTTCGGCCAGACCGAGAGACGGAACCTAAGGCGGCGAGAGAGCGTATTGTTTTTCTGACGGAATGGAGGCTTGAGATGCGGGTGAACCAGAGTGCAGCGGCGGGGATGCTGGCAGGGGCGATGGCAGTGTCGACGATGCTGATGAGCGGCTGCCGGATTGAGAACGACAAACATGGCGATGCCGATAACGTGAAGATCGCCACGCCGTTTGGCGGGATGTCGGTGAAGACGAACGAAGCGGCCGGAGTGGATGCGATTGGGCTGCCGGTGTATCCGGGGGCCGTGATGGTGAAGAAGAAGGATAAGAACGACGGGGCGGCCGATATCAATTTGAGCTTCGGCAGCTTTTCGCTGAAGGTGAAGGCGGCCAGTTACACGACGCCCGATAGTCCGGACCTGGTGGCGGCGTTTTATCGCAAGGCGCTGGGGCGATATGGCGATGTGATTCAGTGCCAGAACAACAAGCCGGTGAGTTCGCAGACACGGACGGCAGACGGGTTGACCTGTGATGACGATCAAAAGAATCACATCAAGGTGGACAACGACCTTTCGGGCAAGCTGGAGTTGAAGGCTGGGTCGAAGCAGCATCAGCATATCGTCGGGATCGATCCGGATGGCAGTGGAACGAAGATCGGGATGGTGGCGCTGGATCTGCCGGGGCATATCTCGGTTGGCGATGACGACAACTCGAGCAAACAGTAGCGCGGCAGGGTGCGGCTGGACGGTGCGGCGGAGTCGGTGCGCTTGCCGCGCCCTTTGGGGTGGGGTAGCTTCATAAGATATGCATGAGTACTGTCACCGTTGCGGAGGCGAGCTTTCTGCCAGTGTTGGCGATTCGCCGTTTTGCCCCCATTGCGGGTCTCCGCAGATCTATCTGCAGGACTACGAAGAGCAGAGCAACGGCGCGGAGGGCGATACGACGGGTGCGATGCCGCCGCCGCGGCCGCAGCAGGTGGAGTGGAAGACGGCGATTCGATGTGCGCTGCTGGTAGCGGTTGTGGCGGCGGTGCTGAGTGTGCTGTCGGCGCGGGTGCAGCTGGTGTCGCCTCTGACGTGGTTATGGACGATCAGCGGGTCGATGATTACGCTGGCGCTGTATCAGAAGAGGAAGCCGCTGGCGTGGATGGATGCCGGCATCGGGGCGCGGATTGGCGTGGTGGTGGGGCTGGCTCTGGTCTCGTGTCTCGCGGTGGCGATGGCGGGTGCGGGGTTGGTGGCGAGGTTTGGGCTGCATAACATGGCGGGGTTCGATGCGGAGCTGACGCAGGCGCTGCATGCTCAGGTGGAGAAGGCCGCTGCAACGACGCCGGAGCCGCCGGATGTGGTGCGGTTTCTGTATTCGCCTGAGGTGAGGGCGGGGATTATGCTGGCGGGGTTTGCGATGGTGTCTGGCGTGCTGCTGGTGTTGTCGACGGTGGGTGGGGCGCTGGGTGGATTTATGCGGATGCGGCGTAAGGTTTCGGCGTAGGTCTGGTTGGGCGGTTCCTCTACGACCTTTGTGGTAATTCCTTGGTTTCGATGCGGTCGTGCGCCAACGGGGCGGTGAATTCCATGGTTTGTCGGATCGGGTTCTGCTATACACAGCAGAGAGATTATGAAAGCCACTTTGTTTTGCTGTGCTCCTCTGTTGGTTCTCTCTGCCTTAGCGTTCGGCCAAAGCCCGACTTCGCCGGAACGTATTCCTGTTAAGAATTTGCCCTTGTCCGCGCCCGCATCGGGTGTGAAGGGTGCGGTAAGTCCCCCTGACTACTCTGGAGAGCCAGGCATCATTCAACATATGGACAGGGTGTATCAGGTGGAGGCAGACGGTACGGGCTGGCGATTGCTGACGACATCGGTTCAGGTGCTGACCGAAGGTGCGGTGAAGCAGTTTGGCGTGCTCAGCGTTGCTTTTGCGAGTAGTTCGGAGAGCGTCGAGATTATCTATGCCAGGGTGAAGCGCCCGGACGGCACGGTGGTGGAGACGCCGGTGAGCGGCGCGATGGAGCAGGCCGATTCCGTGACGCAGGCGGCTCCGTTTTATAGCGATCTGAAGCAGAAACAGCTTCCGATTCGGAGTTTGAGCGTGGGCGACACGCTGGAGTGGCAGGCGAAGGTGGTGCGGACAAAGGCAGAGGCTCCCGGTCACTTCTGGGGTCAGGAGACCTTCTTCGAAGATGCGGTGATCCTGTCTCAATCGGTGGAGCTGCGGGTTCCGAAGGATGCGTTTGTGAATGTGTGGAGCCCTACGTTGAAGCCGACGGAGACGACTGCGGCGGGTTACAGGGTGCTGCGGTGGGAGAACTCGCAGCTGAAGCCGACTGTGGGCAAAGAGGCCGATGCGGCGAAAGAGGCCAAGAGCAAGGTGGTGTGGACGCCGGAGCAGGAGTTGGAGGCGACGCAGGGCAAGCTGCCTATGATTGCGTGGACGAACTTCAAGAGCTGGGAGGATGTGGGTGCGTGGTATCGAGGTCTGGAGAAGGATCGGACCGCGCCGGATGAGGAGATCAAGGCGAAGGTTGCGGAGTTGACGGCGGGGAAGACGACGGAGGAAGAGAAGGTTCGCGCGGTGTATGGGTATGTGGCGACGCAGATTCGGTATATCGGAGTTGCGTTTGGTGTGGGCCGGTATCAGCCGCATCGTGCGGAGGAGGTGATGCAGAACCGGTATGGGGACTGCAAGGATAAGCACACGCTGCTGGCTTCGATGCTGGAGGTTTTGGGTTTGCACCCGGATGCGGTGTTGATTGGTGCGGGGATTAGGTTCAACGATGCGGTGCCTTCTCCTGCCGCGTTCAATCATCTGATCACGATGGTTGCGGTCGACGGGAAGGATGTGTGGCTGGATGCTACGGCGGAGGTGGCTCCGTACAAGATGCTGTCCTACTCGATTCGCGACAAGCAGGCGCTGGTGATTCCGGGCGCTGCAGTTGCGCAGGTGGAGCGAACTCCGGCGAAGCTTCCGTTTGCTTCGTATCAGGCGATGCATGCGGAGGGTTCGCTGGATAAGGAAGGGACTTCGAACTCGCGGCTGACGATGACGTTTCGCGGCGATGATGAGTTGGTGATGCGGAGCGTATTGCGGCAGCTATCGCCTGCGCAGTATGACCAGGTGGTGCAGCAGATGTCGCAGAATATTGGTTATCAGGGAACGACGAGCCACGCCGAGGTGAGCAAACCTGACGATACGGCAGAGCCACTGAAGATCAGTTACGACTACAAGCGAGAGAAAGGAGGCGACTGGGACAACTATCGCATCCTCCCGCAGATCGCGCCGGTGTCTCTTACGAGACCGGACGAGAAGACGCCTCCGGTTCGCGCGATCTTACTCGGTGTTCCGAGGACGGAGACTTCGACGGCGGAGATGAAGCTGCCGGCGGGTTGGGGTGTTGAGTTGCCAGAGGCGGTGCATCAGAAGTCGCCTTATGCGACGTATGACGAGACGTACCGGTTTGAAAAAGGGACTTTGTATACGGAGCGACGAATCGAGGTGCTGCAGGATAAGGTTCCGGTGAGTGACTGGAAGAGTTACAAGAAGTGGGCGGATGCGGTCGATCTGGGGAATGAGCAGTATGTGCAGTTGACTGGGATGGCGGGAAAAACGTCTGATGCTTCAGTCGGATCGCCTTCGACGATGGAGAACAACACCGAGGCGCAGACGTTGGTGGAGGATGCTTTTAGCGATGTGCAGCAGGGGCATCTGGACGCCGCGCAGCTCAAGTTGGATACAGCGAAGAGTTTGAACGCACGACAGATGGGGTTGTGGAGGACTTATGGGTATTTGGCGTTTTCACGAGGCCAGTCCTCTAATGCGATCGAAGACCTACAACAAGAGGTGAAAAATCATCCGGAACAACAGGCAATGTATGGGCCTCTAGCGGAGGCGCAGATCAGGTTGGGTCGGGTTGCTGAAGCGAAAGAGACTCTGAAGAGTTGGGCTTCAGTCGATAAGAGCAATTCGATGCCTTCGGTGAGGCTGGTACAAGTGCTTTTGGAACAGAAGAACGCGAAGGAGGCGGTATCAGAGGCAGAGTCAGCGATTGCCAAGCTTCCGGCTGACAAGAAGAACGATGGGGCTCTTCAATTGGAGCTGGGCAGGGCGGAGCTGCGGGCTGGGATGAAAGATAAGGGGCGCGTGACGTTGCTTGCGTTAATGCGCAGTACGGAAGATCCGCTGATGATGAATAACAGCGCTTATGAGTTGGCGGACGCTGGCCTGGAGCTTGAAGCCGCCGATGCAGCTACGCGGACTGCGTTGGACAAAATGGCGGAGGAAAGCAGGGCGTGGACGCTCGATGAAAGTCCACAGATGCTAGCTGCCAAGTCGCGATTGATTGCCGCAACGTGGGACACGATGGGGTGGATTCTTTATCGCGAAGGGAAGACGGAGGAGGCGGAGAGCTACCTCAGGGCATCCTGGAGGAACGATCAGAGTGCAGAAGAGGGCAAGCATCTGGCGTTACTGCTAGAGAAGAAGGGTGATAGGGACGCGGCTTTGACTATGTACGAACTCGCAGCCGCGACAATTTCGGACTATGACGCAACGGGTGCGAAGAAAGCTCCAGGAGAGCAGAAGCTCGAGTTGCAGAAGGACGCGGAGGCGTTGCGGAAGATGGGTGCGACTTCGTCGACGCATGACGCACATAAAACTCTCCAGGAACTGCGGACGATTCCGCTGGGCGCGGCGAAGGGGCTATCGGGGAGGGCCGAATATCGCTTGCTGATGAACGACGGCAAGGTGACTCAGTCAAAGGCGGTGAGGAGTTATGGTTTGAAGGATGGAGAAGAGCGAGTGAAGGCTATGCGGGTAACCGGGTTTACCCCGGCGGGTTCACAAGCCAACCTCGTGAGGACAGGGATGATGGATTGCCATGGGAATGTTTGTGAGGTGGTGCTCGAACCTTAGGGGTGTTCGCGGGGGAGACGGATTGGCTGGGGTGACGGCGGTTCTTTTAGGTGGGCGGATGCTGGTATCATCAAGCGCAATTGTATGAGTGAAGATACTGAAGTTCGGAAGCCGAAGTTTCGTGAAAAGGGCAGGCTGATGTCGGCCTCAGAGATCGAGCGTACGCTGGTAAGGCTGGCGCATGAGATCGTGGAAAAACATGGCGGCAGCAAGAATGTCGGCCTGGTGGGGATCAAGCGGAGGGGCGTTCCGCTGGCGCAGAGGCTGGGCTTGCTGATCGAGAAGATCGAGAAGCATCCGGTGGATGTTGGGGTGCTGGATATCAGCTTTTATCGCGACGATCTTTCGACCGATGGACCGAGGCCGAAGGTGACCCCGGGGGCGATCGGATTCGATGTGACGGGGCGCGACGTTATTTTGATGGACGACGTGCTGTATACGGGGCGGACGATTCGGGCGGCGCTGGATGCGTTGTTTGACTATGGGCGGCCGAAGAGTGTGCGGCTGCTGGTGCTGATAGACCGTGGGCATCGCGAGCTGCCGATCGAGGCGACGTATGTGGGGCGGCTGATTCCTACGTCGAAGCGGGAGATTATTGAGGTGAAGCTGAACGAGGTGGATGGGCAGGAGCAGGTGCTGCTGGTTGAGCTGGTGGATTGAGCTTGTCCTGCCGGACGGGCGCCCGCGCGGGCAGCGGTCACTTCGTGACTTGTATACCCCTTCGGTTAGTGCTCCCGTTGGTCGCAGGCAGGAGTTTGTGCCGACCAACAGGAGGACCTAAGGTGTTTGTCCTGCCAAGACCGGTACACGCGTGACGAAGTGACCGCCCTCCGCGCAGGAGGCACGTCCGGCAGGACAGAGATTCGCTCCAGGCTCTAAGATAAATTCGATGACGATATTAGAGACGGGCACGATTGCGGCGGGGTCGTTGCTGACGGTTGCGAGCCTGACGGTGGAGGAGGTTGCGGCGATTCTGGCGGCGACCGATCGGCTGGAGCGAATGGCTGCGGCGGAGCGGGCGAGGATTCTCGAGGGGCGGCGGATTGCGCTGCTGTTTTACGAGTCGAGCACGCGGACCAGGACTTCGTTTGAGCTGGCGGCGAAGTCGCTGGGGGCGATGACGACGCTGGTGAGCGATAAGTCGTCGTCGATTGAGAAGGGCGAGAGCCTGAAGGACACGGGGCTGACGCTGCGGGCGCTGGGGGCGGAGTGCATTGTGCTGCGGCATGCGAACTCAGGGGCGCCGTATCTGCTGGCGAAGATGACGGGGCTGCCGGTGCTGAATGCGGGAGATGGGATGCATGAGCATCCTTCGCAGGCGCTGCTGGATCTGCGGACGATGTTGGTGCGGTTGCCGGGGATGGGTGGGCGGCTGGTGAATGCCAAGACGCTTGAGGGCGTGACGGTGGTGATTACGGGGGATATTTTGCATAGCCGGGTGGCGCGGTCGAATGCAATGCTGCTGCCGCGGCTGGGGGCGAGGGTGGTGCTGTGCGGGCCAAAGGAGTTGCTGCCGGAGGATGCGTCGGGATTGGGTGCGGGGGTTGAGATTGAGCGGGATTTCGATAAGGCTTTGAAGCAGGCCGGCTCGCGAGGGAAGGCGGTGGTGATGATGCTGCGGATTCAGCGGGAGCGGCTGGCGGGGTTGGAGCTGGACCTGGGGGAGTATATCTCGCGGTATCAGCTGGATGAGGAGCGGCTGATGGCGCGGGCGCCGGAGGCTTTGGTGATGCATCCGGGGCCTATGATTCGCGGGCTGGAGATCGCGGGCGAGGTGGCGGATGGGCCGAACTCGGCGATTGAGGACCAGGTGCGGCATGGGCTGGGCGTGAGGATGGCGCTTCTGGTGAGGGCGCTGGGTGCGGGTGGATTTGAGAGTGTAACGGTATGAGTGACCTATTGATTTTGAACGGGCGGCTGGTGGATCCGGCTGGCGGGGTGGATGGGGAGCGGGACTTGTTGCTGCGGCATGGTCGGGTGGCTGCGGTGGAGATGCCGGGGGTGTTGCGGGCGGCCAAGGCAAAGGAAACGATTGACGCGAAGGGGATGATCGTCGCGCCGGGGCTGGTGGATGTGCACGTGCACCTGCGGGAGCCGGGGCAGACTTATAAGGAGTCGATCAGGACGGGTACGGCGGCGGCGGCGGCGGGCGGGTTTACCAGCGTGGTGGCGATGCCGAATACCGTGCCGGTGAATGATTCGGTGGAGAAGCTGGAGTGGATGCTGGATGCGGCGCGCGGGGCTTGCGTGAAGCTGTTCGCGATGCCGGCGGCTACGTTTGGCAGCAACGGTGAGGAGATTACCGACTATCACGAGCTGCAGAGGGCCGGGGCGGTGGGGTTTACCGACGATGGAAAGCCGGTGCTGCTTGATCGCGTGATGCGTGCGGCTCTGGTGGCGGCTGCGGGGATTGAGGTGCCGGTGTCGCAGCATGCGGAGGATACGCGGCTGACGGGTGGGTGCAGTATGAATGCGGGGCCGGTGGCGTTTCGGCTGGGGCTTCGCGGGATGACGGTGGAGGCGGAGTCGAAGATTGTGGAGCGGGATATCCGGTTATTGAAGGATATTGAGCGGCAGGATGGACTGCGCCCGCATCTGCATGTGCAGCATGTGTCGACGGCGAAGGCGATGTCCTTGATACGAGCGGCAAAGGCGGAGGGGCTGCATGTGACGTGCGAGGTTGCGCCGCATCACTTTACGCTGACCGATGAGGCGATTGGAGACTACGACACGAATGCGAAGATGAATCCGCCGCTGCGCAATGATGCGGACCGGTTGGCGATGATTGCGGGGTTGATGGATGGAACGGTGGCTTGCATTGCGACCGATCATGCTCCGCATGCGCTGTTTGAGAAGGAGCAGGAGTTTGAGCGGGCTCCGAATGGGATTACGGGGCTGGAGACCGCGCTGGGACTGGCGTTGCGGGTGTTGCATAAGGGCAACGGGATGCCGATCTCGCGGGTGATTGAGTTGATGAGTGCGCAGCCGGCCGGGATTGTTTCGCTGGAAGGGCGTGGCACGTTGAAGGTGGATAGCTTTGCGGATGTGGTGGTGTTTGATCCGGCGGCGGAGTGGAGTTTTGAGGCGGCGAAGAGTCTGTCGAAGTCGCGGAATACTCCGTTTGATGGGGCGCCGATGTTGGGTCGCGTTGCGGCTACTATTTGCGAAGGGCGTGTCGTTTTTAGGGGAGCCTGATCAGGTTCAACAGAGTGCCGACGCTGCCTAGAACGTAGTTGTGTCCTGCCGGACGAGCGCCCTGCGCGGGCGGCGGTCACTTCGTGACGCGTAATTGCTTCGCGAGACGCTCCCGCTGGTCGCGAGCCATCTTCCTTTCCGGCAAACGCTTGAATCTATGGCATTCGCAGTGGCAGCGTGGAACTAAGGGGAGGCGGTTTCGTATAGTGGCGCATGAGAACTTTGCGATGGGCGGCGACGCTGGTTGTTGGATTTACGGTGATGTTGAGCGTACGGGGTGGTTTGGCGGCAACCGGTGCGACGACTACGTACGAGGTGGGAGAGAGTTCGCGCGTGTTCAAGCCGGGGCATGCGCGGAACTGGCGGGGCGCGAAGACTGAGGCGTTGCGGGCGACGATCTGGTATCCGGTGAATGCGGACGGGAAGGTGTATGAGGAGCCGCAGGTGATTGGTCCGCCGGATGGGCCGCTGTTTCTTGCGGGTGGCGCGGCGGTGGATGCTCCGATTGCGACTTCGCCGGCGAAGTTTCCGGTGGTGATGCTGTCGCATGGGACGGGTGGGTCGGCGATGCAGTTGGCGTGGCTGGGCACGGTGCTGGCGCGGCATGGGTATATCGCGGTGGGGATCAATCATCCTGGGAACAACGCGCTTGAGCCGTATACGGCTGAGGGGTTTGTGTTGTGGTGGGAGCGGGCGACTGATATCAGTGACGCGCTGGATGCGCTGTTGAGTGATGCGACGTTTGGGACGCATGTTGATGAGGCTCGGATTGGTGCGGCGGGATTCTCAATCGGCGGCTATACGGTGTTGGAGTTAGCGGGTGCGCGAACGGACCAAGAGCAGTTTCTCAAGGCTTGCAGGACCGACCCGACTCTGCACAAGTGCGTGGTGCCGGAGATGAAGAGCATGGGAGATCCGGAGCAGATGCTGGCGAAGGTGAGGGCGAGCAGCGCAGAGTCGATGGTGCGTGGAGGTGCGAGCTATCGAGATTCGCGGGTGAAGGCGGTGTTTGCGATCGCTCCGGCTGTGGGGCAGGCGTTCGATGCGGACGGATTTCGTGAGGTGACGATTCCGGTGGCGATGGTGGTGGGGGCGGCGGATCAGATTGCTCCTGTGGCGACGAACGCGGGGAGGTTTCTGGCGTTGATGCTGAATGCGCACCTGACGGTGCTGCCCGATGGCGTGGCGCACTACACGTTTTTAGACACGTGTACGGATGTGGGAAGGGCTAAGCTTGGGGTGTTTTGCGTGGATGCTGCTGGTGTGGATCGCGAGAAGGTGCATGCGACTGTGTCGGCGATGGCTGTGAAGTTCTTCGATAAAAATCTGAAGTGAAAACGGAGAACGGTCTAGGCAGCAGCTTGCAGTGAATGGCAGACAGGATGCAACTGCAAAGACGAATGCGGGGGTCTCTCCACTGCGCGGCGGACGATGAGACTGTCCGCCGCTTCGGTCGAGATGACGATGTTGGTGGGGCGGAGAAAAACGCGATCTGCTTTAGTGGGTGTGGAAGAGTTTAGTGGGTGTGGAAGACGGCTTTGTTGACGTCGGGCCAGAACTCTTTGTAGAAGAAGTTGAAGCCGTCGATGATGTCGCTGGTAAGCCACTTCTGACCGACCTTGGTCCAGGTGCGGTAGGTGGTGGGGTAGTAGAGGCTGGAGATGCCGGAGGCTGCGCCGGATCCGATGACCTCGGCGAAGTTGAAGGTCGCGCCGCCGTCATCTTTGCGGGATATCAGAACGCGTGAGACTGCGTAGAGAGAGCGTTTGCGGAAGCCGCCGTGGCCGAGCGTGTAGAAGCGGTTGTCCTGCTTGAAGATGATGGGGCCGAGGCCGCCTACCCAGAAGTTCTCGTCGATGGTGTCGGCGAGGGTGTGCCAGTAGTAGCGGCCGTAGCCGGCTACGCCCTGATGGAACTCGGGGTAGGACTTGCTGTTGAAGGAGACGCCAGCCTGGATGCCGGCGATGAAGAAGGAGGAGTAGTCGAAGGTGTCTTTGCCGGCGATGAGGAACTTGTCCTTTGCGCTCATGGGCGGGAGCTTGGTGTCGGCAGAGACGGAGCGGAAGTTGGGTACAATGCCTAAGATGCGCTTGGTCTGCTGGGTGCCGTTCGGGCTGACGATGTCGGGATTGTCGGTCTTGACGGGCGGCGGGGGAGTGCTTTGCGGATAGAGCAGGGCGCCGGGAGCGTCGGGTAGATCGGGGGCGGCGATAGTGGCGGAGGCATCGGCGTGGGCATCGGCAGAGGTATCGGCGGGATTGGCTAGGCTGGACGACTCGGTGGCTGCGGAGGTCGGCGGGATTGCGCTGACGAGGAGTGTCTGTTGAGCGTGAAGAGTTACGGCTGCCCCGGGAAGTGAGATCGAGAGTACGGTGCCTAGCAGGAGGCCGGTTAGCCTCAGCTGGCGGAGGTTGTAAAGGGGCATACCATTAAGACGCATACTTTCAAGAATAGACTCTCCGCCGGGCGCTATTCGTGAAAATAGCCCCGTTTGCGGCGGATCGTTTGGGTCGATAACGTGGATCAGGATTGGAGGATGCCTATTTTTCTGGCGACGGAGGAGAAGGTTTCGAGGGCCTGATCGATCTGCTCGCGGGTGTGTTCGCTGGTCATGATAGTGCGAATACGGGCTTTACCTTCGGGAACGGTGGGGAAGGCGATGCCGGTGGCCATGACGCCGGCGTCGAAGAGGGCGCGGGAGTAGTCCATGGTGCGGCGGCTGTCTCCGATGATGATGGGGGTAATGGGGGTCTCGCTTTTGGGCGTGGTGTTGCCGCCTGTGTCAAAGCCGGCGTCGGCGAGCTGCTGCTTGAAGTAGCTGGTGTTGGCCCAGAGGCGGGCTATGCGGTCGGGCTCATTCTCCAATATGTCGAAGGCGGCGATGCAGGTGGCGGCGACCGAGGGTGGATGCGAGGTGGAGAAGAGGAAGGGCCGGGCGCGGTGATAGAGGTAGTCGATGAGGTCGCGGCTGCCGCAGACGTAGCCGCCGAGTGCTCCGATGGCCTTTGACAGGGTGCCGACCTGAACGTCGACTTTGTCGGTGGCGTGGAAGTGATCGACGGAGCCGCGACCGTTGCGACCGAGAACGCCTGAGGCGTGGGCGTCGTCGACCATCATGATGGCACCGTACTTTTCGCAGAGGTCGGCGAGTTTGTCGACGGGGCCGATGTCGCCGTCCATGGAGAAGACGCCGTCGGTGATGAGGAGCTTGCGGCCGGGCTCGTTCTGGACCTCTTGCAGGAGCTGCTCGGCGTGGGCGATATCTTTGTGGCGGAAGACTTTGATCTTGGCCTTCGAGAGGCGGGCACCGTCGATGATGCTGGCGTGGTTGAGCTCGTCGGAGAGGATGAAGTCTTCTTTGCCGAGGATGCTGGAGACGGTGCCGGCGTTGGCGGCGAAGCCGGACTGGAAGACGACGCAGGCCTCGACGCCTTTGAAGGCGGCGATCTTTTCTTCGAGCTCCATGTGGATGTGCATGGTGCCGGCGATGGTGCGGACGGCGCCGGAGCCTACGCCGTATTTTTTTGTGGCGGCGATGGCGGCTTCTTCGAGGCGGGGGTCGTTGCAGAGGCCGAGGTAGTTGTTGGAGGCGAGGTTGATGACGCGCTTGCCGTCGTAGGTGCAGACGGGGGCCTGCTGGTCGTCGAGTACGCGCAGCTTGAAGAAGGTGCCGCGCTCGCGGAGATCGTCGAGCTGGGCGGTGAGGTGGGCAAGCTGGGGGCGTCTGGCGGCTGCGGAGGTCATGTAATTATCTTAAACCTTTTGTGGCCGGGCGGTCTCTGGTGCGGAATGAGCATCTTACGAGATGTATCGGTTTGCGATCTGCGACTTATTCGTCGCTGAAGCTTATTTTCGAAGTAAGAACGAGGATGGCACGATGAACTTTCAATATTCGGGCAAGACAGCTGGTGCAATGATGCTGGCGTTGGTGATGCTGGCTGGATGCAAGTCGAAGCAGGACGCTGCGATCGATCAGGCTAAAAAACAGGCAGCGGCTACAGGGCAGGCACAGCAGGTGGTTTCGACCGATGGCAATGGCAATGTGACCACCACGACAGTGCAGCCGCCGGCACAGGGACAGACTGCGCAAGCTGTGACGACGACTACGACTCCCGCGTCTCCAACGGCAACTGTGGCGCCCAACACGCCCGCTACCGCTCCTGGAACTCCTGATCAGACGGCCACGGGACAAGGGGCGACGCCGGGGCAGGTGGATTCTTCAGGACAACTCGTGACGGCGCCTGCTCCCGGGGCCGCACCGATTATTCGGCCGGCAGATGTGAATATTGCTGCGGGGACGAATCTAACCATTCGGATCAATCAACACATCAGCGTGAAGACCAGCCATGCCGGAGACCGGTTTACCGGAGAGGTGGAAGAGCCGGTGGTTGGCCGGGGTGATCGCGTCGTGATTCCGAGGGGTACGCCGGTGAGCGGTGTGGTGGTTGCTTCTCATCGACGGGGGCACTTCAAAGGGTCTTCGATCCTGGAGTTGAGGCTGACCTATCTCACTCTCAACGGGTCGCGATATGCGCTGGATACTTCGGATTTGACGCGGACGAAGAAGGGCAAGGGTAAGCGGTCGGCGGCGATTATTGGCGGCGGAGCGGGAGCGGGCATGCTCGTGGGCGGGTTGGCGACCGGAGGCGTTGGGCTTCTGGTTGGCGGGCTTGTTGGCGGTGGTGGCGGGACGCTCATAAGCGGGTTGACGGGGAATCGGGACATCGAGATTCCGGCTGAATCGATTGTGCGGTTCAAGCTGGCGGATAACCTGGTAATTCAGCCTTCTTAATTTTTGTTCGAAGACCTGAAGGAAAAAGCTCATCCTTGCGGGTGGGCTTTTTTCTTGTCAGTGAAGATGCTTTGCGACGAGGTGATGGGCCTGGTCTGTGATGTCTGCGTCGCCGCCGCAGCCAGGAAGCCAGTGCATGTCGGGTTCGCGGCGGAACCAGGTGAGCTGGCGCTTGGCGTAGTTGCGATGGCCTTGCTGGGCTTGCGCGACGGCTTGCTCGCGGGTGAGCTCGTTGCGGAGGACGGCGACGGCTTCAGCATAGCCGAGTGAGGTGAGGGGACGGCAGGCTTCGCCATAGCGGGCTATAAGGCGCTCTGTCTCCTCGACGAGACCGCGGGCGAACATGCTGGCTGCGCGCTGGTTGATGCGTTGGTAGAGGAGGGAGCGGGCGGGGTTGAGGCCGAGGCGCAGGATGCGATAGCCGGTGAGGGCGTCGCGGCCTTGCTGCCATTGTTCGGTCATGGGAGTTCGCTTGTTGGGGCTGAGGCTTTGGCCGGTTGCGAGAGAGATCTCGATGGCGCGTACGACTTTGGGGACGTCGTTGGGGTGAATGGTTGCTGCTGCGGCCTGGTCGAGGCGGGTCAGGATGCGATGCAGATAGGCAGGGCTGCGGGTCGAGGCGATGTTGCGGAGGCGTTCGCGCTGGCCGGGTTTTTGTGGAGGTGCGGGGAAGAGGCCGTCGATGAGGGCCCGGAGATAGAGGCCGGTTCCGCCCGCGATGATGGGGAGATGACCGCGTTCGGTGATGCCGGCGAGGGCTTCGCGAGCCTGACGGCTGTAGTCGCCGGCGGTGCATGACTCGTCGGGCCAGGCGATGTCGATCATGTGGTGGGGGACGAGGGCGCGCTCTTCGTGGGTGGGCTTGGCGGTGCCGATCTCCATCTCGCGGTAGACGGCGACTGAGTCGCAGCTGATGATCTCGCCGTTGAACTGCTGAGCGAGCGAGAGCGCGAGGGAGGTTTTGCCGCTGGCCGTGGGACCTGCGAGAACGATGAGGGGATGTTCAGGCGGCTTCACCAAAGGCGCCACCAGCCTGGATGAAAGAGGTTGTGGACGCCAGCGCGGAGAAGACTGAAGAGGAACACGACGAGGGCTAACAGAAGTAGGCCGCGAATCTGGCGGCGGCGTTCTGTCTGAAGGGGTTCGGTTGGGTTCTGATGTGCGATGTTGGTAGCCGGAGTTTTCTCTGAAGCTCTTCTCGATGATAGATGACGAGGCGCAAACAAGGCTTCGGTACATTTGCTCAAAAGACAGCTGAGATGTGATCCTTGAGAGATGATGCTGAAGAAGATGATCTGTGCGGTAGCAGGATTTTTGTTGGCCTGCGGTGTTCCTGTTGTCGCACAGGAGAAGGGTTTGTGGCGTGCAGAGAGTTCTACGGCACAGAATATTACGGGTGATGTGGCCTTCGGCGGGGAGAAGATGTCGATCAACTTTACGAGCTTCGTGGTTGCGCAGATACGTTCTCTCGAGCCGGGCGAGGTGAGCGCAGTCTTCGATGCAGACAGCGGTGCCGGCGGGAGTGGCAACCTCTTCAGGCTGAATATCCCGGCTGCAAAGAAGTTTCTGCACAAAAATACTCTATGCGGTACTGAAGATGTGCAGTGGATGGCGACTTACGTTGTTGGGCGCTCGTTGAAGATTGCATTTTTCTCGGGACCAAAGATGCCGGTATTCGCGTTGAATGAGATCGCAAATTCGACGGAGTTGTGCGGCACGTTTTCTTATGTTCGGTGAGCTGCTTGCCCCTTGTGTCCTGCCGGACGGGCCCGCTGCGCGCGGGGCGGTCACTTCGTGACTTTTGTACCGCTTCGCAGGTCGCTCCCGTTGGTCGCGAATGAAGGCGATTAGGGTAGGGGCTTGTTGGTGAGGAAGTCGATGCGTAGTTCGAGGTTGGGGCCGTGGAAGTTGGCGGGGAGCGGGGGGAACTGGCCTACGCCGGTGATGCCGCCCCAGCAGGCGCGGTCGATGGCCTGATCCTGACTGCTGCCGTCGAGGTTCATGGCGGCGATGCGGCCGTCGGGAAGGATGGTGAAGCGGATGAGGGTCTCGCCTTGTTTGTTGAGGGGCGGACGTGCCTCTTCGGGGATGAGTGGGATCCAGTTGCGCTTGATGTCACCGAGGATGCGACGAATGTAGGGGCCGAAGTCGACGCCTTGCGTGTCGGAGAGGATCTCGGCGCCGGTGCCCATGCCGGCGCGTCCACTGGATTGGCCCCCGCTGTAGTCGCCGGCGCTGCCGTGGTCGCGGGCGGCACCCTGGGCGGCCTGGCGGATGGCGTCGCCTGCGGTCTGGTTGGGGTTGCCGAAGTTTGGCCGGGTTGGGACTGGCTTTGGTGCCTCGACCAGAGCCTGCTGGGCGGGTTGCTGCGTAGGCTGAGGCTGTGGAGACGGAGGCAGCGGTGTCGCCTGTTGCTGAGGAGTCGGCTGCGCGGCGGGTGGTGTGGGAGTTGGCGGAGCGGGGGCAGCGGGTGTGGGCGGAACGGGCTTGCGCATCGCTTGAAGCTGTTTCAACATCTTTTGGTCAACGACTGGCTGCGCCGGCCGTGCCTTGGGGGTTCTGGGTGCGATTTTGGCGAGGTTCGTCGGGTCGTCGAGGCGGGTCAGTTGCTGGTCGCGTTCTTTGAGCACCTGGGCGGGACTGATGAGGCGGGGCTGATGGAAGAGTACGCGGGGGCCATAGAAGAGGAACCAGCCGATGGCCAGGTAGATGATGAGCGAGATGTAGATGGACTCGCGGAAGCGCGCTTTGGAGCGTTCGTCGTCGAGAGAGTCCAGCAGGTGAATGAGCTCACGCTCGTCGAGTTCGCCGAAGCGGCCGGTGCGCACCTTTACGGGCTGGTTGGGCGGTGCGGATTTGGGCGGAGTCTCGAGTAGGGGCATGGGCTATGAGGTCTGACGTGTACGGGGGGCGAAAGTTTCGTGCGGGATGGATTGTGACACTCCCGGCAGGATGCACCGGGTTGCACAGTCCTCTCTAGTTTCTCATCTTTGATGCTTGTGTTGGGAAAAGAAGCGTTTCGGGAAACTTTCGGACAGACAGGGGAAACCGTAGACTGGGAGGGTGACTCTAAAATTTGCGCCCGATGTTCGTGCCGTTGTGCTGACAATCAGCGACCGCTGTTCTCGCGGGGAACAGATGGACTTATCGGGGCCTGCTGTGTGCGAGCTGCTGGAAGATGCCGGGGTGGGACAGGTGTTGAGCGAGATGTTGCCGGATGAGGTCGATCAGATTGCCGAAGCTTTGAGGCGTAACGCGAAAGTTGTAGACCTGATTGTGACGACCGGTGGGACAGGGCTGGCGAAACGCGATGTAACGCCGGAGGCTACGAGGATGGTCTGTGAGCGGTTGGTCGATGGGTTATCGGAGCGCATGAGAGCCGACGGGCTGCTGCAGACGCCGCTGGCAGCGTTGAGTCGTGCGGTTTGCGGGACTCTGGGAGATGCGCTGATTGTGAATCTGCCGGGGAGCCCGTCTGGCGCGAAGAGTTCGCTCGCGTCAATTCTGTCGGTGCTGCCGCATGCCTTGGATTTGCTGGCGGGGCGGACGGCTCATCATGCATTCACAGAGGGCGATCAGCATGGAAGAACCGACGGCAATTAGAATGAGAAGGACCTCGTGAAGATCTCTCCCGTTGCACTTCTGCATAAGTTGAATGTCGTGATGCTTGCGGCACTGAAGCCGCTCGGCGTGTGGGGTATCGGCGCGCTGGCGGTGATCGATTCGGCGGCAATTCCGGTGCCGATCGATGCTCTGCTCATCGACTATGTGGTGCACGATAAGTCACGTTTCTTGCTCTATTGCTTTATGGCGGCCGTAGGTTCTGCAATTGGAAGTTTGTTGCCTTACTACCTTGGGCGCGCGGGTGGGGAGCTGTTTCTGCTGAAACGGATCAACCGGCAGAGGTACGAGCAGATGCGGGACCGGTTCGCGAAGCAGGAGTTTCTCGCGATCATGATTCCTGCGATGATGCCGCCGCCGACGCCGGTGAAGCTGTTTGAGTTTGCCGCGGGCGTGTTCGAGATGAAGATGCTGTGGTTCTTCAGTGCGATCTGCGTCGGCAAGTTTATTCGGTTTTTGATCTGGGCCATTATCACGATCACGTACGGGCCTGCGATTCTGCATATGATTACGCGCGCGATTCATCAGCACCTTGCTTATGTGCTTGGGTTCAGCGGCATTTTGATTGTGCTGCTGCTGGTGTACGTGCTGCGGAAGGTGTTCGACCGGCGGCGGGGAACGACGCTTCCGGTGGAAGAGAATTAGGAAGTTTCAAGTTGCTAATGCTGGATGCGGCCGTCCATCTCCATGCGGACGATGCGCCGGTCGTTGTTGAGGTAGACGGCGCCTGAGAGTGGGGGCTTTTCGCGGCCAGCCAGGAATGGTGTGTCGTAGAAGAAGCGCAGGTCGCGGAAGGTGACGGTGGTGAGGCCTTCTTCGTTGGGGCCGATGTCGGTGACTACAGGAAACTGCGACCAGTCGAGGTAGGCTTCACCGAGCCAGCTGCGTTTGGCTACGAGGGTGGCCAGGGTAGTGGGTGGCTTATAGATGACGTCGGCCTGGGTGCTGGTGGTGACTACGCTGTTGAGTGTGTCGATGGTGGCGAGCTGGTAGAACTGCGGAGTTTCGGCGATTGTCTGCCAACGAAATGGATTGATGGGGTTGGGGCTGGCGAAGACGCGTGAGACAGGCGCTTCGCTGTAGTCGGTGGATTGGGCGAGTTGGAGCGCCTTGGCGTGTTCGACGAAGCGAAGAGTCCAGAGGACGGCGATGGCGAGGAGGGCGAAGATGGCCCAGCCTCGTCCGCGGAACGCTTGCTTGCGTGCGCCTACTTCGCTGTTGATGAGACCGAAGAGGGAGGGCGCGATAAGAGCCAGGAGCAGGAGGAGAAAGATGACAGGCTCGAAGATGAAGACGATGGAGCCGGCGTACCAGTGGGGGTTGAAGGGAAAGAAGGGGCGGATGCCGTAGTTGTTGGTCCAGTCGAGCAGAAGGTGGCTGAGCAGGGCGACGAGGGAGAAGCAGTAGAGCAGGCCCCAGCGGATGGGGGCGTGTCGATGAGGTAGCGGGGTGGTGGTGGGGTCATACGGAAGGGTGGGGTCGGGTTGCTTACGGGCTTCGTTGCGGCGGCTTCGCCAGTGGTGGAAGAGCCAGAAGCCGCCGACGATAACGGCGGCTTCGAGAGGGATGCCGAGGAGGGTGTGGGTCCAGCCGCGATGATGCTGGAAGGCTGCGATGGGGCCGCGGATCGACCAGAGGGTGTCAAGGTCGGGAGCTTCGGCGGCGAGGGTCATCGCTACGGTGGCGTAGGCTGCTTTGCGATTGAAGCCGGCGCGGGAGAGGACGGCTCCCGTCATGAGGTGGGTGATGGGTTCCATGCTGATGCGATGTTAGCTTGTTTCGAGGCGATGTCCTGCCGGACGGGCCCACTGCGCGTGGGGCGGGCGTTCACACGCCTTTTTAGAGCTTCGCGTGGTCCTCCCGTTGGTCGGAATCAACTTTTTCCTCGCGACCAACGGGAGCGCCAACCGAAGGGGTATACGCGTCACGAAGTGACCGCCCCACGCGCAGTGGGCCCGTCCGGCAGGACATGAGCTTGGTAGAATCAAGTTGTCTATGCCTACTTTGACCGCACTCTCACCCGAGATTCTTGCCAAGTATCAGCCCGTAATCGGGCTGGAGGTTCACGTTCAGCTTTTGACCAAGTCGAAGGCGTTTTGTGGGTGCGTGAACAAATATGGCGGAGAGCCGAATACGCATTGCTGCCCGACGTGTCTCGGGTTGCCGGGAGCGCTGCCGGTGTTGAATCGCAGGGCGGTGGAATTTGCGGTGCTGGCGGCGAAGGCGATCAACTGCGAGATTCGCGAGACAAGTATCTTTTCGCGGAAGAACTATTTTTATCCGGATTCGCCGAAGGGATACCAGATCTCGCAGTTCGACAAGCCGATTGCGGAGCATGGATGGATTGAGGTTCCGGCATTTGATGCGAGTGGCGCGGCGGTAATGAAGCGGATCGGCGTGACGCGGCTGCATATGGAAGAGGATGCGGGGAAGAGCATTCACGACGGGTTTGCAGATTCGGTGTCGAAGACGTATATCGACCTGAACCGCTGCGGGACGCCGCTGGTGGAGATTGTGAGTGAGCCTGATCTGCGAACGGCGGATGAGGTGTTTGAGTACCTGACGAAGTTGAAGGAGATTCTGCTCTATACCGGCGTGAGCGATTGCAATATGGAGGAAGGCTCGCTGCGGTGCGATGCGAACGTGAGCGTGATGTTGAAGGGCGCGAAAGAGTTCGGGACGAAGGCCGAGGTGAAGAACGTCAACAGTTTCCGGTACATTCGCGCTGCGGTGGAATACGAGATAGAGCGCCAGATTGGCGTGCTCGAAGATGGTGGGCGGGTGGTGCAGGAGTCGCGGCTGTGGAATAGCGCGGAGGGGCGGACCTACTCGATGCGGAGTAAGGAGCAGGCGCATGACTACCGATACTTTCCGGAGCCGGATCTGCCGCCGCTGGTGGTTGGGGCGGAGTGGCAGGCGGAGATTTTGAAGATGATGCCGGAGCTGCCTGAGGCTCGGCGAGCGCGAATGATTGCGGAGTATGAGATCTCCGCGCAGGACGCGTCTACGCTGACGGCGACGCGTGAGTTTGCGGACAAGTTTGAAGATGCGGCGAAGAAGGCGAAGAGCCCTCGGCGTGTGGCGTCGCTGCTGACGAGCGAGTTGACGATGCGGTTGCGGGCGGCGGGGTTGGAGTTGGAGCAGTCGCCGGTGTCGATGGCGGGTGTGGTGATGGCGGCTGACCTGGCGGAGTCGGGCGAGCTGTCGAGCAAGATGCTGAAGCAGTTGCTGGATACGGCGTTTGCGAAGAATGAAGATTTTTCTGTTGTGTACGAGCGGGAGAAGCCGCAGCAGATCTCAGATACGGGCGCGATTGAGGTGATGATCGACGAGGTGATCGCTGCGAATGCGAAGCAGGTGGAGCAGTATCGCGGGGGGAAGAAGACGGTGGCCGCGTTCTTTGTCGGTCAGGTGATGAGGTTGTCGAAGGGACAGGCAAATCCTGCGCTTCTGAATGAGTTGGTGGCGAAGAAGCTGGATGCGTTGGGGCCGCTGTAAAGGATAGCGGTCCTGCCGGACGGGCCCACTGCGCGTGGGGCGGGTGTTCACACGCCTTTTTAAAGCTTTGCGTGGTCCTCCCGTTGGTCGGGATCAGCATGTGCCGACCAACGGGAGGACCTGTGACTATCATCCTGCCGAGACCGGTATACACGTCACGAAGTGACCGCCCCACGCGCAGTGGGCCCGTCCGGCAGGAACATGGTTTCTAATGAGCAGATGCCATTGTCTCAATCCAGAAGCTTCTACCGTGGGGTGTATGTGAGTATTATGCTTGCTCTTTTTGGGTGCCGGAGCGAGGCTCCGTATGTTGTGCCGGAGGAGCCTATGCCGGCGAACACTGTGATGCTGTCGCAGATGATGCGGGAGTTGTCGGCTACGCCGGGATTTACCGACGCGATGCTCGCGCAGCTGGATAAAAACGGGAAGAAGGGCCCGGCGTTGATGACGCCAGCGCTGGTGAAGCGGCTTCGAGAGTTGATCCTCGGGAAAGACTGGCAGGGTCTGGACCGGTTTCCCGGGTGGACGATGCAGGCGATCAATCCCACGGTGAGAGTTGCTGGTCGCGTGGTTGCCAAGGATCAGGGCGTAACGGATCTTGCAGCACAGCATCCGGGAGCACCTGTGGGTTCGGAGGCAGCGAAGAGCGCGGTGACCACTGGGCAGACCAAGGACTATATCGATCTGGGGGGCTATTCGCTGAAGAAGGCTGAGAGGGTGAGTCTGGACACTCCGTCGAACCTGCCGGGATTTACTACGGATGGCTTGATAAGCGAGCTCGGTGCTGGTGTGGTTCGGGGAGATGGGGCGAATGTGACGCTTGCACCGATGCATGCTGAGAGTCAAAGGCTTGCAGATGTGTTGAATCGGCTAAGTCTGAATGAGCTGGATGGTTCTGCTCCTGTGGAGGTTACAGTTGAGGGGCAGAGCGCGAAGACGCCGCAGGAGCTTGTGAAAGCGCTGATGGCTACCGGGCACACAGTGGTGGTGGCAGATGCACGGTACTTTGCCAACTTCGGGCACTTTCATTACAAGGGGCAGGATGTGATGATGCCGTTCTGGGTGGACTCTCAGATTCGCATACCGGGGACGAGGCGTCCGCTGTTGGTTCCGGTGAGTCATGCTGAGTACGAGTGGGAGGTTCGCGGGCCGAAGGTGAATGCGGATGTGAGTTGGTACTTCGGCATCGACGGCAAGGCGGAGTTTCGCACGATGGATACCCAGGATCAGCCTTGGGTGCTGGGTCGCCATGCGCATGAATATCGTGATGCGGATGCGGTGGAGGTGACGCGGCTGGTGGGGAAGATGGCGATTGCGTATGTGCATCAGCATCTGGCGCGGCCGGACCTTCCGTTTGGCGGGTATTATCCGCTTGGCGTTTGCCAGGACGGCGTTGCTGCGATTGAGAGGAAGATGACGGGGAACGACACTCTGTTTCCCAACACTGCGGATGGAGCACTGTTTGACGATCCACGTGATGCGGAGATCAATGAACTGATCAAGGCTATTCCGAAGGACCGGGAGGGAGGCGTGCCGGAGCCTGCACGGATCTTCGGTTCGCTTCCGACTGCTGATCTGAATGCGATTACGATTCCAGGGTTGGCCGCTGATCTCGAGAGCGTGCATGCTGCCTGGCAGGATGGGTCACTGGAACGGACGCCCTCGTGGATACGGAAAGTGACGTTGAGAGTTGTCGGCGTGGCAGCTTTGGGGATGCTGGCGGGAATTGTGGTGTGGCGAAGAAGGCGGAATCGCTGACACTGCTGATGGATGTCGTTTGAGGTGCGGTGTTCGGATGTTGATGCAACGTTGTGGCGGTCTTGAAGCCTCTTAGTGTGAGGAGGAACTCTATGACTACGAAGAAAGCAACAGCAAAGAAGATGTCTGCGAAGAAAGCTTCGGCAAAGAATGCCGCAAAGAAGAGTTCGACGCGAAAGTACAGTCCTTCGGCCAGCAAGAACGTCGAGACTGAGATGCGCGAGATGAAGAAGGGTACGCTCAAGAGTGGTCGCAGCGGGAAGAAGGTGACCAATCCGAAGCAGGCGATTGCGATAGGTTTGTCAGAGGCGCGGAAGGCCGGTAAAAAGGTTCCGCCGCCGCCGAAGAAAGGGTAAGGATGACTGAGGTCGAGAGGTATCGCACGATGCTGGAGGTCGCGCTGAAGGAGGCTCGCACAGGGCGGAGTGAGGGTGGTGTTCCGATCGGTGCGGCGTTGTTTGATGGGGATTGCAAGCTGTTGGCCTCGGGAAGAAATCGCCGGGTGCAACAGGATGATCCGTCGGTGCATGGAGAGACCGATGCCTTTCGACGCGCGGGCCGGCAGCGGTCTTATAAGGACAAGGTGATGGTGACTACGCTTGCTCCTTGCTGGTACTGCAGTGGGCTGATTCGGCAGTTTGGCATTCGCACTCTGGTGGTCGGAGAGAGCAGGAATTTTTCTGGCGGGGTGGAATGGCTGAAGCAGTTGGGCGTGAAGGTGATCGACCTGGATTCGCAGGAGTGTTCGGATCTGCTGACCGGGTTTATTGCGGAAAAGCCTGAGATCTGGAATGAGGATATCGGTGAGGAGTAAAGGCTCCGCGGCAAAATCGCTCTCTCGTGAAGATGCTCTCTAATATGGAATGATGGAGAGATGGGAATTGAGTCAGAGAGCGGATTTGGTTGTAGCGTGTGTGGCGAGCGTCACGTTTTGTCTTTGAGCTACAGCGTCAAAGCTCCGTTGGCCGTGGGTGCGATTCCGACGGAGGAGTTCGATCAGCGAGTGGTGATTACTCCAGATCAGTGTGTGATCGATGGCAAAGATTTCTATCTGCGCGGACGTATTCTGGTGCCTGTGATTGGGCTGGAGGAGCCGTTTATCTGGGGAATTTGGGCTGAGGTGGGTCCGAAGAACTTTGTGCGGTCGAATGAGCTGTGGGTCGTTGAAGGGCGAGAGAAAGAGCCGGCGTTTCCGGGCTGGGTGAATTCGCAGCTGTCGGTGTTTGGCGATACCTACAACCTTGAAGTGAATGTCCAGACGCAACCTGTTGGGCAGCGGCCGCAGTTTACGATTGTGAATCAGGATCATCCGCTGGCAGTAGAGCAGAGGGATGGGATCACGATGGAGCGTGTGGAAGAGATTGCGGTGAAGATGCTGCATCCAGTCCTGCCGGACGGGCCCGCTGCGCTTAGCCACCCCACAAACTAAGACCTGTTTGTGGGGACCCCGGTTCGCGTGGTCACTTCGTGACTTGTATACCTTTTCTTGACTGCTGACCGGCTAGGCGGCCTCCCGTTGGTTGGCGTGGTATTAGATTGCTGAGGATTGGCGACGCGTGGTGAAGCCGAACCAGGCCATGCCGCCGAGGATGTAAGCGAGATAGACGTACGGTAGCCAGTTGTAGGGGCGCTCGGGGACGGGGTATAGGGTTCCGGCGAGTGCCAGGACGATGGCGAGTGTGGTGGCGGTGGAGAGGATCAGCGAAGCGCTGGTGAGGTGGTGGTTGCGCTTGAGGTAGAGGGGAAACGCGATTGCGGCGAGACCGTAGGTGGTGAGGAAGCCGTAGACGGCGAGGGAGCCCATCCAGCCATAGATGTCGGTTCCGGCTACTCCGCGGAGAGCGAGGACTGTCACAGGGAGCGCGGTGAAGATTCCGGAGACGAGGACTGCTGAGGCTGGGGTGGCGTTCTTGCGGTGGGCCAAGCCAAGTCGCTGGGGGACGAGGCCGTTGTGGCCCATGCGCATAAGGACGCGCGCGGCCGCGGTGATGCAGGCGAGGGTGCAGGCGAACATGCTGACGAGAGCGCCGAAGTCGATGAAGGGGCCGAGCGGGGTGACGCCGGCAAGTGTGGCAAGGACGCGCATGGGTGCGGTGGACTCGCCGAGGTTCTGGTGGGCGGTGTGCATGCCGAGGGTTTCAAGGTAGGCGCAGAGGATGAAGAAGAGGCCAGTGAACACGGCGCTCTGGATGACTGCACGGGGGATGGTGCGGAGCGGATTGGAGGCTTCGGCTCCGAGGGTGGTGGCGCTCTCGAAGCCGACGAAGCTGAAGAGGGCGAGGACGACGCCGAGACGGACTCCGGAGGCGGTGACGCCTTGCAGGTGGAGTTGGACGTGGTCGATGTGGAGGCCGTTGTGCCAAAGCAGGAGCGCGAGGACGATGGCGATGAGCGCGACGGATATGGCTTCGATCCAGAGCATGAGGCGGGCGGAAACCTGGACGTCACGATAGGCGATGAAGGAGGAGACGCCGACGCAGAGGATCGCGAGGAGGAAGGTTGGGGCCGACCTGCCGATGATCGAGAGGAGGAAGACGTTGGCGTAGTTGATGAAGCCTCCAGCGACTGAGGCTCCCGTGGCGATGTAGGCGAGCAGGAGCGCCCAGCCGGCGATGCCGCTGATGGATGGCGGTAGAGAGGAGGTGGCGTAGGTGTACAGCGAGCCGGAGCAGGAGGTGTAGCGGGCGAAGCGGCTGATGCAGAGGGCGATGAGCAGGACGGCGGCGGTGGCGAAGAGGTAGGCGAGCCAGGTTCCGTTGCCGGCGAGGACGAAGACCAGAGGGATGGTCATGGTCGGTGTGGTTGTGGGAGCGATGGTGGAGATGGATTGGGCGAGGGTCTCCATCGGCGAGAGGATGTTCGCGCGCAGACCGGGAGGAGGAGCGAGGGAGGCTTCGGATTCGGCGACTTGCTCCATTGTGCTTGATCCTTCTTGTGTCGTTGGGGACAGAGATGCGGATGCTGAAGCGTTGCCGGATGTCCGGGGCAGAGCTGCTGGTGGCTGGAACGATGACAGGGAGTTAGATCGAGGATAGCTGAAGTTGGCAGGAGCGCGAAGGGGTATCTTGCGCGGGTATCGATGACGCGAGTCTGCCGTAATTGAACGCAGAGGTTGGTTTGCCGGAAAAGGCTAACTTGTTGCTGCGATGGAACTCTTCAGAAGAGTGAACCGGAGATCTTCAAAGTCTCAAAATAGGTGTAAGCTTTCGGGCGGGTCCCCCACACACCTAAATCTATGAGGTACGACCATGAAGGCGTTCGCACGTTGTTTCGTCGCTTTGGTACTTACAGCTATTCCGCTCAGCGGGCTGGCACAACAGTATTACAGTCATGTCGGAGTTACTCGAGCTGTAAAGCTTCGGATATTGCCGGGGAAGACGAAGGAGTTTTACGAGGCGTTCGCTTATGCGCCTAAGGTCTTTGAGGCGGAAAAAGCAGCAGGAATAATCACGGGCTATCAGATTTTCGCTTCAGTTAACTTCGAGGGACCGGAGAAGTGGGATGTGATGTATGTGCTCCACTTCAAGAACATGGCCGTGCTGGATACGTCCGGGGATCTGGCCGAACCGATTATTGCGAAGGTGTATGGCTCGCCCGAGAAGAGAGCCGAGGTGCTCAAGATGAGGGCGGAGAGCACGGAGGTGGTCTCGAGCGAACTGGTTCGCGAGATTCAACTGAAGCCGCTGCCATAGACTGAAGCTCGGAGCGCCTGCGCGGCTATTTCTTGTCTGACGACGAGGAGGCTGCTGCCGCAGGCGCTGCTGCCGGGGCGGACGTGACTGCCGGAGAGCTGCTGTTCGAAGAGCTGGAGTCGGTGCTCGACTTTGAACCACCAGACTTGGAGTCTCCGGACTTGGCATCACCAGACTTGGAGTCGTCAGATTTCGAATCGGCGGACTTCGAGTCACTGGCGCTTGATCCTGAGCCATTGCTATCGCTCGAGGACTTTGGTTTGGCGTTGCCGTAGCCGTCCGCGTACCAGCCCCCTCCTTTGAAACTAATCGCTGGAGCGGAGATGACCCGCTCGAGGTGGCCGCTGCAGTGAGGGCAGACGGTGATCTCGGGGTCGGAGAACTTCTGGATCTTTTCTGTGTGCTTGTGGCAGGTGGTGCATTCGTATTCGTAGAGCGGCATGGTGTTCTTTCTTTACTTCTGATGATTGTGATGCGGTCCGAAGACTGAAGATGCGGTTTCAGTCTTCAGACGGTGCTGCAGGCGTTAGAGTTTGCCTAGTTCGATGAGGCGGACGCTGGCGATGGCTTCCACTTTGCGCAGGGCTTCAACGGCGGCGGTAGCTGAGGCGGCTTTGGAGACGTCGATCTGAACGACTGCGAGGGCCTGGCCGTGCGGGACGCGATGGCTTTGTGTGGAGCTTGCTCGGCCTAGGGCGAAGTTGGCGATGTTGACCGAGTGGTCGCCGAGGATGGTGCCGATGCGGCCGACGACGCCGGGGACGTCGTGGTTACGGATGGCGACGAGGGTGCCGTGGAGTGGTGCCTCGATATCGATGCCGTCGTAGCTGAGCAGGCGGGGCGAGGTGCCGTGGAGGACGGTTGCGGAGGCGCTGGCGTCGCCCTGGGAGGAGTGGAGAACGATCTTGAGGACCGAGCCTGCGCCGCCGATGGTGAACTCTTTTTTGTCTTCCTGAATGCGGATGCCGCGCTCGGCTGCGATGGCGGCGGCGTTGATGCGGTTGGCGGTGCTGCCTCCGTCTGCTCCCGAGAAGATGCCGGCGAGGGCGGCGTTGCGTATGAGGTCGGTCTTGCCCGAGGCGATGCGGCCGGTGTAGGAGATCTGGATGTTTTCGAGATTGCCTGGGGTCGCATGCGCGAGGAATTGACCGAGGCGTTCGGCCATCTCGATGTAGGGGGCGACCTCTTTGTACTCCTCGTGCGATAGGGAGGGGAGGTTGACGGCGTTCTGGACGACGCCGAGCTTGAGGTAGTCGCGAACCTGCATGGCGAGCTGGATGCCGATGGCCTCCTGGGCTTCGTCGGTTGCTCCAGCGATGTGCGGAGAAAGCAGGACGTTATCCAGATTGTAGAAGGGAGACTCCTTGAGCGGCTCCTGATGGAAGACGTCGAGGGCTGCGCCGCCGATGTGACCGGATTTGATGGCGTCGGCGAGGGCCTGTTCGACGATGAGTTCGCCGCGGGCGCAGTTGATGATGCGAATGCCCTTCTTCATGATCTTGATGGAGGTCGCGTTGATGAGGCCTTCGGTCTGGGTGGTGAGGCCGACGTGGAGGGTGAGGTAGTCGGAGGCTTTGAAGATCTCGTCGATGGGGACGAGGGTGACGTTGTTTTCGCGGGCGATGACGGGGGCGACGAAGGGGTCGTAGCCGATGATCTCCATGCCGAAGCTGGCGGCGCGGCGGGCTACTTCGAGGCCGATGCGGCCCAGGCCGACGATGCCGAGGGTCTTGCCGCGGAGCTCTTGGCCCTGGAGGGATTTTTTGTCCCACTTGGCCTGGTGCATAGTGGCGTTGGCGCGGGGGATGGACCGGGCGAGGGAGATCATGAGGCCGAGGGTGAGTTCGGCGACGGCGACGGCGTTGGCGCCGGGGGTATTCATGACGACGATGCCGCGATGGGTGGCGGCATCGGTGTCGATGTTGTCGACGCCTACGCCGGCGCGGCCGATGACACGGAGTTTGGGAGCTGACTCGAGGAGCTTGGCGTCGGCCTGGACGGCGGAGCGGACGACGAGAGCGTCGGCATCGGCTAGTTCGGCTGCGAGGCCGTTTTTAATCTGGTCGGGGGTAACGATCTGCCAGCCGGGTTCTTGTTGGAAGACGGCGAGGGTTGCAGGGGAGACTTTTTCAGCGAGAACGATCTTCATGGACCTTCTAATTCCTCTTCTTCTTGCTTTTGGGCAAAGTGGCCGCTACTGCGGTTTGGGACGGGAAGACACGAACAACGCTGCGAACTTCTAGTGTACTTGGGATTGCGTCCTGCCGGACGGGCGCCCTACGCGGGCAGCGGTCACTTCGTGACTTGTATACCGCTTCGCTTGGTCCTTCCGTTGGTCGCAAGCTAAAGTCCACGCCGACCAACGGGAGGCCCTATGCTGCTCATCCTGCCCTGACCGGTACACGCGTCACGAAGTGACCGCTCCGCGCGTAGCGGGTCCGTCCGGCAGGACATCAGCTTTCAAAGAAAGAAGTGGGGGACAAAGGAGCTGAGGTTGTCGGTGATGGGGTTGAAGGACTCGCGGACGCCCAGGCCGCAGCAGTCCTGGTCGATCATCCAGAGGCCTAGGACGGTGTGGCGATGGTCGAAGACCGCGTCGGGAGCGAGGGTTTGCACGATTTGTTTGCCGTTGTAGGGGCCGGGGGTGGTGGCGATGTTGGTGCCTTCGCGGACGAGGGTGATATTGGCGCCCTCGCGGGACATCAGCGGCTTGCGGACATAGTTGCGGAGCTGAGCTGCGGCGGGCGATTCGGCGAAGTGGGATTCGAGGAGTAGCTCGTGGTTGGGGTAGAGCTCCCAGAGGATGGGCAGGATGCCTTTGTTGGAGAGGAGCATCTTCCAGATGGGCTCGATCCAACGGGTGCTGGGGTAGGTGTCGATGGCGTGGGGACCGAACTCCTCCTGAAGCATGGCCTCCCAGGGGTAGAGCTTGAAGATGGAGAACATGGGCTGCTCGTCGGGATCGAGGAAGAGCTGCTGCTCGTCGTTCCAGCCGATCTCGTTCATGAACATCTGCAGGGTCTCGAGGCCGGCCTGCTGGGCGGTGTCGCGGAGATAGGTGATGGTGAGCTGGTCTTCGGGGTTGTCGAGCGCCGCGAAGTAGATTGGCTTCGAGAGGTAGGGGTCGATGTCCTTCCACTTGGCGATGAGCTTTTCGTGGATGGAGTTGAACTGGTCCGGCTTGGCGGAGACGAGCGACGAGGGCATGTCTTTGAGCCAGTGCCACTGGACGACTGCGGCTTCGAGGAGGGAGGTGGGAGTGTCGGCGTTGTACTCGAGGAGCTTGGGGGCGTGGCCTGATTGTGCCCCGGCCCAGCTTAGATCGAAGCGGCCGTAGAGGGCGGGCGGCTCGTTGTTCCAGGCCCACTCGATGGCTTCGATGGCGAAGGCGGGGATGTCGAGTTCGGCGTAGCGCTTCTGGTCGATGATGTGCTGGGCGGCGGCGAGGCACATCTCCTGCAGGGTGTTGCCGGCGGCTTCTAGGGTGTCGATCTCGGCTGCGGTGAAGCTGTAGGCGGCGGACTCGTCCCAGTAGGGCGTGCCGTTTTCGAGGGTGTGGAAGGTGAGGCCTACGGACTCGACTTTTTGCTGCCAGTTGTCGCGGGGGGCTAGGGTGATGCGCTGCATGAGTCTCCTGTTTTATTGCTTGCGGACTTATTCGCCCGCGCTGCCACCGTGGGCTCCGCCTTCGCCACCGCTGCTGCTGTGGCTTCCGCCTTCGGAGAAGGAGCGGCCGAAGCCTCCGCGGGTGGTGACGCCAGAGCGGTTGGCGTAGCTGCGACCGGAGATGGGAGCGTATCCTCCTCCGCCGGCTACGCTGCCGAGGCCATAGCCTCCCCAGCCGCCGTAGTAGTAGCGATAAGGGATGAGGATTGGGAGGAAGCCGCCATGGCCATCGGGACGTTGCTGCACGCCCTGCTGATTGGCGGGGAGATTGGCGCAGAGGCTGTCGTCGACGACGTGGTTGTTCTCGTCGACGCAGCGCTGCATCTCGGGCTTTTGGCAGCCGGTGAGCATGGAGAGGGCGGCTGCAGCTAGAAGTGGAGCGGCGACTTGGGTTGAGCGGCGCATCGTGAGTGGTGGCTTGTTGTTGAAAGATTAGCAGGCGGCTCCTTCGATTTCGGGACGATTTTTATGTCGAGACTGCGGCCACTGTTTGCCGGTGACGAAGATGCCGTCTTAGACTGGCTCGGGCGGAGCGGAGAAGACGCGGCTGGGGGTTTTGGGATGACCGACGCACTCAACAAGGGACGGGTTGCAGATTTGCATGGGACGATGAATGGTTATGTCGAACGCGGAGATATTCCGGGTATCGTTACGCTGATTGCTTGCGGTGAGGAGATTTATGTCGATGTGATGGGCAGGATGACTGTCGATGGAACGAAGCCGATGCGGCGCGACACGATCTTCCGGATTGCGTCGATCACGAAGCCGATTGCTGCGGCCGCAACTATGATTCTGGTCGATGACGGCAAGCTTCGGTTGGAGGACTCGGTGGAGCGGTGGCTGCCTGAGCTTGCGAATCGCAGGGTGCTCCGCCGCATGGATTCACAGCCCGACGACACGGTTCCTGCGACGCGGTCGATCACGGTGCACGATGTGTTGAACTTCGCCTTCGGCTTTGGCAGCGTGATGGCGAGGCCGGGAACCTATTGGATTCAGGAGTTGATTCGCGATGGTCATCTTGGTGGCGATGGGCCGCCGCGTCCGTCGCTGACTCCCGGCACGGACGAGTGGATGCGCAGGCTCGGGGAGCTGCCGCTGATGTATCAGCCGGGTGAGCGTTGGCTCTACAACACCAGCTGCGATGTGATGGGTGTTTTGGTGGCACGCGCCTCGGGGAGGTCGTTCGGAACGTTTCTGCGCGAGCGGCTGTTCGATCCGCTGGGCATGAAGGACACGGCGTTCAGCGTTCCCGCGTCGAAGCTCGATCGGTTGCCGGGTGTGTATCTGTTCAATCACGAGAGCAAGAAGCTGGAGGAGTTCGACAGTACGCAGGACAGTGAATATAGCCGGGCGCCTGCGTTTGAATCGGGTGCTGGTGGGCTTGTATCGACGGTGGACGACTACTACGCCTTCTGCCGGATGATGTTGAACAAGGGCGTGTGGGGTCGAGAACGTGTGCTGACGGAGGCGTCCGTTGAGGCGATGACGAGAGATCAACTTACGCCGCAACAGAGAGAGGGCGCGGAGTTGTTCTTCGGCAATCACAGCAGTTGGGGCTTTGGGATGTCGGTAGAACTTCAACGTGAGAAGCCGTGGATGGTGCCGGGGAGATTCGGTTGGGACGGAGGCTTTGGGACTTCGGCTTATTCGGATCCGGCGAACGACTTTATTGGCATTTTGATGACGCAGCGCATGATGGATTCTTCGGAGCCGCCTGCAGTGTTCGAGGATTTTTGGTCGGGTGCTTATCGGGCACTCGAAGCTTGATGGGACAGTTGGCTATTCGGCCCTGACACAGCTTTGATTTCGAAGATAGTCGGCCATTCGAATGCAGAAGACGAACGCCCCGAAAATAAATCTCAAAAAGCTGGCGTATTTTTCAGAGCCGGAAAAGTCGTTGCCTAAACACCACGTTTACACCACAACTCACCACAAACCCACCACGATTTCACCACCAGAAAACACCGCAAAATCGTAAAACCCCCTTGAAAAACCAGCTTTTCCCCACACCTGACTTTTTTTTGCAAATTCCGGCGCTCGAAGCTCCAAAAACAAGACCTCGACCGCCGGAGATTTTAGTTATTTGGCGTGTTCGGCGAAGAAGGTTTGGGCGGCGATGAGGCCTTTGCCGAAGGTGAAGTTGGGGGCGGGGAATTTGGTTTTATGGATGACTTGCTCGAGAGCGCCGAGGATGGCGATGGTGTCCATGTAATCGAAGAAGCCGATGTGGGCGATGCGGAAGAGCTGGCCCTTCATCTCGCCCTGGCCGTCGGTGACGATGGCTCCGAACTGCGACTTGAGACCTTTGACGAGGGTGCCGGAGTCCGAGCCTTCGGGGGCTACGATGGCGGTGGCTGCGGCGGCTTCGTTGCCGACAGGGGCGAAGAGCTTGAGGCCGAGTGCGGTGGCTGCGGCGCGGGTCATGGCGGCGCAGGTGATGGCATTGTCGACCAGTTTGACGCGGCCCGCGGCTAGGTCGCCTTCGGGTTTTCCGGGTGTGGCGGCTTGTGCGGCTATGTAGTTCAAGGCTGCGCCCAGAGCGGCGATGAGCGCTACTGAGGGAGTATAGGCGGATTCGCCCTTGGCGGCGTTCTTGCGCTCCTTGCGGAGGTCGAAGTAGTAGCGCGGGTTGTAGGTGGCCTCCATGCGGTCCCAGGCGCGGGCGCTGACGGCGAGGTAGCTGAGGCCGGGGGGAATCATGACGGCTTTTTGCGAGCCGCCGATGAGGACGTCGATGCCCCAGGCGTCCATGTCGAGGTGCGAGGTGCCGAGGCCGGTGATGCCGTCGACGATGAGGAGTGCCTCTGATTTTTCCTGCTTGAGGAGCTTGGCGATGGCCTCGATGTCGTGGCGGACGCCGGTGGAGGACTCGGTGGCCTGGACGAAGACGGCGCGTGTTTCGAGGTGGAGATGGGCTTTGATCTCGGCTATGGAAAACGTCTGACCATACGGGGCCGAGACAACGTCGACGTGGCAGCCGAAGGCTTTGGTGATGCCGGTCCAGCGCTCGCCAAACTTGCCGGCGGTCAGCACAAGCACGCGATCTCCTGGTGACGTCAGGTTCGAGACGGCGGCTTCCATGGCGCCGGAGCCGCTGCTCGAAAGGATGATGACGTCGTTTTTGGTGCCGACGAACTCCTTGAGCTGGGCGAGGACGCGGGTGTACATGGCGCGGAACTCGGGGGTGCGGTGGTGAATATCGGCCGCAGCCATGGCGAACTGGGCGGCGGGGAGGAGAGGGGTCGGACCAGGGGTGAAGAGGCGCGTTTTGCGGATCATGGGTTTATTGTAGCGGGGTCCTGCCGGACGGGCCTCCTGCGCGGAGGGCGGTCACTTCGTGACTTGTATACCTTCTTTCGGTGATGCGGGCGGCTTGGGGCCTCGCGATGCTCGGCGGATGATTGCGTTACTTATAATGAAGGGATTGATTCGATGAGATGAGGGAATGATGACGATTGGCGAGAAGATTCAGACGGATATTGTGGTGGCGATGAAGGCGAAGGACGAGCATAAGCTGACGACGCTGCGGATGGTGAAGTCGGCGCTGAAGAATAAAGAGATCGACAAGCGGGAGAAGCTGACGGATGCGGAGGAGTCACAGATTCTGACGACGCTGATCAAGCAGCGGAGGGAGTCGGTGGAGTCGTTTACCAAGGGCGGACGGCCGGAGCTGGCGGAGAAGGAGCAGGCGGAGATTGGGATGATCGAAGGGTATCTGCCGCAGGCCGCGGGTGAGGATGTGATTCGCGGGGTGGTGCAGGGGGCGATTCATACGATGTCCGAGGGCGGTGCGAAGCCGACACCGAAGGAGATGGGCGCGGTGATGAAGGTGGTGCAGCAGCGGATTTTGGCGGATGGGCTGAGAGCGGATGGGAAGCTGGTCAGCGAGATCGTGAAGGCGGAGTTGGCGAAGTAGTTGCGTGATGCCGGGTGCGACGGCTGGTTGATCGCGCGAACGGTACGTAGGCTGGGAAGGTTCATGTCCAGGAGCTTGTTTCTTCGATGTCGTATGCTTCTTTCAAATCAGTTGAATCGGAAGAGATTTTGTCGCCGCGAATGCCTGCGGCCAAGGCGATGAGAGCTCAGGGGCTTATTGCCTGGTCGAGCCTCTTCTTCGTGCTTCTGCAAAGCATCTGCAGCTTCTTTGTCGCTCTGGATGGTCTGCGTGTCGTAATTGGAGTAGGGGCTTTGGCCGGCATCACACAGGCCGGGATGACCTGGAACAAAGTCCACACAGACTGGATTCGCGTTCCCATGATTGCGTTTGCCCTGGTGGGTGCGCTGCTGAACCTGGCGATTCTGCGGCGCGCTCGATATCTCCGCAGACGCCCGTCGTCGCTCTGGCGTCAAAGGCCTCTGACCCTGCGCAAGATTCGAATGGAACGCGTCCAGTTGGTTTTGTCACTGGTCACGCTGGCACTCATAGCGATTGAAGAGCTGACACACTTTCATACGTTTCATCGGATGTGATCTTCGTTTTGCGTGCGGGTTGGCGGCTGTATCTTCGCGACCAGTTGAACTTGCGTGGTGCCATGATGGGAGATCTTTGCGAGGGAGGCCGGCGGATGAGCTGCGCGCGGATGGTAGGCTCTGGTGAGCGAGATGGTGAAGGCGGAGCTGGCGAAATAATCAGGCGCTTCGAGGGGAGTTTTCTGGATTGCGTGTCCGCTTCCAGCAGGTGTATATTCCTCGGCCATCGAGGTAACAACTATGCGAAAGATTCTGTGCGCTTTAGTGCTGTTAACGTTTGCGACGCCGCTGCTGGCTAGTGATCCCTTCGCTGGGACCTGGACGCTCAACTCTGCAAAGACGAAGTATACGACCGGGACTGCACCAAAGAACGTAACGCTCGTAATTGAGGAGCAGGGGGCCAATCTTCAGGTGACTGGTACTGGCACGACCGGTGATGGCTCGCCGATATCGGTGAAATATACGGTTCCGGTCAAAGGCGGGGTAGGGACCGTACAGGAGGGCGACTTCGATGGCGTCAGCTCGAAACTGATCAGCTCTCACGTTCGCCACAATACCTTCATGAAAGACGGGAAAGAGATCAGGACACGTCATGCCGTCGTTTCGGAAGACGGGAAGACGCTTTCGACCACCGTCAAGGGAACTGGCGCGGACGGGAAGCCGGTGGCCGGGGTGGACGTTTACGACAAACAGTAGCGTGGCGGTAGACAAGATTTAGCTTCGATTCGCATGAGGAAGATCTTGTAGGGCTAGGTTGACAGCGCGGTTTGCACAGATCAACAGGTTTGGGGTTCCTGAGTGCTGTTTATTCAGGAACCCCAAATTCGTGTCGGCTAATGGCGCGAAGCGGTCCAGTTGAACTCGGTTCCGGCAAGGATGGTGCGGCCTTGCAGGGGGACTTGCGGGATCTCCTGATAGCCGGTGTTGCTTAGGTTCAGCAGGCGAAGGTAGGGGCGGAGGTGGCCGGTGTTGCGGGAGAGGGTGACGTCCCAGAGCGGGTAGGCGGTGTGCTGGGTGCGCTGGACGATGTTGATCTGGGTGCGGGCGTTGATCTGGTGGCCGAGTCTGCCGAAGAGTTCTCCGGGCAGGGTTCCGTTCCAGGCGAAGATGGCGTTTTGTGCGGCGTAGTTGTAGGCGTACTCGGAGATAAGGTTGGCGGGTGGCGAGGCGGCGTGGGCGGCGGTGTAGCTGAATTGCAGATTTTGCGTGGTGGTGAGTCGGAGGCGGAGGGTGGTCTCGGCTCCGGTGATGTTGAGGTTCTGGATGTTGACGGCCTGATAGGGCTCGGCGAAGGTGAGGGCTGAGGTGGCGAGGGCGAACTTGGAGTAGTCGATGGAGTCTTTTTGCTGGAGGCGGAAGGCGGTTGCGGTGAGGGTGAGGCGTCCGTTAGTGGGGGTCCAATCGGCGCCTGCTTCGTAGCTCCAGGAGGACTCGGGTTTGAGGTTTGGGTTGCCGATGGTGGTGGGGTCGGCGTAGTAGAGATCGACGTAGGTGGGGAGGCGGAAGCCGTGGCCGGCGGCGGCGCGGAGTCGCGTGGTGTGGGTGAGTGTGTAGGCGGCGGCGATGCTGGGGGAGAAGACATTGCCGTTGCTGGAGAGGAGTTCGTCGCGTGCTCCGATCGACAGGGAGAAGCGGCCTAGGGCGCGGAGATTGAGGTTGGCGTAGCCTGCACCCTGGTTGCGGGCGTGCTGGCCGAGCGAGTTCGAGTGGATGGAGTCGCCGTCGGCTTCGAGGCCGTAGGAGAGGGTGATGTTGGGGGTGATGGTGTCGGCGCGGCGGAGGGCGGCTTCGTAGCTGGTGGTGATGTGGTTGTTCTCGTAGATCTGGGGCTGGTCGGCGAAGAGGACGAAGAGGTCGGAGTGGCGGCGGTAGCCGAAGCTGGCGGCGGTGCGTGCCCCGAGCTGCTGCTGGATGCTGGCGAACCAGCCTTTGGTGCGCTCCTGGGAGTCGTATGGGCCGTAGAAGAGGTTGGCGCCGTAGGGGCGGTCGCTGGTGGCGAGGAGGATGTCGGTTGTGCCGGGTTTGAGGGTGAGCCAGGTCTCGGAGGCGAGGGCGTTGCTGCTGTAGTTGCGGTCGGGGATGAAGCCGTCGGAGGTGTCACGGCTGCCGGTGAGCTGCTCACTGAGGGGGCCGTGGGCGTAGGAGACGCGGAGGTGCTGCTCGATGGAGTAGAAGCTGCCTGCTCCTGCGCTGGCGACGATGGTGACGCCGGGGGCGGGCGGCTGGGTGAGGAGGTTGACGGCGCCGCCGATGGCGTCGGAGCCGTAAAACGTCGATCCCGATCCGTGGAGGATGTCGATTCTGGTGACGGCGTCGAGGGGGATGGGGAGGTCGAGGTTGAGGTGGCCGGTTTCGGGGTCGTTGATGCGGAGGCCGTTGAGGAGGATGAGAGACTGCTCGAAGGTGGTGCCGCGGAGGGAGAGGTCGGCCTGGACGCCGTTGGCTGCGCGGGCCTGCAGGTTGAGGGAGGGATCCTGACGGAGGAGGTCTACTACGGAGTTTGAGACGAGGGGCTGGTCGCGGGGCGAGAGGAGGTTGACGGAGCGGTCGCTTTCGGCGAGTGGGAGGGGCTCGAGGGTGGTGGTGACGGTGATGCTTTCGGCGGTGGTCGGGATGGATGCGGGCTTCTGCGGATTGGCGGTGGATGATTGAGGGGATGGCTGCTGGGAGAGGGCTGTGCCGACGCAGAAGATTACAGCCAGTAGATTTCGCTTCACATATCTTTTCAGTTGGTGCGCGGGCATGAGTCCATCATCGCCGGTGCGCGAGCGGAGTGAAAAGTAGTTTTGTCCTTATCTAAACAATTGATCCGGTAAACCATATATGCTGGTTGCGCTGCTTTTGATTGACGGTGAGGAGATCAGGTGAGAATTGATGCGTTTTTGAGTCAGAGCCCTGTGGTGCAGACGATTCGTGCCGCTCGCCGGATGGAGTCTGCGGTCAATCAGGTTCTGCGGGGGCACGGCGTCACTCTGTTCGAGTCGCTGGTGTTGGCGGCGATTCTCTTCGAGAGAACAGGGGAGATACAGCCGTCGCATCTGGCGGAGACGTTTCAGACGACTCGAGGCAATATAAGCCACTGCATCTCGTCGCTGGAGGCGAAGGGGCTGGTTCGCAGGAAGATGAATGTGGAAGATGCCCGTGCGCTTCGGTTGGTGCTATTGCCTGCGGGGCGGCGGCGGGCTGTCCGGGTGGCTGGGATTCTGGATGGGATGCAGAGGCGCTTCGAGGACAGGTTTGGGGCGGTGAAGCTAGAGGGAATGATAGGGCAGATGAGTGCGGTGGAGGAGGTCTGCTCGAGTCTGGCTCGGGCCGCAGAGTTGTGAGGTCACACAAGTGCGATTCGAAGCAGTTAGCTTTTAGCAGAGAGGCCACTCTCCGCGTCGAACTGAGGGTTGACGTAGTCCCACTCTTCGGGATCCTCCAATCCGACTCTGATGGAGTCCTGTTTGAAGCCGTGGTGATCGAGCAGATCCATCATCAGTCTTAGAAGCGAAGGATTTTTTGTGACGAAGTCGATTCCGGGCACCGGGGTAACAGGGCCTCGGGTGAGGCCGGCGAGAAATTGCATCAGTTCACTTGTGGTTTGCAGCTTATCGGGATAGGTGGCGTAGTCGGTTGAGGCAGGAAGCTCCTGAATGATGATCGTCCTGGCGGTTCCGTCGACGATACATTCCACTGGCGTCCATACCTTGCTGAAGCTAAGGTGCCCGAGCAGAACGTGGAAGTCTGCGTTGAGCTGCTCCATTTCTTTCGCGTGGTCGGCTTTTATCTTGTCCAGAAGCCTGTTTCTCTCGGGACTGTCGAAGGGCAGTTTGTAGAGTGGGAAGAATGCTTTGAGGTCGCGCTCGGCAATTTCGTAGAGGTTGCGGCAGAAGTCGGCACGCTGGCTGATCGCGGTGACGACGAGAGCTTTGTGGTTGTCCGGCACGATCCTCTCCTCGATAGTGAACGCGGAGACAAAACGGATGTAGGGCTGGGTAGGAAAGGTCTTTGCGAGAGCTAGGCACATGGTCTGTAGAAAGCCCTGCTTTGCGGCATCGCTGTCGCTAATGAGTGCGATCTTCTGCACGGAGAGAGGGCGCCACTGTGTCCGGCTTTTCTGGTTTGCATTTTGAACGATCTGCTGATCGATATGGACGGTAAAGTTTCCCATCACGACGCCGGGAGATTGATCTCCCAGGGTGGTGACGCCACCCATTTTCACTTTTTCGATGGGCGCTGCGGGGCCGGTTGGCGCGGACGAGCCATAGTCTCCGCCGACAAACCCTGGGGAACCTGACCCCGCGGTGCGGATGTCGCCTATGGTCACGCTGCGGGATCTCCGGGCGGCGCTTCTGCTGACCAGGATGACGATAACCGCAGCAAGAAAAAGCCCGGCCGCAGCGATGCCGCCCCTGGTGAACTCCTGGCCGAAGATGGTGAACGCTACGTCGTTGCCGACGTGCTTCAGCGCCAGCACCGCACCTACGATAGCCAGCAGCGCAGCGATGAGGTATGCCCCAATAAGGGTCAGACGCCCATGATCCGATCTGTCCGGGTTTCCAGTCATATCTGACGGTCCCTCGCTCTTGTGGAAGATATTGGGAATGGTGTCAGGTGAAAGGAAAATTGGCAAATGCTTTTTTTTGAGGCCGCAGGTAAATTTGCAGTCTTTCGGGCACTACGGGAACGCATCCAAGGGCTCGGTGCCTGCTGGGAGAAGGCAGTTATTCCCGGATGATTTTGACGACGGCTAGGTCTCAATACATGATTGAAGGATCAGAGATTCAGAAAATCAAGTCAGCTGGACTTTGGCACGCGTTTGATGACCTGGGAGAGTTTAATCAAGCTGTTACCCATTGAATAACCAGCCATGGCTCGCCTAATGATGCGAATCCCAAGTCAAACTGAGGACCGTTACTCGCGGATGATTTTTACGAAGACTCCGTCGCGGAGGATTTTCAGGCTCTTATCGACTGACGCGATGAATCCAGAAAGGAACGACCCATGTTTGCCAAAACGGTTTGGAAAAAGGGGATGGAGTTTGAGGGGCACTCCGAAAGTGGCCATCATGTCGCCTTCGACGCTGGAGCTGCGCACGCCAACGGCCCTACCCCCATGGAGGCGGTTCTGATGGCCCTTTGCGCCTGCACGTCTGTCGACGTCGTGTCGATCCTCGAAAAGAAGCGCGAACCCCTGACCAGCCTTACTGTGTCTGCAACCGCTGAACAGGCCGCTGCGCCGCCCCGGGTGTTTACAAGGATCATGCTGACTTACCGGATTGGCGGTGCTGTCTCAAAGAAGGCTGCCGAAGACGCTGTTGAACTCTCGAAGAATAAGTACTGTTCGGTCTCGAAGATGCTGGAAAAGGCCGCCCAGATCGACTTCAGGATCGAATACGCGAACGACTCCAGCGTGGACGTCTCGAGGAAATAGGGTTATTCGCGGATGATTTTTACGAAGACGCCGTCGGGGAGGGTGGCGTTGCCGAGGATGTGGACGACGCCGTCCTTGGTGAAGCCGCGGAGCATGGTGTCGGCTTTGGCGTAGGGGTTGGGTGGGGCTTCGGATTTGTCGGGATATGGGTTGGCTTTGGGTGGGGCGGCGGGCGGGCTGGAGGTGCCGGCTCCGGCTGGGGTGTGGCGCATTCCGCGGTCCATGGCTTCGTTGGCTAGGCGGTCGGCGTCTTTGTTTTTGTGGCGTAGGGCGTGGGAGATCTCGAAGGCTTCGAGTTTGGCGATGCGGTTTCGGGCCTCCTGCCAGAGAGGTTTGAGGTCGGGGGAGTTGACCTTGTACTTGCCCTGGATCTGTTTGACCATCAGCTCGGAGTCGGAGACGACGCGGAGGCGGGGGTGGTGGTGATCGAGGGCGTATTGCAGGCAGCCGAGGAGACCGGAGTACTCGGCGTAGTTGTTGGTGCGGAGGCCGAGGAATTCGGAGAGCTCGGCGAGGACGTTGCCGTGGTCGTCCTGGATGAGAGCGCCGTAGCCGGAGGGGCCGGGGTTGCCGCGGGCTCCGCCGTCGCAGTGGGCGTTGATCCAGGCGGTCTTTTTCGGGGCAGGTGGATTGGGGGTGGGGGCTTCGGAGAAGAGGCTGGGAGCGGTGGTCGGGCGGGGAGGCATTGGGTGAGTTTACCGGATGGTGGGCTCGGGTGAGTTCGGCGGCGTGGATGGATAGGTGGTTCGAACTGGTGGGTAAATGCGAAATGCGGGGGGCTCTCCACTACGGAGGCAAAGTGCGCCGCCTCCGGTCGAGATGACGAGCATTTTTTGGAGATGACGGGTGTTTGTCGGGATGAGGAGCATTTTTGTGGATAACGAGTATTTGTGGATATGACGAGTATTTGTGGAGATGGCGATGCTATTGCGGTCTCGGTGGGGGGCTGCCCCTTTTGTGGTAGCTCAGGATGCTCACCTTTTGGAAGTTCGGGGGTCTATCGGGGTGTAGTTCGATTTCCTGACTCCGGAGTCAGAACGATGAATGCAGAGGCTGCTGGGTTGAATCCTGGCGGGGAGTTGTCTTCTCCGCTCGCTGTGGGGCTCCGAAAACGGCACGTCAGCCCGTTTGCCACGGGATTATTAGGGGTAACAGCGGTAGAATCGTTGCCAGCGATGGCAAAGGCAGCGGCTCAACCAGGAACCCGAAACGGCGGCAAGCTGACGCAGGCGCAGCTGGACGCGCGGGCACAGCAGCGGACCGAAGACGACGAACTGATTCGCGAGGCTCAGAAGGGCCAGCGAACGGCGTTCGACGCTCTGGTGCGGCGATATGACCAGTCTGTGCTTCGGCTGGCGCTGCATATGCTCGGCAATGAGCAGGATGCGCAGGATGTCCACCAGGAGGCCTTCATCAAGGCGTATCGCCACCTGGGGAACTTCCGGTTCGAGTGCAGCTTTTATACGTGGCTTTACCGGATTGTTACGAACCTTTGCCTGGACCAGCTGCGGCGGCGAAAGAGCCGCAGGGAAGATCCGGCGACGGTGTTGGATGCCAGTGGCGATGAGATGGACCTGATGGCCAATATCACCGACGACCGGGCGATGGCGAATCCGGGACGGGAGTTGGACCGCAAGGTGATGAGTGAGCGGATCGGCGAGGCTTTGAGCAAGCTGACGCCGCGGGAGCGAACGGTCTTCGAGCTGAAGCACTATCAGGGGCTGAAGCTGCGGACGATTGGGGAGATGTTGAGTACGACGGAAGAGACGGCTAAGAATACGCTGTTCCGGGCCACGCGAAAGCTGCGGGCTAATCTGGCGGAGCTGCGATAGCGGAGAGTTGTGAGTGCAGGCGAGTTGGGGATGATTTTATAAGGGCGCACTTAGAGCCCACAAAACAAAGCAAAATTTGAGGCTGGTTGAGGTAGGACAATGAAGTGTGAGAGCGCAAGAGACTGTATAGTTTTGTTGAACTACGGCGAGCTGCCCGACGAGCTGGCTGGGGGATTGGAACAACATCTGACCGAGTGCGAGGGTTGCCGCGCGGAGCTGGAGGCGTTCCGGACGTTCGAAGAGCGGTTGGCGTTGCTGCCCGTGCTGGAGCCTTCGCCGAATCTTCTGGCGCAATCGCGGATGCGGCTTGATGACGAGCTGGACATGATTCCGCCGCATGGGTTTCTTACTCAACTAAGGACACATTTTTATCGTTGGCTGGGGCATGTGCGAGGTGCTCCGGCGCTGGCGACGCTGCTGCTGGGAGTGGGTTTCCTGGGAGGAAACTTTACGCTGCGCTATCAGGTGGCACATGCTCCGAAGCCTCAGAAGCCGGTGATTGTCACGGGTCCGGATGAAGGCGTGGATAAAGGCGTGATCGCCAATGTGACCGGGATCGTGCAGACGCCGAACTCGGAGCTGGTACAGGTGAAGTACAACAGGGTCGTTCCTGAGACGATGGAAGGATCGCTGGACAGTCCGGAGATTCGGAATCTGTTGATGGTGGGGACACGTGCTGCCGGCGTGGATGGCGCCGATACAGTACGGAAGGATTCGGTTGCGTTGCTGACGAGCGAATGCAAGTCCGGTCATGCGTGCCAGCCAACCGCCGTAGACGGGAAAGAGATTCGCAATGCGCTGATGGTGTCGCTGCGATATGACCATGATGCCGGCGTTCGAATGACGGCGCTCGAGGGTTTACAGCGTTTTGTGGGACAGGATCAGCATGTGCGCGATGCGGTGCTCGAAGCCGTGATGCATGATTCGGATGCGCAGGTTCGGAAGACCGCGATTGGGTTGCTGGAGCCGGTGCAGTCGGACTCGAGTGTGCGGCAGGTGCTGCGAACGGTTTCTACGCAGGACGCAAATCCGTATATTCGGACGGCATCGTATAACGCGCTGCAAAGCTCCGCAGATATTCAGTAGACAGGGCAGGATAAGTGCGCTCGGTTGCCGGGCGTGAGTGCAGTGCGGATGAGGGTAGGCCGATGAAATACCGCAGGTCGCTGGGGATAGTGGCGGGGGTTGTGGCGCTGACGGCTGTCCTGCCTGGCGGGCAGAGTTTGCTGGCGGCGCAGGGTCTGCCTTTCTGGTCTGCGGGCACAGTGCTCGAAGGGGCGATGGGGGGCGGCTCGCACAAGTACGCGGTGCAGGGATATCTCGGGGTGGAGGCACGCGACGTGAGCGACGATCAGGCTGGTTCGCTGCGGATGAAAGAGGCGCGTGGGGCGGAGATTGTGAGTCTGGATCATGATGGACCGGCCTGCAAGGCAGGGATGCGGATGCATGACGTGATCCTGCAGATGAACGGCCAGGCGATTGACGGCCAGGAGCAGTTGAAGCGGATGTTGCGCGATCAGCCCGTGGGGCGGACGGTGAGCTTCGTGGTCAGCCGCGATGGGCAGACGATGACGATGACCATGCAGATGGCGGATCGGCGAACGGTCGGGCAGCAGGCCTGGGACCAGCACTACACGGTTCCGGCTCCGGGGGATGGGCCTTCGGGGTCTGTGCGGGGCGGCAATAGTTTTATGGGCGCCTCGACGTCGTCCGGCACGGCAACGACTCCCAAGGGGCATCGCGAGATGCTGGCGATGAATATGATTCTGAGTTCGTCTTACACGGGCGCTCAGCTTGAGGTGATGGGACCGCAGTTGGCGGGTTTTTTTGGCGCGGAGGGTGGAGCGGGGCTGCTGGTGCGGAGCGTGGACAGCAACAGTCCGGCGGAGCAGGCAGGTCTGAGGGCAGGAGATGTGGTGGTGCGGGTTAACTCGATCGCGGTTTCAAGTGGAACCGACTGGACCAAGACGATCCACGACAACAGGGGGCGGCCGGTGCCGGTGGTGGTGATTCGCGACAAGCAGGAGCAGACGCTGACGCTGACGCCGGATACCAAAAAGCGCTCGTGTGTGATTCCAGGGTTTGGGCTGGAGGAGTTTTTTGGCGAGACGGGCCAATATACTCGCGAACTGTTGGCCAAATTGTAGGGTGAGGTGGGTTTGGAAGACTCGGCGGATTTTTTTAGCAGAACTCTATTTGGGTAATAAGACGCGATAGTTTTTGGTGTTTTCTTGGGGATTTGCCGGTTATCGGGTTGGCGAAGAAGGAGATCGGCGCGCACTTCGATATACTTGAAAGTGATATGTCTTCTGCTCCTACAACTGCCGTGGTGAATGGCAGCCGTCCGATGACTGCCAGGCGCCGCTGGAAGGCAGTGACGCGAAAGCTGCGTGAGTTGGGTTCGATCGGTTCGGCGGTGATGTCGACCGGGCATCCGTACATGGCGCACATTGTGCCGATGCGGCGATGCAACCTGGCGTGCACCTACTGCAATGAGTACGACGACCACTCGGAGCCGGTGCCGCTGGAGGAGATGCTGCGACGCATCGATCATCTGGGGCGGCTGGGGACTTCGGTGATTACGATCTCGGGCGGCGAGCCGCTGCTGCATCCTGAGCTGGATCAGATTATTGCGCGGATCAGGCAGACGGGCGCGATTGCCGGGATGATCACGAACGGATATCTGCTGATGCCGGACCGGATTGAGAGGCTGAATAAGGCCGGGCTCGATCATATGCAGATCTCGATCGATAACGTGATGCCGGATGAGGTCTCGAAGAAGAGTCTGAAGGTGCTGGACAAGAAGCTGCAGATGCTGGCCGAGCACGCGGACTTTCATGTGAATATCAACTCCGTGGTTGGCGGCGGAATTGCGAATCCAAATGACGCGCTGACGGTGAGTGAGCGGGCGCTGGCGCTGGGGTTCAGCTCGACGATTGGGATCATTCACGATGGCAGCGGGCAGTTGAAGCCGTTGGGCGAGGCGGAGCGCACGGTCTGGGACAAGGTGCGGAACCTGACCCGGCGGAGCTACTCGCGGTTCAACCACTTCCAGGAGGCGATCGCCAACGGGAAGACGAATGATTGGCGTTGCCGGGCGGGCGGGCGATATCTGTATATCTGCGAGAACGGGTTGGTGCACTATTGCAGCCAGCAGCGCGGATATCCGGCGGTGCCGCTGGCGCACTATAAGACTGCCGATGTGAAGCGGGAGTTTTTGACGGAGAAGAGTTGCGCGCCGAGCTGCACGATTAGTTGCGTGCACCAAGTGAGCTACATCGACCACTGGCGCGCTCCGCAGACCTCCTCGGTGACGCCGGGCGCATCGGGGCATGGGGCTGACGCGGAGCTGGTACAGATTCGTTGATTGGGCGGGTGGAGTTGTTGGTGAGGCTGTAATCAGCGACGCACGGGAATTGCCCTCGTGCGCGAATTGGCGGATGCTGTTGGGATGATGTTTCTGAGTAATTTTCTGCGGCCACGGGTGGGTAAAGCTCTTTTGGTTTTAGTTTTGACGGCTGGAGTTTGCGTTCCTTCTGGTGGGCAGACAGGCGCGGGAACGCAGCGGACTCTGGACAAAGCGACCGCCATGATGTCGACTTCCCCTGACGCGGCGCAGGACGTGACGCAGCGTCCTACGAGTACTCCTTACTCTGGTGACCTTTCCATCTTTGAGTATCCGGATCGGGATAAGAAGCTGCAGATTGATCGTGTGATGGATCTGCTTGGAATTGTCGCGGGGAAGAATGTGGCGGATATCGGTGCCGGCTCTGGGTGGTTTACGGTGCGTGCGTCGCGCAGGGTGGGGCCTACAGGCGCGGTGATCGCGGAGGATATTAATCCGTTGGCGATCGAATACATCGGCAAGAGAGCGTTGAAGGAAGATCTGTCGAATGTGCGGACGGTGCTGGGCAGCCCGGACGATCCGCGGCTACCCTCGGGCAGCGTGGACGCGGTGCTGATGCTGAAGGTCTATCACGAGATCGCGCACCCTGTGCCGACGATGAAGGTGCTGCAAAAGGCTTTGCGGCCGGGGGCTAAGGTGGGGATCATCGACCGCAACGGCAATGGATCGGACCATGGATTGAACCACGATGTTGTGGTGAAAGAGATGGGTCAAGCTGGGTACAAGCTGGTTGGGACGTACGATTTTACCAAGGCGGACGGGCAGGACTACTTCCTGATCTTTCAGGTTCGGTGAGACGGCCAGAGTCGGTGAAGCGCCGTGACCGGGGAGGCGGGTGCGGGTTACTTCGTGGGGTCGATAAGCCTGAGGCCGCTTGGATCGTCGCGCTTGTTGAGCGGTGTGTCGTCGGCAGTCACGAAGACCTCCAGCGTGGGGTTGACCCAAGCCTCGAAGAGATGACCGCCCGCTGTGGTTCCGTCTTGTTTCCCCAGCACGATGTGGGTGTGAACGATTGGCCTGCCCTGGAAGGAGGCGATGTCGCCGATCATGGAGAGGACCTCGACCTGCTCGTTGACAGGCAGCGGGTGGTAGAGTTTGCGATCTAAATCGAACCATGCGGTGAGGGCGCTAGAGACTGCTCCTATGCCGGTGAAGTGCGCGTCGCCGACGTGATATTGTTTGGCGAAGTCGGTCAGTCCGCTGAGCACCTCGTCGCCTTTGCTGAAGATGACAGCGTAGGTGCGCTCCCCCTTCTGCTGATTCACCAGCTTCACCTGCATGTGGGGTGCGAGGCCTGTCGGAACAGGCCGCGAGGGCTGAATGAACTCCGGGGAGCTTTGCTGAGCGTTCGTGATTGCGACAACAGTTGTAAACAGGAGGCCCGAGAGTAGAAGCTGAGCCCTGGTCATCGGTCTACCGCTTCGCTGTCGTGGTCTTTGGTTTGGCCGCTGCGGGTGCCGGGTTCTCTGCGATTGCGGTGTCCAGCATGGCGTAGAGCTGGGTGACATCGTTGACCTCGACAAAGCCCTTGTGGGTGACGATGAAGATGGTCGGGGTCTTGGTGAGACCGACGCGCTCGCCGAGGGTCTGGTCGGCGTGCACCTCTGCAGCAAAGAGACCGTTCGGGTCGATGACGAACGGCATCACGCGGCCATGAGATTGGAAGTACTTTTGCGTGAAGGCGTTGAGGTCTTCCTTGGAGGCTATGGAGATCTGGTTGGCGAAGACCGCGCGGCGGTACTCTTCAGCGGCCTGGGGGGAGATCTTGTCCTGAATGTAGCGGGCGATCACGGCCGCATCGAAGCTCCAAACGTGCATCCGCAGAGGGAAGTCGTGGCGGAGAAGGGGGATCTTATATTTATCAACGGCCGCGTGGACGATAGGGAAGGCGTGCGAGCATGCGGGGCACTCGAGGTCTTCAAACTCGTAGATCGCGACCTGGGATCCGGCGGGTGCACGGAGCATGGAAGTGTCTTTGAAGCCCTGGGCAAAGGCCGGGATGCTGGCTGGAAGGGCGAGGAGCAGGGTTGCGGCGAGGACGATGCGGTTCATTGGTATAAGACGCATAGGATTATCTTTCGTATTTTAGCTGAGGGAGGGAGGCGAGGATCGTTTTCTCGCTATTTCTGCATCGGGAGGGGAGTGTGGCACTCTAATAAGAGAGCATGAAAGCCCTGACTGGAATTTCAAGAGAAGCGAAGATGCGGCTGTGGGCTGCTGTGTGGCCTGCGGCGCTGGCTTTATGCGTCCCCATGACGGTCGCGCAGACCCAAAGTGCGCAGGCCCAAAGTGCGCAGGCCCAGAATGTTGATCTTCCGTCGGCGCCGGTGCCGAATATCGTCAAATTGCCGGGCGGGGTGGTGGTCGAGCAGGGGACGCCGGGGACGTTGCCGCTGAGCCTGGATGATGCAATCGCTCGTGGAGAGAAGCGCAACCTGCAGATGTTGCTGGTCATCCAGAACGAGAGGATTGTGCGCGGCCAGGTGTTGACCGTCGAAAATAGTCTGCTGCCGAGCCTGACCGCGAAGGGCCAGATTGAGGCACAGGAGGTTAATCTGGCGGCGCAGGGATTCAAGGCCTCCTCGCTGGAAAAATTTAACCTTTCGCCTGGGACGTTCAGCGAGATCGTCAAGGTGAATACGGCTTCGGCACGGTTGAGTTTGAATCAGCAGCTCTTCAATGTGCCTGCGTACTATCTGTACCGGTCGGCCCAGCAGGCGGCGAAGGTGGCGAATCTCACGACGCTGAATGAGTTGGGTGGCGTCACTCTCGCAGTGGGAACACAGTATCTGCTGGCGCTGGCGGATGCTTCGCAGATTGCCAATGCACAGGCTCTGGAGAAGGCTGACGAGGTGGCGTACCAGCAGGCGAAGGCCTCGCATGAGGCAGGCGTAGGGACGAATCTGGATGAGTTGCGCGCCAGGGTTCAACTGCAGACGCAGCAACAAGCGCTGATCAATGATGAGAACGCGTTTGCGAAGGACAAGATTGCCCTGAACCGGCTGATCGGACTGCCCGCGGACCAGGAGATTACGCTTACCGATACGGCTCCTTATGCGGAGTTCGCGCAGTTACCGCTCGAAGATGCGAAGAAGCTGGCTTATCAGCGGCGGAAGGATTTGCTGAGTCTGCAGGCCCAGCTTGAAGTTGCGGCAAAGGCGCGGAAGGCAGTGCGGGCGGAGCGTCTGCCGGTGGTCTCGTTCGATGGATACTACGGCGTGCTGGGGGAGATCGGCTCGCTCTACCACGGTGTGTTCGCGGCGACCGGCAAGGTGAGCGTGCCGGTGTTTCAGGAAGGGCAGCTTCGCGGCGAGCGTGAGGTGGCGGACGCGCAGGTTATGGGGCTGAGGCAGCAGATCGATTCGCTGCGGGTGACGATCGAGCAGCAGATTCGTGCGGCGATGCTGGATGTTCAGTCGTCAAATGATCTGGTGAAGGTGGCAAAGAGCAACGTGGACCTCGCGACGCAGGAGTTGCAGGATGCGACGGACCGCTTCTCTGCCGGGGTGGATGATAATCTGCCGGTCGTGCAGGCGCAGGCGACGCTGGCCGCGGCCCAGAGCAGGCTGGTGGAGACGCTGTATCAATACAACCAGTCGAAGCTGCAACTGGCACGGAATACCGGAGTCGTCGAGAGCCAGTACAAGGTTTATCTGGGCCGCTAGGACTATCTTAGGTGGCCCGATGATAGGATTCTCAGCATGAACTATGCGGAACATTCCTCGCCGACGCGATTGGGAGCGTGGGCCTTAGTTGGCAATCTGGTCATGGCGAGCGCGGTGTTCTTCTGAGTCCTGCTTGCTCCGAAACTGTCGGGTGGGGTCACAGTTTTGCCGGTATGGGAGTTTAGGTTATTCACTTTCGACATACCGTTCCTAGTTGGACTTGCCATCGTCTTCCTGGTTGCGCAAAAGCTGCGTGACGGCATGAAGAAAGGTGTCTGGACCGATACGGAACTGGAGCCTTTGCGTCGACGGCTCCGAAACCCGGTGTGGGGTCTGATATCGATTGCCTTGGTCATCCTGGGCGTCGCCGTTGTTGTGACAGCTCGCGGATTCGATCATGCGAGCCTGTTCTGCTTCCTGATTATTCCCTTCCAGATTCTGTTGCAGATCGTACAGGCGGTTAGGCCAGTTGAGAATTTGCGCGAACGAATCGATTGGAATAGTTCAGCGACGGTACGGTCGGATCAGTGGGGCGAATCGCGGACCGGAACTGCGGACTGACCGCTGCGTAGGGGATCAAAACATGGCGAGAAGTCTGCGGTAGTGCCGACACGTTCGTAACAGAAGTGTGAAAACATAGGGCATGGCGGATGGTTCGCAACGAGTAGGGCAGGCGGTAGAGAAGGATTACCGCTCGGCGTTCAAGTCACGGGACTTTCGGCTTTATCAGGCAGCGCGGTTGATGGTGATTCTGGGGGCAGAGGCTCAGTCGGTCGCTGTGGCGTGGCAGGTGTATGCGATCACACACTCTGCGCTGGACCTTGGATATACGGGGCTCGCGCTCTTTCTGCCTGGGCTGTTCGTTATGCTCGCCGCAGGACATGCCGCGGACCGATATGACCGGCGCAAGATTATTCTGCTCTGCTACGGGCTGCAGGCTTGTTGCACGGCCGTGCTGCTGTGGCTCTCCTTGAGCGCGACGGCGTTGCAGCATGGGCGAATCTGGCCGATCTATGCGGTTCTCGTGGGGATTGGATTGGGCAGGGCGTTCAGCGGGCCGGCGGCGAGTGCGATGCTGCCAAGCCTGGTGCCGAAGGAAGACTTTGTGAACGCGGTGACCTGGGGCGCGACGGTCTACCAGATTGCGAATATGTCGGGGCCCGCCGTCGGTGGCCTGCTGTTTACGCTGCCGCTGGCCGGTGTTGCGGCGATGTGCAATGGCGCGCCGCTTGTATACAGCTTTACGCTTCTGATGTTGCTGGGGTTCATCGTGCTGGTCAGCATGATTCGAACGAAGATGGTGACCACGGAGAAGAAAGCCTTCAGCATGAAGACTGTGCTGGCGGGGTTGGAGTATGTCTGGCGCGCGAAGCTGCTGTTGGGGTCGATCTCGCTGGACCTGTTTGCCGTGCTGCTGGGCGGCGCAACGGCGCTGCTGCCGATCTTTGCGACGGATATTCTGCATACTGGACCGCGTGGGCTTGGGATGCTCAGGGCGATGCCATCGGTGGGCGCGCTCGCGGTTTCGCTGATGATGGTGGTGCGGCCGATCAAGCGCAAGGCCGGCTTGACGATGCTGGTGTGTGTTGGAATCTTTGGCGCGGCTACGGTGGTCTTCGGATTGTCGAAGAGCATCTACTTGAGCGCGGCAGCTCTGGCGATCGTCGGCGCGAGTGACATGGTGAGTGTGGTGGTTCGGTCGAGCGTGCTGCAGCTGGCGACGCCACCGGAGATGCGTGGCCGCGTGAGTGCCGTGAACTGGCTGTTTATCGGAGCATCGAATGAGTTTGGCGAGTTCGAGAGCGGCGTGACGGCGCACTGGTGGGGCGCGGTTCGTGCGGTGGTGATTGGAGGGATCGGGTCGATGTTGGTGACGGCCTCGGCTGCCGGGCTGTTTCCTCAGTTGCGCAAGGCTGACGCTCTGACGGCGGAGGCTTTGATGAGAGCCAATGAGGAGCTGAGTGTCGCAGAGCCGGTAGATTAGAGTGCAGAGGTTGCTATCTAAGGGGTAAGGGAGAGTCGATGGAGAACGGGGCTAAGGCGGCGATTGGTGCGACTGTGGTGCTGGTGCTGGCGGTGGGCATTCGGGTGGGGTTGATCTACCGGGAGCGAAATGCTCCGGACAACTCGGTGAAGGCGCCTGCGCGCGAGGTGATTCCCGAAGATGACCTCGTCTTCTTGAAGAAGAAGCGGCCGGATACGCTGAAGGACATCAAGGATCTGGCTGGCACGACCGTCTGGGTGTCGGCTGGCGGGCAGCTCGAATACTATCCTCTCGTGGGACATGCGGCTCAGTACGGCAAGGCTGCCGGGACGTTGTTGGGCGCGGAGCCGCTGGTGGTGAAGGACGCGATCGAGCAGGTGGCTCCGAAGGCTGCGACGTTTCGAATTCCTGGTGGCGACAAGCAGGTGGTGATGGTCTTCACGCGACCTGACGTTGCGGGAGATGCGAAGGAGTATGCCGTGCCGGTGGGGTATCGGCAGGCGGGCCAGTACACGTTTTATACCGACGAGATTCTGTTCTACGACGATCCGCATGAGCTCTACAAACACTGGGGACCGGAGATCTGGACGGCGGTGGATTCGCACCAGGTCATTCTCGGGATGAACGAGCGGCAGGTGGAGCTTGCGCTGGGACAGGTTAGCAAGAGCACGAGCAATGACTACGGAAACCGCATGGTGGTGTTTGCGAACCTTGGCAAACCGATGGCGGTGACGTTTGTGAAGAATAAAGTGACGGCGTTCCGGGCGGATCAGGGATACTGATTGCTGCTTTGCGGCAAGACTTAGCCAAATTTTGCACACAAGGCCGAATTCGCGACGGCCCAGCATGGTTAGTGGATCGAGAAGGCAGTTTCAATATTGAGTTCCACCGTAACTGGTTTCCCATTTTCCATTGCGGGTTTGAAGACATATCGCTCCACGGCGGCCATCGCATCTTCATCCATACCGAGCCCCAACGGGCGACGAACGCTGAGGTGACTTATCTTGCCATCACTTCCTACCCAAAAGTTCATGAGGACACTGCCACCGTATTTTTTATCTTTCGCGACGCTGTTGTAATTGGGCATGACGGAACTCACAAGCTTTGGCGGGCTGATCGCGCCGGCGATCTTTCTAGGCGTGGTGTTAGGCGACTGCGAGTCAGAGTTTGCCGAAGGTGCAGTAGGTGTTGCCGCGCTGGAAGGTGGTAGAAAGTTCTTTTCCGCATAGCTCTTCCAATAAACGGGCATGGATGGAACCAGCTTATCGAGGCCATCGACAAAGACAGCATCCAGTGCGGGCCCATAGTCACCACTGGGGCTCGCGGCGATCTCGATGTGCATGGGAAAGTCGAGCTGAACGCGGGTTTGCTTGTCGTCTGCTAATTCGAGACCGACGCGGGGACCTTCGAGGATGAGTTTGTCTGACTTTAATTTCACCGACTTAAGGTCGAAGCCGCAGACTGTAAAGGTGACCGTGCTGGAGTTTCCTATGAGGGCACCCTGGGAATCGAAGTGTAATTTATCCTCTCGCCAGAGTCCGCGTAAGTAGAGCGGCTTGCCTTTCAACCTGGCTTTGATGTCGGCTTCGGTCGTTTGTGCGTGGAGGGATGGTAAGAGTGAGCAGGCAAAGATAGACGCAACAACGTAACGGGCGCGAGAAGAGCGCAGCATCGCGAGCATGAGTTTGAATCTAGACGAAAAGTAGCTTTGCCGAAACAACAAAATGAGGATGGACCTACAAAGTCCTCAGCCGGTGTTGCGGAGGCCGGCACTGATGCCGTTGATCGTTGCTGAGATGGCGCGGTCCAACTCCGGGGAATGGGTCTCTCCCTTTGACAGGGCGGCTCGCTTGCGTCGCATCAGCTCGACCTGGATGAGTGACATTGGATCGACATACGGATTGCGCAGCCGGATGGAGCGCTCAAGAACCGGATTGGTTTCGAGGAGCGATCTTTGCTGGGTGATTTCGAGAATCATGCGGTGGGTCAGGTTGAACTCAGCTTCGAGGGTTGTGAAGACGCGGTCGCGAAGGGCCTTGTCTTCGACCAGGGACGCATAGAGGCGGGCGATGCCGAAGTCTGCTTTCGCAAGGGCCATCTCGACGTTGCGGATGATGTCGAGGAAGAGTGGAAAGTCGCGGGCCATGGTTTGAAGCTGTGCGAGGCCGTCGGGTTTGGATTGAATGAATCGATGAAGCGCGTGGCCGACACCGAAGTAGGCAGGAACAAGTTGCCGCGACTGCATCCAGCCGAAGACCCATGGGATAGCTCGCAGATCGGCCATGGATTTTTTGCCGCTCCGTTTGGCGGGTCGTGAGCCGAGGCGGGCGTGTTCGAGCTCGGCGACGGGAGTGGACTGCTCGAAGTAGGTGAACGTGTCGGGGTTGTCGACGATGTGTTTGCGGTAGAACTCGTAGGAGGTAGCGGAGAGCTCGTCGAGCGCAGCCTCCCACACGGGAAGGATCTCGCCGGTGAGATGGGGAGTCTCCGCGCCACGCTGCAGTGCTGCATCGGGGCGGGCCAGTGCGTCGAGGCTTGCAGCGATCATCAGCTCGAGATTGCGCTCGGCGAGCACTACGTCGGAGTACTTCCAGTTGAGGACCTCGCCCTGCTCGGTGATGCGAAGTTCGCCGGTGAAGCTGTCGACAGGCTGAGCGAAGATGGCGCGGTGTGTGGGGCCACCACCGCGACCTACGGTGCCGCCGCGACCGTGGAATAGACGCAACGTCACGGTGCACTCGCGAGCGACCTGGTGGAGTGCACGGTGGGCCTTCCATATCTCCCACGTGCTGGTGATCATGCCGCCGTCTTTGTTGGAATCGGAGTAGCCGAGCATGACCTCCTGCTGGCGGCTCCAGCTTGCGAGCAGCGGCTTGTAGATATCGCTCGTCCAGAGCTTGCGCATGATGGCCGGGGCGTTTTGCAGATCCTCGATGGACTCAAAGAGCGGCACGGGCTGCAAGCCGGGATCGTCTATTCTCCCATCCGTGGCTGGGGCTGTGGCTTCAACTCTGACTCCGCCGAGACGAGCCAGCCAGATGACCTGAAGTACATCTTCCGCGCTGGTTGCGCCGCTGATGACGTACTGTCGGATGGACTCTGGGGAGTAGGTCTGCTTAAGCTCGGCTATGGCGCGAAAGGTGTCGAGGACCTCCGCGGTCTGATCGCTTAGCGCGGCTGGGAGGTTGAGCGAGTCAGTCGAGTTAGAAGGACACCATGCCGAGACTTCGGCGACGGCGGCGGCGTGGACGCGGGCGTGCTGACGAATGTCCAGCGTCTGCAGATGCAGGCCGTAGGTGCGAACCTCTATCAGCAGCGGGTCGATGAGCATCTCGGCGAGTCGCGGGCCGCTATTTTCAATCAGCGAATCGCGAAGGGTCGTAAGATCGGAGAGCATCTCGGCGGCGCGGGTGTAGGGCTTGAGCGCGGGGTTGGCGGGAACGGGAACGGCGGATTGTGGAGTCGCTCCGAGCCGCATCATGATGCAGGCGATGAGCAGCCGGATGGATTCGTGAGGGAAGCGCTCTCCGAGAGCGTTCTGGCCGGCGGTGCGGAGTTGACTGAGGTAGCGGTCGAGCAACGCACTTAGTTCTTTGGAGACGGGAACCTGCTGGGTCGAGCTTGCAAGCTGCTCAAAGATGTTTTGCAGGCGTCGTCGATAGTGTGTCAATAAGAGAGCGCGAGCCATTGCGAGGGCGTCGCGAGTTGCCTGAGGAGTGACGAAGGGATTGCCGTCGCGGTCGCCGCCGATCCAGGAGCCAAAGCGGATCAGCTGGGGCAGATCGGCGATAGAGGGGTGAGTTGCTGAAAATTTGTCCTGCTTCGATCTATTTGTAACTGAATGGGATCTTTTATTGTTGGGATATTCGGCTGCGAGCGCGGTGGCGACCTCGGAGTAGAGAACGGGGAGGGTGTCGAAGAGGCTTGACTCGTAGTAGTCGAGGGCCATGCGGATCTCGTCGAGCACGGTGGGGCGGGCGCTGCGTACGTCGTCGGTCTGCCAGAGCGCGGTGATCTCGGCCCGCAGATCGCGCTCGAGGGATTCGAGGTGAGGTTCGGGGACGGGGATGCGGTCGAGTTGTTCGAGCAGATCGGAGATGCGGCGGCGCTTGAACATGACGCTGCGGCGGGCGACTTCGGTGGGATGTGCAGTGAAGACCGGCGAGACGCAGATGCGAGTCAGCAATGCGTGCACTTGTTCGGTGGTAAAGCCAGCCTGGCGCAGACGGCGAAGAGTTCCGCGCAGGTCGCCGCGCTGGATAGAGCCGGATGCGCTGGCGTTTTGATTGAGCTGCAGGGAGAGGCGACGGCGCTTGCGATGGTTGGTCTCGGCGAGGTTGATGAGCTCGAAGTAGAAGCCGAAGGCGCGGGCCAGCTGGTAGGCGGCGGGAAGGTCGAGCGTATGGACACGGGCGAGCGCCTGCTGGAGATGGGCGGTGGCGGCGGCCTGGTCGGCAGCTCCGGTCTGCGGGGCTTCCGCCTCGCGACGGGCGATTGCGATGCGGCGAAGGGCTTCGACGGCCTCGTAGAGCGGCTCGCCGGCCTGCTCGCGTAACACCTCGCCGAGCAGCATGCCGAGAGAGCGGACGTCGCGGCGCAGAGGAGCTTCTTTCAACTCACCAGTCGGAGCCTGGAGTTCGGCGAGGCGCTGGGGCCAGTCGGTTGGGGACCAAAGAGACGGCATCCTTTGATTATGCCTTGTGAGAGGGCCGAAGAATATTCGATGGGCTGATGCAGGTGCTTTACGCGGGGATGGGAGATCCGGCCTCAGCGTAGCGTGGGAGAGACAGAGAGTTGACTCTACACAGGCGCTGACGATCACGCTTCACATCAGCTGAGCGATCTTCTCCAGCTCCTCCTGGAGGCAAGGCAGGGAGCAGCTGATCGACTCCATCCGGAACGCCGCTTTGCGCGCATCCTGCGTAGAGACGCCGTAGCCGCGGGTGACCAGAAAGCTGCTGATGAGATCGGCAGCCTGCCAGGAGTCGAGACCCGACTTCATCAGATCTTCCCGCAATCCGGAGAGATCGGCCTCAGCGAACTTTTCGACGTGGGCGCCCTTTGCCTTTGTCATTTGTTCTTCTCCTGCCCGGCGTGTGTCCGCCGTCAGCTTACCCATAGTGTTAGACGTCATAATCTACCTATCGTCAGAGGACTTTACGAAAAGATGGCCCGGAAAGTTTCCTTGAGGCGCTCCCATTAGAGAGCGCGTTCCGCAAGCAGTACGGGGACTCCTTCGATCACCGGATAGCGTCGCCCGCATCCCTTGCACGAGATGACATCTCCCATGCGTCCGAGCTTCTGATGGCACACTGGGCAGACGACGTACTGGAGGTCTTCGTGCTTCAGATCTGCGGCCGGCAGAGATTGCGCGCTCACGAAACTATCTTACCGTCAGAGGAGCCGGGGAGCGCGATACCATGAAAGATGTATGGATGAGATAAAGAGAACTCCGGCGATTTTGGACGGCGTCGCCATCGCTGCGCAGATCAAGGCTGAGGTCGCAGCCGAGGTACAAGCTCTCTCGGCGCGCGGCATCACACCTGGTCTGGCGGTGATTCTGGTTGGCGAGGAGCCTGCGTCGCAGATCTACGTTCGCACCAAGGTGAAGACCTGCGGCGAGTTGGGAATCTTCAGCGAGATGATCACGCCACCGGAGAGCATCTCGACCGATGAGATGCTGGAGCTGGTTGCGGCTCTCAACGCCCGCGAGGACATCGACGGAGTCCTGATCCAACTTCCGCTGCCGAAGCACGTAGACACCAAGCGGCTTCTCGAGGCGGTGTCGCCGGACAAAGATGTGGATGGATTTCATCCCGTGAATGTCGGCCGGCTACAGAGCGGTCAGCCGGGGCTGGCTCCGTGCACGCCCGCCGGCATCCTCGAGATCCTGCGGCGCAGCGGATTGCCGGTTGCAGGGCAGAACGCGGTCGTCGTGGGGCGCTCGGATATTGTAGGCAAACCCACTGCGGTGATGCTGCTGAATGCCTCCGCCACGGTGACCGTATGCCACAGCAAGACTGTCGATCTCGGCAGCTTCACCCGCGAGGCCGATCTTTTGGTGGCAGCGATCGGTAGACCGGGATTCGTGACGGCGGAGATGATCAAGCCGGGCGCAACGCTGATCGACGTCGGAATCAATCGCATCACCGACGCCGCCGAGATGGAGGAGTTCTTCCCGGGCGATCCGGCCCGGGAAGCGGCCTTTGCCAAACGCGGATCGGTCGTCGTCGGGGACATTCACCCGGCTGCCTTCGCGTTATCGGGCGCGTTCACCCCGGTCCCTGGCGGTGTCGGCGCATTGACCATCGCGATGCTGATGCAAAACACAGTAGCTGCGGCGAAGCTGCGCCGAGGAATCTCGCTGGGGAGTAAGTAACCGCCATGCTGCGTGTTGGCCTCACCGGCGGCCTGGGAAGCGGCAAGTCCACCGCGGCGAAGCTGTTCGCGGCTCTCGGGGCGCATATCCTGCAGTCGGACGCGATCGGGCGCGAGCTGATGAAGCCCGGCCAACCGATCTACAACGGAATGGTCGCGCACTTTGGCTTCGGTGTGGTTCTGGCCGATGGCACTCTTGATCGCGCCGGCCTGGCACGCATCGCCTTCACGGAGGGCCGCGTCGAAGAGTTGAATGCGATCGCTCATCCTCTTGTAATCGCGCGCCAGATGGAGTTGACCGAGAAGATCTTTCAGCGAGAATCTCACGCGGTAGTGATGGTGGAGTCGGCTCTGATCTTCGAGACGCACCATGGTCCCGCGGATGGTTCGCGCTGGCAAAGCCGTTTCGACAGAATCATCCTCGTGACGGCTCCGGAGGAGGTGAAGGTCGCACGATTCGTCGCTCGTTCTTCGGCGGGCAAGACGATCAGAGAGGAGCAGCGCGCGGAACTTGAAGCGGAGGCATACCGCAGGCTGGCTCAGCAGATCTCCGACGAGCAGAAGGCAGCTTTGTCCGACTATGTACTGACCAATGGCGGGGCGCTGACCGAACTGGAGTGGCAGGTCGATCAACTCTGGCCGATCCTTGAAGCTGCTGCGTAAACCAAGCCCCGTCCTGGGATACGCGCATCGAATCCACAAAAACAATTGAGTGTCCCCGGATGATGCATTTCGATCTTCTGCCGATGAAGGGACTGTGTCAGACAGGCACACTTCACCGAAGGACAAGGAGACAGGCAGATGATCCGGCAAGCTATCAATTGCGATATCTGTGCAGCAGAGAAGCAGACGAGTAACTACTGGTTCGTCGCCTACGAACAGGGCGGCGAGTTGAAGCTCCGCGGCTGGGAGTCGCCGAAGAACTCGCGCAAGGACGCCAAGCATCTGTGCGGACAGAAGTGTGCGCAGCGCATGATGGCAAACTTCATGGCTTCGTTGATGGCGACCGTTCATAGCAGCGAGCAGGACGCCGAGCCTATGTTGGACGATGTTGAGGTCGTGGCGAAGAGCAAAGAAGTAGAGGTTATCAACCGCCCGGAACGCTCCGAGCGTATGGAAAGGTCTGAGCGCGCCGACAGATCCGATCGACTCGATCGCACCGACCGCTCGCTGGTAGGTCGCGCAAGCATCGACAGCGCTGACCTCGAAGCCGAATCCTGGGCCGGCCCGGTAAAGGTCAAGGAGGAGCCATGGGAGGCGCAGACCAAACGCCAGCCCGAACGCGAGAACTTCCTGCACGCGCCGCGCATCAAGCCCTCGGCGCTTAATCGGCTGCAGCGAATGGTGTAAGCAGACAGGACTTAGCCCTCCCCGGCAGGGGGATCGGGAGCACAACCGGACTTGAGTGCCCCGATGCTCTTAAAAAGCGGGACGAATCTGGTCCCGCTGTATCACTCTTCTGACAATCATGTGGATCGCTCCGACAGGATTCAGGACGGGATCCACGGCTCTACGCTGCCCGAGCAGCAGAGCGCGCGCCTCGATACAATGAGAGGTGTCGGTCTTTCGCAACCGGCTATTTGAAAGATCAGGTCGTGCTCCCAATGAAACTGCGCCCCGTTCTCCTTGTGGTCCTTCTCCTCTCCGGCTTTTACTACCTGACTACCCATGTCTGGTCGACGGGAGCCGTCTCGCCCTGGCTGCATCGTGCCACGGTCTCCGCCTCACTGCCTGCGGCGAGCACTGCGGCCGTAAATGGCCCGCTGGGAACCTTCGAGTTGACCGAGGCTCATGCTGCTCCTGCATACGACACCGAGGAGCAGCAGAATATCGCCGTCTACAAGAAGGCCCTGCCGTCGGTGGTCAACATCACTTCGACCGCGATCGCGATGGACTTCTTCTACGGTCCGGTTCCGCAGCAGGGGCAGGGGTCCGGATTCATTCTGGATAAGCAGGGACACATCCTCACCAACAACCATGTCATCGATAATGCCCAGCGCGTCGAGGTCACGCTCTCGGACAAGCACAAGTACAAGGCCACCGTGGTCGGCGTGGATAAGGGACACGATCTCGCACTGCTTTTGATCAACAACGCTCCTAATCTTCAGCCGGCAACGTTAGCCGAATCGCAGAGCCTCACCGTTGGCCAGCGAGTCTACGCGATCGGCAATCCGTTTGGTCTGTCTGGCACCATGACACGCGGAATCATCTCGGCGATTCGGTCGATTCGCGGGCCGAACAACAATCCCATCGAAGACGCGATCCAGACCGACGCGAGCGTCAATCCGGGAAACTCCGGTGGCCCGCTTCTCAACTCCCGCGGCGAAGTCATCGGGATTACTACTCTCATCGCTTCGAATGGTGTCGACCAGTCGGCGGGTATCGGCTTCGCCATCCCGGTCAACACGGCCAAAGCTGTCATTGCTGACTTCGCGAAGTACGGGCGAATCCGTCGTCCGTCGCTTGATATTGCCACGTTGGAGATTGGGCCGGAGGTTGCGCAAGAGATCGGTCTGGCGGCTGACTACGGTCTGTTGATCGAGCGTGTCCTGCCAGGTGGCGCAGCAGAGAAGGCTGGTCTGCATGGGGGGACTCAGAGAGCCTATCAGGGAAACATGCCGGTGATGCTGGGCGGCGATCTGATCGTCGCGATGGACGGGCAGGAGATCACCAACGCGCAGGATCTGGCGGCGACGATGAACTCGCATAAGGCTGGCGATGAGGTGACGCTCACGGTCTTGCGCGGGCGCAAACGGATCGATGTGAAGGTGAAGCTGAACGACGCAACCGAGCAGCAAGGGCAGGCAGGTCGCGAGACTTAGAAGCTGTCCTGCCGGACAGGCCCACTGCGCGTGGGGCGGCACTTCGTGACGTGTATGCCGGCTTCGCCCGGGCCTTCCGATGGTCGGCACAAGATCTTTCTTCGCGACCAACGGGGAGTGCCAACCGAAGGGATACACATGCCACGAAGTGCCACCCTCCGCGCAGGAGGCCTGTCCGGCAGGACAGTCTCTGGACAGGCTCCTGCCAAGAGCGGAGCATGGTTGCGGACGAACGAATAAAATAGAGACAGATGCTTCTACGGCCGACCTGTTGTGACTGAAACGACCCCCTCACCTACTCTTCCTGACCCGATTCACAACTGTCCCGAGTGCGGCCTTTGGCTGCCACCGATGACGCTCGCCTGTCCGGAGTGTCATTCGATCGTCTATGCGCGACACTTGAAGGGGCTTGGACAGCTGGCCGTATCGCAGGAGCGGGAGCTAGCGTGGCCGCTGGCACGTGAGACCTGGCAGCAGATGCTCCAGTGGCTGCCCGCTGGTACGGAGCAGAGCCAGATGGTGGTAGGGCACCTTGCAGCGATCGACGGACGAATTCAGCAGGGGGAGCAGCGAACGGCGACGTGGAAGAAGAGGCTGGGTCCACTGGCTCCGGTTGCGTTCTTCTTGATGAAGGCCAAGACCTTTCTGTTCGCTCTGTTGAAGTTCAAATTTCTGTTCGGTTTCTTCGCTTTCTTCGGGGTCTACTGGGCGCTCTTCGGGTGGAGATTTGGCCTGGGCTTCGCGGTGTCGATCCTGATCCACGAGCTTGGGCACTATGTCGCTGCCCGACGCCGCGGATTGAAGGCCGATCTTCCGGTGTTCCTGCCGGGGTTGGGCGCGTACGTGCGCTGGTACAGCATGGGAATCTCGCTCGATGCACTCTCGAGTATCGCCCTGGCGGGACCGTTCGCCGGTCTGCTCGCTGCCGCCGTCTGCGGTAGCATCTACTTTTACACCAGGGTGGAGTTCTGGGCCGCACTGGCTCACGCAGGCGCATGGCTGAACCTGATAAACCTTGTGCCGGTGCTGGGTCTCGACGGCGCGCAGGCGACCCACGCGCTAAATCGTATGCAGCGCGGCCTGATCCTCGCAGCTGCTATTCTCTTCTTCGTGTTCCTGCACGAAGGAGTCTTTCTCTTCATCGCGGCCGGCATGGCGTGGCGTCTCTTTACGGGTGCTGCCCCGGAGAGCCCAAGCAGTGCAACGATGATTCGCTATACGCTGCTGTTGTTCCTGCTGGGAGCCCTGATGGGGCTAGTGCCCGAGACTATGCGACGGTTTTAGCTTCCGTCATCTTGGATGATTACGGTTAGACTTTGCTGCGGACGTAGCGGCGATCCTGTATGGAGTATTCGCCGCTGAGCACGGCTGCAATCGCCTCCGGATAGGCACGGTGTTCCTGCTCGAGGATGCGAGCCGACAGGGTCTCGTCAGTATCGTCGTCGTGAACAGGCACTGTCTTTTGCAGAATGATGACGCCATGATCCACCGCCTCATCGACAAAGTGCACTGTGCACCCAGCCACTTTGGCCCCATAGTTCAGCGCCTGCGCTTGTGCGTCGAGCCCAGGAAAGGCGGGCAGCAATGACGGATGCACGTTGAGAATCCGGTTCGGAAACGCCTCCACAAACACCGGTGAGATGATGCGCATGTATCCCGCCAGGCAGACCAGGTCCACCTTGTGCTGATGCAGACGCGCAATCATCTCGGCGTCATGCTCGGCGCGCTTGCGACCAGCGGAAGGAATCGCAAACGCTGGAATATTCAGCTCGCGTGCTGCCGTAAGCCCCAGAGCGTCTTCAAGGTTCGACAGCACTACAGCAATCTCCGCGCCGAGCAGCCGGTGTTCGTGGATAGCTTTGGCGATTGCAAGAAAGTTTGAACCTCTGCCGGAGAGAAGAATGCCGAGTCGATGCATGAAAGTCCCTTGTCTAGATTTTAGGCGACCCGTTCGCTCCATGTCCCGCCGAGCCACAATCGTTACCGCGCATCCGGAAGCAAACCCTTCTCCACCAGCACCGGCGGCCTGCGATGCTTCGTCGCCTGCTCATACGCATAGACCCAGCCCAGCAGATCTCCATCCCTCCACCGCCGCGCCGAGATCTCCAGCCCGAACGGCAGTCCCTCGGGATAGAACCCACCCGGCACCACCACGGCTGGCACGCCGATCATGTTCACCCATCCCGTATCGCTGTGCGGCCCCTCGCTGAGCTTCCCATTCTGCGGCATCGTTTCATCCGGCGGAGGCATCTGCGTCGCCGGGTAGACAAAGCCGTCGAGGTGCAGCCGGTCCAGGGTTTCGTTATAGGCCTCGAGCGCCTTCCTGCGTGGCCCATAAAAATTTGCTTCAGCCTGCGGGTCGCTCTCGATCGACTCCTGGACAATCGTAGGCCGCCCTCGTCTCGTCGCGGGATCGGCACCACCGATAATCGTCGGCGGCAGCGGCGATCCGATCACCTTCGCATACTCCTCAGCCGAGTGATACTGCGGCGGCCCATACTCCGCCAGAAACTTCTCCGTCCCCTCCTTCACATAAGGAAACGTCCCGACTCGCCCGACCGTTACGGCAAAGCTGTCCGGGAGAATAGAGTCATCGAACACGACGGTAGCCCCCGCCGTCCGCAAACCTTCAATCGCCTTCATAAACGCTGCCCGCGTCTCTAGTCGCAACGGCTCACGCGCGTCTTCGGTATCTTCTGTCACCTCGGTCGCTGTCGCCGATGCAGGAATCCCCTGAAACGCGATCCCCGCACCCGCAAGAATGAAAGCCGGCACGCCAAACCGCTTGCCCTTCAGCGCATCCATCTTCAGATACTGCGTATACGGCCCCTTCTGAGCGTTCGCGGCAAAATCCGCTGTGCGCGCATCCGCAGCGTCCTCTCCGGCCATCACCTCGAGCGCGATCGTCGCATCGGTCACTGTGCGAGAGATCGGTCCAGTGTTGTCGAGCAGCCAATCCAGCGGCGCGATCCCCGCGATACTCACCAGCCCTCGCGTCGGAAACACACCAACCACCGAGCTCGTCGCCGACGGCATGCGAATCGAATTCCCCGTATCGGTTCCGTTGCCCAACAACGCAAAGTTGCTTGTCACCGCCGTCACTGTTCCTCCCGACGAGCCGCCCGGGCTGAATCGCACGTCGTAAGCATTCCCCGTCCGCCCAAACGCCGTGCTGCGATTCGTATCGCTGGCCGCAAAGTCCGGCATGTTCGTCTGCCCCAGAATCACCGCTCCCGCCGCCCGCAGCTTTGCCACGATGGTCGCATCCTTTGGGGCCACCAGTTCGTGCCCTGGAATCATGTAGCCCTTCCAGCCATCGGTTGTTACCAGTCCCTTGATGCTCGTATTCGCCTTCGTCACAATCGGAACGCCCCACAACGGGCCGCGCCGAAAGCTGCTCCCACCAGCCCTTGCCTCTGCATCCTCACGAGCCGCGGCGGCCAGCGCGTTCTGTGCATCCACCGTCTGCACGGCGCGATAGACTCCGTTGTACCTCGCAATCCGCGCCAGGTACCACTCGACCACCTCGGTCACGGTGTACTTATGCGTGCGGTACAACTCCTCCAGACGAGGAATCGTAACCTCCATCAGGTCGCGATCCATCGCCGCCTGCAAAGCCCGCGCATTCACGGAAGCCGCACCCTGCGCGTTCAAACGAGCACCTGACAACAAAGCGACCACGACGAAAGCAAAGCAAACGCCAGCTCGAATCTTCATACCGTCCTTGAATGACCTTGAGTGATTTGGTGCCTTCTATAAGAACACACGTTCGTCGCCGGACACTCAAGCTATGATGGCCTGAACCACGAGGCCCCAATGTGCTTCTCTGCAACCGCGAACTTTGTCGGCAGCGCCGTTCTGGGCGGCATCGGCGTCGCCACGCTCACTGAGGTAAAACACCGCCGCGAGCTTCTCTTCGCCGCGATGCCCTGCCTCTTCGCCTTTCATCAGTTCATCGAAGGCTTCGTCTGGCTGGGCCTGGGGGGAACCCTTTCGCCTGCGGTGACGCACAACGCCGGTGCAGCCTACGTTCTCTACGCACAGGGTCTGCTGCCGTTTCTTCTTCCCCTCAGTGTCCTGCTTCTCGAGCCCACCCTGAACCTTCGCCGCCGGATGCTTCCCTTCGCTATCCTCGGCGGCGCGCTAATGCTCTACATGCTCTGGGGGTTGATCGCCTATCCGCTCCAGGTCTCGGTACAGGACAACAGCATCGTTTACGTCAATGTGATCACCACTACCACCCTCATCGCGATCCTCTATGTCATCGCGACCTGTGGCTCACTCTTCTTCTCCGGTTTTCGCGACCTCATTACACTCGCGTGGCTTAATCTCGTAGGGCTGCTGGTCGTCATGCTGGTCAAGCGATACGCCTTCACCTCGGTCTGGTGCGCCTACGCCGCAGGTGTGAGTATCATCATCTACTTCTTCTTCCGCCGCAGCCGTCAGCATCGCACATCTAGCTACGCCATCGCGGCATAGCGAATTTCATTCGCTGAGATAGAGCCACCCAAGCGAAAGCCCGCTGACCACCTGCGAAATCTGGTGGCCAGCGGGCTAGTAAAGCGATACTGCGAAGAATCTAGTTGTAGCTGACCTTGCGTTCTCCGCGCACCACGCGGCCAATCAAGCAGTGCCGTTCGTTTGCGCGATTCAGAATCGCCTTGGCCTTCTTGATCTTGTCCGCCGGAATTACCGCGATCAGACCAATACCCATGTTGAAGGTCCGCAGCATCTCGTCCTCATCCACGTTGCCCAGCTGCTGCAGATGTTCAAAGAGCGGCGGCACCGTCCACGAGGCGCGGTCGATCAGTGCCCCCATGCCCTTCGGCAGAATGCGCGGCAGATTCTCGGTGATTCCACCGCCCGTAATGTGCGCCATCCCGCTCACCACCTCAGCTCCGGTCAGCTTCTTGATCACCGAAAGATAGCTGCGATGCGTCCGCATCAAGGCGGCTCCGGTCTTGTCCTTCAGCTCGTTGATGTACTGCTCAGGGCCATACTTCGCGACCTCGAACAGCAGCTTGCGAGCCAGCGAATAGCCGTTGGTATGCAGTCCGTTCGAAGGCAACCCCACCAGAACATCTCCGACTTGAATATGCTCGCCGGTGATGATCTTGTCGCGGCTCACCGCACCGATGATCGTGCCAGCAAGATCGTACTCGCCATCCGCGTAGAAGCCCGGCATCTGCGCCGTCTCACCGCCGATCAGCGCGCAGCCGTTGGCTTTGCAGGCCTCGCTGATACCCTGCACCACGCGCTCGATCACCATGTCTTCGAGCTTTCCCGTGGCCAGATAGTCGAGGAAGAAAAGCGGCGTAGCGCCCTGCACTGCAATATCGTTGACGCAGTGATTCACCAGGTCCTGTCCAACGGTGTGGTGAATACCCAACTCAAACGCGACCTTCAGCTTCGTGCCAACGCCATCCGCGCTCGAGACCAGCACGGGGTTGGGAAACTTTTCGAGGTCCAGCGCGAACAGGCCTCCGAAGCCGCCGATCTCGCTCAGCACTTGCTTGTTGAAGGTCTTGCGCGCCAGCATCTTGATGCGCTGCTTGCTGCGGTCGCCCGAGGTGATGTCCACCCCTGCATCCGCATAGCTGATGCTCTTCTTCAAGGGGCTCTTGGCCTTTTCCTCGGAGGCGGATGTGGCAGACCGCTTCATCCCTGCGGCCTTTCTCTGCGCGATTGCGGACTGCAGCGAAGTGGCATCCCTGGGCGTGTCCTGCTCGGACGTGGTGTGATGCGTGGCGATTGAATCGGGCGGCGGGGAGGTCTCATCCGGCAAGGTCGTGCTCCATATCGTAGTGCTTGAAAAGAAGAAGTTTAGTCTAGCAGGGCAGCGGTCAAAGCATCGTAAACAACCGTTATTCGTACACGCCCAAAAGTTTTCGTCGCTGCTCCAAAGGTGGTAGAGGGCACGTATCGTAGCGCCCAAAGATTCGGTAGCGGAGGCGAGCGATAACTCCGTAGCCGAACTCCCGCACAGTCCGTGGCACCAGCCGCCCCAGCCGCCCCAGAAGCCTCCAGGGTGTGGAAAGCAGCATCAGCGCCGCGGCGACCGCGTCCGAACGCTGGTAGAGCCGTTCCTGCGGCCTCAGGGCATCGGTCAGCAACACTACGCCGTCGGGAAAGCTGTGAATGCCGAAGCGGCCAAGGACCTCGCGGCCAAGGGCGCTCTGGAGCGGGGCATAGCGCAGTCTCTCGCGATGGTCGTGTTCGAGCAGGAACTGAACCACGCCGTTGCACAACGCGCAGACGCCGTCGTAGAGCAGTAAAGCCCGGCCCTCAATCTCTGCATGTTCTGGCTCGGTCATGTCTCCTCGGTCCTATGAACATGATATGCCCTCTTATACTGTTGCTATGTCCCGCGCCCTCACCCGCTCCCGTCAATTGCAGCTTCGTGCTGAAAAGTTTCTGCCTGGGGGCGTCGACTCGCCGGTGCGGGCGTTTCGCGCCGTTGGCGGTGATCCGCCCTTCGTCACTCATGCCGAAGGCGCCTATCTGTTTGATGCAGATGGAAATAAGTATCTCGACTTCTTCGGCTCCTGGGGGCCGATGATCCTTGGACATGCCTTTCCGCCGGTGGTTGACTCGATTCAGAAGGCGGCCTCGCGCGGTGCGAGCTTCGGAGCCTCCACTGCGGCAGAAGCAGATCTGGCTGAGTTGGTGACACGATGCTTTCCCTCGGTCGAAAAGCTGCGCTTTGTCAGCTCCGGCACCGAGGCTTGTATGTCTGCTATCCGACTTGCGCGCGGTTTTACCGGGCGTAACTTCGTCATCAAGTTCGAAGGCTGCTACCACGGCCACTCCGACGCCATGCTGGTCAAGGCAGGCAGCGGTGTTGCGACGCTGGGAATCCCAGGTTCCGCTGGCGTTCCCGCCGAGACTGCGATGCACACCCTTGCCCTCCCCTACAACAATCTCGATGCTGTTCGAGAGGTCTTCGCGGCGCGGCCAGATGAGATCGCATGCGTCATCGTGGAGCCGGTGGTAGGCAACGCCGGAACCATCGCCCCTGCAGCGGAGTACCTGCTGGGTCTGCGGGCAATCACCGCTGAGTATGGCGCGCTTCTGATTCTGGATGAGGTGATGACTGGCTTTCGGCTGTCGCTTGGCGGGGCGCAGCAGGTGTATGGCGTGAAGCCGGATCTTACGACTCTGGGCAAGATTATCGGCGGCGGCCTGCCCTGCGGAGCCTTCGGTGGACGTGCGGATGTGATGGAGTTTCTGGCTCCGTTGGGGCCTGTTTATCAGGCTGGAACGTTGAGCGGAAATCCCCTCGCCATGGCAGCAGGCATCGCTACTTTGAGTCATCTCCTCAAGCATGAAGAGGAGGTCTACAACGGCCTTGAAAGCACAACTGCCCGCATCGCCGAGGGAGTTGCCGGAGTGGCGCGAGAGGCGGGGATTTCGTTGACGACCAATCGCGTTGGGTCAATGTTTACTTGGTTTTTTACGGATAAACCAGTTACTGATTTTGCCTCGGCTGCGACGTCGGATACGGTCGCCTTTGGCCGGTTTCATCGTGCGATGCTCGACGCTGGGGTATGGCTTCCGCCCAGCCAGTTCGAGGCCGCGTTCGTTTCGACGGCGCATGCGGAGGCGGAGATTGGAATGGTTCTCGAAGCTGCCCGCAAGTCGCTTTCCTGAAACCTGGGCTTGAGATAATTTTGGGGAGTGGGTTTATTTTTCTGCAGTTTTTTTTTGGGTGTGGTGGGCGGATGAGAATTTGCTGGTTTGCTGAGGTTTTTGAAGGGGGTTACAGGAAAACTGTGTGTTTGGACGTGGTTTTTTGATGGTGTAAACGTGGTGGAATGCGTGGTGAAGGTGGAGTTTTAGCACCATGTTTTTCGGCTTCGGGAAATACGCCATTTTTTTGAGATTTATTTTCTGGTTGGCCTGGAGAGGTGGTTCGGACGCTCCTCGATGACAGATTCGGGCTGGATTGTAGAGGCGTTGGATGAGCGTTAGACCGGGTTCGTCTTATGAGCCCATGCCGTCATCAACCGCATCTAAAGTAGCTATGTTAGCGAGGTAAAGTTATGAAAGCAGTGGTGCTACATGAGTACGGCAGCCCCGATAGGCTGAAGTATGAGGAGTGGGATGATCCCCAGGCGGGCGACGGCCAGATCCTTATTCGCGTGACCGCAGCGGGAATCAATCCGATCGATTGGAAGATCCGCAGCGGCGCCATGAAGGCTTTTATGCCGCTGGAACTGCCCACCATCCTCGGTTACGACTACTCCGGCGTTGTACGCTCGGTCGGCAGAGGAGTTGAGGGATATGCCGAGGGCGACAAGGTCTTCGGCCGCGCCGGCAAGACCTACGCCGAGCTGCTTTTGGGTGATCTCGCAGGCTTGTCAAGGCTTCCAGATGGCCTTGATCTCATCGAAGCCGCCGCACTCCCGGTGGTGCTGAACACTGGGCAACAACTCATCACTGAGGCTGGCAAGGTTCAGTCTGGCCAGACGGTCGTCATCACTGGCGCACTGGGCAGCGTAGGCCGCACCGCCGTGTGGGTGGCGAAGAAGCTTGGTGCCCACGTCATCGCCGGCGTACGCGGCTCACAGAAGAAGGCGGCAGAGGAGCTCGGGGCCGATGCTCTTCTCGCGCTCGATAGCCGCCAGGAGATGGACTCACTGGGCCTGGTGGAGGTCGTCGCGGATACGATTGGCGGCAACGTCGGCGAGGCGCTGATGGCTAAAGTCAAGCCAGGGGGAACCTACGCCTCTGTGGTGGGGCCTCCACCAAACGCCAAGCTACACCCTACTGTCAGGGTGGAAGCGTTCGGCTCCCATCCTGACGCAGTGAGTATGCGTTCTCTGGCAGAAGACATCGCAAAGGGAAGGTTCAAAATTTCTATCGATCGGACGATGCCGCTCGCTGACGCTGCTAAAGCACACGCTGAGGCGGAGAAGGGCGGCATCGGCAAGATTCTCCTTTTAGCGTGACCTCGCGGAGACCTCAAGAAGCTGTAAGCGTGGCCGTTCAGCTTTTGGGTTAGCGGGCGGATGCGAGGACGGCGGGACGAAACTGTGCGGAGTGCTCTTCGACGGTAGTTGAACCGAAGGAGACCGCGGCCGTGTTTCCTGCAAGAATGACTTCGACTTCGGTGATGCCGATAAAGGCGAGGATGCGTTTGAGGTAACCGGACTCATAGTCGGATGCGGCAGCAGGGAGGCCTTGGTCGTAGGTGCCGCCTGAGGCGATGATGATCTTGCAGGTTTTGCCGAGGACCAGACCTTTGCGTTCGGGCGGACCGGAGTGGGTGACGCGGGGGCGAACGATGAGGTCGATCCATGCCTTTAGATTGGCGGGGACGGTGAAGTTGTACATGGGGGTTCCGATGAGGATCTCGTCTGCGGAGAGGAGCTCTGCGATCAGTTCGTCGGAGACTGCCAGGGCGCGCTGCATCTCGGGTGTGTGTTTGTCGGAGGGGAGGAAGATGCCGGTAATCCATGGGACGCCGACGTAAGGCAGGGTATCTTCTGCCAGGTCGCGGAGAACGATCTTTCCGTCAGGGTGCCTGGTCTGCCATGCTGTGACGAAGTCGTGGCTGAGGGACCGTGAGATGGAGTTAAGGCCACGAGGGCTGGATTGGATGTTGAGCAGCGTGGGCATATGATTCCTTTCGGGGGGCGGCTCGCGCCAGCTTGTGTGATAGTCAATAAACTTGACTACCTTGCCCCAGTTGACCACTGTTGGATGGAATTGGTCAAGAAAGTTTACTAAAAAAATGAAGAAAATTTCGCATAATATCGCTCGAACCCTGATGGTGGCCTCCCGAGCGCATACGTCTGCCGTGACAGCCCGGCTGGCGCTGCGTGGGTACGACGATTTTCCGTTTGCGTCGGCGAGCCTGCTGTGGCTGATGGATGAAGGTGGGACGCGATCGACGGTGCTGGCGCAGCGGGCTGGCGTGACCAAGCAGGCGATGAGCCAGCTGGTGCGACTGATGGAACGGCAGGGGTATCTGGAGCAGGTTCCGGACCCGACCGATACGCGGGCGAAGGTGGTGCGGATGACCGAGCGGGGTGAGGCTGTGAAGACCGCCTGTGTTGAGGTTCGAGAGGAGTTGAATCGGAAGGTGGCCCGAGCTCTGGGAGTGAAGGAAGCTGGGCGGTTGGAGGCGAATCTGGATGCCGCGGCGGCTTTGTTTGGGGAGATTGCCGGGACGAGTCCTCAGTAATCGACGGACGCCCATCGTTCTCCATCAGCGCATTGGCCTCTTATTGAATTGTGGATAAACAGAGGGCCGGGCGCAGTTGTGTGGAGTACCCTGGCTCGCCTTCCTTCGGGTAACAACCTGGATGGCATCAGAAAAGGAGAAGCAAAAATATGAGAACCAGAATTCAGATCATCGCTTTCGCGGCGGCACTTTTATTCACCTTTCAGTCCCGGGCGCAAACAGGGGACGCAGGTTTCCCAAAAGGTGAACTATCCACCACGAAGAATCACACGGGGAACATTTGGCTCAAAGAGCTCAACGCAGGAGACAGTACGTTCGATCCCAGTATTGCTATGGCGATCTATGATGCCGGTGCAAAGCTGGATTGGCACATCCATCCAGGTGGTCAAGTCCTGCTTATTACCGAAGGCACTGGCTACTACCAGGAACGGGGAAAGCCAATACAAATCGTTCACAAGGGCGATGTCATCAAGTGTCTTCCGGGCGTAGAGCATTGGCACAGTGCAACCCCGAAAAGTACGTTTGCGTATATAGCGGTTACGCCGACTCAAAAGGGAAAGACAATTTGGTTGGAGCCCGTCAGCGACAAAGACTACAACAGCGTGAAGTAAAAGCAGGCTCAGGCCGTCCTCAATCAGCGCATTGGCGTCTTATTCGAATTGTGGATAAACAGCGAGCCGGCGCAGTTGTGTGGAGTACGTACGTTTGTTAGTTTCACCTGCATGTCGCAGAATGTTCCCGAAGAGCTCAGTAGAACCATAGAGACGCTTTACCGGACCGAATCGGGCAGGATTCTTGCTACGCTGGTGCGCCTGCTCGGAGATCTTGATGTCGCCGAAGAGGCCATGCACGAGGCCTTTGCCGCTGCTTTGGACACGTGGCCTGAGGCCGGTGTGCCGGATAATCCGCGTCCCTGGCTGATTTCGACCGCGCGCTTCAAGGCTATTGACGGAATGCGCCGGCGGGCGCGCTTTGACAGTGTGCAGAACGACCTAGCGCTCTACCTCGATGCGCGCAGCAACGAAGCGCACAGCAACGAGGTGCCTTACGAGGATGAAGAGATCGAGGACGACCGGCTCCGTCTCATCTTTACCTGCTGCCATCCCGCTCTGCCGCCGGAAGGACAGTTGGCGCTTACGATGCGTGAAGTTTGCGGCCTGACAACCGAGGAGATTGCCCGGGCATTTCTGGTTACGCCTGCGACGCTCGCGCAGCGTATCGTGCGCGCGAAGGCAAAGATTCGAGACACACCGATTCGGTACGAGGTGCCGTCGCCGCAGGAGTTGCCGGAGCGACTGGGCGCGGTGCTTCAGGTTGTCTATCTTGTCTTTAATGAGGGCTACTCTGCTGCGGCGGGAGCGGAGGTAACGCGGGCCGAACTAACCGCGGAGGCGATTCGACTGGGCCGGTTGGTGAGCGAACTGCTGCCGGAGCCGGAGGTTATTGGGCTGCTTTCCCTGATGTTGCTACAGGAATCCCGTCGCGCCGCGAGAACCTCTCCTACTGGAGAGCTGATTTTGCTGGAGAATCAAGACCGCTCGCTGTGGAACCGGGAGCAGATCGCGGAGGGAGTGGCATTGCTGGAGAGAGCGCTGAAGTCCCGCGGCTTCGGCTCTTACACACTGCAGGCTGCGATTGCGGCCGTTCATGCGGAGGCGGAATCGGTCGCTGTGACCGACTGGCGGCAGATTGTTGCGCTTTACGGCCGATTGATACGAATTCAGCCTTCGCCGGTTGTAGAGCTAAATCGTGCGGTGGCCATTGCAATGCGCGATGGTCCAGAGGCCGGTCTGGCACATATCGATGCGGTGTTGGAAGATGGCGAATTGGCAAATTACTACCTGGCGCATTCAGCCCGCGCGGATATGTACCGCAGGCTGGGCAGGACCGCCGAGGCTCGGTCCTCTTATGAGAAAGCTCTGGCACTGACCCAACAGGAACCGGAGCGGCAATTCCTGCGAGAGCGGATTCGGCAGCTGAAATAAAAAAAGCGCAGAAGAAGCAAAATTTCCTGGACGCTTTGTCGAATTCCAGTCTGGCCGTTCGACTATGTAGTGAAGACGGGCAACCGGGCCGCCCGTTAGCCGACAAATAGCTAAACCGAAGACAAGCCACCCAACCATCGCTCAACCAAAGGAGACTCCGCAAATGCGATTCATGGTCATCGTCAAATCAACCCCAGAGGCAGACAAAAAAGGCGCCCTCCCCGATCCACAGCTCATGGCCGAGATGGGCAAGTTCAACGAAGAGCTCATCAAGGCTGGCATCGTGCTCGCCATGGATGGCCTCCATCCCAGTTCTAAAGGCGCACGCGTCAAGTTCTCCGGCAAGTCTCGTACCGTCGTTGATGGCCCCTTCACGGAGGCCAAGGAACTCATCGCCGGCTTTTGGATCTGGCAGGTCAAGTCCCTCGAAGAGGCCATCGAGTGGGTCAAGCGTTGCCCCAACCCCCACGGCAGCGACTCCGAGATCGAAATCCGCCAGGTCTTTGAGATGGAAGACTTCGCCCCCATCCTGTCCAAAGAGGAGATCGAGTACAAGGTAGCGAAACGGGCTGAGCTGCCGAATCAGCCCACCGGCAGATAGCCGCTCTTGCATCCAGGGATTGAAGCCGGTGTGATCGGTAGCGGTGTCCGCTACCGGTCCACATCAGGTCTTCCATCGCTTCATCGAAGCCGTAAGGCGCATCGAGTCCGCGCTCGTCATCGCAGGTTTTCCCCGGCTCGCGCGAAGACCGTTACACGATAAGAGGAGGAAATCATGCCGCAATATTTGCTTGCGAATTACCTACCCGACAACTTCGACCCGTCCACCATGACCGAAGCGACGGTACGCGCTATCAATGATCTCAACGACGAGTTGGAAGCTGCTGGTGCCAGGCTCATGGCTTGTGGCCTCAGCCCAGCCAGCCAGGCGAAGTCGGTGCGAGGGCAGCCGAATGGCGAAGCTCTCATCACCGATGGTCCGTATCTGGAAACCAAGGAGCACATTGGCGGTTTTTGGATACTGGAAGCCGCTGACATGGACGAGGCACTGGCGTGGGCCCGCAAGGCTGCCTTCGATAGCCGGTCGCGGGGCGAGGTGCGCGAGATCCCATATAGCAGCCTGCCGGGCGGCACACCTCACCCGTCGCGGGTAAAGCCGTAAGTTACCCCTACCGGCGAAACCGGCTCCTCTTCCGACCTTTCTGACCGGGTCGATCTTCGCTCTCCCGAACGACTCTCTGATAACAGAACGATGAGCTTCGGCTCCTTGAGTCACAGGAAACAAGGAGTCACAGGGAATAAGGAGTCACAGGAAACAAGGAGGAGCTATGAAATACATCTGTTTTGGCTACTACGACAAAGGCAAGTTCGATGGCATGACTGAGAGCGAGCGAGACGCCATGTTCGATAAATGTTTTGAATATGACGAGCATCTTCGCGCCAACGGGTACAGGGCTGGCGGAGAAGCGCTTCAGCCTTCGGAGACCGCCTTGACGCTGTATTGGAAGAACGGCAAAGTGGCAACGACCGACGGTCCCTATGCCGAAACCAAGGAACAACTCGGCGGCATTCTCGTCCTTGAGGCGCGAGACATGAATCATGCGGTACAGCTCATGGCGCAGCATCCGGCGATGACGTTTGGCAACATCTTCGAGATTCGGCCAGTGGGGGACATGAGCGAAATCATCGAGGCAAGTGAGCAGCGGCGACGAAAGAAGACGGCGCGGGCAAGCTGACAGATGGGGCAGTCTGCCTGAGTGGGAGTTCAGGCAGACTGTGTGGCTGCGGGTTTGGGCTCCATCCAGATTTTGCCTGCCACTATGAGGACGACGAGCATGGCGGCGCAGAGGGCGAAGACCTGACGGACGCCGATGTATTGCGAGAGGAAGCCGGAGAGGACCAGACCTGAGATCTGGGCGGTGAAGATGATGGACATGAAGGTGGAACCTACGCGGCCCATCAGCTCTGGCGGGGTTGCTTTCTGAAAAAGGGTTTGGGAGGGGACGATGATTCCTGCTACCGAGAAGCCGATGGTGAGGTTGCCGAGGATCGTTGACCAGAGGTGAGGCAGCAAGGTGAGGATGACGAGACCAACGGCGATGCCGCAGAGACCGGAGTAGACCAGGAGCGTGTCCTTCAGTTTTTTGCCGAAGGTGTTGAGGCCGTTGATGCCGAGGAGCATCCCGAGGCCGATCATTGCTGAGGCTATGGCGAAGGATTTGGTGGATGCGTGGAGGGAGTCGCGCACGTAGATGGCGATCAGCGGGCCGAAGCAGCCGAGGACGAACATACCTGCTGCCATGGCGAGGATGACGAACAATAGAGCGGCGTGGTGCAGGATGAAGTTGAAGCCTTGCTTCATGTCGAGCCACACTTTGCCGATCGCGGAGCTGTTTGCTGTGTCGGGAGTTGGCGCGGCTGCTTTTGGTCCGACCGCCATGAAGGTAACAGAGGCGATGAGCATGGCGGAGCCGACGAAGCTGGCGGAGTCGAAGGCGTAGCAGCTGACGGCTCCGAGATAGGAGACCATGAGACCGGCGATGGCAGGGCCTATGATGCGCATGCCGAACATGACCTGCTGCATGAGTGCGTTTGCGGAACGGAGGCCATGCAACGGGACTGCGGAGCGGATGGCGACTCCCTGCGCCGGGCCGAAGAAGCTGGAGATGACGCTGATGGCGGCGAGGATGGCGTAGTAGTGCCAGATCTGCGTGGCGAAGATGAGCAGGAGACAGAGGCAGGCGCGAATGGAGTCGCTTGAGACCATGGTGGGCTTCAGCGGCCAGCGGTCGACGAAGACTCCGGCGAGGATGCCGAGGACTGCGATGGGAAGCATATAAGCGATCTGGACGCCGGTGACCTGCTGGGCGGTGGCGTGCAGCCTGAAGGTGATGACGTTGATGACGGCGAAGAGGGCGAGGAAGTCGCCGAAGACGGAGATGATCTGGGCGTACCAGAGACGGCGCATCATGGGGACGCGCAAGACGTCTCTCATGGATAACGGCGCGGGGAGTTCGGGATCGATGACGGGGTTCTGCTGGGCCGCGGCTGGATTGGCGGTTGTGCTCATCGGGGTTCCTCTCGGGGTGTTGCCATGGTACGGGATCGGGTGGGGATCATAGCTCCAGAATTTTGCGTGGCGTCTGTCTGGGAATCTATTGGGGACTATGGCAATTTGCCTGATGGTGTTGAGACAGCAAACGCAGATTCCCTTCGGGAATAACAAACAAAAAGGCCAAGGCGACTCTACCTCAACTGCGGCGTTGCTCTATGTCCAGGAATCTATTGTCACAAACCGGATCTCCGGTTGATTTTTATAGTGTTGAAGAATCAGGGATGTGGCTTCGACGCTGGGCAGACGGGGCTGACCGAGACCTGCCTGTCCGCCGTCGTGCAGCACGATATTGGATGAACGGTTTTGGCGTTGGTTGCGGAGAATTCCACGGAGGGTTCGGTTCGCGATCTCGCGGGGGGAGAGGGGCTTCCAATCGCCGGGAAGGATGTTCCACTGAACAGGGGTGAGGCCGAGCTCGTGGCCTATGCGGAGGACTGCGGGGCGGCGGGCGCCGTGGGGGGCGCGGAAGTAGCGGACGGGGATGCCGAGGGAGTCTTCGATGGCGGCGTTGCAGCGGGTGAGCTCTTCGCGGATGCGGGCGGGCGACTGCCAGGCCAGCCAGGGATGGGTCATGGTGTGGTTGCCGATGAGATGTCCTGCGGCTGCGAGGTCGCGGGCGATGGCGGGGCGCTGCTGGACATAACGGCCGATGAGGAAGAAGGAGGCGCGGGTTTGATGGCGGGCGAGGACCTCGAGGAGGCGTTCGGTGACGATGTCGTTGGGGCCGTCGTCGTAGGTGAGGGCGATCTGGTTGGGATTGTTGGTGGCGATGAGAAGCTTGCCGAAGAACTGGGACTGTGCGGAGAGCGCGGCGTAGGTGAGGGCTCCTGCGGCGGCCGTGGTCGCGGTGAGAAGGGCCGTGGTGGCTATTTGAGTTTGTGTCATGCCCCGTTCTTCCATTATAGGGAATGGACTGCGGGGTGCTGCGGAGATTGACGGAGATCGGCGGAGGATCACGGTTGCGCGTGTCGACGATGGGACGAGGTGCGCTAACAGGTTGGCTGAGCTGGGGTTGGGTGGCTATGCGGGCGATGCTGAGGTACGGGCGTCTGAGATTCTGATATGACGGAAAATTGATTGCTTTCTTGCCTTGAAGTTCCTACTATTAGCCGCACTAATTTTGACACTTGCTTCCAGGCTCCGGGGAAAGACTCGTTCCCGGGCAGTCGGGCTGAGGATTTTTATCCGCGGCGTGCCTGTCCGCATTGCAGGCGATATACCTCTCGCGAAGACACCAGAGGAGTTCGTTGTCTGCGCACCGCCTCTGCTTCTCTCACGCTTCCATCCAGGAGAAAGATCGTATGAAGCTATCCATTTGTTCTCAATGTACTGCCCTGTCTGTGATGTTTCTAAGCTTTGCGAGCAGCGCGACGTTAACCGTTTACGCACAGGACAAGGTGATTGCGGGTCCAAAGATATTGACGATTCAGCGGGAGTTCACCAAGCCGGGCAAGGAAGGTGCAGCGCATGAGAAGAGCGAGGCTGCGTTTGTCAAGGCGATGGCGGATGCGAAGGCTACGGACCACTATTACGCCCTTACGTCTCTTTCGGGCCGGCCCAGGGTTCTGTTTCTAAGCACCTATCCGAGCTTTGCGGAGATTGAGGCTGAGCGCAAGAAGGTGAATGCCAATGCGTCTCTCTCGGCGGAGCTTGACCGGGCGAATGAGGCGGATGGGGATCTGCTTGCGGAGACGAACTCGAGCATGTGGATGCGAAGGGACGATATGAGTCTGAACCAGGGATACCGGGTGGGAGCTCGCTATGAGGAGCTGACGCAGTTTGTGGTTCGGCCGGGCCACATGGGCGAGTGGACGGAGCTGGTGAAGCTGGTGATCGACGCGTACAAGAAGGGTGTTCCGGATGCTCACTGGGGAACCTACGAGTTGGTTTACGGCGGAGGCGGCACGTTCCTGGTGATTACGACGCTGAGGTCCGGGGAGGAGATCGACTCGAACTTTGCCAAGGATCCGAAGTTCATCGAGGCGCTGGGGCCAGAGGGCTTGAAGAAGCTGGATGCGTTGGAGGCTGCGTGCGTCGAGTCAAGGCAGTCGAATCTGTTTCGGATCGCACCGAAGATGAGTTACCCGCCGGATCAGTTGGTGCAGGCTGAGCCGGAGTTCTGGACGCCGAAGCCGTAGCTGCCGGGAGGTCATGGCGGTCAAAGGGAAGAGCCCCGCGCTGGCTGGCGTTGGGCTCTTCTTTTTTTCGTCTTGCGACTTGCGACGGGCTTGTGCTGGAGCGGCTGCGCGGGATCACGCAGGGATGTCGAATCCCAGGTCGCGCATCATCTGATCGGTGACTTCGTAGTCCTGGTTGGGGTCGGGCATCACGTCTCTGCCTGTGTCCTGTGTGCCGAAGGAGTGAAGGTAGAGGCCGGCTTTGAGGAAGGCCCCTCGAAGTTTTACTGCGTCGGGAAAGACAACTTTCAGCGGATTTTCTTCATGCGTGATGTCGATCACGCGCTGGTATTTCAGGAGGTATCCGCCAGGGTGTTCCGGGTCCTGATGAAGCTTAAATCTCACTTGATAGGTGTTCATAGGTAGGGTCTCTGGTTCTTCGATGCTGCTGCGCGGTTTTGTTGCGGCGGATGTGATGAGGTTATTTTTTGGCGTGAGCTTTGAGGAGAGCGAGGACCTCTTCGGCGTGGCCTTCGGGTTTGACCTCTTCGAAGATGTGGAGGAGGCGCTGGCCTTTTCCGGTGTCGGGGCCGATGAGGTAGGTGGTGCGCTTGACGCCTTTGACGAGCTTGCCGTACATGTTCTTGGGCTTGACGAGGTCGTAGCGATTGATGAGCTCCATGTCGGGGTCGGCGAGGAGGTCATAGGGCAGGTCGTACTTGTCTTTGAACTTCTTCTGGTCTTTGACGGTGTCGCGGGAGATGCCGAGGACGACGATGCCTTGCTTCTGGAACTTTTCGAAGGCGTCGCGGAAGCCGCAGGACTCGATGGTGCAGCCGGGGGTGTCGGCGCGGGGGTAGAAGAAGAGGACTACGGGCTTGGTTTTGAAGTCGGTGAGGGAGACTTCTTTGCCATCCTGGTTTTGGAGGGTGAAGTTTTCTACTTTGTCGCCGGGATTCATGAGATCTTCTCCTGTTGAAGCGGGTCAAATCCTTGATTGAGCTTCGCGTATTCAATTTCAGTTACAAAATACGCTACGAAGACAAGCACTTGATGAGGATCGAGGCCCTGAGCCATCGCGTCTTGGACAGACGACCATTCGGATGCCATTTTCCTAAAGTCTGTCTCTGCATGGAGCTTAGTGAAGCCGCTCAAAATCTCCGAGCAGGAGCGACGACAAAAGGCTGGCCATGATTCGGCGGGTTTGCGTTCTTTCGAATCAACACTGAGCCAGTGCATTTCACAGGTGCCAGTAGAAAGGCGGAATTGAAACTGCCCTCCAAGGCAAGCGTATCCAAGAGCCTCTGCCTTAGCGAGAGCACCAGGGAAGCAATCAAGTTGCCACCCATACTCGTTACCGCTTTGTGTCGCGCCTATTGTTATCTCTGGCGGAAGATTATCGGGCTTGATCATGGGGCCTTTTCATAGCAATGAGATGGTAGGCAATGGAGAGGTATCAGGCCGTCGCTAACGCCGTAAGAGTTTTTTCGAGGGAGGCGGAGTCGGAGACGTGGGTGGCGTGCTGGTTTTTGTCGATCTTGTGGACGAGGCCGGAGAGGACTTTGCCGGGGCCTACTTCGATGAAGTGGGTTGCGCCGTGGGCGATGAGGAGCTGCATGCACTCGACCCAGCGGACGGAGCCGGTGACCTGACGGATGAGGCAGTCGGGGACCTCGGCGCGGCGGTGGATGAGGCGGGCGTCGACGTTGGCGGCGACGGGGAAGGCGGGGTCGTGGAAGGTGACGGCTTCGAGGGTGGTGGCGAGGGCCTCCTGCGCGGGCTGCATGAGGGCGCAGTGGAAGGGAGCGCTGACCTGAAGCAGGATGGCGCGCTTGGCTCCGGCTTGTTTGCAGAGGTCTGCGGCACGCTCGACGGCGTGGGTGGCGCCGGAGATGACGGTCTGGTCGGGGGAGTTGAGGTTGGCGGGGGCGACTACGGCGTCGTTGGGGGAGAAGGTTTTTGCGGCGGGGTCGGTGGGGAGGGGCGTGAGGTCGTCGGAGATCTGGGCGCAGATGTCGGTGATGAGGTCGGCGGAGAGGCCGAGGATGGCGGCCATTGCACCGACGCCGGGCGGGACGGCCTGCTGCATGAACTGGCCACGGGAGCGGACGGTGCGGACGGCTTCGGCGAAGGAGAGGGTGCCGGCGACGACGTGGGCGGAGTACTCGCCGAGGGAGTGGCCGGCGGCGAAGGCTGGGGTGATGCCTTTTTCTGCAAGGATGCGGGCGGCGCCTACGGAGACGGTGAGGATGGCGGGCTGGGTGTGCTCGGTGAGCTTGAGTTGGTCTTCGGGGCCTTCGAAGATGAGTTTGGAGAGGGGGAAGCCGAGGGCGTGGTCGGCCTCGTCGAAGACGGCGCGGGCGGTGGGGAAGTGGTCGTAGAGATCGCGGCCCATGCCGACGGTCTGTGACCCCTGACCGGGGAAGAGGAAAGCTAGTTTTGTCATCGTGATTATCGTAAATCAGGGTGCGGACTCCTGGCTTGAGCGCCGGATTCGGCTTCGCGAGCAATTATTTCGCTCCTAACTTCCCTCTGGAGGTATCGAAAAGGAGTGAAGGGAAGAGATTATGTTCAAGAAGATTGCTGTGGCATTCGATGAATCGCCTGAGTCTGGGAGGGCGTTTCATTCTGCGCTGGAGCTGGCCAAGTCTACTTCGGCCACGCTTCATCTGATAACGGTGCTTGAGGGCTTTCCGGCGTATATGAGTTACGTTGCGGCGGTGGCTCCTGATGTGCCTTTGTTGTTGAAGAATGAGAAGCGGAGTTTTTATTTGGACTTGCAGGGCAAGGCGAAGGCGGAGGCTGACCGGGCCGGCGTCAGTCTTTCTCTGGAGATTACCGAAGGAGATATTGTCGGCGAGTTGTTACGGTTGATCGAGGAGATCAAGCCTGATCTGCTGGCGATTGGGCTTCGCCATCAGCAGGGCGCGGTGGGCCGGTCGATGGGCGGGACGGCGCAGCAGATAGCGGTCCATGCGAAGTGCACCCTGCTTGGGGTTCACTGAAGGGTCTGTGGGATTGCTAGATGCCGAGGCCGAAGTCTACGTCTTTTTCGTCGCCGGAGTGGGCGTAGAAGTCGTAGGGGGTGCGACGGTTGAACTTGTAGCGCTGGCGGAGTTCGCGACCAACGAAGAGGCCGAGGGCTACGGCGCCGAGACCGGCGGAGATCCAGCCTACGGTCTTGATGAGGGTTGACTCTGCGTCGTCGTCTTGCTGCTGCGCGAGGCGCGGGAAGGGGAGCGGCGCGGTGACCGGGACGTCCTCGGGTTGAGAGTCTTCAAGCCTCGATTTGGAGCGGAAGATCATGCTTGAATGATAGCGCAGGTTCGTGGGTGGTTGAGAGAAGCGACGCTGGAGAGGTGCTGCTTCGGTGGCATTGACTGGTTGGACGCGGTGGGGCGAATAAGGTTTCTGCGGTGGTGAGTGGGCGGAAGGTAAAGCAACTACAAGGGCAACCGCAGATCCCCTTCGGGGATGACAACAAGAACGGCAACGGCAACAGCAGATTCCTCCGCTTCGCTACGGAATGACAAGCAAAAGAAACGGGCAACGGCAAGCAACGGCATTGGAGGCGGTAGCTTGGATTAGGTGACGTCGACCTGATTGACGCGGAGCGTGCTTCGATCTTGAGTGGCCGGGACTAGGTGACGTCGACCTGGTGGAAGCCGAGGCCGTAGAGCAGGGTGGTGATGGTGGCGCGGGCGTTCTTGCGGGCGGTGTCGAGGATGCCGTCGGCCAGGGCGGACTGCTGGAGCTGCTGCTCGGCTTTGGCGCGGGTGTCGGACTCGAGGTTCTGGTCGGCGGGGATGAGGAGGCCGGTGGAGCGGGCGTAGACGCGGGTGTGCTGGTTGTCGAGCGTGGTGACGAAAAGCTGCGAGGCGGGGAGGGTGACGTGGATGGACTGGCCGTTGTTTTCGATGCGGACGTCCTCGGGCTTTAGTTGCGAGAGATCGATGCCGGCGATGGACTGGCCGTGGACGACGAGGAGGAGGCGGTCGCCGGCGAGGAGGTCGGGGAGGACGGCGCTGGACTTCGAGCCTTCGACTACGGTGTCGATGGAGTAGACGACGGTTTCGAGGCGGTTGAGGCGCTGAATGCGCTGGACGACCGCGGGAACTGAGGTGTCGAAGGTGGTAGTGCGGCCGGTGATGGCGGTGGCGGCGCGTGCGAAGATGCCTGTGGTGGCGTGGCGCAGGAAGACGGCCAGGGCTGCGGCGCCGAGGATCAACGAGAGCAGGACGACGAAGAAGGTGCCGGAGGATCTGCGTTCTGAACCGTAGGAGCCGTATTGGGTAGTCATGTTGTTTGGATGCTACTACGGTGCGGTGTAAGTATTGGCGGTGATGGGAGTGACAGCAACTGCGCTGCGTTCAGGATGACCGCAAAAACAAAACAACTGCAACCGCAGATCCGCTTCGGGGATGACAACAAGAACGGCAGCGGCAACGGCGCAGATCCCATTTGGGGATGATAACCAGAAAGGCAACCGCAACTGCAACCACAACGCCTATGTAACTGCTATCGCAGAGGTTGGGGGATGGGGTTAGGGTTTGAGGTAGGTTTCGAAGTGCCAGAGGATGCGGTTGAAGAGCTCGTCGCGTGCGGTGGGGCCGGCGATGGAGTGGGTTTTGCGGGGGAAGAGCTGGAGGTCGTAGGGGATGCCGGCGTCGATGAGGGGCTGGAGGAACTGGATGGTGTTGGCCATGTGGACGTTGTCGTCGCCGGTGCCCTGGGCGATGAGGAGATGGCCTTTGAGTTTGGCGGCTTCGGTGGTGGGGGAGTCGGTAGTGTAGGTGGTGGCGTTGGCGGCGGGGAGGCCGAGGTATCGCTCGGTGTAGATGGAGTCGTAGTTGCGCCAGTCGGTGACGGGCGCTACGGCGACGCCTGCGCGGATGCGGTCGGTGTGGGTCATGGTGTAGAGGGTGAAGGTGCCGCCCCAGCTCCAGCCCCACCAGCCGATGCGCTTGGGGTCGAGCTGCGGGTATTGGGTGAGTATCTGGTCGAGCGCGGCCATCTGATCGGAGAACTGGACAGGGCCGAAGTTGCGGTAGGCGGCCTGTTGGAATTCGCGGCCACGACCTCCGCTGCCTCGGGTGTCGACGTCGAGAACCGCGTAGCCGTGCTGAGCGAGGAGCTCGTTGAAGATCTGGCTGGCGCTCCATGAGTTACGAATGCTGCTCTCGGGGGTGGGTCCGTTGTAGGGGTTGAGGATGAGAGGAACGGAGATGGAGGTGGGACTTGTTGAGGAGGGAAGAGTGAGGCGGCCGTAGAGCTTGGTTTTTCCGTCTGCTGCAGTCACTGAGACGATGGCACTGGTGACAGTCGTGGCTGGGGGAAGGGGCTTCGACTTCCAGATGGGAGAGCAGTTTCGAGTTACGTTGCAGAGACTGATGACGGGCGGGGTGATGGCGTCGCTGTAGTAGTCGCTGAAGTGGGTGCCGTCGGGGGAGGTCTTTGTGCCGTGTGTGCCACGCCCGGCGGCGAGCTGATCTTTTGCGGTGCCGTCGAGTTTGATGGACCAGAGATTGTCTTCGAGAGGCGAGCCCTCGTTGGAGGTGTAGAAGACGGTGCTGGATTTTTCGTCGATGCTGTTGACGGACTCGACCTCGTAGTCGCCCTCGGTGAGCTGGCGGGTGAGGGTGGCGTCGGCGGCGAGGGGATGGTGCTCGTCGAAGTTGTAAAGGTAGAGGTGGGTGTGGCCGTCGCGCCAACTGCTGATGAGGAAGCGACCGCCGGAGAGGATGTTGAGGTCGGTGCTGAAGTTGAGGTATTTGGCGTCGGTGTCGGTGTAGACGAGGCGGGTTTTGCCGGATCGGGCGTCGGCGAAGTAGAGGTTGAGGTGCTGCTGGTCGCGGGTGAGGACTTCGAGGTAGATGGTGTTGGCGTCGACCCAGCCGAAGCGGGGGATGTAGTCGTTGTTGGGGCTGAAGGGAACTTCGAGGAACCTGGTCTTGCCACCTTTGGCGGCGACGATGCCGACGCGGACGGCGGGGTTGGGGTCGCCGGGCTGGGGGTAGCGCTGGCTGTCGATGGTGGCGTGGGTTGGGATCCAGTCGGTTATGGGGTACTGCGGGACTTTGGCCTCGTTCATCTGGAGGTAGGCGATGGATTTGGAGTCGGGCGACCAGAAGTAGTTGCTGCGGACGTCGAGCTCTTCGAGATAGACCCAGTCGACCTCACCGTTGAGGAGGGTGTCGGTGGTGTCGCGCGTCAGGGCCGTCTCCTTGCCTTGGGCGGCTACGGGATGGACGTAGAGATTGTGGTTGTGGAGGTAGGAGACGGACTTTGCGTCGGGGGAGAACTTGGGGTCGTCGCCAGAGCCCTCGTGGGTGTCGACGATGAGGGCGCCGGTTCCGGCGGCGATGTCATAGAGCCAGAGACGGCCGCCGTTGTCGAGGAGGAGATGTTTGGAGTCGGCTGCCCAGAGGTAGGCGGACATGCCGTAGCGGGCGCGATGGTCTGCGTCTTTCTCGTTGACGGCGGCGGCGGTGAGCTTGCTGAGCTGCTCGGCGGTGGCGAGGACGCTGGCGTGGCCGGTGGCGGCTTCGATCTGGACGATGTCGCCGGTCTTGCCGGTGGTGTCGTCGTCGGAGGCGATGTAGGTGAGGAGCTTGCCGTCGGGGCTCCAGTCGATGCCGTGGGGCGGGGTGCCGGTGAGGTTTTTGTTCGCATCGGCGATGGTGCGGAGGCCGGGGTCGGTGGCGGGTGTTGTCTGGGCGATGGCGCAGGTGGCGGAGAGGCCGAGAAGGAGTGCAGCTCGCAGAGGGAGTGGCATGGTTGGGACAAGTCTACAGAGAAGGCAGGCTTGGGCCAAAACTTCCCGCTTTGCGTCGGCTGTTTAGCCCTGTTGCGATAAGGTTGGCGGCGTGAGGTTTATGCGCGGACGAGGCGGATGTCGATCTCGCGGTCGACGTATTGCCATTCTCTGGAGCTGCGGAGGCGGCTCACGAGTTTTTCGAAGATATCGCAGTGCTCGGGGGCGTACTCGAACCAGGTGAGGAAGTCGAAGGGTTGGGCGAGGTCGCGGCTGTGGAGCAGGCGGCGCGCGATGGCGGGGAGATACTCGAGGCCGATGCCTATGTGGCTGGATTGCTCTTCGAAGATGCTGCGGCGCTCGTCCTGGGGGAGATCCCACCAGTCTGCTGTCTTGCGAATGGGGATGAGCGCGGCGCGTGTTGCCTGACGGCGGTGAAGGCCTTGCTGCTTTTGAAGGAGCGCGCCGGATTCGGATCGTTTGGTGTACCGGATGTGGCTGGTTACGCCACGCAGGGTCCAGAGGGGTGCTTCGACGGGGTCGAACTCGCAGCCTTCAAGGACGGTGAGTCTTTCTGCTGGTTGAAGACCGTCGCCGGCGACGCATTCGATTCGATCAATGCGCCAGGGGCCGGATGCTCCGGCGACGAATGAGACTAAGAGGGGTCTTGCCATAACGCTCCCTGACAGGTGCGCATGGTTCGACTCCGGGCTCGGTTTTTGGTTACAGGGCTTCCAGGGGTTACAGGGCTTCCAGACTGGAGGAGGTCGCGATCTCGTGGCGGATGGCGAGGCGGTTCTGGTAGCTTGCGGCGATGAAGTCGCGGAAGAGCGGGTGCGGCTCTAGCGGCTTGGATTTGAACTCGGGGTGGAACTGGCAGCCGAGGAAGAAGGGGTGGGTGGGGATCTCTACGATCTCGACGTAGGTTGCGTCGGGCGTGGTGCCGGTGATGCGAAGACCGGCACCGGTGAGGATGGCCTCGTACTCGCGGTTGAACTCGTAGCGATGGCGGTGGCGCTCGCTGATCTCGGTCTTGCCGTAGGCGTGAGCGGCGAGGGAGTCGTGCTCCAGGACGCAGTCCCAGGCACCGAGGCGCATGGTGCCGCCCATCTCTTCGACGCCGGTGAGCTCGCGGAGTTTGTAGATGATGCGGTAGGGGGTGGCGGGGTCGAACTCGCCGGAGTTGGCGTCCTTGAGGCCGCAGACGTTGCGCGCGTACTCGATGCAGGCGGTCTGCATGCCGAGGCAGATGCCGAAGTAGGGGACGGCTTCCTCGCGGGCGTAGCGGATGGCGTTGAGCATGCCTTCGATGCCGCGCTTGCCGAAGCCGCCGGGGACGAGGATGCCGTCGAAGCCTTGAAGCTGGGCGGCGTAGTCGGGGGTTTCGAGACCTTCGGCTTCGAGCCAGGTGACGCGGAGCTTGAGGTTGTGGGCGAGGGCGCCGTGGACGAGAGCTTCCTTGAGGGACTTGTAGGAGTCTTCGTACTCGACGTACTTGCCGACGATGGCGATGGAGACTTCGTCTTTGGGGTGGTAGGCGCGGCGGACGATGTCCTGCCAGCGGGAGAGGTCGGGGGTTTTGGCTTCGATGCGGAGGTACTTGAGTGCGAGGGTGTCTACGCCTTCGGCTGCGAAGGTGAGGGGGACCTCGTAGATGCTGGCGACGTCGCGGGCGGCGATGACGGCGGGCTCTTCGACGTTGCAGAAGAGGGCGATCTTGTTGCGCATCTCGCGGGGGACGGCGCGGTCGGAGCGGCAGAGGAGGATGTCGGGCTGGATACCGATGGAGAGCATCTCTTTGACGGAGTGCTGAGTGGGCTTGGTTTTTAGCTCCTGCGCGGCGGCGATCCAGGGGATGAGGGTGACGTGGACGAAGCAGGTGTTCTCGCGGCCGAGGTCCTGGCGCATCTGGCGGATGGCTTCGAGGAAGGGGAGGGATTCGATGTCGCCGACGGTGCCGCCGATTTCGACGATGGCTACTTCGCAGTCTGCGGCAACCTTGCGCATGGCGTTTTTAATCTCGTTGGTGACGTGCGGGATGACCTGGACGGTCTTGCCGAGATAGTCGCCGCGGCGCTCTTTGGTGATGATCTGCTCGTAGATGCGGCCGGTGGTGAGGTTGTTGTCGCGGGTGAGCCTGGCGTGGGTGAAGCGCTCGTAGTGGCCGAGGTCGAGGTCGGTCTCGGCGCCGTCGTCGGTGACGAAGACTTCGCCGTGCTGGAAGGGCGACATGGTGCCGGGATCAACGTTGAGATAGGGGTCAAACTTCATGAGGTTGACCTTGATGCCGCGGGCCTCTAAGAGACAGCCGATAGAGGCTGCGGCGAGACCCTTGCCGAGCGAAGACACGACTCCGCCAGTTACAAAGATGTACTTTGCAGACATGTCCGCGACCTCTTTATATGTATTTGAAATTTGTGCAGGATGGGCACGGTTAAGTATCGCAGGGTCCGGGCCGGGAAGCAATGGGTTGACTTTTTAGGGGGAAGTCAGGTTGAGTCGTGAGATTTTTTTTGGAGTCAGGCGAACGCGATTCTTCTATTTTCCGGGGAGGGGAGTCTTCGGGATGCCGCGTGAGAGCTTCTTGACGAGGAACTCCTGAATGAGGGAGGAGGCTGCGCCTGAGGCGGTGTCGATGAGCCCGTTTCTGATGGTGAGTCCTGCTCCGTTGCGATCGCTGGACGGGTAGTAGAGGTTGGAGATGCCTGCGGAGGCGAAGTTGCCGAGGATGAAGGAGTAGTTGGGTTGCCAGTGGCCGTTGTCTCCTTTGCAGATGAAGGCAGTGGACATGGCATAGAGAGCACGCGAGCGAATGGTTCCGGTGCCTTTGTAGAAGTAGCGCGGGTCCTGATGGAAGACGGAGGGAAGGATCGCGTTGCCGAGGATGTTGCCGATGAAGCCGTCGCCGTAGGAGGCTCCGAAGCGCTTGAAGTAGCCTGCGGTGCCTTGGCCGTAACCGCTGAAGGTGTCCTGAGACTGCTCGGTACCTGCGATGATTGCGGGGATGGCGAAGGAGACGGGATCGTAGGCGGTTCTCCAGGCCAGGCGGAACTTCTGGCCGGAGCTTAGTGGCACTGCGTCCCAGTTGTAGGATACGTAGAAGTTTGGGAAGACGCCAAGGACGCGCTGTTTTTCTTCGAGCGATACCTGCTCCTCGGCGATGTCGTGGCGTGTGAAGTTTACATCGACGTTTGTCATGGCAGAGGACATCTGCAGCGAGATGTTTGGCAGCTCGTACAGTTGGCCTTTTTGCAGGACAAGGGATGGGGATACCCAGTTCGCAAAGCCTGCTGAGATGACCGCTACCTTGAAGGTGCCGGGGTTGACTGCGGTGAAGCTGAAGGAGCCGGTTGCGTCGGTCGAGAGGGTGCGTTGGGGCCTGGAGTCGAGGAATTGGATCGAGACGAGAGCGCCTTCGACCTGGGCTCCGCTGGGGTCTAAGACGGTGCCGCTGATGCTGCCGGCGGGTTGCTGGTCGGATGAGATGAAATTGGCGGATTGCTGTTCGGGTGCTTCTGGCAGTTCGTCGTCCGGGGGGGCGGGGAGGGGGGCGAGGGTGGCGATCTGCGGGATTGTGGTTGTTGGCGTTGAGGTGATTGGCCGCGAGGGCGATGTGAGGTTGGATTGGCGGGAGAGCGTCTGCGCGTGAGCATACGGGCTGAGCATTGAGAACAGCAAGGTGGTCAGCAGAAGGGGGCCCGGATTACGCAAATCATGCATATCAGCGATGTTTCCAATTGTAGATGTCCACGCTCGATGTTTCACGGGAGGTGCGAGTGTGGGAGCCGATCTTGCTGACGGGATTGATCTTCCTAATCTTCTTGATCTTCGCTCTTGAATCTGCGATCCCGCAATCACCCATCGGTCCGATCACCTGGATTGGCCGGACGGGAGCTGTTGTTGCATTGGATTCAATATCACTCTTAGAGTTTGCAACCATCGGATGGTTGCAACGGTATGGTTCTTATTTTTAGAGGAGTATTGCGTCGGGGTTTTTTACAAGGTGTTGATGTCTTTGGGCTCCAGGACGGGGCGAGGGAAGCCGTGTTTGGCGACCAGAAGCATGGCGCGGCCTACCTGTTCGGTGGTGCCGACCTGCGCGGGGAAGGCTCGTCGCATGAGGGGGAGGATCGGCGTCAGGACGGAGTAGAAGATACGGTACGACTTCGTTTTGGAGACGATGCCGTGGAGCGGCTGGATGAATCCGATGCGGAACATGTAGGCAGCTTTGAAAGGAAGTTTGAGGATGTCGTTTTCGGTTTTGCCTTTGACGCGAGCCCACATGGTGCGACCGCGTTCGGTGCCGTCGGTTCCGGATCCTGAGACGTAGAGGAATGTCATGGAGGGGTTGAGCTTTGCCAGGGTTGTTGCAGCGGCGAGGGCGAGGTCGTGGGTGACGTGGGTGTACTGTGCCTCGGACATGCCGGCAGAGGTGACGCCGAGACAGAAGAAGCAGGCGTCGTAGCCGGTGAGGTCGGCTTCGATGGTGGAGTAATCGAAGAGATCCTTGTGAACGAGTTCGCGGAGCTTGGCGTGATGCTGGCCGGTTGGGCTGCGGCCGATGGTGAGGACCTGCTTTACGTCGGGGTCCAGCAGACACTCGCGTAGAGCGCTCTGGCCGACCATGCCAGTTGCGCCGAAGAGGATCACGTTCATCGGGTTGCCCTCAGTTTGAGTGCGCGCAGTTGTGGATGCGGCGCGGATCATCGACGTTAGTGGTGCGGATTGCGTCGATGGTTCCATGCTACAGGTGTGTGGTTCGAGGGATGGTGATTTGCTGCTAATGGGACTGCAAGACTGGGGACGGTGGGTTGAGGATGTTCGGTTTGGTGGGGCCGAGCTCTACGATCGAGAGCTGGCCGTCGGTGAGCAACTCGTCGCCGGTTGCGTTGGCGGTCTTCTTGGGGGCGTGCGGGCGGTCGACCAGCGCGTAGGAGGTTGCGGTGCCGGAGTAGAGGAGATCGGTTTCAATCCATTCGCGTTCGCGATCGACGTGGGGATCGATGCGGTGGGACCACTTTGTCTTCGCTTTTGCGGTTGAGATGGCGATGTCGTGGGTGGCGGCTCCGATCCAGACGTCGCGTCCCTGATAGGTTCCGGGCTCCTTCCAGATGCGGATGTGATGCCGCTTGGCAAAGGTGTCGAGGGACTTTTGAAAGACGAGATCTGGCGGTTTGCCGTTGATGGTTAGGAGAGACACGGGAGCGTTGGTGTACCCGGCGCCGCGAATGGTCGCCTGGACGGACTTTGCTGCAGAGCCCATGCTGAGGGAGTCCGCCTCGAACCATCCTGACTCCTTAAAGGCTGCTTCGAGTTGTTGCCGGGAGCCGAGGAACATGAGATTGGTTACGTCGGAGGGCTTGTTGTCTTTGGTGTAGACGCGTAGAGGGGCCGCGGTAACGAGCGCCTTGAGCGGTGCATCGACCGGCAGTACGGGCCAGCCTGACCAGGTGTCGCGGGTCTTCAGCATGGAGGGCCGGACGACCTGGATCTGCAGGTCGGTTCCTGCGGGGAAGAGAATCTCGCGTCGAATGGAAAGGCCGTAGACCGCGGAGACGCCTTTGATGGTGTATCCCGCGATGGGATTGACCATGCTGAGACCGGCGAGAGCGATGGATCCTTTGGTGGAGGCGTGAGGCTGGATGATGCCGAGGATCTCGTTGTTGCGGACGGTCTCGCGGGCGTTATCGACATCGAGGACTCGTGCGTAGAGTGGCGAGCGTGTGCCGTCGGCGTGAATGATGTTGGAGAAGTCGAGGACAAGGCGCGGGCGAGAGTATTTGTCGGGAGCTTTTTGCGCGAAGAGGACGGTTGCCTGAACCTTCGTGCCGGGGGCGATGACGAGTTCTCCGTTGGGGCAGGCGATATTTTCTCCGCTCTTGCAGAGGGGATAGGTGACGGTGCCTTCTACGGGGTCGCCGGTGCGGGAGTGTTCGCTGTAGACGGGGCCGTTGAGGCGGACGCTCAGGGTTTGGCCGGGGGCGAGATCGGCTTTTCTTGACTGCGCTACGCTGGCGGCGATGGTGTGCGGCATGTCGCCGTTTTCCTGATTGAAGAAGTGGAAGAAGGCGGTGAGAAATCCGCTGGTTGCACCGTTTTCTATCAGCAGGGTCTGGATCTCGAAGTTTGGGGAGTAGAGGAGGTAGTCGAGCGCGGTGTCGTTGTAGATGTCTTCGCGATTGATCTCTACGCCGTGTTGGATGAGCTGGTCTGCGATGCCTTCGTAAGCCACGATGATCTTCGGCTTGATGTTGTAGCTGGAGCCGAAGATGGTCCAGTGAAGCGCGGTGCGGCCGTACTGGTCGGTTGCTTTGACGTCGGCTCCGTCTGCGATTAGTTTTTTGGCTTCGGTGAGCCGGTCGAGGATGGGCTGCTCCTTGGTTTCGCGGGTGGCCTGGTAGAGCTTTTGAATGAGCGGTGAGGTGTGCGAGAGGTCGAGGGTTACGGCGGCAGTGTCCAGCTCGTCGTCCGGTGTCTCCTGGGTGTCGACGGTAGCCTCGGCGGCTTCGGGCGGCGATTGTTGATCTGCTTGAGCTGATGGTGCTGGCTGGCTCTGGGCAATCGCTTGAACTCCCGACGCGGGTCCGAGAGTTAGGAATATTCCAAGGAGAAAGAGCGGTGCTCTCGATGCGCTTGGCATTTGTGACCTCTGATTTTCAGGGGGCCCGTATCTGAGTGTGGAACAGGGAAGAGTTGGCGTAAGGACAGCGGTTCCAAAGCCACGTATTCTAGTCGGAGATGGTGGCTGAAATCATATACGAGAGGACGGATGACAGCTACGGTGTGGATTGATCTTCAGGCTTGGGCGATGCGCAGGCTGGATTCTCTGAGTGTCCGTCGCGAAGGGGGGCCTGCTCATCTTGTGACGGGCGAGCAGGGCGAACGGGAGGCTCTGTTCCATCTGCGGAAGTTGGGGTACACGGTCGTAGCGCAGAGGTGGAAGACGGCGAAGGTGTGGGGGGATATCGACCTGGTGGGGTGGGATGGGCCAACGTTGTGCTTTGTCGAGGTGAAGGCGCGCGGTGCTAGGGATGGGATGACGGCGGAGTCGGCCGTGGACCGGGACAAGCGAGAGATGCTGCGGAGGATGGCGCGGGCTTATCTGAAGGGATTTCCGGAGAAGCTGAGGGGCGATGTTCCAGTGCGGTTCGATGTGGTGTCGGTATACTTGCTGCCAACTGGAACTGAGTTCGAAGTGTACAAGGGAGCGTTTGGATGGTGATGTATGCACAGGAGTCAGATGCTGCGCTGCTGGATTCAGCCGAGTTGAGCGAGCGGCTTGCGACGGTGCTGCGTGAGTGGATGCCGGGGCTGGTGACACTCTCCGAGGCTGAGGCGAGCGTGCCGGAGCGACCGGGCAAGTGGAGCGCGAAGCAGGTGATCGGGCATCTTATCGATTCAGCGGTGAATAACCTGGGGAGAGTTGTTCGATTACAGATTGAGCCGGGACAGAGCGAGTCAGGGTATGAGCAGGTGGAGTGGGTAAACCTGCAGCACTACGCCGAACGCGAGTGGGCGCAGGTGCTGGCGCTTTGGTTTGCACTGAATGAGCATATGGCGTGGACGGTTCGACATATTGAAAAATCGAGTCTGAGAAGCGTCGGGTTGATTGAAGGGGAGTCGTTGACGCTTGGGTTCCTGATCGAGGACTACGTCGCACATATGCAGCATCACTTGCGACTGATGAAGGTATGGCTGGGAGCCGGCGATAAGGTGGGGTCGTCCGAAATGGACGGGGCCGGTGTCTAATAAATTTGATCTGTTTTTGATCTACTTGTTTTTGACCCACAAGGATGAGGAACTATGACACTGCTGAATGCACCGGAATTCGACAACCGCCGCGAGACACGAAACCGTAATTTGTTGATCGCTTCCGGTGTTCTGATTGCGCTGTTGGTCGTATCGGGGATGGGTGGATTCCTGTTGGGACATGGGTGGTTCTTTTCGAATCTTCCGGCCGAGCATAAGGTAAGCAACTTCTTCAGCGCTCTGGAGGCGCAGGACTATGGCAAGGCGTTTGCGATTTATACAAACGACCCGGACTGGGAGCAACATCCCGAACGCCATGTGGACTATCCGCTGAAGAGATTTACCGAAGACTGGACGACGGCGAGCCCTGTAGGTGGACCGATTCGTTCTCATCACGTGGATATTTCGAAGACCGATGGGACGGGGGCGTTTGGAAGCGGGATCATTGTCGCAGTGCGGGTGAATGGCGACCATAAGATTTTTATGTGGTACGAGCGCAAGGATGGAACGCTGACGGAACCGGCGCCGCATGAGCTTCAGTACGACTGATGTGGCCGTTAAGCTCATACCGCTTCGCGCAGCCTGGATTTTTGCTCTTCTACACTAGTTCCGCTATCGCGTTATCGAGCGTATCCCGATACACGCGGATGGTACAGGCGGCGGTTTTTTGCCATGTGAACCCAGCGGCCTGGAGGAGGGAAGCTTTATTCAGTTCTTGCCGTAGAACTGAATCCGAAAGCAGGCGATTTAAAGAGAAGGCAATCTGTTCGACATCCATTGGATCCACCGCTAATGCTGCGACTCCAGCAACCTCTGGCAAGGAGGATGTGTTGCTGGTGAGAGTGGGAATTCCACAGGCAAGAGCTTCAAGCACAGGAAGACCGAAGCCCTCGTACAAAGAGATATACGCAAAGACGTCTGCGGCGCAGATGAGGAATCGCTTATCTTCTTCGGCTACGAAACCGGGAAAAAATATACGTGCTTCCAACTGCAGCCGACTAACGCACTCAAAGAGCGAGTCATACATCCATCCTTTTGAACCTGCTATTACTAGTGCGGTATCCGGATGAAGGGCAGCTATCTCCGAGAACGCTTCGACCAACCGCACAAGGTTTTTCCGAGGTTCGATTGTTCCCACATACAAAATGAAACGCGAGGGTAGACCGTACTTATTCCGGACTTGCTGGAGAGGCTCCTGATCCCAACAAGGTGAGAAACTATCGCTTTTGCCATGATGTATTACGACGGAAATACCCTTCGGCGGCCCGAACCTTGCTATCAGATCGCTTCGAGCGGATTGAGAGACGAAGATCAGAGCGTCTGCGAGCCTGGCTGCAGCTCGAATAAAGGCTCGGTAATAAAGCCTCTTAAAAGTCAGGTGCACTTCGGGCATCGAGAATGATGTCATGTCATGAATTGTGACAACGTTCTTTGCTCGGCCGCTGATGAGAGGAAAAGAGTAGTGGAGGGAATGCACAACATCGATATGGTGCTTCCACAAGATAAGAGGCAAAACCACCTGTTCGAAGATTAAGCGAATCAGCGGTGTTCGCAGCAAATTAGAGGGAACCCACAACACCGTGACATTCGGCAAGCTCTGGTAGTCGAAGTCAGAGTCATCATCCTGGGCGAGAACAAATAGATGTATTTTGTCATTCGATACCAACAGATCGATTAAGCTCTTTGCATATACGCCAACGCCGGCCTTCCTCTTAGTCACTCCCATTGCATTGATAAGTATTCTCATGACCATTTAAGTCGAGTCAACGATTCGATAACAAACACGTTAATTGCACGCTGATTTTGTCGAGCGGCTTCCAGTGGGTTAGCTCTTTTCGTAAACGTGCTTGTTCTCTACGATACCCTTCTTGAACACTTTGCGAATACCTTGCCGCAGCGCTATGTCGCCCTGTAGTACCAAATCGCGTACCGGCTGCTCAGGCCTGCCCCTAAACGAGGTCACATGAAAATACTCGTGATTTTCTAGGGGTTTCGGGGAAAAGTAATAGTTGGAGACGCAGCAACGCGAGCGGTCCACTTTCACCTCGCTCACGGAATGCCATGATTTTTTGTGAGTGGCCATCAGTGCAAGACGATTGAAATGACTTGTAATCTCTCGCGGCGCACCCTTAGGGCCGTCATCCCACAACTCCAGGTTTCCACCGTGCTCGTGGCCCCAGTCTGGGGTCACGTAGTAAAGCAGATTGAGGACACGGTAGACCTCGCGCTTGATGTCATGAGAGTTATCGAGATGTGGGTTAAGGAAGTTTTCCTTCGCCATGAGGCTGATTCCGCCCGCATACAGCTTATCGTCGGGGACCATGTCACGGATGCCGGTAATTTCTGCGACCGCGTTCAGGACACCTGGCTCCTGAAATGCATAAACGATCTCTTCAAGTATTGGGGCATATTGATTCATCTGTGCGGCAACATGCTTGTTTTCGCGCAGGCTCTTCTTGAGCATCATCTCGCTCTTGTCGGGAAAGGCGTTGCATATCTCCAACGCAAGTTCTTTCGGTAAAAGGTCATCGACATAGCAGCTTTGCACCACATACTTTGGAAATTCCTGCCGCAGCCGGTCAGCTTCGGCTCTGAGTCGTGTTTCGATAAGGGCGGCGTACTCTCTGCGGTTCATGTGGCCAACTCCTAATCCTAATAAGACGCGTTCTGCGATCGTCAAATCGCATTGATACTAGAAGAGAGTATAAAGGAATTGACCCATGTGTAAGTAGCGCGCCACCGCTGAACCTCCCTTTGGCACAACTCGGCAAGCCTCTCTCAATGGGATTGTCGCGCAAGAAAAAAGACAATTTTTATTTATAATGAGGTGCGCCGCTCCACCTCGTGGTCGAGGAGGCAGCGGCTGCATATTGGTGGGACTCAGTGACGCCAAATCAGCATGGCTCTTGCTGTCGGTTCGCGGCATTCTCGGAGTGCATCGGAGCGCGGATGTCTCAAGGGGTTGATTTTCAAAAGAAACCGACGGAGAGATTTGGTGCGTGACGACGTGCGATTTTCAGTCGCAATGTGTACTTATAACGGGGAAAAATATCTTGGCGAACAGCTAGAGAGCATTGCTCGTCAGGAGTTGCTGCCGGAAGAACTCATTATTTGTGATGATTGCTCAATCGATGCCACTTTGAGCATCGCAGAGAGGTTCGCAGCTGAGAGTCCCTTTGCTGTGCGTATCGTTCGCAACCAAAAGAACCTAGGCTACAGTGGTAACTTCGCGCGGGCCATCGAGCTTTGCACTGGAGAGCTTATCGCGCTCTGCGATCAGGACGACGTCTGGTATCCACAGAAATTGAAAAGGCTGAAGGAGTTGTTCCTTAATGATCCTTCCGTCGCGGGCGTCTTTTCAAATGGCGACCTGATCGACTCTTCGTCGCGGCGTTTGGGAAAAGATCTTTGGGGAAGTTTCCAATTTGATGCATTTGATCAAGAGCACTTTCGATCAGGACAGGCTGTGGAGGTTTTGGTGAGAAGGAATGTCGTTACAGGCATGACCTTGGCTATCCGCAGTTCATCGAAGAAAGAACTTCTCACAATGCCATCGAACTGGAATCACGATGCGTGGCTTGCGCTGATGCTGGCGGCACACGCTAGATTGATAGCTTGTCCTGAGCATTTGGTTGCTTACCGCATCCATGCAAACCAACAGATCGGCGTGCCTATTTCGCTCGGCGAGAAGTGTCGTTACATCTTGTCATACGGCGTGAGTGCGTATATTCAGCTCTCACGCGATCGCAACCAAAAAGTATATCGAGAGAATGCTCTCCAATTCGACGCCCTGCAGGTGTCTTTGGAAAAACAGGGTAACCCCGGGGATGACCATCTGTTGATCGAAGCATGTGCCAAGGCAGAACACGCTCATCGTGGGGATGCACTCTTATCGCTTAGTAGATGGAGACGATTGCCCACTGTCCTGGGTCACCTGCGGAGTTATAAGAAGTACTCGCCGACTGGATTGGATGCCGCACTCCGGGATCTTATTTTGTGAGGGCGATCTGCAGAGTGAATGGGTTTTCTATGGAGGCGGATTAGTGCGTCACCCAAAGTTATAATGAAAGTCGAAAGGCCTAGCAATCTACCATCCGCATGGATTCCCCTGCCCAGTTCGCTATTCCACGTGATGCAGGAACAAACATCTTCGCTGTCATTGTTCTTTACAAGAAGCTGGTAGCCGCGTCTCCCACGGTACGGACACTGCTCGAAGCAGCCCGTGCGGCTTCTAATCGACTGCGGCTTACTGTTTTGATTGCCGATAATACGCCCGGAGGCCAAGACCCAGGCTCTCTTCCGGATGGAGTGCGATATTATGCAGAGCCTGATAATCCCGGGCTGGTGGTTCCTTATAACAGGGCGTTAAAGATGGCCGAGGAAGAAGGCTTTACCTGGTTGCTGACCCTCGATCAGGATACGAACCTCCCGGTGGACTTTCTTACGAAAATCGAGGTTTATGCAAAGCTCTATGCTTCTGACACTCGAGTTGCAGGCATCGTTCCTCGTATAGCAGATCGCGGAAGACTTATCTCTCCCTTCCGTTTTGTGGGAGGTTTTTTCCCGAAGGTTCTTGCGCCGGGGATGCAGGGTATCTCTAAGCGATTTACTTCGGCGCTCAACTCGGCGTCGATGCTTCGTGTTTCTGACGTCCGTATGCTCGGTGGTTATGATTTGCAATTTCCGCTGCATAACAGCGACACCAATCTCTTTTATCGTCTGGATAAAGCGGGACAACGGCTGGTTGTAGCTGGGGATATCCTGGTAAACCACGAACTCGCGATCATGGACCGTCAAGGACGCATGACTCCAGAACGGTACAGGCGACTTCTGGCGGATGAGCGGGCGTTCTGGGACCTTCATATGGGAGTTTTAGCCAGAGCGGAGAGATTGCTGCGGCTCATGGGACGGGTGTGCAAAGATTTTGTCCGAAGTGAAAATCGAGACTTTCGTGCGATCTCACTGGATGAGATCAAGCTCCGATTGCTGACGCGCAGGCGAAATCGGATTAGGTGCTGAAGGGAGGCTGAGCCGGGTGGGAGCGGTGAACGGTTATAGCTGCCATACCCATGCCCTAAGAGCGTGCTCGTTAGCCGATGACTAAATTCCAATGTAATAGATTTTAGAACCGCTCTGAGGACAGCGACGTGCAAGCCTACGAGCTTAGGTGGCCGCCCTACTGTTTTGATTCCAGATATCCACGTTGCTGATGGCTTCGCAGAAGCATAGCGTGTAATTTCCCGGGCTTCAGTGGCCCTGAAAGACGGTCGACTGACGACGTGAGCATCTCTAAGAGCAGGGGACGAGCTCCTAAAATCGTACAGATTTTCGCCTTTATATCCTTAGCCGACATATCCCGAGCAGAAGGCCAGATCTGGTGAAACTGTCGCTGTGAACGGCCGAGGGTGTGCATTCTTCTGACAGCCTGCAGGAAAGTGGTTGGGTGGACGTGGGAAGCGATCGCATCAGGAAGAAAGGTGAGGTGCATTTGATCCCGGGTTACCAGCCGAAATCCGAGTTCTATGTCCTCCCAGGCAGCGGCTTTAAAGCTTTCGTCAAAGGGGTTGGCTTGAAATAAACGCGTTTTGAACGAGAGATTGCTGGTGTAGAAATGCTGCCAGGTTGGGGTGAGTCCGGCAGTGAGTCTTCCGTAGTCGAACTGAATCTCTTCGTACCATTCCATGAAGGGTGTGATCTCTTGGTAAACCGTGTCCCATTGTGTCCGACCAAGACCGACCGCCTTACTGTCCGGGTTCGTTCGGTGAAACTGGAGATGAGCGTCCAGGAGATTAGGAGTCGCGAGAATATCGTCGCCAATCAGAAGACAGATCTCCTTTGAGACATGTGCAATCGCCAGATTCCTCGCTCGCGCAGGTCCGGAGTTTTGCTGATGCAGGACCTGTAAACGAAGAGGGCTATTCTCCTGGATCTCAGCTAACGCTGCCTCGGTGCCGTCGGTCGATCCATCATTGACGATGATTACATCGAAGTCAGCTATCGTCTGCGCCTCTAAATGCTCCAAGCAAAGTCGCAGAGTCGACAAGCGATTGAAGGTGGGGATGATGACCGTCATCGCACTGCTACTGGTCATAGGATCTCCGGACGAGATGAGGATTGTTGGTAGACAAGCCCGGAACGGCCACAGGAGATTTTAGTGGGTGGATGTGGCTGCTTGGAATCGTCGATCTCATTGCGCTTGTTCAAAACTACTCACTTCACAAGTTTACCGCACCAGTCGCCATCCTTTCGGGCCGTATTCGGACGCAAGATCGAGCGAGAGTTTATCTTTCGCGTTTGCGGTCGGGTCGTGCCGGGTTATCTCTGGTTTGGGATTTCCATCGGAAAGAGACAAGCTGCGAGTCGATGAATCGCATCAGCGGCTGGCGCAAACGGGCATTTGATAGATAAGGAAATTGTATAATTTTTGCTATGCTATCTTCCGGTTCTCCAAGAATTTGGAGTGAGGTTGCGGTTCTTATTCTTGTGCGAACGACCGTAGGTCGCCGCCTACCATGTAAAGGATCTAATGCTTAACTGGGCCGCCAGGTACTATCCGATTGCGCGAATTTTGAAAGCCCACGGGATGTTCGAGGAGGGATCCGTACTCGAAATTGGTTCTGGCCCTGTCGGTCTTGGGCGATTTCGTAAAGTTCCTTTTGTCGGTTGCGATGTTTCCTTCCCCTTTGAGCCATCATGGCCTATGACCCCCATGGTCGCTTCTGCGGCGGAGTTGCCAGTAAAGGACAACGCATTTGATGTCGTTCTCGCATCGGATGTACTGGAGCATGTTCCACCTGATCTAAGAAAAGTGGTGATAGGGGAGGCTCTGCGTGTTGCACGCAAGCTTGTCATCTTCGGATTTCCGTGTGGCAAGCTGGCCTGGGAGTCGGATCGCGAGTTGCTGAACGTTTACGTGAAATCTAATCGGACCCCCCCAGGTTGGCTAAGCGAGCACATGGATGCACCCTTCCCTGAATCGGAGATATTTGAAGGACTTGATGGTTGGGAGATGCAGCAACAGGGCAATGAAAGCATTGCCTTCCACTCGTGGCTGATGCAGAGAGAGATGTCAGGAATCTTTAATCGGGCCTCTTCGCTGGGGATGCGAGTGGCGCCTTCTCTTGTTGAGGCGCTGCTGCGCCAAGCGGATCGAGGGCCATTTTATAGACGGATTTTTACCCTACGAAGCACTGAGAATGATTAAACACTACTTCGTTAGAGCGATCTCAACCTCTATAAAGGTTTTCTCACGTTCACGATGCTCCGTGCCGAGGCTGCACAATTAGGTTCCCTGGGAGCAGGTTTGCCATGACAACCGTAAGATCTGACGATTCTCGTGGCGATCCTCTATTGGAGACAGTTGATGAAGCGACGCCTCACCCATTGAGAGCGAAGGTCCGTCGAGTGTTTCGGATTGTATTTCATTTCTTTCTTGGTCAGGGAGCGCTTCAGGGAATCAATGTTGTCATTGGTGTTTTTCTTATACGCGTCTTGAGCGTTAATGATTATGCGAAATTCGGTTTGGCTTCAGGATTTCAGGCTACGACCTCGATCTTGATGGACCTAGGTTGTGCCAGCACGATCATACCTTTGGTTGGCGATCGGGCTCTGGATCCGCTAGTAGTGGGTAGATATGTGCGAGGGGCGAAGTCTCTCCGAGACACTGCATTTTGGGTGTTGTCACCGTTTGCAGCTCTCGTCTTCTTGATCATCACTCATAGACAGAAGTGGCCATGGCCTATTCAGATCACCCTGTTGATGACGGTTCTTCTTGCGCTCTATTCGAGCGGCCCAGTCTCTTACTATTCAGCTCCTTTGTTTCTTCACAGACGGTTGCGCGATTATTACGTTCCACAAACGATTTCGAACATATGCAGATTAGGTGCTTATGTCGTTCTGAGTGTTTTAGGTGCACTCAATTCGTGGACTGCGGCTGGATTGAGTGCATTGAACATCACTTTTAATGGCCAACTCCTTGAGAGAAAGAGCCGACAGTTCTTCACTTGGCCACAGACTAACGACCTGTCAATCCGGAAGGAGATCGGTCGTTATGTCCTGCCTGCTTCGCCGGCCATTATTTTGGGAGCTTTTCATGGACAGGTTGCGTTATTTCTAATCAGTATCTTTGGCAATACGGTGAGCATCGCTGAGGTCGCGGCGTTAGCACGTCTCGGCCTCATCTTCAACTTCCTGATGACGTTCAATATAGTGATCGTCGAACCGTATATAGCTCGCTTGCAGCGGGAACGGCTGCTTCTCAGTTATTTCCGGCTGATTTTCTTCGCTGCACTCAGCTGTGCTGGACTGGTTCTATTTTCTTTTGCCGTTCCGAATGTCTTCCTATGGCTTTTAGGGCCGAAGTATGGCGGTCTACGCGGGTTGATCGGATGGGTGGTTCTAACGGCATGCGTCAACTACGTTGCTGGATTGATCTGGATTATGAACCGCTCCCGCAAGTGGGTGTTCTGGCGAGGGACGATTGCGGAGATTGGCCTGCTACTGCTCGTTCAAGTTGGATTTGTAATCCTCTTTGGAGTACGAACTACTCGAGACGCAGTTATGTTTAACCTTGCTTCCAGCTTCTGTTATGTTTTCGCTCATTCGTACGTAGCAGTCTACGGCTTTTTGAAGAAGGACGAGAACCCCGTGCCGGAGCTCGCACCTGATCCACCTATGACGGATTGATCAGGTGCTCGTGTTCTGGTCGCTCGTCTTGGCAGTACGGGCACTCGTTCTCCTGCGCCACGGCCAGCGCCAGAATCTCACGCTGACGGGCGGAAGGGCGACCATACGAAAACGCCTTCGACTGGCTGACTCGAAGCAAGCCTGGCATTGTCAAGAATCAAAGCTGATCTGAATCCGCGCAACGTCACAACCAAACCGTCCAGATCCAAAAAAGATCGGTCCAACTTGCAGGTGCTGCTGGCCTAATCCCACACCATACCGTCAGTGCACTGAGAAGCGGGGAATTGAGATCTGGTGGGCCCGGAGGGATTTGAACCCCCAACCAAGGGATTATGAGTCCCCTGCTCTAACCGTTGAGCTACAGGCCCTTCGATACCTTACGATCCTTCGAGACGCGCTGTGTTGGGATTTTGTGGAGGTCGGAGCCCCCTGCCCGTTCCAGAGCCCTACGACTGAACGTCCGAGCCGGTCAAAGGCGAGTTGCACAGACTCCGGCGGCAGGAATATATCGCTGGCTCACTGTCACGCTGGAATGACCGGCCAGCTCTTTGATTGTAAATGCATCGGTGACCGCCTGACTAAGCGAGGTCGATACTCGATTCACCCGAGGAAAGAGTGTTTCCAGCGAAGATGTCTTCGTCGTCAGGTTCAGTGAAGCCGCGATTGTGAACGCTCCTTGGACAGGTAGCTCGGGCGCGCTCTCGTCCCGAATTTAGTGGCGCTTGAAGCAGCTACTCAGTTCAGAGCCATAAGTGTGTCTGCCGTGGACTCCGATTTTGGAAGAGGATTGCTGTTAAATCCAGTTTCGGATTACCAGCGTTCTTCGCGGAGTTACTTCCACGTACTTTGGTGCTGTTTCAAGAGTTCAGCGATTCTCCTGCCACTTCATTTTGAACCTACTGTCGGTTGCACCAAACAGCGTTATCCATAGATGAAGTCGGGGGAAGTCGCCGCGGGTTTCCAGATGTCGTGAAAGGTACTAATACTTCCGTTTACCCTGCAATGTTCTGCGCATTGAGAACTATAGAGTCGACGATTCCACGGGATCTTTGGGGTTTTCCTTTGGCATGGCACGTGCTTGTTGAATGACACAACCAAGGGTCATAAACGATAAGGTCCACCGCGTGTACCGGCACAATTTCCTGATCCGAGCTGTGATTGCAGATCAACACATGAGTATTTCTGGAGGAATACAGAAAATGAAACATCTTCTTCGCGTCCTTTTTGTTCTGGCTCTGCTGTGTGGCGGTTCCAGCCTCGCCCATGCGAGCGGCATTGACTTCCGAATGACCGTTCTTGACCCTCCTTCGTGTGAACAAGGCAATACGTTTTGCCAAGAGTTCAATGGGGCAGATACCCTTCCCAGCGTTAGCCTTTCGACGGCTGCCTGCAACTCGGTTGGCATCAACCTTGGTCCGAACGCAACGCCGTACGGATGCTTTGTCCTGAGTAACTTTTCGGGTGAAACCATTGACAGCCTAACGCTTCATTTTCTTCTTGGGCCTCTTGGTAATCAGGATGCTAGCTGCGATTCACAGGGTCAGAGCGGAATTCCGAGTGCTCTAAACGTAGTGTCGTGTACTAATAACGAACAGACTGGGTTCTACGATCTCGTCTTTGGCGGTGGAGCAGGCGTTCCTACCGGCCAGAATCTCATTGTCTTCGAGCAAGGTGCGGACCCCAACCTGTTCCAGGGAGGAAACGGAACAGTTGGCGTTACACCTGAGCCTGACTCACTGCTATTGTTTTCGACCGGCGTCATGATGGCCGGCCTGTATATGTCGCGTCGGATCTGGACGACTTTCAGGAAAACTGCTGACGGCAATCGCTAAGCAGAAGAGGTTTCTGAAACGGTTGTACTGTTATGTGAAGTGAGAAGAAAGCCCGGGCTCAGGCCTGGGCTTATTCGTTAAGAGAGGCGTCGAGACTAATGAGCTTCACTGCCTGTCCGGATAGGCGGGCAGAGGTTTGTACTGGGACCGGGTGGTTCGCAACTAATGGGGAGCTGCTGTTACGTGGCCTGGATGGCAGATCGCGAGCCTGCAGCATTGCGGCACTGTGCCGCAAAGTCTCATCGTGTCAGAAAGATGACGTTGACAGGGGGGCTTCGATTTGCGTAACCTGCGGAGCAAGCACCCTGTGGGCTAACTACCTCCTCACCCGAATTTTCTTTGCCCGGCGATCGTTGGCACAGGGCTTTTTTGTAAGTCCCAAGAGAACCTCACTCGGAATCAGACGCGGGTTGATGTAAGGACAGTCGCAGCTGCCTTAGCGCAGTTCAGGGGAGCAGTGCTCGGGTTTTCATTCATGCTGACGGATTTTTTTCAACAGGTCTTGAGAGTTGCATCTATGCGCCGTGCAGGAATTTCGATTGTGTTGTTGCTGCTCCTCGGTTTTGCAGGTGTACTGCGTGGACAGAAATCCCCCGCAGTCCCTACACCTAGAAGTCAGCTCGAGGCCACGCTCGGAGACGGCACGGTAGAACTCTCTGGCCTGTGGAAGTTCCGCATGGGCGATAACATAGCCTGGGCGCAACCGGATTTCGACGACTCGAGTTGGGGGACGATCGATGTAACTCCGCCAGCTGGGTCGGCGAATCCGGAACTTGGCACCAGCGGATATATTCCTGGTTGGACGGCGAACGGCTACCCGAAACAGAGTGGGTTTGCGTGGTATCGGCTCAAAGTCAACGTACAGAGTTCTCATGGCAGGCTGGCGATCAAGATGCCGAACGAGGTCGACGATGCGTATCAGCTCTACGTCAACGGTCAGCTAATCGGCGAACTTGGCAGATTTGGCGCACATAAGGCAACGGCTTATAGCACGCTGCCCCGAGAGTTTCGACTACCGAGAGAACTTCGCAACGGACAAATAACTATTGCCGTCCGGATATATATGGACAGCGCGTCCCTCTTCCTTACTCCGGACGCCGGCGGGATGCATGAACCTCCGGTTCTTGGGCATGCCGGAGTGATCGGAACCCTGATTCAAATGGACTGGGACAATACCGCGCATGTTGTCGGCAGCGGCTTTCTCGAGATGCTGATTCTGCTCCTTGCGTGGATGGTAGCAGTCAGCCTTCTATCGATGGACCGTACCGAACCTTCGTACTTATGGCTGAGCCTGGTTTGCGCTGTCACGATTTTGGGTAATGGCGTCGTTCTCATCGTCAGCTTCGTACCATGGATTGCCCTTACGCCCGGAATTTTTCTGCAGTCTGTCATCATTGGTCCGATTCGAATCGGGCTTTGGGTCATCTTCTGGGGCTATTGGTTCCGGATCAGCCGGATGCATTGGGTTCATCGCATCGTGTGGACGCTTGTCGGTCTTACCATGATCGGAACGGCCATGATGAGTGCGCCGATTTATGGGGAACATATCCCGGTACGCGCGGCCGTCTACCTGCTACCTATTCTGTTAGGGCTTAGGCTTAGTTTTGCGGCACTCTTATGCGCGATTACGTTCCGAGGGATTCTCAAACAGAAGACTGAGGGATGGCTCGCCCTTTCGGCAGTCGTTCTGGTGGCTATCGCCCTTTTTCAGAGCCAGCTTCGCCTTCTTCATGTCCCGACCGCATTCAATATTCTCGGATTCGACGTTGAGTTGGGCACCATCTCGACGATCTTTTCCCTCTTTCTGATCACGGTCATGTTGGTTCGGCGATTCCTGAATACCCAGCGGGTCCGCGAGCAGTGGAAGGCGGAGATCGAACAGGCCCGGCAGATTCAACACGTGCTTATTCCAGAGCATCTGCCGCAGACACCTGGTCTTGCTATCGAAAGTGAGTATCGTCCGGCACGTGAGGTTGGCGGGGACTTCTTCCAGATCCTTCCTGTGCAGGAGGATGGCAGCGTACTGATCGTGGTTGGCGACGTTACAGGGAAGGGCCTGCAGGCTGGAATGCTCGTTGCGCTGATCGTTGGAGCAATACGCACGGCGGTTCAATACGACTCAGATCCCTTAGTCCTCATGAATAGCCTTAATGATCGGCTGTGGGGACGTGGCCGCGCCAGTGCGACCTGTCTCATCCTTCAGATCTGCACCGATGGACGGGTGACGCTGGCAAACGCGGGTCACCTGCCGCCGTATCTGAATGGGGTAGAGGTTGAGATGGGTGGATCACTCCCGATCGGTGTGGTGCCAGGTGCGGAGTTCTTTGTCTCCCATTTCACGCTGGAGCCAGGGGACACGTTGATGCTGATGTCCGACGGAGTCGCTGAGGCGCAGGATCAACAGAAGCAGTTGTTTGGGTTTGAGCGCATCGAGAAGATGCTGCAACAGCCTATCTCGGCCGCAGAGCTGGCGTCGGCTGCCCAGAACTTTGGGCAGGAGGACGACATTCTCGTGCTGCGGATTCAGCGCAGACTTCAGCCTGAGAATGTTCCCGATGAGAAGGGTATTCTGACAGCGACCTGAACGGCGGGTTTCAGCGGAGACGATTCGGTGGCTTAGCGTGGCTCAGGTTTATTCGAAGCCAGCACAGGCGGCGGCTTCGTCAGGGTAGAGTTTGGTGTACTTCGTAATGCCTACCATGGTGAAGACCTTTTGGAAGTGCGGTGTCAGGCCAAACGTCTGGACGGTTTGTCCTTTCTGACTTGCGGCGTAAAGCAGTTGAATGATCAGTGCGATGCCGCTGGAGTTGAGATACTCCACCTTGGAAAAATCGAGCAGGATGCGCTTGGATGTCTCGGGTGATAGTCCGCCGTATGTGCCGAGTACCGCAGGCTCGGACGAACTCGTAATATCACCGGCGAAACGCAGCACCGTGATTGGATCGCCAGAGGCGCATTTAACCTGCTCCATTTTGACTTTCGTACCTGAGTCCGCCATCTTGATCTCTCCTCAATCTCCAGTGTTGTTTAAGCGTATGACGAGTCGGGCGTAGCTTCCAGTGAGAGGCGCACTCACCCATTCCGCCTCGTCCACCAGAGACTGAATGAGAAACATTCCCATGCCACGACTAGCCTCTTCTCCGTGCATTTTTTTATCCATATCCGGAGCGTGAACTCCTTCCGGAGGCCCGGTGCCTGTGTCGAGCACCTTTACTTCAAGGGAACCCTCGTTCATGGAGAGAATGACGTCGACGATCAGAGATTCGTCGAGTTTGTTTCCATGCTCCATCGCATTGATGCAAGCTTCTGCGACAGCCGTTTTCAGGTCCTCAACTCGATCTGGAGCGAACCCCATCAGTTTCGCGACGCTGGAGGCGGTACTCATTGCAACTTTTTCAAAGCCGAGACGCGAAGGAAGACGCAGCTCGATGCTGTTCACGTTCTTTCCGTTCACTTCCCCTCCTACGGCTTCCGTCCAATTACGAGTGCGGTCATATCGTCTGATTGGTTTTCCTGATTGGAGAAAGCATCCAGAGTCTGCCAAATCGAGTTCAGTGTTCCAGTCGCGTCCGAGAGGCGGCAGGTGCGGAATGCGTCCATAAGGCGGTCCTGGCCGAATTCTTCGTCACCCTTAAACACCTCAGTCATTCCGTCGGTGTAGATTAGCAGCTTCGCCTTCTCAGACAGCACATATTTTTCCGCGGTGTAACCAGAGAAAGGCAACATCCCGACCGGAGTTCCGCTGGCCTCAATCAACTCAGGCATATCGCTGCCATTGAGAAGAAAGGCGGGATTGTGCCCGGCGTTAACTACTTCGACAGTATGGGTCTTTGGATCGAGCCTCAGGAACATGGCCGTGACGTAACGGCGGCGCGACTCCTCGCCTTCTTTGTAATGAAGAAGGTTCATATGTGTCGCCATGTCGGCGAGCGGCATCCCCGAGTTTGCGATGGCTCGTAAGGCCGCCCGAAACGAGCTGCCAACCAGAGCCGAGGCGAGGCCTTTGCCCGCGACATCGGCTACGACGATCATGTATTCCCCTGATGAAAGTTCCATAAGATCGAGGTAGTCGCCGCCGACCTCGTAGCAGGTTTGCGAACGACCCGCGATGCTGTAGCCCGAGATATTTGGAAACGTCTGTGGAAGGAGACTTCGCTGGATGTCACGGGCGCAGGAGAGGTCCTGTTTTACCCGCTCCATGTCCAGGGTTTGTTCATGATAGCGGGCGTTTTCAATAGCGACGGCAGCCTGGACCGCGAGATGCTCCAGGAAGTCCTGTTCGAAGAGGGAGAGCGGGGCGCCTTCGCGGGTGATGACAACCATTTCGGTGAGGACGGCGCCGTGGCGATCCAGCAAGGGGAAGCGGTAACAACCGCGTCTTGGATCAGAGGATGGCGGATGCAAGAGGAATCGCGGGGGAATCTCTCCGTAAGAGAACGGAAAGGCCGTGAAAAATGCACCCGCCATCTCAAGTTCGCGCACGGTGATCTGCAGGACGCTGCGGAGAACACTGTCCAATTCGATGGTGCTATGGATTCTGTGGGTCGTGTCCAGGAGTGCCTGTAGCCGTGCGATTTGCTGTTGAAGATGGAGACTGCTTTCGATTTCCATGGAACTGCTCCTTCACGTAACCCCTTTTCAGACGACGATAGAACTTTTTGTCGCATAGGTGGCAGGGTCAGCCCCTGCCGTCATCCACCGTTCTTCTATGCAACAGTGGCGCAAGCTCGACTGGAGCAGTGGTGGCAACAGATATCGACGTCTTGTAGGTCCTTTCAGGAGATACCACGGATGAAAGACATTGAACAGAACAATCTTATTTCTTGCCTGTGGTGCCTGGGGTAGTGTTGGCATCTTCCGGCGCGGAGGGATTGATGCGCCCCTGATTGTTCTCCGGAGTGTTGGAGGTGACCGTCGTGGATCCCGGACCTGCGGTCGACGGGTTATCCCACTTGGGACCTGAGGGTTCTACGGCGTGTTTAGGGTCGACAGGGGGCGTCTGATAGCGGGTTTGATTCGTCTGTTGATTATTCGTGGTCATAGGGTCACCTTTCGAGTTTCGATCTCCATTGGAGAGAAGGGTGGAGTTTGCAGTTGCCTGATTCTTCGCAAAAGGCAAAACGCAGCCGGGAGGTAAGCCGCCTGATGGCGAAGGGTAGGTAGCCTATTATTAAATGTTGGAACCAAAGTTCGGAGGCATTAACAGAAACATGAGAGCAGCAACAGAGGCAGAAGCGATCACGTTCAGCGATTCCGTTCTAGTGACCGGCGGAGCCGGGTTTATAGGGAGCAACTTTGTCCTTGACTGGCTGGCTGCGGGCCATTGGCCGATCGTCAATCTGGACAAGTTGACGTATGCGGGGAATCCAGAGAATCTGGCGTCTGTAGCGCACAACTCTGCCTACACGTTTGTGCAGGGTGATATCTGCGACGCGGAGATGGTTGCCAACTTGCTGCGAAGATACCGCCCGCGAGCGGTAGTTCATTTCGCCGCCGAGAGCCATGTCGACCGTTCAATTTTGGGTCCCGAAGCGTTTCTGCGAACCAATATCGACGGCACATTTACCTTGCTGCAGGCGGCACGGGCATACTACGAGAGGCTCGCAAGTGCAGATCGAGAGAGGTTCCGGTTTCTGCATGTTTCGACCGATGAAGTGTATGGCACGCTGACACCAGAGGCGCCGGCTTTCCATGAGGAGACGCCCTATGCTCCAAACAGTCCTTATGCGGCGTCAAAGGCAGCGTCGGACCATCTGGTGAGGGCATGGGTGCATACCTATGGCTTACCGGCCATTATCACGAACTGCTCGAATAACTACGGGCCGTATCAGTTTCCAGAAAAGCTGATTCCTCTGATGATTACGAATGCGCTGCAGGGTAAGCCGCTGCCGGTGTACGGAGACGGACAGCAGCTAAGGGACTGGCTGTATGTCGGAGACCACACGAGTGCTCTGCGCACGGTTCTCGAGCGGGGGCAGCTTGGTGAGACCTATAACGTCGGCGGCGGAAATCAACGCAGCAATCTCGAGGTAGTGAAGACGGTATGCTCGCTGCTGGATGAGTTGGTGCCTCAGTCATCGTTCAAACCACATCTGCAACTGGTGAAATATGTGACCGACCGGCCGGGACATGACCGGCGTTATGCGATCGATGCGCGAAAGCTTGAGGGGGAACTCGGCTGGCGAGCGCAGGAGAGCTTTGAGACGGGACTGAGGAAGACAGTGAAGTGGTACCTCGAAAACGCGTCATGGATGGAGAATGTGACCAGTGGGGCGTATCAGCAGTGGGTTGTCCAAAACTACTCAGGTCGCGAAGATCAGGTCGCTGTTGCTGAGCGTGGCTCGATAACCGAGGCAGGTGAGAGGGTTCGATGAAGGGGATTATTCTCGCTGGGGGCTCTGGGACGAGGCTGCATCCGGTGACGCAGGTCGTTTCAAAGCAATTGCTGCCGGTCTACGACAAACCGATGATCTACTATCCGCTTTCGGCACTTTTGCTGGCGGGCATTCGCGAGATTCTGGTGATCTCGACACCGGAGGACACGCCGCGTTTCGAACAGCTTCTAGGAGGTGGTGAACAGTGGGGAATCAAGCTGCAGTATGCCGTACAACCGTCCCCTGATGGTCTGGCGCAGGCGTTCTTGATCGGAAAGGAGTTTCTTGCGGGAGAGGGTTGTTGCCTAGTACTGGGAGACAACATCTTCTACGGACATGATTTCGCGAAGACCCTACGCGAGGCTGCTGCGGGTGGTCCGGGCGCGACGGTGTTCGCTTACCCGGTCCTTGACCCGGAGCGATACGGGGTGGTGGAGTTCGACAAGAGCCGCCGTGCGATCTCAATTGAAGAGAAGCCGCTGAAGGCAAAGTCCCGTTATGCGGTAACGGGAATCTACTTTTATGACGCGCAGGTGGTTGGCATCGCTGAGGGCCTAAAGCCATCTCCGCGTGGCGAACTTGAGATCACCGATGTAAATCGCTGGTACCTGGAGCACGGGCAGTTGCGGACGCAGGTGCTTGGGCGAGGAATCGCATGGCTCGATACCGGGACACACGATTCGCTGCTCGAGGCGGCGACGTTCATCCACACGATTGAGAAACGGCAGGGCCTCAAGGTGGCCTGCCCTGAAGAGATTGTGTACCGGCTCGGTTACATAAACGCTGATCAGCTGCGAAGCCTGGCATCGAAGATCGCGAAGAGCACGTATGGGCAATATCTGTTGCGCGTGCTGGAAGAGACGGTGTACTGATGGTGTCTGGGAGGCTGCCATCGGGGGAGCGGATTCTGCTGACGGGAGCTAAGGGCCAGGTTGGTGGGGAGTTATTGAAGACTTTGGAGCCATTGGGCGTTGTGATTGCTCCGGAGCGCGCGAGGATGGATCTTGCGGATGCGACTTCTGTTCGCGATACGATTCGGGCAGTGCGGCCAAGGTGGATCGTGAATGCCGGAGCCTATACGGCGGTGGATCGAGCGGAGAGCGAGCCGGGTCTTGTCTACGCGATCAATGCTGAGGCCGTCAAAGTGATAGGAGAAGAGGCGCGAGTGCTGGGCGCTGGTGTCATCCACTTCTCCACAGACTATGTTTTTGATGGATCAGGAGAGGAACCTTATGTTGAAACTGATGCTGTCGGACCGATGAGTGTCTACGGCGCCAGTAAACTCGCCGGAGAGAGGGCGTTGGCTGAGAGCGGCGCAGGCCACATGATCTTTCGGACGAGTTGGGTTTACGGGGCACGAGGGAAGAACTTTTTGCTGACGATCCTGAAGCTTGCGCGAGAGCGGGAGGCGCTGCGAATCGTGGCTGATCAGCACGGGGGGCCAACGTGGGCCCGCGACTTAGCAAGGATGACGGCTCATGTGATCGAGCGGTGTGAAGCAACTGCCCAGACGAGGGGATGGAAGGCTGCATTACAGGACAAAAGCGGGGTTTACCACGCGACTGGCGGGGGCGAAACTACCTGGTTAGAATTTGCAGCGGAGGCCGTTCAACTACAACACGAGAAGGAGCCTGGAGTGCGATTCGCGAAGATCGAGGCGATATCGACCGATCAGTATCCGACTCCTGCCAGGCGCCCGTCGAACTCGCGATTGAACTGTACCAAGCTGAAGGAACGGTTCGAATGGACCATGATGGACTGGCGGGACTCGCTGCGAGAGGTGCTGTCGGAGCTATGAAGCAACGGGCGTTATTTCTCGATCGAGATGGTGTTGTCAACGAAGAGGTGGGATATCTGCATCGAGCCGAGGAGGTGCGGTTTGTCGACGGAATTTTTTCGCTCTGCAGGACTGCCGTGGGACTTGGATATCGCCTGATCGTTGTGACGAATCAGGCAGGCATCGCGCGGGGCTACTATTCGGAGGCTGATTTTCACAACCTGATGACGTTCATGCGTGCAGAACTCCACGCGGAAGGAGTTGAGCTCGATGCCGTTTATTTTTGTCCGTTCCATCCCGAGCATGGAGTTGGGGAGTACAAACGGGAGCATGAGGACCGGAAACCTGGCACGGGGATGCTGAGACGCGGAGTCGCTGAGTTTGGAGTGGTGCTAAGCGAGAGCGTGATGGTTGGCGACCGGTGCTCAGATGTGGCGGCGGCGAATGCGGCTGGATTGCGGCAGGCCTTTTTGATCGGCGGTACTGAGACTGCCGGCTGTAGTGGAGAACATCTGAAGGTGCAATCATTGGCTGAAGTGGAACGTTGGCTGGTGGCGCACCGGTAGCGTAGACCACTGGTCGACATGTCGAGACAGGCTCCGCTTCAAAGCTGTATGGCGTGTAGATTCAGATCAGGAGATATCGACAGAGCCTCCCTTGTGCAGAGCTAGACCAGATGAGGCGTTTCGACCGGCGGGAGTTCGGCTTCGAGAAAGTGTTTCCCAAGAGCATCCTTTGGACTGACAGAGAGCGGGATGCCGTTAAGGTCTTCTAGTGGCCAATCGATGGCGAGAGTTGGGTCGTTCCAGAGAATGGAGCGCTCTCCCGCCGGGTGGTAGAGGTTCGTGGTCTTGTAGAAGACCTCTGCGGTGTCCGAGAGGACAACAAAGCCGTGGGCGAAGCCTTCGGGAATCCAGAGGAGCTGCAGTTGGTCGGCGGCGGACTGGGCTTTCAGATGGAATCCGGCCCATCTGCCGAAGTCGGGAGATTCGCGCCGAAGATCGACCGCCACGTCCCAGATATGGCCGGAGAGAACTCGTACGAGCTTGGCCTGAGGCCTGCCGAGTTGATAGTGAAGGCCGCGAAGTACTCCTTTGACCGAGAAGGACTGATTGTCTTGCACAAAATTCGCCGATAGCCCGACAGCTCCGAAGGTTGATTGATTGAATACCTCTGCAAACCAACCGCGACTATCTGCGAAGCGTTGGGGTTGAAGTAGCTTAACGTCACGTAGAGGCGTTTCAAGAACCTGCATTGGAGTAGTTTAGTGTCCTTAACTCGTACATGAAAACAGCGTGATGTGTTGTTCCAAAGTGGAACGAATAAAAGGCGAACCCAGTATGCGTAAACTCCTTTTTCAGAACACCGTCGGTTAGAATGGTGAAGTTGTGTCAGTGCGCTTTGTTTTCCCAGTCGTCGACTTGGTCCAACCCGACTTATAGAGAGGCCATCGTAAGGTCCATAGGCGGGTAGCATGTGCAGGCAGGTGGAAGTGATTTGGAAGCGCGGCCGTTTCCGGGCTCATTGAGGCTCTAGGAGCGGGCTAGAGAAGGTACCGCGATACAAGGCGTGTAACAGGAACCGGTCCGGCTGATGTAACGCAGAACATGCGCACATACGAGCTGAACAGATACAGGATTCGAATGCAGGCTGAATACCAATCCCCCGAGTCGCGGACAGCGGCTATCGAAGGTTCTTATTCGTATCCGGAGTCGGTTGGTGGCTCGCTGGAAATTTCGCATCGAGCAGACGAAACTCCGTCAGAGTTTTTCCGATACCGGGTGATCAAACGCTGCGTCGATGTCGTGTTGGTTTTGATTTCGATGCCCATTGTGCTGTTGTTACTCGGTGTTGTGGCCGTCTCCGTGAAACTGAGTTCGCCCGGGCCAGTCTTTTATTCGCATCGGCGGATTCGCAAAAATGGCGCCTTTTTCTCGATGTGGAAGTTCCGCACGATGTGTATCAACTCGGCTGAAGTGCTGGAGACTCATCTGGCGCGATATCCAAAGGCCCGCGCGGAATGGAACAAGACCCACAAACTTCGTAAAGATCCACGGATTACTCCTGTGGGGCTTTTTCTTCGGCGATACAGCTTGGATGAGTTGCCGCAACTTTGGAATGTGCTTGCTGGGCAGATGAGCCTGGTGGGGCCACGGCCGATTGTAGCGGCGGAAGTAGAGAAGTACGGTGATTGCTTCGATTGCTATTGCAGGGTGAAGCCTGGGTTAACGGGGCTTTGGCAGGTATCGGGACGCAGTGCCTTGAGCTACGAGAGACGAGTCGCACTCGACTGTGAATACGTGGAACGATGGGCGCTGATGAGAGACCTCTGGATTCTGATGAAGACGTTTGCGTCTGTGGTAAACCAGGATGGCGCGTATTAGTCTGCCTCTCATAAAATGAAGAGCGGCAGGGCTGCAACTGTCTGTTCCTCATCCACGAACACGTGGAGTTAGTTTCTTCGTTTTTGAGGGTTTGCATTTTAGCTTAGCTCGTGCAGGCGCTCCGTTGAATAAGCCTCTCTTCGTCGGATTGCCGTGATTTAACCACGAGCCATGGAGTTGGCAGATGTCCGACTCTAGCCGGAGGCTTCCTTTTCAACTCCCCGCCGAGAATCTCAACTGTGACAACTTGATCGGAGCTTGCTGATGTATTTAGAGGGAATGCGGGACATGTTGAAAGGTTCCCTGGGGAGGAGCCTGCAAGCGCTCCGGGAGGAGGATAGGCTGGCGGCAGCGTGGCCGGTGGCGTGTGGAAGGGCCATGGCGGAGCGGGGGCAGGTCGTAGGATTTGAGAATGGCGTGGTCCGAGTAGAGGTGGAAGATGGCGCATGGTTCCTGCAGTTGCTAAGTATGCGTCGACAGCTTGCCGCAGAGCTGTCGCGTATTTCGGGGGTGACTGTAAGCGAGATACACTTTGAGAAGAAGGGGAACTACAAGCGATGAAGGAACAGGCTGGCGTTACTCTGGAGGATGTGAGGCGGGTTGCAGAGTTGGCTAACCTGGAGCTAACCGCGGAGGAAGAGCCAAGGATGCAAAGAGACTTGAACGCCATTCTTGGCCATATCGATCAATTGAATGAGCTGGATACTTCCGGGATTCCTGCGATGGCGCAGGTAGGTGAGATGTTGGGGGGCACTTTGCTCGCTCGTGGAGAAGCGTTGCGGATGGACGAAGTGCGGCCGTCGCTTGACCGCGCTGAGGTGATGTCCGCGGCCCCGGATACCGACGGCCGGTTTTTCAAGGTTCCGAAGGTGATCGAAAGGTGAGCGCAAAAGTAGTGAACTTGGAAGATCTGACAATCGATGACGCGCGTCAAGCGGTAGCTTCGGGTGAAACTACGGCAACAGCGCTTGCGGAGCAGCACTATGACCGTATCGTCTCCCAGGATGTCGAGATCCATAGCTTTCTGGCGTTAAGTCGGGAGCGGGCGATGGCCCAGGCTAAGAAGATCGATGAGATGGCCGCCAAGGGTAACCCGTTGCCGCCGCTGGCGGGAGTACCGGTGGGGATTAAAGATGTTCTGGTCATGAGGGGAGCCCCGGCCACTGCAGGTTCACTCATTTTGAAAGGGTACCGGCCACCGTATGATGCGACTGCCGTCGCGAAGCTGGAAGAGGCCGGGGCGGTGCTTTTGGGAAAGTTGAATTGCGACGAGTTTGCGATGGGTTCGTCGAATGAGAATTCGGCCTACGGACCTGTACTGAATCCAAAGGCGTTAGATCGGGTTCCGGGCGGCTCGAGCGGCGGTTCGGCGGCTGCGGTGGCGGCGCACTTCGCAGTAGCGACCCTTGGAAGCGATACTGGCGGGTCGATTCGCCAGCCGGCGGCCTTTTGCGGTGTGGTTGGCGTCTTGCCTACGTACGGCAGGGTCAGTCGCTATGGATTGATTGCGTTCGCCTCCTCGCTGGATCGCGTCGGGCCATTCACCACGACAGTAAAAGGCGCGGCAACTGTGCTGCAGGTGATTGCAGGAAAAGATGTTATGGATGCGACCTCATCGACCAGGCCAGTGGATGACTATGTTGCCGGACTGACGAAACCTGTTCAGGGGTTGCGGATCGGCGTGCCTGAGGAGTACTTCGGCGAAGGGTTGGATGCAGAGATTCGCAGCGCAATCGATGGTGTAATTGATGGTCTGAAGATGGTGGGATGCGTGGTAAAGCCGGTCAGTTTACCCCACACCAAATACGCGATTCCAACCTATTACGTCATTGCTACGGCCGAGGCATCCTCAAATCTCTCTCGGTTCGATGGGGTCAGGTTCGGGTTGAGGGCGGAAGAGGCGAATACGTTATCCGCGATGTTCCGCAAGACTCGAGATGCAGGCTTTGGCGCCGAAGTGAAGCGGCGGATCCTGCTAGGCACCTATGCCCTCAGCGCGGGCTATTATGATGCGTATTACCGCAAGGCGCAGCAGGTTCGAACTCTTCTGACCCACGACTTTCTGACAGCGTTTGCCGAGGTGGATGTGCTTGTGGCTCCGGTAACTCCGACCCCTGCGTTCAAGCTGGGCGAAAAGACGGACGACCCTGTCCAGATGTATCTGGAGGACATTTACTCGGTGGCAGCGAGTCTGGCGGGTATCTGTGGCGTGTCCGTGCCCTGCGGGCAGACGAAGGAAGGATTGCCGATCGGCGTGCAGGTCCTGGGTAAGCACTTCGATGAATCGACCATGCTCCGGGTAGCGCAAGCCGTGGAGACGCAACAAGCGAGTCGGGAATTTGGTGCCTGAGGCCGGGTCCTCTGTGCGGGACGTACTCCGCCATTTGGATGTGATCGGGCCGTCAGATATATCCGTATGTCGGGTGCTTGATAGCTCTTTTCAGCGAGTGTGACTGCTGATTGTATGATGAACAATATCAGGTTAGAAGAAGGTCGCGAGGATTAGAGCAGATGCAGTTTGGTAGTTCCCCCAGAGTACGCAGGTTTGGATATGTGCTTCTAGTCAGCGTGTTCGGAACGCTAACGTCCTCTGCTCAGTTCGAACAATTCGGTCAGGCGCTCAGTGGGCAGACGACACAGCAGCAGTCTTGCGACCCGAATGATCCGACGTGTCAGTCTTCAGCAGATCAAAGCAACCTTCAGATCCGCAACCCATCGGTCAATCAGCAGCAACAGCAACAGACCTTGACTCCGCAGATTATTGTGCCCGGGCAGCAGGACACCCAGACCAACACACAAAATAACACTCGGACTCAACAGCAAAATCAGAATCTCCAGACTCCTCTTCCGTTGGACTCGCCGACTGAGTTTCAACTTCTGGTTGCCAATTCGATTGGTAAGATGCTGCCGATCTACGGCGTGAACCTCTTTCGCAACCTGCCGTCTACCTTTGCGCCGGTCAACTTGGTTCCGGTGACGCCAGATTACGTCGTTGGGCCCGGCGACGAGTTGCTTATCCAGATGTGGGGCCAGGTTACGCTGAACGGCCGCTTTCGGGTAGATCGATCTGGAAGCATCTTCGTGCCCCAGGTAGGCTCGATTCACGTTGCTGGGGTGAGTTTTGAGCAGATGCACGACTTTTTGAAGAGCCAGGTTAGCAGGGTCTTCCGAAACTTTGATCTCAACGTGAATCTGGGCCAGTTGAGGTCAATCCAGGTATTTGTAGTTGGACAGGCGCGCAGGCCTGGAAGCTATACGATCAGCTCGCTGAGCACACTCACCAACGCTCTTTTCGCCACCGGAGGGCCAACTCCGCAGGGTAGCCTGCGACACATTCAGTTGAAACGCGGCGATAAAGTCGTCGTTGATTTCGATTTGTATGATCTGTTGCAGCGTGGCGACAAATCGAAGGACGAAAAACTCCTGCCCGGCGATGTCATCTACATTCCGCCGGTCGGTCCGCAGGTAGCTGTCACTGGAAGTGTCAATCATCCAGCGATCTACGAACTCAAGTCCCCAAGCGATACGACCGTCGGTGATGTTCTCGAGTTGGCGGCAGGTTTGACGAACGTTGCTTCGGGACAGAGGGTTCGGTTAGAGAGAGTGGACGAGCGACGCAGGCGCAGCATGCTTGAGATATCCCTTGACGCACAGGGAAGAGCGACCGTGATGCAGGATGGCGACCTGTTGGAGTTGAACGCAGTGGTCAGCGAATACAAGGATGCGGTCACGCTCCGCGGGAATGTAGCCAATCCGGGACGTTACACCTGGAAGCCGGGAATGCGGGTTCGCGATCTGCTGCCGGATAAAGATGCATTGATCACTCGCGACTATTGGTTGAAGCGAAGCCAACTCGGTCAGCCCACTCTAACCTATATTCCTACATGCCTCCCATTGACCCCCTACGGCATTCCGAATCTGCGTTATGGAATTCCTGTTGGAGAAGAGGGAACGAACCCCAACTGGAGATACTCCTCTACCAGGAATCCAAATCTAATTGGACTGGCCTTCGGAAGCGAAGAGGGAAGTAGCTATCGAACGACAGATGGAGATGCGGGGAACGATAACGACACCGATCCCCCTACCGATGGCGGGCTCGACTGCGTCAAAATTCCAGCTTCGCAAACTTCGTTGAGCGGAAGCAATGATCGATATTCCCCTTCTGCTGCAGCAAATGCAGCCAACGGAATAAATGGAACGAATTCCGCGAACAACAATCAAAACGCCTACAGCGGTGGTAACCCCAACACCCCTGGGTTCCCACAAAATGGCTCCCAGTTCAACGCGGCAACTTCAAATCGTGTGAGTGCAGCCAGCGCCAGTTTGGGTTCAACCGTGGCAAATGCATCGTCTGGAGAATTTCGGCCGCGGAACAATGTGAAGTTGAGCGAGCCCGATATCGACTGGAGTTACGCTGTTATCGAACGTCAGAGCAAGGCGAACCTGACAACCTCTCTCGTGCCTTTCAATCTTGGAAAGGCAGTGTTGGAGGAAGACGCCTCTCAAAATCTTGAGTTGCTTCCCGGGGACGTCGTTACTATCTTCTCGAAGGCAGATATTCGGGTGCCTCAGGCGCAACAGACCCGATTCGTGCGGCTGGAGGGAGAGTTTGCCTCCTCTGGTGTCTACAGCGTTCTGCCGGGCGAGACCTTGCGGCAGTTGGTAGAGCGTGCCGGCGGGTTTACCTCGGAAGCATATCTCTATGGCTCGGAGTTCACTCGCGAATCCACACGTCGGGTTCAACAACAACGCCTGAATCAATACGTCGACGAGATCGCGCTGCAGGTGAGTACAAACGCAACGAATAACGCGGGTCGAGCTATAAGCGCTTCGGATACCGCAGCCGCAGCTGCTACTCAGGCCCAGAATCAGAACATCATCGCCAGCTTGCGACAAGCGAGGGCGACCGGACGTATCGTGCTGGATTTGAAGCCTGACAGCCACGACTTAAGCCAGATACCTGATCTCCCACTCGAAGATGGAGACCGTTTCATCGTGCCGCGTGTTCCCTCTACCGTAAGCGTAGATGGAGCAGTCTATAACCAGAACTCTTTTGTGTTCGAGACACAGCGCAGACTTGGCGGCTACATAAGACTAGCCGGCGGCACCAATAGAGATGCCGATAGGAGCCGGGCTTATGTTATTCGAGCGAGCGGATCCGTGATCAGCAAGCAATATAGTTCTTCTCTACGGGGAAACAACTTTGATTCGCTCCATTTGTATCCTGGTGACACGGTAGTGGTTCCCCTGAATCTGACGAAAGGCAATACGATACGTTTGATCGTCGATATTGCACAGATCGTCGGTCAATTTGGAATCGCGATAGCCGCGGCGAATGTGGTCTTCTAGAAAAAGACCATACTCGCCATGGGCGTTAGTGCTGAAGTTAGGATCGCAATCCCTCTAACTGAATTGGCCGGCATCGAGTGATCAGTCCTGCCTTCGCGATTCCGGGGCGACAATGTAACCAAGGCCTGACCTGTACGCCGGCGACTCCACACCGACGGTTCAGCGATGTCTCAATAAACCGCAGTTGCAACAGTGATAACCTTTGACTGGTGAATTTTTTCGTAGTTGTACCCACTTTGAATGCCGCCGAGGGATGGTCGCGGCTTACGCCGCTGCTTTTGGAGTCCATCGCAGCGGACCGGGTGCTGATTCTCGACTCTTCTTCTACGGATGAGACGGTGAATCTAGCGGACGCTGCCGGCTTTCGAGTGCATACGATCGCGAGATCCGAGTTCAATCATGGCGGAACAAGGCAGCTCGCGGCTGAATTATTGCCTGATGCTGAGATCCTCGTCTTCCTGACGCAGGATATTGAGCTTGCGCAATTCGACGCCATTCGTTGGCTGCTCAAGGCCTTCACCGATCCAGACGTTGCGGCTGCCTTTGGACGTCAGCTTCCGCGCCGTGGCGCAACTCCGATTGAAGCTCACGCACGTTTCTATAACTATCCTGCGCAGTCCGGCGTGCGCACGTTGTCGAGCCGGGAGCAGCTAGGATTCAAGGCCATCTTTATCTCAAACTCGTTCGCCGCTTATCGGCGGGAGGCGCTAATGGCTGTCGGCGGATTTCCGCGGGACGTTATCTTTGGAGAAGATACGGTCACCGCCGCCAGGCTATTGCTCTCAGGATGGAAGCTGGCCTACGTGGCCGAGGCGCAGGTCTATCACTCCCATAGCTATACCTGGATGCAGGAGTTCCGAAGGTACTTCGATATCGGTGTGCTGCATCGCCGGCAGAGCTGGATGCTCAGTGAGTTCGGTGGTGCCGGAGGGGAGGGTGGCCGCTTTGTTCGATCGGAGTTGCGATTTCTCTGGCCTCGGCATTGGTGGCTCCTTCCTTCTGCTTTGATCCACACCGCGGCTAAACTGCTAGGCTACCGGCTCGGCAGAGTCGAGAATCTTTTCGGTGCTGGTTTGAAGCGTCGACTCAGCATGAATCGTCTTTTCTGGAACTAACAGCTGTGTATGACTAACGCCTCTTCTGCCATAGTTGCTGTTCGGAGATTCCTGCGTGCACAGGAAGCCGCAAGCCGCAGCTAGCGATGCAGATGCAACTCCGGCGTCCATGTAACCTGAAGCCATCCACTCACGTTGTGTTGTGAGCCGCTCATGTAGGAGGGGATTAAGAACCGCTCGTACTGCGTGAAGAGCTGCGCCTGCCAGTGATGGTTGAAGGCATAGGAGCTGTTGAGGAATCCATCGGTGATTGTACTGCCGCCGGGAAGGAATTGAATTCCCCCTTTATTCTGGCGGTAGCCGGCCTCGACTCGAGTGCGGGCGGAGAACCAATAACTTGAACGGGCTTCGATAGCGCGGCCATCGCGGCCAACAGCGTTGCCCAGCAGAAATCCTTTGTTGGTATTTCCGTCCAGGTATTGGTTATTGATGAAGAAGTGCTGGCCGCCGAAGTCATTCACAAGCCCCTGCGAACTGACGGCCTCGACGCGTAAATCCATGTGAGGCAGAAGGGGCAATCGCGCAAAGTAAATACCGGGGCTCCAGGCAGCCCTGCGCGGTGCATCGATTGGACTGGGGTCATCGTCGGAGTATGCATCCGCGTAGAGGGTGACGGCCCGGCGCAAAAATGGCAGACGATAGCTGAAGTCGAAGTTGCTCTTGCGATCGCCAGGATCCGCTCGATCTCCGTAGCCGCCGCTCCCTCCGTTTCCATTGGTGATGTCACCGGTTGAGTTGAAGCTGAATACATTGTTCTTGAAGGTGTGGAGTGTGATGGGGTGCCCGACACCCCAAAAGATGGACCAGCGTGTAAAGCTCATCTCGAGGTTATCGCCGAAATTAATGTCAAGCTTTTGCCCATTGAACCACGGACGTGCGGGATAGCTGTGTCCGGATAGCTTTCCGAGCACGATATCGAAGCGATACGTGCCCAGCGATGGTACGAGCGGTATCGGGTGAGGGCGCGTGGATACGAGGCGCAGGTTGTACGTCGGTTCTGCGTTACTGGAGAAGGCGAGCGGACCCGTCGTAGTCGGCCCCCAATAGAGCTCCTGTTTGCCGAAAGAAAGCGCATTGCCCTCGAAGGCAACGCCTGCGTATAGCTCGATCGGTCGTTGACGAGTGTAGGCGGATCTTTCAGGGATTGGCTGTATGGTTGGGTCGCCGAAGTTCGGCAATCGATCCAACACGTTGATCAGCTGATTGATCGCCGGCGATTCAGCAGGATTCCCAGGACTTCGCTGCAGCTCCTGGCGGTCGTAAAAGAAGAGCCTTCCGTAGTTGGCGCGCACGGAATAACCCGCGATTGCGCTGCCGCCTCGGCCAAGCGGACGGCCGAAGTCGTTCCACCAGGTCTGGCCAAAGTGGAAGCTGTCAGTCAGCGCGGGGCCTGCAATCGTGCCGTACCGTGCGTAGACTGATTCGAGACTCAGCGATTCGTAGTAGTTAGGTTCGGTCTCGAATTCATGTTGGAGATCGGCCATGAGGCGACGGGCCTCAGAGATCAGCCTGGGGCTGTTGTATTGCTCCATATCAATCTGATCCTCGGCCACTCTAAGCTGACGAAGGCACTCCTGCCGGGTCCACGGGCGGATCGAGACACTCTGACCAGGGATGAATCCCATCGCGGCGAGTCGTTCCAGCGCCGGATAGACCCAACTGTCCATGGGGACGTTGGTCGATCCGATCGAATCTGGATCGTCATCTTCGGTGAAGAGCCGCGGCGGATGATGAGCAACAGGCGCTGGCTGAGAAGCTCCCTGCGCTTGTGGCGTCTTGTGGGCCCGGGGCACCCCGAAGTCATCCGGCATCGCCTTGGAGTCGAATGGGTTCAGGCTGAAGTTGTGATGCGCGCGATAGACATAATGACCGATCAGCCATCCGGTCGCGCTTCCAATCAGAACGTCCGAGGGGAAGTGCTGTTCCGCCAGCACGCGGCTGACGCTCACTCCGGTGGCAAGTCCGTAGACCGCAGTGCGGGTAATCCATCCCGGATATTCATCTCCAATTACTGAAGCCATGGCCCATGCCGCAGTCGCGTGATTTGAGGGGAAGCCTGACGTAGACGGGCTGGAGTTGAAGAAGTCACCCTTGGCATTGTTTACAAGGGGACGGTCGCGCAGGGAGATGAATTTGCCGACTTCGCTTACCGCGAGGCTGTCCGCCAGCGCTTCTGCTGTCAGCAGGCCAGTCTCGTGGGCCTGGGGCGCGTCGTTGAAGAGGCTCCAGAGGTACATGACTGCCGGCGCCGCCCCAAGCGCCACCACGCCCGCGTTAGAAAAGGTGTTGAACTTGCTGCGATCGTTCGCGTTGATTTGGATCAACGATGTCATGGTGTGATGGTCGCTGCCGATCAACACGCCTGTCGCTGCGCCAAGAGGTGCCAACCAGATTGCGTCACTGGGCCGTAGATGCAGAGGGCTGGTCCAGATGGCCTTCTGATCGGCCAGGAGACGCCGCGGGGTGCCAGCGAAGGTGATGCTCTCCGCCTTATCCTCCGCCGTTTTGGGGGCCGAGTCGGTCGCGACTTGCGGCTCAGGCGCATCTGGCAGAGAGCTTGACGCCTCCGCTGCAACATTCGTCGACGCTGGCTGTAAAGCTGCGTTTTGAGCGAAGCACAGTCGCCCAATCGAAAGCAAAAGGAATGCTGTGAGGCGGAAGTATCGATCAGGTTTTAGGTGAGCTACAAGCATCGGCAACGGTTCGGGGTGGGCGTACTCGGATAATGCAACCCCTTGCAGGAGGCTACCATAGCCGGGCACCCCCTGATGACACCGTGACGAAAGCGTGACAACTTTCCCACCCGAGACTCCCGCTTCGCTCGACGACAATCTGCGAAGCGGGAGCATCCACATCGTGCTGATTTTAGAGATGGAAGAAGCGGTTTGCACCCAGGACGAGCAGCAGGGTAATGGCGGCGATAGCGACCTCGCCGACAGCTCCCACGAGGAACGGCCGTGCCCCTTGTTTGAAGAGATCCTTCAGATTTGTCCGTAGACCTACGCCGGCAAAGGTGAGCAGGAAGGCCCAGCGGCTCAGGTTCCCTAATGCTGCGAGCTGAGGTTTCGAGAAGCCCAGCGCGGCTACATTGGGGTTGGTCGAAGAGCCCAGGGTGGCCAGCAAGGAGATAAGGAGGAAGCCGAGGACGAACTTGGGAAACTTCTTCCAGAGGAATGCGGCTTTGTTCTCGAGCTGTGCCGTGGCGGCACGGCTGGCGAGGCCCTTCCGCGCCCACTGGATCGCGTAGGCCAGCACAACGAAGCCGATGAGGGCGTTGCGGCAGGTCTTGGCGAGGACGGCGAACTTGCCGGCGGCGTCGGAGTAGAGGGCTCCGGCGGCGGTGGCTTCGGCGGTATTGTCGACCGCGAGACCGGCCCAGAGACCGTAGGCACGATCGCTCATGTGCAGCGCGTGGCCGATGAGCGGAAAGGTGAACAGTGAGATTGCCCCGAGAGCGAGAATGGCAGCGATAGCAGTCGAGGAGTCCTCTTCGTCGGCGTCAATCGCGCCCTGGGTGGCAATGATGGCAGAGACGCCGCAGACACTGGACCCAACGGCCAGCAGCGTAGTGAGTTGGGGACCTAGTTTGAAGGTGCGGCCCAGCCACGTCATGAAGGTCAGCGAGAACGCGAAGGCGACGAAGACCAGGGCCAGCGAGATGCCGCCGAGTTTGAGGATATCGCCGAGAATAAAGCGTGCGCCGAGCAGGATGATGCCTGCCTTCAGCCAGAACTCGTAGGTTGCCACGCCCGCGCGAAAGATCCGGGGCAGGCCGACAGTGTTGGCGATGAGGATCCCAAAGAGTATGGCCCAGAGCACATATTCGATGTTGGGGAGGACGTAGTGGTGAGCCTTGCCGTAGGCGTTGATGAAGTGCTCTACGAACTTGCCGGCGTAGCCGACGACGGCCAGAAGCGCAATGCCCGGAAGCAGGCCGAGGAGAGAGGAGCGCTCGGCTGGGACGCGGCCGGGGGCGTGTGGGGGATACTCCCTACGAAGATCGGGTAGATCGATTGAGGCGGCCATAGACTCTCCTTCGTGCACATTTGTTGAGGTGTGGACTTCGACGCTTACCAGACGACGGATTTGAGCAGCCCGACGCGGACGAGGACGGCCAGAGCAAGGGACAACACAATTGCCCAGGTGTCGGTAGAAAAAGAGAGACGGGTACGAGGGATGGACATGGAGAAGTCTCCTTGGAGAAAGAGTGGTGCACACGAAACGACGTGTGGGCTACAACACTGAACTTGTAGAAAAAGGGGGTACAGCGAAGGAAGGACTAGCTACAACAACAACGAGTCGGCATGAGGTGCAGCGGCGCGGGTTGGCGGAAGACCGTCATGTCAGAGTCCAGTGTACACCACGGGGGTAGGGGGTTGGTTGCTCAGGCTTTCAAAAGATGCGCTGCCTTCGACTCCGCCTGGCGCCGCAGCACTCCGGCCTTCGCGTAAAGCTTTTTGATGACGGGACTTCCACTCGGCAGACGGCTCTGAGCTCGATCCAGCAGAAGGAGATAGTCGTGCCATGCGCCGGTTGTCTGCTGGACGTCCTCCATGCGTTTTGCAAATTTGGCCGCGGTCCTGGACTCCCCGCTGCCGATCTCTGCGATGTACCGTGCGGTCTTGCAGGCCTTCCGGATCGAATGAAGGTCATCATCTTCGTGAGGATCGAGCCCGCGAACCGCCGGCGCCAGCCAGCTTCGCGCGACATAGATCAGCCTTCCTCCGCTGAGGCTTAAATCGGCGATTCCCCCAAAGATCATTTCGAGTCTGTCGAGCGCGTGGCGGATCTCATCTTCGTCCGCGCTGATCTGCCGACGCATTCTTTTCACCTTCTTTTTTCTCGATGCCTCCAGCTGCGTCTCCAACTCAGTCGCGCCACTCGTCGTTTGATAGGCGCGAAGAAGTTCACGGTGAACATCCAGATCGCGGACGTCGCCGGCGATGCGTCGGATTTTACGGACGGAACGTCTGAAGGCGCTGGATCTCTTCGGCAGAGCGGGCAGGTCGGCCGCCGGAGTCAGTAGTTCGAGCACAGCTTCCAGGCGGCGATTACTGGAGCGAAGTCTATGGACGGCTTCCGGCTTGGGATTGTCGAGGCAATCGGCCATCGCAGCCTTCAGGATCAGGGAATAGCGAAGAAAGGTGATGACCGGCTGCGGCATAGAACACCTGCTTTTGTTACAGATGCAGCTTATACGGATTAGGGCTTCAGGACACCGGATTGCCGCGATAGTTGCGCGCAACCGGTGCGAGTAAGGCGGGTTTCATTGGGTGTAGGCAGGAGGTTGTTATGAAGATCACAAACGTAAAAGCGATGGTTGCAAAGGGTGTAACGGTTGGCTTACTGGCAGGTGCGTTTGTGTTGGCGGCACCGGCAAAGGCTGACGCACAGCAGTTCGCAGTGGGGGTTCGGGCCGGCTATCCGGCTTACTATGGCTACCCCGCTTACCGCTACTATGGGCCCGACTACTATGCTCGTCGGCGCTTTGAACAGGAGCGTCGGCATGACGAGTGGGTGCGAGCGCATGAGTATGAGCGCTACCACCACGATCATCGCGGACGCTGGTAGCCTACGCGTAAGGCTGCAATCTTGCAGCGCCTAACAATGTTCGCAGGCCGGTTGCGGAGAGGTTTCCGCGCCGGCCTTGCTGTTGTTGGAGAGCTCTGATTCCGAAAGCGGTCGATAGTAGCGAGCCTCGGGGAAGGCGCATCCCTGGCAAAGTGTTCGTCCGTCGCGCAGGTGCTCGCGATCGTAGTTGATGCCCTCGCCGCACTGCGCGCAGGTGATACGCGCCGACTTGTAGCCAGGCATCTCACGCGGATGGATCGGTACTGCAACCCACTCTGTGTGGAAGAGGTCTTCGTTAGGCAACTCACGATACGCAAGCATCTGCTGCTCGTTCTTGTTTTCAATCTGCGGAAAAAGTTCGCGGGCGCGTTGCTTGGAAGATTCGAGCGCGGCAATCCGCAGAGCTTTGAAAACAGGTGTATCGCCCTGCGATGGCAGGGGCGAGGTCAGGTCGACGAAGGTAGCCGCCATCTTGCCCCAGTCGCGAAACTTGATGGCGCGCTTGCCCAGGCGGCAGCCAGTGACGACGGCAATCGCGTCGGTGGCGCAGCGGTCGATCTCGATGAAGGTGACCAGGCGCTTGCGGTCGGCACCCTTGGGATTTTCGACGCCAAGCCGTTCGCAGCCCAGCATGGCCATGCGGACGCCGAGAATCTGGCCGGCGCAAAGGTGGCCGTGGGCGATCTCGGCTTCGCGGAGAAGTGCGTCAAAAGACTGCATAGACTGATGATACTGCCGGACGAGGGAGCGCGTTTTTAAGTGTTTGCGCGAGGTTGCTCAGGGGGGGTACTATTCGAGGCCCGAGGTGACCCATGAGTGAGTTTGGAACGACGATCGGTATGGTGTTGAAGCAGAAGTCCGGGCCAGTTGCGACGATCGCGCCCGATGCCTCCGTCTATCAGGCCATCGAGATGATGGCAGAGCGGCAGGTCGGCGCGCTGCTGGTGATGACCCAGCAATCGCTTCTCGGCATCATCTCCGAACGGGACTACGCGCGTAAAGTTATCCTGCAGGGCCGCTCTTCGAAGGACACCCCGGTCGCAGAGATCATGAGCAGCCCTGTGATCTCAGTCTCGCCAAAACACACGGTGGGCGAGTGCATGCGCATCATCACCAAAAATCGCATCCGTCACCTGCCGGTGGTCGAGGGCGGCGCAGTCGTCGGCGTCGTCTCGATCGGCGACCTCGTGAACACGGTAATTAGCGAGCAGGAGATGACGATCCGGCATCTCGAAGCCTATATCTCGGGTGCGGCTACGACGTAGCGGATGGTTGCGCAGCAGCGATGGATAACACCGGGTTCTTCGCCGCGAATGCCTCGAAGGCATCGAGCGCGTCGTGCAGCCGATTGAAGATCCATGCGCTGCCGATGGCCTCGGTCAGGTGATGGCGGTCGAAGTCTGCCCTCGTGTTCCATGGCACTCGAGCGAATCCCAGCTGGACGCCTGCATCTGTCAGATTTTTCTTCAACTCCTCAACCACTCGCGCAGCGCTGTAGTCCAGGTTGGTAATCGCCTCGGCATCAACGATGAACCAGCGCACGGTGGTCGGCGAGGGGCCTACCAGGCCGAGAACCTCGTCGGAGAACCGGCTCGCGTTGGCGTAGAACAGTGCTGCGCCGAAGCGGTACATCACCAGTCCAGGTTCGGTCACTGCGCCCGGAGTCGGAGGAATCAGCTTCCACACATTGGCCTCGTCCGGAATCATGACGCCGGTGCGGGGATGATAGCTGTGATGCACGATGCGCAGCAGCGACAGGACCATCGCCAGAACGATACCGACCTCGACGCCCGCAGTAATCACTACGAGCGTAGTTGTCACAGCAAGCGCGAATTCGGCAGGGCTTTCGCGGAGAATATCCTTCAGGCTGCGCAGCTTGATCAGCCGAATCGCGACCAGGAAGACCAGTGTGCCGAGTACGCACTGGGGCAGGTATTGAAGCGGCTTGGTTAGAAACAGCAGGACCAGCGCGACGACTATCGCCGTGGTGACCTGCGCGATCTGGCTCCGACTGCCAACGCTCTCCACCATGGCGGTCTGCGTGGGGCTGCCGTTGACGACAAACGTCCCACTGAACGCAGCGGCTGCGTTGGCCGCGGACAGGCCGATCAGGTCCTGATTCTCGTCCAGCCGTTGATGATGACGCGCTGCATAGATGCGCGAGGTGGCAGCGCTCTGGGTAAGGATCATGATGGCGCATGAGCCGGCGACCGGGAGCAGCGGTCGGATGTCGCCCCAGCGGACGTCCGGCATCGCAAGGTGAGGCAGGCCGCCCGCTACCGCGCCAATGATGGCGATGCCATGCCCCGCAAAGTTCCATAACGCGCTGGCTGCTGTGGCCAGAATGACGGCCAGCATTGGCCCCGGTGCCTTCGGGGCAGACCAGCGCAGAGCAAAGACGAACGCAAGCACAGCAAGGGTCACCGCCAGCGTGTGCAGATGCACCTTCGGGAGGTTGCGGCTGATCTCGACGAACTGGAGAATCGATCTGCGCGAGGTGACCTGAATGCCAAGCATCTGTCCCAGAACCGCGATGCCGACCTGAAGTCCTATGCCCGTCAGGAAGCCGACGAGCACCGTCTGCGAGAGGAAGTCGGCGACGAATCCCAACCCGCACACCCGTCCCAACAGCAGGAAGACGGCGGTGAGCAGCGCTACCAGGCTCGCTAGTGCGACATACCGGGTGCTCGCAGTGGGAGCCATGCCGGCCAGTCCGCTGTGAAGGATGGCTGCGGTGGCCGAGTCGGCGGCGACGACTAGAAACCGCGACGAACCGAAGGTCGCAAAGGCAAACAGCGGTAACAGAAGGGAATAGAGGCCGGTTACGACAGGCATTCCTGCGATCCGGGTATACCCGAGTGCCTGAGGAATGTTCATCGCGGCAAACGCAACCCCGGCGACAGCGTCTCGTACAACGCCGATTCGTTTCAACGGTCTGATGCCTTGGAACAGATTCAACAAATTCGAAACTCCTGCCTGGGAGACAGCGCAAAATTCTCAGCCTTCGCCGCGGTTGTCTTGTAACTAGACGTTGATCCTAAACCAAATACCGCTGGTTTTGATGCAGGTCGTGTCGCGAATCCTCAACCCTGGCGACCAGCCGACGCTCTGCTATTCGTCTGAGTTGTCGCCCTCTTCCAGCAGAGAAACGGTGCCGACCACGTCGTAAGTGGTTGCCTCGCCGCCAGTCGGCTTCAGTGTCACCCGCATAGGCAGCCGCTGCCACCGAGCAGGCTGGCAGACTGGGATAAAGTGATCAGCCTCGGGCCACTTTCCGATCTGCTTCTGAACCACAGGGCGACGCGCTCCGAGTTCGGCCACAATAGCGTAGAGGCCTCCCTTGGCCGTCGTGGCGATGCCGCAGTACGCAGCATAGTCGCGGAACCAAACCACATCGGAGACAGCGAAGTCGAAGTCGGGCAGATGGAGCACCGTGATGTGACCAGTGACGCGATCAACCGAAAGCCACGGTCCAGGCTGCCAGATCCAATGCGGTGCAGCATCATTCGGCAGCGCGTCGTTGAGTCGAAGTGCGCGACGGACAGTAAAGGTGCGGTCGGTCACATCGTGGATCTCGCCAGTCGTCCACTCCTTCTGGCGGTCATCTACGAAGAGCGGGCGCACCCTCAGGCTGCTGGTCTCGTCCACTTTGGTGTCGGGAGTGGCGTCCGGCTGGGTGTAGGGAACCTTGCGGTACGCCCCCAGCGTGACCGTATGAATTTTAGGACCGGCCGCCAGCAGCGAATGTCCCGAATAAATCGACGACAAAGCCAAAAAAAATACTGCCGCCAGAAGATGAGAAAACTGCAGCCTGACGCGGGTCGTGCGGGGAGTCGAACTCAAGGGATAGGGCTCTCACAGAGGGATTTTCAGTTGTTGCCATCCTACCTGACACACAGTCTTTTCTATGCGGTAGAGGCTCTAAGCCACATACCACTTTTGAGGTGGAAGAAAAGTGAGAAAAGTGAGAAGAAACTTCGGGGGAGCCGAAAAGAACTCCATAGGTAACGGAAAAGGTACAAACGTTGTGGAATAGATTGTGAATACAGGGCAATCCACGGGCCTTTGCGGAGTAGTATCGTGGAAAGTATGCGTGCTGCCGTCGTGGTAGCGCGTGCGACAGACCGCGGCGGATCATTTGAAGCAGTACGAAAGGATACAAACGAACATGTGGAAACCGAATCAGACTGGAAGCAACACTCCCTCGACTCCTGAACCGGTGCGTCCGTCGACTCCAGCGACGAACTTCGAGGCGAGCCCAACCCGTCCCGCGACCGTCGGCGCTGGCAATGCGGCAGCCGCTGTACCAACCGGCGAACAAGCCACCATCGGCAAGTCTCTCATCGTCAAGGGAGAGCTGACAGGATCTGAGTCTCTTTACATCGACGGCAAAGTCGAAGGCGCAATCAACCTCCCCGGCAACCGCGTCACCGTCGGCCGCAACGGCCAGGTCGCGGCGAACATCGTGGCGCGCGAGATCGTTGTGCTGGGTAAAGTTCGCGGCAACTGCCAGGCCAGCGACCGCGTTGATATCCGCAGCGAAGGCTCGCTCACCGGCGACGTCATCGCAGCGCGTATCTCGATTGAAGATGGCGCCTTCTTCAAGGGCGGCATCGACATTCGCAAGCCCGGCGGAACCGACCTGAAGGGTGGAAGCGCTACCCCAGCTTCCACCGAGCCTGTCGCTGTCGAGGCGTAACGCTTCGTTGACATCGTTCCTTATCGAGTCGAGCGGTCCCTGCTAATCCCAGGGATCGTTTCGCTTTTTATTGGAGCAGCCGAAGCGGAAGATTGCGAAGTACTGTAAATACCGAAGCCGCAGCAAGCGCGACATACAGAGCTTCCTGCGAAACATTCGGCCCGCGGTAGATTCCACGCCGCACAAAGCGCCAATACCAATAAAGACCATAAGCTGCGGCGACAGAAAGCAGGAGCATCGCGAAGGCGTTCAGGTGCATCGCCTCGTCGAAGCGACCTTGAAGCAGCGCGGCAAGAGCACGTGTAGCTCCACACCCTGGACACTTCAGGTGAAGAGCCTCATAGATAGGACATCGTGGATAGAAGCTGTTCTGTGTAGGGGGAAAGCGACGCAGAACCCGGCTCACCACCCCGAAGACCGTCCCGACGATCGCCAGCGGCGCAGCGGTGCGCACAATTGCTGCGACACGGCCGCCACGAATCAACCAGATCATCGCGGCAGGTTGTGATATCGAAGCGTTTGTTTTAGCTGGTTGATCTCGTTGAGTTTGTACTGAAAGTAGATGCCGCCAAAGAAGAAGGTCATGACAGGGTTCAATCGCAGCCCAAGCGGCTCCGCACTGTTGAAGTGCTGTTCCAGCGTATCCCGCAGCGTAAAGCGAGCGACGAGACGGGCGACCCAGGAGGCAATCCCGATGAAGCCCCCCACAAAGTTCTGGTGCGGCTGCTGATGGTGGCTCATCGAGATAACAACCCCCCACGATCCGCCAAAGTTGAGCACGACCAGCACCGTGGCGATGATGTAAAACATCAGGGCTTTGCTCGCCGGCTGCACCTTGTTTGCCCATGCGGCGATCACCAGGTTCCACACCACCACAAAGAGCGTGCAAGTTAGAAAGCCCAGCAACAGCTCGAGCACCCAGTTCAAATTAGGTGGGTCTGGATATGCGTTGGTTGGCTGCGAATACGCGACAGGTGCAGCGTAGGAGGCCGTCGCCGGCACTCCAGCCGAGCCGAGGATCTGCGCAACCGGAACCCAATCCGGCATCGTATCGCTCTTGGCCATGTCCGTCGGCAGAACGTTTCCCGAAGCCACGTAGCGCTGAAGATCTTCGAGGGTATACGGTCCATACATCTGCCCATTGCGTGAAACCTGGTAGGTCATGCAAAGCTCCTGAGTGTCGGGGACTGCAACGTAGCTGCAGCCTCGATGAAATCACGGAGAGGCACTTCCGCACAATCACTTTCGGAGACCTGCCTCGATGACGCCAATTCTGTTCCCTGAGAAGGCAGATATGAGAGTCTTGCAGTGTGGATCGAGCGACTCTGATCGTCAACGCGTCGGCGGGCAGAAGAAAGGATCTGCAAACGCTGGTCCCTGCCCTGACGCAGGCGCTTCAACGGGCCGGTGTGCAGGCAAATGCAGCTTTGACTGCGGCCGCCGGGGAGGCACAGTCCATCGCGGCTGACGCTGCGGCCAGCGGATGCGATGCAGTCTTCGCCTGTGGTGGCGACGGCACGGTGCACGAGGTTCTACAGGGTCTCGTGGGCACAAAAGCCGCACTTGGAGTCGTACCTCTCGGCACGGCAAACGTCTTTGCGCGAAATCTGGGGCTGGCCTTCGATCCCGTAAGAGCCCTGCAACAGCAACTGAGCGTTGAGCCTCGCACGATCTCGGTCGGCGAGGTACGCTACACCGCCAGCGGGTCCGAACGTAAGAGATACTTCATCGTCATGGCGGGAGCCGGTCCCGACGGTGCGCTCGTCTATCGCCTGCTCGCAGGAAAACGATCGAGGCTGGGAAGGAGCGCCTACTATGCCCACTCACTACGGCTCTTCCTGACGCAGAGCTTTCCAGCGTTTCGTGTTGAGTATCGAAGCAGCGAGTCTTCCGAGTGGGTGGAACAGCGCGGAGTCAGCGTGATGTGCTCCCGCGTCCCGAATCTCGGAGGCATCTTCAGGCGTCTCGCAACGGAAACGTTCGCAGCCGATAACAAACTTCTTCTCTCTATTGCGAAGCCGCCGGCCAAAATCGGCTTACCGGCATGGTTCGCCTTCAGTCACCTTGCACTTAATGCAAGAAATCCCTGGCTGGAACAGGTTCGAGTCTCGGAGTTCCGCTGCACACCGCTTGAGCAGAATCATCGCATTCACGCCGAACTCGACGGCGAGTGGATCGGATATCTGCCAATGTCAGTAAGTCTTCTGCCGCTGGCGGTTTCGCTGTTGATGCCGAAAGATCACAAAGCAGAAGGGAAGCAATAAGTCCTGAAGAATAAGCCCGAACAGTGTTGCTTCGCGCACTCAGTTAGAACTCGTCGTTACCGGTGGGACGAAAACGGTAGCCGATCCACGGCTCCGTGATAATGTACGCAGGCTCTTCCGTTAGTTCTATCTTCTTCCGCAATTGACCAATGTTGACGCGCAGATACTCGGGCTGGTCGGCGTTCGTTCCCCACACCGCGTGGAGCAGCGCCCGATGGGTAAGGACCTGTCCAGGATGCTGCGCCAGGAATACGAGAAGATCGAACTGCTTCGGCGTCAGATGCGTATCTTGCCCGCGAACCACCACGCGATGCTGCGGAATATCGATATAAAAATCACCTGCCGAGATAATCTGCGGAGCCTCGGACTCGGCGGCCGAACCACGGCGGAGTTGCGCGCGGACGCGAGCCTGCAGCTCCTGAATGCTGAATGGTTTCGTCACATAGTCGTCCGCACCTGCGTCCAGCGCTTCAATCTTCATAGCCTCTTGATTGCGGACCGAAAGAACAATGATCGGAACCGTGGATACGGCGCGAATCTCACGACAAAGCTCAATCCCATTCATCTCTGGCATCGAGACATCCGTGACGACCAGGTCTGGCTTCCATGCATGCACAGCCTCCATTCCTTCAACGCCATTCGCGGCGATGCGCAACGAATAGCCTTGCGTCGAAAGCGCGGTGCGAAGGACACGAGTGATCTGAGCTTCGTCGTCCACGATGAGGATCTTTGCATGTTGCTGGTCCTGCAGGTTCTGTTTCATTCGCGCTCCGGATGTTGCGTCACGATGTGAACATCCACATTCGGCGACTCTTTCAGAAAATGTTGAATCGCCCAGTAGTAGAGGTATTTGCGAAAGCCGTGGACGGCGGTGCGGCCAAAGACAATATGAGTGATGCGCTTCTCGCGGACGAAGCTGGCAGCAGCGTGCGCGATGCTTTTTCCCTTGACGGTGAAAACCTGCGCATCGAGATTGCGTGCGAACTGAATATTGGCTGCAAGCGTTGCCTTCTCGTCTTCAGACAGATCTTCATCGGCGTCAACATGCAGAACGAACAGCTCGCCGCCGACACCTTCCGCTACACGCGCCCCTCGCGCGATCAGCATCTGCGACGAGCTGTTGGAGCTGATGCACACAGCAACGCGCTCGCGTACAGCCCAATGAGCCTCGATACGTTTCGCGTCCATATACGCGGTCAACGTACGATCAACCGCCTTGGTCACATGCTGCAGCGCGAGTTCGCGGAGCGCGATCAGGTTGCCGCGGCGGAAGAAGTTTGCCAGGGCCTTCTCCGCGCGAGCCGTCCCATAGATATCTCCACGCCGCATCCTTGTCTGAAGAGCCTCAGGCGTTAGATCGGCCATGACGATCTCGTCCGCGCGCTGCACCAGCCAGTCAGGGACGGTTTCGCGGATCATCACACCAGTAACGCTCTGCACAGTAGGAGCGACGCTCTCGATGTGCTGCACGTTCATCGTGGCCAGCACGTCGATATTCGCAGCCAGGACGTCCAGCACATCCTCATAACGTTTGCGATGTCTGCTGCCTTCAATATTGGTATGCGCCAACTCGTCGATCAGAACGATCTGCGGTCGCCGAGTGAGGATTCCGTCGAGGTCCATCTCTTCAAAGACCACGCCCTTGTACTCGATCCTTCTACGCGGAATCTGCTCCAGTTGCTCAGCCAGTTCCGCCGTACGTGGTCTGCCATGCGTCTCGACCACCCCGATGACAATATCCTCACCCCGCTGGTGCCGCCGGATCGCCTCGCTCAGCATGCTGTAGGTCTTGCCGACGCCCGGTGCATAGCCGAGGAAGAGTTTGAAGGTCCCCCGCATCTTCTCCGGTGCGACCTTCTCCAGCCATTCTTCCGGACTCTTCAGCGCCGGATTCGAGTTGTCGCGAGTGCCCATAAGGATAAGATAAAGTAGTGCAGGGAAAGCTTATACGCAGTATCGTCCGGTACAGTATCTCCACAGCGAGCGCAGCTGTCATTGTAGCCGTCTACTTTCTTCGGCTGCATGTCAACGAGACTACGGTAGCCCTGACATTCCTGATTGGCATACTTCTCGTAGCCGCAAACTGGGGCCTCCGGCATTCAATCTACCTGTCTATCCTCTCGGCCGCAGCCTTCAACTTCTTCTTCCTTCCGCCTGTTCTCACCTTTACCGTCGGCGACGGCCGCAACTGGGTCGCCCTCTTCGCCTTTCTCGTGACCGGTATCGTCGCCAGCCAGCTCGCCGAGCGCGCACGCCGCGAAGCAAAGATCTCGCGCCGTCGCCAGCGCGAAGCAGAGCGTCTGTACGAGTTCAGCCAGCAGATGCTGGTCACCGGCAATGTGATCGATCTCCTCAACGTCCTGCCGCAGATGATCGCCGTAACCTTCAACCTCGCCGGAGCCGCGATCTATCTTCGTGAAAAAGATCGCATCTACCGCTCCAGCCCAGACTACATGGACGTAACCGCGTCCGAACTGCGGGATGCAGCCTTCACCCGCGATCATCGTTATGACGAAGAACGCGCCGTCACACTCGTCCCCATCCTGCTCGGAACGCGCCCCATCGGCGCGGTCGGAATCACGGGCAACAGGACCTCTCCCGAGGCGCTCGACGCTGTCTGTGGCTTGGCGGCTATCGCGATCGAACGTGCCGGAGCCGTCGAAACCCTGACGCGGGTCCAGGCCTCACGCGAAAGCGAGCGACTGCGCAACGCGTTGTTGGACTCTGTGGCGCACGAGCTCCGAACGCCTCTCACCTCCATCACCGCCGCCGTCACGACCTTGCGCAGCGAGTCTTTTCTCGATGCTGAGCAAAGCGGAGAGATGCTCCAAGTGATCGAAGAGGAGGCCGCGCGGCTGGACCGGCTCGTGGGTCAGGCGATGGAGATGGCGGAGCTGGATGCCAACGACATCAAGCTCGATCTGCGCATGCATTCCATGCGAGAGGCGGTCGATCTTGCGCTCGAGGCTGTTCAAGGGCCGCTCAAAAATCATCCCCTCGAACTCCGCCTCCCAGACACCCTTCCTCCCGTTCAGATGGACCTCGAGCGCATCGCCAAAGTGCTGCAGCACCTGTTGGAGAACGCCGCAAAATACTCCGCCGACGGAAGTCCAATCTTCGTCAGCGCCGAGATCTCCCAAGGCCAGCTTGTCACCAGCATTGCCGACCGTGGTGCTGGGGTCGACGACCTGGAAAAGATGATGATCTTCGACAAGTTCTACCGTGGCCAGGGGCAACGATATCGCGTGCAGGGAACAGGCATGGGGCTAGCCATCGCGAAGGCGATCGTCGAAGCCCACGGCGGCTCCATTGAGGTAACCAGCCAGCCCACGCAAGGCTCAGTCTTCTCCTTCTACCTGCCTCTGAATCTCTCTGGCCGCTAAGTCTAAAGCTTCGGCAGTTGGGTCACATTCCAGCCGCCACCCAGCGCTTTGATCAGAAGCACGCTCGCATCCATCTGTCGGCGCATAATGTCGATGTCGTTGCGCTCATTATTCAGCTCAGTAGTCTGAGCCGTCACTACCTGCAGATAAGTGTCGAGCCCGCCAACGTATCTATTGTTGAATATCTGCGCAGCAGACTGAGCCGCCATCGTGGCCTGGTGTTGATGCCCCGCCTCCTGGTTCAGAACGCGCAGCGCGACTAGATTATCTTCGACCTGCTGAAACGCCGTCAAAGTCGTCTGCCGATAGTTCGCAACCGTCTCGTCGTAGCTGGCATTGGCCTGTTCAGAGACCGAGGCGCGTCGTCCCGCGTCGAAAACCGTCTGCGACAGCGTAGGCCCAAGCGACCAAAGCAGGCTTGCCGGATCGAACAGGTTCGCAAACGAAGTTCCCTCCACCCCGACCGAGCCGCTCAACGAAATCGTAGGATAAAACGCAGCTCGCGCAATGCCGATGCGGTCGTTCGCTTCGGCAACGCGGCGTTCTGCCGCAGCAATATCCGGGCGCCGTTCGAGCAGCTCCGAAGGCAGCCCCGGCGGAATCGCCGGCGGTCGCGCATTGAGAGGAGCGTTCGACAATGCAAACGACGCAGGCGGCTTGCCAAGCAGAATCGCGATAGCATGCTCGAACTGCGCTCGCTGCAACGTAATATCACGCGCCAGCACCCTTGCCGCCTCAAGCTGTGTCTGCGCCTGGTCGACGTCCGACTTCGGAGAGACGCCTCCCTCAAAACGATTCTTCGTGATCCGGTAGGCCTCTTCGAAGTCCTTAACGGTATCGTTCAGCAGCTTCTCCTGGGCATCGGCGCTGCGGGCCTCAAAGTAATCGACCGCAAGCTCAGCTTGAAGGCTCAGCATCACCGTCTGTCTATCTCCCGCGCTCGCCTGCGCCTCCTCGCGTGCAGCGCTGACGGTGCGCCGAACACGTCCCCAGACATCAATCTCGTAGTTCAAATCCACAGGAAGTTGAACTACGCCAACCCCATTTCCCTGGGCGTTGTTCACATTGAAGTAGGGCTGGTTGGACGATAGCCGTTCGCCGCCACCTGACGGCGCCACGCCAATGGTCGGATACAGCGACGCATGATTGAAGCGAATCAGGGCTCGAGCCTCGCGAAAGCGAGCATCCGCAGCCTTGAGACTCTGGTTATTCTCCGCCACCTGCGGCTCAAGAACATTTAGCTCCGCATCGCCGAAGATCGTCCACCATTCTCCACGTTGCGCCGCATCGGCCGGCTGCGCCATCTGCCAGTTCGAGTTCTCCTTGTAGGCGTCCGGGCCTGCTTCCTTATAGTCAGGCGCCATTGGAACCGACGGTTTCACATACTTCGGCCCCACCATGCATCCGCTAAGCAGGAACACAGCGGCACTGGCCAGAGCACCGGGTCGTAGCGTCACTGCGCCCCCTCTTTCTTCTCCATCTGCGTTGCACTTTCGTTCATCTGGCTCTTCACCTGCACCTCCTGGCCGCTCGCCAGTGAGTCGGAAGGATCAAGAATCACGGCATCGTTCGGTGTCAACCCCGAGGCAATCTCAACGTTCGCGCCCATGTCTTTACTGATCGTCACCGGCACCAGTTGCACTCGTCCATCGCGAACGACTCCCACCTGAAGGCCCTGCGCCCGGAACAGCAGCGTGTTCGACGGAATCATCAAGTTCGAAGCACGCTGCGGCACCTTGAAGTGAACAAAGACATAGGCCCCCGGCAGTAGTTCGCCCTTGGGGTTGTCGACATCGACTTCGACGTTCAGCGTGCGAGTCGCTGAATCGATCGCATTCGAATTACGCGCAACGGTACCCTCGAATTCACGGCCCGGATATTCATCCAAAGTCAAAGCTGCCTTACCACCGGCCTTGATTGAGGTTGAGTAAGCCTCGGGAACCGACACGAACACGCGGATCTTTTGAATAGCAGCAAGATGGAACAGCTCCTTGGGAGTCGTGTTCTCACCAGCCTGAATCAATCCGCCGATATCGATATTGCGCGCTGTCACGATTCCATCGAAGGGTGCGTAGATCTTCTCGAACGATTGCAACTGCTGCAGTCTGCGCACCGCCGCCGTCGAGGCATCCACCGCCGCTTTCTTCGCCGCTGCATCACTCACCGCAACATCGGTCTCCTGCTTCGATACCGAGTTGGTAGTCAGAAGATTCTGATAGCGCGCTGAGGTCGTATTCGCCAGGTTCAGATTCGCCTCTGCGCTCTTCAGATCAGCCTGCGCCACCTGAAGCTGCTCATCCAACTCAGGCGTCTCGATGACCGCCATCAACTGTCCTTTGCGAACATGCGCGCCAATATCGAAGTACCATTTCTTCAGATACCCGCTCGTTCGGGCATAGATCGGCGTGTCCACATACGCCTGCGTGTTTCCCGGCAGCGCCAGCCCCGAAGACAGTATCGAACTCGCAGGATGAATCACTTTGACAGATGGAATCGAGGCAGCTTTTGTGTCCGTGTCGAGCGTACTCTCCGTCCGGCGACGTGCGGCGATACCGAAGATGACAACCAGGGCCACGATCACCGCGATGACCGCCACTCCAATCCACGTGCCTCTTGTCAGGCCGGGCTCCGGAGCGTCCGTTACCTCTGTTGGGCGCTCGCCGGAGAGTGTGGTCTCATCCTCATTCATCCTGGTCTCCACCTTTGTTCCGCTCGTCATGCGTTCTCCTTCATGGCTCTCAAGTTCTTTCAATCGCCCGCAGTCAACTGGTGCTCGCGGCTTTTGTTGCTAACAGTATTTTTCTTATCTGAGCTATGCAGCAAAGCAAAGACCGCGGGAACGAAGATAAGGGTCGCAACCGTCGCGCAGCAGAGTCCGCCGATCACCGCTCTACCTAACGGCGCATTCTGTTCGCCGCCTTCCCCCGCACCCAGCGCCATCGGAATCATGCCGATGATCATCGCCAGAGCCGTCATCATCACAGGCCGGAACCGGGTAGCTCCCGCTTCAATCGCAGCCTCGATCGCATCCCCATGATGCAACAGGCGTTCTTTCGCAAACGATACCACCAGAATACTGTTCGCCGTTGCAACGCCCATGCACATAATCGCGCCCATCAACGCCGGAACGCTCAACGTCGTCCTCGTCGTAAACAGAAAGAGCACAATACCCGCCAGCGCTGCCGGCAGAGCCGTAATGATGATGAACGGATCGAGCCAGGACTGGAAGTTCACAACGATCAACAGGTAGACCAGCACAATCGCAAACGCCAGTCCGGCGAGCAGTCCAATGTAAGAGCTATTCATCGTTTCAATCTGTCCGCGCACCCTCACAAAGCTGCCGCGTACCAGGGACTTCTCATTCCTTGCCACAATCTTGTTGATGTCTCGTCCCACCGAACCAAGATCGCGCTCTTGAACGTTTCCATAGATATCCAGCGTGCGGCGCACGTTGTAGTGCGTCACCACCTCCATCTCGCTGCTGCGCTTAATGGTCGCGACATCGGTCAGAATCTCCGGCTGCTTTGCCGTCGGAGACGAGATCGGAATATTTTCAAGCGAGCTCAAAGAGCTGATCTGGTACTGCGGTGTCTGCTCCACGATGTTGTAGGTATTGCCATTGTTCCAGTTCAGATAAAACATAGGGTTCAGCTGGGTGCTGCCACCGAGTATGTTCAACAAACTGCTGCCCACATCGCGTTCCGAGTAGCCGCCCTGTGCCGCTTTCGTGCGATCTACATCGACGTTCAACACAGGGTAGTCATCGGGCTGCTGAATGCGGAGATCGACAAGGCCTGGGACCTGGCGCAGTTCGCTCAAAACCTGGTTCGCAACCTTTCGGTTAGCCGCGATATCCGATCCCTCAAACTGAATGTCGATCGGCGCAGGCAGGCCGAAGTTCAGAATCTGCGTAACGATATCCGACGGTAGAAAGTAGAACGTAACTCCGGGGAAGGCACGTGGGAGATCCCTGCGCAGTGCCTCGACATACTTAGCAGTCGGATGGTGGTCTTCCTTCAGCGAGACCAGAATATCCGCATCTCCCGCACCGATTAGCCCCGAAGTTGCATGCTGAGTGTTCAGTGTGCTGTACGGCAGGCCTATGTTGTCGAGGATGTTGTCCATCTCGCCTGCTGGAACGGTCTTCCGAATGTCTTGTTCGATCAGATCGCACAGCTTCGCAGTCTCCTCAATACGGATTCCGCTCTTGCCCCGAACATGGAGAATGAATGATCCATTGTCTGTGCTCGGAAAGAAGTTCTGTCCAAGAAACGGCAGCAGTGCGAAGGCACACAGGCAAAGAAGCAAAAAGATGGGAACGAAGAAGACTCGCGCCGCTACCAGCCGGCCAAGCAGATCCTGATAGCTCGTGCGTAGCTTCTCAAAGACGCGCTCAAATCCCCTCTGGAACCGCGCAAGGATGTTATTCGAAGGTACGGCATGGTGATCATGCGCCTTCAGCAGATACATCGCCAGCGTCGGAACCAGCGTTCGAGAGAGGACATACGAAGCCAGCATGGCGAAGACCACTGCCTCGGCCAGCGGCACAAAGAGGTAACGCGCAACCCCGCTCAAAAAGAACATCGGCAGAAACACAATGCAGATACACAGCGTCGATACCAGCGCCGGCACCGAGATCTGCGCCGCACCTTCGAGGATGGCGTCATGCAGCTCTCTGCCTTCCTCCAGGTAGCGTTCGATATTTTCAATCGTCACCGTGGCATCGTCCACCAGGATGCCGACCGCCAGCGCCAGTCCGCCCAGCGTCATGATGTTGATAGTCTCTCCCAGAAGCCCCAGCACGATGATCGAGGTCAGGATCGACAACGGAATCGAGATCGCGATAATAATCGTGCTGCGCCAGCTCCCCAGGAACAGAAGAATCATCAGCCCCGTCAGCACCGCAGCAATCACAGCTTCGCGGATAACCCCCTGCACCGATCCCCGGACAAACACAGACTGATCCCCGATCGGCGTAATCTTCAACTCCGGCGGCACCGTCAGCTTCACCCTTGGAATCAGATTTCGCACGCCGCTCACCACAGTCAGCGTCGATGCGGTTCCCGACTTCAGAATCACCATCAGCGCCCCGCGGCGTCCGTCCTGCCGCACAATATTCGTCTGCGGTATACTCCCGTCCGCCACAGACGCCACGTCATGCAGATAGATCGTCGTGCCATTCACCTGCTTGATCGGCAGGTTACTGATCCCTTCCAGAGTTACCGGCGACGAGTTGATGTGAATGTCATACTCGTCCTGGCCAATCTTCGCCGTTCCGCCCGGCTGCACCACGTTCTGTTGTCCTACGGCGCTCAATACATCAACAGGTGACAGCCCCTTGGCCTGCAGCAGCTTCGGATCGATGTTCAACATAATCGACCGCTGCTTGCCTCCATAGATATTCGGGATCACAACGCCCGGCACCGAAATCAGCTGTGGCCGAACAAAATTCGCTCCCAGGTCGTTGAGCTGCTGCTCGCTCAGCCCCGCGCCCGACAGCCCCAGCTGTACGATCGGCACGCTCGATGCGCTGAAGTTGATAATCTGTGGCGGCAGAATCCCCGGTGGCAGGCTCCTCAACTGGTACTCCGAAGCCGCCGACACCTGCGCGTTCGCCGTGTCCAGGCTCGCACCCGGCTGCAGGTAGATCTTCACAATCACCTGCCCCGCAAACGTGGTCGACTCGATATGCTGAATGTTGTCCACCAGCACCGTCAGAGCCTTCTCATACGGTGTCGTCAGCCGACCTTCAAGCTCCTCAGGATTCAATCCCGTGTACTGCCACGCAACCGATACCACCGGAATATTAATGTTCGGAAAGATGTCGGTCGGAGTACTCGAGATGACCACAGGCGCAGCGATCAGAATCAGGATCGCCAGCACGATGAAGGTATACGGTCGACTCAGAGCTACTTTGACAATCCACATGCGACGAACCCTCTTCCGCTTCGGCTAAATCTTTCTATAGAGTAAGACATTCTTACCCGCGTGAAGGTCTCAACAGTTATTTCCGAGAGCTGCCATCGGAAAAACCGATATCCTCAAACCAGGGGATCTACCTGCATGGAACTGAGACATCTGCGCTACCTCTGTGCCGTCGCCGACCACGGCACCTTCAGCGAAGCCGGCCGCCGCCTCCACGTCTCCCAGTCCGCCATCAGCGAGCAGATCGCCGATCTCGAGCGTGAAGTCGGCGGCCCGCTTCTCAATCGCAACTCAGGCCGAACTCGCCTCACGCCCCAGGGTCAGCTCTTCCTCGCCGAAGCCCGTAAAACCCTCGCCGCCGCCGACCGCGCCATCGAGATCACGCAGAGATCCCTCATAGGCCAGGTCGGCTCTCTCAACATCGGCTTCTTCCTCTGGGGAGCCGGCGGCTTCTTCGCCCGCATCATCCGCGACTACCGCAAGCTCCACCCCGACATCAAGCTCTCGCTCTACGAGATGCGCACGCCCGAGCAGATGGATGCCCTCCTCACCGGAAAGATCGACATCGCCTTCGCCCGCCCCCTCGAGCCGCCCTTCGACCAAACCCTCCGCGCCGAACTCCTCTATCGCGACCCCGTCGTCGTCGTCCTTCCCCGCGACCATCCTCTCGCGGGCAAACCCATCTCCATTCAATCTCTCGCCTCCGAACGCTTCGTCCTCTGCGACCGACAGATGACTCCCGCGCTCTTCGACGGCATCGTCGCTCTCTGTTCCGCCGCAGGCTTCTCGCCAAACATCGTCAACACTGCTGCCACCTGGTCCAGCGTCCTCACCCTGGTTGAATCCGGCGAAGGCGTCGCCCTCGTTCCCTCAGGAGTCCGTTACCTCCGCCCTTCCGGAGTCGTCATCTCCCCGCTTGTGCCGCAAAATCTCCACATGGGGCTCTCCGTCGCCTGGAACCCGCAGAACGAAGACCCCATCCAGCAGAACTTCCTCCACCTGGTTCGCGAAAACAAAGACCGCATCCAGCGCACCCGCGGCCTCTAGCGGATCGTCTTCTGCGGCAATTTTAGTGTTTAATGCTGTCCATGATCAGACCCTGCTTCCTAGTCATAGACCGGGAGTTTCCCGGCAGCATCTCAACCCGCAAGCTGGTCATCGAAACCGCGAAGTTCAACGTCCTGACCGCCTACAGCGGCAGTGAGGCTCTCGAGGTCTTCGCTCGTTTCCCAGCTGTCAGCGGTGTGGTCCTCGACGGCGGTCTCGACGACTTGTCCTGCGATGAAGTCGCCGACAAAATCAAACTACTTCAACCAAAAATTCCCATCATCGTCATAACCGCCCCCGGCTTCAAGGGCTGTCCCTCAGCCGACTATCAACTCGAGTCCTTCGACCCGGCAAAGCTGCTGGAGATCCTTCGCAATCTGAAGCCAGAGGCCTCAGCAGCCATCGAAAAGCGCAACGAACAACTCAGCCGCGAAAAGCTCTCGTAGTCCAGCCAAAAGAAAAAGCCCTCCCCTCCGCAGCTTCCGCGAAGAAAAGGGCTATCTTACCGTCGCTTATTTGTTCGCTTCGATGTCGATTGTGAACTGAACGTCGTCGCCCAGAATGGGCGCGGCATACTTCGAACCGAAGTTGAAGTCGCTGCGCTTCACCGTCCCGGTAGCCGACATGCCGATGACAGTCTTGCCGCCCATTCCCTTCTGCGGAGCGGTTGGTCCATCAACAGTCAGCGTTACGCTCTTGGTCACACCCGCGAGCGTCAGATCGCCGACAACCTGCAGCTTCCCGTTCGCGCCTGACACCGAGGTCGACTTGAAGGTCAGCGTCGGAAACTTCTCGACGTTGAAGAAGTTGGCAGACTTCAGGTCCTTGTCGCGGTTGTCGTTGTTCGTGGACACAGTGGTCGCGTCTATAGTTGCTTCCACGCTGGACTTGCCGGGGTTCTTGTCGTCCCACACTATCGTGCCGGTCACACCGCTGATCGAGCCGCGAACTGTGCTGACTCCCATATGCGCGATTGCGAAATTAACCTGTGTATGGTTCTTGTCGATCGTCCAGGTTGATGCGGAGCTTTGGGCGAACGCGCTGACTCCAGTAAGGAGCAGGGCAGAGAGGGCTGCGGTAAAGATGCGACGGTTCATAGGGTGTTCTCCTTGGTAGATCTGCTGTGAGATGTCTTTGTCATAGTGACCGGCTCAGAAATATGTGCCGGTCACTGTTGCATTTGTGTAAAACTTGTAGGCCCATTTCTACAGCGGGAGAGTTAATTAGGCGAGATCGAACAACAGTATCTCGCTATTCGCCTCTCCCTGCGCGCTTACTTCGAGCGCCTCTTCGTTGTCGACAGCAACAGCATCGCCCGTCTCCAGTGTTTTGCCGTTGACCGTCACCTCTCCCTGGATCACATGCAGCCACGCATGGCGCTTGCTCCCCAGCGGATAGGTAATCTGTTTGCCCGGCGTCAACTCGGCAACCGACACGCTAGTGTCCTGGTTGATCGTCGCCGCACCGGCCGTCGGTGTAGGCGAAGCCAGAAGCTTGAAGCGGTCCAGCTTCTCCTCCGCCTCAAACTTCAACTGCTCATAGCTCGGCTTCGTGCCACGGCTCTTCGGCTCAATCCAGATCTGCAGAAAGTGAACCGGCTCCGTCTCCGAACCGTTGAACTCGCTATGCACCACGCCGCTGCCGGCCGACATCTTCTGAATCTCGTTCGGTCCCAGCAACTCCACGTGGCCCATGCTGTCCTTGTGGGCAAGCTGGCCCTTCAGCACATAGCTCAGAATCTCCATATCGCGGTGAGCATGCGCTCCAAACCCACGCCCCTCCGCCACGCGATCCTCATTGATCACCCGCAGCGAGCGGTATCCCATATGCTCTGAGTCGTGATAGTTGGCGAACGAAAACGTGTGGTGCGAATCCAGCCATCCGTGGTCTGCATGGCCTCTCTCGTTACTCTTCCGAACAGTCAACATGACATTTCCTTTCCGTCTCTCCACCGGCTCATTGCTTAGGGCCGTGTGTCTTGCTTCAAAAGTCCTACTGCATCCTGCTCAAAGTCTTGTTGCGTCAAGCGGTCTTGCACTTCTGTGTGGGAACCGCCATCTTCGCCGCGAGCCCCATCTTCTTCAACCCCTCGTACATCGTCCTTCGCTCGGCCTCGCTCAACCCCGCAGCGACAAACTCGAGGTCCTTCTCATGCCGCGCATAGATCTCCTCGATGAATCCCTTGCCTTCATCCGTCAGCTCTACGTAGCGGGTGCGCCGGTCGGTTGCACAGTTCTTGCGTCGCACCAGTCCCCGCTTCTCCAGCCGATCGATCGCCGAAGTCATCGAAGCGCTCGCCAGCAGAACCTTTTCGCCGATTACTGAGATCGTCAGCGGTCCCTTGTGCAGCAGTACCTCCAGCACCATGAAGTCGCTAAGGATCAACCCCTGAGCATTAAAGGAGCCCTCGATAAAATCCCCGATCGAGCGAGAAGTCCGAGCCAAAACCAGCCAGAGCCGAGGTGCCGAAACTATATTCTGCTCATCTGTCATCTCCGGCTCCTCAACTCCTACGACATAAGATATCTCGACATCGAGATAAGATTCAAAACCCGACCTTCACTCCCTATCCTTCCTATTATCAGCAGATTAACGTTTTCGAGGCTGCGAGCCTTAGCTTCGCAGAGGATAATTGGCCGGACCAATGGACGTCTTTCCCCAATGCCGCTGGAGTGGCTATAGGAAGGTTCTTCGGGGTGGCCCTTGGAATCCCGTCAGTCAGGTCCTAACTTTCAGTGAGAGACCGGTGATCTGTGGGTGGCAGTCAGGCGACTCCCGAACACCGCTAGAGGAGACTCTCCGTTGCTGATGCTTCTATCGTTTCTGTCGCTGCTTGCTTTGCCCGTACCATTGCTGATCTTTTTGTCGACGGTGTTCCTGTTATCGGTGCTATCCCCGCTACCCTGGTCTGCTCTTCTGTTGTCCTTCCACAGCGCGGCCGAGGATTCTGTCCTTCTTCATCTTGCTTCCTTTCGTCCCGCTCACGCCTCCTTCTATCGCCTTTGCGTGGCCCTCGCTATCCTCGTGACGATTCCGGTCCCGACGATCAAAAGGGAGCGCAATGGACTGTTGATGTCCTGCCTGTTGGCGTTCGCCTTGCTCTTTTCTCTTTCGGACATCCCATCTTCAAGTTCAGGAAATCTCTCGCCGCGCATCCGGGGAACGGTAGACGACCGGGAAGGCTCAACCATCCAGGGTGCCAAAGTTGTCGTCGTCAATCAGAGGACCGAAACTGTCTTCACAACACGAACCGGCAGCGATGGAAGCTACGAGTTTCACAAACTCCCCGACGGGATCTATTCCCTGAGTGTCCAGGTCCCCGGCTTCCAAACCTTCACTGCCTACGGCATCCACCTCGCTCAGGATTCCGACTACGCCCGGCAAATCGATTTGCGGCACGCCTGCAGGACCCGCGCGATCCGGGCTCCGGCAAGAGCTCCGGCAGAGAACGTGCTGACCGTCGGATCGCTCCTCTGGTTGCAGCCTTGAGCTGACTACAGCCGCGAGCTTGTTACAGCCGGGAGCTTGTTACAGCTTTGACCGGCCACTTAAACCCGTTGCCGGCCAAGCTGGCGGCCAACATCTTTCATTCGCTCCATCTCATCGGTAGCATCCGAGACCAGTGCGGGCACCGGAGTGATTCCAGCCGTGAGTAAAGCCTCCTCTACGAACGTCTGTGCCTCCGTCTTTCGTGCGGCGATACCCTCCGCGCTAAACGTCCAGCACTCCTTCCCCTTCATCTGGCTCGAATCAAGCCCGGACAGCACTGCAACCAGACTGTTCAGCTCCTCTGTCCCGGGCCTTTCGCCCTCCAATCCAACTACTACCGTTTCTGCCCACAGCAGATCCGCCTCCCGCAGCGTCCCATAGCCCTTGTGCCCCACCTCGACCGCACCCGGGGTCCTCAGCCGTCGCAAGCGAATGCCCGCCTCCGCCTCGACCGCACCCACCCCGACGGCCAGTGCCAACTGCTCCGTGCGCTCCGTATCCGCCTGAAAGACCACCAGTACGTGACTCATATCTCAAAATCTCCTTCCCATCGTGAGACCCGAAGAAAACCCGCAACCGCTCCGTCTCCCTGAACCCAAAAAATACGGCTCCGACGGGCGACCGGTCAAAAATAAAGTTCAAAGCGTTGGCGTATTTTTCACCCCCGGAAAAGTGACGGCTAAAACACCACACCAGCCACGCAATTCACCACAACCTCACCACGATTTACCATCCAAAAACGCCACGAAAAACGCAAAAACCCCTGCAAAAAGCGCCCTGCACCACGCAGCAATTTTTTTCGCCACAAAATCCCAAAAAATCATCCTTCGCTGGTGAGAGGTTTCCGCGCAAAGTAGTAAAGCGAAAAAGCCAGCAGAGCAAACATCACCACGCTGACCGGGTCATGGTGCAGAGGATTATGCTCGCTGAACCGAGGAATCGAGCGGTCCGTAGCCGCTTCGTAGAGTTTTACGCAAACCCCCAGCAATCCAACGATTCCACCCGCCGCAATCAGCCCCGAAGCATAAAGAGAACCGGGAGAAACCTCAGATTCAAGAGTTACATCGCGAGCAGTAATGGCGTTGAAGACAGGAACCCCGCCAGGATCCGCATGTGCAGGATTCGTAGGGTCAAAGTCAGGATGTTGAGCCAGCCACGATTCACGATCAGAGTGCCAAAGGGCCAAAGAAGCGTCATGCTCAAGCCGAGCCTTCTCTGCCGCATGGCGAAGCATCGCGCGATCCACCATCCAACGCATGACGCCCCCCACAAAGATCGCCAGCGTAGTAGCAATGCTGAGATAAGCGCCTACAGCGAAGGTCAGAGATCGGACGCCAAGAAGCTCAACAACGACCACAATCGCAACACCCAGCAAGACCAGAGCCCAGGGCAGTTTGCGGCTCAGAATGCCATTGATGACGGTGGCCATGAGACGACCCTGTGGCGCTGCAGCCTTTTCGCTGCCGATACCTTGAATCCACTGGACTTCAATCTGACCCGTCGCGGCGTTGTAGAGATATTTGCCATCATCAAGCGTCGTGGATCCGATGGCGTTGAGGAGCACATATTGCTTCGCGTTCGAGAGCTCTTCTTTGGCAGGATTGTCCGCGTTGTGCGATGTGAGCGTGATCTTGTCGCTACCGGTAAAGTTGCCGTTGTTCTGGACTCCATCCGGTAGACGATTGAGGGAAAAGACGATTGGTTTGGGGAGACGCTGAAAGGTCTCAAGGCCTTTGTTCATCGCGTTGAGCGTAGCGCCAATCGAAAAGATCGAGACGATGACACCGATCATGATGGCGATCTGTTGTTTCCACGGTGTTGCGCCGATGAGGTAGCCGGTCTTGAGGTCCTGCGAGGTGTCGCCTGCGTTGGAGGCGGCGATGCAGACGACTCCGCCAATGGTAATGGCGAGTGCTCCGAAGGCGGGGGCCGTCCAGCCTTTGACGAGAAAAATTGCAGCCGTAGCCATCAGTGTGGCAATCGTCATGCCGGAGACGGGCGAGGCGGAGGAGCCGACAATACCTACGATTCGCGCGCTGACGGTTACGAAGAGGAAGCCGAAGACGACGACGAGGAGAGCGGCGGCGATGTTGGCGATGAGGCCGACCTGGGCTCCGGGGATGGGTTTGAATTCGAGGAAGAGAACCATCAGGACGATGAGGAGGAGCGAGCCGCCGAAGACGACGATGGGGGGAAGATCATGTTCTGTGCGAGAGGGTTGTGCGGCCGCCGATTTTCCTGAACCTGTCTTCTTGAAGCCTTGAGTGAGTGCACCAACGATGGTGGGTAGAGTGCGAAGGAGAGTGATGAGACCGGCAGCCGCGACTCCTCCTGCTCCCATGGGGCGGACGTAGGTTCGCCAGAGGTCGGACGGCGACATCTGCGTGATGAGGACAGTGCCAGGGTAGAGCGGAGTGGAGAGATGCGAGCCGAAGAAGTAGATCGCAGGCATCAGGACGAGCCAGGAGAAGACTCCGCCAGCAAGCATAATGGCGGCCACGCGAATACCGATGATATAGCCGACGCCGAGGTACTCAGGAGTGCAATCGGCCCGGATGGCGGAGCCTTTGAGAAGGTGCTGCGCGCCGAGATCAGGCTGGTAGTCGGGCTGACTAGGCCAAAGTGCGAAGAGGTTGTCGTTCTGAAAGAGGGTGTAGAGGCCGCCAAGACCTAGGCCGAGGAAGACGCGAGAGGCGAAGGAACCACCGCGTTCACCGGCGATCAGGACATCGGCACAGGCTGTTCCTTCGGGATAGATCAGGTTGTCGTGCTCTTCGACGATGAGTTGGCGGCGAAGTGGAATCATGAAAAGAACGCCGAGCCATCCGCCAAAGAGGGCGAGGGCAAAGATGCGAGAAGCTTCGAGGTCGAAGCCGAGGAAGATGAGAGCGGGAAGTGTGAAGATGACACCGGACGCGATCGATTGGCCCGCGTTGCCAGTGCTTTGAACGATGTTGTTTTCGAGGATGCTGGCCTTGCCGAAGGCTCGCAGGATCGAGATGGAGAGGACTGAGATGGGGATGGAGGCGGCGACGGTGAGACCTGCGCGGAGGCCAACGTAGACGGTGACAGCTCCAAAGAGGACGCCGAAGACAGCGCCGAGGATAAGCGCGCGAGCAGAGAGCTCGGGTCGAGTTTCCGTGGCGGGAACGAAGGGTTTGAAGGTGGGCTTGGTCGGTGTGGATGTTGCCATGTCGGTGCGTCTCCGCGTGCTCGAGCTGTGTTTCGGCTTCGATGGAGTGTATCAGCGGGGGTGAGTCTATAGGTATCGAACGGATCTAGAGGGAGGATGTTCGAGCAAGGTGCGCTTCCTTTGTGTTGTGTAGAGACTTTGCCGCGAAGTTAGCTTCGGTACAAAGAGCAGTGAACATCACACTGACTCATCATCGTGCGTATACGTTTCTAATTGTGGCCTGCGTGAGTTCGTCAACTTATAGCGGAGCAATGTGGCGACGGCGCACGATATTAGGAAGAGCATGGGGCCGGTGAAGAGGAAGCGGTCTGTAATCCATTTGTTGTCGAGCAGGCCGGTGGTCTGTCCATAGAGAGGGCCGAAGAAGCGTTCAATGCGGCCGACTGATCGGTGTGTGTCGAATATGCTTGAGGCTTGAGAATTCCAGGTGGCGAAGCGGATAAGAAAAGCAATCGTGACGGGTAACCATGCCCACAGAATTGGGGGAGGGATGGCATCGGGTTCCTGGGCTAGTCCGGCAGATGCGGAAGGAGCGACGGACCGGGAGAGATCTCCAAGTGCTTTGCCGAGTTTGCCGAAGGGAACGAGGCCGAGGAGAAATCCGGCGCCCGCGAAGATGGGTAGAAAGTAACTCAGTACGTAGCCAACGCGATTCAGGCCGGTCCAGTGCATCCTGATAGCCAGTTGCCATACGGGCGTCGTAACCACCCATGAGAATCGGATCGCGGCGATTGCGACCAAGAGGTACAGAAACAGGCATTTGGCGCACCATGTGGCGACTTTCAGCATGGCCTAGATGTAGCACAGGCGCATCTTTTGTGGTGCAGAATTGTTGACGGCTGATGTGGCTAAGGGGCTATACTGCGTGAAATGGCGCGGTCCGACGGACCTGGAGCGCCGGCGAGTGAGGTGAGTCTTCAGCGATTGCTTGAATGACAATGCGCTCGGGATTGGTTCCGGGGGGCCGCCCGGTGCTCCGCCTGGCGGCGGGGTAGAAGGGCACGCGATGTCTCGCTGGTGGCAAGGGCCTGGACGGGTGGTTCGGGCTGCGCTGGATGATCTGGTTACTACGTTGTATCCGACCGATTGCAGGGCTTGTGGTGGGCCGCTGCTGACAGCTGGGCTGTCTCCTGTATGTGACAGATGTATTGAGGTAGTTGAGGTGCAGTCGATGACGCTGTGCGTGCGTTGTGGCGAGGCGCTCGACATGGAGGGCGTGCGGTTCGCGGGGCAGTTTCCTGTGGAGGGGCTGGTGTGTTCGCCCTGCCGGATGGCGCCGCCGGAGTTCGAGCGGGCTGTGGCCTACGCGGTGTATCAGGATGAGTTGAGGGAGATGATTCACCTGCTGAAGTATGAGCGGATGCGTTCGGTGGCGAAGCCGCTGGGCAGGTTTCTGGCGCGGGCGATCGAGATGCTGGAGGGCGAGGCTGGTGGTGAGCTGCTGGTGGTTGCGGTGCCGTTATTTCCCTCCAAGGAGCGCGAGCGAGGCTACAACCAGGCGGTGTTGATGGCGGATGCTGCGCTTGCGGAGCTGAAGAGGACTCGTCCGCAGTGGAAGCTACGTTCGGCGCATGAGGTGATTCGCCGGGTGAAGGATACGCGGAGCCAGTTTGAGCTGACTCCGAAGGGGCGGCGGCGAAATCTGCAGGGCGCGTTCAAGGTGGACGATCGTGCGGCGCTGGCTGGGCGCGAAGTCTTGTTGGTGGATGACATTTATACGACTGGGGCTACGGCTCGCGCTTGTGCTCAGGTTTTGCGGCGGGCCGGGGCCGGCAAGGTTTGGGTGGCGACGGCGTCGCGGGCTCAGACTGAGATGGTCGCTTCCTGGGATTCCTCGGTTTCCTGGGATTCCAAGGATGCGGGTTCTGGTGTTGCCGTCTGGGATGCCGGTTAGTGGAGTTGGAGTGACAAGAGAAGCTTCGCGCGAAGTGCTAACAGTAGCTGGAACCGGAGGGCTTTGAGATGCAATCGGGGAAGATGCGGAAGCAGGGGCTGAGTGGAAAACGACACGCGGGGCACGGCGGCGGGCATGGGGCTGGGCATGCTTCCGGTCGGGTTACGACGGAGCGCGACGTGCGGGTTGGCGTGTTTCGCCAGCCGGCGATGCAGACCCCGGTGCTGGTGCTGAATGCTTCGTATGAACCGATCAACATCTGCGGGGCGCGGCGGGCGCTGGTGCTGGTGTTGAAGGGCGTTGCCAGGACCGAGGAGGAGCAGGGTGCGGTGCTGCATGCGGCGCGGATGCGGGTGGCGATGCCGAGCGTGATCCGACTGCTGGAGTACCGCAGGATTCCGCACCAGACGCGGGCGCTGAGCCGTAAGAACATTCTTCTGCGCGACCGAAACTCGTGCCAGTACTGCAGCGTCATCCTGACCGCGGGGGAGTTGACGCTGGATCATGTCATACCGCGGTCGCGTGGCGGGCTTTCGACCTGGGAGAACCTGGTCGCCTGCTGCCACAACTGCAACCGGCGCAAGGGCAACCAGATGCTGCATGAGCTGACGGACATGAAGCTGCAGCGGGAGCCTCGGCCGTTTTCTTTGCATACTTCCCGGCACATCATGCGGATGATCGGAAGTGCGGACGCGGCCTGGCGGAAGTATCTCTACTTTGAGGCTGAGCCGGCGGCTTAGTTAGGTACCCCCCTCCCCCCTTGGGGTATTTTGGGCATAAAATATTTGGAATCAATGGTTTGCAGGGCGAATATGCCTGCAACGTGTTGATTCCAGATTGGTTGTGGCTAAAATACTTTGAATCAATGGTTTACGACGATTTGGTGCTGAAAGACGAAAGCCCCGGGGAATGTCCTCGGGGCTTTTCTGGTCTCTGATTCTATTCTAGCGGTTTGGGGGTAACTCGTGCGCCAGGGGGACGTTGTTGTTTCGTAAAGGCTTAGGTGGTTTTGGGGCTTGACAGCCTTTTTTGCTTGTCTGCTTGTCTGCTTGTGTCCTGCCGGACGGGCGCCCTACGCGGGCTGCGGTCACTTCGTGACTTGTATACCGCTTCGCTTGGTGCTCCCGTTGGTCGCAAGCTAACGTTCGTGCCGACCAACGGGAGGCCTGTGCTGCTCATCTTGCCTTGACCGGTATACGCGTCACGAAGTGACCGCAGCCCGCGTAGGGCGCCCGTCCGGCAGGACAGTGTCTCTTTACTCCTGAGCGTCGGGCCAATCGAGCCGATTTCCAGCTCTGTCGGGACGCGGCACCCGAGCGGAGTAAGGCACTGCTTTACACTTGTGCGCTCTATCCAATTTGGTCAACTCTTCGTCCGAGTCGCTTACACCTATGGTTCTCAAACAGGTCAAACATATCGATTGGAAATTGCCATCCGCCATTCGCCGATGGGGGAAAAATGGTTCAGTTTTTTTATCCATCGCTGCGTGTCTCCTAGCCTCAAGAACGCGATGCCTGATAGTTCGGATTCCGTTTTTTTCCTCATTAAATCGGCCTTTTTCAGGGTTATTTGCGAATTAGCCGGAGAGACATCTTCTCCGCGCAGATTCACATCTTAGCGGTTTTCGCGTTGATGTCGGCGGAAGCAAAGTAAAGACAAAGATACAGAAATCTCTCCACTGAGTCGCGCGATGAGACTGCGCGACTCCGGTCGAGATGACGAGTCGCAGGGGGCGAGATGGTGAGATTTAGCGGAGTGATTGCGGAGGCTGCTGCTACTTCGAACTTCGGATGAGTTCTGGGCGAATCTCGATCTGGGGGCTGCGCGTTGAAACGGGGATGTGATAGTTTCAGCGGCAGGAGATCGAATGTCTTACATCGAGAGTTATCAGTGTGACGTGTGCGGCGACAAGAAGGGCGAGGGTGGAGACTGGTGGCTGGCCTGGGTGGACTGCTTTCCGGGAGAGAAGCCGGAGGAGGATCAGCCTTTGATCAAACTGACGCGGTGGCAGCATCACCATGCGCACTCGGCTGGGGTGAAGCACCTGTGCGGCGCGCGGTGTGCGGGGACGCTGATGGATCGGTGGATGACCCAGCAGCATGCGGACCCGGATGCTCACTGCGAGACGTAGTAATGGCTGGTAGTTGGTGGCTGCGTAGGCTTAGGCGTTTCGCTTTGATTGGCGAGCAAAGCGAAATACAGGGATTCTCCGACAGGCAGACGATCCAGCCAGATGCGAACTCTACCATAGCAGGCCTACCATTATGGTAGAGGTCGAGTGCAAGATGATCCCTGTGTGCATACATGCCAAAGACTCAATTGGGGGCTAAGATTTGCTAACGATGGCACTTTGGATTCGATCAAGCCCGAGGGTTCCGTGATTCGCATTCATGGTTTCGCGTTATACGATCTCGGGGCTAGCCTTCGACCATTAAGGGATCTTTCATCAGGCGTGCCACTCTCTTCGCTTTTTATGACGCTCATACGGGCTAGAGGAAATCTGATGTCTCCATTTTCGGAGACAGGTCCGTATCGGCTACCTATGAGCCGGGAGGCGGCGAGCAAATTGGCCGCCACCTTAGATGGTTTTCTGTGGGACCCGTCTGGCCCACAAACCCTTGTCGTAGGAGCGAGGTTTATTGGTGTAGTCGACCCAAAACGAGCGCTGACTGCCGATGAGGTAGATCGAGTAAAGAAGGGACTAGATACGCTGGAATCGGTCTTGGCGGCAGAAATGGGGCAAGCTGACATTTGGGCTGTATCGGAGAAAGGGCTCTATTCAATACGTAAACTGGTCGATTCGGCGCGCGATGCTTTGTCAACAACCGCACAAAGCGTAATTTGGAATACTGCCCTAACTGATTATTCTGAGGCCGGAAAATGTCTTGCCTTTGAGCGCTTCACTGCTTCTGGATTCCATTCGTTACGCTCTTTGGAATCTGTCATTAAGCAATATGTATTAACTGCTACAGGTAAACTACCGCCGCACAATAGACAGAACTGGGGCGAGTATATAGACCAACTCGACAAGAGTAAGGCTCCCGCTGCGATACTCGGAACACTACGAAGTATCAAGGACAACCATAGAAATCCGCTGATGCACCCCGAAGATATTCTGGATGAACGCGAAGCGATCTCTCTTTTCCAGATATCGGGGATGTCAATTGGAGAACTAGTGAACGATATGTTTACGCGAGGCCTTAGGCCAGCTTCACATCCGTGAAGTAAGAATTCCGATCGCGGCGCTGCGCTTATTTTCACCGCCGATACCCGATAACAAAGACCTTACTTATTTAAGATTTCTGCGCCGCGATTCTTCTAAACATAAGCCTTTGCGGGGTTGAATCGGATGACGACCTTCGAGTCAAGCGAAGGCTACTGGCCGATGGGCTCGTAGCCGGAGTTGGTGGTGGTGACCTGGAGTTTTTTTGCGGTGGCGTCGAGGACCGACCGCTGGACGTAGTTGGTGGAGTCGGGCAGGCTGGCAAAGCGTACGGCGAGAGTCACGACGTCCTTCGGTTCGTCCATGTAGGTGTTGACGTTCAAGGCGCTGATCTTCTTGTCCGCAGTATCGAAGGAGATGGTCATCTGGTCGCCGGGTTGAGCGTAGTCCTTGAAGACGATCTTTGCGATGCCTGAGTCCGGGGAAGGGTTGATGGAGACTTTTCCTTCCTGAAATGCCTGCTGCATGCGCTGCGGGTCGGGCGGCACGTACATGGCGAGCAGGATCTTGACCTGCCCCATGTAGTCCTTCATCTCTTCCTTCTTCTTTGCGATGATTCGTTGTTTGAAGCGTCCGCCGCTGGGAGCCTGCTGCTGCTGCGGGCCCATGGGAGCCTTCTCTACCTTGCCGTCGGGACCGTACTGACACATGGACTGGGTGGCGGGCTTGGCTTCGCCTTTGAGCGTGAGTTGGGTTGTCTCGAGCCACCGGTAGCGATGCAGCCTCTGCTGGTTTTCGGCGGTGGACTGCTTGAGAGCTGCTATCTTCGTCTGCAGATCGCCGAGTGCCTGGCTGTTTGCGCGGGTGGCGGGGAAGAGAAGAGAGGCAGATAGAGTTGCTGCGAGGAGTGCGCTCTGGACGTAGCGATGCGATGGAGTGTCTGTGCTGGGTCGGTTCATCGATCCCCTGACTGTTTTACTTGGTGGCGGTCTTCTTGACGTGGGGGATGCGGGTGACTGAGCCGTCGGGCATGACGATGTACTTGTCTCCGGTGGCGTCCTCGATGTAGGCGTTCTTGCTTCCGGGAACGACGGTGACCTCGCGGGCGTCGGTCTGGCCGGGTGCGGTGAGGACGAAGTGTTTGCCGTCGCCTTCATCGACTACGGGCGACTTGGTGGGGAGCGGAGCGGGGGCGACCATGGCCGTGGGTGCGGGGCCGGGTGTGGGCGCTGGCGCGGCGGAGCTGGTGGGGGGTGCGCCGGTATAGGCGGTCATCTGGCCGGTCTGGCGGAAGTGGACGTACTCTGGCCCCTTGATGCCGTTGACGCACTGCTGGTAGGCGTCGACGCCGACGGTCTGGCTGGTGGCGGTGGTGCTGGCGACGGCCTGGCTGTTGCGGTCGGTGCGCTGGGTGGCTCCGGTGGCGGCGGCGGTCTGGGCGCCGTTATTGTTGCCGCCCCACCAACCGTAGTTGTTCTTGCGGGAGATGGCGCTGGTGGCGGCGCCGGTGATTCCGGTGATGCCGCCCTGGGCCATCTTGTCCTTGTCCTGACCGTGCTCGCGGTCGTGGAGGGTTTTTTGCTCGTCGGTGAGCTGGCTGGAGGCCTGCTGGCGGCACTGGGTGAGTTGCTCCTGGGTGATGGGCATCATGTCCATGGTGATGCCGTCGGCGGGGCCGGCTGCGGGTGGTGCGGGAGCGGGTGCTGTCTGGGCGAAGGCGTAGCCCAGGGAGAGGGTGGCGATGCAGGTGGTTTTGAGAAGGAATTTGATTGGCACGGTGACCTCCCGGTGTGCGATCGTTCCCGACGATCAGACGCTGCAGGGGCCCGTGAATCCTAGAGTAACGGGAACACCGTGATAGTAAACTCGGCGCGGTTGGGGGGCAAGCGAATCTTCGGTAACTTTGATGAATTCTTGTTGTCCTGCCGGACGGGCGCCCTGCGCGGGCGGCGGTCACGTCGTGACTTGTATACCCCTTCGGTTGGTGCTCCCGTTGGTCGCAAGCTAAAGTTTGCACCGACCAACGGGAGGACCTAAGGTGTTCATCCAGCCAAGACCGGTATACGCGTCACGACGTGACCGCGCTCCGCGCAGGGCGCTCGTCCGGCAGACTATGGTTTGGGATTGGCGGGTGGATTGGCCGGGGGCTGCTGGGTGGTGTCCTTCTTGTCGGTGATGTCCTCGCCGTTGTAGATGATGCGCGCGGTGGCGTGGTACTGCTTGTAATCGGTGTATTTGACGATGTTGCGCATGTGGACGTCTTGCGAGAGGGCGCCCTCCTGGGCGACGAAGTGGAGGTTGCCTTCGGCCTTGGTGTAGGTGGGGAACCAGTATTTACCGTCGATCTGCTCGTAGTAGGTGGTGAAGGGTGGGGAGAGATCTTCGTGGCCCTTGCGCTTGTCCTGGGGGACGGTGATGCCGTTGACGAGGACGATCTGGAAGTCCTGCTGATCGACCCAGACCTTGCCCTGGAAGTAGCGCTTGCCTTTTTCGAAGGTCTTGGGGGCGGCGGAGAAGACGTAGGTGTCGAGCTCGTCGATGTGCTGGCGGCCGAGGTAGGTGATGTCGTACTTGGGCAGGTCTTCGGTGGTGAGGATGAAGGGGAGACGGTGCTCGATCTCGTCGAAGTCGGCGGGGGTCATCTGGACGCGGTCGAGGGTGTTCTGGGGGGCGAAGACGACGTGCTCGGCGCGCTTGCCGTCCTTGTCGAAGGTGATGTCGGTGACCTGCTGGTACTCGCCGTCGATGCGGTTGGTGTCTTCGGCGAGGGTGTCGACTTTGACGGTCTGGCGGAAGGTGTAATTCTGGCGGGCGAGCTTGAAGAGGGTCTCGCGGGCGGCGAACTTATCGATGATCTGCTGGGGGGTCGTGCCGGCGGGGGGCGCGGGGTCAAGCTGGCCAAAGCCGGAGGGTTCCTGGGAGGCGGTGGAGGCGGGGGCGGCTCCGTCTGGATTTGCGACAGCGGCGATGGCTGCGGTGGACGGGGCCGATAGCAAGAGGGATAAGACGCTTGCAGCAAAAAAGTAATGGGTCGCGGAGGCAGAGGCGCGGCTGGGCTTCATGTGGAGAACTCCATGGGCGGGGCTGTCTCTGTGCGTTGCCCCGCACGCTACTAAGAATAGACGCGATTTGGGGAGGTTTGGTGATGTGGCCTGGAGCGAGGGAGATGGGCGGTTTGATTGTGCTGCGCTGGCTGGAGCTTTCGCTGGCGGGCGGGGGCTTGTGGGCGCTGTGGAGCCGGATGCAGGTTGGGGTGGCGGAGGGCAGGCGGGAGCGGCGGGAGCAGGAGGAGTTGCGCGCCTATGCGGGGCTGGATGTTCGGCTGGGTGCGGATGTGGAGATGCCTGAGCTGGCGACGCGGGTGAGCCGGCTGATGGCGGAGAAGAGCGTCTTTCGCAGGACGGCGGTGATGGTGCGGGATGCAGGGGGAGCGCTTTCGGTGGCGGCCAATGCGGGAATGGAGGAGACGACCGTGGAGTCGCTGAATGCCTGGGCGGAGGGTGTGGTGGAGGCGGAGCGCCGGGGTGGGATTGGCACGCGGCGGGGGGAGGGCGGCCTGGGCAGGCGGGTGAAGAATAATGCGTTTGCGGTGGTGTTTGGGGTGGGGTTGGGAATGGGAAGTGGGACGGGTAGGGGACAAAGTGGGCGATTTGGGGAGGAGGCGCGTGGGGCGATCGTGATTCCGCTGTGGACTACCAGCGGGAGAATGATGGGGGCGCTGGCGGTGGGAGCGGACGGGTTGCTGAGCGTGCGGCAGAGGGAGCTGAAAGAGGCGCTGTGGCCGCTCGAGGCGCTCGGGGTGAAGGTGGCGCGGGCGATGGAGAACGCTGCGCTGGCCGAGAAGCTGATGCGCGCGGAGAGGCTTGCGGGCTTGGGAATGCTGGCTGGGGGGATGGCGCATGCGCTGAGTAATCCGCTGACGGCGGTGCTGGGGTTTGCGGAGCTGATTGCGGGGTCGACGGGCGAGGCGCGGGTGAAGACGGATGCGGAGATCATCGTGCGGGAGGCGCTGCGGATGCGGCAGACGGTGGAGACGCTGCTGGAGTTCTGGAAGCCGGTGGGGCAGGGCGATGAGCTGGTCGATCTGACGGAGCTGGTGCGGGAGTTGGCGGCGGCGTGTGGAGAGAAGCTTGAGGGCAGGGGGATTCGGCTGGTGGTGCAGGCCGATGGCGAGATGCCCGAGGTGCGGGGGAACCGGCACAGGCTGCGGCAGTTGCTGGAGCACCTGCTGAATAATGCGGCGCAGGCGCTGGTTGGGGTGCGGGGGGTGAAGACTAACGATGAGATGGTGATCCGGATGTCTTTGAGTTGTTCGGGGAGTTGTTCGGGGAACACTGCGGGAGATGGTTCGGGCGAGGCGTCAGAGGATCTGGATGGGTGGCGGAGGGTTCATTTGATTGTGAGCGATACGGGGCCGGGTTTTCGTGAGCCGGGTAGGATCTTCGATCCGATTTATACGATGCAGGAGGCGGGCGATGGTGCGGGGATGGGGTTGAGTCTCTGTTACTCGATTGTGCAGGAGCATGGAGGGGAGATCAGCGCGTTCAACATGCATCCGCATGGGGCGGCGGTGGCGGTGGAGCTGCCGGTGAGGATGGCGGCGGGAAAAAAATCTGCGGTGGCGGAGGAGAAGATTCGCCGCGCTGCTGTTGGGGGATAGGCCGTTTTGCTTGTGGTTTTTTGTGGTGCAGAACGTGGTGGGATGCGTGGTGGACGTGGTGGCGATGTGGTGTTTTGCGTGGTGAATTTTGTGGTCGAAAAAGGTGCCACGTCTTCTGGATTTATTTTTGTGCGGAGTGCGAAAACTTTGGTGGGGATTTCTTCCGTGGTTCCCCTTTTGGTTCGATCTTTGAGTTGCGGGGTTAAACTGGCGCGATGAAGAGGCGCGCGATTCGGGCGGGTGTTCTGGCATTGTCGGTGGTTGGGATTTGGGCCTGGGCCGGTGGCAGGATGTTGGCGCAGGGGTTTGGTCCTGACTCCGACTCTCTGTTGGGTGGTGCGGTGGGAAGACGGCCGATGACGTTTGCGGATCTGCAACGGATGAAGCGGGTGAGCGATCCGCAGGTTTCGCCGTCGGGCAGGTGGGTGATGTTTTCGGCGACCGATGTTGATCTGGAGAAGAATACGAAGGTGAATCATCTCTGGGTGGTACCGATGGCGGCTGCGCCTGCGGATGGTGCAGGAAAAGCAGATTCCTCCGCTGCGCTACGGAATGACAAACAAAAAAGCGGGGCTGATGGGCAGCCAAAAAGCGGGGCCGATGGGCCGGTAAAAGGCAGGACTGAGCGGCAGGTGACTTTCTGGAAGGACGGCGAATCGGGGGGACGATTTTCGCCGGATGGGAGGCAGGTTGCGTTTGTGGCGACCGATAGCGCGACGGGGTTGTCGCAGATCTTTCTGGCGACGTGGGATGATGCCGCGGGGACGCTGGGGACGCCGAAGCGGCTGACGAATGTGAGCACGGAGGCGGATGGGGCGGTGTGGTCGCCGGATTCGAAGAGGATCTTGTTTGCGTCGCGGGTGTATCCGGAGTGCAGTGACGAGGCGGCGTGGCTGAATGAGGATCTGTGCAACAAAAAGAAGGATGATGCCGCTGCGGCGAACCCGGTGAAGGCGCAGGTGTTTGAACATCTGCTGTATCGGCACTGGAATAGTTATGTGGGGCCGAAGCGGAGCCATGTGCTGGTGGTGTCGGCGACGGATGGAAACGCTGTGCGTGACCTGACTCCGCGGCGGGATATTGGAGATGCGGAGTCGCCGACGTTTACGCTGGGCGGCCCGGTGGGGTATGCGTGGGCGCCTGGCTCGGAGGAGATTGCATATGTAACCAATGTTGATCTTGTTCCGGCGGCGAGCACGAATAACGACGTGTTTACGCTGCTGCTGGATGATGCGGGTGCGCGGCCGCGCAAGGTTTCGACGTCGATGGGGAGCGATGATGCGCCGGCTTACTCGCCTGATGGGAAGTACCTTGCGTTTCGTTCGCAGGCGCGGGCGACGTATGAGAGCGACCGATTTCGGCTGATGCTGTTTGATCGGCTTGCCGGAACGACGAAGGAGCTGCTGCCGAAGATGGATCGGTGGGTGGATGAGTTTGTGTGGAACCCGGTGAATCCGGAGATCTGTTTTACGACGGCGGATCATGGGGGAGAGCGCATCTTCTGCACTTATCCGAATGTGGGTGATTCCCTTTTTGCGCTTCAGGGGAGTGGCGAGTATGGGGAGCTGCAGTTTGCGGCGTTGAAGGACGTTGGTTATGAACTGGTGGCGACGAAGATGACGGTGGAGTCGCCGTCTGTGGTGGTGGCGTTGTTTCGTGGGGATGTGAAGGAGTTTGCGGACAGGGAGATTGCAAGTGTCTCAAGCCAGATTGTAACTACGGAGGTTCGGCTGACGCATTTGAACGATGACCTGGAGCAGCATCTTGATCTGCCGAAGATGACGAGCTTTACGTTCAGCGGTGCGGAGGGTGCGCCGGTGCAGGGTTTTATGATTCCGCCGCCGAAGTTCGATGCTGCGAGAAAGTATCCGGTGAAGTTTTTGATTCATGGGGGGCCGCAGGGGGCGTGGGGAGATGCGTGGAGTTATCGGTGGAATGCGGAGCTGATGGCGGCCAGCGGATACGTGGTGGTGATGGTGAATCCGCGCGGGTCGACGGGGTATGGGCAGGCGTTTATCGATGGCGTGAACGGCGACTGGGGCGGGAAGGCTTACGTCGATCTGATGAAGGGGCTGGATTTTGCGGAGTCGAAGTTTGCGTTCATCGATAAGACGCGGGAGTGTGCTCTGGGTGCGAGCTACGGCGGATTTATGGCGAATTGGATTCTGACGCATACGGATCGTTTTGCGTGCATTGTGACCCATGATGGGATGTTCAATCCGGCGAGCGCGTATGGGACGACTGAGGAGATTTGGTTTAACGAGTGGGAGTTTCGGCGAACGGGCGAGGTGGCTCCTGGGCAGCCGTGGAGGTATGCGGCAGGGCCGATTGCGAGTGATCCTTTCAGGAAGTGGTCGCCGATGCTTTCGATTGAGAACGCGAAGACGCCTACGCTGGTGGTTCATTCGCAGAGGGACTATCGGCTGGATGTGTCGGAGGGGTTTCAACTCTTTACGGCGTTGCAGCGACAGAATGTGCCGAGCAAGATGCTTTATTTTCCGGATGAAGGGCACTGGGTGTTGAAGCCGCAGAACTCGAAGCTTTGGTATGAGACGGTGGGGGATTGGTGCGACAAGTGGACCAAGACGAATCTGTATGCGCCTGTTGCTGCTCCTGCTAAGGGAGGGGCGAAGGGGAAGGGGGTAGTTCGTGTGGCTGTTCCGGTGGTCTCTGCTGCTCCTCTAGTGGCTGCTGCGCCTGTCGATGCGGATGCTGCGTCTGAGGCGGATCTACCGCAGCGAGCTGTGATTGTAGAGGATTTTACGGTTGCGATCGGTGCTCCGCAGGATGAGGTGAAGTTGGGGTCGGATGCGAAGGTGACGATTGCGCTGAGGAATGTTTCAGACCACCAGGTTGCGTTTGCGCATCGGCCGGGGGCGAATAATCCGGAGTTTTCATACAGGATCGAGGTGAAGGATGCGAAGGGGCATGCGGTGGCGTTGACTGCGTATGGGCGGGAGGCGTTGCTGCATCAGCAGGAAGAGACGCGCATGGTGGAGTATGTGCAGCCGGGGAAGGCGGCGGTGCAGACGGCGCATCTGGAGAAGCTGGTGAATATGAATCGGCCGGGGCGGTATACGGTGGTGGTGTTTCGCAAGGATGCGAAGAGTGGGGCGGTGGTGCGGTCGAATGAGCTGACGATGAACGTGGTTCCCTGAAGGCTGGATTGTGAACTGCAACAACTGTCCTGCCGGACGGGCCTCCTGCGCGGAGCGCGGTCACTTCGTGACTTGTGTACCGGTCCTGATGGATTAGGTGCATGGGGCCTCCCGTTGGTCGGCGTGGGATCTGGTCTTTAATGATTCGGGTGAGAATGGGTGGGGGGATTCGCGATGGCGTTTGCACGGCCGAAGAAGCGGGAGCCGGTGGGTGAGGCGGGATTGTTCGAGTATGCGGTGGGGGCGCTGGCGCGACGGATGCGAACGGTGCGGGATCTGCGGCGGTTGATGAAGGCTCGCGCGGAGGAGGGGGAGGCAGGGGAGCGGGCGATGGATGCGGTGATTGTGCGCCTGAAGGAGCTGAACTATCTGAGCGATACGCGGTTTGCCGAGGACTATACGCGGGTGCGAAAGGAGAATGAGAAGTTCGGGAAGAGGCGGGTGCAGCAGGATTTGATGATGAAAGGCGTGGAGAAGGAGCTGGTGGCGTCGACGCTAGAGACGGCGTATGAGGATGTGGATGAGGTGGGGCTGGCTCGGCAGTATATTGCGCGGAAGCGGATAAAGAAGCCTGGTGGGGAGAACGCTCAGAAGGAGACGGTTCGGACGATGAATCGGCTGATGCGGGCTGGGTTTTCTTCGAATGCGATCTTTAAGGTGCTGCGGGAGTGGGATCTGCCGGAGGAGGCGCTGGCTGGGGTGGAGGAGGAGATGGATTAAGGCTTGTCCTGCCGGACGGGCGCCCTGCGCGGGCGGCGGGCGTTTGCACGCGCCCTTTTAAAGCTTCGCGTGGTCCTCCCGTTGGTCGGAATCAATCTTTCTTCGCGACCAACGGGAGCGCCATGCGAAGCGGTATACACGTCACGAAGTGACCGCGCTCCGCGTAGGAGGCCCGTCCGGCAGGACCTATCTTTAGTAGTCGCCGCGGAAGCTGTGGATGAGGCGGCGGTCGCGCTTGCTGGGGCGCTTGGAGGGTGCCGCGTAGGCGATGGGGCCGAGGAGCTTGCGCTCTTCGGCGGCTTTGCGGCGAGCCTCTTTGCTGTCTTCGGTTTCGCGATAGAGAGTTTGAGCTACGGCTGCGGAGCCGCGCTGCTGGCTTAGGGCCAGGACTTCGACTTCGAACTCGCCAGCTTCGTTTTTTATTCGGAGCATGTCGCCGAGGCGGACCTCGCGGGAGGGCTTGGCGGAGAGGTTGTTTGAGGTGATGCGGTTCATGTCGCAGGCTTTGGAGGCCTGCTCGCGGGTCTTGAAGAAGCGGGCGGCCCAGAGCCACTTGTCGATGCGGGTGCCGGTCATGGATCTATTTTCTTCTACTTCTGCGGAGAGGTGTTAGATGGCGCGGAGCATACGCACGGGGAGATAGAAGAGCGCTGCGATGAGCTCGAAGGTGCCGCCGACCACGATGCCGACGAGGCGGAAGGGCAGGAGGATCAGCCAGATCAGCGGGTAGAGCAGGATGGCTGCGAGGGCGAGGGGCCAGCAGACGACCATCAGGATCAGAAAGAGTAGAAGGTTGAGCATCGGTGTTTCTCTCCTGAGGAAGGAACGCAGGTGGGGCGGAAAAAGTTCCGTTGGGTGGATGATAGGAGGATGGCTAGCGGGATGCAGAGGGTGGTGGGGGTGGACTGGTCGGGGGATAAGGGGCCGGGGCAGCGGAGGAAGATCTGGGCGGGGGTTTGGACGGCTTCCTCTATGGGCGGCAAGGTGACGCTGGAGGGTGGGCGGACGCGGGAGGAGTTGGTGGCGTGGCTGGTGGAGATGAGCCGCGAGACTCCGCGGATGGTGGTGGGGTTTGATTTTTCGTTTAGCTATCCGGCGTGGTTTCTGCGGGAGCTTGGGATTGCATCGGCGCCGGAGTTCTGGGAGCTGGTGGCGGGGGGGCGGGGCGAGGAGTGGCTGCATCGGGAGTGTGCGGATGTGCGGTTCTGGGGACGGGTTGGGCCGAGGCGGCATGGGAAGAAGCCTGCGGAGTTTCGTGGGGAGCATGCGCACAGGATGCTGCGGAGGGCGGAGACGGTGTTGAAGGTGCGGGAGGAGATGACGGACCCGTTGCAGGTGGCGAAGATTGCCGGGATCGCGCCGAAGTCCGTGTTTCAGATTGGCGGGGCGGGGGCGGTGGGGACGGCTTCGCTGCGGGGGATGCCGGGGTTGCTGGTGCTGCGGGAGGCGGGGTTTCGGATTTGGCCTTATGATGAGCCGGATGTGGGGAGTGCTCCGTTGGTGGTGGAGATCTATACGCGGCTGATGACGGGGGCGGTGAATAAAAGCTCGGAGGTGGCGCGGACGGCTTATCTCGCGAAGAAACGGAGGGAGAGTGCGCTGTATGCCGGGCTGTCGCGGGGAGTGATGGCGAAGGCGCGGGCTTCGGAGGACGCGTTCGATGCGTTGGTGAGTGCGATGGTGATGGTGGAGCACGCGCGAGAGTTTGCGGCGCTGAGGAAGACGGAGGATGAGGTGTTTCGCTTGGAAGGGCAGACGTGGGTGCCGGGGTTGATCGGTTAGGGCTTGGGAGGTAAAGCGGTTCGCGCGTGGCGCAAATGCCCACATCTCGGAATCGAGATATGGGGCACCCGGCCGTGGTTGGTGATCGTACACTGAGAGCTTGGGGACTAAAAGAGTGGACTCATGAGAGCAAATCTGCTGACGCTTGCTGTCGTTATCTTTACGCTTGGTCTGCTTTTGGCCAATACCCCTGAGGTTGTTTGGAGTACGGCGAAGGTGATTGGGGCGGTGATTGTGGGGGTATCGTTTCCATTATTCGTGCTGGCTCGGTTGCAGCTGGGCAGTTCGTTTTCGATCAAGGCGAAGGCTGGACGACTTGTGACTACGGGTCTTTATTCGCGGATTCGTAATCCGATCTATCTGTTTGGGGGATTGTTCACGGTGGGGGCGTCGCTCTTCTTTTCGGTGTGGGGACCGCTGGTGGTGGCTTTGGTGATTGTGCCGTTGCAGGTCGTCAGGGCGCGCAGGGAAGAACAAGTTTTGGCTGGGGCGTTTGGGGAGGAGTACGCGCGGTACAAGAGCCGGACGTGGTTTTGAGGGGTGGGCTCGCTGGTAGACTTTAAGGTCTATGACGAATCGTTCGGGCAGCCAGCGTTTTTTTTCAGGAACGCAAATCAGGGAAGATTTTTTGCGGTTTTTTGAGGGTAAGGTGTCTGAAGCTACCGGACAGGGGCATCGGCGGGTGCACTCTTCTTCGCTGGTGCCGGTGAACGATCCTACGCTGCTGTTTACCAATGCGGGGATGAATCAGTTCAAGGATGTTTTTCTTGGGAACGAGAGGCGGGACTATACGCGGGCGGTGAGTTCGCAGAAGTGCGTGCGGGCGGGGGGGAAGCACAACGATCTGGAGAACGTTGGGTTTACGCGGCGGCACCATACTTTTTTTGAGATGTTGGGGAATTTTTCGTTTGGGGATTACTTCAAGAAGGATGCGATTGCTTATGCGTGGGAGCTGCTGACTTCGAATCACGATCATTGCTTTGGGATCGATCCTTCGCGGCTTTATGTGACGATCTTTGAGGGCGATGCTAAGGTTCCGCGGGATGATGAGGCGGAGAGGTTCTGGATTGAGATTGGGGTGCCGAAGGAGAGGATCTTTGGGATGGGGGCCAAGGATAACTTCTGGCAGATGGGGGAGACGGGGCCTTGTGGGCCTTGTAGCGAGATCTTTTATGACATGGGGATTGGGGCCGCGGAGGAGGGGGGAGTTGATAAGCCGTTTCCGTTGGATGATCAGCGGTATGTCGAGGTGTGGAACCTGGTGTTCATGCAGTTTGATCGAAGCAGCGATGGGACGTTGACTCCGCTGCCTAAGCCTTCTATCGATACGGGCATGGGGTTAGAGCGGATTGCAGCGGTGCTGCAGGGAGTGCTGTCGAACTTCGAGACGGATCTGTTTACTCCGCTGATAAAGCGGGCGGAGGAGTTGACCGGGCATAAAGTGGAACCCGAGCATGCTGTCGATGAGCGGTCGTGTGCGAGCTTGAGGATTATTGCGGACCATGCTCGGGCGGCTACGTTTTTGATTTCTGATGGGGTGAATCCTGCGAATGAGGGCAGAGGGTATGTGCTGCGGAAGATTCTGCGGCGCGGGATTCGGCATGGACGGCTGCTGGGGCAGGAGAAGCCGTTTATGCATGAGATGGTGTTTGCCGTTCGGGATGAGATGCAAGTGGCTTATCCGGAGTTGAAGGAGTCGGCGGAGCGGGTGAGCAAGGTGGTGCTGGCGGAGGAGGAGCAGTTTGCTCGGGTGATGGATAAGGGCTCGCGCGAACTCGACGATGCGATTCTTCGAATCATTGAACCAGCAATTCCAAGTGGTATGGATGCATCTGAAGCAGCGAATCCCCGAGAAATTGATGACAGCATCGAATCGCTTTCCGAGACCTCTGAGTTGTTTTTGAAAAGGATAATGCAAAAGAACCCAGAGTTCTGGCGAGATCAGCAAATTAGTGGTTCGAAAGCTTTATATAGCTTTCTTGTGTCTAATCGCCATTTGGCGCGAGTCCAATTCGATGGACGAGAAGCATTTCGTCTTTACGAGACTTACGGGCTGCCATTGGATTTCATGACCGATGCTATTCGTGATGCCCAAGTTGATTTCGATATGGGAGGGTTTGAAGCTGCGAAGCTTGAGGAGCAGCAGCGGGCTCGTGCGAGTTGGAAGGGTGGGTCGCAGAAGTCGGCGGCACCGGTTTATCGGGAGTTGCCGAAGACGGAGTTTGAAGGGTACTCGACGCTGCGGGTGGATGGGGCGAAGGTGCTGGCTCTGGTGAAAGATGGCGTTGGTGTGCCGGAGTTGAAGGGTGGCGAGTCGGGTGAGGTGGTGCTCGATACTACGAGTTTCTATGCGGACTCGGGTGGGCAGGTTGGGGATGTGGGGTGGTTGTATTCGGGGGATCACAACCTGGTGGTGGCTGAGGTGAGTGGCGCGACTAAGCCGGTGCAGGGAGTGTTTGCGCATAAGGTGCGGGCGAATCAGACGATTGCGGTGGGCGATGCGGTGGACACGGTGGTCGATGCGGCGACGCGGGTGGCTACGACGCGGAATCATACGGGGACGCATCTGCTGCATGCGGCGCTGAGGGAGGTGCTGGGCAAGCATGTGAAGCAGGCGGGGTCGCTGAACGATGCGACGCGGCTGCGGTTTGATTTTTCGCACTTCGCGGGGGTGGCTGAGGAGGAGTTGCGCGAGGTTGAGGAGATTGTGAACCGGCAGGTGATGGCGAACTCGAAGGTGGAGACCCTGGTGGATGTGCCGATCGATGTGGCGGTGAATGAGCTGGGGGCGATGGCGCTGTTCGGGGAGAAGTATGGCGAGAAGGTGCGGGTGGTGACAATCGGTGGGCCCGGCGGCTTTTCGACGGAGCTTTGCGGCGGGATTCATACCGGGGCTACGGGAGAGATTGGGTTGATCAAGATTGTGGGGGAGGGGTCGGTGTCTTCGGGGGTGCGGCGCGTGGAGGCGGTGTCGGGTACGGGGGCGCTGCATGAGTTCCGGCGGGACTTCGAGGTGGCTCGTGTGGTGGGGGCTTTTGTGGGTTCGGGGGCTGGGAGTTCGTCTGAGGGCGTGACGCCGGCTGAGGCGCTGCGGGCGCGGATTGCGGCTCAGGAAGAGGAGATGAAGAAGCTGCGGCGGGAGCTGGATGCGGTGCGGATGAAGTCGGCTTCGGCTTCTCTATCCGACGCTGGCGTGGCGGCCGTGGAGGTGAAGGGTGTGAAGGTGCTGGCGCAGAGGGTGGATGGTGTGGAGAAGGCGCAGATGCGGGAGCTGGTGGATTCGCTGCGGATCAAGCTGGGGAGTGGCGTGGTTGTGCTTGGTGCTGCTGTGGATGGGAAGGTTTCGTTGATTGTGGGTGTGACGAAGGATCTTACTTCGCGGGTTCAGGCGGGGAAGGTTGTTGGGCAGCTTGCCGCGCAGGTTGGCGGGAAGGGTGGGGGACGGCCGGATCTGGCAGAGGCTGGAGGGAGTGATGTGGGATCGCTGGATGCGGCTTTGAAGGGCGCGGCGGAGGTGGTTGGGGGATTGCTGGGCTAAGTGCTTGTGTCCTGCCGGACGGGCCCGCTGCGCGCGGTGCGATCACTTCGTGATTGGTATACCGCTTCGCTTGGCGCTCCCGTTGGTCGCGAGGATGATCGTTCCGACCAACGGGAGGACCACGCGAAGCTCTAAAAAGGCGTGCGAACGCCCGCCCTCCGCGCAGGAGGCCCGTCCGGCAGGACCTATCTTTTGTGTGTCTACTGGTGGCCGCGGAAGATTTGTATCAGGAGCCAGAGGTTTAGTCCGGCTATAAGGAATGCTACGGCGTAGCTTAGGAGCCTGGTTCTTGCTTGATTGACGAAGGGACCCATCTTCGCTGGGTTGCTGGTGAAGGCTACGAGTGGGAAGACCGCGAAGCTTAACTGCATGCTGAGGATGACCTGGCTTAGGACCAGCAGGTTTGCGGTGCCGCGCTCGCCGTAGAAGTAGGTGACGATTACGGTTGGGATGATGGCGAGCGAACGGGTGATGAGCCGACGGAGCCAGGGAGCGAGGCGGATGTGGAGGAAGCCCTCCATGACGATCTGGCCGGCGAGGGTTCCGGTGATGGTGGAGTTTTGACCGGAGGCGAGGAGGGCGAGGGCGAACATGGTGCTGGCTCCGGCGAAGCCCAGCATGGGGGTGAGGAGCTTGTAGGCATCGTTGATCTCGGCGACTTCGTAGTGGCCTGCGCGATGAAAGACGGCGGCGGCGAGGATGAGGATGGCGGCGTTGACGAAGAGGGCGAGCATGAGGGCGGTGGCGGAGTCGATGTTGGCGAAGCGGATGGCTTCGCGTTTGCCCTGCTCGGTGCGCGGGTAGTTTCGGGTCTGGACGATGGAGGAGTGGAGATAGAGGTTGTGCGGCATGACGGTGGCGCCGAGGATTCCGATAGCGATGTAGAGCATGTCGGGGTTGGTGATGATGGAGGTGGAGGGGATGACGAGGTTGCGGGCGATGGGGAGCCACTCGGGATGCGAGAGCAGGACTTCGACGCCGAAGAGAGCGGCGATGGTGCCGATGAGGGTGATGACGAGCGCTTCGAGGTAGCGGAAGCCGCGGTTTTGCAGGAGCAGGATGAGCAGGACGTCGGCGCCGGTGATGAGGACGCCGAGCATAAGGGGAATGTGGAAGAGGAGTTGGAGGGCGATGGCGGAGCCGATGACTTCGGCGAGGTCGCAGGCGCCGATGGCGATCTCGGCGAAGAGCCAGAGAAGAATGTTGGTGGGGCGGCTGTAAGTCTCGCGGCAGGACTGGGCTAGGTCGCGTTCGGTGGCGATGCCCAGCTTGAGAGCGAGGCTTTGGAGGAGGATCGCCATCAGGTTGGAGAGCATGATGACGAAGAGGAGGGTGTAGCCGTACTTGGAGCCGCCGGCGAGGTCGGTGGCCCAGTTGCCGGGGTCCATGTAGCCGACGGAGATGAGGAAGCCGGGGCCGAGAAAGCCGAAGAGGCGTCGCCAGAAGCCGGGCGACTGCGTGAGGCGCACCGAGGAGAATGCCTCCGGCAGGGACGGACGCAGCTCGCGATTGGTTTCCTGGAGGGTCGGCATAGGCGGCATTGGGACGTGCAGTCTTATATGCAGTATGCCACATTTAGTTAACCGAGGTTACGTTTTTTTACGTCGCCTTGGTTCATCTGCCGTGCCTAACCTTGTGCCTGACCCTGGGCTTGGGCGTACCCAGACCCTGATGGCGGCTGATTGGCCGAGGGTTACGGAGCCGTTGGGGGTCTTGATCTGCATGGTGTTGTCGTAGTTGCGTCTCTGGACGCGGACGGCGACTTTGGGCCCTATTCCGAGTTCGTGAAGAAATTCGAGCAGGCCGGAGTCTCGTTCGTAGAGACTTGCGACGACGTAGTCGGTGTTCTCGGTTGCTTCAGAGAGTGCGACGAGGCCTCGGCGTTTGATCTGCGCGGGGGTCTCCGGGAGGACCTTGTTGCCGTGGGGGCAGTCGCCCTCTTCGCCGAGTTTTTCGATGAGCTTGGCTTCGAATGCGGGGGAGATGGCGTGTTCGAGGCGTTCGGCCTCGGTGTGGATCTGATGCCACTCCATGCCGAACATCTCGGAGAGCATGCGTTCGACCAGATGATGCCTGAGGGCGGTGCGGTGTGCGGCTTCGCGGCCTTTTGTGGTGAGTTTGAGGGCGCCTTCGCGGCCCGCTTCGATGTATCCGTCTTCGCGGAGGCGCTTTACGGCTTTGGTGACGGCGGGTGCGGAGACCTCCAGCCACTGGGCGAGCAGGGCGGCGATGACGGTGTGGCCTTCGCTCTCGGCTTCAATGATTGCCTTGAGGTAGTCTTCTTTCGAGACTGTGATTTCCTGCGACATGATTGCAAGTTAACCATGGTAAAGGCGATTTGTCATCGCAGGAGTGCGTGGGTGGCTTGGTTATTTCGGCTTTTCCTCGTCTTCGAGAAGCTGTCTGGCTTCTTCGAGGTTGAGGAGGTTGCCGTCTACGACGATTTCGTAGACGCCCGCGTTATCCGGTACCGAGAAGACGCTCTGGACGGTGTGGCCGCGTTTGCGAATCGCTTCGACGAGAAGATCGATGTCTACCATGGGTGAGAGTTTATCGCAGGTTGAGTTGCTGTGATCGGGATTGGATTAGGGGCTTGATGCTGTCCATGCGCAATAGGTTGGGGTGCGGGGGGTGTCGGGGGGAGTACCGGGCTTCTTTTCACATGCGTTGCTGGGTGGGCTCTCTTAAACTTAGGCAGTCTGTCGGTTTTTGAAAAAGACTATGGGCCTGGGGAAGACAAGGCGTGGTGTCTGGCGGGGTGCGGCTTGCGCGGTGGTGTTGAGCTGCGTGATGGTGCAGGTTCTGCCTGCGAGGGCGGCGCGGCAGCGGCATGTGGAGTTGAGTCTTTGGGAGCAGGCTGAGCGGGGGCGGCAGACGCTGGAGGCGATGCCGGCGGGGACGCGGACCAGGGCAGACTATGCGCGGGCGATGGATGGATTTCGTGCGGTGTACCACGAGGCTCCGGGAGACAGGCACGCTCCTGACAGCGTGAACGCGGTGGCGGAGCTGCTGGCTGAGCAGGGACGCGGGCTGCATGATGCGAAAAGTCTGAAGGCGGCGGTGGGGCAGTATGAGTTTTTGCGGACGCAGTATCCCGGGAGCTCGCTGCGGGTGGGGGCGCTGCTGGCGGAGGGGCAGATCTATGAGAACGATCTGCAGGATGCGGGGGCGGCGCGGGAGAGATATGCGCTGCTGGTGAAGCAGTATCCGCGGAGTGAGTTGGCGGAGGAGGCTCGGGCTGGGCTGGCTTCGTTGGAGCAAGGGGGAGGGCGTAAAGACCAGGGGGTAGGGCGTAGGGATCAGGGTGTAGTGTCGGCTGCGGCTCCGGGTTCTTCTGGGTCTTCGATTGCTGCTGTTGAGGCTCCGGTTACGCGGGAGGGTGGAGCTGGCAGGATGCTGGCGACGGCGGGTGCGTCTGATGGGCGCGATGCTAAGGTCTCGGGCGTTGGTTCTGGTGCAGGTTCTGGTGTTGGTTCTGGGGGGCAGGGGGTGGTTGGGGAGAGGCAGGGGGTTGCGGCGCCGGGGGATGAGGCGCTTGATGCGGCTTCGGGCTTGGCTTCGGGCTCGGCTGTGGGATCCGACGCGGGAGGGCAGAGTGGAGCGCCGATGCATGTGGCGAAGGCGGGGCGGCGGGGGCACATGGCGCAGGTGACGGGGATTCGTCACTGGTCGACGCCGAACTATACGCGGGTGGCGATCGACCTGGGCGACGATGTGACGTATGAGGCGGCGCGGGTGCCGCATCCGGATCGTATCTACTTTGATCTGCATGGGACTCGGCTGGCGCAGGAGCTGGTGGGCAAGAGCTTTGCTGTGACCGATGATGGTTTTCTGAAGAAGATTCGGGTGGCGCAGTTTTCGAACGATATGACTCGCGTGGTGCTGGATGTTAATGATGTGACGGAGTACTCGGCGTTTCTGCTGCCGAATCCTTATCGCTTGATTATTGATATTCATGGTGGGAGTAAGGCGGAGCCGGGTGCGCCGGCGGTGAGCGTGCCGATGCAGAGGCCGGCGGCTCCTGCGCCTTCGGTTCCGAATACGACGGCGGTGAGGTCGGGGAGTTCGTTTGATGTGGCGGCGGTGAGTACGCAGCCGGGGAGGGTGGAGGCGACGACGCAGCCTACGTCGCAGCCGATCTCGGCGGTGGTTGCGGACAGGACTCAGCCGGACGGGACTCAGCCGGACAGGGCACAGGGTTCAGGGCACAGGGTTCAGGGGGGCGATGGTGCTTCGGCGGGTGCGGCGGCGACAAGCTCTGCTGACGTAGCGGTGCCTGGGCCGAGTGCGAGGAAGCTGCGGCACGGCAAAGGCGTGAAGGATGCGGATGCGGTTCCGGCGCGTGCGGCGGTGCCTACGGCCGATGGCGAGACCTCGATGGTGCGGGCGCTGGGGTTGAAGGTTGGACGGATCGTGATCGATGCCGGGCATGGGGGGCATGACTCGGGGACGCTGGGCGTGGATGGGATTGAAGAGAAGGACGTGGTGCTGGATGTGGCGCTGCGGCTGGGGAAGCTGCTGCATGAGCGGCTGGGGTCGGAGATTATCTATACGCGGTCGGATGATACGTTTGTTCCTCTGGAGACCAGGACGGCGATTGCGAATAAGGCGCAGGCGGATCTGTTTCTTTCGATCCATGCGAACTCGTCGGCGGATGCGAGTGCGCGTGGGGTGGAGACTTACTATTTGAACTTCACTTCTTCGCCCGATGCGCTGGAGACGGCGGCGCGAGAGAATGCGGTGTCGGATCAGTCGATTCATCAGCTGAGCGATCTGGTGAAGAAGATTGCGCTGAAGGACAAGATCGCCGAGTCGCGGGAGTTTGCGGGGGATGTGGAGCAGAGTCTGTATGGCGGATTGCAGAAGGGCAATGCGGGGCTGAAGGATCGTGGGGTGAAGAAGGCTCCGTTTGTGGTGCTGATCGGGGCGAATATGCCTTCGATTCTGGCGGAGATCTCGTTTGTGACGAATGCGAGGGATGCGCGGCAGCTACAGCAGCCGGAGTATCGGGAGCGAGTGGCGGAGAGTCTGTATAAAGGCGTCGCGAGGTATGCGGGTGGGTTGAGTGGGACGAAGACACCGACGGAGCGGGCCAGCGGGAATTGATCTGGGTTGTGCCGGGTGAGGCGAGATCCTCCGCTGCGCTGTTGTGGAAGGACTAACAAACACAGACAACTACAACGGCGAATACGGGGGCTCTCCACTGCGTCGCGCGATGAAACTGCGCGACTCCGGTCGAGATGACGGTGTTGTTGTTTAGGGGTGGGTGAGAAGAGGATTCCTCCGCTGAAGTGCGGAATGACACAAAGGCGTTATATTTTTGGAAGGAAGATTCGCGATGTGCTGGGTGGACATTCTTAGATTCTTCCAATCTGGATGATGCGGGGATGGCGGCTCGTTTGCTTTTGACCTCGACGCGGAGATTTTTCCGCTCGAAGATGCGCAGATTGTCTCGTTGATTTCGATGCGGAGACTGCCCTCTTCCGTGAGGAGGTCCATGAGGCCTGAGACGCAGAAGATTCAACCGCAGTACGGGAGCGCCTTTCAGTGTATCGGGGCGGAGTGTGAGGACTCCTGTTGTCATGGCATGAGCGTTCTGGTGGACAGGAAGACTTATGAGGGATACCAGGCGTTTCCGGAGGAGACTCTGGGGGCGCTGGTGACGCAGTATGTCTCGATTCTGCCGGCTGGCGCGACCGATGCTCTGTATGCACGGATTAAGCCGAACGCTTCGGGGCGGTGTCCGTTTCTTTCGGCGGAGCAGCTTTGCGGCGTGCACAAGGAGTATGGTTTGGGGCTGTTGTCTGCGACTTGTTCGACTTATCCTCGCGCGTTGAACCGTGTGGAGAACGAGCTTGAGGTTTCGCTGTATCTCTCATGTCCGCAGGCGGCTCGGCAGGTGCTGCTGGATGCGGACTCGACGCGGGCGGTGGGGGATGCTTCGGCGGGTCGCTTTCGGACGGATCAGAGTTCGCGGCTGGCCACCGGGGAGGGTGCGATTCATAAGCCGATACGCTACTTCTGGGAGGTTCGGGATCTGGTGGTGGCGATGATTCAGGATCGCCGACGCCCGATGTGGCAGCGGCTGTTTCTGCTGGGGATGCTCTCTAAACGGCTGAACGAAGTGACTACGGCACGGGACGACGAGGCTGTGCCGGAGGTGCTGGCCAGCTATTGGGAGATCCTGGAGAGTGGGGCGCTGCGCGACAAGCTGGAGATGGTGCCGGCGCAACCAGCGGTGCAGTTGGATGTGGTGCTTCGGCTGATCGATCAGAGGATTCGTGCGGGGTCGTGCGGGCAGCGATTTCTGGACTGCTTTGATGAGTTTCTGCAGGGCATCGGGTATTCCGCAGGATCGACCGCTGCGAGTGATGCGCTGCATTATGTCGAGGCTGAGTCGCGGTACTGTGCCCCGTTCTTTGCGGAGCGCCCACATATTCTGGAGAACTATCTTCTGAACTATGTTTACCGGACACTGTTTCCTTTTGGTCGCGAGGCGAGCGCGCATATCACTCCGCAGGGAGTCTTTGGGGAGTACATGCTGATGGTGACGCAGTATGCGCTGGTGTATGGTCTGCTGGTTGGGATGGCGGGTCATGCGCGGGAGAACTTTGGGGAAGAGCATGTTGTCAGACTGGTGCAGTCCTTCTCGAAGACGGTGGAGCATAGTCCTCGATACTTAGAGGAGATCAATGAATTGATCGCGAGCAGGGGGTTGGGAGATCCGCAGGGGACCGCGACGCTGCTGAAGTTTTCTTAGGATGATGCTGATGGATTGCTTCGGACTGAGTTCGGCTGGCTGGCTTCAGCTGGGTTCGGGTTAGGCTCGGGTGGCTTTGGGTTGGCTTGGATTGCTGGCGGCCCGGGAGTGGGGCGAGGCTCTAGGCTTACGTTCGGGCGCTGGTGTAGTCTGACCAACGTATGGGTTTTCTCTCTCGGATGCGGGTGGCGGCTGTGCTGGGGCTGGTGGTGATGGGTGCGCCGGCGAGTTGGCTTTGCGCGCAGGAGGCAAAGACGATGTTGGTGGAGCCGCCGGCTCCCCTGCTGCCGGACCAGATTGGGGAGTGGCTCCTGGAGCCGCAGCCTACGGGCGCAATTATGTGCTCGGACCAGAGCGAGAGGCCTGAGTCTCTGGTTTTAGGCGAAGATGGACTGAAGTGCTATGAGCATGGAGTCTATCGTTCGACGGCGAATAAAAATTGGACCATTACGGTCACTGCACGTCAGTTTGTTGACGCGACGGGTGCACAGTCTGCATACAGTTACTACCGTCGGCCGGGGTCTGCATCGGGCGGATCGAAGATCGGCGATGAGTCTGGGAACGGCTATCTGTCTCGTAGTGGGACGACGGTGGTGTCTGCGGATTCGACTGCGCCGTCGGTCAAAACCGTTGCTATGTTGAAGGAGTTGGAGACACATCTACCGAAGGTAGGTGGCCCGAAAGGCCTGCCTCCGCTGTTGCCGACTTATCTGCCAGCGAAGGGTCTGAAGACAGAGACAATAAAATATGCTCTGGGGCCGGTGGGTTATCAGGCGACGGGTGGGGTGCTTCCGGCGGAGATGATTGGCTTTGATAAAGCAGCCGAGGTGGTGACGGCGAAGTACGAGGGGAAAGGTACGCTGACGATGCTACTGTACCCGACGCCGCAGATTGCGGGCGCCCACGGGCGACAGATCGAGGCGGAGATGAACCGGGAGGGCAGTGCGGCGGGGACGGTGAAGCTGAGGCGTGAGGGGCCGCTGGTGCTGCTGACGACGGGGGCCTGGGGTGCGGCCGAGGCGCAGAGGCTGGTGGAGGGGATCCATCTGCGGAGTGAGGTGACCTGGAACAGGCCGGTGCCGCCGGAGTTCCATGCGGAGATCAGGAAGACGGTGAGCCTGCTGACCAGCATCCTTGTGTTCTGCGGACTGGGGGCGCTGGCGGCTGTGATTCTGGCGCTGTTTCTGGGTGGCGGACGGGCGGCGATCAGGGTACTTCAGGGTAAGCCTGCGGCGACGGAGCCGGAGTTTCTTCGGATCGATCTGAGCGGAAGCGCGGCTCGGATTCATACGGAGGGGTCCGGGGTTGAGCACGGGGGATGACCTGAGGGCTCGCAGATCTGCACTGGGGATGGTGCAGGGGGGAAGCTAAGCGGCTGATAGGAATGCGGTTTAGATTTTGATGAGGACGGTAAAAGCGAAAATTAGGCGAATGTAAGAGGCGCTGTTGGCAAGTGAGTAACCCCCGTAACCATTGAGGAATAAGGACTTACAGTAGTCGAGTTTTGGCCTTGACACGTCATATCGCCAAACTTAGTATTTCGCCAGAAAGTTCTGATGGCTTTGCCTCCGTTGGAACTATTCTCCCTAAAGAAGAGGCCACCCTGTTGCCGGGTGGCCTCTTCGCTTTTTCCGGAGGGGATTTTCTTGGTTATCTTCCGAGAGAGTTGGTTACCAAAGTGGGATGGCTGTGATGAAGGAATCTGCTGTGGTGGCGGCGTTGCGTGACGGTTGAGAGTGTTGCTGCCGATGAAGATCTCAGGGAACGTAAGGCTCTTCGAAGGAAGAGGCGTCTATGTCTCAGGGTCTACATCCGGTGCTTCAAGTAGCAATCGCTCTGGTGGCGCTCGCGATACTGGTCTGGCCGGCCGACATGGTGGACTCTGAAGGAGAAGACTTTGATGGTGTTGGTCGTCGTGACCTGTGAGCCTTGGTCTGTGATATTTGATCTGTGAGTGTGGGTCGGGCTTGTTTGACTCTGATGGACGTTGACGCGTGTGGGGTCTTTGGCCATTGGTCTTTGCTCATTGTTCAGGGAGTGGGGAACGATAGCTCCATCGAGACGTCTGCGCGGGCGTACGGAGACGGCACTACACGGTCTGGTGGGAGCCGTTTGAAGCCGACGGCTTCGTAGAGGTGAATGGCCGGGGTCAGCTTGTGGTTGGTTTCGAGATAGAGCCGGGTTGCGCCTGAGGTCCTTGCTTCGTCGACGACGGCCTGGAGGAGTCGGCGTCCGATTCCGGTTCCCTGGCAGGCTTGCGTTACGGCCATCTTGGCTACTTCGAACTCCCCGGGCTTCATCGCGACCAGAGCACAGCAGCCGACGGTCTCGCCGTTTTGAATGGCGAAGAAGATGCGGCCGCCGTGATCGAGGATGGTTGCCTGTGGGTCGGAGAGGGAGTAGACGTCCTTGGGCTCGAGGACGAACTCGCGGGTGATCCACTCTTCGTTGAGGAGGCGGAAGGCGATCTCGTCTCCCGGTTCGAACTCTCGGATCTTGAACTCCAGAGCTGTGTTGTTCATGGGACCTCCACTGAATTCTGCGATGCGGAAAGGGTCATTGAGGACGCCTCCTGAACTCAACGCTACGAGGAGATTCTTGGGATGTCCAATAGCTGAAAGGTCGCGATCTATATGATTGAGATATGAATGATCAGATCGAGCTGCGGCATCTGCGCTACTTTTTGGCGGTCGCTGAGACGCTTCACTTCAGCAAGGCGGCGAGGCGCCTGGGGATGGCGCAGCCTCCGTTGAGCCAGCAGATCAAACGGCTGGAACAGATGCTTGGTCATGCGTTGTTTGAGCGGACGACACGCGGAGTGAAGCTGACGGCTGCTGGACATCTGCTTGCGAGGCGCGCGCGGAGCACGATGGAGAAGGTGGACGAGGATTTTGCTCAGGTTCGGCGGTTGGGGCGTGGCGAAGAGGGGACGCTGACGGTGGGTTTCAGCGGTTCGGTGATGTTTACGGAGCTGCCGGCTGCGATTCGGAGCTTTCGGCGCCGTTATCCGAAGGTGGAGCTACGCCTGCGGGAGCTGGTGACGTCTGCGCAGATTGCCGCGTTGTTGAATGGGCAGATCGATCTTGCGTTTCTGCGGGATGGAGATCCGACGGAGGGGATTCGCATCACTACGTTGTTGAAGGAAAAGTACGTGGCTGTGTTGCCGGAGGCGCATCCGCTGGCTGGTCGAAAGACGTTGGGCGTGAAGGCGCTGGAGGGCGAACCGTTCATTATGTTTGCGCGGCGTATGGGGCCGCTGGCCTATGACCGGACGATCGCGTGTTGCGAACGGAGCGGGTTTCGTCCGAACATCGTTCAGGATGCGCCGCAGTGGCTGACGCTGGTGCGCCTGGTGGCAGCAGGGCTTGGGGTTACGCTGGCTCCGGCTTGTGTCGCGAGGGTTGCGATGCCGGGAGCGGTGTATCGAGAGGTGAAGGATGCGTGCCGGACGTCGATTGATCTTGGTGTGAAGGCGGGTGCGGAGAGCGTCCTTGCGAGGAACTTCATCGAAATTGCGAATCAACATCTGGGCGGTTGATCTCCAGCGTAGGTTGTTTTCTTGGCAAGAGCTAATTTCCGGACGAACGGAAGATTTGGCGGATGGCCACGAAGCCGATAGAATAGAGGAACAGGCCGATGTAGCTCAGTTGGTAGAGCAACTGATTCGTAATCAGTAGGTCAGCGGTTCAACTCCGCTCATCGGCTCCATTCAAACTCTCCCTCAAATAAAGTGCTTAGGAAAAACTCTGGCCGCGCGATGGCGAACCTAGGTGTATCTGTGGAACCGCACCTCCACATTCGGACGGGGTGTCGTCGGAGATCTCTATCATGCAGAGACTGATGGTCGTGTTGTGGAACGGCAGATCGCGATCTTTTCTCGTAACTCTTGGAGTACCGATGCATACGCTCCCATCTCCTAGTCGGTTTCGGCGATTGATGACGGTCAGCAGCTGAAAACATGCAGCGATACTTGAATCAATGCTATAAACACTGCACCTTAGCTTTGTCCTCGGGATGGTTTTGTGTAGTTGATGGGAAGTGTGATCCGATGGATCGAAGTGGGGCAGGTAGTCAGGCTGTGGGGCCCTCTGAACTAAAAGTTCGATTTGAAAAGGCTTTTAAATCAATGAGGAGAGAGAGCTATGCCGAGGATCACTAAGTGGACTACTCAGCTTTTGGTTGAGAAGGGTAACAGGCATGGACTGTGCGGGGTTCATCCGGATTGGGGGATGCACCCGTCGTGGATCGCGGGAATCGAGGGTTTGGACGCCTATAACCGCTGGGTGTGTGAGGTGCTGATGCCGATCGCGTTCCAGTGGATCGAAGAGAACTATACGGCGGTATATGCGAGCGTACCGGACGATTACAAGGATGATGTGGGTGTGGTCATCGCGTCGGCCTTCGAGCTCGTGAAGGCCATGTCGAATTACTCGGATGGAGAGGACAAAGCTAAAGAGTTCGATGCAGCGCATGAGGGCGGGAACGTGGATCTCACAAAGCTCAACCCGGTATGGACCGATATCGTCAAGCAGGTAAGAAACGACACGAAGACGGAGTATGACAAGTACAAGAGTGTTCTCAAAGACACCATTGATTGATCTGCGGTGAGTCCGCTCACAGGCGTTCTTACAGGTTCCGATCGGCTGCCGTGAGATCGGTGGACGCGTTGCCGGCGGGTACGCGGACCAGGGTGACGATGGTGATGTCGTCGTCCTGGCCAAAGTGCACCGCGGCTTCGGCGGCGCGAGCGGCGTTGGGGAGTGCAGCGAAGAGTTCGCGTGTCCGGTCGAAGCCGTAGAGTTCGCCGGTCTTGCTGCGAGCCTCAAGCAAGCCGTCGGTGTAGAGCGCGAGGTGATCGTTGACTTGAAGGTGCAGGTAGCTTTCCTCGTAGGCGATGGTGGGGAATAAGCCGAGGGGGAAGGAGCCGTGGATGACTACCTCTTGATCGTTGAGATAGGGAGGGGGATGGCCGGCGCTGGCGAGGACGCAGTTACCGTGGGGATCGAGACGCAGCGCCACGCAGGTGGCAAATCCGCCATGCAGGCGGCCGCTCAATCGCCGGTTCAACTCGGTCAACAATTGAGCAGGGCTGTGGGTGTTTTCCACCAGGACACGCACCAGTCCGACGATGAGTGAGACCGCGATGGCAGCCTTGAGGCCTTTGCCACTGACATCGCCAAGGATGACGAGCGTGAAGTCGTCATCGAGGGGGATGATCTGGAAGAAGTCTCCGCCGACTTCAAGCGCTGGACGATAGGCGCTGGTGACGGCGAAGCCTGGGATTGACGGGAAGGTTTCGGGGATGAGCACGTGCTGGAGTTCGCGGGCGCTGCTCATCTCCTGCTCGAGAAGGCTGCGACGGCGGCGGTCGTCCATGGAGGTGCGATAGACGGCGTACAGCAGAGCGACAAGCAGAAAGATTCCGGCGAGCGTGGGTGCCGATACGGCGTTGCCATAGAGATGAAAGAGGGGGGCGTGCAGTTTGTCGGCGAGAGTCCAGTGCGTGAAGCGCTGTCCCTGGGGGGCGAGTCCCTGGACAACCTGAATCATGCCCCAAAGAAATGCTGCGATGACCAGCAGCCGGCGAGCCAGATCCAAATGGCGGTGCTGCTTGATAGCGAGGGCGACGAGGGCAAGGGGAACCGCAGCAGTGATGAAGTAGATCGCTGTGAGGATCGCGTCCGTTATCTGAATGAGCCAGTACCAACTCACGCTCGCATCCAGGAGCGACAGAAGGCCATCGGAAGTACTGGCTGCGAGGCTGACGATGGCAAAGCGACGGATGAGTCGTATTAAGGATGGGTTGTCGTCGAGGTGTAGAAGCCAGAGCAAGAGAAACCAGAGAGAGATGTCGCGAATCGAGGAGATGGGCGGTCCCAGTGCGTTGGATAAGCCTACGGGCCACGCGATACGCATTCCATAGAGGACTAGCCGGAGGAGCGGGGTCAAGGCGAATCCGGTCATCCACAGGAGCGCTTTCTGCTCTCGATCTCGGAGCCAGGAGAAGAGGGCAAGGAGACCGGCGATGCCGTAGAGGAGGTATTGGCCGAATGAGAACTGATTGGCGCGGAGCCACTGGTAGTCGAGCGTGGTTTTGTAAGCTGCTACGGATTCGGGATAGCCGATGACAGGGGATCCCTCGAAGCCGCCGGACTGTCCGGAGTCCTCGGAGGTAAGAGGAGCCTTCCAGACGCGGATGGCGAGCGTGCCGCTAAGTTGGCGCTCGTGTTCCGGTCTGGACTCAGGGGTTCCTGGGTTGAGAGGGTAGAGGACTGGTGCGTCGGTGGATCGATACCAGATGGGGTAGGGAGGGAACTTTCCGCTGCGGCCGATGGAGTTGCCGTTCCAGAAGATCTCGTACACATCGTCCAAATGCGGCACGAGGAGGGCGAAGTTGGTTTGATCTCCCGGGACCGAATTGAGCGACAGGTGCAGGCGGTACCAGGCATAGCCGGTGTAACTGGGGTGTCCCTGCTCGCCCCAGGGCTTCTCTGCCGTGAGCCGTTCCCAATGGGAGTCGTCAAAGGTGGGAGAGGCCCAGTTGGGATCGTCGCCCAGATGGAACTGCCAGGGGCCCTCGAGCGGTGCGACGGCCCTGCCTAGACCTTCGATCGCGAGAGCGGATGCCGAGGATGGCGGCACAGGGGACGCCTGGCCGAGCGCGAGTGTCGGAAGAGATACGACGAGGGAGGAGACGTAAAGCAGGAGTGCGGGCAGGCAGCACGAATGCGATAGACGCCAGGCAGGCCGAAGCATGTGGCCAGCATACGCTGGGTTTCGGTTGTGAGATATCGAAACTGCCTCGGCAGATTCTTGTGGTGTCTCGAGGGTAGCGGTTTTCCGGGTTGAGGTCGGGCATTAAATTGCGCTTGATTTTTATTACATATTGCGATATAAATATTGCGATTTGCAATTGACATGAAACTCAGTGACAAAATTCGTTATCTGCGTGAGGTCGAAGGCAATCTCCGCGGCCTCAATCGCGCCATGACGCAGCAGGAGCTGGTTCGTGTGATTCAACAGGAAAACGGCACGGGCAAAAAGGCGGGCAACAGAGTAGGTAAGGGAACAATCAGCCAGTCGTATCTGTCGCAGATTGAGAGTGGAGCGCGCCCGCACCTGACGAATACGACGCGGCTGCTGCTGGCGAAGTTCTTCAAGGTTCATCCCGGCTATCTCGTCGATGATCCCGAGGGGTATCACTCCGAGTTGATCTCCGACCTGCGAACGGCGGAAGACAAGCTCGACCTCTGGCTGGTCGCAGGCGTCGAACGTTTTCGACGTGATCCGGCACTCTGCCAGGCGCTGCTGGCGCTGGCGAATCACAACAATTCGCGGCGCTGCTTCCTTCTGATCGAGAGCATTCTCGAGACGCCGGCGCTGCTGGATCGTCTCTTTCAGGTTCTTCGGCCCGAAAGCTCTTCGTTGACGGCTTCTTTAACTCAACCGGCTGAAAAGAAAGCTGCGAAACGGAGCACCAAATAATATGGACTCCTTCTATCTCATCTGCTTTTGTGTCGGTCTGGTCCTCAGCCTGATCTCGGTCGTCGGGGGCTTCGCCCATCTGCATATTGGCCGGTTTCACGTTGGTCATGTGGCTCATGGTCATGCGACGCATGGGGCGCATCGGGGATTTCCTGAATCTGTTGGATCTCATGGATCTGGATTGTCTGCGGTGAATGGCTTCACCATCACGGTGTTTCTCTGCTGGTTTGGTGGTGCCGGATATCTGCTGCATCACTCCAGCATCTTCGGCGGTGCGCTGATTTTGCTGATCGCATTGTTGAGCGGCGTTGTTGGAGCCACGCTCATCTGGGCTGTCCTGTTCAAACTGCTTCTTCCTCGCGAGCGTGTTCTGACGCCGGAAGAGACGGAGATGGCGGGCGTACTCGCCGAGGTGAGCGACTCCATTCGCGACGGAGATGGGATTGGCGAAATTATCTTTTCGCAGGCCGGGGCTCGTCGTGCGGCTGCTGCCCGGAGCGAAGACGGGAGCGCCATCGCGCGCGGAACGGAGGTTGTCGTCATTCGTTATGACCGCGGCGTTGCCTATGTCCGTCGATGGGACGAACTCGCGAACGGACTGCACGACGCGGTGTAGTTTTCTGATCGTAGTTTTTTGATCTTGGTTCTTGATCCAGGCGGCCTCACTTGCCGAGGCACTCCGCCCGCTCAACTTTCTCTTGAGGCAAGCACATCACACGCTCTCTCGTCCGTCCGGGACAAAGGAACGATATGCCGAACTCGGTCGTTATTATTGTTGGTCTGGTAGTTCTCGCCACTCTCGCATTAGCCCTTCTGATGGCTAAGATGTTTCGCAAAGCTGGTCCTAACGAAGCGATTATTGTCTATGGATTTCGCGGGCCGCGCGTCATCAAGGGCGGGGGCGCGGTGATCTTTCCGGTGGTGGAGAACTCTCGTCAGCTTTCGCTGGAGCTGATGAGCTTTGATGTGGCGCCGCAGCAGGATCTCTACACTAAGCAGGGCGTCGCGGTGACTGTAGAAGCGGTTGCGCAGATTAAAGTTCGTTCGGACAAAGAGTCGATCCTTACTGCGGCGGAACAGTTTCTGACAAAGTCTCCCGATCAGCGCGAGGGCCTCATCCGGCTGGTGATGGAGGGCCATTTGCGCGGCATTATTGGTCAGCTTACGGTTGAGCAGATTGTGAAAGAGCCTGAGATGGTGGCCGAACGGATGCGCTCTACCTGTATGGATGACATGAGCAAGATGGGGCTGGAGGTGATCTCGTTTACGATTCGCGAGGTGCGCGATAAGAACGAATACATCACGAACATGGGCCGTCCCGATGTTGCTCGGATTCGGCGCGATGCGGAGATTGCTGCGGCGGAGGCTGAGCGCGATACCGCGATTCGCCGCGCCATTGCACTGCGCGAGGCAGCGGTCGCTAAGGCATCGGCGGATCAGGATCGTGTGATCGCCGAGACGGCATCGCTTGCTAAACAGGCGGAGGCTCAACGTGACCTTGATATTCAGAAGGCGCAGTTCATGGAGCAGAGCCGTCGTCAGGAGGCCCAGGCCGATAAGGCGTACGAACTCCAGACGAACGTCATGCAGCAGAAGGTTGTTGCTGAGCAGGTCCGCGTGCAGCAGGTTGAGAAGCAGGAGCAGGTAAAGGTGCAGGAGGCTGAGATTCTGCGTCATGAGAAGGAGCTGATTGCTACGGTTCTCAAGGGCTCGGAGATCGAGCGTCAGCGCATCGAGAATATCGCTCAGGCCGATAAGTCGCGCATCATGATGGAGGCGGAGGGTCGCGCCGCAGCCACGAAGCTGCAGGGCGAGGCGGAGGCCAACATCATCTTCCAGAAGGGTGAAGCTGAGGCGAAGGCGATGAACGTGAAGGCCGAAGCTTATCAGGAGTGGTCGCAGGCCGCCGTCGTCGACAAGCTCATTACCAATATGGCCGACGTCGTTCGCGCGATGGCCGAGCCTCTGAGCAAGGTCGACAAGATCACGATTGTCTCGACCGGCAATGATGGTGCGACCGGAGCTAACAAGATCACGGGCGAGATGACGAAGATCGCCGCCCAGGTTCCCGCGCTCTTCGAAGCTCTCTCTGGCATGAATCTTCACGATTTGATGTCTAACGTCAAAGCGATGAAGCCTCGCGATGATGGCAATAGTCCGCAGGCCTGATCTATCAGCCGGCGCGGAGAACGCTCTCCGCGCCGGACGCACTACCGCAGTAAAGGAGAACTCCCATGGCACTGCTTGAGCGTGTAGGAACACTCTTACGAGCCAACATCAACGACCTTATCGAGAAGGCGGAAGATCCTGAGAAGCTGGCAAAGCAACTCGTGCTGGATATGGAAAATCAGCTTCTTCAGGTCAAGACGCAGGTTGCTATCGCCATCGCCGATCAGCACCTTCTCCAGAAAAAACTGAAGGAGCACGAGGATGCCATGAACCAGTGGAATCGGAAGGCCGAGCTGGCGGTCCAGAAGCAGCAGGACGATCTGGCGCGCGCTGCGTTGGAGCGCAGCCTGAGCAACCAGCAGCTGACGGCAAACTTTGCGCAGCAGCTTGACGACCAGAAGGCTGAGACGGAGACTCTTCGCAACGCCTTCAATCGGTTGCAACAGAAGCTGTCCGAGACGCGCTCGGCCTGCGAGTTGTTGATCGCCCAGCAACGCCGCGCCCGCACGGTAGGCAAGGCGAACGCTGCCCGCACGATCGCGGCCTCGCACCAGAGATCGACCGCCATGAACCGGCTGCGCTCGAGCATTCAACGTGAGGAGGCCGACAACCTGGCCAGCCACATCCTTCTTGAATCTCAGTCTCTTGAAGATCGGCTCAACACTTTGGAAAGAGAGGATCAGATCGAGCGGCTGCTCGAAGATCTCAAGAGCAGACAACCGCGTCTGAGCTGAAGGGCTTGCGATTTTTTCGAGTGTGAATTTGGCTTGAAGATCGGCGAACCCATTTTGGTACGAGTTATCCACGGCTATTTGAGGAGGTTAGGAGCTTTGGTCTTGATTGGCGCGGGTTTCGAAGGCATACTCCAGAGAGAGTTCGCAGGATGAACTTGTAAGACGGTGCCAACTGAGACACCACTGTGACCCGATATAGCCGTCAAGACGTAATCCGGATCCTTCACTTGCAGGCACGCCAGCTAACAGCGTGGGAGCGAGCGGGACTTATCTCTCACAAGGACGACTACTCTTTTGACGCGCTGGGGCAGCTGCGCAGACTGCGTGATCTGCAGGCGACGACAAAGATCTCTGCGAAAAATATACGAGCGTCGGTGGAGGCCATGCAGCGGCTGGGGGGAGTGCGAAATCCGCTGCTGGAGGCGAGCTTTGTGCGGCGCGGGTCGCGGTTGAGCTTTCGGCATGGCGGCGCGCTGATGGATCCGCTGACGCAGCAGCTTGCCTTTGACTTTGAGACTGCGCCGGCGCGTCAGCTTCGTGTCGTGGGCTCGGGAGATGCTGCCCTGCGGCAGGCGGCAGAGATTCAGGAGATGTTTTTGCGGGCGGTGCAGCTGGAGGAAAATCCGGCTACGATCCAGGAGGCTGCCGAGATCTACGCGGCGATTCTGGTGATGCGTCCGCAGCATGCGCCGGCATTGATCAATCTCGGGACGATCCACTACAACCTGCGACGGTTTGAGGATGCGGAAGGACTCTATCGGCAGGCGACGGTGGCCGATCCGGAGTATGCGCTTGCGTTCTTCGATTTGGGCAATGTGCTGGACGAGATGCAGCGGCTGGCTGACGCGACGACCGCTTATCAGAAGGCTGTTGCGCTGGTTCCGCAGTATGCGGATGCGCACTACAACCTGGCGCTGGCGTATGAGCGGCAGGGGCAGCGTCGGCGGGCGTTGCGGCACTGGCTGGCTTACGTGCGGCTCGATCCGGTGGGGCCGTGGGCCAATCATGCCAGAGAGCAGGCTCGGAAGATTTTGAATACCGAGAAGCTCTCGATCGTCACCCGGCGTGGGCGGCTGGTGAAGGTCGCGGGATAGCTTCCGTCCTCTTTCGCCGGAGACTTGACACATCTTCTTGGCCGCCCGGTGGGTGAATGGCTATTCAGTCGAGGGTTCAAAGTGCTAGACTCGCCTTTTCCTGAATACTGGTTGAGGTGAGTGGATGTCGCAGCAGGTTGGACCGATGGGGTTGACGCAGTTGGGGGATGATGAGCAGCTTTTTCGCGATACGATACGGCGTTTTGCGGTGGAGCAGATCGGTCCGCTGGTGCGCGGCATGGATGAGTCGCAGCAGATGGATGCCGGGCTTATTCGAAAACTCTTTGAGCTTGGGTTGATGGGGATCGAGATTCCCGAGGAGTACGGCGGGGCGGGTGGGACGTTTTTCAACGCGATTCTCGCGGTCGAGGAGATCTCTGCGGTCGATCCGTCAGTCGGGGTGATGGTCGATGTGCAGAACACGCTGTGCATCAATGCGCTGGTGCGTTGGGCGAATGAAGAGCAGAAGAAAAAATATCTGACACGCCTTGCGACAGACACCATTGGATCGTATGCGCTCAGCGAAGCGTCGTCCGGGTCTGACGCCTTTGCGCTGCAGACGCGGGCGGTGAAACGTGGGGACGACTATGTTCTCAACGGACAGAAGCTGTGGATTACGAATGCGAAAGAGGCAGGACTGTTTATTGTCTTTGCCACGATTGATCCGGCGGCTGGGTACAAGGGGATTACCGCATTTCTGGTCGAGAAGGGTGCGGCTGGATTTACGCTTGGGAAGAAGGAAGACAAGCTTGGTATTCGCGCGTCGAGTACGTGCGAACTTATCTTTAACGACTGCGTTGTGCCTGCGGCGCAGGTGCTGGGCGAGCCGGGCAAGGGATACAAGATCGCTATCGAGACGCTGAACGAAGGCCGTATTGGGATTGGCTCGCAGATGCTGGGGCTGGCCGAAGGTGCGTGGGGCTATGCGGCCAAGTGGGCGAAGGAGCGCAAGCAGTTCGGCAAGACGCTGGTGGAGTTTCAGGCGATGCAGTTTCAGCTGGCCGAGATGGCGACTGAGATCGAGGCGGCGCGGCTGATGGTCTATAACGCAGCTCGGCTGAAGGACGCGAAGCTCGACTTCCTGAAGGAGGCGGCGATGTGCAAGTACTTCACGTCGCAGGTGGCGGAGCGCGTTGCCAGTCTCGCGGTCGAGGTCTATGGGGGATCGGGCTTTGTGAAGGACTACCCAGTCGAGAAGCTGTACCGCGACGCGAAGATCGGCAAGATCTATGAAGGCACTTCGTTTATGCAGCTAGCGACCATTGCTAAGTTGACGCTGGGCAAGGTTTAGCGGCGCCACATCGATCCCGGCCTCTGGTCGAATCTGCTCCAATGCTTTACACTTGAGTTAGAGCATTGGTATGACCACTTTATTGCAATCCGAAAAACGTGCCCCACTGCCTTTTCTGGGGATGGCCTGCGCTGTGGGCGTTTCGACGATGTACTACAACCAGCCGCTTCTGCTGGAGATGGGCCGCTCCTACGGGGTTACGGCTGGTCATGTGGGCTTCGTGGCGGTGGCGACGCAGGTGGGTTACGCGTGTGGCTTGCTGTCCTTTGTTCCGCTGGGCGATGTGCTGGAGCGCCGTGCGTTGATGATGAAGATGTATGGCGCGGAGGCGATTGCGCTTCTGCTGGTTGCGGTTGCCCCTGGACTAACCTGGCTGATTGCTGCGAGTGTGTTGATTGGACTCTTTGCGTCGGTCACCCACGTTGCGCTTCCGATTGCGCCCGATCTGGTTTCGCATGAAAAGCGCGGCCGGGCTATCGGTACGGTGATGACCGGGCTGCTGCTGGGTATTCTGCTGGCGCGCACCTTTGCTGGGTGGGTGAGCGGCATCCACGGCTGGCGCTGGGTCTTTGTGGTGGCGGCGGTGGTGAATGCAGCCTTTGTTCCGCTGATGGGGAGGGTGATGCCCAAACTGCCGCCGAAGCAAAAGTTGCGCTATGCGGATGCGATGAGGTCGCTCTGGACGCTCTTTCGCACGCAGCCTGTGTTGCGGGAATCCTCTGTTGTCGGCGCGCTTGTCTTTGCGTCGTTCAGCTGCTTCTGGACGACGCTGGCTTTTGTGCTGCATAGCCATTACGGGCTGGGTGCGGGGGTTGCCGGTACCTTCGGGGTGGTGGGCGCGGCGGGAGCATTGGTCGCACCACTGGCGGGGAGGCTGTCGGACAGGCATGGGTCACGGTGGGTGATCTCGGTTGGGGGAGGACTGCTGACGTTTTCCTACATCCTGTTGTGGGTCGAAGAGTTGACTAGGCTGCCGATTGCAGTCCACATCATTGCGCTAGCGGCCGGAGTGCTGGTGCTCGATATCGGGGCGCAGATGATCCAAGTGGCGAACCAGACGCGGATCCTCGGGCTGGTGCCCTCTGCGCGCAGCCGGATCAACACGGTCTATATGACGGTGTACTTCAGCGGGGCGGCCGTGGGGTCGGCTCTGGCGACGATCGCGTGGGAGCACTGGAAGTGGAACGGAGTCTGTTGTCTGGCGATCGGCTTTATCGCGCTGGCTGGGCTGCGACATGCGGCCGGAAGCCGCGATGCTGGAGCAGATCACCACCGGATCACGGAAGAAGATATTTTGCTCGAGGCTTAGGAGCTGTCCTGCCGGACGGGCCTCCTGCGCGGAGGGCGGTCACTTCGTGACGCGTATACCCCTTCGGTTGGCGCTCCCGTTGGTCGCGAGGAAGATGATTCTGACCAACGGGAAGGGTAGGGAGGTTTGGGAGTCGCAGACGCCTGGTGCGGATGGTGGGCGAGGCGGGGATCGAACCCACAACCCCGAGCTTAGAAGGCTCGTGCTCTATCCAATTGAGCTACTCGCCCGCGCGCGTCTCTATCGATTGTATCGGGGAAGGCGAGGGTTCGGGTTTGGAAAATTGGCGGCTAGCCCAGGGCAAGATCCTTGCTGCGCAACAGTGCGACGACCGCGTCCAGAGCCGAGGCCCAGTTCTGTTCCGCGGCGTGGGGGTCGTGGCCGATGGCCTTCACATACAGGCTGACGGCAAAACCCTCCTGCGGGCCAGCGAGATCGACGAGTGCAGGACGGATGACGCAGTCGAGCATGGCGTAGGGCTGATCGAGCGGAGAGGAGTGGCGTGTCAAACGATGTACCCTCTGCTCCATCTGGTGGTAGGAGGCGAAGAGAGATCGCTCACGCCAGAGGAGGTCGATGTAGCTGCCGAAGCCTGCCGGGGCATCGTCGGAGCTGGCGTCAAGATTTGCGCGAAGATCGTCGAGCTCATCTGCTTCGAGCGGCCATGCATCGCACTTCGCGGTGAAGACAGCGGATCGCGGGGCGTTGAGCGCGCGCAGGGCATGCATCAGCGGGGGATGCTGTTCGACTTCGGGGAGGTGGTCGAGATCGTAGGGGTTTTCGCGGAGATCGATGAATCTGCGATTGCCGGAGGGATCGGATGGGTCAGACCAGGGAACCACGAGTACAGGATCGTCTGAAGAACATTCGGCGGACCAGTCAGAGAGCATTAGGAACTATCTTATGCGTTGGCGAGCAGGAAGCGCAGCAGGGTGTGCTCGGCCCAGTAGCCGTCGTAGCCGGTGTCGGCGTCGGGCTGCGCAAGAAAGGCGCAGTGGCCGCCGTGATGGGTCGTGATCAGCTGGATATTCGGATTCGCATCGAGTCTGCTGCAACTCTCATCGGTGATGCGGACGAAGGGATCGTCCAGCGCATGGAGGACGAGTGTCGGTACGGCGATCTGGTCGATGACGCGGGCGGCAGCGGCACGATAGTAGTAGTCTTCCGCGCCGGTGAACCCTGAATAGAAGGCGGTGATGCGATCATCCAGCTCGCGCAGAGAGCGTATTCCGGTGGCGAGATTGGGATTGTAGACATGGGGAAACAGTGCGACCTTGCGGCGATAGCGACTTAGGAGAGCGCGCAGGAACTTCATCTCGTAGATCCGATTGTGCGGGCGATGCAGAGCGTCAGCCGATGCGCCAAGATCGAGCGCGGGCGATACACCGATGACGGAGTGCAGCTCTGGTGGAGCAGCGGAGCCAAGCTCGCCGGCAAGCTTGAGGACCAGATTTCCGCCCATCGAGTAGCCGATCAAGGAGATCGACCGCAGCCCGTGTTGTGCGACGAAGAAGTTCACTACGGCGAGTACATCGTTGGAAAGCCCCGAATGGTAGAGCGTCGGCGTGAGCGCCTCGGTGCCTCCGCAGTTACGCATGTTCATGCGGATGATGTTGCATCCGGCTCGCCAGAGCTTGTTCGAGTTGCCGATGACGTACTGCGAGTTCGAAGAGCCTTCCAGCCCATGCACGAGGATGGCGGTTGGGCGGGAGGAGCGAACGTCCTCGGGCTGCCAATGACAGTGGCATAGGACCTGGCTTGCGATCTGGCTGGTTGTGGTCGGCGAAACCTCGACGAGCGTTGCCTCGGGCGCGGGCAGACTGTTGAGTCGCGGCAGGTAGTTGCCCATGATCGTCTGCAGATGTCCGTTGATGATGAAACGCCGAGGCTGAAACTCTACGGCGTGGCTCTCGATGCTCTCGATCTCGGCTGTCTGCGTCACTGTTTCTCCGCCAGTGCCTGGATGCGAGCAAGAAATTGCGTGGCGTTGAGTGCTCCGGTTGGCTCGTCCTCGTGCTTGAAGTAGACGTAGACATCGCGCTGCTGGGCGAGAGTTGCGAAACGCTGCGCGAAGGCGTCAAGCTCGATTGGCGAGTAGCCGCTGCTTCGCCGCAGCCGGTAGCAGGTATGGTCCTTCGCGGTGTGTACCTCCGGCGTTAGCAGGTCATCGCTCTCGGCGATGCAGACCGCTGCGTTGTGTTCGCGCAAGACCGCATAGATCTTCTCGTCGAACCAGGACTCGTGGCGAAATTCAAAGGCGATCGGCGGGGCGCTGTTTTCGTGAAGGGCGGAGAGAAAAAGGAAGGTGCTGAGAAGTTCGGCGTCAGCCTTGAAGTTAGGGGGAAGCTGAAAGAGCAGAAGGCCAAGTTTGCCCGCCTGACGAACTGGTTCAAGGGTTGCCACAAACTGAGCTACAAGTTCTTCGCAGTTGCGCAGTCGCTTGAGGTGGGTGATGCGTTGTGGTGCCTTGAAGCTGAAGCGAAACTCTGACGGGGTCGAAGCGAGCCAGCTCTCAAGTATCTTCGCCGTCGGCAGGGCACGGAAGGTGTAGTTGACCTCTACCGAGGTGAGTTGCGAGGCGTAGAACTCTAGAAATTTCTTCGCTGGCGTGCCCGCAGGATAGAACTCCGGCTTCCAGCTCGGATAGGCCCAACCCGATGTCCCGGCGTAGAGGCGCGCGAAGGGTTTCGGAGCGGCGACCGGGACGGGCGTTGAGGATTTGGGAACGCGGGGCAAGGTTGATCCGCAGTCTGAAGATTTGAGAAGTTTGGGGCGGCTAGTGGGTTTCGAACCCACGACATCCGCTGCCACAGAGCGGCGTTCTGCCACTGAACTATAGCCGCCGTATACTGGAATTATAGCACTGGCCGCCTGCGGGACAATCTCTCGGTTGGGGCGAGGAGGGTCCGATGCCGTTTACCGCAAAGCCTGAGGTCCTGTCCCCTCGCCTGAAGCGTGGTGGAAAAGCCTTTGATGACGAGAATCTGGACCTGCTTTCGCATGTTTTAGACGATTTCATCAGAATTCCCGGCACCTCGATCCGATTCGGTCTGGACGGGATTGTGGGCTTCATTCCCGGCATCGGAGATTTGATCGGCGGGATCGCCTCTTGCATCATCATCATCGCGGCGTGGGTGCGTGGCGTATCGTATGCCACCGTGGCGCGCATGGTGGCCAACGTTGCGATCGAAGTTGTGGTGGGGTCTGTTCCGGTTCTAGGCGATATGTTTGACATCGCGTGGCGTGCGAATCGACGGAACTACGCTCTTCTAGTCGGCAGCGTAGATGAGCCGCGCAAACATACGCTGCAGAGCTGGCTTTTTCTTGGGGTGCTCTGTCTTGTGTTGGCTGGGCTGGTCATTCTGCCGCTCCTTCTGCTCACGTGGGTCTTTGACGGTCTCTTCCACGCACTCTTCGGTACAAGCAGCCACGGCATGTTTCGAACACTCTGATCGCGGTGGCTGGCTCGATGCGATAAACTAAATGAAGTCGGGGCGTAGCGCAGTCTGGTAGCGCATCTGGTTTGGGACCAGAGGGTCGGGGGTTCGAATCCCTCCGCCCCGACCATTACTCTTTCGCTCGGCAGAGCGCTCCCTCCAGACCGCGAATCAATTTCTCATTGTCTGCTTCGGAACGGACTGCGATTCGCAGGTGACCTGCTGCGAGTCCTTCAAAGTTGATGCAGGAACGAAGCACGATCTGGTGTTCAACGATCATCTTTTTCCAAAGCAGCGAGACGTCCACCTCCGCGGAAAATCGTAACAGCAGGAAGTTCGTGCTCGAGGGATATGTGATGATCTTCAGGCGAGCGAGTTCCCGCACCAGACAGTTTCGTTGCAGGGAGTTCTTTCTGCGAGTGTCCTCCGCATAAGCGTCGTCCTGCAAAGCAGCGCAGACCGCACTCGAGGCTAAAGTTGTAACTGGCCAGGGCGCAAGCCTGCGATTCAGATCGTCTATTGAGGAAGCACTGCTGACGGCATAGGCGACGCGTAATCCGGGGATGGCAAAAAATTTTGTGACAGAATGGAACACAACCAAATTCTCGAGTTCGGTGGCAGTCTGCGTGAGGGACTGTGCTGGAACATAGTCTATGAAAGCTTCATCAAGCAGCACCTTGATTCCATGCTCTGCGGCCATATCCACGAGGCATCGCAGCCTCTCGGCTTCGCAAAGTACGCCAGAAGGATTCTGCGGATTCGCCAGCAGGATTGCGTCGCACCCCTCTTCCAGCACAGCCTGCAACACGGAGTCCGGAGCGTACGAGAAACTATTTTCCTGAGAGAGGCAGTATGGAACGACCTCGACGCCGGCGTTCTCGAGCGTGCGCCGATACTCGCTGAACGAGGGCACAGGCAGAAGACAACGTGCAATCCTGAGCGAACGCAGAGCGGCTTCGAGCAGCGGTACGAAGCCATTCGCCACGGCGATGTTTTCTGGCAAGATCTTCGCAGTTTTCGCCAGTATCTTCTTGAGCTCGGTGAGTTCAAGGTCGGGATATGCTGTCAGCGTGGTGGGGTCTGCTAAGGCTCGATTTAGAGCCGCAAGCACCGACGGAGGAGGACCAGTCGGGTTGATGTTGGCGCTGAAATCAATAAGTTTCTCGGCCGGAACTCCATATCGCGCAGCGATCAGACGGAGTTGCCCACCGTGTGCCGGCAAGAAAACCTGCGGAGGATTCTTCATCTTCGTCCCCTGTGCAGTAACAGTACAGCAGCTGCTGCAACGGCAGAGACGACTGCGACAATCCTGATTGCCTGTCTTGCCTTGAGCGCATCAGGCGGCGGAAAATCCGCTCCAAGCAGAGGCGCTGCCATTGGCTCACCAGCGTAGTAATTTTTCCCTCCCAGCCGAACACGCAGCGCACCCGCCATGGCGCTCTCTGGCTGTCCGGCATTCGGACTTTTGTGTTTCATGCCGTCGCGTCGCCATGTTTCAAGCGCCGCCGCAGGATTCGCGTCTTCTACGGTGGCTGCTGCCGCTATGCCCAGGGCTGTCAATCGTGACGGTACAAAATTGGTCACATCATCGAGCCGCGCTGCGATCTTTCCGAAGTAAAAATATCTATCATCTGCATGGCCGATCATCGAATCGAGAGTGTTGATCGCCTTGTAGGCCATAGCAAGCGGAACCCCTCCGATAGCCATGTAAAAGAGCGGCGCGACGACGCCATCCGAGCTACTCTCTGCAACGGTCTCGATTACCGCGCGGCTGATCTCATGCTGGTCGAGTGCCTGAGTATCGCGACCGACGATTCGTGCCAGCCGCTGTTGCGCTAGAATGTTGTCGCCTTCCTCCATAGCGTCGATGACAGCGGAAGCTTCGTTGTGCAGACTGCGCGATGCAAGGCACGTCCATGCGAGCAGCATCTCCACCGCGAATCCCAGCCGCCGGTCCCTTTTATGCGCCAAGACAATCGTCTTTGCCGTAGCTAGATACGTCGCAACGACTATGCCAAAGGTCAGCACTCCACCAGCGGCAAGCTCAACTGCGGGAGTCTGTCCAGGCCTTCGTAGAATTAACTCTCCCCCTTCTATGCCTTTGCCAATCAATCGAACGGGATGAGGGAACCATTCAGGATCGCCGGCCACCCAGTCGAACAAATATGCTGCTGCGAGAACACTTCGACGACTCATCGCGCCACACCAGAACCTCGACGCTGCGGGGATGCGTCTTCCGGAGGAGGGACCTCGTAAGGCAGGCCCACCCATTCGAAGATTTCTTTCATATCAAGCGAGCTTTCTACCTCGCGCGCCAGCCTATTCAGGGAGTCTTCCCGAAGTTGCTTCCATGGATTCATCTTCGTCGGTGCGGAGAGCTTGTGAAACCCGCGAGCGGCACTGAGAAACTGATGACGGAAGCTGTCATCGTCGAAGATTCCGTGGAGATAGGTGCCGAAGACGCGTGTGTCAGCGCTGACGCAGCCATCTCTGCTTCTGCTGGACGAGCCGTTCTCAGAGGAGAGAGTCGAGAAGTGCTTTGCTCCAATCTCATAGTCAGTGTGTCCAATATGAATTTCATATCCTGCGAGCCGGCTGTCAGTAATGGGTTGCCCGAAGAGAACCGCAACCTCTACCTCGCCTTTCGCATTTCGGGTCACCTTCTCGGTATGCATGACGGTGCTGATAGGCAGCAAACCCATACCCGCAACCGATCCCTTGTGCTCCATCCCGGAAGGGTCGCTGATTGCCTTGCCGAGCATCTGCATGCCACCGCAGATACCTGCAACAAGACCTCTCTGCGCGTATCGCTTTATAGCGACATCCAACCCTGAACTTCTCATCCACAACAGGTCATCTACGGTCTGCTTACTGCCAGGCAGAATGACTACATCAGCGTGTGCGATTGCCTCTGCTGTGCGACAGAACAGAAGAGATACAGATGGTTCCGCGCGCAAAGAATCGAAGTCAGTGAAGTTCGAAAAAGAGGGGAGCGCAATCACAACGATCCGCAAAGCGCGATCAGTCGATCGGTCTGCAATCTGCTCTCCCGTCCACTGAGTTTGAGCCGACACAGGCAGACCCAGGCTGTCTTCCTCTTCGAGCATGAGAGAAGTCAGATAGGGAACTACACCGAGGCATGGTTTGTTCACACGCTCTTCCATCATTCGTATGCCGGGCTCTAAGAGGTTTGCATCGCCGCGGAATTTATTGATCGCGAATCCACGAACCCGCCGCCGCTCGTCGGGCTCCAGCAGTTCCAGCGTCCCCAGCAGCGACGCGAAGACCCCTCCCCGATCTATATCCCCAACAAGCAGACAGCTGGCATCAGCCATCTCTGCCATTCGCATGTTCGCAATGTCATGTTGCTTAAGATTGATCTCCGCGGGCGATCCGGCGCCCTCGAGAATGATCACGTCGTACTGAGAGGCCAGCGAATCATAGCTCTCGCATACCACCGGCAGCAACTCTTCTATGCGCCGCCGATGATAGTCCGCTGCCGTGACACGTCCCCAGATCCTGCCGCGCACAACCACCTGGGAAGACTGATCGCCCGACGGCTTGATCAAAATCGGATTCATGTGGACCGACGGGGCAACTCCGGCGGCCTCCGCCTGCAACGCTTGCGCGCGCCCGATCTCGAGACCCTCAATAGTTGCTGCAGAGTTCAACGACATATTCTGCGATTTGAATGGAGCAACGCGATAACCGTGTTGCGCGAAGACGCGACATAGAGCAACAGTCAATAACGACTTGCCGACATGAGAGCCCGTACCCAAAACCATGATTGCTCGCGCTCTCACGATGCCGGCCGTCCTTTGTCCCAGCTGCTGTCATATTCATCCAGCGAGAGCACGTTCTTCAGAGGCGTTCTCGTCTCCCATCCTGCGCGCTCCAGATCCGGCTCTGTCGCAAACGCATCGACGTATCCCAGGCACAGATAAGCCACCGGGATGATATGGCCGGGAATCTTCAGAGCTTCGCGTAACAAAGTTGGCTCGAGAATACTCACCCAGCCAACGCCAATGCCCTCGGCTCTTGCGGCGAGCCACAGATTCTGAATTGCGCAGACAGCCGAGTAGATTGCGGTCTCAGGCATCGTGCGTCGCCCTAGCTGGTGCCCCTGGCTGCTCTGCGAATCACACACGATGCACAGATTCTGTGGTGCTTCGAGTATGCCTTCGAGCTTCATCCCCGCATAGCTCTGTTGTTTTTCTCCCTCGTAGCTCGCGAGTGCCTGTTTGTTGGCATCGAGAAAGATCTGGTGGACCTTTTGACGCACGGCGAGTTCGCGCACGACGATGAATCGCCATGGCTGCATCAGGCCAACGGAAGGTGCGTTGTGTGCGGCTTCAAGCAGCCGATATAACAGTTCGTTTGGAATAGGCTCCGGTAGAAAGCCGCGGCGTACATCTCTCCGCTCGCGAATAGCCCGGTAAACGGCGTTTCGCTCACTCTCGTCGAAGCCTGTAGCCTTCGTCATTTCCATGCCCTTGACCACTTCGGTCCAGCAGTGTCGCCGCTGCGCAACCGCGCATCTACGCCCGCCTTTACTTCAATGAGTCGCCCAAAGAGCCAGATTACATCTGACAGTCGGTTGAGGTACGAGAGTATTTCAGGCTTAATCTCCACGCCACTGTTCGCAAGTCGAACCGCATTTCGCTCTGCGCGCCGGCAAACCGTGCGAGCAACTTCGTAAGCGGCAGACTCGGTGTGCGCACCAGGCAAAGACCAGTCGGAGAGTATGCCTTCGGTCGCCTCGATCTGATGAACCAGATTGGTCAGCATATCAACGTCTTCGGTCAAAACAGACGGTGGGCTCTTCTTGCTCTCCGGCGGAGTAGCCAGCGCGGACCCCACTCGAAACAGCGTGCGTTGAATCGTCTCGGTCCAGTCATGGATCTCCTTGTTCGTGCAGATGCTTCGGGCAAAGCCTAGAGTCGAGTTCAACTCGTCGACCGTCCCGTAAGCTTCAACGCGCAAGTCAGCCTTCGAGATGCGAATCCCGCCGGCCAGTCCAGTCTGGCCGCCATCTCCTCGTTTTGTTGCGATGCTCATAGTCTCTCCCCTTGTTCTTGAACTTCGTCAAATGGCTCCAGCGACTCTTCCACACGAATACGAATGACTTTGCGAAGAGCAGTTCTTTCGTAGCTCAGGATCATGCCGCTATCAAGAAAATCCTTGACCTGTGGAGGGCGGTCAGAGAACAGCTGCTCTTCATCAAAAAACCATGAGGCGGTCGCGCCAAGTTCCTCGATGCTCCGGGCATAGATCACCACTGCGGGAATGCGATTTACTCCCGCCTGCAACAAATGGTAGGCGCGATGATAGCCATCGCGCAAAAACCACCGTCCGCGAAACTCTGCTACTTCGAAGAAAGGGCTGCCGCCATAAAGCGAAAGTGGCAAAGCTCCGCATCCGCTCGTCTTCGGAGTCAATCGTAGCTGCAGGTCAGGATTGCTCGAATGCAGACCAATATCCAAGCGGTCAATATCGCTGCCGTTACGAACCAGAACATGCTCGGTGCTTCGTTGTGAGCCGACTGCGAGTGAGATCAATCCGGGCCAATCACCTTGCACTGGTATGGTCGAAACTTGCTGCGACGGACTAAAGATCAACCTGCGTTGAAATGCAAGCAGAAGGCGCAGGTCGACCACGCCCAGCGTCCAGTCGAGGCCCCGATACTCCAAGAGTAAGTCTTCGCGTTGCGTTGCCGTCGCGAACAAAGGTTGAATGTCTCGTGTCTCTTGGTCGAGCAAGGCGCTGGCACTTGTGTAACGATCACGTTCGGCTAATCTCGCGCTTGCTTGTCCGATTCGGGCATCTAACTCCATCGAATCGAAACCTGCGGCGTCGTCGCGGTAGGAGTACTCATCCAAACCCCAGGCTATCAACTCATGTACATCAACCTTACGGGAAGTCATGAGCGCGCTCCTATGCTCTGCGCCTGGAGCGATGGTGCAACAGTATGTCGAACGATCGCACAGTAAGTCTTGGTCTGCCTCCAGGCATCGTCCTGACTGCAGTTGTTCAGCGAGCACAGCACGGTTCTCAGCACTCCCGCGTGCGTCACAACCGCGATCTTTTGCTCCGCAGCCTCCGTGGACAAGAACTCTACCTCTCTCAACACACGTCGTTCAAAGTCGCTGAAAGCTTCCCCATTAGGCGTCGGCAGCATTGGATATTCCGCTATCCAGCGACGAGCATAAACCGCATCCCGTTGCTCAATCTCCTGCCAGCTAAGCCCCTCCCATGTCCCGAAGCCGATCTCGCGCAGTGCCAGACGCGCATGGCATCCGACTCCGAATGCCTCGGCGATTGCGTTGGCGGTCGCCACGGCGCGGCGCAGATCGCTCGTGTAAACGACGTCGATATTCTCATGTTGAAGTCTGTGGATCAACTCGGAGATCTGTTCACGACCAAGCGCATTAACCTCAGGGTCGGAGTGGCCGCAGAAGGTCCCCGCCATATCTGTCTCTGCATGACGAACGAAGAGTATCTCGCTCATGCGATCCATATCCCACAAAAGTAAACCGCGATTTCGGTGAGCTGATTGGTTGCACCGAAGCAATCTCCAGTCACGCCATCGATCTTTCGATAGTAGAACCAACCACTCAATATCACTATAACGAGAGAGACAAGAAGAGGTTGCATGGAGGCTCTTCGAAGAGCGAAGATCACTATCCCGGCAGCAACGAGTGAACCGAACAACAGCGAAGGGAGGGATGTGAGTCGAGCGATGCGCGCACCTTGTCCCTCCTGTTCTCGAGCAGGGGGAAGAAAATAACTCAGCGGAAGGGAGCTCCATCGGCAGAGCACGTGGGCCGAGATGACGTATGCGGCAAAGTGCTCCATCGGTATCGAAGACAGCAGTAGATAACGCGCCAGCAACGACAGGACAAGAGCGGTTGCACCATAACTTCCAATCCTGCTGTCGCGCAGGATGGCCAATACCCGATCCTTCGTCCAGCCGCCACCGAAACCGTCTGCAGTATCAGCAAGGCCATCTTCGTGCAGAAAGCCGGTAATCAGCACGAGGTAAGTCAGCACGACCAGCGCGGCGAGTGGGCGAGTCAGGTGCGTTATCAGCAGCTTTTGCAGTAGCACAGCTCCTGCCCCGACGATCAATCCAACCAGCGGAAAGAATTTGACGGCGCGCGAGAGGGAATCGGACTCGAACGCAATCGCAGGCATGGGGATTCGCGTAAGAAATTGAAAGGCGACCACGAGCTCTTCGCCAAACCTCCGAATCTGTCCTGCTGCGGTCAATCCTTAGCCTCGCTCACACCAGCAGATTCGAATGTCGCCATCTGGTTGTAGAGGCACATCGCGGACTCGAGGATCGGCATAGCCAGGACTGCGCCAGTGCCTTCGCCGAGGCGCATATTCAACTCGAGAATTGGCTTCAACTCCAGATAGTCGAGCAGTATCTGGTGCCCTGGCTCTTCGGATTGATGTCCAGCAAAAAGATAGCCGCGCACCTGCGGCACTAACGCAAAGGCAACCGCAGCAGCAGCCGTCGAGATGAAGCCGTCGACGACTACCGCGATTCCATGCCGCGCTGCGCCGAGTATGAAACCTGTCATCGCGGCGATCTCCAGTCCGCCGACGATACGGAGCACATCGACGGGATCAGGCAGAGTGTCGCCTCCCGCTTCTCCGAAGTGCTTCTGCAAAACCGCTTCGATGATCCGGCGCTTGTGCTGCAACGCCTCGGTGTTCAGGCCGGTTCCTATGCCGGTCGTGAACTCAACCGGTTTCCGGGTAAGCAGAGACGTGATGGCGCTCGCAGCCGTGGTATTTCCAATTCCCATCTCTCCGACAGCGACCAGGTTGTGTCCCTTCGCCTTCGAATCGTCAGCAAGGTCAAGTCCAACACCAAGAGCTTCCGTCAGCTCGTCGCTGCTCATCGCGGGCTCATGCATCATATTGCGTGTTCCCCTGCGCACGTTGCGCTGCAGCAGGCCGTCGATCAGATCGAAGTCCGCATCAACGCCCACATCGACTACATGCATCTCGACGCCATGAAGCTTCGCAAGCACATTGATAGCCGCACCATGAGCAAGAAAGTTAAGCACCATCTGTCGCGTCACTTCGCTTGGATACGCACTGACGCCCTCAGCGGTAATCCCATGATCGGCAGCAAAGATGTAGACAGCCTTGCGTAGCGGCTCCGTATACCCCAGCTGTCGAATCGACACCATCTGCGCCGCAAAATCTTCCAACCGGCCAAGGCTGCCCAGCGGCTTGGTCAAAGTATCGAGATGCGCTCGTGCCTTTGCCAGCCATTGCTCGCTGGTGGGCTCAATTGTCGACATGACGTTAGAGTCGCTCACCGCGCCACCGTCTGCAGTGGGCGCGCTCGTCGCATGGCAGCGACAAGATCTCTCGCGATGGTGAGATTCGCTCGCAAGTGCAGATGAACATAGCTGGCCAGCACATTGCCCTGCTGAAATCCTTCAAGTTCTTCTTTCCCAGACATGGAGTACTGCACCCGATAAGTTGTTGCCACCTCTCCACGTGACACAAGGCATGAATAGTGAAAGCTATGCCCGCGAACTGTGGTTCCTTTCACGCCCAGCAGACAGTCTTCCGTGAACTCAACAGTGACGTATCCGAACTGCACGAGCTTGTCGGTCATCTGCATTGACAGCGGCAGCACGCCAGCCATCGTATACGTCTCCCCATCGTTGGTGCTGAGGCTCCTGGACAGATAGATCATCCCGCCGCACTCCGCATAGACCGGTCTCCCCGAAGCAGCGAAAGCGCGAACATCCTCGAGCATCCCACGATTGCTGCTCAACTTTTCTGCATGAAGTTCGGGATATCCTCCTCCTAGATACAGCCCGTCCAGTCTGGCTGGAAGACACCTGTCGTGCAGTGGACTGAACCAAACGATCTCGGCTCCCTGTTCGCGCAGCAGGTCCAGATTGTCCTCGTAGTAGAACGAGAAAGCGTGATCAGACGGCACGCCGATTCGCACACCTTCTTCTGATTGCGAACGCCTCACGCCGAAATCATGATCCTCGTTCAGCTCCAAACCACACTGCAGCTCAAGCAAGCGATCCAGATCGAAGAACTTTTCCGCAAGCGCAGCCAGTGTATCGATCGCAGCATCCTCACCAATCGCAGCTTCTGCCGCACCCCGCAAGCCAAGATGTCGCTCAGGAATCGCGATCGTCTGATCTCGCGGCAGCCAACCCAGAATCTTTGTCCTGCAGTTGGTCTCAATCGCCGCCCGCAGCATCTCGTAATGTCTCTCTGTCGCAACCCGATTCAGAATCACACCCGCAAGCCGTAACTCGGGATCGAACATCTCAAAGCCGAGCACCACCGCTGCGATGCTTCGCGCAGTCTTAGCCGCATCGACCACCAGCACCACCGGCAGCTTCAGCAGTTTGGCAATCTCCGAGGTGCTCCCCGCTTCGGTGTTCCCGCTCTTCCCGTCGAACAAGCCCATCATGCCTTCAGCGACCAGAACATCCGCGCCCCGTGCTGTATCACGCAGAACACTGCGGTTCGCCCCTTCGCTCAGCATCCACGTATCAAGATTACGAGCCTTTCGCCCACATATTCGTGTGTGATGTCCGGTATCCAGAAAGTCGGGCCCACATTTGAACGGCTGCACTGCAAGTCCACGTCGTCGCAGGCCCGCCATAATCGCAAGCGCAACTGTAGTCTTCCCCACGCCGCTAGCCGCGCCCGAAATCAACAGCCCTCTCACAGAGTAACCTCGAGGTGTCCCTTCAAGGCAAGCGGCAGTCCAGCTACCATCAGCACCACATCATCGGCGACTCTCGCCACGCTCTGATTGATCTCGCCCAGCAGATCGCGATAACGCCGCCCCAACGGATACGCCGGCACCACTCCGCTGCCCACCTCATTTGAAACCAGCACAACCGAGCAACTAGCCGACCGCAATGCCGCACATAAAGCCTCAACGCGCCGATCCACAGCACCCTGATCGTCGCCCTCCGCCTCAAGCAGATTCGCCGCGAAGATCGTCAGGCAATCCACCACCATCACATCGCAGCTGGGTCCACGCTGCGTCAATACCTGAACCAACTCCAGCGGCTCCTCCACGGTAGTCCACTCCGCCAACCGCTCTTCGCGATGCCGTTCGATCTTCCTCCGCATCTCGTCGTCCGAAGCCTTCGCCGTCGCTACAAAGATTACGCGGCTCTCCCGCTCTGCAAGTTGTTGCGCATAACGGCTCTTGCCGCTGCGAACGCCGCCAAGAACGAGTGTCACGGAACTCTGGCGCATCTCCTGCATCGTTAGCTCCTTGCCCGGCATCTTTCGAAGCAATCGAGCAGAGCGGGATGAATTTTAGGCAGCGCTCGGGCAGACCTATTGCAGTCAGCGAGAATGCTCTCCAGCTCTCCCAGCGAAGCTGAATCAAGCCTGGTCGGCCACCGGCAGGTCTCCTGACTTACGCCTCATCGAGCTTTGACTCACCTTCCCAGGACAAATCCCAGTGGCTTAGTACCAATCGTCAAAACTCTCAGCGCTTACAGTTACGGGGTAGCGACGGATTCACACCGTCTTCCCAACACCAGTGTAGAAAAGACTATCCCGGTCACCCCGCCGGGTCAAATCTTTACAACTCCGCGACCCCGGTGAGACTTTCGCTCTTACCAACGATTCTCCTCGCCGCAACCCGAGCATCCCGAATTAGATCGGGCACGCCTACGCCGCGATATCCGTTGCCAAGCAGCGATAGTCCATCGAGTGCACTCACTCGTTCATCGAGCCTCTTCATCCGTTCCAGATGCGCGACGGCATACTGCGGGAGGCTCCGCGGCCATCGCCGAACCACGGTCACCTGAGGCTCCGGCAACGGCCCCAGAATCCTCGCCAGCTCCATCCGCGCCACTGCGGCAGTCTCATCGTTACCGCATCGCATCAGCCGTTCGGCAGCTTTGCCACCAAAGAAGGCTCGCACTAAGCGCCCACCAGGCGGCACCCTATCTTCAAACTTCTGATCGACAAAGGTCGCCGCAAGCAGCAGACTATCGGAGCCCGGGGGCACCAGAAAGCCAAATCCAGGCGGAACGGGAAACCTCGCCGCGTCAGGAAATCCAAATGCCACCACCACCGCAGAGCTTGCCTCCATCTCCATCAACGGAGCCATCTCCGCGTCCACCGGCTTCAGCAAGGAGCAAGCAACATCAAGAGGAGCAGCCATCATCACGGCATCGAACCGTTCCACACCGCGAGCTGTTCCCACCAGCCACCCTTCGTCGCCGTACGACACAAATCGCACTTCGGCAGCCAGCCGAATCCAGTCTTCAGGAATCGCCGCGATCATACGATCCACCAGCGTTCCCATACCGCTGCGCAGTGTAGTAAACACTGAGTGTTTCTTCGCTCCCGCATCACGCGCCCGCAGTGCGACGATCAGGCTGCCGTGCTCTCGCTCCATCGCGACGAAGGGAGCCATCACGGCACGCACACTCAACTTCGTTAAATCGCCGCCAAACACACCGCTCAGCAAAGGCGCACCGATCTTCGTCAGCACCTCTTCCCCAAAGTGGCGCCGAACAAACTCCGCGATGCTCTCGTCCTCGTCAGGAGCGTCCGCCCGCAACTGCTCCGCGCGCCCCACCTCTTCGTGATAAGCCAGCTTCGCCGTCGCGCTAAAAAGCTCCGAAGCATCCAGCGCATCGAGATCGACCGGCACCATCATCCGCATACCGTCCGGCATCGCCTGCAGCTTCTTGTCGACCAGCACATAGGTCTTCCGCGTGGCATCGTTGGAAGGCATCACTTCATCACCCATGCCAAGCTCTTCTGCCAACTCACGCGCCCACGGCTTCTCCGTCACCCACGCATCGGGTCCGCACTCAATGACGAACTCACCTTCATGTACCGTCTCGATGATTCCACCCAGCCGCGTCGAGGCTTCGAACAACACCACCTGCAGCGACGCGCCGTTGCGAGCCTGCCGCGCCAGCTCATATGCCGCCGCCAGCCCTGCGACTCCACCGCCAACGATCGCAACGCGCTTCATTTTCTCTCTCCAGAAAAACATCTGCCAATAAAAAGAGCGGAGAGCAGCCTCCGCCTTCGGCCCTCAAGACAGCCTATACCTACGCCGGAACCATCACCTCATCGACGGTCGCCTTATATTTACCGGTGACCACATCCACAAACGCCTCCACCAGCACCGGGGAGTCGTTCAGACTCTCCGCCCGCCACAACTTCAGCCCCAGCTCGATGGCTTTCTGACGAAAAGCAATGTCGACGTCGTACAGAATCTCCACGTGATCGCAGAGAAACCCCACCGGTTGCATCACCACACCCACGTGCCCTTCGGCTTTGATCGCTTTGAGCGTGTCCTCCACCGTAGGTCCAATCCACGGTCCTCCGCTCATTCCCTGGCTTTGAAACGCAAAGTACCAATCGTTCTCGCGAAAACCGACTGCCGACATCCGCTCCGCCACCATCTGTGCAGTGCGCTTGGCCTCCACCGGATAAGGGTCCGGCGAATCCTGCACCGGAGTTCCCGGCCTTGCTCCCGCAATTGAAGCCTCACCGGTCATAATCGTTCGGCATGGCACGCTGTGCGCGGTAAACAACACAGGCACCCGCTGTCCCGACTCAGCGCAGGCTTCCGCCCACACCGGCCGCAGTTTCTCGGCAAACGCCTCTGCCAGCAGCGGACTGTCCGCCCATCCAGCAACAAACTCAACCTCAATACCAGTCGCGGCAGAGAGCACAGCCTTCCGGTAAAGTCCCACGCTGGTACGAGAGTTCTGCGGAGCTAGACACACGGCCTTGATCCGCGTCACCCCATCCCGCCGCATCTCTGCGACTGTGTCCGCAATATAAGGATGCCAGTTGCGCATGCCGACATACACCTTGCCCGAGCCCAGCACGTGCTCCAGCATATGTGCCTGCACCATCGTCCACTTCGTCAGCGGCGGAGGCTCCAACCCAGGCGCCTCCTGCAGCCCAATCTGCGCATACCGATGCTGAAGTTCTTTCACAACCTCCTGCGGCATCGCCCGGCCACCGGTCACCTTGTTCAGATACTCGGCCATCTCGCCCAGCATGTCCGGCGTTCCATGTGCCAGCAGCAGTACCGCGCTCTTACCTGTCTCAGAGCTCATCGTCGTGTCACTCCCACCGCGCTCAGCTCTTTGCTCAGATCCTTGACCCACTCCACCACGCGGATCACATTTTCGACGGGCGTCCCAGGCACGATGCCGTGGCCCAGATTGAAGATGTGTCCCGGCCGTCCACCAGCAGCAGCCAGAATCTCGCGCACCTGCTCCTTCAACACCTCTTCGTTTGCAAACAGCGCAATCGGATCAAGATTCCCCTGTACCGCGCAGCCCGCGCCCACAGCCTTCCAGCCGGCATCGAGCGGCGTCCGCCAATCCAACCCAATCACATCCGCTCCCGTCTCACTCATCGCCGGCAGCAGGGAAGCAGTCTCCACGCCAAAGTAGATCACCGGCACTCCAAGTGTCTTGATGCGCTCGACCAGTTCCGTCGTCCAGCCCAGACAGTACTGCCGATAGTCTCGAACGCTCAGTTTTCCCACCCAGCTATCGAAGACCTGAATCACATCCGCGCCTGCCTCCACCTGCTGCTGCGCATAAGCAACTAAAACAGTAACAATCTTCTCCATCAGCAGCGACCATGCGGCTCCATCGGAGTACATCATCTTCTTCGTCTCGATGTAGTTGCGGTCCCCGCCACCCTGCTTGCCGCCCTCAATCATGTATCCAGCAAGCGTCCAGGGAGCACCGCAGAATCCTATGATTCCCAACTCATCCCCATCGGCACGCGGAGCGGCAAAGTGCTTCGCAACCTTTTCGATCGCCCGCGCAACGTACTGCAACTCCTCCACGCGATCGGTCCGCAGCGCCTTTACATGCTCTAGCGTCCGCATCGGCGTATGAACCACCGGCCCTTCGCCCGCAACAAACTCAAAGTCCAGCCCCATCGGCGTAAACGGCAGCAGCAGATCGGCAAAGATGATCGCAGCATCCACGCCCAGCCGCTCAGCAGCCGTAATTGTCACCTCGGCCGCAATCTCCGGCGTCCGGCAGATCTCCAGCAGCGAATGGTGCTTCCGCACGGCCATATACTCCGGCATGTACCGCCCTGCCTGCCGCAAAAACCACACCGGCGTCCTGTCCACTGGACGACGCAGGCACGCCCGCACAAATCTGCTGCGGCCCGAACCCGCATCGACAGAATTCACTGCCGCACTTTCCACAATCGCATCACTCAAAAGGCTCGTCCTCTATAACCTTTTAAGCCTAGCACCCATGGCTCGCCACGCGAACTCGCATCAGCTCCAGCTGTTCATGACCCCGAAAAAATCACGTCAATTTATCGTCGACTATCGCCCCAAAAAGCCTGCGCTCAGGCCTCAAGCCGGAACGTAAACTCCTCAATCACAGGGTTTGTCAGCACCTCACGCGCAATCCGCTCCACCTCGGCCTGCGCGGCGCTCTGTTCCAATCCATTCTCCAAGGTCAGCAGGAAATACTTCCCCTGCCGCACATCGGCAACGCCGCGATATTCCATCCGCCGCAATGCATCTGCAACCGTCTGCCCCTGGGCATCCAGCACCGTTCGTTTCAGCGTGACATAGACATGAGCCTTCATCTTGTCTGATTATAGACAAGGTGCAGCCTTCGTCCTCAATCGAGGTCACGAACCTCCGCCAAGGCAAGCTCGGCCACAGAAACACAACGCCGACCGCCGCCTAAATTTTTGTTGGACAAGAGAAGAGATCCCAGCCTTTATGACGAACTACCTGGAACTCCCCGTAGGGCCTCACAGCCCCGAGGTCATCAACGCAGTCATCGAGATTCCCTACGAGGGTGTCAACAAATACGAGTACGACAAAGAGCTCCACGTCTTCCGCCTCGATCGCAACCTCTACTCCCCCGTCCACTATCCCGGCGACTACGGCTTCATCCCCAGCACCCTCGGCGACGACGGTGACCCCCTCGACTGCCTCGTCCTCGTCGACACCCCCAGCTTCTCCGGCTGCGTCATGCAGGTCCGCCCTATCGGTGTCCTCGAGATGCTCGACCAGGGCCTCGGCGACGAGAAGGTCCTCTGCGTCGGCCAGGACAATCCGCGCTACAAAGACGTCTGGAACTTCTCCGAGATCTATCCCCACATGCTCAAGGAGATCACCCACTTCTTCGCCATCTACAAGGACCTCGAAGGCAAGCGAGTAGAAGTCAAAGGCTGGCGCGACGCCTCCTTCGCCCGCAACAAGGTCCTCGAAGCCCAGCAGCGCTTCCTCGACAACAAGGTCACTCCCATCCCCAAGCCAGTCCCAAAGAAATAGCCGAGCCCAGATCCCGACCAACGGGAGGGCCCAAGCCCACATCCTGCCGAGACCGGTACACAAGTCACGAAGTGACCGCCCGAACCGGGGTCCCCGCAAACAAGTCTTCGTTTGCGGGGTGGCCTAGCGAAGTGGGCCCGTCCGGCAGGACAAGCGCCTTTAGCCACACCCGTCAGCTAGCAAAACGCCCCCGCCGCACCATCCGCGCCGCCAGATAAACCACCGGCCCCGCCGCCGCCACAATCCCCGCAAACTCCAGCGCCGGCAGCCCAGCCACGCGCTCTCCCCGCGCCGCCCAAAGCGCAAACGCGATCAGACCCCCCGGCCCAACCCCCATCCCCACCGCCCCCAAAACCCCACCCGGCACCTTGAACGGCCTCGCCAACTCAGGCTCCTTCACTCGCAGCACCACCAGCGCCACAAACTCCAGCATCAGCGCCGCCCCATACAGCACCAGGTCAATCGAGATCAGCCGCTCAAACGACAACCGCAGCGCCAACGCCCACCCCACCGAGCACACCGCCAAACTCACCCACGGCACACCCCACCTGTTCTTCCGCTCCATCACCTCCGGCAGCATCCCCTCCTCTGCCAGCGCATACGGCACCCGCGTGTAGCTCATCATCAGCGCATTGAACATCCCCCCACCGTTGATCATCCCGCCCAGCACCACGCACACCGCCAACCACGGCCCCGCCAGCTCCCTCGCCGCATCCACCCACGCCCCCGTAGAAAACCGAGCCGCCGGAATCCCCGCCAGCCCCACCGCCGCCAGCGGCAGCACATACGTTAGCGCCACCAGCCCCGTCGCCAACAGCATCGCCCGCGGATAGTTCCTCTGCGGCTCCTCCACCTCCTGAGCCACCGTCGACGCGTTGTCCCACCCCATATAGTTCCACAGCGTCACCGACACAGCCCCGGCCCAATCCGCCCGAGGCAACCCTGTCCCAACCAAGCCCCCGCCCATCCCCGAACCACCCATGCCCGCCAACCCATGCGCACCCATCAGCCCCTTCCACAACCCCACCGCCGTCAGCACCACAAACGGCGACAGCAGCACGCAGAACAGTCCCACCGACCCCTCGCCCACCGCCCGCGCGCCCAGCAGATTCCACGCCATGCACACCACCACCACCCCCAGCGCCCACGCCGTCCCGCGATACCCCGCCGTCCACGCCGGTTCCATCCTCCCCATATACAGCACAAAGATCGTCGGGTAGATCGCCATATCGAACACGCTCGCCGCCAGGCTCAGCCACGCCTCCTGAAACCCCCAGAACTCCCCCATCGCCCGCCGCACCCACCGGTAATACCCACCCTCCTCCGGAATCGCTGCCGCCAGCTCCCCCACCATTAAACTAGTCGGCAGACTCCACACCACCGGAATCACCAGCAGCAGCAGCAGCGCCCGCACATATCCCGCCATGCCGATCACATCTTCCAGCCCATACGGCCCACCCGAAACCATAAAGTAGGTCGCGGCAATTAACGGCAGCAGCCGCATCTTCCCCCCACCCGCCACCGCTCGCCGCAAACCCACCCGCCCCACCGCCATTCAGCCTTTATATAGTCCCCAAGCGTCGTCATGCCACGAAGTTGCTGACTCGCTAACCCGCTGACTAGCTGACTTGCTATAATTCTCTTCAGCCGGGCATCGCCGAGAGGCAGATGCTCACCGCAACACAGACGGAGAGTTGGCCGAGTGGCTGAAGGCGGCGGTTTGCTAAACCGTTATAGGGCGAAAGCTCTATCGGGGGTTCGAATCCCCCATTCTCCGCCATAATCTTGTTTTTAGGACATCCAAGCACATCCAAAGGAATTATCACAACCTCAGCAAATGCTGGGGTTTCGTGCTTTTACCCCGACGCTTCTCTTCTCGACAACTCCGCATAGCCTTTCCTGTTAGACTGCGTCGTACAAACGCACTTGAAGAGAATTTGCTGGAGGCTCCCCTGAATTCTTCCTGTTCCATGCGCAAAGGCCCATTCCTCTTCGGAGTATTTCTCCTCACTTTTTCACTGCTTACATTTCAGATCATCCAAACGCGAATCCTTTCAGTGATCGCTTGGTACTACATGGCTTTTTTCGCGATCAGCGTAGCCATGCTGGGCATGACCGTCGGCGCGGTCTGGGTCTATCTGCGCCGCGAGCGATTTGAATCCGACTCGCTGTCCCTTACCCTGACCAACTTCGCCCTCGCAACGGCAGTGGCTATGCCTGCATCGGTCATGGTGCAGTTTTGCCTCATCACCATTATTTCGCTTTCGCTTACCACCGTCGTTTCGTGGAGTCTGCTTCTGATCTTCATGGCCATCCCCTACGCCTTCGCGGGGGTTGTGGTCAGTCTGGCGTTGACCCGCAGCCCATTCCCCACCGGACAGGTCTACGGAGTCGACCTCTTGGGCGCTTCGTTCGGCTGCCTGGGAGTCATTCTGCTCCTCAATCTTCTGGATGGCCCGACCGCTGTGATCGCATCCGGCGCCGTATGCGGTCTGTCCGCTATAGCATTCGCCGCCAGCGCCCCCTCCGAAGATCGGCAACGGTTGGAATCAAGGTCCTGGTGGCGTCGTCCAATTCCCATCACGATCGCGCTCATGGTGTTCGCGATACTCAATTCAATCGCGCCTGTCGGCATGCGTCCCATTTTGGTGAAAAACAGCTTTGAGACCTACGCCCTGGGCGTATACGAGAAATGGAACTCCTATTCCCGAATCGTCGCAAGCTCTCCAACACTGCACTTCCCTGACATGTGGAGCGTCTCCCCTGCCCTTTCGGGGAATACGCGTATTATGCAGGCGGAACTGAATATCGATGGCGCGGCAAGCACTCCCATGTCCCACTACGATGGAACGCCAGACTCCATCTCTTTCCTGCAATACGATCTGACTAGCCTGGCTTACCGCCTTCCTGGTATCCGCAAATCTGCGGTCATTGGAGTTGGCGGCGGCCGCGACCTGATGACGGCTCACTTTTTTGGGGTTCCCGACATCACAGGAGTGGAGCTCAATCCCATCTTCATCAATCTCCTTACAAAGAATCCGTTCTATAAGAACTTTAGCAATGTGACTGCTGTGCCAAATCTGAAACTCCATGTCGACGATGCCCGTAGCTGGTTCGCAAGCACAGACGAAAAATTCGATCTCGTACAGATGAGCATGATCGACACCTGGGCGGCAACCGGAGCCGGAGCCTTCAGCCTCAGCGAAAACGGACTCTACACGCTTGAGGGTTGGCACGCCTTCTTCGGAACACTCAACGATGACGGCATCTTTACCGTGAGTCGCTGGTACAGCCCCGGCAATATTGACGAAACCGGAAGGATGATCGGGCTGGCGACAGCCATCCTCCTCGACTCCGGTGTCAAGGATGCCCGCCCGCAGATGTTCGTCGCCAGCGCCGGCAAAATCGCCACCCTTGTGTTATCGAAGAAGCCCTTCACTCCGGAGCAGCTGCGTATATTGCATCAGACAGTGCGCAGCCTCGGCTTCGACGTAGTGCTTGCGCCTGACCAGCCACCGCAGTCTCCGCTTCTGCGCGCGATCACGGAGAGCCACGATCGCGCCTCCTTGGATCACGTAGTGGATGAAACCTTTCTGGACCTCAGCGTGGCCACCGATAACCGGCCGTTTTTCTTCAATCAGCTCCGTTTCCTCAGTATCCCGCGCGCAGCAGAACGTTTCTTCCACAAGACTCTCGGCGTTGGCGTCGTACTCGGCAATCTGACGGCGTCAGCGGTACTCATCATGATTCTGTTTATCTCGATCCTGGCGGTCATCGCCACCATCCTGGTGCCTCTCAAAGATGCGGCCAGCGCATGTCCATTACCCCTCGCCGTTGCCGGTAGCCTTTATTTTTCGCTCATTGGCATGGGCTTCATGCTGGCCGAGATCGCCCTGCTGCAGCGGTTCAGCATCTATCTCGGCCATCCCATCTACTCTTTAAGTGTGTGCCTCTTCAGCCTCATTCTGGCCTCCGGCCTGGGCAGCCTGACATCAGACCGGCTGAAGCTGGACTCACGAGGCAAGTTGCAGACATGGGCCATTCTTGTCGTCGCCTACCTGGTGGCCTTGGGCCAGATCCTACCCATCATCTTTCAGCACACCACCGGTCAGGACCGTCTGGTGCGGATAGTAATTTCGGTGGCCGTCATCACGCCGCTCGGCTTTCTGCTCGGCTTTGCCTTTCCTACTGGCATGCGACTGGTCGAAGCAGTAGACCGGCAACCAACCCCGTGGTTTTGGGGAATCAATGGCGCAACCGGCGTTCTGGCGTCGGTGTTGGGTGTGATGTTCAGTATGGCACTGGGCATTCATGTGACCATGCTTTTATCTGCACTCTGTTATCTCCTGCTCATCCCGGCAGCCTTTGCTCTGTTACGAATGAGACAGGGAATCGCGTCAAGCGTTCCTGTTGCTGAGTTCGAAGGCGAGCTTCCCCGCGGCGTTTAACAAGATCCCCAAGCCAGATGCCCCACCCTTAGCTCGCAAACAAACAACAAATCTCGGGTGCCCCATCCTTCGCGCTCTTTGCGAAGGGTGGGATGTAACTGCCAATACAGCCATGCCCACCGGCCTCAAACGCTTCCAGCAAACCAAACAACTCCACTCCGGCGCCACGGCTTTGTCCGTACCGCAAAGTTAGGTAGAAACGACAAACCCCTCGCACATGGCGAGGGGTCAGCCGATACTCTTCACCGTTTATGCGAAGGTCTCGCCAATCATCTCTTCGCTCTTCTTCCAGAGCGCAACAGCGTTTTGTGAATCGAGAGCGAAGCCGCGTACTCCTTCGTCAAGCATGCCCGACCCTTGAACTTTTTTGGGCCGACCCTTGAACTAACGTGTGCTCGATGTATGCGGCGCGACTACCAGAAAGTGCTGGCTACGATCTGTGGAGGACCTGCTTCCCCGTCAATGAGGTCAGTCTTGATCAGAATCTCCAAGTTTTTGTGAGACCAGTCAGATGGGGCTCGCCGGGAAAGCTCCGCGATGGAAGCTGGATCTGTCGCAAATTCACCTGCGGACTGTGTGCCGTAGGGTGTAAGCCCCGCCGCGATGACGACTATCTGCTTGGTTCGAGGGTCAAGCATGCGGACTACGACGCCGTAATCCTCTTTCATATCCGAAAACTGGGTCAGGTGACTGAGGTCGCCTATCTTCGTTTCAGGATGTTCGCGGTTTGTAATCCATGTCCCACCTTTCGAATCAACATCGAAGTGGAATCGCAGGGGGTTCGTGAACATAATGGTCCAGTCATTGTTGAAGGCTCCAATCAACACGGAAGGGCCTTGTTGAAGGTCAGCGAACGAAGTCGTCGACTCTGCATGGATTTTGAATTGTCTGCCATGCGTTTTAAGCAAAGCAGCGATGTTCGTCATAGCAATGGAATCTCCCAGCACCGTGACGGCGATCTCTCTGGGATATCCCTCTTTTCCGAGTACCATCGGTCCGGCGATCGAACTCCGAAGATGGTTGGGTTCAACCTGGGCATACTTTGGTCGAATCTGCCCTATCGAAATCAGAACCGGATTGGTTGAGGCAAGCACGGGCTCCCAGAACTGATCGATCGGTGCAGGTGGTGGATGCGCGACGCGGTGTAACACTGCCCATCTTCCCAGGCCGACCAAAAGAAGCAGAAGAACAGCGGCCCAAGCCACTGCGCCGAGCCTGCGTTGAGGTTGGGTTGTTTGAGCAAGAGGTTCAGTCGCTTTCTCTACCCCCTCTATCCCAGGATCCGCAACCTCGGGAGCCACGCTCAGAACCTGATCGACGATGGCGTCCGGCAAAAGAGGACTTACAGGAGTCACTTGGAAACGCGGGACATAGGAGCCCACAGGGAGTTCAATACGCAGTCCAGAGTCCCCCGCGACACCCTGATAGTAGAGCGCCAGTCGCTTGCGGACCTCTCCGGCAGTCATTCGCACAACAGGGTCGAGGTTCGTATCGTAAGTTGGATTCCGCTCGAAGACTTCGATCCCGATCGATCGCTCTTTCAAATCCTGGCGACCAGAGAGAGTCTCCTCCACCGCGTAGCGCAGGAATGACTGACAGCGCTTGCTTGTCTGAAAGTGATGACTAGAAAGAACTCGTTCCAGCTCTTCACGGACAACCGAGGCATCTGGCTTGGTCTGTTGGGGAGTGACAGTGTCCAGCAACGGTTCCTGAACAATGGAACTCGGTGGCTCGGCAAGGCTTTTCATGCCAACCTTCTTATCTGGACCCGTTTAATACTCATTTATTTCTTGTGGGGGGTATGCTACGTACCCATAGAGCCAATTGTCCAGAACTATTTCCTTTCAGCAGTAGGCTGGCCTCTCCGGAACTCTCCCCTCTTTACCCCCAAAAACCCCAATGAAATTACGGTATCGTACTTGCCCTCGCCCATCCTGGCGACGAGGATTCGCTGGTCCAGAGATCTGGGCGCGCGCCGTTCCCAAAGCGTCGCGGAGATTGAAGGGGATATCAAATGATAAAGGGATGGGCTGTTATTTTTCGGAGGATCTTCCTGGGCTTAGGGCTGCTATTTTCTCTGGCCGCCGTTACAGCTCAGGCGCAACAGACCACAGGCGACATCCTCGGCACCGTCATGGACGAGACTGGTGCCGTAGTTCCCGACGCCTTGGTCACAATCGTAAGTCTTGCCACCCACGAGACCCACGTCGTCAAGAGCAGCAGCAGCGGAGACTTCGTCGCCAACCTGCTCAATCCGGGTAACTATTCCATCAGTGCCACCGCGACCGGGTTCAAGAGCTATGCCGTTCCATCCATTACGCTCTCGGCTGGCGACCGTATTCGCGTCAATGTGCAACTCACGATTGGCGCCGCCACTGAGACGGTCACTGTCAACGCGCAAGCCTCCGAACTGCACACCGATAGCTCCGTTCTCTCCCACACCATCGATGCGAAGCAGACTCAGGACCTGCCGCTCAACGGACGCAACTTCGTCCAGCTTGTTCAGCTTGCGCCCGGCGTCAACGAAGGTCCTCCTGACAGCCTCACAAACGGCAGCAAGCTTGACGATCGCCGTCAGTCGGCCTCCTTGTCCGTCAACGGACAGTCCGACGTGCTTAATAATGAGATGATCGACGGCGCGGACAACAACGAGCGCCTCATCGGCACCGTCGCTGTCCGTCCCTCGCTTAAAGCCATCGCCGAGATCAGTGTCCAGACCAACACCTATACCGCTGAGGTCGGCCGCACTGGCGGCGGCATCATCAATATCATCACCAAGTCCGGGTCTAACCAGTTCCACGGCTCTGCCTTCGAGTTCTTCCGCAACGACATCTTCGACGCCTCTACCTACAACTTCGGCAATAAGCTGCCCAAGAACGAACTCCGTCAGAACCAGTTCGGAGGCAGTCTTGGCGGACCCATCTTCAGAGACAAGACCTTCTTCTTCGGCGACTACGAAGGCTATCGCCAGATCGCCGGGACAGCGCCTCAGTCCTTGATCGTTCCCACGCTTTATGAGAAGCAGCACCCCGGAGACTTCTCGGACACTGGCGGCCCCGTCATCGCCCCTGCAGACTTCGATAAAGCCGGGATCGCCTACTTCGGACTCTTCCCGGCCCCTAACAACGGCCCGAACACCTATACGTCCGGCTATAAGAACACGCAGTACAGTCATGACTTCGACGCGCGTATCGATCAGATCTTCAATCCCAAAAACACCTTCTACGCCCGCTTCGCCTACAACAACGTCTCCACCAACTCGCCCGGTCCCTTCCCCGACGCGACCATCGCCGGCATCACAATCAATCCGAGCTTCATCGGGAACGGCCTCGGCTCCGCCAAGGATCTCGCCTACACTGGTTCGCTCAACTACGTCCACATCTTCAACACCAATCTGCTGCTCGAACTCAAAGCTGCCTACACCCGTGTCGACAACCAGAGTTTCCCCAATGCGGACGGCACCAACCCGAATGAAGCCATCGGCCAGCCCAACGTCAACACTCCCATCAGCGATTCCACCGGACTTGCGCCCATTGTGGTCGTCACCGGTGCAAGTCTTGGAGGCGTCCTCTTCCAGCCTTTGAAGGATCAGGACAACACCTTCCAGTATCTCGGCACCCTCACCTACACCCACGGCGATCACAACTTCAAGATCGGCGGAAATTTCATCCGTCGTCAGCTCACTTCCTTCCAGAGCAGCTACCCGGAAGGACTCTGGATCTTCCTCGACTACCCGGGCCTGATCCAAGGCAACTATCTCAACACCCAGCGATCGCTTCAGCTCGTCGTTCCTCATCTCCGCGTCTCGGAGACTGGCGTTTATATCCAGGATGACTGGCATGCCTCGAAGATCCTCACCATCAATGCGGGCCTGCGCTACGACCACTTCACCCCTTACACAGAGATCAATAACAACATCTCCACCTTCAATCCCGCGAACGGTACGCTGCAGATAGCCGGCGTCGACGGCGTCTCGAACACCGCAGGTATCCAATCGGACTGGCATGGTCTTGCCCCGCGCCTCGGCTTCGCCCTCACCCTTGCCAAAAATCTGGTCGTTCGCGGTGGTTACGGTATCGGCTACGTCCCGATGAACACCACATCGAACGCTAACCTCAAGAATCCACCTTTTGTTTCGACCGTAAGCTCCTGCGGCTTCTTCAGCTGCGGGCCGGGCTTTACCAAGTTCATCGATGGCTTCCCGGTGCCTACGCCGACCAATATCAGCAATCCCGGCTCTTCGATTCCAGATGCTGTCAGCCCGCACTTCCGCACCAGCTACCTGCAGCAGTTCAACCTCACGGTCCAGAAAGAGGCCGCAGGCAACGTGTATACGGTCAGCTACGTAGGCCTCCTCGGCCGTCAACTCGCTCAACTGCTGCCGGACCTCAACGCCCCGCCGCCGAACACATGCGGAGCCAATGCCACCTGCTACACCCCGCTTCGGCCCTATGTCTCGAAGCTCCCCAACGTCGGCGTCATCGGCTACTTCCAGACCGGGGGCGTCTCCTCCTACCACTCCCTCCAGACCTCAGTCGAGCGTCGCTTGAGTCATGGCCTCACCATGAACATCAACTACACGCTCGCCCACAGCCTCGATAACTCCACCGGCCTCAGTGAAGAGGGTGCTGGCGGGTACGGCAGTGTTCCCAACCTCGTCGACACTCTCGACTACGGCAACAGCGCGCTCGATATCCGCAATCGTTTTGCCGGCACCATCAACTATGAGCTGCCCTTCGGCAAAACGGCTTCAGGTCTTAGAGCTCTTGCCCTCAAGGGCTGGCAGCTCAATACCATCGGCGTCTGGAACACAGGAACTCCCTTCAGCATCACCAACTCCAGCGACGTCAGCAACACCAACCCCGGCGCCAACAACGCCGATCGTCCCGACCGCATTGGCAGCCCTCGCGTCTCCACCCCCACCGTCAACGAGTTCTTCAACCCTGCTGCCTTTGCGGCACAGTCTACCGGCACCGTCGGCAACGAGCGTCGCAACGCTCTCTATGGGCCACACTACCGGCACCTCGATCTGTCTCTCTTCAAGACCTTCCCAATCCGCGAGCGCTATTATCTCGAGTTCAGAGCCGAGTCCTTCAACATCCTCAACATGGCTAACTTCGCTACCCCGAACGCATCACTCGGCGGCTCCAACTTCGGCAAGATCACATCCATGAGCACTGCCTACGCCCCTCGCCAGTACCAATTTGCGCTGAAACTCACCTTCTAACCACGCCATCCGGAGAACAAAACCAATGAAGATCAGCTCGAAGGAAGAAGTATGTCCTCCAGAAATCACGACGGGGATAGCTCGCCGCTCAGTCCTCAAATCACTCGCACTGGCGGCAGGCGCAGTCGGCATGGGAGTACCGGCAGCTCATGCCGCTGGCAACTCCAAGTCCAAGAGCTCACCGCTGGCCAAAGACCCCATCTTTGCTGACGCAACCAAGCCAATCGTCGAAACTGATCTGGGCAAGGTTCGCGGCTACATCCGCAACGGAATCTTCACCTTCAAAGGCATCCCGTACGGCGACGACACCGGCGGCTCTGCCCGTTTCATGCCGCCAAAGAAAGCCAAACCGTGGACCAACCTCCGCAGCTCGATGCACTACGGCAGCTGCTGCCCGCAGCCCGACGGCCACGGCTGGAAGCACGACGAAGAAGCCTGGATGTTCGCCTGGGACGACGGCACTCCCGGCGAGGACTGCCTCTGCCTCAACGTCTGGACTCCCGGTATCAACGACAACAAGAAACGCCCCGTCATGGTCTGGCTCCACGGCGGAGGTTATACCGCAGGTTCCGCGCAGGAGCTCAAGTCCTACGACGGTGAAAACCTCGCTCGCAGAGGCGATATCGTCATGGTCTCGATTAATCATCGCCTCAACGTCTTCGGCCATCTCGACCTCTCCGCCTACGGCCCCCAATATGCCGAATCCGGCAACGTCGGCATGCTCGACATCGTCCTCGCACTCGAGTGGGTGCGCGACAACATCGCCAACTTCGGCGGCGACCCCGGTTGCGTCACTGTATTCGGCCAGTCCGGCGGCGGTGGCAAAGTCTGCACTCTCACCTGTATGCCCTCCGCTGAAGGCCTCTTTCACCGCGCCATCGTTCAGAGCGGCTCACTGGGCCACTCTCGCACTCCCGAGAACGCCGCCGGGACCACCGATGCCTTCCTCAAGCAACTCAACCTCGACCGATCCTCCATCGCCAAACTCAACGACATCCCCTGGCGCGAGATCGAAGCCGCAGCCGTCATCGCCACCAGGCCCACAGCGCCGCCCACCCTCATCAACTTCCGCCACATGGGCAACCTGCTCGGCTGGGCTCCAGTCCTCGACGGCAAAGTCGTCACTGAAAATGCCTTCGATCCAAAGACCCCCGACCGCGCAAAGAAAATCCCCCTCCTCGTCGGCACCAATCTCAACGAGTTCGTCACGGCCATGGACCATCCCGAGTACTGGCAGTGGACTGACGCCGACCTCCAATCCCACGTCCAGAAGGTCATGCCTCAGCAAGCAGACGCTGCCATCAAGGCAGTCAAGGAGCTCTACCCTAACGCCAAGCCCTTCCAGCAATGGTCGATCATCGCCTCTTCCTCGGTTCGCGGAGCAGCCATTGATCAAGCTATCAGCAAAGCCGCGGCCAGCGGTGCTCCCGCCTACCTCTACTACTTCACCTGGCAGCCGCCCATTCTCGATGGAAGACCCATGGCCTTCCACTGCGCCGAGATGTCCTTCACCTTCGACAACGTCCAACGCTGCGAAAACATGACCGGAGGCGGCCCCGAAGCTCAGGCTCTAGCCGACAAAGTGAGCGGTGCATGGATCACCTTCGCGCGCACGGGAAACCCCAACCACCCCGGCCTTCCCAAATGGCCGGAATTTACTGCCGAAAACAAGTCCACCATGGTCTTCGACAACACGTGCGTAGCCCGCAACAATCTGGATGACAACCTGCAAAAAATCGTAAGCGAGGTTTAGGAGACCAATGAATATTCAGCACACGCGTGTCCCTTTTGAGCGAGCCAGCATCTTGCTCGCAACGGCATTCCTTTTTCTGCCTGGCACCATAAAGTCTCAAACCGTCAACACGGAATCCGGCCCCGTCACCGGCGCCACCGCCGATGGAGTCATCTCCTACAAAGGGATTCCGTACGCAGCCCCACCCATCGGAGAGCTGCGCTGGCGTGCCCCGCAGCCTCCTGCCAAATGGTCCGCTCCATTCGCTGCCACAGCCTACGGCCACGACTGCATGCAGCTCCCCTTTCCCAGTGACGCCGCACCCCTCGGCACACCGCCCGCGGAAGACTGTCTCGTCCTCAACGTCTGGGCTCCAGCGAAACCCTCCGCAAAAAAACTCCCGGTTATGTTTTGGATCTACGGCGGCGGCTGGGTCAACGGCGGAAGCTCGCCTGCAGTCTACGATGGCAGCCAGTTCGCTAAAGGCGGCGTCGTCCTCGTCAGCTTCAACTATCGCCTCGGACGCCTCGGCTTCTTCGCCCATCCCGCCCTCACGAAAGAGCATCCCGACGAAGCGCTCGGCAACTATGGCTACATGGATCAGATCGCTGCTCTCAAGTGGGTCGAACGCAACATCGCCGCCTTCGGTGGAGATCCCGCCAACGTCACCATCTTCGGAGAGTCCGCAGGCGGCTTCTCCGTCCATATGCTCATGACGACCAAGCTCTCCGACGGCCTCTTCCAGCGAGCCATCGTGGAGTCAGGCGGTGGCCGCTATGGTCTTAACAGTTCCTACCTCCACACCGTCTCTCCCACCGGTCGCCCCTCGGCCGAGAGCATCGGCGCGGCCTTCGCAAAAAAGAACAGCATCGAAGGCGAAGACGCCGCAGCTCTCGAAAAACTGCGGGCCCTGCCCGCCGAAGCCATCGTCGACAACATGAACATGGCCAACATGAACGCTGAGGCAGCCACCTACTCCGGCCCCGTCATCGACGGCACCATCATGCGCGGCGAGGTCGGCGCCATGTACGCTGCCGGTATGCAGCACCCTGTCCCCATCATCGTCGGCGCCAATAGCATGGACATTGGCTTCTCCCCCGCAAAAAATAAGCAGGGGCTCTTCGCCTCCTTCGGCCCAAACGCGAAGGCCGCCCAGCAGGCCTACGATCCCGACGGCACAGCCGACTTCCGAGCCCTTGTCTTTGCGGTAGGCGGAGATCAGTTCATGATCGAGCCGGCTCGCTTCATCGCCCGCAAGGTCGCCGATGCCGGACAACCTGCCTATGAGTTCCGCTTCTCCTACGTGGCCGACTCCATGCGCAAAGAGTGGCCCGGTGCTCCCCACGCCAGCGAAATTCCCTACGTCTTCGACACCGTCAAGGCACGCTACGAGAAGGCCCTCACCGACTCAGACGAAAAAGCCGCGCGCAACACCAACGCCTACTGGATCAACTTCGCCAAGACCGGCAACCCCAACGGGCCTGGTCTTCCCAAATGGCCCGCTTACCAAACCAAATCCGATCAACTCATGAACTTCACCAACGACGGCCCGAAGGGAACGCCTGATCCCTGGAAGGCTCGTCTTGACCTCGCAGAACCGGCAAGCAAGTAGCGACTCTGCAACTTGAGAACCGCAGATCCGGCGGGGGAAGCACTCTCACCGGTTCTGTGCTCAAATTCGGATGCAGATTAAACACCATCGTCTATCAACACTATTTAGACAAAGGATGACATCTACAAATTGCGAGGCTACCTTTCCTCCGGCGCACTCCTTGCGTCAACCTGTCGTCGGCTTCGATGTGATCCACGGCTACAGAACAATCTTTCCGGTGCCGCTTGCCATGGCCTCGTCATGGGACCCGGCTGTCGAACAAGCAGCCCAACAGCAGGCCGCGAAGGACTCTCGTGCTGCAGGAATCCAGTGGACCTTCACTCCCATGGTCGACATAGCGCGCGATGCCCGTTGGGGGCGCATCGTCGAAGGCGCGGGCGAGGAGATCCATACCTGGGATCGGCGACGGCGGCCGCGCAGGTCCGTGGTTTTCAGGGTGACTCCATTGGTCCCGATAACGTTCTGGCCTGCGTCAAGCACTTTGCCGGCTACTGTGCAGCCGAAGGGCTCGGGGAAGACTCAACCGCGAGACTGCATACAGAGTTAATCGTCACCAAATAAGGAATGTCGCATCGCCTTGCAACCGCGGGTATCTTCAGTGGTATCCCGCGGCAGCAATGGTAAATAAGTGGCTTATGCTGCGATATGGAATCCCATGCCCCAAACTACTCAGAAGAAGAACGCACCCCCGCATCGCGCGAATCATCAAGTTCGGATCTTCTAGTCCAGGTTCAGACTCTTCCCGGCAGACCCACACGACTCGCCGCGGTTATCTCAAGAGAGTGATCTCTGTAATCGTCTGTTCACATCCAACGCCGCGCCAGACTGTAGTCTGAAAAGACGGCTCTATGAACGTATTAGTCATAGAAGATGACACGCGGATCGCGAACCTTGTCGAACGTGCTCTGAGAGAAGACGGCCACAAGGTCACTCTCACCCACGACGGGCAAGAGGGCGCCGATCGGCTGCTCACCGGAAAGTTCGACGCCGCTCTCCTCGACATCCTGCTCCCCGGCATGGACGGTTTCGAGGTCCTGCACAAAGTCCGCGCGAAGCATTGCAAGACTCCCGTGCTAGTCCTCACCGCAGTCGATGCAGTTCCAAAGATCCTGCACGCATTCGACCTCGGTGCCGACGACTATCTCGTCAAGCCCTTCATCCTCGAGATTCTGCTGGCGCGCGTCACTGCGATCGCACGAAGAGTCGTCAGGCCAGAACCGGTCATCGTCAGCGCAGGCGACGTCACGCTCAACCCAAGCCGCCGCCTCGCAACCCGTCACGGAAGAGACATTCCCCTCACGCGCAAGCAGTTCGAACTGCTGAATCTTCTGATGGAGCGCCGCGGCCTCATCACCTCCCGCGAGCAACTCATCGAAGCCGGCTGGGGATGTACCTCCGAGGTAAAAGAAAACACTCTCGACGTCTACATCCACGGCCTCAGAGCCAAGCTTGAAAGCCCGCTCGATCATGGCGAGCCGCTCATCCGAACCGTCCACGGTACCGGTTACATGTTCGAGGCGACCTGACCCCATGCACGCGCTCTCCGTCCGTGCGAAGTTGATGTTCCTCTACTTCCTGGTCACCTTTACAGGTCTTCTCCTGTTCGGGCTTATGAGCTTCGGAGTACTGCAGTACACGCTGCTGCAAGCCAAGAAGACCCACCTGCAGGGCAGGGAAGACCGCCTCCTCAGCCTCCTCAACGAAAACAACGCAAGAAAAGACCCGGTCAACTTAGAAGAAGAGCTCCGCAACTACGCGCTCGTCACTCACGAAGGAAATCTCTTCGCGATCCACAATCTCGACGGCACCCCGCTCTTTCCATCCAAAGGCATCGCTCCCGACTGGCCCCTGCCCAAGGGCGAAGACTGCGCCCACCCGGTCTTTCGCTCTGCCATACTCGCCCCGCAGCCAGCCATGATGATGTGCCACATCATCATGCTCGACGGACGCCCCGTGCGTCTCCACATCGGCGGATCGCTCGAGGAAGAGGTAGACATCCTCAACAAGTATCGCAACGCCCTGTTGCTGCTGATGCCCGGCCTGCTCATCCTCTCTTCTCTCTGCGGCTACCTCCTCAGCGGCCACGCCCTCAAACCCGTCGACCGCATGACCCGCGCAGCGTTAGGCATCGGCATCGGCAATCTCTCCGAGCGCCTTCCCGTCCCGCAGGCCAAGGACGAGATACAACAGCTCGCCATCGCCTGGAACCAGCTCCTCGCCAGGCTCGACGCCGCCGTCTCGCGTCTCAGCCAGTTCTCCGCCGACGCCTCCCACGATCTCCGAACCTCCATCACCGTCATCCTCGCAACCGCGCAGCTCTCGCTTCACCGCCGCCGCTCCGAGGACGAGTACCGCGAAGACCTCGACAAGATCGTCACCGAGTGCCGCACCGCCTCCACCCTGCTCGACGCACTCCTCGCTCTCGCCCAGAGCGATAACTTCATCCACGAGGTCGCCTTTAAGGAGATCGACCTCTGCGAACTTCTAGTCAGCGGCTGCCGGCGCGTCGAAGACCTCGCCGAGTCCAGCGACATCATGCTCGACTGGTATCTCCCCGCCGAACCCGCCTTCATTCAGGGCGACGAGCTTCTCCTCCAGCGCCTGCTCGGCATTCTCCTCGACAACGCAATCCGATACACCCCGGCCCACGGCGAGATCCGCGCCGAGGTCCTCCTCGTCGACAACGCCGCCATCGTAACCGTGCGCGACACCGGCGTCGGCATGTCCGAGGATGTTCGCCAACACGTCTTCGACCGCTTCTATCAGGCAGATCTCCGCGAGAGAAAATCTAAAGCAGGCAGCGGTCTTGGCCTCTCCATCGGCCGATGGATCGCAGACGCCCACGGCGCCGACCTCACCGTCGAGAGCACTCAGGGCAGAGGGTCCGCATTCCAGATACGCTTTCCCATCATGTCCGAGATTCGCCCCGCAATCATCGGGGAAGCCGCGGAAGGAGCCTCCACCATCGGACCCAGACAAGCTCCTACCCAACGGCCACTGGCCCGATGACGTCTTTGATTGGGTGTAGTCGTGACGATGGGGCCAGACGGTCAGCTCGTATCGCAAAAACTAATTCACGAACAACTGACCGTAAATCTCGCCCGCTAGGTAGTCCCGAGGCTAAGAACACGTTGAATCAGGCCAGGTAGCCCGACACAGTCACGAACAGCGTACCCGTTGAGCCTGCCGGGCTGTACCCTGTGACGGAGATAGACGTTCCCGGGTCAACGTAAAGGCGCACCGCCTGCAGAGCGACATAAAAGTCATAACCATTAGAGCTCTGTGCGTATGCAAAGGTCAGCGGAACAAACAAACTGACACTCACGCCCCCGCAGATGTAGTTCACGAAGGCCTCGAGTTGGCTCCCCGCCGGAGTCACATCCAGCTGAAGACTCAGGGTCTCTACTACCAGGTGACTCCCGGCTGGCACTGTGACGGAGGGTGACCCGGTGGCTCCAAACGGACTGGCCGGCAGCCCTGGTGCGGAAGTAACGGCATTGATCACATCGACCTTCTCCATGAACGCCTCCAACGACAGGAACTGTGTTCTGGGCCCGGTCGCACTACCATACCAAACTCACCAAAACCTCTCCTGAAGCGGGAAGCCCCCAAAATAAATCCCAAATCCCTGTCACATTTCGAGCCCTCGAAAAAGCGACTGCCAAAACACCACGTTCACCATACAAAACACCACAACTTCACCACCAAAACACCACGTCAAAACACCCGATTTCTCCAAAACCCCCCGCAAAACCGCACAAACCCCGCGCAAAAAAAATTACTCCACTCCGGCGCCCAGTCGAACGCCAAACCCGATCCCCAAACTCAAATCCGGAGACGCCGTCCGTCGGCGCAGCCCCTATCGTCCCGGCAACCAGACTGTAAACTGTCCTAAGGACCACACTTATGACAGCAACTCCAATGCTAGGCAAACCGGTGGCCGACGCCATCGTGACTAAAGTAAAAGCCGATGTCGCTCATTTAAAAGAGCGCTACGGAATCACCCCGCAACTAAGCGTGATCCAGGTAGGAAGAGACGCAGCCTCTGAAGTCTATTTGCAGAACAAAATAAAGAGCTTCGCCAAAATCGGCATCTCAGTAAAGCCCCACACCTTCCACTCCACCGTCAGCGCCGCAGAGCTTGAAGACACAGTCAGTGCCTTGAGTGAAGACAAATCCGTTCATGGAATCATGATCGGCCTACCGCTTCCATCTCACATCGAAGATTCTACAGACGAAAACAGAGGTAAATTCGATATCTTCGATCGGATCAATCAATTCAAAGACGTCGATGGTGTATCGCGACATTCCACAGCAGAGCTCTATCGAGGACAGCTCGAACGCCTGACGTTTCTTCCCTCAACTGCCCTGGCTGTAAGTCGAATGCTGAAGTTCTACGGTGTCGAAACGACAGGAAAACGAGTCGTAGTCGTAGGCAGGAATGACATCACTGGCAAGCCGATTCATCATATGCTGGGCGGCCGAATGGGAAATGCAACAGTCTCATGGTGCCACCGGTTCACCCCGAAGGAGACGCACGATGATCTGACGAGAGCGGCAGATATCGTCATCACCTGCGTCGGTAGCCCTCGATATCAATTGAAAGAGGATGTTCTTCGCAGCGGATCCACAGTGATCGACGTAGGCACCCGAGTAGACAAGGATGGCAATTTGATTGGAGATGTAGACTTCGATGGCGTGAAGCACGTCGCAGCCTTCTTGACGCCAGTCCCCAGAGGCGTCGGGCCCGTTACAGTCGCCTGTCTGATGGAAAACGTCGTCAGGGCTACGAGATTTTGCGCCGGAGAAGATGTGCGCGGATATCAGCTCTAGGCCAATTCTAGGCAAGTCTCAATATAATGGCGTCTCATGCGTTTCATTCAGACAGCCCTCCTCGTATTTTTCGTATCTTCTTTGCTTTGCGCCCAGCAACTGGCCACTCGATATTGGGGCGGAACGCTACAGAATAACGCCGGCGCATCGATCAATGGCGCAACTATCCGTTTGGTTGCGAAACAAGGCGAACTCAGCTCAAAGACATCCTCAGACGGTAGTTTCCAATTTCCCAATCCAGCCCCCGGCGACTATACGCTCGAGGTAACGATAGACGGAGTCGTTCACCGCTCTGTGGAGTCACTCAGACTCAAAGCAGACTCACCTCCAGCAATTGTGACCCTCTCCGCTGAAGGCACCGTCGCGGTTACATTTCGTGTGGAGGACACTGCGAAGGCCGGCGGAGAGAAGCTCTCCAGTCAGACCGTCAGCGCAATTCCGCTGAACAAACGCGACTTCAGCCAGTTATTGCTGCTCGCGGCTGGAACGATGACCGACGCGAATGGCCAGACAAACTTCACCCAGCAGTTCGCTATCAACGGACAGCGCGGCGTCGAGGCAGTCTTCGCCATGGACGGCGCAGACACGAGCGACCCGGAGTTGGGAGGCGCAACGTTCAGCAACTTCAACGTCGATGCCGTCCAGGAGATTCAATCGACCTCAGGCTGGATGCCCGCAGAGATCGGCCGCGGTGCCGCGGGCTTTACAAACATCACCACACGCTCCGGAAGCAGTGGTTTTCACGGTTCCGTCTTCGAATTCCTGCGCAACTCTGCGCTCGATGCGCGCAACTACTTCGACCATCCCTCCATCGCTGAACCCGGCCGAATCCCGCCGTTTCGGCGCAATGAATTTGGCTTCACCAACGGCGGCCCGGTCATCCTGCCCCATCTCTACGATGGAAGCGGCAAGACCTTCTACTTCGGGCAATATCAAGGCTTTCGACAGGTACTTGGAACGACGCAGGTCCTCCCGGTGCCCACGGCCTCCGAGCGGCTTGGCATCGACACGACCGCGTTTCCAGGCGATACGCTGGTCATTACGCCTACTCCTGAGATCGCGAAGATTCTCTCCCGCTATCCGTTGCCGAATAACCCGACAGGCTCCTACGGCGCCAACACCTACGCGGTGTCCTCCAAGGTAGTCACGAACGCCAACCAGTTCTCCGTACGGATCGACCAGGTGCTTTCCGCAAACAAACATCTCACCGCAAGATTCAACTTCAACAATCTCTTCGGCCCCACCACCAACCCCGACCAGACTGCCATTGATCCCAGCTTCGGTGTTGTGTACGTCGATCACCAGCGCAACGGAGTCCTTACCTACAACCAGACGGTCTCCCCTCGCTTCTCCTTCGAGAGTTCCATCAGCGCAACCAGAACGACGCCCCAGTTTCCAACACCGAATCGCACCGACCCCGCGGTCAAGTTCAACGACGGCCTCTTTGAAGCCTTCAACTCGGCGGCTGGCTCAGTCATATCCGCATACGGCAACCTCTTTCAGGCCAGACAGAACTTCGTAATCACCATCGGACGTCACCTCATCAAGGCTGGTGGAGAGTTCCGTGCCAATCGCGATACCACCTACTTCGGCACCAGCCCAAACGGCGAATACGACTTCGGTGGAGGGACGGCCTACTCCCCTGTAAACATCACCTCACAGAGCGGCGCTCACAACATCCGCGTCGGCGACCCTCTGCCAGATACGCTTAGCGGGCTGCTCACCGGGAGCGCTTTCGTCTACACCACGGCTGTCGCGTCCCCATACGTCTCGGGCGGTGATCACATCGGCCCCGCAGCAATCTCACGTAACGGCGGAGCGATCTATGCCCAGGACACCTTCAAGATCTCCGACCGGGTCGTCCTCGACTACGGCATTCGCTATGAGATCTACTCTCCCATCACCGAACGTGCTCACCGCACCTCGGGCTTCCTCATCAACGGTTCGCAGCAGCAATATGTCGTCAATCCGCAGCCCGGATACCACTTCGACTGGGGCGGGATTGCTCCTCGCGTCCAAGTCGACTGGAGGGTCACGAACACGCTTCACCTTCACGCCGGCGGCGGCATCACAACAATTCCGCCCAACATCTGGCAAGACAATTTTCTAACCGGCGCTGTCCCCTTCGTGATCTATCCCCATATTACTGCCGCTGTCGGAGCGCCAATCCTCTATGGATTTCAGATCACCTCAGCGCAGCTTCCCACCTTCTACACTCCCACCGGACAAAACGTCTTCGCCAGCGGCAATACCAAAAGTGTTCCATCCAACACCGTTCTCGACGTGGAGCGCTACCAGAGAGATCTCGCCGCGCTCTCGCCAGGCGCTCAGTTCACGCCGCTGAATTTGACGGGAATCGATCGCCACTTCGGCAACGGTTATCTGCAAACGTGGACACTTGGCGCTGAACGTCAGTTCGGTAAGCTCACCGCGGACGCCGCCTATGTCGGTACTGCATCGGCCAAGCTGCCGCGTACCACCTTTCCCAACAGCTACTCCGGCGCCAGTCCGGGATTCGCCCCGTATACCCAGTTTGACGGTTCAGGCAACGCGATCGGTGGCTTCGGGACCGAACAGCTCATCACCAATAACGCTCACTCCACCTATCATTCGTTGCAAACATCGCTTACCGGTACACCTTTTCAGGGCGGCCCTGGCATGCAGCTAAGCTACACCTGGTCCAAGTCGATCGATGACACGAGCGGGGTCACGGCAAATGGAAACACCACCGGCGCAATCTCCAATCCATACCCACAAAATCCGTTTAATACCCAAGCAGAAAAGGGGCCGTCCAGCTTCGACGTTACGCATGGATTCACCATGAGTCTTGCTCAGGATCTGCAGTTGGAGAAGATTGAGCTGCTGCAACCGATCAACCGAAAAGTCACAGCCGGGTGGGAGTTGCTGAGCATCTCCACGATCAGCAGTGGCCAGCCCTTCACGGTCTACTCCGGCGTACAGCAGACAGGCGCCGGCTCCAACGGAGTAGATCGGCCTAACCAGATCGCGAAGCCCAATCTCTCCACCGCCAGAAAGGTTCGCGAAGATTATTTTGGACAGGGAGCAAACAACGCCAGCTTCTTCTCAATCCCAATCAATGAACCAGGCGGCACTGGGCCTAACCAGGGATTCTTCGGCTCTCTCGGTAGAAACACCTTTCGCGGACCGGCCTACTACGACTTTGATTTCTCGCTTATTAAAGACACTCCCGTCGGAAGGCGCGCGGGTGGTTCCGAGCTCTTTGACGTACAGTTCCGGTCAGAGTTCTTCAACATGTTCAATATCGTGGATATGGGTTTGCCGGCCAATACGATCAAAGGATCAGGCTTCGGCGTAATCAGCAAAACCGCAGGCACCTCGCGGCAGATTCAATTCTCCGTAAAGATACTTTTCTGAGCCCCTCTGATAGGTGAGGATGCGTCAGGAGATGCGTCTTCCATCGACCGAGAGCCTTCCCATCAGGTTGGCTCCGGAGATATGGGCGTTATACTTGTGCGACAATTCCGCCAATGATAAAGGTGGAGGCAAGCTGATGGCGCAATGGAACTCTCGTTCGCACAAATTCCTGCCGATCATCCAGCGATACGGCTTTGCGGTGGTTTCCATTATCCTCGCCCTTCTGCCAGGGCTCTTACTCCAACACTATAAGTTTCACGATGTGGAGCTTCCGCTTTTACTCTTTGCGATTGCGCTCACCGCATGGCATGCCGGAGTAGGACCGGCGGTGCTGTCAGTTGCCCTTTCGAGCCTGTGCTTCGATTACTTTTTCGCTCCACCTCTCTTTAATTTTTCTATAACTCCCGCTGACATCCCGACAATATTGGTCCTGATCTGCTTTGCCGTGTTGATCATCCGTTTCAGTGCCATAAGACACCGAATCGAGAGCCAGCTCCTTCAGGCTCGAGACAACCTTCAGGCGGAGGTAGTCGAGCGAACCCAACAGGCCAGCCTGCTGAATCTCACCCATGACACTATCTTCGTCCGCGACATGAGCGATGTCATCACTTACTGGAACAGGGGAGCCGAAGAACTATATGGGTGGGCGCCCTACGAGGCGATTGGAAAACGTTCCAGAGATCTCCTGCGGACCGTCTTCACCACGCCAAGCGACGACATCAGCGCAGAGCTATTAGAAACCGGCCGCTGGGAGGGCGAACTGAGACATGGAAAGGCCGACGGAACTGAGGTGGTGGTAGCGAGCCGATGGTCGTTGCGGCGCAACGAGAACAACCAACCTGTCGCCATTCTGGAAACGAACAACGACATCACAGACCGTAAACGTCGAGAAGAAGAGATTCGCAGCCTCAATAGCGAGCTCGAAAAACGGTCCACCGATCTCGAAGCCAGCAATAGGGAGTTGGAAGCTTTTGCCTACTCGGTCTCCCACGATCTACGGGCACCTCTCCGCCACATGGTCGGATACGCGGAGTTGCTCCAGAAAAACTCATCTGCCACATTGGATGACAAGGGGTCGCGCTACATGCGGATGATTCTCGAGGCCGCCAAGCGGATGGGCAACCTGATCGACGATCTGCTGGCATTTTCACGAATAGGCCGCGTCGAAACGCAAAAAACACAGGTAAACCTAGAACATTTGGTGAAGGAAGCTCTCAGCGAGGTACGTCAGGAGACGAACGGTCGTAATATTGTCTGGAGAATCGACACCCTGCCGGTCTGCTATGGCGACCGCTCCATGCTCAAGCTCGTTCTCGTCAACCTTCTCTCCAATGCCGTGAAGTTCACGCGCCCTCAACCGAAGGCCGAGATCGAAGTCGGATGTGTCGATGGGAACAAGGATGAGGTCGTAGTATTCGTAAGAGACAACGGCGCAGGCTTTGATATGAAATATGTAGACAAGTTATTCGGCGTGTTTCAACGCCTGCATCACGTGGACGCGTTTGAAGGTACTGGTATAGGGTTAGCTACTGTCCAACGCATCATCCATCGTCATGGAGGCAAAGTCCGGGCGGAGGGCGCAGTTGATCAAGGCGCGACTTTTTATTTCTCAGTTCCTAAAATCTAAATCAGGAAGAAAACATGGAAAGACTGGGACGCATTTTGATGGTGGAAGACGACTCCAAGGATGTTGAACTTACCTTGACGGCACTTGAAGACTACAACCTTGCCAATGAGGTCGTCGTCACGCGAGATGGCGAAGAGGCCTTGGATTACCTCTATTGCCGCGGCAAATTCTCAACGCGTTCTTGCGACAATCCGGCCGTCATCCTGCTCGATCTGAAGCTGCCCAAGGTCGATGGATTAGAGGTGTTGAAGCAGGTAAAATCCGATGAAAATTTGAAGTTTATTCCTGTCGTCGTGCTCACCTCCTCCAAGGAAGAAAAGGATCTGGTGACCAGCTACCAGCTTGGAGTGAACGCCTACGTTGTAAAGCCAGTCGACTTTCATCAGTTCGTCAATGCCATTAAAGAGCTTGGCGCCTTCTGGGCGGTCATCAACGTTCCCCCACCAGGGAGCGTAAATAAGTGAGCACGAGTCACCGTCTGCGGATTCTTTCCCTTGAAGACGATCCCAACGACATGGAATTGATCCACGCGACACTTGAGGCAGAAGGCATTCACTGCGAAGTGGCACGGGTCGACACTGGATCTGAGTTTCACACCTTGCTGGAAAAAGGTGAAATTGATCTCATTCTGGCCGACTACAAACTCCCCTCTTTCGACGGCCTTTCAGCCTTGAAGCTCGCGACAAACATCTGCCCGGAGGTGCCATTCCTCTTTGTCTCCGGAACGCTCGGGGAAGAGGTGGCCATTGAAGCGCTGAAGATTGGCGCCACAGATTATGTTCTCAAGACCAGGCTGTCGAGGCTGGCACCGTCCGTGCGTCGCGCCCTGCGGGAAGCCAGTGGGCTAGCTGAACGCAAGCGGGCTGAGAAGGCGCTAAGCCGGAGCGAAGCATTTTTGGCCGAAGCACAGCGTCTAAGCCGCACCGGCAGCTTTGAATGGACCGTGCTGACCGGAGAGGTCGTTTGGTCCGCGGAAACATACCGCCTTTTTGAATGCGCACCAGAGACCACGCCCACGGTCGAACTGGTGATTGAGAAAACTCATCCAGAGGACCGGCAAAGACTTCAACAAGTCTTGGAACACGCCCCCGCACATGGAGGCGACTTCGACCTCGAGCACCGGCTGGTGATGGACGACGGTTCCATAAAGGATGTTCGCGTGGTCGCGCGTAAGGTAAGAGGCGATCACCCGGAAGATCAGAAAATTGTTGGGGCGGTCACTGACGTCACGGAGGCTAAGCGGGCAGAAGATGCCCTGCGGCGCAGCGAAGCTTACTTGGAAGACGCGCAGACATTAACTCACACAGGGAGTTGGGCCTATGACGTGGCCACCGCACGGGGTACTCATTGGTCCCGGGAGAACTTTCGGCTACTGGGCTTTGATCCAGAAGAAGGGGTGCCTCCACACGACAAGTTCCTTCAGCGAATTCATCCAGAGGACCGAGAAAGTTACAGCAAAGCCTTCGACAAGGCAATCTCTCATCGACAGTCGAATCTCGACCTCGAGTATCGGGTCGTTCTTCCTGAAGGAAAAATTCGGTACGTCCACTCGATAGGCCATCCAGTCTTCGACAAATCCGGCAATTTCTTTCAGTACGTCGGTACGGCGATGGATGTGACCGAACAGCACAACGCGAGAGAAGCACTGGAGACGGCCTTTCATGAGATACAAACGCTCAAAGATCAGCTCTACAAAGAGAACATAGCCCTGCGCGAAGAGATCGTGCAAACCTCGATGTTCGAGGAGATCGTGGGGGAGTCGCCTGCTCTGCAGGCCGTGCTCGTCCGCGTCACCAAAGTAGCCCCAACTGATTCCACCGTCCTGATCACCGGCGAAACGGGAACCGGGAAGGAGTTGATTGCTCGCGCAATTCACAAACGATCCCAGCGCGCAGCTCGCGCCTTCGTCAGTGTCAACTGTGCCGCCATCCCTATCTCATTAATCTCATCCGAACTCTTCGGCCACGAGAAGGGCGCGTTCACAGGTGCCACGCAACGCCGTCTCGGCCGCTTCGAGTTAGCCGAGGAAGGTACCCTCTTTCTCGACGAAGTCGGGGAGCTTCCACCCGAGACGCAGATTACCCTGCTGCGCGTCTTGCAGGAGCGCGAGTTTGAGCGCGTCGGCGGCACCAAGGTGATCAGTGCGAACGTGCGCGTGATTGTTGCAACCAATCGCGACCTCCAGGCCTCGATCGAGGCGGGCACCTTTCGTGACGATCTCTACTATCGCTTCAACGTATTTCCAATCGAGATGCCATCTCTTCGGCAACGAAGAGAGGACATCCCCCTCCTGGTCGAATACTTCATCGCCCGCTACTCGGCGAAGACTGGCAAAAAGATTCGAAGTATCGAGAAGTCCACGCTTGAACGGCTTCGGCTTTACGCGTGGCCCGGCAACATTCGCGAGCTGCAAAACGTGGTCGAACGATCCGTAATTCTTTGTGAATCCGAGATCTTTACCGTGGACGAAAGCTGGCTATCCGGAGGATTTGACCAACCCGACCGAGCCAGCCAAACCCTCCTCAAAATTCCCCCCTCCCAGGAGAAGAAGGCAATCGAGGCCGCGCTCGCCGAGGCTCAGGGGCGAGTGTCGGGCCCGTCAGGCGCCGCAGCCAGACTTGGAGTCCCGCCCTCAACCCTCGACTCCAAGATTAAAACGCTCAACATAAACAAACACCGCTTCAAGACGGACTAGAAAGTCCGAATCTTCCCTCGAAAATTCACGAAATTCGTTAATTTACGAAATTCGTGAATTATGCTGAATAGAGTCCTTTCCCTATCAGCAACTTGCAAATGGCCACGCAGTTGCTTCTCAACGCCCAAATGTTCAAGATTCGAAGATTCGAGGACAAAGGAATCGTGACCTTCGCACTCAGTGGCCGAATTGAAGAAGAGCATTTACCGGAGTTGCAGGGACTCTTCGATGCCGAGTCTGCAGCCAATCCGACAGCCCTCGCCCTCGATCTGGTGGATGTCAGGCTCGTAGACCGGCAAGCCATCAAGTTCCTGGCCACATGCGAGGCCCAGGGGATCCTTCTGAAAAACTGCCCATCGTACGTCCGTGAGTGGATTGAAACAGGAAGGGGGTATGAGCAATGAATCAAAGCATTGAACAGACCACGACTGAGATGGCCGCCCGAGCCGTCTTCGCATCGGATGCAACTCCGTTCGTAAAAAAGATGTCCGCGGATCTACCCCAGCGCACTAGTGGAGGAGTTTTGCGCCTTGTTCGTCGCATTCTTGACGAGAGCATCATCTTGCCTGGATTTCGCACCCAAGGGGCGCATCTTTGACTATCGAACAGTCTCTCTCCGGATTCCTCGAAAACGTCTCCCCAGCCGGGCCACGATGTCAGATCTGGGTGACCGGGAGGTCGCAGTCTCTAACCCCCGCGATCCTCGAGCAGATCACTTTGATTGCGCGAGAGGCGCTGGCCAACGCGTTCCTGCACTCTGACGCGACGCAGATCGAAGCCGAAGTCGAATACTCCACACGCGGACTGCGCCTGATCGTGCGCGACAACGGGCGAGGAATGGACCGCATCGTGCGTCAGGGAAAGGACTCGCACTGGGGCCTCTCTGGAATGCGTGAGCGAGCCAAAACAATCGGCGCGCAGCTCAGAATATGGAGCAGGTCCGGAGCCGGCACGGAGGTCGAAATTTATGTGCCGGGTCACATCGTCGCCAGCGCCTGCGCCTGAAAATCGACGTCGCAAAACTGATCGACGATCACTTTAAAATATTCCCCTCTACATAAGGCCGTCGTAGGTTCTCCGCCTCCTCTGTCGCCTCCAGGTTTGTACCCTCCCATCGGTAGTCTTCCGCTAACCCTAACGAGGCTTTTCAGTGAAGCCATTCGCGGGAAAAATGTATTCAGAGATCAACCTCGCGGCTTGAGAGAAACAGTCCTGCGCCGAAGAAACAAAATCAGCGATGCTCGAACACTTACTTACCTGCCGGAGCCTGAGGTGCATCGACTCCGAAACGAGTGATGTTCCAGATATTCCTGCAGTATTCCTGAATCGATCGATCGGAGGAGAACCGACCCATGCGGGCAGCATTGTAGATCGACATCTTCGACCATCCCTCCTGGTCCGAATAAGCTTTTCCCACCTGATCCTGACAATCGACATAAGACTGATAGTCAGCGAACAAAAGATAGGGATCGCTATTGAGCAGACCGTCAACCAGCGGGCGGAACAGGTTGCGGTCGCCTCGTGAAAACTGCCCGGAGACGATACTATCGATGACCTCGCGCAGCCCCCCATTCGACTCGTAGATTTGATGAGGGTGGTAGCCGGCAGCCTTCTTCGCGGCAACCTCTGCTGCGGTCAATCCGAAGAGGAAGAAGTTTTCGTGCCCCACAGCCTCGCGAATCTCAATGTTGGCTCCGTCGAGAGTGCCGATGGTAATCGCTCCATTCATCGCAAACTTCATATTGCCAGTGCCAGACGCCTCTTTGCCGGCCGTGGAGATCTGTTCGCTAAGATCGGCGGCAGGGTAGACCAACTGGCCGAAGGTGACGTTGTAATCGGGAAGAAAGACCACCTTCAGTTGTTGATTTACCTCCGAATCATTATTGATCACCTCGGCGACTGAGGTGATCAGCTTGATGATCAACTTCGCCATGAAGTATCCAGGAGCAGCTTTTCCGCCGAACAGGAAGGTGCGGGCAGGAATCTCCAGTCTGGGATTCTTCTTCAAGCGGTGATACTGCGTCAGGATGTAAAGAACGTTCAGATGCTGCCGTTTGTACTCGTGAATTCGCTTCACCTGGGCATCGAACATCGACTTCGGATCGACGGCGATCCCGGTCGTGTCGGCGATGTACTGTGTCAATCGAACCTTGACGGCGTACTGTACATTGCGCCAGTCCGCGCGGAAGGCGGAGTCTTCAGCGTAGCGCTCCAGCTGCGAAATCTGATCGAGGTCCCCAATCCAATCCTGCCCAATCTTGCTGATCATCAGCTCCGTCTGCTCAGGATTGCTAACCGCCAGCCAGCGCCGCGGCGTCACGCCGTTCGTCACATTGATGAACTTCTCAGGCCACAGCTCATAGAAGTCGTGAAGCACGTCGCTCTTCAGCAGCTCAGTATGCAATCGAGCGACCCCGTTGATATGCTCGCTTCCAACGCAGGCGAGGTGCGCCATGCGCACGTACCTCTCCCCATGCTCGTCGATCAGAGACATGCGAGCCACGCGATCTTCATCGTTCGGAAACCGCTCGCGCAGCGCACTCAGAAAACGCGCATTGAGTTCATAAATGATCTCGAGGTGGCGAGGCAGCAGCGAGCCGAACATCGGCAGCGGCCAGCGTTCGAGCGCCTCCGGCAGAAGAGTGTGGTTGGTGTAATTAAAGGTATGCGAGGTAATCTCCCAAGCCTTGTCCCAGCCCAGACCATGAATATCGATCAGGAGCCGCATCAGTTCGGCGACGCCGATCGACGGATGAGTATCGTTGAGCTGGACGACACACAGTTCGTGGAAGTTCTCAATGGCATGGCCCGCATTCTGATGCCGCCGGATCATATCCTGCAGCGAACACGAGGTGAAGAAATACTGCTGCTGCAGGCGAAGTTCTTTACCGCGAATCTCTTCGTCATTCGGATAGAGAACCTTGGAAATATTCTCGGCGAAGACCTTGGCCCCGACCGCACCCTCATAGTCGCCGCTGTTGAAGCGTTCAAAGTAGAAGGATTCAGTCGCTTCCGACCTCCACAGCCGAAGAGTGTTTGCCACCCCCGAACGATACCCAAGAATCGGCGTGTCATAAGGAATCCCCTTGACCACCTCCCCAGAAATCCACTGCACCTTATACTCGCCGAAAGAATCGGTCCACGATTGAGTGTGGCCGCCAAAGCCTACCTCGACGTCCGCCTGCGGACGCCGAATCTCCCAAGGATTGCCGTAGCGCAGCCAATAGTCGGTAAGCTCGACCTGCCAGCCATCACGAATCGTCTGATGAAACATACCGTACTCATAGCGAATACCGTACCCCATCGCAGGAACTCCCAGCGTTGCCAGGGAGTCGAGATAGCACGCTGCAAGCCGGCCCAGTCCGCCGTTTCCCAGTCCAGGCTCACTCTCCTGCTTGATCAATAGATCGAGGTCAAGGTCGAGCTCCGTCGTCGCTTGGCGGACAGCCTCCTGGAGTCCAAGATTGAGCAGATTGTTTGCCAGGTGAGGTCCCATCAAAAACTCAGCCGACAAATAATGGACAGTACGTACGCGATGCTTCACATAGTCTTCTTTGGTCGTAAGCCAACGCGCCAGAATCCGGTCTCGCACCGTATAAGCGAGAGCCATGAAGTGATCCATGTCCGTCGCCACCTCGGCTCGCTTGCCCACAACGTAGAAGAGATTATCCAGAATCGCCTGTTTGAGCGCCGGGACCGTAGTGCTAGTCCGATCGTCATCAACGATCAGGTCATGCCCCTTGGGCGTTGGTTCCTGCATGGCGTGCCTCGTTTCTGTTGGCCTGCTTCTGTTGCAGAGAGCGAGAACCTTGACTTGGAGTCCCGATAGGGTGCGAGTGTCGCCCCGACTCCCTCCATAGTCGATGCTAGAGACCGCTCGAAAGCGGTAGCAATAAAATATCGCGAACTCTAAAGAATTCACGAAAAAGAATTCATAGGACATTCACGAATGAAGAGCGATAGCTCTAACCGTTTTTGCTCGTCTTTTCGCTGGACGATAAGCAAAATCATGGAACTCTGTGTGCAATCGGGGCGGTTCGACGTCTTCCATTCGACTGGCACCTTGAGGCTCGATCATGAGCCTGTGGATTTGCATCGAATATACTAAGTGCTGGCATGAGCGAAGAAGATCTTAAACAACGGCTTGCGTATTTTCAGCAAAGGCTGGAAGAGGCCAAGCGAAGGCATTCCGCCAAAGAGCCGCACCCCCGAACCTTCGATGCCGGGTACACCACCGAAACTTTCAAAACCTGGGCCGAGTCAATCGCCGTTATAAACGAGCGCCTTGCAACCATCAACGATCAGCTGAAGGCGGAGGCCCGAAAGTCGAACTCGTCTCAAAAAGACCTTTAAGAAAAGGTCATCTCTAAAGGGAAACACCCGCAAGTCCACACCGACGGTAAGTTCCAAGTGGCCCGGGCAACTTCGCCAAGCGTTCACCCATCCAACAACAAAACACTGCTTAACCTTCTCGTAAGGAGACACTATGGCCAATCAAGCCGCTGCAACACCTCCCCGTCGCCCAAAGATGGATGGATCATCTGATTCGATTTGTTTGAACTGTTTAGCGACTGTTGTTGCAAAGCATGATCACGAAGCCGATAAGTCCAACGTTGAGTCGCGCCACATCTGCCATCCTTACTTCTCAGACAGACGAACCCCAGTCCTGCTGCAGTCGGCATGAATCAGAGGCGTCCCTCACCAACCTCTGTAACTTAAACTTATTTCAAAGCAGCGACATCCGTCGCGGGTTCCTCGATCGCGTCCAAGCGCTGGCCCGTCACAAAGCTTCTGCCTCGCTTCTCCGGACCAAACCAGAAGATCAGAAGCAGCGCAACAATCACCAGCGTCTCAAAAGAACATAACGCCCAGGGATAGCCAAATCTGCTCCGCAGCAGGTTCTGCAGTGGCAGCACCGGCGAAGCAAACAGCACGCCGAGCTGATACACAAACCCGGGAAACAGCCCGCGAATCGCATCCGGAGCCAACTCATTCAGGTGCGCCGGAATCACGCCAAACGCCCCCTGCACGCCGCTCTGCATCAGGTAAGACCCAACCACAATCGCCAGCACCGAGCCGCCGAACGCCCACATCGGCATCGCCAGCAGACACACCCCAAGCGCAGCCATCACGGCATACCGCCGCCCAATTCGCTCCGACATCGCTCCCACTACAACGGCCCCGATGATCGCCCCGACGTTGTAGATCACCGGAATTCCAAACGTCGCCTTCATTCCCAGTACGGTGATGCCATTCATCCACGGCAGCGTCTTCAGGAAGTCAGGATAAAGATCCTGAGTGCCGTGAGAGAGACAGGTGATCGCTGTCATCAACACCAAAAGATATCCGAAGACGCCTAAATGCTGAAACAGCGTTCCGAATATCTTTCCGAGCGATGGCGTTCGATGCAACCGCCAAGCTGCCGATTCAGGCGCAACTGCAGCCAGCAAAACAATAACAAGCGTGACCCCAACCCCGACAAAAAACATCGCCTGCCAGCCGAACCTCGGTGCGATCGTCTGCATTCCGATCGCCGCCATGAGATACCCAAAGGGATAACCGCCCTGCATCAGGCCAGAGAGGACGCCGCGCCTGTGCCGAGGCGCGCTCTCCATCGCATAGGAGGCGCCGATGCCCCAATAGCCACCCATCCCAAGACCGTACAACAGCCTCATCGCCATAAATATCCAATAGGTCGGCGCAAGCCCGCTCAGTACGGTCACCGTAGAAAAGTACACAACGCATGCAATCAGCGGTTTCTTGCGTCCGAACCTGTCAGCCAGAGCTCCAAAGAACAGCGCTCCAATCGGTCGCATGGCCAGCGTCAGTGTCATACTCCACACAATCGCGGCCTTCCCCACGTGAAATTTTCCCATCAGCTCCGATATCAGAAAGACGACGACAAAAAAATCGAACGCGTCGAGAATCCAACCCAGGATGCCGGCTGCCACAGCAAACCTCCATCCTGGAGCGCCAGTCTCGGAGCTTGCAGCAGCTGCTTCGGTCTCTTCAAAATGCATAAAAAGCGGTCTCTCTTCCGACGAGGCAGGGCATGGGCGGTGGGTGATCAACAATGAATCCAGAACAGGCCAATCGTCGAGTCACAACAGCGTCTCTATCCTTGCAGGAATACTATCGTGACGCGGCTTACTCCGCACGGTGACATTCAGAGGTCATATTCCCCGCGATAGAGTCCGACGAAAAAGTAACCCCCCGACCACCCGCTTCCCACCAGATATAGCTTCCGGCCGCATATCGAGCTCCCGACCCCGAAGCCACATTTGCAAAGATCAACGAATGCCCAGCGACTGGAACAACCGCGAGGCTGTTTCCTGCTCCGTTTATATATTCAACCGAAAAGACTCCTGCAGGCAGTCCCATCTTGCTTCCCTGGGCGTCACACCGGTACTTCATCATGCTCCGCGAGATCGGTTCCGAGCCGCTCAAGTGGATCGTTACGTCAGTCGCTCTCGCAAATGCGCAGCAGGCAAGAACAGCCACACCAGCCAGAACCTTTTTCCATGATGCACCCATAATCTATCTCCTCGTTCTAAACCTCGAAGATGCAAACATCATACCTTCAAAGTTTGTGGCTCTCGATATGCGCACGAGCCTTCTATAACCACCTTAGTTGGCATCTGTAGTAGGTCACTCAAGGAAACGCTTCACGCGTAGAGAATCTGCTCTCATTGATGAAAGAGATCGGCCAAAGAGATAGAAGCCTGCGGAGGTGATGTCTCCCGTCACCTCTCGCAGGCATCACCAGCCCGAAGAACTCAACTGGCTGGAACTCAAGATCAATCAGTTTGTGCACACTGTAGTGATGACCAGCACAAAATCGTTTCAATCATTCCTGAACTATTTGCTTGAACTCTTCGAAAGATAGCGAATCGATCGGCTTTCGATCTCTGCCGTCTGAAGATTGAGACAAGCCTCTTACGAGCTGGCATAGAGCTGAAACGCCGCCCATACAATTGACTTTCGCATAACTCTGCTGGAATGCCAGGAGGAACGCCCAGAACAAACCCAATGCTTCTAGTTCATCCTGTTCTCGCCCAAGCGGCCTATGTAAAAAGTCTTGAACGACTGCTTCGCGCGATGGACCAACACCCTCAGATACTCGCGGGTTATGCCGAATTCAGCGCACACTTCATCTTTATCGCGCTCATCCAGCAACACCGATTGCAGCAACTTCCGATCCCGGTCGGTCAACTCCATCAAAATCTGACGAACGATTCGCTGCGCATCCTTCGTCTCCAGAAGACTCAGAGCACTCGGCTCGTGATTCACCAGAGTAGCTACCGTGTCGTTGTCGAGGAAGGACTCGGTCTTATTCCTGGAACGGTAGTACTCCAGCAACACATGGTTACAAACCGAATTGACAAATGCCCCCAGCCGATCCGGCTCCCTCAGGCCATCGGCCGAGCGAACCAGAACCAACACCCGCACAAAGGTCTCCTGTCTGACGTCTTCGATTGCTTCTCTGGAGTTCAGTCGCGAACGCAGCTTAAGGTGGATCAGTTCCCCGAAATACCTGACAAAGTGCTCCTCGGTGCGGGCGTCTCCAGATCGGAGTCTCTCAAGATACGCCGCGTCGAACGCAAAAAATTGCAAGCTCTATCCCCCCAGGCGGCTGTACTTGCGCCCAAGTTTACACCGTGGGACGAACTTGTTACGAACCTCCAGGGTAATCGTAAGTTCTTATCTTTCGGCACCCTGACGCCTCGCTAAATCGGCTATCTGTACCGTGTGCGGCTGGCACCTCGCCAGAGGGGAATCAAGGCAGAGAAGCAATGCAAATCAAAACAAGAGTATCGCCTGTAAGACGCGACATCTGGATAGTGCCCGACAGGTGTCGATCGTTTCAGAAGGTCCAAAAGAATAAAGACGACTGCAAACCGGAACGATGCTTCTCTCGCCAAAGTCCGTACGATTGTGCCGTAAACAAAGCGGATACTGAGTTCCCCTCTGCGGCTGGTAGGATAATCCTCTTAGGAGGTTCGCCTATGTCCGCCACATCCACACTGACCCCGCCCGAATCCACCGCCCGCCAACTTCGAGAGGTCCATCACTGGGTAAACGGCGAAATCATGACCGGAGTCTCCGGACGGTTTGGGGATGTATACAACCCCGCCACGGGTAAGGTCCAGGCGAAGGTGGCCCTCGCAACCAGCGCGGAAGTGGACCGGGCCGTAGCCGCCGCCGCCGCCGCATTTCCAGCATGGTCGGCGCAACCGGTGCTTCGGAGAGCTCGCGTACTCTTTCGCTTTCGTGAGATCTTCGAGCGCCGTCTCGACGAGGTCGCCGCGCTCCTTACCAGCGAGCACGGCAAGGTCTTCTCCGATGCGAAAGGCGAGGCAACCCGCGGCCTCGAAGTCGTCGAGTTTGCCACCGGCATTCCACATCTGCTCAAAGGTGAGTTCACCGAGCAGGTCGGCTCTGACATCGATAGCTGGTCCATGCGCCAACCCCTCGGCGTCGTAGCCGGCATCACCCCCTTCAACTTCCCCGCGATGGTGCCCATGTGGATGTTCCCCATCGCCCTCGCATGCGGCAACACCTTCGTTCTCAAGCCCAGCGAGCGCGACCCCAGCGCATCGCTGCTCCTGGCTGAGATGCTCAAAGAGGCCGGCCTGCCCGACGGAGTCTTCAACGTCGTCCACGGCGACAAGACCGCAGTCGATGCACTCCTCGCCCACCCAACCGTGCAGGCGATCAGCTTCGTAGGCTCCACCCCAATCGCCGAGTACGTCTACCGCGAAGCAACCAGTCACGGCAAACGCGTCCAGGCTCTGGGCGGCGCCAAGAATCACATGATCGTCATGCCCGACGCAGACCTCGATCAGGCCGCCGATGCGCTCGTCGGCGCAGCCTACGGATCCGCAGGCGAACGCTGCATGGCCATCTCGGTCGCCGTCACAGTAGGCAACGCCACGGCCGACAAGTTGATAGGCAAGATCGAGCATCGCATCGAAGGCCTGCAGATGGGCGAAGGTATGCAGCCGGGCGCAGAGCTCGGCCCCCTCGTCACAAAGGCTCATCTCGAGCGAGTCACCGGCTATCTACAGCAAGGCCAGTCCGAGGGTGCAGAGCTACGAGTCGATGGACGCAACAACGCTCTCACCAAAGGAGAAGGCTTCTTCCTCGGCGCCTGCCTGTTCGATCACGTCAAGCCGGAGATGAAAATCTATCGTGAGGAGATCTTCGGTCCCGTGCTGGGCATCGTGCGAGCCAGCGACTTCGAAACAGCGCTGAAGCTGATCAACGAACACGAGTACGGCAACGGGACCTCCATCTACACGCGTGATGGCGACACAGCAAGAGACTTCGCGCACAGGGTCCAGGCCGGCATGGTAGGGGTCAACGTGCCAATTCCAGTGCCGATGGCATTCCACAGCTTCGGCGGATGGAAGCGTTCTCTCTTCGGCGATCACGCCGTCTACGGCCCCGAAGGCGTGCGTTTCTACACCAGACTGAAGACGATCACCTCACGCTGGCCCACAGGCATTCGCAAGGGAGTAGACACCTTGATGCCAACGCTAGGCTAAAATCCGACCCCGACCAACGGGAGGACCCACCGAAGGGGTATACCCACCACGAAGTGGTCGCCCCACGCGCAGTGGGCCCGTCCGGCAGGACGCAGGACACGATCACGCACCCAAAGCTGCATCCGCAATAGCAAGATGCTTATCCAGAACCGAGATCCCAAAATCGATCTGCTCCGTCGTAACAATCAGCGGAGGAGCGATCACAAAATGAGAAACCCACGCCTGAATCGTTACACCATCTGCAAGTATCTTCGCGGCAATCTGATCCACCAGCAACGGCTTTCCCGAAACCTTGTCTGAATAAGTATTGAAAGGCTCTTTAGTGGTTTGATCCTTCACCAGGTCAACCGCCCAGAAGAGTCCTTTCCCGCGAACGTCCCCAATACTCGGATGTTTCGCCTTCAACTCCTTGAGCTTGTCTCCCACATAAGGAGCAAGCTCACGCGCCCGTTCAACAAGCCCAAGACGCTGCATCTCACGAATGGTCGCGACCGCAGGAGCAAGCGTCAGCGGATGCGCCTCATAGGTATGACCATGAGCGAAGTAATGATCCTGAAAAAAGTCAGCGATCTTCTCCGTCGTTGCGCAAAGTCCCAGCGGCACATAAGCCGAAGTAATCCCCTTCGCCGTAACCAGAATGTCCGGAACGACTCCCCAGTGATTCATAGCGAACCACTCGCCCGTACGCCCCCACCCCGTCATCACCTCATCCGCAATCAGCAAAACACCATACTCATCGCAGATCCGGCGAAGCTTCGGCATGTACTCCTCTGGAGGAACGATCACGCCATTCGTCCCAACGATAGGCTCCACCAGTACTGCAGCCACATCCGACTCATTGCGGATCATATGTTCGATATAGTCCGCGCAGGCAATTCCGCATCCCGGATACGTGTGCTTGATCGGGCATTTGTAACAGTGAACCTCAGGCGCGAAGAGAATGCCCGGCCCCTTGCCGCCCGGCTCCATCGCCCACCGCCGAGGATCGCCGGTAGCCGCGATAGAGCCGGCCGTAGAGCCATGATAAGAGCGATAGCGCGCAATGATCTTCGTCTTTCCTGTGTACATGCGCGCAATCTTGAACGCCGCCTCGTTGGCCTCCGTCCCGGAGGTAGTAAAGAAAAATTTGCTGATGCCCTTGGGCAAAACTTCGAGCAGAAGCTGAGACAGCTCCGCACGAGTCGTGGTCGCATAGCCAGGCATCGCATAGCTCAACTCCTGGGCCTGCCGCGCAATCGCATCAACCACAGCCTGATTCTTGTGCCCGAGATTTGAGCACATCAACTGCGACGAAAAATCCAGATACCGCTTACCCGCACCGTCGACGATGGTGCAGCCCTCGGCGTCGACGATGTGCATCGGGTTCCAGCCCTTTTGAAATCGCCACGTGCCGTAGTTGTGCTGCCGCGTTATATCCACCACCTGCTGGCTCGTAAGTGGCGCTGACTTATTGGAGCTCTTAGGCTCAACCACATCGATCGGACTCATGAGTGCCATCCTATTCCTGAGACGTTATCTGTGTCACGGCGCCGTGGAAGCCACCGTTCGACATCCCAGCATAAGCAGATAGTAGCTTGCCGCCGCGACAAAAAACCCTACGAACCACGCGTAGTCATACAGAAACCGCAAAGAGGGAACAGCAAGCCCAATCAACGCGACGGTCACCCCGGCGCCCAGTGCAACAATTGCTCTCGGATTGATCCCGCGCGTGTACTCATACGGGCCTCCGCGGCGATACAGCGACACCGTATCCAGCCGCGTCCCGCGAATCAGAAAATAATCCGCGACCATAATGCCGGCAACCGGTCCCAGCAATCCCGAATACCCAATGAGCCAGCCAAATATATAGTTGCCAAAGCTGCTCATCAGCTTCCACGGCATCATCGCGAGACCCAGAAAACCAGTGATCAACCCGCCGGTGCGAAAGCTGATCAACCTCGGAGCCAGGTTTGAAAAGTCGTTCGACGGCGAAACAACATTCGCGCCGATGTTCACATTCAACGTCGCAATCAAAAGAGCAACCAGCGCCAGCAAAGCCGCAAACGGTTGATGAAATCGCCCCAGCAAAGTGATGGGCGACCACACCGGCTCTCCAAAGATAGTGACCGAGGCCGATGTGCACGCGATCCCGATAAACGAGTAAAGCACCATCGCAACTGGCAGACCGAACGCCTGTCCCACAATCTGCGAATCCTGCGACTTCGCATAACGTGTAAAGTCCGGGATATTCAGCGACAGCGTCGCCCAGTATCCAACCATTGCCGTCAGCGACGGAAAAAAGAAACGAAGAAAACTTCCCGTGGTATGAAAACGGCTAGGTGCCGAAAGCATCGGGCCGAAGCCGCCAGCCTTATGCAGCATCCAGAAGAGAAGTGTCAGCGACATCACCAGCATGAAAGGCGCAGAGAAGCACTGCAGAAATCGAATTGACTCGACGCCCCGCCACACGACATACATATTCAGCAGCCAGAACCCAAGAAAACTCACCCACAGCACCAAAGGCATCTGTGCAGTCTGTGGCCAAAGGACTCCGATCATCGCTGCGATTGCCTGCCCTCCAAGCCACGACTGAATCCCAAACCATCCGCAGGCCACAATCGCTCGCAGCATCGCCGGGAGATTAGCTCCGCGTGTCCCAAAGCTCGCCCGAACAAACACAGGGAAGGGAATCCCATACTTCGCGCCCGCGTGGGCATTCAGAAGCATCGGCACCAGCACGATCAGGTTTCCCAGAAGGATCGTCAGAATCGCCTGCTTCCAGTTCATGCCGCCCGCGATCAGCGACGACGCAAGCATATACGTCGTCACCTCCATCGACATCGAGAACCACAGCGCAATGTAGTTATAAGTTCCCCACGTACGTTGCGCCGTAGTAGTCGGTGCAAGATCGGCGTTATAGAGACGCGAGTCATGCTCTGCCGCGAGATCGGCGGCAGACTGATCAACAACTCCCGTCGAAATCGACCTTACTGCCACGCTCCTCCTCTAGCCTCACGCCGCAGGTACTGGCCACGGCCAACCGCCGCCACATAGCGTCCCCCATCCGCAACCAGCTCCCCACGCGAATAAACCTGCCGCGCGTTTCCCTTCACCTTCCATCCTTCAAACATCGAAAAATCGCAGCGCATATTGTGAGTTGCCGCGGAGATAACGTGTTCAGCCTCAGGATCCCACAGCACAATATCCGCATCCGATCCAGCAGCAATTGTTCCCTTCTTCGGATACATCCCGAAGATGCGCGCCGGCGCGGTTGAAGTAATCTCGACGAAACGCTGCAGCGAAATCTTCCCCGCATTCACGCCGAAGTGATAAAGCAGTTGCATGCGATTCTCCACGCCCGGCCCACCATTGGGAATCTTGCTGAAGTCGTCTTTGCCCAGCTGCTTCTGATCCGCAAAGCAGAACGGGCAGTGATCAGTCGAAACCACCTGCAGATTATCCGTCGCCAGGCCATCCCAAAGCTTCGGTTGATTCTTCCTCTCCCGCAGCGGAGGAGTAAAAACATACTTCGCCTCTTCAAAACTCTTCCCCGGCATCTGGTCTTCGATCGACAACAGCAGATACTGCGGACAAGTCTCCGCAAACGCCGGAACTCCGCGATCACGCGCCTCGCGAACCTGGTTCAGCGCATCCTCGCTCGAGAGATGAACGATATACACCGGCACTCCCGCCATCTCGGCCAGCGCAATCGAGCGGTTCACCGCCTCCGCCTCCGCCTTCGTAGGCCGCGTCAGTGCGTGATACACTGGAGCAGTCTTCCCCTCCGCCAGCGCCTGCTGCACGATCACATCGATCGCGCTTCCATTCTCGGCATGCATACACACCAGCGCACCATTCTTCGCCGTCTGCTGCAGCGCCTTGAAGATCGTCCCGTCGTCCACCATCAGCACATTCGGGTAAGCCATAAAGAGCTTGAAGCTGGCAACACCCTCCCGCACCATGTCATCCATATCGTGCAGCCCCTGCTTGCCATTATCGGAGCCAAGATCGGTCACAATCATATGCAGCCCGTAGTCGATACAGGCCTTGCCGTCGGCCTTCCCCATCCAGATATCCAGCGCGTCCCGCATCCGCGTCCCCTTCGCCTGAATCGCAAAGTCGACGATAGTTGTCGTCCCGCCAATCGCCGCCGCACGCGTGCCAGTCAGAAAATCATCCGCAGAGACCGTTCCCCCAAACGGCATATCCATATGCGTATGCGCGTCGATGCCGCCCGGCAAAACAAAGAGTCCAGCAGCGTCTACCACCGTATGCCGCGCAGGCTCGATGCCAGCCCGCACCTTCAACACCGTGCTGCCATCAATTAACACATCTGCTTTTTCGGAGCGGTCGGCCGTGACAACAATGCCGTTCTGAATCAGAGTTCCCATACATTGCTCCAGACTTTTTCAACGCTGTAGTTCACGACACGAGAGGAAGCTCCACTCCAAAAAAGCACATCGCATCAGGTATTAGTACTCATCACTTCACCGGTCCCCGACGTGATCAGGCCCTTGGCAACCCGCTCCTCCCAGCTCTCGAATGGAAGATCCTTGTCGATGCGCTCCATTGTTATGCAGTTCTCAACCGGGCAAACCAGCGAGCAAAGATTGCAGCCCACGCAATGGTGTTCGTCGACCCGCGGAATGCGCTCAAGCGGCGTAATCGCATTCGTCCTGCCCGAAGTTCCCGCGTCAAGCTTCGGAATAGGCGTAGTCGAAATTCGCCGCGCCGATTCAGCCTCAACCATCCCCGGTGTCAGCGTCGTATCCGGCGCAGGCGAGGTGCGATCAAGATGGATGCACTGATGCGCACCATCCCAGCACGCCGTATAGCAAAGCTGGCATCCAATACATAGATCCGCGTGAATACGAGCAACGATCTGGTAGTTGAGATTCAGCTGCTTCCACTCGCGAACATTCGGAAGCGACAACCCGCGAAAGTCTTCGATCGTAGCGAAGCCCTTCTCGGCCATCCAGTTCAACAGCCCGTCCTGCATATCTTCGACGATCCTGTAGCCATAGTGCATCGCAGCCGTACACACCTGCACCGTGCTGCAGCCCAGCAAAATAAACTCAGCCGCATCGCGCCAGTTTCCAATCCCGCCAATCCCTGACAGCGGAAGCATACTCGTGGCATCTGCCTGTATCTGTTGAACCATATTGAGCGCAATCGGCTTCACCGCCGGCCCACAGTAACCGCCATGCGAACTCTTACCATCTACATTCGGACTAGGCTGAAACGTATCCAGATCAATCCCCGTAATCGAGTTGATCGTATTGATAGCCGAGAGCGCATCCGCGCCTCCGCGCTTTGCAGCTCGCGCAGGCACACGGATATCCGAGATGTTCGGTGTCAGCTTAACAATCACAGGCGTGCGAGCCTTCTCCTTCACCCATCCCGTAATCTTTTCGCAGTACTCCGGCACCTGCCCCACTGCAGACCCCATCCCGCGCTCGCTCATTCCATGCGGACAACCAAAGTTCAGCTCCAGCCCATCAGCCCCCGCATCCTCCGCGCGCTGCACAATGTCATGCCAGCTCTCGCGCTTGCTCTCAACCATCAGCGAAGCGATCACCACATGCTTCGGATACCGCCGCTTCACCTCCGCGATCTCCTGCAGGTTCACCTCGATCGGGCGATCCGAAATGAGCTCAATATTGTTGAAGCCCATCATCCGCCGCCCCTCCCAATCGATCGACGAGTAGCGCGAGCTGACATTCGTAATCGGCTCGCCGATCGTCTTCCACACCGCTCCTCCCCAGCCCGCATCGAAGGCCCGCATAATCTGTTCGCCGCAGTTGGTCGGCGGCGCAGACGCCAGCCAGAACGGATTCATGCACTCGATGCCGCAAAAGGTACTCGTAAGCGTCGGTCTATCCTTTGCCATGTTGCACCCCCAGCCATCCAGCGATTCCGATCCCAGCGCGCTTCCCATCCGCCACCGCGTCCACGACCTCGCGCCCGCCGTTCGTACAATCTCCCCCCGCAAAAAACTTAGGCTGAGACGTCTGTCCGGTCGCCCGATCAATCACAATCCGGCCACGCTCCAGTTGAATCTTCCCGAACGTACTCGAAGGCCCGGAACTCGGAGATCCAGAAAGAAAATCCGCATGCGTAGACTGTCCAATCGATAAAACAATCAGGTCAGCCTCGAGAACAAACGCCGAATCCTTCTCTGGCACAATCGAACCATCCTCGGTCGCCGCAACTCTCGTCAGTTCGAGCCCCTTCACAATTCCATCCCCGCGAATCCCCGTCGGCTGAACGTGCCAGAGGAACTTCACCCCCTCGTGCTTCGCGTGCTCATATTCGAACGCAAACGCCGACATCTGCTCCTGCCCTCGCCGATAAAGAATATGAACCTCACTCGCACCAAGCCGCACCGAAGCGATAGCCGCATCGATAGCAGTATTTCCCGCACCCACCACCACCACGCGCTTCGGCACCGTCGTCAGCGCGCCGGACTTATACCCGGCGATGAGATCCAGAGCATTCGTCACTCCCGCAAGTTCCTCTCCGGCAACTCCAAGCTGATGAATCGCACCCAGCCCAATCCCGAGAAAAACCGCATCGTGCGTCCCTTCCAGCTCCGCAAGCCCCGCAGCGTCGACCTTCGTCTCGAAGTGAAACTCCACGCCCAGCTGCGAAAGCATCTCAATCTCCCGCAGGCTCTCCACCAGCGGAAGTTTATACTCGGCGATCCCATACGTATTCAAACCACCAGGCAACGGACGCGCATCATAAAGATCAGCACGAATGCCACGCCGTCGCAACTCAGCCGCACAGGCAAGCGAAGCAGGCCCCGCACCGATCAGCGCAACCGACAATCCCGTCTCCGGCCCAGGCGCAAACGGCAGCGGAGCCCCGCTCTCATAGAGAGCATCCATCGCGAAGCGCTGAAGCCGCGCAATCTGAATCGGCTGTTTGTTGTACCGGTGCATCACGCAGGCGCCTTCGCAGAGCACCTCTACCGGACACGCACGAGAGCAGCTAGCCCCCAGAATATTCGCATCCAGAATCGTTCGCGCCGACCCAGAGAGATTCCCACTGGCGATCTTCTTAATAAAGCTCGGCACATCAATGTGTGTCGGGCAAGCGATCGTACACGGCGCATCAAAACAATAGAGACAGCGATTAGCCTCAGGCACAGCAGCCTGTCTGTCGAAGGGCGGATGCAGATCGCCAAAACGCTTTACCACCTCTGGAGTGGCTACAACCTGCTCAGGAAAGGGAACGCGCTCGCTCATCAGAGTCCGATCCCCTTATCGAAACGCTCATCCAATGGAAGCAGTTGCATCATGCAAGACAACTCTCCTTGCGTCGCATATCTTTTCTCAGGAGTGACTATTATGCACCATCACAACTAACTCCTTTCCAGTCAGGACCGAAGTCCACCCTGAAATCACAACTCACGGCCGCTACCCTCCCCGCTCGCTCAGCCACTCCATCGTCTTCCTCGCAAGCCGGTCAAAGGCCTGCACCGCCAGCGTCAAATCTTCGACCCTCGTATCTTCCGCCTTGTTGTGGCTCAACCCGGCAAGAGACTGCGTAAACATCATCACTGTCGGAATCCCCGCGCGCGAAACCTCCGCAGCATCATGCAACGGACCCGAGGGTAGCCGATGGGACACATCCGCCGTCTTGCGGACCGCCTCCTCGCAAAACGAAATAAGCTGCGCATCAAACGGTATCGGCTCAATACTCCAGATCCTCGACCAATCCACCGTGCATCCCTCTTCCTTCGCAAAGCGTTCACTCGCAGCGCGAGCCTCGGCGAACATCGAGCCAAGTACCCCCGCGTCGAGATCGCGCATATCCAGCGTCGCCTCGCAGCGTCCCACCACCGCCGTCACAATCCCCGGAAAAGTCTTCACGCTTCCCATCGTCGCAACCGCGTCCGGATGTCTTCGCGCGATCGGGCGAATCTCAAGCGCCAGCTTCGCCGCAGCCGCCAGCGCATCGCGCCTCGCACCCATCGGAGTAGACCCCGAATGAGCCTCCTGTCCATGGAACGTAATCGCATGCCGCTCCACGCCTTTGGTCCCAAGCACAACTCCTAGCGGCAGCCCCATCCCTTCGAGCACCGGCCCCTGCTCGATATGCAACTCCAGATAAGCAGCCGCACCGTCTCGTTCTTTCGCCGCGTCGCCAATCTGTTCCACGTTGACCCCGCAACTCCGAAGCGCTTCCTCCAGCCGAACTCCATCGCGATCCGTACGCCCCCGATCAGCCTCAATCGTATGGGTCCCGGCAAACGCCGACGAGCCGAAGAGACTCCGTCCAAAACGCGCGCCCTCTTCATCCGCCCAGTCAACCAGCCGAATCGTGATCGGTGGTTCGCCGCCGAAATCCTCCGCCAGGCCCCGCAACACCTCAAATCCAGCCAGGACTCCCAGACACCCATCCAGCCAACCGCCGTTCGGAACCGAGTCGAGATGACTCCCGAGAATAAGAGCGCGATCTGAATCTCCACGCAGAGTCGTCCACGAATTTCCCGCAGCATCATAATGATGCTCGAACGGCAGCCCCTTCAGCTTGTTCTGAAACCACGCCCGCGCCTCCAGCCAGACTGGAGTCCACGCCACCCGCTGGGCACCATCGGCATCCGCCGTCAGGGCACGAAGTTCTTTCAGATCGGAGATCACTCGCAACGGATCAACGGGCACGCATCGTCTCCTGAAAAAAGAAGTCCCGAAAAAAGAAGTCCTAAAAAAATAAGGTTATACCCAAAACCGCAGCTGCAACTTTCTCCAAAAAAACACGGACGTCAGTCTGGCAGGGAACTACTAACATAACTCCAGACCCTGTATCAGCCCGCTCGTCCATCACCAAGCTCAGCAAAGTTTTTTCCTGTGCTAATTTGTAAGAGAAACATCCTGGGTGCCCGCGAGGGCATAAAAGGGAAGCCGGTGTAAGTCCGGCATGATCCCGCCACTGTAATCAGGAAAAGACTCTTCACTCGCCACTCAGTCCATCGGGGAAGGCGAAGCGTCAGGAGCCGCGCAACAGCAGCTTCGCCTGTAAATCAGGAGACCTACCCAAGAGAAGTCGTGATTCAACCCCGCGTGGAAACGGGGGCGATCGCTCACTCATACTGAGCTTAGCCTGATTGACACGCCATCTTTTGAGGCGTAAATGCTGCTATCGCAGTCAAACTCTCCTCCTATCAAAAAGCTTCTGTCTCTCCTGGCATTCGCATCCCTCGTTTTCATTACATCGTTCCTGCAAGCCGCAACCGGCGGCAGCATCTCCGGCGCGATCACCGACCAGAGCGGTGCCATCGTCATCGGTGCAACGCTCAAGCTGGTCAACACCGCCCAGCAGACAACCTACAACGCAGTCTCCGACAAGCAGGGCTTCTACACCTTCCCAAATCTTCCCGTTGGCCACTACACCCTCGACATCGCCGCCACAGGCTTCAACACGCAACGAAAAGCCGTCCTCACCGTAGACGCCGACTCCCCCCTCCGCGTTAACGCCTCTCTCGAGATCGGCACACGCTCCGACGTCGTCACCGTCACCAGCGAGGCCGCCGTTCAAGTCGACACCGCCACAACCAACCTCGGCGAAGTCGTCTCCAGCGAACAGATGACCGCCATCCCCCTCAACGGCCGCAGCTACACCGACCTGCTCGCCATCCAGCCCGGCGTCGCCCCCGTCTCCACCCTCCTGCCCAGCTCCGTCATCATGGCCGGAGTCACCGGCGGCATCTATCCCTCAGGTGACCAAAACCCCGGCAATCTCTCCATCAATGGCAAGCGCGAGTCCTCCAACGGCTTCATGGTCAATGGAATCGACGTCCAGGAGCACATGAACGGAGGCACCTCCGTCATTCCCAACCTCGACTCCATCGAAGAGTTCCGCGTCCTCACCGCCAACTTCGACCCCGAGTACGGCAACTACAACGGAGGCATCATCGCCGTAGTCAGCAAATCCGGAGCCAACCACCTTCACGGCAAAGCCTTCGAGTTCTTCCGCAACACCAACCTCGACGCCAGGGGCTACTTCGATCAAACCCGTGCCGCCTACAACCAGAACCAATTCGGCGGCGCCCTCGGCGGCCCCATCCAGCGCGACAAGCTCTTCTTCTTCGCCGACTATCAGGGAACCCGCACCACCCAAGGCGTCTCCACCGGCAACATCTCCGTCCCCGCACTCGCCCAACGCTCAGGCACCTTCGACGACCTCACCGGCTCCGTCAGCGGCCCCTATCTCGCCTCACTTCTCAGCCAACAGCTTGGCCGCACCGTCACCGCCGGCGAACCCTACACTAGCGTCTTCCCCAATGGAAACATCCCCCAAAGCGCCTGGTCCGCTCCCGCGAAAAATCGCCTCCCCTACATCCCCTCCCCAAACGTAGGCCAGACCCAGTTCTCCACCTCCGCCTTCTCGCAAACCGTCCGCGACGACAAAGGCTCCGCACGCATCGACGGCAACAGCCGCATCGGCCAGCTCTCCGCCTACTACTTCCTCGACGACTATAACCTCGACAACCCCTACCCCGGCTCCGTCGCCGGCGCAACCATCCCCGGCTTCGACGCCCTCTTCATCGGTAGAGCGCAACTCTTCTCCGTAGGAGACACAAAAGTTATCAGCGCAAACACAGTGAACGAACTCCACATCGGCTACCTCCGCAACGCCAACATCATCGGCCGGCCAAAAGGTGGCCTCGGCGTCAGTCTCGCCTCTCAAGGCTTCTCCGGCCCTGCCAGCGGAGGCATCTTCGTCCAGGCCCCACAGTTCGAAGGTGTCGAAAACATTACCTTCCCCACCTTCGTCCTGGGCGTCCCCATCACCAACGAAACCCAGATCAACAACACCTTCTACCTAAGCGATGGTGTCTCGCGATCAATAGGCGCACACACCCTAAAGCTCGGCGCCCAGTTCCACATCGACCAGGTCAACGAGCATCCCAACGCCACCTTCAACGGTACCTTCAACATCAACGGCACCGAGACCGGAGACCCCTACGCCGACTTCCTCCTCGGCACGCCCAGCAACTTCACCCAATCCTCCGGCCAGCCCTTCTATCTGCGCAACCACTACCTCGGCCTCTACGCCCAAGACAGTTGGCGCGCCAGCCGAGACCTCACCATCAACGCCGGCCTCCGTTGGGACGTCATCGCACCCTGGTCTGAAAAATACAATCAACTCCAGACCTACATCCCCGGAGCACAATCAGCCCTCTATCCCGGTGCCCCTGATGGTTTCGTCGTAGCCGGCGACCCAGGCGTTCCCAACACCATCGCTCCTACCAGCTACAAAAAGTTCGCCCCGCGCATCGGCTTCGCCTACTCTCCAAAATTCACCGATGGCTTTTGGAGCAAGATCTTCGGAGCCAGCGGCCAGTCCAGCATCCGCGCCAGCTACGGTCTCTTCTACACCGCCTTCCCCGGTCTCTCCGCAGGAATCATGTACGCCGTCCCGCCCTTCGGCTTCAACTACCTCAGCCCCGCGCCACCCTTACTCGCAACGCCCTTCATCACCGCTGCCACAGGAGTCAACAACGGCCAGCGTTTTCCCTTCCCGTTTCCGTCGCACTCAGTCTCCCGCACCAACCCCGACACGTCGGTCAACTGGGCCAACTTCACACCCATCGCCGCCGATCCATTCTTCTACTACCGCAACCGCGCCCCCTACACCAGCAACTACATGCTCTCCCTTCAACGTCAGATCACCGGCCACACGCTACTCACCGTCAGCTACGTAGGCAATCAAGGCCACCGCATCCTCACCCTCGTCTCCGCCAACCCCGGCGATCCCGCCCTCTGTCTCAGCCTCCCCGGTTGCGGACCCTTCGGCGAAGACTCCACCTACACCAACAGCGCCGGTCAAACAGTGCAGGGAACTCGCGTAGGCCAGGGCCCCAACTACGGCGAAAACACAGCCGACAAGTCCGCCGCCAGCTCCAACTACAACGCCCTCGAAACTACCCTCCGCTACCAGCATCACGGCTCGCAGTTCCTCCTCAGCTACACCTACGCCAAATCCATCGACCAGGGCTCAAGCCTCGGCGAGCAACTCAACCCCATCGACCCCCGCCAAAGCCGCACCATCTCCGCCTGGGACTTGAAGCACAACTTCGTCGCCAGCTACACCTGGGCCCTTCCCATCGCAGCTCTCCTCCAAAAGAGCAATCGCCTCACAGAAGAGTGGAGCCTCTCCGGCACCACCCGCTTCGCCACCGGCTTCCCCGTCACCCTGTTCGACAACTCCGACAACTCTCTCCTCGGCACACTAGGCAACGGAGCCAACAACTATCTCCTCGACACTCCGCAGTACCTCCCCGGCGCGCTCAAGATCAACAACAACGGCCGCAACGGCCGCCCAGCCTTCAACACCGCTCTCTTCCCGGAAGAAAACCTTGGCCAGCTCGGAAACGCCAAGCGTCGCGTCTTCTACGGTCCGGGCATCAACAACTTCGACATGGCCCTCCAGAAAAACCTTCGCTTCGCAGAGGCAAGTCCCTCGAGTTTCGCCTGGAGTCCTTCAACACCTTCAACCACGCCCAGTTCTACGGCCCCGCCTCCGTCGATGGACAAGTAGAAGACACGCAGAACTTCGGCAAGATCGTCAGCGCCGCAGCCCCGCGTCTCGTCCAGCTAGCCGCCAAGTTCTCGTTCTAGCACAAAGATCTTTCAAGCCACTCCAGCGAGCGCCAGCGTCCAGTCGTGTAGAATCCTCCAGACCACATGATGATTAAGCTCGCTAAAATTCCAAATCTCACCGAGCTTACCTACCGCAGCATCAAGCAAAGCGTGCTGAACGGGACCCTCGGCGAACTATCCCGGCTCACCGAAGAGTCCCTCGCCACGCAGCTCGGTATCAGCAAGTCCCCCGTCCGCGAAGCGCTCAATCGACTGGAAGCCGAAGGCCTCGTCCGCATTGAAGCCCGCCGCGGCGCCTACGTCCGCCAGTTCTCCGCCAAAGAGATCCGCGATCTCTACGAACTCCGCGAACTCCTCGAGGTTCACGCCATCGAGGCAGCCACCATCACCCCGAAGCTGCTCACCGATCTCGCAGCCAGCATCAACCGCACCAAAAAGTTCCTCAAGAGCGGCAACAAGCTCGAGCACATCGAAGAGGACATGCGCTTTCACTCGCTCATCGCCGCCGCCACCGGCAACCAGGAGCTCTGCCGCGTCCTCGAAAACGTCCAGCAGAAAACTCTCCTCTGCCGCTCCAAGTCCTACGAGCTCTCCGCAACCACCGCCCCCGTAGCTCACACCAGGATCTACCAGGCCCTCAAGAAAGACTCCAAGCGCGAAGCCCGCCTCGCCATGCGCGATCATATCGTCTTCGTGCGCGAGCGCCTTCTAGCCACCTTCAAGACCCCAAACTGAGCCTCCCCGCACATCCCTGGAGACCACGTTTCAGCACGCTAGGCCGCAGGCTTCACCTCTCCAAAAGCCTTCCGCGCCCCCTCGATATAAAGGAGTAATCAGTTAAAGGAGTAACCAGCCAGAGTCCCGCAGCCCTCATAAAATCGTCCGACCACTCTCGAAGTGAACTTCACCGCGCCTATCGAAATGCAGCCCGAAAGCGACATTAACTCAAGCATTGGTAAAGAATTCCTCCGTCGCTGGGAGAGCGATCTTCAACTCCTGGAAAAACTGGTATGACCAGCAGGCGGCAAGCGTCTTCCCCGGCTCTTCCGAGTCACTTCCACGCCAAAAACTTTCTTGACAAGCAATAGGCCGATCCCGCAGAATCCTCAGCCGGGGAAGATTGTCGACATTTCCTCTACTTAAACGTTTGAAGTAAATGCAATACGAGCAACATTTGCCCGGATACGGCGACTTCCATCCAACCACAGCGATAAGCAAAGCATTTTCATTGTGTTGAAGCAGTCCACAAGAACTCTGCCAACACAAGCAGCAGAACGTTAGATCGACTTAAACGTTTTACAAACCAAGCAACGAAGGGCAGGACAATATGATCTACGATTCAATGACCCAGATAAGCCGCCTAGGCCAGTGCGGACGCAGAATATCTCGGGGATGGAGCAAGCCGGCATATCTGCTGGCACTTCTGGTCCTCTTCACCTCAGCCGCCTTCGCGCAGCTGACCACAGCCGACATCCTCGGAACCGTCACCGACGCCACCGGCGCTGTAGTCCCCAACGCCACCATCGTCCTCACCAACAACGGAACCAACGAGAAGCGCACCACCACCTCCAACAGCTCGGGCGACTATAACTTCACGCTCCTGCCAGTCGGACACTACTCCGTTTCGGTCAAAGCATCGGGATTCCAGACCTTTATCACCAAAGACCTGTCCGTAGAAGCAGGCGACCGCGCCCGCAACGACGTCCACCTGCTCACCGGTTCGGAGAACACCGTCGTCGAAGTAACGGCCAGCACCCCGCTCCTCCAGGCCGACAGCGCAACCGTCAGCTCCACTGTGACGGCAAAAGCCGTGCAGGATCTTCCCCTCAACGGCCGTAACTTCGTTCAGCTCGTGGGCCTCGTCCCCGGCGCCAACGAGGGAGCAGGCAACGGCCTCTCGAGCGGTGGCCGTCCCGATGATCGTCGTACCAACGCAGCCGGCCTCTCCGTCAACGGACAGGACGACTCCCTAAACAACTGGGTCGTTGACGGTATCGACGACAACGAACGCATCATCGGCACCATCGGTATCAAGCCGAACGTCGAAGGTATTCAGGAGATCACCGTCCAGACCAACAGCTACTCACCAGAGGCTGGTCGTACCGCCGGCGGCGTCATCAACCTCATCACCCGCTCTGGAACAAACGCATTCCACGGTTCGGTCTACGAGTACTTCCGCAACGACATCACCGACGCCCGTAACGTCTTCGCAACCTCCGGCAAGAAACCCGAGCTGCGTCAAAATCAGTACGGCGTCAGCATCGGCGGACCGATCTTCAGAGACAGAACCTTCTTCTACTTTGACTGGGAAGGCCTCCGGAACGTCCAGGGCGTTACCGACACCGGCACCGTACCGACAATCGACGAATACAACAACATCAACAGCATCAATGGTGGATCGCCTCAGGCTCTTTTCACCACGAACAACGGAACACTGCAGGCACATCAGGGATTGGTTACCGGCACGCCAGTGCCCATCAATCCGATTGCACTCGCCTACCTGAAGCTTTACCCGGCACCGACCAACAGCAATCTCTCGAACAACTACATCATCAGCCCGAGCAAAACGCAGAGCTACAACCTTTATGACGCTCGCGTTGACCACAGGTTCAACGACAAAAATCTGTTGTTCGGCCGTTGGTCCTACAACAAGGTCACCAGCTTCACTCCTCCCAACTTCGGAACCGTAAATGGTGTTCAGGTCTCGGGCGGAAGATACAACTTCGACGGCCCTGCATCCGACTTCGCAACACAGTTTGCATTCGGCTTCACGCACATCTTCAACCCCAGCCTGCTGGTCGACCTGCGGTTGGGCTACACCCGCATCAACAACCTCTCTCTTCCGCTCAACTATGGCATCGGCATCGATCAGAAACTCGGCTTCCCTGCCAGCATGACCAACTTCAGCCCCTTTGCTGACTCACTCACGCCCTTCGCGACCGGCCCCTTCGGCGACATCGGCGATGGTGCTTATGTTCCCCTGCAGGACATCGACAACACCTTCCAGTACTCAGGTACGCTTAGCTGGACCAAGGGCAATCACAACATCAAGGCGGGCCTCAGCCTCATTCGCCGCCAGGCTCGTAACGTCCAAAGCGCCTCTGCAGTTGGTGCATATCAGTTCAACCTTCAGAGCGACACCTTAAACGCCAATAAAGACCAGAAAACAATTCAGGACAACCAGCTGGCCTCGACTCTCCTCGGCGGCTTCAACAACCAGCAGCGTAACTTCAACATCAACGCGCCGGACTACCGCAGCTGGGAGCCAGGCGGGTTCGTTCAGGACAGCTGGAAGGTCAACCCCAAGCTGACCCTGGTCTATGGCCTTCGCTACGATGTATTCACCCCATTCACCGAAGCTCATAACCATATCTCGAACTACGACTTCCTTGACGCGCTCAGCAACCCAGCTGCTGCTACGAGCAGTGCCTTGAAGATTGCTAATGTCAACGGCGTCAACTCGCAGGTCAACCTCCCAACCGACTACGGCGATGTTGCTCCGCGCGTTGGTTTCTCCGCGCAACTCACACCCCAAACCGTCCTCCGCGGTGGCTACGGAATCAGCTACTTCCCCGGCAACTACACTTCCAACGCCGACCTGAAGAACGCACCGTTTACCTCCGTATATAACCCCTCCTGCCAATCCACCATCGCAGTCCAGCTCATTCAGTATGAGAATGGGGGCACGCTGCCCAAGGGCCAAAACGGGGACTGCGCCACTCAGGGACAACCTGGGGACTTGAGCCTGGGAATTCCACAACCCGCTGCACCCACAACAGCACAACTCGCCAATCTGGCTACGATCCCCGGTATCGGGTTCGTCGCGGAAGCGCCGAAGTTCAAGAACGCCATGATCCAGCAGTACAACCTGCAGGTTCAGCAGCAGTTCGGATCCAACGTCTTCACCATCGGCTATGTCGGCAACATTGGACAGCACCTGCCGGAATCGATTAATAACATCAACCAGGCGCTGCCATATGACCCCTTTGCTACATTGGGGAGCGCCGCCAACCCGGTAGGCGGAGCCCGTCCGCTCGATGCAGTCTTCCATGCTGCCGGAAAATACGCACCTGGCGGTATCAGCTATATCAACAGCGGCGGCATATCCAACTACAACGCTCTTCAGACCTCCTACCAGCGTCGCTTTACCAAGGGGCTGGCCTTTGATGCGAACTACACTTGGGGCAAAGCTCTGAGCGACATCACTGGCTTCTCCCAACAGGGAGGCAATCAGGGATGGAGCAACGCAAATCCGTTCAACATTCGGAAAACCGAGTATGGAATTGCAGAGCTTGATATTCAAAACCGCTTCGCTCTCGGTCTCAACTACGAACTGCAGTACGGCAAGAGCTTCACTGGTGCTAAGAAAGCCGCTCTTGGCGGATGGTCGTTCAATACCATCACCGTTTGGCAGAGTGGTAAACCGTTCACCATCACAAACACAGGCTCCGGCATCGACAATCCTGATGGAAATGGCTTCAATAACCGTGCTGTTCCACAGAACAGTGGTGGCCAGGACCGTCCAAACCAGATTGGCGATGCGCGTGGCTCGAAGTCGATCCACCACTTCTTCAACACTGCAGCCTTTCAACCTCAGGCCCTTGGAACCGTTGGAACCGCGCAGCGCAATTCGCTGTTCGGACCCAACTTCCGTCACGTAGACCTCTCGGTCTTCAAAACCTTCACCATTACCGAACGCTTCGGACTGCAGTTCCGCGCAGAGAGCTACAACATCTCGAACACGCCGAACTTCTATCTGAACAACGGACAACCGGGCGATCAGCTAGGCAACGCTAGTTTCGGATCCATCTCGCAGACCGATCCGAACTACACCGCCCGGCAGTACCAGTTTGCCCTCAAGGTACTGTTCTAACCCAACCCAACACAACCAGCCCGTCGGCGAAGAGGAACCCTCTTTGCCGACGGGCAACTTTTGCCCCTACCCGAAAATAAATCTCAAAAACCTGTCACATTTTGAGCACCACAAAAACACCATCCAAAACACCACATCCACCACGCAAAACACCACAACCACACCAGCAAAACACCACGTCTCCGACCACGATTTCCCCAAAAAACCCTTCAAAATCCGAGCTTTCACCTCTCCAAATTTTTTCTCGCGAACTTCGTTCAAAAATAATCCGCACGGAGACCACCTGACATGAATCGCCGAAGTTTTCTCGCCCAAACCTCCGCATGGGCCGCAGCCACCGCGCTCCCCAGGCTCTCCGCAGCCTCCATCCTTCCCTCCCTCGACGCCTCCGCTGAGCAAACCCCAGCCGCTGGCGAAGTCAAATTCCCAAAGGACTTCCTCTGGGGTACCGCCACCGCCGCCTATCAGGTCGAAGGTGCCTGGAATATTGACGGTAGAGGCGAAACCGTCTGGGACCGCTTCAGCCACTCTCCAGGCAACGTCAAGGGTGCCTACACCGGCGACGTCTCCTGCGACGATTACCACCGCTACCCCGGCGACATCGCCCTCATGAAGCAGATGAACATGCGCAGCTACCGCTACTCCATCGCATGGTCGCGCATCCAGCCCACCGGCGAAGGAGCCATAAATCAGAAGGGAATCGACTACTACAAGCGCCTCACCGACGCCGTCCTGGGCGCCGGAATGCGCCCTCTCGTCACCCTCTACCACTGGGATCTCCCTCAGCCTCTCGAAGACAAAGGCGGCTGGCCCAACCGCGACACCGCCGCCCGCTTCGCCGACTACACTGAGATCGCCCTCAAAGCGTTGGGCGACCGCATCCAGACCTGGGCCATCTTCAACGAGCCCTGGGTCTTCACCTACCTCGGCTACGGAACCGGAGTCCACGCCCCAGGCAAACAAGACTTCGACCTCTTCCTCAAGGCCTCCCACACCGTAAACCTCGCACAGGGAGACGCCTTCCGCGCCATCAAGGCCATCGCCCCGAAATCGAAGGTCGGCAGCGCCTTCAGCATGTCGTCCACAACTCCCGCAACCTCCTCGCCGGAAGACGCAGCCGCCGCCAAACGCTTCGACGCCTTCAACAACGTCTGGTTCCTCGAAACTGCCTTACGCGGTCGCTATCCCGAAGCCTTCGTCCACGGTGTTCCTCTCGAGGCCATGGGAGTTCAAAGTGGCGACGACAAGCGTATGACCGCACCCCTCGACTACATCGGCGTCAACTATTACTTCCGCCAAATAGTCGCCAATCTCAAAACACCCGCCCCCACCAAGCCCACTTACGACGCGATGGGCTTCGATCACTACAACGGAAAAGAAGGCACCCTCACCGACTTTGGCTGGGAGGTCTATCCACGCGGCATGTACGAGATCGTGCAGCGTGTCTCGCAGGACTACAAACTCCCCATCGAGATCACCGAAAACGGCTGCTCCTACGGCGACTATCCCGATGCCAACGGCCGCGTCAACGACGTTCGACGAATTCACTACTACCGCGAGCACCTCCGCGAACTCGCCCGCGCCATTCACGACGGAGCAGACGTCCGTGGCTATCACTCCTGGTCCATCCTCGACAACTTCGAGTGGGGCGAGGGGTACACCCAACGCTTCGGCATGGTCTTCGTGGACTTCCCCACCCAGCGCCGCTTCATGAAGGACTCGGCAAAGTGGTACGCCCGAGTCGCCGCCACCAACACCATCGAAGCCACAGCCGCGACGACCTAACCAGCAACGAACGGAGCGCAGAGCAACGAACGGGGCGCAGAGGGTAAGCGATAATACCTCTGTGCCTCCGTCCGATCTTTCTCCCTCCGAAGAGTACAAGCAGCGCCAGCAAGCCCGCGAGCAGCAGGTTGCGCACTTCGAGAGACTGCATCGACGCTTTGGAAATATCCGCCTCCTCGTAGTCATCGCAATCCTCATCGCCGCCTGGCTCTCTCTCCATAACGACGTCTTTTCCCCGTGGTGGCTGCTGGCAGGTCCCGTAGTATTCCTCGCGCTAGCTATCCTTCACGCCAGAGTGCTACGCCGTCGAGCCTGCGCCGAACGCGCCGTAGACTTCTATCGCAAGGGCCTCGCCCGCATCGAAGACCGCTGGAACGGCACTGGCCAAACCGGCGAGCGCATCGACACCCACGCCAGCCTCTACGCCACCGATCTCGACCTCTTCGGCCCCGGCAGTCTCTTCGAATTTCTCTCGCTCGCCCGCACCCGCATGGGCGAAGACACCCTCGCCTCGTGGCTCCTCTCTCCATCCCCCGTCGCCGACATCAAGCAACGCCACGCCGCACTCACTGAACTTCGCACCCGCCTCGATCTCCGCGAAGACATAGCCATCCTTGGAGAAGATCTCAAGGTGGGCATCCACGCAGACGCCCTCACGCACTGGGCTGAGGCGCCCAATCAGCTCAAACATCAGGCTCTCCGCTGGCTCTCTCTCCTCATCTCTCTCGCATCGATAGCCTCCGTCGTCTTCTGGGCGCAACGCGGAGAAAAAACTCCTTTCTTTCTCATCCTCATCGTGGCAAGCGTCGTCACCGCATCGCTTCGCAAGCAAACCGCGGCAGTCCTTCAATCCACCGAGCACGCCCTCAAAGATCTGCAACTCCTCTCATCCCTCCTTGCCCGCCTCGAACGCGAAAACTTCGAATCCCCACGTCTGCAGACTCTCAAGCAGCAGCTCTCCTCGCATCACCTCGCCGACTCTCAAGCCATCGCCCGCCTGCGCACCATCGTGGAGTACATCAACGCCCTCGAAAACCCCATCCTGCGCTTCCTCAACGTGCCACTCCTCTACGGCGTCCAGGTCGCCTACGCAGCCGAGGCCTGGCGCAGCGCCCACGGAACCGCAGTGCGCTCCTGGCTTGCGGCAATCGGCGAAGCCGAAGCGCTTCTCTCCCTCTCCGCCTACACCTACGAGCATCCCGCCGACCCCTTCCCCGAGTTCGTCGCAAGTCTCGAACACATCCCAGTTCCCCCCTGCTTCATCGCCGAACAACTCGGCCACCCGCTCATCCCCGCCGCAAAGTGCGTTCGCAACAACGTCAGCGTCTGCGGCGAAACCCGTGTCCTGCTCATCAGCGGCTCCAACATGTCCGGCAAAAGCACCCTCATGCGCGCCGTCGGCATCAACACAGTCCTCGCCATGGCTGGCGCTCCCGTCCGCGCCGCAAGATTGCAACTCACGCCGCTACAAATAGGCGCAAGCATCCTTATCAACGACTCGCTCCAGGAGGGCAGCTCCCGCTTCTACGCCGAGATCACGCGTCTCCGCCAGATCTGCGACCTCGCCGAAAAAAATCCCCCCGTCCTCTTCCTCCTCGACGAGCTCCTCCAGGGCACAAACTCCAAAGACCGCCTCATCGGAGCCGAAGGCGTAGTCCGCGCCCTCCTCGACAGCGGCGCCATCGGCCTCATCAGCACCCACGATCTAGCCCTCACCAACATCGGCGAACAGCGCGACCCCCGCCTTCACAATGTGCATCTTCAGGACGAAATCGAAGACGGAAAGATGAGCTTCGACTTCAAGTTGCACGAGGGCGTCGTCACCAAGAGCAACGGCATCGAGCTCATGCGCCTCATAGGCCTCAAAGTATGAGGCCATCATCCCCCGACCAACGGGAGGACCAAGCGAAGCGGTATACATGTCACGAAGTGACCGCTTCCCGCGCAGGGAGCCCGTCCGGCAGGACAGCGTCTTTGGGAGCGTTGACGAACTGAACGCCCATTCAGTATCCTTCTCGCGTCGGAGCAACGCTCTTTTCCCGAAGCGATCCTTCAAAGAGTCAAACCGAAAAGTCAAACCACACGAGACACAGGATAAGGTAGAGATGACATGCGCATACTGACCTACATTCGGCAGGTCCTCGACGCCGAAGAGAGCGTGCACATCGCGAACAACGCCGTCGCGCTCGAAAACAGCAAGCTCGTCATGGACACCATGGACGAGTACGGCGTCGAAGAGGCACTGCGCCTCCGCGAAAGCGGCATCGAAGCCGAGGTTATCGCCATAGCCGTAGGCCCTGCCCGCGTGCAGGACGCCCTCCGCACCGCCCTCGCCATGGGTGCCGACCGCGCCATCCACGTCGAAACCGATGTCCGACTAGACGCCATCGCACTCAGCAAAGTCCTCGCCCAGCTGGCCAGGCAGGAAGAAGCAACTCTCATCCTCTCCGGCGGTCAGCAGGCCGACTGGGACTCGCACGCCCTCGCCGCCGCCACCGCCGAGCGCCTCAACTGGCCGCAGGTCACCTGGACCAGCGCCCTCGCGCTCGCAGGCACCACCCTCACCGGCAAGCACGACGCTGACGAAGGCAGCGAGTCCTTCACACTCGAGCTCCCCGCGGTCGTCACCACCCAGCAGGGGCTCAACGAGCCGCGCTATCCCACGCTCCCCAACATCATGAAGTCGAAGAAAAAAGAGCTGCGCAAAGAGTCTCTCGACCAATTCGACGCAGCGCCAAAGCTGAAGTTCGTTAGCGCCGAGATACAGGTCAAAAATCGCCTCAACAAAATCCTCGATGGCAAAGACGCTCCCGCTGCCGCCGCGCAACTGGTGGATCTTCTCCGCAACGAAGCAAGGGTGATCGCATGATTCTCGTCGTCGTGGAGTACGTCAACGGCAAAGTAAGCAAGAGTACCTGGGAGATGATCACCGCCGCTCGCGAGTCAGGCCGCGAAGCTCCAGTCACCGCTCTAGTCCTCGGTAGCAACATCGCAGCAATAGCCGCTGAAATAGCCAAAGCCGTCGATCAGGTTCTCGTCGCCGATCTCCCAGCGCTCGCCCAATACGACCCCGAACTCTGGTCCGCCGCCGTCGCGCAGATCGCCACCGAAGGCGAAGCCTCTCTCGTTCTCATCGGCGGCAGCCGCAGCGGTCGCGAGTACAGCCCACGCGTAGCCATCAAACTCGACGCGCCCCTACTCGAAGACGTCATCACCCTTAAAGCCACCGGCGACACCATCACCGCGCAACACTACACCTTCCTCGCCCGCGTCACAGAAACCATCGAAACCACCACACCCATCGCCGTAGTCACAGTCAAACCCGGCGTCTTCAACCCCGCAACACCAAAGGCCGAAGCAGCCGAACAGTTTGACGTAGACCTCAACCTTCCCACGCCGCGCCTCAAGGTCACCGGCAAGACCGCCGAGCGCAGCTCCCGCATCTCGCTCGCCGAAGCCGAGATCGTCGTCTCCGGCGGCCGCGGCGTAGGCAGCGCGGAAGGCTTCACCCAGTACGTCGAAGCCCTCGCCGACCAGCTCGGCGCCGCAGTCGGAGCCACCCGCGCCATCGTCGATGCAGGCTGGCGCCCCTACTCCGAGCAAGTCGGCCAGACAGGCAAAACCGTCCAACCCAAGACCTACATTGCCATCGGAATCTCCGGCGCGGTCCAACATCTCTCTGGCATGAACAAGAGCAAAACCATCGTAGCTATCAACCGCGACGCCGAAGCCCCCATCTTCAAAATCGCCGACTACGGCATCATCGGCGACGTAACCCAGCTAGTCCCCGCCATCCTCAACGAACTCAAAAAATAACCACTGAGTTCAAGCAAGCACTATTCTCGTCTCAAGAATCTTGCATCTAGGTACCCCAAGGCTTTAGCCTTGGGTCTCTCAATCCGCCATTAACGTGGGGCTTTGGCCCCTAAGGTATGTCTTCCTCATCGCGTAATTCGCATCAACGCATGGAAAGATCCAACGCTCGTAGAAACGACGCACAGATCGTCATCACAAGCACTAGACGACCGACTCAAGCCCAATGCTTCCATTCCCCCAGAAGATCGCCTTCCTCCTCTTCGCCGCCGTCACCCTCGTACTGGGCTTCCACGGCTTCTATCGCCTCTACCTCCGCATTCGTCGAGGCACCACAGACCCCGAACCCCGCTTCAATCATCTTCCGCGCCGCCTCATCTACGCCCTCACCACCACCCTCACCCAGCAGCGCACCTTCAAGAAGCGCCCCACCATCGGCCTCTTCCACTCCTTCATCTTTTACGGCTTCGTCTTCTACGGCCTTGTCAACCTCGTCGACGCCGCCGAAGGCTACCTTCCCGCATCTTCCGGCTCTACAAGTTTCTCCTCCAATGTTCCCGGCCTCACTCATGCGTTCCTCTACACCGTCCTCGCAACCTACAGCTTCCTCGCCGACCTCCTAAGCTTCCTCGTCCTCCTCGGCGTCGTCGCGCTGGTCATCCGCCGCTTCGCCCTCCCCAGCCGTACCGACTTCCGCTTCAACCCCCGCACCCTCCTCCACAAAGACGTCAAGCATCAAAAGATCACCCGCGACTCCCTCATCGTCTCCGCCTTCATCCTCTTCCACGTCGGCAGCCGAGCCATCGGAGCCGGAGCCAAGATCGCAGCCGTTGGTCCCAGTCCGCTCGAGCCCTTTGCCACCCTGCTCTCCCATCTCTTCACCCCCGCCAACGCCGAATCCTTCCGCATCTTCGGCTACTGGGGAGCGCTCGGCTCCGTCCTTGCCTTCCTCGTCTACTTCCCCTACACCAAACACATTCACATCTTCATGGCCCCGGCGAAGTACCTCGTCGCCCGCGAACCCTCCTCCGGCGTCCTTCCCCTCGCAGCCCTCAACCTCGAAACCGAAGACGAAACCAAAACCCAAACCCAAACCATCGGAGCCGCCAAACTAGAAGACCTCGCCTGGCCCCGCCTCCTCGACGCCTACGCCTGCATCCAGTGCAACCGCTGCCAGGACGTCTGCCCCGCCACCGCCACCGGCAAATCTCTCTCTCCCGCCGCGCTCGAGATCAACAAGCGCATGGAGCTCAACGACCTCGCCGCCGAACGAAGCCCCTTCGCCTTCACCTCCGCGCCCTTCGAAAAAAACTCTCCCAGCCCCCACCCGCTCCTCAAATTCGCACTTACCCCCGAAGCCGCGTGGGCTTGCACCACCTGTGGAGCCTGCATGGAGGTCTGCCCCACGCAAAACGAGCAGATGCTCGACATCATCGACATCCGCCGCAACCAGGTCATGATCGAAGGCGAGTTCCCCTCGCAGCTCCAGTCTGCCTTCCGCGGCATGGAGCGCGCCCAAAATCCCTGGGGCATCAACCACGAGCAGCGCCTCGCCTGGGCCGACGGCCTCAACGTCAAGACCACCGACGAGAACCCCACACCCGACGTCCTCTACTGGGTTGGCTGCGCCGCCAGCTACGATCCCCAGGCCCAAAAGACCGCCCGAGCCTTCGTCGAACTCCTCACCCACGCCGAGGTCAACTTCGCCGTCCTCGGAAAAAAAGAGTGCTGCACCGGCGACAGCGCCCGCCGCGCCGGCAACGAGTACCTCTACCGCCAGCTAGCCGACAAGAACGTCTCCACCCTCAACACCGTCCAGCCCAAACTCATCGTAGCCAGCTGTCCCCACTGCATGAACTCCATCGGCAAAGAGTACAAACAGATCGGCGGCGACTACAAGGTGATGCACCATACCGAGTACCTCGAAACCCTCGTAGCCACCAAAAAACTCACCGCCACGCCCAGCGACGCGACCATCACCTACCACGACCCCTGCTACCTCGGCCGCCACAACGGCGTCTACGAAGCCCCCCGCAACCTCCTCAACATCCTCTCCAACTCCACCCCCGAGCTTCCCCGCAACCGCGAAAACTCCTTCTGCTGCGGAGCCGGCGGAGCCCAGTTCTGGAAGGAAGAGGAAGAAGGCAACGAGCGCATCTCCGACAACCGCTTCCGCGAAGCCCAGCAGACCCTCGCCCCCGCCACAGGAGAAAAGGTCCTCGCCGTAGGCTGTCCCTTCTGCAAGAGCATGCTCGGCAGCACCCCCACCAAAGCCGACTCCGAAGACATCGCCATCAAAGACGTAGCCGAACTCCTCCTCGAAGGCGTCCGCCGCAGCAAAGGCCTCCCCACCGCCGTCACTCCGCCGCGAAGCGAAGCCACCCCCGCCACCTCTTTACCTTTACCCACACTCGAACCCGCGATCATCACCCCCATCGCGGCGCAACCTCCCGTAGTCGATACCCATCCTCCAGAGACTCCTCCAGCCGCCACTCCTTCCGTCGAACGCAAAAAATGGCAACCGAAATCGGCACCAACTCAGCCCGCCGAGAATTCCCCCATCGTGGCTCCGCTCACCCAACAGGTTCCATCGACCGCCCCAGTTCAAACGCAACCCAGTCTCGAGCGCAAGTGGCAGCCTAAAACGATAACAACGTCTCTACCGGAACCAGCAAGCGATCAAACTCCAACCCCTGCGATCGCGCCAATCCAACAATCAACCGCTGCCGCGCCTGCACCCGAATCCGCTTCCATTCAGGAAGTTCAACCCCCACCGCCCGAACGCAAAAAATGGCAGCCAAAGTCCGCTCCTCCCGTCGCCGTCCCTGAATCGGCACCCACCACAACAGCGGAATCAGAGACTCCCGCAACTCCTGCCGCCGCCCCGGCCCGCAAAAAGTGGATCCCAAAGAAGTCCAGCTAAACTACCGCCCAGCCTTCACCCAATCCGCCACCCTCCGCAGCATATCCTTCGCCTGCGGCAAAAACGGAAACTCATTCGCCGAAGCCGCAAACCCATGGTTCATCCCCTGCGCAAACACATGGGTAACCTCCACCCCCTCAGCCTCCATCCGCCGAGCGTAAGCCTGCCCCTCATCCCGCAGCACGTCATACTCCGCCGTCACCACAAAAGCCCTCGGCAACCCCGCCAGCGAACCCGCCAGCAGCGGCGCTACCCGAAAGTCCGCCGCCTCGCTCTTGCCCTTCAAATAGTGATCCCAAAACCAGATCATCCCCTTCCGCGTCAGCCCATACCCCTCGGCATTCTCCAGGTACGAGGCCGTCGGCGGATCATAGTAAGCCGCAGCCGGGTAGAGCAGAATCTGCCCCGCCAGCCTGCCCACTCCCCTATCCCGCAGCAGCAAAGCCACCACCGTAGCCAGCGTTCCCCCAGCGCTATCGCCTCCCACCATTACCCGCGAACCATCCCCACCCAGCTCCCCGGCATGCGCCAGCACCCACTCCGTCGCGGCCACGCAATCCTCCAGCCCCGCCGGGAACTTATGCTCCGGAGCCAGCCTGAAGTCCACCGAGACCACCACCACTCCAGCCTCTTTCGCCAGCGCCCGGCAGTACGGATCATGCGTCTCAAGCGTCCCCGCCACCCACCCTCCTCCATGAAAGAACACCACCACCGGCAACACGCCATCCCCTTCCGGCGTAAAAACCCGCACACCAATCTCTCGCCCCGCCGCAGCGACCGTCCCAGCAGCGATCGCCCCAGCAGCGATCCTTCGAGCAGAGATCATCCGATCCGCCACCCTCACATCGGCGTACTCCGGCATCGGCACAAACCGAGCCATCATCTCCGCTCTCTCCGCCCGAGTCTCCTCCGGTGTCTGCTGCTCAACCGGCGGCCGGCCCAGCGCCTTCCCCGCGTCCAAAATCGTCCGTAGCTTTCCATCCAGTGGCATAGACCCATCTTATCGCCGCCCCCACGTGATAATCCTTACCTATGCACCTTGCCTGGAAGCTCTGTCCTGCCGGACGGGCCCACTGCGCGTGGAGCGATCACTTCGTGATGTGTATACCGGCTTCGCCCGGGCCTTCCAATGGTCGGCACGAGATCTCTTCGCGACCAACGGGAGCGCCAACCGAAGGGGTACACAAGTCACGAAGTGACCGCCGCCCGCGCAGGGCGCCCCGTCCGGCGGGACAGAAATCTTTCATGAAATATCTTAAAGAAAGCGAGAATCCAGCCGATAGAGTCAGCAAGGCCTAGTTCTGGTAGGTCAAAAGCTCCAGTTTCACCGGATCCAACCCGGAGTTGACCATCCGCAGCTGCCTCGCGGCACCAAGAGACAGATCGATCACCCTGCCCGGGAACAGCGCCCCCCGGTCGGTGATCGTCACCACAACCGACCGATGGTTTCGCAGATCTGTCACCTTCACCTTGCTGCCAAACGGAAGCGTCTTGTGCGCCGCCGTCATCTCGTTCATGTCGAAGATCCGTCCACTGGCCGTCCGGCGTCCCTGCCACATCTCGCCGTACCAGCTCGCCAACCCGCTCTTGATCCGAGTCAAAACCGTCCGCCGGGGGACCGTTACCGTGTTCACAATCTCTGAGGTGGTGACCTCATGCATCACCGGTACAGGGTCCGTAGCTCGAGCCGATGCCGGAGTAGCGTTATCCGTCGCAAAGGCTGACAGAACGACCATCGCCGCCAAAGTACAGGCGGTCCGAGCCCTTCCTGTCATGATTGCGGTACGTTCGTTTCCGGGTCTCTGTTCCATCCCTTAAGTATAAGAAAAACAACACTTAAAGGGTATTTTTAATACACAAAAATGTGGCCCGGTTCACCATACCCAGACCCCTTTGTCAACCTTTTTCGGGGTTGCCTGAGGCTCCAAAAAGGTGCAGAAAAATTCCCATTTTGGCAACTCAACGTTACAAAGGGGTTAACCCCAGCCCTCCAGAGGGGGATCGTTCCTCCCAGTACACCCGTCCTTTGCATTTTTTTTGTCCCTTCGCCCCAAGCAGCCTCACGAAACGGATCTGCCCGAAGGCCACCTCCGCCATGAGAGCATAGCTGGCAATCCGCCCTGGGTTCACTTTGCCACTGACAGCCACGATCTTGAGTATCGCCTGCATTGCTTGCGATGAAGGCGACCTACGCGGGTCATGGTGGAAATCGAAGGATGGAAGAACATACCTCGTCGTAGCAGATGACGATGGAGGGCAATGCGGAGGGATACGCGTTGATGGTAAGCCTTGGATTCATCCTATCGGAGAAATCCGCACTGATAGAACCCGGCCATCACCGTATCTCTTGCGGTGGAGAACTCGAATTCGATGTTCCGAGCGGGTTCGTATACAAGTTTCGCTACTGGGGGCCGTAGCAGATCGTTTCGTACTCCACATAAGCCCGAATCGTTCCCCGTTCCTGAAGGGTCTCCCTATTTGCTCTTCTGCTGTTGCCGGTAGTACCGGCGCGCCTTCTCCCGGTTGCCGCAGTCCTTCATGTCACACCAGCGTCTGCGTCTCCCTCGGCTCTCGTCGAGAAAGAGCCATCCGCAAAGGCCGCCTCCACAGATACCGATCCGACCCGACCTCCGGGAACAGAACAAAGACAACGCCTCGCCCGCCAGGATCGCCCGCAGCTCCATCGAAGCGAACTGCGGATCAGGCCGCCAATGGAGTCCTCCACCCTCACTCACAACCATCGGTTTCGGCGCGTTCGCCTCTTCGCGAATAGCCACCAGATCGTCTTCCGCAACCGGATCCCCCAGGGCAAGCGTCAGCCCCACATGGTAGATCTCCTCGCGAAGCTCCCAAACCTCATCGATAGGCGACGGAGAGTCCACCAGTTCGCCGTACAACTCAGGCTCGATCAACCCCACCTGAACCGTCCACCGGACAAACGCCTCCCAGTCCGGAAGCAGCTCCTCAGACTGTTCGGCCAGGTGCTGGGCCGCGGTATTGCAAAAGTCGAGCGCAAAATGGCCCCCCACCTGGGAAGCGACAGGCTCCCGAAGTGCAGCCCTCACAGCAACATCGCTATGACGATCCCACATAGGCAAACCCCCGCTCTCTATCGACCGTCTACATCGATGCGAGATCTTTATACCACCTAACCGGTTAGACAGCCAAGTCGCATGACAACAGAAACTTACGCTCTCAGAGGTCGCGAGCCATCTTTCTTCGCGACCAACGGGAGAGACAACCGAAGGGGTATACAAGTCACGAAGTGACCGCCGCCCGCGCAGGGCGCACTTTAAGAAGGCCCGATCAAAAACGACCTCTTTCAAAACAGTTCCGCTAGTCGCGAAGACCACGACCGCTCCCGTGGGCGGAGCTGTTGCCTCTCGCTTCTCTTGTTGTCATCCCGTCAGGGATCTGCTGTTGTCTTGTCTTCGCCTTACTCTTACCGCGCCCCGCCCTTGCCGTCATCCTGGGCGCAGCGAAGGATCCCGAAGGTCTCCACCATCTACAGCCTTCCGAACCTTTCCACCTAAAAAAAGTTCAACCTAAACGACTCATTCTATTTGGCTTATTATCGATAAAACTTATCGATGCGTTTTCTACCCAAAAATCGCATGTCAAGCCAAAAATCGCATAACCCAATTCATTTCAATACATTACGCTTGGCGTATAAGTTACGTGCCAATCACTATAATGGGTATATAGACAAAGAAGTCCCGGCTCTTGAGCCCGGGGCACCCTCTCTTTCAAGAGGCTGATTCAACTAAAGAACTGCGATTTGACGCCGATAACCGAATCTCGCTGCAACCATTGTCCCGCAAGAGAGGTCAAATGCAAAGGGCAACGGTTTAGTGCGAAAAATGGCCTATACGACAAAAGTTCCTTTGTATTTTTCCATATATAGGTTACAAATATCCCACTCGTTGAAACGACGATGGAACAGAATCAGGAAGGACCTCCAATGACAGTTGCGATCCAAGCTCAGAGGGGCCAGGCTCGATCAATCGCCATTAGTCCGTGTTCGACACCTGCCAAAGAAACCGCAAGTGACAAATTAGCGCGATACAGGAACGCGTCCAAATCCATGTCACGTGATCAACGCGGTACGGATGCAGAGGTCAACAAGGACGCCGCCAAGCATTACAAGGGATGGCAGGACCTCCGGAAGCAGGCGACCCGTAAAGCGTGATCAATGCTTTCTTGTCTGCTGGATTTGGTCTTAGTCCCGGAGATGTAGTGACCGTAAGCGATTCCCACATTAAGTTCCCACTGAATCTTGTGAGGAAGGCGCACGAGCGACGGTTCTGCTTGGTGCTGTCAAACGATCTGATCTGTCAGAAGTCAGACATTATTCTCATGGCTCCAATGACGAGTGATACGACCTTCAAATCGATGTCTCAGCTCGAATTCGCACCATCTGTCAGCAACGGATTACTGCGAAATAGTCGTGTGCTTTTAGATCAAATCCAGCCGATGAAGAAGTCGGAGATTCTAGAGAAGATGGGTAGGCTCTCGTTGACTGAATGGGAATTGGTCATGACTCAGATCGTCTGGAATTTTGACAGGGCATAGAATTTCCTGGCTAACTAATTGATAACAAGTATTTTAGGAACAAGCCATCTACTATCTATACTTTGCAGACACTACCCCTCTGCAAAGTACTGAATAGAATGACTTTACCGCCAAGATACCCCCGCGGGGGAGGGGGTACCCAAGAGGCATAGAACCCGGAAGTTCAGCAGGAAAGGAGCTATACAAACACCAGGCACTGCGGCCGCGACAGAGGGAAACTCTTCCCCGAATCCGTCAGCTTACCCGTCTTCCCATCGCGTGCCAGCACCGAGAGTGTGTCAGATTCCTGATTGGCGACCAGCAGCCACTTGCCACTTGGATCAAGTGCAAGATGACGTGGAACCTTGCCCCCGCAAGCGATCCGGTCCACCACAGTCAGCTTGCCATCGGAGGGCGAGATGGCAAAGGTGACCACAATATCGTCGAAGCGGTCGGTCGCATAGGCATACCGGCCCTCCCGGTCGATCGCAATATCGTCTCCGCTGGTCTCGCCCTGGAAGTCAGTAGGCCGCATCACGATCTCCTGCACGGTCTCGAGCGCTCCACGCTCCGAGTCCCAACGCAGCACCACCACCGAGGACGTCATCTCGGTAACGCAGTACGCAACCCTGCCGTTCGGATGAAACCGCAGCGCCCGCGGTCCCGCTCCCGCAGCCGACCGCCACGCCACCGGCTCATTTGGAACAAGCTTCGCCGTAGACGCATCCAGCCGATAGAGGTGAATCGTATCCAGCCCCAGGTCGTTGACCAGCAGGAACCGGTTATCAGGCGACACCGTCACCCGATGGGTGTGCGGAGCCTCCTGCCGCTCCTTATTCGGTCCCTGTCCGCTGTACTGAAAGAACGAAACCGCTGGGCTCAACGCGCCGCCCGCTCCAACCGCGAACGAAGCCGCACTGCCCCCGCCGTAGTTCGCCGCAAACGCAGCCTTGCCCGTCCGATCGAAGGCGACATGGCAGGTTCCTCCTCCGCCGGAGGCCACCTGGCTGACTTTGGATAACCGCGTCCTGGTGCGGTCCAGCGTAAAAGTCGACACCGCGCCGCCGTTCTTGCCCTCGAACTTATCCAGTTCATTCGCCACCAGGACGGTCCTCCCATCAGGAGCCAGCGCCAGAAACGTAGGATTCTCCGCCTCAGCCGCCAGGCCAAGCGCCGTCAAATCTCCCGTCGACGGTGCAAAGGAGTACGAATAGATACCCTTGCTCGAGCCAGAGGTCTGAGTCCCGACCAGCAGCCGGCCCCCATCCTTTCCCGCCGCAAACCCAGCCCTCCCCACCACCGACAAAGCTGCCGAACCGAAGATAAATCTACGTCGATTAAGCCGATTAATCTGTCTCAAATGTCAGCTCCTTTTTCCTCTCATCCACAATAGCGCGATTTGCAGATAGTCTGTTTCCAACGGCGTCGTGTCGTTTCACCCTCAACAGCCAGACAGCCGCCTCCAGGGAAGCCAGTAAAAGTGCCTCAAGGCTCGAACTCCTCCTCCAACTCGCCTTTCCCTCTCCTCCGCGGCCGCATCATCGTCTCCTGTCAGGCCGCAGAAGGCGATCCGCTGGACGATCTAGACACCCTCACCCGAATCGCAATCTCGGTTCTGCGCGGCGGAGCAGGCGGTCTCCGCGCCGAAGGCACAACGCGCATCGCCGCCTTCCGCGCCCTCACCGAACTCCCCATCATTGGGATCATCAAGACCTGCGACGCCAACGGAGATCTCTACATCACCCCCGACTTCCGCTCCGCCAAGGCCGTCACTGACGCTGGAGCCGACATCGTCGCCCTTGACTGCACCGCCCGTCGCCTCACCGCGCCCGAACCCTGGCCAGAACTCATTCACCGCATCCACACCGAGCTTGGTCGTCCAGTCCTCGCCGACATCGCCTCCCTGGAAGATGCCCTCGCCGCCGAACGAGCCGGAGCCGACGCCATCGCCACCACCCTCTACGGCTACACAACCGAGACTGCCGGCATCCGCTCTCCGTCCTGGCCCTTGCTCCAATCCCTGGTGGCGCACTTGACAGTCCCCGTGCTCTTGGAAGGCCACGTCACCCACCCCACGGAGGCCCTCCAGGCACTGGACATGGGGGCCACCGCCGTTGTCATCGGCTCCGCCATCACCCGCCCCGAAACAATCACGAGTCGGTTTGTCCAAGCGGCCAGGCGAACGGACATTCAATCTTCAAGCAAGTAATCCATTGAAGCAGTATAGTCATCTAGACATACAAAGCAGTTCGCGCAAGAACAGGGGATTGAAATGGCGCTTGGAGTCGCGGGAGAAGGCTCGATCACCACGGTCGAGGCAAGCAGCAGAAACTACACCGTTCCGCTTATGCTGATGGTCTCTTTGTACTTTGGCATCGGCTTCATCACCGCGCTGAACGACATCCTGGTCCCTCACTTCAAAGATCTCTTCCACCTCACCAACGTCACGGCGCTGCTGGTCCAGTTCTGCTTCTTCGGAGCGTACTTCGTTATGTCTCTGCCGTCAGGATGGATCGTTGGCAGGATCGGCTACAAGTCAGGTATTGTCGTCGCACTGTCCGTGATGGGGCTTGGCCTGCTTCTCTTTCTTCCTGCCTCCGTCATCATCTTCTATCCACTCTTCCTCTTCGCTCTGTTCGTCGTTGGTAGCGGACTCGCGCTTCTCCAGGTAGCCATTAATCCCTACGTTGGCGCATTGGGACCTCCAGAGACTGCGGCTTCCCGGCTAAATCTGGCTGGCTTCTTCAACTCGATTGCTACAACTTCCGCTCCCCGAGTTGGCGCCGCCTTTATCTTCATAGCCGCCGGTGCCTCGACGGCGCAACTCGCCCACTCTGTGCGGAAGCCCTACCTCATTCTCGCAATCTGCGCCTTTGCCATGGCAGTCATCACAGCCTTCGTGCAGTTGCCCGACGTCATTGAAAGAGGCGGTTCCAAATCCGGTACTGATGGCAGCGCATGGAGCTTCAGCCATCTAAGGCTGGGTGCGCTCGCGATCTTCTTCTATGTAGGAGCCGAGGTTGCCATTGGAAGCATCATGATCACCTATCTTGGCCAGCCATCGATGGGGGGCTTGAGCCACGAGGTCGCCGCGCGATACGTCTCCTACTATTGGGGGCTATCTCTGATAGGCCGCTTTGTCGGGTACTTCGCGATGCAACGGATTCGAGCTCAAAGGGCACTTGCCGTTGTCTCACTTATTGCTGCTGTCCTCATCACCCTCACGGTTGCAGCACACGGACACATTGCAATGTGGGCCGTAGTTTTTTGTGGCCTGTGTAACTCGGTCATGTGGCCTTGCATCTTCCCGCTGGCGGTAAAGGGAATGGGAAGATTCACAAGCCAAGGCTCAGGAATTCTAATCACCATGGTCGTTGGGGGAGCAGTCATCCCTGAGATTCAGGGTTTTCTCGCCGATACGCTCGGCTATCAGCACAGCTTCGCGATTGTTCTGCTCTGCTACGCTTACATCTTCTTCTTCGCGATCAGAGGGCATCGCAATCTGAACTCAGCCGATGCGTTGTCTTCTCAAAGCGCCGCTCTTATTCAATAGTCGTGGTCGGGACACGAATGGAAGCTCGATAGCGGTCACCGCGGTATCGAGAGCACGCAACCTCGATTGGCGTCTCTTCGGTCGTCATGATTGTCCGCGAGATGGAAAGGATGCTCGCCTTTTTGGGGATTGTAAGTAAGTCGGATTCTTCGCGAGTTGCGGGCAGTGCCTCGATCACCTCATCGGCCCACGCGACACGCACACCGAACGTCTCGCGAAGCACAAAGTAGAGAGACTGCCTGGCGAAGTTGATCTTCTCGAGACCTGGAAATTGTTTTAACGGAATGTGTGATATTTCAAGCGCCATCGGAATCCCATCGGCCAAACGTAGTCGTCGCAGCCGCATCACAACTTCACCTGTCTCGACCTTCAATTGCTCCGCGAGTTCTGCTGTAGCCTTTACGACCGTCTGCTCGATTAGTTTTGAGCTTGGGACCATACCGAGATGCTTCATATCTTCGGTAAAGCCACGCAGATGCATGATGTTCTTCTCAAGTTTAGGTCGGGTGACAAACGTGCCGCGGCCTTTCTGGCTGATGGCGAATCCACTGGTCTTCAACCCATGCAGCGCTTGCCGTGCCGTCATTCGGCTCACCTGGTAGATTCGTGCCAGTTCCTCTTCCGAAGCCAGGGGGTCCCCCGTTGAAAGTTCTCCCGAGTGAATCTTTTCCATGAGTGCCCGCTGAATCTGGTAATACAGCGGTATGAAACCGCTTTTATCCAGAGGACGTATTGTTGAAACAGGCTGACTTTGAGGCTTCGGCACTCTATCTCCTGAGACGTTCCGACATCAGCGTCGAATGCTCACAAACATGCGAGATGGCGGTTTCAGCCAGCATCTTGCAGACACACAATGTCGAATTAATTCGCGTCCCTTGTCTTTTTAGTCCTATCCCGGTTCTGTTGTCTATACACATCTTGTCAAAAACGGGTAGCAGTAAGTGGTCAATCCATCGAGCGGTTTTGCCTGCGCAAGAATGAGTAACTCAGCTCAAGCAATCATCGATCTTCCTGACAAGAAGGTTTGTATGACCCCGGCCGACGGTGATAGTACGGTGATATTGGCCGCGCGACCCTCTTCCAGGCTGCCCCAACTGTCATCGATGCCCATTAGTCGAGAAGGGTTTCGCGAGGCGGCGGCGACAGCGGTCTCCAGGTTTGCGCCGGTAAAGTTCATGAGGTTCTGTACTCCGCGGTCAAGAGTCAATACGCTGCCCGCAAGAACGCCATCGGAGGTGCAACGCCCGTCATGTACCTCCACCTTCATATCGCCCAGCATGTAAGTCCCATCTGGCATTCCGGTGGCACTCATGCCATCGGTCACCAGAATGATGCGGTCCCTCTCTTTGGCTTTGAAGAAGAGCCGGACCATCAAGGGGTCTACATGAATGCCATCACAGATGATCTCGGCAAACAGGGAGCGCTTATCCAGCACATAGGCCGCCAGTCCAGGCTCTCGATGATCGATAGCCCGCATTGCATTGAACGTATGGGTTGCGGAACGCGCTCCAGCTACAAAGGCCGCCTCCGCCTCGCATACCCTGGCGTCGCTGTGTCCCATGCTGCAACGAACTCCCAGGGCAGTTGCGTGCGCGATCAATTCAGCCGCTCCGGGCAACTCAGGAGCAATCGTCATAAGGCGAATCTGGCCCTCTGCTGCCTGCCAGAAACGGTCGAACAGTGAGACAGAGGGCACTTCCAGCAGAGCCTCCGTATGTACGCCACGTTTTAGATGAGAGAGAAACGGCCCTTCGAGATGTATCCCCAAGGGGGTAGCACCATGGTCGGCAGCCTCCGCCCACCGTCTGATCTCAGCCGCAAGTCCCGTCAATGAGCGTAGAGTCTCATCCGTCGGAGACGTCACTGTAGTTGGAAAGTATGCCCCTACGCCGCGGCTCGAAAGGTAGAATCCAATCGCTTTCAGCGCCTTAGAGTCGGCTTCCATGACGTCGTGTCCAGCGCAACCATGAATATGTATGTCGACATACGTTGGCACCAGAGTGGCCTCACAAAAGCTATATGTTGCCTGCACCCGTTCGTAAGCGGCGGCGTTCAGACTCTCTATCTGGCTGATGCGACCATCTTCTATTGTTACCAGCGGGTACTCAACCACCAAGTCCGAATTTATGAGTCTCCGCGCCGCTATCGTACTAGTCATTGCTGCCCTTTCGTCGGCTTCACGTTGAACGCAAGCTCTAGTTAATCATGTTCTGAACCTTCGCGCGGACCTGGTGAAGGCGATAAGCCTTGGATACCAACATTCGTAAACAAGCACTATCCTCCACACTGCAAATCCAGTATAGTCGTACATACAAGTCTAACGTTGGAAAGATTTCCTTCAGGGCGAAGTAATCTCTCTATGGTGCGCGGTCGGCATAAGCTTGATTTAAGATGCGCCTCGCGAGTCATCGAGTGCACATTTACCGTCTTCAACGGGTCAGTTGCTCCGGAGAACTGCCCCACAATCGTCAACGCAGCCAAAAAGCCATTGGGTGCCAAAAGCAGATGACAGAACCGACGCTCATTCCGCAGAAGCTTGTGACATTTCCTCACGCCATGCTGCGCGAGATCTACGAGCAACCCCAGGCTCTCGCCGCGACTATCGAGCAATATGTTCCAGGCGGCGTCTCAACAGCAGAGACGTTTCAACCGGTTGTCGATGCCATCGGAGGGCGAGAGCGGCTGGTTATTGCCGCCAGTGGATCTAGCCGGCACGCGGGTCTTGCCGGTGAAATCATGCTTGAAGATCTGGCTGGAATCTCAGTCGACGTCGAATACGCCAGTGAATATACCTATCGCTCAACGCATACGCTGCATAACCCCGGCGTCGTCGTTATCTCTCAGTCCGGGGAGACGGCCGATACATTAGCCGCTCTGCGAGAAGCCCACGCCCGGGGACTTGCCACTGTCGCAATCACCAATAATGCTCATTCCAGCATGGCAACCGAGGCGAGCGCCTCAATGCCAACTCTTGCTGGTGTTGAGAAGGCCATTCCGGCAACGAAGAGCTTTACCACGCAGCTTGCGGTACTCTACTCTCTCGCTCTTCACCTGGCTCGCGTTCGTGGTCGCATGACGCTCCAGGCTGCCGAGGCGCACGGCCGCCAGCTTCAGGAGATTCCCGGTCTCCTTCAAGCCGCATTGCCGGAATGGCAGAGACAGATTGAAGCGTTGACGCCTCAGTTGGCAAGCTCTCGAACGCTGCTTTACCTTGGTCGTGGTGCACACTATGCGATCGCCCGAGAAGGTGCGCTCAAGCTTAAGGAGTCCGCATATTTGAATGCAGAAGGATATCCCTCTGGCGAACTGAAACATGGCCCCAATGCTCTCGTGAGCAAGGACTCTCCGCTCATCATGATTGCTACCGCCGACTCTGGCGATCCTGACTCTCTGCTGCGCTACTCCAAGGTCCTACAGCTGATGAAGGATATGCGGACACAAGGTGCAAGAATTATTGCCTTGGCGACCGAAGGCGATCAGGAGGTCCCTCAGTACAGCGACTCCTGCCTCTTTATTCCCGCCAGCAACGATCTACTCTCGACCATCTTAGAGGTCGTTCCATTTCAACTGCTTGCCTACTCCTTGGCGATCAGCCGTGGCATCGATGTCGATCGGCCTAGAAACCTGGTCAAGGCCGTCATAGCGGAGTAATTCTCGGACAAACCGTTCCGCTTCAATCCACTGGTAGTCCTACGTGCATTTGAAATAATTTCTAGCTTTATACTCCCGACCTTCGCCCTATGTGGCGACGCTGAACCGTGTCTCTTTATATAAATCCATCCTAACCACTACATATGGGTCGTTTAACTGGTCTTCAAGCAAGCCCTCTGCCATTCCCTCTCTATTGAATCTTCTGACTACACCCAGCGAGACTAGGGCCAAACGAGCCGCCGCCGTGGTGCAACTTTCGTGTAATAGGTAGTGCTCACTCAGGAGGTTACGGTGGGTACTAAAGTTTGGTCGAAGTAACGAGCCAAGGGGACCCTATGAAGCGCTTGTCTCACCGTTCGCCTTGTTTTTCTGTCTCGGTGTTTATGGGCATTTGCCGGACGCGAGTTTTCTCTCCCCTCGTGTTGATGTCAATTCTTTCCTCTGCGGCCTTTGGAATAACGCCTAAACCAACGCCAACTATCACGACATTGGCAATCTCAGCGACTTCGGTCCCCTATAAGACACCAATTACTTTGACTGCAACCGTCACAGCCGGAAACTCGCCAATCAGCGCAGGTCTGGTGCTTTTTTGTGAGGCGACAGCAAAGTTTTGCGAAAATAACTCCGCTTTGGGTATTGCGCAACTGACCTTCCCGGCGGCAACCGCGTCCGTAAAGATTGGCAGCGGACCGATTGGAAACCACAGTTATAAAGCAGTGTTCAGGGCAAATAATACTTATGCTACTAGTGAGTCGAATACAGTCACCTATGCCGTCACGGGGACTTATGCTTCGAGCCTGACGTTGACCTCTGCAGGTTCCATCGGAAACTACAGTCTCACAGGAACGGTTGCAGGTTTTGGGTCGCTAAATACGGGCCCCAGCGGTAGTATTTCGTTTCTAGACACCAGCACAAGTAACAGCCTGCTTGGTACTGAGAACCTGACTGTATCTACGCTTTCAACAACCTTTCTTCAAAATCAGCCATTCGCGATAGGTGGAAATGGAACAACTTTGAGGTCAGTGGCAATTGCGTCGGCCTATCTCGATACCGACAATAACCTGGATGTCGTAACCGGAGATGCTGCGCAGACGATCTCTGTACTTCTTGGAAACGGGGACGGAACCTTCCAGCCAAAGGTAAATTATGCCGGCTGTGTCGTAGGGAAAGCTCTCCAGATTCTCCTTGCCGATTTCAATCGAGACGGCGTCACTGACATTGCCCTAGGTTGTTCCGATGGCACGAATGGTGGTCTCGTGATCATTCTTGGCAGCGGGGACGGCAAATTTCAGGCGCCGGTTTATTATCCAACCGGCGATGTCGCGAGTATTGCCGTAGGAGATTTCAACGGTGATGGTCTTCTGGATATCGCGCTCTCCAATAGGTCACAGCAGAACGTCACAATTTTTATTGGCGATGGAAGTGGTAAGTTTGTCCCTGAAGCGGTGACTCTTCTCACTCCTGCTCTCGCCCATGGCGTGGTTGTTGCAGACTTCAACCTGGACGGCCACGACGATGTGGCCTATGCGGTCGATACTTCGTCGCCCAACAGTTCGTTGTCGGACCTCTATCTTGCCCTTGGGAATGGCGACGGCACATTTCAGGTGCCAACATCTCCAGTGGCGACCAAGATAGGAGAATTCCTCACCGCGGGTGATACAAACGCCGACGACTTCCCCGATATCGTCTCCAGTTCAATTACTCGTCCAGGTAGCGGGAACAGCAATATTGGCAACAGTCTTTTCGTCCTTCTTGGAGATGGAAAGGGAGATTTTACGACCACGCCCTATGTCTCTGACATCCCATCAGACCCCCACCTTGCTGATGTGAATGGAGATGGAATCCCTGACATCATCGCAGGAGGTAGTACCGGCGCTCTCGTTTATCAGGGCAATGGCGATGGAACTTTTCAGAATTATCAGGAGCCTGGCATAGGTGGCTTCGCACTCACATATGCCGTAAATGCAGGAGACTATAACAACGACGGCAATGCGGATCTCATTGGAACCGATGCGGACACACCACGTGCAGCTGTTTCGCTGAGTCAGGTTCAACAGTCATCTGTAGCCTCCGCCCTCACTCAGGTCGCTGTCTTTCCACTTGGTAGTGGCGTTCATCAAGTGGATGCGAGTTACTCTGGCGACTCTATATACGTAGGTAGCGTCTCAGCCACTGTCCCACTTACTGCCGCACCCGTAAATACGACACTTGCTCTGACGGCGTCTGCAACTTCAGCTATTTTGCCTGGGCAGGCTATCGTGTTGACGGCTGTCCTGTCCCCCTACACAGTCGGGCCGCCAACCACGACGACTAACAATGAGCCAATAAAATTCTTCACCGGTACCACTCTGCTTGGCTCTGGAAGCCTGGTGAACGGAGTTGCTACGCTAACGACAACTACGTTGCCGGTGGGAGCCGATGCCCTCACTGCCGTATTCGCTGGAGACTCAAACTACAACCCCAGCAATTCGAATACGGTAACGGCCACAGTTTCTAATGTCTTGCTAAGCTCGTCGCTCAATCCGTCGATTTATTTGCAATCTGTTACCTTCACTGGAACTGTAGCTACTGGAAAAACTGGAACAATAACCTTTTTCGACGGCACGACGAGCATCGGAAGCGGCATCATATCCGGCACAACCGCGACGTTCACAACTTCTAGTCTCTCAGTAGGCGCCCATAATATAACCGCGCAGTATGGCTCTAACAAATCCCCTGTACTTGTTCAGGTAGTCAATAAGGCGACACCAACCGTAAGTGTTGTAACTTCTGGACCCAGCACTTACGGTGACACCGTTACGATCACAGCTTCGGTTCCAACTGATGCGACTGGCACGATTGTCTTTACGAGCGGGACCCTCTCGCTTGGCTCGGGAGCCATCACCGGTGGCACAGTAGCAGTAACTACGACGCTGTTGTCGCCACCAAGTGATCTCATCACTGCCACTTACAGCGGGGATGGCAACTACAACTCGGCCGTGGGAACTACTACCCAGACTGTAACTAAAGACAGCATCACATCGACCTTGACATCTTCAGTCAATCCCTCATTGCCAGGAGGGGCAGTCACCTTTACAGACACGCTGTCGGCAAACTTGGCTGGTACGGTCTCGTTTGCGAGCGGCTCGACCCTTCTGGGGAGTTCAACACTGGCGAATGGTGTTGCCACGTTCACGACCTCAACGCTTCCTCTTGGCAATAACGTCATTATCGCGACATATGGTGGCGATGGAAATGACAATTCTTCCAGTTCTACCTTGACTCAAGTCGTTGCGAAGCTAAGTCCATCGGTGACAGTTGCCACCTCCGGTCCGAGTATTTATGGCCATTCCATCACAATTACTGCATCTGTGCCGACCGGTCCGACTGGCACGATTACGCTCACAAGCGGTGGTGTGACCTTGGGATCAGGCACTGTAACATCAACTTCCGGAACAGTCACGATTTCGACCGCGATATTGCCAGTAGGTAGCGATCTGATTACGGGAAACTACAGTGGAGACAATATTAACAACTCGGCGACGGGTTCCACGACTCAGACGGTAACGAAAGCGTCCCCCACTGAGGCGCTCTCGTCGTCGATCAATCCGTCTGTGGCGAATCAGTCGGTGGTCTTTACAGCGTCTGTTTCGTCCACTGCAACCGGCACCGTGACCTTCATGATCGGTTCGACCACTCTGGGAACATCACCCCTGACCAACGGGGTGGCAACGATAAGCAGCACAACGCTGCCAATCGGTTCCGACACGATTACTGCCACTTACAATGGCGATACGAATAACAACACAGCGACGGCGACTCTGACCCAGACTGTGAATAAGGCGACACCGACGGTGATTGTTACTACCTCAGGCTCCAGCACGGTTGGAAGTCCTGTCACGATCACGGCGACGGTCCCCCCTGGTACAACCGGCACAATAACGGTCACCAGTGGCGGCACGACCTTGGGATCTGGGACAGTAAATCCGACGACCGGAACTGTAACCGTCACTACGACGACGCTTCCGGTAGGCAGTGATCCGATCACCGCCTCTTACGGTGGCGATACGAATGACAACCCAGCCACCGGCACTACCACCCAAACCGTGACCAAGGCCACTCCGATCGTTACTCTAACTTCCTCGGCGAACCCATCTGCGGTGAATCAGTCTGTGACCTTTACTGCTTCGCTTCCATCTGGCGTGACCGGCACGGTGACCTTTACCAGTGGTTCAACTGTTCTCGGCACTTCAACAATAACGGGTGGAGATGCAACTATCTCCACATCTACCCTGCCGACAGGTAGCGACACGATTACCGCCACCTACAACGGAGATACCAATAACAATTCCGCAACCGCTAGCCTCGCACAATCCGTCGGGAAAAATACGCCGCCCGTGACGGTGACCACCTCTGGATCCAGCACCTACGGTGGTTCGGTCACGATTACAACGACTGTTCCCCCTGGTACAACCGGAACAATCACGGTCACTAGCGGCGGCACTACGTTGGGATCTGGCACAGTAAATCCGACGACCGGAACTGTAATCGTTACCACGACGACGCTTCCGGTAGGCAGTGATCCGATCACAGCTTCCTACGGTGGCGATACGAACAACAATCCCGCAACCGGCTCAACTACCCAAATTGTGGCAAAAGCAACTCCTTCTGTTAATCTGACATCTTCCACTAATCCGTCTGCTTTCAATCAAGCTGTAACGTTCACAGCCACGCTTCCGACCAGTGTAACTGGCACAGTGACCTTCACCAGTGGTTCAACTCTTCTCGGCACCTCAACAATAACGAGTGGATTTGCAACCATCTCCGCTTCTATTTTGCCGATAGGAAGCGACGCGATCACCGCCACCTACAACGGAGATGCCAATAACAACTCCGCAACCGGTAGCCTCACACAATCCGTCGGGAAAAATACGCCGATCCTGCCTCCGCCTGTTGTGTCGTCATCTAACCTACCCATCGATACGCCCGAGACTATTACCGAGACAGTCCCAACAGGCGTTACTGGTACAGTTACTTTCTCGAACGGTACGACTCCATTAGGATCAGCGACCATTGTGAATGGTGTTGCAACTATTACAGTTCCATCGCTTCCATTCGGAGTTAATTCCATTACTGCGGCCACCTCAGGAGACGCGAATAATAATCCTGCTACGTCACCACCTACTCTTGTAACGGTAGGAAAAACAGCCACCGTTGTAACCCTAACGTCGTCCACTAATCCATCGGCAATTAGTCAATCTATAACCTTCTCCGCTGCCGTACATCTTGGGGCAACTGGTTTGGTGACCTTTCTCGACGGTTCGACCACTCTAGGCACTGGAGTAGTCAATACTTCAGGAGTAGCGACTTTTTCTACATCCGCATTGACGATTGGGTCTCACCCCATCACTGCATCTTATGGGGGCGACTCGAGCTATAGCCCATCTATCTCCTCTGTGTTAGTACAGGTCATCAGTAAGATCCCAACCGTTATTACTATCGCTGAGAGTACGCCTGCCCAACTCATCGAGACTGGGATTACCTTTACCGCCACCGTTACTGCTTCGAGCCCAAATGCTACTGGAACGGTAACGTTTATGGATGGCACAACGATACTGGGAACAGCTATTCTTACCTCGAATGGGGGTGTCGCAGTGTCGCTTAGCACCAATGCTAATGCGGCTCTCCTTACTTCCAAGCTGGCTACGGGCTCACATCAGATCATAGCGGTCTATTCGGGAGACAGTTCCTTCGCACCCAGTACATCAGCTCCCGCGAACGACGTCGTGGAAGATTTCACGAACACAAACAGTGGCCCCGCTAGCCAGAACATCTTCCCAGGAGCGACTACAAGCTATAACTTCAGCATCGCTCCCGTTAGTGTCACAACCTTTCTCAACGATGTGGCACTAACAGTCACAGGCTTACCGCCAGGCTCAACCTATACCCTTACTCCATCCACGGTAGCTGCGGGCAGCGGAGTCACGGGAGTTGTTCTCAACGTTCAAACCAGCAACTCTCTCCGTGCACAGGACCATCCGTTCCAAGGTATGCCTCACAAAAGAAACGAACTGCCGATCGCTGTTGGGATGCTTGGACTTCTAGGACTCGGAACAATCCGAAAGTTTCGAAAGAAGATGCCTCGTACTTTGATGCTCGCCCTACTAGCACTCGGCTCTCTTCTACCAATCGCTGCACTTAGTGGCTGCGCAGGTGGGTATTTCACTCTTACTCCCACAACTTACACTGTCACGGTAACCGGTGTCGAAGGTACCGTCCAACATGCCGCAACCGCTACTTTGATCGTTCAGTAGGAGAGGAATGATGCATCTTCGAAGCGTCCTGCTTCTAATACTTCTATCCGTCTTGTCCGGGGTTCTGCATGCCCAGGCCATATCAATGGGTGGAATCAACGACGACATACCGCGATTCGAGGTGGGTGCCAACTATAACTACTTCCACGCGAACGCTCCCCCGGGCCAGTGTGGTTGCTTCTCGCTCAACGGAGGCAGTGGAACGATACTTATAAACGTGACCCCCGTATGGGCCGCAGTAGCCGATATCGCGGTCGCACACGCTAACAACGTTGATAACACTTCTCAAAACATTACGATAGTTAACTATCTCTTTGGTGCGCGGTACACTCGTCGAAATTCAAGCCGTTTCGTCCCTTATGGCGAAGTACTGTTTGGGGGAGCGAAAGAGGATGTCAATTTTCAATTCACGATCAATCGCAACTCGTTTGGGTTAGCTGCAGGAGGAGGCGTAAGCACTCGACTCAAGCGAAGACTGGGCTTGACCATTGCTGAATTTGATTATGTCTACACGCAGATCCCCAACGCCGCGAACGACCGTCAAAACAATATCAGAATTAGTACAGGTGTCACCTATAACTTCGGCCGATAGCTTGAATCGACGAGCAGACCCTAATGTCGATTCTAAAATGGAACCGCTTTTTCTCAACCCCAAGGCTCGACGGTGAATCTAATAGGGTTGGCTCCAGCACTAGCTCTTTTCTATCCAGCTTCGGACATTTATAAAACGCAACGCATACACAACGAAGCCCGCTACCAGGATCAGCCCGGCTGTTCGCATCTCTCGCAGGAAGTTCGGTCGCGAAAAGAGAATGAAGACAAATCCACCCAGCGCCAGCATCACGGGCAGGGGGTACAGCGGCATCCGAAATCCTCGCGTCTTGCGCTCGCGGCGGTGCTTTGGTAGTAACGTGGCCGTTCCCTGCAACAGAAATTGAAACAAGATACGAATCACTACAAGAGTCGTGATGACTTCCTGCAGTCTGAAGATGCAACACATCAGCGTTATGCCGCCGAGGGTCAAAAGGGAGTGCATTGGAACTCGATGTTTCGGATGTACAGCTCCAAACCATGAGGGGAAGTTACCGTCCCGTGCAGCAGCAAAAGGAATTCGCGAATATCCGAGCAATAACGCAAACACGGATGCAAGCGCTGCGAGGGCGATTAGCAGAACGATCACTCCGGCGGCGGTATGCCCGTAAAGTTTCTCCATGAAGACTGCCATCGTGAACATGCGAGCATGGCTGTCGGTGTTCTGTGCCATCTCTCGCCATGGGAGTACGCCAAGAACGCTTATGTTCATCAGCAGATAGAGCGTCGCGACAACGCCGATTGAGCCCAGCACGGCACGTGGAATAGTCCTTTCGGGATCGCGGACTTCTGCGCCGAGGAAGCATACCCCGTAGTAGCCCCAATAATCGTAGGCAGAGATCAGCATTCCATTCCCGAGTCCGAGGAAGAACGCAGGGCTGAGGTGAAAGGCCCCAGCAGGGAAGTCGAAGGCCAGATGCGGGCTGAAGTGGGTAAATCCAACCACAATCAGCAAGACAAGCGTAAGACCTACGGTAACTCCAAGCCAGCGTGCGATTCGACCGATGGCGAAGATGCTGCGGTGCAGTACGATCACGGCGGCTGCGCATGCGCTCATTGCAATCAGTGTCTGTCCGCTCAGTACCACCGGAACACCGAGAAGCGACGTGGAGGCGAATGGGCGGCTCGCGTTCGGGAGGAAAAAAGTGAGGTATTGTGCGAATCCGATACACCCGGAGGCGATCGAGAGGGGGGCACTGATCAGGACCTGCCAGGCGTAGAGAAAGGAAAATGCCCGCCCCCAGCTCTTCTCTCCGTAGAGGTGCTTCAGGTAGGCGTAGGAGCCGCCGGCCTCAGGGTACGCAGTGCCTAGTTCGCTCCAGATCAGGCCGTCGCAGAGGGAGAGGAGGGCGCCCATCAGCCAGCCGAGGATCGCCTGCGGGCCGCCCATGACCCCGACGATGATGGGCAGTGTGACGAATGGGCCGACTCCGACCATGTCGATGACGTTGAGGCCCAGCGCTGCTCCGGTGGAGAGGCCGCGATGGAGCTCCCTTGCTTTGGGCTCGGAGTTCATCCGGCGCTGGCCACGATCCGTTTGCCGAAGAGGGCTGTCCCGACGCGGACGCAGGTGCTGCCCTCTTCGATGGCTACCTGGAAGTCGTTCGACATTCCCATGGATAGCTGCGTGAGCTTCGGGAAGCTGGCGAGCGACTGGTCTCTCAGCTTGCGGAGGTCGCGGAAGTAGGGTCGCGCGAGTTCTGCGTCCTCGGACCACGGTGGAACTGTCATCAGGCCTACCGCTTCGACCGACTCTAGCGGCTCGATTGCGGCGAGCAGGGCGGATAGTTCGGCTGGGTTGAGTCCGTGTTTGGACTCCTCGTGGCTCAGCTTCACCTCGATCAGGATCGGTAGCTTCTTTCCCAGTGCTTTGGCGGCTGCGTCGAGCCGTTGTGCGATCTTCAGCGAGTCAACTGCGTCGATGGCGTGGAATAGCTCGGCTGCGCGGGCGGTTTTGTTGGATTGGAGCGGGCCGATGAGATGGAACTCGGCGTCGTTCAGGGCTGCGAGGCGCTGGGATTTTTCCTGAAACTCCTGCACCCGGTTCTCGCCGAAGAGGCGCTGACCGGCGGCGTAGGCTTCGTGGATGACCTCGACCGGGTGGATCTTGCTGACTGCCATCAGGGCTACTTCGCTGTCGGAGCGGTTGGCTCGGCGGCAGGCTCCGTGGATCTGTTGGTGAAGGTGTTCGAGGTTTCCGGCGATGGACATGCTCTTTGCATCTTATCGTTTAGCTTCCCATTGGATTGACAGGAGACCGAAACGAACTATGTGGACCATCTTTTTGCTGATTGGTTCGAATATCTTTATGACCTTCGCCTGGTATGGGCACCTGAAGTTCAAGGAGGTGCCGTTGTGGAAGGTGATTGTGGTGAGCTGGGGCATCGCCTTCTTTGAGTACTGCCTGCAGGTGCCGGCCAACCGGATCGGGTCGAAGAGCTTCAGTCCGGATCAGCTCAAGGTGATTCAGGAGGTGATTACGCTGACGGTGTTCGGCGTGTTTTCGACCTTTTACTTCGGTGACAAGCTGCATTGGAACCACTTTGCGGCCTTTGGCTGCCTGATCGCTGGTGCGTTTTTCATGTTCCATAAGTTCTGAAGGAACTGCGCCCTGCGCGGGCGGCGGTCACTTCGTGACTTGTATACCCCTTCGGTTGGTCCTCCCGTTGGTCGGAGACTAATCTCGCCGCCGACCAACGGGATGCCGAGGCGAAGCCGGTATACACCCCACGAAGTGGGCGCGGCCCGCGCAGGGCGCCCGTCCGGCAGGACACAGCCTCGATCCCCACCCCACCCCCCTCCTATTACAAAGCGTAACTTCTTTAGATGGAGTGGTTTACAGAGGGGGTATTACCTGTAAAACATTCCATCTAAAGGACTTGCTTGCAGAATACTGTTTCTAAACGGGTTATGCCGGAAAAGACAAATACAGGGACCCTTCCCCCTTCGGCCCAGGGGTCAGGATGACAACCTTATTTTGCCTCTGTAACTAGTATAGAGAATTGGATATAACTTATACGCCACGGCTATCTCTAAGAATAGGAAAGAGTTAGATGGTTTGTGGGCTTGACAGCTGGTTTGGGCGAAATTTGGGGCAGTCGCACCATGGCTCACTCGGGCAGTTTAACCCGAGTAGCCTTTTCGTGGGATGGGTCATCAGCTTTGGTGTTGGCGTGAGGGCTGGCGAGTACAGTGCGTGATAGGAATTTGATTCGTAATCGCAACAGGTTACTTCAATGGAATATTGAAATGATTGAATTTGTGACGTTCGATTTCCGGGCAAGGTCCAAAGAAGTCTGCCGTTCGCCACGCTACCCCGTTCTATGGTAATTTCGGCAGTCTTCACGTTTAGCAGGTCGTTGTTGTCTATTAGCAGCACCTCATCACCCACCGTAACGCTATAAGGTTCGCGTAAGTAGAAGATGTCATCTTCTCTTGAGCGGTGCCGAGTCGATATGTGGCGCTCCAATCTGTCGTTACGGAAGCGTGCCCCTTGTTGAGTATCCTTGCCAGCATGAAGAAAATGGTCAGGTCGTAGCTAGCGTCATACAACGGAATCGTTGTTCCGACTAGGAAATCGAACTTGGGGGATTCAATACGAGCAAGGGCCCCTTCCTTTTCATCTCTTTCTTTCGACCACGCCTGATAGAACCCGAATGCAAAGAAGAACACCCCGCTTGCTACTAGCCACGAAGCGGGAACGTTCTTTTCTTTGTAGTGCTCCCAGACGGCAATTGCGAACAAGGCGACAGCGAAAATCACGCTACCACCTCCAAGCAGTCCTGCAGTTCTAAGAAAATCAAGCCATCTCGGTATCCGCATGAAAGGAAGTGTCTCACTAGCTACTACCTTGCGTCACGGTGATAATCTCCGAATAGTAATGAGAGACGGTGGTGATTGCTTTTGTTTTGTGGACTTGAGAGGGTGTTTTGCAGGTTTTTTGATGGTGTTGCGTGGTGGGTTTCTTGCTTTGAGAGGAGAGATGAGAAACTGCGACCGTGCATCGGGATTCTCATCTACTGAGTGAACCATGTCTCAACGTTACCTTCGATTGGGCCAGATCAACGAGGGGTTGGTCATATCGTCGAACGGAGCCTAGCTTTCTTGGTTGAACCCTCGTCCTTCTTCAATCGCATCTTCCGAGCGTTTCGATACCGTGATTTCCGGATCATGTGGCTGGGTGCGTGTGTCTCTACCATCGGCACGTTTGTGCAGCAGTTCGCGCAAAGCTGGCTGGTCTACGACCTCACAAGAGATCCCTTTTATCTCGGACTGGATCTGTTCCTGGGACAGCTGCCGATCATGCTGTTTTCTCTGTTCGGTGGTGTCTTTGCTGACCGGCTGGACAGGAGGAAGATGCTGCTGTCGTCGCAGTACATCCAGATGATCTGCGCCTTTACCTTGACGTTGCTCTTCGCTACCCATACGGTCAGGGTCTGGCACATCCTGACCTTGTCTTTCGTCGTTGGGGTTGGGCAGTCCTTTGGCGGACCAGCCTACTCCGCGCTGTTGCCAACGCTGGTGGAACCTCAAGACCTTGCCAATGCAATTTCGATGAACTCCATTCAGTTCAATCTTGCGCGCATCATCGGCCCGACACTCGGAGGCCTCGCGTATACCGCCTTTGGAGCGACCTGGTGCTTCGCATTGAACGGCGTCTCCTTCGTTGCGGTGATCCTTTCTCTGTTCGCTATCAAGACGCAGTTCGTTGCACCTAAGACACAGATGTCCGTCTTGAAGAGCATGAAGGAGGGAATCGGATTTATTAGAGATCGGGAGGGTTTGACTCCGCTCGTCGTGCTGGCGTTTTGCACGACTCTGTTCGGTTTTTCTTTGACTGGATTTCTCCCGGTGATTGTGCGGACGATCTTCCACAGAGGCCCCGGGACCTATGAGCTTTTGCTGGTTTTCTCAGGTGCCGGATCGATTTGTGGAGCTCTGCTGGTCGCGGCGATGGAGAAGCTGAAAGGTCAGGCGCGTCTGGCGGTGCTTGCCCTTTTCGCGCTTGGGCTTGCGACGGCCGGATTTTCAGTATCCAAGTGGCTTCCAATCTCTTGCGTTTTGATTTTTCTTGCCGGCGCGGCTGTGATGGCATCTGCCTCGCTCATGTTGTCAGTCGTTCAACTCATTGTTGTTGACTCGATGCGAGGGAGGGTGATGAGCGTCTATAGTCTGGCGTTTCGCTCTGGGATACCACTAGGCGCGCTAATTCTGGGGAAGCTGATTCCACTCCTGGGCATCTCGATCGCTGTGGGGGGATTCGGATTGTGCCTGGTGGGTGTGGCTGGCTACTTTCTCATCGTCATGACCAAGCTGCCGACCTTTCAACGAAAGGCATAGGAGTTACTGCCTGCCGAAAGGAAAGACAAATACGGGGATCCTTCGACTGCGTGGCTCACAAAGTGCCGTGAGCCACTTCGCTCAGGATGACGACTTCAGGGGGTGCTCAGGACGACGACATTGTTAGGGATTTGATGACGACGTCGTGGGGCGCTAAGGATGACGGCGTTTGGGTTAGGGAAGAGGCTTAGTCGGCGACCATTAGTTCGCCGGGGACGATGGGGCGGGTGCGGGGGAGAGTGCCGCGTTAGGCGGCAAATCCCATGAGGAGGAGGGAAGCGGCGAAGATGGCTAGTTTTGTGAGGCTGGCGGCGCGGGTTGCGGGGAGGGTCTTCCAGAAGAGCAGCAGAAGTGCCTGCGAGATGGTGACGGCCCAGACAGAGCCGTAGAAGTAGCGGCGCTCCGTGCCTTCGCCTTTGGTGGAGGGCCTGACGCGCGGCAGGACGCCTATCGCGCCGAGCATGAGGATGGTTGCGCAGAGAGGGAAGTAGGCGTAGCGGTAGATCTGCTGCATGTACCAGTGGCCGGTGGCTGCGGCGATGAGGAGTCCGCTCAGGTTGAGGAGGGCGAAGGTGAGGACTGCGCTCCAGGCGAAGGTGTAGCAGACGCGGCGGTAGAGGGGGTTGGGCTTGTCCTCGTCGAAGCGGAGGATGTAGGGGCGCGGTTCGGAGCCGGGGAGGCTGCCGCGCAGCGCGGCGATGCCGGTGCCGGTCAGGACGGCGATGAGCCATGCGAGGTTGCCGCGTCCGAAGCCGTGGGCGAAGAGCGAGAAAATCAGCGGGCCGGGGGCGAGGAAGAAGACCCAGATCCAGATGGGCCAGTGGGCGAGGCGGTAGAGTGCGGTGTTGCGTTCGCGGATTTTGCGCTGCTGAGCATATTCGAGCTTGCCGCTGTATTGCATATGGGTGAGTCTCGCAGGGTGTCGGGGGCGGGTCAATCGACCCGGTTGATGGTTTAGGGGCCGTGTCCTCCTTTACTCATTTGGGAGAAATAGAGTCATGAGTGATCAACGGGCGCGGAGCTTCGCGATGCACTGTACAAGATAGCCAAGGCGGCTGAATAGAAAGCCATCCAATGTCCGGAGAATCCTCTCCATACTGCAGCGGGAGGATTTGCTCCATTTCCTCCATTGGGAGCATTGACCATGAACAAAAGGAAGTTGACCACCGCATACCCTCCAAATGCGTAGACCATGTAACGCATCCAATCAGGGGAATTTTTTAAGACGACCTTCCAAAAATCCTTGCGGTTCATAGTCCCAACGAGTCTTTGGGCAACAAGCACTGCAGGGAGCCACACGACGAAGATTCCAATGTGAAGAATCCAGAAAAAGGATTCGGGGGCCACGCGCTGCCCCATCAGAGCGCCGAGGTGGACCCACAAACTCAATACGAGACCGACGACGGAGAGAACAATAAAGATTGGAAGAAGAGAGCTGATCAACGACGGTATTGACCTTGGTGGTGGCAACGAGGCGGGAGGTACAGGTGTGCGGCTCTGGAGCAACAATTCGACATCGCGTTCGAGCAAAACAGAACGTGAAGGCTTTTCCGGGTTGTAGTGAACTGCTACTGCCTTACCTTGAAGATTGCGGATGAATTCTTCGGCCTCGCCTGCGGTAGGGATGTCGCGAGTGTAACGGCCAGAGTAGCTGACGCCAGCGAAAGAATAGGAGTACAGGAGCTCGGCTAGGTAATGGCCACTTTTGACGGATAAGGAGAAGTTAGGTTTCGAGATTTGTGCAGAGTCGATCCGGCCATCGGCAAGTGGCCAACTCTCTCCTCTGCCACGTTGTATCCAGCGCCAAGCTGGTTTAGCTGCGCCGATCAAGGCGAATGCCGCCCACACATAAACCACCCAAGGCCATGTCGAAGGACTACTCCAGACTATCGGACCTGCAACCGTCATCGTGTGTCGGTTCTCCCGCGAAGATTGTCCCGGATAGCTTAGTCGATCAACGGCCGTGTTCTTCGAGGTACTTTTCGACCTCGAGGGCGGCCATGCAGCCGGAGCCGGCGGCGGTGATGGCCTGGCGGTAGCGACGATCCTGGATGTCTCCGCAGGCGAAGACGCCGGGGATTATCTCGCCGCTGAGGGTGGTGAAGACGTTGTTGCGCGTCTGGATGTAGCCGTCGGGGTCGAGGTCGATCATGCCGCGGAAGGCTTCGGCGTTGGGAATGTGGCCGATGGCGAGGAACATGAAGGCGACGGGCAGAACGTACTGCTCGCCGGAGAGCTGGTTTTTGACGCGGAGGCCTTTGACGTCTTTGTCTTCGACGCCGAGCACCTCTTCGACGATGGTGCTGGAGAGGAAGCGGATGTTGGGATGAGCCATGGCGCGGTCGAGCATGATCTTGGAGGCGCGGAACTTCTCGCTGCGGTTGAGGATGGTGACCTTGGAGGCGAAGCGGGTGAGGAAGAGAGCTTCTTCCATGGCGGTGTCGCCGCCGCCGATGACGGCGATCTCTTTTCCTGAGGCGAAGAAGCCGTCGCAGGTGGCGCAGGAGGTGACGCCGTGGCCGATGAGGGCCTGTTCGGAGGGAAGGTTCAACCAGCGGGCGCTGGCACCGGAGGCGATGATGAGAGTGCGGGTGTGGATGGTCTCCTTGCCGAGGTTGAGGGCGAAGGGACGTTTGGTGAGGTCGATGGAGCTGAGGTGGGCGAGGCGGAGTTCGGCTCCGAAGCGGATGGATTGCTTCTTCATGTTCTCGATGAGGTCGGGGCCTTGCACGCCCTCGGGCCAGCCGGGAAAGTTTTCAACCAGTGTGGTGATGGAGAGCTGGCCGCCGGGCTCATGGCCTTCAAGGACAAGCGGCTTGAGGTTGGCGCGCGCGGTGTAGATGGCAGCGGTGAGTCCGGCGCAGCCTGAACCGAGGATGACAGTGTCGTGCGTTATGTTTTCGGGCATATTAGCTCCACTAGTGTAAATGCGCCACGGACGGAAAAGATGCAAAGCGGGGTTTTTGGCGGGATTAGTGAAACAATTGAGGCTATGGCAAACCTGACCTTGGTGTATGGAATGAGGCTGTTACCTGCGGATGAGATCGCATCGGTGGGCGAGGCGCCCGTAACCCTGAAGAACGGCAACGAGGCGCATGTGACGCTGCATGTGCTGGAGGGCAGCCGGGAGGAGATCGAGGCGCAGCTGCGGATGAGCATCGACGCGTTCTTCGACTTCTATCCGGAGATCTAGCAGCGGGGTGCGCAGTGTCCGAAAACAGGACACCCGTTCGTAACGTGACTCTCCTGACGAAGAACAGGGAGAGGGCGGAGGGACGGGATGGCCTGCACGGCTGGAATGCTGCGAGTTTTTTTTCGGCTGCGCGCCGTTACGGTGGCTGCGCTGCTGGCGGCTTCGATGGCCTGGGGTCAGACGGCGTCCTCTGCAGGATCGCAGACGGTTACAGATGTGCTGCACGAGATGTCGGACCGGGCAGGCGTCATCTTCATGGGGCAGGTGCTGGCGGTGCGTCTTCCCGGCAGTGCTGGGCCGGCGTCGGGGATCGTCGAGGTTGACTTTCGCGTCGATCAGGCGATTCTTGGGTGCAGAACCGGCGAACCGTATGTTTTGCGGGAGTGGGGTGGGCTTTGGGCCGGCGGCGGTCAGCGATATCGTGTGGGGCAGCGTTTGTTGATGCTGCTGCATGCACCGAGCGCGGGTGGGATGAGTTCGCCGATTGGGGGACTTGATGGAGCGATCCCGATTCGCCAGAGCGCGGTGGCGGGTCCAGTGATGGCGGGTGCCATGGCGGAGCGTGCCATGGCGGAGCGTGCCGTGGCGGAGCGTGCCGTGGCGGAGCGTGCGGGGGGGCCGCCTTCGTCGCCGTTTGTCGACCTTCGCTGGCTGGGTGCGAAGGTGCGGCGGACGGTCTCTTATCGCAGTGAGGCGGTTGGGCACGCGAATACGTTCTCTCAGCCGGGTGCGGCCGAGCGTCAGGCCGGGCAGGTGGTCGCGGCGGGATCGAGCGTGAGTGATGTGTCGATGGTTCTACCGCTGGGGTACACCAGTGCGGCGGATGCGTCGGTCCCCGCGCCGCAGGCTTCGGTGGATACGGTGCTGGGGCTGTTGAACTCGTGGCAGAAGGCGCAGCATGTCACGCCCTGACGCCAGCTCACGAACTCGATCCGGGATTCGACTGCAAGCGCTTTGCACACTGGCGATCTTCTGGTTCGCGAGCGCGGCGACGGTTTGGGCCGGAGGGCCGCGCTGGGTGACTGGGCCGCCGTACTTTACGACGTCTGGGGTTCCTGTGGTCTGGTATACGAAGCAGCCGCTTTATTTCACGGATCCCGGCGATCTGAGCTCGAGCGTGAACCATGCGGCTGCGGATGCTCTTGTGGCTGCTGCGGCGTCGGTGTGGAATGTTCCGACCGCGAGTCTGGTGCTGGCGCAGGGCGGTGCTCTGGAGGAGCATGTGAGCGGAGCCAATGCTTTTCTTGGGGCGAATGGGCCGATCTTTCCGGCGGATGTCGAGAGCAGCAACTACCTGGCCAAGCAGATTGCCGTGATCTACGACAGTGATGGTTCGATCACGGATCTGTTGCTGGGCAGTGGAGCGAGCGACCCTTCGGGATGTCGGCAGAATGGAGTGACCGAGAGCGTCGATTCGATTGTGCCGGCTGGATTCATTCAGCACGCGGTTCTCATCCTCAATGGTCGGTGCACCGGGCCTGCTCCTCAGATGCAGATGCAGATGCAGTATCAGTTGATGCGGGCGTTTGGCCGCGTGCTTGGACTGGGTTGGTCACAAACCAACGACAACGTCTTTACCGACAGCCCGCAACCTACTGCCAACCAGGCGCTGTACTGGCCGGTGATGCATCCGATCGATATCATCTGCGGCCCATACACCTACCAGTGCATGCCGCAGCCGTTTACCTTGCGGCCGGATGATCTGTCGGCGCTGGCGGAACTTTACTTTATTCCTCAAGGGACGGCGGGTCCGGGGAAGATGGACAGCTTGCTGAATGCGAATGAGCTTAACGGTCATCAGAACTTTCCCGGCGTGGAGGGGATGCAGGGGGTGAACGTAGTCGTACGTCGATGGGCGCAGTTCACGCTGCCGGCGCAGATTGAAGACTGGTATGTTGCTTCCGGTGTCTCGGGTTCGCTGTACCGTCAATCGAATGGCAATCCAGTGACGGGCACGGATTCGTCCATGGCAGGGAGTCAGGGGACCCAGGATGCCTGGTACCAGGGGTATACCTTGATTCAACGAGTACCGATGCTTCCCGGCACCTGGCAGTTTCTGATTCTCGAGACCGAACCTGTAAATCCGCTGTATACGGGGCAATACGCGGTGGGACCTTATATCGCCAATACCGTGGCACCCTCTGGCTCGGACCCGGTGCTGACCGAAGGAATCTACGGCAGCTACGCCCAAGCGTATTTGGATTGGGCGACCGACAATCCGATGACCGCCTGCAACTCTGGCGCGGACGGAACGGAAGCTGCTCCTACGGCAGTGCCGGCGCAGGGATGGTGGCAGGATCAGCTTTGCGGGTATGGGCACTCTGCCTGGTCTTCGCTCTCGGTCAAAGCCCATCGCTCGTTGACCATTGAGGTTACGGCGGAGGATGAGCAAGGGTTCGCGAGCAGCGTAAAGGCGATGCCGGTGATTGGCGTGTGGAACGCGACCGATGCGCTGGGCTCTTTACCTGGGATTGCCGGTACGGGCGAGGCCTTCAACGGCGAGAGTAACGGCATGACCACGCTGACCACCTCCTTTACGCAACCGGATCAGTTACGAATAGCGATCGCCGATCAGCGCGGAGACGGACGACCTGACTTTAACTATAGAGCTCGCGTGCTCTATGCAGATTCGTTGAGCCCCGCTATGGTGAGCGCGGCGGGAGGGACGGTCACGATCAATGGGATGGGCTTTCGCACTGGGAATACAGTCACGGTGAATGGGGTTGCTGCCACGGTTTCGAGCTGGACTGCGAACACGATTGTGGCTCTGGTGCCTTCGATTCATGCGCTGGGTTCGACGACCGCGCTGGTGGCCGATGTTGTGGTGACGGATCTGTCTACGGGGGGGACGACGGTGATGACGCAGGCGCTGAGCTATGCTGCGCCGGTGCCCGTGCTCAGCCTGGTGAGTGCGCCGTCGGGGCTGTTGCAGCTTGGGGTGAATGCTGCGACGCCGTTTGCAGTGAAGGTGTTGAACGGAGATGGGGCGACTCCGGTGGTGGGCGAGGCTGTCACCTTCAGTGCGACGGCGGGCACGGTGCAGTTCGCCGCTTGTGGAGCGGCCAGTTGCACCGTCAACACGGACGCGAATGGCATGGCCTCGACGCTGGTGACTCCGTTGAGCACGGGTCCGGTTACACTGCAGGCGGCTGGAGTCGATGGCACGGCGGTTGCTTCGTTTACGGCGGCGGCGCGCGTCCGAACGGTGACCGCGGTGCAGGCGATGGAGTACATCGCAGCGGGCGCAACCTTTGCATGGACGCCACAGGTCAGCGTAAGCGATAACTTTGTCTCGACTGCGGGGGTGGCGGTTGGCTGGCAGACAACTTCGGGAGCGGTCTCGGTGGCGCCGTCCAGCTCTGCGGTGAACTCGCAGGGGATCGCGCAGACGGTTGCGACGGCTGGCCCTTTGGCGGAGGGTGCCGAGGCAACGCTGTCTGGCTGCGCGTGGACGAACGTCTGTGCTTTGTTTACTACGGAGGGCGTGGACCTTGCGGACTTGCGTGTGATCGCGGTGAGCGGAGTCAATCAGATTGTGTCGGCGAATGGAACGATCGCACAGGTTGTTCTGCAGGTTACGGACACGGCGTCTCATCCTGTTGGGGGCGCGGTGGTTCAGATCTTTGAGACTGTGAACGCGTGGCAACCGGCGTGCCCGAGCCGGGGACGGTGTCCGGTCGCGCCTGTGCTTGCCTCTTCGCAATCTTCTGCTGTCTCGGACGCGAACGGTTTGTTGACGATTGTTCCGCAGCAGATCCCGGGCATCGCCGAGACGACGAACCTCGCTGCGGCGACTGGCACACAGGGCTTTCTTTCGCTTGCTTTGCAGAAGCAGCCTTGATCTTCCTTCGCCCGCTTTTCTGTAACTCCTTTGGGAGAAGACCGTCGAATAAAGCAGGAAAACTCCGGCAAAGCCGAACGGCTCAATTCGGCATCAGATAAGGTACATATCACACCGAGGAGCTTGAACGATGGCGGTATCAGCGGCAACAGGAAGCGGACCTGCACGAAAGCGAGTCGTGATTGTGGGTGGAGGCTTTGGCGGGGTCAATGCGGTGACGGCTCTGGGCAAACTTCCGGTCGACGTCACTCTGGTGGACCGCAGAAACTATCATCTGTTTCAGCCTCTGCTTTACCAGGTGGCGCTGGCGGTGCTCTCTCCGGCCGACATTGCGCAGCCAATCCGTTCGCTGGTGCGGGATCATCCGAATGTCGATGTGCTGATGGATGAGGCTGTCAGCTTTGATCTGACGCAACAGCGTGTTCGTCTGAAGACCGGCGTGCAGCTTGAGTATGACTATCTGATTCTTGCAACGGGCTCGACACACTCTTATTTCGGCAGAGACGACTGGTCCAAGCTTGCGCCTGGACTGAAGACGGTCGAGGACGCGACCGAGATTCGGCGGCGGGTGCTGCTGGCCTTTGAGCTGGCGGAGCGGCAGATGATGGAGAAGGGAACGCATCCAGCTCTGAACTTCGTGATCATTGGCGGCGGCCCGACTGGGGTGGAGCTTGCCGGCGCTATCAGCGACATTGCGCAGCTTTACATGACGCGGGATTTTCGTCATATCGATCCTTCGATGGCGCAGGTTCTTATTCTTGAGGGCGGACCGCATATTCTTACGGCCTATCCGGAAGATCTACAGCAGAAGGCTCTCGAGCAGCTCGCCGAGCTGAAGGTGAAGGTGCGCACAGGCGCTCATGTCAGCGATGTGCAGCCCGGCTATGTGATGGTTGGCGAAGAACGCATCGACGCGGTGGTGACGCTGTGGGCGGCGGGCGTGCAGGCCTCGCCGCTGGGCAAGATGCTGGGCGTTGAGACCGACAAGCGCGGTGCGGTGTTTGTGGATGGGCATCTGAATCCGCCGGAGCATCCGGAGATCTTTATCTGCGGCGATCTGGCTCACTTCGAGCAGGACGGCAAGCAGGTGCCCGGTGTGGCGCAGCCCGCGATGCAGATGGGCCGTTATGCCGCCAAGCGTATCGGCAGGCTGGTGGCCGCAGACCTTGGCAGCGATGGAAGCGGCAGGGACGAGCAGTTTCGCTACTTCGATAAAGGGGACATGGCTACGATCGGGCGCAAGGCGGCGGTGGCCGATATCAAATGGCCGTTCAAGGGCCATTGGAGCGGTTTTCCGGCGTGGATGACTTGGCTGGTGGTTCACATCTTTTTTCTCATCGGCTTTCGCAATCGGCTTAGCGTCTTCAGGCAGTGGGCGTGGACGTATCTGACCTTCAGCGATGGTGCGCGGCTGATCACCGGTTCGCAGGAACTGCCGGGGTGGAACTCGCAGGAGGACCTGGTTGGGGCTATGACGAAGCCGCTGGATATGAACTCGCCTAAGACCTGAGCGGGCAGCGGAAATGGAAAGAGCCGCGCGGTGGCGGCTCTTTTTCGGTAAGGGTGGAGTTCGTTGTTATTTTGCGGAGTCTTCGATCTCTTTCCACTCGGCCGCAGACAGCTTTACCTCGGCCCCGGCTACGTTCTCTTCTAGATGCTGGACCGAAGTCGTGCCTGGGATGGGTAGCATAACCGGGGAGCGGTGGAGCAGCCATGCGAGGGAGAGCTGAGAGACGGTTGCGTTGTGTCGCTTTGCGGCGGCGTCGAGCTTGCCGCCGGGCTGAGCGAGTTTGCCCGCCGCCACGGGGAACCAGGGGATGAAGGCGAGCTTGTGTTTGATGCAGTATTCAACGACGTCTTCGTGCTGACGATCGCCAATGTTGTACTGATTCTGCACGCTGACGATCTCGACGACCTTGCGGGCCTGGTCGATCTCGTGAGGCTTTACCTCGCTCAGTCCGATGTGGCGGATCTTGCCCTGCTCCTGGAGTTTTTTGATTGCGCCGAGGGACTCTTCGACAGGCACCTTTGGGTCGATGCGGTGCAGTTGCCAAAGGTCGATGCGGTCGACTTTCAACCTGCGCAGGCTCATTTCAACCTGCTGAGTCAGATACTCGGGACGTCCTACCGGCAGCCATTTGTTAGGTCCTTGCCTAGTCAAGCCGCCTTTGGTTGCGATGACGACGCCCTTCGCGTAGGGAGACAGGACTTCTCCGATAAGCTGCTCGCTCACGTCAGGGCCATAGGCATCTGCGGTGTCGATGAAGTTGATGCCGAGCTCGACGACGTGTCGCAGGACTTTTTTTGCGCCTTCGATATCTTTTGGCGCGCCCCAGATTCCGTCGCCGGTGATCCGCATCGCGCCGTATCCCATGCGGTTGACCAGGAGGTCTCCGCCGATCGAAAATGTTCCGCTTGCTTTCGCGTTTACCGTTGAAGTAGCCATACCCTATCGGATGCTGGCTGCAGGGCAAAGGTGCATGGTCTCGCCCTCTACGAGAATTTTTATTTTTCCTTTAATGCCCAGTCGTTCGGCTTCTGCTTCGAGCCTTTGTAGAGGCTCTTCCATTGGCTCTCGGCCCAGACGGAAGGTGCCGTAGTGCATCGGCACCATTTGCTGTGCACCCAGTTCAACGAAGCCGCGTACGGCCTCCTCTGGGCTCGTGTGAACCGAGCGGTATGTGTCGGGAAAGTAGGCGCCGATGGGAAGGAGGGCGACTTCGGGTTTAAGTTTTGCGCCGATCTCGCTGAATCCATCGAAGTAGGCGGTGTCGCCGGAGTGATAGACGGACTGGTCGCCGCCTTCGACGACGTATCCGCCGTAGCCGCGGTGGGTGTCGCGAAACATCCTCGCTCCCCAGTGTTTGCAGGGAGTCATCGTTACTTTGAGGCCTTGCACCTCGATCTGCTCCCACCATGCCAGACCGTGGATTCTGGAGAAGCCTAGTCGTTCGACGAGATCCTCCACGCCGCGGGGCACTACGACCTCTGGGGTCTGGCCAGTCAGCCTGCGCGTTGCGCGAATGACGCGGCGGAGGGATGCCATATCGAGATGGTCCATGTGCGCGTGCGTGAGAAGGACGATGTCGATGGGGGGCAGCTCCTCGACCATGACGCCGGGATGCCGCTGCCGGCGGAGTACGATCAGGCGCTTTGAAAATACGGGATCAACGAGCAGCTTTCGTCCGTGAACCTGCAGGAGAAAGGAGGAGTGCCCGATAAAGGTGACTCCGAGCTCGTCTGGGTTTACCAACTGAACTGGCCGGGGTGTCCCGGTCATCGGCTGTTCGTGGCTCTCGCGCACTAGTCGCCAAAGCTGCTCCATCTTTCTTACCGCAAACGGGCGGCCTCGCCATGTTCTATGCATTCATCTCACCAATAATTGGATGCTCGATCGTGATGTTATGCACTATAAGCCGGTGGAAAACAAGGTTTCTGCGGCTACCTCTTCGGGGAGGCAAGGCATCTACCTTGCCAGAACGCCCGCTGTAAATGACTCGTTATGTTTACCCAACGAGCCAACCAGGGCGAGGGAGCACCGCTATTCCTTCCGAGGGACCCACATTCGATCCGGCTCACGGCACTCGCGTAGAGCGGCGCATCTGGGACCTTGTGTCGCGTTCTCCGCTCCACTCCCTGTGGAATCTTGAGGGGATTCCGATCAAGGTAGTCGCGAAGCATACCTGGAGCGCTTTCTTTGACGATAATCTCGTCGGACGGGCTGCGGAGCTAGGTTTCTACTTTATCTTCGCGCTCTTTCCCAGTCTAGTTACCGCGACGGCGCTGCTCGGGCTCGCTGCGCGGTCGGCTTCGCATATCTACTACTCTCTGCTGGGGTATCTTTCGATCGTTCTGCCACACGATGCGATGGGAATGGTGCTCGATACCTTCAACCAGACGACGGCCGCTACGACCAGCGGGAAGCTCACCTTTGGCCTGGTTGCGGCGATATGGAGCGCATCTGTTGGGTTCTCCGCAATTCAGGATTCGCTGAATGTTGTTTATCGGGTCAAAGAGACTCGATCGTATTTTGCCGCAAGATTCTCTGCGATTGGCGTGACCATTCTGCTGATGGGGCTGGTTACGCTGATGCTGGCCTCGCTGCTGGGTGCGGACTTCTTCGCCCGGCTCGCCCATTTGCATATCTACGATCATTTTGTGGCATCGCTCACGGCGGTTACGGTGCGCGGGCTTGGCTGGCTGCTGGCCTCGGTTCTGTTGTCGCTCTTCTTTGCGGTCATCTACTACTTCGCGCCGGATGTGAAACGGAGCCAGTGGCATTGGCTTACTCCTGGTGCGGCCATCGGTATCGTAGGGTGGGTACTGGCTTCGATTGGTCTACGACTGTATGTTCATCTTTTCAATAACTATTCGGTGACCTACGGCTCGCTCGGCGCGGTGATTATTCTGCTTACGTGGTTTTACCTCACGGGCCTGATGTTGCTGCTGGGGGCTGAGATCAACAGCGAAATAGAAGCCGCCGCCGCCGCGAAGCGCTTGCTCGTGCTGGAGCAAAACGATCTCGCGGCGGCGACGGCTTCTGCGATGCATGTGCCGGATTCAAGTGCTCCGAAGCCTGCAGCTTGATGCAAGCGAACCTTACTTCGTCGCAGGTTTCAGGATATCGTTCAGTCGATCGGGGACCGACGGGACGCGCTCCAGCGTTGGATAGCGCTCGCCTTCGTGATAGTCGAGTTTGACTACCTTGTAGTAGCCAGTGTTCAAGACGATCAGCTCGGCTGACGGACCGGAGTCCTTCGCATCGTGTATCGCGGCCTTGAGCACATCGGGAGTGTAGGCGCGACCATTGACAGCGACGATCTTCATCCCGGGGCCAACGCCGCTCTGGTCGGCGACTCCGCCCTTGAGAACGTCGGATACATTGCCGGCTTTGTTTGCGTGCAGGCCGATGGAGTACCAGAAGTTGAAGGATTCGGACTGCTGATCTTCGAGCGTGCTCCACGCGTTCGGCTTGTCGGTGTAGGTGAGCTTGTAGCCTCCGTTTTCGAGACCACCCAGCGGCGCGTGGTAGGAGTTTGAGTCGAGGCGAGTTCGCAGGAAGGTGGCCCAGTCGTTCGCGACCACGCTGTTGAGGCCTGCGACCACATCGTCGAAGGTGTAGGGAACGACCTTGGGTGCTGTGTCTCCGCCGAGGCCGTGGAACTTCGCGACAAAATCGTCGATGGTTTTTTTGCCGTTGGTCATCTTGCGGATGGTGGTGTCGACGTCGAGCCAGACGAGTTCGCCTTCGTCGTAGTAGTCCACGCTGAGACGCCAGTTGTCCCATCCGCCACCTGTGGAGTAGAGGATCTGAGCGGCGGTTGCGGTGTCCTGAATGTCGCGCCAGGTGCGGCCGGGACGGTTGTCATATTCGGCGGCGATGGTGGAGAGCCGCTGCTTATATTGGTCGGGAGTCCAGATGCCGCAACGCGCGGCGAGGACATCGCCGAGGTACTCGGTCAATCCTTCATACACCCAGAGGAGGTCGCCCTCCATCGGCTTCTGGTAGTTGCTGGTGGCGAGGCCTGCGGGGCGGCGGTACTTTCCGTTCCAGCTATGGGTGAACTCGTGCGGCAGCAGCAGGCCGTCGAGCACGAACTCGCGATCGTCGGTGAAGGTGGTTGCCATGACGCGGTCGTCGCTGGACTGATGATGCTCGAGGCCGAAGTGCGCGACCTCATCGCTGAGCGTGACGAGGAAGTGATAGGAGCCGTAGTGGCGGGACTTGTAGAGAGCGCCGGTCTCGCGCACCAGCTTGTCGAAGTCGGCGATGTGCTCCTTCGACAGATTGAGCTGCTCGGGGCCGTCGGCGGCCATGTCGAGGTAGTGCTTCGGGGAGATCTCCGGGGCGAGGGGGATCTCGCGGAAGTAGCGGCCGGCGAGGACGGGGGAGTCGATCAGTTGCTCGAGGCTGACGGTCTTGAAGGTTGAGGTCTGACCTGAGCCTCCATCTTTGTCCAGCGCGGTTCCGAGATTCCAACCGCTTGGCAGTTTTACGGATGGAGTGAACATGACCTGGCTTGCGTCAGTGTCGGCGGGGTAGACGAGCAGCGTGTTCCAGCTGAGGAGAGCGAGGTTTTCGCTGGTCGATCCGCCTGCGGAGAATCCCGAGAGAGCGGAGGAGGCGAGGAAGTCGATCTTCATCTCAAGCTGCGTGACGCCCTGCGGTACGGTGAGGTGATAGGCGAACATATCCACCTTGTCGCGCTCCCACTTTACGGGCTGGCCGTTGGCGGTGATGAAGAATCCGGCCATGTTCTCGATGGGGCCGGTGGGTCCGTGCTCGCCCGGAATCCACTTGGGATAGACGACGGTCAGCGGTCCGGCGGTCACCGGCATGACCTCGGTTGCGTGAAGGATCTTTCGGGGAGCGTCTGTGAGATCGACACTCAAGGTGATTGGCGCGGTCTGCGCCCCTGCTACTAAAGTGCAACCCGTCGCGGCCAGAGCTGCTCCGGCACACTTCTTCCACCAGCTCATCATTTGTTTCGCCTCTCCGTACTGCTGTTGTTGTAACGGGAACAAGTCTAACGCGTCGAAATCTGAACTGCTTTTCTTTGGGGAAGTAACTTGGCGTAACAGCGGATTTTGAGGTTAGGATTGTGCACACAGGAGAACTCATGCTCTCGAAGATTTCGGTCGCTCTGGCGGCCACAGCACTTTTGCTCGCCGCGGTCCGGCTTCCCGCACAACAGGCGGTTCAACCGCTTCAATCGATGCCTTACTCGCCATCGCTCGATCTCTCGAGCCTGGACCGCAGCGCGGACCCCTGCGCCGACTTTTATAAGTTCTCCTGCGGCGGGTGGGAGAAGAAGAATCCTATCCCCGCGGACCAGTCCGGCTGGAGCGTCTACGCCAAGCTCGGCAACGAGAATGAGCAGTTTCTCTGGGGGATTCTCGAGGCGGATGCGAAGGCTGCGAATCGCGACGCGGTGCAACAGAAGGTCGGCGACTACTTTGCCGCGTGCATGAATACCGCGTCGATCGATGCGCTCGGTGTGAAACCTGCGCTGCCGGGCCTGGCGCGCATCGATGCCCTGAAGACGCGGCCCGAGCTGGTGGCAGCGATCAGCTCGCTGCATCATGAGTATGCAGGTAGTTTTTTCTTCGACTCCGGCACGGATCAGGACGCGGTTGACTCTTCGGTTGAGATAGTGGCGCTTGGAGCGGGTGGACTCGGTCTGCCTGACCGTGATTACTACTTCAAGACGGATGACAAGAGCGTGAAGCTGCGCGAGCAATATCTCGCCTATATCCAGAAGCTGCTCACGCTGGGTGGGGAGTCTGCAGAGCAGGCAAAGTTCGATGCGGATGCGACTCTTCGCGTTGAGACGGCGCTGGCCAAAGCTTCGCTTACAAGGGTGGACCGGCGTGATCCGCATAAGACGTATCACATGATGACGATTAACGAGTTGAGCAAGATTGCGCCTGCTTTCGATTGGCCTCGCTACTTTGATACGCAAGGAGCGCCTGGGGTGGCGAAGCTGAACGTCGCCCAGCCGGAGTTCATGAAAGCAGTGCAGACGGAGGTCTCGACCGAATCCGTCGATGCACTTCGCGGGTATCTGCGATTTCACTTTTTGACTGCAGCCGCGCCGTATCTTGCTCACCCGTTGGAGCAGGCCGACTTTGATTTTTATTCGACAACGCTGCGTGGGATTCCTGCGATGCCGCCGCGGTGGAAGACCTGCACTCGCCGAGTGGACCGAGACCTAGGTGAAGCGCTGGGGCAGGAGTTCGTCAAGCGCACGTTCTCTGCCGACACGAAAGCCAAGACGCAGCTGATGACCGAACAGATCGAAGCTGCCATGAAGCAGGAGATCGAGGGCCTGGACTGGATGAGCCCCGCGACCAAGCAGGAGGCTCTGCGCAAGCTGCACGTGATTCGCAATAAGATCGGATACCCGGACCAGTGGCGGGACTACACCACGCTGGAGATAAAGGTTGGCGACTACTTTGGGAACGTCGAGCGATCAACTCGCTTCGAAGACGCACGCCAGTGGCACAAGTTGGGCAAGCCTGTAGACCTGAACGAGTGGGGCATGACGCCGCCGACGGTCAATGCCTACTTCAACCCGCAGATGAACGACATTAATTTTCCTGCGGGTGTTCTGCAGCCGCCACTCTACGACACGAAGCTGGATGATGCGCCGAATTACGGGAACACGGGAGCGACCATTGGCCACGAACTCACGCACGCCTTCGACGACGAGGGGCGGCAGTTCGATGACAAGGGGAATCTTCGCGACTGGTGGACTCCTGCCGATGCCAAGGGTTTCGAAGACCGCATCAACTGCATTCGCGATCAGTACGCACAGTATGTTGTTGTGGACGATATTCACATCAACTCGAAGCTGACCAGTGGAGAAGACGTGGCGGACCTGGGTGGGACACTGCTCGCTTATATTGCGTGGAAGAAACAGACGGCCGGGCAGCAACTAGCGAGCACAGACGGATTCAGCCCGGATCAGCGCTTCTTTGTTGGCATGGCGCAATGGGCTTGCGAAAACGAGCGCCCGGAGGTGCTGCGGGTTCGCGCCATCACGGACCCCCACTCGCCTGGGTATGCGCGCATCAACGGCGTGGTTTCGAATATGCCTGAGTTTCAGAAGGCCTTCAGCTGTAAGGCTGGCCAACCTATGGTGCACGCGCCTACCTGCAGGGTCTGGTAGGAGCCTCCTGTCGCCGGCGGCTCCGCGATGGTTTATGCCAGGCCAACGGTGCGGGAATTGGCTGCCAGACAGTACACTGACCTAACCTAATGAATCTCTACGCGATCGTTCTATCAGTTATTGTCGTGACCCTGCTCACGGTTTCGCTCACACGTCTTGGCAAGGTGAAGACCAAGGCTGACTATCTTGTGGCGGGCCGCTCGCTGCCCGCCTTCGTGTTGGTCTTCACGCTGTTGTCGAGCTGGATCGGTTCGGGGTCGCTGCTCGGCGGGGCGGAGAATGCCTATAAACACGGCTTCGCAGCGCTTTGGCAAGGCGGCGGCGGCTGGGCAGGCCTGCTGCTGATCTACTTCATCGCGCCCCGTGCAAGGAAGTTCGCACAGTTCACTATTCCCGATCTGCTGGAGGCTCGGTACAACCAGGCGGCGCGGGTGCTCGGCGTGATTGCGATTCTCTTCTGCTACACCGCTGTGACCAGCTACCAGTTTGTCGGCGGCGGCGATATTCTGCACCTGATCTTTCCCGATGTGATCACCCCGGACTTCGGGAAGTACATTATTGCTGCGTTCGTCATCGTCTTTACCGCGATTGCCGGTATGGCTTCGGTCGCGTATATGGATGTTGCGATCGGCCTTCTCGCTACCTTTACGATGCTGATCGCGCTCCCTATCCTCGTCCATCACGCTGGGGGCTGGCCGGCGATCCATGCGAGCCTTCCCGCGACACACTTTCAGGTACTGGGAGACCTCACGTTTATTCAGGGGCTTGAGCTGTTCCTTCCCACCTGCCTCCTGCTGCTGGGGAATCAGTCGATGTATCAGAAGTTTTTCTCTGCCAAGTCGGAGAAGGATGCCACGCGTGCGGTGGTGGGATGGATCATCGGCACCGTCGTCCTGGAGACTGTGATCGTCGCGCTCGCGGTCACCGGCTCGAGTCTTTTTGCCAGCGGGGAGGTCCATGCACGCCCTCGCGAGATTCTCGCTTACCTTGGGCTCCACGGTTTCTCCGGTTCGGGGCCGCTTCGCCTACTGGGGGCACTGCTGATGGGAGCTATCTTCGCGAAGATTATTTCGACGGCGAACAACTGGCTCTTCTCGCCGTCGACCAACCTGGTCAACGACATCTACCTTCGCTACATCAATCCGCAGGCTTCGAACACGAAGACTCTCGCAGTCTCTCGTCTGATGGTAGTTCTGCTTGGTCTGTGTGCGCTCTACCAGTCACTCCATATCGAGTCGGTGCTGAAGAAGTCGCTCTACGCCTATACGATCTACGGCGCGGCTCTGACGCCGGTTATCCTGGCCACCTTCTACTGGAGACGCGCGACTGCAGCAGGCGCGGTGGCCAGTATTGCGGTGGGCACCTTCGTTACGGTCTTCTGGGATACCGGCTTCGTTCACGCTCATCTTCCGGCGGTGGTCAGCGAACGCGACGCGATTCTTCCGGCGCTGGTCGCCTCGCTGCTGTGTCTGATCGCTGTCAGCCTGTTGACGAGCCCACCGACGGAGAAGCAGCTCCAACCCTTCTCCGAGGCCTGACGGTGGTTCGTTTGCGGTCTAATAATGACAGTGATCGATACTTATTCCTTCACTTCCAGCTAAAACGGAGTTTCTGAAGAGCCAGATCCACGAAACTTCAAATTCATCGAAAAGTGAATTTTCACACTCACTTTTTTCAGTCTGCTGCATCCTATCCCAGTACACATTTTCAACAGGAGATTTTTATGGCACTTGAGACCCTAACCTTCGACTTCAACGCAAACTTCTTCCCCCTGGGTCTGGATTTCATTGCCACCTTTGAAGACAGTCCCTTCGCCCCCCTTGATACAGCAGGACAGCACTCCTCGACCGAGTCCTTAAGCGTCGCAAAGAAAGCACTCGACCAGGATGACGAGGACGACGATGACGACGACGAAGAGGATGAAGACGACGACGAGGATGATGACGAGTACGAGGATGATGACGACGAAGTAGATGAGGATGAAGACGAGGATGACGAGTACGAAGACGATGATGAGGACGACGACGAAGAAGAAGACGAAGATGATGACGATGACGATGTAGACGAGCTTCAGGTTGGACGAAGACGTTAGCCTTGCCAGTAATGAGTTCTACGCGGACTTCCTAGCTTTGCTTCCAACTCCATCCTGCTGGCCTGCTTACCCTGTTCAAGGGGTGTGGCAGTCCAGCGCTTTCCCTGATCGTTAAAATTGCGGCTGGCGTTCGGGAGGGGAGGCTAGTAGCCATCCCCGGTTACGATGTTTTCCAACTCCTCGCCGGCCAGGAAACGCCTTACCTGCTGGGCTCCGAAGTGGAAGGCCCGATGGATGAACTCGGGGGTAGAGCCGCCCACGTGTGGCGTAATCATGCAGTTTGGCGCCGACCAGAGAGGGTGGCCTGGCGGGAGCGGCTCAGGGTCCGTCACGTCGAGAACCGCCCGCACCCGATGCTGTTCGAGCGCCTCGACTAAAGCCTCCGTTACCACGACGGGGCCTCGCGCGGCGTTGACGAGAAGAGCGCCGTGCTTCATCAGACCAATCTCTGCTGCTCCAATCAACCCATGCGTCTCCGGAGTGAGAGGCACGATGAGAACGACCACGTCGGCCTGCGGCAGGAGGCGGCGCAACTCCGTAACGGCGAAGATCTCCGGCTCTTTGCGGGGGGTGCGCGCCAGTCGCATGATCTTCACGCCAAACGGTATCAGGCGAGCCTCAATTGCCGCGCCGATCGAGCCGTAACCGACGATCAGCAAGGTCTTTCCGGCAAGGTCGTCACCCAGGACCTGGTACTGTCCGACCTCGGCGCCGCGTTCATTCATAAATCCGTCCGTTACCGAAGACTGCCCCTTCCACTCCTGACGTAACTGCGCGTCGCGATAGAGCGGAAATCGCTTCAGGGACGAGAGGATCGCGGTCAGGACCCACTCCGAGGCCGAGACGTCGTGAACTCCGCGGCCATCGCAGAGCACGATCTCCTTTGGCAGCCACGGCGCAATCCAGTCTACGCCCGCCATCATCGACTGCACCACCTTTACGCCGCGCAGATGGGAGAAGGTCTGATGAGCATCTGCGCGGGCGAAGACCAGAATCCAGAAGTCGACTTCCAGAGTTGCCGATGGTTTGCGGGGAATGCGCACGATCTCTACTTCGTGCGGAAGATCTAGAAGCAGCTGTGGAGCAAGGTTCTCATCGACGCCGACACGCACCATTCCATCAGTGTGCCTGAAGGGCAGGCCGGAGAGAAAGCACGCTTAGGCAGAATTTACCTGCAAACTGAGTCTGCCTGAATTCCATCTCCTGCCTTATTCGGTGGTGCGGTGTGAGTTCGACTTTGACGATGCGTGCCCTGTTATCCTAGAGGCACCTTCAAAAGGCATATGCCCTGCTGCAGGATCTCCACTTTCGATAGATATTTGAGGAAATTATGGCTGCACTAATCGACGCCATCGACGTGAAACGCAAGATGTTCTTCGAGTTTGAAAACGTTCCGTTCTGCTGCCTGGAAGCGGAGATTTCTACTCCCACGGCTCGAGGCGGGCAGACGCTGGTTCGTCTGAGGATGCGCAACATGCTTACACGTGCAGTCTTCGACAAAACGTTCAAGGCCAGCGACAAGTTCAAGGAGCCGGACCTGCAGACGGTTGGAGCATCGTATCTCTACAGCGATGGAGATGGCTCGTACTTTCTGGACCAGGAGAGCTTTGAGACTCTCTCCCTGAGCGATGAGATGGTAGGGGACGCACTGGACATGCTGGTGGAGGGGGTTCTGATTCAGATCGACAAATACAACGGAAATCCAATCGGGCTGCAGTTGCCGGTTCAGGTGGAGCTGTCAGTCACGTATACCGAACCGGGCGTTCGCGGCGACACTTCGAGTGGCAGCGTGACCAAGCCAGCCAAACTGGAGACAGGTGTGGAGATTCGCGTTCCGCTGTTCATCAAAGAAGGCGAAAAGATCAAGGTGAACACAGAGACGCGAGAGTTCGCTGGGCGGGCCTGATTCGACGGAGTGTTGTTGCGCCAGCCCTGGTCTCTCAAAGAGATTGATTGGCGCCTGACTTGCCTAAGTTCTCTTTCGAGCACAAGATGTTAGGGAACATCTTGCCGGACGCAATCCCAAGGGGGATTCGTGGAACTCTGGGATCAGCATTCGCCGCCAATTAAAGAGGTCGATGTGCTTTGGATTGCCGCGGGATTAGGTTGCGACGGAGACACGATCGCGATGACCGCCGCAACCCAGCCCAGCATTGAGGATGTGATTATGGGCGGCATCCCCTGGATTCCCAAGGTGAACTTCCACAACCCTTTTCTGGCCACTGAGGTTGGTGACGATTTCCTGCGCCGTTTCCACCTGGCCGCGGAGGGCAAGCTGGAGCCTTTCATCCTCGTGATTGAGGGCTCGATTCCGAATGAGAAGAATAAGCCGGAGGGGTACTGGGCGTCGCTGGGTACAGATGCAGAGACCGGGCAGCCAATTACAACGTGCGAGTGGATCGACCGGTTGGCTCCCCATGCCTGGGCCGTGATTGCCGTAGGAACCTGCGCGACCTATGGGGGAATTCACGCGATAGCGGGCAATCCAACCGGGTGCATGGGGCTTCCTGACTATCTTGGATGGCAGTGGAGATCTAAGGCTGCAGTCCCGATCGTTTGTGTTCCGGGCTGTCCTGTCCAGCCCGACAACTTTATGGAGACTCTGCTGTATCTGCTTTACATGGCTACTGGCCATGCCCCTATAATTCCCCTCGATGAGCAGTTGCGTCCCACTTGGCTGTTTGGCAGCACGGTACATGAGGGCTGCGACCGTGGCGGGTACTATGAGCAGGCACAATTTGCGGAGGAGTACGGATCGCCGTTGTGCATCGTAAAGCTGGGTTGCTGGGGACCGGTGGTTCAGTGCAACGTCGGCAAGCGTGGATGGATGAGCGGGATTGGCGGCTGCCCCAATGTGGGAGGCATCTGCATCGGGTGCACGATGCCAGGATTTCCGGATAAATTTATGCCATTTATGGACCAGCCTCCCGGATCGCTTCTCTCTTCAGCAGCGGTGCAGACCTATGGACGCGCGATTCATGCGCTGCGCAAGTTCACCCAGGCATCGCTGAACAAGGTGCCAAGCTGGCGGCAGCAAGGTACTTCGCCGAGCCAACAGCACTGACACAACGCGTCCTGCCGAACGGAGCGAAGAATGGCTTCACTTGCAAAAGCGGACTGGGAAGACCGAAGGGCTGGCGATGAAGACATCACGCAGCTGCCAGAACTGAGCGAGGCGGAGGCGGTTCTGTTCGAGTTGGCTAGTCTGTTTGGCGGCAGCATACAGTCAGCCGCCGCGGGGGAGCAGCCAACGGGAGGCACATCAGCACAGAATCCCGAGGCTCACACCTCGAGCCTCGAAGCGAAATACCGCGCGCTGCTGGAACAGATTCCTGCCGTGGTCTTCATGGTCTATCTCGATCGCGGCATCAGCGAGGCCTACGTCAGCCCGCAGATTGAGCAGTCGCTCGGGTACTCACGAGAGGAGTGGCTGGAAGATCCTATCCGCTGGTACGAACACATTCATCCGGACGACAAACAGCGCTGGAGCCTGGAGGCCGCGGGCATGTTTCTCTCCGGCAAGCCGCTGCGATCGTCCTATCGCGTGGTCGCGCGCGACGGGCACGTGATCTGGTTCCACTGCGACGCGAAGATGATGCGCCGGCCCGACGGACAGCCATGGTTCATCCACGGCGTCGCCTTTGATATCTCCGATCTGAAGCATACGGAGGAGGCGCTGCACCAGGAGCGCAACGTAGTCTCTGCCATTCTCGACACCGTCGGAGCGCTGGTTGTCGTTCTCGATCCCGAGGGGCGCATTACGCGATTCAATCGAGCCTGTGAACTGACGACCGGATATTCGCTCGAGGAGGTTCGCGGCAAGCGCATCTGGGATTTTTTTCTCGTGCCTGAAGAAGTGGAACGCTTCAAGTCGATCTTTTCGCAGCTGAGCGCGGATCTGCTGCCCGAAGACTACCAAAGCTATTGGGTCACACGGCATGGCACGAAGAGACTCATCGCCTGGTCAAGCACCATGTTGCCGGGTAACAACGGAACTCCCAACTACATCATCGCCACTGGAATCGATATCACCGAGCGCGAGCAGTTGGAGAAAGCTCTGCTGAATATCAGCTCAAGAGAGCAACGACGCATCGGGCAGGATCTGCATGATGGGCTGGGGCAGCATCTGACGGGCATCGCCTTTATGGCCAAGGTGCATGAGGCGAAGTTGACCGAAAAATGCGTAGCCGAGGCCAGCGATGCAGCCAAGATCGTGCGACTGGTAAACGAAGCGATTCACAAGACGCGAGAGTTGGCGCGAGGGCTGCTGCCGGTTGTCTCCGATGCACATGGGCTGATGTCGGCGTTGCAGATGTGGGCTGCAGAGGTAGAGGATATCTTCGGAATATCCTGTCGTTTCGAGTGCGAGCCTGCTGTCCTGATCTACGACGACGCGATGGCCACCCATCTCTACCATATTGCTCAGGAGGCTGTGAACAATGCTCTCAAGCATGGGCATGCCTGTAAGATTCTGATTCGCCTGACTGCTGAGAACGAGCGCGGAATGTTGGTGGTCAACGACGACGGCGGCGGCATCGGCGAGATCCGTGGCAATAGTCATGGCATGGGACTTCACATCATGAACTACCGAGCGGGCATGATCGGCGGAACGCTTGAGGTTGCACCTGAGCCGCCGCGTGGAACGACAGTGACCTGTATCTTTCCTCTCAAAGCCGGCAGGTAGACTATGGCCGCGACAAACATTCCGGAACAACCTCATGCGGGCAAGAGGACTGTCTTCGTAGTCGACGATCATCCCCTTCTGCGTCAGGGACTGGCTCTGTTGATCAACCAGCAGCGAGATCTTGAAGTCTGCGGCGAGGCCGAAGAGGCGCAGGCTGCGATGCAGGCCATCTCTCAGAAGAGACCCGACATCATGATCGTGGACATCTCGCTCAATGGTCCGGATGGGTTGGACCTGCTCAAAAATATCCGAGCATCTTATCCAGATCTACCGATATTGATTCTCTCCATGCATGATGAGGCCATCTACGCGGAGCGTGCCCTGCGTGCTCGTGCGAACGGTTACATCATGAAGCAGGAGGCAACGGAGAAAGTGTTGATTGCTGTGCGCCGCATTCTTGGCGGCGAGGTGTATCTGAGCGATCGCATGGCCAACAAGATGCTTCAACAGTACATTGGCGGCTCTCCGGCAGCGCTTCACTCTCGCATCTCCACGCTCTCCGATCGCGAGTTGGAGGTGTTCTGCCTGATCGGCGAGGGCCGCGGCACGCGTGAGATTGCCGAGGAGTTGCACCTTAGCGTCAAGACGGTGGAGACCTATCAGGCTCACCTCAAAGAAAAGCTTCGCCTGCACAGTGGGCGAGAGCTTATCCAGCATGCGATTCAGTGGAAGATCGACGAGAAGACAGATTAAGAGTTGAGTGCCGTGAACTGCCGAACTAGTTCTGTCGGGCTAGACTGTGCGACGGTTCGTTCCTATCATCTCTTCTCAATATCTAAATCCAAAAATGTCATTCGCATGGCAAAACGTTCTTGCGGATTATGCATCAGGCAATCCCCTAGCCCTCGCTAAGTAAGAAGTATGAGAAAGAAATAGGGTCAGTCCCGCTTGCGGGTTCTGCATGACAACCTCTCTACTGGCTACGCTTCGCCGATCGTCGGAGAGTTCCCTTTCAGACGAATCGCACCTCAGGTTTGCGTCTCACAGCGCGCCTGCAATCTTCCGGCAAGACCAGCCCGTATCCGAAGAGGAGAACCCAGGTTATGGCTCAAGAAACAGTTCCTTACGGCCGAGTCACTCAAAAGAAACCCGCTGTGGCTGAGCTGCATATTCTGTGGATCACCGCTGGCCTTGGGTGTGACGGAGACACAGTGTCCATCACCGCAGCTACGCAGCCTAGTGTCGAGGACGTTGTTCTGGGCGCGATTCCCGGTCTGCCCAAGGTCCACCTGCATAATCCAGTTCTCGCTTTCGAAAATGGCGATGACTTTATGAAGTACTTCTACATGGCGGAGCAGGGAAAGCTCGAGCCGTTCGTATTGGTCGTCGAAGGATCGATCCCCAACGAGAAGATCAAGAAGGAAGGCTACTGGGCTGCTCTGGGAACCAATCCGCACACCGGCCAGCCGATCACCACCAATGAGTGGATCGATCGCCTGACACCCAAGGCACTCGCTGTCGTGGCTTGCGGCACCTGCGCGACCTACGGCGGCATCCATGCGATGGAGGGCAATCCCACCGGCTGTATGGGACTGGCGGATTATCTGGGCTGGGATTGGAAGTCCAAAGCCGGCCTGCCGATCGTGAATGTTCCCGGTTGCCCGGTGCAGCCTGACAACTTCATGGAGACACTTCTCTATCTTCTCTACCAGGTAGCCGGTCTGGCGCCGATGATTCCTCTCGACGATCAACTGCGACCGACCTGGCTCTTCGGCACGACAGTGCATGAGGGATGCGACCGAGCCGGGTACTACGAGCAGGGGGATTTCGCTATGGCCTATGGCTCTCCGAAGTGCATCGTCAAGCTGGGATGCTGGGGGCCTGTGGTGAACTGCAATGTGCCGAAACGCGGCTGGATGGCCGGCATCGGCGGTTGCCCCAACGTCGGCGGCATCTGCATTGGCTGCACTATGCCTGGCTTCCCCGATAAGTTCATGCCATTTATGGACGAGCCTCCAGGTGGCAAGCTGTCGAGCACAGCGGTCGGCGTCTATGGCAAGGCGATTCGGGCTTTGCGCAAGCTGACCAATGACACCGTGAATAAAGAGCCGAAGTGGCGTCATCCGCGCGCCGAACTGACCACAGGCTATCACCCCAATTCCTACTAACGAAGCCAAGGAGAGATCACGATGGGCACGATTACCGCTGTACGCACAGAGGCAGAGGCCGACAAGAGCCAGTTAGTAGAGATGAACTGGGATCCGATCACGCGGATCGTCGGCAGTCTCGGCATCTTCACCAAGATCGACTTTGGCAAACGCAAGGTTGCGGAGTGTCACAGCACCTCCTCCATCTTTCGCGGCTACAGCATCTTCATGAAGGGCAAAGATCCGCGCGATGCACACTTCATCACCAGCCGTATCTGCGGCATCTGCGGCGACAACCATGCTACGTGCGCGACGTATGCGCAGAACATGGCCTTTGGCGTGCGCCCGCCGGCCATCGCAGAGTGGATTGTGAACCTGGGTGAGGCCGCGGAGTATATGTTCGACCACAACATCTTTCAGGACAATCTCGTCGGCGTGGACTTCTGCGAGAAGATGGTGAAAGAGACCAATCCGGGTGTCTGGGAAAAAGCAACGAAGACCGCTGCCCCGCATGCAGAGCTGCACGGCTTCCGCACTATCGGCGACATCATGACGGCCCTCAATCCGTTTACGGGATCGTTCTATCGCGAGACGCTGCAGGTGAGTCGGTACACGCGCGAGATGTTCTGCCTGATGGAAGGCCGCCACGTTCATCCTTCCACTCTGTATCCGGGCGGCGTAGGTACGGTGCCTACGGTGCAACTGTTCACGGACTATATCGTCCGGCTGATGAAGTATGTGGAGTTTATGAAGAAGGTCGTGCCGCTCCATGACGATCTCTTCGACTTCTTCTACGAAGCTCTCCCTGGCTACGAAGAGGTTGGTCGTCGGCGGATTCTTCTTGGATGCTGGGGCTCGTTCAATAATCCCGATGTCTGCGACTACACCTATCAGAAGATGACGGACTGGGGCCGCGGTATGTTTGTCACGCCGGGCGTAGTGGTCGATGGCAAGCTGGTGACGACCGACCTGGTGGACATCAACCTGAACATCCGCATTCTGCTGGGAAGTTCGTACTACGACGATTGGCAGAATGCCGAGACCTTCGTTAGGAAGGATCCTTTGGGCAATCCAGTCGATCAGCGTCACCCCTGGAACCAGAGCACGCTGCCCAGGCCGCAGAAGCGCGACTTCAAGGACAAGTACACATGGGTGATGTCGCCGCGTTGGTATGACGCGCGGACAAAAGACTACCTTGCACTCGATACGGGCGGCGGTCCGATTGCGCGCTTCTGGGCAACCGCGCTGGCCGGCATCGTGGATATTGGCTACGTGAAGGCAACAGGGCATAGCGTCAAGATCTATCTGCCCAAGACCGTCTCGCTTCCAGAGGTGGAGCTTGAGTGGAAGATTCCCAAGTGGAGCAATGCGATTGAGCGTGATCGCGCTCGCACTTACTTCCAGGCCTATGCTGCCGCTGCTGCGCTTCACTTTGCGGAGCAGGCGCTGGCGGAGTTGCATGCCGGCCGTACGAAGACCTGGAACGACTTCAAGGTGCCCGAGGAGGCGATCGGTTGCGGCTTCCACGAAGCGGTGCGCGGAGTCTTGTCGCACCACGTTGTGATCCGCAATCACAAGATCGCCAACTATCATCCGTATCCGCCTACCCCGTGGAACGCCAACCCGCGCGATATGTATGGAACTCCTGGGCCCTACGAGGATGCGGTGCAGAATACGCCGATCTTCGAGGAGAATGGCCCGGACAAGTTCAAGGGAATCGATATCATGCGTGCCGTACGCAGCTTCGATCCTTGCCTGCCCTGCGGCGTTCACATGTACCTCGGGAATGGAAAGGTACTTGAGACCTCCCACTCGCCGATGTTCGGCTACCAGCCGTAGTTCGTACTCGTGACCGATTGAGAGTTGGAGGAGGCGTGTGGCTAACGACGGGGAGTTTCAGGAGCAAGTCCGGCAGTTGGGCAAGTTGGTCGCACAGTTTGACGAGTTGCCGGATAGCGACGCAAAGGTAGCGGGCAGGGAGCTGGTGCAGCTTCTTATGGAGGTGCATGCGAGAGGCCTGGAGCGGGCGATGGAGATCGTCTTCGATGCCGGCAATTTTGCTCCGGGGATCGTCGACAAGATGGGGCGGGACCCAATCGTTGGCAACCTGTTGCTGCTCTACTCCCTTCATCCGGACGAGTTCGAAACTCGCGTACAAAAAGCCATAGAGGGTATGCGTCCTCGTCTACGCAAACTCTCCTGCACGGTTGAGCTTGAGTGCGTGCACGAAGGTGCTGTTCGTGTCCGTCTGTCGACGTCAAGTCATAGCTGTGGATCTTCTACGAACGATCTGCGGTCGATTGTGGAGGACGGGATGTATGAGTTTGCGCCGGACGTGACATCGCTGGAAGTTCTGGGACTGGAGGAGCCAACGCCTACAGGCTTTGTCACACTGGAAAGCTTAATGGGCCAGCGGCTCGCAGGGGTAGGTGCTGGCAGTTCCCCGGAAAGAGATGGTGTCGATTGAGAGCGCCCTCGACGATCGCGAAAAGAGTTCGCTATGAATGAAGAGACCCTGCCACCATTCGAACAGGCCTTCGGAGCGCTTCGTCAATTCACGCGTGCACGACGTTCCGCGTCGCGTCCGCTGGAGCAGTGCGAGTTGTGCAGCGCGGGGCTGGCGCAGGACCACCCGCACCTGGTGGAGCTCTCTTCGCGACAGATCCTCTGTGCCTGCGATGCATGCGCCCTGCTCTTCGATGGAAGGGAGAAGTCAAAGTTCAAGCGCGTCTCGCGCCGGGCTCAGCATCTGATCGACTTCGAGATGACGGACGGGCAGTGGGAGAGCCTGCTCATCCCAATCAACATGGCGTTCTTTTTTAGTTCGAGCCTTGAAGGCAGAGTTATTGCTCTCTATCCCAGCCCGGCGGGCGCGGTCGAATCGCTGCTGCCGCTCGAAGCGTGGAATGAGATTGCAGAGGGTAATCGGGCGCTGAACCGCCTCCTGCCCGATGTCGAGGCCCTGCTGGTCAACCGGGTGGGCCATGCTCATGGGCTCGCGCAGGCCGAGTACTACATCGCTCCGATCGATGAATGTTACAAATTGGTGGGGCTGATTCGCGCCAACTGGAGAGGTCTCTCCGGAGGAGCCGACGTCTGGGCAGAGATAGGGCGATTCTTCTCGGAACTGCGATCGAAGGCAGACCCAGTGGGCGGAGAAGCCAATGCCTGACCTGAGCTTTCAGATCGAAGAAGCGAGCGTTGTCCCATTCGCAGCGGCGCCTACACTTGCCTTCAAACTCCAGGTCAAGAATTCCACGGCCAATGAGACGATTCACACCATTGCGCTGCGTTGTCAGATTCAAATCGAAGTCACCCGTCGACGCTACGCACCAGAGGAGCAGGAGCGAATGCTCGACCTCTTCGGAACGCCAGACAGGTGGAGTCAGACGTTGCGCAGCCTGCACTGGACCAACCTCAATATGGTCATTCCTGCTTTCGCGGGCGCAACCACGGTAGCCGATCTTCACGTCCCCTGCTCCTTCGACTTCAATGTTGCTGCCACCAAATACTTCGAAGGGCTAACGGATGGCGATATTCCTCTCAACATCTTTTTCAGTGGCACCGTCTTCTACGCGCCACCGGATAGTGGGCTGCAGGTAGCGCCGATCTCCTGGGAGCAGGAGGCGAGATTCAAACTTCCCGTGAAGATCTGGCGCGAGATGATGGACTCCTACTATCCCAATCAGGTCTGGCTGAGTTTGCGGCGAGATGTCTTCGATCGTCTCTATCGCTACAAGATGCAGCACGGGATTCCGAGTTGGGAGCAGACACTCGAAGAAGTTCTCCCCATGGAAGCGGCGGTGAAATCGTGAATCTGGAACGGGTGGAAAAGATCGCAGAGGCGGTGCTGTACGAGGGATACATGCTGTATCCGTACCGGCCATCTTCGGTCAAAAACCAGCGCCGCTGGAACTTCGGAGTGCTTTGTCCCCAGGCTTACAGCGAATTGCAGCAGGGATCAGAGGCGTGGATGATGCAGACCGAGTGCCTGATCAAGACAACTTCCTCCACGAGGCTCAACGTGAAGTTGCGTTTCCTGCAGATAGTGCGGCGCTCGATCGGCAAGCTTCGCACTCCGGGACAAGAGGTGCCTGAGGGAGTGGAACCGGAGTTCGATGCAGTCGATCGTTTTGAAGTAGCTGGCCGCGTCTTTCAACCCTGGCAGGAGGCTGTTGAACGGGAACACATCGCCGCGGCGCTGGACCCTGCGTCGCTCTCGTCGCTTGCTCCGCTCGATCTAACGTTTCCGGCGGGGAAAAACTTCGAATACCTGCGTGATGAGGAGGGGAGGGCAGTCGGAGTGATTGTGCGAAAGTGGGAAAATCTAACTGCATCGATACAGTTTGGTTCGACACAGAGCTGTGATGGAGTGTTCAAGGTAACGGTTCGCGTTCGCAATCTCTCCTTCTTCGAACCTCCGGCTACTGCTGACCGCGAAGACGCACTCGCGTTCTCACTGGTGTCCGCACACACCATTCTGGGGGTAGAGCACGGGGAGTTCCTCTCCCTGCTTGATCCTCCGGCGGAGTTCAAAGATATTGCTGCCCAGTGCAACAACATTGGTACATGGCCAGTGCTTGTTGGGGATCAGGCGGAGACGGTGCTCTCGTCGCCCATTATTCTTTATGACTATCCGCAGATCGCTCCAGAGAGTGCGGGCAATCTCTTTGACTCAACTGAGATCGACGAAATTCTATCTCTGCGAATCCTTACGCTGACCGACGACGAAAAACGCGAGATGCGGCAATCCGACGATCGCGCACGAGAGATTCTGGAGCGCACCGAGACAATGCCGGAAGAACAGTTCATGAAGCTTCATGGTGTGCTGCGCGGATTGACTCCGGTCAAAGAGGAGGCGCTATGAATCAATGGGAGTGGAGTCTCCTTGAAGAGAAGGAGCAGGTCGATCACGTGGTGATCGATGGCGTCGAGGTACGGACAGGCTATCGCGTCCGTCTCAATCCCCGTGAGGGCGGGGACATTCTCGACCTTGCGCTGCGCGGACAGGTAGCGACGGTCGAAAGCATTGAACAGGACTACGAAGGACAGCAGCACATCTGCGTGGTTCTCGAAGACGATCCCGGACGCGACCTGGGGATGATGCGTCAGCCGGGTCACCGCTTCTTCTTCAAAGTGACCGAGATCGAACCTCTCCCGGAAGAAGAACAGGGCGAGAGAAAGACTGCATCGCAAGCTAGAATTCTGATCGCCGGTATCGGTAATATCTTTCTTGGTGATGATGGGTTTGGAGTAGAGGTGGTGCGACGTCTCGCGGGCTGCACTCTGCCTGAAGAAGTGCGCGTCGTTGATTTCGGCATCCGTGGCATGGATCTTGTCTATGCCTTGCAGGACCGCTACGAGACCACGATTCTTATCGACGCCTATCCCCACCGGCAAACGCCGGGTACGGTCTCGGTTGTCGAACTGGATCCGAACGAAGCTGCAGAGCCGTCGGGCAACTTTCTCGAACCGCATAGCATGCATCCGATGAATGTGTTGCGTATGGCGAGCGCCATGAATGGGCCGCTCAAGCGGGTGGTGTTGATCGGCTGCGAGCCGGCAACGCTGGGGGGAGAGGAAGGCCATATGGGACTGAGTCAACCTGTTGAGGTTGCTGTGGAGCAAGCGGTGAAGACGACTGAGGCCTTGATAAGAAAAATCCTGGAAGGTGAATCCGTTTGAGGACAGCCTGAAAAGAAAGCTTTGGCAAAAGGAGAGTCGATATGTCAATGGAACTGGAAGGATCAACAACCAACGGAGTAGGCGCCGACAAGGAAACTCTTTACATGTTGGGAGGTGTGGCCATGATTGTGTTTGGAGCGGGATTGATACTCTCCAACCCATTCATTCGCCGCTATATGTCGCAAATAGGAATCGGCAATCTCGCCCAGGTGGCGATGCCGGATGTTCAACGGTATCTAAAGATGCGGGCGATGTAAGAAATCCGCGCAGAAACGGGATGGGCGTGCCAGCAGGTGACAAATTCTATGGAAACGACAAACACCGTGCTAGTTCGTTATGTCATCGATGCCAGGGCGAGTCGATTCACGGTGCAGGCCTTCGCCACGGGGCTGTTGTCTGCGGTGGGGCACAATCCGACCATCGGCGTCCGCAACTTCAGCGGCAGTGTGAGCTTCAGTCCGGAGGCGCTCCGGGGAAGCGAACTTCGATTGAATATCAAAGCCAATTCGCTGAGCGTCCAGTACGACATCTCCGATAAAGATAGCCGCGAGATCGAGAGAATTATGAATGAGCAGGTACTGGAGACAGCGAAGTATCCCGAGATCGTCTACGAAGCACCGATACTCTCCATCGCAAGAATGGGAGAATCTTTGTACACTGCCGCTCTTGACGGGAGCCTGACGCTTCACGGTGTCACGCGTCGGCAGCCGGTTACTGCTCGAGTCGCTGTCTTCGGGACGATGCTGCGAGCCTCGGGAGATTTCACACTGAAGCAAACCGACTACGAGATCAAACCGATCTCCGTAGTGGGAGGAGCGATCAAGCTTAAGGACGAATTGAAGTTCTCCTTCGAGATGGTAGCGCGGGAACAGGAGTGACAACTATGGCCTTCATGGTAGAGAATCATGCGTCCGGGAAGGGAGCCTCCCAATGTGCCTAGCCATACCGGGCAAGATTGTTGAGCTGATTGCCGGTCCGAATCTTGTAGGCGTCGTGGAAGTGACTGGAGTTCGCCGCAAGGTTCAGTTGGGTCTGCTCGAAGACGACATGCCAAAGATCGGCGATTGGGTTTTGATCCACGTCGGGTTTGCGATGTCCAAAATCAGCGAGCGTGATGCTGCGGAACAGATGCGCCTGCTGACAGCGTTGGGCGAAGTAGAACAAGTGATGGAGGAGGTGCGGGGGTATGGTCTCGAAGACAGTACAGACCGCGCTGGCCCGGTTTCGCTCAACGGAAAGCATCACGCCTAGAGGAGATTGATCATGCAATATGTGGACGAATTTCGCGATCCTGAATTGATCACTAAAGCCTCCGAAGAGATTCGCCGTCTCGCCGATCCCAAGCGGCACTACCGCATCATGGAGGTATGTGGTGGTCACACGCATGCCATCTATCGCTTCGGGCTCAAGGATATTCTGCCTTCAAATATCGAACTCATCCATGGGCCCGGTTGCCCTGTGTGCGTCTTGCCGATGGGAAGGATCGACGATGGATTGGCTATCGCCAAAGCTCCCAACACCATCTTCGCGGCCTTCGGCGACATGATGCGCGTGCCGGGAGCACATGGGAGTCCGCTCGAGCACAAGGCCCGCGGCACCGATGTGCGGATCGTGTACTCTCCTGCGGACGCGTTAGAACTGGCCAGAAAATATCCGGAGAAGGAAATCATCTTCTTTGCCATAGGATTTGAGACGACGGCTCCGTCAACTGCTCTTACGCTGATGAGTGCCAAGGCTGAGGGTATCCACAACTTTTCCGTCTTCTGCAATCACGTCACGATCGTCCCTGCAATCCGCGCCATCCTCGATTCTCCGGATATGCGTCTTGATGGATTCATCGGCCCGGGGCATGTCTCAACGGTGATCGGTTGCAGACCCTATGAGTGGATCGCCAGGAATGAAGGCAAACCCGTGGTGACCTCGGGCTTCGAGCCCTTGGATTTACTGCAATCCATCGTCATGCTTTTGCGGCAGATGCAGGTGGGCGAGGCCAAAGTCGAGAATCAGTACAAGCGCGTGGTGCCATGGGAGGGCAATCGCGCAGCGCTGAAAGCGATGGCCGAAGTCTTTGAGCTGCGGCCGTACTTTGAGTGGCGAGGACTTGGATTTATCTCTCAGTCGGCATTGCGCCTTCGCGAGAAGTACGCCGCGTGGGACGCTGAGCTACGCTACTCCGTGCCGGAGACGCGAGTGACCGACCCGAAGGCGGCACAGTGCGGCGAAGTACTAAAAGGTGTTTTGAAACCGGCGCAGTGTAAGTTGTTTGGGAAAGAGTGCACCCCCGAACATCCGATCGGCGCGCTTATGGTTTCGTCAGAGGGCTCATGCGCAGCATATTACAACTACGAGTACCGCAAATCGCTGGTGACGAGGATCAGCTCCGTGGCCTGAAGATTGAACCTCCGGCTGCAACATCGCCATCGGTGGTTCGATTTCGCGATCCGCAGATTGAGATGGCGCACGGAGCCGGTGGGAAGGCCAGCCGAAGACTGGTCGAGGGTCTGTTTGCGCCGCTTCTCTATCCAGGTTCGCAAGAGCCGCTGAACGATGCTGCGCACCTTGAAGTAGGGGGCGCGCGAATCGCCTTCACCGCCGATAGTTTTGTCGTCAAGCCCCTGCGTTTTCCAGGTGGCTCAATCGGCGAACTTGCCGTCAACGGCACCATGAACGACCTCGCAGTCTCCGGGGCCAAAGGCGTTGCCATGACCGTGACCTTCGTTCTCGAAGAAGGCCTTACCGCCTCTGTCCTTGAAGCCGAAGTCCGCGCGATGTCAAAAGCGTTGAAGAAGGCAGGAGTCGTGATGGCCGGTGGAGACACCAAGGTTGTCGAACGCGGCAAAGCCGACGGCATGTACATCACGACCGCGGGGATCGGCACCCCGTTGCCTGATGTAAAAGTCGATGCGCGTTCGGTGCGTCCAGGCGACAAGATCCTCTTGTCCGGCCCGATTGGCGATCACGGAATCACCATTCTTCTGGCTCGCGGTGAGCTCGACTTCGAAGCAGATTTATGCTCTGACACGCGGTCGGTGCTACCGCTGGTCGAAGCGCTCGCAGCAGAGTGTGGCCCTGGCATTCGATGGATGCGTGACCCAACGCGTGGCGGCGTAGCTACCGCACTCAACGAGCTCGCGCGCGATAGCGGCTTGGGGATCGAGTTGCTCGAAGAAGAGATTCCCATGCACGATGCGGTTCGTGGCGCCTGCGAACTGCTCGGATTGGATCCTCTCCACATCGCGAACGAAGGCCAGTTTCTCGCAGTCGTCTCTCCGGAGTATGCTGACATCGCCTTGAATGCGCTGCAGCAGACCGCAGGCGGTGAGGAAGCACGGATGATCGGACAGATTCAGGTCGAGCCCGCCAACGCCGTTCTGGTCACCACTCGCTACGGAGGCAGTCGGATCGTGGACATGTTGGTCGGCGATCCACTGCCGCGGATCTGCTAGGACCTCGTATGCAAACAGCCGTCAATCTCGCTGCACATATTGAAGAGCGGTTGCTCCTGCGCAACGAGATCCTGGAAGACTTCTTCTCCCAGCAGGCCCGAACGCTGGCTATCGCCTGCCGCGAGATGTCGGAACGCTTCCTAAAGGGAGGCCGGTTGCTGGCGTTTGGACGCGGGTCCTACTCTACCGACGCCCAACACGTCTCGGTTGAGTTCGTTCATCCTGTAATTGTTGGCAAACGAGCTTTGCCTGCGCTTGATCTCTCCTCGCTCCTGCGCCCATGGCTCGATGCCATTCTTCGTCCGGAAGATATTGTGATGGGCTTCGGCCCTCCTGAAGGAGATCCTGAGGTGTGGGCGGCTCTAGAATCGGCAGAGGCACGAGGAGCAATGACCTTCGCCTTGCCCGGCCACAATGGATCCTACGCACTCAAAACTGTCACCCAGGACCCGTTCATTCATCAGGAACTGGTGGAGATTTTTTATCACACGCTCTGGGAGACGGTTCACGTTTTTTTGGAACATCGCGAGCTCGGTCAGGATGTAGGACAAGCAGAGTTTCTCTATCCTTTCCTCGGTCAGAAGAAGCAGGAGACTGCCGGCATCGTCGAGGATGTCGCGGCTTCCATCCAGATGAAAGTGCGTGACGATACACGGTTGCGTACCCGTCTCGCCACAGAACAATCCGAACAGATTGGTGCGGCGGCCCTTGCCATACGAGAGCGCCTGCTGCGTGGCGGAAAGCTGATTCTCTTCGGCAACGGTGGCTCTGCAACCGACGCCAACGATTGGGCGATGGACTGTGTTCTTCCTCCTGCAGGATACGAGACCATTCCGGCGATCTCGCTTTCCATGGAGCCAGCCAACATCACCGCACTGGCCAACGACGTGGGCGTTGAAGTTATCTTCCTGCGCCAACTCATGGCGCATGCGAAGCCGCAGGATGTGGCGATTGGAATCTCCACCAGCGGCGGCTCGCGTAATATCGTCATGGCCCTGGAAGAGGCACGCAAGCGCAATCTGCTGACGGTTGCTCTGCTGGGCAACGACGGGGGAGAGATCTATCGTCGAGGTCTGGTAGACCATCCAATCATTGTTCGCAGTGACTATATTCCGCGCATTCAAGAGGTGCAGGCCTCCACCTATCACGTGCTGCGCGAGACGATGGAGGTGCTGCGCCATGGCCACGCTTGAGCTGTATGGAAGTGCTCGATGCCCCTACACCCAGGAGTTGCGTGAGTGGCTCGAGTGGACCAGACGCGACTTCACGGAGTACGACGTGGAGGCAGACTCCGAAGCGCGTGCCCGCATGAATGCACTCGACAGCAGCGTACGCACGGTGCCTGTGCTGGTGGAGGATGGCAAAGTCATCCAGGTGGGCTGGCAAGGCAGGGGTTGCATTGTGGGGTCGGATTAGCGATGGCGAGTGCCTGCTCAATTCGCGTGCGCGGCGTGGTACAGGGAGTTGGCTTTCGCCCTTTCGTGTACCGTCTGGCGCAAGCTAATACGCTAGCCGGGTGGGTGCTCAACGGCGATCAGGGCGTGGAGATTCATCTGGAAGGTGCCGAGCAGGACATGGAAGTCTTCGTTGAAGAGATGCAGAGCAAGCATCCTGCCGCCTCCATCATCTCCGAGATTGATGTCGAACCTGCACCCTTCGAAGACCTGAACGAATTCACCATTCGAGAGAGTCATAGCACCGGCCGCCCTACGGTCCACGTTTCGCCCGATCTTCCTGTCTGCGAAGACTGTCTGAACGAGTGTTTCGACCCATTGGATCGGCGTTACAGACATCCCTACGTCAACTGCACCAACTGCGGCCCCCGCTACAGCGTCATCCTCGCGTTGCCCTATGATCGAGCCAACACCACAATGAACGAGTGGCCGATGGATCCATACTGCGACTCGGAGTATCACAACCCGGCGAATCGCAGGTTTCATGCACAACCTGTAGCGTGTCCCTACTGTGGGCCGAACTTCGTACTCCGCCAGAACGGACTCGACTCGGCTCGTGGTTGGGATGCGATCCGAGAGACAGCCGAGCTCCTACGGGAGGGCAGCATCGTCGCGATCAAAGGGCTGGGCGGATATCATCTGGCCTGCGATGCGCGCAACCCGATAGCGACCGCTGCTCTGCGTGTGAGGAAGTATCGCAAGGAGAAGCCTTTTGCCTTAATGACCAAAGACGTGGAGGCAGCGCGCCGGCTGGTCTTTCTCACCTCCGAGACTGAGACGCTGCTTACATCATCGGCCCGTCCGATTGTGTTGGCACTGGCTCGACTGGAACTCGAAGGCGTCTCGCCTGACAATCATGACCTCGGTGTGATGTTGCCCTACACACCGCTTCAGCACCTTCTCTTCGCTGCTGGTGCGCCGGAAGCGCTCGTGATGACCAGTGCCAATCGCTCGAATGAGCCAATCGCTTATGAGGATGCAGACGCGCAAAGGCGACTCTCTGGAATCGCAGATGCGTTTCTAATCGGCGAACGTCCGATTGCACGGCGAGTGGAGGATTCAATAGCCCGAGAAGGAACCTTCGGCCCGGTGATTCTTCGCCGGTCTCGCGGATATGCGCCGAGCGCAGTGGCAAAGCTGCCGATCAAGCGCCCGGTGTTGGCCCTGGGCTCGGACCTGAAGAACACGATTACGCTGGTAGTTGACGGCCACGCTTTTGTCAGTCAACACATCGGCGACCTCTCCCACTATCAGGCATTCCACGCCTCTACAAAAACCGTTGAAGATCTCCTATCGATGTATGACGTCGACACTCACGATCTGCTTGTGGTGCACGACTGTCATCCTCAATACGCTTCGACGAGTCATGCCGCTATGCTCCCGGCTCGGGAGACGCGGGCTGTACAGCATCATCGCGCTCACTTGGCTTCGGTTCTGGCAGAACGCGGCGAGTGGAAGAAGAAAGTGATAGGCGTAAGCTTCGACGGAACTGGCTTCGGCGATGACGGCAGCATCTGGGGCGGCGAGATTTTTGCAGGAAGTCTCGAAGGAGGCTTCGAACGCCTTGCCCACCTGCGCGAAGCGGCTCTTCCCGGAGGCGATGGCGCCGCGCAATATCCGGTACAGGCCGCATCCGGTTTCCTGGCCCAGATCGATGGTTTGGCGGACTTAACCCAGCCGCCCTTCCACTTTACTCCGCGCTACCAGAGCGCCATGCAACTGATCCGCCGTGGGGTGCGTACTTTTTCGACGACCTCGGTGGGCAGGCTCTTCGATGCCGCAGCAGCGCTGTTAGGTTTTGTGAGGGAGAGTACGTTTGAAGGTCAGGCTGCCATCTGGCTGGAGCAGCTGGCACGCGATTCCTCGAGTGCGGAAGCCTATCCTTTCCCCATCACGAACGAGGAACTCGACTTCCGCCCGTTGCTCGATGCAGTCATTCGTGACCGGCTGCGCGGTCGCGGAGTGTCTGATATCGCGCGCTCTTTTCAACGTGGAGTCGCTGTGGGAACAACAGGGCTTATTCTGCAACTCTGCGGTAGCCACGCGATTGACACTGTCGTGCTCTCAGGAGGCGTCTTCCAGAACGAGCTGTTGCTCGAAGATTTGAAGTCGCTCCTCCTGCCCCACCGTCTCGAGATCTGGACGAACCACGCAATGCCTCCCAACGATGGTGGAATCAGCCTCGGGCAGGCCGCGCTTGCCGCATTCGGCAACTTCAACGATGCGAAGCTCTCCGTCCATGAAGGAGCCGACCATGCATGAGCTTTCGATTGCGATGAGCATCGTAGATATGGCGCAGGAGGAGGCGGAGCGCCGCAATGTGCGCGTAGAAGCGGTCCATCTGGAGCTTGGAGCCCTCTCGGGCGTGGTGAAGGAGGCGCTTCTTTTTTCCTTCGAAATAGCTTGCGATGGTACCCCGCTCCAAGGTTCACGTCTGGTAGTGAAAGATGTGCCCATCGAGGTTTACTGCCCGGTGTGCAATATGCCAAAGATTCTGGCGTCCATGCAGTGGTTCTGTTGCCCTGACTGCGGAGCGCAGACCTCTGAAGTGATTCATGGAAAAGAACTCGTCATCACTGCCCTGGAGCTAAAACAATGAGCCACGAACCACGCCTGCTGGAAGTCCGGAAGAATGTTCTCAAGCAAAATGACGTTATCGCACGCGGTTTGCGAGACCGGTTCCGCTTGCAGGGAACCTATGTCATCAGCTTGGTCTCGAGCCCTGGCTCCGGGAAGACTACCTTTCTCGAAAAGACTCTAACCCTGCTCAGGCCGCACTATCGCGTAGCTGCACTGGTAGGCGATCTGGCGACGGAGAACGACGCGCTGCGGCTCGCACGCAGTGGCGTGCCCGTGCGGCAGATCACCACCGGAACGCTCTGCCACCTTGAAGCGGCCATGGTGGAGCACTCGTTGAACGATTGGAATTTAGGCGAACTCGATCTCCTCTTCATTGAAAACGTGGGCAATCTGGTCTGCCCCGCGTCCTATGACCTGGGAGAAGATCTCAGGTTAGTGCTGCTATCCGTCACGGAGGGTGAGGATAAGCCGCTCAAGTACCCGACGATCTTCAACAGCGCCGACGTAGCGGTCATCACCAAGACGGATCTGGCAGCAGCGGTAGAGTTCGATGATCTGACCGCCAACGCGAACATTCAGGCAGTGCGGCCAGGAATGTGTGTGTTCAAAGTTTCGGCGAAGACCGGTGAGGGGATGGACGCCTTTTTGCAGTTCCTTGCGCAGAAACATGCACGAAGCTCACAAAAGACATCAGTGTAGACGCCGGCATGGCGAATTGCATCGAAACAAGAGTATAAAGCGAGCAACGAATCTCCGAGGTGACTTACATGTTGAAACTTTTAGCTGCTGCCGCAGGAATCGGCGCAATTGTACTAGCGATAATGATCGCTCCCGACGTATCCCGTTATCTCAGAATCCGATCCATGTGAGATGCTGCGGACTGAGCCGTCGCTCGCCCGCAACTATTACCGAACTGTTACCTGCACCCTATAGCCACGCCTCCTGGCCGGCGTTAGCCTCCACACTAGAGGCAAGCGCCAATGGCGACACTTGTAACACCACCGCAAAAAGCTGGCAGACCCCGCACAGTCGAAGTGGTACAGGCGAAGTCGGCGGAGTTCAACTGGGTCTTCTTCGTCGTCATCGCGGCCTTTCACGTGGGAGCCGTAGCGGCGCTGTTTACCTTCTATTGGTCTTCTGTCGTCGTGTTTCTCGTGATGTGGCTCTTCGGTCAGAACGTAGGAATCGCCATCAGCTATCACCGCCAACTCACGCATCGCAGCTTTACGACGCCTAAATGGTTGGAGTATGCCATGGCGGTCTGTGGCACCATGGCGCTCCAGGGTAGTCCCACGTACTGGGTTTCCGTACATCGTATGCACCACCAGTACACCGACAAGCCTGGCGATCCGCACTCTCCCCGCGATGGCAAATGGTGGTCGCACATGGGCTGGATTCTGCGCGGCTCTCTTCACAGCGAGACCACCACGCTCGCTCGCTATGTCCCCGATCTGGAACGCGATCGCTTCTACCGCTGGCTGGCCGTATGGCATTGGATCCCGATCACCTTTACAGGCATTGCTTTACTCATAGGGGGCACTGCACTCGGCGGATGGAAGCTGGGCCTCTCCTGGCTGCTGTGGGGAACATTTCTTCGCATCACCATTGGCTTTCACACCACCTGGCTGGTCAACTCGGCGACGCATCTGTGGGGCTCTCGCCGCTTCCAAACCCGCGACGACTCAACCAACAACTGGTGGGTCGCCCTGTTGACCGGCGGAGAAGGCTGGCACAACAACCACCATGCGCACCCTGTGTCTGCCAGCCACGGCATGGCCTGGTGGGAGCTGGACTTCAACTACTGGGGCATCAAACTATTGGAAGTGCTCGGCCTTGCGAAGAACGTAAAAGTGACGCATCTCGCGCATCCAGATCGAGTCAACGAACTTTAAACCTCAAACGGCATCATCTCAACCGGCGGGAACGGGTGCTCTAGTAGGTTCGTGAGCACCGTTCCCGTATTGCATCGTCGACTGACTATTTACTGCTCACGCCGGGTTTCCCAACGTCCCGGTATCCACGTATATTGTCCCCGGAGCTGATGTCAGACGAGGCTGTTCTACTCCGGCAGGCGTCCAGCTGAAGGTGTAGGTTTTACCGGCAGCATATGGGTTAGGCTCGGTTCCATCCGGATAATTCGTCGTGTTCGGCCATGTTTCATTCTGTTTCAGAGACTTGTTATGAGGAAGATGAGGGCAGAAATACTTCGCATAGGTGCTGGCGAAGACACCCGCGACCTCAGCGACAAACTGAAGGGTGTCTGTAGCTCCCACGTTGACTTCAATTGGGTCGGTTGAATCTGTAAGGGGGACAACAACGATCGACAAGGTGATTCTCCTTTTGTTTCGTTGGCATTTACCGGGTTAGAGTTAAGGGTTGCTGCGATGAAATTCGGGGTCACTCATGACTCCCCGCATATCTGGATCATCTTCGAGTTGACTCAAAGGATAGCCTTTATGCAGAGCCATCTCAAGATAGCGCAGCGCCTGCTTGCGATCACCGCACATCTCATATACCCCTGCGACGTTGACGAGGAGGCTTGAGTCATCCGGCGAGAGTGCTATTGCAGTCTGGGCATGCTCCAGCGCCTTCTCACGCATCCCGCTCTTGGCCTGCATCACCGCCAACAGTGAGTGCGCTTGTGCATCTTGAGGCTTCAGTCTGATATTTTGCTCGAGCAACGGTATGATCCGCTCCCGCACTGTCTTTGCTTTTGAGCTGTCACCAAGCCGTTCATCAGCGATGAGCAAGTTATTCCAAACCATATAGTCGTTTTCGTTTATTTGCAGAGCTTTCTCATTCACCTCTGCTGACTCCTTATATCTTTTCTGCGAAAGATAAAGGCTCGCCAGATTTGCATATGCCTGGTAACTTGGCTCCAGTTCGATCGATCTCTTCAGCGCCTGCTCTGCAGCGGGAAGTGCCGTAGCGTCGCCCGAATCGATATAGACTGCGCCCAGATTGAGATAGACCTCCGCATTGTCTGGTGTCATCTCAAGCGCTCTCTGCAACGCCTTGATCGCCTCTGGATACTTACCTAGGCGATCATAGAAATGGCCGATCAGGTTATAACTCTCCCAATCGTCCGGCTTCAGCGCGACTGCCTTTTTGTAAGCAGCCTCTGCGTCGGGGATGCGGCCGGATCGCTCATAGGCGCGTGCCAGCCCCCGCACCGCCAGCGCGTTTCGCGGATCGAGTGTGAGAGCGTGTTGAAACTCCTGCAGCGCAAGCTCGCGCTTCCCACTCACGTCGTGGATTCGTCCCAGGGTGACGTAGGCCGCAGGCAAACTGCCGTCGAGCTGGATCGCCCTCTCCAGGTTTCCCTGGGCTTCGTCCAGCCAATATTGATTTTTGTCCAGTTGATATTTGATTCGATACGCCTCCCCAAGCTGACCGTAGCCAAGCGCAAACTTCGGATCGGTCTTGATCGACTCATTCAGCAGGTTAATCGCCTTATCCATGTTTCCCGCTTTGTCGTAACGCTGCATGTAGCCCAGCGCAGTCAGGTAGTTCTCATACGCCGCAGGTACAACGGATCCGCCGGTGTTGTGCAGCATCTCCGCGGACACGGGCAGGTCCATCAGATGCGCCAGTCGAGATACTGCTTCATCCTGCAGCGCAGAGAGGTCCCCAGCCTGATCCACCACATCGACCGAGCCAATTAGGCGAAGATTCTCCGTACTGATCAGATTAAGGTTCAGGTTGATCGCTGTTCCATCGCGCCGAATGCTTCCGTTGATTACCAGATTTGCGCCAAGTGTCTTGAGCGCAGTGGCGGGGTCCGTCACCTTGAGACGCCGGATCTCGCTCGCCGGAATCACCCACAGCGCCTTGTTGCCAACATCGAGATTGGAGAGCTTCCCCGACAGCGTATCCACGAGGCCCTCGCTCAGAGCCTCGTTCTCCGGATTATTTCCAATGTTGGTAAAAGGAAGAACTGCGATATGCTCTTCGCCCACTCTTATGCGGGAGCCAAACAGTTGTTCGCGAACCCGAGGAAAGAGAAACAGTGCGGCCAGGAGAACAAGCCCAGCGAGGCCGAGGCCCAGTGGCAGCCACTTGTTTCGAGGCTTCTGTGGTCTGGACCAGGTAGAGACGGAAGCCTGCTCGACATACTTGCGAATATCGTGGGAGCGATGCGTGGTCTTTCTGTCAGTCGCTTCTCTTCGGTTGGTGGAATCGTTCGCAAGCTCTGCTCGTGCGGCCCGTAGATCCGCCAGCATATCGGAGCAATGCTGGTATCGCTTCTCGGCGTCCTTCGAGAGGGCGCGATAGATGATCCCCTGCAGCGCGATGGGCAAACCATCCAGCGACTGCGGCGGCTCATTGAGGATCGCAACCAGAATCGCCGGAATCGCTCCGCGCTCAAAGGGATTTCGCCCCGTCAGCATTTCCGCCAGAACCACTCCAAGGGACCATATATCTGTTCGCTGATCGGTTCGATGACCCAGCGCCTGCTCCGGCGAGACGTACTTGATCGATCCCACGATGCCGCTCGCGGTCGCCGTCTCGGCGCTGATCAGACGAGCCAATCCAAAGTCGACAATCTTGACAGACCCCGCGTTGGTCAGCATCACGTTCGACGGCTTGATGTCGCGATGCACAATCTGATGCGCGTGGGCTTCGCACAGCCCGAGCGCGATCTGAATCGCAACATCGACGGTCTCTACTGTGCTCAGCGGACCTTTGGCAATCCTTTGAGCGAGAGACAGACCGTCATAGAAGCCCATGACAATAAACGCGCGGCCATCTGCCGTCTCTTCGATCCCGTGGATGACGCCGATGTTCGGATGGTCCAGCGACGAAGCCATTCGAGCTTCGAGGACAAAGTACTCTCTCTCCCGAACGTCAGCGTTCAATAGGCTGGGGAGAAACTTGAGCGCAACCTGCCTCTCGAGCCTGGTGTCCCAGGCACGATAGACCACACCCATTCCACCGGCACCGGCGATGCCCAGAATCTCGTAGTTATTCCCAACCAGTTCTCCCACCGGGAGAGCGTTAGTAACCTCTGCCATTTAAATTCGCTCATGCTCAGAAATAGGAGGCAGTTATTCAGGCTCGAAACCCTCATAGGGTATCACTCAGGATCACGTGAGCTGCAATGGGGCCTGCCCTTGACTGTCTCTTTACAGACAGCCGCATTCCAAAATGGGCAGCGGCCGATCATCAAAAGTAAATCTTTGCGGCAAGCTCGATCTGACGTGAAGGTCGCTCTGCTACACCCACAGCAAGGGCTGGCGAACCGGATAGTTGCGAATGATCTCCCGATCGGTCGGATCCGGATCTTCGGTCTTCCAAAGCGAGACATACTCCGGCTTTTCGCAAGCGAGTCCTGAAAACAACAGACCCGGAGAGCGCACAGGCAGTGAGTCAAAGTGCTCCACGTCCTTCGGGTACGGCCACGTGCTCTTATCCTTCAAGTAGGGATAGAGAAACTCCGCTGCCCTGCAGAGCCCGCGCCCATCGGCGAGCTTGAAGGTCGGCAGATCCTGTCCGGCGCCCTTGAGCGACTGGCAGAGACAGGCCATCACGTCGAAGTTGAAGATGGAGTAGTTGTAAGGTTTGGTTCGCGCCAACTCCTTAGGAAAGGAGCCATCCGCGCCCAGCTGATTCGGAAGAAGAATATCCGTGTACTGCCGGTGCACCTGGCTGCGCGTCTCTCCATCTCCGATCAGCCGCGCGAACTCCGCCGCCAGCAGTGCCCAGCACATCGCGTGATTGTTCAGGGCATCGCGCTCCTTCTGCCCCTTGTCGCTGGTCTTCATCCATTGGAGATAGTCGCGGAACCAACCCATGAGAGCCGTCATCTCTTCCTTGTGAAGAAACCTGGCCGCAACCAGACCAGCTGCCCGTGCCACCTCGACCAGATGAAGCGTATCGATGATTCCGTACGAGCGGCCGGTCGAGACCCCATGGACCCCCTGCGAGAACTCCAGGTTTGGATTCATCCGCGTCTCAGGCGAGATAAACCACGCCCGCAGATGGTTGCAGGCGCTCTCGCCATAGCGGCGCTGTCCCGTCAACAGCCATGCCGAGGTCAGCGCCGGCATCTGGATCGAAAGTGCAATCATCGCCTTCCTGTGCTCGTTGAAGTTGTAGGGATTGCTCTGGCCGTCCCGGTTGATGTACGGGCCATTCGGATCTTTGGGGTTCGGCCAGAAGTAGTCCGCCTGGGAGAAAAAGTCATGAACACCCCCTGGGCTGCGATCGGAGCGGAACGAGGTGATCGTAACCGGCTTCTGCGTCAGATAAAGTGCTCCTGCCTTCAGGATCCGCGCGCGGTCGGTCTCGGCAACGAGTCGATAGGCATCACTCTTCGTCGGCCCCGCAGCAAGCCCGCGTAAGAACCCTCCCGACGAAAGAGGGCTGAGTGCGATAGCTTTGCAAAACCGGCGCCGGTCGATCCCTGAGGGGGAAATCGAGGAAGGGGAAATCGAGGGGGGATTCGTCTTTCTCACTTCATCTCCTGGTGGTAGATCAGGCAGGGCCTCACTCCTCGTTTGAAAGCATTCTTGGCAAGTAACTAACCGTTTGCTACATCGTGGAGTCGCTCTGAGTCGCAAAAAGATTATAGTTCGCACTTGGGACAAACCTTACAGATACCGTTCTCCCCCTCCTCCTCCATCAGCGATACACTAATAGTTGCATCCATTTGAGGACGCTGGAGACTCAGTCTTGCCCGAAACCATCACCACCGAAGCCACCACCCCCGACGTCGCACAGCAGGAGCAGGCCGAAACTCCGCTTGAGTCCCTCGCCTCCATCTGCACCGTCCTCGCCATCGGTCTCTTCGTGATGACCTTCATCTTCCAGAACTTCGAGATCCCCTCCGCCTCCATGGTGCAGACCCTGCTCATAGGCGACCACGTCCTGGTAGACCGCATCTCCCTCGCCCCACCCGCAAAGTGGGCGCCCTTCACCTTCTATCGCGACGTCCGCCGCGGCGACATCATCGTCTTCTTCAAGCCCGGCGAGCCTGACCTCTTCCTCGTCAAGCGCACCATCGGCATCCCCGGCGACCGCATCCACCTCCGCAACGGAGTCGTTTACCTCAACGGCGTCGCGCAGAACGAGCCCTACGCCGGCATGCCCACCTCCGACGGCGACCTCCAGCACGCCTTCGATCCCTACCGCGACGACTTTCCAGCCGTCCCGCCGGACAACTACGGCAACGTCACCGCCAGCTGGGCCTACGAGCTTCCCAGCCACATTCAGGATGGCGACCTCGTCGTTCCTCCCGGCAAGGTCTTCGCCATGGGCGACAACCGCACCGAAAGCCTCGACGGCCGCTACTGGGGCTTCGTCCCGCGCGAAAACATCGTAGGCCGCCCCCTCTTCGTCTATTGGTCGTTCCAAACTCCCGCCGACCAGATCAACAAGCAGAGCATCGGCGAGCGCCTCGGATTCATGGGCCACATCCTCGTCCACATCTTCGACGAGACACGCTGGAAGCGCACGCTTCATCTCATTAAATAGAGGTCACTCCCGCGCGTCCTAACCACCGCGCCGGACCATCGTTCATGCACGAAGCCGACCCCACCTACGAGCCCTCCGTGTATCCCAGCGAAGCCGCCCCCAGCGACGCCGCGGACGCAGACACCGCTCCGTCCCTCAGCACGCACACGCTGCGTCGCCTCCTCTACCTGGCCTTCGCGGTTCTTGCCGTCATGCTGCTCGTTCTGCTGCCTCCTTACATCAGCGTCAACCGCTATCAGCGCCGCATCGCCACCAGCATCGGCGACAGCCTCGGCCGCCCTGTCCACCTCGACAAGGTCTCCCTCAACCTCCTCCCCCTCCCCGGCTTTACGCTCGAAAACTTCGTCGTCGAAGAAGACCCAGCCTTCGGCTCCGAGCCGGTCATCCGCGCCAACTCCGTCCGCGCCACCCTCCGCCTCAGCTCCCTATGGAGCCGCCGCGTCGAGTTCTCCACCATCAGCTTCACCGAACCCAGCGTCAACCTCGTCCACACCTCGGACGGCAAGTGGAACCTCGAGAGCATCCTCCTCCACGCCGCCCACATCTCCGCCGCGCCCACCGCGCAGAGGCAAGCCGGCCCCGCCCCCCGCTTCCCCTACATCGAAGCCACCGGCGCCCGCCTCAACCTCAAACTCGACCGCGAAAAGTCCCCCATCTCCCTCACCGACGCCGACTTCGCCCTCTGGCTCCCCGACCCCCAGCAGTGGCATCTCCGCCTCTCCGCCCATCCCGCCCGCACCGACACCGACGTCTCCGACACCGGCGTCTTCGAGCTCGAAGGAACCCTCAGCCGCGCCCCCTCCCTCGGCCAGGTCCCCATCAACCTGCGCGGCACCTGGCGCAACGCTCCACTCGGCGCAGCCAGCCGCTTCCTCCTCGGCCGCGACGCCGGTCTGCGTGGCGAGATGACCCTCACCGCCAACGCCCAGGGCACCATCGACAACAGCAAAGTGCAAGCCCGCCTCCTCCTCACCGACACCCGCCGCGCAGACTTCGTGCCCGCCCAGCCCATGGACATCGATCTCCAATGCCTCGGCTCCGCCACCGGCGACTTCCACTCCTTCGAGGACTTGCGCTGTAGCTGGCCGCCCGCCGGTTCCTCCGACGCTCCCATCCTTGCCCTCACCGGCACCGTTCCGGATCTCCGCAACCCCAAGTCGGCAGAACTGCAACTCGGCACCCCCGGTCTCCCCGCCGCGACCCTCCTCGAGTGGCTCCGCGTAGCCAGCAATCGTATCCCCACCGACATCTCCGCCGCCGGCGCCCTCACCGGCAATCTCTCCTACGCGCCCAGCCCCACCGGCACCCTCCCCTGGCACGGAGATCTGGTCGTAGCCAACGCCAGCCTCATCGACCCACACGCGGGCACCACCTCCCTGGTCACCGGCGACGTCGCCCTTCACTCCACCACGGCGCCCTCACCCAAAGCAGCACAAAGCAAACATCGCAAACCCGCTCCGCCCACAGCCGACGGCTTTCAACTGGATCCTGTCTCCTTGGCCCTCGGCGGCAAGGATCCCGCAACCCTCGAAGGCCACCTCGACGCCGCAGGCTGCACCTTTCATCTCACCGGCATGGCCTCCACCGCACGCCTGCTCACTCTGGCAACCGCGCTCCCGCAGCTAGGCGACGGCCTTGTCGAGGTACTGCCCACCAACCGCGCCACCGGACCCTACCGCATCGACCTCACCGCCACCCGCCCCTGGGGCCAACCCCAAACCTGGACCGACACCTCACCCCACACTCCAGCTCCCCGGCCTCATCGCTAGCTTTTTCCCATTGCACGCGCACTTGCTCTTACATCTCCCACCCGACACAACCCAAAACGTGGCTGAAAAAGTCTGTTGAGCGAAGCCCGCGTTAAATGAAAAGTCGAGCTCGCGAAGTGGAAGTTGTTTTGAGATGCCTGCATTGAATCCCAGGATCGAAGTTGCCGATATCCGTTTTGCGGGAACGGGATGAGCATCGTCATTTTGCATAATTGGAGTACTCAACAGCGCCGCTTGGAAATCTTAGCTCCCAGATCTCATATCCCGTGACATTTAGGATTTGTAGCTTCGTGCTGCCTGTGAACGTGAAAACCAGATCGCCCGTTTCCTGATCATGTAAGGCATCCATCACGGTCTTACCAGACAACCTGTTTCGAAGTTCTTCCACGGCATCAATTGTTGCCGGTAGGCCATATTTCTGCTGATGATCGAAACTGCTGTAGCTGGCCGCACCATTCTCGATTAGTCGCCAGTATTCCGTTTGCAGCCTCGTTCCATTGATAAACAAGAGAGATACTGACGCTTGTCCGGGTTGCGGGAAGCCGTTTCCGGGTGATACCACCACGGATGACTTCACTAGCTCGGAAAGAGCGGCTTGAAGACTTGCAGGCATGGGCTAACTTTACCTCACCCGATACAGAAGGACAGACTTCCTCCCGCAAAGTCCGGTCAACTTACATCTGTTTTGCTTAAGGGCACGACTGGTAGCCCAAGGCTTTAGCCTTGGGTCTCCGTGCCGCAAGAGCCAACCCACGCAAGCGGTACCTCTCTGCCGAAGGCTGGAGCAAAGCCCGCAGGGCGAAGTGACAAAATATTTGCCGTTGCCCTTGTTGTTGCCTGTTCTCCTCAACCTGTCAAGCCCCAAAACCCCATAACCCAACCCCACGCAACAAGATAGGCGTGGCGTATCAGTTACCCGCCACCAGCTATACTGGAAGCAGCAAAGAAAAAACCCCGGCAAAGCGTCGGGGTTTTCGTCTTTAAACCCATAAACCATTTGTTTTGAAGAATCTGCAGGTAACCTTTTTAGAATGACGTATTTGAAGACACAGACACCGCGTAAACCATTTAAAACAAATGACTTACACGCCGGTAATAAGGGGGGGGGCCCTCCTCAGAAAGGAGAATCAGTGCGCCACAATCTGCTTGGTATGGATCGAAGCCGTCACCTCAGGCACCGTGCCGTCATTGACGATCACCTCATCCGGCGTCCCCTCGAAGACCACGCGGGTCGACGCACTGGACCGCCCTGGAATCCGCAGCCTCTGGGTCGAGGTCAACGTCCCGGACCGCACTGTCACCGGCACCTCGGCCGCCGCGTCCCCGTCGTTCTTCACCTCCACCGACACCAGAAACCCCTTGCCCTTGTCGCCGATCTTGTCGAGAGCACGAGGCGTCACGTTGGCGATGCTCAGGTCCGGCAGCCCTCGGTCACGATACACCCAGTCGTCGAAAAACCACGCCAGATCCCGTTTCGCGCTTCGTTCCAAAACCCGCTGGAACTCCTTCCGGTCGCTGTCCATCTTGTCGGTCCGATAGGCCTCAAGCGCCCGCTTCAACGCGTCATCGCCCACCACCGACCGCAGCATCCAAAGCACCGCAGCAGCCTTGGTCCCGTAGTAGACCTCATCGCTGGCCAGGATCAGGCTCTGCCCCGCATCGGAGTCGGAGGAGCTAGCCGACGAACTGGACGAAGTGCCGGCAGAAGGGTTGGCGGAAGAGGCGACAGGCGAGCCGGAGGAAGGACCGGGCTCCACCAGGGCCAGCGTATTGGCCTCCTGCTGCAGTTGCTTCACCGCAGCCTCCCGCCCCTGCGCCTGCTCAATCCAAAGCAGCGAAGCGAACTGCGCCACGCCCTCGTCCAGCCACACATGCGACGAACCGAACCAGGCATGGCTCAGCGAGTGCACCAGCGAAGGAGCCAGCACCTCGGGCGTCGCGGCACGCATCGGCACCACCAGCAGAGCATCGTCCTCAAACGGCTGCCCCTCGTGGTCGAGAATGTTGAGCAGACGCAACGGACCGGCTCCCAGCCACTCGGCCAGCAGCGGCTGCACCTTCGTCGACGCTGCTCCGTAGCTCGGCAGCGCATCGTAGTGGTCGGTCACAGCCGAGATCAGGCTGTTGTCCGTCACAGTGCCCGCCCGGTCGGTGATAAACAGACTCAGCGTGCGAAATCCCAGCGGCCGCTCGGAGAACTCAGCCGTAGCCACCCCCGGCGACTCAGCCACCGGCAGATTCTGGTTCTCGCTCACCTTCACCAGCTGCTCGCGCCGGCCACAGAAGAACGCAGCATCCGGCGCATCGCCGACGTACTCCACCGTGAGCCGCATATGCACCGTCGCCTCGGCCTGCCGCAGTTTGTTTAGCCCGACACTCTGGAACAGCTTCGCTCCATCGCCCAGAAACACCGGAGCCGCGGCTGTCGGATACCAAAGGACATTGCCAAACCCGCGCAGCGCCGTTCGCTCCGCACCGATCTGATCCCAGTCCGCATTGGCAGCCTGGTCGAGCGGCGCGCCAATCCGCTCCAGCCGCTCCGCCGACTGCACCACTTCGCCGGAGTAGAAGCCCGTCAGCGCAAGCGTCGCACCCGGCTCGAGCGGCTGAGGCAGAGCAACCACGGCCTCTGTCGCCTTGCCTGTATGGTCGGCGTCGGTGTCGATCGCATGTTGCGTAAACGAGAGCGGCACCACGCGCCCCGCGGTCTGCCCCGTGAAGCTCTCCCAGCTCAGCGCCGAAGAGATCTGAAACACCAGCCGGGTTAGAGGCGCCTTCCCGGTGTTCTTTACGCCGAACCTCGCATGAACCGCAAGCTTCGACTCCGCCGGCGTCAGATGCACATCGAGATCGTACGAGGTGAATGTAAGTGAGGTACGTTCCGCATCCGAGACCTCCACCACCGTCTCGGCCACCGGAGCCTTCGCCTTCTTCTCAACCTCCGGCGAATCCTGGTCTCGACTGAACAGGACCTTGCCATGCGGTGCGGCCGGTTCGTTGGCAGGAGGAGTCTCCTGAGCCTGCGCAAAATTCATTCCGGCGTGAGCAAAACTCATTCCAAAGGCAGCCGCCAGAACCAGCCAGCGACCTCCAGCTGATACAACAGAAAAACTCTTCAAGATCCCAATCCCTTACGTTCCTTCACAGGCTTTCGTGCGGGCGGAGCTGCAGGTCGACGCCGTTGCCGCATCGCCTCGTACATCACGATCGCGCCCGCAACCGACACATTGAGCGACGACACTTGTCCCGCCATCGGAATCCTCAGCAGGTGATCGCAGGTCTTCTTCACCAGGTCATGCAATCCCGCGCCCTCGCGCCCGAGCACCAGAACGCAGTCGCCCTTGAAGTCATACTCGGTGTAATCCGGCGTTCCGCGCTCATCCAGCCCAAGAACCCAGACGTGCTTCTGCTTCATCTGCTCGAGCGCACGAACCAGGTTTGTCACCCGAGCGATCCGCACATGCTCGGACGCTCCAGCCGAGGTCTTGGCGACCGTCGCGGTCACCGGAGCTGAACGCCGCTCCGGCAGAATCACGCCATCGACCCCTGCTCCATCCGCGGTCCGCAGCAGAGCTCCAAGGTTGTGCGGGTCCTCGACGCCATCGAGAGCCAGGAAGAACCTGTGTTGACCGTCCGCCTTCGGAGCCAGCAGGTCCTCGATCCCCAGGAACTTGCGCTCCCGAACCACCGCCAGCACGCCCTGATGAGCATCCGTCCGCGCCAGCCTGGTCAGCTGGTCCCGAGACTCCAACGACACCCGAACCCCAGCCGTCCCGCACAGCTCGATCAGCCTCTCCAGCCGCTCATCCCGGCGCTCCCGCGCCACACTCACATGGTCAAGCTGCCGCCCCCCCGCCCGGATAGCCTCCTCAACAGGGTGCAGCCCATAAAGAACTTCCATCCCTCAAGTCTACCGCCTCCACCCGGGAGAAAAGCAGCGAGGCCTTAGAATGTCTACAGTAGGGCGGCCCTGCGGATAGGACTCAGGGTCTCTCAATGGAAATCTCTCTTTTTATGAACCGTGTGGGCAAAAAGCGAGTCTTATTATACCGGAAGAACGTCTCTAGCAGTGTGCAAAATGGTTCCATCTCGCTCGCGTCAACGCTCGGTGCTCAAGTCTCAAGCGAGAATGCGGCGATTGCTCAAGGGCTAAAGCGGCAGAGTCCAGAACTTCTCGATACTCTCATTGAGCTCTATCAACACCGTCTTCTCCGGTATCTGCTCTTCCTCACTGGGAAGCGCGAAGTTGCCGAGGATCTCTTTCAAGAGACCTGGATGCGGGTTCTCCTGCGAGGGGCGCAGTACAACGGCAAAGCGCGCTTCGACACCTGGCTCTTTACTATTGCCAGAAATCTGGTGATCGACCTGTCGAGAAAACGGGTGATGGCGAGTCTCGACGAGATGAGTGAAGGGAAAGAGGACGATCGTCCGTTTGAAGTCGCGATGTCCGGGCCGTCCCCGCTCGAGCAGTTTCAATCCCGCGAAAACTGTGCCGAGGTCGGCGAGGTTTTGCTCAAACTGGAACCAAGCTATAGAGAGGTTCTGGTGCTTCGATTTTATGAAGAGCTGTCGTTGGAAGAGATCGCTACCGTAACCCGGGCCCCCTTATCGACGGTGAAGTCCAGGCTTTATCGCGGCTTGGCAGCTTTGAAGCCGGAGATGGAGCAGCTTCGATCCTCTCGTTCCATCGCAGAGGTTGGGATATGAGCGACGCCTTCGAGAGGTCCTCGTCGCAAGACGCTCCTGGGATGTTTCCCCGGGAAGAGTTGACGGATTTGCGGATGGGAGCTCGTGCGTCGGTGGTCAATCGAACTCATCGCGTGGTCCGGGAGCGCGCGAAGACGCTTGCCGCGCGGCGTAATCGCATTCGAAGCCTCTGGATTCCGCTGGCGGTTTGTTCCTCTCTTTTTGTCATTATCTGCACCGCCGTGTGGAGCGCGCTGGATGCGTACGACGTGACTCCGAACGGTGTTCCCGATGCAAGTAATCAGTTTTTAGTCCTCTGTTTGTGGTTTTTTCCTGTGTCGATGGCTTTGCTCGCTTTGGTGTTGTTTCGCCGTGCCCGTAAGCGCGAGGTGGCTGGATGATGAGGTTTTGGGGTCAGGAGTCGGATCGATCGCAGGGTACCCTGGCAGGGGGTGAGGATGAGCTGAGCATGATACCGACCTGGTCGGTGGTGCTGGCCATCCTGGTGTTTGGTGCCGTGCAGTATCTGTTCCATGGCGTGTTGCCGCACCATAAGCATGAACTGCTGCCGATGCGGCTGCTGATGGGGTACTCGTGGGGGACGGCGTTTGCCAGCTATGTGCTGCTGGTGGGGTATGTGAGCCGCGATGTGCGGCGGCGGCGAATGCCGGCAGCTTTGTGGATGCTGATCGTGGTGGTGCTGCCGGGCGGGATCGGAGCTGTGGTGTACTTCCTGCTGCGGCAGCCGATGCTGATGCCTTGTCCGCACTGCAGTACCGAGATTACCTCGAGCGTGCACTTCTGTCCGCAGTGCCAGTTCCAGCTGGCTCCTGTGTGCGGTCGCTGCTTCCGCGGGGTGCAGATTACGGATGTGTACTGCACACAGTGCGGGCATGATCTGGCTGAGGACCATGCGCCGGCGCGGCTGCGCGTATATAGTGACTAGTTGCGAGCATGTCACTGACTGCACTCATCATCGATGACGAACCTCTGGCCCGGCAGGAGCTGCAGTATCTGCTGGAGCGCGCGGGCGGGGTTGAGGTTCTGGCACAGGGAACCAACGGGATCGAAGCGGTCGAGCTGATTCGTACACATAAGCCGGATCTGGTGTTCCTGGATGTGCAGATGCCTGGTCTTGACGGCTTTGGCGTGCTGAAGAAGCTGCTGGACCGAAAGGTTCCGATGCCTCAGGTGGTGTTTGCGACTGCGTTCAACCAGTATGCGGTGCGTGCGTTCGAGGTGAATGCCATCGACTATCTGCTGAAGCCCTTTGATCGAAAGCGGGTGATGCAGACGATCGAGAAAGCACAGGCCCGACGGATCGCTCCGCCGGAGTCGGCTGGCCTGGCGCTCGAGACCGGGGCCAAGCTGGATGCGCTGCTGCGGCTGGTCGAGGAGCAGACGCAGGCGCCGAAGGCCAGCTCCGGCAAGGTGATTGTCCGGGCGCAGAGCCGGTTGTTGCTGGTGGATCAGCGCGAGATCTGTTTTGCCTCGATCGAGGAGGGCACGATCAGCGTGGTGACGAAAGCGGTGGAAGGGCACTCAAACTGCAGGACGCTCGAGGAGCTGATGGACCAGCTCGATCCGGAGACGTTCTGGAGGGCGCACCGGTCGTATGTGGTGAATATTCAGCACATACGGGAGGTTGTGCCGTGGTTCAAGTCCAGCTATCAGCTGCGGATGGACGACGCCCAGAAGACGGAGATTCCGGTGAGCCGGGCACAAACGAAGCGGCTGCGGGAGCTGTTCAATTTGTAGGGGTACTAACCCCCCCCCTATTACCGGCTTATAAGTCTTTTGTTTTAAGTGGTTTACGTGACATATGAGCCTCTAAAAAACTCATTCTAAAGGAGTTCCTTGCAGAATCCTGCAAACAAAGGGGTTAGCATTCTTTTTGGTTAAGCAAAAGCCACGCATCAGGCGGGCCTCGTTGCCTCTCTTTTCATTATAGAGCTTTGGCGATAACTAATACGCCATGTGCATCTTGTTGTATTTGCTTGGTTTAGGTGGTTGTGGGGCTTGACAGAATCTTGACAGGTTGAGGAGAACAGGCAACAACAAAGGCAACGGCAATATTTTGTCGCTTCGCCCCGTTGGCGTTGCTCCAGCCTTCGACAGAGAGGTTGCCTCTTGCGCGGCTCGGGTTGGACGCGGGGCTGAAGCCCGGCTCTATCACAAAGGCGAATAGCAAAGGCAAAAGGCAAAAACAGATCCCTACGGGATGACAACAAAAGGACAAGCAAGGACAACTACAAAGACGGGAGATCTTCGACTGCGTTGCTCAAAAAGCGTGAGCAACCGTTGTTGCGGGAGTTGGTTTGAGGACCAACTCCCGCATCGGGAAGAGAGCGGTTTTTATTTTTCTTTTGATTTGGAGGCTGAGCCCTGGACGATGAGGTCGTTGTCGACGCTGAAGGCGCCGGGGGCTGAGTTGGCCTGCATTCCGGCGATGGAGGAGTCCATCTGGTTGAGGACGACGCCGTAGAGGGTGACGTTGCCGTTCTTCACGATGATGTGAATGGCGTGGTAGCCGATGGGCGGGGTGTTCGTAATGCCGCCGGCGGCGAGTGCGATTCCTGCTCCGGGTCCGATGGCGCGGCCGATGTTGCCCTGATTGGCGTTATATTTGCGCAGCGAAGGCTGGGTGTAGATGCGGTTGTAGACGGCGGCGCGGATGCGGTCGTCCATGGGCGAGTAGGGAAGGACTTCGATCTGATTGTCGACGGAGTCTATGCCCGGGATGTTCTTGACGGCGTTTTCGGCGTCGCTTTTGAGAACGGGGCGGGAGGCGTAGCCCTTGAGGACGAGGACTTTGCCGTGAATGCCAAAGGTGAGCCAGTCGAAGACTCCGAGGTTGGAGAGGCCGCCAAGCTTTTTCTGTACCTCCTGGACGATGCGGAGGGTATCTTCCTGCGACCAGGTGGGGCCGGGTGTGGGTTCCTGGGCGATAACTGTAGGGGCAGAAAGAGTGAAGACAAGAGATGCGGCAAGGGCCGGGAACACGCGACGGGTTAGGCGGGTCATCTGTTTTCTCTCCGGTTGTTATGAATTTAGGCTTCCGGCAAAAAGATACGCTATGGGGGGAGTGGAGTCCAGAGGCTGGCGTCGATTTGAGGTGCCGATTTGAGGCTTAGGGTATCAGTTCTGAGGCCATCGGCGGCGAGGAGTGAGGTTTACGGGTTGTGGTGATGGTGCGGGTTGAAGTCGAAGACGTAGACGGCGCCGAGGGTGGTGGCCTTGGGACGGATGCTGCCTGAGGGAACGGCAGGAGTGTTCCAGTGCTGGTACTGGAAGTCGACTTTGACGGCGAGGTGATGGGTGAGGCTGTAGTCGAGGCCGACTCCGGGGGAGAGGACGAGGGTGTTGGAGTTGAGGTAGCGGAAGTTGCCGAAGATATAGCCGCCCCTGAGGTAGTCGATTGCGCCGCGGCCGATGAGGAAGTCCGCGTAGGGGTGGAAGCGTCCGAGGGGATACTCGACCTTGGGGCCGAGGAGGAAGTTTTTCTGGCTGCTGATGGTGCCTTCGTCGATGGGATAAGAGCCGCGGATCTCGGCGGCGGGCCGAAAGCGGCGGAAGGCGAGGATCGTAATGTCGACGCCGGCGGTGATGTCGAGATTTTTTCCTCCCGCGAGGTTGGTGAAGGTGCCGGTGGCTCCGGCGAAGGTGTAGAGCTGAAGCTGTTGGGTCGCGGTGGGGGTGCTTTGTGCGAGTGCGTTGGGGGCCGGGTAGGTGAGGGGGAGCGCGGCAGACAGGATCAACCGGGTCAATGACTTTTTGAACTTCATTCGATCCTCTGATCTCTCTTCCTCTAACGCAATGCTTCTCTCTTCTCTAACGCAACGCCCAGTGCTGAATGCTGGGTGGCTTACTGAGGTAAGCGGGGAGTTCGAGATCTCCCCTGTAGGGAGTTATCGGCCTGTTTGCCGCAATGCTTACTTCTCTTCTGTGCCATACTTTGGCTGATGGGACGATGGGGTGGGCGGGTGGTTCGATTGCTGGTGGCGCTGGCGGTTGCGGCGGGAGCGCTGTGGGTAGGGGATTGGGCGGTGCTGCGGGTGCGCGTCTCGCATGGGACGGCTTACCGGGTGGTGCAGGTGAACCAGTTTCTGGCTACTCCGCTGAAGGGCAGTAAGGTGGAGTACGACTATATGGGCGCGGTGCCGGTGACGTGCAGCCGGTCTATCTTTCCGCAGCAGGGGAATCCGGCGTGCTGGTGGCTGGAGCGGCATAGCTCGCAGTGGGAGTGATGGCCCGCTGCGGCGCGTGCGGCTAGAGTGGGACGAAAGGCAGTCTGGCGGTTGGTGCGATGATTTTGGTTGCGGGTGGTAAGGAGGCGAGAGTATGGTGTCGCCATGCTGGGTGGACGAAGTTGGGAGAGCTGGATTGCAGAGTACTCGGAGAGCCATCAGCATCCGCTGAACAGGCTGACGCATACGTTTGGGATACCGATTATTATGTTGTCGCTGCCAGTGCTGGTGGCGACGATTGTGTGGCACCGATTGCTGTGGGTGGGAGTCGGGCTGTTCTGCTTTGGGTGGCTGCTGCAGTTTGTAGGGCATGCGATTGAAGGGAAGCCGCCGGAGTTTCTGAAGGACTGGCGATTTCTACTGGTGGGGTCGCGATGGTGGGCAGCGAAGATGCGTGGGAAGCCCTAGGCCAAAAGGCAACTGGTGGTGTGACAAATTATTTATAGACAAGATGAAGCGCTACCTGGCAAAGACATCTGCCGGCCTGACGGGCGGCTAGGTCAGCGGATTCGTCTGCTCTTTCGATTTGGAAGATGAACACGTGATGGCAATCGGCGAGCATTTGTCGTAGATTTCGTGCAACTTACGGGTAATTTCCTGTTGCTCCAAACTTGCCTAAAGTCATGATTACCAAAGGGTCATGTGTGCCATCTTGCGATCTCTGGCGTTTTCCTCCCCGACTTTGGAGCCACGTCGCAACCTTATCTCCGCTGAGTTCCTGAGGTAAACATGCTCGCTCCTGTTCGATTTGATAGAAACTTTTTCTGCCGTTTCGGTGATCTGATCTTCCCAACTTGTGCACGTCGCGAGGGACGGCCGCGGCTTACCGCGATGCTATGCTTCTGCTTCGCGCTTCTATTCTCTGGTGTAGCTGCGAGTTGCGCTTACGCGTCACCTGTGACACTGCCGGGGGTGACGGCGGTTGGAAGTACGTCCGCGGTTCAGACGGTCTCCGTTGTGGTGACGGCGATTGGTCAGTTAGGCAAGGTGAGCGCGCTAACCGGGGGAGTTGCCAATCTTGATTTTGCTATTTCGGGAGCTGGCACCTGTTTGACAGGGAGCACGCTGGTTGTGGGTCAGACGTGCAGCTTCCCGGTTACGTTCAGTCCGAAATATCCTGGACAACATATAGGTGCGGTTGCTCTATTTGATACGTCGGGATTGCCGCTGGGAGATACGTGGCTGGTGGCAACGGGTGGCGGGCCGCTCGCGTTGTTCGTTCCGGGCATCATCAGTACGGTCGCCGGCGATGTGTCGTGGATCTACCGTGGAGACGGGCAGCCGGCTACCGCTTCTCCGATCTTTCTTCCATTCGGAGTGGCGGTGGATCCGGCTGGAAATATGTTCATTGCCGATTCGAGCAACAATCGCATTCGGCGGGTGGATGCGGCCTCACAGCTGATGTCGACGTATGCCGGGAACGGGAGTGCCGGTAACAGCGGTGACGGAGGGCTGGCGACGCTGGCTTCTGTGAGCCTGCCGACTTCGGTTGCACTTGACGGTGCGGGCAATCTTTACTTTGCCGATAGCAATAATCATGCGATTCGTAGGGTGACAGCGGCTACGGGAGTGATCACGACGGTAGCGGGCGTGCTGGGGACACAGGGGTACTCGGGAGACGGCGGGCTCGCGATTCTTGCTCGTCTGGATACGCCTGATTCAGTTGCGATCGATCCGGTGAAAGGCTATCTCTATATTGCGGACAGTGGAAACAATGTGATCCGGCGCGTGGATCTCTCGACCGGGATTATCTCTGTGTTTGCGGGGAACCATACCGCAGCTTATGCAGGGGATGGAGGACCGGCGGTAGGCGCGAGCCTGAACGGACCGTGGGGTGTGACGGTTGGTCCTGATGGGCAGGTTTACATTGCCGATCAGAACAATCACAGCGTGCGCACGGTCGCGCTCAATGGGACGATTTCGACCATTGCGGGGAATGGAACTTCGGGGTTTGCCGGCGATGGCGGGCCAGCGAGCGCTGCTGTGCTGGATAGTCCGGCGGCGACGGCGATCGACGCGGCAGGAAATATTTATATTGCCGATGCAGGCAACAACAGGGTTCGTAAGGTGAATGCTGTTACAAGTGAGATCGATACTGTAGTCGGTAGCAATCAGGAATCTTTTAGTGGCGACGGTGGGCCTGCGAATGCGGCGGGCATGTATGGTCCCTATGGAATGGCGCTCGATGGATCGGGGAATCTTTATGTCAGCGACGTGTTCCACAATCGGATACGCCTGGTTAAGAGCATCAACGCGGTCTTAAATTTTCCGACGATCCGGGTACAGCGCGTTTCGGCCACACAGGATGAAGAGCTGGAAAATGATGGGAACGCGCCGCTGAATATCTCCAGTCTGAATCCGGGTGTAAATACGCAGCTGGATCCTGTTGCTACTACCTGCTCGACCAGCGTGGCGATGGCTTCGGCTTTGAATTGCATTATCGGCGCTCAGTTTGCGCCGACGGTGATTGGCAACACGGTAACTGGAACGATTATTGTTACGTCGGATTCGCCGACCAGTCCGCAGACGATCACTCTCAGCGGTAAGGTTTTGACGCTTGATCCATCGACTATCACGTTGAACACAAGCGGCTCTCCCTCGGCCACGGGGGCGCTTGTTACGTTCACTGTCGCGGTGACGAGCACTGGAGTGACACCGACCGGCATTGTTACTTTTCTTGATGGGGCGGCGACGATTGGGACCGCTACGCTCAATAGCGCCGGCGTGGCGCTGTTTCCAACACAAAGCCTCGCGAGTGGGACTCACATCATTACGGCGAGCTATGCGGGCGATTCGAATACCGCGCCGGGAACGTCTACCTCAGTAACTCAGATTGTCAAGGATGGGACGTCGGTTGCGCTGTCGTCGAGTCTCAATCCTTCGTCTCCGCAGGTCAGCGTGACTTTTTCGGCGCTTGTTGCGGGGACATCGGGGATTCCTACTGGGAGCGTCAGGTTTCTCGACGGGGGAGTTCTCCTGGGAACGGTCAATCTGAATGCAACCGGAGCGGCTAGCTTTAGTACGTCCTCGCTGAGCGTTGCGACACACCACATAACGGCGAGCTACAGTGGCGATGCCAATTCGATCGCGAGTACTTCGCCCACGCTCAATCAGATCGTGGTTGCTTCTTCGACTGCGACCACTCTTATCACCAGTAATCCGGATGTCTCTTATGGAACCGCTGTTACTTTTTCGGCGAGTGTGACGGGAAGCGGATCTGTAACGCCGACGGGCACAGTCTCGTTTCAGGAGGGCACTACGGTTCTGGGTACGTTGACCCTGGACATTCATGGAGCGGCTGCCCTTACTCTTTCGACCTTGTCTGTTGGGTCGCACTCGATTCGCGCCGTGTACGGGGGCGATGCGAACAATGCCGCAAGCAACTCCACGTCAGTGCAGGAGACCATCGAGCAAATTACCACCACGACGGCGGTCACTTCCAACGCAAGTACTGCGCCTGCGGGATCGAGTATTCAACTGACTGCGACGATCACGCCGGCGTCGTCAGTACCATCGAGCCCGATCACTGGAACCGTGACGTTTATGGATGGAACGACGACTCTCGGCGCAGCGACGGTTACCGGAGGTACGGTGACGATCACTCTGAACTCGCTGTCGGTCGGGCAGCACTCGATTTTTGCGATCTACGGCGGGTCTTCCATCTATGCCGGAAGTATCTCCTCTACGATCGTGCAGAAGGTACAGCAGGCGGTTACGTCGGGCACGCTGATTGCGTCTGCCAACCCTTCGATCGCGGGAAAGAGTGACACGCTCACGGTTTCGATCACGAGCAATGGAGGCGTTCCTACGGGCGTCGTGACCTTTATGGATGGTGCGACGGTGCTTGGTACGGCGGCGCTGAATGCGCAGGGTATCGCGAGCTTTACGGTGCCTTCTTTTTCCACTGGGACTCACTCGCTCACTGCCGTCTACGGAGGAGATAACAACAACCTGGGCACGACGCCTGCATTGACTCTGAACGTTCAACAGGCGACGACGGGAGTTGTGCTTTCGACTTCGGGAAGTCCGTCAACGGCGGGGTTGCCGGTTACTTTGAGCGCGACTGTCACGGGCAATGGATCCGCTCCGACGGGGTCGGTTACTTTTTATGACGGCACGGCCGCTCTTGGTACGAGTCCGATCAACGCTGCGGGACTTGGCACGATTTCGCTGTCCTCTCTCACGGTCGGTTCTCATTCCCTGACCGCTGCGTACTCCGGAGATACCTATAACGGAACAAGTACGTCGCCTGCGATTACGCAGGTTGTCGTGAAGGCAACGACGACCACGACTCTGACGGCGAGCGCTTCGACGACACCGGTTGGCGCTCCGGTGACGTTCACTGCCACGGTGGCGGGTAGTTCGGGCGCGTTAGGTGGAACCGTGCAGTTCATGGATGGTTCGACGGTGATCGGCAGTCCTTCGCTGACGGCTAACGGAACTGCGGTGCTGAGTATCTCGACGCTGATTGTCGGACAGCACATTATTACTGCGGTTTATCTTGGCGATACGAATGATTCCGGTAGTACTTCGGCGAGCTTGACCCATATTGTTTCTCCGGTCACCGGGGTGGCGCTTGCCTCGAGTCAGAATCCGGTAAGCGCCGGCGCCAATGTGACGTTCACTGCGGCGGTTGGGGGCTCGGAGCCTGCGCCGACCGGGGTTGTTACCTTCCATGACGGATCTGCGACTTTAGCTGCGATCACGCTGAATGCGGCGGGCGTTGCGATTTTCAACACTACGAGCCTGGCTTTGGGGACGCACTTGATTACTGCGTCGTATGGTGGAGACGCCAATAATAATGCGGCTCTATCCTCGACGTTAAGCGAGTTGGTGCAGCGCGCGACCACACAAACTTCGATGGCGGTCAGCGCGGTCACCTCGACGGTGAACTCGACAGAGACTTTGACTGTCACGGTTACAGGCTCGGGCGGTATCCCCGGTGGACAGGTTACGTTCCTTGACGGCACCAACGTTATCGGGACGGCGAACCTTAGCGCAAACGGTTCTGCAAGCCTATCTGTCTCGAATCTTTCTCTTGGCCAACACACGCTGTCGGCTAGTTACAGCGGAGACACGAACGATGCGCCTTCGTCGTCTCCGCCGCAGACAATCATGGTGAACAAAGGTGTGCCAGGTCTTACTCTGGTTTCAAGCAGCAACCCTTCGGTAGCCGGGCTTCAGGTTGTCTTTACAGCCAACCTTAGCGGGACTACTGTTGCTCCGACCGGCAGCGTTACGTTTACCGATGGCACTGCGGGGCTTGGTTCTTCGCCAATCGCAGCGAATGGCAGCGCAAACTTCTCGACCACCAGTCTCTCGGTGGGACAGCATACGATCGTGGCGACTTACACAGGCGATGCCAATAACAGTGCTGCCAGTTCGCCCGGTCTTCTGGAGACGATTCAACCGTCGACGAGCGCGGTCACGCTGAGTAGCAACAACAATCCAGCGCTGATTGGAGCTGCGGTTACGTTTGCGATGACGGTGAGTGGGACGGGATCTCAACCAACCGGCACAGTGATCCTCCGCGACGGAGCGAACAGCATCGGTACGAGTGGGGTCGACGCGAACGGGCTGACTACTCTCAGTGTCTCGAATTTATCGATTGGGGCGCATACGCTGATTGCGACCTATAACGGCGATTCGAGTCATCCTGGTAGCGTGTCGGGTCCTCTTCTTCAGACGATCCTGCAGCCGACTGCCAGCACTCTGGTTTCGAGCAGCAATCCCTCTTTGTCGGGCACCTCGGTGACGTTTACGACCGTGGTCTCGGGCAGCGGAGGCTCGCCGGTTACTGGTACTGTCGCGTTCCGTGATGGGACTGCGGTTCTCGGGACGAGCATCGTGGGGGCGTCGGGTACTTCGACGTTTACGACGAATGCTCTGAGCCCAGGGCAACACTCGATTGTTGCGACTTACAGTGGCGACAGCGTGAGCCGGACGAGCAGCAGTCCGGTGCTGGTCCAGACGGTGCAGAACAGTGGCACGACAACTGTGCTGACTACCTCGGGCACGCCGTCGATTGCGGGCGCTCCTCTCACTCTTACCGCACAGGTGACTGGAAAGGGCGCGGCTCCCGCGGGTCCGGTGAGCTTCGAAGATGGGACTACGGTTATCGGGACTGCTTCGGTGGGAGTCAATGGCATTGCGACTCTTACGACATCTTCGCTTGCTGCCGGTCAGCATATTCTGCTCGCAATCTACGAAGGCGACAGCAATACTTTGACCAGCACCTCTAATCCTGTGTTGCAAAACATCGAACAGCGCACCGTCGTCACGCTCACTGCGGTTAGTAGTCTGGGTACAATCAGCGGGACGAGTACGGGAGCTGCTCTGATTGGCAATCCGATTACGTTTACTGCTTCGGTGACTGGCAGCAGCGCGAACCCACCCACGGGGCTGGTCACCTTGTCTGATGGTTCCACTATTCTGGGGACGGCGAGTGTTAACAGCTCCGGGGTTGCGACATTCAGTGTTTCAACGCTTGCTCTTGGGCCACACACTTTGACTGCGACTTATGCCGGGGATACGCAAAACTTTCCGGGCACCTCGCCGGCGCTGACGGAAGTGGTGCAGCTGCACACTTCCATGAACACGTTGACGATCTCTTCGAGCCCCGTCATAGAGAATCAACCGTTTACTCTTGTTGCGACCTTGCAGGGAGATGCTGCTGTGCCGCCTTCTGGTACGGTGGTCTTCAGCTCGGGAGGCAAAACGCTTGGTAGTGCGACTCTGAACGCGTCGGGCATCGCTACTCTGACTACCAGCCTGGGGTTGGGGACCTACACTCCGATCGCTACTTATCAGGGAGACTCGCAGTATCTGGGGTCGGTGTCGAGTGCTGTGTCTTTGACGGTGATTCAGGCGACTAATTTCACGATTACTTTGAATCCTCCGACGATGCAGTTGAAGACCACGCAGCACAACACGATCCAGTTGACGCTGACCTCGATTCAGAACTTCACGGATGTCTTGTCGCTTGGGTGTGTGGGCCTGCCGCGAGCGGCGACCTGCACGTTTACTTCTGACCAGGTGTCACTCGATGCGAACGGGCACCAGACGATCAGCCTGACGATTGATACAGGCTCGCCGCTGACTGCGGGGAGTGTTGCAAAAGTAGACGAACCGTCTGGTAGCCGGATTGCGCTGTGCTTCCTGCCGGGCGGGCTCATCCTCGGGTTGTCGCTGCTGCGTTCGCGACGTGCCGGTAAGCTTCTGAGCGGAGTTTTGCTCGCGCTGCTCTTTACTGGGGCGATGGCAATCACGGGCTGCGGCGGACTCGATGTGCATGGAACTCCTGCAGGGACCTACGTCTTCAATGTGACTGCTATCGGCGCCAAGACGGCGGTGACACAGTCTGCTCCGATGACTTTGACGGTGACCCAGTGATCGATCGGTCTGGTTCACGGCATCTCCAGAGATCGTTGCGGAAGCTTGTTGTACTGCTATTGCTTGCCGCTGCAACGTCGACTCTTTATGCCCAGGCGCTGCCGACGGCTACGGGGCCTGGGCCGCGGTGGATGGCTGGCGGGACGTACTCCTTCTTTGCGGCAGACTATGGCAAGCGTAACCTTGGCGGCGGGTCTGGCTTTGTCGATTACGCTCGTTCGGAGAGGATCAGCTACGAGGCTGAGGTTCGTTTTCTTACGATCAATGAGGAGGTTGGTACGCATCAGTCGACTTATCTGATCGGAGGAAAGTTTCCGTACCGCAGGCGGTGGATGACCGCATACGGAAAGGTTCTGATCGGGGATGGGCGCTTTCATTTTCCCTACGGCTACGCGGACGGCAGTTATTTTGTGCTTGCTCCGGGCGGCGGTGTCGATCTGGCGCTTGGAAGCAGCCGGTACAGCATTCGGCTTGTCGACTTCGAATATCAGTGGTGGCTCAATTTCCCATTCGGCACGTTGCGGCCATATGGAGCTAGCACTGGGATCGCTGTTCACTTTCATTAGCTCTACGTCATCGGTGTGTGTTCTGCGCAAGATAATGCGACGAGCTTCATCTTGCGGGGCGCTCTTTCAGGATGTAGGGAATTGCGAAGCGGCCGATTTGAAGGATTGAGTTGTTTGAGGGCGGCCAGATGCGAAAGGACTCTACACGTGATCGCGTTGCCAGACGATGAGCTGTGACGGTGCCTTGTTCTTTCCCCGTTACTGCTTCGTAGAACTTGACGACGAGGTCGTCTTCACCACGTTGCCATCCGATGACGTAGTTGCCGGCGGCGAGTGAGATGTCTCCGAAGATGATGGGGGACTGGACTAAAAGGTAGTGAGAGTATTTTCCGTCGGCGGAGTACCCGGCTGTGATGAGAACAACCCCTGCGATGATCTTCCCGTGCGCGTCGATGATGCCGGAAGCGGTGCGCATCTCTGTTTCGATACGCTCCTTCTCGACTGGTGCGCGGGCGGGCAAGACAGCCTGTAGTTCTGAGGGAGTCGCGGCGCGCCAGGAAGACTTTGTTTGAGAGAAGACAAAAGAGGAAAAGCTGAGACATAGTAGGAGCGCTAAGAGAGAGGACTTCATCGGATGTTGTCTCATTTGAGATGTACGATACCTCGCTGGAGAGCTACGGTCGCGGCGTGAGTGCGATCGCTGACGCCGAGTTTGCCGAGCAGGCTGTTGATGTGTGACTTGACCGTGGCTTCGCTGATCTTCAAGTCGGAGGCGATCTCTTTGTTGGCGCGGCCGGCTACGATGCGCTCGAGGACCTTCAGCTCGCGATTGGTAAGAGCTTGCGTACTCATCCGTTCGGCGAGTTTCTCTGCGATGGCTGGGGAGATCAGCGTTCTTCCGCTGTGAACTGCCTGGATGGTTGAGAGGAGTTCGTCAACGGTCATTCCTTTGAGGAGGTAGGCCTTTGCGCCGGCCTGGAGGGAGCGGAAGATATCTTCGTCTCCGTCAAAAGTAGTGAGGACGATGAATCTTGCGGCGGAGTCTTCGGCACGAATCTTCAGAATGGCATCGACTCCGCCGAGATTGGGAAGCTGCAGATCCATCAGCGTGATGTCGGGTTTTAGGGTGCGATGGAGCTCGACTGCCTGGACTCCGTCGCTGGCTTCGCCAACGACTTCGATGTTGGGCATGATGCTGAGCAGAGCAACGAGGCCCTGCCGTACGACGTGATGGTCATCTACTACAAGGATTCGAATGCGTTCAGCCATGGGTTGCTGTCTCTTTTCCTTCTGCGATGGGCGCCTCGAGGATGACGGTTGTGCCATTTTGCGGAGAGCTGTTTATCGTCAGTTGAGCATGAATTTGAGCTGCGCGTTCGTGCATGCCTTTTATGCCAAAGTGTCCGTTTGAGGGGAGATCCCCATTGAGGAGCGAAAATCCGCTGCCGTTGTCGGCGATGCTTAATGTTAATCGAGTTGAATTGTAGTTGAGCTCCGCGGATACCTGAGTCGCGTTTGCGTGGCGTGCGGCATTTGCCAGAGACTCCTGGGCGATGCGAAAGACCTCGTCTTCAAAAGACTGGGCGAGAGGCCGGTAGGTGCCGGAGATGTTGAGGCGGGTGTTGAGTTTCTTGTGGTTCCACTGTTCTGCAAGCTGTGTGAGCCGGGTGGGCAGGCTGTTCTGCGCCGTAATCGCGCGAAGATTCCAGATGCTGCGACGAGCGTCGGCAAGCCCCTCCCTGACGTAAGTTCTGGTGCGGTCAATCTGCTGGCTGGCCGCGGAGACTTGCGAGTGGGCCAGCAGTTGAGAGGTGAGTTCGAGTTGCACGGAGACACCGACGAAGCTTTGGGCCAGGGTGTCGTGAATCTCGCGGGCCATGCGGTTTCTCTCAGCAAGAACTGCATGGAACTGCAATTCAAGTCGTCGAACGCGGAGGCGGTAGAGGAGGAGTGCGATGGTGGTGATTAGAAGAAGAAGCAGCAGGAGAAACCAGAGGGTGCGATAGAAGGGGGGACGCACCGAGAAGGCAATCTGTGCGCCGGTTTCGTTCCATACGCCATCGTTGTTTGCTGCCTGCACGCGAAAGCGATAGTGGCGCGGAGGGAGGTTGGTGTAGTAGGCGATACGGCGTGAACCGGCTTCGGTCCATTGCTTGTCGAATCCCTCGAGGATGTAGCGGTAGCGGATCTTAGCGGGAGCTACGTAACTGAGGCCGGCGTATTCGAACGCAAACCTGGTGTGGCCGGGGGTGATATTGTTCTTTGTTGCTTGCAGTGGAATGTTGACGCCGTCTACCGTGAATTGTTCGAGGACGACTGGAGGAGGAATGAGGTTCTCTATGAGGTGGCTGGGATCGGTGACGACGACCCCTTTGCGGGTGGCGAACAGGAGTAGTCCTTCTGTGGTTTTCCACGTAGAGGGATGACCTGCGCCGAAGGCTTCCTCGGTTGGCATGCCATCGGCGCGGCCATACGAGACGGGATGAGGGTCGCAGGTTGACGACGAACCGCATTTGATAAGAGCTGAAGCTGAGACGCGCGTGATGCCTCGACCTGAAGTTAGCCAGAGGTCGCCTCGGTTGTCTTCGAGGATGGAGTCGATGGTCTGGGGTAGATCGTCTCGATGCAGCGACGTGAAGTCCGTGGTGGACATGACGCTGAGTCCCGCGGCTTTGGTTCCGATCCACAGTGTGCCGTGTGGGTCTTCTGCGAGAGAGGTGATGGTGTTGCCGGAGAGCCCATCTTTTGTGGTGAAGGTGGTGATGGTGCTGCCTCGAAGGCGCGAGAGTCCATTGAGGGTTCCGATCCAAAGATCATGTTCGGGGGAGGCATGAGAGCGGAGAAGAGCGCCTACAAGGTCACTTCCTAGACCGTCCGATTCGGTGAGAGTGACGAACTGATTGTTCTGCCAGTGCGCAAGGCCGCGGCGGGTGCCGATCCAGAGTGCACCGTCATCGTCGCTCAGGAGAGAACGAACGAGGTCGTCAGGTAGCCCGTCGGCAGAGGTGTAGGTTCGGACCTTCGCGCCGTTGATGTTGTTCAGGCCATCTGGGGTACCGACCCACATGCTACCGTTTTCTCCTGGGGCTAAGGCCAGGATCGTTTCGCTGAGAAGGCCGGTGTGGGTGGAAAGATGCTGAACGTTTCCCGCTTGCCAGCGGTCGAGGCCGTCGCTGCTCGTGCCTGCCCATAGAGCGCCGTCCGATGCCTGTGTGATGGCTGTAACGGGGAGATCGGAGAGGGCAGGAATGGCGCGGAAGTTTTTGCGCCTCAGGATTTGGAGGCCGCTGGTCTCGGTTCCTACCCAGAGATTGCCCTCTTCATCCTGCATGAGGGAGAGGATGCTGTCGGAGCTGAAGGCCGGGACGGGTTGTGGATGGCTGTTGATTTTGTCGAGCGTGAAGAGCCCTTTGCTGGTGCCTATCCATAGTTGCCCTTGCGAGTCGACGAGAGAAGACTGGATGCGTGCAGCTGGCAGGTCGCGGCCTATCGGAAGAGTGTGGTTCTGGCCATTTTGCAGGACTGTGATGCTGGTTCCGGTGCGCAACCAGAGGCTGCGGTCGGGGAAGAATCCGATGCCTGTAACGTCTTTTTGCGTAGGGGTAGAGCTGAGTGGTTGAGGAAGAACTCGGCCGCTTTGATAGTGAAAGATTCCGGAGTTTGATGCGATCCAGACGCTGCCGTCAGGGGCCATGGCGATTGCAGATGGGGCGGCGGAGGGCGGAAGGGGGAGGGTGGTGAAATGCTGGCCGTCAAAGCTACCGAGGCCATCTGTGGTGAGAATCAGGAGTGTGCCATCTTCTGCTGCGGCGAGGTTGGTGATGCGGCTAGTGGGCAATCCATTCGCAGCGGAGTAACGGCGAAACGCTCCCGCCGAGTATTGAAGGAGACCGTCGGAGGTTGCGATCCAGAGTGGGTTGGTGTGACTCTGGGCAAAGCAGCAGATGTCGTCGCTGGTGATTTCGTCAGTGGTTTCGTGATTGAAGACTTTGAAGTCGATGCCGTTGAAGCGGGCTACCCCGCCTTCGGTTGCGATCCAGATGTAACCGTCGGTGGATTGGAAGACCTGATGGACGCTGTTTTGCGGGAGGCCGTTTTCTGTGGACCAGGATTGATAGCCGAAGTTATCCAGAGACTGCGAGTGGGCGGTGAGAGAGAGAGCGGCGATTCCGCATGAGATCCAGATGAGGGAAGAACACACGACGAGATGGAGGCGCGAGAGCAAGTTCATGCGGAGGGTCGATGAGTGCGAAGGCATGATGGCCGGGTCGCTTCAGCTTGGATGATACGTCTTCCTGATCCAGGAGTGGTTCTTGTTACTTTCTTTTGTCGCGGCAGGAGTGAAGGTAGGCGACGAGGTCATCTACTTCAGCTGTCTTCAGGATGTCGGCGAAAGATGGCATCTCGTGTCCACCCTGAACGATCTGCGTTCTGATCTGAATTTTGTTGAGCGTGCGTCCTACTCCGGAGAGATCGGGACCTTTTTCGCCGCCCACGTTGCGGATCGTGTGGCAGTGTTGACAGCCGTTATCTATAAACAATACTGCTCCGCGCTGCTTCGCGGACTCGGCGAATGCCGGGAGACAGGAAGCGGTTGCGAGGACAAAAAACAGTGCTGAGCGCAGCAAATTCATTGAGCAGATGTTCTGTTGTGGGCGGGCTCGGGGGCAAAATCTGTATGCGTGTGCCAGGGGACGGTCTCCGATGCGACTTCGTTGTGTTTGCGCAGAAACTCGAGCGCGTAGGTGCTGGCTGTGGGATCGTCTTTTTGATCTGCGAACATGGCGGCTTCGTGTGAGGCTTTTTCTTTCATGCCGAGACGGCGGTAGACGATGGAGAGAATGTAGTGGGCGGCGAGATCGTCGGGGTCGATGGATTGGAGCGTCTCATACTCCGCGCGAGCTTCGTCGTACTTGCGCTGCTGATAGAGGGAGAAGCCAAGCTCCCTGTGGGCGTCGCGTGAGTTTGGAAATTTTGCGATGACCTCGCGGAGATCGGCGATGGCGCTGTCGACCTGGCCCTGGTTCCGTTCGACTAATGCGAGGTAGTACAGCGCGCGCGAGTTGTGCGGGCTGAGAGCAAGAGCTTTGTTGAGGCTGACGCGGGAGGCTTCATAGCGCTCCCACTGGAAGTTGGCGACGGCGATGTTGGTGAAGGCGTCGGCGTAGTCGGGACGGAGGTGGGCGACCTGCTCGAAGGCGCGGACGCTCTCTGCGTACTGCTGCGCGTCCAGCAGGGCGATGCCGTAGTTGTTCCATCGCATCCAGAGTTTGTTGTCCTGAGGGTCGACCGCGGGGGGATTCTCGCCGAGGGTGAAGGTGCGTGTGCGCTCGGACATAGCAACGACCGGCATCTCGTAGTGCTTGCCCATTCCGAAGTCCATGAAGTGCTGATCGAATCGGCGATAGTTGACCCGTGCGGTGACGGTGAGGGGGCCGGTTGCGTCGGCGGGTACTTTGAATTGGTAGCGGACGAGCTGGGATCGGCCTGAAGCGATGGTGTTGTTGTAAGCCACAACGCGATTATCCCAGACCTGGTGGAGATCGTTGATGGTTCCTTTGGTGTTTACGAGGCGATTGGTGAAGCTGTGTGCGCGGGGGTCGAGGTCGCCATTGGGCTGGATCGCGCCGGAGTGCATCAGGGTGCGACCGGAGGCGTCCTCGGCTTCGAATTCGACCCAGCTCTCATACATGTCGCGCTGCTCGGGTACGTGGCTGTGTGCGATGCCTTTGTTCTGAATGATGATCGTGGCGGTGAGGAGGTCGCCGGGCGAGACGGTGAAGCTATCGTTGCCGAGAGGCGCGATGATCTTGCCACTGTTTTTCTCGAGGCCGAAGATATCGACGTTGAAGACGCCTGCTTTGAGGAAGGCTACGGTCTTCTCCATCTGGGTGTCGTAGTTGTAGAACTTGGGAAGGACGGTGTTCGCGCCTAGCCATCGGTGAGAGGCCAGCTTGCCCTCTTTCGCGCCAGAGTCGGAGGTGGTGAGATCTTCGCGGGTCATGTGGCAGGTCTGGCAGGTGGAGACTTGATCCTTTACGTAGAAGGGAAGCGGCGACTGTTTTGCGAAGGAGGAGAGCTGCCATTCGTCGGAGAGGAAGATTGCGCGCTGCCATTTGTAGTCGTTCAGTTGTTTTGGAAGAGCGGCCTTGTGACACGCAGCGCAAAAGTTGCTGGTGCGATAGAAGTCTTTCATGACGGCTTTGGAGTGGCGGTCGAGATGGGCGAGGATCTCCTTGTCGGAGACCTCGCCGTAGATGGGTTGACTGTTGTCGTCGAGCAGAGCTGCTGGCTGCGCGAGAACGTAGCTGCCTGTGCCGCGGGCGTCAACCTTCTGGATGGAGTGACAGACGGTGCAGGTGATTCCGTCTTCGTCGAACTTTCGATTTACTGGTGAGCCTTTGGTTAGTGCGCCTGAAACGAGGGCGATTGGATTGTGGCAGCCTTCGCAGTGGCGGGTATATTCAATGCCCTTTTCCGCGGTGAGCAGGTTTGTGTTTCGGATGTACCAGGGGGCGCGAAAGGAGTTGGCATGAGCGGACTGACGCCACTCGGCGTGCGCCTCCTGATGGCAGTGACTGCAGTATTTGGCAGTGGGGAAGGCTTTGGGGTTGATGAACTGGCCGGTGTCGGTGGTTGCATTCGACGGGAGGAAGGGCTGATCGGTGCCGAATCGAAAGTTGTAATGCTGTTTGACTGATTCGGTGTAAACCTCACGTTGCGTGGGGGTAGTGAGGGCGTCAGAGGCGTGGGTCCCGTCGCCTTTCAAGGCCAGGAAAAAGGAGGCGATTGCGCCGCACAGCACGGTACAGAAAAAAATGCGAACGATCCGGCTGTAAGGCAATTTCATAGCAATGGTGAATTCTATTGAAGCTGTACGACTATTAGCCATCGTCCTACGGGTGGGTAGAGATCTCAATCGAAAGGTTGAGTGGCGGGGAGATGGAAGCCGTTAGAATCTACTTCCTTTCCCTTCTGTCAGGGTGACGATCTGGTCAACCTTGGTGACTGCGAACTTTTCTTTGGTTCCGCTTGGCCAGTGAACTTCAACGGAGTCGATGGTTGCGATGTCGCCGAGGCCGAAGTGGACACGGGGGTCGTGGGTGGAGGCGAAGCTCCCGCCGGAGGTTACGTCTCCGCGTTGTTTCTGGCTTCCCGCGGTGAGATAGACCGTGGAGCCGATGGCGTCTCGAGGGCTCTTTGGACCGCCTATCAGTTTCAGTTCGATCCAATGATGATTGTCTCGCGAGACGTTGCGAAGCAGGCCGGGATGGCCGTCCAGGGCGTTGATGACAACATCCAGCCTGCCGTCGTTGAAGAGGTCTCCGACGGCTATGCCGCGGCCAACGTAGAGGCTTGCGAGCGCGGTGCCTTCTACCGCAGGTTCAACATCAAACTTCTTGCCGTCGATGTTGTGAAAGAGGAGTGGGCGTTCGGCCCAGGTGGTTCCCCAGGATGTGCGATCGACTTGAGGATACACGTGGCCGTTCGCGACCATCAGATCTTTCCAGCCATCGTTGTCGAAGTCGAGGAATGCGGTGCCCCAGCCGAGAAACGGAATTGTGGGTTCTGCGATGCCCATCTGGTAGCTGATGTCGGTGAAGTTGGCGTCGCCATCGTTGCGGTAGAGCGGGTTGTAGTCGTCGGAAAATGTGGTGTTGTAGATGTCTAGCAGGCCGTTGTTTCGGTAGTCGCCAGTGGCGATGCCCATGGAAGCTGTTTCGCGGCCATTCTCATTGAGCGCGTATCCGGAGGCGTAGCTTGCGTCCTCGAAGGTGCCGTCGCCCTTGTTGATGTAGAGGTAGTTCGGCGTTGAATCGTTCGCGACGAGAAGGTCGGGCTTGCCGTCGTTGTTGACATCGACGAAGACAGAGGCAAGACCATAGTAGCCGTTTTTGTCGGAGACACCGGCTTTCTCGCTGACGTCAGTAAAGGTGCCGTCGCCATTATTGTGAAAGAGGTGGTCTGACTCTCCTTTGAGACCTCGGGGACCGCACATTACCTTCTCGCCGCGAAACTGGCAGAAGCTGTAGGAGACTTCTTTGCCGCCAGATCCGGGCTGATTTGCGAGGTCATAGTGAACGTAGCCGGGAACGAAGAGATCGAGCCTGCCGTCGCCGTCGTAGTCGCCCCAGGTGGCGCCGGTGGACCAGTTGCCGAGAGTGACACCGGCTTTCTCGGCGACGTCGGTGAAGGTGCCGTCGTGGTTGTTGTGGTAGAGGCGGTTCTTGCCGAAGTTGGTGATGTAGATGTCGGGCCAGCCGTCATTGTCGTAGTCGGCTATGGCGACGCCGATTCCCCAGCGATCATTGGTGACGTGTGCCTTCGTGGTGACGTCAGTAAAAGTGCCGTCGTGGTTGTTGTGGAAGAGAGCAGCGTGGGGTGTTGTTGCTTTGCCGCTGATGGCGTCGTAGGTGGAGCCGTTGACGAGATAGATATCGAGCCAGCCGTCGTTGTCGTAGTCGATCAGTCCGACGCCAGAGCCGATTGTTTCGATGATGAATTTTTTTTCGGGCGTGCCCATGGTGTGGGTCCATGAGGCTAGTCCGGCTTTTGCGGCTATGTCCTGAAAGATGATGGGGCCACTCTTTACGAAGCCCCCGGCGGTGATGGGTCTCTTCTCTTCGTCGAGGACTGCGGGATGAGCGCCACCGGTGTTTGATCCTCCTGTTGCCGGCGCCTGGCCGCCCTCTTGAGGCTTGTCAGACTGTGTGTCGGTCGAATGGGAGTTTGGGGACGTGGACTGGGCGATTGATGCCGCTGCGCTCAAAAAAAGCGCGGTGTAGAGAGCAAAGGTGATGGAAGGTGAACCGTGGCGAGAACGATGGTGAACGGTCACGAGCGTGTCCTTATAGTCTTCATAGTCTTCCAGTTTCGAATTCGCGGGAGAAGCTAAGTCCCTCGTCTGTGCATCGGTTTGCCGGATGGTTGATGCAGCCTCATGTTTACCATAGACCCTGGAAGGGTGGTTGAGAGTGTTGTTTGCACTGTCGCTATTTTTAATTCGCCGATGGCACGCGGCCATCTCCCTCGGTCAGGTTAATGATGCGATCCAACGAAGCGGGAGGGTCAAAGATCTCCATTTGGCCGTTGGGCCAGCGAATTTGAATGCTCGTGAGGTGCGTCTCCGCGCCGAGGCCGAAGTGAAGACGGAGATCGCTTGACGAGTTGTAACTGGAGCCGCCACGAACCTCGTCTACCCAGAGGCGCTTTGCCGATTTCAAGGTGACGCGCGCGCCAATGGCATCGCGGTTGGAGGATGTACCTATGAGATGAAGGCCGAGCCAGTGGTTCTGATTCTTCGCCAGGTTGACTAGAAGCATTGGGCGATCGCTCAGGTTGTTAATTACGGCTTCGAGGCGGCCGTCGTTGAAGAGGTCCGCGATTGCGAGGCCTCGGCTGGAGCGTGGGTCGACGAGCCCGGGGCCGGAGGTCTTGCTGATGTCGCGGAACTTTCCGTTGCCCTGGTTGTAGTAGAGGAAGCGAGGCTCGCGATAGGAGGAACCTAGTTTGGCGGAGTCGACCTCGGGATAGACGTGGCCGTTCGCAACGAGAAGGTCGGGCCATCCATCGTTGTCGATATCGGCGAACATGGCGCCCCAGCCGAGGGCATCGGTGTTGATGCCAAGACCTGCGGCGAAGGTCATGTCGGTATAGGTGCCGTCGCCATTGTTGCGATAGAGGGTGGAGGTGTCGTCGGAGAAGTTGGTTTTGAAGAGGTCGAGTCTGCCGTCGCCGTCGTAGTCGGCCGCGGTGGATCCCATTCCGGCTTGTTCGCGGCCGTCTTCGTTGAAGGCTACGCCGGCGTCGGCGGCTGTGTCCTTGAAGGTCCCATCGTGGTTGTTTCGATAAAGGATGGCGGGTGTGGAGTCGCAGGCGACGTAGAGATCGGGCCAGCCATCGTCGTCGTAGTCGAGCGTGGTGATGGAGAAGCAGTAGTGGCCTTGTGTTCGCTCGAATCCACTGGACTTGCTGACGTCTGCGAATTTTCCGCCGCCGAGGTTGTGGTAGAGGATGTTCGGTGCGCTCTCGAGGCCGCGTGGGCCGCACATGACGGGCACCCCCTTCCAGATGCATCCAGAGGTTTGGCCGGGTGTTGGAGTGCGAGCAAGGTCGAAGTGCACGTAGTTGGCGACGGCCAGGTCCAGCTTGCCGTCGCGATCGTAGTCGATGAAGGCGCAGCCGGTGCCCCACTCCTTGCCTGTACCGGCGACGCCTGCTTGCTCCGCAACCTCCTTGAAGGTTCCATTGCCCTGATTGTGAAAGAGGCGATTTTTGCCGTAGCCGGTGACGTAGATGTCGTCGAATCCGTCGTTGTCATAGTCTCCAACGCATGCTCCCTGGCCCCATCCAGTGGAGACCAGGCCTGCCTTTACGGTGACATCGGTGAAGGTTCCGTCGTGATTGTTGTGGAAGAGATGATTGGTGGGCTTTGCCTGGCCAGCAGCGGAGGTGGTGCCAGGCAGGTTGGTGCCGTTGACGAGAAAGATGTCGGGCCAGCCGTCGTTGTCGTAGTCGAGGATGGCGACGCCCGAGCCGGTGGCCTCGATGATGTAACGTTTGGATTCAACGCTCCCGTTGACATCGCGGACGGTGATCCCAGCCTTCAAGGCGACATCCACAAACCACGCCGGGGGAGGATGATCGGTCGATGGTGGATAGGGCTGCTGCTCTCCGAATGCGGTCACCGCAAAGAGGATGATGGCCGCGGTTTGAAGAAGGAGCCGAAGCTTCATGGCTTTGAGGCCGTCGCTGGAGTGGTCAATGCTTTGGATTGCGATGAGGCTCCCATGGCAACTGTCTTCAGGATCTTTCCGCCCTCTTGAATGACATAAAGATGATTTGCCGCAAGGTCTGTGAGCTTGTCCGTTGTGCCGGAGGGCCACTTGATTTCGACTGAATCAGCTTTAGCGGAGTGATCGAGGCCGAAGTGGATTCGGAGATCGTTCTGTGAGTAGTAGCTGCCGCCGCTTCGCACTTCGTCGATTTGGATAAAAGGTTTGGCGCTGTCTGGTGTTGTGGTTGTGACGCTGATCTTTGCGCCGATGCCGGCGCGGTTCGACTTTGTGCCTACGGTGCGGATCTTGATCCAGTTGCGGCCAGTCGTCGATTCGCAGCGGAGCAGCTGAGGAAGGCTGTTGATGCAGTTGACGGCGACGTCCACTATGCCGTCGTTGTCGTAGTCGCCGAAGGCGCAACCTCGGCCGGGGGCGGGTGTGGTGATGCCGGGGCCTCCTTGCACTGTCACCTCTTCGAACTGCCCGTTGCGCAGATTGCGGTAGAGGTATTTGTGTTCGGCGTAAGGCGCGTCGATGGCTGTTCCGTCGACCTCGGGATAGACGTGGCCGTTGCAGATGAAGATGTCGGGCCAGCCGTCGTTGTCCATGTCGAAGAAGCCGACGCCCCAACCGAGATAGCGAGTGTTGACGCCCAGTCCGGACATGTAGGTATGGTCATCGAAGTTTCCGTCACCGAGATTGACGTAGAGGGAGTCGGTGTCGCCTGCGAAGTTTGTCTTGACGATGTCGAAGCGACCGTCGCGATTGAAATCGCCAATAGAGACGCCCATGCCGGCCTGTGGCTTGCCGTCAGGAGAGTATGCGATGCCGGCCTCGATGGCTACATCTTTAAAGGTTCCGTCTTTCTGATTCTGGTAGAAGGTGGCGGCGGTGGAGTCGTTGGCGACGTAGATGTCGGGCCAGCCGTCGCCATCGATGTCGGAGACAGCTACGGATAAGCCGTAGGTGCCGATGGTGTCCCACATGCCTGCTTTTTGTGAGACGTCGGTGAAGGTGCCGTCGCCGTTGTTGCGGTAGAGGATGTTCTTGCCGCCTTGTAGACCGGGAGGGCCGCAGGCTACCTGAATGCCTTTGTAGGCGCAGCCGGCTGCTTCGGGGAGGGGAGCTGTCTTGATGTCGAAGTCGATGTAGTTGGCGACAAAGAGGTCGAGATGGCCGTCGCGATCGTAATCGATAAAGGCACAGCCGGAGTTCCAGCGCGTCTTCGATTGGAGCAGGCCAGCCTTCTCGGTAACATCGGTGAAGGTGCCGTTGCCATTGTTGCGATAGAGAACATTTTGACCGTAGTAGCTGACGAAGAGGTCGTTCCAGCCGTCGTTGTTGTAGTCACCGACACAGCAGCTCTGTCCCCAGCCAGTTCGGCCGACCCCGGCTTTGAGGGTGACGTCAGTGAAGGTACCGTCGCGATTATTTTTGAAGAGGCGCGAGATGGGCTCCTGCCCCTTGGGAAAGCCTTCGAGCCGCGTGCCGTTGACCAGGAAGATATCGATCCAGTCATCATGATCGTAGTCGTAGAAGGCGACGCCGCAGCCGGTGGTTTCGAGGAGGTATCGATTTTTATGTTCGCCGCCGTAGATCGTCTTTGCGTTGAGTCCGGACTGGCGTGCGACGTCGATGAAGCTGATGCCGAGCGGAGTGCCTGCGACGGGAGAGGGAAGGGCTTTCGGGGCGGGACGGGGTACGGCGTCGTAGGTGGGGCGCGATCCCATCTGTTGGGCCGGCTGAGAGGTCTGCGGCGCGGCCAGAGCCAGTACATCTTCAAGCGAAAGAACCAGTGCGGTGGTCGAAAGCGAGGTAAGAAAGTTACGGCGAGACCAATTCAAATGGACGCTCCTGAGGCAATGGCCCGGCACTGGTGTTCGAGGTTCTTTTTGCCGTGGTAATTGTAATCACAAAATCGGAAGGGATTGAAAGAGTCTTGAAATCGGTACACGGTATAGAGAAGCCTAGTCTGCAGAGAGAAAAACGGTTTGATTGCACTGTAGTACCGCCTCTATGGATGAGGAGAAGGATCCTCACCCGCGGAAGAAGTATTCGCGAGAAGCTTCTTGGCTTTCTGTCGTTCGAGGGCGGCATCGGCGCTTCGTCCCTGTTTGTCGAGAGCGTCGGCCAACGCGGAGTGTGCCTCGCTGTAGTTTGGGTCTGCTTCGACTGCGGTTTGCAATTGAAATATGGCATCGGCGGTCTTGCCTTGCTTGAGGAGGGTCTTGCCGCTATCGAGGGCAAAGTTGGCACGTTGGCGGCTGACGGCGATGCGGCTGAGGGATGCGGCCTTTTTGCGTTCGACTGCTGCGCCTTCGGAGTCTCCCTGCTGACTGAGGATGGCGGCAAGGCTGATGTGTGGACTGGGCTGGTTGGGCAGAAGATCGATGGCGCGTCGTAAGGCGGCTGCAGCTTTTTCGGGATCGTTGTTACTTTTGTAAACATTACCAAGGAGCGCCCAGGCTTCGCCGTTGCCGGGGCGTAGCGCGGTGGCGTTCTCCAGTTCGACCTGCGATTCTGCGAAACGTCCGAGCTGCATGTAGAGAACGCCGAGAGTGTAGGGCGGATCAGGCAGCTTGGGATCGAGTTGCTCGGCGCGCACGAACTCCGCGGCCGCTGCGGTTGGATCGTCTTTCAACTTCAACGCCAGTCCGAGATCGTAGTGGAGATGTGAGTTGTCGGGTTCGACCAGAAGACCTGCACGAAACTGCTCGACGGCGTGGTTGAGATCGCTTTGTTGAAGATAGGCGACGCCGAGATCCTGGCGCAGGGTGGGACTTTTCTCATCCAGCGCGAGGGCTCGGAGGTAGAAGAGGATGGCTCCCTTTGCGTCGCCTGTCTGTACGAGCGCGAGTCCGAGGTTCGTGAGTACGGCGGAGTCCTGAGGTCGCGCCGCAACAACCTCTTGAAAGAGGGGTATAGCTTCGCGGGGGTTGTCGTTCGCTTGCAGGGTGAGGGCGAGTTCGTATTTGATGTCTGTCGATGCCGGATCAACGACCAGCGCATGTCGCAGTACGGTAAGTGCCTCGTCTTCCTGATCGTTCGCTCGTAGGGCACGACCAAGTTGGAGTGCATACTCGACATTTCCTTTGGACAGGTCATTCGCTTTGGTGAGTTCGCTGACTGCGTCTGCGAGGTTGCCTTGATTGAGAAAGATGGAGCCGAGGTGATAGTGCGCGGATGCCAGCGATGGCTCCAGCGAGATAGCACGCTGAAACTGAACTGTGGCATCACTGTAGGTCTGCTGTTGTGCGAGGATGGTGCCCAGACTATCGTGCAGAGCAGCGTTATCAGGCGAATTATTGAGAGCCGCCTCCAACTTTTTTTGAGCGGTGGCAGGTTGTCCCGTCGCTGCGAGGGCGGCGGCGTAGGCGATGGAGGCTTGCGGCGTGAGCGCCTGTACTGCATCGCTCTTCGTTTCGTCGAGGAGCTGAAACATCTGTACTGATCTCTGGTATTCGCGAAGCTGAGAGTAAGCGATCGCCAGGTTGAGTGTTGCATCCGAGTTCTGCGGATCGAGTTTGTGGGCCTGTTCGAGTTGATCCGCAGCGTATGCGAGGTCTCCCTCAGCAAGTAGGACTGTGCCAAAGGCACTATGGCCGGCGGCAACCTCAGGGGCTAATTTGACGACTTTGGCAAACTGAATGTGCGCGGAGAGCAGATCATTACGGAGATAGGCTGTGGACCCGGCACGAAACGCTTGTTCAGCTTCCTTCACTCTGTCGGTCGGAGAGGTCTGTGAAGAAGCTGCCGGCGTGGAGTTCGTTTGTGCCTGCGCTAGCTGAGTAGTCGCGACGATGATACATAACAGAAACGAGCGTGTCTGGAAGTGTTGCATCTGAGCCCGATTGTAATCACGGATGGAGAGGAGTGGGGTTGCTTCTCTCAAGGGAAGTCTGCGCAAAGTCGACATAGTCGCGACCGACGTAAAGGCGATATCCGGTACCGCTGGGTGCGGGCAAGATCTGCAGAGGAGTCGGACGACGGAGGGTGGCGTCTTTGGCGGCAGGGGCGGAGAAGAGATCGTGGCCGCCGATGTCCATGACGACGAAGGTATTGCCGGCAACAAATCCGCAGCCATAGGCTCCTGGCTTGAGCGAATGCCCTGCGATATCGATGGATGCCTCTGTGATTAGATATGCCTGATATTTCTCCTGGACCGAACTGGAGTAGCCTGCGGTGTCTACGAGGGCGACTAGAAGAAGCGCGTCCTTTGCGAATTGCACGCCGCCCGAGTTTCTGGATTGAATGGGCGCGCTCTGCCCACGGAAAAAGACTGTGGCGGGCAGGAGCTTCGCTGCTTCTGAGGCGGTAAGCATCTTGGTTCCAACCATGGCGGCTGAATCACTCTGGTAGCGACCGGCCGTTGGGGATGCGGCGTGCACAGAGGAGATCGCGATGGCCAGCAACGAGATGGAGAACAGGGATTTACAAACCATGTGCGGCATCTTATCAGTCGCATCGTACTTCGTCGTTAGAGAACACGGCAGCATGTAGACTGGTGGTCTTTTGAGGTGGAGGAGTCGATGAGAGCTGCTTTTGCAGGGGTGGTCATGCTTGGGGGGATTGCGGCCGCCCAGACGGGGGCTTTGCGGCCGGTCGATGCGTTTCCTATGAACGACAGTGCGCTGGCGATTCGACGTCATGTTGAAGCCGGAAAGCCGTTTACTGTGGCGGGGACACGCGGCGTCATGGTGGGTCAGCAGGAGGGGACGTTTGAGGCGTGGGTGTTGCCGGTCAAGCTGCTTAGCCACTTCGCGATTCGAGCGGATGTTGAGGGCTATTCGGTTCCGATCGACCTGAATGGGGATGCGGCGGAGATCGAAGTTTCTCCTGACCATACTGTGATTACGTATTCGCACATTGCCTTCGCGGTACGGCAGATCATGTTTGCGCAGGACGATGCGGAGGATGGGACGGGCGCGGTGGTGATGTTTCAGATCGACTCGACGCGGCCGATGGATTTGACCTTCAGCTTTACGCCGGAGATGCGGCCGATGTGGCCACAACGCAGCCAGGGGGTTCCGTCGGCGGAGTGGGTGAAGCAGTCGGATGGCGGGTTCTATGTGCTGCATACTGACTTCCCCAATCTCGCGGGAGCTGTGGCGATGCCGAATACGCAGCCGGGGATTCTGGCTCCTTATCAGGAGAAGCCGCGGTTTTACCCGCTGGAGCTGAAGCTGCACTTCGATCCGAAGCGGGATACGAATCGCTACTTCCCGTTGTTGATGGCGATGGGAGATACGGTGGAGACGGCGACGAGCGCCGCGCTTCAGGGGAAGCTGGAGCGGTTGAATGCTACTTTGCCGCAGGCGTATGCGAAGCACGCGGCGCGATATGCCGGGATGAGAGAGAGCCTGACGGCGATTCGCACCCCGGATGCTGGATTGGACGACGACTTCGCCTGGGCGGAGATGTCGATTGAGCAATTGAGGGCGAAAGCGCAACCGAGTGGGGAGATTGCATTGGTCGCGGGATATTACTCGTCGGGCGATTCGGCGAGGCCTGGATTTGGCTGGTTCTTTGGGCGCGACAGCTTGTACACGCTCTATGCGGTGAATGGCTTTGGCGACTTTGGGTTGGTTCGCGACGAGCTTGAGTTCCTGATGGAGCGGCAGCGTGATGATGGGAAGATTATGCACGAGTATCCGCAGACTGCGGCTTACTTTGACTGGAAGAACTTCTCTTACGCTTATGCTGCTGCTGATTCGACGCCGCTGTTTCTGACGGCGATGCTGGACTACGTGCGGACAAGCGGGGATTTAGATTTTCTTCGGCAGCATCGAGAGATCGTTGAGAAGGCGTGGCGTTTTGAGACGACGCATGACAGCGATGGAGACGGGATCTACGACAACTCTCAGGGGACCGGGTGGGTGGAGAGCTGGCCGACCGGGATGCCGCTCCAGGAGATCTATCTTGCGCTGCTGGATCAGCAGGCTTCGGCTGCGACGGCGAAGCTGGCTGGGCTGCTGGGGGATCAGGCGCTAGCTGATGCTGCCGATGCGCGTGGTGTTGAGTTGGCGAAGAAGATTGAGACGGAGTACTACGATGCTTCGCGGCAGGCCTATGCCTTCAGTCGGAACACTGATGGGTCGCTTGACCGCGCTGCTACGGTCTATCCGGCGATTGCGTGGTGGAACGGCGGAGAGGGGCTGGCTCATCCGCAGGCCAGCTTTCAGCGGTGGGCTTCGCATGATTTTGCTACCGACTGGGGGCTGAGGGATGTGGCCGAGAGCGATCCTATTTACGATCCGATCAGTTATCATCAGGGGTCGGTCTGGCCTTTGTTTACGGGGTGGGTGTCAGTTGCGGAGTACCGCGCGGGACATTCTCTGGCTGGCTACGCGCACTTGATGCAGAATGCGGATCTGACGACGACGCAGGATCTGGGCGCGGTGACGGAGTTGTTGTCGGGTGCGTTCTTCCAACCTTTCGGCCGGAGTACGAGTCATCAGCTCTGGTCTTCGGCGATGGTGATTACCCCGACGTTGCGTGGTTTGTTTGGCATTGATGTGGACGGGCTTTCGAGTTCGGTTCATCTTGATCCGCATCTTCCTGCTGACTGGGATCATGCTGCGGTTGAGAGGCTTCATGCGGGCGCGTCTGTGTGCTCACTTGAGTATCAGCGTGAGGCGCGTGGTCTTGTGGTGAAGGTGAGTACGCTCTCGGGTCCGGCGGTTCGGCTGGCCAGTGTGGTGAAGGATTCGCGGGCTTCGGCGGAGGGTTCGTCGGTGGTCTTTGCGTTGCCGGCGATTGAGGTTGCGGTGCCGCATGGGTTGCCGCTGCCGGGAGCGCGGACGGCGCAGATGAAGGTGCTGAGAGAGGTCTCGGAGGCGCACTCGTTGAAGCTGGAGCTTGAGGCAGAGGCGGGGACGGTCGTTGAGCTAATGGTTCGGCGAAATGCGGCAAAGCTGAATCTCCATGTTGAAGGCGGGACGATTGTGGGTGCGGCAGCCGGCAAAGGGGCCGGGCTGGAGAAGCTGGTGGTGAAGTTTCCGCAGGGTACCGGGTACCAGCAGAGTGCTGTGACTTTGAGTTGGTAGGGTATGCGTGCTGCCAGCGATCTCGACAGATCGAGCAGGTGGTGGCCGGAAGCTAAAACAGGATGGATGGCAGCCAGGCGCCGGCGGGATCGTTATACAGCCCGGTGCTCATCAGCGTCATGGGCTGAACCACGCGGAGACCATTCTGCAGGCACCAGCGCAGCAGCGCGCTGTTGCGGGAGGGGACGAGGATTCCGGGGCCGGCAAAAGAGTCTACGGAGGCGATCAACGCCTGCATATCCGGATTTGTCTCCGACGTGGAGTGGCCAAAGAAGCCAAGATGGGTTGTGTATCCGGTAACGCGGCCTGCTCGTTCGACGACCTGGGCTGTGCCACGCGAGATGGCCTGTTTCAGCTCGACGGCACGGTCAAAGCCATGAACGCGATGAGAGAGCGAGTTGCAGGCATCCTCGTCGGCCGGGGTAGCGGGCCGCACCTCGCATCCGAGAAAGCTGCGTTCGCGAGTCTGTCCCTGAAGGCAGCAGAGCGGCTCACGGACGTCGAAGCCGCAGGAGGTATAGAGGGAGAGGGAGCGATTGTGGAAGGCCGCCTGGACCAACCGTACTCCGGCGGCTCCGCGATCACGGGCGCGATTCAGCACGGCCTGCATCAGCAGACGGCCAACCCCCCTATTCTGTACTCGAGGGTGAATCGTTATGGGTCCGACGCCGCGGATGATGGAGCGCTCGTCAAGGACGTTGCTGCCGACGATCTGGCCGTCGATCTCTGCCACAACGCAATAACAGTCAGGGTCTGAAAACATCGAGGAGATTGCACGTATCGCCATCTCAGGTTGGGGGAAGTCGGGTGGAAAACCATGAGCAGAGCTGATGGCGGTGAAGGCGTCATAATCGATCTGCCCACAGGTTACGGCATCCTCGGCTCTGGCAGGCCTGATAACGACAGACGTAGCTTTCGATGGCATCGTGAAACGCCCCGCTGCTTGATGCGAGAAGTCTACCAGCGCGGCATTCAGCGTACCCGCAAGCAGAAGCAAGCTTAGTTGTTGCTCAATCGCCGATTTACACGCGAGATGGCCGACCTGAACGCACTACTTTAAACCTTCGCGGAGCGCATCGGCCTTTTGGCGTCAACTAGCGTCTTGCCCTAAGAGATACGGGCTTCCAGTAGACTCCGAAGTCGGATCTTCGTTGCAGGCCAGTCGTTCATCGTAAAGGAATAATTCATCGTGTCGCGAACGAAACCATCGCGCATAATCGTGTGGCAACGCAAGACTCCGTCGCACACCGCGCCGAGTCGCTCCATGGCACGTTGTGATCGAACATTTCTTGCGTCCGTATTCAGCTCGACCCTGTTTGCCAGAAGCGTTTCGAAAGCGTGGTTGAGCAATAAATATTTTGCGGCCGTGTTGATGTGTGTTCGCCGGTAAGCAGCTCCTAACCAGGACTTTCCCACTTCAAGTCTCTTATGCTCCGGTACGACCCGGTAAAAGCTCGTTGTTCCGACTGCGGATTGACTCGTTTCGTTGATAATCGCGAAGTTCATCTCAGTGCCGCGCTCATTGGCATCCATAGCAGTGCCTATCCAAGCCTGCAGTTCGTCTCTCGACTCAAGGCGCGCAAAAGTCATGTACCGCCATATGTCCTCCTCTCCCGACCAAAGAGAAAGCTGGTCGAGATGAGAGTAGTCGATGGGAGCAAGACGGACGGAATAGCCCTGCAGAACCACCTTTTCGAGGGGCCATTGAAAGTGTCGGTCAGAAGAACATTGCATCAGAATGTTGACGACCTCCTTTACCTTTTATCACTCCCGTTCTCGCGTTTCGCTGGACAAGACCGGAGCGTCCGTTAAGACGACAATGGATATTTGGGAAGTAGGTCATTCCTCCCGGAGATCGATACCCATCAAACGCCCACATCGCCTGGAACATTCTTGATTCAACCATAGTCGCCGATGCACTCACTGAACAATTCGGGCTCGCGACTGCACGAGTGCGTGCTGATGAGCATATCGGCCAGTGTTTATTGGACCTCTGCGATCCAGGTTGCGTAGGGGGCTAAGGTGATTGGCTTGGTGAGCGGTGGGTGGTTGAGGGATGGGTCGTTGGTTTCGAGGGTGGCGGTTGCGCCTTTGGTTAGGCCGAGGGCGGCGTAGTCGTAGTGGAGGGTTTGGGGTTTGCCGGAGAAGTTCAGCGCTACGAGGACGGAGGGTTTGCCGGGTGGGCCCTGACGCAGGTAGGAGAGGACCTCTTCGTTTGGATTGAGGACTGTCATGCTGCCTGCGTAGAGGGCTGGATTGGTGCGGCGAAGCTCAATGAGGCGCTTGTACCAGTTGAGCATGGACTCGTGGTCGGGTGACTCGATGGCGACGTTGACGGTCTTGTAGTTGGGAGCTACAGGTAGCCAGGTGGCGGCTGCGGTGCTGAAGCCTGCGTTCTTCGAGTCGTTCCACTGCATGGGAGTGCGTTCGCCGTCGCGGCCCTTTTGTTTGGGCCAGCCGGTGATGCCTTCGGGGTCTCTTACGTCTTCTACACGGGTCGGAGTTGTGGTGACCATGCCGATCTCGTCGCCGTAGTACATCTGCGGGGTTCCTCGCGAGGTGAGGAGCAGAGTTGCCATCATGCGGGCGATGCGGGCCTTCATGGCGGGGTCGGCGAAGCCGATGCTGTAGCGGTCCCAGATGCGGTCCTGATCGTGATTGCCGAAGAAGAAGTAAGGCTGGCCGTGGGCCGGGTTGTTCTCTACCTCTTTGAGGAGCTCGCGGAATTTCGATGCGTTGAGTTCGTTGACATCGGCGACCTGGAAGTCCATGGGAAGCTGGACCTCGTCGTTGTTGGCGCCGTACATCTTGGAGAGTTCGAAGATGTTGGGCTCGTCCGCTTCACTGATGAGGACAGGATTGCCGGGGTATTGGTCGACGACCTTGCGCATCTCGCGGAGCATGTCATGAACTTCGGGGAGGTTGTCGGTGTATTTGTGAACGATGTTGGGGTCGCCGAAGGCGTTGGTGCCGGGTAGGATGGGATCGTCGTGGAGGTTGGGATCTTCGAAGAGGCGCGAGACGGCATCGACGCGGAAGCCGTTGACGCCCTTGTCCATCCAGAAGCGGAGGACATCCATCATGGCCTTGACGACTTCGGGGTTGCGCCAGTTGAGGTCGGGCTGCTGGACGTAGAAGTGGTGGTAGTAGAACTGCTTCGTGGTGGAGTCATACTCCCATGCCGAGTGGCCAAACCAGCTCTGCCAGTTGTTGGGCGGGATGGGTTTGCCGTCGGCGGTGAAGCCCTTGGGGTCGCGCCAGATGTACCAGTCGCGTTTGGGATTGGTGCGCGAGGAGCGTGATTCCTTGAACCAGACGCTCTGGTCGGAGGTGTGGTTGGGAACGTAGTCCATGATGACGCGGATGTTGCGGCGCTTGGCTTCGGCGGTCATGTGCTCGAAGTCGGCCATGGTGCCGTACTGGGGATCGATGGCTGTGTAGTCGGCGATGTCGTAGCCGAAGTCGATCTGCGGCGAGGGGTACATGGGGGTGATCCAGATGGCGTCGATGCCGAGTTGCTTGATGTAGTCTAGGCGGGAGGTGATGCCTTTGATGTCGCCGATGCCGTCGCCGTCGGTGTCCTGAAAGCTGCGCGGGTAGATCTCGTAGATGACGCCGTGCTTCCACCAGGGGTCAGCGGTCGTGTTTTTTTGATCTGCTGCGGGCGGAACTTGTTGAGCGGCGCTCTGCGCACGTGCGCTCGGTATGAGAGTACCGAGCGCAAGGGCTGCACAGAGGAGATGGTTGGTGATGATTGAGGTGCGTAACCGCGTTTCGTTCACTAGCGACCCCTTTTGCCGTGCTGGTGCTATTTGTTGGAGCCGATCTGTCCAATCCATGAGGCGTACGGCGGCAGTGTGATGTTTTCGAGGCTGGTGGTTTGTTTGAGACCAGGTGCATTGGTGAGGAGCGTGTTCACCGTCTTGCCGGAGATCTTCGCTTTGCTGGGATCAAGTGAGATTGTCTGCGGCTGATCGGTGAAGTTGAGCGCCACGACGATTGAAGGATGGCCAGCGACGCCCTCGCGAACGTAGGAGAGGACCGAGGGGTTTGACTCATCGAGCATCACCTGTTTTCCATCGCGGAGTGTGGGGTCGTCTCTGCGCATCGCAATTAATTGTTTGTGCCAGTTAAGGAGCGAGTCGGGTTCGAGCTCTTCCGCCTTCACGTTGATGGTTGAGTAGGTGGCAGGGACGGGAAGCCAGGTGGTGGATGATTCGCTGAACCCGGCGTTCCTGGAGTCGTCCCATTGCATGGGTGTGCGTTCGCCGTCGCGGCCTTTTTCTTTGGGCCAGCCGGTGACGCCGATGGGATCCTTTACATCTTCTTTGCGTGTGGGCGTCGAGGTGACCATGCCTAGCTCTTCGCCGTAGTACATGAGAGCTGTGGCGCGTGAGGTGAGAAGCACGGTGGCGAGAAGCCTTGCGATGGCCTGATTGTGGTCGCCGTCGCTGTAGCGATCCCAGCTGCGGACGTTGTCGTGATTATCGAAGACGAAGAGCGGTTGAGAGCCATTGAGCTGGGTCTCGGCTTCGTTGATGAACTTGCGAAAGCTCGCGGCGTCGAGCTTGTCGTGGTCGCCGTGGAAGCCGAGGAGCATGTCCATGGGGAGTTGCAGCTCATCGTGCTCCGCGCCGCCGTACCACTCATTCAGCGCGGCAGTGTCGGGGAGATAGGTCTCGCCGATGAGGACGCGGTTGCCGGGGTACTTCTCTACCATCGCGCGCATGCGCCGGATGACGCCGTGGACCTCGGGGAGATTGCTGGTGTAGATGTCTTTGAGGTTGGGATCACCCTGGGCATTGATGCCGCCGGTCTCGGGTTCGTTGCGGAGTTTGGGATCTTCGAAGAGGGTGGGGATGGCGTCGAGGCGGAAGCCGGCTACACCGCGGTCGAGCCAGAAGCGCATGGCGTCGAAGCAGGCTTTCTCGACGGCGGGGTTGCGCCAGTTGAGGTCAGGCTGCTGCTTGTAGAACTTGTGATAATAGAACTGATGGACGGCCGGGACCCACTCCCATGCGGAGCCGCCGAAGCCGGACACCCAGTTGTTGGGCGGGACGCGGCCTTCATGCTCGAAGCGCTTTTGATAGGCGGTGACGTTGGGGCCGTTGGCGGGGACGCCGTCGTTCCAGACATACCAGTCATGCCTAGGGTTGGAGCGGGAGCTGGCGGAGTCGATAAACCACTGGTGCTTGTCTGAGGTGTGGTTGAGGACCATGTCGAGGATGACCCGAATGTTTCGCTGTTTGCCCTCGGCGATGAGGTGATCCATGTCGGCAACGGTGCCGTACTGTGGGTCTACGGACTCATAGTCGGAGATGTCGTAGCCGAAGTCGACCTGGGGCGAGGGGTACATGGGCGCGATCCAGATGGCGTCGACGCCGAGGCCTTTGAGGTAGTCGAGGCGCTGGGTGATGCCGTTGAGATCGCCGACGCCGTCGCCGTTGGAGTCCTGAAAGCTGCGGGGATAGATCTCGTAGAAGACGGCGTGCTTCCACCAGGGGCCGTCGTTGTGTGCGGCGGTGGCGACGGGCGAGGGCTGCGGTGTCTGACTGAGAGCGAGGCTGCCGGAGACCCAAAGAGCGCTGGTGGCAAGGATTGCGAAGAGACGCAGCCAGCCTGAAGAGGATGTGTTGGGATGGCGTAACTTGGTGGTCAAAACAAGCCTCCGGGAGTTCGCAACACTATAGCATTTGGGATGCGAGCCGCGACCGATGGTCATGTCATTTCGATGGCGGTTTGAGCGGGGAGAACCTTCGCGACGGGGTAAAACGCAGCGCGTTTCGTTGCGGCCGGCTAGGTGAGTTTGTGGTTTGTCGAGGGATGGGTTCCACAGGAGCGGCGAAGGACTGTCTTCGTCTGCACGAGGATGTCGCGCGTGGGCAGGTCGGGTTTTTCGAGTCGCTGCAGCATGGTTGCGATTGCCATGGCGCCGATGTCGGCACAGTTCTGATGTTGTGTGGTGAGCGGCACGGGGAGGAGGCTCGCGTATTTCACGTCGTCGATTCCGACGATGCGGATCTCATCCGGGACACGTATTCCGCGAGCGGCGAGGCCCTGCATGATGCGGGCTGCGGTGATGTCGTTGGCGCAGACGATGGCGTCGGGGTGGCAGTCGTTGAGGATCGTCTGTAGAAATTTGGGATCTTCCGGATCACCGATACGAACGAGGTCCTGTTGCAGGTTGACCCCTCGCGCCAGGAGAGCCTCTCGATAGCCGGCGATTCGTCCGTGAACGGTGGAGGCAGAGAGACGCCTGGCGACGAAGGCGATGCGTCTGGCTCCGTGAAGGAGCAGATGCTGGGTGATGAGAAATCCTGCGCTGCGATTGTCGATACCGACGAGGTCGTACTTAGAACGCAGAGGATAGGGGGCGTAGCACCTGTCGAGCAGCACGACGGGAATGCCTGCGCGATCGAATGCAGAGGCAATGCGGCGGTTGACGATGTCTTTTTCGGGAGTGAATTCGAGCGGCGCGAAGAAGACTCCGGAGACCTTTTGCGCGATGTACTTGTGGCAGAGCTGTTCGGCCTCCTTCTGCTGCTGGGCGAACTCGCCCATGGAGTGTCCCCACAGGAGGGAGTGGGGCCTTGAGAGAGGCGACTGCATCATGCCGTTGCAGATGGGCTCGAAGATCTCGGTTCGGCCGAGATCGGGAATTAGAAGCCCGAAGACGTGATCGGCCGATGCAATGGGCGCGAGAACGTGGGTGCCTGAGCCGGGACGTCGCGATACGAGGCCCTGCAACTGGAGTTCATGGACGGCTTTCGCCACGGTGATGCGTGAGGCGTTGTAGCGCTTTCCGAGTTCGGTTTCACTGGGCAGACGGTCTCCGCGACGAAGGGCTCCGGTCTTGATGCCAGAGTGAAGATCCTCGAAGATCTCGCGGTACTTCGGTGTGGCGGACGACTCTTTCCTGCTGCCGGAGCTGGTTTGCGAGTCGGCGGAGGCTGACGATTTGTTCTCGGTTCGCGAGATCCCGGTGTTCTTCATGCAAGTCAATTCGGTCGGTTGAAGTGTGTGGTTAATGTATAGACAAATCGACATCCAGGCGAGCCGCGATTGGACTGACAGATCGAAGGTGGTCAACCTTTTGGTGGATATCGTTCTGCAACGAGAAGTCGAAGCGACTCTGGGAATGGGAGCTAACTGTTTGTTTTCAGATGATTTGTAGAGAAAATTTCCAGCCGTCGTGAAGTAAAGTTCTCCAGAGAGGTACGACCAATTCTAGATTTTTGTTGGAAGTCCTTCCAAAGGGTTGGTTTGTCAATAACTTGCAAAATAATAACTGTTCAAACTTATTGACATTGTCCGGGCGGCGCGAGTATTTTTCGGATCGATTCAAAAGGCCAATAGTTTTGGTTGTGACAAGGCGTTGTTGGCCTGACTTCGCGGTCAGGTTTGTATTGGTTTCGACTTTTGAAGTGATATTCGGCAGCACTTAGAGATGATTGCCAAACAAGTAAGCAAACGTGAAGCATTTTTGGAGGCTTGCAATGAGATTTGTGACGCGCGCAATGGTCGGGTTGCTCTTTGCTGCATGTGTTCTGGTGTCTTCGCCAGTCGCGTATGGCCAGGCGGTCTATGGTTCGATCTTCGGATCGACCGTGGACAGCACGGGTGCTGCAGTTCCAGGCGCGACGATTACAGTTGTCGACAACGCGAAGGGGACGTCAGTTTCCGTGCAGTCTAATGGAAGCGGCGAATTTACTGTTGAACATCTGATCCCCGACGTCTACGACGTTAAGGTTAGCGCGTCGGGTTTCAAGGGGTTTGAGCAGAAGGGCATCCTGATTACTGCTGACACCTCGATCAAGGTGGAGGCAGCGCTGACGGTTGGAGGATCCGATCAGACGGTTGAGGTAAACGCTGATGCGATTCCCCAGTTGAAGACGGACCGTGCGGATGTATCGACGACATTTGGGGCGAAGGAGATTACAGACCTGCCTATTCCAGACAGGAATTTTACGAATCTGCAGTTGCTTTTACCAGGCGCGCAACTGCTCGGGTGGAGTCATGCGGCGAGTGAGAATCCGCAGGGATCGAAACAGATCGAAGTAGACGGGCAGGCGTTTGCGGGAGTTGCGTTCCAATTGGATGGAACCGACAACCAGGACCCGATTCTCGGAATTATCGTGGTCAACCCAAACTCCGATTCGTTGTCCGAGACGAAGATCACAACGCAGAACTTCGACGCGGAGTTTGGCAAGGCAGTATCGTCGGTGGTGACGGCGCAAACGAAGTCAGGGTCCAACAACTGGCATGGATCGGCGTTCGACTATCGCGAAAGCAACGCGAACCTTGCACGCGAACCATTCTCGCAGGGCTCCGGCCAGCTTTCGGCGACGAACCCGTTCCCTCAGGGCTTGAAGAATCAGTTTGGCGGATCGATTGGTGGAAAGATCATCAAGGATAAGTTGTTCTTCTTTGGAGACTATCAAGGAGTAAGACAGAAGGTTGGTATAGCTAACGTGCAGACTGTTCCGACGGCGCACCTTGTCTCGACCTGCATTGGACAGGCCACCACCGTAACTGGACAGCCCGGATGCGATTTCAGCGAATATACTCCGGCAGTCGGACAGCTCTACCACCAAGTGAATGGCCAGTCTGTTCCGTACGCGAGCAACGTTATCCCCGCGTCGGACGTGTCTGTGCCGGCGCGGAACTTCCTCAAGCTTCTAGTGCCTTACGCTCCGAATACGCCTGGCTCTCCGGTAGCTGGAGTCACCGGTATTAAGAATAACTATGCAGGTAGCGGGACGGGCGGCTTCAACAGCGATCAGTGGGACGTTCGAGGTGACTGGACGGTCAACGATAGAACCCACGTTTTTGGCAGGTTCAGCCGCTTCACGGATACACTTACCGGCAAGACGATCTTTGGCGATGCTGGAGGATCGGGGTTTGGCTTGGGTGGTTACGGTGGCACCTCGCAGGGCGCAAACGACAGCGCAGCGGCGGGCGTAGACATTGCCGTGAACTCGAAGTTGGTTACCGACGTTCGACTTGGGTACTTCCGGTACAACATTGGGACATCGAAGTACGACGCGGGTACAAATCTGGCGACGAACATTGGAGCGCCGGGTTTGAATCTGGGAGATTCCACCACGAGTGGTTCACCGTCGTTTCAGCTAACGGAAGTGGGCAGCTTCGGACCGCCGAACAATAGCCAAACTCAAGGCCCGCAGTACGGTGCCGGGTTAAACGTGGACCGTTGCAACTGTCCGCTGACCGAGCGTGAAGACCAGTATCAGCTTGCGAACAACTGGACCAGGACGATAGGCAATCACAGCGTGAAGTTCGGTGTTGACCTCCGTTATGCACGCAACCTGAGGGTGCCGAGCGACAACGACCGTACTGGCCTTTTGTTCTTCGGTACCGGTCCGTCGTCAAACGGGGCCAATGGAACGACTGGCTTGGGATTTGCATCGTTCGTACTTGGCAGCCCAACTCAGTTTGAGCGGTATGTGAGTACAACGACGAATGCCAAGGAGTTTCAGAAGCGGGACTTTTTCTATGCCCAGGATACGTGGCGCGTCACTCCGAAGCTGACGGTCAACCTGGGCTTACGCTATGAGCTGTACTTCCCAGAGACCGTGAATGGCAAGGGAAACGGAGCGCTATTGAACCTGAACACTGGTTTTCTCCAGGTGGCAGGTTACGGCAACATTGGCAGCAATATGAACTACAGCCTGCCGGGTAATGCGTATAACCCACGCATCGGAGTTGCGTATCAGGCCACTCCTGCGACCGTGATCCGGGCCGGATATGGACGAAGCTTCGACATTGGCGTATTCGGGTCGATCTTTGGACACGCAGCAACGCAGAACCTCCCGGTGCTGCAGAACCAGACGATCACGGCTAGCGACACTGCCTCAGCGTTCGACCTGGCAGTAGGACCACCTCTGGCGACACCGGTTGCAGTACCAGCGAGCGGTCTGTTGCCAAATCCGGGCTCCCAGGTAACCTCACGCGCACGGCCGACAACGCTTCGTCTGCCGACACTTGATGCCTGGAATTTGAGCGTTCAGCAGTCGTTCTCCCCCACTTTGTCGATGACGGTCGCCTACGTAGGCAATAAGGGTACCCATACTTTCGGGGACATATCTGGGAATACAACCAATCCCAATGAGGCCGCAATCTCCCTGTCGCCAAGCCAGACCTTCAACGGGCAGGCGCTTCACTGGAATCCGAATCTACCCAAGTTTCCGGATGGCACAAGCCAGTACGTCAATGGCATCGGTCCCGGAGGCGCGGTCAATAACCAGAATCTTCTACGGCGATATTACGGCGGTTCGCTGCCCGCGTGTAGCGGTCCTTGCCTATGGACGAACGATATTACGGATTTCTCTGACAATCTCGATACTCACTACAATGCGCTGCAGATATCGGTAGCAAAGACGTATGCGCATGGTATCTCACTAAATGCCAACTATGCCTGGCAGCAAGCACTAAGCGACTCGGTAAACTACTCGTCCTGGGACAAGCATATCGTTGCGGGCCGGGACGGGGCGCTACGTCAGCAACAGATTATCGTTTACGGATTGTTCGAGTTACCGTTTGGCAGGAACAAGCTGTTGCTCTCGAACGCGAACCGAGTGGTCAATCAGATCGTGAGCGGGATTCAGATCAGTCCGGTGATCAACTACTCTAGCGGCTTGCCGTTCACCTTGACCTATTCGACCTGCAGTCAGCAGGTCCCGTCTGATGCGCCCTGTCGAGTAAACGGCGACACTCGCCAATTCCACTCCCGGGAGACAGGAATCCCGGGTAATAACCTTTTGTTTTATCAGCCTTATAATATCGATAGTGGCAACGGGCCTTTCTCGCGGCCGGGTCTCGACCAGATCGGCAATGTGGGACGGAACACGGTCTTCGGCCCGCATTTCTTCAACGCCGATCTGTCGATCCAGAAAAACTTTCTTATTCGTGAGAAGCTAACCTTCCAGTTGCGAGCGGATGGCTTCAACGCCTTCAACCATATCAATTGGGGCGCACCTGTCGGCAATGTGGACCAGGGAGGCTCGATTACGAACGGACCCTTCCCGAACAATTCGGCTAATCCGAGGCAGTTGCAGTTCTCGGGGCGTTTTCAGTTCTAGAAATAACATGGGTATAACTAAAGGGGGAGCTACGGCTCTCCCTTTAGTTTCGGTTACACTCGGTCCTGATCTTCTATGCCTCGCCTGCTCAAAGTAGTGTTACCGTGCTGCCTGTCTTTCTTTGTAGCGCTACCCCTGCTATCTGGACTTGCACAGAGTCTGTCCCAAAATGTACCTAAAGTGCAGGCGCCGGAGCCACTGGTGGCCTCTCCAGGAGCTTCGGCTATTGAAGCAACGCCAAGTCTTGCGCGGCTACGGGCAATGATTGATCGCGGGCTTGCCGTAGATGCACTAAAGCAGTTGGATACGCTGGCTGCAGAAAAGCCGGTGCAGGCAGGGGTCTATCGGGTGCGGGGGCTGGCGCTGTATTCGCTGAATGATTTTACGGATGCAGATGTTGCGCTTGCGAGTGCGTTGAAGCAGGACCCTCATGATGAAGAGTCGACGCAACTGCGAGGCCTGACGCTGTTTCGCATGGGGCGGCCTGCGGATGCGATTCCTCTGCTCGAGTCCACGTCCAGCTGGACAGCGCTGACCAAAATCGATCCCAACTATGTGCTCGCACTTTGTTATGTCGACACCAATCAGTTTGACAAGGCGCGTGCGGCATTCGCGACACAGTATGGGTTTGCTGCTGATTCGGCAGCGGCCTATCTTCTGGCTGCGCGAATGCTGCTGCGGAGAGATGGCCTGCCGGTGGCGCAGCAGTTTGCTGCGAAGGCGCTGGAGTTAGACCCGCAGTTGCCGCTGGCCCATTTACTACTCGGCGAAGTTGCGCTGGCCGGAGAGCATCTGGATACGGCGATTGCGGAGTTTGAGAAAGAACGGAGCCGTAATCCGCTGGATGGGAGCATCTACGATAGGCTGGGGGACGCGTATAGCCGGTCAGGGGACTATACGAAGGCTCAACAATCGTTGCAGCGTGCGCTGTTGCTGGAGCCAAATTCGACGGGGCCCTATATTCTGCTTGGCAAGGTTTTATTGAAGCGACAGGATGCTGCCAGCGCGTTGATGTATTTGGAACGTGCTGAAAAGATGGACTCGAACAACTACATCACGCATAGTCTGTTGGGACAGGCTTATCGATCGCTGGGCAGGACAGATGACGCGAGTCGAGAGACCGAGATCTCTCACAAGATACAGTCAGCGAACGAACCCAAACTGGAAACGCTTCATTGAAGACGAGGGTACGCTTGTCGTGGTTTCCTCAGGACGAGCTCGTTGCGGTGAGGGCGGCATTGATTGCATGGATGGTGCTGTCGAACGTCGCTCTTTCGCAAGAGCCACCAGATGCGTTGAAGAAGGCGGATGCGGCGTAGAGGGCAGGTCAGGCTGCGTTAGCTCAAAAAGACTTGAACGCGCGCTCAGGCTGACTTTGAACAGGTAGTCAAGCTCGCTCCGCAGGCTGAGCAGGGGCACAGTGCGCTTGGGGCAGTTCTCGTAAATCGGGGGCTTGTAAAGGCATTTATGAGCGTCGAACGAGCGCTGGCGATAAAGAGCGACGAAAGTACTGCGCAGATGAATCTCGCGATGGCGTATGAACAGATCGGTTTGCAGGAAAGGCGATTCCGTTATTTTCCAAATATGAAGCAGAGGCGCAGCTGCAGAAGCGCACGCTGCCGTCGTACGTCCTCGCCCTATATGCACGTTCTCTTGCGGCAAATCGCCAGGTTGGGCTTGCCGTGACAAAGATGAAGGCAGCGCTTGCCACAGATTCGCAGAATGCTGAGCTTCACGACGAGCTTGGTTAGTTGTATGCGCAGCAAAAAAGATTGGACTCACGCACGAGAGGAGTTTGTAATAGCCATTGAACGTAATCCCAGTCTTGCGGTCGCGCATTTGCATCTTGGGTTGGCGATGCGAGCTCGGGATGAAAAGGAAGGGATCTCTGGGGGATGCGACGTTTGAAGACCACACCTATCCCAGCGGTCTCGGCGAGAATACGCGACTGCTTGGATGGGGCGTTGGCTTTTTTGATATGGATAACGACGGGTGGCTCGACATCCTGATGTCGAATGCGCATGTTTATCCTGAAGTGGATAAGTCAAAGGCCGATCTAAAATACGCAGAGCATAAGTGTCTGTATCGGAACCTGCATAACGGCCGCTTTCAGGACGTCACGAATAAAGGTGGTCCGGGGATACTGGAGGATGTGCCGGCTCGTGGCTGTGTCTTTGGCGGCTACGACAACGACGGGGATCCTGGATATCGTCGTGAACTGTATCAATGCAGGACCACAGCTTCTGCGCTGCGATTCGACACTGAATCGTAACTGGATCAAGATCAAACTGGTTGGTGTGAAGTCAAACCGTTCCGGGATTGGAAGCCGGGTGATTGTGACTGCTACAACGACACCCGATGCTGCAAAGCCTTCGAGGCAGCTTGATGAGCTACGAAGTGGAGGCAGCTATTTTTCGCAAAACGATATGCGAATGCACTTTGGACTCGACCGGACCAAGAAGGTGGATATGGTGGAGATACGATGGCTTAGCGGGCAGGTGGATCAACTCAAAAATCTTGAGGTCAACCAGCTTTATGTCGTTCAGGAAGGCGGGAAGATCTTGAGGGCTGGCCCGCTGAAGGCGGCGAAACGGAAAGGTTAGACGCGGGCTTTCTTTTTGTTTGACAGCAGGGTGGAGAGAGTTCAAACTCAAGCACCATGCGACTAGCTCTTCTCAGTCTTCTGACAATTGTCTTGCTGCCGACGCCAAGCAAGGCTCAAGTTCCCGTCTTCAAAACTACTCCAGAGGACAGCAGTATCAACTTTTACGTTAAAGCCTCGGTAGCTCTGGTCGGTAAATTCGATAAGTGGGATGCTTCTTTGAAGTTCACCTCTTCGGATGTGACGACGGGGGTTCTGGATATCCGGATTGCGGCGGCTACGGTGAATACCGGCAGTGGAATGAAGGACAAAAAGCTGAAGAGCAAGGATTTTTTCGACGCTGAACAATCACCGTCGATTACGTTCCACTCAACGAAGGTGGTGCAGACTGGCCCTGAATCTTTTGACGTCTTTGGGAATTTTTCCATAAGGGGCGTGTCTAAACCTGAGACTTTGAAGCTGACAGTTTCAGGTAAAGGCACGGGTACCGGCGTTATCAAAGGGGCTATGGCGTTTGATCGCAAGGACTATGGGATGACAAGCGGGATACCTTTTGTGAAGATCGCCGACCGCGTTGAAGTGGATGTGGACCTGAAAGTAGAGCAGGTCAGCGGGCCTCGACTGGTCTATAAGCAGTAGACTCCCAGCGTTTATCTCTGGCCTTGCCAGGGGGTAGACCTTATCCCAAGCAGATCTCGCACGCACGCAGGAAACGGAAGCCTGTTAGAGTTCTTAGTCGAGGTTTCTTCGAACGGACGACCTACGAAAAATCGCGCAGCAGAGGGCTCTTACGAGACGCGCATTTCTGCGCTCTGCGGCAGTGACCGGTGCCGGCAGTCGATTGCTTGGCTTTGCTCCATGCGCGCTGCGAGGATGCCTCGACTGCAGAAGACGGTCGTCGTCACCTTTGGAGGGGGAGCGCGTGACGGTAGCCGCTGAGCGCAACACGCTCTGGTATGCAACTGAGGCGAAACGGTGGCTGGAGGCGGTTCCCATTGGGAATGGCCGAATTGGCGGGATGGTCTTCGGGGGCGTTGGCAAAGAGCGTGTTGCCCTGACCGAAACGACTGCCTGGTCGGGAGCAGCGAGCGAATCGAACGTGAACCCTGGGGCACTCCAACATCTCGGCGAGATACGCCAGCTCCCTTTTTCGGGGCGAGTACGGTAAAGCGCGGAAGATGTGCGAAGAACACCTTCTAAGCCACACGACCTCGTTCGGAACGAATCTCCCTTTGTTTGATCTTCTTTTGGAGTTCGAGGAGCCGGGGCGTGAAACGGCTTATCGGCGAGCGTTAGACCTCGAGACCGGAATCTTAGGGATCGAATATCGAGTGGGGCCGCATCTCTTCACGCGTGAGTCGTTCTGCTCCAACCCCGATCAAGTGCTTGTCCTGCATCTTGCAAGTCCCATCGCCGGACAGATCAGTTTTGCGGCGACATTCGATGGAATCAAGATTCCTGGTGCGGTGAATTCTCTAGGAGACGACACCCTTATCTTTCGGGGGAATGCCTTCGAGGGGCTGCATAGCAATGGGAATCAGGGCGTCTCGATAGAGTGCTATCTCCGTCTCCTGCACCAAGGGGGGAGATTTCGGCGGGAAAGGATTCGCTGCAGGTAAAAGCCGCAGATGCAGTTACGTTGCTGGTCGCAATCGCGACGAACTATGGTGGCCGCAACCCAGGGAAGATCTGTGACGAGTCTTTGCAGGCCGCAGCCGCAAAATCCTACGCTGAGCTCCGGAGGAATCATGTTGCCGATTATCGAGAACTATTTAGCAGGGTTCGGATCGATCTGGGATCTCGGAGTGATGCTGCCAATATTCCAACGGATCAGCGGCGGAGGTTGTTGGAAAGGGGAGCCAGCGATCCAGAGCTATGTGCGCTCTTTTTCCAGTATGGACGGTATCTGACGATCGCTGGCTCGCGTTTAAACTCTCCGCTTCCTCTCGCTCTGCAGGGAATCTGGAATGACGGGCTGGCGTCCAGTATGGGCTGGACCGACGACTTTCACCTGGACATCAATACAGAACAAAACTACTGGCTCGCCGAGGTAGGGAACCTCTCGGAGTCGCAAGCTCCACTCTTTGTTTTGATCGAGAAGCTGCGTCAGTCAGGCGGGAACATCCGGTATCTGGATTGCGCTTCAGATGTGGGAACACTTTCGCTTTAATCGAGATATGGAGTTTCTTCGGGAGCGTTTGTATCCCGTATTCAAAGAGTCGGCCGAGTTTGGAAGCGGAGAGGCTGCTCTCAATTGATTCCGACACTCTCCCGACGGCGCCCGGAACGCATTCTCCGATGAATCGGATGGACCAGTCACAAGCCAGCCGTGTTTTGGATGCTCCACCATATATGTAAGAAAGAACCTCGCACCTCATTGCTCTTTATCCGGAGAACCAGATATCGTCGGAAAAGACTCCGGCGTTGGCAAATGCCGCGCGCGTCACTCTGGAGCGGCGTATCCATCATCCGAAGTGGGAGGATACTGAGTGGAGCCGCGCCAATCTTGTGAACTACTACGCCAGACTCTGGGACGACGAAGCAGCCCATCAACATCTCATAGGTCTGCTCTCGAAGGCTACTGGAGACAACCTGCTGACCTACTCGCGAGCTGGCGTGGCAGGCGCGTCCCAGAATATCTTCGCGATCGACGGCAACACTGCCGGCGCTGCGGGTATCGCTGAGATGCTGCTGCAATCGCAGGGGGACTCGATCCATCTTTTGCCTGCGCTGCCATCGGCGTGGCCCACTGGCCGTGTCAGTGGTCTTTGCGCACGAGGCGGATTTGAGGTTGATATGAACTGGCGATCGAACCGGCTTACATTTGCTGCGATTCGTAGCAAACGAGGAGGAGATTGCACGGTTCGCTATGGAAAAACTTTGAAGCCAATTCACGTAGAAGCAGGTCAAACAGTACGTCTTACGGCGAGGTCGTTTGTGGCGTAGCTAAGACGATCGAGTCATGAACAGCAGGACGGTTAGGCACTTTATACGCAGACTTGGCAGCGAGAAGAGAGGGAGCGAGTCGATGAAGATTTGGAACTGGGGAATGAGAGATCTACGAAGCGACAAGGTTTTTTTCTGTGCCGCGCATTTGCTTCGAACCCGTTTTAGCTTCGGTGTCTTGATCTGGATAGCCTCTGTCAACATCGTTGCCCCAAGATTTGTCCAGGCACAGTCGAACGATGCAGCGATTCGCTTCGATAGCCGGACCCAGGTCTTTCGTATCGACGCAGCGGATATGTCCTATGTGCTCGGTATCAACGATAAGAAGCAGGTGCAAACGTTGTATTGGGGAAAGCGGCTTAGTGCAGCGGATAACTTTGCGATGGCACACTCCGATCCCGGGATGTCTTCTTTTGATTCCTCGATCAACACTACCCGGCAGGAGTTTGTGGCCTGGGGTGGAGATCTTTACGTTGAGCCCGATCTGAAGGTAACTTTTCCGGACGGTAATCGAGATCTGGTTCTGCAATATGTCTCCCACAATGTCGATGGGAAACGGTTGAAGATTCTGCTCAAGGACATCTCACGCGAGGTCTACGTCGAGTTGCAGTATCAGGTAGACGCAGCGACGGGAGTTCTTCGTCGATCAGCCCAGGTGCAGAATAGGACTTCATCTTCGTTGACGATTGAACAGATCGCTGCGGGCACCTGGGATCTGCCGCGCGGGACCGACTATCGACTGCGTTATCTGACGGGCCGTTGGGCGGGAGAGTGGAGCCTGCACGAGCAGCTGATTCAACCCGGAAAGACGATCCTTGAGAGTCGCCGAGGATCTACTGGTGATCAGAACAATCCGTGGTTTGCGATCGACCGAAATGGCTCGAACGATCAAGACAGCGGCGATGTCTGGTTTGGGGCGCTGGGATGGAGCGGTTCCTGGCAGATGAGCATCGAGCAAGACGAGATTCAGCAGATCCGCATTACGGGAGGGCCTAACAGCTTTGATTTTGGGTATAGGCTGGCTGCAGGTGAGCACCTTCAGTCGCCTAACTTTTATGCTGGTTATTCGCACGACGGCATTGGCGGTGCGTCGAGGCTGCTGCATCGCTTCGAGATCTCCAGCATCCTTCCGCATGGGCCTGACGCGAAGCTGCGGCCGGTTCTCTATAACTCCTGGGAGGCCACGGAGTTCAAAGTGGATGAAGCTGGGCAGGATACGCTCGCTGAAAAGGCCGCAAGTATCGGGGTCGAGCGCTTCGTTGTTGACGATGGCTGGTTTGGTCAACGCGCCAGTGATCGTGCCGGGCTGGGAGACTGGTATGTGAACCCAGTGAAGTTTCCGCATGGCTTGAGGCCTCTGATCGACAAGGTGCATTCGCTTGGCATGGACTTCGGACTCTGGGTCGAACCTGAGATGGTGAACCCGGACAGTGATCTCTACCGCAAGCATCCCGACTGGGTTCTGAACTTCACTGGCCGGCCTCGCAGTGAGGGGCGCAATCAGTTGATGCTCAACCTGGCGAGGCCGGATGTGCGCGCGTATGTCTTTCAGTTTCTCGACAAGTTGCTTGACGAAAATGATATTGCCTTTCTCAAGTGGGACTATAACCGCAATTGGTCCGAACCGGGATGGCCTGCGGTAGCGCCCGACGATCAGAAGAAGGTCTACATCAACTACATCCAGAATCTTTATTCGATTCTTGACGAGTTGCGCGCCAAACACCCCAAAGTAGAGATTGAAAGCTGCTCCGGCGGCGGCAGCCGAGTCGATCTGGGCATCATGCGATATACCGATGAGGTGTGGCCTTCGGATAACACGGATGCGTTTGATCGGCTGCTGATTCAGGATGGCTTCACTTATGCCTATGCGCCTGGTGTGATGATGGCTTGGGTGACCGACTCCCCTACGTGGGTGAATCAACGATCTCTTTCTCTTGAATACCGTTTTCTCTCATCGATGCAGGGATCGCTGGGTATTGGCGCAAATCTCAACAACTGGAAGGCTGACGATTTTGAGACGGCAAAAAGAATGGTGGAACAGTACAAGCAGATTCGGCAGACGGTGCAGCGTGGCTCGCTCTACCGGCTAATTTCCCCGCAAAAGGGAAGCGAGCAATCTGTAACCGAGACTGTATCAGAAGATCAAAACCATGCCGTGGCGTTTGCGTTTCTGCACTCCAGTCAAATGCTTTATCCCTTTCCGCGCATTTACCTTCGTGGGTTGAGGCCGGACGCTATGTATCGGATTGCGTCGCTTGATGGCAAGCTTTCGGCGGATACTCCAGCGGTGGCGAGTGGGTCTTTCTGGATGCAGTATGGGGTGGATGTGGAGTTGCGGGGGGACTTCCAGGCCGCCGCCTTCACTCTGGAAAAATTTGAGAGGTGAGCTTTTGCCGGATGAGAGGTGCGATTGTTTCGTACATTTTTTTGTGGGCTGGTATGTGGACGTTTTTGCAGGGGTTTTTTGCGAAAAGCGGGTGTTTTGAAATGGTTTTTTGATGGTGAGAACGTGGTGGAATGCGTGGTAAACGTGGTGTCTTGGCAGTCACTTTTTCGGGGTGGAAAAATGTGCCAGGTTTTGGAGATTTATTTTCTTGGGCTTCCCGTTTTGGGAATGCCGGGATAGCAGGTCCGGTTGATCCTTTGAAAGTGGCTATGCTGAGCGGCGTTGAGGTGGTGCTGTTGCGGGGGGCTGCATCGTGAATGAATGGATGGTGGCTGGTGTTACGGCACATGCTGTCTGATGTCAGGACCTTTGAATGTCATGGATCTTGATGGCCACGATGATCGTGACGGAGGTTGCGATGTTCAACATTCGTACTATGCTTTCGGCGACGTTGATCCTGGACGCTGTCCTGCTGGTTGCTTTGCCGGGGCGAGGATTGCAGGACCAGGGCAGGAATAGCATGGCTGGGATGGACATGAGTGGCGGCAAGGGCAAGATGGGGGATATGGCTGACATGAAGGACATGGGGCCGAGCATGGCTGCCATGGCCGGGCATATGGCCGTCACTCCCGTGTGGCCGGGGCAGCCGGGCGATGAGGCAAAGGCTAAGGACGTAGTGGCCCAGGCCAAGGCGGCGATGGAGCGGTACAAGGACTACCGCAAGGCTCTGGCGGATGGATACGTGATTGCGAATCCGAAGCTGGAACAGCCGCAGTACCACTTCAACAACGAGGCCAACGCGCGTGCGTCCGATCTACATTTCGATCCAAGCAGGCCGACGTCCTTGCTCTACCGACACACGGAGTACAAGCAGTACAGGCTGGAGGGGGTGATGTACACGGCGCGGCCGAACTCGACGGAGGAGGAGCTGAACGAGCGGATCCCGCTCAGCGTGGCGCGGTGGCATGAGCACATCAACTTCTGCGAGGCCCCGGCAGATCGCGTGAGGGACTACCAGGCTGCGCGTCCAAAGTTCGGCATGTTTGGATCGATCCATACCAGAGAGGCGTGCGAGGCCGAGGGCGGAATCTTCCATCCTTATATGTTTACCTGGATGATCCACGTCTTTCCGTATGAGAGCAACTTCAAAGACGCCTTTTCGATGAACGACGACGTGGCGCATGTGCATTGAGGCGCAGTCAGGGCTATTCGTTGGCGATCATCTCGCGGACTTCGGCGAGATGCTGCTGGAGCTGGGCGATCTTGTGAGGCCAGGAGCCTTCGGGGTCGGGATAGGGTTCTCCGGAGGCGTAGCGACGCTCGGCTTCGGCGAGGCCCTGGGTGATGTGGGCAAGGCGGTCTTGCAGGGTGGGGCCGCTCATGAGGAAGAGCCTATCACTTTGGCTGACCGAGGATGAGAGAGTTCTATTTTGAAAGGACGAGGGATTTGAGGTGGCTTCCGTCGTAGTAGAACTGGTTTGCGGTGCCTACCAGTTTTTCGTAGACGAAGGACTCTCGTGAGATGGTCACTTTTTTAGAGCCGTAGAGGTTCTGGTAGCTTCCGGGGTGGAGCTTCCAGACGACCATCGGGGCTGCGACCTGGGTGGGAGGGATGACAGATACGAGGACTGGTCTGTCTTTTTTGAGGTAGACGAGGGTGAGTTGTTCGAGCTGGCTGGTCTGCTCGCTTCCCTGCGTGGGGTTGCGCTGGATGAGGGCGACGAGGTAGGAGGTCTTGCCTTTGGGGTAGAAGTTTCCGGAGGTTACTCCCGGGCATTCGCCGGGGTGGTTGCCCTTCCATCGTTGCGGGTCTGTTCCGGCGAGGTCCCGGGGTTGCAGGATGGTCCAGTTGTCCTGCTGGACTGCGGCGCGGATGGATGAAGGGAGGTTGTTCAGGCAGTCCTCTGCGCGGGCGTGCGCTGAGAGGGAGAGGAGGATTGCGAAGAGGATGCCTTTTGAGATGCTCATGGTACTAGCTTCGTCTGCCCTGAGAGGTTTTAGCGATACTACCTTTAGGGGAGGAGACGGTTCGCGCCTACGGACGAATGCCCACGTCTTTGGAATCGAGATCGAGACGTGAGCATGCGGATTGAGGAGAGCGGTTGAAGTTATCCGTTCGGCCGGCCGACTTAGAGGTTTCGAGCTCTGTTGCCGGTGACGAGGCGAAGGAGCAGGGTGAGAAGGACTGCGCCGACGATGGCGACGATGACGGTGTAGATAAGGCCGCCCGATCCTGCATAGCCGAGCTTCTGCATGATGAAGCCACCAACGACGGCTCCGATGATGCCGATGACGATGTCACCGATTGCGCCGTAGCCGCTGCCCTTCATGAGCTTGCCGGTGAGAAAACCAGCGATGAGGCCAACAATGATCCACCAGATGATAAACATTTCGAACTCTCCTGAGAATTGAGATAGGGGCCCGCGCAGCTGTGTCGGAGTGGCGTTCGGATCGATACCTGCGGCTCACATCCGGGGGGTGCAATCTTTCAGAGGACATTCCGTTCCGGCGAGTTGTTCGTATGCAGTATTTTGTGCTCAGATTTGTTTCGTAAGTTTCGGAGAAGCTTATCAGTATCGGGGCTGAAGGGGAAGATAGTTAGAGGCGACACGCTTTGGAAGAGCGGCTAGCTATTTATCAAAGCTGGTCATTTATCCAGGCTGGTTCTCTATCGAATTGAAGGGTGAAGAAGAGATTTGCGCCTCCGCTGGGTGAATGTGCAAAGCTATACGGGAGAGGGCGATAGGTAATTTATGACGAATCCCTGGCTCCATTGGTGGACGGATTCGGCGTCACTGCTGCACCAGGCGACGTTTCCGCGCCTGACGCTGGCGTTGGTTCTCGGCGCCTGCATTGGAACGGAACGACAGTGGCGGCAGCGTGCGGCCGGGCTGCGCACGAATACGCTGGTGTGCTTTGGGTCTGCGGCGTTTGTCGATCTGGGTTCGACGATCGCGCCGGGAACGACGCAGGTGATCGCATACGTGGTCTCCGGCGTGGGCTTTCTGGGTGCGGGGGCGATTATGAAAGACGGCGGCAATGTGCGCGGATTGAATACGGCTGCCACGCTGTGGTGCTCGGCGGCTGTGGGTGCATGTGCCGGTGCGGGTGAGTTGCTGGATGCGGTTTTTGTGGCGGTGCTGCTGGTGGCGATCAATTCGGTGCTGCGTCCGCTGTCGCGCTATATCGATCAGCGGTCACTGTCGGTGCTGGAGACTCACACGTTTTATCGGCTGAGGCTCTTCTGCGAGACGGAGTTTCAGGGGGAGGCGCTGTATCAATTGACCCGCGAGATCGCGGCGCGTTCGCTGGTGTTGAGAAAGACGATTTCGGAGCAGGTTGAAGATACAGACAACTCGGTGATCCAGGTCATTCTTGAGTCGCCTGCGCATGATGCCACTCTTCTGGATGGAATCGCTGAAGAGCTGCGGGAGTTTCCGTGGACTCAATCGGTAGAGTGGACCGAGACCGGGAGCGAGGCGGAGTAGCTGTTCCTCTGCCACGTTCTGATGCCTGTCACATTCTGATGTCTGTCACATTCTGATGTCGTGTTCGCCGACGATGGTGAAGGCGGGGAGGAGGTTGGTCATGATGAGGAGGTCTCGGACCTTTTTGCCGATATGGCGGAGCTCGAGCTCGCAGCCTTTGGTGCGGGAGGAGACGTAGAGGCGGACGAGTGCGCCCAGGCCCATGCTGTCCATGTGGGTGAGATGGGAGAGGTCGAGGATGAGGCGCTGGTGGGTGGGGAGGAGCTGGGAGACGGGAGCGTAGAGGAGCTCGGTGAAGCCCGCTAGCAGTTTACCGTGACAGTGTATGACGGCTGTGTTGCCGTGGTCTTCGATCTCGAGCGTGAAGGGCGGCGGGGTGGCGGATGCGGACATGGGCGCTCCTTTGGGAGCCTATTCTATCGTTTGGAGTGGGAGAGGGATCGTGTTTCTGCGCGAATGCCCGTTTGCGCGCGGCGGGCGGCTTGAAGTACGCACCCAGCTTTGACAACTCATTTGCAGAGTTGTAGGTTTCATCTTATTCACAGATCTACCTGGAATCACAGATCTATCTGGACCTGCAACGCAGTTATTCCGGGCCTTTCTCTTGCAGTCTCGAGTTACTCACGACTTTTTGGAGGCGAAGATGTACTTTTCCGGCTCGCGTGTTAAACGAGGTGTGTTTTGCTGCCAGACTCTGATTGCGTTCCTCGTTGCGGGCTGCTCTCATCCGACAATGATAGTGACTGGGCCAGGGCCTGCGGCAACTGCGCCCTCTTTACCGGGACTTCCTTTTTACACGAAACATGGCGTGTGCAAGAGGGAGACGGTGTGGGTGGAGCCGCAGTACACGCTTAGTATCTCCGTGACTGCTGACAAACAGCTTCCGGTTACGAAGACCATGACGGTGACGCGGCAGGCTTATCTGAACGATGAAGTTCAGACGCTTATAACGGCGATGAATGCTTTGTCGGGCGAACATAAGGTTGATGCGAACGACGCCAGGGAATGCCCATCGAGCGTGGGGGCTGTTTGGGATAGAGTGGCTGGCAACAAGTCGTACTCTCCTGTCGCTGGGTTGGAGACTAGTGGTGGGCTGGGAGCTGCGGAAGGGGCTGGGAATATTGTTCGGGTGGGAGATAGTGCAGCGGTTGTTACGGAGGTGGACTACAAGAATGTCTACTACCTGAATACGAAGTCTCCGTGGATTGGGACGGCGCAGGTGAATGCGAAGCTGGGTAGCGATGGGACACTCACAGAGGCAAGTGCACAGGTTGACGATGAGACCTGGTCTACGATTCTGAACGCCGCTACGTCTCTGGTGGGCGATTTTTTTGGTGCCGGGTCTGGTGCGAGCGCACCTGCGGCAGCGTCTGCTCCCGCGGCTGCTGCCGCGCATACTGCAGAAGTAGTCCCGGAGAGAAGAGGTTTCTCCTGTCCTGCGCTGGCGGGTTGGCCAACGCCTACGGGGTCGTTCAGTTATAAGTATGGTCTGACGACGACTGTCTATAAGCATGATCATACGGAGTTGTCGGAGTTAGATAAGCCTTGCGAGACGACCCGGGAGGGTGTTGTTGGTGGCAACTTTACGGTTGTCGCAGAGGCGCCGGATGCGAAGGAGAAGAAGGACGACTCGGATACCATCTCGGTCAAAGGAGCGATCAAGCTGCCTAAGAAGAGTTCGGATGATAAGGCCAAGGGGACAGCAGGGAAGCAGGAGCAGTAGCGTTGAAGGGAGTCGATCGGGAGGAAGCCGTGCAGAGACGCAAATTGGGAAGCAGCAATCTGGAAGTATCAGCCATTGGATTCAAGGTTCTCTTTGCGTTCGCGGCTGCCGTTTTTGCGTTCGGTGGATTTGCGCAGGCCCAGGCGGTGACGAAAGGAGGCGAGAGGAACTCAACGAAAGAGAGGCTGATTGGCGCATGGCATCTGGTGTATCTCGATGCACCTGGACCTGATGGAAGACCTGTGTCTATCCCGCAGCCGCAGGGGATGTTGATCTATACGCGCGATGGACATATGTCCGTGCAGCTGATGTATCCGAAGTCAGCGAACGCGCAATCCAACGAATACGTTCGGAACGGATATGAGGCGTCCTTCGGCAGGTTCGACGTGGATGAAGCGGCACATACCTTGACGCATCATGTTCAGGGATCGGTGACGCGCGAGTTATTGGTTGGAAGAGACTTGCCGCGCCACTATCAGTTCACGGATGACGGGCACCTGATCATCCGGTCTACACGGCCTGAGGAACACTGGTCGGTGACTTGGGAGCACTACTAGATAGGACTGCAAGAGAACTCTCTATCGAGCCGCAGCCAGTTCCATCGGATGGTCCTTGCCGGCTTCATGGGCGGTTGAAGAATGCGGCATGTGGCTAATCCCCTTGCTGTGTTGTCGCGGCGAACAGCCCATCGTCCTCCTGAAGGCTTTGCCGAAGGCTCTTTCGGATTCGTAACCAAGCGATGAGGCGATTGCGGAGATGGAATCATCTGAACTCTTGAGCCTGTCTCCGGCCAGCAGCATGCGCCAACGCGTCAGGTACTCCATGGGGGTCGCCCCGACTGTCTCTTTGAACCTTAGAGCAAAGATCGATCGCGACATACCGACACGCTCGGCTAGTTTCTGTAGTGTCCAGGGATGCCCGGGATCGTCGTGCATGCAGGTGATCGCTGCGCTCATCTGTTTATCTGCCAGTGCGAAGAGCCAGCCGACGCCCCGTGTGGTCCCATCTTTCAGGTGCAGCCGAAGGGCTTGAACGAGCATCATGCAGGCGAGTTGTTGCGCGATCAAAGAGCCACCCGGCTGCGGGTTGCGCACCTCCTCCTTCATGCGCTCCAGCGACCAACGCATCGTCGACTGGCCCTGGCCTGATTGCCGATCTCGAACAGATGCGCTACTTCTAAGCCTGAAACAGATTGCGCACCAGCAGTGACTTTGCGCTGCTGGTGGCCACCCGCCCTAAAAGTCCAGTGTGATGTGGGAGTAAACGGGGTCGCAGAAGGTGATTTTGAGCGCCTCATCGAGGGGTGTCGCCTGGACGCCAAAGATAGACGGCCAGTCGATGACCTCGAAGACATCCGGTGTTACGAGCGCCTTGAGTTGACCGACGGTGAATGCGGGATTGCGATCGAAGAGGGCGTTCAACGCCAGCAAAGACCAAAAGAGGCTATATGGGATACGCTGGATGCGGGTTTTGGCTCCTGTTGCTTTTTTGACCGCCCGGATGAGGTCGATGTAGTCGATGCGTTCCCGCCCGGTGATGTTATAGGCTCCGGTGGCCTCGGTGTTGATGGCTGATGCGATGATTTCGCAGAAGTCCCCAACGAAGAGAGGTTGGCGCAGATATCTTCCTGAACCCGGGATGGGGAAGACAGGGGTTCGCTGCATGAAGCGAGCCAACCAGCCAACATGCTTGCGGTCGAACCAACCAAACATGAGGGTGGGACGAACGATAATCTGCTTAATTCCGGATGCGTCGACAAGAGCCTCCTGGGCTTTCTTTGTCTCCGTGTAGTGATCCACGGCCATGGAGTTGACCACGGAAGAGGAGATACTGACGAGGTAGGGCACTTTGTGTCGCAGCGCCGCCTCCAGCAGTCTCTCCGTTGCCCGGATGTTATTGCGCACAAAGTCTTCGGGCAAAAGTCCTCCGATTTGCGCATGACCGATAACGAGCACGTCACAACCGGCGAGTTCGGTCTGCCAATCTGTGCTTTTCTCGTCGGAGGCCAGGTCGTACTCCAGCACCCGGAGCGCAGGATGGGATTTACGGAGAATCGCGGTGTTGACCGGATGCTTATCGATCGCAACGATATTGGTTAGTTCGCTCGAGAGGAGGCGTGGAATCAGATTTTGGCCGACGAGGCCCGCCGCGCCGGTGATTACGATCTTTTTGTTCATTGTCAGTTACTTGGATTTTATCGTGAGGGGAGGAGGGCGGTTCGTACTTTCGCACGAAATGCCACCCGAGATGTGGGTTGGGTTTTATGTATGGCTGCACGGCTAGATTTTTTTTGGGTGGTGAATTGTGGTTTTTTGCAGGGGATTTTGCGAAAAATGGGTGTTTTGTGGTGGTTTTTTGATGGTGCGAAGGTGGTGGAATGCGTGGTAAACGTGGTGTTTTGGCAGTCACTTTTTCGGGGTCGAAAGATGCGCCAGATTTTTGGGATTTATTCTAGGCGCTTCCCGTTTTGGGAAATGAGTGGTTGTTATTTGGGGCATGCGTCGGAGCAGTAAGACGCGGTCATTAGAAAGCCGACCGACGCGATGGCGCATCCGATTCCAACGGTTCCGCCGCAGATGATGAGAGCGCCGAGACCAGAGATTCCGTTGCACAGGGCGTGACAGTTGCGCTCGGCCCAAACGTGAGGGTGGTCCTCTTTTTCGGGGTGGATGCCAGTGGTCTTCTCCAAGCCTTGGACCTTGTCCTGGACCGGGCCATTGAGCGGGGCGAGTTGCTCCTTGAGGTTGCCGGGCAGGACAGAGTCGAGTGAGGGAGGATATTTTGTGTCGGGGTTTGACGAACTGCCGATTGAGCCGGAGAACTCCTGCTTCTTGCCTGCCTGCTGCTGGAGGACAACTCTGAAGGTGACCTGTGGGGGCTGGTCGGGTTGAGTGGGGGATTGTTTTGCGTTGACCTGGATGTAGTAGGTGAACCCGTGCCCATCGGTCAGGGTTTGAGAGGTGAATGCCTCGGTGGGCGAGGTATTGATGAGGGTTGTGCTGGTCTCGAAGAGCTTTGCGCCGTCTTTGGTGAGGACGATGTGGACGACGTCGCGGCCGTTCTGCCTGGTTTCGGTGATGTGCATGTCGACGCCGCCGGCGCTGATGGTCTGGGCGGTGGTCTGGTATGGGATGGGCTTGCTGGATGGTGTCTGCCCGAGGGCTTCCATGGTGGCGCTTGCGACGAGGGTAGAGATGACGAGGCGAAGGGCTTCGCGGCGGGTGAGTTTGACGGGGGACATTCTGTGCACACTCCTGAGCTCGGGGAGAGGTTGGCAGGGCCCGTTGTGCGAAGTGGAATTATTATCGCTCATTCTAATGTCGTGTCTCTCTGACGAGGCTCATTCTATCTTTCGGAGTGGCTCAGGAGTTGAGAGTGTTCACGGGCCGTCCAGTGGGATTCTATTTCGATTGGGCTGGGTTCCCCGGTGGCGTAGTGATTGAAGCTGCTCCAGCGGTAGTCTTCCGGACGGGCGACCAAACCTCTCGTTACCGGGTTGCGGTGGATGTAACGGACTTTCTCGACGAGTTTGGGTGTGGTGAAGACGTTGAAGTCGTAGTAGCGGGGCTGCCAGAATCGTTCGCCGGTGCCTTTGAGTAGCTTGGAAGATTCTCCTTTGAGTACTCGGATCGTTGAGAAGAGTTGGTGATGCTCGGGTTCGCTGAGGAGGAGATGGACGTGCTCGGGCATGAGGACGTAGGCGTAGATGGTGAAGTTATGGGAGCGGCGGGTTCGTTCGATGACTTGTTCGAGGATATCTTTGGATTTGGTGGATTCGAGGTAGGGAAGACGGTGGTAGCAGCTGAAGGTGATGAAGTGGAGTTGTCCTGTGTTCTGGCGTCGTTCTAAGCCTAAGGGCATGGATGGATTTTATCGGCTCGGGCAGGAAAGCGGTTCGTGCTTTCGCACGAATGCCCACTCATGCGGTGAGACTGCATGAATGGGGCACCCAAGGGTGTGGGTTGGTTTTATGTATGGGCCACCCGCCCACCCGCCACTGAGGGTACCGTTAGTTTTTAGCTATGGGCTAACCGTCGGCGGACAGCACCAGCAAACCCTAGTAGGCCTGTGCCCAAAAGAATCAAGCTTGAGGGTTCGGGTGTTGTCGTAACGATCATTTCTTGTGTCCAGGTGCCTCCGATTGAGGTGACGAATACTTCTCCGCCGTCTGTATCGAAGAACGGAGGGCATGGAGTGTAGATATCAACCACGCAGCCCACTCCGGGGTCAGTGTAGGGAAGAATACTAGTGACTGGACCGATGGATTGAGTGAAATTAGGGATATACAAGTCGTACGGCATGGACAGGTCCCCGATGTCGTCCTGCTCCGATATCTCGAAGGCAGAGTAATGGAAGATCCCTAAGTCAGTCACATACGTTCCAATTCCCTCGATACTCAATGTAGAGGTCGTGCCTGGATAGCCGGTTCCGAATTCAAATGTGTTAGGGCCGACAAAGTTTCCACCGGCGATGAAACCCGCTATGGTGTCGGCAGAGTATGAAAGGGTCAGTGTAATCAACTTGTTCGTAAAAGTTTGATTATTGAATGAGCCGCTGGCATCTTCAGAGACGATGAAGGTGACTCCATCAGCATGGGCAAGCGAGGATGTTCCGAGGATCGTAGCGGCGGCCAAGGCAAGGGTAAGTAAGCGCATATAAAGCTCCACTAGTGCTTGAAATTGTGGCTCGGATCTGGACAGACCCTATGCGCTATCGATGTGCAAAATCGAGGAAAAAATTAGGAAAGAGTTTAGTCAGCCCTAGACTCTGTGCCATACGAAGAACGGACAGTGGAGTTGTTCTGTGTTCTGGCGTCGTTCTAAAGCCTAAGGGCATGGTTGGATTTTATCGGTTGGGGAGGGAAGGCGGTTCGTGCTTCCGCACGAATGCCCACTCATGCGGTGAGACTGCATGAATGGGGCACCCGAGGTTGTGGCTGGTTTTATGTATGGGCCACCCGCCGTCGTTCTAAGCCTAAGGGCATGGTTGGATTTTATCGGGTGGGGAGGAAAGGCGGTTCGTGCTTCCGCACGAATGCCCACTCATGCGGTGAGACTGCATGAATGGGGCACCCGAGGTTGTGAATTGGTTTTATGTATGGGCCACCCGCCCACCCGAGGTGTGGCTTGGTTTTATGTATGGGCCACCCGCCTGAGGAGGAGATGGACGTGCTCGGGCATGAGGACGTAGGCGTAGATGGTGACGTTATCGGAGCGGCGGGTTCGTTCGATGACTTGTTCGAGGATGTCTTTGGATTTGGCGGATTCGAGGTAGGGAAGACGGTGGTAGCAGCTGAAGGTGATGAAGTGGAGTTGTCCTGTGTTCTGGCGTCGTTCTAAGCCTAAGGGCATGATTGGATTTTATCGGGTGGGGAGGGAGGCGGTTCGTGCTTCCGCACGAATGCCCACTCATGCGGTGAGACTGCATGAATGGGGCACCCAAGGGTGTGGGTGGTTTTATGTATGGGCCACCCGCCGTCGTTCTAAGCCTAAGGGCATCGTTGGATTTTATCGCTGGGGAGGGAAGGCGGTTCGTGCTTTCGCACGAATGCCCACTCATGCGGTGAGGCTGCATGAATGGGGCACCCAAGGTGGATTGGTTTTGTGTATGGGCCACCCGCCCTATCACTGCGGGCGGTTACTTCCCGAATTTTATCGGCTGGGGAGGGAGGGCGGTTCGTGCTTCAGCACGAATGCCCACTCATGCTGTGACTGCATGAGTGGAGCACCCAAGAGTGTGGGTAGGTTTTATGTATGGGCCACGCGCCCACCCGCCCCATCACCTCGTCCGCCACCAGACTTATGTCTACTTCTGGCGCATCAGCAACCAGACGATCAGAAACCCAGCTATGAAGATTGCGATCTCAACGAAGAGTACCCTTGGCGAGAAGAGGAGCACTCCGGTAACTCCTATAGTTCCATGTTTAGGCGCTAGCTTGCTGAGCCAAATGATAGAAATCACATAAGACAATAGCAACGCTGCGAAACCTCCGAAGATTGATTTCACATAGATCATTGTAGATTCCTTAATTACACGGACCGGGACCGCTCGCTTGCGTCTCGACGGTAACCCCAGGTAGGCATACTCCACCAATAACAACAGAACGTGCTTTTATATAGCTCGGACAACCCATCGAAAATAGAACCCCGACACTACTCGTGCAGGTCGGTGTACCTGTTGAGCAAGCGAGGAGAGTGTAATGGCAAAGACCATTTACTACTAGAGGAGGACCAGCCCAGTACGTATCTGCAATACGAAACAATGCTGAGGTGAGGACAACGGTTCCATAACCATCACAGCCGGGCCAGTTCAGTTCATGGCTGGAACTTATCGTAACGATTCCGCTGCTAGTAGAACTACTTCGGTGGATAAGTGCAAATGTTTTCGATGGTTGGATAGTCAACCGAGTCACTGGCTTCGAACCAATCTCGATTAAGCGGATCGCACTGTCCCCATTGTGCAAAAGCATGGCTAGTTGAAGCAAGCAATATAACAATGAAGATTGCATACTTGATCATTTGCTACTCCTCATACGGACCTCCATTTTCGACTTCTTGTTTTCTAGATAATTTCGAAACGCAACCAAGCCATCTGGAGATAGTTCGGTCCGAAGCCTTTGAATAACATGTACATAAAGCTTCACTTCGCCTCGTTGCAAAGCGGAAGGTGTCATGTTCTTCTTGTTTGGATCGTGAAGATTACGAAGGGATGTAGCATACTCATGAAAGATGTTTTGGAGAATTTCGCGGTCTTTCAGATCAAGTCCCGTATGAAGTATCAGCGCCTTGCTTCTGGCTTGATCGATAGCAGGTGCCGAGCTATCCGTTGCGGCTACGCGTAAGAATGCGTACAGCGCTATGTTGGTCGAGACAACAAGGTTGGGTTTAGCAGACTGGCCTACTTGTGCTGGGGTACTCGCTTGGCTCAGTAGAAGGTTGGATTGAGCATCAAAGGCAACAACGCATAAGATCGCAATCGATATGTGTCGCATTCTTCCCATTTGATTCTCCGCGTTGCTGGGATGAGGGCTCGTAGATGCGCAAAATTCACGATAAGCCTGGACTGAATTGTGGTATTTGTCAAGAAAAAATATCGTCGAATTGTCGATTACGAAGCTTAATTCAAGCTTGTTAAATACGCTTATCAAACAAGACAAGCTGGCTATTCGACGGTAACGCTCTTTGCTAGGTTTCTGGGTTGGTCTACGTCGCAGCCTCGGCGTACGGCTATGTGGTAGGCGAGGAGTTGGAGGGGGACTACTTCGAGGATGGGGAGGAGTAGTTCGGGGGCCTGGGGGATGTAGATGGTCTGCTCGACGAGCTGGCTGATCTCGGTGTCGCCTTCGATGGCGATGGCGATGACGCGGCCAGAGCGGGCGGTGACCTCTTGAATGTTGCTGAGGGTTTTTTCGTACTTGAGGACGCTGGAGGGATCGTTGGGGTCCTTGGTGGCGATGCAGACGACGGGGAGGGATTCGTCGATGAGGGCGTTGGGGCCGTGCTTCATCTCGCCGGCGGGGTAGCCTTCGGCGTGGATGTAGGAGATCTCCTTGAGCTTGAGTGCGCCTTCGAGGGCGATGGGGTAGTGGATGCCGCGGCCGAGGAAGAGGAAGTCGTCGGAGGTGTGGAAGAGGCGGGCGAGCTCTTCGCACTGGGCGGAGAGAGGAAGGCGGACGGTGGAGCGGCGTTCTGTATCAGATGCCGCGGCGCGTGTGGCGTGGCGGATGGGGGCGGCGACGCCTTCGGAGGAGCCGGGAGCGTCGGGGGAGTTGATGTTGAGCATGGAGGCGAGCTTGCCGGGGAGTTTGGAGAGCTCGGTGACGAGGTGGAGGGATTCTTCGTCGGAGATGGTGCCGCGGACCTGGGCGAGGTGGAGGGCGAGGACGAAGAGGGCGGTGAGCTGGGCGGTGAAGGCCTTGGTGGAGGCGACGCCGATCTCGGGGCCGGCGTTGGTGGTGAGGGTGCCCTGGGCTTTGCGGGTGACGGCGGCGCCGACGACGTTGCAGATGGCGAGGGTCTTGGAGCCTTTGGCGATGAGCTCGGCCTGGGCGGCGAGGGTGTCGGCGGTTTCGCCGGACTGGGTGATGAGGAGGCCGATGGCGCGTGGGTCGGCGATGGGGTCGCGGTAGCGGTACTCGGAGGCGTAGTCGACTTCGACGGGGAGGCGGGCGAGGCGCTCGATCATGAACTTGCCAGCGAGGCCAGCGTGCCAGGAGGTTCCGCAGGCGGCGATGGTGATCTGGCTGGCGTTGCGGAGGTCGTCGTCGGAGATCTGCATGGCTTCGAGGAAGACTTTTCCGGTTTCGAGGGAGACGCGGCCGAGGGTGGTGTCGCGGATGGCGCGGGGCTGCTCGTTGATCTCCTTGAGCATGAAGTGCTTGTAGCCGGCTTTTTCGGCCTGGATGGGGTCCCAGGTGATGCGCTGGACTTTCAGGGGGAGTGGGTTGGCGTCGAAGTCGGTGAGGGTGACGCCGTCTTTGGTGAGGATGGCGAGTTCGCCGTCGGCGAGGAAGTGGATGTTGCGGGTGTGGTGGAGGATGCCGGGGACGTCGGAGGCGAGGAAGAATTCGCCGTCGCCGATGCCGATGACGGCGGGCGGGCCCATGCGGGCGGCGACGAGCTTGTTGGGTTCGAGCGCGGAGAGGACGCCGATGGCGAAGGCTCCGGTGATGCGTTTGACTGCGCGGCGGACGGCTTCTTCGAGGGAGATGGTGGGCTTGTTGGGGAGGGTGAGGACGGCTTCGGACTCGTTGGCCTCGGGTGGTGCTTGCCGCACGGGCGCCGAGCCTTCGGCGTGATTTTCCCGACCACCTTTGGCGGCCAGGTTGAACTCGTCCTCGATGAGGTGGGCGATGATCTCGGTGTCGGTTTCGGAGACGAATTTGTGGCCTTTGGCGATGAGGGCGTTCTTGAGGGAGAGATAGTTTTCGACGATGCCGTTGTGGACGACGACGAGGGTGCCTGAGCCGTCGCGGTGCGGGTGGGCGTTTTCTTCGGTGGGGCGGCCGTGGGTGGCCCACCGGGTGTGGCCGATGCCGAAGGTGCCGTCGATGGGGGAGTCGCGGATGACGGTTTCGAGGTTGCGGAGCTTGCCGGGGGCGCGGCGGAGTTCGAGGCCGGAGTGGCCTCCGGCTACGGCGATGCCGGCGGAGTCGTAACCGCGGTACTCGAGGCGGCGAAGACCTTCAATGATGACGGGGACGACAGACTGAGGACCAATGTATCCAACGATTCCACACATGGAATGAGTTTAGATGGGTGGGGCGGATTTTGCGCGAGGAAGCGGGTGGGACTTTTGGGGGAGGTGCGCTTGCGGGGAGAATTTACGGGTCTGTGATGGGCTGGGTGTAGCGTAGAGAGGTGTTTGCGACAGGGGTGCTGTGCACATACTCGTTATCAATAGCGGATCTTCGTCGATAAAGTTTTCCCTGTTTGAAGCTGAGGGGGAGGAGACTCGGTCGCTGTTTGAGGGTGAGGTGACCGGCATTGGCGGGGCCAAGGGGAGCTTTAAATTTCGCGACGCTGGGGGGCGGGATTTAAGTGGGGGACGCAGCGAGGTAAAGGCTCAGACTGCGGTGGAGGCGATTGGGCTGGTAGTTGAAGCGGTGAGCGGGCAGGGTTTGCCGACTGTGGATGCGGTGGGATACCGGGTGGTGCATCCGGGAGCGAAGCTGGATCGGCATCAGCGGATTACCGAGGAGGTGCTGAAGGATCTTGAGGAGGCGGTGGTGTTTGCGCCGCTGCATGATCCTGCGGTGATTGTGGTGATCAAAGACATGATGGCGAAGTTTTCAGGGGTGGCGCACTACGCCTGCTTTGACACGGTGTTTCACGAGACGATGCCTGAGGCCGCGACGACGTATCCGATCCCGGTGGAGTATCGCGAGCGGGGAGTTCGACGGTACGGGTTTCATGGCTTGAGCTGCGAGTCGATTGTGCAGCAGTTGCGAGCGGAGAAGGAGATTTCGTTTCCGAAGCGGATGGCGATTGCGCATCTGGGGAGCGGGTGCAGCGTTACGGCGTTGGTGGATGGGTGCTCGATCGACACGACGATGGGGCTTACGCCTACGGGTGGAGTGGTGATGGGGACTCGGCCGGGAGATCTTGATCCGGGGCTGGTGCTTTATCTGCTGCGGCAGATGAAGGGCGATCAGGTCGGGGCGCTGGAGAAGATGCTGAATCATGATGCGGGGATGGTGGCGCTTTCGGGAATGCCGAACGATATGAAGGCTGTGCGGGAAGCTGTGGCGAAGGGCGATGCCGCGGCGAGCCTGGCGGTGGAGATCTTTACGCGAAGTGTGAAGAAGGCGTTGGGAGGGTTTATTGCGCTGATGGGTGGCGTCGATGCGGTGGTGTTTGCAGGTGGAATCGGGGAGCATGATACGCGGTCTCGGTGGGAGATATTGGCTGGAATGGACGGTTTAGGTATTTCTATTAATTCTGAGTTGAACGAGGCTAAGGGCGATGCCGTCCGACAGATAAGTGCATCTGACTCAATGACGACAGTACTTGTCGTTCCGGCTAAAGAGGATTGGATGATCGCGATGCATGTTCATCGAATGGCCCAATCTGCTAAATAGTTCTTTTTCCGGTTACAAATTTTCCAGGATTACTTCCGGCTCTACTGATTACTGACGGAGTTATTTATGAGCAATGTATCCAAGGAACAGGTTAAAGATAAGAGTCAGGGTGGTAAGCCGCTTTCGGCTGATGAGCTGCGAAAGATGGATGCCTATTGGCGCGCGTGTAACTATCTTTGCGTGGGGATGCTCTATCTGCGTGCGAATCCACTGCTGCGGGAGCCTTTGAAGCCGGAGCACATCAAGAACCGGTTGCTTGGGCATTGGGGATCGGACCCTGGGCAGACATTTGTGTGGGTGCATTTGAACCGGCTGATTAAGAAGTACGATCTGGATTTGATTTACCTTTCGGGGCCGGGTCATGGGGCGCCTGCGACGCTTTCGAACAGTTATCTGGAGGGTGTGTATTCGGAGGTGTATCCGGATAAGAGCGAAGACGTGGCAGGAATGCAGAAGTTCTTTAGACAGTTTTCGTTTCCTGGCGGGATTGGTAGCCACTGCACGCCGGAGACTCCGGGGTCGATCCATGAGGGCGGTGAGCTTGGGTACAGCCTTTCGCATGGGTTTGGGGCAGCGTTCGATAATCCTGACTTGATTGTGACGGTGGTTGTGGGAGATGGAGAGGCCGAGACCGGGCCGCTGGCTACTTCGTGGCATTCGAATAAATTTCTGAATCCTGTGCGCGATGGTGCGGTGCTGCCAATACTGCACCTTAACGGTTACAAAATTGCGAACCCCACGGTGCTGGCGCGCATTACGCCTGAAGAGCTGGAGTGGATGTTCAAGGGATATGGGTGGGAGCCGCATGTTGTCGAAGGAGACGATCCGGCAACGATGCATCAGTTGATGGCGGGAGTGATGGAGGATTGCGTGAAGGAGATTCGCGCGATTCAGAAGAAAGCCAGGAGTGCGCCTAAGGGGACAGAGCCGGAGCGGCCGCGGTGGCCGATGATTATTCTGCGCTCGCCGAAGGGATGGACTTGCCCGAAGGAGATTGATGGGCACAAGTTGGAGGGCTCGTGGAGGGCGCACCAGATGCCAATTCTCGATCCGGTGACGAATCCGAAGCACTTAAAGCTGGTTGAGAAGTGGATGAAGAGCTATAAGCCGGAGGAGTTGTTTGATGATTCGGGCAGGCTGGTCGCGGAGCTGAGGGAGACGGCACCTGTCGGACAACGAAGGATCACTGCGAATCCGCATGCGAATGGGGGGCTGCTGCGGAAGCCGATGGAGCTGCCGGACTTTCGCGACTATGCGGTGAAGGTAGAGAAGCCCGGGCAGGTTGAGGTTTCGCCGACCGATGTGCTGGCGCATTTTTTGCGGGATGCGATGAAGAGGAATATGACGAGCTTTCGTGTGTTTGGGCCTGATGAGACGGCGTCGAATAAGCTGCAGGCGATCTACGAAGGCAGCCACGGCAAGACGTGGATGGCGAAGCTGCTACCGGAGGATGCGGATGGCGGAGACCTCTCGCGAGAGGGCCGCGTGATGGAGATTCTGAGCGAGCATACGCTTGAGGGATGGTTCGAAGGCTATGTGCTGACGGGGCGGCATGGCTTCTTTTCGACGTATGAATCGTTTGTGCACATTATCGATTCGATGTTCAACCAACATGCGAAGTGGCTGGAGAAGAGCAAGCTGGAGCTGAGATGGCGGGCGCCGATCTCGTCTATCAATCTGCTGATTACTTCGTTGGTGTGGCGGCAGGATCATAACGGATTTACGCATCAGGATCCGGGATTTTTAGATGTGGTGACGAATAAGAGTCCGGAGGTGACGCGAATCTATCTGCCGCCGGATGCGAACTGCCTGTTGAGCGTGGGGGATCACTGTCTGCGGAGTTCAAACTATGTGAATGTGATCGTCGCGGATAAGGCACCGCATCTGCAGTATCTGAATATGGAAGATGCGGTAACGCACTGCACGAAAGGGATTGGGATCTGGGACTTTGCGAGCAACGATGCGGGGGATGAGCCGGATGTTGTGATTGCGTGTGCGGGGGATATTCCGACGGAAGAGGCGCTGGCTGCTGTTGCGATTCTGCGGGAGCGGTGTGCGGATCTGAAGATTCGGTTTGTGAACGTGGTGGATCTGTTCCGGTTGATGCCGGAGACGGAGCATCCGCATGGGCTATCGGAGAAGGAGTTCGATAGCCTGTTTACGAAGAACAAGCCGGTGATCTTCAACTTCCATGCCTATGCTTCGCTGGTCCATAAGTTGACGTATAAGCGGACGAATCATGAGAACTTTCATGTGCGCGGGTACAAGGAGAAGGGGAATATCAATACTCCGTTAGAGCTGGCGATTCTGAATCAGATCGACCGGTTTGACCTGGCGATCGATGTGATCGATCGAGTGCCGAAGCTGCAGATGACGGCGGCGCATACGAAGGAGTGGTTGAAGGGGCAGATTATCGAAGCGGTGAACTACGCGCATGCGAACGGAATTGATAGCAAGGAGATTCGGGAGTGGAAGTGGCCTTTGTAGATTGATTGCTCCGACGTGAAAAAGCCCCATCCGGCGATGCTCTGCTGAATGGGGCTTTTTGTTGCGGTTTGGGTTAGAAGATGATCTTTCCACCGAATTGAGTGTTGAAGGCTTCGCCGGCGCCGATGCCAGGTGCGCCGTTGTAGTCTCCGATGGTGTCGCTGAGTCGTGAGCTGCCGCCGACGGAGGGGGAAGGAGGAGCGAAGTTATTACGGTTGAGGAGGTTGAACATCTCTGCGCGTAACTGGATGGTGAGCCGCTCGCCGATCCTCGTGTTTTTGAAGACGGAAAGATCGACGTCACTGTAGCCAGGTGCGTAGAACGAGTTACGGCGAACGGTGCCGAAGGTGCCCGGAGTCGGATCCTGGAACGCGCTGAGATCGATCCAGCTTGCGGTTGTGGACTGGCCTTGATAGCCGACGCGTGCGGGAGCGATTTGAACTGCGCGGTCGTTGCCTTCGTTGGTTCCGCTCAGGTCCCCGGAGGCGTGAACGGTGAAGGGTTGGCCACCATGGAAGGTAAGCAGACCGTTGACCTGCCAACCGCCGGTGAGGCCCTTCAGATGCTGCGAGCCAGGAACTTCATAGCTCATGAAGCTGACGAAGGTGTTCCTGGTGTCGAAGTCTGAGTTGCCGTAGTCGCCTTTGAAGTTGGTGCTGTCTTGAGGGAGAGCACCGCGATAGGCGCTGACTTCGTCAAGGGAGTGAGACCAGGTGTAGATGGTTTGTGTGGAGAAGTGATGCCAGTTGGTGATGCGAATTTGTGCCTGAAGTGAGTTGTAGTTCGCGGTGCCGATGCTTTCGATCTGGTTGATGTTGCCGTACTGCTGATAGGGGCCGTAGAAGGGACGATGTTGCTGGCGTTTGAAGTCAGCGGACTCAGGATTTGGTACCGTTGGTGGATCGCTGACATAGACGCCGGGAGTGGCCTGGTTGATGTCGAGGAGGCTGAGGAGATGACGGGCTGACGAGCCTACATATCCCAGTTGAAAGATTACGCTGGGTGCCAGGGTGTGCTCGAGGTTGACGTTGTAGTTCTCATTGTAGGAGGGGCGGAAGTTGGGGTTGACGGAGAAGACGCCGCAGGGAGAGGTTGCTTTGCAAGGGTAGCCTACGGATGAGGGAAAGATGGGAACGCCCTGCACGATGGTGGTGTTCGATCCGCCATTAGCGGCCGAGACTGAGTAGACAGGATTCGGACCGCCTGGATTGCCTTCGACTCCGTTGGGAGCCTGATTGCCAGGACGATTGTCGAGGAAGGGATTGAGGTTTGGGGTGTCGGCGTACCATCCGTAGCCGGCACGGAAGACGGTGTTGGAATCGAGAGCATAGCTGAGGCCGACGCGCGGGCTGAAGTTCTTGTAGTACTTGGGATAAAGAGAGTCGATCTCGCTACCCTGGAAGGCGAGGCCTTCGGTTGCGGTAAGAGCCGGACGGAAGGTTGACATATCCTTGTACGAGTTGTGGAGCGGCCCTTCATAGTCGTAGCGGATTCCGTAGTTGACGTTGAGTTTTGGCGTAAGTTGCCATGAATCACCGGCGTTGAGGAACCAGGTGTTGACGAAGACCTGACGCTCGGGGTCGCCGATGGTGATGCTGGCGGCGGATGTTGTTCCGGCCAAAAAGTCAGCGAGGGAGTAACGGTATCCGTCCAGACCATCTGGATTCGGTGTTGGCGCGTTGCCGCCGTTCCTTTGGGTGGCGACGGCAGTGGTTTGAGTTCCGTCGAAGGTGAAACTGCCGGTTGCATGGCGATGATAGAACTCATCCAACTGTGCCTGGCGGTATTCTCCACCGAAGCGCATCTGGTGTTTGCCTTTGGTCCAGGAGAGCTGATCGGTGAGGTGACCTGTGATGTCGTTGCGGCCCTCGGGAGGGGTCAGGCCGACGGGGTCGAAGTTGCTGCTTGCGGCGCTTGTGCCGCCGCCTGTGGTGGCGGGCCTGCCGATGGTGATGTTCGGCGCGTTGGGGAAGGTGGCGCCAGTGATGAAGCCGAGGCTTTGAACGTCCTGTCCGGTCTGGTTATCGTTGAAGACCTGATTGAAGTAGTTGACTCCGGCGAGAACCTGGTTGGAGATGCTGGACGAGATGACACGGTTGTAGACGATGGCGATGTTTTGTACGTGAATGGGTGCGACTTCGTAGTAAGCGAGGAGCTGCGAGCCGACGGGTGCAACCTGACTTCCTTGACCGACGAACCAGTGAGCGCTGAGGTTGTCTTTGTCGCTGAGGCGATAGTCAACCTTGCCGAGACCGTTCCAGCTGTAGCCATACTCGGGATCGCTGGAATGGAAGTTGTTTACGGTTCCTACGGTGTCTTGCGCAAGGACACTTGAACCCCAGAGTCTGTTGAGGACGCTCTGCATGACGGGGTTGACCGCAATTCCGTTCTGCGCAAGGATTGCAGTGGCTTGACTCTGCCAGCCTACGGAGGGTTCGGTTGCGTTCCCGGATTGGCCGATGACGAAGCGCTGATGTTCAAAGGTGGCGAAGCCGAAGAGTTTGTCCTTGAGGAAGGGGCCGCCGACAGAGAAGCCAGTGTTGTAGTTGCGAACCTTCTGCTTGGTGGAGGAGAAGGGGCTCTTGGCTCCGAAGACTTCGTTGCGATTGAAGTAGTATGCGGTGCCGTGAAGCTGATTGGTACCGGAACGAAGAGTGAGGTTGACGGTGCCACCTGGGTTGCGGCCGCCTTCGGGACCGGACTGTGTCTGGGCAGAGAACTGGTCGACTGCGTCGAGTGGGAGGATGATTCCTGCGATGCCGGAGACGCCGCCTTGATTGACCGCGGGGATGTTGTGCCAGAGATCGTTGTTGTCCACGCCATCGATCTGCCAGTTCATCTGATTGGCGCGGGTGCCGTTGAGCGAGCCGTAACCACCACCGCTGTAGCCGGCGTAGCCAGGGGTGAGGGAGATCATCTGGGTGAAGTCGCGGCCGTTGAGCGGGAGGTCTGCGACAACCTTGGCGTCAAGCACAGTGGTTTGCGTGGTGGTTGTTGTGTCGAGAGCTACGGCTGCTGCATCGACTTCTACAGTGGTGGCGGAGCTGGAGAGTGGAAGAGAGACTGGGAGAGTGAAGATGACTCCGGCCTGAACGGAGATCTTGTCGGTTTTCACGGTCTGGAAGCCTGAGAAGCTGACGGTGACGCTGTAGCTTCCGAGAGGAAGATCCTGGAAGAGGAACTCTCCGCCGCTGGAACTGGTGGTGGTGTGCTTGACGTCGGTGTCGGTTTGGACGGCGATGACGGTTGCGTTGGCGATGGCGGCGCCGGTGCGGTCGGTGACGGTACCGTTGATTCCGCCGCGGAAGGTCTGGGCGTTCGCAAACGATGTTCCGAGAGTGGTTAGCAGAATGGCGGCGAGACTGTAGAGCACAGCCTGTAGGGGGCTTACCGATTGCCTATGCATAGGACCTCCGAAAAAAGACAAAGAATCTCCCTTATCGCTCTCAAGCGATTTTTTAAGTTCGTTTTAGACAACAAGCCGGCGTCGCAGCGGAATGCTGCGGGTGCGTCACTGTGTTCCAAGGGCCAAGCGGCTGCTAGAAGTGTGGCGAAAACGGCAAATTAAGAAAGAGTGAGCCAACCCTAAATGGCTTTCACGAATATTGCAAGAATTTTTTTGAGATATTACACAACGAATTTAACGGTCTGGAAGGCAGGGATCGCAGATGGGGAGCAAAAGATTTGTAACTTTGAGAGTCGAGAGGAAGTCTCACTGCGAGGCGTTGCCGACGGGTTTTGCAGGGCTGTCTGGCAGGAGCTTAACTTTGCGAAGTCGATTCCAGTTTCGGGCGACGCATCGCTTTTTGGGGAGTCTTTTTTCAGACAGATGATTGCAAGTTGTTGGGGCGATTTCGAGTTGGAGTCTCGGCGACTTCGCTTTCAAGGTTCTGTCTAGATTTGGTGGAAATAAATTATGATTATCATGTAAATTAAAATGTTTTTCGAGACAGATGTTTGTCTTTGAAGGACAGGCGTTCGACGTGGCGAGGCGATGGCTGCCCGTTGCGAAAAGAGGAGTTGGATGACTTCGAAGACAGAGATGAGAGAGCAGTTTCGCGTTGTGGTGACGGGGGTTGGGCTGGTGAGTCCGGTAGGGGTTGGCACGGAAGCGACCTGGGCTGCGCTGCAAAGCGGAGATTCCGGTATCGACAGAATCACGCTCTTCGATCCAGAGAGATTCAGCTGCCAGTTTGCCGGAGAGGTAAAGGGATTTGTTGCTGAGAACTTTGTTGATCGCAAGGATGTGAAGAAGATGGGGCGCTTCATTCAGTTTGCGATGGCTGCGGCGCAGTTTGCGATGGAGCAGTCGGGGCTGGATATGTCGGCTGAGGACCCGGAGCGCGTGGGCGTGTACGTCGGCAGCGGGATTGGAGCGTTCGAGGTGATCGAGCGAGAGCATACGAAGCTGCAGAGCGGCGGCCCCGATAGGATTTCGCCGTTCTTTATTACGGCGACGATCGCTAATCTGGCGGCGGGTCAGATCTCGATACGTTATGGGGCTACCGGGCCGAATCTGACGTGTGCCACTGCATGTACGACTGGGGCGCATGGAGTTGGTGAGGCGTTCAGGATACTCCAGAGGGGCGATGCGGATGTGATGATCTGCGGCGGGAGTGAAGCTGCGGTCACGCCTCTTTCGGTGGGCGGGTTCGGTGCGATGCGGGCTCTGTCGACGCGCAATGAGGATCCGGCGCGGGCATCACGGCCGTGGGATCGCGGGCGCGATGGATTTGTTGTGGGCGAGGGCGCGGGAGTTCTTGTGCTTGAGGAGCGGGAGCATGCGCTGAAGCGGGGAGCGACGATACTGGCTGAGATCGTGGGCTATGCTGCGAACTCGGATGCATTTCATACGAACGCTCCGCCGGAGGATGGGCGTGGAGTTCGGCGCGTGATGCAGTTGGCACTCAAGGATGCTGGGCTTGAACCGAGTGCGATTCAGTACTTGAATGCGCATGCTACGTCTACTCCGCTAGGAGACAGAGCGGAGGCCATGGCGATCTGCGAGACGTTCGGGGATCACGCGAAGAGCCTTCTAGTGAGTTCGACGAAGTCGATGACGGGACATCTGCTGGGTGGTGCGGGGAGTCTTGAGGCTGGCATTACGGTGCTGGCGCTGCGGGATCAGATTGCTCCTCCGACTACGAACATCGAAGATCTGGATGAGGTGGTTCAGTTTAGATTGGTGAGGGACAAAGCAATCAGTGCGCCGATGGAGTATGCGATGTCGAACTCGTTCGGATTTGGAGGAACGAACGCTTCGCTGATCTTCCGGGTGCATCATCCTGATGTGTGAGGTTACGCTCCGCCGCTGCGAAGCTCTTTGGTCTTGAGGACGATGAGGTACTCGTAGAAGGCCTGGAGGGTGGCGTAGGTGAGGCCAGCGCTCCCGTCGAGGATCGCTCCGCGGAGGAAGACCATGTAGAGCCACTTGAGGAGAGGGCGGCCCGGGAGGCGGTAGAAGATGGCCTTCTGATGGAGGCGGCGCGTGTGGAAGTCTGGGTCGCGTAGGGCTGTGATCAATGAGGGATTCTGCAGGCCTTGATTGCGGACGATGAGCTCGGCCTCCATGGTGGAGTAGAGGTTATGCTTCTCGATCCAGCGGGCGATGCCCTTGGAGAAGGGGTAGTGATCGAGCGGGTAGCTGAGCTCGGCTACGGGGCCGTCGATCTCGAGAACTTCGTTGATGGCGCGGGTGTAGCGCGCGTGCGCGGGGCGTACGAGGCGGATGTAGAACGGAGAGATCTGCGCGTGTTTGAGCCAGGTGTTTAAGAGGAAGTCACGGCGGCGTACGCGGAAGGCTGCGGTCTGGTCGGGAGCTGCGAGAGAGAGCTGTTGCATCTCGCGGGAGAGCTCAGGGGTGGGCCGCTCGTCGGCGTCGAGGATAAAGACCCAGGTGTGTTTGAAGGGGATGGTGGTAAGGGCGGCGTTGCGATGGGTGGCGTAGTCGTCGAAGGTACGGGTGTGGATGTGGGCGCCGGCGGCGTTGGCGATCTCGACGGTGTTGTCTGTGGAGTGGGAGTCGAAGACGTGAATGTCGTCGGACCAGGAGACGGAGGAGAGGCAGTCGGGGAGATCGCGCTGCTCGTTGCGGGTAAGGATGAGAACGGAGATCATCTTCGGCTATGGTACCGCGATGATCTCCAATTGTGGTTAGAAGCGGAGGACCAGGCCTGTGGTGAGAGTCTTTGCGCTGTCACCGTTTGAGGAGTCGTCGAGGCTGTAGCTGAAGTCGGGAGCGAAGTTTAGGAAGGGAAATTAGGCGGCTGGCGGCTCCGAGGAAGTGGCCGCAGAAGACGATTTGATTCGTGAAACCGGGAGATGGCTGTTCCCGTTGCAGGTCCGCCTCTAGAGTCCCGAGGCGGTCAGCAGCTAGTGTCACGATCCTTCAAGCGCTAAGCGGGATTGCTCACCAAAGAGCTCTGCTCGTGAGGAAGGAAGAAGTAGTTTGGTGTTTTGTCGGCGGGAGTCGCGATCCGGAAGGTACCGTGTTCGTAGATGTAGGCATCGTAGTCGAGTGAGGCGAAGAGCTCGAAGGTGCGAGAGCTGGAGACCTCAACCACCCAGATGGGGCGGGAACGAGCGATCAGTTCGAGCGCGCCGTTGATGCATGGGACCTCGTGGCCCTCTACGTCGCACTTGATGAGCCGTGGGCTAAGAGTTGGAAAGAGGGTGTCGAGCCGTGTCACTTTGACAGGAATGTCGCCCGTCTCAGAGAGGGTGGACTCGTAGATGTTTGCGCCTCCGGAGGCGTACTGCGGCATGCTCATTGCGGCGTGGTCCTGGTCACGGTCCGAGGCGGCAAGGTTGTAGCAGGTGACGTTGGGGAGGTTGAGGGCGCGGACGTTGGAGGTGAGGTAAGAGAAGGTCTCGGGGACGGGTTCAAGCGAATGAATCTGTCCGGCTGGGCCGACGAACTCCGAACAGAAACGGGTGTAGACACCGATGTTGGCGCCGATGTCGAACACGACATCGCCGGCACGCAGGAGCGCTTTGCAACCAAGGAGATCGGGCTCATCGTTGAGGTCGTAATGCTTCAACTGGTCCTGGTAATGACGGGCGCGAACTGGCTTGAGGACAGAATCGGGAAGGTACTTCAGTGCGATCTGTTTTAGAGGCATTGCTGCTCCATGGAATGAGTGCCACATTCGGAAGCCTTATAAAAACGGTTCCGTTGCGAGCAGTATAGCCCGCCGATATGTATTTTTTAGTGCACCTTAAGAAGTAGAAACGATTCTGTGAGTACGCGCGTGAATACCTCTACGCCACTGAAATTGCGTGAAGGTGCATTCTGATAGCGGGGAGAAGCGAAGTTCTGGGAGAGTCACGCTGCCGGGGCAGTGTCATTGCTGATTGCTGGTATGATCGGCGGCGGTGAGGGGTTAAACCAATGCCTAATTTGCCTTGTGAAGAAGGTGCGATGCGTAGTGTGGCCTCTGCACCGGAGAAGACGCGGGGCGGGGTGTGGGTACTTGCGGCTACGATTCTTGGATCGAGCATGGTGTTCATCGATGGGACGGTGGTGAACGTTGCGCTGCCGGCGTTGCAGAGCGCTCTGAATGCCACTGTGACCGATGTGCAGTGGGTGGTTGAGGCGTATGCGTTGTTTTTGGCGGCGCTGCTACTGGTGGGCGGGTCGCTGGGCGATCTTTATGGGCGGCGGAAGATTTTTTTGATTGGGGTGGTGTTGTTTGCCGGGGCTTCGGCGTGGTGCGGGTTTGCTTCTGATGTTCGTGCTCTGATTGTGGCTCGGGGATTGCAAGGGGTGGGTGGGGCTTTGCTGGTGCCGGGTAGCCTCGCGTTGATCAGTTCTTCGTTCTGCGCGGAGGAGCGAGGGCGTGCGATTGGGACGTGGTCGGGCTTCACGGCGATGACCGCGGCGGTGGGACCTGTGCTGGGTGGTTGGTTGATCGAGCATCTCTCTTGGCGTTGGGTGTTCTTTATCAATTTGCCGCTGGCTCTTTTGGTGGTGTTGATCTCTTTGGCACGGGTGCCGGAGAGTCGCGATGAGAAGATGATGCAGAGGCTGGATGGGTGGGGGGCGGCTCTGGCTACGGTAGGATTGTGCGGGATTACGTTTGCCTTGATTGAGGCCGGGGGCGGCGGGAGACGGGCGTTGATTGCTGGCGTGGTTGGCGTGACGGCTCTTGCGGCGTTCTTTGTGGTGGAGTCGCGGTCTGAGGCTCCGATGCTGCCGCTGGGGCTGTTTCGATCGCGGACCTTCAGCGGGGCGAATCTGATGACTTTGTTTTTGTATGCGGCGCTGAGCGGGGTGTTGTTCTTTCTGCCGTTGGATCTGATCCAGGTGCAGCACTACTCGGCTACGCAGGCGGGTGGGGCCTTGCTTCCACTTATTTTGCTGGTCTTTCTGTTGTCGCGGTGGTCGGGTGGGTTGATTGTGAAGTATGGGGCGCGGCTGCCTCTCATTATTGGGCCTTTGATTGCGGGTGTGGGATTTGGATTGTTGCGGCGGGGAGGGGTGGGTGGGTCTTACTGGTCGACTGTGTTTCCGGCGGTGATTGTGCTTGGGCTGGGGCTGGCGGTGAGCGTGGCTCCGTTGACGACTACGGTGATGAGTTCGATCGATCAGAGCCGGGCGGGCGTGGCTTCGGGGATCAATAATGCGGTGTCGCGCGTGGCTGGATTGCTGGCGATTGCGGTGATGGGGCTGCTGTTTTCGATGACGTTCAACGGGAGGCTGGGGCGGGGGCTGGATGAGCTGGGGCTTCCGGCGGCGGAGCGTCAGAGTGTGGATGCCCAGAGGGCCAAGCTGGCGGCGGCGAAGAGCGACGATGTGCGGGTGCAGCGGCTGATTGGGAAGTCGTTCGTCGGTGCTTATGGGGTGGTGTTGTGGATTGCGGTGGGGCTCTCGGTGGCGAGTGCTTTGAGTGCTGCGTTGTTGATCGAGGGGAGACCGGCGCCGGTGCGGGTTGAGTGAGTTTTTTGCTTCGGATTATTTGATGGGGCGGAGGGCGAGGACGGCGTTGAGGCCTCCGAAGGCCAGGGAGTTGGAGAGGGCCAGCTTCGGAGAGGTGGGGCGGGGGGCGCCGAGAATGATGTCGAGGTCGATCGCGGGGTCGACCTGGGTGATGCCGGTATTGGCGGGGAGGAGACTCTCTTTGAGGGCGAGGATGGTGGCGAGGGCTTCGAGGGCTCCGCTGGCTCCGATGGAGTGACCGTGGAGGGATTTGGTTGAGCTGACGGGGATCTTTGATGCGAGCGGGCCGAAGACCTGATGGATGGCGGCGGCTTCGGTGACGTCGTTGACCAGGGTACCGGTGCCGTGGGCGCTGAGGTAGCCGACTTCTTCGGGTGAGGCGCCGGCGTCCTTGAGGGCGGCGCGCATGGCGGCGGCGGCACCGTCGGGGTGGGGCTGGGTGATGTGGCTGGCGTCGGCGGAGCTGCCGGTGCCTACGATCTCGGCGTAGATGGTGGCGTTGCGGGCTCTGGCGGACTCGAGGGTTTCGAGGGTGAACATGGCGGCGCCTTCGCCGAGGGTCATGCCGTCGCGGTCGGCGGAGAAGGGGCGGCACTGGGTGGGGGAGACGACGCGCATGCTGTCCCAGGCGCGAAGGAAGCCGAAGGTTAGGGGGGCTTCGTGGCCGCCGGTGATGGCGGCGTCGATCATGCCTGCGCGGATCATCTGGAAGGCGAGGCCGATGGCGTGGGCGCCGGAGGAGCAGGCTGTGGAGATGTTGAGGGAGGGTCCGGTGATCTTCTGGTCGATGGAGATGTTGCTGGCTCCTGCGGAGGCCATGGTGCGGACGACGGTGAGGGGATGGACGCGGGCGTCGCGGGTGTAGAGCCTGTTGGTCTCGGTCTCTTCGGCCTGGCGGCCACCGCATGCGCAGCCGACGATGATCGCGATCTTCTCTGGTGCGTAGTGGCTGGTCAGCTGGGATTCAGCGGCGGCCTGGCGGGCGGCGACGACGGCGAAGTGCACGGTTCGGTCGGTGGCGGTGAGGATGCCCGAGTCGAGGTGCTGGCGGGCGTCGAAGTCTTTGACGGCGGCTGTCTGGGTGAAGCGGAGGCCCTGGGTCTTGTCGTCAGGGGCGCGGGCGGGGGCTTCGGGGTAGGGGGGGAAGGGGGCGATGCCGGTGGTGCCGGCGAAGAGGGAGGTGCGGAAGTCCGCGACGGTGTTGCCGATGGGGGTGATGCATCCGAGGCCGGTGACTACGACACGATTCACTTCTTCTCCCTGATGGTGCTCTGGTGATTGTAGATTCTTCCGGGGGCTGGGCTACCCCCTCCCCCCTGGGGGTATTTTGTGGCTAAAGTACTTTTTTTGAATGGTTTGCAGTGGACGTTTGCCTGCAAAGTGTTGCATTGAAATGGGTTGCCTGTAAAATATTCCATTCAAAAGGGTTACGGGATCCTGTCGGTGTGCTGTCCATGATCTGCCTGTCGGTTGTCAAAGAAAAGCCCCTGTTGATCTCAGGGGCTTACTTTGTTCTGTATCCATTATATCTGTGTGGATCAATCTCATACGCCACGCGTTGGCGCGGGGTTTGGGGTTTCTGGGGTTGACAGGGTGTGGGAGGAGTAAAAACTATCTCGGATACCGACTAACCCTGAGAGGGAACTCGGCTTAGGAATGGAGCTTGACCTTTGATTGATGCGATTGAGCGCGTGGTGCGGGAGCTTGAAGAGGATCGGTCGCTGCTGGAGCCGGATCGGCTTCGCGAGCGGCTTGAGGCGCTGGATCGGCTTGATGCTTATCTTCCTTTTCTTTCGGATGTCCCTCAAGCGGTACTCGGGGTTGAGTCGAACGATGCGGGAGTTTATCTTCGGGCGCGGGCGGTTTGCGCCAGGCTGGAGGCTGCGAATGGGGAGCTCTACGAAGCCATTCGAGGGGAGATTCGACGCGGGCGCGGGCATGATGCTTTACTTCGGTGGGTTCGCTCGCCGGAGAGGGAGGCAAGGGTCGGGGTGGGTTACGATGTGGGCGACGGCGTGGGCTATGACTACCTGGATGAGCTGGTCAGCGGGGTGTTGCAGTTCGAAGAGCCTGACGCGGGAGAGGTTGCGAGGGAGCCTGAGATGGTGTTTTATCAGCCCACTCCGGCGCATCATATCTTCGACCTGGTCGGCGGGGCTGGGCTGACTGCGGAGGATGTTCTTGTCGATCTTGGCTCCGGGTTGGGCCATGTTCCTTTGCTGGTTTCGATTTGCACTGGTGCCAGCAGCGTAGGGATTGAGTTGGAGGCGGCCTACGTGGAACGCGCGCGGCAGTGTGCGCAGCGGCTGAATGTGAAGGCTACGTTTTTTTGTGAGGATGCGCGAGTGGCGGATCTTTCGCGCGGCACAGTCTTCTATCTTTACACTCCTTTTGTGGGGTCCATCCTGCGCGATGTGCTCGACCGTCTGAGGCGGGAGGCTGCTAGTCGCCGGATCCGCATCTGCACTTACGGGCCTTGTACGGCTGTGGTTGCGGAAGAGCCGTGGCTTGAGGCTGCCGCAGCGCCGGAGATGGATCGGATTGTGCTCTTTCGCTCTCGCGGTTAGAGCGGGGAAAGATAGGTCCTGCCGGACGGGCCCACTGCGCGTGGGGCGGTCACTTCGTGACTTGTGTACCCCTTCGGCTGGTCCTCCCGTTGGTCGGGGGAGAGATTGATTTCGACCAACGGGAGAACCAAAGAATTTCATCCTGCCGTGACCGCGCCGCGCGTAGCGGGTCCGTCCGGCAGGACCCTTTTTCTCTAGAGTCGCGGTTCCAGGATATTTTCTGCGAAGTAGTCGCAGATGAGGAGGGTGAGGTCGTCGTTCTGGGACTTGGACGACCAGCGTTCGAGCGAGGAGAGGATGCTGGCGGCGGCTGCGTCGGCGCTGAGGCTGGCGGCCTCTTTGAGCAGAGTGTGGAGGCGGCTTGAACCGAACTCTTCTCCCTGTGCGTTGGTGGCTTCGAGGATGCCGTCGGTGTAGAGGAGGAGGCGGTCGCTGGACTGGAGTGCGTATTCGGCGGTTGTGTAAGTTGCGAAGGTGAAGGCTGCGAGCATGAGGCCGTTCTCCGTGAGTTCGATCACGCTTCCTTCACGCAGTAACAACATGGGCGGGTGCGCGGCGGCAGAGTATCGGAGTGTGGAGGATGCGGCGTCGAGATAGACGTAGGCGGCGGTGACGAACTGGTCCTGCGTGTTGCCGCAGAGGACGGAGTTCATTCCGGCGAGGAGGAGGGCGGGGTCGGCGGCGTTGGCGCGCTGGGAGGTGGCGGCGAGTTTGACCATGGAGGCGATGAGGGCGGCGGGAACACCGTGGCCGGAGACGTCGGCGATGAGGAGGCCGGCTTGGGTTTGATCGGCGATGAGGAAGTCGTAGAAGTCTCCGGCGACGGCGGTCATGGGGACGTAGCGGGCGGCGACGTGGAAGTGAGCGGACTGGGGATAGGCCGGGGGGAGAATCGAGGTCTGGATTCGCCGGGCGATGTCGAGCTCTTTTTGCAGGTCGCTGAACTGCTGGTCGCGATGCAGGCTACGCTTTGCGGCTACGTAGCCGAGGATTACGAGGAAGATGGTGAAGCCGATCGGCTCGATGAACGGGCCGTATCCAAAAGCTTGGCCGATGTTGTCGAAGAGTGCGAAGACGACGAAGACAAAGATGCCGCGGCGGGCGATGATGAAGTCTCGGTCTGTCTGCTTTCGCGTCAGGGATTGAATGATGAGTGCGAACAGACTGACGATGACTACGACGTTGTTCGTCGTCTGAAAGGCAGCCCTCTGGCCGAATAGCATGGTTGCGACGGCGAGACCCAGGAAGACGGCTGTGAGAGCGATGATGATCTTACGGCCTGAGCGGCCGAGGAAGCCTGCGGCCTGGAAGTAGAAGAATCCGGGGATGGGCACGAGGTAGTTGCCGATGGCGCGGAGGTCGTTGAAGAAGTGCGAGGGCGGGATGATTAGGGTGAGAAGTCCCAGCCGGAGCCAGAGCCGTTGGCCGTAGAAGATGGCGAAGAGGGCGAGCCAGAAGAGCATGGCGTCGAACTTGCGACTGAGAAAGGCGAATGCGATCGAGACTAGTCCGAGGGCGGTGAAGGCGGCGCCCAGGAAGAGATAGAGCTCATCGTGGTGAAAGGTCCGCAGAACCTGACTGGCTGTCAGTTGAGGGTCGCCTACATACATACGAGCGAATGATACACGGGCGCGCGGGGGGGACTACGACGCTTTGTTTGCGGTGTTGAGTTTTGGCAGGGAGATCAGGGGGTGGTGATGTGGGCGGGGGCGGTGGTGAGCTTGGCGACGCCTTCGACCATGTCGCCTACGGTGCGGAGGGTGCTGAGGGCTTCGTCGGGGATCTCGATGTTGAAGGCCTCTTCGACCTCGAAGGAGATGTTGATCTTGTCGAGGGAGTCGATGTTGAGTTCGTCGAAGGTGTTGGCGAGGGAGATGGAGTCCGCGGGGATGCTCTTGGATTTTGCGATGATGTCAATGCAACGTGTGGCGATATCGGTCATGGAACTCCAGCGTCCTCGGGGATAGCCTCAACTTACAGGGAGGCGAGTGCCGCTGTAAAGGTCATAGGGGCCGCCGCCCTGGTCTAGTTTAGCTTGTCAGCAGGTGTAATCCGGTTGCCAGTAGTTCGTCAATACCTGGGAAGATGCATGCGCGGTGGTCGATGTGGACCTCGAGGAGACGCTGGAAGAGGATGGGGTAGCGTTCGAAGGTGTTGAGGACTCGGGCGCGGAGGCGAGGGGAGCGATCCATTTGAAGCAGGCTGCGAGACATGAGGCTGGGAGCGAGCTGGATGCGGCTGTGGGCGTGCTGGTAGGAGGCGAGGTCGTCGGCGTTGAGGGTTCGGGCGAGTGCGGAGGCTTGGCGAAAGCAGAGGGCGAGGCCTTCGCCGGAGATGGCATCGACCGAGCCTGAGGCGTCGCCGAGGAGGGCGATGTTGTTTGCGGTGACTCGGCGGAGGGAGCGGCCCATGGTGATGGAGCCGCGTGGTGCGCTGCTGGGAGTGGCTGCTTTGAGCTGGCGTTGAAGGGTGGGGAAGTGGGCGAGGGCGTGATCTACGCTGGGGATTTTTTTATTGGAGACGAAGGCGACGCAGACCTCGTTGGAGGAGGTTGGGGTGACGTAGGCCTGACCGTGGTTGCTCCAGTAGACCTCGACGAAGTTGGTCCAGGGGGCGATGGCGTAGTGCTGGCGGAGGCCGATGCGGCGGGAGTGAACGGTGGCGGCGGTGAGTCCGGCCCAGGCGGCGATGCGGGAGTGATGGCCGTCGGCGCCGATGAGGTAGCGGGTGCGGATGATTTGACGGTTGGTGTGGACGAGGTGGCCGGTGGATGCGGGCTCGATGCTTTGGACGGAGTTGTCCCAGTGGAAGCGGACCCCAAGCGAGAGGGCGCGGTCGAGCAGAAGCTGGTGGAGGACTGTGCGGCGGATGCCTCGGCCGGGGCTTTCGGGAAAGATGGCCTCGGCGGTGGTGGGGTCGCGAGTGGCTTGCTCGTTGAGGAAGCGGATACCGCTGAGGAGATAGTTCTCGATGTTGCACAGATCGCGATTGAGGTTGAAGCCGAGGTTGGCGAGGGCGTCGAGGGCATCGGGCATGAGGCCTTCGCCGCAGGCCTTGTCGATGGGCGGTTGCCTGGAGTCGATGACTTCGACGTGGAGGCCGTTGGTTGCAGAGGCGATGGCGGCAGCGAGGCCGGCTGGGCCTGCTCCCACGACGAGAACCTCCGCTGCGGATCGACCGTTGCGGAGGTTCATTGGAGACGGCTTTCGGCTTTGTCTAGTGCGCTGCTACCACTGCAGGAGAACGAGCTCGGAACAGAAGGCCGGGCCCATGGCAGCGAGGATGCTATAGGTGCCGGGCTTGCCTGGGGCGTTAACGAGAACGTCTTCGAGGACGGCAAGGACCGACGCTGCGGAGAGGTTGCCGACCTCGCGGAGGCTGCGCCACGAGGGCTCGAGGGCGTTGTCGGGGAGGTTGAGGGTGGTTTCCATGGCTTCGAGAACTTTGGGGCCGCCGGAGTGGAAGATGTAGCTCGAAATGTCATCGAGGGTTAGACCGTTGTCGGTCAAAAACGATTCAACGTTACCGCGAAGATGTTCGTTGACGACCTTGGGGACGTCGGGGGAGAGGACGATCTTGAAGCCCATGTCGCCGATGTCCCAGCCCATGATGTGTTCGGTGTGTCGATAGAAGGTCGAGCGCGTGTCGAGGATCTTGGGGCCTGAGATGCAGGTGGCGCAGGTGCGCTTGGCGAGGGCGGTCTCAGAGCCTGCGATGACGACGGCGGCGGCACCGTCGCCGAAGAGGCCGCAGGAGATGAGGTTGGCGATGGACTGATCGTTGTCCTGCCAGGTGAGGGAGCAGAGCTCGACCGAGAGAAGGAGGGCGTACTGATTGGGGAAGGCGCGGACGTAGTCAGAGGCGCGAGAGATGCCTGCGGCACCGGCGACGCAGCCGAGACCGAAGATGGGCGTGCGCTTGATGCTGGTGGGGAAGGGCATGCGGTTGATGAGGCGGGCGTCGATGGTGGGGCTGGCGATGCCGGTGACGGAGGCAAAGAAGATAGCGGAGATGTCGGCTGGGGTGAGGCCCACGCGAGCCAGCGCGGTGTCGATGGCTTTTTCGCCGAGCTCTACGGCGGCGACGATCCAGGCGTCGTTTGTGGGGCCGAAGCCGGAGAGGTTCTCATAGACGTCAAGGGGGAAGACGAGGTTGCGGAAGTCGACCCCGCAGTTGACGAAGAGCCGGTTGATGAGCCGGGGCTCTTCCATGCGGTCCTGCCAGCGCGCGGTGAGTGCTTCTGAGATTTGTGCCTGGGAGTAGCGATGAGGTGGATAGGCCGTGCCGACAGATGCAATGCGCATGCTTATGAAAACCCTTTGTGGTGACGTAAATTGAACTGCGTGTTGTTGACGGAGCGTGGTGGTCGAGAGTTGCACGCCTGCGACCGTCTCTGGAGGCGTGGGTTGGTGCGATGGCTTAAAGGTACACGCTGGGGGAGGTTCAGTGTTGAATTTCGATGTGCGGTTAGTGGAGGCGGGCGATCTGGCGCTGGTAGAGGGTGTTTTTTGGGAACTCCTGGGAGAGGCCGATCAGGATCTGTTTGCCGGATTGGGTGCGGCCATCGCGAAGCTCCCCGACGGCGAGCATGAGGCGGGCGAAGGGGGCGAGATAGTGACCGCGTTCGGCGGTAAGTTTGAGGAGGCGAACGCCTTCGGCCTTGTTGGTGCCTGCTCCGGCCATGCCGAGGAACCAGCGGATGGGCGCGGCCTTGAGGCTGAGCATATAGTTTTCGATGCCTACGGCGAGGTTGGCGTCGTAGAGGGTGGGGTTGGCGGCGAGGGCCTGCTTGGCGTACTTGCTGGCGAGCTCGCTGTATTTGAAGGCGCCGTACTCGTGACGGTCGATGAGGGAGGCCCAGTCGGCCTGCATGCCTGAGGTGACGGCCTTGCAGTAGAGCGCATTGGAGTCGCCGGGGTTGTGCTGGAGCGCGGCATCGGCGAGGCGGTTGGACTGGTCGATGCGGCTGTTGAAGCCCTGCTTCATCGCAGGGTCGACGGGGGGGCGGGTGCGGGACTGGAAGCGGTTGTCGTCGGCGAAGAGCTCGATGTCGAGAACGCCGAGGGTGTTGAACTCGTTAAAGATGTAGGCGGCCGCGTCGGAGGCTGAGCCGAGGCAATCGTCGGGATGAGCGCTCATCCATTGGCCGAAGTGTCCGTGGGCGACGTTGAAGTCGAGGTTGTAGAGGGCGTAGTAGCCGTCGTTGAGCGGGGTGCCGGTGAGGGGTGCGCTGAAGGCGAGGACGGGGGCTGCAAGAAAAAGCAGCAGGAGGGATCCGGAGAGCGTGAGGCGCCGGGTGATTCTGGCCGAGGGTGGTGCGGTCCGGGCTGCCGGAGACGAAAGATGCATTCTTTTCTTTTACCTCATTGACTTGAAAGTGCGCTTTGGTTTTAAGGCTCAGCGAGAGGAATTGTGTCTGATGGGAGGGCTTCGCTGGCGGCTCTTTTTTCTGAGATGCGAGTTGGAGGCGCCGGTCGCCTGGAGGGACTGGAGCAGGGCAATCTCTCGTTTTATAGGCTTGGGGAAGACGAGCCTGGTGATATCTGACGCGCGCGCAAACTTTGGCGGTCGGGTGGCAAACATTGTCACATTTGCGACGATAATGTGCATTATTTTGCACTTCACCTTCACAATTGGCTGCTAACTACCTAATTCCAAATGGTTTTTGTTTGGGGAATAAGCTGCTCTAAGAGTGGCATGATCGCCTTTCAGACCCGCCACTCATTCGGCTGGCCAAGTTATGGGCAGTGACGGGCGGGCATGTACGAGACCGTGGCAAGCCATGGTTCAGGATCGAACCGCTTTAAGCGGAAATTCAGGAGGCCCTTTCATGAAGTTATTTTCGAAACTCTCTGCCTTGGGAGTGGTGTTCGTGGCTGCAACCACGTTCGCCTCTGCCGACTCTCTTCAACTTGGAAGCTATGGATCTGATGGCGGTAACTTTGGCAACGATAATACGGTTTTGGCAAACTCCAACTATCCGGGCTTTGGGTATAGCGACGGGTTCGGGTTTGGTCAGCTGCCGGGCTCCGGTACGGTAGATCTTGCCTCCGATGGGTCGGTGTGGAACACCGCACTGCCTAATTCGAGCTGGGTGTCCTGGGCTCAGACGGGACCACAGTCGAGTCCGTTTGTCGCGACACCAAATGCCAACTACTTCTTCACCAGCACGTTCACCCTTAACGATAAGAACCCTACTGACGCGAGCGGCTACCTGAATATCTACGCGGACGATACGGTCGCGGTATTTCTGAACGGGAACCTGGAGAATACGCCGACGGGAAATTCGTATCCGCATTGCTCGAACGGCGTACCTACCTGCATCGGCGCACCGACGCTGTTGTCGCTCAATTCGAACGACTTTGTCAGCGGAGTCAATACGTTGACGTTTCAAGTGCTCCAGGCTGGCGGCGCGGACTACGGCGTTGATTTTGCCGGCGCGGTCTCCACAGTTCCGGAGCCGAGTTCGCTGCTGCTTCTGGGAACGGGCCTGATTGGTTCTGCGGGTGCATTGTTGCGTAAGATGCGCGCGTAGTTTGAGTGGATCTCATCGGAGGTTGCGGGAGCAGCCCCTGGTGAGAGGAGAGAACGTCATGGTGAGGGGCCGCCTGGTTTGCCGGCGGCCTCTTCGTGTTCGTTCGTTTTTTGAATCCGGCTTTGAGCAAGTCAGGCTTTGAGAGCCGTGACTTCCTTTTTCTGCTTCTCTTCGAGGTACCAGGCGACGGTCTTCTTGAGGCCTTCGTGGAAGTGGGCTTTGGGTTGATAGCCCAGCTCGGTGCTGGCGCGGGTGATGTCGGCCAGGGAGTGCTGGATGTCGCCTGCTCTTGGGGGGCCGTAGATCGGCTGGGCGGTGAAGCCGAGATGTTCGGCGATGGTGGCGTAGACCTCGTTGAGGGTGTGGCTTTTGCCTGTGCCGATGTTGAAGACGCGGCCGGTGGCTACTTCGCTGGGCGCGAGGCAGGCGAGGAGGTTGGCGCTGACGGCGTTGTCGACGTAATTGAAGTCGCGGCTGGTGAGGCCGTCGCCGAAGATGGTGGGGGTGATGCCCTCCATCATCTTGAACGTGAACTGGGCGATGACGCCGGAGTAAGGCGAGTCGGCGGCCTGGCGGGGGCCGAAGATGTTGAAGTAGCGGAGGCAGACGCCTTCGAGGCCGTAGGCGCGGTAGAAGGACTGGATATAGTACTCGCAGGTGAGCTTCTGGACGGCGTAGGGCGAGAGCGGCCGGGGGAGCATGTCTTCCTGCTTGGGCTGGGTGGGCTGGTCGCCGTAGGCCGAGGAGGAGGCCGCGTAGACGATGCGGCGAACCTTGGCGTCACGCGCTGCGATGAGCAGGTTCAGCGTGCCGTTGATGTTGGATTCGTGCGAGGTGAGGGGATCTTTGACCGAGCGCGGGACCGAGGCGAGGGCACCCTGATGGAGGATGTAGTCGATGCCGTCGCAGGCGGATTTCATACCGGCGGCATCCTGGAGGTCCATCTCCTGAAAGTCGATGGCGTGGCGAATGTCGTCGAGGTTGGCCAGATTGCCGGTGGAGAGGTTGTCGATGCCTCGTACGTCGTGTCCCTGTTCGACGAGAGCGTGGGCCAGGGATGAGCCGATGAAGCCTGCGATTCCGGTGATGAGATAACGGGCCATCATTCCTCCACCCAGACGTACCGTGCTGGGACATTGCAAAGATGTTTCGTGACGTGATGCCTCCCTTATTATCAGGGTTTGCAGGACGAAAGCTAGTGCCGCTGGCAGAGGGCAGCATGATTTAAGTTTGAGGAGCGGGAAGAGTGCAGGTCAATGCGACTTTCGTGCGACCCGGACGACCGAAGAGGGCTGATCGATCGCCGGCAGGATGAAGTAAAAAATAATCAGACGACTTTGGGCTTTCTGGGGAATACCGCCCGGATGATTTCATGCGGTTTGTGTGCGAAGTGTGAACCGTGGTTGAGAAGGCGAATAATTTACTGGAACTCCGATGTTTTGATTGAGTTTCAAAATGAGGGAAGTGCGGAAGGCGGATGCGATAATCGAGACTATGTTGACACAAAGCCAAGTTGTTTTGCCGAAGATTGCGCAGGAGCGCATGACGCGTCTGGAGAACCGAACCGCGAAGATCGGGGTGATCGGGCTCGGGTATGTCGGGTTGCCGCTGTCTCTGCTGCTGTCGGAGGCGGGTTTCAAGGTGACGGGATTTGATATTGACACTAAAAAGGTTACAGATCTCGAGGCTGGCCGGTCTTATATCTTTCGGATTCCTGCTGAGGAGATTCAGAGCGCGCGGAAGCAGGGCTTCAAGGCTACGGCGGACTTTGCCTTGCTCTCGGAGATGGACGCCATCATTATGTGCGTGCCGACGCCGCTGACCGAACATCGCGAGCCGGACCTGAGCTACGTGGAGAATACGGCGAAGGCTGCCGCTCCGTGGCTGCAGGAGGGCCAGCTGGTGGTGCTCGAGAGCACAACGTATCCGGGGACCACGGAGGATCTGATGATCCCGATCCTCGAGGCGGAGAATCGCAATGGGCTGAAGGTGCAGAGCAAGGGTACGGTTGCCGAGCAGGGTGTGTTCTACGTGGCGTTCTCGCCTGAGCGTGAAGATCCAGGCAATACCACCGTGGCGCGGCATAATATTCCAAAGGTCGTGGGCGGCCATGAAGAGATTGCCACAGAGCTGGCGGCGGTGATGTACGAGGGCATCTTTACGCGCTCGGTGAGGGTGTCTTCGACGCGCGCGGCAGAGATGACGAAGTTGCTCGAGAACATCTATCGCTGCGTGAATATTGCTCTGGTTAACGAGTTGAAGGTGCTGGCGCTGAAGATGGGGATGGATATCTGGGAGGTGATCGACGCTGCGGCGACGAAACCGTTCGGGTTTCATCCGTTCTATCCGGGGCCTGGGCTGGGTGGACATTGCATTCCGATCGATCCGTTTTATCTGAGCTGGAAGGCGAAGGAGTACGACTTCAATACGCGCTTCATCGAGCTGGCTGGCGAGGTGAATGAGGCGATGCCCGCGCATGTGGTGCAGTATGTCGCGAAGGGGCTGAACCAGAATAAAAAAGCTGTGAACGGGGCGCGCATCCTGATGCTGGGCATGGCTTACAAGAAGGACATTGATGACCTGCGCGAGTCGCCGTCGCTGACCGTGATCGAGTTGTTGCGGGAGCAGGGGGCGGAGGTGCTTTACAACGATCCCTACTTCCCGACCGTAGGCAGAGGGCGGCACTACAACCTGAATATGACCTGTACGCCGCTTGATGATCTGGGGCAGTATGACTGCGTTTTGATCATGACCGACCATACGGACTACGACTACAAGGACATTGTGAACAAGTCGAAGCTGGTGGTGGACTCGCGGAATGCGACGAAGGGGATCAAGTCGGATAAGATCGTTCGTTGCTAGGGTGAAGCCATTGCTTTTTGGCGCGTGCGATTTTTCTTTCGGACTTCGCCCATGAAGCTGAGTTGATTCGAGGCGGCAGGGTTCTCATTCTGCCAAGCCGCACTGGGTCGAGCTGCGTTTTTTTTGAGGACCTAGTTAAGGATCGCAAAAAAAATCCGGCCGTGTGGAGTCACGCGGCCAGCTGGGGTTGTGGTTTTTGTTTATGGTTCCATGGCGCCGATGGCTGGTGGGTTGGCTCTGGTCTTTCCGTTGAAGTCTGTTGTGACTCCGGAGATTGCAATTCCGGAGTTGATGGCCGGGCTCGAAGAACTGATGTTGGGGTTGATAGCGTTGATGTTGGACTCGCCTACGAGATCGGGGTCGCCGCAGGTGTAGATCTTCTCCTGTGCACTCAAATAACTTTCCGGGCAGCCTGTGGCTATTGTGTTCCACAGGTTGTGATCGATCGCCGATCCGGAGTTGGCGAAGACATTTCCGGTGCCGAGGTAGATGCCGGAGGCGAGCGTGTTGCTATTGCCGGGATCGGCATAACCTTTGCTGATGTTGTTGCGGAAGATAAATGTCGCGCCGTTGGCCGCGCAGTTAGGAGCCTGCGCCGCACACTCGATGTCGTACATGGTGTTGCCGTAGCCGACCGAAGTGTTGTTCTCGAGCGTGATCGCGGTGCCGTTGTTCAACTGGAAGGCCCATTGATCGCCGGCGGCGCGGCAGGTATCGCCGCTGTCCAGAGCCCAGCCCGAGGGGTTGAGCGGGAAGGCCGAGGCGTTGCTCAGAATCCGGCAGTTGCTGATGGAGACGTTGTTGATGGCGGTGGAAGCGGCCCCGGCTCCGAGTTTGAAGGTCTGACCGCCGTTGCCCTCGGACCAGGAGGTGGAGATATGGATCGCCGGAGAGGTCTTGACGTCGTCGCTCAAGTGTAGCGAGTCGAATCCATCCTGGGTGTTCCAGCGGAAGTGGCTGTGATCCACATTCATGGTCATGTTGCCGGCGGCGATCTGGACGAAGCCGTCGCCGTAACCTCCCGACTCCTGTCCGTAGCAGTAGTTGAATTTGTTCTGCGTATCGGGCTTGGTCATGTCGTAGGGCAGCACGGCCACGCAGCCGTTCCAGTCGATCGTCGCGTAGGAGATATTCATAGTGCCAACGGTCTCGCAGGAGGTGTTGCATCCTCCGCCATCACCGTTCCAGCCTGCCTGTCCATTGCCGATCACGTAGACATCAGTGGCGGAGAAGACATCGCTGCTGGATTTGTTGAGATGGCTTCCGAGGATACCGCTGCCTGCGGTGCCGACGATGGCGACGTCCTGAAGGGTGAGGTTGGAGGGACCCTGTTGGGTCTGGTAGTTGAGGAGGAGTCCGCCGTAGCGGACGTAGTTTTTGGAGTCGGTGCACTGCCCTGCGCCGGCGACTGTGGTGCAGGTGTCGGGCTGGGTGATCTCGATGCAGGAGATGTCGACGTAGTCGGTTCCGCGGGTATCGAGAACCACGAAAGCAGCATCGATACCGCTCAGGATGGTCGGATTGACCAGGTGAGTGTGACCGGAGTCGTGGCAGTTGCCGGCATTCTGGCCCAGGATCCGGGTGTGCTGGCCGGACGAGCCCGAGGGAGGAGCAGGCAAGATGCACTGTGATCCTTGACTGTTGCCTGCGTTCGGCGCAGGGCAGATGCCACCGAGCTGCGCGTGCCAGTCGGTGCCCACGCCGCTATTCTGCTCGCCCATGTAGTAGGTGTGGCTCGCAGAGGCAGAGTCGGCAAACTGGATCGTGTCGCCGCCTGCGAAGCTTGTCCAGTTGCCCGAATAGTTCAGCATCTGGTAGGGGTGGTTGAAGGCGCAGGCTTGACCGGTGCCAGATCCGGGATAGGCTGCGTTGGTCTTGCCTGTGCACTGGGTGTTGGTGCCGCCATCCGCGCGGATGTACCACGTCGTGCCCGGACCAGGGGGTGGCTGCGCTGCACTCAGCGTGATCGAGACGGTGAGTGACTTTGTCTGGACGGGACTGCCGTTGTCGCTTACGGTTGCGGTGAAGCTGGTGGTGCCGGTTACCGAGGGCGTGCCGGAGATCACGCCGGTGGTAGCCGCGAGGGTCAGTCCGCTGGGCAGGCTGCCACTGATCGACCACGTGTAGGCGGGTGTTCCTCCGCTTGCCTGTAGAGTGCCCGAATAGGTTGTTCCTTCGGTGCCTGCGGGCAGAGTCGATGAAGTGATTGTCAGCGGAGGAACAGCAACGACCAGTGAGATCGTCGCGGAGGCGGTCTTGGCTGGGCTCTGGCTATCGGTGACGGTGACGGTGAGGGAGAAGTTGCCGGTGGTGGTGGGGGTTCCGGCGATGACTCCGTTG
>NZ_JACHDZ010000001.1:475205-1402534 GCF_014201375.1 Tunturiibacter empetritectus
AGGGTGAGACCTGCGGGCAGGCCGGTGACAGACCAGGTGTAGGGAGCGGTTCCGCCGGTGGCGCTGAGTGTGGTGGTGTAGGGCTGGGTGGAGGTGGCACCTGCGAAGGTGGTGGAGGTGATGGAGAGAGGTGCGATGGGTGCGGTTACCGAGAGAGTGATGGTAGCCTTCGCGGTCAGGGTTGGAGAGCCTGCGTCTGTGGCGGTGATGGCTATGGAGAAGTTGCCGGTGGTGGTGGGAGTACCGGCGATGACTCCGTTGCTGCCGAGGGTGAGACCTGCGGGCAGGCCGGTGACGGACCAGGTGTAGGGAGCGGTTCCGCCGGTGGCGCTGAGTGTGGTGGTGTAGGGCTGGGTGGAGATTGCACCTGCGAAGGTGGTGGAGGTGATCGAGAGAGGTGCGATGGGTGCGGTGACGGAGAGAGTGAGATTGGCCTTTGTGGTGAGGACGGGGGAGCCAGCGTCGGTGACAGTGAAGGTGATGGGGAAGCTGCCGGTCGCGGTGGGAGTTCCGGAGATGATTCCGTTGCCGGCGAGAGAGAGTCCGGCAGGGAGCCCAGCGGCGGACCAGGTGTAGGGAGCAGTTCCTCCGGAGGCGTTGAGGGATGCGGTATAGGGCTGGTTGGAGGTGGCGCCCGCAAACGCAGTAGAGGTAATCGTAAGGGGCTGGATGGCTGCGGCGATGGAGAGGGTCAGGGTCGCCTTCGTGGTCAGGGTTGGTGAGCCGGCGTCGGTGACGGTGAAGGTGATGGGGAAGCTGCCGGTCGCCGTGGGAGTTCCTGCAATGATTCCGTTGCTGGCGAGAGAGAGTCCGGCAGGGAGCCCCGGGGCGGACCAGGAGTAGGGAGCAGTTCCGCCGGAGGCGTTGAGGGATGCGGTGTAGGGTTGGTTGGAGGTTGCGCTCGCGATCGCAGTAGAGGTAATGGTGAGGGGCTGGATTGGCGCGGTGACCGAAAGACTAAACGTAGCTTTTGCTGTCACGGCGGGTGCACTGGAGTCAGTGACGTTTACCGTGATGGGAAAATTACCAGTCGCGGTCGGGGTTCCGGAGATGATTCCGTTGCTGGCGAGAGAGATTCCAGCGGGCAGCCCAACGGCGGACCAGGTGTAGGGCGCTGTTCCTCCGGAGGCGTTGAGTGAGGCGCTGTAGGGTTGGTTGGCCGTCGCGCCCGCAAACGCGGTAGAGGTAATCGTAAGGGGTTGAATGGCCGCGGTGACGGAGATACTAAGCGAAGTCTTGGCGGTCAGAGCGGGGGAACCGGCGTCGGTGACAGTGAAAGTGATGGGGAAGCTGCCGGTCGTGGTCGGGGTTCCGGAGATGATGCCGTTGCTTCGAAGGCTGAGTCCGGCAGGAAGAGCACTGGCGGACCAGGTGTAGGGGGCTGTGCCTCCGGAGGCGTCGAGCGAGGCGCTGTACGGTTTGTTGGAGGTGGCTGGTGCAACGGAGGTGGAGGTAATGGTGAGAGGTTGGATGTCGGCGGTGACAGAGATACTAAGCGTTGCTTTCGCGGTTAGGGTGGGTGCACCGGCGTCGGTGACAGTGAAGGTGACGGGGAAGCTTCCGGTCACGGTTGGGGTTCCAGAGATGATTCCGTCGCTGGCGAGAGTGAGTCCAGCGGGAAGAGCGCTGGCGGACCAGATGTAGGGCGCGGTTCCTCCGGCGGCGTTGAGGGAGGCGCTGTATGGTTGGTTGGAGGTGGCGCCTGCAAGGGCAGCGGAGGTGACGGTGAGGGGCTGGATTGCCGCGGCGATCGACAGACTGAACGTAGCCTTTGTGGTCTGGGAGGGGGAACCCGCGTCGGTGACCGTGACTGTGATTGGAAAGTTGCCGGTCGCTGACGGAGTTCCGGAGATGATTCCGTTGCTGGCAAGGGTAAGGCCAGCAGGGAGCGCGCCGGCGGACCATGTGTAGGGAGCAGTTCCTCCTGATGCGTCGAGCGAGGTGCTATAAGGTTTGTTGGAGGTGGCTGGCGCAAGGGAAGTGGAGGTAATGATAAGGGGCTGGATTGTTGCGCTGACCGATAGAGTGAACGCAGTTTTTGTGGTCAGGGTTGGTGAACCGGCGTCGGCGACCGTGACTACGATTGGAAAGTTGCCGGAAGCTGTTGGCGTTCCAGAGATGGTGCCGTTGTTCGTAAGACTGAGTCCAGCGGGTAGTGCACTGGCGGACCAGGTGTAGGGCGCTGTCCCTCCATGTACCTGCAACGACGCTGAATAGGGAGAGTTGGTCTGGCCGGCCGGGAGGCTAACGATGGTGATCGTTATAGGCTGCGGAGCGACCACAAGTGTTGCGGCGACTGAGGTGGTCAATGCTGGATTGTTTGAATCTGCAACTGTAAAGGTTACAGTAGTGCTTCCGCTCGAAGTTGGATCTCCGGAGACTACACCGTTGGTTCCGAGGCTAAGTCCCGCGGGTAACGTGCTCGAGGACCAGGTGTAGGGCGCGGTACCTCCGCTTACCTGGAGCGAACCTGAATACATCGAACCGACTACGCCGGCTGGAAGCGAAGGGGTGATCTGCAGGGGCGTGGGACTAACTGGGGGTGTGGTTGGAGGCGGAGGCGTTGTGACCGGAGGGGGAGGTGTGACGGGGGGCGCAGCAGATATGGTCAAACCGAATTGCCCTGCTACCCTTTGCGCTGGGGAGCTGGAGTCAGTCACTGTGATTGTGAATGAAAAACTTCCGCTCGAAGTAGGTGTGCCGGAGATAACTCCCGTCGAGGACAGGCTAAGTCCAGAAGGCAACTGCCCAGCTGTAACACTCCAGGTATATGCGGGTGTGCCTCCGTTCGCAGTCAACGCTACGCTATAAAGAGCACCCAGGGCGGGCTGGGGTAAAGAGGTCGTGGACAGCGTCAGCGTAGAAGCAGATGCACCGGTCGCGGCCGTCGTGATTACCACGGGTACAGATGTTGAAGAAGCTTTTGTAACAGTGTTCTGCACCTGCAATTGCACGGTGGAGGGCGTTGCGACGATGTTGCTTGCAAGTGCGCTCGATAGAGTATTCGAGTCAACGACAGACGTTGAGAGTGGGCTGCCATTCCAGAGGATGACACTCTCGCTCGTGAAATTGGTTCCTGAGACCTTGATGGTCTGGTTCTTTGAACCCGCGGCGATGGTTTGGGGAACAACCTTGCTGATACTCGGCGTGATCTCGACCGGAACCAGTCCGGCGCCACAGCCGAGACAAAAGTGAAGAAGCGCGAAGCCTGCGGTTGCTGCAATAGCCCTAAAAAGTTTCGCCAAATCGCACCTCTAGTTACATCAAGACTTATCGACACTGGAACGACTTGGAGTTTGGGAAAATTACTCGAAGCCGTCGCATCAACTGAAAACTACAGTGAGAAAGTGGTTACTACAGCTACCCGATAGGGGATGCTGGAGTGCAACTTCCGTGTGATTAAGGCAAAATTCTCTCGGTTTTAGGCGCAAAAAACGCCTTTGTAGAGAGAGGAACAATGAGACAGGCGAATCAGAGGTTCTAATTTGGCTAGAGACAAACCAAAGTAATCCGAGACAAGTATCGGACTACAACTTCATCCGGGACATACCACGGAAGTAGTACGGGGAGTAAGAACGGCTTCAGGAGATGTCTCTTTTTCGGACACGTTCGATAGGGAGGGAAGAATGGTTTTGTTACTGGTGAAGTTACTTACACCAACGAAGAAATCCAGGACTTACGGCAAACAGCGCGCGAGCGTTCTGGAGAGACATGCGGAACTCCACAACGATTGCGAATTGAAACAAGCTCGCGCAAGTCTGTCGTAGAAGTCTGCGCCTAGCCTGGAATCTGGAGTGAGAAGGAGGGGTGGCGGAGTGCTGGTCGTGGTGCGGGAGGTGCGCTAGTTCCCTTTGCTATGAATCGCATCACACATAAGCAGCATTGTCTCCTGTGCTATTCTGCTGCTCAATAAGTCAAAAGACACATTAACGGGAGAGCGAGATGTCGCGCCGCATGCCGCTGGTACTAAAAGACTTCTCTGACTATTGTGACGAAGACTTAGTTGTAACCGGAGTATCTCTCATAGTTCGCGGTGTTCGTCCGTAGACAATTCCAAAGACCCTTAGGTGTAAAAAGTACGCAAGATGGCAAAGGTCGACGTTATTATTCCCGCGTTCAATGGTGCTCGGTACCTACCCGCGGCCATTGAGAGCGTCATATCGCAGACGTTCGACGATTGGCAGATTTTGCTGGTGGACGACGGCAGTACCGATAATACTGAGGAAGTGGTTGCTCCCTTCCTCCTCCGTCTTGGGTCCAAGATGAAGTACATCAAACAGGAAAATCAGGGACTACCAGGAGCGAGAAACACTGCTATTCGGGCCTCGGCAGGCGAGTTCGTAGCTTTGCTTGATGCCGACGATGTGTGGTTGCCTTGCCGTCTGTCCGAGTCGGTGAAAGCCCTTGCTGAGCGGCCGGAGGCTGGTTTTGCTTACGGCCTGGTGACGATCATCGACGCAGAGGGCCGGCTTGGAGGGACATTCCGGGGAAATCGAAAATACGCTGAAGGGCGCATCGCTCCGCAGATTTACATGCGCAAGGTTGAGCTTCCGTGTCCTACCCTTACGTTCCGAAGGCGATGTATCGACGAGGTCGGGCTCTTTGACACGACGCTGCGAACGACAGAGGACCGCGATCTTTGCCTGCGGATTGCTTTACGATATGAAGTTGCGTTCATCCCCGAGATCATCGCCTACTACCGGGTGTCTTCGGGCTCCATGTCCAGCGATCCTGAGCGAATGCTTAGAGGGCAGCTAGCGTTTATTCGCAAGCACTACGGCGCGGAAGGTTGTGGATTGCGCGAGCGCCAGATCTCGTTGGCACGAGCTTACAAACAACGAGCGGAGACCTTGAAGCGGCATAACCGGCCATGGGCAGCCCTGAGGAGTTCCTTGCGGGCGGTAGCGCTCTATCCCTTTGACATGGATAATCCCAGAACCGCAGGGTCTCTGTTCTTAAATCTGATTGGGGGCCCCAAGCCTAGTTAGGCCTTCGTTGTTCGGTCGCGCAGATATCGCCATGCCTGCCATGCCCCCGTGGCCAGCACTACTGCTCCCAAGGACTTGATTACCGTGGAAGAGTGCAAGGTTGGGTGAGGTTCGGGTGCGAGCTGCGACGAACTTTTATCTCCTGCTTTGATCGGCAAAAGATCACCGTGCCCATACGGATGCCAGGTTTCATCTTTCAGGTGCGGGTTGCTACAGCTACCACCGGTCTCCTGCAGCGAGGTGGCGGGACAGCCCCAGTCGCCCTTTGGATGGTAAGTGACATTGTTGGTGAAACTGGCTCCTGGATTGGTCAACATCTTCAGGTCGGTGGTGCTGTAGATCGGCGAGGGGTTGTTTCCTTCCGAGTTGGGGAAGCCGACAAAGATGTTGTTGTCATATTTGATAGCTGCCCTGGGCGATGGATCTCCCACATACTCGAGCTCCAAAGCAACGTGGTTGTTCGAGTAGACGATATTGCGTTGGAATATCGCGGGCCGATCTACCGGCATGTCGATAAAGATAGCGGTGTCGCCCGCACGGCAAAATTGGCTCAATTGGGCGTTGTACCCAGGCGGTGTGCCTGGGATCTCGTGGGACATAGCGCTGCAATTGCCGACAACGTAGTTGCCGATCAATGTCGCAGTCGCGCCACCTACTTTCAGCTGCTGTCCCATATTGCTGAAGGCGAGGCTGTCCGTAACGGTCATGCTGGATCCCGCTCCGCCGATATGGAGCGCGTCCAATCCGTCCTGGGTGTTGTAGCTGGTGGTTCCCTTATCGAAGTGCACTTGCCAGCCGGGAGGGTCGCTATCTTTTGTGGCGGTTCCGAAGCCATCGCCGTATCCGCCGTGGTCCTGATCGGTGCAGTCTCCATAGGGCAGAGGATGCACGATGGGATACTCCTCGGCGCAACCGTTCCAGCTGATGTCGTAGTGCTGCACCAGCAGACTGCCTTTGCCGGTGGTTCCGTCGTCGGCGTTCCAGCCAGAACTGGCATTGCCCAGGATATCGATGTAGTCCATGACTACACCGTCTCCGGTCGGGCCAGCGATTCCTGAGACAGCCAGGCCGTGAAGACGAAGATCGGTCATCGTGAGGTTTGTCGTTTTATTGTTGAGTCGAATTCCATTCTGCGCGAAGTCCTGGCTGGAATCGCACCCGACCTTCTGCGCGGCTTTGCCGCAGGCGGAGAAGTCTGTGATGTCCAGACAAGCCACATCGACATACGATGTGCCGGAGAGATCAAGCACGTTGAAGACTGCCCATCCGCCATGCAGTTGTGTCTTAGCCGAAGCGCTTCGGCACGAAGCATAGTTTTCGCCGAGGATACGCGTGTGCTGCGCCGCAGTGCCCGACGGTGGGGGAGGAGCTCCGGAGGAGTATGCGTCTCCCGTCAGGCCCCAGCACGTGTTCTTCTCACAAGAGTATGAGGGATGATCCCACCCGATCCTATAGGAGACGCCTGTCCCGATCGAACCACGGATGATGACTGTATCGCCTCCAGCGATGACCCATCCCCAGCTGGGGGATTTTGTGCCGTTGGAGTAGCTGCCATCCTGCCACAGCATACGAACGTCCTTGAACGCGCAGTGTTGATTCGACTTTCCACCAGAGGGTGCGGCGTCGGCTTTGCCATCGCATTGACCAGAGACGTTAGAGGAGTATCGGGTCCCTCCATCAGGGCGCACATACCAGGTTGTTCCATAGAGCGGCAGGCATGCACCTCCGACGATCAGTACGCAAAGCGTCTTGAGACAAATGCGAACGTTCATAAGCTCCGGTCTCCGATGGACTCTATGAGTTTTGCGAGCCCAGTATAGACGTTCGTGCATGGAGGTTGTTGGCGGACGGCAGAGAGAGGAGGGAGCGCAAAAAGAAGCCGGCCGCGTGGAGTGACGCGGCCGGCTGGTTGGGGTTGTTGTTTTATTTATTCGATAGCGCCGATGGCTGGGGGGTTGGCTCTGGTCTTTCCGTTGTAGTCGGTCGTGACTCCGGAGATTGCGATACCGGAGTTGATGGCCGGGCTGGAGGAGCTGATGTTGGGATTGATGGCGTTGATGTTGGACTCACCTACCAGATCGGGATCGCCGCAGGTGAAGATCTTCTCCAGTCCAGCAAGAAAAGACTCTGGGCAGCCTGTGGCCACGGTGTTCCACAGGTTGTGATCGATCTCCGATCCAGAGTTGGCGAAGACATTTCCGGCGCCAAGGTAGATGCCGTGGGCGAGCGTGTTGCTATTTCCGGGATCGGGATAACCTTTGCTGATGTTATTTCTAAAGATGAACTTCGCGCCGTTGGCCGCGCAGTTAGGAGCCTGCGCCGCACACTCGACGTCGTACATGGTGTTGCCGTAGCCGACCGAGGTGTTGTTCTCGAGCGTGATGACGGTGCCGTTGTTCATCTGGAAGGCCCATTGATCGCCGGCGGCGCGGCAGGTATCGGCGCTGTCCAGAGCCCAGCCGGAGGGATTGAGAGGGAAGGCCGAGGCGTTGCTCAGAACCCGGCAGTTGCTGATGGAGACGTTGTTGATGGCAGAAGAGGCTGCTCCTGCGCCGAGCTTGAAGGTTTGACCGCCGTTGCCCTCGGACCAGGAGGTGGAGATATGGATCGCCGGAGAGGTCTTGACGTCGTCGCTCAAGTGCAGCGAGTCGAATCCGTCCTGCGTGTTCCAGCGGAAGTGGCTGTGATCCACGTTCATGGTCATGTTGCCGGCGGCGATCTGGACGAAGCCGTCGCCGTAGCCACCCGACTCCTGCCCGTAGCAGTGGTTGAATTTGTTCTGCGTATCAGGCTTGGTCATGTCGTAAGGCTTGACGGCGACGCAGCCATTCCAGTCGACCGTCGTGTAGGAGATATTCATGGTTCCGACGGTCTCGCAGGAGGTGCCGCATCCTCCGCCGTCCCCATTCCATCCTGCCTGTCCATTGCCGATGACATAGACATCGCTGGCGGAGAAGACATCGCTGCCGGATTTGTTGAGCTTGCTGCCGAGGATACCGCTGCCTGCGGTGCCAACGATGGCGACATCCCTAAGGGTGAGGTTGGAGGGACCTTGTTCGGTCAGGTAGTTGAGAAGGAGTCCGCCATAGCGCACGTAGTTGGCGTTGGTGCCGCACTGCCCTGCACCGCCGACCGTGGTGCAGGTGTCGGGCTGGGTGATCTCGATGCAGGAGATGTCGACGTAGTCGGTTCCGCGGGTATCGAGGACTACGAAGGCAGCATCGATACCGCTCAGGATGGTCGGATTGACCAGGTGAGTGTGACCGGAGTCGTGGCAGTTGCCGGCGTTCTGGCCCAGGATCCGGGTGTGCTGGCCGGACGTCCCCGAGGGAGGAGCGGGTAGGATGCACTGCGATCCTTCGCCGTTCCCTGAATTCGGCGCAGGGCAGATGCCGGTGAGCTGGCTGTGCCAGTCCGTTCCAACGCCGCCATTCTGCTCGCCCATGTAGTAGGTGTCGGACGTGCCGCTGGTGTTTACAAACTGGATGGTGTCGCCGCCTGCGAAGCTGGCCCAGCTACCCGAGGAGTTCAGCATCTGGTAGGGATGATTGAAGGCGCACGCTTGACCCGAGCCAGACCCAGGATAGGCCGCGTTTTTCTTGCCCGTGCACTGGGTGTTGTTGCCGCCATCCGGGCGGATATACCACGTCGTGCCGGGACCAGACGTCTGCGGTCCTTCCGCTGCAATGGCGATAGAGGTGCTGGCGGACTTGCTCTGGTCCGGGTTGCTGCTGTCTTTGACCGTCGCGGTGAAGGTGGAGGTGCCGGTCGCCGAGGGCGTGCCGGAGATCATGCCTGTGGTTGCCGCGAGGGTGAGGCCGGCGGGTAGTTTGCCGGAGGTGATCGACCACGTGTAGGAGGGCTTACCGCCGCTGGCCTTCAACTGCGAAGCATAGGCTGCGCCATCGGTGCCGGCGGCGAGCGTCGCCGATGTGATCGCGAGCGACCCAGACGAGGAGTTAGAGGTGGCCACGACAAGGGTGAGCGATACGGTCTTTGTCTGGGCCGGCGATGACGAATCTGTAACCGAAAAGGTAAGCGGGTACGATCCGGCCGTGGTCGGCGTGCCATAGAGCAGGCCCGTGCCCGAGTTGAGAGCGATGCCTGGGGCATGAGGGCCAGAGGCGACCTTCCAGTGATAATGCAACTTACCACCCGTCGCTTTGAGCGTGACGGAGTAGCCCTTTTCGGAAGTAGCTTGCGGGATCGAAGTGGTAGTGATGGCTAGCGTTGCCGCGATCGCTGTCTGTGACGGGGAGGTCAGATCCAGACCGAAGAAGAGAAGCGCGAGGGAGAGGACGGTTAGGAGGGTTTTGAAGATTGTTCGCAAAATATGCTCCGTATAAAAAAGGAATTGGTTAGTCAAATCGCGCTGTCTGAGCCGAAAGTAATTCGGGGCCCGGACATTCGGACGAATATTTTGTTTTGAAATGGTTACTACAGTTACCCTCTAACGGAAACCGGGGCCCACTTCGTCTATCGCGAGGCAAAGTCCATCATCTGCATGTCCAGCTAGGTTTGCATGCAGTGAGTTCGCAAATGATACAAAAAAGGCAGAGGTTGGGAACTAAGAATTAATTACCAAAGTAACTTATTGCTAAAGTAAAGAATATTGAGGCCGATACTGCTATCCCACATTCGTTGCACACACGGTTCGGGGCTCGACGAGGCAGAGGTCATGACGTTGGTGGCGTGTCTTGGAGCCAACGAAGCAGGTCCAGCGCAATGCAAGATGGTTAGGAACGGGGAGGATACGAATTGAGTCGCTCTATATTGAATTGGTCTTGCCCGCCTGAGAAAGATTGCTCTTTGAGAGCGATCTCCTAACTCATCAGAACCGGCAGATAGAAAGAGCGACGACTTACTGCGACGAACGCTTCAAGAAAGGAACTACTTATTTTTTATACCATAGCTGAAGCGGGTGGACGAATCTGTAACACTCAATTGTTTTATCAGCGATGGACAACCAGGATTGCTCGCCAAAGTTCATCTTTCGCACATTCTCTGCAAGTTGTTCTCTTAGAAGAGCATCGTTCAGCAGTTGAGTGAGCACACTGGCCAGTTCGGCTGGTTTTTGGGGATCAAAAAAAAATGCACTCTCTCGATCCGTGAGAAGCTCACGAAAGACGGGGAGATCGCTGGCGACGATGGTTTTGCCCAATGCCAGTCCGGTCGCGAGCGCTCCGCTGGTCGTAATGGCACGATAGGGATAGACCACGATGTCTGCCGCTCGATAGAGAGCTACGAGTTCTTCGGTCGAGATGAAACGTGGGTGAAGCTGAACACGCTGCAGCTTCAGGCTGCGAATCTGTTCGCGAATCTTTTCGATCAGCTCTGCCGGTCCGGTGCCTACGACCAACAGTCGAGCGTCTTCAACAGATGCTTCCACGCTCTGCCAGGCCTCGAGCAGAAGATCGATTCCCTTGTAGGGAGAGAGGATACCCTGCCACAGCACGAGCAACTTTCGCGGATCGAGCTCGAAGCTTTGCAGTGTCTGTTCGGCAGTTGCAGGAAGGTCGTAGAAGAATGGGCCGTGAGGAATGACTGCGACTTTTTCCTCTTTCACTGCGAACTCAATCGCGAGCCTCTCGCGGATGCTCTCGGAGTGACAGATGATGCGGTCGACCATTTGATACAGATCGTGGAAGGTCTGCCGGTGACTCTCGCCGGTGTTGTGGGGGAGAAGATCGTGGACTGTTAGCACGATCTTCGAGCCGCGTCGGCGGCATAGGCGGACGAACCATAGATCGAACGGGAGGCGCTCGGTCACCATAGGGAGAAACTGTACGTGAACGATGTCGGGTGGCGAGAGGAAGAAGCGCACCGATAGAGCAGCGAGATTGAGAAGCGATTCCAGGAGCTTCAGAACTCTGCGCGGTACCCGCGGCAGTTGGAACTTGCCCACAACGTCCAAAAATCCTGGGTCGAGCTTGACGCCTCGATTTGAGAAACAGCCGGGGTCGAGGTAGTAGGAGATGGAGCCGACCGTTAGATTGACGCGCTTCTTTAGGAGGGCCTTCGAGAGATACGCCGTGTAGTAGGGCACGGTAGCTAAGAGATCCATGATGAAGACGGTGGGTCGGCGGGTGTTTTCGCTCACTTGGCCTTTCCTTGCGAGACTGAGGCGGAGGTGGAACGCGTGGTCGCGGGCTGCGTTTTGGTTGCGATCGCTTGCTCGTAGACGTGAAGATAGTCCGCCGTCATTCGCTGAGCGGAGAACTCTTCTTCAATGAGTTTTTTTGCTGCCGCTCCGAGCTGTTGTCGCTGCGCGGGATTGATGAGTAGCTTGGCGATCTCGGACGCGAGGGCCTCGACGTCTTCTGCAGGAACGAGTACTCCCGTGCTGCCATTGAGAACGATGGTTGGCACCGCGCCTACTGCGGTTGCAACGATGGGCAGGCTGCTTGCCATGCCCTCGAGAATAGCAATCGGCAGGCCTTCGCGGCGAGAGGCCGAGACCATGATGTCGAGCGAGGCGTAGACGGATGGCATATCGTCTCGACGTCCCAGCATTGAGAGGTTCTTGCGAATCTGCAACTCATCAATATGTAACTCAAGTTGTTCGCGATCGGGCCCGTCGCCGACTACGACAAATTTTGTTGACGGAAGTTGAACCAGAACGCGTGCTGCGGCGCGAAGAAAGATATCTACGCCCTTCTCCGTGGCGAGTCTGCCAACAAGTCCGACTATAGGAGAGCGATCATGCGAGGATATCTCGCGCAACGAAGGAAGTGCGTTTTCGAAGGGGCGAAGGTCGATGCCGTTTCGAACAAGATGGATCTTCTCTTTGCGAACGCCGGCCTTCAACAGACGTTGCCTTACCTCCTCCGAGACCGCGACTACGGCCGCGTAGCTCCGTAGCACGAAGCGGTCCGCCATGCCGTAGAAGGAGACGGCCAGATCGTTGTCGTACCAGGTGTGGCAGGTGGAGACGAGCGGAACGGCCGATTGGCGCAAGGCGAAGTAGGAGTATAGGTCAGCCTTGTAGCCGTGGGCGTGGATGACATCTGCGTTGGTGCGAGCGGCAAGCTCTCGAATGCTTGCGGGTACGGTTCGATCAATCTGTCCTGTGCAGGAGATGAGGTGTGAGTCGATACCCTGGGCAGTAGCAACTTCATGTAGCTGGAGGTTAGGGTTCGCCGAGTTCGAAAAGACGCCGAGAGTGCTTGAATGCGCGCTCTCATTCAGCGTGCGCGACATGTTCAGAATCACGGCCTCTGCACCGTACAGGCCGCTGCTACTGATAATGTGCAGTATCTTCATTGGCAGCAGCTTCTCCGGCGTCGGTATCTGGCTCTTGTCGATTGAGAAGAGCCCAAAGCTTTTCATAGAGCCAGTCGCCCAGCAGAGTCTTCACGGTGGATTTTATCTGGTGCTGTCGTTGGAGACTGGACAGAACGTCGCTTTCTGGTTGGAAGAGCTTTGCGATCCACTCCAGGGTCATGTCGCCGCGAATGTTCAAGCGGCCTACAGTTGATCCTGGTGGTTGTGGTTCTGCTTTTGGATCCGAGGTGAAAACCTGGGTGTAGCCGGCGTCACGACAGGCAGCGAGGACACGCCGATTCGATCGTCCGCCGGGCAGGGACATCGTTGTAATGGAAGTTCCAAGTTTGTCTTCGAGGGTGAGGCGCGCCTGGACCAGCTCCTTTTGTAACTGTGACGGATCGCAATGGGTGAGGAGTGCGTGGGACCATCCGTGTGCACCAATCTGCTGACCGGCTTGTTGCAGTGCGCGCAGCTCCGTCCAGCCCATGTAGCCTGGTCGCTGCCCCGTCCAGCCTGCTGTGATGAAGAACCATGCGTTGATGGCGCGTGATTGCAGGATTGGGAGAGCGAACTCGAAGTTCGAGAGGTGCCCGTCGTCGAAGGTGATCTCGGGATAGAAGCCAGGCGGCTGTCGCTTTCGAAGTTCGAGAAAAAGATCGACGTGCTTCTCAAACTGAGAGGTTTCGACAACGTAGGAGTAGTCGCTTCGGCTGGGCCGCAGTTCGTGATAGAGGAGGTAGAGTCTTTCTGGCGGCTTGGTCACCGGATTCGTCTCAATTCAACTCGGTCGTCAGCCAGAGTTTTGGAAGCGCGACTCCGGCGTGACGGATCTTAAAGCCCAAGTCTTCCGCTTTCAAAGTGTCGCTCCCTTGGCGATCAACTCTGCCTGGATGAGCGAGACGGTTGTCAGCTCCGGGATGCGGGAGGGATCCAACTGAACGTTGTATTCGCCCTCGATGGCGAGGATCGCCTGCAGATGGCGGAAGGAGTCCCAGGTATCGATGGTGCCGACGCCGAGCTCGGGGGTGACCTCTTCGGGCGAGATTTCGAGAACATCGGCGAGGATGTCACGAAGCGACGACGGCACTTGCTGAGAACTCATTCGATTCCTTTCCTTCCAGGGTGAGCCACTTGGGACTTTCAGGGGCGGCGATGGTGAGATCAAGTTGATAAAAGATGGAGTTAGGTGAAGCGTCTGCCGGCGAAGGGGCTTGGACAAAGCCGTGATCGAGATAGAAGTCGGCGCAAGGTGCGTTTTTTTTCGTTGGGATGAACTCACCCACCAGACGCGTAGCTCCTGTTCTGATGGCGTTCTGGCCGAGGTGCGCCAACAGCGCGGTTTCGATACCACGGCCGATCACTCGACACGATAGTAGCAGGGAGTCAATGGAACAAGTATCACCCTGTGTGCGTGCGAGGGAGAGGCCTACGACGCCGGCATCGCCGAAACGGTCGCGCACACGAACCGCGATTGCCTGGCCACCTGCGACAGAGGCGAACTCTTCCACCTCGGCTGCGGAGTGCCGGCGGGTGGTGAGATTGAATTGGTTGGTCTTCGCGAGGAGCTGAACCGAACGCGCGAATGGAGCGTCCAACGCGCTGAGGAAGGTGCATACGATCTCTAGCGAGGCGAGAAACTCGTCGCGATTGCCGGCGCTGTTGGCCAACTCTGCTCGTTGGGCCTGCGCCTTGTACTCGTTCAGGCGGTTGACGTCGTCATTGGTCACCACGGCTGCATCAAAGAATGACTGCGCCGACAGGAGATCCACTAATTTCCAGGGTTCGTCGACTGGCGCGGCGAGGACCGCTACTTCCGGTAGTTGTTGGCGGATGGCTTCGCACTCGACGGGGTTGTCATCGACAAAGACGAAGGAGTCAAGGCCGAGTGAGAGCTCCTCCGCGAGTTCGCGAATCGAGGTTGCTTTTTCGTTCCAGCTGATCTTTGTTGCAACAAAGTTGTCCAAGGTGAGGCCGAGGTCGGCGGCGCGGACTTGAAAGGCCTCGCGAACATCTGCGTCGTTGTTCTTCGAGACGACAGCGAGCAGGATACCTCGAGACGATAGCTGTTTGAGATATCGCTGGTACTCGAGATAGCAGTTGCCTGGGAAAGCTGTTCCTGTAGCGATTCCTTCGGGGCCTTCTTCTCCGAGAACTCCGCCCCACAAGGTGTTGTCGAGATCTGTACAAAGGACTTTTCGCGGAGCCCGGAAGAGTGGCGAGAGCGAACGAACCAGGCCGCCTGCATAGGCTCCGAAGGACGCCGAGGATACAGGGAGACGCGAGGCCAGAAACATTCGAGCGTCCCGCCAGTTGGCGCGACCGTGGCGGGCGGCGAGATGATCGACATCGAAGAAGACGCAGTCGGAGATGGTGCGGCACAGTGCAGCGAGTCTTTGATTCAGCTGAGAGATGGCATTGGCCAGGCTGTGGGGGAGATTCGCTTCAGCAACATCACCGAGTGAGGTGCGGTCCGGGACGACACAGCCCTGAAAGAGGATTCGAGCGGAGTTGCCCGAGCGAAAGTTTTTGAGCAGCTGCGCCACACGAGCCACGGACTCTTCGATCTCCGCTTCGACTCCATTGCCGATGCCATCTGCGCATAGGTCAGGTAATCTCCCGGCAATGTCCTCGAGATCGAGGAGGATGAGGACGAGGTCAGGCTTGGACCTGGCAAGCGCGCTTTGCGGATTGAGCAACTCATCGACGTAGGAGCCGTAGCCGCCGACGGTGAGGTCGAGCACGTAGTTTGACAGCACCGCCTCGGTGGTCAGGAAGGGAAGGATCGGCTCGACCGTGACAGAGCGCACGATGTAGGTCTTGAGTCGTTTGGCTCGCAGATCGTTGGTGAGAGCTTCGGCTATTCCCGTGAATGCCGAGGCACAGAACATAACATCGGCCGGCTTGCTGGGGGCAGCAGCAAGAAGTCTTCGCGCATGACGGACCGCGGCGCCTGCGTCGTTAGAGGCGACGGCCTCTTTGATGTGCCGGCGCAGATCCTGTCGCTCGGTATCATTTTGCATCTGTAGTCTCCGCTATGGGCTTGGCGGGGGATGCAACAGCCTTCGGGGCTCGCATGACGATGCGGCCGGGCACTCCCATCACCGTTGCCCCTTCCGGGATATTGCTCAGGACGAGTGTATTGGCTGCGATCTTCGCTCCGCTGCCTATCTTGATCTTTCCAATTACCGTTGCGCCTGTGCCGACGTAGACCCGGTCGCCGAGGACCGGAGCGCCTTTGCGGCCCATCGCAGAGGCGCCGATGGTTACATGGTGAGCGATATCGCAGTTGCGTCCGATGATTGCCTCAGGGTTGATGTGAACGCCGCCGCTGTGCCCAATATAAAGGCCCCCGCCGATCGTCGCCTGAGGATCGAGAGACATCTCCATGACGACCTCGCAGAAAAGATACGCGAAAAAAAATACGATCTTCAGTGGAATCCGAATCAGGAAAAAGGGTTTTGCGGCGTACAGCCAATTACCTAATCGATAGACTGCTATCGCCCATATCGCCGGGTTCAGCCAGAGATGCCTTCCGTGAAGGCCCACGGATCGGTAACGTGCGATATCTTCTGAAAATTTAGACATGCGTAAAGCTCGGAGATCCGGATAGAAACAATTTTAACGACTTTCGCAATCGTATCTGTTCTGTGACTGTACGGTCTGCAACGGAAGCTGTAACTCAAATCCACAAAAATGATGATCGGATCGTCTGAAGGGAATTACACTGGGTCGCGAGCTATAGGGTGAACTACTCTTGACCAGCTCATTTTATCATTCAGGCATAAGTCTAAGGGGTTCTCTATCAACCGCATCGGGTATGATCGATGCGATGCGATTGAGCCACTCGAGATCAGGCCCGTTCACAGACATCTCGAAGATTATGACACCAGTAATGGGCGCGAGCTTTACGAAGATGACGAAAATTACGGTTGCGATTCCTGCCTATAACGCCGAACCATACCTTCAGGAGGCCATTGACAGCGTTTTAGCACAGACCTGTAAGCCGCACGAGATCATTGTGGTGAACGATGGGTCTCACGATCGAACCGAAGAGATCGCTCTTTCCTACGGATCCAGTATTCGATACATAAAACAAGAGAACCAAGGGTTATCGGGTGCACGAAATACCGCGATTCGTGAAGCCTCGGGAGATTGGATCGCCTTTTTTGACAGTGATGACGTGATGCTTCCAGAGAAACTGGAGCGGCAAGTCAAAGCGATTGAAGATAATCCAAATCTGGTGCTTGTGTATTCGGCGTTCACCTATCTCTATGAAAACGGCTCTACTTATGAGATGGCTGCGTTTCCAGCGAGGCAACTCTGGCCGGCGCTACGGTACCGCACGCCGATTCTGCCTTCGACATCTGTGATTCGTCGATCGGCGCTCCTCGATGTTGGGTGCTTTAATGCGGTACCTGCCGAAGATTGGGATCTATGGCTTCGGCTGGTTCGACGCTACTCGTCCCAGGTCTTTCAAGAGGTCCCGGAGAGTTTGATACTGTATCGCCAAGTCGAGAACAGTCTGAGTAAACGAATCTTGAACATTGCTAGTGGCTCGATGGAGATGCTCGACGAGACTCTTGTCAGAGATCTTTCAGGAATCCGGAAGATTGTTTGGAAGCGAAGGATCGAGGCAAAGATACTCTTCAACGTCTCTGTTGCGATGAGAGAGAACCAGAATGAACGATATTGGGCGTACGCGGTAGAGTCTCTTTTGCAATGGCCCTTTTTCGGCGTAATTGTGCCCTTTGACCGCTACGTGATTATTGCGAATATGGTCTATAAGAAGCTCACCAGCAGACGTTGGGATCTAGGCTACTGGTGGCCCATCCGACGTTGCCGTGAGGAGCTTCAAGAAGCTCGACGCAACGCTAGGAAATAGTCTGTGCACTCTGGAGTCGTGATGTTCGCCACCTTCGAAATAGGGCCATTGCGTCTTCGTTGAACATGATCAACGCTGATAGCGCAAACACGGGGAGTACTAGCGCGACCTGCAAGAAGAAAGCGGGAAGTGAGCCAGGGTGCCACCGGCTGTTCGCCAGATAGGTGGCCAGGGCATACGGCAAAGAACACAGCGTAACCTTGCCCCAGCCCTGCCAAAGGTAAATTGGTACGGGAATGCCGAGTTCTCGCTTAACAAACCGAGGCCAAAAGATGAGATGATTCAGCGTCAGTGAGATTGATGTGCCCCATGCAACGCCGTATATTCCGATGGTCTTGACGAGTATGAGACTCAACCCAAGGTTCAGCGCCGCTTCGGCTGCGGCCCAGGTCGCTACGGTCTTGTGTTTATTGATTCCATAAGCGATCTGACCGGCCGTCGCGTTGGCAATGGAGAAGAACTGGCTGATCAACAAAATCTGAAGAATCGTGCCGGAGGTCTCACTGAACTGCGGGCCCATCCAGAGGCCAATGAAAGTCTTCCCACGCAATAGCAGGGTGATCCCAATTGGCAACATAAGCCCGAGCATGGCCTGGGTTCCCCGGACCAGCAATTTTTTCAGGTTGGACGCGTTACCGCTGGCGTCGAAACCACTCGCCATGGGCATAAAGGTGGATCCCATGGCGGTTGCTATTTGTCCGGAGTACATGGCCAGACTTCCAGCGATTGAGTAGAAGGTGACGACACCGACAGAGAGGAAGGCGCCGACCACGACGTTGTCTGTATAGAAGACGATCTGCACGGCCACGATGATGACAAATGCTTTGAAGCTGTAGGACCAGATGCTCTTCAGGGTCTTCATATCGGGTCGAAAGACTACAATCCGGCACGGCGGGTACAGTTTGAACGCAAACACAAACTCTGAAACGGCAGACGCAAAGACGATCACAAACTCCCAGATGGCAAGGACTAAGAGACCATGGCCACTGCGAAGAATGAGGATGACTCCAACAGCCCTTACCAGAGTCTGGGTCACGGTGATCGAACTCAGGACGTCAAAGCGGTTGATTGCTCGGAGCACACCCCCGTAGACGCCTGCGACCAACGTAGAGGCGACTCCTAAAGAGCAGAGCAAAACCGTGACTTGTGCCGAGCGTACTAAGTCATGGGGGATTTTGAAGATCTTACCGAACCAGATACTCAACGCGACACTGATGAGCACCATCACTGCCGCGATCAGGCCGCGAAACCAGAGTGTGGCGCCGATCGCCTTCTGCGCTGCCTGGGTATCGCCCTCGGTTGCGCTCTTTGAGACAAAGCGCGTGATCGCGCTCCGCAAGCCCAGGTCCAGCATATTGAGATACGCGGCTGTCGAGACAGCCAGAATCCAGATGCCGTAGATCGTCGCGCCCAGATGACGAACGACAAAGGGAGCCAGAAAAAACGGAACGACCATGCCGACAGCCATGGCTATCCAGTTCGTTACGACATTGATCGCGAATCGCTTTTTGCTGGACATTGAACTCGAATGTAAACGTACTAGGGAAGTGTTACGTGCGTGCTGTCTATCTTCAAAAAAAACGCAGTCAGCCCGATTTTTGCCTGATCACGGTTCTTGAGAATCTCTCACCCGAAAAATAGTCGGTAAGGCGCGTTACCAGTTTAGTCGAGCGGGTTGGATTTGCCAGCCGCGATCGATATACCGGATCCCCCGAAAGAGGTACGAGGTCCCTTTTGGGATCGACGTATCATTCCGTTGAGGATAGCGTTGGCTAAAAGAGAACCAGGTTCGCTGGTCGGTGCATATTAGTTCAAGAGATCTGTTTAGTAGAATGACGTCCATTGAGGGATTGTGAAACCTGGAGCGGGCATCTGGAGGATTGCAGCGTTTGGCCGGGGGAGGCTGGTTCTTTCCCGTGATGCGAACCCGCACTGTCCTTTCCTGCGTCGCCTCCTTACGACTGATAGTGTCGGCTACAACGGGACGAAACGGTGAAGTTTCTTTTCTGGATATGTCTCGCGCTTACCGCCTATGCGTACTTTGGCTACGCCGTCCTGCTATCGATCTGGGTGTGCCTGCGAAGGCAATCCATCCAGAAGGCGGACTACACTCCTGACGTTTCTATCATTGTCGCGGCGCGCAATGAGGAGGCAAATCTCCCATCTAAGCTGGAAAACCTTCGTATGTTGAACTATCCAAAGGCACGGCTTGAGATTGTGGTTGCCTCGGACGGATCGACCGACAGGACCGCAGAGATTCTTCTCGAACAGCCTCCCCCTGTTGTCCCGATTCTGCTTGAAGAGTCCGGTGGCAAGGCTCGTGCTTTGAATGCGGCTGTCGATCGCGCTAAGGGCGAGATTCTGGTTTTTCTGGATGCGCGGCAGTCTCTGGAACCGAACGCGATCTCGGAGCTTGCTTCCTGTTTTGCGGATCCAACCGTGGGCGCAGTGAGTGGGGAGCTGTTACTCGAAGACCCTGGAGCCCATTCGCACGAAGGGCTTGGCATCTACTGGAAGATCGAAAAGATGGTGCGGAAGCTTGAATCTGCGTCGGGGTCAGTGGTCGGCGTGACCGGCGCGATCTATGCCATTCGCCGGGAGCTCTACTGTGTCATTCCTCCTCGAACGATTCTGGATGATGTCTTCGTCCCAATGAATGTAGCGCGGCAAGGCAAGCGGGTTGTCTTTGAACCGGCAGCGATTGCGCGGGACAGATTTTTTAACGAAAAAGGGAAGGAGTTCTCGCGAAAGGTTCGCACCTTGACCGGGAACTACCAACTACTCCAACTGGCTCCGTGGTTGCTCTCGCCGTCGAATCCGCTCCTCTTTCGCTTTGTCAGTCACAAACTGCTTCGGCTGCTGATTCCCATCTTTCTTCCTCTGATGCTGGTTGCCTCTGGTGTCCTGGGAGGGCCTTTTTACGGCGCAATCTTCTGGCTTCAGGTGCTATTCTACGTTGCAGCCGCCTGCGGATCCTTGATTCCGTCCGCCAAGAGATTCAAGCCCGTTGGCATCGCCAGCACGTTTGTGATGCTCAATGCGGCTGCGGCGCTTGCCTTCTATAATTTTGCTGCAGGGCGGAAAAAAGTATGGCTCTGACGGCTAATTCGAAACTGTGGCGTCGAGTCTGTTGGGAGAGACTTGCGGGCAGTGGGATGGGTGAATTTTGGGACTAGGCCTCGCACACTATATTCCGTTGATCGCCTACCTCGGGTTCTGGGTCATGTGTATCGTCTCCTTGACCGGGCGCCCCCTGCTGGGACTGTACTACCTGATACCTTTCCTGCCTTATCGCACGATGCGGGATCACTTCCTGGACTATCCGTTGGGCGGCAATATGCTGACCATCCTGGTAATTGCCGTCATTATCGGCGCCATTATCAAGGGAAAATCGATACCAAAGTCGCCGCTCTACACAGTCTGGTTGGTGTTCGGAATTTACCTCTATTTCTCGATGTGGCTTGGTACAGCGCTCGGGAACGCGCCTCCACCGATCTGGATCTCCGACACCAACTTTGTGACGTGGAAAGATTACATGCTGATTCCTTTGGTCTTCGCCGCAGCCGGTATGGTCGTCGAGGACCGTAAGGCGGTGCGAACGGTGATCATTATCACAGCGTTTACTCTCCTGGCCATCGACAGGAGTTGTCTCATGGAAAGTCTGTCCAGGAGCTGGGGCACTTTCGATGAAAATAAGAGAGATACGGGTCCGCTCGCCTATGGTTCGAATCAGACGGCAGCTTTTCTCGCCCAGTTCGCCATGTTCTTCTGGGGTTTCGTCCAGTTTGTCAAAAGGAAGAAGTTTCGGCTGATGTTCTATGGGCTTGTGGCCGTAACAATATTCGCTGACTTGTACACGTTCTCGCGAGGTTCGTACCTTGCCCTCATCGTCAGCGTCATCGTTCTTGGATTCCTGAAAGATCGCAAGCTTATCGTAATCGCCGCAGTCTTTCTCTTTACCTGGCAAGCCATTGTTCCGACCGCAGTTCGTGAGCGGGTTAACATGACTAAAAACTCCAATGGAAAGCTGGAGGAGTCTGCGCAGGAGCGGGTCAGGTTGTGGGAGGCGGCGGAGGCATCCATCCTCAGCAATCCTGTCCTGGGAATCGGCTACGCCAGCTATCAGCTGTCGGCTCACGTAGACGGGCTGAGAGATACCCATAACTGGTACGTCAAAGTGATGGTCGAGACAGGAATCATCGGAATGATCGTCGTGCTTGTGATGCTGTATCAGGTTCTTGTCTTGGCCTATCGGCTCTTTAAGCGAGCCGAGGATCCGCTGTATCGAGGGCTCGGGCTGGGACTGTTTGTCGCCATGTGTTCTTGTATCGTCGCGAACTTTTTCGGCGATCGATGGACTTATCTCGAGATCATGGGCATGCTTTGGGTCCTTGTGGCCATTGCGAGCCGTGCGCTTCAACTGGCCGAGACTGAACCCGTGACCGAAGCCGCTATCCCCGAAGTGACCGCCGCAACTAATCCATTTCTGGCGTACCGATAGATGCGCGGGTCCATCGTGGTCTTCCTCCCGACCCCTACAGCGTCCTTGGCTTTGGGAAGCTTTGAACAAGCATGATTAGGCCGCTACACCTTGAAGAATCGAGCAACGGGGAGGAGTCGAGCGGGGACGCGGCGCATGCTGACGTGCCTCACGTGCTGCTCGTGCTTGATCAGTTCCCCAAAACACTGGGTGGCGGCGAACGGATCGTACTCAAGCTCGCGGGACTGCTGCCGCAGTATGGATATCGCGTCTCGATCCTGACGTTCTCAGCCCATCCGGATAGCGCTGGGCTGAAGTCGCCGCCATGCTCCGTATACCTGTTGCCGCTGCAGCGCACCTACGATTTGGCGGCGATGCGAGGCAGCCTTGATCTCAGAAAGTTCCTGAAGGAGCAGCGAATCCGGATCGTTCAGACGTTCTTTGAGAGCTCCGATATCTGGGCGGGATTTGTAACCAAAGCGATGTCAAACGCGAAGCTCATCTGGAGTCGAAGAGATATGGGCATCCTTCGAACCGGCAAGCATCATGCAGCCTATCGTCTGATGGCAGGCGCTCCCGACAAAGTGTTTGCTGTCTCCGAACAGGTGCGTCGGCATTGCATTGAGGTGGACGGCGTCGATCCGTCGCGCGTGCAGACGGTCTACAACGGACTCGATCTGGCAGACTGGAATGCAGCCTCCAAATCGGAAGAACGTGTTGGAGAATCTGTGGTGGCGACGGTTGGGAATATTCGCAGGGTGAAGGGGCACGATGTTTTTATCCGGGCAGCCGCCTCTGTCGCAGAAAAGTTTCCCCACACGTCATTCCGTATAGCCGGCGACGTTCTGGAGCCGGAGTACTTTGCGGAGTTGCAGGCACTGGTCAGCGAGCTGAAGCTGTCCGACCGCTTTCACTTTGTTGGAGGCGTGACCAATCTGCGCGACTACCTCTCCGCAGCCGACGTCTTCGTGTTGCCATCACGGAGCGAAGGCTTTTCGAATGCGATCGTCGAGGCAATGGCTGCGGCCCTTCCTGTAGTCGCCACTAACGTAGGCGGCAATGCAGAGGCGGTCCAGGATGGTGTGAGCGGAATCATCGTCCCCCCGGACGATCCTGATGCTATCGCGTCTGCAATTGTCGATCTGCTCTCGGATACCGCGAAGGCGAAGCAGATGGGAGCAGCGGGAAATAGGCTGGCCGCGGAGAAGTTCACGACCGAGGCCATGATGGGCCAGATTACCCGGGTCTACGCGAGTCTGCTCCGGGGAGAGTAATCCCTTGAGCCGTTCGAGTCGATGCAGAATTGACGCCTTGGAAGAGGGTTAGCCCAGCAGAGCGAGTTCCTTGTCGGCGTCCTTCGCGGTCTGGGTGTTCGGAGCCAACGCCGCCGCTTTCTTCAGATGAGTCATCGCATCGGCGGTGTTGGACAGCTTGGTGTACGTCATTCCCAGGTGATAGTGGATGGATGCGCTGTTCGGAGCAGCCTTGAGGGCCTCCTCGAGAAGATCGCGGGCCGAAGCAAAGTTGCCCTTCTGATAGTAGATCCAGGCCAGGGTGTCGGCTGTGTTCGGAGAAGAGGGCATGGCGCGCCGCGCTATCTGTGCCAGAGAGAGGGCAACGTCCAGGTTCTGCCCGGTGTCCACCATCAGGTAGGCGAGGTTGTTGGCGGCGATGGGCTGCTCGGGCTGTACGGCAAGGGCCTTCTTGTAGCTGGCCATGGCTCCATTGCGATCGCCCTGCGACTCCTGCATGGTCCCCAGGATGGTAAGACCCTGCGCATCGGTGGGATGGTCTGTGGTCCACTGTTGCCACTTGGCCACGGCCTTGGCGGGATCGCCGGCTGTAACTTCGGCCCGGGTGTAGGTGACCACCGCTGCGTTGTCGCTCGGGTTCAGCTGCATCGCCTTCTCTGACGAGGCCAGCGCGTCTTTCGCATCGCCTGTGCTCAGTTGCAACTCAGCCAGCAGGTTGTACATGTCGCCATTTTGCGGAGTCTTCGCGATCTGGTCCTGCACTCGGCTGATCGCCTTGGCTGGCTGTTTTTCAAACAGGAGAGTGGAAGCCAGCAGACGGAGAGCGCGGGAGGAGTTAGGATTCAGTTCGAGCGTCTGTTCGAGCAGGGTCTTGGCCTCAGGAGTCTTCTGCTGGAAGAGCCGAAGCTGCGCCAGTTCCAGATAGCCGGTGGAGTTCTTCGGATCCAGCTTGATGGCCTGATGGAAGTCCGCGTCTGCCTTGTCGAACTCCTTCTGGCTGCCTTCGGCGATGCCGCGCCAGATATAGGGGCCTGCGATCTGTGGGTTGATTGAGATGGCCGTATCGGCTACCTGATGAAGCGTGCTGAAGTCGTGGGTATCGATCGAGATCTCGGCAAGGCCGGCCTGCGCCTCCAGACTTCCGGGGCTGAGTTTGGCGGCATCGCGGAAGCTCTGCTGCGCAACGCTCATATCGCCTTTGGCGCGAGCTGCCCGGCCGAGCCAGAGCTTGACGACCAGATTGTCGGGATTAGCCTTGGCCGCTTTCTGCAGTGAGGCAAAGGCGTCGGCTGACTTGCCATCGTTGAGCAGAAGCATGCCATTGAGAACCGCAACCTCAGGAATATTGGGGTCGGTTTTGGAGAGCTCCGCAGCGACGGTTCTCGCCTTGGGCAGATCCTTGTTCAAAATCAAAAGCCGCAGATAAGCGATCTTGAGCGGCGCGCTTTTCGGATGTTTGGAGATAAGGTCTGCGTAGGCGGTCTCGCCCGCGGCAAGCTGGTTGGTGCGGATGTAGTAGGTGGCCAGCATTCCTGCACCGCTCTCGGAGTCGGAGAGATCCTCCGATGCCTGGTGAAGAGTCTGCTCAGCCTTGGCCGTGTCCTTTTGCCGCATGTAAAGATCCGCGAGGCTGGCGCGCGCCATCACGCTCTTCGGGTCGGCCGCGATAGCTGCCTTCATCTGATCCTCTGCCCCCTGAAGATCCCCCTTCTTCTGCAGAATCGAGGCCAGGACGACACGTGCTGTCACATTCTTTCCGTCCAGCGAAACGGCCTTACGGAGCTGGTCTTCCCCGGCGGCGGCGGTGGCTGGATCGTTGCTCTGCAACAGGCCGAGCGAGGCATGGAACGCCGCGCGATTCGGGTCTGCCGCGAGAGCCTGCTGAATCTGCGCCAGAGCTTCGATGCGGTCCCCTTTGGCTGCGGCGATGCTCGAAAGAAGAGCATGGGCGTCGGCATTATTATTGTCGATGGCTAGGACCGCGGTGGCCTGTGCGGCGGCCCGGTCGATCTGTTTGCCGGCGAGCAGAATGTTGCCGAGATCGATACGCGCCTGGAGGTTGCCGGGCTGTAGATCTACCGTGCGCATCAGCTCGCTGTACGCCGGCATGACCGATCCCTGCTTGAGGAAGACCTTGGAGAGCTGATAGTGAGCATCGGCGTAGTTGCGATCGACCTTGAGAGCGTTGGCGAACTGGATCGTCGCCTCCTTGAGCTTGCCCTGGTCGGCGTAGCGTTTGCCGCTTTCGAGATAGCGCAGCTTCTGCTTGTTGGGATCGCGATGACAGCCCGCGGTGAGTCCAAGGGCAAGGGAGACGGCAAGCAATGTTGAGATTCGACGGGCTGCCAGGGGGAGGGTGGTTCGCATCGCGCATTTCCTCAACTGTTCTTCAAACGATCTTGTCATTCTCGCACTGTAATCTTGCCATTCTCGCACTGTAATCTTGCCATTCTCGCACTGTAATTGATACTGTCGCGACCCGGCATGGCTGTGCGATATACAACTTAGGTGAAAGTCCGGTCTACCGGCTCTTTTAGTCAGGAATAAAGCGGGGCAGATTGGGAGCCATCTGCTGGGTGAATTGGGTAGCTCGGTCTCTGGCGCTGTCTAACGACTCCCACGGCAGAACCTGGGTGATGACCCGAACCAGGGCGCCATCGGTGCGGTTGGTGCGGATCGCGTCGGCCACCATGTAGAGCTTTGCTTTGTACTCGTTGGGGATGCTGCGGCCGTGTGCCTGGTACCAGTAGATGACAAACTGCTTAATATCTCCGTTGCTGATAACGTATTCGCCAACCTTGTATTGCTTACCATTGATGTCCTGGAAACTGGTGTATCTCTGCGAGTCGAAGGTCCAGCCGGCGCCCGGCAGGCAGTTCTGTGGAGAGTGCATCGTCTGGCCGGTGCGCTGGCTGGCAAAGTAGCCGATGAAGAGGCTGATGGGGGCGGCTTTTGTCATCGGACTACCCGCAGCCGCTGGCTGACCCGTATAGACGCGATTGAGGAAGTCGCCTTTGCCAAGCACCGCCAGGGTATCGTCGGTGAGCGGGACGTCTTGCGCGCTCCAGTCCCCGAAGCGCTCCGGCATCTGGCTGAGAGGCTGGCTTGCAGGGATGCGGTCGGCGTCGCCGCGGCTCTGCAGAATAAAGGCCGTCACGGCCAGTAGAAGGATCACAAGCCAGAAACGTGGGGATCTCATGTGGTTTGTGCCTTTGCGGGGGAGATCAGCTGCATGGCCCGGTGAACCAGGTAGAGGCAGGCCAGAGAGATGACAAACATCACCCAGCCGGAGAACTCGTGGAAGAAGCCGAGCGCCTTCTCCGGGTCCCAGTACTGGACGCACAAGCCGGTACCGACGATGCGCGCCACGTTGGCCGCGACGGCGATGGGAATGCTTGCAAGAGCAAGAAGGACGCGGCGCCGGTTGGTCCGCTCCAGAAAGTAGCCGTAGAAGACTGCGAGCGTGAACAGGCTCATCAGTGAGCGGATGCCGCTGCAGGCTTCGGCGACCTCCAACTTCATGACCGGCAGCTCAATCACGTTGCCTTCGTGGAGGGTAGGTACACCCAGCAGCGGCAGAATATCGCTGGCGATCCGCGAGGCCAGTAACTGCAGCGGGAAGGTGATCTGGTTGAAGAGAATGGCGGGAAAGGGAACCGCGAGGACAAGAACCAGGAGGGGGAAGCGAAGGGCACGGACCATCGCCCAGCCGAAGAAGGTCCAGATCAGGCCGGTCATCAAAAAAATAAAGGACATGCGCGAGGTGAAGAGTTCCACGCCATAGACACCCAGGATCAGAACGGCGAGAGAGAAGACGACCAGCGGAATCCCAAACCAGCTCTGGCGGACCGGGGTGGCCTGAAGCACCTTCCTTTTGTCCCAGATGAGAAAGGCTGCGAAAAAGGGGACAAGGAAGCCATGAGAGTAATCCGGAATGGTGGACCAGTCGTATACCAGTTTGATGGCGACGCGGTAGTACAGAACAGCCAGGAGGAGGGCAATCGAAGCGTAGGGAAGCCAGCCAAACCGGGCCGTCGCGCCGGAAGGGGAGGTAAGAGGCAGCTCTGGATTGGTCTCCTTCGCGGTTAGATCCACTGCGTAGGGCATGATAGGAGTTGTCCCCGGTGTTGCTCGTATGACGTTATACTTCACCTGATCCCTGTAAGCAATTCACGGGCCTCTTCCCGGAAACTGGGTTTGTTCACCGGTTTAGAGTCTATCGACACAAAAGTGGTAGCAACGATACGTCCTATGGGAAAAAGTTTTCACACTTGCACTGATAATCTGCATACCACGGCAAGCCCAAGGAGGGCAGCACGGTAGTTTTCCCTCAGATACCTATATTTTCCAGTTTTCTCGAAAAAAAATCGCCGAGGTGCGAGTTTTGGCCCTCGCGTTGCTAAAAGCATAGTATTTGCCGATAGAAGATTCGGGGTCTTCACGATCCCGAAGCGATGGGGTAACAGAGAGTATTCCCTGGGCGTGATCTTCTAAATGGATTCAAGGCGAGGTACCCTCACGCGCAAGGGGATGCGTCAGAATAAGTGAGTGAATCCAGGGCAAATGGGCAAGAGGAAGGTTGAGGGCTATTCGATGAAGCGGTTTTGTTCCATGGGTGCCTTACTGCTGCTGCTTCCGGTTGCGGCCGGGCCACTGGCAGCACAGGTCACATCAGCACCGAACGCCACGCCGGCGAGTGAGCAGACGACCGCTCCCGCACCGAGTGCTCCCGCAACGGCGAGTCCGAACTATGCAGGCCCGATGGACGCGTCGCGTTACATTATCGGACCGGAAGATTCCCTGCAGATCACCGTCTGGAAGGAGCCTACGCTCTCGGGCACGATCCCGGTGCGGCCGGACGGGATGATATCAATGGGGCTGGTGGGAGATATCACGGCAGCCGGAATGACGCCGACTGCGCTCTCGACCGACATCAGCCAGCGACTCAAAAAGTACATTCAGGATCCCGTGGTCACGGTGGTGGTTCTCGGGGTCAACAGCAAGCGGATCTTTCTGGTAGGCGAGGTAGGTAAGGTCGGCCCCGTCGTCATGACTCCGGGAATGACCCCGTTGCAGGCGATCGTTACTGGCGGCGGTCTTACGCAGTTTGCGAACTCCAGGCACATCTACATCCTGCGAACCGTCGACGGCAAACAGCAGAAGATCCCGTTCAACTACAAGCAGGCGCTCAAGGGCGGAAATGCGGGGGTCTCGCTTCTTTCCGGAGACACAATCGTCGTCCCATGAAGGAAGGTATGAAGATTCAACTACTGATCTTTGGCTTATGTCTGGCGATGGCTCCCTCCCTCGCACAGGGCCAGGCTCTGCCTACCGCTGAGTCATCGATGTCCTCTGCCCTGGGTCCTAACCTGCCCAATCTCGATGGGGTCTTTCACTACGCTCTCACCGCCTCGGAGGTGATTCAGTTCGGCTACTACCAGTCCGGGCAGACGACTTACGCGACCAATCTCTCCGGCAACGCCGCCTACACCGGCCGCAGCACGGCGCGACCTTTCAGCGTGCTCTTCGCAGGTGGTGTCATTCTAGGCAACCAGGCGGGCCAGGGAACCAACAGCTTTTGGAACATCGCGGTGTCTCAGGGGTACGTGACCCGTAACTGGGTCTTCAATGTCTCGGACTCGTTCAGCTACCTGCCGCAATCGCCCACCACAGGACTATCCGGAATTCCTGGCGTAGGCGACCTCGGATCAACTCCGGTTCAGGGCCCGGGGGCAGGCCCGATCGGGACAATCCTGACGACCAACGGCGATCGTATCGGCAATAGCCTGAGCGGCAGTGCCGAGCGGCAGATATCCCACAACACTTCCATCAGCGGGTCAGGCAACTGGGGGAAGCTTCATTATTTAGGCAGCAACGAAGAAGGTCTTGATACGACCCAGGTCTCTGGTTCCGTCGCGTTGAATCATCGCATCGATGCACGAAGCTCCGTCAGCGTCTCTGGTGTCTATTCGACGTTTTCTTACGGCAGCACGAGTTCGGGCGTGAATGAACCTGACTTTCAAACTCGGGGCCTCAACGTCTCTTATCAGCGCGTGTTGAGCCGAACGCTTAGCTTTAACGCCTCGGCCGGCCCGCAATGGATTTCGAGCTCTAACAGCGCCATCATTCCGGATACGACCAATGTCTTCGTGACGGCGGGACTCGCTTACGGCTACCAGTACTGGCATGCAGGGGTGAACTATGCGCGGGGAGCGAACGGTGGATCCGGAGTTCTGCCTGGCGCCATCTCCAACTCGGTCGCAGCTTCGGCAGGCCGCAACTTCGGCCGGGACTGGGTCCTAGGTTTAACCGCTTCTTACTCTCGAAGCTCCGGCCTGACACAATTCTCCACCGGCCCCTCCCCGGTCTCGACCAATGAAACTTATGACACTGCCTATGGCGGGGTTCAGCTTACACGCCGATTCAGTACTCATTTCTCTGGATATGCAAGCTATTCGGCTGCAAGCCAGTCATATAACAACAATCTCATAGTGCCGGTGACGCAAAACATACTCAACACCACCTACCAGACAATTGGATTTGGAGTCACGTTCACTCCCCGTTCCACGAATCTGGGGCAATTTTAAGGAGTCATCATGCTTGGCCATCGCGCATTGACGGTGCAGGACTACCTCATCATTCTGAAACGAAGATGGTGGATCCTTGCGATTCCGGCGATCATCTTTCCTATCGTCGGGTTCGCGCTCACGTTTCTGGTGCAGCCGCAGTATCTTTCGCAGACGCTGGTTCTGGTGGAGCAGCAGAAGGTTCCTGAGTCTTACGTCAAGGCCGTCGTCACCGAGGACCTCAGCGGACGGCTGGCCTCCATGAAGGAACAGATTTTGAGCCGGTCGCGGCTGCAGCCGATCATCGAACGCTTCAACCTCTTCGCGAATGGAAAGCTGTCGATGGACGAACGCATCGATCTGACGCGCAAAAACATTGGGATCACGCCCATTCAATCGGAGATTGCGCGAACAAACGGTCTGCCGGGGTTCTTCATCTCTTTCCAGGCCAACGATGCGCGCACGGCCCAACTGGTCTGCGGCGAGATTCAGTCGCTCTTCGTGAGTGAAAACCTCAGCGACCGGGCAGCCTCGGCAGCAGGAACAACCGAGTTTCTGAAGAGTCAGCTGGCTGATGCCAAGGCCAAGCTGGACGAGCAGGACGCCAAACTCGCCAAGTTCCAGCAGACTTACATGGGGAAGCTACCAGGCGCAGAGGCGTCGAACATGAACATGCTGACCACCCTGAACACGCAGCTGGATGCCGCGACCCAGGCGTTGGCCCGCATGGAACAGGATAAGAGTTATGCCGAGTCGATCATGCAATTGCAAATGGCCCAACAGCCGCAGACCACAGAGCATGGAGGAGCCCCCGCGCCACTGGCCCAGCAGCTTGAACTGCAGCAGCTTCAGTCCCAACTGGCGGATTTGAAGGCGCGTTACACCGACGACTATCCAGACGTGGTCAGCACACAGAGAAAGGTCAATGAGCTGGAACGCAAACTTGCCCAGGCCCCCGCTCCCTCGATTGCGTCGGCGTCTTCCGCTCCGAAGCCGACCGACTCCCTCAGCGTGCAGCAGATGCGTGCTCAGCTGCGTTCCATGGAACAAGCCATTGCGCAGAAGAAGCGTGATCAGGCCGAGATTCAGGCCCAGCTTCGGACCTATCAGGATCGCATTGCCTCGAGCCCTGCGGTGGAGGAGGAGTACAAGAGCATTACGCGCGACACCAGCACTGCGCAGACCTTCTACGACGATCTGCTCAACAAGATACAAACAGCCAAGATGGCAACCGACCTTGAGCGTCGGCAGCAAGGAGAGCAGTTCCGAGTTATGGATGAACCTAATCTTCCCGAATCACCCTCCTTTCCCAAGCGTTCGGTCTTTATCATCGGAGGCTTTGCCGGCGGCTTGGCACTGGGTCTGTTCATCATCGCGTTGCTCGAGTACCTGGATACGGCTATTCGAAACGAGCGCGATATCTGGGCGTTTACCAAGCTTCCCACCCTCGCCGTCATTGGTTTCGCCGGCGAAGCGGAGCCGGTGGCCACGAAGCGGAACCTATTCGGCCGTCGCGGCCGGGACGTAACCGCGGGCGGCAAGCCGCTGATGAATGCGGGGGGCTGAGATGTACAACACCTTCTTCAAGCTCCAGAGCAGTCCCTTCGGAACCAGCCCCGACCCGCGGTTTCTCTACATGATGCCGCACACCCGGGAGGCGCTGGCTTGCCTGGAGTACGGCATCTCCGCACGCAAGGGGTTCACAGTGCTGACGGGCGAGGTGGGCACCGGCAAGACGACGCTGCTGCGCCGGGCGTTGGCCTCCTTCAGCGGCCGCAAGGTCTCAACCTCTTTCGTCTTCAACCCGCGTCTGGACGTGCTGGACTTCCTTGAGTTTGTGCTCACCGACTTCGGCATTGTGCCGGCGACGCGAACCAAGTCGGGGATGCTGCTGCAGTTGAATCGCTGGCTGATCGAACGCTTCCGCATGGAGGAGACCTGCGTGGTGGTCGTCGATGAGGCGCAGAACCTCTCCTGGGAGCTGTTGGAGGAGATTCGGCTGCTGACCAACCTTGAGACCTCGTCGGAGAAGCTGTTGCAGATAGTCCTATCGGGGCAGCCCGAGCTCGAAGAGAAGCTACGCCATCCGAGCGTGAGGCAGCTCCGGCAGCGAGTCTCTCTCTGGTGCCGCACTCAGGCTTTGACCGAGAGCCAGACCCACGCTTACGTCGCCGAGCGCCTGAGAATAGCCGGTGCAAGCTGGCCGCTCTTCTCGCCTGAGGCGCTGGATTTGGTTCATCGCGCCAGCCGGGGAATTCCGCGCATCATCAACCTCCTGTGCGAGCACTCGCTGATTGTGGCGTATGTCGAACAGGTTCAGCAGGTGACCGCGACGATCGTCGAGGGCGTGGCGGCAGAGCTTGAGCTGGAGGTACAGCCGTTCATGCTCTCTTCGGCTGTCCTCGGCAACGGCGACAAGCAGACCGCTTTCAACTCGAAAGAAGATAACTTTATAGCCGCTTTCAACAGAGAGCCGGGAAGGCACGATCGATGAGCCGCATCTACGAAGCACTCCAGAAGGCAGAGTCCGAGCGCAGGTTGGAGCGGCGCGAGCCGGAGCCGCGTATCCCAGAGCAGCCGGTCCACTCCGCCATCTATGCGACCGCCGTGGCCACAGCCGAGGAAGAGCAGGCAAGCTCTACTTCGGTCGCTGAGCCTTATGTCGAGACGCCTGTTGTTCGCGTTGACCCAAATGCGCTCGATGTCAGCAAGATTCCCGTCCGCCCCTGGGCGCTGTCTCTCGAGCATCTGCCCTCCCTGCTGGAACGGGGGCCTGCGGTCGAGCAGTTTCGAAGCCTTCGCTCCCGAATCTTCGAGCTCCGCGACATCAGCCCGCTCAAGAGCATCATGGTGACCAGCGGCCTGCCGCAGGAGGGCAAGAGCTTCATCTCGACCAATCTGGCCATGAGCCTCGCCCGCCACAAGAACAGCAAGGTGTTGCTGGTTGACGGCGACATGCGGCGCTACACGCTCCATCAACTTCTCGGCTGTGAGTCGCATCCTGGCCTCGCGGACTATCTCGCCGGCAAGGCGAGTCTGGTCGAGGTGATGCAGCGGTCGGAGCCGTTTGAGGGGATGACCGCGGGAACTGCCGCAATCACGCAGAACCTGACCTTTATTGCAGGCGGTAACGGCGGCGATAAAGCAGCCGACCTCTCCGGCAGCCCACGCTTTGAAGAACTGATTCGACTGGCAGCGCCGCACTTCGACTGGATCATCGTCGACTCTTCTCCTGTCCTGCCCGTCTCCGATGCCGTCAACCTGGCCCGCGCCTGCGACGGCGTTCTGCTGGTGGCACGCAGCGGAGAGACAAAGTTCCCCGTTGCGCAGCGCGCTCAGAGTGAGTTGAAAGCCTCAAACATTCTCGGATTTGTCTTGAATGCTGTGCAGGAAGCGCCCCAGGTCGGCAGCTACTATGGATACGATGCCGCCAAACCGTAACAGGGAGCGAAAGACCCGATGATCCGGCTTTTCAACGTGTACTATCCCACGCGTACCATCGTTCTCCTGCTGTGCGAAGCGCTGATTGTGAGTGGTTGCTTCCTGCTGGCGACGGTGCTGCTGCTGGGGCCGGATACCTATCTCGTTCTGAACTATGAGAACGGGGGGCTGAAGATTCTTGGCCTGACGATCCTGACGCTGCTCTGCTCGTACTACTTCGATCTCTATGAGCCGCAGCGCATCTCCGCAAGCTGGGAGATCTACTTTCGCCTGCTTCTGGTCCTCGGTTTCCTGTCGTTCCTGCTCTCGGCCATAATCTATCTCTTTCCCGCCGCCGACATCGCCCACTACGTTCTGCTGCTCGGTCTCATCTTTCTCACCCTGGCACTGGTCGCCTGGCGCAGCGCGTACGAGTGGATCATCGGCCGGGAGATGTTCCGGGAGCGGGTCTATGTCCTTGGAGCGGGCGAGCGTGCCCAGACCATCGTCAACCTGCTCGAAGCCCGCAAGGACGCGGGCATGGAGGTTCTGGGTTGGGATGGCGTTGTCGCCGACCGCGACCAGCGCAAAGAGGCCATCCACGCTGCGCTGGAGAGGTTCTCCGTACCCAAGCCGCCGGTTGATCGCGTCATCGTTGCCATTGAGGATCGTCGCGGCGAGTTTCCTGTCCGAGAGCTGCTCAAGCTGCGGTTCAACGGAGTTGTCATTGAGGATGCCGGATCCCTGCTGGAGCGGCTTACCGGCAAGCTGCACCTCGACGGGCTTCATCCCAGCAGCTTCATCTACAGCGAAGGCTTCCGCGTGAAGCCCTCTCAGCAGATTGCCCGGCGAATCGTCTCTACGCTGACGGCCGCGGTCGGTCTGCTTCTGTTCCTGCCGTTCTTCCCCATCGTCTTGTTGATGGTGCGGCTGTCATCCCCAGGCCCGATCTTCTTCCGGCAGACACGGGTAGGTCTCGGCGGAAAGAACTTCACGGTCTACAAATTCCGTACGATGCGAACCGATGCAGAGGTCGCCGGAGCAAAGTGGGCGACCAAGAACGATCCGCGCGTGACCCGTGTCGGCATGTTTATGCGCAAGACCCGGCTCGATGAGGTCCCGCAGCTCTGGAATGTATTGCGTGGCGATATGGGTTTTGTGGGGCCGCGCCCGGAGCGACCCGAGTTTGTGCCGTGGCTCACCGAACAGATTCCCTACTTCAACCTTCGCCACATGATCCGTCCGGGCCTGACAGGCTGGGCGCAGGTGCGTTATGGCTATGGAGCGACGCTGGCGGAGAGTCGCGAAAAGCTGGAGTTCGATCTCTACTACATCAAGCACATGACGCTTGGGCTCGATCTGTTGATCATGTTCGAGACGATCAAGACGATCATCAGAAGACAGGGAGCGCAGTAGCTCCTTCCACAGACAACAAGTTTCACTCTCTTTCCGGCCAACGGGAGGACAGGCGGAGCCTTTCCGCCAGAAAAAGGTATACAAGTTACGAAGTGACCGCGCGAATCGGGGTCCCCGCGAACAGGTCTTCGTTCGTGGGGTGGCAAGCGCAGTGGGCCCGTCCGGACATTTCTTTCGAACTCAAACGGAATGCGAATCAGCACCTGCAAGCATCAATAGATGCGCGTCCGCGAGGACAGTGCAGGCTTCAGCGTCCGCTCTTCTTTCTTCACCAGGTGGGGTATCCGCAGGGGCCGCGGCGGAACCTCAGGCATGCCGACCTCGCTCAGCTTATACAGCAGAGACCGATAGCTGATTTGAAGCCACTTCGCCGTCTTCTGACGATTCCAGCTATTCTCCTGAAGAACTTTCAGGATGATCTGCCGCTCAAGATCCTGAGTCGCCTTCTTCGTAATGTTCTTCAGCGAGACTGGTTCGCTGAGGTCGATATCGGTAGTGATGCCGCCGCGCGGAGTCTCGGGCATAAGCTCCGCGACCAAGGCCTCCTCGCTGCCGATCAGTACATAGCTGCGGATGAGGTTCTCCAGCTGGCGAATATTGCCCGGCCAGTGATAGTTCTGCATCAGGCGGACCGCGCTCTTGGAGAGTAATTCCGGTGCATTGTGGAAGATTCTTGCATAGTGATCGATGAAGTAATCGATGAGAATGGGCAGGTCAGCGATCCTTTGGCGCAACGGAGGCAAGTTGATCGTGACTGCATTGATGCGGAAGAGAAAGTCTAGGCGGAAGCTTCCATCCTCGACCTGGCTGCGAAGGTCTGTGTTCGAGGCCGAGACAAGCCGGGTTACGATGCTCCTGGGTTCATGGCCACCCACGCGAACAAAGGTCCCGTCCTGCAGTACTTGAAGGAGCTTCGATTGAACTCCCAGGTCGAGGCTTCCGACCTCATCCAGAAACAGCGTGCCATTGTGCGATTGCTCGACGCGCCCCAGCTTTGTGGACATAGCGCCCGTAAAAGCGCCCTTTTCATAGCCGAACAGCTCAGTTTCGAGTAGCGTGTGAGGGATTGCCGGACAGCTTACTTTGACGAGCGAACCTTTGGCCCGCAAAGAGAAGGCGTGGAGCAGGCGCACACAAATCTCCTTGCCAGTCCCGCTCTCCCCCTGGATCAGCACCGGGACGTCAGTCTCGGCAACGCGCTCCAGCTTGTTTCGAACCGCCTGCATAACGGCTGTCTTGCCAAAAAAAATCTCAAGAGGGGGCAGATTAAGAGAGGCGGCGGATTCGGCGTGGTGATCCAAGGTCATTTTTTCCTATCGGCGTTGGGCAGAAACCGCAAGTTTGCAATATCCTTCACACTGCACGTCAAGCACCATTTCCGGGACACCGGGGCGGGATAATGAGGATTTCCCGGTCTCAACCGCAGGAAGCAATATACGGGGAAATCCCAAAATCGGATTGAAGTGGTGCTTTTCCATTGGATTTTGAAGTCACCAAGCCCCCTTTCACCAAAGTAACCCGTTAAAAAAAGTTCACATTTTTTTCGTTTTACTCGTGCCAGTACCATGTAAGCTAGGCCTACTCGATAGAAGAGTGGTAAACCTTTATCTCTTTTGTCGGCAAAGTTCGTAACATTTTTGTGCAATTGTTGTGTTGGTCGAGCTAGAATCTGCTGGCGCGGGTGGTTCGGATGTCTCTCCCGCTTTTGCAACTGTCTGGATCGAGTACAGCCTGTTCCTGGGGGCCAACCGGGTTCAGGATCACCGCAGGTTGGGAAAACAGTCCCGGACCTGCAATTTGAGGTACTTTGTATGTCAGCTGCGCTTTCGTATCCCGTTCCTGCCTTGAAGCCCAATACGCGAACGCGTGCCCAGATTCTGATTCTGGAGCCAGATCTCGCGGTTCTGGATTATCTTCGGTCTACCCTCGGTAGCCGGTACTCGCTCAGTCTCTTTTCTGACGAGCAGACCCTGCTTGAGCGTTTGGACAAGGCCGAGCAGCCGGATCTGCTTTTGCTTGCCCTGCACACCAACCGCGACCCGCTGCCCCTCCTAACCCATATTCGTTGCACCAAGCCGAATCTCGCAGTGGTCGTCCTGTCATGCTCCGCCGAACTTCGCGATCTGGAGATGGTCATTCGTCTGGGTGTCCGTGCCATTGTGATGAAGCCGTTTACCGGCAGCGATGTCGAGCAGGCCATCGAGGAGCACCTGGCCTCTGCCGAGAAGAAGATTCCCGTCGCCGACGCCCTGAAAGAGATCCCGCTCAACGAGACACACTCCTTTGTGCGCTCGAGCAAGAGAATGCGGGAACTGGAGGCACAGGCCGCCCTGGTAGCTCGCGCAGACATTCCACTCCTTATTCTGGGAGAGAGCGGGACCGGCAAAGAGATCCTCGCCCTCTACACCCACAAGATGTCGGCGCGTAGCCAGAACATCTTTCTCAAGGTCAACTGCGCCGCGGTCCCGGCTGATCTGCTGGAGAGCGAACTCTTTGGCTACGAGCAGGGAGCTTTTACCGGAGCGGTAAAGACCAAGCCCGGCAAGTTCGAAGTCTGCACCGGGGGAACGATCTTTCTCGACGAGATCGGCGAGATGCCCGCCATTCTCCAGGCCAAGCTGTTGCAGGTCCTGCAGGACGGTACCTTCTCCCGTCTGGGCAGCCGCTCGCCGATGAAGGTGGATGTACGCGTGATCGCCGCCACTAACATCAATATGAAGGAGGCGATGGCCAACAAGACCTTCCGCGAGGATCTGTACTATCGCCTCAACGGATTTACCCTCAGCATTCCGCCGTTGCGGGAGCGTCGCGAGGAAATTCCTGTACTGTCGGAGTACTTTATGCGCAAGGGGGCCAAGCGGTACGGCCGCGATCCGCTCCCTTTCTCGCAAAACCTGCTGAACGCTCTGTCCGGGCACTCCTGGCCCGGCAACCTGCGCGAGTTGGAAAATGTAGTTAACCGTTATCTGGTGCTTGGCGAAGAGAGATCCATCGTCGACGAGCTCTCCCCCTCCACCGTCTATCAGGGGGGAGCAGCTACAGTAGCAGCAGCCCAGGAGGCGCCAAGCGGCGCCGGGCTCAAGGCGATGGTCCGCAACCTTAAGGGAGACGCGGAGTCGACGGCAATTGCACAGGTACTGGAGGGAACTGGATGGAACAGGAAGGCCGCGGCAAACGATCTGCAAATCAGCTACAAGGCGCTCCTGTACAAGATCAAGCAGTACGACCTGTCTCCGCGGAACAACCACGCATCGTAGGGTCCCAGGCCAGATCCAAGGTCGCCGAAAAAGAGCCATCCGACGCGTATCGAGTCGTCGTCCGCTACGAGAACCATGCCGTTCGCGGTCTCGCGGAGGCCCAGGAGCTTGGTTCGATCGAACAGCTTCTGCGCAATGATCCCGTCTATCCTCTGGACTCGATCCGGCTGAAGCTCCTGGACTCGGACGTCGTGGAGGATGTCCCCACCAAGGATGCGAAGGCCGTCTTTTTCGTCAAGACCTTCGATGGCGATCTGCGTCACAGGGCTCTCCACTTTCACGAACATGCGCCCGTGGTACCGGGATTGTGGGTGCGCGTCTACTTCTACGACGGAGAGATGATCGAAGGCATCATCAGCAACACTCGGGACTTCGTGCTCGAGTCTGGTTTCTTCCTACGACCGACCGATCCGAATGGAAATAACGCGCTGGTCTATGTTCTTAAGGGTGGCCTCAAGGACTTCCACGTCCTCGGAATGCGAAACGTTCCGCGAGGCTCCAACTAGCTCGTAACTGGACCGACCTCCCGATGACTCAGATCATCAGCTCGCAGAGCATCAGCCCACAGACGGCCGAGCACTATCAATGGGGTGGCCCTCAGGAAGACTCGTGCGACGGCTGGCATCTCGTCAGGACAACCGATCTCAGCATCATCGAAGAGCTCATGCCACCCGGCACGAGTGAGGTTCGACACCTCCACCTCCGTTCCCGCCAGTTCTTCTACGTTCTTGAAGGAGAGCTAACCGTTGAAGTGGAGCAGAACAGCTTCGTCCTTCGAGCCGGCGCAGGTATCGAGGTCTCTCCCGGCCAGCAGCATCAGGTCTTTAATCGCAGTTCGAACCCCACCCGCATACTCGTAACGAGCCAGCCTCCGAGCCACGGCGACAGGATCAATCTATAGTCGGAGGGTGCGACACCTTCCTTGAGATCGCTACCGGAATTTTCTTCGCAAGATTCCCAAAAAGGAGATGGTCATCACTCCTGAATAAACTCAGGCGAACATTCTCATACACAAAAAGAGGCAGCCGCTATGGCTGCCTCTTCTCTATTTGTGCCCTTATCAGTTGCTTATACGCCGACCGGTTCGCCGACCTTCACATTGACCGGCGTCAGCCAGTTGTGACGGTCGGGCAGAGTGCCGTGGACGATGCCGAAGAACTCATCGTGCAGCGCCTTGGTGATCGGGCCCATCGTGCCGTCGCCCACCATAATCCGATCGACCGAGCGGAGATGAGTCACCTCGGCGGCTGTTCCAGTAAAGAAGGCCTCATCGCAGATATAGAGCATCTCGCGGGGAAGCGCCTGCTCGACCACTTCGATGCCGAGCTGCTTGGCCAGGGTGAGAACGGAGCTTCGGGTAATGCCGTTCAGCACCGAGTTCGCCAGCGGAGTGGTGTAGAGCACGCCGCCGCGCACCAGGAACAGGTTCTCGCCCGATCCTTCGGAGAGGTAGCCATTGGTATCGAGGCCAATGCCCTCGGAGTAGCCGTTGATCTCGGCCTCCATACGGATCAGCTGCGAGTTCATGTAGTTCGCGCCGGCCTTGGCGAGTGTCGGCATCGTATTCGGAGCAAGGCGGCTCCAGCTCGACACACAGACATCAGCTCCAGAGGTGCCAGGAACATACTTGCCCCAGGGGTAGTTCGCGATGTAGACCTCAACCGGCGACTTCAGCGGGTTGACGCCAAGCTCACCATACCCGCGAAAGGCGATCGGGCGGATGTAGCACGGAGCAACGCCGTTAGCTTCGACCACATCGATCACTGCGGCCGAGAGCTGTTCCACGGTGTAGGGAAGCGGCATCCGGTAGATCTTGGCCGAATCGACCAGCCGAGCCATGTGCTCCGGCAGGCGGAAGATGCTGGCGGCGTTCGGCTGGGCGTAGCACCGAATGCCCTCAAAGACGGACGAGCCGTAGTGGACGACGTGGGACATAACGTGAATCTGGGCTTTGTCCCAGGGAATCAGGCTCCCGTTGTGCCAGATGTTCGTGGTGGTCTGTATGGGCATTCGTTCGCTCCTAAGCGCTGAAGCACCATTATAACGGCTGCCCGGCATGGGAGAATAGAGAGTGATGTTCAATCCCCATGCCGTCAGTCTCGCGGGGCTGGAGCACTCGGCGTACGTGCAGTTTTCTGTTCTCGCGCTCAGCTCCATCTTCTTTCTCGTCGACCCGTTTGCCGCTCTGCCCACCTTTCTCGCAGTGACGGCGGGTGCGGATGCGCCGCGTCGACGAAAGATGGCCTGGAAGGCGTCTGTCACGGCGCTGGTCGTGCTCAGCGCGTTCGCCGTGGCGGGACAGTACATCTTCAAGATGTTCGGCATCACGCTTCCGGCCTTCGAGATCGCCGGTGGCATCATCCTCCTGCTCATCGGCCTCGACATGCTCGAAGCCAAGCGCTCACCCACGCAGGAGTCAACAGAGGAGACCACCGAAGCCGCGCAGAAAGAGGACGCCGGCATCGTCCCGCTCGGCATTCCGATGCTCGCTGGCCCAGGCTCCATCACCAGCGTAATGGTATTGGTTGGCCAGGCCCAGACGCGCTGGCAGATGGTAGCGATTTTAGTATCCATCTTCATTACGGCGATGATCTGTTACCTCGTCCTCGGGAATTCGGATCGCGTCGCTCGCGCTATGGGAGAGACCGGCGTCCGAATCCTGGTCCGCATCATGGGCCTGCTGTTGGTTGCCCTCGCAGTGCAATACTTTGTGAACGGCATGGTCGATCTCGGTGTGATCAACAAGCCATAAGCAGTATTTGAAGCTGCGAAGGAAGCGCCTTTTGCGCGCATGGATAACCGGCCTGGCGTAACCTTTCGGCAACTTTGAAGTCTTACGGGGCATCACATCTCCGTCCTCGATCTCTTCGTGAAGCGAGAAGAATATGTCCCAGACCGCTGATACAACCGCCGCCGCTACATCGCTCCTCGCGCGATACAAAGCCGTTCGCCAGGCGACCAGACACCTTTGTAGCCCCTTATCTCCAGAAGACATGATGGTCCAGTCCTCTTCTGAAGCCAGTCCGGTCAAGTGGCATCTCGCCCACACCAGCTGGTTCTTCGAGACGTTTATCCTCCGCGAGTTCGCCGCCGGATACCAGCCCTTCCATCCCGACTTTCACTGGCTCTTCAACAGCTACTACAACTCGCTCGGAGAGATGCCGGAGAAGAAACTCCGCGCCTCCTTCTCCCGCCCTCCCCTCGACTCGATCCTCGCCTACCGCACCCACATAGACGCTGCCATGACGGCCCTGATGCAGCATCCGCTTGAAGACGAGGCAGCCCGCCGCATCGCCCTCGGCCTTGAGCACGAGCAGCAGCACCAGGAGCTCATCGCCACCGACATCAAGCACGCTCTCTTCACCAACCCGCTGCATCCCCCCTACCTCGAGTCACCCGCGAAGCAGAAGCTCGACACCATCGCGCCACCGCTCGACTGGATCGACTTCGCCGGAGGCATCACAGAAATCGGCTTCAAACTCGATCCCACCGACCCCATCCAATCCGTCTCCGCATTCGCCTTCGACAACGAGACTCCGAGCCACCCCGTCTATCTCGCGCCGTATCGCCTCGCCACGCGTCTGGTCACCTGCGCCGAGTACCTCGCCTTCATCGACCAGAACGGCTACAACCGCCCCGAACTCTGGCTCTCCGAGGGCTGGACCACCAACCGCGCCGAAAGCTGGCAGGCCCCGCTCTATTGGCGTCGCGACGAAGAGACCAACTCCGGCTGGTCCATCTACACTATGCAAGGCTTCCGCTCGCTCGACGACCTCAGCGAAACCCCCGTCTGCCATATCAGCTTCTTTGAGGCCGACGCCTTCGCCCGCTGGGCCGGGCATCGTCTCCCCACCGAGTTCGAGTGGGAGCACGCCGCCAGCCAGCTCGGCCTTCTCCGCAAAGAACTCGGCTCGCAGCCCGCCCTCCTCACCTATCAGCCGAACCCTGCGCAGAAGCTCACCGCAATCCCCGCCGTCCAGGCCAATCTGATTGAAACCGGAAACCTTCACCCGACCCCCGCTTCGGCGCTCTCCGGCCTACAGCAGATCTTCGGCGATGTCTGGGAGTGGACCGCCAGCGGCTACACCGGCTATCCCGGCTACAAACCCCTTCCCGGCGCGCTCGGCGAGTATAACGGCAAGTTCATGTCCTCGCAGGTCATTCTTCGCGGAGGCTCCTGCGTCACGCCGGCCACCCACATCCGCGCCACCTACCGAAACTTCTTCTCACCCGCCACGCGCTGGCAGTTCTCTGGCCTCCGCCTCGCACAGGACGCCCCCAAATAACTTCAACACCCGCGCGACTACTCAAGTCAGCCGATTCGACGCCGCCACCCGCCCATACCAGATCCCCGAATCCTTTACGATCCGTCTCTGATCGCGAAAATCAACATACGTGAGTCCATATCGCTGCGTATATCCATCCGTCCATTCGAAGTTATCGACCAGGCTCCAAGCATGGTACGCCCGCACCTTCGCTCCATCCGCGATAGCCCGCGCCAGCTCCGCCAGTATCTCCCGATGAAACGCAGTCCGCCGCACATCAGGAACCCGCCCGCTGCTATCCGGCCCATCCAGATAGCAGCATCCATTCTCGCTGATCTCGATGATCGGGTGATTGAACTCCCGCGAGATCTGCGTCACCAGGTCGTAGATGCCGCGCGGCCATATCTCCAGCCCAGCCTCCGTCAGTGGCCCCTCGGTCGGCATCTCCACATGCATCTGCGTCAGCGGATCGCGTGCTGCGCCTCCACCCTCGCCCTCGGTCTCCGTGCCAAAGTGTCCCCCAACGCCCGCACTCACGCTCGCATTCGAGACAACCCGCCGCGTGTAGTAGTGAAACCCAACCCAGTCCAGCGGCACCTTCATAATCTTTTCATCGCCCGCTTTGAACCCCATCGCCTCATAAGGCGTCGCGCCAACAAACGCCTTCGGATACTCCCCACACATCGCCGGGTTCAGGAAGTAAAGATTATTCATCGCGTGATAGCGCGCCGTAGCCGCTCGATCCGCCTCGCTGTCGGTCTTCGGATACGCCGGTGCCATCCCATAAGCGCTCCCTACCGTAGCCTTCGACGACGCAGCCTTGATGGCGCGAAACGCCTCGCCCTGCGCAAGGTTCACTGTATGCGCAGCCTTTAGAAACTGATTGAAGTCTGCCCTGCACGGAGGAAAGACTCCGACTCCATACCCATAGTAGGTAAACGTCCAAGGCATGTTGAACGGAGCCCACGTCGTAATCCGGTCGCCCAGATGCTTTGCGAGAGTCCCCGCGAAGTCCGCATAGTACGATGCCAGATCGCGGTTCGGCCACCCTCCGCGATCCTCTAGGGCCTGCGGCAGATCCCAGTGATAGATCGTGCAAAACGGACGAATCCCCGCCTCCATCAACGTATCCACGAGCCTACTGTAGTGGTCGATCCCCCTCTGGTTCACCGGCCCCGTTCCACTTGGCATTACCCGCGACCACGACGTAGAAAACCGATAACTCTTCTGATTGAGCCGCTTCAGAATCGCAATGTCGTCCTTGTAGAGGTGATACTGATCGCACGCCACATCAGCGTTGGCCCCGCCCTTCACCTTCCCCACCGTGTGAGCGAAGCGGTCCCAGTTCGACTCACCCTTTCCATCGACGTTCCACGCACCCTCTACCTGGTACGCCGCCGAAGCCATCCCCCACAAAAATCCATCCGGAAAGCGCGCACCTTCAATCTCCGAATCTGCAATCGCCCCCGGAACGCGATCCTGCAGCGTTGCCGCCCTCGCCGACAGCCCGCTATTTGAAAGCAACGCGGCGCTTCCGGCCGCGAGGGAACTCTTGAGAAAGGTGCGTCGATCTATCCGAAACCCCAGCCCAGACCCCATCCAGACCCTCTCTTGAAAAGAACTCCCGCGGTCACCCACCCGCAGGTTTTCAAACTGGTCTAGGATACTGGTCTAGGATCATGTCAGCAATGCAGGACTCCATCAAACCCGCCGTCATTCCACCGCCTGTTCCACCCGCTGATGACGAGCCTCAGGAACTCCTGCCCGAAGACTTCTACTACCAAGGTCCATACCTCGTGTTCACCGCTGCCTATCATCTCAAGCGCGGCTACTGTTGTAACTCAGACTGTCGTCACTGCCCCTATAAATAGTGCAACTAGTTGGGAACCTGCGGCAACAGTGGCGGTACGCCTCCGCTCCGCGCATCCGCGACCGAGGTCTTTGCGTTCCGCAGAGCAGTCGCATTCCGCACCAGGCTTATCACGCGCGGATCTTTGCGATACTTCGCCAGCACCTCGTCCGAACCCATCGATCCCAACACATCGTATCCACCTTCGCTGGCCAGCGTAAGGTAGCGAAGCATATTCTCTTCATCGCCGCGATGAGCGTAGAGCCGCGCTATCTCGAAGCAGTAATGCGCATGATCCGCCGGCGAGAGCATATGAGCCTCAACCCCGCTCGCTCCGTGATGCTGCATCATGTCCGGATCCAGCGTCAGCGCGATATCGAACTGCTGCCGCGCCTTCTCGAAGTTCTTCTCTTCAAAGAGCGCGGTTCCGAGGTTGGAATGATAGATCGCGGACTTCTTGTCCAGCTTGATGGCTTTACTGTAGTCGGAGATAGCGCTTCCGTAGCGCCCCTCCACATATTCGGCCGCCCCAAGGTTGTTCCATCCCTGTGCGTTCTTCTTCTGCAGATGAACCACCCGCAGGAAATAAGTTCGCGCAACCTCTACGTGTCGCAGATCAAGCTCCGTCACGCCCATTCGAATCAGGAGCTCCTGCTCCGGTCCACCGCGCTGCAGGGCATACCGGTAGTAGACCAGGGCATCTTCCGGAAAGCGTCGGGCACGCAGAACGTCCCCTGCGATCTCAAGTTTCTGTGGGCTTGCAGTCGCCGGATCAGGAAGATGAGGCTCGATGGCGAACCAGTCAGCGCTTTGGTGTCGTAGATCGCGCTCAGCGTCGGGGGTGGCGGGTTGCGAAAGCCTCTGCGCCGTAAGGGGAGGGTTGGAAAGCGCAAAAGCGAAGACAGGGAGAAGAAGAGTCAAGCCAAGTTGCGGTCTCATAAGAGGACCTCACTAGTTCGCCAACATCATCGGCCTCGTATTTAACACTGTCAATAGCCACTTCTCTACCGTTGGATAGGACCACCCGGGGAGACCGGCGCAGCAGCGGCGGCTCCAGGAGATGCTACAACCGGCGCCGTTCCCGGCTCCACCCTCATCGCCATCCGCGGAAAGCTGAAGCTTCCACCGGCATCATCGATCACGTTCACCTGGCAGACATAGGTTCCGGGTTTCAGTGGAGTCAACGGAACATCGAACTGGAACGCCACGGCTCCTCGCTCGGGGATGTTGACAGCTTTGGCTTCAACCAGTGGCGTTTCATACACTTTCACGCCGCCAATCAAAAATTCAATGCTCGTCAGAACCCTTACCGGCCCGCCCCCGCGTCGCGTCAAACCCGGAGAACTCGCCGGCTCAGGCGCACCCTTCTCCTTCGCCGGGTCGTACACCTCGTACAGAAAGTAGAGATGCTGGTCCTGCCGAAACACATGCGGAACGTTCGGAATCCACTCCACCCCGTCCCGCACCAAGGGACTCGCGACCTTTTTGGCAATATTCGGCACCCGCTGGCTCGACAGCACAATCGAACTCAACTTCAGCGGAACTTTCTTCATATCCGGCACCTGCAGGTCCGTCTCAAAGCTGCCCATCGCGCCCGTCTGGTTCTCCCGCACCACAAACTTCAGGTGGTATCTTCCCGGAGCCAGCGTAAAGCCGGTCGAATATTGGATCTTCTTCTGCTGAACCTGCTGCGCCGCATCCAGCGCCAGCTTCACCGTATCGCGAACGTTCCCCACAACGATGCCCTCGGCGTTCTTCACCTGTCCGATCACATCGATATTGGCTTTATCCTGGTCGCCGTTCTTCACGATATGAATCTGCGACCCCGGAATGATCAGCGAGACCGGAACAAAAAACTTGTTCTCTGCCATCCTGAAGTACAACGCCTGCAGATACAGCGCAACATCGGTCGCCGGAAGATCACTCCGCAGTTCCTCCATCAAAGCCTGCTCCCGGTCCTCGGTCTTCTGGTGCTGAAAGTCGGCAGGCGCATAGTAGCCCGGCCGGTAGTCGAGCTTCACATCGCTGCGATTCAGCTTCACCGTCAGGTGCCGGAAGCTTCCATCCCGCGCCGTATTGGTCGAGCGGAATCCGACAATGTAGTAGGCCTCCGTGTCATGCTGCACTTGCTGAAAAGCTGGCGCAAAATCATTCGAATCGAAGAACGCCTTTCCCCCCGTATCGGAGGAGAGCGTCGCCAGCGTCTCCTGCGAACCGAAGTTCGCATCCAGCTGGCTCTGCACAGCGCCGCCGCTGTAAGCCGCAGTCCCGCGCAGGCTCCCGCTCGACGCATTTCCCACCGGCGGCAGAGCCTCCAGCCCCCGCGAGTCTACACTGTAGATCGCCATGTTAGCCTTCACGGCTTCATTGGTAGCCGCCCGCATACTCGCCTGATTTTCGATCCCCTGTCGCGTCAGCCCACCGCTGAAGTACAACAGACTCTTCCGCTGATCGACCCTCTCGAGACTCTTCGCAATCGTCCGTATCGCATACAGCTCACGATCCGTATTCAGCGCGTTGTACTCGCTATCGTCCGAGGTAAAGCTCGAAGCATCATCCGCCGTACCACCCGAGTTGCCTCCCTCGTTCCCATTCGCGAAACCCGTCCCCTGGGTCCCGTTGTACTTGCCCAACCCCCTCAGCAGAGCAGCCTTGTCCGACGTAAAATCCTGATCCATGCTCAGTCCGGTCGCCATGCTCACCAGCGCCACCAGGTCCGCCGGCTGCATCTTCTTCTTCACATAGTCCTGCGCCGACTCCACTGCCCGGTCGATGTCCTCCGGCTGCATACTGCTCAAATCGAAGAACATCACAATCAGCCGATGATCCCGCAGCGAAGCAGGATTGGCCGCAAACTCTCCATTCACCAGGTCCGCAATCGTAGCCTTCCCAATGACGGTTGACTTCTCCCGCAGCACCGCAGCTTCATCCACATTCTGATAGTCGAAGCTCGCAATCTTCTGCGGCTTCCCATTCTCCAGAATCGTAAAGTCGCTCGCCTTCAGCCCCTTCACCACCTCACCCGTCTTCTTGTCACGCACCACCACGTTGGTCAGCACAATATCGCTCTGCACCTTCAGCGTGAATCCACCCGACTGGCCCGGCTGCTGCGCCCACCCACGCGCCACGGGCATCCCAACCATCGCACATGTCAGCATCGCGGTCACTATTCGCAAACTCATCGCGCTCCTCAAAATCAAAACCGATACCGCGCCAGCACCGTCAACCGCCGCATCGTCGCAGCCGAGGTCACCTGTCCAAACGTCTGCGAGTTCAACGTCGTATCGATCCCCGAGTACTGCACCGTGTTGAAGACATTCGTCGCCGTCACCCTCGCCTCAAACGACCGCGTCTCGCCCAGCGCCACCGTCCGCGACAACGAAGCATCCGCCACAGTAATCCCCGGCCCCTCAATCGACCCACGCGACGCGGTCCCATATCCATTCGCCGGAGCCGTGAACGCCGCCGCATTGAACCAGTTTAGAATCGTCCCCTGCCCCGGAATCGGCTGCGAAAACACCCTGTCCGGCCGCAGCGTATCGTTGGTCCCCGTAGCCGTCTCCGCCACCGTCGAAACATAGTGCGGCGTAAAGTAAGTCCCCGACGCAAACGTAAAATCGCCAGACAAAGAAAATCCATCGAGCGCCCTCGACCAGAATCCCCCCTTCGACAAGAACGCCCGATTTGGCCCGAACGGCAACTCCAGCACCCAGTTTCCCGTAACCTGGTGCCGCACATCGAACGAGCTGTTCCCCTCCTCAGCATTCAAGTCCTTGTCGTTCTGCGCTGGCACTACCGTCGTTCCACCAATCGACGAAGCATTATCAATCGAATGCCCATAGTGATACGTAGCCTGCAGCGAAACCCCCTTCTGCAGCCGCTTCCTCACATTCACGCTCAGCTGTTGCAACCGAGAAAACCCCAAGGAATCCTCATAGTTGAACGGCTGTGCCCACGGATTTAGCACCCCCGTCGCCGTCCGATTCGGCGCCCGCACAATATCCAGCTCCCCGCCCTTCGCCCCGTTGTATCCAATATTCGCCACGATTCCCAGCGGCAACGTCCGCTGAATATCCACGTTCCACACCTGCACATGCCCCAGCCTGTAATCCAGATTCGCCGCGTAGTTGTTCTGCACCGGCGTGGTCGAGCAGCCAAACCCATTCGCCAGCGTCAGCGTCGCGGGCGTGCATCCCGTCTGCCCCACCACATTCGTCTGCGTCAGCGCAAACGGCACCTGCGCCGAAAGATTCCTCGCCAGCGTCGCATACTGTCCCGTGTTGAAGTTAATCCCATATCCACCGCGCACCACCGTGTCCTTGAGGATCTTCAGCTTCGGCCGATACGCAAACCCCACCCGCGGCGAGTACATATTCCTGTCCGGATTCACTAGCGACCGCACCGTCCCCGCCGTACATGCCCCCGCAATCGCCACCGGGCATACCGGCGTCACCACTGAGAAATCCGCATTGTGATTCAGATTCACCAGCCGATTATCCTTCTCCACATAAGGCGAAAAATACTCATACCGAATCCCGTAGTTCAACGTCAGATTCGCCAGCGCCCGCCAGTCATCCTGCGCATACCAGTCAAAGACATTCGCGCGCAGATAAGTCTTCTGCGTCGCCGCCTGAATCGCCGACTGCTGCGGAAGCCCAAGTAGAAGGTCAGCCAAACCGTACCCACTCGCTGGAACCACCGGGCAAGTCACCGTGGATGACGGCGTACACGAGCTCGCTGGATTCTGCGTCGCATACCCGGTAAACGTGAACGACCCCACCACATTCGTCCCCCCCACCGTGTCCGCATGCACTCGCCGAATATCAAACCCATAGCGCATATTGTGCTTCTTGTATCTGTAACTCACAAAGTCTGAAAACGAGATCGTCTGGTTCACCGCATCGTTCGGCAGCGCCTGCGTCAAGCCGGTAAAGTTCGAGATGCTCACACTCGGCAGACCGTTATAGATCCCCGCATCGCCGCCAATCACCGGCTTCGGGATCGTGATCCCCGTCCCATCCAGAGGATCGCTCCCATCCGTAAAGTAATTCCGCGCCGTGCTGTGCGAGCGGTTCCAGTTGATCGAAGCATTGTTTGTCAGCTTCCCATATCCGATCGTGTATCCCGCAGTCACTCCATATCCATTCGTCTCGGTCGCGCCCCCCAGCGGCAGAAAGATATTCCGATTATCCGCAGCCGTGTGCGAGTAGCTCCCATTGAAGTTGATATTCTGCCGCAGCGTCGCCGGCCCGTTGCCCTGTTCCTGCCTGCGTCCGCCGCCAAACGTATTGTTCTGCCCAAAGTTCCGAACGTATCGCAACGCCGCTGTCGTCGCGTTGTTTCCCGCAGTCGTAATCGTCTGGTAGTTGTAACCCTGTCGCCCCGTCGCCGCAATATTCGGCGCAGAATAAAAGTTCAGCAGCGCCTTAGCCTGCGCAGAGATCTGGCTCGGACAGATCACATTCAACACACCACCGCAGCTGAACTGTTGTCCCGTCGCCGGGTCATACAGCGTCTGCGCCAGACGCGAAAAATCTCCGGCCCGCTCATTGTCCGTTCCATTCGTCCCATCGGTCGGCACCGTGCCGTACAGGTTCGAGGGCGTAATATTCCGCTGCCCCGTCACGTTGAAAAAGACAAACTGCTTCGTACTCGCCTTCACCAATCCCGGAATAAACGGCGACCCCGTAAAGCTCACGCCAAATCTGTTCGAGCTATAAGCCGGCTTCACCACCGGTGCTCCCGTCAACGAAAAGTTCGTCGCATCCAGCGCTCCATTTCCTCCCTGATAAAACACCGCTCCATGCGGCTGCGTGGGATTGAATCCTCGAAACCCGCCACCACCTCCTCGGCCGCCACCGCCGCCGATGAAGATCTGATTGCCGCCACCCCCTCCACCGGGTCCGCCGCCACCCGGCCCGCCAAATCCGCCGCCTCCCGCCAATCCGCCCAGCAACCCGGCAACCGAACTCGCAATATCCCCAACCGCCCCACCCTGCCGTTGCGCCTGCGCAATCGCGTCCTGCACCCGCGTCCGAATATCATCTTCGCTATATCCCGCCAGCCCATTCGTCTGTCCCACCGCGCCATTCACCGTCACCGAATCGCTCGCTGCCGCCTCGCCTCCCCCAATCCCCGCGAGCGACGGAAGCTGCGCCCCGGCACTCCCTCCTCCGCCCACCGTCGCGTCAGCCAAACCCGACGCGTCCCCAGTCACGCTCAACGACTGCAGCCCCCGCGCAACTCCAGCACTCGTCGCCGCAGCTTGGCGCTCCTCCTGCTGCTGCACTCTCGAAGCAAGCTGCAACCCAAACTCCGCCACCTGCGCAGGTTTGCCGCCATTCTGCCCGGCGGCGTTGATCAAGACCTCCTTCGTCTCGGCTGCAAACGCTGCCAGCTCAGCCCTCACCACGTAGCGCCCGTTGCGCGGAACCGTCATGGCAAACACGCCATTCACATCGGTCGTTGTCGCATACTTCTTCCCGGTCAGCGTATTGCTCGCCGTCACGGCAACCCCGGGCAAGGGAACTGCTCCAGCCTTCACCGTCCCGCTGATCGTTCCGCCACTCGCCTCAACCGCAGCAGGTGCCGTCGCAGCCGGCGTCTCAACCGCAGCAGGCGCCGCTTCCTGCGCCGGTGTTGCCGCACTTGGTGGAACCGGCGGCACAGTCTGTCCCCACGCGCTCCCAACCAACACCAGCCCCAACGCCCAGCTCAACGCTACTGATCGAATCGATCCCCGCACATTCGCCTCGCCTCGCAAACTCATCGCCCGCATCACTGAGGAACCGCAACAGGCTTTGTCGGAGCAGGAGCCCCGGCGGGAGCAGAAGCAGCTCCATTTCCACTTAGCTCGCGCCGTCGCCTCCGCGCCATCGCCGCCGCATCCGAAACCCCCAGCTCCGTAGGCACAAACAATCCATTCTTCAGCGCCCCACGTCCGGCGACTGCATCTCCAACCTTCACGTCCGCAAGCGTAATACTGTCTCCCCCGGCGCCATCGCCAGCCCCATTTGCAGATCCCGCTCCGGCACCGCTCCCTCTTCCACCAGCCGGCCCCATCTCAGTCACACCCGCTCCACTCGCAAGCATCGACATCCCACGCCCGCCGCGCTTGAACGAGGTCTGCTCATCCACCCCAATCACCTGGGTCACACCATCCGGACGCAACACCGTCAGCTTCAGCGCGTCCATGTCAATCGCCGTCACCCTCCCGGTGATGTAGACCTTACCCATTCCCTCCCGCGCCTTCTTCACCTGCTCGGCATCCATCACGCCGACAAACACCGCATGCACCGTCTTCGTCGAAGGATCCAGCACCCCCATCGCCCCCACGCCGTCCCCCGCTTTGATATCTGCAACCTTCACCGGCTGCCGGTCTTTACTCACGCGCGTATTCGCGGAGAAGACCACCTGGTATACCTCGCCCGCCTCAGTCTTCACCGTCAGATGATCCGCAGTCGCGGCGGTCACTGTTCCCCGAACCATCTGCCCACCCGCAAAGACAGCATCACCCTCGCGGTTGTCTTCCCCCTGCTGAGCGCGCACGCCGGGCGGCAAAGCTGCCATAGCCATCACCAGCGCCATCGTTCTAAAACGTCCCATATCCCGCTGTCTCATGCACCATCCGCCTTGCTCTTGCGTCCACAGTCCCGTGCTCATACAGACGGTTCGACTGCTCGAAAGACTCCCTGCAGCCCGCAAAAACATCCCCGTTGAACCGCTCTAGTCGGATGCTTCTTCCGCCTGCACAAAGCCTGCACTACACTACCCAAATGCATGAAGTAGCCCACGCGCCCCACACCCACGGCCCCCACATCGAAGGCCACTTCGAATCCTCCGAGGTCGTTCGCGATATCGTCATCGGCCTCTCCGACGGTCTCACCGTTCCCTTCGCCCTCGCCGCAGGTCTCTCCGGCGCCGTCGCCTCCTCCCGCATCGTCGTCCTCGCCGGCCTCGCCGAAATCGCCGCCGGCTCCATCGCCATGGGCCTCGGCGGCTATCTCGCCGCCCGCGGAGACGCCGAACACTACATCTCCGAACGCCGCCGCGAAGAACGCGAGATCGTCGAACGCACCCGCGACGAAGAAGAAGAGATCTATGAGATCTTCGAGCACTACGACGTCGATCGCGCCAGCGCAACGCCAGTCCTCAACGCGCTCAAACAAAACCCCACCGCCTGGGTCGACTTCATGATGCGCTTCGAACTCGGCCTCGAGGAGCCCGCCCGAAACCGCGCTCACCGCTCCGCCCTCACTATTGCGATCTCCTACATCGCCGGCGGACTCATCCCTCTGCTCCCCTACATGCTCGTCCCAGACAACCTCACCGCCCTCAAACTCTCCGTCGTCATCACGCTCGTAGCCCTCGCAATCTTCGGAGCGTTGAAGGGAAGGCTGGTGGGCACCGGCTGGCTGCGCAGCGCCCTCCAGACCGTTCTCATCGGTGGAGCCGCAGCCGCAGTCGCCTACACCCTCGCCCGACTTCTCAACAGCAGCTCGAGCTAGTCATCCCTGTTGTCTGTTTGTCACTTATCCTGTGCGAGTTGTCTGTTTTTTTCGCTCATTTTCTGAGCGAAAAGAAGCAGCCTTTCAGCGTCCAGGGTAAGATTCTCGCGATCTTCCGGCTAAACTGCGCTGTCAAGCCTTATCCAGACTCAATCAACTTAGAATCAGCAACATACGCATGGCTTATCAGTTACCCTCAATTCGCTACACTGGATCCAGTGCAGAAATCAGAAAAGGACCTGCCGGATGCCACTCTGAGGCAGGGGGGCACCCTGTAAGTACTTGCAGGGAAGGAATTTGTATGCAACTCGTTTGTTATGTCTTCTTTAGAAGCCTAGCCAGCGCGTAAGATTATCATAATAAATCACTTACGCGCTGGTAATAGGGGGGGGTAGTACCTCCGGAGAAAATCGGAGAGTTCTGCCCACTCCGCAACGGATTACGCAACGGCACCACCCGGAATACTCAGGCGCTGTGAATCAAAAGGCCCCTAACGCACAAGCGAGGCAGAGACAGCGATAACGACCCCCGCCGCCCCCAGAGAAAGCCCAAGAAGAAAATAGGCTCGTCTCCGGGTGAATAGCGTAACCGAGCACAGAACCACAGCAATCTGCAGCAGCGCCTCTCCAAGATCATAACGAGAGGCCTTGGCCTCGGCGTGAGTTACCTCAGCCTCAAACTCACGAGCCTTCTCCTGCTCCTCGGCCAGATCTTCCTTCCACTTCTCGATGTGAGCCTCATACTCCTTCCGCTTCGCCTCGGTGGCAGCAGCATTGAGCGTTGGCTCCATCGCCAGTAAATCCAGGGTGACCGAGAGATTATCCATGCGAATCTTCTTCGCCTGATACTCGTTCCACTGATCGCCCGCGCGAGACTGCATCAGTACCGCATCGGTGTGTGTGCGATGTCCAAGCACGGTGACCATAGCAACCAGCACCGCCAGAACCGAGATCCCCAGCGAGATGCTCTTCAGCGACTCCCCGCCCGACTCCCCCGACTCCTTCATCTGATTGGCAAACTCTGAGACTTCATTGGCTTCCATAGTGGAACGATTCTAGACCGTACACCCAGCCTCACGGTTCAAAACGAAGATCGAGGAGCAATTCCAGTCAACACGTCAAATAATCGAAGATTTCTTACCCGCGTCTTTTCTGGACGAAACCGACTTTTCTACAGGAACTCCCAATTATTCACAGCATTGAGCTTGCGCAGCGTCTCAGTCGCTGATAATCTCAGGAAGTCGCAAAGAGACACACGGCAAGAGACGAAGTGGAAAGCATGAGGCTTGCACGGAAACGAAAAGCACGATACTCTAGGTGAGAAGTAAAGCAATACTGCTTCGCACCTTGGCTCTGGCAACGTAAGAGCAAGTAACAAGGGATGACGGAGCGCAGTCCAAGCGTTTGATATCGGTTTAGAGCCTGAGGGCCTACCGGCAATACAAACCCAAGCCACTGCAGTTGATTTGAGATGCACCAGGAGCTAAGTGCTCCGCGCTCGTCTTCGAGCGTCACGATGTTTTGATATTTTGCGCTGAGCGAATAGCTGTCAAGTCTGTCTTCGAAGTCTTTAGGAAAAGCGAAATTCTAAAGAAAACGAAAATAGAAGTTGACAGGTAAGCTGAAGATTGATAATCTCAGAAAGTTCGCTAAAACGTCACACGCTACTGAAGTGCTCCTCGAATAGGCTGAAGTAAGGCCGGTAAAAGCAACGAGAGAGATAAAGTAAGTAGCAAATACAGACGACAACAGCGCATCAAGTTCGAGGACACGAATATGGCTTATGCCGATTCAGTCCTTGATCCAAAGCTGCCCGCTTAGGTGGATGCAGTTCGGATCTTTGACAACATAGTTGAACGTGCCAGTCGTGAGATGATACGAAATTTGGTTTAGTCATTCTCACTAGTTATAAACCTCCGGGTGTTTTCGAGCACCGGGGGCGCTTGATCCGCACCGACCCCTGTCGACGTGCGGCAAGCAAACCAAGATTAAACGAGAGTTTGATCCTGGCTCAGAATCAACGCTGGCGGCGTGCCTAACACATGCAAGTCGCACGAGAAAGGGTAGCAATACCTGAGTAAAGTGGCGCACGGGTGAGTAACACGTGACTAATCTACCCTCGAGTGGGGAATAACTGAGAGAAATCTTAGCTAATACCGCATAACACTTACGAGTCAAAGCAGCAATGCGCTTGGGGAGGAGGTCGCGGCCGATTAGCTAGTTGGCGGGGTAATGGCCCACCAAGGCGATGATCGGTATCCGGCCTGAGAGGGCGCACGGACACACTGGAACTGAAACACGGTCCAGACTCCTACGGGAGGCAGCAGTGGGGAATTTTGCGCAATGGGGGAAACCCTGACGCAGCAACGCCGCGTGGAGGATGAAATATCTTGGTATGTAAACTCCTTTCGATGGGGAAGATTATGACGGTACCCATAGAAGAAGCCCCGGCTAACTTCGTGCCAGCAGCCGCGGTAATACGAGGGGGGCAAGCGTTGTTCGGATTTATTGGGCGTAAAGGGTGCGTAGGCGGTTTGGCAAGTCTTGTGTGAAATCTTCGGGCTCAACCCGAAGTCTGCACAAGAAACTGCCGGGCTTGAGTATGGGAGAGGTGAGTGGAATTTCCGGTGTAGCGGTGAAATGCGTAGATATCGGAAGGAACACCTGTGGCGAAAGCGGCTCACTGGACCATAACTGACGCTGATGCACGAAAGCTAGGGGAGCAAACAGGATTAGATACCCTGGTAGTCCTAGCCCTAAACGATGATTGTTTGATGTGGCAGGTACCCAATCCTGCCGTGTCGAAGCTAACGCGATAAACAATCCGCCTGGGGAGTACGGTCGCAAGGCTGAAACTCAAAGGAATTGACGGGGGCCCGCACAAGCGGTGGAGCATGTGGTTTAATTCGACGCAACGCGAAGAACCTTACCTGGGCTCGAAATGTAGTGGAATCCGGCAGAAACGTCGGCGTCTAGCAATAGACCGCTATATAGGTGCTGCATGGCTGTCGTCAGCTCGTGTCGTGAGATGTTGGGTTAAGTCCCGCAACGAGCGCAACCCTTATCTTCAGTTGCTACCATTTAGTTGAGCACTCTGACGAAACCGCCTCGGATAACGGGGAGGAAGGTGGGGATGACGTCAAGTCCTCATGGCCTTTATGTCCAGGGCTACACACGTGCTACAATGGCCGGTACAAACCGCTGCAAACCCGCGAGGGGGAGCTAATCGGAAAAAGCCGGCCTCAGTTCGGATTGGAGTCTGCAACTCGACTCCATGAAGCTGGAATCGCTAGTAATCGTGGATCAGCATGCCACGGTGAATACGTTCCCGGGCCTTGTACACACCGCCCGTCACATCACGAAAGTGGGTTGCACTAGAAGTCGGTGCGCTAACCGCAAGGGAGCAGCCGCCCAAGGTGTAATTCATGATTGGGGTGAAGTCGTAACAAGGTAGCCGTAGGAGAACCTGCGGCTGGATCACCTCCTTTCTAAAAGAGAACGCCTCGACACACTTTAGCGCCCTGCGATTGCAGGAAACTTGGTTTTGCGACCAAGTTGAGCTTCAAGTGACGTTGTCGAGAACCATCTTGATAAGCCTCGGCAAGTCTCGATGAGCCTGAACTAAACCCTCTTTTTTTCGATATCTGTCAACACCGATGGTCAATAGCGGCGTAGCTGCTATGCACGTTCAACTGTGTCCTCGAAACCTTTCGAGAGAGCTCGATTCTTGATTCTTCGGAGTCAACAACAGAGCAGCCTGCGCATCAGGCTCCTTGCTGATAAGCTGGAGGCTGGTGCTGTAGAGTCGGGCCTGTAGCTCAGTTGGTTAGAGCGCACCCCTGATAAGGGTGAGGTCGGTAGTTCGAATCTACCCAGGCCCACCACCTTTATCCCGACGGTCAGGTAATCTGACCATCGTACTTGTGTAAATCACAAGGGGCTGTAGCTCAGTTGGGAGAGCACCTGCTTTGCAAGCAGGGGGTCAACGGTTCGATCCCGTTCAGCTCCACCATACGTCTCGATTGGCATCTTCGATATGTAATGCAAGCGATGTCTGCTTGAGGTTGAGTCTCTGCACTGCGGAGATTGAACCTTGAGCAGGAATGCTCAAGCCGCCTGAGGGCGCGAAGTGATGGCGCAGTGATGCGAATCGCTCCATGATTTTTGACAACTGAATAGATTGGGTAAATATAACTACAAGGCTGAGCAGCTAGCTTTCAGGTTGTTTCTGATAGCGACGCTGTCGTCAGTATTGAGTGTCTTTAGAATAATTTTCGTGTTACCGACCTGATTCTCGCAAGTTGAGATGACGGTTGTACGACACAGGCGTGGACTATATCAAACGTAGATAGCTCTAGTGTTGCGGAGGTTGTCACTCTGCTGCGTGCGAGTAAATTCTATGGTCAAGCTACTAAGGGCGCACGGTGGATGCCTTGGCAGAAACAGGCGATGAAGGACGCGGCAAGCTGCGATAAGCTTCGGGGAGCGGCACACACGCGTTGATCCGGAGATTTCCGAATGGGGAAACCCACCCAGGTAAAACCTGGGTATGTCCAACTGAATTCATAGGTTGGAACAGGCGAACGGAGGGAAGTGAACCATCTCAGTACCTCCAGGAGGAGAAAGAAACCTCGATTCCGATAGTAGTGGCGAGCGAAATCGGAACAGCCCAAACCCGTACTATTTAGGTAGTTCGGGGGTTGTAGGGCCTGCAAAAGTAGAGTTACCAATCTGGTTGCTAGTCGAATCTTCTGGAAAGGAGATCCAAAGAGGGTGACAGACCCGTAGACGAAAGCGATCCAGACTCGAAGCAGGTACCTGAGTAAGGCGGGGCACGAGAAACCCTGCTTGAATCCACGGGGACCATCCCGTAAGGCTAAATACTCGTTTCTGACCGATAGTGAACCAGTACCGTGAGGGAAAGGCGAAAAGCACCCCATTGAGGGGAGTGAAAAGTACCTGAAACCGTGTGCCTACAAGCAGTGGGAGGACTATGCCCGTAAGGGAATGTCTGACCGCGTGCCTATTGCATAATGAGCCGGCTAGTTATTCTTGTCAGCAAGGTTAAGCGTGAGCGAGCCGCAGCGAAAGCGAGTCTGAATAGGGCGATAAGTTGGCAGGAATAGACGCGAAGCGGGATGATCTACCCTTGGCCAGGTTGAAGGTGAGGTAACACTCACTGGAGGACCGAACCGGTGTTTGTTGAAAAAAGCTCGGATGAGCTGAGGGTAGGGGTGAAAGGCTAATCAAATTCCGTTATAGCTCGTTCTCTCCGAAATAGCTTTAGGGCTAGCCTCGGGTGATTTGGATCGGTGGTAGAGACATGGATAGACTAGGGGGCTTTCCGGCTTACTGAATCTAATCAAACTTCGAATGCCGATTACAACCAGCCCGGGAGTCAGACTGTGGGGGCTAAGCTTCACAGTCGAGAGGAAAACAGTCCAGACCGCCTGCTAAGGTCCCAAAATTACAGTTAAGTGGGAAAGGAAGTCGGAACGCTCAGACAGCCAGGAGGTTGGCTTAGAAGCAGCCATCCTTTAAAGAAAGCGTAATAGCTCACTGGTCAAGCGGTCCGGTGCCGACAATACAACGGGGCTAAAACTGTATACCGAAGCAGCGGATGCACACCATTAGGTGTGCGTGGTAGGAGAGCATTCTGTCGTGGATGAAGCGCAACTGGGAAGATGCGTGGACATTACAGAAGAGACCCTGCCGGCATAAGTAGCGATAATGAAGGTGAGAACCCTTCACGCCGAAAGTCTAAGGTTTCCTGAGGAAGGTTAATCCGCTCAGGGTTAGGCGGTCCCTAAGCTGAGGCCGAAAGGCGTAAGCGATGGAAATCCGGTTAATATTCCGGACCTCCCAATATCTCGTTATTACGATGGGGTGACGCATAAGGATAGGCAGGACATTATATGGCTATGGTGTTCGATACGCGTAAGCTGGTTTCTCTAGGCAAATCCGGAGAGGCTTAACAGTGAGGCGTAAAGCAGTAAGCCGAATGGCTGAAAGCTGCTGATTTCATGGTGCCAAGAAAAACCTCTAAGGAGAGAGATTGGGAACCGTACCACAAACCGACACAGGTAGACGAGGAGAATATCCAAAGGCGCTCGAGTGAAAGCTTGTTAAGGAACTCGGCAAATTAGACCCGTAACTTCGGGAGAAGGGTCGCCCTTCAGGGTGCAAGCCCAGAGGGGCCGCAGTGAAACGCGAACGGCGACTGTTTAACAAAAACACAGGTCTCTGCAAAGTCAAAAACGACGTATAGGGGCTGACTCCTGCCCGGTGCCGGAAGGTTAAAGGGAGAGGTTAGGGCGCAAGCTCGAAGCTTTGAACTGAAGCCCCGGTGAACGGCGGCCGTAACTATAACGGTCCTAAGGTAGCGAAATTCCTTGTCGGGTAAGTTCCGACCTGCACGAATGGAGTAACGATCGTTCGACTGTCTTAACGAGTTGCTCGGCGAACTTGTAGTACCGGTGAAGATGCCGGTTACCCGCAGCTAGACGAAAAGACCCCGTGCACCTTTACTATACTTTTACTATGAGTTACGGCCACTGCTGCGCAGGATAGGTGGGAGGCTTTGATACCGGACTTTTGGGTTCGGTGGAGCCAACGGTGAGATACCACCCTGCGGTTGTTGTGATTCTAACCTGCTCCCGTAATCCGGGAGAGGGACATAGTAAGACGGGTAGTTTGACTGGGGCGGTCGCCTCCTAAATTGTAACGGAGGCGCGCGAAGCTACACTCAGGTCGTTTGGAAATCGACCGTCGAGTGCAAAGGCATAAGTGTGGTTAACTGCGAGACCTACAAGTCGAGCAGATGCGAAAGCAGGCCTTAGTGATCCGGTGGTTCTGTATGGAAGGGCCATCGCTCAACGGATAAAAGGTACGCCGGGGATAACAGGCTGATCGAAGCCAAGAGTTCATATCGACGCTTCGGTTTGGCACCTCGATGTCGGCTCATCACATCCTGGAGCTGTAGAAGGTTCCAAGGGTTCGGCTGTTCGCCGATTAAAGTGGTACGTGAGCTGGGTTCAGAACGTCGCGAGACAGTTCGGTCTCTATCTGCTGTGGGCGTAGGAGATTTGAAGAGGGCTGTCCTTAGTACGAGAGGACCGGGATGGACGAACCTCTTGTGTTCCAGTTGTCCTGCCAAGGGCACGGCTGGGTAGCGAAGTTCGGTTGTGATAACCGCTGAATGCATATAAGCGGGAAGCACGCTCTAAGATGAGATCTCCCAACCCAAAAGGGAAATGAAGGGCCCTAGAAGACCACTAGGTTGATAGGCTGGAGGTTGAAGTGCAGTAATGCATGTAGCTTACCAGTACTAATCGCCCGTTCGGCTTGTCCATAGAATTTACTCTGCGCAGTGAGAAAGTCCACTGTTCTGGAGTCATTCAATACAAGCTTTGTAGTTATATCTTTTGGAAAATACGCAGTAAATGCAACAAACGTCTAATCCCAATCTATTCAGTTGTGAAAGATCGCGAGAGCGAGATTTCAAAAGTTTGCCGGTGAGTTTACCGCGAGGGTCACACCCGTTCCCATCCCGAACACGGAAGTTAAGCCTCGTTGGGCCGATGGTACTGCACGCGTAAGTGTGTGGGAGATTAGGTGATCGCCGGCATATTACAGAGCCCCATCCTTTCGAGGATGGGGCTTTTTTATTTTCCGCACCCAGTCGTTCTGGAACGCCGGCCATGCTTCTGCAGGTCCGGAAAGTCAATAGCGGAGGACCGACCAATTGGCTGTGGATAAATTTGGTCTTCGGCATTTATGGTGCGTTGTGGTTGATTTCGGGTAATTAGGGGTCAGTGCTGGTTCTCAGCCTGAGATCTTCTGCTTTTTTGGCGGTAGGAGGAGAAGTTTCCTGCTGCAAAATCGTGGTTGTTTTGTGGTCGATACGTGGTTGCATGATGGTGTAATTGTGGTCGTTGAGAGTGGAGGGCCGCTTGTCGGATTCAGGTCGTCGTCCAGGTAGCGCGTCGTCACGCCGCCCACCATCTTTGCGATGACTGAGCCACCCATCGTTGTAGATTGTGAAGTCGGGTTCCCAGGCCCCGGGCCACTCCCCATCCTCCTCCAACTCCTCGCCTACCACATAGCCGTCCGCCGAGTCTGCGACGTAGGCCAACCCGCAACTTGGCGAAGAGTGTCACTATTGAATAATGGACTTTTTACCAGCTATGGAAGATTGCGCCCCTTCATATCTGAAATAGCATCAAGGAGTGCAACCGTGTCGTTCACATCTAGTGTGTCGCCTTTATAGCGGAGTTCGAGAAGGCCCTGCAGATTACTGGGAAGCTTGACGCCATCTTTTACAACGAGAATAAACCTCTCTCCGAACAGCGCCATAGCTGCACCAATTTCGATTAAGACGTTGTCATTTAGAACTACGTGTTGGTTGCCCTCTGCATCAACCAAAATGCGTTCATTTTCGACCAAAATGATAGCTGCTCCGCAAGATCGCATTTCCTCCATAATTTTGCCAGGAACGGGCAGAGAAACAGTCTGAGAGTTAACCGATACGACAGCTTCCAGATCTCCGAACTTTAAGAGGTTACGAATTGGTTCAATCAGTGCACGATTCTTCCCATGAGTAATGAAGACGCGCTTTGACCGAGCTACCTTGAACCCATCTTTCTCAGGTGGCTGGTCTGTGCGAGATTGAGAGAATGTGATTCGTCCTTAGCATCTTCCTCAAAAAGCAGCACGGGCGATTGAGGGCTATTCGTTTTATCTACTAACTTCGCCGTTCCCTTCAAATCAACATACTGCTTATCACTAATCGATCGAAGAAGTCCGACTGATTGAGCATTATCCAAAATCATTGAAAGGGCGTCCGCTGTTCGTTCTGAAGGAACACCCATTGTCTGAAGAACATTTTGGCGATGTCAGTCTTCGGGAGTGCTGCTCCATCGTATTTGCGAAGGAAGTCCCCGATGAGCTTTGGTGCCAGCACTGCTTCCTTTCTCGCCAGGTCGACATCCCCGTCATTGGTCAGGGGGCGCACGATTCGAAGCCCTAAAGGCGTAATGCCGATCTCATTTGCGCTATAACTCCCCGTGGTAAGCGGGACTTGCGCGCGCCTGACAGCAGGGGGTTGAGTTCACTGAACTTGCATCTGCACAAGGTTTGGTGGTCCGTTGTCCGTTTCAATGGCAAATCCTGGCTATCGTTCACCAGATACAACGTGAAATTGTCCGTGGTTGCACGGCGATCTGTGTCTGACTGACGCTCTCCTGATAATTACCGGCCTGGTTAGCCAGACGGTGCAGAGCCGCCGCTCGCTTGCAAGTGGACGGCGGGGGCTGGGTATGATGAAGGGAGATCCCTATTTCATTCTGTGAGGCTGCTGGTGAGACGACTCGATTTGTTCAGAAAGATTTTTGTTCTGTTGGTGGTGGCTGGCTTCTTAGGGACGGGTTTTGTTCGGGAGGCTTCGGCACAGAGCGGCTCCGCTGGAAGTGCTGGAACGGCGCTGCGGACGATTGGATTTATGACGGACTTTGATGTGAAGGACGATGCTGTTGGAATCTGCAAGGCGGTGATGAATGGAGTTGCGCCTGGGGTTGAGATCATCGACATCACGCATCAGGCGACGCCGTACGACATTGCACAGGGTGCGCGGTTTCTTGCAGGATCTTCGCCTTACTTTCCGAAGGATGCGGTGTTCGTTGTCGTCATCGATCCTACGGTGGGAAGTACGCGCAAGGCCATCATTGCTCGTTCGAAGACGGGGCAGTATTTTGTGCTGCCGGATAACGGTCTGCTGACGCTGGTTCAGGATCGAGACGGAATTGATGGAGTGAGACAGATCACCAATCCGGAGTGGATGATCGGGGCGAAGACCTCCTCGACCTTTCATGGCAGAGATATTTTTTCTCCGGCGGGGGCGCATCTTGCGCGAGGCGATGACTGGACGAAGGCTGGCCCGGCGGTGGAGGTGGCGAGCCTGGTGAGGCTCAGTCTTCGCAGCGCGGTGGTGGATGCGTCGGGCCTGCATGGTGAGGTGATTGGGACCGATGGGCCGTTTGGAAACCTGGTGCTGAACGTGCCGGCTGAGACGTTTGCGAAGCTTGGGTACCACGTGGGGGATGTCGTTCCGGTGCAGGTGGGAGACCACCTTTACCAGTTGCCGTTTGTGAAGACCTTCAGCGATGTGGCGGTTGGGAAGCCTCTGGCTTACATTGATTCGCGCGGCCGGTTGAGCCTGGGGATCAATCAGAACAGCTTTGCGGATACCTATGGAGTGAAGGCGTCGACTCCGATTTCGATTGCGGCGAAGAGATGAGGTTCAACTTGCAGTGAAGTGCGGGTGTCGCTAGCAGCCAACGGAACTATTGGTTTTGATCCTACTGCTGTTTGGCGTCGCGTTTGGCCTCGTCGGCAGCTTGTTTGGCTTCACGTTTCGCCTCATCTGCTGCCTGCTTTGCCTCGCGTTTAGCTTCGTCTGTTTGCTGCTTTGCTTCGCGCTTCGCTTCTTCTGCTTCCTGCTTGGCTTCGCGGGTGGCTTCTCGTGCCTCTTGCTTCGCGTCCTGGATAGCCTGGCGAGCCTCGGGAGGCATCATGGGAGACAGAGGCGGAAGGGGCATGGCGGTGATCTTTGGCATGGGAGGCAGAGGCGGCAGGGGCATGATGCTCCCCTTCTTCAAAGAGATGTCGCCCTGGCTTGTTGAGATGTGAAGGAGGGGACCGCCTTTGCCTGCGGTACCGCTGATGGTCTTCTTTTGCAGGCCGCCGTCGGGGATCTGGATCTCCGAGAAGTCGCTTTCGATGTCGCCGTTGGTGGCGTCAAGCTGGTAGGCGAAGTTTGACTGCTCGGGCAGGGTGAGGTTGACCGAACCGTTGCGATTCTCGACGGTGACATTGCCGAGGGGAGGCGCGCTGGTGAGATCGACCGAGCCGTTGCGATTGGTTACGGAGACGTCTCCCGCGATTCGTTCCAGGGTGACGTTTCGATTGCCTGCGGTGAGGGTAAGCGGACCGACGGCCTCACTGGCGGTGATGTCGGAGTGGCTGATATCGATCTCGCCATCGAGACGGGCGAACTGAAGGTCGGTGCGGCTGGTGTGGAATTTGATGGGGCCACGGATGCGCTCGAAGTGGGTGGTGCCGAAGAAGTCTCCGCTCATGGTGACTGGGCCGGAGAGGTCGGAGAGCGTGGTGTCGTGGCCGCGGCCTTGAATGGTGAGGGGGCCGGAGACGCTGTGCGCGGAGAGATCGGAGTCGCTGTTATTGACGTGAGTGATGACCGGCCCTGTGATGCCGGTGAGCTCGATGTTGCCGTGGTTCGCCGTAACCTGAAGGGGAGCCTTGAGCGCACTGACGTGCACGTCGCCGTGGTTGGCGGTGACGACCAGGGGTGCCGTCGCAGGGAGGGAGATGGTGAGGTCGGCGCGGGTGCCGTCGATGGCTGGTATGGAGAGCACCAGGCTGTCTCCTGTGCTGGTCAAGGTCGGGCTGAGCTTTTGTGCTTTGCTGTCGGCGTCCGAGTCGGACCGTGTGTAGACCTGTTTGTGGACGGAGATATGGATCTGGTTGTCGTCGCTGGTGCCGGAGATGGAGATGTCGCCGCGAGGGTTGTCGACGGTGAAGCCGCTGTTGGCGGGAAAGGACTGCGAGAGTACCTGGTCGCTCTCGTGTTTGTCGCCGAGAAATTCGTCGATGTTGTCTTGATTGAGGTTGAGGCCGTTGAGCATGTAACCGTGGCCGTTACCATTTCTGACGCTGCTGAAGACGATGCCGGTGATGCCCAGGATCAGGAGCAGGGCGAAGACGCCACCGCCGAGACGGCGACGATATTGTGGCTGGGTGTCATCGGACTGCATGTATTGGTCGTAGGCCCACTCCAGAAGCATGATGACGCCGGCGCCTACGAGCAGGATGGGCCAGAAGCGAGCGTACCAGTCCCAGAGACTGTGAGCCGCGACGCGGCCGGTCTGCACGAGGAGAAAGAGGATACCGATGGTGATCAGCAGCAGGGGCCCGAGGATGGAGCTGCGGCGAAGACTGCGGGCCTGGTAGCGGTAGGCGTCACGCTGGGCTCGGGCCATGTCGCGCTGGGCGCGGGCCTGCTCTTTGAGGACGCGGCGCTGATACTTCCAGTCGCCGCCGTAGGGAGGGCCGGGCGGTGGCGGATAGGGTGGAGGAGGATAGCTTCCCATGGCCTAGCTCCCTTCCTGATCGTGCTGGTTGGAGGGAACGATGCTGGTGCTCGGAGTGGCTGGTGGGGGCGTAGCGATCGGGGAGGACGGAGGAACCCCATAAGGGTAGGCTACGGCTGCGGCAGAGTTGAAGGACGTGCGCTGAAAGACTGCCATGAGACCGGCGACGATGATGAAGAGCGGCCAGCTGTGGGACCAGGAGAGGATATCGAAGGAGTCGAGCAGGAAGAGGACGCCGACGAGAATGACCCAGATGGAGCCGCGCAGTGCGCTGAAGAGCCGGTATTGGTAGGCGGGGGTGCCGTCGTCTGAGAGGCCGTTGCCGGTGCCGGTCATCTTGTGAACGAAGAGCCAGACGCCGAGTCCGATCAGGAAGAAGGGCACGATGCGGTGGATGGGGAAGTGATGGAAGAGGCCAGCATTGCCGACCAGGAAGATGCAGCCAAGGCCGATCAGCCAGAGGGCGCCGGCGGGGAAGCGGTTACGCGGTATGGGGAGGTTGGGATCGACCGGGTAGGCTGGCGCGCCGTAGGGAGGGATCGGGGGTACGGGTGGGGGGGCGTAGTTCTCCCACGAGGGGGTTCCCCAGGCGGCAGCGGATGTTTGTTGAGGCGGATACTGTGGCGGATAGCCTGCGGGCGGGGCCGCGTAGGCGCTGCTCGGTGGGGAGTTGGGGATGTCTGATGTGGGTGCGGTTCCTTGCGGAACGAAGGGGGCTGCCGGGCCGGAGTGGCTGACGCCGGGCCAGGATTTACCGAAGCCCAGGCGCTCGCCGAGATCGTTGAGACCGAAGGGATTGGGGAGTGGAGTGCCGTCGCGGCGGGCCTTGGCGGTGTGGTAGGCCTCGATGACCTGGTAGCAGACCCAACCGGCGATGAAGAGGCCGAAGATGCCGTGCTGGTCGGCGAGGCTGATAAGAATTGCGAAGACAACCAGGTGAACGACGCCCTTGGCGTACTGGCCGTTGTACATCGCACCGACGCCGGGGATAAAGCCCAGGAGTGCGGCGAGACCGGGGTTTGGTGCTCCCGGAGGGATGGTGGGCGGAATGACGCCGCTGGCAGAGTAGTTTACGCCGGCTTCGGATCCGCTATAGGCGTAAGAGCCAGCAGCGGGGGCTGCGGCTCCGACACCTGAGAGTTTGGCGGCGAGGCAGGGTTCGCAGAAGACAGCAGAGCCGACGGTGCGGGTGCACTCCTGGCAGAGTGGTTTGCCGCAGTTCTGGCAAAAAGCAACGCGTTCACGTTCAGGATGGTTTGCGCAAGTCATACCAATCCCCCTTCCAACTTAATAACACTGGGAGTAAAGACAACAAAATCTTGAGACTGGAAGGGGAGAGGGGCCCGGGTGCTGATGGAGGCTACGAGCTGAACGTTTCCGCCTGGGGTTTCGCGGCGGCTGGAGCCAGGGTTGGGTTTGGGGCTGTTCTGCTTCTGGTCGTTCTTCTCGCCGGGCTTCTGGTCCTTTGGATTATTCGGATTGTCCGGCTGGGCGCCAGCCGGCTTGTTGCCAGGCTGGGTGGAGTCGTTCTGGTTGACTGGGGTGCTGGTGGAGCTGGTTGAGCCACTATCGTCGGAGGAGCGCTGCAGGTCGCGGACGCGGGACTCAAGCTCGTAGACCACGCGGAGGTTGTCGGAGTAGCGGACTACCTTGGCCTTGGCCTCATAGCAGCTGCGCATGATGCTGGAGGGTTTGAGGTCGCTGGCGTGAAGTTGACTGAGGTGGATGCCGGTGAGGTTCATGGTGAGGGCGATGGAGAAGAAGGCCATTGCAGCGGTCATGGCGAGGCGCGGCTGCAGCATGGTCTGGCCCAGGGAACGAAGTCCATAGGTGACCCGAGTGCGGAAGGGAAGGACCTTGGCAGAGGCGAAGGGGCTGGTTGCGAGGGCTTCTCCAACGGGGGGAAGCAGGGACGAATGGCCAGGGAGGGTGTTCGGTGTGCGAAGGTAGTCGGTTCGGCCGAGGATGATCGGGGCCTGGTCTTCTTTGGCAGGGCCGAGGGCGGTCTTGCCGCTGGTTTGGGCGAGAATGCTCTCAAAAAGGGAGACGGGGGGCTCGGGGCGGGGAGATTTGAGCATCTCCATCCAGGTGGCTCCGCGCTGGGCGTCGGCGAGCAGGCCGGCGCAGCTGGGGCAGCCGATCATGTGGGTGTCAAAGGTGGCCTGGTCTGCGGCGGAGAGGGTGCCGTCGAGGGCATCGGCGAGCATGGCCTCGCACTGCGCGCAGTGCTGAGGATCTCCGGGTGCGCCTGGTTTGACGCTGCCGAATTGGTTGTAGTCTGCCACTTTAAACCACCTCTCTCTCTAGCACTATGTCCACTAACTTTCTATACGTTGCAGAAGCCTTGCAAGTTCCCCGCGACCGCGACTGATGCGGCTTTTTACAGTTCCTTCGGGTATGCGGAGAACCTGTGATATCTCTTTGTAATCCATATCCTCGAGATCGCGCAGGATAACAGCTTCGCGAAGCTCTGGGGAGAGTTGTTTCAGTGCGCTCTGGACGCGAACTTTGAGCTCGAGTCCGGCCACATGATGCTCCTGGGAGGGCCGGGGGTCGGCGAGCCGGTCGGCCATGGTGGGGCCGTCCTCTTCGCCGTCGAAGGTGGCATCGAGGGACTCGGAGGCGCGCTCTAGGCGGGTGCGGCGAAAGTGGTCCACCAGGAGATTGCGGGCCAGCGTGGTGATCCAGGTCTGAAAGCTGCCTTTTTGGGTATCGAAGCTGGCGAGGTTCTTGTAGAGCTTGAGGAAGACCTCCTGGGTGAGGTCCTCGGCGTCGGTGCCTGAGCCGGTGAAACGGTAGCAGATGGCGTAGATACGGCGATGCTGGGAGGCGACGAGCTGCTGCCAGGACTGGGAGTCGCCGGCCATGCACTGGCGCACCAGTTTGGCTAGGGCTTCCTGCGCTGCTTCCTGTGCCGCATCCTGTTGTGGGGTACGCTCCAACTTCGCCTCAAGTGATTTTGTCGGTGGGAGAAGTGTACCGCGTGGAGCGGGGGATGGATTGATTTGTTGTTGGACTTGAAGGATTTCGGCGTGTTGGGTAACGTGCTGTGCCGGGACTCGCGGCAGGCGGCGCGTAGGGGATTTGAGCGCCGTGTGTCGGCTCACTGTCGGAATCGCCATGTGCAGAACGCCCATGGATTGCTATACGCATGGGCGTTCCGGTTTGTTCAAAGATGGACAGTGGGGTTAGGGCGTTGGAGCGGAGATGACGCCGCAGGCGATCCGGTTGCCGGAGTTTCCGGAGGGGTCGGTCTTCATGTCGTCGGCTTTTTCGTGGATGACGAGGGAGGTACCTCCGTTGGCGAGGATGCTGTTCGCTGCGGTGGGGTCCATCGAAAGATAGTTCACGTTGAAGGTGGCGTGACCGAGATGGCCTTCGCCGATGGTGACGTTATTTGGCAGGTCGCCGGCATGGTGGCCCATGGGGTTCTGGAAGCCGTGCTGTTTGTTTTCGGGGTTGAAGTGGCCGCCTGCGGTTTTGAAATCGGGTGCGTCGCAGAGGGCTTTGGCGTGGATGTGGACGCCATGCTCGCCTACGGGGAGGTTCTTGAGGTCGAGCTTGATGCGAACGCCCTTCTTAGAGGGGCTGAAGGTGGCGGTTCCTGCATCTTCGCCGGTGCCGGTTTTGATGGGAACGATGACGATGTTCTTTGGTTCTGGCTTGGCGAAAGCGGGGACAACGAGAAGGCTAAGGGTGACGGCGGTGAGGATGTTGCGCATGGGCTCTCTTCTCCAAATCGGCTACCTGATGAGAATACCGAAGTATTTGTTTGGGTTGCGTGTTGCATGGGAAGAACTATGTAAAATTTGGACCATGATTGCAACGCGGTTTCCGTCCCTGTCGAAGTTCGTGTTTTTTTCGGTCCTTCTTACAAGTTTTTCTGCACTGGTTCCTCTTCCCGCGGCGGCTCAGGCTGCGCCGGATTCGAAACCATCTGACGCTAAACCTGCTGACGCGAAGCCTGCGGCTACGCCGGGAATCTCGGTTACGTTGCCCCCTCTTCCGGCGGACGCGCATGTGGAGCAGACGATGCAGCTTGAGGGCAAGACGCTGCACTACACCGTGACTGTGGGTACGCTGCCGGTGCGGGATAGCAAGGGCGGGCTGAGCGGCGAGGTGGTTTATACGTCCTATGTTGTTGAGGGCAAGGATCGCGTTGTTGAGGGCAAGGATCGGCCGGTGACGTTTGCATTCAACGGAGGACCGGGCGCGGCTTCGGTTTATCTGAATCTGGGGGCGATCGGGCCGAAGAGAGTGGCGTTCGGTGCGGAGGGGCAGAGTCCGTCGGATCCGGCGATTTTGACGGATAATCCGGGGACCTGGCTGGACTTTACGGACCTGGTGTTTATCGACCCGATTGGGACTGGGTTTTCGCGTTCGCTGGTATCGGAGGAGGAGTCGAAGAAGGAGTTTTATGGGCCCGATCAGGACATTGCGTATCTGTCGCGTAATATCTACGACTGGCTGGTGAAGAATGGGCGGCTGCAGTCTCGCAAGTACATTGTGGGCGAGAGCTATGGGGGGTATCGCGGACCGAGGCTGACGGCTTATCTGCAGTCGCAGACCGGGGTTGCGGTAAATGGGCTGGTGCTGGTTTCGCCGGCGCTGTCTCCGCAGGGTGGTTCGCCGGATATCTCGCCGATTCCGTGGATGATGACGCTGCCTTCGATCGTTGCGGCGAACTATGAGCGGCAGGGCAAGCTGACGAACGAGAACATGGCCGAGGTGATCGACTATACGCGGGGCGAGTATGCGGTGGATCTGATGAAGGGCAACAGCGATCCGGCGGCTACACCTCGTCTGGTGAAGAGGGTGACGGAGCTGACGGGGCTTGATCCGACGTTTGTGAAGCAGTCGGGTGGGCGGCTGGAGACGCAGGCGTTTTTGCGGGAGGAGTTTCGGGAGACGGGCAAGCTGGGCAGCCGGTATGACCCGAATGTGACGGCTTACGATCCGTTTCCTTATAACCCGACGCAGGAGACGCAGGACCCGATTTTGTTGAGTATTATTGCGCCGACGACTACGGCGATGGTGGACTTTGTGACCCGGACGGTTGGCTGGAAGACGGATGCCAGTTACAACGCGCTGTCGTTCGATGTGAACAGGATGTGGGATAACAGCGGTCGGAATGGGGCGTTTTCGGGGTCGGCCTCTGCGACGGATCTGAGGGTTGCGGTGGCTACCGATCCGAAGCTGCGCGTGGTGATTGCCCATGGATGGGCGGATCTATCCTGCCCGTTTATGGGGTCGGTGCTGACGGTGAGCCAGATTCCGCCGATGGGTGATCCGACGCGGGTGCAGGTGCATGAGTATCCCGGGGGGCATATGTACTATGCGCGGTCGGCCAGCTCGCTGGCACTGCGCAAGGATGTCATGGAGATGGTGTCGAAGCATTGAAGCCAGCGCAGTTGAGAGGTGTTTGGTGTGTGTCGAGCCGCGCGACCATTAGGTGCTGGCGTCGAATCGGGCGCTCAGGAAAGATGCCGATACCCTAGCGGTGACCATGCACATCATCAGCAGGAAGGGCACATAGATGCGCGCTTCGGCGACGAGGCCGAACGTGAAGTACATCGGTAGATAGAGGAGAGCAGACGCCATCGCCACTTTTTCCACGGCGGTTAGAGTAGGCCGATAGACCATCAAAAATAGTACGAATGAGACGACCGGCGTCAAGATGATGGTGAGGATCTCGAGATTGTGAAAGCTAAGATTCGGCACGAGCTGGATGTCTAAGCTGTCCTGTGGATAGAGGATGTGCAGGTAAACCTGAATCGCCGCAGAGATGAGGGCGATAAGACTGCCGATGACGATGTAGTCCAAGCTCGCGCAGAATTTACCTTGCGAGCCTCGTTTGACGAGGGGCCAGAGGCCAACGAAAGCGGTCGCCGCCCCAAAGACAAGGGGCACGTCGGTTCGAACGAAGGTTTGGATCAGGACTGCAGCCAGAAGCGGGAGCGACCACATCCGATTCTTTTCGATCTTCGCGAGACAGAAGAGAGAGAACGCCAGGAAGAGAGCGGAAGGCATTGTCTCGGGCCGTTGCCAGGGAACTACCCAAGCAAGCGGAAATTGAATGATCGCCAGGAAGAAGAGGATCTTCAGCGCTCTATCTTTCGGCCGATCCGGCTCTTGGGAGGGGAGATCGACCGTCATCAAATACAGGAGGTAGAGTGCAGAGAACCCTGTTATCAAGTCGAACGCGGCAGCAGTAATGGATGTGTCGGGAACATGGAAGATCCTAGTGGTCGACTGGATCAGAACAGGAAGAGCAAGACGAAAGGTGCCGCCCTTTGGTGGTCTTTGTACTTGTGCGGAGTGCGCGTACATATACCAGCCGTTGTGTACGAAATGGGCTAGTTGCACACAGACGAAGAACAGGAAGATGCCCGTGAGGATTCTTTCTTGTTTTTTGCTCAACGTGAGGTCTCCGGAAGGTCGCCTATTTTTATCATGATCGCGAAGGCGTTCCTGTTTGGCGTTTCTGTGTGTTAGAGAAGCGTTGCGACGGTGGGGAGTTCGAGTTGTTCGGAGTGCTGGTCGTCGAGGAAGGGCTCGAAGTGGGTGCGGCAGCGGGCTTCGTAGAGGCCCGCGGCGCCTACGAGGACGAGCTCCTGGCTTTGGCCTAGGCGCTGAGTGTGGATGGCGGGGGCGCCGCAGACCATGCAGACGGCAGAGAGCTTGGTGACCTCATCGGCGATGGCCATGAGGGCGGGAATGGGGCCGAAGGGCTCGGCGTTAAAGGTGGTGTCGAGGCCGGCGAGGATGATGCGTTTGCCGAGGTGGACGAGCTCTACGGTGAGGGGGAGGATGGTGTCGTCGAAGAACTGCGCCTCGTCGATGCCGATGACGTCGATATCGTCTAACTGAGGCAATAGCGCGGCTTTGAGGTGCTCTACATTGGTGACGGTGCAGGCTTCGTGGGTCTGGGAGCTGTGGCTGGCGATGGAGGTGCGGTGGTAGCGGAGGTCGATGTCGGGCTTGTAGCAGGCGACGCGCTGGCGGGCGATGCGGGCGCGCTTGAGGCGGCGGATGAGCTCCTCGGATTTGCCGGAGAACATTGGGCCTACGATGGTTTCGATTCTGCCGGGGATGGGGTGGGTCATTGGTAAGGAGGCCTTTTTGCTGGGGTCTCTGGCTATCCTAACCGCGGACGGTGGTGGATTTCCGGGGGAGTAATTTTTATGCCCGGTGAGTTGTGGTTTTTTCTGGGGGTTTTGCGGAAAACGGCGTTTTGAGTGTGGTTTTTTGCTGGTGAGAACGTGGTGGATTGCGTGGTGGACGTGGAGTTTTGGGAGCGTACTTTCTGGCTGCGAAGAATGTGACAGGCGATCGAAGTATTTTTTGTCCTGCGCACAAGGGGGAGATTTCGCGCTTGACCTCGCCCGGAGAGGCCCGTACTATCCTCCCACCGACGGTAACTTGCACCAAATAGGGGACTCCGCAATACAACGTTCGTTGTACCTCGTAGCTCAACACTTCTTCGCAACGCTCTACGTTCTTCGCAGAGCTCTCCGATTCTCTGCGACCGATTCAGCACGCAAACCAAATTGAGTGAGGCTATTTCATGAAACTACGTTCTCTTTGTACGCAACTTCTCTGTCTTTCGGCGATGGGAATCTCCCTGTTGTCTTCGGGGCAGGCTCAGACTGGGACCTCGGCCCGGTCGACTGTGACGGCACCAGTGTCGGACAGCAAGATGATCACGCTGGCCGGCAATGTTCGCCCGGAGGCGAATGCGCTGAATGACCGGGGCGCGGTGAATGGCGCAATGCAGCTGGACCATATGCTGCTGCAATTGAAGCGGCCGGCGGAGCGCGAGGCGGCGCTGACGGCCAAGATCGAGTCGATGCACACGCCGGGCAGCCCGGACTTTCATCAGTGGCTGACGGCCGAAGAGCTTGGAGCCAACTATGGGCCGAGCACGAAGGATATCGCCGAGGTGACAGGATGGCTGAAGAGCCATGGGTTTGAGGTCAACGAAGTTTCGAAGAGCGGGATGGTGATCGACTTCTCAGGAAGCGTGTCACAGCTGAAGAACGCGTTTCGCACGGAGATGCACACGTTGAAGGTGCGTGGTGAGTCGCATATTGCCAATATGCAGAATCCGCAGATTCCGGCGGCGCTGGCTGATGTGGTGGTGGGTGTGAGCTCGTTGAGCGACTTCCGGCCGAAGCCTGCGAACAAGGGCATCAGCGCGGCGCGTATCGACGGTGTGTCTAAGGGGATCGTCGCCAAGGCGGCGAAGCCTGAGGGTGCAAGTCCTGACTTTACGGTGAACGCGAACTATCAACTTGTGGTGCCGGACGACCTGCACACGATCTATAACTTCCGGCCGGTGTACGGCCGAGGCATTACCGGAAATAACGAGACGGTAGTGGTGATTGAAGACACCAACGTCTACTCGACGGCTGACTGGGTTACGTTCCGCAACACGTTTGGGCTGTCGAAGTATACGAAGGGCAGCTTTACGCAGATTCATCCGGGCGGCTGCAAGAATCCGGGCGTGCTGATCGGAAACGACGGCGAGGCGATTCTGGATGCCGAGTATGCGAGCGCCGCAGCTCCGAGCGCTGCGATCGTTTTGGCTTCTTGCGCGGACACGCAGACGACGTTTGGCGGATTGCTGGCGATCAACTCTCTGATCAATCAGCCTCTGCCTCCGCCGATCATCAGCATCAGCTACGGCGAGTGCGAGGCCGGCCTGGGAGCGGCGGGCAATGCGACCTACAGCACGGCTTACCAGCAGGCGTCAGCGGAGGGCGTTTCGGTGTTTGTCTCTTCGGGTGACGAGGGTGCGGCAAGCTGCGATGCGAATCAGCCTGCGGCTCAGTTTGGCATTGCGGTGAGTGGATTTGCTTCCACGCAGTACAACGTGGCGGTGGGCGGAACGGACTTTGGCGACACGTACGCCGGAACCAATTCCACCTATTGGAGGTCGAAGAACAATGCAACGTATGGCTCGGCGAAGTCTTATATTCCTGAGATTCCGTGGAATGACTCCTGCGCGAGCACGCTGATTACGAACACGGTTGGATATAACGTTCCTTTCGGTGCGAATGGCTTCTGCAACTCGGCTGAGGGTGAGGCGTTCTTCCTGACTACGGCGAGCGGAAGCGGTGGACCGAGCAACTGCGCGTACGGCGATACGTCGCCTCTGCCTGGGACGCCGGCAAACAGCGGAACCTGCAAGGGCTACAAGAAGCCGAACTATCAGCGTAACCTGTTTGGGAACCCCTCCGACGGTGTGCGGGATCTTCCGGATGTTTCGCTCTTCGCGGCGAATGGCGTGTGGGGACACTACTATGTGTTCTGCTACAGCCAGCCGGCGCCGGGGGCGGGCGGTGCACCGTGCACGGGCGATCCATCGAACTGGTCGGGCGCGGGCGGTACGTCGTTTGCGGCGCCGATTGTGGCGGGTATCCAGGCTCTGGTCGATCAGTCGACTGGAACGCCGCAGGGTAATCCGAACTATGTCTACTACGCGCTGGCCAAGCAGGAGTTTGGCGGCAGGGGGAATAACTCCTGCAGCTCGACGCTGGGCAACGGAGTGGACGGCACCTGCACGTTCTACGATGTGACGCTGGGCGACATGGACGTGAACTGCCTGGGCAAGTTCAACTGCTATACGCCTTCAGGAACGAATGGCGTTCTCTCGGTATCCAGCAAGGCCTATGAGAAGGCCTATAACAGCAATGCGGGATGGGACTTTGCGACTGGGATTGGGACGCTGAATGTGAACAATTTGATTACGAATTGGAACAAGGCGTTCCAGTAGGTCGATCTGTTCTGTTGTAGCGGGTAAAGGCCGGCACTCTGACGAGTGCCGGCCCTTTATTTGATTTGACAGAGAGTGCTATTGGTGCGGCTGGTGACGGTCTTCCGGGGATGCGTAATGAGCTGCGATATCGGAGGCTTTGATATCGATTTTGGAGTTTGAGGTAATCGTTTCCGCGATCTCCTGATCAGTGTGTCCCCGATTGCGGAGAGTTTCAATCTCGTCGCTGATCATTCCGACGAAGGACTGAATGGGAAACATCTCGGGCCCTAATTCTGCGAGTTTACGGAGGGCACTCTGGGCACGAATGGCTTCTTCGACTGGGTAGCTTTTGCTTTCGGAGGACATGGGGTCTCCTCATGGTTGAATTTGTCTGCTCATTATCAGGCAAACATGATGCGGTTGGATCCCCAAGCGGCAGCGGCTTTAGCATGACGTCAACTCTTAGGTTGCTGCTTTTCGATTGGATCGAGGGATTCTCCCGGCCTCGACTTTTGCGTGAGGTAGGAGACTGGTCGACGGTGGAAGTTTCCGAAAACGGACGTTCGATGGGCCGGTCAGGGCCATCTTGCGAGGACAAGGGGCTGGTAGTAGTCACTTTCTTGGGGCATCAGCCAGATCGGCTCTTCAAAACCCACTGAGCGTAATGCATCTGACAGTTCCTGTCGTTTGACGCACCGATACTCCGACACGAAGTGGTGTGTAGTCCAACCATGATCGGCTTCGATTGTGATGTAGAGGTGCAGCGTGTATTTTGCTGCTTCGGTCCAGTCCCAGACTTGATGGACGATTCTTCGACTCCCTTCGTCGCCGAAAAACGCGGGTTCCTGCATGGTTGGTTTTTGCTGGAGGAGCAAGTCGTAGTCTCGAATACTTGCGATGAACAGTCCACCCGAGTTCAACCGGCCTGCCATTGCTCCGACGGCACGGATTAGTTCGTCTGCTGTGAGGTGGGGCAAGGCGTTATCGAAAGCTGCAACAACATCAAATCCGGTTTCAGGGATCTCCTTCAAATCCGTCATGTCCGAGACATAAAACTCGATGTTCAAGCCGCGCTCCTGAGCCTCTCGCACAGCCCTTGTCACCTCCATGGGGCTTACGTCGGAGCCGACAACGTAATGTCCTCGTGCGGCGAGACCCAAGGCCTGGGTACCGATACCGCATGCGCAGTCGAGAATCCTTAAGGGCTGGTCGGGCAGTTCTCGCGAGATCACGGCGTTCAGAATCCTCGCCTGGCTCTGAATAGACCGATCCCAATCTTCGAAGATTAGATGGTAGTAATCCGCCATCGAGTCATAGAAGTTCAGCGCCTGATCCGACATTGGCTTCGCACCTGCCTTCCGCAAAAAAAATACCTTAACTCGTTCGCAGAAAACCGAGCTATCGGTAGTTTCTGAACTAGTCTGCGTTGGGGTAGAGGGATTCTTCTGGGGCGTCTGTGGGGCTCTCGAAGTCTAATTTGTAACCGTCAGGGTCCGGAAGGATGGTGACCCACATGGCGTTGCCTACGAAGGGGCGCTGGGGTTTGAGTCCTCGCGAGAGCGCTGTGCGATAGATGGCGAGAGCGTCGTTGCATTGGAAGCAGAGAGAGACTCCTTCGCCTAGCTTGCCGGGTGGGCGTTTGTCGGGGAGGTACTCCTGGAGCATGAGGGCTGCGCCTTCGAGTTGAAGCCAGCACCAGCGGAGCTTGCCGTCGTCGACCCACTCTTTTGTTTTTTCGAAGCCGAGGCCGTTGATGTAGAAGCGTAGGGAGGCTTCGAGGTTCGCGACCCAGAGGAAGGGGACGACTTGTTGAATGTTGGATTCGGGAGTCACTGTTTGCTCCTGATTATCAAGAGTGTTCGGGATTTCTTTGACTGCTAAGATTTTTGAGCTTTTGAAAAGAAGGCATACCCCAGGGGTAAAGCTCATTTTCTGGCGGTTGAGGAGAGGCCCAAGGCTGAAGCCTTGGGTTACCTAGAAGCAGGAGCAAGATCAAAAACACGAGCAGGCTAGCAGGTTATGCGGGAGGGTCTTCTTTCTTCTCGGCTTCCTTCTCGACGAGGGGCTGCCAGAGTTCGATGCGGTTGCCTTCGGGGTCGGTGATCCAGGCGAAGTAGCCGTAGTCGGCGTTCTCGCGGTTGGGGTCGATGGGGATGTTTTCGGCGGCGAGCTGGGTGAGGAGTTCGTCGAGATTGTCGACCCGGTAGTTGACCATGGCCTGTTGCGGGCCTTTGTCGGTGCCCTTGCCGAAGTACGGAGTGTTTTCGGGAAAGAGCGACCAGGTGGTGCTGCCGGTGGTGGCGGGGATCTCGTCGGTCCAGAGAAAGGTGGCGCCGCCGTAGTCGGAGAGGGTGATGCCGAGGTGTTTGACGTACCAGGCGGAGAGGGTTTTGGGATCGCGGGCGCGCAGGAAGATGCCGCCGATGCCAGTGACTCGAGCCATGAATGCCTCCTTGATTTGAAGACGAGTATATACACAGGATTTGAAGGATGCGTGTTGGGAGCGGATGGGTTTGACGGTGGGGATGGGGCCGAGTATGCTCTTGGCCAGTTGGTAGGCCCGGGGATCTGCGCGACATAATGTGCGGCCGTGTGCTTGCTCGATGACTCCTGCGCACAACTTAGTGGTGCTGTCGCGATCCCGAATTTTTTTCCGAGGAGATTGCTATGGCTACAACACAGCAGGCGGCCCCACAGGGGCGAGAGATCAATCCCGATGCGTTGAATGCGCTTCTGGGGCGTGTGGTTCAGGATATGGGCGCGGCGATGCAGGCCCCGGTGATTCTGATTGGGGACAAGCTGGGACTGTATCGTGCGATGGGTGATGGAGAGCGGGTGAGTCCCGCGGCGCTGGCGAAGAAGACAGGGACGGCGGAGCGCTATGTGCGGGAGTGGCTGAATGCGAATGCGGCAGGGAAGCTGGTGGAGTTTGACTCGGCGAAGGGCGAGTATTTTCTGACACCGGAGCAGGCGCTGGTGCTGGCTCTGGACGATACGCCGGTGCATCTGCCGGGGTTTTATCACATGCTGGCCTCGCTGATGAAAGATGAAGAGAAGCTGACGGAGATCTTTCGCACGGGCAAGGGGATGGGTTGGCACGAGCATGAGAAGGGGCTGTTTGAAGGGTGTGAGCGGTTCTTTCGACCGACCTATCTTGCGAATCTTGTTTCCAGCTGGATTCCTGCGCTGGAGGGAGTGGAGGCGAAGCTGAAGGCGGGGGCGCGGGTGGCGGATATCGGCTGCGGACATGGAGCGTCGACGCTGCTGATGGCGAAGTCTTATCCGGCTTCGAAGTTCTTCGGGTTTGACTATCATGGGCCGTCGATCGAGAAGGCGAGGGCGAAGGCGGAGGCTGCGGGGCTCTCGGATAGGGTTACGTTTGCGGTGGCTTCGGCGAAGGATTTCCCGGGGAAGGACTACGACCTGGTGGCGTTCTTCGATTGCCTGCATGATATGGGCGATCCGGCGGGGGCGGCGAAGCATGTGAAGACGACGCTGGCGCCGGGTGGGACGTGGATGATTGTGGAGCCGTTTGCTCAGGACGATACGGCGTCGAATCATAATCCAGTGGGGCGGATCTTCTATTCGGCTTCGGCGACGATCTGCGTGCCTTGCTCTCTGGCGCAGGAGGTTGGGCTGGGGCTGGGAGCGCAGGCGGGGCCGGCGAGGATCGAGAAGGTGGTGCGGGAGGGAGGGTTGACGCACTTCCGGAAGGCTGCGGAGACGCCGTTCAATATGGTGTTTGAGACGCGAGGTTGATGGGGAGGCTGGCTTGTACGGCTTTTCTTTATTGCTTTGCTTTACTGCTTTCTTTATTGCTTTTCTACGACAACGGCGGTTCCGTAGGCCAGGACTTCGGTGACTCCGTTCATGAGCTCGTTGGCGTCGTAGCGGAAGGCGATGACGGCGTTGGCGCCGAGCTGGGCGGCGTGGAGGCTCATCATGGCGTAGGAGTCCTGACGGGTCTTCTCGCAGAGTTCGGTGAAGAGGGTGATGTCGCCGCCGACGATGGTCTGGAGGCCCGCGCCGATGGTGGCGACGATGTTGCGCGAGCGGACGACGATACCGCGGACGATGCCGAGGTTCTGGACGATGCGGTAGCCGGGAAGTTCGAGGGCAGAGGTGACGAAGGCGGGATGGATGGAGTTTGCGGGCGGTGGGTAGGTCGACATTTGGAGCGGCTCCTGGTGGCTGGAGAAGATACGGATTGGGGGGCGGTTTGGTTCCGGCGCTGGTCGTCGATGAGAGTGCCGGCTAGTCGAGGTGGAAGACTTCTTCCAGGGGGGACATGAGCTGGTCGGGGTCTTTGCTGGTGGTCTGGAGGAAGAAGTCCTTCATCTCGGACTGCCAGAGGGCGTTGATGGGTTCGTCGCGCATTCTGGTCTGGGCTAGCTGGAAGTTTTCGGTTTCGAGGTAGCCGATGAGCTGGCCGGTGGGCGTGAGGAAGAGGGAGTAGTTGTGCCAGCCGGTGCGCTCGAGGGCGGCGATCATGTCGGGCCAGACGGCGGCGTGGCGGCGGCGGTACTCGTCGAGGCGGTCGGGCTTGATCTGGAGGAGGAAGCAGACTCTTTGTCTGGTGGGATGGTCTGGGTTCATGGGGTTGGTCATGGGGTTCTATGTTTGTTGCTTGATTCAGGTGCGGAGGTTGGCGATGAGTCTGGTGACGGCTCCTGAGTCGATGTTTCTGGCGGCGAGGGCGATGCCGTTGGGGAGATCGAGGGCGAGGTCTGCGGCGACGAGGACGGCGGCGGCGTTGAGCAGGACGATGTCGCGGCGGGGGCCTTGTTCGCCGGAGAAGATGGCGGTGAGGATGGCGGCGTTGGTCTGCGCGTTGCCGCCCTGGAGGGTCTCGATGGGGGCTCGCTGGAGGCCGAGTTCTTCGGGGGTGGTGGTGGCGATGGTGACGGCGCCGTGGTGGACTTCGGCTAGCTGGGTGGGGCCGCTGATGGAGATCTCGTCTAAACCTCCGCTCCCGGCAGGACCTTTTTCGCGGAGGGTGCTGCCGTGGACGACGAAGGCGTGATGGGTGCCGAGGAGCGACATGGCTTCGGCGACGATGGGGACGAGATGCGGGGCGTAGACCCCCATGACCTGCGCGGAGGCACCGGCGGGGTTGGTGAGGGGGCCGAGGATGTTGAAGATGGTGCGGACTCCGAGGGCGCGGCGGACGGGCATGACGGCCTTCATCGCGGGGTGGAGGCTGGGGGCGTGAAGGAAGGCGAAGTGGTGGGTGCGGAGGGCGGTTGCGGCTTGCTCGGGGGTTGGGTCGACGGGGATGCCGAGGGCTTCGAGGACGTCGGCTGAGCCGGTCTGCGAGGTGATGGCACGGTTGCCGTGTTTGGCGACCATGAGGTTTGCGTCTGGAGTGGCGGCGGCAACGAGGGCGGCGGCGGTGGAGATGTTGAAGGTGCCGCTGGCGTCGCCGCCGGTGCCGCAGGTGTCGACTAGATTGCGGCGCTCGGCGGGTGTGAGGGGGATGGGGGTGACGGCGGTGCGCATGACGTCGACGAAGCCGGCGATCTCGGAGGCGGTTTCGCCGCGGGCTGCGAGTGCTCCGAGGAGGGCGGCGATCTCGAGGTCAGTGAGCTGGCCGGAGAGGATCTGCTGCATGAGGTTGCGGGCTTGTTCGCGGGTGAGAGGAGTGCGGGCTTCGATGATTTGTTTGAGATGGGGCTGGGGCGGCATTAAATAAAGCGTAGCAGGTGGGGAGAGTGGCTCGCGGGCTTGAGTGTTGGTCCTGGCGATTCGATGTTCCTGGTTTGCTGGCCGAGAACATCCGGGTGAACATGATGTTGAGAAAGCCGGTTGTGGGCCAGTTTGAATCCCGGGCAATCAGAGTGGCCGATAACCCCGTTTTGCGGGACCATATTCCCACTGACGAGAAGCCGACTTGTCGTTACCAATCCTGTTGAACGTAAGCTATGTGGAGCAAAAACCCAGCTAAGGACAAAGTTCCTTACCTAGGTCGTACTATTCTCAAATGGATATTGCAAGCATCGTTGGAGGCTTTCTCGCAGCGGTTTTGCTCGTCTCCCAAGCTGGGCTTGCCGAGTCCTTCGATAAGCCGCTTCACAAAACGGTACTAGACCTAGGACGGTCAACGTACCTGATGGAAAACGACAACAGGCATGTGACCGTGACCTGCTGGTACTACAACCATTTCATGGTTAAGGAGCAAAACGATCCTGGGGTAAAAGGCGCAGAATTGATCGCGCTCTCATCTGTACAGCCTGGACACCTTCCCAAATGCTTGCAAGCTCTACAGCCTGGTGAAAAGGAGTTCACTGAGTGGAGCGAGGAGTACAAGAAATTTATGCCGTGGAACGGATATTTTGCGGGAGTGAAGCACGATCTGATTTTTCTCGAATGGCCTGATGGAGATGACAATAGCGGTATTCCATTCACCGCATTTGAGGCCGATGCGAAAACGAAGTTCTTCGAGGACTCTGTTACGCTCGAAGCTCGTGGAGAGAGGCATTTAAATTTCATCCCTACGTCCGCAAATCAGATCGTCCTTCGCTACCTTAGAGTGGCGAGTGCTGGATGTTCCATCCCAAAATTTGGCGAGAGTTGCTGGAGCAAGCTGCAACAACAAACGGGTCTGGGTCACTCACCTGTGCCAAAATGTACCGATTACGAGGGCACACAAGCCGGAGTTGTTGCCTCCGTAATTGCCTATCCGGTCGAGGCCACACTGTACCCTAAGCCGTCTATCCGTCCACTCGGCGGACCGGTCAGATGCTATCCCCAAGAGTGACTTCATCTTTGGGCGGATCAGTCCTGACGACTGAAGTCGCATGGAGAGGATGGGGTCTTATGGCGTGGATACCAAAGCTAAAGCATTGGGTATCCACGCCTCTTCAAAGCGCCGACTTTTAGTTTCAGTGTTCTTCTTCAGGATTTTGTGATTACCGTGAAGGGGGATGGATTTTCCTGGGGGCCGAGGAAGGCTGGGCGGCGGAGGTGGGCGGAGGAGAAGGCGTGCTCCCATGCGGGGGATTGGAGTTCGGGCATGGGTTTGGCGGCGAAGAGCTTGCGGCATTGCTTCGCGGTCCAGCGAGCCCAGGTTTTGGATTTTTTGCGGCGGGCGCTGTCGGTGGAGATGCCGGTGCCGGCGTACATCTGTCGATAGAGCTTGGAGAGGAACATGAACGCGATACGGGCGCGGAGGGTGGGGGTGCAGGCGCTACGCTGCCAGATGGAGGACCAATCGTAGAAGCGGTCCCAAACTTTTTGCGTGCGCTGGCTGATCTCCAGCGAGCTCATCGTAGGGTGCGGGGTGAACATCTTTGGGCGGATGGCGGTGGGGATGAGCCAGTAGCGGGTGATGGGGATGTCGCCGGTTGGGGTTGCGACGACTTCGGGAGCTTTGGCTTGCTCTTTCTCCCAGCGGGCGAAGTCGACGGTGCCGGGGAAGGGTGTCATCATGACGAATTGGGCGAAGGTGACGCCGGCTTTGAGGGCCATCTCGACGGTGGCGTCGAAGGTGGCGGGCTTGTCGGTGGGGAGGCCGAAGATGAAGGAGCCGAGGACGTGGACGCCGTGCTTTTTGAAGGTCTGGAGCTGGCGGGCGAGAGCTTCGCCGGAGTAGTTGAAGTCTTTGAAGACGGCCTTGAGACCCTCGGGGGTGACGGCTTCTACGCCTACGAGTGCGCCTTTGATGTTGGCTTTGCGCATGGCGTCGAGGTACTCGCCGTCTTCGCCGGCCTCCATGGTGATCTGGGTGAAGAAGACCATGTCTTTGGGGAGCTTGGCGAGCTCGGCCATGAGGAGGAAGCGTTCGGCGCGGATGGCGGTGAGTTCGGCGAGTTTGGCTTCGTTGTTTTGCTCGCGGGCGAGGCGGAGGTCGGTGAGGGTGACGGGGTAGAAGTTGTCGTCGGCGAGGGCGATGAAGCGAAAGCCGATCTGGCGGAGGTTGACGATCTCGTCGATGACGGACTGGTGGGGGCGCTGGCGGGGCTGCTGGCCGTCGGTGCGCCAGACACTGCAGAAGGAGCAGTGCTTGGGGCAGCCGCGAATTGTTTGGACGGAGGCCCACATGTACTTGTCGCGGGGCATGAGGTCCCAGCGGGCGGCGAGGAAGTCGGTGCCGCTGATGCGGCCGCCTTCGTAGATTTTTTCGGGCTGAGAGCCGGAGAGGATGTCGGTGACGGCTTTGCCCCAGGCTATGTCGCCGTCGCCTTTGACTACTGCGTGGGCGTTTCCGCGTTCGAAGGCCTCTTCGGGGAAGAGCGTGGCGTGGATGCCGCCGTAGATGACCCAGGCTCCGCGCTCGCGGGCGATGCGTCCGACCTCGTAGCCACGGAGGGCGTTGCCGGTGTGGACGCTGATGCCGACGATGTCGCCGGGCCGGATGGATTCGGGGAGGATTTGTTCAATGGACTCGTCGATGAGGATGGGGTCGCCTGCGAGGGAGGGAGTGGCGGCGGCGAGGACGAAGAGCCAACGTGGTGTGATTACAGCGGTCCCAAAAGAGTTGTCGCTGGGATTTACGAGATGAACACTCAAGAATCCAACCTTGCTGATGCCAGGTACGGTGGTTTCACAGAGTGTTTGAGGGTGGAACGAATCAGTACCGAGCTGCGGATCGGCGATGAGTGCCGACCGGGAAGATTCCCGCCGGACTAATGTCGTCCATCATACAGAGGCAAGATGAAGAAAGCCTTAAGGTTACGCGCAAAGTCTGTGCGATAAACGCACAGTTGTGCGAGTTTGTGATTGCGGGCGATTGTGGGAGTCCGCTACACTTCTCGCGCGAGCGTAATTTCAAAGGCATCCATGAAAATTCACGAGTATCAGGCGAAAGAGATTCTGCGGAAGTACAGTGTGCCGGTTCCGGGCGGCGAGATGGCGACCACGCTGGAGCAGGCGGACACCGCTGCGAAGAGCCTGTTTGGCGCGGGGAACAAGATCGTCGTCGTGAAGGCGCAGATTCATGCCGGTGGGCGTGGCAAGGGCGGCGGCGTGAAGCTGGCGCGGACGCTCGAAGAGGCGAATGCGGCGTCAAAGGCGATTCTGGGGATGCAGCTGGTGACGCACCAGACGGGCCCTGCCGGGCAGAAGGTGCAGCGGCTGCTGATTGAAGAGGGATCGGCGATCGAGCGGGAGCTTTACTTGGGGTTGGTGCTGGACCGGGCTTCGGCAAAGGTGGTGTTTATGGCCTCGCAGTCGGGTGGAATGGAGATTGAAGAGGTGGCGCATGCTACTCCTGAGCTGATCTATAAGGAGTACATCGATCCGGCGGTGGGGTTTGCGCCTTATCAGGCGAGGAAACTGGCGTTCAAGCTGGGATTGAAGCCTACACAGATCAATGATGCTGTGAAGTTTATGACGGGCTTGTACAAGGCGTTCGTCGAGACGGATTCGACGTTGATGGAGATCAATCCTTTTATTACGACGAAGGATGACAAGCTGCTGGCGCTGGATTGCAAGATCAACTTCGACGACAATGCGATGTTTCGGCATAAGGATCTGAAGGAGCTTCGTGATCTGGCGGAGGAGGATCCGCTGGAGGTTGAGGCGAGCAAGTTTGCGCTGAATTACATCAAGCTGGATGGCACGATTGCGTGCATGGTGAATGGGGCCGGACTCGCCATGGCGACGATGGACATCATTCAATATGCGGGTGGGAGTGCGGCGAACTTTCTGGATGTGGGCGGTGGCGCGAACCAGGAGCAGATTGAGAATGCGTTTGGGATTTTGTTGAGCGACCCGAATGTGAAGGCGATCTTCATCAATATTTTCGGTGGGATTCTGCGTGTGGATGTGCTGGCTCAGGGTGTGGTGAATGCGGCGAAGAAGCTGGGTGTGAAGATACCGATCATTCTGCGGCTGGAAGGCACGAACGTAGAAGAGGGCCGGAAGATTCTGGCGGATTCGGGATTGAACTTTCAGGTGGGGCAGACGATGAAGGAAGCCGCGGATCTTGCTGTGGCTGCTGCGAAAGGTGGCAAGTAATGGCGGTTTTGGTTGATAAGAATACGCGACTGATTGTGCAGGGGATTACGGGGCGTGAGGGGACTTTTCACGCCAAGGGCTGCGCGGAGTATGGGACTAAGGTTGTGGGTGGAGTGACGCCGGGTAAGGGTGGGACCACGCATGAGGGTTGGCCGGTGTTCAACACCGTCGAAGAGGCGGTGAAGGAGACGGGGGCGAATGTGTCGGTGATCTTTGTGCCGCCGCCGTTTGCTGCGGATGGGATTCTGGAGGCTTCGGCGGCTGGAGTTCCGTTGGTGATCTGCATTACCGAGGGGATTCCCGTTCTCGACATGGTGAAGACGTGGGAGTTTGTGAAGGGGACGGGCACGCGGCTGATTGGGCCTAACTGTCCGGGGGTTATTTCGCCGGGTAAGGCTAAGGTCGGAATTATGCCGGGGCGGATTCATAAGGAAGGCTCGGTGGGGATTGTTTCGAAGTCGGGGACGCTGACGTATGAGGCGGTGTACCAGTTGACGACGCGGGGGATTGGGCAGTCGACGGCGATTGGGATTGGGGGCGACCCGATTATTGGGACGACTCATATCGATGCGCTAAAGCTGCTGAATGAGGATCCGGAGACCGAGGCGATCATCATGATTGGGGAGATCGGCGGGTCGGCGGAAGAGGCCGCGGCGAAGTACATCAAAGAGCATGTGAAGAAGCCGGTGGTTGGGTTTATCGCGGGGCAGACGGCTCCTCCGGGACGGCGGATGGGGCATGCCGGGGCGATCATCTCTGGCGGTGAGGGGACGGCTGCGGAGAAGATGAAGGCTATGACCGAGGCTGGGATTACGGTGGTGAAGTCTCCGGCGGAGATTGGTGAGGCTATGGCGAAGGTGCTGGGAAAGGCTTAGTTTCTTCGCTTGCGTGCGGCAAGAGTAGTGGCATAGGCGAAAGCTACTGCAACTGCAAAAGCGAAATACGGGGATCCTTCGCTGCGCTCAGGATGACGATTATTTTTAATTAGCGGAATATAAGAAGGGCCGGAGAATGATCTTCTCCGGCCCTTTGCTTCGTTTGATGGGTTGAAGTTATTTGATGAGGTTGCCGGTTGTGTCGCGGTACTCGATGGGACCGAGGTTGAGTTCTTTGAGGCCGGGTTCGATCTTGGCGCGGTCGCCGACGGCCATCAGGATGAGCTGGTCGGGGTGGACGTCGGTTTGGGCGGCTTTGGCGACTTCGGCGGGGGTGACGGCTTCGAAGCGGGCGGGAAGCTTGGCGAAGTAGTCGGTTGGGAGACTGTAGATGAAGATTTGACGGAGGCCACCGACGGAGGCTTTGGTGGTTTCAAAGTCGCCGGGGAGGGAGTGGAGGAGCGAGTCTTTTGCGAGTTTGAGTTCGGCTTCGGTGGGTGGCTCGGTGCGGATGCGGTTGAGCTCCAGCATGAGCTGTTTGGCGGCGGGAGCGGTGACGTCGGTGCGGACCTGGGCTCCACTGTAGAAGGGGCCTCCGGTGCGGTAGAAGAGGAAGCCTGAGGCGGCCCCGTAGGTGTAGCCGTGTTCTTCGCGCAGGTTCATGTTGATGCGGCTAGCGAAGAGGCCGCCGAGGACGTTGTTCATGATCATAACGGCGGGGTAGTCGGGCGTGGTGCGGGGAAGGCCGAGGCCGATGGCGTAGAGCGCCGTCTGGGGTGCACCGGGCTTGTCGACGATGACGATCTTGAGGCCCGGTGGGGCTGGGGCCGGCGGTACGGCGGTGGTTGTGGCTGCGGAGCCGGACCATGGGGCAAAGTATTTGTCGGCGAGATGTTTGACCTCAGACTCGTTGACGTCGCCGGCGAGGACGAGAGCGGAGTCCTTGGGGCCGTAGTGGGCTTGCCAGAAGCTGGTGATGTCGTCGTGGGTGATGGATTTGATTCCGTCGGTGTTGCCGATGGAGCGGATGCCGTAGGGGTGATCGCCATACAGGGTGCGGAAGCCGACGCGCAGGACGGAGGCTACGGGCTGATCGCCTTCCTGGAGGATGGCGACGAGGCGCTGTTTGCGGATGCGCTCGACTTCGTCGGGTGCGAAGGCTGGGTGCTCGATGACGTCGGAGAGGAGGTCGAGGCCGGCCTCGGTGTTGTTGCTGAGTGCGCTGAGGCTGGCGTTGGCGCTGTCGACGTCGGCGGTGGAGGTGAGGGTGGTGCCGATCTGCTCGGCGTTGTCGGCGAGTGTGGTGGCGGAGCGCTGGGTGGTGCCTTCGGTGAGGAGGCGGGCGGTGAAGCCGGCGAGGCCAGCTTTGGCTTGGGAGTCGGACTCGCTGCCGGCGCGGGCTACGACTGCTGCACTGAAGACGGGGAGAGAGTGATCCTCGAGGAGATAGACCTGGAGGCCGTTGGCGAGGGTGAAGGTTTTCGGAACGGGGAGGTGGAAGGCCGTGGTTGGGCCGGGTGCGGGTGCGGTCTTGCGCCAGTTCTGCTGATCCTCAAACTGCGCGGTGTATGGGGCGGTGAGCTTGGCGTCTGCGTCGGTGTTGTCCGGGCTGCGGGGGACGTCGTCGACTACTTTTTTGCCGGGGACGCAGTTGACGACGACGCTTTGATCTTTGCCGAGGTACTGCGTGGCGGCCTGTTTGACGGAGGCGATGGTTGCGGCCTGATAGCGCGCGATGTCTTTGGGGAGGTAGCCGGGGTCGTCGAGGAACTGGTTGTAGCGGTCGAGGGTGTCGGCTACGCCGCCGAAGCCACCGAGGCGCTGGAGGCCGGTGATCTTGGCGGTGACGTCGACGGTGCGGGCGCGGTCGAGTTCGGCTTGCGTGGGGCCTTCGGATTGCAGGTTGGCTATTTCTTTCCAGAGTGCGGCTTCGAGGGTGTCGAGCGAGACGCCGGGTTTGGCGGTGATGTCACAGTCAGCGATGGAGCCTAGTTTGAGGGCGTTGAGATTACAGGTGACGGTCTGGGCGACTTGTTGCTCGTAGACGAGCTTGCGGTAGAGACGGCTGGCTTTGCCTCCGCCGAGGATGTGGACGAGGAGGTCGGTTTCGGCGTCGCCCGGAGTGAAGACGGGAGGGGTGAGCCACGCTACGGAGAGGCGCGGGAGTTGGACGGAGTCGGTGACGGTGGCGCGTTTCTGGGCGGTGATGGGCGGGGTTTTGACGGTGACGGGCTCGACCGCGGGACCCTGCGGGATGGGGCCGAAGTATTTGGTGAGGAGGGCCTTCAGCTTTGCGGGATCGAAGTCGCCGGCGATGGCGATGCTGGCGTTGTTGGGGGTGTAGAAGTGCTGGTGGAAGTCGCGGATGTCGTTGATGCGGGCGGCTTCGATGTCGGCGTGGGAGCCTATGACGGAGGCGTAGTAGGGGTGCTCGTGCGGGAAGAGCATGTGATATGCCTGCTCGTCGGCGAGCGCGTAGGGAGTGCCTTCGCCCTGGCGGCGCTCGTTGCGGACGACGTCCCGCTGATTGGTGAGCTTGACGCGGTCAAGGCCTTCGAGGAGGAAGCCCATGCGGTCGCTTTCGAGCCAGAGGCCGAGCTCGAGCTGATTGCTGGGAAGGGTCTCGAAGTAGTTGGTGCGGTCGAAGTCGGTGGTGCCGTTGATGTCGGTGGCGCCGGCGCCTTCGAGATATTTGATGTGGGCTTTTTCGCCGACGTGTTCAGAGCCTTCGAACATCATGTGTTCGAAGAGGTGGGCGAAGCCGGTGCGGCCAGCGCGCTCGTTGAGTGGGCCGACGTGGTACCAGAGATCGATGGCGACGAGGGGGAGGCGATGGTCTTCGTGGGTGAGGACGACGAGGCCGTTGGGGAGGGTGTACTTCTCGTACTTGAGCTCGGGGAGCTTCAGCGGCTTGGCGGCAGGAAGATCATTTGCGGCGAAGACCATCGAGGCAGATGCAAGGCCGCATAGAAGTGTGGCTGCGGCGATTTTCTTGAAGGCAAACAGAGGTGTCATCTTTTCTCCACGGAGGGCCCGGCCAGGTCTTTTCGAGAGTGCCTGCGTACTCGGATAGGAACGGTGAAAGGATGATACCAACTCGGGTGGCCATCTGACGCGGAAGATATTGCCGTGTAGCTGCCCGCAGGGTTTGTATACTGCCGCAATGCGTTTACCTTCGATTGCTTCCGTCGCCATGCTAGCTGCTGCTTGTCTTTGTTTGAACCCCGAAGCTGGAAGGGCTCAGACCGATGTTCAGGCGGTTTCTGTGTCTTTTCCGGCTGCGCGGTCGGCGAAACCGCTGGATGGGCGGGTCTTGCTGCTGTTGTCGAATGATCCGTCGGAGGAGCCTCGGATGCAGATCGACGATACGCCGCGGAGTCAGATGGTGTTTGGCGTGACCGTGGATGGGCTGAAGCCCGGAGAGGGCGTTTCGGTTGACGATAAGGCTGCGGGGTATCCGATCAGAAGTCTGAAGGATGTTCCGGCTGGGGAGTACACGGTGCAGGCGGTGTTGGATGTGTATGAGACGTTTCACCGCGCGGATGGAAAGACGATCAAACTGTCGCCGGACCGGGGCGAGGGGAAGCACTGGAATCTGGCGCCGGGGAACTTGTACAGCAAGCCGGTGAAGGTGCGCGTGGGTAGGGGCGGTGCGCCGATTGCGATCTCGCTGGACCAGGTGATTGCGCCAATTGTGCCTGAAGCGGATACAAAATATATCCGGCATATACGGATTCAGAGTGCGCTGTTGACGAAGTTCTGGGGGACGCCGACGTATTTGAGCGCGGTGGTGCTGGTGCCGGAGGGGTTCGACGAACATACGGAGGCGCACTATCCGCTGATGATCTTTCATGATCATTTTGTGACGGGCTTCGATGATTTTCGGACTACGCCGCCGGATCCAAATTTGAAGCCCAATTATTCGGAGCGGTTTCATCTTGAGGGGTACAACGGGATTCAGCAGGAGGAGGCTTACAAGGAGTATCAGCAGTGGATCAGTCCGAAGTTTCCGCGGGTTCTGGTGATGAAGATTCAACATACGAATCCTTACTATGACGATTCGTATGCGGTGAACTCGGCGAACCTGGGGCCGTATGGCGATGCGATTGAGACGGAGCTGGTTCCGGCGGTGGAGAAGCAGTTTCGCGGGATTGGACTGCCGTGGGCACGGTTTATGTATGGCGGGTCGACGGGGGGATGGGAGTCGCTGGCGGTGCAGATCTTTTATCCGGACCACTATAACGGGGCTTTTGTGGCTTGTCCCGATCCGGTGGACTTTCATGCGTATATGACGCGGGATCTTTATAAAGACGAGAATATGTTTTATCTGCAGGGAGCGAACAAGCGGGTGGAGCAGCCGGCGATGCGGGATTATCTGGGCCATACGCTGATCTCGATGAGGGACAACATTGCGTACGAGGCGGCGCTGGGCGACCACGGGCGATCGGGCGAGCAGTTTGATATATGGCAGGCGGTGTATTCCCCGGAGGGCAAGGACGGCTATCCGGAGCCGATCTTCGACAAAGAGACCGGGGCGATCGATCATAAGGTCGCGGAGTACTGGAAGGAGCACTACGACCTGAACGCAATGCTGCAGCGGGATTGGGAGACGCTGGGGCCGAAGCTGCAGGGAAAGATTCATCTGTATGTCGGCAGCGATGACACTTACTTTTTGAATAACGCTGTTTATCTGATGGAGGATTTTCTGAAGACGACTGGCACGCCTGGGCATGGTGTGCCTTACGACGGCGAGGTGCTCTATGGGCCCAGGGCGGAGCACTGCTGGAATGGGGATCCGACGCTGCCGAATGCGTTGTCGCGGCTGCACTACAACACGATGTACCTGCCGAAGATCATGGATAGGATCGCGAAGACGGCTCCGGCGGGAGCGGATGTGACAAGCTGGCGTTATTAGAGTTCGATTCGTGGTTGGGTCGTATACCCTGCCTCGATTCGAACAAATAAAGTGAACTTTGTTCCGCGCGATGAATTCTTGCCTCTGAAAATCAGAAAAGTCTGCGAATAAATTTGCACAAATTTCCTCTGAGAAGCATCCAATTGTGTCAGCGGTGGAGATCGATTGTTGAGGCCTGCCTTCCACTCATCTATTAATTGTTAGGGGATCCGACGTGCCATCAACGACCTTCGCTCTAGACGAACCGCTGATCAGTACTCTTGATGCCGTCGCAAATGAAGCGCGCGTCGGCCTGTCCAATGCTCCTAAAACCCTCACCCCATGGCTCTTCTACGACGAGGAAGGCTCGCATCTCTTCGAACAGATTACGGAGTTGCCTGAGTATTACCTCACACGCACGGAGCGCAGCATCTTCGCGGCACATGCCGATGAGATACTTCGCATGGCCGCGCTGGGACAAGGGCCGAGCGGAAAACTTACCCTTATCGAATTAGGCGCTGGCACCGCAACCAAAACCGGCATCCTGCTGGCTGAAGCCGTTCGTCAGCAGGGAAGCGTGGTCTACCAACCTGTCGATGTCTCGGAGACAGCTCTTGCAGAGGCGAGTGAAAATATCCTCGCCAACATTCCGGGTGTTACGGTCCGCTCTCAGGTTGCGGATTACACACGGGAGGCTCTTCCGCTGAATCGACTTGTTGAGACGAGAACCCTGGCTCTCTACATAGGTTCAAGCATCGGGAACTTCATGCCGGAGGATGCGAGGGATGTCCTTCGCAACCTGCGGGCTCAGCTCCTTCCGGGTGACACTCTTCTGGTTGGCACAGACCTCGCGCCCACCGGTGGCCCCAACGCCAATAAGACTGAAGCCACGTTGCTTGCAGCCTACGACGACGATGCTGGAGTGACCGCTGCTTTCAATCTGAACGTGTTGACCCGGCTGAATCGTGACCTTGGCACAGACTTCGCGATTCGAAACTTCCGCCACCGTGCCTGTTGGAACTCGACTCAGTCACGCATCGAGATGCACTTGGAGTCTCTCACCGATCAGCGGGTTCACATTCCTGCCAACTCGAGCGGGCCGGCGTTTACAGTCGATTTCGCTCGTGGCGAAAGTATTCACACCGAAAACAGTTACAAATTTACAGCCGCTGCAGTGGATGCTCTGCTGGCATCGGCGAACTTCAGGAAGACGAAGTCTTGGGAAGACCCGCAACATCTGTTCGCCGTGACGCTGGCGACTGCGGTTTGATTTAGGGGGTTTCGCGGCGGTACTCTCCGCTTTTGCCGCCACTCTTGCGGAGCAGCACTATCTCGCGAATTCGAATTCCTTTGTCGAGAGCTTTGGTCATGTCGTAGACCGTCAGCGCTGCGATGGAGGCAGCCACCATGGCCTCCATCTCGACACCTGTTCCGGCTACTGTTGCTGCCGTAGCTTCAATCACGACACCGCCTTCGACGACCTTTGTTTGTATGTCTACGAAGCTCAGCGCGATTTGATGGCACATCGGAATCAGGCTGGAAGTCTGTTTCGCGGCTTGAATCCCTGCGAAGCGCGCCACCTCCAGCGGATTGCCTTTGGGGTTTTGCGGCAGCGCCTTGAGCACTGCGGGGGAAAGCTCGACGAATGCTGCGGCGACTGCCTCGCGTCGCGTCAGCGTCTTCTCGCCGACGTCGACCATGTGCGCTTCGCCGGAGTGATCGTAGTGCGAGAGATGCAGCGGCACGGGGGCCTGGGGAGGGAAGTCGGCATCGTTGCCGAGCGGTTCCGGGTCGTCGTCCATCAGCTGTTCGGAGGTGTAGTCTGCGTCATCCATCCCACAAGCTTAACGCAGGAGAATCGTGATGACATCCCCTGCTGCGAAGTGATCATTGTCGGGGGGGAGGACGGCGTAGCAGTTCGCCCGGGCGTTAGCGGCGAGGTCGCCCGATCCCTGCCATGCTACGAGTCTTACTTCTGGGCGAATGCGGTCTGCGGTCAGTCTGGCTGGGAGAATACGCATCAGGCCGGGCTTTCCGGCGACGTCTTCTGCCAGCGTTGCCTGAACAAAGCGGGGCTGCTGCACGCCTGCTCCGGCCATGGCACGCAACATCGGCTCGACGAAGCAATGGAAGGTTACCTGGGTCGAGACTGGGTTGCCGGGCAAGCCGAAGAAAAATTGTGCAGGGAGGTTGTTTTCGGCTGGCAGGCGGCCGAAGACAATGGGTTTGCCGGGCTGCATCCTGACGCCGATGAAGAAAAACTCCGCCCCGAGCGCTTGTAGAACCTCCTCGACAAGGTCGTATTTGCCCATGGAGACGCCGCCGGAGAGAAGCATAAGGTCGCATTGGCGCGCCGCACGGATGGTTTGTTCGAGTTCAGGCCGCCGGTCTGGAGCGATCGGGAGCTGTATTGGTTCTCCGCCGGCGCGCCGGATCAGCTCGGCCAGACCGTAACTGTTTGAGTTTCTGATCTGGTGGGGGGCGGGCGTCGCAGCCAGATCTACCAGTTCGTCTCCGGTTGCGACGATCGCTACCTTCGGCTTGCGAAATACGTGTAGGTTTGAGTATCCGCACGAGGCGGCGAGTGCGATTTCTGCGCCTTCGATTGGCGTGCCGGGGGGCAAAACTGTCTGGCCAGCGCGGGCCTCGCTTCCCTGGGGAACGATGTTCTCTCCGCTTCGAATCGTTCGTCCGGCGAGCAGGCGGATCGAATCTTGATTGCGTTCGATATGCTCGATCATCACGACGGCATCGGCGCCCTCAGGAATCGGTGCGCCAGTCATGATTTCAATTGCGGCGTTGGGTTCGAGCGTGCCGCCCTGCCACTGCTCGCCGGCTCTTACCTGGCCGACTACCTTGAGTGAGCTGGCTGTGTCGGACGCCCGAAGTGCGAAGCCGTCCCGGGTCGATCGGTGGAACGGCGGTTGATCGCGGTCCGCCAGCACTGGTTCGGCCAGAAGGCGACTTCCACAATTCAGCAGCGCAAGTGGTTCGCTCGAAGGACGCGGCACGGCCGCTGCGTGCTGCAGGACCTTCGCCAGAGCTTCATCGAAACCTAGAACGGCGGCTGCTGGCTGCATCGTCCCTCCTGACTATGGCTTGACTGTAAGAGCGACAAAGAAAAAGCCCCGAGCAGCTTCGCCCGGGGCCTTGTGTCATTTGAAAGACTACTTCTTTCCAGCTTTGAAGGTCGACTTGATCGGTGCGCCGATGCCTTCGAGGATACCCTTCACGTCGGCAGCGTGGGCACCGTCCGGAGCCAGTTCGAGGTACTGCTGATAGGCCTCGACGCATCCCGGGGGCGCTACGATTTTCTGGGTCTTGGGATCGACTGTAGCCTGCGGAATGAGCGCCTGACCCTTGATGTAATAGGCATCGGCCTTCTTGGGGTCGGCTGCGATAGCCTTGTCGGCGGCAGCGCTTGCTTCAGGGAGTTTGCCAGCGTTGTAGAGGGTTGCGGCTTCGTTGAAGTAGTACATGCCGGCCTTTTCCGGTTGGGCTTTGGCGGCCTGTTCGTAGGCGTCGGAGGAGGCTTTGGCATCGCCTAATCGGGCTTCGGCCTGTCCCAGCTGGTTGTAAGCCACACCGGCGGTCTCGGGGTTCGGCTTCTTGGAGGCGGCGTTTAGATCGGCAGCCTTTTTGTAGGAGGATGCTGCATCGGTGTACTTCTGCAAGATCGCCGGATCGGTGGGCGAGGTGCCTGCCGCTTTGGCTGCCTTTGCGGCTGTTTCTCCGCTGCCAAGCTGTGCGTCGCCCAGGGTAACCCAGAGAATGCCCTCGTCTGGCTTGGTGTCAGTGGCCTGCTTCATGGCGGTAATGGCTGAATCGTAGTTGCCCGCCTTGTTATCTGCGCGCGCCTGAGTGAGCAGCGCATTCAGATTCTGAATCTTCGCGTTGGTGGCACTTACTTCAGAGTTTTTCTTCTTGTATTCTTCGATCTGCTTGCGCTCTTCCGGAGTCATCTTGCTGAGGTACTCCGGGCGGGACATATCGAAGTTCACCAGCTTGTCTTCCTCTTTGGCGATGGGAACATTTTCGTTGAAGTCGAGGCTCTTGTCGTCCTGGAAGACGAAGACGATGTAGGTGCCGGCTACAATTCCTGAGCCTTTGTAGTCTCCGTTGGCGTCGATCGGAAAGGTGTAAAGATACTTTCGATCTTTGGCTTCTGAGGTTCTGTCGGTCGACAGGCGGACCTCACCTTTTGTAAGAGGGAATCCCGCAGGATTGAGAACGTGGCCGTGGATGCTTGAGGTTCCCGCGGGCGGCGCTGCCTGCGCCTTCAAGAGGGTAGGCTGCGCCATCGCCAGGACTACCAGCAGAGCGGCTGCCAGGGTGCTTATCTTCCATCCGATACGTTTCATGCTTTTGTCTTCTCCTGGCCCAGAGGTGCGGGCGTAAGTCTTCGTTGAAAAACGGCTTCTGCTTCCTCAAAATTTGATGCAAAATGCAACGGTCACGCGACCGCATACGGTATGGGATCGACCGCTCCGGCCTCGCGAAATGCCCGCAGTCGCAGAACGCAGCTCTCGCAGACGCCACAGGCTTCGGTCTCGCCGGAATAGCATGACCAACTTACATGGAACGGTGCACCGAGTTCAACTCCCAACCGGACGATCTGGCTCTTGCGCATCTGGATCAGTGGCGTGACGACCTCGATTCGTCCGTCTTTGGTGCCCATCCGGATGAGTTGGTTGAACGCCTCGTAGTACGCGGGGCGGCAGTCGGGGTATCCCGAGCTATCCTGCTCGACTGCGCCGATAAAGACCTTTTCTGCGCCAAGAACCTCCGCCCAGCTTACGGCGGCGGAGAGAAAATGTGCGTTGCGGAAGGGGACGTAGGTGACGGGGACTTCGTTTCCGATGGCCGCTTCGTCTGCCGCAACGGGCACGGCGATTGAGGTGTCGGTGAGCGCCGAGCCTCCGATCCGGCGAAACAGATCGATCTTCAGATGCAGCAGCTCTTTCACTCCTACGATGCGGGCTACCTCCTGGGCGGAGTGCAGCTCGCGCGCTTCAGTCCTCTGGCCGTAGCTGAAGTGGACTGCGAAGAGGTCGTAGTCCCGGGCAGCGAGCGCGGCGCAGACGGAGGAGTCCATTCCGCCTGACAGGCAGAGTACGGCACGTGGGCGGCTCGGTTCAGTCGTCATCGCCCGCCTCGAGCTCGTGCTGTTCCGCCGGGGTCAGATCATCTCCGGTCAACTCGCCAACGGATTCGCCGAGGATCTCGCGTGCGGTCTTTTCGTCCTGCTTGTGCACCAGCAGACGCGCTCGAAACGCCAGCGCCAGCAGGCTGTTGGCGTTCTCACCCTGCAGGAAACACTCGATTCCTGCTGATTCGAGCAGCCCCTTCGCCATCTGGGCGTTCACGGGCTCGAGAAACTTGCCTACGGTCACGAACTTGTCTGGATCTTGGTGTGGATCTGATGCTGCATCGTGCTTTGGGTCTGTCGGGTCTGTCGGGTCTGTCGGATCTGTCATCAAAAAACCGTCTTTCTTCTTATTTCGTATCGTACGACTGCAGGTGGAAGGTGATCGTTCCCCAGAAGAGACGTGCCTGAATCTGCACGGGCATGTGGCGTGCGTCGTCGGTGTACCAGACCCAGATGTGTCCGCGATTTTTTACGATGCCCTCATCGGCGGTCGGCTCTACTTTGAGGGTCTGGAAGGTTCCCGCGGGGGTTTTGATCTCTTCTTTGGACTCGACCTTCATGGCCACGGTGACGGTGCGCATCGAGTCCGCCAGGGGAAATCGGATGCTTTGACCGACTGCCATCGGCTGGGACGCCGCGTAGAAGATTGCGGAGAGGGAGTCGGTTACGCATGCTGGAATCGAGGCTACCTCCTCCTTCGAAGTGCCCTTTACGAGGTTCTTTTCGATCTGCTTCTGCTTACCCTGGGAGTAGTCGAAGCTCAGCTCGCTGGAGACCTTGCGGCGTCCCTCCTGCAGCTGTTTGGTGAAGCCGGTGGAGCAACCGGTCTTGGTGTCGAATCCTGCCTGGAACTTGTCTATGACGGGAAAGAGCATGGTCACGGCGCCGGTTGAGTCAGCTGTAGCCGCAATCTTTTGCACTGTCCCCTGCTGCTCTAGCTGAAAGACTGCGGTGCCGGCCGTAAACACGCGCCAGTCAACGGTAAAGGTGAGGGTTTGTTTCTCGGGGAAGGTAAAACCGGGCTGTGGCGGCTGCAGGGTTGGAATGACAACAGGAGCCGGCGTCGGCTTGGGTCCTAACCCTAGAAGCTGCGCTCTCGCCGTTAGCGAAGCCGTGGAACACAACATCAGGAAGAAAAGTGCAAGAAAAGACCGTTCCGGCTTCAGCAAAGGGCAGCACTCTCACGAGTTGAAGTTTGTGGGCTGCCCCAGCCCTCCACGCCTTAGCGCAGACTCTCCAAAACCCCGCGGTGATGGAGAAAAAGCCGGACCGCCAGCGCCAGATAGATCGCGCCAGCACCCATTAGAGCATTGTACTCGCGGTGGTGCTGCCACTGCTGCCAGGAGAACCTGCCGCCGCTGGCGTTCTGATTTGCGGGAAACGTTGCCGGGGTCAGTCGCGGCAGCAGGCGGGGCACCTTGGCGGAGTAGTTGTCGAAGTCTGCAAAGTGCTCTCGCAGATAGGCTTCCTCGCTCTGGATGGTGGGGATGTAGATGGCGGCGAAGAGCGTGGTCAACGCAATCAGGATCACCCAGCTGCCTGCCGCTGCTGCGAATCCGAAGGCGATCAGCATGGAGCCCAGGTAGAGAGGATTTCGCGTATAGGCGTAGGGGCCGGTGAAGGTCAGTTCGGCGTTCTTGCGCACATATCCCGCCGCGTAGGCTCGGAGCCATACGCCCGGCACTACCAGCAGGAGGCTCAGCAGCATGGTCTTACCGGTCGGTCTGGCCAGCCACAGAAATACTGCGGCAAAGACGAATCCCAGCGGTACGCGAATCCGCCGTGCGATTCTCTGCCATGTCGTTCGTTCGCTCACAGTCTTACCTTATCCTGTCCGTCGCGAAGTAGCTCGAGCGCTGCTTCGACTACCTCCTCGGTCGATATCTGCATGAGCCCTGTCTCCGTCTCCTTATGGCGGGAGTGGTCGGTCCGGCTGGACTCGTGGCGCAATACTCGGACCTTTGAAGTGTCGGGCATGTAGGGACCATTCCGGGAGGGATCGGTGGGGCCGTATAGGCCGACGACTGGCCGCTCCAGCGTGGCTGCGAGATGCAGTGGTCCGGTGTCTCCGGCTATCACTACACCGGCTCGGCGTTGGAGAGAGATCATCTGCTCGACGGAGCAGGGAACGGCGGTTGCAAAACCTTCACTTGCGTTGACGACGGCATCTGCGAATCGATGGCCTGGAGTTTCGTTGACCAGCGAATGGTAGCCGGCGTGGCCGAGGGCGGCAGCGAGGGCACCATATCGCTCCGCGGGCCATTGCTTCGCTCCCCAGCCGGCAGTAGGTGCGAGGAACGCGAACCTTTTTCCGGTCAGGGATATTTGAGCTAGAAGTCTGTCGCACCATAACTCAGCCTTTGGATCTACCGGAAGCGTGACGGCTGCTGGTCTCAGAGTTTCTCCTACTGCGGCGCTGAGCAACTCGCACCCCTGCTCGACTACATGGGTCGCGCTGGTTGGAATTCGTTGCCTATAGAGCCAGCTTGCGGGTGCCTCCCGGGGCTTCGACGGACCGGCAAATACTGATGCGGCGGCCATTCGCCCCACGAATGCTGACTTGATCGAACCCTGCATGTCGACGCAGATGTCATATCGGGACCTTCGGAGTTCGCGACGCGTCGTCTTGATCTCGGCCAGCGTGGATAGAGCAACGGGGTGCTTGCTCCAGGCTCTGGCCGGCACAGGGTGCCATCGATCGACCAATGGTTTCCTGTCGCTGCGCTCGGTTTTTCGGGGGATACGGTTGAAGTCGGTTGACGCCTGCAGCAGTACACTCCAGGCCGGCTCGATCGCCCAGCCGATAAGCCACTCGGGATGCTGTTGCCGTAGGGCCGCGACCGCAGGCATTGCGTGGAGCACATCTCCCATAGCACCAATCCGTACGATCAGGACGCTTCGCGAATAAGTAGACGCATGGGTTGCGACACTGAGCGAGGGAGAGGGCTGGAGTTCGATGGCCAAGGCATCATTTTCTCACGCGGGTCCGATCCCTACGGATTCTAGTGGTGGCGGCGATCCAGTCTGCCCACCATCGTTACTAACTGCTCCAGCGACTGCTTCTCGTCCAGCAACTCCACGCAGAGGCGTGCGACCACAATGGGTCCCACCGTCTCGAGCCTGTCTCGCAGGATCGGCGTCAGCTTCACGGAGTCCTTCTCGGTGGTTACAAATCCATTCGCTTCGACCCCGCGAGCCTGCCGCATCAAATGGGCGATATCGTCTTCGTTGTAAGCATGGTGATCTTCGAAGGCTGCTGTCTTTACGGGCTCATAACCCTGCGCCGCCAGCATCCTGGTAAAGTTTTCGGGTCTTGCAATTCCGCAGAAGGCAAGCGGCATTGTGGGCAGGGCTACTTCGCCGCCCTCGCCCAGACTGAGGGTTCGGCGAATGGTCCAGATCGACGGCTTCTTCTTCGCCTCGCTCAATCCGTTGACTACGCTTCGAAGCGAGTCCGCCTCTTCCTCGCGGAGAACCACTACGTCCGCCTGCGATATCGCCTCAAGCGGTTCTCTGAGGTTTCCGGCTGGCAGCAGCGTGTCGTCGACATCTTCCTGAGTTAGCAAAACGATGTCTATATCGCGGGCGAGTCGCCGGTGTTGAAATCCGTCGTCCAGCAGATGAACGACCAGCTTCTCCGAGGGCTCGCCCTGTTCCGCCATCACGCCAGCCTGATAGCGGTCTGCTCCCACGTACACCGGCACTCCGGAGCGCTGTGCCAGCAGGACGGGTTCATCGCCATGCCAGCGGGCGTCATCGAACGGTTCGACCCTTGCGATCATCTCCGAACTGCGCTTGTAGCCTCGCGTCAGGATTCGCACTGCATAGCCGCGATGACGCAGGATACCGGCCAGCATCAACACAAAAGGCGTTTTGCCTGCGCCGCCCGCTGAGACGCTGCCCACGCTGATCACAGTGCTTTCGAGGTGGCTGCGCTTCAACCAGCCCCATGCAAAAAGTTGCTTCTTCAACGCAAGCGCAGCACCGTAAAGGGGAGCCAGCGGAAGCAGCCATGGCCGTCGCACGCTCATCGCGCCGTCCCCGCCTTCTCCTCCAACAGCGCCACGATGGCCTGAGCTGTTTGCACTGTCGATCCTGACTGAGATTGAAATACTACTCTGGCGCGTTCCCCAAGTGCGTGGGAGTCGTCTTTCTCTCGCAACATTTCGATCAACGTCTCAGTAAGTTTTTCTCTGGCTACGATACGAATCGCGTTTGCCTCTTGCATGGTCTCAACGATCTCACGAAAGTTCTCAAAGGAAGGCCCCATGACAATCGGCACGCCAAACTGTGCGGGCTCAAGCGGGTTATGTCCGCCTTTGGGAACCAGGCTCCCCCCGACGAAGGCTACCGATGCCAGAGCATAAACAGATGCAAGGTCTCCTATCGTGTCCAGAAAGAGAATTGTTCCGCCCGCGATGGGCTCAGCGTTCTGCATGAGTTCGCTGCATTGAACGAACGGGGATCCATTTTTTCGAATCAGCTGTAAGACTTCATCGAAGCGATCGGTATGGCGCGGAGCTATCAGGAGCGCCGCATCGGGAACAGCCTGCCGGATCGCAGACCACGCAGCGAGAAGCGTCTCCTCTTCGTCGGCAAGGGTGCTCCCCGCGACGATCAGCCTGGTTCCGGATAGCGTCGACGTGATTCGTCTCGTCATGTCGTTGTCGGCTCTTGTTTGCACGTCATACTTCAGATTCCCGGTCACCCGTACCCGCGTCTCGGGAGCGCCGATTTTTATCAACCTGTCCGCGGTTTCGGCACTCTGTGCAAGGAACAGAGTGATCATCTCCAGGAATGGTCGCCACAGACGCCGCAGCCGCATGTAGCGGGGAAACGAACGATCCGAGATCCGCGCATTCACCACTACGACCGGAGTTCCATCTTTGGAGCACTCGGCGATCAGCCGCGGCCACAGCTCGCTCTCCATAAGGACCAGCATCTGCGGTCTCAGCACGCGCAAGTACCTCCTTACTGGGAATTTGAGGTCCAGCGGCAGATAAAACACGGGCGAATCGGGCAGTCTCTCCTTTGCCAGCCTCTGACCCGTCTCCGTGGTCGTCGAAACCGCCACTAGCGAACCCGGCAGCCTCACGTTCAGTTCGCGTATCAACCGGGTTGCGGCCATCACCTCGCCGACGCTTACGGCATGCACCCAAATAACGCTTCGCCCGGCGACCACCGTTTGCAAGCTCTTCGGTACAAGTCCCAGCCGTCCTCGTAGCCCTGCCCGGTATCGCCCGCTGGTTGCCATCCGCACCAGCCAGTAGGGAGCGCCTACCACCAGCACGGCCACCAGCAACGCGCTATAGACCACCATCATCACCGTCGCCGAGCCCTCGCTTTACGTTGTACGCCAGCGGAGATGATAATCAACCCTGGCTATGAAGTCCCACCGGTTCCCCTCGACTCCGATCCTACTAGTAACTAGTTTCTGCTTTTTTGCGGGCAGTGCTTTGGCCGCTGATAAGAAAGCGCCGCCGGTAAAACCAGCCAACCAGTACGCTGCCTTCGAGGTGCACCCCAACGAAAAGGTCACTGTTGCGGCTGATCCTTGCGACAACCCTAAAGACTGCGACTTCTTCCGGCTCCCTTATATTCAGCACGGTTTTGTCGCTGTCCGCGTCATCTTTACGAACGACAGCGACGCGGCGCTCTCTCTCGACGACGCCCGTATCCAGTTCATTTCCATCAACAACGACAAGATTCCGGCTGCGACCGACGATGATCTTCAACGCCGGCTTTTCTCCACCAAGGGTACGGCCGGCCGGAAGATTCCTCTTCCGCTGCCCTTACCGCCAGTCACCGTTCACGACAAGCCTGTCGATAAGCAGATCACCAAAGACGATAACGACTTCGGCTTCAATGGAACCACGGTCAACCCGCACAGCACCCTGGACGGCTATCTTTTTTATGACGTTCGCCAACTGCCTGACCAGCCATTGAAGGGCGCTGAGCTCTACGTCAAGATGGTCCACACCGTAGCGGACAAAGACGGCAACAAAAAGCAGCTCTTCGATTTCAATATTCCCTTCGACAAGTGGCTCGCTGCCCAATCCGGAGCAAAGTCAAACCCATAACTTGAGCACGCTGCAAGCCACAATCGAATAATCTGTTTCAGACCATGGAATCCATCACCCTTCGTACCGCCACCCCAGCCGACGTCCCGCAGATACTGCGGTTCATCCGCGACCTCGCCCTGTACGAGCGCGAACCGGACGCTGTCCTCGCCACCGAAGACGACCTCCTGCGCGACGGCTTCGGAGAGACCAGGCGCTTCGATTGCATCATGGCGGAGTTGACCGACGCAGACGCGGCCACCCCCGCCGGCTTCGCTCTTTACTTCTACAATTATTCCACCTGGCGCGGTCACGCAGGCATCTATCTCGAAGACCTCTACGTCAGCCCTGAGTATCGCGGGAAGGGAATCGGCAAAGCTCTCCTCACTCGCGTCGCCGCAATCGCCGTAGCAGAAGGTTGTCCTCGCTTTGAGTGGAGCGTGCTCGACTGGAACCAGCCCTCCATCGACTTTTACCACTCCCTGGGAGCAGTCATGAAAACCGAGTGGAAGGGCATGCAGGTCTCCGGCAAGCCATTGAAAGCCCTAGCCGCGCTGTCTAAGTAGAAATATGGGCTAGACGCCCATGAATTTGCCCATGGTTCCGTAAGTGCGTTGGGGCTTCGTGTCGTCATGGAGTTGCAATCTTGATGATGGTTTTGTGTTCGGAGCAGCCTGCGGTGGTCTTTTGGCGTTTTGAACGCAGTCGCCAACCATCGTCACGATCCGCGCCGCTGCCAGACGCCGGGATGCAGGTTCGGTCTTCGTCCCACCTTGGAATTCGCTAAGCACCTGCGGCTCACGGCCGTCCGCGATCACCTGAAGCGTCCATGTATTGCTTTCATTTGGGGACAGCAGAAAGATGGCCCGCAGACTCCTGACCACAAACTCCACGACTGCAACGCCGTCCTGAACATCAAGGCGCGGTTCCAACTCCAGCTTTTCCTTGCTGGTGAAGTCGAAGGCATCTTCGATGCGGACGCCGAGCTGCTGCATCAGACTCTCTCGCTCACTCTCTCTGCGCCGTTCCTCTTCTTCTGCAACCTTACGGTCTGCATCGGCGACCACTTTGCGGGCCTGCTCAAAAACATCTACCAGCGTCTGGTCCATGGGAGACCTCTTAAGTTGTCATTATGACCGATAGCCAACCATCTCCCCACTACACGAACGGGGTATTCCCAGAGAGGGGATTTTTCAGTCGAGACTTCCGTTTATCGGTTCTGCATGGCTAGGTCTCGCGGTCGGGAGCTTGACGCCGCCGGTATAATTAGAGACAGGGGGCAAGATCAAATTCAAGTTACTTCATCCTGCAATATCGCAGGTAAGTCCTGTGGATGGAAGGCTTTGCCCAAAATTCACCCCTGGGACCAATAGCTTACGAACTAAGTCCAGGTGTAAGTTGTTTCGTTGGAATACTTTGACAGAAAACAAGGGAGGAGGGGGAGGCATGACAACCAGAAGAATTAAGATCATCGGCGGCGGTCTGGCCGGCCCCGAAGCAGCACTCCAGGCAGCAAAACGTGGCTGCGAGGTCGATCTTTACGAGATGCGCCCGACGCGTTCCACTGAAGCGCATCAGACCTCTGATTTTGCCGAACTCGTCTGCTCCAACTCACTGAAGTCAGAGTCCGAAAATACTGCTCCGTGGCTGCTAAAGCAGGAGATGCGACGCGCGGGCAGCATCCTGCTTGCCGAAGCGGATGCTACGGCTGTTCCTGCTGGACATGCGCTTGCGGTTGACCGCGTTGAATTCTCCAAACGCGTCGCCGAACGCATCGCCGCGGAGCCTCGCATTCGTGTTCACCGTGAAGAGGTGACTGCGCTCAACGAGGCTGACCCTGACACTCTCACGATCCTTGCGTCAGGTCCGCTGACCAGCGCGGCGCTTGCCGACGAACTCCAACGCCTTACTGGGTCTGACCATCTGGCTTTCTACGACTCCATCTCTCCTATCGTTGACGCCTCGACCATCGATATGTCGAAGGTCTACTTCGCGGCGCGATATGACAAAGGCACCGCCGACTACATCAACTGTCCCTTCACCAAAGAAGAGTACGAGCGGTTCATGGAGGCCTTGACGACTGCGGAGGCGGTGGAATCGAAGGACTGGGAGAAGTTTCCTGTGACCGGAACGGCCGAGAAGCTTCAGTACTTCGAAGGGTGCCTCCCCATTGAAGAGACGGCCCGTCGTGGTCGCGATACGCTTCGCTTCGGTCCTATGAAGCCCGTTGGGCTCACCGATCCAAAGACAGGCCGGTGGCCTTATGCGGTCGTTCAGCTCCGCCAGGAGAATCTCCGCGCCGACTCTTACAACCTTGTAGGCTTCCAGAATCATTTGAAGTACGGCGAACAAAACCGTGTTCTCAAACTTATTCCCGGCCTCGAGAACGCTACTTTTCTGCGCTACGGTCAGATCCACCGAAACACCTACATCCACGCCCCGTCGCTGCTTACTGAAAGCCTCCAGCTCAAAGGGCACGCGGGCATTATGATCGCTGGTCAGCTCAGCGGCGTTGAAGGTTATACCGAGTCGATCGCGTCTGGGATGCTTGCGGGAATCTATGCTGCATCGATCGCGAACGGCAACGTGCCCGCAATTGCGCCTCGCCTGAGCGCTAACGGCTCGCTGACCCACTACATTACCCATGCCGACACGAAAAAGTTTCAACCGGCCAACATCACCTTCGACCTCCTGCCCCCTCTGGAAGAGAATCTTAGAAAAACAATCCGCGACAAAAAAGAGCGCCACAAACTCCAATGTGATCGTGCTCTCGTTGCCTGGAAGGAGTGGCTCGCCTTCGCAAGGTAGGAGACACTGTTCCGTGCCGTGAAAGGGCCGCCTCCGTTTCCGGAAGTGGCTTCTCCGCAGTTCAGTCCAGTTTAACTCTCGGTTTCTACTCTGCTTTTTTCTTGTTTCGGGCTTTGATCTTGAACCAGATTGGGCTTCCGATAAACCCGAAGTTCTCCCGGATCTGGTTGCCCAGAAAGCGCTCGAACGAGAAGTGCATTTTCACATCCTTATCCGTGAAGAGCACAAACGTCGGAGGAGCAACCGCACCCTGCGTCATGTAGTAGATCCGGACGCGCTTGTTCATCGGCACGCTTGCCTTTTGGAAGTCTACTTTCTCCAGAAAACGGTTCATCTGGCCGGTGGTTACGCGTTTTCGTCTCTCTCGTGCGACCAACTCTACTTTTTTGAAGACGGATTCTATGTTTTTCCCATCGGCTGCCGAGATAAACAGCAACGGCGCATATTCGAGGTATTTCAACTTGTCCCGAACGTCCTGCTCGTAGAGCTTTTGATCGGCTGGCGGTTTGCCGTCGAAGAGGCGCATGCCATCTTTGCCGGTGCGAGTCATCAGATCCCACTTGTTGACGACGATAATTACGCTGCGTCCGCTCTCGTGCGCATAGCCGCCGATGTTCGCGTCGAGCGCGGCAACACCCTCCGCTGCATCAATGATCAGCAACGAGACGTCCGCGGCTTCCAGATGCTTTCGGGCCATGATGACTGACAGCTTCTCGGCCATCAGCTTCGTCTTGCCCTTCCGGCGAATTCCTGCGGTGTCGACAAATCGGAATGCGTGGCCGCCGCGCTCCACCACCTCGTCGACGGCATCGCGAGTGGTTCCTGCGATGGGTGAGACGATGGCCCGCTGGGTTCCAGTGAGAGCATTCAGAAGCGTGCTCTTGCCGACGTTCGGTCGTCCGATGATCGCGATCTTCGTCTCGCGGCTCTCATACTCACCGTGCGATCGGAGCATACGTGGTCGCTTCGGCGCAGTAACCTCTGACGCTTCCGTCATAAGGGTCGCCGCGGGAGAGATGGAAAAGTCCGGACCCGTCTCATCTTCTTCCGCTTCGTCGTTTTCCGTGAGCATCACTTCCGGCTCTTCGATGTGTTCCTCTGGCTCGGGGAGTACCTCGAAGACCGCATCCAGTAGATCGCCCATTCCTGAACCGTGTTCGGCCGAGATGGGGAGCACATTTCTGAATCCAAGGCGACGGAAGTTCTCCGCCTGTGACTGCATTGCGTCGGTGTCCATTTTGTTTACAGCGAGAAACACTGGCTTTCCGCCGCGCAAAAGCAGTCGCGCAAGTTCGAGATCGGGGGAGGCCAGCTCAGTACGGCCATCTACGACCATCACAATCGCATCGGCCTCTTCCAATCCAACCTTCGCCTGGCGAAATATCTCTGACGGGATCAGAGCTTCGTCGTCCGGTACGACGCCGCCAGTATCGACGATTCTGGCTGCACGGTTCATCCACTCGATCTCGCCATAGATGCGGTCGCGGGTAATCCCCGGCTCATCGCCTACGATCGATCGACGCGAACCCGTCAGGCGATTGAAGAGGGTACTTTTCCCTACATTTGGGCGGCCGCAGATCGCGATCAAGGGCAGTTCGCGCGCGTCGGCGCGTTCGGTCTCGGTGACCATCTGGGAAGCGAGGAGTTCGATATCCCGCCAGTCGTCCTCGATTCGTTCGCGACCCGCGACGTTCGCCGAACGTGGCGTCTGTCGCCCGACAATCCCGTCAGCGGGCCTTTCGAGCTTTGGACGAACTGTCCCCGCCGGCTTTTTGGGGGTTGCTCCGTCAGGACGGATCGCCTTCCGTTTTTCCCGGTCTGGGGACTGCTTGGTGACTCGCGAAGCCTTGTCTACTGCGGCTCGCTTCGTCGAAAGGATCTTCCGTTTCCGCGGATCGATGGCCCCCGTCGTTGGGGTGGACTTCGGGGCACGACCTTTTTTGGGCCGCGTGCTGGCCTGCCTGTGCTTTTTGCCTAACCGCTTTCTATCGTCTTTCTGAGCCACGGAACGTCCAACTTTCTCCCGCGCACGCATCAGGCGGCCAGGCTTATTACGCTAATTCTTCGCTTCCCCCTCTATTATAGAAATTGCAAAGCTTCTGTGCCGCTGATCCTCAAGCAAATTGCCTTGTCTACGACCGCTCCCATCTCGATTACGCCCGCTCAGCCGGAGAATCTGCCGAATCTCCATGATTTCTTTGCTCCCGGCGGCATCCTGTCTCAATCTTCGCTGGCTTTTGAGCATCGTCAAGGGCAGTACGACATGGCGCGAGCCATTGAATCTGCTTTCAAGGAGAAACGTCACCTGATTGTTGAAGCCGGGACGGGAACGGGGAAGACGCTTGCGTATCTTTTGCCTGCTCTGCGGCTAGCCCGAGAGCGGGGCCAGCGCGTCATCATCTCCACTGGCACCAAGAATCTGCAGGAGCAGCTTTATTTCAAGGATGTTCCATTCCTTGAATCTCTTCTTGGGCCGCTCAAGGTCTGCTATATGAAGGGCCGTGCCAACTACCTTTGCCGGCACAAGCTCTATGCGCTTCGGGATAACCCCCTTCTGAATGGTCTAGAAGAGATTGATCAGTTTCACCAAATTGCGACGTGGGAGAAGACGACTGAGACCGGAGACCGTGCGGAGCTCGATCATCTGCCGGAGGCCTCCGCCTTGTGGCACAAGCTTGATGCCCGCACCGAGGTTTGCCTTGGCCAGAGCTGCCCGGACTGGGAGCGCTGCTTTGTCACGGGGATGCGGCGCAAGGCACTCGAGTCGGACATCGTCATCGTCAACCACCATCTTTTTTTTGCGGACCTGAACATCAAGCAGCAGGCGGCGGGCGCACCTGATGCCGGTATTTTGCCTGAGGCTGCTTGTGTCATCTTCGATGAGGCGCATGAGCTGGAAGAGATTGCCTCGAACTACTTCGGCATTGGACTCTCTACTCAGCGCGTTGACGAGCTTACGCGCGATGTAGAGATGATGCTCAAGGCGAAACAAGCCAGCACGTCAGCGATCGAGAGCGCCTGCGCTACTCTCAAAGACCGCTCGCGCCTGTTCTTCTCTGTTCTTCCGACGGATCCCATGGGGATACCGAATGGCGGGGGACGCATGCCCTTCCTTCACCGCGAAGCTTTTCTGGAAGAGAGCGGCGATACCTACACGGCCACCCTGAATGCGCTTACTCGACTCGAAGGCGAACTCGATCATCTCAAGAATGTCGAAGAGGCTTCTGGTTTACGCAAGCGTGCTGCTGACATTCGCGCTCACCTGGCCTTTTTGCTCGAATCGACTGACCGAAACACCGTCTTCTGGATCGAGCGTCGCGTCGCCGGTGGGGTACGGAACTTTGCGCGCGGAGCAGGGCAAGCGAGCTTTCACACACATCTGCAAGCGACTCCCATTGACGTCTCCGAGTTGCTGACTACGTCGCTCTTCGATAGCTACAGCTCTATCATTCTCACTTCGGCGACGCTTACCGTTTCGGGTGGCTTCGACCACATCCGCAAACGCCTTGGCCTTACTACTGCTCGAGAGCTGATCGTCCCTTCGCATTTTAATTACGAAAAGCAGGCGCTGCTCTACCTCCCGCCTAATATGCCCGACCCACGCGAGCCAGATTTTCCCGAGCGTGCGGCCGAGCGCATTCGCCGAGTGCTTGAGATTACGAAGGGCCGCGCCTTCTGCCTCTTCACCAGCTATGCGCAGATGCGCAACACGTACGAGCGACTGCTCGTCGAACTCCCTTATCCGCTGCTGTTGCACGGCACTGCGCCACGTCACGTTCTGCTGCAACAGTTCCGCGATACGCCTAACGCCGTCCTCTTCGGCACCTCCTCCTTCTGGCAGGGAGTCGACGTGCAAGGCGATCAGCTATCCTGCGTCATCATTGACCGCCTTCCATTTGCTGTTCCCTCCGACCCGATCGTTGAGGCGCGGATGGAGGCCATCGAAGCACTTGGCGGCAAACCGTTCTTCGACTACCAGATTCCCAACGCCGTGATTACCCTCAAGCAGGGCTTTGGCCGTCTGATCCGCTCGCTCAACGATCGAGGTGTCCTCATGCTCCTTGACCCGCGAATCCAGCGTCAGCGCTATGGCCGAATCTTTCTCGAGTCTCTCCCGCCCTACCGGCTCACGCAGGAGATTTCTGACGTCGAACAGTTCTTTGAGCACCCCGCTTGACTCACTCGATTGATGCGTAGAGCATAATTCGGTGAAGCCACCCAAACTCACCACCCTCGCTCTCTTCCTGGCTACTTTAGCGCCTATGACCTTGCTTCAGTCACAGAGCCCGACGCCTGCGCCCGCTCTTGTGAATGGCTACCAGCCCGCATGGTGGAAGGAGGCGGTGGTTTATCAGATTTATCCGCGATCCTTCAAGGACTCAAACGGCGACGGGATCGGTGATATTCCCGGCATCACCTCGAAGCTCGACTATCTGCAGAAGCTTGGGGTTAATGTCATCTGGCTCAGCCCGCACTACGACTCGCCTAACGCCGACAACGGTTACGACATCCGCGACTACCGGAAAGTGATGGCCGAGTTCGGCACTATGGCTGACTTCGATACGATGCTCGCCGGGATCAAGCAGCGCCACATGCGGCTCATCATCGACCTCGTTGTCAACCATACCTCTGATGAACACCATTGGTTCGTCGAAAGCCGCAAATCTAAAGACAATCCTTACCGCGACTATTATTTTTGGCGTGATGGTAGGCCCGGCCCCGCTGGCCCGGATGGCAGGCCTGGGATGCTGCCGCCAAACAACGATCCGTCGTTCTTCTCTGGCTCTGCATGGCAGTTCGATCCCACCACGGACCAGTACTATCTTCACTACTTCGCCGTAAAACAACCTGACCTCAACTGGGACAATCCCAAGGTTCGCGAAGAGGTCTACAGTCTTATGCGATTCTGGCTCGACAAGGGCGTCGATGGCTTTCGTATGGACGTGATTCCGCTTATCTCGAAGAATCCGGCCTTCCCGGACCCGACTCCTGACCAACTCCACAACTATGGCAACGCCTATGCCAACGGGCCCCACATGCATGACTATCTGCAGGAGATGAGTCGCAACGTCATGGCCAGGTATGACGTCATGACGGTAGGCGAAGCTCTTGGCATCTCTCTTGAACAGACTCCCCTCATGGTCGGCGATAACCGCCATGAACTGAACATGATCTTCAACTTCGACGCCATTCGCTCCAACCGCGATGGCATCAAGCTGAAGCCTTTTGATCTGCTGACGCTCAAGGCGATCTATGCTCGCCACACGGAAGTGCTCGACACCCATAGCTGGGATACGGTCTTCCTCTCCAACCATGACAACCCGCGCATCGTCTCGACTTTCGGCGACGACTCTCCGGAGTTTCGCGTCCCTTCTGCTAAGTTGCTTGCGACGATGCTGCTTACTCTCCGGGGAACGCCGTTCCTTTACCAAGGCGATGAACTCGGAATGACCAACTACCCTTTCCGCAGCATTAATGATTTCGACGACATTGAAGTCAAGAATGCTTATAAGGCGAACGTTCTGACTGGGAAGGTCCCCGAGGAAACTTTTATTGCCGATCTTCGGCATACGAGTCGTGACAATTCGCGAACTCCGATGCAGTGGGACGGATCTGCGAATGGCGGCTTTACGACGGCAGCCAAGCCCTGGCTTGCGGAAAATCCAAACTACACGCAGATTAACGCCAGCGTCGAAGTAGCCGACCCTAATTCCATCTACAACTACACTCGGAAGCTCATCGCCCTTCGCCAGGCTCACCAGGCCTTTGTTTATGGCGACTACAAAGATCTCGACCCGGAGAACAAATCCATCTTCGCCTACACTCGTACTCTTGGGTCGGATCGATACCTCGTCGTGCTGAACTTTAGCTCAGGCCCTGTAGCCTACACCCTACCTGCCAAAGTCAAGGTAGACTCCCTTGTCCTTTCGAATCTTGACTCCGCGGGTTTTGTTACTGACACCTTCAATCTCGCAGGTTGGGAGGCTCGCATCTACAAGCTGAGGTAAATTCGCGCCTGTCGTTCTCACCGTAAAATAGGACTACTCGCATGGGACGCAACCTCTACATCCTCGCTGGCAGTCTTGTCTTGTTTGCTCTCATCTCTTGCGGTGTTGCGTACACCAACATTGCCCAGCAGCCCGGTTCGCCTGGCGATGCCTCTCTCTGGCGCACAATGGGGCTTGGCCTCTTTGTCGTTGGCCTCCTGGTCGCGCTCGCTGGCATCCTGTCTTCGCTGTTCGAGCAGGCTGAGCGTCGCGACGAAGAGAGCCGCCGCGCCAAACGCCGCCACTAGCCCCGTCCGCCCGCGCAAAACGGTACAATCGAAGAGAGGCTGCCGCCACGTCCTCAGCCCACTCACACACCTCCAGACGCGGCACTGAAAGATCGAAGGGATCTCTAGACTCATGTTCGAAGTAACTGTAGAAGCCGGTTTTTCTTCCGGCCACTACCTCCGTAACTATCGGGGCAAGTGCGAAAACCCGCATGGCCACAACTATAAGGTCTTCGTCACGCTTATTGGTGAAGAACTCGACGAGGCTGGCATGCTGCTTGATTTCAAGCTCCTAAAGCAGGTGATGCGCCCGACTGTCGACTATCTTGACCATTTCATGATTAATGACCTTGCACCCTTTGACAAAGAGATCAACCCCAGTGCCGAGAATCTTGCCAAGTATTTTTACGAACAAACAAGCAGTCAGCTTCATGAGATGACCGGCGGACGCGTCCGCGTGAAAGACTGCACCCTCTACGAGACCGACACGAGCTTTGCCCGCTACTACGAGTAGTGAAGCTCATGGGTTCGGCCAATCTTCTCCCTTTGCCATTGAAGTATTTTCGACACGAAATGCATTTAATCGAACTTTACAAATCCGTCCAGGGCGAGTCGTCGTTCGCTGGCCTCCCATGCATCTTTGTGCGCCTTGCGGGCTGCAACCTTCGCTGTGCCTGGTGCGACTCCGAGTACACTTTCTCGGGCGGTAAGGGGTTCACTGCCGATGAGGTCGTCGCGCAGATTGAAGCGCTTGCTCCTTGTCGTCTCATTGAGGTTACGGGTGGAGAACCCATGCTCCAGGCTAAGGAACTGCTGCCGCTGATGGAGCGACTGCTGGCGCAGAACTACACCTTGATGATGGAGACCAGTGGCGAGCGTCCTTTGGCGGATGTTCCCAAAGCGGTTCACAAGATTGTCGACGTCAAATGCCCCGGGGCGGGCAGCGCAGCCAATAGCTTTCGCATGGAAAATCTCGACGCGCTCACGAAAAATGACGAGGTAAAGTTCGTTATCTCAAATCGAGCAGACTACGATTTCGCACGCGACTTCATCCGCACTTACGCTCTCCACGAGAAGGCTGGCCAGATTCTTTTGAGCCCCGCGTTCAATAAGGCTCCTAGCTTGCTCCGAACAACTGACAACGCCATTCTCGACCCTCGCATCCTCGTCGAGTGGATGATGGCCGATGGAATTGACGCTCGTTTGTCACTACAGATTCACAAGTTCATCTGGGAGCCGATCAAGAAAGGCGTCTAGCTCGAATCAGTTCAGCAGGGCCAGCGAACACAACGACGTTATCATCGTAATCAGCACGACCGTCTCGTATCCATGTCCTTTTTTGTCGCGGGTCTTGGGCCTCATCTCGGACTTCATCTCGAAGACCCGGGCATTCTTGCTTTGTCGCTCGGGCTTCGGTTGCTTTCGCATCGTCCTCCTACAACACTCGACTAAAGGAATCCAAGCGGCCATCACTGCAAAGAAAGTGATGGTCACTACAACTGCAGCAGTGTCTTCTGACATATCAGGCTCCTTCCTTGCTTATGCGAGATAGTGCAGGCAGTCCAACTCTCGTTACAAGGGTCTCCTCTGTCACTGCGTTAGCATTTTTGGTTGGTCGATAAACCGTGGTCGAAGCTAGTGTTGAATCAATTGAGCATTTTGGAGCTTCGGGACTGCGGCCAGCAGGATAGCCAGATCCTGTTTCATGTAGTTCAGCCGCACCTGCAGGTCATACAACATCGCTTGCCGGTCATCCAGATCCGCAATCGTTTGTTTGATCTTCTGCCCGGGCAGGCTGGTCAGATGGTTGATCTTCTCCTGTCCAGCCGCCGAATCCACTGCGGGAATGCGTCCCACATCTTCCCAGCTACGAATAAGCCGATCCTGTCGTGATAGTCCATCTACGTCATTTGGCGCCGTCGCATTCATAAACGAAGCCACGATCGGAGGGTAAACGTTGTTGACGTCCGAAGGGTGCGAGAAGACCTCACTCAGCATATTGCTCGGCACCTGCAGCTCACGCGTCTCCCCTCGACTCGCCTTCAGCCCCATAAGGCTCAGCGCTACGGTCGCAGTTCCGGCCAAAACACCGGTCACAGCCGCGGCGTTATCATGTACCGTAAATCCCAATGCAGAGCTTGCCGTCGCCAGCGTGCCTCCAACTCCCAGGTTGATCAAATTGATCTTATTCACTTTGGAATCCCGCCGTCCGCTCAAATAATTCTCAAGCTCCCTCGTCTCGCCAATCTCCGCGGCTATCTGGCCGGCTGCCGCATCCACCTGCAGCGACGCCGCCGTCACCTGCAACAGCACCTGCTGCTGCAGCGACATCAGTTCGAATTGATGCTCGACGTTGGGCTGAGCCACCAACTCCTTCATGCGATTGAATATTGGCAGCAACCCGGTCGTCTCCGCCATCTGTTCTGCTGAAAGCGGCAGCTCCATATCGGCCGCTATCCTGGGATTCTGGGCGATCGCGCTGTAACTCACGCAAAGTATCGCCGCGACAGACAGAGTCATTCTGTGCCAGTTTTTGTTGGGCGTGCGGAACATGGCGCCAGTCTATGCCAGCCGGTGACGCACAAGATTTCTTTTCAGGTATTTTTTTAGGCGCCGAGCCGCCCATGCACAACTTTCGCATCGCCTTTCAGCCAGCTGGAGATTCGCATCTCTCGCTTGTTTATCCGGTCTGGGTCATCGTCGTCCTCTCGGCGCAGTCACTCTGCCGTTGTTTCGCCGCATGAAGCAGCGCAGCGCAATCCCTTTGCGATACCATCGCCTATGCGCCTCATTTTCACCGTTCTTCTGCTCGCAACCATCTCCTGTGCAGCTTCTCGAACCAGCGCGCTAAAGCCTGTTGAGATCAAAGTAGTCATCATCAACATGTTCGAGGTCGGCGCCGACAGTGGTGACGCCCCAGGCGAGTATCAATACTGGGTTGAGCGAGAACACCTCGATACGGTTATCCCCTTTCCCGCGGGCTATCACGACCTCCGTCTCAATGAAAAGAACGGGATCCTCGGCGTGTTGACCGGCGTTGGAACCGCCCGCACCGCCGCAACTATCATGGCGTTAGGCCTCGACCCACGCTTCGACCTTACGCATGCCTACTTCCTCGTCGCCGGCATCGGTGGCATCGATCCTCGTATGGGTTCGCTCGGCTCTGCAGTCTGGTCTGACTACATCGTCGACGGTGACCTCGCCCACGAGATTGACGCACGGGAGATTCCCAAAGACTGGTCGACGGGATATGTGCCGCTTGGCAAATCCACTCCGTATGAGCAGCCCCGCACTGCCCGGTTTGGTGACGACGGCAACATCTATCATCTCAACACCTCTCTAGTTGACTGGGCCTTCGCACTTACCAAGGACACGTCGCTTCCTGACACACCAGCAATAGCGGCTCGCCGCCGGCAGTACGCTGAAGAAGCGGCACATCGCCCTCCCTTTGTTCTGCGAGGCGATAATCTTTCTGCCTCAACCTTCTGGCATGGCAAACTGCTCAGCCAGTGGGCGCGGGATTGGGTGAAGTATCAGACCGATGGCCACGGCACCTATGCGATCTGCGGTATGGAGGATACCGGCACCATGCAATCGCTCACCTGGCTTGCTCACGCAGACAGGATCGATATCAACCGAGTCCTTGTACTTCGAACTGCGTCGAACTTTGATCAGCAGCGGCCTGGAATCACCGCAGCCGAAAGCCTCGGCGAAACCAAAGTTCGCCAGTACAGCGCGTACCTTCCCGCGCTCGACTCCGCTTATCGCGTTGGCCATCTTGTAGTGGACAACCTGGTTGCCAACTGGTCGCAGACTCGTGATCACATCCCTGCCGGCACTGGCCCGGTAAAATAGGCTCTGGAGCCTACACTGAAGATCCTTATTCTCTCTCCGCACCGTGATGACGCTGCGTTCTCACTCTCGCTTGCCATGACTCACTGGCTTAACGCGCGCCATACTGTGACGCTGCTCAATGTGTTCACGCGCAGTCGTTATGCTCCTTACTCGGATGCGGCGTTTGTGCACGAGAATGATGAGCTTTCGTACGTCTCAGCCATGCGTCTGCGTGAAGACGAGCTTTTCCTCCGGCGGGTGAAGGAGTCCTTGCCGAAGGGGCTGAAGAACAACCTTCACATGCTTGATCTGAACCTCAAGGACGCGCCAATCCGGCTCAGAGTGCCGCTCGATCAGTTGTGTGCGACTCCGGTGAACTCTGCCGACCCCTCGATAGAAAAGATTCGTAAGGCTCTCGCGCGGCAATCCGAACTAGGCGCGATGGAAGCGCTTGTCGTTCCGGCGGCTGTGGGCAACGATGTCGACCACCTCACTGTTCGCGAAGCGGCGGTGCCGTTTACTGCTGCGCTTCCGACGGCTTTCTATGAAGACCTGCCGTACCTGGCTGCCGATGCTTCTGCTTCTGAGGACCTCGAGGCACTGAGAGCGACTGCATCGAAGTCTGGCAGTCCGCTTACCGCGGTTGTGCTTCCTGCGGACGAAGCTTCAGACGACGCGATCGCTCGCAAGCGAAAGCTAGTTCTCAACTATGCCTCGCAGATTGATGACGAGGCGGGCGCCGTCATCAGCGGCTTCGCGGCCAACTATAACGGTGGTGAACGCCTCTGGGCCAATCAACCCTGGCTCGCCTGCTTCGCCTCGGAGTGAGTTGGTTTGGCTGGTGTTGGTAGATGTTGCGATCTAACCAACATTTTTCTAGCCCAGCATCTTTCTTACTACTCGGCGGACTGTCTCGGTGACCATGCCGTAGACGACATAGGTGGCCATCTCGCTGGTGCGCTCGCGGGTGGTTTGATCTTCTGGTGCAGCCGAAAGACCTAGCGCGGGCAGTGCTGTGCCGTTGGTCAGGGAGGTGAGTGCCATTCCGAAGCCTGCGCCATCCTTGGCTGTAGATTGCGGGTAGTACTCTGCGAGGGCTCCGTAAGCAGCGCCGGTTAGAGCTCCAAATCCCCAATGGAGCTTCTCTGCCGCGATCTCTTTCTGTGCGGCTGCCAGCTCATGTCCGGCCAGCTTCTCGGCCAGCAGGGCGAAGGGTTCCGGTTCTCCGTGAGTGCGTGGGGGATAGATCTTTTCGGCAAATGACTTTGCTGCTGTTGCCACCAGGCCGCCAATCAATCCTGCCAGCAGGCCTTTCGCCAGCGACTTTGTTACTGGTTTTTTCTGCGAGTGTTTCATTCGTTGAACCCCTTCTGAATTTATCTAGCTTACGATGCGCGCGAGGCTCCTTCGGGGGTGTCGAACGAAACATCTTTCAACGGCAGCTCGTTTTTTTACTTGATGCGGTGGACGATCGCTGCGGCAAGGCAAAGGCGCTGCACGAATGCAGCGCCCTTTGTGATCCGCTTCGCTGACAGCTTACTTCGATTCGACTTTTTCGTGCCAGGAGTGGGCTTGTTTGAGGGCGTTGTTGACGTTGGTTATGTTTTCTACGCCGGTGGTGTTGAGCCAGTCTTCGAAGGCCTTGGCGCCCTGCTTGGCGTAGATGGCGATGCCGTCCTTCCAGGTGGCTCGTCCGCAGAGGACGCCGTTGAAGCTGGTTCCGGATTCGACGGCGAGCTCTAGGGTTTCGATGAAGACGGGGTTGGAGACGCCGGCCGAAAGATAGATGAAGGGCTTGTGGGTCATGGTGGCGGCGTCGCGGAAGTGCTGCAGGGCCTCGGCGCGGGTGTAGGCCTTCTCGCCTTTGAAGGACTTGGTGCCTTCGACGAAGGCCATCTCGACGGGGACTTCGACCTTGAGGACGTCGACGTGGTATTTGTCTTTGCCGAACTCTGCCATGGAGCCGGAGACGATCTCTGGCTTCTTCTTGGCGTAGGCTATGGACTTTTCGTCTCCTCCCTCGGCGTCGTAGCCGACGAACTCGAGAAAGAAGGGGATGTCGTGGGCGATGCACTCGGCGCCGATGCGCTCAATCCAGGCCTGCTTGAGATCGTTGACAGGCGACTTCTCATAGGGGGTGTAGTAGAGGAGGATCTTGATGCAGTCGGCGCCGGCTTCCTTGAGGCGGGCTACGCTCCAGTGGTCGAGGAGGTCGGGGAGGCGGCCGGGGGTGGTGGCGTCGTATCCGGTCTTTTCGTAGGCGAGCAGGAGGCCCTTGCCGTTGCGGTGCTTGGAGGCGGGGAGGCCGAACTCGGGATCGAGGAGGATGGCGGTGGCGTGCTTGGTGAGGACCGAGGTGACGAGGGTCTTGAACTCCTCGAGATCGTGGGCGTCAGCGGCTGCTCCGCGCTCTTTGGCGAGGGACTTCTGGAGGGATCCGCGCTGGTCCATGGCGGCGGCGGCGATCACGCCACGATGGTCGGAGACGGCTTTGAGGCCGGCTAACTTTCCTGGTGTCAACTTGATCATGGGGTGCTTGTCTCCTGAGAGGGTTCGAGTGATGGAAGGACTACGAAGGGCCATTTTACACAGCGGAGGATAGGTTCGGTGTGAAGGGCGAGGGCGGGTGGAATGGATGGGAAGACTTCCCGCTCTTTTTGATACGGGAAGGCGGAGATGGTTACGGATGGGATGCTGTCTGGGGCAACTCGGCGTCATTGCGATGTGGATTCGGCGGGGTGGCGGCTTCGAGGAGCGCGGCGTTGCCGGAGGCCATCTGGAGGGCGATGAGCAGCTGTCCGGCGCGCCTGGTGCTGAGCTCTCCGTTGGCGAGGGCGGAGATAACGAGAGACAGGGCGGACTGAACGGACCTGCGGTCGGGCACGGGCGGCAGCTTGAAGTTGCGGTTGGTGCTGGGGAGGGCTGGCGGGCGGCGCTGGTGGAGATGCTGATGGAAGTAGCACCAAACTTTGCCGGTGAGGGCTGGGGATTGGCAGCGGCATCCGTTGGGCTTGAGGTGGCGGCAGAGTGGGAATGGCATGTGTCCTCCAGGGGGGACCCCCCTCCTATTACCCGCGCGTAAGTTGCTTCTTTTGCTGGAGATAGGGAGGGTGGGGGTCTGTAAAAACGAGATAACAAAAGGGTTGGCTGCAGATTCCTCTTAACAAAGGAGTTAGGGTTGACGGTTAAATGAAAAAGCCCCGGGAGCGGCCCCGAGGCTTGTGTTCCGATGCTGTCTATAGTTTATCAAATGCCAGGGAACTGATACGCCACGCGTAAGCTGTTGCGTTGGTTTGGTTTAGCTGGGGTTTGGGCTTGACAGGATCTTTCGGGTTCCCGGTTGTCCTGCTTCGCGACCACGAATGGCTGCGCTGGGTAGGGTCTATCACTCCCACCCTTCGCGGTGAGACTGCGAAGGGTGGGGCTCCCGATCGGTTGGGGTTGGTGAGAGAAGACCGGGCTGGCGTGCGAGGCGGTGTCGGGTATGGCGGCTTAGTGACCGGCTGGGGCGTGGGAGGGGTGCCTGGGGTCTTGATTGATGTCTGGGCGGCGTGAGGCGAGGAAGCCGAAGAGGGCGATGTAGACGTAGCAGACGGCGGGGATGATGAAGGCGTGCTGGACGCCGACGCGGTCGGCGAGGTGGCCTTCGGCGAGGGGCAGAATGGCGCCGCCGACGATGGCCTGGACGAGCAGGCTTGAGCCTTTGCTGGTGAGTTCGCCGAGACCGGCGAGGCCGAGGCTGAAGATGCTGGGGAACATGATGGAATTGAAGAAGCCGATGGCGAGGACGCTGTAGAGAGCGACGGGTCCTCCGGTGGCCATGGTGGTAAGGACGAGGCAGAAGGCGATGAAGGCAGCGGCTGCGAGGGCTTTTCCGGTGCTGACGTAACGCAGGACGTAGGAGCCGATGAAGCGGCCGATCATGGCTCCGCCCCAGTAAAAAGAGACGTAGTGGGCGGCGGTGCGCTCGGGGAGGTTCATGATGTGGGGCAGGCCGAGGTAGTTGATGAGGAAGCTGCCGATGGAGACCTCGGCGCCTACATAGACGAAGATGCCGAGGGTGGCCATCAGAAGATAGGGGTGCTTCCAGATGCTGCCGGTGGAGCTGCTGGCAAGTTCACCGGGGCGGAAGTCGCGGGTGAAGTCGGTGGTGGGGAGCTTGATGAGGCCGATGGCGACGGCGAGGACGAGGAGGGTGAGAGCGATGCCAAGATAGGGCAGGCGGACAGAGGATGCCTGTTGCTCGCGGTAGGTCTGAAGGGCTGCGGTGGAGAAGGATTTGAGCGTCTCGGGTGAGGCCTGGATGGCGCCGAGGATGAGCGCTCCACCGAAGAAGGGAGCGATGGTGGTGCCGAAGGAGTTGAAGGCCTGGGCGAGATTGAGGCGGCTGGCCGCGGTGGCGGTGGGGCCGAGGTTGGTGACGTAGGGGTTGGCCGAGACCTGAAGGCAGGTGATGCCGGCGGCAAGGATGACGAGGGCCGAGAGGAAGAGTGGGAAGGACGCGGTGCTGGCGGCGGGAAGAAAGAGCAGCGCTCCGCAGGCCATGACGATGAGGCCGATGACCATGGCTTGTTTGTAGCCGCGCCAGTCGACGAGTTTGCCGGAGGGCATGGCGAAGATGAAGTAGGAGGAGAAGAAGGCGAACTGGACGAGCAGGGCCTGGCCGTAGTTGAGGCTGAAGATGCCTTTGAGATGCGGGATGAGGATGTCGTTGAGACAGGTGAGAAAACCCCACATAAAGAAGAGTACGGTGGCGATGCTCATGGCGCGGACGTCGGTGGCCTGGGGGTCGCGGGTGGTGGCGGTCTGCTGGGTGGTTATGTTCAATGTTTTCCCTGCCTGTGCGAGTGTGTCATGTCGGCGACACAGATTCTACAGGTTTGGAGTACGGTGATGCGGATTTAGTCACAAGGGGCTGCACATTCAGCTGGTCCTGCGGGACGGGCGCCCTGCGCGGCGGCGGTCACTTCGTGACTTGTATACCTTTTCTGGTGGATCTGGCGGCTTGGGTCTTCCCTTTGGTCGGGATGTGGCTTACGCTTGGCCTTCCTGGTCCAGGATCTTGCGCTGCGCGCCTAGCAGTTCGTGTATGCCCTTTTCGGCGTAGTCGAGCATCTGGCCTAGCTGGGTGCGGGTGTAGGAGTCGTGCTCGGCGGTTGCTTGCGTTTCGACTAGGCCTCCGTTGGCCAGCATGACAACGTTCATGTCGACGGCTGCGCGGGAGTCCTCTTCGTAGGCGAGGTCCAGGAGGACATGGCCGTCGACGATGCCGACCGAGGTGGCGGCGACCATTTGTTTGAGCGGGGATGTTTTGAGGGTGCCGGCTTTGACCAGCTTGCCTAAAGCGAGAGCCAGTGCGACGCAGGCTCCGGTGATGGCTGCGGTGCGGGTTCCGCCGTCGGCCTGGAGGACGTCGCAGTCGAGGATGATGGTGCGTTCGCCGAGAGCCTTCATGTCCACCACGCTGCGGAGGGATCTTCCGATGAGGCGCTGGATCTCGTGGGTGCGGCCGCCGACTTTGCCGCGTTCGCTCTCGCGTGCGGTGCGGGTGAGGGTGGCGCGGGGGAGCATGCCGTACTCGGCGGTGACCCAGCCGCGGCCGGAGTTGCGGAGCCAGCCGGGGACGCCCTGCTCGATCGTGGCGTTGCAGAGGACGCGGGTGTTGCCGGACTCCATGAGGACGGAGCCTTCGGCCATGGCGATGTAGTGCGGGGTGATGCGGACCTGGCGGAGGGCGTCGGCGGGGCGGTGGTCGGGGCGGAAGAGCTGGGGGGAGGGTGTGGCGGTGGTTACGGACATTAGGGAATTATAGTTGCGAGGTTTTTCGCGGGATGGGAGGGTGGCGTGTGAGCCCTTTGGGGGAGTGTTCCGAAATGGGATTGGTTCCATAATGGGAAGCCTGAATTGGATTGGTAGTTTGTTGTGGATTTTGCGCGAGTGGGGGATTTCGAGTTCGTTCGGTTCCCATATTGGGACGGTGCTCGATTTAGATGGACGAGGTGGATTGAAGGCGGTTCGGATTGATGTGGAATCACTTAGGAAGGGAGTTCCAGTTTGGCACTTGAAGTGATTACAGAAGTGCATCTGCTAGGTTACTAAGCAGGAGAATGGTGGATTTACGGAATGCAGGCAATGCAGAGCAGTACTGCCTCGGGGCCAGAGATTTATTCAGGGAAGTTTGCGGCGCTTCGCCATGTGACACGCCAGATGGGTCTTGGTGGCTCGGCAATGCCGACGGTGCGGAAGACGGTGGATGCGCCAGCTGCTGCGGATGCGGAGGCGATTGCGGGTGTGGCGATTGCGGGTGTAGCGGAGGGCGCGGGACTGGCGCATGACGCGGGAAATCTGCTGGGGGCGCTGAGTCTCTATTCGGATCTGCTGGCGCTGCCCGGAGTGCTGAATGAAGAGCACAAGGAATATGCGACCGAGCTGAGGATGTTGAGCGATCGCAGCTGGGCGATGATTGACCGGCTGGTGAATCATGCGCGGGCGGGACGGTCGACGAAGGTGCAGGGCGAGTTTGCGGTGCTGCCGGATGTGGTGGATCGTTGCAGAGGGTTGCTGAGCCGGGTGGCGGGGCGGACGGTGGAGATCTCTTATGGCGTGGGGGCGTTTCAGGCGGTGAAGGTGCCGGTGGAGTCGGTGGAACGGATTCTGACGAACCTGGTGAAGAATGCAGCGGAGGCGACGCCGTGGGTGGGAGCGATCTCGATCCATGTGGAGGGCGTGCTGCAGCAGGCGGAGAACGAAGGGGAGGAGCCGCGGCGCCGGGTGGTGATGACGGTAAGCGATCGTGGTTGCGGGATGGATAAGGCAGCGGTGCGGCGGTTGATGCAGACCGGCGGGATCTCTTCTGCGAATGGAAGGGGGCTGGGCTTTCGCGTGGTGCGGGAGCTCGTGGCTATCTCGGGTGGAGCTCTGGAGATCGAGAGCCAGCCTGAGGTGGGGACGAGCATTTCGGTGGAGTGGAGTGCGATGAAGCGGCTGGAGGCGGTGGTCGAGCAGGAGAGGTTTGCGATGGAGGAGTTTGAGATGACGGGGCCGGAGATGAAGGGGTCGGAAATGCAGGGAATAAGAATGAACGATTCGGGAGTGAAGATGGTGGTACGGGGAGAGGCTGGATGGATCGCATGCTAAGGACGGCGGGTTTCGAGACGGCGGTAACAGGAAGCAGTGGCGCGGGAGGTGTTTCGGTGTTGAGCGAGAGGCTGGATGGATCGCAGAGGAGAGACGATGGGGTCGCGGATTCGCCGTCGGGTTTGCTGGTGGGCGTGTCGCCGGTCTCTGCGCCGGATGCGAGAGCGCATGCGGTGAGCTCAGCGGAACATTTGGGGCTGCTGCATGTGCTGGTGGTCGATGATGATGAGGCGGTGCGGAAGGCTTGCTGCCAGATCGCTGCGGGGATGGGGTTTGAGGTGGTGGGCGCGGAGAGTGCCACGGCGGCGCGGGCGATTCTGAAGCAGAGGCGGATCGATCTGTTGCTGCTGGATCTAAAGCTGCCGGGCGGTGGTGGGCTGCCGCTGCTGGAGCAGGTGAAGGCGCTGCATCCGGAGATGGCGGTGATTGTGATGACGGCGTTTGCTACGGTGTCGTCTGCGGTAGAGGCGATGCGGATTGGCGCGGGAGATTATCTGACCAAGCCGTTTGCGCTGGAGGAGCTGACCGCGGTGCTCGAGCGGACAGGGCAGCGGTTGCATATGGATGTGCAGAGCAGGCAGCTGCGCGAGAGGCTGCGGACGCAGCAGGGAATGGGCGGGCTGGTGGGCCGGTCGCCGGAGATGGAGAAGCTGTATCGGATCTTGTCGAAGGTGGCTTATTCGACGCATCCGGTTTTGATTCTGGGCGAGAGTGGGACGGGCAAGGAGTTGGTGGCACGGTCGATTCACTTCAATGGGCCGAATGCGACGAAGCCGTTTGTGCCTGTGGACTGCGGGTCTCTGGTGCCTACGCTGATTGAGAGCGAGTTGTTCGGGCATGTGAAGGGAGCGTTTACGGGAGCGGATCGCGCGAAGGACGGGTTGCTGGCCTCTGCCGAGGGCGGGACTGTGTTTCTGGACGAGATTGGCGAACTGCCGCTGGATCTGCAGGCGAAGCTGTTGCGGGCGCTGCAGGAGAAGGAGGTTCGGCCGGTAGGTGCGACGCAGGCGAGGCCAATCTCGGCGCGGGTGCTGGCGGCGACCAATCGTGATCTGGCGACGATGGTGGAGCAGGGGCGGTTTCGCAAGGATCTCTACTTTCGTTTGAACGTGGTGAATCTGCGGATTCCTCCGCTGCGGGATCGGCGAGACGATATTGCGGTTCTGGCGACGCACTTTCTGAAGCAGATGGAGAAGGAGACGGGAGTGGAGCGAAGCTTCTCGGACTCGATGTTGCGGACGATGGCGGAGTATGACTGGCCGGGCAATGTGCGGGAGCTGGAGAATGCGATTGAGCGGGCGTGTGCGCTGTCGTCGGGGCCGGTGCTGCACCTGGGCGATCTGCCGACACAGCTGCAGAACTTTCGTATGCAGCAGGGCCCGGCGGTCCATGCGGTTGAGGAAAACGGGATGGAGCGGAGTGAGACGGGTGGCGCTTCGCAGGGCGGCGGGATCGTTTCGATTGCGGAGATGGAGAAGCATGCCATTCTCGGGACTATCCGGCAGTTGAAGGGCGATAAGCTGATGGCGGCGAAGCTGCTTGGGATTGGCAAGACGACTCTTTACCGGAAGCTGAAGGAGTATGGGATTACGGAGGGGATGGGGGATTAAAAGACTAGTCCTGCCGGACAGGCCCACTGCGCGTGGGGCGGTCACTTCGTGACTTGTATACCCCTTCGGTTGGCGCTCCCTTTGGTCGCGAGGTAAGTTGATTCCGACCAGCGGGAGGACACGCGAAGCTTTAAAAAGGCGTGCGAACGCCCGCCCTCCGCGCAGGAGGCCCGTCCGGCAGGACAGCTTCTAAGCAACCTCTTCGAGATAGAATCAGGCGAGGGTAGGTGCACGAATGGAATGTACTCATCTGGATCAGATTCGTAAGGTGAAGCCGTCGGCGAAGGGTTGCGAAGAGTGTCTGAAGATTGGCAGTAGCTGGGTCCATCTGCGGATGTGTCTGGAGTGTGGGCATGTGGGGTGCTGCGATTCGTCTTTGCACAAACACGCGACTAAACACTTTCATAACACAGAGCACCCGATTATGCGGTCGATTGAGCCGGGCGAGAGCTGGGGCTGGTGCTATGTGGATGAGATGGAAGTCGATGTTGTGTGATTGAGTGGCCTTGTCTTTGAGTCGGGATCGAACTTGATGGTGGGGAGACAGGCTTCGTTGATCTGGTCGCGTCTGGATGGTGTGGATCTTCTTCGCGGCCTGGCCATTTGCATGGTGCTGATGAATCACGTCAACATGCGACTGCTTGGGGCGCGCGTTCCCTACACGGATGGCCTGCCGCGACAGCTTGTGTCTTCGCTGGTCTGGAATGGTCAGTTCGGTGTTCAGATCTTCTTTGTGATCTCTGGATTTCTGATTACCTCGACAGCGCTACGGCGTTGGGGTTCAGTGTCTGCGGTGAATGTGGGGGACTTTTATCGGTTGAGGTTCGCTCGCATAGCGCCCCTGATGATGCTTATTCTCGTGATCCTCAGCCTTCTTCACTTTGCGAACGTCAAAGATTTTGTGGTCTCTCAGAAGACGGGCGGGCTAGGGCGTGCTCTTATCGCGGCGCTTACCTTTCATGTGAATTTGCTCGAGGGGCGAAGAGGATATCTGCCGGCGAGCTGGGATATTCTATGGTCGCTGTCGGTCGAAGAGATGTTTTACCTTGGTTTCCCGCTGGTTTGTAGAGTGTTTCGTCGCGTCAGCTTCCTCTCGGCTTTGCTCTTTGTCTTCGTCCTGTTGGGACCCTTTGCGCGGTCGCAGGCCTTCAACCATAATCCGGTCTGGAGAGAGTACTCGTACCTTGGCGGTATGGACGCGATCGCGTTGGGATGCCTGACAGCACTACTTTGTGCTAAGACGCGTCTTTCCAGTACGACGCTGCGAGTGCTTGGCGCAGCTGGAGCGATGATGCTGGTTTTTGTTCTCGGTTTTTCGATCAGCGCCGATCGTTGGGGGCTTGGCCGTACCGGGCTGGATATGACGGTGCTTGGTCTGGGTGTTTGTATGGTGCTGGTCGTGGTTGCGCAGACGCGGTGGCAAGCGCCGAGATCTCTTGGTCCTATGGTGCGCATGGGGCGACTGAGCTATGAGGTCTATCTGACACACGTTTTTGTTGTCTTGGGTGTTTTTCATATTTTTCTGATTATGGGCAAACCAGTCCGAGCCGTTCCGGCAATGTTTCTTGCTGCTCTCCTGCTTTCGGGGCTGCTGGGAGCACTTGTCTCGCGGAGGTATTCAGACCCGATGAATCGTTGGCTTCGGGCGCGGTGGGTGAAAGATGCAACGAGAGTTGGCTCGGTCCTCGAGACAGAGGCGATGATTGCGGAGGGTGGGTGATGTTCTCTCGCCGTTGCGAGGAGCGGAGTGGCCTCTTCCTGGCTGAGTGATGCGGCTGCCGTGATTTTGCTATGCTGAACGCATCCTTTGTAAGAGAGAGAGTAACGAACGATGTCAGAAGAAGCGGTAAAGATTACGGTTCGGCCCAATGGTCCGCTGCGGGTTGAAGGGCATATTGTTTTGAAGGACGCAGATGGTAAGGAGTGGGATTTGACGGGGAAGCCGGCGATCTCGCTTTGCCGATGCGGGGCCAGCGAGAAGCGGCCGTTTTGTGATGGATCGCATAATCGAGTGGGCTTTCAGTGCGCGGCTGCTCCTGAAGCTGTTCTTACCTAAAGCTGCAGGCGACCGCGGATTTTACGGATAAAAGCGGATCAGGAGTTTTGTTGTCGGGCAAGAAGCAAGGGCCTTGAGGTAAGGTCTTGAGCTGGTGTCCGCGGTTCGTTTGACTTTGTGAGATTCGCGGTTGACTTTTGTTTTCTTGGTCGATCTCCGGATAGAGATTTAGATCGAGATTTCACTTTGAGGGTTGAGCTTGATGAAGATTCGCGGCTGCTGTGCGGTGGTTTTTTTTGGATGGATGATGGCTTCGGTGGCTGTGGTAGGGGCGCAGGAGGCGCAGACTGCGGAGAAGCATCATGCGATTGCGCTGCCGGTGGGGGCGCTGGACGAGTACGTGGGGCAGTATCGGGATGAGGTAGAACCCGATGTGGTGAGCTCGGTGTATCGCGAGGGCGGCAAACTCTACATCGAAGGTGAACGGTGGGCGCGAGTAGAGCTGCAGGCTGAGTCTGCCGATCATTTCTACGCGAAGGGGCTGCGGGTTGTGTTTGCGCGAAGTGCGGCTAGTAAGGTGTCTGGTTTGACCAGCACGTTTGGCGAACGTGGGGAGCGAGGCGTAGAGACGAAGGAAGAGCGCTTCAGCCAGGCGGGGATTCGCTTGAATCACTTCAGGGAGTACATGCGCAGTGAGGCGATGATTCCGATGCGCGATGGAGTGAAGCTGCATGTGGTGATTCTGCGGCCGGCGGGGTCGGAGGCGCGTGGGGAGGCGTTGCCGTTTTTGATGCAGAGGACGCCGTATGGGACTTCGTGGGTGTCGTCGGCTGCAGTGAATGGCAGCAAGCCGGAGCTGGCGGCGAGCGGATACATCTTTGTGTTTGGCGATATTCGCGGGCGGTACGAGTCGGAGGGGAAGTTCGTGATGAATCGCGCGATCGTTGCACATACGACGAAGAACGATGTGGATGAGACGACCGATACGCGCGACACGATCGACTGGCTGTTGAAGAGTGTGCCGAATAATAACGGCAAGGTGGGGGTGCTGGGGGTCTCATATCCGGGGTTTCTGGCGATGTCGGCTGGGATTGAGGCGCATCCGGCGGTGAAGGCGATCTCGCCGCAGGCTCCGATGACGAATGTTTGGATGGGAGATGATTTTTTTCATAACGGGGCGTTTCGCGAGACGTATGGCTTCGACTATGTGCAACAGTTAGAGGCACAAAAGACGGATGCGCGGGTTGAGAGCAAGGAAGACACCTTCGACTTCTTCTTGCGCAATGGGAACTTCGCGGGGGCTGCGGATGCGGCGAAGATGGAGAAGCTGCCGACGGCGAAGATATTTTTGACGCAACCTACTTATACGAAGTTCTGGCAGGATATGGCGGTGGAGAAGCATCTGACGAAGGTAGAGGTGCCGACGCTCGAGGTGGGGGGATGGTGGGATCAGGAGGATATGTGGGGGACGCAGGCTGAGTATGCTGCGCTGAAGCCGCATGATACGAATGATGAAGTGTTCATGGTGCTGGGGCCGTGGAATCACGGTGGGTGGGGGCCGACGACGCGGCATCTTGGGGCGCTGGATTTTGGCGCGGCGACGGGGGATCAGTACAGGAAGACGATGGAGGCTCCTTTCTTTGAGAAGTATCTGAAGGGGCGCGGTGGGTTCGACCTGACGGGGGTGGCCAGCTTCAGGACTGGGGTTAATAAGTGGGAGCGGTATGAGGCGTGGCCTCCGACGCAGGGGTTCAGGGAGGCGAAGCTGTTTTTGAATGCTGATGGCGGGTTGTCGAGGGATACGCCTGCGGCTGCTGGAAAAGCTGCGGTTAGCTACAGCGCAGATCCGGCGAATCCGGTGCCTTATCGGAATCGGCCGATTCAGTCGACGTATGCAGATGGATCGAAGTGGCGGACGTGGCTGGTGGAGGATCAGAGGTTTGTGAGTGGGCGGAAGGATTTGACGAATTTTTCATCGCCGGTGCTGGAGAAGGATGTCACTGTGACGGGAGATGTGGTTGCGGATCTGTTTGCTTCGACGACTGGGACTGATGGTGACTTTGTGGTGAAGCTGATCGATGTTTATCCGAATGATGCGCCGGCTCCGATGGCGGGATATCAGCTGATGATTGTGGATGAGATCTTTCGTGGGCGGTATCAGAAGAGCTTTGAGACGCCTGAGGCTTTGACGCCGGGGGAGGTGACTGAGTACAGGTGGAGTCTCCATGGAGCGGATCATACTTTTCTGAAGGGGCACAGGATGATGGTGGAGGTGCAGTCCAGCTGGTTTCCTCTGTATGACCGGAACCCGCAGACGTTTGTGCCGAATATCATGACGGCTCCGGCGAGCGCGTATCGGGGGCAGACGGTGACGATCTACGGATCGGAGAAGTATCCGTCGCATCTGGAGTTTTCGGTTCCTGACGGGGATTGAGTGGTGGTGGACCGGGGGGTGTCGTGGCGATAAAGACGATTAGCAGCCGGGAGGTCTATCGGAATCCGTGGACCAGCGTGCGCGAAGATGTGATTGAGCGGGCGAATGGTAAGCGTGGGATCTATGGGGTCGTCGACAAGGACCCCGCTTGCATTGTGATTCCGCTGGAGGTGGGAGCGGAGGGCGAGTTTGTCTATCTGATTGAGCAGTTTCGGTACACGGTGGGGGCGCGGCACTGGGAGTTTCCGCAGGGCGGGTGGGAGTTGGCGGAGGTGGTGCCGGAGGAGCTGGCTCGGGGAGAGCTGCGGGAGGAGACCGGGCTGACGGCGGAGCGTATGACACTGCTGTCGACGCTGCAGATTGCGTATGGAGTGATGAACCAGAGGCAGCATGTGTTTCTGGCCGAGCGGCTCACGATGGGTAAGCCTGACCCGGACGCTGAGGAGCTCGATATCGTGGTGCGCCGGGTGAGGGTGGTGGAGTTCGAGGCGATGATTCTCGATGGCACGATCGTGGATAACTGCTCGGTGGCGGCCTGGGGGCTGTATAGGATTTGGCGAGAGCGGCGGGAGCTGGATCTGCGGCGGTGATGGTTGGTTATGGACAGAGTTTTGCTTTCAAGGATTGCGGACTCTTCATCTAAGATGCTGTCCTGCCGGACGGGCCCGCTGCGCGCGGGGCGATCACTTCGTGATGGGTATACCCCCTTCGGTTGGCGCTCCCGTTGGTCGCGAGGGAAGATGATTCCGACCATCGGGAGGATCGGGCGAAGCTTCAAAAAGGCGTGTGAACGCCCGCCCTCCGCGCAGGAGGTCCGTCCAGCAGGGCTTCGCTCTTTAGCTTTTTGGCATCAAAAAAGGTCACGGAAGCTGTGATCGAACATGAACGAATCGATAAGTGATTTGAAGACCCGGAGGCATCGAGGGGTGTGGGGTTGGATTTTGATCTCTTTGCTGGTTGCGGTCATCGTTCTAGCGATGGTCGGCGAGATTGTAGTTCATCGGGCGATGCCGATTTTGAAGGGACGCGTGATCGAGACGCTGAGTACCCGCTTCAACAGCAGGGTGGAGATGGACGGGTTTTCCGTCTCTGTAATGAAGGGGCTTGAGGTGTCAGGAGACGGGTTGCGCATCTATCCGCAGGACGAGGTAGTTGCGGCGGGGGCGACGGATCCTCTGATCACGCTTGGTCATTTTTCGTTTTATGCGACGCTGTCGGGGTTGTTTGTGAAGCCGATGCATGTTGGGACGGTGCATGTCGCAGGGATGGTGATTCATATTCCGCCGCGCGAGATGCGGCAGCAGGCGCCTAAGGGTCAGCGGCATCTGGGCAAGATCGAGATTTTGGTGGATAAGATTGCGTTCGACGATTCGAAGCTGATCATCGGGACGATCAAGCCGGACAAGGAGCCGAAGGAGTTCGAGATGAGCCGCATCATGATGTGGAATGTGGGACCTGATGCACCCTGGAAGTACGACGCTACTCTGGTGAATGCGATTCCGAAGGGAGATATTCATGCGACGGGAATGTTTGGGCCGTGGAATAACGAGAGCCCGGGCGACTCGACTGTGACGGGAAGATACACGTTTGATCATGCGGACCTGAATACGATCAAAGGCATTGGCGGGATACTGTCTTCGGTCGGAGAGTTTAGCGGGCAGTTGAGCAGGATTGTGGTGGATGGAACGACGGAGACGGCAGATTTTTCGCTGGATACGGCGAATCATCCGGTGCCGCTGCATACGAAGTTTCATGCGATTGTGGATGGGACGAGCGGGGACACGTATCTGCAACCAGTAGAGGCACAATTAGGTGGGTCGGAGTTTACGTGCAGCGGCGCGGTGGTGAATGTGAAGGGAAAGGGCCACATTATTGATCTGGATGTGAATGTGCCGGCGGGGCGGATTCAGGACTTTCTGCAGGTTGCGGTGAAGACGACGCCGGTGGTGATGACGGGGCGGCTGCGGATGAAGACAAGGCTGCATATTCGTCCGGGGCCGGAGAGCGTGTCGAAAAAGATTGGATTGAAGGGGGGATTTTCGCTCGAGCGGATCCATTTCACCAATCCCGAGGTGGAGGACAAGGTGGATATGTTGAGCCTGCGGGCGCAGGGTGACCCGAAGGCCGCGAAGCCTGGTGCGGAGGATGTGCACTCCGAGATGGTGGGACAGTTTGTGATGGATGCTGGACGGCTTAGCTTCAGCAAACTGAACTACAGCTTGCCAGGAGCGGATGTGATGCTGGCGGGAGAGTACACATTGGATGGAGAGCGCTTCGAGTTTGAGGGGAAGGTGCGGACCAAGGCCAAAGTGTCGCAGATGGTGGCTTCGAGATGGAAGTCGATTCTGCTGAAGCCGGTTGATCCGTTCTTCAAGAAGGATGGGGCCGGTGCAGTGATTCCTGTGAAGGTGAGCGGGACGAAGTCAGCGCCGAAGTTCGGGCTGGATCTGCATCACTAGGAGTTACTTGAGAGTCCGCCGCCTTGAATAGCGGGTGGCGCTTTCGATCAGGATGAGGGCTAGTCCGAGGAAGAGGATGGGGCCTGACCATGCGGAGGCATGGCCGAGGTGAGGCGAGAGAGTTCGCACGACAAAGAGCCAGACGAGGATGGCGAGGGCGAAGGCGCCGTCGTCGACGAAGAGGCCGAAGATCTCGCGCAGGATGGTTTTGATCGAGTTCATGACGGTCTTCCTATGGGATCGATGGCACGGTTTGCGAGCGGTTGCGGCAGAGAGGCACCGTCACCAGTGCGAGGAGGAGGTAGGCCGCGATGAGAGCGAGGATGGACCAGTCGGCTGCGGGCCAGTGGAGGTCGAGGCCCTCGCCGACCCAGAAGGTTCCGAAGGCGGAGAGCAGGACACCGACGATGAACTTGAGGGTGTTCTCGGGGACTCGCGCGAGCGGGCGATGCAGGATGAGGCCGAGGGTGATGACTACGAGGAGAGCCGCCACGGCACCGAGGCTGGCGGGGAGGAGGGTGCCGGCGCGGCCTGCGCCGATGGCGATGACGATGAAGACGACCTCGGTGCCTTCGAGCATGGTGATGTTGAAGGCGGCGGCGAATGCGATCTTGTCCCAGGCGGCGGGGAGGTTGCCGTGCTGGCGCATGGCTTTGGTGTTCTTCGAGAAGGCTGCCGCTTCGTCGTGAAGGGGGATGAGGCCGGCGGCTCTGAGGATGGCTTTGCGCAGCCAGCGTAGGCCGAAGAGGAGGAGCAGCGTGCCTACGGTGAGTTGAAGGACGGGCAGGGGGATGTGGGTGAGGGCGGTCCCAAGCGCTGCGATGATGAGGAGGAGAACGGCGATGGCTGAGGCGCTGCCGATGAGGGCTGAGCGCCAGCCTCGGACGCTGCCCACGGCGAGGACCACGGTGAGGGCTTCTACGCACTCGACGAGGGAGGCCAGGAAGGAGGCTGTGATTGAGGTGCCGATATGTGCCCAGCCTGTGCCCATCGTTCTCCCTTTTGGTGATGATAGATGAAAGAGTTGTCCTGCCGGACGGCCCACTGCGCGTGGGGCGGCACTTCGTGACTTGTATACCGCTTCGCTTGTCCTCCCGTTGGTCGGAGGGAGCATCTATGACGCCTAGTGAACCGTTTTCATGCGGCGGGACATGAAGTCCATCAGCAGGTAGTTGCCTAGATTTTCCGGAGTGGTGAAGTAGGCTTTGCCGCGGCACATCGCGCTGACCTGCTGAACGAACTGCACGAGAGAGAAGTCGCTGGCGAGCATGAAGGTGTTGATCATGATGTTGGAGCGCTTGCAGCGGGCTACCTCTTCGAGGGTTTCGGAGATGACGAGGGGGTCGAGGCCGAAGGCATTTTTGTAGATGCGGCCGTCGGGGAGGGTGAGGGCTGAGGGTTTGCCGTCGGTGATCATGACGATCTGCTTCATGTCTTTATTCTGACGGGCGAGGATGCGCTGCGCCATGCGGAGGCCTTCGCGAGTGTTGGTGTAGTGCGGGCCGACTTTGACGCGGGAGAGTTGCGAGACGGGAATCTCTTCGGCGGTGTCGTGGAAGAGGACGAGGTTGAGGGTGTCGCCGGGGAACTGGGTGCGGATGAGGTGCGAGAGGGCCATCGCCACGCGTTTTGCTGGAGTAAAGCGATCTTCGCCGTAGAGGATCATCGAGTGCGAGCAGTCGAGCAGGACGACGGTGGCGCAGGAGGATTGGTAGTCGGACTGGTGGACATGGATGTCGGAGTGGAAGATGTTGAGCGGGGCGTGCTCTTCTCCCTCGATGGCGGTGGCTAGACCTTCGCGGGCAAAGACGCTGGAGAGGGTGGCGGTGATATCCAGATTTAGGGTGTCGCCAAACTCGTAGAGCTTGCTGCTGCCGTTGGTCTCGACGCCGGCGGCTTCGTGGCGAGTGTCGTGGCGGCCGAGATTGGACTTGCCGAGGGGGCCGAGGAGTTCGCGGAGGGCTTTGTAGCCGAGGAAGTCCATGCCTTTGTCGGTGACCTCGAAGCGGGCCTCAGTGTTGCCGTCGCCTTGTTCGCCCTGGCCTTGTTGAGGCATCTCGGCGTTGATGAAGTTCTGCTCCTGCATCTTCTGGATGATCTGGTCAATGAGTTCTTCGACCTGTTCTTCGGAGAGGGCTTCGTACTTTTCCTGGGCTTCGTCGTCGAAGATGTCGCCGGAGTCGAGGGCCTGGCGGATTGCCTCGCGGAGGTTCTCCATGGTCTGGTCGCCGTCGAACTCCTGGAAGCGGGACATGGGGTCGTTGAAGCCGGAGTCGAGCAGGAAGTCGGAGAGGGCCTGCATGAGATCTTCGAGGCCGAAGGAGGAGGCGAGGTCGCCGGTGAACTTTGTGTATCGGACGCGCTTCATAGTTTTCGCCTAGTGGACCCAGCGTGTGTTGACGACGGTGAGTTGTGGACAGCCGGCTTTGGCGGCGAGCTGTTTGTCGGTGAGAGCGGGTGCTTGCGACTGGTGTCTGATTTTTGACTGGAAGGATTTGATGTCGTCGAAGCGGAAGACCTGACAGCCGCGGAGGAAGTCGACCACGTCACCGGTGTTGCGGTCGATGGAGTACATGCGGACGAGGTGGGCCTTTTTGTAGATGCCGATCGAGTCGAAGCCGTCGTCGGTGTCGGGATGCATGGGGTCGAGGGTGTAGTCGGGGTCGGCTAGAGGCCAGCCTTCGTCGTGGGCGAGGATGGTGGCGATGTCGTTCAGTTGGTCCGCGGAGAGGTGAGGGCGCGGCTTCTCCGGGGGAGCGGCAAGGGCGAGTAGCGCGAGAGTGGAGGTCAGGAGCATAGTTTGAGCCGGTGCGTGAGGAAAGCCCGAATCTACCTTGAGCTTTCCTCACGGGGGTAGAAAAGGGCTTCTAGTTGAAGCCGCGGCGGGTGCGCTTCGCGTAGTCGTCGCGTTCGATCTCGCGTTCGCGCATCTTTTCCGCGTACTGCGAGGCCTGATCGTTACGGGACTTCTTTTCGGCGGCGCTGAAGGCGCGCTCTTCGGTGCGGCTCAGGCGCTTGTGGGCGTACATGCCTTCGAGGAGAAACTCGGCTGCGCTTACGGTGATCTCGGGTTTGGATTTTGCGTTGATCTCAAGCGGAGAGAGTTTTTCGATGAGGCCCTGAATCTGTTTGAGCTCCTCGAGGGAGCCGCTGGAGGGCTGCTCGTCGTTGAGCTGGACGGTGCCGCCGAGGTTGAACCACTGCTCGATCTGCTGGGTGTTGGTGGCGGCGAAGTACTTGTCGAAGACGTGCGCTACGCTGGTGCGAATGATCTCGCGGATGACGGTGTCGGCTCCGCGCATCTCGCCTTCGTATTCCAGTTCGATCTTGCCGCTGATGCCGGGGAGTGCGGTGTAGATGTCGCCTACGCGGGGGACGGCGATGGTTTCATCGTGGAGAAGGGCGCGGCGCTCGGCGTTTGAGACGACGAGTTCCATGGTGCTGATCGGGAGCCGCTGCGAGACACCGCTGCGCTTGTCGACCTTTTTGTCTTCGCGGGCGGTGAAGGCGATCTGCTCGACGATCTGGCGGATGTAGTGGGGGATTTCGATCCTGGAGGCTGGACGTGTGGACCAGGCTTCCTGTGCGGTGATGGCGATACCTTCTTCTACGTTCTCTGGATAGTGGGTGCGGATCTCGCTGCCGATGCGGTCTTTGAGCGGGGTGACGATCTTGCCGCGAGCGGTGTAGTCCTCGGGGTTGGCGGAGAAGACGATGGCCACATCGAGCGGTAGGCGGACGGGGTAGCCTTTGATCTGCACATCGCCCTCCTGCATGATGTTGAAGAGTGCGACCTGAATCTTTCCGGCGAGGTCGGGAATTTCGTTGATGGCGAAGATGCCGCGGTTGGCGCGGGGAAGCAGGCCGTAGTGCATGGTGAGCTCGCTGCCGAGATCCTGGTTGCTGCGGGCGGCCTTGATGGGGTCGATGTCGCCGACGAGATCAGCTACTGTCACGTCGGGGGTTGCTAGTTTTTCGACGAAGCGGTCGTCGGGCGTCATCCAGGCAATGGGGGTTTCGTCGCCCATCTTTGTGATGAGGTCGCGGCTGAACTTGGAGATGGGGGCGTAGGGGTTGTCGCGGATCTCGGAGCCGGCGATGTAGGGGCAGTGCGGGTCGAGCAGGGTGGTGAGCGCGCGCAGGATGCGTGACTTGGCCTGACCGCGGAGGCCGAGGAGGATGAAGTTGTGCTTGGAGAGGACGGCGTTGACGATCTGGGGGACGACGGTGTCCTCGTAGCCGACGATGCCGGGGAAGAGTGGGGCTTTTGTCTTCGCGGAGGCGCGAAGTTTCGCGATGAGGTTTTCGCGGAGTTCGTCTTTCACGCTGCGGGCGAGGCGGGCTGGGGTGAATTCGCTTGCGCGAAGAGAGCCTAGAGTGGTCGGGAGTGAGGTCGCCATGTCTAAGTATAGATGTTTGGCGGGGATCAAGGGTTCAGAGGCTTTGCATACGAACAAAGGCACTTGAAAATTTCGAGGTGAATGCGCTTGTGCGGGATCAGATGGTGAGATCGTCGCGGAGGGCTTCCATCTCGGCGAGGGCGTGCTGGTTGTTGGTGCGGTTGGCGGTGGCGATGCCGTGGTGGAGGCGATCGAGAGCCTCTTTGGTGCGGCCTAGTTTGGCGAGGGTCTGGGCGGACATCTGGTAGGCGGGGACGTAGTCGGGGCTGTGCTGGATGAGGGTGGTGAACTCGGCGAGGGCGGTGTCGGTGTGGCCCTGGCTGATGTGCTCCATGGCGAGGCCGTAGCGGGCGAAGGCGTTGGTGGGGTCGGCGGTGAGGATCTCGGTGAGAGCGGCGATCTTGTCCATAGGTGGATTTTAGTGGGTCTTGCGGCGGAGTGCCGACCGCGGATTGGCACGGAATTGGCGCGGATCAGGTGCTGAGTTATTGAGGCGGACGGCTTGTGAGGTGGCTTGTAGATCGATTGGGTGTGATGCGGATCCTTCGTTCCGAATCTGGTGCTTTTGATCCGTGTGAATCCGCGCTGATCCGCGGTCGGTGTTCTGGGGATTTAGACTTGTAGGAATGAGCGATTTGGTTTTAGAGCGGACTGTGGCGGAGTCGCAGTCGGAGCGAAGTGAGATCGTGCTGCCGGCGGACTCGAATGCGCTGGGGAGCCTGTTTGGCGGGCGTTTGATGCAGTACATCGATCTGGTGGGCGCGATGGCCGCCAGCCGGCATGCGCGGGCATTTACGGTGACGGCGAGTATGGATCATCTGGATTTTGTAGCTCCGGTACGGGTTGGGGAGCTGCTGATCTTGAAGGCGAGTGTGAACCGGGCGTTTCGAACGTCGATGGAGATTGGGGTGCGCGTGATGGTGGAGGATGTGCGGGAGCAGAGATTGCGGCATGTCTCTTCGGCTTATCTGACATTTGTCGCCGTGGATCGCGAGGGGAATCGGTTGGTTGTGCCGCAGGTGGTGCCGGAGACAGAGCATCAGAAACGCAGGTTTGAAGATGCGGGGCGGCGGCGCGAGATGCGGGCGGGGGAGACGCAGAGGAAGAAGGAGATGAGGGCGTCGCTTGGGGCTGGATGGCATGTTTGAGTTAGCTGCCACTAGACAAGAGTTTCGGCGCGATGAGCGAAATGCGGGGATTCTTCCCCATTCGACTTCGCTCAGGGTCAGAAATGACAAATCTTAAACAGGTATCAAACAGGATTAAGACAGGAGAAGGTTATGGGACATATGGGAGCAGGAGTGCCGCAGGGGCCACAGCCTTTGCCGGGAGTGGCGCATGTAGTGGCGATTGGCAGTGGTAAGGGTGGAGTGGGAAAGACCACGGTGGCGGTGAATCTGGCGGTTTCGCTGGGGAGGCTGGGATATCGGGTTGGGTTGATTGATGCCGATGTCTATGGGCCGAATGTGCCGATGATGCTGGGCGTGACGCGGCAGCCGAATATTGTGGGGGAGAATCGGATTGAGCCGATTCTGGCGCATGGGGTGAAGTTTATTTCGGTGGGGCTGATCTCGCCCGGGGATAAGCCCATGGTGATGCGGGGGCCGATGCTGCACCAGATTATTCGGCAGTTTCTGCAGCAGGTGGAGTGGGGGGAGCTGGATTATCTGATTGTTGATCTGCCTCCGGGGACGGGCGATGTGGTGATTTCGCTGGTGCAGACGGTGCCGCTGACAGGGGCGGTGGTGGTTTCGACGGGGTCGGGCGTGGCGCTGCAGGATGCGCGGAAGGCGTTGGAGATGTTCCACCAGGTGAAGGTGGAGGTGATTGGCCTGGTGGAGAATATGTCGCAGATGACGCTGCCGGATGGGCAAGTGATCGACGTGTTCGGCGCGGGAGGGACGGAACGGACGGCGGCGCAGTTTGGGCTGGAGTTTCTTGGGGCTGTCGAGCTTGATCCGCAGATTCGCGAGGGTGGAGATAAGGGGCTGCCGGTGGCGCTGGCGGGGCCGGATTCTAAGCTGGCGAAGGACTTCTATCTGATTGCGGCTAAGGTTGCGGAGAAGTCTAAGGCGATTGCTGCGAAGACGGAGGATGTGCTGGAGATCTCGTAAGTGCCTTGTCCTGCCGGACGGGCCTGCTGCGCGCGGGGCGCCCACTTCGTGGGGTGTATACCGCTTCGCTTGGCGCTCCCGTTGGTCGCGAGAGAAGATGATTCCGACCGACGGGAGGACCGATGCGGATCATCTTGCTAAGACCGGTATACGCGTCACGAAGTGACCGCCCTCCGCGCAGGAGGCCCGTCCGGCAGGACAAAGGCGCTTGACCGGTGGCGTAAAGTTAAGGGTGGAGGGACGAATGGCGGATGCGGAGCGGGTTACGGCGCGGCAGAGAGCTATTCTGACCGCCATTATCGAGAGCTACATCGAGACCGGCGAGCCGGTTGGGTCAGGGACGATTGCTCGTCTGCAAAGTGGTGAAAGTGCTGGGCTTAGCCCCGCGACAGTGCGGAACGAGATGGCTGAGTTGGCGGATGCGGGGTTGCTGGAGCAGCCGCATACGTCCGCGGGGCGGGTGCCTACGGCTCGGGCGTTTCGGATGTTTGTGGAGCAGTTGAGCGGCGGGGTGAACCCGAGGATCGATGCGGCCCGCTTGTCGGCGCGGTCGCGGTCGCAGATTGACTCTAGTTTTGTTGGAGTTGCGGGGACGCAGGCGGTGTTAGAGCGGACTTCGCATGTACTGGCTACGTTGTCGAGTGGGGTGGGCGTGGCCATTGCTGCGGCGGCGGATGGCGACATGCTGGAACATGTGCATTTTTCGCGGCTGGCTCCGGCTCGGGTGCTGGCGGTGGTGGTGACGCGCAGCGGGCTTGTGCGGGATCGGGTGTTGGCGCTTGATAAAGACTTGACGGTGAGGGAGTTAGAGGTTGCGGGGAACTTTCTAAATGAGAACTTTCGTGGGTGGAGCGTGGAGCGGGTGCGGGCGGAGATTGCGCGGTTGGTGGAGCGGGAGAAGAGTGAGTATCAGCGGTTGCTGAACTCGGTGCAGCAGCTTTGGGTGAAGGCGGTGCCGGAGATGGACGTGCCGGTGCAGACGGTTTATGTGGATGGGGTGGCGAATCTCGTTGGTTCGCAAGAGGATAGGGAGAGGCTTCGGGAGGTTTTGACGGCGCTCGAGGCGAAGCAGCGGCTGGTGGAGCTGTTGAATGCTTACATCGATGCGCGGCAGGAGAGCGTGCGGGTGGTGTTTGACCTGGAGGAGCAAGCTCCTGAAATGGCGGGACTTGTGTTGATTGCTGCGCCGGCGCGGATGGGCGGGGAGAGCCGCGGGACGGTCGGTGTGATTGGGCCGAAGCGGATGCACTACGAGAATACGATGAATGCGGTGAGCTATATTGCGCAGGTTTTTGATCGGATGCTGCATCCTGAGGAGTGATTTTTTTCTGGCGTGGTGGGGCGTGGTTTTTGCTGGGGTTTTTGAGAGAATAGGGTGTTTGGACGTGGTGAATTTGTGGTGTGGTTGTGGTGTTTTGCGTGGCTGAACGTGGTTGTTAACCGCACACTTTTGAGCGCCTGAAGATGCGCCAGATTTTTGAGATTTATTTTTGCGAAGTAGGGGACGGGGTGGGATTTTTGAGAATCGCAGAGGTGGGGACGTTCGGAGTTGGAACGGCTGGCGGAGGTTTTTGGGGATGAATGCCAGGGAGCAGTTCGCGCGATGGGCCCGGATGGGCAACAATGGAAGAGGTAACACGATGAGGAGTTCAAAGAAGATGCAGGATCAGATGGCGGAACAGGAAACGACTGGGCGGGGAACGATGGAGCCGGAGGTGGGTGTGGGTTCTGAGGTTGAGCCGATCAATGAGATGAGCCCTGCTCAGGCGGAGCTTGAGCAGGTGAAGGGCGAGCGGGACCAGTTGCTGGATCGGCTGGCGCGGCTGCAGGCCGAGTTCGACAATGCGCGAAAGCGTGAGGCGAAGGAGCGGGCCGACTCGCGGGACTATACGGTTTCGAATACGGTTGAGCCGTTTCTGAGTGTGATGGATAACTTTCAGCTGGCGCTGAAGGCGAATGGTACGGCTGCGCAGCTTCGTAGCGGCGTGGAGCTGATTCTGAAGCAGATGGAAGATGCGCTGAAGGGGCTGAATGTGCAGGCGGTGGAGACGGTTGGGACGCAGTTCGACCCTCGAATCCATGAGGCTCTGGGGAGCATCGAAACGAAGGAGTTCCCGGACCACCAGGTGCTGGAGGAGATTCGGCGGGGATACAGGATCCGCGAGAAGTTGTTGCGGCCGGCGCTGGTTAGGATTGCGGCGAATCCGAATCAGGTTGCGGATTAGGAGAAGAGGGTCCTTCTTTCGTAGAGAGGCCCAAGGCTGAAGCCTTGGGGTACCTAGAGGCAAAGGCAAGGACAGACGCAGATCCCCTTCGGGGATGACAGCAAGAGAACAAGCAACGGCAGAAGCAACAACAATGCAACGGCAAGAACAAGAGCAACGGCGAAAAGCAAATGCGGCTGAGTGAAGGCGTACTTTCCCACCCATCGCAAAAGCGCGATGGATGGGGCACCCGATGGGTATTGGCTGGTTGAGGATGAGAAGACACAACCGCAACTGCAAAGGGATTCCAGTACTGCGAGAGTTGTAGCTGCATAGATTTGTAGCTGCATAGAATGGAAAGAGATTTCAGGGATATGGCGACGGCAAACGTGACGAAGGTTGACTACTACGAAGTATTGAGTGTTTCGCGGGATGCGAGTGACCAGGAGTTGAAGACTGCGTATCGCAAGCTTGCCATGCAGTATCACCCGGACCGGAACCCGGACGATCCCTCTGCGGAGGGGAAGTTCAAGGAGTGCGGCGAGGCTTACTCGGTGTTGAGCGATCCGGACAAGCGTGCGGCGTATGACCGGTATGGACATGCGGCGTTTCAGAACGGCGGCGGGGCTGGTGGTCCGTTCGGCGGCGGGTTCAGCGGCAATGCGCAGGACCTGGGGGATATCTTCGGCGATCTTTTCGGCGAGATGTTCAACATGGGTGGGAATGGCCGCCAGCAGGCCTCGCGGGTGCAGCGTGGGCGGGATCTGCGGTATGACATGAAGCTCGAGTTCGAAGAGGCGGTCTTCGGTAAGGAGAAGGAGATTACGATTCGGCGCATGGAGACCTGCATTGATTGCAAGGGCTCGGGTGCGGCGCGGGGTAAGGCTCCGGTGACTTGTACACAGTGCGGCGGGCGCGGACAGCAGAGGTTTCAGCAGGGGTTCTTTTCTGTGGCGCGAACCTGCTCGGCGTGCGGGGGGACGGGGACGCTGATCGTTGACCCGTGCCAGACGTGCAAGGGCGAGACGCGGGTACAACGCGAGCACTCGATTCTGGTAAAGGTGCCGGCGGGTGTGGAGCAGGATACGCGGATTCGCTACTCGGGCGAGGGCGAGGCGGGCAAGTATGCGGGGCCTGCCGGTGATCTGTATGTCGTGCTGAGTGTGAAGGCGCACAAGTTCTTTGAGCGCGATGGCGATGATCTGCATTGTGTGATGCCGATCTCATTTCCGCAGGCGGCGCTGGGAACGGAGCTTGAGATTCAGACGCTCGAGGGTGCAGCGACGATCAAGGTTCCTGAGGGCACGCAGAGTGGGAAGGCGTTCAAGCTGAAGGGCAAGGGCGTGCCTCATCTGAACTCGCATGGTAAGGGTGATTTGATTGTGGAGATTCGGGTGCAGACGCCGGGCAAGCTGAGTAAACAGCAGCGGGAGTTGTTGAAGCAGTTGAGCGAGACGATGGTGGTGGAGAATACGCCAACGTCGCGTGGGTTGTTCGATAAGGTGAAGGATATGTTCAGCTGAGGGCAGCTAGTCAGCTTGAGATTGGAAGATGCCCGGGCTTTGGCTCGGGCGTACTTTTTAAGGCTCGATGCGATCGACAATGGAAAGATTGGCAACGGCGAGACAGTTTGCCGGATCAGAATAGAGACTAGCGACAGGCAAGTTGGATGGGGGATGGAATGTTTCTGGCTATTGGGCATGCGTTGATGATGTCGTTGACGATGGCCTGGGAGATTCTGTGGGCGTTGATTCTTGGATTTCTGCTTTCCGCGGTGGTGCAGGCGGTGGTGTCGAAGGAAGAGATGTCGCGACTGCTGCCGGATGACAGACCGAGGACGATCGTGAAGGCGTGCTGGCTGGGGGCGGCGAGTTCGTCCTGCTCGTATGCGGCGGTTGCGCTGGCGAGATCGATGTTCCGGAAGGGGGCGAACTTTACCGCTTCGATGGCATTCCAGTTTGCTTCGACGAACCTGGTGATGGAGTTGGGGATTCTGTTGGCGGTGCTGATGGGATGGCGGTTTACGCTTGCGGAGTTTGTGGGTGGACCGGTCATGATCTGGTTGCTGGTGGTGCTGTTCAGGATGCTGCTTCGGCCTGAGATGGTGGAGGCTGCGCGGCAGCAGGCGGAGCGAGGGATTCAGGGTCGCATGGAAGGGCACGCGGCGATGGACATGAGTGTGCACGAAGGAACGCTGTGGCAGCGGGCTACCTCGGATAAGGGAAGAACGGCGGTTAGCCACTTTTTTGTGATGGACTGGGCGTCATTGTGGGTGGATATCGGAGTGGGGCTGCTGATTGCGGGAGCGCTGGCGGCGTGGGTCCCGAAGCATTTTTGGCAGACGTTCTTCTTTGCGGGGCATCCGTTATTGGCGAAGATATGGGGACCGCTGGTCGGGCCGGCGGTGGCGGTGATCTCGTTTGTGTGTTCGGTGGGTAATGTGCCGCTGGCGGCGGTGCTGTGGAATGGCGGGATCAGCTTTGGCGGCGTGATTGCGTTTCTTTTTGCGGACCTGATCATTCTTCCGATCCTGAATATCTACCGCAAGTATTACGGGTGGAGGGTGAGCGCATTTCTTTTCGTGACGTTTTATGTGGCGATGGCGGCTGCGGCTTTCGTGGTGGAGATTGTGTTCGGTGCGCTGCACCTGATTCCGCAGCAGAGGGATGCGCGGGTGATGGAGGAGGCGATCTCGTGGAATTACACGACGTGGCTAAACATCGGCTTTCTGGTGTTGGCGGGGTTGCTGGTGATTCGGTTTTTAAGAACGGGAGGCCCGGCGATGCTGCGGATGATGAGTGAGCCGCAGAAGGAGGGAAGGGATCACTCCCATTCTCATACTGCGGCGCCAATGGATGACCACGGATAAGGGCGTGAAAGACTCTTCTTAGCCGTCTACCTTGGATCTGCTCTAATACCTGTTTCTGCGATCTTATTGCTTATAGATATCGCCTCACTTGATTGCAGTGTTCGGAGTATTGCTGGCCGTAGTGACTTCTCAGATATTGTTCTTCGCGCAATACCTGCCGGTGGAACAGCCAGACGGCAGCGAGCATATAGACCAAGAGAATCCAATTTGAGAACAGCAGGAACTGGCCGAGTAAGACAGACCCGAATGCTACATAGATGGGGTTGCGGCTGAAGGCAAAGATGCCGGTGGTTACGAGTTTGTCCGGGTGGGCCTGGTCAATGCCAACGCGGAAGCTCTTGCCAAAAGAGATGAGACTCAGGAGAAGCAGGAACAGACCTGCCAGGCAAACCAAGACTCCGGCCCAGGAGGCTGCTCGGGAGTGAAAGAGTTCTTGTCTGCTTACGGTCGGAAGATTGAATGCGGCGGCAAATATCAGGTAGAAGTAGAAGAAGGCAAAGGGTGGAATCAAGAAATCTTTTTTGTCTATTTTGCCGAAGTTCATCGCTTCGATTCCTTTGCTTCTCATCAGCAAGACACGGCTGCCTACCAGGCCAAGCAGCAGCACGATGGTCAGAGGTCCGAAGTACCTTTGCATTTACGTCTCCGTTCAGATGAGGTGGGTGGAGGCTATGGCGATGGCGGCTATGGCGGCGGTTTCGGCGCGGAGGATGCGGGGGCCTAGGGTGACGTGCTGCCATTGATGGTCGGTGAAGAGGGACATCTCTTCGGGGGTCCAGCCGCCTTCGGGGCCTATGGCGAGGGCGGTGTCGGTATCTTTCTGCAACGAGGTTGCGGCTTTGAGGGCGGCGGTCAGGGTGAGGGTCTGCTCGGTCTCGGATAGGAGGATGCGGGTGGGGGATCTTTCGCTTTCGAGGGCGGACTTCAGTGGGGTGGGGTCGGCGATCTCGGGGATGTCGGTGCGGCGGGATTGCTTGCTGGCTTCAAGGGCTATGCGGCGCCAGCGTTCGGCGCGTTTAAGGGCTGATTGCGCGAGGTGCTTTTCGGTGCGGCGGGCGAGGATGGGGGTGATCTTCGCTATGCCTAGCTCGGTGGCCTTTTCGATGGCCCACTCTATGTGGTCGAACTTGAAGACGGCGAGCAGGAGATGGAGGGGAAGGGCGGCGTCGGACGCGAGCTCTTCGTGGAGGGTGAAGAGGACCTCGTAGTCTTGATCGCTGTCCCCGGCGGTGACGCGGGTGATCTCGGCGCGATGGAGGAAGCCGTTGGAGACGACGTCGTAGATCTGGCCGGGTTCGGCGCGGAGGACGCGGGCGAGGTGAGTAGCCTGGTCGCCGGTGAGGGATGCGGTGGTGGCGGTCCAGGTGTCGGCGATCCAGCGGCGGCGAGTCATGGGTCTAGTTTATGGGTTGGGTGGATTCTCACGGAGGGTTTGGGGCGCTTCGGGCGAAATGCGGGGGGCCCTCCACTGCCCCTTCGACGCGCTCCGCTTGCTCAGGGTCCGGTCGGGATGACGGGAAGTTGATTGTGGGTGCGTTCGAAAAGTCAGTTGAGTCAGTTGGCTACTTTGGGGGCGGGGTTGGGGTCCGCTTCGCTGGCGCGGCTGATCATGACGGCCTGCTGGCCCTGATGGTAGAGGTCGACGTTGAGGACGGCGGTGCGGCGATGATCCCAGACGTCCTGGGTGATGGGAAAGTGGAGGAGGATCATGCCTTGGGCGGATTGGCCGGGGCTGATCATGGTCTCGCGGAGGAGGGGTTCGGAGGCGAGGGGCTTGAGGGCGGGGAAGGAGGTATAGAGGTTGGCGAAGTCGTCTTTTTCGACGGCGCTGGTGGTGATCTCTTCGCCGTCGCCGGTGGTGAGGGTGGCGGTGAAGTCCTTGAGGAAGAGGGGGAGACGGAGGCCGTCGGTGATGCGGAGGGTGGTGAGGACGTAGAGGTCGTCCTGGCCCTGATCGTGGCCGACGAGGATGGACTCGCCTTTGAAGACGGTGTGGGCTGGGTAGACGGTGGTGTGGAGGATGTCGAGGTCGGCGGTCTTATGGGGGGTGAAGCGCATGACCAGGGCCAGGGTGATGCCGAGGATCAGAAACGCCAGAAGGACCGGTGCCAGCAGGTTGCTTCGAGCGGATTGGGCAAACTTGAGGTCGGACACTGGGATGAGAATAGCAAGGCTGGTTGGTTTGCAGAAGATTAAAAACGCTGAAATTTAACTTAATCGCGGTGGTGCAGGTCTGTAAACGCTGATGGAGATAAGAATGCAGGGACGTACCACAAGAGTTGCAGGTGGGCGGGGCTGAGGTTAGTCCTTTTGAACGGCATACTCCTCCAGAAGGACGGTGATGAGGGCGGCGGTGGGAACCGAGACGAGGGCGCCGACGATGCCGGCGAGGGCGGTTCCGAGGAGAAGGGCTACGAGGACGGTGAGGCCCATGAGGTTGACGCTGGAACGCATGATGCGGGGGGTGAGAACGGCGTTTTCGAGGTTGATGTAGATGGCGTAGAAGATGAGGACGCCTCCCATCTTTGTCCAGGAGTCGAGCGCGGCGACCCCGGCGGCGATGACGATGGTGATGACTCCGCCGGCGATGGGGATGAGGTTGAAGAGGCCCATGAGGAAGCCGAGGAGGAGGAAGTACCGGACGTGAAGGAGGCCGAAGACAATGGTGCTGGAGACTCCGAGGATGAGCATGAGGAGCCCCTGGCCGACGAGCCACTTGCTGATCTTGCGCTCGGCTTTTTTGAGGGTGTTGTTGAGGCGGTGGCGTTCGTCACCGGGGAAGAGGGAGAGGAAGAAGTGGTAGGCGTGCTCGCCTTCGAGCATGAAGTAGATGCAGAGGAAGGCTGCGGTGAGGATGTCGAAGAGATGGGAGAGCCAGAGGGGGAGTGAGGTGAAGAGATAGCCGGCGGTGGCGTCGAAGGCTCCGGCGGCGCGCTGGGCGAGGGAGTCGATGCCGAACTTGTCGGCGAAGGGAATTCTTTTGACACGAGCGACGACCTCGGGGATGCGGTGGGGGAGCTCGGCGGAGAAGTTGCGGAGGTCGCTGAGGACTGGCGGGAGGCCGGTGGTGAAGAAGACGGCTAGAACGAGGGCTACGGCTGCGATGAGCAGGACGATGGCGACGCCGCGGGAGGGTTGGTAGTTGCGGATCTTCAGTTGGCGGATGCGCGTGACCGCGGGCATGAGGACGACGGCAAAGAGAGCACTGACGTAGATGATCAGCAGCTCTTTCTGGAGGGTCCAGGCGAGTGCGAGCAGGAGGATGACGACGAAGAAGAAGAGGATGTTGCCGCGGACCTGGGCTCGGGTTTTTTTCTCGTAGGGGGTGAGGTCGTCGGGGGTGGGGTTGGTCAGCCGGGTTCTCCTATGGTGCTGACGTTGAGATGCAGATAGTGTGCACTTCCACTGCTTAGGTGCGGGAGTGCGGAGTTTGAGTCTGGGGGTTGGGGTCTGAGGTTTGTCTCAGCGTGACTGTTGGGTGGTCGGACAGTATCGCATACCACCCTTCGCAAGGGCGCGAAGGATGGGGCACCCGGGCATTACGGTCTGGTTGAAGATGCTTTCGATGGAGGCAGGGCGAGGAGGAGGGCTTCGACGGTCTGGGCGGGTGTCTGGTCGGAGGTGGCGATGGTGAGCGCGGCCATGCGGCGGTAGAGGGGGTGGCGGCGTTCTAAGCGGAGCTGGGCGGCGGCGGGGTCCGCGAGGACAGGTCGGGCAAGGGCTGGATCACCGAGATCCTGCAGCATGCAGCGGTCGAAGAGAGTGGGGAAGGGGGCGTCGAGGAAGATGGTGAAGGTGGCGGGGGTCTGCTCGAGGAGGAGGCGGTTGGTGAGGTCTTCGGGGGTTCCTCCGCCGAGGGCGAGGACGATGTTGCTGTAGCCGAGGGCCGAGGCGAGGGCGGTGGATTCGAGGCGGCGGAAGCGGGCTTCGCCTTGCTGCTCGAAGAGCTGGGGGATGGTGGCGTGGGTGCGGGCTTCGAGGTGGGCGTCGAGGTCGAGGAAGTTCCAGCCGATGCGGGCGGCGAGGAGGCGGCCGATGGTGGACTTGCCTGCTCCCATGAAGCCGGTGAGGACGAGACGTTTGAGGTGGGCTGGGGCCTGGGTCATGGTTTCGGACTGGGGCTGGATTTGGGTGTCGGGTTCGGTAGACGTCATTGCCTCTCCTTAGTGTGCCTGTAAAACGAGTGGTGCAGAAAATGAAAGAGCCGCAACCTGTGTGGGTTGCGGCTCGGGAAGGTCGAAGACTCTGAAGTTTTTTAGGTGTTTTCAGAGATGCATGCGAGGACTCCACTGGCCGCTGGGTGGCGCCAATAGGAGAAGGTAAAAAAAGCGGACTGGAAGCGGCTCGGCATGCTGGTTGGAGGATACACCGGGGGTTTGGGGGATTGCAAGGGGTTGAGACGTTAGGCAGGTATGGTCGATGGAAGAATGGATTGGATTATTGGGGGATAGATGTATTCCAGTAAGCCTTTTATCTACAACTAAATAGGAACACAATAGAAATAATTCTGATCAATACCGATTGATACTACATCGAATGTGATGTAGCGTTGAATACAGGCTGGGAGTGCCGATCTGCTTGGCGGCGCGCAGGGTAGTATATCCCTCCCGGCTGACCTATCTGGGGTTGCGATACACGCAACCCCATTTTTATTGGAGAACGGCTAATGCATCTGCTCTACGCTGACGAATCGGGAAGCATCGGCGACCCGAATCAAAATTATTTTGTTCTGGCAGGTGTTTCCGTATTCGAAAGAGAAACGCATTGGATTGAAACTGAACTAAATAAAATAGCAGCTAGGTTCTTACCTCATAATCCTCACGCCATAGAGCTTCATGGCTCTCCGATGAGAACTGGTAGAAATGGTTGGGATCAGTTCCCTCAAGTTGATCGGCATAACGCAATTATTGATGCGTTAAAAATTGGGGTTTGCGACCGTCATCCTCGCCACGTAAGAATCTTTGCGGCCGTTTTAGACAAAAGGAACTTTGCTGGACAAGATATTGCCAAAGTCGCATTTGAGCAATTGAGCAGCAGGTTTGACCAATTTCTCGGACGGCTATATCGCCAGAAAGACGATCCTCAGCGAGGACTCATCCTGTTCGACGAATCTGCTACGGAAGCTAGAATTCAAACCTTAGCAAGGGAATTTAAGCACTCAGGCCACACATACGGAGTTACGAGAAATTATGCCGAAGTGCCTGTTTTTATGGATTCAAGAGCTTCCCGGCTGATTCAACTCGCGGATCTTGTGGCCTATGCCGTATTCCTTCAATTTGAACGAGGGGATGATCGTTATTACAAGACCATACAGAAATGCTTTGACTCCGAGGGCGGAGTTGTTCATGGTCTCTATACCCGCTAGACACCAGTTTCAAACTTGACCACATGGGCCAGCCGGTATCTGGAGTTTGCTGTTCGCTGATGTCGAACGCCCACAGCACCATTCGAGAAAGAACACGCTGGCAACACTGCAGTTCGTTGTCGCTGGCGGCTCGATGCTGGTTTTGTTCAGGCTTTGATGGAGGGGGCTAGGTAGCCTTCGGTGGCCAGGTGTTGGCCCATTTTTGCGTACATCTCGGGGTCTTCGGGTTGCCAAGTGGCGAGGCCGTCGACGTAGCGGTTGAACATGCAGAAGGCGGCGGCGATCAGGACGGTGTCGTGGATCTCGAGGTCGGTTGCTCCTTGTTCGCGGGCTTTGGCGACGTCCTCTGAGGTGACGTGTTTGCCCCCTTGTTGGACCTTGCCTGCGATGGTCAGGAGGGCTTTGAGTTTTTCGGAGACAGGGGCTCGCTCGTAGTTGTGCTTGACCTGTTCTACGAGACCCCAGTCGTTGGCGAGATGCGCGGCGGCCGCTGAGGCGTGGCTGGTCTGGCAGAAGTAGCAGTCGTTTTGGGTGGAGACGTAGGTTGCGATCAGTTCGCGCTCGGCGGGGGTTAGCGTGCTGGGCTCGTGCAGGAGGACGTGGGCTAGTTCGCGCATAGGCTTGGCGGTTTCGGGGCGATAGACGAATCCGCTGCTGATTCCAGCGAAGCCTTCGGGCAGTTTGATGTGGGGCATGGGGGCTCCTTGTGCGATTTGCTGATGGTGAGATTGCAGACGCAGATTCCCTTGGGGAATGACAAACAAAAAAAGCGACGACTCAAAACCAACTAGCGTGCGACTTCGGCTGGTAGATATTCCTTGCTGACGTTGACGTATCCGTCGCGTGCGATCCACTTGCCGCGTTCGCGATACATGGCTTCGTCGCGTGGCTGGATGGTGGCGAGGCCGTCGACGTAGCGGTTGAACATGCAGAAGGCGGCGGCGATGAGGACGGTGTCGTGGATCTCGATGTCGGTTGCGCCCTGGGCGAGGGCGGCTGTGACGTCTTCGGTGGTGACGTGCTTGCCGCCGCGCTGTACCTTGCCTGCGATGACGAGGAGGGTCTTTAGTTTTTCGGAGATGGCGGCGTTGTGGAAGTCGTGCTTGACCTGTTTGACGAGGGCTTCGTCTCCGTTGAGGCTGGCGGCGGCGACGGCTCCGTGAATGGTTTGACAGTAGTAGCAGTCGTTTTCGGAGGAGACGTAGGTTGCGATCAGCTCGCGCTCTGCCGGGGTGAGGGAGTTGGGGGCGTGGAGGAGGATCTCTACGAGATCGTTGAGCGGCCTTGCGGTTGCGGGACGGAAGGCCATTGCGCCGCGGATGCCGGGGAGACCTTCGGGAAGTTGGATGTGTGCCATGAGGGTGGTCCTTTCAGGATGGAATTTGTTGGGGAAGTGGGTTGGCTTCGACGCTGGTCTTTGAAAAAAAGAGACGGCGGACGGGGTCGCCGCAGAGGACGATGACTAGGCCTACGAGTGCGGGGATGGGATCGTGCATGAGGATCATCAGGTTGATGACGGCGCAGCCGAGGAGGAAGACGATGGGCGCGGTGGGGAACCACCATCGCCGGACGGGTTGCGGCATGCGGAAGAGGGTGGTGACGGAGAGCGCGAGGAAGCAGACCGCGGAGAAGATGATGAAGGAGAGGATGCGGTTGAAGGCTCCGAAGGTGAGTACCAGGAGTGCGAGGGCTGTTTGCAGGAGGACGGCGTTAGCGGGAGTTCCGAAGCGCGGGTGGAGCCTGCCGAATGGGGCGAAGAATGCGCCGTCTTTTGCCATGGCGTAGTAGACGCGGGGCGCGGACATGGTGAGGGCCATAAGTCCTCCAAGGACGGAGAGCAGGACGCAGGCGGAGAGGACTTTGCCTCCGGTGGTGCCGAAGAGCGCTTCGCCGAACTGGGCTACGAAGGCTGTGTTGGAGACGATTTTTTCCAGCGGGACGACCATAAGGAACGAGGCGCTGACCAGGAGATAGATGGCGGTTACGAGAAGCACTCCACCGGTGAAGGCCAGGGGCATGTTGCGGCTTGGATTGCGGACTTCGCCGGCGATCTTGCCTGCCTCCCACCATCCGCCGAAGCTGAAGAAGGCGCTGATGGTGGCGCCGGCGATGGCGGCGAAGAGAGGCTCGGAGCCGGGGCGGCGTTGGGCTAAAGGCAGCAGATGCGCGACGGTCGCGTGGCCGGAGATCCATGCCCAGAGCACGAGGCATATGAGAACGGCGATCTTGAGGAGGTTCGCTGTGGTCATGACGCGGCGGCTGAGGCGAGTGCCTACGTAGTTGAGGAGAGCGAGGCCGATGAGGATCAACGCGGGGATGACGATTTGCGTGCGCGGTGGTAGGCCGAAGAGGGAGAGGACATAGGGGGCTGCGCCTACGGCGAGCGCGGCGGCGAGGCCTGGGTCCATCACGGCGGCGGACATCCAGCCGTAGAGGAATGCAAGGCGGGTGCCGTATCCCTGACGCAGGTAGATATATTCACCACCTGTCAGCGGATAGTTGATGGCCAGCTCTGAGTAGCAGAGTGCTCCGCATAGCGTGATGAGGCCCATGCCGCACCATACGGACGCGAGCAGGAGAGGTGAGCCCAGCGATCTTGCCATTGCCGCGGGAGTGAGAAAGATGCCGAGCGCGATGGATTCGCCCGTGACCACGGAGAGGGCGGCGGCTAGACCCATCTGTCGGCGCTGTTCCATCAGGGAGCTATGCTACTCGCCTGAGATGAAATCGCCATCCATCAAAGGGTTGAGATTGTCGATGCTCAACGGCGATACCGTTGCGGGACGACAGAAAAAGGGCAAAGACAAATACAGGGATTCTTCGACTGCGTTGCTCACAAAAAGCCGTGAGCAACTTCGCTCAGAATGACGATCTTTTTAGAGGGGAGGGGAACAACAATACAAATGCAACAGCAAAGACAAAATGCAGGGGTCTGGACGGATACCGCAGCATGAATCGGTTCGCTGCAACTGAGAGCTGTGGCTGCAATCCACTTCGCGACGTACGATGAGACTGTCCGTCGCTTCGGTCGAGATGACGATTTCTCGGGGGACAGAGTAAGACGTGCGTCGGAATGTAAGCGGCGGTTGGAGGGTTACTCGTCGAAGGGTTATTCGTAGCGGAGAGCTTCCATTGGTTCTACTTGAGTGGCGCGGCGGGCGGGGATGCCGCTGGCGATGAGGACTACGGATGCGAGGATGGCCACTGCGAAGATCAGAGGAGTAAACGTCTGATTGGTTGCCGCTGCCCAGTGCGCCAGACCTTTTTGCAGCAGGATCGTGAGCAGGATTCCAATCGCAACTCCGCTGCCGACGCTGGTGATCGCTGAGCGAACGACTAACTCGAGCACGCTGCCGCGTGGTGCGCCGAGGGCCATGCGGATGCCGAACTCGTTGGTGCGCTGAGAGACGGTGTAGGAGACGACGCTGTAGAGGCCGACTGCTGCGAGGAGGAGAGCGAGTATGGCGAATCCGGCGAAGAGCCAGGAGAGGAGCTGGCCCTGGGCGTACTCCTGCTGGGTGCTGATCCAGTGGTCGAGGTCGCGGACCTGCCCGCCGATCTGCTGGTCGTGATCGACGGAGGCGATCTGGAGGCCGATGGTGTGGATCATGGCGGTGGGTGGGCCGTCGGTGTGTACCAGGAACTGGGTGTAACCCCACATCGCGAGCGTGTATGGGATGAAGACCTCGGGAACGACTGGATTGCGCAGGCCGTCATCGAGCTTGTCTTCGATGACTCCGATGATTGGGATCCAGCCCATTGCTCCCGGTTGAGGGGTCACCTCTGGAGGCGCGTTTTTGAGAGCCCCTATCGTGAGGGAGTGGCCGATGGCATCGCCGTTGGGGAAGTACTTGCGGGCGAAGGTCTGGTTGATGACTGCGACAGAGTTTGCATTATGGTTCTCGGCTTCGGTCCAAAGGCGGCCCTGGAGGAGGGAGATTTTGAGCAGCGGAAAGTATCCTTCGCTGACAAAGTTGAACCGCGCGGTGCGGTCCTGGGAGGAGGGTTGGCCGAGGAGTTCCATCGGCGAGTTGAGGCCGTTGTTGGGCGGCGTGGCGTTGGCGGAGATGGCTACCATGCGAACGCCGGGGATCTCGGCGATCTTGTTGCGGAGGAGTTCGACGTAGGCGATGCGATTGGGGAGGGTGGAGTAGGAGTCGCGAATGGGCAGACCGATGGACATGGTGTTGTGCGGGTCGTATCCGAGGGGCGTGTGGGCGAGCTTGAGGAAACTTTGAACGGCTGCGCCGGCGGCAGAGAGGAGCAGGAGCGTGAGTGCGATCTGGCCGGCGATGAGGGCGTTGTGGAGGGCTCGGCCGCTGACGGTGCCGGCGACCTTGCGGGTGCCGGTCTGCATGGCCTCGCGAACATCGGGGCGCGAGAGGCGCAGGGCCGGCCAGAGACCAAAGAGGATGCCGGTAAGCAGAGAGACCACGACAGAGAACGCCAGGACGGGGAGGTTTATGGCGAAGGCGGCCTCGTGGGGGAAGGAGTATTCGGGCAGGAGCGCGATGATGCCGGCGAGCAGTTTGTAGGCGAGGAGCACACCGAGCGTGGCGCCGGTGACGGAGAGCAGGAGGGCTTCGGTAAGGAGCTGGCGGACGATGCGCGCGCGCGAGGCACCGATGGCGGCGCGTACGGCAAACTCATGCTCGCGCGCCACACCGCGGGCGAGAAGAAGGATCGACACGTTGCCGCAACCGATGGCGAGGAGCAGGAGCACGGCACCGAAGAGGAGCGCGAGGGAGGGGCCGATCGCTTTCATAAACTGATCGTTGAGGCCGATGACGGCCAACGGTCCCGGGTTGAGAGGGAAGTTTCGCGGGGCGTCTTTTTCAAACTGGGTGAGGAGCGGTTGGATCTGTTGTTCGGCGATGTGGTGGCTGACTCCGGGCTTGAGGCGGGCCTCTACCTCGTAGGGGTCGGGGCCTGTGGTTGTCTTCAGGGGGAGATAGACGTCTGCGTCATTCCAGGTGAATCGCTTTGCGGCAACGCCTACTACGTTGTACGGCTGGTGATCGAGTTGAATGGTCTTGCCGATGATGGCGGGGTCGCCGTTGAAGCGGCGCTGCCAGAACTTGTAGCCGAGCACGAGGACGGGTTGCGGGTCGTGGCCGTCGATGGCATCGGACGGCAAAATTGCTCGGCCGAGCAGGGTAGGCACGCCGAAGAAGTTGAAGGCATTCGAGGTCATCTGGCTGCCCTGAACGTCTTCCGGCAGGTCGCTTCCGGTGATGGTGAAGCGTTTGAAGTTCATCAGGGCCGAGTCCTCGATGGCTGGGACCTGGCGGAGTTGTTGCCATTGAGGGGCGGTTAGCTGCACGGGATAATAGCCGTTGCCTGTGGTGCCGCCGAGGGTAAAGTGAACCATGCGGTCGGGTGCGGCGTAGGGGTAGGGATTCATGACGACTCCCCAGACCACGCTGAAGACGGCTGAGGTTGCAGCGATTCCGCAGGCGAGGGAGAGAATGGCGGTGGCTGCGAAGCCGGGACTCTTGAAGAGTTGGCGGAGGGCGTAACGGACGTCTTGAAGGAGAGATCTCATGCAGACTCCTTGCGCAGCCTATGGACCTGCCGGACTTAGAGCATGTGAGTGACCAAATGAGATGGGCTGGCTGAGCGGTTCTATGGCTTGTATCTGCCTGCATCTGCCTTGTATCAGCGGTGGTTACAGGTCTTCGGGGGTGAGGACTGCGCGAGACGATGTCCGCAAATGGACGGAGGAGTCCATAGACGCACAGCTTGCATAAGCTTGCAGCCTGATTTCAGTGAAAACAAGCAACTGCAAAAGCAAAATACGGGGGTCTCTCCGCTTCGCGACGGACGATGAGACTGTCCGTCGCTTCGGTCGAGATGACGATAAGCCCTAGACGGATAGTGGGACGGGGAGGTCGTCTTCGCCGCCAGTGCTCTGCTTTAGCTTGTTCTGGATGTTGCTCCAGACGGCGTCGCTGGGGTCCTGGTCCTCGGTAGGTTCGAAGAGGCTGCGGGCCTGGTCGGCGATGGCTTCGAGGTCGCGGACGAGAGCGGCGCAGTCTGGGTTGTTCCTGAGGAAGGTCTGGAGGCGCGGATCGGTGCTGACGTGTCCGTCTCCGTTGGCAAAGAACTCAGGCAGATAAGTCTCGAAGTCGGCGGGAGTCATGCTGTCGAAGTCGAGAGATTTGAATTCAGTCATACCGCTACCTCCTTGAGGCCATTTGGCTGGGCAGCTGGTTGAGGCTGGCGGAGGAGCTCACGGAGTTTGAGGCGGGCCTTGTGGAGCTGCGACTTGCTATTTCCGGTGGAGCACTCGAGCATGGTGGCGATCTCGTTGTGTTCGAAGCCTTCGACATCGTGAAGGACGAAGACCATGCGATAGCCGGGGGGCAGAGAGGCTACGGCCCGCTCGAGGGCTACGCGGTCGACCGAGCCGGTGAGGGCCAGGTCGCGGCTGCCGAAGTCACGCTTGGGTGCGTCTTCTTCCGAAGGGTTAATGGTCTCTTCAAGGGAAACCAAGTTGAGGCCTTTCTTGCGGAGGTGCATGAGGACCAAGTTTACGGTAAGCCTGTGGAGCCAGGTGGAGAAGGCGGACTCTCCGCGGAAGCTGCCGATCTTGCGGAAGAGGTGCAGGAAGGCCTCCTGGGTCATGTCTTCGGCCTCTGAGACGTTGCCGAGCATGCGGAGGCAGAGGGTGTAGACGCGGCGTTTGTGCAGGGCGTAGAGCTTGGAGAAGGCTTCTGCGTCGCCGTTCTTCGCGGCTTCGATGGCTTCGGCTTCGCCCGCGATGGGTGGATTGCGTTTGAAGACGCCAGGAGTGGGTGGTGTTGGTTGGGTCATTTGTAGGCCTTGGACGTCCATAGCTAGACTCCGGACTAAATTAATCATTCACCGTTAAGTTGTCGCCTGCTTCGAGCCTACCGCAAACGGAGGAAATATTGTGTCGTAGAAATATTGGATGGAGGACGGGCGGGAAGGGTTGTTTCAGGGGGGAAACAGCTGATCTCTGTTGATCTTTGGGGCTTCCGCCGATCTTTTGTTTGGTTGATCAGGAGCCGATGAAACGGGCGTAGAGAGAGCGCGCGAGGGTGATGTCGGTGGTGCCCTGGATGAGGGCGCGGCCGTCGGGGAAGAGAGTGAAGGTGTGAGGGCCGCGTTGGAAGCGGAGGAGGAGCTGGTTGAAGCGGAGGTTGTGGATGTCTGCGTGGGGCGCGAGGCGGTTGCGCATGGCGGCGAAGTCGACGGGGCGGTGGTGCTCGTGAATCTGGACGGAGTTGCGGCCGCAGAGAGTGATGTGAGGGCGGCCTTCGCCGGCGAGGTGGGTGAAGAGGCGCTGGCCGCAGACGGTGCAGGAGGGGTTGGGTCGGGCGGTATTGATCTCGGTGCGCTCGTTGGACCAGAGATCGTGCGAGAGGAGAGTGCGGCGCATGAGATGGGGCTGGTTGGTGAGGAGCTTGAGGGCCTCTGTGGTTTGGATGGAGGCGGCGAGGTTGACCGCGGTGGAGAGGATGCCGGCGGTGTCGCAGGTCTCTACGGGGCCGGTGGGTGGCTTGGGGAAGATGCAGGCGAGGCAGGCGGTAGGGGCGTAGGGTGCGTCACTTGGTTCCGCTCCGAAAGATGGAGGAGAGGGTACGTCGCTCCGCTCCGCTCGTAAAGACGAAATGCGGGGGTTCTTCGACTCGGCGGCTTCGCCGCCATCGCTCAGAATGACAGCTTTTGAAGAGTCGATAGGGAGAGGGAGGATGTTCATGGTGGCGGCGTAGGCGCCGATGGCGGCGGCGTAGATCCAGGGTTTGGATTGCTGGACGCAGTAGTCGTTGAGGAGGTAGCGGGTCTCGAAGTTGTCGGTGGCGTCGAGAACGAGGTCAGCGGGGGCGAGGAGTTCGTGGATGTTGGCGGGGACGAGGTCGGTGATGTGAGAGTGGACGGTGACGTCGGAGTTGAAGAGGGCGATCTTGCGTCGGGCGGCTTCGGCCTTGGGGAGGGAGTCGCGGGCGTCGGCTTCGTCGAAGAGGATCTGGCGCTGGAGGTTGGATGGCTCGACGAAGTCGCGGTCGACGAGGGTGAGGGTGCCGACACCGGCGCGGGCGAGGAGGGAGGCGGTGGCGGCTCCGGTGGCTCCGACGCCGATGATGGCGACGTGGGCGGAGGCTAGAAGTTGCTGGCCGGTGGCTCCGATGCCGGGGAAGAGAATCTGGCGGGAGTAGCGGTCCGTATCGAGGATGACGGGATGTGAGATGGCTCGATTGGGAGTGGAGGGGATGGTGGTGACAGTTTTAGGGGTCTTGGAGGATTGCGCGGCGGCGGGGGTGCCGATGTGGATGCTCGTGGCCGGTTCTTCGAAGGAGGGTGCTGGATGCTTTGACATGATGGAGGTCGCGCCGTCCAAAAAAGGCTGCTGTTTCGTAGTATAGGGAAGGACGGATGTGCAGGGAACCGGCTGGCAGGCCATTGGCTTTCGGCATCCTACGAAAAAAGAGCTTTGCCGCGAGTGCGGAGGCTCTGGATGCGGGCTCGCGGGTGCATCGTGAAAGACTTGTCGGGCTCCGTAAAAATTAGATAAGGAATGATGGGTGGTTTTTTGGGTCAGGTGCTTCGAGGTCGCGCGCGAATACCACGGTGGGTAAGGTGCGGGCGTGGGGCTGCGGCTGTGTGGTTTGGTTTGTGGTTGATGGCGGGTGCGGCTTTGGGGCAGGCGGTCCCGGCCGCATCGACTCCGGTGCGTACTCCGAACACTGTGCCGAGTGGAGCGACTCCTGCGCAGGGGCAGCAGACAAAACCGGTTGAGGATAAGCCGGATTCGGTTGACGAAAAAGGTGCGGGACTGACTACTTCGGTGTGGCAGTGGAAGGGTCTCGTCGTCGAGAAGATCTTGTTTGAGGGCGTGACGTTCGATGCGACCGATACGCTGCCGAAGGAATTGTCGCAGAAGGTTGGGGTGCCACTGGATCCGCAGGAGGTGCGGGCGAGTCTGCGGCGGCTGTTCGCGAGTGGGCGGTATCGGGATATTTCGGTTCGAGGGATTCGCCAGGGAGACCAGGTGACGCTGGTGTTTGCGGGGGCGGCGCGGTACTACGTGGGGCGAGTGACGATCGCAGGGGTGAAGAGCGAACGGCTGACGTCGCTGCTGGAGTTTGCTACGAAGCTTTCTCCCGGGACTGCGTTTACCGATGCGCAGATACCGGCGGGGACTACGGGGATCAAGGAGATTCTGCAGCAGCAAGGGTATTACGAGCCGACGGTCGCGGTGAAGTCGGAGATCGATGAGGCGGGCGATCAGATAAATGTAACCTATACGGTTGCAATTGGGCCGCAGGCGAGAGTGGGACAGATAAAACTGGTGGGCGATGACACGGGGTTGACGCCGGAGGAGTTTCGCAAGAAGTCGAAGTTGAAGGAGAACAGCAAGGTGCGGCGGGATACAACGAGCAATGCGCTGGATCGGCTGCGGAAGTTGTATCAGAAGAAGAATCGCCTGGAGGCGACGGTTTCGCTGCAGAAACAGACGTACGATGACGCGCGGGACAAGGTGGATTATGAGTTTCATGCGACCCAGGGACCGGAGGTGAAGGTGTCGGTGGAGGGGGCGAAGATTTCGACGGGCCGCCTGCATCTGCTGGTCCCTATCTTCGAGGAGGGGACGATTGATAACGACCTGCTGAACGAGGGTGTGTTCAATATTCGCGACTATGAACAGCAGCAGGGATTCTTCGACTCAAAGGTGGATGTGAGGGTGGTGGGGAACGGCACGACGGCGGAGCAGGTGGTGTTTACGGTGGATCGCGGGGTGAAGCACAAGGTAGTGGCGGTGGATTTGAAGGGCAATAAATATTTCACGGACGATCTGCTGCGGGAGCGGATGCGGGTGCAGAAGTCGAATGCGTATCAGCGGAGTGGGCGGTATAGTCCGGCGCTGGTGTCGGGCGATGTGAGTGCGATTCAGGCGCTGTATCGGGCGAATGGATTCGATCAGGCCAAGGTGACGACGGATGTGAAGGATGTTACGACCGCGAAGAACGGAAAGAAGATGAAGGTGGGGGAGATCGCTGTGACCTTCACCATTGTTGAAGGTCCGCAGCAGAAGTTTGGCAAGGTTGATTTGACGGGAGTGGGCTCGACCAGAGTGCAGAATGTGCGGGGCCTGATGAATGCGCAGGCAGGCCAGCCGTTTTCGCTGGTGACGCTATCGGGCGATCGCGATACGGTGTTGCAGTATTACCTGGCGAATGGATTTGACCAGGTGAAGGTGGAGATAAGGCAGACGAAGGAGACGGCGGATGCGGATAAGACGGATGTGTCGCTGAACGTGACCGAGGGGCAGCAGGTGTTTGTGAATCGTGTGCTGCTTTCGGGGGTGGAGAAGACGAGGCCGAGTGTTGTGGCATCGCAGATTCTGGTGCACGCCGGGGATCCGCTGGACCAGACGGCACTGTTGCAGACACAGAGGAATCTTTACAACATCGCGTTGTTCAATGAGGTGGTAGCGGCGGTGCAGAATCCTGCGGGAGACGCTCCGCAGAAGAATGTGGTGTTGCAGCTGACGGAGGCAAAGCGGTGGAACGTGACGTACGGATTCGGCTTCGAGGCGGCACTGGGAACACCGCAGACAGGGACGATCTCGGAGGCGTCGTGCATCCAGCTTGGACTGACCTATCCCTGTAACCAACTGTCTCCGGATGGCAAGCCCGGCGTGAGCCCACGGGTTTCGCTGGATGTGTCGAGGATTAATCTGCGGGGGTCGGAGGATTCGCTGACGCTGCACACGACGTATGGATTGTTGGAGCAGGTGGCGACGTTGACGCTGCAGAATCCGCATCTGCGAGGGAGCAAGAACTTTAGTGCGGCGATCTCTGGCGGCTACTCGAACGTGCAGGATATTACGACGTTTCAGGCGTCGACGCTGCAGGGGGATTTTCGCATTACGGAGAAGTTTCGGCGGCGGGACACGTTTATTTATGACTTTCTCTATCGACGGGTGAAGGTGAATCCGAACAGCCTGCAGGTGTCGGCGGATCTGATTCCGCTGTTGTCGCAGCCGGTGCGGGTGGGGGGGCCGAGTGTGACCTGGTTTCATGACACGCGGTCGCCGGGGCCGCTGGACGCGGTGAAGGGACAGTACTCGACGGTGCAGGGCTTTGTGGCTTCGTCGAAGTTTGGGTCCCAGACGGACTTCTGGAAGCTGGATGGAACGAACTCGACGTACTACCAGTTTGGCAAGCTGAAGTATGTGTTCGCTCGAGAGACGCGAATCGGATATGAGCGGGCGTCAGGGGCGAATCCGAATGCCGGAAGTGATGCCTGCGTGGGTGTACTGCTGACGACGAATCCGAGCTGCAATGCGATACCGCTGCCGGAACGGTTGTATGCGGGTGGTGCTAATTCGCATCGGGGCTTTCCGATTAATGGCGCGGGACCGAGGGACTTGCAGACCGGCTTTCCGGTAGGTGGATCGGCTGCGTTCGTAAATACCTTTGAGCTCAGACTGCCGCCGCAGACGTTGCCTCTGGTGGGCAATAACGTGAACTTTGTGATCTTTCACGATATGGGCAATGTGTTTCAGAATGCGAAGGATATGTTTCCGAGCTTTACGCGGTTCCATCAGCCGGACAAGGGGACTTGTTCGAATGTTTCAGGGATGATCGGGACCTGCAGTTTCAATTATTTTTCACATGCGGTTGGGTTGGGGGCGCGTTACAGGACGCCGGTTGGGCCGATTCGTGTGGACTTCAGCTATAACCTTAATCCGCCAGTGTATCCGATTATTTATGACTTCAACAATAACCCTCCGCATGAGGGACAGGCTTCGCACTTCAACTTCTTCTTCAGCATTGGAGAGAGCTTCTAGATGCGTTGGATGAGTCACACTACGAGGTTGCTGCTGGTTGCGTTTGCGATGACGCCTGCGTGGGGGAGTGGGCAGGTCGGGGCGTTTTTGCAGACTGCTCGAGGGCAGACGGCGACGCCTCAGACGGGGGCTGCGAGCTCCTCGCCTGCCGCTACGCCTGGTGATGTGTCTGGTACTGCGGCGCAGCAGGGTGTGGTGCTGGATCGTGTGGTTGCAGTGGTGAATGGCGATGTGATTCTGGAGAGCGATGTCGATGAAGAACGGCGGTTTGAGGATATTCAGCCTTATCGAAGGACTGCGGGGGACCGTTCGCGGGAGAGCACGATTGAACGATTGATCGATCGCGATTTGATCTTGCAGCAGGCGGAGTTGGAGCCGGAAGATGCAGTCTCCGACAAGGACTTGGATGACCAGTTGACGATGCTGCGAAAAGATATTCCCGACTGCAAGAAGTATCACTGCGAGACCGATGACGGTTGGAAGAAGTATCTTAGCGACCACGGATTTACGGTGGATGAGTTCCGCGAACGGTGGCGGTTGCGGATGCAGCTGCTGAAGTTTATTGAGGTGCGGTTTCGGAATGGGATCAAGGTTTCGGACGCCGAGATCAAGGAGTTTTACGAGAAGAGAATGGCGCCGGAGTATGCGACGCGGAATGTGGCTCCGCCCAAGCTGGATACGATCTCGAAGAGAATTGAAGAGGTGCTGCTGCAGCAGCAGGTGGGGGCGCTGCTCGTGGATTGGCTGAAGTCGCTGCGGGTGCAGGGCAGCGTGAAGATCATGAATCCAGGCGAGGTGGCGCCATGAGCGACCTGGAGAAAAAACTCAGCGAGAAGAAAGAGGAGATCGAGGCGAAGGTTGCCGGCGAGATTGCGAAGGTGAAGCGATCGCTGGCGAAGCGGATGATGATCTGGATCGGCTGGACCGTGACTGCGTTGGTGGTGCTGGTGGTGGTGTTGTTCGTAGTGTTCGCGTGGTATTCGAGGACGAACGACTTCAACCGAAGAGTTGGCAAAGAGGTAGTTAAGGTTCTGGAGGACGCCACTGGCGGAAGAGTGGAGCTGGGGAAGATCAGCTTCGACCTCTGGCATCTTGCGGTCGAGGCTGACCGGCTGGTGATTCATGGCTTCGAGGGGCCGGGAGAGGCTCCTTATCTTGCGGTGGATAAGGTTCAGCTGCGGGTCGAGATATTCGACTTCTTCACGCATGTGACCGGCAGCGGAGTTTCGTCGCATGTGCGGCTGAACTATCTTGGGGTGGAGCATCCTCAGTTCCACCTGATTGTTGATAAGGATGGAAAGACGAATCAGCCCGTGCCGAAGCATCCGAGCACAAGTAAAACTTCGGTTACCGATACGTTGCTTGATCTGAAGGCGCAACAGGTAGTGGTGTCGAATGGAGTGGCACTGTTTAATAACCAGGCGATTCCATTCAATCTTGCTGCGCGTGATCTGGATGCGGAGGTGCACTACATCGCGTCGACGGATCGCTATGGCGCGACGGTCGACATGAAGGATCTGCGGACGAAGATGGGCAAGCAGGTGGAGGCGCAGTCGGCGTTGAGCCTGGCGATGGAGCTGGGAAGAGACGCGATTGAGCTGCAGCGGTTGAATTTAACTACAGGCAAGAGTTCCAAACTGAATGCGACGGGGAACTTCAAGAATTTTGCCAAACCGGAGTGGCAGGCGACCGTGAAGGGAACGATGGAGATCAAGCAGATCTCGGTGCTTGCCGATGTGGATGGTTTGAATGCAGGGACGGTGGACCTGGATTTGAATGGGCATAACTGCACGACCTCGCCTGCGGTGGCGCAGAAGCATCCACCGTTCTGGCGACGGAGCCATCCAGCGGAGACGACGAAGCCGCCGCGGCCGTTGCCGCCTGATCCGGATTGTGTGGCTGGATATCTTCTGGCTGGGACAGCGAAGATTTACAAGGCTGCTTACCGGAATGAGAATGTGCGGCTTCACGATATCGATGGCGGTGGGACGTTGCATGTGACGCCTACGGAGTTGTTGTTGACGGCGTTGACCGGATATCTGCCTGGCGGAGGCAGCGCGTCGGGTGAGCTGCGGATTGTGAACTGGCTAGGGGAGGTGCCGCCGCAGGATGTTGCGGTTAGCTCGTCCTCGACGAAGGCTGCGATAACGACGGCCAATACCACGGCGAAGTCGATTGGGGCGAAGGCTCCAGTTGCCGAGACGGCAAAGGTGCCGCTAGTCCAAACCGCGCATGCCTATTTGACTGCGACGGTTACGAAGATTCCGCTGCGAACCATTATGGATGTGACGGCACCTGAGGATTATGGTGATCTGGGATTTGATACGGCTGTGAGCGGGCCGGTGAAGGTGGAGTGGGGCGGTCCGGCGAAGAATATTGCGGATACGGTAGAGGTGGATGGGGATCTGAGGTTTGCGCCGACTGGGGTGAAACGGCGCGGCGCGTTGAACGATGTTCCTGTGACGGGGCAGGCTTTGGCGCACTACACGGGGCGTAACGAGACGGTGCGGATTCAGAAGATTTCGTTGCAGATGCCACAGACGAACTTTGAAGCGTCCGGGATTCTCGGTGTGAATGAAGGCGATCCGCTGACTGACTTGCGGGTGGATATGACGGTGCGGGATCTGTCGGAGTACAACCAACTGCTGACGACGCTGGACCTGGAGGGAAATGGAAAGAGGGGCACTGCGGCGATTCCTGTTGTGTTGCATGGCGCGATGCAGTTTAACGGAACAGCGAAGGGGAAGATTGCAGATCTAGATGTGAAGGGGCATCTGCAGGCGACGAATGCGGAGTTTGCATTGGGAACGACTGACGTGTTGCTTGATTCGCTGGTGACGGATGCGGAGTATTCGCCGAACACCGGGGTGGTGGTGGCGAGTTCGACGATCAAGCGCGGGACCGCGGTGCTGAATGTGGAGGGCAAGATTGCGCCGCGGAAGGTGACGTCGCGGCGTGGTGTGGTGACTTATCTGTGGGACGACGGGATGGCTCTGGATGCGAAGGTGCAGCTGGCCAATGCGCAGGTCGTCGACGTGTTGCAGATTGTGGGACAGGAGGAGAAGGTTTCGCTGACGGGGACGGTGGCGGCGAACGGACATGCGGTGGGGACGCTGAGGAGTTTGAGTGGGGGTGGTCATGTCTCATTGATGAACGGTGTGGCTTATGGGGAGCCGTATGAGTCGGCGGTAGTGGATTTGACGGTGCAGGGGAAGGACGTGGAGGCGAACAATGTTGTGCTGCGGCTGCATGGGATGCAGATCGCTGGTAGCGGCGGGTACGACATGGGTACGGAGCACATGCATGGGCATGTCGAAGGGCATGATATTCAGCTGTCGAAGTTCGAGACGGTGGAGAAGGCGAAGAACGATGTTGATGGGACGGTGAACCTGGTTGCGGATGCGAATGGGACGATGACGCAGCCGGGGCTGAAGGCGAAGGTCACGTTGAGCGGAGTGTCTTATCGGGGGCAGACGATTGGCGAGGCGACGGTAGAGGCTCATAGTCAGGGAGAAGTGATGTACTTCACCGCGGACTCGACCCTGGTGGGGGCGAAGCTGGATGCTTCGGGACAGACCCGGCTGACGGGCGACTATCAGACGCAGGCGAAGATGACGGTGGCGGGTCTTGATATTGGTAAGCCGCTCGGGATGTTTGGGCCGGGGACGATGAAGGCGCAGTCGATGATTAATGGAACTGCGACCGTGAGCGGGCCGCTGAAGACACCGAAGGCGTTGACTGGCGAGGCGGAGTTCGGCCAGGTGGATGTGAAGCTGCAAGGAGTGGAGCTGAAGGCGGCGGAACCTTTGAGGGTGGGGCTGCGTGATGGTGTGGCGACGCTTGAGCAGGTTCACATCACGGGGCAAGATACGGACATGCGGGCGAGCGGGACGGGACAGCTGTTTGGCGCGACGGATCCGAAGGGGGGCAAGCTGGATGTGAAGGCGACCGGAAGCGTGAGCATGACGGTGCTGCATACTTTCGACTCGGATGTTATTTCGACCGGCAAGGTGGAGTTCACCGTGGGTGCCGACGGGTATGTGACGAATCCGGAGCTGACGGGAAGGGTTCAGTTCGACAAGGTGAATGTTGCGATCGATGGCGTGCCGAATGGGTTGAGCAATATGAACGGCACGCTGGTGTTCAACGACGACCGGCTGCAGGTGCAGAGCCTGACTGCGACGACTGGTGGAGGAACGCTGAAGATTGGCGGATTTATTCGCTACAAGAATGGGTTGTATGCGGACCTGTCGGCGACCGGCGATGTGGTGAGGGTGCGGCTGTATGGGCTGAGCGCGACGGCGAATGCGAATCTGAAGCTGCAGGGAAGTCCGGATAGTGCGCTGTTGAGTGGAACGATCTTGATTACGCGATTTGGCGTTGGGGCTGATGTGGATTTTGCGGCGTTCGGCTCTGCGGGGGGAGTGAGTCCGCCGCCCGATCCGAATGCTCCGGCGAATAAGATTCGTTTGGATGTGCATGTGACGAGTGCGCCGCAGCTTGATTTTCAGAACTCGTATGCGAAGCTGGCTGGGACGGTCGATCTGCAGATTCGCGGGACAGCTGCGGTGCCTTCGTTGCTGGGGCGGATCGAGATCAACGAAGGAAGCGCGACGTTTGCGGGGACGAAGTATCAACTGCAGCGCGGGGAGATTTACTTTACCAATCCGGTGCGTATCGATCCGATCATCGACCTGGATGCGACGGCGCAGGTGGAGAACTACGACATTACGATTGGGCTGCATGGAACCTCGACGAACTTGAAGCCGACGTATCGGTCGGAGCCGCCACTGAGCGAGTCGGATGTATTTGCTCTGCTGGCGCTGGGGCGGACGCAGGAGGAGGCGCAGCTCTACCAGGAGCGGCAGGTGCAGCAGGGAACCGATCCAACGACCAGCGCGTTGTTGGGTGGGGCGTTGAATGCTACGGTCAGCAATCGGGTGGAGAAGCTGTTTGGCGTGGGCAGCGTGAAGATCGATCCGGCGTTTGTGGGGACGCTGGGGGGGTCATCGGCGAGGATTACGGTGCAGCAACAGCTGTCGCGGCAGATTACGGCGACGTTTGCGACGAATGTGAATACTTCGGCGCAGCAGTTGATTCAGGTGCAGTATGACTTGAATCACGACAACTCGATTGTGGTGGCGCGAGACGAGTCGGGTGTATTCAGCATTGTCTATAAGCTGCGGAGAAGGTATCGTTAGCGCGCTGAGCTAGATGCTGCATCTTACAAAGTGTGGATGACGGCGCGATGCCGTTTATTGTGGCGCTAACGATCTCCGGAGGGAAGACTATGAGCGGGATGAAGAACTTTGCATGCGTCGGCGTGTTGGGTTTTGCCGGCCTGGCGATGTTGGGCGGGGCATCGAGAGGGGTGGCTCAGAGTGCACCGGGCAATGTCGCATCGGGGCCAAACGATGCGCAGATTCAGGCGGATGTGACGAAGGCTCTGGATAACAAGCGGTTCAAAGATGTGAAGAGTTCGGTGCAGAATGGCGTGGTGAAGTTGACGGGGACGGTGGAGCTTTACAGCGCGAAGCTCGACGCGGATGACCGTGCCCACCACCGACAGAATGTAAAGGGCGTTGAGAATCAAATTGAAGTTGCGGGGCCTGAGGTCGATGATGTGACGCTTCGAAATAAGCTCGCAGAGAAGCTGGCGTACGACCGGGTTGGGTATGGGACGACGGCATTCAATGCGTTTACGATCGGCGTCGAGAAGGGCGTGGTGACTCTGGGTGGCACAGCGTATGGCCCCACGGATAAGGACTCGGCGTTGAGCCTGGCGGAGAACTATCCGGGGGTGAAGGATGTGATTGACAACGTGGAGGTGGCGCCGGTGTCGCCGATGGATGACCGGATTCGACTGGCGGAGGCGCGGTCGATTTATGGGTTTCCGCAGTTGAACAAGTATGCGATTGATCCGGCAAAACCGATTCGGATCACGGTGGTGAATGGGAATGTGACTTTGTCGGGTGTGGTGGACAGCCAGTCGGACAAAGATGTGGCGAATATACGAGCTAATGGTGTTCCGGGCGTGTTCAAGGTGGTGAACAACCTGGAGGTGGTTGGGGGTGAGGCGGAGAAGCCGGCTAAATAGAGCTGGTTTGTGGTGTCAGGCGGTACGGTGCGGTTAGGCGGCGGGACCGAACTCTTTTACGATAGAAGTATGGCATCGTTGTGGAAGAGTACGGTTGTAACGCTTGAGATGATCAAGTGGGAGCATTCGGTGTTTGCACTGCCGTTTGCCTTGACGGGAGCGGTGCTGGCGGCGGGTGGCTGGCCGACGCTGCGAGTTCTGGGCTGGATTATTGTGTGCATGGTGGCTGCGCGGTCTGCGGCGATGGCCTTCAATCGACTGGCGGATGCGCAGTTGGATGCGACGAATCCGCGTACCGCGATGAGGGCTTTACCTGCCGGTGCGCTGAGCAAGGGGTTTGTTGCTGGATTTGTGGTGGTGTCGATCGCGCTGTTTGTAGCGGGCGCGGCGATGTTGAACCGGCTGACGCTGGAACTTGCTCCGGTGGCGCTGGCTGTGGTGCTGGCCTATAGCTACATGAAGCGGCTGACGCGGTGGTCGCATGTTGTGCTGGGGCTGGCGTTGGGGATTGCGCCTTCGGCGGCGTGGATTGCGGTGAGGGGATCGCTGGATATCAGGATTGTGGTGCTTACGGCGGCGGTGCTGCTTTGGGTGGGCGGCTTCGATGTGCTGTATGCGTGCCAGGACTTTGAACACGACCGCAAGGTGGGGCTGAACAGTGTGCCGCAGGCCTTCGGCATAGCTGCGGCCTTCTGGATTGCGCGCGCGATGCATGTGGGGATGCTTCTGCTGCTGTGTTGGCTGATGGAGTTATTTGGGTTGGGTTGGATTGCGATGCTCGGGGTTGGGTTGGTTGCAATCCTGTTGCTGTATGAGCACTCGATTATTTCGCCGAAGGATCTGCGCCGCATGAATGCAGCGTTCTTTACGCTTAACGGCGTGATCTCGGTGGTGTTCTTTGGGTTTGTTGCTGCGGATGTGTTGATGCGCAAATAGAAAGGTCCGCTCGATGGCGGACCTTCCAATACGATTGATGGCTACTGCTTAGCTGTTGTGCTCTCGTTTGAAGTTATCCAGCTTTTCGTTCATGCTGTCTTTGACGTTCTGTGCGGTGTTTGCGATCTTCTCGCGCATGTTGTGAGCGGTGTCTTCGGCGCGGGCTTTATAGTCTTCGCCTTTGACGTCAACACGAGCGTGGGCATCCGCATTCGCAGCAGCCGCGGCGTCTTTAGCGTTGCCCCAAGTCTCCTTAGCGGCACCCTTCACCTGCTCGGCTACGCCGGAGTTGGCTAGTTTTTGATTGCCGACAGCTTCGCCAACGCTCTGCTTGATCTTGCCTGCTACCTGATCAAACTTGCCTTCTACTTTTTCGGTGTTCATAGTTTGCTCCTTGGGTCTACATGTAAAACGGAGGGCTGCGATTCGAGGTGGTTACAGTGCTCGCCTACCGGACAGCAGGTTGAAGATGAGCACAATGATGGCGAGGACCAGAAGGATGTGAATCCATCCGCCGAGGGTGTAGCTGCTTACAAGCCCAACAATCCACAGGATGAAGAGAATAATCGTGATTGTCCAAAGCATTTAGTTCTCCTAGACGATTGCCGGTTTTGCGTCCCCGGTTCGCTGTGATGGTATTCAAAAACTCAGGCCCGTCTTGTGGTAAGTTGCCTGGTTCGATGAGTGGGTTGCCAGTGGGAATAAAATAGCAATCAAACAAAAACGAATATGCGGGGTATTTGGATTGAAAGTGGCGATTCAAGGAGAGTTGGGCTCGAATAGCCACATGGCGACCGTCGAGATGCTGGGGAGTCGCGAGGAGTTAGAGATTATCGCTTGTACCGTGTCGGCCCAGGTGCTGGCGAAGGTCATCGCCGGTGACGTCGATGCGGCGGTGCTGCCGATTGAGAACAGCCTGCACGGATCGGTTGCTGAACACTACGATCTGCTGCTGGATCTTCCGGTGCATATTGAGCGCGAGAGCTTGCTGAGGATTCGACACAACGTGATTGCGATGCCGGGTGTGATGCTGCAGGGGATAAGGAGGGTGATGTCGCATCCGGTGGCGTTGTCGCAGTGCCGGAGATTTCTCGCGTCCCATCCGGAGTGGGAGGTAGTTCCCTTCTACGATACCGCTGGGAGTGTGAAGCGACTGATGGGGGAGGGTCTGCGGGATGTGGCGGGGATCGCGCCTGTGCTTGCGGCAACGGAGTATGGCGCAGAGGTAGTGGTGGCGGGGGTCGAGGACCACGCGGAGAACTACACGAGGTTTCACCTGGTGCGGCGTGAAGATGCGGCTTTCGAGCCGGCAGGGGACGGGAACAAGATGAGCCTAGCATTTGCCATCGAGCATCGCCCCGGAACGCTGGTGGCCGCGTTGCAGAGACTGGCGGAGGCCGGGGTGAATCTGACTAAGATCGAGTCCAGACCGGTTCCGGGGAGCCTTTGGGAGTATGTCTTCTATGTCGATGTGCGATTCGATTCGGCGGAGAAGGCTGAGGCTGCTTTGACTGCGTTGCGGGAACACTGCCGGATGGTGAAGGTGCTGGGGCGGTATCGGGCGGCTTAGGCGGTGATACTGCTGGTTTGGCGTTGCGATGGCAGTGGCGCAGGGGTAGGGGGAGGCGTAGTATGCCCAATACTGAGCTGTGGGAGGCGATGTCAGGGCAATCCGTCCTCCCGGGTTAAGCCGACATTAGGGTGTAGCTGAGGATTTGGCCGTGGGCCTGATGGCTGGATCTCATTTGGAATTGAGCCTCGGAATTCCCCTTTTAAGAGTTACTCACTGATGCGAATGGGGTTATGGCCGATGACGGAATGTGGAGAGACACGTTTTCCGGAGAGAGGGGCATAGTTTGCGACCAGACGAAGACTTGCTGCATCGAATAGTGGATAATCTGATAGAGGTACACTCAATGCCAAGCGACTTTGTAAGTGTGATTCAACCGACGGCGACCAAAACCAGCGAAGGGTCGGGCGCTGAAGTGGTAGGAAAACGTCCTGTTCCCGTATTGCCGGTGCGGGATACGGTCCTGTTTCCCCATGCGGTGCTTCCGCTGACGGTGGGGCGCGATAGCTCGATTCAGCTGATTCAATCGCTGGGCGAGGAGAAGACCATACTGGTGGTGGCGCAGCGGGATGCGCGGCAGGACGCTCCGACGGCTGCGGATCTGTTTGCGACCGGGACCAGAGCGACGGTGCACAAGGTCGTCAAGATGCCGAACCAGAGCTTGTTCGTGTTTACCGAGGGCAATGAGAGGGTCCACCTTGGCGAGTTTGCGCAGCTGGCGCCGTTTATGACCGCGGAGTATGAGGTGATTGCCGACGTGGAGCCGGAGCAGACACCTGAGGCCGAGGCGTTGCAGCGGAATGTGGTCAGTCAGTTTCAGCAGATTGTGACGTCGTCGCCTACGCTGAGCGATGATCTGCAGACCATTGCGATCAATATCGACGAGCCCGGTAGACTGGCGGATTTTATTGCTTCGTCGCTGCCGTTTTTGACTACGACGGACAAGCAGGAGCTGCTGGAGACGCCGGGGGTATCGGCTCGTCTGGAGCGCATCAACAAGCACTTGGCGAAGGAGCTTGAGGTGCAGCAGTTGCGCAACAAGATCCAGACCGAGGTGCAGGATTCGGTGCAGTCGTCGCAGCGCGACTACTACCTGCGCGAGCAGTTGAAGGCGATCCAGAAGGAGCTGGGCGATGTGGATGATACGCAGAAGGACATCGCCGATCTAAAGGAAAAGATTGAGACGGCCGGGATGCCGGAGGAAGTGAAGAAGGATGCGCTGAAGGAGCTGGGCCGGTTGAGCCGGATGAATCCTGCTGCTGCGGACTACTCTCTGACGCGGAACTATGTGGAGTGGCTGGCGGTGCTGCCGTGGTCGAAGACCTCTTCGGGCGAGGTGGACATTCTGAAGGCGAAGGCGATTCTCGATGAGGATCACTACGGCTTGAAGAAGGTGAAGGATCGCATTCTGGACTACCTTTCGGTGCGGCGTTTGAAGCCGGATATGAAGGGGCCTATTCTCTGCTTCGTCGGGCCTCCGGGCGTGGGTAAAACCTCGCTGGGCCGGTCGATTGCGAAGGCGTTGGATCGCAAGTTTTCACGCATCTCGCTGGGCGGTATGCATGATGAGGCCGAGATTCGCGGACATCGGAGGACGTACATCGGCGCGCTGCCGGGGCAGATTATTCAGCACCTGAAGCGGGTTGAGGTGAAGGACCCGGTGTTCATGCTGGATGAGATCGATAAGCTGGGGCGCGACTTCAGGGGAGATCCTGCGAGTGCGTTGCTTGAGACGCTCGATCCGGAGCAGAACAATACGTTCCGCGACAACTATCTCGATCAGCCGTTTGATCTGAGCAAGGTGTTGTTTATCTGCACGGCGAACCAGCTGGATACGATTCCCGGACCACTGCTAGATCGTATGGAGATCATTGAGCTGACCGGTTACACGGAAGAGGAGAAGGTGAATATCGCCATCAAATACCTTATTCCGCGGCAGATCAAAGAGAACGGGATTACGGATGCGCAGATTGAGTTTCCGAAGGACAGCGTGCATCTGATCGCACGGCACTACACGCGTGAGGCTGGTGTCCGCAAGCTGGAGCAGCAGATTGGGACCGTGTGCCGCAAGGTCGCGCGCAAGATTGCGGAGGGTCAGAAGGAGAAGGTTGTGATTACTCCGGAGATCGTGCACGAGTTTCTTGGCGGCATCAAGGTGCGCGTGGATACCGAGATTGCGGAGCGGACCAAGCGCGCCGGGGTTGCGGTCGGGCTTGCATGGACACCGGCGGGCGGCGATGTTTTGTTCATCGAAGCGAACCGGATGAAGGGCAAGGGCGGGTTCACAATCACGGGTCAGATTGGCGATGTGATGAAGGAGAGCATGCAGGCTGCGTTGACCTGGGTGCGCTCGAATGCCGCGTCGTTAGGGCTCGATGAGGACTTTACCAAGGACGTGGATCTGCATATTCACGTGCCTGCGGGGGCGATTCCCAAGGATGGTCCTTCGGCTGGCGTGACGATGGCTACGGCTCTTGTCAGTTTGTTGACGGATACTCCGGTGCATCCGCTGACGGCGATGACGGGCGAGATTACGTTGAGCGGCAATGTGCTGCCGGTTGGCGGAATCAAGGAGAAGTTCCTTGCAGCGAAGCGGGCTGGCGTGCGGGATGTGATTCTGCCGGCGGACTGCAAGCAGCAGGTGGATGAGGACTTGACACCGGATCAGATTGAGGGCGTTACGCTGCACTACGCTACGCGGATTGAGGATGTCCTGGCGGTTGCATTGCCGAAGACTCGAGCGGAGAAGGCCGAGGATGAGGTGGTTCGCGAAGAGGTCCTTCACGCTTCGGTGTAAGGTGGATTGAGAAAAAAGTGGGCGGTTCGGCGATTTGCCGGGCCGCCTTTTTTCTGTTTTGGGGAGATTTTTTTGTTTTGTGGTGGAGGGCGAGTTTTTGCAGGGGTTTTTGCGAAAAATGGGTGTTTTGGTGTGGTGTTTTTGTGGTGTCGATGTGGTGATTTGCGTGGCTGACGTGGTGATTTAGCCGTCATGTTTTTGGCGTCTAAAAAAGTGACGCGGTTTTGAAGTTTATTTTTTGCGGTGGCGGGATGGGGAGGCTGGGATGATGACGGTTGGGCACTCGACGCTGGAGCTGGGGGCATTTCTGCGGGCGCTCGGGGAGAACGGCTGCTCGACTTTGGTGGATGTGCGGCGGTATCCGGGGTCGAAGAGGTATCCGCAGTTTGGGCAGGAGAGGTTGTTTGCGTCGCTGGAGGGGGTTGGGATTCGCGGGGTTTGGCGGGTGGGGCTGGGCGGGCGGAGGGCGGCGAGGAGGGACAGCGTGAATACGGGGTGGCGGAACGAGAGCTTTCGGGGGTATGCGGACTATATGCAGACGCCGGAGTTTGGGGCGGAGATGGATTGGCTGCTGGGGCTGCCGGATCTGGGGACTGCGGCGGTGATGTGTGCGGAGGCGGTGCCGTGGCGGTGCCACCGGTCGCTGATTGGGGATGCTGTGCTGGCTCGAGGTGGGGAGGTGGAGGATCTCTTTGTGACCCCGGACGGTGGGAGTTCGCGTAGGGTGCATGAGATGACGGAGTTTGCGCGGGTGGAGGGTGGGCGGGTCTGGTATCCGGGTGAGGCTACTTTGTTTGCTCCTGGGGATTGACCGCAAGTCTTCTCGAAAGGACAACGCAGATCCCCCTTCGGGGATGACAGCAAGAAAGACAACGCAGATCCCCTTCGGGGATGAGAACAAGAAAGACAAAGGCAACAGCAAAAAGACGGGGCGGGAGTTCTTCGCTGCGCTGCGAATGACAACAGACAGACGACGGCAGCTAAAGGTACCATCTGGGGCGAAGCATGACTGTTTGAGTGATCCCGTTCAAACTTTGGATCAGATTCAGGATGATCGGAGGAGAGAAAGATGCGCAGAGTGATGGTGTTCAACATGATTTCGCTGGATGGATATATCGCGGACGCGAACGGCGATATGAGCTGGGCGCGCCAGCAGGATAAGGAGTGGAACGAGTTTACGCAGGGCAACGCGAAGGGAGACAGCCTGATGCTGTTTGGCAGGAAGACGTATGACCTGATGGCCGGCTTCTGGCCGACATCCACCGCAACGGCGATGATGCCTGAGGTCGCGGAGAGGATGAACAGTGCGAAGAAGGCGGTGTTTTCGCGGTCGATGGAGATGGCGGGGTGGAAGAATACGACGCTGGTGAAGGGCGATCCGGGACTATACTTTCTGGACCAGTATAATCTCGGCTTTTTCGCGCAGAATCCAGTTTATGGAGTTTATGACGGACAGACAATTGCGGATCCAATACCGAAGAAATTACAACGTGGTTGATGGCGGGCTGCCCCAATCCGTGGATAAAGTAGACAGTCAAGAAGCCATGGCAACGAAGAACGGCTAGGAAGTGCCTATTTTGAGGCTATACGCAATGTGGATACGAAGAGCAGCAACTGTGGTTTTGAGCGTCGTTCTATCTGTCTTGGCTACCTTGATTGTGGATCGGCACATCAAGCACGAAGCCAGCGATACGGTTCGCGCCAGGAACATAGAACTGGTCGATGACGAAGGAAACCTTCGTGGCGCTTTTCGGTTGCAAGGGAAATACGGCAAGGGACTACCGGAACTTGTGCTATTTGACGATCACGGGGATTCTTCCGCCGCACTGTATAGTACAGGACTCTCCTTTGCCATTCCTGAGAGTGCTTCCGGTCTTGGTCGAGGACGTCTGAGCCTTGGGCACCTGGTACTGGACGATACAGATCCACACTCAGATTCTATGGTTGGCTGGGGGTTAGTCATAACAAACGACAATCACACCTCTGCCATGCTCGGTATCTCCAACACTGGCAAGCGTTGGAGCACACCGGCCCCATAACCTCAATAGACGATCGTTGCGCAGCTGGCGGGTGGGGGGCTGATTGACGAGTATCAGATTGCGGTGGTCCGGTGGCTCTGGGTGGGGGTAAGACGATGTTCGAAGGATTGGAGAAGCAGGTGAGGTTGAAGCTGACGAAGCATCGGGTGTTTGGGAATGGGAGTGTGCTGCTGCACTATGAGCCGTTGCAGCTGTGAGCCGGTGGCGTGATGGCGGTTATTGGGCTGCTGAGACTACGGTGAACTTCGACGGAAGTTGTCTTCCTGAAGATTCGAAGGCGTGGCAGACGCAGTTGCGCCCTGCGGCTTTGGCGGAGTAGAGGGCTTCGTCTGCGATCTCTATCAGGTCTTCGGAGGTCTCCTTCCAGCCGTAGGCGGTGGCGATGCCGATGCTGATGGTGGGGGAGCTGATGGGGGCTCTGTCGCCGGCGATGGTTGTGGATTGGACGGTCGCTCGAAGGTCTTCGGCGATGCGCCAGGCCTCGCTGGAGGCGGATTGCGGAAGGATGACGAGGAACTCCTCTCCGCCGTATCGGCCGATGTTTCTGGAGTCGGGGATGATGTGGGCGATGACACGGCCGAGCTCTTTGAGCACTGTGTCTCCGGTGCGGTGGCCGAAGGTGTCGTTGATGGTTTTGAAGTTGTCGACGTCGATCAGGAGGATGGAGAAGGGGGAGTTGTGCCGGCTGGAGTGTTGGCACTGCGCGTCGAGAAGGGCCATGATGTGACGGCGGTTGAAGAGCTCGGTGACGGGGTCGACGATGGCTGCAAATTCCAAGTCCGCAATCTTCGAGAGGTCCTTGGCGGTATGGAGTGCGAGGGTGCAAACGGTGAGAACGAAGATGGATGCGGCGAGGAAGACGAGTGTGACGACCAAGTCTTCATAGTGGTTTGGGCCGTCGTTGGTGTTGATGCAGAGAAAGACTGCGACACCGGCGGCGGCGAGGGTAAGGAGAGCTGCCATGGCGCGCCAGGTGGAACGGGCGCGGCCACGAGGCAGCATCGCGCAGAGCCAGCGGATGGGGAGGAGGGCTGAAAAAAGTAAAACGATGGAGATGGCTAGTATCAGTTGAATGATCAGGTTTGGGATAGCTGGAATGGTCATGAGATGGTGCGGCGGGTTGATAGAGATTTGATGCTAAAAGGTGCGTGGATGTTGGTCCGTCTCGTTTTGCTTGAAAGGATGATGGGCAAGTGAGGCTATCGCAGCGGTTAGGGGGACCGGTTGGACCAGATCGATCCATACGAAGTGCGGATACCTTCGCGGCGAGGTGCGTTGTTGCTTGGGGAGTGATGTTGAGGTTGGCTGGACGTCAAAGACTCGTGCTCGCGTATTCTGATGGGATATGTGGGTTCGGGTTCTTTATTTTGGAGTGCTGAAGGATGTCTTCGGCAGGAGTGGTGAGGACGTGGAGCTGGCGGATGAGGCCTCGGTGGCGGATCTGATTGCGGCTTGCAGGGGGCGCGCTGTGGGCGCTGCGGGAGTCTGGGATTCGATGGCTGTGGCGGTGAACCAGGAGTATGCGCGGGGTGTGGATGTGTTGAAGGATGGCGATGAGGTGGCTTTGTTGCCGCCGGTGAGTGGGGGAGTTGAGGGCAGGCTTGAGGGGCACGATGCGGGTTGAGATTACAGATGAGGTGATTCCGTCGGCTGAGATTGCGGCGGAGATGAAGGATGGTGCGGACGGCGCGGTGTGCGTGTTCGACGGGATCGTGCGGGATAATACGCGGGGAAGGAAGACGCTGTATCTGGACTATGAGGCCTATCGGGAGATGGCGCTGGAGAAGATGCGGGGGTTGGCGGGTGAGGCAATTGAGAGATTTGGCGTACGGGATGTGGCGCTGGTGCATCGGCTGGGGCGGCTGGTGGTGGGGGAGACGAGCGTGCTGATTGTGGTGGCTTCGGCGCATCGGGGAGCGGCGTTTGAGGCTTGCCGGTGGCTGATCGATACGTTGAAGAAGACGGTGCCGATCTGGAAGAAGGAACAGTTTGTGGATGGGGCGGTGTGGGCGGATGGGGAGCCGTTTCCTGAGGAGCAGCGAGTTGGCGAGACAGCGAGACAGCGAGTCAGCGAGGCTGGCGACTCTTCTGAGGTTGGGACTTTGGCAGGAGCGGATGGGCTTGGGGAGGAGAGCGGTCGTCCTTCGGACGATGCCCATACATCAGAAGCGATGTATGGGGCACCCGGTTCTGTGGCTAAGCTTGAGGGTGGAGGCGGTCGGTGAGAGTGCTGGTCGGGGCTGTGGTTGGGCTGGTGCTGGTGCGGGGGAATCTGCTGGCGCAGGCTCCGGTGGTGCGGCAGCCTCCTCCGGCGGTGGGGGCGCAGGCGCCTAAGGATCCGGAAGATGTGCAGAGTCCACCGGTGGTGGCGACACAGACTGAGACTGGCGGTAAGGCGAATGGTGCTTCTGCGGGAACTCCTGCGGGCGGGTTTCCTACGATCAGGGTGGAGACGCGGCTGGTGAATGTGGCGTTGAACGTGGTGGATGCGAAGGGTTCGCCGGTGGGTGGGCTGGGGCGGGAGGACTTCGAGATTCTTGAAGATGGGAAACTGCAGAAGATCGCGGTGTTTGAGAAGGAGGCTACGACGCCGCTGTCGATTGTGCTGGCGGTGGATGCGAGCGAGAGCGTGTTGAGCAATGAGCGGCTGGAGAAGGAGGCGGCGAAGCACTTTGTGCGGGCGCTGCTGCGGGAGCAGGATGAGCTGGACCTGATGGAGTTTTCCGATGTGGTGCGGGAGCTTGTGCCGTTTACGAATCAGCCGAAGAGGATTGAGAGTGGGTTGAACGCGATTCAGCATGGAGATGCTACGGCGTTGTATGACGCGATCTACCTGGCGTCGGATCGGCTGGCGGGGACCTCGGCTGCGAATGGACGGCGGCGGGTGATTGTGCTGATCACCGATGGTGGGGATACGGTGAAGGGGGCGCGCTATACGCAGGCGCTGGAGGAGGCGCAGAGGGCGGGGGCGATGGTGTACTCGATCATCATTGTGCCGATCTATGCGGATGCGGGGAGGAATACGGGTGGGGAGCATGCGCTGATTCAGATGGCAGAGGATACGGGGGGGAAGTACTACTACGTGGTGGACCCGAAGGATCTGGAGCCGGCGTTTTCGCATGTGTCGGATGACCTGCGGACGCAGTATCTGCTGGGGTATTATGCTCCGCGGCGTGGGACGGATAGCTCGTTTCGGCAGATCAAGGTGCGGATGACGGATGCTGAGTTGAAGGGAAAGTATGACCTTCGGTATCGGAGTGGATACTACGCGGATGCGAGGTAGCGATGTTTCGAAATATGACTCGAGTTTTCTTAACGGTGCTTCTTTTGGTGCCGATGACGGCCAGGGCTGAGGGTCTACGGGATTTTTCCGGAACATGGGAGATGCGACTGGGGACGCGGGTCATGTTTGTGTTGCGACTGACGCAAGAGGGTGGCAAGTTGCACGGTATCTGGGACAGGCCGTTGAAGTACTCCGGGATCAATGGTGTCTACGCGAATATGCGTGGCGGCGTGCGACATGATGTTGTCGCTCAGGTTCGCTTGACCGAGGGCGTACTGTCCTTCAAGGTTCAGAATGCTGGCGATCCGAAAGACGAAGATCAATTTCGGATGAGAGTAGATGGGGATTATGCCTCGGTGACGTTCGATGATCAAACGTCCGTCTCAGACCCTCTTCGATTCGAAAGAGTTAAAACGGAAGCTACAGTTTCTTCGGACTGGGAGCTAAACCGGTTGTACACAGCAGACGATTCTGAGGTTTCGAATGCGGAGATGAAGGCTATCTTTGAAGAAGATCAGCGCGTACGCCACAATGCTAAGACAGATTGGAAGGTTGTGAACAAGACGGATGCGGAGAGGAGAGAGGAAACGCGAAAGCTGCTTACAGCTGGTGCTCTGCATAACGGGAAGGATTATGAAGAGGCGGCTTTTGTCTTTCAGCATGGCAGCCAGCCCGAGGACTATCTCCTGGCGCACACGCTCGCAATGGTTGCGGTGTCCAAGGGAGATGCGACGGCGATCTGGATTGCTGCAGCCACTCTGGACCGATATCTAGAGAAAGTCGGTCAGAAGCAGGTATTTGGAACACAGTACTCAAGCAATGCGCAGCACGTGTGGACACAGGAGCCCTACAACCATAATCTGATCTCAGACGCATTGCGGTTGCAGCTTGGAGTGCCATCGCAGGCTGTTCAGGCTGAACAACTGAAGATTTATCAACGACAGCAGTGAGGTCAGGCGTCGGCGTGGGTGGGGTCGATGGTGGACTGGATGAGGGTGATGACGTTGGCGGGGAAGCCGCCTTCGAAGGCGTGGCGGCGGATGATCTCTTCGTCGGGCGCGATGTAGATGCAGAAGATCTTGTCGGCGGTGACGAAGGAGGTGAGCCACTGCACCTCGGGATCGAAGCCGCGGAGGGTACGGCAGGAGCTTTCAGAGATGGCGACGAGTTGTTCGCGCGTGAGGTGGCCGGTGTCGGGGATGTCGCGTTCGATCAGAAACTTTGGCATGGCTGACCTCGGAGAGATGGAGTTTCGAGCGGGGCCGGACGGGCACAGGATACTCTGGTGGACATACTCTGGTGGACAACGATAGCACTGGAGACGGCTGCGGTCGATGGAGGGTTACGGTGAAGAAGTTTGAGTTTGCGCATATTGCTGAGGGGATCGCGCGGCAGGCGGGGGCGTTGTTGCGTGGGTTTTATGCCAAGGGGGTGACGACCGAGTACAAGGGCGATGTGGACCTGGTGACGGAGGCCGATCGGGCGAGCGAGCAGTTGATTGTGGAGAAGCTGAAGGCGGCGTTTCCTGCGCATGGGGTGTATGGCGAAGAGGGGACGCGAAGTGGGTTGGAGAGCGAGTTCCGGTGGTATGTGGATCCGCTGGATGGGACGACGAACTTTGCGCATGGATTTCCGGCGTTCTGCGTGGTGCTGGGGTTGGAGAGGCGCTCGGCTGGGCTGGCCGCGGATGAGGATGGCGAGATGGTGGCTGGGGTGATCTACGATCCGCTGCGCGATGAGATGTTTTCTACGGAGAGGGGTAAGGGCGCGTGGCTGAACGGGAGGAAAATCTCGGTCTCGAAGACGGCTTCGCTGCAGGAGTCGCTGACGGCTACAGGGTTTCCGAGCAAGAAGCGGCATGAGAGCCCGAATATTCATTTTTATAACGAGATCACTCTGCGGTCGCATGGGGTGAGGCGGGCGGGGAGTGCGGCGCTGGATATGGCTTATGTGGCGGCGGGGCGGCTGGATGGGTTCTGGGAGTTCAATCTGAATCCGTGGGATACTTCGGCTGGGTTTCTGCTGGTGGAGGAGGCTGGGGGGACGGTGAGTCACTTCGACGGAGGGAAGTTTACGCTGGATAGTCGCGAGGTGCTGGTTACGAATGGGCTGGTCCGCGGAATCCACCGAGAGATGGTGCATCTGTTTACGGAGATGTTTGCGGGAAGAGAGCTGACGGCTATTCCTTCGGCGGCGGAGTTCGCGGCGAAGCGGGCGGGTGCGAAGTAGGGTGCGGAAGAGGCGGACGGCTCGGGTGATGCTGTTTGATGAGGTTGGAGGTGTTTTGCTGATTCGATTTGTGGTGCCGCGGGAGGAGGGGGAGTTTGTCTTCTGGGCTTTGCCGGGTGGAGAGATTGAGGCGGGAGAGACGGAGGCAGAGGCGGCGGCGCGTGAGGTGAGGGAGGAGCTTGGGCTGGAGCTGGTGGTGACGGGGCCAGTGTACTGCGACCGGAATCAGTTTCTGCATCAGGGGGAGATGCAGGACAATACGGATTTTCTTTTCAGGGCGAGGTGTCGGCGGGAGGAGCCTCGGCTGATAGGAGTTACGGCGGGAGAGAGGGAGATTATGCGCGAGATTCGCTGGTGGAGTGAGCGCGAGATTGCGGAGTCGCGGGAGAGAATCTTTCCGGAGAATTTGGCGGGGCGGATGCGGGAGCAGAGCGGCTTGAAGTGAAAGAAACAGGGGCTAAAGCGTTCGCTGTTGCATTGAGGAGTGAGTTGCGGACGAGAGCGGATGTGCTGCTAGAATCTACGTACGAGCTTAGTTTGCGCGGCGAATTTAGACGGTGACTTTAGACGTGGATAAGGGAGATTTTTGAGATGGCTTATGTGATTGCGGAACCGTGCATCGGGACGAAGGATTCGGCTTGCGTGGATGCCTGCCCGGTGGACTGTATCCATCCGAAGAAGGATGAGTCGGGATACGGCGAGGCGCAGCAGCTGTTTATCGATCCGGTGGAGTGTATTGATTGCGGCGCGTGCGTGCCGGTTTGCCCGGTGTCGGCGATCTATGCGGGCGATGACCTGCCAGAGAAGTGGGCAGAGTATCAGACGAAGAATGCGGCTCACTTCGGGCGATAAAGTTCGTTCAGGTGATTCGAAAAAGAGACGCGTGGCTTAAAGGCTGCGCGTCTTTTTTTGTATGCGGCTCGCTCGCGCGATTATGCAGAGCAGTTCGGTCGAAGATCAGGCTGGCCGCTCATCTTGAGATGGTGTCGATGACCAGGCCGTGCGAGCCGTTCCTTGCGTAGTCCTTTCCGGTGACCGTGACGTGCTCGCCGGCGTAGGGCATTAGTTTGGCGTTCTGCGAGGCGGAGGGTGTTGCGCTGTCGATCGGCAGATAGATGGTTCCGTCGTCCTGCAGAATGACCAGAGGCGAACCATTTTTGGCGCAGGCCTTCGCGCACGCTACTCCGATGGGTTTGCTGAGGCCCTTGGTGTAGGCACATGCTGAGTCGATGACCCAGCCGGTGACTTTGACGTTTGAGGCGGGTTCTTCTGCCATTGCGATGAGGGAGACGGTCATGGCTGCTGCGACAAAAAATCGTTGTGTTTTGTTCACGCTATTCCTCCAGGAGAGTTGCCGGCGGCAGAGGGGTTTGCTCGCCGAACGCAATCCTATACTAGAGGTGCCGGTTTTCGTCTTCTAGCGAGTCAGCGGTTGGGGTACGGATGATTGAGCGATGTGGCGAGGCGATCGTATTGCGGGTGTGGCCGTTTCAGGAGGCGGACCTGCTGGTGAGCCTGTTTACGCGGGAGCAGGGGCGGGTGAAGGGGGTGGCTCGTCATGCGATGCGGTCGCGAAGACGGTTTGGCGGGGCGCTGGAGCCGATGACGTATGTGCGGGCGACCTATGCGGAGAGGCCGAAGCAGGAGCTGGTGCGGCTGGATGCGTTTGAGATTTTGAGTTCGCCTCTGTCGCGGCCGATTGACTATGCGCGGACGGCGGCGCTGCAGTTTGTGGCGGAGGTGGTGGAGGAGGCGCTGCCGGAGCAGGCTCCGGAGGATGCGGTGTTTCGTCTGGTGCTTGCGGTGCTCGACCAGATACAGGTGGGTAAGGTGTGGATGCCGGTGACGTATTTTTCGCTGTGGATGAGCAAGCTGATGGGCTGGATGCCGGAGCTTGGGCACTGTGTTGTGTGTGGCCTGGATCTGCGCGGTGGGACGGTTTGGTACTCGGCTACGAGCGATGGAGTGACTTGCGAGGATGACCGACGACCGGGGAGTGTGGCGGTTTCGGCAGCGTCGGTGGGGGAGGCGGTGAGGATCTTTCGCGGGACGGTGGGGGAGCTGGCGAAGGAGGATTGGCCGAAGGGGCGGGCGGCGGACCTGCGGCGGTTTGCGGTGGAGACGCTGGAGCGACATCTGGAGCGGAGGCTGGTGAGTGCCCGGGCTCTAGGGAGAGCTTAAGAGTTAGTTGGGGGTGCGCGTGGGATGCCTACCTCTCAGAGGTCGAGATTTGGGCAGAGGCAGGTGAGGTGGAGTTCGCGCCAGTCAACCTTATGGTGGATGTTCAAAGGAGGCCGGGGTCGGGTAGACTTTGGCCTTCTTATGAGCACAACTGGGTTTACGGTTTCGACTTCGTCTCGACGTTGGCTTGAGGTGTGGCTGGCTGCGCTGATTGCTGTTGGCGTGCTGGTGACCTTCTGGAGTCAGCAGCGTTATCCTTCGCTGTTGAAGAAGCTGCATGCCGGCGCGGCGGTCAAGGTGGCGGGCCCGATCTCGTTCGATGCGTTGTTGAAGGTGACGCCGACGATGCCGGCGCCGACCAGGGTCATGCGGACGAGTGTGAACTGGTTGTATACGAATCGGTTTGGGATGTACTTTGCGCTGCCGTTTGGCGCGGCGATGATGACGCTGCTGGCGGGGGGTGGAGTGCCGAAGCGGTTCAACTCGGCTGCGGGGAATGTGCTGTGTGGCGCGGTGGCTGGCGCGCCGATGGGAGTGTGTGCGAACTGCGCTACTCCATTAGGTCAAAGTCTTCTGGCGAGTGGTGCGAGCACGCGGCTGACGGTGGCTGGGATGATCAGTTCGCCGAGCTTCAATCCTGTTGTGGTGGCGATGGCGTTTGTCTTGTTTCCGCTGCCGCTGGCTGCGATGCGAGTGGTGGTGCCGACGTTGTTGCTGATTGGTCTGCCGCTGCTGGTTCGGGAGAACAAAGTAGTGGTGAGCAGTATCGGTGTTTCGATGGAGGCGGAGGGACTGGGTCCACGGCTGATTGCGCTTTGCCGAACGTACCTGCGGAATTTGCTGCGACTGTGTGTGCTGACTTTGCCTTGGATGCTTCTGGCTGCACTGTTTGGGGCGTTGGCGGCTGAGCTGATTCCGGCGTATGGGACGCATGTTCCGGTTTCTGTGGGTGGGGTTGTGTTGGTGGCGATTCTGGGTACGTTGCTGCCGGTTCCGATGGCGCTTGATGTGGCGTTGGCGTATGTGCTGTATCGCGCGGGAGTGCCGACGCCCTATGTCGCGGTGCTGCTATGCACTCTGGGGCCGGTAAGTGTTTATTCGTTGAGTGCGCTGGGGAAGCAGTTGGACTGGCGGACGAGCCTGCGGCTTGGTGGAGCGGTGGCGTTGCTGGGATGTGTGGTTGGGTTTGTCGTGATGCGGTTCCCGATTCTCTAAAGATAAGTTCCTGCCGGACGGGCCCGCTCCGCGTGGGGCGGTCACTTCGTGACGCGTATACCGGTCTTGGCAAGATGATGTGCATAGGGCCTCCCGTTGGTCGGCATAATCTGATTCCGACCAACGGGAGGACCGCGCGAAGCTTTACAAAGGCGTGCGAACGCCCGCTCCACGCGTAGCGGGCCCGTCCGGCTGGACATTGTCGTTAGTGGGGGCCGGCGGCCATGGCGTCGTTGAACTGCTTGAAGAAGGCGGTGTATTTTTCGGGGCCGTTTTGTTCGGAGAAGCGGAGAGGCTTGACGCGTTCGACGAGGACTTCGGTGACTTCGGGTTGGGTCTTGAGGATGGTGATGGTTTCGTTGAGGTAGTCGGCGAGCGGCATGGCGCGTGGGTCAGAGGCTTGCTGGCTGCCCATGAGTTCGGTCTGGACGTAGGGTGGGACCAGCTCGATGACTTGAATGTTGGTGGACTGGAGCTGGTAGCGCAGGGCCTGGGTGTAGGAGTGGATGGCGGCCTTGGTGGCGTTGTAGGTTGGGGTCATCGCCATGGGGATGAAGGCGAGGCCGGAGGAGACGGTGAGGATGGCGGCGTGGGGCTGCTTTTGAAGATGAGGGAGCAGAGCCGCGGTGAGACGGATGGGACCGAGGAGGTTGGTGGTGATGATGGCTTCGGCGTCGGTGAGGGCTTCCGGCTGGGCGAGGAGGTTTTCGGGACGCATGATGCCGGCGTTGTGGATGAGGGCGTTGAGGGCGGGGAAGTCGGTGAGGAGTTTGGCGGCAAAGGCGCGGATGCTGGCGGCGTTTTCGATGTCGAGGACCGCGGAAGACATGCCGGGGTTGGCGGCGACGGTCTCGTCGAGGGCTTGCTTGCGGCGGCCGGCGATGATGACGTGGTTGCCGAGTTTGTGGAAGGCCTCTGCGAGGCCGCGGCCGATGCCGGAGCCGCCGCCGGTGATGAGGATGGTATTTCCGGTGGTGTTCATGGTGGTGATTTCTCCTGAGTTGATAGTAGGATTGTTTGTATCTGTTGGGAAGTAGGCACCTAAAAAATCTGTACTTACCTTAAGGAGAGTGAAGAATTTATGGGTAAAACTGCTGTTTTGGTTCGGGGCGCGGGGAAGAAGGTGGTGAAGAAGGTAGCTAAGACGGCTGTCGCGAAGGGGAGGCCGAAGGATGTGGTGGAGAACGATCCGAAGGTGGAGGCGCTGGTGCGGGAGATTATTGCGCGGGTGGCAGACAAGTGGACCATGCTGGTGTTGGAGGTGCTGGAGGAGCATGGGGTTGTGCGGTTTACGCGGTTGGGGGAGTTGGTGGGGGGAGTGAGCCAGAAGATGCTGACCAAGACGGTACGGCAGATGGAGCGGGATGGGCTGTTGAGGCGGACGGTGCATCCGGTGATTCCGCCGCGTGTGGAGTATGAGTTGACGGCGCTGGGTTCGAGCCTGGGCGAGGCGTTTTGCGGGGTGTGGGTCTGGGCGGAGACGCATGGGGAGGAGATTGAGCTGGCGCGGGTTGCGTTTGAGAGAGATGCGGTGGAGAGGCGGGATTCTATGGAGGCGTAGATGCTGTCGGCGACTGAGTTCTGGCCTACTGCTGCGATGGCGAGGATGAGCGGATTCGCGTCTGGGTGTGGTGGGGTGGGCCGGGTTGCAGGAGTTTGTGTGTGGATCTTACTGGTTGCTTTGGGTGTGGCAGCTGGGGGCGCGGCGTGGTGGTAGGGCGCAGGATGCGGATGTTCCGATATTGCATGTTTACGCGAATACGATCCAGATTCCGGTGCTGGTGCTGGGGCAGGATCGGAAGAAGATAGGGCCGATCGCTCCGAGCAGGTTCAGTGTGAGCCGCGATGGCGGCATTGTGGAGTTTCCTCGGCCTTATAATTCGACCCGGGGAAAACACCAATTTGTGGTCACGATTGCTAACAGCAACGCATTTATTCGGTCGACGGGAATATCGCTTCCGCTTCAGGATGCGAAGGTGCTGGCCGATCCTTCGACGATACGCTCGGACCCTTCGCTGGCGCCGGAAGAGGGAACGCGTCGTATTTTGACACCGCCACAGTAGAGGGCGTGATTGCGACGAGGCGTTCCTGTAAGGAAGCCATGAAAAAATCCCGCACCCTTTTTAGGGGGTGCGGGATTGGGGGTGAGTGGCGGCAGCGGCTATTTGGGAGGCGGCTGCTTTGACTCGTTTTTGGGTTGAGGGGGTTGAGGGGCGCGGGCGGCTGGATGGGCGATTGGCTCGGGCTGCTCATGTGGGCCGGCTGGGCGTCCGTTGCGGAGGTTTTCGACCTGCTGCGGGCCAAGAGGACGACCGGGATCGGTCTTCTGGATGGCTTGCCGCTGCTGGACGAAGGTAGGCTGCGCGGGTGGGGGCTCGCTTCGGTTGATGAGGGGACGAGGTTGATCCACGGGCCGCGGCTGCGGCTTGGGCTGTGCTGCCTGTACGGGAGGTTGAGGCCGAGGCTGGTTGATGGGCGCTTCGGATTGCGGCCTCTGCTGATTGATGGGCGCTGACTGCTGCGGCCTCTGCTGCTTGATAGGAGCCTCCGGTTGTGGCCTTTGTTGATTGATCGGCACTTCCTGTTGTGGTCTTTGCTGATTGATGGGCGCTGACTGCTGCGGCCTCTGCTGGTTGATAGGAGCTTCCGGTTGTGGCCTTTGTTGATTGATCGGCGCTTCCTGTTGTGGTCTTTGCTGGTTGATGGGTGCTGTTGGCTGTGGTTTTGGCTGATTGAACTGGGTTGTTGGTTGTGTTGGTTGTGTTGGTTGTGTTGGTTGTGCCGGTTGCGCTGGAACGGGGTGCGAGGGCGGGTTTTGGGTGGGGGTGGCTCGTTCTACGGGTGCTTGTCGTTGAACGGGTTGGGTCACCGCCTGCTGGAGTGGTTGTCGTTGGACGGGTGCGGGTGCGGGCTGCTGGATTGGCCGCTGGCCGTTGGGCAGAGGCTGGACTTTGACTGCCTGCTGCTGTTGCGGGGTTAGTGTGTGGACGGGGACGGGACGGGCCTGGGCTCCGGGTACGGCTTGCGCGAGGCCGACGCGGGTTTGAAGGACGGGCCGTGCGACGTTGACGGGAACGGCTCGGGCGGGGGCTTTGGCGACGATCTGCGGCGCGGGCGTGATCATGGGGTGAGGCATGACCTGAGCCTGGGCGAGCTGCTTCTGGTCGACGCGAACGGCGGCTGAAGCTACCGGGCGTCCGGCGGCGAAGGCGCGCTGGGGGACTACCGTGGTGGCGACGGCTCGGTTGACGTAGGTGACGTTGTTGATGGTCGTGTTGTTGATGACTGTCTTGTTGACGTAGATGTTGGTGGTCCGGTTGTTGTAGACGTTGCGGATCTCGGTGTCGTTGCGACTATAGATGTTGGTGACGTTGACGCGGTTCACGTAGCCGGAGCTGGCGTGATACCAGGGAACGTAGGTCTCGCGCGGGCCGAGGGGGAACCATGCGGTAAGGCCAGCCCCGTTGCCTGCGCCGAAGCCAACGCTGATGGAGAAGCTGGGGCCGCCGACGAAGGCGACGAGTGCGGGAGAGTAGACGGGGCGGACGATGGTGGGTCCGGGGATCCATCCCCAGCGTCCGTTGAAGCTGGCCCAGCGGCCGTAGTGGAAGGGCGCGAATCCCCAGGGCTCGGCTTCAACCCAGGTCCAGCCCCAGGGAGCGATCCACGCCCAGTGGCCGTTGTGGTAGGGGGTCCAGTCGCGGTCGACGTTGCGGGGATACCAGACCTGACCGTAGTCCGATTGGGAGGACCATTCGCCGTACTCCTGGAGGTCGCTGTATCCGATCATGTTGGGGTTGACGTACTGCTGAGAAGCGGCGCGTCCGGCTATCTGGCGGCGGTCGCGATCCTGATCGAAGCGGTCGAGGCTGTCGGCTGGTGCGAGCTCGACGTATTCGACGTAGATGGGGTTGGAGCCGGTGAGGCGGAGCGCCTGTCCGGGATTGATGGCTTGAGAGAGATTGGGGCCGGTGGCTTCGGCCTCGCCGGAGTTGACGGTGACGACGGTAGTGTCGTCCTGGGGGTAGCTGTCGATGCGGACGTCGCCGGGCTGGAGGATGGTGATGGTGCCGTTGGGGGTGTCGATTTCGATGGAGGCGCCGTTCTGGAGGTCCCAGCTGCGGATATGGATGGAGCCCTGGGCGAGGCCGAGTTGGGCGACCTGGTCGGTCATGCTGGTGAGGGAGAGGTCGGCACCGAGGCCCATGCGGATGGCGAGGGCGTCGCTCTGGAGCTCGGCGAAGCTGGAGTTGTCGACGTAGACGCGGTCGCCGTTGGTGAGGGGATAGTTGGGTTCGGCCTGACTGAACTGATCGACGCCGGCGGGCTGGAGGGAGACATTACCTTGAAGGATGCTGAGGCGGGCGACACGCTCGGGTGGGTCTGCGTCCTGCGGGTAGCTCTGGGCGCGCAGGGAGAGGGTGGTGAGGAGGGTGAGGGCAAGTGAGGCAATAATGCTCTTCTTATAGAAGCCCCTGATGGCAGTACGCGTGTGTGGGGTTTTCATAGTTGTTCCTCGAGACTCTGGTTGTATCAACCCGGCTTTTTGCGGATGGTGGCGCCGATGGTTGGAATTAGGTTGTAAATACACTCGGCCATCATAGAGGGATCCTTGTGTTCCTGCTGGGGAGATGTTGTGTCACGGGGAATGGTGCGGTCGGGAATTGGGCGATTGCATTTAGAATCGGGGAATTACCGTTTTGTGAAGAGAGATGCATGACTGAGAGAGCTGGAAAGAAGCGCGCGCTGACGTTTCAGGAGCTGTTGTTTACGCTGCAGCGTTTTTGGGCGGATCGGGGTTGTGTGCTGCAGCAGCCTTATGATGTTGAGGTTGGCGCGGGGACGATGTCTCCGGATACGTTTTTGCGGGTGCTGGGGCCGAAGCCGGTGCGGATCGCTTATGCGCAACCCTCCCGTAGACCAGCGGACGGGCGCTATGGAGAGAATCCGAATCGGCTCTTTCGGCATACGCAGCTGCAGGTGATTCTGAAGCCGCCACCGGTGCGGATTCAGGAGATGTATCTCGAGTCGCTGGTGGCGATCGGAATCGACCTGAAAGAGCATGACATCAAGTTCGAAGAAGACAACTGGGAGTGGCCGGTGGGCGGCGCCTGGGGCGTGGGCTGGCAGGTGATGCTGGATGGGCTGGAGATTACGCAGTTCACTTACTTTCAGCAGTGCGGGGGGATGGATCTTGATCCGATCTGCGGGGAGATTACGTATGGGCTGGAGCGGATTGCGGGATTCCTGCAGGATGTGGATTCGATCTACGACATTGTGTGGGCGGTGGAACCGGATACTGGCCGCAAGGTGACGTATGGGGAGATGCGGTTGGCCGAGGAGGAACAGTTTTCGGCTTACAGCTTCGACTATGCGGATGTGGGGAAGCTTTGGGAGCATTTGAATCTGTATGAGAGTGAGTGCAAGGCTCTTTTAGAGAAGGCTGGATTTCGTGACGACTTCAAGGACTTCGCGAAGATGGATGAACTAACGCTGAAGCGGTTTCCGGTGCTGGGGGCTTATGAGCTGGCGTTGAAGTGCTCGCATATGTTCAATCTGCTGGATGCTCGCGGGGCGATCTCGGTGACCGAGCGGGTTGGTGTGATGGCGCGGATTCGGACGCTGGTGGTGGGAGTGGCGAAGGCATATGCGGCGCAGGGTGAGGCGTTGACGGCTAGCGCGGAGAAGGATGTCGTGGCTGGTTAATAGACTTGCATTCCCACTCATCGAGATGATGCTGCGATGAATGGGGCACCCGGCTTTTGTGGTTGGTTGAGAGAGAGTGATTCAGATACGAGATGCGCCTTTGTGGCGGGATTTGAGTTGAGGACGATGGCTGATTTTCTGTTTGAGATTGGGTTGGAAGAGGTTCCGGCGCGGATGATTGCGGGAGCGCAGGCGGAGCTGGAGCAGCGCGTGGTGAAGATGCTGGAGCGCGAGCGGCTGGTGCAGTCGGGTGCGGTGGCTAAGAGCTTTGCTACGCCGCGACGGCTGGCGGTATGGTTGAAAGGCGTTGCGGAGCAGCAGGAGGATGTAGCGGAGGAGCTGGTGGGGCCTTCGGTGAAGGTGGCTTATAAGGATGGGGTGGCGACACCGGCGGCGGTGGCGTTTGCGAAGAAGGCGGGGGTGCAGGTTGGGGCGCTGAAGACGATTACGAACGCCAAGGGAGAGTATCTTGCGGCGACCTCGGTGAAGGCAGGGCGTGGTGCGGCGGAGGTGATTGCGGCGGAGATGCCGAAGGAGCTGGCGGGGATCTACTGGGCGAAGAATATGTACTGGCGTGCGGGGCGGCCGGAGCGGTTTGTGAGGCCGGTGCGGTGGATGGTCGCGATGCTGGGTGAGAAGACGGTGCCGGTGGAGTTTGGTGGATATGTAGCTGGAAGTGTTACGTATGGGCACCGGGTGCTGTTTGGAGAGCAGGCGATTGTGCTGAAGGCTCCGGGGGAGTACGAGGATGCTTTGCTGGGCGGGTTCGTGGTTGCGGATGTGGAGGTGCGGCGGCAGAGGATTCGGAAGGCTTTGGATCATGTGACGAGGACTGTGCCGGGATTGCGGTGGCGTGAGGACCATGAGCTGGTGGACAAGCTGACGCAGTTGACGGAGTGGCCGACGGCGCTGCTGGGTGGATTTGAGAAGGAGTACCTGGCGCTGCCTGAGGAGGTTCTGGTGACGGTGATGCGGGATCACCAGAACTACTTTGCGGTGGAGACTGGATCTCCAAAGACGGGGGACGGGAAGCTTGCACCGTACTTTCTCGCGGTGCTGAATACCGAGGCCGATGAGGCTGGGGTTGCGGTGATTCGGCATGGCAATGAACGGGTGCTGAGAGCGCGGTTCAACGATGCTCGATTCTTCTGGGAGTTTGACCAGCGGGTGCCGTTGATCGAACGGGTTGCGCTGCTGGAGCATGTGACGTTTCAGAAAGATCTGGGGAGCTATGCGGCGAAGGCGGAGCGGGTGCGCGAGCTTTGCAAGAGGTTGGTCGGCAAGATAGAGGGCCGTGGATTTGCCGTAGATACGAACGCGCTTTTGGATGCGGCTTCTTTGGCGAAGACGGATCTTACGACTGAGTTGGTGAAGGAGTTTACAGAGTTGCAGGGTGAGGTGGGTGGGCTTTATGCGCGTGCGCAGGGGATCAGGCCGGCGGCTTGTGATGCGATTTATGACCAGTACAGGCCTGTGTCGATGGAGGATAGGATTCCGAGGACTGCGGAGGGACAGTTACTGGCCATTGCGGATAAAGCAGACACGATCGCCGGCATGTTTGGATTGGGACTTGAACCGACGGGGTCGAAGGATCCGTTTGCTCTGCGACGGGCGGCAAATGGGATTGTCAAAATTCTGGGGGAGAGTTCGGTTGAGCTTGGACTAGGAGAGATTTCTCGTGCCGCTGTAGGCGGAGACGAAGAGCTTGTGCGGAAGATTGAGGTCTTTTTTGCGGAGCGGCTTGAGTTCTATCTGCGTGAGGCGAAGGGACAGGCCTATGACGTGGTGAAGGCTGTTTTGGCTATTGAGGCTAATGATGTTCGGGATGCGGTAGCGAGGGCGGAGGCTGTGACGGCGGTGCGCGGCTCGGAGGATTTTGCTGCGGTGTCTTCGGCGTTCAAGCGGATGAAGAATATTCTTGCGCAGGCGAGAGAAAAGGGGATTGCGGCGTCGGCCCGTGTGGATATTGCGCTGCTGACGGAACCTGCGGAGAAGGCGCTGGCGGAGAAGTCGGCGGAGTTGGCGGCTAAGGTGAAGTGGCTGCGGGCGGAGAAGAGCTACAAGGCAGCGTTGGAGGAGATTGCTACGCTGCGGCCGCAGGTGGATGCGTTCTTCGAGGCGGTGATGGTGATGGCGCCGGATGAGGCAGTGCGGGCGAACCGGTTGGCGCTGCTCGAGAAGGTGCTCGGGGATTTCTCCGGGATCGCGGACTTTTCGGAGATCGTGATCGCGGGCTAGTGCGTGAGGAGCATGACGCCGAGCATGAAAAGAAAGACTGCGAAGAGGGAGCCCAGCGGGACGAGGACACCTTCGCGGAGGCCGCTCCAGCTAGTGCGGTCGAGCTCGCCGTCTTCGGCGCGAATGTTGGATTGGAAGGTCGGGGTTATTTCTTTCGATTCGATGTAGTTCATCTTCTTGTTTCCTGTGCGATGTGTCGCTAAGCATCCGGCAAAACGTTCAGGGAGAGGCTGCTTTGTCCCTGCTTCTTGTAAATTGATGCTGGATGCGAAGAAGGCATTTGTTGGTTGCCTTCTTCGTAGGGCCACTACGTTGTTCGTCATCATGCATGACGAAAACTATTGATGGCAAGGGTAACGCGAAGGGGTGGTGCCTTGAATGACACTTCCTGGGGATGCGCTTAGATCTGGAGTTGCACCAGCTCTGAGTGTTGCCGGGGCAGGAAGAGGTCGTTGCAGGGCATATCTCGTGAGGCGGGAAGTTCGCCGAGGGCCATCGCGGTCTCGTCGCAGGCGTTGCGGCGTCCGCAGTGCCGGCAGTCTTTGAGCACTTTGTCGTGGAAGACTTGTCGGTCGGCGACTTTGAAGTGGAAGTGCTCGAAGAAGGCGGGGATGCGGGTGAAGAGGCAGACGCATTGGATGCCGCGGGCGTTGGCCTGGCGCACGAGCTCGTGGACGAGCTGGCCGCCGGCTCCGCAGCCTTTGATGTTGGGACGGACGACGATGGAGCGGATCTCGGCAAGGTGCGGGCCGTAGATGTGGAGGGCAGCGCAGCCGAGGAACTGGTGGGTGTGGGTTTCGACGACGGTGAAGGTACGGATGTTGGCGCAGATCTCAGCGTAGGAACGGGGAAGGAGGGTGCCGTCGTGGGAGAAGCTGTCGATCAGTTGATGGATGGCGCGGGCGTCCTGCAGCTGCGCTTTGAGGGTTCGCAGGAAGATGGTTTTGGATTCGCTCCGGAGGGTGGTAGCCGGTGGTGGGCCGATGCGCGGCTTTATAGAAGTGGGTAAGGCTGTGGGGATGATTTGTGTTGTTGGGGGGAAGGGGGAGGTCGGAGGTTCCAGTACAGGGGACAATGCCATAGGACACTGCGCTTTTCTCATTGAAGATCGTGGGCCGGGCCCGGTTGGTGGTTTTCGGGTTGGCGTTTGGACTTCTGACGGGAGAGATGGCTTAGCTGCCGTAGTGGCGGCCTTCGCTCGCGGACTCCCATGGGATGGGGGCGAAGGTGCGCTGGAAGAAGGTGTTGTCGACGATGTAACGCTCGCGGTTTTCGCCTTCGATGATCCAGTCGCCGGGATAGGCTTTGCGCTGGCCGGCGTCAGTGAGGATGAGGGTGGGGTGGAGGCACTGGGTGGCGTTTACCAGGAGCGGTCTGCGGGTGCGAAAGGTGTTCATCTAACTCTCCTGTCGGCTCTTGCTTCAGCCGACTTTCTATATTTCAGCACTGCGTTCGTAAAGAAGGCATAAGAGATTTCGTTGAAGTTCGTAAAGACGCCTGAGCTCTGGTTTTTCTGCTTCCTGATGCTCTCCGGGCTTTTGAAAGTTGGCTTGAACTCTGGCGCGGCTGAAGCGGATCTCTTGTTCGGGACGTCTCAATGTGAGGGGCGGGGAGGGACGCGGTTGCTGATGACTATGTGGCCTATGCTGAAGGTGCGCTTTTCGAGCGAGGGTTGGGGCGTTGACATTAACTAGTCCAAAGACGCAGAGGAGGCCGGAGCTGGATGCGTTGCGCGGGCTGTTCCTAGTGTGGATGACGTTTACGCACATGCCGACGCACTTCAGCGACTTTGTGAATCAGCCGGTTGGTTTTGTGTCGTCGGCTGAGGGGTTTGTGTTTCTGTCGGCGATGCTGGTGGGCACGGTCTATCTGCGAGACACTTTGGAGGATGTGTCTGGTGTGATTGCGAGGCTGTGGCGGCGGACGGTGAAGATTTATGGGTATCACCTGCTGATGCTGGCGTTTGCGTTTACGATTGCGGCTGTATTTGCGGCTAAGACTCATCGGCCGGCAATCTATAACCTGATCAATTTTTATCTGGCTCATCCGAAGGAGGCGATACTTGGCGGAGTGCTGCTGATCTACTGCCCACCGCTCTTGGATATTCTGCCGATGTATGTGATCTTCATGTTTCTGACGCCGATTGCGCTGGCGGTGGGTGTGCGTTATGGGTGGAGATGGGTGCTGGGAGGGAGCGCGGCGCTGTGGGTTTGGGCGCAGTTTGGACTGCGGGAGCTGATGCATGATTGGACGGTGCGGGTGACTCATCTGCAGATTCCTTTGCAGGAGACAGGCGCGTTCAACCTGTTTGCGTGGCAGGGGGTTTGGATTGCGGGGCTATGGCTGGGGGCAAAGAGCGCTGAGGGCGAGATGCCGTTGAAGCGGGTTCCGGGATATGTGGTGGCGGTGTGCGGGGCGGTTTGTCTCTTTTTTCTCGGGGTGCGGCATCACTGGTTGGGGCCTGTGCTGACGCAGGAGTCGCTGGGGATTGGGTTGGACAAGTGGCAGATTGGGCCGATGCGGGTGGTGAATCTGGCGGCGTTCCTGATCGTCTGCTACTGGATGCGGCGGTTTCTGGTGAAGCTGATCTCGATTGAGCCGTTTTTGACGCTGGGAAAGGCTTCGCTGCAGGTGTTTTGCGCGCATGTGTTCTTTGTGTTCGTGGGGTTGACGCTGTTGTATGAAGATACTCCGCAGCTGCATGGTGCACGCGCTTATGGGGTGCTGTCTCTGACCTTTGCGGGGCTGATGGTGGTGGCGATGAGAGAGGCAAGGTTGCGCAGAGAGGCGCGGGTTGCAGCAGCGGCTGCTAAGGCAGCGGCGCAAGGTGAGACGGCGGTGGCTGAGAGCGCTAGTTGACGCGCTGGAGGCGGTCGATGAGCTTCTGAGCGAGGGGTTCGCCGGACTCGGTCCAGAGGAGGCGGCTGCTGATGCCGCAGTTTTTTTCGACCGAGAGGGTGAAGGCTAAGAGCATCTCTACGTTCTGCTGGATGTGTTTGGTGGCGGCTTCGTCGAGCTGCTCGTCTTCGAGGGTCTCGGCGAGCCAGGGTGTGTCGAGGCCAAAGTCGACGCGGATGTGGCCGTTCTGGTCGAAGCTGGCATCGTCGAACTTGGGGCCGAAGCCGAGGATGCGGACCGTGGCGGGCTGGAGTTTCCAGAGGGTATCGAGGGCGGCGGACTCGAATTCGGGGTCGATGTCGGAGTCGGGATCGATGTCCGGGTTGGGGTAGTTGGGATCGATCTCCGGGGACCAGAGCTTCCAGCGCATCTCGAACTCGTAGGCCATGTCGTCGTGGAGCTGTTCGGTGGCTTCGGCTACGGCGTTTTCGATGATGGAGCCGGAGGTGTCCTGGTTTTCCTCGGCGCGGTCGTCGTTGACGTAGATGCGCTGGTAGGTGGGTGCCTCGGTGAAGCTGATGGGATAGACGCTGGCTGCAACTACGCGCTTTTCTCCACTGATGAGTGCGAACTGGCGCATGACTGAGACCATGCTCGCGGGGAGGGTGTCGAAGCGGAAGTTGGGGAACCAGAGACTGAGGTAGAGCTGATCGGCCATGGTTCTAGTTTAGTCCTTTCAGATATTTTGATGAGTTGTCCTGCCGGACGGGCCCACTGCGCTAGGCCACCCCACGAACGAAGACCTGTTCGTGGGGACCCGGTTCGCGCGGGCGTTCGCACGCCTTTAGAGCTTCGCGTGGTCCTCCCGTTGGTCGGGGGAAGATGATTCCGACCAACGGGAGGCCTTATGCTGCTCATCTTGCCGAGACCGGTATACGCGTCACGAAGTGACCGCTCCAGGCGCAGTGGGCCCGTCCGGCAGGACTGTCTTGTGGAATGAGAAGATAGAAGGTGAATGAACGTTTCGGTAGAACGGCTGCGGGTCTGGTTGCTGGCAGGTGCTGGCTTGCTGGTGATCGTGATCGCCTCTTTTCTGGGATATGCCCACTACCGGGCGCACCGGTTTCTGACCAATCTGCCGAAGAAGCTGGGGGTGAATGTTCGGCGAGAGACCAACGGGTTCACCTATTCACAGTCGGTGCAGGGTCGGACGATCTATACGGTTCATGCGGCGAAGGCGGTGGAACGCGCGGATGGCAAGGTGACGCTGCACGATGTGGGGATCGTGCTGTATGGGCGGAAGGAGGATCGAGCCGACAGGATCTACGGGAAAGAGTTTGAGTATGACCAGAAGAACGAGGTGATCCGGGCGGATGGGGAGGTGCATATCGATCTGCAGGCACCGGAGGCAGCGGATGCAAACGCGAAGATGGACTATGCGGCAGGGAAGGATCTGCATGGCGCGGGGACGGCGGAGGCTAAGGATGTGCGGCTGATCCACGTGACGACGAGCGGGCTGGTGTTCTTGCAGAAGCTTGGAGTGGCGGCGACGGATAACGAGATCGAGTTCGAGTCGGGTGGGCTGACGGGACATGCGGTGGGCGCGGACTACAACTCGGATACGGGTGTGGTGGTGCTGCACTCGGCGGTAAGGGTGAATGGGCTGGAGCGTGACAGGCCTGTGGTGTTGACGGCGTCGCGGGCGGAACTGGATCGGCAGAATGAGAGAGCGATGCTGACGCAGGCGAAGTATATGGCGGTGGGCGGCAAGGGAGGTGCGGAACAGACTGCGCAGGCGAGGAATGTGGTGGTGCATTTGCGGCCGGATGGGACGGCGGAACGGATTGAGGCGGAGGGAGAGGTGACGCTCATGAATGGAATGGGCGGTGTGGTTGCGGCTCCGCGAGGCGAGATGACGTTGAGTGCGCAGAGTCAGCCGCAATCGGTGGTGATGCTGGGTGGGGTGAAGTACTCGGTGGATGAACCGCTGCGGCAGGCCAAGGGAGAGGCGGAAGAAGGACGGGCGGGGTTCGACAAGGCGGGCAGGCCGGAGCATGTGGTGATGACAGGCGCGGTGCATCTGAACGAACGGATTCGGACGGATGCGTCTGGTGAGGCGTGGGGCGAGCGTGAGTTGAATGCGGGGCAGGTGGAGCTGGCTTTATTAGCAGGCGCCGCTGGGAAGGAAGAGTTGCGCGATGCGAAGGCCACGGGGGATGCGCGGTTGAAGGTGATGAATCCAGCTGCCAAGGGCGGTGGGCCGACGAGTAGTGCGTTGGCTGGAGATGTTTTGACGGCACACTTTGTGCGCGTGGGGAGTGCTAACCATCTTGCGGAGGTGCACGGCGACGGGCACACGGCGATGCGTCGAGTGAATGGGAAGGGAGTTGTCGATACGAGCTCGGGGGATTCGCTGGTGGCGCACTTTCGGCCTGTGAGCGCGGGTGCGGCGCGTGGGGCGAATGCTACTGGTATAGGGCAGGGCGCGGATGAGATTACGAGCGCGACGGAGCAGGGGCATGTGGTGATGACGGAGCTGCCGGTGAAGAAACCGGGAGATTCTGCGGCTCCGGTAGAGGAGAGATTGACTGCGGAAAAGGCTATTTACGACGGTGAACTGGAACGGACGACGTTGACGGGCAGCGTGCAGGCGAGCAATGGGACGAGCGTGTTGTGGGCGGATCGGGTGGTGACGGAGCAGCAGACGGGAGATGCTACGGCGGATGGTTCGGTGAAGGCGAGTTTCAGTCAGGTGGGGAGTGCGGCGGAGCCGGTGCATGTGCTGGCATTGCGTGCGGAGTTGAAGCATGATTCGCAGGTGGCGAAGTTTTATGGGGCGGGAGCTAATGGCAAGCCGGCTCGGTTGTGGCAGGGAGCTTCGCAGGTGGACGCTCCGGTGATTGAGTTTGAACAGAAGCAGAAGAGGCTGCTGGCGCACGGCGTGGGACAGGGTGCTCCTGGTGCAGTGCATACTGTGTTGGTGAGTGCCGGGACTGGTGTCAAAACGGATTCGGCGAAGACCGGTAAGCAGGCGGCCGACGGGAAGCAAGTGGGCGGGAAGGCCGGCGTGGTTCGGGTGATTAGCCGGGATCTGGTTTATTCGGATGAGGCACGCAGGGCGGATTTTACAGGTGGGGTCCAGGTGGATAGCGCGGATGGAACCATGCGCGGACAGCAGGCTGTGGTGTATCTGCAGGCGGCTCCGGCTAATGGTGGGAAAAAGGCTGATGGTGCGGCGGGTGGAGGATTTATGGGTGGCAATGTGGAGAGGGTTGTGGCGAGTGGGCATATCGAGATGCAACAGCCTGGCCGGCGTGCCAGCGGGGAGCAGCTGGTGTATATGGCGAGCGATGGCATGTTTGTTTTGACGGGGACACCGACCGCGTTACCGAAGGTTGTAGATGATCAGCGGGGGACCGTGACAGGTACGTCTTTGCGATTCCACAGCGGAGATGAGAACGTCGTGGTTTCTAATGAAGGAGAGAGTGGCGCGGGACAGCGTGTGCGCACGGAGACACGGGTGAAGAACAAGGAATGAAGACCTTATCGACGGAGGAGATCGGCAAGTCGTACGGCGGCCGCCAGGTGGTGAAGGGAGTGAGCCTTGAGATCGAACAGGGCGAGGTGGTTGGGCTGCTTGGGCCGAACGGCGCGGGGAAGACGACGAGTTTCTACATGATCGTTGGGCTGGTGCGTCCGGATTCCGGGCGCGTGCTTGCGGATGGGCACGACATTAGTCGGCTGCCGATGTATCTGCGAGCAAGGAACTATGGGATTAGCTATCTGCCGCAGGAGCCTTCGGTGTTTCGCAAGCTGACGGTGCAGGACAACATCCTGGCCGTGCTGGAGGCGCAGCAGTTGAGCTGGGAGAGCCGGCGGACGCGCACGGAAAAGCTGATTGAGCAGCTGAATCTAGGCCATGTGCGGAAGACGCGGGGGTATGCGTTGAGCGGGGGAGAGCGCAGGCGGGTGGAGATTGCGCGGTGCCTGGCGATCGAACCGGCGTTCATTCTGCTGGATGAACCGTTTTCGGGTATCGATCCAATTGCTGTGCTGGACCTGCAGGAGATCATCTTCGGGTTGAAGAAGAGTGGGATTGGGGTGTTGATTACGGACCACAATGTGCGAGAGACTTTGTCCGTAACTGACAGGGCTTACATCATCGCTGAGGGGAAGATTTTTAAGGCTGGAACGCCGGGCGAGCTGGGGCGCGATCCTGAGGTGCGGCGGATCTATCTGGGCGAAAACTTCTCGATGAGTTAACGAGCTGTAACTTTACAACTTCTGTTGTAAGGCAGAGATGCTATCGGTGCAGGGCGCGCAGCCTTTGACAGCGTTAGACTTACAGCGAGATCGAGGCAGGGCGTGTAGACTTTGGCCAAGTCAGGGAATGGCGCTCTGTTTGAAATTAATTGCACAATGAGCACGAGACTTGCCAAATGGCAGATCCGGAGCAAAGTTAAAGTAATCAGGTCGTGAGGGAATAACGTGTTGCTGCAACCGAAGCTGAACTTGAAAGTCTCGCAACGACAGGTATTGACACCTGGACTGGTGCAGATGGTCAGCGTACTGGCGCTGAACAAGCTCGAGCTGAGAGAGATGATCAACACCGAGATGGTGGAGAATCCGGTGCTGGAGGAGTTGGAAGAGTCGGTTGCCACATTGGATGAGAGAGCAGGTCTTGAGGGGGATCGGGAGCGCTCGGCGGAAGATGTGGCCGCGGAGAGCGAGAGGGTAGAAAAGGACCCGTTCGACGAGATCGACTTTGGCAGCTACTTTCAGGATTATCTTGATCCTGGCTTTAGGACCGCTTCGAACTTTGAGGAGTACGACAAGCCGTCGTTCGAGAACTTTCTTTCGCAGCCGAGTACGCTAAGCGACCATCTGGCGTGGCAGCTGGGTTCGCTGACCTTGAGCCCAGAGGTGCGCGCTGCGGCAGAGTTGGTGGTGGGGAATCTGAATGAAAATGGCTACCTGACAGCAAGCGACGAGGAGTTGGTGGAAGCTCTGCTACAGATGCAGGAGCCGGAACGTTCGGAGCCGATTCCATTTGACCGTGGGGCCCGCAGCAGATCGGCGCGGGTGTGGGATCTTCCGGAGAAAAAGGAAGAGCGCGACCACTCTGTGGACGGCGAGTCGCTGGATTTAGCGGCTGCGTCCGACGAGACGTCTGGTGTGTTTTTGGCGGCGGTTCGCGAGGCACGGAAGGTGGTTAATTTCCTTGATCCGGTAGGGGTAGGGTCAAGAGATTTGCGGGAGTGTCTGCTGATTCAGATATGTGCTCAGCAGGGCGAGGCGGCGATCGTGCTGCGACGCCAACAGATGCACGCTGCAGAGAAGGCTGCAAGAAATGGTGCAGCCGGCGCCAGCGATGAAGACTATGGCGCGATCGAGGCGGTTGCAGCCTCGGATAGTCCGGGGCGTGAAGATGTCTTCAGTATCGCGACACACATTGTGACGAACTGCCTGCCGCTGTTGCAGAAGAAGGATATGCGCGAGCTGACACGGAGCTGCGGGCGGACGGCGGATGAGGTGAATGCGGCGGTGGAGTTTATCCGTACCTTGGATCCGCGGCCGGGACAGCGGTATAACCACAGCGAAACACGGCTCATTGAGCCGGATGTGGCGTTTGTGAAGCGCGACGATGTCTATGTTGTACTGATGAACGAAGAGGATATGCCTACGCTTCGGTTGAACCAGGGCTATCGCAAGATGCTGCAACAGAAGCAGACGGAGAAGGAAGTCAAAGAGTACGTGAAGGAGCGGTACAAATCGGCGATTCAACTGCTGCGGAACATCGAGCAGAGGAAGAATACGATCGTGCGGACGTGTGAGGTGATCGTCAGGCGGCAGCAGGAGTTTCTCGAGCATGGGGTCAACGCTCTGAAGCCGATGATGATTAAAGAGGTTGCGGAGGAGATTGGGGTGCATCCTTCGACAGTTAGCCGCGCGGTGGCGAATAAGTATGTGCATACCTCGCAGGGCGTGTTCGAGCTGCGCTTTTTCTTCTCCGAGGGAGTGAATGGGCCTGAGGGTGGGGATCTGCCGCTGGTGCTGCTGAAGCGAAAGGTTAAGAAGCTGATCGAGGAAGAGGATGAGCGGAAGCCGCTGACGGACGATCAACTGGCGGCTGAGTTGCAGCGGCAGGGGATTCAGGTGACCCGAAGGACGGTCGCGAAGTACCGGGAAGATATGCAGATTCCAAGTACGCACCAGCGTCGTGTACGCTGATCGTCTGCGAAAGATCCGAACCGATCGCGGGAACGAGGTAAGCGTATGGACGTGGAGTACACCGGCAGACAGACGACTATTACAAAAAAGCTGAAGTCACAGACCGAGGAAGGCGTGGAGGCGATTGCGAAGATCGTCGGCAACTCCGGCAGCGTGCATGTGATTTTGTCCACGGACAAGTATCGGCAGATCGCCGAGGTGACGGTGCAGACCAGGCATCAGAAGCTGGTAGCACGGTGTGAGGCGACGGACATGATCGTCGCGCTGCATGATGCGCTGGCGAAGATTGAACAGCAGGCGATTCGGCACAAGAAGAGATACGGGACGATCAAGCGGCATCCCAAGTCGGATTTGAAGGGAGCTGCGGTTGAAGCAGCGCCGGTTGTGCGCAAGACCGCCGCAGTAAAGGTGGCGACGAAGAACAGTGTTGGCCGTAAGGCAGTGCCGATGCTGGTGCACTCTTTTCCTTCTCACTCGCCGCTTGCGGAGCCGCATGTGGTGCGGTCGAATGATTCGGTTGCGCTGCGGCCGATGTCGATCGAGGAGGCAGTGAAGGAGGCTGCGTTTCGCGACCGCGAGGTGTTTGTGTTTCGTGACCATGGCGGGCAGGCGATGGTGCTCTATCGCAAGCGTGACGGGAAGATGGAGCTGATTGAAGTTCCTTAGAGCGCGGTTCTTTAGACTGGGATGCTAGGATTTCTGCATGACGAGCAAGCGGGTCACGAAGAGTTCTGTGAAGTCATCCACTGGAACACGCAGGAAGAAAATCGTGGAGGTCGCGCTTCCGGAACACCGGGGCGAGTTGGTCATTCTGACGGGGCTTTCGGGGTCGGGAAAGCTGTCGGCGCTGAAGGCGTTTGAGGATCTAGGCTATTACTCGGTCGACAATTTGCCGCTGGAGTTAGTGCCGAGTTTTGCGGATCTTGTTCGGCAGTCCGCGGAGATCGAACGCGCGGCGCTGGTGGTCGATGTGCGCGAAGGCATGCGACTGGATCAGTTCCCGTCGATTCTGAAGAAGGTTCTGAAGATACTGCCTACGCGAGTCCTTTTCCTGGAGGCTAGCGAAGACGCGCTGATTCGGCGATTCTCCGAGACGCGGCGGCCTCATCCGATGGGAGGCAGCGATACTGTCGTAAAGTCGATTCGGGCCGAACGCAAGCGGCTCGATCCGATTCGCAATGTCGCCGACATCGTGTTGGATACGACGAAGTTCAACGTGCATGATCTTCGGGCGCATATCAACTCGCAGTTTGAACGCGAGGAGAGCGGACGGGCTCTGATGATCTCGTCGAACAGCTTTGGTTTCAAGAATGGCGTGCCTGCAGAGGCCGATCTGGTGTTTGACGTGCGGTTTTTGCCGAATCCTCACTTCGTGCCGGAGTTTCGCAAACTGACTGGGAAGCACCCTAAGGTCGCGAAGTACGTCCTGCAGTTTCCTCAGACGAAGGAGTTTTTAGATAAGACTGCCGAGATGTTGAAGTTTCTTCTGCCTCACTACATCAAGGAAGGGAAGAGTTACCTGACGGTGGCGTTTGGATGCACCGGAGGCCAGCATCGGTCCGTCTTTATCGCGGAAGAGATGAAGAAGCGGATGGCGGCTGAGGGATATCGAGTGAAGACCGCTCATCGGGATATGCCGAAGTAGCTGCTGCGCGCGGCTGCACACAGAAGAAGGCACGCAATAGAATAGTGAGATGCGCGATGCAATGGCGACAATCGGGAGAGTGACGGCTTGAGGCGCATCTGGCGATTGCTGCTGTATGTACGGCCGTATGCCCTTTATTCGGCGGCGTCGGTGGCATTGATGGCTGTAGTGGGCGCGATGGCGGCGTTTCGCGTGTTGCTGGTAAAGCCAATCTTCGACAATGTGTTAAGCCCGGATGCGTACACGCATGATGTGCTGGTGTTCCCTCATGTTCCTCTTCTTGGCAGGCCGTTGAACCTGCACTTTCTGGTTCCGAGCCCACTGCATAATGCGTGGACGGTGGTGGCGTATGCGCTGGTGGTCTCTGCCCTGGTGAAGTCTGTGTGTGATTATGTGGGGACTTACCTGGTCAACTACGCGGGCTTCGGGATGATTACCGACCTGCGCAACGATCTGTACAACGCAGTGCTGCGTCGTTCCGTGGGCTTCTTTCAGAAACATACGACGGGCACTTTGCTGTCGACGCTGATCAACGATATCGAGCGCGTGCAGACTGCGATGTCGAGCGTGCTGGGGGAGTTTCTGCAGCAGATATTCACGTTGATCTTTATGATCGGCGTGGCGATTTTTTATGGTGGAAAGCTGGCCTGGGTATTGTTGCTGTTCGTTCCTGTGGTGATCTCCTCGGCGCGGCGCATTGGGCGGAGAGTTCGGCAGACGACTCGCAAGGGGCAGGATAAGCTGGCAGAGATCCAGAATATTATTCACGAGACGATTACGGGCAATCGAATTGTGAAGGCCTTCGGCATGGAGTTGTGGGAGATGAACCGCTTCCGGCGTGCGGCGCGGAGACTGTTCAGCGCCAATCTGCGGTCGGTGAGTGTGCAGGCGATCAGCTCTCCGTTGATGGATGGGCTTGGTTCGGTTGCGATTGCACTGCTGTTGCTGCTTGGCCGCGACCGCATCAAGAGCGGCTCGATGACGATCGGGTCGTTTATCTCTTTCTTGATCGCGGTGTTTACGCTGTATGATCCGGTGCGGAAGTTTGCGCTGTTTTATAACAGCTTTCAGCAGGCGCTGGGGGCAAGCGAAGAGATCTTCAAGTTTATGGATGCGCAGGACGATGTGCAGGAGAAGAAGCGCGCGTTTGTGTTGAAGGAGTTTCAGGAGGAGATCCGTTTTGAAGATGTTGGCTTCGCTTATGAGAGCGACGGCGAAGTAAAACAGGTGCTGCGTGGGATTAACTTGAACGTGCGGCCGGGTGAAGTCATCGCGTTTGTTGGTCCGAGCGGAGCGGGCAAGTCCTCGCTGGTGAATTTGATTCCGCGTTTCTTCGATGTAAATGAAGGAAGGATCCTGCTGGATGGGCACGATCTGCGGGACGTGACGATTGCTTCGCTGCGGCAACAGATTGGCAAGGTGACGCAGGAGACGGTCCTGTTCAACGACACGGTGCGGAATAACATCGCTTACGGTCAACCAGATGTTCCGATGAGCAAGGTGGAAGAGGCGGCGCGGATGGCGTTGGCACATGAGTTCATTCTCAACATGCCCGACGGGTATAACACGATGGTTGGTGAGAAGGGGACGCGGCTGAGTGGGGGCGAACGTCAGAGACTGGCGATTGCTCGGGCAATCTTGAAGAATGCTCCGATCCTGATTCTGGATGAGGCGACATCGGCTCTCGACATGGAGAGCGAACAATATGTGCAGGCGGCGTTGGCGAACCTGATGCAGGGGCGGACGGTGTTTGTGATTGCACATCGCCTGTCGACCGTGCGGCGAGCCTCTCGGATTGCGGTGATTGAAGGCGGACAGATCACCGAGAGTGGTACGCATGATGAGCTGATGCAGCACTCGGGGACTTATCGGCGGCTCTATGACATGCAGTTTAGTGAGAATGACGTTGCACCCGGGAACAGTGAGGGCGTGCTTACGGTCGGGCTGGAGGGGATCGCGTGACGGACATTTATTCGATGACCGGGTACGCGAGTCTGCGCGGTGCGGTGCGGGATAGCATCGCTTTCACTTTGAGCATGAAGAGCGTGAACCATCGGTTTCTTGATCTCCATCTCCGGTTGCCTTCTTTCTGCGATGGCCTCGAGGTGCAGATGCGAAGGATGCTGAAGGAGAACCTTCGCCGGGGCCACATCGAGGTGACGTTGCAGGTCGAGCGAAGGGCGAACGTTGAGATTCAACTGAACGCGGGTTTGCTTGAGGCTTACGTCCAGGCGTTTCGCGAGGCTGCGGAGACGCATAACGTTTCGAGTGAGCCGGATCTGAATGCGATGCTGCGAATACCGGGTGTGATGAGCACTGAGGGCGTTGCTGGTGCGGCTGAGATTGAGGGCCTTGACGCGGCGGTGCTCTCGCTGGTCGTTCCGTTGGTTGGGAAGCTGAATGAGGGGCGAGCTCAGGAGGGTGCTTCGCTGGGGGCTGAGTTGACGGCCTCAATGCTTCGGTTGCAGGCGTTTGGGGAAGAGATGGCTGGGCTGAGGAACGGAGTGCGCGAGGCACAGTTTGAGCGGCTGCGCAGCCGGCTGATGGAGTTGACCGCGGGCGTTCCGGTGAGCGAGGAGCGATTGCTGGCTGAGGCTGCGGTACTGGCGGAGAAGAGCGATATCGAAGAGGAGATCGTTCGGTTGCGGACGCATGTGGAGCGCTTTGTGGCGATGCTGGAGGAGGGGGGCGAGCTGGGCAAGCGGCTGGACTTTCTGCTGCAGGAGCTGAACCGCGAGGCGAATACGATGTTGTCGAAGACCAGTGGAGCAGCGGGTGAGAATAGTTTGCGGATTACGGAGTTAGGACTCGAGATGAAGGCCGAGATCGAGAAGGCTCGGGAGCAGGTTCAGAATCTCGAGTAGCTACGCGAGCGCGGTTGTTAGACTGAGTGAAACAGTTTGATAGGTGATTGAGGCGCATGGCAGGAATTCTTTTTATCATTTCGGCGCCGTCGGGTTCGGGGAAGTCGACGCTGGTGAGTCAGCTGCGAACGTTGGTGGAGGGGTTGGATTTTTCGATTTCGTATACGACGCGGGCGCCACGGGGGTCGGAGACGGATGCGCGAGAGTATCACTTCACGACCCGGAAGGAGTTCGAGCGGATGATTGCGGCGGGAGATTTTCTGGAGTGGGCGGAGGTCTTCGGCAACTACTACGGGACGGCGATGTCGGCGCTGGGACATGCGAAGGATGCGGGAAAGGACCTGTTGCTGGACATTGATGTGCAGGGTGCGGTGCAGGTGATGAAGAAGATGCCGGCGGCGGTGTCGATCTTCATCTTGCCTCCTAGTCCGCAGGTGCTGGAGATGCGGCTGCGCAACCGGAGCGAGGCTGAGCATGTGACCTCGGAGGAGGTGATTCAGAGCCGGCTGGCGGAGGCTCGTACTGAGTTGAAGAAGATGTGGGACTACAAGTATGCGCTGGTGAACGATGTGCTTGACCAGGCTGTGGCGGAGCTGAGGGCGATTGTTTTGTGTGAGCGCGGCGAACGGGATGGGGTGCAGGCGCTGGCTTCGAGTTGCAGGACCGATGTTGCTTCTCCACGTTTGAAGAGGGCGTTGAGTACCTTTCACGATTAAGGACATGTTATCCACTACGAATTGTGTATGGGTTTTCTCCGGGGTGAGTTATAACTTCTGCATCGGGGTGAAACGCATGACGATTGAGAATGCATTCCACAATAAGTACAGTCTGGTAAAAGGTGCGGCGCGTCGTGCGCGGCAGCTACAGTCTGGCGCCTCTCCTCTGATCGTGGCCAAGTCGATGAAGGCTTGTCGCGTGGCGCAGGATGAGATCAAACAGGGACACGTCAAGTTTGTTCTACCGGAGAAGGTGGTAGAACCTGTGCTCGACATTCCCGTGCACTGAGCCTGACGCACTGAGCCTGACGACGCTGGCCGCGATATCATAGAGCCATGGCAGGTGAAGCAGAGCAGCTGCGGGCTTACGTGGAATATCTTCGCGACATGGGCGTCCATGACTTCTATCGTCGGGGCGAGCCGGTGTACGCCGAGGCTGTTCCGGTTTCTGCTACTGTCGATGTAGTTGCTGCGGTCTCCGTTGTTGGCGAGGTGGCAGAAGCGCGACCGCTGCCTGCGAAGACGACTGTGGTGGAGCAGCCCATTGTTCCAGTTGCCGTTCCCGTTGCTGTTCCTGTTCGACCTCAATTTCTGGAGCCTCCCATCGCGAAGCTTGTGAGTTTCGATGATCTTGTTCCCATGCCTGCTGCGCGGGTGGATGCGGCGCATAAGGCTGAGGCGTTGGCTGAGATCAAGACTGAGATTGGCGATTGCACCCGCTGTCCGCTGGCGTATGCGGGCAGGCGGACGATCGTCTTCGGCGATGGCGATGCCAATGCGCGGTTGATGTTTGTCGGCGAGGGGCCGGGGGCGGATGAGGACACCTCGGGGATTCCCTTTGTCGGTAAGGCTGGGCAGCTGCTCAACAACATGATCCAGGCGATGGGCCTCAAGCGCGAGGAGGTTTACATCGCCAACATCGTGAAGTGCAGGCCGCCGGCGAACCGGGTTCCTGAGCCGGTGGAGGCCAATACCTGCGATCAGTTTTTGCTGCAGCAGATCGACGTGGTGCAGCCCCAGGTGATCGTGGCGCTGGGGGCTACGGCGGCGATGTATCTGCTGGGGGTGAAGCAGTCCCTGAGCGCTCTGCGGGGCAGGTGGCATAGCTGCCGGGGAGCGAAGCTGGCGGTGACCTACCATCCGGCGTTTCTGCTGCGCGATCCGGCGATGAAGGGTGAGGCGTGGAAGGATCTGCAGATGGTGATGAGGGAGCTGGGGTTGAAGTCTCCCGCCAAGTCGTAGAGCTGTCTGTTTTCCTTTCCTGATGCTTCTGTATTCTCGCGTTATCCCCAGGGAACCCCCCTCCTATTACCGAGGCGTAAGCTGCTTAGAGTCAGCCTCTTGCGGCACGTGTGGGTTGCTAAAAAATTCACAATAAAAGGGTTGCTTGCAGATTCCTCCATCTAAAGGGTTTATGGGTTCAATGACGAAAGCCCGGCTGCGAACCGGGCTTTCATCTTCTCTTCTCTTATTTTATCGGATTCTGGCTAACTGATACGCCACGTGAATCTCCTTGATTGACGCGGGTTTTCTCTGTTTCGGGGCTTGACAGCGAGTTTCTGGGCTATGGGCTGAGTTTCTTCGTTGGGGAGGGTGGAGGAATCAGGGCGTGGAGGAAATACAGGGATCTTGACGGATACCGCAGCATGAATCGGTTCGCCGCAACTGAGAGCAGTGGCCGCAATCCACTGCGCAACGAACGATGATGCCGTTCGTTGCTTCGGTCGAGATGACGGTGCCTGATGGAGGCGTTCGAGTTTTATGGCGGGGTGATGCGGACAGCGTTGGCTCGGCAGGAGCGGATGGGGCCGCATGGGGTGGGGTGGGCGGTCTTGTCGAGGCAGACCTCGACGGCGGTGAGGTAGTTGTTGCCGCAGCTGATGGCGAGGCTGGCGGCGGGTATGGCCGGGTTCGCGGTCTGGAAGAGGTCGATGAGCTGGGCGGGGGTGAGCGAGATCTGATGGTCGAGCTGGGCGAGTGTCGGCGGGATGGTGACTGACTGGAAGGCAGTGCGGGCGAGGGTGAAGAAGGCGTCGGGCGAGAGGCCGGAGCAGGTGCCGTGGGTGCTCCACTCGTGACGGAGGAGGCCGGCGTCGGGGTAGATGTCGCGGTAGGTGGAGGGGTCGCGCGGGCCGTAGTCGGTGGAGCAGTTCTGAGGGTAGCCGCCGTTGGTGTTCTGGGGCCAGAGGCCGTGGAGGACGAAGGCGGGGCGCTGGGCGCACTCGGTTGCGGTGGGATGCGAGTGACAGAACTCGGGCGACCAAGAGAGATTCAGGAGGTAGTAGTCGAAGGCTTGCTCGCCAGTGGCGGCTTGGTCTGGAGATTGGCTTGGGAGCGCGGTGGCGTGGGGGCGGGGTGCGGGCTCGGGCGTGGGCTGAGGGTGCGGCTCGCAGGCGGCGAGGGGGAGAAGAAGGGCCAGCAGGACGGGTAGGGTGATCTTCTTCATGGTGGGAGAAGCATATCAAGATGGTTGAGCGAGCGTGCAACATCCTGGCGCAGTATCTCGTGTTGTGTCTTAGACGCTGTCCTGCCGGACGGCCTCCTGCGCGGAGGGCGATCACTTCGTGATGGGTATACCCCTTCGGTTTGCGCTCCCGTTGGTCGCGAGGAAGATTGATTCCGACCAACGGGAGGACCACGCGAAGCTCTATAAAGGCGTGCGAACGCCCGCCCTCCGCGCAGGAGGGCCGTCCGGCAGGACAGCTTGGACAACTTCTTAGAAGCTGTCCAGAAATTCAAGAGATTTTTTAAGAGCTAACCGGCTTGCGACCTGATTTCAAGGAGAACAAGCGACTGCAAAGGCGAAATGCGGGGGTCTCTCCACTGCGCCGTGCGATAAGACCGCACGCCTCCGGTCGAGATGACGATCCATAAAGTTTCTGGACAGTTTCTTAGAAGCTGACCGCTTGTTCCGCTTCAGTGGTGGAGAACCATCGCTACTACGTTCCCATCGGAGTTGAACGTTCCTCCTGTTGCCGTCTTCGCCTCGTGCAGAGGATCCTTCGGCGTGATGTAGGCGGCTGCATCCAGCACTCCCGCGGCTGCAAAGCTCGATTGGATAAAGTCCCGCTCCTTGTCCACCTCCGGATCGATGTGGTGTGTTATGCCGTTGTTCCTCTGATCCTTCTCGAGGCCCTCGTCGTGCGTCGAGGAGCCAACCCACACCGGCAGGCCGCCAGCGGTGCGCCCGGTGTCCCACACCCGCAGATGATGGCGGACGAAGGCGACGGTGATCGCGTCGCCACGCGCATAGCTCATGTCCTGCGGGCGGCCGAAGAGGTAGAGCGTGCTCATCGGCACCGCGGTGTAAGTCTTCTTGGAGAGGGTCGCCATGAGGCCATTCAGAACTGCCGCATTGTTGGTCCGGTCCACCTGCACCCAGCCTGCCGCGGTGAACGCCTTCTCGACTGCGTCCTTGGTGCCTACGATGCAGAAGTTCACCATGTCACCCGGATTACCTTGCGCATCGCCTACGCGCTGGGGTACGCCGTCGAGCAGCGCCGGGGTGAACAGCGCCGTCGCCTGCGAGACCGTCGTTTGCGAAACGGGCTTGGCCGCTGTGATCTTCAGCGACACTTTGTAGCTGCCCTGGGCGCCGACCTCCTTCGGCACATTGGCAGCAAGGAATAGCTCGCCGCCGGCCGGCACGGTCTGCTCCAACTGGCCGCCGATGGCAAACGGCACCGCTGCGTCGGCGCTGCCGATGCGCCCGATGAGCGCGCCTGCGTTTGCGCTGTCCAGGGGGAACTGGCGGAGAAGGTCCTTCCACCCGCGCGCGACTCCGGCTGGCGCTGAGGCGCGTGCGTCCCACAGGGTGAGCTGTCCGGTTGCGCCATAGCTCACTGTTTCTCCCGCGGCCACTGCGAAGCCCGCATCGGTCCAGTCTCCGCTGCCGGGAACGGTGATGCTGTAGCTTGCCTTGCGCGCGGAGGTCTGGGCTGCGGTGATCGTGGGCAGCGCAATCGGCGTTACGGTTCCGGGTGCGCTCGCGGCCTTTGAAGCCGCATCCTGCGCGGCCGAAACGATGCCACAGGCCAGCCATAGCGCGCATGAGAGTTCAAAGCGATAGCTCTTGATTTTCACGTTTACATTCTAAGCACACGGATACTGCGCTGACATCAGTCATTCGACGGGAAGTGTTCGCGGCATGAGAGGCGGCGCGGGGTTGGAGAGGTTAAGCTGGAGAGATGCCGCAGTTTTGTGATGTTGCTTTGCCGGTGCCGCTGGACCAGACGTTTACCTATGCGGTGAATGGGGTTGTTCCCGTGGTGGGGGCGCGGGTGCTGGTGCCGTTCAGCGGGCAGACGCTGATGGGCGTAGTGGTTCGGGTGCATGAGGATGCGCCGGCAGAGGGGTTTGAGATCAAGCCGGTGCAGCAGGTGTTGGATGATGCCGCGCTGCTGCCCGAGGAGTTGATGAAGCTGGCGACGTGGATTGCGTCGTACTATGTGGCTCCGCTCGGTGAGGTGCTGCGGGGGATGCTGCCGCTGGCGGCGGAGGTGAAGCGACACTTCTCTTATCGCATCGCTGAGGCCGGGCGGAAGGTGTTGTATGAGGGGGCGGTGAAGGGGTCGTCGCGGCGATCGAAGCTGACGGTGGAGGAACAGAATCGCGAGTACTCGGTGCTGAATTATCTGGAGGGGGGAGAGTCGGCGAAGATGTCGGCGCTGCGGTCGGCTACGGGGGCAAATAAGGGGCTGCTGGAGGGGATGGTCAGGAAGAAATGGCTGGTGAGGGAGGCTGTGGCGGAGGAGCGGGATGCGCGGCGGCTGGAGAAGGTGGCGGTGCTGGTGACGGAGGCTCGGCTGGCGAAGCTGAATGAAAATCAGACAGCGATTCTGGCGGAGCTTGCGGCGGTGGGCGGGCGAATGCGGGTACGGGATCTTCGGCTTAGCCTGACGCGCGCGGGAGTGCCTGAGTCTACGCTGGGAACGCTGGTGAAGCGCGGGCTGGTGGGGATAGAAGAGGTTGCGGAGGTGTTTCATCTGGGCGGCGTGGGCGCAGAGGGGAAGAAGCACGCGCATGAGCACGCTTTGAATGAAGCGCAGATGGAGGCGCTGGGGACGATTGCGGCGGCGATGGAGAAGGATGGGTTCAGGCCGCATCTGCTGTATGGGATTACGGGGAGTGGGAAGACCTCGGTTTATTTTGCCGCGATGCAGAGGGCGTTGGATGCGGGGAAGAGCGCGTTGCTGCTGGTGCCGGAGATTGGGTTGACGCCGGCGATGGCGGGACAGATGGTCGCGGCGTTTGGGGGCGAGGTGGCGTTGCTGCACTCGCAACTGACCCCGGATGAGAGGGCGGAGCAGTGGCACAGGATTCGGCGAGGCGAGGCGAGGATCGTGGTGGGGACGCGGTCGGCGGTGTTTGCGCCGATGGTGGATCTGGGGCTGATCATCGTGGATGAGGAGCACGACTCGAGCTACAAGCAGGAGGAGACGCCGCGGTATCACGGGAGGGATGTGGCAGTGATGCGGGCGAAGCTGAATGAGGCCGTGGTGGTGCTGGGGTCGGCGACGCCGTCGCTCGAGAGCTGGGCGAATGCGGAGAAGGGCCGCTACGCGCTGGTAGAGATGCGTGCGCGGGTTGCGGACAGGCCGCTGCCGCTGGTGGAGCTGGTGGATATGCGGGAGGAGTTTCGCGAGACGGGGCAGGAGCAGATCTTTTCGCGGAGGCTGATGGAGGAGACGCAGGCTACGCTCGATCGCGGAGAGCAGGTGATTCTGTTGTTGAATCGGCGGGGGTACTCGTCGACGGTGCTGTGCCGGAGTTGTGGGGAGAAGATTGAGTGTGAGAACTGCGCGGTGTCGATGACCTATCACAAGCCGGTGAGCGGGAACGATGCGATTGCGCAGCCGGGTCAGAGGCTGGAGTGTCACTACTGCGGGTCGCGGCGGTCGGTGCCGAAGGCTTGCCCGAAGTGCGAGAGTGAACATCTTTATTTTCTTGGGGTGGGTTCGCAGCAGGGGGAGGAGAGGCTGCAGGAGCTCTTTCCGACGGCGCGGATTGGGCGGATGGATCGCGATACCGTGCGCGGGAGGAGCGACATGGAGCGGCTGCTGGCGCGGCTGCACGGGGGCGAGATCAATCTGCTGGTGGGGACGCAGATGATCGCCAAGGGACATGACATTCACGGAGTTACGCTGGTGGGAGTGATTGGAGCGGACTTTCAGCTGGGGCTGCCGGACTTTCGCGCGGCGGAGCGGGTGTTTCAGTTGCTGACCCAGGTGTCAGGACGAGCGGGGCGTGGGGATCTGATCGGCAAGGTGCTGGTACAGACGTATCACCCGGATCACTATGCTGTTCAGTTCGCTGCGAAGCATGACTATCCGGGGTTTGTGGCGAAGGAGATGCAGTACCGGCGGTGGATGCATTATCCGCCGTTTGCTGTGTTGGCCAATGTGGTGATTCAGAGTGAGAAGCTGGAGGAGGCGACCGGATGGGCGGGGACGCTGGGGCGATGGTTCCAGAAGGCCCGGCTGGATAAGGTGCGGGTGCTGGGGCCGGCGGCGGCTCCGATTGTGCGGCTGAAGCGGATCTATCGGTACCACTTTGTGCTGAAGGCGGAGCGGCGGCAGGCGCTGAGCGAGACGCTGAGAGCGATGCTCGAGTATGCGGAGACGCAAGGAATCGCGCGCCGGAACCTGGTGGTCGACGTGGATGCGGTGCATCTGATGTGACGCATCGCGCTCAAGAAAATGTTGGGGAGGTTCTCGCAAACGAGTCCCGACTGCTGGTGCGCCGAGACTTAGGGTCGGATGCGTTAGTCGAGCAGATGAAGCTCTTTGCCAGGCTTGAAGCGGACTGCTTTGCCTGGGGCAATCGTGACCTCGGCGCCGGTCCTTGGGTTGCGGCCGATTCCGGTTTTGCGCGGCTTGACGGTAAAGACACCAAATCCGCGGAGTTCAATGCGGTCGCCCGCGATGAGAGTCGCCTTCATGCTTTCGAAGATCGCATCGACAGCCGACTCTGCTTTTGTCCTTGGAAGGCCGGTTCTTTCTACCACCCTCTGTATGAGATCCTGCTTAATCATCTGGGCCGCCCTTGGGCTGTAATTTGTTTGAAACTGAATGCTGACCTGGTAGTACGGTGATGGTAGAAACTCAAACTCCGATTGTCAACGATAGAACGCTACCGTAAGATGAAGAATCTAATGATGCAATGGGGCCTGGGAACTACCGCACCCAATTTACACCCTTCTGCGACAATTAGGGATATCTACCTTCTGCGAGAATGGAAGAAATTTCAAAAGCAGAGACCGAAGGGGCACCAGAGTGGCAATTAAAAGCGACCGTTGGATTCGCCAGCAGGCGAACGAACACGGAATGATCTCTCCGTTCAGCGAAAAACAGGTTCGAGAGGGCGTTATTTCGTATGGACTTTCTTCGTATGGATACGATCTGCGGGTCTCTGACGAGTTCAAGATCTTTACCAACGTTAACAGCGCGATCATCGATCCGAAGGCGTTCGACGAGCGCTCGTTTGTGACGGTGCAGGCCGAGAGCGTAATCGTTCCGCCGAACTCGTTCGCGCTGGCGCGGTCGATCGAGTACTTCAAGATTCCTCGCGATGTGCTGACGATCTGCGTGGGCAAATCAACCTACGCTCGATGCGGAATCATCGTGAACGTGACGCCATTCGAGCCGGAGTGGGAGGGGTTTGTGACGCTCGAGATCTCGAACACAACGCCGCTGCCGGCGCGGGTGTACGCAAACGAAGGGCTCTGCCAGATCCTGTTCTTCCAGTCCGATGAGGTGTGTGAGGTCAGTTACGCGGACCGTAAAGGGAAGTACCAGAATCAGCAGGGAATCGTGCTGCCGAAGCTGTAGAACGGCAGATCACGATTTTTCTTGAAGCGCTGAAGTCGGCCTACTAAATGCATCACGTTGAGTAAAGGGGCTGCGCAGGCGATGAAGGATGCCAAACAGAAGAAGGGGAAGAAGGCCGGGGGAGCTCTGCGCGTCGGCCTGGTGGCGGCGGATCCGCTGCGGATCCTGGGATTGCAGACGATCTTTCCCGATGGCGGACCGGTGGAGGTGGTTCCACTGTCGGTTCCGGGCGCGCTCGATGCTTCGGGAGTGTCGCTGATCCTGATCGATTCGGCGTGCACGGATCACATCTTCGAGCTGCTGGCTACATTTCGCAGGACCCGGCCCCGCTTTCGGCTGATCGTGCTGGGGCTGGAGGAGGACCACGATCACATCCAACGCATCATCGGCGCCGGGGCGAAGGGCTACCTGGCCCATTCGGCGAAGGAGAGCGAGATTCGGATGGCTATCGATGTGGTGCAGGATGGGTCGGTGTGGGCTCCGCGGAAGGTGCTGGCGCGGTTGCTGGAGTCGACTTCAACCGGAGCAGAGACGGCGGCTAAACCGGCGAAGGCGCCTAAGTTCACGCAGAGAGAGTTGCAGGTGCTGCGTCTGCTGGCTGCGGGACACCCGAACCCGGCGATCGGCCGGGAGCTTGGCATCGACGTGGGTACGGTGAAGAAGCACGTAGGCAAACTGATGCGGAAGGTAGGAGTCGATAATCGCATCGCGCTGTCGGTTCAGGTGGTGAATCAGAAGCTGCTGCTGCGTCAGGTACCCTAAATTTCGTTACAGAATTTTGGCGGTTGCGACGTGCTGTTCTGACTCTGAGTTGTAAGTCCATGCCTGCCGTTAGTTAGTCAGATCTTCGCGCCAATTTCTTGTTTACTGTTAAGTAAACAAGAACTGCTCAAAGGTGTACCCACCTTCGTACCGTTGTGAGCGAAGGTAATGTGGGGCAAAGTACTACCAAGCAACACAGACCTGGGAGAGGGGTTGTAGAGATAGCGTCGGAGTTCTCCCGACATTATCTCTACAACCCCCATTTTTTGCGTGTGTGTCGTTGTCTCGGCGTATTCTGGTCCCGTTCTGTTGGCGAGACAACTTAGAACGATTTCTCCTCATCGTATATATTGTTGGAAATAGGCAGCTTGGCGGGCCCCCTCCAAAATACAGAAACGAAAGTGTGAAAGGGATAACGATAATGCTAAAGAAGATTTCAGTGGCTTTGTGTGGTTTGGCGATGGTCGCCGGTTCTCTGTCGGCGCAGGCGGAGGGCGATAAGGCGAAGGTTGCGGAGCGTCTCAATGCTGCCACCCAGGTGCTTCACGAGATTATGGCGACCCCGGACAAGGCGATTCCGGGTGGCATTCTGTCAGGCGCATCGTGCGTAGTGGTGATTCCCAGCTACAAGAAGGGCGCGTTCGTTGTAGGCGCGCAGTATGGCCAGGGTGTCGCAACCTGCCGTACGCCAAGCGGAAAGTGGAGCGCTCCGGTGTGTGTTCAACTGGCCGGCGGCAGCTTCGGCTTTCAGATTGGCGGACAGGCGACGGACCTGGTTCTTGTTGCGATGAACCAGCAAGGTCTCCAGGACATGCTGAAGAATAAGTTCAAACTAGGTGCAGATGCTGCTGCAGCTGCAGGCCCGGTTGGCCGCAATGCGCAGGCAGGAACGGACTGGAAGTTGAACGCTGAGTTCCTGAGCTACTCTCGCGCCAAGGGCTTGTTCGCCGGCATCAATCTGGATGGCACTGTGCTGTCGCAGAACCAGGACGATACTCGCGCGCTGTATGGTTCGGACATCGGATTCGATCAGATCCTCGGCGGCAAGCAGGTTACGCCTGTTGAGGCTCGTCCCTTTGTGCGCACTGTGGCGAAGTACTTCGTCGTTGCCAAGAACCAGTAGTGCATCTGTTGTTCGATTGCGGGGAGGGCGGCTTATTCGGCCGCCCTTTCTGTTTTTCCGGTGGCGAGGGTTGGAATCGGTAGACTAGAGGCTTGAGCAAAGGTCCACAAAAAGAGGGAATTGACGCGGAGGTGAGCTTCCGCGAACGGGTTGAGTTTGCCGTGGTTTGGCTGGCGGTTCACTTGATGTGGTTGCTTCCGCGGGGATCGGCCAGGGCGGTGGGCTCGGGGATTGCGGCGATTGCCTATCACGCGCTGGGGCGGCTGCGCGGAGTGGGAGTGCGGAACCTGAAGCTTGCGTTTCCGGAGATGCCGGAGGCGGAGCGGGAGAGGATTCTGCGGTCGTTGTACCGGCGTCTGGGCTGGCTGCTGGCGGAGTTCTGCCTCATGCCGGGATACACGCCGGAGAGTGCGAGCAGGTTTATTCGCTACGAGGGATTGGAGAACTACCTGGCGGCTCGCGAGCGCGGGAAGGGTGTGCTGGTGTTGACGGGGCACCTGGGGGCATGGGAGCTGTCGAGTTTTTATCACTCGCTGATGGGTATGCCGATGGGAATGGTGATACGGCGGTTGGACAACCCGCTCGTGGATGAGTTTGTGAATCGCATTCGATGCCTGCATGGAAATCGTGTCATTCATAAGGACGACTTTGCGCGAGGTTTGATTGCGTCGATGCGCGCAGGGGAGACGGTGGGGATTCTGATGGATACGAATATGACTCCGCCGCAGGGTGTGTTTGTGCCGTTCTTTGGGGTGCAGGCGTGTACGGCCTCGGGGTTGGCGCGGATCGCCGGGAAGACGGGAGCAGCGGTAGTGCCGGGGTTTCTGCTGTGGGAGGAGAGCGATCAGAAGTACGTGCTGCGCTTCGGCAAAGAGCTTAAAGTGAGGCATACGGGTGATTCTGAAACCGATGCGGTTACAAATACAGCTGCGTTTACGGCGGCGATCGAGGCGACGATTCGGCAGTATCCTGATCAGTGGCTGTGGATGCATCGGCGGTGGAAGACGCGGCCTCCGGGAGAAGAGGGGATTTACTGATGGCGGGGATTTACTGATGACAACGATGAGCAAGATCGCGGACTGGGTCGGGGTGAGCGCACCGCTGTTGGAGGTGGAGATTACGGCGGTCTCGAGTATCGAGGATGCTGGCGAGAATTCTGTGGTGTTTGCGGTTGAAGGCGAGGCGCTGGGCAGGGCGTTGCAGTCGAAGGCCGGGGTGATTCTGGCGAGCAGGAAGCTGGAGTCGGCGGAGTTGCCGCCCTATCGGACGCCGGACCCAAGGGTTTTGTGGGTGGCGGATGCTAGGTATGCGTTTGCGCTGGTGGCGCGGAGGTTGAGCGTCGGCGGCGTGCGGGCGGGGGTGCATGCTTCGGCCGTGGTGGGGCAGAGGGTAGCGATTGGTGTTGGAACTGCGGTTGGGCCTGGTGCTGTGCTTGGCGACGACGCGGTGATTGGGAGTGGATGCGAGATTGGTGCGCGGGTGACGATCTACGCGGGGACGGTGCTGGGCGACCGCGTAGTGGTGCAGGCGGGAGCGGTGCTGGGATCGACGGGGTTTGGGTATGTGCGGAGCGCGGAGACGGGAGAGTATCTGATCTTTCCGCAGCAGGGGCGGCTGGTGGTGGAGGACGATGTCGAGATTGGCGCGAATACGACGATCGATCGTGGAGCGCTGGGGGAGACGCGGATCGGGCGCGGGACGAAGATCGATAACCTGGTGCATATCGGGCATAACTGCGTGATTGGGAGGAATGTGATTATTGCGGCGCAGACGGGGATCTCTGGTTCGAGCGTGGTGGAGGAGGGCGCGATTCTGGGCGGGCAGGTGGGGATTGGAGAGCATGCCACGGTGGGGGCGGGCGTGATCCTTGGCGGTGGAGCGGGAGTGCTGAGCGGGAAGAAGATGCGTGGGCAGGGCGAGGTGTTCTGGGGGCGGCCGGCGCGGCCTTTGAAGGAGTATCTGCGGGATCTTGCGCGGTTGAAGCGGCGTTAAAGCTGTCCTGCCGGACGGGTCCACTACGCGTGGGGCGGTCACTTCGTGACGTGTATACCCCTTCGGTTGGCGCTCCCTTTGGTCGCGAACAGGATCTTGTGCCGACCAACGGGAGGACCATGCGAAGCTCTAAAAGGGCGTGCGAACGCCCGCTCCACGCGTAGTGGGCCCGTCCGGCAGGACTAAAATTATTGGGAAGCACGCGGTGATTGATGGCGATTGTGGTGGTCGGCGGGCATACGAGAAACATCGGAAAGACCAGCGTCGTGGCAGGGCTGATCGCCGCCATGCCGGAGATGCATTGGACCGCATTCAAGATCACGCAGTTCGGGCATGGGATGTGCTCGGTCAATGGGGAGCCCTGCGACTGCGAGACCGCCGAACACACAGTTGCGGTGAGTGAAGAGCGCCCCGGGGGAGATGCAACGACGGATTCGGGGCGCTATCTGGCTGCGGGTGCGGTGCGGTCGTTCTGGGTGAGGACTCGGCAGGGCGATCTGTCCGAGGCGATGCCGCGCATTCGCAAGGAGATGGAGCGCGCAGAGAATGTGGTGATCGAGTCGAACAGCATCCTGCGGTTTCTGCGGCCCGATCTCTATCTGAGCGTGCTCGATCCGGCGACAGCGGACTTCAAAGATTCGGCGAAATACTTTCTGGATCGTGCCGATGCTGTGCTGGTGCCGGAGGGTGTGCTCGGAAGGCCCGAGTGGAAGGGTGTTTCGTTGAAGCTGGTAGAGGGAACGCCGGTACTGGCGATACGGCCACCGGTCTACGTGACGGAAGAAGTAGTTGAGTTTGTGAGGCAGCGGCTGCGAGCGCGAGTGATTGTCTGAAGGTCTTTGAACAATGGGAACAAGAAAAGAGCCGCGGCTTTTGAGGGCCCCGGCTCTTGTTGATGCGAGTGCATGGAACTATGTATGAACTACGCGATGAGACCGTTGAGGCCATTGGGGAAGAAGACTCCCTGATGGACCGTATCTGTTGGTTTCGTGCCAGTAACGATTGCGAGGATCTGGGAGGTACTGCGGGCCCAGCCCAGTGAGTTCTGGTCGCAGTCGACGATGGTGGATGCGGTGATGTTCGCGGTTGCGGTGTTGAGCGCGACCTGGGTTGTGGTGACTCCGATGTCGTCTGCCGCTGAACCTGTGAAGGTAACGAACGGAGTGGTGATCGGTTTGGTTGGATCAGGATTCGCCAGCGAAGAACGAGCTGCCGAGATCATCTGAGTCAGCGTGCTGAGCGGGCCCGTTCCGCCGCCACCATCGAGTCCGTTGATGGTCGTGCGGATGAGACCTGCGTGGTAGGCCTCGACCGCGTGAATACCTACAGCAGCCGGTAGGATGTTGACCTTGTCGGTGATCAGAGGAGCAGCTCCGTGATACGCGGAGACACCTACGTCCTCGAAGATGTAGGCACCGATGAGGAAGTTTGCGTCGCTCGCGAAGGGGTTGAAGGATGGACCGATGAGCGCTGCCGCGGCAAGGGTGTTAAAGGAGGTGTACAGATCGATGTTGGGCATCGAGACTGCCTTAGATCCAAGAGCTCCCTGGAGGAAGAGGACGTGCTTGCCTTCTTCCGTTGCGGTCTCCGTGGCATAGGCCTGGACGTAGGAAAGCGAGAAAGGCACCTTGGCGAAGGTCGGGCTCAGAGCGACAGTGCCAGCGGCGTTGCCGTTGACGCTGACGGGAATCGGCGTCGACAGCTTGTCGATGGTGACGCCGTAGACCGCGAGGTTGTAGAACTGTGCCTCGAGATACTCCAGGTTGAGAGCGAAGTTGAGGATGTCCGAGTCGCCGATCGTGGCCGACTGGGCCTCTGCTTTTTTAGGGGTTGCGGTTGCGCCGAAGGCAAGAGCGGCCAGCGCGGCGCCTCCCTTGGTGAGCATCTTTCGGCGGGTACTTACGATAATTTCATCGAGCTGCTGTGTCTCTAGAGTTGCCATGATGTCTCCGTCCTTAGGAAGCCGTTACTGAGATTTTGCCGTTGAGACCGTTGGGGAAGAAGCCGCCCTTGGAGAGGCCTGCTCCGCCCGCCGCGCCGTACACGATGTGTAGAACCTGATCGGTTGTGCGGTGGAAGGCGATGGCGTTGGTGGGATCGGCAGCGACGATGCTGCTGACGCTGAGGGCAGTCTCATTACCTCCGCCGAGCGTGGCGCGGAGAGCAGACACCTGGTTGGCAATGGTGGTGTAGGTCTGATTTCCGGCTGCGCCATCTACGGCAGTGATCAGGGTGCGGATCTCGGCGGCGTGGTAGGCTTCGACGGCCTGGATGCCGGCAGCAGCACTCAGGATGTTGTTGTTGGCGAGCAGAGGAGCGGCACCGCTGTAAGCCGTAACGCCAACATCTTCAAAGACAAAGGCTCCGATAAGGAAGTCGTTATTGCCGTCGAAGGGATTGAAGGTGGGGGAGGTGGTGATCTTAGCTGCGACAGCCAGCGGACCGAAGAAGGTGAGGTCTAGAGCAGGGCGGGGAACTGGAGTTCCCTTGTTCCCCGTGATGGCTGCCTGGAGGAAGCGAACGTGATTCAGTTCGTCCTGGGCGATCTCCGCGGCGTACTGAGCAAAGACAGGACTGCTCCACGGCACTGCCTTGATGCCAGGGGGAACGATCGTGGTACCTGCCCCGGTGAGTGCATCGGTGGAGGAGAGACCGGAGCCGGTCGCGGCGTAGAGATAGAACTCGGCCTCAAGATATTCGAGGTTGAGGGCGAAGTTCAGAATGTCGTTGTCGGGGATGTCGAGCGGGGTCGGCGTTGGGGTGGGCGTGGTGGTTGGTGCTGGTGTGCTGTTGTTGCAACCGATAATCATTGCTCCGGCAGCGGCCGTCCCTGCTCCTGCCAGAAACTTTCGGCGGGATAGGGCTTTGTCTATCAAGTCATTTAGCTTTTTTTCCACGATGTACCTCTCCTCAGTGCACGTTGCTGCCTGCACCTTCGTTCTGATGACGAAGTGCAGGACGGAACGGATTGCCGAGACGATAATATTCGCGGTTAGATTGATTGGACAGCAAGGTTCATGATGTCATCAACAAGGCTCACTTCTTTTTGAATGAAGGGCTCGGCGTAGCGGACTCCCGCCAGCAGGCCGTAGTGGCGAGCGGTGGCGAAGGTTCGCTCGCGGATCTCCTCCTCGGGGACGAAGAGGCCGGTGCCTTCAGGCTGCGCGCCGTACTGCGAGCGGTAGGTCAACAGAGACTGCAGGCGCTGCTCAACAAAGGGAGTGATGTCGACGACGAAGGTGGGACGCACGTCGGCATAGAGGCTTGCGTAGAGGATCTTGTACGGACGATGCGGCGGGTGGGGGTCGCCGGGCGTTACGACCTTGGCGAGGCCGCTGACGAAGCAGGCTTCATAGCCCAGCGTGGCCGAGGTGTAGTGGTCGGGATGACGGCCTTGCCAGTAGGGAAGGATCACCACGCGGGGGCGCAGGCGGCGGAGAACGGCGGCTAGCTTAAGACGGTTGGCCAGGGTGTTCTCGACGTTGCCATCGGGAAGGTCGAGAGCCTCGCGATGCGCGACGTTTAGGATGCGGGCGGCGACGTTGGCCTCGGCTTCCCGGTCGGCGGCGGTGCCGCGAGTGCCGGACTCACCCTGGGTGAGATCGAGGATACCGGTGGTCCAGCCGCGGGCGTGCATGGCCATCAGAGTGCCGCCGCAGGTCTGTTCGACGTCGTCGCGATGGGCCGCAATGGCAAGGATGTCCAAGGGGCGGGCTCCTAAATTCAGCTCCTAGCTATTAGCTCTTAGCCTCTAGCTAACAGCGAGATGCAATACAACATACTTCGTTGCGACTGCTTGCTTCTGTTTCTGGCTAAGAGCTAAAGGCTAAGAGCTAACACCCTAGTTGGCTGCGTCGGTGACGGCGTCCAGGTAGGCAACGTCGAGCGCTGTGCCCTGAACGGTAATGTTGGCGTTGTTGATCTCGGAGCCGTCCGTCGTATTGAAGGCGTGGACCTGTCCCCCGTACGCGGTGTAGACCTTGTGGAAGCCCTGAACCCAGCAGAGGCCGGTCAGGTCGCCATAGTAATACTGGTTCTGGTTTGTGTTCGGGTAGGGGACGACGACCGGCGAGGTTGCGCTCTGCGTGACCGCAGGAACGATGAATGCGCTGGCCCCGGTGGAACCCGACGGCAGAACCACGCGGGTCAGGCAGTTGTAGTTGGCGCTCTGGTCGGTGGCCTGGCCGGTTGCGATCTGCTGGGCCGCACGGGCCGCGCGCTCGCCGGTGGCGCAGAGTTGGGAGCCGATCCACAGTGTATTGTCGTCAGCGAAGAGAATCTTGGTGTGAGTGCCGTCGGAGATGGAGACAGTGCTGGTGACGGCGTTGGTCGCGAGGCTGATGATGGAGAGATTGCCCGCAAAGAGGCCGTCTGGCTGCCGCTGCTGACCGGCTACGTAGAGATTATTTCCATCGGAGACTGCCGTCGTGACCCCGCCCGGGACCGGGAGATTGGAGGAGAAGGCGTTGGGGTTCTGCTGCGCCGGGACGGTGCTGTTGGTGTAGCTGTTGACCTGAAGCGCGCCCGGCAGCAGGTAGGTGATGCTGGAGGTGGTTCCACCGCACTCTGCGCCACAGTTGAGAACGTAGACCGTGTTGCCGTCGAGGGAGAAGTAGGCTCCGGCGGGCCGGTCGAAGGCGCTCGTATTGCTTCCGGTGTTGACCGGGATGACGCAGTAGACAGGAAGGTTGAAGGGCTGGCAGTCCACCGCGCCAATCGCGGCAATGGCGGCGGTCGAGGTGGTGTACTGGCTGGCATTCAGCTTGATCACGCGGTAGAGCGAGTTGGAGTTGCGGACCATCGCCAAGATGACCGTGTCGCCCTGGTTGACGACGACCTGGAAGACATTCGGCAGGTTGAGCGCGTAGGTCCCGCCTGTGGTCCTGTCGATGATACCGAGCAGGCCGGCGCCCTCTTCGGCCGAGTAGACGTGGCCGAAGGTTGGCGGGACCGCGACGCTGGTCGACCTGGCCGGGAAGGTGCCGGCAGAACCCGTGGCGGACTCGGTGCCGTAGTTGATGATCTGCACGTCGCCCAGAGTGTTGGAGTAGACGTACCCGGCGATCTCAGAGGGGAAGTTGAGGATGAGGTTGGGATAGCCGGAGGAGTAGCCGCTGATCGAGAACGAAGTTCTGGTGTTCTCGACGTTGTTGCGCAGGTCACGCTTCGCATCGACGATCTGCAGGCTGCCGCTGGTGCCGCCGTTTGCCGTGACGCCAATCATCACGCGTTGGGCAAGCTTGCTGGGCGGAACCGGCCGGTTGGCGAAGGTGTATTGGGGGAACTTGTAGTAATACGGGCCGCAGGCTGTAAGTCCCAGCGTCACAGCGGCGATCAGGAGGCCGCAGAAGATCTGGGCACGGAGAGACTGGGTAAAGAGACTTCGATTCGTCAACGGTAACTAACTCCAACCTGAGCGCTGCGGCATAATCTGGCGGCCACGGCTATCTGCCGAGTATAACAAAGGACTCGGCCAGTCCGCGGTTTGGCAGCAATCGGCAAAGGCTTGAATGTTATTGGTTTGGAGCAGGTCCGCCGGGTGGCTTAAGATGGTGAGAACACTTGGAGACGGTTATGGCGGATGGTGTACGTAGTGCGGAGTTGGCATCTGTTGCAGGCTATGCTGCGGCCGACCGGTTGTTTGACGGCGGAACGGTACTGTGCGACGGAGCCATGGGCACGATGCTCTACGCGCGGGGCGTCTTCATCAATCGCTGTTACGACGAGCTGAACCTCTCGCAGCCGGAGCTGGTGCGCGAGATTCATAACGAGTACCTGCAGGCGGGTGCGGAGGTCGTCGAGACCAACACCTTTGGCGGCAACAGGTTTCGCCTCGGCCTGCACGGGCTGCAGGATCAGGTGCACGCGATCAACGTGGCCGGCGTCAAGCTGGCGCGGGAGTGCGTGACCCAGATTCAGGAGAAGCAGGCCTGCGAGGCGTTTGTGGCTGGCTCGATCGGGCCCCTGGGCGTAAGGCTGGAGCCGCTGGGCAAGGTCGGCCTCGAGGAGGCGCAGGATGCCTTTGCCGAGCAGATCCGCGCCATGGTCGAAGGCGGCCCCGGCGTGGGCGTGGATCTGCTGATCGTCGAGACGATGACCTCGCTGACCGAGGCCGGGCAGGCGATTCTGGCAGCGCGGCGCGTCGCCCCGGGAGTTCGCGTCGTGGTGATGATGACCGTCGATGAAGACGGCAACTGCCTGGACGGGGCCTCGGCCGAGACCGCCGCCATCAAGCTGACCGAGTGGGGCGCTGATGCCATTGGCTGCAACTGCAGCGCTGGCCCGGCGACGGTGTTGAGCGTGATTGAGCGCATGCGCCCGCTGACTCCACTGCCGCTGGCCGCGATGCCGAACGCGGGAATTCCGCGCGCCGTCGAGGGGCGCACCATCTATCTCACCTCGCCCGAGTACATGGCCAGCTTTACCCGCAAGCTGGTGAAGGCCGGCGCGAGCATCGTTGGCGGATGCTGCGGAACCACGCCAAGCTACACGCGGGCCATGAAGAGTTCCCTGCGTGCGCTCGACGCGATGGAGAGCGGTGTCGAGGTGATGCAGCGCGACCCAACCGGCAAGGCCACCACCATGAAGGAGAGCAAGGTTTCGCCGCCACCGCTGGCCGAACGATCGAAGATTGGCTCGATGGTTGCGGCCGGCGAGTTCGTCACGATGGTCGAGATCGTGCCGCCGAAGGGTATCGACTGCAGCAAGGAGCTTGATGGCGCGACGCAGCTGCATCGGCTGGGCGTTGATGCCATCAACGTGCCCGACTCGCCGCGGGCCAGTGCGAGGATGAGCGCGCAGAGCCTGTGCGTGCAGATCCAGCAGCACGTCGGCATCGAGACGATTCTTCACTACACCTGCCGCGACCGGAACGTGCTGAGCATCCAGAGCGATCTGCTGGGCGCGTCCTCGATCGGGCTGAAGAATATCCTCTGCCTCACCGGCGATCCGCCGAAGCTGGGCAACTATCCCAATGCGACCGCGGTCTTCGATGTCGATGCGATCGGGCTGGTCAATATAGTGCACAACCTGAACTACGGACTCGACATCGGCAACAACTCGATCGGAGGGTCTACTGGCTTCTCCATCGCGGTAGCGGCGAACCCTGGCGTGCAGGATATGGATCAGGAGGTCCGCCGGTTTGCGTTCAAAGTAGAGGCTGGTGCGGAGTATGCCATCACGCAGCCGGTCTTCGACATTCGCGTGCTCGAAGAGTTTCTGCGCAGGATCGAAGGCTTCCGCATTCCGGTGATCGCCGGCATCTGGCCGTTGACCAGCCTGCGCAACGCAGAGTTTATGAAGAACGATCTGCGCGTCAGCATGCCGGACGAGATTATGGCGAGGATGGCGGTGGCGACTACTCCCGAAGCCGGACGAGCCGAGGGTGTCAAGATCGCCCGGGAGATGCTCGCAGAGACAAGGTCGATGGTCCAAGGAGTCCAGGTGAGTGCGCCGTTTGGACGCTACGGCGTCGCCGCGGACGTGCTGGGACTGAGTGGGGATGACGAGGAAGGTCTGGTCGCATAATGGCAAACTTTGAAGAGCAGTTAACAGCGTTGGAGAGTGTGGTCGAAAAGCTGGAACGCGGAGATCTCTCGCTCGACGACTCGGTGCATCTGTTCGAAGAGGGCCTGAAGCTCTCGAACGCCTGCAAAAAGGAGCTGGAAGCCGCAGAAGGCAGAATCCAGGTGCTTGTCGAACAGGGCAGAAATGCAATGCGGGTGGTGGACTTGGATGTAGAGAAAGATGCTAAAACAGGGTGAGGACGGGGAGTAGATTTCGATATGAAACGAGACATCGACAAGCTGGCGGATCGGCTCGTGGAACGCGGAAGAGAAGGTATTGCCGCGGAGAAGAAGATGCTCGAATGGAAGATCGCGGAGAGCAAACAACAGCCCGCGAAATAAGAGCCGCAACGCGGAGTTTCTGCGAGCTAGTGTCTGATTTCGACGGCTGTTCCCACGGGAACTAATTTCCAGACTTCGTCGATCTCGGAGTCTGTGACTGCTATACAACCATCAGTCCAGTCAATTGTGTGCTGGAGTGACCCGAGCCAGCTTAACCCATTTTGAATCCCGTGAATCATGATGAGTCCACCAGGATTCACGTCTGCGGTTTGAGCACGCTTGCGATCGTCGGCATTGGGATAGGAGATGTGCAGGGCACGATGGAAGCGGCTCTGAGCATTTTTGCTGTCGATGATGTAAAAGCCTTCAGGCGTTTCATGATCACCCTCGTGTTGCTTCGGGCCACCAGACCCTTTGCCGATCGCAACCTTATAGGTCTTGAGCACAGTGTTGTTAGTGAGCAAGATCATTGTGTGCTTTGATTTGAGGATCAAAATATGATCAGCATGTAAATCTGTTGCTGGAACAGCAGACGTCGTAGCACATCCAAGGGCGAAAAGAAGTGGGAAGAGGATGCGGTTTGGCTGGAGGAAGCGTGTCAATAATTGGGGCATGACCTTAGCCACGCGCTATCGGTCACGGGTGGTGACGAAGCCGGGCACCCACAGCAGGGCGCGCTTGGCCTCGGAGTCGGGCAGGTCGGCTATGGTGAGGCGGGCTGCTTCGGCGTAGGCGCAGGCCGTGTCCATGGCGTAGTCGAGGGAGCTGTGGCGCTGCAGAATCTCAAGGATCTGCGGGTGGGAGACACGGGCGAAGCTGCGGTCGGCGAGGACGGTGCGGATGGCCTCGCGGTCGGCCCCTGTGCCGCGCTCAAGCGCGTGGATGACGGCGAGTGTGGCTTTGCCTTCGCGCAGGTCCGAGGCGACTGGCTTGCCGAGAACATCTTCGGCGGCAGTCAGGTCCAAAACGTCGTCGACGATCTGGAAGGCGAGGCCCAGGTTGCGGCCGTACTCGCCCAGCTGAGCCTCAAGCTCCTCCGGGTCGCCGAAGCCGTGAGCCGGCGTAATCGCCGCGCCAAGCTGCATCGAAACCTTGAAGAGGCAGGCCGTCTTGCGGAAGATGAGGTCGAAGTACTCCTCTTCATTGATGAGGTGGCCGAGCTTTTCAATCTGGAGCAACTCGCCCTCGACCATCTGCTGGGTAAGCGAGATCAGCAGCTCGAGGACGCGAAAGTTCCGCTCCTCGAGGGCCGCCGAGAAGGACTGCATGTAGAGCCAGTCGCCCGCGAGAACGCATTTCGCATTGCCCCAGGTGGTGTTCGAAGAGGGACGCCCACGGCGCGTGTCGGCCTCGTCGATGATGTCGTCGTGAACCAGGGTCGCAGTGTGGAGCATCTCAACGACCGCGCCCAGGCGGATGCGGCTCTCGCTGGTGCAGCCCAGAGCTTTGGCCGAGAGAAGCAGCAGCAATGGCCGGATGCGCTTGCCGCCGCCCGCGATAAGGTACCGCGCAATGTCGGTGACGACCTCGACGTCGGAGGCGGATTGCCGGGAGAACTCCTGCTCGATGGCGGCTAGATCGTCACGGAGGAGGTCGAACACCTCGGCTGCGGTCGCGATGGAGAGCGTGCTCACTTACTTGTCAGAGTATCAGGATGTGGATTTGGCTTCAGGTCAGGCTCGAAAAAGTAAGTCAGAATTTTGATCCAGACAAAGGCTTGGAGAGGCGGCAGCCAGGAACCAGGCCCTCTGCCGCCTTGGGGTTAGGTCGCAGGTCAGTTGGAGCGGAAGTTGGTGAACTGCAGCTCGACGCCGATATCCTTGCCCTTCAGCAGCGCCATCACCTCCTGCAGAACGTCGCGGTCTTTGCTGACGACGCGGACGGTGTCGCCCTGTATGCTGGCCTGCGCCTTCTTCTTCGAGTCCTTGATCGCCGCGACGATGATCTTCGCCTTCTCCGACGGAATCCCCTGTACCAGCTTGATCTTCTGCCGCACGCTCGAGTTCGCCGCCGGCTCGATCTTCTCGAACTCCAGGTTCTTCAGCGACACGCCGCGTTTCACCAGCTTCTGCGAGAGGATCTCCGTCACCGCCTGCAGCTTGTACTCGTCCTGCGACGCAAGCTGAATCGTATCCGTCCCCTCAAGCTCGATCTTCGACTTCGAGTCTTTGAGGTCGAACCGCGCATGAACCTCCTTCGAGGCCTGATCGATCGCGTTCTTCACTTCCTGAATCTCTACCTTGCTCACTACGTCGAAGCTGTTATCGGATGCCATGGCTATATTCCTTCGTCTGTAACTTTGTCGCTATCTATTATGTCAGCGCTCGACAGTTTAGCGCGTCGTGGGGAAGAGATTTTTGAAGTTCGCCGTCGTCAGCGCGGCAAGCTCCTCTGTTGAGATGCCGCGAAGCTCCGCCAGGGCTGCCGCCGTATGGACGACCAGGGCAGGTTCGTTGCGTTGGCCACGCAGCGGGATCGGCGCAAGAAACGGCGCATCCGTCTCCACCAGGATGCGATCGGCAGGAGCGGCCACAGCCGCGTCGCGAATCCCCTGCGCCTTCGGGTAGGTCAGGTTCCCAGCAAAAGAAAGATGAAAGCCCGCAGCAAGCGACCGTTCCGCTTGGTCGACAGTGCCCGAGAAACAATGCATGATCCCCCCCAGCCCATGCGGCGTCCAATGCTCATCGATCAGCGCGAGCAGGTCCTCCCAGGCGTCGGCGCTGCCGTACTTCTCTTTGGCCTGCGGGGTGGCGAGTTCGCTCGTCCGGCAGTGGATCAGGATCGGCTTGCGCAACTTCGCCGCCACTCGCATCTGGGCGATAAAAGCCTGCTTCTGCGTGGCAATGTCGGGATTGTCGAAGTGGTAGTAGTCGAGCCCGATCTCGCCGACAGCGATGCACCGTTCCTGCGCACCCAGGGCGGCCAGCTTTTCGAGCGCCTCCACCGTAGCGTGCGCCGCCTCCTGCGGATGAATCCCGGCGCTGGCATAAACCTGAGGATAGCCTTGCGGAAGCCCAGCGTCCGTGGTCGAATTAGCAATCTCAAGCGCCTGCTGCATCGTAGCCGGGCCATCGCCGATGCCGATCGCGAGAACCGTATGGACCCCCGCAGCGTAGGCGCGGCGCAGCACCTCATCGCGCTCCGTCGGAGTTTCGTTGTAGAAGTCAAGGTGGGCGTGGGAGTCGATCAGAGCCATCTCTTTCAGGGTACCCCATCAGCGTGATCCATGAGCCTGCCAGAAAAGCCGCGAAGACGCAGCAAACGGAAGGCGTGACGGGTATAGTTCGGACCGCGTAATATGTCGGCATGAACAACCTAACACGGCGTGATCTTTGTGTAGCCCTCTCGGCCTTTGCGGCGATGGGCGGCTTAGTGGCCGAAGGCCAAAGCAACGCGTCTCCAGAGACCCAAAGCAGCACCGACGCGGCAGCCCCGGTGCTGGCTCACTCCGAGATCTTCGCCTTCGACAAACTGCCCGTCCATGCTTCGGCCAATGGCGGCGCAAGCCGTGCGGTCATTCAGGGTCGGCTGGCCACGGGCGAGTTCGTCGAGGTGCACGAGACCGCGCTGCCTCCCGGCCAGATGCCGCACCAGCCCCATCGCCACACCCACTCCGAGTTCCTGATGATTCGCGAGGGCAGGCTCGAGGTCACCAGCGACGGCAAGACCGGCATCGTCGAACCCGGCGGCATCATCTTCACCGCGTCGGGTGTGCTGCATGGGTTAAAGAACGTCGGCGACGTGATGGCAAACTACTTCGTCGTCGCCATCGGCGTGCAGAAGGCCATCACCTAGCGGAGTCAAACTCCTTTTACGATAGCCGCCGCTTCCGGGTACGCGCGAACTCGATAAGGCCAGCAAGACCCGTTCCAAACAGAGCCAGGGTCGAGGGCTCAGGCGTCGGCGCAGTGGTCTCTGGCGTGATGGTCAAGCTATAGGGGAGCGGGGGAGCAAGAGCGCCCTCAGAAAAAACACCATAGGTTCCCGGAACGAAGGTTGGATCTTCCCCGTTGAGAACAAAAAGTGTCGGGCCAAAGTACCTGAGGGAAGACTGCGGCGTTGGGTGCAGATAGAACCCTCCTCCAGCCCGTCCGGTTAGGAACGTGAGTTCTTCGTCCGTTGTGACGCCATTGAAAGTGACCGGAGCGAATGCGTTGAAGGAGAGCAGATATTGCGGAACGCAAGACGGAGAACTGGGCGGGCAGTTGTTTCCACTGCCCGGGGGAGAGGCGGGAAGGGAAAAGGTGATGACGTTGCTATTCCCGTAAATGCCGGTCAGGACAAAGTCGTCGATGGCATCGGCATGAGCGGCTGAGGGCAGAACGAAGGCAGAGCAGAGAAGCAAGGGGAAGACGAAGTTTCTCATGGGTGAGAGCTTCCTTTCATTGACTGCGAAATTTACGAACAAGAAATGCGACCGCCCTGCTGACTACGCTCGGCGATATCTGGATTGCGCAAATCGGATGAGGCCGACAAGACCTGTTCCGAACAGAGCCAGTGTCGAGGGTTCAGGCGTCGGCGCGGTCGTCTCCGGCGAAATGGTGAGGACGTAGTCGAGCACGCCCCCCTTGAGGGAAAACGCATCCAGGTCGAAGGTTCCGGTCAGGAAGGTAGGATTGGCGGCGTCAGGCGTGAAGAGCGTTGCGCCAAAGAGTCTTCCAGGGTTCAGCCCAAGACTCAAGCCCCTCCAAAGCGCTCAGTCGGAAACGCAAGGCTTTCCACGCTCGTGATGCCGTTCGCAGTGACAGGAGCCGAGAGGTAAAAGGCTGTCTCAGATCCCGGCAGGCAGGAGGGGCTGAAGGGGGGGCAGGTGCTCTCATTGCCTGGCGGCGAGGCTGGCAGAGAGAAGGTGATGTCGAGGCCGTTGCCGGTAAGGACGAAGTTGTCGATAGCATCGGCGCGGGCGGTTAAAGGCTGAACGAGGGCAGAGGCAAGCAAAACAAGTGGGAAGACAATCTTTCTCATGAGTGAGAGCTTCCTTCCGTTGAAGCAGCCGAATTTACGCCTCAAGAATGCGTCTGCAGGAAACAAGTGTCAAGCAGATTCGCCCGGCAGCGAGCAAAAGAACGGAAAAAGCACTTCTTGCGGTCATCGGCAATCGGAGACGGAGACTCCACGCGAAGCGGTATACAAGTCACGAAGTGACCGCCGCCCGCGCAGGGCGCCCGTCCGGCAGGACCGGTCCTGCGACTACTTCAAGCGAGAGCCCAGCGCAATCTCTTCCCCAAACGTCGCAAGCACAGGCTTACCGTCTTCGCCGTGCGAGGCGGCCAGCAGCATGCCGTGCGACTCCAGGCCGCGCATCTTGCGGGGAGCGAGATTGGCGATGACGACGATCTTTTTGCCAATCAGCTGCTCCGGCGTATACCACTCCGCGATGCCGGAGAGGATCTGGCGTTTCTCATAGCCAAGATCGACCTCGAGGCGAAGCAGCTTGTCGGCCTTAGGGATGCGTTCAGCGACGACGATCTGCGCCACGCGAAGGTCGATCTTGACGAAGTCGTCGATGGCGATCTGCGGCGTCTCGGGCGCAGTGCCGGACACGCCGGGCGCAGTGGCGGACGCAGTACCGGAGACGCTCGACTGCGCCGCCGAGTTGGCGAAGATGCCCGAGGCAGCGGCTTCGGTGTGCGAGGGCGTGCCGGTGCGCTCTGTGCTGATAGCGAGACTGCCAGCGACGGTTGTGCCGGGGGCGACATCAGCAAAGGCCCGTGGGGGCGCACCGGGATGCGTGGGGTCGGTCGGGACGGGAGCGGTGTGCGTCGTCGTCTCGTCGACGAAGCGTGAGGGCGCAGGCTGTTCCGGCTTCGGTGCGTTTGGGTTTTCCATGTCAATCATGATCTGCGCGAGTCCTCTGTCTGCTCGTGGAAAGATAGGTGCAAGCGTGCCAAGCTTTGTGCCGACTAGACTATTGTCCCACTCCAAGTTTTGGAGATCACCTTGTTTGGCCGCGGTTTCGATATCCCCAAGGCCCAACTGCAACCAAACCTTCGCAGTGGTTTCAGGTATGACTGGGTAAAGCGCGGCGGTGATCACACGAAGAGTTTGAGCAACTGATGACAAAAGAGTTCTAAGTTCTCTCTGCGAAAGTGCGTCGTCTTTTTTTGCTAATTTCCACGGAGCCCTCGCAGTAATCCAACCGTCCGCTTTAGTTACGAGCTCGAGAACCGCGCTAATATAATTTGCGAATATAAGGTTATTGATTCGATGAGTAAGATGCCACGAATGCGTGTTGAGAAGCGCAGGTACTCCAATCAAATCCGCGAAATTCTCTAGAACCGCAGGATCACGGAAGTCAAGAGCGAAATCCGGAATTATCCCAGAGTTGTACTTCTCGATCATCGACAGTGTACGGCTGACGAGGTTGCCGTAGCCGTTCGCGAGGTCGGCGTTGTAGCGGGTGATCATCGCGTCGAAGCTGAAGCTGCCGTCCTGCCCGAAGGGGATCTCGCGGAGAAGGAAGTACCGGAGAACGTCGGCGGCGAAGAGGTCCTGCTCCTTCTTCGTGCTGTCGGGGAATTGCTTCTTGTAGACTTCCGTGCCGAAGGCGTCGAGGATGGTCTCGGTGCGAACGATGTTGCCCTTGGACTTCGACATCTTGCTGTCATCGAAGAGGAGCCAACCATGCGCAGTCACGGCCTTCGGTAGAGGCAGGCCGGCGGCGAGAAGGAAGGCGGGCCAGTAGATGCAGTGCTGGCGCGTGATCTCCTTCGCCATCAGATGGAGATCGGCAGGCCAATACCTTTCAAACTTCGCAACGTCTTCGGGCGCGTCGCTGCCATAACCGACCGCGGTCATGTAGTTGGCAAGGGCATCGAGCCAGACGTAGATGACGTGTCTCTGCGTGGTCTCGGAGGCCGCCGGCTCCGGTACGGGAATCCCCCACGTGAAGCTGGAACGGGAGACCGAGAGATCGCGAAGATTACCGGGGACATAAGGCTTGCCCTGCGCCGAAAGGGCGACGACTTCGCCGCGATCGGTGGCTTCGGCGACGTTGCCGCGAAGGAAGCTGAGGATCTCGTTCTTGCGGGACTCGGGCTGGATGTGGAGCGTGTCGGACTCGATGAGGTCGATAAGCGGAAGCTGGTACTCGCTGAGGCGGAAGAAGAAGTTCTCTTCGGTGACGGTCTCGGTGGGCTTGCCGTCGGGGCCGAGGACGCCCGGAGGTCCGTCGACGAAGATCTCCTCCCCGATGGAGTACTGGCCGGTGTAGGTGCTGAGGTAGATCTGCCCGCGCTGGTGGAGGTCGGCAAACAGGCGCTGAACTCCCTGCTGGTGGCGAGGCTCGGTGGTGCGGATGTAGTCGTCGTAGGTCAGGCCCATGCGGTCCCAGAGGGTGCGGAACTCAGCCGAGACCTGGTCGGTGAACTGCTGGGGCGGAATGCCGGCCGCGGCGGCGCTGCGCTCGATCTTCTGGCCGTGCTCGTCGGTGCCGGTCAGGAAGAAGGTGTCCTCGCCCAGCAGGCGATGGCGGCGTGCGATCACGTCGGCCGCAAGGGTCGAGTACGCATGGCCGATGTGCGGACGTGCGTTGACGTAGTAGATAGGGGTAGTGAGATAGAACTTTTGCTCGGGCATGGGCCAGAGCCCAGTTTAGCAGGGTGGGGAAACGCCTTTTCCCGCGACGGAGCGACCGGGGGAGCCCAACCCAAAAATAAATCTCAAAAAGTTGGCGTATTTTTGCAGCCGAAAAAGTGACTGCTAAAACACCACGTTTACCACGCAAACCACCACAGTTACACCATCAAAAAACCACATCTAAAACGCGCTTTTTCGCAAAAACCCCTGCAAAAACGCGCTCGTTCCCCACCGGAGAAAAAAAGTGCAAAACTACCGGCTCAGGTGAGCTTCGTCCTCGGGAGGCGCCGGAACCTCCCCAACCTCCCCTGCGACCCCTGCGACCGGCGCGGCAACCTCGGTCTCCGACTCCTGGGCGATCCGGGCCAGGTCGAGGTGCTGCTCCATGGCGCGACGGGCCTGCGCGGGATTGTGCGAGCGGATGGCGCGGTAGATCTCGCGGTGCATCTCAGAGGATTCCTTCAGATCAACCGCGTTCTGAATCGTCTTGCTGCGCCGCTCATAGAGATTGGCGATGATCGTCTCCATCACCGCGGCGAGGATGGGGTTGGCCGCAGCGCGGGCGATGGCACGATGGAAGCGGACATCGTGAATAAGGTACTCATGAGGATCGTCGAGCGCGGCGTACATCTCGGCAACCTCTTCTGCAAGCTCTGTGATCTGCTCGTCGGTGGCCCGTTCGGCGGCCAGAGCGGCGAGGTTTGACTCAATGACGATGCGGGCTTCGAACATCTGTCCAGGAAGAAAGCCATGTAGAGTGCCGAGGACGGAGAAGGAGCTGGAGTCGAACGAGGGAGGCCCGGAGGCGACGAACGTGCCGGCGCCGTGGCGGCTCTTGAGGACGCCCATGGCCGCGAGAAAGCCAATGCCGGAGCGCAAACTGGAACGGCTGATCTTGAGCTGGCGAGCGAGGTCGCGCTCAGGGGGGAGCCGGTCACCGGGGCGCACCTCACCAGAACTGATGAGCAGGCGAATGTGTTCAACGACCTGCATGGTGAGCTGGCTGTGGCTGGAGATCTCCTCGAACTGCTCTTTGACCTCTTTTTTCACGCTGAACAACACTCCTTTGGGCCTTATTTGATGAAGGGTAACACGGTGGTGAGGCGTGGGTTCGGGTCGGGGTTAGGCGGTTTGCCGTCCCGCAAGGCGCGGGACCAGGAGCTGAAAGATCAGGAGGGCAATGACATAGGCGAGGCCAGCCATCATGAAGATCAGCAGGGGGTGGAGAGAGAAGTAGTGAGAGACAAGCCAGGTGAAGCCCGCGCCGCCGAGGGCTCCGGCAGCCCCGCCGATGCCGACTACGGTGCTGACGCCGGTTGAGGGGAACATGTCGGTTGGCGTGGAGAAGAGGTTCGCAGACCAGCCCTGATGCGCGGCGGTGGCGAGACAGAAGAGGCCGATCGCAGGCCAGGCATTGCTGGGAAAGAGCGTGTGCATGTGTGGGACGAGCATGATGGGAGTGACGCACAGGGCGCAGAGAAAAAGCGCGAACTTGCGTCCGGAGTTGACGCTGTGGCCGTGCTTCATGCGGAAGCCGGAGAGCCAGCCCCCGGCGATGGAGCCGATGCTCGCGGCGGTGTAGATGACGATCAGAGGATATTTGACGTGGCTTAGATTGAGGCCGTAGTTGTCGTTGAGAAACTTGGGGAGATAGAAGAGATAGAACCACCAAATGGGGTCAGTGATGCCTTTGGCGATGCAGAAGGCCCAGAAGCCGCGGTGGCGGAGGAGGATGGGATAGATGGAGCCGCCCTGGGTGACGGGGGCGAGGTCGGACTGGGTCTCGGTTTGGGTCGCGGCGCGGCGGAGTTTGTTGTAGGGGAAGAGGAGCCAGACAACCGCCCAGATGAGCCCCATGGAGCCGGTGCAGATAAAGGCTGCATGCCATCCCCAACGGGCGGCGACGGCTGCTATCAGGACTGGTGCGATGAAGGCGGAGGCGTTGGAACCGGAGTTGAAGAGACCGGTTGCGAGGGCGCGCTCTTCGGAGGGAAACCACTCGGTGGTGGCCTTGATGGCGGCGGGGAAGTTGCCGGATTCGCCGAGGCCGAGGAAGATGCGGGCGATGCAGAAGCCGGCGACGCTGGCCACTATGGAGTGGCTGATCGAGGCACATCCCCAGATCAGGATGGCGAGGGCATATCCGGTTTTGGTGCCGAGCTTGTCGATGATGCGGCCGGCGAAGAGGAAGCCAACGCCATAGGCGATCTGGAAGCAGATGAGGATGCGGCCGTAGTTGATGTTGTAGGCGGTCTGATGGGCGGCGTCGATGCCGGGAATCCAGCCCATGAAGTCGAGGTGGAGGAGCGGCTCGATGAGGGAGAAAACCGAGCGGTCCATGTAGTTGATGGTGGTGGCGAGGAAGAGAAGACCGCAGACGAGCCAGCGGATGTTGGATCTCTCCGGAGCGGCGGTGGTGAAGCCCGAATCAGGCAGGCTGGCAGTGTTGATCGACATTAGTTGCAACTCCAGCGGAAATATACGTCTGACGTGTGCTCTATTTGCGCCCGATTTGGAACAAGGGGTGTCGAGGATGAGGATAGTCTGTGTTGGGCAGTAGGTGTCAAGCGCCCGTTCTGACGAAGGGGAAAGATCATTTTTGATTACAAATAGCGTTGATCAGGGTTGAAGGGAGTAATGCTCAGAGACAAACGCGAATTGGGTGACTGAGGGCAAGACTGGTTTATGGATGGGCGCAGAGCGAAGCACGATATCATCGCTGACGTGGCTAAGGATTTCAGGACGGCTGAGGCTGAAGTTGCGCAGATGATGGTGCGGATGCGGGCGGGCGATGTTCGCGCTCTGGCCCGGGCTGTCTCTCTCGTGGAAGATGGTGGGGGAGCGGAGTTGCTTGAGGCCTGCCGTGAGTTTGCGGGGATATCGCTGCGGGTGGGCGTGACGGGACCTCCCGGGGCGGGGAAGAGCACGCTGGTAGACCAGATGGTGAGGTGGCTGCGGCACGAGGGACAGAGTGTAGGGGTTGTCGCGGTGGATCCGTCGAGTCCTTATACGGGTGGGGCGCTGCTGGGAGACAGGATTCGGATGCAGGGCTTTGCCGGGGATGACGGGGTGTTTATCCGCAGTATGGCTTCGCGTGGAGCGGTGGGTGGGGTGGCGCGCGCGGCTGCGGATGTCTGCTCGGTGATGGAGGCGGCGGGGCGACAGACGATTGTGATTGAGACGGTCGGCGTGGGGCAGGATGAGGTCGATGTGATTGGCCTGGCGGATATGACTGTGCTGGTGCTGGTGCCGGGGATGGGGGATGAGGTGCAGAGTCTGAAGGCCGGCGTGATGGAGGTCGCGGATGTGTTTGTTGTGAATAAGAGCGATCGCGGCGGCGCGGAACTGGTGGAGCAGGAGATCGTTGCGATGCAGGGCTTGGCGATGGAACGCGGAGAGTGGGTTCCTCCGGTTGTGCGGACGGTAGCGACGACCGGGGAAGGTGTGCAGGAGTTGATGGAGACGGTGAGGCGATGTGCCGTGGAGAAGGGCGCGCGCAGAGTAAGGCTCGAGGACGCTGCCGGGTCGAGGGTGCTGGGCCGGGACGGTTTGGGCGGCTTGCGGCTGGACCATCTGGGTGTAGCGGTGAAGAGTATTGCGGGGGCGCGTGGATTTTATGAGGCGCTGGGGCTGGTGGTGAGTCATGAAGAGACCGTGCAGCACGAGCAGGTGAAGACGGCGATGCTGTCGCTGGGCGAAAGCCGGATTGAATTGCTGGAGGCGACTGAGGCAGACTCCGTGATTGGGAGGTTTTTGGCGAAACGGGGCGAGGGACTGCACCATATCGCCGTGCATGTGGATGGGATTGATGCAATGTTTGCGCGGCTGATGAAGCAGGGTGTCAGGTTGGCGAGCAATGCGGTGAGGGTGGGGGCTGGCGGGCATCGGTATTTTTTTGTGCATCCGGCCAGCACGGGGGGCGTGCTGCTGGAGATAGTTGGGGATGCAGTTGGACTGGATGAAGGTGGGGCGTGATGCGGTTTTTGATGATTCATACGGCGGGCGGTGAGGGTAGTGTTGCGCTGGGGGATACCGAGATGGCTCGGGCGATCGTCGCTACCGAGGTGTTGCCGGGGAGGAGTTCGTCGGAGCTATTGGTACCTGCTGTGCGGCGTTTGATGACGGAGAGTGATTGGCGGCCGAATGGGTTGACGGCGGTGGTGGTGGTGTATGGGCCGGGATCTTTTACTGGGGTGCGAGTGGGTGTGAGTGCAGCTAAGGGGCTGAGCGAGGCTGGAGCGGTGCCGCTGATTGCGGTGTCGCGGCTGGCGCTGCTTGCTGTCTCTGTCGATGGCGGGGAGCAGAGGGTGCATGCGGTTCTGGATGCTGGTCGCGGGGAGTTTTACTACGGGGAGTATGTGGGGAGGCGATGCGTGCGGGAGGTCTTGATGAGCGCGCAGGGTGTGATGATGGCGGCTTCGGGTGGTCTCGTGGTGGCCTGTGAACCGAAGGTGGCGGAGGCTTTGGCGGAGTTGCTACCGAAGCTGGTGGATGAGCCTTTGGCCGGAGATGCTCTGCCGTTTGCGGTGGAGCGGGTGGAGTCGGGGCGATTCGAGGATGTGGCTACGCTCGATGCGAATTATCTGAGACGAACCGACGCGGAGATATTTGCGAAGCCTGCCGCTCCTCGAGCGGCTCGATGAGTTCCGCTGGTTATCGGATTCGAGCAGGTAATGCCGGGGATCTTGTTGGTGTGATGCGGCTAGACAGGGCTACGCCCGAGGCTCCGCATTGGTCGGAGGGAGAGTATGCGGCGATTGTGAGTTCGGATGGATCTGCTGAGGCGGTAGTGATGCGGTGTCTGTTCGTTGCGGAGGTAAAGAGAAATTTGCTGGGGTTTGCGGTGGGGAAGGTTGTTGTTTCGGGAGCTGTGAGGTTGGCGGAGCTGGAGAGTGTGGCGGTGAGTGCGTCGGCGCGGCGAGTGGGTGTGGGGAGGGCGTTGTGCGAGGCTGTCATCTCCTGGTGCAGGGACCGCGGGGCGACGGAGATGGAACTCGAGGTGAGGGCGGGAGGCGTGGGGTCCGTTGCTCTTTATCAAAGGCTGGGATTTGCTGTCGTTGGCCAGCGCGGTGGCTATTATCGAGATCCGACGGAGGACGCGTTGCTGATGCAGTTGAGGTTAGCGGGAGACTAGTAATCCACATTGCGGGTGCTGATTCGGCTGTGATAGCGTGTCGGCCATCAGTGCGAATGTCGTCTGTTGCTGGAGGTACTCTCACGTGCAAACTGGCAAGTTCACCGAGCTGCCCCATCCTGCGTCGTTTCCTTCCATTCAACAATTAATGCAAGAACATAGCCTTTACGATCGCAGGCTGGATACGCTGCGGTCCAAGTTATTTCTCACCGACTCGGAGCAGTTGGAAGAGGTAAGACTAAAGAAGCTGAAGCTGAGTTTGAAGGATGAGATGGAACGGCTTCGGCGTCTGGGAGCATCCTAAGGTTTTACGCCGGTTGTTGGTATGGAGGCGACAGGCCGGAGTGGGGCTGCGCTCGGGGCTGAGGTGTGCGTGGCCTTATAATCGAGTCACTTATGGTGCGAGACGGTTTTTTCTATGCCTTAGGGCTCGGGGTTGTGGCGGCGGCGCTCTGGTATCTGAACATGCCGATTGCGTTAGTGGCGCTACCGGTGGTGCTGGCGGCCTTCTTTTTGTGGTTTTTTCGCGATCCTAACAGGACGATTCCGCAGGCGCCGGGACAGATTGTGTCTCCTGGCGACGGTGTGGTGACAGAAGCGGAGTGGATCGAGACGATTAGCGGGAGCCGGTTGCGGCTCAGCATCTTTCTGAATGTCTTTGATGTGCATGTGAACCGGTCGCCGGTGGGCGGAGTCGTGAAGGTATGCGAGTTTCGCAAGGGCGAATTTATGAATGCAATGAAGCCGGAGTCGGTGTTGAACAACGAGCAGACTCTGATCACGATCGATGCCGGTGGATATGAGGTCAGCTTCAAGCAGATCGCAGGACTGTTGGCGCGGCGCATCGTTTGTAATCTAAAGGTGGGCGACCGGGTGGAGCGCGGACAGAGAATCGGACTTATAAAATTTGGGTCGCGGGTAGATGTGCTGATGCCGGCAGCGGCGAATTTGAAGGTGAAGACGGGGGCTCGCGTGAAGGGTGGGTCGACCGTGCTGGCCGTGCTCCCCGAGCAATCGCTAAGAGACACGACTGCAGTGGTGGCTTGATGGAGGACGCGCAGATCGGGACCGACGGGAAGATAAGGCGTCAGCCTAGCCGCGGGATGTATGTGCTGCCTTCGTTATTTACGGCGGGCAATATGGCCGCTGGATACTACGCGATTACGCAGAGTATTCAGGGGTCGGTTGCAGACCAGAGTTACTTTGATCGAGCTGCGCTGGCGCTTGGGATTGCCGTTTTGTTCGACGGGCTCGACGGCATCATCGCACGCATGACCAACACGACGAGCGACTTTGGAAAAGAGCTTGATTCGCTGGCGGACGTGATTACGTTTGGCGTGGCGCCGAGTCTGTTGGCTTATATCTGGGGTTTCCGTATGCTGCCGCTGATGGCGCACCCGGAGGCGCGTCAACAGATCGTGCATATCGGAGTGTTTGTCTGCTTTATCTTTCTGATCTGCGGTGCCAGTCGACTGGCGCGATTTAACATCAGCATCAATCCGCAGCCTCGCAATCCGGGGCGGCCGGGCAAGAAGTATTTTGTGGGCATGCCGATTCCAGCGGGTGCGGGCGTAATCAGCTCAGTGATTCACTTTCAGCATGGATCGCCGATCGACAGCCCGTGGATAGCGCTGGTATGGCTGTGCCTGCTGCTGTTCACCAGCTTTTTGATGGTGAGCAACTGGCGGTTCTGGAGTGCAAAAGAGATCACGCTCGGCAAGCGTCATCCCTTTCAACTGGTGGCGGTAATAGCATTTATAGGAGCGCTGATTGTGCTCTATTCGGAGTACATGCTGATCATCCTGGCGATGGCGTATCTGGTCTCTGGTGTGGTGGCTCGGCTTGCGTATTCGTGGGGTAGAGAGCGACGGCACTCCACGGTGTAGTCCAGTGATGTGCAAAGGGCGGATAAGATAATAGTCTGGCGCTGCGGGACCTCAGATCGCGACGACATTCAGGACAATATGGCGGAACAAATGTATCGGATCGGAATCGTTGGGGCATCTTCGCTCGCCGGTAAGGAGCTGAGTGAGGAGTTGGGTGAGTCGTCGCTCGGCGCATCGGATTTTGTGCTGCTCGACGAAGAAGAGGCTGCGGGACAAGTGACTGCCGCTGGCGATGAGGTTGTGTTTATACAACGGCTTGAGGCATCGTCTTTCGAACGGATGGACTTCGTTTTTTTTGCTGGCGATGCAGATGTTACGAAGAAATATTGGCAGGTGGCACGACGTGCAGGCGCGAGTATTGTCGACCTGACTTATGCTTTGGATGGCGAGAAGGATGTTCTGGTTCGAGCGCCCTGGGTGACTGAGGTGCTTGCAGACAAAGCCGCGCTTGCAAGCCCGGAGCCGGATTTGAAGACGCCTGCTCTTGTGGCTGCGCATCCGGTCGCCGTGATGCTTGCCCTGGTTGCTGGAAGACTGCACGCGAAGCTGGCTCTGACGAGTGTTGCTGCAACCGTTATGGAGCCTGCGTCAGAGTATGGTCGTGCCGCGATGGATGAGTTGCATCAACAGACGGTAACGCTGCTTTCGTTTCAGACGCTGCCACGGGAACAGTATGATGCGCAGGTGGCATTCAACCTGTTGCCTTCGCTGGGCGATGCCGCGAAGGTGAAGTTGAGCGCGACCGAAAAGCGTATCCGCAAATACTATGCCGGGCTTGCTGATTCGCTACTGCCTGAGCTGGCGCTGCAGCTCGTTCAGGCACCGGTGTTTCACGGATATGTCGTTTCGATGCTGGTGGAGTTTTCGGCAGAGGCGACCAAGGAAGAGATAGAGGCAGCGCTGGGCGGAGAACATATAGACATTGTCAGCGAGGAATCCGATCCGCCGAGCAACCTGAGCGCGGCGGGGCAGGAGGATATTATGGTCCGAGTAAGCGGAGACTCTGGGGAGAACGAGCGAGGAAGGCGCTTCTGGCTTTGGCTCGCTGCGGACAACCTGAAGCTTGCGGCGCTGAATGCGATTGCATGTGGTGCGGAGCTGCGCAGGTTGCGTCCCCGCGGCAAGGTGCAGTAGGTTCGGTGTGCCTACGTTTTGAATAGCAAGTGAAGGGATTGGAAGACTCAATGGCAGAGATCGGGATGCGCATCGGGATTGATCTTGGTGGGACAAAAATCGAGGCGCTTGCCATCGATGAGCACGGGATTGAGTTGGCTCGGCATCGTGTCGATACGCCTCGAGATGACTATGAGGCAACGATCAAAGCGATGGTTGCGCTGGTTCATCGAATGGAAGCGGAGACCGGAAAGACCGGCACGGTGGGGGCCGGAATTCCAGGTACTATCTCGAGAGTTACAGGGCTGGTTAAGAACGCCAATTCAACGTGGTTGAATGGCCGACCATTTCATAGAGATTTGATGGCTACGCTCAGTCGCGAGGTACGGGTCGCTAACGATGCAAATTGTCTTGCGGTGTCAGAGGCGACGGACGGTGCCGCCGCCAGTGTGCGCTTTGTGTATGGCGTGATTCTGGGGACTGGGTGCGGAGGGGGAGTTGCTCTGGAGGGATGCGTCCACGACGGTCCAAACGGAGTTGCAGGCGAATGGGGGCACAATCCACTGCCGTGGCCGAAGACGGAAGAATCTCCTGGGCCTGCATGCTACTGCGGGAAGAATGGGTGTATGGAGATGTGGGTCTCGGGCACTGGGATCGCGTTGGATTACAAGACGGTCACCGGCAGAGCGCGGACTACGCGAGAGATCGTTGCTGACTTCGCTGCAGGTGATCAGGCTGCGGCGGAGACCGTGGAGCGGTTCGAAGATCGTCTGGCGCGCGGCTTGTCCAATGTGATCAACATACTGGATCCGGATGTCATTGTGGTTGGTGGGGGTGTATCAAGGTTGGAGCATATCTATGATGCCTTGCCCAAGTTGCTGCCGAAGTATGTCTTTGGAGGTGAGGCATCGACGCCCGTAGTGCAGGCAAAGTATGGAGATTCCAGCGGGGTCCGCGGCGCGGCATGGCTTTGGCCTAACAAACGAATTTGAGAAGATGCGGATCAACTGATGCTATGCGATACTTAAAAGAAAGAGCCTACTGATTCGGAGATTGAATTCAGTATGCGCTTTTTTTCGATGATTATCGGCGATTGGATTAGCCTCTGTGCGGGCAAGGCAAAAGGCCGGGATGGCGGAACTGGCAGACGCAGCGGACTCAAAATCCGCCGAGGGCAACCTCGTGGGGGTTCGACCCCCCCTCCCGGCACCAAGATTCTAAAAAATTTATTTTAATTTAGCCCCTCGAACACCGAGAGGCTAAATTGCTTGGTGGCGTTCACTTAGCGCGACTTCCACTTTGACCGCAAGCTAGGTGATGCATCGATACGACCCAGGACAGCACTGCAGCATATTCAGTGGAGCCGATCCATGCATAGCAGGGGATGTCTGGAAACGGGCCGCGCAGTTGCGAGAAGCCGACTTTCTATGAGCAGGTCACTGGTGTCAAGGGTGTTTTTCCTTAATCAGAGTTTTGCTTTTGTTGTTGGTAACGCTGCAAGCTGCTCTCCACCGTATTTCTATTCGCACACTTAATGAGCTGTTTTGATGCAAGCTCGGTGCCGGTTGGGGTTCGAGAGGAGAGTCGATGCTGCCAGTTATCGGCCGGTCTTGAAGACCAAAATTGGCTCGCAGTCATCGGAACACGGTGTCCTCGCAACAGGTAAACATTATCAAACCTCAAGCTGCTACTTTGTAGAAAGGCACGTATAGTTCCTGCGTAACCCAGATATGGTGGAGCAGAACGGCTAGCTTCCGAGCCACCGCGACAACGACCTGCTCTTGGCCTGCTTACTGCCTCGAACTGCGAGGTTTAGCCCCCACTGTCGAAGTGCCGAATCTCTCCCATGTGGTCGCAGCCTAGTCCTGACGAGCACGTCACGTTCGACGAGCTGTCTCGCGCAATGCAGCACGATGGCGAGCCGTTACCGGCATGCCGATCCCCTCGTCGACAACAAATCTCGCGGGATGCCTGTGTGGGACGGTTGAGCGCCAGCGAAAATTCACCCGAGCATTTGTCGCGGGGACTTTTGCAAAGCCCGTAACCAAAAACTCATAAGGCGCATCGAGAACTTGTCTCGGTGCGCCACCGGTTTTTGAAGCTGGTTATATTTATTTGGTTAGGACGGCTCCTTTGGTCTTGCCGGTGACGCCTTGGATAGATGGCAGGCCGTTCGGTTCACCTTAGCCGGTTACGTTGTCCCAGCCGGGAGTTACGGTGAGAGCGGAGTCGGTGCAGAAGGTGATGGCGATGTCCTTCTCCCCGGGGACGATGGGCCAGATTGCGCTGACGAACTTGCCTTGGCGCACACTGAAAGGCGATTCGGCTTTGGAGGATATCGATACTCTGAGATTGGTGGACGCGCTTATGCGTCTTTCGATCGATCTGATGGAATTCCACTTGGCGTCCGGGTTGGTGGCGGGAAAGATATCGACCGAGATGGAAACGAGAGAAATCTGAATAGAAGAGACAGCCAACGCCACCCCGCTCGCAGCCCATTGGGCCTCATGAACGCTCGTCGCCATCCGGATGACTTCGCTCATTTTCTAAGGCTAATCGATTCCTTTGAATGCCGAAGCAAAAATGTGGGTTCCAACGCAGCTATAAAGTCCACATGCACGGGTTCCATAGAGCAGAAGCCAAGAGGCCGGTTATCATTACGCTGGAGAGGATCGAATGACTTCAGGTGATTTGTCCCGGCGTGCGCTCTTGAAACGGAGTGCGTTAGCTGCAGCGGCTGTTCCTTTGAGCCGCTACCTTCGAGCGCAGACAAACGGCTCGGCTACGAACGAGATCATGAAAGGCAAGTATCTGCCAACATGGGAGTCTCTGAAGCAATGGCGCATGCCGGAGTGGTTTCGTGACGCGAAGTTTGGTATCTGGGCGCATTGGACGGCACAGTGCGTCCCGGAGCAGGGCGATTGGTATGCACGCAACATGTACATCCAAGGCAGCCCTCAGTATGAGTTCCACTGCAGAACCTATGGGCATCCCTCCAAGGTGGGCTTCAAAGACATCGACCACATGTGGAAGGCGCAACGCTGGCAGCCTGAACAGTTAATGGACTTGTACGTCAAGGCGGGAGCGAAGTACTTCTATGCACTGGGTTGTCATCATGACAACCTGGACTGCTTTGATTCCACCTACAACCACTGGAACACTACCAAGGTCGGCCCCATGAAGGACATTGTGGGCATGTGGGAAAAGATCGTGCGCCAGCATGGCCTTCGATTCGGCATTTCAAATCACGCTTCGCACGCATGGCATTGGCTACAGCCGGCATACGGCTACGATCCGGAAGGTCCGATGGCGGGCCTTCGCTACGACGCCTACACGCTGATGAAGAAGGATGGCAAAGGCCAGTGGTGGGATGGATTCGATCCGCAGGAACTCTACACAGGCCGCAACATCGTGATGCCGGACGGCTTAAAGACCATCGCCGATGCGAATGTTTGGCATGAGAGCGGCGATGGCAAGTGGCATGAAGAGCCGCCGCCGATGAACCCGGAGTTCACCCGAAGGTGGTTCCTGCGCTGCAAGGAGATGATCGACAAATATAAGCCGGACATGTTGTATTTCGACGATTCGGAGCTGCCATTTGGCCAGGCTGGATTGGATGTTGTCGCCCACTACTACAACGCGAACATGCTTTGGCACAACGGTAGCGAGGAGGCCGTGGTGGCAGCCAAGGAGTACACGGCCGAGCACATGGGTGCGACAATGCTGGACATCGAACGCGGCCGCGCGCAAGGCATCCTCGAGGCTCCCTGGCAGACAGACACCTGCATTGGTGACTGGCACTACCGCCGTTCGCACTTCGACGAGCACACGTACAAGCGGCCGAGCACCGTGGCGCAGATCCTCATCGACATCGTAAGCAAGAACGGTAATCTGATGCTGAACATCCCGGTTCGTGGCGATGGCACTATCGATGAAGATGAGCACAAGTTCCTGCGCGACTTCGGGCGTTGGATGGCGGTGAATGGAGAGGCCATCTACGGCACGAGACCGTTCGCTGTCTACGGCGAGGGTCCGCCGGACGTGACCGGGTCGCACAACTTCAACGAACAGCACGCCCGCCCCTACACTGCGGAAGATATCCGCTTCACGCGCAAAGGCAACCAGCTATACGTATTTGCTCTTGGCTGGCCGCGCGACGGCGTTCTCCGCGTGAAGACACTCGCGAAGGGGAATTCTACCTATTCGCAGCCAATTCGCGGCATAGAGATGCTTGGCAATGCCGGACGCCTGGAATTTCAGCAGACCGCACAGGCGCTGGAGATCACGCTTCCGTCACGAAGTCCCGCGATCCTTGACGCTTACTCTTTCCGCATCCTTGTCTGAGGAGGGGTTTGGAGCTTGATGCCGCGCTACATTGTCTTCGCGGTAGTGACGAAGCATCTGGGTCACTCTCCGTTGGCTCGGTTCATCGAGTCACTAGAGAGGTGAGGCCAGCTGCGTAATCCATGTTGCTAGGCTATCGGCCTCCTGGTGAGTACCCAGTCACCACCTTTGCATGTTGGCTGGACGGACGTTCACGAGTTGGGCGTTCCGCGCAGGGCGTCACTCAGCACAGGTCAACGAAACAACAACAAAACAGTGACAAGAAACCAAGTGCCACAATCGAGAACAGCCACGGGCGGGATTCAAGCATGAGGTAAACCTTCCTTTCGAAGCCCGAGACCTATCTGAACTCGCTAGACGCGGACTGCTTGGTTAGCACGCACACATGAGATGGATCTCTTGGACAATTGTATGAATGATCCGACGACTCACGAAGTAGACGAAAGGGGTATTTGGGTCCCGCCTGCGTCACTTGATTCGTATACCGCTTCGACAAGCGCCATCGTGTGGATTGCATCTTCGACGCTCGTTGGCAACACATCGCTACTCCCTTCGAGGAAACTTTGGAGTGAGCCCATTGAGCCTACAAATGCATCCGGAAACCAATTGCCCCCAATTGCTAGACGCCTCCACGATCCTCCTTCTGGTGCGAAGTCCAAAGTGTCCGGCAACCCATTCGGATAATCAAGGTTGCCGCCGATTTGGGCGTGAACCGCTCCCTTTGTACCTTCAATCTGCACGAACGAGCGCTGATGGTCAGGGCCGTACGCGTTGCTGTGATCTGTCGCAATGTAGGAGCGTACCCAATCGCCATAATCAAGGGCAATTACACTCTTGGTGGCAGCTAGACGCGGAGAACGGGGGCTGCGAACTGTTTTTGCATAGACGCTGCGCGGTTCACCGAGCCACGCGCGAGCTAGATCGAGATAGTGGATCGAATGGTAGAGAACCTCCAGGCGCGACGCGCTCGCTAGAAACTCCCAGTTTTCCCAGGGCATCCGGCAGCTTACCTGCAGCTCGAAATCATGAATGAATCCTATGGCTCCGCTGTTCATCAACTCACCGGCTTTCAGCAAGTTTGGAGACCACCGAAGTTGAAAGTTGACGGCTGCTGTAAGCCGCTTTTTACGGCATAGATGGAGAATGTCGATCGCCTCTACAAGCGTCTCCCCCATTGGCTTTTGCATCAACACGGCCGCGCCGTCTGGCAGGAACTTCAAGCTTTCGAGGATCGAAGATGCGGGAACAGCCAAATCGTAGACTGCATCCTCAGGCGCAAAGGCGACAGCTTCCGCAATGCTACCGAACGAACGGTTGATCTGATACTCCGCCTGCAACTGCGCCGCCCTCTCTTCGAAGACGTCTGCAATGCCTATTACCGGCCATTTTGCTTTCCGGTATGCCGGAAGGTGAGCGTCACGAACGATTCCTCCCGCTCCCAAGATGACGATAGGTCGAGGTTTGTCCGGGCGCATCGTCGTCGAAATTTCCGGTTGCTCCAAAGGTACATTCATCAGCGCCACAGAAGTGTAGAAGAGTGAGCACACGATTGGCTATATATGGAAATCTCGCACTATCGAGCGCAAGTGCAATTCCATTCTCCGTAAGGCTCGTACCAATGAATCAATGCTCGATTTCGCGTCGGCGAACTAGGCCGCCAGCGGACCGTCTGCGGAGGGAAAAGACTACCTCCGGCTTGAGGCGCGCACCACCAGTCTTGGCAGCATGAGCTCGGCGCGCGGCGGCAGAGGAAGCTTCGTTTGTGCTAACTGCAGAGCCAGCTCGGCGGCCTGTTTTCCAATGCTTTCACTGCCTTGATCCACCGAGGAAAGCGGCACGCGCAAGAAGTCGGAGGAGGGGAGATTGCCGCAACCAATCACGGCGATGTCTTCAGGAATGCGCAGGCCAGCATCAAGAATCGCACGCATGGCGCCCAGAGCCGAGGGGTCGTTGAAGCAGAAGATGCCATCCGGGCGCGGCTGTACAGCCAGCAATCGTTGTGCGGCCTGGTAGCCGCCGCCCTCACCGCGGTGATCCCCGGAGGCGCCAAGCGTGACGATATGTCCCGGCAGCGGTGTCAGATTATAGGAGGCGAGCGTGCGACGGTAGCCCTCCAGCCGCCCGAGTGCGGTACTCACCTCCGGACCACGGATATGCGCAACAAAACGGCAGCCCTGTTCGATCAGATGCTCGGTGGCTAAGACGCCGACGGCCTCATCGTCCACGCCGATGTAGTTCGCCTCCAAGCCGGACAGGCGGCGGTCAAGCAGGACGTAAGGCACCTTCTGTTCTTCGATCTGTCGGAAGCTCTCCAGGCTCCACTGAGCCGAGGCAACCAGAATAACGTCGACGCGCCGGGCCAGCATCTGGCGGATCTCCTGGACCTCCAGTTCCGGTTCCTCGTCCGAGGAGGCAATCAGCAGGCTGTAACCGTGCTTGCGGATCTCGGTCGTAATGGCATTAGCGATAACGGCAAAGAAGGGATGCAACAGATCGGGCACAACCAGCCCCAGCGTCATGGTTCTTCCGGTCACCAGGGAACGGGCCGCCGTGTTCGGCTGGTAATTCAACTCCTGCATGCGCTTCAGAACGCGTCGCCGGGTATTGTCTGCTATATCGGGATGATTGCGTAGAACTTTCGACACAGTGATAACGGAGAGCCCCAGATCCTCCGCGATGTCTTTCAAGCGCGTAGCCATAAAAACGAGTGTACCGCGAAGCTCAAGCTGCTGAATCACGCAAAGCCGGATAATACGTCTTGACGGTGGAATAGGATCGCAATAAACTAATTGCCGTTACAGGTAACGTTACCTATTATTATCTTAATCTATGATTCGGGGACACACCTGCATGCATCCACCCACCGCTCTCGACCACTCGAGCGACCGCGCCATCGATCCCGCAGTAATCCCCTTCCACGCGCTTGCAACCGGTGACCGGCTGCCGGCCATTGGCCTGGGCACCTTCGGATCCGACCATGTAGAGCCCACGCAGGTGGCCGATGCGGTCAGGGGCGCGGCGAGAATTGGTTACCGGCACTTCGACTGCGCCTCGGTCTACGGGAACGAAGCCGAGGTGGGCGCGGCTCTGGAAGAGGTGATGCGCTCCGGTATCAAGCGCGAGGAACTGTGGATCACTTCGAAGTTGTGGAACGACAAGCACGGCGAGGCGGATGTGATTCCGTCGTGCAGGAAGTCGCTCAGCGATCTGCGGATCGAATACCTTGACTTGTTTCTTGTGCACTGGCCGTTTCCCAACTTCCATCGGTCGGGCTGCGACGTCAACTCGCGCTCGGCCAACGCCAGACCCTACATCCACGAGAATTACATGAAGACTTGGCGGAAGATGGAAGATCTGGTGGAGCAGGGTCTGGTGCGTCAGATCGGCACTTCGAATATGACTGCGCCAAAGCTGAAGCTGGTGCTCGCGGACGCGCGCATCCGGCCGGCGGTCAACGAGATGGAGTTGCATCCGCACTTTCAGCAGCCGGAACTCTTTGATTTCTGCCTGTCCAACGGAATTCGCCCGATTGGTTTTTGCCCGTTGGGTTCGCCAGGACGGCCCGAGCGTGACCGCACGCCCGAGGACACATCGCCCACCGAGGATCCGGTGATACGTGAGATTGCAGCCAAGCACGGCGTGCATCCTTCGGCAGTGTGCCTGAAGTGGGCGATGCAGCGCGGACAAATTCCGATACCGTTTTCAGTGAATCACTATCGCCAAAATCTTGAGGCGGTGATGAGCGATCCGCTGACCGGCGACGAGATGAAGGCGATTGCGGGAATCGACCGCAACTGTCGGCTCATCAAGGGACAGGTCTTTCTGTGGAAGGAGGGGCAGAGTTGGGAAGATTTGTGGGATGTGGATGGCGTGATTCGGCAGTAAGCAGGGGCAGGGATGAATGAATATGGCGAACAGCCAGTGGCGTAAGCCGACTTTGAAAGGGTACGGCTAAACAGGCTGCTGAAAAACTCGCCTCCGCCGCTGTTTTGTAAGGTCACGGGGGGCGTTTGTGTCAACCATGCGAATCAAATCCAAGGGCTATAGCTACCCGAGGGACACTTTCGCGGCGATTGCAATTCCGCGACGGGGTCGCCAAGGGACAAAGGAACGGGAGAGAGCAATGCAGGAGACCATGCGGGCGGCGTATTTGCCGGGGAATTCGACAGTGCAAATGCGGACGGTGCTGGTACCGAAGCCGGGCCACGGCGAGGTGCTGCTGCGGATGAAGGCTTCGACGATTTGCGGATCGGACATCCGCTGTATCTATCACGAGCATCTCGGTAAGGGCCCCGAGGGCTATCAGGACATGATCGCCGGTCACGAGCCGTGCGGGCAGATTGTGGAAACTGGGCCGGGTTGCCGGCGCTTCGGTGGGGGCGATCGCGTGATCGTCTACCACATCTCCGGCTGCGGGCTCTGCAACGACTGCCGGCGCGGCTATATGATCAGTTGCACCAGCCAGAGGTACCGCCGCGCCTACGGATGGCAGCGGGATGGCGGCATGGCCGAGTTCATGCTCGCCGAAGAGAAGGATTTGATCGCCCTGCCCGATGTGCTCAGCTATGCCGACGGGGCGCAGGTGGCCTGCGGATTCGGCACGGTCTACGAGGCGTTAGAGAAGATCGGCATCGACGGCAACCATGCCGTGCTCATTACCGGACTGGGGCCTGTGGGATTGGCGACGGCCGCGCTCTGCCGCAAGCTGGGCGCGGAGAAGATCATCGGCATCGACGTGGTTCCCGCGCGGATGAAAATCGCCATTGACTTGGGACTTTGCGACGCGGTGCTGGCCTCCGGCGAGAACAACGTGGCCGAGGTGAAGGCGCTGACCGGCTCCATGGGTGTTGAGCGGGCGGTGGACTGCTCGGCCAACGCGGCGGCGAGCACCACTGCCGTGAGGGCAACGCGGAAGTGGGGACGAATCGCGCTGATCGGCGAAGGCGGCTCGATGACCATCACTCCCTCGCCCGACATGATTCACGACCAGAAAACGGTTTACGGCTCCTGGGTGACCTCGATCTGGCTGATGGAGGAGTTGGTGGAGCGACTGGTGCGCTGGAACCTGCATCCGGCCGAGATCATTACGCACCGCTTTCCGCTGGAGAAGGCCGATGAGGCGTACGCGCTAATGTCTTCGGGCAAGTGCGGCAAAGTGGCAGTTTGTCAGGATGAGGAACTGGAGTAGAAGATCCGCCGCAGGCGCCACGGGGATGCGCGAAGACACGGCGCGGCTGGACGAAGAAGGAGCCTCAAGAGGTGTTCGAGACCGCGCTTCTGAAGAAGCTGTCCATTCAGTCCACTAGTACGCAAGGTCAACGGCGGTCTTTCGAACTCGCCAGCATTATGGAGCAGACGCATATGGATCGTCGAACTTTCTTGATGTCAAGCGGGGCATTGACGCTCGGTACATTCGCGCCGCGTGTTCCGTGTCTTATGGCTGAGCCGGCGGGTTCTGAATCGTTTATCTGGAAGCCTGGCGGACTGCTCTTTCCTTTCGAGATCGCTTCCGGCAGATTGCGTCAGAAACGCATAGTGCCAACCGACGCGGTGTCGTTGGGAGCGGACCATTCCTCGGGTGTCGAAGTCGCGCTTCAATGCAGTGGAGAGAACTCACCGGATCAAGGCATGAAGTCAGGGACTGGCCAACCGGGGACGCGGCTGCTCTTTGAGGGGCGGCGCGAGGAGCAAGGCCCACTCGGCAAGCGCCTGGTGTGTATGCACTCTGACTCCCTGCTGAACCTGAAGGTCGAGTCCGTCTACGAAGCCTTCGAGGGGGTTCGCGTCGTCAGGCGTCATACGCGGGTCGCCAATACCGGTAATGCCCGGGTGGGGATCGAGTTTCTAAGCTCGGCGATGCTGCACGGGCTTGGCCTGCCGCAGAACTTCGACCGCGAACTGCGGATTCATCTTGCCGTGAACAGCTGGATGGCCGAGGGACAATGGCACACCCTGCGTCCGTCGGAACTGGGATTCGTGGAAAACGAGCGGACAAGCTGGTCCGCGGCGGAGGCAGGGAGCATTGGCAGTTGGTCGACGGAGCGGTATCTGCCCATGGCGATGGTTGAAAACGTCGCGCTGGGCCTCACCTGGTTTTGGCAGATCGAGCATAACGGTTCATGGCACTGGGAGATCTCGAATGTGTCGGCGCGCGACAATTATGCCGACGATGTCTATGCGTATCTAGGCGGCCCGGACGATCTCCATTCCGCCGCATGGAAAGGCCTGAACCCAGGGGAGACCTACGAGACCGTTCCTATCGCGATCGGCTGTGTAAGCGGCGGATTCTCCGAGGCCGTCGAGGAATTGACGCGCTACCGGCGGATTGCTTGCTCGATGCCGCATCCCCGCAATGCCAGTTGTCCGGTGATCTTCAACGATTACATGAACTGCCTGTGGGGCGATCCAACCGAAAGCAAGGAACTGCCGTTGATCGCCGCTGCGGCCAAGGTGGGTTGCGAGTACTTTGTAATCGATGCCGGATGGTATGCCGACATCAACGAGGACTGGAGCCAGACCCTCGGCTCGTGGCAGGCCTCATCCACTCGCTGGCCACGAGGCCTGAAGTTCGTCATGGACCAGATCAGACAAGCCGGCATGGTTCCGGGACTCTGGCTCGAACCGGAGGTTGCGGGGCCAAAGTCGCTTCTGGCTCAGAAGCCGGATGACTGGTTCTTTGTGCGCCACGGTAAAAGAGTTTTGAAGAACTCGCGGCTGTTGCTTGATTTCCGGAATCCCGCGGTACGGACCTATCTCGATCAGGTGATCGCACGGCTGGTGAACGAATACGGCATGGGCTACATCAAGATGGACTACAACATCGATTCGTTGCAGGGAACCGAACTCGACGCGGACAGCTTCGGACAGGGCCTGCTTGAACACAACCGCGCCCACCTTGCATGGATCGATAGCATGCTGGCCCGCTATCCCGATCTCATCGTCGAGAACTGCGGCAGCGGCGGCGGACGGATGGACTATGCGATGCTGAGCCGGCTCCAGATACAGTCGATGACAGACCAGGAAGATTATCTGAAATTGCCGGCGATTCTGGTGGGGACCTCGGCGGCCGTGCTGCCGGAGCAACTGGCTATCTGGTCCTACCCAGTGCCGGACTCGGACCCCGATGCCGCCAGCTTCAACATGGTCACAGCGGCGATGTGCCGCATTCACCAAAGTGGCCGTCTCGACCAACTGTCGGCCAATGCATGGAACCAAGTGGCGGAAGGCATCCGCGTGTATAAGGAGATCGTTCGCAAGCACACTCCCGAGGCGGTTCCCTTCTATCCACTTGGATTGTCAGATGTGACCAATGCGGAGGCGGCGGTTGCCCTGGGTATGCGGTCTGCGGAACAGAAACTCGTGGGAGTCTGGAGAATCGATGGCCCCGCAACCATCGAGATTCCCTGGGCCTACCGGGACGCCAGATTGCTTTATCCCAGAAATCTTGGAATCCAGGCCGCCGTCGCGGGTGGACGCCTGCAGATTGAGTTTCCAAGAAAACGGATGGCTTGCCTGCTCTCGGCGTAGCGCTCACGAGTTGTCGCGGCTGCCTCCCTCTTGTCGCCGGTTTGTGCGGAAAGAGCTGCAATGCCCGGAGCATCGCCTCGGACTTGCCCCGGACGCCTAGAAGACTGGAAGCGCATCGCGCCCGGCTGGTCGGAGCTTCAGCACAATGTGTCGCACGGGACGATCCGGCCCGCCCACGGCGAGGGCTGCTCCGAGACGAGGCGGGTTCGGGCCTCAGTCCGCCCGCACTCCGCCGCCTCAGCAGTCCGGTAACGCTCCGCGTGCTTACACGGCGGGAGTAACGCCTTTCTTCAACAGCAGGTTGCCGTACTTGCGCACTTCGCCTGTGATCACAATCGCAAAGGCACCTTTCGCGTGCTCGTAGAAGGCGAAGCGATCGATACGCTCCAGCTTCGGATCGCCGGCAACGTGCTTGCGGATCACCGCGCGGTAGTCGGCCTCGACCTCCGGATCGAGAGTGTCGCCAGCCGACGCAGCCATCATGGTCAGCGGCGTGGCGTAGGAGTCCAACTCGAAGAGTGGCAGAATGCCGTCAAGCAGTTGAGCCACCGTGAGTCCATCGGCGCGTAGTACCTGAGGCCCGATCGAATGGCCGGGAAAATGCGCGTCGGCCAAAATAATCTCGTCGCCATGCCCCATGCGCGCCAGCACCGCCAGCAGCTCTGGGGTGATTACTTGCGAAATCCCTTTCAGCATCTTTTGCTCCTTGTCTGAAAATAAGCGCTCAACCGCGTCCCCGCGGTTTCACATGGCAACCCCAGAAGGCGTACGCCATCACGGCCAGGTACCCGGCAATCGGCACCAAGTAGGCGATCTGAATACCGTAACGGGCGAGCAGGCCCATGGCTGGCGTCAGCACCGCGCCACCCACAATCGCCATCACCAGCAACGAGGCGGCGATCTTAGTGTTCTCGCCGAGATCGTTCAACCCCAGCGCGAAAATCGTCGGGAACATTACCGACATGAAAAACGAGCTGAGGAAAATGGCCCACAGACCGGCCCATCCAGGATGTAGGACGCCAATGGCTACCAGAGCCATGTTGACAATGGCGTAGATTCCCATCAGCTTGTCGGCACGGATCCAGCGCATCAGGAAGGACGATGCAAAGCGGCCAATGCCGAATCCGGCCAGTGTTCCGGTCAGGAAGTAGCCGGCCACCCTCTCCGGCGCATGCACCGAGTCCTGTACATATTGAATGAAGTAGCTCCAGGTGCCCACTTGCGCACCCACGTACATGAACTGCGTCAGAATCGCGAGCAGAAAGTGCGGATAGCGGAGCAGTTCCCGATAGGCGCCATGGCCTGGCATGCCCAACGTCCCCTCATGGCTCTGCACCGAAACCGGGGGGAAGCGCGCCCACGCGACGAGAATCGCCAGCAGGATTGCGGCGGCGCCGATGACCAGGTACGGCGTCACCACGCGCAGCGTCTCGGTCTGTAGATAGTGCGCGTAAGTTCCGGCCCTCTGCATCGCGCGAATCTGATCGCCGGTCAGTTCCACACCGGAGAAGATAAACAGCGTACCGATTAGCGCGCCGCTGATCGCGCCCAGCGGGTTGAACGATTGCGCTAAGTTCAGCCGCCGGGCCGCGCTCGACGCGTCGCCCAACTGGGCGATAAACGGATTGGCCGCCGTTTCCAAGAAGGAAAGACCGCTGGCGATGACAAACAAAGCGCCGAGAAAGAACGAATACCGGCCGATCTGCGCAGCGGGCCAGAACAGAAAGCACCCGGTGCCAAACAGCAACAGGCCGCAGATTATTCCAAGCTTGTAGCCGTATCGGCGCATCAACAGCGCGGCCGGGGTGGCCAGCAGGAAATAGCCCATGTAAAAAGCCGACTGCACCAGCCCCGCCTGAAAGCGGGAGATCTCGAACGACTTCATAAAGTGGCGGATCAGCACGTCGTTGAGGTTGTTCGGCATACCCCACAGAAAAAACAGCGAAGTGACGAGGGCGAAGGGCACCAGCGCTCCGTGCTGGATCAGCCGTGTCGAGACCGGGCTATCGTTCGAACATTTGACGGTTGTCTGCATAGTCCTTTTCCCATCGTGGGATGCACATACGGGCAAGTCATTTGCAACTAGGCTTGAGAATTCTTGCTGCAGACAGCGATACAGTAAACGAAAACAAGTTGATTCATGATGTAGCACTCAGGGGGCGTCTCAGTCAACCGCTATCCGTTCCCAGTTGCGGATTGACTCTGCGTGGAAAGGGTAGAGAAAAAGGAGTTGATGGACAGCGTCAAGCCCGCCTGCAGGTCAGATGTGTACTGAGCTTAAGGCCATCGAGTTTAGCATCACAATTCCTAGTCGCAGGTGCCAGTTGAGGCATCTTGGCCGGAGGGTCACGGGTGAGCTCGATTGGGATGTTCTATCCGGGGCCCTTGAGGTTCCATCTGCCGATGCGCACTTTCATGGAATTGATGCAACGAAGGCTGTTTGTTCAGTTGATTATCTTTGTCCTCAGGTCTTTGTGCTCACGGTCCCGAGACGATCAAGGCCTCTTGCAAGGATTGCAAGGTGCCGGGTCGCGAACGCTTGTTTTCTGAACGGATGTCCTTCAGTCCGGGTGCAATGGCCACAAGTCGGGCTGAGCTGGAGCGCTCAGGAAGGCAGACCGAGAGCCGAAGTCCTAGACCCCATCCTCATGTAGACGAATGGCTTTAATGTTCTCTAGCCCGACCGCAGAAGCCAGAAAAAAGTACTTGACAGCGAGCACGGCAATTCACGATAATTTCGCGCCATCGGGTGTGTAACGTTACAGGTAGCGATGTACTTGCAGGAAAGAAGGAGATAAATGCTCAAACTGAAATGCAGTTCGTTCTTCTTGTCGTTGTTCGCCAGCTTCGCAATCAGCGTTCTTGCACCCGGTGTCCATGCCCAGACGCTGGCGTCTGCGGCTTCACTGTCGGGTGCGATTGCCGATCCCTCCGGAGCGCGCGTCCCGAACGTCAATGTCACACTAACCAGCACCGAGAACGGAGTTACGCGCGACTTCAAAACGGACGCCGAAGGAACCTTCTCCTTCTCGCTTGTACCGCCGGGGGTCTATACCCTGACCGTAGAGGCTCCGGGATTTAAGACCTTTAAACAGCAGCAGATCAAGCTTGAGGTTGGCCAGTCCGCCACCCTGACCATAACGCTGACTGTAGGTGCAACCGCGGAAGTCCTCGTGACCACGGCGCCTCCTCTGCTGCAAACTGACAATGCCAACATCGGCACACAGATTTCGTCCGAACTGATCACGCAACTGCCGCTCAATCTACGGAATGTATTCAGCTTTGTACAGTTGAACTCATCGGTCAACAATGCGTCGCAACAACAGGCCATTGCCTCCAACGGCGAACAAGGGTCGGCCGACCAGGATATCTCGTTCTTCAACTTCGGCGGCGGCTTTTTTGGAACCACGGCGTTCCTTGTTGATGGTCTATGGGACACGAGCGAAGGCTGGGGCGGGGTGATCTACGTTCCATCTCCGGACAATGTTCAGGAGTTCAAGGTTCAACAGAATTCTTTTACCGCGCAATACGGTTGGAGCACGGGAAATGTCGTCAACGTAGTGACTAAGTCGGGCGGCAGCCACCTGCACGGCAGTGTCTACGAGTATTTGCGCAACGGCGCCCTTGACGCGAACAACTACTTCAACAATCTCTCCAGCACCCCGCGCCCGAACTCTCACCGCAATCAGTTCGGCGTAGCTGTTGGCGGTCCCATATACATTCCGAAGGTCTACGAGCAGAGGAATAAGACCTTCTTCTTCTTTAATTACGAAGGCCACAGGGACAAAAGCGCGGAAACGGCCTCGCTGGGAACGGTGCCCATCCCGGCCTTCCGCAGCGGAGATTTCTCGGCGCTCCTCGGCGCCCCGATAGGGACGGATGCTTTGGACCGTCCGATTTTGGCAGGGCAGATCTATGATCCTTTTACGACCAGGCAGGTCACTGCGACGAGCGGCCCCAACACGGGAAAAACCGTATGGATTCGCGATCCTATCTCCGGTAATAATCTGGCCGAGTCAACCAGAGGCATCAATTCCGTGGGCCAAGCCCTGGTGAACTACTACCCGAAGCCGATCAACAGCAGCCTGACGAACAACTGGAGCGCTTCGGGGCTTGCCAATGACACGTCCGACGAATTCAGCGGTAGGATCGACGACAACATCAGTGACAAGACTCGAATTTACGGACGCTTCTCGCACAAAAACGAATCCAAAGACGAATCTCCGTCTTACTATGGAGCGAGCAATCCGGCAGGTCCGGGCCAGACCAATCCCAACAATCGCTGGAGTCTCGCCCTCGGCGCTAGCCAGGTTTTCACTCCGACCTTCACTATGAGCGTGAACCTGGGCGGAATGAAATGGGTTGAAGGCAACAACCTGCAGAGCGCCGGCTTCAAGTCCTCGTCCATCGGCCTGCCTTCGTTTGTCGACACCAACTCTCCGCAATTCCCGGTGATTACCGTGACAAACTATGAATCGGAAGGGCCTTTGGCCGGGGCCGGCCAAGGCGCGTTCCCGCGCGCCTCCTCCAGCGGATCCGTGGATTTCGTAAAGGTGCTGAACGCACATCAATTGTCCTTCGGATACATGGGAATTGCGGTCGACGAGAACGGCGGGAGGTACCATCCGACGCCTTTCAATTTCAGCAATATCCTCACCGCCGGCCCGGACCCCAGCAACGTGACTGCGGGTACAGGCGACTCGGTTGCGTCGATGCTGCTGGGAACGCCCTTCTCTGGCCAGACAGGTATCGCGATATTTCCGATTACACGGACCTGGTTTCACGGAATCTACGTGCAGGACGATTGGAAAGCGACAAGTAAATTCACACTGAATGCCGGAATCCGGTGGGAACTTCAGCTCCCGGTGACGGAGCGTCACAACCGGCAGACTTGGTTCGACTACAAGGCCGTTAATCCCATCAGTTCTTCCGCGGGCGGCAGCTATACGGGCCAGTTGGTGTATGCTTCGCCGGGCGACAGAGGGTTGTTCAATCCTGACTACAAAAACTTCGCTCCGCGAGTCGGGTTTACCTATCAGACATTGCCAAATCTCGTTGTGAGAGGCGGCTTTGGCATCTTCTATCCGCCCAGCTTCCGGGGGACCGGTCCGACACCCGGATTCAGTTCCGACACCCCGTATGTGGCGACCCAATCGGATGGCTACACGCCGGCGAACACCCTGAGCACTGCCTTCTCCAGCGGCCTTGTGCCGGTCACGGGCAGCGCCAACGGTGGCTTGACGAATGTGGGCTATAGCGCCACCGCGATCACGCGTGACCGGAAGAGCTTTTATGTTCAACAGTGGATGCTGGGAGTCCAGTACGCTCTGACGCCAAATGATGCGCTTGAAGTCACTTACGTTGGAAACCGCGGCGTCCATGTGACCGCCAGCGGCCTCAATTATAACCAGATCGACCCAACGAAATTCTTCTCGTTGGGCAACGGTCTGACAAACCAAGTCGCGAATCCATTTTATGGTCACATCACCTCCAGCGGCTGCAATCTCGATCAGCCCACGGTTTCGCAAGGCCAACTGCTGAGACCGCATCCGGAGTTCTGTGATATCACCGAACAGAACGCTCCGGCGGGCGATTCGTATTACGACGCCTTGGACTTGAACTACACGCATCGGGTCTCTCAAGGGCTGACGGTGATGGCTTCCTACACGTTTTCGAAGTTTCTTGACGACGTCGGCGGGTCGACTGACTGGGCCACTGCCAGTGGTACCAATACAGTTCGCAATGTCTACAACCTTGGGGCCGAGAGGACCGTCGATGCCACCGACACTCCGCAGAGCTTTGTCGTTAGCTACGTCTACGAACTTCCCGTAGGAAGGGGCAAGAAGTTCGGCGCCGGGATGAACAGAGCCATAGATACAGTGGTCGGCGGTTGGCAGACCTCCGGGGCCGTCACATTGAAGGATGGCTTTCCTCTTGCCATCGGGAGCTCGGGAAATGGTCTGAACTACTTCGGTGTCGGCCAGCACGTAGACGTGGTGGGCGATATCCGTGTCTCGGACAAGAACCGGTTGCATTGGTTCAACAACACACCGGCCGGTCAGTCAGGCGCGGCGTTCTCTGTTGCTGCTCCCTGGACCACGGGCAACGCGCCTAGATACTTCAGCAACCTGCGCGCCCCAGGTTACACAAATTGGGATCTGAGCATTCAGAAGTTCTTTCCAATCTGGAAAGAAGTCGTGCGTGGGCAGTTCCGAGTGGACATGTACAACGCACTGAATCACACCAATTACTTTGCCCCGCAAACGGTCATGGGCGGAGGTTTTGGTACGATTACCGAGGCATGGGCCCCCAGACAGATGCAAGCTGGGCTCAGACTGATTTGGTGATGCGTCTATTCAAATGGATCGCCGTGATCTGGCCCGCTCTCGTGTTCTGGCCGGTGCTGGGGGCGGCGGTCTCCCAACAACCCGCAGATATTGAATCCCTTCTGGCTTCGGCGCAACAAGCCCAGGCCAGAGGAGATTTTGTTGCAGCAGCCGGCTTCTATCGCATGGCTGTGACCGTTCAGCCCGATCTTGCCGAGTTGCACGCCAACCTTGGCCTTATGGACTACCAGACCGGGAATCACGAAGAGGCCATCGCCTCCTTTGAGCAGGCACTCCGCCTGAACCCCCATCTGTTTGTCCCCCAGTTCTTCCTGGGGCTTGAGAATCTGAGGCTCAGGCGCCTTCAGGAGGCGATTGTCTGTCTCAAACAAGCCGTGCTCATCAAGCCAGGGGACGTTCAGGTGCAGTTAGCGCTCGGCAAAGCCTACGCGGCCCTTGGGGAGACGCGCCTGGCAATCGCTTCATTTTCCCAGGTCGCACACTTGGATTCTGGCAACGGCGAGGCCTGGTTTCACCTGGGGGTAGCGTATCTGGAACAAGTCGAGGCTGACGCCCGCCTTATTTTGGAGCGGCATAAGGACTCAGTTTTTTTTCATGCCCTTGTGGCGGATAGTTACGTTGGGCAGCGCGAGTTCACTCGAGCGGCGGAGGCGTACAAGACAGCAATTGTATCCGAGGCGCTTCCCGCGGGAGTTCATGCGTCGTACGGTTTCGTGCTTCTGAACCAGCACGATCTTCAAGGAGCGGAGCGCGAATTCAATGCTGAGTTCAAGTTAAATCCGGGTTCGCTTTTGGCGAGACTAGGTATTGCCAAGCTACGGGTCGAGCAAGGCCTCGTGGCGGAAGCCGTCAGGCTGATCACGGAGATATGGGAAGCCGATGAAGGTTTTTTGCGCGTCAACGCTTCGCTGCTCAGCGCGGGACCTCCGCAGGCGAACATGGTGGCGTTACGGCGGGCTGTGCAGGAGCGCATTGCCGCCGGAGAAACAGACGAAGAACTTCTCTCTGTCCTGATCGACAACGATGCTGACGGAGGAGAGAATGCGGCGTCGCCAGCGCGGGCCGTTACAGTGGATCGCTCGAAGCTGCGGCGCGGAAATCCAATGATCGATGGGAGGGCCGCGTATGCGAACGGGCATTATGGTGCATGCAGCGTCCTGCTCGGCGCACGGCTTCAGGTCCTTCAGGAGAAAGACCTGAGGGTGCTGGCAGCCTGCTCCTATTTTTCGGGGAAATACGAAACCGCTTTTGCCGTTGGCCAGAAACTGGCGCTTCGTGCACCAACCGAGGCCGAGGGGATGTACTGGGAGACAAAGTCGGGGCAACGCCTAGCCGCCGAAGCGCTGGCCCATGCAAGCGCCATCGACTCGAACTCGCCAAGATTGCACATTTTGCTCGGGGACGTCTACCGCGAACGATGGCAGTACAAGGAAGCGGAACAGGAGTATCGCAGGGCTTTGACACTTTTGCCCGGCGACGCGGGAGCCTTGCTAGGGTTAACTCTGACCTTGATCGCCGACTCCGAGCTTAACGAGGCTCAAAAGCTAACAGAAGAAGCGTTGACGACGAATCCAGATGACCCGGAGATGAACTCCGTCATGGGAGAGATTCTTTGCGATCGGCAAGATTTCTCAGGGTCGGAACCGTACCTCAAGAAGGCTCTGCACAACAAGCCAGAGAGGCTTTCTCACGTTCATGCCCTGCTCGGCAGAGTGTATGCGGAGACGGGTCATACGCAGGAAGCTATCACGGAGCTAACCTCGGGGATTGCAGATGACATGGACGGCAATGTTCATTATCAGCTCGGCCGCCTCTATCTCAAGATCGGCGATAAAGAGTCGGCGAAACAAGCCCTGGAAGTCTCCGAACGAATGAAACGTGAAAGATTCGCCAGGTCAGTCAGGGTGATTGCGCAAGAGGAACCGGATAGCAGTCTCATTAAGTTTAAGTGAGTTTTACCACCGATCTAGCGCGTGGAGTTGAACACTTCCACTAAGCAGGTAGATGTTCAGTTCTGACAGATGTTCACTGCGATGCGGGTTTCTCGGCCACGCCGGCTTCATCCGTCGCAATACAAGACAGGAGCGTCGTTCATGTTCGCAACTTGTTTCTCGCCGCGAGGTTATGTTTTTCGGATTGCCGTCCTTCTAACTTTGGTTGTTTGGAACCGGCCAAGCGGCGCCCAAGGGTTCGAACGCATCGCGAACGGCGTTCTGGTTCACTCGATACCGGCAGCGGTCCGCATCGAGGTATGCTCCGAGCGTGCGATTCATGTGGTGGTTGGAGAGACTCATAACAAGCCCGCTCTTGTGCCGGCCGTGATACGGCCATGCACCGGGGCGGCATTTTCGATCTCGTCGGCTAAGGGCTCGGTGCAAATTCGTACCTCTGCACTACAGGTCGCAATTGAAGAAAAGACGGGATCGGTTCGTTTTCTGTCAGCGGATGGGGCGAGCATCTTAAACGAGGCGCCGGACAACGGCCGTGTGCTGCCCAGCCAAGGACAGGAAGGAGCGTCGCAAGGAGTTGAGCAGCATTTTGCGCTCTCTCCCGGCGAGGCGCTCTATGGTCTGGGGCAGCATCAGGAGGGGTTCTTCAACCTGCGCGACATTCCCATACGCCTCTTGCAGGCGAATACGAACATCGCGGTGCCGTTTTTAGTCTCGACGAAAGGCTATGGTCTGCTGTGGAACAACGCGTCGCTGACGGATTTCAACCCCACGACCAAGCCGATCCAATTGAACGCGACAGGCAAAGGGACGTTTCAATCGGGTCCGGAAGGCATGTATGGATTCCTCCTGAGCGGCAACCTGCAGAATAGGCTTCGTCTTTCGATCGACGATACGAGAGTGATCGACCTCGATAACATGTGGGTCCCGAGTGCAGCCAGCGGGAAGACTAGACTGGCTGCCAACAGGAGTTACCGGATTCAGGCCGAGACGGGAGGCGAAACCGCGCTGTCGGCTCGTATGCCTTCGGATGGCATGAGTTTCCGCTCCGACTCAGGCCAGGTCGTCGACTATTACTTCATTTATGGACCACAGCCGAGCCGAGTTGTTGCCGAGTATCGAGAGTTGACCGGAGTGGCGCCTCTTCTTCCCCGGTGGGCTTACGGATTCTGGCAGTGCCGCGAGCGTTACTCGAGTCAGCAGCAGATTCTCGACACTGCGGCCGAATTTCGCAAACGGAAGATTCCCGTGGATGTCTTCGTGCAGGACTGGCAGTACTGGGGTAAATACGGCTGGAACGCTATGCGGTTCGATGAGAGCGCCTATCCCGATCCCGCGGGAATGATGTCGGAGCTTCATCGGCAGGACCTTCACCTGATCATCTCGGTCTGGGCCAAATTCGGCGCGGAGACTGAGGTCAACCGCGAGATGGAGCGCGCCCACCTGCTACTGACCAGCAATGCCAGCACTTCGGAACCGGGGGAGGCGAAGGAGCGCGAAAACTGGGCAGACCTCTTTAACCCTGCTGCGCAAAAAGAATTTTGGTCACAGATTGATCACAGACTGTTCCGGCTCGGGCTGGACGGTTGGTGGCTGGACGCTTCGGAACCGGAAGGGGATCCCCTCAAAAACGACGTGACCTACCTTGGACAGGGCAAGACGGTACGCAACGCCTATCCGCTCTTCGAAACTTCCGCCGTGTACGACGGTCAACGGGCCGCAACGGAAAATAAACGTGTCGTGATTCTTACCCGGTCCGCGTACACAGGCCAGCAACGAAACGCCTCGATCTCCTGGTCCGGGGACATCTCGGCCAATTGGGAGACACTGAGGCGGCAGATTCCCGCCGGCCTTAGCTTCGGCGCGAGCGGATTCCCCTACTGGACAACCGATATTGGCGGGTTCTTCCGTCCGGCGGATCAGTATACGTCGGCTGCCTACCATGAGCTGCTGATCCGCTGGTTTGAGTATGGCACCTTCTGCCCCATTTTCCGGATTCACGGATACCGCTCTGAAACCGAGATGTGGAAGTACGGTCCGGAGGTAGAGCACATCTTGACGGAGTACGATCAGCTTCGCTACCGCCTTCTGCCCTACATCTACTCCTCTGCCTGGGGAGTCACGCATCGAGGCGAGATTCTGATGAAGGCGCTGCCTTTTGTCTTTCCCAACGATCTCTCCGTAAGAGACATTGGCGATCAGTTTCTCTTTGGCGATGCGTTGCTGGTTAATCCCGTCACACAACCGGACGCAAGAAAGCGGAGCGTGGTATTGCCGACAGGGGAGAACTGGGTGGACTTCTGGACAGGCGAAAGGTACAGCGGGGGACAAACCATTGCTGTAAATGCCCCCTTAGATCGGATGCCAATCATGGTCAAGGAGGGAAGTATTGTGCCAATGGGCCCGGTTGTGCAATCGACTGCGGAGACAGCCGACTCTCTGCAGGTTCGCGTTTACTCCGGCAAGGACGCCGATTTTGAACTATATGAAGATAGTGGCGACGGATACGCATACGAGCACGGCGCTCACTCGACGGTTCATATGCACTGGAACGATCGCCTCCACGAGCTGACGATCGCCGACAGGGTAGGAAAGTTTCCGGAGATGCGCGCCAATCGCTCTATCCAGATTGTCCTGGTTGGTTCAGGACGCGGCGTGGGTCTCAGCGTCGATTCCCAAACCGGCCGCATCGTCACCTACAATGGCCGCAAAATCACTGTCCACATACTGCCTTACGATAATCAAGAGGCATCTGAGCGCGTCTTTCCAGTTCTGAGTGCCGACCCACAGCGTCTCGAGAACGAACCCGGGCGGGATTGGCGTTAAAATCTTTGTATTCTCCAAAATCAATAACCACCATCGCGGACCCGCCTGCCTCCTTGCTCCTCTATGGTGTTTGCCACGGGCTGCCCACATTTGAAAGGAACTGGTTCTGACATCCGAACGATGTTCCAGCGTTCATCAACTGTCATGCAGTCGCACAACGCCACTTCCGACTTAGAGAAAGCGTTTCTCAAAAATGGCCGCACGAGAGATCAGACCAGCCCAGGTTCGCTAAAATGTATGGAAGAGGCCCGGTCCATCTGCGAGACGCAATCGAGACCACTGTCTCTGCGCACTACAGGCAAAGAATTTAGTCTCGCCTTCGAAAAGCCAGGCCGCCCGAAAAGGCCGGCGTCGGCGGTCGATCCGCCTCTGGCCACCATTTAGAATCAATTATTTACAGACGAATACCGCAGTAATTCTCCTTTTGCCACTTTTGGCCCTTCTTTGTAAGCGGTTGAAAATGCTGAATCAACAAACACAAACTCAAATCTTTGATTTATCGAGACCGCCTGGCCACCAATTCCAGTCGCCCGCAAGACGAAGCAGGGCCGGTCCGATGATGATGCGAACAACGGTAGCGTCAATCAAAACAGCAACGGCCAGAGTGAACCCGATCATCTTTACGACCAGGAAGCCTCCAAAGGTGAATGCCGCAAAGACGACGATCATGATTGCGGCTGCGCTTGTAATCAGGCCCGCGGTTCGCGCCATGCCCTCCGGGATCGCCTCCAATTCGTTCAGGCCACTCCGTCTGGCTTCGAGAACACGCGCGACGAGAAACACCTCGTAATCCATACTCAGACCAAAGACAATGGCAAAGGTGACGATCGGCACGAGTGGGAAAATGCTTCCCGTTCCTCCGGGCACACCGAGGAACCTGCTGCCATAGCCGTCCTGAAAGACGAGGACGAGTGCCCCGAAGGAAGCAGCGACCGAAAAGAGATTAAGCGCAATGGCTTTTATCGCGACAAAGATCGATCGGAATCCACAGAGAAGTGCAAGGAACGTACCGACGACGACCAGACCCATGACAGATGGGAAGTGATCTCGGATGATTGTCTCGTAATCCGCGTTGAGAGCCGGGATGCCTCCCACAAGCAGCGTTGCTCCAGAGACACCGGTCAGAGCAGGGGCGCCGGTCTTTCTAAGCTCACGCACCCAGTCAACCTGATCGCGTAGCGACACGGAGCCCGTGGGCAGGATTTCAACCAGCGCGGCACGTCCGTCGCTGCTCAGAAGCGTTCGGCGCGTCTCCCGCGAGAGCCCTGGCAGGGATGACCGGTTGCCTTCCGCAATGGTTGTAATCGAAATCACACGGTCACTGCGAGGATCGCTCGCAAGGCGTTTGGTGAGACCATCCAATGCATTCCAACCCGCGTCGGTCTGTGCGATGGAATCGTTTGGAAGCTCGACGATGAGGCGTAACGACTCAACAATCGCGCCCCGGTCCATATGTTCCAGCGTGTGGAGTGCATGCACTGATTCCGCGGACTGCGGAAGCCAGTCTCCCTGGGGAACGCTGGTATCCAGATGCCGGACCTGCAGCGCAAGCATCAACAGGGGAGTGCCTGCCAGCACGAGCGCAATCCAGGGATGAGCAACGATGACCTTTCCCCATCGCCGCCAGCGAACGCCTGTATACAGGGTGCGATGCGCATCGAGTTTTGGCGCGAAGGGCAAGCGCCCCATATCGATCCGCCGACCGAGGAGCGCCAGCACCGCTGGAACAAGCGTGTTGGTAAGCAGCACGCTCAACCCTGCAACGAGAAACCCGGCGATACCGATGGAACGGATTTCGCTGATCGGCACCGTCAGGAGCGCGAGAAATCCGATGCAGACGGTGGACGCCGAGATGAGTAGCGTACGTCCTGCCTGGCGTGCCGCGATGAGCGACGCCTCCGGTCCGCTGAGTCCAGTGGAGATGGCCTCTCGAAACCGGCTGACCATGAGCAGACCGTAGTCGATGCCGAGGCCCAGCCCCAGCATGGTCGCCAGATTCTGGACCAGGATCGACAGGTGCCATCGGTGGGCGAGAAATCCCGTGATTGCGAGGGTGGCTGCAATGGCAAGCTGTCCAACCGCCAGGGGAATCAGAGCCGCCATAAGGCTTCCGAATGCCACCAACAGCAGTCCCAGTGTTGCCGGGATGATCAGGCTCTCGCTGCGACGTACATCGTTGGCGCTCGCCATCCGAATGTCGAAATTCAGCGGGATTTCGCCGGTGAGCTCGAGCTTTACCGCTGGGTAACGAGACTTGAGCTGCCCCTCAAGCGAAATCGCCAGCGTGTGAAGTCCTGGAACGAGAGACTCTACCGGGACGTCGGTTGAAGCCAGGCCAACGAGAATGTATGTTCCGCCGTTGCGGCCCAGAAAGACGGAATCGCGCAGGTCGAGATAGGAGACAACGCCGGAGACACCGTTCTGGGCCTTCAATGCGGCGACGATCATGCCTAACGCCTCCGCCCCTTCATCGGAATCCGCAGCAGGCAGCCCGAGAGCGACCAGGACGACGCGGTCCACGAAGGGCGACCGGAAGCGATCCGCGAGTTCGTTCCGAACAGTTTCTGCCTGGCTGCCTTCCACGCGAGTCGCGGTCTCGAGCAAGCGTTCCGCGTGGAAGGAAAAGGGCAGTAGTGCAAGAGCCGCTGCGAGGACGATCCCAGCCACCAGAAACCGGAGAAAACGCATAGCACTCATCATGTCATAGACGCTGATCGCCGCCGATCAAGTGCACGTGCCGTGTGAGAAAAGGCGTGCGAGAGTCGAAGGTGCTTCGGACGAGCCCGTACCTCGGCATACTACAGCGGGTATACACTCGGGGAGGCCGCCAGGCATTGTGTCATACAAGCCACACGCTCTCCGTCAATGGAGGAGGATCGCATTCGTACCTTTTTGCTTCTCGCACTCTTTGCCGCCATTCAGTCGCCGGGTGTGGATCCCCGCATCGGGTCATGGACACTGGTCTCCGCGCAGTCCAGCATGGACCCGGCCAACCGGCTCTCGATCACGTCCGTCCGCAACGGGACGCACGTCGTCATGTCCGGCGAAACCCATCTTGATTTCACAGCGAACGCGAACGGACATCAGGCGCCTGCGCCCGGTAATCTTGGGTTCAATCAGATCGAGCTGCACCGGATTGACAGGCACCAAGTGGAAGTCAGGGAGATGAAGGATAGAGCTCTCGTCGCCACGGTTCGCGAGAAACTCTCGAAGGATGGGATGGAGTTGACGAGCACAATGTCGGCCGCCGGCCATACTCCTCAGATCACCGTGTGGGTGCGAACCGGCGGAACGAAGGATCCAAAGGATCCGTTTGCAGGCGATTGGACACTGGATCTGAGCAAGACAAGGATGCGACAAGGCTCTCTCGTAAAGATCGAAGCGGATGACAGCGGCGGCGTGCGTTTTCTGGGTGACTACAGCTACACTGCGCGCTTTGACGGCAAGCCTTACGACCTTAAGAATTCGCGCAACGACACTGTCTCACTTCAGCTTGTCGATCCGCACACGGTGGATTCGATCTCCAGGCGTGACAACCAGGTTACGCAAAAGGACCGCTGGCAGGTCTCCGCGGACGGGAAGCAGATGACGCTATCCAGTACGGCTACGCTGGAGACCGGCCAGCATGTTACCGAGAAGCTCTTGTTCAAGAAGCAGTGACGGAGAGTGCATTGGAGTCAACGAGCGTATCACTCGTTGGCTCCTCGCCGTCTTCACGAACCACGACAGAGATGATGCCTTTGCGGTTCATGAATTTCAGAATGCCCTTGACCGTATCTTCGAGCGACGGGTCCGGTCTGCCCCATGCGGAGGCATCCCGCGCCGCCTGGTACGTTGAACTGTCGTAGCGCTTGAACTCCATCGACGAGATGTTGTCGACGGAACCCACCAGGAAGTCGAGCAGCGGGAAGAGAAGATCCTCCTTGCGGCAACGGCGGATCAGCTCCGGGACGAACTCGGGCAGGGTGAAGGAGTCAAACTGCCGCCTCGTTGATTCCGTGATCAGACGAGTGATGTCGGTCATGTTCGAGTAGTCATCCCGCACCACATGGAACGTCTGATTTGCCGTGCCCGGGCTAGTGGAGATCGCAACGATGTTATTCGCCACAATGTCCGCCGGGACGAAGCTGACCTGATTGAGCGTGTCGACGCCGATACCGTGGTTCACCATGAAGGCGACCAGGCGAACGGCGATATCGAAGTTATTCCCGCCGCCATCGACGGACGGGCTCACGAGGGCCGGCCGGAAGAGGCGCACCGACAGTCCGCGGCGTTGCGCATCGAAGACGACCTGTTCCGCGACCCACTTTGTCTGGCTGTAGCCGAAGTCGAGCAGCTCCATGTTTGCGTTCGAGTCTGTCTCGTACAGGACGGCTTTGACCGCCCAGCCAAAGATGAACGTGGTCGAAATGTAGTTGAACTCCTTGGGACGACCTTCGAAGGCCAACCGCAGGATCTCATTCGTTCCGAGCACGTTCGCATCGCGCATCATGTCGTAATTGAACAGGTAGTTTACGGTGGCGCCGTTATGGAAGACCGTGTCGATTTCGGTAGCGAGGAAATCCCAGGTCTCCTGCATAAGTCCCAGACCTGGCTGCCCCAGATCGCCGCAAACAGGGACGACTCGAGCTTCGAACATCTCGATCAGGTCCACAGGCACGGATCCCATGGAATACATCGCGCTTTTCAGGCGTTGTTTGCCCTGTGTTTCGTCGGAGGCGCGTACGAGCACATAGATCGTCGCCTCCGTCTGCTCCAGCAGGCTCTTCATCAGGAATGGCCCGATGAAGCCGGTACCGCCAGTGAGCAGGATTTGACGTGGAGAGGGGGTCTTCGGCACGGGGAGAGGCGCTGTCGGATCGAAGAGCAGCTTCGTATCCTCCCGCATCATCTGCATCTCCAGTGCGTTCTGCTCTTCGCGGAAGGCCGCGAGGAACGTACGCAGATGAAGCAGCGCTTCTTCAGGAGCGCTCTCCAACTGCTCGGCAAGACCGAACAACTCGGCCACGCTGACCCGCTGTACCAGGCCGATGTCGACCTGACGCGCGAGCAACCCGGCGCCCTTATCTATCAGTAACTCCTTCAGTTCGTGCATGAACCCAACCAGATCCAGGGAATCGAGCCCGGCCTCCACGAGGTTGTATCTCTCCTGGCCTGTCAGGTTGTACCGCGCCTTCAGTTCGGCAAAGGGAGAGTTCATTTCGGCTGGGGACTCCGATGCATCCACGTCACTCTCGCGCGAAAAGTCGGACAGAACGGTGAACTCGCCTGCCATCCACATCTGCTTGGTCTTATGGCGCATTATCTTGCCCGAGCTGGTTCTGGGCACGGCACGCGGTGCGATGAGGGAGATAGCCGCCACTTCTACGTTCAGGTAGTTGCGGACGGCAGTCGCAATCTTCCGTGCGTCGGGGAGAACCTTTGGGTTCTTCACCTCAGCAACAATCGCCAAGGCCGGTTCGGTATCTTCATGGATCTGGAACGCAGCAACGCAGTTGTGGCGGATGAGGCTGGACGATTTCTCCACAACATTCTCAATGTCGTGCGGGTAATAGTTCTGTCCCCGGAGAATGATCATGTCCTTGATGCGGCCGCAGACGTAGAGTTCTCCTTCATGCATGAACCCGAGGTCGCCGGTCCGCAGGTAGCCGTCGTCATACGGACTATCGTCCACAAGCCGCGCCCTGAACTGCTTCAACGTCAGTTCGGGATTATTCCAATATCCATGGCACTTACCGTTGCCTGCAAGCCATATCTCGCCAACGCGACCCGGTTCGAGTGCAAAGTGCCCTTCCGGATCGACAATTTTGAGATCGAGGCCTTCCAGCGGTACCCCACAACTGACAATCTGCTGTGCCTTGTCAATCTCAGATACCTCGGTGGTCATGCGAGCCTTGCCAAGCGTGAGCGCGCGCTTGTTCACGGAGACAATGTTCCGACCGTGGAGTGTGACGGCCAGCGTATTCTCCGCCAGACCATAGGCCACGTAGAAGCTTTCGGACTTGAGTCCGTACGATTGAAAGGCTTCCAGGAATCGCGTGTACGTATCCGGCTTCACGGGTTCCGCTGCGCACATGAGTACGAGCAGCGAACTCAGATCACAGGCCTCCAGGGTCTCCTTGGGGAGCCTACCGGTGCGGAGGCAGTAATCGTAGGCAAAGTTGGGCGCAGCGGTTGAGGTCGCGCGGTACCTTGAGATCGTCTCGAACCACAACACTGGCCGCTGGATAAAGTCTGTTGGCGCGAAGCCGTACGTTGTCCCGCCCCGCAGTGCGGGATACAGGTAGCACCCGATCAACCCCATATCGTGATATTGCGGCAGCCAGGAAACAACAATAGGCGCGACGTTCTCGATCACCAGCGGACATGTGTTCAGAATGTTTTCGTGCGAGACGACGACGCCCTTCGGTTCCATCGTCGAACCCGAAGTGTACTGCAGGAAGAGGATCTTCGAAGGAGCGATCGGCGGGAGGCAGGCTGTTGTCTCCACGAATTCTTCGGTCGCGATCCATGGCAGACCGGAGATGTAATCGACGTCAACTCCGGACGTCGAGACGCCGCTTCTTGCGAGGTTCGTCTTAAGGGAGGCGTGATAGTCCCGACTCGTCAGAATACCGGCAGCCTGACAATCCCTTGCGATGTGGACCATCTTGTATAGCGCACTCTGGAAGCCCCGCGAACTGGGTGGGTACACCGGCACCGGGATCAATCCTGCTCGCACGCAGCCGAAAAATGCGCAGATCATCTCCAAGCCCGGAGGGTAAGCAAGCAACAGCCTGTCGCCAGCGGCGAAGCCGCCGCCACGAAGCAAATGTCCGGCGATAGCCTCTGCACGAAGAAGGAATGAAGCGTAAGTGTAGCTTTCGATCGGGTCGCCGTCCACGTCGAGGTACGAATACAGAAGCTTGTCCGGATGCTTATCTGCGAGTGTTTGTAGTTGTCCCAAAATCGACGGCCTGATCAATCAGCGATCCTCCAGGAGGTGTGTAACGGGATTCAAAAGCGAACGGACTTCCGAGGGAAACGAGGTGAAACAAATTGAAGTGCTCAACAAGTAGACGGCAAAAGCTGGGACGAAGGTGACGATATGCGTTCGATTTCTTGATCATCCGCGCCATTTCCGCCGCACGTTGCAAAGGCTATTCCCCTTCCGGGCGGGGATATGGAAGATAGGCGGATTGCTAAGGAGGCGGTGTTTCCTCATTACCCTTGGTGGCTCTATGGTAGCAAAGCATTTGGCAATCCTATATTCAGACCTTCATGGATTGTGCGCAGTGTTCGTTTTACAATCATATGCGAGCCAGTGCCGAGCCCAATTACCCGAATAGTGGAGGTGCCAGTAATGTTTGCAGCGCAAGCGACGATTGCTAAAGCAGCGGACGCGGCTGATCTTGTGCCGCCGGAGGCCTCCGCGTCGTCGACGATTGAAGCAGCGAGCGCGTCGTCCTTCCCAAGAGTTCTGCGCCGGCGACTGGAAAGGTTCTTCACGGACGCGGATCTTTCTCCCAAAGCGGACCCGACCATGTGGGTAAAGATCGCCATCGGGATGGCTGTGCTGGCAGGCAGTTGGATCGCTCTGTATACCTGCCATCCCGCTGCGACGACATTTGTCGCTCTTTACGTTTTGGGCGGCCTGGCGCAGACATTTCTTTTGTTGAACATCGCCCATGACAGCAACCACAACGCGATCTCGTCGCGGCCGGCGATCAACAAGAGCCTGAACTACGTCTTCGATCTCTGCGGGATTAGCTCGTACATGTGGCGTATTCTGCATCACCGGGGCCACCACTCCTGCATCAATCTGCACGGCGAAGATGATGCGATTGAGGGTCGCGGCCTATTCCGCTTTACACCGCATGACCCTCGTGCACCCTTGCATCGATTCCAGCACATCTACGCACTGTTTCTGTATGCGCTGTTCTCGCTGGAGTACGTATTTGTGCGGGACTTCCAGAGCTTTTTCTTTCCGGGGCACGACTACCTGACGCGGACCAAACATCGTTTCCGCGAATACATCATCCTGTTCGCAGGGAAGACCTTTTACCTCACGTACATGCTGGTACTGCCGGTAATGGTGATGAAAGAGTCTCCTCTCCTGGTTTTAGCGGCCTTCTTCGTTGTTCATCTCATTGTGGGTCTCAGCGTGGTGCTCGTCTTTCAAACGACGCACGTCATAGAGGATACGTATTTCCCTTTGCAGCGCAGCGAGTTTGAAAACGGCGTGTATCACGTCTTCGCTACTACCGCCGACTATGCCACGGAGAACCCGCTCGTCGGTTGGTTTGTGGGCGGACTCAATCATCACGTCGCGCACCATCTTTGCCCGTATGTGTGCCACACCCACTATGCTCCGCTGACCCGAATCGTGAAGGAGACCGCGGAAGAGTTCGGCGTTCCGTATCGGCAGCACACCACGATGACGAAGGCGATTTGGCATCATCTGCTGCTGCTGAAGCAGCTCGGGAAAGAAAACTGATGCAGCGCCTCGCACTGATCCCAACGGATCCGCAATCACACGCAGCAAGCGTCACAAAACTCCCTGCGGTTCAAGGGACCAACCAGAAAGGCTGGGCATGACCTCATCCACGCTCATCCCTGCCGTGTCACGTTGGCGTTCCTTCGCGGATTCGCGTGCCATGGCCAGCAATCCCGTGCAGGTTCTGACGAAGTACGGCGAAACCTTCGGTGATACCTTCCGCTTCTATCTGGGTGGCATCAAGGAAGCGATTGTAACCATCGACCCCGCAGTCATTCAACACGTATTGAAGACGAACGCAGAGAACTATCGCAAGTCTGAGATACAGGTGAAGCGGATGGGCCACTTCCTTGGCAAGGGCCTTCTAACGACACATGGTGAAGCCTGGAAGACACAGCGACGCCTCATCCAAAAAGGATTTGACCGTAAGCAGCTCGATGCACTGTCCATCATCATGCAGGATTCTCTGACGGAGTCGCTGAAGGATTTCGACAAGCAGATTCGCAGTGGGCCGGTCGACATCTATCCACAGTTGATGAGGATTACGTTCGCGATGGTCGCCCGATCGTTATTTGGTGCGCGGCTGAAGGACGAAGATATTGACCTCGTCAGCCACACCATTTGTACTGTTCAGGAATTCATAGTCCGGCAGACGCTTCAGCCATATCTGAACCCCTGGTTCTCTGTCTCGGGCGAGCTCCGCAAGCACGAAGAGATGCGCATCAGCGCAGATGCTATTTTGTTGGAATACATCAAGAAACGTCGTAACGAAGCGCCTGGTCACGACCTTCTGCAGACGTTGATGGACGCGCGCTACACGGATGGTGAAGGTATGAGCGACGAGCTCATCCTGAGCGAGAGCATGCAGCTGCTGGTAGCAGGCCATGAAACATCGTCCAATGCACTATCATGGCTGCTTTACCTCCTCAGCTCACGACCGGATTGCATCGAACGGTTGCGTCAGGAGTTTGATGACGTGCTCGGCGACGCGCCTCTGGGGCACGCCGACGTTCCTAAATTCGTATTCGCAACGCAGGTCATCCAGGAGGCACTCCGACTGTATCCGCCGTTCTGGATGGTCGATCGGGAGGCAATCGCAGACGACCGCATCGGTGACGTCGTCATCCCTGCTGGTTCCATGGTCATCGTGCATGTGTACGGTGCGCACCACGTGCCAAAGCATTGGCCGGACCCCGAGACATTCGATACGGATCGCTTCATCCAAGGCAACGAGAAGCTGCGTGCGCCATTCACATACCTTCCGTTCGGGGGCGGACCGCGAGGCTGTATCGGCGCCAACTATGCAATGCTGCAAATACTGATGATCCTGAGCGACTTGCTTCGAAGATACGACTTCCAGGTCGCACCCGGCCAAACGATCGAGGCTCGGCCAATGGTCATCCTGCGGCCGAAGCATGGTATCCGCATGGCCTTCACTCATACCTTGGTCAATGCCTAGTGGTCGATGCCTAGTCGGGTGTCAAGTCGCCGTTGGTGTTGTCCGAACAAACATCATCTTCATCTTCCGCTCGTACAGTCGGCCCTCCCTGCGTTACGCAGAAGCAGTCCGCATCGAAAGGGCGCTAGCGCTAATCTGGATCACGTTGCGTAGTGTCCAGGCGAATTGGTATCGAGACGCTGACTTGTGTTTACTGATCGCTTAGTGCAGCGAAAGCTCACTTGGCGAAAACGGGGCTTAGCACTCATCGAGGTCAGGTGCCCTGGCCCGACCCCATCTCCAAAAAGAGTCCGACAAGGGAGATCTTTAAAGGCTGGCGTCGACAGTGCTAAGACCTCAGCATCTTGCACATTCCAAATGGTTGCAGAGTCACTTCTTATCGGCAACGCCGCACACGACCAATACGCGACCACACCCGAAACGCCATGTTATTCAAATCAAGGTCTTTAGCCAAATACGTGAATGCCTCTCGAATGGGAGGCTTATAATCTAACACTTGTAAGTTATTGATTATAAGTGGTGGTCAAAGACGCTTTCGCGAAGAGGTAAGATCGTTCTGCTTGCTAAATGCGCGGACTATGTGTCTTACTCGGGAGGAGATACGCCACTTTTCGTAAGTGTCTCCTCGCGCTTGATTTCCTCACCAACACTTAGTGTAGGCGGAACAAGGGGTTATGAAATACCTTCGAAGAACGATCCTGCTGGGTATTCTAATAAGCGAGTCTCTGGCGGGCCCCCTTGTGGTGGCGCAGGAGACAGGCAAGCTCAGTCCGAGTTCGACTCAGGACCAAACCGTCCCAACTGCTCCGCGTGGTGGGTCCGCAACAGCAGGTGTGTTCGCTGCGGTAAAAGATTCGGAGCTGCGTCCAATTACCGCCGGAGGGTTTGTTCAGGAAGGTCCCGTGATCTTCAAAGATGTTGCGAAACAAGCTGGTCTGACAGGTTGGCATCACGTGATGGGCACGCCGGAAAAGAAGTACATTCTGGAAACCACCGGATCGGGGGTCGCCTTATTGGACTATGACAATGACGGCTGGCTCGATATCTACATGGTGAATGGGTCTACCTACGATGCGTTGAAGGGCACTGCGGACCCACCTCACGCAGCCCTGTTTCACAATAACCACGATGGAACATTTACGGATGTATCGGCCAAGGCCGGAGTCACGAACGATCGTTGGGGATATGGTGTTGCAGTTGGAGACTACGACAACGACGGCTGGCCGGACATCTATGTCTCCAACTTTGGCAAGAACCGGCTCTATCACAACAACCACGACGGAACCTTTACTGACGTAGCAGAGAAGGCGGGCGTAACGTTGGGGAACTGGTCTACGGGCGCCACCTTTGGAGACTACGACGGAGACGGCCGACTCGACCTCTTCGTTCCCGGCTATGTTCACTATGATGTAAACCATCCGCCTGATCCCGGCTCCGAAGCGGTTGGGTTAGTCTACTGCCAGTTTCGCGGCGTAAATACCCTATGCGGTCCGCGCGGACTTCAGGGAGAAGCCGATCATCTCTTTCACAACAACGGGGATGGCACCTTCACCGACGTCAGTGAAAAAGCGGGTGTCTCCGATAAGGCGCGATACTACGGTTTCACCGCGGTATTCGTCGATATCAACAACGACGGCGAGGTCGACCTGGTGGTGACGAACGATTCGTCGCCGAACTATCTCTACATGAACAACGGCGACGGAACTTTTGAAGATGCCAGCTATTACTCTGGTTTTGCGTTGAACCAGCAGGGACGCGACCAGGCTGGGATGGGGTTGGCGGTGGGCGACTATCTCAACAATGGATTGGTTGACCTGTATACCGGCACATTCTCCGACGACTATAAACCGCTCTTTAGAAATGGCGGGGATCAAGGGTTTACCGAGATTAGTCCAGAGATGGGCATTGCAGAGGTCACCTATCCGTTTCTCACCTGGGCAACCGAGTTTATTGATTATGACAACGACGGCTGGAAAGATATTTTTCTAGTTAACGGGCATGTCTATCCCCAAGTGGACAAGTATGACTGGGGAACGTCCTATGCTCAGCGTCCGCTGCTATTCCATAACGTCGACAGGGGAAAGAAGTTTGAGGTAATGCCCGCGGTAATTGGAAGTGGCCTTGCAGAGGTGATTCCAGGCAGAGGAGCCGCCTTTGGGGATCTGTTCAACGACGGCAAGATCGATGTTGTCATCAACTCGATGGATCATGTTCCTTCGTTGATGCGAAATGTTAACCCAGACCATCATCATTGGGTCGGGTTGAAGCTGATTGGCGGTCCAAAGAGTCCGCGGGATGCTGTGGGTGCAACGGTCTATCTGACAGCGAACGGGCTTCGTCAACGAACGGATGTCCTTAGCGGCGGCAGCTATGAGTCATCCAACGATCAGCGGCCGCACTTCGGAATCGGCGACGCAACCGCCGTGGATTCCGTTGAGATTCATTGGCCCAGTGGTTCGGTGGAACATATAACGATCCCGACGGTCGACCGTTTTTTTACGATTCAGGAGGGAAAGGGCGTTGTGCCAGGTGTTCTCGAGGAACCGGCAAAGGCGAAGGCGAACGCAGAAATCAGCAGACAAAAGATGCATTAGGTGAGTAAAATTCGCATCAACTCTCATAGATCTTTGGACAGTATTGCGAGAGAAAAATTGGGGTCGACGCTGGTGCTTTCCAAGTGGGCCAAAATGCAGGTGACGCGTGTCGTTAGCAATCGACGGAGCCTGGCTGCCGTAAGGGTGGCGTACGTCAGTTTAGTTGGAGCGTTCTTCTTGGGAATTGTTTTTGCGTTTATTCCTCGAATTCAAGCACACTCAGATCTAAACCAGACACAACAAAAAGTCGCCGACGAAGCTACAGTTCGCAAAGAATATGCAGATAGGGTTAGCAAAACCTACAATTTTGCCTTTGGAAAAGGAAATATTTCAACGCCGGGAAACGCTGCCGTACAGGGAGACACCTTCCTGGAGCCAGACGCGTTTCCCACGGCCGACTACTGCGGCCACTGTCACAAAGAGGCGTACCACCAATGGCGGCAATCGCTGCACTCCAACTCATTTCGAACACCCTTTTATCGCACCAGCGTCAATATCCTCATAAGAACCAAGGGGATTGAATTCTCACGCCACTGCGATAGCTGTCACAACCCGATCGCCGTACTTGGCGGAGGACTGACGCAAAACTCGATCGTCGACCGCAAATTTGATCAGGACGGATTGACCTGTACTACCTGTCACTCCGTGCAGAAGCTACAGTCGACGCTTGGCAATGGCGGCTATGTCATGGGTGTGCCCGCTGTTCTGGTTGACGAAAAGGGAGATCGCATTCCGGGACTGGTGCCGGATTCAGAGATATTGGCTCACCTCGATCGGCATTCGAAGGCGGTGATGCAAACCTTCTATCGTACTCCGGAGTTTTGCTCTGCTTGCCACAAGGCCAACTTGCCAAATCCATTAAACGATTACAAGTTTATTCGCGCATTCACTGCATATGATGAGTGGCAAAACTCGAAGTTCTCCCAGCGAAATCCTCTAACGTTCTATCAAGCTGATTTCACTACCTGTCAGGGCTGTCACATGAAGCGCGCATCGAATGCTCTGCCCGAGCCAGGAGCGAAAAACGGCACGTTCGCCTCGCACCGCTGGACTGCGGGCAATACCGCCGTTCCTTTCTACTATGGGTTTGATGAGCAGTTGGAGAAGACAATCGAATTTTTGAAGACAGGCAACTATCTAAACGTCGATCTATTTGCAATTCGCAAGACGAACGACGATAAGCTGATTGCGCCCCTGGGCTCGACCCCGTTCACACTTGCTCCCGGTGATGCAGTGCAGGTGATGACCGTTATTCAAAACAAAAACATAGGCCATTCCCTGATCCCCGAAGTTCGCGACCTGTATGAGGCGTGGGTGGAGTTTGTTGTTATGGATTCTAACGGAAAGGAGATCTATCACAGCGGCTTCATCAAGCCAGATGGAATGCTCGACGAGCGGGCGCATAGCTTTACCAACCGTCCTGTCAACACGGACGGGGTGTTTGTCGACAATCATAAGGTATGGACCATTCACTCTGTCGCTTATGACAACACCGTTCAGGCAGGCAGGTCTTCGCTCATTCGCTATGAGTTCCGCATTCCCCCTGAGGCGAAAGGTGCGGTAACAATAACTGCGAGGGTCAACTATCGACATCTCCGGCAGAGCTACCTCAATAATGTATTTGGGAAGGATCACGTTGCGTATCCAATCGTCGAGCTAGCTTCGCGCACCCGAACGCTGAACATCGGAGAGAATCCTGCAGGTGCGCCTGACGCTCACGATAACGCCGACTGGATGCGCTGGAATAACCTCGGAATCGCCTACCTCGATCAACTGCAGTACAGTGAGGCGATCCAGGCCTTCTCTCAGGTGATCAAGTTGCGTCCTGACTATGCGGATGGCTATACCAATATTGGCCTGACAAACATCGAATGGGAGAAATACGCCTCGGCTCGCGCGGGTCTTGAAAAAGCTATGGAGCTGAGTCCCAACAATGCGCGTGCGCTCTATTATCTTGCACTGGTAGAACGTCGAGCGGGGCACTCTGACGCTGAAGTGGAAGATCTGAAAAAGGTACTGGCGCAGTACCCACAATCGCGAGATGCTCGTCGCGAGCTTGGGATCTCATACTACCAACAGCGCAGACCTGAAGAAGCGATGGAGCAGTTCGAAGCGCTGCAAGCGATCGATCCTGACGACCTGACCGCACACTACAACCTTGCACTGCTCTATCGTCGCGCCGGGATGAAGGATAAAGCCAAGGAGCAATCGGCGAAGTTTGTCACGAAGAAGATCGATCCCGGCGCTCCTACCTATTCCCTGGATTTTCTGCGCAAGCATCCAGAGATCTCGATCGAGAGCGTGCCGTGGCACGTACATAAGGATGTAACGCATCTCGAAGTTATGAGTGCTGGGGGAGAGCACTAAGGCGCGTGGTGTGGAACCTTCTCAGCGGTCGGCATACTCGACGACATTCTACGGTGGGATACTCCTCTGCCAGAAAGAATTACGCTAAGGGGATGGCGTGAACAGAAGATATTGGATAGCAATTATATTTATGGCGATAGCTGGCACATTCGCCAGCCCGATGCGATGCGGGGCACAAACTCAATGTCCCTGGCTAAATGCAGCGACGGCCGCCGGCGTTCTGGGCGGTGAGGTTCAGGCGACCGCAACCGCTCTCACGCCACAGGGCGATACCACCTGCGACTTCAAGCGCACTCAGCAAGCCTCTGTCTTCGAGCTAAAGATCGCTGTGCACACGATGGCTCTCCCCTCGAGAGACTTCGCCGCGTATCTCGCGCAATGTTCCGGTACTCCAGTCCCCCTGAAGGCAATCGGCAATGAAGCATTTCAGTGTGTCCCGAGTAACAACTCCGATAACGGAGGAGAACAGATCATCGGTCGAGTACGGGACCGGGCTTTCGTCATTGACATCAGAAGAGGCTCGGCCAGACAGTCAACATCACCTCAAAACGGCTTGAGTGAAGAAGCGAGAAACATTGCCGAACAAGTAGCGGGGGCACTCTTTTAGATATGTCACTCTTTGCCCGCTCTCTTCGCAGGAGCCTGAAATCGATTCAGCTTTGCTTTGTCTGCTGCGTGGGATTATCTATGATCTCCTATGCAGAGGCCCAGCATGAACCAGGCGCGGGCATAAATACTTCAACTGATTCGGCCCAGCATAATCTGAGCCCAACTGAGGAAGCACAACGGCTAATCTCCCGTGGACAGTTGAGCGAAGCCGAGGTCCGATTGAACTCACTCGCAGCACAACAGCCCGAGCCAGCGGGAGTAGAGCGTATGCGTGGAATGATTCATTACCAGCGCAACGACTTTGCAGTGGCGAATTCAGACTTCGAAAAAGCCATACTTCAGGATGGCAGCGATCTGCAAGCCATACAGATGCGCGGCGTAACCTTGTATCGCATGGGGCAATCGGCTGCAGCGATTCCTTTCCTCGAACGCGCAAACAGTCCGATCGCCAGCGTAAACGCCGATGGAACGTATGTTTTGGCGATCTGTTATCTCGAGGTGCATCGATACGAGGATGCGCGTCGCATCTTTGCTCAGCAATACAAAATTTCAGCTGACTCAGCGGCATCTTATTTATTCCTGGGACGCATGCTGCTCCGCCGCAACTACCCTGCCGAGTCCGAGCAGATGGCACGCAAAGCACTCCAAATCGAACCAGGATTACCCTTGGCTCATCTGCTCTTGGGACAGCTCGCCCTGTCGCGCTCAAACGCCGCCGGAGCTGTCGTCGAATTTGAAGCCGAACGGACAATCAACCCCATGGACGGAGAGGTGTATGAACGTCTGGGCGACGCATACCTGCGAGCTCTGCGATACGAAGATGCGCAGCAGGCGTTGAACTGCGCGCTTCTACTGGAGCCAAATTCAACTGGACCTTATATTCTGCTCGGACAAGTTTTGTTGAAACGTGATGACGCCTTGACGGCGCTTAACTATCTGTTGCGTGCGGAACATATGGATTCCAGCAATCACCTCATCCACTTGCTTCTGGGGCAGGCCTTCCATGCCTTAGGCCGCAAGGAAGACGCAACACGTGAATACAAGATCGCAGAGAGCATCCAAAACGCTGACGAAAACCAAAGATAGCTTCAGGCACGGTGCAGTAGTCTCCACGTAACTCTCCTCTGCACGCTCATGTGCCAGGCTCGAATCTCTCGCAAACAGTTCTCTACGAAGACTGGAGCTTGGCAGCGTTAGAACACAGTTCGTTTGTGGGCGAGCTCCATGGGTGCACTGAAAGTTGGCTATCTGCTTAGTCGAATCGCGAATTGCACCACACGGGGGTCCGTTGTGGTCGTTGTGATGGTGCCGAACGCAGCGGAACCAAAGCTGCCATTGGGCTGCGAGAACTCCGGCGTGTTGGTGAGGTTGAACATCTCTGCGCGAAACTCAAGATCAGCTTTTTCAAACAGTCGGGTACGTTTGATGAGAGAGAGATCGAGGTCGCGATACGCGGGCCCACGTACTGGGTTGCGGGATGCGCTGCCGATAACAAACTGAGGAGCGGTAGCGAATGCCGCTGTGTTGAAGTAATGGGCGGGGGATCGCTGGTTGCCTGAGAGCTTAGGATTGCCGACAATATTGGGACGTTGAAGTGAAAAGCCAGCGAAAGAGTTGTTATTGGTGGCCTGCGTAACGGTGACCGGAATCCCCGACTGCAGCGACAGGATGGTATTCAAGCTCCAGCCTCCGAGCAGTGCATTGCCCACACCTGTTGCAGCGAATCGGTGGTTGCGTCCGGCTGGCAGATCGTAGATGCCGCTGAATGAGGTTACATTCGGCATATCGCCGCTCGAGGAGTCGCGCTCCAGATAAGGGCGGAAGGTGTCTGCTGCGATAAGAGAGCTTGTGTTGGGTGAGGAGAGAACGGTAGAGGAGAAGACAGAAGACGCATCGTCAATGAGTTTGGAGTGAGTATAGGCGAAGAGGAAGGAGATGCCGCGAAAGAGACGCTGTTCAGCCTTGACCTCAATTGCGTTATAGTTCGTGGTTCCCGAGTTATGGCGGTACGTCGCAACGTTTTGGAAGCGGGGATAGGGCTTGATGAGCTGCGCGGCGGATATGGTCTTCGTATTGAGGGAACTAGATGGGGGGAGTTGGCCGAAGTAAGGATTTGTGACTGGGGTTAACAACGAAGAGCCTTGCGCCAGCTGATCGGCCGTGAGCTGGTTAAGATTCGAGTCGGGGATACCGACATGAATGATGTTCGATCCGACGTATGCAACTTCAACCGACAGATTGTTGGTCACTGCGCGCTGGACAGCGACGTTCCATTGCTGCACATAACCCGAACCGGCGGTACGATCGGCGGTGTACACGCTCTGGCCAAGACCGGCATTAGGACTGAGCGGAATGGGGGCAACGGAAGGCCCGTGCGAGAGCGCAAAGGCTGCGTTCACACTGTCTTGTGTCTTCTGCGATACGCTCTGAATGAAAGGGAACTGGGGAACAGTGAAAGGCGTCGTGATTCCGGACTGGTCAATGAAGACGATTCCGAAGCCCGAACGGACGACAGTCTTCTCAGTCGCGAGATAGGTGAACCCCAGCCGCGGAGCGACATTGTCGTAGTGGAGTTCACGGGCGCTTCGCGAATTGCCATCGACGCCGACATAGTCAAGCTGTTGCGTAGCGAGATTGAAGACAGCGCCCTGATTGTTCTTTTCAGTAGAAGGATGATGCAGAGTCCAGCGCGCCCCGATGTTGAGAGTCAAGCGGTTGGAAGCCTTCCAGTCGTCTTGTAAAAAATATTCTTCAATATAGTCGCGAGGGCGAATCTTGGCCTGTTGAAGATCAATTTGGAAGGTATCAACTTGGCCAAGAAGAAAGCTGGCAATGGAGTTGCCGCTGTTTGTTACGCCTTGTTGGTTGGTTCCGGTGGTGGTGAAGGCGAAGGAGCCCGTCGGATTGGGAGGCGATACCGTATTCAGCTGATACCAGCGAAAATCGATACCGGCTTTAATGGCATGTGCGCCGCGGGTGTAGACAGCCGTGTCGACTACCTGCCAAACCGACGTCTGGAAGTTCGCGAAGGTGCTCGCGGAGGGGCCAAGCTGCTGGAAGCCAGTGAAGGTAAACAGCGGAAGGGCGTTATTGAACGCTGCGTTGGTGGGGATGCCTGGAATGCCAAGTGCGGCTGAGGCAGTGTCGGTGAGATCAGGGCCAATAATATTGTTGCTGCGGCGAGTGTACCCACCAGTGAGATTGTTGACCAGACGTGGGGAGAAGATATGAGCCTCGTTGGCGACGGCTTGCTGTCCACGCACATAGGAAAGTCCCGGTACGCCCCCCGTTCCGAGTGCTGCTCCACTGATCAAACCACTGCCATCAGGCAAAGGGGTAACGGGCTGCTCAACTTCGTTGTAATACGTGTAGCGGCCAAAGGCGTGGTCGCGAACTCCGTAAGCTCCATCGATGCGTACGTCGAACTGGTTCTGATGATCGGCATCATTCGCTGTGCGGCTGTAGTTGTTGGCGGCGTTGCCATTGGTGGGGATTGGGAAGCGTGCAAGGAGTGCTTCGGCTGCGGGGTCGAGCGGTATGTTAATAACGTCGCCGGGAAACTCCTGGCGAACATTTTTCCCGTTGACGATAGTGGTCGTAGCCGGGTTGTAGATCTTTGAGACGCCAGTGAAGATACCTTTGCGCTCATTGTTGGTAGGAATTGTGGAGGTGAGGGTGCGGCCGATAAGCTGCTTTACTCCCTGGTAGTCGCCAAAGAAAAAGAGGCGGTCGTAAAGAATGGGCGCCCCGAGTGTAGCCCCGTAAAGGTTGCGGCGGTACTCAGGTTTGCGTCCCGCTGGTGCGAAATAGTTGCGGGCATTAAGATCCTCGTTGCGAAGATATTCAAAGAGGCTTCCGTGTATGTCGTTGGAGCCCGACCGGGTCGCGACGTTGACCACGCCGCCGTTGAAACGGCCAAACTCCGCAGGCACATTGTTGGCTTCGATGGTGAACTCCGCAACATCATCGAGGATAGGAAAGAAGGCGACCTGACCCGGCTCGGGTTGCAGCGCCGAGATGCCGTCGTAGAGGTATTCATTGGTGCGTGGACGGCCGCCGTTGATGCGGGGAAGCAAGGTTCCGGGAGGCAGTTCGACACCCGGAGCCAATGTCGCTAGTTGAATGAAATTCCGTGTGTTGAGCGGAATAGCGGCAACTATGGCACCAGTGATATTGGTCTGAATGTTGCTGGTCTCTGCCTGTAGGAGAGGAGCATCGCTGTTGACGGTCACAGTCTGTTGATCGCCTCCAGGACTCAGCGTGAGATCAAGGCTCACGGTCTGTCCGACAATGACAGTGACACCCTCACGATCCAGACTCTTGAACCCAGGCGCCTTTACCTCCACACGATAAGAGCCTGGATTGAGATGGATAAAAAGATAATCGCCCGAACTGGAGGTGGTCGTAGACCGATGCAGATTTGTCGAAGACTCGACTAATTCAACCGGAGCATTTGCGATCGAGGCGCCCGAGGGATCGAGAACGCGGCCCTTCAAATCCGCTGCGATTTGAGCGGAGGCTATCGCTCCATCTATTAAGACGGGAAGGAAAAGGGCGCAAAAAAGGCGATGAAGCTTCATGAAACCCGCTCCTGGAAACGCAGCTTTTGAGGTGCGTCCGGTGGTCCTAAGGATTAGCGCGAACAGTCGAGCCGAGCCTGGCCTCCCCGCACGGTGTTCAACTCGAATATTACGAAGCTAGTCGATTCAAATCGTATAGTCAAACGATTCGCCCACGCATCGACAAACTGTCTGGTGCATTTTACGAAGGATCGTCGAGGCGCTCAATCATTACATCTGTCGATTTAATGAGAGCAGCAGCAAGATCGCCTTTCTTCAACTGAAGCTCGCGAACCGCGTTCGCAGTGATGATCGCAGTCACATGTGCGTCTCCTACAGAGAGAACAACCTCGGCGAGAAGGCCTTCTATGTGGATGCTCACAACCTTGCCCACAAGTTGATTTCTACCGCTGACCCGTCGATACCGCTGACGTGATTCGGCAGCGGGCTTCATCTGGTCTTTCGTCAGAAAAGGCTTCAAAGCAGCTTCTGACAACCGATGATGACCACCGGGAGTCTGAACGGTCTTCAACTTCCCGTTCAAGATCCATTGTTTGATCGTCGGGTAGCTCACACCCAGCATGCGAGATGCTTCTCGAGGCGTCAGCAATTGGCGAGTCGTCATGGCCTATAGTTGTAGCATTTTTCGAAGCCGAAGACACCTAAATGGTTTTTCACCGAAGCGGTGTCATCGATTGGAGCATCGTAGGAATCAGCTCCGAAACCGTAGGATGAATGTGAACTGCGCGTGAGAGGGTTGTATACGGGGCGCCTGCGTACATCATGCTCAGGATGCAATGAATAGCTTCGTCACCACCAGTGCCCAGGATGGAGGCTCCCAGAATTTTCTTGCTCTCTGCATCCACCAGCACCTTCATGAAACCCTGCGACTCTCCCTTCTCCACGGCACGGCCAACTTTTGTCATTGGACGAGTTCCGATCAAAGCGGGGCGCCCACTTTCGCGTACCTGCTTTTCGGTAAGACCAACCTGCGCCATGGGAGGATCGATGTAAAGGGCACTCACAGGGATACGGTCGCTCACTCGCCGAGAGCCATTCTTGAGAAGGTTATCAGCCACGATCTCAAAGTCGTTGTAAGAAGTGTGAGTAAAAGCTCCTCTGCCGTTACAATCTCCGAGCGCCCAGATTCCCGAGACAGAGGTTCGGAGCTGGTCGTCTACCGTGATATAGCCGCGCTCATCGGTCTGCACGCCGGCGGCTGACAGTCCGAGATCGTCCGTGTTTGGCTGCCTTCCAACGGCCAGAAGTATGCGCGATCCTACGACCTTAGGATGACCCTCGAGGCAGTCGAGTCCAACCGCTACTTCTCCTCCATTGTTTTCAAGTTGGATACAGTTCGCGTCGAGACGAAGCTGAATCCCCTCGGACTGCAGGATCTCCCGAACGCCGGAAGAGATGTCGTCATCCTCGTTGGGCACGAGGCGCGACTTGCGCTCGACGACCGTTACCTCAGCACCGAAGCGGCGATACATCTGCGCAAACTCCAACCCGACGTAGCTACCTCCGACGACGATGAGATGTTGCGGGAGTTCATCAAGATCGAGGATGGTCGTGCTGGTCAGAAAAGGAACATCGCCAACGCCGGGCATATTCGGCACGGCTGGCCTCGCGCCAACGTTCAGAAAAATATTCTTAGCATGAAGCACTTCCTCGCCAACCCGAATCTCATTTGGAGATTCGAAGCGCGCTGTTCCTGTAAAGACGGTGCACCGCTCCATGCCTCGCAGCCAGCTTTCAACGCCCGTCCGGGACTTCATTACGATCGCATCCTTGCGAGCCAGGACTTTTTTCATGTCCACGCTAACCGGCTCATGACGCACAACTCCGAAGTCGTCCCCCCGGCGTGCGATGTGTGCCGCATGGGCACTTGCGACCATAGCCTTGGTGGGCGTGCATCCAACATTGACGCATGTGCCCCCGAACAACTTACGCTCAACGAAGGCGACCTTCCAGCCGGCCTGCGTGAGTTGACCTGCCAGCGATGGCCCTGCCTGTCCCGCACCGATAATAATTGCGTCGAAGTCTTGTCTCATCCGAGTCTTGTCACAACCACAATAGCAAGTATGATCGCAACGGCGTCCTCAAGCAAAGCAGCGGGGAGATCTTTTCCAAAGACCTCAGCCAGTTTGGTGCGTACCGCGGCACCCCCAAGTGTGCCTGCGACTGCACCTACGGCGCCGGCGACAAGGCCGAGCACCAGCGATTGCCGTGCCGCTCCCACTGCCGCTCCAGAGAAAGCTCCGCTGATAACACGGAAGATGAACTGCGGAGGCACCTTACGGCTGGGCGTCTTCGGGAGTTTGTCGTTGATCAACTCGCCAATAGCGAGGACCGTGAAGATGTAGGGTGTAGCCGCGTATCCCAAAAAGGCGAGAGGAGTGCCTTGAAGCGGCAGTAAACCAAGACGAGCTGCCCAGCTTGCGGCTGCAGGTGCGGTCAGAGCGCGGAGCCCGGAGACGATACCAATCAAAAACGCAAGCACGATGATGAACATGAAAGCTCCTGTAGTGGGCCAAAACTATCTTACTTGTCGAGCGGTGGCGTCCCGGATGCCGAATGCATCGTGAGCCACGAATAGACTGTTTGTTTAAGGAATGTCGTTGGCCGAGAATATGCCCGGAGCGTGATAAAAGAAAGACCCAAAAGCGTACATCGCCACCAATCCCTTTGAGGGGGCAGTAGTTGTGCCTGCCGATCAAAGTTCAGCGAATTTTACAGTCCGAGTTCCGTAAGTCCAGGGTGCTCGTCGGGACGCCGTCCGAGCGGCCAATGAAAGAGCCTCTCACTCTCATTAATGGGTAGATCGTTGATGCAGGCATAACGATGATGCATCGCCCCATCTTTGTCGAACTCCCAGTTTTCATTGCCGTAAGAACGGTACCACTGCCCAGATGCGTCATGCGACTCGTAGGCAAAACGGACCGCGATGCGGGAGCCTCCAAAGGCCCATAACTCCTTGATGAGCCGGTAATCCAGTTCTTTTTGCCATTTGCGAGTGAGAAACTGAACGATCTGCTCTCGCCCGTTGACGAACTCGGAGCGATTGCGCCACTTGCTATCGAGCGTATAAGCGAGGCAGACCTTTTCAGGATCGCGCGAGTTCCAGCCGTCCTCGGCCTTGCGAACTTTAAGGATTGCCGTCTCCTGCGTGAACGGGGGGACGAGCGCGACTGTCGATTCATTGCTCATATTTATGCTCCTTCAGGCTACGCCGATGCTTGGTAACCATAAACTACTAGTGAAGCATTACGGTCAGAGCAAAGGCAAGCAGAGCAACGTCCCTGGCGTCAGGAATGAGATATAGCTGAAACCAGAAAAGGAGTCCTCATTGTTCCGTCTTTTGAGCGTCGTATTCCTGATCAGCCTGGGCGTCAGTCTGGCGATCGCCCAGGCGCCACCAACGCCGCCGGTAGCAAGCCACCCCGTTCGTCCTACTCCACCCACACGCGATCCACACACGTCTGGTTATGTCGCGGCCAGGGAGTTGCCCGACGGCACCAATGCTCCCACAAATGCCGATGGGAACTTTATCCTTGGCCCCACTCACAACCCGGCCCCGGAGATGACTGCGCGCGAAGGAGTGCCGCAGGGAACGGTGTATGAGTTCACTATGGATTCCGCTGACAGCAAGATCTATCCCGGCATCGCGCGGGAGGCCGGTACCTATGGCACTGTCGATCCCACTGACTCCGCCAAACTGGTGGTAAGCACCCACCCCGCTTCCTACACTCGGCGAGTGACGGTTTACGTCCCCAAACAATACGCTCCAGGCAGCGTCGCGCCATTCCTCGTCGGAACAGATGGACCCGACCGTGCGCTGTTCACGGCCCTGGACAATTTGATCGCCGAGCGCCGAGTGCCAGTGATGATCGCCATCTCCATAAGCAATGGCGGGAGCGATGCTCAGGGCAGCGAACGCGGCCTGGAATACGACACTATGTCAGGGTTGTATGCGGAGTTCGTCGAGAAAGAAGTGGTCCCCCTGGTCGAGAAGAGATACAACGTGAAATTGACCAAAGATCCCGACGGCCGCGCGACGATGGGCGGTAGCTCCGGTGGTTCGTGCGCACTCATCATGGCCTGGTATCACCCTGAGCTATACCACCGCGTTCTAACCTATTCGGGCACGTACGTGAATCAACAATGGCCATACAACGCCAAAACTCCTCACGGCGCATGGGAGTTTCATGAACACCTCATCCCGAACTCCCCGGTCAAGCCGCTGCGAATCTGGATGGAGGTGGGCGACAGGGACCTTCTCAATCCAAATGTCATGCGTGACAATATGCACGACTGGGTCGTCGCCAATGAGAACATGGCCAAAGTGCTGGCCGCAAAGGGCTACCATTACCAGTTTGTCTTTGCCCGCAACGCCGGGCACGTCGACCGGGCCGTGAAACAGCAGACTCTACCGGAGGCTCTGGAATATCTATGGCAGGGCTATCCCACCGCGATGCCGTGATTCACTTTTAGGACTCGCCAATGTTGCGGATAGTTTAGCGACTACCGCTACAGGATAGTCTCGCAAAAGGGTCGATCTTATGGAGCGCCGAATGGGATTTGAACTCATGATACTGGTTTTGCAGACCAGCGAAGCCAGGTGATACAAGATGAGCCGGGGTGATATTGATCAATAGAATCAGTAGTTACCACCAAGGGGCTATGACCAATTAGGTATATGGTTTCCAGTTCGGAAGGGTGCTCTAATTCTGCTGCGAGGAGAGATATGCCGAAGCGGCTGGCTATTACGATTGCGGGTGCGGTGTCGTTGGGGAGTTACGAGGCGGGTGTTCTGTATGAGGTACTGGATGCAATTCATCAGCATAACTCCGCCGAAGGGGTGACGGATGACGAGAAGATTCTTATCGATGTCATGACGGGTGCTTCGGCCGGTGCGATGACGGCCGTGATTGTGGCGCATAAGATGTTGTACTCGGCCAATGAGTTTCGCGATCCGTACGACAATCCGCTGTACAACGTGTGGGTGAAACGGATCGACCTCGAGGGGTTGTTGAAGACGGTGGACGAAACGACCGGCCAAGTGGAGCCGCCGCTGCGTTCGATCTTTTCGTCGAACGTGGTTGAGGGGATCGCAAAGGATACGATACTGGGACGATATGCGTCGGGAGAGTGGCCAGCTCCCATAACGCACCTGGCTGCTGCGCGGTCCATCTCCATCGGAATGACGCTGACGAACCTAAACGGCGTGGACTACGGCTATGACATGCAGCCTTGCGGGAAGTTCATTTACACGCGGCATGAAGACCAGATGACACGAGTGGTGAGTGTGGACGGGAGCGATAAGCCGGAGGTGTGGCGTGAGTTGGCGGACGCATCGGTGGCAAGCGGGGCATATCCGTTGGCCTTTCGCGCAAAGGAGATGGACCGCCGGCGGGCGGACTACGCAAAAAACGGCTTGGAACCGTGGACGGATGATCCGTCGAGGTTTACGTACACCGACGGCGGAATCCTGCAGAACGAGCCGTTGGGTATGGCTAAAAACCTGGTGGATGAGATCGACAGGCATTGGTACAACGACAGCCGGTTCTATTTGTTTGTGTCGCCGCACGGGAGAACTTCGAGCGCGGATTCGAGCTTTTGTGAGGTGAATGCAGACTACTTTCAGATGATGAAACGGTGGGCGAAGGTACTGCTAGGTCAGTCAGAGTTTCAGGACTGGATTACAGCGGTGGAGATGAATGAGCAGATTGCTCTCATGGACGCTCGTGCCAGCGAACTGGTAGAGAAGCTGCGTTCAGGCGAAATCAAGAGCGGAAGCCTAAAGAGAACCGCGGATGGTTTGCTGAAGGTGTTGTTTTCGCAGCCGACGCGCACGGGGACGAGGCAGGTCGCGAAAATCGGAAGAGAGAGTCTGGCTGAGGCCAGGCGGCGGATTGGACACCAATACAAGGAGGAGATTGCAAGTCTGGGGCCAGGAAGCTACGCCGCCGATGCGTTTCGCGATACGGTGCTTGCGTTTGAGACGGCGGCGAATCTGGGACAGTGTGACTATATGCGGATATATGGAATCGCGGTTTCCGAGGAGTTGCTGGCAGGAGCGGACCTGACGGGCTTTCTGGGGTTCTTCGATGAGCGGTATCGCGTGCATGACTATGACCGGGGACGGATGGTGGCGCGGATGGTGTTGACCGATCCCGTGATGAGTGAAGCGGGAGAGCTTGGGCCGATACGGTATACGCCGAAGCATACGAACCCTATCGACAGCACCCTGAACGGGCTGCAACTGGCGCAGCTGTCGATCGAGGAGCAAAGAGAATTTCGCGAGGGTGTGAAGAAGCGCGTCAGCGAGATGGTGCGATACCTGATTGGGTTCTGGTCTTATCCGGCGGACGTGGTGGTGATCGAACCGCTGATGAATGCGATTTTGAATCATATGTTCCGGGAGTAGCGTGGCGTGGGTTATGTCGGGGTCCGCTAGAACTGGGTGTGGAGATTCGACCCGAATACCATCCGCCGCATGTTAGCCGCATGTTAATCGATGAGCCCGGCGTACTCAATGAGGGCAAGCAAACGCGCAGGGACAGTAAAGGTCCTATGTTAGCCTCCACATCCCCCGCTTCGGTCAACTCTACATCTTCATCAAGGGCTAGCGTCGCAGCAAGGTTATAAGGTGAGGATATAGATCTCAAAGAACTCTGCGAATATCTCAGGCTCTCACGATCACCCGTCTTTGTTCGTCGAGTGGCTGAATTTTATGGAGCACCGAATGGGATTTGAACCCATGAATACTGGTTTTGCAGACCAGCGCGTTAGCCACTTCGCCATCGGTGCCCTTGCTCGCTACAAAACAGAAGTATAGCGGAGACCTTGTCCAACTCTACTCCGGTTGTGCCACCGTGCGGAGGTAAGGCTTCACCGTTTTGTAACCGGGGAAGATCTTATCGGCATCCTCATTCGACACTGCTCCAGTGATGATGACGTCCTCGCCCTGCTTCCAGTTCGCCGGCGTCGCGACCTTATGTTTTGTCGTCAGCTGCATCGAGTCGAGCACGCGAATAATCTCATCGAAGTTGCGACCCGTCGTCATCGGATACGCGAGTGTCAGCTTGATCCTTTTGTCGGGGCCAATCACAAACACAGTGCGCACCGGCGCGTTGTTCGCAGCAGTTCGCCCCTCTGAAGTCTCTCCCGCATCGGCCGCAAGCATGTCATAGAGCTTCGCAATCTTCAGCTCCGTGTCGCCGATCAACGGATAGTTGACCTTCGCGCCTCCCACCTCCTCAATATCCGCGGCCCATCTCTCGTGGTTTACGATCGGGTCCACACTGAGTCCGATCACCTTGGCGCCACGCTTGGCGAAGTCGCCCTCCAGATTCGCCACCGCGCCGAGTTCGGTGGTACACACTGGCGTAAAGTCCTTCGGGTGCGAGAAGAGAACGGCCCAATTGTCACCAATCCATTCATGGAAATGAATCGTGCCCTGGGTAGTTTCGGCAGTGAAATCGGGAGCAATATCGTTGATGCGGAGTGACATGGTCGATTCGCCTTCTTTGGGGTTCACCCAATCCTTCAATTCCTAAATGAACTGCTCGCCAACATGGTCTGATCTTCTGATGCTCAACGTAGAAAACCCACCCGGCTTATTCGCTCTGGGTGGGTCTATGTGCTCCTCGAAGAGGGTCTGCTTCGATTAGCTCATCGACACACCCACACTGGGCTACAGCAACAGCAGCAGAGTGTGGACATCGAGTTGGGCATCATCGTCATCGCTATATGTTTTGTACCGCAGCCAGCTAAGCTAGCATGAGGCCGGTTCACCCCATCGCGGTCTTTTCAAAAGATACTTCCGAGGAGCATCCATGTCAAATGACAGCCCCGCCGTTGCGTCGACAACAGCACACCCGTCGACCTCTCGCATCTTCGACTTCGCCCAGGTCGACGTCTTCGCCGAACGTCCTCTCGAAGGCAACGCGCTTGCCATCTTCACCGACGCTCGCGGCCTCACCTCCGACGAGATGCAGGCCCTGGCCCGCGAGACCAACCTGAGTGAAACCACCTTCATCCTTTCCCGAGCCCCGGAGATCGAGCGCGAACGCGGCGTCCAGGTCCGCATCTTCCTCACCATCGAAGAGGTCCCCTTCGCCGGCCACCCAACCCTTGGCACGGCCAGCTGGCTCTATTGGAATCACCCAACCCTTCGCGGCGCAGAGCAGATCACTCTCGATCTGGGAATCGGTCCAATCCCAGTTCGCTTCCAGGCTCCACAGCCTCAAGAGCTCGGAGTCTTCGGTACTATGCGACAGAACGATCCAACCTTTGGCAAAGCTCTCAGCACTCCCGACGACCGCGCAGCCCTGGCCAGTGCGCTCAATCTCTCCATCGAAGACCTCGACCCACATCTCCCCGCGCAGGTCATCTCCACCGGCATGGCGTACTGCATCGTACCCTTGCGATCGCTCGAGGTCGCCAGCCGTCTGCACATCCTTGGTTCGCAAAGCGCTCGCCAGTTTCTTGACCGCGTCGGCGCGAAGTTCTTCCACTGCATTGCTCCCGCTAATGAGAACTCAGCAGCACAATGGCACGCACGCATGCAGTTCGACTCCGGCGAAGATCCTGCGACCGGCTCTGCCTCCGGCTGCACCATCGCTTACCTCGTCCGTCATGGACTCGCTGCCAGCGGACAGCAGATCGTCATCGAGCAGGGAATCGAGATGCTTCGTCCCAGTCGCATTCATGTCAGCGCCGCACTCGAAGACGGCATCGTCACAAAAGTGTTCGTCGGTGGCCGCACCATTCCTGTTGCAACGGGACGCTTTTTCCTGCCGTGATGCACTCGATTTCAACAGGCGCCCATCATGAATCGCCAATGAATACGGCCCCTTCCGAGGATCGGTGGATGTGCAAGCTCTAATATTGCGAGTCTTCGCCCAAACTTCGCCGCTTGCCAAGTTACCCACTCATTCGTACTGTTGGAAAGCGTTGACGACGACGTTGCCTGCAAAAGGGAAGCGTCGTTGGAGATGATTTGCTTTCGCCTGTTTTCTGACAATTTGAGTTGAGAGAAGCTCGACTGCCCCGCAGTCGTGACTCCCCAGCGCAATCTTACTGTCTGCACGCGCAGTGAGATCGATGCCAGCATCTCCGGCATCGACACTCACTGTATCCGCAGCAGAAGGATCCCCTGCGCTCTCGGAGCCGCGTGGCAACCTGCGCCGGCCTACAGCCTCTCTCGCACCCCGCGGTTCGGCAGCTTCGCTCGCTGGACAGATGGCCCTGATCCCTCGTGGAGCAGACAGGAGAGCCTTGCTCATTCCGTCTTCTCCGCTTCCGGAGCAGCGGACCCACTACGCGCTGAGAGCCGCATCCGGCCGAACCACGGGGAAGTTTTGAACACCACCAGACCGGCCCGTCTGCAAACCAGCAGACGCGTCAGACTGGCCCATCGGCCGCGAGCCACCAGAAGGTGGTGTCCGGCAGAAGAGAGACTGCATGCGCCCCAAGAAAACGATTCTCTGCGTAGATGACAATGAACAAATTCTCTCCGTCCGCACCTTCCTCCTCGAGACTCGTGGCTATCGCGTCATCGCTGCCCACAGCGCGCAGGAGGCGCTCACCGTTCTCGATCAATATCTCCCTGGCACACTCGACCTCATTCTCTGCGATCTCATCATGCCGCAGATGGACGGCAACGAACTGGTCCGCCGCGCCAAGCAACTCCATCCCGGCTTGCCCGCGATGATCGTCTCCGGCACCGTCAACGCATTCGATCGAGCCGTTCACGCCGATGTCTTCCTCCCTAAAGGCGCTTCGTCCCCGGCGGAGATGATCGAACGTATCCGAGTCCTCGTAGCGCGCAAGCGTGGCCCGAAGAAGGCCATCGTTGCGTCGACATCGCAATCTCCACAACTTGGTTCCTTCACTCACGCGACGGCAAGCTAGGCATCTCGCAACGAAGAGCGGTCTCTAATCTGCAGCAGAGGTTCAAAGAAATTACGCCTCGACCAAGCCATACTTCCTCTGCCACTGCATCTTCAACCGCGCCCACACAGCGTCCTTCTCTTCACTCAAAACGGATGGATCAGGTTCCGACGCAAAGCGCGCAGCCTCCGTCTTGGCCAACTCCAGCAGCGCACGGTCGCGTATCAGATTCGCAACCCTGAACTCCGGCATACCGGCCTGGCGTGTTCCAAAGAACTCTCCTGGCCCGCGTTGCTGCAGATCAAGCTCAGCCAGTTCAAACCCATTCTGCGTGCGCAGCATCGCATCCAGTCTGGCCTCAGCCTGTTCGCTTACCCTTCCGCCTGTCATCAACACGCAGAAGCTCTTCGCCGCTCCACGGCCAACCCGTCCGCGCAACTGATGCATCTGCGCCAACCCGAACCGCTCGGCATGTTCGATCACCATCACCGAAGCGTTAGGAACATCGACGCCCACTTCGATCACCGTCGTCGCAATCAGCACATCAAGGTCTCCCCGCTGAAACCGCCGCATCGTCACGTCCTTGTCGTCCGCGCTCAACCGCCCATGCAGCAGCCCAAGTCGTAGTCCAGTCAGTGGCCCCAGCCGCAGCTCCTCATACATATCCGTCGCTGCTCGAAGCGCTCTCTTCGGCTCAAACAACTTCTCCGTCTTCGCAGAAGACTTCGTGCGCGTAGCCTTTGCACTTCCGCCCTTCACGGCCGTCCCCTTCTTCCGCGCCGCTGTTTCTTTGTTGTCATTCCGCAGCGCAGCGGAGGAATCTGCTTTTGCTTTTACGCTTGCGCTCGCCTCCTCCGGTTCAACATCCTGCGGAAAATCCAACTCTGGTTGATCATCCTTCGCACCTTCAATCACCGGATACACGATATACGCCTGCCGTCCTGCCTCGACCTGCTTGCGCACAAAAGCCCACACGTCTTCTGCCCGTTCCTCTGTCGTTCGTCTAGTCACAACCGAAGTGCGCCCCGGCGGCAGTTCATCGATCACACTCGCGTCAAGATCGCCGTACAACGTCAACGCAAGTGTTCGCGGAATTGGCGTAGCCGTCATCACCAGTACATCCGGATCGAGCGCACCCGGCTTCTTCATCAATCGAAATCGCTGCTGCACGCCGAACCTGTGCTGTTCATCGACAATCACAAGGCCAAGGTTTTCAAAGTCGACTTTATCCTCGATCAGCGCATGAGTCCCAATCGCAAGATCGGTCTCGCCGCGGAAGATTCTTCCACGCGCCTCCCGTTTCGTCGCCTCATCCAGCGATCCCGTCAGAAGGGTCACCCGATAAGGCCTTCCCGTTCGCGGCGACAGCACATCACCCAGCAGCTTCCTCGCGGAAAGATAGTGCTGCGTCGCCAGAATCTCCGTCGGTGCCATCAAAGCCGTCTGGTAGCCGTTTTCAATAGCTACCAGCGCAGCCTGCATCGCGACGATCGTCTTGCCTGACCCCACATCGCCCTGCAGCAATCGCCGCATTGGCTGCGGCCTGCGCATATCGCTCGCAATCTCGCCCAGCACGCGCTTCTGCGCCGCAGTCGGATGGAAGGGAAGCACCTGCTTGATCGCCTCCCGCACCTTCACATTCGTCACGAACGCAGTGCCTTCGCGCTCCCTCATGCGCCGCCGCTTCAACTCCAGTCCCAGCTCGAGGTAGAAGAACTCTTCGAAGATCAACCGCCGATGTCCCGGCGTCGTCGCCGACATCAACTCCACCATCGGTGTTCCGGCTTCAGGAAAATGCACAGCCTGCAGCGCCTTCAGCCGCTCAGGAAACTCCAGCCGCTTAAGCATCGCCCCTGGCAACGTCTCAGACACTCCGTTCTCTCCCGGCCCACGCAGTCTGGGTGCCCCATCCATCGCAGTCTCACCGCGATGGGTGGGATGTATGCTGCCAGCATCCTCAAGTTCTTCAAACAGAGCCCAGATCACCCGCCTGAGCCACTTCGATCCCAGCTTCGCTCCCCACGCCGTAGTGCCCCCCAGCGACTCATACACCGGCACAATCCGCCCAACCTCAAGCATGGAAAACTCAGCATCCGCACCGGCCCCCGAAGGCAGAATCTCAAACTGCGGCTGAATCATCTTGAACTTTCCCGCGCTGCTCCGCGAAGGTTCAAGCTTGCCATACAGCGCAACCATCTGCCCCACGTGAAACTTGTCCCTCAGATATGTCCCGCGAAACCACATGCACTTCACCGTGCTGAGTCCCTGCCCCACTGTCATCTCAAACAACGGCATGCTCCGCGTCTGCAGCAGCACCGTCCCGCGCACCTCGCCGATCACTGATGCCATCGTCCCCGCCTTCAGTTCGTTCATCGGCACGGGGTTCAGGCGATCCTCATAGCGAAAGGGCAGGTGATACAGCAGATCCTCGACCGTCTCGACGCCGCGCTTGGCAAGCTCGACCGCAATCCGCTCCCCCACGAGCTTCACAAACTTGATAGGTGTAGAAAGTTCCAGCACAGACCGATGCTACCAAGAACCAGCCGTGGCCAACTCCCGCACCTCCACAACAGCCCTTCAGTATTGACAGCAGATATGTTGCAATAAAAGAATGCCTGCCTCTGAAGCGAGCTCAGTAACGACCGCCGAGCGCAAAAACATCCTGCTGCACACGCCGCTGATGGCGCTTGCTGTAGCCGCCTTCGGCATCGGCACCTCCGAGTTCATCATCATGGGCCTGCTGCCCAACCTCGCCGACGACTTCCACGTCAGCATCCCCAAGGCAGGCGTCCTCGTCACCGGTTACGCGCTCTCCGTCACCATCGGCGCGCCAATCGTAGCCATCGCCACCGCCCGCCTCGAGCGCAAACTTGCCCTCCTTCTTCTCATGGGCGTCTTCACCCTGGGCAACCTGGCCTGCGCCGTAGCCCCCACCTACAACCTCCTCTTCGCCGCCCGCGTCCTTACCGCCCTCTGCCACGGAGCCTTCTTCGGCATCGGCAGCGTCGTCGCTGCAAATCTGGTTCCCCGCAACCAGCGCGCCCAGGCGATCGCGCTCATGTTTTCCGGGCTAACACTCGCCAACGTCCTTGGAGTTCCAGCTGGCACCGCCCTGGGCCAGGCCTACGGCTGGAGATTCGCCTTCTGGGCCATCGTCCCCATAGGCCTCCTCGCCGCAACTGCCGTCTTCTTCCTGGTCCCTAAGCAAGCGGCAGGCTCCGGCGGTCTCCTCCACGAGTTCCGAGTCCTCCGCAAGCCTCAAGTCCTGCTCGTCCTCGCCATGAGCGTCCTTACCTCCGCCTCGCTCTTCTGCGTCTTCACCTACATCGCCCCAACCCTCGAAGCCGTAACCCTGGTCTCCCCCCACGCCGTCACACTCACGCTTCTTCTCTTCGGCGTCGGCATCACCGTAGGCAACTTCCTCGGCGGCACTCTCAGCGACTGGCGCCCAATGGCCTTCCTCATCGGCGCTCTCCTCACCCTTCTGGCCTCGCTCCTGGCGCTGTATTACGCCGAACCCCACGTCATCCCCGCCATCGCCACAATCCTCATCTGGGGAGCGATCCAGTTCGCCGCCGGAGCCCCGCTCCAATCCCGCATCGTCGACCAGGCCGCCGCCGCCCCCAACCTCGCTTCTACCCTCAACCAGGGAGCCTTCAACTTCGGCAACGCCACCGGAGCCTCTCTCGGCGGTATGATGCTCACCGCCGGCTACACCTACCGCCAACTCCCTCTCGCCAGCATCATCGTGACCCTCATCACCTTGATCCTCGCCATCCTCTCCGCCCGGCTCGATCGCAGACACCGCGACGCCCGTATCGCCGAGCAGCTATCCGTACTTTGACCCCACACAAAGATACCTAAACCCCCTGCTAAACTTGCATTAACTGAATACACGAGAACCCATGCCCATCGTAGAACTGCAACATGTCCGCAAGGCCTACGACACCAAGATCGCCGTAGCAGACCTCAGTTTCACCGTCGAGCCGGGCAGCATGTTCGGCCTCCTCGGCCCCAACGGCTCCGGCAAAACCTCCTCCATCCGCATGATGATCGGCATCACGGTCCCCGACTCCGGCACCGTCAGCCTCTTCGGCCAGCCCTTCAACCGCGACCTCCTCAAACGCGTCGGCTATCTCCCCGAAGAGCGCGGCCTCTACAAAAAGATGAAGGTCATGGACCAACTCATCTTCCTCGGCCAGCTCCGCGGTCTAGACGCCACCATTGCATCCAAGCGAGCGCACGACTGGTGCGACCGCCTCGGCATCACCCCATCCATCGACAAGAAGACCGAAGAACTCTCCAAGGGCATGCAGCAAAAGATCCAGTTCATCTCCACCCTCCTCCACGAGCCAGAGCTCATCATCATGGACGAGCCCTTCAGCGGCCTCGACCCCGTCAACGCTGTCCTCCTGATGGACACTCTCGTCGACCTCCGCAAACAGGGCCGCACCATTCTTTTCTCCACCCACCGCATGGATCAGGTCGAAAAGATCTGCGACAACATCTGCCTCATCCACAACAGCCACCTCGTCCTCTCCGGTTCCATGCGCGAGATCAAGTCCCGCTACCCCGCAAACCGCGTCCTCATCAACTTCACCGGCAACGACTCCTTCCTCAACCACCCCGCCATCCACTCCGCCAAGAACTACGGCGGCCACGCCGAAATCCGCCTCCGCACCTCAGGAGACGACGGAGCCGACGCCCAATCCCTCCTCGCCGAAGCCATCCGCACCGGCGCCCGCATCACCCGCTTCGAAGTCATGGAGCCGACACTCGAAGAGATCTTCATCGAAAAGGTCTCCGAGGAAACCGGTATCCCGGCTGGAGAAAAAGTTCATGCATAACATCTGGCTCATCGCCAAACGCGAGTACCTCGAGCGCATCCGCACCAGGGCCTTTCTCATCGCCACCATTCTCATTCCGCTCTTCATGGGAGCCTTTGTCTTTGGCAGCGGCTATCTCGCCTCTCGCACAAGATCCTCCGCCCACATTGCCATCGTCTCGACCGACTCCTCCTTCTCCGCCGACCTTAGGCACGAACTCCAGACCGGAAAAAACAGTGGCATGACGGTCGAAGTTCTCACCCCAACCTCCGCATCCAACACCGACGAGATCCGCGCCAACCTCGACCGCAATCTGCAGAGCAAATCCGGAGACCTCACGGGCTATCTCGTCGTCACGCCGGCCCCACAGCCAAACGCTCGTCCCACCTTCACCTACATTCCCCGCTCAGCCGGCGACATCAGCACCGAAGACTTACTCTCCACCGCAATCCAAAACGTCCTCACCCGCGAAGGCCTAGGCCGCCAGGGCATGGGGTCGTCGGACATCGCGGCCCTCATGGCTCCCGTCGTCATCGACACCAGCAAGACCGGCGACAGCCGCGCCGCCTTCGGTGCCGCCTATCTCCTCTTCTTCCTCATGTACATGGTCATCATGCTTTACGGCATGAACACCGCGCGCTCCATCATCGAAGAAAAGAGCAGCCGCGTCTTCGAGGTCATGCTCTCCACCATCAGGCCCGACGAGATGCTCGCCGGCAAGATCCTCGGCGTCGGCGCCGTCGGCATCACGCAGGTTGGCGTCTGGATGCTGGCCGCCGCTGCACTAGGTTCAACCTCGCTCGCAACCGGCCTCATCGGCAGCGGCCATGCGCTCATCAGCGCCACGCAGATCTTCTTCTTCGTCGCCTACTTCATCTTTGGCTTTCTGGTCTACTCCAGCATCGCGGCCGCTCTAGGGGCCATGACGAACTCCGAGCAGGAGCTCCAGCAGCTCAATATGTTCCTTGTTATCCCGCTAGCGTTTTGTTTCCTCATGATCTTCGTCATCGTGCGCGCACCCAACTCCACCCTCGCCCAGATCGTCTCCCTCATCCCCTTCTGCAGCCCTCTCCTGATGAACTTTCGCATCTCCCTCACCACAGTTCCACCCTGGCAGATCGGTCTCTCGTTCGTGCTCATGAGCCTGACGATCCTTGCCATCCTCTGGGTTGCGAGCCGCATCTATCGCGTCGGCATTCTCATGTACGGCAAGAAGCCCAACCTCCCCGAGATCCTACGCTGGCTAAGGTACAGCTAGTCGTCTGTTCCGACAAAAGGTCAGCCCGTTTCCGACCAACGGGAGGACCGAAGCAGCAAGCCTCGCCCAAACAAGGTATATACGTCACGAAGTGACCGCCCGCATCGGGGTCCCCACGAACAGGTCTTCGTTCGTGGGGTGGCAAGCGCAGTGGGCCCGTCCCGCAAGACATGTGAGTCTCATCTCACCAAGCCCCGGTCTTCCCACCAACCCACCAAACCATACCCATAGTCAGCGTAGGCTGATCCGTCGACAACACCCCAGGCTTGTTCGTCAAAAAGAACGGAACATTGCTCCAGTCCCTTCGATACTCCACACGAGTCAAAAATCCTTCGCCGAACTTGTACTCATAAGTCCCCGTAAACTCCTTCAGCGCCTGAGTCGTCCCGCTGAAGAGTCCTCCACGATCCGACAAGTACTCGGTCCGTCCGCCCAGAGCCATCTTCGGCGTCAGCTGATACCGTGCATAAGCCGCCCCGCCATCCACATGCGCAGGCGCGGAAGACTCACCAGGCGCAGCATTCGCCCACTCCCGCGAGATTAAATAGTCCCCTTCAAGCGAGAGCGCCAGCTTCGGCGTAGCGTTCCACGTCACGTAGCTGTCGAAGATATGCTGCTTGCCATCCGGAGCAGGAGTAATCGCCTTCAGGCACAGCCCAGGCTGTACCGGCGTAGTGCAGTTCATAGCCGGCGCAGCATCCGGATGGTCTTGTCCAAGGTAGTAGTTGAAGTTCCAAAGCACACTCTTTACAGGTTGCGCCGTGAATCCGAACAGTTCGTCCTTGAACGAGTTCGTAGGCTCAGACTGATCGGTTCCATTCACCAGCCAGTAGTTCACCGCCAGCTTGTCGTTCACCTTGTAGCTGCTCCGGACGCCAGCATGATAGAACGGCAGATAGTCGAAGAAGAACGACCGCGAGTAGTTCACCTGGTCTTTCGTATAGTTGCCTTCGATTCCCAGCGAGCTCGCCCACTTGCCCACATCTACCGTCAGTCCCTTCCCCAGCGGAACGACATACGTTCCATACACCTGAAAGATATTCCGGTAGATATCCGGTCGCGGCTCATTCTGCGGACTCCCCTGCAGCGTCTCCGTCGCCTGTCCAAACTGCAGATCCAACCGAACTCCGTACCGCCTCCCCGCCGCAACATCAGGGTCGCGCGCAAACACGACGTCAGCCTGATTGATGCTGAACGCATTGCTCAGCACGTCGTAGGTCCGTAGATACTGAACCCGCCCAATCGGATGATTGAAGTCGTAATCGTAGTACCCGTCGAAGGTGTAGTTCAGCGTTGCGCCGCCGGGCAGTTGTGTTGGCAGGATCGAAGCCACAGGAGAAGCTGGTGTTGAAGTGGCTTGGTGACTCACTGCTGCCGACGCCGGAACAGACGCTACGCTGCTGCTCGACACGCTCTCCACACTGCTTCGGACTTCTGCAGCAGGGCCGATCAGAACCGCCGGCCTCAGCGTCGCCACCTCTGTCGTCGCAACTGGCCGTTCCTTGTGCAGCTCTGCCTCCAGCGCGCTTACCCGCAGCGCCAGATCGTGCACCGTCTGTCGTAGCTCCTCAACGTCAGCGTTGGTAGGAGCAGCCGTCGCTGTCCGCGCGCTCGATTCAAACCCTGACGACAAAACAAGAGAGAAAAGGAGGAGTCGATTGAAGCAACGCATAGGCAGCCCTCTCACAAGCGCATTAAGCAAATCACGTTTGCGGTAAATTGATCGTAAAGGGCCGGACTTCTTCTTGAGTCTTTTTCTGGGGATCTGTCCAGCCGGACGGGCCTCCTGCGCGGAGGGCGGTCACTTCGTGACGCGTATACCGCTTCGCTCGGCGCTCCCGTTGGTCGCGAGGGAAGATTGATTCCGACCAACGGGAGGACCACGCGAAGCTCTAAAAAGGCGTGCGAACGCCCGGCAGGACAGGCAGGTAAACTGAACGAAGTGGCCTCCACCTACACCCTCAAACAACGCCTCGCCCTCGCCATCGTCCCCCGCCTCGCGAGCGCGACCATCCGCCTCCTCGGCATGACCCTCCGCTTCGAAGACGTCCGCGACCCCGGCGCCCCCCTTGGCTTCGACGCCCCACCCCCAGCCGTCTACGCCTTCTGGCACCGCTGCCTGCTCACCAGCGCCTGGCACTTCCGCAACCACGACATCGCCATCCTCATTAGCCCCAGCTTCGACGGCGAACTGATCGCCCGCACCGTAGAGCGCCTCGGCTACATGGCTATACGAGGCTCCAGTTCACGGTCAGGCTCCCTAGGCCTGCGGAACATGCATAAGGCCTACCTGGACGGCCACTACTGCGCCATCACCGCCGACGGCCCGCGCGGTCCCGCCATGGTCGCCAAACCCGGCGTCACCCAGCTCGCCCAACTCGCCGACAGCCGAGTCGGAACCTTCTACGTCCTCCCTGAGCGAGCCTGGCAGCTTCGCTCCTGGGACCGCTTTTTCATCCCCAAGCCGTTCTCACGGGTCTTCATAGGCTGGCCCCTTCTGACGACCGCCAACGAGGAAGCCGTTCAGGCCGCCCTCGATCGCGCCGTCGAACTGGCCGAGTCTCGAATCAGCAATCCTGGAAAAAATCGGAAAAAAAGTTGAAAAAGTTGGCGTATTTTTCGTCGTCAAAATTCACCACACAAAACACCACATCGTCACCGCGTTTCACCACACAACTCACCACGATTTCACCGCTAAAATTGACATAGATTGCTCGTATCCGACTTCAATTTCGACCTCCCCGAAGAGCTGATAGCCCAGTCCCCACCGGCGATTCGCGGCTCCAGCCGCATGCTCCTCTTCGACCGGACCACCGGCCGGTACCACGACAATTTTTTTCGAAACATCCCCCAAATCCTCAGCCCCGGCGACCTCCTCATCCTCAATGACAGCCGCGTCTTACCGGCGCGCCTCTACGCCACCCGCGCCCGCAGCCAACAAACCCAACAAAACTCGCCCGACCCCACAGGCCGCATCGAAGTCCTGCTCACACAACAACTTGCCCCAAATGATTGGACGGCATTAGTCCGCCCCAGCCGCAAGATCCAGCCCGGCGAACGCCTCCTCTTCCACGCCCCTAACGAAGCAAAACCCTTGCTGGAAGCGGAAATTATCTCCGCCTCCAAGTTCGGCGAACGCGCCCTCCGTTTCTCCCCCGTGCTAGACTTCCACGCCATCCTCAACAAAATAGGCCACATGCCGCTCCCCCCGTACATTCACCGCGAGGACAGCGAGGCCGATCGCGACCGCTACCAGACAGTCTTCTCCCAAGAATCCGGCAGCGCCGCCGCCCCCACCGCCGGCCTCCACTTCACCCCTGAGATCCTCAACCAACTGAAACGAAACAACATCCAGGTTGAAACCCTCACCCTCCACGTGGGATTAGGAACCTTTCAACCAGTCCGGGCTGAAAAGCTGGAAGACATCCGCCTCCACGCCGAACACTACACGCTTCCTGCGACGACCGCAGAGGCCATCAACTCCGCTCTTAGCGAAGGCCGCCGCATCATCGCAGCTGGCACGACCACGACCCGTACGCTTGAACATTGCGCCCATATGTCTGCAGGAAACTTTCTCGAACCTCACTCGGGTCAGACGAGCATCTTCATCAGTCCTGGCTATAGGTTCAAGATTGTGAGCGGTCTCCTGACAAACTTCCATCTTCCACAATCCACGTTGCTTATGCTGGTCAGCGCCTTTGCAGGGGGAGCTGATGGAAGGGAAGGAGTGCTTGCTGCTTACGCTCATGCCGTTGAGCAGAGGTACCGCTTTTTCAGTTATGGCGACTGCATGCTTCTTCTTTAGGCTCCCTTCCTGAAGACGGTTCCGGATCGAAAAAATGGGGATGGTTTCTTGCGCCTTAAAGTGGTTTTTGCAGGGGATTTTTGAAAAACCTGTGTGCAAGACGTGGTTTTTTGCGTGGTAGAACCTGGTGAATTGCATGGTGGAACGTGGTGGGAAGACGCGTTGAAAACAGGTGCGAAAAACATGCCACGATTTTCAACTTTATTTCTGAGTGCTGAGATGACTGCCCATCTTCGGCGGTCCCACGTCCAGCTGCAACGCGCTACCATCAGACAGAATGGCAAAGACACCCGACACCAAAGCATCCTCCGAGCAGAAGCCCCCGATCTACCTCCTGGACAGCATGGCTTTTATCTTCCGCGCATACCACGCGATGCAGCGTCAGCGCCCTATGTCCACGCGGAGCGGCATTCCCACGGCGGCGACCTATGTCTTCGTGAATATGATCAACAAGCTTCGCAAAGACTTTTCTCCTCACTATCTTGCTGCCATTTACGACCTGTCCGGTCCGGTCTTCCGCGACGAGCGTGCTCGCGAGATGAAGTCGGTGAAGAAGTTCAACATCAAAACCCAGCAGTTTGAAGAGATCGATTACCTTGGCTACAAAGCCAACCGAACAGAGATGCCCGCCGATCTTGCACAACAGCTTCCCTTCATTCGCCGTGCCCTTGAAGCCTTTCGCATCCCAATTCTTAGTTACGAGGGATTCGAGGCGGACGACGTAATAGGAACACTGTCCTGCAAGCTCTCTGCTCTGGGCCACAAGGTCTACGTTGTTTCTTCTGATAAGGATATGATGCAGCTCGTCAATGAAGACGTGTTGATTCTCAATCCAACGAAGGACAACCTCATTCTCGACAGTGCGGGTGTTGAGGCTGCATTAGGTGTCCCGCCAGAACGTGTCATCGATGTGATGGCTCTGCGCGGCGACTCTATCGATAACATTCCCGGGGCGCCGGGCATCGGCGATAAAGGCTCGGTCGAGCTGATTCAGCAGTTCGGCACCGTCGAGGCCGCACTTGATCGCGCGGATGAAGTAAAGCGAAAGACGTATCGGGAATCACTGCAAAACAATCGCGACAACATTCTTCTTTCTAAAGAGCTCGTAACGATTCACACCGGGGTGCCTATCGAATATGAACTGGACGATATGCTTACCCAGGCGCCAGACAATGCTGCGTGCCGTGAACTTTTCTCGGAGCTCGAGTTCACAACTTTGCTGAAGGAGCTTGCTCCTTCCATCTCCAGTGCTCCCCTTACCTACAATCTGCAACCTACGCCGGAGCAGATAGCGGCACTACTTACTGATGCTCGTTCCATTCATCTTTCCGGAAGAGTCAATGGCTTAACCGTGGCTGTTTTTGAGGATGCCCGGGCTCTTGCAGAAGAGGTCGCCATGGATTTGTCCACAGAACAAGAGGTTGAGCCGGAGCCGCTGCCATCGCAATCCATGTCACTCTTTGAAACTCCGGAGCCAAAGAGTCCGGAGCCTAAGGCTCCGACAGGTGCATCAGTTTTCCAGATTGGTTTAACGACATCTGCTGATTTCGCCATAGTCGTCTCTCTTCACGCGCCTGGTTTGAGAGAGGCTCTGGAAGACCCGACCCTTCCGAAGCACGCCCACGACCTCAAAGCGGTCCTTCGGGCGCTCGAGCCTCACAAGATCGACCTGGCCGGGGTTCGGGATGACGTCATGCTTTACAGCTACCTCGTCAACCCGACGCATGGCTCTCACACTCTTCCAGACGTTACGGCCCGGTTTACCGATCGCGCCCTGAGCCCTGCCTCAAAGACGCCGACTGAGAGCGAGATTGCCAATCTGCTGCCCGAAGCGGCCAACGCGATACATCGCCTCTCCGGCACACTTCGCAGTCAGATTGAAGCCGCCGAACTGACGCATATCTACGAGACGATGGATCTGCCGCTGGTTCCTGTTCTGTTGCGAATGGAGCAGGCGGGTGTGCGGATTGACTCCGCGGTTCTCGGGGAGATGTCCATTCGGCTTGCTGTTGATATAGATAATCTAGCCGAGCGTATTTATGCTGATTCGGGCCATCGGTTCAATATCAACTCGCCCAAGCAACTCGGCGAAGTTCTCTTCAACAAGATGCTTCTTCCCAAGCCGATGAAGTATGGCAAGGGCAAAGTTGTCTCTACGGCTCAGGATGTTCTGGAAGAGCTTGCGGAACATCATGCTGTTCCAGCTCTTGTGCTCGAATATCGTCAACTCGCGAAGCTCAAATCGACCTATATCGACTCGCTTCCTCAGCTTACCGATGCGATGGGCCGTGTTCATACCACATTCAATCAAGTGGGTACGGCGACTGGCCGCCTCTCCAGTACGAATCCGAACCTGCAGAACATTCCTGTTCGCACTGCTCTCGGCCGCGAGATTCGCGCTGCATTTATTCCTGCTCCGGGCAATGTGCTGATGTCGGCAGACTATTCGCAGATCGAACTGCGCCTGATGGCCCACTTCTCGCAGGACCCTTTGTTACTCGATGCCTATCGAACCGGGAAAGACATTCACACGTTGACTGCGAGCGAGGTGTTTGGCGTTGACGCTGTGACGATGGATAAGGAGACACGCGCTCGCGCAAAGGCTGTTAATTTTGGCATCGTCTATGGCATCAGTCCGTTTGGGCTTGCGGCGCAGTTGAATATTGATCAGAAGACCGCCAAAACCTACATTGAGACTTACTTTGAACGCTATAAAGGTGTCCAGCGCTTCATTGAAGAGACACTCGAGACAGTGCGTCGAGATCAATCGGTGAAGACGTACTTTGGTCGAATCCGGCCAATCCCTGATATTCAATCCCGCAACCCCAACATGCGCGGTTTTGCTGAGCGGACTGCGATCAACACGCCGCTCCAAGGGACTGCTGCTGATCTCATCAAACTCGCGATGCTTAAGATTGACCAGCTGATCCGCGATCGTAAGTTGAAGTCGCAGATGACGCTTCAGGTGCATGACGAACTGCTCTTCGACGTCGTTCCGGAAGAGGCCCAAGAACTTCAAGAACTGGTGAAGCAGGAGATGGAGCACGTTGCCGAGTTCTCCATTCCGATCGTTGCTGAGGTGGGCATCGGACCAAACTGGCGCGACATAAAGTAGCACTCTTTATCGCTGCTTGTAGCATGACGACGTTGAGTTGCTCGTGTCGTGCAGTAAGTGACGGCAGTGCGAGTTTTCCTAGGTAGTTGGCGGTAGCATGGCTAGATAAGCTATGACTGACGTAAGTGTTCTTCCTCCCCAAGTTCTGCTGCATGTTGCCCAAACTCTCAACCTCCCGATGCACGGTCTGGTAGCGGTCATTACGCTTCTGGATGAGGGAGGGACGGTGCCTTTTATTGCGCGGTATCGCAAGGAGGCTACTGGCAATCTCGACGAGGTGCAGATTCGCGATATCGAGGAGAAGCTCGCTTACTTCCGCGATCTGGGTGCGCGGCGAGCTACGATTCTGGCTTCGATTGCGGAGCAGGGCAAGCTGAGCGATGAGTTGAAGGCTCGGATCGAGGCGACTCTTGATAAGAGCGAGCTTGAGGATCTGTATCTTCCGTATCGGCCGAAGCGACGGACGAAGGCGACGATCGCTCGTGAGAAGGGGTTGGAGCCGCTCGCGCTTTATCTGTGGGAGCAGAAGGTTGGAGATGAGCCGCTGAGCTTGGTGGCTCCGCGGTTTGTCGATGGCGAGAAGGGCGTTGCTTCGGTGGAGGAGGCGCTTGAGGGCGCGAGACATATCGTTGCAGAGATGATTAGCGAGAGCGCAGACCTGCGAAAGGCCGTTCGTGCGCTGATGTTTGATGAAGGCGTAGTTGTGAGCCGTAAGGCGTTGGACGCGGTGGATGAGCAGGAGAAGTTCAAGATGTACTACGAGTATCGCGAGCCGGTGAAGACGATTCCGTCGCATCGGATGCTCGCGATTCGCCGCGGTGAGAGCGAGAACGTTCTTTATTTTTTGATTGAGTTGGAGACGGCACAGGCGGTGAGTGTGTTGCGGCGCGGAGCGCTGCGGGAGCAGGGGGACTGGACACCGCAGTTGGAGTTGGCCGTTGAGGATTGCTGGTCGCGGCTGCTGAACTCGTCGATCCAGGGCGAGCTGCGGCTGGAGTTGAAGAAGCGCTCGGATCTGGATGCGATCCAGGTATTTCGGGAGAACCTGCATCATCTGTTGCTGGCTCCGCCGGCGGGGCCAATCTCGGTGCTGGGGATTGATCCGGGGCAGAGGACCGGGTGCAAGGTTGCGGTGGTGGATGAGACGGGGAAGTTCCTCGCCAATGATGTGCTGTATCTGCATACGTCGAAGGGCGCTGCGGAGGCGGCGGGCAAGACGCTTGAGGCTCTGGTGGTGAAGCATCAGGTGAGGGCGATTGCTATCGGGAATGGGACGGCTTCGCGGGAGACGGATGCGTTTGTGCGGGAGTTCCTGCGCGAGCGGGGGCTGGAGAAGATCTTCTCGGTGACGGTGAGCGAGTCGGGAGCGAGTATCTATTCGGCTTCGGATGTGGCGCGGCAGGAGTTTCCGGACCTCGACCTGACGGTGCGTGGGGCGATCTCGATCGCTCGGCGATTGCAGGATCCTCTTTCGGAGCTGGTGAAGGTGGATCCGAAGTCGATTGGCGTTGGGCAGTATCAGCATGATGTGGATCAGAGGCAGTTGCAGCAGTCGCTGGAGACGGTGATTGAGAGCTGCGTGAATCGGGTCGGTGTTGATCTGAATACTTCGTCGTGGACTTTGTTGCGTTATGTTTCCGGCGTGACGGAGCGGACGGCGCTGAATATCGTGAGTTACCGAAACGAGCATGGCCGGTTTCGTTCGCGGACGCAGTTGATGAAGGTTCCTGGAATCGGGGCGAAGACGTTCGAGCAGGCTGCGGGATTTCTGCGGATTCGTGATGGAGAGAATCCGCTGGATATGACTGCTGTTCATCCGGAGTCTTATGCGGTGGTGGAGCAGATTGCGGCTTCGTTGAAGGCTCCGGTGGAGGAGTTGATCAAGAGTCCGCAGCTGCTCGAGAAGGTGGATAAAAGCGCGGTTTCGGCGGGGAGTTTTACGCTGAACGACATTCTGGAGGAGTTGAAGAAGCCGGGACGCGATCCGCGGGACAAGTTTGTTGCGCCGAGCTTCAACGAGAGTGTGCGGGAGCTGTCGGATGTGATGCCGGATATGGTGCTGGAAGGTGTGGTGACGAATGTGACCAAGTTTGGTGCGTTCGTCGATATCGGGGTGCACCAGGATGGGCTGGTGCATATCAGTGAGCTGTCGGTGAAGTTCATCAAGGATCCCTCTGAGGCTGTGAAGGCTGGGCAGATTGTGAAGGTGAAGGTGCTGTCTGCGGATGCGAAGACGAAGCGGATTGCGCTTTCGATCAAGGCGCTGCACGAGCCTGGGCCGAGAGGTGTTCGTCCTGCAGACGGTGGTGCTCGGGGTGGGGCGTCTCCCAAGGAGCAGGGGCCGAAGGAGCAGGGAAGGCCGACGGGGAAGACTCAGGTTCAGGGGAAGGCTCATGCTGTTGCTCCGGTGAAGGCTCCGATCTCTTTCGATGACAAGCTAGCGATGCTGTCTTCCAAGTGGAAGGGGCAGTAGTCCCGTTTCTTATCGACATGGAGGCGACCCCCTCCCCCCTCCTATTACACGCGTGTAAGTTATTTGTAATCAGCTGCTTGTGAGCCAAGAGGGTCTGTAAAAACGTCTTAACAAAGGGGTTACTTGCAGAATCGTCATTCCAAAAGACTTAGGTTCGTTTGTGGTTACAAAAGGAGTGCCCCGCTTTCGCGGGGCATTTTTCTGCTCATTAATTCAAATCTAAAGGATTGGGCATAACTAATGCGCAACGTGAATTCCCGCGAATGACGCGGGTTTTGGTGAGTTTGGGGCTTGACACGTGATTTTGCCGTGATTTTTGAAGTAGAGGCAGGGGATTTTTTACTTCGATTGGAGACGGCAAAGTCGAAGGTAGTGAAGGCAAAGGCAAAGACGAAATACGGGGATCCTTCGACTGCGTGACTCACAAAGTGCCGTGAGTCACTTCGGCTCAGGATGACGGTGTCGTGGGTGGTGTTGTGGAAAGGCGAAGACAACTGCAACTGCAAAGGTACGTGCAACTGCGCAGGCAACTGGAAAAGCAGAGACGAAGACGAAATACGGGGGTCTTGACGGATACTGCAGCATGTATCGGTTCGCTGCAACTGAGAGCTGTAGCCGCAATCCGCTGCGCGGCTCACGATAGGACTGTGAGCCGCTTCGGTCGAGATGACGCTTGTTGTGCGGGTGCGAAGGAGAACAAGCAACGGCAAAGGACAAATGATGGTCCTTCGGCTACGCTTTCGGGGCGGATTAGGTTCGCGTGGTGATTTGGGCGGTGCGGGCATGCCAGATGTCGAGCAGGGTGGAGGCAATGGTGAAGATGACCGGGCCGAGGATGATGCCGAGGGGACCGAAGACTGCGATGCCACCGAGGATGGTGATGAGGATGATGGCGGTGTGGGAGCGCAGGTGTCCGCCGATGAGGGTGGGGTAGAGGATGTTGTCGATGGTGCTGACGATGAGTCCGCCCCAGATGGCGAGCAGGGCGGCCTTGCCCCAGTGGCCGTTGAGGCCGAGGTAGATGGCGATGGGTCCCCAGACTAGGAAGGCTCCGAAGGCCGGGATCATGGCGAAGGCGGTGAGGGTGATGGACCAGAGGATGACGCCGGGGACACCGAGAACCCAGAAGGCGAGACCGGCGAGGACTCCCTGTACGAGTGCGATGGCGAGGCGGCCGAGGAAGGTGGCGTAGATGGTGTCGTCGATGCGTTCGAGCAGCTCGCTGGTCTCGTCTTCGCGGAGGGGGATGAGGGAGCGGAGGGCGGTGAGGGCGAGCTGGCGGTCGCGAAAGAGGAAGAAGAGGAGGAAGAGCATGACGACCATCTCGGTGATGAGATGGACGGAGTTGCCGAGGACCATGGCCGCTTTGCTGCCGACGTAGGCTGCGGTGGTGCGGGCGGCGTTGTTGACGTCGATGGAGGCGGAGAAGGCTTCGATGCGGTTGGCGAGTGCGGGATGGTTGCCGATGTAGTCGGTGACGAGGTTCTGGGTGTTGGGGTTGCGTAGGGAGACGATGGCGCGGAGGGCTTGTTCGCCTAGCTCCTGTGCGAGGAAGAAGCCTGGGACGATGACGGCGAGGATGACGAGGATGAGGGCGACGGTGGCGCAGGTGGTGCGGTGTGGGATGCGGGTGGAGAGCCAGTTGTAGGGGACCTCGGTAACGACCGCGAGCACGATGGCGCCGACGATGGCAGAGAAGAACGGGTGGAGGATTAAGGCGCAGAGGATGAGAGTGGCGAAGGTGAGAAGGTAGAGGGTGATTTGTCTCCAGGGTGGGGATTCTCTGCCTTCTTGCATTGGGTAAGCACTCCAGTGGTTGGGTTAGATGCGAATGTAACTGGTATGGGCTGAGATTAGAATACGTTGACTATTGACGAATCGAGTAATGGTCGAGGAGGTTGGCTGATGGCGCATCTTGAACCCTGGCTTGCAGTGGGTGTGTTGCTGTCGACGGCGGCGACCGACGCAGTGTATGTGATGTTCAACGCGGCGGTGTCGTCGCAGCGACGATTGCCGGCGGCTACGTGGAGCAGCGTGTGGTATCTGCTGTCGGCGTTTGCCGTGATCAGTTATACGAAGAACTGGGTCTATGTCTGCTTTGCGGCGGTGGGGTCATGGATTGGGGCTTATGTGTCGATGACGGTGTTGCGGCGGGCGAAGGGGCCGCGGGGGCCGGAGGCGGTTTAGGTTTGGAGATTTTGTGCAGCTGGAACGAGGCGAAATACAGGGATCTCTCCGCTGCGTCGCGCGATAAGGCTGCGCGACTTCGGTCGAGATGACGATTGATCAGGGTGATCGGGGTCAGCGTTTTTTGAGGGCTTCGAGCTCGTCGAGGGTTCGGGGCCAGTCTTTGCCGAGGAGGCGGGAGAGGCTTCGGTCAGCGAGGACTTTGCCTCCTGTCTGACATTGGGCGCAGTAGTTGGTCTCGTTGTCGGCGTAGCGGATGCGTTGGATGGGTTGGCCGCAGGTGGGGCAGGGTTGGCCGAAGCGTCCGTGGACGGCCATGTCTTTGCGGAAGGCGGTGACTTTTTCGGGGAAGGCCTGGGCGGCTTCGGTGGTGAGGCGAGCTATCCAGAGCTGCATGGTGTCGCGGGTGGCGTTGTAGAGGCGCTCCCACTGCTCTGGGCTTAGCTTCGCGGTTTGGAGGATGGGGGAGAGCTGGGAGGCATGGAGGATCTCGTCGGAGTAGGCGTTGCCGATGCCGGAGAGGATGCGAGGGTCGGTGAGGGCTCGCTTGAGGGTGCGGTTTTCGGTGGTGAGGGCGGTGCGGAAGTCTTCGAGGTTGGCGATGAAGGTGTGGCCCTGGAAGAGTTCGAGGCCGCCGGGGTCGATCTGTTGGGCGGCGGCCTGGTTGGCGAAGAGGTGGAGGGAGGCTCGGCGTTTGGAGCCGGCTTCGGTGAGGACGAGCGAGCCGTGGGGGAAGTCGAAGGCGGCGAGGTTGTTGCGGCCGCCTAGTTTTGCGCCGAGGGGACGCCAGTGGAGGCGGCCAGCGATCATGAGGTGCAGGACTAGCCAGATCCCGTTGTCGAACTCGAAGACGATGCGTTTGCCGATGCGGTGGAGGGCGCTTATGGTGTGGCCTTCGATCTCCTTGAGGGATGGGCGAACGGTTCGGAGGAGGAATGGGCTGGCTATGCGGAGGTGGGTAAGGGGCTGGCCGAGGATGCGTGGTTCGAGTGCTGAGAGATAGGCCGTGATGTCGGGTAGCTCTGGCATGGGCGTCAGCCTCGGATGAATTGTAGCGGAGGAGAGCGGTTGTCCTGTGGATGAGGCTGCAGATCGGAATCGATGTGTGGGGTACTCGGCGTGGCGTGCTGTTTCCCGTGGTGGTTGTAGAGGCTAGTCTTTTTCGATGATGGCGTCGGGTTGTTGGGCGTACTCGGCCCATGAGCCGTCGTAGAGACTGACGTTTTTTGCGCCGGCGAGCGAGAGGCCGAGGGCGATGACGGCAGCGGTGACTCCGGAGCCGCAGGTGGTGGTGATGGGTTGGTGGAGGTCTACTTTTTTTGCGGCGAAGAGTTGCTGAAGTTTGTCTGCGGGTTTGAGGCGGCCGTCTTCCAGGAGTTCGGTGAAGGGGATGCTGGTGGCTCCGGGCATGTGGCCGGAGGAGAGGTTGGGGCGTGGCTCGGGGGCTGTGCCGTTGAAGCGGGCTGCGGAGCGGGCGTCGAGGATTTGTTGGTGGGTGGTGAGTTGTTCTTTGAGTTGGGCGAGGTTCTTTACGGCTTCGTGGTTGAGGTTGGCTTGGAAGGTGGCGGGTGCGCGGTGGGCGGGGCCGGATTCTGTTGGGAGGCCGGCTTCGGTCCAGGCGCGGAGGCCGCCGTCGAGGAGGTAGACGTTCTTCGCGCCCATCGTGCGGAGCATCCACCAGGCTCGGGGGGCGGAGAAGACACTTTCTTGCTCGTAGATGACGATGGTGGCGTTGTCGGCGATGCCGAGAGTGGACATGCTGCGAGAGAAGGCTTCGGCTGTGGGCAGCATATGGGGGAGAGGGCTGGAGTGGTCGGAGAGGTCTTCGATGTCGAAGAAGAGGGCGCCGGGGATGTGCTTGTCGAGGTAGCGGGCGCGGGTGTCGATGGGTGGGGTGACGCCGACGGGAGGGAGGGTGGCGTCGAGGATGATAGTGTTGGGATCCTGGAGGCGAGGGGACAGCCATTCGGGGGTGACTAGGGGATTCATGAGACTAGATTACTGTGTGGGTGGCTGAGGAAGGGGTGGAGGGCAAGTGTGGTCGTCCTTCGGCGATGCTTACATCTGAAGAATCGAGATATGGCACTCGGCGAGGTCGGACGCCGACGGATAATAAGCTTGGGTTCAGCGATGTGCGTTTTTGTGCGCCTGAATGGGATAGGCCCCGGGGTGCTTCCATGAAGAGATGGGTCATTGCAATCTGTTTCGTTGCGCTGCCTGCGCTAGGTCAGGTAAATAACGGCGAATTGCATGTGGCGGTCACGGATCCGTCGGGCCATCCTGTGAAGACATCAGTTGCTGTGACGAGTACGGGGAATCAGTATGCCAATACGCTGAGCACGGACGCTTCGGGGAGGGTGGCAGTGAAGACGCTGCCTTACGGGCTTTACGTGATTCGCGTGCAGGAGCCTGGATTCAGCGCGGCGGTGCGGGCAGTTGAGGTGAGGTCGCCGATTCCTGCCGAGTGCAGTATTCCGCTTGAGATTGCACAGGTGGCGACGTCGGTCACGGTGGAGGATTCGGATACGTTGATCGATCCTCATAGCTCGTCTTCGATTATGCAGATTGGTTCGAAGCAGATTGAGGAGCGATTGATTTCGCTGCCGGGTAGGTCCGTGCAGGATCTGGTGAACTCGCAGCCTGGCTGGCTGTATGAGGGGAATGCGGTGTTGCATCCTCGCGGGTCGGAGTACCAGACGCAGTTTGTGATTGATGGAATTCCACTGACGGATAATCGCTCGCCCCGCTTTGGCCCTGAGGTTGAAGCGGATGATGTGAATTCAATGAGTATCTATACGGCGGGTTTTCCGGCGGAGTATGGGCGGAAGATGGGTGGCGTCGTCGAGATCAATACGAAGAGAGAGACAAACGCCGGACTGCATGGGCAATTTGTTCTCTACGGTGGCAGCTATGACACGGCGGCTGGGTTTGGTCATGTGCAGGATGTCTGGGGTAAGAACACGTTAGGTGGAACGGCATCGGGTAGTATGACCAGCCGCTACCTGAATCCTGTGGTTCCGGAGAACTTTACGAATAAGGGAACCACGGGGCACTTTTCTGTCAGGTACGAGCGTGATTTTACGGAGAGGGATCGGTTGAGTGCGACGGTGCGGCACGAACTTTCGCGCTTTCTCATTCCGAATGAATTGCTGCAGCAGACTGCGGGACAGGTGCAGAACGGCGATAACTTTGAGACCTTGGGGGCGATGAGTTATCAACATATTTTTTCGCCGGTGATGCTGGGGACTCTTGCCGGCATGGTGAGGGATAACGCGAATAACCTCTATTCCAATGAGGATTCGACGCCGATTGTCGCTTTTCAACATAACTATTTCCGCGAGGGATACTTCAAGGGAACTTTGTCTGTCCACCACGGCAACCAGGAGTGGAAGGGTGGGGTTGAGTCGGACGCGACGTTTCTTCATGAACAGTTCAATTACAGGATTACTGATCCTGATCAGTTTGATGAGGGGACGCCGAATCCGCTCTCGTTTGCGGAGCAGCGGCCTGACCTGGAGCAATCTGCTTTTGTTGAGGACCTGGTCCGGTTGGGAGAGTGGACTGTCAGTGCGGGCCTGCGGTGGGATCATTATCAGCTGCTGTTGAATCAGAGTGCATTTAGTCCGCGGCTGTCGGTTGGGCGGTATCTGCCTAAGGCGAACATGGTTCTTCATGCGGCTTATGACCGTGTCTTTCAGACGCCTTCGTTTGAAAATATTCTGCTGTCCAGCTCTCCGCAGGTCGCTTCGCTGAACCCTCGTTTTTTGAGATTGCCGGTGCAGCCTTCGAAAGGGAACTACTACGAGGGCGGACTTATCAAGGGTTTCTCTGAAAAGCTGCGGGTTAGTGTGAACTTCTATCGCCGCGATGCCAGGAACTTTGCCGATGATGATCAGCTTTTGAATACGGGAGTCAGTTATCCCATCGCGTTTGATAAGGCTGTTATCTATGGCGCCGAGGGGAAGCTGGATGTTGTTCAGTGGGGCAAGCTTACCGGTTTTGTCAGCTACTCCTACATGGTGGGGAACGCGTGGTTTCCGGTTACTGGCGGGCTCTTTCTTGGCGACGATGCCGGTAACGCAGAGAGTGAGTTGGCGGGGCACTTTCCGGTTTCGCAGGACCAGCGCAATACGTTGCGGACGCGATTCAAGTATGAGTTGATGCCGCGGTTGTGGGTTGCGGGTGGGCTGACCTTTGGATCAGGTTTGCCGTTTGAGTATGGAGGGACGGAGGAGATGGCGCTGGCTCAATATGGGCCGCAGGTGGTCGATCGGCTTAACTTTGAGCGCGGGCGGGTTGATCCGGCGTTGGCTGTCAGTGCCTCGGTGGGGGCGGACCTGATCAAGTCGGAGAAGTGTGTGATGCGGATTCAGGTGGATGGGGACAACTTGAATAATCGGCTGAATGTGCTTGACTTTGGAGGGCTGTTTTCGGGGAATGCGATTGCGCCGGGGCGTAGTGTCTATGCACGGCTGTCGGTTAGTTTTTAGTTGGAGAACGGTCGTTCTTCGGACGATGCCCACATCTTAATATCGAGATATGGCCCCGGCTAATGCTGTCGACGAGGGGTAGGTATAAGATTCTCCGTCAAAGGAGAAACTCATGGTACGTCGATTATTTCTGTCACGATTTGCGCAATTGGCGGCTCTTCCCTTCACTTTTGGTGGTCGTTCGCTTGTGGGGCAAGCTCCGCACAAGACGCTGAAGATCATGATGAAGAGCGCGTGGGGTTCCGACGATCCGACCAAGGCGGGGTTTCCCTTTCTGCATGGGCTGGCGCTCGCGGAAGCTGGACACGAGGTGCAGTTTTTCCTGCTGGGGGAGGCAGTTGGATTAATGCGAAAGACGCTTGCGAATGCAGTTACGCCAGTTGGATGGCCGCCTGTGGGGGAGACGCTGGATAAGCTCGCCGCGAAGCATATTCAGATCTACGCTTGTGGGACGTGCTCCCGTGCCAGAGGAGTGACTGAGGGGGATCTGAATAACTATGGGGCGAAGTTTGGTAACCCGACGATATTTGTGTCGCTGGTGGAGTGGGCGGATCGGGTGATCACGGAGTAGTGTCTGGAGGTTGAAGAGTGCGGTCGTCCTTCTGACGATGCACCCGTGTCAAATCGAGATATGACGCACCCGCCGTGCCAATGAACGTAGAAATTACGGCGGCATTTGCAAGTCGTGGATAACGTAGTCAGATGGCGGTCGATATTGCTTGGTATCAGGTTCTCCCAAATTGATGTCTATCAGCTCGTTTCTGGTGCTTCCGCTGCTTGGATCGTCGTTGGTTTCTAGAACCACGATCTTCAGTTTAGGGCTGTACCAAATCTCGTGGACGACGATGTAGGGTTTGTCATTTTGATTCCGTCCAATAGCAACCGTATAGCTGCTGCGCGTGCCTTCGACGACGAGGCCTTGAATATTTCTCGTGCCTAGTTTTTCGACTCCTGTATTTGAAGTGTTCGCCTGTTCATTGCACGGGCACGCGGTCTCCAAAGCATCCCGTTTCAGATCGCTTTGAGGCCAGTGAATAATCTTCGCTTCTTTTGAGGTCGAATCCCACTTTGTTTTGGTGTTCGCAACCGGATCGTCTATTCGATACAGCATTTCACTCCCAAGAATACTTTTGTTTCCTTCCAGGTATGTCCAGTGGCGCTCACCGGCGCTGAAAGTGCGTCCCTGTGAATCGCGTGCTTCGCTGCCACCTGATTCGTCACGTGTGAGAGTTCCATCGGCTTTCTTCGTATAGGAGATGAAATGCCGTTTCGCCGAGTAGGGAGCATCCAAAATCGGATAATCTGCGTTGTCTGAAGCAGACTTTTCGGGATGCGCGCTGGTCTGCGCGATAGCTGGGGACGCAGCTAGAATCCCGAGCAAAGGAAAGAGGACCAGAAGTCTGATCTGTGACATGGGGAGATATTACTGCTGCTAGATCTTAAAGTTCCATGGCGAATTGGTGGGTGGGGTCGTAGGGGGTGGGTTTGGGTTCGGTGGAGAGGTCTAGGATGAGGCGCTCGAGGACGAGGAGTTTGTTGGCGGGGGAGCTGCGGAGTTCGAGGTCGGCGCGGGCTACGAGGCGGATGGCGCGGGTGAGCTCGCGGCGGGATTTGTAGCGGCGGGCCTGCTTGATGAGGTCTTCGGCGGCGAAGGGGGGCATGCGGAAGCCCTGCCATAAGGCCTGCCAGATGGCGCGGGAGTCGCGCACGTTTTTCTCGGAGATGATGAGCATCTGGCGAAAGGTGCGGGCGAGCATGTAGAGATGGCCGATGGCGGCGTCTTCGCCACCGTCGGAGGCGTTGAGGAGACCGTGGAGGAGGAGGAGGGCGCGGGGGCGGTCCTTGGCGGAGATGGCGTCGGTGAGCTCGTAGAGGGAGCGCTGCTTGGCGGCGAGGACCATGGTTTCGACGTCGCCGAGGGTGACGCGGTTTTTGGTCAAGGGCTGGGCTGATGGGGTCGGTAGAAAAGCGGGTTGCTCCGCTGCGGCGGCAAGTGCTATGCCTCCGGTCGAAATGACGTCCTGACTTTGTGGCGCGGAGGAAGAGAACGGTCGAGCTTCGCTCGATACCCCACCCTTTGCCAAAGGCGCAAAGGATGGGGCACCCGCTTCTGCGGTCGGGAGGACGCCTTCTCTTGGTTGGGCGGTGGGGGCGCTGACGTAGAGGAGGAGCTTTTCGAACTCGCTGGCGATGAGCATCATGTCGGCGCCGAGGGAGTCGACGAGTTCGCGGGCGGCGTCGGGGTCGAATTTTATGTTGCGGGATTCGGCGGTGGTGGTGACCCATTTGATGGCGTCGTTTTCGTCTACACGGGCTAGTTCGACGGTGCCGCACCAGTCGCCGAGGGTCTCGCGGATCTTTTCGAAGCGCTCCTTGTCCTGGTAGTCCATCTTGCGGAGGTCGGTGGGGATGCGGAGGTGGTCGGCGACGAAGAGGAGGAGGGCTTGCGGGTTGGGGGAGCGGAAGTAGGCGTCGATGGCGGCGAATTCTTCTTTTTTGCTGGCGCGTCCGTAGAGGGTTTTGAGGTTGCGGACGAAGAGGACCTGGAAAGGCGCCATGAGGGAGGGGGTCTGGGCGCGGTCGAGGACCTCGAAGATGCCGGTTTCGGCGAGGTCGAGGTCGTGGAGGCAGAAGTCGCGGGTGTCTTCGGGTGCAAGGGTGGCGAGGACGGCTTTGCGGCAGCGGTCGTAGAGGAAGACCTCGTCGCCGACGAGAACGTAGGCGGGGCGGAGGGTAGCTGGGGAGGCGATCTCTGTGACGAAGCGATCGACGGAGGCGAAGGACTTGAGAGAGGCCATCAGAACGACTCCAGCATATCGCTTACGACGGCCTGGGCGAAGTCTTTTGCGACGCGGTTGACGGCGTGGTTATCTTCCTGGATGAAGCCGGAGAGGTCCTGGGTGGACTGGTACTGCTCGCGGTAGACGAAGGCGTCGTTGCGGTAGAGGGTGTGGCCGTCGTGGGCGGTGAGGAGGACTTTGGCGGTGATGGTGATGAGGTAGCTGGAGGATTGGCCGGTGGCGCCGTCGTAGGTGAGGGGGGCGACGGTCTGGGTGAGGATGGTGCCGTGGAGGGTGGCGTCGGCGGAGTTCGAGTCGGAGGTGAGGATGTGGTAACGGGTGCGGGTGTTGAGCTCGCGGATGGTGGCCTGGGTGAAGGCCATCTCGGTGTGGAAGGCCTGGGCGTTGGTGGCGAAGACGGGGACGGCGAGGGTGCGGACGCTGGCGGGGATGTGGGTCGCGGAGCCGGCCTGGTGGTAGCCGCAGCCGGTGAGCGTGAGGAGAAGGATCGGGGTGAGGAGGCGCATGCGTCTGTCTTCTATTGTCGCATTGGTGCGGTGGCAGGGTTTTTCTGCGGAAAAAAGTGGTGCGGTGGAAGATGGCGTTTTTATTGGGGGTTTTGAAATTACGGTGTTTGGACGTGGTGTTTTGGTGATGAGAACGTGGTGGGATGCGTGGTGAATGTGGTGTTTTGGATGGTGAGTTTGAGGGTCGAAAAATGTGACACGATTTTGAACTTTATTTTCAGGGGATGTGCTGGAGGTGGGTGTTTTTGAAGAAGGTGGGGTATTTGAGGCCGAAGCCGAGCAGACGGTCGAGGGCGATGTGGGCGATCCAGATGAGGGCGATGGCGGGGGCCGCTTGCCATTGCAGGAGATAGCCTGCGAAGAGAAGGGCGATGGGGAGCCAGAGGGTGTGGACGAGGTTGTAGGTTGCGGCGCCGAGGCGGGGGTTTAGGAGGTAGCCGAACATGAAGAGATCGGGAGCGAGGAAGAGGATGGCGAAGAGAAGCCAGCTGTAGTGGAGATGCTGGTAGAGGAAGAGGGCGGCGGCGAGGAGGGAGGCTTCTTCGATGCGGAGGAGGATGGATGGCCGGGTGAGCATGAGTGTTTTATACATTGTTGCTGGGGAGATGTTCGATGCGGCATGACAGAGCAAACGCAGATCCCCTTCGGGGATGACAGCAGAAAAGCTAAAGGCAAAAGCAAAAGCAAAAGCAGAGACAGACAGGCAAAGGCTCGTTGGTTGAAAGATCCGCAAGGTTGTTGTTGGCGGGCTTCTTCGGGATACTTCACTGCGTTCAGGATGACAGCAAGAGCAACGGCAACGGCGTGCTGCGCGCACGGCGCGATCTGCCATCGAGGCTGACGCGCCTTCGGCGCCATATTTTTCTGGTGTGGGGAAAGGAAATGGCAGCCTTTGCGGCTGCCATTTTTTCATTGCTTTGTTTGTTACTTCGCTGCTCGCTTGCTTTCCAGCTTGCTATGCGGGGCTTGGTTGGCCTTCGCCGAAGCCGGGCTTGCGTCCGCCTTCTGGTTTGAGGATCTTCTGGGTCTCGCCGCCAGGGCCTGGGTCTACGCCGGAGAGCGCGGACTTGGCTGCGGGGAGCTCCTTGCCTTCGATGATCAGTTTGATCTCGGCGGCGTCCAGGGTCTCGCGCTCCAGCAGAGCGGCTGCCATGCGGTGCATGATGTCCTGGTTGGACTCGAGAATGGTGTAGGCAGACTTGTAGCCGGCGTCGACGAAGCTGCGAACCTCAGCGTCGATCTGCTTGGCGGTGTCGTCGGAGAAGTCGCGGTGCTGTCCGATCTCCCGGCCAAGGAAGACCTCCTGCTCCTTCTTGCCATAGGTCATGGGACCCATCTTGGACATGCCGAACTCGCAGACCATCTTGCGGGCGAGCTCTGTGGCGCGCTCGATGTCGTTACCGGCACCGGTGGTCATCTGCTTGAGGAAGATCTCTTCGGCGCAACGACCGCCCATGAGGGTGGCGAGGCGGGTTTCGAGATAGTCCTTGGTGACGGTGTGCTGGTCTTCCTCGGGGAGGTAGACGGTAACGCCGAGCGCCATGCCGCGGGGGATGATGGTGACCTTGTGGAGCGGGTCGGAGTGCTCGCGGAGGGCGGAGACGAGGGTGTGACCGGCCTCGTGATAGGCGGTGACCTTCTTCTCTTCGTCGGTGAGAAGCATTGATTTGCGCTCGGCGCCCATCATGACCTTGTCCTTGGCTACTTCGAAGTCATACATGTGGACTGACTTTCTGTTGTAGCGGGCGGCGGTGAGGGCGGCTTCGTTGACCATGTTGGCCAGGTCGGCGCCGGAGAAGCCCGGGGTTCCACGAGCGAGGATGTTGAGGTTCACATCTTCAGCCATGGGGACTTTCTTGGAGTGGACCTTAAGGACCTCTTCGCGGCCACGGATGTCGGGACGATCGACGATGACGCGACGATCGAAGCGGCCGGGACGGAGGAGAGCGGGGTCGAGAACGTCAGGGCGGTTGGTTGCGGCGACGAGGATGACACCGTCGTTGGACTCGAAGCCGTCCATCTCGACGAGGAGTTGGTTGAGGGTCTGCTCACGCTCATCGTGTCCGCCGCCGAGGCCTGCGCCGCGATGACGGCCTACGGCGTCGATCTCGTCGATGAAGATGATGCAGGGGGCGTTTTTCTTGCCCTGCTCGAAGAGGTCGCGAACGCGGCTTGCGCCGACGCCTACGAACATCTCGACGAAGTCTGAACCGGAGATGGAGAAGAAGGGGACGTTGGCTTCGCCGGCTACTGCGCGGGCCAGGAGGGTCTTGCCGGTTCCGGGAGGTCCGACGAGGAGAACGCCCTTGGGGATGCGTCCACCGAGGCGCTGGAACTTCTGCGCTTCGCGGAGGAACTCGATGATCTCTTTGAGCTCTTCTTTGGCTTCGTCAACTCCGGCGACATCCTTGAAGGTGATCTTCTTCTGCTGCATGGAGAGCAGACGCGCGCGCGACTTGCCGAAGCTCATGGCCTTGTTACCGCCGGACTGCATCTGGCGGAGGAGGAAGAACCAGAGGCCGAGGAGCAGGGCGAAGGGCGCGATCGAGATCAACAGGCTGAGCCACTGGTTGGGGCTCTGGTCCTTGATGGTGATGTTGACGCCGTGATCGCGGAGCGTCTTGTACATGTCGGGGTAGTTGCCCGGGATGGTGGTGTGGAACTGATTCTTGTCGTCACGGTAGTGGCCGGTGACTTCAGCGCCGTTGACCACGACGTCCTGGATCTTGCCCTGGTCGGCGTCGTTGAGCAACTGGGTCAGGCTGATGTTCTTCTCCTGGGTGCCGCCAGTTGTTTTGACGACAACCTGCCAGAGGAAGACCAAGCAGGTGATCATGAAGACCCAGATCAGAATTTGTTTGACGGTCGAGTTCAATCGAATTTCCTCATTTTTCTAGTCTGCAGCGGCCTCAAAATCGACTGGCGCTTGTCAGACCCGTCTTCGCAAGCGAAGACATACTACGGTTAGACGACGACGGTGAGGGAAGGTTCTGTGCTGTGGGATGACCCTGATTGTCAGCAAAAAGCCCTGCCTCGGTCAAGTAGTTAGATTCTACTCTTGGTCTCGGGGATTCGTGGGTTTGGAGCTGGAAATAATGATGTGACTTTAGGGTGATGGGGGATGGGGTGGTTTGGGGGTGTTCGTGCTCGATTGGGTATGACCCGGCAGGTTGCGGAGAGGATAAAAAGCATACCCCAGGGGCTAAAGCCCCTCTTCTGTGGTGGCTAGAGAGACCCAAGGCTAAAGCCTTGGGGTACCTAGGGGCAAAGGCAAGACGGTACCTAGAGGTAAAAGCACGACTAAGACGCACGAGATTAGCTGGCTATTGTTGGCGGTAGAGGCGGAGTTCGCGCGGGGAGCGGTCGGCGCGGAGGCCGCTGGGCAGGTGGAGGGTGGAGCCGGTGCGGGCGGCTACGGTAGGGTCGGAACGAAAGCCGCAGAGGGCGAGGAGGCGGGCGGTCTCGTCGAAGGTGAGGCGGGCTCCCAGCTGGCGGGCGGCGGCGCGGAGGACTCGGCGGCGGAGGGCTGGGTCGAGGGTGCGAAGGCGGTCGAGTTCGATGGAGACTTCGGAGTGGGATTGGCCGGGGGTGGTGCTGACGGCGCGGCCTCCGCCTCGGACGGGTTTGCCGGGGAGGAGGAGTTGAGGGAGGAGGCGGTTTAGTTCTGTCTGCCAGCGGGTCTCTTCCTCGCGGGCCAGCTCGGCCATGTTGGCCAGGGTCTGGTCGAGATTGGGGTTGTAGGTGCGGAGCTGGGGGAGGAGCTCGTGGCGGATTTTGTTGCGGGTGTAGGCGGTGTCGGTGTTGGTGGAGTCGGTGCGCCAGGGCTGGTTGATGGATTTCAGGAAGGCTTCGATTTCGGCGCGGCGGGTTTGCAGGAACGGGCGGAGGATCTTTCCTTTTGCGAGAGTGATTGTCGGGTGGATGGCGCTTAGGCCTTCGGTCCAGGCTCCGCGGAGGATCTTCATGAGGACGGTTTCGGATTGGTCGTCGAGGGTGTGGGCGGTGAGGATGGTGTCGGCGTGGCCTGAGGTTAGGAGGTTGGTGAAGATTTCGTAGCGGAGGTTGCGGGCGGCTTCTTCGATGGTCTCGTGTGTTTGAGCGACACGATCGGGGACGCTGGTTTGGTGGAGGTGGAGGGGGATGTCGTGGGCGATGCAGAGGTCTTCGACGAAGCGCTGGTCGGCGTCGGCTTCGGCGCCGCGCAGGCCGTGGTGGACGTGGACGGCGGAGAGGCCGATGCCGAGGGGCTCGCGTGCGGCGTGGAGGGTGAGGAGGAGAGCTACGGAGTCTGCTCCGCCGGAGAGGGCTACGCAGAGACGGTCGCCGGGTTGGATTTGGGTGCGGTCGAAGGGGAGTGGCGCGGCGGCGGACATGAGCCTTATGTTACTGACTGAGAGCAGAACGTACGCGACGAAGAGACTCAACGCTTCGCCAATTGATGCTGTGTCAGCTGAAATTATGCGGCAAATGCTTTAAGTAGCGGAGTGGATGCTTGAAAAGGTAGGAGACTGGATATTTGTACGTAGCGGTCATTTCGCCAAATGTGGTGAATTGTTCGGAATGATCCTCTACTCCGAGTCGGCCATAAGCAAAATGCGCATTGATCTGAGCAAAGCTTTGTTCGCCAGCATGAAGTTGAACGGCGTTCACACGCTCGCCGAAGAGCGGGCCGAGCCTAAAGATAACGTCATACGTGCCTGGATCGAGTTGGGCACTCCAATGTCCTGTCGCATCTGTATTCGTTGAGAGGATGACCGCCCCATTTGCTAGAAAGATCACCTGCGCTCCGGTTGGAGGCGCATCACCTTTCGCGCCTGTCAATGTACCGCTAACGAAAGCCTTATCTGTGTGTACAGGGTTACTTTGAGCTTGGCCCGATCCAGTTGCTAATGCCATACAGGCAACCAGGCCTGCAGCGTGCGTTGCCAGGGAGGTGCGATCCGTAGAGTCAAGCATGACGAGAGAGCCATCGGCACGATGAGTTACACGAGCACATAAGTGACCGCCGGTGATGTCGATGAGTTTCTCGATTTCGCACGAGGTCATGGTTGCGAAGTTGTGAACGTGTTTGTCGCAGGTCTGACAGTGTCGCCTGTGAGTAGTTCCTCGCATTGCCTCCCACGTTTCAGAGCAAGCGTTCGCAGTTTGAACGTCAAAACGTAGTGGATGGCGACTCATAAGCTTCCTTGTTCTCAATACATTGGCGTATCTTACGCTTTCGCGATGATCATTCAAGAATTTATATACTGACAGGATGTTTGAGACGAGATTGGCTACGGTTGAGGATGCGGAGTTGATTGCTCGGCAGCGGCGGCAGATGTTTGTGGATGCGGGGCAGGCAGAGGACGCGGGGCTGCAGACGATGATGGAGAACTTTGTGGCCTGGGTTCGGCCTCGCTTGATGGATGGCAGCTACGTTGGGTGGATGGTGGAGGAAGAAGGTAGCGTCGTGGCGGGGGCGGGGATGTGGATGATGGAGTTTCCTCCGCACTGGATGGATGCGCAGCCGTTGCGGGCTTATTTGCTGAACTTTTATGTGGAGCCGGAGGCGCGAGGCAAGGGGCTGGCTTATCGGCTGCTGAAGACTTCGGTGGAGGCGGCGCGGGGGCGGGGAGTGAAGGTGGTTTCGCTGCATGCTTCGAAGTTCGGCAGGCCTATTTATGAGCGGAATGGGTTTGAAGAGTCGACCGAGATGATGCTGCGGCTGGAGTAGTGCGCGCATCTTGTATACTTCGCAGGTTATGCGAGTCTTTGTGATTCTTCCAGCAGCAGGTATTGGGACGCGGATGGCCGCGGGGGGTGCGTCGGGTCCAGGTTCAGGGGCGGCGCCGAAACAGTTTCTTGCGATTGGTGGAGTGCCGGTGCTGATTCGGTCGGTGCGGGCGTTTCTTGCGGTGCCGCGCGTGGATGCGGTTTGCCTGGCGGTGCGGGCGCATGAGCGGGAGCGGGTGGAGGCGCAGATGGTCGAGTACAAGCTGGGGCCGCGCGTGCATATGGTGGAGGGTGGAGATAACCGGCAGCATTCGGTTGCGAATGCTCTGGCTGCGCTGGAGTGCGACGCGGACGATGTGGTGTTGGTGCATGATGCGGTGAGGCCTCTGATCGATCCGGCGACGATTGAGCGGACGATTGATGCGGTGGTGAAACATGGAGCGGCGATTGTGGGGCTGCCAGCGGTGGATACGATCAAGCAGGTGGAGCGGACGGCGGATGGGGCGATTGTGACGGCGACGATTCCTAGAGAGAGGATTGTGCAGGCGCAGACGCCGCAGGGTGCGCGGTTTGGGTTGTTGAGAGCGGCGTTTGTGGAGGCTGAGGCGGATGGGTTTTCGGGGACGGACGAGGCTAGTCTGCTGGAGCGGGCCGGGGTGGAGGTGGCGGTAGTGCAGGGGTCGGCGAGGAACTTCAAGATTACGCAGCCGGGGGATATTGAACTGGCGGAGTTTTATCTGGGTAAGGCGTAACGGTGATAAGGGCGATAAAAACTGATAAGAGCAAGACGAAGGTATGGTGGAATTTTGAGTGACGGCGTTGAGTTCTCTGAGCGCAATGATCTTTTGACGGAGAAGATTATTGGGTGTTCTATGAGGTTTATAACGAACTTGGGTTCGGATTTCTTGAGTCGGTTTATCGGGAGGCGATGCGGATTGCTCTGACGCAGGCAGGACTTGAGGTGCAGGCTGAAGTGTCTATTCCGGTGAGCTTTCGCGGCAGTTTGGTGGGAATGTTTCGAGCTGATCTTGTTGTGGCCGGGACGGTCGTTGTTGAATTGAAGACTGCAGAGGCGATAAGCAAAGCCCATGAGGCGCAGGTGCTCCACTATCTGAGGGCTTCGACGATGGAGGTCGGGTTAGTGATGAATTTCGGACCGGACGCCAGATTTCGACGGGTTGAGATGGGAAATGTGCGTAAGAAGAGTATGGCCGCAAGTGCTCTCCGACTGGCTGGAAACATGGGAAGATAGCTTATGGGTATGAGGATTGGTTACGGGTTTGACTCGCATGCGTTTACGGCGGGTGTGCCGCTGGTGATTGGCGGACTTGCGATTGAGCATCCTGAGGGGCTGGCTGGGCACTCGGATGGGGATGTGCTGCTGCATGCGATTACGGATGCGCTGCTGGGTGCGGTGAGCGCGGGGGATATCGGCACGTTCTTTCCGCCGAGCGATCCGCGGTGGAAGGGTGCGGCTTCGAGTGTGTTTTTGCAGACGGCGCTGGAAGAGGTGGCGACGGCTGGGTACAAGATCGTGAATATCGATACGGTGCTGGTGATGGCGAAGCCGAAGATTGTGCCGATTGCGGGGGAGTTGCGGGAGAGCGTTGCGGCACTGCTGGGCGTGAAGCCGGGTGAGGTGGGGATCAAGGCGAAGACGCCGGAGGGTTTGAATCAGGACAACGTTGCTGTGGCGCATGTGACGGTCCTGCTGGAGAGTCTGGGGATTCCGGAGCCAGTGGGGGCTATGGCTGCTTCGGCTGAGAGTGAGATCGATGTGGTGGTGAAGACGCTGGTGGGGGAGTCGCGTGGTGTTTCGGCGCTGGGCCGGAAGGTGACTCCGTTTGATACGGATGATCTGACTTAGCAACGAGGCGTTGAAGAAAGCTTAGGTGATGCAATGAAGGGCGAGAAGAAAAATCCGAACAGTTCGATGATCGAAGGCCGTGTGGCGAAGACGAACGGGGAGACTCGGCTGGAGACACTGGCGTCAATTTGTACTACGGTCGCTGTCTGGATGTTCGGGATTACCTACGGGTTTCAAAACTTCGTGATTCCATCGTCGTCGATGGCGAGTACTTTGCTTGTTGGGGATCATGTTCTGGTCGATCGCATCAATGTTGCACCGTCGTCGAAGTGGGCGCCATTTGTCTCGCACGATTCGGTTCATCGTGGGGACGTGGTTGTGTTCTACAGACCGGCTGCGGCAGCGTTTTTTTGAATGGAGTTGCGCAGAGTGAACCATGGGCGGCAAAACCGACGCTTGAGAACTACGACAGCTATCGGGATGAGTTTCCGCTGATGCAGCCACCTGACAATGTGGGTGTGACTGCGGAGTGGTCTGTCGAGCTTCCCAGCCATATCGAAGGCAATGACCTGGTGGTGCCTGAAGGTAGATATTTTGTGATGGGAGACAACAGAACGAACAGCCTGGATGGCCGTTACTGGGGACTTGTGCCGAGAGCCAATATCCTGGGCTGGCCGCTATTTGTCTACTGGTCTTTTCCTACGCCGGAGAATCTCTATAAAACCAAGATGTCGGAGCAAGCCAGCTTCGGTCTTCGCGAGGCCGCTCACTTCTTTGATGAGACGCGATGGAGCCGGACCTTTCACATCGTGAAGTAGCAATCTTCTAATCCTGGATTCATGAGATGACAAGGGCTATGGCGAATCCGTCGTAGCCTTTGCTGCCTACGGTCTGGAGCGCGGTGGCTTCGAGCCGGGGATTGTCTCCAAAGCGCTCGAGGAAGGTGCGTGTGCCTGAGACTGCGGGGTCGGAGCTGTTCGGATCGAGGATGGCGCCGTCGCGGATGACGTTGTCTCCGATGATGACGGTGCCGGGACGCGAGAGTTTGATAGCCCATTCGAGATACGAGGGGTTGTTGGGTTTGTCCGCGTCGAGGAAGATGAGGTCGAAGGGTGCGGCTTTTTGGGCGTGCAGGTTGGCCAGAGATTCGAGCGCACTGCCGACTCTGAGGTCGACGAGCGAGGATAGGCCTGCGCGCTTGATGTTTGCCGCAGCTACGCTGGCGTGGGTGGGATTGAGCTCGAGTGTGATCAGTGTTCCGTCTGGCGGCAGAGCGCGCGCGAGCCAGATGGTGCTGTATCCGCCGAGGGTTCCGACTTCGAGAATGCGCTTCGCTTTATGGATGCGGGCGAGCAGATGAAGAAACTTGCCCTGGTTGGGAGCTACGTCGATGGCGGGTAGTCCGGCGTCTGCGTTGGTGCGCACGGCTTCGTTGAGTGCTTGATCGGGATGAACGAGAGTGTCGGTGAGGAAGTGGTCGACTGAGGTCCAGAGATCCTGATTCATATGGTGATGAGGATAACGGGGTGTGGCTGAAGGGGCAAATTGGTGCGCAGGGCGGTTGCGTTCGAGGGAGTGTTAGCGTGTTGGTAGAGAGTTGATCGTGCGAGGAGTTTTGAGATGCGAGTTGGTTCCAGCGTTGGCGTGGTCTTGATGGTGGCTTTGGTTTGGGGTGGAGTGGCGCGGGGGCAGACCGTGGCGGATGTAAGTTTGCAGCCGCATGCAGTGAGCGTGCCTTGTGCTCCGAGCGGGAATGCGACTTGGATGACTCCGGCGGAGAAGAGTTGCTATGCAACGACTCCTGACTATGCGGAGACGATGGCTTATTTGAATCGCGTGCAGAGTGCGACGCCGGGGCAGGTGAAGATTGAGGCGTTTGGGAAGACGGGTGAGGGCAGGGAGTTGGATGTGGTGGTGGTTTCGCGGGATGGGGTATTTGATCCTTCTGAGTTACATAAAGCCAAGAGGCCGATTGTGCTGGTGCAGAACTCGATTCATGCGGGGGAGATGGACGGAAAGGATGCTTGTTTGGCGTTGCTGCGGGATATGGTGATCTCGAAGACGAAGGCGAGTCTGCTGGAGCGGGCGGTGTTTGTGTTTATCCCGATCTATAACGCGGATGGGCATGAGCGGAGGAGCGCTTATAACCGCATCAATCAGGCTGGTCCGGCGGAGATGGGCTGGAGGGGCAATGGGACGAATCTGAATTTGAATCGCGATTATCTGAAGCTGGATACGCCGGAGGCTCGGGCGTTCAACTCGATGTTTCATCGCTGGCTGCCGGACTTTTTTGTGGATGACCATGTGACCGATGGCGCGGACTATCAGTATGACGTGACGTTCACGATTGATGATGGCCCGAATGTGCCGAGGGGTACGGCGAAGTGGGTGGATGAGGTCGCGACGCCGACGCTTGAGAAGTATGTAGACTCGCATGGGCATCTGGCTTCGCCGACGTATATCAATTTTGTGAATGACAATGACCCGAGCGAAGGGCTTGGGTTCAATGATGATCCGCCGCGGTTCTCGACGGGGTACGTGATTCTTGAGGGCCGGCCGGGGATGCTGGTCGAGCTGCATATGCTGAAGGACTATAAGACGCGCGTGACGGGCAACTACGAGATTCTGGCGGGGCTGATGGAGCTGATGAATCGCGATGCGGATAAGGTGATTGCGTTGAATGCGGCGGCGGATAAGGAGGCAGAGGCGCTTGGGGCGCATCCGCTGGGGAATGTGATGTATCCGCTGGCGTTGGGGTGGAGCGGGGATACGACACCGTTTTTGTTTCGCGGATACAAGTACACGCGGGAGTTGAGTGCGGTTTCGGGGGCGATGCGGGTGGAGTATTCGCATGAGCCGTGGAACGTTTCGCTCCCGTTTCAGACTGGGTTCAAGGTGAAGGCGGAGACGAGGGTGCCGGCTGCTTACATTATTCCGGCGCAGTGGGTGAAGGTGATTGATGTGCTGGCGGCGCATCAGGTGGAGATGGAGCGGACGACGGCGGTGTGGACGGGCGATGTGGAGACGTATCAGTGTGCTGGGATGGCGTGGCAGGAGCCTCCGTTTGAAGGACGGCATCCGACGTTCAATGGCGAGGCGATGCACGATCCGGGGAAGTATGGGAGCTGCGTGCTGGTGCGGGAGAAGAGGACGTTTCCGGCGGGGTCGGCGGTGGTGCGGCTGAATCAGCGGCTGTCGAAGGTGACGTTGGCGTGGCTGGAGCCGGCGGGGCCTGACTCGGCGCTGCAGTGGGGGTTCTTCGATTCGATCTTTGAGCAGAGGGAGTATGGCGAGGCGTATGTGCTGGAGTCGCTGGCACGGGAGATGATGGCGAAGGATCCGAAGCTGAAGGCGGAGTTTGAGAAGAAGGTGGCGAGCGATCCGGTGTTTGCGGGGAATCCGTATGCGCGGCTGGAGTTTTTCTATGAGCGGACGCCGTGGTTTGCTGCGAATCGGGTGGGGCAGTATCCGGTGGGGCGTTTGCTGAGCGTTGAGGGAGTTCCGGTGGCGCGATAGTTGGTGTCGATGTTCGCAGGTCGATGGGCTATGATGGGGACCTTCCGAAGAGAGGTGAGCTATGCATGATCTTGTCGTCGATCTTGTGGCTGTTGCGGTGTGCGGAGCTGTGGGCGGCTTCGTCAATGTATTTATTGGGGATTCTGGGCTTCACCTCCCGTCGATAGAAGAGGGGGTCTTTCGTCCGGGATATATCGGTGTGGTGCTGGTGGGGATCGTTGCGGCGGTTGGGGCGTGGCTTGCAACGCAGGGTTCGGCGCTGACGGGCGGCTTCGTGCCATCGCCTCCGGTTACGTTGAGGCTGTCTGAGTTGAGCACGGCGATTCTGGTAGGTTTTGGCGGGGCGCGATGGTTCAAGTCGGAGGGAGAGACGACGATCTTTCGCAAGACGGCGGCTGTGGCGGCGAGCAAGTCGGCCGATAGTGAGGCCGCGGCTACTATCGCGGCGGGAACGCCGATTCAGGCGCTGACGGCTGCGATCAGGATGCGGTGAGTGCTGGTGCTTCATGGGATTCGGGAGAAGCTGCGTACGTTTGCGGGAATGTGAAATATCGTATGTCAGTGGCCGGCTGCCGCGATAGACTTCCTCTATCCTGTTTCTCCTTCGAGGGTTTTGATGAAAAGAACGATCGCGCTTGTGGTGTGTTTTCTGACAGTGGTTGGTGGTGGAATGTTGGCGCAGGCTCCGGCGGCGAGTCAGGAAGAGTTCATCAAGTCGCACTATGCGAAGTTTGAATATCGGATTCCGATGCGGGATGGGGTGAAGCTGTTTGTGTCGGTGTATACGCCGCAGGCAGGTGCGTTCAAGGATGCGGGGCCGTATCCGTTTTTGATGACGCGGACGCCGTATAGTTGTGGGCCGTATGGCGAGGATAAGATGCCGACGCGGCTGGGAGCGAGCCAGGAGCTGCTGGAGGCGGGCTACATCTTCGTGTGCGGGGATGCGCGTGGGCGGTATGAGAGCGAAGGCGTGTTTCAGGAGATGAGTCCGCATATCGAGGATAAGAAGTCGTGCGAAAAGGGCAAGACGTGCGATGTGGATGAGTCGACGGATATGTATGACACGGTGGAGTTCCTGCTGAAGCATGTGGAGAACAACAACGGCAAAGTGGGGATTACGGGGATTAGCTATCCGGGGTTTTATACGTCGGCCAGCATTATCGATTCGCATCCGGCGATCAAGGCGGCTAGTCCGCAGGCACCGATGACGAATCTGTTCTTCAACGATGATGGGTACCATGGCGGCGCGTTTATGCTGTCGGCCAACTATGGGTTTTATGTGTTCTTCAGGCCGCAGAAGAATCCGACGCTGCCGGATAAGCGGGAGTATTCCGAGCCTGGTACCCCGGATAGTTACAAATTTTATTTGAAGGCTGGCCCAACGGGGAATCTGGATAAGGCGTTTGAGGGGTCGAACTTCTTATTCCACGACCAACTGATTCATACGACCTATGACGATTACTGGAAAAAGCGTGATCTGTCGTTGCATATGAAGAATGTTCACGCGGCGGTGATGACGGTTGGCGGGTGGTTTGATGCGGAGGATCTTTCGGGACCATTCAAGACGTTTCATGCGATTGATGAGTTCAATCCCGGTGCGGTGAATACGCTGGTGGTGGGACCGTGGACGCACGGTGGCTGGTCGAGGTCCGATGGAGAGAGGCTGGGGGATGTTAGTTTCGGTTCGAAGACGGGAGTGTTCTTTCAGTCTCAGATTCAGTTTCCGTTCTTTGAGCACTATCTGAAGGGGCGTGATGGCGGAGTGCTGCCGAAGGCTTATGTGTTCGAGACGGGCAGCAATGTTTGGAAGAAGTATGATTCGTGGCCTCCGAAGTCGGCGGCCGCGAGGACGCTTTACTTTCGCGAGGGTGGGAAGCTGAGTTTCGATGCGCCCGCGGAGAAGGCCGGGGTGGATGAATATATGAGCGATCCGGCGCATCCTGTGCCGTTTGTGAATTACACGACGGACACGATACCGCAACGGTATATGGATGACGATCAGCGCTTTGCTTCGCGGCGGCCGGATGTTTTGACGTATGAGACCGAACCGCTGACCGAGGATGTGACAATTGCGGGGCCGGTGCGGCCGAGGTTGAAGGTGTCTTCTACGGGGACTGATGCGGATTTTGTGGTGAAGCTGATTGATGTCTATCCGAATGACTTTCCTGATCCACCGAACGACGCTGTTGGGAAGCGGGTGCTTGGAGCGCCGCCGGTTTTGATGGGCGGATATGAGCAGCTGGTGCGGGGTGAGCCGATGCGGGCGAAGTTCCGGGAGAGCTGGGAGAAGCCGACGGCGCTGACGCCAGGAAAGATGGTTGAGGTGAATTCGGAGATGCCGGATGTTAACCACACGTTCCGCGCGGGGCATCGGATCATGGTGCAGGTGCAGAGCTCATGGTTTCCGCTGGTGGATCGGAATCCGCAGACGTTTGTGGATATTCCGTTTGCCAGGCCGGAGCAGTTTGTGAAGGCTACGGAGAGTGTTTACCGGAGTGCAGGCGCGGCTAGCGGGGTTGAGGTGCTGGTGGTGCCGCAGAAGTAGCTGAGTGTCCTGCCGGACGGGCCCACTTCGCGTGGGGCGGTCACTTCGTGACTTGTATACCCCTTCGGTTGGCGCTCCCGTTGGTCGCGAGCTATCTTTCTTTCTGACCAACGGGAGGAGGCTACGGAGTTCGTTCTGCCAGGACCGCCGACCGCACAGGGCGTACTTCGTGTTCGCCAGTTGTTTTAACCGCGGAAGGCTGGTCCGCCGAAGGGAGTGCCTACTGCTCCGCCGTCGACGAAGAACTCGACTGCGTTGACGTAGGAGGAGTCGTCGGAGGCGAGGAAGAGAACGGCTTTCGCGAGCTCCTCTGCTTCGCCTAAGCGGCCTAGCGGAATCGTCGAGGCGATGCGCTTTGACAGGACATCGTTCTCTTCGCTGGTGCGGGTGTTGCGGGTCCAGATGGGTGTCTTGATTGGCCCGGGAGCGACGACGTTGACGCGAATGCCGCGGGGAGCGAGGTCGGCGGCCATGGAGCGGGAGAGACCACGGAGGCCGGCCTTGCTTGCGGCGTATGCGGCGTAGCCTGGTTGGCCGAGCGATCCGATGATGGAGCCATTGAAGATGACGGAGGAGCCGTCTTTGAGGAGGGGAAGAGCCTCCTCGACCGTGAAGAACGCGCCGGTGAGGTTGATGCGGATGATGTTTTCGAAGATCGCCTCGTCCGTCTTGCCGGTGGTTGTTTGTCCGGCGATGCCGGCGTTGGCGAAGACGATGTCGAGATGGCCGAAGTCTTGTTTGATTTTGGCGAAGAGATCCTTGCGTGCGGCGGAGTCGGCTACGTCGGCGCGGTAGGCGGTGGCCTTCGGGCCGAGGAGTTTGGCGGCCTCGTCGAGGGTCTTCTGGTCGCGGCCGGTGATGGCGACTTGTGCGCCTTCCTTGATGAAGAGCTGGGCGGTGGCGAGGCCGATGCCGCTATTGCCGCCGGTGATGAGTGCTTTTTTACCTTCGAGTTTCATGGTGTTTTCCTCTTGTCCTGTTCGCTATCTTTTTGATTGCGGACTGCCTGGGTTGGGAGCAGTCTTAGGTTTCAAATTCTTTAGCATGATGATTGTCATGCTTAATTCTCTACTAAGCATGACGTGTATCATGTATAAAGTCAAATGGGAGGTTGAGATGAGATATCCGGCAGCAGAGACGGCGGAGAAACATGCGCGGATTCTGGAGGAGGCGTCGCGTTTATTTCGCGAGAGGGGATTTTCCGGGGTGAGCGTCAGCGAGATTATGAAGGCGACCGGTTTGACGCATGGGCCTTTTTATAATCACTTCGACTCGAAGGAAGAGCTGATGGCTGAGAGCGTGTTGCAAGGGTTCAAGAGCACGCTGGACGGGTTGAATGCGACGGAAGGGACCGCCAAAGGCAGAGCGGAGTATGTGAAGAGGTATCTGAGTGCGGCGCATCGGGACGCTCCTGGTCTGGGATGCACGATGGCGGGGCTCGCTTCGGAGATTCGGCATGAGCCGCAGGTGCGAGGTGCGTTTACGGATCGGCTGAAGGCTGTGATTGAGGCTGTGGCGGCGCATTTTCCGTGGGCATCAAAAAGATCGGCGCGGGGAGATGCGATTCGGATGATGGCTTCGATGGTGGGGGCGATGATTCTGGCGCGTGCGGTGGAAGATGAGAGATTCTCTGACGAGATTCTCAGCGAGGTGCGGAAGGGTTTGGCGTGACCGCTTCTGCGGCTTTGAAGGGATGAATTGAAGAATAGGCAACAGCAAGTGCAAAGGCTAAATACGGGGATCCTTCACTTCGTTCAGGATGACAACAGCAAAACGGACAACAGCAAAAGAGACAACAGCAAAAGAGACAACAGCGAGATGAGGCTTCGATTGCGGTTGTTTAGACAGAGTTCCGGCTATGCGAAGGGGTGTACGAGGCTGGGGCTTTGCGGAGTGAACATCTTGCCGCTGTCTTCGGTGACGTGCCAGTCGTCCTCGAGACGGACGCCGAATTCGCCGGGAATGTAGATGCCGGGTTCGTCGGAGAAGCACATGCCTGCGGCGAGTGGGGTTGTGTTTCCGCGGACGAGGTAGGGCCACTCGTGTCCATCCATGCCGATGCCGTGGCCGAGGCGGTGAGTGAAGTACTTGTAGTCGGGGCCGTAGCCGGCGGCGGCGATGAGGTCGCGTGAGGCGGCGTCGATGGTGTGGCAGGGTGCGCCTGGATGGGCTGCGGCGAGGGCTGCGGATTGCGCCTTCAAGACGATGTCGAAGACCTTGCGGGCTTTGTCGAGTTTGGGGATGGTGGGGTCGCCGAGGACGAAGGTGCGGGAGATGTCGGATTGATAGCCCTCGACGGTGCAGCCGTCGTCGATGAGGATGATCTCTCCCTCACGGATTACTTGAGGTTGTAACGACCCGTGGGGGAGCGCGGAGTACTCGCCTACCTGACAGCTGGCGTCGCCGGTGACGCCGGAGCGGGTGTAGGCGAGGTCGACCATCTGGCTGAACTGGCGGTTGGTCATGCCGGGCTGCGCGGATTGGTAGCAGGCTTTGTAGACGGCGAGGGTGATGTTGTTGGCTAACTGCATGAGGGCTAGTTCGGCAGGAGATTTGATAGCGCGACAGCCGAAGGTGACGGGGGTGGCGCTGGTGATGGTGAGGGCGGCGCTGGCGTGGGCGATGCCGTCTGCGAAGACGAACTGGGTGCGTTCTTCGATTCCGATCTTTCCGGTGGCGAGGCCGGATTCGTTGAGTGCTTTGGCGAGGAGTTGATAGGGATCCGCGTCTTCGTTCCAGGTGTAGACGTGGGTGGTGGAGGCCGACGGGAGGGTTGCGGGTTTGGCCTCCATGCGCTCGCGGACTCGGCCCTCTTCGAAGACGGGGCAGACGATGAATGGATTGCCGGTGGCGGGGAGGGTCCAGGCGAAGAGGCGCTCGGACTGGCCCCAGTGGAGGCCAGTGAAGTAGGTAAGGGAGGTGCCGGTGGTGATGACGATGGCGTCGATGCTGTGCTGGTGCATGAGAGCGCGGGCGCGTTCGAGGCGGTGTTCGCGCTCGGCGAGGGTGATAGGGACGGCTTCGGCGCGGCGGTTGGTGAGGGCGGCGATGGCGGGTGGGAGTTTTTCTGGCTGCTCGGACTGGGCGTTGAGGGTGAGGGCGGGTGCGGCGGCGACGGCGGCTGAGGATAGGAGGAAGCGGCGGCGTGTCGGCATGAGTGGGAATAGTGTACGAGGGAATCGTTTCCTGGTGAGGGTGATCTGGGTCGTGAACTAAGATTGGTGGTGAGGAATTCGAACGATGGCGATGATTACGACGGTGCAGCAGCATATTTTGCAGCAGCAGCAGGAGATGTTGAAGTCGACGGGGCGTGAGCCTACGGGGACGTTCAGCTGGTTGCTGAGTGGGATTACGCTGGCCGCGAAGATGATTGAGGCGAAGATTCGGTCGGCTGGATTGAGCGATGTGTATGGCTCGTTTGGCGCGGAGAATGTGCAGGGGGAGCAGCAGCAGAAGCTCGATGTGTATGCGAACCAGGCTCTGCTGCATTGCCTGGGGCTGCGCGATAGCGTTGCGGCGCTGGTGAGCGAAGAGGACGAGGAGCCGGTGACGTTCAACCGGGATGCGGAGACGGGTAAGTACATTATTGTGTTCGATCCGCTGGATGGATCGAGCAACATTGATGTGAATGTGAATGTGGGGACGATCTTCAGCGTGCTGCGGAGGATGCCGGCGGAGCTGGGGACGCTGGAGGAGTCGATTCTGCAGCCGGGATTTCGGCAGGTGGCGGCGGGGTATGTGGTGTATGGGCCGTCGACGGTGCTGGTGTATACGACGGGGAATGGGGTGCATGGATTTACGCTCGATCCGACGATTGGGGCGTTTGTGCTGAGCAACGAGAGGATGACGATGCCGGAGCAGGGGAACTACTACTCGGTGAATGAAGCGAATGCGGCGGGGTGGCCGGAGGAGTATCGCGGGTATGTGGAGATGCTGCGGACAGGTGGGTTGAAGAGGGAGTACAGCTCGCGGTATATCGGGAGTCTGGTGGCGGACTTTCACCGGACACTGCAGAAGGGCGGGGTGTTTTTGTATCCGCCGACGTTGAAGCAGCCGAAGGGGAAGCTGCGGCTGCTGTATGAGGCGAATCCGCTGGCGTTTATTGCGGAGCAGGCGGGTGGGATGGCGACTGGCGGCGCGGGGCGGATTCTGGATATCAAGCCGGAGGGGATCCATCAGCGGACGCCGTTTTGTGTGGGGAGTAAGCGGGAGATGGAGGCGCTGGTGGCGGCGGTTCGTCCGGCGGCTACTTCGGTGAGTGCACGGTGAGTTCCTTTGCGGCTGAGGTGATTGATATTCGCGAGGAGTCGCGGGTGGCGGGGCGGCAGCGATGGCAGATGGCGCTGGATCGGACGGAGTTTGCGGCTGGGGATGTCGGCGTGCTGGAGGCTGTGGCGCGGAGTGGGACTCGGCTGGTGGTTCCGGTGCTTGGGGTGGTGATGGATGCTGGGGAGGTTTGGCATGTGGTGGAGAAGCCGCTGGCTGCTGGGACAGTGGTGACGGGGCGGGTTGGTGAGTCGGTGGAGTGAGGTTTGTTACTCTGTTCTTCCATGACGACTTCAGAGCATGTCAGTGTCATTTTGTTTAGTGCAGTTGGAACCGTTGTCGGGATCTATTTTCGCCGTCGTAGTCCTCGGAGTTACTTCTTATATCTTTTGTTTTGGGTAGTGCTGATCGCAATCCTTGTCGCGGCTTGGAAATGGATTGTTTGGTCCACTTTGAAAGTCACTCACTAAAGCGTCTTTCGGGCCACGCTTACGTGGCGGTAAGGCTGATAGGTTGAGCCGGAGTGTGGTTGCTGGTACACTCGGAGATGTTGTTTCGGCTGCGTTGGGCCTGCGAAAGCGGTGCGCGATGCGGGTTTGGTGGGGGGCTGTAGCTCAGTTGGGAGAGCGCCTCGTTCGCAACGAGGAGGTCAGCGGTTCGATCCCGCTCAGCTCCACCATAGAAAACACCTTCATCACAAAAATTGATGAGTTTGGATTGGGTTCTGGCAAGAATGGCCATTTCCGCTGGCTCCTCCAAACTGTATGGGAGTAGACTTCGTTTCAATTCCGATGTGTTCGGAGAGTGATGAGTCCAAAGAGAAAAAGAAAACGAATGAGGGCGATGACTCTTGGTCTCGTCATCGGAATGACGATTGGAATTGTCGGCGGGTTATGGCAGCGAAATCTCGCCCTTGGCGTGATGATTGGATTAGGCCTTGGCGCGGTACTCGGGAAGGTGATTTCGAAGTATCACCTGAGGTCATCGCTCAGAGCGGCGCTGCAGGGTGGTTCGCGGCCGGAGTTCGACGGCCGACGAGAGTAGGGAGTCAGGTCGCTTTTGGCTATTACTTGCGGGTCTTTTCTTGTTGCAGCAGGCGGAAGGTTACGAAGACTGCTGGGACGAGGAAGATGAGGGAGCCGAGGACCCACATGATGACGGCTCCGGCGCGCTGGTCGGCGATGGGGTCGATGTGGAACGGGTTTGGGTGCTCGAGGTAGTAGGTGTAGACGGGGCGGTCGCAGAAGGCGAGGAACGCGGAGAGTGCCGTGTTGACGATGTCTGCCAGGACCAGGTAAGGCAGCATGATCCAGCCGGGGTAGCGGGCGGTGGTGGGCCAGGGGCGGATGAGCGGCCACCAGAAGAGGATCGATGTGGAGAGGAAGCAGAGGTGCTCGAACTCGTGCCAGTGCTCGTGCTCGAGGGCGAAGTCGTAGGCGGCGGGGATGTGCCAGAGGAGGAAGGTGAGGTTCATTGCTAGCCACGCTACGATGGGCCTCGTGAGGAAGTGGCCGAGGGTGCGGAGCCACTTCATGCGCAGGAAGGGGGCGAGTAGATGGACGGTGAGCGCGTGGGGGAGGCCTCGGAGGAGTGGGACTTGCGGGTAGCCGAGGAGGAGAAGTGGGGGGACGAAGGACATGAGGAGGAGGTGCTCGACCATGTGGGCGCTGAGGAGTGCGTCGGCGAAGCCGTCCATGGGGGAGGCGATGGCAAGCCAGATGGTTGCGATGCCGAGGTTGAAGCAGACGAGGCGCCAGGTGGGGAAGAGTGCGGGCCTGGTCTTGCGGATGGCGTACCAGCCGCGTGTGTAGAGGATGACGCTGAGGAGCAGCGCTGTGGTGAGGAAGAGCGGAGGGGACCATTCGTCGAAGATGGCCCTGTATTCAGGAGGCATTAGGAACTAGTATCTGCGTTTTAGTGTCCGCTTGTGGTTGCTGGCGTCGCTTCGCCGTTTAGGGCCAGGTGGCGGGAGGCGTCGATGGCCGGTTGCAGGTCGTTGCCGCGCAGGGTTGTTAGGAACTTGACGAGTGCGGTGGTCTCGGAGGGGTTGAGGGCGTTGCCGTAGGCGGGCATGTTGCCTCCGCCCTGCAGGACCTGGCGGATGATCTGGTCTTCGGTCATGTGTCCGGCTACGGCGTCGAGTGCGGGTCCGCGGAGACCGCCTTCGCCGCCGATGGAGTGACAGTTGCGGCACTGTTTGTTCTGGAGGACGAGGGCGCCTTCGCGTTCGAGCGGGGTGCGGTTGTGGAGGTACGCAACGGGGATGGGATCGCTGGTCCAAGCGTTCATGATGGGACTCCACGGCGTGTAGGTGCCTAGGTGGGTAAAGACGCCGAGCGAGACGGCTAGCACAGACACGATCAGGACGGCTGCCGGCCGACGGGAGACGTGCTTTTCGCCTTCGCCGGAGAGCAGTGGGAGGAGGATCATCGCGCCGATGCCGAGGACCGGCATGATGAAGAGGACCGGAGTCTCAAGAGCTGGCGGGAGATAGGCGAGGACGGCGTAGAGCCAGAGGAAGAAGTAGTCGGGCTTGGGCGCGGTCTCGATGATGGTGGGGTCGGGTTGGCCGCTGGGCCCGAAGGGGCCGAACCAGAGGGCGCAGGCGATGACGGCGAGCATGATGGCGGCGGCGAAGGCGGCGTCCTTCCATGCGGCGTCGGGGACGAAGGGAATGCCGGTTTTTTTCTCGAGCTCGTGGTACTCGCGCTGGTAGGTGGATTTTTTGACGAGACGGCCGGGCATGGGCCAGTCGTTGATGCCGAGACGGAGGACCATCCAGACGTGAAGACCTACAAGGCCGAGCAGCATGCCGGGGATGACGAAGACGTGGAGGGCGAAGAAGCGGGAGAGGGTATTGCCGGCGATGATGGGGCCGCCGAGCATGAGGCCGACGAGTGGGCCACCGATGAGCGGAACGCGGCTGAGAATGGAAGCGCCGATGCCGAGGCCCCAGTAGGCATCCTGGTCGAAGCGCAGAACCTGGCCGGTGAAGGCCATGCCGAGGGTTAGCAGCAGGAGGAAGACGCCGATGATCCACGTGAGCTCGCGGGGGAACTTGTAGGCTCCGAAGAGGAAGACCTGCACCATGTGGATGAGGACGATGGCGACCATGAAGTCGGAGCCCCAGCCGTGCATGGCGCGGAGGAACCAGCCGAGTTTCACGTTGTGGTCGAGGAACTGGAGGCTGTTCCAGGCGTTGCTGGCGGTGGGGGCGTAGACGAGGGCGAGGAGGACGCCGGTCAAGATTTGAAGTATGAGAATGACGGTGGCGGCGCTGCCGAAGACGTACCACCAGCTGGCGGTGTTGGCGGGGACTTCGTGCTCGGCTGTTTCGATGAGGGGTGCGCCGAGGCCGAGACGGGCTTCGAACCAGTTGTAGACCTCGAGGCTGCGTTGTTTTAAGTCTGGCATGAGCTGCACCTCGGCTGGGGTTGGTCGATTGCGTTGAGGCGGGCGGCGGGGCTGCCATTGATTTGGGTTAGGGGAGTGACGGTCTTTGCTTCGTTGGCGAGGGTTGGCATTCTGCCGGCGCTGATCATGAGGGTGCCATTGGAAACTTTGTGGTCGTACTCGAAGAGGCCGCGCTCGGGTGGTCCGGAGGCGCGGGAGCCGTCGGCGTAGTAGGCGCCGCCGTGGCAGGGGCAGAGAAAGAGTTTGGACTGGGCGAACCAGCGGACGGGGCAGCCGAGGTGGGCGCAGTTGATGGCGAAGACCTGGAAGGTGTCGCCGGAGACGCGGCGGACCCAGCAGGGAATGTCGCCGGTCTGGCCGTCCCACTCGTTGGTGATGGGGTTGCGGTAGTTGACGAGGCGGGTTTCGCCTTCGGGGAAGTCGGAGAGCGGGCCGAGGTTGATCCAGGAGTTTTCGCCGGAGGTCTTCTTGAGCGCGGGGCCGAGGAGATAGCCGACGATGGGGATGGCGAGAACGACGCCGACGAGTCCGTTGACCGCGAGCGCGAGCTTGAAGAGGAAGACGCGGCGGGAGTGGCCTGCGGCGATGCTCGGGTCTTTCGTAGTCTCGGCCGCAGTCTCGACGGCTGGGTCGGTCCTCGTGTGATCGGTTGTTGGGAGCTGCTCACTCGGTGTCATTGCTTCCTGCTCCTGCGTTGCACTTCGTTTTTCACTGCGTCTTGTTTTCTGTGGTGAGAGTGCTGTTTAGTGGGAGTGATAGGGCTGGCCGGGTTCGGCGATGCGTTTGGAGGCCAGCCAGGCGATGATGTCGGTGATCTGCTGATCGGTGAGGGGCTGGGCGGAGTCGGAGCGCCAGTCGGGCATGCCCTCGTCGGGACGGCCCGCGATGACGATGCTGCGCAGGTCCTGGTTGCTGATGAGGGCGAGATAGGACGGGTTGACGATGGAGCCGAGTTTGCCTGCGCCTGTCTTTGGGTCTCCGGGGGTGCCTTCGCCGTCTGCTCCGTGGCATCGTGCACAGGAAGCGGCGTAGGCTTGCTGGCCGCGGTTGGCATCGCCCTGCGAGGTGGCCGCGTAGGGTGGAGGAGTTACTCCTGCTAGTTGATCCGGGGCGCTCCACTGCTGCATGATTCCCTGCGACAAGATGGTGACCTGCTTGTCGGTGAGTGATCCGCCGGAGGATTTTGCGAAGGCTGGCATGAGGCCGCCGGGGACGCCTCTGGTGATGGTCTGGTGGATGGTCTGCTCTCCGGCTACTGCGAGGTAGACGGGGTTGGCGAGCGCGATGGCTGCGCCGTTTTTGCCGTTAGCTCCGTGGCAGGCTGCGCAGTTCTCTTTGTAGAGGGTTGGGAAGTCGAGGACTTCATCGGGTCGTATGACCTCGGGGCCTGGTCCGGGGCGGCCGTGGATGCTGCTGCATCCGATGGTTGCGAGGCAGGCAGTCGACAGCATGAGGGTACCGAACACTTTAAGTCTGTGAGGGACTGCGCTCATAGGTCTTCGTCTTTCGTAAGAGGTACATCGCTGTGAATACCGGCGCGAACGGCGAAGGGCAGAGATCGAAACTGCGGAGTGCGCACCTTGACCTGGAGGTTGACGATGAAGCCGCAGACCAGACCGAAGGCGATCTGTGAGATGACGAACCATAGCCAGTTGATGCGGGCGTTGAGGACAGGGCTGATGACTCCGAGTGCGGAGTAGAGAAGGCCGGTCCAGAGCAGGGGAGCGACGAAGCCAGCGGTGAGGATCGGTTTTCTGGGGAACATCGGCAGCATGGCTCCGTAGAGAAGGCCGATGAGGACGGAGGTGAAGGCGTGGATGCCGGTAGCGGCTAAGAGGCCTTCGAGGTGAAACTGGCAGAGGAAGGCTGTGCTCTCGCTCGCCCAACGGACGAAGCCACCTGCGGCCAGAAGATTCACGGCGTACCAGATGCTGTGAAATTTGAGGAGGCCGAAGAGAGCTGCGGGAACGATCATCGCGATGCCGCCTACGATGCCTCCCTTGATGCCGGAGGTGATGCTGAAGGTTTCAACCGGCAGCAGCGTGCGATGGGCTGCGCTGACGGGAAGTTGCTCGCGTGTGGTGCGGGTGCTCGCGATCTTCATGACGCCAGTTTGTACGGGGACGGCGACGTGAAGCTCGTGCGGGAAGATGTCGAAGAACCAGCCGAAGATGGCGCGCAGAGTCAGGATGAGTCCTAAGAGGCTGAGGACCCAGTGGGTGACCATGCCGGTGATCATGAGCGAGACCCCGAGCGCGAGGACCATGGGCCAGGGCGTCGGCGCCGGGAGGATGACGGTGTCGGACCGGTGCTCGTGCTGGTGATCTTGTGCGGATTGAGTGAATTGTTCTTCCTGCATCGTGCTCCTCCTTTCCGGAAGTTATCTGCCTATGACGTAGACGACGAGAAATACGACGACCCAGACTGCGTCGACGAAGTGCCAGTAGAGGGAGAGGACTTCGAGCTTCTCGGAGTGCTCTTCTTTTACGTGGCCGGTGAGCGAGAGCCCGAGGGTGAGAGAGAGCATGATGAGGCCAACGACTACGTGGGTCGCGTGCAGGCCGACCAGAGAGTAGTAGGTGGTGCCGAAGAGGTTGGTTTTGATGGTGAGGCCTTCGTCGTGGATGAGGTGATACCACTCCTGGGCTGTGGTGGCGAGAAAGATGGTGCCGAGAAGGACGGTGGCGGCGAGGTTGAGGGTGCAGCCTCGGAGGTTATCTTTGCGCAGAGAGCTGACGGCGAAGTGAACGAAGATGCTGCTGGAGAGCAGACAGATGGTGCCGAAGATGGGAAGCTCGAGGACCTGCGCGGGAGTTGGGCCGCTGAGGCTCTTGCCGATGTAGTAGATGTAGGCGACGACGAAGATGATGAAGATCGCGGACTCGGCGATGATGAGGCACGCCATGCCGATGTTGCCGCGATAGGGCAGCTTCCATGGGGTTTCTACCGGGCCGTCGATGGGGATTCTGCTTGCTGTCGTTATGGTTGTCATTATTCGTAGTCCGCGTCTGGATCTTCAGGGTGCTTGATATCCCACAGTGGGCGGCGGCTGCTGACCGTGGGCTCGATGGCGAAGTTGTAGGACGGAGGCGGCGATGGGACCGACCACTCGAGGGTCCAGGCGTCCCAGGGATCGTGGCCGGCCTCTTTGCCTTTGTAGTAGGAGTGGATCATGTTGTAGACCAGAACGAGTGTGCCTGCGGCCTGGAAGATTGCGCCGACGCCGACGATGAAGTTCAAAGTGTCCCAGCCGCGGCCGGCTTCGTAGGTGTAGATACGTCGCGGCATGCCCAGGATGCCGGGGACGTGCATGAAGTCGAACGTAAGGTGGAAGCCGATGAGGAAGAGCCAGAAGTGCCACTTGCCCAGAGTCTCGCTCATCATCCTGCCGGTGACCTTGGGGTACCAGTAGTAGAAGGCGCCGAAGAGCGAGAAGACGATTGCGCCGACGAGCACGTAATGGAAGTGAGCGACGACAAAGTAGGAGGCGCTGAGCTGCCAGTTGAACGGGGCAGCCGAGAGCATGATGCCGGTTAGGCCGGCGATGAGGAACTGGAAGAGAAAGCCGATCATGAAGATCATGGGGACGGCGAAGATGATTTTGCCGCCCCAGATGGTGGCGAGCCAATTAAAGATCTTGATCCCCGTGGGCACCGAGATGACCATGGTGGCGAAGACGAAGAAGGTGTTGCCTGCGGGACCGAGGCCAGCGGTGAACATATGGTGCGCCCAGACGCTGAGGCTGATGAAGCCGATGGAGACTGACGCTGCAACCATCGCAGGGTAGCCGAACATGGCCTTGCGGGAGAAGACGGGGATGATCTCGTTGGCGAAGGCGAAGGCTGGGAGGACGAGTACGTAGACTTCGGGGTGCCCGAAGATCCAGAAGAAGTGCATCCACAGGATGGCGGAGCCGCCGGCTTGTGTGTCGAAGAAGTGAGCGCCGAGGTAGCGATCCAGCGTGAGCATGATTTGCGCTGCGGTGAGCGGGCTGACAGCGACGAAGACAAGGCCGGCCATGACGAGATAGAGCCAGGGAAGCAGCGGCATGCGGCTCATCTTCATGCCTTTGCAGCGCATGCAGAGGATGGTGGTGACGATGTTGAGTGCGGTTCCGATGCTGCCTACGCCGCTGAGGAAGACGGCGAGGGTCCAGTAGTCGGTGCTGTGGCCGGGAGAGAAGACCTTTGAGGTGAGAGGGGCGTAGGCGAACCATCCGACGTCGGGCGCAGAGCCTGCGGCGTAGAGGCCGCTGCCGCCGATGTAGCTGAAGTAGAGCAGCATGCCGGCGAAGGCGGAGATCCAGAAGCTGAAGGCGTTCAGCCGCGGGAAGGCCATGTCGCGCGCGCCGATCATGAGGGGGACGAGATAGTTTCCGACGCCGAAGAGGATGGGCATTCCCATGAAGAAGACCATGGTGGTGCCGTGCATGGTGAAGAGCTGGTTGAAGACCTGGGGTGAGACGAAGTGGTTGTTGGGAATCGCGAGCTGAATGCGCATCAGGATCGCTTCGAAGCCGCCGACGACCAGAAAGATGAGGGCGTAGACGATGTACATCAGTCCGATTTTTTTGTGATCGACGGTGGTCAGCCACTCGTAGATGACGTTGAGCGGCGGCCGGCCCTGCGTCTCCAGTGTCTCGTCGATTGCTTCCAATACAGGAGTTGTGGTCATGCTTCGCTTCTTTCCGGTGAGGTTAGTGAAGCTGAGAGAGATAAGCGGTGATGACGTCGAGATCGTGATCGTTCAGGTGCATGGCCGGCATGAGCGAGCCGGGCTTCATGGTGTTTGGATCTTCAACCCACTTCCGGAGATTCTCGGGCGTGTTTTGAATCGGGCCGGAGGCGATGGTGTCGCGGCTGGCGAGGTGGGTCAGGTCGGGGCCGAAGCGGCCGGTGGCGACAGTTCCTTTGACAGTGTGGCAGTTGATGCAGGCGTTTTTCATGAAGACGGCCTGGCCTTCGGTGGCGGCGGCGTTGCCGGGAAACTCCTGTTGGGCGGGCTTGTTCTGCTGCTCGATCCACGCGGCGAAATCCTGCGGGGACTGCGCGTAGACGCGGAGGAGCATCTTTGCGTGCTGGGTGCCGCAGTATTGAGCGCATTGGCCGAGATAGAGGCCCGTCGCTTCAGGGTCGATCCACATGGTGTTGACGCGGTTTGGAATCAGGTCCATCTTGCCTGCGAGACGAGGCACCCAGAAGCTGTGGGAGACGTCGGCGGAGGACATGGTGAGATAGGTTGGGGTCGGCGATGCGGGATCGCTGATGGGGACGTGGAGCTCGTTTGCGGTGACGACGCCGGACTTGGGATAGCGATACTCCCACCAGAACTGATGGCCGATGATGGTTACATCGATGGCGCTTGCGGGCTTGGGGATTGCCTCGGTTCCGAGGATGACGCGCGTGGTGGTGAGGAAGAGGGTGACGACGATCAGGATCGGGATGACGGTCCAGGAGAGCTCGATCTGGTTGCTGCCGTAGATCTGGGCGGGCTCGCGGTTGGAGTCTGTGGAGCGGTGCCGGAAGCGGACGAGTGCATAGAGCAAGAGGCCGGCGACGATGAGAAAGATGGCAAGCGTGATAGACAGGACCAGCATCGACAGGCCAAAGGCAGAGCGCGCTGGGGTGCCTGCGGGATCGAAGATGTTTGTGGGGGATTGCGCGAAGGCCGTGCCGGCGATCAAAGACACGCTGCACGCCACTCCCCGCAAGATCCATGCAGGCACACTTCTGATTTGCGGGGTGTCTGTCGGCGAATGTCTGGTGAAAGGAGACAAGGCGGTATGACCTCGATACGCAACAGGTTGAAAGAGCATCACTAGAGCCAAGAATCTGAATCAGATGTTAAACCAATCCAGCACGATTGATTGAACCTGCGAGAACATTTTGTTTCGTTTATGACATTCACCGCGTTAGATGGGGATCGTATGCAAATGGCGGCAGCTTTATAAAAAAAAATTGAGGATGCAAAGCTGCTGGTTGTGAGGTGCTTTATAGCGGCTAACTCAAGCCAGGTTGAGAGAACGCTGCTGGACGCAGCTATGCTGCCGGGCTTGAGGTGGATCTAGTCGAACAGAGGCGATTGCAGACCTTCGGCGTCTCGAAAGTTGCTTAGGCCGACGCCCACCAAACGGAAACGCTGAGTGGATTTGAGATGGATGCGCTCTCGGAGGAGTAGAGCGATCGCGATGAGTTCTTCGCACGATTCGGGAGGGGTGGAAGGGGTGTGGCTGCGGGTGAGGATGTTGAAGTCGCTCGTCTTTAGTTTTAGAACGACGGTGCGTGCTATGCGACCGTCTTGGCGGGAGGCGATCCAGACTTTTTCTGCGAGACGGCGGATCAGCTCCTCGGTTTCGGAGAGGGGAATGTCGCGCTCGAAGGTGTCTTCGGCAGAGATGGATTTGGTTGGCCTGTCTGGAACGACCTTGCTGTGATCGATCCCCCGGGCTAGCTCGTGGAGGCGTATTCCGTAGCGTCCGAACTGTGCTTCGAGTGCGCTTGATTCCAGAGCCAGCAGGTCAGCGATGGTGAGGATGCCGATCTGCTTCAGGCGAGTCTCGGTGACCTTTCCGACGCCGGGGATGCGTGCGACGGGCAGAGGAGGGAGGAAGGTTTGAACCTCTTCGGGTTGAATGACGAAGAGACCGTTTGGTTTGCGCCAGTCGGAGGCGATCTTGGCGAGGAACTTGTTCTGCGCCACGCCGGCGGATGCTGTCAGATGCAACTCGTCGTGGATCTGCTGGCGGATGGTGATGGCTACTCGCGTTGCGGTGGGCAGGCCGGTCTTGTTTTCGGTGACGTCGAGATATGCCTCGTCGAGGGAGAGTGGCTCGATCAGATCGGTATGGCGCTGGAAGATCTCGCGCACGGCACGGGAGACGGCGCGGTAGCGAGTGAAGTCTGGTGGCACGAAGATCGCCTCAGGACAAAGTCGTTCGGCATGGATCGCCGGCATTGCGGAGTGGACGCCGAAGCGTCGTGCCTCGTAGGAGGCCGCACAGACGACGGATCGCTTGCCCCGCCACGCGACGACGACGGGTCTTCCGCGCAGCGCCGGATCATCACGTTGCTCGACCGAGGCATAGAACGCGTCCATATCTACGTGAACGATCTTGCGAACCATGATTCAGATCCATGATAGGCCTCGGGGTTGAGATTGAAGGGGGAAATGTCGGCGGCGATCTCTTGATGGGGGCGCGATGTGCGATCACTGTGCCTGGTGCATTCTGTTTTGAGGAAAGCTCCGTGAAGCGTGGGAGCGTTCGAGTTACCTGAATATTTGCGTATAATGGGACTCGATGCGGGAGTAGTTCAGTGGCAGAACGTCAGCTTCCCAAGCTGAATGTCGCCGGTTCGATCCCGGTCTCCCGCTCCAGAATTCGAAGCATAGAAAAAGGCGTTCAAGCTTGTGCTTGAACGCCTTTTCTATTGGCAATGAGCCGAAGTTCAGCGGCTGGCGGTGTTCTTCTGGGCCAGCCTGGAGTGATCTTCGAGGGTCTGGGCTTCGGGCAGGAAGGTGACTGCCTTGGCGATCTGGGGATCCCACTCGGCGCGGACCTTGAGACCTTCGAGTTGACCGAACTGCGAGGTGAATAGCTCGCTCTTGATGCTCTCCTTGACCCATTCGCCGACTCCTGCGATGTCGGAGTCGGTGTAGTCAACCTGATTGTCCTTGAGGAATGCCTTGAACTGCTGAAGGACTGCGTCGTCGACCGCGAAGTCTTTGGTGACAGTGTGGGTGGCGAGATAGTGCTTGCTGAAGTTGAAGAAGGCGTAATGGATGAGGAGATTGTCCTGGAAGTGGTTCAATTTCTGGTTGTCGATCTTCTCATCGGGGGTGATGCCGCCGCCGCCGTAGACGGTGCGCCCTGAGTCGGTGAGCTTGACCTCGAGGTTGCTCTTGTCCTTCGCCTTGTCTGAGTCGTCGCGGACGTAGTAGTAGTCGTAGAGGGAGACGTGGTCGTAGTTGCGCTGAATGAGTCGGCCGGAGGGCGTGTAGTAGTGATAGGTGGTGAGGGCGAGGCCGGTGTTCTCGGTGATCTGGAAGACGGTCTGCACGAGGCCCTTGCCGAAGGTGGTTTCACCGACGATGAGGGCGCGGTCGTGATCCTGCAGGGCGCCGGAGACGATCTCGGCGGCTGAGGCGGTGTTGCGGTTGACCAGGACGACGATGGGGAACTTGGGACCCTCTTCGCCGCGGGTGGCGCGGTAGACCTGGTCGGGGAAGGCGCGGCCGCGTTGGGAGACTACGATCTGTCCCTTTTGCAGGAATTTGTCGGACATATTGACGGCTTCGTTGAGCAAGCCACCGGGGTTGCCGCGCAGGTCGAGGATGAGGCCGTGGATGTCGCCGAACTTGTCGAGCGCGTCGCCGACCTCGTGGCTGGTGGTTTCGATGAAGCTGGAGACGTGGATGTAGCCGACGCCGGGGCTGAGCAGGAAGGCCAGGTCAACCGAGGGGCGCGGGATTTCGTCGCGGACGAGATCGAAGACCAGAGGACGGGCAGCGCCTTCGCGAACCATCGTGACGGAGACGTGGGTGCCGCGTGCGCCTTTGAGCAGGGACGCGACTGCGGTGGAGTCCATGCCTTCGGTGGACTTGCCGTCGACGTTGAGGATCTCGTCGCCAGGGCGTATGCCGGCTTTATAGGAGGGAGTTCCTTCGAAGGGGTAGAGAACGACGATCTTGGTCTTGCCACTGGGGGTGGGTTGCGGCTGAATGGTCATGCCGACGCCGTAGTACTTGCCGTGCTGGTCCTCGCGCATCTGGGCGAAGGCTTTGGGGTCATAGAAGTTCGAGTGGGGGTCGAGGACGTGGAGCATGCCTGGGATCGCGCCGTCGTAGATGGCCTTGTCGGTCTTGTCGGTGTTGAGGGGTTCGGCGTAGTTCTGCTCGACGAGCGAGTAGACGTTGGTGAAGGAGTGGAGGGAGTCGCGCAGGGTGGACTCATCGCTGGCGGACTGGGCGGCGACCTTCTGGTTGATGAAGGAGCCGATAACAGCGCAGGTGGCCAGAAAGACGGTAGCGGAGAAGAGAGCGCGGCGGGTGCGGGGAGCCATGGGCTTGGGTTACCTCAGAGGTGGAGACGGCGCGTGAAAGTGCGCTGGGACAGACGTCCTATCTTGGACGGAGTATAGCATCCTGGGGTGAGCCGGGGCTGCGCGCGAAAGAGGGATTCGCTAGTTCGGGGCGCGGCAGTTAGAATTGGGTACGGATACCGTCCAATCCTGGGTTGAGTCTAAAAAACCAGGGCGGACGTGTTGGGCGATAAGGGTTCGGACCCGGGATGTGGCTGGGATTTGATGTTGGGATGTTGATAAAGATACGAGTGACGATGACCTTGAGAATTTCGCAGTTTGCGGTGGTGTGCGGGCTAGGTTTGCTGACACTGCCGGGAGTGGTGCAAGCACAAGCGCCGCGGTACCAGAGCCCTTTGAGCGTTCCGAACGCGCCGCAACCTGTGTTGACGCTGCCAGTGACTCAGCCGATTACGCCGAATGGAACGGTCGTCGAGGATGTGGTCGTGCATGTGAACGACCAGATCATCAGCCGCAGCGATGTGGAGCGGGCGGAACAACAGCTTGCGGAAGAGGCTCGGCAGACTGGGGTAAGTGCTACTGACGTTGCCGACAGGCAGAAGAACCTGCTGCGCGACATGATCGATAAGCAGTTGCTGCTCTCGCGAGGCAAAGAGTTGGGGATCAATGCGGACGCTGATGTGATTCGGCGGCTGGACGAGATTCGCAAGCAGAACCACATGGACACGATGGAGGACCTGGAGAAGGCGGCGCGGCAGCAGGGCGTCTCTTTTGAGGACTTCAAGGCAGGGATTCGCGATAACGTGATTACCCAGCAGGTGGTGCGGGATGAAGTAGGCCGGCGTCTGCAGATTACGCAGGGTCAGGAACAAGCTTATTACGACGCGCATAAACAGGAGTTTGTCCAACCGGAACAGATCAAGCTGAGCGAGATCTTGATTCCTACGGCTGCCGATGCGGATGATGCCGCAGTCGCCCAGGCGAAGGCGAAGGCGGACGGTATCGAGGCGAAGCTGAAGGACGGAGGGAACTTCGAGGAGTTGGCCAAGGCGAACTCTGGCGGGCCCACTGCTGATAAGGGCGGCGATCTGGGACTTTATAAGCGTGGGGCGCTGGCGAAGGTTCTGGAGGACCAGACGTTCGATCTGAAGGCAGGGGAGTGGACGGCACCGATCCGGACGCGGCAGGGGTTCGTGATTTTGAAGGTTACCGACCATGTGGTTTCCGGTGTGCCGCCGCTGAAGGACGTTGAACAGCAGATTCAGGAGGCGATGTATTCGGAGCAGATGCAACCTGCGTTGCGCGCATATCTGACGAAGCTGCGGGAAGAGGCTTATATCGACATTCGCGCTGGGTATGTGGATTCGGGCGCGAGCGCGAAGCAGACCAAACCGGTGTTTACGGCGTATGCTCCACCGGTCGTGAAGAAGAAGACCGTCCAGCAGAAGAAGAGATTTGATCGTGGCACAAAATTCTCTACCGCTGCGAAGACGACGGCTGCGCCTGTGGCTAAGCAGGTTGCTGCGGTGGCAACTCCGACGACTACGACGAAGAACGGGAAGCCTGCGAAGCCGAAGAAGGTGAAGCGGGAGAAGGTTCGATTTGGACAGGCTCCGCGGAACTCTTTGCCGGCAGGGCCTGAGGAGACGGCTTCGGGGAGCGATGTGGGTGCTGGTGCGGCTTCGGCTTCGTCTGCTCCCGAGCAGACAGCTGCTCCCGGTACGGCGATTGCCCCGCTGGAGACGGGGGCACAGGAGTCGAGCTCGGATGCGGGTCCGAATCCTCTGGTAGCGACCGCGCCTGTAGTTGGAAAGACCCGCTTCAGTGATCGCGCGAAGGTTGATGCTGCGGCGAAGAAGACGGCCAAGGTGAAGAAGGTGAAGGAGAAGGCGGCTGCTGCGCCTGCTCCTGCGAGTGCCGAAGAGAAGGCGACCCAGCAGACCCAGGCGGCACCGCTGGGGCTGAACGGCGATACGGCCAAGAAGAAGAAAAAGAAGAAGGTGAAGGGGGCGAAGAAGGAGCGGTTGCAGAATCAGGCGCCAGCTCCGCCAAAGGCTCCGCTGGATGAGACGCCATCGAAGGCTCCTGACCGGGGAACTCCGTTGGAAGGAGTTCATGGAACGGGAACTCCTGCACCGAAGGCTAGCGATAAGACGACAGTGCCTCCGGCGACTGCGCCTCCTGCCAGTAATCCTCCGGATGCGGGGCAGCCTCCGGCTACGCCGGGGTCGCCGATACCGACTCCCCCTCCGCAGTAGGCGTGGAGTTTTCTTTATAGCGCGAGGGCTTCGGCTCTCGCGCTGCTGTTTGTGGTGATGCAGGTGGTGCGGGGTATTCTGGTTGAGATGAAAGACTTTTTTGTTGAAGATGCGGCGCGATTTGATAACGCGACAGTGACGACTTATTTTGTTTTGACGTCGATGCAGGTGAGGGACAAGAAGCAGGGTGGACAATACCTGGCGTTGACGGTGAGTGATAAGACGGGCTCGCTTGAAGCACGTATGTGGGATGACGTGGCGGAGGCGATTGCGACCTGTGACGAAGGTTGCTATGTGAAGGTGCAGGGGGATATCTCCAAGTATCAGGGGAAGTTTCAAATCACGTTGAAGAAGCTGCGGTTGGCGGCGGAGTCGGAGATCGATCCGAAGGACTTTCAGCCTTCGACGAAGTTCGATGTGGAGCAAATGTGGGGGGAGTTGCGCGGATATGTCTCTGCTTTCAGGAACGCGGAGCTGCGGCGGCTGGTGTTTGCGTTTCTTGATGATGAGCAGATTGGGCCTGCGTTCAAGGCGGCTCCTGCGGCGAAGCGGCTGCATCATGCGTGGCTTGGGGGGTTGCTGGAGCATGTGTTGACGCTGGTGCGGGTGTGTCTGGGGACGGCTCCGTTTTATCCGGAGGTGGATGCGGATCTGTTGGTTACGGGCGCGATTTTGCATGATATCGGGAAGATTCGCGAGCTTTCGTGGGCGTCCAGCTTCAGCTATACGCTGGAGGGCCAGATGATCGGGCATATCAGCATTGCGCAGGGGATGTTGCGGGAGAAGGTGCAGCAGCTGGCGCCGTTTCCGGAGAAGCTGCGGGTGCTGGTGGAGCATATGATTCTGAGCCATCACGGGAAGTATGAGTTTGGTTCGCCGAAGCTGCCGATGACGCCGGAGGCTATTCTTTTGAGTGCTTTGGATGATCTTGAGGCGAAAATGCAGGCGATGCGGAATGAGTTTGCGGCTGCGGTGGCGAGTGGGAAGAGCAGCGGCGAGGTGACCGATTGGGTGAGAAGTATGGATCGGCCGCTGCTGAATACCCAGGGGTATTTGAAGGACGAGTAGTGGTTTTTTTTTGGTTTGCGGCGGGAAAAAATATTGGCGTGGTGGAGTGGTGTTTTTGCTGGGGGTTTTGCGGTTTTAGGGTGTTTTGATGGTGGTAAATCGTGGTGTGGTTGTGGTGGATTGCTGGTGAGAACGTGGTGTTTCGCCGTCACTTTTTCGTCCGATAAAAATACGCCATAGTTTTGAAGTTTATTTTTTGCGCGTTGCAACCCATTGATCTATGTGCGCGATGATTGCCCCACAGGTTGTTCTCCAGCCGTCTGGTTCGCCCAATTCCCATGGAACATCCTGCTTCTTGTCCACGTAGTGTCCGTGTTGTTCCACTTGAGGAGGTTGCATGACTGAGTCAAGCTTAAGACGCCACACGGCCATTTTCGGCTTGGTTGCGACTCTCATTTCGCTGACAGAGATTCCGCTCTATTTCATGTACACCGGTGCTCCTCCGCAGTGGAACATCCTCACGCGCGTTCTGGTGGGTATCGTCGGCAGTACGATTCTCGTTGTTTTTCTAGTCGGATTTCGGCTGGTTATTTGCCAAGGAAGGCCACAACTGGAGTGGGCCGCTACCCTCGCTCTCGTCTCCGGGCTGATGTGGCTGACGTTCAGCATGGTGGCCCAATCCATGGAGGCTGGAACGGCCATTGTGTCTAAAGTTCCGATCGACGCGACTGTGGATGGCGTCCTCGCTCCGGGTCAATTCCTCCTCTGGGGAGCCAATGGCCGGCTCATGACCACCCTGTTTCTGTCCGCCTCGGGGTTCGCGATATTGCGGGGCCGGCTTATGTCAGCGTGGGTTGCCTGGTTGGCCTTCCTCATTGCTTTAATCAATCTCGCATTTGTGCCAGCCATGTTCTTCGGTTACGACGCGGCTCAGTTTTACAGCGCGGTTGGATGGGGTACGACGGCAACGGCTCCCGTCCTCGTCCTCTTGTGGATCATCATAGCCAGCATCATCATGCTCAGAACTCCGGCCAAGTCTGAGGCCTGACGCTATGTGAGGATGGACGGTTCGGGTCTAGTGCCAACAGGCCGCGGAGGACCAGCGCCATAGCAAATTGCGAGCGAGGAACACTCTGTAGGATTCGTTGATGACACTTCGCCACAATGCAGGGGATGCAAAAAAGCGTCCCACCCTTGTGGAGTGGGACGCCGTTGAGTTCGAGGGGCCAGTCTTTGAGAAGCTGGGCTTTTGCGATGCCTGGCTCTTTAGCGGTGACCGCCGCCGCTGTGTTCTCCTCCGCCATGGCTGCTGCCGCCGCCGGGGTGACCACCGCCCTGATATCCGGCGCTGTGTTCGTTGGTTGGCTCGTGGCCGGCGTTGCCGACGTGGCCTTGTGGGTCGCGGGCTTCGTTACCGTGAAAGTGGTTGAAGGCCTGCTCGTTTCGCTCTGGCATTGGTCCAGCGTAGCCGTGACGCGGGTCATAGCGGTTGTCGACGTGGCCGTAGAAGTTACCTCGGCCGTGGTACCAGGGGCCGGCGCCGATGAAGACTCCACCGTTGAACCAGTCGGGTCCGTAGTAGCCATAGGGAGCGCAGGGATAAGGGGAGTAGTCAAAGTATCCGTAGGGGCAGTAGGGAGCTGCTCCGATGCTGATGGAGACCTGAGCGGGGGCTACGGAGACGCTGCTCACCAAAGCGACGGCGAGAGCAGAGAGGGCGAACGACTTGCTGAGGGACATATCTTCTCCTGAATCACTTCAGTTTGATTCTTCAGCAGCGACGCAGGTTGTTTTGCGGTATGGATTCGTAGTGGATGTGAGATTGTGTCTGGCGGATTCATCGCAGGGCGATAAGTCTGTGGGGCTCCCGTGATGAGGCGACCGGCTTGAGGTTTGCGCGGAGAGGGTGCGGATCGCATGCTGAGGAGGGTCGGTTCGGTTGTTACAATTTAGGTTTGCGGCGTTGTCTTCGAAGGGATTGATACGGGATGTTGCGATTTTCTACGGCGGGAGAGAGCCACGGGGAGAGCCTGGTGGCAACGGTGAGCGGGATGCCGGCGGGTGTGGCCGTGGATCAGGAGTTTGTGGATCGTGAGCTGTGGCGGCGGCAGAAGGGATATGGACGCGGTGGGAGGATGCGGATTGAAAAAGATACGGCGCATATTCTGAGCGGGGTAAGGCATGGGAAGACGATCGGGTCGCCGATTGCGATGGTGTTGGCGAATAACGATTGGAAGAACTGGACTGAAATTCTGCCTGTAGAGACTGGTGATGCGACGAAGCATAAGGCTGTTGCTTCGCCGCGGCCTGGGCATGCGGATCTGGCTGGGAGTTTGAAGTATGACTTTCCGGATGCGCGGTATGTGCTGGAGCGGGCGAGTGCGAGGGAGAGTGCGGCGAGGGTGGCGGCGGGTGCGATTGCGAAGTTGCTGCTGCGGGCTTTGGGTGTGGAGGTTGCGAGCCATGTGATTCGCGTGGGGAAGGCGGAGCTGGGGCGGGCGGCGACGTGGGAGGAGATTGCGGCGTTGCAGTTGAAGGAGGAGGTTTTGCTGAACTGCGTGGATGCTGAGGCCGAGGCCGCGATGAAGGCTGAGGTGGATGCGGTGCTGCGGACGGGGGATACGGTGGGTGGGGTGTTTGAGGTCGTGGTGCATGGGTTGCCTCCGGGTGTGGGGACGCATGCGAACTGGGATGAGCGGATGGATGGGCTGCTGGCGCAGGCGGTGATGAGTCTGCAGGCGGTGAAGGCGGTGGAGCTGGGACGGGGTGTGACGGCGGCGGAGTCGGTGGGGTCGGCGGTGCATGATGCGATTGGGTATGAGGGTGCTCCGGAGGAGGGGCGCGGGTTTACGAAGTTTTCGCGGGAGCAGAATAATGCGGGAGGGATTGAGGGCGGGATCTCGAATGGCGAGGATGTGGTGGTGCGGGGATATTTGAAGCCGATTTCGACGTTGAGAAGGCCGTTGGGTTCGGTGAGTTTTGAGACGCGTGAGCCGGTGAAGGCTGCGTATGAGCGGAGTGATGTTTGTGTGGTGCCTGCGGCGGGAGTTGCGGCGGAGGCGATGGTTGCGCTGACGGTGGCGCGGCTGGTGGTGGAGAAGTTTGGTGGTGACTCGCTGCGTGAGATGCAGCGAAATTTCAATGGCTATTGTGAGCAGATTCGAGCGTATTGAGTGACTGGAAAAGTGAGCGAGAAGAAGACGAAGATTCATGAGGTGGTGAAGTGGCCTGATCCGGTGCTGGCGAAGCCGGGTGCGGCGGTGACGGTGTTTGACGCGAAGCTGAAGAAGCTGACTGAGGAGATGTTCGAGAGCATGTATGCAGCGCAGGGGATTGGGCTGGCGGCGCCGCAGATTGCGATCTCGCAGCGGATTACGGTGATCGATGTGAGCTTCAAGAAGAATCCGGAGGAAAAGATTGTGCTGATCAATCCGGAGATTGTGGAGCGCACGGGAAAGCAGGTGGAGGAGGAGGGGTGCCTGAGTTTGCCGGAGATTCGCGAGAAGGTTTCGCGCGCGGAGTGGGTGAAGGTGAAGGCGCAGGATGTGACGGGCAAGTGGTTTGAGATTGAAGGGACGGAGTTGCTGGCGCGGGCGATGCAGCATGAGATTGATCATTTGGATGGGGTGTTGTTTATTGATCGGCTGAGCCGGTTGAAGCGCGATCTGGTGATCCGGAAGATAAAGAAGTTGATTAAGAACGGTGAGTGGTGATTGTGTCCTGCCGGATGGGCCTCCTGCGCGGAGGGCGCCCACTTCGTGGGGCGTATACCTTTTCGTGGCGGGGCGCGAGTTGTTGGGCCTCCCGTTGGTCGGCGTAAGATTTTGTTGCCGAGCATCGCTCGGAACCTGGTTAATGGACTTGCCACAACAAGGTATACGCGTCACGAAGTGACCGCCTCCCGCGCAGGGAGCCCGTCCGGCAGGACAGAGGATTATCAAAATGAAATTAGTTTTTTGTGGCACTCCGGAGTTCGCAGTATCTACGCTCGAGGCGGTGATTGCAGCGGGGCATGAGATTGCGCTGGTGGTGACGCAGCCGGATCGTGCGGCGGGGCGCGGCTTGGAGGTGCATGTGCCTCCCGTGAAGCAGGCGGCGGTGGCACACGGTTTGCCGGTGGTGCAGCCGGAGAAGATCAAGAACAATCTGGAGTTGCGCGGGCGGCTGGAGGAGATCAAGCCGGATGCGATTCTGGTGGTCGCGTATGGGCGGATTATTCCGCAGTGGATGTTAGAGCTGCCGCGGTTTGGGAACATCAATCTGCATGGGTCGTTACTTCCTAAATACCGAGGTGCTGCTCCGATTCAGTGGGCGGTGGCTTGCGGTGAGTTGGTGACGGGCGTTACGACGATGCGGCTGGATGCGGGGCTCGATACGGGCGATATGCTGCTTGCGGCGGTGTGCCCGGTGGGGTTGGAGGAGACGGCGATGGATGTGTATGGGTGTCTCGCTCCGTTGGGCGCGGAGTTGATGGTGGAGACGCTGAAGAGGCTGGAGGCGGGAACGATCTGTCCCGAGGTGCAGAACCACTCGCTGGCTACGCTGGCTCCGATTTTGAGGCGGGAGGATGGGCTGGTGGATTTTTCTCGCTCGGCGAAGGAGATCTATGACAGGTGGAGAGGGTTTCAGCCGTGGCCGGGGGCGCATACTACGCTGCGGGGGAAGAAACTGATCGTGTCGAAGATGAGGATTGGCGGAGCGCGTTCGGTCGCTGTAGGGGAGTTGCTGGTGGATGGGGAACAGATGCTGGTTGGGTGCGCGGGTGGGACGGTGGCGGAGTTGCTGGAGGTGCAGATGGAAGGGAAGAAGCGAATGAGTGCGGCGGAGTTTTTGCATGGGTATCAGGTGAAGAGTGGTGAATGGTTGGGGATATGAAGAGGCAGGGCTCAGGGCTCAGGGATCAGGGAGGAGACGCGGCGGCTCGGCGTGAGGTGGCGCGGAAGAGGCCGGTGTCGGCTGGGCCTACGGCTTCGGTGGAGGCTGCGGTTGCGAAGATAACGCCGGCGCGGCTGGCTGCGTTTGAGATTTTGAAGCTTGTGGGGGAGAACAAGGGTCATAGCGATGAGTTGTTGCATTCGGCGCGGGTGGATGGTTTGTCGCCTGAGGATCGGAATCTGACGACGGCGCTGGTGATGGGTGTGTTGCGGTGGCAGATTGCGCTGGATGCGCGGGTGCGCGGGTTGTTGCAGAGGCCGGAGCAGAGGCTGGCGGAGCCGGTGGCGATTGCGCTGAGGATGGGGGCGTTTCAGTTGCTGCATCTGGAGAGGATTCCGGCGCACGCGGCTTTGAGTGAGAGCGTGGAACTGTGTCGCGCGGCGGGGGAGCCACATGCTGCCGGGATGGTGAACGCGGTGCTGCGGAAGTTGGCGGCGGCTCAGAAGCCGGGAGTGCGGATTCATGAGTCGGTGGCAGCGTTTGCGGAGAGGCTGGGGCATCCGCGATGGCTGGTGGAGCGATGGGTGGCTGCTTATGGGCGCGATGTGGCGTTGAAGATCTGTGAGGCGGATCAGCAGGAGCCGGTTGAGGGTGGGATGTTTGTGGAGCGGGGTGGGGATTGGCCGGTGATGGATGATGGGTCGCGGCTGGTGGCGGAGATTGCCGCGGCGGCTGTGCCGGGGGCGCAGAGAGTTTGGGATTGCTGTGCTGCTCCGGGTGGGAAGACGCTGGTGTTGGCGAAGCGGTTGGGTGGGGCGGAGGGCGGGTCTGAGATCGTGGCGAGCGATGTGAGTGCGAAGCGGCTGGCTCATACCGAGACGAGGCTGCGGCGGTATGCGTATGCGGAGCGGGTTGGGTTTTCGGTTGCGGATGCAGCGGATGCTAAGGGAGTTGCTGGGGAGTTTGATCTGATTCTTTGCGATGTGCCTTGCTCGGGGACTGGGACGATGGCGGGAAATCCTGAGATTCGGCATCGGTTGAAGGTGGAGGAGTTTGCGCGGCAGGCGGAGAGGCAGAGGGCTATTTTGACGGGTGCGCTGAAGCGGCTGGCTCCGGGGGGAAGGTTAGTTTATTCGACTTGTTCGCTGGAGGCAGAGGAGTGTGAGGGGGTGGTGAATGCGGTTATTGGAGGTGGCGGAGTGGTACGGGTGCCTGTGGACGGGGTGATGGCTGAGCTTGCTGAGAACGGTGTGTTGGTCGAGGCGATGAGTTCGGCGGTACGGGATGGTGCTCTTAGGACGCTGCCTGGAGTGCATGGGGGCGATGGGTTTTATGCGGTGATCCTGGAGCAGGTACGTTGAATTTGAATGTTTCCAGCTCAACGGCAGGAATATCTCCCAGCTACTATCCCTTAACAGGTGGACCTACATCTTTGCTATGGTCCCATTGGCTGCTGAATATGACCAAGGCCGGAGGATATCCACCATGCCAATTGAATACGGCGAGACACAGATGGCAACTTATCCGAACCATTCGCCGCTCTGCTTCGGCATTGTCAAATTTCCAGTGTTGCTTCTACTAATTTTTTGTGGGGCAGCTCTCTCTGCGCAGACGGTCGAGATCAAGTTGGTGGATGGGCGCAATGGACGCCCCATGGTAGGGAGTGCCTCCTATGTGAATGTATGGGTAGGGGCGGAGCGCAAAGAGGCAATCGCGATACCAACTGATGGGAACGGTGTTGCTCTCGTAAAACTAACGCCCAATACAGAAGAAATAAACATTCCAAACCATTCAGGGGATCGCGGGTCTGTCGTTGTGGACAATCCCGTCGTGAACTATGACGAATCTTTTCGAATCAATGCTCCTTATGTATTGTGTGGCTCGGGAGGATCGCATTCCTCATGGCTGATGTCAGAACACTTCTTGACGAAGCAGATACTTCAGCAGGGCTATGTTTCGCCAAACACATGTGGTAAAGTCACGGCCTCGTTGAGGCCTGGACAAGTGATTCTGTTCGTCCGACCATTGACTTGGTGGGAAAAGTTGAAGCAGTAACTCCTCGTTCGATTTGCAGGTTGTCTCAAACGGGGGAATTCGTCGAGAAAGGGGATGTGGCGCTCGGGATACATTTCCATCCATCGCGATGAGACTGCGATGGGGCACCCGATGGCTAGGGCTGGTTGGGATCTTTAATAACAGGCGACAGGGATTAGTCGGTGAGGGTGATGTGGACTGGGTCTCCTTTGACTACGCGGTGGCCGGCGGGTGGGGTTTGCGCGATGACGGTGCCGATGGAGGAGACGGTGTGGGCGATGGGCTCGGTGAAGGCTGGGGCGGTGGTGTTGGGTGGGGATTGTGTGGGTTGGGATTGCGGCGTGGGTGCGGCTGCTTCTGGTGAGGTTGAGTTGAGGTTCAGGTCTTCGGCGCTGGCGATGTGGAGGCCGGCGGATGCTGCTCTTGCTGCGGCGGCGGCGAGGGTGAGGCCGGCGAGGGAGGGCATGACGAAGGCTTCGGCGGAGGTTGCGGTTTCGGGGTCGCTGAGGAGGAGGCTGACGCGGGGGCGGTCGACGCCGATGGCGTTGGGGGTGGGGGTTTGGGCGATGACGACTCCGGGTTCGCCGGGGGCGGCGATGTGGGAGACGGCACCGAGTTCGAGGCCGAGGCGGCGGATGTTGATGGTGGCGGTGCGCTCGGTTTGGCCGAGGAGGTCGGGGATGGCGACTTGCTGGGCGCCGAGGCTTTCGGTGACGCGGACGGGCCACTCGCGACGGACTGTGAGGCCGGGGGCGGGGGATTGGGCGAGGACGCGGCCGGGTGGGGTGTTGGGGGAGTAGAAGCGGTTTTCGAGGCTGAGGACGAGGCCGAGGGAGCTGGTTTTCTTGCTGGCTTCGGAGAGGGTGAGGCTGGTGAGGTCGGGGACTTTGACTTCGTGGCCGTGGATGGCGAGGCGCATGGTGATGAAGGCGGAGACGAGCGCTACGGTGAGCATCGCGAGGGCGCCCAGAACGATGTTGAAGAAGCGGTTGATGCTTCGGCTGACTTTTCTGGGGAGTAGGGGCGTCATGTTTTTTCTGAGTATATCTGTCCTGCCGGACGGGCCCGCTACGCGCGGTGCGCCCACTTCCTGGTGGGTATACCTTGTCTTGGGGGGATGAGCGGCTTGGGTCCTCGCGATGCTCGGGCCGACCAGCGGGAGGAGCTTGGTTGATGATGGCGGCATGACCGGTATACACGTCACGAAGTGACCGCCTCCCGCGCAGGGAGCTCGTCCGGCAGGACATATCTTCTCAGTATTTGAAGCGGTAGCGGAGTTCGGCGAAGATCTCGCGGGGGTCGTTGTAGTGGAAGCCGCCGAAGGTGAGGCTGTTGTCGAGCAGGACGCGGCGGTTGGCTACGTTGGTTGCAGTGATGGAGGCGGTTAGTTTTTCGGTAAAGGTTTTGCCGATGGAGAGGTCGAAGGTGGTGTGCTCGGGGAGGTAGGGGTTGGGGTAGCGGGGATCGGCTGGCGGACCGTCGGGATTGAAGCCGCCGTTGACGAAGCCGGAGCCGTAGTAGAGGTTGGTCGAGGCGGTGGTGCGCCACGGAAGAGTAGCGTTGAAGCCTGCGTTGAGTGTGTTGCGCTGGTCGTGATCAACGGGGGTGTAGGCGGGGTCGACATCGCACTCGGCTGAGGTGGGCGGAGAGCAGATGAGGCCGCCGGTGATGGCTCCACGCTGCTCGGCGATCTGGTTGGAGTAGGCGAGGTGGAACTGGCCGATGTGACCGAGGCGTGGGCTGCGGAGGCTTAGCTCCCAGGCGCGGACGAGAGCGCCGTCGACGGTGACGGGGAAGTAGATGCTGGAGTCGCCGATGTTGGAGTGGTCGAGGAAGTTGTTGATGCGGGTCTTGAAGGTGTCGGCGTCGAGGAGCCAGCCGCGGAGGGGGATTTGAACGCCGAACTGATGCTCTTCGTCGCGCTCGCCGTGGAGTGGAGCGAAGCTGGTGCCGGAGCTGAGGGCGAAGTTTTGCAGGTTGCAGGTGCCGGCGGCGATGGCGGCGGCGGTGCAGCCGAAGGTGAGTAGAGGTGGGGGCTGGTAGAAGCGACCGTAGAAGCCGCGGAAGACCCAGTTGAGTTTGGGAATGCGGAGGGCGACGCCGAAGCGCGGGGCGGTGACGTTCTCGGTGAACTCGGCCTGGAAGTGGGTTTGGCGAAGGCCGGCGATGAGGGTGAGCCAGGTGGTGGGTTTGTAGTTGTCGGAGAGGTAGGCTTCGATGACTCCGCCTGAGGCTGAGTCTGGGGTGCGGAACGGAGCGGTGCCGCTGCCGTCGTTGAAGATTGCGCCGAAGAGGTAGTTGTCGTGCTGGCCGAAGGAGTAGAAGCCGGCCTGGAGGGTGTTGCGGGCGGGCTTAGTGGGAAAGACTTCGGTGGTGATGTTGGCCTGTGCTCCGGCGTAGGTGGAGCTGCGGTCGGAGGTGGTGGCTACGGGGATGTCGTTGGGGTTGGATTCGTAGTCGGCGCGGTTGTAGTGGAAGAAAGGCGAGACTTGCAGGACTGTCGCGGGGTTGAAGGTGTGCAGCCAGGAGAAGGCTGCGGTGCCGTCGAGCTCATGCTGGCCGTCGCGAAGGCCGCTGGATTGAAACTGCTGGTTGCCGGGGCTGTCGGGGTCGGGGTCGTAGGGGATCTGGAAGTAGTCGGCGCGAAGCTGGGTGATGAGGCGGAGCTGGTCTTTGGGAGTGCGGTTGTAGAGGAGGGAGGCGAAGCCACCGTAGCCGTTGGCGGCGTCGTGGATGACGACTCCGGTGGGTGGGGAGAGGCCGTAGTCGCTGCGGTTGCCGGTGAGGCTGGCGTAGTAGGCGAACTTTTCGGTGTGGTCGCCGAAGTTGAGCTGGTCGTTGGTCTGGAGGAAGCTGCCTGCGCTAAGGATGAGCTCGGCCTGGCGGTTGCGCTCGAAGCCGGTGCGGGGGACGACGTTGAAGACGCCGTAGGTGCGGTCGCCTACGTCGGAGGTGTAGCTGCCGCGTTGGATTTCGATGTAGTCGATGTCCTTGGGGTCGATCTGGGCGCCGAGGTTGGAGGCGATGTTGGTGTTGGGGATTTGGACGCCGTCGAGGAGCCAGGAGACTTGATGGCCGCCGCGCATGTGGAGCATGTCGTGGGTGATGTAGGCGCCGGGGACGTAGTCGGTGATCATGGCCATGCTGTTGGTTCGGTCGGCACCGGGGGTTTGGGCGATGTCCTGACGGCTGATGAGGGTGGTGGGGGTGACGGTGTTGACGTTGGCGGTGTTGAGGTCGGTTGTGACGGAGGTGGTTTGCTCGATGGTGCCGAGGTGGAGCTCGATGTGGAGGATGGGTGCTGTGTCGGAGGCTAGCGTGAGGGATTGTTTTGCGGTGTCGAAGCCTGGTTGGGAGATGGTGATGGTGTAGTCGCCTAGGGGGAGAGAGGGGATGGTGAACGAGCCGTCCTGCGCGGTGGTGGTGGATCTGGTGAAGGCGGAGTTGGCGGCGTGGAGTTCGATGCGGGCGTTGGCGATGGGGCGGTGCTGGGGGTCGTGGACGACGCCGTGGAGCTGGCTGAAGATGGTGGCTCGGGCGGTGATGGCGCTGAAGAGTGCCAGGAGACAAAGTAGAGCGAGCTTGCGCATGGGGCTTCGGACTTCCCTCGTCAGAGACGTTGACGGAGTTGGAGCTGCGGAACGGACGGCAGTGCTCCCGTTTACTGCGGGAGGTTGTGTCGGCTGCTGGTCGGGTCGCTTAGAGGGTGAAGGAGGGAGGGCCGCGCTTCTGGCGGGAGCGATCGAGGGCCACGCGGGCGCGGGCTTCGGTCTGGGTCTTGAGGGAGGGGTGGCTGACGATCCCGACGAAGAGGAGGGATGCAGCGTTGCAGGCGAGATCTCCGTGCTGGATCTGAGTGACGGCGGCTGGGTAGGACGGGCACTTCTGCGGGATCGTCGAGACGTTGATGCCGTCTGGTTGCTGCATGTTTCCCATGCAGTGATGCGCGCCGTTCCGTCTGCAGCAGGCCGGGAGATTCGCCTGGCTGCTGGCGGTGAGGGCCAGTAGCGGCGAGATCAGCGGTGAGCTGAACAGGAGAAGCAACGTGATGGCGATGAGGCGTCGCACGGTTTCATTGTAGCGGAGGTTTGTTGGTGGGATGTCATCGAGGGTTGAGTGCGATGGTGACAGTTCGGAGACAAAGGCAAAGGGGAATACGGGATACTTCCCCTTCGACTTCGCTCAGGGTCAGGATGACAAGCTGATGAGCAGGTGGGGTCGATTTCAAAGATGACAAGATGCAAAATGCTGGCTGGAAAGCGGTATTCTTCCCACCCATCGCGATGAGACTGCGATGGATGGGGCACCCTCTGGTTAGTGGCCGGTCGAGAAGGACAAAGGCGAAATGCGGGGGTCTCTCCACTGCGCAACAGACGATGGGACTGTCTGTTGCTTCGGTCGAGATGACGAAGTTTTGATTGGTCGGATCAAAGAGCAACTGTAGATAAGGGCAACAGCTAAAGCAAAAGCAGATCCCCTACGAGATGACAAAGAGCAGACAACCGCAAGAGCGAGATCGAGGTGAGACGATGGGCTACGGGCCTAGCGGCGGTTGTCGGTAGCGGGCTCGGGGTGGATGAGGAGGCGGGAGACTTCGGGGCAGTCTAGTTTGAAGGCGTTCTCGAGGGCGGTGATGATCTCGTGGACCTTCGACATGGGGAGGTCGTCGGGCAGGGTGCAGTGGCAGTTGACCTGGATGCGGTCGACTCCTGTGTTGTGGGCGCGGGTGACGAAGACCTCGTGGATGTCGAGGATCTCGGGGAAGGCCTGGGCGCAGCGGCGGAGGCGGACTTCAAGCTGGCGGTCTCGCTCGAGGGAGGCGGGACGCTCGATGGTGGCTGGCTCGCTTTCGATGTGGGTGAGGATGGTGGAGATCTCGGGGATCTCGCGGCGGATGTCGGACTCGAGCTGGGTGACGAGGGCGTGAGCGGCGCTGAGGGACATCTTCTCGTCGACTTCGAGGTGCTGCTCGACGTGGAGCTCGTGGTTGTACTCCTGTACGGTTACGTCGTGGATGGCGAGGTTTGAGCGGGCGGCTACGGCGCGGATGCGGTCGTGAAGGCTTTCGGCGAGGGAGGCGGTGGGGATGGAGTGGACGACGACGTCGGCGCCGGGGAGATGGCGGCGAACGGCGGCGGTGGCGGCCATGGTGATCTGCTCGGAGCGCTGGAAGGTGAGATTGCGGGGGAGGCCGAGGGTGAGGTCGGCGAAGTAGTTGGGGCCGGCGCGGCGGGTGCGGATGCGGTCGACGGAGAGGACGCCGTCGATGGCGGCGATGTCGCGGGTCATGTCGCGGGTCTGGGAGCGGGTTTCGATGGGGGTGGCGTCGGTGAGGGCGTCGATGGTGCGGCGGGCGAGGTTCCAGGTGACGTGGAGGATGATTGCGGCGACGAGGATGGCGGCGATGGGGTCGGCTAGTTCAAGCGCGGGAATTTGGAAGCGCTCGCCTATGTAGCTTGCGGCGAGACCGAGGAGGACCGCGATGGAAGACCAGATGTCGGTGCGGAAGTGGATGGCGTCGGCTTCGAGAGCTTCGCTCTTGGTTTCGTCTGCGATTTTTTGGAGCTTGCCGGAGCGGGTGTAGTCGACGGTGATGGAGAGAAGGAGGACGAGGAAGGGCCAGATGGAGAGGTTGAGGACGAGGTGCTGGCGGTGGGCGATGCGGCGGACGGCTTCGGTGAGGATCCAGACGCAGGAGCCGAGCATGAGAACGGACTCGATGGCGGCGGAGAGGCTTTCGATCTTGCCGTGGCCGTAGGTGTGGTCGGCGTCGGCGGGGCGGTCGGAGACCTGGACGGAGAAGAGGGTGATGGCGGCGGCGATGAGGTCGATGCCGGAGTGGGCTGCCTCGGAGAGCATGCCGAGAGAGCCGGTGAGAAGGCCGGTGAGGAGCTTGAGGAGGGTGACGGCGAAGGCGGCGAGCACGGAGAAGAGCGCGGCGGAACGTTTGGCGCTGTGTGGGGTCGCGGCTTGTTCGGGCTGGGCCGTAGTGCTCATCAGGAAGATGGTACAGGGTTTTGTGTGTTGAGTGCTGCGCTTCGGCGGCGTGTTTCGGCGCGGAGATAGAGCATGATGAGGGCGCCGAGGAGCATGGGGATACTCATGAGGAGGAGGCCGCGTTGATAGTCGCCGGTGAGATCTTTGGCGAAGCCGACGAAGTAGGGGCCGAGGAAGCCGCCGATCATGCCGATCATGTTGAGGGTGGCGATGCCGGCGGCTGCGGTTCGTCCTTGAAAGAAGCTTCCGGGGAGAGACCAGAGAGGGCCCTGCATCGCGTTGTAGGCGATGATGACTGTGCCGATGGAGATGACTACGTTGATGGGATTGGTGGAGAGACCGCAGGCGAAGAAGCCGACGGAGATGAGGAAGGCCCAGGGGATGATGTGCATGTAGCGGGGATAGTTGCTGTGTGGCGTTCGGCGCTGGACGCGGTCGGAGTAGATGCCGTTGAGGAGCATGGCGGCTGCGCCGAGGAGACTGAGGGTTGCGATGAGGTAGCCGACCTTTGACGTGCTGAGGTGGGTTGCTCGCTGGATGACGTCTGGAGCGACAAAGGTGTAGGCGTAGGAGGAGCCGAGCATTAGCAACATGAAGAGGCCAAGCTGCCAGACGCGTGGATCGAGAAGGGCGGCGCTGAGATTGTGGCTGCGCTGGCCGGTTAGTGAGGGATCGTTGTGGACGTGGTGGATGATCCATGCGCGCTCGTCTTCGGTGAGCCACTGGGCCTGCTGAGGACCGTCGGGAAGCAGGTAGAGGAAGGCTATGCCTAGCAGGATGGGAGGGATGCCTTCTACGAGGAAGAGCCATTGCCAGCCGCGGAGGCCAAGGTAGCCGTCGAGGTTGAGGAGTGCGCCGGCGATGAGGCCCATGAAGACGGAGCTGAGCGGCAGGGAGATGTAGAAGCTGCTGATGGCGCGGGCGCGCAGCTCCTGCGGGAACCACTGCGTGAGATAGAAGATGATGCCGGGGAAGAAACCCGCTTCGGCGACACCGAGGAAGAAGCGCGCGGTGTAGAACTGCCAGGGGGTGCGGACGAAGAGCATGGCCATGGCAAGGATTCCCCAGGTGACCATGATGCGGGAGAGCCAGCGACGCGCTCCGAAGCGGTAGAGGAGGAGGTTTGAGGGAATCTCGCAGGCGGCGTAGCTGAGGAAGAAGAGGCCGGCGCCGAAGCCATAGACGGTGGCGCTGAAGTGGAGGTCGCGGTTCATCTGGAGGGCGGCGAAGCTGATGTTGATGCGGTCCATGTAGGCTGCGCCGTAGCCGAGGGCTATGAGGGGGATGAGGCGTTGGGTAGCTTTGCGCATGGCAGATGCGCCGATAGCTGCGCTGGCTGCGGTCGAGTCATCGAGGACCGGGGTTGAGGGCGCGGCCATCTGAATGCCACCTCTGGGAGCAAGGAGTTGCAGTGGATCGTTGAAGCTGAGGGAACGATATCACTGCAGGGGCGGAGAGGCGTGGGGTGCGCGGCGGCGGTCAGGGTTTGGTGGCGTGGTAGAGGCCGACGACGCCGAAGGTGTAGCTGGTCCATGTGGCGTCGGTGAAGCCTGCGGCTTTGAGGAGTTGGAGCATGCGGGGTGGGCGAGGGAAGCGCTCGACTGAGGCGTTGAGGTAGCTGTAGGCGGGGGCGTTGCCGGTGATGAGGCCGCCGAGACGGGGCAGGATGGACTTGAAGTAGATGTTGTAGAGGGCGCCGGTGAGTCCTTCGGGCTGGTTGCACTCGAGGATGCCGAGCTGGCCGCCGGGGCGGAGGACGCGAAGGATCTCGGTGAGGCCTTCGTGGTAGTTGGCGAGGTTGCGGAAGCCGAAGGCGGAGGTGACGAGGTCGACGGAGGCGTCGGCTATGGGGAGGTGGAGCGCGTCGGCTTCGATGGGGGTTACGTTGTGCGCGCCGAATTTCTTGATACCGAGCGCGAGCATCTGGTGGGAGAAGTCCACGGCGAGGATTGGCGCGGCTCCCGGGGTGGTGGGGCGGTGTTTGAGGAGGGCCATGGTCATGTCGCCGGTGCCGCAGCAGAGGTCGAGGGTGACGGCTTCGGGGTGCTGGAGGATGGGGCGGAAGAGACGTGCGGTGCGGGTCCACCAGGAGCGGTCGATGCCGGCAGAGAGGAGGTGGTTGGCGCGGTCGTAGGCGGGGGCGATGGTGTCGAACATCTGCTGGACGGAGGTGGCGGCGGCTTGCTCGGTGGTGATGCCGGCGGGGCGGGCTCCGGTGGAGCGTTCGTGTTCGGGTTTGATTGGAGTGCTCATGGATCTACTATTCAGACTCTTCGAACTTCACTGTTGACTGTGACGACCTTGAGCTCCGACTCTCCCTATTCCGAAGAACTTGTTTCTGAAAAGCTGGAATCCGGCAAGTTCAATAAGAACTGGGTAAAACCAAATAAATTTCCAATGCTCAACATGAGCAATAACCGCTACCCATATTGCGCAATGCACTGTAAACAAAAAGGTGAATAAGAACCAAAATGATTTTTTTCTCAATAAAGTACGAGAACCTTGAAGGAAGTATCCAAACAAGAGCGCAGTGGAAATTCCAAAGCCAATTCGTTTAACAAAAAAATCCCAACTCATACCATTTGCAAACATGGCTATGACTATTCCTATGATCACCATGCAGATTGCCACGTAGAGAGCTACGTCTTTCAAACGTTGCTTGAGTACTTTTTTCATCGGCGACTAGGCGTTCGGCGCATTAGGGTGAGCATGGCGTTGGTGGCGGCGAGGAGTTCGGGTTCGGTTACGTTGCGGACTATTTCTACTTTGCCTATGGCTGTGGGTAGGACGAAGGAGCGGATGCCGCTGCGGTTTTTCTTGTCGCGGCTGGTTAGGGCCACAAGTTTTTCGGCAGTGGCTTTGAATGTGGGGAGTGGGCCGTAGCGGAGGATCAGATTTACGATGCGGTTGGCATCTTTTTCGCTGACCGTGTTGCGAGCTACGGCTACGCTGATGGCGGCGATGCTGCCCCAGGCTACGGCTTCGCCGTGGAGGAGCTGCTTGTAGTTGGTGGCGGCTTCGATGGCGTGGCCGATGGTGTGGCCGAAGTTGAGGATCATGCGGAGGCCGGACTCTTTTTCGTCCTGGCTGACTACTGCGGCTTTGACTCGGACGGAGGCGGCTACTACTTTAGCCAGGGCTTTGGTGTCGGCGTTTCGTTTTGTGGCGTCACTTGTGTTCAGGATGGCTTCGGCGTTTTGTTCCATGTAGCGGAAGAGTCTGGCGTCGTAGATGACTCCGGCTTTGATAGATTCTTGCAGGCCGGCGCGGAGTTCGGCGGGGGGGAGGGTGCGGAGGAGGTCGGTGTCGGCGAAGACGGCTTGTGGGTGGTGGAAGCTGCCGATGAGGTTTTTGCCTGCGGCGAGGTTGACTCCGGTCTTGCCGCCGATGGAGGAGTCTACCTGCGCGAGGAGCGTGGTGGGGATTTGGACGTAGCGGATGCCGCGCATGTAGATGGCGGCGAGGAAGCCGGTGATGTCGCCGATGACGCCGCCACCGAAGGCGAGGAGGAGGGCGTCGCGGTCGGCTCCTGCGGTGGAGAGTTGCTGGGCGAGGGATTCGACGCTGGCCATGCGCTTGTGGCGCTCGCCTGCGGGGTGGAAGAGGACGGTTGGGGGTTCTTTGAAGCTGGCGAGGAAGGGCTTGGACCAGAGGGCCCAGATGTTGGGCGAGGTGATGATGAAGGGGCGGAAGGGTTTGCCGGGGTTCAGTTTGCTGAGGCGCGGGTGGAGGGTGGGGAGGAGGTTTGGGGCTATGGTGACGTTGTAGGTTGCGGAAGGCGTGTTGATGGGGATTACGGGCACGGTTTCTTCATCGTATCGTATCTATTCTTTGAAGGGCTTTGTCCTGCCAGAAGGGCCGCCTGCGCGGAGGGCGGTCACTTCGTGACTTGTATACCCCTTTGGTTGGCGCTCCCGTTGGTCGCGATGATGATCGTTCCGGTAGCATTGAGAGATGGAACGGTTCGATTTTTTGGTAATAGGGGCTGGGATTGCAGGGTTGAGTGCGGCGATTCGGTTGGCGGAGACGGGCGCAGTACTGGTAGTGACCAAGGAAGAGCTTGCGGAGTCGAATACCGCTTACGCGCAGGGCGGGATCGCGGTGGCGATGGGCGGCGAAGAGGATGTCGCACTGCATCTGGAAGACACGATGGCGGCTGGAGATGGGCTGGTGAATCGTGAGGCCGCGGCGGTGCTGGTGACCCAGGGGCCGAGGCGGGTGGAGGAGCTGTTGGAGTGGGGGACGGCGTTCGATCGCTATCCGAAGGGCAAGCACGAGGGCGAGTTGATGCGGACGCGTGAGGGGGCGCATAGCCTGTCGCGGATACTGCATGCGAATGGAGATGCGACGGGGAAGGAGATTGCGGTGTCTCTGCTGCGGCATGTGCGGGAGATTCCAGTGATCGAGTTGATGGAGTGGGCTACCAGTGTGGATCTGCTGGTGGAGGGTGGGCGCGTGGTGGGGGCTATGCTGCTGGATGGAGAGGGTGGGCTGAGGGTGGTTCGGGCTGGGGCTGTGCTGCTGGCCAGCGGCGGGGCGGGGCAGGTTTATAGCGATACGACGAATCCTGCGGTGGCTACGGGGGATGGGATTGCGATGGCTTACCGGGCGGGGGCGGCGGTGAGCGATATGGAGTTCTATCAGTTTCATCCGACGGCGTTCAGTGAGGCGGGGGCTCCGCGATTTTTGCTGAGTGAGGCGCTGCGGGGCGAGGGCGCTTATCTGATGAATGCGAAGGGGGAGCGGTTTATGGAGCGGTATCATCCGCTGCTGGAGCTGGCTCCGCGGGATGTGGTGGCGCGGGCGATTACGCGTGAGGGGATGGATGGGCCGGTGTATCTGGATATGCGGCATGTGGCTTTGAGTCCGAGTGCTACGGACCTGCAGATGCGGTTTCCGGGGATCTCGAAGTTTCTGGCGAAGTATCGGCTGGAGTTGGGGAGGGATCTGATTCCGGTGCGGCCGGCGGCGCATTATCTGATGGGTGGGGTGAAGACGGATGTGCAGGGAAGGACTTCGTTGCCGGGGTTGTATGCGGCGGGGGAGGCGGCGTGCACGGGGGTACATGGAGCGAATCGGCTGGCTAGTAACTCGCTGCTGGAGGGGCTGGTGTTTGGGGCGCTGGCCGCGGAGACGATGGTTGCGGAGACGTCGTTGAGCGAGCTTGATGCTAGTGCTTCGGTGGTGGCTTCTAGTGGGAGCGGCGTGACGCCGGAGGCTGCGACGGAGAGATGGATTAAGGAGCTGCGCGATTTGATGTGGAAGTACGCCGGGCTGCTGCGGGATAAGGATGGTTTGGAGCAGGCTAAGCGTGGGCTGGGTGCGCTGGGGGCGGCTATGCCGAAGGGGCTGACCCGGCGGGCGGTGGAGGCGATGAATCTGCATGTGGTGGCGGAGCTGATTGTGGCGTCGGCGCTGGGGCGCGAGGAGAGCCGGGGAGCACATTTTCGGAATGACTTTCCGCTGCGGGATGAGGTGGCGAAGCACTCGGTGATGCAGGAGGGGAGGCTTGAGTTTGTTGCTTGAGAGGGGGCTGGTTGTTTGGGGACAGATTGGGAGTGGGCGGAGGTTTCGGCTTGAGTCGTGACCGGGGTCTTCGGTGGTTGGTTGCGTCGATTGTGGGGCGATGTTGAGCTTTTGCGTGGCGGCGATGGAGATCTACTGCAAGGTGGCGGATGTCAGGGCGAATGGATTCTTCCATGGTGGCCGGGCGGCGCTGGCGGCGGCTATGGCTGGGTTGTTTGGGGGCGGGATCGTTGCGGTGTTGGTTGCTGGTGTTTCTTCTGCGATGGGGGAGTGGCCGCGAACGACGGGAGTTGGAGCCGTGAAGGGCTGCGGCCTTGGAGCTCTTCGGTAGAAGCGGGATCGTGATTAAAGAATGGTCAGGAGAACGGGAAGGATGACGCCGGCGATCAAAATGACTGTGATGAGACCTCTGTTGCGGATGTACTTGTAGGACATGTAGATGCCCGAGATGGTCGAGACAAACACGCCAATGCAGACCAGGAGAAAGAAGCCCTTCAAGGGCAGGGCGTTGTGTGGCTTTGGGGCGGGTGTGTCCGATGATTGGGGCGATGGGCTTTGCGCCGGCTGTGGGGCGGTTGTGGCGGCGGATTGAGATTTGTCTGGCTGCTGATCGGCGCTCTTGTTTGAGGGCTTGTCTAGTGATTTGACTGGGAAATTTTCTGGGGACCTGTCAGGGGGGAGTTTTCTTACGGGAACGACGATGGTTTGCTTCTTGTGGATCTGGCCTAGCGTCACGGCCCAGGCGGGCGGTTTGTAGCTGCTGCCACGCGTGGTTTCGTGGAGGCTGAAGGTCTGGAGCGCTCCGGTAAAAGCAAAGAAAAGCAGGGCAGGTGCAATAAAGACACCGAGATAGAGGTGGACGAGTCTGGTGTACTTCAGAGCAGTATGAGAAGAGGACATTAAGTCTTTTTTACACAAGGAAGTTAAATACGACAAGTTCAGTCCTAGTTTGTATCGAACCTCTGCAAGGATATCTTTTCTCCGGTCGATTTGACGGGAGAGTGGACGAAGGATCGCCAATTGAGGATGGATGTGAAAAAAGGCGGGCCGCCAGATTTCGACGGTCCGTAAGTTTGCCTTGAGCTAACGTGTTTTGGTGTCGGAAAATTTTTTAGGAGGCCGTCGCGAATTTGCGGCGGATGGTAGCGGCTGCGCCGAGAAGGCCTGTGGCCATGAGGCTCAGTGTGCCGGGTTCCGGGACGGGGCTATTGGAAGAGGGGTCGGTAAAGTTGAAGGAGCCTGAACCGGCGCCGATGCTTCCATCGAAGTTGACTCCGGCTACATCTCCTGCCACGTTGGCGCCGAGGCCGAGAAAGGTGCCGACACTAATGTCACCGAGGGTGGCATTAGTGAAGGAAAATGCAAGGCTTTTGCAGGGAGCTACATGGTTGAAGACGACGGTTACGGCGACGCAGGCTTCGGTGACGTTGAGAACACCAAGTACTCCTGAGACGTCTGCGTAGCTTGCGGTGAAGGTTTCAAGACTAGTGCTGAAGATATCTGTACTGAGCTTCGTGAAGCTGAATACCTCGGCGTCACCGATGACAATTGGGGTGATGATTTGGTCACCGGCACCGGCATTGATGGTTGCAGAGATGGAGTCGGCGTGAAGGGCGGATGGGAGAAGGGCGAGAGTAACCAGAGCGAGAAATGCGGCAGGCAATTTCATAGGTGTGACTCCTTATGCCTGTGGTTATTGCAAGTGCCTCGCCAAAGGTTCCTTATGGCCTAAGAATTAGAAAACTCCTGTTCTAGGGTCGTTTTCGAGCAACTTGCAGGAATTTCGCATAACGGCCTGGAGCGGACCTTGGATTTGAGCCCGGATGTCATTTTTTCCCCTGTTCTAGCTTCCGCCCTTCATGAGGGAAAAGATTTTCCACTTTAGACTGCAAAGTTTCCCTATTTACGTCGGTGCAACCTCACTCGAGGTCCACGTGACTGGCTTTCTCCTATGGATTCAGTGCTTTATCAGGCCGCGGAGCGCCTTTTGGAAGGAGCGAGAGAACGATGGTGATCCCCAGGATGGCTATGATGGCGGCGAGCGAAAGAAGTGGGCCGATCTCGATCCAGTGGGCGGCGAGCATCTTGAAGGCTGCGAAGGCGAGGACCGCGGCGAGGCCGTAGTGGAGGAAGCGCAGCTTGGCCAGCAGGTGGGCAAGGAGGAAGTAGAGCGAGCGGAGGCCCATGACGGCCATGATGTTTGAGGTGTAGGCGAGGAAGGGCTGGCGGGTGATGGAGAGGACCGCGGGGATGGAGTCGAGGGCGAAGACGACGTCGGTGAGCTCGATGGCGATGAGGGCGAGGAAGAGGACGGTGATCATGCGCTGGCCGCTCTCGAAGACGAAGAACTTGTCCTGCCGGAGGCTGACGGGGTGGAGGCGGGAGAGCCAGGCGATCCAGCGGGGCGTTTCGGTTTGTGGCTTTTCGGCGCCTGGGAGTACGAGGCGAATGGCGGCGAGGAGCAGGATCGCGGCGAAGAGGTAGCTGACCCACTCGAAGCGGGCCAGGAGGCCGAGGCCGGCGGCGATGAAGGCTCCGCGCATGAGGATGGCGCCGAGGACGCCCCAGAAGAGGGCCTTGGGCTGGTGGGCGGGTTCGATCTTGAAGACGCGGAAGAGGAGTAGGAAGAGGAAGAGGTTGTCGATGGAGAGCGACTCTTCGATGGCGTAGCCGGCGAGATATTGGGTTGCGGCCTGGCCGCCCATGGAGCGAAGGATGAAGAGGGCGAAGGCGAGAGCTGCTGCGACCCAGAGGATGGTGGCGGCGACCGAGGTGGATTGAGTTTTGGAGGGGCCCTGGTGGCGGACGTAGAGGAGCTCAGCCCCGAGGAGGATGAGGATGAAGAGGTGAAAACCTATCCAGTGGCTGATGGGGGTTGCGACGAGCATCTCCCTTGGATGCTACAGGGCGGGGCCTGAAGCTTGCAGGGAGAGAGATCTAATTTGGGGGCCGAGCTCGTCTGGGGAGGGTTTGACGGAGCTATTGGAACGGTGCTGCTTGCGAGCGCTGGTTAGTGTGCGCCGGCGACCATGGAGTAGACCGTGTAGACGATGATTGCGAGCGCCATCCACAGGAGGGAGGACAGGAAGAGGCTGCGCGCGATATCGAGTACATGGTGGGTCTCGAGGAAGCCGTCTGCATTGTTGTTTTGACGAGCGGTGCGGGTGGTGAGTTCTGTGTAGCGGTTGTGTATGTCTGCGTACGTTGGTGTCTGCATGGTCCCTCCTATCGGCCAAGACTAGGGGGAGCATTAGCCCGGTGCTATCCCTCGAATGCAGTAGTTTGTAACTCGTTTGGGTGACAATTGGTTTGTTTTTGAGGCAATGGAACGGGTTTTCGCGGTTTTTGGTGACAGGTCAGGCCGGATGGGATAGGATTTGGCGGTATTCGGACACCCTAAATTGAACCTACAGGAGATTTTATGAAGATTTCGATGTGTTTGATGGCGGTTGCAGCGGGGCTCGTCGGCACACAGATGGCTGTGGCCCAGGCAGCGGCACCAGCGGGATCTACGGGCATGTGCAAGGACGGAACCTACTCGACGGCTGCGAGTAAAGCGGGGGCTTGCCGGGGACACCAGGGGGTGAAGGAGTGGTATGCCGCTTCGACGGCGAAGGCACCCGCTGCTGGGGCTGCGGCTACTGCACCTGCTGCTGCACCGGTTGCGGCTGCTAAGACAGCTCCGGTTGCTGCGCCTGCGGCTGCTGCGGCTACTGCACCAGCTGCTGCTGCTGCGTCGGGTGGGACGTCGGGAAAGCTGTCTCCCTCACAGAAGGCTGCTGCTCGTCCGCTGGCTGCTGGTGGCGGTCCTGGACTGGTGTGGGTGAATACGTCGAGCAACGTCTACCACTGCTATGGGTCGGACTTTTACGGGAAGACGAAGGAAGGCTCTTATATGTCTGAGGCTGATGCCAAGGCCAAGGGCGCTCATGGGGACCACGGAAAGAGCTGCACCAAGTAAGAAGGTCCTGCCGGACGGGCCTCCTGCGCGGAGGGCGGTCACTTCGTGACGCGTATACCTTGTCTTGGTGAGTCTGGCAGGCTGGTCCTCCCGTTGGTCGGAATGAGAATTTTGTTTCCGACCAACGGGCTGTTCGCTGCCCGGCATAACCTCAGCGTTCAGGGGCGCTGGTTGATTAGGCGAATCATCTCGAGGAAGATGTCGCCGGAGATCTGCAGGGAGTGGGCGCTGATTTTGTCGAGGGTGTCCTTGTCTGTGTGGTGAAAGCCGTCGGGCATGGCGTCGGTGGTGGGACCATAGTGGGCGTCGATCACGTCTAGAACGGGTACGCCGCGTTGCGCGAAGGGGAGATGGTCGTCTTCCTCGGCCTCGCGGTACTTGAAGATGTTTGCGGAGTGGCCGGTGTTTTTAGCGGCGACTTTTAGCAGGTCGAGCAGCCACGGGGTGGAGTTTTCTACGTAGTCGATGTTGAGGTCTTTGTCGGCGATCATATCGGCGACGAGGAGGGCTTTGATTTTGGCGAGGGTGCCATCCTGAGACCATTTGGCGGCGAGATGGCGGGTGCCGTAGAGAGAGTCGGCGCTGGACCATTTGCCGCTGACGGACTCTTCGCCGTCGTCGAAGACCAGCCAGACAGAGTAGCCTTCTGGTGGGTGGGCGCGGAGGATGTTGCCTATTTCGATGAGGAGCGCGGAGGTGGCGGCACCGTCGTTCGCGCCGTAGAAGTTGATGTCGCGGAGGTAGTAGTTGGTCTCGTAGTGAGAGGCGAGGACGATGATGCCGTCTTTTTTGCCGGGGTATTTGACGATGTAGTTGGTCATCGTCTGGAGGCCGGCGGGGGTGGTGGCGGTGAAGGTGTCGATGATGAAGTTGCCTTTGGCGGCTTCGGGGGCGAAGTGTTGCTTGAAGAAGTCTTCGGCTTTGGCGTGGCCGGGAGAGCCGTTGAAGCGCTTGGGGGCTACGTCGAGGAGCTGTTTGGTGAGGGTGTAGGCAGCTTGTCCGCTGAAGTGCGGGGCAGCGGTGGGCTGCGCGTTGATGTTGATGCGCGCCAGAAGAAGAACGAGCAACAACAACAGCAGATCCTTCGACTGCGTGGTTCGCAAAGAGCGCGAACCACTTCGCTCAGGATGACAGTTCTGGAAGCTAGATTGTGCCAGGAAAGTTAGGGGGGGCATGCAGCTTTACTGACCTCTTTGGGTTTGCGGCGGGATGGATGGACGAAGTACGCGACGCCTACGCCGAGGAGATAAAGAACGAGCATGGGACTGGCGAACAGGATCATGCTGAACGGATCGGGCAACGGGCAGATGATGGCCGAGATGAGGAAGATGACGAGGATGGCGTAGCGGATGTGCTTGATGAGGAACTTGGCGTCGACTATGCCGAAGAGCGAGAGAAAAAAGATGAGGATGGGCAGTTCGAAGCAGATGCCGAGGCCGAGGATGACGGCGAGAAAGAACTGGGTGTAGTCCTCGATGGTGAGGATGGGGTGGAATCTTTTACCGAAGTCCAGGACGAGAACTTTGATGGCGCCGGGGAGTACCCAATGGTAGCCGAACCAGGCTCCTGCCATGAAGAGTCCGATGGTCGCGCCCATGAAGGGGACGACGTAGCGCTTCTCGTTGGCGTACATGCCGGGCGAGATGAAGAGCCAGAGCTGATAGAGGATGAATGGGGATGCGAGGATCGCGCCACCGAGCAGGGCGGTCTTGAGGTAGAGGTTAAGGCCGTCGGTGGGGTGGGTGAAGTTGAGTGCGATGTGGAGATCGTCGAGTGGTTTTTGGACGAGGCCGTAGAGGCGCTCGTGAAAGGCGTAAGCGACGGCGAATCCGATGAGCAGATAGACGGTGGCGTGTATGAGGCGCTTGCGGAGCTCGGTGAGATGCTCCATCAGGCTCATGCCGGGGAGTTCGGCGCGGTCCGTGACGGCGGCGCGAACACTGTCGACCAGATCAGCCATGGTGGGTGGCCTCGCTGGCGACTACTTCGGCTGCGGGTTCGGACTCGGTCGCGTGGGGGATGGCGTCGAGGACGGGGGAGAGGGCCGAGTTGCTGACTGGTAGGCCAGTGGAGGGTGGCATGAGATTGAGGTCACCGGAGGTTGCGATGGGAATAGGCGCGGGAGTCGCAGGCGGCATGTGTGGGTGGTCTTCTACGAGCTCCTGAGTGAGTTGGGCGATGCGTTCGGGGGTTACGTCTGAGGTGGAGGCTTCGGTGAGTGCGGGTGGGGCGATGGTGTTTTCGTCTGTGGTTATGGCTGATGCGGCTATGGCTGGTGTTACGGGAGCAGCGGCCTCCATGGCGGCGATCTTCTTGCGCTGCTCTTCCTGATCGGCGACGCGGAGCTCGTCTTCCATCTGCATGCGGAATTCATTGGAGGCGCGGCGGAACTCGGCCATGAGCTTGCCGAGTTGGCGGGCGAGCTCGGGCAGCTTCTTCGGGCCGAAGAGAAGCAGGGCGAGGAAGAAGATGACGGCGCTGTCCTGAAAGCTAGGCATAAGTCAGTCCCATGATACGGCTTACGAGTTGACGGAACAAATGGATGGAGGGTGTTGATGCTGTTGTAAGATTTCTAGTGTAGGCGGCAGGATCGTTCGAAGAAAAGCGCACCTTTTGAATGCGGTGTGTGTCTAATTGTACGAACGAGTGATCTGACGGATCACGAGTGATGAAGTGGTAGGAGTTGCAACACCCCCGTGGGTTGGGTGACGGTTTGAGGCCGGCACAGTGAATCCACTGCAACTCAAGCAGTGCATGCTTTCAACATCCCCGTCTCAGAGGCGAAAAGACGGTATCGGCTCAGCCGGTGCCAGACGACCTTGTGAGACTGAAGGCGGAGTACCTTGAACGGACTATTGGAGATCGCACCGGCTGCGGCCGTGGCGGAGAGTGTTGCAGATTCGTGTTCCTTAGACAACTACCTTGCCCAGCCGGACAATACGATGGACGCCCGGATTGCTGCTGCGCGCGAGAAGCTTGGCACCGACGTTGTTCTGCTGGGTCATCATTATCAGCGGGATGAGGTGATTCGTTTTGCCGACTTTACCGGGGATAGCTACAAGCTTTCGAAGGTGGCGGCCGAGACGGATGCTAAGTACATGCTGTTTTGCGGCGTGCACTTTATGGCGGAGACGGCAGATGTGCTGGGGCGGCCGTGGCAGCAGGTGATTCTGCCGGATTTGAATGCGGGCTGCTCGATGGCGGATATGGCGGAGATTGGGCAGGTGGAAGACTGCTGGGATTCGCTGGAGCGCGCGGGGATTACCGATGAGGCTTCGGGTGGGTTGATTCCGCTGACTTATATGAACTCGGCTGCTGCGATCAAGGCTTTCTGTGGTGAGCGGGGTGGGTTGGTGTGTACGTCTTCGAACGCTCGTGGGGCGTTTGAGTGGGCGTTTGCGCGTGCGGGGAAGATTCTTTTTCTGCCGGATCAGCACCTGGGACGGAATACTGCGTTTGCGATGGGGATTCCGCTGAGCGAGATGGTGGTCTGGGATCCTTATCAGATTAATGGTGGGGTTAGTCCGGATCGGTTGAAGGCGGCGAAGGTGATCTTGTGGAAGGGACACTGCTCGGTGCATCAGCGGTTCCTGCCGGAGCATGTGGATCGGGTGCGCCGGGAGGAGCCGGGGATGCAGGTGATCGTTCACCCGGAGTGCCGCTGGGAGGTTTGCCAGAAGGCGGATGATGTGGGTTCGACCGAACATATTATTCAGGCGATTGAGCGGGCGCCGGAGGGCTCGAGCTTTGCGGTTGGGACGGAGATTCACCTGGTGAACCGGCTGGCGAAGCGGTTTGCGCCGCTGGGCAAACGGGTGATTACGCTCGATGACTCGGGGTGCCTGTGCACGACGATGTACCGGATCTCTCCGCAGCATCTGGCGTGGGCTCTGGAAAATCTGGTTGAGGGACGGGTTGTGAATCGCATCAAGGTGGATGATGATGTGAAGCAGTGGGCGCACGTTGCGCTCGACAGGATGCTGGAGATCAGGATTTGAGTAAGACGTTTACGTTAGGCGAGGCCCAGACGTTGCTGCCAGTGGTAGAGGCTCTGCTGAAAAAGGCTCGGGAGGGACAGGTCCGGGCCGTGGAGCTTGAGTACGAGATGCAGCAGTTGAGTCACAGGATCTTTCTGTCTGGTGGGATGCATGTGGATGTGAGTGTTGCGGCTCGACGCCGGGCGGAGCGGGATAAAGCGGTGCAGTTGGCCAAGGATACGCTGGCTGAGATTGACTCGATCGGGGTTCAGGTGAAGGATCTCGAGGAGGGGCTGCTGGACTTTCCTTATGTAATGGATGGGAGAACGGTGCTGCTCTGCTGGAAGCTGGGCGAGCCGGCCATTGCTCATTGGCACACCGAGGAGGAGGGGTTTGATGGGAGAAAGCCTCTGGATTCGCGGTTCGGCAAGACCGAGCGGCTGAACTAGATTTGGGTGGACAGACGCTCTTCTGTGGATAACTAAATTTATCGGACGATAATCTTTATCGTTTATACTCGCTTCATGTTGGTGAACGAGGCCAGAACGTTTCGCGAGCTTTGCCAGGAAAACGGCATTGCTGTGACTCACCAACGGCAGGTCCTGTACGAAGTGATGAAGACGATGCATGGCCATCCGAGTCCGGAAGAGGTCTATGCGCAGGTAAAGAAGAAGGTGCCGGCAATCTCGCTGGCTACCGTTTACAAAAACATACATCTGTTTGTGGAGAGCGGCGTCTTCCGCGAGGTGAGCATGCATCATGGCTCGCTGCGCGTGGAGATGAACGATGAATCGCATCACCACATGGTGTGCTCGAAGTGTAAGGCGATTACCGACATTGGAGAAAAAGAGCTTGGGCTGGTGTCGAAGCAGGACAAACTGCCCGGCGGCTTTCTGGTGGAGCGGTATGCAGTGGATGTGATTGGCATTTGTGCGAAGTGCCAGCAAGCTTAGGGCGATTTCCTAACGAGTGTAAGAGGTGATTTATGGCAGAAGACTTAAAGAGCAAGCAAATGACTACCGATGCCGGACGACCGGTTGGCGATAACCAGAACTCCATCACGGTGGGTAATCGTGGACCGATCGTGTTTGAAGACTATCTGCTATTTGAGAAGATGGCACACTTCAACCGTGAGCGTGTTCCTGAGCGTGTGGTGCATGCGAAGGGTTCGGCCGCGCACGGCACATTTACCTGTACCCATCCTGATATGGCGAAGTACACGACCGCCAAGGTATTTGAGAAGGGCAAGAAGACACCGACTTTCCTGCGCATGTCTACCGTTGGCGGTGAAAAGGGTTCGGCTGACTCTGAGCGCGATCCGCGTGGATTTGCGCTGAAGTTTTACACGGAAGAGGGCAACTGGGACCTGGTAGGCAACAACACGCCGGTGTTCTTCATTCGCGATCCTTTGAAATTCGGCGATTTCATTCATACGCAGAAGCGTGATCCGGAGACGAACCTGAAGTCGCCCAAGATGATGTGGGACTTCTGGTCGCTCTCGCCGGAGAGCTTGCATCAGGTGACGATCTTGTTCTCGGACCGCGGCACTCCCGATGGCTATCGCCACATGAACGGGTATGGCAGCCACACGTTCTCACTGATCAATGCGAAGAACGAACTGTTCTACGTGAAGTACCACTTCAAGACGAAGCAGGGGATCAAGAACTTCAATCGCGAAGAGGCCGACCACATGAAGTCTGTGGACATGGACCACTCGCAGAGCGATCTCTTCAGAGCAATTGAGAAGGGTGACTTCCCGAAGTGGACGGTGCAGATTCAGATTATGCCGGAGGCTGAGGCGGAGACTTATCACATCAATCCGTTCGACCTTACGAAGATCTGGCCTCATGCGGACTATCCGGTGATCGAGATCGGCGAACTGGAGTTGAATCGCAATCCGGCGAACTACTTTGCCGAGGTTGAGCAGGCGGCGTTCGATCCGAAGAACGTTGTTCCGGGCATGGGCTTTTCGCCGGACAAGATGCTTCAGGGTCGGTTGATCAGCTATCCGGATGCGCACCGGTATCGCATCGGAGTGAACTACAACCTGCTTCCAATCAACGAGCCGAAGTGCCCGTACAGCACGTACAACCGTGATGGCAGCATGCGTTACGGAGAGAACGGCGGCAGTGGTCCGAACTACGAGCCGAACAGCTTTGGCGGACCGACACAGGATAAGAAGTATCTTGAGCGTCCTGTGACCTACAACACGGCGACCGTGGGGCGGTATGACCATCGTGAGCATGATGGCGACTACTACACGCAGCCGGGGAACCTGTTCCGTCTGATGACACCGGATGCGCAGGAGCGGCTGTGCGGGAATATCGCGGCTGGCCTGGGTCAGGTGGAGACGCGGATCCAGGACCTGCAGATCAATCACTTCTACAAGTGCGATCCGAAGTATGGCGAAGGTGTTGCCAAGGCTATCGGACGCAAGATTGAAGAGATTGTGAAGAAGGAAGAGCTGGTTAGTGCATAAGTAACTTATTCTGTTACATAGAGAGCGGCCCTTCGCGGCCGCTCTTTCTTTTTAATGACTGTGTCCTGCCGGACGGGCATCCTGCGCGGAGGGCGGTCACTTCGTGACGCGTATACCTTTTCTGGGCAGAATGATCTTCATCTGGGCCTTCCGTTGGTCGGCATCATCTTTCTTTTCCGACCAACGGGAGGACCACTGCACCTCACTCGCCACCACAAGGTATACGCGTCACGAAGTGACCGCTTCGCGCGTAGCGAGCCCGTCCGGCAGGACGTTTTACGGCGTTGGGCCGGTGGGATTGGCTTCCGGCCTGCGGCCGGGGTTCCATTCAGGCTTCCACGAGGTGTCGGCCAGCCAGCGGATGGGATTGACCATGGCGGCGATGGCGTTGGTCATGTGGGTGAAGTCGATGGTGCGGATCTCGTCACTGGGCTGGTGGTAGTCCTTGTGCAGGCCATAGCTGGAGACGGTTTGAGCGACGATGCCTTGCTGAGCCAGCGCGTAGTTGTCGGAGCGACGGAAGAAGTTTTCTTTGGGGTGAGGGTCGTTGACCAGGTGGGCACCGTGCTTTGCCAGTTCGGGGCCTAGGTTCGAGCGGTCGAAGCCAGTAAGCCAGAGGGTCCCAGAGGCAACGGCCGGGTCGGGGCGGCCGATCATCTCGAACTCGAGGTTGGCGACGATGCTGGTGAGTGGCACGGGTGGGTGGGCGAGGAAGGCACGGTTACCAAAGCCACCGAGTTCTTCGGAGCCGAAGAGGGCGAAGACGATGGTGCGTTTGGGTCGGGGGCCGGTGGCAAGGATGTGGGCCAGGGTCAGTACGGCGGTGGTGCCGGAGGCGTCGTCGTCGGCTCCGTTGTAGTTGGTGTCGCCGGCGGCGTTGGCGGGACCGATGCCGAGGTGATCGAGATGCGCAGTGAGGAGAATGACCTCGTTGGGTGCGGTGGTTCCGCGCAGGATGGCGATGGCGTTCCAGGTCTCTTTGCGGGCGACGTCCTGAAACTTTGCGATGCGCTGCTGAGTTCTTGCGGGCAGAGGATCGGGGAGGGGGGATTTTTGGAGGAAGGTGCCGTTGTCTCCGCCGGGCTCGAGGCCGAGGGATTGGAGTTGGGAGGCTACGAAGAGGGCGGCGATGTGCTCGTCGCGGGTGGCTGAGCCGCGGCCGTGAAGTTCATCGTCGGCGAGGAAGTTCATATCTGCGTGAACTTCCTGTTGCAGTGCGACGGAGAGCGATGCTGTTTGCCGGGCTGCTGCGTCGAAGGAGTGAGCCGGTTGTGCTTGTGACGGAGAGGGAAGAGTTTGTGCTAGCAGGAGTGCGGCCAGAGGCAGAAGATGGAAGAGCTTCGAGGAGTGCATTGCGAAAATTATAGAGGAACGCTTTTTATTGAATTAATTCTGCATAGGCTGCGGCTGCTGCGAAGATAGAGAAGAGGCTTTGTGACGATGGAACGACGGGGAAGGTTGCGGCGTTGGGCAGTGGTGGGCGCTGCGTTGATATTGCCGGTCTTTACGGGTTGTACGGGGTTCTTTCCTCCGGTCAACAACTCTGGTGGCGGGACTGGAGCGACTGGGAACCAGGTTTATGTGGTGAATCAGACGACGAAGTCTGTGAGTGGATTCGTGGTGGGCACGGCGACTCTGACGGCGGTGAGCAACTCGCCGATCGCGCTTGGGTCGCAACCCTTTGCTGAGGTTGTGACTCCGAATAATGCGTTTCTTTATATTGCGGGGCAGGCGTCGATCAGCCTGTATCTGATCAACGCGAATGGATCTTTGAGCGCACCGAGCGGTGGCGCGGTGCAGAATGGGGTGACTGCGGCTTCGCTGGCGGTATCGCCGGATGGGCAATGGCTGATTGCGCTGGATAGTTTTACGCAACAACTGGATATCTACCAGATCAACTCCACCACGGGTGCGTTGACGGCTACGGCGGGATCGCCTGCGGCGTATAAACTTCATGATGGGGCGGGGACCTGGCACCCGTCGGTGGTGAAGGTGTCGCCGGATGGGACGCTGATCTTTGCTGCGCTTGGAACCGGCGGTGACGTTGTGTTCTCGCTCAACACAACAACTGGTCTAGCAACGCAGGTGCAGAGCCTGGCTAACGTGGATGCGAGCACGGGTGATTATGCGGTGGCGGTCGATCCCAAGACGGCTTATCTCTACATTGCGCGAAGTGGGAACAGCGGGGGAATCGGTGTCTACGCGATTGGATCGGGCGGGGTGTTGAATCCAGTTACTGGGTCGCCGTTTGCAGCGGGCGGCGGAACGATGTCTGTCGTGCTGGATGGTACGGGCACCTATGTCTACGCGGCGAATCGTACCGATGGCACGATCTCCGGTTACACGATTGCCGCCGGGACTACTCCTGCGGGTTTGACGTTGACGCCCCTGAGCGGATCGCCCTATAAGAGCGGGGCGTCGGTGCAGTCGCTGGGGATCGATCGAACCGGCAAGTACCTGTTCGCGGCGTCGGTGGGGGGTAGTCCGGATCTGACGATGTACAGCTTCGACATTACAACTCCGGGAAAGCTTGATGCGGCGACCAGCATCGCTACGGATGCCGATCCTGCTGGGGCTGTTGCGGTTGCGCTGACACATTAGTAGCGTCCCAACATGGGTGGAGGTGTTGGAGTTGATGCCGCGATGTTATGGAATTAGCGAGGCCGCCGTTAGTATGGAGGAAGTGGTGTGTTGTGACGCGGAGTTTCAAGGCTATCGTTTCTTCCTCTGAACAATTCGGCTTGGTGCGGTACTTTTCGCGGATTTGCGGCTTCGTGGCGGTCTCGGTCCTTCTGGTGGCGGGCGGGAGCGGGTGCTCGCGGCTGCGGCCTAAGCCGGCGGCTCAGTATGTGTATGTGACGGCGAAGCAGACGTTTCTGCGCGACCGGGTGGCTGCGGTCTCCAACCGGACAGCTACGGTGGAGAACGGCGACCGGCTCGAGGTGCTCGATCACGGACGGCGGTTTGTGAAGGTCCAAACGGCCAAGGGGGAGCAGGGCTGGATCGATGAGAAGGTGGTTGCGACGCAGGATGTCTTCGACCAGTTTGAGAAGTTGAAGCAGGATCACAAGGCTGATCCGGTGGTTGCCTCGGCGGTGGTGCGCGACGAAGTTTATATGCATGCCAAGCCGGGCCGCGACACGGAGAGATTTTTTCGGCTGGCGGAAGGCGAGAAGCTGAAGCTGTTAGCTCGGGCTACGCTGGCTAAGCCATTGCCTGCGGGAACGCGGGTCGCGAAGGCTGCACCGGCTTCCGTTCCAGCGACTGCGACTACAACTGGTTCAGCGGGGAAGGGTGCGAAGGCTGTTGCTCCTCCGGTGCCGGACGAACCCGCGGCGCCAGTGATGGAGGACTGGTGGCTGGTGCGCGACTCCAAGGGCGATACGGGGTGGCTTTTTAGCCGGATGATGGATGTGGATGCTCCCGATGCGATTACGCGGTACTCCGAAGGGCAGAGGATTGTGGGGTCGTATGTTCTTACTACGGTGAACGATCCGGAGGCGGAGCAGGATGACAAGAATATTCCGATCTACGTGACGGTGTTGAGCCCGTATAAGGCGGGGTTGACGTATGACTTCGATCAGGTGCGCGTCTTTACGTGGAATGTGAAGAAGCATCGCTATGAGACGGGATTTCGTGACAGGAATATCGAGGGGTATCTGCCGGTTACGGTGACGACGGCTACTGATCCTTATGGCAAGTTGCCGGCGGCTACTACTCCGGCGCCGACCTTTTCGTATCGCGTGTTGTCGGATGAGGCGGGGCCGGTGGTTGCTGATCCTGTGATGGGTACGATTGTGCCGGGCAAGACGGTATTGAAGACTTATCGGCTGGAGGGCAATCTGGTTCGGCGAGTGATTCAGCCTGGAACGACAGCGCCTGGGGAGGTTCATCCGGAGCCGGTCTCGGAGAAGAAGAAGGGCACGGCGGGCAAGGGCGGAAGAGGGAAGAAGAAGCGGTAGAGTATGGCTGAATCGATCGCGCGAGGTGAGTTACTCCGCGACTTGTGTTGAGTCTTATCTGGTGGGTGGACTTCCGCGGATGATTGCTAACGGCTGTTACTGATAGAAGCTGGCTATGGTGTCGACTACGGTTTGCTGCTCGTCTTCGCGGAGTTCGGGGTACATGGGGAGGGCGAGGACCTCTTGGGCAGCGGCTTCGCTGATGGGGAAGTCGCCCTGCTTGTAGCCGAGATGAGAGAGGCTGGTTTGCAGATGCAGAGGTACCGGGTAGTAGATCTCGCTGCCAATCTTCCGCTCGGTAAGGTATTGGCGGAGTTCGTCGCGGCGGGGTGCGCGAATGACGTATTGGTGGAAGACGTGGCCGGCGCGACGGTCGGTGATGGGTAGGACGATGCCTTTGTCTGGGTTGCTCACGGTGTCTGCGGTGAGGTTCGCTTCGTGGAACAGTTGGTCGTAGCGCAGGGCGTGGTCGCGGCGTTGCTGATTCCATTTGGGCAGGTAGCGGAGTTTGACCTCAAGGACGGCGGCCTGGATGGAGTCGAGGCGGGAGTTCCAGCCGATCTCCTCGTGATAGTAACGGCGGCGCATGCCGTGGGCGCGGAGGATGCGGGCGTGGTCGTCGATTGCGGCGGAGGTGGTAGTGACGAGGCCCGCGTCTCCCATGGCGCTTAGATTTTTTGTGGGATAGAAGCTGAAGGCAGCTGCGTCACCTAATGCTCCGGCCGGTACGCCGTTCCATGTGGCTCCGAAGGCCTGGGCGGCGTCTTCGATGAGCAGGAGGTTGTGGTTTTGTTTCAGTACTGTGAATGCGTCCCAGTCGGCGCACTGGCCGTAGAGGTGAACGGGGAGGATGGCTTTGACGTTGCGGCCCGCGGGGGAGTCGAGGAGCTTCTCGACGGCTTGGGCTGAGAGGTTGAAGGTGACGGGGTCGATGTCGGCCAGCAGAGGCGTGGCGCCGCAGCGGAGGATGGCGCTGACCGTCGCGAAGAAGCTGAAGGGAGTTGTGATGACGGCGTCGCCGGGTCCGACGTTTGCGGCAGCGAGAGCGAGCCAGATGGCGTCGGTGCCGCTGGCGCAGCCGATAGCGTGGGGGACAGCGCAGGCAGCGGAGGCGGCTTGCTCAAAGCTGGTGACTTGAGGGCCGAGGATGAAGTGCTGCGAGTTGCAGACGGCTTCGATGGAGTCGAGGATCTCCTGCCGAAGGACGGCGAACTGGCGGGAGAAGTCAAGCATTGGAACGGGTTGCGGCTTGCGGAGGTTCACATCTGCCATGGTATATCGCTCATATGTTGCTGTGGAGACTGCGCCAGACTGTCGTTCCGTCTTGCAATGCGTCTAAGGAAGTATTGCGCTCGTCTCTACCATGTGACGGGCCAGGTTGATTATTGCCGTCGATGCTCGTATTGTTGACAGTCTTGGCTTCAGACTTGGCAGTTTGTGCTGAGTTTTGTTCTGAAGCCGATGGGTCACGGCAGAACCTCATCGCAGTATGAACACTTGAACAAAGGAGATCGGCCCCATGGAATCAAAGCCGGCACAGAACATTCAGGATACTTTTCTCAATACAGTGCGAAAAGATAAGAGTCCGATCACGATTTACCTGGTAAGCGGTGTGAAGCTGACAGGGAAGATTCGGTCGTTCGATAAGTACTCGGTATTGCTGGAGAACAACAGCCAGGAACAGCTGATCTTCAAACATGCGATCTCGACCGTGGTGAGTGGGCGAGCAGGGACGCATGGTGATATACGGAGTGATGCGAAGCCAGAGGTGCGGGCGACGGTAGGTTCAGCTCCTGCCGGTGGGCCAGTACAAGAGGCGACAGGGACACAAGGCCGCTAGCCGTTGACAACCGAAGATGTGAAGAGGGATGGAAGGAAGCCTGCGAGGCGCAGTCTGGTTGAGGCGCAAGAGGCGGCGATGCGCCATGGACGGGGAGGTCTGCCCCAGGCGGAGCGCGCGGTGCTGGTCGCCGTGGAGTTTACCGGGGAGCGGCGCAAGCTGACTGCTGCGGCGAGACTGGCAAAGACCGCGGCTGCGGTCTCGGCTGGCACTGCGCTTGAGGGCGTCGATCTTTCTGCGGCGCCTAAGGTTGTGGCTGACCTTGATTTCGATGCTTCGCTGACGGAGTTTGAAGAACTGGCGATAAGCGCGGGGGCCGAGGTGGCTGCGACGCTGATTCAACGGCGGCCGAGGCCGGATCCGGCGACGCTGGTGGGGCAGGGCAAGCTGGAGGAGATCGAGGGTGTGATTGCCTCGACCGGGGCCGACCTGGTGCTGTTCGATCATGATCTGTCGCCGTCCCAGTTGAGAAACCTGGAGACGAAGCTGCCCTGCCGGGTTATCGATCGAACGCAGTTGATTCTGGATATCTTTGCAAGACATGCGCGGACGCGGGAGGGTCAGCTGCAGGTGGAGCTGGCACAACTGGAGTATCAGCTACCTCGACTGGCTGGACGCGGGAAGTCGATGTCGCAGTTGGGCGGCGGTATCGGGACGCGTGGACCGGGTGAGACGCAGTTGGAGACGGATCGACGGAAGATCAATCTGCGAATCGACCACGTAAAGGAGCAGCTGGAGTCGGTGCGGCGGATTCGCCGGCAGCAGAGGCAGCGCAGAGAGGCGGTGCCGGTGCCGGTGGTTGCGCTGGTGGGCTATACGAATGCGGGGAAGAGCACGCTGTTCAATGCGCTGACCGAGGCCGGAGTGCTGGAGTCTTCGCGGATGTTTGCTACGCTCGACCCCAAGCTGCGGCAGTTGACGCTGCCTTCACGTAGGAAGATCTTGCTGTCGGATACGGTGGGATTTATTCGCAACCTGCCGCATACGCTGGTTACCAGCTTTCGAGCGACGCTGGAAGAGGTAGAGCGCGCGGAGTTGCTGCTGCATGTTCGCGACGCATCGAGCCCTATGGTAGATGAGCAGAAGACGCAGGTTGAGAAGGTCCTGGCTGAGCTGGATGTCTCGAAGAAGCCAGTGATCGAGGTGCTGAACAAGATCGATCTGGTTGGGAACGATGAAGGGATGCCCATGGGAGCGCCGGGAAGTATCGCTGTCTCCGGCCTGAAAAAGCTGGGGCTGGATCATCTGCTGGCCGCGATCGATGCTGCGTTGGTTGTTGATCCGCTGATTGAGATGCAGTTTCGTCTGCCGCAGTCAGAGGGGGCGGTACTGGCTGCCTTGGAGGCAGGGGCGATTGTGGCGGGAAAGCGCTTCGAGGGAAATCTTGCGTACGTTACGGCGCGAGGGCCTGCCTCTCTGCTGAACCGGTTCAGGAGATTCCGGGAGCGGGTGGTTGAATAAATAGCGCTGTTAACTAGCATAGGCCGCCTGACGGGGAGCGGAGGTGGTGTCCCCAATCACGCGACCTATGTGACCCAGAGCTTAGGGTCCAGGTGGTATTCCAAGTCTAGTCCTTTGCCCTAGGAAGTCAAAGGAAACGTTCAAATAATAGACTCAGCGGATTGGCGGACAGCGATGTGCGGATATCGCTCGTTATGGCCGATATTCATTAGAAGCTTGGTTGACACCCTTGTAATCGCTTTGCTAAAACTAGGTGTACCTCGAACTATCATGCAGCGCCTGCGCCAGTGTTTTCTGGAACAGAGTAGCGGTGTGAAACCGCTCACGACAGGACTTTCAAGCGGCCCCGGCCGACCCCATTCATGGATCAGATACTGAATCAACTCGGTGGACTTGTGCTCGGCTCTGTGCCGACGATGGTCTTGTTTATCTTGCTGGTGGCGGCTTATGGGCTGCTTGTTCGACGTCCACTGGATCGCGTACTGGCTGAGCGGCGCGCCCGTACCTCAGGTGCTATCGAGCAGGCTCGGAGGGCGATTGCTGCAGCTGAAGCGGAGACTGCAGCTTACGAAGAGAAGCTGCGCCACGCCAGGGTTGAGATCTTTCAGATGCGCGATAAGAAGCTGAAGCAGTGGAATGCGGAGCGGGAGGCGGCGCTCGCGCAGGCTCGTCAGCAGACGCAGGATCGCGTTCATGGAGCCAAACAGGAGATTGAGCAGAGTGCTCATGAGGCGCGGCTTCAGATTGCAGGAATGAGCGAAGAGTTGAGCTCGCGGATTCTCAATGCGGTGCTTCCGGCTGGGGTTCATGCGGCGGAGGTTGCGCAGTGAAGACTTCTTTTATTAAGAGACTCTTGCCTGTTGCTGTTTTGATTGGCTTTCTATTTGCGCCGTTAGACCATATGAGGGCGCAGGATGCAAGTGCTCCGGCCGCAGGCGCTGAGCGGCAGACCGCCTCCGAGGCGCAGTCGTCTGAGAAGAATCAGCAGGAAGAAGATGAGAACGATAAGTATCTTCATTCGGCCACGGTGCGTGCTCTTGGGGCGAAGATTGGGTTGAACGCTGAACAGGCGGCTACGGCGTTTACGGTTGCTAACTTTGTGGTTCTGGCAGCGCTCGTGGGATGGTTTCTGGCGAAGACGTTGCCGAAGACCTTTCGTAATCGGAACACATCGATTCAGAAGCAGCTGGTGGATGCGCGTACTGCGACCGAAGATGCCAATGCCAGGTTGAGCAGTGTAGAGGATCGCCTGAGCAAGCTGGACGGTCAGATCGCTGCTATGCGCTCTCAGTCAGAGAAAGACTCCGCGCTGGATGAGCAGCGCATTGCGGCTAGCGTGGAAGAAGAAAAGCAAAAGATTTTGGCGGCGGCGGAGCAGGAAATTACTGCCGCGACTGCTCTTGCGCAGCGACAGATACAGCAGTACGCGGCAGAGCTCGCTATCGAACAGGCAGCACGCAAGCTGGTAGTGACGGCGGAGACGGATCGGCTGCTGGTGCAGAGTTTTGCGCAGCGGTTGACGGGCGACGATTCGAAGAAAGGACAAAACTGATGTCTGTCCTTTCGTTGCGTTATGCTCACGCGTTTGCCGCAGTGGCTGCCTCCGCGCATCTTGATGCCGTTGCGGCACAACAACAGCTCGGTGATTTCAGTGGAACGTTTGCGGGTAGTCACGACCTGCGTGAAGTTTTGATGAATCCGTCGATTGCGAACGAACAGAAGCTGAAGGTGCTCGATGCGATTGCCGGACGCATCGGGATGTTTTCGCAGGTTCGAAATTTTATTGCGGTGATCATGGATCATCAACGTCTCGATGAGTTGGACGAGATTCTCGAGGAGTACCACGTCCTTGCCGATGAGCAGTCGAATATGGCTGAGGCGGAGATTACGAGCGCCCGGCCGTTGAACGATCAGGATCGTGCGGAGCTCGAGGCTCAGGTTGCGAAGCTTGCGGGGGGACGCGTTCGGGCTACCTATCACCAGGATGCAACCTTGTTGGGTGGAGCTGTGGTGCGGCTTGGTTCCACGGTGTATGACGGGTCGATCCGGGGACAGTTGCAGCAGTTGAAGCAGAAGCTTGTGAACGCTTAGAGCCTTGCCGGTGACGGCGCTAAGTTTTTGAAGATTTGACACGAATCGAGTAGAAGGAAGACATGGCACAGATCAAGGCGGATGAGATAACAGAACTGCTTCGCCAGCAGATTGAGAACTTTGAGCAGCGCATCCAGGTGGATGAGGTTGGAACGGTCATCTCGCTGGGCGATGGTATTGCGCGTGTCCACGGGTTGGATAAGGTTATGGCCGGTGAGCTGATCGAGTTCCCGCACGGCGTTGCCGGACTTGCGATGAACCTGGATGAAGACCAGGTCGGCGCGGTGCTGCTGGGCGACTACACGGAGATCAGCGAAGGCGATCAAGTGAAGCGCACCGGAAAGATCATGTCTGTGCCGGTCGGCGAGGCTCTGATTGGCCGCGTTGTGAATGCGCTGGGGCAGCCTATCGACGACAAGGGGCCGATCAATACGGACAAGTATCTGCCAGTGGAGCGGCTTGCTCCTGGCGTCATCGACCGTCAGTCGGTGCGTGAGCCGATGGCTACCGGTATCAAGGCGATCGACACGATGATTCCGATCGGCCGCGGCCAGCGCGAACTTCTGATCGGCGACCGCCAGACCGGAAAGACTGCGATCGCGCTCGACACCATCATCAATTCGGCCAAGAACAACCTGATCTGCATCTATTGCGCGGTCGGGCAGAAGCGTTCTTCGGTGGCGCAGGTAGTGCAGACGCTTGAAGAGCATGGCGCGATGGCCTACACGATTGTTGTCGCCGCGACGGCCTCTGAGCCGGCGCCGATGCAGTACCTCGCTCCGTTTGCAGCAACCGCGATGGGCGAGTACTTCCGCGATTCCGGCAAGCATGCGCTGATAATCTACGACGATCTCTCCAAGCACGCCGCCAGCTACCGCGAGATCTCGCTGCTGCTCCGCCGTCCCCCTGGCCGCGAAGCCTACCCCGGCGACGTCTTCTATCTCCACTCGCGTTTGCTCGAGCGCAGTTCCAAGCTCTCCGACCAGCTCGGCGGCGGCTCGCTCACCGCCCTTCCGATCATCGAGACCCAGGCCGGCGACGTCTCCGCCTACATTCCAACGAACGTGATCTCGATCACGGATGGGCAGATCTTCCTTGAGACGGACTTGTTCAACTCGGGCGTGCGTCCTGCCGTCAACGTTGGTCTGTCTGTGTCGCGCGTGGGTTTCTCGGCGGCGATCAAGGCGACCAAGCAGGTGGGTGCGACGCTGAAGCTTGATCTGGCGCAGTATCGCGAGCTGGCTGCGTTCTCACAGTTCGGATCGGATCTGGATAAGGTAACGCAGCAGCAGCTCAATCGTGGGCAGCGTCTGACGGAGTTGCTGAAGCAGCCTCAGTTCCAGCCGCTCAGCGCGGAGAAGCAGGTTGCAATTCTCTTCGCGGGTGTGAACGGGCTTCTGGATGATGTGGAAGTGAGCGATCTGCGGGCGTTCGAGGACGGCTTCTATCCTTATCTTGAGTCGGCGCAGCCTGCGATTCTGACCGACATCGCCACCAAGAAGGCTCTGGACGACGATTTGAAGGCTCGTTTGACGGCGGCGATCAAAGAGTACAAGGGAAACTTTCTGGCGGATCGCAAAGACAAGAAAGAGACGGCTGCGGCTAAGTAAACCATGGCAAACGTACTCGATTTACGGCGTCGCATCCGCAGTGTGAAGAACACGCGGCAGATCACCAAGGCCATGAAGATGGTTTCGGCGGCTAAGCTGCGCCGGGCGCAGGAGCGTGCCATGCAGGCGCGACCCTATGCGCAGATGCTTATCAATGTGCTTGAGTCCCTGGTGCGTCGCACCGATATCTACAACGAGCAGACCGGCGAGATTCTTCATCCCCTGCTCATCGAGCGTGAAGAGAAGAACGTACTTGTCGTCGTGATTGCGGGCGACAAGGGATTTGCAGGGGGCTTCAACTCCAATGTGGGGAAAGCAGCGCAGAAGTTCATCGACGCTCGCGTAGCAAAGGGGCAGAACATCGATCTTGAGCCCATTGGCAAAAAGGCGATTGGCTTCTACAAGAGGAAGTTTCCGGCGGCGAACTACGAGAAGACGGAAGAGCACTACGACAACGATCTCGCGATACACTACGACACGATCCGCCACCGCGCGGCTCAGATCGAGGTTGCCGCCGAGCATCCGGATCTTCTAGTCAAGACCGAGTTTGAGGCTGTCTCCAAGCTGGCGCACTCGATCATCGAACGTTACGAACGGTCTGAGATTGACTCTGTTTATCTCGTCTACAACGAGTTCAAGTCGGTGTTGCAGCAGCGGATAGTGGTGGAAAAGCTGCTGCCGATTGTCGAGCTTGGAGTTCACAACGTTGAGTCTTCTCAGGAGCCGACTCAGGAAGAGCGTGATGCTGCTGTTCTGGCAGCGCAGTCCGAAGGCATCAGCGTTCACGTGCCCGAAGCCAGCGAGATGGAAGAAGAAGCCAAGAAGTTTGGCACCGCCGATGTCGACTACATCTTCGATCAGTCGCCGGAGCGGCTCTTCCGGCACCTGATGCCGCGTTATGTGACGACAGTGATCTTTCATGCTTTGCTGGAATCCACTGCTGCAGAGCACGCGGCGCGTATGACGGCAACCGATGCTGCGACGAAGAATGCAGGCGATCTGATCGACAGCCTGAGCCTCACCATGAATCGCGTACGTCAGGCAGCAATTACGAAGGAAATTATTGAGATTGTGAGTGGCGCGGCTGCTCTATAAGTACAGCGGCTGCGACAACGAAAGAGACCTATGGCAGAGAATATTGGCAAAGTAATTTCGATCAGCGGACCGGCCGTTGACATTCAGTTCGAAGAGTCGCACATGCCGCCTATCTTTCAGGCGATTCGCATCGTCAGCGAAGGCTTCGTTGTACCCACCCCGCTGGATGTCGTTGTTGAGGTTCAGCAGCATCTTGGCGAAGGCCGCGTGCGCTGCATCGCGATGGTCGCTACTGAAGGGATGGTTCGTGGGATGAAGGCGATCGACACCGGCTCGGGCATCATGGTGCCGGTAGGTCGTGAGACGCTTGGCCGCGTGCTGAATGTGCTCGGTGAGCCTGTGGACGAACTGGGCCCTGTCAACGCCAAGGTGCACATGCCGATTCACCGGCAGGCTCCTGCGTTTGACGAGCAGTCGACCAGCGAAGAGATGTTCGAGACCGGGATCAAGGTCATCGACTTGATTCAACCGTTCTTGAAGGGCGGAAAGATTGGTCTGTTTGGCGGCGCTGGCGTCGGCAAGACCGTCATCATTCAGGAGCTGATCAACAACGTCGCGAGCCAGCACGGAGGCTTCTCGGTGTTTGCCGGCGTGGGTGAGCGTACTCGTGAAGGCAACGATCTCTGGGTCGAGTTTCAGGAGTCTGGCGTTATCGACTTGAAGGATCTGCCGAAGAGCAAAGCGACGCTGGTTTATGGACAGATGACTGAGCCGCCAGGGGCGCGTCTTCGCGTAGCGCTGACTGGCCTCACGGTTGCGGAGCACTTCCGCGATGAAGAGGGAGCGGATACGCTGCTGTTCATCGATAACATCTTCCGGTTTACGCAGGCAGGTTCTGAGGTTTCGACTCTGCTTGGTCGTATGCCTTCGGCTGTAGGCTACCAGCCAAACCTTGCGACTGAGATGGGTGAGTTGCAGGAGCGGATCACCTCGACGAAGAAGGGTTCGATCACATCGGTGCAGGCTGTGTACGTGCCCGCGGACGACTTGACCGACCCGGCTCCGGCGACAACCTTTGCTCACCTGGATGCAACCACTGTTCTTTCGCGTCCGCTGTCTGAGCTTGGAATCTACCCGGCTGTCGATCCGCTCGCTTCCACTTCGCGCATTCTGTCTCCTCGCGTTGTCGGGCAGGAGCACTACGATGTGGCGCAGGGTGTGAAGAAGATTCTGCAGCGCTACAAAGATCTGCAGGACATCATCGCGATTCTCGGTATCGACGAACTCTCGGAAGAGGACAAGATCACCGTGGCGCGTGCGCGTAAGGTGCAGCGATTCCTGTCGCAGCCGTTCCATGTGGCTGAGATCTTTACAGGTATTCCGGGAGCTTACGTCAAGGTTGCGGATACGGTTCGGAGCTTCAAGGAGATCATTGAAGGCAAGCACGACGATATTCCAGAGCAGGCCTTCTATCTGAAGGGCGGAATCGAAGACGTGATTGCAGCCGCAGAGAAGATGAAGCAGACGGCATAACCAATGGCAGAGACGACGAGCAATTCGGGGTTGTTAGCGGTTCGGCTGGTTACGCCGGACCGTGTTCTGCTGGATGCGACGGCGGAGGCGGTGGAGCTGCCGTCGATGTCCGGTTATCTGGAAGCGCTGTATGGTGCGGCGCCCCTGCTTGCAGAGCTTGGTGCGGGCGAGGTGCGGTTACATGGTGGCAGCTCAGGCGATCAGAAGTTTTTTGTGGCGTGGGGCTTTGTGGAGGTGCTGCCGGAGCGAGTGACGATACTGGCGGAGACCGCGCTGCATCCCAATGAGATTGATACCGCAGAGGCCCAGAAGGAGCTTCAAGAGGGGCAGAAGCTTTGGAATGAGGCAGGCGACGATGGCGAGAAGTATGACGAAGCCAACGCCATCACGCGGAAGGCGGAAGAGAAGATCGCCTCGGCACAGGGTAAGCGCAGCTAGATAATTTCTAAACGATAGATTGAGAAGCCGCCTGAATGGGCGGTTTTTTTTGCCCCAAAAGGGGTGGTGTTTCACGGCCAGGATAGCTTTTGCCTGTGATAACTCAGCTTGCGTTGGCAACGATCGATTCCAACTTGTCAAAAATTGCTACTTTTTCATAGAAAAATAAAGGAAAGAGAAGCGAAATGCTGGTGTCGAGTATCAAACCTGCAATGGAAGTTTGAAGAGTAACGCCGAAGGAAGCAACGCCTCTCATTCAAGAGCATGGGCGATCGCAAGAACGGTGCAAGTCACTAGGGGGAGTTGCCTATGCGTTCTGAACTGATCTTCGAAGCGTTGGCTCGTGAGCCGAACCGTTATCTCTTGTGCAGGCTCGTTGCGAAAGGAACTCGCAGCTTGCACCGACCGAATACTCGTGTGCAGGACACTACCAACGAAATGCTGGAAATCTTCAGCGTGAGCGTCGCGACAAGAAAAACTCTGGTCATCGGCAAAGCTGTGGAACTGAATCGACGAGCCGCTTGACGAGGTGCCCTACGCGTTGTCGGAGCGCTAACGGTTAGGTAGCGGGAGAGCAACTATGTCGACTTCATTCATTACGCCACATGCGGTTCTACGAGAATCCCAATTGTCCAGCAAGGTTGGGAGGAACGCTGCCTGGTACTTACTGTTCCTCGAACATCTGGACGAGTTCGCTACGCCTGGTATCTCGTGGCAGACCACCGGTTAGTTGTAGAGGCGATTCTACGCACTATGGCAGAACTAGACGCGATTCCTTTTGATGCAATGAGCCCTACGCTGGCCTATAGCCAAGCGCGAGAGACCCTGATTACGCAGGCGATTGCTGGGCTAAGACTGGGACGCAAGGAAGACGACGAGAATGCTACTTATCTACCGAGCACACTTGGCGAGTTGCCTGACCTACCGCGGCTGGCATTTATGCTGAAGCTCGTTCTGCGATCCTCTGAGAACGAGGTGACCCGATTTCTTGATGTCACACCCTTGAAGGTGCGAGAACTGGTTCAGGCTGCGATCGATCGTTTGAGTCTGAGGGTACCTTTTTCTGTGCTGACCGGATGCCATGACGCGTGAGATTTGAAGGCAAAAAAACTAACCCGGATTGCTCTGGATTAGTTTGGGTCTATTGACGGGCTCCGATTTATTTGGAGGAGATCGATCAGGATGCCTTTTTTGTCTTTGCTTTGGGTGCCGGGGTTTCGGTGGCAGACTCGGCCTGTTGGCGTAGAGCGTGGATGACGACGCGCAGCATCTCCTCTTCTGGAGCAGGTTTGCCGGTGAAGATCTCGAACTGGCGCGCTCCCTGTTGTACGAACATCTCGATGCCGGTGATGATGGGGATGCTCTGCTGGCGCGCGAGACGGAGGAGCGGGGTTTCGAGTGGGTTGTAGACGAGATCGAAGACCAACTTGGTGTTGAGATCTTCAGCTTCGAGGATCGGCGCGCTCTTGATGCCGGTCATGCCGATGGGAGTCGCATTTACGATCACGTCAAAGGTGGTCTTGGCGAGGGCGTCCTTCTTGATAGTCTTTGACCCGGACTGCTTCGCCAGCTTCTGCGCTGTTTCGGTGGTGCGATTGAGGATGAAGACCTCTGCTCCCTTGTCGCGCATTCCAAAGACTGCGGCGCGAGCCGCTCCACCGGCGCCTAGGACGAGGGCCTTTGCTCCGCGAAGGGACATGCGCTTCTCGATGGGCCCGGTGATGCCGGCGACATCGGTGTTGAAGCCGTAGAGCTTGCCATCCTGGCGAAGGACCGTATTGCAGGCACCGATCTTGGCCGAGAGGGGATCGGTCTTCTCGAGGTGCGCCATAATCTCCTGCTTGAGCGGCATGGTGACGCTGAGGCCCTGGATGGGGATCTCATGGACGAGTTTGAGAAGATCGGAGAGTTTGCTGGCCTGAAGCGCGAGATAGACGGCGTTGACGGTCTCGCGACGGAAGGCCGTGTTCATCATGATTGGAGAGAGTGAGCTGCGGATGGGGTTGCCGGCGACGCCGTAGACCTTGGTGGCAGCGTCAACCTGATCGATGCGATAGGTTTCGATCAGGGTGCGGGCGGCGATTTGACCGGGGGCGGTCTCTTCGCCAGCGGTGGCTGCGGCGAAGGTGAAAGCAGAGCCGGCGCGGAGTCCGAGGACGCGCGAAATGATGCCGGCATCGCCCATACAGACGCCGACGATGTTGGAGTGATCGTCCATACGCTCGATGAAGCGCATGAGGGTGACGTTGTCGGTTAGAGTTTTGGCCGTAGGAACGATCTTGATGAAGTCGGGCTGGAAGGGCTCGATGCGTTTGAAGATGCCGTCGAGATCTTTGGTTGCGGTGAAGTCGTGGTGGCTGACGATGAGCGCGACGCCTGTTTCGCGAAGCTTCTGAAGCTCGCCTTTTTTCAGGCTCTCAGCGGATTCGAGCTCAAGGTCGACGATGTGGAAGCCGGAGGCTCCTGCCTTCGCGAGAATCTCCATCTCAGCGGCGAGGTTGCCGGAGAATTTACCGCCGTTGGCTGCGCGGCGGCAGGTCGCGATAGCGGTGACTGCGGTATTTTCGCTGAGGAAGTGCTTCAGCTTAGGCAGGGCGAGGAGAGGCTTCTCCAGGTAGTCGAGGCGAAACTCGAGGAAAGGAGTCTCCTTGACGACGGCGCTGGCTTTTTCAAGCATCTCGGCAGGCGTGGCACCAATGATGGGCACGCAGACTTTACCGATACGGGAACGAAGAAACTGGGGGGCTACGGTGGGCACATTCACTCTCATGTCTACAATCGCGGTATATTACAGACCCGCGGGGAAGGATGCAAATTTTTGTTGAAATATAAGGGGGTTAGTTCGTGCCCCTGCATCATCAATTGTTTCCGTCTTTTTGATGCGACAAGCCTAATTGCGGTACTAAAAATAGACTCTATGTATTAAGGAATGTTACAGGGGACTGTTTATTGAAGGGATGGCGATAACATTGGAGAGTAAGGATGCTTTTCGACACACTTGGCGGTGGTTTGCGGGTGGGGTAGTCGTTCAAAGTAAAGGGGTTAGTGTGAGTGAGCGGATTGAGATGGTGCGGGTTGAGGCGTGGGACGGGCTCGGGTGGCTGCGGCACGGGTTCAGTACGCGGGGTGGAGGCGTTTCTCCGGTTTATGGGGGAAAAACGCTGAATCTGGGGTGGACGAAGGAGGATGAGGCGGCTTCGGTGGTGAAAAATCGGGTGCGTTTTGTGCGGTGTGTTGATGGTGATTTGTGGAACAAACGTGGTTCTTTGCTGGTGGGATTGAGGCAGGTTCACTCGGATGTGGTGCGGATTGTTCGGGAGGGGGATGGGGCGCTCGAGGGGAAGCTGCAGACGGCGGAAGGGAGGGCGGTGCTGGAGGGGGACGGGCTGATTACGAATGTGCCGGGTGTGTTGGTGGGGGTGGGGACTGCGGATTGCGTTCCGGTGCTGGTTGTGGATCGGGAGAAGAGAGCGGTGGGAGCGTTTCATGCGGGATGGCGGGGGACGGTGGCGCGGATTGTGGAGCGTGGGGTGGCGATGATGACGGCTGAGTATGGGTCGCGGGTGGAGGACCTGGAGGCGGCGGTGGGGCCGAGCATTGGGGCTTGCTGCTACTCGGTGGGTGGGGAGGTGCATCGGGAGTTTGGGGAGCGGTTTGCGTATGGGGAGGAGCTCTTCCGGGTGAGCGGGGCTGAGCTGTATCTGGATCTTTGGGAGGCGAATCGCAGGCAGCTGGTGGAGGCTGGAGTGGGCGAGGAGCGGATCACTGTGGTGGGAGAGTGTACGGCTTGTTCGGTCGATGCTGCGGGGGAGCTAAAGTACTTTTCGCATCGTGGGGAGAAGGGTGTTGCGGGGAGGATGTTGAGCGTGGTGGGTGTGGCTGGTTAGTTCTGAAAGGCGCTCTGTCCTGCCGGACGGGCGCCCTGCGCGGGCGGCGGTCACTTCGTGACTTGTATACCCCTTCGGTTGGCGCTCCCGTTGGTCGCGAGCCATCTTTCTTTCCGCGGCCCGCGCAGGGCGCACTTCCGCACAGATCATTTGGGTCTTATGGGCCGATACATCCTAGTCCATGAGCTTTCGGGTTAGGTAGGTGTATTGTTCGGCGCGGGTGTTGGCCTGCTCTTTGAGGTTCGCTCCGGCAGCGTGTCCACCTTCGACGATCTCGTCGTAGAAGAAGGGCTTGTGAAACTCTTCGAGACGTGCGGCGAATTTGCGGGCGTGGACGGGGCCGACGCGGTCATCTTTGGTGGTGGTGAAGATGAGGGGCTCGGGGTATGTGGTGTTGGGGTTGAGCTGGTTGTAGGGGGAGATGTGGGCGAGGAACTTTCTCTCCTCGGGGATGGTGACGGTGCCGTATTCGCCGACCCAGGAGGCTCCGGCGGCGATGTGCTCGAAGCGGATCATGTCGAGCAGTGGGACCTGGATGACGACGGCGTTCCACATCTCGGGGTGCTGGGTGAACTCGACGCCCATGAGGAGGCCGCCGTTGGAGCCGCCAACGATACCCAGGCGACGTGGAGAGGTGATCTTACGGGTGAAAAGGTCCTGGCCAACTGAGGCGAAGTCGTCATAGATGCGCTGGCGGTGGGTCTTGAGGCCGGCGTCGTGCCAGGCGGGGCCGAACTCGCCGCCTCCACGGATGTTGGCGAGGACGAAGGAGCCGCCCCGCTCAAGCCAGAGCTTGCCGAGGATGGGATTGTAGGTGGGCGTCATGGAGACTTGAAAGCCTCCGTAGGCGTTCATGAGAGTGGGGTTCGAGCTGTCGTACTTGATGTCTTTGTGGCGGACGAGGAAGTAGGGGACTTTGGTTCCGTCTTTGGAGGTGGCCTGGAGCTGTTCGACGACGAGATTGGAGGCGTCGAACTGGGCTGGGAGAGTTTTGGCGGATTTTAGATTTGTTGATGCGGCGTCACCCAGAAGGAGGGAGGAGGGCGTCAGGAAGCCGGTGGTCTCGAGGAAGAACTTATTGTCGGAGGTGTTGGTGGTGGCGATGCTGACGCTGAGATTGTCGGGGATGTCGAGCTTTTTGCGCGCCCACGTGTTGTTGGCTTCGTGGGTGTAGATGTAGGCGCGGCCTTGAACGTGGTCGAGCGTGGTGAGGAGGAGATGGTCTTTGGTGGTGGCCGACTCCTGGAAGAACTCTTCTGATGTGGGAGTGAATACGACGGTGGGTTTGAGGTGGACTGGGTCCTTCTTTACGGCTTCGAGGTTAAGTGCAACGACTGAGCCTTGAGGGAAGGTTTTAGATTGGCCTTCGGGCTTCCAGTCCTGGTTGAGTTCGACGATGAGCTGGCCGTCGAGCATGCCGTGAGTCCGCGACTTGCCGGGCACGAAGATTTTCTTTGGGCCGCTGTCGGTGTAGAGGAAGGTCTCGCGCTCGAAGAAGTTGACTCCGCGGTTGAGGACTACGGCGACGTGACCCTGGCTGTCGTGAATTGCCGCTGCGTTGACTCCTACGTCGGCTGGCGTGCCGCGATACACCTCTTTGGCCTGGTCGAGGGTCTGGCCACGCTTCCAGAGCTTGATGACGAAGGGATAGCCGGATTGAGTCATGGTGCCCTCGCCCCAGTCACGTGCGACGAGGAGGGTGTCCTGGTCGACCCAGGTTACGTCCTGCTTGGACTTGGGCAGGACGAAGCCCCCTTCGACGAACTTGCCGGTCTTGAGGTCGAACTCGCGGAGGGTGTCGGCGTCTTCGCCGCCGGCGGAGAGAGAGACCATGCAGAGGCCGTCTCCGGGGTAGAGGCAGTTAAGGCCCTTCTCTACCCATTTTTCGTTGTCCTTTGCGGCCAGGGCGTCGTAGTCGATGACGGTCTGCCACTCGGGCTGGTCGGTGAGGTAGCTGTCGAGTGAGGTTTTGCGGAGAATGCCGCGGACGTGCTGGGCGTCCTGCCAGGTGTTGTAGATCTCGCCGACGCGGAAGTCCGGGGAGGGGAGACGGGTGGGCGATTCGAGCACTTTGAGCGCTGCTTCGGCGAGCACGGGGTATCGTGGGTCGGCCTGCAGGACTTTGGCGGAACGAGCATTTTCTTCGTTGACCCAGGCCATGGCTTTGCCGCCGGAGACGTCTTCGAGCCACTGATATTTGTCTGGCTGCTCGGTGGGAGTTTGGGCGGTGGCGTGAATCGAGCCGAAGATGGTTGTTGTTGCGAATGCGATAAGGACAGCGGTCTTGCGGCTCCTAAGCTGCATCTTGTCTTTTTCCTTCCTGATACTTCTTTGCTCACGGTGTGCGAAGAGAGCCAGTGTAGCGCAGGTGTTGTCTGGGGTTTGTCATGAACCTTCTGGGAGCGATAAAGAATGGACAACTACGTGAGGGGGTGGGCGGAGGGATTGAGGTTTGGGCCGGCGGAGTTCGTCGGGATCCTTCCCCGTTCGACGTCGCTCAGGATGACAGCAAAGGCATTTTAATGCGGGCTCGCTGGCTTAATATGGCTTCGCCTAGACTTCGGACACTAGGTCTTGCATAGTTCTTCGGCAATTGCTTCTCGATGGTTCAGCGCGATTACGTCGAGACGGTTTAGAACCCGGATGTAAAAGAGGAAGGCTGCCAGGGCGAGGGCGAGGAGAACTGGGATCATGAGCCACGGTCGGTGCAGGTGTAGGCAGAGGAGGACGATGGCAAAGCCGATGCCGAAGCAGGCCAGAACAACGCCCAATGCGATCAGGGCGCTGAGTTGAGAGGTCTGTTGGCGGCTGATCTTCGACAGGTTGATTTTTTTTGGTGCGCTGAGGGAGCGAAGATTGCCGATGGCTCCGTTGGTGAAGGTGGCGAAGAGGAGCCAGCAGAGGGTCGCGAGGGCGATGAGCGGAGATGGAGTGCGGGTGCTGAGGACGAGAACTCCGAAGATGAGGAAGAACTCGACAAGGCTGAGGAGAAAGCCGATGAGGTTCTTTGCGAGGAAGACGTCGCGGAGGCGGGTGGGGCTGATGAAGTAGAACTGGACGCCGGGGCCGTCCATGCCGAGACCGTTGTAGGAGAGGATGGAGACGCCGAGGAGGGAGTAGGCGACGGCGGCTGGGAAGACGAGGCTGCCGCCGGTGCCGCTGGCTCCCATGCGGGTAGCGAAGAGGAAGACCATGAAGACGGGGGCGATGAAGCCGTAGAGCTGGTTGGTGTTGCGGCGGAGGTAGAGGAGTTCCTTGCGGAGACAGGCGGAGAGGGTGGGGCTGAGGCTGAAGGGGCTGCGGGTGGGTTGAGTTGTTGCTGACGGCAAGCCTGAGATGCGCTGCGGCGCAGGGATGCGGGTTGCTGCGGGTTGGTGGGAGACCTGGCTTAGATTTTCGCCGCGGAACTCGCGATGCATACGCCAGGCGTAGACGGCCAGGAAGAGGCATCCGAAGGCGGCGAGGCCTAGGAGAGATGCGATGGCGGTGAAGTGGCGTCCCTGTGCAGAGCTGACGATGGACGTGGCGGCAAGGCCGGGAGGCAGGAGATTGGCTACTGGCCGGATGCGATTGAATATCTTGATGAGGAGGGGAAGCTTGCTGGCCTGGTGACCGTGGTGGAAGGCTGGGTTGAAGGTTAGATTGATGTACTGGAAACCGAGGGAGCCGAAGATGATGAGGGCGGTGAAGATCTCGCTGGCGCGGCGGGTGGAGAGCCAGCGCTCGACCCAGGTGATGGCCATGCGGGTGAAGAAGATGTTAGCCAGTGCGAAGACGATGAGGACAAGAGTGGCCCAGGGGACTAGCGAAGGTTTGGCTACGCCGATGCCGATGTCGGCGGCGATGATGGCTAGGGTGCCGATGACGTTGGCCGCGGAGAGCAGACCGAAGAAGAGGCGTGCCAGGAGGTAGCGAGGAAAACTGATGGGGAAGCGGATGATGGTGTTGATGTCGAAGCTGAGGCCAGGAGCGGAGATGTTGAGGACGACGAGCTGCCAGAGCAGGAAGACTCCCCAGGTGATTGCATAGAACATGGCGAGGCGGTCGGTGGAGACGAGAACGTAGGCTCCGACGCCTGCGCCGAGGATGGGGAAGATGGCGATGAGGCCGAGGAAGGGGAAGATCAGGATACGGGCGATGAGTTCGCCGGTTCCACCTTTGCGGCGGAAGGCGTTGCGAAAGATGCTCCAGCGAAGTTGGGCGAGGGCGGCGAACTGGGCTCGGCTCTGGGCGGAGGTCCAGGGATGATTTGGAGATTGGCTTTGGCTTGGGGTCTCGGTTAGCCCAGCCATGAGAGCTCCTGCTCGGGAGGGGCGATCGCGGGATCGCCGCCTACGATGCTGAGGAATATCTGCTCGAGGGTAAGGATCTGGTTGTTGCCGTTGCCTTCGGGGTTGCGGGCCTGGACGCCGGCTCGGAGCTCTTCGAGGGAGCCGTTGGCGATGAGGTGGCCGCGATCGATGATGGCGATGTGAGTGCAGAGGCGCTCGACGATCTCGAGGACGTGGGAGGTGAGGAAGATGGTGGCGCCGCGGGCAATCATACCCTGGAGCATGGCTTTGAGGGTGCCGGAGGCGATGGCGTCGACGCCTTCGAAGGGCTCGTCGAGGAAGAGGATGCGGGGGCCGTGGATGACGGCGGCCGCGAGGGCGAGCTTTTTCTGCATGCCGTGGGAGAAGTCGGTGATGAGTTTTTTGGTCTCGCCGGCGAGGCTCATGAAGTCGAGGAGTTCGGTGGTGCGGGCGGCGGTGGTGGCGGCGTCGAGGCCGTACATGCGGCCTACGAAGTGGAGGTATTCGGCTGCGGTGAGGCGGCCGAAGAGGGCGAGGCCTTCGGGGACTACGCCGATCTGGCGCTTGACTTCGATGGGGTTGGTAGCGGCGTCGAGGCCAAGGATCTGGATGGAGCCGGAGGTCGGGGCGAGCAGGCCGGTGAGCATCTTGATGGTGGTGGATTTGCCTGCGCCGTTGGGACCGAGGAAACCGAAGAACTGGCCGGGAGCGACGGTGAGGTTCACGTCTTGAACTGCGGTGAATTCGCCGAAGCGGCGGGTGAGGCCTGTGGTGGTGACGGCGGGGACCATGTGTGGGAAGCATATCGCAATGGATGTGCCGGCAGAGGCAAATTCAGGGTGCGTGGGGTCGTCTGTGGGCGGCATTCCGCCGATTGATGGTGCGAGAGAGAGCGAACAACGGGATTCGAGGTCTAAGAATCGAGGTTGAAAGATGCAACACGTGAAGTTGTGGGTTGGTATACTTAAAAGTCAGCTCATTTAGCCGGGTTGGGGATGTAGCTGGGTTTTGGGCAGGACGCACGGCCGGTTAGCGAGACTGCAGACAGGTTTTGAATGAGTAAGATTCTCGAGACAATTAACTCTCCCGCGGATGTGAAGAAGCTTTCGATTGCGGAGCTGACCCAGTTGGCAGAGGAGATTCGGGCGCGGCTGATTGTGGGGGTGGCAAAGACGGGCGGACATATCGGTCCGAATCTTGGCGTCGTCGAACTGACGCTGGCGATGCACTATGTATTCGACACCCCGACGGATAGCTTTGTCTTCGATGTGAGTCATCAGGCTTATGTGCACAAGCTGCTGACTGGGCGAGAGAAGCTGTTTCATACGATTCGGCAGCCTGGTGGTTTGAATGGATTTATGCTGCGCACCGAGAGCGAGCATGACAGCTATGGAGCGGGGCATGCCGGGACAGCGCTTAGTGCGGCGTTGGGGATGGCTGTTGGCCGCGACATGGCAGGTGGGAAGGAACACATCGTCGCTCTGGCGGGGGATGCCGCGTTTACAAATGGAATCTCGTTTGAAGCGTTAAACAATATTGCGGCTCAGACCAAGAGATTGATCGTGGTGTTGAACGATAACGCGTGGTCGATCGATAAGAACGTGGGGGCGATTGCGGAGTACTTCCACAAGATCGTGACGAATCCTACGATCTCGAGTTTGCACGATAAAGCGGCCGATCTGTTGGAGCGTTTTGGCGGTAAGACGGTGCGGCATGTTGCTCGTAAGGCGGAAGAGGCGGCGAAGGGTTTGATTGGGCCGGGCACGCTCTTCGAAGAGTTTGGGCTGAGCTACTTCGGGCCGATCGATGGACACAATCTGCCGTTGCTGATTGAGACATTCAACTTTTTGAAGCAGCAGAATAAGCCGGTAGTACTGCATGCGATTACTCAAAAAGGCAAAGGTTTTCAGCCTGCGATTGAGAAGCAGAAGAAGTTTCACGGGCTGGGACCTTACGACGCGCAGACCGGTGAGACCAAGCCTGCGGGGCAGAAGACCTACTCTGAGATATTTGCTGAGTCGCTGACGAAGCTGGCTACTGCGAACGATAAGGTTGTGGCAATTACCGCTGCGATGCCGAACGGCACGGCGCTCGATCTTTTTCGGCCGCATCATCCGAAACGGTACTTCGACGTGGGGATCGCTGAGGAGCACGCGGTGATCTTTGCGGCGGGCATGGCGACGAAGGGGTATAAGCCTTTTTGCGCGATCTACTCTACGTTTTTGCAGCGGGCCTTCGATCAGGTAGTGCATGATGTTTGTCTGCAGAATCTGCCCGTAGTGTTCTGCATGGACCGCGGCGGTTTGAGTGGGGATGATGGGCCGACGCATCATGGGTTGTTCGATATCAGCTATCTGCGCAGTGTGCCGAACCTGGTGCATATGGTGCCGAAGGATGAAGACGAGCTTGCCGACATGATGTATACGGCGATGCTGCATGAAGGGCCAAGCGCGATTCGATATCCGCGTGGGATTGGGCAGGGCGTTGTAGTGAAGGAGCAACCGGTGGCGCTCGAGATCGGCAAGGCTGAGGTGATCCGCGATGGTGTGGATGTCGCTATCTTCGGCCTGGGTGCGATGTTGCCGGAGGCGGTTCGCCTGGCGGAGATGTTGAAGCTGGAAGGATTTTCTGCAGCGGTGATTAATCCGCGTTTTGCGAAGCCGGTAGATCGGGATTGCGTCGGGGAGTTCGGTGGTCGCTGTGGTCTGGTGATTACGTTAGAGGATCATGTCCTTGCGGGTGGGTTTGGCTCTGCCGTGATGGAGACCCTGAACGAACTTGAGTTGCAGGTTCCGGTGGTGAGAGTGGGCTGGCCGGATGCGTTTATCGAGCACGGAAAAATGGAGTCACTGCGAGAGAAGTATGGCCTTACGGCCGAGGCGGCGCTTGAGAGATCGAGACCTTATCTCAGCAAGATGATGGAGCAGGTTCTGGCCAAGCACTAGGTAGAAGGATTGACGGATACGGGTCGTAATACGCGGCCCGTACTTCCTTAACAACGTCTACGGTCATTCCATTGAGGCGGTCTTCAAAGATGATGGGCCAGGAGCGCAAGCAGTTCGCTTGTGCGGGCGTGGCGATAGGAAAAGGTGCTGCGAAGCTGAGAGATGACGAAGAGGCGGTTGGCGATATCTCCAAATTTTCCCAGCGGTAGTTCGTAGTCGACTTTGTCTTCGAGCAGAGTGCCCGGCGTGGGGCTCGCGGAATCTTCTGTTCGCGTCTCCGACTTTACCTGGTGGCAGTGATGCCAGTAGGCGAAGGGGCCGCGGAGTTGTTGGTCGCAGAAGTGCTCTTTCCAAGTGAACTCGGAGATCTCTGCGTCCCAGGAAACTCGCATGGGGGAGTATGGGAACGGGCGAAAGCTGAGGGTGATCTTCGTTCCAGCACCCGCAGCGATACTGTTGAGTCCGGAGTAATCAACGGGTTGCCGGGGTGGGGGTGCGATGGAGATTTTTTCGATACGGGCCTTCTGCCAAGGGGGCATAAGACGTGGGAGATTTTCGGGATTTGAGAAGAAGACGAAGACTAGTTCGACAGGGTAGGGGAGCCACTGCTTGGAGTGGAAGGTGTGGCGCATCGCTGAGTTGGTTATAGCGTGTTGCTGAGGAGAGCGCGAGTGATGCGGGCTGCAAATCGGAGCGGGTTTCGTGTGATGAGAAAAAAAGGCGCCTCGTTGTGAGGCGCCTCAAGGGATTGCGGAGGAAGACACTTAGTTAGGCATGAGGACGGTGTCTATGACATGAATGACACCGTTCGACTGGAAGACATCGGCAGTGGTGATGGTGGCCATGCCGCCTTTGGCATCGGTCAACATGATGTTACCGCCGGACATGGTGGCCGTGAGATCTTCACCCTGAACCGTCTTGAGGGTGGCCTTGCCGCCGCCCTTGCTGATCATCTTCTCGAGTTCCTTCGAAGAGATCTTGCCTGCTACGACGTGGTAGGTGAGGATCTTGTCCAGCGTGTCTTTGTTCTCGGGCTTGACGAGAGTGTCGACGGTGCCGGCGGGGAGCTTGGCGAACGCATCATCGGTTGGAGCGAAGACGGTGAAGGGGCCGGGGCTGTTGAGGGTGTCGACCAGGCCGCCTGCTTTGACCGCAGCTACGAGGGTCTTGTGGATGGGTGAATTGACTGCGTTGGCGACGATGGTCTTGGAGGGGTACATGGGAGCGCCGCCGACTTCGGGGTCTTTCTGGGCGTGCGCGGTGAGTGAGGTGACTGCAAGGGCGGCTACTGCGAGGGTGGCTAGAAATGTCTTCTTCATTGTGATTATCCTTTGGGTAGTGATGGTTTCCAGAAGCTCGTTCCCTGCAGGGGCACTCATAAGCATTTACGTGCGCTTGCTGGGGCTGGATTGGTCTAATTTCCATCATGCTCGTCATATGCCGTTGCAAGAGGCAGCGTTGCGAGGTCTGTTGGGTGTGCGTAACAGTTAGCGAGAAGATGTTGATGGGGTAAAGATGTGCGTGACACGAAGGGGGCGTTGACAATTCCATCGAGTCCTCGTCAACTGAAGGTCGGATGATGGTGAAAGAGCCAATCAGTAGTCGAGGGTTGATACAGGCACGGGAGCAGGGGGACCACCCGGCCGGTGTGCACGATCGCGGCTTGATGCTGATCGGGCTGTTCAAACTGGCGAAGGCGATCTTCTTCTTCTTTATCGGTGCGGGTGCGATTCACCTGCTTCATAAAGATGTCGGCGATGAGGTGACGCGGCTGGCGCTGAAGTTGAGGTTTGACCCTGAGAGCCGGCTGGTTGCTTTGTTGCTCCATAAGGCAGACCTGATCGATGCGCATCGGTTAAGGCAGATCAGTGTAGGGACGTTCGGTTACTCTGCATTGGCTCTGACCGAGGGGATCGGACTGCTGCTGGAGAAGGTGTGGGCGGAGTATCTGACGCTGATTTTGACGGTCTCTTTTCTGCCGTGGGAGTTGTATGAGCTGGTCCGAAGGCCGGATGGGTTTCGCTTGAGCCTGCTGGTTATCAACTTGGCAGTGCTTGCGTACCTGGTTTGGCTGCTTCGGCGGAAGAAGCTACTGGGTGGGAGCTAGTGATTATCCCTTACACACATGTCGCACAAAACACGAAGGATAATCATCTGTGATTTCAGAACTCCGAACGGACACCCCGTCTCAGAGAACGCTGAGAAATTGAGATAAGTTTATTAGTTTGTGGTTGTTAGATAGATCGCGCCTTAAAAGTTTTGTCCAGAAAATGGACAGAAAACACGCCCTCGACCCTAGAGACAGAGCCGAGGAACGTATTTAGTTGTTGGATTTGATTTTGAGAATTACTTCAACGATGTGGAGTAACACCAAAACCAGCCCCAACGCCACAAGTAGAGTCATACAGCACTCCTGATTGAGTTCGGCCTAGGCCGTCCTACAACACTCTCCCTTGCGCGGAGAGTTGGGTATGACTCTACTGCAAACTACAATTAGTTTTCTATGGACGATATCAAGGTAGACGCGGACAAGTTCGATTCTGTCTTGCGCCGAATGCTGGCGATCAATCCATTATCGAAAGCCGAGATTAGCGCCAAGATCAAGAAGGAAAGAGCCGCTAAGAAAGCTGTCCAGAAAATGGACAAACAGGCTAAAACTGATCCGAATACCACTCAGTCAGATCCTTCTTGAACGTATAGAATCCGTCATCTGTTAGAAGTTTGTAGGGAAGCGGCTTACGCTTGGTCAGGTTTTGCAAGGCCATATCAAACAACCAAGGCTGCATCCTTCGTCGGTTGTACCGCCAGCAAAACTCACCCAAATACCTGTCCAGATGCTCAGCACTCAAACGGTGATAGTTGCCCACAATGCCCCGTTTGAACAGTGAGAATGCACTCTCAACCGTATACGTGGATGTAACGCGGCCTTTGTCCCGAATCTCTTCTTCGTGGTTGCCTTGTTGGTGTTTGGCGCGAGGAACCACACCCTTATATGTTTGGTTGCCATCTGTGACGACTTTAGAGGTTTCGGTGTCTACATGGTCGTGATACACGCGGCGCAGATTCTGGAGAGTGTTGGAAGGCACTACGCGCATGTGAAGACTACCGTGTCGTTCGGCCATACCAACAACTACGGTCTTATTGGGTTTGGACGGCGTTTTTACACCCTGTAGCCTTCGGCGGCCACCAACATACATCTCGTCTATTTCGACAGTCGTATCAGGGCCACCAACCGTAAAATCAGCCTCTTCTTGCATTGCCTGTCTAATGCGGTGGCACACATACCAAGCGGTTTTATAGGTCATCCCAATGTGTCGCTGGACTTGAGCTGCTGATATGCCTTTCTTGCCTTCGATCATCAGGGCAATGACCGCGAACCACTTCTGTAGAGGCAAGTGGGAATCGTGAAAGAGCGTCCCAGTGGTCGCGCTAAACTGCCAACCACACTCAGCACATTGGAAGAGACGACGCGGTTTACCAGTTTTGCCTTTGGATTCGGTCAGCCAGCATTTGGGATGATCGCAAGCCATACAACGAACCCCATCAGGCCATCGCGCCTTCATCAGATAGGCAAGAGCATGTTCTTCGGTGGGGAATTTCTTAGCAAGGGAAAAGAGATTCATGGAAATACCTCAAGAGAAGGAACCCGTATTCAGCGACCCGTTTTATCGAGAACTTTACGAACGTCTATGTGTAGCTCAGAAGCGATTGAGCGAATCCTCTTTGCGCGTTCAACGGTTGCGTGAGAATCCTTCACAATGCGAGTAGCGTAGTCATCCAGCAAAGTTGCCGTTTCGTTTGCCAGACTTTCGGTAAGGCTCGCCAGCTTTCCCAAAACTTCCCTGATTGCGTCGATATCGTTCATGGTTTTTCCGCCTGAAAAGACAAAATGATTATGCACCTAGACTCAACATGTGTCAACGGGATAATCATTTGGGAGCTAGTGTTTTCGCTTTTATTTCGCTTACCAGATGGATTCGCGGTGTGCAAGTGACGGAGTTGGCATGAATCAACTGAGCCAACACTACAGCTAGCGGTTACCTCTTAGGTACACACAAGTAGCTGAGTTTTCCACATCCCGATATGGGAAATACACAGAAGTTGCACAAATTAGTTCTTTACAGGGCCGGATACCTCGGCGATGCTGGTGGAGCGAAGTAGAACATTTTGGAGTTTGGTGGACCAAACTAGGTCCCTATCAACAGAATTCTACGATGCGGAGCTGGTTTTGAACCAAAGATGAGCCGGGAGAGGTATCGAGGTCGTTATGTTTCGGGGAAATCACCCAACACGTGTGGACGAAAAGGGCAGATTGAAGCTGCCTGCCGAGTTCAAGCGCCGTGTGGATGAGCTGTACGGTCCTCAGTTCTACATAACGAGCATGGATGGGAAGCGGGCGCAGGTTTATCCGCTGAAGGAGTGGGAGCAGATCGAGGCGTCGCTGTCGAAGATGTCCCCGATGGATCCGGTTCGGAAGAAGTTTCAGGACGTGACGAACTTCTACGGGCAGATGGCCGAGATGGACGCGCAGGGCCGGTTGCTGATTCCGCAGAAGCTGCGGGAGCTGGCGAAGGTGACGGGCGAGGTAAATGTTCTGGGGTCGCAGACGTTGTTGGAAGTTGTGAATGCTGAGCTGTTCGATGCGGAGATGAAGAAAGCAAGTGGAGCGGTTGAGCTGACGGACGCGGATCTGATGGCGTTCGCCGATAAGACCAAGGCAGTTGCTTAGCAGGTGCAATGTGGCCCCCAGGGGCAGCACGGAAGGCGGGTGAAGATGAAGAGTCCGCAACATGTGCCGGTTCTTTTAGAGGAAGTTCTGGAGTATTTGAATGTGCGGCCGGGCGGCGTGATTGTTGATGCGACGCTGGGTCTGGCGGGGCACTCTTTGGAGATTGCGAAGAGGCTGGGCGGCAGAGGCAAGCTGATTGGCTTTGACCGTGACCCGGAGGCGATGGAAAAGGCTGAAGCAAGGCTTGAGGTTTTACGGGCTGAGCTTGGAGACGAGATGCCGGAGCTGGTGTTTGAGCCGAGGGCGTTTTCGGAGGCCTCGGGGGTGATTGCACCGGGGAGCCTGGATGGCTTGCTTGCTGACTTTGGCGTAAGCAGCCTGCAGCTGGACGAGGCGCACAGAGGATTTAGTTTTCGGACCGATGGCCCGTTAGATATGCGGATGGATACGCGCAGCGGGGAGACGGCCGAGCAAGTGGTAAATCAGGAAGACGAAAACGAACTCGCCGACCTGATTTACGAATTCGGAGAGGAAAGGAGGTCGCGGAGAATCGCCAGAGCCATTGTTAGGGCCCGGCCGATTACGACTACAGCAGAGTTGGCTCGAATCGTATCGGCCGAGGCCCCACCAATGAAAGGCGAGAAAATTCATCCGGCGACACGCACCTTTCAGGCGCTTCGAATTCGAGTGAATAACGAGTTGGGAGAGATTCAATCGCTGCTGAAGAGCGCGGGGTCTCTGTTGAAGCCGGGCGGAAGGCTGGTGTTGATCAGCTTCCATTCGCTGGAGGACCGGCTGGTGAAGGATGCGTTCAAGGCTGCTAAGGACGCGAAAGTATTTGAGGTTTTGACGAAGAAGCCAGTGGTAGCGGCAGAGCAGGAACAGATGAGAAATCCACGGTCGCGCAGTGCCAAGATGAGGGCGGCCGAAAAAGTTTAGGTACAAGATTCTCTATTGCACTGAAAATGGTGCAGTCTATAGATAGAGAAAACAAGTGATCGGGCCGGGGTCGTCCCACCTTCTTTCAGGCGAAAGACAACTCTGCAACAAAAAGTCCCTTCCTCCATAGCGATCCCGGCCCGGTTCGTACGTTGAGGAGAGTGGCAAGGTTTGGTTGAAATCGAGATTCAGAGGCGAGTTTTAGAGAGGTGCACCATGGCAGCTTCGGCGATGGCAGGACAACAGTTAGAGATGCTGGGATCGCGTGCGCATAGCCGTGCGGAGTCGCTGACGGCGCGGAATCGTGAGTTGTATGAGGCGCAACGGCGGGCTCGGCGTGGACCGACGCCAGAGGTCTTCTTTACCAAGCACATCGACAACAGCCGCATTGTGAAGGCGGACGATCCGGAGCGGCGTCGCGAGATGCGCACGTTTACCGCAGTGATGAGCGTGTTGTTTGTGCTGGTGATGGTTTATGTGTGGCAGCACTTTTCTGCGATCGAGATTGGGTATCACGTTGAGGCGCAGAAGGCGCAGGTGGAGCAGTTGCGGGAGGAGAATCGTCAGCTTCGCTTGTCCGAGGCGCAGCTGACCGATCCTGGCCGGATCGATCGGATCGCGAAGCAGCTTGGCCTGGGGGAGCCTCAGCCTGGGCAGGTGGTGCGGCCGGAGGGCGGCGGAGATCCGAATGCTCCGGCGTTGGCGCAGGCGAGTGCTCCGGCGATGCAGATTGCTCAGTAGTCGGTTGTCGGCAGAGGGTGTTGGACTTTGTTGAGAACCTGAGACGAAGGGGACCAGGAAGTACACTAACGATAAAGCAGGGATGAGATGAACAAGGCGCCACGGCAGACGTTGACCGCTCCGATACGGAGGATCCGTTTCGCCTATGTGGCGCTGTTTTTTTGCGCGTGGACGACGTTGATCGCGGTGCGGCTGGGATGGCTGCAGGTGGTGCGGCACTCGGACTTTGTGCATCGGGCGGCGTTGCAGCAGCAGAGGACATTTGAGGTGGCTCCTCGACGGGGGATGCTGTATGACCGCAATCTGCGGGAGCTTGCGGTGACGGTGCAGGTGGATAGTGTGTATGCGGTGCCGTCGGAGCTAGGGGACAATCGTGCGAGCGCGGCGGAGATACTGGCAGAGATTGTGCACGCGGATCCGAGGGACAACTTCACCTCGCAGCAGCAGATGCTGGCGCGGTTCAATGCTTCGAAGAATTTTGCGTGGGTGGCGCGGAAGGTTGATCCAGGTATTGCTGATCGTCTGCGTGAACTGAATTTGAAGGGTGTTTATTTTCAGAAGGAGTTCAAGCGGTTCTATCCGAACAACGACCTGGCTGCGCAGGTGCTGGGGTATGTGGGGACGGATGATATCGGGCTGGGTGGGTTGGAGCGCCAGTTCGACGATGACATGCATGGTGAGCCTGGGCATATGTTGACGGCGCTCGATGCGAGACGGCATGTGCTGGGCAGTGAAGAGAACCAGCCGATGCCGGGTGAGAATCTTGTGTTGTCGATCGACGCAAATATTCAGTACATGGCGGAACGAGCGCTTGATGCTCAGGTGGAGAAAGTAAAGGCTCTGCATGGGACGGTGGTGGTGCAGGATCCGCACACGGGGCAGGTTCTGGCGTTGGCTGTGTCTCCGCGTTTCAATCCGAACGACCAAAAGCACATGGATGCGAATGTGCTGACGAACTTGGCGGTGAGCGATGTGTATGAGCCGGGATCGACGTTCAAACTGGTGACTTACTCGGCTGCGATCGATGCGGCGGGGGTGCAGCCTACGGACATCGTCGACTGCCAGGGGGGGGCAATGACGATGTATGGCCGCACGCTGCATGATGACAGGAGCGATCACTTTGGCCGTGTGACGGTGCAGTATGCGCTGGAGCACTCGAGCGACGTTGGTGCGGCGAAGATGGCGCTGAAGTTGGGGAATCAAAAGTTCTATGACTATATGAAGGCCTTTGGCTTTGGCGATCGGTCGGGGATTGAGCTGCCGAGTGAGACTCGCGGCCTGCTGCGAAACCCGAGGAAGTGGGGCGCGACGAGCATCTTGTCGATGGCGATTGGACAGGAGGTTGGCGTTACGCCGGTGCAGCTTGTAACGATGGTGAGCACAATTGCAAATGGTGGGGTTTATATGCCACCGCATGTGCTTCTACAGTCGACCGATGAGATGAAGGGCGATCCGCGGCTGAAGCCGGCGGCGTTTCGGCCTGCGAACGGGCTGCCTGCGACGCTGCCGGATGGCGCGCACCGGGTGATCACGGAGATGACCTCGGCGAAGATGCGGATGATGATGCAGGGCATTGTGACCGAGGGCACGGGACGACAGGCGGCGCTGAACGGTTATAGCTCGGGCGGCAAGACGGGCACGGCGCAGAAGGTTGATCCGGCGACACACACTTACTCTCACACGAAGCTTGTGGCGAGCTTTGCGGGTTTTGCGCCAGTGAGCAATCCTGCGATCTCGGTTGCGGTGGTGATCGACACTCCGACGGCGGGCAGCGAGGTGCAGCACTATGGAGGTGCGGCGAGTGCGCCGGTGTTTGCGGAGGTGGCACAGCAGGTGCTGGAGTACCTGGGTGTGCCGCACGATCAGCCGCTGAAGACTCAGAAAGAGTTGATTGTGGCGGCGAAGACGGAGGCGGACGGGGATGCGCCGAGCGAAAACACGGAGGATTTGAATGCGATGTTCGATGATGTGAACAGCCTGCCGGCGGATGATCCGCTGCGCGCTCCGACGAACGCTGCGGCTGCCGAGGTTGCGGCGAATGAAAAGCCGGTCGCGGTGACACAGAAGGCGCCGGGAAAGACGGCTGAGATTTTGAATATGCTCCCTGCGAAGGTTCTGTCGGCGTTCCATTCAGGAGATGGGAACGGTTCTGTGTCTCATGAGTCTGCGCCATTGGCGACTCAGAAGGCTCGTCTTGCCGTTGAGGCAAAGGAGCAGGGGGCTGTTGTCGTGGATGCGGGGCTGCGTGTGCCTGTGCCCTCGTTTGAGGGGGCGGGGTTGCGGGGCGTTGTGGAACGGGCGGATTCGGTGGGTTTGCGGGTGCAGGCGGTGGGGAGTGGTTTGGCCAGAGAGCAGGCACCGGCGGCGGGGACGATGGTGCCGGCGGGAACTGAGATCGTGGTGCGGTTTAGTCGATGATGGTCAGGTGCTGGGAGATATTCGGAATCTCGGCTAGCATCGCTCTATGAACTGGCAGACAGTTTGCGAGGGCTTGAGCGCCACGGATCGGTATTGCGCTTCCGTCGAGGTTTCGGGGGTTGAATATGACTCTAGGCGGGTGAGACGCGGGGATGTGTTTGTCGCGATGCGGGGTGAGGCAACGGATGGGAATCGCTATTTAGAGGCGGCTATCGCGAAGGGGGCGTCGGCGGTAGTGACGGACTCTCGCGAGGCTTACGAGAGGCTGCGCCGCGAGCATGTGGACGTTGGCACGGCGTTGGTGGAGAGAGGACGGCGGGCGCTTGCGGAGGTAAGCTCTGCGGTGATGGGGCATCCGGAACGTGATATTGCGCTGTGTGCGGTGACTGGGACGAATGGGAAGACGACCACGGCATTTTTGCTGGAGGCGATGCTGAGGAGTGTGGGGCGGAAGTGTGTATTGATCGGGACGATTGAGACGCATGTTGGAGAGGAGGTGCGGGTTTCGCCGCACACGACACCTGAGTCGCGGGATGTGCTGGAGATATTTGCGGATGGTGTGAAGGCTGGAGCTACGGAGGCCGTGATGGAGATGTCGTCTCATGCGTTGGAGCAGGAGCGCGTCTGGGGACTGCCGGTGGATGTGGCGATGTTTACGAATCTGACGCAGGATCATCTGGACTATCACGGGACGATGGAGAAGTACTTCGCAGCGAAGGCGCGACTGTTTGTGGGAGTTGGGGCGCCGGCGCCACGAGTTGCTGTCATCAATGGCGACGATGGCTTTGGAAGGCGTCTCATTGGGGAGAATCGGCAGTCGCATCTGATGAGATACGGGTTGGAGACGCTGAGCGGAGACTACAGGGCAGAGGATGTTCAGCTGCATGCGGGCGAGACGCGGTTTATCTTCAAGACGCCAAATGGCGATGCTCCAATACGGTCTTCGCTGACGGGAAGGGTGAATGTGTACAACCTGCTGGCGGCATGTTGTGCGGCTTTAGCGCGAGGGTTGAGGCTCGACGAAATAGAGGCTGGCGCTGCTTCTGGTGCGCAGGTGCCTGGCCGGTTCGAGGTGGTTCCTTCTTCGCATGACTTGACCGTGGTGGTGGACTACGCGCACACGGATGATGCTTTGCGGAACTTGATCTCGCTCGCGAGGGAGTTGGTATCGGAGCGTGGGGGAAGGGTAATTACTTTGTTTGGTTGTGGCGGCGATCGGGATAAGACGAAGCGTCCGCGGATGGGCAGGGCGGCGGGAGAGGGAAGCGACCTTGTGGTGCTTACGAGTGATAACCCTCGAAGTGAAGATCCTATGATGATTATTGAAGAGGCTCTGGTTGGGGTGCGGGAGACAGCGGTGAGGTGCATAGTAGAGCAGGATCGAGCTGCGGCGATTGAGATTGCGATTCACGCGGCGAAGGTTGGAGACATTGTTTTGATCGCTGGGAAGGGCCATGAAAAGGTGCAAATCCTGCGAGACGGGACGGTGCCGTTCGATGATGGGGCGGTAGCTGCAGGAGTTTTGAGGGAGATCGCGTGAAGCTGACCTTGGGGAAGATTGCTGACTGGATTCATGCGGATGGCGAGTTCGACACTTCGGCAGAGGCAGTAGGGTATGGGATTGATTCGCGAACCATCGGCGCGGGGGAGCTTTTTTTTGCCGTTCGCGGCGAGAGACTGGATGGGCATGACTATGTGCAGGCGGCGCTCGCAAACGGGGCGGTCGCTGCGGTGGTGAGTAATCGATGGGTCGTGCCGGCCGAGGTGGATGAAAAGAGATTGTTGCAGGTAGCAGAGTGCGACGACTGTGTGTTGAGGGCGCTGCAGCAATTGGCTCATGCGGTGCGACGCGAGTGGGGCGGGAGGGTGATCGGCGTGACCGGGTCGGCCGGAAAGACGACGACCAAGGAGGCCGTGGCGCAGGTTTTAGGCGCGAAGTTCAGAGTGTTGAAGTCGGCTGGCAACCTGAACAACGCGTTCGGCCTGCCGTTGCAGCTTCTGAAGCTGGAGCTGGAGCATGAGGTTGCGGTTATCGAGATGGGAATGAACCATGCCGGCGAGATTGCTGCGCTGGCGCAGATCGCAGAGCCGGATTGGGCGGTGGTGTCGAATGTTGGGCCAGTGCATCTGGAGTTCTTTCCGGATGGTTTGATTGGAATTGCACGAGCGAAGTATGAGTTGATCGAGGCGCTGCCAGCGGATGGCGTCGCGATTTTGAACTTCGATGACGCTTATGTGGCGGCGTTTGGCCGTGGTCTGGATGGACGCGCGGTATTTTATGGGGTCGGCGAGGGGGCGAGTGTGAGAGCCGTCAACGTGGCGGAGGTTGGCGTGGAGGGTGTGGTGTTTACGGTGGAGGCCAAGGGGCAGCGTGCAAGTGTGCAGTTGAAGATGTTGGGGCGGCATAATGTTCCGAATGCGCTGGCTGCGATCGCTGTGGGCCTGCACAGTGGGATGGAATTGGGGGAGTGTGCGGCGGCTGTCGGCGAACTGCGGGCAGGGGAAAAGCGCGGCGAGGTTCTGGAGTGGCGGGGGGCGACGCTGATCAATGATTGCTACAACTCGAATCCAACAGCGCTGAACGCGATGATCGATGCTCTGATGGCGATTCCTGCGGAGCGGCATATTGTGGTTGCGGGGGAGATGCTGGAGCTAGGTTCGGAATCGGCTGCGCTACACGGTGCGTGCGGTGCGCGGATGGCGGAACGGGGTGTAGATTTTGTGCTCGGAGTGCGGGGTGCGGCCGAGGCTGCTGTGGAGGCGGCAAGAGCTGCCGGTGCTGAGGCGCTCTTTGTCGCGGGTCCTGAGGAGGCGGGGGAGTGGCTGCTTGCGAATGTGCGTGCGAGCGACGTAGTGTTGTTGAAGGCTTCCCGTGGCGTGCGTCTGGAGAGGGTTTTAGCGGTCCTCGCGGGAAAGCCTCGGTGACGCATCGAGTTCAAACGGCATCTGAGTGATTTGCCGATTTGCGAAAAGAGATCATACGGAGTGGAGAGATATGTCGAGCAACGGGAATGCACTGGTTAGGAAAGACTCTGGTTTGGCGGTGAAGAAGCATCCGAAGAAGGCGATGAAACACGCTGCAAAAAAGAAGACAGCGAAGCACGCCAAGAAAGCTGCTAAAAAAGCCACGAAGAAAGCTGGGGAGAAGGTTGCCGGTTCGCGGGTGGTTTATGCGACGGATCATGGGCTTATGACCGCGTTTCATCATATGCAGAGAGCTTCGGTTGTGATCTCTCTGATGGAAAAGGGAACCGGCGAAGATCTGAGGGACCTGCTGGAGCGTGGGGCGAAGCTCTATCGTAAGGCGACCGAGGGCGAAGAAGGAAACAAGTTTGTGTTGCGGGCGATCGGAGTTTTGCGCGCAGCGGAGCATCTGTCGTTGGCTGGGCTCTATGCTGCCAGGGCAAAACACCGGCAGAAGGTCGCATCTCCCTCTCCAGAGTGGCTCGAAAAATTTATCGCGGAGGCGGATCACAGGATGGAGAAGATCGAGCACGGTGAACGCGGGAAAGGGACAGATCTTTTTCCGGTGACTGTGGAGCTGTTGCGACAGGCAGAGGACTTGGACCACGATGCTCACCTGGCGTTCGAGCTTGCGATGGCGGCGGATGCGCTCTGCTTTGCGCTGGAGAACGGGCTCTGAGCGAATTTCGGATTCGGCGGGCATTCGGATTGGTTCACGGACGAGATAAACCCAGAATGCAGGGGATGGTGCTGTTAAGATAGCCGTGACTCGCAACAAAAACGGGCATAAGCTGCGGGTAAAGGCGGAGGCGTTTTGCTCTATTGGTTGCTGTACCAGAAGCTGTTCCCTTACTTTCGGCTGTTTCGCATATTCCGATATCTGACGTTTCGTACCGTGTTTGCGAGCCTTACGGCGCTGCTGATCGGACTTCTGATCGGCCCGTATGTGATCGAGAAGCTGCGCGAATTTCAGATCGGGCAGTATATCCGGGAAGAGGGACCGCAGTCGCACCAAAAGAAGAGTGGGACGCCGACGATGGGCGGGGTGCTGATCTGTATCTCGATTTTGGTGCCGACGCTGATGTGGTCGGATCTTTCGAATCCCTATGTGTGGCTGGTGATGCTATCTACGCTTGCGTTTGGGGCGATCGGATTTGCGGATGACTACATTAAGGTTGTGCATCGGCAAAACCAGGGGCTGACTGCTCGTGCGAAGTTGGGCTTGCAGTTCATTGCGAGTGGGCTGGTTGCGGCTGCGCTGGTGGTGATGGAGATTCGCGGCGGCTACTCGACACGGCTGATGGTGCCGTTTGCCAAGCGATTCAGGCCGGACCTGGTGTGGGAGTGGATGGGGCATATTCCGCATATGCACTGGCTGGTGTTTGTGCCGTTTGTGGTGTTTGTGATGATCGTGATTGCGGGCGCGAGTAATGCTGTGAATCTGACCGATGGGCTGGATGGGTTGGCGATCGGATGTACGATCATTGCGGCTGGAGCTTTGACGGTACTGACTTATGTCAGCGGGCACGTGGTGTTTTCGGACTATCTGGAACTGCAGCGGATGCCGATGGTGAGCGAACTCACGGTGTTTTGTGGGTCGATGGTGGGGGCGAGTATCGGGTTCCTTTGGTATAACGCTCATCCGGCAGAGATCTTTATGGGGGACGTTGGGAGCCTTGCGTTGGGAGGGGCGATCGGGACGGTGGCGGTTGTGATTAAGCAGGAGTTGTTGCTGCCGTTCATTGGCGGTGTCTTCATTCTTGAGGCGTTGAGCGTGATGCTGCAGGTGGGGAGTTATAAGCTTAGGAACGGAAAGCGCATCTTCAAGATGGCTCCACTGCACCATCACTTTGAGTTGATGGGATGGTCCGAGTCGAAGGTGATTGCGCGGTTTTGGATTCTGGCGCTGGTGTTTGCTTTGTTTGCGTTGACTACTTTGAAGCTGCGATGAAATTGAGGTAAAGATTGGAACTCTGGTTGCCATGGATCAAAATAGTCGGGTTGGCAGTTGTGGCCGTATCCTCGTATGCATAGCATTCCGCTTCAAGAGTTCTCAGTACCGAGGGTTAGTATTTCCGACCCGCTTTTTCGCTGGTATTGCGGCGCCACTAATCGGGCTATTTTCTCTCTTCCTGCTCACAGCGCAAGGGTGTGAGTCTCATGGGAAACTGATCGTTTTTCCCGACGGCAGGCACGCCGCCCGAATGATGGTCTATGGGAATGTACCCGGTGGCACTTCTATTTGGGTGATCACGAGAAGAACCTGGAGCCCATTGTGGGAAGAAGTTGCCAGTGGATTCTCAATTGGAACTCTTCTTGAACCGATTGAGCCAACGATCGTATGGACGGATAACTCGCATTTGAATTTAGACTTTCCTGTGGGTGATCCAAGCGACACGAGCTACAGTCACGTATGCCAGAACAAACAAGTCGGAGATATTCTGATTGTGTGCAAGACTCACATGAGAAAACAATGATGGATTTGAAGAATAAGAGGGTGTTGGTGGTGGGGTTGGGGAAGTCCGGCCTGTCGGCGGCGATGTTTCTGCGTGGGCAAGGGGCACGGGTGACGGTGAGCGATACGCGCAGTGCCGTGGCGCTGGCGCAGGAGATTCCTGCGTTGCTGGAGGCCGGGATCATGGTGGAGTCCGGAGGGCATGGGCTTCTGACGTTTCGGCGGCAGGATCTGATTGTGGTTTCGCCCGGTGTGCCGATGGATACGCCGGAGGTGAAGCAGGTCGTAGCGTTTGGGTTGACGGTGATTGGGGAGCTGGAACTGGCGAGTCGTTATTTGCAGGGGCAGGTGGTGGCGATCACTGGATCGAATGGGAAGACGACGACGACGACGTTGGTGGGGAAGATCTTCAGCGATGCTGGCTTGCCGACGCAGGTGGGGGGGAATATCGGTCTGCCGGTGATTGACCTGGTGGCGAAGAGTACGCTTGAGACGATGAATGTGCTGGAGGTGTCGAGCTTTCAGCTGGAGACGGTGGAGGAGTTTCATCCGCGGATCGCGGTGATCCTGAACATCACGCCCGATCATCTGGATCGGCATGGCAGCTTCGAGAAGTATGTGACGGCGAAGGAGCGGATCTTTGCGCGGCAGGACGCTGGGGACGCGCTGGTGCTGAATGGGGATGACCGCGTGACGCAGATGTGTGCGGCGCGGGCCAAGAGTGAGGTGTTCTGGTTCAGCGGGACGAAGGCTGTGCGGAAGGGCGCGTTTGTGCGGGATGGCGTGATTGTTTGGGTGGAGAAGGAAGGTGGAGTTACCGAGCCGATCATGCCGGTTTCTGAGGTGCATCTGAAGGGCGCGCACAATATCGAGAATGTGTTGGCTGCGGTCTGTGCGGCTCGGTTGGCGAAGGTTTCGGCGGAGAGAATTAGGGCTTCAGTGGCGAGCTTTACGGCGGTGGAGCATCGGTTGGAGCTGGTGCGGAAGCTGAATGGGGTTGAGTTCTATAACGACTCGAAGGCGACGAACGTGGATGCGACGATGAAGGCTGTGGCTTCGTTCAGCAAGGGCGTTCACCTGATTCTTGGAGGGAAAGATAAGGACTCGGACTATGGGTTAATGGCCGAGTTGCTGAAGGAGAGGGTGAAGGCTGTTTATACGATTGGTTCGGCTGCAGAAAAGATTGAGCGGCAGCTGCATGGAGTCGTGAAGATGGTGGCAGCGGGAACGATGCAGACTGCGGTGGCTGAGGCGGCGAAGGCTGCTGTGACTGGCGATGTGGTGCTGTTGTCGCCTGCGTGTTCGAGCTTCGACCAGTTTGAGAACTATGAGCATCGCGGCCGCGTGTTCCGGCAGTTGGTGAACGAACTAATTTAGTGAAGAAGTGGAAGTGATGGATGGCGAAGAGAGTTGGGGTGGACAAGTGGCTCTTCGGAGTGGTGCTGCTGCTGGTGCTGTTTGGGCTGGTGATGGTGTTTTCGGCGTCGGCTGTGATGGCGCAGTCGAGCCTGGGGTCTCCCTATCCTTATGTGATGAAGCAGGCGATCTGGGCGGTGCTGGGGCTGATCGCGCTAGTTGCGCTGATGCAGGTGGACTATCGGACTTATAACAATCCGAAGGTCGTGTTTCCTGCGGTTGCGGTGACGATGTTGATGCTGATCGGCGTGTTTGCGATGAAGGACTCGCATGCGACGCATCGCTGGGTTCGGTTTGGGAACCTGTTTACGTTTCAGCCTTCGGAGTTGGCGAAGCCTGTTCTGGTTTTGTTTCTTGCTTACTTTCTGCAGACTCGAATCCACCAGATGGATGACTGGAGGGGGACGATTCTGCGGGCGGTTGCGGTGCCGCTGGCGTTTACGGCTTTGATCTTGAAGGAGCCTGATCTGGGGACCGGCATGGTTTGCATGGCGGTAACGGCGTTGATGCTGTACCTGGCCGGGGCTAAGACGAAGTACTTTGCGGTGGGTGCGGCGTTTGCGGCTCCTGTTCTCTACTTCATGCTGTTTCATGTTGCGTTTCGACGGGCACGGATGCTGGCGTTTGTGAATCCTGAGGCCGATCCTCGCGGGACCGGGTTTCACATTCTTCAGTCGCTGATTGCGGTTGGGACGGGTGGGATCCGTGGTTTGGGGTTGATGGAAGGGCGGCAAAAGCTTTTCTACCTGCCCGAGGTGCAGACGGATTTTATCTTTGCGAATATCTGTGAAGAGTTGGGATTGATTGGTGCGCTGCTGGTGGTTGGGTTGTTTGTGGCGCTGGGGTATCGGGGGCTGCGGGCGGCGTTTCTTTCGACTGACCCGTTTGCACGGTTTCTTGCGTTTGGGCTCACGACGGCGATTCTGATCCAGGCCTTCTTCAACATGAGCGTGGTGCTGGCGCTGCTGCCGACGAAGGGAATTCCGCTGCCGTTCATCTCTTCGGGTGGAACTTCGATCTTTATTACGCTGGCCAGCATGGGTGTGCTGCTGAATATCACGCGCGAGATCGATTGAAAGTGAGTGCGAGTTGGATATTTGGGGATAGGACAATCCTTTGTTCTGCCGGACGGGCCCACTTCGCATGGGGCGGTCACTTCGTGACGGGTATACCTTTTTCTGGGTGGGATGAGCTGCGTCGGTCCTTCCTTCGGTCGGAACGAGAGACGGAGTATTCTGGGAGAGCGGCTTCGGTGAGACAGCAGTTGCGGGTTTTGATTGCCGGTGGAGGCACGGGGGGGCATGTGATTCCGGCGCTGGCAATTGCGCGGGAGCTGGGCGCTGCGCATGAGGCCGAGGTGCGGTTTGTGGGGACGGCGCGAGGGCTTGAGACTCGCCTGGTGCCGGAGGCCGGGTTTCCTCTGGAGCTGATTCGAGTGGGGCAGTTGAAGAATGTGAGTCTGGCGACGCGGGTGCGGACGCTAGCGGATCTTCCGCTTGGCGTTGTGCGATGCGTGAAGCTGGTTCGGAGCTTCAAACCGGATGTCGTGGTGGGGGTTGGCGGGTATGCATCGGGGCCTGCGATGATGGCGGCGGTTCTGTTGCGGGTTCCTACGCTGGCGTTTGAGCCGAATGCGGTGCCGGGGCTGGCGAACAGGCTGGTGGGGCGGGTTGTGTCGGCTGCCGCGGTGAACTTCGAGGAGACCCGGAGGTACTTTCGTGGTGCGCGGGTGACTGGGATTCCGGTGCGGCACGAGTTCTTTGAGATTGCAGATGTTGTTGCGAAGGATGGACCCGGTTCGGCTCGCCGGCTGCTTGTGTTTGGCGGGAGCCAGGGGGCGCGGGTCTTCAATGCGGTGATGCCGCAGATCGCAAAGCGGCTGTTGGAGTATGTGCCGGGGCTGAGGATTTTGCACCAGACTGGGAAGGGGCAGGCGGAGTCGACTGAGGATGCGTATGGGGCGAGCGGTGCGGACCCCACGCGCTGGGAGGTAGCGGCGTATCTCGACGATATGCCGAGGAGGTTCGCAGATGCGGATCTGATTCTCTGCCGCAGCGGCGCGAGTACGGTTGCGGAGCTGGCGGCGGCGGGAAGGCCGGCGGTGCTGGTGCCTTTTCCGGGGGCGGCGGACGACCACCAGATGAAGAATGCGGAGGCCTTTGCACGGGTTGGGGCGGCGGAGTTGCGCGTGCAGGATGCGGATGACCTGATGGGGGCGTTTTTGTTGAGCGACCTGTCGGGACTTTTGCTGGATGCCGGGAGACTGGCGGAGATGGGGCGGAGAGTTCGTAGGCTGGCCCACCCGGGTGCGGTGCGGGTGATTGGGCAGATGGTGGCAGAGTTGGCGGGGCGTTGATTCTTCCGTCTAAGCCAAGGAGGCTCATTCCACCGTCACGAAGTGACCGCCCGAACCGGGGTGGCCGAGGGCAGTGGGCCCGTCCGGCAGGACAGAAGCGCTTCGCCCAACGGTGGCTCCTTTCGTGGGTACACCCCCCCTCCTATTATTGACGCGTAACTCTTTTTGAATGATTGGTTTACACGGGGTGTGGTGTCGTAAAAAAGTCATTCTAAAAGGTTTGCTTGCAGAATCCTCTTTCCAAAGGGGTTACGGGCTTTAATGACAAAAGCCCCGGTTTTGGCCGGGGCTTCTTTGATCTCCTGTATCCAGTATAGCGGTTGGAGCAGAACTCATACGCCATGCGAATCTGCTGGATTGGCGCGGGTTTTGGTGATTTGGGGGCTTGACATGTTTTCAGAGGTTGGGCGAGGGAAACGGACAACGGCTAGGAATGGGTGGGTTGAAAGGGTCCGTCGGTCTGGGTTGGATAAAGTTCTTCGGGATCCTTCGCTGCGTTCAGGATGACAGCAAAAGCTTAAGGAAAAATGCATTTGCTGGCTCAAGCTGACAACAAAAAACAACGGAAACGGCAACGGCAAGCGCAACGGCAAATGCGAATGCGAATGCGGGGGTTTCTCCACTGCGCGGACCACGATGAAACTGTGGCCCGCTTCGGTCGAAATGACGAATCTTATTGGTGGGGTGACGAAAGAAAGGGCTGAGGAGTTTATCCTCAGCCCTATGAATTTTCAGTCCTTTTGATTTGCTGGCTTGGGTCTTAGCGATGACCTCCGCCACCACCACCACCGTGTGATCCGCCGCCGCCACCGCCTCCGCCATGGAAGCCTCCTCCACCGCCGCCGCTGTAGCTGCCTCCGCCGTGCGAACCGCCGCTGTAGCTGCCTCCGCCGTGCGAACCGCCGCCGTAGTTGCCTCCTCCGCCGGAGTATGAGGCGTGGGGGGCGGTGGCGTAGTTAGAGTGGCTCTGGGCGGTTGGCTGCGAGTAGCTGCGAGAGGCTCCGCCGTAAGCGTTGTTGCCGGCATAGGCGCGACCTGCGTTGTAGTTCGCAGCGTCACCGCTGTAGGCGCGGTTTGTGTTGTAGTTCGCGCCGGGACTGCTATAGGCGCGGCCTGTGTTGTAGTTCGCACCGGTACCGCTGTAGGCGCGGCCAGCGTTCGCGTTGTAGTTGCCGCCGCTGTAGCCGCGGCTTGCGATGGCGTTGGAGTTGCCGCCGTTGTAGGCGCGGGCGGTTCCGTTGTAGGCGGTTGCTCCACCGTAGCCGGTGTGGATGTTGTGGTCGCCGAAGCCTGCCGGGTTGCCGCGGCCGACGTTGGACTGGGCGAAGCTGCGGCCGTTGATGTTGGAGCCGCGAGCGCCGGAGAAGTTGTTGCCGTGATAAGCGATGCTGTTGACGTGGGTGAAGCTGGCTCCGCCGGGGCGGCCGGAGTAGCCGTTATAGGCGCGGTTGTAGAAGTTGCCACCGTGCCATCCACGACCGATGTTGCAGTAGGCGCGGTTGTAGTAGAAGCGTCCGCCGCCCCAGTATCCGCCGTAGAAGCCGATGCCGAAGTATCCGAAGCCGTAGTTGATGCCGCCGTAGTAGCCGACGTAGGGACCCCAGTATCCGGCGTTCCAGAAGTAGCCATCGTTGTAACCCCAGTAGCCGGGGGTCCAGAGGGCTCCGGAGTAGGGGGCGAGCACCCATGCGCCCTGAACCCACTGATACCCATCAGCGGTCCAGGCCCAGTAGCCGGGGGTCCATATATAGCCGTCGCCGGGGGCTGGGGGCTGTTCGTAATCGGGGATTGCGGGTGGGGCCTGCTCTATGCCCTGGGGCTGGCCGGGCTGAGGTGCTCCATACTGCTGGGGCGCGCCCTGGTTGGGGTCGCCGTACTGCTGGTCGTATTGCTGCGGAGGGCCCTGTTGCGGAGCGCCATACTGCTGAGAATCGCCGTACTGCTGCGGGGCGGTGTTGTCCTGCTGAGCGGCGTATTGGGGGTCCTGTTGAGCCTGAAGGGCTGCGGGAGCGCCGTACTGGTCCGATGGATTGTACGGCTGAATTTGAACCTGGCCCAGAAGAGGCATGGCCAGCGTGAAGCCGGCGAGGGTTGCGACACCGATGGAGTTTCTGAAGAGGCGGGTGAACGTCATAGCGCTACCTTCCTGCTCAGCCTTCGTTTTATCCGGTGTTGCGTCGTGCGGCGGACTTCGCGGAGAGCAAGGACGAGTTCCAGCCCGGCTGCAAGTGCCCGGGTCAAGGCTCAGTTGATTAGACACGAATTTATATCGTTTGTTGCGAAATATTGACAGAGCAGGGTCGTTGCGTGTGGTTGAAAAGGTTGTAGGGATTTGATCGGTTTATTGGTGATTTGTGATTGTTTGAGCCTGGCGGGGGGTCGAAAAGACTTGTCCTGCCGCTGCGCGTGCTTCTGTCCTGCCGGACTGGCCCACTTCGCGTGGGGCGGTCACTTCGTGACTTGTATACCTTTTCTGGGTGGGATCGAGTGGCGTAGGTCCCCTCCCGTTGGTCGGGTGGAGCGATCTCCCTTTGCTTCCTGTCGCTGATAGAGTGAAGGATTAGCTCGTTCTGAAAGTAGAGATCGGTCAGTATGTTTGTGCCTGGGCATTTTTTGTTTGCGCCATCGCAGCGGATTCACTTTATCGGGATCGGCGGGATCGGGATGAGCGGGATCGCGGAGATTCTGCTGACGATGGGGTACTCGGTCTCGGGGAGCGACCTGCGGCGAAGTGCGGTGACGGATCGGCTGCTGGGGATGGGGGCGCGGATCTTCGAAGGGCATGTTGCCTGTAATGCTGCGGCTAGCGATGTGGTGGTGACCAGCTCGGCGGTGGCTAAGGATAATCCGGAGGTGGTGGAGGCGAGGGAGCGGAAGATTCCGGTGATTCAGCGGGCGGAGATGCTGGCGGAGTTGATGCGGCTGAAGTACGGGATTGCTGTGGCTGGGATGCATGGGAAGACTACGACGACCTCGATGGTGGCGGCGGTGCTGGCAGGAGGTGGGCTGGATCCTACGGTGGTGGTGGGGGGGCGAGTGAATGCGCTGGGATCGAATGCTCGGCTGGGCAACTCGCAGTATTTGGTGGCGGAGGCGGATGAGAGCGACCGTAGTTTTCTGAAGCTGTCGCCGGTGCTGGCGGTGGTGACGAATCTGGATCGCGAACATATGGATTGCTATCGCGATATGGAGGATGTTGAGAGCGCGTTTGTAGAGTTTATGGATAAGCTGCCGTTTTATGGGGCGACTACGGCTTGCGTGGATAATGCGCTGCTGCGGACGGTGCTGACGCGGGTGAGGCGGAGGGTTTATACGTATGGCGAGAGTGTGGATGCGGACTTTCGCGTGGAGATGTTGCCGAAGGATGCGGAGTGTCACTCGACGTTTGCGGTGAACTACAAGGGGCTGGTGCTGGGGAAGTTTCGGCTGCATGTTCCGGGACGGCATAATGTGCTGAATGCTACGGCTGCGGTGGCGGTGGGGGTGCAGCTGGGAGTGGCTCCCGACCAGATTGCGGCGGGGCTGGAGACGTTTCGTGGAGTCGATCGGCGGTTTCAGATCAAGGGTGAAGTGCGGGGTGTGACGGTGGTGGATGACTATGGACATCATCCGACGGAGATTCTGGCTACGTTGCGGGCGGCTCGGGATTGTGGGTACTCGCGGGTGCATGTTTTGTTCCAGCCACATCGGTTTACGCGGACGCGGGATTTGATGGCGGAGTTTGCGGGGGCTTTCAAGGATGCGGATACGGTTGAGGTGCTGGACATCTATGCGGCGAGTGAGGCTCCGATTGCGGGGGTCGATGCGCAGGCGCTGGTGAAGGCGATTCGGGCTGCGGGGGGAGATGGGGTGGACTATGCGGCTTCATTTGCGGAGGGTGTGGCGGCCCTGGTGCGGGAGGCGAAGGCGGGGGATGTGATTTTGACGCTGGGGGCGGGGAGTGTATCGCAGGCAGGGGCGGCGTTGCTGGAAGCTTTATCTGTAAATGGGGCGACGAACGGGTGAGTTCCTGAAAGGGTACATGCTGAAGATGTGTGGGAATGGCGGGCGCTGTGCGGGTTATGCTCAGGATGGCGATTCTCGCGGCCTTGCTCAGGCGTGCGACAAAGCGATGCGTTTTCGAGGGGTGGAACAACGGTGCTAGAGGCGCCTGAAAAGAACTATGTCTCGGAGTCTCGAGGTTCGCGGGGGCCGCGGCGGGTGTCGGCTTCGCCGGAGCGGAGGCTGCGTCGGGATATGAGCGAGGACTTTGCGGATGATCCTGGCTTGGATCCGCACTGGGACGATGACGCTCCGGTGGGAAGACGAAAGGCGGGACTGCGGGTGCGATTTCGCGGGATGCCTTCGACGAAGTGGGGAAGGATCGTTGCAGGATGTGGGGCGGTGGTTCTGCTTGGGGTTTGCGCTGGGTTGTTTGCGATGGGGAGAAGTTTTTTGTTGCACGATGAGCGGTTTGTGATTCCTTCGTCTTCGTCGATTGAGTTTCAGGGCGATGCCCATGTGACGCGGGCGCAGCTGCTGAGCATCTTTGGCGAGGATGTGGAGCGGAATATCTTTACGGTGTCGCTGGTGCAGAGGCGCGCGGAGCTGGAGAGGCTGCCGTGGGTGGCGCATGCGACGGTGATGCGGCTGCTGCCGAACCGGATGCGCGTGTCGATTGTGGAGAGGACGCCGGTGGCGTTTGTGCGGCCGGGAAGCCATATTGGATTGGTGGATGGGAACGGCGTGCTGCTGGATATGCCAGTGGAGGCGAGGCCGGATGGGAAGTATTCGTTTCCGGTGGTGACGGGGATCTCGGCGGAGGATCCGCTGTCGACGCGTGCGGCGCGGATGAAGATCTATGAGCGGTTTACGTCGGAGCTGGATGGGTCTGGGCAGAAGATCTCGGAGGGGCTGAGCGAGGTGGATCTGTCGAATCCTGAAGACGTGAAGGCTTCGATTCCGGATAAGTCGAGTGAGGTGCTGGTTCACTTTGGCGATACGGACTTCCTGGATCGCTATAGAAGGTTTGAAGAGCATCTGCCGGAGTGGCGGACGGTTTATCCGAAGCTCTCGTCGGTGGATATGCGGTATGAGCGGCAGGTGGTGCTGGAGATGCAGCCAGGAGCTGGTGTGCCGGTGAGTGCATCGTCGAACGGCGCGGCGGTGATGGCGGCTGATGCGAAGACGCCTGCAGCTACGGTTCCGGATACTGGCGTGAAGGCGATCGAGCCGGTGGTGAAGCATGTTGTGAAGGCACCCGCAAAGGCTGCGCCAGCGACACACGTTGCGGCAGTGAAGCACGCTGCTGTGGTGAAGGGAAAGCCTTCTGCGAGGGCGATGGCAAATAGTGCGGCGAAGAGTCACTCGCCGGTAAAGGCGAAGAAGGTCGATCCAAAGGCGAAGAAACATGTTGTCGTTGCGAAGCCCCATCCGGTGGTTGCGAAGCCGTCGGCTGGTTCGACGCAGTATCATCCGGCACAGGCGGTTCAACCATGAATCAGAAGCAGGACAATCTGATCACCGTGCTCGATGCGGGAAGCACGAAGAGCTGCGTGCTGGTGGCCGAACTGCAGGATGGCGTGCTGCGATATCGCGGGCATGGCGTGGAGCCGTCGCGAGGAATGCGCAAGGGTTTGATCGCGGAGCTGGGGCCGGCGGCGGAGGCGATCAATCGTGCGGCGCTGACGGCGGAGCGTGTGGCAAAGGCTGGGATTGAGACGGCGATTGTGGGCATTGGCGGGACGCATGTGCGCGGGGTGAACTCGCGCGGCGGCATCAGCATGGGTAGCCGCATGCGGGAGATTACGCGCGAAGAGGTGCGGGCTGCGGTGGATCGTGCGCGTTCGGTTGCGCTGCCTCCGGATCGCGAGGTGCTGCATCTGTTGCCGCAGGAGTTCATTCTGGATGATCAGCCGGGGATTCACGATCCGGTAGGGATGGTGGGGAACAGGCTTGAGGTGAATCTGCATCTGTCGACCTGCTCGGGCGGTGTGGCGCAGAGCGTGATTACGTGCGCGAACCGCGCGGGGCTCGAGGTGATGGATACGGTATATGAGGGGATCGCGGCGGCTGAGGCGGTGTTGAGCGCCGATGAGCGGGAGCTGGGCGTCTGCATGGCTGATATCGGGTCGAGCACGACGGAACTGGCTGTTTTTTTTGAGGGCTCGATTGCGCATACTGCAGTGCTGCCGATTGGTGGAGATCACTTTACGAATGATCTGGCGGTTGGGCTGCATGTGACGGTTGAGGAGGCAGAGTATCTGAAGAAGATGTATGGGCACTGCGTGGTGACGGCGGTGCCGCAGTTGAATGAGATTGAGGTTGGCGGTAACCTTGCGGTCGGGGCGCTGGGTGGGGGCGGGCAGTCGGCGCGGATGGTGAGGCAGAGATTTTTGGCAGAGATTCTGGAGCCGCGTGCGCGAGAGTTGTTTACTATGCTTCGGGATAATCTGCGGCAGGGTGGAGTGCTGGAGGCGCTGGGCGCGGGCTGCGTGGTGACTGGCGGTGGCGCGAACATGGCTGGGCTGCTGGACAATGCGGAGAGCCTGTTGCGGGTGCCGGCGCGGATCGGATACCCCGTACCGCTGTCGCGGATGCCGGCGGAGCTGGCTGTGCCGGAGTATGCTGCGGCGATTGGGATGCTGTTGTATACGCACAGGACGCAGGTTCGGCGGGCGAGCGAAGAGCAGGGGCTGAAGGCGAAGTTGAAGGCGATCTTTGCGGGAAGTTTCTAGATTTGCTTTTTTCTTTCGAGAAGCACTAAGACTTCTTGTATGCACTATTCAGCCTACTGTGATAGTTGTACCCCAGGTCGCGCGTGCAAATATGTGCACCTCCTTATCGAAATCACTTCCTAATATTTTGCTCTGATTCGAAGCAGGTTGGTCGCTAAGATATAGTTCGACCGCGTTCGATCGCGGGTTCTCGGGCCTGTTTTCACAAACGACTTCAGGTTTATTGGCGGCGAACATGACGCTCGATACGGTGCAGGTTGGCAGTGACGGACTGGGGGTGAAAGCGACTAACGCTAACCTGATGTGGCGGTATTTGTCGCTTCATCTTTTTGTGGGCGCTGCTGTGATGTTGGCCGGGGCGATCGAAGGTAGATATGGGAGATTGGAGTTGTCCGGGGACGATATCTCCTACCTCGATGTTGCCAATATGATTCGAGACGGCGATTGGCGGACTGCGCTCAATCCGCTGTGGAGCATCGGATATCCTCTGCTGCTGTCGGTTGTGAGGCGATTGTTTTCTTCCACTCCGCATGGGGAGATGGCGGCGGTCTTCTGGCTGAACCTGGCGATTTATTTCGTCGCGTGGATGGGGTTTCTTTGGCTTCTCGAGTTGATGTCGCGTGCTGTGCAGAGAGATCTTTCGAGCGGCGGGGATGCTCGGATGTCGCCGTTTCTGCTGATTGGTGCGGCTTGCCTGTTTGTTACGGTGCAGACGGGAGTGGGGCGGGTGTCTACGATCGGCCCGGATCTGCTGGTGGCGTGCCTCTTTTTTTTCGCTTCAGGATTGGCGTTGAAGGTGTACTCGCGCCCAACGGCGGGCAACACTGCGTTGTGGGGAGTCGTGCTGGGCCTGGGGTTCCTAAGTAAGGCGATCTTCCTGACTGTCTCGGGAATATTCTTTCTGGTCGTGATTGGTTTTATGGGATGGCGTCGAAGCGTTGCTCCGCTTCTTCGTACCGTGGGAGTGTTTTTGCTCTTTGTCGTTCCTTATGGGGTGGGCCTATCGTGGGCGCTTGGACGGCCGACGCTGGGTGAGGCGGGAACGTTGAACTACGCGTTTCACGTGAATCATTTGAAGCATTGGATGGGTTGGCAGGGAGGTCCGAAGGAGTTTGGATCGCCGATTCATCCGGTGCAGTTGTTGAGTGCACATCCTCCGGTGTTCGCCTTTGGAGAGCCGTTTTACGTGACCTATCCGCCGCAGTTCAACATCGTCTATTGGTATGAAGGATATCGTCAGTTTTTTGATTTAAAAAACTCCGCTCGAGCGTTGGTTGGAAACTCGCACGGCTTGAAGTATGTGTTTCAGGAGATTATTCCGGTCGCCCTTGTCGTTGCTCTCTGCTTCTGTGTTGCCTTCTGGCCTCGGGCCGGTGATCGTGTTGGAGCAGGGCGGTCTTTGAATCCGTGGCTCTTGTATCTCCCTTCGCTGCTGGGGATCTTCACTTTTCTGTTGGTTCATGTTGAAGGGCGGTATGTGGCCGGATTTCTATGCGTGTTGGGGATGGCGCCGCTTCTTAGGTTAGACAATTGGCGCGGGGGGCTTCGGTCTGGAGTGCGTGCGGCTGCGCTCCTCCTGTTATTGTTGGCTACCGTTTTCAATTCGACGGAGCGGCTGCGAGGCGCTGTTCGATTGGCCGCTGCAGGTACTGATATGCAGAGTGGCGGCCAGTGGGCTGTCGCTGAGTACCTGCGGGGGGTGGGTTTGAAGGCGGGAGATAGAGTGGCCTCGGTTTCACCGGGAAATGACATACGTTGTACGTGGGCATATGCTGCAGGGCTGCATGTGGTGGCGGCCATTGGGAACGATGCGTACGATCCGCGGAACCAGATGGAGGATCTGCATCTGTTCTTCGATAGTCCCTCTATTCAGGTAGAGATTTTGGAATTGTTCCGAAAGCAGGGCGCTGTTGCTGTGGTTGCGACGGAGATTCCGTTTGAGGTTTCGTCGCCGGGGTGGCAGCGGGCGCCTGGAAGCAAGGCTTGGGTGCTGCTTCTGGGACCTTCGAGTTCAGTCGGTAAGTAGATCGGTAAGGCGATCACGGACGATTCGCCGGACTGCTTTTGGCAATTTGCCTGATGGTGTAGAGACTGAAAACGCAGATTTCCTTAGGGAATGGCAAACAAAAGGCCAAAGCGACTCTCCACCAACTGCGGCGTTGTTCTATGAGGTTTTAATTTTTTTTCTGTATTTCCTCTTTACAGATTTTGTATTTAACGATATGGTTATTTAACTTAGTTGTTAAATAATATGACAGATCAAATGAGCTCGACGTTTGCTGCATTGGCTGATCCGACCCGGCGGGCGATTCTTGCTCGGCTGGCGTTGGGAGAGACCTCGGTTACGGAGATTGCGGCTCCGTTCGAGATGAGCATGCCGGCGATCTCGCGGCACCTGAAGGTGCTGGAGAAGGCTGGGTTGATCTCGCGCGGACGGGAGGCGCAGTGGCGGCCCTGCAAGCTTAAGGCGGAGCCTTTGAAGCAGGCGTCGGACTGGCTGGAGGAGTACCGCAACTTCTGGGAGCAGAGTTTCGATCGATTGGACGAGTATCTGAAGACCCTACAGAAAAAGGAGAAGCGAGATGCCGGAAAGAATGGGAGTGGCAGAAAAAAGCGCTGAACGGGGACTGGAAGACGCCTCGGAGCGGGAGATTGTGTTGTCGCGTGTGTTCGACGCACCGCGGAAGATGGTGTGGGAGGCCTGGACCGATCCGAAACAGGTTGCGCTGTGGTGGGGGCCGAAGGGCTTTACGACCACGATCGAAGAGATGGATGTGCGGCCGGGCGGCGTGTGGAAGCTGGTGATGCATGGTCCTGATGGGATGGAGTATCTGAACAAATATGTGTTCCTCGACGTAGTGCCGTATGAGCGGCTGGCGTACACGCTGCGCGGCGGCAGAGCGGGCTCGCGAGAGGTGCAGTTTGAAAAAACGGCGATCTTTGAAGACGACGCGGGAGGAACGCGGGTGACGATGCGTCTAACCTTTGCCTCGGCTGAGGCTCGGGATCAGAATGTGCGTGACTACGGCTCGATCGAGGGTGCCAAGCAGGCCTTCGAAAGGCTGGCGGAGTATCTGGCGGGCCGTTTTTCCGGCAAGATGGCGACGGTATAGACATTGGGGCTTGAAGACACAGGGCTTGGAAGATACAGGAGGAGTTCGAATGAGCACAGCGACGGTATCTCAAACGGTTAGAGCTCAACAGGAGCTGCAGATTACGCGGATCTTCGATGCGCCACGCGAGCTGGTGTGGAAGGCATGGACTAATCCGGATCAGATGAGACTGTGGTTTGGGCCGCGGGATTTTGTGGCTCGCAACCTGACGGCGGAGGCGCGGCCGGGCGGGAGGTGGCGTAACTGTCTGCATAGCGATGGTTTCACCGATACCGCGGGCGACTGGAGGACGGCAGATCTATGGCAGGGCGGCGAGTACCTGGAACTGGTTGAGCCGGAGAGGTTGGTCTTCACGTTTCACTGGGAGGAGGGCACGGGTCTTCCGGAGCACGACACCGTGATTACGATCACGTTTGAGGAAAATAAAGGGAAGACGACGATGAACTTCCACCAGACTTTCTTCGTAACTGAAGAAGATCGCGATGGGCATATGAAGGGCTGGAATAGCAGCTTCGATAAGCTCAATGATCTTTTGCGCGAGGTGAGTTATGGCCGTTGAAGGAGGCGTTATGGAAGCGGGGCTGCTTGAGGTTTGTCTGACGCGGAGAGTGGCAGCCCCGCCGGAGCTGGTGTTTGCGGCGTGGATCGATCGGGAGCAACTGGCGAAGTGGTGGGGGCCGAAGTGCTTCACCAACCGGGTGTACCAGGTGGATGCACGGGTCGGCGGCGCGATATTGATCGATATGCGATCGCCGGAGGGCGTGGTGTATCCGATGTCGGGGCGGTTTGTGACGATCGATCGGCCGCACCGGCTGGTGTTTGTGACGGCGGCGATCGATGAGCATGGCAAGCCGATGTTCGAGGTGAAGAACACGGTGACCTTCACTGCAGCGCGCGGCGGAACGGAGATCTCGCTGGTCGCTCAGGTGATCAAGACGACGTCTGCTGCTGCGCCGAAGCATCTTGCGGGAATGTCGGAGGGGTGGTGCCAGAGCCTGGATCGGCTGTCGGAGCTGGTGGTACAGGCTTAGCTGGGTTTGGTGCGTGTGACGAGCTTCAGACTTCTATTGGAACGAGTGTGTTGTTAGGCGCGTTCGAAGGGAGTGCTGGCTTTGTTTGTGGTTTGGGTTTTTTTGTTCAGGATTTGTGGTTCAGGCTGCGAGGGCGGCCTCCAGGGTTGGGTCGATGGGGAGGATGGCGTCTGTGCAGGTTATCTTGAGGACGTCGAGGACGCGTTCGGTGGGGGCGACGAGGCGGAGTTCGCCGTTGTTGGTCTTCATCTTGCCGTAGAGGATCATGAGGAAACCGAGGCCGGCGCTGTCGAGGAACTCGACGCCGGAGAGCTCGAGGATGAGTTTGCGGATGCCTTTGTCGGCGGCGGCTGTGATCCTGGATTCGACCTCGCGCAGGCGCAGGCCGAGGGTCATGCGTCCGGTGAGGCGGAAGATGGCGGTCTTGGTGTCGGTGCGCTCCAGCTCGGCTTCGAGGATCATGTAGTGGGTGTCTCCTAAGTGCTTGCAAGCATACCGCAGGTTCGATTGCAGGCTTTTGCGCAGGGCTTTCGTTTCGTGAATCTGTCGGGCGCTTTTCCGATGCAGAGGCTATTTTCGTTAGCCGTTGCTTCGTGGTCTTAGAAGGAGAGAGTGTGGGTTGCGCCGGGGTCTTCGATGGCAGTGAAGCCCATTCTTTCGTAGAGGCGTGCAGCGCTGGCGTTTTCGGCGCGGAGGCGTACGCGGCGAAAGCTCTTTCGGGCTTCTTCGACGAGGGTTGAGACGAGGGCTCGTCCTACTCCCTGGTTGCGCCATGCGGAGCGGACGTAGACACGACGGATACGGCCAGTGTGTGGTTCGGCGGTGAAGGGGTCGATTGTGAGTCCGCCGACTGCGACGAGCTGGCCGTGGTCGAGGTGGCCGCAGAGGACTTCGCCTGGAGCCTGGAAGCGATTGGCTCCGCTGGCCCACTCGTCGACGAGAGTGTCGATGAAGTCGTAGCCGTCTTTTTTTGCTTCGGTGTGTAGCTCTTCCAGGCCTGCTATGGGCAACTCGATTTTTTGAATCAGGACCATTGGTTGATTTGTAGGAGTGAGGATTGATGATGAATTATCGGTTGTGCTTCTGCGTGAATGACGAAGAACGAACAGTCAACGGCAAGAGCAAATACGGGGATCCTTCACTGCGTTCAGGATGACGATAGTTGGGGTGGCGACTTCGTTCAGGGTAACTAGCTCTGTATTTGCTAGGTTTGCATCTGTTTTGCGATGCGTTCGATGGCGTGGTGGGCGGAGAGGACTGCGCCCTCCTGCCAGGCGACGAGGTGAGAGAGGTAGTCTCCGGCGAAGTAGGTCTTGCCCTCCGGTTTTTCAAGCTGTGCGTAGGCCGGGGCGCTGCCGGAGACGAAGTTGTTCGCAAGGCAGCCGAGTGAATATGGGATCCTGGACCATGCAACGTAGATCGGTTTGGTGAGCAGGTGGGAGCGGCCTGGGTGAAGGATCTCTACGGCCTGACGGGAGGCTTCGAACTTTGCTTCGATGGTGGGGAGTGCGCCGAAGGGTGAGAGCTTGCCTGTGGTAGTGCCGCCTAAGCCGCCTATGATCTCCTGCTCGGAGTTGAAGCCCGCGACGAGGACGCCGGTGGGGGAGAAGAGCTTGTCGGTGGGGTACCAGACAAGATCGACCTTGTCTTTGAGGAAGGAGATGCCGCCGTAGATGTTGTTCTCTTTCTCCCAGAAGCGCGGAGACTGCCAGGCGATTTTATAGAGCGGGACCATGGACATGCCGGCGAATGCCTGTTGGGTTTCGGGAGAGAAGTTGTTTTTAGTTTTGGCGAGGATTGGAAGCGGCAGGGTGCAGATGCAGAAGTCGGCGGTGATGGTTTGGGGTGTGCCGGATCTGGTGTAGGCGACGGTGACGCTTTGGCCGGAGGTGGTGATCTCTGTGACAGGACACTCGTAGAGGATTATGTTGCCGAGAGATTTTGCGAAGCCGTAGGCGATGCGATCCATGCCGCCGATGGGTTGGAACATGGTGGCCTGCCAGTCGATCTGCTCTTCGTAGAACTCGCCGGTGGACATGTCGGCGGCGAGGAGTTCGGAGAAGTTGAGCGGTTTGTGTAGAACGGAGTTGACGGGGCCTGCACCCGGGCCAGTGATGAAACCTGCGCGAGGGGTGCCGGTGTAATGTCCATCTTTGTTTAGGTCGCCGAAGTTCTGAAGGAATTCGAGGAGACGGGCAGTTTCTTCTTTGGAGAGTTCGTCGTCGAGGGTGTGCTTGTTGATCGCTTTCGAGAGGAGTTCAGCGAGATAGCCGCGCGTGTCATGAACGACCTGGCGCTGCTGGACGGGGTCGCCGTGGTTGAGTTTGGGAGACTGCATGAGGGCGGAGCGGGAGGTGTTGACTTCAACTTCGAGGCGAACGCCGAGCTCCTGACAGTAGCCGAGGATGTGGGTGTGGATGGAGGGGATGCGCGCGGGGCCAGCGTTGAGATAGCCGCCGTCTTGCCACTCGCAGTTTTGGGTGGTGCCGTCGGTGAACTCGACTTTGGTGCCGTCGCGGACGGTCCAGTTGCGTCCGCCGGGGCGGTTGCGGGCTTCGAGGATGGTGCAGTCGAAGCCGGCTTTGCGGAGCTCGTAGGCGGCGGTCATGCCGGCGATGCCTGCTCCGAGGATGATGACTTTTTTGCCTTTGCCGAAGTCGGCGGGGAGTTGCGGAAGAGGAGACTGGCCAACGGCGGGCATGAGGCCGAGCGCCTGCATGGTGGCGAATGCGGCGGAGTAGCCGCCGATCTGGGCGATGCGCTGGATGAAGACACGGCGTGTCAGGCTCATTGCGATAGCTCCGAGGGGCTCTCTGAGTTTGGGAGGGACTCTTTCAGTTTGAGGCGTGGAAGTGATCTTTGCAAGGGGGAAAGAGGAGTGATCGTGAGATTGAATGATGGCGGTGAGACTGTTTCTTGCTGGGGTCTTGCTCCAGTCGAGACGACAGAGGCTGACGCGCGATGGATGATGGCACACTCTCCCGAGTGCCGCACGCTATCAAAAGGGGTGCAAGTTTGCAGGGTTTGGAACCATGCGTGGTACGGGCGGTGGAAAACGGGGGTCGTGCGTTGGGCAAGGAGATGGGAGAATTAAACAACTTTCAAGGAGTTCTGCTGCCATGTCGAATCTGCCCAATGAATCTAACGATCTCCGCATTCACTATCACGATGAGATACCGCATGGGGCGAGGATCAAGGTGATCGGCGTGGGCGGGGGCGGGAACAACGCTGTTAATCGGATGATCGCGGCGAATGTGGTGGGTGTGGAGTTTATTGCGGCGAATACGGATGTGCAGGCGCTGCAGGTTTCGAACGCTCCGGTGAAGCTGCAGCTTGGAGTGAAGCTGACGAGCGGGCTGGGCGCGGGTGCGAATCCTGATGTGGGACGGCGCGCCGCGCTTGAGGATTCGGACAAGATCATTGAGGCGCTCGAGGGCGCGGACATGGTGTTCGTGACGGCGGGGCTGGGTGGTGGTACGGGGACTGGGGCTGCTCCGGTGATTGCGAGCCTGGCGAGTGAGATGGGCGCGCTGACGGTGGCGGTGGTAACAAGGCCGTTTGCGTTTGAAGGCAAGCGGCGGATGCAGCAGGCTGAGCGGGGGATGCAGGAGCTGCTGGAGTCGGTCGATACCGTGATTGTGATTCCGAATGAGAAGCTGCTGGCGGTGGCGAAGGATGCTGGATTCTTTGAGAGCTTCCGGATTGCGGATGATGTGCTGCGGCAGGGCGTGCAGGGAATCTCGGACATCATCACGATTCCCGGCGTGATCAATCGCGACTTCGCCGATGTGAAGACGACGATGGCGGGGATGGGCTATGCGGTGATGGGGACAGGCGTGCGGACAGGTGCGAATCGCGCGGTGGAGGCTGCGATGGCAGCGATGGCTTCGCCGCTGCTGGAGGCGGGAGCGATCGATGGAGCACGCGGGATTCTGATCAACATTACGGGGTCGAGTAGCCTGAAGCTGAGTGAGGTGAATGAGGCTTCGAGCATTATTCAGAATGCGGCGCATGAGGATGCCAACATCATCTTTGGTGCAGTGCAGGATGAGTCGATGGGTGATGAGGTGAAGATCACCGTGATTGCGACGGGCTTCAAGCAGCAGGAGATGCCGCAGCGGCGGGAGCGCATGCTGGCCGAGGCGACGCTGCCGACGATGCGGTATGACGTGCCGATACAGCCTCGTGTGGTGTCTGCTCGACCTGGGGGTACGAGATTTGCCAGTGAGATGGAGACGGCAAAGGAAGCGGCCCGGCCGATGCATGAGCACGAGGTGAAGGAGCCGGTTGTGAAGGTGGAGGCGGGTACTTCGGCGGAGTTGGTTCCGGTGCCGGCGTCGGTGTTTGATGACGACTTTTTTCGGGCTCCTGCGGTTCCTGTTGCGCGCGGGGAGAGAGCCGCTGAGGGGAATCGGGTGGAGGCTGGGCATATTGAGCGGGCGAGGGATACTCACTTTTCTGCGCCAGTGAGAGTCCAACAGGAGGACCTGCGCAGTATGACGGGCGAGGCGGGGGAGTCCTCGGTTCGGGTTCCGGCGTTTGGGAGCGCGGCTGTGGCGGCTGCGGAGCCTTTGAATCCTTCGGAGTCGGATGAGCTTGATATTCCTGCGTTTCTGCGGCGCGGGAACTAAAGTACCACTGATTTCGTGGGGAGTAGCACGAATGGGGAACGGCGCTACTTTAGGAATTAGTGTTGAATTAGTGTTTTATTAGATGAATTGTGGATCGATGGCAGTTCGATTGCAGTCAAATCAATAAGAGGGATCCGCCTGTGTCGAGATCATTGAAGATTTTTGGCGCACTCCTCTTCGGCCTGGTTCTTGGTGCTGGAGTGGGTGCTAACGCTGCGACGAGTACAACTGGGAAGGCCAGGCGCCACTCGGCTGGTACGGCGCGAGTTGCTACGGCAGTAAAAGGTCGTTCGGGGGCTTCGCACGCGGGGTCGGCTCACTCGGGTTCTACTTCCAGGGGTACGGCGCACGTCGTTGCAACGCATGGGGTTGTGAGGCATCATCGAGGAGCCCGGCCGACTCTGGCTGTGCGGCGGACGCGGTATCAGGAACACTTTTCGGCGAGTTCGTACGCCGACAATCTGACGCTTGGCGATGTGGTGGACGGCGAGGACCCTCTGGTTCGCGCGGCGGCGATTGAAGCGTTGGGCAATATGAACGGCACTGCGATCGCGATCGACCCCTCTACGGGGCGGATTCTGGCGATGGTCAACCAGAAGCTGGCACTGTCGAGGGGGGCCGAACCCTGCTCGACGATCAAGCTGACGGTTGCTCTGGCGGCGCTCGAGGAGGGGATCGTTCGCAACGACACTCCGGTGAATCTGGGCGGACACTATCACATGACTATGACGGAGGCTCTGGCGCACTCGAATAATCTTTATTTTGAGACGCTTGGGCGACAGCTTGGGTTTGAGCGGGTGAAGCACTATGCCAATGAGTTTGGGCTTGGCGAGCTGGCTGGATATCACATTCAGGGCGAGCAGCTGGGGACTTATCCGGATGAGGTACTGCCGGCGTCTCTGGGCGGGGTGGGGAGGATGTGTTCGTTTGGTGAGAGCGTTTCGATGACTCCGCTGCAGCTGGGGGCTCTGGTTTCGGCGATCGCGAATGGTGGAACGCTTTATTATCTGCAACATCCTGAAACTGCGGTGGATGTGGCTACGTTTGAGCCTAAGGTGAAACGAGTTTTGGATATTGCTCCGCTGATTCCTGAGATTTCGGTGGGGATGTCGGGAGCGGTGGAGTATGGAACGGCGCGGTCTCTACGGGCTAACTTTAGCCAGTTTCCGGTGATGGGCAAGACGGGGACCTGCTCGAATAATGGCACTCGATTCGGGTGGTTTGGGTCGTTTGCGGATACTCCGAAGGGCCGGATTGTTACGGTGTTTTTTCTCGAGGGCGGACGTCCTACCTTTGGGCCTAAGGCGGCTGAGTTGACTGGGGAGTTTTACCGGGCGCTGTGGAATAAGGATTATTTTTTGCAGAAGCAGACGGTTGAAAACAGCGGTGTTATGGGCGGTTCTGAGTAGGGGTTGTGGCAAAACGTGGTGAAAAGCGCTGGTAAGAACGTGGTGGCATCGTGGTGTTTTGGTGGTGAAAGCGTGGTGTTTGGCAGCGTCTTTTTGCGTTGCTAAAAAAGTGCCACTTTTTTGGATTTATTTTCGTTTTCACTCCCTTTTGGGAGAGAGGATCTTTCTTTCAGTTTTGCGAGCTGAATCTTTCCTTCTTTTTTGGAGTTGAATCCTGGGTGGCCCGGCTTCGCTTTAGGTCGGGCTTTGCTGTTTGTGCCCGCTTTTTCGCGGGGTGTGCCTATGTCGCTGTGAGGGGCCTGGATCTCTGTACGGGTGGACTCGCTGTTTTGGATGGGGTGAAGCGTCGGGGGCGGGGGCGTCTTGGCTTCGGTGGGGGAATCGCGTAGAAGGGAAAGATGAAGATTCTTACAGCGACGGAGATGCAGGCGGTGGATCGGTGGACTGCAGAAGAGTTTGGGGTTTCGCTGGAGAGGTTGATGGAGGCGGCCGGGGGTGCGGTGGGGCAGTTCTGTCTGCGGCAGCATCCGGCGGCGATGAGGGTGGTGGCGTTGTGTGGGAAAGGGAACAACGGCGGGGATGGTTTTGTTGCGGCGCGTGTGCTGGCGCAGGCGGGATGTCTGGTTCGTGTGGTGCTGCTGGGGCTGGCGGATGAGGTGAAGGGAGAGGCAGCTACGGCGCTTAGGAGGCTTCGGGAGGAGTACTCGTCTGTTGTGGTGGAGGAGGTGGTGGATGAGGCTGGGCTGGCGGCTTGCGCGGGTGCGGTGAACGAGGCGGAGTTGCTGCTGGACGCTGTGGTGGGGACGGGATTCAAGCCGCCGCTGCGTGGGCTTGCGGTTTTGTTGCGGGAGATGGTGGAGAAGTTGGCGACGCCGGTGGTGGCGGTGGATCTGCCTTCGGGGTGGGATGCGAATTCGATGGAGCAGACGGCGGAGGGGTCGTTTCGGGCGGATGCTGTGGTGACGTTTACGGCGCCGAAGATCGCGCATGTGTTTGGGCATCTGACGCGCAATGAGAGGACCGGCGGAGTGTTTGGGCCGGTGGTGGTTGCGGGGATCGGATCGCCGGAGGATGCCGTGGTTTCGGCGAGTGGGTTTACGTGGGCGGGTTCGTCGAAGACGGTGGCGGAGAGGCCGCGGGATGTGAACTCGAATAAGGGCAGGTTCGGGCATGTGCTGGTGGTGGGGGGGAGCTACGGGAAGGCTGGGGCTCCGGCGATGGCGTCGCTGGCGTGTCTGCGAAGTGGGGCTGGGCTGGTGACGGCTGCGGTGCCGAAGAGCATTCTGGATACGGTGACTCGGATTGCGCCGGAGTTGATGATGGTGCCGCTGGCGGAGGGGACCAAGGGTGCGGTTTCGTTCAAGAATCTGGATGGGGCGAAGCTGGATGCGCTGGTGACGAAGATCTCGGTGGTGGCCGTTGGGCCGGGGCTGTCGACCGAAGGGGATGCTCCGGCGTTTGCGCGGCAGATCGTGGAGAAGACGATGGTGCCGGTGGTGATCGACGCGGATGCGTTGAATGCTTTCGAGGGAAAGACGGATCTGCTGAATGGTGAGGGGCGGGTGATGGTGCTGACGCCGCATCCGGGGGAGATGGCGCGGCTGGCGGGGATGACGGTGAAAGAGGTGGAGGCGGATCGGGTTGGGCTGGCGCGGAGGTTTGCGACGCAGCATAAGCTGACGCTGGTGCTGAAGGGGTGGCGAACGCTGATTGCGCATCCGGATGGCTCGATTGCGGTGAATACGAGTGGGAATCCGGCGATGGCGAAGGGTGGGAGCGGGGATATTCTGACGGGGATTGTGGCGGCGATGCTGGCGCAGTTTCCCGGCGATGTGGCTCGTGCGGTGGAGGCGGCGGTTTATCTGCATGGGCTGGCGGCGGACTTTGCGGCGCATGCGATGGACGAGCATACGGTACTTGCAACCGATACGGTTACACACCTTTCGGATGCGTTTCGCTATCGGGTGACGGATGCGGATGGGCTGGTGTGGATCTGTGGGTTGCGGTGGCGTTGATTTTTGAGATGAGATGAGAAGAAACAGGCAACGGCAAGAACAACGGCAAAGGCAAATACGGGGATCCTTCGACTGCGTTGCTCACGAAGGCCGTGAGCAAGTTCGCTCAGGATGACGCTATTTTGGGTTTGGGTTGGGGTTGGGAAGAACTAGCAACCGCAATTGCAAAAGCAACGGCAAAAATTGGGAGTCAGTTTCGGTGTACATTTTCGCGGATCTTCGGGGAACTTATGCAGCTTGAGGTGCGTTAGATCACAGAGTTGGACCTTGTTTGGGGGAGCGTGTGGTTAACACTCGTCGGAACGTTGTTCTACGTGGGTTGGCGGTCGCTGGTCTGTTGACCGTGCTTTTTCTGCAGCTGCTGGCTGTCAATGTCAGAACCTCGATGAGCTGGGATGAGGGTCATCATCTCTTCGATGGATATACGATCCTGAAGCATCACGACTTCGGGTTGAATCCAGAGGTTCCTCCGCTGGCCAAGACGGTCGCGGCCGTTCCTTTATTGCCTTTGCGGCTCTATGAGCCGGTTCAGCAGGGGAGGAGTTCCCAGCTGGAGGCTTTCATTGATGGTCGAGAGTTTTTGTTCAAGAACGATGCGAACCAGCTTCTGATTCGTGGGCGGGTTGCCATCTCACTATTCACGATTGGTCTTGCTCTGCTGGTGTTTCTAGCGGGTCAGGAGATCTTCGGTAGCGTTGCCGGGTTGCTGGCGCTGGCGTTTCTTGTGTTCGATCCAACGCTTCTTGCTCACGGAGCGTTGGTGACGACGGATGCGGCGATTACGTTCTTTGTCTTTACGGCGGTGTACTCGTGGTATCGATACATGCTGCGTCCGACAGTATGGAGGATGCTTCTGGTCGGCGTGGTCGTGGGCCTTGCCTGGGCGGTGAAGTTCACTGGTTTATTCCTTGCGCCCACGCTGGCGCTGATGATCGTGGTTGGGTGGCTTGGTGGACGGGATCTGCGTTTGGCGTGGCGGAGAGTTGCGGCGCTGGCCGGTGTGTTGTGTGTTGCGTACGTTGTGCTTTGGAGCTGCTATGGCTTCCGCTATGCGGCGCGGCCTGTTGGGATGGTTCAGAATCCGAATCTTGAAAGTTATCTGCGGGAGTATGCGCATGTCGCCAACCCGCGACCTTTGCAGATGCTGGCCCGAACGCATGTTCTTCCTGAGGCGTATGTCTGGGGACTTGTGAATACGAAGCTTACCGAGGAGCGGGACATCAGCTATTTGTTTGGAAGGTTGCGACGGCATGGAACGTGGTTGTACTTTCCGGCTGCGATTGCGATCAAGTCGACTCTGCCGTTTCTTGCGATGTTGGGGATCGCTCTCTTTCTGTGTTGGAGTGAGCGGGCAGTATGTTGGCGTTGGCTGCTGTTGATGGTTCCTGTTGTCGTCTTTCTGAGTCTGGCGATGCACTCGGATATGAACATCGGAGTTCGGCACATTCTTCCGATCTATCCCTTTCTGTACCTTGTTGGAGCTTCGGCTTTGAGTGTTTTGATCAGTCGGGATCGCCGGTGGATGGTTGTAGCGGGCGGGCTGCTTGTGTTTCAGGCGATTACTTCGTTGAGATCGTTTCCTGGATATGTTGCGTATGCGAATGAGGCCTGGGGTGGCCAGAAGAATGTACATCGGCTGCTTAGCGACTCGAACTCGGATTGGGGACAGCAGTTGAAGACGGCTGCGAAGTATCTTCGGGAGCGCCATGTGACGGAGTGCTGGATGGCGTATACGGCGAGTGGTGTTGCAGAGGAGCGCTACTATGGTGTGCCTTGCCGGCCGCTTCCGACCATGGTCAATCTTTGGTGGATTCCGGTTTCGATGAATGTTCCGGATCAGATTGAAGGTCCGGTTTTGATCAGTGATGACGAGCTTGAAGGAGTCGATCTGCCGATTGGGCAGGCAAATCCTTATGCACAGTTCAAAGAGCTGAAGCCGTCGGCGATTTTGGATGGTGGGATTCTGGTGTATGACGGACACTATGATGTTCCTCTTGCTGCGAGTCTGGTGGAGATGGCGAGGCCAAAACCAACAGAGGGAAAGAAGCCAAATTCAGCGCAATGAGAAGACTTTCACGTTGCTTTGAGCGACTTGAGGTCTATACTTTCGCCGTGGTGCGGAGGGTTCGGATGCGCGTTCGGTCGTTGAGGCTGCTCCCTTTGGTTGTGCTGGCAGTGCTGGTTGTGCCTCATCCTTTTGCGCTCGCTCAGGCGGCGCCTCCGGTGGTTCATATCCAGGATGGCGGAACGAGTGGAAGGATGGAGAGTATCTTCATCCCGCCGCTGACGGGTGCTCCGTTCAGCATGATGCTGGTGACGGAGTGGTCGCGGCCGTTGGGAAATGGAGGCTCGTTTACGCTGGTCAACAAGAGACGCATTGTGCGGGATGGACGAGGGCGGATCTATCAGGAGCGCTGGCTGCTGGTGCCGAAGGGGAGCAAGATCGAGTCGCGCATGGACGTATTTCAGATCTCCGATCCGATGGAGCACACGTGGTTGAATTGCGGCGTCGAGGAAAAAATCTGCGAGGTGCGGCCCTACGGGTTGGTGCCGGACATGGTCTACAGGCCAGGGATGGGGACTACGGGGCCATTGCCGGACGGGCAGGGGTTTCGTCAACATGACGATCTGGGGCTTAGCAATTCGAACGGAGTGGACACGATCGGGTATCGGGAGACGACGACGCTGAATCCTGGGGTGCTGGGAAACGATCTGCCGATGGTGAGCACGCGGGAGTTCTGGTACTCGGCCAAGCTCGGCATCAACCTTATCTCGAAGGTTGACGATCCGTCGAGCGGGAGGCAATCGTTCTCGGTGACGGAGTTGACTACGTCGGAGCCGGATCCGAGGTACTTTGTGGTGCCTGAGGGATACAAGGTGGTCGATCGGCGGAAGGGGGAGGAGAAGCCGTAGGGCCGGCTGCTCGGATCTTCTATCGCGTGGACAGGTGTGGGTTCGCTCTGGTGAGAAGATGGTGGAAGAGGGCGAGGGTGTGAGTTTGGAGTTGCGGGAGAAGAAGCGGTTCAAGACGCGGAGCGAGGCGGGGACGCTGGCGATGGGGGAGCGGGTGGCGGAGATGTTGCTGCCGGCGCCGAAGATGTTTGTGCTGCGGGGGGATCTGGGGGCGGGGAAGACGACGCTGGTGAAGGGGATCGCCGCGGCGCTGGGGGCGGCGGAGACTGACGAGGTAACGAGTCCTACTTTTACGCTGGTGCATGAGTATGCGGGGAGGAAGGTGCGGCTGTTTCACCTGGATCTTTATCGGCTGGAGACGGAGCGGGAGTTGATGACGCTGGGGCTGGAGGAGATGGCGGAGGAGGAGGACGCGCTGGTGCTGGTGGAGTGGGGGGAGAAGTTTCCTAGCGTGGTGGCGCGGGCGGATGGGGAGATTGCGATTGAACATGCGGGTGGGGATGAGCGGATGTTTTATGTTCGGGTGAAGGGGTAGGGATTTTTCTGTCTGTGCTCGTATGCTGGACGTTCAGGGATTTGTGTGGATGGGATGTGGCTGGGGCTTAGGATTGGCGTGTCGGATGATCTTGTTGTGTGAGGCGGTGTGCGGATGGTTTTGAAGAGCGCTTTGATGATCTGTCTGGCGGTCGGTGCGAGTTGTGGAGCGGTTGGGCTGACTGCTCAGGTGCACTCGCCGATGGTGCAGGAGACGGCGGAGCAGATCGCGGTGCGTGCGGGCGAGAGCTGGCTGGCGCTGATGGATGCGGGGAAGTATGTAGAGAGCTGGAATGCTGCGGCTGCGGTGATGAGAGGGGCGGTGACGGTGGAGAAGTGGGAGTCGACTATGAAGAATGTGCGCGACCCGCTGGGAAAGCTTGAGAGCAGGAAGCTGCAGAGCGCCACGTACACGACGCTGCTGCCGGGTGCGCCGGATGGAGATTATGTGGTAATTCTTTATGAGACGAGCTTTGAGCATAAGACGGTGGCGCAGGAGACTGTGATCATGAGCCGGGAGAAAGATAAGGTTTGGCGGGTGGCGGGGTACTACATCAAGTAGGTTTTCAGTTATCACCTAAGAGCGCAGGAACCGAGGACCTCATGACGAGCCTTGAAGTGATCTCCCTTGCGGGTCTGCTCTCCGGCGTTCTCGACCTTACCGCAACCTCAACGTTGGTCCGCCGGACGCAAGGCATACCCCTCGAGCGGCTCTTGCAGAGAATCGCCAGCGGCGCTCTCGGGCCCTCCGCATTCGAGGGGGGAAAGAAAACCGCAACCGCTGGCCTGTTCTTCCACTTCTTGATCTCTTTCACTGCCGCCTTCGTCTACTACGCAAGCAGCCGCAAGCTGGCGATCCTCATCGACCATCCACTGCTCAGCGGAGTTCTATACGGCGCGGCGGTTCATCTGGTGATGAATCGAATTGTGCTCCCACTCTCCGCCGCAACAATTCCCTTTTCCGCCAAAGCTTTCCTAACCCAGCTGGTCATTCATATCCTCTTCGTCGGTCTGCCGATCGCACTTGTCGTGAGCCATCTGTCGCGATAGGCTCCCGCTCCCCCGCGTTCCATCAGCCACCGCTCCAGCGCAGCCAGCGACTCCACCCTAGACGGCGCGGATGTTTTGAAAATTTACAAACCTGTGCAATCCGGTGTCTGGTCCGGCGCGTTCTGAAGATGTCGGAACCGCCAGGATCTGCTGTCTCGCCTTTGCTCGCAGGCATCTCTACCCTCCCGATTCCGGTTCGACCGGGGCCTCGTTCAAATCACGTTCAATTCAAAACTGAAATTCAAGAGGTAGCAGTGTTTGATGGCCCGGGGAGGGCCAGCTTATGAGTGGAATCAATGTTGGTAAATCGGCAGCGGGTCTGCTGCCACGTCGTTCCTTTGTCACCCGCGCCGGGCTGTTTGGGCTGTCTGCAACGGCAGCGGCGTTTCTTCCGGGCACACCTCTTCACGCAGCGGCTCCGGGCCTGGATAATCAGAGTGGCGATACGGCGCAGGAGATCTTTACTGCGGCTCTGATTGCTGAGGATCTGGCGAGTACGTTCTATTACAACGGTCTGGTGGGTCCGGTGATTATGGATCCGAACCTTGCCGGACCGGGCGGAACGGCCACGCATGTAACGGCTGCCGGAAACCTGGGCAATGTAGAATACTTTCGCGCTGCGTTGAGCGAAGAGATTCAGCACGCCGACCTGCTTCGGTCTCTGATTGGGAAGACGGTTTCGACGACCGATTCGGTGCAGACGTTTTATTTTCCGACGGGAACGTTCGATACGCTTGCTCCCTTCATCGCTGTTTTGAATGCGCTGGAGAATGCTTTTATTGCAGCGTACCTGCTGGCTACGATCGAGTTTGCCCAGATGGCGTCTGATACGAGAGGTGGTCTGGTGATTGAGCGTGATGCCAGCGGAGCTGCTTATACGGCGCGGGACCTGGAGTACTTTGCGCAGGTGGCTGCCTCGATCATGGGAGTGGAGGCGGAGCATCGTGTGCTGGGCAGGGTAGTGATGAATCAGAATCCGGCCAACAATACGAACTACGAACGCACGGATAATCTGACTGCGGTTTACAACGGGAAGGCGTCCGCAGTGGCGGCTTTGACGCCGTTTTTGGCGCCGGGCGCCGGGCTAACGGCGTACTCGTTGCAGACGGCGCTGACAAACGCACCGAGTGTTTATAAGAATGTACCTGGTGGACCGCCAAAGCCGCCTTCTTACCCTGCGGGACATTGATCGCGGTTGTGTTTGGTGATTGATTACAGATGGGGTGCGGCTTCGGCTGTGCCCCGTTTTGTTTTTTGGTTGAGGCGCGACGAAGTGGTCTCGCCTCCTTATGTTTCGTGTCTTCGGTTGTTAATTTCTGCGGTAGCGGATGGTGTCCTCTTCTTTGCCGGGGCCTTCGAGGGTGAAGCCGCAGTGCTCGAGGATACGGATGGAGCCGGTGAGGTGGGGGAAGGTGTGGGCGAAGATTCTGTTTGCGGAGCCGGTGGCTTCGATCCAGTGGATCATGGCTTTGGTGGCTTCGAGGGCGTAGCCGTGGAGGCGGAACTCGGGGAGGATGGCGTAGCCAATCTCGGCGGCGTGGGGGTCGTCGGGCCAGCGAAAGCCGCCGACAGAGCCGATGAGGGTTGCGGGTTGGTTGGTGGTGGAGGGGAGGAGGACGTAGCGGTGCCAGCCGATGTCGGTGGGGTCGTCGGCGAAACGCTGCTGGAGGAGTTGGAGGACGTGCGGCTCCCAGTCGGCGTGGGGCCACTCGGAGGTGACGCGGCAGTGGAGGACGTCGCCTAGCTTGCCGTCGGAGCTTTGCTCGGAGGTTAGGGACTCAGGGGTGATGGCGACTAGCTGGAGACGGGGGGTTGTGATGTTTTCTTTGCCTTAGGATGGCATTCGAGTTTCTCCTGAACGATCTTGCGTGGCTGGATGGCATGGGATGGCGCTGCCCGGTGGTGGCCGAGGCGTCGCTGGCAGCTCGCTGGATGGTTCAGGCAATCATAGGCAGGGACAGCGTATCACTTCGGACTTTTTAGGGACAATCGAAATACGGAGATTTGCTGAGCACGACGACGACAGAGGCAAAGACGAAAGACGGGGGTCTCTCCACTCCGCCGTGCGATGAAACTGCACGGCTCCGGCCGAGATGACGAGTTTTTAGGAGGCCACCCGGTCGAGATACGAGTTTTTAGATAGGCCACCGGTCGAGATGACGAGTTTTAGATAGATATTTCTCTGCAAGCCCTTTGGTTACGTATTGGTGCGTTCTCTGATGATGGTGGCCTGTAATTCAGAGTTTGGTGGAGCGGCCGGTCAAGCGGTAGATGGCGCACTCTTCGTCGCCGGTGGAGCCGTACTCTTTTTGTTGGGCGATGGCGGCGAGGTCGGCGGCGTGGTCTTCGGGGGACATGGCTACGGGGCCGAGGAAGAGGCGGGTGAAGGCGGGGTGGCGGTCGAGGAGGGCGCGGCACTCGGAGTTGACGTAGAGGAGGTCGAAGGCTGGGACTGGGGCGCCGCGGCGGGGGGCGAACTGGGCTTCGATGCGGCGGAGGAGGAGCTTGAGGACGGGGGCTTCGAAGGGATGGAAGAGGAAGGCGAGGGTGGGGGTGCGGGGGAAGTCGAAGGTGAGGGCGTCCTGTTCGAGGAGGCGGATGGGGGCGAGGGGTTGCGCGGTGGAGTCGGCGGCGTGGGAGGTGCGCCAGTGTTCGACGTTTGTTTGTGCGGTGTCGGCCAGGGTGGGGTTGAGCTCGATGCCGATGATTTGGTGGAAGGGGAGCTCGCTGGCGACGAGCATGGCGCGGCCTTTGCCGGCACCGATGTCGACGAAGGTGTAGTGGTGGATGGGGTGGGGCGGGTTGGTGTCGCGCCAGAGGTGGATGAGGGTGCGGAGGATGCTGGGGGCGACGCCGTAGTAGGCGGTGACGTGGGCGTCGTTGGGGTGGCCGGTGGTGAGGTTGCCGGCGGCGATGAGGCCGCTGGTTTCGACGCCGTGGATCTGGTCGAAGGGATGTTGCGGTGGTGCGGGCGGGGGCATGACCAGCGGGAACTTTGATTTGCGTGGGGGCATGATTAGCGGATCTGGACCAGGTGCGGGTTGCCGTCGAGGCCTAGGGTCTTGCGGCCGGCGGGAGTGATGTTGTTGGGGGTCCAGTGGGGCGTGTCCAGGAGGGTGATGGTGGTGCGGCTGATGGCTTCGAGGCCGGCGAGGCGGTTGGATATTTGTGCGCTGAGTTGGGCGGTGGCGGCTTCTTCGGTTTGGGTGGGGGTGACGGAGATTTCGATGATGCATTTTTGCGGGACGCCTGGGATGCGTGCGCCGGGGGCTTCGGCGTCGGGGGTGATGGTGATGGAGTGGATGAGGCCGAGGTCGACGATGTTGCAGGGGAGTACGGGGTCGTAACAGTCGCGGAGGGCGTGAAGGATGTCGGACTGGGTGAGCATCTGTTTCGATGATAGCGTTCTCTGGATAATGGGTCAGGTTGAACTCAAGGGCAACCAAGGTCCTATAACCCCGTTTTGCGGGAATGCTCGACTGCTAGGATACGTCGCATGAGTTACGACCTGATGGTTTTCGAGCCAGAAGCTGCGCCGAAGAATCACGACGGCTTCATGGAGTGGTACTTCGCACTGACAAAATGGAATGATGGACCTTATGACGATCCTGCACGGACTTCCGCTCGCTTGCGGGCTTGGGTAAAAGAGATGCAGCGCACGTTCCCGGACATAAACAGTCCACAAGCAGAAATCCATTTGCAGGATGACGAGGGTGTGCTTGGGGATTACACCATCGGTCGGCAGTTTGTATATGCCGGATTCGCGTGGTCGAAGGCCGTCGCCGCCGCTGGCGAAGCGGAAAGATTAGCGAAACTGCATGGGGTGGGTTTCTTTGAAGTCAGTTCGGATGGCGAAGAGGTTTGGCTTCCGGTAAATGAAACGCTAGAACTGGCTCACCAGAAGAGGCGTTCATTTCTTGAACGGTTGCGACGAAGATTCCGTCGTAGATGAACTTGTTTCCGGTTGGTGCTCTGAAAGTCCGGTTATCGGCAATTTCGGTCATTCACTCCAAACTGACCCACCACAGTTCCCCGCGCACCCCTGCGGAGATGCGAGTTGAAGTGCTAGAGTGGCGGGATGAAGATTGTGAAGAGTGGTGACCGAGGTTGCAGGAAGGGTCCGGAGGAGTGGTTCACCGGCGATGTGTGGGTGGATGGGATTGTGGAGGCGGCTGCGCCTTCGCGGTTGCAGGCTGCTCGGGTGACGTTTTCTCCGGGGGCGCGGACGGCTTGGCATAGGCATCCGGTGGTGCAGGTGCTGGAGGTGATCTCTGGGTTGGGCTGGGTGCAGTTGGAGGGGCCGGCGGCGCAGGCAATTCATCCTGGGGATGTAGTGGTGATCGGGGCAGGGGAGAATCATTGGCATGGCGCGCAGGCTGGACGCACGATGGTGCACCTGGCGATGCAGCAGGCGGATGATTCGGGGAGTACGGTCGCCTGGGGTGCGAAGGTTACGGATGAGGAGTATGGTGCGGCGGGGTGATCGTGACTTGCGGGCTGCGGTTGGTGGGTTTGAACGGTGTTGTGTAGTTCAGGATGATGCTGAGGGCTTCTGAGGCGATGCCGGCACTTGAAAGAAACGTACCTCAGCGGCTAAAGCCGCGTGCATTGCTCTCTATTTACGGCACGGCTGGAAGCCGTGCCCTTAACAAAACTGGATTTAGAAGGCTGTCAGTAACGGCACATGCAAGAACGCAGATCCCCTGCGGGGATGACAACAAAAAGCACGGATGGACTTTCTGTCCCATAGCAAACTGCGGCAGCGACGCTAGTTTTTTCGTTCGACTAGATATTGGGCCAGAGATTTGAGTGGGTCGGCGGCGGGGCCGAAGGGGGCCAGCGCGGCGAAGGCGTCGGCGATGAGCTCTTCGGCGTCGTGGAGGGATTGGTCGATGCCGAAGACGGCGGGCCAGGTGGCTTTGATGCTGGCGGTGTCTTTGCCTGCGGTCTTGCCGAGCTCCTCGGAGCTTTGGGTCATGTCGAGGACATCGTCGACGATCTGGAAGGCGAGGCCGGCCTTTTCGCCGAAGGTGCGGAGGCGTGCAGTGGTGTCGGCATAGGGGGCGTAGGCGGTGCGGCCTGGCTTCGGTCCGATGAAGTTTTCGTCACGGGCGTAGCTGCTAGTTGAGCGATGACGGAGGCTCAGGCCATAAAGACCGCCGGAGACAATGCTGGCGGTGATGAGAGCGCCAGTCTTGGAGCGGTGGATCGCTTCGACGAGTGCTGCTGTGGGTGGAGTGCCTTCGGCTTCGATGTCCATGACTTGACCGCCGATCATGCCGGGAGGGAGTTTGGTATCGAGGTCGCCGACGTGGCCAACGCCGGTGCCGATGGCGAGGGTGATCTCGCGAAGGATGGCGATGGTGGCTGGGGATGGGATCGGAAGGGTGGCGATGGTTTGGAAGGCGAGGGTCTGGAGGGCGTCGCCGGCGAGGATGGCGGTGGCTTCGCCGAAGACGACATGGCAGGTGGGCTGGCCGCGGCGCAGGTCGTCGTTGTCGAGGGCGGGCAGGTCGTCGTGGATGAGGGAGTAGGTGTGGATCATCTCGAGCGCGGCGCCGAGGTCGGCGATTCCGTCGGGGTAAGCCTCGGTGCATGCGGCGAGGCGAGCTGCTTCCATGCAGAGGATGGGACGGAGACGCTTGCCGCCGGCGAAGGTGCTATGCCGCATGGCGCGGTGGATGGAGTGAGGAAGTGTGTCGGTTGCGGGCAGGATGCGTTCGAGGGCGGCATCGGTGAGTTGGGCGCCGGAGAGGAGCAGGTCTTTTACCGTGGGTTGCATCGGGTTCGATGATAAATCAGGGACAGGGTGTAGGGTGCAGGGCTTAGGGTGTAGGCCACTACAACCAACACTACCATCGTACGAACAGCCTACACCTTACACCCTGAGCCCTACACCCTGCGGTGGAGGGTGATGAGGAGAGTGGCGAGGGCCAGGAGGGAGATGGTGTTGCCGAGGATTTGGTCTGGGGTGCGGGCGTAGGTGATTGCGATGAGGGAGGGACCGGCGGGGATGGGGATGGCGATGAGGCCGTCGTCGCGCTGGTCGCGCGTGGTGATGAGGGAACCGTTGTCGGTGATGCGCCAGGCGGGGTAGTCGCGGAGGTTGAGGATGAGGTCTTCGGGGATGGGTGGGTTGAGCGTGAGGGGGGTGGGCGCGGGTGCGGGTTGGGTTTGGGTGGGGGCTTTGGCGTTGGAGTCTTCCGAGAGCCAGTAGGGTGGGTCGCTTTGGGCGAGGGAGTCGTTGTCGGCGGTGGTGGGGGTGTACTCGTCGGTGGGTTCGGTGCCGCGGTTGGAGTGGAAGAGAGCTTCGCGGGCGGTGGGGGTATCCTCTTCGTCGCATGGTTGGTGGAAGAGGGTGTAGGCCGGGTAGGTGAGAGCTGCGGCGAGGGCGATGGTGAGTGCGGTGCTGGCTGTGGATTTGAGGTTCAGGCGAGTGATTGCCAGGGCGATGGCGAGGCTCATGATGGTGGCAAGGATCGCCAGGAGACGCCAGGGGAATTGGAGGAAGGCTAGCTCGGGGGCGTGGTTCCAGAAGATGGTGGTGAGTGGGGTTAGGAGGAGGGCGATGGCTGTGGTGAGGATGGCTAGCGAGAAGAGGAGACTGATGGTGGTCGAAGAGCTTCGATCCCACCCTTCGCAAGAACGCGAAGGATGGGGCACCGGGGCTTTTCTGGTCAGGTAGAGAGCTGTCAGGGCTATGACCGTTGCCACGAGGAGGATGAGGGCGAGGATCGATGCGGTGTGGAGGACTTGATCGTGGGGGGCGTCGCCGGTGTGGTGGAAGAGGAAGTTGTCCTGGATGCGCATGTTGGGGATGATGGCCATGGCGATCTGGACGTAGCGGCGCTCGTAGGCGGCGGGGAGGAGGTAGAAGGCGGCGAGGGCGAGGCCGAGGGTGGTGCCGGCGATGGTGTTGATGGTTAGGCTGAGTGGTGTTTGGGATGGGATTGGGGTGGGGTCGGCGTGGGCGGGAGCGGTCGGGCTTGCGCCCGATGCCCACACATCAAGGTCGATGTATGGGGCACCCGGATTTGTGGTGGTCCGTGATCTCCACGATGTCTGAGATGGATCGGATGGGTGGATTGGGGCTGGAGATGAGGTAGCCCGATTTGTGGCTAGTCGGATGATGGTGAGGAGGGCGAGGGCATAGCAGCTCATGACGGCGGCGGGGGCGTTGGTGAGCCAGAGGAGCGCTACGGGGATGGCGATGCGGGGGATGGTGACGCGCTGGCTCAGGATGGCGTGGAGGAGGAGCGGGATGAAGGCGGCGGCGAGGAGTTCGGCGTAGGCGGTGCGCTCGAAGGCAGTGAAGAGCATGTAGGGGTTCACCGTGTAGAGGATCGCGGCGAGGAGAGCGGCGGTGGGTGGGGTGAATTCTTGGGCGAGGCGGTGGAGCGCGAGGCCGCTGGCGGTGAGGGCTAGCCAGGTGTAGAGGATCGGCGTTGCGGTTATTGGGAAGAGGAGGGTGAGGATCGCGCCGAGTGTCCAGGAGAGTGGCGGGTAGAAGACGAAGCGGGGTTCGCCGGCGTTGTAGGCCGCGGTATAGGCCCAGTGCGGGTGGAGGTTGCCGTGGGTGAACTGGCGAGCGGCCTCCATCCAGTTGAGGAGATGGAAGTCGAAGTCGTGGCCGCAGGAGCAGCCGTGGAGGAGGAGAGGGAGGATGGCGATGCAGGCGGCTAGTGGGATCAGGAGGTAGGGGAGCCGGTCGCGCTGCATGTGTTGAGGGTATCGCAGTGGGGTTGCGATTGCTCTCAACTGCGCTTGTCCTGCCGGAGGGGCCCACTTCGCGTGGGGCGGTCACTTCGTGACTTGTGTACCGGTCTTGGTTGGGCGGGTGTCTGGGTCCTCCCGTTGGTCGGAGGGGACGGGTGGGTTAGTGGGCACCGGCTGGCGGTTTGCCTGGTTTTACTTTTTTCAGGAACCAGACGATGCCTACACAGAAGAAGCAGAGCAAAGAGAGCCAGCGGAAGACATCTACGAAGGCCCAGTTGGTGGCTTGGCGGCCGAGTTGCTGGTAGAGCGCGGCCTGGGCGGGATCGGCTGCGTTCGCCTTTCCGAAGGGGTTGGTCAGGAACTGGGTCATGCCGCCGAGTGCATTCTGAAACTGCTGGCCGGTGCGAGGGACCGAGTTGATGATCTCGTTCTGGTGGACGTCGGTGCGGCGGGTTAGCAGGGTAGAGGCGATGGAGATGCCGATGGAGCCGCCGACGTTGCGCATGAGGTTGAAGAGGCCGCTGGCGTTGCCGATCTGTTTCGCTTCGAGTGTGCCGTAGGCTGCGGTGCTGATGGGGACGAAGACGAAGCTGAGGCCGAAGCCGGTGATGAGGATTGGGAGAAGGAGGGTGGTGGGGGAGATGTCGAGCGTTACGTTTCCGAAGTAGAGGGTGGTGAGGCCGAAGGTGAAGAAGCCGAAGGTGAGGAGGTAGCGGGGGTCTACTTTGTTGGAGAGGTAGCCGATGATGGGCATGCCGCAGACGGCTCCGATGCCTCGGGGGGCGACGACCAGGCCGGCGGTGAAGGCGGTGTAGCCGAGGAGCTCCTGGTAGAAGAGCGGCAGGACGGTGACGGTGGAGTAGATGCCGACGCCGAACATGAAGATGAGAATGCAGCCTAGGAGGAAGTTTCGGTCTTTGAGGACTTTGAGATCGACGATGGTGTCTTTGTCGCGCCAGCAGTGCCAGCAGAAGTAGATGAAGGAGGTGACGAGGAAGAAGACGGCCCAGCGGATCCAGAGGGCGCCGAACCAGTCGTCCTCCTGTCCCTTGTCGAGGACGACCTGGAGGCAGCCGGTCCAGACGACCAAGGCGGCGAAGCCGTAGCGGTCGAAGGCGGCGACCTTGGCCTTGCTGATGTAGGGCGGGTCGTGGACGAAGCGGGTGATCATGAGGATGGCGAGGATGCCGATGGGGATGTTGATGTAGAAGGCGTAGCGCCAGGAGTAGGTGTCGGTGAGCCAGCCGCCGAGGGTTGGGCCGAGGACGGGGGCGACGACGACTCCGAAGGCGAAGACGGCCATGGCGGCTCCGCGTTTGGAGGGCGGGAAGGATTCGAGGAGAATGGCCTGGGAGAGTGGCTGGAGTGCGCCGCCGCCGGCGCCTTGAACGATGCGGGCGAGGAGCATGATGCCGAGGGTGGGGGCGGCTCCGCAAGCGAAGCTGGCGATGGTGAAGATGACGATGCAGGAGAGGAGAAAGCGTTTGCGGCCGAATTTGAGCGAGAACCAGTTGCTGGCCGGGAGGACGATGGCATTTGCGACGAGGTAGCTGGTGAGGACCCAGGTGGCTTCGTCGTTGGATGCGGAGAGGGAGCCGGCGATGTAGGGCAGGGCGACCGACGCGATGGCGGTGTCGAGCACCTCCATGAAGGTGGCGAGCATGACGGAGGCGGCGATCAGCCAGGGATTGACGCCTTTGGTGACTTCCGCGGATTGATCGGGTGGTGCGGTCGCAGCCGAGGCCATGGTCTTCCGATGGGTTCCCTTTGGTGGAGTGAGTGTCTCCTGCGGAGTGATTGTCTCCTAGATAGAGACAGGAAAGGAACTAATGGATGCATTTGAGCTGGAGCGGTGCGGTTAGCGACGCAAAAAGGCGGCAGGCCCGTTGGATGGAGCCTGCCGCGCTTGGTTGGTTGTGGTTTCCGGCGATCGGACTGCCGGGTCGGAGTCGAGGGGTCTTAGGAGGGGTTGCGGCCGCTCGGGCCCATCGACTGGGAGACTGTATGGAAGGATCCGCCCTGGAGCCTGCGGGTGGAAGGAGCATGGCGAAGGGGGGGGACCTGCACGGAGTCGAGACTCTTGGGAATGTGGGTGGACCAGGTGTAGGTGGTCGAAGAGATATTGGTAGGGGTGGCGTCTTCGGTGGCGTTGCAACCGGAGAGGAGACCGGCGAGGAGGCCAGCCAGGCCCAGGGAGGCGACTTTCAGGAGGCGACGTGCGGTGCGGCGGGCAGTAGAGGAAGGCATGAGCAACGCTCCAAAGTGATACAGAATTGAGGGAAGCGTAAGCCGGGGCATCAAGGGCGACAATGACACCTTCGGGGTAGCGGTGGGATTGAGGAAAACGAGCGATTTGGCGACCTGCGTGTTTGATTTATAGGTGGCGATTGTGGGGATAAGAGGGCTTCAAGGCGTTTTTTTTGTCTGGCTGGGGGCCTTTGGTAATGGAAGGGGGAGGGATAAACCTTTCTAAACGAAGGGTTAATGGTTCTGCGACCTGACGGTGGCCGGGTGCATCAGAATAGTTGACAACAAGTGACTCAAGGTGAGATTCTAGAGAAGTCAAATATTTGATGGGCATGAGCCCGGAATGGGGATGTGGGATGGCAAAGATTATTGGAATTGACCTGGGAACGACGAACTCGTGCGTTGCGGTGATGGAAGGCGGCGAGCCGAAGGTAATCCCTAATGAAGAGGGTGGCCGGACGACGCCATCGGTGGTTGCGTTTACCAAGAGCGGGGAGCGGCTGGTGGGCCAGGTGGCCAAGCGGCAGGCGATTACGAACCCGGAGAACACGATCTATTCGATCAAGCGTTTTATGGGCCGCCGGTTGAACGAGGTTGGCGATGAGATGAAGATGGTGCCGTACAAGGTGGTGGCCAAGGGCGACAACATCGTCATTGTGGCGCAGGGCAAGGAGTACACGCCGCCTGAGATCTCGGCGATGATTCTGCAGAAGTTGAAGAAAGCTTCGGAGGATTATCTGGGGACTTCGGTGACGGAGGCTGTGATTACGGTTCCGGCTTACTTCAACGATGCACAGCGTCAGGCGACGAAAGATGCGGGCAAGATCGCCGGGCTTGATGTGAAGCGCATTGTCAACGAGCCGACTGCGGCTGCGCTGGCCTATGGGCTGGATAAGAAGAAGGACGAGACGATTGCGGTCTATGACTTCGGTGGCGGTACGTTCGATATCTCGATCCTCGAGGTTGGCGAAGGTGTGATTGAGGTGAAGTCGACCAATGGCGATACGCACCTTGGCGGCGATAATCTCGACCAGCGCATTGTGGATTGGCTGATTGCGGAGTTCAAGTCGGAGACTGGGCTTGATCTGCACTCGAAGGGCAACGAGATGGCGCTGCAGCGGCTGAAGGATGCTGCGGAGCGGGCGAAGATCGAGTTGTCGACGGCGCAGGAGACGGAGATCAATCTGCCGTTTATTACTGCGGATGCGAGTGGGCCGAAGCACCTGGTGCGGAAGTTGACTCGTGCGAAGCTGGAGTCGCTGGTTGATGATCTGCTGCAGCGGTCGATTGGACCCTGCAAGCAGGCGATGAAGGACGCCGGTGTGGATGCGAGCAAGATCGACGAGGTGGTTCTGGTCGGCGGTCAGACTCGTATGCCGAAGATTCAGCAGCTGGTGAAGGACCTGTTCGGCAAGGAGCCGCATAAGGGTGTGAACCCGGATGAGGTGGTTGCGATCGGCGCGGCGGTTCAGGCTGGCGTGCTTGCCGGTGAGGTGAAGGATCTGTTGCTGCTTGATGTGACTCCGCTGACGTTGTCGATTGAGACGATGGGCGGCGTGGCGACGGCGATGATCAACCGGAATACGACGATTCCGACGAAGAAGACGGAGACGTTCTCGACGGCGGCGGACTCGCAGACTGAGGTTGAGGTGCATGTGCTGCAGGGGGAACGGCCGATGGCGTCGCAGAACCGGACGCTGGGCAAGTTCAAGCTGGCTGGAATTCCTCCGGCTCCGCGTGGCGTGCCGCAGATCGAGGTGACGTTCGACATCGATGCAAACGGCATCCTAAATGTAACGGCGAAGGACAATGCGACGGGCAAGGATCAGAAGATTACGATTACGAGCTCGTCGGGCCTGAGCAAGGAAGAGGTTGAGCGGATGGCGAAGGATGCCGAGGCTCACGCTGCGGAGGACAAAGAGCAGCGCGATGCGGTTGAGGCTCGGAATGGGCTGGATTCGCTGGTCTACAACATTGAAAAGATGTTGAAGGATGCCGGCGATAAGGTTCAGGGATCGGACAAGACCGAGGTTGAGACGGCGCTGGCGGAGGCGAAGACGACTCTGGCGGGTACGCCGAGTGCGACAGAGCTGAATGCTGCGAAGGATCGTCTAACGACGGTGAGCCATAAGCTGGCTGAGGCGATGTACAAGGCCTCTGCGGCTTCAGCACCGACCGAGGGTGCGACAGGCGCGACCGAAGCTCATGAGGAGCCGAAGAAGGATGAAGGCGTGATTGATGCTGAGTACGTCGACGTCGATGAAAAGAAGTAAGTGTAAATCCATAGAAGTTGTATGGACGTAAGAATAAGAGGGGCGTTCCTATAAGGGTGCCCCTCTTATTTTCAAGTTTGGGGTGTGGTGATGGACGTGTAGAGTGCGACTTATCACCCGGAAAGGTGTTTGAAGTGAGCAGGAGTGATGGGCAGGACAGATACGCAGATTTGCTTTGGATGGAGAACCTGGAACTCAATCGATTGCTTGGAGGGAAGACCATGACCGAGACGATGTGGAAGTGCGACCAGGTTCGAGCAGGCCGGCTGTACAACCGGATGATGTTCGATACCAAGGAAGAAGCGATTCAGTTCATGCAACGGATGCAGCAGATGGAGCCGGATCAGATGTTTTCGATCGAAGCGATTGAGGCACGGCAGGTTTGGAATTGATGCTTGGATGAAGCGCGATGGGATGAGATAGCGCGCTTTCTGGTACTGGTAGGAGTTCGAGATTAAGCAGGAAGTGAGGACGAAGGCAGGCGCGACTTCAGGTGCGTTGGCCGTCGTCCTCGCTGTTTATGGTCGCTTGCCGGATGGTGGGTCCTACGCATCCAACGAGGCTGGAGGACACACCTAGTGGTGAATTGGGAGGCGGTTCAGGCGGTGGCAACGGCTGCGCTTGTGGTTACGAGTGCTGGGGCCATCTCTTATGCAGGATTGCAACTGCGGCATGAGCGGGATTATCGAGCGGTTGAGAATCTTGAGAAGCAGTTGAGCTTCTTTTTGTCGGAGAAGTTTGTGGCAGTGAGGCGGAGGCTTGCGGAGTCTCGGCTGGATGAGGCGGGATTGAAGCCATGGACGGTGGAGGAGCCGCCGGTGAGTGCGTTCGAGGTGCTGGATTTTTATGAGCACCTGTCGTTGCTGGTGAAGAAGGGTCATCTGGATGTTTACGATGTGTGGCACACATTCTACGAATGGGCTCAGCCGGTGTATGTGGATATGCAGCCGTTGATTGAGAGCGAAGAGAGTTCTTATACGGAGCACTACAGGGACCTGCAGCGAATGATGCGGCAGATGGATGAGATTCAAATGGACAGGATGCAGACGCAGAAGGGAGAACACTGGGCGTTGTGGACTCCGGAGCGAATTATTGAGCACTATCAGTATGAGTTGAAGACGAGCGGGCGGCCGCGGCGTATTCGGCGGCGACATCAGACGCAGGTGACTGCGACGAGGTTGAGAGACGATGCCTGAGGGAAATGAGATTCATCGATGGGCCGAGAGGCACGCGGCGGCGCTTGGGGGGAAGATCGTTCGAGTGGATGGGCCGCAGGGACGGTTTACGGATGCGGAGATGATCGACGGAAAGAAGTTGCGGCGGGTGATGGCTGTGGGGAAGCATCTGGGGTATGACTTTGGGAAGGACTTGATTCTGCATGTGCACCTTGGGTTGCAGGGGGATTTTACGGAGGGCTCGGGGCCGCTGCCTGAGGTGCGGGGCGCGCTGCGGTTGCGGATGTGGAATGAGGCTGCGGTGAAGCGGCCTGCGGTGCCGGGGGTGAGTAAGCGGCATGCGTGGTACTCGGAGGATGATGGGACGGGGCATATTGAGGCGGCGAAGGTGGCGTGGGTGGAGCTGCGTGGGCCGATGGACTGCTCGATCTACTCGCAGGCGAAGTGGGATGCGCTGCTGGAGCGGTTGGGGCCCGATCCGCTGAATGGAGATGGGCCGGAGAAGATGATTGCGAGGGTTGCGAAGAGTAAGAAGGCGATTGGGGAGTTGTTGATGGATCAGTCGGTGGCGGCGGGGATTGGGAATATCTTTCGCGCAGAGCTGTTGTTTCGGGCGAGGTTGAATCCGTTTACGCCGGGGAAGGAGGTAGAGGAGAGCACGCTGCGGTCGATATGGAAGGAGGCGGGCGTGTTGATGAAGGCGGGGATGGTTGACCGGAGGATTGTGACGACGAAGCCGAAGGATCGGCCGCATAAGCGTGGGCCGGTGTTGAAGGAAGAGGCGCATTATGTGTATCGGCGGCAGGGGCGGCCCTGCTGGATCAGCGGGACGAAGGTTTTGACGAAGGTGATGGCGGGGCGGAACCTTTTTTGGTGTCCGGTATGCCAGGCGGGCCCGGATTCACAGGCTGTGTAAGGTTTAGAGATGCGCGTGAGGCGCATTGGTTAGAGAATGGAAGAAAGATTATGGCGACGACACAGACCAAGGACTACTACGGCACGCTCGGCGTAAAGAAGACGGCGACGGCAGATGAGATTCGCAAGGCGTTTCGCAAGGCTGCGCGGAAATATCACCCGGACGTGAATCCGAATGACAAAAAAGCTGAGGAGAAGTTCAAAGAGATCTCTGAGGCGAATGATGTTTTGAGCGACGAGAAGAAGCGGAAGATCTACGACCAGTTTGGGTTCTACTCGGACAATATTGACCCGGCTGCGGCGGAGGCGGCGGCACGTGGTGGCTATGGCGGGAGTGCATCTTCGGGCGGCGGCTACGGTGGCGCGCAGCGTGGGCCGCGTGGTGGGCAGGAGGTTCCGTTCGACTTTGGCGGGTTCGATTTTTCGGACTTTCAGAGTGGACGCGCGCAGCAGCCGGAGTCGGGCGGCGGGTTTAGTGGGAGCTTCAAGGACATCTTCGGCGGGATGTTCAATGGCGGGAAGCAGGCTTCGCGCGGGCCGCAGCCGGGGACCGATCTTGAGTACCAGGTGAGTGTGGACTTCTGGACGGCGGTGCGCGGCGGCGTGGCGCGACTGGAGATTCAGCGGCAGGAGGTTTGCCCGACGTGCAAGGGCAAGTCGACGACGGGTGGGAGTGTGGAGTGCCCGGAGTGCCATGGGTCGGGGCAGGTGACGCAGATGGGCGGACGGATGAAGTTCAACATTCAATGTCCGCGATGCGGCGGGTCGGGGAAGGTGCAAAACTCGTGCCCGACGTGCGATGGCGAGGGCGTGGTGACGAAGCGGGAGCCGCTGGAGTTTCGTATCAAGGCGGGGACTCGCGATGGTCAGAGGATTCGGCTTGCGGGCAAGGGTAATGCCGGGATTAACGGCGGCCCTGCCGGGGATCTGTTTTTGATTATCAAGGCGGGAACGAATCCGGTGTTTACGCGGAGTGCGGATGACATATATGTAACCGTTCCGGTTACGATGACGGAAGCTGCGCTGGGAGCGAAGATCGACGTGCCGACGATCGATTCTCATGAGGGTGGAGCGAGGACGCAGCTGAAGATTCCGCCGGGGACGCAGACCGGGCAGAAGTTGCGGCTGCGGGAGAAAGGAGTGCCTTCGGCTTCGCGGGAGGGTGTGCGCGGGGATGAGATTGTCGAGGTGAAGATTGTGGTGCCGAAGGTGCAGGATGAGCGGAGCAAGGAGATTCTGCGGGAGTTGGCGAAGCTGAATCCGGAGGATCCTCGGGAAGATTTGTTTGCAAAGGCATAAAATCGCGTTCGCCGTGCATCCATTCACTAAGAAATGTTCGGACGTACATGGTTTGTTTGCACTGATTCTGGTGCAACGTGATGAAATCTCTTTAGCTCGGAGGTGATTCCATGTGGCATCTGGCGAAGGCGCTGATGTTTCCCGGTCTCCTGTTCTCCATGGTGATGGCCTGCGCAGGGTGGGTGCAGGCGCAGAGTGGATCGCGACCGACGGCTGAGGAGATTGTTGGCCGGATGCTGGTGAAGAACGGCGAGCGGCAGGCGGCTCTGGAGCACTACAGGACGGACCGGACCTATCATCTAGAGTACGACGGAACCGGCGGGAAGCACCACGCGGAGATGGTGGTGCGTACGGAGTATGTGGCTCCGGGGCGGAAGTACTTTACGGTGCTGTCGGAGTCGGGCTCGAAGGTGTTGTGCAAGGAGGTGCTGCACAGACTGGTGGAGAGGGAAGAACAGACGGCGGCGAAGACGGATTGGCAGCGGTCGCTGTTTTCGACCGACACCTACAATGTGGAACTGGTGGGGCAGGAGCAACTGGCTGGCGTGAACACGTGGGTACTAAAGGTGGAGCCGAAGGTCTTGAGCAAGATGGCCTACCGTGGGAAGGTGTGGGTGAGTATGGATGACCTTGCCATGGTGCGTGTGAAGGGAGAGCCGGTGAAGAGTCCTTCATGGATGATTGACAGCGCGGCGTTCGACACGTGGTACATGCGGCGGGGGGATGTGTGGTTCCGGCGAAGAATGTTTCGACGACGCATGTGCGGATTGGCGGTGAGGCGAAGGTGACGATCGACTACGGGAGCTATGATGTGCTGGCGGCGAGGCAGATCGTGGCTGAAGACGAACACGTACGGGAAGAGATGCCAGTCTCGAGTGGGGGAAAACGGATTGCGGCTAGTCTGACGCGTTAGGTTCACGGAGTTTGAACACTCGCTTTAGCGGTCTCTGAGCGAGGCGATGGCTGGGCTGCGATGATGGTGGCGATTCCGGTGACGATCTGCGTGTGTGAAAAGCTCTTTCTAGTTGCAGGTGAGATGCTGATCCGGAGCGTCGTGGAGTTTGTTTGACTTGCGTATGCCGTGAAGAGCTAGACTTCGGGTAGAGCATCTGATCTGGGCTGGGATTTCAGGGGTTGGGACTATGGCTACAAAGCGGAAGACCAAGGGCGCGTACATGATCTCGTCGGTGGCGGAGATGTACGAGATTCATCCGCAGACGCTGCGGCTGTATGAGCGGGAGGGATTGCTGCGGCCGTCGCGGAGTGAGGGGAATACGCGGCTGTATACCGATGAGGATCTGGAGCGGCTGGAGTTTATTTTGAACCTGGCGCGGGACCTGGGTGTGAACATCGCCGGGATTGCGATTGTGTTGCAGATGCGCGAGCGGATGGAGGAGATGAACCGGCAGATGCAGGGGTTCGTCGACTATGTGCGGACGGAGATGCTGACGCGGATGCAGCAACAGCAGGTTCCTGGGACTGGGTTGGTTCCTATGCGGCGGCAGGTGGTGGTGCCGGGACGGAAGGATAAGAAGGGCAGCTGAGATAGCCCAGGAGTGCTAAAGCCTAGTGGTGCTGCAGGGGGCCCAGGCGAACCAGGACGCCGCCGGGGTTGATGCGATAGCGCTCGCCGCGGTAGATGATCTCTCGTCCAAAGTAGCTGGCGGCCCAGCTGTAGAAGCCGAGAAGATCACAGAGGGGGTAGAGCCAGAAGAAGGTGAGTGAGAGCTTGTCGCGCATGATAACGAAGCCGATGAGCAGGGCCTGGAGCCAGCGACTGGCGAGCGCGGCAAAGAGGAGCCAGAGGCCGAGGGTGGGTCGTCCGATGGCGAGGGCGGAGAGAAGGCCGAGGATGCCGAAGGGCATGGCGTAGGTGAGGCCGGTGCCGAGGTGTCCGGCGGGACGGGTGCCGCGGGTGTTCTTCATCCAGCTGATCTGATGGTGCAGTCCGGAGAGGACGCTTCCGTAGTTGATGCAGTGATCGACGATGGCCGTGGAGAGGATTACTTTGTAGCCCTTTTCTGCGATGCGGTTGCCGAGCCAGAAGTCGTCGGCGAGCAGATCTCCCATGTCTTTGAGGCCGCCTATCTCGTCGATCAAGGGCTTTCGGGTGAGGAGAGTGGGCCCGAGTCCGAACTTGATGTCTTCGAGCAGATTTGCGGTGAGGACGCCGCTGGAGAACTCGACGGTCTGGGTGAGCGCGGTGAGCAGGGAGGTGCTTCGTCCGGGCTTGCCGCGGAAGGTGCAGGTGACGAGTCCGACGGCGGGGTCGGCGAGAGGCTGCACGATGTCGTGCAGGTAGGTGGGGTTGACGCGGACGTCGCTGTCGGAGAAGAGGATGATCTCGTGTTTGGCCGCTTCGACCAGGAGCGCCATGGAGAAGGTCTTGGGGTTCTGCCAGAGCGGCTCGCCTGAGGCTATGAAACGCGCCGGGATGGATGGGAATCGGCGGGCTATCTCCTGAGCGCACAGGATTCCGGGGTCGGAGAGCGATCTGGCGCAGAAGATGAGTTCGAAGTTGGGATGGCTGAGGTTGAAGAAGCTTTCGAGATTTTGCTCGAGCCCCATTTCCTTGCCGTGCAGGGGCTTGAGGATGCTTACTGGAGGGGCGTAGCTGCCTTGATCGTTGCGGCGGGAGCGGAACTTCAGGCCGCCTATGAGGGCAAGAAGAAAAGATACTCCGGAGGTCAGGGTGCCGAGTATGCCGAAGATGAGGGCGACTCGAGCGATCAGGAGCAGGGTGGAAAGCATGGCTGTTGTAAGGATATCGGCTCGTGTCCCGTTGTGCCAGTGGGGGAGTACTCGCGGCGCCCGGTCTCTCTTGGCAAGACATTGGGAGAGATAATCAGCGATTGGAGAGGATGAATTTGCCGCCCTCTGCCGCGAGGAGATGAACGGGGGCAAAGCGTGCGAGGTCAGCGGCGCGTTGCTTGCTGAAGGTGAGCAGGAAGATGCGTTGGCGGCCGGCCCAGGCTTGGCGGAGTCCGTCGTCGGTGCCGAAGATGGGGGGAGCGTCGGGCCAGAAGGAGCCGTACCAGGGGCCGTAGATGCGTCCGTTGACGAGGCCTGCCTGTTGGCCGGTGTAGAAGAGGAGAGAGGAGCCGGAGGAGAGCCAGCCGTCGATGATGACGCGGTCGCCGGGGTGTAGTTGCTGTTTGACGGTGAGGGCAAGATTCTTCGATCCGAGGATGGGGTAGAAGCGGACGAGGCCCTCGTGGGCGGCGAGGAGGGAGACGGTCATGGCGGTGGCCAGGACGAGATTTGCGGCGTAGGTGAAGGAGCGGCGGCGCAGGAGGTAGCTGCCGAGGCCAACGCCGAGCATGCTGAGGGCAACGGCGGTGAGGGGTCCGCGGAAGAGTCCCATGGCGTCTCCGGTGAGGTCGAAGAGGTGGCCGAGGGAGAGGTTGTAGAAGTCGGGGTTGGAGTTGAGCAGAGATGCGAGGTCGGTGCCGGGGGCGGGGTGCGGTGCAGTGAGGGCGAAGTATCCGCAGACCATCGCGATGGCGGTGGAGAGGGGGAAGAGGAGGCAGAGATGCCAGCGGAGGGCGCTGCAGACTGCTTCGAGTTTGGCGGAGGTGAGACTTTGAGAGTGGTCGGCGCGAGCGAGGAGACCGCCGGCCATAAGGCAGAGAGCGGGGATGGCGGGGATCGAGTAGTACTCCTGACGGCTGGAGAGGGAGAAGAAGCCCATGACGAGGAGGCTCCAGAGAAGAAGGCAGAGCGATGCTTCGTGCTCGCGTGCGCGGGTGAGGGTGTTTGTGGCGATGCTGGAGGTGTGGCCGCGGAGGGTTCGGATGTGGTCGGCGATGGCTCCGGGGAGGAAGACGGTCCAGGGCATGATCCAGATGGCGAGATAGATCCAGAAGACGAGGACGGGGGTTTGGCCATAGTCGTGGGGGATGCGTTTGGAGAGAAAGCGGGCGATGTGCTCGTTGTAGAGATAGAACCAGGCCCAGCCTGCTTTGGCGGGGAGACCGAGATCCGGGGGCATGGAGATGGCTGGGTTTCGGAGGGCGGCGAGGATGTGCCAGGGGGCGGCTATGGCCAGGAAGACCAAGGTGCCGGGGATGAGGTGGAGTTTCAGGAGGAAGTGGAGTTGTTTGGTGATGGCGAGGTAGAAGAGGACGAAGGCGATGGGGAAGACCAGTCCTATGAGTCCTTTGGTCAGGACGTTTAAAGCCATGACTGCGGCGAAGGCGATGCAGGGGAGGAGAGCGGAGTAGCTTACACTCCCACCCTTCGCGAAGTGCGCGAAGGATGGGGCACCCGGGCTTTGGTGGCTGGGGGAGGAGAGCGGATCGCGCTGCCGCGCGATTACCCACTCATCGCGATGAGACTGCGATGAATGGGGCACCAGGTTTTGGGGCTCGATCTGAGATGTCCGGCTTTGTGGCTCGATTCCGAATGCCCGGTTTGGTGGCGTGGTTTGAGAGTGCAGGCGGTCGAGGGCTATGAGGAAGAGGTGGACGGCGAGGGTCATCCAGAGAGCGATGAGGATGTCCGGGATGTAGAAGCGGGTGTAGAGGTAGGGGCCGATGCTGGTGGCGAGGGCGATGGCGGCGTAGAAGCCTCCGCGATCGGGTTTTTCGGCTGGAGAGACTGTTGCGAAGAGACGAATGCCGAGGGCGTAAACAGCGAGTAGAAGCGCGAGGACTGCAAGAGCGAGAGGGAGGCGGGCGGCCCAGTCGTGAATGCCGAAGAGGCGCATGGAGCCGGCGGCCATCCAGTACATGAGGGGAGGCTTGTCGAAGAAGCGAATGCCGTCGATGGTGGGGGTGACGTAGTCGTGACGCTGGAGCATCTCGCGGGCGATCTCGATGTAGATGGAGTCGACGTCGTCGAGGAGGCCGGGGGTGAAGAGGCCGCCGATCTGGAGGATGAGCCAGAGAAAGAAGATGACAGCGAGGGAGACGGGATTCCAAGGGCGGCGCGATGTGGCGTTTTGGGGAGAGGTCTCGTGCACTTGGGTTTCTTCGTCGAGTTTGAGCTGGTTCTGCATGTTCGGTTTATGGCTTTGCCAGATAACCCAGTGATCCGATCAATCAGCGATCGATCTGCGATATCGGAGTTTCCTCGTTGGTTCGGATCAGGGAGTCCTGCCTGGGTTGTCGAGGGGACGGTCGGTGAAGAGCGCTTTGCCGGAGCTTTCGAAGAGAAGGACTTTGTGGGTGCCGAGGAGTTGGTCGACGGCGTCGCGTTTTTCGAGGGGGACGAAGAGAAGTTTGCGTTCGCCCTGACCCCAGATGTTCAGAAGATCTTCCGGGGTGAGGAAGACGGGAGGCGCGTCGGGGAAGGTGCCGCCAAAGAGCATGGAGGAGGCGCGGCCGTTGACGAGATAGATCTGACGGCCGAGGTAGAAGGTGATGGAGGAGCCGTAGGATTGGTCGCCGTAGAAGATGACTTTGTTATCGCGGGAGATGGAGTGGTCGGCTTCGAGTTGCTGGATGGTGTCGGCGAAGCTCTTGGAGGAGAGCATGGGGGCGAAGCGGGCGAAGGCGATGTGGGCTGCGATGAAGAAGGAGGTCGCGGTGATGGCTACGGCTGCGGTTGCGGCGAGGTGACGGCGCTGGGAGCGAAGAAGCCAGGCGATAGCGGGACCGATGAGGAAGGCGATGGCGGCGAGCGTTGCGGGAAGGCGGAGCGCTGCGAAGCTGGGGCCGGTGAGATCGAAGATGCCGGACATGGAGAGGGTGTAGTCGCCGACGCCGCGATGGGCGAGGAGATCGCCGATGTCGGGGACGAAGGGGAGGTGGCGGGAGATCCAGAGGCCGTAGATAAGGGTGATGGCGATGGCGACTCCGAGGACGGTGAAGGTGGCGTGGCCGACGGTGATCCAGCGGCGGGAGCCGGAGTCAGTGGAGTAGGTCTGCTCGGCGTGCGCGAGGGCGACGGCGAGGAGGAGGATCATGGAGAGGTAGGCGGGGAAGGTGTAGTACTCCTGGTTGGTGGAGAGAGAGAAGAAGACCAGGACGAGCGAGGCGAAGATGCTGAGAAGGAGCGTGCTGCGCTGGGCGAGGGTGTTGACGCGGAGCAGCGGGCTGTCGGAGGGAGAGTTCGATTGGCGGCGGCGGAGACCGTGGAGCAGGAAGAGGATGAGCGCCAGGAAGAGCGTGAAGATGTAGGGGATCTTGAAGGCGTTTTGCAGGATGAGGCCGACTACGACGACGGCGTAGGGCTGCCAGTAGAAGGTTCTTGCTTCGTCGATTTGCGCGGGGTTCGAGGCTCGGTAGCGCTGGTAGGCAAGGTAGGCCTGGCGGAAGAGGGTTCCGCAGAAGAGCGACCAGGGGAAGAGCCAGACGAGATGAAGGCTCCAGAAGAGGTAACCGGGGAGTTTGTTGTAGTCCTTGGGGTAGCGGCGGCCGAGGAAGCGGAGGACGTGCTCGTTGATGAAGTAGAACCAGAAGAAGCCGTGGCCGTTCATGCCTCCGGTGTTGCGCAGGCCGGCGAGGATGTGCCAGGGAGCCGCGATGAGGAGGAAGAGCAGGATGCCGGTGAATGGCTTGAGGCTGCGCCAGTTTTTGTACTCGCCGCTGAGAGCGAGGTAGACGATGGCCGCGCCGAAGAAGAAGACCAGGGCTACGAGGCCTTTGGTGAGGACGGCGAGAGCGAGGGCCGTCCACATGATGTAGGCGTAGGGCACGGATCGAGAAGCGCGTTTCTCCACTGCGGCGGCAAGTGCACCGCCTCCGGTCGAAATGACAGATTTTTTTCCTTGTAGCTGATCTGTCTGAAGGGATCGGAGGAGGCAGAAGAGGGCGATGGCGAGGAAGAGGGACAGCAGGACCTCGGGAATGTAGTAGCGGGTGAAGAGGAAGACGCCGATGGTGGTGAGGGTTGCGAGGCCGGTGTAGAAAGCGGCGCGGGCGTTGAAGGCTCGATAGGCCCAGTAGTAGCCGAGCAGAGCCAAAAGAAGGACGCCGATGGTCTGAGGGAGATGCGCGGCAAAGCTGTTGAAGCCGAAGAGGCGGAAGCTGAGGGCTCCGAGCCAGTAGGGGAGCGGTGCTTTTTCAAGGTAGCGGATGCCGTCGACGCGGAGGGTGACGAGGTCGCCGGAGAGGGCCATGTGACGGGCGGCGCTGGCGTGGGTGGCGTCGGCGTCGTCGAGCAGCGGGGGAGTGAAGAGGGCTGCGAAGAAGATGATGAGCCAGAGGCCGGTGAGAACGAGGAGGGCCGTGGAGCGGCGGGGGGTGCAGGAGTCGAGGGACGCCCTGGTGTCGGCGGTTGGTTCCAGTAAGGTTTCTTTGATCATGATTTGGGCGCTCTCTAAGCATAAATGGCGGAGAGGGCCTGTGGCCGGCGTCGAGGAGCGGGATTCAGAGAATCGGCTGAGGGATGTAATCTGCTGGTGGTGGGATTTTTGCTCCCTGAGGTGATTTCAGAACCATGCCTACGTTTGCCGCGATCGATATTGGGTCGAACTCTTGCCGGTTGAAGATAGCAACTGTTCAGATGCATCGGTTGAAGACTCTGCACGAGGACCGCGAGGTGACGCGGCTGGGGGAGAGTGTCTTTCAGACGGGTGTGATCTCTCCCGAAGCGATGGCGTCGACGATTCGCGCGCTGAAACGCTTCCATAAAGCGGTGCAGCTGCATGTGGTGGATAAGGTTCGTGTGGTGGCGACGAGTGCGATGCGTGATGCGCGGAATGCCGCGGCGTTTACTGAGTGGGTGAAGGCGACGACGGGTTGGAATGTTGAGGTGATCTCGGGGCTCGAGGAAGGGCGGCTGATTCATCTGGGGGTGGTGACGCATGAGGTCGGGGCGCGGGGGCGGTGCCTGCTGATCGACCTGGGCGGCGGGAGCTGCGAGGTGACGCTGTCGGATGGCGGGCGGAACAAGTCGATGGTGAGTATGCCGCTGGGCGCGGTGAGGTTGCAGGAGGAGTTTCTGCGGACCGATCCTCCGTCGAAGGAGGATGTTGCGCGACTGAAGCAGTTTATCGACCGCGAGTTGAAGAGGGCGGAGAAGAAGCTGGGGACGCCGAGGGTGGGGCTGGTGATTGCGACGTCGGGGACGGCGTCGGCGCTGGCGGAGGCGAGTGGGCACGTTCGCAAGGGCAGGGTGGTGAAGAAGACGCTTGCCAAAAAGCGGCTGGAGCGCGTGGGTGCGCTGACTGCGGACACTCCGGATGTGCGAAGGCTGGCGGACCGGCTGGCGAAGATGAACAACGCCGAGCGGGAGGCGGTTCCGGGGATTGGGCCGCGGCGGTCGGAGATCATTATTGGCGGGTCGCTGGTGTATGCGAGCTTGCTGGAGAAGATGGGGTTGAAGGGCTTTCGCTACTCGCCGCTGGGGCTGCGGGATGGGATGCTGGCGCAGATGCTGGCGGAGGTGGATCTGCGGACCTCAGTTCACCAGAAGATCGAAAGCGAGCGGTGGGCTGGCGTGCTGGAGGTCTGCGAGAGGTACGGGATTGAGCAGCGGCAGGTGGAGCCGGTGAGGCAACATGTGGTGGAGTTGTTCGACGCGCTGGCTCGGGTACATGAGCTGCCGGAGGAGTACAGGCTGTGGCTGGAGGCTGCGGCGATGATGCAGGATGTCGGCAAGTTTATGAATCACCAGGGACACTACCGGCATACGCAGTACATCATTGCGAACTCGGAGATCTTCGGATTTTCGCCGGAGCAGCGAATGATCGTGAGCGCTGTTGCGCGGTACATGGGGAAGAGTCGGCCCGATGCGTTGGACCGGCCGATGCGGTGGATTCCTGTGGAAGAGCATATGAACGTTACGCGGGCTGTGGTGCTGCTGCGGCTGGCGGTGGCGCTGAATCAGGACCGGGCCAGTGCCGTGCTCCAGATGAAGACGCATGTGTACCCGAAACGGGTGCTGCTGGAGCTGGTGCCAGGGCGCGGCGGGGCGGAGCTGGAGGCGTGGTCGCTGAAGAAAGAGGCGGCTTACTTCCGAGAGGTCTTTCGGCGGGAGCTCTTCGTCGAGGTGGCGTAGAGGGCCCGGACGGTGCGGGGGTCCAACAGGGCTTGCAGGGTCGCCGGGCCTCGGGTGAGGACGACGCGGGCGATGGAGCCTTTGCGGAGCCGGATCCTGGCTTCGGGGTTGGTGGCGGGCACGAGAAGGGATCCAAGGAAGGTGGAGAGGTTGGGGTTATGGCCGACCACGAGTATGTTTTCGTAGCTGGCGAACTCGCGCAGGAGCTTCTGGAAGTCTTTGACGGTGGCAGAGGGGGAGAGTGATTCGGATTGCAGGATCTGGGCCTCGTAGCCGGTCTCGGTGCCGATCAAGGCGGCGGTCTGGAGACTGCGCTTGAGTGGACTCGAGACGATGAGGTCGAACTGGATGTTCAGTGCATTTAACACGTAGGCGAGTTGAAGGCTGTGCTTCTTCCCCTCTTTGTCTAGGGGACGTTTCACGTCGAGGAGTGGGTTTTTTCGACGAAGACCGGCGCTGGCGTGACGGAGGATATACAAATTCATAATCTATTCACATTTTACCGCAGGCTTGTTTCTGGAGCATGGCCGGGCGGTGAACTTGTCGTGAGATCGCAGGACTATTGCGGTGGTTTGGCTGGATCGTGATGGAAGACTCCCGGATCGGGCTCGTCTAGTGAAGGAGAGGCTGGCTCCGGGTTTGGGATGGGGTCAAGGGGCTGGGATGCCCGCGGTGTTTCGTGGGTCGAAGTCGGGGTTTGGGTGGAGATGGGGTGATTCGGGTGTAGAGGGTCGATGGGATTCACCTTGCCTACGACTGGAAGGATCGGCAAAGGGGAAGGGCGGAAGATGGGGTTTTGGAGGGCGAGCGAGGTTTCGGCGCCGCGCTGCCAGAAACGGGTGAAGAGGAAGAGGAAGAGTCCCAGCTGGGCGAGCACGATGGTGGGCCAGACTCGCGGCTGCGCGAGCATGTGCATGGAGGTGCGGGCGGTGACGATGACGGCGGCTGCTCCAAGAAGGGTGAGGAAGAGGAAGATCGGCCACGCTTGAGAGAAGTGGGCGCGGACGGTTCGCCATGCGGGTGCGAGAGCGCGACGCACGCGGCGGTCGGGTTTGCCGTTGTGGCGCAGGTGTAGCCCTAACTGGACGGTGTAGACCTCGACGAGATCGAAGTAGAGACGAAGGATGGAGGCGACGAGGAAGATGAGAATGTAACCGGTTGAGGTCGCGAAGAAGGCGTGACGTCCGACAGCGTGCTTGTCCACGTGTTCGGCCCACTTGCCCTGAAGAAATACGAGAGGGCCGAGGATGAGCGCAGAGATGAGGATGGTGAGGATAGTGATGCGGACGAATCTCCAGAAGTGGAGCAGGCCCAGATGGAGGAGAGTGCTGAGGCGGGCAGGTGCTTTGGTCTGGTAGCAGTACAGTGTTCCAGGGACGAGCAGGAAATAGACGAGGAGATAAAGGGGGATGGATGAAAACGATCCGGCGGTGCTGCCGGAGGGGCCGTCTTGCAGGCGGAGTACAGTTTCAGCTCCTGCGCTGACGTCGAAGCCGCTTGTGAGTCTTTGAGCGGCGAGCGAGTGATCCATCATAGAGCTGAACTGGCTATGAAGGCGAACCGTGAAGATCAGTGCGAGGACAAGGTTGAAAGCGTAGGCCCAGAGAACGGTGGGGAATCGGCGCAGCGTGAGGAAGAGGCCGTGAAGAAAGATGTTGCGACGTTCGATCATTTAGAGAGCTCCTGATTTGTGAGTGCGGGCGTTCAGGTTGGTCAGACAGTCAGTTTGAAAACCAGCATTCATACGATCCAGGAGGCGAGTTGGGCTAAGAGTTGTTGGAGGCTGAGCCAGAGGTTGGAGAGTTTGCGTGCAGGGATCTTGTTGGTTGCGGTGGTGTAGCTGTTGTTGAAGAAGTTCTTGTCCAGGAGGACGGTGTGGTCGGGGTCGATCTCGACGTAGAGGATCTTTGCGTTGCGGGTGTAGTTGAATTTGGTCCAGCGATCGAGGCCGTCCCAGTGTTCGCGCAGACGCATGCCGTCGTCGAAGACGATCTCGGCGGTGACAGGGAGGACAAAGTCGCCTTTGCGGCGGAGGTAGACGGTGGAGAGGTACTGAATCTGCTTTTTGTCTTTCGGTTCAGGAAGCCACCACTTGAGGGGATCGGAGGAGACTTGATCGACGGCGTAGTCGAGCACCTGGGTTCCGTCGACGGCCTGGTTGAAGTACGGGCGCAGGCTTGAGATGGGTATGACCTGAGAGGTGGCTGGAGCGTTGAAGATGGCGGCGAGGTCCGCCTGCGGAACGAGTGGAGTAGTGTCTGGGTGAGACGCCGTTTGAGTTGAGCGATTGATAACGGTGCCTCCGATGGCAGTGGCGCGGCCGTTTTTGATGGCGACTTCTTCGATGGTGCGCAGGAAGTCCTCAGTGGTTGGATGGGTGAAGCGATAGCGCATGAAGTAGGTGCGCATGGCCTCGTCCATGGTGTCGCGACCGATGAGGCCTTCGAGGGTGGCGAGGAGTGTCGCCGATTTGCCGTAGGTGATGATGCCGTATGAGTTGGCGTCGTGGAACTTGAAGGCCCAGCGAGTGACGGGATCGAAGTCAGGCCTGCCGATGTATTCGAGCCGCTCATTTTCATAGTCACCCGCGTTGGCATAGGAGCGGTCGAAGAAGGAGGTGTTGGGGCCGAGGATGGCAGCGAGAACACTGACTTCGGTGTAGGAGTTGATGCCTTCGTCGAGCCACGCGTCTTCGAACTCGTTGGTGGCTACCATGCCGTACCAATATTGGTGGCCGAACTCATGTTCGGCGGCGATCTCGGTGATGTGGGTTGGGTCGTACCAGGAGGTGTCGCCGGTGAAGAGGGTGGGGTATTCCATGCCACCCATCTCGGAGTCGGGTTCGGGGTCGATGACGGTGACGATCTTGTAGGGGTATGGTCCGTAGCGCTGATCGAACTGGGCGAGGGTCTTTTGAATGATGTCGAGGTAGCGTGGACCGGCTTTAGGATGGGCAGCGAGGGCGAGGACGTGGATCTTTACCGGTCCGAGCGAGGAGAGATAGGTGCCGTCGGTGATGGTGAAGTTCGGGCTGGCTGCCCAGGCGAAGTCGCCGATGTCTTCGCCGTAGAAGGTGAGGGTTTTGGTGTTGTCGGGGTTGACGGCTTCGCCGACGGGAACTCCGCTGGCGCCGACGAGGTAGCGGCGGGGAAGGGTGAGGGAGACGCGGAAGGTGGCGAAGTCGGAGAAGAACTCAGTGGTGGAGTGGTACTGATGGCAGTTCCAGGCACCCTGCCAGAAGACACCTGGCTTGGGATACCACTGGCCGCCCATGATGAAGTCTCGCTTCCAGCCGTTGCGCGCGACGGAGAGCGGGAAGACGTCGTGGAAGGCGAGGCGGAAGGTGATGGAGTCGTTGGGGGCGAGGGGATGGGGGAGGGTGAGTTCGGCTACGGTGTGGTCTTCGGCGTTGTTGTCGTCGGGAGCGATGAAGTGCATGGCTGCGGTGAGGTCGCCGTAGCCGTCGGCCTCGATGTGGGAGATGGTGATGCTGCCTAGCTTCTCTGCGGGGTAGCTGCTCTCGTCTCCCGGGTCGCGGCCTCCGCCAGTGAAGTGAGTTTCGCGAGTGAAGGTCGACTCGGGACGGAATGCGTTGAGATAGAGATGAAAGGGGATGGAGGTGAGGGATTGGCCGGTGAGGTTTTTGTAGGTGAGGGTTTCGGTGGCGTCGAGAGTTTTTTTGCTGGTGTCGAGTTTGGCGTCGATGTTGTAGGCGACGACGCGGGTGGAGAATGGCTTGCCGTCGGGTGAGTTGGTGGCGATGCTGGGCTGGGAAGTTGTCTGAGCATGGAGGGCCAGGGGGAGGAAAAGCACGGCGGCGACGGGGAAGGAGTGGAGGCGCGGCATACGGGGATTGTAGGGTGGCTTGGGGTTTAGGCGAGAAAAATCTGCTTCATTTCCAGACGGGCCTATAGCGCAGAGGAGTTGAACTGCCAGAGTTCGGTGACCAGAAGGCCGGCGAGCCGATGCTGGTGAGCGATTCGGGTGAGGCCCGCCTGTTGAAGCGGAGTGGCGTGGTCGGGGAGTTTTGTTGTGCGGAGATTGGTAAGGATGCGGAAGGCGAGATAGAGGCTGCGGATGAGCGCCTTCGCAGGGAGTCGCATGAAGCCGGTTGGGATGTGGAAGTCGGAGATGAGCCAGAGAGCTTCGGGTGAGAGGGCTCGGGCGATGTGGTTGATGAGGGTTTCGAGGTCGGGTTGGGTGAGGCAGTCCAGGAAGAAGTGTGTGACGACAAGGTCATACGGGCCGTCGAGAGGACAGGTGAGAGCGTTGGCTTGGTGCGTGGTGAGGTGTGTGGAGGCGTTGGGAGCTAGTGATTCGCAGCGTTGACGGAGGAGTTGCAGCATGGTGGCGCTGGTGTCGACTGCATCGGCCTGGAGGTGAGGGTTTTGCGTGAGGAGTTCGGCAAGGAAGCGGCCGTCGCCATCGCCGAGGACGAGTGCTCGCTTACGCTTGAGGAGGCTTGGAAGGTAATGGAGGCGGCAGTGCTCGAGGGCGTGGCCGAGGGTGAGGTACTCCAGCCAGCGATAAGGGCGTGCTATGAGATCGAAGCTGGGTTGAGTGGGCATTATCGGCGCAGGAAGGGGAGTAGAAGGAGAGGAGTGGTGAGGGCGAGGTCGGCGAGGCTTCGGAGGGTGAGGCGTGCTGTTTGATGACGGCGGCGGTTGAGAAGGAGAAGCGATGCGGCTGAGGCTGCGATCGCGCATGGTATTGGCCATGGAGCTTGATGGTCGAAGAAGGAAGTTGCGGCGCTGAGGAAGATGAGGCCGAAGGTGAGAGGCGGAAGGTTATTAAGGGCCAGGCGAGTGAGTACATGTGCAGGATGACTTGAGTAGGGCGGGGTGCCGTGCTCCCAGGCGAAGATGAAGAGGCAGTTGAGGCTGCACAGGGCTGCGAAGAGAATCGCAAGCGGGAGCAGGGAGACGCGGAGGTCGGGACGGCGGGCGACGGTGGGAATGAAGGTGGCCGCGGCGAAGAAGAGGCCGACGGCGATCTCCTTTGGGAGACGGTGAGCGTTGCTGGTGGCATGAATGAGGATGAAGTAACCGACGAGCAGGCCGCCCAGTATGAGGTAGAGGTGCATGGCTGCGGCTTCGAGATGGGGGAGAAGGATTGCGAGCGTGATGGAGGCTGTCATGATGCCGGCAAGGAATGCGCGGCGATGGCGATTGTGAAAGTAGTGACGTGCTTCGAGGTCTCCGTTGGTTATGGCTCCGATGAAGCGGGCATCGAGAAGGCGGTCGGCGGCGTAGAGCATCCAGACGGCGAGAAACATGGCAACGACGCTGATGGTGGGCAGGCGAAGATGATTGGCGGAGGCGACGAACCAGATCCAGAGAGAGGCAATGGTTGGGGCGTCGAGCGAGAGCAGATGCCAGAGCGCTAGGGGCGATGTGTGAGGGGAGATCTGTTGACCCGGTGAGACTGGAGACGCTACCGCCATATCTCTATCATGCGATATTTTCGCCCGGTTTGATCGGACAGGCGTATGGTTTTAGCCATGCAAATACGCCTTATGTGCAACGTTGCGCTCTTTGCGCTGATGATGAGTCCGGCAGCCGATAACGGTGTGTCTCCAAAGCCGATGATGGGTGATGCATCTACACTGACGACGGAGCAGGCTTCCGGCGGATTGAAGGAGGCGCTGTCGCGTGGGGTGACCACGGCGGTGTCCGAGACTGGCAGGCCTGGAGGGTTTGAGAACAATCCGCTGATCAAGATCACGATGCCTGAGAAGCTGCGCACGGTCGAGAAGGGTCTGCGCGCGATTGGGATGGGCGCGAAGGTGGATGAGTTCGAACACAGCATGAACGCTGCGGCGGAAGAGGCGGCACCGGCGGCGAAGTCGATCTTTATGGATGCGCTGAAGTCGATGAGCTTTGCAGACGCAAAGCAGATTGTGATGGGCGGCAATACGGCTGGGACCGATTACTTCAAGCGCACGACGTCGACGCAGGTATCGGAGGCATTCAAGCCCATCATCGAAAGGGAGATGGCGAAGACCGGCGTCACGGAGAAGTTCAACGCGATGATGGGGTCCGCGCCTCAGATGCCGTTCGGGAAGACGCCGTCGGTTGATATCAACGGCTACGTTCTGGAGAAGAGCGTCGATGGGATGTTCACGATGATGGGTCAGGAAGAGGCGAAGATCCGCACGAATCCATCCGCTCAGGTGACTCCGTTGCTGAAGAGCGTGTTCGGCAAGTTTTGAGATAAGGCGAGCGTTGCGAGATTGTCAGACTGCGGTTTCGACCGGGTGGGGCATGGGTTGGTCCGGACGGGTCTCGGAGGCGGCGGATACCCATAGGCCGGGATCGATGTCGGGGAAGATGCTGTCTCGGAGTTCGATCTCGGTGAGGCGGGTTTGCTCGGCTTCGGTGAGGGCGCCGGTTGATTCGAAGCTATGCCAGATGGCTTTGAGTTCGTTGAACTGATCGTTATGGGTGAGGAAGCGAATTTCGGCGTAGTCGCGAGCGGCTCCGGTGGTGATGAGGAACTGCCAGTCGGAGGATTCGAGGAGGAGGAGTTCGCGGCACAGCTGTTGCATGATGCGAAGGCCCAGTGCTGAGGCACGCCAGAGCCCTGCGGTGCAGACGTCGCGGGTGTAGATCTCGGCCGGGTAGATGTGGGTGTAGGTCCAGCTTGTCTCCGGGTTGAGCCAGACCTGATTGTTGCCTTCGGATCCCCAGGAGCCTTCGGGCATGGAGATGAAGCCGGCGCGCGGGTACTGGTCGAGGTAGTCGGCGCAACTGATGAGCTGGATTCCCGACTCGTATTCGTGGAGATTGCGGGCGACGGCTTCGAGCCAGAGGGGACCCTCGAACCACCAGTGGCCGAAGAGTTCGGCGTCGAAGGGGGAGCAGAGGATGGGTGGGGTGGTGTCGTTGAAGCCGGACTTGAGCGCCTCGTAAACGAGCTGAACGAAGTGGCTGGCGTGAGCTTTGGTGTGTTCGGCGGCTTGGAGCGGGTAGTAGGGCTGTTTATCGTTCATATCAACCCTGGAGCCGGTGACGCGCCAGTAGCGATGACCGCCGGGCCAGCGCTTCTTGTGGAAGTCGAGGTAGAGGCTGTCGCCGGGGTAGCCGGTGTCTCCGGACCAGACCTGGAGGCCGGTGCGGGGATCGCGGGGAAAGATGGTCGTGGCGTGATGCTTGTCGTAGGGGCCGTCGACGTAGTACGGCTGATAGAGGGAACGATGAGGCTGGTGGGTCTGGCGGTCTTCCTCGGGGCTTTGCGGCGTGTGGTCGCCGGGTTGGTCGTAAGGGGAGGAGGTGCGGCGGGACTCTTCGACGAGATGGGTGTCGACGAAGAAGAACTCTAAGCCAGACTCGGAGAGAGCTTGTTCGACGCCGATGCGGTTGAAGGCTGGAGGAGTGGGGCTGCCGTCGGCGTTGGAGACGGGATAGCTCCAGGAGCCGGCGGGCCTGTAGCCGCACTCGGGCGCCCAGATACCGCGGGGTGCTTTGCCGATGTGGCGGATGTGGGTGTCGACGGCAGTGCGGATCTGGGCTCGGACGCTCTCGTCGGTGCCGAGCAGAGGCATGTAGCCATGAGTGGCGCCGCAGGTGATGATGTCGATGAGGCCGGTGTCGTTGAAGTGGCGGAAGGCGGCGATGAGATCGCGGTCGAAGTGGTTGAAGTCTTCGAGTGCCTGCGAAAAGAAACGCTGCCAGAAGCGGGCAGTCTCTGCGAGATGGCCGTCGCCGGACTGCAGGAAGAACGCTTCGTCTTCGCGGGCGGCGACGATCTTGCGGGTGAGGTAGTGGGGGAACTCGGCGAGGAAGACTGGATGAGAGAGCTGCTCTAAGAGAATAGGCGAGAGATTGAGGTTGCAGTTGAAGCGGATGTGGTCGCGCTCGAGATTTTTGAGAACCCGGAGGAGCGGGAGGTAGGTCTCGGCGGCTGCTTCGTGGAGCCACTCGAGGCCGTGGGGCCAGGTGCCGTGATTGACGACATAGGGTAGATGCGCATGCAGGGTGAAGGTGAGAAACCCTGCAGGGCGGGACGCGTTGTCAAACGATGCCTTTGCCAAGACGGAACACCTCTGAGGCAGGGTTATTGGTTAAAAGCAGTACCGCGACGGTCGCGTCGGCTGGCTGCAGCTTGGTTGACAACTGTTATGCCTATGCGTTTCGGGCGATGAGCGACAGTCCGCGTGAATCTGCCGCCCCTGTTCTATAGCGTTAGATGCAAAGTTTTGTCTACTGTGGCGGCTGGTCTGCGGGCCTCGATTGCAGGTCCGGATTGGAGGTTGTGCTTTCGGTATTTTTTGTCGGAACCGAGAGAGACAAGGTGTTGGACAGGCGGAAACGGATGAGACTTTCAGAAGGGATTTGAACCTGCTCGCCACGGGTGATGGTGTTGGCACCTGCCCCGACGCCGCCGCCGGCAGCTGCACCGATGGCTGCTCCTTTGCCGCCGCCGAGGATGCCGCCAAGGATAGCACCAACAGCTGCCCCACCGCCGACCTTCTCGGCTGTATTTTTGCCGCGGCCTTTCCCTTCCACGCTGTAAGGCTCGGTGGTGATTGCGAGCTTTTCGCCGCGACGGTTGATGCTGATGAGTTCAACGGTGAGCAAGGAGCTGCCTTTGTAATGAGCTGCTTCCTGTACGGCAGAGACTCGGCCTGAGACGGGTGTTCCCTGACGGATGACGACGAGGCCGTCGATGATTACGTCTGTCGCGACGGTGCCGGAGAAGCTGTCGCCCTGCTGGGTGGTCGCGCTATCGAGCGTCTGATTGACGCGGACGGGGATCGTAGTATCCGGTGGCACGGTGATGTTACGGAACGCAGGAGGAGGTGGAGGCGGCGGAGGGGGCGGGGGGGGAAGTTCCTGCGGGGGCGGCGGGGCTACTGCTGCCTGTTGAACAGGCGCTTCAACGGGTGCGGACTCGTGGACGACTGGGGCCGGCTTTGGCTTGGGAGTCGGCTTGGGAGCGGGAAGCTTCTTAGGAGCGACAGGTGAAGGAGGGGGCGGCGGAACGGCTGCGGCGGTGACAGCCGGTGTGGGAGTCTGCACGGCGAGATTATTGACTACGGTCTTGATGCCGGCGACTTGAGAGGCGTCGGCTGCGGCGAGGGATCGCGCTGCTTCGCTGCTGACGTTGCCGGTGAGGGTGGCTACACCGCTCTGGACCGTCGACTGGATGGATTCAGCGCTGAGGGCGCCGTCGCTGGAGATCCGGCTTTGCAGGGCTGCGGTCAGGCTGGCGTCGTCGGTAGGTGCTGCGGGTGCGGAACCTTTGCATCCAGAAAAGCCAAGATTGACGGCTAAAATCGTAGCGGCCAAAAGAGCGCGTGTGGCGGAGAGATGACGGTTGGCGTACATGAAACCCCTTTCGTGCGTCGAGTGACTTGCACTGCGAACACTGTAAATCACAGAACAGCTATCCGATGCAACGTCTCGGATCGAAGTTTCTAGTGAATGGCGGTTTCCTCAACTTTGCGGAGAGGACGTCTTCTTAAGGATTAGACGAGTCCGTTGCTGAAAGATATCGAAAAATATCCCGGGTTGCATCTGACAGAGGTGAGATAAAGCCCGTAAGGGTCTTGGCAAATGATTCGCGGTGAAGACGGGAGCGCGCAACCTAATTGGAGGACGGGGCATCTTCCTAAGCAAGGCATTGAGACCGTGCGGTTGGGCGGACGAGGCGGCGTATTTTTCGGACCGGATATGAGATCCGATAGATTAGAAATCTTCAAGTTGAGTTATAAAGGGCGGAGAGGCAGATTCCGCACCTGAAGCCTGAAAAAGAGGAGAATGAGCATGTCAGATAGCGACAACGAGAGTGGAGTAAGTGGATTTGGTTGGTTCCTGGCGGGACTGGGGATTGGTGCTCTGGTGGGGGTGTTGTATGCTCCGAAGGCTGGGAAAGAGACGCGCGAAGATTTGGTAGCGAGCGCTCTGGATGCCAAGGATAAGGCAGCGGTTCTGGCGCAGCAGGCGCAGGATCGCGCGGCTGTTTTGGCCTCACAAGGAAAGCAACAGATGGGTGAGTACGTCGATCGTGGCAAGGAGTACTATGACCGCGGCCGGACGCAATGGGCTCAGTATGTTGAGAAGGGCAAGGGATTGGTGCAGGAGCATCAGGATAAGGTGTCTGCTGCAATTGATGCGGGCAAAGAAGCGTATACGAGCACGACGAGCGAATCTCACTCGTAAAACGGTTGTCTGTTAGTCGTTTCTGATAGTCTGGCCCGGTCGACCGTTGCTGGCGACCGGGCCTTATGATTGTTATCTCGTAACTTGAGGGATTGAGAGACGTTATGGAAGCGATGCGGATCGTGGTGTCAGGAATGTGGCTGCAGGACCCGGACTCGCTTTCGTCGGGGAACTCGAAGCTGTTGATGGTCTTTGTCGGCATGGTTGCGGTTGCGCTGGTCGTGCAGGCGATTGCTCTGATCGCAATGGCTCTTGGCGCGGCGAAGGCGAGGAAGCGCGGGCTTGAGATTGTGGAAGAGCTCCGCACGAAGGTGATGCCGATTCTGGATAGTTCTCATGGATTTATTCAGGACACTGCGCCGAAGATGAAGATCATCACGGAGAACTTTGTTGAGACGAGTCATGTGATTCGTACCAAAGCGCAGGAGTTTGATTTGACTGCGAGCGATTTGAATTCGAAGACACGCGCGCAGGTGGCACGGGTGGATGGGATGGTGACTTCGGTTCTGAATACTACCTCGGACATCTCGGAGACGGTGCAGCGGGGATTCAAGATTCCGGTTCGGGAGTTTTCGGGGCTGATGAATGGGCTGAAGGCTGGGCTGGACGTTCTGGTGGGACGGACGAAGGGGTCCGGGGGTGGGCGGCAGAACGGACGGCGCGACTCTGATCCGGGGTGGTAACGGACCTGGGTGGTAGCTCTCTGAATTATTGTCAGGTGATCCAGCCACCCCCGACTACCTCGTCTTCCTGATAGAAGACTGCGGACTGGCCGGGGGTGATTGCGCGTTGGGGCTCGTCGAAGAGGGCGTGGACCGTTTGGTCGTCGACGCGGCTGAGCGTGGCCATGGCCGGGGTGTGGCGATGGCGGATCTTGATGCTGACTCGGATGGCGTCGCCCGCGGCCAGGCTGGGGATGGAGATCCAGTTGAGGCGGTTGGCGAAGAGATCGCGGGAGAGGAGATCTTCGTCGGAGCCTACGTTGACCTGGTGGGAGTCGGGGTGGATGGCGAGGACATAGAGTGGGTTCGGCGAGGTGAGGCCGAGGCCCTTGCGCTGACCGACGGTGAAGCTCTGGATGCCCTCGTGGTGGCCGATGACCTCGCCGGTGGTGGTGACGAGTTCGCCTGCGGTGTTGGGGAGGTCTTCGCCCTGCTCGTCGAGGTAGGCCTTGAGGAAGGTGTTGTAGTCGCCGCCGGGGATGAAGCAGATCTCCTGGGAGTCGGACTTCTGGGCAACGGCGAGACCTGCGTCTGCGGCCATCTGGCGGACGGCGGGCTTTTGCATCTCGCCGAGGGGGAAGATGGTGCGGCTGAGCTGCTCCTGGGTGAGGCCGAAGAGGAAGTAGGTCTGGTCCTTGGACTTGTCTTCGGGGCGGGAGAGGATCCAACGTCCGCGTGCTTCGTCGAAGCGGTTGCGGGCGTAGTGGCCAGTGGCGATGCGGTCGGCGCCGATCTGGCGGGCGGTGGTGAGGAGCTGGTCGAACTTGAGGTGGTTGTTGCAGAGGGTGCAGGGGATGGGGGTGCGGCCGGCGAGGTACTCGCTGACGAAGGGCTTGACGACGTCGGCTTCGAAGCGCTCCTGCTGGTTGACGACGTAGTAGGGGATGTCGAGCTGCTCGGCGACGTGGCGGGCGTCGTAGACGTCGTCGATGGAGCAGCAGCGGCCCTGGACGGCCTCGGGCATGCCCTCGTGTCCGGCGAGGCGGCGCTGGTTCCAGAGCTGGAGGGTGAGGCCGACGAGGTCGTGGCCCTGAGCGCGCAGGAGGGCAGCTACGGCGGAGGAGTCGACTCCTCCGGACATGGCGACCGCTATCGTGTTGTTGGGCTCAGTGGGCATGGCTCTGTTCTATTTTCTCATCTCTCACTTTGCCAGAAGGAGATACCCCCTCCCCCGTAGCAAAAGTGTGCAAAGTCTTCAAAAGATAGAGCTTAGGTCTCAACCAGCTGATCCGGTTTCGTGGTTAAGTCCCATTTTTAGTGGCTTCCAGCGGCAAAGTATTCATTCTAAATAAGAAAGCTGAACCTTGGTTTGGCTCGGCTTTCTTCTCGATGTGAGAACCCTACTTCTTTAAGTATAGCGGTTCGATGAAACTGATACGCCACGCGATTTCGCTGGATTGGCGCGGGTTTTGGTGATTTGGGGCTTGACAGGTTTTCTTTGAATTCGACTCGGTGTCGATTCAAAATATTCTCCGAAACGAACGGCGGACCTCAGCGGCTAAAGCCGCAATGCAGCCAAAGCTCTTGCGGCACGGCTGAAGCCGTGCCCTTAACAATACGGTTAATGCACGGTTGGTAGGGTGGCACGGTTGGTGGGTGGTGGGGGCGAGATCGGATAGAGGTGGGTTGGTTGGTGGACTGCGCTCTCAGCGCGGAGCGCAGTCCACGGATAACTACTATTTTGCGGTGGCGGTGGGGGTTGGGTAGATGGCCTGGAGGGTCAGGATCTCGTAGGGTTTGATGGGGACGGTGACTACGTCTCCGGTGAGGGGGAGGTGGTCGCCTTCGGGTTTCTCCATCATGTTGGATTCGATGGCGTAGGTGGCTCCGTGGGGGATGTGGAGTTTGACTTCGGATGCGGTGCCGGCCCACTCGTACATGCGGAAGACCAAGGCGTTGGAGTCTTCGGCTTTTTTGATGGCGGTGAGGGTTACGTTGGGGTTTTCGATGCTAGCGAAGGAGTGTTCGGCGGGGAGGGTTCCGGTGTGGGCGAAGACCTGCTGGGCTTTGAGTGGGTCGTTGAGCTCGTAGCCGCGGCGGACGGTCTGCGCTTGCTTCCAGGTGCCGGTGTGGGGGTAGAGGGCGTAGACGAAGTGCTGGTGGCCGCGGTCGGCTTCGGCGTCAGGCCAGGTGGGGGAGCGGAGGAGGGTGATGCGGAGGGTGTTGCCGACGGCGTCGTAGCCGTACTTGGAGTCGTTGAGGATTGAGAGGCCCTGGTGGTCGTCGCCTAGGTCGGCCCAGCGCATGGCGGGGACTTCGAACTGGGCCTTCTCCCAGGAGTTGTTGCGGGTGGTGGGGCGCTCGATGGAGCCGTAGGGGATCTCGTAGGTGGCTTTACCGCTGGTGGCGGCTAGGGGGAAGGCGGCTTTGAGGAGGACGTGGGTCTCGTGCCAGTCGATGTCGTTAGTGATGCGGACGGTGTCGGCTCCGGCGTCGAGAGAAATGTCTTGAACAAATTTTGAGGACTGCCAATGACGGGTGATGCGTACGCTTTCGCCCTGTTGGCCGTCTGCAATTAGTTGGATCGAATCGACCTGGCTGATGGGTGTCATCGTGCCGTCAAGAGTCCCCGGGTCGATGTTCCAGGCGTCATATTGCTTGGGGGTGTCTTTGAAGGTCTGGAGCTGGTTGCCACAACCGTTGGGAGCGATGAATTCTTTATCGTCGTGCAATAGCCTTTTAATGCAGCCAGTGCTCTTGTCAATCTCCACTGACAAGTTCTCATTCCCCAAAATAATCGAATTGTCAGGAGGGCGCTGTCTCCAAGCTAGTTGACCTTGGATCGAGGTCTCTGCGATGGGCTGTTCTCCATTCACTCCGCTTGCGTTCAAAACTTTGTAGCCCTGAGAAGGCACATTGGACGACCGAACAAGAACTTTGAAGGTATTTGTTGCGTCGTCGTGGTGGAGTACCGTGATCGGCAAGACTCGATTCTGCTCGTCTTTCAATGAAATTGAATCGGAGTGCTCGGGGAGCTGAACCGTAGCTTCGAACGTTTCTGAGCGGGGCCATGCAAGTGTGTTTGTGACGAGAATCGGTACGCCAGATTTGACGCGGGTATCGATGCGGGCGGCGAGGGTGTTGAGGGAGTTGTCGGCGATCTCTTTGTCGGCGTGGAAGACTTCGGTGTAGTCGCGTTGGGCGTCTTTGTAGATGACGGCTATGCCGGAGCCGGCTGCGAGGTCGTGGAAGCCGTTGAAGGTGATTTTTTTCCAGTTCTCGGTGAGTTCGGCGTTGGGGTAGGGCTGGCCGTCTAGCCAGGCCAGGGAGGCTAGTTTTTCTGCGTCGAGGGTGGCTACTTCGCTGGTGCGCATGTTGCGTTTGTGCGCGGCCTGCGTGGTGTAGACGCCGCGGTGATACTCGAAGTAGAGCTCGTCTTTCCATGTTGGAATGCCGAGGGCTCCGTTCGCGGCTGGTGGGGCGGTGTAGCCCTTCGCGATGCTGTCATAGTCCCATGTCGGGGAGTTGGGGTTGAGGCTCTTTTCTACGTTGGTGAAATAGTTTTGCGCGGTGTGGTAGCGCATGGTGGGGACGGCGTCGTGATCTTTGGAGCCTGCGGCGATCCAGTGGTCGGCCTGGTCGAGCATGGCGCGGGTGGGGCCGCCGCCGTGGTCGCCGATGCCGTAGAGGTCGAGCATCTCGGTGGTGCCGGGGTTGCGGTCGGCGGACTCGGCGAAGTCTGCGGAGATGCGGGTGGGGTTGACGTTGTCGTGGACGTAGTCGGTGGGGAAGTAGGTGAGGACTTTGCTGCCGTCGGGCGACTCCCACCAGAAGAGGCGGAAGGGGAGCTGGTTGGTGTCGTTCCAGTGCATCTTTTGCGTGACGAAGTAGTCGAGGCCGGAGCGCTTGTAGATCTGGGGGAGCTGCCAGTTGTAGCCGAAGGAGTCGGGGTTCCAGCCGATGCGGGCGGTGACGCCGTACTGCTGCTGGAAGTAGCGCTGGCCGAGGAGGAGCTGGCGGACCTGGGATTCGCCGTCGGGGAGGTTGAGGTCGGGTTCGACCCACATGCCGCCGACGATCTCCCAACGGCCCTCTTTGACGCGCTGCTTGATCTGCTCGTTGAGCGCGGGATACTTTTCGGCCATCCACTCGGTGTACTGCGCGGCGGATTGGGAGAAGGTGTAGTCGGGGTACTCGTTCATGAGCTGGAGCGCGGTGGTGAAGGTGCGCTTGACGACGTCGATGGTTTCGCTGCGGGGCCAGAGCCAGGCGGCGTCGATGTGGGAGTTTCCGGCGAGGTCGATTTTGGCTTCGGCGAGGACGGGGTGGAGGGTGGTGAGGATCTCCTGGGCGTGGCGGAGGGATTTGTCGAAGGCGGCCTGGTCGGCGGAGGCGAGGGCGTTGGTGTCGATGGCGGCTACGGCCTCTTCAACTTTGGGGAGGAGGTCTGGGCGCGGGGTGGGGAGTGCGGGGAGGAGGTTGGCGGCGGCGATGCACTGGATGCGGATGTCGTCTGGGGATGGGCGGGCGTTGGCGCCGGTGGCGTTGGGATTTGGCTCGATGGTGAGGCGGACGCCGGAGAAGTTCTTGTCGTCGACGGTCTGGAGGAGTTTGACGGCTACGAGGATCTTGTCGCCGGGGTGGGCGGGTTCGAAGAGGACGATGGGTTCGAGGTCTTCGCCGAGGGCGACACGCTTGCCGTTGAAGTAGATGATCTCGGGGACGGCACCGTTGGCGTCGGAGCGGAACTGGAAGGAGATGCGGGCGCCGGTGATGTCGTAGCCGTTGAGGGTCCTGGGGACTTCGATCTGGCGGCGATACCAGACGGCCTCGTGGGGGGCTTTGGATTTGGGCTGGACGAGGGTCCAGGAGGAGTCGTCGAGGGTGGGAGATTCGCCGTGGGGGATGTCGCCTACGTGGAAGCGCCAGTCGCCTGCGGGGAGGGAGTTGAGGGTCTCGAGGGTGTGGAGCTTGGCTGCGGCTGCGGGTGAGAGGTTTTTCTGTTCGCGGACTGGAGTGAAGGATTGGGCGAGGAGGGGGGTGCAGGAGAGCAGGAGGGCGAGCGAGAGCCGGCTAAGACGCATAAAGGCAAGGGTAGCAAATGCATGCGGGAACTCACAACGGAGTCGTCGTGTGATTTGGTCCGCGAGAGCTCTGATCGGCGGGCTCTGATCGGCGGGCTGATGGTGTTGGGCGGATCAGACGGTCAGGTCGTGGATTGGGGCGTCGGGGGCGTTGGCTTTGACGGACTCGATGCCGGCGTCGCGCGCGGTGGTGGTGGTGTAGGTTTCGCTGGTGCCGATGACCTGATGGTTGGCGGCTTTGAGGTTGAACATGGGCTGGCCGTTCTTGGCTTCTTTACGCTCGTAGTGAGCATCGATGGGGGCGTTCTTCCTGACCGACTCGATGCCATTTTCGGCGGAGGACTTGCCGACGTACATCTCGCTGGCCAGGATGATCTGGCCGTTGCCGGCCTTGAGGTGGAAGTAGAACTCGCCGTCTTTTGCCTTCTTGATCTCGAACGTGCCTGCCATGAATTCTCCTTGAGAGGGAAGCGTTGGTGTCGTTTGCGAGGGCCGGATTTTTGCTGATTCGGATTGTAGCTCGTGTTTGAGCCGGGGGTTGAGAATTTATTGCAGAGGGGTGGTGGGTGGACGAGGGCGCTGGTAGTCTTTCGTGCATGATGAATCTGCGAGTTAGAGCGGCGGCGGTCTTTGGACTAGGTTTTGTAACGATGGGTGCGGCGTGGGCGCAGAACTCGCTGCCGACGGCTACGGCGACGGGGATCGATGCGGCGGCGGCAGAGGTGCTGAAGGCTACCGGGGTGCCGAGTGCTTCGGTGGCGGTGGTGCAGGGCGGGAAGATCGCTTATGTGAAGGCGTATGGGAAGGCTCGGCTGGAGCCGGTGATGCTGGCGGAGCCGGGGATGCAGTACTCGATCGGGTCGGTGAGCAAACAGTTTACTGCGGCGATTATTTTGCTGCTGGTGCAGGATGGCGGGGTGAAGCTGGACGATCCGGTGGGGAAGTATCTGCCGGAGCTGACGCGGGCGAGCGATGTGACGGTGCGGCAGGTGCTGTCGATGACCTCGGGGTACCAGGACTTCTGGCCGGAGGACTATGTGATGACGTCGATGATGCAGCCGGCGACGCCGCAGCACATTCTGGATGTGTGGGCGAAGAAGCCGCTGGACTTCGAGCCGGGGACCAAGTGGCAGTACTCGAATACGAACTATGTGATTGCGGGACGGATCGCGGAGATTGTCGCGGGGAAGCCGCTGATCGAGCAGTTGCAGGAGCGGATCTTTCGGCCGTTGAAGATGACGGGGGTGCTGAACTCGGACGCGAGCAGGCTGCCGGCGAATGATCCGACGGGATACTACCAGCATGCGCTCGGGCCGCTGCGGCCGGCTCCGCAGGAGGGTGCGGGGTGGATGTTTGCGGCGGGAGAGTTGGCGATGCCGGCGAGCGATCTGGCGCTGTGGAATATCAGTTTGATGAATAGGACGCTGCTGGCGCCGCCTTCCTATGACGAGATGTTTACTGAGGTGAAGCTGAAGGATGGCAGCGGCACTCACTATGGGCTTGGCGTGCAGGTGAGCGCGCGGGATGGGCATCGGGTGATCTCTCATAGCGGGGAGGTGTCGGGGTTTGTTTCGCAGAATTCGGTGTTTCCTGACGATAAGGTTGCGGTGACGGTGCTGACGAATGAAGATGCTTCGAGCGCCGCGGGCGCATTGGCGCGGAAGATCGCTCCGCTGGTGCTGGGCGGGAGTGCTGCGGCAAGTGCCTCGGATGGAACGGCGGCGGCAGAGAGGCGGGCGCTTGCGATCTTTACGGGGCTGCAGGAGGGGAGGCTGGATCGGTCGCAGCTGACTGCATTTTGCGACGCGTACTTTACCGAGGAGGCGGTGGGGGACTTTGCCGGCAGCCTGAAGCCGCTGGGGGTGCCAGGCAGCTTCAAGCAGATGGATGAGGAGTTGCGTGGCGGGATGACGTTTCGCGTCTTCGAGGTGAGTTTTCCGGATAGAAAATTGCGGGTGACGACGTATGAGGAGCCGGATGGAAAGCTGGAGCAGTATCTGGTGATTCCTTCGGGGAGCTAGTGGGGTTTCAGGTGAGGTGGTGGCTGATGCAGCGGTGATGAGACAAACAGATCCTTGCCGGATGACAACCGTTGCCGGATGACAAACTGACAGACAGAGGACGTGTCGGGGATGATGCTCCGGTACCCGTTGAGTGACGCCGCGCAATAAAGGATAATAGTGCGTGGTGATGAGGCGTATGGTTGCCGCAGGGCTTTTCGTCGTCCCTCTTTGTTTTATTTTGCCTTTTGTGGCTTTCTCCCTTGAGTCAATACTTAGGACGGTGGATCAGACATGGAACTGTGGACGGAGTATGAAGGAAGAACGATCGATGGAGCGTTTCCTCTAACCAAACTGATACGGCCTGAGGGCCGGAGCGCGTTCTTTTCAACGTCGAACGGAGTGGGTGGGCCGACGGTGATACGTCTGATCGAGTCGCACTTCGATGATGAAGAGATCCTGGTGCGGTGGCGCGGGATTCAGGCGCTGAATCATCCCAATCTGGTGAATTTGATTCAGTTTGGCCGGGTGATGCTGGATGAGACGTCACTGGTCTACGCGGTGATGGAGCCGGTGGACGCGAACATGGCTGAGATTGTGGCGGAGCGGCGGCTGACGGTGCAGGAGACCAGGCAGGTTGCGACGAGCCTGGCGTCGGCGCTTGAGGCGCTGCACACGAATGGTTTTGTGCATGAGCATATTGAGCCGGCGAATGTGCTGGCTGTGGGTGAAGCGATCAAGCTGCGGAGCGATTGCATCCGTGAAACTCCCGAGGGGCAGGAGGGGAGTGAGCTGAAGCGCAAGGACGCGCATGATTTCGCGGTGGTGCTGCTGCAGGCGTTGACGCAGAAGAAGACGCTGGAGGAGGTAAAGCGCGAACTGCCGCTGGATGCTCCGTTTGATCAAATGATCAAGAAGGGAATCAGCGGGGAGTGGGGGATTCCGGAGATGGTTAGGGCGTTGCGGCCGGATACGGAGATTCGGGTGGAGGCGCGGCCGGTTGCGGTGAGCGAGCCTCGGCCGGAGAGGGTGGCGGAGACGCCGGTTGAGCTGCCGACTTATCCGACAAATCGTGTGCGGGTTGCGGAGGAGAAGTCAGGCGGGATTGAAGGACGACGGCTGGCGATTGGTGTGGGCGCGATGGTGTTGTTGCTGCTGATCGCGCTCTTCCTGCATGGGCGGTGGTCGAAGTCCGGTGGAGCGGTGCAGGCGAATGCGGTGGTGCCTGCGATTGCGACAGAGGCGAGTGATTCTGCTCCTGCGCCTGCTCTGGAGACGCCTTCGCCTGAGGCTGGTGCTGCGGGGGTGGCTGCTGCTGCTTCTGCTCCTGCTGTGGCTGTGCCGGAGGCTTCGGTACCTGCGCCGGCTCGTGTGGGTACGGGGCAGTGGCGGGTGGTGGCGTTTACGTATAACCGCGAGGCTCAGGCTCAGCAGAAGGTAGAGAGTCTTAGGGCGATGCATCCGGATCTGCGGCCTGAGGTGTTTACGCCGAGCGGGCACTCACCGTTCCTTGTGGTCGTTGGCGGGACGATGAGCCGGGATGAGGCGTTTGCTTTTGCCAGGAAGGGACGCGCAGAGGGGCTGCCTCACGACAGCTACGCTCAGAACTATCGTCGATAGCGGGGTTACTGGTGTTGTGAGAAGACAGAAGGTGTGGAGAGATGGCTCTTCGCACCTTCTTTTAGTTTCTAGAGCGTTTTTACTCTGAAAGATAGGCCCTGCCGGATGAGCCCACTGCGCGTGGCGCGGTCACTTCGTGACTTGTATACCCTGCTTTGGCGGGACTGGCGATATTCGTGCTCCCGTTGGTCGGAATGGGAAAAGCTCCAGCGTTTCTGTCTGGGCTACGCTGCTAGTCGTTCATATTTTGCTGGGCTCGCTGGAAGGCGTAGTCGCTGACGTGCACCCAGCCGCGGAAGGGCAGGTTGACGTCGGCGATAGCGAGGAGAACGAGGGTGATGAGGAGGGTGAAACAGAAGACCTGAACAGCGTGAAGGGCTCGATTGGCGGAGCCAAAGAGGGAGGCGGAGAGGACGGTGACGAGTCCGCCGACGAGGAGGACTGCCCAGAAGATGGTGGGGAGGCGGTAGGCGCTTTGGAGGAGGCGGGTGCGGCGGTGCTCGGTGAGGGCGCTGAGTTCGGTGAGGGCGTGATCTTCGGCGATGAGCTCGGAGGGCGTGGCGGCTTTGACGGACATGAGGGTCTTCCACATGTCGCGATTGAGAAGGTGGCTCTCTTCGGGGAGTTTGCTCTGGTGCATCTCGGGCCAGTCGTAGTTGATGACGGCGTCGGCGTAGGCTCGGGCCTGCTGCTCGAGGAGTATTCGTTGCGGCGTGGGCAGGCCTTCGGCGATGTGATAGACGTTGCGCAGGGAGTTGGCTTCGAGGTCGGCGTTGAGGTTGGCTTCTCCGAAGTTGGTCCAGACGGTGTAGAGCATGAAGCCGAGGATGACCGCGTAGGTGGTGCCGAGGATGCCGAGTTGCCAGCCGATGAGGTCGTTGTGTACGGTGCGCCGTTCGCGTGGCCAGATGCGGTTGAGAAGTGCCAGGAAGAGCATGGAGCAGGTCATTGTGACGATGAGGATGACGATGTTTTGGGTGAGGGTCAGCATGAAGGCGAGCATCTCCGCGTGATGGATTCCAAGCTTATCCCAGCGTGCTTGATGGCCGCAGCAAAAAAGCGCCGCTCTTGATGGAGAGCGGCGCTTTGTTTTGTGCTGCGGTGTGACGATTATTCGGTGGAGTCTTTTTCTTTCTTTTCGGCAGGGATGGGTTCGGATTTGGCCAGGGGTTTGGTGATTTCGTCGAGGTAGGCGGGGGTGCCGTCCACACGGATTAGTTGCGGGTAGCGGGCGCCGTCGTGGTAGTCGATGTCGGCGGTGGTGACGAAGGCGTCGCTCTGGAGGATGAAGTGGATGGGCTCGGTTGTTCCCTTGGCCTGCTTGATTGCGGTCTTGAGGGCATCGGCGGAGTAGACGTTGCCGTTGACGGCGACGATTTTTTGTCCGGGGAAGAGTTTGGCTTTGTCGGCGGGGCTGTTCCAGCGGACGTCGGCGATGTTGCCTTCGGCGGAGACGCGGAGCCCGAGGGAGTACCAGACGTTGACGGAGCTGCCGCGACGGCTGCCGGAGTTGGCGAGGGTGCGTTCGGACTTCGAGGGTTCGTCGGTGTAGACGAGCTTGTAACCGCCGCGTTCGATGCCGGCGAGGTCGGCGTGTGGGTTTATGTTGTCTATGCGCTCGTGGATGAAGGTGGCCCAGTCGTAGGGGAGGACCTGGTTGAGATCGGCGATGAGCTCGTCGCGGTTGTAGGTGACGATGAGGGGGCCGGTGTTGCCGCCTTCGCCGAGGAAGAGATGCAGGAAGTCGGTGAGGGATTTTTTGTTGTCGGTCTTCTGGCGAATGAGGGTGTCGGCGTCGAGCCAGAAGAGCTCGCCCTCCTGGTAGTAGTCCTGGCCGCGCTTCCAGTTGGACCAGGCGGGGTTGCCGCCGCGGAGGATGCTGGCGGCGATGGCGGTGTCTTCGGTGGGACGCCACTCGCGGCCGGGTTTGTAGTCAAGCTGGGCGGCGGAGAGGGCGAGCATGTCGCGGTACTGCTCCTGCGATTTGAGGCCGGAGCGGGCGGCGAGGACGTTGCCGAGGTAGTGGGTCATGCCTTCGTAGACCCAGAGGAGCGAGCCCTGCTGCATCTTCTCGAAGTCGTCCTGATAGAGGTTGAAGGGGCGGCGGTACTTGCCGTTCCAGGAGTGGGTGAACTCGTGGGAGAGGAGGTCGGATTCGGCGAGTTGATGGCTGGGGTCGGAAAAGCCTTTTTCGCCTACGCCGTTGTCGGAGGACTGGCCGTGCTCGAGGCCTTCGCCACCGGCTACGTCGGAGAGGGTGAGGAGGAAGTGGTAGACGTCGTAGTGGCGGGAGTCGTAGGCGGCTCCGGTCTCGCGGACGAGGTTGTTGAGTTCGGCGAGGAGGGCAGGGCGGAGGTTGGAGTCTTCGGGCGAGTCGGAGACTACGTCGATGTAGTGCTTGGGGGTGACCTCGGGGGCGAGGGCGAACTCGTGGAAGTACTGGCCTGTGATGACGGGGGAGTCTTCGAGTTGTTCGACGGTGGTGGGGGCGTAGTGGGTGAGACCGCCCTTTGGATTTTGCGGATCGTAGCCGTCGGTTGGGGTGAGGGCGCTGCCGATGCCCCACCCTGCGGGAACTTTGACCGAGGGCTGGATGGCGATGTCTTTTACGGGGGTTTTCGCGGGGTAGAGGAGGAGTTTTTCCCATTCCAGGACGGCTAGCTTGTCGCTGACGCGGGCGGTGACGATGCAGTCGAGATGAGCGTGCAGGGTGGTGACGCCGGCGGGGACGGTGACGTGGAACTCGTAGAGGTCTTCGTCGTCGCGGCGCCAGGGGAGGACTTTGCCGTTAGCGGTGAAGACGACTCCGGTGATGTCATCGACGGGGCCGGTGGGGCGGTGGTTGCCGGGGATCCACTTGGGAGTGGTGAGCGCGACGGGGCCGGGCTGGACGGGGATGTCGACTTCGGCGTGGTAGAGCTTGCGCGGAGCCTCGGAGAGGTCGGCGGTGATCCGGATGGGGGTCTGCTGGGCTTGCAGGAGGCCAGGGGTTCCGAGGGTGAGCAGAGCTAGAGGCAGGAGGGTGCGGCGGACGATCATGAACGGGAATTTCCTCTCGAAGTGAGGCGAAGATTTTAGATATTAGAAGGATAGACGATGTTGAGGCTGGAGAAGACGCCAAAAGCGGGTGGGTTGCGGTTGGAATGTCTCTGAGGCGGTCGAGGAGGCTCCGAGGTGGGTTGGGCTGTCGGCGGAGAGGAGATGGGCGGGAGCGGTCGGGCTTGCGCCCGATGCCCACATATCAAGGTCGATGTGTGGGGCACCCGGCAACAGCAGATCAATCCTCGTTCGGACTGGAGTTTGAGGCTAGGAGTTGAGGGCGGATTCGATGGCGGCGACGATGGTGGGATCGTCGGGGAGGACTTCGGGCGAGAAGCGGGCGGCGACTTGGCCGTTGCGGTCGATGAGGAACTTTTCGAAGTTCCACAGGATGCCGGGTTCGGGGTTGGTGGTGGTGCCGTGCTGCTGGAGGAAGCCGTTGAGGTTTTCGCGGAAGGCTTCGCGGCCGGGGCTGGTGGCCCTGGGCTGGGCGGCGATGAGGGATTGGTAGAGGGGATGGGTATCAGGGCCGGTAACGGTGACTTTGGAGAACATGGGGAAGTCGACGCCGAAGGTGGAGCGGCAGAAGGTCTGGATGTCCTCGTTGGAGCCTGGCTCCTGGCCGCCGAAGTCGTTGGCCGGGAAGCCGCAGACGACGAGGCCGGAGTCTTTGAAGCGGGCGTAGATCTTTTCGAGGGCGTCGTATTGGGGGGTGAGACCGCACTTGGAGGCGACATTGACGATGAGCAGGACTTTGCCGCGATAGTCGGCGAGGGACGCTCCTTCGCCGGTGATTCTGTGCACGGGGATGTCGTAGAGAGCGGCTGCGGACATGGATTCTCCTGAAAGCTTTAGTGAATTGATTATAGGTGCGCTGGGACTGTGGGAGGCTGGTTGGACGGCGGAATCGCGGGCACGGTCTTTATGAGATCTTTACAATTTTTTTTGCAGGGCGTGAAGGTTAAATGCAGAGATTGAGTGAGTTGAGTTGACAGAGGCGGTACGATCTAAATCGTATGTCACTTACAGATTCGATTATTGGACGGCCGCTTGCGACGAGTGAGGAGCGGGCAGAGCACATTGGTGTAGCCGCAGGAATCCCTATCTTTGGCCTGGATGGGCTGACGAGCGCGGCGTATGGACCAGAGGCGGCGATGACGCTGCTGATTCCGTTGGGGATCGGCGGCGTGGAGTACGGCTGGCGGATTATCGGCGCGATCCTGATTCTGCTGGCGATTGTGTACTTCAGCTACAGGCAGACGATTGCGGCGTATCCGGGTGGGGGTGGGAGCTATACGGTCGCGTCGGAGAACCTGGGGGAGAAGCCTGGGCTGCTGGCGGCGGCGGCGCTGATGATCGACTACATTTTGACGGCGGCGGTGGGAATCTCGGCGGGCGTGACGGCGCTGACGTCGGCGGTGCCACGGTTGCAACCTCATACTCTGCTGATATGTCTCGTCATTCTTACGATTCTTGCGTTGGTGAATATGCGCGGCGTGAAGGATACGGGGACGGCGTTCATCATTCCGACGTTCTTATTTGTCAGTACGCTGTTGGCGTTGATCGTGGTTGGGATGTGGAAGACGGTTCATGCGGGTGGGCATCCGATGGCGATGGCTCCGATTCCAGCTGCTCTGCCGGCCACCGTTGGGACGCTGGGGATGTGGATGCTGTTGAAGGCGTTTGCGAGCGGCTGCGCGGCGATGACTGGGGTGGAGGCGGTGTCGAATGGCGTGATGGCGTTCGGCGAGCCGAGGGTGCAGCGAGCGCAGCGGACGCTGACGGTGATCATCGGGATACTGATGGTGTTGTTGTTCGGGATTGCTTACCTGGCGAAGACTTATCGGATCATGCCGATGGATCCGGATGCGGCGCAGTTTCAGAGTCTGTTGAGTTTGCTGGTGACTGCGGTCTTCGGGCGCGGGTGGTTTTATTTTCTGACGATGGGCAGCGTGTTGCTGGCGCTGGCGCTGAGTGCGAACACGGCGTTCGCGGACTTTCCGCGTCTGACACGGGCGATTGCGCTGCATGACTATCTGCCGCATGTGTTTATTCTGCGCGGGCGGCGGCTGCTGTACTCGCATGGGATCTATGCGCTGACGGGGTTCACGGCGGTGATCCTGATTCTGTTTGGCGGTGTGACGGACCGGCTGATTCCGCTGTATGCGATTGGAGCCTTTCTTGCGTTTACTCTCTCGCAGGCAGGAATGGTGGTTCATTGGATGAAGGGCGAGGCGCACAAAGGCCGCGTCTGGCATATGTTTGTGAACGGCATTGGCGCGGTGGCGACTGGGATTACCACGCTGGTGGTGCTGGTGGCGAAGTTCCGCGCGGGCGCGTGGGTGACGGCGCTGCTGGTGCCGGTGCTGATCGGGGTGATGTGGGTGGTGAAGCGGCACTACTCGCGGGTGCGGCGAGAGATGTCGGATATGACTCCGTTGAACCTGGTGAATCTTCAGGAGCCGATTGTGGTGATACCGATGGCGCGATGGGACCGGATTACGGAGAAGGCGATGCGGTTCGGGCTGTTGTTGTCGAAGGAGATCAAGGTGGTGCATGTGCACTCGGATGACGAGGAGGGCAGCCTGGACGAGCTTTGGCACGAGTATGTGATGGATCCGATCAAGAAAGAGGGGTTGCAGGAGCCGGAGCTGGTGACGATTCCGTCGAACTACCGCTTTATTATCAATCCGTTGATGGATTACATTTTGAAGCTCGAGGAGGAGAATCCCGGGCGGAAGGTGGCGGTGCTGCTGCCGGAGCTGGTGGTGCGGCACTGGTGGGAGAATGCGCTGCATAATCAGCGGGTTCAGCTGCTAAAGCTGCTGCTGCTGGTGAAGGGGAATCAGCGGATTGTGGTGGTTAATATTCCTTGGTACCTGTGAGGGTGTTTTTGCTGGGGTTTTTGGGAAAAACGGTGTTCTGGATGTGGTGTTTTGATGGTGAAGTTATGGTGAGATGCGTGGTGGAACGTGGTGTTTCGCCGCGTGTTTTTCCTTGACGGAAGATACGCCAGTCTTTTTGGATTTATTTTTGTGAAGGCCGCCTCTTGCGAGGCGTTCTGTTACCGCAATCGGATGGTCCCTCGTATGGTCGCTAGACTAGGGTCTTCGTCGCTTGCGAGTGCTGATCGGTTCGCTGACATAAAGCCATATGCTATAAGTCATGCCGGCTACCCACAATAGCCCGACAAACAAAGTACCCGATGTCACGATAAGAATTTTTCCCAAATTCCAGAAGTCATGCCAGCGATGGCCTTCGAGGAAGGGAATTACGGAGCAGATCGAGAAGATGAGCAGTGCTAACGTCAGATAAGTAGCTTTCAACCATCTTCTGAAAGCTATCTTCATCCTTGCAAGATTCTCTTTATCTGAGACTTTTCCCATTCGTTGAACATCCATTTCGCTTGTCAGCTTTGATCGCGCAATTTTCCGAGTCCATTTTGTAGAACGCCACTTTTCTTAGACGGCATGTGTCGTTATGCGGGAATGAGGGTGGGTGGGGGACTTGTGCCAGGTGGGGCTGAGGTCGCGGAGGCGGGCTACGGCGGCGGGGATTAGGGTAAGGGCGTGGTCGATCTCTTCGGCGGTCGTGAGGCGCGAGAGGGAGAAGCGGATGCTGGCTCGGGCGCGGGCGGGAGAGAGGCCCATGGCGGTGAGGACGTGGGAGGGTTCGGTGGCGCCGGACTGGCAGGCGGAGCCTCCGCTGACGGAGAGGCCCTTGAGGTCGAGGGCGATGACGAGGGCTTCGGCTTCGATGTGATCGAAGTAGAGGCTGGTGGTGTTGGAGACGCGGGGGGCTCCGGCTCCGTTGACGCCGCACTCTTCTATTTGGGAGAGGATGCCTTGTTCGAGGCGGTCGCGTAGGGCTTCGAGGTGAGCTGGGGTGTCGGCTGTTTGGGAGAGAGCGGTCGGGCTTGCGCCCGATGCCCACACATCAGACGCGATGTGTGGGGCACCCGGATTTGTGGTGGTGGTGGGAGTTTCTATGAGCCATTGCTGGGCTAGCTCGGCGGCTTTGCCGAGCGCGACGATGCCGGCTACGTTTTCGGTTCCGGCGCGGCGCTGGCGCTCGTGGGAGCCGCCGTGGAGCATGGGGGCGAGACGGACGCTGCGGCGCACGAAGAGGGCGCCGATGCCCTTGGGGGCGTAGATCTTGTGGCCGGAGAGGGTGAGTAGGTCGACGTCCTTGAGCGGGCCTTTGGGGCTGAGGTCGAGGGGGAGACGGCCTACGACCTGAACAGCGTCGGTGTGGAAGAGCGCGCCTGCGGCATGGGCGATGGCGGCCAGCGTGGCGATGGGCTGGATAACGCCGGTCTCATTGTTGGCGAACATGACGCTGACAAGCTTTGTGTTGGGGCGGATGGCGGCCACTAAGGCTGCGGGTTCGATGATGCCTTGTGGGGTGCTCGGGAGGAACGTGACTTCTACGTTCTTCTTGGCCAGGGATTCGGCGGCGCGGAGGATGGCGTCGTGCTCGATGCTGGTGGTGATGAGGTGAGCGGGTTCGCCGGTGAGCTTTGGGCTTCCGAGGGTGCCGAAGAGGGCGAGGTTGTCGCTCTCGGTGCCGCCTGAGGTGAAGACGATCTCGGAGGTGCGGCAGTGGAGGAGGCGGGCGATGCTGTCGCGGGCGTGGTCGACGGCGGCGCGGGCGAACTGGCCCTGTTGATGGATGGAGCTGGCGTTGCCGTAGTGCTCGAGGAAGAAGGGACGCATGGCCTCGAAGACCTCGGGGAGGAGGGGTGTGGTGGCGTTGGCGTCCAGGTAGATTCGGCGCATGGTTTTATTTTACTGTGTCGCCGATTGCAGTTGATTGGCTTGCCGGGAGTGGCCGATCCAGGAGCCGATATAAGATCGGCGGCGGTGGTCTCGCCGTGGGGTTGAAGTGAAAGAGAGCTGTCGAGCGTAACGGAGTCAGCCTATTGTTCACCATAAGGCATGAAGGATGGGCCCCTGGGATTCGGAGTGGAATCACAAGGAGATCGTCATGGCAGGAAAGGTGCAAAAGGCAAAGTCGGACTCTCACAAATCCTCTTTACCGCTGACTCCAGAGCAGGTGTTTCGCCTGGATAACGTGATGAAGCACGGAACGCCGCCCAAGGCGCTGCAATCGCTCAAGTCCACCAACAGCTTTACCTTCATCGATGCGCCGGGCGATCTGAAGTTAGAGAAGTTGATCCGCAAGGTATCGCTGACCGGTGAGATGACGGCCTTCCAGATTGAGAACAAGTATGGGTACGTGCGTGGGCTGCCTGTTCAGGAGTACATTCGCCAGAATCCGGGAGTGCGGGTTGAAGCTCCGACGCTGCCTCTGCCGCCGCCTGAGCCTCCTTTTTATGCGGAGTGGGCAGACCGGATCTATCATCCGAAGCTGTCTCCTCGGATTACGAGAAGCGTGATGAGGCGCAAGGACGGCAGCCGTCTTTATCCGCATGGGTATATCTGGGGCACCGATGTGCGGCAGGCATTTTTCCCGTCGGGGTATCCCTGGCAGTGCATTGGGAGGCTGGATGTCTACACGGATCCTTCGAGCTTTATCCCGTCGGGGTTCGGAACGGGAACGCTGGTGGGACCGAATACCGTGATCACGGCGTCGCACGTGGTGCCGTGGGGTGCCAATCCGGCGATGATTCAGTTTACGCCGGGCTACTTCAATGGAGTGTCGGTCGCGGGCGCCGGGGTGACCTCGTATGTTGAGGCGTCTTCTTCGTACGACACGAATAGCCCTCCAGCTCCCGCGTTTGATTTTGCAGTGTTGAAGCTGCAGGACCGCTTGGGAGATAGTTTGGGCTGGCTCGGAGCACGGGCGTATGACGACAGCTGGAACGATCAGAATGTCTGGACTCTGGTGGGCTATCCGGGGCTGATTGCGAATGCGGAGCAGCCTTCGTTTCAGGGTGGCATCAGCTTTCACGACGATGACGAGGATAGCAACGACTCCGGCGATGCGATGGAACTGGAGACTCAGGATGGGGATTCCAGTCCTGGGGACTCCGGCGGGCCGTATCTTGCGGAGTGGCCGGATGGGCCTTATGTTGTGGCCGTGGATGTCGGAGGGGAGGCGGAGTTCTCGTTCAACCCTTTTGCTCCATGGCCGTTTGAAGACGATAACAACGTGGCCTCGGCCGGACCTGCCTTTCTGCAACTGATCAAGTGGGCGCGTGCGAACTGGGACTAGGCGGCTCCCCTCTCGAGCGGTGTGAGAGCGGGTGTGCGAAGTAGTTTGTGACATTCTCAGAGGACCGAGTCACTCGCCTGGCGAGGGAAGCGCCTCGGTCTGTGCGTTGGCCCGTTCGAAGGTGAGATTGACGGAACGATCGTGGATTGGTCTGGTGCGGTGACGGACGCCTCGTTTGACGGTGATCATATGGCCGGGCAGGAGCTCGACGGTCTGGTCGTCAAAGTCAAGGAAGAGGCCCCCTTCCAATGCGAGAAAGCTCTCATCGGAGTCGGGATGGCAGTGCCAGGGATAAGCCTCGGTCATGATGCTTATGCGAACTTCATGATCGTTGACACTGGCGATGGAATGGTTGTTGTAGCTCTCGGCTGTTGCTGATTCAGTCGAAAGACTGATGACTTCGAAGGAAGAACTTTGCATGCGGTTGCTCCATGCTTGCGGTTGTTTCGCGTGCGGTGTTTGGACTGTGCCTATTTCCAGTGAAACAGACGGCCCACATAAGCCTTCGCATGGCCGCGATTGTATCCTGCTGCGGGGACGCGCAGGGAGAGGTGAGCGCTTGCGCCTTGCGTGGGGCGGATTGATTGGGTAGTAATAACGGTATGAAAGACCATGAAAGACGGCTGGTGATGGAGCAGTTGGCTTCGAGTGAAGCGAGGCTGTTGGAGTTGGTGCGTGGATTGACGGACGAGCAGTGGAGCTTTCGGGAGAGGCCTGAGCGTTGGTCGATTGCCGATAATATCGAGCACCTGATTGTGTTTGAAGGATTTATCAGGTCGGCGATTGCGAAGACTCTGGAAGGGCCGGCGGAGCCTGAGAAGAAGGGGGACGTTGGCGCGAAGGAGCCGTTGGTTCTTGGGGTGGCCAATGGCCGGAGTAACAAACTGATTGCTCGGGAGGTAGTTCGTCCGACGGGGAGATGGCCGGACCGGAGCGAGTTAGTTCGTGAGTTACAAGAGACCAGAGCGGTTACAGTTGCATTTGCGGCGGAGACCGAGGCGAATCTGCGCGATCATTTCTTTCCTCATATTTCGTTCGGAGATCTGGACTGTTATCAGTGGCTGGTGGTGTTGGGCCAGCACAGCGCGCGGCATGGGTTTCAGATTGAGGAGATCAAGGCTCATGCGTGGTTTCCTGCTGCGTAAGGATTTTGTCCTGCCGGACGGGCCTCCTGCGCGGAGTGCGGTCACTTCGTGACTTGTATACCGCTTCGCTCGGCGCTCCCGTTGGTCGCGAACTAGGATTCCGACCAACGGTGTGTGTGAATTTGTTGTGACATCTGCGGGGACGAAACCTGATAGGCTTAGCGCGGCTCTGCGACTGCGGTAGCGAGGTTGCCCAAAAAACTGGAGGAGGATGATGATGAAGCGGATGGTTGTGGTGTTGGCGCTGGCGGCTTGTTGTGTGACGGGATTGCAGGCGCAGGGGGATGCGCAGGGGCCGAAGATCGCGGCGGGAACGATCGTTGAACCGGCGAAGAGCTTCGATGGGATGCTGAGCGATTTTGAGAAGCAGTTTGTGCCGCTGGCCGAGGCGATGCCGGCGGAGAAGTACGACTTTGCGCCGAGTGCTGCGATCTTTGTGGCGGGGCAGGGCAGCGAATATACCAAGGTGAGCACGTTTCGCCAGATGGTGCTGCATGTGGCGTCGGCGAACTACTACTACGGCAGCATGGTGGGCGGGATGAAGCCGGATGTGGATGTGAAGGCGCTGGCCGATATCAAGAACAAGGATGCGGCGGTGGCGGCGGTGAAGGCTTCGTTCGTGTTTGCGCATAAGGCGGTTGCGACGTTGACTGCGCAGAATGCGTTTGAGAGCGTGAAGGGGACCAATACGCGGGCGAGCCTGGCGGGGGGATTGGTGGCGCATGCGTCGGACCACTATGGACAGCTGGTGGAGTATCTGCGAATGAATGGGATTGTGCCGCCGGCTAGCAGGAAGTAGTGCGGTCCATTTTTTTGATGACGGCCCAAAAAGAAGAGCAGCCTTTGCGGACTGCTCTTGCTTTTGGGCGGCTTGTTATTCGCCTAGCATGATGCGCTGGATGTGGTGGGCGCGGCCGGTGGCTCCGTCGCAGTTGATGAGGGCGGCGCACATCTTGGGGTTGCCCTTGGCGGGTTCGAACTTGCCGGGCATGCCGGTGAGGAAGCGGGCGAGGACGAGCTCTTTTTCTACGCCGATGACGGAGTCGTAAGGGCCGGACATGCCGACGTCGGTCTGGTAGGCGGTTCCGTTGGGGAGGATGCGCTCGTCGGCGGTGGGGATGTGGGTGTGGGTGCCGAGGAGAGCGGTGATGCGGCCGTCGAGGTACCAGCCGAGGGCTACTTTTTCTGAGGTGGCTTCGCCGTGGAGGTCGAGGAGGATGACCTTGGCGGTGATCTTGCTGAGGAGCTCGTCGGCTTTGCGGAAGGGGTCGTCGCAGGAGGACATGAAGACGCGGCACTGGAGGTTCATTACGGCGTAGGCCTGGCCGGTGGGGAGCTCGCCCTGGTAGACGCCGAAGCCGGGGGTGCCGACGGCGTAGTTGGCGGGGCGGAGGACGCGGCGGCCGCGGGCGTGGGAGTCGGCGGGGACGGTCATGTATTCGAAGATCTCGCGCTTGTCCCAGATGTGGTTGCCGGTGGTGATGACGTGGGCGCCGAGGTCGAAGAGCTCTTCTGCGATGGAGGGGGTGATGCCGAAGCCGCCGGCGGCGTTCTCACCGTTGATGACGAGGAGGTCGACGGCGTTGGTTTCGAGGACGTGGGGGAGGTGTTCGCGGACGATGTGGCGGCCGGCGGAGCCGAAGACGTCGCCGACAAAAAGGATGTTCACTAAAGAAGTTTACATGTTGGTGGGGTGGAGAATTTTTCGCGGATGGGGGATGAGGCGGCGAATCCTCGGCTGGGTGTGGTAGCTTTTTTGAATGGCACAGAGCGGGCGGTTTCAGTTGAGCGTGCGAATTTTGGCGGTGCTGGCGAGCGAGCCGGGAGCAATGCATACTTCGTCGGCGATTGCAGAGGAGTTGAAAGAGAGCGCCGTGATGGTGCGGAGGTCTTTTCTGCTGCTGCATAAAGCAGGGCTGATTGAACAGAAGAAGGGGCCGCATGGCGGTGCGAAGCTGAAGCTTCCGGCGAAGCAGATCGGGATTGGGAATGTATTTGAGGCGTCGGCGGGGGATTGGCTGAGTATCGAGGATAAGGCTGTGAGCGCGTGGATCAAGAAGGTGCGCGGGGATGCGGTGGCAGCGATGAATGAGCACTCGCTGGCTGGCGTGGTGAAGCGGATGAAGAAGACGAAGTAGTTGTTTTGGTCTGTTGGAGGGAGCCTCGGTGAGCCGGGGCTTTTCTGCGTTTGCCGGTTATACGTCCTGAACGCTGAGGGTGCGGGGATCGGTGACTCGCTGCATGAGGGCGGCGGCGATGAGCATGCAGAGGCCACCGGCGATGATGGCGTAGATGCGGTTGTTGTGGAGAAAGTGAGTCATGATCCAGCCGAAGAAGAGGGAGGCGAGGATTTCGGGGGTGACGACGAAGAAGTTGAAGATGCCCATGTAGACGCCGGTGCGCTCCGGGGGGAGGGTGGCCGCCAGCATCGCGTAGGGCATGGAGAGGGTGCTGGCCCAGGCGATGCCGACGCCGAGCATGGTGAAGAGCAGAATGTACTTGTTGTGGATGACGACGACGGAGATGAGGCCGATGGCTCCGCAGAGCAGGCAGGCGGTGTGGGTCTTTTTTCTGCCGATTTTTTTGGCGAGCCAGGGCAGGGTGAAGGAGAAGGCGAAGCAGACGGCGGAGTAGGCGGCGAAGCAGATGCCTCCCCACTCGATGCCTTCTTTGTACAGGGGTGAGGTGGGGTCGTTCGCGCCGAAGACGTTGTGGGCGACGGCGACGGGGAAGTAGAGCCACATGCAGAAGAGGCCGAGCCAGGTGAAGAGCTGAACGGGGCCGAGTTTGCGCATGGTCTCCGGCGTGTGTGCGATTGCAGAGAGGATCTCTTTTGCGCCGGCGATGAGGCCGGTTTTTTCCTTCTTCGCGCGGCGGAAGGCTTCCATATTTTCGGGTGGGTACTCGGGCGTGGTGAAGATGGTCCATAAGACGGAGCCGAGGTAGGCCGCGGCGCCGATATAGAAGGAGATGCGGACGGTGGTGGGGACGGCGCGGGTGTCGCCGATGACCTGGGTCATGTGGAAGACGTTGGTGAGGAGCCAGGGAAGTGCGGAGGCGATGACGGCGCCGAGGCCGATGAAGAGGCTCTGCATGGCGAAGCCGCGAGTGCGCTGTCCTTCGGGGAGGATGTCGGCGACGAAGGCGCGAAAGGGCTCCATGCTGACGTTGATCGAGGCATCGAGGATCCAGAGCATGCCAGCGGCCATCCAGAGGCTGGAGCAGTTGGGCATGAGAAGGAGCATGAGGGAGCTGAGGATGGCTCCGACGAGGAAGTAGGGGCGGCGGCGGCCAAGCGGCCCCCAGGTGTGGTCGCTGGCGTTGCCGATGATGGGTTGGATGAGCAGGCCGGTGAGTGGGGCGGCGAGCCAGAGGATGGGGATCTGATCGGCGCGGGCTCCGAGGTACTCGTAGATGGCGCTCATGTTGGCCATCTGGAGGCCCCAGCCGAACTGGATGCCGAGGAAGCCGAAGCTCATATTCCAGATCTGCCAGAAGCTGCGTTCAGGCTTTCTCATGGAGGTCCTTGCAGGTTCTTCAAGGTGCCGCGCAGCGAGAGGTGGGTTGTGCGCCTCCTGGGCGAGAGCGTACGGATGAGACGAGATGTCAGGGCGCGGGCTCACAGCGGGGAAGCATAGCAGCCGCAGGGCGGGAGAAGCTATGCGTTTAATTGCGAGGCTTCGCGGGAGCAGTTTGGATACGGGCGGAGAGGCGGGAGGGTTCTTAGTCGTTGCGGATGTCGAGCGAGCCCATGCCTACGTTGATCTGGAGGGAACCGGCGCCGGTGCCTGAGTAGTTTTTGCTGACGACGATGTGGCCGTCGTGGCCGCCGGGGCGGTGGTCGTGGAGGGTGCCCATGCCTACGTTGACTTCCATCTTGGAGTAGTTTTTGTCATTGTCGACGATGAGCTGCATGTGACCCATGCCTACGTTGACCTCGCGGTTGCCGGCACTGCCGATGGCGTTGAAGTCGAGGTCGCCGTAGCCGAGGTTGATCTCATTTTCGGAGTTCAGGCCCATGGGTAGCGTGACGGTTACGGTTGCGTGGGCTGCCTTGGGGAAGTTGAGATTGATGACGCCTTTGTCTGGCTGGACGCGGATGGTCTGGATGGAGTCGGCGACGGTGTAGCTGCCTGATTGGGTGTCGAGGTCGACGGTGAGCTTGATCTCTTTGGCGTCGGGCCGAATGTTGATGCGCAGGTCGGAGCGGCAGATGTGGAGCTTCAGCTTTGCGTTGGGGGCGAAGGGGCGCGTGAGTTCGAGGTGGTGCGGGTGGAGGATGTCAGAGGGGGCGCTGGTGTAGTCGTGCGTGATGATGGGCTTGTCGAACTCGGTACAGTTCATGGAGTCGGATTGAGACTGTGAGTCGGCTTGAGCCGCGTGCGCAGTGAGAGTGGTTGCGAGGATCAGTGCGGCGGACAAGAACGATTTGCGCACGAGGGTCTCCTGTTGCTTGACGAGGGGATTTCGTCTGTTGGTGGGTACGGCGGGGTGGGGGTTTCTGTTCCCTGATTGTTCGGCGTCACGGTTTGGGGCGGAGGTTTTTGAGGAGGGCTTCGGCGGTGGGCTGGGTGTTGAGGATGTCGGCTGGGGTGAGCCAGGCGCGACGGAGCTGGGTGATGCCGTAACGCATCTGGTCGAGCTCTTCGGTGGCGTGGGCGTCGGTGTTGATTACGATCTTGCAGTTGTGTTTTTTGGCGAGGCGGAGGTGGAGGTCGTTGAGGTCGGCGCGGGCTGGGCTGGCGTTGTGTTCGACGGCTACGCCGTTTTGTGCGGCGGATTTTAAGATCGTGTCGATGTTGATGGCGTAGGCCTCGCGGCCGAGGACCTTGCGACCGGTGGGATGGCCGAGGATGCGGACGTGTGGGTTCTCGATGGCGCGGAGGACGCGTGCGGTCATCTCTTCTGTGGGTTGATTGAAGTGGGAGTGGACGCTGGCTACGACGATGTCCATCTGGGCGAGGGTGGAGTCGTCGAGGTCAAGGGCGCCGTCGCCGAGGATGTCGACTTCGATGCCGGGGAGGATGCGGATCTTGCCTTCCATTTCGAGGTCGACTTCGCGGATGCGCTTGATGTGGGCGAGGGCGCGGGCGTCGTCGAGGCCGTTGGTCATGGCCAGGTTTTTGCTGTGGTCGGTGATGGCGATGTAGGCGAGGCCGCGGGCGAGGGCGGCTTCGGCCATCTGACGGATGGTGTCGCGGCCGTCGGTGGCTTCGGTGTGCATGTGGAGGTCGCCGCGGATGTCGGCCAGGGTGATGAGCTGTGGGAGGGTGTGGGTTGCGGCGGCTTCCAGCTCGCCGCCGTTCTCGCGGAGTTCAGGTGGGATGTAGTCGAGGTCGAGAGCGTTGTAGATCTCGGCTTCGCTGGCGGCGGCTACGATGACGTTGTCTTCGAGGCGCAGGAGTGCATATTCGCTGAGGGTGAGGCCGCGTTTGATAGCGCGCTGGCGCAGGGCTACGTTGTGCATCTTGCTGCCGGTGAAGTACTGGAGGGCGGCTCCGTAGCTGGCGCGGGGGAGGAGGCGGACGTCGACCTGAAGGTTGTTGCGGAGGGTGAAGGAGACTTTGTTTTGACCCTTGGCGATGAGCTTGTCGATGAGCGGGAGATTGGCGACGTGTTCGACGGCTGCGCTGACGACGTCGGGTTCGCACGCTGGGCCCGTGGCGAGGAGGTCGAGGTCGCCTACGGTCTCGCGGCCGCGGCGGAGGGAGCCGGCGGGGATGATCTCGTCGATGCCGGGGAAGGCTCGGATGAGGTTGATGAGGGTATCGGCGTGTTGCTGAGCCTTGTCGATGCGGAAGCGGCTGGAGTTTTTGCGGTGATCTTCGATGTCCTTGAGGAGCTTGGTGACGAACTTTTCGCCCATGCGGGGGAGCTTGGTGAGATGACCGGCTTTGGCGGCGGCTTCGAGGCCGTCGATGTCGCAGACCTGGCAGGCGGACCAGACGAGGGCTACTGTTTTGGGGCCCATGCCGGGGAGGCGAAGTAGTTCGAGCATGGTGGGTTTGTACTTTTGCAGGAGCTCTTCGCGGAGGGGCATGGTGCCGGTGGTGAGCAAGGCCTGGATGTTGGCGACCATGCCCTTGCCGATGCCGGCGATGGCTAGGAGTTGCTTGGGGTCTTCGGCGATGGTGGAGAGCTGTGTGGTCTGCTGCTCGACGGCTTCGGCGGCGCGGCGGTAGGAGCGGATGCGGAAGGGGTCGGCTGAGTCGATCTCGAGGAGGGAGGCGGTTTCATCGAGGAGGCGGGCGATCGAGATATTGTCCATGGAAAGGCTTCAGAGGCGCGTACTGCCACTGATGTCAGTATGCAACAGATTTGGGAGGAGCTTACAGGGATCGAGCAGGGCTGGTCGTACGAGCCACTGCACCGACCTGAGAGGAAGAGAACACTACTGAGTCTGACTCGCTTGACTCTGACTCGCTTCTTTGAGACGAGCTACCTGATCGGCCTGAGGTCCCTTGGTGCCCTGGATGATGTCGAACTCAACCTCATCCCCTTCTTTGAGGCTCTTGTAGCCCTCGCGCTGGATGGAGCTGTAGTGGACGAAGACGTCGGCCCCGCCGTCGCGACCCAGGAAGCCGTAGCCTTTTGCGTTGTTAAACCATTTCACGGTGCCCTTGTATTGTGCCACTGGAGCGACTCCCTTTCTTTGGTTCTGTACCTATGGTGCGCCGCGAACTGAAAGCGTTTCAACGGTAGCGCCATCTGGAAGATGTGACGCAAAGAGGGGGGGAGGAGTTTTCCGGAGAGGTAATTGTCGTTGGGGTTTTTTGAGGGAGGCAGGCATGTCTGGTTACGAACTTGCACCCAAGTAATGGATAGGAGTGGAGGGTGAGTCCGTGTGCAAGGTTTTGATGGGACGAAAGGAATGTAAAGACTTAAAATAAACAAGCGTTATGTCCGGTGGAGGCTTTACAGAACACTCGCTTGCGGGTGTTTGTTAGATGCGGCCTGCGCGACGGGCTGAGTCGTAAAGCATGAGACCGATGAGGGTTTTGCCGTCGTGGATCTTGTTGGCGGTGATGAGGGCGAGGGCTTCGGAGAGGGGGAGGCGGAAGATTTCGATGTTTTCGTCAGGCTCGGGTGTGGCGGTCCCTTCGCGGAGGTCGCGGGCGAGGTAGATCTGCATCCACTCACCGAGGAAGCCGGGGCTGGCGAAGTATTTGATGAGGAGAGTCCAGCGTTTGGCGCGGTAGCCGGTCTCTTCGATCATCTCGCGCTTGGCGGCGGCGAGGGTGGCTTCGTTGGCGTCGACGCGGCCGGCGGGGAGTTCGATGAGGAACTGGCCGGCGGCGTGGCGGTACTGGCGGATAAGAATGATCTCAGGGTCTGCGGGGTTCTTTGACTCATCGACGGCGAGGATGACGACGGAGCCGTTGTGGCGGATGACGTCGCGGGTGTGGACGAAGCCGCTGGGCTCTTCGACCTTATCGGTAAAGACGGAGAAGACTCTGCCCTTATAGGTGAGTTTGGAGGAGATAAGTTTGGGTTTGGCGAACCTGGATGTGGGGTTGATGCTGGATGTGCGCTTGATGCTGGACGCGGGTTTGATGGTGGTTGCGGCTGGTGGTTTCGCGGCTTGGGGGTGGGGAGCGCCGGGCTTGGTTATCTGCTTTCTTTTTGCAGCCATAAGGCTAAAGTATCATCCTGCATCTAGACTTGGGTGACGGGCATCCAACCGAATGCGCGGAAATTAGTTGTGAATTTGCGTGTTGCTGCAGTCTAACGAGGGTGCAGTGTACGAGCTTCGAGGATAGGTCTGCATGAGCGTTGAGTGTTTTCCGATCACGGTGTTGCCGCATGTGTCGCAGATCTACCGCGACTATCTTGCGATGGCGGAGAGCGCCGGGGACTCTGCGATTCGGCGGTGGTATGGTGCGGAGCCGTTTGCGGGGAGGTGGATCGGAAGGGGCGAGCCGGGGAAGGATGCCGGAGCGTTGGCGGACTTGTTGGAGAAGCAGGCTGTTGAATTTGGTGCGGGGGACGCCGCGAAGGCGAATATTGCGAAGTTGCGCGCGGGGGCGCGGGCGGTGGTGACGGGGCAGCAGGTGGTGCTGTTCGGTGGGCCGCTGTTGACGATTTTGAAGGCGGCTACGGCGGTGGCGCGGGCGAAGGAGGCTACCAGGGCCACTGGGATAGAACACGTGCCGGTGTTCTGGATGGCGACGGAGGACCATGATCTGGAAGAGGTGGATCAGGTTTCGCTGCTGACGAAGAGTTCGGTTGAGACGCTGCGTGCCGGGTTGAAGGTGTCGAGGGCGGTGCCGGTGGGTGGGGTGGTTCCGGGGCCTGAGCTGGAGGCGGTGCTGGAGCGGGCGAGTGAGCTGCTGGAGTTCGCTCCGGTGAGCGAGTGGCTGCGGGAGTGTTATGAGCCTGAGGGCGGGAGGCGGCCTTCGCTGGCGCTGGCCTTTGGGCGGTTGATGGCGAAGATCTTTGCGGAGCAGGGGCTGGTGGTGATGGATGCAGCCTCGCGGGGGGTTCATGCGCTGGGCGCGAGTACGCTGCGGTATGCGATTGAACATGCGGCGGAGTTGCAGGGTGCTTTGATTGCTCGGGGTAAGGAGCTTGTTGCGCGTGGGTATCACGCGCAGGTTTTGGTGGCTGAGGGCGGGTCGATGCTGTTTCTGCTGGATGAGGCGACGGGAGAGCGGGTGGCTCTGCGACGCGGGGCGCCCATTGATGGGGATGCTCAGTGGAAGGCTGGCGGGCGGAGTTATTCGACGGCGGAGTTGATTGCGATTCTGGAGGCGACGCCGGAGAGGCTTAGCCCGAATGCTCTGCTGCGGCCGGTGTTTCAGGATACGGTGTTGCCGACGGCGGCGTATGTGGGTGGGCCGGCGGAGATCGCTTACTTTGCGCAGAGTGCGGTTTTGTATGAAGCGATATTGGGGCGGATTACGCCGGTGCTGCCGCGGTTGAGCGCGACGCTGCTGGAGCCGGCGATTGCGACGGTGATGGATAAGGATGAGGTGCAGTTGCCGGATGCGATGACGACGGCGGAGGCGTTGGCGCAGAGGCTGGGTGCGCGGGCGATGCCGATTGAGGGGAAGCGCAAGCTTGCGGCTGTGGGGAATGCGGTGGAGACGGAGTTGAGCGCACTGACGGAGTATCTTGCGGGGATGGATGAGTCGCTGGGGAGGTCGGCGGAGGTTTCGGGTTCGAAGATGCGGTACCAGATGAACAGGCTGCGGAGGATGGCGGCTTCGTTTGAGCTGCAGAAGGAGGCGAGTCTGCGGAAGCATGCGGAGGCGATTGTGCTGAATGTGTTTCCGGGGGGGCATCCGCAGGAGCGCGTGGTGGCTGGGGTGTGGTTTATGGCGCGGTATGGGGATGGGTTGGTGGAGAAGCTGGTGGGAGTGGCGGGGAATCAGTGTCCGGGGCATGTGGTGGTGCGGCTGTAGCTTTGATGGATTTTTCTGAAGCGTACTCGCTGGACTGCAGGAAGGCATGCTCCAGGGGCTAAAGCCCCTTCTTTTATCGCTGGACGGAGACCCAAGGCTGAAGCCTTGGGGTACCTAGATGCAAAGGCAAACCTGGGGCTCCTGGATGCGTTGCCGGTTCTAGAATGGTGGGTGAGGTGTTGCGATGGGTTTGAGTGATCAGGCGTTTGAGGTGATGTGTCCGGATTGTGGGGCGATGTTGAAGGTGGACCCGGTGACGCGGTCTGTGATTGCGCATAAGTCGGCTCCGAAGAAGAAGATGTTCGAGGACTTTGGCGAGGCGGCGAAGGCGCTGCGTGAGGCGGATGCGCGGAGGGACTCGATCTTTCAGCAGAGCGTGGATGCGCAGAAGAACAAGGATGATGTGATGGCGAAGAAGTTTGCCGAGGCAGTGAAGAAGGCGAAGGAGACTCCGCTAACGGATCGGCCGCTGCGGGATTTCGATCTGGATTAGCGTCGAAGGGTTTCTATGCATGCGGATCTGCAGGAAGACGAGCGGCTGACACGCTTCACCAAGGTTTGCCTTGGGTTTCCAAAGACAGAGCGCCAGATGATGGGTTTGCATGCGAGCTTCAGGGTAAAGAAGAAGACGTTTGCATACTTCGTGAACGATCATCATGGCGACGGTATTGTTGGAGTGCTGTGCAAGGTACTCCCGGGGGATAACGCGGCGCTGATCAAAGCCGATCCGGCGAGATTTTATATGCCTGCGTACGTGGGACCGCGGGGATGGGTGGGACTTCGACTTGATGTTGGCAGGGTGAACTGGAAGGAGGTCGAGGAGCTTGCGCGAGGAAGTTTTCAGTTGGTTACTGGCAAGGGCGTGGATTGAGCTGCGTTGTTTCGCTCACGGGACGATGCGCTTAAACTAGTTCAGAGAGGTCGTTCATGAGATGCCAGACTGCATTCGCGTTCGCATGCACGAGCCTGGCAATTCATGTGCCGCTTGCCTTTGCGCAACCTACTGCTCCTCAGATCTCGCAGGTTCCCTCCTTGAGTGCTCACTCGACTTTGGTTGTCGTGCCCGCTCTGGTTCGCAGTAAGTCTGGAAGTCTTATCTACACGCTTACGGCGGATGACTTCTTACTTACGGACGACGGCGTTCCTCAGCAGCTGACGCTGGAGCAGGAAACGGGTGGTGAACCTCTGGCTCTGGTTGTGGTGATCGAGGTTGGTGGGGCGGGCGCTCGCGAGTTCAATAAGTACAGCTCGATTGCTCCTCCGCTGGGGCCGATGCTGGAGTCGATTGTTGGCAACGTGCCGCACAAGGTGGCTGTGGTTACGTTTGATAGCGCGCCGACTTTGCTTGAGGGCTTTACCTCCGACACGGCTGCTGCTGCGGATGCGATTCAGACGCTGATGCCGGGCTGTACTCGGCAGCATCATCTGATGAACTGCGCCTCGCCACTTGCGATTCACGACGTTGGCCTGGGGGATAACGGAGCTGCGATTCTTGATGCACTTGGCTTCTCCGTCGATCTGCTTCGCAATCAGCCGCGTCAGTATCGGCGTGCGATTCTGCTGATCAGCGAGACGCTTGATCGAGGCAGCCACTTGAAGATGGAAGAGGCGTTGCGCGCTGTCAGCGATACGAATACGACGATCTACAGCATTGGCTTTTCGACGGGAAAGTCCGAGGCTGCTCACTATGCGGCGCGGGAGCTGCCGACGCAGCCTGGTGCGTTGGGGATGGAGAATCATCATCCGAACCCGCAGAATGGGTGCATGGGGAAAGATCCTGATCCCGACCCAGATGCTACTCATAACAAGGCTATTCAGGCTTATGACTGCCTGACGCAACTTGCGCCGCCGCTGGCGCTTGCGAAGATGGCGGCGATTGAAGCGACGGATAGTCTGAAGCGCAATGTTCCGGAGACGGTTGCACAGCTTACCGGTGGGGAGTACTTCAAGCTCACCGACATGAAGAGTCTGGAACGCAGTCTGGCTGCGATTTCAAACCATATACCGAATCGGTATGTGCTTAGCTTTCAACCGCAGACTCCTTTGCCCGGTCTCCACGTCATCAGCCTGCGTCTGCAGAGCTACTCAAAGCTGAAGGTGACGGCCAGGAGCAGCTATTGGGCAGATGTCGAAACCGCTCCTGCCGATTAGGAAGCGCGTGGGAGAGACGGTAGACTGAAGAAATGCCACCAATCTTAAATGCGCAGGGTTTGACTAAGGCCTTTGGCGCGACGCCGTTGTTTCGTGAGATCAGTTTTACTGTTTCGGATGGAGATCGCATTGGGCTGATTGGGCCTAATGGTGCGGGGAAGTCAACGCTGCTGAAGGTGCTGGCGGGCGATGAAGACGCCGATGCCGGCGATGTTGCGGTGCGGAAGCGGGCGCTGGTTGGGTACGTGGCGCAGGAGTCGGTGTTTGCGCCTGGGGTGACGGTGCGTGAGGTGCTGGAGGCTGCGCTGGTGCGGGCGAAGGTGTCCGAGGGCGAGCATGAGGGTCGGCTGCGGGAGACTTCGGGGCGGACGGGTTTTCCGGATTTGAGTGCGGAGGCGGCGCGGCTGAGCGGTGGGTGGCGGAAGCGGCTGGCGATTGCGGAGGCGGTGGTGACGCATCCGGATGTGCTGCTGCTGGATGAGCCGACGAACCATCTGGATTTGGCCGGGATTGCGTGGCTGGAGGAGCTGCTGAATGAGGGTAGTTTTGCTTGTGTGCTTATCAGCCATGATCGTTATTTTCTTGAGAATGTGGCGACAGAGATAGTGGAGTTGAACCGCGTGTATGCCGAAGGGCTGCTGCGGGTGAAGGGGACGTACTCGAAGTTTATCGAGGGCAAGCAGGCGTATATGGAGGCGCAGAACAAGCTGCAGGATGCGCTGAAGAATCGCGTGAAGATTGAGGTGGACTGGCTGCGGCGTGGACCGAAGGCGAGGAGTACGAAGGCGAAGGCGCGGATTGATAATGCGCAGGATTTGATTGGGCAGCTGAAGGAGGTCAACTCGCGCGTGCAGACGTCGAGCGCGGGAATTGATTTTTCGGCGACGGATCGGCAGACGAAGAGGCTGGTGGAGCTGGAGGATGTCTCGGTTGTGCTGGGGGACCGGAAGATTGTGGAGGGGTTGAATTTTCTGGTGACCTCGGGGATGCGCGTGGGGTTGGTGGGGCCGAATGGGAGTGGGAAGACTACTCTGCTGCGGCTGTTGACTGGCGAGTTGGAGCCTTCGCAGGGGACGATCAAGAAGGCGGCTTCGCTGAAGATTGTTTACTTCAGCCAGATGCGTGAACTGGAGGAGGGTGTGACGCTGCGGCGGGCGCTGGCTCCGGACTCGGACTCGGTGGTTTATCAGGGTCGCGTGGTGCATGTGGCGAGTTACGCTACGAAGTTTTTGTTTACCAGCGAACAACTCAATCAGCCTGTCGAGAGGCTGAGTGGAGGCGAGCGGGCGCGGGTGCTGATTGCGAAGTTGATGCTGGAGCCTGCGGATCTGCTGCTGCTCGACGAGCCGACGAACGATCTGGATATCGCGACGCTGGAGATTCTGGAGGAGAGTCTGCTCGAGTACACCGGCGCGTTGGTATTAGTGACCCATGATCGTTACATGTTGGATCGGGTGTCGACGATTGTGCTGGGACTGGATGGGCGAGGTGGGTCGGAGATGTTTGCGGACTACTCGCAGTGGGAGCAGTGGCGGGGGGTGAAGGTGGAGGAGGCGATTGCCCCGGGGGCTGCGGGGGTTGCAGTTTCGCCTGCTACAGCGATTGCTTCGAATGGAGCTTCGAATTCGTTTGGGAAGAAGAAGCTTTCGTATCTTGAGGCTCGGGAGTATGCGGGGATTGAGGGTGCGGTGGAGGAGGCGGAGGATCGGTTGCAGAAGGCTCGGGAGATGATTGAGGACCCGGCGGTGGCGGTGGATGCGGTGAAGCTGACGGCGGCACTGGCAGAGATGGAGGCGGCGCAGGAGGCTGCGGATGGGCTGTATGCGAGGTGGGCGGAGTTGACGGAGAAGGTTGGGTAGGAGTTTTCGCCATTGCGGATAGGCGTGGTGGGCGAAAGAGAGCGGTCGGGCTTTCGCCCGATGCCCATACATCAGATTCGATGTATGGGGCACCCGGCGTTTCTATGGTTTGCAGGGCGCGACCGTTAGTGTTGTGCGAGGACGCGGCGGTTGGTTTCGGATTGGACTTTGTCGAGGTCTTGGTGGAGGAGCTGGTTGTGTTCGACCATGAGCTCGCCGCCGACGTAGACGCTGTCGATGTCGCGCTCTGCGGCGATGAGGACGAGGTTTGCGTAGGGGTCTTCGAGAGAGACGCCGAGACGCTTCGGGTTGATGAGGAGGAAGTCGGCGAACTTGCCGGGTTCGAGGGAACCGAGTTTGTCTTTGACGTTGAGGACGTCGGCGGAGCCCATGGTGTGTAGCCAGAGAACCTGGTAGGGGCTCATGATGGTGGCGTCTTCGTACTTGTCGTGGATGGCGTAGAGGCCGGTGCGCATGTTTTCGAAGGGGTCGGCGAGGTCGGCGCTGGCTTCGCCGTCGACGCCCATGCCGACGCGGATGCCCATCTTGAGGTACTTCGGTATGTCGGCTACGCCAGAGGCGAGGCGGCCGTTGGAGAGCGGGTTCCAGGACATGGAGGCGCCGGCTTTGGCGGTCTCCTGGAGGATGAATTCGTCGGAGTGGATGAAGTGTCCGAAGATGAGCTGGTTGTTGAGCAGGCCGCTGTCCATCATCCAACGAAACTTGGAGCGCTGTTCGCCTTGGTCGTCGGGCGCTTCGATGTAGTGGGTCTGATTGCCGAGGTGGAACTCCTTCATCATGGCAGCTTCCATGACGGATTGCTGGTAGGTGTTGTTAAAGGCGGTCATGCCGCTGATCATGACGCTGAGGAAATGCGGGTTGGGCAGTTGGGCGGCGGTCCATTCGAGGAAGGTCTTGAGGCGTGCGCGTGCCTGGTCGATGGTGATGGCGGGAGACATGCGGTCGGGGCCGTAGCTGTGCACGAAGCGGATGCCGGACTCGGCTGCGCCGCGAAACTGGGCTTCTTCGAACTGATTGTTCAACTCTGCGGTTTTGGCTCGTCCGCCGTAGGTGAAGTTGTAGGCGGTGGTGATGCCGTGCTCGAGGTGGTCGAGCGAGCCGAGGAGAGCGAACCAGTACATGTCCTCGGGCGTGGCTTTGGCGGCGTGCACGCCGTAGAGGTCGTCGATCCAGCCGGGAAGGGTCTTGTCGGCGGCGAGACCCCGGTAGGCTGCCTGCCAGAGGTGGCTGTGCGCGGAGATGAAGCCGGGGATCATGAGGTCGCCCTGGGCGTCGATGACTTTGTCGGCGTGGAGGGTGGCGGGCGGTTCCCCGGATGCGACGGCGAGGATGGTGCCGTCTGGTGCGATGGAGAGGTAGCCGGTGATGGGCTCGCGCTGATTGGTAGCCATGGTCATGATGCGGGCGTTGCGGATGATGAGTTTGGGGTTCGCGGCGAATGCGGGGCAGATGAGGATGGTGAGGAGGACGAGCGTCCGGCGAAGGAGGACTGGAAGATGACGGGGCATGGTTGTGTTTAGCGTGGATGGATTGTCAAGTCAATTGGAAAGTGCTGCGTGGCGCTGGAGGTGGGTTGTTGGGGGTGTGCGGTATGCTGCTGGGACTATGAAAAAACTTCTTTGTGGACTTGTTTGCGAGGTTGGTTGGGGGTTGGTTGCGGGTTTCGCGGCGTCGGCGATTTGCTTGGCGCAGGATGCAGGGGCTACGAAGCATGTGGTGGTGCTGCATGCGGCGCGAATGCTGGATGTGGCGGCGGGGAGGTTGGTGGCTCCGGGTGAGGTGCTGGTGGAGGGAGAGAAGATTGTTGCGGTGGGAACGCATGTGGAGCGGCCTGCCGGCGCGGAGATGATTGATCTGGGGGATACGACGCTGATGCCGGGGTTGATCGATGCGCATGTGCATCTGTTTCTGCATCCGGGGGCGGAGGATCTGCAGACGGTGCAGGAGAGTGTGCCGGAGCGGACGCTGATTGCGGCGGGGGCGGCGAAGGCAGATCTGATGGCGGGGTTTACGGCTGAGCGCGATATGGGCACCGAGGGTGCGGGTTGTGCGGATGTTGCAGTGCGGAATGCGATCAACTCCGGGTTGATTCCGGGGCCGCGGATGCGGATGAGTTGCAATGCAATCGATTTGACGGGTGGGCATGAGGACGCGATTGGGTATAACCCGGCGCAGAGGGTGCTCTCGAATGCGGACTATGCGGATTCGAGTGAGGAGATTGTGAAGGTGATGCGGGAGCAGAGGAAGGGTGGGGCGGACTTTACGAAGGTGTATGAGACGGGAACGGATTCGTTTCATGATGGTGGGTTTGAAACGCCTTATCAGTACACGGAGGCGGAGCTTGCGGCTGCGGTGAAGGAGGCGGAGCGGACGGGCGGTGGTGCGGGTTCTGGGCGTGGGGTTGCAGTGCATGCCACGGGGGAGCCAGGGACGGGGTTCGCAGTGGCGGCGGGGGTAGCTTCGGTGGATCATGCGTATCAGTTGAGCGATGCGACGATGAAGGCCATGAAGGAGAAGCAGATTTATGCCGTGCCTACGTTTGCGATTGCGGAGTACTTTGCGGAGCATGCTGCGACTCCTGCTCGCGCGGAGTGGGATCGCAAGGAGCAGGCTTATCATGCGGCGGAATTCAAGAAGCAGTTGGCGGCGGGAGTGCCGATGGCAGTGGGGAGCGATGTGGGTCCGTTTCCGCATGGGACGCAGGCGCGTGAGCTGGAGTTGATGGTGGATTTTGGCATGAAGCCGGTGGCGGTGTTGCAGGCCGATCTGCTGAACGGCGCGAAGCTGCTCGGGTGGGCGGGACAGATTGGGGAGTTGAAGGCTGGATACTACGCGGACGTGATCGCGGTGCCGGGAGATCCATTGGTGGATATCTCGGCGACGACGAAGGTTTCGTTTGTGATGAAGAACGGGGTGGTTTACAAGCGGCCTTAGGTGCGGCCTGATGGGGTTGCCTTCAGGCTGACCATTGCTCGTCGGCGGAGGGGCCGTAGAGTGCGGGGACGGGGATGTCGTTGAGGCGAAGATAGACGCCTAGCTGTGCGGTGTGGTGGATGAGGTGGTTGAAACACATCTGGCGGAAGGTGAGCGCGCGCGGGTTGTTGCAGATGACGTGTTCTCCGTAGCTAAACTTCCAGAGTTTGGCGAGGTCCTCGTCGGAGGATGCGGCGATGGCCTTGCGACAGGCGGCGGCGCTCTCGTCCAGGTGTTGCAATGCATTTGCGGTGGTGGTGAAGTCAAGCGGGACGTGGGGACGTTTTGGGGCAGCCATGTCCATGTCGTCGTCGAGGATGATGTAGGAGCCGAAGAGGGGCAGGGTGGCGCAGTGCATGGCGAGCTTGCCGAGGACCATGGATTTGTCGTGACACTTCCAGTCGTTCTTGCCTTCGGGGACGCGCTCGAGGGTGCGGCGGGTGTTGGAGATCTCGGTGTCGAAGTCCTGGAGAAGAATTTCAGCGATGGTCATGTGGGGCTCCTTCTATACGGACAGAAGGATATACGAAGCGGGAAGGGTGGGAGATGAAAAGTAAATACGAAATGCGGGGATCGTTCGGCTGCGCAGGTCACGATGAGGCTGTGACCTGCTTCGCTCAGGATGACGTGGGGTGGTTGCGAGGAAAGTGCTAGAGGCCGGTGATGTTGAAGCCGCAGTCTACGAAGGTGATTTCGCCGGTGATGCCGCTGGCCAGGGGGCTCGAGAGGAAGAGGGCTGTGTTGCCGACCTCCAAAGCGTCGACGTTGCGATGGAGTGGGGCGCGCTGCTCCACTGCGGTGAGGATGCTGGTGAAGTCGCTGATGCCACGGGCGGCGAGGGTCTTGATGGGGCCGGCGGAGATGGCGTTGACGCGGATTTTTTTTGCTCCGAGATCCGAGGCGAGGTAGCGGACGGCGGCTTCGAGGCCGGCCTTGGCGACGCCCATGATGTTGTAGTTGGGGAAGACTTTTTCTGCGCCGTAGTAGGTGAGGGTGAGGATGGAGCTGCCTTCAGCCATGAGAGGCTCGGCGGCGCGAGCGAGCGCGATGAGGGAGTAGACGCTGATGTCGTGCGCTATGCGGAAGTCTTCGCGGGTGGTGTTGAGGACGTTGTTCTTGATGTTTGGGGCGAAGCCGATGGAGTGGACGAGGATGTCGATCTTGCCGTAGGCGGATTTGAGCTGGTCGATGACGCCGTCGATGTCGGCGTCGATGGAGACGTCGCAGCGGAAGGTCTTGGTTCCGGGCAGATCGGCGGCGAGCTCTTCGGCTTCGCGCTGGAGGCGCTCGTTCTGATAGCAGATGGCGAGGGTGGCGCCGGCTTCGAAGAGCTTTTGGGCTACGCCCCAGGCGATGCTGCGTTTGTTGGCGAGGCCGAAGACGACTGCTACTTTGCCTTTGAGGTCAATCATGATGCGCGGTGATCCTTTCGAGACGGCTTGGGCGGTGGATGCGCGGCCCAACAGAAAGGATAGCAGGGTGAGGGCGGTACGAGACGAGCGAGAGTTCTTCTATAGTGGAGGCGCTGGTTGAGGAGGATATTTTGATGTCGGAGTTTTCGCGCAGGCGGTTTTTGCAGACGGGGAGTGGGTTGGCTATGGCGGCGGCACTGCCGGGAACAATGGCGCTTGGGCAAGAGCAGGCGCAGCCGGTGGCGAGTGGGGACCGAGTGCGGTTTGCCAGCATTGGGGTAGGTATTCAGGGGTCCCAGTTGCTCAGGAACGCGGTGAGTCTGCCGCAGGCGCAGTGCGTTGCCGCGTGCGATCTGTATGACGGGCGGCATACGCTGGCGAAGGAGATTGCGGGCGCGAATATCAAGACGACACGGCGGTATCAGGAGATTCTGGAGGATAAGAATATCGAGGCGGTGATAGTTGCGGTGCCGGATCACTGGCATAAGCAGGTGACCATCGACGCAATTCGTGCTGGCAAGGACGTGCACTGCGAGAAGCCGATGTCGCACACCATCGCTGAGGGGGAGGAGATGGTGGCGGCGGTGAAGGGGAGCAAGAACTTTGTGCAGGTGGGTTCGCAGCGTGTGAGCTCGCAGGTGTTTGCGAAGGCGAAGGAGTTGTACGACAGCGGGGCGATTGGCGAGGTGCACCAGGTGGAGCTGCAACTGGGGAGGAACTCGCCGGGTGGGGCGTGGGTGTATCCGCCGCCGCTGGATCTGTCGCCGGAGACACTGGACTGGGCGACGTGGGAGGGGACTGCGCCGAAGAAGGCGTTCGATCCGATTGCGTTTGCGCGGTGGCGTGCTTTCCATGAATACGGCACGGGGATGGCGGGCGACCTGATGGTGCATCTGCTGAGCGGGATGCAATTTGTAACTGGAATTAATGCAATTCCGGATCGGGCTTATTCGATTGGGGGGATCTATCGCTGGAAGGATGGGCGGAATATGCCGGACCTGATGGTGACGGAGTTTGAGTACGGTAACGTTGCGGTGACGGTGCGGCTGACGCTGGGGACGGAGACGCCGGAGGTGACGCGGGTGATGGGGCCGAAGGGCGTGATTGAGATTTCGAACAGCAATACGGTTACGTTGATTCCACAGTTGGGAGTGGATCGATCGCCGGCTTATGGCATTAATGGATTTCCGGCGGCGATGCATGCGCAGTATGAGAAGCAGTGGCATGCGGAGCACGACGCGTTTCTGGCGGAGCATCCGCTGGATGACACGATGATGTGGAAGGGGCCTTCGTGGGATGAGCTGCGGCCGCACCTGGCGACGTTCTTTGATGCGGTGAGGTCGCGGAAGCCGGTCGCGGAGGATGTGGTGTTTGGACACCATGCGGCGGCGGCCTGCCACATGGCGAACGCTTCTTACTTTGAGAAGAAGATGATTCTGAAGAAGGCCTAGGCGGCGAGCAGGATAGCAGTCGGCGTGGACCAGAGCTATTGCTGCAGGAGGTTGCTGCGACTTGGGGGGAGGATGACGCGCTCCGAACCGGCTTCGGCATCTGTGCCGTGAAGGAGAACGCGGCAGCAGTTCCGGCCGGCATTTTTGGCGTTGTAGAGTGCTTTGTCGGCGCGGGCGAGGAATGGCCCCGCGATTTCGCCTGGAGCGGCCTGGGTGAGGCCGATGCTGATGGTGAGCGAAAGTTCTGCGCCGGGGCTGGAGAGCTCGCGTACCGACTGTTCGATCCGGGAGGAGACGGTGAGGGCGTCGGTAGAGGAGGTGTTGGGAAAGATGAGGAGAAATTCGTCGCCACCGAAGCGGCCGAGGGAGTCGTAGGCGCGCATACGGCTGGAGATGGCGGAGACGACGTCGCGGAGGGCGGTATCGCCGGCTGCGTGTCCGGCGTGGTCGTTGATGGTTTTGAAGTGGTCTATGTCGATGAGGGCTATGGACAGGTTGTGGCCGCCGCGCTCGGCGCGCTTGAGTTCGGTGTCGAGTCTTTGCTCAATGCCACGGCGGTTGAGGACGCCGGAGAGCAGGTCCCGTTCCGACTCATCTTTGACCAGGGTGAGGAGGTCGCCGCAGAGCATGAGCAGGAAGGAGAGGCCGATGAGGAAGGCAAAGGAGACACTGAACAGGACGGAGACGGTCTGCAGAAAATTTCGCTGTTCAGGGTTTGGCGGGGCGCCGTAGATCAGCAGGAAGATGACGCGGTTCAAGGCGAAGATGGCATAGGCTGCCATGAGAAAGGCGAAGATCTTCAGGAAGATTCTGTCTGCTGCGTGCCGGAATATTTCGAGTGCGATAACTCCGCGCACCAGAAAAAAACTGACGGCAATGACGTAGGCGAGGGCCCTGGTGTGGTCGTGCGATAGGACCAGATAGAAGATCAGGGCAGACGTGAAATAGGTGAGGGCCCAGGCGTAGCGAATCGTGCGGGTGCTTTTAAAGAAGTGGAGTACGCCAGTGTAGAACAGGACGAATGCGGAGAGCAGGAGGCAGTGGGCGAGACCAATCGAGAAAAAGGCCGGAATGGAGCCGGACAGCAGGAGCAGGATGTTGGAGATGGTTGCCGCGAAGAAGGCAAGGGCGACGGAGCCTGCGCCACGCAGATAAGGATAGATGCTCTTCATGCAGAAGAAGACGATCGCATATACCAGCGTCAAAACGATCTGACAGCCGAGAAGAGTGCCGACATCTATCGATGCGATAAAGGACATTCCTTGCAGCCTTGTGTGGGGATTGTAAGCGCAGAGATGTCAGAAACAGAAGAACCTTAGGTGATTCACGAAGTAATTTACCGCAACTCGAATCAGGAGGCGGTGAGCCAGTCGTACTGGGCGTCGGTGAGGGGGACGACCGAAAGGCGGAACTGGCGGAAGAGGATGGAGTCTTTGAAGACGCCGGCGGTGCGCATCGCGTCCAAGGATTTCTCGGTTTTGAGGCGCTTGACGGGCTGGATGCGGACCTGCGGGTTTTTGGGGTCGGCGGCATCGACGGAGACTACCTTCGCAGTGCCTACGGCGGCTTTGCCGACGACGGAGTGATAGATGACGAGCTTGTCGCCCTTCTTCATGCCGCGAAGGTTGAGGAGGGCCTGGTTGTTGGAGATGCCGTCCCAGGTGGTCTCGCCGTCGCGCTCGAGGTCTTCGAAGGAGTATTTGGTGGGTTCGGTTTTGAGCAGGTAGGGCATACGGACAGGGTATAGGGAGCAGGGGGTAGGGTGTAGAAAAATCGGTTGCCGGTGGCCTTCAGTTTTTTGTCGCGGTGGTTTAGCCGCCTAGGTCGACTAGATTGACTTCGGTGACGGGCTGACCGAGGAAGTTGGAGCCGAGGCGTTGGAATTTTTCTATCGAGTCGGTGGCGTAGAAGATGCAGGTGGGTTTGGCGGTGGGGGTGAGGTTGGGGAAGTGGTGGGCTACGAGGGTGGCGGTGGCTCGGGCGGTGGCGTCGGCGGAGTCGATGATGGTGAGGGGGTGGCCGATGGCGTCGAGGATGCGGTGGATGGCGGGCTCAATGAGGGGGTAGTGGGTGCAGCCGAGGAGGAGGGTCTGCGTGGCGGGTGCCGCGGCGAGGGCTTCGGTGAGGTAGATTTTCAGGACTTCGTCGGTGACAGGGTGGTTGGTCCAGCCCTCTTCGACGAGGGGGACGAGGAGAGGGCAGGCTTTTTCGCTGGCTTCGAGGCCGAGGGCGCTGAGGGCGTGGGTGTAGGCGTGGGATTGGACGGTGGCTTGAGTGGCGAGGACGAGGACCTGGTTCGGACCGTCGGGAATATTGGATGCGGGGAAGCTGGAGGTTGCGAGGGCGGCGTGGGCTCCGGGTTCGACTACGCCGATGACGGGGATGGGCAGGGCTTGCTGAATATCCGGGAGGGCTAGGGCGGTGGCGGTGTTGCAGGCGATGACGAGTAGGTCGGCGCCCTGCTCGTGGAGGAACTTTGCGCTGGAGACGGCGTAGCGGGCGACGGTCTCGCGGGACTTGGAGCCGTAGGGGAGACGTGCGGTGTCGCCTAGGAAGAGGTAGTGGGCGTGCGGGATGAGCGGGAGGAGGGCGCGGAGGACGGTGAGGCCGCCAAAGCCTGAGTCGAAGACGCCGATGGTGAGGGATTTTGCGGTGTTTGGATGGGCTGCGGTGCTGTCGGTCATGGATGTTTTGTTATTGCTGTGGGGTTTCGGTTGGTGGGGCTGGGTGGGTGGTGGTGTCGACCGCGGGGTAGGTGCGGAGGAGGTCGGCGTGGCCGGCGAGGGTGTCGTGGGGCTGGCCGTCGACCAGGAAGCGGACGCCGGTGATCTGGGGGAGCGCGGCGTGGAGGGTGCCGACGATCGATTGCACGGTGAGGGCCTCTACCTGGATGCCGGAGGGGTGATTGTCCACGAAGGAGCCGCGGAGGTTGACGATGGCTAACTGGTTGGGTTGCGATGAATCGGATGAAGGCTTGTTCGGTTGGTTAGGCTTGTCGGGCTTGTTGCTCTCCGGAGCCAGGAGGAAGACATCGTCGACGGCGGGACCGCTTTGGAGGGGATGTTTGGAGGCGGGGAGGGAGTAGGTTGCGAGGAGGTGCTCGAGGAGGGTGCGGGCGCGGAGGGTAGGGGCCTGGGGCAGGGCGAAGGATTCGGTGGTGGGGGTGATGGAGGCGTCGGCGTCGCTGGCGAGGTAGAGGGTGATGTCTTCGGTGCTGGTGGCGGTGGGGGCGGCGATGGGGGTGGCGTTGTTGAGTGCAGCGAGGCGTTTGTGGGCTTGCTCACAGCCGCGGAGGAGAAAGGCCGACATGAGGAGGATGCCGCCGAAGAGGCTCCAGAAGAGGATGCGCTGGTAGCGGGGGATCATCGGGCGGCTCCGGGGAGGAGCTGGTTGCGGCGCCAACTGGTAAGGCCGGTGGCGATGGCTTGGGCGATCTGTTGCTGGTAGTTGGCGTCGCTGACTGGGGTTGAGTCGCTGTCTGCAGGGGTAAGGGGGGCGATCTCGATGGCGACGGCGGGGCAGGTGAGGTTGTCGAGTGGGCGAAGGGAGGCGCGGGTCAGGAGGACGGGCAGGTGGGAGTGCAGGAGGGCTAGGCCGAGGGCGTTGGCGAGGGCGAGGCTTTGGGGGATGGAGGCGGATTGGGCAGTGTCCCAGGGGATGGGGGGGCGAGTGTCGGTGTCGTCGTTGGGCGGGGGGACGTCGGAGGTGATGATGTGGACGCCGTTGCCGCTGGCGGTGGCGTGGACGACGATGCAGGCGGTGGGGTGGGAGTGGTTGGCGATTTCGGCGCGCTGGTCTGTGGAGAAGGGGACGGAGGGGTCGGTGTCGCGGGTGGCGACGACGGAGAAGCCGCTGGTGGAGAGGAGAGCGCGGAGGCGGGTGGCGAAGGCGAGGGTGAGGGATTTTTCGGGGAGGCTGTCGGAGAGTCGGGCGCCGGAGTCGGAGCCGCCGTGGGCGGGGTCGAGAAAGATGGTGGTGCGGGGGATGGGCTGCGGGGTTTGCGCGGTGAGGGGGGCCAGGCTCGCGAGGAGGACGAGGGATAGGCGTGCGGCGAATTGTTTGCAGGGGTGCGTCAAGAGAGTGTCTGGATGATTGTAAAGGGTGCGGTCGAGCGGGGCAGGAGTGGGGAGAGAAAAGCGTAATACAGGGATCTCTCCACTTCGCAGCTCACGATAAGACTGTGAGCTGCTTCGGTCGAGATGACGATTTGGTTTCCTTGTGCGATTAGTCGAGGGCGTAGATGGCTAGGCCGCTGAGGAGTTTGGGGTAGAAGTCGGTGGATTTCTGGGGCATGACGTCGCCGGAGAGGGAGATGTCGCGGAGCTGGTCGAGGGTGATGGGTTTGATGAGGAAGGCGATGTCGGCTTCGCCGCTGGTGACGAGAGCGGTGGCTTCGGCGGCCTCGCGGATGTAGCGGACGTTGCCGAGGCGGGTGATGGTCTCCTGATCGAGGCCGAGGAGCTTGTCGAGGATGATGCTGTGGAGCTGTACGACGTCGAGCTGGGCCTGGCGCGGTGAGATGCCTTTGAGGGCCGCTGCGATGACGTCTGGCTTTGGGGTGAGGAGGTAGTTGCCGTCGCCAGTGGCGGCGAGGAAGGCGGTGCCGGAGGTGGCGTTGAGGGCGGCGAGGTCGGGTGTGGCGAGCTCTTTGACGTTGAAGTAAGCGCTGGCTTTGGTGACGAAGTCGGGTGAGCTGAAGCTGGGCAGGCCGTGGACGACGCGGTGGGTCGGCAGGATGGTGATGCCCGGGGCGTCCATGTTGACGAAGGTCATCATCATGGCGGCTTCGGGGAAGGCGGGGGTGGGCAGGGTCGAGCGGGTGTCACCGTCGGCGATGACGGAGGGGGAGCTGTCTTCGTCGCCGGGGATGGCCTGCTTGAAGGGGAGTTTGAGCTGGGCGGAGCGCTCCTTGGCGTAGGCGACGGAGGTCTCGTAGCGGTGATGGCCGTCGGCGATGATGAGCTTCTTGTCGGCCATGGCGGTGAGGAGGAGATTGATGGTGTTGGGGTCGGTGATCTTCCAGACGCGGTGGACGACGTTGTACTCGTCGGTGATGGCGAGGTCGGCTGGTGCGGTGTCGGGGCCGATCATGCCGCTGAAGTCTTTGCCCGGGCCGCTGGCGCCGAAGATGAGCTTTTCGGCGGTGAAGGCGGGGTCGGAGTAGAGCATGTAGATCTGCTCGCAGTAGGCGCGGGTGGCCTTGAAGAGAGCGAGGCGGTCGGACTTGTGCTTGGGGAAGGTCTGCTCGTGGCGGTAGACGACCTTGTCGGCGTAGTCGTAGAGGTGGCCGAGGGCGATGAAGCCGCGGCGTTCGCGGGTCTCGCTGGTGCCGGGGACTTCGTAGGTTTGGGAGTAGCCGTAGACGGCTGGCTCGGCTTCTTCGGCCAGGACGCGGTCGCGGCGCCACTCGCGGAGAGTTTCGGCGGCGCGGGTGTAGACGTTGCGGGCCTGTTCGCCGTCGGGGAGGAAGTCCTGCGCTTCGGTGTCGCCGGGCTCGTGTTTGCCTAGGATGATGCGGATGAGGTTGTAGGGGCTGGCTTCGTAGTAGTGCTGCTGCATGGCCGGGGTGATCTTGTCGTAGGGCTGGGTGACGACGTCTTCCATGTTGACGCGGGCTGGGTCGTAACGGAGGGCGCGGAAGGGGTAGAGACGGGCCATGCTGTGAAGGTTCTCCAGAGTTGGGGTATGAGGTGATTGTACGGGTTGGGACGTGAAGAGAGGGTAAGAAGGAGCGGGATGAATCCGGAAGCGTATGTAGAACGTTGACGAGACAGTACCGGCCGCGGGCTGTGATGAATTGATGACAAATGGGGTTGACACGGGGTCTATTATCTTCAGAACGCAGCATCTGACGGACTTGGCGGGCTGTGGGTTGGGGTGATTTGCAAAAGGCTGTACGACTACTGAGTGGTCGCGAGGATTGCATAGGTGCCGAGATGGAGATCAACAGACGGGACGGGGTAGTTGCGGGGGATGACGGGAGAAGAGATTGGGTGGCGGGTCGCCTGAGAGGGCGTCGGGCCCGGTGCGGGCTTGTGGTGTTGCTGGGCCTGGGGCTGTGGGGTGCAACGGGGAGTGGAGTTTGCTACGCGCAGGAGCAGGAGAATCCGCTGGATGTGGTTCATACGCCTGCGCCGCCTGCCGCGCCGAAGACTCCTGAGGAGAAGAAGCCGGTGATTGAAGGTGCGGCGAATGCGGCGGCACTGGGCACCTCGAGGCGGGATGCGCGGATTCGGGTGGATGTGAACCTGGTGCTGATTCCGGCGACGGTGACCGATCCGATGAATCGGCTGGTGACGGGGTTGGAGAAGGAGAACTTTGAGGTCTTCGACAATAATATTGGGCAGGTGATCAAGAGCTTCTCGACGCAGGATGCGCCGGTGACGATTGGGATCATCTTCGACTTGAGCGGGAGCATGTCGTCGAAGTTTGTGCGGGCGCGAAAGGCGTTGAGCGAGTTTTTGAGGACGTCCAATCCGCAGGATGAATTTTTTGTGGTGGGGTTCAACGATCGGCCCGCGGTGATTGTGGACTACACGTCGGATGTGGACGACGTGGAGGCGCGGATGGTGATGTTGAAGCCGGAGAATCGGACGGCGCTGATCGATGCGATCTATCTTGGTGTGGATAAGCTGAAGCAGGCGAAGTTTGAACGGAAGGCGTTGCTGATTATCTCGGATGGCGGAGATAATCGTAGCCGTTATACGGAGGGCGAGTTGCGGCGCGTGGTGCGGGAGAGCGATGTGCAGATCTACTCGATCGGGATCTTCGATCAGTATGCGCCGACGACTGAGGAGCAACTGGGGCCGATCCTGTTGACCGATATCTGCGATATGACTGGAGGAAGGATGTTCCGGGTGTCGGAGATGGGGGATCTGGGTGATATTGCTTCGCGGATCAGCGCGGAGCTGAGAAATGAATATGTGATCGGGTACAGGCCGTCGGAGGTGAAGCAGGATGGGAACTGGCGTAAATTGAAGATACGACTCGTTCCGCCGCCAGGGCTTCCGAACCTGACGGTACATAATCGCCAGGGGTACTATGCACCTTCGCAGTAAGAGTTTTCAGCTGGGGATGGCCGCAGCAGCAGGATGGTTGTTGCTGATGGCCGGTGGGGCGGCCGGATGGGCCCAGCGGCCTGCATCTCCGCAGACATCTTCTCCGCAAACAACTTCGCAGCCACCCGCGAAACAACAACCCGCTTCGCAGCAGCCTTCTCTGACGGTGGATCGCGATCCTGTGGCTTCGCCTGATCCTGATCTGCCAGCGCAGAGCCAGACTGGCGCGCCCCAGGGAGTGGGGGCCGGAACGATTGCGCGCGAGAACGGCAAGTACACCCTGCGGCAGGATGCTTACGAGGTACGACTGAACGCGACGGTGCTCGATGGGAGCGGTCGGTCGGTTCAGACGCTGGATAGAGATGCGTTTCATATCTACGAAGATGGAGTTCCGCAGACGATCAACTCGTTTCGTCATGAGGATCTGCCGGTGTCGCTGGGGCTGCTGATCGACAGCTCGGGGTCGATGTATGACAAGCGTCAGGCGGTGGATAAGGCGTCGCTGGATTTTGTGAAGCTGTCGAATCCTGAGGATGAAGAGTTCCTGGTGGACTTCTCGTGGGAGGCGTTCATCGATCAGGACTTTACGAACAATATCGACAAGCTGCAGCAGGGATTGGGATATATCAAATCGAGTGGGGGAACGGCGATCTATGATGCGCTGGTGGCCTCGGCGGATTATCTGGCGAAGAACGCGAAGCATCCGAAGCAGGTGCTGCTGGTGATTACAGATGGCGAAGACAATGCTTCGAGCGCGACGCTGGAGCAGACGATTCGCAGGATTCAGGATCTCGATGGGCCGGTGATCTACTGTGTGGGGCTGCTGTTTGGCGAGGATACGGATAAACGTGAGTCGCGGCATGCGCGCAGGGTGTTGGAGACGCTGGCCGAGCAGACGGGCGGGGCGGCGTATTTTCCGAAGTCGGTGAAGGATGTCGATGCGATTGCTGCGGAGGTGGCGCAGGATATTCGCACGCAGTACACGATCTCGTATCACTCGACGAAGTCGCCGACGCTGGGCGGGTATCGCGAGGTGCATGTGGAGGCGAAGTCCAAGAACTTTGGCCGGCTGTCGGTGCGGACCCGGACGGGGTATTATCCGAGGGTGGTGGCGGACGCGAGCAAAGGTGGCAGCGCCGGCTTTAGTGATCCCGGAAAGAAGAACTGAGGCTAGGATCGCTGATGGAGTTGCGGGCGATTGCCGCAGAACACCTCCGTCTGTCGGTAGGATGGAATCTGACGGGTAGATTTTTACGTGTGAAGGATTGGGTTGATGAAGGTTGTTGAGAGCATCTTGGAGTTAGTGGGGCAGACGCCTATGGTTCGTCTGCGCCGGCTTGAACAGGGAAGTGGCAGTAACGGCTGCGGAGAGATCTGGGCGAAGCTCGAGTATTTGAATCCGGGTGGAAGCATCAAGGATAGAGCGGCGCTTGGGATTGTGCTGGATGCAGAGCGCCGTGGCGTGTTGCAGCCTGGTGGCACGATTGTGGAGGCGACGGCTGGGAATACAGGCGTTGGGCTTGCGCTGATCGGAGTCAATCGCGGATACAAGGTGATGCTGTATGTGCCGGAGCAGTTTGCCGAAGAGAAGTGCAAGCTGATGCGCGGGCTTGGTGCGACGGTGGAGCGAACGCCTGAGGCCGAGGGAATGGCGGGCGCGATTCGAAGGGCGTTGCAGTTCGAGAAAGAGACGCCGGGGGCGTTTGCTGCGCTGCAGTTTGAGAACCCGGCGAACCCTGACTTTCATGAGGAGACGACGGCGGCGGAGATCTGGGAGCAGATGGAAGGTCGGGTGGATGCGTGGGTCTCGGGGGTAGGATCGGCGGGTACGTTTACCGGAGTGGCTCGATTCTTCAAGAAGAAGCGTGCGGAGATTTTGACCGTAGCTGTGGAGCCGCAGGGGAGTGTGCTGGAGGGCGGCGAGCCAGGGCCGCATAAAGTGGAGGGGATTGGGGTTTCGTTTATCCCTGCGACGTTTGACCGCTCTGTGTGCGATCGCGTGATGCTGGTGATGGACGAGCCGGCGTTGAAGATGGTGAGACGACTGGCTGCGGAAGAGGGTGTGTTTGCGGGGTCGAGTGCAGGAGCGATGCTGTGCGCGGCGGTGGATGTGGCGCGGGAGCTTGGAGCGGGGAAGAGAGTGGTTACGGTGATTCCGGATTCGGCGGAGAGGTATCTGTCGAAGGGGCTGTTGGACTAATTCTCAGAGTTAAATAAATTGTGATAATTGAGGTTACAAATGACGGAAGCGAAGAAGAGAGCTGGGTTTGCAACGCGAGCGATTCACGACGGGCAGGCTCCGGATGAGTTGACGGGCGCGGTGAATGTGCCGATTTATCTGACCTCGACGTATCAGCAGGAGGAGATTGGGAAGAACAAAGGGCATGAGTACGCGCGGCTGACGAATCCGACGCGGGATGCGTTGGAGGAGAGCCTGTGCTCGCTTGAAGGCGGGACGAGCGCTCATGTGTTCGGCAGCGGAATGGCGGCAATTACGGCGCTATGCACGATGATGAAGTCGGGCGATCACGTGGTCTGCTCGGATAATGTGTACGGTGGGACCGGGAGACTGTTCGACAAGGTGCTGACGAACTATGGGCTGACGTTTACCTATGTCGATACGAGCGTGGCCGAGAATGTCGCCGCTGCGATTACTCCGGCGACGAAGCTGGTGCATATCGAGACGCCGACGAATCCGATGATGTCGCTGACGGACATTGGCGCGGTGGCGAGAATCTGCCATGCGAAGGGTGTGGAGTTGAGTGTGGACAATACGTTTTTGTCGCCCTATCTGCAGCAGCCGATCGCATTGGGTGCCGACATTGTGATGCACTCGACGACGAAGTTTTTGAATGGCCATTCGGATGGGCTGGGTGGCGTATTGATCTGCACCAAGCCGGAGCACGCGGATACGTTTCGGTTTGTGCAGAAGTGCACGGGCGGAATCCTGTCGCCGTTTGAGAGCTATCTGCTGTTGCGCGGGGTGAAGACTCTAGCCGTGCGGATGAAGCAGCATGATGCAAATGGCCGCGTGGTTGCTGAGTTTTTGAAAGGTCATGCAAAGGTGCAGCAGGTGTTTTATCCGGGGTTGGTGGAGCATCCGCAGCATGAACTGGCGAAGCGGCAACAGCATGGGTTCGGGTCGATGATCTCGATGGAACTGGGGTCGCTGGAGAAGGCGAATAGGTTTGCCAAGGCGCTGCGGCTTGGTCTGCTGGCCGAGTCGCTTGGAGGAGTTGAGACGCTGATCTGTCATCCGGCGACTATGACGCATGCTGCGGTGGGGGCGGAGGGTCGGACGCGGCTGGGGATTACCGATGGATTGATGCGTGTGTCGGTGGGGATCGAGGATGTGGAGGATATTGTCACGGATTTGGGACAGGCGCTGGATACGATCTAATGATTGTGTCCTGCCGGACGGGCCCACTGCGCGTGGGGCGGTCACTTCGTGACGCGTGTACCGGTCTTGCAGGATGATATGCATAGGGCCTCCCGCTGGTCGGCACAATCTTTCCTCCGACCAACGGGAGGACCATTGCTTTCCACTCGCCACAACAAGGTACACAAGTCACGAAGTGACCGCCCCACGCGCAGTGGGCCCGTCCGGCGGGACATTTGTTGCGCGTGCCAGAGTATGCATGGATGTGATACATGTATTAGCGCAGGTTATAACGCGCTGGAGGGTTCATGTTTGGGTTGACGGATGAGCAGAAGCAGTTGCAGAGAGCAGTACGGGCCTTTGCTGAGGGAGAAGTTGCGCCGCACGTCTCGGAGTGGGACGAGAAGAGCGAGTTTCCGCACGAGGTGGTGAAGAAGCTTGGCGCGATGGGTTTGCTGGGCGTGATCTTTCCCGAGTCGCTGGGCGGTGCGGGGATGGGCTACGTGGAGTATGTGCTGGCAATTGAGGAACTCTCGCGGGTGGACGGGAGTGTCGGAATTATCGTCGCTGCGCATAATTCGCTGTGTACGAATCACATCATGCTGGGCGGAAACGATGAGCAGAGGAAGCGGTGGATTCCGAAGCTGGCGAGCGGGCAGTGGCTTGGTGCATGGGGTCTGACCGAGCCGGGATCGGGGTCGGATGCGGGTGGGGCGCGCACTACGGCGGTGAAGCAGGGAGACAAGTGGGTGCTGAACGGGAGTAAGACGTTCATCACCAACGGGACCTACGCGAACTGTGCTGTGGTGCTGGCCGTGACGGATAAGGAGAAGGGAACTCGTGGCGGGATCTCGGCGTTCGTGGTGGAGCGGGGAACGAAGGGATTTCGGTCAGGGCGCAAGGAGAACAAGCTGGGTTTGCGTGCGAGCGATACGGCGGAGTTGATCTTCGAGGACTGCGAGGTCCCGGCGGAGAACCTTGTTGGCAAAGAGGGAGATGGGTTCAAAGATGCTATGCGCGTGCTGGATGGAGGGAGAATTTCAATTGCGGCGCTGAGTCTGGGGATGGCACGGGGTGCGCTCGATGCGGCGATGAAGTATGCGCAGGAACGGCGACAGTTTGGGAAGGCGATCAGCGAGTTTCAGGCGATTCAATTCAAGCTGGCGGATATGGCGACGCAGCTGGATGCGGCGTGGTTGTTGACGATGCGCGCGGCGCAGATGAAGGACGCCGGCAAGAAGGTGACGCTGGAGTCGGCGATGGCTAAGCTATATGCGAGCGAGGCGGCGTGCAGGATCTGCGACGAGGGTGTGCAGATTCATGGAGGATATGGGTTCATCAAGGATTATCCGGCGGAGAAGTTCTACCGCGATGTGAGGCTGTGTCCCATCGGCGAGGGGACGAGCGAGATTCAGCGGATGGTGATTGCGCGCGAGCTGCTTGGGAAGAGTCCTAGCCGCGGCTAACGTTTACTGCGTGTCGGTTAGATCTGAAGTCTTAGCTTCCATTTGGTAAGAAGTGATGCGAGAGCCAGGATCAATGCTGTAAAGATCAGGCATCTGAGTACGCCTGCGAAGCCGGAGTTAGCGTGCGCCGCAAAGTATGTGAAGCCACACGCGGATGCGATGAAGAAGTAAAAATCGGGGAGTAGATAGGTGAGAAGCGTGTTCTCGCCGGCTGGGCGCGTGAAGGCAGCCCAGCGCACTGCTCGCTTGATATCGCAGACCCAGTAGAGCAGCGTGAATAGCAGAACGCTGCAGCCGATGCTGTAGAGACACCAGGTTGGTGTGGCGCGGATCTTCGAGATGCCCAGGGGAGTTAGAAGCCATCCGCCAAGGAGCGTGATGCTGCCGAATGAGATGGCGGCGATAGATTTTTGTCGAAGGGTGGTCGACCGGAGGCCGCGGCTATCTACAAAGATGCCCGAGGTGACGACGCCTGCCAAAGCGATTGAAGCCATGGCTCCGTTACCGAACGGCCAGAGGTAGAGGGGAGTGTGGCCCGGGAATGGGATCCACTTTGCGGTTGATGCGATGCAGAGGGCCGTCATGGCGATAAACCATGCAAGGGGTGCCCAGCGCCATCGGCGAGTTGCGATATATAGGATTGAGACGGCGAGGTAGGTGTATCCGAGTAAGCCAAGGATCTCTGGATAAGAGGTACTGATCCATGCGGCGTGTCCGTCGGGCATCGCTCTGCGAAAGATGACAAACATTGCGATCATCAATGCCAGACCCGAAAACCGCAGAATGCGAAATAGCGTTTTGTGGCGTTCGGATCGGTTGTATACGTTCCAATAAAGTACGGCACCGATGAGCGCGAGGATGGTCCATAGCATGGGATCGATCCCCATCAGCGAACGGCTTCCAAGCTCTGCGTTTGCGAGAATGAGGCCGAGGACGATCAAGGCAATGGTTCGAAGAATCACATGGAGCCAGAGAGCAGGCAGCGATGGGTTCTTACGAATGCGATGTTCGAGGGCGATAGGAATCGTCATCCCGAGGATGAATAAGAAAGCCGGGAACACCATATCGACGTAGGTCATGGCGTCGACCTTTGCGGGGGCGTGATAGTTCCACCAAGGAAGGCCCTTCACTTCGGCCAATTCGTTGACAAAGATCATGAGGGTCATCGTGAGCCCGCGAAAGATGTCGATGGATGCGACGCGGCTGGCACGGGCTGAACTGGTCGCGGTCGTCAGGGGCAGTTCTATTGTTGAATTCATTTGGACTCCGTTGCCGTTGCAGGATGAGGCTGAAGACCGGTGTTGATCGAATCTAAGAGAGCGTTGGCAGAATCGCCGGAGTACTCCCAGAACATGACGCCGGCTAGCTTGTGATCAAGCACGTACTCACATTTCTTCTTTAGCGATTCAGGATCTTCATACGATATGAAGGTCTGCGTATCCGGATTGTAGAGATACGGAGCAGAAGCTTGCGCATCCCAGTACCGAATGTAACCGCTGGTCTCAAAGCTGGTTAGAGAGCTGTACGGGAGATAGGTGTTGGGGGCTTCCTTGCCCGGCTGAAAGAGTCCGTGGTTTTGATCGGGAACCTGAGTCCAGCTCTTTCCATAGAAGGGCGCTCCGAGCACAAGTTTTTTCGCGGGCACGCCTGCGCTCTCGTACTCGTGAAGAGTACGGTCGGCAGAGATTTTTTTCGGATCGGCTGGATTGGTGAAGAGTGGCGCATGGTGTCCGGTGGTTTTGTCCCAACTCGGAACGTAGTAGTCGTAGGACATCAGGTTGACGGTGTCTACGTATTTTTGCACCTTGGCCATTTCAGTATGTTCGAGGAACTCTGTTGAAGCGCCGGTTGCGATAGACGTTACGAGGTGACGATGAAGTTTCTTCTCTTCGTGGTTGAATCGTACTCTCAGCTCTTTGAGTAGAAGAGTGTAGTTTTGCTTGTCCTCGGGCCGAAACCGATGATTGTCGCCGGACATTCCGGGATACTCCCAATCAATATCGAGACCATCCAGCTCGTATTTTTCTATAAATTGGACTGCGCTTTCGATGAAGATCTTTCTGCGTTGTCTCGTAAGAGCCATATCGGAGAAGTTGCCCGACCATGTCCATCCACCAACCGAAACCAATACGGTTAGAGACGGGTTGGTGTGTTTGAGAGCATTGAGGGCAGCGAAGTTTTCAGCGTCATGCGCGAAGCCCTCGACGATCTTGCCATTCTGTAGATCGGCAAAGGCGTAGTTGATGCGCGTCAACTTCTCTGCTGAGACTTCTCCGGGCGCGATGATTCTGTCTTTTGGAAAGATGTACGCGATGATCTCCTGCTTTTGTGTAGGAGATGCTGCAGCGCGTGAAGGGACAGGAGCGCACATAGATAGCGCCAGAATAATTAATCCCTGCGAGAGACTATGACATACTCTGAGTTTGGAAAAACCGTTGTGAATCTTCATGAATTTCATCCCAGATTGCTAACTAGTTAGTGAGTTGAACTGACGACATTTAGAAACATTTTGAGGATTTGTCTGATTAGATACCAAATAGAAAGGGGCGGCGAAGTTCTTTCGCCGCCCCTTTTTATGAAATCGCCACCTCGACCTTAGAAGACGAACTTCAGTGCGAGTTGTATGTTACGGGGTTCGTTGACTGCGGTTGTGATCTGTCCGAACGAGTTGCCTGGGGTGGCGTTGTTGCTCGGCGGAGAGAGACTGACCATGTTGAAGGCGTTCAGGAAATCGCTGCGGAACTCGAGGTGGCTTCCTTCAGTGATTGCGAAGTCCTTCGAGAGGGACAGGTCAACCTGCTGGTAACTCGGTGCGCGTTCCGATCCAACGGCGGCGCTGCCGAAGCTGAACGCACTCTGTGCGCTGTACGCGCAGACTCCATTGTCGGTGTCGTTGGCACAGGTTTGCGCTGAAGGATCCGTTCCGAACCAGTTATGTGAGGTCCTTCCAACTACCTTCATGGGGCGAAGGTGATTGGCACGAGCTGCTCTTGCGTTGACTGAGGTGGAGTACAAGGCGTTGGAGTTTACCGTGATTGGGAATCCGGTATGGAAGCTCATAACCGTGCTGAACTTCCAGCCTCCGATGGCTTCGTCGGCAAAGCGGTTGATACCACTTGCAAACTGGCGCCCACGACCGAAGGGCAACTCATAATATCCGGAGACGGAGATGTTGTGGCGGGCATCGAAGAACTCCGGACCATAGTCGGCGCGTCCGCTGTATGCATCCTGCCAGTAAGCGCTCTGAGAGTCGCCAGCGCCGCCGCTGGCTCCATAGTAGCCAAGGTTGTTGCTCAGTCCTTTGCTATAAGTCCAGTTGGCCAGAAATTCGAGGCCATGATTAAGGCGACGACGTCCGGTTACCTGTAATGAGTTGTAGTTCATCACAGCTTCGGACTCTGTGAAGCTGATATTCGTAATCTGACTGAGGGCTGGGTTGAGAACCGACAGGGTTGTGATGGGTAGCGCGCAGTTGAGGCAGGCACGCTGATTGCCTTCGCGCGGATCCACAAGATGGTTGCCGTTCTGTCCGAGGTAAGCAACAGTGAGCGAAGTGAAGCTGTCGAGTTGATACTCCGAAGTGAGGTTGAACTGCTGGATGAGAGCTGGCTTTAGATTCTTCTGCCATGCGCGAACGTTGCCGGCGTAGACAGAAGGATCAGCTGGCCGGTAGAAGCCCTGGGTGATTGCCAAGGGACCACCGTTGGCGCAGGGAAGACCGACGGTGCATGACGCGTCGACGAAGAAAGGCGGATTGAGAGTCAAGCGAAGATTTGCTCCTGTTCCTTCGAGGAAGTTCGTGATGCCATATCCACCGCGAAGAACAAATTTTTCGTGGAGTGCCTCTGGCGACCAGGCGAAGCCGAGCCTGGGCATGAACCCTGCCCAATATGCGTTGTAGAGGGCGCGGGGTGCGCCATTGACGCCAGCATTCGTGATCGCACCAGTTGTTAGGTTGATGTTTGCCTGCTTGTTGTTGACTTCGGTATAGGGCTGGTCATACTCCCAGCGGAGGCCGAGGTTGACAGTGAGGTTGGAGCTGAGCTTGTAGTCGTTCTGCACGAAGGCAGCGTCGCGATATTGGCGCTGACCCCAGCGGCCGGTGAGCGCGCCCTGTCCCTCGTTCGTAACGCTGTCATGCAGAAAATCGTCGACCGAACTGTTGAAGTTGAAGAAGCCCAGTGTGCCGTCGTTTCCGGAGTAGTAACGATTCTCCTGGTAGCGCAGAACCTGCACACCGAGCTTTATCGTTTGCTTACCATGCTGCCAGGTAAGGTTGTCGCCGTACGTGTAGGCATTCACGATGCTGTCGCTGTCGATACCGCCATAGGCGCCATTCCCGTCCTGAGTCGATGGTGCACCGATGTCATCGACAGTGCCGGAGTTTGGCCCGTTCCCGATTACAAGAGTGCTGAAACCAGGGACGAGCTGGGTTCCTGGTATGCCGAGCTTCGAGTTGCCGGTAACGCCCCACTTTCCAGAGACGTCGGTAGGCGTCTGGATATACCGTGTGCGGCCATAGCCGGCACGTGCTTCATTGACAATGCTAGGAGAGAAGACATGCGTCCAGTTCACGATGAAGCCAGTGTAGGGATCGTTGTTATTGGTGGGGATATCGGTGGGCAGAGCGACTTTGGAGAAGCCGTCGTGTTCCCGTCCGATTGAGAAGCGGCCGGAGAGAGTGTCGCTATTGGTTGCGCGCCAGTCAATTTTTGCGTCGCCTTGATCGTTCACGGTAGCCTGACCGGAAGAGCCAACATAGTTTACAGACGAATTTGCTGCTGGAGTCTTGTTCGGCAACGGGTAGATCTCGGGATGTGCGAAGAGGTAAATCGCTGCCGGATTGGTGATGTCGGTGCGAGCGCGGTCCGCGGCGGTGACGACCGTACGCTGCTCGACCGTGTCGCTATGCTGGCGTGCGCCTTGATAGTCGACGAAGAAGAAGAGCTTATCTTTGATGACTGGACCGCCGAGGGTTCCACCAAATATCGCACGATTGATCGGAGGTCGTGATCCTGCGTTCCATGGGGATGCATTCAGGTTCTGGTTCTCACCGAAGAAGAAGGCGTTGCCGTGGAACTGATTGGTTCCGCTTTTGGTTACCATGACGACCTGGCCGCCGTTTGCGTTGCCGTACTCAGCGGTCGAGTTGCCTGTGATGATACGAACCTCGCCGAGCGCGTCGACGTTGGGGCTGTAGCCGATGTAGTTGTCGATTGCTTCGTTGATATCGGCGCCGTCGAGCGTGTAGTTGTTGCCTTGCTCACGATTACCATTGACGAAGAATCCGCCGTTGTATTGACCTCGTCCGACGTTATCGAGAGCCTGCGGATTGGGTGAGATGGCTCCTGCTACCAGCAGTGTGAGCGAAGAAAAGTTGCGGCCCTGCAGAGGCAACTCTGTCGCTGCTGCTGCTGTGATCGTGTCGCCGGTAGTCGCGTTTTCGGTGTTCAGAATGGGAGCGGTGTCCGTGACGACGACGTTGCTGTTGGTCCCGCCGACCTTCAATGCTACGTTTACTCTGGCCTCTTGATCGACCTCAAGCGAAAAGGCACTTGTGCTTTGAGGAGAGAAGCTGGTGGACTCAACGGTGACCTTGTATTGTCCGATCTGCAAAAAATGGAGCGAGTAGATGCCGCTTGGATTGGTCACGGTCGGAGTGGCCACGCCTGTCAGGACGTTGGTGGCGGTTACCTTAGCACCCGCCACGACGGCTCCGGTTGGATCGGTCACGGTGCCAGTAATGGAACCGGTAATGGTCTGCGTGAAAGCTGGTAGACAGGTCACGATGACCAGCGCTAACGCTGAAAGACAACGGAAGCCGAACTTGAGTCCTTTGTGCATTGCGTTCCTCCAAAGTAATTTCCGAGTGAGTTGCTTGTGCCTATGCGAGGTTTCGCGGTCGGCTTGTTCTGGCCCATCATGCTTGTCGCTAGAGATCGTATGTATTCCTTGGGGCAGGACTTAAGGGGTTCAGATTGTGTAAACGGTCCTACTTCGAAACGAAATGGCCGCGTTCGTCAGTTTTTGGTCTCTGTGAAGGCTGCCGCTTGCATTTCCTGAGAAAGCAGGAAGTGTTGTTTTGATCTGTGAATCAAAAAAAACGAAATTTGTTCAAAAATTGAAATATACGGATGACGAATCGTATAGACAACTGTACTGAAGTGCAAGAGAAATTTTGATAAAGGTTTGGAATTCACTGAAATGAGCTGCATGCGGATGGAAGGTTTCGCCTACCTTTCGAAGATTCCCAGAAGATTCTTGACCCAAATGGCAGGGAACTAGACCCGGCGTTTCGTAACGGCTTCAGTAAATTGCAGATTCGCAACTAATTCCATTCGCAGGCCCGGTTACTCGATCGTCGTTGTCGGGACACGGATGGAGGCACGGTAACGGTTACCGCAATAACGAGAACACGCTACTTCAATTGGTATCTCTGCCGTCGTCATGATGACTCGGGAGATCGACAACATAACCGCGTTCTTCGGGATGGACAGCAGCTCCGACTCTTCCCTGGTTGCCGGCGAGGCCTCAAGAACTTCATCTGCCCAGGCAGCACGAACGCCATACTTGTCGCGAAGTACCTTGTAAAGCGACTCGGATGAGAAATCGGTTCGTTCGAGTCCGGGGTAGTGCTGCAAGGGGATATGTGAATCTTCAAGCGCCATTGGAGTTCCATCCGCGATACGCAGACGGCGGAGTTGCAGGATCGCCGAACCCTCATCCACTCGAAGTTGTTCCGGGAGAGTTCCTGTTGCGAGCAGGATGTTTTGCTCGAGGAGTCTTGAACTTGGTATCATCCCTCGCCGCTTCATGTCCTCGGTGAATCCCCTGAGGTGCATGATGTTCTTCTCCAGCTTGGGCCGGGTGACGTAGGTGCCTCGTCCTTTTTGACTGAGTGCGTAGCCTCGACTCTTCAGGTTATGCAGGGCCTGCCGTGCCGTCATTCGGCTTACCTGGTACGAACGCGCCAGCTCGTACTCCGAGGGGAGGCAATCGCCAACCAGCAGCTCGCCTGCTTGAATCTTTTCGATCAAAGCCTGTTGAATCTGGTAGTACAAGGGGATGAACCCGTCTTTATCTAACGGCAGGGGATGCGACGAGAATTGGGCCTCGGTGTCTTCCATGATGTCTCCTGGCCTGCTTTTTTCGCTTTTTTCTGGTTTAGAGATTAGTCGATGAGTATAGTCGTCCAGACAGGTTGAAAGTAAAGAGAAATCTGAAATTGCGGATCGCAACTCGCTGGGCGCTTGAATTTTGTCCCGTAGTTTTCGAGGAGAAGGAAGATTAAATATTCGAAGATTAGCCATTCATGGGTAGGCTTTTTGTCCGGTTGCTTTGTCGGGGTGTTCCCCCTGACGGCGATGGGACAGCTAAATGTTGTGGTCGATCAGGTTGGCTATGAGACGCGGGCACCCAAGAGTGCAATCGTGGTCGGGACCGGGCGGGATCATCCAGAGAAGTTTTTGCTGGTCGATACGGTAAGCGGCAAGGCTGTGTTGAGTGGAAGCCTGGTTCCCAATGGCCAAGTGAATTCGTGGGGCGGCCGTGTCTTTTGGACGGCAGACTTTTCCTCGTGGCGGGTCGTTGGCCACTATGCGGTTCAGATTCAGTCGACTGCCAGCGAAGTGCGTTCCTGTTCGTTCGATATCGATGACGATCTTCTCGAACGCAGTACGCTCTCCAATGTTGTCTACTACTTCAAAGGACAACGTGCGAGCGGCTTGATGGATCGGGCGGATCGTCATCTTCCACTGCCTGTGGGCCAGCCAGGTTTTGTGGATGTTCATGGCGGCTGGTACGACGCGACCGGCGACTATGGAATCCACCTTTCTCATCAAAATCCTACTTCCTACTTCAACCCTCAACAGGTGCCGCTGGTGGCCTGGAGTCTGTTGAAGAGTTATCGGGTTCTCGAAGCGCGCCACGACGATAACTTCAGCGAGTACTTGCATCGAATGCTGGATGAGGGACTCTTTGGCGCGGATTTTCTGGTGCGAATGAAACGGCCGGGCGGTTCTTTCTTCGAGAGCATCAACGCTCCAGGAAAGGAGAAGCTGCCGCAGGATCGTGCCATCGGCAACCCTAACTGGCGAACGCAGATCAAGAAGAGTGCTTCGGACTCGACCGAGCGCATACAGACTGCCGAGGGGCCGCATTCTTACGAAACGAGCTTTCGTGCGGGAGGAGGCATGGCCATTGCGGCTTTGGCGTTCGCCAGTACTATGCCGATCGATGGAGATCTGCCGCGTACCGAATATCTTCGTGCAGCAGAGGAGGCTTTTCAGTTTCTAGACGCGCACAATCGTGAGTTGCTGAATGATAGAAAGGAGAACATCCTGGACGACTACTGCGCGTTGATGGCGGCTACTGAGTTGTATCGCGCAACCACGAAGGAGTCCTATCGACTGGCAGCGGATCGGCGAGCATTGCATCTGATGGAGCGACTTGCGACTGCTGAGGGGCGTCGTAATTTCTGGCGAGCCGACGATGGCTCGCGGCCTTACTTCCATCCATCCGATGCGGGTCTACCGGTGGTCAGTCTCCTCGAATACGCACAGATTGCCCTGCCTGATGCGCAGCAACATGTACGTAGCGTCGTGGAAAGATCGCTACGTTTTGAGCTTGGTGTCACATCGGAGGTCAACAATCCATTCGGCTACGCTAGGCAGCTGGTTCGTATGGGAGATGGAAGGGTCCGCAGCGCATTTTTCTTTCCTCATGACACGGAGGCTGCGCCATGGTGGCAGGGCGAAGATGCTCGTCTGGCCTCGCTGGCAGCCGCTGCGCGCATGGCAGCTCCGCTCTTTGCTGACGACCCAGCCTTCCAGTCACAACTCCAGGAGTATGCCTGGAATCAGTTGCACTGGATCCTCGGGCGAAATCCGTTTGACGCCAGCATGTTGATGGGGAGCGGACATGGGAACGCACCGTATATGTTCTTTCATTCTTATAAGTACACCAGCGCTCCGGGCTCGATCCTGAACGGTATTACTGCGGCTGCCGACGATGAAGACGGCATCGCTTTTAACGAGGGATATGCGGTGACGGGCAAGGACGAAGACTGGCGTTGGACCGAGCAGTGGCTTCCGCATGCTGCCTGGTATTTATATGCTGTCAGCCTTCCACACTCTTGAGTCAGGATCGTGTTCGCCGTTGATGCCTGATCTCTCCCACCGTCAGGCTAAGGAGTTTCAGGAGCGTTAGACTTCGTGGCTTAGCCTTAGCGCGAACGCTTGAAGTTCTTCGAAACGCGCGATCGTGTTATGAGAATATTCCTCGTAGCGCGGGTCATTAAGTATCGCTGGAGGTAGGAGAGTGGTCGCGGGAGCCATTACGGGGACCGTCTTTTTCACAACTCCTACGGCCAGCTCATCAAGATGCTCCGCTAGTCTTCGGCGCATTTCGATCAGGTCTGGTTCAGTGAGAAAGTCTTTGTCTTCTTTGCTGTAGAGAACCGCAAACTGATTCCAAAAGAGCGTTCCTACAGTGAGAGAGGTTCGGAGAATCATCTCGCTTGAGTGGACATGGCTTTCCCGATCTACACCGAATTCGTAATCTACAGCGTCGTTCATGGATCGAAGCGCTACGACGGTCTTGCCGACCTGATCCCGCAGGGCATCCGCTTGTTGAAGCAGATCTTTCCGGTCGGGACCAGGTTCGATGAGACGGAGGAAACTCGCGACGGTCTTGAGAGCGCCTGCAAGGCTCTGACGCATGACTGTGACCGTGCGCACGGGCCAGATCTGATCGAAGACAAACCACATGACCAGAAGTGCGAGGAGTATGCCCACAAAACGGTCCCGTGCGGGTGCGAGTTCAGTCGGAGCACTAAGATCTTCAAACGCCACAAGGTAAAACGCAAACACCATCTGTAAGCCTACATAATTGAATCTTGGGCCCGAGGCTGTCCAGGCTCCGATAAATGCAACGAATCCAATGAGTATGACCAGCGAGGTGATCGAATCCATATGTGGAAAGAGAAGAGAGATCGCTCCAAGGCCAAGGAGGAGACCGCCAACGATCGAACCCAGGAGACGGAAGAGGAGTCTTTGTTTTATTGCGCCGCTGCTGCTCAGGCCAGTGACCATAACGGTAATTACTGCAGTCGAGATTCCGGGCCAATCCACGGCGTTGTAGACGATATAACAGACGGTTGCGCAGAGGCTAATTTTCAACCCAAATGCCAGCGTGTCGCTTCTGCCAACCGCTCCTGGAATGAAAAAGGGCGCTTTTGTTACGGGCATCGCAACCAACTCTTTGTTGCCCATTTCGGCGGCATCGGAAGGCATTGTCAGAGCAAGATGAAGGGCAGCTTCGACTCGATCCAGCAATGTCACACTACTCTCGGGCATGAATCGCAGGCGCTTTTCAACCTTTGGGATGAAAAGCGGAATCAACTCACGACACTGTTCCGCGATAATGCCGCAGCGTCGCCTTAGCTCCGGACTATCTTCATTGGTATTTTGCAAGCCGAACGCGGCGGAGACATCCATGATTTGAGCGATCATCGTGATGCGCAAGCGTGTTCCCGGAGGGAGGGTTCCGGCGTCGAGATCTCGCTCCGCGATTTTGTTGTATAGCTCCAGCATCCCAGTTGAACCGGCTGTCGCGAGGCGAGAGACAGGAATCGCTGCTGCGGTTCGTTCCTCTGGGGTCCCACCTTGAGCGTAAACAGTGAACATCTTCTCCACAGCCTGGTATCGGATCTTGCGCTGTGCTTCTAATTTCTTCGCTGGGTCGCGATCCCCGAAGAGGTACTCCACCAGAACGGAAACGCCGATTGAAACTGCAAGCGTCGCAATCAGCCAGAGCGCGCCTTTGACCAAACTGTCCGCAGGCGCATGCTTCTCCCAATTCCCAATCACGGTACAGAAGATGAGCCCCCAGGTCGATCCGAGAGTCGGAAAGTTGGTAGAGGCCACGAGCACACCCGCAATGAAGGTAACGATAGTGACGCTCAGTACGCGGGCCATCGGATCGTTGTCGCTGAGAATGACCACCCCGAGCTCAACAGCAACCGCAAGAGCAACGGTGAGCAACGAAATCAGACCGGTTCGAAAAGAAATTGTGGGGCTGTCTCGTCCGACGAGGAAGATGAAATACATGCCGATGTAAATCGACGGCATCTGCCAGACGTTCATGAGGATCAGAGAGATTACGGTCGCAAGTACGATATGGAGAGAGCTGTTGAGCCGCCCAGGCGTGGGTTGTAGATCCTCCCAGAACTTTCGCCCTAGAGACGAGATCGTCCCGAAGAAAGATGTCTCCACCATCTGCTATCTCACGACCGTCACTGCGGTAGCGCCGATGCGAAACAGATCCGGATCGGGATCTTTCACCCGAACACGAACAGGGAACCGCGTGGAGAGATGAACCCAGTTCAAGGTACGCTCGATGTTGGGTAGTCCGCCGGTTACGCTTCCATCTTCTGGAAAGACGCCATATCCGATACTCTCGACAACGCCATTGAATCGTCGGTCAGGATGCCCCATCAGATAAACATCCACATGCGATCCGATGCCAATGTTCTTCACTTTCGCCTCACGATAGTTTGCGACAACCCACCACGTCCGTGTGTCTATTAACGTGAACAGGGGGGCGCCGGGACGCGCGTACTCGCCCACAGAGATATTCATGTTGGTGACATAGGCATTGAAGGGAGCAACGACGCGGCAACGCTCAAGATCGAGTCTTGCGCTGTCGACCTTGGCTGCCCTTCCCGGTCGCTCGGACATCAGCGTGTCAACCGTGTCGATCGTATGGATGGCCTGACCCAGCTTCGCCTGGGACTCGGCTGCCGCGGAGTCCGCCTCTTCTTGACGCAGGATCGATTGGGCGAGCTGAGCTTGTGACTGTTCGAGCGCAGCCTGCGCTTCGTCGTAGTTTCCTTGTGCTACGCGTACCGCAGTATTGGCTTGATCGATCTGCTCCACGGTTACATATTGTTTTTTGAGCAGCGGTTCGATGCGATGCAGATCATTGGTAGCCAGCTTCAACTGAGCCTCTGTAGCCGCAACCGACGCTTGAGCCCGGGAGACGGTGGCCTTTGCCACATCGATGCTGCTGCCTGCAGTTTTGATACCGGTTTTGGAGCTGTGGACGCCCGCAACGGCAGCTTCGGCGGCACTGCTCTGGGCGGCGATTCTTCGTTTCGCATCGATGATCTGCTGCTCCAGTGCCTCCTGATCCGATAGCGCCTGCGCTAAGGCGTACTCATAGGGACGAGGGTCGATAAAAAACAGGAGGTCGCCTTTCATTACGAAGGCGTTGTCTTTTACCGGCAGCTCGACCAATCTGCCGCTCACTTCCGGAGCAATCTCGATGTAATTTGCTCTCACGCTGGCATCGTCAGTTCGTGGATGCAGGTCAGTTTGCAGGATGACAACTGCTAGAGCGACAATTGCGGACGCAACAACACCGATAGCGATCCTGCGGCCAATCTGCTTGCGGTTGAGAGCTTCGGGTGCCTGTTCCATTTGTCCTCCCTACCGGAAAAAAATCAGCCAAAGCAGGCTTGTGAAAAGTACGACGACGCTGGGGTAAAAGAGCGCGACCGGCCCAACCTCAGAGTCCAACTTGAATCGAACCAAGAAGTAACGTACGACGAACGCGAGGATTACCGCAATGGACAAACAGAGCATCCAGACCGGAAAAAAGGAACCGATAATGTCAATGGAGGGCGCGTGATCGCAACCAGAGCACAGCAGGCATAGAGCGAAGAGGCAGGCCGAACGTTTTCTTCTCATGGTCATCACTTCTGGCCATCCTGTGTATGTGATTTCGTTGCGGCTGGCTTGGTTCTCAGCAGGTTTCCGGTTACAAACTCGAGATCGACTGCCTCCAGAAGTAACTTGGAGCGTGCCGAGACACCGGAGAGTCGAGCCTGTGCCAACTGTCTTTCGGCAGTGACCACATCGATCAAATTCTTCACCCCATATTGATAAGCTTCGAGCGAAGCGGAGTAGGAGGTACCCGCGGAGTCGAGCAGGGCGACCGCTGCCTGCTCCTGCCTCAGCGCAGTACGAAACGCGATAAATGCTGTCCAGACTTCGCGCGTTGCCTGATCGTGTTTCGCCGTCATTACGTCCTGCGCCTCGCGTCTCTTTGATTCGGCAATGGCCACTCCGTTCTTGCGAGCTCCGCCGTCGAAGATCCGCCACTCTACTCCCAGCTCGGCCGACCAGGTAGATACGTTTGCATGGCCAAGTTCACCGCTGTCCGACGTCGGCCACACTGCGGTCTGCGCGGCAGATCCCGATAGAACGATCTTTGGACGATACTCCGCTTTGGCTGCCCTCACCTGATCATCGGCCGCGCGAATTTCGGCCGCTTGAGCCATCAGGTCAGGACGATCCGATAGGGCTCGATCGATGAGTTCATCGATGGAAAGGGTAAGCGATTCGGGCAGCGAGGCATCTTTTTGCGCATCGATGGTGATGTCCGGAGAAGGTTCGACACCTATCGCTTCGGTAAGCGTTACTCGCGAGATTTTTTCATCGCCATCCGCAGACTCCAGATCAAACACAGCCTGCGAGGTCTCAGCGCGGGCGTTGAGCACGTCCGGCAAGGTGGAGCGCCCATTTGCCAACTGATCTTCGGCGGCATCCTGTGTGGTCTGCGCGGTCTTAAGCGTCTCCTGCGCCGCCTGCAGCCGTTCCTGAGCGGTGAGCAGCTTGTAGTATTCGCTGGCGACCTGAAAAGCAACCTCCTGATTTGCCTGGATGAAGTTAGCTCCGGCGGCTAGTTTTTCGGCTTTCGCGCCGTCGACCGTGGCCTCTCGTTTGCCGAAGTCGAAGAGCAGATACTGCAGCGTGATCTCGGGCTGGACCAGGGGAATCTCAACCGTCGAATATCCGCGCGGTAACAGCGACTCCGGAAAAGGGGAGATCGTTCGTTGGTCCGCGAATACGGCAAGGCCAGCCAGCACCGGGTAGTAGGCACTCTTCTCGATGCCGAGCTGTTCGGCCTTCTGCTTGGCTTGCTCCCACACGATTCGGGTGCGCGGGTTATTCCGTTCTGCAATGTCGATCAACTCGGCGAGCGTGTAGACCCGTTTAGGATCGAGTGTCGCAACTTTTACCGACGGAATGGCGTGAGCGGCACACTCCGCTGCAGATCGTGGCGTCGATGCTGTTCCCGCACACTGGGTAAGCCCACTTTGTGTTGTCCAGGGGCACACCAACGAAAACAAAAACGCCAGCCTGAGAACAGATTTATAAAGAAGGTGCGTCGTGTCTTTCATCTGAGAATGGTCAAGTCTACCAGTTCGTTCCCGACGGAGAGATTGTAATTCCAATCAGGACAAGAGGAAGAGACTGCGCGAGACGCCGACCAGAGCCGACCCATTCAACGACTCATCCGAGCGACCGGCGCAGCACAGTTCTGGCTCGCAGCAATCGTGATTTTGTGGCGGCTACGGAGATTCCAGCGATCTCCGCGATCTCTTTGATGGAAGAGTCGTGCACTTGCTGAATTTCCACGATGGTGCGGAGCGCTGGTCTCAGCCGATGGATGGCACGCTTTAGATGGTGCTCTCTCTCAGATCTCGCATAGTGCTCTTCCGTGTTGATCCGACGGTCCGCCACCTCCCAATGCTGCCACGACTCGCCTTCCGCTCCTCCGTCCATCGAGATCTCCGGATGTGCGCGCTTTCGGCGCAAGATCATCAACGCAGAGTTGATGGCAATTCGCGTCAGCCACGTGGAAAAACTCGACCTGCCGTCGAAGTTCTTCAGGTGAACAAAAGCCTTCAGGAAAGCGTCTTGAAGTGCATCTTCCGCGTCCTGGCGATTTCTTGTGATCCGATACATCGTGCTGAAGGTTTTCTTTGAGTGGCGATTCCAGAGCTCGGAGAAGGCCAGATGCTCGCCGGTCTTCGCTGCGGCGACCAGCATTTCATCATTCGAGGTCTCGAGAATCGCTTGCACGCTGATGGTGCCTGTTGAAAAGTATGAGTCCATTGAAGGAGCCTTTCTGGAATGGATTCCGTTCGGTTGAGAATTAAGATCAAACTCCGCATCAATTAAAGGACTGGCTATGCTCTGAATTCAGATATTGAAGAAAGTTGCTCAATGAATTCTCGAATTGCTTCTAGGATTTGATTTCGATTCGCGAAGGAGATTGGCCTTTGAGATTTATACCTTCGCGAATTGGCTGCTGAAGATCTTCTTTAAGCTAAGGTGGAAACCAAAGGCTCGCTAGACTAAATCGTGCTTCTCTTGAGGCACTCTTTCGAGGGGGAAAAGGATATCCCCAGGGGGATCTTAGCTCGTTGTGAAGGCTGTGCTTGCTACCCCAACTATTGGTTTAGTCGCCGCTCAGAGTTTTGTCGGAGGACGAAACCACCAGCCGTCTTCCAAACATGCGCGCGTCCAGGGAATAGGCTCCTGGCCCTAACAGCCCGAGAGAAGCAGCAACCAGAATGGATGAGATGAGAGGAATGAAGGTGAGTTCCTTCAAGTCGAGCAGCATCGCTACACCAATCAGGCAGCATGCGATGGAAGACACGGGGGTGAATAGCCCAAGACAGATTGAGACACCGAGCAAACCCACGCCGGTGGACACCCAAATGTGAGCGGCTGGGTTTCCCTGGGGCATTACTTGTGTGAAAAGCGTTGCAGCCACAGAGACACGCAGAAGAATCAAAGCAACGCCCGCCGCTCCCGTCGGGAACATCGAAAAGAGTCTCTGCACGGTGGTGAGGATAGCCTGTCGGCAGAAGACCGGCAAACCCGAAGAGAGGGTAGAAAGAGTAATACTTTTGGGGGGGTGACTTCCTTTTGCTCGTCTGGTTCTGTCCTCGAAGGGTGTGGAGAATTTTAGCGGGACGGATTTGAAGTTTGATGCGACTACAACTCATAAGTGGAGATAGAATGAGTGACGTCCACCACCGAATCAAATCGGCGATGCCCAGGAGTTCTGCATCTGTGCAGTTCTGCGGAAGATCCGACCAGGCCAGAAGGATCGCAATGAGTGAGATACGTACCATCAGAGTGCTTACGGTCGACGATCATCCCCTCCTCCGCACCGGGATCTCGGGCGCTATCAACGCGCAGACCGATATGTCCGTCGTAGCCGAAGCTGCGGATGGCGAAGAGGCGATTGCATCGTTTCGACTGCATCGCCCGGATGTAACCCTGATGGACATACGGATGCCCAAGACGAATGGCATCGACGCAATCTCAACCATTCGTAAGGAATTTCCCAACGCCCGCATCGTCGTCCTGACCACCTACGGAGGCGATATTCAGGCTCTTCGTGCCTTCAAGGCTGGGGCAGTCGGTTATCTGCTGAAGAGTATGCTGCGTACCGAGCTGATCGACACCATACGGCTCGCTCATGCGGGCATGAGAAGGATCCCGCCCGAGATAGCCCAGGAGCTGGCAGAGCACGCCGGCGACGAGATCCTCACCACGCGAGAGATTGAGGTTTTGCGCGATGTCGCCAAGGGGAGTTCCAACAAGGTGATTGCATCGCGGCTCTCCATCTCCGAGCATACGGTCAAGGGACACCTCAAAAACATTCTTGCCAAGCTGGACGCAAGTGACCGGACGCATGCGGTGATGATCGCTCTCAAGCGCGGCTTTCTCGACATCTGATCTCGGTTCGGAAGCCGGATGGACGCGGTAAGAACGGGTGTTTTGGTCACGAATCTAGAGTTGTTCTGGGTGATACAGCAGTGGTGTGCGCGACGGGTCGACCGCGCAAATTCCAACCAGCGTCCTACCATCGTTCTCATAGATCGAGCGTCTTTCTATCACATTCGATTTGCCTTATCGCTCAAGGCAGCTACCGAAACCGGGCCAACTGCAGTCAAAAAATTGACGCGGGAATAGCAACCTAACGGTAGACTTCATATTAGACATGACGAGGGTGTCATGTTGTTACAGAGATGCGCTTTTATGGCTGATTCAAGCGTCGCTCAGATCGCGTGTATCGGATGATCTCTAAAATAGAAGAATCAACGCTTGATCCTATGGGGGATAACGAGTTTACGCGATGAGTTCAATCAGTTTCAGGCACCCTGCCCCTATGCTGTTCTGCTTCGGCGCCTGTCTCCTGGCAGGTTGCAGCGCAAAGCCGTCTGACCCCAAAAGCGAAGCTCCACCGGCTGCCGTCGTACAACCCGACGCCGACCCGAATCTGGTTCATGTCGATCATCCCGATCAGTTCACGCTGACTGCGGCGACCGAATACGCTGCCACCTCCACTATCCAGGTCACTGGCACGGTAAATCCCGACATCTCCCGCACTATTCCGGTTATCTCGATAGCCTCCGGCCGTGTCGTCGAGGTGCACGCCCGCATTGGCGACTATGTTAAAAAAGGCCAGCTCCTGATGGACGTTCAGAGCACCGATGTCTCTGGTGCTTTTGGCTCGTACCTGAAGGCAGTGAACGATGAACGGCTCGCGAAGGTTCAGCTCGACCGGGCAAAGATCCTCAACGACAAAGGTGCCATTCCAAATAGTCAGGTTGAGGTTGCCCAGAACGCCGACGACGATGCGAAGGCCGCCCTCTCCGCCTCCGAAGAGCAGCTTCGTGTCCTTGGCGTCGACAAGAACCACCCTGCCGCAACGGTCAAGGTCTACGCTCCCTCCTCCGGCTTCATCATCGCCCAGAATGTCACCAACGCTGCGGCAGCCGGAGTCACCTACGCCGGCTCGGCCAATGCCTTCACCATCGCTGACCTATCGCACGTATGGATCATCTGCGACGTCTACGAGAACGATCTCCCCACGGTGCGTTTGGGTCAGAAGGCAGACATTCGCCTCACCGCCTACCCTGACCGCGTCCTCACTGGCGTAGTCAGCGATATCGGAGCTGTTCTCGATCCGCAGATTCGCACGGCGAAGATTCGCATTCAGGTTGAAAATCCCAACACGTTGATGCGCGTCGGCATGTTTGCCACCGCCACCATCCATGGCAAGACCGCGCAGACTCACGTGCAGGTCCCTGCAACGGCGGTGCTCCATCTGCATGACCGCGACTGGGTCTACACGCCCACTGGGGACGGTAAGTTCCGCCGGGTGCTGGTACGCGGCGGCGGGTCGCTGCCGGGCAATATGCAGGAGATCGTCTCCGGCCTTAACGCGGGCCAGCAGGTCGTCACCAACGCCCTCGCACTGCAGAATACGGCGGATCAGTAATGATTCGAGGTCTCGTCGACTTTGCACTGAATAACCGATGGCTGGTTCTCGGTCTTGCCATTCTGCTGTTTGCGTGGGGCATCGTCTCCTTCCACAACCTGCCGGTGGAGGCCTATCCCGACGTAGCCAACAACTATGTCCAGGTCATCACGCAGTGGCCAGGCCGCGCTGCGGAAGAGATCGAGCAGCAGGTCACCATCCCGCTCGAAATCGGAATGGCCGGCATTCCCCACATGACCCATTTGCGATCAACCTCGCTCGCCGGAATCTCCAGCCTCACACTCATCTTCGACGACGAATCCGTCAACGACTGGAATCGCGAAAAGGTTCTCGAGCGGCTCTCCCAGGTCACGCTTCCCACTGGCCTTCAGCCGCAAATAGGCACCGACTGGAGCCCTGTCGGCCAAATCTATTGGTACACCCTGCGCAGCACCAATCCTCTCTACGACAACATGGACCTGAAGTCGCTTCAGGACTGGACCATCGACAAGCAACTCAAATCAGTACCCGGCGTTGTGGATGTCTCCAGCTTCGGCGGCATGACACGCGAGTATCAGGTCCGCGTCGACCCCGACAAGCTCGTTGCTTACGGCCTCAGCATCGGCCAGGTTGAGCAGCAACTCACCGCCAACAATACGAATGCCGGCGGCAGCTTCATCGAGCAAGGCCAGCAGCAGATCAACGTCCGCGAGGTCGGCCTCTACAGAAACACCCACGACATCGAGGAGACGGTCCTCAAGACGCAATCCGGGACTCCTCTCCGCGTCAAAGACATCGCGACCGTCGCGCAAGGTCCAAAGATCCGACTCGGCCAGATCGGCAAATCTTGCCGATTCGCCGGCACGCCAACGCCAGAACCACCTAACTCGTCCAGCGCCAGCGATCCCTGTATCGACCACAGCGGCAAAGCGCAGAACGACCACGCCGACAAAGCGCAGAACGACCACGCCGACAAAGCGCAGAACGACCACGCCGACAAAGCGCAGAACGACCACGCGATCAACCGCGAAGACGGCAAGATCATCGACGATCCCGACGTCGTCGAAGGGATCGTAGCTCTGCAAAAAGGTGACGACTCACAGTTTGCCCTCGCGGGAATTCACAAGAAGGTCGACGAACTCAATACTCGCATCCTGCCGCCGGGCGTAAAGCTTATCCCTTTCCTGGACCGCAGCGACCTTCTCCACTACACCACTCATACGGTGCTGCATAACCTCACCGAAGGCATCATCCTTGTCATCATTATTCTCTTCCTCTTTCTAGGCAACGTTCGCGGCGCTCTTATCGTTTCGCTGACGATTCCGTTCGCCCTGCTGTTTGCCTCCATCTGTCTCGACCTCCGCCACATCCCCGCTAACCTGCTCTCTCTCGGCGCACTCGACTTCGGCATGGTCGTTGACGGCGCGGTAGTGATGGTGGAGAACATCGTCCGCCACCTCAGCCATCAGCGCAAAGACTCTCTCTCGCCCGCCGAACAGATCCGCGAGGCAGCTCACGAAGTACAGCGCCCGGTCTTCTACGCCATCGGCATCATCATCACGGCCTACCTGCCCATCTTCACCCTGCAGGCTGTCGAGGGCAGACTCTTCCGCCCCATGGCCTGGACGGTAGCCTTCGCTCTTCTCGGCGCTCTCATCTTCTCCATCATCATCGCGCCTGTCCTCTCGAGTCTCCTGTTCCCGAACGGCGCATCGGAGTGGCAGAATCCCGTCATGGCGTGGCTCACCGACCGCTACCGCCACGCCGCGCGCTGGGCCATCGAACACCGTTGGGTCACGTTGGGTGGAGCGGGCTTTGCTCTCCTCCTCACTCTGTTCCTCGGCCTGAGCGGTGTCATCGGCTCCGAGTTCTTGCCCCACCTCGACGAGGGCGCCATCTGGGTTCGCGGTACTCTCGCTCCCAGCACCGGCCCCACGGAAAGCCTCCGGGTCATGAATCAGGCTCGCATCGTCCTCTCGTCGTTTCCCGAGGTCACCAAGGTCGTCAGCCAGACAGGTCGCCCCGACGACGGCACCGATGTCACCGGCTTCTTCAACACCGAATACTTTGTCGACCTCAAACCCAAAGCCGACTGGCGCCACCCCTTCCATCAGAACAAGGACGAGTTGATCGGTGCCATGGACCGCGAGCTGGATAAGATCCCCGGCGTCATCTGGAACTTCTCCCAGCCCATCTCCGATAACGTCGAAGAGGCCGTCAGCGGCGTCAAGGGAGAGCTGGCCGTCAAGATATACGGAGATGATCTTAAGAACCTCGAACAGCTGGGCGATCAGATCATCTCCATCATGAGCAAGATCAAGGGCGTTCAGGACCTTGGGCTCTTTCGCGTCATCGGTCAGCCCAACCTCAACTACTCTGTCAACCGCGCCGCGGCCGCTCGCTACGGCATCAACGTAGCGGATATTCAAGATGCTATCCAGACGGCCGTGGGCGGTAACGCGGTAAGCCAGGTGTTGCAGGGCGAAGCGCGCTACGACCTCGTCGTCCGTTATCCCCCGCAGTATCGCGACACCCAGGATGCGATCGACAAGATCCGTCTGCTCTCTCCCTCCGGTGAGCGCGTCTCGCTGGCGCAGTTGACCACGGTGAGGATGGAGGATGGCGCTGAGACCATCTCACGCGAGGCAGGCCAGCGTTTTGTTGCGATCAAGTACAGCGTGCGCGATCGCGATCTCGGAAGCACCGTGGAAGAGGCCATCAGCAAGGTCAACGAACAGGTCAAGCTGCCCCCTGGCTATAAGACAGATTGGGCCGGCGAATATGAGAGCCAGAAGCGCTCCTCGCGTCGTCTGATGCTGGTCCTCCCGATCACCATTCTGCTCATCTTCGTCATCCTCTACTCCATGTTCCACTCCGGCAAATGGGCGGGGCTCATCCTCATCAATGTCTCGATGGCACCGGTTGGCGGTCTGCTCGCTCTACTCGTCACCCATACCAACTTCAGCGTCTCGTCGGGCGTCGGTTTTCTGGCTCTCTTCGGCGTCTCGGTTCAGACCGGCGTCATCATGCTCGAGTACATCAATCAGATGCGGGTTCGCGGCCACTCCATTGAAGAGTCCGCGATCGAAGGAGCCGTTCTCCGCCTTCGTCCCATCATGATGACCATGCTTGTCGCCACGCTCGGCCTTCTACCCGCTGCAACCTCGCACGGCATCGGGTCCGACTCGCAGCGCCCCTTTGCCATGGTCATCGTCGGCGGTCTCATCGGCGCGCTGTGCATCAGCGTCTTTCTTCTGCCCACGTTGTACGTCTGGATTGCAAGGCCCGACGATGTCCTTCCCACACCCGAGACGGAGTTTGAGAACTAATGCTGTCTAACCGCGCAGGCCGATCCTCAACGACTCTCACCCAAGCCACGGAAGGAGGTTCCATGATCGGGTCCATGATTGGTTTCACGATTGCGAAAAAAAAGTTCGCGAAAACAGAGACAAGACACCGGAGCCTCCTCGCCGCAGCCTGCATCCTGCTCCTGCCCTGCGCCGCCTTCGCTCAAACACCACAGCCTCCCACCTCGCCCAACGCGATCACCATGCAGCAGGCCGTCGATCTGGCGCGCGCCAAGAATCCGACTCTGCTCGCCGCCCAGCAAAACTTGCTCTCGGTCAAAGCGCAGGAGATCCAGGCCGGTGTACGCGCCAATCCGTACTTCACCGCGGCCGGTGGAAACCTCACTGAAACCGACAGCAATCCCAATCCCTATAACTTCACCCTCGGCGTTGGCCGCCTCTTCGAGCGCGGGGAGAAACGCCGCTGGCGCCTCGACGTCGCCCGCTCCACTACCGTCCAGACAGACGCCCAGCTCCAACTCACCATCCAGCAGACCATTCTCGCGGTTCACGAGGCGTTCACCAACTTCGTCATCGCCAAAGCCGCCAAAAAACTCGCAGACGACAACCTCGCCGACTTCAGGCGCGAACTTCAGATTAGCCACGATCGCTATATCGCCGGCGACATCGCCAAGCTCGACTTCGAGCGTCTCGACTTGCAGCTCGCCCAATTTGAAACCGACGAATCCAACGCCGTCACCGCAGCCCAGCAGGCCTCCGACCAGCTTCAGGTCCTCCTCGGCAACGACAAGCCGCGTGCCAACTTCGACGTGATCGGCGACGTCGTCCCCCCACCTGTCACCTTCACCATGGAAGACCTCGAACAGAAAGGCCTGGCTGCGCGGCCCGACCTCAAGGCCGCCATCGCCGCCGTTGCCGTGGCCGACGCCAGCGTCAAGCTCGCCTACGCCAACGGCACAGCCGACCCCACCTTAGAGGCCGACTACAACCACAACGGCGAAAACGGCCTCCCCAGCAGCACAGCCGCCGACAACTCCGTCGGCTTCGTCTTCAACATCCCGATCCGCATCTTTGACCGCAATCAGGGCAACAAGGAGACCGCCAAGTTCACCGCGCAGGCCAGCCGCTTCTCCGTTACCGCCGCCCACAACCAGGTCATCTCCGACGTCGATCAGGCGTACTCCGGATACTTCAACGCCAGAGTGCTCTCGGATCGCTACAACGGCCACTACCTCGACGAAGCGAAGGACGTTCTCGACATCGCCCAGTTCAGTTATCAGCACGGTGGCCTTGCCCTGATCGACTATCTGGACGCCCTGCGCGAATCGCGCTCGGTCACATCCGCCGCTCTCAACTCCTACTCCCAGACCTGGATGGCGATCCACCAGTTAGGCTTCGCCACTGCCACCGAAATGATCCCATAACCCGCTCCCTGGTTTGTTACCGGTGGAACTTCGTCTACTTGGGGAGGAGTTTCAAGGTCTGCGCTGAACTCTGTTGACGAGTCCCAGTTCGCGGGAACCTATCGAAGTGAAATCGGACCGGTTGCTCGGTCACAAGGGAGACATCATGCGAAATGCCATTCGCACATTCATTGTGGCGGCGCTAATCGCGTCAGCCGCAGGAGGAATCCCACATTTTTCATCTGTAGCATGACCTCGCCGGGTTCTGAAGGGAAAAATAAACACAAGGTCTAGGTGCGGGATGGTGCCTCATCTTCGGAGCGAGAGAAGAACGCATTCGAGTTCGGCAAAGTGGAAGCGGCCTCCAAGTTAATGTTGCCCAAAGCAGACCACAAAGAGTCAGTCTTGAGTATCTGTAAGAAAACGGACAGCCTTGCTGAATTTGGTCCTCTTTGATCTGGGCCGCTCGCATGATGGTGAGTAAAATCCGGTCCCAATGTGAACTATCAGCTTTGCTTGTCAGGTTCCATTCGGAATTGTTGCGTGTTTTGGAATGCCTCAAAAGAACATGATCACCACAGTGGAGAGAGCAAATTCACTCCGAACTCAGTTCGATCAAGCCGCGTCGAAGTGCGATGACTACAGCATGAGTGCGATCAGTCGCTTGGAGCTTCAATAAGATACTCTTGAGATGATTCTTGACGGTGAACTCGGATATCTGAAGATTTGAAGCGATGACTTTGTTTGAATGTCCTTGTGCCAGACCACGTAGCACGTCAAGTTCCTCAGCGTAATTGCGTCGTCCGCTGCATGCTCCGCTATCCGTTGAGCGAGTTCAGGAGGAATTCTTCGATGTCCGTTGTGGACCAGGCGGATCGTATGGATCAACTCGGTTCTCAACAGATTCTTTAGCAGATACCCGACAGCGCCTGCCTTGAACTGCATACTCGGCCTGATGCATCTGTTGGAATTCTTCACAGAAGGACGCAAAATCGCGTGACAGGTCGTTCTCTTGGGTGATTCCCGACCTTAGATCGAGTAAAAGTTCGCGTCCTTCAAGCATGACCTGATCGGATTGACGCAAGGCATCTTCGAAAATCGCCTGCGCAGGGTCATTTGGGGTCAACAGATTTGTTCCGGTATTGAATCGTAAGAGAAGGCCCTGAATTCCTTGCAAGAACGTGTCGTGCAAGTCTCTCGCGATTCGTTCTCGTTCCGTGACACGCTCATAAAGCCGTTTGCGTACGTGATTGGCCACTTGGTGGAGTCTAACTCTATAAAAAAGGAGCATGAGCGAAACAACGACAACGATCGCGAGTGCCTTGAACAGCCAACTCTGAACGAAAGTGGGAGGAAGATGAAGATCGAGGGTTGCTCCGGTTGAATTCCACAAGCCATCATCGTTGCACGCGATGACGCGGAATCGATAGTCCCCAGGAGGGAGTTGTGAATAGAGCCCTCAGCATCTTCAAGGATGTCGAGGCCCTCCTCTCCGGTTAATCCGTCCCCTCGTTGGAAGCTGCCCCAGATAGTCGGAGTGTCCTTCATGCCAAAGGCCAATCTGTTCCGTGGCCGGAAGAGCCGAACTCCTTGATCTGTCGTTGCGACCCACAGCACACCTTCGCGATCAACGAGAATGCAAACCGACTTAAGATCGATTTGTTGACCGGCTGATTCGAGTCGTCCCTGCTCCAATCGAAAGGGTAGGACCTTGCCTCTGATGCCGGAGGTCCAGAGCGTTCCGTCCTGTTCAGCGCTCATAGCGACCAGGTAGTCGTCATATCGGAGATTAGTCTCGTGGAATCTCTTCTCTCCCTGAGGTAAGAAAGCCAAGGCATAGTTGGACGATACCCAAATAGTACCTAGGCTATCGACATACATTGACTTTGCGCACCCTTCAGGTAAGTTCCATGCAGAACCGACGCTAGACCACTGATGTCCGTCAAACCGCTTGAGGCCTTCCGAAGTGGCCGACCATAGGAGGGACATCGCCGCTTCCATGTCCTTGCCGCCGGCGGCCGCGACTTCATACTGGCGGGAGATGCCTTCGGCCTGCTCCCGCGAGGTGGTCTTCGCTGAGGTGCGAAACGTTCCTTGCGACCAGGGAGGGTGCCGACCAGTCACTTCATGCAGGTGCAGCGTTTGGAGGTGGCGTCATCCCTGTATTTGCAGGTGATGCGATGGTGGAGGCGGTGGGAGTCGTTCTTTTCCACACCCTTTAGAATCTGTAAGCTGCTCATTCTAAAAAAGGAAGAAAGTGATAAAAAGGACACTCTGCCGTGTTCGCCGTACACGTATCGTACACAGGATTTATTTCGTGACCTCATGGGCGGAACTCAAGCCGCCGCCGAATCTCCGCACCCCCTTAACAGGAATACAACACCGAGTTCCGGTGGCAGTTGAAATCTTGAGTGCTTATATTTGAAAGCTCTAGGAGTGCCGTCCTTTCATCGTCGCGAACCACGCCAATAACGTCAATTTACAGAAAGTGACAGGAAGAAGAGCCAAGATGAGTTCAAGTCCTTGAGATCAGTACGCGATTGTCGCTTTCGCGGTGCAATCGAACCGCTAAACTGCGGTGCGCGATCGGAGTTTGAGGGCGTTGGGCGCCTCGCCGAATACCCAAATCGACACACCTAACAGGACAACGTCTTTGGCCAGGAATTGCCCTGGACCTCCCGCACCTCCCGACAGGGCGGGAAATCCGCCGAGGGGCGCGGCCCAAGCTCCCGGTGTGGAGAGCAAGAAGGACAGGGTAATCAGGAACATACAGATTGCCATGAGGCCACCGATTTGAGCGGCGCGTGCCGACAGACGGCGTACAGCGATCAGCAAGGCTGTGGTGATTTCGATCACTCCCAACGCTGCCGATATTGTGCGAATGCTCGTGAAATTTAACATCCACGCCATGAAGGGACTGTGAGAGACCAACGGCAATATCCCCTGGGCTTCATAATCCGTGAACTTCATCAAACCGACCCAGACGATTACGAGTGCCAATCCATAGCGGGCAAATGCTTTGCCAAAGCTTTCGAAGCTAACTCCATCCAAGACTTCGACGCGTCGCGTAGGAAGTGCGGTGACAGAATCAGAAGTTGCGTCGACATATTCCATATTTATTCCCCTTCAGGTGAATCTGTTACTCGATGGGTCCGAGACTCCGTGAGGATGCCGAAGACGGCATCATCTCGGATGGAGCTGGGGTTGTGAGAGTCAATAGGCGGCGAGACCTGAAGCCCCGGTGTTGGCTGGTAGACCTCCACTGGCGCGACCCCTGGGCGTGAGACTTCCATCGTCCTCGATACGGAAGGCGGCGACCTCACCGGTGCCCCGGAGCAGCACGTAAAAGAACTGGCCATCGGCGCTGATCCGTATGTCCGTTGGCTCGCTCGTAAGCCCCAAACTGGCTGCTGCACCATTGATCAAGTTAATTGTGCCGTCCTGGTTGGAGCGGAAGCTGGAGATGTTGCCCGTGGCAAAGTTTGCGGTGTAGGCGTAGTGTTCGTCCTTGCTCAGCAATATCCAGCATGAATCCGTCTGTCCGTTAGCGACTGACCCGCTGATTACGCTGAGGGCGCCGCTGGCGGGATCCACATTGTAGGAAGACACCGCAGCCTCATTCGGAAATGGGTTATGGGATTCGGCGACGAGCAAGATGCCGTTGCTGCGAAATGTGGCGGCAAAGGGACGTTGCCCAAACGACTTCTGCGGCATGACCTTGCTGGCTAGACCATCGGGTCCGACGGTAAAGGTGTCAATCACGAATGGCCCTGGATTGACGCCGACCTGAGCGGCTTTGAGCGTCACTACAAGTACGCCACCCTTGGGGCCGAACTGCAGAACGCCAGGGACGGCAATGGGGGAGCTCAGCGCTTGCGTCGAATCCGGCAATGGCGTCAAGATGCCGTTTGGCGCGACGGTGAACCCGGATATGTTGTTGTCGGCCACTGAACCGTGAAGGACATACATGAGATTGCCGTGGAACGTCAGGCTCTCCGGCACCACGCCTCCCGAGAAGATCTTCTGAATCAGGGTCAGATGAGTTCCTTCGACGGCGAATACGCTGATGTCGTTACTACCCGCGTTGCAGGCGTACAGGAAGCGATGGTCGTCCCGGAGCACCAGGCCGCCTTGCGTATCGAAGTCGTCTCCCTTGCCGCTGCCGCCGGTGAAGACGCGGTCAACTGCCTTCAAAGTGCCATCGTTCGCCCTTCTGAAGATGACGATCTGGTTGCGTGCGGCGATGTTGGTCATGGCGAAGACCGCGCCGGCCGGTGGTTTGGCATCTTTGTCATCATCCTGGGCGTCCTGCGCGAAGCCTATGTTCGCACCGAGACTGGCTAGAACGATCACTGTGAGCGCCAACGATGAGGCGCGTCTGATGGCATATCGACTGACCTTTGACATAGGTGTTTCCTCTCTGAGAGAAGCTGGCAAGTCTTAGAAGTAAGATGCCCACACTATTTCCATGCATCGGAGTTTATTCCTATGGGCCTATAGGCAAAGCCTATGAGTGCACGGGGCATGACCTGTCTTAGATGGGAGATTTAATAATCTTGTTCTAAGCATCACTGGATGCTGCCCTAAGTAGCATTCTCGGGGAGATGTGAATGTAAGAAACCGGCGAGCAATCGATGAGCTCGCGTCTGATAGCGCCCCTGCAATTCCACCAGCGCGATCGTTCTGGAGGCCGATTCACCCTCGAGAGGGATGAATTTACAACCAGCATCCTCGTTGATCGGCATTTCCGGCATGATGGAGATGCCCAATCCCGCTTTGACCATGTTTAGAATCGTCAGAAAGCACCCGCTCTCGAAGATGACACGCGGTTGCATGGTACCGGGGACCAAAGCCGGTAGAGCGTCACCATCTGAGCAATGGATATCCGTGAGCAGTAATAACGACGTGTCCGATAGTTGATTCAGGGTTACGTGGTCACTTTCTTGAAGGGGATGATCTTTGTTGACAATTGCAAACAGGCGCTCCTCCATCAATTCGGTGGCGGACATGCCCTCAGCAGCGATCGGAAGAGGCATGATCGCTAGATCGACCGTCTCGGCTCGCAACCAATCCAAAAGCGTTGTCACACATTCTTCCTTGAGTTGCAATTCGATAAGTGGATGCTGTTTAAGAAAGCTCGCCAGGAGACGCGGCAGAAAGTAAGGCGAAAGTGTAGGGCTTAGTCCCAGAGTCACTCTTCCACTCTCGACCTCGACCAACTCACGGATCTCTCTTTCCGCTTCCTGTAGTTGATGGAGAATAGCAATAGCTTTAGGAAGAAAGGCTTCACCGAAGTTTGTCAGACTAATCTCGACACCTTTGCGGTTAAAGAGCTTTGCCCCGAGCTCCTCCTCCAACTTCATAACCTGGTGCGACATCGAGGGTTGGGAGACATGCTCCCGTTTGGCGGCGCGGGTAAAGCTGCGGCACTCTGCTACTGCTCGAAAGTATCGGAGTTGATGGATTTCCATGACAAACCTCTTCGGGTTTGGATGCAAGTCGTTTGGGACTTAGTTTGCGATTCTCGCTCTCGCTGTATTTCAAAGTTGTTGCCTGACCCCTGCTTCATTTGCTAAGGGCTTCAACTGGTGCGCCAAGTCGCCTTCGAGAGCGGCCTTCGCTTCCTTTCGACGAAATGTCATTGCAAGCGGTTTTTGTTTGACGTCTTCCAGAAGGAAGCCCAAGCCGCTGTAGAACGCAAACGCGGCGAGCAAAAGTCCCGTCCATGCTGCGAAGAGAACTGCGCCACCACCAAATCCAAACTGGACGAAGGCACCGCCACTCGATCGTAAAATTGCAATGGTCAAGAGAACTCCAAGCAATGGCTTTCCTGGGAATGTCACTACCGTAAGGACGATCAGGATGAGGGCCAGGAGGAGTAAAAAAACTCCCATCGCGATACTGGTGCTGCCTGGTACGCCTGTGTAAAATTCAATTCCTTGCACCACCCATGCAGCGGCAAAGATGCCCATGGCTGTGGCTCCTCCGGAATCTCGCGAAAGGAAAGCCATGATGCACGGGATTAGCTCAAGGGGAGCGACGAAGGCCAACATCATCACCGCGAGGAGCTTTGTGTCGGCCAACGGAATCCAGTGAAGCGCATAAGCGCTGAGCAATGCATTTCCCACTCCAAAGGCGAAGCATCCGAGGGGGAGAGCAGTGCCGTAGGGACGCACGACAATCCTTGTGATTGACTGGACATCCGCCGCTTCTGTGTTCTTATCGCTCATATCTACTTCTTCATGCATTGCAAAAACTGCCGAGGACGGTTCCAAAGATTACGTGCGAAAGCAAAACCGCAATGGGTGTCTTAGCGCCATAGTTGAGTGCAAAAAAACCGGGTGGTTCGAGCCTGCGTGTTGCTGATGGTCCAGCCCATTCGGTCGCCATCCGTGGGTGTAGGTTGGGCATCAAAGACATACCCAGTGTGAGGACGATAGTGCCTTGAACAGCCCCGAAGAGTGCGCCTCGCCACCATGAGGGACCGCCGAGAAAATGGAAAGCCACGATGTACGGCAGGGCGAAGAGTAAACCGCTTACGATGTGCAGTCCAAAGCCCCACAGGCGAGCTTTCGATCGTGCCGAAGTAACCATTGTGCCGAGCATAAAAGGCAAGCTCATCCGAGTAAGGTGAAGTGCTTGAGTGATCGACTCGAATGTAGCTTGTGCGAGCGTCGCCATGACGCCCCAGAACAACCAGCTTTGCCAATTCATCTTTTAGCCTCGATCCGTTGATGTGCCGTTGTAGTCTCGATCTCCGCATCTTCTTTGCGTCGCCTTTCAATTGCAAGCGCTGCACTGATCAAGCCAATATGCGTGAAAGCCTGTGGGAAGTTTCCCAGCGCGGCGCCGCTCTTCGGATCGATCTCTTCGGCAAACAAGCCGACATCATTCGCGTACCGGAGGAGTTCTTCAAAGGTGTCCTCCGCTTGTTTCAGACTTCCTCCGCCCATGGCCAGATGCTCAACCGCCCAAAAGCCGCAGATGCCGAACGCCCCTTCCCCCGGAGATGTACCTCTACCGTCCGGTCGATTTCGGTAGAGGAGGGACCCGCCCGCTCCTAGCTCATTCTTGACGCGGTTGTAGGTGCCTTGCAGCCGCTCTGAAGAAGCTTCGTGGAAGTTATGGAAGGCCATGAGCAAAAGGCTGGAATCCATCTTCTCCGACCCCGGCTCGCTAGCGTAGCTACAGATGCCGTCGTTCCAGGATTTGGTTTCGATAAAAGTGCGGATTTCATCGCGAGTCTTTTTGAACCCTTCGATCGGCCTTACTTCGATCGTCCCGGTCTCCACAAATTTAACAAGTTCGTCGAGCGCCACCCAACATAGCAGAAGAGAATGTGTATGCAAGACCTGATCGCCCCGTGGCTCCCAGATTCCCGCGTCCGGTTCGCGCCAGTGTTTGCATACGTATTTGGCGAAGTTGATTATCGTTTTTGCGGTGTCCCGGTCGAGCTTGCCTTTGCCCTTATACAGCTTTGCCGAGGCGCAAATGACCTCTCCATAGAGGTCCATCTGCACCTGCGAGCGGGCCATGTTTCCCGTCTTTACCGGGGCCGAGTGCCTGTAGCCGGAAAGGCGCGGCAACTCCTTTTCTTCGCCCACTATATTTCCGTAGACGTCATACACCACCATCAACTTAGGTTGCGTCAGACGCGTCGCGTGAAGCATCCAGTCGACAAAGGCTTCAGCCTCAAGCTCGTGGCCGGTACCGCATAAGACATGGACTGCCAGAGAAGCGTCGCGCAGCCAGCAATATCTGTAGTCGTAGTTCTTGTCGCCACCGATCTTCTCCGGCAGCGAGGTTGTCGCAGCGGCAACGAACGCTCCAGAAGGGGCAAAATGGAGCATCTTGAGCGCCAGGACACTTCGCAAGACGGCTTCACGATATTCTCCGGGGTAAGAACACTTCGCAGACCACATCTTCCACCAGTCGATCGTTCGAGTGAGCGCAGCGAGTGACTCCTCAGGAAATGCGAGTGGCGCCGGCGCTTCAGTCGCGAAAGTCAGCGAGAAAGATAGTCGATCTCCCGCTTGGATATTGGCCGTACCGGTCGTACTGGAGGTATCAAGCCTAAACTCCATCTGGCTTTGTAAACGGATGACAGCGCCCGGGATGTCAACGCGAAGACCAAGCTTCCCGTTATCTTGGATATCAGATTTCTTTGTTCCATATTGCGGTCGCGGATCGAATCGCACATCGATCTCGACCTCGCCGGTTACTCCTTCGAGGATGCGGATCAGTTCGCGCTGGGGAGAGAGGTGGCCGGATGTGAATTCTTCTCCAGCGACCGGCATGAAATCGGTCAATCGAACAGTCCCGGTCGGAGTCTCGAATGTTGTTTCGAGCACGTTTGTGCCGTGTACGTATTTTCGGCTGCTGGTGAAGGGAGCCGCGGGGCAGATCTGCCAGCTGCCCCCGTTCTCTTGCCCTACGAGAGAAGCGAACATAGAAGGGCTGTCAAAACACGGCCAGCAAAGCCAATCTATCGACCCATCCCTCGAAACCAGCGCGGCCGAGCGGCAATCCCCAATGACTGCATAATCCTCAATTCCAAGCTGGAGGCGAGAAAGGGTGGCCGGAAGCTCTTGAATCGGCATGGATTGACTCATCGCCTTTCCCCATCCTGAAGAAATTTATCGGCTGTCCGCAGGGACAGCGCCATGATCGTGAGTGCAGGGTTTGCGGGTAGTGCAGACGGGAAGACGGAGTTGTCGCAGATCCAGAGATTTGGTACGTCGAAGCTCCGGCCTGTCGCATCAACCACATTTGTATTTGGGTCTTCACCCATGCGGCACGTCCCGATCGTGTGTGCCGACCGTTGGAAGGTCCAGATGTCGGTTGCCCCAGCGGCCTTCCAGGCGGCCGTCATGAGATCCTCGGCATGTTGACTCATACGCAATTCGTTCTCGCCATAACTGAAATGAACACGCGCCTTTTTCATGCCGAGGGCATCGCCTTCATCGGAAAGTTCGAGGAAGTTGCGGTCATCCGGAAGGCAATCGCCGTTAATTCCAATGCCTGCGACATGGTTGTACTGTTGCAAGTAATCGACGAGCGGTTTACCCCAAAGGCCGCGCCCTCGCGCCACTTGCATCGACCATGTGATCGGAACGATGCCCAGGCTTTGAGTGAGGTATCCGCCGGCGAAGTCTGCCTTTGCGGGTCGAATCGTGTCTTCGCTGATCAGTGAAGCAGGAAAGCCTTTGTTCGGTCTGGTCTCTTCTGCGAACGTCCCCCATACCTGCGTCGCCACATGCGCCATGAAGTTTCGACCGACCTGTCCGCTGGAGTTGGCTAGCCCTTCTTTACGCCTTCCGTTGCAGTGCAAGAGGAGTCGCGGTGTCTCTACCGCTCCCGCGCACAGAAACACAGCCTTGCAGCGCTGACGAATGTTCTCATCGCCATGCCGATAGATCACGGCGCTCACTCTTCCTTGATCGTTGAGTTCGAAGTCGTGGACGAAGCATTCAGGCCGAATCTCTGCGCCAGCGGCAACGGCTGCCGGAAGATAGGTCACATCCATACTGGCTTTCGCACCGTTGCGGCAGCCCTGATGGCAATATCCCCGATTCACGCAGGCGTGTCGGGTCTCGTACCCTTCCTGCTGGTAGGCGCTAGAGACAGCAGCTACTGGCGCCTCGCTGGCGCGGAGGCCAAGTGCGCGAAAGCCTCGCTGCATCAGTTCTGCGGGTGCATTCAAAGGCACAGGCGGCAACGGATACTTACGTTCCGGGTCCCAGGGATAAAATGCCGGGCCTGAGATTCCAAGGAACCTTTCGAGCTCTTTGTAGTAGGGCCTCAGATCGTCCACGCTCATCGGCCAGTCGACACCCACGCCTAATTCAGAGTGAATCCTGAAATCACGCGGGTCAGCGCGCGGCACGAACGCTCCCCAGTGAAGCATCGAGCCGCCAACGCCTGTGCCGCTATTGTTGCCACCGAAAGCCGTCGGGGTCTGTCCGGCACTAAGCCGTTCGCCCAGCCAATAAAGCTCTGAGGCTGCAACTTCGTCAGTCGCAAAATCGCGTCCCGGATCCCAATTGCGTCCAGCTTCGAGAGCAACTATTCGCAATCCAGCCCTAGCCAGCTTCGCCAACAATGGAGCTCCACCCGCGCCCGTGCCGATCACCACGGCATCTACTTCTTCGTCGGTTCCATATCGCCGCATCGAATCAAGATTCATTCTCCCGCACCTTTGCCTTCGGCTCCCATGCCTCAACCTTGCCTAAGCCCAGTTGAACGAAGCCAGACAATGCCGCCGAGTCGGCTCCATCCGCGATCCCGCTGTACCATAACTGCGCGAGGGTTTCAGGGTGTGACATATAGATCCCCGTAACGTCGCCCCGTAGATCTTGGAACCATCGTTGCATCTGAGTCGCGCTGAGACTCGGGACATCATCGCCAGAATCAGGCTCGCCCGCCTCCATCTCTCCGCTTTCGATCACCCTCAGCGTCTGATTCTTCTTCTCTAAGGGCAATTCGGCAAAACTCGTTCGAAACTCTCTGCGGGCATATCGATCGATAGCCGCTAAGGCTCCGCGATAAGCCGTCAGATCTGGTGGAAGTTCTGAATAACGCCATCCTTTTCCCTGTCCCTCAGCCAACCGCGCATCAATGCTCAATGCGAAATCGATGGAACGGCCAGCCATCGGAACTACGCATTCCGCGAGTGCCTGGAGTATCTTTTTTTCTTCCGTCGACAGGGCCGTCTTTCTGCCTGGCTCATCTGAAGATTGGAGTCGCTTCAACAGGACCTCGCGTGTCTGAGCGCTGACGCGGTCGGAGTCAATGAGAGCTAAGTAAGAAGGATCGATTTCTTCTATTGTGCTCATTGCCCTCGCCTCTCGAAATCCGGCACGATGCGATCTGCGAAGTCAGCGATAAGCTGCGCCAGTTCCTGCGGCCGTTCCATAGGCAGGAGATGAGCTGCGCCGGTCAGCACTTTCAGTTGCGCATTGGAAAGATGCGGCATTACTAGCTTCGCCTGCGCTTCAAAACCTAATGCCGGGTCTACTTCCCCTGCAATGACGAGCGCCGGTAAATCCAGTTCTCCCACGCGTTCTGACCAATCCTCTTTGCTTCCGGAATCAAGCCATGCATTCCATGCCGCACAGTTCATGCGCAACACATCAGAAACTGCGTGTGCAAAGATGTGAGACGGGAGTGTTTGGGCTGTGTTTTCTTGAATGAATTTCTCGGCATGCTTCCGATAGCTATTTCCAGGTCTCCCGAGGTTGGCCCTCATCTCAGCCCGCTTGTCGTCGCTCATGGGCTCGGGAGACGGCGGCGAAGATGCTACCAACACCAAACCTGCCAACCCCGAGAGTTCTGGGTCATTCTTGGCAAGACGTGCAACGACCAGGGAAACCTTGCCAGCCATGCTGTGTCCGACCAGTAGGAAGCGCTTGAGCTTCAGCGTTCTCAGTCGCGCCACAACGTATTCGGCCATTTGCGCAACCGAATATCCCTCGACCTCTGCCGCATCACCGAATCCGGGCAAATCGATGCCGATGCATCTTACTCGCGGGGAAAAGGCTCCGATCACCTCTTCCCATTCCTTCCAACTCCCGCCGAGAAACGGCATTACTACCAGGGCAAGAGTACCGGTGTCTTTGCCAAGAAATTGTTTCGGGAGCCCTTTCGTATCGAGTTCAAAAGCTGCTTGTCTTTCCATATATCCACTCTTCCTTTAGAAACAGCTCTTCGATCGAAAGTCCGACACGTTTGACACATAAGGTGTCAAATTGGTTACAAACCCCTTGACGTTGGATGCATTTTTGCGATTAGCCAGATGTAGGAATGAATTTCTGCGCCGCGCTTTAGAGCGAAATGTAAGCACGTGCGGCATCTCAAGATCGAGGATTTAGCGACATTTCGGTCAAGGTTGTAACCCCGGGGATGGTTTGCGCGTCAGACTGTCAGCAAAACGAAGCTGTTTCCTCGCGGGAAGTAGCTAAGCGACCATTCTCATCTCGAAAACGCTAAACAGCGAGAAGCAGTTCAGTCGGTTGAGGGAGTCAACACATCATGAACTTTCAAAGCCCGTCCCGCCGCTTCATCGCTCAAGGGCTCATCGCTGGATTAATTGGGGGAGTGGGAGGTTCGGCAGCTAAGCTGATCGGCGAGGCCATCTATCCCCCGAGAACGCAAGGGCAAGAACCTCCTCCGGCGGTCTTGGCGGAGAAGGTCGCCGGTCATCCACTCAGTGAGACTCACAAAACGATTGCGACTCAATTCTTTCACTGGACGCTCGGAACGGGCATCGCTGGAGCGTACGGAGTGGCAGCGGAGTTTTCGCCAATCGTCACGGTGGGCTACGGCGTGGCGTTTGGCATCGCGGTCATGCTGGGCACCCATGAATCAATACTTCCCCTCCTGGGGCTCGACAAACCGCCGACGCAGCAGCCGTTGCGAGAGCACACAAGCGAGCTTGCAACCCATGCTCTTTATGGTTTTGTTGTGGAGTTCATTAGAAGGCGCCTTGTGAAGCGGTGGAGGGTTGTCGCATCGTAGTAAGCCCCGGCTAGATTATGGTCGATCTACAAACGACCATTCTTCCGGCACACTTGCTGCCATTGAGCGCAGACTTTCCCTCAGGGCACATGGGGCTCATGTTGCATGATGAATATTCCAAATTTTCAGTAATGGGAAGAATCTCAGAGAATTTCGGACAGACAGATAGGGAGCGTAATGCCAAAATACCGTAACGGAAAGAAGGCATTTGGTTCTCCAGGTCTCCCACCTCGTTGGACGCACGGCGACAAAGACGGAGTTGGGACAGCCTATTCCGGGTCTAGCCGCCTGTGGTTCACAGTCTGGAATGGAATTGTTACTGAGCTTTATCATCCGACAGTTGACCGCCCGCAGGTTCGCGATCTGCAATTCCTGATCAGCGATGGAGAGACATTTCTTCATCAGGAAACCAAGGATCTGCGCACTCAGATCAAGCGAATCGACAAAGTTCTCGCATATAACGTGCAGGCACAGGACCCCGGCGGTCTCTATTCTTTTGACAAATTGATTCTTGCTGATCCGTATCAACCGTGCCTTCTCATTCATACTCGTCTTCATGCGACGCCGGAGGTAGCCAAGCGACTGAAGCTATATGTTCTCTGCGCTCCGCATCTGGAATGTGGAGGCGCACATAACTCCGGCTATGTGATCGAGAGTACCGGCCGCGAACGTGTCTTGATGGCTCAAAAAGATGGCATGTGGATGGTGATCGCTGCGACCCATCCCTTCTCCCGTGCCTCGGTCGGTTATGTCGGCACAAGTGATGGGTACACGGACCTAGCCGACGGTAACCAGATGAAGTGGGAATTTGATAAAGCTGAGGACGGCAACATAGCTTTGATCGGCGAGATTCCGCTCGAAGAAAGCCAGGAGTTCACTCTGGGGGTTGCCTTCGGAGAGACATTACAGCGGGCATTGACTACGCTGTTTCAGTCTCTTTCAACGCCCTTTGAAGAGCATCGCAAGCGTTATGCTGAGCAGTGGTTAAGTTCGACGGATTCTCTCCTGGATCTATCCGGGCAAGCTGGCGATGAAGGTCAGCTATACAGCGCGAGCTGTCAGCTACTGTTAGCCCATGAGGACAAGCTCTATCAGGGCGCAATGATCGCTTCCCTTGCGATTCCATGGGGTCACGTGCGCGGCGACAAAGAGGGTGCGGGAGGCTACCATCTTGTCTGGCCCCGAGACATTACACAGAGCGCGCTTGCGCTGTTGGCTATTGGCAACAAGGAAACACCTCTGCGTAGCCTGATCTATCTAGCGACGGCGCAACAAGACGATGGAGGATTTGCGCAAAATTTCTGGATAGACGGGACGCCCTTCTGGAAGGGAGTTCAACTCGATGAAGCTGCATTCCCTATCCTATTGGCCTACCGGCTTTGGAAGGAGGAAGCCCTGTCAGGTTTTGATCCACTGTCGATGATCGTGGGTGCTGCGAGCTACCTGATACGACAGGGGCCGGTCACCGGGCAGGAGCGTTGGGAAGAGAACAGTGGTTATTCGGCTTCGACACTTGCCGCATGCATTGCTGCGCTCATCGCTGCAGCCTCTTATATTCGATTTCGGGAAGATTTATCGACCGCACAGTTCATAGAAGATTACGCCGATTACCTCGAAGGTCATCTCGAAGAATGGACAGTCACGGACAGGGGCGATTTAGTTGAGGGCATCAGCAGTCACTACGTTCGGATGCATCCCATTAAGCGTGGTAAGGCAGCTCGGCCTGGCGATATAGAAAAGGCGAAACTGAAGCTTACCAGCCACGCCCCAGGGGCAAACGCCGAGTTCCCAGCGCGTTCCATTGTCGACGCGGGCTTTCTGGAACTAGTCCGCTATGGGGTGAGAGCAGCAAACGATCCGGTGATTGAGAGATCAGTGCGCGTTGTGGATGAGGTGCTTAGAGCAGTGACGCCTTCCGGCACGTGTGGGCGCCGCTATAACCACGACGGGTATGGGCAACGCGAAGATGGGGAAGCGTACGACAAGTACGGAGAGGGTCGCGCTTGGCCGCTGCTGGCGGGAGAGCGGGGCCACTACGAAATAGCTGCAGGACGCCTGCCGGTAGAGCAGATTCGTTCAATGGAAGGTTTCTCGACCCCGACCCATCTTCTGCCGGAACAGGTGTGGGACGAACCGGACCGCCCAGAAGGGCAGCATTTGCGGTGTGGGCGCCCCACTGGTTCAGCAGTTCCACTGCTGTGGGCGCACGCTGAATACATCAAGCTGCTACGATCGGCGCGCGACGAAAAAGTCTATGAGCGAGTCGATGAAGTTGCGGAGCGCTATCTCAATCAGAAGGTGCCACGTTCGACCCGCATGATCTGGTCCCACAATCATCCAGGTAAAGTCCGTCGCGCAGGAGAGGCGATTCGGCTGATTGCGGAAGAAGCGTTTGAGCTCCATTGGACGCACGACAAGGCGACGAACGTTCAGACGTTGTGCTCGATCAAAACACAATTTGGAGTGCATTACACTGACCTCGATGCGATTCCAGCCGGGAGTACCATTGTTAAATTCAATTTTCACTGGACGACATCAGATCGTGCCGATAAAAAGCATTTTGCAGTCGAGGTCGTAAGTCAATCATGAACTCACCACCTGTTGTAGTGATTACGGGAGCGTCCGCCGGTCTGGGTCGCGCAATTGCGCATGCGTATGCCAAACGCGGCGCAAAGCTAGGTCTACTAGCTAGAAGCCAAGAGGCGCTCGCTGCGGCTCAACGCGAATGTGTTGAGCTTGGCGGCCAAGCGATCTTTGTCCCCGTCGACGTCTCGGACGCTGAGGCGGTGGAACGTGCGGCCAGTCAGATTGAAGAGAAGCTGGGTCCAATCGATATATGGATCAACAACGCCATGGTCAGTGTGTTTTCCCCGGTCAAAGGCATGGAAGCAGCTGACTATAAGCGCGTTACTGACGTGCTGTATCTTGGGTTCGTGCATGGCACGTTGTCCGCTTTGCGGCGGATGCTGCCGCGCGATAAGGGAACAATCGTTCAGATTGGGTCCGCGCTTGCCTATCGGTCGATTCCGTTGCAATCGGCCTACTGCGCGTCCAAACACGCCATCAATGGCTTTACGGACTCGCTTCGTTGTGAACTATTTCATGATCACAGTAACGTCCGTGTCACGGCCATACACATGCCCGCCATGAATACGACTCAGTTTGGTTGGGTCAAGAATCGGATGCCGCACAATACTCAGCCCGTCCCTCCAATCTTCGAACCGGAGCTCGCCGCAGAAGTAGTAGTCGCTGCAGGATTGGCGAAACATCCTCGCCGTGAGTATTGGGTCGGCGCTCCAACGATTGCCGCCATTCTGGCACAAAAGGTGGTTCCGGGCCTCCTTGATCGATATCTCGGTAGGACTGGATACAAAGCACAACAGCTAATCGATGAGCCTCGCGATCCAAACGCCGCTAACAACCTGTACGAAACAGTCGCAGGAGCACATGGCACGCGCGGCAAGTTCGACGATCGATCCAAGCACACCAGTGCAGAGGTCTTCGTCTCCATGCACCGTGCGTGGTTCGCTTTAGGAGCTGCGGTTTTGACCGGCGCAGGCATTGTCGCTTTTGGTACGAGGAGGCGTTCTTGAAAACGAGGAACACAGACGTGTCGGAACAAATTGCTCCTTTCAACACCGCATTGGTCGTCGCAACCTCGGCTGCTGTGCTGACCTTGTTCCCCGTGGCGGCCCACCAGTTGAATTTGCTGTCGCACTTGCCGGATCCACCATCAGCTGTCTTTGCGTCCGATGACATTACAGAATCTAGCGCAGCGCACCCATTTGGAATACCGGACAGCCTGCTTGGACTCGGAAGTTATGGTGCCACACTCGCACTAATACTCCTCTCGCAACGACGCCCGATGGCACGGAAGGTTCTTGCCATGAAATTAATTGCTGATGGGTCCGTGGCAGGTTTCAATGTAGTAAGGCAATTGGTATCGTTCGGAAAGATATGCTCGTGGTGCACCGGCACGGCTCTTTGTACAGCGGCCATGCTTTTCGCAGGCCGCAAACTGATCGCAGAAGAAACGGCAGTCGATTCGCCGCTTTGGCTTACCCTAACCCCCTATCAGAAGTAGAACCCATGGATCCTCTTGTGCGCGACTAGTTCAGCGAAGACAAGAAGGACAGTTAGTACGCTCACCCAAAAGGTAAACTGCTCCATACGTTTCTTGCGTGTTGATATTGGAGTCAGACGCCACTGAGCTGACGGTCTTCGGCGAAGTCGCCTCACTTGCCAAAGAACGGCGAAATTGATGGCCGCGCCAGCGAGAGCAAAGATCAGCATCGGCAGCCTAATCCCATCCCTATGCAGATCCTGCGACGGAGCAGATGTGGCAATCGAGGTAATGAACGCCGCTAAGCCAATTGCGAAACGCATGCCGCTGGCTGCAATCACCGCAGTACAAACGCTCTGAAGGAAGGCAAATGCCAGCGCCGACCACGCGAGAGCCCCGCTGCGGGTCTCGATTCGCTCCATCCTCTGAAGTTCATCGACTGTTTGTTGCGCCATTCGTCCATTCTCACACTATTTGTCAGAATTCATCGAGCGATCAAGTATAAACACGACAAGAAAAAGTCCGCTAGTTCTGTCCAGGTATGGGTGACAGGATCAAAGACTTCTGCTGCTTTGGCTGTATCCCAAGCACGCCCGGGATAGCGCCAGAAGATGGATGCTCCTCATCCTCTCCAAGGGAGATGCCTCTCCATTGCGAAAACTAGCCTGTGGCGGAAATATGGTGGAGGCGGTGGGAGTCGAACCCACGTCCGAAAAAACTTCCAACAGAGAGCTTTCATGCTTTTTCCGTATCATTTTTGTCTCGTCATCGGCGCTTAGAACGGACGAAGATGCGACGACGACCAGTCTGATTGATCTCGTCCGACCCGCTCAGACGGAGCAGGGAAGACCAGCCTACTGTGCGACGATCGGTACAGGCCCGTAGGCGAAGCTTGAGCGATCGGCTACTTATTTTTTAATTAAGCAGCAAGAGCGAACTGAGGTTCGGCACTTATAGTTTTGTGAGCGATTACGGGTGTCCACACCCCGGCATGCCTCTCTGCCACAAGCAATCCCGTCGAAGCCGTGACGCCCCCATCTGGAGCTGGCACCAACATTGCGTTGGGCGCTACAAAGAACTATCTCGATTATAACTCTCTGCGCGTGGCTTCACGCGAAGGCCAGGATTACGCGCCAATCGTGATCAGAAGCGCCGCCGATCTTCAGAGGAGTCAGGTGTTCGCCGAGGCTTGCCAAGAGAGCTCGACGACTACATGGTTGCGTTGACGAGGTCGACATCCTGCCACTCGCCGCGCTCGATGCCGGCGCGAATCTTCGCCGGGGTCTGGCCTTTTTTCGTCTGCTCGTAGGCGTAGATGGCTTCCTTCATGCAGGTGGAACAGGCGGCTCCATGGGTGCCTTCGAAGCAGCTGTGGAGACTGTTGTGATGCATCACCTTGTCGCAGTGGCAGTAGCAGGGTTGTTGATGCAGGACGGCGGGGATGGCGGCGGCCATCTTGTACGCGGTGACCTGATAGGGATGCGTGAAGTAGGGCCCTGTCAGCTGATCTCCGCTAAGCACGGGCGGAAGGGGCTTTGCCGGTGCAGACGCGTTGTAGGCCGGGATGTCTTCCGATGGGTTTGACCACTGGGCTGAGGCCGCCATGGTGGCCAGACCTAATGCGATGCATCCGAGAATCCGCTTCATGTCAATATTCTAGATCAATCTCTCCTGCTCTCTGCTCCGTTGTTATCTTGCGAATATCAGTTACCTGCAATTCTCTGTCCTCCAAGCTCGATCAATGGTGAATGAGTCGGATTCGTTGATTGCCTGAAGGCTCCTCCCCCTCCCCCTCCCCCCCGGGGGTGTTTTGGGCGTAAATCCTTTATTTTCTTTGGCTTGTAGACAGTTTGTATCTGTAAAGTATTCCGTCTAAAGGAGTTGTGGCTAAGATACTTCATTGGAACGTTTTACGGCCATATGGAGCTATTCTCAAAATCGAGACTTGGTTTTGCCCCTCTCAACCCCATCGGAGACTGGTTCAGAGTTAATTATAAGGATTCGACCATAACTCATGCGCCACGATTATCTTATTGTTTCGGATAGGGTTATGCCGTTTGAGGCTTGACATGAAAGGAGGCGGACATTTTCTCCTTCGTGTTTTCCTTTGTGGCCTGACCGGAATGCGCGCAACGGTAGATCTTTAACGGTAGATCTTTCGATGAGGGGAGGCACTCGTCCGGCACAAAGCGGATAGAGGTGGCGCAAGAGGGATGTGGGCGGTGGAGTCGAAGGTGCTTCGGGACAAAAAAATGCGGCACGAACGGTGTTTTGCTCGTGCCGGGAGGCCAGTGACGCAACTTGTGTCAGCCTTGGTTCGGTGGTGCGGGCTGAGATATTTCACGGGCGGAAGAATCACGCTGCGTTGAAATGAAGATACCACAATATGGAGGAAAAGAAAGGAAAATATGTTCCATCATAGAAATTTGATGGTTTGGGGTCGCTTTTTTGGCTATGCCGTCTCATGATAGTAATGTAAAGCACTTTGAATCATTGATTTATAAAATATCTCTTTTTCCCACATATTTTCTCGGGTGGAGAATACGGGGTTAAATTCATTCTATGAAATACAGTTTTTTGCGGGGGTAGTGTGGGCTGGGCGACTTTCGCTTCAGGGTGGCTAAGGGGAGACAGAGGAAAATACAGGGATCTCTCCACTGCGTCGCGCGATAGGGCCGCGCGACGCAGTGGAGAGATGACTAGTCGTTAGGTTCTTTCGTTAGAGACACCCTCTGTTAGAAGCTGTCCTGCCGGACGAGCCCTGCTGCGCGTGGGGCGGTCACTTCGTGGCTGTGTACCTTGTTGTGGTTAGGGTACGGTGCTGGTCCTCCCGTTGGTCGGAAGGGATGACGCCGACCAGCGGGAGGCCCTATGCTGCCGGCGCTGCCCAGACCGGTATACGTGTCACGAAGTGACCGCCCCACGCGCAGTGGGCCCGTCCGGCAGGATGGTCTTTATGCGGGTGGAAACTCTTTGCTGATCTGGCCAGCCATGGAAGCGTCACGCTGGGTGATTCCAGAGGCGTCGTGAGAGACCAGACCGAGGACTACCTGGTTGTAGCGGATGTCGATATCGGGGTGGTGGTTTGCAGACTCTGCCAGAACAGCGACCCGGTTGACGAAGGCCATCGCTTCGAGGAAGTCCTTGAAGGTCCATTCGCGCACCAGCTTGCCGCCCTTGAGATGCCACTCGGGGTGGGCCTTGAGAACGTCCTCGATCTCGGCTGCATTCATGGCTTTCTTCATGGGGAAATCACCTCGCCCGCTAGCTGTGATCTTAGCTGCGATCCCATCCGATCCTAGCTGCGTTGCTTGTCCGGCGCAACCGGGAGAGCGCTGTTGCTTAGTGAGGGGGAGGGGGATCGTAGTTCCGTTGCGGTACGCAGTTGGGACCAGGTCTCGGCGGGCAGGCCGAGGAAGACCTCGACGATCTGCGGGTCGAACTGGGTTCCGGCACAACGGGTGATCTCTTCTCGGGCCTGGGCGAAGGTTGTTCCCTTGCGGTAGGGGCGGTCGGAGGTCATGGCGTCGAGGGTGTCGGCGATGGCGAAGATGCGGGCGCCGAGGGGGATCTCCTCGCCGCGCAGGCCGCGTGGATAGCCGCCGCCGTCGAACTGCTCCTGATGGGCGTAGACGATCTCGGCAGCCTCGCGGAGGAAGGAGATTTTGCGGACCATCTCGTAGCCGCGCTCGCAGTGCTGCTTCATGATGGCGGTCTCTTCGGGGGTGAGGCGGCCGGGCTTGAGGAGGATGGCGTCGGGCGTGGCGATCTTGCCGATGTCGTGGAGGAAGGCTCCGCGGGCGATGATTCGCAGGTCTTCGGATTCGAGGCCCATGGCGTGGGCGAGCGCGTTGGTGTAGGCGGTGACGCGGCGGGAGTGGCCCTCGGTCTCCTGGTCGCGGAGATCGAGCGCGTCGCCCATGGCTTCGAGGGTGATGTCGTAGCTGCGCTCGAGGTCCTGCATGGTGGAGCGGAGGCGACCGGTTCTGGCGGTGACGATGGCTTCGAGGTTGTGGCGGTAGAGGGTGTTCTGTTTGCGGAGGCGGCCGTGCTCGATGGCGCGCAGGACGACGCTTTCGAGGTCGGTGCGCTCGAAGGGTTTGAGGAGATAGTCGACGGCGCCGCGGCGGAAGGCGCTGGTGACGACGTAGATGTCGTTGATGGCAGAGAACATGACGACGGGGATGCCGGGGTGGTCGGTGCAGAGGTGGTCGAGCAGGGTGAGGCCGTCGGTGACTGGCATCATAACGTCGGAGAGGACGAGGTCGTAGTCGGGGTCCTGCTGGAGGCGGGTGATGGCTGCTTCGGCGCCTTCGGCGGTGGTGACGGAGTAGCCGCTGCGTGAGAGGAGAGCTGCGGCGACCGATCGTACGGATTCTTCGTCGTCAACTACAAGGATTCGTTCCTGCGTCATGGATGGGTACTTTCGCGTCGCGACGCTGCCGTCTTCTGGATTTGGATGCAAGCGGCTTCTCTTTGTGTCCTTATCGGCGGTTGGAGCGGCTGGATGAGCCGCTGCGTGGCGTAGCTTTGCCGGAAAAAATCCTGATACGGGCCATGGACTGGTTTTCTCGTCTTTGTGGGTGTTTTTTGAGGGGGGTTTTGGAAAAAGAGGGTGTTTGGTTGTGGTGAGTTGATGGTGTGGTTGTGGTGGGATGTGTGGTGGATCGTGGTGTTTGGGGTGCGCTTTTAATAGCGCGAAAAATACGCCACGGTTTTGGGACTTATTTTGCGTGTTTGGGATTTTTGAGTGGATTTTGACAGATGGAGACGGGAGATGTAGTTTTGGCGCCATCGAGGCTGATTTCTTTCTCCTGCTTTTTCCCGCGCTCTGCTTGCGATGCGCTTGAGTGCTGGGATCAATTCGAACTGACAACCCGTTGTGGCAGGAGCCAATTCGGAGGGACTTATGAAGACGTTGTTACTTTTGCTGGTGATGTGCACCAGTTCCGTGCATGCCCAGATGGAGGGACTTTGGGAGGGGTTTGACGGAGAGTGGGCTCATGTTTCGCGGCAGCTGATTGCGCTGGCTGAGGCTACGCCGGCGGACAAGTTTGCATGGCGTCCTGCGGCCGGGGTGAGGTCGACGAGCGAGGTCTACATGCATATCGCTCTGGCTAACTTTTACCTGTTGAGCGTGACTGGTCCACCGATGCCGTCAGACATCAAGTCCGACGAGATGGAGAAGACTGTGACCTCGAAGGCGGATGTGATTGCTTTTCTGAAGCGGTCGCTGGAGGCGGTGAAGGCGGCGCGTGCTCAGTTGAAGCCGGGGGATCTTCAACGGAAGGTCACGATCATGAAGAAAGAGGCGACTGTGGACGGGATGTATCTGCGCATTCTGGTTCACGATAATGAGCATATGGGGCAACTGATCGCTTATGCGCGGATGTCGGGCGTGGTGCCTCCTTGGTCGGAGCCTGCTCCTAAGTGAGAGTTGTACGAGTTCGTTGTCGCGGCTGGTCGGAATGTTCGTCGGTTAGGTCTGAGCGTTACTTGCGCGGGCGAGCCTCGTGAGCTGATAGCGATGGTGCCTGATGTGGGAGGACAAGAATCTGAGAGCGTTGAGAGGCGTCATCCATCCGCCGATGGGATGGTGAAAGAGACCGCGGGTCAGTTGCATCTCTGAGAGAGAGTTCAGGATGGGGAGCATGGCGAGTCGAAGTGCGCTCCACTGCGGCACGAGGGATTCGAGGCTTGCCGGGCGGTCAGGAAGAACCATCGTCGCGGATTCCGGCACCTTGATGCGGGTGGGAAGGCTCATGACACAGATCACGGCGGCGGTGCTGGTTCGCTCCTTCCATTGGATGGCGCGGCCGTTGGGGAGATTGGCTTGAATATCTTCGATCGTCGCCCTCTCGACCTTGAGGATGTGATCGAGGACCTGGAAGGCGCACCAGGAGGTGGGCGTGGGTTGAAAGGTGATTTGCGCGGGCTGCCAGGGTGAGAGCGAGGCGAGCAGACTGGTCTTCTGCCGCTCCAACTGCTGGAAGGATCTGAGCAAGCTCGGTTGCATGAGATCTCTCTTGGCGATGCAGTCTAAAGATGATTCAGCCTAGAGATGATTCAGCAAGGTCTCACGATGCCGGCATTTTGCGGGTTGGTTTGATCCTGTGAATGAATTATGGCGCAGATAGGACTAGATGAAGTGTTCAGGCTTTCCTTTCTTCCGTATTTTTGGCGGCGGCTTTGCGGGCGGCTACCCAGCCGGGTTTGGTGGTCTGGCGGGAGCGGCCGAGGGCTAGTGCGCCTTCGGGGACCTCTTCGGTGATGCAGCTGCCGGCGGCTATGTAAGAGCCTGCGCCGATGGTGACGGGGGCGACGAGGGTGGAGTCGGAGCCGATGAAGGCGCCGTCGCCGATGATCGTGGGGTGCTTGTTGACGCCGTCGTAGTTGCAGGTGATGGCTCCGGCGCCGATGTTGACGCCGTCGCCGATGACGGCGTCGCCGAGGTAGCTGAGGTGGTTGGCCTTGGAGCCTTTGCCGATGATGGTCTTTTTGGTTTCGACGAAGTTGCCGATGTGGGCGGCTTCGCCGATGCGGCTCTCGGGACGAAGGCGGGCGTAGGGGCCGAGGATGGCTTTGTCGGCGATCTCGGAGTTGTCGAAGATGCAGCCCTGGTGGACCATGACGTTATCGCCGATGGTGGTGTTGGTGATGACGGAGTAGGAGCGGATGCGGGAGTCGCCGCCGATGTGCGTGTTGCCGAGGAGCTGGACGTAGGGCTCGATGACGGTGTCGGGGCCGATGGTGACGGTGGAGTCGATGACGCAGGTCTCGGGGCGGAAGATGGTGACGCCCTGGGCCATCAAGCGCTTCGCGCTTGCGAGTCGCATGGCGGCGTCGAGGTGCATCATCTCGGCGATGGTATTGGCGCCGAGGACCTCGTCTACGCTGTCGGCTTTGATGGCTACGACGCGCTTGCCTTCGGCGACGAGCATGGCGGCGATGTCGGTGAGGTAGAACTCGCCGTGGGCGTTGTTGGTGGTGAGGGCGTCGAGGCGGGCGAAGAGGGCTGCGGTGTCGAAGCAGTAGATGCCGGAGTTGATTTCTGGTGCGCTGAGCTGGTTAGGGCGGAGAGATTTCTGTTCGACGATGGCGGTGACTTCGGGTTTGTCTGCTGTTGCGCGAATGACTCGGCCGTAGCCGGTGGGGTCGGTTGGAACGGCGGTGAGGATGGTCATGGCGGCGTGCTCGCGGAGGTGGGTGTCGCGGAGGGCGGCGATGGTCTCGGGGCGGATGAGGGGGACGTCGCCGGAGAGGACTAGAAGATGCTTGGGGATTGGCCTGCCGGAGAGCATGAAGTCGGCTTTGAGCATCTGGAGGGCGTGGCCGGTGCCGCGCTGCTCGGGCTGGAGGACGAACTGGACTCCGGTGGGGGCAACGGCGGTGCGCACGCGGTCGGCTTCGTGGCCGATGATGCAAAAGATGTGGTCGGCTCGCACGAGGGTTTCGGCGGCGGCTATGACGTGGAGGAGGAGGGCGCGGCCGCCGATCTCGTGGAGGACTTTGGGGTGCTTGCTCTTGAGGCGGGTGCCTTTTCCGGCAGCCATGATGGCGATGGCGAATTCGTTTGCGTCCATAGAGGCTATCGTCTCATGGGCGAGGTGGAGGGAGAAACTGGGACGGGTGCGGTTTCGAGGGAGGAGTGCTTCGTGCGGTGGCGCATGACTTCGGAGACGTTGTCTTCGACCCAGTTGGTGAGGGTTTTGATGTGTTCGGCGACTTCGCTGCCGAGGCTGGTGAGGCTGTACTCGACTTTGGGCGGGATGGTGGGGTAGACGGTGCGGAGGACGAGGCCGTCGGCTTCGAGAGCTTTGAGCGATTGGGCGAGCATCTTTTCGCTGACGCCGCCGATGCCTCGGACCAGTTCGCTGAAGCGCTGGGTTCCGTCGAGAAGAGTGAGGAGGACGAGCGATCCCCAGCGGGAGGTGATGTGGTCGAGCACGACGCGGGAGGGGCAGTGGGGGTCGTAGAGGTTTCCTTTGCGTCTGCGTTGTTGTCTGCTTGCGAGGACCTTTGCTGGAGTGGTCATGTTAGTAGCTTACCTCGAGGTACGTACTTACGTAAAGTTAGCTTATAGTCTAGCTTGATGTACGGGTTGAAGTTTGTCAGTTGCCCGAGAGAAGAGCAAAAGAGAACAACAAGGAGAAGGACCATGATTGTAGTTACGGGAGCATCGGGAAAGTTGGGGCATCACGTTATTAACGGTTTGTTGAAGAAGGTTCCCGCGGGGCAGATCGTTGCGGCTGTGCGGAGTCCGGAGAAGGCTGCGGATGTGGCGGCTTTGGGGGTGCAGGTGCGGCAGGCGGACTATGCGAAGCTGGAGACTCTTGCATCGGCTTTCGCTGGAGCGGAGAAGGTTTTGTTGATCTCTTCGAACGAACTGGGACAGCGTGAGGCACAACACCGGGCAGTGATTGATGCGGCGGTTGCGGCGAAGGTGAAGATGTTTGGTTATACGAGTCTCCTGCGCGCGGATACGTCGAAGCTTTTGCTCGCGCCGGAACATGTGGCGACGGAAGAGATGGTGAGAGCGTCTGGTCTGCCGTTTGTGATCTTGCGCAACGGTTGGTATCTGGAGAATCATACTGAGGCGCTTGGTCCTGCGCTGGAGCATGGAGCGATTCTGGGGGCTGCTAACGATGGACGTTTTGCAGCGGCTACGCGCGAGGATTATGCGCTGGCTGCGGTTGCGGTGCTTACGGGTGCAGGCCATGAGAAGAAGGTCTATGAGCTTGCGGGGGACGAGTCGTATACGTTGACTGATCTTGCTGAACAGGTTTCTCGTGCGGCGAAGACTACTGTGGTCTATCGAAACCTTACGCCGAAGGAGTATGAAAACGCTCTGGTGAGCTTTGGATTGCCTGCGCCGGTTGCGGGTATTCTTGCGGACGCAGACGCGGGAGCGGCAAAGGGGGAGCTGGATAGCGAGGTGAGTGATCTTCATACGCTGCTGGGTCGTGCGACGACTCCGCTTGCGGATGCGGTGAGAGTTGCTGTGGGACGGTAAGGTTGAGCGCTGGAGGGAATTCTGTGGTTTGGAGGAGCCAACCGCAGATTCCCTTCGGGAAGAGCAACTAGAAAGACGAGAGTAACTGCAGATGCAACGGCAAATGCAAATGCGGGGGTCTCTCCACTGCGCCACTCACGATGAGACTGTGAGTGGCTTCGGTCGAGATGACGATTCTTTTTCGGGTGGTGGAAGAGAACAAGCAACGGCAACGGCAAATGCGACAGAAACAACACAACCGCAGATTCCCTTCGAGATGACGAGTCTTTGGGTAGCTACGATCGAGTGGAGTTAGTGGACGACTGGATGACGAGTCTTGGGTAGCTAGAACCTTGTGGGAGTTAGTGGACGACTGGTAGTTGGGTTACCTCGGGTGAGGTGGATTTAGCGCGCCACTTGGTGGTGAGCGCTTTGTCGGAGAGGGCTTTGATGAAGACGCCGCCGACGACGCTGCGGGCCTGGAAGCCGACTTGTTTGCCGGTTTTGGTGTCGTACCAGTCGGTGAGGGGGACGCGGGTGGGGGTTTCGTTCGTCCAGCGATAGATGGGGTCGACGATGGCGTTGAATTGCTCTGGGTTCGAGGCGAGGGTTGCGGTCCAGATGGACCAGTCGAGCTTGGTGTAGTCGGCGCGGCTGTCGAGGGGGAGGCCGTAGAGGTTGAGCTTGGTGAGGTAGAAGGCTACCTCGCTGTCGCGGACGCTGTTGGGGAAGAGGTTGTAGTCGAGGAGCTTGTCCCAGACGAGGTTGTACTTCTGGCTCCAGGTGTTGGGGCTGTTGAAGGCTAGCTTGTAGTGGTCGCCTTCCTTGGCCATGGTGATCCACTTTGCGGCCATCTCTTTTGCGGTGGATTGGTACTGCTTTGCGACGGCTTCCAGCTTGAGGAGATGGGCTAGGTCGGCGTAGGCGGCGAGGGCGTCGATGGCTTTGAGGGAGAGGTTGGCGTTGTGGGCGACGTGGCCGGCGAAGTCGTCGGTGGTGAGCTGGGTTTCGGGGTCGAGACCGTGGACGTTGAGATACTCGGCCCATTTGGTGAGCTGGGGCCAGTAGCGTTGGGCTAGTTGTGGGGTGCCTTCGGCGCGGGCGACGGCGTCGACGAGGATGAGCATGTTGCCGGTCTCTTCGACGGGCATCTGGTCTTCTTCGGTTTTTTCGCCGCCGCCGTAGACCTGTCCGTTGGCGAGGGGGTATTGGCCGAGATCGTGGGGGGAGAAGGGGAACTTCCAGCGGGCGAGAGAAGAGTATTCGAGGACGGGAAGAAGCTGGGCTTCGAGGAGCTTGGGGTTGAAGAAGAGGAAGAAGGGGGCTGAGGGGTAGAGGACGTCGACGGTGGCGATGCAGCCGTTGGAGAAGTTTTCTTTGGCGAAGAGCATGGGGTCGCCGTTTGCGTCGGCTGCGAGTTTGTGGGCGGCGATGGCTTGTCGGTAGGAGAGGATGGCGATGTAGGCGTAGTGTTCGCCGCCTACTTTCATGAGGTCGGCGGTGAGTTCTTTGTCGAAAGCTTCGCCGCGGGCTTCGAGGGTGGGGTATTGCTGTTCGGCGAGGTCGAGCATCTGCTCTACGGGCATGTTGTTGCGCTGCCAGTAGGAGCGGAGGTTTCGCTGGAGGTACTGGATGGCGTAGTCGTCGGTGTAGGAGAGGAGGATGTGGCGGGTGACGGGTTGAGTGGTGACGGAGCCGAAGTCGATGGTGGTTGCGAGGGCAGAGGCGGAGTGCTCGGCGCGCTCGGGCATGTCCATGGTGTCGGTGATGGGGAGCTGGCCGGTCGAGGCGAAGGCGGTGGCTGCGTGGGGCGCTAGGTAGGTTTTGTAGCTGGTGTCTTTGGGAACGGCTAGATGGAAGTAGCCCCAGTCGATGCGGAGATCGTCGCCGGAGCGGTTGAGGATCTTTTGATCCTGCGAGCCGGTGGAGAGGACGTTAAGGGTGGCGGTTTGATTGCGGAAGGAGTTGACCTGCTGGCTGCGATCGTTGACGGCGATGACTGGGTCTACGTCGAGGAGAACAGAGAGCTGATGCGGTGTGGCGTCGGTTGATTCGGCGGTCCAGGTGAGGTAGGTCACGGGGCGCGAGAGGACGTCGAGGTCGTTGAGGAGGGCGGGGGTGAAGAAGACGAGGCGGAGGGTGATGCCGCTTTGGTGGAACTCGTAGGTGGTGTGGGTGGGCGTGATGGTGTGCGCTGTCTGCTGCATCGCGGGGACGGTGTCGGGGTTGTGGCCGAGGAAGCGGAAGGGCTTGCCGTCGATGCGGACGAGGCCGGTGATGGGCTGCGGGGCGCCGGTCCAGTGGGTGGTGTCGGCGTCGGTGAGGTTGTCGGTGGTGGACCAGAGGCTGAAGTAGGGATCGTGTGTGATGAGCGGAGTGGCGGGGGGACGCTGCTGGGATGCGAGGGGGAGAGTGAGCAGGAGTGAGGCAGCACTTAGCAGGAACACGCGCGGGTTTTTTATGACGAACCTCCGGGGGTGATGACGCTTTTCAAGGATAGCGCCATCGTGGTCTTCGCGGGGGAGTTGTGTCGCTAAGGATCCGTTTACGAACTGCTTGCTTGGGGTAGCAAATTACCTGGTGAATCGAAAGCAGTCCGCTATTTGCCTGGTGGGGGACTAGTCCAGTGCTCCTGCGCAACAGCGTCCCGCCATGCCGAGCCTGGCGGCGACATCGTAAGCCAAGTCTCTGCGAGCTTGCCTGCCTCGATCCGGTAGAGTTGCATGCCAGCCTGGCTGTGCGCCTCGCCAGTCTTTGTATCTGTCCACTTAAATGCAAAGCGAAACCAGGCGCGGTCGCCTGCAAATGTGTGGTCATACACAACTACGCGAATGTCCGGGCGATCCTCGCGAATACTGGCTATCTCCGCTGCATAGGCGTCCCGGGTTACTGTACGGTCGCCTTTTTGGTCATGTCGGAGATAGGCTTCTGCGACGCAGCTCGGTACGAGGTCGTACTGGCCCTCGTGCCAAACCCGCTCCCAGCGGTCGAAGAGGCTTATTAGTGCAGACTCGTTTGACCTTGAACTCTTTCGTGCTGATGACTCAGTTGGCGTCTGATCGCTAGCGCGACAGGCGGTATTGTTTGCTCCCAGGAGCGCAACTAAAAGAATCAGGATTCGTTTCATTGTTCACTCTTCGAGGGTGACAAGTATCGAGTTGCGCTTGGTTGTGTCCTGCCGGACGGGCCCACTTCGCGTGGGGCGGTCACTTCGTGACTTGTGTACCGCTTCGCTTGGTGCTCCCGTTGGTCGCGGGATGTTTATTCGGCTGGCTTGCCGCCTGGTGGGGGTGGGATGGTGATGTCTAGATTCTTTACGGTGCCTAGACCTAGTGTGGCTAGCGACGGCGTGATTTGGGATTCGTTGCCTACAACGATGACGGCGAGTTTGTTGGTGTCGATGTACTTGTTAGCCACGCGGGAGACGTCGGCGGAGGTGACTTTTTCGATGCCGGATTTGTACTTCTCGAGCGTGTCGGCAGGGTAGCCGTAGAAGGCGAGGGTGACTTGCTCGCCTAGCGTTTTGTCGGGCGAGTCGTAGTGGAAGATGAAGGAGTTGAGGACCTGATCCTTCGCTTTGCTGAGCTCGGCGGGGGTGGGTGGTTCGGTCTTGAGGCGGTTGATCTCGGCGAGTAAGGCTTTGGTTGCGGCTACTGTTGTGGCGCTTTTTGTTGCGGCTTCGACGACGAAGATGCCGGGGTGATCGTAGGAGGCGCCGTAGTTGCCTTCGACGGAGTAGGCCAGGCCGAGTTTGGTGCGGACGTCCTGAACGACGCGGGAGCCGAAGCCGCCGGAGAAGACCTGGTTCATGACGGAGAGGGCGTAGTAGTCAGGGTTGCTGCGCTCGGTGCCGAGGCCGACGATGATCACATTGGATTGGTTGACGTCATCTTTGGAGACGAAGTTGACGTTAGGTTTGGGATCGGTGAAGGTGGCTTTGAAGGATTGGAAGCGCTGGCCGCGTGGGATGGGGGCGAAGGCGCCGCGGAGTTTGGCTTCCATGGCGGCGGGGTCGAAGTCGCCTGAGAGGGCGACGATGATGTTGCTGCCGACGACGGTGTGGGTGTGCCAGGCGTTGAGGTCGTCGAGGGTGACGGCGTCTACGGTGGCGTATTCGAGCTCGCGGGCGTAGGGGTTGTGGGGGCCGTAGGCGATCTTTGCGGCCTCGCGGGAGGCGATGCCGTTGGCGTCGTCGTTGCGGCGGGCGATGCCGGTTTCGAGCTGCTGCTTGGCGAGTTGGAGCTTGTCGGCTTTGAAGGTGGGGTGGAGCAGGAGGTCGGTGGTGGAGGCGAAGACTGTGTCGAAGTCGCCTTTGAGGCTGGACCAGGCCATGGAGGTGGAGGCGGTGCCGCCGCTGGTTTCGATGGAGGCGGCTTTGGCTTCGAGGACGTCGTCGAGCTTGTCGCCGTCGATGGTGGCGGTGCCGCTGGTGCGCCAGGTTTGGCCATAGAGGGAGGTGAGGCCGACTTTGGCGTTGGGCTCATCGCGGCTGCCTCCGCGGATGAGGATGGTGCCGTTGATGAAGGGGAGCTCGTGGTCTTCCTGGAGGAAGAGGACTACTCCGTTTTCTAGTTCGATGCGGTGGGGTTGGGCGGGTTTGAAGGCGGGGAGCGGGGGGATGGGGATTTGCTTCCACGGCTGCGCTTGCGTGGTGGGGGCCGCGGGCGCGGCGGTTTGTGCGAGCGCGTTGAGAGTGGTTAGCAGAAATGTAGTGACGGCTGCAGTGAGGACGAGCGAGGAGAGATAGTTCACTTCGTGCCTCCGGCGTTTTGAGCGGTCGGCGCTGGGGGTGCGGTGAGCATGGCTGTTCCTGGTGTTTGTGTTTCCGAAGGTGTTGAGGCTTGCGGGGCTTTGTGTTGGGGTGGGACGAATTCGATTCGTGCGCTGGTTCGGTTGCTGTCGGTGAAGATCTTGTTGGCGACGCGGCGGATGTCGGCTTTGTTGACGGCGTCGATCTTGTGGAGCTGGTTGAAGAGTTCGCGCCAGTCGCCGAAGCGGGTTTGGTACTCGGCCAGTTCGTGGGCGAGGCCTTCGTTGTCGGCGAGGCCGCGGAGAAGGTCGGCGCGGGAGCGGGTCTTGAAGCGTTCGAGCTCGGCGTCGGTGACGTCTTCGTTTTTGAGGCGGTCAAGTTCTTTATGGATTGCGGTGCGCATCTCGTCGGGCGTGTGGCCGGGGAGCGGGACGGCGTAGACGGCGAAGAGGCCGGGGTACTTGTCGCCGGGGAAGCCGCTGAAGCCCTGCGCCTCGGCTGCGATGGACTGGTCGCGGACGAGGGAGCGATAGAGGCGGGCGGTGCGGCCGTTGGAGAAGATGTCGGAGATGGCGTCGTAGGCGTTGTCGTCGGGGTCGAGGTAGTCGGGGCGGTGGTAGCCCTCGATGTAGAAGGGCTGGGTGGCTTCGCGGATGGTGACGGATTTTTCGGCGACCTGTGGGGGCTCGACGGTGGTCATTGGTTCGGGGCGGGGGGCGGCGGGGATGGGGGCGAAGTAGCGCTCGAGGACGGGCATGGTCTCGGAGGCTTTGAGGTCGCCTACGACGGCGATGACGATGTTGGCGGGGACGTAGTATTTTTCGTGGAAGGTGGTGGCCTCGGTGGCGGAGACCTGGCTGATCTCGCTCTCCCAGCCTACGCCGGGGCGGCGGTAGGGGTGGGCGACGTAGGCGGTGGCGAGGAACTCTTCGACCATGCGGCCGACTGGGGAGGAGTCAACGCGCATGCGGCGCTCTTCCTGGACGACATTGCGCTCCTTGTAGAACTCGCGCTCGACGGGATGGGCGATGCGCTGGCTTTCGAGGTAGGCCCAGAGCTCAAGGCGGTTGGAGGGCATGCTCCAGAAGTACTGGGTGGAGTCCTCGGTGGTGCTGGCGTTGATGCCGACGGCGCCGTTCTCTTCGGCGATCTGGGAGAACTGGTTGGGGATGACGTACTTTTGGGCTTCGGCTTGTGCGTCCTGGAAGGCTTTTAGGAGTTGGGCTAGCTTGTCAGGATTTTGGCCGACGCGTTTGCGGTACTCGGCGTCGTAGGCTGCGTAGGCGATCTCGACTTTGGCGAGTGCGATCTTTTCGGCGGGGTAGTCGGTGGTGCCGATCTCGGTGGTGCCCTTGAAGGCCATGTGCTCGAACATGTGGGCGATGCCGCTGGCGCCGTCGGGATCGTCGGCCGAGCCTGCATCGACGAGGGTGTAGAAGCTGAAGACGGGGGCTTCAGGGCGCTCGCAGACGATGAGGGTGAGGCCGTTGGGTAGAACTTTAACGGTGGTGCGCTTTTCGAAGCTTGCGAGGTCCTGCGCTTTGGCTGTGATGCTTAGAGCGATTGCACACACGGCGATCGCGGCGATTCTACTTTTTACTTTTACCAAAAGCCCTCCGCAGACTTTGCGAGTCAAGAGTTCCACTATATCGAAGCCCGGGGCCGGGCTCTATTGCCGGGGGCCGAATATGGCGTTCCAGATTTGACGTATGGAACGCCAGATCCGCTTCAGGAGGGATTCGGCCTCGGCCTGGATGGTGGTGACGACGGCGGAGATGAACTGCTGGCGGGTCCAGTTGTTGCGGGCGGCGCTGGGGCCTCGGCGCAGGCATCGGGCTGCGGCTTCGGCCCAGGAGCCGGACTGGACGGCGGCGATGAGATGGGGGAAGTCTTTGAAGAGTCCGGCGGGGCCGAGGTTGTAGATCATGTCGAGGAGGGCGAGCTTTACGGGGTTGGGGAGGGTGTCGTAGTGGGGGAGGTGGGTGCGGAGGTCGGTTTCGAAGTTGTGGAGGACGGCGGTTAGTTTTGCATCGATGGTTTGCTGGGGGAGTTCGAGGCTGGTGGGGGATTTGTAGAAGGTGGAGGCTCGGGCTTGAGGGAGGGAGTTGACGCGGGTGTATTCAGCGGCGATCTCTTGTGGTGTGGCTGGGCGGGAGCCAAGGACGAAGGGGAGGGATTCGGCGGCTTCGGTGTCGGGCAGCATGAGGCCTACGCCGACGGTGACTTTGCCTACCGTGTCGCGGTACATCCACGGGACGCAGCCTTCGAACTCTTTTAATTTTGCTAGCGATTGCTCTAGGTAGGTCGCCACGATTTTCAGGCTAGCATGAAGGGCTTGGGTTGGGAGAAGAGGCGTCCACGGGGTTTCAGGGGGTGATGAAAGATACCCTCCGAAATGAACGGCGGACCTCATCGGCTAAAGCCACACAATGCAACCAAGGCTCTTGCGGCACGGAGACCCAAGGCTAATGCCTTGGGCTACCAGCTGTGCCCTTAAGCAGGACTTTTAATGGAAATTTCGGGGTGTTTGTATCATTTGCGAGACAATAATTCAAAGTGGCTACAAAATGGTTGACCTCCAGTGATATAAAGACTCGTCGCCAAAGATGTCAAGCGAAGGGCGGCTCGAGAGACATAGGAACGACAGGGCGGCGCTCGAGTTTTGCCCACTTGGTATGTTTTGATATGGTTTCGCCCATTGATTTTATGAGACACGAAAGCTAAACAATGCCCACCACACAAGCGACTCGATTTACCTTTACCCGCAGGCAGAGCGCGTCGAACAAAACGCCACGTCAGATTAACCGGAACCTTGTCTTCAATCTGGTTCGGACCAGGCAGCCGCTTTCGCGCGCCGATCTTGCTCGCGTCTCGGGCCTGCAGCGCAGCACGGTGTCGTTGATTGTGGAGGATCTGATCAAGGAGAAGTGGATTCTGGAGGGCTCGACGGGGCGCCCACCTCGCGGACGCAGGCCGACCTTTCTGGAGCTGAATCATCAGCGTGCTGTGATTGCGCTGGATATTCATCCGTCGCAGACGACGGTTGCGGTGACCGACCTTGGCGGCAAGATTGTGGCGCAGAATGTGGTGGATCTGCCGGAGGATCCGAAGAAGGCGATTCAGCCGATTATTGCGGCGATTCGCAAGCTGATGGCGGCGCATAGCGATAAGTCGTTTGACGGGATTGGGATCAGTCTTCCGGGACGCGCCGATCCGCAGAGGGATGAGCCGATCTTTGCACCGAATCTGAAGTGGCCGATCTCGAGTATCAAGACGCGAATTCAGAAGGCTACGGGGCTGCGGGTTGAGATGGATAACGTTGCGAATGCGTGCGCGCTGTCGGAGGTGTGGTTCGGCGATAGCGATGGACTGCATGACCTGGTGGTGGTGAACGTCTCGGAAGGTATCGGGACGGGGATCTTTGCGAATGGGCAGGTGTTGCGCGGGGCGAACGGGATGGCGGGAGAGTTTGGCCATGTGCAGATGGAGATGAATGGGCCGCGGTGCGGGTGCGGGGGGCGAGGATGCTGGGAGACGGTCAGCTCCAATCGCGCCGGGCTGCGCTACTACGAGGAGATGAGTGGGGCGAGCGCGCCGGCTACCTTTGCGGCGCTGGTGAAGATGGCGCAGTCGCATGACGCCAATGCGGTGAAGGCTCTGGAGAAGATGTCCTTGTTTCTTGGGCGCGGACTGAGGATGATTGCGAATGCGCTGGCTCCGAGCGAGATTGTGGTGGTTGGGGATATTACTGCGGCGTGGTATCTGTTCGGGCCGATTGTTGAGGCGGAGCTGAAACAGAATGCGCTTTCGAAGGCGCCACGGCTGCGGCCGGCGTTTGAAGGAAATACGGCGCGGCTGCGGAGTGCGGTGGCGCTGGTGATGAATGGGAGCCTGGTTTAGGGATGACGATGTTTCTTTTGGACTTTGGGATGCGGTTGCGGGGTGATAGCGGAGCTTCGCGGCCTGGATTGGTGGCAAGAACTTCGCGTGGCTTTGTCCTGGGTGCACTTGTTAGTGCTGGGTCGATGAGTGTGTTTGCGCAGAGTGCTCCGGTGACTCCTGGGGCGAAGGTTGTGCCGGTGGACGGGAACGCGGCGGGAGATGCGCCGGATGATCCAGGGCCGCTGGCGACCGGACTTTCGGCCGAGTTGAAGCCGAAGGCGATCGATGCGGCAATAAAGAAGGTTGCGGATTGGCAGGTCGCTCATGCAGAGGCCCAGTTCAATAAGCAGTGGACGTTTGCTGCGCTCTATGACGGCCTGCTGGCGGCTTCGAAGACGACCGGCGACGCGAAGTATCGTAATGCGGTGCTGCATCTGGCGGAGCGGTCGGATTGGACGCTGCTCGATGCGCGGTTTCCTCATGCCGATGATCAGGCGCTGGGGCAGGCTTATCTGGATCTCTATCGCGAGGATCCGCAGCCGGTGCGGATGGCGGATACGAAGGCGAATATGGATCGGCTGATTGTGCGGGAGGATGATCCGAACAAGCTGCTGTGGTGGTGGTGCGATGCTCTGTTCATGTCGCCACCTGTGCTTTCGCAGATGTATGCGATTACGAATGACCGCAAGTATCTGGACTATATGGATCATGAGTGGTGGCTTACGTCGGGAAGCCTCTACAGCCCTGAGGAGCATCTTTACTTTCGCGACAGCCGGTACTTTACGCAGAAGCAGGAGAATGGCAAGCCGATCTTCTGGTCGCGCGGCAATGGCTGGGTGATGGGTGCGCTGGTGAATGTGTTGAGGATTATGCCAGCGGACTATCCTTCGCGTCCGAAGTATGTGGCGCAGTTTCGCGAGATGGCGGAGAGGCTGGCGGCGATTCAGAGTCCGGATGGATTGTGGCGGTCGGGGCTGCTGGATCCGGAATCTTACGATCTGCCGGAGGTGTCGGGGTCGGCGTTCTTTACGTATGCGATGGCGTATGGGATCAATGAGAAGATTCTCGATCGCAAGACTTACCTTCCGGTGGTGGAGAGGTCTTGGAAGGGAATACTTGGACACATCTATGCGGATGGGCGGCTGGGTTCGATTCAGCCAATTGATGCGCAGCCGGGCAAGTTCAAGCTTTCGGCCAGCTATGTATATGGTGTGGGTGGGTTCCTGATGGCGGGCTCGGAGATGCATCGGCTGGCTGCAACAAAGCACTAGTGGTTGCCAACTGCCGAATTCGAGAAGAAGATTTTCCCTTTGGTGGGTAACTGAATGAAGGTGATCCGCATTGAGAATGCGGGTTCGCGGATGCCTCGACGTTGCGAGGTATCTCATTGGCAATGAATGATTTATCAAATTGAAGGACTGTTTACTTGACGGAATGAATGGTCATTCAGTATGCTTCGCATCGTTCGGGTATTCCTGCCCGCCGGAGCCTTTGACCATGCCTTCCAGCACTATCGAAGCACCCACGCCGCAGAGTTCGGCAAAGCTTAGTCCGTCCAGGGATCACAGACAGATCAGCAAGGTTGCCGTTCTTGGGGCAGGAACAATGGGCTCGCGTATTGCGGCGCACATTGCTAATGCTGGACTGCCGGTGGTCTTGCTGGATATTGTCCCTCCGGGCACGGATGCAAGTGCGTCGAAGCAGGAGCGGAACAAGTTTGTTTTGGCGGCGATGGATGGGTTGAAGAAGTCGAAGCCTGCGGCGTTTTATGCGGTGGAGAGTGCGCGGCTGATCACGATTGGCAACTTCGAGGACGATCTGGCTTTGATCGCGGACTGCGACTGGATCATCGAGGTGGTGGCGGAGAATCTTGAGATCAAGCGCGCACTGCTAGAGAAGGTGCAGCAACATCGTCGCAAGGATTCGATACTTACGAGCAATACGAGCGGGCTGCCGATTCACAAGATTGTGGAAGGGATGCCGATGGAGCTGCGGCGGCATTGGTTTGGAACACACTTCTTCAATCCGCCACGGTATATGCGGTTGCTTGAGGTGATTCAGACTCCGGATACGGATCCGGTAGATATCGCGGCGGTGGAGCACTTCTGCGATCTGCGACTGGGGAAGGCGATTGTTCACTCGCACGATACGCCGAACTTTATTGCGAACCGTATCGGCACGTTTTCGATGGGGAATGCGATTCGGTTGATGCAGGAGCAGGGGCTGTCGATTGAAGAGGTGGATACGTTGACTGGCTCTGCGCTGGGATGGCCGAAGACGGGGACGTTCCGGCTGGGCGATATGGTCGGCGTGGATGTGCTGGCGCATGTGGCTACGAACTTTTCCGCGCAGGCGGAGAAGATTAAGGATGAGCGCGCTGAGGTGAAGCTGGCGCCTTTTATCGGCACGATGCTCGAGAGGAAGTGGCTCGGAGATAAGACGAAGCAGGGATTTTATAAGAAGGAAGGCAAGGACGCGGAGGGGCGCGATCTGCGGCATGTTCTGGACTGGCAGACGCTGGACTATAAGCCGAGCACGCGGCCGAAGTTTCCGGCGATCGAGATGGCGAAGAATGTGGAGTCGACGCCTGCTCGCATTGCGCAACTGCTGAATGCGGATGCGACGAAGGATAAAGCTGCTGCTTTTTACTGGCCGCTGCTGACGGAGTTGTTTACGTACAGCGCGAACCGGGTTCCGGAGATTGCGGACAACATCGTTGAGATCGATCAGGCGATGAAGACGGGGTTCAACTGGGAGCTTGGCCCGTTTGAGATGTTCGATGCTGCGGGTGTGCGGGCTACGACGGAGAAGATGCGTGCTGCGGGTGCGCCGGTTTCGGCGAATGTGGAGAAGCTGCTGGCTTATGCGGAGAAGCATGGGGAGGCTGATCCTACCTGGTACAAGGATGATGCTTCGGTCGCTTCGGGGCGGCTGTTTTTCGATCCGGTCAGCGGGGAGTATAAGCCGGTGGTGACGGCGGAGGGCGTGACCTCGCTGGGGGTGATCAAGAAGGCGAATGGCGTGGTGAAGAAGAACCCGGGCGCGTCGGTCATTGATCTGGGGGATGGCGTGGCGGGGATTGAGCTTCACTCGAAGATGAACGCGTTGGGCGATGACATCGTCAATCTGATTACGCAGACGCTGAAGCCATCGAGCAATATTGTTGGCGACTTCGAGGCTTTTGTTATTACGGGGGACTCGGCTAATTTTTCGGTTGGCGCGAACCTGATGCAGCTTCTTCTTGGGATTCAGGAGGAGGAGTGGGATGAGGTGGAGATGGCGGTGCGCGCATTCCAGAATATGACGCAGGCCATTAAGTTCTGTCCGCGTCCTGTGGTGGTTGCGCCTTATGGGATGTGCCTGGGTGGAGGAGTGGAGATTTCGCTTCATGGCGCTGCGCGTCAGCCGCACTCTGAGCTTTATATGGGTCTGGTGGAGGCTGGTGTGGGGTTGATTCCTGGCGGCGGCGGCTGCAAGGAGATGACGATCCGTTCGGTGGAGGCGGGGTCGAGCATTCGTCCGGATGCTCGTGGCGAGGGCGTGGAGATCTTTGAGGCGCTGAAGAGGAACTTCGAGACGATTGCGATGGCGAAGGTCTCGACCAGTGCGGCGGAGGCTCGTTCGTTCGGGTTCTTCAAGCAGTCGGACAGCGTTACGATGAATCGCGAACGGCTATTGACGGATGCGAAGGCGAAGGCTCGCGCGATTGCCGATGCTGGTTACAGTGCTCCTGCGCCGCGTGCCGACATTGCGGCTCCTGGCGAGAATGCGCTGGCTACGCTGAAGCTGGCGGTGTGGACGATGCGGGAGGGGCAGTACATCTCCGACCATGATGCGAAGATTGCGAACTGGGTGGCGTATGCACTGTGCGGGGGCAAGGTTACGCCGGGGACTTTGGTGGCGGAGCAGTATCTGCTGGATCTTGAGCGCGAGGCGTTTCTGTCGCTGTGTGGAGAGAAGAAGACGCAGGAGCGAATTGCGTTTACGTTGAAGACGGGCAAGCCTTTGCGGAATTAGGAGTTCGTTGTTCGCTGTCAGGTTTGCAGGTTAAAGATAGGTTCATCTACATAAAGATGGGTTCATCTACGATCTTCGGAGTAGATTCGGAGACAGAAGTCGGGAGTTAGTTATGAAAGACGTCGTTATTGCCTCCGCTGTTCGCACCGCCGTTGGGAAGGCTCCTCGCGGCACTCTTCGTACCACCCGGCCGGATGATCTGGCTGCCTTCGTAATCTCTGGTGCGTTGGAGCGTATTCCGCAGCTCGACAAGGCGGAAATTGAAGATGTGATTTTGGGCTGCGCGATGCCTGAGGCTGAGCAGGGGATGAATGTGGCGAAGGTCGCCAGCTTCCGTGCGGGGTTGCCGGTTACGACTGCGGGGATGACGATCAATCGCTACTGTGCTTCGGGGTTGCAGTCGATTGCGCTGGCTGCGGATCGGATTCGCGGCGGGTCTGCGGACTGCATTGTCGCTGGCGGCACGGAGAGCATGTCGTATGTTCCGTTTGGCGGCAACAAGATCTCGGTGAATCCGTGGCTGGTGGAGAACTATCCGGGGTCGTATATGTCGATGGGGCTGACGGCGGAGCGGGTTGCGACTCACTACGGCATTACACGGGAGCAGATGGATCAGTTTTCGTATGAGAGCCATCAGAAGGCTCTGGCTGCGATTGCTGCTGGGAAGTTCGAGGATGAGATTGTTTCGGTTACGGTTACAAACACTGTGCCGAATGGGAAGAAGGCCAAGACGACCGAGTCGACGTTCAAGCAGGATGAGGGGCCGCGTGCCGATACGTCGCTTGAGGCGCTGGCAAAGCTGAAGCCGGTGTTCCATGCGAAGGGGACGGTGACGGCGGGGAACTCGAGCCAGACCTCGGATGGAGCGGCGGCGGCGGTGGTGATGTCGGCCGAGCGGGCTGCGCAGCTTGGCATCAAGCCGATTGGTAAGTTTCTTGCGTTCGCTTATGCAGGGTGCGACCCGGAGGAGATGGGGATTGGGCCCATCCATGCGATTCCCAAGGTGTTGAAGATGGCTGGGCTTTCGATTGGAGATATTGATCTCTTTGAGTTGAATGAAGCTTTCGCGGCGCAGTCTCTGGCGGTGTTGAAGGTGCTGGGGATCGATCCGGCGAAGGTGAATGTGAATGGGGGCGCGATTGCGCTTGGGCATCCGCTTGGCTGCACCGGGGCAAAGCTGACCGCTACGCTGCTGCGGGAGATGCCTCGGCGAAAGGCGAAGTATGGGATTGTGACGATGTGTGTTGGCGGCGGGATGGGAGCGGCTGGGATCTATGAGGCGATGAGTTAGAGAATGCGAACATACTCCAAGTCGGATCGAAGAGCCTGGAGCAGATTGCGTCCAGCGGGCCGGAGTGACTGGCATCAGATTCGAGTAGTGAGTGGATATGTCGCGGTGATTGCGGTGGTTGTCGCAGTAGTTTTCTTTATCAAACACCGGCGCCATCAAGAGATTCAACAACACTGGAAGTGCGCCACAGCCATTGTCGAAGAGGTTCGCCCTGAGGTGATCCAGACCGTGAGCAATGCTAAAGGTGACAGAACGGTGCTGTACGGAGTTTCAATTCTGGCAAAGTATGTCTCGGATGGCGTCGAGCATGAACAATGGGTCACCGTGGAACAACCTCCGGTATCACTCGCTGAAGCAGAGCTGCAGACGTTTCGATGGAAGGGGCAACGGTGTGTTGTTCGATGGAAGGCTGCCAAACCTCAGGAGTTGATTGCTGAAGTGGATTAGTTTGCAATTTTGAGCGCAGAAGCTACAGAAGGAGTAACACCATGGCAACGATGACGACCCCCGACCCGACCACCGCTACCCGCCTCGCTGGTGGCAGCTTTCTTATCAGCGACCCGACGCCTGCGGATTGCTTCTTTCCTGAGGACTTTACCGACGAGCATAAGCAGATTGCGGAGACGACGGCGAACTTTGCGGTCAACGAGATTATGCCTGCGTCCGACTCGATTGAGGCGAAGGATTTTTCGGTTACGAGGCGCCTGTTGAAGGAGGCTGCGGAGCTTGGGCTTACGGCGGTGGATATTCCTGAGGAGTACGGCGGCCTGGAGATGGATAAGGCTACGTCGGCGATCGTCGCGGAGAATATCTCGAAGCAGGCTAGTTTTTCGGTGGCGTTCTCGGCGCATACCGGCATCGGTACGCTGCCGCTGGTCTGGTATGGCAATGCGGAGCAGAAGAAGAAGTATCTGCCAAAGATTGCATCGGGCGAGATTGTGTCGGCGTATGCGCTGTCGGAGTCAACGAGTGGCTCGGATGCGGTGAATGCGAAGACGAAGGCGGTGCTGTCGCCGGATGGGAAGACGTACACGCTGAATGGCGAGAAGATGTGGATCTCGAATGCGGGGTTTGCGGATCTGTTTACCGTGTTTGCGAAGTGCGCGATTCTGGATGGGCCGGATGCAGGGAAGGAGAAGCTTACGGCGTTTCTGATCGAGCGGGGAACGCCTGGTTTCACGCAGGGGAAGGAGGAGCACAAGCTGGGGATTCGCGGAAGTTCGACTTGTCCGCTGATTTTGACCGACTGCGTGATTCCCGCTGGCAATCTGCTGGGGGAGGTGGGGAAGGGCCACCATATTGCGTTCAATATTCTGAATGTGGGGCGGTACAAGTTGGGCAATGCCGCGATTGGCGGCGCTCGGATGGCGCTGAACAATGGGATCCGGTATGCGATCGATCGGAAGGCGTTCGGCAAGTCGATCTCGGAGTTCGGGTTGATCCAGGAGAAGATTGCGAACTGCGCTACGGGCATCTTTGTGGGCGGGGCGGTCTGCTATCGCACGGTGGGGCTGATCGATAAAGCTCTGGCGGGTGTGGATAAGAACGATACGAAGGAGATTCAGAAGCGTATTGAAGACTACGCCGTCGAGTGCTCGATTGTGAAGGTGTGGGCGAGCGAGATGCTGGATATGGTGGTCGATGAGACGCTGCAGATCTTCGCGGGCTATGGCTATGTTGAGGAGTTTCCGGCGGAGCGGGCGTACAGGGATGCCCGGATCAATCGGATCTTCGAGGGGACCAATGAGATCAATCGGCTGATCATTACCGGCTGGCTGATGAAGTCGGCTATGAGCGGGAAGCTGGCGCTGATGCCTGCGATCAAGAAGCTGATGGATGAGGTGATGGCGGGGCCGAGCGAGAAGGTGGAGCGCGAAGGTCCGCTAGGGGAAGAGCGCAACCTGCTGGCGAATGCGAAGAAGTTGACATTGTTTGTCGCTGGGGCTGCGACGCAGAAGTATATGACGCAGATCTCGGACGAGCAGGAGGTGATGGGGGCGATCTCGGACATGATCATCGAGGTGTTCGCGATGGAGAGTGCTATTCTGCGCGCGGAGAAGATTGCGGAAGGGCAGTCGGCGGAGGCTTCGGCTATGCCGGTTGCGATGGCGCAGATCTATGCCGACAAGGCGATGGCTACGGTTGAGCTGTCGGCGCGGAAGGTGATTGCGGCGGTGGCTGAGGGGGATATGCTGCGGACTCAGCTTACGATTCTTCGCCGCCTGTCCAAACATGACTCGGCGGATACGATCAAGCTGCGTCGGCAGGTGGCTCAGCACGTCCTGAAGGCTGGAAGATACAGCATTTAGAATATGTAATTGAAGAGAAGGACCAGCCGACTGATTCTTCGGCTGGTCGTTTTTTGTGTCGGGGATGAGGGGGTCGCAATCGGGACGAGGAGCGATTGGACGTCTGCGGCAGGCTGGCGCGGCTCTCGGCTTCTGCTTTTCTTCCTGAAATGGCACAATCGAAGAGACGAAATAATCTCTTTCCCTCTGTAAACGCAACATTTTCTTTTATCGTCTGTCTAAGCAAGTACCTCAGCCCCACTCTGGTTCGTCGGGCCACTCGATCTTAGTGTGTGGAGCAGCAGGCCACCCGTAACCCGGTAGTAAGGTAGAAGAATATCCCAATGCGCAGCCGCCTTCTCTGTCATCTGATCGCCCCCGTCGCCCTCTTTGCCTTCGCGTTTAGCCATTTTGCTCAGGCAGTAGTCCAGAACCGAATTGCTAGTGCTGCCAACGACGGAGTTCGCACGCCTGTTTCAGGCACAGTTGTGAGTCGGGCGCAGCGTGCGACTGACCTGGGTACTGCTCCAGCCGATAAGAAGCTGGAATCGATGTCGCTGCGCTTCAGTATGACGCCGGCTCAACAGGCCGATCTGACTCAGCTACTTGCGAATCAGTTGAACCCCAGTTCGGCGAGTTATCACCAGTGGCTGACGCCGGAGCAGTTTGGTGCGCGGTTTGGGCTCAGCAGCGCGGACGTTGCGAAGGTCTCCGCCTGGCTTACGAGTCAGGGATTCACGATCACCCGGACGGCCCGCAGCTCTACTTTTATCTCTTTTTCAGGTACGGTTGCGCAGGCACAGCAAGCGTTCGGGACCTCGATTCACAATCTTTCGCTCAATGGGGAAGCTCATTTTGCGAATGTGGCCGATCCGGTCCTTCCGTCTGCGATTGCGGGGGTTGTGACCTCGATTGTTGGGCTCAATGACTTCAAGGCAAAGCCTCATTCGCGCGCGCGGAATGTTTCCTCGATCGATCCATCGCAGCCCCACTACACGCAGACTGTGAGCGGAGTTACGAGTCATTACATCTCGCCCGCTGACTTCTACACGATCTACGACGAAAATCCTCTGCTTACCGCTTCCACACCGATCAATGGCACGGGTGTGACGATTGCTGTGATGGGAAATACGAATCTTAATTCAGGCAACGTTCTTCCGGACGCGAATGTGGCCCAGTTTCGTACGGCGGCTGGCCTACCGGCGATCAATCTCAAGCTGCAGTCCGCGATTCCTGCAGGTGGCTCGGATGCTGGAGTCTCGGCGGCCGATGTTGATGAAGCCCATCTCGATGTGGAGTGGTCTAGTGCGGCCGCTCCCGGAGCCACGATTCTTTATGTTTACAGCAGCAATAACATCTTCGCGGATTCTCTGACTTACGCCATCGACAACAAGGTTGCTCCGATTATTACGATCAGTTATGGCTTGTGCGAGAGCGGTTGGGGAACCGCTATGCTGGCGAGCTACAACAGTCTACTGGCGCAGGCGAACGCGCAGGGGCAGACCGTAGTCAGTTCATCTGGCGATGCCGGTGCTACCGACTGCGACGTGACCGGTCTTGCGACAGAGGGGCTTAACGTTGACTTTCCTTCCAGCTCTCCCTATGTCACCTCTGCAGGCGGGACGATGTTCAGCGGGGATGTGAATGATTCCGCCCAATACTGGAATAGCAATAATGCGAGCAACGGTGGATCTGCGCTCTCCTACATCCTAGAGCAGCCCTGGAACGAAACCTCGGGGTCGGGGGGACTCACCGCGGGGGGTGCAGGGGGTGGCGGTGCCAGCGCCTTCTTTTCAAAACCAGGGTGGCAGACAGGCTTAGGTGTCCCCAACGACTCTTCCCGGGATCTTCCAGATATTTCTCTCAATGCGGCAGCTCTGCATGATGGTTACCTGGTCTGCAGCTCCGGGGACGGACAAGGGGAGACTCCCTGTGTCAATGGCTTCCTCTCGTCTAATGGTCAACCGAACGTGTTTGGCGGGACCTCGTTTGTTGCACCCTCCTTCGCCGGAGTTCTTGCTCTTGTCGAACAGCAACTCGGTTCCGCGGCGACGGGTGGACTTGGAAATATTGGCCCGACCCTCTATGGCTTTTTGAATGGCCCAACCTACAGTACCGTCTTTCATGACACCATTGCCGGAAGCAACCAGGTCACTTGCACGCAAGGAACGCTGGACTGCCCGAACGGAGGAGCGATCGGCTACTACGCAACACCTGGTTATGACCTGGCTATGGGCCTCGGCAGCTTCGACATCAATTCTCTGGTTACGGGCTGGAGCGGCGTGAAGCCAGTTGGCACGGGTGGCAGCGGAATCGGGACGAGCATCAGTACGACGGCGCTCACCACCAGCTCTTCTCTCTGTGCTGTGTCGGCGGGCACTCTAGCGCTTAATGTCGCTGTGACAGGAACTGCCTCTGGTCCAACGCCGGCAGGCTCGGTTCAGTTTTTTGTCGATAATGTCGCTGTGGCAGGTGGCACTGTCACCCTGTCGGGCGGAACCGCGAGCTATAGTCTTGTTACGTCTTCGCTCTCTTCCGGTGGTCACACTATCAGCGCGGTCTACTCCGGTGATGGCAACTACGTGGGTTCCAAAGGGACCCTCCTTGGACCAAACATCAACGCTGCCTTTTATCCAAACGGGCCGATTGCTTCGGTTGATATCGTCTCCTCGTCTTCGGGTAAACCCGATTTCTCGTTCGCCCCTGCGACCTGTGGCGCGACGACGTCTGTACAGCCGGGGGCTACGGCAGCGGGGGTTACCTTTACGATCACACCGGTCAATGGATTTACGGGCTCGGTCAGTCTGACTGCGACCAACGATGATGGAATGGTTGCGACGCCTAGTTTTTCCGTTACTCCAGTTTCGATCACTACTTCGGCAGGAGTAACCACTTCGTTTGTCGTTGTAGCATCTGCGAAGACGACTGCCGCAAAGTCGATCCGACCTGGACTGAGGCCTTCTGGTCGAGGCCCGGCGGATAGGATGCCATGGTATGCCGCTGGCTCTGGAGCTACGCTTGCTGGATTGTGTCTCCTGATGTTGCCACGTCGTCGCCGCTGGGGTGCTCTGCTTGCCGCTGTGATTACGATTTCGGCTCTGACAGCGGTCGGATGCGGATCTAATACCTCGACCACTGGTGGAGGCGGCGGGACTACACCACCGGCTGGGACAACAAATGCTTCCAAGGGCACCTATACGTTTACGGTTACCGCAATAAGCGGCACCTTGGTGCATAGCGCGCAGATTGCATACGTCGTACCGTAATAAGAGCGGTTGTGATTTTCTGGCCGCGCTCTGGAAGGCGCAGCCTTTTCTTGAAAAGTGTTTTTCGGAATATCCCAGACGACGCGGGTGTCTGGGTGCGTCAGACCGGGACGCCCTAGTGGGCTGTGATCTTTTCGTGTTTTGCAGTTTCGGGAACCTTCTCCTCCGCCCCTTCGGCAATCCGCATCAGATAGTTTTGCGCGCTGAACGGAGCTCCTGTCGACGGTGCCCGTTCATACTCACCATCCGACCGCAGGAGCCGTGCTTTTGTGTTGTCCGCCAGATAGGCGGCGAGAATCTCTTCGCGCAGCCGCTTGTGAATGTCTGGCTGGGTTATCGGAAATACTACCTCGCATCGCTCAATAAGATTTCGGGGCATCCAGTCGGCGCTTCCACAGTAGATCTCTTCCTTGCCGCCGTTTGCGAAGCAGAAGATGCGGCTGTGTTCAAGAAAGCGTCCGACAATGCTTCGCACTCGGATTCTCTCGCTCACGCCCTTGACGCCAGGCCTGAGGGAACACATGCCGCGGACGATCAGGTCGATCTCTACGCCAGCGGTTGAAGCCGCGTACAGGGCCTCTACCGTTCGCCGATCGAGCAGGCCGTTCATCTTGGCGATGATCGACGCCGGACGACCAGCCTTGGCATGTGCCGCCTCTCTTTCGATGAGGGCAACCAAGCCATCCGCGAGTGTCAACGGTGCTACCAGCAATGGCTTATAGGCTTCCGACTCAGTTTCGGCGGTGAGATAGTTGAAGACCTTCTGTACCTCACTCGTTAGCTCCGGCTTCGAGGTCAGGAGGCTGATATCGGTGTAAAAGCGCGCGGTTACCGGGTTATAGTTTCCTGTCCCGAGGTGTACGTACCGCCGCACCACGCCGTCCGGATCGCGGCGTACCAGAAGAGACAGCTTGCAGTGGGTCTTCAATCCGAAGATGCCGTGAAAGACACCGACGCCTGCATCCTCCAGCTCTCGTGCCCATCGGATGTTGGAGTCTTCGTCGAAGCGCGCCATGAGCTCAACGACGACGGTCACCTCTTTACTCTGTCCAGCCTCGGTAAGAGCCGTGAAGATGGGCGAATCTTTGCTTGTGCGATAGAGGGTCTGCTTCATCGAGATCACGCTGGGATCCTGCGCTCCGGCCTCGATGAACTCTTCCACGGTCTTGTACGAATCGAAGGGATGATGCAACATCACATCGCGCTTTCGCATCTCGTCGAAGATATCGGTGCACTTTGCGCTGAGTTTGAACTCTTTCGCCACGAATGCCGGATACTTCAGCTGGGGCCGCTTCACTTCGGAGTAAAGGTTCATCAGGCGCGATAGATTCACGGGTCCGTCTGTCCTGAATACCTGCTCCGGCTCGAGCTCGAAGTTGATCCGGAGCCGCTCGACCATCTCTTCGACCGCCGAGCTTTCAATCTCCATACGGACGGCGTCGCCCTTTCGCCGATTATGTAACTCAGCGCGAACACTTTCCAACACGGAGCGGGATTCCTCTTCCTGCATGTAGAGATTGCTGTTGCGGGTGACGCGAAACGCTGATCGGGACAGGACCTCGTATCCTCGGAACATCCGCTCCACTTGAGACTCCACCAACTCATGCAACAGGATGAAATCGCAGTTGCCGTCTGTACTCTTAAGCGGGACCAGACGTGGAAGGGCGCGAGGTACGGTCACGACACCCAAGGCCGTCGCCGCCTTTACTCCGCGCCGCTTGTGCTTCAGCAGGAGACCGATGCAGAGCGCCTTATTGAGCACCCTGGGAAAAGGGTGGGAAGGATCGATGGTCACCGGGGTCAGCAAGGGGTCGACCTCATCCTCATAGAAGTCCAGCGCCTGCTTTCGTGCCGCGTCGCTTAGCTGGTTCCAGCGCAGTACGCGAATCTTTGCTGCATGCATCGCGGGCAGGAGCTGCTCATTCCAGCATCGGTACTGTGCCTCGACGAATTGATGAATCCGCACCATCAACCCGTCGAGTCGTTCCTGCGGGGTGAGTCCGCCCTCGTCTGGCGGTTGGGCGAGATTGTAACCATCCTCGATTCGTTGGAGGAAGCCGGCGACTCTAATCTCCACGAACTCATCGAGGTTGCTGGCGGTAATCGCGAGGAACTTTACCCGTTCGAGCAGCGGGTTGGTCTCGTCCTGCGCTTCTTCGAGCACGCGCTGGTTGAACCGCATCCAGGACTCGTCGCGGCTGAAAAAGAGATTTTCGACCGCCTTCGCGGCGGTTTTCCTGGCGCTGGCTGGGCTTCCGGTAGTTCGCTTCGTAGCAGTCATAGAGGTCTAAAAGATTACCGCAACCGTGTGAATCCTAAGTATGAACAACAGTGAAATATCGGCGGCGTCGCTTAGGTGGCGGTCGCCAGCGCCGCAAAAGGCCGGAAAACAAATCCTGGCCACCGTAAAATATTTGTTGGCCTTATCCGTCTACACCTGTAGATGACGGAAGTTCCGGGCAATTGGAGCATTATCGAGCAAGACCGGCTGATCTCTCAGGCGTTGGAGAGAGACCGGCCCAGGCTGCGCAGTTTCATCCGTAAGCATGTCGCCGACACGGGCGAGGCGGAGGACATTCTTCAGGACGTCTTCTACGAACTTCTTGAGGCTTATCGCCTGATGAAGCCAGTAGAGCATGTGACGGCGTGGCTCTTTCGCGTGGCTCGTAATCGGATGGTCGATCTCTTCCGTAGAAATAAGCCTACCTCGCTCAACAGTCCGGCGTCGGTTGAAGAGGATGGCGGCACATTGGAAGACCTGCTTCCTTCGGCCGATGCCGGGCCAGAGGCAGTTTATGCAAGGAGTCTACTGCTCGAAGCATTGGAAGAAGCTCTTGAAGAGTTGCCGGAGGCGCAGCGTGAGGTTTTCATTGCACATGAGTTGCAGGGGCAGAGCTTCAAAGAGATATCGGCCGAAACCGGTCTTAGCGTCAACACGCTGCTCTCGCGAAAGCACTATGCAGTTACACACCTGCGTCAGAGGCTGCAGTTGATCTACGAAGATTTCGTTAAGAAATAAGGAGTCAGACATGAGGCATCATCCAGTAAGTAAAGCAGTAAAGATCGCACTCTTCGCCGTGGTTGCCAGCGTCGTGCTGGGCTTTGTGGTCAAGAGTCTATGGAATGCACTTATGCCACCGATCTTCGGATGGCACATGATCACCTTCTGGCAGGGGCTTGGTTTGTTTGTGCTCAGCAAGATTCTCTTTGGCGGCTTTCATCGTCACGGCGGAGGCCGCAACCGATGGAGACAGGGCATGAAAGAACGCTGGGAGCAGATGACTCCAGAAGACCGCGAGAAGTTTCGCAAGGGGATGCGTTGCGGCCGTGGGCCCTTCGCCTCGCACGCGGAGACGCAGATATGAACGAGATGGAAACAAGCCGCATCGAGAGTGGAGAAGAGATAGAGCCTGGCGGACGTATGAAGTCTTCTTCTTCGATTCATAGTCGACAATCTGCCGCTGACTTCAAGGACCGAGTTGGCGAGCTTGAGGTGGAGAACGCTCGTCTTCATCGGCTGGTCGCGGAGCTTTTGATCAAGAACCAGCAGCTCCGCAGATCGGACTAAGAAAATAAGGCGTTTGTGTTTGCGCTCACGGGGCGTTTAGTTCTTCTTCAAGTGTCTGTATAGCCTCTCGAACGCTGCAAATATACAATAGCTGTAGCCTCATGACTCAATCAGCGTGCCTATTCGACACTGCCCTGGCTCTTATACGGTTCGCCTCATGGGGAGGGTCCGAGAGCGAGATGTCGTGTCTTTTATGAATCGCTTTTCCTGAACCGATACTCTATCTAATAATAGGTTTATTCAAACTCAAGGAGACATATGCAAGTTAGAAAACTAGGATCTTTCATTTTGGCGTCTGCGCTCGCCGTATCCACGTCAGCCGGCTTTGCCCTCGCTCAGGATAGCGTCGGTCACGATCTGAAGGCTGCGGGAACCGACACCAAAGACGCAACCAAAGATACAGGCCACGCCATCGCCAAGGGATCCGAGAAGACTGCCTCCGGCACGAAGAAGGTCTATCACAAGACCGTCAAGGGGACGAAGACAGCCGCCGATAAGACGGCTGATGGAACCAAGACCGTTGGCAAAGATATTGGTCATGGCACCAAGACCGCGGCCAAGGACACGGCCCACGGAACCGAGAAGGTCGGCGATAAGATCGCGGGTAAGCCTACTCCGCAGTAATTTTCCGCGCGCCTACCGAGCTACCTCTTTGAGCCTTTGCTTTGTCGGCGGGGCTCAGAGAGGTGTGTCTTAATTTGCTCTATAGACTCTGCTCGATATCTGGTTCGGCCACACTATCGACGTCGCCAGCACTACGAGAGCTACCCAGTAGAGATCTGCTCCCAGTAGATGCAGAATCTGCATCCAGACGGGAGCCAGCAGCAGGACATCCGCGAGCCCTAACGCGAACTGGAAGCAGAGGAGGGACAAGACAATCCCTGCGGTTCGACCTGCGCCCGCTCGCCTGGCCTGAGCCACTAGCCAGAGCACGAATGCTGCTGCAATGACAGCGCTGACCGGATGTACGCCTCGCAGCCGCAGGAGCCACGGCGAGTTTGGTGCAAAGTCCTGAGCGAATGCTGCACGCAACGAAGAAGCAGGGAACAGCGTATCTCCCAATGCCGCGAGCGATCCGCTAACCCCAACGATCAGCGTGGCCCCAAGGCCCAGGAGTGCCCACAGTTTTCTTGTTGCGCTTCCGCTGAACTCGGTCCATCGCTGTCCTGTCCCGAGCAGCCGCGCGGTAAGGGTCAGCGCGGCGAGAAGCAGCAGAGTATTGCTGAGGTGAATGGAGAGCACTACCACTCGCCCCACAGACTGATTGCCGGTCACATATCCCAGCTTCACCAGCAGCGCACCGAGGAACGCCTCGTTTAGCAGCAAGACCATGGACACGACGGCGAGGGTTCGTGCTGCCTGCCCTTTGAGGGTTCCGCGAAACGTCCAGATCAGTAGGCCAATGATGAGAAATGTCGAACCGCCGGTCATGCACCGATGGGTGAACTCAATGATGGTGTCGATACGCGGCGACAGTGGAATAACCTGCCCATTGCAGAGCGGCCAGTGGTTTCCGCATCCGGCGCCAGAGCCGGTGGCCCGTACCAGCGCTCCCCAAAGGATCACTAGCACGTTGTAGCCGACCACGACCCAGGCAAACCGCACCAGCGCTCGCGAGACTTCGAGCCTTGTCGTTGTCGAACTGTCCGGCGTCTTTACCGCCCCAGCCGTAGCCATATCGTTATTCTACGCAGCTTTGACGCCGCCGTTTCAAAGCATGGCGCTGGGCTTCTTTGCCGGAAGGAGATAGAGCTAGCCGTTCGCTAACTCTTTTGCACGCTGGGTTGCCCGCTTTACTGCTTTGATCAGAGTTACGCGGAGGCCACCCTCTTCGAGTTCCAGAATGCCGTCTACCGTACACCCGGCGGGGGTGGTCACGGCGTCCTTGAGTAGCGCGGGATGATATCCCGTCTCGAGCACCATCCTGGCGGAGCCTAGTGTCGTCTGTGCCGCGAGCAGGGTCGCTACATCGCGCGGCAGCCCAACGTTCACTCCGGCTTCGGCGAGGGCCTCGATGATGATGTAGAGGAATGCCGGCCCAGAGCCTGAGAGGCCTGTAACGGCATCCATGTGTTTTTCGTCGACGACAACTGTGCGGCCGACTGTCTGGAAGATCTTCTGCGCTACCGCCATCTGTTCGGCCGAGACGAAACGGCCGCTGCAGAGCGCCGTAATCCCCGCAGCCAGCATCGCTGGGGTGTTCGGCATTGCGCGGATCACAGCAAGTTCGCATCCTGCTCCCTCTTCGATGCTTCGAGTCTTTACAGAGGCTGCAAACGACAGCACGGTCTTCTTCGGAGTCAGCGCCGGCTTGATCTCTTCTATCAGCGCAGGGACTTGTGTGGGCTTTACTCCGAGCAGAATCACATCTGCCTGCTGCGCTGCGGCAAAATTGTCTGTTGTCACCTCGACGCCAAACTGTGCAGACAGAGCCTGCGCTCGCTCCGCATGCTGGACTGTAGCAAAGATCTGCTCCGGCGCAAGCAGGTTGTTCTTCAAGAAGGCCTGCAGCAGAATGCCGCCCATCTTTCCTGCGCCTAATACCGCTACCCGCAACCCCGGCATTACCGGAGCCGGAACCATCACTTCATAGCTCTCGCTCATCTCCAAAGGCTATCAGAGTGGGCTTTTTCTACGCAGCTACTTCTTCTGCGTGGCGATCCAGGCGTCAATGCGCTGCTCCAGTACGTCCATCGGCAGTGCGCCGGAGTCGAGTACCTCATCGTGAAACGCCTTTATGTCGAACTTCGGACCCAGGGCTGTCTTTGCGCGCTCCCGCAGCTCGAGGATCTTCAGCTGACCCATCTTGTAGCCCAGTGCCTGCGCCGGCCATGCGATGTAGCGATCGACCTCGGACTGGATGTTGGTCTCGTCGATGGCGGAGTGGTCGTGGAAGTAGTCGACCATCTGCTGGCGCGTCCAGTGCTGGGAGTGCACGCCGGTGTCGACGACCAGCCGGATCGCGCGCCAGATGTCGGCTTCTAGCCTTCCATAGTCGCTGTACGGATCCTTGTAGAACCCGACGTCCTTGCCGAGCCGTTCGCTATAGAGGCCCCAGCCTTCGGTGTAGGCCGTGTAGTAGGTGTACTTTCGAAACTCCGGAATGCCGGTAAGCTCCTGCGCGATGGAGATCTGGAGATGGTGTCCGGGAATTCCTTCGTGATAGGAGACTGCTTCGACGGGGGCTAGCGAGCGCTCCGCGAAGTTGTACTGATTCACATAGACCCGGCCGGGCCTGCTGCCATCGGGCGTGCCATTGTCATAGTAGGCAGCGGACTGATCCTTTTCCATGTATGCGGGTACGGGGACGATCTCCAATGGAGCCTTCGGGAGACGGCCGAACAGATCAGGCAGCTTCGGTTTCATGCCGGCGATGTAACCCTTGTAGTCTTCGATGAGGGCTTCGGGAGAGGCTGGATGTTCCTTCGGATTTGTCTTGAGTGCGGCGCTGAAGCTCTTAATGTCGGAGAAGCCAAGGCTCTTCACGATGGCCAGCATCTCGGTCTCGTCGCGCTTCACCTCGTCGAGCCCAATCTGATGGATCTCCGCGGCGGACTTGCTCAATGTGGTGCTCTGCCTGATGCGAAACGCATAGTAAGCCTCACCATCGGGCAGCGCAGAGGCGCCAATCTCCTTGCGAGATTTCGGAATGTACTCGGCCTTCAGGAATCCGGCGAAGCGCTTGTACGATGGCAGGACGTCGGTGGAGATCGCATCAAGCATCTCCGAGGAAATTCGCTTCTGCTCTGCTGCGCTTACCGTCTTGGGGAATTTCTTGAGAGGCTGGGCAAACGGGCTCTCCTCCGGCTTCTGATTCGCGAGCGCCAGAGTCTGCACCAGCACCTTCTCCATCAGATACTGGACCTGAACACGGCTTTCGTCGGCGCCAAGCTGCATGTTGGTCATGATCTGCGAGAAGGCATTGGGAACTTTTTTGAGCCGCGTGATGTAGTCGTCGTAGTCTTTGACCGAGTCGAACTGCAGCCGGTCTGGAAGCTGCGGAAGCTCGGTGTGAAAGCCGTAGAACTGATTGACGGGCATCTCCCACTCTTTGAATTTTGCAGCCTCCTGCTGCTCGATCAACTGACGCAGCATCAGATCCGCTGAGAGCTTTTCCTGGTCTGTGAGGCCGGTGGTATCGATCTCCGAAAGCTTCTGAAGGTAGTCGCGTCCACGGGCCAGGGCAGCGTTCAACGCCTGGGTCGAGTAGTCTGTCAGTTGATCGTTATAGCGTTTATCGCCGATCGAGGAGGCAAACTCGGGCGAGTGCTTGAGCCGGTCCTCCCAGATCTGGGTAAAAAGCGTAGACAATGCTTTGCTCTGCGCTGCAGCGGATGTGGCGACTGGCGTCGCAGCTGTCGCCTGACCCTGCACCACCTTTGGCGCTACGCTGAAACAACAGACTAGTACCCACCCGCTCACGCGGCTTCGCCACAATCTCGTCATACTCTGTCCTCAACCTCGATCTTCAGACCTTGACCTTCAGTCTATCGTGGCGAGGGTGAGGCTCTATTGCAAGATTGTCGAAGCGGAGGCGTCCAGCATCCGATAGAGCGTTGAGCGGCTGATTCCCAGCATCTCCGCCGCGCGTACCTTGTTGCCTCCGCAGCCCTTCAACACGCGCAGCACATGCTGCTCGATCACATCCTGGAGCCGTGCGCTCGTTGCCGTCCCATCTGGTATGGATGCTGGCGTACTCTCTTCGGCGAGTATCGGCAGATGATGCGATTCGAGCATATCCCCCTCAACTTGCGACAGGCTGCTTCGCACAACGCCTTTCAGCTCGCTTACATTTCCCGGCCAGCTGTAGCTCAGCATTCGCTCCATTGCTTCGTCAGAGACCGCTGGTGCTTTTCTCTCGTAGAGCTGTGCGAGTTGGGAGATGAAAAAGTTTGTCAGATCCGGAATGTCTTCTCTGCGGTCCCGCAGTGGCGGCAGGGTAATCTCCACCATGGCAAACCGCTGATAGAGCTCCGGTTGAAATCTGCCGGCGGAGGCTAAGATCTTCAGATTTTCGCTGGTTGCGGCGATCATTCGCAGGTTGGGCCGCATATCGTGCTGCAAGTTGGGCCTGCTGGCGTCGAGGTGATTCTGCGTCGAGTCGTGCCGGCGTAACAGACGTAGCAGACGAAGCTGGGTCTGGAGCGGCATCTCGTGGATTCCATCGAGAAAGAGGGTCCCTCGCTGCGCCATTCTGGTCAGACAACCGATTGCATCTGTGGGGTGCGGGCTCCAGTCGTTCTCCTTCAGATTTCCGGTGATTGCCTGTTCAAGAGCGGCGCCATGACAGACCACGAACGGGCCGTCGGCGGCGTGGCTCATTCCGTGGAGCGCACGAGCCACCTGTTCCTTTCCGGTCCCGGCCTCACCATGTACGAGCACGGTTCGGAAGTGCGGGCCGATCCGCCGCACCTGCAACCGCAGCCGGCGCATCTCCGCGCTTGAGCCCACTATCTCGAGACCATTCCCCTCGGGCCAGGGCTCTTCGACAGGCGCAGGAGAAGGATCAAGGAAAGTGGTAGATCGTGTGATCGACATGGCTGCTTCTTACATCGGCAGAATCCGCCTTCCGTTCAGCCCGAGGACACGAAAAACCGGAGACCGCTTTATACAGCAGCGAGTCTCCGGCTTTGGATTTCAACAACTTCCCGATTAGGCGGTGGTTGGGGTGCAGTAGGTGTCAAAGGCGCGCTGAAGCTCCTGCGCAATCGCCGGGGCGGTGGAGGTCTCGATCGCCGAACGCTGCATGAGGTAGACGAGCTGGCCGTCGCGCAGGATCGCAATTGCCGGCGAGGTTGGCGGATGTCCCCCGAAGTAGCTGCGTGCCTTCTCGGTGGCTTCGCGGTCCTGGCCTGCGAAGACCGTTACGGAGTGATCAGGCTTCGCGGTGTGCTGCATCGCCAGACGAACTCCTGGACGCATCTTGCCGGCTGCACAGCCGCAGATGGAGTTGACCACCACCATCGTTGTTCCGGGCTTTGCAACTGCGGCATCCACTTCGGCCGCACTGCGGGCCTCCGTCAAGCCAGCGCGCGTCAGCTCCTCGCGCATCGGAATCACCATAATCTCTGGATACATAACACTCTCCCTTTAACCCATTTTGCTCGCGGGTAAAAGCCGCGCTGTTTCGATTCTACGTTCTACTTGCGACCCTTGCACCCCTCACCCCCGACAAAAGTACGCAAAGTATTCGAAATAAAAGGGATAGGTCTGGACTTCGAGTAGACCTTTTTAGCGGGGAAGGCACCAGAGCCAAACGCATTACTTTTTCTATGGACCTGGTGTGTCAAGTTTCAGTGGCCGGATGATGTTGTACTCTCTAACCCGTGCCCTCTCGCGACCTTTGCATTCAGGAGAACGTTGCGCTCGCTCCCTATACGACCTTCCGCATCGGCGGTCCGGCTCGTTTTTTCTGCGAAGTTACCTCGATGGAGCAGCTACTTGAAGCTGTCACTTTCGCGCGAGAACGGAGTCTCCCACTATTTGTGCTCGGTGGCGGCAGCAATCTTCTGGTGACCGATCGAGGCTTTGATGGGCTGGTCCTCCGCGTCAAGATCGAGGGACCGATCACTATCGGAGGCGGCTACCGAGACGATAGGCCCAAGCAGGCGAGCATTACCTATGACGTCCCCGGCGGAATGGACTGGGACGCCTTCGTTCGTCGAGTCGCCGAGGCTGGTGTTACGGGTATCGAGTGTCTTGCAGGTATCCCGGGGTTCGTCGGTGGTGCGCCCATTCAGAACATCGGCGCCTATGGCCAAGAGGTCTCCACCAGCATTCTTTGGGTTCGTGCACTCGATCTTGAAACCCTCAAGTTTGTCACGCTGACAGCCGAACACTGCGGTTTCGCCTATCGCCGCAGCATCTTCAACACCACCCACCGCAACCGGTACATCATGATCTCAGTCACCTTCCGGCTAGACCTCGATGCGACACCCACTCTCCGTTACGCAGACTTGCAGGAGTACTTTGCGGGTCGTGGCTCTGCTCCTAAACCTATCGATATTTATCATGCCGTTCGTGAGATTCGACATGGCAAGGGCATGTTGATCGTCGAAGGCGAAGCTGACTGCCGCAGTGCGGGATCGTTCTTCAAAAATCCCATCGTTCCGGAGTCTCTTCTGCGTGAGGTCGCGACGACGCTGGATCTTTCCGTCGATAAGATTCCCCACTGGACCGCTGGAGAAGACCTTATCAAATTGCCTGCGGCGTGGCTGCTCGAACGCGCTGGCTTCTCCAAGGGCTTTCAACTCGGCGAGGCCGGCATCTCGTCCCGCCACACCCTGGCGCTGATCAATCGCGGCCACGCCACTTTTGCCGATATCGCGGCGTTGCGCGATACCATTCAGGGTGAAGTTTACCGCCGCTTCAACATCCAGCTTGAACAGGAGCCGGTCGAGTTGGGGTCCTAAGGTTGGGTCCTAAGATGGTCCCACCCGCAGCTGGCTCATCAGCCGCAGGCGTTCTTCTCCCAGCACATCGACGACTGGGCCTTGCTGCACGATCTTTCCCTCCGCGATCCTGATTACCTCGGCTCCAAGTTGAAACGCTTCTCCGACGTCGTGGGTTACGGAGAGTACGGGCGTCTTCCATCGCATGAGGCACTCTCGTAAGCCGTCGACAAGTTGATCACGCATCGCGTAGTCGAGTCCCGAGAACGGTTCGTCGAGCAGCAACAATGCGGCTCCGTCGCCTTGTCCGGCGCCCTGACAGGTGATCGCAGAGACGACCGCACGCGCCACCGACACCCGCTGCCTTTCGCCTCCGCTGAGCTGGTGGGGTCTTCGATCGGTTAGTTGCTGTATGCGAAACAGGCTCATGATCTCATCGACGATCTTGATCTCGTCGACTGTCGTGCCGGCGTTCTCGGGCCTCGCACTCCGCCCTACGCCGTAGATCACGTTCGAGTGCACGGTCATGTTTGGAAATAGCCGGGCTGTCTGCGCTGTGGTCCTCACCGGGCGAAGGTGCGGGGGAACGAATACACCTGAGGCTCGATCGACCAACACGCTTTCTCCTCGCACGATCGAACCCGAGTCGGGGCGCACAAAGCCGGCGATGGCCCTGAGCACGGTCGTCTTGCCACTGCCGGATGGCCCAAACAGGACCGTCCAGGGTTTGGTCAACGCGAAGCTGGCATCGAGCGAGATGGCTCCTACTTGATGTTTGATACTCACTGTGAGCAGCTGCTCTGGAGATCTCCGCGACAGGCTATCGGGCTTATTGGAGGAGGCCAGCCTATCGGACAATGTCAGCCTGCCTTCCGTCGGTCTTGCGCATTGAGGGGAGAAGATAGATTGTCAGTAGCGCCATTGTCGCGAAACCGATCAGCACGAGCGCCGTGCGGTTGGCAGCCGCATAGTTTCCGTCCTGCACGAGGTCGTAAAGCGAGATGGACAAGGTCCGCGTGGCTCCGGGGATGTTGCCGCCGAGCATGAGCACCACGCCGAACTCGCCTACGGTGTGCGTGAACGTCAGGACTGCGCTGGTGAGCAGGGATGCGCGCGCCATGGGAAGCACTACTGTCGCGAACACCTTTGCGGGGTTTGCACCCAGCCCCGCCGCGGCTTCTATGAATCCTCGGTCGACCGCCTGAAAGCCGGCTACCAGCGGCTGTACGGCAAACGGCAGGCTGTAGAGTATCGACCCTACCAGGAGGCCGCCAAAGCTGAACGCCAAGGGATGCCCGAAGACTCGCATAAGGAGCCTTCCCGGTGCGGTGAGTGGCCCCATGGCGATTAACAGGTAGAATCCGAGCACGGTTGGGGGGAGTACCAAGGGCAGAGCTACTATCGACTGTACGAAGGCGCGTCCTGCGCCATGTCCTGCGGCGATCCACCATGCCAGCGGGAGTGCGATCACCAGCAGAATCGCTGTTGTGCCCACCGCCAGCCTCAATGTTAACCAGAGCGCTTCAAAATCCATACAGCGTCAGTCTATGACAAGCTGTCCTGCCGGACGGGCCCACTGCGCGTGGGGCGGGCGTTCGCACGCCTTTTTAGAGCTTCGCGTGGTTCTCCCGATGGTCGGAGGAAAGATTGTGCCGACCAGCGGGAGGACCGATGCAGCCAATCCTGCCAAGACCGGTATACGCGTCACGAAGTGACCGCCCTCCGCGCAGGAGGCCCGTCCGGCAGGACAGCTTCTTACTGCACTGGACGCAGACCCACCTGCGGAAGGTCTCCCTGAATCGCCGGAGAGAGGAGCCAGTTGAAAAAGATATGCGCCTCTGCTTTGTGCTCGGACTTAGCCATGATTACCGCGCACTGACGTATCTCCGGGTACTGCGAGGTGGGCACCAGAATGTAGGTTCCAATCTCTTTGAAGTGTTGGGTGCTCGCTGCCGTCAGAGAGATCAACCCCAGCTGGGCGTTGCCGGACTCCACAAACTGCGCCGTCTGCGAGATATTCTCCCCCACGACCAAGTGCGGAGCGACCTGGTCGTAGAGCTTCATCCTGCGGAGTGCCGCGGCTGCCGCCCGGCCGTAGGGTGCGTGCAGCTCATTCGCGATGGCGATCGTCTTCACGCGCGGATCAGACAGCGTGTCCAGGGTGAGCGGCAGCAGGCCGGAGTCCTTCCGGGTCCACAACACGAGCGTGCCTTTTGCGTAGGGGGTTGGCTGGGCACCATCGGCCAGTCCAGCCATCACAATCTTCTCCGGAAATACATAGTCGGCGGCCAGGAAGATATCAAACGGGGCGCCGTTCAGGATCTGCGTGACTAGGGTGGAGGACGATCCGAAGCTGACGAGCAGCTTGATTCCGGTTTCATGCTCATATCTTTGCGCCAGCGCCGGCATTACGGGCTGAAGGTCTGCCGCGGCAGCTACCCGTAGCTCCTTCTGCCCCCAGGCACTTTGACCGTTCAAGGTTAAGCCCAGACACAGACCCAGGCACACCAGAGCCGCAGACGCAGCGCGGCCTTTACGATAGGCTAGAAGCAACCATGAAAGTAGCAACACATCACCTTAGATGCACCGAATGCGCGACCGTCATCGGCAAGGATGAGGTTAGCAGCAACTTTCGCTGCCCGCTGTGCAACGGTCTCTATGAGGTGGTGTACCCGTGGACCAACGCTGCCGCGGGTCCCGACAGTCGGCTTCCTAATCCCAGCGCCCTCCGCTGGCTGTGGCAGGAGCGCCGGTCGTCAACGATGGCGGTGGACCAGTCCGGCGTCTGGCGCTTCCGCGATCTGCTGCCTATCGTCGACGACCTGGAGAAGGTAGTTACGCTTCGCGAGGGAAATACTCCTTTCTATGATTTGCCTCGCTGTGCGAAGGCTGCGGGGATCGACTGGCTGCTGGCCAAGCACCAGGGCATGAATCCTACGGGGTCGTTCAAGGACACGGGTATGACGGCTGCACTGTCGGTCGCTGCGCAGAGCGGCTTCGAGTGGGTGGCCTGCGCCTCGACCGGCAATACCTCCGCCGCTATGGCTGCCTACGCCGCGCGGGCGGGCCTGCGCAGCATCGTCTTCATCCCCGAGGGCAAGATTGCGTGGGGCAAGCTCTCGCAGTCGATGGACTACGGCGCTCTTACGATCCAGCTCAAGACGGACTTCGACGGCTGCGTCAAGATTCTTGGCGAACTCGTGAAGCAGTTTCCGATCTACCTGCTCAACTCTGTCAACCCATACCGGCTTGAAGGGCAGAAGACGCCCGCCTTCGAGCTGGTCGAACAGATGGAGTGGCAGGTTCCCGAGCACGTCATCGTCCCGGGTGGGAACCTCGCCAACTCCTCCGCTCTGGCCAAGGGCTTTGCCGAGATGCGTGAGCTTGGCCTGATACAGCGCACCCCGAAGATCAGCATCATTCAGGCCGAGGGGGCCAACCCCCTTTATCGCAGCCTGCAGGAGAATGGCGGAGAGCGGCTGACTCCGGTCGTGGCTAATACGCGCGCCACCGCGATTCGGATCGGCAATCCGGCTTCGTGGCGGAAGGCGGTCAATGCCCTGAAGACCACCGGCGGCTGGTGCGAGCAGGTTACCGAACAGGAGATCGCTCTGGCCAAGGCTGAGATTGGTGCCGAGGGCGTGGGCTGCGAGCCTGCCTCGGCGGTCACTCTTGCCGGGCTCAAAAAGCTAGTAGCGCAGGGCAAGATTTCCACAGAGGAGCGGGTTGTCCTCATCCTTACTGGGCATACCCTCAAAGACTCTGCTTACACCATCGACTATCACCGTAACGAATTGTTCTCAGGCGCTGAAAACGCTGAGCTTAGTGTTGACGAACGATCTCGGCATGCGGCCTTGAGAAAACCTCCGATCGTCCTTGAAGCGGACGCCAGTTTGGTTCTGCGCACCCTCGAATCCCACATGAATCAGCCTCAGCCAGCATGAGTGAAAACGCCGCAAAGGGCTCAGGCAAACCCTATCGCCTGCGTCTGCCCGCTACTTCGGCTAATCTGGGTCCTGGGTTTGACGCGCTTGGCCTGGCCATGGCGCTTTATCTAACCATCGACGCCCGAGTCGCCGACGCCTTCCACATCGAGGCTACCGGCCGCGACGCCGACCAATGCGCCAGGCTCGAAGACAATCTCATCCTGACGACTTATGTCGACGTTCTGGCGGTCGCCGGGGTTCTGGCTCCACGGCTTCACCTTCAGATCCACAACGAGATTCCTCTCGGAATGGGTTGCGGTTCGAGTGCCTCGGCACTGCTGGCCGGCGTCTTCCTGGCGAATCACTTCGGCAACCTGGGCTGGGGAGGTCAGCAGATCCTCGAAGATGCCTGTCTCCGCGAGGGCCATCCAGATAATGTGGCCGCTTGTTATCTTGGCGGGATGACGACTTCTTCGATAAGTGAAAAATCATTATTAACAGCTACTTGTGGAGAAAATATAACCTGGGGGTTGAATCTTGCACTGCCCTCCGTCAGTTTTGCCACGGAAAAGGCCCGCGCCCTGCTTCCCGCTACTTACTCTCGGGAAGATGTGGTCGCCAATATTCAGTCAACGGCCCTGCTGGTGGCTGCGTTTGCCCAGGGTCGCGGAGATCTTCTCCGAATAGCCATGCAGGATCGCATCCATCAGCCATACCGCATGAAGGCCTGCCCGCTGCTTCCACTGCTGCTGCCCGTGGCGGACGATCCGGCGATCCTGACTCCGGCGATCCTGAGTCAGAAGATCCTGGGCGTCGCTCTCAGTGGCGCGGGTCCGTCTGTTCTGATCATCACCCAGGATGCCAAGCCTTCGGGCCTCCCAGCGATCATTCGCCAAGCCGCTGGCGATCCGTCGCTTGAAGTCCTACAAACGACGATCTCTACGGGAGTACTTGAAGGCTGACAGCCATCCCTCTCTCGTGGAAGGGATTAGGACGACACGGGTAACATTTCAGTAACGACGATTTTGTTACCTAAGAGTTCTTTACGAAACGCCGAAAGCCTCGTACTTTAGCCGAGTGGGCAGTTCTGGGGAGGGCTGCTACGCCGCCCGTTGACCTCTTTACAGAGGTCCGGGCGTTTACTCTTTAAGTGGTATTTCGCTCGCTGAAACTCCCGGTTCAAAATTGCATCTACTATAGAGAAGACTGCGCTGCACCGGATGGGTGTAAAAAGTGCAGAGCATTCTGGAGGAAGATAAATGGCAGGACAGTTCGTCACCGAAGTAAATGATGCAAGCTTTGAAAAAGATGTTCTTCAGTCGACAGAGCCAGTTCTCGTCGATTTTTGGGCCGCATGGTGCGGACCCTGTCGCGCTCTCGCGCCGGTTGTCGATGAGGTTGCCACGCATTATCAGGGCAAGCTCAAGGTTATGAAGATGGACGTCGATTCCAATACTGCAACCCCGATGCGCTATGGTATCCGCGGAATTCCCGCCCTGCTCATCTTCAAGGATGGCAAGGTCGCCGAGCAGATTGTTGGCTTCGTTCCCAAGGACACCATCGACAAGTCCGTGAATAAGGTTCTGGCGTAAATTTCAAGCAACGCCAAGGTACGGCCCGTTGAGTTCAACTCGCGGGCCGTTTCGTTTGCGCGCAGGGTTGCGTCAGCTTTCCGCCTTCGAAATCCGCCCTGATAGACTCAAGCCTTAATGCTCGAGTGGATGCTCTTCCGCATAATCATGGTGGCCTTTTTCATTCTGGCCAGCAGCTTCTTCGTGGCTGCGGAGTTCGCCTTGGTCAGCGTCCGCGAGACTCGCATCCAGCAGCTGATCGCGCTGGGGCGTCCCGGCGCACGTACGGTCCTCAAGCTCAAACACTCGATCGATGAGTTTCTTCCTGCGGTCCAGCTTGGCGTTACGGTCGCCGGCCTGGCTCTGGGGTGGATCGGCGAACCGGCCGTCGCCGAGATCATCCTCAATCTCCTGGGTGGCCCCCTGCACCGGCTGCCCGCTCACGCGGTTCTGTATGCCCATACTGCGGCGGTCATTTTCGCCTTTTCGCTGATCACCTATTTTGAGGTCTTGCTCGGCGAACTTGTTCCGAAGTCGCTCGCCTTGCAGCGTACTGAGCGCATTGCCCTGGCCGTAGCCGGGCCCATGGACGTCTTTATCCGGCTCACCCGGCCCATCGTGAAGCTGATGAACTCCTCCGCGGCGCTCGTGCTCAGGCTCTTTCGCGCCCCTCTGCGCGGCGAAGGGGCGGTGCACTCGCCCGAAGAGCTGAAGCTTATTGCCACGGCAACGCGCCGCATGGGTCTGCTTCCCGTCTTTCAGGAGGAGATTATCCATCGCGCCATTGAACTGAACCACGTCACCGTTCGCGAGATCATGACTCCTCGCGGCAGCATCTTCTCCCTCTCCGCGGACCTGCCGCTGCAGCAGGCCTCAGCCCGCATCGTTGAAGAGCAGCACTCGCGCGTCCCGGTTTATGATCCCGCCAGCGGCCCTGAGCACATCATCGGCATCGTCTACTCGAAGGACATCTCGCGCCTGATGCACTTCCGCACCGTCGCTCTCTCGCTCGGCGGCAAAGGCGAGTCCGGCCTCACTCTTCGCCAGGTGATGCGCGAGCTGACTGTTGTTCCGGAGACTAAACTTGCCATCGAACTTCTGCAGGAGTTTCAGGAACGCCGCCGCCACATTGCCATCGTCGTTGACGAGTTTGGCTCGACTGTCGGCCTGGTCACGGCTGAAGACGTTCTGGAGCAGATCGTCGGCGAACTGGAAGACGAGTTCGACGTCAGCAAATCGCCTCTGCTGAGCACCACTGGAGCCATGGTGCTTGACGGCAGCACCACCCTCCGCGATCTTGGGAACCAACTCCACTGGACGTTCCCGCGCGAGCCCGGCGTTGAAACCCTTGCCGGCTTCCTGCTCGCGAACCTGGGCCACATTCCGACCGCCGGCGAGAGCGTCGAACACGGAGGCCGCCGCTACGAAGTTGCCGAGATGGCGGGCCGTCGTATCAGCCGCGTCATCGTTGAGGACGTAGCTCCGCCGCTGAACCGGATCGAAGACGAAGCTGACAGCAGGGAAGCCATTCAGTGAATCGCGCGGCCATCTGGCGACCACTCCGCCGTATCCTCCTCACCCTGCCGGTGCTGTGGGTGGTGGTTTCGGTGGTCTTCCTCCTCATTCACTTGGTCCCGGGTGATCCGATCGTCCAGATGCTCGGCGAAGGCGCCACCGCTTCCGACATCGAGGCGCTCCGCCACTCCTATGGTCTCGACGCCCCACTTGGCCAGCAGTACGCCCACTACTGGCACGGTATCCTCCATGCAGACCTTGGCCAATCCCTGCGGCTGCACGACTCCGTCGTCCACCTCGTTCTACAGCGCTATCCGTATACCCTGGCTCTCACCGCGGCTGCGTTGCTGATTGGGATAGCGCTCTCGATCCCCGCCGGCATTGCCTCGGCTCTTCATCGCAGCCGCTGGCAGGATCGCGTTCTTGGCGTCGCCTCACTCGTCGGTCTCTCCTTTCCGAACTTCGCCCTGGGTCCAATCCTTATCCTTGTCTTCTCCATTCAGTTTGGCTGGCTGCCGGTTTCGGGAGCGGGCACGGGGGACGCCGCCAGCTTCGTCCTCCACCTCATCCTGCCCGCTATCACGCTCGGTCTCTCGCTGGCCGCGATCCTCACTCGGATGGTCCGTACGGCTATGCTGGAAGAGCTGAACCAGGACTACATCCGCACGGCCCGCGCCAAGGGTCTTACCCAGAACGCTGTCGTCTACCGCCATGCTCTACGCAACGCTCTGATCCCGGTTTTGACGGTTATTGGCTTGCAGTTCGGTAGTCTTCTTGCGGGTGCCATCGTAACCGAAACAATCTTCAGTTGGCCCGGGATCGGCCGGCTCACCCTGTCGGCCATCTCCAACCGCGATTATGCTCTTGTTCAAGGGTGCATTCTCGCGGTCGGGCTAACTTATGTTGTAGTGAATCTCCTCACCGATATCGCCTACACTGTAGCCAATCCGCGCATGCGCACCGAGTAACCGCGCCCAGAGAAGGAAGCATGAAAACCAGCCCCCTCGTTCGCTGCACCACTGCTGTTCTGATCATCGCCGCTACAGCCATCGCCTCGGCGGCGCAGAGCAAATCTTCCGGGTCGGAGCCTGTTCCGCCTATGCTTCGTCCGAAGCCTCCTGCGGTCGAGCCCACCATGCCTCCCGCGCATCCCTTTCACGATGCGCGCTACGGAGTTACGTTCATCGTTCCGGCGGCCTGGGAGCTTAACCGCAAAGACTCTGAGGTCAGCACGTTCAATCTCGATGCCCGGTCCGTCGCTCACACTACCCAGTTGCGCGCCGTTGCCAGCATCAGCTTCAATCCGCACCCCAACTCGACCTTCAGCGGAGCCTTCTTTTATTTCAGCGTCACACCGCACCTTAGCTCCGCGGAGTGCAGCGCGCAGGCCACCGTGCGCGATCCTCATACCGTCTCCAGCGCACAGATCGGGGGCCTACCATTCACCCATGGCTACGACGAGCACGGCGGAATCTGCACCGAATCCCGCGACGAGATCTATACGACCGCGCGCAACAACGCGTGCTATCGCTTCGACGCCGTCATCAACACCTTCTGCGGCGGGGATGTCAGCGGGGTGCAGGACATCTCGCCACGGGAGTTAGATGCTGTGCGCCATCGCATGCAGAAGATTCTTGACTCCGTCCACTTCGACACCAACTAACGAACTCGTCAAAGGTGTGAAACGAGCCGGGGCGACGCCGTTCCGTGGAAGGGGCTAAACTGTCCATGACAAGGCTCGACATGAGGACTCCGCGATGAAGAAGAATCTGCCCACTACTCCTGACCGCCGTACCTTTCTCAAGACCGGAGGCGTTGCCGCCGCAGCCCTTCTCACCAAGGGCGCCATCGCCGCCGAAACCGCGCGTACTCTGCCACAGCTTCCAGCCAATGCGAATACTCGTACGGCGATGCCCACTCGCAATCTCGGCAAGACCGGCTACAAGGTAGGCATCTTCTCGCTTGGCGGGCAGGCTGCCCTGGAGAAGCACGACAACTTTGACGTCGCAGTCCCCATCATCGAGCGCGCCCTCGATCTCGGCGTCAACTACATCGATACCTCCTCCATCTACGGTGGTCCCGAGCGCTGGAGCGAGCAGTATGTCGGCCGCGTTATGAAGACCCGGCGCAATGAAGCCTTCCTTGCCACCAAGACCAAGGAGCGTACCCGCGACGGCTCCTTGCGGATGATCGAGAGGTCGCTCCAGCTCCTCAACACCGATCACGTCGATCTCTGGCAGCTTCATGACATCGGCCTTCCCGAGGACGTCGACGCGATCTTCGCCAAGGGTGGTGCGATGGAAGCGCTGCTCGAGATGCAAGACCAGAAGGTCGTTCGCTACCTCGGCGTCACCGGCCACTACCGCCCTGAAGCGCTCATTGATGCGGTCAATCGCCACAACTTCGACACCATCCTGATGGCTATGAACGCCGCCGACGCTCACATCCACAGCTTCACCGACAAGCTTCTTCCGCTGGTGGTCGAGAAGCAGATGGGCATCATCGGCATGAAGGTTCCCTCGCGTGGCCGTCTTCTTGCTTCGTGGACGCCGCCCTCGCTTGATGCGCAGCGCCACTCGTGGGAGGGCTCTGCCATTGCCCACCGCCCCGGGGTGATGACCATGAAGGATGCAATGAACTTCACGCTCTCGCACCCGGTCAGCACCGTCATTATCGGCTGCGACAACATCCCTCAGCTGGAGGAGAACGTAAAGATCGCCCAGGACTTTACGCCGCTGTCGAACTCCCAGATGGCCGCGCTCAACGAGCTAGCCGCTCCCGTCGCCGAACAGTCCCTCTTCTTCCGTTTCACCGACCGGAGCAAGGGCTGAGGGGTCCTTAAGACGCTCGTGAAATTTGGTCGTTGAATGTGTCGCATCTACGCTAAGCTGCAGTAGTGAAGATCCCGCGCGCCTCTTTCAGTTATCTTCTTCCTCTTTTTTCTCTTGGGCTTTGGATAGTGCTTGTAGCTGTTCCCGTAACCCTCATCTACTTGAGCCTTCAGCAGGAGGCACATGGTTCCAATGTGGTTCGGATGCAGTTTGGCGAGTTCACGCAAGTAATTTCTCGCTCGCATTTTCTGACCTTTGCATTGAAAATGGGCACCTTATCCAAAAAGGCTCATCTGATCGAAGCGGTCAATCTGCCCGCGTTTGCCGTTGACTTGCTAATTTCGAGACTTTCCGGCCATTGGCCAATGGGCTGGACGCCAAGTGGGTTTATGCCAGAGCAGTGGAACGCGCTGTCATTCCCATTCTATTGTCTGCCGTTCTGGTGGTTCGTAGGTACTGGCTTTGATGCTGTGTTCAGTCACAAACGTCTCCGCTGGCCGAGCATGCTTGTAGGAACTCTACTTTGTGGTTTCTGTCTCTTCTTATTGTTCGGCTTGCGATTTGCTATCTCTGTAGAGGAGAGGGAAGGAATGACTTACCCGTTCTGGGGCTTCGGCTTTTGGGTGGCTTTGTTTGCTATATTCCCAGTTGCTTGGTTTAGACAACGGAAGATATTCCGTCTAATGCGTGGTGCAAACGCTGCCTCGTAAAAGCGCAAAACAATTTCCTCACCCAACCGCCAGCTCCGTCACACTGGCCTCAACGCCATCCTCCACGGTCACAAACCCTACCGTTAGCGGAAGCGAAAATCTTCGCGGCCCTGCGCTTCCGGGATTGAAGTAGATCACCCCATCCTTTGCTTCAACCTTTGCTTTATGCGAGTGGCCGCTTACCACCATCACCACGCCGGCGGCCTTTGGGTTGATGTCCAGATCGTTCACTGAGTGGACCAGATAAAACAACTGCCCGCCTAGCTCCACCACATCGGTAGCAGGCAGCTCCGCGCAGGCTCCCGCTACGTCGACGTTCCCGCGAATCGCCGTCACCGGAGCGATCTCGCGCAAGGCATCTAGAATCGCGATATCCCCCACATCTCCGGCGTGCAGGATATGCTCGACGCCGCGCAATGCGGCCAGAGCCTCTGGCCGCATCAACCCGTGCGTATCGGAGATCACTCCAATCAACATAGTGACTAAAATTCGTTTTGCCTTTGCTCGTTTTTAATCCGTAAATTCCCGTGCAGATCTGCGGTCGGTCTTATGCCAGCTTCAAACTCTGTAGTGAGGCATACTCCCGGCTCAACTTCGGATCGTGACTTCGATCAGGATCGATCCGCAGCTCGAGCGTAGTGATCCCGCTCAGGTTCTCTGAGTAGTCCTCAATCTCTTCGGTCGAGCCATTCGGACTGAATGTCCACTGCTGGCGCACGATTTCTTTCAGCTCGGTGCCCATGCCCGCAAACAAGGCAAACTCCTGCGACCGCTCAGACGTCTTATCCACAAAGTGCAGTTGAAGCCGCTTGATCGTTAGCGGCTCGTCAAAGTGCAGGCGGATCAACTGCGGTCCGGTCGTCGCAGCTCTCCAACCCGTCGTAGCCTTTCTGCCCAACGCATGTTCAATTGGAAACTTCTCATCCTCGGAGCTGATCTCGACCCGCGCAATCCGCTCCAGGTCGCGCCATAGATCGCTGATGGGAGTTGCTGTTGCCGTCGACGGTGAAACGATACTCTTACGCATTGGTATTGCCTTTCCGTTCCAAGGCCAAGCATATCCGATATCGATCCCGGTCGCACGGGTACAGCCGGCACTCATCCGCGTTCAAACAAGAAGCTCCTCACGTTCGGTTGCAGCAGGAAAAAGCTGAATCCCCCTGCAACCAACACTCCGCTCCCGCCTCTCAGCCAATCCCCTGTGGATACCAACATAAACAAATCTCCGAGACTGCTGACAAAGAAGATGCTCAAAGCCGTCCATCATGCCCATCTCCGTCTTCGAAGAAGCCCAATACCTGCCGATGCAGTGACGCATCCCAGCACCGCAAGGAAAGCACCCGACACCGTGCCCAGTGCAGTGAAAGCCGAATAGGCCCTTTCGTTTAACTGCCAGAGAGCGTCGAGACCAGTACCAGGAAACAGCAGCGTCACTCCGGTTACAAGCGCAATGGTGGTCGCGGCCAGCAGAGATATCGCAACTACGGTGACAGCTGCCGGCCTCGTGACCATCCACTGCTCCAGGAAGGACCGTTACAACAACGCGATGAACCTACAACCCTGCACTCATCCGCGTCCGAGGGTCGAGATAGTCCCGCAGGGCATCGCCGATGAAGTTGAACGAGAGCACGCAGAGCATCACCGCCATGGCCGGAAAGAATACCAGGTGCGGCGAGTCGAAGAGGTGCGACCGCGCATCGTTCAGCATCGATCCCCAGCTTGCTGCCGGTGGCGGAACACCCAACCCTAGAAAGCTCAGCGTAGCCTCGGCCAGTACGGCCCCCGCCATCCCGATCGCAGCTTGCACGATCAGTGGCTGCAGGATGTTGGGCAGAATATGCCGTGTCATGATGCGAAGATCCGTAGCGCCAAGGGCACGCGCTGCCTCGACAAACTCGCGCTCCTTCACGGCCATGACCTGTGCCCGCACCAGTCGCGCGTATCCCACCCAACCGGAGATCGCCAGCGCCAGAATCACATTGCCCAACCCCGGCCCCATGAACGCTACAAACGCAATCGCCAGCAGAATCCCGGGCAACGCCAGAAATGCGTTGGTCACGTAGATGTTCACGACGGTGTCCGTCCACCCGCCATAGAACCCAGCCAGTCCGCCCGCCACTAGCCCCACCGCCAGCGAGAGCCCCACTACGCTTACGGCTACTACCAACGAGATTCTCGCTCCAAACAAGGTCCGCGAGAGGATGTCCCGGCCCAGTTCGTCTGTGCCAAACCAATGCGTCCACGACGGACCCATCAGTCGTCCTGTCAGATCCAACTGGGCTGGATCCCACGGCGCCAGCCAGGGAGCAAAGACGGCGCACGCCACAAAGACGATCAGCAGCGCGAGCCCAATTGCCGCCAGCGGCTGTCTCCTGATCATTTGCACGAGCGGTCGTCTGGTAGGTCCGGGAGCAATGCCGGCGTTTGCAACAGAAGTCTGCACGACCTAAATCCTACATGCTGACTGGCCTGGCTCCCACGACTGCAACCTAAGTGGCGAACAGCTTTGTAAGACTCGTAAGCTTCACCAGCTCCTGGATGCGTGGCGACAGATTCTGCAGCTTCAAGGTGCAATACCCTTCGTTGATCGCCGAGACCTTCAACCCTACGAGCGTTCCCAACCCCAGGCTATCCAGAAACGTCACGTCCTCGAGGTCGATCACGATCGTGCCGCCTTGGGGTATCAACGGCTTCACGATATCTTTTACCTCACCAGCCGTCTGGTTAATCAAACGGCCATGGCACCGGACTGTCGTAACCTTGACTCCGTTTTCGGTCGAATTCTCTACTTCACAATGAAACGGAACCTCTGGTCGATTGGTCACATTAACTCCCCGGGTATGGATTATCCTGAAATCTACTCCTCCTTCCATTCGACTTTCGTTAAATTCCGGTTACGACCTGGGCCGGACAGCCTCGTCTTTTTGGCTGAAGACGCAGGTCATAACTCTGGCATTTGCAACAGATGTCCTCCTGCCATAGATTCCACATCCGCAATAGCCCTAACGGGGTTTTGGAGCTAACTGAAGGAGCATGTAGGGTTAAAGAATGAAGGAACTCCGTCGTCTCGCCATAGCAGTTCCCGCCGCCCTCCTCCTCCTCTGCCTCGCGGCAGCGTGGTGGACCCGTGGCGCCATGGTTCACATGCCTTTCCTCAAAGCCAACGGCAGTTCTGCGGGCGGGCAAAATCTGGTCGACCAGCGTCCGTGGCAGACTATCGAGTCGCTCGCTCCCCTCGCCGTCTCCTCCGAAGAGCAATCCTTCGCGCACGAGGCGGCCCGGCTGGCTGACCACGAGGTTGATCAGGCCTTTGCTCTCGCCCTTCGCCAAGCTGCCTTCCAGACTCGCACGCTCACCGGTGATGCACTTGTGCTCCAGGAAAAAGTTGCCCAGGTCCAGTCGCTCGTCAAAGAAGACCTGGGCAAGGTGGAGGGTCTTACCGCCTCTCTCAAACAGCCCAACGGCACGACTGCCGACTCCGATGACCTCGATGTAGCCAAGGCTCAGCTCCAGTTGGATAACGATGAACTCGCCGATCTTACGGAACAGCTTGCCAGGGTAAGCGGCGACCAGCGCGGCCAGATTCAGCAGGAGCTCACCGCTCGTGAAGCGGCGATGAAGAAGTACGACGCGGCCCAGGGAAATACCGGCGGTCAGATCGCCGTTCTCTCCGCGCGTCGTTATGGCACGCTCTACGGTCGCGTCGCCGCCTGGTTCGATCAGCGCAGCCGCATGAATCTCATTCGCCAGGCCAAAGCCGAGACCGATGCCGGCATCTCCACGCTCACCGCAAGGCATGCAGAGTTCGAAAAGAAAGCCTCAGCGGCCGCAGCCAGCATCAATGCATCCAATGTCAGTGCATCGAGCGCCCAACCCAACATCGCCGCCCCGCAGGACGCTGTAAAGAGCCGTGTAGCCCGTATGGCCCAGGCTCATGCCCTCTCGCAGATGCATAGCATCGTGGAGGATCAGCTCCAGACCCAGCAGCAGCTCTCGGCGGTCTACGGCAAATGGCTCGCGCAGGTAGAGCTTCAGCACTCCATCGTCACCCACCTTGCTCTGCAGTCACTCTCTGTTATCGCCTTCTTCATCCTCTGCGGAGTTCTGCTCGCCACTCTGGCCGGTAAGCTTATCGACCGCTCGCGCATGGAGCAGCGCCGCCTCCATACACTCCGCACCATCATCGGCCTCGGCATCCAACTCGTCACACTCCTCTTGGTCTTGCTCGTTATCTTCGGCGCACCCAGCCAGGTCCCCACCATCCTCGGTCTTGGGGCCGCAGGTCTCACGGTCGTCTTTCAGGACTTCATTCTCGCCTTCTTCGGCTGGTTCATCCTTATGGGCAAAAATGGCATCCGGGTCGGGGACTGGGTCGAGATAAACGGTGTAGGCGGCGAGGTCGTCGAGATCGGCCTCTTCCGCACCGCACTGCTCGAAACCGGCAACTGGACCGACAAGGGCCATCCCACTGGACGCCGCGTCACCTTCATCAACAACTTTGCCATCTCGGGACAATACTTCAACTTCTCGACCACCGGGCAATGGATGTGGGACGAGATCACCGTCAACATTCCACCCGGCGTCGACTCCTACAAGACCATCGAAGCCATTCACAATACCGTACTGAAGCAAACCGAACGCGACGCCAAGCTCGCCGAACAGGAGTGGCAGACCGCCACGCGTCAGAACGGCCTTAGCCAGTTCAAGGCCACACCCTCGGTCGATATGCGCCCCGCGGCCTCCGGCGTGGATATCGTCGTTCGCTATGTTATTCGCGCTGGGGACCGCTTCGATGTGCGCAACCGCCTCTATCAGTCCGTCATCGATCTGCTGCACAAGCCGGCGAACACAGCACCCGCTCCATCGACTACTGATCACCAGGAGCTGACGAAGGCTTGATCACAGACTGCTTGCCCAGTCCGTCGACTTGAACCAGTACTTCCGCCGCGTCTCGATCCATTGATCCGCATTTCGCGCGGCGATCCAGGAGTTGAGGTAGTTGACGAAGTCCATATCTCCGCGCCGCATGGCGAAGGCTGCGGGAAACGTTCCCAGCGGGGCCACAGACGGCACCGTTACGGCATCAGGATAGAGCTTCGCCAGGATATCCAACCGCGGACTGTCCGCAACCGCCGCAGCAAGCTTGCCTGCGACCAGATCGCTGAACAGCGCGCTGTCCTCCGTGTAGGTCTGAATCGAAGCCTTCGGAAACGCCAATGCTGCCAGATCCTCCGACGTCATCCCCTCCACCACTCCAATGGTGACGCCCTTTTTGTTGAAGGCTTCCATCGTCTTCAAATCGCTGCCCATCTTTTTGCTGGTAGCAATGGTCACGTCGGTCACATTGTAAGGCTGGCTGAAGTTCACCACCAGTGCTCGCCGCGCCTCAATCGAAAAACCAGCAACTATAATGTCGAAACGATTCGCTTCGAGATCCGGAATCAAATAACGAAACTCATCCGGATGAAACTCCACCTGCACTCCCATGTCGCGTGCGAGCTTTTTTGCCACATCGATCTCGAATCCCACCAGGTTGCCGTCTTTATCGTGCATCGCCCACGGAACAATCTCTGAGATGCCCACGCGGAGCTTGCCGCTCTTCTTGATCTCGGCCAGCATATCGACCGTACTGCGTGTGGGAACCTCAATCTCTTTGGACGTGGAGGGGATAGCAGGCGGAGCAGGGGATGCTGGTGTCTCCTGTGCCTGCGCCACCAACGCGCATGACAGTAGCACGAGCAAACCAGCCATCCGTTGCATCGATGCGAAAACTGCCGAGCTCTTCATTGCGTCAAGTCCTCCGTCCTTGCAATGGGTCGAAATTTACCGCCGCCCTGATTGCAGCGCTTGTGCTCGTAAAACCTGGCTCTATCGCGGCGGCCGCCGACCGTTGTTGTTGTAGCCATCCGTGTATCCAGCGGCGAAGTCCCTCTCATACTTCATCGGGTAGCGTTCGCTCCACCACTGGTAAAAGTCCCGCCGTCCGTTATCAGCGTCCTGTCGTCCCATGCGATATCCGTCGTTGTAGTAGTTCGTCCGCTCACGGTCCCCACCGTTATCGTTGTCCTTGGCTGCAGCGACCGCCGCTCCAAGAATCAGCGCACCGAGAATCCCACCCGCAATCGCGGCGCCGGCATTATCCTCGCCACGCGAGCGCCCACGGCCATAGACGAACTGCGCTCGACATCCGCGGTCCACCCAGATGCCGCGCGGATCATAACCCCAGCTGTAGCCTAGATCGCATCGTGAACCCGAGATCTGCCGTGTCAGCTGAACCTGGTTTTGCGTGTCGGCGCGGCAGTACCGGTATCCCCCATCGTCGCTCGAACAGGTAAGCCCCCCGGTCTGGGCCATCGTTAGGACAGAAGTGGAAACAATGAGGAGAGCGGCGACTGCATGAGAGACCCCCATCGGGTGTTCCTCCGAGAAGTGCGTAAACATCGTGTCAAATGCGAGACGATGCTACATCAGATTCGAGTCATCTCTGCAAACTCTTTTCGGAGAAATCGAAACACGAGACAAAAATAAGAAGCGCGTAACGACTTAGCCCAACTGTGCGTAGATAAAGGTCGCATCTCCCAACCGAAACTTCGAAAAAGTCAATCCCTCCCATTAGGATTTATTTCTCATGGCAACCCGCTACCCCTCCCAGCTATACTTGGCACTTGGAAGCAAAGCGGAAAATGCGCTGCCAGAGTGTTCCGCCGGATAACCTGAACTACTTCAATAGCTTCTAACTTATGACCCAAGGAGTCTCTCCCTCTATGAAGCTCAAAGGACAGAAAGCAGTCGTCTGTGGTGCCGGTGGATTTATCGGCGGCCACCTCGTTCAAAGCCTGATCGCCAATGGCGTCGACGTTGTACGCGCGGTCGACATCAAGCCGCTCGATGAGTGGTATCAGGTATCCAAAGGCGTCGAAAGTCTCTCTCTCGACCTCAAAGACAAGGACAGCTGCCTTACGGCTGCAGCCGGCACCAACGTTGTTTTCCAGCTTGCCGCCGACATGGGCGGGATGGGCTTCATCGAAAACAACAAAGCCCTCTGCATGCTCTCGGTCCTCACCAACACTCACATGCTGATAGCCGCACGCGAAAAGGGAGTTGAGCGCTTCTTCTACTCCTCCTCCGCCTGCGTATACAACGGTGAAAAGCAGACCAACCCCGACGTCGTCGCGCTCAAGGAAGAGGACGCGTATCCTGCGCTGCCCGAAGACGGCTATGGCTGGGAGAAGCTCTTCTCCGAGCGCATGTGCCGCCACTTCGAAGAAGACTATGGTTTGCAGACTCGCGTTGCCCGTTACCACAACGTCTACGGCCCGCTAGGCACCTGGACTGGCGGCCGCGAAAAGGCTCCCGCTGCAGTTTGCCGCAAGGTTATCGAGGCCAAGCACTCGGGCAAACACGAGATCGAGATCTGGGGCGATGGCAAGCAGACTCGCTCCTTCATGTACATCGACGACTGCACCAAGGGCACGCAGATGATCGCTGAGAGCGAGATTCACGAGCCTCTCAACCTCGGCTCCGACGAGCTCGTCACCATCAACCAACTCGTCGATATCGCTGAAGACATTGCCGGCATCAAGCTCAAGCGCAACTACAATCTCAGCGCTCCCAAAGGCGTCAACGGCCGCAACAGCGACAACACTCTCATCCAGGAAAAGATGAACTGGGCGCCGTCTATCAAGCTTCGCGACGGCCTCGCCAAGACCTACGCCTGGATCGAAGATGAAATTCTGTCCAGTAAACCCCTAGCAGCCGCCACACGGTAGTTGAGTCTACAGCAAAAAACCAGCGGCCCCTCGCGCAGGCAACTCTGCTCCAGGGGCCGCTTTACTTCCAGCATCGCCCTTGCGCGAATCACACACTGGGCAACTCCTTGTATTCTTGGCTAAGATGGTGGACTACAGTGACAGAACTGCTGGAGGTTCGTAAATGAAGAAGACTCTAATAGCGCTATTTCTCGCCCTGATCGTCAGCCCACTTCAGGCGCATGCACAGGATGACGCGAAGAAACTCACGCCGAAACCGCCGGCAAATCCCTCACAGGTATTGTTGGAGGCCTGGAACGACATCGGGCGAAAGTTAGCCGCGATGGCAGAAGATTTTCCTGAAGACAAATATGATTTCAAGCCCGTTCCTGTCGAGCGAAGTTTTGCGGAGCAGCTGCTGCACGCAGCGAACGCGAACTACTTTTTCATCAACCCACTCGTCGGGAAGAAGGTACCTGAGGGTGATCCGAAACGGGATCAGTACAAAAGCAAGGCTGAAGTGGTTGCCTTCGTGAAGAAATCCTTCGCAGACGGCGCTGCGCTCATAAAGCAAAAGGGCGATTCGGGTATGAGCGATCTGATGTTGGACCCCTTCTCCAAGGATCAACAAGTTCGTATGTCGGATCAGGCGTGGGGTTTCATCGAACACTCGGGCGAACACTACGGCCAGCTCGTGGTCTACTACCGCGTGGCCGGCCTGATCCCTCCAGAATCACGCCCCAAAAAGTAACCAACCTCCTGCCAACTGGGAAGTGATAAGCTCTGTATTCCTCAGTGAGAGACCGTGCAGGTCCAACGGGTATGTTTTTTGTGACTCCATCCGAGAGTGTCAGATGAGACATCCTCGTGGTCGCCCACCCGCGCATACGCCACACGGAGAACACCCGTCTTCGAATAAGATAAGAACCAAACACACCCCTTCATGTCGGCAACTTCCCAAACCCATCGCATCCTCGGCATCGACTTCTTCGACGGCTCCGCAAAAGAAGCCATCGACATCATGCGCACCAAAGGCGGACTCCTCGTCGTCCCCGCAGCTCCGGCGCTCAAGGACCTCGATCGCAGCCCTGACTATCGCGACGCCCTGCTTAATGCCGACCTCGCTATCACCGACTCCGCTTTCATGGTACTTATCTGGAACCGCCTGCAACCCATCCCCATCAGGCGCCTCTCCGGCCTCGAGTATCTTCGCGAGCTTCTCCTGGAATCCGATGTTCGCAAACCCGGTAACGCTCTCTGGATCATGGCGAGCCCGGTCAGCGCCAAACGCAATCTCGACTGGCTTGCGGGGCAGGGAATCGTCATTCCTGAAGACAACGTCTACATGGCCCCGATGTATGGGAACGCTCTCATCGACGATCCTGCTCTGCTCGAACGACTCAACCGTCTTCGGCCAGAGCACGTCATTGTTACGATTGGCGGTGGAACCCAGGAGCGTCTGGGTCTCTATCTCAAACGCAACCTGGCCTATCGGCCCGCTATCCACTGCATTGGCGCAGCCATCGCGTTCCTCAGCGGCGACCAGGTCCACATCCCCGTCTGGGCCGACAAGTTCTATCTGGGCTGGCTGTTTCGCTCACTGGCTGAACCGAAGCGGTATATTCCGCGTTACTGGGACGCGCGCAAGCTCTTAGCTATCATGCTCCGGAACCGCAGCCGCCTCCCCCCCCTTAAGGTTTAAAGGGTCTGTTGCATTATTTTAGGACGTGTATGGTGATGCAAGAGTGCGGAGTTGAGGTCGACGCCTCGACGATCTTCCGGTGGGTGCAGCCGCGACGCACCTGAGTTCGAAAAGCGTATCCGCTGCCCAGTTAATGCAACAGAGCGCGCATCATTGCTGGTTTGCGGCGGTTGGCAGCGCAGGTGATATCGGATTCGATTGCAGATGCTGTATCACTTCCTTTGAAATTGCTGAGGCGGTACTTTTGACCGTTTTTTCCGGCGCATTCTTCTCCATGACAAACTTAGCTGCGGCTACATAAGGATTCAGCGTGATGACGGCACCGGGTTTGGTTTTGCTTGCGCCATCTTCAGAAGCTTCGTAGAGCGGTTTCTGGGGGCTTGCCAGATCGGTCAGGGTTACAAATAGCTCCATTGTCGCCTTACCGGATCCAAAGCCAATCATCGCGCGATGAATGCGACTCCCCTCATCCACCTGGGTAAACACTCCGTGTACCCACGCGCCCGTCGCAGGCTTCGGATCACCTTCTGCCAATCTTTGGGCCTTGTAGCCAGCCTTTTGGAGATCACTGACGATGCTCTTAGACATCGTATCGACCAGCTTTTTTGCCTGGGCCTCTGGGTCGCGTTGCTCTTTCTTCGACGGTCTTTCCAGAATCCCTGGTCGCACTTGATTTATTACCGAACCCTTATCTACCTGAACGTTCTGAGCGTCCAGCTCAAAATCGCTCACGTAGATGGTCATGTCTTTTGTGAAGGAAAAAGTCGGCAGCTTCTGCGGCGTGACAGAATTTTGCGTGGGTGGAACCTGAGCAACAACATTGAAAGACACGAACAAAAGGAAGAGTGTAGAAAGCCATCGCATGAGTTTCATTTGGGCCTCAGATAGAGATTGCCAAGATGCCTTTGCGGTATTTAGGAGCCCGGATGCGCGTTATGTTTTGGGAACGCGCCAATTCTACGACTTGATCTTTTTCCCCGCAAATATTTCCTGCAAATATTTATTGACTCTCTGCCTTTCCAGTTTTTGCACACTGCATGGGCCATGGACTGCAACCGTAAAGCTGCCACCAGACATAGGCAAACTGCCTGCTCACCAGAACTGGGATGACGTTTTGAAGGCCGTGCCGCCAAGCTCCAGCGGTCAGGTTGCTCCTCAGGTTTTGTTCACGGAAAAGCCAGCCGAGCTGATCGCCTTCATGGGCAAACCGGTCTACTCAAAGATTCCCGGCACCGGTCTCAGCTATGCGACGAATACAGAGAACAAGGTGTTCCTTCATCAGCCCGACGGTCAGATCTACGTCTTGATCTCTGGACGATGGTTTCGCGCTGCTAGCCTGGCAGGCCCATGGACCTATGCAGGTTACTCGCTACCCGCCGAGTTCGCGATGATCCTAAGGAGCAGCCCAGCTCACGATGTGCTTGTCTCCGTGCCCGGAACGCAGGAGGCCAGTGATGCCGTGTTGCTGTCCCTGAACTCCGCTCTTTCGGAAACGATGAGCGAATATGCGGAGTGGTACCAGGAGAGATTTTCAGCAATCCAGCCGGACTGGTATGTGTTCCCTTTCGGGAAGCCGCGTCCGAACGATCCTACAAGACCGGTCACGACTCTGAAGACTGCATGGAACAACGTGCGCAAAAACGCCAAGGTTAAGGGACGCTGGCATGATCATCGACACACCATGATCACCGATCTGGCCGAAAGCGGAGCAGGAGACCAGACCATCATGGACATCGCCGGTCATGTCTCGAAGAACATGCTCAAGCACTATAGCCACATTCGAATGGAAGCGAAGCGCGAAGCGCTCGAATCGATCGTCAAGCGACCACCGACGAAAAAGCCCCTCCCCACGGGTTCTCGAAATTCGAAGGTCGCGTAGCATTCCCCGAACACTGCAGGAAATTCTCGGCCGAGTCATTGCTCACAATTGAGCAGGATTATGAATGATTTTTATTTAGGGTACCCACAAAATCCCCCACAATCGGTCATTTTGGGTCATTTTTTGGAGGTGTCGGGGAGGGTCTAACTTATTGATTCTAAATTGGCTCCTGAGGTAGGACTCGAACCTACAACCCTTCGGTTAACAGCCGAATGCTCTGCCATTGAGCTACTCAGGAACATCTTTGAAGTGCGAGAAAACTCCCGCGCCTCTTCAGTTATAACAAATCGGGGTGGAGGGGTCAAAAGCTACCTCGATGGCGGTGTCGACAGAGTAGCGTCAACATGTGGCATCTAGCGTTTACAGCGGAGAGAGCTTGTAGAGTTGATAGGCACGTTGGACAGTTCCGCTGCTTTAACCCGCTTCAGCGATTAGCCTCGCACCCTGCGAGTGCGGAGGAAGCGCAACATGCGGCGTAGTGGTTGCTGCCTCTCTTGCCTATGGGTAGAGCAGAACTGCGATGTTGTAGGCAGTAAAGGGGCCGTTGCGGTTTACGGAACAGGCCCCGACTACGGCCTGGTGGTATTTGCCGGAGGCCAGTTTGCTTTTGAGCTTGCTGGGAATCTCGTTCAGACTTCCGGCGGTGTAGCGCATGATGTACCAGGGTTGGCGAGAACCCGCGTAACCAGAGGACATTGTGCAGGTTTGACGGGCCTCCGCGGTGGTCTCGGCGACGCGCATCCCTGACTGGGCGATGACGCTGGCGACGGTGCGCTCCTGCTGGTTAAGTGACAGGGTTTGAACGGTGCTGGCGAAGTCTTCCACTGCATAGAGCTGGTGATCGCGGGTGACGATGGCGATTCCGATGGAATCTACGTTGGGATCGAGCAGATTGGCGCGGTGGCCGGGCGAGTGCATCCAGAGGTTGTGGATGATGACGGAGGTGGGAGCTTCGGCTACGTTTTCTGTGATAAGGCTGAAGTGTGCGCCAGCATTGGCTCCGCGGGCAGCGAGTGCGGGTTCACCGTCGAACTGGTGGGAGATTTCGGCGTGGGCGGCCATCTCGCGGGCGTGGATCTGGGAGGCTTCGGCGAGGACGGGGTCGAAGCGAAGTGGCTGAAGTCCTTGATTGATGCGGTCCTGGTTGGCGGCGGCGAGGAGGTATTGCTCGGCTATGGTGAGATTTGTTGAGGATTCGAAGGTCTGGGCCGATAGAAGGTGCGCCGCCGAGAGCAGCAGGGTGGCCAGCGCGAAAAGGCGGAGGCGAGATTTCTGCAATGAAATCAAAGACTTGGCGCACGCTGCGAGGGAGGCCGGCATGAAGGTCATTCTAGGTTTGGGGTGCCGCTCTAGGTAATACAACTTTCTGGTCAGCATTCGAGGTTCTCTGCTGTGTCTATCGGTTCGGACGCCGGGAAGGTGAGGAAACGATGCTTGAAGTTGCAAACTTTTGTACTAAAAACTTCAGCAGGGAAAAACCTCAAGTTTGAAGGGGGTTTTGCAGATTTCGACTGTTTTATGGTGGTGAAATCGTGGTGAAGTTGTGGTGGATTGCGTGGTAGACGTGGTGTTTTGGACGTGTGTTTTGAGGCGTCGGAAAATACGCCATGTTTTTCAAGTTTATTTTCGACCTATCGGCAAAAGGTGTGTCACTTTGGAACAGGTACGTTGTAACGCATAGGTAATTTGACAGATTCGCTAATTCCAGTCAGATTTTCAGGCTTTCGTTTGCTTCCTCGTGGAAGCTATTTTCGTTTCTCGGAGGTACTTGTCGATGCGCCTGCTCACCTACTCTGCGATCCTGCTGATTGCTTCAGCATCCCTTCTCTTTGCACAAGACGACCCAGTTCAACAGGTCCATGCGGCTCAAGAGGCAATCGGCCGTGCGATGCGTGCTAAGGATACTGCCGCACTCGAAAAAATCTGGTCACCGGAGATGAAGGTCAACAGTCCCGGCAACAAAGTCATGGATCGCGCGACGGTACTGGCTCTTCTGCGAGAAGGTCACATTCAATACAGTGCGTACAGCAACACGGTTGAGGCCACATCGACGTTTAAAGATCTTGTCATCGTTATGGGACATGAGGATCTGACGGAGGCTGTCGGCCCTGACGCTGGCAAACCCAAGACTCGCCGCTATACCGACGTCTGGCAGCGAGCGGTGACGGGTTCATGGATGCTGATCGCTCGACAGGCTACCTATATCGCCGTTCCCTGAACCAACGGATTGGCGTATTCTGCATATGGAATGGCGTGTTCTGCTTATCGTCGATGCGTGAGCGGGTTTAGCTTTTAACTCATGTACAACGCAAAAGCATTCTCGGCTGCAAGTGCGACATCGCCGCTCGCCCCCACCACGATCGCGCGGCGCGATCCAACCGAAACCGACGTGCAGATTGAGATTCTCTTCTGCGGGATCTGTCACTCCGACCTTCACCAGGTTCGCAATGAGTGGAGTGGGGTGATGCCTACTGTCTACCCCTGCGTGCCGGGCCATGAGATCGTTGGCCGCGTTACCAAGACAGGTTCGGCAGTCACGAAGTTCAAGGTCGGCGATCTTGCCGCGGTCGGCTGCATGGTCGACTCCGACGGGACCTGCCCGGATTGTCGCGAGGGCTTCGAACAGTTTTGCCCGAACATGACCCTTACCTATAACTTTCCCGACAAGCACACGGGTGGCGTGACCTATGGCGGCTACTCGGACAGCGTGGTTGTGGATCAGCGCTTTGTGCTCAAGGTTCCTACGAACCTCAACCTGGCCGGAGTCGCGCCTCTGCTCTGCGCGGGCATCACGACCTACTCGCCTCTGCATCACTGGGGCGTGACCAAGGGCAAGAAGGTCGGGATCGTGGGGCTTGGCGGACTGGGCCACATGGGTGTGAAATTTGCGCACGCGCTGGGAGCGCATGTTGTCCTGTTCACGACGTCGCCGGGTAAGAAAGATGATGCGATCCGCCTTGGCGCCGATGAGGTTGTCGTTTCGCGGAATGCGGATGAGATGGCCAAGCACGCGGGCAGCTTCGACTTTATTCTCGACGCCGTCTCGGCGGACCACGACATCAACGCCTTCCTCGGGCTGCTTCGACGGGATGGCAATCTGTGCCTGGTGGGCGCTCCGGAGAAGCCACTTGCTGTGTCTGCCTTCAACCTGCTGTTTGGACGCCGCAGCCTCTCGGGTTCGCCGATTGGCGGAATCGCCGAGACTCAGGAGATGCTCGACTTCTGCGGCAAACACAACATCACCGCTGATGTGGAGGTGATTCCGATTCAGAAGGTCAACGAGGCGTATGAAAGACTGCTGAAGTCGGACGTGAAGTATCGCTTCTCGATCGACATGGCCTCCTTGAAATCATAACCATGAGCAAACGCTTTCGGATTCCCGGCCGGCTGGCAACACGTTTACACGAGTTGGGAGTCGGTGCGTCTGCGGTGCTTCAGAGTGCGGGATTGGCTCCGGGGCTACTCGATCAACCGCGCATCGTCGTAACGACCGAAGAGCTGTTCGCCTTGTGGCGGGGAGTGGGCGTGAATAGCCCGAACCCCGCCATTGGCCTCGAACTTGGCACCGAGACCAAGGCGGAACACTTCGATCCGATTGCGCTTGCGGCTCTCTCTACGGCCAGCTTCGGCGAAGCTATGGAGCAGATGGCCCGCTACAAACAACTCTCGTGTCCTGAGGAGATCATCCACGAGATGGATGACAGCGAGTGGAGCATTCAGTTTCGCTGGCTGCTCGCCGATAGCGTTGAGCCTGCGGTGCTCACCGATCTCTGTTTTGCGTGGGTGCTGTGCATTGCGCGGCATGGGACTGGGACTCGGATCTCTCCGCTGCGGCTTGAGCTTGCGCGCCAGCCGACGCATGCAAAGATCTTTGAGCGGCACTTCGGCTGTCCGATTGTGTTTGGCGCTGTTCGTAATGCGATCATCTTCCGTAGCTCGGATGCGGCTCTGCCGTTTGTGACGAGCAATGCCGAGCTTTTGGCTATGCTTGCACCGCAGTTTGATGAAGAGTTGAAGCAGCATAAGGGCGAGGAGAGTTTCCCTGAGAGGGTCCGGGCTGCGATCCAGAGAAAGCTTGCTGGGAGACGGCCGAAGATGCAGGAGATCGCGCGCGAACTGCACATCAGCTCGCGCACGTTGCAGCGACGGTTGCAGGATGCGGGGTATAGCTTTCAGCAGGTTCTTGAGGAGGCTCGGCATCAGCTGGCGCGGCACTATCTTAATAACTCTCTGCTTGAGCTGAATGAGACTGCTTATCTTCTGGGGTATGAGGACTCTAACTCTTTTGTGCGGGCGTTTCGGATGTGGGAGGGAACTCCTCCTGCGCATTGGCGGGGGGCGCAGAGGGAGAAGGTCCTGCCGGACGGGCGCCCTGCGCGGGCGGCGGTCACTTCGTGACTTGTGTACCGCTTCGCTTGGTGCTCCCGTTGGTCGCAGGTTAGATCGTGCCGACCAGCGGGAGGCCCTTTGTTGATGACGGTGACACGACCGGTATACCCGTCACGAAGTGACCGCGCTCCGCGCAGGAGGCCCGTCCGGCAGGACAACTTCTTTGCGACGGCCTCGCTGAAGGCGATGCAGGTAGAGATAGATGACAGGTGTGACGTAGAGGGTGAGGGACTGTGAGAGCAGAAGTCCTCCTACGACTGCGATACCTAGTGGACGACGCGCTTCTCCTCCGATGCCCTGACCAAATGCAATAGGAGCCGCGCCCAGCAGTGCCGCCATCGTGGTCATCATGATAGGACGGAAGCGCTGAAGACAACCTTGATAGACGGCCTGCTCGGGCGGGAGTGCGTGATTGCGCTCGGCGGCGAGGGCGAAGTCGACGATCATGATGGCGTTCTTCTTGACGATGCCGATTAGCAGGATGATGCCAAGGAAGGAGTAGAGGTTGAGATCCTGCCTAAAGATGAGCAGCGTGAGGAGTGCGCCGATGGCCGCGGCAGGGAGGCCGGAGAGGATGGTGATGGGGTGGATGAAGCTCTCGTAGAGGACGCCGAGGACGAGATAGATGACCATGATGGCGATGATGAGCAGGAGGCCGAGTCCTTTGAGCGAGCTTTGAAATTGTGCGGCGGTGCCCTGGAAGGTGAAGTTCATGCTGGCGGGAAGGCCCATCTGCGTGGCGGCGCGCTGCACGGCGCGTGTGGCTGCGTCGAGCGAGACGCCGGGCTTGAGATCGAAGTGAAAGGTGACGGCGGGAAACTGGCCGAGGTGATTGACGGTGAGTGGTGCGACGGTCTGGCTGAGCGTGGTGACGGCGGAGAGGGGAACGAGGTGGTTGGTGGTGGATGCGAGGTAGATGCTGCCCATTGTCTCGGGGTCGCGTTGATACTCGCGGGCGACTTCGAGGATGACGTCGTACTGTTGGGAGGCGACGGTGATGGTGTTGGCGCGGCGATTTCCGTAGGCGTCGTAGAGGGTGTTGGCGATCTTTTCGGGGTCGATGTTGAGGGACATGGCGAGGTCGCGGCGGATGTCGACGTTGACGCGAGGGGCGCTCATCTGGAGGTCGGTGGAGACGTTGGCCAGCTCGGGGAGGGTGTCGAGTTTTTCTTTGAGACGCGGCGCCCAACGGTAGAGCTCGTCTGCATCGGGGCTTTGGAGAGCGGCGGAGTATTGGGATCGGGATTCGGTCTGGCCGAGGTCGATGAAGTCCGGCTGACGGAGATAGACCTTGAGGCCGGGGATGCGGTCGAGCTTCTTTTGGAGGTCGGCGATGATGGTTTTGACGTTGGGGCGGTGGTCTCGACGGAGGTTGATCCAGAGCCAGCCTTCGTTTTGGGCGTAGACGCCGGAGAGGTTGCTGTCCATCCAGGGGAGGGCTGCCATCGCTTTGTTGACTTGTTCGGCGTTGGAGATGGTTTGGGCGAAGGAGCTGTCCTGCGGGGCTTCGATGTGTCCGGAGATGCCGCCAACGTCGACGGCAGGCATGAAGCTCATGGGGACGATGGTGAAGAGGATGGCGGTGATTGCTGTCATCGCGATGCTGGCGACGATGGTGGCGCGGGGGTGACGCAGGACTCGATCGAGAGAACGGCGATAGGCGTTTTCTAATGCGGCGTACATGCGCTCGGTGCGGCGGTGGAACCAGTTGTCTGCGTGGGTGCGCTCGCTGAGGAAACGGCTGCAGAGCATGGGAGTGAGAGTGAGTGCGGAGACACCGGAGAGCAGGATCGAGACGGAGATGGTGACGGCGAACTCGCGGAGGAGACGCCCGAGGACTCCGTTAAGAAAGAGGATGGGGAGGAAGACGGCGACAAGGGAGAGGGTCATGGAGAGGATGGTGAAGGCGACTTCGGCGGCTCCGTCGAGCGCGGCGGTGAGGGGGGATTTGCCCATCTCACGATGGCGGACGATGTTTTCGAGCATGACGATGGCGTCGTCGACGATGAAGCCGACGGAGAGGGTGATGGCCATCATGGAGAACATGTCGACGGTGTAGTTGAGGAGGCGCATGGCGATGAAGGAGCCAAGGATGGAGACGGGGATGGTGGCGCTGGCGATGAGGGTGGACGAGACGGTGCCGAGGAAGGCGAAGATGACGAAGACGACGAGGACGATGGTGAGCATGAGGGTGTGGTTGACCTCGGAGATGGAGTCGCGGACGATGTCGGCGTCGTCGGAGACTCGGCCGAAGGAGACGCCGGGAGGTAAGACGCTGCGGAGGTTTTGGACGGCGGCTTTGACTTGATCGGCGACCTGGACGGTGTTTGCGCCGGGCTGCTTGCGTACTGCGAGGATGACTCCGCGACGACCGTTGATCCAGAAGGTGTGCTTGTCGTTGCTGGAGCTGTTGAAGACCTGGGCGACCTGGCGGAGGCGGAGGGGAACTCCGTTGCGGTAGGCGATGACGAGGTCGGAGAATTGAGTGGCGGTGGTGAGCTGGCTGTTGGCCTGGAGGGAGTAGTCACGGGCTTCTCCGTAGAGAGTGCCGGTGGGAAGGCTTGCGCTGTTGGTGGTGAGGGCGGTGCGGAGTTGTTCGAGATCGAGGCCATAGGCGGCGAGGCGGGCGGGGTCGGCCTGGACGCGGATGGCGGGGCGCTCGGGGCCGTAGACTTCGACCTGCGAGACGCCGTTGACCATGGAGATCTGCTTGGAGACGATCTGGGTGGCGTAGCGGGAGAACTCCTCGAAGGACATGGTTTGGGAGTGCATCTCGAGCCAGATGATGGGGTCGTCGGCGGGGTTGACCTTGGAGTAGGAGGGTGGGTCGGGCATGCCGGGAGGAAGGTTGCCGGTGGCGCGGGAGATGGCGGCCTGGACGTCTTGCGCGGCTGCGTCGACGCTGCGGTTGAGGGCGAATTGGAGGGTGATGTCGGTGCTGCCGACGGAGCTGGTGGAAGTCATGTTTTCGATGCCGGGGATGCGGGAGAACTCGCTCTCGAGTGGAGTGGCGACGGTGGAGGCCATGGAGTCGGGGTTGGCTCCGGGGAGTGAGGCGGAGATGTGGATGGTGGGGTACTCGACCTCGGGCAGGTTGCTGACTGGAAGGGAGAGATAGCTGAGCAAGCCGAAGCCTGCGATGGCGGAGATGAGCAGTGTGGTGGTGATGGCGCGACGGATGAAGAACTCGGTAAAGCGCATGGCTGGAACCTCGTCGGCAGATTGGGCTCAGGGTGCGCCGTTGCGCACGGTGTTGTTGGTGGAATCGCGTGATCCGGAGGGCACGTCGATGGGAGAGACTCGTGCGCCGGGGGTGAGGCGCAGCTGGCCTTCAGTGACGATCTCGTCTCCGGGACGGAGGCCGCTGCCGAGAACTGCGACTTCGCTCGCCGCCTGTGGGGATGTTGGGGGCCGATAGGTGCGCAGCACGGTGACGGGGACCATGGTTGCGACACTTGCTTGGATGCGCCATGCGTACTTTCCGTCGAGGCCTTGTTGGATGGCGGACTGCGGAACGACGATCTGGTTGGCGTCGACCCGTAGACGGAGGCGGACGTTGACGAACTCGCCGGGCCAGAGAGCTCCGTCGGTGTTTGGAAATGTGGCCTTGAGCCGGATGGTGCCGGTAGTGGGATCGACGGTGTTGTCGATGAAATCGAGGCGGCCTTTGCCGAGGGGGCCGTCGCCAGGGCCTGCCTCGACTTCGAGTGGGCCGAGGGTGCTGAGGTGCTGTACCTCGGCGAGGGCTTGCTCCGGAATGCCGAAGGCTACGCGGATGGGTGCGAGCTGAAGGAGGGTGACGAGCGTTGTGTCGTTTTCGCGAATCACGTTGCCGGCCTTGACCATGGCGGCACCGGCGCGGCCGGCGATGGGAGCGACGACCTGGGCGAAGCTGAGCTGCAACTGTGTCTGGGCGATGCGGGCGCGGTCGGCGTTGATGGCACCGGCGGCGGCGGCGATGGCGGCCTTGTCGGCCTGGAGGTTGGCGCGCGTGGTGTCGCTTATGGTGACGGCTTGCTTCACACTTTGACCGGAGAGAACGCCGAGCTCGCCTAACTTGACGGCAGTGTCGGCTTCGGACTGGCTCTGCTTCTGCGAGGCTGCATCTCGCGCGGCGATGGCGGTAGCCTGTTGCTCCATGGCGATATCACGATCGAGCTCGGCTTGCTGTTGTGCCTGCTGGCGGCTTAGCGTGTCGCGGTCGATGGTGAAGAGTAGCTGGCCTTTGGTTACGTTTTGTCCTTCTGTGAAGGCGACGTCTTTGATCTGCCCGGCTACGCGCGGCTTGACGTCGACACTCTCGACGGCCTCGACGTTTCCTACTGCCGCGATCTCCAATGGCACATCCTGGGCTACGGCGCGGGCAACGTGGACGGGGACGCCCTCGGGAGGAGAGGTGTTGGCGTGGGCTACGACGCGGGAACATGACGCGAGGGGAATGCAGATTAATGTGCAGAGAAGCGCGAGGGTTTTGTTCGCCTGCATAGCGGTAGTACCTCAGTGTCAGGATGAGCCTGTGTTCTGAGCTTGAAAACCGATATGCAGCCGGAGGTGCTAAAGCTGCAGGGAGTATGGCAGGATGCGCGGTGGAGTATGTCGCTGCGGACTGGCTTCGCTGGCTGCTTTGCAGGTATTGGGATAGTGGGTCAGTTTGAGGTGAACGGCTCAACTTGCCGAAAAGCCGACTTTCAGAGGAACCGCAGGGACTATGATGCCCTGCATGAAGAAGAAACCGACCGTGAACTGGCCAACCGCGAAACGAATCAACTTCGCCAAGTTAGTGACACTCTTCATCTGGTGCGTGGCGTCACTTCCTTTGTGCGGAGCAGGCCAAGCTAGCAGGCCACCCACGTCCCGCCAGCAACTATGGGACATTGGATCCAAGAGTCTCTTTCTATCCTGCGCAGGAACTCGCCATGGACCTGCAGTCATCCTCGAATCCGGCCGTGGTCGCACCAGTTCCGACTGGAGCAAGGTCCAACCTGACATCGCGGCCTTCACCCAGGTTTGTAGTTACGACCGGGACGGATTAGGCCAAAGCCGCCCTCAGCGCAGCGCACCCGAGGATGCCGCACAATTCGTTGACGACCTCCATCGACTGCTTGCCGTCGCCACCATCCAACCGCCTTATATTCTCGTCGGTCACTCTCTAGGCGGACTGCTCGTCCGCCTTTATCAGACAAAGTATCCCGGAACCGTCAAAGGCCTTGTACTTGTCGATCCCGTCCACGGAGAGACATGGCGGGCTCTTCAGGTCGATCCCAATGCCTTCAATGGACAGACTCCGGAACAGATTCGCCGCACCGGCCAGCTCCCACCCACCGAGCGCCTCGAGTGGCACACTGATATTCCTCTCATTGTCCTCGGCCACGGCAAGCCCATCGATTTTCCACCGCCTCTCAACACCAAAAGCGCCCAGATCGAAGCCAACTTCCTCGCGGCAGACAAAGACCTGGCCTCTCGCTCTTCGAATGGACACTTCCGACTCGCCGAGCAGAGCGGCCACTTCATTCAGATCGACGAACCCGAGCTCGTCAGCAAGGCGATCCGCGAAGTCTGGGATGCTGCAGTGGACTCGCATTGATAGCGTGCCGGAGCGAGGGAGCGAGATGTAACATGGTTGCCTGCAAGAATGAGGGCGTTGGCTGCAAAGATGTTGGAGTCGCGGGGGAGAGGATAGATCCTGATTCTTGCACGCTCTCGCTTAGGGAGGTGCGGCGTAGATTTGACGTAGAAAGAACCTTTCAGGATTAGAGAAAGGATGTGCGCATGAACGCTCTCACCACTGCTCCGGAGTACCGGCAGGCTCCGGCGATCTTGCAGGAAAAGACAGCCGAGGAAGGCGCTGCACCTGCAAGCAGGCATCTCAACGGCTACGTGTTGATCCTGTCGCTTGCGGCCATACTGGCGCTCGCTACTGCAGCCGAGTGTGGGTCGGTGATGCATCCAGCCTCGCTGGTTTATGGCGCAGTTCTTTGGGGTTGGTGGGGAACGATTGCGTGCGTACTGTGGAAGCTGGCGCCGCGCTTACCGATTGTCTCCAGCCTTTCCGTGAAGACGATTGTGCTGCACGTGATTGCGGGATCGATGCTTGCGCTGGTTCATCTGCTGATGCTGTGGGGTATCGGCTTTCCGCTCGGCTGGGGTCCGGGGGAGGAACGCCTGATGTGGGGGGTTCTGTTCAACGTCAACCGGTTCGGCATCGAGCTTCTGCTCTATGGGTTCATTATCGGGGTGACCGGAATCGTTCAATACAAGTTGCGGGCGCAGGACGATGCGATGCGATCGCTCGAGCTTCAGAAGCAGCTCTCTTCGGCTCACCTGCGTGCGCTGCAGATGCAGCTTGAGCCACACTTTCTCTTCAATACGTTGAACGCAATCACGACGCTGGTGGAGCTTGGGAGACAGCGAGAGGCGGTAGAGATGCTGTCCCATCTGAACGCGATCCTGAAGAGCACGCTGAAGCGGACGACGCCGGAGAAGGTTCCGCTCTCGCAGGAGTTGGAGATGATCGATAACTATCTGGCGATCGAGCAGATTCGATTTGCGGATCGACTGAAGGTAAAGATCAAGGTCGATCCTGGAGCGCTGGACAGCCTGGTGCCGTGTTTTTTGCTCCAGCCTATTGTTGAGAATGCGATTCGGCATGGGATTGCGCATTGTGTGAGTGAGGGCGTGGTGGAGGCCTCTGCGCGACGCGACGGTGGGAGCCTGCACCTGATGGTGCGCGATACGGGAGCCGAAGCTGGTGCGCAGTCGCAGAAAGGACACGGGATCGGGCTGAAGAATACGCGGGAGCGATTGCTGCACTTTTACCAGAACGAATTTGCGATGAGGGCACAGCCGCTTGAGGATGGCGGCTTTGAGGTTGCGATCACCATACCTTATGAGCCGCAAGCCCTATGAAGCTGAAGACGCTGATTGCCGATGACGAACCACTGGCACGGGAACGTTTGCGTTTTCTGCTTGCCGGGGATGATGAGGTGGAGGTGGTTGGCGAGTGCAGGAACGGCGGCGAGGTGTTGGCCTCGCTGAGGGCGTCGCGGGTCGACGTTCTGTTTCTGGATATCCAGATGCCAGGCAGGGGAGGGTTTGAGGTGATCGAGCAGGTGGGCGCGGCACAGATGCCGGTGACGGTATTTGTAACGGCGCATGATCAGTATGCGCTGCGCGCGTTTGGGGTGCATGCGCTTGATTACCTGACGAAGCCTGTGGAACCGGAGCGGCTGAAGGTTGCGCTGGCACAGGCGAAGAAGCGAATTGCTTCGAATACAGCCTTGCTGAACCAGGAGCGTTTGAAGCAGGTTCTGGCTGAAGTGGAGACGGGAGACACTGGAGCAAAGGAGTATCCGAAGCGGCTGCTGGTGCCGAATGGAACGAAGGATACGGTGGTTAATGTTCAGGAGATCGAGTGGATTGAGGCGCAGGATTACTATTCGTGCCTACATGTGGGGACGAAGAGTTTTATGCTGCGGGAGACGGTGAAGCAGCTGGCTAATACGCTGGACCCGAATCGATTTGTGCGGATTCACCGGTCTACGATCGTGAACATGGACTATGTGCGCGAGGTGGCGCGAGAGGGGCGTAGTGAGGGGTCGGTGATTCTGACGCGTGGGCAAAGGCTGAAGATGAGCAAGACGGGGTGGCAGAATCTGGTGATGGCGAGCCGCGGGCCTTGAATTGAGGCGTGGGTGGCGCTGCAGTGCGGCTCATCGCGAGTGGTCTGGCGGGCGCGGGCGCACTACACTAGAAGGATGAGCCAGATTGCCGCTTCGATTGCGACGACGTTTTCCGAGATTGCAGGTAAGTTCACCGAGGGCTCCCGGATTGGGCGGGATGAAGCGCGGTGGCTTTGGAACAACGCTTCCGATGAGGAGCTGCGCTCTCTTGCCGCCGTGGCGCGCGGTCGATTTCATGCTCCGGGTTCGTGCACGTATATGGTGATGCGGATCATCAACTATACGAATGTGTGTGTCGCGCAGTGCGACTACTGTGCGTTCTACAAGCTGCCCAGCCAGGATGGCGGGTATGTGTTGAGCCAGGAAGATGTGTTTGCGAAGCTGGATGAACTGCTGGCGTTGGGAGGAGATCTGGCGGCGTTCAATGGCGGATTTAATCCGCATCTGCCGCTGAGTTATTACTGCGAGTTGTTTGCTGCGATTCGCGCGCGGTATGGCGATGGGCTGGAGTTTTATGCGCTGACCATTGCGGAGTTTATGTATCTGGCGGATCATGCGAAGCTGAGCTACCCGGCGGCGGCGGCGCGGCTGAAGGCTGCAGGCGTGCGGTGGATCACTGGCGGTGGGTCGGAGATTCTGACTGAGGAGTTTCGCGCGCGGCACTCGAAGTTCAAGTACACCGTCGCGCAGTATTTTGAAGCGCAGCTGGCGATTGTTGAAGCAGGGTTGAAGACGACGGCGACGATGGTGATCGGATTTGATGAGAGCCTGGAGGAGCGACTGGAGCACCTTGAACGGACGCGACAGTTTCAGGATGAGACTGGTGGGCTGGCGAGCTTTCTTTGCTGGACGTTCAAGCCTTACTTCACGCAGATTGGTGGGATTGAGATTACGACGGCGGAGTATCTGCGGCACCTGGCGTTGTGCCGAATTTATCTGGATAATGTTCCGCGGATTCGTACTTCGGTGTTGACTCAGAATGAGCAGGCGCTGGGTGGGTTGAACTATGGTGCGGATGACTTCGATCTGCCGATTGAAGATGAGGTGACGCAGAAGGCGGGGGCAACGATCAGCCTGGACTTTGAGCGGATACTGAACTATGCGCGGGAGCTTGGATACACGCCGAAGTATCGGCATGTCTCGCTGGGCCAGCCGCCGTGGGCGGATGTTTAAAGATTTGTCCTGCCGGACGGGCTGCCTGCGCGGCAGGCGGTCACTTCGTGACGGGTATACCTTGTCACGGCAAGACAATTGATAATGGCCCTCCCGTTGGCCGGGAAGAAAGATTTTCCCTTACACATAGTGGGCCTTCTTGAACCGGATTCTTTGTTAGCGTCCGACGACGATGACTGAGAAGGTGCCTGGGATTGGAGTGGGTCGGAACTGTAACTCTTCGGAGACGGTGCCAGTGTTCTGGCCGAACTTGGAGGTTACGAGATATGCCTTGTCGTCCTTCTGGCTGACGATCATTGTTCTTGCGCCCGGTTGAGTGCTTACCTGCTGGATGCGGGAGTATTTGGCGAGCCCGTCGCGGCGGAAGATGGAGAGCGTGCCGGTGGCATCGGCGACGAAGAGCAGGTTGTGCCGTGCGTCGAAGTCGATGTCGCCGACGTTCGGTGGAGCCTCGCCGATAGGGGTGACGTGGCCGGTCTCTGTGTCGACTGAGACTAGCTTGTGATCTTCGCAGGCTGTGAAAAGTTGATGGTGAGCACTATCGCTGGCTAAGCCGCTTGGGCCGGTGCAGGGGGCGAGCTGCCAGGATGCGGTGATTTTTTTTGCAGCGGCGTCGATGCGGGTGATCTGACCGAGGGCTGGGAGCGCGACGAAGAGGGCTCCTTTTCCGTCGGCAATCGCGGAGCCGGGGCGGCTATTGAGAGGGATTGTTGCGGTAACCTGGTTGGTCGCGGCGTCGATGACGGTCGCGCTGTGGCTATGCGAGTTGAACGCGAGGACGGAGTTTGAAACGGGGTCGAAGGCGATGGAGGCCGGGACGGCGCCCGTGGGGACGGAGGCGACTACTTTGAGGCTGGTGCGGTCAAAGACACGGACGAATCCGGCTGTTCCGTCGGTCACGTCGGTGACGTATCCGTACTTGCCGGAGTTGTCGAGCGTGATGTCGCGGATGTTTTTCATGTCCTCTATTTCTGCGATGAGCTTGCCGGTGTCGGTGTCTACGACCATCACACGATTGGTTCGAGGGATGTAGAGACGGTGAGCTGGCGCGTCGAGAACGAGGAAGCCCCATCCTCCTTTGCCGCCGAGGTTCCATTGGTCCTGCACGTGAAACTTCGGTAAGGCGGTTGGGCTTGCTGCATGGAGGAGATGCGTGACGGGGGCGGTTGCGATTGCCGCGAGGAGGAGAGCTGAGGGAAGGACTTTTGCGATCAATTTCTGTATGCGGAGATTCTTCATTTTATTTATGGCCAGTGTGATTAAGAAATTACTTCGACGGCCAGCGTGGGCTGACCGTCGAAGGTTGGATCTTGAGCCGTGCTGCGGTTATTTGGTGGAGAATTGGAAGTCATCCGTCAGATCGCCAATTGCAGGGCTGTTGGTCGGGACGTAAGGGCTGTTTGCTTTCTGGATCGGGTTCGGCAGGTTGTCGCGGCTGCGGTCGGAGATGGTGGGCAGGCCCCAGTTCTTCTCGATGAACTTCATGAGGGAGACGTGATCGCCATACTCGTGCGAGACTTTTCCGCCGGTGGAGTACTTGGAGACAACGATGAGGGGAATGCGGGTACCGTCGCCGAAGAAGTCGACGGGTTGGATGTAGCCGGAGTCATAGTATCCGCCGCCCTCGTCGAAGGTGACGAAGATGGCAGTGTCGGCCCAGAGGGTCGGGTTGGCTTTGACTCCGTCGATGATCTTCTTGGTGAAGCCTTCGAACAGATCGAGTTTAGAAGACGCCGGGTGACCATCGTTGAAGCCGCCGCTGGGCTTGACGATGGAGACTGGCGGCAGGTTGCCGGTGTCGATGTCCTCATAGAGCTCAGTGGTGTCCGCGATGTAGGTCTGGCGGGCGGCCTGAGTTCCCATGAACTGGGTCTGGTACTGGAATGGGTTGCAGATGTTGCAGTATGCATCGAAGGCGTTCGACTCGGTGGGATCGGTTACGTAGAGATCCCAGTTCTCGCCGAAGTATTTGAAGGGTACGTTATGGGCGACGAGATCGTCACCGATGCTCTTCTGGCTGGTGGGAGGAATGGTGAAGGGCGAGTACTGCGACGTGAGCGTGCCGTCGCCGTTGTAGCCGGGGTTGTAGTTGTTGACGAGGTAGTAGTCGCCCTTGACGCAGTTGGGCTTCACAGGCCGCTTGAGGGACTGGAGGTAGTTTGTGACGGCTGGAACGCCTGGCTGGTTGAGGTCGCCGCAGTTGACGTAGCTTCCGCCGCCGTAACCATCCTGGTCGTAGAAGTCGTTGGTCGCGACCTGGGGGTTGGGGTTTTCGATTTCGTTGGTGGGGGGCTTGGTGGCAGCGCCCTTGGTGTTCGTGTAGAAGATGGCATCGCCGAAGCCAAACATGATGTGATTGGCACCGGTGCCGCCCATTACCGACTGGTGGAAGTTGTCGCTGATGGTGTAGTCATCGGCAAGCTTCTTGAAGTACGGAGCGTCGCCCTGGGCCATGTTGTAGAAGCCCATGGAGGTGGCGCCTTCGTGGGTGGTCATTTCGTTGAAGTTGGCTGGCTGCGGGGCGCCGTTGCTGCCGGCGCCGACCGAGACTTCAACCCAGGGGAAGAGGTCGTTCAAGCAACCGCTGGCGTTGTCTTCGGTGGCGTAGTCGGCGTTGCAATCGACCTGCTGCCACATCTGGAAGAAGCGGTGAACGGGGCTGTTGGTGTAGGCGTCGTACGGCAACTTGGATCCACTGAGCTGAAAGACACCTTCGCGCAGGTTGGTGTCGTTCGTAATGCGAGTGTCGGGCTTGCCGCCGGCGATACCAGTCGCGCCAGTGAGCAGGAATTTGTCATAACCAGCCGCGAGACCGGTGTCGGCAAGTTCGGCGACCTTCAGGGTCGTGAAAGGTGCGCTGGTGACGCTTGGCTTTTGAGGTCCGCCAGCGAGAGCCGCGGGAAGGGTGCTGTAGATGCTCTTTTCCTGCGGGCTGTTGGAGTACTTTCCGTTATCAGCTGTGGTGCTATCGACTGCCGAGAACTGAGCGGAGAGGGAGTAGTTTGGCCCAGGCTGGCCCTTGGCGTTGACGATGCCCTTGGAGAGGAGGTTCGACACGGTCTCGCCTGCCTTCGGCTTGTAGGTGGCGTAGACGTGATCGAAGGTACGGTTTTCACCGATGATGATGATGACGTGCTTGATGGGGGTCTTTGTTTCGGGGACGGCAGTTTGGGCGTAGGCGGATTGTGGCAGTCCCGCAAACACTTGCAGCGCAATCAACATCATGGCGCCGCACTTCAAGGTCCCGTTAGGGGCGCTGACAGTACGTTTCAAAGTGATACCTCCGAAGAACTGAGGGAACGGATTGACCCGTTGGGGAATACAACCTCAGTGGGATAACCGTAGAGGCAGTGGCGTGGTTGGTGTGTCACGTCAAAGTGAAATGATCAATAATTACGGTTACGTTGTGGGTGGGATTTCGTCGTGAGAAAAATGTTTTTGAATGTAATAGCTTATTACCACTCTGTTTACATTCGAGTTTGCCGACGCGTGTGACGCCTTAGTTACACGATCACCTTGTACGGCCTCATCATCTCGTTGTCTTCATGCTCGAGGATGTGGCAGTGCCAGACGTAGAGGAGCTCGTCGCCTGGAGAGACCTGCGCTCCATGGGGAAGATCGAAGCGCATGATGACGCGGGTGACATAGCCTGGGTAGGACTTGATCGTATCCTTGTAGGCGGGGCGCTCGTTGCTCTCCGGCGCCATTGGCCTTCCGGTGAAGACGAGCTTGCCGGTCTGCTGATAGGTTGGCACGTCGAAGGTCTGGCGATTCAAAACCTGGAAGCGCACGAGATGGACGTGCAGGGGATGAACGTCGCCGGTGATGTTGATGAAAGACCAGATCTCTGTCGAACCTGCCTTTGGATCTTCGGTGATGGGTTCGTGCCAGCGTGCGTTGCCGAGAAGGCCAGTGATGACGTAGCCGTCGGAGGGGCGCTCTTTTTCTGAGACGAGCAGGAGACGCTCACGGGTCGCGTAGGTGGGAACGAGCGGCTCGAACGGGACAAGCGTTTCGAGGACGACGCTGGTGTCCTGGCTGGAGAGAGGCTTTGTCACTCTGAAGAGCATGACGTCTTCGGCAAGGTACTGGCCGCCCATCGTGTAGGGGGCAGGGGCGTCGTTGACGAGCGAGAAGGATTTGGCTTCACAGCCGGAGAAGTCGATGACGATATCGAAGCGCTCCCCTGGAGCGACGAGGAGGTAGTGGAGTTCGAGGAGGGGGGCAGGGAGGAGGCCGCCGTCGGTGCCGATCTGCTGGAAGGATGGGGTGTCGAAGGAGTCGTTCAGGATCTTTCCGGTGGCGTCGGAGTTGAAGAGACGGAGGTGGTAGAAGCGGGCGTTCGCAGCGTTGACGATTCGGAAGCGATACCTGCGCGGCTCGACCTCGAGGAATGGGGTGACTTTTCCGTTGACGCAGTTGTAGTCGCCGTAAAACTCCTGGATCCAGATGGGATGTTCCTTTGGACCGTTGACAACTTTTGGGTAGTAGAGGGAGCCGTCGTGGTGAAAGAGGCGGTCCTGCAGCATGAGGGGGATTTCGTAGTCGCCTTGAGGGAGGTTGAGTGCTTTCTCCGCTTCGTCGCGAATGAGATAGAAGCCTGCTAAGCCGGCGTAGACGTTCAGACGCGTGATGCCTAGGCAGTGATCGTGATACCAGAGGGTGGTAGAGGGTTGGCAGTTGGGATAGGCAGAGGGGCGGGGGTTGAACTTCGCGCCATGCGGGCCGTGTTCGCCCTGCGCTGTGAACCATGCTTCGGGGTAGCCGTCGTCGTCGGGCATGGCGCAGGCGCCGTGGAGATGCGCGACGTTGCGGACTGCGGGTAGAGACGATTCCGCGCCGTGGATGGAGTGATCGATGGGGAGGAGATGCGTTGTGGGAAGCTTGCTGATCCAGTTGATGCTGAGGGGTTGGTTGCTCTGGGCTTCGATGGTTGGGCCGGGCCAGGAGCTGTTGTATCCCCACAGGGTCGTCGGGGGAAGATCTCGGTGCACCTTTTGCTGAAACTGGTGCGTCTCGATGTCGATGACTTCGTTTGGTTTTCCTGTGGCATGGAAAACCGGCGGAATGGGCAGGGGATCGACGTAGCGGGTGAGCCTGACTCCGCTGCGTATCTGAGCGGGCGAGGCCATTGCCTGTTGCATCGCGGGCACGGTCTTGCTGAGGGTGAGGCCGGCGGCGGAGGTGAGCCCGCGTTGGAGGAGGCGGCGTCTGCTCAGCATCGTGCGGGGCAAGGACCGTATGGAGTTTTTGCGAGGGAATGATTCATTAATTCCGGTTCAATCTGCTTGTTTTGCGATGTGGCTGTAAAGCAAGACACTAGTCCGATCTTGTTACGGCAAGATGAAGGTGTCCTGATCTGGTCTCCGGATTTGGGGTGAAGGGAAATAGAATGAAGGGGCATGCCGAAAGCGACGCTCTCCGTAGCCATCATCACCTTGAATGAAGAAGCCAACCTTGCGCGGACGCTCTCCAGCGTGCGGTTTGCGGATGAGGTGGTGGTGGTGGACTCGGGCTCGACCGATCGTACTCGGGAGATTGCGGAGTCGTTCGGGGCGAAGATTTTTACGGAGGCGTGGAAGGGATTTGCGAGGCAAAAGAACTCTGCCATTGAAAAGTGTGTGGGGACGTGGGTTCTTTCGCTGGATGCGGATGAAGAGCTGACGGTGGAGTTGCAGAGGGAGATTGGGCAGATGCTGGAGGCTGATGCTGAGATGGTGCCACAGATAGATGGCTATCGGCTTCGGCTTCGGCATGTCTTTCTTGGGCGCTGGATGCGTCATGGAGGCTACTATCCAGATCTCAAGCTACGTTTGTTTCGGCGTGTCACGAGCGCTGGTGCGGCCGGCTTTACAGATCGACCGGTGCATGAGTCGGTGCAGGTTGCGGGGAGGGTGGAGACGATGGAGAACGATTTTCTCCATCATGGCTATCCTGATTTGAATATTTATCTGGAACACATGAACCGCTATAGCAGTCTTGGCGGCAAGATTGTTGCGGCAAAGGGGAAGGTCAGCCGGTCGTGGGTGGCTTTCTGCTGGAATGTTGTTTGGGTTCCGCTCCTGACGTTTGTGTGGAACTTTGGGTTTCGGCTGGGTTTTCTGGATGGGCGCGAAGGGTTGCTGCTCCATCTTTATCATTCGGCCTACATCAGCTGGAAGTATGCGAAGGCGTGGCAGATTGGGCGTTACGCCGGCTCCCGCTGAGGTCGTCGCGTGGCGGACTGGAAGAGGTATACGGCGAGGATCGTCATGAGCGGTTCGAGCGGGTGGCGAAAGCGGGCTTGGACGGTGACGAAGTAGTAGGTGAGCGGCAGAAGTGCGAAGGCCCATGCGAAGAGGATGGCTCCCGGGATGCGCTGCTTGAGGGCTAAGAAGAGGCCTAGAAGTCCGGCGAGACTGACGAAGCTGTAGTTCAGAACACGGAAGGTTTCGTTGAGGACTCCTTTTTCGACTGGCTTGGGAACGCTGATCCAGTAGAAGTAGAACCGCTTGAGGGCGAGTTCGAAGAAGCGCAGTTTGTGGGTGCGAATATGTTCGCGTGCGAGCTTGCCTTCACTTTGAACATAGGCATACTCTCCCATATTTTTGTATCGGAGATACTCCGGGCAGACGTCACAGACGGGTACTCTGGTGCCGACGGTGAAGCCGTTGTAGGAGTCGAGAACGGAGTCGTGCAGCTCTGCGCCGAGATTGCCGCGAATCGGGATGAAGGCGTGAAAGACTTTTTCGTTGCGCACCATCCATGGGGCGAGGCAGGCGAGGAAGATGATTCCGGCGATGATGGCTTTGCTAATCGCGGGCCCGAGCGCGGCTTTCTCCTTTGTTGCGCCGAGGAGCATCCAGATGCCGCAGACAGGGAGGAAGAGGAGGATCGTGGAGTTCAATAGAGCGATCATGCCCCAGAAGAGGCCAAAGAGGCACCAGCGGAGGGTGGTTTGTGGATTTGGTTCTGGGGAGTCTTCTCCAATGCTGCGGACACGGAGGGCAAACACGAGGACAGCGGAGAAGAGGAGAGCTGTGAGGGCCATGTCCCAGACCCAGTGAACGGCATATTGCAAGGCGGCGGGGTAGAGCGCCCAAAGCCACGCTGACCAAAGGGCGATCTTGCGGGCTCGTCCGGTGGGTTGAAAGCATCTGGCGGCGATCTCGAAGATGAGGAGAGCTGTTGCTGCGGAGAAGATGCTGTTGATGGTGAGGATCACCCAGGCAGACTTCGCGGTGTAGACGCCGAAGAGTTTGAAGACGCCGGCGAGCAGCAGCGGGTAGAGTGGCGGAACCCAGGCGGTGGGGCCGGAGTGGCCTGTGAATGGATCGGCGTAGCCAAAGCCCGTGGAGATGGCGCGGGCGATCCGGCCCATCTCCCACCCGAATTGGAGGTGGTCCTCCGAAGGGCGGATGCGGTAGGTGTGGGCAAGGGTGACGTAGAGGACGCGGAGTAGAAGTCCGACCGAAAAGAGATACCACGGTGCTCGGAATGGGTGGGACTGTTCCTGCGTTTGTGAGGTTGGCATCCGCTTATTCCTGCGTCTAGCTGCGACCGGCGCGGGGTTGAGCGATGACGAGTCCGCGAGGAGTCGGTAAAAAGACGACGGAGAGCAGACCTTCGGACTCCATCGACTTCGCAGCGTCGCGAACGACTTTGTGGTGTGAGCTGGCGTCGTGCATAAGGATGAGTCCGTTGGGGTTGATCTGGGGAAGGAAGCACTTGACCTCCTGCTCGCGGATGGGCATGTCGGAGTCGGAGAAGAAGAGATCGATGGTGCCGTCGATCTTCATCTCAAGGCTGGACTGGTTGCGGAGTTCGATCCAGGGCTTGAGTGGGGAGGCTTCGAGGCGTTCTTTAGCACGAGCGTAGACGGCGGGGTCAAACTCGCAGCTGATGACTTTACCGAAGCCGTTGCGCTCGAGGCCCTTTGCGATCCATTCGGTCGAGACGCCGAGGAAAGATCCGGTTTCAACGACGAGCCTGGGCTTGATGGTTGTAACCAGCGTTGCGAGGAACTCCAGGACTTCGAGCTCGGCGGTCATAGAGTCGATCATGCTCCAGTGCTCGGGTTGTGGGCACTCGGGCGTGGCGCGGTGGGACTCGGACTGGAGCGTACCGGCGGCGCGATCATGCTGGAGCATGACCTTATGTTCCTGCTTTATCTTCTTGCTGAATAAACCCATGCAAAACTCCCTGATCTTCCATTATGCGGGATCGGAGGGCACAAGGAGGGAGTGGGCAAAGGGCTTCGCTGATTTGCAGAAGAGAGTGTGTGACGGCAACGTCGTCTTTTCTGTCTCGGCGGACGGACCGAAATCTTATTTTGGCCGACATTATGAGGCAATCCTTCGGCTAATGAGAAAAATGTAGATAATGGCGAGCGAGCGGACAGACGGAATCTTCGACTTCCGTGGTGATTCCCGAGTGAAGGAAATCGAACAGGCAAGCCAGGAGAAGACGCTGCATGAGCAAGACGTTCGCGGGGCAACTGATATCAGAAGCAGTGGCTATGTTCCTCATTATTGCCTTCGGCGATTCGGTCGCGGCAATGTACACGCTTTACAGTCCAAGCCCCTACCAGCAGGCGTATTGGGGAGTGTGCATCGCCTGGGGACTGGCGGTGACGATCGCCATCTACACGACGGGCTCGGTGAGCGGTTGCCACGGAAATCCGGCCGTTACGCTGGCGCTTGCGGTATACCGAGGGTTTTCCTGGGGCAAAGTGCTTCCGTATTGCTTTGCGCAGGTGACCGGAGCCTTTCTGGGGGCGGGGATCGTATACACGCTGTTCTCGCCGGTGATCGACAACTTCAATCTGACGAACCACCTTACTCGAGCTACGGGAGGGGCTGCGGGGGTCTTCTTTACTCATCCGGGTCTGGCGATCACGCCGATGCACGCCTTTGGCGATGAGATTATTCTGACGGCGTTTCTGATCTTTGGCATCTTTGCGATCACTGAGCAGTACAACGAGATGGCTCCCGGTGCGAATGCGGGAGCGCTGATGATCGGCTTTCTGGTGGCGTTAATCGGGGCATCGATGGGTTACCTGGAGGCGTGGGCACTCAACCCTGCGCGTGATTTTGGACCACGGCTGTTCTGTTTTCTCGCAGGCTGGGGCGCTTCTGCGCTTCCTTCGCCGCAGAGCTATTGGTGGATTCCCATCGTTGCTCCTCTGCTCGGCGGACTTGTGGGCGGCGGAGCCTACCAACTTCTGATTCGGCCCTTTCTGCCAGCGCGACAGAAAGCGCTGCTCCATGCAGCGAAGACATAGTGCTCGAGAGGAAGAATATTCTTTCAAGTTACGGACATCCAAGGAGACAAGATGAAGTATGTACTCTCACTCGATCAGGGAACGACGAGCTCTCGCGCCATCCTTTTCGATCACGACGGACAGATTGCGGGGACTGCATCGCGTGAGTTTCCGCAGATCTATCCGAGCAGTGGTTGGGTAGAACATGACCCCTTCGACATTCTTACTTCTCAGTTGAGCTCTGCGGTGGAGGTGATGGGTAAGGCTCGAGTACGCCCCAGAGATGTCATCGCTTTGGGGATAACTAACCAGCGGGAGACTACGATCGTCTGGGACCGCGAGACGGGAAAGCCGGTCTATAACGCTATCGTCTGGCAGGACAGCCGTACTGGCGCCATGATGAAGAGACTCGCGGATGAGGGGGCTGAGGAGACGGTCCGGCAAAAGACGGGACTCTTGCTGAGCCCTTACTTCTCGGCGAGCAAAGTCGCGTGGATATTGGAGAATGTTGACGGAGCGCGCGCCCGTGCCGAGGCGGGAAAGCTCGCCTTTGGGACCGTCGATAGCTGGCTGGTGTGGAATTTGACCAGTGGTAAACGTCACGTCACGGATCGGACTAACGCGTCGCGTACGCTTCTCTACAACATCGTTGAAGACAGGTGGGACGACGATTTGTTGAAGCTCTTCAATATTCCCAAGAGTCTTTTGCCTGAAGTTGTGTGGTCCAACGAGAAGGTGGGACAGGTGACGACCTCGCTTGGACTGGGCGAGGTGGAGATTGCGGGCATTGCCGGGGATCAGCAATCGGCTTTGTTTGGGCAGCTTTGCGTCTCTCCTGGTGATGCTAAGAATACGTACGGCACGGGTTGTTTTCTGTTGCAGAATGTTGGTGGCAAGTTCACGCTTTCGAGCCATCGCCTGATTACAACGCTTGCCTGCAGTACGGACCGAAAGCTGGCTTATGCGCTCGAAGGCAGCATTTTTATCGGTGGAGCTGTGGTGCAGTGGCTTCGGGATAACATGAAGTTTTTTAGGAAGTCTTCAGAGGTGGAAGCGATCGCGGCCTCTGTTTCTGACTCGGATGGTGTGGTCTTTGTGCCTGCATTTACGGGCCTCGGAGCGCCGTACTGGGATGCAGAAGCAAGGGGGCTGATCATAGGGCTGCAACGCGGAACACAGATCGGTCATATAGCGAAGGCGGCCGTCGAGAGCATCGCGTTTCAGGTCGCGGACGTTCTTCGTGTGATGGATTCGGATACAAAGAATCCCTTTACGGAACTGCGAGTAGATGGGGGAGCCGCAGCCAATGATGGCCTTATGCAGTTTCAGGCGGATCTTCTGGGTGTGCCGGTTCATCGTCCTGCTGTGCTGGAGACGACTGCTCTTGGTGCTGCCTATCTCGCGGGTCTCTCCAGCGGATTCTGGAGTGGCATCGATGAGCTGAAGCTGCATCGTAAAGCTGACACACTCTTCGAGCCAAAGACGGATAAGAAGCAGATGCAGAAGCTGCAGGACAACTGGAGAGAGGCTGTTGAGCGTTCTCGCCACTGGAACAAGGAGAGCAGATGAATCGCGATGAGATGTTAGCCCGTGTACGCAATCGCAAGGAACCCTGGGACATTGTGGTGATCGGCGGAGGAGCTACAGGAGCCGGAGTTGCCGTTGATGCAGCATCGCGAGGGTACGATGTACTGCTTTTGGAGCGGGAAGACTTTGGCAAAGGAACTTCGAGCCGCGCCACCAAGCTTGTTCATGGAGGTGTCCGTTACCTTGAACAGGGAAATGTCTCGCTTGTGATGGAAGCATTGAAGGAGCGGGGGATACTTCTGCGGAATGCTCCTCATATCGTGAAAGATCTGAAGTTCATTGTTCCCAACTACTCCTGGTGGGAGGCGCCGTTCTACGGTATCGGCATGAAGGTCTATGACTTTCTCGCGGGGAAATATAGCTTTGGCTCGTCGAAGGTGCTTTCTCTTGAAGAGACGTTGCAGCTTCTGCCTACGATTCGCAGGGACGGTCTGCGCGGGGGGGTGATGTACCACGACGGACAGTTTGACGACTCGCGTCTTCTGATCAATCTGATGACGACTGCCGCCGAGCATGGTGCGACCCTGCTGAACTATGCGGGTGTCGTTGAGCTGAAGAAAGATGAGTCGGGCTTTGTGCAGGGTGTGGTGGCGGTAGATGGTGAAAGCGGAGAAAAATTTGAGATTGCGGCTCGTTCCGTGGTGAATGCGACAGGCATCTTCACCGATGAGATTCGCCGGCTGGCGGAGCCCGGAGTCGAACAGATGATGGCGCCCAGCCAAGGGATTCATCTTATGTTCGACCGCTCCTTCCTAGTGGGCGACACGGCTTTGCTTGTACCCCAAACCGACGATGGGCGCGTACTGTTTGCCGTTCCCTGGCACAACCGCACTCTGGTCGGTACTACGGATACGCCCATTGAATCGATATCGTATGAGCCGCTACCCTTTGAGGAGGAGATCGACTTTGTGCTTGAGACGGCGGGCCGTTATCTGAGCCACAAGCCGACGCGGGAGGATATTCTCAGCGTCTATGTCGGCATTCGCCCGCTGGTAAAGGCTGCAGGAGCAAGCGACGGAAAGACGTCGTCGCTGTCGCGCGACTATACGATTCATATCGACCACTCCGGTCTGCTGACGATTGTCGGTGGGAAGTGGACGACTTATCGACACATGGCCGAAGACACAGTGGACCATGCCATGACGCTTGGTCGGCTGGACGAAAAGCCGTGTGTCACAGCGACCATGCATATTCATGGATACCATCAGCATCCCGAGGAGTTTGGGAGTTTGTCCGTCTACGGCTCAGATGCACCGGCAATCCTGGAGCTGTCTAAAGCAAGCCCTGAGCTCGCCGGACTCCTTCATCCTGATCTGCCATACACTGCGGCAGAGGTTGTGTGGGCGGCACGAAATGAGATGTCTCGTACGTTGGATGATGCTCTGGCACGGCGCACTCGAGCGCTCCTGTTGAACGCGCGTGCTGCAATAACGATAGCGCCTGCGGTGGCGTCTCTGCTTGCTAAAGAGCTCGGCAAGGATGCGGCGTGGGCTGAGGAACAGGTGAGGATCTTTGGTGCGTTGGCAGCACAGTACATACCACAGGGAACGAAGTATCCTGCTGCGCCGCCTGTGGTGTGAGCCTGGTGACTTTAGGTGGAGGCAGTCTTTTGCTATTGCTTCAGGTAAGCGATCAAGTCTCGACGTTCTTCGGCTTTGGGAACACTGAAGCTCATCTTGTTATCCGGTATCATCGAATCCGGATCGCTCAGCCACTTCTCTAGCGTCGCCTGGTCCCAGGTCAGCCCGGAGTTCTTCAGCCCGTCTGAGTATGTAAATCCAGCGCTGCTTCCGGATTTTCTGCCAAACACACCTGCGAGGCGTGGTCCTTCGCGATCCACTTCCATCGCATGACACCCTGTGCAACGTCTCTCAAACAGGGCCTTTCCGTGTGTAGCATCGGCGGCTCCCTCCGAAGCTGCTTCGCTCTTTCCCACATTTTTTCCTAGCATAGAAAGGGCAAGCACATCGGACTTGGAAAGGGCTGCATCCCAATGCAGCAACCGGTACTGCAGAGGAGGCATCTCTCCACTCTTCGCTTCTTGAACGATCTTCGACATCAGCACATCTTGCTGATCCGGGGATAGCCCTTCCCATTGCGACAGGTCCATCTTTTTACGAGCCTCAACGATATCCCGCTCGATGAGCCATGATCCCGGAGCGATCCGCGCATATACCGGCCACCGCGTCTCGCTAGAATGGCAGTCCGCGCACTTGGTTATCAAAACTGCTTTTGCATCCGACGGCATCTTTGCGCCTTGTAGTAGCGTGCCGAACCCTTTGGCGGGCTCGACACGCGGATTGCCAAACGGATGCACAAATCCCAATCCAACAACTGAAGCTACAGTCAATACTGCTACTGACCAAACGCGCATTTTAGACTGTCTCCGCGAGTGTGGAGTAGATCACTGCGAGATGATTGTGACCGCGAACAACTTTGACATTGGTCACTCCAAGCACGCTCTCCAACTTGCCTGCGGGGACTGTCATCGGCCCCGGATTCGGCGCGGCTCCTGGAGCAGGTTGCGGAAACGCGGTAGACATCGCGGTGTGGAATGCCACGTTGCCTTCGACCTTCTGGACGACCTGGTGAATGTGCCCGTTCAACACAGTCACCGAACCGAACGGTTTCAGCATCGCTAATGCCTGCTCGCCGTCCTTCGTTCCCCAACCCCACTTTTCATACACCATCCAGAGCGGGATATGGGCAAACACCACGATCGGTGTGGAATGGCTAAGACCTGCCAGATCTGACTTGAGCCACGCCAGTTGGTCGCTGCCCAGGTTGCCCATTGCGTCCACCTGTACGCAGTTGTTCAAGCCGACAAAGTGAACGCCCTTGTGATTGTAGCTGTACCAGCCATTGCCAAGGGTGCCCTTGCCGAAACGCTGCTTGTACTGAACGCCATCGTCGATGTAGTCGTGCTCCCCGGGGACGTAGAACACCTCGCCTCGGAAGCCTTTGATCACCTGTGAAGCTGTATCGAACTCTGCGGCCTTCGAGTTCTGCGTGATGTCTCCGGTGTGAAGCATGAAATCCGGAGCTTTCATGCCTGGAGGGACAAGATTTGCCCTGTCGATCGCCTTTTTCAGCGTGTGTGTCACTTCCGGGTTGGCGCCTTTGTTGAACCCTATGTGGCAGTCGCTTATCTGTACGAAGGAGAAATCCTCGACCTTGCCACTCCCTGCGCCTCTCTTGATCGTCTGCGCCAGCAGCCTTGAAGTTGGCACGCCGCCAACCATTGACCACAGCAGTCCTGTTCCAGCCCATGCCATGCATCCCAGAAAGTTGCGCCGGTCGATGCCATCGCTTTCTGGACTACCGTTTTCTGGGTTTGCAGTACTTTCGCTCTTCCGTACGACTTCGTCTTGTTTAAACCGATTCACGTCGAACTCCCTTTTTTGAATATTTTTGATTGCCTGCACCTCCCTAAACTGGCTTAGCTCGCTTTTATTCCAGCGCACGGGCAAATAATTCGTGGAATAATCTGTCTGCGATTTGGTTAACGGTAGCGATGTTTCCTAGTCGATGCTGTTCTATGCCGTATTCCTGCAACTCGGCAATCTCACACCCACCGAGGCACTCTGCACCGTGTCGTCCGCCACCAGCCGTAGCGCAGACTTCGAGCAACTCGCGCTGCCACTCTTTGGTTCGCTCTACAACCACGCCTTCTGGCTTACTCGCAATCAAGCCGATGCAGAAGACCTGGTGCAGGAGACGTTCTCCAAGTCGCTCCGTGCGTTCGACTCGTTCCAGCCTGGCACTAATTTCAAGGCGTGGATCTTCCGCATCCTACGGAACACGTTTCTGACCACGCGAACCGGTATTGCGGCGTCCCGCACCGTTTTTCTCGAGGATCATCCGGAGACTCTAGCCGCGACTGCTGTTGATCTGACTCCGGAAGACAATCTCATTCGCCTCGGCGATCAGGCCGCACTCCAGAGCGCACTCGAGCAGCTTCCGCCGCTATTCCGGGAGGTGTTGCTTCTCTGCGACGTTGAGGAGATCAAGTACAAAGACATCGCCGTTATTCTCGACGTCCCTATCGGCACCGTCATGTCGCGCATCTCTCGCGCCCGCAGCACTCTTCGTCAACTGTTGCAGCCGCAATTTGGGGAATCCCTATGAATCAGATGTCTCAAAACGATCAATCAACGGAACATCTCAATCCGGACGAGGTCAACGCTTTTATTGACGACGAGCTTTTACCAGGCGAGCAGCAGGGAGTTCAGCATCATCTCTCCACCTGTCATGGCTGCACGCTCCGCGTTCTCTCCGCGACACGACTCAAAGCTGCCACGGGCCGCGCCGGCCAACGCTTTGCCCCGCCGCCCGAAGCCCTCGGACGCCTTACCGCCCAGCTCCATTCGCAACAAACGGAGACCGCGCCGCAGGGGAAGAAGAAGGTCGTATCCTTCGATTCTTTTCGCACTGCGGCGTGGACGGCACTCGCGGCTGCCGTCCTGCTTACCGTCTCACTCTTTGGCTGGCGCCAGATGCATCAAACAAACACCCTCGCTGCAGAACTCCTCGACCAGCACCTCGCCACCCTCTCCAATGGGGCGACCCCGCAGGTCATCTCCACGGATCGGCATACGGTCAAACCCTGGTTTCAAGGGCGTCTTCCTTTTAGCTTCAATCTTCCCGAAACCCTTCCCCCCGACACGATCCTGAAGGGAGCTGATCTCACCTACTTCAACGGTCAACCAACGGCTCTGCTCCTCTACACCATTCACAAACACGAAGTCTCTATCTTTTTAACGCAACGATCCACCAGCCCGACCCTCACCCCTCTGCCCAGAACGCGGGCAGGCTTCTACCTTCGAACCGCCACTACATCAAACCTGAACATTGTCGCTGTCAGCGACGTAAACCCAGCCGATCTTGATCTGCTGGTGGCTGCGCTGGTTTCTATACAGAAACCAGCGTGAACGCATGCGGCTGATTAATCAGGGCTTATGCTGCCTGGCCCGCCTTATTTGCGGCCGCGGGTCAAAGATGTTTCGTCAGTCTTACAGGTTTGTTGAGAAGATTTTTGGAGGCGCGGGTCGGGATCGAACCGACGCATAAAGGTTTTGCAGACCTCTCCCTTACCACTTGGGTACCGCGCCTCGGGTGGGCTATGTGATTCTGCCCTGCTGGATTGTAGGAGAAGTGTACCGCAGGCAGGATGTTATTTGGAGCGGGAGACCGGGGTCGAACCGGCGACATCTTCCTTGGCAAGGAAGCACTCTACCACTGAGCTACTCCCGCTCTACAGGTTCAAGTATAGCGGCCATGTTCAGTATGGTCAACGCGCTGTGGCGTGTTGTTGAAAGTCCGATTGTGTTTTCTGAGCGACATGGGAGGCAGAAATCTGCATCTCATTTGTTGACCGGCGCTGACTTAGCGAGGGCGCCAGTCCGACATGAGGTACATGACGCAGCCATTACTACAGAACGTGGGGCAGATGCAGCATTGGCAGGCGCTGCTTGATTCTGCCGGAGAGGGAATATGGGGTCTCGACCTTGAAGGGAATTGTACGTTCGTGAATCTTATGGCGGTGAATTCCTTCGGCTTCGCGAGCGAGGAGATGCTGGGCAACAATATGCACGAACTTGTTCATCATCACTATCCTGACGGGCGACATTTTCCCGGTTCCGAGTGCCCGATCTATGACGTGGTGCGGAAGAGTAAAACTCTGAGGCGGCTGACGGACACGATGTTCCGGAAGGATGGAAGCAGCTTCGTTGCGGAGCTTTCCGCGCAGCCGGTGATTGTTGAGGGATCCGTTGTTGGTGTCGTGGTGACTTTTCGGGAGGTAACCGAACTGCGGCAACAACAGGAAAACCTCCGTAAAGCCTATGAGATGGCGGAACAGAAGACGGCTGAGCTGGATGCCGTTATCGAAAGCATGCCGCATGGGGTTTATATAGCGACTTCCAATGCAAAGCTCCGCTCCAACCACGTTGCCAAGATGATGAGTGGCGGAATGTTTCCGCCAGAGTTGAAGACGCTGGAGACGGCGCTGGCTGGGCAATGGTCCACAGAGACGGTAAGCACGTCGAATCGGTGGATTCGCAGTGTGGCAGCGCCAATTTTTCTGAACGGAAAGATACTTGGCGGCGTAGCCGTGAATACTGATGTTACGCAGGCGCGGCTGCAGGACGAGGCGCTGAGGAAGTCAGAGAAGCTGGCAGCAGTGGGGCAATTGGCTTCGTCCATTGCCCATGAGATCAATAATCCACTCGAGTCGATTACGAACCTGTTGTATCTGATTAGACAGTCGGAGTCGATGGAAGATACGCAGCACTATGCGGCTCTGGCTCAAGGGGAGCTGGCACGGGTTACTGAGATCACGTTGCAGACCTTGCGGTTCAACCGACAGCACAGCAAGCCGACCGAGGTGGATATGGCGGAGCTGTTGCGTACGGTGATGGCTCTGTATACGGGGCGGACTCTGGTTCGGAACATTGAGATTGACTTGAAGTTGGTGGCGACTCCACGGGTAAGGGTGCTCGAAGGAGAGATTCGCCAGGTGATCAATAATCTGGTCAGGAACGCGCTTGACGCGATGAGTAGAGGAGGGCGGCTAACGATAAGGTTGCATCCGCAACGGGGTGGTCTAAGTGGCGCTCGTGGGGTTCGTTTGACGGTCGCGGATATAGGAGAGGGGATTCGGCCGGAGATGCAGGAGCATCTTTTTGAGGCGTTCCAGACGACGAAGGAGCTTACCGGAACAGGACTTGGGCTCTGGGTGAGTAAGGGGATCGTCGAGAAGCACGGCGGCCGAATCCGAGCAAGAACGCGACGCGGCGAGAGGCATGGCACTGTGTTTTCGGTTTGGTTGCCGGTGGAGGGCAGTCCTAACCTGGTGGCTCCGGTAAATTGATTGCGATTCTAGGACCTACGGTGAGGTTGGATCGGCGGCGGGTGATGTGGGGCGTGAGGAGAAGGAGGAGTTCGCCGGAGCTAGTGTCTGTCAGACGATCTGCGGTAAGGGTTTGAAAACCGGGTAGCTCACTCAATACAGGATACCCGTTGATACTGGCCGCTTCGCTTCTGGTGAGGCTGCTGACCATGAGCGCAGTGTCTCCGTCGTCGAGGGTTACGTCGGAGGCGAATTGCTGGCTATTAAGGATTGGGATGTTATCCACTGTGCCGCCGCTTAGTGCCTCGATCTTTAGATCGATGTGCATTTTGATTGCGCCGGACTTTTGCACGGTTGGTGTTGCCTTAAGAGTCAGGCCGAGATCTTCATATTGAATCTGGGGAATGGTCGCTGCTGTACCGGCTGCGGAGTTGAGCAGGCTGGAAACCGGGACGCCGTTGATGGTCGCGTTGGAGGGTACGGAGGAGTTGCTGATTCCAGAGGAGTAGGTTGCGGTGGTGATGGGGTAGCGTTGTCCAACCCTGAAGGTGGCGGACTGACGGTCGCCGACCCGGATCTGAATATCGTTGAGGGCACGGGTGTCGCTTGCGGTAAGCGAGAGATTGAAGGCGGCGAACTGATTGGTGGTGACGCCGGTCTGGGTGAGGCCTCCGCCAAAAAAGCCGACGGTGTTGGAGAGCAAAGTGCTTTGGACGAGACCTGAGGCGATGAGCGCGAGAGCAATGGTGATGTTGCTCGACCCGGCCGGAATGAGGCCCTGGGCGATGGCCTGGTTGACGAGGCTTTGATTGGCGCTGACGATACTTTGCGCCGCTGAAGCTACGCTGTAGATGCCGACCTGTTGCGGAAGCTGTGCGCCGATGGTGCGTTGATTGGTCTTGTCGACGGAGTAGAGTTGAAGGTCGATCATGACCTCACTGCCTCCATCGATGAGATCGGCGAGGGTGAGGTTGATATAAGTCAGGGTCTCCTGGGGGGCACGGAGGACGAGGGTGCCGGAGGCCTTCCCGACGGTAACTTCTTTGACGTCGAAGATATTTTTTACAAGGGTGCCGAGGTTGTCCATCTCTTCGTTGGTCATGCCGGGGATGTAGATCGTCTCCTGCAACTGACGCTCGAGACGCTGGCGATTCTCCAGGGTGTCTTTAGCTATGAAGACGCTTTTGGCGTCAAGAGGTATGGCGAATAGATGGGTGATGTTCAGGAGAACGGGGACCGCCTGCTGGTAAGACGAGTCGTCTAGATCGAAGCGCAGATCTTGTCTCTGGACCGATTCATCAAATACTGGACGGATGCCATAACCTGACACGACCTGGCGGATAGCGTCTTGCACATCGGAGTGAAGGTGGAAGCTCTTCTGACCGGGATTCGGCTCAAGGGTGACAGGACCGGCGATAACAGGTCCTTCGCGGATCCAGGGTTCGATCTCCGGGTGGAACGCCTTCGGGAGTTCGCCGTTGTCGACCTGGGAGCCTACGATCCTATTCTCGGGATCGAGGAGACGAGCTTCGGCCAGAAGTGTTTCGACCTTTTCATGCTGTCCGAGGAGGCGCGCTTTCCCAGCCTGCTGTATCAGATCGGAGACGTGGCGCTGGTGGGTGAGGCTTAGCGCCAGGGCGTAGTCATGGTTGGAGGAGTTGAGAGTGGTTGCTTCACGGAACTTCAACTCTGCGCCCGTTAGATCGTTATGATCCAATAGTCGCGCACCAGAGAGGTAGGCGTCTTCGGCGGCCCGGACGTTTCGTTTGGAGACAGACTCGGAGGCGCTGGCGTTTGGGCCCGGATTGGACTGGGCCAGGGTGGTAAGGGAGACTGTACCGATAATGGCGAGCGCGACGGTGTATTTTGCAAATGCGGACGCGCGAGCTTGGAGGGTGGGTCTCATCGACTGCTGATTAGACGGACGCGGAAGTTATCGGGCGCTGGCAATATTTTGAATGTGCGGGCGCTCGCTTCTGGGGGGGCGACGCATGCCGTTGCGGATCTGCGCGGTGTCCATGTCGAGCTCAGCGAGGGTACGGCTCAGGGTGTTGCGGTGCATACCGAGCTCGTCGGCGGCCTTGCACTGGTTTCCCTTGTGGTGCGCCAATACTTCGAGGATGTAGCGCTTCTTGAACTGACGTACGGCCTCCGAGTAGGGGATGCCGGCGCTGTGCATCTGAGTGATCAAGCCGTCCATTTCGCGCTTCAAGGTTATTCCTCGCTGGCGGCTCCTTAGTGGAACCGCACTCTCATTGTGCCTCTACCGTAGCGGTTTGATCCAATCGGGCGCATTGTGCTTGAGTTGGGCGGCGCCATCCAGAATCCGTTGCTGAAGGTCGTGAGGTACAACGAAGGATACCGCATGCGCCCCCGCAAGGAAATAGGAAGATAACTGCGAATTTTTAATCCAGGTGGAATTGGGGGAGAAGGCGGCGATCGCCATTAGAATGGCCACTCCGAACAGGCAACCACGGGCGAAACCGAAGACTGCGCCGAGGACCCGGTCGAAGAAGCCGAGCCCGATGGCATGGGCGGTGCGGTTGAGGGCTCTGCCGAGCAACGCGCTGAGCACCATGACTCCTATGACGAGAAGGAGAAAGGAGACCATCTCCGCGATGGATGGTGTGGCGATGAGACGCTGAAGATACATCGCCAGACGATTGTAGTTCCAGCTGGCGATAAGGATTCCCGCGATCAGGCCGCCCAGGGAGAAGAGTTCCCGGATAATGCCTCGCAAGAGGGCCATGATGGTGGAGTAGGCCAGGATTGCTATCAGGAACCAGTCGAAGAGGTTCATGCGGCTTACAGGTTTGTACGGCCAGTGAGCAGGCGATAGGCTTCAAGATACTTCTCGCTGGTACGGAGGACCACCTCACGGGGCAGCGCGGGCGCGGGCGTCTGCTTGTTCCAGTGGATCGATTCGAGATAGTCGCGGACGTATTGTTTGTCGAAAGAAGGTTGCGGCCCGCCAGGGTTGTAGGAGTTTGCTGGCCAGTAGCGGGAGGAGTCGGGAGTCAGTACCTCGTCGGCAAGAACGATCTGCTCATTTCCCGATTCGTCGGTGACGAGACCAAATTCAAACTTGGTGTCAGCGAGGATCAGCCCTTTGCTGGCTGCATGTTCGGTTGCTCTTTCATAGATTTTGAGCGTAAGTGAGCGCAAGGCATCGGCATAGGTAGCGCCTATCGTCTTCTCTACCACTTCGTAGGAGATGTTTTCGTCGTGGCCGCCGGAGTGAATCTTTGCAGCCGGGGTAAAGATTGGCTCAGGCAAGCGGTCCGACTCTCGAAGACCGGCTGGTAGTTTAATGCCGCAGATGGAACCGGTTTGTTGATAGTCCTTCCAGCCGGATCCGGAGAGATAGCCGCGGACGACGCACTCGACGGGGAACATCTTCGCTCGCTTGACGAGCATGCTGCGACCCTCGAGTTGGTCGAGGAACGGCTGGAGTTCGGAGGGGAATTGTGCAGCGTCGGCGGTGATCAGGTGGTTTGGGACGATGGGCTTGAGGAGATCAAACCAGAAGAGGGACAGCCGTGTGAGAATCCTTCCCTTAAATGGAATGCCGCTGCCGAGAACATGATCGAAGGCGGAGATGCGGTCACTGGCCACGAAGAGAAGCTGGTCGGCGGAGAGGGCGTAGATGTCACGAACCTTTCCGCGGGCTGTGAGGGGGAGCGATCCGAGATCGGTTTGAATCAAAGCTTTTGCCATGGGTTTGACGGTGCCTTTGTGTTTTGCAAATCGGACTGGAATAGACAGTAAAAGCCTAGAGCAGCGGGAGTAACTTGTCGACCGATCCTGGGGCCTGCGCCGGCCAATAGGGGCAACGACCGAGGACGGTTCGTGTGTCAGGGAAGGGGATAGCGAAGGCAGCGGTTGAGTTGCATTCACGATCACTGAAAGGGATTGTCCGGGTTTTACGGCGGAGAAACGGCGCGAAGGAAGGGCGATAAGAGACGATAACGTCAGCGCCTTTATTGCCGCTGCCGGGATCGCCCCATGGTTTGACCTCGTAGAACAGGTTGTTGCCGATGGGCACCGTCTTGTAAGACGTGGGGTCGAAGAGGTCGCCGAGCGGGAGGAGGATACTCGCTCCAAAGACCGGGATTAATAGGACTGTTGCACTAAGGTATGTCAGCCATCTTGGAGAGAGTCGGGTAAAGAGAAGAATTAGAAGTTCGTAGGCTGCGACGGCCAACCAATTAATGAGGGCGTTCAACTTGTCGGAGGTCGTTCCCCATCTGGAAGCAGCGAAGAACGCATGAAGGAAGAGCAGAATGATGGAAATTGTTAAGATGGTGAACCTGAGACGAGGTGGGATACGTTCCCAAAAGATCCTCACTAGAAGCATCGCCCCTGACAACAAAATAAGAACAGCAGTTGTGAGCGGTATGTTCATGCCGTCTTTAGATTAGCTGCTTTCGCGGAGGAGTGTAGAAGGGCTTATGGTTGCTACTCAGGCAAGAGCTTAACGGTGTGAAAAAAGCTGGAGCGAGTGGTGAATCGCTCCAGCTGCGCAAAGGCTAGGGTATTACGCTACGGCGCGACGGTTATCAGGGGATTCGCGGCGATTGAGGTTGACGCTGACGATCTTCGAAACGCCGGGCTCCTGCATGGTGACTCCGTAGATGACGTCCGCCTGGGACATTGTGCGCTTGCTGTGGGTGATGACGACGAATTGTGTGGTCGCGCTCATTTCGTGAATTAGCTTTGCGAAGCGGCCAACGTTGGTTTCGTCGAGCGGAGCGTCAACTTCGTCGAGGATGCAGAAGGGGGCGGGTTGGAACTGGAAGATTCCGACGAGCAGGGAGAGCGCGGTAAGAGCTTTTTCCCCTCCGGAGAGCAGAAGGATGTTCTGCAGCTTTTTGCCTGGGGGCGAGGCGACGATATCGATGCCGCTTTCGTTAGAGTTTTCGGCATCGGTGAGCTTCATGAACGCCTGGCCGCCACCGAAGAGCTTGGTGAAGGTGACGGAGAAGTTGTCGTTGATGACCTTGAAGGCCTCGTCGAATTTGAGGCGGGAGACGTCGTCGATCTCTTTGATCGAGGCCTGAGTATTTTCGATGGAGTCGAGCAGATCCTTGCGCTGGGTCTCGAGGAAGCTGTGCCGGGTGACAGTTTCGTTGTACTCGTCGAGAGCCATCATGTTGACCGGACCCATGGCTTCGAGCTTTTGCTTGAGGGTGCGTGACTCCTCTTCTTGTACGTGGAGGTCGTCCCCTTCAATACGGGCGATGGTGTGGTCTTCGCGGAGGGTGATGGCTTCAGCGCCAAGGTCGTTGAGGCAGGTAGCGTCGATGTGCTCGATGTCTGAGGCGAGCTTTGCGGCGCGGGCGGTAAGAGCAGCGCGCTGTTCTCGTAGTGCCTCGGTTTCATGGCGCAGTGTACGGAGACGGGCATCGAGTTCGGTCATGGAAGCACGAAGCGCGTGGGCTTCTTCGGTAAGGCGTGCGCCCTTGGCTACGGCGTTGGCGCGTACCTCTGAGAGCTCTGCTTGCTGGACGGTGAGGGCGGCTGTTTCTTCTTCGCGGCGGAGTTTTTCCGCTCCGGCCGAGGCGAGCTGCTGATCGAGTTGCTGGATTCGCTGGTTCTGGCCGTTGTGGAGGCGGGTAGTCTGCTCGAAGTTCGCGGCGGCGTTGCGGCGGCGTTCTTCCAGGCCGGCAAGTGCGGCGGAGGCTGCTGCTGCGCCCTGCTGAAGCTCTTCGCGGCGGCCGCGCAGTTCTTCGAGCTGTTCCTGAAGAGAGGTGAGGCTCGCCTCAAACGTGCTGCGTTCGTCTTCGAAGGCGGTTGCCTCCTGCTGGCGGCGTGAGATCAAGTCTGCTTTCTGGTTGCGCGCCTCGCGATTGCGTTCGCTGGTCAAAGCCCAGTCCTGCAGGCGACGTTCGATGCGGGCAACCTCCGACTCCATCTGGCGCAGGGCCGCTCCGGAGTTGGCTGACTCACGCTCGGCGTCGCGACGCTCGTGGGTCTTGCCTTCGATGGCGGACTGGAGGGCGGCGATCTGATGCTGCAGCTCGATGGTGTTGCGGTCGGTCTGAATTAGTTCCTGTTCTGTCTTTTCGAGCTTTTGCTGGATCTCGGCGAGTTCGCGTTTGAGGGCCAGTGGACCCTGTGTGCGGAAGCGTCCGCTGGTGACTGTGACGTTGTGGAAGGTCTCGCCGGTGGGAGAGAGGAAGAATGCCTGAGGGTTCGAGAGGGCGAGGGAGCGTGCGGTATAGGAGTCTGGGGCAACGAAACCCTCGCGGAGCTTGGGCAGAATGACTTCGAGGGATTTGCCGAAGCCATCCAGAACGCGGACGCACTCTTTGAGAGGGATGACGCCTTCGATTCCGTCGATGTTGGTTTGAGCGAGACTGGGCATTCCCTCGGCAAACGCGAAGTTGGCCTGGGAGTCATTGGGATGTACGAGGAAGGTGGCGCGCCCGGTGACGTCGGTCTGGAGGAGATGCATGCCAGCGTTGGCGGCGTCCCAGGATTTGACGACGACATAGTTGAGCTCGTCGCGGAGGAATTCATCGACGACATTTTCATACTTGCCGTCGACTTCCAGGAAGTCGGCGAGAGTGCCCACCGCAGCCATGCCATCGGCATTCTGTTTGTAAGCGTCAGTCTTGAAGAGACTTCGAACGGTGTCGGTGGAGTAGCTGTGCTCGCGGATAAGCGCTTCGAGGGACGTGTGGCGTCCGGCAAGGGTTGCTGCTTCGCCTCGCAGCTGGTCGCCGCGGCGCTTGGACTGAGACTCCTCATTGCGGCTGGCCTCTACCTGGAGACGAAGTTCTGCGATCTCGGCTTCGAGACGCTTGAGGCGCTCGGTCACCGACTCGAAGGACATCTTGACCTGGCCACGCTGCAGGCCGAGAGTTTCAAGTTCCTGTCTGGCTATCTCGGACTCGGAGAGGAGGCGCTCCGCTTCGCGGTCGAGGCCAGCGAGAGCTGCGGCTGCCTGAGCTTCTTCGTTGCGGGTCTGGGCGATGCGCTGAACCAGCTGCATGGTGGAGCGGCGGTTTTGTTCGGCCTGCTGCTCTGCTGAAGCGACGGCACGTGATGCTTCCTGCGCCTGCGCTTGATGGCTTTGTGCGGCTTCACGGGAGCTCGTCGACTCGGCTGTTGCGTTGTTGAGGAAGCTCCGATGTTCTTCAAGCTCGGCGGTAAGGCTTGCAAGCTGTTCTCGAGCCTGGGCGAGATCGTCGGAGCCTGTCGCAAGCCGATTGGTGAGTTCCGTGATGCGATCGGCGTTCGAGGCGGAGCGGGCAGAGATGCGCTCGAGTTCGACGGCAGACTGGTTCGCCTGTGCTCCGGCTTCGCGGATCTGCTGATCGAGACTGTAGCCTGAGTTGACGCCCTCGGTATGCTCGGCGTCCATCGCTTCAACGGTTGCAGCCTGAGTGTCTATCTGGGTTGCAAGAGCAGTGATCTTTTCCGTGGTAGTGGCCTGCTCGCTATCCAACTGCGACATGCGACTGGCGAGTACGACGCGGAGGCGGGTGCGGAGTTCGTCGCGGAGCGCCCCGTAACGCTCGGCCTTGGCAGCCTGGCGCTTGAGGGTTGTCATCTGCCGGGTGACTTCGTCGAAGATGTCATTGACACGGGAAAGATTCTGGCGCGCGGATTCCAGGCGCAGTTCGGCGAGGCGTTTCTTGGTCTTGAAACGGGTGATGCCTGCGGCTTCTTCGATGATGGAGCGACGGTCGTGCGGTTTGGCGGAGAGGAGTTGGCCGATGCGCTCCTGGCCGATGATGGCGTAGGACTCGCCGCCGAGGCCTGTGCCCATAAAGATGTCCTGAATGTCTCGCAGGCGGCAGATCTTGCCGTTGAGCAGATATTCGCTGTCGCCGGAGCGGAAGAGGCGCCGGGTGATGGTGAGTTCGCCGGCACGGATGGGGGCGCGGCCGAACTTTCGGCGACGAATCTTCAGGACGACGTTGTTCGGGTTAGCGAGATCTGCTGCAGCGTCAGCTTCGGCAGGGGGAGGAACCACGTGAGGACCTTTGGCCTCTCCTTCAATGACGGTGCCGGGTTGAGCTTCGGCGACGGCCTCCTCGGTCTCTTCTGCGCGTTGCTGTCGGAGGGTGGTCTCGTCCCAGTCGGTAGGGAGGCTCTCGTCGATGACGATTTCGGGGTCGTCCTGAAGGCTGGCTCCGTCGTAGACCTCGGGATCGACGAGGGTGAGTGAGACCTCAGCCATACCTGTGGGCTTGCGGTCGCGGGTACCGGCGAAGATGACGTCCTCCATCTTGATACCGCGGAGGCTCTTGGCAGACTGTTCGCCCAAGACCCAGGTGATGGCGTCAGAGATGTTGGATTTGCCGCATCCGTTGGGGCCGACAATGGCTGCGATTCCTTCGCCGGAGAGCTGAACCTCGGTGCGATCACAGAAGGATTTGAAGCCGAGTATCTGGACTTTTTTGAGCTTGAGCAAGTGCACCTCTGCGGGGCGGACGGCAAGTTATCTGGAACTCGCCCCTGTCGATAGGACTACTTCAACTGTAGCTGCGGTTGGGTGCAGAATCAACGGGTACAACACCACCTGTTGTGGATAAGAAGGGCGAAACACCATAAATAGGTGGCATGAGCAAGACGAGTGCCCGTCACCGGCATAATAACCTCTCTGTCCCTAGATTGAGATGTTGATGGAATGGTAATCGAGCCATTTGCACGAGATTTTAATGCGGCATAGATGCAGGCGAAAGGGATCAACGCGTAGGTTCGCGAGAGTATCAAAGCGGATGGTTCTCACAAAGGAGATTTATGGCACACGAGGCGCACAAGAAAGCAGCGGAACATCACGAGCACGCAGCAAAGGCACACCACGCCGCAGCCGAGCACCATACAAACGGCGATCATGAGGCCGCCCATGAGCACGCGGTGAAGGCGCATGAGCACTCCACTCAAGCGCAAGCTCATTCGACCGAAGCTCACCAGAAGTCTGTGGCCCATCAGTAACTTACTGTGGTAGAGAAGGACGCCCTGACCGACGAGGGTTGGTCAGGCGTCCCTTTTTCCTGATGCAGGTTGTCTGCAATCAATTCATTGAGTGTGGTTGTTCGTGTATAACACTTTAATTGCAGCTAAAGGTTGTGCAGGCTTGCGTTTTGAGCAACTGCGTTTCTATAATCCGCATCATCATCCCGAGATGCCAAGAACACTTCAACCGCCTGGCCGAAGGGTTAGGCATGGCGAGGACAACGACTGAGCACTATGATCGGTCTCTGCTTCGTCTTATATCCAAGTGCCCCCGGAAGCATCGGTGACATATTTTTTGAAAGAAAGATTTAAAGATTTATTGAGGAGTGTGGAATGAAGAAGGTAGTCGTTGCGTCTCTCCTGGCGGTCGCTAGCATGGCAAGTGTTGCGGGACCCCTTTTAGCACAAACCCAGGTAAGTCTTGGTTCCAACGCGCAGGCAGCGAGCGGCGGCGTACAGTTATCGCCAGCCGAGTACAAAGCCTACAACGATGCGATCAGCCAGACCACGCCCCAGACCAAAGCGCCCGCGATCGAAGCTTATCTGACGGCATATCCGCAGTCCCCGGTGAAGGCCTCTGTGCTGGAGCAGCTGATGTTGTCGTATGCTGCGTTCGATCCGGCCAAGACGCTGGATGCAGCGGATCGGCTGTTGCAGGTGGACCCCAACAATCTGCGCGCCCTTACCTTCGAGGTCTACTTCCGGAAACAACAGGGTGATCAGGCGACCGACCCAGCCGCGAAGCAGGCGGCACTGGACAAGGCTGCTGAGTTTGGGCAGAAGGGGCTGGCAGTTACGACCAAACCGGCAGATATGAGCGATGCAGACTTCGCCAAGGTCAAAGATGCCGCGACGCCGGTTTTCTATGGCGCGATTGGTGCGGCTGCTTTGAATAAGAAAGATACCGCTACCGCGATCACGAACTACAAGGCTGAACTGGCCAGTGTCCCGGTTGCCCAGACCCAAACCCCCGGTGTGCTCTTGCAGGACACCTTTATTCTGGGGCAAGCCTACTATCAGTCAACTCCCCCGGACTATGTGAACTGCACCTGGTACACGTCGCGCGCCGCAGCCTTTGCTCCAGAGCCATACAAGAGCCAGATGATGCCTCTGGCGAAGTTCTGCTACAAGAAATACCACGGTGCCGACGATGGCTACGATGCAGTGACGGCTGCGGTGCAGACGAACCTAAATCCACCGGCTGACTTCAAAATTAAGCCAGCTCCATCGCCTGCCGATATCGTCGCAGGGGTTATCTCGAGTACTCCGGATCTTTCCACACTCGCGATCAGTGACAAGGAGTTCATTCTGGCGAATGGCAAGCCTGAGGATGCTGCAAAAGTATGGGACACAATGAAGGGTAAGTCAGTCCAATTTCCGGATTCGACTGTGATCGCTGTCTCCGATACTGCTCTGCAAGTTGCGGTCTCTGACGATGCAGTGCAATCCAAGACGGCGGACTTTACCTTCCAGCTGGCCGCTCCGTTGAAGACGCCACCTGCGGTGGGAGCGAAAGTTACCGTGAGCGGCACTTACGCCTCATTTACGCCCAGCCCAATTTTGATTACGATGAGCGATGGGGCGGTGGTCGAGCCGAAGAAGACTCCGACCAAGGCGCCTGTGCATCATCCAGCTCATCACTAAACTACTGGAAACTACAACAAAAAAGGCAGCCTTGCGGGCTGCCTTTTTTGTTGTGGAAGAGAGTCCAGGGAACTTCGAGCGCACGGTGGCTACGCGAGGGCTTCCGATTAGAGGAAGGTGTATGGTTAGCGCTTTTCGATGGGAATGTAGGTCGCTGGGTAGGCCGGTCCGGTGTAGTCGGCGCGTGGGCGTATGAGGCGGTTGTCGTCGTGCTGTTCTATGACGTGGGCGGCCCAGCCGGAGATACGGCTGATGGCGAAGATGGGAGTGAAGAGATCGATGTCGATACCGAGGGTGGTGTAGGTAGAAGCAGAGTAGAAATCGACGTTGGCGTTGAGTTTCTTTTCCTGCTTTACGAAGAGCTCGATCTTGCGGGACAAGTCGAACCACTTGGTGTTGCCTGCGGCTTTGCCCAACTCTTCGGACATGCGGCGGAGATGGGTTGCTCGGGGATCTTCGGTGTGGTAGACGCGATGGCCGAAGCCTGAGATCTTCTTCTTTTCGGCGAACATCTGCTTGACGTACTCGACGGGATCGGCCCCAGCCTTGTCGATGGCGTAGAGGAGCCTCATTGTGGCCTCGTTGGCTCCTCCGTGGAGGGGGCCTTTGAGGGCGCCGATGGCACCCGTAATGGCGGAGTGGATGTCTGCGAGGGTAGCCGCTATGACACGCGCAGCGAAGGTGCTGGCGTTGAGCTCGTGGTCGGCATGAAGGATAAGAGCGATGTCGAAGGCACGGGTGGCGGTGTCGGAGGGCTTTTCACCGTTGAGCATCCAAAGAAAGTTGGCGGCGTGGGAGAGAGACTTGTCGGCTTCGACGAGGGGCTTGCCCTTGCGGATGCGGTCGAAGAGAGCGACGATCATCGGGATCTGTGCCGTGAGGCGAAAGGATTTGCGGACGTTCGCGTCATGGGTGCAGTCAGCTTCGTCTGCGTCGTAGATGCTGAGAAGAGAGACGGCGGTGCGGAGGACTTGCATGGGTGTGGCGTTGGCTGGGACGCTGCGAAGGAAGTCGACGATCTTCGAATTGAGTTCTCGTGCAACGGAAAGATGGCGGGTAAACTCTGCGAGTTCGGCGGCAGAGGGAAGCTTGCCAAACCAGAGAAGGTAGGTGGTCTCCTCAAAGCTGGAGAACTGAGCGAGTTCGTGAATATCAATGCCGCGATAGGAGAGAACGCCGGCGTCTCCGTCGATCCAGCAGATAGCAGACGTGGTGGCGACAATGCCTTCCAGGCCTTTCGGTGCGACAGCGGTAGACATAAGGCGCTTCTCCAGGGGCGAATTTGATGCGGGCCCAAACTAAGTACATCTGGTTATAGCGCAGCGATGAAACGGTTGTCACGACCGATTGGGCGAATATCGGTAATGCTGTGCGAACTAAGGTGATGGGAGCAAGGAGAGGGCTCGCACTGGAGAGAAGGGTGAGATGTCTACGGATGGGGTTTCGCCAACGATGAATTCTGCCATAACACGTGCGGTGGCTGGCGCGAGGAGAATCCCGTTCCGATAGTGGCCGGTGGCAATGAAGTGATTCGGCTGACCTGGGAGAACTCCGAGAAGGGGAAGGCCGTCGGAAGTTGCGGGGCGCAGGCCAGACCAGGCTTCGAGTTGGTGGGCCTTGGAGATGGCGGGAAGGAGAGCGGCGGCGAGGGATCGGAGACGATCGATGTCGGCCGGATGGACGGCCTTGTCGAAGCCGATATCTTCGACGGTCGCTCCGATGATGGCGCGCCCGGTGGCGGGGCCGGCTGTGCGAGGGACGATATAAATGTCGGGGGTGCGGAGGACGAAGTGCAGTGGGAGCGATGGGGGCAACGAGACGGAAAACATCTGGCCCTTCTTTGGAGCCACCGAAATATTTGGCAGGAGCGAGGTAGCGGCCGCCCAGGCCCCTGTACAGTTGACGAACTGGGCAGCATGAATTGTGCCCTTGGGAGTGGTGATCTCAACTGCGTTGTCGATGGAGCGGGTAGAAAAGACGCGAGTGTGCGGTTGGAGGTCGATGGTGGTAGCGCGAACGGCGGCTAGAAGCGCTGAGGCGAGTTGACGAGGGTCGAGGCTGTGCTCGTCTAGAAGAAGGAATCGATGGTTGCTGGGAGTGAGAGCAGGTAGGAGATGAGCGAGATCTTCGCGGGTGAGTTCGCTATCTGCAATGGCGATGTCGGGCGGAACGGACTGCAAGGTAGTGTGGGTTTGAAAGGGGACGCGGAGGCCAGAGAGAGTGTGGATGCGGTCGAGGAAGTCGGGGTAGAGCGAGAGGCTGAGGGCGGAAAGAGACAGGAGCTGGGGCGGATTGTCAGGATCGTGGGCGGCCAGCATACCAGCGGCTGCAGTGGATGATTCAGCGAGCGGAGCGCCCTGGTCAAACACCGTGACACGGTAACCGCGGTCGTGGAGTTCAAGGGCAAGGGCTAGGCCGATGATTCCGGCTCCAGCGATGCATAGGTCGGGGTGGTGCATGGAATTAGTTTAGTTGGCTTTGAGGAGAGGTTATAGTTTGGGTGTGTCTGTTTTTAGGCGGATGAGTAGCTTGTGAGCTATGGGTCCGCGATGCGTCAAAGGAAATGAAGCTTAGGGAAGAGAAGCTTAGGAGAGAGTGATGAGCGAAGAGTACGTGGAGCAGAGGTCGATCTCGGGAGCACTGCTTGGAGTGGTGGCGGTCGCGTTGCTGGCGGCGCTTGGTGGACTAGTGTGGTGCTACGGTCTGCAGAATCATCTTGCTGCGGCGGAACAGAAGATCGTGGCAGCGGACCAGAAGAACGTTGAACTGACGGAAAAGCTGGAGGCGACCAACGCACGGCTCCGAGCGACGAGCGAAACGCTGGGGCAGAGCGTTGGTGTTGCACAGAAACAGATTGAGCAGCGGACTCAGAGCATCATCGCGCAACAGAAGTTTGCGACGGCGAAGCTAGAGGAGGAGGCTGCGAAAAACTCCAAGCAGATTGGCGCGGTGTCGACCGATGTTGCGAGCGTGAAGACGGATGTGGGCGGCGTTAAGACCGACGTTGCCACGACGAAGTCTGATCTGGAGGCGACCAAGACGCAGTTGAATCGCGTCGTCGGCGATGCGGGGGTGATGAGCGGGTTGATCGCGACCAATCACGACGAGCTGGAGGTACTGAAACACAAGGGGGATCGGAACTACCTGGAGTTCACCCTGCAGAAGGGCGCGAAGCCCACGCTGTTGTCGACGATCAAGCTGCAATTGAAGAAGGCGGACGAGAAGCATTCGCGCTACACGTTGAATGTGAGCTCGGACGACCGCACGATCGAGAAGAAGGATAAAGGGCTGGATGAGCCGGTGCAGTTTTATAACGGCAAGGATCCGGTGCTGTATGAGCTGGTGGTGAATGTGATTGAGAAGAACAAGGTGTCTGGCTATCTGTCGACGCCGAAGAACGCTGCGAAGGCGACTGCAACCCAATAATGACGGGCTCTTTCAGATGCGGAAAGGGGGACGCTTATCGCGTCCCCCTTTCTGTTTGCCTTGGTTGGATTACTTTTTGGTTGCCTTTTTTGCTGCCTTCTTCGCTGGTGCTTTTTTTGCGGCTTTCTTAGTTGCCATGTGCCTATTCTCCCTAGTGATTAGACATTGACTCTACTACTAGCTGCATTGCAGCTAACGAAGGTATAGATTTACGAAATTTCACTGTCAAGCAAAAAATGAAGGAGAGGCAAATTCTTTTTTGCATGGGGAGTTCGAAAGGATGTGAGTTCTGTGCCGGACATTCGTTCCAGAGCCGCGTGGAGCGATGGCGGCTCGCGAATCTTGAGAGATTAGGCGTTGGGTTGAGTACGACCTTTGTGTGATCGGAGTGACGAAGAGAAATGCAAAAGTTGTCATGCAATTCGAAGTTCTTTGAATCTTTGTTAGAGGCAGACGGATTCGAGGACATGCACATGGCAATGACAAAAAGGCATCGTGTTGTGAACGAAGCTTTGTCTTTCGCTGCGGGACGCGGGGATTACCGGTTGGTGCGAAGTCCAGCCAGAGGAGTAAAGTTTCATCGAGGTATTCGATTGATGAAGGATGTTGTGATTGTTGCTGCGGTGCGGACGCCAGTGGGGAAGTTTCAAGGGGCGTTTGCGGAGATGACGGCGGTAGAGCTTGGTGCGATCGCGGTCCGCGAGGCGGTGAAGCGTGCTGGGATTGACGCAGCGAGCGTGGATGAGTGTTTGATGGGATGCGTGCTTCCTGCGGGGCTGGGACAGAACCCGGCTCGACAGGCGGCGTTACAGGGCGGGCTGCCGGATACGGTTTCGGCGATGACGATCAATATGGTGTGCGGGTCGGGTTTGAAGGCCGTGGCGCTGGCGGCGCAGGCGGTGATGGCTGGCGATGCCGAAGTTGTGGTGGCTGGGGGGATGGAGTCGATGTCCAACGCACCTTATCTGCTGCCGCAGGGACGGAAGGGATTCCGAATGGGCGACGCAGTCGTGGTGGATTCGATGGTGAAAGATGGCCTATGGTGCGCCTGTGAGGACTATCACATGGGCATTACGGGGGAGAACGTCGCAGAAAAGCATTCGATTACGCGCGAAGAGCAGGATGCTTATGCGCTCGCTTCGCACCGCAAAGCGAGTGCTGCCTGGAAGGAGGGGCGGTTCGACGCGGAGGTGGTGTCGGTGACCGTGCCAGGGAAGAAGGGTGCGGTCACCGTGGTGTCGCGGGATGAGAGTGTACGGGAGGACGCTTCGGCCGAGGCGCTTGCTGCCTTGAAGCCGGCCTTCAGGAAGGATGGGACTGTGACCGCGGGAAACGCACCAGGTGTGAATGATGCGGCTGCGGCGGTGGTGGTGATGTCGGCGAAGCGGGCCCAGGAACTGGGTTTGAAGCCGATGGTGACGATCAAGGCGCAGGCTACGAGCGGAGTTGCTCCGAAGTGGGTGATGCTCGCTCCGGTAACTGGAGTCCGGAGAGTATTAGAGAGAGCTGGGTGGGAGCGGGATGAAGTGGATTTGTTCGAGTTGAATGAAGCGTTCAGCGTTCAAGCCCTGGGAGTGATGAGGGAGTTAGGGCTGGATGCCGGGAAAGTGAATGTGAATGGCGGGGCGGTGGCGATTGGACATCCTATAGGAGCGAGCGGTGCGCGAGTTCTGGTGACGCTGATCTACGAGATGATGCGAAGGGACGCGAAGAAAGGGGTAGCGGCACTCTGTCTGGGCGGAGGAAATTCCGTGGCGCTGGCAATAGGACGAGGATAGAGTTTCATTACCAATAATTTCATTAGGAGGACAACTGTAGTTCGTGAAACAAACATCTTACGCGCCTATCTATAGGTCTCTAGATGGGTGTGTATGTAAAACCCCGGGCCCTGCAATTTGATTCCTGATTTTGACTCAAAAGTACCTAACTTTGGTCTAAAAAGGAGAGTTTATGGCGGGTTCTATCGTGGAAAGCCTCATGGGACTGTTGGGTCCTCAGGTTCTTGGTCCAGTGGCTTCGCAGCTTGGAGAGTCTACTGACACTGTCCAACGTGGTCTCCAGACTGGGTCTGCCGCTATGCTCGCGGGTCTTGTCGCTAAGATCGGCCAACCTGGATTTTTGGGACAGATATTTAGCCTTATTACAAACCCCGCGAACGGTCCAAGCGCTCTTTCAGGCCTGACGTCGAATCTGGGATCGTTGGCCTCGGGCGCTACGTCCTCTCCGGTTGCGAATCTTGGCAGCCAGTTTCTATCAAGCATCTTTGGCTCCAATATGTCGTCAGTGACCGATTCGATCGGTCGGTCGGTAGGTGTTTCGAGCGGCAAGGCAGGATCACTCCTGGCTATGGCTGCTCCTCTGGTACTTGGAGTTTTAGGGCAGCATGTTCGTCAAAATAATTTGAGTGCCGCCGACCTTGGTTCGACATTGAAGGCCGAGGCTCCAAGCTTCCAGCGGTTCCTGCCTGCAGGACTCGGTAGCCTGATGGGCGGCGCTTCGAATCTCGCTTCGAATGTGACAGCAGCAGTCCCGAAGGTTGCTACTGGCAATCGTTGGTTGTGGCCCGCTGTTCTGCTGGCTGCGTTGTTGCTTTGTCTGTTTTGGTTCTTCAATCGAACCAAGGCACCAGTCAGTGACGCGGTGCAACCTGCTTCGACTGCGGCTGCCGATGCGGGCTCCTCGGCTGCTTCAGCTCTTGGGGATTTTTTCAAGACGAAGTTGCCGGATGGGGTCGAATTGAATATTCCCCGATTCGGTATTGAGAGCAAACTGATCAGTTTCCTGGGAGACTCTTCTAAACCGGTAGATACAACAACTTGGTTTAATTTTGACCGCCTGCTGTTCGACACCGGTAAAGCTACTCTGCAGCCATCTTCACAGGAGCAGCTCGGCAATATTGCTGCGATTCTAAAAGCCTATCCCAACGTTCATGTGAAGCTTGGTGGCTATACCGACAACACTGGAAACGCGGCAGCGAATGTCGCTCTCTCCGATGCGCGTGCTAAGAATGTGATGGATGCTTTGGTGGCAGCAGGGGTCGCTCCGTCGCGGCTTGAGTCCAAAGGCTATGGGGATGAGCATCCAGTTGGCGACAATGCCACTGAAGAGGGACGGGCCCAGAATCGCCGTATCTCGCTGCTGGTGACGCATAAGTAGCAATCCGTTGGAGAGATTGTGTAAGGGGCCGATGCAAAGTTTGTATCGGCTTTCTTATTTTTGGAGAACGAAGGCAGTTATGTTTGAAGGCGCCAGCTTGTCAAAGATAGTCGAGCGACGTCACTAGCACTCGATGATGTTGAGGGCGAGGCCGGCAAGCGAGGTTTCTTTGTATCGGGATTGCATGTCGAGGCCGGTCTGATACATGGTGGCGATGACCTGATCGAGTGAAAGTTTGTGGTCGCCGGTTTCGTGCATGGCCATGCGGCAGGCGTTGATGGCTTTGACTGCACCCATGCCGTTGCGCTCGATGCAGGGAATCTGGACAAGGCCGCCAATGGGATCGCAGGTCATACCGAGGTTGTGCTCCATTGCGATTTCTGCTGCGTGTTCTACTTGCGCGTTCGTACCATTGAGCGCAGCGACCAGTCCGCCTGCGGCCATGCTGCAAGCTACGCCGACCTCTCCCTGACAGCCTACTTCGGCGCCTGAGATGCTGGCGTTTTCCTTGTACAAAATACCGATGGCAGCAGCGGTAAGAAAGTAGCGGAGGATGCCCTCTTCCTTTTCTGCTTCGGTTCCTTCGATGAAGCGCATGTAGTAGTTGCCGATGGCAGGGATGACGCCCGCGGCTCCGTTGGTGGGGGCGGTGACGACACGGCCTCCGGCGGCGTTCTCTTCGTTGACCGCCATGGCGTAGACGGTGACCCAGTCGATGGGGGCCAGAGGGTCTTTGGACCCGATCGTGTTGAGGCGTTCTGCGAGGCGATGGGCGCGTCGGCGAACGTTGAGTCCTCCGGGGAGGATGCCTTCGGTGGCGATACCACGCTCGGTGCACTGCTCCATGGTTTGCCAGAGGGCGAGGATGCTGGCGCGGATCTTGTTCTCGGGGGATTGCGTCGCGGTCGAGGCGGTGGATCGAGGGCGGTTGATGATGATGTTGGGATCGTTGAGCAGGGCGACCTCGTTCGCCAGGACGAGATCGGAGATGGTGAGGTTGTGTCGCTTCGCGGTGGCGAGGAGGTCTTCGGCGCTGCGAAAGGGGTAGGGAACTGTGCGCGTATCGGTTGCGGATACTGCGGTGCGCTCGGCCTCGGAGACGATGAAGCCGCCGCCGATAGAGTAGAAGACCTCTTCTACCAACTTTGCGCCTGCGCGGTCGAAGGCGGTGAAGCGCATCCCGTTGGGGTGCGAGTGGACGGCGGGGTCGGGGTACATCTGGTTGCGGCGGAAGTTGAGGTTCTCGGATTCGGGGAAGGGGATTGTCTTTTTGCCGTTGAGTGCGAGTGAGCCAGTGGAGCGGATTGCGGCGATCTTGGCTTCGACGGTGGCTGGGTCGACGGTGTCGGGCGCTTCGCCGAGGAGGCCGAGGAGGATGGCGCGGTCGGTTCCGTGGCCGATGCCGGTGAGGGCGAGCGATCCGTAGAGGTCGACGTTGACCCTTGCGGTTGGTTCAAGGAGATTTTTTTCCGTGAGTTCGCGGGTGAAGCGGAGGGCTGCGCGCATGGGGCCTACGGTGTGGGAGCTTGAGGGGCCGATGCCGATTTTGAAGAGTTCGAAGAGGCTGGTGTTCACGAGGTTATTGTAGGGGGCTGCGGGTGGCTTTGGCTGGAGGTGCAGGCGTGGGGGATTTTAGCTGCGGTTCCCGGGAGCTCCAGGGCGAGGTGGCCGAAGGTGGCTATGCATGATTTTGTTGCCATCTTCGTCCCCTCTGGTCCTTCTGCCTTGGGGTACCCCCCTCCTATTACCCGCGCGTAAACATCCTATTTTCAATTGTTTACGGGCGGTCTTGGTCCGTAAAAATATGCAAACAAAGAAGTTACCTGCAGAACATTGTAAACAAACGAGTTAGCGTGTGATGCAGTCTGGAACCTTTTGTTTTCTCTCCCTTATTTAAGAGTATAGCCAAGCGGACCTAACTAAAGTGCCAAGTGGATTTCCTTGTGATTCAGTGGTTTAGATGGGTTTTGGGCTTGACATGCGATTCTTGGGCTGGATTTGAAGGGATATTTTGGGTTGGCTCGCCAAAGGCAGCGATCACGGCAGCATGCGCTCGGCCAATGGTCTTAGTGGTATTCTCTTCCACCTGTTGGTTGCGGGATCGGTGGCATCCTCGCGAGCTTGTCGCCGAAGGAAAGCGGGATTGACCGATCACGTTTGGTCGATTGCGGAGATGGTTGGGCTCTACTCTTCCAATAGCCTTCGCTTTTGCCTTGCGCCTCGCCTCACACCCTGAGAGCATGGCTGGAATGGATAAGCAGCCAGAGGCGATTGGCTCGAGACCTCCTTGGGGTAAGGTAGCTGGGATAGCGCTATTGATTATTGCTGGTGTTTATGCCAGTCAACACCCACACTCGTTTATGTACTATTTAGTCAAATTCATTATTGCTCCCATCCCCTAAAATCAAACTGATCCACTACCCTGATTTCCCACTGTTTCGTTGAAGGCGATTCGCTTGCCGAGCCGGTGAGTGATGTGGCGGGTGCTATACTCGGCAAAATCTCCTCGCCCCAAGGGTTCATCGGCTTATTCATGCTTTTCAAGGCTCGCAGTGCTGCAGTGTATGGGATTGACGCCCACATCATCGATGTAGAAGTCGATTTTTCCAACATCAAGTTAGACCAGGAACAGTTTCACACGGTGGGATTGCCGGATGCGGCGGTGCGGGAGAGTCGTGACCGGGTGCGTTCTGCGATCAAGAACTCCGGCTTCGAGATTCCTCCTACGCGGATCACGATCAACCTGGCTCCCGCAGACCTTAAGAAAGAAGGTTCGGGGTTCGATCTGCCGATTGCGATCGGGATACTGGGAGCCTATGGCTCACTGCATATCAAGGATCTGAGCGACTATCTGCTGGTGGGGGAGTTGGGGTTGGATGGCAGCCTGCGGGCGGTGCAGGGGATGCTGCCGATTGCGGTGGCGGCGCGCGCAAAAGGGATTCCGAACCTCATTATTCCGGCGAGTAATGCGCGGGAGGCGGCGGTCGTTGAAGGGGTCAATGTTTATCCGGTGAAGTCGCTGCTGGAGGTGCGGGAGCTGTTGAACTCGGCGGTGACGGGTGGCATCAAGGCGACTCCGCTGAAGGTGGAGACGACCGATCTTCTGAACGAGATGCAGCACTTTCCCTTCGACTTCAAAGACGTGCGCGGACAGCAGGTGGCGAAGCGTGCGCTTGAGGTGGCGGCTGCGGGTGGACATAACATTTTGATGATTGGGCCGCCGGGCTCGGGCAAGACGATGCTCGCCAAGCGACTGCCGTCCATTCTGGCTCCGCTCAGATTCGAAGAGGCGCTAGAGACGACGAAGATTCACTCGGTGGCGGGGGTTTTGGACTCTGAGCAGGGGTTGGTGGCGCATCGACCGTTCCGTTCGCCGCACCATACGATCTCGGACGCCGGGTTGATTGGCGGCGGGATGATGCCGCGGCCGGGCGAGGTGTCGCTGGCCCACAACGGGCTGCTGTTTCTGGACGAGCTGCCGGAGTTTCCGCGAAACGTGTTGGAGGTGCTGCGGCAGCCGTTGGAGGATGGCCATGTAACGATCGCCCGTGCGGCGATGAGTTTGAGCTTTCCTGCGCGGTTCATGCTTGCTGCAGCGATGAATCCTTGCCCCTGTGGATATTTCAACGACAAGTCCCGGGAGTGCATGTGTACGCCGCCGATGATCCAGCGGTATGTTTCGAAGGTCTCCGGGCCCTTGCTGGACCGGATTGATATTCATATCGAGGTACCCGCGGTGCAATATAAGGAGTTGCGCGGTGGTGCGGCGGCGGAGGGGTCGGAGCAGATTCGGGCTCGGGTGCTGGCGGCGAGGGAGCGGCAGCATGAGCGATTTGGAGCGGCTGCGGCGCGGACGAAGGGAACGTCGAAGGGGGCATCGCGGCAGATTTTTGCCAACTCCCAGATGAATACGCAGCAGATACGTTCCTTCTGTGAGTTGTCGTCCGATGCAGAACGACTGCTCGAACGAGCAATGCAGCAACAAGGGCTAAGTGCCCGGGCACATGACCGTATCTTGAAGGTAGCAAGGACGATAGCAGATCTGGGGGGCGAGCAGGATATAGCAGTTAAGCACATCGCCGAGGCTATTCAATACCGCACTTTAGACCGAAGCTATTGGGCGTAAACCGGGTAGGATGCGCAGATGTATCCCGTTTCTGGAATTTCCTTATTCCGGGGTTCCCGAAAAAAGTATTGACCTAGGGCGCCGAACAGTTTACTTTCCTTGAAGTCGCAGTTGCTCAGGGCCGGCAGGATTTTTGAAAGACGGGCCGGGTACTCTGCGATGATTTATGACTTGCCAGATGTCTGGCGAGCCTCCTGTTTCACACCTGGGCGCGGCGAGCGCTGAATCCTACGGAAGAGACAGATTCGGCAAGGAACGCTATTTAGCAAGCCGGGCAATCTGTTCGGCCAGCAAACGCGATATGTCAGATATCATGAATGGTTGAGATTTCTGATGAATTGCGAGTCCCCGGACGCATTTTTTGCGTCTAACGTATGAGGCTACTCACGGCAACGGTCTCGAAGATTGGTTGCCACATTTGAATGATTTCGAGCGAGTTAGCGCTAACAAGACGCTTCCGCTTCGAAAATTGAAAGGGAGAAATATGCGCTCGGATCTTATTTTTGGAGCTCTCACGCACGTAAACAATCGATATGAGCTTTGTCAACTGGCGTCGAAGGCGACGCGTAAGCTGCATAAGCCAAATACGCGGTTGCAAGACACTACCAACGAAGTTCTTGATCGTTTCAAGGACACTATCCCTATGGATGAGTCTGGCGAAGCTGTTGTAGAAAAGGTACAATTGCAAGAGCGCCGCGCGGCTTAACGCGCGGCTGTATCACCTCGTTAACTTTCAAACAAAATCCCCTTATCCCTTATCCGCTTTATCACCCACCCCGCATTCCAAGCTTCATCAACCGGCCTTCCGCACGACCCCCCGTCAAGCAGATCCCGCCTCAGTTCCAAACAATCCCTCCTAAAATTCAAATTTCCAGGTAAAACATGACGATTTCCGAGTTAAAAGAACACAATATCGCGGAGCTGGGTAAACTGGCACGCGGTCTCGACATTGCCGGAACCAGTGGTCTCCGCAAGCAAGACCTCATCTTCAAGATTTTGCAGGCGCAGAGCGAAAAAGAAGGCCATATCTTTGCGGAGGGCGTGCTTGAAATTCTGCCCGATGGTTACGGCTTCCTCCGCTCTCCCGATTACAACTACCTGCCTGGTCCCGACGACATCTACGTTTCTCCCTCGCAGATTCGCAAGTTTGACCTGAAGACAGGGGACACGATCAGCGGTAACGTCCGTCCGCCGCACGAGGGCGAGAAGTACTTCGCTCTGGTCAAGATCGAGGCGATCAACTTCGAATCGCCGGAAGAGACGCGAAACAAGATTCTGTTCGACAACCTCACGCCTTTGTACGCCCAGGAGCGGGTGAAGATGGAGACGGTTCGCGAGCATATCTCCGGCCGCGTGATGGATCTGTTGACGCCGGTGGGTAAGGGGCAGCGCGGACTGATTGTGGCGCCGCCACGTACTGGCAAGACGATGTTGCTGCAGTCGATCGCGAATAGCATTACGGCGAATCATCCAGAGGTGGTGCTAATCGTATTGCTGATCGATGAGCGGCCGGAAGAGGTGACCGACATGCAGCGCTCGGTGAAGGGTGAGGTGATCTCTTCGACCTTCGATGAGCCGGCAGCGCGACACGTGCAGGTTGCCGAGATGGTGATCGAGAAGGCCAAGCGGTTGGTGGAGCATAAGCGCGATGTGGTGATCCTGCTGGACTCGATTACTCGTCTGGCGCGTGCTTACAACACGATCGTTCCGCCTTCGGGCAAGGTGCTCTCAGGCGGTGTGGATTCGAACGCTCTGCAGAGGCCGAAGCGCTTCTTCGGTGCGGCTCGCAACATCGAGGAGGGCGGTTCGCTGACGATCATTGCGACTGCGCTCGTTGATACGGGCTCGCGCATGGATGAGGTGATCTTCGAGGAGTTCAAGGGAACCGGCAACATGGAGGTGATTCTGGATCGCAAGCTGGTGGATAAGCGTGTGTTTCCGGCGATCGACATTCAGCGTTCCGGGACGCGTAAGGAGGAGCTGCTGATTCCGAAGGAGGATCTGCAGCGAACCTGGATTCTGCGCAAGGTGCTCAATCCGCTGTCGCCTGTTGAAGCGATGGAGCTGCTGACCGATAAGCTGGCGAAGACTCGGAACAATCAGGAGTTTCTGCACAACATGAGCTCGATCTAACTTCGCGACACGAAGTGCTAAAAAGCGCGGCCATTTGGTCGCGCTTTTTTCTTTGTGCCGATGCGTTTTGATCTTTACAGGTGGGTCAATCGAGGGACCAGTCTCTTCTGTGGCGGTTAGTAGCCGTTAGCGATCAGGTACTGCTCGGTGAGGGTGAATTTTTCTGAGAAGTGCTGGCGTTCGGCATATTTGCTGAGGACATCGACTTCGATGTTGAGGGGGGTGCCGGGGGTGAGGGTGTGGAGGCTGGTGGCGGCGTAGGTGTGGGGGATGATGGCCACCTCTACTTTGTTGCCGACGATGGAGGCTACGGTGAGGCTGATGCCTTCGATGGTGATGGAGCCCTGGGGGACGACGTAGCGGGTGAGGGTGTCGGGGAGCTGGATGCGGAGGCGCCAGTCAGTTTCGGGTTGATCGGGTGTGATGGGGGTGAGGGATTGAAGGATGGCGGTGCCGTCTACGTGGCCCTGGACGACGTGGCCTCCGAGCGGCGAGCCTGCGGGTGTGGGGAGCTCGAGGTTGACGATGGCGTCGGGGCGCAGGTGGGTGAGGGTGGTACGGGCGATAGTCTCGGCGGCGAGGTCTGCGGAGAAGCGCGGGGGGAAGGCGTTCGGCTCGATGCTGAGAGCGGTGAGGCAGACGCCGTTGACTGCGATGCTGTCGCCGGTGTTGAGGCGCGCGGTGAGCGTGGGCGAGGCGATGGTGATGCGGGTCGCGCCTGCGGTCGGGGTAATGGCTAGAAGCTTGCCGGTGGTTTCGATCAGGCCAGTGAACATGGTGTTAGATTATCGCTTTCGCCGGGGGAAGGCTGGGGTTGGGCGGGAGCAAAGGCCAGGGGTCGTGGAGGTAGCCGGTCACGGAGGCGTCTGGGCCATATGCGGTGCGGGTAATGCGGTGCAGGGACTCCTCGAAGAGGTACGGGGAGCCTATGCCCTGGGCGAAGGGGATTGCCTGGTCGCCGAGTTCGGCCTCGGCGTAGAGGAGAACGGCCTTGTCAACTAGGTTTTGCTGGAGGAAGGCACCGTTCAAGTGAGAGCCGCACTCGAGCAGGAGGCTGAGAATGTTGCGTTCGGCGAGGGTGGCGAGGACGGCGGAGAGGCTGAGGCGCCCGGTGTGATCGGGGATGGTCTCGACCTGAGCGCCGAGATCTGTGAGGGCAGTGATCCTGGCGCTCGGCGCGGTTTTGCTGCAGAGGATCAGCAGGTCCGGCTCGCCTGAGTCGTGAGAGTTGCTCGCTGAACGGACGAGTTGGGAAGAGAGAGGGATTCTTAGCTGTGAGTCGAGGATGACGCGGAGGAGTGGACGGCGGCGGGGTATACCGTTCAGCGCGAGGAGGCCGCTGCGATCGGTTAGCTGTGGGTCGTCGGCGAGGACGGTGCCGATGCCGGTGAGGACCGCGTCGGAGGCGTGGCGGAGGAGTTGGACCTCGTAGCGTGCGGCGGGGCCGGTGAGCCAGTGGGGCTGGTTGGGGAAGCGGGAGGCTGGCGGTGGTGCGAGCTTGCCGTCGACCGAGAGTGCGGCCTTGAGGGTGACGAAGGGGGTGTGGTGCTGGATGAAGTGGGCGAAGGCGTCGTTCAGCTCGCGGGCTCGATCTTGCAGGACTCCGAGTGTGACCTCGATGCCTGCGGCGCGTAGTTTGGCGAGTCCCTGGCCGCTGACCTGGGGGTTGGGGTCCTTGGTGGCGACGACGCAGCGACTGATGCCGGCGGCGATGAGGGCGTCGGCGCAGGGGCCGGTGCGGCCCTGGTGGCTGCAGGGTTCGAGGGTGACGTAAGCGGTGGCTCCGACGGTGGAGAAGCCGCGCTGGGCCGCTTGTTTGAGGGCTACGATCTCGGCGTGGTCGCGATTTGCGTAGAGGTGGGCGCCTTCACCGATGACCTTCGGGGCGCCTTCGCCGGGTGGCGTCTGGGTGAGGACGCAGCCTACCTGCGGGTTGGGCGAGGCCAGTCCGATGGACTCCGCGGCGAGCTTAAGGGCTCGCCGCATGAAGGCCTGATCTTGAGCAGCGCGGGTTGGTTGGGATAGTTCCATTCGTTCTTGAGAGTGGAGAGAGCGGGTAACGGCGCCGCCTTTCTAGCATCTGTCTTCCATCTGACGCTACCCTCTGCGAAGGGGTCAATGGCCGGGCGCAGCACAGGTAAAGCTGGCCGAGTCATTCGGGTCGCCGTTGCCGTTGTACTTCGCAGCCTGAGGATACGGGCATATCGGCCTCGTCATCTCCACTTTCTTGGCAGCGCCGTATTTGGTCGCGATGATGGAGCCCGGCGCAGTGTCCTGCTCTTCCCATTTTTCCAGCGCGTCGAAGATGCCGTACTCCGGCCCCTTCGCCGTGGTCATGCCAAGTTGTCCAAAAGTCGCCGCGCCTGACCCTCCGGCGCAATGGCCCATCCCGGGAACCATGTACAGGCGTACGAAATCTGCTGTCTTCGTCTCGCCCATCTTCCCCTGCACCTGCTCGTAGTATTGGATGGTGTTGAGAGGCGAGATCGCCGGATCGTTCCAGCCGTGATACAGGATCAGCTTGCCGCCGCGCGCTGCGAAGCGGCTCAGATCGGGATCGGTCGCGTTCAGTGCCTCGGCGGTCTTCGCATCGGCTGCATGCACAGCTGCATCCGTGTTGGCGGTCAAAGCGTTCCAGCTCGGATCGTCAAATACCATGTAGCGGAAGTAGTTCTGCGTGTACAGGCTCACGTTAGGTCCGTCGCCTACCAGCCAGCTTTTCCATAGGTGCACCTCGTCGCCGGGCATCAGGCCAGGAAATATCATGTGCCCCTCATTATCGGTTCCGCCCGCGTAGATCTTCTTCAGAGAGGCGACCTGGGGCGCGGTCAGGCAGCTCAACTCGTCGCCCTGTTTGCACGACAATGTCGCCGGGTCAAAATGGCAGGTCCGCGGATCGTTAAGGATGCCATCTTTCAATCCATCCTGCGCATCGCACTGTGCCAGCACCGCTGCGGTAATCGCAGGGAGCTTGATGCTTGGGATATATCCAGAGGGGTTGCCAATGAACACCTTGGTCACATCCACCGTGGCTGCAACCAACTTTGTCCAGTTGTTGGCGGGTGCGCCGGCCAGGATTCCGTCGTAATCGGCAGGGAACCTCTGTGCCTCCATCAGCGCTTCGCGGCCGCCGTCGGAGCAAGCGTCGAAGTAGGACTTCGTAGGAGGTTCGCCGTAGTACGTGTCGATGATGGTTTTGGCGCGCTCAGCGGTAAGGTGGATCGCCCGATAGCCGAAGTCCTTAATCTTCTCCGGATGCTGATAGGCCCAGCTTGCGTCTTGCGCGTCCGCCTGATGGCCGGTGTCCGAGCCCGCCGTCGCGAAGCCGCGCTTCAGGGCATCTCCGAGCTGGGAGTAATAGATCGAGCCCGCGAACCCTCCGTTGCCAGTCCCGAGAAAGCGATGGTTCCAGCCCTTCTCCGGCATCCAGAACTCAAAGCGTATAACGGAATCCGAGGTCGGGTGCAGGATGCCGCTCACACGGCAAAATGCAGGTAATTCTGTCAGGGGTGCGCCATAGGGTGGAGTAAAGCTTCCACCAATGACCGGCTCGGCAATCAAGATCGTGGTGTCGGGAAGCGCGATCTGCGCGAGCGCGTGGCAGTCGACTGCACGTGCGGGAGTTGAGAAGGCGACGACGAATAGAAGGATAACGAGCAGAAATAGAAGATTTCGCATCGGTTGGCGAAGGGTACCATTCCGCTTGCCGCAAGACAAGACTGCAACATCGGCCTAGTGGCAGCTTGTACTGTTCGTTGACCAGATACCGCTACCTGCGCGCGAAACCTCGATCCGTTAAAAAGGAAGATGCCCTCACGCCTGATAGGGCGTAGACCATAGCGACGCTATTTCGGCTACAATTCTCGAACTTGTAAAAAGCAGTTTGCTTTGTTGCGAAGACTCGGCTGTTATGCGGGAGGAGTCGCGTATGGCGTTCGGCGGGCGTGAGGCAACTGGGCTGTAGATAGGCATCCACGGGGGCTTTGTTGCTCTCTTCTTGTTGGCGGCAACGGGAACACGGTTCAAGAAAGAGAAGGAATATCAGGCTATGGCTTTGAAGAAGAGCAAGTATCTTGCAGTCGCTTTTTGTCTGGGTGCATTGAGCGTTGTGTCTGTGGCCTCGTGGGCACAGGCGGTTCCGGCGGAGAAGGCGGATGAGGCCAGGGTGGACCGGCTTCTGAAGCAGATGACGCTGGAAGAGAAGATGAACCTGATCCGCGGTGGGCTCGAGGATCCTTCTGTTTATCAGGGGCAGGCGGGATACTTGCCGGGAGTTCCGCGGCTGCATGTTCCTTCGCTGCGGATGGCGGATGGGCCGCCGGGTTTGTTGACGCGGGTGGCCGGGCAGGCCGAGACGGCGACGATGGGCGTTGCTGCGACCTTCAGCGCGAAGGATGCGGAGGCCAATGGCGCGGTGATTGGGCGCGAGGCGCGGTCGCTGGGCATCGATGTGGTGTTGCAGCCGTTTATCAATATCGATCGCGATATTACGTTTGCGCGCGCTTACAACACGTTTGGCGAAGACCCGATGCTGAGTGGCGCGATGGGCGCGGCGGAGGTTCGCGGGGCGCAGGCGCAGGGTGTGATGGCGATGGCGAAGCACTATGTGGGGTACGACTCGAATGCTTACAACATCTTCATCGACCAGCAGACGCTGCATGAGGTTTATGCGGCTCCGTTTGTGGATGCGATTGGCGCAGGCGTGTCGTCGGTGATGTGCTCTTATAACCGCATCAACGGGCCGTTTGCTTGCGGCAATAGCGATACGTTGAAGACGATTTTGAAGGAGGAGATGGGGTTCAAGGGCTTTGTCACTTCGGACTGGGGCGGAGTACATAGCGTTCTGTTTCTGAACGAGGGGCTGGACATGGAGATGCCCGGCGCGGCGGAGGCGGATAGTCCGTTCAAGGCGTTCATCAATAACTATTTTGTGACGGGGCCGCCGGATAATTCGCCGGTAAAGCCTCTGGACCCGGATGCCCTGGCGGGGATTCTGGGCGGTTATATTCCGGAGGAGCCCCAGGTGAGTTCGATGGATATGAGCGCCTTCCCACGCGATAACGACAAGACGACGATGCGGGAGGCTCTGAAGAATGGGACGGTGACCGAGGCTACGATTACGGCTGCTGCGCGGCGAGTGTTGTATGAGATCGATCGGTTCGGCTATCTGGATGGCAAGCAGAAGCATACGGTGACGGCGCAGGATGTCGAAGAGAATGCGGCTGTGATTCGCAAGACTGCGGAAGATGCGGCGGTGTTGTTGAAGAATGAACATGCGCTTCCTCTGGGGAATGATGACTTGCAGTCGCTGGCGTTGATTGGGCCGGGGGCGGGGCAGGTTGCGGCGATCGGGACGTTCGGCGAGCGGAGCCCTGGGTTGACGGAGCGGCAGATTAGTCCGCTGGAGGCGCTGAAGAAGGGCGCTCCTACGGCCAACATTACGTATGCGGTGGACGACGATATGACCGGGGTGCCGGTACCGGCGGCGATGCTGTCGCATGATGGCAAGCCGGGACTGCTGCGTACGGAGCGGTCGGGGAGGAAGTCGGCCGATGCGCAGCTGGACTTTACGCATAGCAATGGGAGGTCGTTGCCGGCGAGCGGAACGGTGACGTGGGCGGGAACCCTGACGGTACCGAGCGCCGGGGAGTACTGGATGTACCTGCAGGTGCTGGGTGCGCGTGGAAGCTTGATGATCGACGGCAAACACGTGGGACAGACGGGCGCGGCCAAGGGTACGGTGCACGGCGATGTGCAGTATGCGACGCAGGATAACGGATTCCCGACGACCGATGGGCTGGACAATGTTCGGCGTGCGGTGCAGCTGACTGCGGGGCCGCACTCGATTACGGTGATGGCGAGTAGCGATACTTCGAATAAGCCGGAGCAGATTCGGTTGAACTGGACGACGCCGGAGCTGCGGGAGAGCAATCACAAGGCGGCGATCGATGCGGCGAAGAAGGCGCATACGGCGGTGGTGTTTGTGTGGACGCGAGGGAAGCCGGACTTCGCGCTGCCGGGGGAACAGGACAAGCTCGTGGATGAGATTGCCGCGGTGAATCCGAACACGATTGTGGTGATGAATGTGAGCCAGCCGGTGGCGATGCCGTGGTTGGGCAAGGTGAAGGGCGTGCTGCAGATGTGGTGGCCGGGCGATGAGGGCGGATGGGCTACGGCTGATGTTCTGCTGGGCAAGGTGAGTCCGGCTGGACGGTTGCCGTTTACCTGGGCGAAGCAGCTGACCGACTATGCGGCGAATGATCCGGCGCATCCGGAGCGGTCGGATAAGGGCGTGGACGGGAAGACGACCTACTCCGAAGGCGTGAATGTTGGGTATCGGTGGTTTGATAAGGAGAAGATCGAGCCGCTGTTTCCGTTTGGGTTCGGGCTCTCATATACGAGCTTTGCGTACTCGGATCTGAAGGTGGCGAAGGCTGCGGATAACGGGCTTGATGTTTCGGTGCAGGTGAAGAATACGGGAGCGGTTGCGGGTGATGAGGTGCCGCAGGTGTACCTGGATGCTCCGGAGCAGCAGCCGCACGGGGTGCAGTTTGCACCGAAGACGCTGGCGGCGTTCGATCGCGTGACGCTGGCGCCGGGTGAGAGCAAGGACGTGACCATGCATGTGTCGCCGCGTGCGCTGGAATACTGGTCGGTGGCGGAGAAGAAGTGGGTGCGGTCGGATGCGCGGCGGGTGCGGGTGGGCTCGTCTTCGCGTGATTTGAAGCTGACTGCGGAGAGGTAGCTGTTGGTGCTGGCTTCGTCGAGTCTCTTAGTCTATGGGGGAGTTGGCGAAGCTGGCGCTGCCGAAGGGACGAAAACTAACTTTAGCTTTCAATTACAGCAATTCTTCGCAAGCCACATCGACCGCATGAGTCGGCGCGTTCGATCCTATGTGCGTTAGGTATCGTTACCCGATTGCAGCATCTAGGGCAGGGCCAGCGAACGAATCGCCGATAGAAAAAGATGTAAGGCCCCACACAGATCGGCATGAATTCGAATACGTTGAGGTGACGCCAATACGTCGTCAATAAAACCGCCAGAATCGCTCCAACAGGAAGTGAAATACATGCTGTCAACCAGCGACGGTTGTATGCCCGCCATGCAGCCTGATAATCCACTGGAGTTGTAGTGTCGTTCATCGTTATGGGATTTTAGTCGAGGAGGGAGTCGATGAAGCTGCCGCTGTCGAAGGGGATGATGTCTTCGAGCTTTTCGCCTATGCCTGCGTAGACGACGGGAAGTTTCAGTTCGGTGGCTATGGCCAGGACGATCCCGCCTTTGGCAGTGCCATCGAGTTTGGTGAGGACGATGCCGGTGACGTGGGCGGCTTCGGTGAAGAGGCGGGCCTGGGTCAACCCATTTTGACCTGTCGTTGCGTCCATGACGAGGAGGGTCTGGTGCGGGGCGCCGGGGACTAACTTCTCTGCGGTGCGGCGCATCTTGTCCAGCTCTTTCATCAGGTCGGTCTTGGTGTGGAGGCGGCCAGCGGTGTCGACGATGAGGACTTGGGTGTTGCGGGCTTTGGCGGCGGCGCATGCGTCGTAGAGCGCGGCTGAGGGGTCGCCGCCCTGTTTGGTTTTGATGATCTGAACGTCAGAGCGCTGGGCCCAGACTTCGAGTTGTTCGATGGCGGCCGCGCGGAAGGTGTCGGCGGCGCAGAGCAGGACGGTGCGGCCCTGCGCGGTGAAGTACGCGGCGAGCTTGCCCGTGGTGGTGGTCTTGCCGGTGCCGTTGACCCCGACCATCATGATGACCTCGGGCGGTGTGGCGGGGTGGGTGATAGGGCGGGCTACGCTGTCGAGGACCTGCTTGAGCTCGGCCCTGAGGAGACGCTTGAGGTCGTCGCCGCCCTGGATGCCGACGCGGAGGGCGCGCCGGCGGAGGTTCTCCATGACGAGGGCAGTGGTGGGGGCGCCGAGGTCGGCGGCGAGCAGGAGAGGCTCGAGATTGACCAGGGTGGTCTCGTCGACCTCGCGGGTGAGGGCGATGACGGAGCTGATGGATTCGGAGAAGGACTCGCGGGTGCGGGTGACCGCCTGCTTCATGCGGTCGAAGAGTCCGCGCTTCGGCTCCTGCGGCTCTGAAGCTACTGCGGTGGGCTGGTCGGGTTGCTGGTCGGATTTGTCGCGTTTGCCGAAGAGAGAAAAAGCCATGCTCTTGTTAGTTTAGCAATGTTGGAGGTATGGCCCTCAGCGCTCTTTGGATCGTTGACTTTCGCGGTGGCGGGCTTATCTTTGGTGATGACGATTATGACGAAGGCGGAGCTTTACGAGTTCCTCGCAGGTCACACGCTGGGGGTGTTGGGAAGCATCTCGGGGGAGGGTGTGCCGCAGTCGGCCCTTGTGGGGATAGCGGTGACGGAAGATCTTGAGATTGTCTTCGATACTCTGAACAGCACACGCAAGTACAGGAACCTTACCTCGAATCCAAAGGCCTCCTTTGTGGTGGGATGGGAGGGAGAGCAGACGGTGCAGTTGGAAGGTGAGGCGTCTCTGCCGGTGGGTGAGGAACTGATGCGGTACAAGAATGTCTACTTCTCTGCGTGGCCGGATGGGCCGAGTCGTCAAAGCTGGCCGGGGCTGGTTTACTTTGTTGTTCGTCCGCGATGGATTCGATATAGCGACTTTGACCAGCGACCTCCGTTGATCGAGGAGATGGTGTTCGGGTTGAGTTAGGAGCGGTTTCCGCGTGAAGAGGACAAGCGATCGCAGATGTAAAGACGAAATACCGGGATCTTGACGGATACCGCAGAATGCATCGGTTCGCTGCAACTGAGAGATGTGGCCGCAATCCACTGCGTCGCGCGATGAGACTGCGCGACTTCGGTCGAGATGACGAATAAATAAGTTCTATCGATGTTTCAAATTTCCTCATATTCCCGCAGCGAAACCACCTTAGACGTGCTGAGCCGAGTGGGTGTGGGCGACCGCTAGTGCTTTTCTGCCTTTAGGGAGTTCTGGTAGACGCGGAGGCGGACGCAGCAGGCCTGGAGCAGAGACGCTTCGAGGTGGTGGGCGTGGCCGTGGTCGAGCAGGTCGCCGAGGATGGTGTCGACCTCGACGGGAGTGCCTTTTTGCAGGTCGCGGTACATGGACGAGGTGAACTGCGAGTCTTTCATGGTGGCTTGTTTGCGAAGGTTTTCCAGCAGCGGTTGCGGGGTGGGGAAGCCGCAGGCCTTGGCGATTGCGGCACACTCCTCCAGCGCCTGCAGTGCGGTCTGTTCACCGTCGGGGACTCTGTTGATCTCACCGATGGGACCGCCGAGCAGACAGGTGATAAGTCCGAGAGAGGCGATGATGACCCACTTGTCCCACATGGCCTGGGTGATGTTGAGGGAGAGCTCCGTGTCGAAGCTCGCGTCGTGGAACATTGCGTCGAGTGTGCGGATGCGAGGGGTGAGTTCTCCGCTGCGCTCGCCGTAGATGAGCTTTTGCATGGGAGTGATCTGCACGATGCGTCCCTGTTCGTCGAGGTCTGTGGAGACCATGCAGACGCCCCCGAGAACGGCTTGTTCGCCGAAGCTTTGGACGAGTGTGTTCATGTGGCGCATGCCGTTGAGTACTGGATAGATCATCGTGTCCGGGCCGACGGCGTGTGTCATATCTTTGATCGCCTGATCGAGCGCCTGGGCTTTTACGCTGAGAAAGATGACGTCGTAGGGACTGGTGATCTCGCTGCTTGTGATGGTCTTCGGCTTGAGAGTTGCATCACCATGTGGGCTTAGGATGCGGAGGCCATCGCGTTGGAGTTGCTGCGCTCGAGCGGGTCTGACGAGAAAGGTGACATCGCGACCGGCTTGCGCGAGACGTGTTCCGAAGTAACCGCCTACGGCACCAGCACCGACGACGAGGATCTTCATGCTTGTTCCTTGTAGTTTTCGAGACAGCGTGTTCAGACCAGAGTGTGTCTCAGCTTAGTTTGATCGCGTCTTAGTTTGATCGCGTCGGCCGGTTTGATCGATGGGCCGGCTGGCATGACCTGCGAGGTTGGGTGCGGTTCTTTTGGGTTTGGGATGGCTTTGGTCTGTCTTGTCTTGATGAAGATGATGGCCGCGACCATGATGACGAGAATTGCCACGGCGAAGGCGATGACGACAGGAAGGAAGGAGGAGTCGCTGGTTCGCTCTTCAGGATGGGGGTCGCTGTTGGAAGGTTGCGGTTGGCTCATGAGGTGTTGGATGCATTGACTGGCGATTAGATTTGCATGACCTGAGGCGATTCGATGCGAGAGGGTCGAGATTAGTTTGGCGCAGAGGTAGATGCTGGAGCGGGAGCGGCGTGAGACGGCCAGACCGAGGGGCGCACAAGCAGAAGGAGATAGAGGAAGAGAATTGCAATGAGGACGAGGCCGCCGATGAAGATGTGCGGACGGAATCCCATGTAGGTCTTGTGTCGGGGAAGGTCCGGGGGAGGGATGTGTCCGTGCTCGTGATCATGCATGCGTACCAGCTTAGCGCAAAACGGCCTGTGTGCCAGCTGCGGATGAAGATATGGCTGGCGTCCTGCCGGACGGACCGCCTGCGCGGCGTGCGGTCGCTTCGTGACTTGTATACCTTTTCTCGGCGGGGCTGGTAACTTCGGTCCTCCCGCTGGTCGGAAGGAGAATTAGGCTTGCACATCTGCAGAGGCTATTCGTCGCGGCCGGGGCGGGCCATGAGTTCGCGGATGGCCTCTCTGGGGCTTTTGTTGTGGTGGAGGATAGCATCGACCTGCTGGGTGATGGGCATCTCGACGGCATAGCGTGCGGCGAGGCCGAGGGCGGCGGCGGTGCTGCGAACGCCTTCGGCGACTTTGCCGTTGAGGCCGGCGATGATGTCCGGCAGCTGGCGGCCGCGGCCGAGTTCGATGCCGACGGCGCGGTTGCGTGAGAGCGAGCCGGTGCAGGTGAGGATGAGGTCGCCTGCGCCGGAGAGACCCGCGAGAGTTTGACGGCGGCCACCGCAGGCTACGGCGAGCCGGGTCATCTCGGCGATGCCTCGGGTGATGAGGGCGGCGGAGGAGTTGTGGCCGAGGTTGAGGCCGTTGGCGACGCCGGCGGCGAGGGCGATGACGTTTTTGAGCGAGCCGCCGAGCTCGACGCCGGGGACGTCCTCGTTGGTGTAGACGCGCAGGCTGGACGAGGTGAAGTCGCGCTGGATGGTCTGGGCGACCTGGGGGGTCTCGGAGGCGACGACGACTGCGGTGGGCATGCCGGCTGCGACCTCCTGCGCGAAGGAGGGGCCGCTGAGGACAGCGAAGGGATTGCGCGTGACGGATGCGACGACCTGGGACATGCGGAGGAAGCTGGTCTCCTCGATGCCTTTGCTGCCGCTGAGGATGATCTGGTCGCGGGTGAGCAGGGGGGCGATGTGGGTGAGGACGCCGCGCAGATGTTGCGAGGGCGTGACGCAGAGGAGGATGTCGGCCTCGAAGATGGCGCGTGGGAGGTCGGAGGTGACGTGGATATCAACAGGCAGGGTGAAGCCGGGGAGATAGGGCAGATTTTCGCCGGCTTCACTGAGCTGCTGGGCGAGGGCGGGGGAGTGAGACCAGAGAAAGAGCTGGTGTCCTCCGCGACGGGCGAGGGAGAGGGCGAGGGCGGTACCCCAGGCGCCTGCGCCCAGGACGGCGATTCGGCTCACTCTCCCCCCTTTTTCTTGCCGAAGCGGCTCTCGGTGCCTGCGAGAAGGCGGCGAATGTTCTGGTGATGCTTGACGATGACGAGAAGCGGAATGAAGACGAGGCCAGCGATGACGAGGGGAGTTCGTTGCGGCAGGAAGTAGAGGCCGAAGAGCGGGAAGGTGGCTGAGCCGATCATCGAAGCGAGGGAGACGTAACGGGTGAGAAGCACGACGACCAGAAATACGCCGAAGGTACAGGCTGCTGCTGCCAGGCTGAGGGCAAGCATGACGCCGAGAGCGCTGGCGACGCCTTTGCCGCCGCGGAAGCCGAGCCAGATGGGGAAGACGTGTCCGAGGATAGCGGCGACGGCGGTGATGACGGCGAGGTCGTAGTTGCCGGGCGCTAGATGCTGGGCGATTTTTACGGCGAGGAAGGACTTGCCGACGTCGAGCAGGAGCGTGGCGATGCCGAGGCCTTTGGCTCCACTGCGGGCTACGTTGGTGGCGCCGATGTTGCCGCTGCCGGTGGCGCGAATGTCTTCATTGCGAAAGATTTTTACGAGCAAATAGCCGAAGGGGATGGACCCGAGGAGGTAGGCGAGCGGAATGGAGAGGAGCCAGGGGTTCATTGTCGTCCGAATGAGTTTAGCAAGTGCGGATGAGAATGGTCTTACGGCTTGTGTTCGGGCTCGATGCAGGTGCGGCGGGTGAGTTGCGAAGTGCAGGCTAGAGGATGTGGTGGCGGATCAGTTCGAGAGCGTGCTGGCTGGCCCACCAGCGGATCATCTCGCGGTCGCCGCGGAGGTTGAGCTCTTTGACCTGGGTGTTTTGAGTGCTGGCGAGTGCGATGTAGACGAGGCCGATGGGTTTGTCGGCGTCGGGGCCGGGAGCTCCGGGGCCGGGACCGGCGATGCAGGTGATGGAGATGCCGAGAGAGGCTCCGGTGCGGGAGCGGATGCCTTCGGCGAGGGCGCGCGCTACTTCAGGGGAGACCGGGCCTTTAGTGGCGACGAGCTGGGCGGGGACGTCGGCGAAGATGGTTTTGAGCGCGTCGCTGTAGACGACTGCGCCGCCGAGGAAGTAACGCGAGCTGCCGGCGATGGCGGTGAGACGCTGGGCGAGGAGGCCGCCGGTGCAGCTCTCGGCGGTGGCGAGGGTGAGGTCGCGAAGGCCGAGGTTGAGGAGCACGACCTCTTCGAGGGATTCGCCGTGGGAGGAGAAGATGGAGTCTTCCATCTCGGCTTCGATCTTTTCGGCGAGCTCGTCGACGCGGCGCTGGGCTTCGGCGAGGGTGGGTTTGGCGCAGAGGAAGTGGAGCTGGATCTCGCCTGAGCCGGCGAGGATGGTGGTCTGGACATCGAGGTATTGCTGGTAGATGGGCGCGGTTCTCGCGTCGACGTGCGACTCGGGGATGAGGGCCATGCGGAGGAGGCGCTTGGCGAGGTGGCGCGGGGGGAGAGCGGCGGCGAGGCGGGGTTTGACCTCGGTATCGAAGAGAGGCTTCAGCTCTCTGGGCGGGCCGGGGAGGAGGATGACGATCTTGCGGACGGGCTGGCCGCTGGCGTCGAGGACGGTGATGTCGAGGAACTGGCCTGGGGCGCTGCCGGTAAGGTTGTCGAGGATGGTGGCGCCGTCGAGCACGTCGGACTGTTTGGCGTTGTTGGGCGGCATGACCATCTGGCGGGCGGCGAAGCGCTTGTGGAGCTGGGTGAGGATGGCGGGGTCGGAGCGCAGTGTGAGGTTGAGCGCGGCGGCGACGGCTTCGCGGGTGAGATCGTCTTCGGTGGGGCCGAGGCCGCCGGAGAAGAGGACGATGTCGGCGCGCGTGATGGCGATGGAGGCGGCGCTGGTGAGGTGGGAGAGGTTGTCGCCGACGATGGTCTTGAAGGCGACCTGGACGCCGAGGTCGTTGAGGCCGTCGGTGAGGTAGAGGGAGTTGGTGTCCTGCCGGTGGGGTGTGAGCATCTCGGAGCCGACAGCGATGATTTCAGCGATCATGAGGGATGGTGGGCCTTCCAGGCTTTGCGTGTGGCTCTGTAAATGATGATATGGGTTGCCGAGTGAGTTTTGTGGAGATTCAATACAGGCGCTTGCTCTCGATGAAGCTTTCGGGCGTGCCGTCGGCGGGGTTTACGAAGTGGACGTCGCTGGGATCGCGGCGCGGAGTGTCGACGGCTAAGACGACGAATGGCTCTTCGAGGATCTCCGGGATACCGTGGATGGTGCCCTGCTTGAAGAAGATGAGCTGGCCGAGGCTGACCTCGAAGGTTGGTGCTTCGCCAAGGAAAAACTTTGCCCGGCCGGAGAGAACGGAGAGGTATTCGTCGCAGGTGGCGTGATAGTGCGCCGCGACGGGACGGTAGACGCGGAAGACGCGGGAGCTGGCGTGCGGTTCGTCGGTGAGACGGGTGTCGATCAGCATGGTGTCGGCGCGGTCTGGAAAGCTGGCGGCGATCTTTTGGATATCGAAGACTGCAGAGGCGACGACTGCGGAGTCGGCGGGTGAGGCGTGGTCGGTGTTATTCGTCATAAAGTAACCCCCTATGCATAAGATGACGCACAGGGGCCTGACGCAGCGGGCAATTAACTTGCGGCTAATTATGCTTATGCGAGGTTGTTCTGTGGCTGATGTCCGTTGAGTTCCGCGGCTGGGTGTCGCCCTCCCTGGACGGGCAGGAAGAGGGAGAAGACTGTGCCGCATCCCGGGGTGAGGGTGCGCGAGCGGACGCGCAGGCTGCCGCCGTGCTTTTCGACGAGTTCGCGCGAGACCCACAGGCCGAGGCCGGTGCCTGTCTCTTTTTTCGTGGTAAAGAAGGGTTCGAAGACGCTGTTGATGTGCTCGGGAAGGATGCCTTGTCCGGTGTCGGCGATGGTGATGCGAACGCCTTGACGCCTGGAGTCCCGGGGATCGGTGGCTGCGCTTGCTTCGAGGCGGATGGTGTCTCCCCTGGAGCACGCGTCGAGGCCGTTGGCGATGAGATTGGAGAGGATCTGGCGAAGTTCTCCGGCAGTGCCCAGAACCTCACGCTCGGTGGTGGTGTTGACGAGGAGGGTTACACCGAGAGCTGCGGCGCGGGCGTGGTAGAAGTCGCTGACCTCGTGGACGACGGTGGCGGGCTTGAAGTGCGCGGCGAGAGAGGTTTCGCGATAGAAGCCGAGCGACTGGCGGGTGATATGGGCGATTCGGTTGAGTTCGCTCTCAGCTTGCGAGAGAAGGTGGCGAATCTCGTCGAGCTCGTCGGAGCGGCGGGCGATATAGACGAGGTTGGTGAGGCCTTCGAGAGGATTGTTGACCTCGTGCGCCATCGAGGCGGCGAGACGGCCAGCGGCGGCGAGTTTTTCGGCACGCATGAGCGCGCTCTCGGACATGCGACGCTCGGTGATGTCGCGGAAGACGAGGACGATGCCGACGATCTTTCCGGAGCTGTCGCGAATCGGCGCGCCGCTGTCGTCGATACAGATCTCGGTGCCGTCTTTGGAGACGAGGTAGGTGTGGTTGGCCAGGCCGACGACCGTGCCGAGGCGACGCACCTTGTCGACTGGATTTTCGACCGCGGCGCGAGTGTCCTCGTTGAAGATGGGGAAGACGGTGTGCAGCGAGACCCCGTGGGACTCTTCTTCCTTCCAGCCGGTGAGCCGCTCCGCGACAAGGTTCATGAAGACGATGTTGCCCTCGGTGTCGCAGGCGATGACGGCGTCTCCGATACTTCGGATGGTGGTGTTGAGCCACTGCTCGCGTGCGTAGGATTCGTCGCCGCGTTGCTGGATCTCTCTGACCTGCTGGTTGTAGGCGGCGGTGAGCAGGTGGAAGATTCTTCGCGTCTCCCATGCGAGAAGACCTGCGATGAGTGCGGCAGTGAGGACAAGGATGATCCTGGCGTTTCGATTGACGAGGATATTTTCGGCGGAACGGACGGCGCGGCGCTCGGTGACGATATTCAGGAACTCATCCATCTGGGCGCGTAGATTGTCCATCTCCTGCTTGCGCTCGAGGAGATCCTGATCGAGGACGGCGGGCTCTTTCGGGAAGGAGTCGATCTCGTGATAGGCGGTGAGCTCCCACTGCTTGTGCTCGGCCTGAATACGGCGCAGACGGGCGACTTGATCGGGGCGGTGAACCAGCGAGAAGAGCGTGTCGAACTCGGGCTCGATCTGCAGGTCGGCGGAGTGTAAGGGCTCGAGGTAGACGGGATTGCGGGTGAGGAGAAATCCACGCAGGCCAGTCTCTTCGTCGAGGATGAGTTTGATCAGCCGGTTGCCGTGGAGAATGACCACGTCGGCGCGGTCGATGGCGTCCGCGCTTTCTTCGACGCGTTGCAGACCGTATCCAAGGACCAGAGCGAGAATGGCAAGTGCTGCAATGGGTAGAGCGAGGAGCCGAAATAAGAGCCTGTTGTAAAGCCGCAATTCCAAAGTATTTTCCTCACGCACGCCTTGCACATCCAGATCGTGTCCAGAGTAGAGGATTCCTGGTTAGTACCGATTTTACCGATGCGGGGTCGATCTGGCGACAGGATCGAGGGCAACGCTGCACCACACTCAGTAATGGAAGCAGAGCTTGCCGCGCGTAACGGTATGAGGACAGGCTAGATGAGACTGCGTCCTTCGACGTCCATGGCTACGTGGTAGAGAGCGTCGCGGGTGGCGAGGGTCGCGTTGCCGTCCTCGAGGAACGCAAGGCCTACGAGGTTGCTGCCAGAGACGACGAGGGTGGCCTGATGGTGGCGGTCGATGCGGATGATGCCGCGCTGTCCGTGGAGGCTGGCGGCCACGTAGAGATTGTCGTCCACGTCGATGGCCATGCCCTGGGCGCGGCCAAGGCCCTGGTAGAAGATGGTGGCGTTGCCGTCGCGGTCGATGGCGTGGATGACCTGGTTGGAGGAGGTGGTGGGTCCGGTGACGAAAAGCGTGCCGGCATCGTTGAAGGCGAGATGGTAGGCTGCGATGCTGGGTTCGAGCGTGGCGTAGACGAAGATCTCGCCGCTGGTGCCGTCGATGTTGGCGCGGCCGATCTTGAAGATAGTGCCGGAGCGGTCGCCGACGAAGAGGTTGCCGTCGCGGTCGAAGGCGATGCCGGTGGCGATGCCCATGCCTTCGGCGTAGGTGGACATGGCGCCCTCTGGGGAGATGCGATAGACGGTGCCCTCGGCGCGGGAGCTGGCGTAGAGGTAGCCGTCGGGACCGAAGGCGAGGCCGGTGGCGTTCATGAGGTCGCGGACGAAGGGGCGGATTTGGAAGTCGCGCTGGATCTGGAAGATTGATACCGGAACGGCCTGGCCGCGCGAGCCGGAGACGGTGGCGTAGACGTTGCCGTCGGCGTCGACCGCGGGGTTGGCGACGGGGTGGAGATTTTCCGCCATGGGCACTGCGACGCGTACTGGTAGCGGATTGCTGGACTGGCCGCTGCGATGCAGGATCAGGTCGCCGGTGATGGTTCCCTCGGGGACGCGGATGGTGGCGCGGGTGGGGCGGCTAAGCAGGAGTGGAGCGGAGATGTCGCCGATGGTCGCTCGCGGGACGAGGGTGTCGCGGGGCTCGAGGTGTGCGCCGTGAACCTCGATCTCGCCGCCGGGCATGGCCGCGGGGGGCTTGACGCGGTCCAGGTGCGGGGCGGGGGCGTCGGGCTTGTCGGGGGTGAGGAGCGAACGGAGTGTGGTCATGGCTGTTTTAGCGTAGACCGGCGTGGATGGGAGTGCAAGGTGTCCGGCAGGACGGGCCCGCTGCGCGCGGGGCGGTCACTTCGTGACTTGTATATCTTGTTGGGGTAGGTGATCTGCGTGGGTCCTCCCGATGGTCGGAAAAAGATGATTCCGACCATCGGGAGGAACTGGGCTGCTGACCCTGCCGGGACCGGTATACGCGTCACGAAGTGACCGCTGCCCGCGCAGGGCGCCCGTCCGGCAGGACAGTCGTTCCTAAAAGAAGAGATGAATGAGTTGCGCGATGGCGAGAGCGAAGAGGCCGGCGCCTACGTCGTCGAGCATGATGCCGGTGCCGCCGGGGAGGCGCTCGAGCTGGCGGATGGGCGGCGGCTTGAGGATATCGAAGAAGCGAAAGAGCAGGAGCGAGATTGCGGCGTGTTGCCAGTCGGCTGGGATGGCGATGAGGGCGATGAGTTGGCCGGCGACCTCGTCGATGACGACGTGGCCGGGATCTTCGCGGCCGGACTCGTGGGCGACGATGGTGGCGGCGGGGATGCCGATGAGCGTGGCGAGGATCGCGGCGATGGTGGTGCCGATTGCGAAGGCGACTGGAGCCGGATGCAGGAGGTGGGCCGCGGCGTACCAGAGGAGGACCGCGGATATGCTGCCGTAGGTGCCGGGGCCGGGCTTCAGCAGGCCTGCTCCGAAGAAGGTGCCGATGGCCCACGCCCAGAGGGTCTTCTTTTCGGAGGGCGGATGGGTCTGGATGTTGGAGTTCGCCACTAGTTCACGTCGTCGTCGTTCTGGCGATTGTGCTTGTTCGAGCGGGCGAGCTCTTCGAGAAGATCGGGGTCCTGGATGGGCGTGGAGATCTTGTAGTCTCCACTGGCCCATTTGCCGAGGTCGATGCGGCGGCAGCGGTCGGAGCAGAAGGGGAAGTCTTCGCCGGTGGCAAGGACGATGTTGCGGCAGGTGGGGCAGCGGAGGGTCTTGATCTTTGCATCGGGAGATTTGTTAGACATAGCAACTCTATTTTAACTCCTGTGGGTGGATGCGAACTACGCATCTAAAGTTTCAGGTGGAGGACACTGTTTTCGGGTGGAGGAGACTGGGATGCTGGGAGCGCTTCGTTACTGCACGAATCTATCCGCAGGCTGGGCAGGTGGTCGCCTCCTGGCGGGTTTGCTCCTTTTCGTTGCGGCTTCGAGTGCTTCAAGCAGTGCGAGTGCTTCAGGGAGTGCGCAGCGAAGTGTATCGGTAACGACTCTGGAGCCTCTGCCGGCGGGGGTGACGTTGCCGGTGCGGCTGGGTAGAAGGCTGCGTGCGGGAAAGACGCGCGTTGGATCGACGGTGGTTGTCAAGACGACCCAGCGAGTGCCAGTGACTGCGGTGATTTACCTCGATCGCGGTGCGGAGTTAGAGGGCAAGATTGTCGCGTCGGTGGCGGGAGACGGAACGGCTGCCTCGCCATCGGTTCTGTCGATCGAGTTCACCAGCCTGCGTTACCGGAAGCAGACCGTCGCGGTCGTGATCTGGGCGATTGCGATTGCAAACTTTGTACAGGTGGGGGATACGTTCTTGCCGGTGCAGGGTGGCTCGGACCGTGGGAATTCGAGTGAGGCGAGTTGGACGACGGCGCAGGTGGGGGGCGACCAGGTGGTCCGGTCGGGCTGGGTTGGTCCTGTGGTTGGAAGCGGATTGCGCACGGTTGGGAGCGCGGACTACTACGGCGTGTACAGCCTGCCTGCGGGTGCGGCGGGATCTTCTGTGCCGCGAGCGATGGGAGTCTTTTCGACGACGGCTTCGGGGCTCTATGGCTTTGAGAACGGCACTTCGTTGAGCTCGTCCGGGGGAACAATCACCTTGAACAGAGTCGGCAAGAGGCTTGAGATGCGGGATGGAGACAATCTGCTGCTGGAGGTTGTCGCTTCTTCGCGATAGTTGCGCGCTCTTATTCGAGGATGCGGGCGACTACGTCGTAGTCGTGGGACTCGGTGATCTCGGCGCGGTAGAAGGTGCCGGGGACGAGGGTTTCGTGCGGACCGAAGTCGTTGATGAAGACCTTGCCGTCTATCTCGGGCGCGTGGAGCGAGGTGCGACCCTCCCAGAGAAGTTCAGTCTCTTCTGATTCGCCTTCGACGAGGAGGTCGATCTCGCGGCCTACCCACTCGGCCTTGGATTTGGTGCTGATCTTTTGTTGAAGCTTCATCAGCTTGCGGCGGCGCGCCTGGATAGTGCGGTTGGGGAGCTTTGTTTCGTCGGGAAGTTCGAAAGCCTTGGCGCCCTCCTCGTCGGAGTAGGTGAAGACGCCAAGCCAGTCAATCTTCGCGGCGGTGATGAAGGCTTCGAGCTCTTTGTAGTCGGCTTCGGTTTCGCCGGGGAAGCCGACGATGAAGCTGGTGCGAATGACGATGCCGGGGACGATGCGGCGAGCCTTCGCGATGAGATCGAGAAAGATCTGCGCGTTGCCGCCGCGCTTCATCGTCTTGAGGACGCTGGCGCTCGCGTGTTGTAGGGGCACGTCGAGATATTTTGCGATGGTGTCGTGCTTCGCCATCGTCTCGAGTAGACGCGCGGTGACCTTGTTGGGATAGGTGTAGAGGAAGCGCAGCCAGCGCAGGCCGGGGAGTACGGCGAGCGCGTCGAGTAGCGTCGCGAGGCCGTCGGTGAAGCCGAGGTCTTCGCCGTAACAGGTCGTGTCCTGACCAATGAGTGTGATCTCGCGAACGCCTTGCTTGATGAGGTTTTCCGCTTCGGCGATGATCGACGACATGCGGCGCGAGCGGAACTTGCCGCGAAGCTGCGGGATGATGCAGAAACTGCAGGGGTGATCGCAGCCTTCGGCGATCTTAATGTAGGCCGACGCGCGCGGCGTGGTGAGGATGCGCGGGGTGGCGTCGTTATAGAGGTACTCGGGGAGTGCGGCTGTGGCACCGTCCCATGACTCGCGGGAGAAGCGGCCTTGCTGCTGTCGGAGGTCGCCTTCGGGACGGCTGGTGTTGCCTGCATCGATGCCGGCAGGCAAGTGGGCGATGTGGTCGCCGGTGTGATTCAGCGGCTCGTCGCCGTGGGTCGTGCCGGTCTCGGCGAGCGACTGCACAATGCGGAGCTGCGGGGCAATCTCGCGGTCGTGCTCGGGATCGGCGAGTGGGCGCGAGTGCTGCGAGACGGCGCTGGGGGCACGATCGATCAGATTCTGTCCAGCCTGCATGCTGGTCGCTTCGAGCTGCGCGACTTCGCCGTCGGTCTGGGACATGCTGATGGCGTGGGTGTGGATGGTTGCCTCGGGTGTGCCCTGCGGGAGGATGTTGAAGGGCGAGTTAGTCTGCGCATGGCCGCTGGGCGTGAGGCCCGCTGCGGCGAGGATGGCTTCAAGCTCGCCGGTGCCGACGACTGCGTCCACCTCGGGGATGTTCTTCTGGATCTCGTCGCGGTAGCGCTCGACGAGGCAGCCGGCGACAACGATGCGCTGGGCTTTGCCTCCGAACTGACGCTTGTGCTGGACCATCTCGAGGATGGTGTTGACCGACTCCTGCTTGGCCGAGTCGATGAAGCTGCAGGTGTTGATGACGATAATCTCGGCGTCTTCGGCGCGGGGAGTGAGCTCGGCTCCGTTGTGGTGGAGCAGGCCCATCATGACCTCGGAGTCGACGAGGTTTTTGGGGCAGCCGAGGGAGACGAAGCCCACCTTGGGGCGAGGCGCAGCAGCCTGGAGAGGTTCGGCTTCGATGGTTGCCAGATTGGTCACGGTCTTATAGTTTAGCAACTTTTGCCTGCTCCGCGTGCTCTCTCCGGGTATCTCCCACTCCGTGTTTTAGTGTCAAAGTATTCATTCTTATGGGGTTATGCGCGTACCTGCGGGTAGGGTGCTGAGGTAAAGTATTGATTTTATTGCGAGCCCCACTGCAAAGTCTTCATTCTGCTTGGGTTGTGTCGCCTCCGGGCCTTTTCTTTTGTCTGCGAAAAGCCCCAGGGATCTGTCCGGAGCTTTTTTTCTCTTCTACAAGGATAGCTGCTGGCGTGGAACTAATATGCCACGTGGATCTTCTTCCTTATGAGTTGGATAGCGTCGAATGGGGCTTGACAGCGTGAATTGCGTTGTAAAACGGCGGATGGCTTGAGTGCTGTTCGGCGGGTGAATTTTCGTCGATGAGGTCAGTTCGACTGTAGTGCGGTTGCGGGCTTGCTCGGTGTCTCAGAGTAGTTGTGCCAGACCGCTCCGATGGTTCTGTAGAGGTTGAGCGAGCGGTCGGGTGGGTCAGTTGCCGTTGGATCGGCAGGATGCTTGGCGGCGATGGTCCACCAAGCCAGAGGAGCTTCGGTGAGGTCGTAACCGGCGTCGTGAAGAAGTCCCAGACTGACTCTGCCACTCTGCTGGATCTCGTGGGAGTAGATCGTCTTTGCTGAGGAGAAGGTCGCGATACCAGTGGCAAGCCCAAGGCCCGGTACGAAGAGACCAGCGGCAAACCCTCCGAGGTTCGCCGCGAGCATGGCCTGGTTTTTTGGCATAGCAAGATAGGTTTGCTTTTCGAGGGCCGTGCCGACGTTATCGGCCAGGACGGCCGCGAGCTGGGAGTCATTCTGCAGGCGTTCGACGATGTGCCGGGGTACGAGGATGACGCCGCTGGGCATCGTGCGGGCATCGTGCCATTTGGGCTCATCGACCAGTTGAAAACGGAAGTCGATTTTGGTCTCGTCGGTGTCGGGGAGATCGCGTTGATAGCGGGGAATGAGACTCTCTCCGATGCGGTCTATGCGAGCCTGCATGACGGCGTCATGGACGGGCGGAATTTTCCTGGGGTCAACACCGAGAAAGAACTTGCCGGCGGCATTTTGTTTGGAGTCGTCGGGAACCGCTGAGGGATCGTATTCGTTCCTGGCCAGGAGCTTCTCCTCGCGGTTCTGGATGATATTCGGGGTAAAGATCACAGCTTCAGCGAGAATCGTGCCATCCTCACGGAGTTTGCCATGAAAGGCGATCCAGATATTTGTGGTTACCTGGGAGAGTGAAGCAAGAGGAGCCTTGAAGGTGACCTGCGTGGATGCGTTGATGAGAATGGGGTAGCCATCGGCACGGACGAGAATCTCCTTGGATGTGGCTGGAGAGAGGCCGCGATCGATGACGGCGAATCCGCTTAGTTTGCGCTCGGGCGCGGGGAGAAACATGATCTCCATGGCTTTGATCTGGTGTTTGCCGCGCTCCTGTCTGCCAACGATGCTGACCGGCTGGCCGACGAAGGGCGATCCGGAGGTGGCTGGATCGCGGAGGAAGACGTTTCCCACGCGAACTCTTGTTTCGTGATTAAAGAGGACATGCAATCCGTTGGCGTCGAAGTCGGTGAAGGAGACGGCGCGAGTGACAAAGCCCTCCAGTGGGAGAGGCTGCTCTTGCGCTGTTGCGATGGTGGCTAGGGCAGAGAAGAGTGCAAGTACTACACAGATGCGTCGAACCATAACGTCGAGGATGGATCCACCTTTTCTAAATTGACAGCGGCTGCCCGATGTTTGTCGGTGCAGCCGCGATTGTCAAGGCTCATCTGACGTTTTTCAATAACACTTCAGGCTAGTTTTCAGGCGAGGCCGTTGCGGGCGATGACCTCGCGGTAGAAGTTGGCGCTCATCTTGGGGGTGCGCTTCTGCGTGGCGAAGTCGACGTAGTGGATGCCGAAGCGGTAGGCGTAGCCGTCGGCCCACTCGAAGTTGTCCATCAGGCTCCAGAGGAAGTAGCCGCGGACGGGAACGCCCTCGGAGACTCCGCGATGAAGCTGCGTGAGGTAGTTGCGGAGGTACATGACGCGGTCGGAGTCGTAGACGTGGCCGTCGGGGGTGAGGACGTCGGTGGAGGAGGCTCCGTTCTCGGTGATGTAGATCTCCTTGATGTTCCAGAGCTCGGCGGCGAGCTTGGGTCCCCAGTAGAGCGCCTCGGGGCCGACGTGGAGCCAGGGGCTCATCATGTGCGGGTAGGACTCTGGTGACGGAACGAGGTCGAAGCCGGCGTGGGAGTCGTCGGCGCGAACGTAGGTGGAGGTGTAGATGTTGAGGCCAACGAAGTCGAGCGGCGTGCCGATGGCCTTCATGTCAGCGTCGGTAAACTTCGGCGCGTCGGCACCCGCATGTGCGAGGTAGGCGTCGGTATAGCGTCCTTCCATGATGACGGTCAGGTATCCGGCATTGATCTGACGCATAGCCTTTGCAGCGGCGGCGATGTGCTCTGGCGTTTCGATGACGGGCACGGCGGCTCTTGCATTCTCCGCCAAGCCAACCTTGGTGCCCGCTTTCGCGTGGGCGCGGATGGCCTGTACTCCAAGGCCGTGGGCGAGTACCGCGTGATGACGAACCTGGTTGACGCCGGCGGGTGGCAGCTTGAGTCCGGGAGCGTGACGGCCGGTGGCGTATCCGTTGACGAAGGAGCTCATCTCGTTGAGGGTCATGAAGTACTTGACGCGGTCGGAGAGATGTTCGGCGACATAGCCTGCGTAATTCGCGAAGGCCTCGGAGGTGTCGCGCGACTGCCAGCCGCCCTTGTCTTCGAGCGCCTGTGGGAGATCCCAGTGATAGAGAGTGCAGTAGGGTTGAATGTCGTTGGCCAGAAGTTCATCGACGAGGCGGTGGTAGAAGTCGAGGCCCTTCGGATTTGGTGTGCCTGTGCCTACCGGGAAGACTCGCGGCCATGCGACCGAGAAGCGGTAGGTCTTGAGGCCAAGCGCCTTCATCAGCTGCACGTCTTCCTTGTAGCGATGGTAGTGGTCGTTGGCGACGTCGCCGGTGTCTCCGTTTTTGACCTTGCCTGGAAGATGGGAGAAGGTGTCCCAGATGGAGGGGCCGCGGCCGTCTTCATTAACAGCACCTTCGACCTGATAGGAGGCGGTGGCAGAGCCCCAGAGGAAGCCCTTGGGGAAGGTTCGCGCAGCAGGTGCGGAGGGAGTGACTTCGGCTGAGGCCGGGGTGGCGAGGGTTGTGAATGCGGTGGGGGCGAGTGCGGCGGATCCAAGCAGGCGGGCGAAGGTGCGGCGGCTAAATCGATTGAGCAAAGTAGACCCGCGTGAGATTGCCGGAATTGTAGCTGCTTGAAATAAGAGATGACAACGACAGCTGGCGAAAAGTCTAACGAAAAATACTCCGCGAAGTTTTGCACCAGATGGAGATAGCGGCGTCAGCACAGTTCGGGTTTGAAGTGCTAAACTAGCTCATGTGCCGGGTCCTACGCGACGTAATCCCGCCAACCCCGCCAGGTCCGGAAGGAAGCAACGGTAACGGGTCATTACGGGCGCAGTAGGTCGCCCGGTGCACTAATTCTCTCCTCCCTCTACTTTCGCCGCAGCCTCCCGCAATGGCGCAGTAGGTCGCCCGGTGCACTATCTTCAACTCTTCTTTTTGCATTATCCCTCCTCTTCTTTTCCCGCTCAGCACATTTATGATTCGCCCACTCCTAAAGGGTGAATGTGTCTTTTTTGAGTCGCTGCACGTCAAGGAACTCGTCAGGAGAACGTGACACGCGTACTCTTCTCAGAGAGAATGGTCCAACGGTGAACGACGGTTCATTTTGAAACGGTTTTTGTCTTTATTGCTTTGACACTAGATGAGGTGAGAGTTTGAGTTTGACGTTGAAGCCGCAGACGCGGGTACGCGCGAAGATCAGTTCGGTAGGGACCTATGTTCCTCCGCGTTTGTTGACCAATGCGGATCTGGAAAAGATGGTCGCAACCAACGATCAATGGATTGTCGAGCGGACGGGAATTCGTGAGCGGCACATTGTGGACCCGGGGGTCGCGACCAGCGATCTGGCGGTGGAGGCGGCGAAGAAGTGTCTCGCGGCTCGCGGCATCGAGGCCAGTGAGCTTGAGGTGATCATCGTGGCCACGGTGACGCCCGATATGTTCTTTCCTGCGACAGCCTGCCTGGTCCAGGACAAGCTCGGGGTGAAGGGCGCATGGGGCTTCGATCTTTCGGCAGCCTGCTCGGGATTTCCCTATGCCTTGCAGGTGGGGGCGAAGCTGGTTGAGAGCGGGATGCACAAGAAGGTGATGGTGATTGGAGCGGATGTGATGAGCTCGATCATCGACTACACCGATCGCGCGACCTGCGTGATCTTCGGCGACGGCGCCGGCGCGGTGTTGCTGGAGCCCTGCGAAGAGGGAGAGGTCGGGCTGGTCGACTACTGGCACGAGATCGATGGCTCTGGTGCGGCGGCGCTGAATATGCCCGGCGGCGGCAGCTTGAATCCTCCGACAGCCGAGACGGTCGCAGCGAAGATGCATTACGTCCATCAGGACGGGCAGGCGGTGTACAAGTTTGCGGTGCGCAAGATGGCCGAAGCCGCGGAGATCATCCTGACGCGCAACGGTGTGGAAGGGAAGGATCTTGGTTGCTTCATCCCGCACCAGGCGAACAAGCGGATTATTCTTTCGACTGCGGAGCGGCTGGGGATGCCGGAGGAGTCGGTGATCATCAACATCGACCGGTACGGCAACACCACGGCGGCTACGATTCCGATGGCCATGCAGACGGCGCTTGAAGAGAAGCGGTTGAAGAAGGGCGATCTGGTTCTGCTGGCGAGCGTTGGAGCTGGCTTCACCGTGGGAGCTACTTTGTTGCGGTGGGAGTTCTAAGAGGCTGTGCAGACGCTGTTCTGCCGGACCGGCCTCGGAGAGCGGTCACTTCTTGACGTGTATACCTTGTCTTGGCGAAGCTAGCTGCTTCGGTCCTCCCGTTGGTCGGAGGAGAAATTGATTCCGACCAACCGGAGGACCGGGCGAAGCAATAAAAAGGCGTGTGAACGCCCACCCCACGCGCAGTGGGCCCGTCCGGCAGGACGGCTTCTATTAAAGATTTCTCTTGCTTAATATATCTTTTAGATATATAGCTTGAAGCTATGAAAATGGAAGGCGGGTCGACTCCCAATGCTTTGCTTGGACTTCTGAGCCTGAGGCCGATGTCCGGATACGACATTCGCCAGATGGTCTCGCGCTCCATCGGACACTTCTGGAGCGAGAGCTATGGACAGATCTATCCAGGATTGAAGCGGCTGGCGGCAGCGGGTCTGGTCGAGAAGAAGACCGAGCGCAACAAAGGAAAGCCGGATCGGAACCTGTACTCGCTTACGGCGGAGGGACGCGAGCAACTGCAGGAGTGGTTAAAGATTCCGGTCTCCGAGGAAGTAGCGAGGAACGAGTTGCTGTTGAAGCTCTTCTTCGGCGTGCATGTCACGACGAGCGTCAATCGCGAGCATGTGGCCTCGAATATGGAGTTTCATCAGCGGGCGCTGAAGGTGTACAGCGCCACGGCGAAGCAGCTGCGGAAGGAAGAGGCGAACGATCCTAATCTGCCCTACTGGTTGATGACGCTGAACTATGGACGGCACTACAGCGCAGCGATGTTGAAGTGGTGCAGGGAGACGCTGGCGGAGTTGGACGAGATAGAGAGCAAAGTAAAAAGGAGGCGGTGATGCATGCACTCGATCCGTTTTGGGTAAAGATCTTTCTTGCGATTCATATTGCAGCGGGAGGCTCGTCGTTTCTGCTTGCTCCGATTGCACTCGCCACGGCGAAGGGCGGCAAGCAGCATAAACGCTGGGGGATGGTCTATCTATGGTCGATGGGGATTGTCGCGGCGACGGCGATCCCGATGGCCTTGTTCTTCCCGGTGCGTTTTCTGGCTCTGGTGGCGGTGTTCAGCTTCTACTTCGCTTTCTCGGGGTATCGCGTTCTGCGCTTGAAGGAGCTGGCGCGTGGTGGAAGCGCGGAGCCGATCGACTGGATCGCCGGGGTCGTCACGTTCGCGATCAGTGCGCTGCTCGCGTGGTTGTCGTGGTTCCGGCCTGCATCGATCGAAGTGATTCCGCTGGTGGGCGTGGCGTTTGGATTCATCGGAATGAGAGGCGCGGCGACGCAGCTGCTCTCGTTCGTGCGCAAGCCGAAGGAGAAGATGTTCTGGTGGTACACGCACCTGGGAAATTTTATCGGCAGTTATATCGCGGCGTGGTCTGCCTTTAGTGTTGTTACCTTGACGCGTGTGATCGGCAATCATTGGTACGTGTGGCTGTGGCCGACGATGATCGGTGTGCCTGCGATTATTGTGACCACGGCGTACTACCAGCGCAAGTTTGCTCCGCGGGTGAAGGCAGCGTAAGGGAAGTGGAATCAGACCGCGGTGTTGGTTGGCTTGGCGAGTCCGCGTGAGCGTGGGCGAACGGCACGCGACGTCTTGTAGAGCTTCCAGAAGGCGAAGGCGCAGCTTGCTAGAATCCCGGTCCAGATCACAATGAGAACCGGGGTCGCGTACTTGTCGGAGAGATTGTTCCAGAGGCGGAGGATGTGCCGTCCGTAGTGGATTCCCAGCCACGCTGCAACCGAGTGACGCAGGGCGCGGCTGATGATGAAGGTGGTAAGGAACTTTCTCCGCGACATATTCAGCGCGCCCGCAGCGAGGACGAAGGGGCTTAGCGGCATGGGCGGCGGCAGGATCGCCGGGAGAGCGACGGAGAGGATGGCGTGGTCTTCCATCCATTCACAGACGCGCTTGAAGATGCGAGGCGGAACGTGCTTCTCAAGAAAGGCCATGCCTCCGGACTGGCCTACCTGATAGCTGAACCATCCGCCGAGCCCCGACCCGATCGTGGCGAGCAGGATCAGGAGAAACCAGCTCTGATGCTGCGCGGACAACACGATGATCATGATGTCGGTGATGCCGGGCAGAGGCAGCGGAACGAAGGAGCTGTCGACGATGGAGACCAGGAAGACGCCGAAGAGGCCGAAGCTGAAGAGCAGATGGAGGAACGGGCTACGGGCGCGATGCGAGGACGCAACAGTCTGCAGGGCTGCGGCGAGGCTCTTGGCTGGGATCTCGATCAGGATCGTGGCAGCTGCGCGCAGGCTCATAGAGATTAAGACGCGACCAACAGAGAAGAAGTCGCTGAAATTCTGAAGATTGGTGAAGTGGCGAGTATAGCAGAGGGTTTACAGGAGGCGAAGATCGGGCAGGGCGGGGAGAACGTCGACCTCCGCGGCATATTGCCGAAAGAGTTTAATGGCCTGCATGCAATCCGTATTCAAAACGTAGTGGATGTTGCTGGAGAGATAGTGACGAATGACAGCGGGGCTCAGGTTGATTCGTGGAGTCCACTCTTCGACCAGATCTTCGATGTGGAGGAGGCCGTGATTGCGCGAGGCTTCGAGGTCTTCGACGAGTTGAGCCGCAGTGAGGCGAGGGGTGCCGAGGGACTCTGGCCGCACGGCCCACACCGCGGCGACCCATGGTACGTTGGTGCGGATGTGCCACTCGTGGGCGAGATCGAACCACTGGCACGGGCCAACCTCCGCTTCGATCTGCTCGCGGCGTTCGAGGGCGAGCAGGGCAGGATCGCCGATGAGGATGGCAGCATCGGACTGCTGCAGCATCGCTACGGGATCGGCTGGAGCGGGCAGGAATGCGGGATGATTGTTGGCGAACTTGCGGAAGAGAATCTCAGCATAGGCGAGCGAACTGCGGGAGGCGGTGTCGGCTGAGACCGTATTCACCGTGCTGAACGTGTGAGGAGATTTGACGATGAGCTGAATGGACCGAACTTCGTTCAGCGAAGCGATAGTGCATCCAGGGACGACGGCGAGCTCTGGCGTGAGCGCTGCGATCGGGATAAGGCCGAGGTCGGCGCGGCCTGCGAGAAGTTCGGCGGCACACTGCGAGGGCTGGGTGTAGTGCAGCGAATAGCGCTGTGCCAGCTCCTGGGCAAGCGGTGCGTGCTCGAAGTCCCACATCAGCGGTGCGGGGTTGAGAAAGTTGATGGCAGCGACGCGAAGCATGGAAGATGAAGACGAAGTGTTCAAAGGACTAGTTTATTGGATGTGGAGGAGGCGTGCTCGATGCAGAGGCGAGTCGTGGGTTTTTATCAGGATGAACAGCAGCACTGGGCGGCCCGGATGGACTGCGGACATGGGCAGCATGTGCGGCACGATCCGCCGTGGATGCTGCGTGAGTGGGTGACGACGGAAGAGGGCAGGGTGGCGCGAATCGGGAGTGTAATGGAGTGCAAGCGATGCGATGAGGAGGAAAGGTAAACGTCTCGTAGTAGGATTCTCTCGACACAACCATGTCATTCCGAAAGGGAGCCGAAAGAATGGATGGATTGTTGAAGGTTGGCCGTCTCTTCTTCGCCGCCGCGCTGGTGTTCTTTGGAGTGCAGTACTTCATCTACGTCGGCGAGTTGAGGGGCCCGATTCCTGGCCCGCCGTGGATTCCTGGGTCGCATTCGATGGCGTTGCTGGCCGGAGCTGCGCTGATCGCGGTTGCAGTCTGCATCGTGACGGAAAAACTGGCACGGCTGGCGACGGGACTTTTGGGTTTGGCTTTGTTTTTATACGTCCTGTGTCTGCAACTCCCCAGGCTCATCGCGCAGCCGCATAGCCCCGATCCCTGGACCAGCGGCTTCGAGCTTCTGGCTTTGATGGGTGGCGCCTTCGTGCTGGCTCGGATCGAGACTCCGGACGGACTCAGCTTCGAGCCGACGGATCGCGTGCTGTCGCATTTAGCCACCTTCGGACGCGTTGCGTTTGCCATCGCGCTAGTGGTCTTCGCCGTGCAGCACTTCCTGTATGCGAAGTTTGTGGCGACGATTGTCCCCGCATGGATTCCCGCGCGCCTGTTCTGGGCGTACTTCGTCGGAGTGGCGTTTATCGCAGCGGCTCTGGCGATCGTCACCAGGCAGATGGCACGAACCGCGTCAGTCTTGTTGGGTACGATGTTTTTTATCTGGGTCGTTATTCTTCACGTGCCCCGCGTCGCAGCTAACCCGCGCAGTGGGGACGAGGTCACTAGCCTGCTAGTTGCATTGGCGATGAGCGGCGTGTCTTTTATTCTTGCCGAGAGCTTCGCCGCCGACCCTGTCGCCTAAGATGCGATACAGTGACGGTGAGCCTCTGTCAGTCGGCGATATTTGGAGTCGCAGACTAGAGAGGCCCGCGAAGCATACCGACGAAGAGGACCATGAATGGCTTTGGCGCAGCAGGATGCAACAGTGATAAAGGAACAGGCACGGTTGGCATGGGTGGCTTTGACGCTGACGCCGGGAATGGGCCCCACAAGAATCTGGAAGGCGATGAATCGGCTCGGCGCGGCGGAGCGGGTACTCGAGGCTTCGCTGACCGAGTTGGAAGGCGCGGGGATGCCGGCGCAGTCGGCGCAGTTTGTCTTTGAGGGCAAAGCGAAGGCGGCCGCCGAAGACGAGTTGAAGCGCGTCGCCGAAGCCGGCGGCAGTCTATTGACGCCGGAAGATGAGGCCTACCCTGAACGGCTGCGCGAGATCTACGATCCACCGTCTGCGCTTTGGATTCGCGGGGACGTCTCTCTGCTGGCACGGCCGGGAATCGCGGTTGTCGGAACGCGTCAGCCCTCGCCGTACGGAGCAGGCATGGCGGAGTTGCTCTCACGCGATCTTGCGAACCGGCGAATGGTGATCCTGAGCGGCATGGCTCGCGGGGTCGACACCGCAGCGCACAAGGGAGCGATCGAGGCAGGCGGCAAAACCATCGCTGTCTGGGGCACGGGCATCGACGTCATCTATCCCAAGGAGAACAAGAAGCTGGCCGAGCAGATCGTCGCAACCGGCGGAACCATAGTGAGCGAATACCCTCTCGGAACGTTTCCCGCGCCGCAGAACTTTCCCATTCGCAATCGGATTCTGAGCGGAATGAGCGTCGGAGTCCTGGTCATCGAAGCGGCCGAGTACAGCGGAACCAGAATTACAGCGCGGTGTGCGATGGAGCAGAATCGCGATGTCTATGCCGTCCCCGGCAATGTGACGAACAAGAACGCGTGGGGCCCTAACACGCTGATAAAGCAGGGAGCTAAGCTGACCGCGACCTGGGAGGATATCTGGGAGGATCTGCCCTCCGAGATCAGGTTGGCCCTGGAGGATGAGCAGGCAGCCGCTGGAGGGGGCTCTGAATCGAAACCGGGAGGGACTGCATCTCTATTTAACGATACGCCGCTTCCCGAGCACGAGAGGATCGTCTTCGAAAAGCTGCGGCACGATGAGTCGACGCAACTGGACGAGCTGATCGAACAGTTGGAGGCAGAGTTGGGATCCGCAGAGATCTTCACTGCGCTCTTCGAACTTGAGCTTGCGGGGCGCGTTCGGCAACTGCCCGGAAAAAATTATGTGCGGGCGTTCTGAGTCGCAGTGGCAAGGTTGATTCCTGCGGCAAAGCGCATGCCGCAAAGATAAACGTAAGCATAGGGTTTAGTTTGACTTGGCGAGTTATCCACAGTGTGGGCCAGCTCGTCGATTTGAGTTGCTGTGCTATGACCTTCTCAGTTCGATTTCGTCAGTTGAGCAAACATGACGAGATGACGCATTTGCGGAACTCGTGTTAGGTTCGCAATGGAATAAGGAAGTGTGGAACGTTTTGCCTCGGCATTACGTTCTGGTGGATGAAGGGAACAAATGGGTAAATCATTAGTTATCGTCGAATCGCCGGCGAAGGCGAAGACGATTGGGAAGTATCTCGGCAGCGACTACGTGGTGGAGGCCTCGATTGGCCACATCATGGACCTGCCGAAGAACGACATCGGCGTCGAGCTGAAGAAGCGGACGTTTGAGCCGACGCTGATTGTGTCTCCGGGCAAAGAGAAGGTGGTGGATCGGCTGAAGAAGCTGGCGTCGAAGGCGGACATGGTCTACCTTGCGCCCGACCCGGACCGCGAAGGCGAGGCGATTGCCGCGCATCTATCTATACAGTTGCTGCCGATGATGAAGGACAAGTCGAAGGTTCGGCGCGTCACCTTTAATGAGATCACGAAGAAAGCGGTGCAGGCTGCGTTTTTGCATGCTCGGGATATAGATGAGGATCTGGTGGATGCGCAGCAGACCCGGCGCGTGCTGGACCGGCTGGTGGGCTATCAGGTCTCTCCGCTGCTGTGGGATAAAGTTCGGCGCGGGCTCTCCGCAGGACGTGTGCAGACCGTCGCCCTGCGGCTGATCGTCGAGCGCGAGCAGGAGATTAATGACTTCAACCCAGTCGAGTACTGGACCATCGATGCACAGCTTGAGCCGACTGCCAACAAGCAGAGCTTCACAGCACGATTCGTCGGTGTCAACGGGGTACCTGCACGTGTTGCGAACGGAAAAGATGAAGAGGGTAAAGAGGTCTTTCTGTCGAACGCGCTGCCCGAGCACGAGGCTGTCGACGAGGTTGTCAGCGAGCTGAAAATTGCGAAGTGGAGCGTTCGCTCGGTTGAGAAGAAAGAGCGCAGAAGCAATCCGAAGGCTCCCTTTACGACGAGTAAGTTGCAGCAGGATGCGGCTGGCCGTCTCGGCTTCAACGTGCGCCGCACGATGGGCGTGGCGCAACGTTTATATGAGGGCGTTGAGATTGGCTCTGAAGGTACGGTCGGTCTTATCACTTACATGCGTACCGACTCGACCCGCGTCAGCGCAGATGCGATTGCCGAGGCTCGCGAGTTCATCGGCAAGCTGGGGGCGAAGTATCTGCCGGCAACTCCGAACGAGTATGTTGGCAAAAAGCAGCAGGTTGAGGCGCAGGGCGCTCACGAGGCCATTCGTCCGACGAGCGTAAAGTACACGCCGGAGTCGATCCGAAAGTATCTAAGCGATGAGCAGTTCAGGCTCTACAAGCTGATCTGGCAGCGTTTTGTCTCCAGCCAGATGACGCCAGCTGTCTTCGACCAGACGACCGTAGATATTGTTGCGCAGGCAAAGCTCGCCTATGACTTCCGCGTGACCGGCAGTGTGTTGAAGTTCGAAGGCCACCTGAAGTTCGAAGAAGAAGATAAGCGCGCACGCCAGGCAGCCAAAGATAAGGCCGCGAAGGAAGAGACGTCCGCAAAGCCAGTTGTCGATGCAGGGGCAACCGCGCAGGCCGGGAGTGAAGACGAGGATGAGGCAGAGGCAAGGTTGCCGGAGTTGAGCAACGGCGAGGCGCTGCGTCTCCAGAAGCTGGACCCGCTGCAGAAGTTTACTCAGCCGCCGCCGCGCTTCAACGAAGCGAGCCTGGTCAAGACACTCGAAGAGAAGGGAATCGGCCGGCCCTCTACCTACGCGTCCATCATTAATACGATTCAGGATCGCGACTACGTCAAGAAGATCCAGTCGAAGTTTGTGCCGACCGAGATTGGCACGGTCGTGACGAAGCTGCTGGTGAAGAACTTCCCCTACATCTTCGATACGGCCTACACCGCGACACTCGAAGGCGAACTCGACGCCGTCGAAGATGGGACGGAGCGATGGACAGATCTGCTGAGCGGGTTCTACGACCACTTCGAGAAGGAGCTGAACGTCGCCAGCGACAAGATGGAAGATGTCAAGCGGATGGAGCAGAAGACCAATGAAGTCTGCGACAACTGCGGCAGCCCTCTGATCCTGAAGTGGGGCAAGTTCGGCAGCTTTTATTCGTGCAGCAACTTCACCAAGGTCAAGCCTATGACGATTGCGGCCGGCCCATGGAAGAAGGATTCCAAAGCTGTAACCAAAAAGGTTACAAGTGCGTTTGCCTTCCCGCTGATCGTGAAATCGACGACCGAAGATGTTGTCGAATACTCGAAGGAGGTCGGCGATGCGAAGGAGATGGCGTCTGCTATCGCCGAAGCTGCCGTGCAGGGGAAGAAGGTCACGGTCGAGCCGATAAGCTGCGACTTCACCAAGGAGAACTTCGCGGCGAAGCCTGACCTGAGCGCACCCGGAGCCGATGAGGCGCCCGAAGAGGAGGCCTGCGACAACTGCGGACGCACCATGGTGCTGCGCAATGGTCCCTGGGGCCCGTTCATGGCCTGCCCCGGCTACAACGAAGATCCGCCCTGCAAGACGATTCGCAAGCTGAATCAGAAGGTGCAGCAGAAGCCGCCGGTCCAGCTCGCAGAGTCCTGCCCGAAGTGCGGCAAACCACTGCTGCTCCGCAACGGTCAGTACGGCGAGTTCATCAGCTGCAGCGGCTATCCCAAGTGCAAGTACATCAAGCAGGAGCTGCTCGACGTAAAGTGCCCGAAGGACGGCGGCGATATCGCTGTGCGCAAGACCAAGCGCGGCGACCTCTTCTACGGCTGCGTGAACTATCCCAAGTGCGACTTTGCGTCGAACCTGAAGCTGGTCAACCAGACCTGCCCGAAGTGCGACAGCGCCTACGTGCTCGAGGTGGTCAACGACAAGGGAACCTACCTGGTCTGCCCGAACAACCGCGAGGCCCTGCCTAAGCGCCGCAAGAAGAAAGGCGCGCCCGAGGAAGAGCCGACGACTCCGCCCTGCACCTACGAGAAGAAGATCGCAGGACCGGCTCCCGTGCCCGTCATCGAGCGGCCCGACCCGGAGAAGACCCGGGCGGTTGTCGAGAGCGTAGCTTAACCGAACTGAGGAAAAAAACGGCATGGCCACAGCAGCAGACGCAGAGTTGATCTTGAAGCTGTACGAGATGCGCCGGGAGGAGACTCTGCGCAAGGCGCGGCGGTTTCTCATCTTCGAGTTTCAACCCACGACGCTCGAGGAGCTGCGCGCGGTCTCGAGGGACCCCAAATCGGAGTCCAACCCGTTGTGGCGCCAGGCTCTGAGCTATTGGGAGATGGCGGCTTCGCTCGTCCTCCGCGGCGCGCTCGACCCGGATCTGTTTCTGGACACGAACAACGAGGGGATTCTCCTCTATGCCAAGTTCCACCACTTCCACGCCGAAACGGAGAAGGAGAGTGGCAACCGGTTCATGGCCCAGACCGCCGCTCTGATCGACGCCTACCCCGCGGCCAAGTCGCGGTACGAGGGGTTTCTCAAGAACTTCGGGCGGCCCAAACCCTCCGTCTGAGCCACGACCTAAGCCACGACCAAAGACCCGCAGACTTTCCCTTTTTGCATCGTTTCTGTTACAAATGCATCACGGCCCCATGCTTCCCCGAATGCTTCCGGTAGGGGGAGCCTTGGCTCGGATCGTGAACGTAACTCGTTGAAAAGAATGCAGGTAGTGGATTATGGCGAAGGCAGTTTGGAACGGCCAGACGCTGGCCGAAAGCGAAACCTATGAGACCGTCGAGGGAAACCTCTACTTCCCCGAAGAGTCGGTAAAACGAGAGTTTTTGAAGCCCAGTTCGACCACTTCCAGTTGCCCCTGGAAAGGCCAGGCCCGCTACTACACCATCGTAGTGGACGGCCAGGACAACCCCGACGCGGCGTGGTACTACCCCGATCCCAAGCCGGCCGCGCGCAATGTAAAACACCACATAGCCTTCTGGCGTGGCGTCGAAATCACAAAATAGCTAAAGTTTAACTCGCAATGGGGATAGCCAAGCGACTATCCCCATTGGTTTTAGTAGGCCTGTAGACGATCAAGCGGCAACCGGACCTGGAAACAGGTAGCTCCCGGCTTCGACTCCACCGTCACGAATCCGGAGTGCTTGTTGACGATCCGCTGAACCGTGTCAAGTCCCTGTCCAAGCCCGCGGCCCGGCGCCTTGGTCGTGAAGAACGGCTCAAAGATCCGCGACTTGATCGCCGGATCGATCCCCGGCCCCGAGTCCCAAACCTCCACCAGCGCCATCTGGCCGCCGCCCTTTGTCAGCAGCCGCAGCGTCCCCATGTCGTCCATCGCGTCCAGAGCATTCTCGATCAGTGCGGTCCAAACCTGGTTCAGCTCGCTGCCATAAGCGCTCACCGTCTCCAGATTCGGATCGAACTCCAGCTCCACCTTGACGTTTCGCAGCCTCGAATTGAACATCACCAGCGTATTTTCAAGCGACTGCGCCAGGTCGACATCCTGGATCGGCGCCTGGTCCATGTACGAGTAGTCCTTGATCGCGCTGATCAGGTCGAAGATCCGCACCGTCGAGTCGACCACCGTCTCCGCCATCCGCTCAACCCGTAGCGAACTGGCCACCGTCGCCACCGCGACCGGCAGCACCTCCGGCCCCACAATCTCCGCCAGCTCATCGAGCAGGTCGAATGCCAGCGTCGTCTCCGAGAGTGCCGGCGCGATCGTCCACGGATTCGGCACGTTGTGGGCGTTCAGCCACTGCACCAGCATCTCCTCGCGATCCGTGTTCGCCAGCGGGTTCTGCGAGCCCTTGGGCAGGTTCGAGTAGGCAGACATGCGCGCCCGTGCATTCTTGATCCAGTCTTTATACTTCTCCGTCGTCTCGTCCGGCAGGCACAGGTTGCCCAGTTTGTACTTCTGCTCGCCATACTCCTTCAGCTCGCCGAACAGGCTGGCGGCAGAGCGTTGAGCGGCCGAGGCAGGATTGTTCAACTCATGCGACAGGTTCGCAGCCAGCTTGCCCAGCGCATTCAGCTTCTCCGACTGCTGCTCCATACGGGTCACCTCCCGTACGCGATCCAGCAGAGCCGAGACACAGCGCTGCCCCATCGACGGAATCGCAGCCAGCATCTCCGGAAACAGCGATTCGTGAATATCGATCGCCCACACCGGCCCCACCGAGTATCCTTCGCCGCCATAGTTCTTCATGCGCGAGAAGGGAAGCTTGCCCGTCATCGATCCCGCCCGGCCAATAAACAACGGTGCGTTCGAGAAGCGCCGCCGCACCTGCACCTCGCCCTTCAGCAGGAAGTTCATATTGCAGGCCGGTTCACCCTCGCGAAACACGATCGACCGGTCCCCACCCATACGCTCGGTGCCTTTAGTCGCGAGCCAGGTGTACTCCTCCTCGGTCAGACCGTCGAGCGGAGTGATCGTGCGAAGTGCCGCAACAATATCTGCAATCGGCGACTTCTGAGCCGGCGTAGTTGCAACCTGATCTACCGCAGGAACCGGAAGTGTTGGGAGGAGGCTTTCATAGTTATCAACAGTGGCCATGCCTGGAGCTCCTTCTGTCACGCAAACGTCTGAATCGGTTCAGAAGATCTTCCTCTCTATGGTACAGAGGTTCCGCTTCGCAGTCGTTCTCTGCTTATAAATTTCAAGCAAAGCCGGACGGCGCGGCAGTTACGGATTCGAGGATCATCTGAGATTAAACGGAGGAGCGACACCAGATTGGATGCCGCTCCCCGTCATTCGACTTGTAAATCTTTGGTTCGTAAATCGAAGTCCTCCCGCCGGTCGGAATCATCCTCCCTCGCGACCAACGGGAGCGCCAAGCGAAGCGGTATACCCGTCACGAAGTGACCGCCTCCCGCGCAGGGAGCCCGTCCGGCAGGACAGATCTTTAGACGTACAGATTTACGCTTTGTGAACCTGTCCATCTTTTACCACGACCGGGTCAAGGAACGGCATGGACTTCCTCAGCTCAGCTCCAACCTTCTCGATCTGAAGTGCCGCCTCCTCCTTGCGGATGCGGGTAAACTCCTTGCGGCCCGTCTCGTTCTCCGCGATGAACCGCTTCGCAAAGCTGCCGTCCTGAATATCGTTCAGCAGGCCCTTCATGGCTTTCTTTACCTCCGGCGTCACGATGCGTGGTCCGGCAACATAGTCGCCCCACTCCGCGGTGTCCGAGATGGAGTGGCGCATATACTCCAGGCCGCCGCGGTACATCAGGTCGACGATCAGCTTTAGCTCATGCAGCACCTCGAAGTACGCAAGCTCAGGCTGGTAGCCGGCCTCGACCAGCGTCTCGAACCCTGCCTTCACCAACGCACTGGTGCCGCCGCATAGAACCGCCTGCTCGCCGAAGAGGTCGGTCTCGGTCTCCTCGGTAAAGGTCGTCTCGAGCACACCCGCGCGGGTGCAGCCGATGCCCTTGGCGTAGCTCAACGCCAGCGCCAGCGCATGTCCGCTCGCATCCTGCTCCACTGCGACGAGTCCCGGAATGCCGCCACCCTCGGTGAACACCTCGCGAACCCGATGCCCAGGGCCCTTCGGCGCAACCAGCGAGACATCGGCCGTCGCAGGTGGCGTGATGGTGCGGAAGCGAATGTTGAAGCCATGCGCGAACATCAGCGTCACGTTCGGCTTCATGTTCGGCTCAATCTCCGCGTGGTAGACCTTCGCCGCCGTCTGGTCCGGCGTCAGGTTCATGATGACGTCCGCCCACTTCGAAACTTCGGCGACGGTATCGACCTGAAGCCCGGCCTTGCGCGCGCGGTCCGCATTGGGCGAGTCCTTGCGCAGTCCCACGCGAACGTCAACGCCCGAGTCCTTCAGGTTCAGGGCATGCGCATGGCCCTGCGAGCCATAACCGATGATGGCAACTTTCTTTGCCTGGATAAGAGAGAGGTCTGCGTCTGCGTCGTGGTATGCCTTAGCCATTGTGATCTTTTTCCTTTTTCCTATTTTGATTATTGGTTAGGGTTTTGTGAAGTCTTGAACGTCGTGAGCTATGCTGCGGCTCATCGAGTTGAGGTCGCGTCGTAATCCGGCGGTAAATCCAATCGCCGGCCGGTAAAAATGCAAAGAGAATAGGGAGAGCGCCAGTGCCAATCGCTCCGCCTGCATAAACGGTTTGAAGATATCCGTTTCTCCAGACGAAAATGCCTTTATGGATCTGATTCACACCCATGAGGATGCACACGCCGCCGCCAGCTACCAAAAACAATCTAGGTATCAGAGAGGTTTTTGCCTTGGTCTGCCTCTTCGGTTTGTTATTGAACCGGATCACAATTCGTCCTCTGCAAACTCTCTCCTTTCGAGTCTGTCAGTCTTCTGTTTTGTTTAGGTGGGGATGTCGGTTGTGGTGCGTGAACTTCAGTTCGCGCCGCGTGGTAATACGACGATAGATACGGTCGCTGGCGGGGAGGAGCGCAAACATCATTAGGATAACGCCGGTGACAACCACGCCCGCTGAAAAGACCGTTTGGTGATACCTTGCGTTCGTGAAAGAAAAGATGCCGCGTCGCATATACGCGACTCCCATTGCGCTGGATAGCAGACCAGTTGCAAAAACAGCTAGTCTCCCTTGAAAGTTCGAGAGTTGTTTCCGCCGAGTTGGTTTGGGTGTCGGCATTAGATTTCATCTTCCGCAAACTCGCTCGGCAGAATCTCGTCCGCTTGTGGCTTTTCCGGGAACGAAGTTTTATCGCTGTGGTCAGGGTCAGGCGTACCAAGCGCCTTCAACACGCGACTGGTGTGGTGGCCGCGACGCATCGCCATACGGCCCGTGCGCGAGACCTCAAGGATCGTGTAGCCGCTCTCGGTGAGCACCTGGATCAGGCCTTCAATCTTGCTGGCCGCGCCCGTCATCTCGAGCATCACCGACTCGGGCGCAAGATCGACCACACGCGCCCGGAAGACGTTGGCAAGCTCGAAGATCTGCGAGCGAGTCTTCGGCCCGGCTGCGATCTTGATCAGGCAGAGTTCGCGAATGACGGCGTCGGCGCGGCCCACCTCGTCCACATCCACCGTGATCTCAAGCTTGTAGAGCGAGGCGCGAATGCGGTGCGCGGCATGGTCCGGCGCCTCGCAGACGATCGTCATGCGCGAGATATCGGCCCGCTCGCTCTCCCCCACCGTCAGCGAGACGATGTTGATGTTGAGTCGGCGAAACAGCGAGGCAACACGCGTCAGCACGCCGGGTTTGTCTTGGACAAGAGCTACAAAAGTGTGGAGCATTTCCGAATCCTTATCTATGCATCGTGATTTTTGAACTTATGCCAAGTACCGCACACGACAGACTCTTTATCTCTGCGGGCTTGAGGAATTAGCTCCGCAACCGCTTCTGACAAGTCGTCTTCATTGAGGACTTTTTGTACCTGCTCACTGTCATTTATGTTCAATCCAAGTTTCTGCATGGCGTTTTCGACTTTCGCGATTAGTTCTGCCGAATCTTCTGCTTGTGAAGCTATCCATATAAATGCACCCGCATTTCCTTCCAGCATCCAGTTGTCCTTGGGACCAGAAACCTGAAATAAACCAATCCAAATCGAATTCACTGACGTCTTTCATAAGCCGGATTTGATACGTGATTTACGACAACTAACACTACAAAAGTGTGGAGCATAAGTGCCTTTCAACGGAGTGCGTCGTTTAGTTTGGACTATGGGGCATGGAGTCGACAGGCGGTGCAGGGTACTGGCGAAGATAGGTCTTGGGCATCTCGTAGAGGATCAGCTCTCCCGGCTTTGCCTTCGGGCTTGCACTGCTGCAAAGATTGCCGGTTGTGACTCCAGTGCTGAGAATCGCAGCGACGGAGTAGTTGGTATAGAGCTCGCTCCGCGGCCTGCAGTCCGCATACATATTTGACAGAATGCGGAGAATGGTCGCCTTCTTCGCATCCACCAGGATGATCCCGTTTTTGTCGGTCCCCATGGCAACCGACCCGATCTGATCCACGCGAAGAGCCACATTCAACCTCTCATCATGGACAGGCTCGTTGGTGAGCGCGTTGATCACCCGGATGCGAACTTGACCCGGCGGAGGCGGCAGTTCGGCCGGCGCAGCCTGAGCCGACGAAGCACCCTGAACCGGCGCACCAGATTGAGCCGGTGCCGCTGCCTGAGCCGACGGCGCAGCAGCTTGAGCCGAGGCAGACGCCGTAGACATAGCGATGCCCAGAAGCGGGCAGGCAACGCGTGCGAGAGCTCCGAGTCTTCTACTCGCTCTAGCTCCGAATCGACTTGGCATCGGTAACCCCTCTCTCAAAAGATCAAAACCGTGCAGCGGGCAAAAATAAACTTCAAAAACGTGGCGTATTTTTAATGGTAAAAAACACGTTGCTAACGCACCACGTTTACCACGCATTCCACCACGTTCTCACCATCAAAAAACCACGTTCAGAACACTGTTTTTTCCAAAACACCCCTCAAAAGCAAGGGAAAAACAACGATCTTCGCTCCGGCACCACAGCCAGAATTTTTTTCTGCGAAAACGAAAAATTATTCATCTTCCGCCGTCTCCAGAAGCGGATCATTTGCCGGCCGCCGCACCATCTCATGGAGCGCCGCTCCGGGAGCGATCATCGGATAAACCCCATCCTCTTTTTCAACCTGAAAGTTGATCAGAAATGCCTTACCACTGGTGCGCGCCTTCGTAACCGTAGGGGTCACATGCTTTCGTTCGCTAACATGCGCCCCATCAATACCATGCGCGCCAGCCAGCTTTACAAAGTCGGGAGACAGGATCGGCGAAGCTGCGTAGTTCTTCTCATAAAACGCCTCCTGCCACTGCCGAACCATACCCAAAAATCCATTGTTAATCACGGCGATATTGATCGCCAAGCCCTCTTGCACAATGGTCGAAAGCTCAGCCGCAGTCATCTGAAATCCACCATCACCCGCGATGACCCACACATCCTTGTCAGGACAAGCGACCTTCGCCCCAATCGCCGCAGGAAGCGCAAATCCCATGGTGCCAAGGCCTCCGCTGGTGATCAGCGAACGAGGCGCATCGTGCTTGTAGTACTGCGCCTCCCACATCTGGTGCTGCCCGACATCTGTAACGATGATGGTTCGATCGGCTCGGCCTGCTGCCTGTGCTTCACGCCAGATGTCGTTGATGACATGGGCCGCATAAAGATGGCCATTGTCGGGCAGATTGATGATGTCGCGGACGGCAGCATCGCCCTTCATCGCATTAACCTCGCCGATCCAGCTTGTATCCGTCTTCTTCGGCAGCAGCGGAAGCAGCAGTTCAAGAGTCTCGCGAAGATCGCCTATGAGCGCCACGTCAGCTTTCACATTCTTGTTGATCTCCGACGGGTCGATCTCGATATGAATCTTCTTCGCATTCGGCGCATAGTGCGCGAGGTTGCCAGTGACGCGATCATCGAAGCGCATGCCGAAGGCGAGCAGCAGATCGGCCTGCTGAATGGCGTTGTTGACCCAGGATTCGCCGTGCATTCCCATCATGCCGAGCGAGAGCGGGTGATACGTCGGGAAGGCTCCGAGGCCGAGCAGCGTACATGCAACGGGGATCTGTTGACGCTCTGCAAAAGCGAGAACTTGCGACTCCGCGCCGGAGTGGGTGATGCCGTGACCGGCGAGGATGACTGGCCGTTTCGCCTGCTGGATTAGCTCGATGGCCTGCTGGATGGAAGAAGACTCCGCCTGCAGCATGGGGTGTGGGCGATAGATGGCGGGCGCAGCGGATTCAAAGTTGAAGGCGGCGGTGTTCTGCTGCGCATCTTTCGTGATGTCGACCAGCACAGGACCGGGGCGGCCATTGGTCGCAACCTGAAAGGCCTCGCGCAGGGTTGGTGCGATGTCTTCGGCGCGCGTGACGAGGTAGTTGTGCTTGGTGATCGGTAAAGTGATGCCGGTGATGTCCACTTCCTGGAACGCGTCGGAGCCGAGAACCTTGCTGCCTACCTGCCCGGTGATGCAGACGATCGGGATGGAATCGAGCATGGCTGTTGCTATGCCGGTGACGAGATTTGTAGCGCCGGGACCGCTGGTCGCGATGCAGACGCCAACCTTGCCCGATGCGCGCGCGTATCCATCAGCCATGTGCGAAGCGCCCTGCTCGTGGCGCACGAGGATGTGATGGATGGGGAACTTGCGCAGCGCATCGTAAGCGGGGAGGATGGCTCCGCCAGGGTAGCCGAATACCTTGTCCACGCCTTCGCCGACGAGCGTGGCCCAGATGATTTCAGCTCCGGTGAGTTGGGGATGTTGATTTTTCTTCTCTGCCATGGTCGTTACCGTCCTAGGTGGTTGTAAGCAACAGTCGTACCGTTGCGGAGAATGACATAGGCCATAAAGCTCACAAAACCTATCGCGATTGTTCCGATCAAGCGAATTGCGATAAGCGCTTGACCTTCTGAGTTCCATGGCAGAAGCCTCTGGAGGCTATTTGGCGGATACCAGAGATCAATTACAGTTTGGCGCGATGCAAATAGCGCGAACAGCCCTGCATACATAAATCCGATCCAGGTGAGAGTGGCAGCAATCGCCAGAAATACTCTCTGATGCCATAGCAGAACTGGGATGAACGATATGAATCCAACGACGAACAAGGCGTGCAAAATTCGAACGCTAAGCGGTCGTCCTTTCCAGTCTAAGAGTGGGAATTCAATTCGCATCAATCTCTCCTTCTCTGCGTGCATCCTCCTGCTACGTGGTCACTGCTCCTTCACTCGCGCTGCTTACTGAGTTGGCGTACTTGGCGAAGACGCCGCGTTTGAAGCGGGGTTCGGGGGCCTTCCATGCGGCGATGCGTTTGGCGATTTCGGCTTCGGGGACGTTGAGGGTTAGTTTGCGGTTGGGGATGTCGAAGGTGATGGTGTCGCCTTCGTGGACGGCGGCGATGGGGCCTCCGAGCTGGGCTTCGGGGGCGACGTGGCCGACCATCAACCCACGCGTAGCACCGGAGAAACGCCCGTCGGTGAGGAGAGCTACGGTCTCGCTGAGCTCCGGGATGCCCTTGATGGCGGCGGTGACGGCGAGCATCTCGCGCATGCCGGGACCTCCGCGCGGACCTTCGTAACGGATGACGCAGACGTCGTTGGGGTTGATCTTGCCCGCTTCCACTGCGGCGTGGCACTCGTCTTCCGACTCAAAGACACGCGCGACGCCTTGATGAAAGAGGCGCTCGTGGCCAGCGACTTTGACGACACAACCCTCGGGCGCGAGATTGCCCTTGAGGATGACGAGGCCGCCGGTGGCTTTGAGCGGGTGCTCGGTGGGATAGATGACCTTCTGGTTCGGCGTTTCGACCGCGTGCTGTGCTTCTTCGGCGAGAGTCTTGCCGGTGACGGTGATCTGCGTGCCGTCGATGAGCCCAGCGTCGAGTAGGCGCTTGGCGAGGAGACGGCTGCCGCCTGCATCTTGATAGTCGGTGGCCGCGTACTTGCCGCCGGGGGAGAGATCGCAGATGTGCGGCGTGCGATCACTGATGGCGTTGAAGTCGTCGATGGTGAAGGGGATGTTGAACTCGCGTGCGATGGCGAGCAGATGGAGGACGGCGTTGGTGCTGCCACCAGAGGCACAGGCGGAGACGTAGGCGTTCTCGATGGCTTTGCGCGTGACGATCTTCGACGGGCGAAGGTCGTTCTTTGCGAGCTCCATGACGAGACGTCCGGCTTCACGGCTGGCTGCGGCTTTGTCGGGCGACATGGCGGGGACGCCTGTGATCTGGATGGGTGAGATGCCGAGGAACTCGCCGGCCATGGCCATGGTGTTGGCGGTGAACTGTCCGCCGCAGGCTCCGGGGCCGGGACAGGCGGCGGCTTCGAGGGCTTCGAGTTCGTCATCGGTGATCTTGCCGGCGGCGTGCGAGCCCATGCCTTCGAAGACCTGGAGGATGGTGATCTCCTTGGTGGTGCCGTCGGGCTGGGGGAGCTTGCCGGGGGCGATGGAGCCGCCGTAGAGCATGAGGCCGGGGATGTCGAGGCGGGCGAGAGCCATGATGGCGGCGGGCATGTTCTTGTCGCAGCCGGCGATGCAGACGAGGCCGTCGAAGGAGTTGGCGCGGGTAACGAGTTCGATGGAGTCGGCGATGACCTCGCGGGAGACGAGCGAGGCCTTCATACCCTGGGTGCCCATGGTGATGCCGTCGTGAACGGTGATGGTGTTGAACTCCATGGGAGTGCCGCCAGCGTCGCGGATGCCTTGCTTGACGGCAGCGGCGACGTCGCGGAGATGGAAGTTGCAGGGGCCAACCTCGGTCCAGGTGTTGGCGATGCCGATGATGGGCTTGTGCAGGTCTTCTTTGGTGAAGCCTACGCTGCGTAGATAAGAGCGAGCGGCGGCGCGGGATGGGCCTTCGGTGAGGACTTTCGAATATCTCTTTGCAGAATTGAGTTCGTTGCTCAAAGTCATAGCCTTTCAGGTAGAGCGCGTCAGCGAGTTAGCGAGATACGTGTTTAAACTGCGATTGCGCGAGGTTTGAGCCAGAATTCGGTGTCGTGTTTCGTTTCGAACGTGTCGAGCGCAGATTCGTGGCGTAGGGTGAGGCCTATGTCGTCGAGGCCGTTCAGGAGACAGTATTTGCGGAAGGGGTCGATGTCGAAGTGTGCGCTGAAGCCTTCGTCGTCGGTGACGGTCTGGGCTTCGAGGTTGATGGTGATTTTGTGGGCGGGGCTTTTTTCTGAACGTTGCATCAATGTTTGCACGTCGGCTTCGGGGAGGCGGACGAGTACCATGCCGTTCTTTCCGGCGTTGGAGAAGAAGATGTCGGCGAAGCTGGGAGCGATGACGGCGAGGAAGCCGAAGTCGGTGAGAGCCCAGGCGGCGTGCTCGCGGGAGCTGCCGCAGCCGAAGTTTTTCCCGGCGATGAGGATCTTCGCGCCCTTGTGATGGTGTTTGTTGAGGACGAAGGTCTGGTCGGGCTGGCCAGCGTCGGGGCCGTCCTGGATGCGGCGCCAGTCGTAGAAGAGGAAGTCGCCGTAGCCGGTGCGTTCGATGCGCTTGAGGAACTGCTTGGGAATGATCTGGTCGGTGTCGACGTTGGGGCGATCGAGAGGGGCAGCGTGGCTGGTGAGAATGTTGATGGGGTGCATTATCTCGCCTCCTTCTGGGCTGGCTGATCTTTGAACTGCCATGTGCGGATGTCGGTGAAGTGGCCGGTGATGGCTGCTGCGGCGGCCATCTGCGGGCTGACGAGATGAGTGCGGCCACCACGGCCTTGACGGCCTTCGAAGTTGCGGTTCGAGGTGGAGGCGCAGCGTTCGCCGGGGGCGAGGATGTCGGGGTTCATGCCGAGGCACATGCTGCAGCCGGGTTCGCGCCAGTCGAAGCCTGCTTCGGTGAAGACTTTGTCGAGGCCTTCTTTTTCTGCTTGTGCTTTGACGGACTGCGAGCCGGGGACGACCATCGCTCGAACCGAGGTGGCGACGTGGTAGCCGCGAACGACAGAGGCTGCGGCGCGGAGATCTTCGATGCGGGCGTTGGTGCAGGAGCCGAGGAAGACGCGGTCGATCTTGATCTCTTCGATGGGCTCGCCGGCGTGGAGACCCATGTACTCGAGGGCGCGCTCGAAGGCCTTTTGATCGGCCTCACTGGCGGTGGGGTCGGCCAGGGGGACGGTGCTCTTGACGCCGGTGACCATGCCGGGCGAGGTTCCCCAACTGACGGTGGGGGTAATGTCGGCTGCGTTGAGGGTGAGTTCGCGGTCGAAGATTGCTCCTTCGTCGGTTACAAGTTCGGACCAGTGAGCTACTGCTCCGTCCCATGCTGCTCCTTGCGGGGAGAAGCGGCGACTTTTGAGATAGGTGAAGGTGGTGGCGTCGGGGGCGATCATTCCCGCGCGGGCGCCGGCTTCGATGCTCATGTTGCAGATGGTCATGCGGCCTTCCATCGAGAGGGCGCGAATGGCAGAGCCAGCGTATTCGACGACGTAGCCGGTGGCGCCGGCGGTGCCGATCTCGCCGATGATGTGGAGGACGATGTCCTTTGCGGTGACGCCGTGGGGCAGTGTGCCTTCGACGTTGATGCGGAAGGTCTTTGGCTTGTCCTGTGGGAGAGTCTGTGTGGCCATGACGTGTTCGACTTCGCTGGTGCCGATACCGAAGGCGAGTGCGCCGAATGCGCCGTGGGTGCTGGTGTGCGAGTCGCCGCAGACGATGGTCATGCCGGGTTTGGTGAGGCCAAGCTCTGGGCCGATGATGTGGACGATGCCTTGGTTCGGCGATTGGACGTCGTAGAGTTCGACTCCGAAGTCGGCGCAGTTTTTGCGTAGCGCCTCGATCTGTTTGGAGGCAATCTGATCGACGATGTGGAGGCGGTCCTCGATGCTGCTGGTGGGGACGTTGTGGTCTACGGTGGCGACGGTGCGGTCGGGGCGGCGCAGCTTGCGGCCTGCCATGCGGAGACCGTCGAAGGCCTGAGGGCTGGTGACCTCGTGGACGAGATGCAGGTCGATGTAGAGGATGCTGGGTTCACCCTGCGGCTCGGCGACGAGGTGCTGCAGCCATACTTTTTCGAAGAGTGTTTTGGGAGTATTCGACGGTGTTGTTTGGGGTGTGATTGGGGGTGTGCTCATGGCTGTGCTTTCTGGTCGTCCTGGGACTTGGTGAGATCCTGAGGCTTGGTGAACGTGTTGGCTCCGATGGTTGCCGCCTGAATCTGATGAGGCGTACCGTCGGGGTCGACGAGAATGGCGCGAGTAATCTGTTGAATGACGGTGCTGCCGGAGGGCGGTTGTGCGGTCCAGCGGGCGACGCTGTGAGTTAGCGCAGGGGGGATGTGGTCGGGGTCGATGGGATGATTGGCGAAGATCCAGAGGGTGTATTCGGCGCCGGGTTCGCTGGGGGTTCTGCTGTCCTTTATCCAGTCGATGGCGGCGAAGGCGATGAGAGGATGGGGAAGTCCCATGTCGACCCAGAGGAGGCCGCGCGCGGGGCTAAAGCGGAAGACACAGCCGGTGATCGAGAGATAGCGGTTGTCGTCGGCGAGAACCTTGTCGGGAACTGATAGGAAGTCGAGTGCGGTCTCGTCGAGTGGTTTGTAGCCGGTCTTGGGACTGCCCCAGAAGGTTTGTGGAGCGGTGAGATATTGGGCCAGAAATGGACGGAAGCGGTTATCGAGGACCAACTGGGTTTCGCGGTCGTCGGCTGGCGGGGGGCCGTATTGCCATAGCCACTCGACGTTTTCTTTTGGCTGCTTCTTGTCTCGCTTGATTTGCGGTGAAGAGATCTGCGCGTGCGCGGCCGGAGCTGCGAAGAGCAGCAGAGTGGCGGCGAGTTGGATGGCATGGCGCATCTTCATTTTGACTAGCGACCGCGTTTGGGTTGGTTGAAGTGCCTTTGACTGAGCCACAGCAGACCGTTGACCAGAGAAAACATGATGATCGCCGTGATGAGGAGCGCCATCGGCGGCGCTCCCCGCAGCCAGCGATAGACCAACGCTGCGGTGATTGCGAGGTTTGCCAGGGCCGTCTTGAATCTCGAACTCATGTCGTTTAGACGGCGTGCATGGCCTGGCGGCGGTCAATGGACTCGGCCAGTGCCTGGTGTACGAGCTTGCCCATCTCCTGTGTGCTGACGGGGGTTTGGCCGGGTTGCTGCCCGCGTGCGATGTCGGCGGTGCGGTAGCCGGCGTTGAGAACTTTGTTGACCGCTGCTTCGACGGCCTTGGCATCCTGCTCGAGATTGGCGGAGTGACGGAGGACCATCGCAGCGGTTAAGATCGCGCCGAGCGGATTGGCTTTGCCGGTACCGGCGATGTCGGGTGCGCTGCCGTGAACGGGCTCGTAGAGATTGACAGCGCCTCCGATGGTGGCTGACGGCAGCATGCCGAGGGAACCGGTGATGACTCCGGCTTCGTCGGACAAGATGTCGCCGAAGAGATTTTCGGTGAGGACGACGTCGAAGTTTCGGGGGATGTTCATGATGTGCATCGCCATCGAGTCGACGAGCTGGTGCTCCAGCGTCACGGAGGGATAGTCTTTTGCGACTTCGGTGACGGTGGCTCGCCAAAGCTGTGATACCTCGAGGACGTTGGCCTTGTCGACGGAGGTGACCTTCTGGCGGCGGTTGCTGGCGAGCTCGAAGGCTACTCGGGCTACACGAACGATTTCGTCGCGTGTGTAACGCATTGTGTTGATGGCCTCGTTGCTCTCGCGGTCCCACCAGCGTGGGGCGCCGAAGTAGAGTCCGCCGAGGAGTTCGCGCACGAAGAGGATGTCGACGTCTTTGGTGACTTCGGGGCGCAGCGGAGAGCTCTCGCTGAGCGCGGTGTAGGCGATGGATGGACGCAGATTTGCGAAGCCGCCGAGAGCCTGGCGGATCTGTAGAAGGCCGGCTTCGGGGCGCTTGTCTGGAGGGAGCGCGTTGAACTTGTTGTCGCCAACGGCTCCGAGGAGGACGGCATCGCACTCCAGCGCGGCGTCGAGCGTGGCGGTTGGTAGCGGCGAACCCGTTTTGGTGATCGCTGTGCCACCGATGAGGCCTTCGACGAAGGTGAATTCGTGGCCACCCAGCTCGGCCACAGCGCGAAGAATATTCGTGGCCTGATGGGTGACTTCGGGGCCGATGCCGTCGCCGGCGAGAACCGCAATTTTGAGGCGCATGACGCAGTTTCCTTTGGTGTAGATCTAGTGCGTGGGAACGATGGACTTGTCCGGTTGCAGAAGGCCGAGCAGATCCTGGTCGTAGATGGATTTTTTGCGATCGGCGAGTTCTGTGAAGCGATGGTAGACGTCGTCAAGCTGGGCGCGGGTGAGCTTGTGTCCGAGTTCGGTGAGGCGCTGTTCGAGGAGACGCCGCCCACTGTGCTTGCCGAGCACCATATTCGTCGCGGGAACACCGACCGACTCGGGCGTCATGATCTCGTAAGTGAGCGGGTTGGCCATCATGCCGTGCTGGTGAATGCCGGACTCGTGCGCGAAGGCGTTTGCGCCTACGACAGCCTTGTTGGGTGAGCAGCCGAAGCTGATGAATTCGGCGAGCATCTGGCTGGTGGGGAAGAGCTGATTGAGTTTGATGTTGTTGGTGTAGGGGAGCTTGTCGCGTCGAACCATGAGGGCTGCTGCGATCTCTTCGAGTGCGGCGTTGCCGGCGCGCTCACCGACGCCGTTGATGGTGCACTCGGCCTGGCGGGCTCCAGCCTGAATGCCCGCGAGGGTGTTGGCGACGGCCATGCCCAGGTCGTTGTGACAGTGGGTGGAGAGAATGACGTTGTCTTTGCCATCAGGACCAACGATGCCGGGCACCTTTGCGAAGAGCATTCGGAAGGTGGCGGCGTACTCGTCGGGCGTGGTGTAGCCGACGGTGTCGGGGATGTTGATGGTGGTGGCTCCGGCCTGAACGGCCACGGTCACGATCTCGACGAGAAAGTCCGGGTCGGTGCGGGTGGCATCCTCGGCGGAGAATTCGACGTCGTCGGCGAAGGTGCGGGCGAGACGGACGGACTCCGCGGCTTGATGGAGTGCCTCGGAGCGAGTGATCTTCAGTTTGGCTTCGAGGTGAAGGTCGGAGGAGGCCAGGAAGGTGTGGATGCGAGCCTTGTCGGCGGGCTCGATGGAACGGGCGGCGGCTTCGATGTCTTCGCGTTTGCAGCGGGCGAGGGAGGCGATGCGCGGGCCACGAACTTCGCGGGCGATCATGCGGATGGAGTCGGAGTCGCCCTGGCTGGCGATGGCGAAACCAGCCTCGAGGACGTCAACGCCGAGGTTTGCCAGCTGGTGGGCCATGCGCAGTTTTTCGTCGTGGTGCATGGTGCAGCCGGGGGACTGTTCACCGTCGCGGAGGGTGGTGTCGAAGAAGACGATTTGATTAGGCGAGGACATTAGATTTAGCACTCTCGATCTGGACGTTATCATAATGCATGCTTATGATGGTTTGCAGGTTTATCAGAAATTCTAATTGCGACATTCAAGCGGTAGATCTCGGCTGCACGGAGGTAAGGATTGGACTTAGTCCAGATGGAGACGTTTCTGGCGGTGGCAGAAGAGCGTAGTTTCTCGCGAGCGGCAGCACGCCTCCATCGTACTCAGCCAGCGGTGAGTCAGGCAATCGCCAAACTGGAGGGGGAGTTGGGAGAGGTTCTGTTCGAGCGCTCTTCGCGAGATGGAACGCTGACCGATGCGGGGGAGGTTTTGCGGGAGTATGCCTCTAAGTTGCTGAATCTGCGGAATGAGGCGGCGGGGGCACTGACGGAGTTGCGGGAGCTTCACCGGGGCAGGCTGAACCTGGCGGCGAACGAGTACACCTGCCTTTATCTGCTGCCGCTGCTTGATGAGTTTCGAAGGCAGAACTCCAGGATCAAACTGGCGGTGCAGCGAACGCTGGCCAGCAGGATCTCGGACGAGGTGCTGATGCACTCTGTGGAGTTGGGGGTGCTCTCCTTTCGCCCGGACGATACCCAGGTGAAGTCGATGGTCGTGTACCGGGATGAGTTGGCTTTTGTGGTGAATCCGCGACATCCCCTGGCTGGAGCAGGAAGGGTGTCGATCCGACAGCTAGGCGGACAAAATTTTATCGCGCATAACATTCCGTCGCCGCAGCGGCAGAAGGTTATTCAGGCATTCAAACGGCATAAGACTCCGTTGCAGATGGGGGTAGAGCTGCCATCGTTGGAGGCGATCAAGCGATTTGTCGAGATGGGGAATGGCGTGGCTCTGGTGCCGGGGCTGACGGTACGGACCGAGCTCGAGAGCGGGGCGCTGGTGCGGGTTCAGGTGCCGGAGCTGCAGATTGAGCGCAAGCTGAGACTGGTTTATCGCAGGCAGGCCACCCTGTCGCATGCGGCGCTGGCCTTTCTCAACGTGGTGGAGGCCTATGCGGCGGCGCATGGCGATCCCTACTGCTTTCAGGCCGAACGGGGAGTGTAAATGGGGCTGTGAATTTTGCGAGACACCGGAACCTTTGCACAAAAAGAGCGTCTGTACGAGTAGATTGACCACCGGAGAAGCTCTTCCGGCAAATGCAGTATGAGAGTGAGAATCCGATGACGACACTATTTCGTAAACCAGTATTGCAAGTAGCTCTTCTGGCGCTATGCACCACGATGTTGAGCGCACTTCCCACGATGGCACAGGACCCGGCTCCGCCGCCCGCGCAGGATCAGGCGGGCCCACCGAATGGCGGCCATCGGGGGGCAGGTCAACGGGAGGAGCACCAGATCGAATTCCTGACGAAGAAGCTGAACCTGACTCCCGATCAGGTGACCCAGGTAAAGGCGATCGACGACGATTCGCGAACCCAGATGATGGCTTTGCGTCAGGACACTGCGACTCCTCAGGCTGACAAGCGAGCGAAGATGATCGACATCCATAAAGCCTCGCAGGCCAAGATACGCGCCGTGTTGACCGACGATCAAAAGACGAAGTATGACGCTCTGCAGGCTCAGATGAAGGAGCGTAGAGAGAGTCGCGAGGGTGGACAGGGAGCGACTCCTCCTCCTCCTCCTCAATAATGCGTCAGGCGAAAGGTGGGAATAGGGCCGGAGAGATGCAGATCCTCCGGCCCTTCTTGCGTCGGTAGTACAACTTCGGGCAGCGGTGCGGTTACAATGAAGAACAGTGATAACGGCGTGCCGTAACTTTGAAGCGCGTTGCCTGCGGGACAGCGTAGAAAGTTATGGGCGAATTCGAAGGGATCCAGCGAAGAATGAAGAAGACGATGTTGTTGTTGGGAGTGCTGACGCTATCTGCGGCAGCCGGTTATGCGCAGGAGAGCCGGCAGGACGTGAGCGTAAGCGGAAGCGCTGCGTTTGCCCCACAGATTACCGGAAACAGCGTGCAGAAAAACACAAGCACGACTATTGGACTGGTTGCCAGCTACCGCTATCTACTGACGCCGCGGAGCGGACTTGAAGTTAACTACGGATACCAACAAAACACGCAGTATTATCAGGTCTTCGGGAAGGCCAACGGCGGCATCCATACCCTGCAGCAGGAGTTCAGTGCCGCATATGTATTCAACCTGAACTTCAAGCACTTTAACCCGTTTCTTGAAGCCGGTCCGGGCGTAATGTTCTTCTCGCCGTTCAAGGATGCGGGATCGACCAACCTCGACGCAAAGCGGAATACAAATATCGGTGCTCTCTTTGGCGGCGGTGTAGCGTATGAGCTAAGCCCAAGCTTCGACATTCGAGCTGAGTACCGTGCCTTCCTGGTGAAGACTCCAACCTTCAGCCTTCCGGGCAATATCTTCAATACCAATCGCTATGAGGTCATCTCGACTCCTTCGATCGGCATCGCGTATCACTTCTAATCTAACGATTAGCCGCTTTAGCAGGAGAAGCCCCGGCGTTGACCGGGGCTTCATGTTTTGGATTACGTGCGTCTGATCAAGGATCTTCTACCGGAAGCGATAGGCCGCACCCAGCGTGAGGATGTTCGGGGTAAGACTGGAGCCCGCGAAGCCAAACCATTGCTGGTATTCCCAGTCGGCGCGAACGTAGAGGTAGGATTTTACCTTGTAATCGGTACCAATACCGGCTGCTATAAGGTTATAGGCGAGGTTTGGGCGGAATCCATCCGGGTTGACAGGGAAGTTGAATACGCCGCGCCCGTAGAGGACCTTGCCGTAAGGAACGAACCGGCGATATTCGCGAAAGTAACGGCCGCCCACCTCATAAGTCTTCTCATAGAGATCGTTCTGATCTTTAACGAAATGGAACTCGCCCGTTACCCCTATGTGAGGGAGAAAGTCGAAGTCAAAGTAGGCCGCGCCACCATTGAACCGATCTCCGTAGTCGGAGTCCGCGGTGGAGAAGCCGCCGCCGATCTTGAGATCTCCTGCGCGAGTTGCGGTAGGATTGGCCTGCGCGCTTAGCATGGATGCGGCCCCCAACAGGCCCAGAAAAAAAACAACCTTTGTCAGCACGTGCACTCCTGTCGAATAGCGTATTCCTTACCGCAGGCTGAATAGCGTAGCGACAGGATATTGAGGTAAAGCAACAACTTCATCATGAGACAAGCTCTCCGGCTAGCGCAAAGTATAGGCAACACCAAACGTGTAGGCGATAGGGGAAAGGCCATTGGGTTCAAAGCTGGGCCATTTCTGGAACTCAACATCGAAAGCGCGTACGTTGATGTGCCGAGTTACTCGCACATCCAGGCCGGCACCGGGCGCATATTGGAAATACGTAAACGTTGCCGGCGTGTTAAAGCTGCCAGACTGGAACCCGAAGCGGCCGACACCGAACAGGGCTTTGACGTAGGGCTCAAAGCGTTTGTGATGCCATTTGTAGCGCGGGCCCAGGAGGTAAGAGTTCTCGCTGATATCGCCGGGCGTAATGACCGAAATGTGAATGTCGCCTTCGACTCCCAGGTGTTGACCGATATCGTAGTTGCCGTAGATGGAGATTCCCTTAATATAATGCTGCGTATAGTCGGGGCTTATGAATGTTCCTGCGGCACCGATCTGTATCGCGGCAGTGCGAGAGGCGGTCGGGACGGCTTGCGCATGCGACCAGTGAGTCAGACTAAGGACGCAGGTGAAACAGCCAATAAGAATATGCCGCTTCAACAGTGTGCCTCCTTATCAAACAAAATTTGATGCATGCGCCGTGGCCTGGGAGCGGGCCCGAGACAGGAAAAGCGCGGACGGTCTGAATGACCAGGGTCCATCCACGCTCTAGGGGTTAGTTTTGTTGTGCGTTGGTTGGTGGAGGAGTGGCAGCCGGTGCTGCTGCGGCTGGTGCTGCAGTGTTGTCTGCAGGAGCTGCGGTCGCCGGTTGTGCGGCTGGAGCGGCTGCAGGTTCTGCGGGTGCCTTGTAGTAGCTAAGTTTCAAGTAGACCGGCTCAACCTCAAAAGGCATTTTGTCGGCTGCTGTTAGGAGAGGCTCGAAGGCCGAGTGCAGGACGAATACCTGATCGGTCCAGGGGTCGAAGCGGAGGAAGCTGGCCAATGGCATTGCTGCCTGTTGTTTCAGATCCTTCATGTCCAGTTTGGGGCCCTTAGCCGTGATGGCCTGCATCCAGAAGGTAGGATCTGTGTCGCTCTTGACGAGACCGTCGCCGATCATCGGCTCGTTGAGCGCTTTCAAATTTTTAACTCGCTGTTGCAGTTGCTGGAGGTAAAGGCTGAAGTACTGCTGTCCGCCCTCGAGTTCCTTCGCATTGAGCAACTCCATTGCCTTCTTTGCTGCTGCCGCGTTGTCGGCGTCGGTGTGGTGCATCGGGATACGGTTGAAGACCGTCGTAGAAGGGAAGAGCAGACGATCGTTGAAGGCGTACTTGGTGTCGAGACGGTGAGCGAGAATGATGTGTGCAATCTGGAAGGCCAGGATCGCATTGAGGTTGCCCATCTGCTGCGCGCCGTCCTGAGTTACAACGCCAGTGGTATCGAGCAAGCTCTTTGAGATAACGATAGTATTGCCAATTGCGAGAGACTCCAGCGGTTCGGTCAGCAGTGTTCGGCAGCGTATCGGCCTGGAGAGTGTGATGTTGTTGTACGCCAGAATGTTGCCAGCGAGTGCTTCAAGAGTTTTGTCGAACTCGCTCGGCGCATCGAGCAGGCCTGCCTGAAAGAGACGCTCGACGATATTGTCCTCTGCCTGCTGGACCCAGGCCCGCTGGGCACCGAGAGGGCTGACGTCCTGTGCCTCGTTGCTGACGTCGGTTGCACCGACGACGTCCATTGAGGTGTTTTCGCTCTCTGGTGGCGGGACCTTCAGCACATAACCCCAGATGTGGTTAATGGCTTTGAACTTGAGAGTGCGGGAGACGCTCTTAGGATCACTCTCTTCCACATAGAAGGAGGTCGGGAGCCAGAGATCGGGCTGGACGTTGGTCCGCCAGCTGTCAAAGTGATAGAACTCCTTCTGATCTTCCTGGGTACCTGCGAAGTCACCGTTGAAGCGAACAACGTTTCCGCTCCGCGACTCGATCCAGATGCGGCCGAAGAAGCGACCGAAGGACTTCTTGCCTTCAATCGGGGTCACGTCGAAGACCGCCGTCGGAGTGTTGCCGAGGAAGTCGTTGCGTACATAGCCGAAAGTATAGTGCTGACGATCGAAGCTGTTGGAGTCCATCAGCAGCATCTGCACAAAGCCGGACTCGTGGAAGTTCAGATGGAGGCTGTTGCCGAGACCGCCGACGAAAGACACGGAGTGCTTGAAGAATCCAAGCTTACCGTCGTTGCTGGTACCTTTCGAGGTTTCTTTGTTGACCACATAAGAGTTGTCGCCGATGACGCTTTTGAAGTCAACGCGGCTGAGGAAGTGCTCGTCAGACTCGGGAACCTGACCTAGAAGCGGATCCGGCTTCATGGTCTGGATGTAGGTCTCCACGAGAGGAGCCCGTTCCTTGACGGTCTTGACGATCACCTTTTCGCGGGCGATCGCCTTGTCAATAAGTGCGTTCTGCGCGGCCGTCGGCTTGCGCGTTGTGGAGAGGTCCTCATCCATCTTCTTCTTTTTGCCAGGATGTAGGATGCCTGCTCCAGCGGGGAGAGTGGTTGCGACTAGAAATGCCAGCAGCAGACCGGCGGTAGACTGTTTCCCGAGAATCATGATTTACGGCTCCTACGGTGACCCCTGGGGTCAGCCTGATTATGGACTAGATGCTATTTCATGCTGCAACAACGTAACAAAAAATGTTTCTTATCCGGCGAGTTGGAAAGCTACATTGACAACACCTTCCCAATCGACCGGATGTCCCGATGCGTCTGTTGCGGGTTGAAAGCGGGTGGCCTGTACGGCGTGAATGGCAGAGTCGCCAAGGCCGTGGCCGAGATCGCTGGTTACGCCAAGAACCTGGACAGCGCCTGAGGAAGAGACGCGGAGCCTGACCGTGACGACGCCTTCAATATGGAGATTGCGTGCCTCTTCGGTGTACGCTGGCTTAGGTTTGAAGAGAACTTTGGGTGCAGACTTGGCAGTTGCTGTGGACGGACCAGCAGGCTTCGGCATAGGCGGTGGGGTGTTCTGGCCGAGATTGACGACGCCGGCGGTGCGACCTGGGGCATTCATTGGTCCGGTGCCGCCAGTGACTCCAAGCTTGACGCCGACAACACCAGCCGAGGCGTTATCTCTGCCGTGCATATTCTGACTGCCGGGTGAGCCGGAACCAAGATTGACAACTGTTGATTGCGCTCCCATGCCGTTATTTGAAGCTGGCATCCCAGACATTCCCTTGTTGCCAAGATTGATAGCTGTTGTAGAAGGGCGATTCGATGGTGCGATTGGGTTGGTCTGCGAACCGAGGGCGACAGCAGTCGGATGGGGAGAGTTGTTGATCAAAGCAGCGGGCTGGGCTTGGGCGAGGCTGACGACCTTGGGAGCTGGCGGAGGCTGAACCAGCTTGGGAGGTGCAGGAAGAACGACCGGCATCTGCTGCACCATTTTGATCTCAGGCGGCTTGGGAACATCGGGCAGCTTTACGTCGGGCAGTTTGATTTTTGGCGGCTCGACCTTGACCACTGGCGGGGGCGGAAGTTTTGGCGGCTTGATCTTGATCGGAGGCGGCTCATCGGGCTTCTTCATCGGAATCGGCTCAGTCAACTCCGTGAGCTTGTGCCTGGTGTCGATCGTCTTCTTCGCCGCCGCGCCGATGATGATGGCGCAGAGCGCAAGCACAACGTTCAGAGCGATGGAGGTGAAGAGCGAGGACTTGCTCTGGTTGCCGTCGTTCAGGACGCCGAAGTGTGCGAATTGCATATTCGGCGGTGTGGGATCATCACTGCGGAGCGGCTTTGCCATAAAAAGTCCTTGAAGTGCCTCGTAGATCGAGGGCGGGAGAGTTACACCAGTACTGTCATGGAAACAGAACCGATGCGAAGGAGGAATAACTCCGAGGTGCTATGCCGGAGCGCCATAGGGTGATTCGAACCTGTGGTCTTTGACTCAATGCAACTTTTGACATCACCAGGGAGTTTGGAACGCTGTGTCGGCCCGACTTAACAGACGCAAGCGACGAAGGAAAAGGTTGTAGCAGGCGCCGTGCTTCGGGGAGGTATCTCTTCTTTCAGGGCCGGGGCTCTGCTCTTCTCTTACTGCAAGTATAGTGCCGTAAGCGTAAGTGATTGACACTGGCACTTTTGTGGTATCCAAGAAGGGTACTAGGAGACGATGAATGAAGATTCTGATAACAGGCGGAGCGGGTTATATCGGCGGTACGGTAGCGCGGATTTTGCTGACTCAAGGCCATTCCATCACAGTGTTCGATAACCTTTGTCATAGCAAGCGCTCGGCGGTTGCTGAAAACAGCACGTTTATCGAGGGCGATATAGCGGATCGGCCTCTGATCGAAAAGACTCTCCGCGAAGGGCGTTTTGATGGGGTGATGAACTTCGCGGCTTTGATCGAAGCCGGCGAAAGTATGAAGCATCCGGAGATCTATTTCAGAAACAATACTGCGGCAACCTTGACCCTTCTTGAGGCGATGCTGGCTACGGGACACGACCGGCTGGTCTTCAGTTCCACAGCTGCCTGCTATGGGGAGCCCGAGAAGACGCCGATTCTCGAGGATGCCAAATTGCAGCCCACTAATCCTTATGGAGAGAGCAAATTGCTTGTAGAGCACATGCTTCGATGGATGAACCTCGTCCACGGGTTCAAGTACGCGAGCCTGCGCTACTTCAATGTCGCAGGAGCTATTGAGGGGTACGGGGAGGCGCATGAACCTGAGTCGCACCTGATCCCGCTGATCCTCGATGTGGCTCTTGGGAGGCGGGCGAACATTAAAATCTTCGGGCGTGACTACCCGACCAAGGATGGAACCTGCATCCGCGACTACATTCATGTTCGCGATCTGGCTGAGGCGCATCTCCTTGCCCTGAAAGCGCTCAGTGAGTCGAACAGCAGGCTGATCTACAACATTGGCAATGGACAGGGATTCAGCGTTCTGGAAGTCATTGAGTCGGCTCGGCGCGTTACGGGCAGGCCCATTACTGTCGAGGAGTGCGATCGCAGGCCGGGCGATCCAGCAGTTCTCGTGGCAGGTTCGGCGAAGATTAAAGCTGAATTGGGGTGGACGCCTGAGTACGCAGAGTTGGATCGGATTATGGCCAGTGCCTGGGAGTGGCATCAGAAACGATATGCATAGCAATGTTTCGAAGGGGCGGCGAGCGTGGAGTGGCGCGCCGCCGTCCCGTCTCTAATGTTGTGATGGTGTAGGAGGAGAACACTTTGATCGAGAGCATGTTTCATCTGCATCTGCCGCTGCTGGAAAAGATTCTCAGACCGGTTATTGTCTACGTGTTCCTTATCGGCTTTTTGCGGTTGTTTGGCAAACGAGAGCTCGCTCAGCTGAACCCGTTCGATTTGGTGGTGCTGCTGAGCCTCTCAAATACCGTACAGAACGCCATGATTGGCGATGACAACTCAGTATCCGGGGGGATCATCGGCGCGCTTTCACTGCTGACAATTAATTGGCTGCTGTCGCGCCTTCTCTTCAATATGCCGAAGCTGAACCAGGCCTTCGAAGGGTCTCCGTCGGTGTTGATTCGTCATGGAGTTGTCGATTGGGAGGAGGCTAAACGAGAAGCGCTCACAGAGATTGAACTGCGATCTGTGCTCCACAAGCAGGGATTCAACGACTTCAGCGAGGTGGAGAAGTGCGTTCTTGAGCCGAATGGAAACTTCTATCTCGAAGGGATCAAGTCGATGAGCGATGACGCGCAGCGGGCGGAGCTGAGAAAGGCGATCGAGGAGTTGCATCTCGAGGTTAAGCAGATGCGTAACGAATTGGCGGCCCGGGGAGTGTTGCCGATTTGAGTCAGAGGACTTCTCTCATCGATGGTTTGCGGGGATTAGGAGTTTGCTGAGTGCTTCTCAAGCACTTTTGTGTAGCGCGCCGGTGGGGTTGGAAGTTGGGAGTCGTGTACGGCCGCGCGATATCCTCCCATGTAAATCGAGTACATCACCGCCAGCGCACAACCCACCCCGAAAGCGAAGCCAAGAAAGAAGCCGATCAACGATGGCCAGTAAAAATTCACGATAGTTGGAGTCTACAGCGGCCAGCCATTTTAGAGTTCAGTTCAACTTAGTGTGACTTGGTTCGCTAAGGGGTGGTGAAGTAACGCTCGAGTTACTTTGCTGGAACAGCGGGCGTGGGAGTGGAGGCAGCAAAGATCTTCAGGGCGTTTTTTACGGTGTAGTCAAGCCCCCATGCTGTCGGGATGATGACGATAATCCAAGCCGCTGCGATTAGAAGTGGGGAGGATTTTTTGACGTTCGTTGAATCTGCCATGAGTCGGCTCCTGAGCGTGGGAGATGGGGCGGAGACGAGGGCCTCCGCCGGTTTATGTTAGTGGGCAGCCCCGGCGGGGACGACGACGTTCTGGTCTTTCAGCCAATACTTCTCGGCGACCGGCCGCACCATCAGGTTTGCCAGAAAGCCGACGACCAGCAGACCGCACATGATGTGCAGTATGAGCGGGTAGGCTTCCTGTTTGTTCATGTGGTTTTCGACGTAGTGGTCAAGGATGCCATTGACGATGAGCGGGCCAATGATTCCGGCAGCCGACCACGCGGTGAGCAGACGTCCGTGGATGGCAGAGACGTTGTAGCCTCCGAAGAGATCCTTCAGGTAAGCCGGAATGGTGGCGAAGCCTCCGCCGTACATCGAAATGACGAGCGCGGCGATTGCGACAAAGAGCGGAATCGAGTTGATCTTGTCCTGCCGTGAGAAGGGAAGAAAGAAGTAGAGAATGGCGCCGAGTGTGAAGAAGGTGAAGTAAGTTCCTTTGCGCCCGATGAAGTCCGAGACCGAGGCCCAGAGAAATCGGCCGGCCATGTTGAAGATGCTCAGAATCCCTACGAAACCGACGGCGGCTGCGGGACTGATCTGGCCCTTGAAGAGGTCCTGAATCATGGGCGCGGCTTGCTCCAGTATGCCGATGCCGGCTGTAACGTTGACGAACAGCATGACCCAGAGCAGCCAGAACTGTGGCGTCTTCCAGGCCTCGGTGACGGCGACGTTATGGCTCGAGATCAGCGCGGAGTGGTTGACCGATGGCACCCATCCCTCCGGTTTCCAGCCGGTTGGCGGGACGCGGATGGTGAAGACACCGAACATCATGAAGATGAAGTAAAGGACGCCCATGGTGACCATGGTGTAGGGAATTGAAGGCTGGCCAGCGGCTTTGAAGTGAGCCATCAGATTGTTGGCAAGAGGTCCGCCGATCATTGCGCCGCCGCCAAAGCCCATAATTGCGAGGCCAGTGGCTAGGCCCGGACGGTCGGGGAACCACTTGATGAGGGTGGATACAGGGGAGATATACCCGAGTCCAAGGCCGATCCCGCCGACCACGCCATATCCCAGATAGATTAAAGCGAGTTGATGCGTGCTCGATCCAAGCGAGGCGATGATGAATCCTGCGCTGAAGCAGATTGCGGCGTAGAACATGGCACGACGCGGACCTGCCTTCTCGAGCCACGCTCCGAACAGTGCGGCCGAGATACCCAGGAAGGCGATTGCGATCGAGAAGATATAGCCGACTTCCTTGAGGTTCCAGGCGGAGCCATCGGCTCCGTGCAGAGCCAGGAGAGGATTCTTGAAGACGGAGAAGGAGTAAACCTGCCCGATGGAGAGATGGATTGCAAGGGCTGCGGGTGGAACCAGCCATCGGCTGTATCCTGCGGGGGCTATGGAGCGGTCACGATCGAGAAAAGCCAGGGCCATTGAGAACCTCAGGAGATGGTAGGTCGTACATCGTCGAACAAAAGGCAACTACGAGCGGCGAATTTCATGAACGTCTAGATGCGCAAACCACCATACATGATTCGAATGGCATCGATATCATCAAAATGTAACGGCGGGTTGCCCGGGTTGAGTTGTATAGGGTACCTTCACCTTGCTGGATGAAATCATGGAGGATTGTGCGGGAGATGTCTGAAGAGAGTACGGATCTGGATTCAAGTCTGCGAGAGAACCGCGTATTTCCCCCGCCGCCGGAGTTTGCCGCGAAGGCTCATGTCAAGAGTCTTGAGCAGTACGAGGCCATGTACAGGCGCAGCGTGGATCATCCGGAGGAATTCTGGGCCGAAGCCGCTCACGAGCTGGAATGGTTCGCGCCGTGGACCAGGGTGATGGACGGCGAAGGGGCACATGCAAAATGGTTTGTCGGGGGCAAACTTAACCTCTCGCATAACTGCGTCGATCGTCACGCTCTGGGAGACCGCAAGGATAAAGTCGCCTTGTTGTGGGAAGGCGAGCCGGGGGAGATCCGCAAGCTAACGTTTGGGGAGTTGCATGAGCAGGTGCAGCGCTTCGCAAATGTCCTGAAGTCGCGGGGGATCCGACGGGGCGACCGAGTTGCGATCTACATGGGTATGGCACCTGAGCTTGCGATTGCGTTGCTTGCCTGTGCACGAATTGGTGCGGTGCACTCTGTGATCTTTGGCGGCTTTGCCGCTCATGCTATCTCGGACCGCGTCAATGACTCCGGCTGCGTCGCAATCATCACGCAGGACACGAGCTATCGCCGCGGTTCCGAGGTGCAGTTGAAGGCAATTGTCGACGAGGCGCTCGAGAAGTGTTCGACAGTCAAGCATGTCGTCGTCTTCCGCCGCTCGGGTTCGCCGGTCAAGATGCAGTCTGGTCGCGATCTGTGGTGGCACGAGGAGATGGAAAAAGCTTCAGCGGAGTGCGCTGCGGAGTGGATGGACGCAGAAGACCCGCTGTATCTGCTCTACACCTCCGGAACTACCGGCAAGCCGAAAGGTCTGCTGCATACCACCGGCGGCTACGCTGTGCAGACCTATCTCACCAGCAAATACATCTTCGATCTGCGTGATGATGACGTGTACTGGTGCACCGCCGACATTGGCTGGGTTACAGGGCATAGCTATGTTGTCTATGGCCCTCTGCAGAACGGCGCGACCGTACTGATGTATGAGGGCGCCCCCAACTGGCCGGAGTGCGACCGCTTCTGGAAGATCATCGACGACCACAAGGTGACTGTGTTCTACACTGCCCCGACGGCGATTCGGGCCTTCACAAAGTGGGGGAACGAATGGGTAAAGAAGCACTCTCTCGACTCTCTGCGGTTGTTGGGCACGGTAGGCGAGCCTATCAATCCCGAGTCTTGGATGTGGTACCACCGCATGATCGGCAAGGAGCGCTGCCCCATCGTTGACACCTACTGGCAGACCGAAACCGGGGCTATCATGATTGCTCCAGTCCCCGGCGCTGTGGCAACCAAACCGGGCTCTGCCACGAGGCCATTCTTTGGAATTGTTCCCGAAGTGGTTACAAAGGCAGGCAATCCTGTTCCCGATGGCCACGGAGGGCTTCTGGTTGTACGCAAGCCCTGGCCTTCCATGGCTCGAACCATCTATGGCGATCAGGCCCGCTATGAGGCAGCTTACTGGAGCGAGGTTCCGGGCAGCTACTTTACCGGCGACGGCGCGCGCCGCGATGCGGACGGATACTTCTGGCTGATGGGACGTGTCGATGACGTCATCAACGTTAGCGGCCATCGACTGGGCACGATGGAGGTAGAGTCGGCGCTCGTCGCCCATCCGAAGGTTGCGGAGGCGGCTGCGGTCGGCAGGCCCCACGAGATGAAGGGGCAGGCGATTGCCGTATTTGTCACGCTGGAAGGTGGTCACGAGCCGAGTGAGGAGCTGCGGCAGGAGTTGCGGCAATGGGTCGCGAAAGAGATCGGCGCGCTTGCCCGGCCGGACGATCTGACCTTTACCCAGGCTCTGCCGAAGACACGCAGCGGAAAGATTATGCGGCGACTGCTGCGCGAACTCGCAACCACCGGCGAGGTGAAGGGCGATACCACTACGCTTGAAGACTTCACCGTGATCGCGAAGCTGCGCGAGGGCGATGAGTGACGGGCCTCTAACGCAGGTTGGTGCTGGGTTTAGTGGGGAGAGTGAAGTGGAAGATGGTGCCCTGGTCGGGCGCGCTGGTGGCCCAGATGCGTCCGCGGTGCTGGTTGATGATGCTGCGACAGATTGCGAGGCCGAGGCCTGTGCCACCCATAGCGCGTGAGTCCGAGGCATCGCCTTGCTGAAAGCGGTCGAAGATATGTTCGAGCTTATCGGCGGGGATGCCCCGGCCCTGATCGCGAACCTCGATCAGCGCTTCATTCTCGTCGAGATTGCGCGCTGTAAGGTGGATCTCGCTGCCCTCGGGAGAGAACTTGATAGCGTTTGAGATGAGATTGTTCAGTGTCTGCAGAATGCGGTCGGGATCGGCCCAGACGTTGACGCCATGGGCGGCGAAGAAGATGCGGATGTTCGGGCGGGGAGAGCGTGTCTGTTGAACGCCAGCGGCCCGTCGCAGCAGATCTTCGGCGCTGCACATCGTTGAATGGAGTTCTGTCTTACCGCTGCTGATGCGCTCGAGATCGAGAATATCGTTTACCAGACGCACGAGCCGGTCGGAGTTGCTGATGGCGATCTCGAGCATCTGTTGGGTCTTCTCGGGGCGAGAGGTGAGTGCACCTCCGGCGAGCAGGCCAAGCGCTCCACGAAGCGAGGTAAGCGGCGTGCGAAGCTCGTGGGAGACCGTGGAGATGAACTCGTCTTTCATGCGGTCGAGGGCGCGGCGCTCTGTTGTATCGGTGAACGCGACAACGACACCGAGAGCTTTGAGTCCGTTCGAATCGGGAGACTGCGAGTCGATCTGCGGCCTCGCGACATACTCCACAGGGAAGCAGCTGCCGTCTTTGCGCCAAAAGATCTCGTTCGAGATACGAACGGTTGCGAAGTTGGTGAGGCTCTTGCGGATCGGTGAGTCGGCGGAGGCGTAAGGCGTGCCGTCTACGCGTGTGTGGTGGATCAGCTGATGCATGTTGCGGCCCAGCATCTCCTCCTGCTTGTAGCCGAGCATCTGAGCCGCGGCGGAGTTGACGACCGTCACTTTCCCTTCGAGATCGATGCCGTAGATACCGTCGCCAACCGATTCGAGGATGGAGTCGGATTGCCGTGTGAGAGTGCGGAGCCTGCCTTCTGCGCGAACCTGCTCGCTGATGTCAACGCCGAAACCGAGAACGTACGGTGCGCGCCCGGGCACGACGATCAGTTTGTTCCGGTAGGCGACCACGCGCATATCTCCGTCGCTGTGGGAGAGGTGGAGGAGGCCCTGTGCTTCTCCCGTCTCGCCAATCTTTTTCAGGTAGGCAGGCATCGCGGCCTTCTTGTCGGGCACGATGAACTCATCAAGATTGTGCCCGTTCATCTCCCCGATTGTGCGCCCCAGCGTCTCGGCGCCGTGGGTGTTGATCGACAGAAGTGTTCCGCGCAGGTCGTGGGTGCAAACCATACCCAGCGACCCTTCGACGAGCTGCCGGTAACGGGCTTCACTCTCGCGCAGGGTGGCTTCGGCAGCGCGTTGCGTGGTCACGTCGATGCCGGTTGCAATGATGAACGCGACCTGTCCCTGCGTATCGGTCAGTGCGGTTGCGGACCACGCGATGCGTCGTATGCTGCCGTCACGGTTGAGCCATTGATTCTCGTACGCGGCAGGGAAGTGACCGGAGCGGAGACGTTCGAAGGTCTCGATGGCTTCGGGAATCTCCTGGCGCGGGATCAGCTTGTCCCACGCGTAGCGGCCCACAAGGGTAGGGAAGTCGTAACCCGACGCGTTCTCGCACGCGCGATTGAAACGGACGATTCGACCGGCCGGATCGAATACGGCGACCAGTGCGCCTACGGTATCGAGAACCGCCGAGACGAAGTTTCGCTCCACGGTGAGAGCGGACTCTACGCGCTGGCGTGAACGAGCTGCGCGATCCATCTGTCGGATGCGGCCGTTGAGCTCCAGACGTGTAATGACCTGGCGGCTGAGGACGCTGAGCGCCGAAGACTGAGCCTGCGTCAGTGTGCGGGGATGGCGGTCCAGCACGAGCAAGGCTCCAATGCTTACTCCGCCGGGAGTTGTCAGTGGTGCGCCTGCGTAAAACCGGTAGAGACCGCCCTCGATAAGAATGCCATCGGGAGCGTAGTCGGGGTCGTTGCGTGCGTCGGAGATCTCGTAGACTGTGTCGCCGAGAATAGTGGTCTCGCAGGGCAGGCTGCCAAGTGCAACGTCCAGCGAGTCGATGCCAAAACGCGAGCGTAGCCAGATGCGATCCGAACCGATCAGCGAGATAGCTGCGACTGGTGTGTCACAGATTTGGGCAGCCAGGTTCGTCAGGTCGTCCAGGATGGGATCGGGCGCAGAGTTGAGCACCTCATATTGGTTGAGGGCCTCGATTCGCAACGCTTCGTCTTTGACCAGGAGAGCATTCATTTCAACAGTTCGATCGTAGGGTATGTGCAAAGGGTTGCGCACTCCTACTTTTGTTGCAGCAATGATTTACGGCTTTGGAAGGGTGCAACACTCCCCCGTTGCAGGTGGCTCTTCGGCACTCGCGTCCATGGCGACTTTCCACGTGCCGTTGGGTAACTTCTTCCATACGGTGAAGTAGCGGCCAGAGATCACGACGGGCTCGCCATTTTTGTCTTTACTACGGCCTTCATAGTGGCCCCAGGTGAATCCCATATCGTTGGAAGGGCCCATCTGGGCACCTTGCGGAGTCCAGCTAAGCTGATAGGTCTTTGGGTCCCATTGGGCCTGCGCGGCGATAGCGGTGCGGCCAAGAATCGCCGGCTTACCGTTGTTAAGAGTAACTCCGTCCTCTGCGAACCAGCTGCCGAAGGCTTTGCCCCCGCCTTCGGCAACCGCCTGCGAAAAGCGGCCTTCTAATTCGAGCAACACCAGAGCCCCAGGCGTAAGTGTCGGTTGGGACAGCGGGTTGGAGACGATCCCGGGACTCTGTGCCAGGGAGTCGAAACCAGAGGTGGCAATGATCCCCGATCCGGCACCGCTTTGAGCGATCAAAGGAGAAGATGCAATAGCACAAAACAAGATGCTGTTGAAGCTGACGCGTAGCATAGTGTGTATGCTACCAGCGCTCGAAAAGGGTATGGAGAGCATTTGCTTTCTGTTGAAGACTGATATTCTTCGCACCTGATGTTAAAGACGAACTTTCAGCGCTTTCTGTTGCTTGCGGCTGTGATTTTCCTCTCTGCCGGAATCTTGCTGGGGTTGATTCATGGTCCCGTAGTTCACCATGCGGGAGCCGCCGCCCTGCGATGTGTCGCCATCGTGTTTCTGGCTCTGTTTGCACTTCAGCGCCGCTCCCTGACGCCGTGGATCTTTGTTGCGATGGTGGCGGGGGCGGAGCTCGGCTTCGATGCGCCCGCGCTGGCGATCAGCCTCCGCGTCTTCAGCGACATCTTCTTGCGGCTGATCAAGACCATCGTCGCGCCGCTGATTCTCGCGACACTGGTGACCGGCATCGCCGGTCATGGCGATCTCAAGAGCGTGGGCCGGATGGGGATCAAGAGCCTGATCTACTTCGAAGTCGTCACGACGCTGGCGCTGGTTATCGGTCTCGCGGCGATCAACTTGAGCCATGCCGGAGTGGGCCTCTCTCTGCCTCCGGCTACCTCCAGCGAGACGATCGCATCGCCACCCCCTACTCACTGGCAGGATTTTCTGCTCCACGTCTTTCCGGAGAATATCGCCAAGTCGATTGCCGAAGGTCAGATCCTCCAGGTGGCTGTCTTTGCGGTTTTTTTCGGGATCGCGCTGGCAAGCCTCGATGAGAAAAAACGGGCTCCGGTTTTGCATCTGTTCGAGAGCTTAAGTGAGGTGATGTTCAAGTTCACCAATGTTGTCATGTACTTTGCGCCCATCGGAGTAGGCGCAGCGATGGCCTTCACCGTCGGCCAGATGGGCCTTGGAGTGCTAGCGAATTTAGGCAAACTTCTCCTGACGCTGTATGGCGCGTTGGTAGGCTTCGGCCTCCTAGTTTTGTTGCCGGCGGCACTGCTCTTTCGTGTGCCGGTTCGGCGATTCCTCGCGGCTGTTGCGGAGCCTGCGACGATCGCCTTTGCCACCTCTACCAGCGAGGCGGCCCTTCCACGCGCGATGGAGTCGATGGAGGCCCTCGGCGTTCCGCGCCGGATTGTCGCGTTCGTCATTCCTGCGGGCTACAGCTTCAACCTGGACGGCTCGACGCTCTATCTTGCGGTTGCCAGTATCTTCGTGGCGCAGGCAGCGGGCGTTCATCTGTCGCTTGGCCAGCAACTCCTGATGATGGTGACTCTCATGCTGACCAGTAAAGGAGTCGCGGGCGTTCCGCGTGCAACGCTGGTCATCCTGCTTGCGACAGCGGCCACGTTCCGTCTGCCTACCGAGCCGATCTTCGTCATCCTCGGCATCGACGCGCTAGCCGATATGGCCCGCACGGCCGTCAATGTTGTTGGAAACTGCCTCGCCAGCGTCGTTGTAGCCAAGTGGGAGGGAGAGTTCGGCACGGAGCCAATCTCGCCAGTGGTTTTGGAAGGTATGGCCGAGTGACAAGATCCTAAATTCCAAAGAGCCTGAATTCCAAAGTAAAACAGCAGGTGCCGAAGCACCCGCTACGCTTGCAGACAGCCTTCGCCGCGATTACATCGCCGGAGGGTGATGCGGATCGATGTGTTCCTTGTCGACTGCCTTTTTAGCGGCCGCAGGTCTGGATTTCACCGCGCCGTTCGGGTTGACCGAGTCACGCAGCTCCTTCGATGGCTTGAAGAAGGGAACCCGTTTCGCCGGAACATCGACCTTGGCTCCAGTCTTAGGGTTTCGGCCCGTTCGGGCATTTCGCTGACGGGTTCGGAAGCTTCCGAAGCCGCGAATCTCGATCTTGTCACCGGTTTTCAAGGCTCCGATGACAGCCTCGAAGAGCGTATCGACAATAACCTCCCCGTCACGGCGGGTCAGGTCTCCAAGAGAGGTCACTTTATCAACAAGGTCGGCTTTAGTCATAGTGGGTTCCTTTCGTACTGGGGGGAGGGCGATAGGGGCCGGGAAAGCAATCCGTTGTTGTTGATTGTAGACGGGATGGAGGCTAAAAGGTTGTGCAAGAAGTCAAAAGAATGAGTGCAGTGAACATTGGCCATATGATGCAAAATCCGGCCTTCCGGTCGAAGGATCAACAAAAAAGAGCCCCATTATTTCGGGGCTCTGTCGTGTCCTGACAGTATCTTAGGGAGGTAAAGACTGAAGGACCGTACCTTACTTCCACATAAAGTAAAAACCGGGAGCATGGTTCAGCAACTGACTGGGGTTCGGGAACAGGTCTTCGCCGTCGTCGGCGAGCAGGGCGAACAGCCCTCGTTTATTTTTTGCCGGGCGCACCACATTTGGTTCCCCGGAGATTCCCGCCTCCCTGGCAGTCTCCATCAGAGCCACTCGGTAGCCGCCGACCTTATCGATTAAGCCCAGTGGAAGTGATTGCTGCCCCGTCCACACCTGGCCGGTCGCCAGCGGTTTGATCTTCTCGTCCGAGGTATGACGCCCCGTCGCAACGTCATGCACAAACTGCGTGTACATGTTGTCTACCAGAGACTGAAAGTAGGCCTGTTCCTTGGGCGTGAGGTCGCGGCTCGGGTCGCCTGCGTCCTTCAACTCTCCGGCGTGGATGACCACGTTCTTCAACTTGGCCCAGCGCAGCAGGTCGCCGTAGTTGGTCCACTCCATGATCACTCCAATTGATCCGACAACGGAGGCATCGTTGGCGTAAATCCTGTCGCAGGCGCTGGCGATGTAATACGCCCCTGATGCGCCCACCGACTCGATCGAGGCGATGACCTTCTTATGATTCTCCTGCCGCACCCGGAGGACCTCGTGGTAGATCTCCTGCGAGGCAGCGGCTCCACCGCCGGGCGAGTTGATGTGGAGAAGAATGGCCTTTACCGACGAGTCATCCCCAAACTTGCGCAGCTGACTGTCGATGGTTTCAGGAGACAGGATCGCACCGGAGATGTCGATTACGGCGATGCTGTTTGAAGCTAATCCCAGGCCAGCCGAACTTCCGGTGACCGAACGCGCCGTGACCCAGACCATGAACGTGACGAGTAGAAACACTGCGGCCAGCGAGCCGGCGATGATCCCGATATAAAACCATGCAGAGCGTTGGCGCGGAGGCGGGAAGCCTTGCCGTGGCGGATAAGGATAGGCAGGAGTTTGTGTGTAGGGAAACGATGGCGGCGGCGGTGGCGGGGGTGTTGAAAAGTCTTCCGGCATGCTGTGGAGTTTAGCAGGAGCCTCGATGGCGGTGGGAGTTGCGGTTCGAGGACCGAGGAGGAGGGAGAAATGCAGGCAAAGTGAAAAATAGAGCCAAACGAGGCAGTTCAGGCGTCAAACATTGCAGTATGATAAATCGCGGCACCCTCCGTATATCTCTCTGGAATCAGTAATTGGAAGAAAGTCTGGCGATCGGTATGGCACATCCACAGTTGAGTATTGTAATTCCGGCATACAACGAGAGCGCCCGTATCGAGCATGCTCTGGATAGGGTGCTGTCATGTGTCGCGGAACAGGGCTGGGATGCCGAGGTACTGGTCGTCGACGACGGCTCAACCGACGATACCGCTGCTATCGTGCAACGTTGGATGACACAACATCCGCGGCTTCACCTCGTGCAGAACCCCGGCAACCGCGGCAAAGGCTACTCTGTGCGCAATGGCCTTCTCCAGGCTGCAGGTGAGATTGTCATGTTCACGGACGCTGATCTGTCGGCTCCGATGGAAGAGGCCGAACGCCTCATCGCCGCCCTGAACGATGGGGCAGATGTGGCAATCGGCTCCCGCTGGATGGACAGGACCCGTCAGACGATTCACCAACCCCTCTACCGGCAGTTCTTCGGCCGCTGTTTCAATTGGGTAACTCGGACCGTCATGGGCCTGCCATTCAAAGACACGCAGTGCGGTTTCAAGGCATTCAAGCGCTCCGCGGCTCAGGTCATCTTTCGCCTGCAGACCATCGAACGCTGGGGCTTCGACCCTGAGATCCTGTTCATCGCTCGCAAGCTGAAGTATGTCATTCGCGAGGTGCCGGTCACCTGGGGTCATGACGAACGCAGCCGCATGAGCTACCTGAAAGATGGCATCAAGATGTTGGAAGACATGGCACGCATTCGCGGTAACTTCATGGCCGGCCGGTATGACAAGGCCATCGCCGCGATGAAGGATACCAGCGCGATGGTGACCCCCCAGGTCGAGCAGGTCGTCAAGGTCAGCAGCGCTGAAGTCCGATAGCCTTTGTGAGTACTCGCTTGTGCGTTTTCACAGTGTGGGCGTGCAAAGTGATCGCGACCTGAAGGCTCTTTGATGTTCAGGTTTTGAATATCGGCTAACGTGTGATTTATATGGTGGGCACAGCAGGATTCGAACCTGCGACTTCCACCGTGTGTTCGACTAACTTGATGCAAATACAGTTACTTAGCCCTCATATAAGACCCTATAAGCCGTGTAAGACGCGAGTTTTGTGCCCTTTCTGCGCCCTCACAGCTGAGTCTCCATGCGGTATCTCAGAGGCGTCTGCCGAGTCACTGAACTCCAGTGCCGATGGCGGAAAGCACTTATATCCGTCGCTGACGCGTGTTTAGGCTTGTGACTATATAGTGCCCAAAGTAACTCACTAACAACATTTAAATAACGTAAAGGTAACATTCCTACGCCTTATCTATGGCACAATCTGCATTGTTCTAGGTAATTAGGCCCGTTGCCAGCGCTCTTAGTCGCATGGGTTCACATTATTGATCACAACCTCTATAAGGACGACCAGTGAGACTGCACGCACGTTGTGTTTGGTATTTGTCTGCTTGGTTTTTTTTCTTCTTTGATTTTTCCCCTACCGCGATTGCGCACGATACTTCGCTGACGTCCTTAAACAGAGACGTAATCAAAATAGGGAAGACGCTGCGGCAGTTTCTGCGGCACCCGTGGAATGTGCACAGTCCAGCCTACGGTTGAAGACTGTTTCAAACCTGGCCTTGAAATGAAACGGCCCTAACCGCGCCACGACTAGGAACGCGAAATCGCGGGCTTTGGTCCCCGAGCGACCGCACGGATATTCGGCAAGTTGGGTCGTGGACTGGCTTCTAGTCAAACTGCCGGACGGCTCGGCGACTTGTATCTTGTGGGTTTCAACATCGCAAATGTATGTGTTCACAAAAAGGAGCATCATGTCCGTCTTCGTCTCCTCGCTGCAAAACAGATCCAACACGGAAACACCTGAGGTTCTTGTCATCGTTCGGCAACGCCGTTCGGAGCCCGTCGGAATGGAACCTCTCGTCCCCCGTACCTTGAAAGGGGGCAGGATGCAGGCAGTCGCAGCAATGCTCCTGTTCCTATTGGTAATGCTTTGCCCAAGCTTGGCAGGTGCGCAGCAGGTGGAGACCACGCTACCGCTCTCGCAGCGATTCACGATCAATCTGGCGGCGGGAGTGCCAGAGTACATCGGAGACGCCGCCTCAGCGTCGAATGCGCCGCAGAGTCAATGGTGGTTCGAGAATACAAAAAATTCGACAGCGTATTCGACCACCAGTTTTGTGGAGAGTTCGGATCCAGCCTGGCGTCAGGTTGGGCTGCCCTATGACGCAAACATACTGCGCACATTCCTCAATCAAGACTCCGGTGGCGGCCAGGGATCTCTTACTGGCCAAGAGAACTGGTACCGTCTGCACTTCAAGGTGGATCCAAAGTATTCTGGCCAGAAGTTCCTGCTCAATCTCGAAGGCACGCACACTGGAGTTCAGGTCTTCATCAACGGTACTTTGCTGCACGGCATCAGCGCGGTCGCTGCTGATGCGCAGGCGACACACGTGGTCGGTTTTGTCCCTGTCGTTGTTGATCTCACGCCGTACCTGCATACCGACGGTGTCACGGACAATGTGATCGCAGTCGACGTGTCCAGAGGCGATGCATGGTTTGAGCAGCCTAATTTCTCCGGCGCCTTCCGTTTCGGCCAGGCCATGGCCGGCCTGTTCCGGAACGTCTTTTTATATGTAACCAATCCAGTCCATATTCCGCTCAATGTGTACTCCAACCAGAAGACCTGGGGCACCTACGTCGGCACGGTCTCCGAGGTTCCTGCTGCGGAAGGGACCGCGACTGCAGCTTCAGCGGTTGTCGAAGTGCAAACGAACGTTGTCAACGAGACAGCATCGACCCAGCAAGTTACCTTGACCACGCAGATTGTGGACGCGAGCGGAAACGTAGTCGTGACCGCGCCGCCCATTACACAATCGGTGTCGCCGATGACGTCGAACACGTTTCCTTCTACGCCGGCGCCGATGTTCGATCAAATGATCACGGTTACAAATCCGACCCTGTGGTATCCGAATAACTCGATCTACGGCAAGCCGTATATGTACAAGGTCTACCACATCGTCAGCGTGAACGGAGTTGTGGTGGATTCCTTTCAGAGCCCGCTGGGTATCCGCACCATCACCTGGGATGTGAACTTTCCTTACTTCAACGGTCATGCCATGTATCTTTGGGGCGGTGCGAGCCGGTACGACTATCCGGCCCTTGGCTCCTCGGTTCCGGATGAGCAGTGGTGGCGCGACATGGCGCAGATTGCGGCCCAAGGCGGTAACATCTGGCGGCCCGGCCACTCCACCAGCAGTGAAGAGATGGTGGAGGCTGCCGACGCCTACGGCATCATGATCGACCAGCCAAGCGGAGACGGCGAAGGCTATTGGAATGCCTCATCCAATCCAACGGCGGATGATCTCCAGTTGAAGCAGGAGGTGCATCGCGACATGATCGTTCGCGATCGCAGTCATCCTTCGATTCTTGCCTGGGAAGAAGATAACGGCGGGATGAATCAGACACTGGCCAACGAGCTTGCGACCATAGAAACGTCGTGGGACAACATCAATCCGCGTGTGCAATCCGACCGCACGTACTCGCCTTCGTACGCCTACATGGGAGAATGCGATGGTGCTGGCTGCGAGGCAGGAATCAAAGGGCAGAATCCGAACAACCCCGCCTTTGGTGCCGAGTATTGGGACAACATGGGCACCGGCCGCGGTACTCAGACCGGCACAGGCGCCAATACTGTCTACGCCTACGACTACGAGTTGGCTTTTGCGGCGCCATATCTCGACGATTGGCGTCAAGGCAAAGAAGCCAATGCCTTCGGCATGGCACAGTGGTACTTTGCTGATACACCAGGCGAGGATAGTCTTTGGGCGGAGTTTCAAAATCAGCCGGCGATGGTTCATCTCGTGCGTTCGCTCGGCTACTCCTCCGTGGATCAGAACCGCTTCCCCCGGTTGCTCTACTACATCTATCAGGCCAACTGGGTACCTTACTCGATCAAGCCGGTCGTTCACCTGGCGCATCACTGGAATCGCGCCTACGAGTACACCCCTGGAACCCCGATTCAGGAGAATGCCTTCAGCAACTGTCCCTCGGTTCGCCTGCTGATCAATGGCGTCGCCAAAGATCCAGTCACCGGCGCCGCGCTCGCTGATCAGGTTCCCAATCCCTGGAACATAAACTCGCACGCCGATCTAAGCCAGAGCAGCACAGTTATTCCTGGCCAGGTTCACTGGATGGTGAACTGGGCTCCGGGCACAGTTACGGCAGAGTGCCTGGATAGCAACGGCAACGTAGTTCCGGGTGTGACCTACACGGTGGAGACAGCCGGCGCTGAGAACAAAATCGTGCTCTCGGTTGTTCCTGAAGTGGTCAAGCCGGACGGCACCAGCTTCCAATGGACCTCGAATGGCTCCGACGCAGCCTTCGTGCAGGCAGAAGTACAGGACGCAAATGGCAACCTCGTACCTACCGCAGACGACAACGTCACCTTCACGGTGACAGGACCGGCCACCTACATGGGCGGCACGCAGCAACTGGTTGCCGACCCATCATGGACCAACTACTACCAGGATGCATTCTCCAAGGCACACAGCACAGACATCGGCAACTTGCCTTACGGATTCTTCCACGCGCCGGGCGACCCCGAGCTGAACTTCGACGGTGGATTGCAGAAGATCGCTCTCCGCAGCACCTTCACTCCTGGAACCGTAACGGTGACGGCAACAGCACCGGGGCTCGCGAGCAGCAGCGTTCAGCTGACCTCCGTCACGCCACCGGCTCCTCCTCAATCGCAGCCGCCGGCGATCATTGTGCCGCCTGTGGATACCAAGGTGACGGTTGGCTTTCCTGCAACCTTTACCGTTGCGGCCAGCGGTTCCGGAACACTCAGCTATCAATGGTCTGTGGCTGGAAGTGAAGTCGAGGGAGCAACCGGCCCCACCTTCACCACGCCAGCCACCACGCTCGCGCAAAGCGGCGAGAGCGTGACAGTAACCATCAGTAGCAACTTCGGGCAGGTCACATCGATCCCCGTCACACTCACCGTGGATCAGGCGGCAGCAGTCGCCATCACCGCGCAACCTGCCGCACAAACCGCTGTAGTCGGACAGTCTGCAACCTTCACCGTAGGTGCCACCGGTTCGCCTCAGATCAACTACCAGTGGTTTCAGAATGGTGTGCAGGTCGCATCCGGCCCGCAGCCCAGCTATACCACGCCCATACTGACCACCGTCGGAACAGCCAGCATCTATGTCATTGTCAGCAACCCCCTCGGCCAGCTTCAATCGTCGACGGTGACGCTTACAGTCAACGCCCCCGCGCCGGTAAGCATCACCACCTCGCCTGCCAGTCAGATCGTTGCTGCCAACCAACCGGTGCAGTTTACCGCTGTGGTAGCCGGCTCTGCGCCCTACACGTATCAGTGGCAGTTCACTCCCAAGGGCGGCAATGCCACCATCCTTCTCAGCAACACGCAGAGCTCGAACATCATCACCTACACCATCCCCGCAATGAGCGCCGCCAATGTTGGTGCGTTCACAGTGACGGTCAACAACGCTGCCAACGCTCCCGTTAGGAGCGCCGCCGCGCAACTGACGCTTGCACCTCCAGGAATCAATCTGGCCCTGGATAAGCTCGCAACCTCCAGCAGCTCGCAAAACGCTTGCAACGATGCAACGACAACGCCACCTCTCTCCGGCGCAGGCTGCCTGGGCGCAGAGAACGCAGTCGACGGCAACCTCAATACCCGCTGGGGATCGGCGACCGCTGGTGCAGCTCCAACACCTCCTGTCACGGGCGTCGATCCGTCCTGGCTGCAGGTGGATCTCGGTTCGGTACAGGCCTTCAATACGGTCATCATCAACTGGGAGAATGCATACGCAGCGCAGTACCAGATTCAGTACACCAACCAGGACCCATCAACCAACCCAACCTGGAACGTAGCATTCACTAACAACGCCGGTGCAGGTGGAACCGAGACCCTCAACTTCCCAACCGTTCAGGCCCGTTATGTCCGGATGTTCGGCACACTGCGTGGTGGCAACTACGGTTACTCAATCTATGAGTTCCAGGTCTACAACGTCGCACAATGCGGCGGCCCAAACGAGCGCTACACAATCAACACCACCAACCCCAACCTGGTGCTCGATAACCTGCTTGGTCTCACCTGGACCCGCACCATCCAGACCGACAACACAATCGGATCGCAGTTCACCGGCGTGATTGCCGCAGCTTATTGCAAGAGCATCAACATGCGTCTTCCCACCGAGCCTGAAGCGCTTGGCATCAGTGGCAACAACAACGCGTCGTGTGCCTTCCCCGGTACCTGGAGCACATGGACCTCAACCGTCGATCCGAATGATGCGAGTGAAACCGCGATCGTCAACTTCGACGGCAGCGCCACCGAGAATGTAACCAATAACTTCCCAGGCGCCACCCTCTGCACTGTGGGCACATCTGCAGCTCAGGCCCCTGTCATCCAAACGCAGCCACAACCCACTACGGTCAACGTAGGACAACAAGCAACCTTCACGGTGGTCGCTAGCGGCACGCCTGCGCCAACCTACCAGTGGCTCAGCAACGGAAATCCAATCACTGGTGCGACCGGAGCCGTCTACATCACGCCACCAACTGTCGCTACCGACAACGGCACCTCCTTCAGCGTCGTCGTCTCCAATGGAAGCGGCACCGTCCCCAGCAACGCTGCTGTGCTCACCGTAACGAACAACTCAGGCGGAGGCGGTACAGGCAATCCTCCTCCTCCCCCTCCTCCGACCTGCGGCAACGCCACAGCCTGTACTGGCAATGGCAACGGCCCCGCTCCTGTCGGCTCCAACCTGGCGCTCAAAATGACCGCAACATCCAGCGGCGATGAGAGCGGCTCTTTTCCGCCAACGAATGGCGTGGACGGCAACTTCAACACGCGCTGGTCGTCTGCCTTCGAAGACAACGAGTGGTTTCAGGTAGACCTCGGTTCCATTCAGCCCATCGGACAAGTCCTTATTCGGTGGCAGAGTGCCTATGGCACGTCTTACCTGATCCAAACCTCCACCGATGGACAAACCTGGGCTACGGCGTTTCAACAAAAGAATGGACAGGGAGGAATCGATAACCTCACCTTCCCAACCGTGAATGCGCGCTATGTGCGTATGCAGGGGCAGACCCGCTCTTCACAGTACGGCTACTCGTTCTGGGAGTTCGAGGTGTACGGGCCTCTCGCGCCGACGATCGTAACCCAACCTGTCGACCAAACGGTAGTTAGCGGCGCCACGGCACAGTTCACGGTCGTAGCGGGCGGTACTGGCCCATTCACTTTCCAATGGCTTCTCAATGGGGCCAACATCCCTGGTGCGACGAGTGCCACCTATACGACGCCGGCTCTTTCGGTGGCGGATAGCGGCAGCTTGTTCAGCGTAGTCGTCAGCAATGGCGCTGCTTCGACTCCTTCTTCGAACGCTCTGCTGACGGTCAATCCACCTCCCCAAAACGCGGCGGCCGGTATCGCGAACCTCGCTCTGGGCAAGCCTGCAACATCCAGTGGCAACGAGAACGCCGGACTTGGCCCGCTCAATGCAGTGGACGGCGATCTCACCACTCGCTGGTCGTCAGCCTTTACCGACAACCAATGGCTCGAGGTGGACCTCGGCTCTCCAATGACCATCAACAAGGTGGTCCTCTATTGGGAGGCTTCCTACGGCAAGGCCTACAATATTCAGGTGTCGAATAACGAGCAGACCTGGACCACCGTTGCCACGCAGAACGCAGGCACCGGCGGTGTGGAGACTCTCACCTTCCCGGGCGTCGTCAACCGCTACATCCGCCTGTTGGGCATCACCAGGGCTACGGCGTATGGCTACTCGCTCTTCGAGTTCCAGGTCTACGGCGCAGATGTGCCGGCGATCCTCACCCAGCCGGCCAGCCAAACAGTGAACAGCGGTAGTACCGCAACGTTCAGCGCCACGGTCGGCGGAGACGGCCCCTTCACCTCCCAATGGCTGAGAAATGGCGTCGCCATCCCGGGCGCCACAACAACCAGCTACACCACGCCTACCGTGATGTCGGCGGACAGCGGCAGCACCTTCGCCATCGCTGTCACAAACACCAGCGGCACCACCACCTCCACCGCGGCGATCCTGACCGTCAACTCCAGCGCGCCTACGGGCACAAATCTGGCGCTCAATCAACCGGCCACCTCAAGCGGCAACGAGAACGCTGGCCTTGGGCCAACCAACGCAGTCGATGGCAATGCAACCACTCGCTGGTCGTCGGCCTTCGTGGATCCCTCGTGGCTGCAGGTCGACCTCGGTTCGCCGAAGACGATCGGGCAAGTCGTCATTCAATGGCAGAACGCCTACGGTAAGGCCTACCAGATTCAGGTCTCGAACGATCAACAAGCATGGACAACTGTCTATTCCGAATCGAACGGCACCGGTGGGGTGGAAAACATCACCTTCGCACCCGCAAGCGGACGCTACGTTCGCATATTCGGAACCACTCGCTCGTCACCGTACGGCTACTCCATCTATGAGTTTCAGGTCTACGGTGCTGGCAGTGCTCCAACCATCACCACCGAGCCTGCCAACCAGACAGCCAACGTCGGCGGCACTGCCACCTTCACAGTCGTCGCCGGTGACACAGGCCCCTTCACTTATCAGTGGCTAAAGAACAACGCCCCTATAACGGGCGCCGTCTCCGCCAGCTACACCACTCCTGTTCTTGCCACGACCGACAACGGGAATCAGTACAGCGTCATCATTGGCAATAGCAGTGGAACGGTCAATTCAACACCGGCAACTCTTACTGTCAACAACTCCGGCTCGGGTTACACCATCTATCCCGGCTTCATCGGAGTCGACCTAAACAACAACACCGGCGGAGTGTGGCCAGACAACCAGGTGTACGTCACTGTAATCGGAATCGACCCCAACACTGGCAAGTTCTCTTATCTGACTCCAGACGGCACAATAGTCGACTTCACCCTCAACGACCGCTCCGCCACCGGTCACCTCACCAAGAACGGTCAGAGCTACGGCAACTACTCCTTCACCCTCGCCCAAAGCAAGCTGCTGAAGATTCCTACCTTCATCTCAGCCCGCGCGTACATCTCGCTCGGCCAACCTCTGTACGTTCAGGTCAACGGAGACGGCAACGGCAACGTCACCGGCTACGCCGGCCCTAACCCCCAGAATGCAACCGATCCCAACATCAGCACCAACTTCGACTGGTACGAATTCAACAACCAGAACGGTATATTCATCAACACCACACAGGTCGATGAGTTCGGTCTGCCCTTGCTACTCGATGTCTGGGGTGCAGGTGGAACATTCCACCAGCAAGTCGGCATTACCGAATCCATCGCCCAAATCGATAGTGAGTTCGCCAGCCAGGTACCAACTCAATTCCAGCCGCCCACGATGTCGAACCTTCGCATCCTCTCGCCGTCCAAGCTCTCCCTGGCTTCCGGCGGAGCAAACGCGAATTACTTCGACAGCTACATCGCTGGTTCCTGGAAGTCTTACAACACCACACCGCTCTCGATAACGCTCAATGGTCGAACATTTACAGGTACGTCTTCGGGATCGACACTCACGTTCACTGAGACCAACCCAACCTCATCTCACACTGGCGAAATCTTCGTTGTGCAACAGCCTTCGACACTAGATGTGCTCGAATGTGCAGGCACGATGGCCAGCGGTGTTCCGGGCACCACTCCACAGCTCCAGGATGAAAATGCCGTTCAACTGCAGTTGGAAAACCAAATATGCTCCGCGACCAACCGCGGCGTCCTTCTCACCCCAGCCAACTGGGCCAGCGTCTCGGCCTATTACAACGCGTCACCAGCCAACTTCTACTCGAAGTTTTGGCACAAACACTCAATTGGAGGGCTGGCATACGGCTTCTCTTACGACGACAACAATAACCAGAGCACCACAATCACCACACCAAAACCAGAACACCTGGCCTTCGGCATAGGGTGGTAGGAAATGTGACGAAGTAGCGTTGTGCCTTCGCAAGCTGCGGATGCGCATTTTCTGAACATATATCAAAGCGAAAGCGAACGCGAAACTGCCTTCGGTTCTGCAGTTTATGGGCTTCGCCAACGATTAGTACTGGTCTCGGCTTGTAGTTTGGTTACTGCTCGCTGGAGGAAGATTGGCGGAGTCACACAGGCTTTGTGTGGGTCAACTCTTGCCATCTCCATGGGAACGCGGAGCGCGCTTCACCGAGAACTTAGCGTTGTCAAGGCGATGTGCCAAGGGAGGAAAGGCAGGCGTTGGCCCCGTCCAGAGCAGAGCATCCACAGTGGCGAAGAGCGGAAGATCAGTTCGAAGCGTAGCAAGGTCTCGGAAGAGAAAGGCCAGATCGCGCTTACTGTTGAAGACTTCGGAGAGGCTCTTCAGATTGGAGATGCTCACGTGCCAATCCTGTGCGTTAGGTGGGATGGCTTCCAGTCTGCCAAAATGCGATAGAACGGCTGAAGCAGACTTCGCACCCCATCCTGGCAGTCCCGGATAGCCGTCTGCTGCGTCACCAACCAAGGCGAGGTAGTCTGGAATGGAGCCTGGTCTGACTCCGAACTTCTGTATGACGCCCTGTTCGTCACGCTCGAGACGCCGGCGCCGGTCGAGTTGCACAACCCGCGTTCCCTGAACGCACTGAGCAAGATCTTTATCCGGGGTGCTGATGACGACACGCTCAATTCGAGTGTCCTCTCGTGCGAGGAAAGCTGCCGATGCCAGCGCGTCGTCTGCCTCGTACTCCTCCATCGCCCACACCACTACTCCGAGTGCGCGAAGCGTCTCTTCCAGCAATGGGAACTGGGCTAGCAGCTCGGGGTCCACGCCCTGCCCGGTCTTATATCCAGGCCACATTCGGTTGCGGAAGGATTCAATCACATGGTCGGTCGCAACCCCGATGTACGTCTTACCCACCTGCATCATTCCTAAAAGTGAACCGAGGACGCCGCGCACTGCAGCCACCTCGCGGCCTTCGCTGTCTTTAGCGGATGGCAGGGCGTAAAAATGTCTGAAGAGTTCGTAGGTTCCATCAATCAGGTGCACTTCCATAACGCCCCCTGAGTTCCGAAGTACACAGTTCAGCACGCAGTAGTCGGTGACTGCATTGGCGATTTGGCAATAGCCTAAAGTGGCTATGAAGCCCCATCATAATTCCTGGGTGCCAGTTCGCATATTTCAGTGAGAGTTCCAAAGGAGTTCATTATGGCGCGCCAAGTTGTCTTTACCTCTAAGGTGGCAAAGCCGTAACCGACGTATAGCCAAGCTGTCAAGGCAGCAGGTCTCGTCTTCGTTTCTGGCACAGCGCCAATAGAGCCCGAGACGGGTGAGATCAAGGGGACCACCGTTCAAGAGCAGACAAAGCAATGTCTGACCAATATCGCCGCCATTTTAGAAGCGGCTGGAACATCAATGGAAAAGATCGCCAGTGCTACGGTCATTCTGGCGGACGAGGATGATTTTGCGGGCATGAACGAGGAGTGGATGCGATGGTTTCCCTCGAATCCACCGGCACGCCAAGGTGCCAAGCTTCCGGCACGCATTCCGGGCCTCAAGGTTTCAATCGCCGTCATCGCTGAGGCTTAAGAGCCCTCGAACTTGTCCAAACACATACACAACATTCTTGCGTTAGCTCAGTCAGCTTCAACCGCGCAGCCACCTATGGAGGATGCTTGCCAGTCTTTGTGCTGATCTACCGGTTATCCCTGGCTAGGAACTGGCAACATCAAATGGAACCGCCGCCTCCATACGCGCGTACAACCGATACAAGCCCGGGAACCCAAGGAAAAAATGCGATGATGCGTGACGAGGGGGAAGCGTGAACGCCGATATACGACTCGCTTTACGACAGTTGAAAAAGGCGCCTGGATTCGCTCTAACTGCCGTGGCCACACTGGCACTCGCCATTGGCGCCAATGCAATCGTATTCAGCGTACTCAATGCCTTGATTTTGCGGCCGCTCAACGTGCCGCACGCTGAGACGCTGTTCATGCTGGAACGCGCCTACGGGTCAGATTCATCTCCGTCGGAGTCCTATCCGGATTACCGCGATCTGCGTGACAGAAATCGCAGCTTCGACTCGCTGGTGCTATACAACATCATGGGTGGCGTTGGGCTCGATACCGGCCACGGAAATCCCTCCGTAGTCTGGCCCTATACCGTAAGTGGCAATTACTTCGATGCCCTCGGCATCCAGCCCTATCTTGGCCGGTTTATCCATGCTTCTGAAGAACATGGGCCGAACAGCGTGCCCGAGATTGTTCTGAGCTATGCGCTCTGGCACAGCAGCTTTAACGGGGATCCTGCTGCAGTGGGCCGCACTGTTCAGATCAACAAGCATCCCTTCACCATCATCGGCGTTGCACCGCCGGGCTTCCGCGGCACCGAACTCTTCTTCGCGCCCGATCTCTGGGCTCCCATCGTCGATTCGCCCCAAATTACTGATTGGTTTTCGCTCGAAGAGCGTGGCAACCATAGCGCCTGGGCGATAGGACACCTCAAGCCTGGAGTAACGCCAGCCGAAGCTACTGCGGACTTGAACACCATCGCAAATTCGCTCGCGAAAACCTATCCCAAATCCGATGATGGCATCAAATTCTCCTTGTCCCGCCCCGGACTCGCCGGGAATACCCTCGGCCGGCCCACGCGCGCTTTTATGTTCGGACTCATGCTCCTCGCAGGTCTTATCCTGCTTGCCGCATGCGCCAATCTTGGTAGCCTGTTCGCCGCGCGCGCCGCGGATCGCTCACGCGAAATCGCAGTCCGCATGGCTCTGGGATCGCGCCGTAAGTTCATCTTCCGCCAGCTCATCACGGAAGGCATTTTGGTCTCTCTGGCCGGAGGTATTTGTGGCACGGCTGGAGCCGTAGTCATCCTGCGCGCTCTCAGCACATGGCGGCCGATTCCGAATATCCCGATCAACATACCGGTAAATCCGGATGTGAATACCTACGCTCTGGCCTTCCTGCTGGCTGTCTTCAGTGGCTTGTTCTTTGGCCTGGTCCCTATCCGCCAGATTCTTCGCTCCGATCCCTGGCAGATCATCCGCTCCGGGTCCACAAGCCTCGGCGGCTCACGCCGCTTTACACTGCGCGACGTTCTGTTGGGTTTACAGATCGCCATTTGCGCTGTCCTGGTCACCGCTTCGCTTGTCGCCGTGCGTGGCCTGGCTCGTTCACTGCAAAGCAACTACGGTATTCAGCCTAAGAACGTGATGCTGGTAAAGACCGATCTGAAGATGGCTGGATATGATGCCGACAAGCGCGTGCCGATGCAGAAACGCATGCTCGATGCAGCCGCCGCGATCCCCGGTGTAGACTCTGTCGGATATGCCAATCGTCTTCCGCTCAGCATCGGCGGAGGAGATTCCGACGTGTACACCGACGCCACCACCGATTTTCGCCCGACGAACGCTGCAGCTGATGCCCAGAACTTCAGTGTTTCGCCCGACTATTTCCGTGCCGCCGGAACTGCTCTCCTCGTCGGCAGAGCCTTAACCATGCACGACGATGACAAGGCTCCCATTGTGGCCGTCGTAAATCGCGAATTTGCCCGCAAGGTCTTCGGGTCCGTGGACAAAGCAGTAGGTAGCCACTTCAAGTTCTGGAGCGGCGATCGTGCGGAAGTGGTAGGCGTGGTGGAAGACGGCAAATATCAAACCTTGACCGAAGATCCAAAGCCGGCCATGTTCTTTTCCTTCCTCCAACATCCTGCGAGCGACACTTGGCTCGTGGTTCGCTCGCAGCGTGACCCGAAAGAGCTCGCCGCAGCACTGCAACACTCGATGCGCAGTCTCGATCCAGCTCTACCACTTGAGATAACAACCTGGCACAGCGAACTGGATTCCGCACTCTTCGCATCTCGCGTAGCCACCGTTTCTCTCGGCGCGCTTGGCCTGCTGGGCGCGATGCTTGCCATCACTGGCATCTTCGGCATGGCCGCTTATACCGTCAGCAAACGCCTCCGCGAACTCGGTATCCGCATAGCTCTCGGAGCTGGTCAACACGAACTGCTTGGTGCAGCGCTCGGACGTACTTTCCGGTTGCTTGCCATTGGATCGATATCTGGCATGATCCTCGGTGTCCTGGCAACCCGTGTCCTTTCGTCCATCGTGTATCAGGCCACGCCGAAAGATCCGGTCATTCTCGGCGGTGTCATTCTCACCATGCTTTGCGTAGGTCTCGTAGCCGCCTTGGTTCCCGCCCGGCGTGCGCTCGCTGTCGACCCGATGATCCTGCTGCGCGAAGAATGAGTTGAAGCAAAACAACTCACAGGGAAGAGTGGCTCAACGCCCGATGCCTTCATGTTCCCAAACGCTGGTGGAGGGTTCATGGACGCGACCAACTACCGCAACCGGTCTTACAGCCTCTCGCGGATTCTTTGGATATCCCGAAGCTGAACTTCCAGGTGATCCGGCGGACAATCGCCACCAGGGCACAGGGGTTAGGTTCAGTGAAGGACATTCAATCGCACCTGCGGCACTCGCGAGCGAACACCACCGCGAACGAGTACAAGCAAGAGCTCCCTGAGAGCGTGCTATGAAATGCTCACCGCAACGAAGACTCCGCAGCAGATCATATAGGTTTGCGGCGGGAAAAACCGGCGCAATTGGTGCCAGTCTTTAAAACTTTGGCACCAAATGGCACCAAATCGATATGCCGTGTCTTTGTAAGTTGTTGATTTGATGGTGGGCACAGCAGGATTCGAACCTACGACTTCCACCGTGTGAAGGCTCAATCTAAGCGTAACTTATTGATTATAGGAGCACCGATGGCTCGGTTAAGCATCCTAAGTCACCCTTAGTCAAACACATCGTACCGTTGCGTACCGTCGACACATTGCAGAAAGACTCCCTCAAATGCCAAACAGCCTCAACACCAACCCATGTCTAAGAAATCGCCCTGTTCTCTCTTGCGCGTTATTCAGTTCATCGCCAATCTCGGAAACTCCGAAGCCCTTGCTTTAGCCCTTCACTTGAGCGACGAAACGAGTGAGCAGTATTATCCAAAGCTTGTCTGTAGCGAAATCGAATTGGGTTCGAATACGTTCCGCTTCGAAATCGCTCAGCGCGAGGATAAAAGCAAATAAAACGACTACAAATGCTAGAAGGAAATGATCGAAAAATATGAAAACTATTTTCGAGACAATACTGTCAAAAACTCCTCACAAAAGTGTCTAAGTTGGCGTATCCATCAGATTATTCTGCGTCACCGGACGGCGTTGAATATTAGGTGTCCGGGTCGACTCCAAGCGGCCCGGCACTGCACAACTACTTGGAGAAACCTTGGAGAAATATGATTGACAAAGACGCAGTCAAGCTCGCCGCCGACCCTTCCATTTACCAGCACTACCTCCCAAATCTCTCTCAGAGCGGACCGCAACGAAACGCTACCTGTCCCTTTCACAATGACTCTCACCCGTGCAGTCTCTGCTGATAAGCGGGACGCAAGCGGGAAACAGTTCGACATGCTGATGGGAGACAGCGATTCAGTACCGTCAAGCGTACCGTCAGCGGCTTAGCCAATTCTAGGCTGTGTGTAAGGTCTTCATTTTGGGTGGTTTATGGTGGGCACAGCAGGATTCGAACCTACGACTTCCACCGTGTGAATGTGGTAATTGTAACTTTTGGTGTTACGAGTCATGTTCGGGTCAGTCATCAATCACAGTCGTAAGCGAACGTAGGCGAACACTATAGAAACCTTGTTATTATTGGTTGTTTGCATGGGGTATCCCCTTTTTGCAGTGCTCAAGAGCGCGCCATAGCGTTGGTGTCTTACGCAAAACTTTTGTCTAAGTTCGTGTGCGTTCGCCTGAGATATGCCGTATTATTTGCCGTACGGGGAAAAACGCCAATGGCACGCGCATCTAAGAACCAAGACCTCAGCAGCAAAAGCAAGCGGCTTAAACTAGCAATCCAACGTGAGCCGCACTGGTATGCAATCGGGGCAGGGGAGCATCTTGGCTATCGCAAGACAGGCGATGCAAAAGGGACATGGATCGTCCGCTACTACTCGAAAGAGCATGGGCGACGCTTTGAATCGCTAGGGATTGCCGACGACAGCGCAGCAAGCATGGGTAGCAATGAGATGAGCTATCAAGACGCGATTAAGGCCGCTGGCGTCGAGATTGCCAAGATGAAGCGGGCGAACAACGCAGGCGTGAGTACCCGAAAATATACCGTGGCGGACGCCGCGCGTGATTGGCTCAAGGTTTGGCGCGGTAGCGAACGCTCCAAGGCGACGTCTCAGGCCAACGTTGATAGGCACATTCTTCCCACGCTTGGCACTATCGAAATCGACAAACTCAATCGAGTGCGCATCGAACGATGGCTGCATGATCAAGCGAAGAAAGCACCGCTTAAGGTCGTACAACGTCAGCAGTCCACAAAGAAGTTATCGCCATCGAGACAAAGCAAGATCGTATATGACCCAAACGACCCTGAGACGCAGCGTAAGCGCAGGGATTCAGCTAATCGAGTCTTCCGCGATCTGCGCGCATTGCTCAATCGTGCCTACGACAATCAGCACACCGCAAGCAAAGCACCATGGGAAACAGTCAAAGAATTTGATAACGTCGATGTCGCCAAGAACGAGTATCTGACTTTGGACGAGGCGAACCGTTTTATTCAGGAATGTCCGCAGGACTTCAGGGACTTGGTGCAGGCTGCGTTGATAACGGGTTGCAGATACGGCGAACTGTGCAGCATGAAAGTCGCGTCATATGACGTGCAGGTAGGCGCGGTTTCAGTCATACAAGCCAAGACTGGCAAGATGAAGCGTATCTTCCTTACGCCCGATGAAGCTGCATTCTTTGCAACACACATTGATGGGAAGGATGCGGGCGATTTGATGTTTCGACGTAGCGATGGCGAAGCATGGGGCAAGTCGCACCAACAATCGCGTATGGAAACAGTGTTGAAATCTGCTGGCATCAACCGCCATGTGCGCTTTCACGATCTACGGCACACATTCGCTACGCTACTAGCGATGAATGGCACGTCATTGCAACTGATTGCCAATCAGCTAGGGCACTCGGGCACGCGCATTGCAGAGAAGCACTATGCTCACTTCTCGCCGTCGTATGTTGCTGCGACGATTCGGGCAAACAAGCCTAATTACGCTCCCCAAGCAGCCTCGCCGGGGCCTAGACTTGTCACGAAGGTAAGTTAGCAGTCGAAACCCGCCTCACAGGCAGAAGGACACATTATGTCAGCAGTCTGGACATCTGGAGTGGACGTACTGAAGGCCAGCTTCACCCCCGGCATCGCACTTGTGCCTAGTAAGGCTGTTTGGATGTCCGGTGTGGATGTCCTGGTACAGCGCAGTGGTCACGTTTGCATCGTTGCGCGGCCAGCAGCGCCCGCCGTCGAATCCCACACATGCAAACACCCCTTCGATGACGTGCAGATGGACGTTGAAAAGGGATACCACTGCAAAGCCTGCGATGCCCCGCTCGTCTTCTGCTGGGTTTGCGCTAACGCTGGCATTTACAATATGCACGTTGAACCCGAATGCGATCCAGGGCACAAGCATGCAATCTACAACTCTTCAAGGTTTGAATGACCAAGCCCAGAGTGAGTTAGGCTATGAAGAATTTGAATCTACAATTCGGATAGGGATCGGATTGTGTTCCTTGAATAACTTCGTAATCCCGTCGCGCAAGATCGCTTCTTGGTCCGCCCAGGTGCCGTGAGCTACAGGCGAGTAATACTGCTTTTGGACTTCCAGTCGCGTGGCCTGATAGTCCAGAGTTTGAGACATAGCGAAAATGAAGTCGATAAACTTTCCATCACGATCCCTGTAAAACTGCGTCTTCTGACCTTCATCGGCTGGCTCTGGGGTATTTAGCATGTCGAGGTACTCTTTCCACGCAGTCACGACCGCTGGTTTGTCCGCAAAATCAAGCCCAACCATGTTCAGGGCGTCTACGTGTCGGTGTTGTAGCCGCGCCGGAAATCCTCGCGTCGCCCAAACACTCCGGAACAGCTCTCCCTTGCGACGATCAGCTTCTCTGCCCTGATCAAGGAACCGTTGAATCATCAGTGCTGTGATTGGACCTATCAATATGGCAGCGATTGTGAGGATGTCAGTTAGTTTCAGTGTGTAATCAATCGTCATTAGCGAAACCCGTCCATCGCTCCAAGCATACTCACGATTCGGAAGATATCCCAGCAGTATATTCAGCGGCGACGGCTGAAGTGGTCCATTTGTTATAACTTGCATAGAGATTGCGTGTTTGAAGAGAGGGAAGAACGTCAATATGACGAACTCGCTGACGAGGCGTTTTGATGAACTTGTTGAACAGGCCAAAGTTCTAACTGACACAGCCCAGCGCGGCAAGGTTCAGTATGCTGATCTGTCTGATCGAAAAGTAGATGGGAATGCAGTACTCAATTGGCAAGCCAAAGCCGGAAGCCTGGTGAAACTCACTTGCGGTGAGAAGTCCGAACATGCGCGTCTCTTTCAAGCAGCTTCGGAACGAAGCATGTACACATCGAACATTCAAATGCTCGAACGGATGCTATCTGTTTTTGAAGCAGCGCGTGAGGATTTCAAAGGCGGCTATCTTAACTCGGTTAGAGCACTTGTGCAGGCGGAAGTGTTCAGTAGCGAATTAGATCAGGCCCGTGAGCTTCTCGACAAAGGGTATTTGGCACCTTCTGCGGTGATTGCAGGTGTCGTGTTGGAAACTCACTTGCAGGAGTTGAGTCAGGTCAACGATATTCCTGCGGGCAAGATAGAAGCTATGAATGTCGCTCTTGCGAAAAAGGGGATATACAACGTATTGCGGCAAAAACAGATTACTGCGCATGCGGATATACGCAATAAGGCCGCTCACGGTAAGGCCAATGAATTTAGCGTAGGTGATGTGAAAGCAATGATCGAAGATATAGAACGGTTCCTTGCGGGTTGACTATGTAGGCCAACTCACTGTTATTCCACGCGCCCAAACCTCAGCCATCAATCCATATCTGCACGCATCAGCGCCGTGATCCGGGCCAGTGGTGTCCATATCCTCACGCTTGCGTTGATCGTGGGCAAGGTAAGGCACAGTAGCCCAGAAGTATTCGCAGAGGCGAGACACATACAGGCCCGGTTTGTCGGGCTTGCCTGCGTCAGCTAGTAGCCGCTTCATAGTCTGCCAGCCCGTCACGCGGTCAGCTTTCTTCGCAGGCTGGAAATGCACTCCATGAGCAGCAAACTCGTCAGCGATTGAACCACTGGCGTAGCCTGCCTTCGCAAAGCAGGCGTCATCCGCTACGCCGGAAGGGTCGGCGTCCCACTTCGCACATAGATCGCGCCTGATTGCCTCAGCCGTGATTGCCGCCGTCCACCCCAGCCCCATATTGAGATTCGAGCGCGATACCGCTGCAAGCTCGTCCACAAGGATCAGTGAACGATTCGGATAGAACACCCCCTCATGGGAAGCGCCGGGCGAACGTGCAACTAGATATGTCACTGACGGCGCGGCGCTACCGAAGTCGTGGGCCAGATAGCTCTCCCAGCCCGGCTCATTCGGCATCTCTTGCCACGGCGCAACAGCGTTGCGCGATTCGTCCAAGCAGGCCGCAAAGTAAGCACCGCGTGAGATAGCCCAATTGCCATCGACCCACGCCGATAGTAGTTCAGGATCGTCGGGGCAAGATGACTCAAGCTGTTCGCGGTATTGGTCACGATCAATCAGCGTGTTTCCCGCGAAGGTGGACGGTGCATACACCCATCTGCGCTTGCTGCGTGATTCAAAGAACACTTCCCAGGGTGCAGCGCCAGCGAAGACATATCTCTTCGCCAACCAATGATGTCCAACTCCGCCGGGGTTGGCAGCAATCACCATGCGCACCGGAATGTCTTTAGGGCCGCGCATGTTTGAACGCATCATGTCCAGCAGGTCAGGTGTTGCGAACTGCCCGCATTCATCTATGATCACCAGAGTGAAGCTGCGGCCTTGATACTTCGCATAGTCAGCAGCACTCTCTAACTGGCCCAATTCCATGTACGCGCCATTAGGCATACGCCAAACGTGCTCTTGCGCGTTATAGCTGGCTGCGGTGCCGTACACCATTCCAAACACTTCGCGCGTGGTTAGCTCAAAATCAGCCAACCCCTTATAGCTTTTGCGCAAATACAGGATGCGGGCTTTGACGCCGTATTGCTCCGCATGGCGCAAAGCAAGGTAAGCAAGTCCATATGACTTACCGCCTCCTCTGCCGCCACCACAAAACAGATCAAATTCCTCGGGAATGCTGAGAAGCCGTTCTTGAAACGAATTGAGTTGCAGGGTTTCAGTCGGCATTGGGTTCGATCCTTTTTGGTTTGCTGTTCGCAACTTGTTCAATGACTTTGTATTGATCTGCCGTCATTGCGCCGGGCAAATTGAATGTCACTGAGACGCGGTTTGACTGTTCAGATTGGTCACCTTCGCGGTATCCGTGACGTGCTTTCAGGAGGAACATTGCGGATGCAGGGTGCTTATCCTCAATCGCCAGCTTGTACAGCACGTTATGCAGCGCTTTGCGCTCAGATTCGATACCTTGCTTGTAAGCGTCTTCAGCCTCAGCATCTTCCTCAAGCCAACGATTGAGTGTCTGCGGGGATACTCCGAAGTGTCTTGCGATCCCCAATTTAGAGAATCCTGTTGAGGCCAAAGCAAGTATCTGCGGGGCTAGAAATGTAGGTGCGTTTTTACGGCTGGGATGCGTGAAATCTTTCATAAAGAGCCTCGCTGAACAGATGGGCAGATAGCAGCGGGTTAGCCGTTATCTGCCCACATTGTTGGTAGCGCAAGGACCAGTTGCGCTATCCTTCATCGTTTCGACATTTAGGGGATGTCATGGCACGATGAAACTTATTTGCTTACAAGGAACGCAAGCGGAATGCTCTTGCGGGATGTAGCTGCACGCGACCAATGGGCAGCAGCAGCAAGTTCAGCAAGTGTTGGCGAATCGCCAGCGATTGCATTACCTCCTGTGCTGTCAGACCATGCGAATCCAAGCGGATGAATTCCTACATTCATTCGGCTGTGCAGTACACTCTGTCCGCCACCATTGCCCGATGCAGGGATACGAAACAGTTCTGTCCCGTAGCCTGTGCGGGGCTCACTCGCCGCAAATCCAACCGCACCATTGCCGAGAAGAATCGTTGTATACACGCCGGAAGCTGGCGAAAGGTTGTCATCCAGAATGATTCCAAGCCCGCGAAAGGTGCGGATCGGAAGACCTTGGGATTGCGGGATAAATTCGATGAGATCGCTTTTGAGCGCAGCACTATAGATGTCAGAGTGCATAGCAATAGCTTTTACGTCGTCCAACCGATCACCCAGGGTTGCCGCAGCATCAATGACAGCCTCAGCGGAGAAGTCTGCAGCCGTGCCAGTAGCCCCGCTGATATCGTTCACCATGTCCGCTGCATTGTTGGCAACATTACTTGCCATCACACCGAGTAAGCTAGCGATTAGTCTCCGCTCAAACTGTCTGTCCCAATACGCCGACACACGACCTTGCAACGCCTCAAGCGGGTTGCTTCCGCTCAGTTCGCTAGCAAGCGACATGTCAGACCAAGATTGATGCAGATAGGACTTGCGCACGATCTGACGGCCCGCGCTGTACTTCTGCGGAGTGGACAGCACCGTTGGGTCATCGCTTGTGATATCGGCTTCGACTTCGCCAAGGTCTTTCCAAAAAGGGATGGTGAATGATTCTGCGCCTGCGCCAAGCTGCTCCGCAATGACACCGTTCTTTACGAGCACGCCTGACTGAAACAATGCGGTTGATATTACTGATTGTTCGATTTGGTAGTCAGTGAATTCCTGCGGAATGACAACATCTACTAGCTGTGTTTGCGCCATGGTGTAACTCTCTTTCTCTGTGAATCAATGTGGGGAGTGTGATTGATTTGCCAGAGCGAGGCTACTGCTTTGCACTGCCCACCGACTGGCGGGATTACTGCTTGGATTGCGCCGACTAGCGCGTGCAACTGGCCACAAACGGGATAGTTCACCATCTTAGAAATGAACTATTCCCGTCGTCGCCTTGGCTACTGTCTCACCTAAGCCCGAACGATGGCAAGGGCTGCGTAGACTCGTTTTCAACAGTGGAGCGAGAGGGAGAGCTAACGGTTTTACGGCCTTGCCCGCCCGATGCGCCAGAGTAACGCATGAGTGTTGCAAACACTTTCTTGCGCGGATCGTCTTTCTGCTGCTCAGGTGATCCGGCCAGAAATCGGAATAGAGCGTTGTGCGCCATTGCAACAGGTTCGCCCTTACCGTCCGTCACGGGCTTCCCATCTTCTTTGGTCAGTAGGCGTAGCTCACCGCTATCAGCATCAACGTCCACGCGATAGTCTTTTTCCAATTCAGCGATGAACAAAGCTGGTACATGTGCAATCCCCTCTGCCAATCTGCGCATCGGCACATCAATCACCGCGGAGCGCATCAAACCTTCTGCTTTCTCAGTACGTGATTCGAGCGTTGCGGCTTCGCTTTCAAGTGTGGCAATCCGTCCCTTCAAATCGTGTTTCGTTTTGAGTAGTTCAGCATTGACGCGCCTAAGCGTTTCGAGTTCGGCCAGTTGTTCCGTGCTTGGTTCTGACATAGTTACTCCTTGGCAATGCGGCGAATCTGAATATCTAGTTGTCCCACAAGAGCGTTTGCTTGTTGCATCACTGCGTCTTGGTTGCGGTTGAGCGCACTCCAAGCCTCACGAAGCAATGGGAAGTTGAAGGTATCCGCATTCACATCGAGTGGCTTGCCAGTCAGTGGAACGAGCCAGAACATCTGATCCGCGCAAATAACTTGACTCCAAAGTATGCGCTGTCGAGTGTTCAATAGCTGCGGCATCCTATTGCCAATCAAAGCAAGCCTGTCGGCTTCGTGCTCCGACCATAGAGCGTCATTGAATTCATAGTTAGCTAGGTCGCTGCAAATCAAGTCAGTGACGTAGCGAGTGAACGTTTTGTGTTGCATCCGAGCAAGCAACTCAGCAAAATAAGCAGTCTTTGCATCCATCTTGACGCCAGCGTTTTTCAAGGGCTGTTTCATATTTCTCCTCCGAGCGAGTTCGAGAATACATCAGTTTTGCGATCAGAAAGAAAATTAGATTCTCATCTTTTTTCTTTCCGCGAAAATGATAAATTCGAACTCGCTTGGAGAGGCACCGAGAAAGGAATACCCGCATGAACACTGCACTAAATCAACGCATCACCATATCTGTCGATGAGGCAATGTCAGCAACCGGAATTGGGAAAACGATGCTTTACGAGTTACTTGGTGATGGGTCACTGCGATCTATCAAGCTAGGAAAGAAGCGTCTCATCATCGTTGAATCACTGCATGAATTGATAGCAAGTATGGAATCTTATGGCGACCTCAGCAAGTAAGGAGCATTCAATGCAACTGCCCAAGTTAGACACGAGTAAAGTGTTCGGCAAGCCAGCGCTATCATTTGTCGGTTTGCAGATTTACTACGACCGTTACGAGCATCAAGATCATCCAATTTTCAAGAAAGATAGGACGTGGTTTCACGCGTTCCCGCAGCAACGTTTGATTCGCGCTGCATTGGGTAGTGAGTTCAACCATTCAGACGCATGCCTAGATCAATTCGGAAAGCGTATCGAACCGTCCAAGCTGTGGGTTAGCGTAGAGCGTCGATTGGGCGATCAGCATCATGTTGTCCAGCCCGTTTATCGTGGGCCGTGCTTCTGGGCGATTGATAAACATGGTTACTTGATGCCAGATGGTGGAAATAACGAGGCAGACAAACTTCTTTATCGCATGCATCTTTCCGAGGGCGCGTACCTGCCGGAGATGATGACGCTTGCTAAGAAGGTCGCTGATGAGTTGTTTGCTGTTACAGAGCAGAATGGCGCGGTCAACTAAATGCCTATCAGCCCTTCTGTTGTCCAAAGTCAGCGCATTGCCCTTGTTTCGAACGGGTATGCGCGCGTATTAGTTGAAACGAATGGAAAGAGGCCCGTTGAACCCTCATGGCCCGAACGTTCACGTCAAGCAACGTTAGAGACTGTATCTAGTCAATGGGTGTCCAACGATGCACTCAATACTGGTGTACTGTGTGACGAGTTGTGCGCAATTGACATCGACGTAGATAACAACCAAGAGCTTGTAAGCAATATTATCGAGCTCGCACGGCAACTGTTGGGGCCGGGTGCGCCGATTCGTTACAGAGGCAACAGCACCCGCGTGCTCACACTTTATCGCGTAATGAATCACACAATGGCACAACGCCACAAGACCGTGAGAGGGACACATGGGAGCGTTGACTTCCTAAGTGGACTACGGCAATTCGTTGCGTATGGTGAGCATGAGAGCGGGGCAGAATACCGTTGGGATGTGGAGTTGAAAACGATCCCCCGCACTTCATTGCCTACCGTTACTTATGAGGACGTAAAGCACTTCCGTACTCAGCTAGCCGAGTTGATGGGTGAAATCGCTTCCCATGTGGTGCCTGCACAACCGAATACAGCAGTACCCGCGTTCGTTCCATGTGCTGCTCCAGACGGATTCGCACCAATGGCGGCACGCTTACCAGCTACGAAACAGGAACTTGCCTATGCACAAGCGGCTCTCAACAATGAAGTTGATAAGCTCTGCGCAATGCGTTCAGGATCGCACCGAAACAACGCGCTGAATATCGCCGCACATAGCCTTGGCACGATGGTTGGCAGTGGGTGGATTGACGCTGCGACAGTCGTCCGCGCTCTCTTTAGTGCAGCGATATCTAATGGGTACGTTGCCAAGCGTGGGGAGGAAGCAGCTAAGAATTCGATTGTCTCGGGTCTGAACGCTGGCATGGAGAAGCCGCGCGATCCGCTAGCCTCTGACAAGCCGCTAGGCAGCTTGCCGGGCAATCTGGTAGACCCTCGCACGACCAAAGCCGCCAGCAAAGCCTCAGCCGCAAATTCAACCGCTGTAGCGGGCCAGCCAAAGGGCAAAACGACGGTGGAGCTTGTGGGCATGGGCGACGTAGTAGAGAAGCCCATCACTTGGCTTTGGCCGGGGTATCTTCCCTCTGGTGCGCTTACCCTACTGGCAGGACAGGCTAGCACTGGTAAGAGCACGCTTTCGTTTGGGCTGGCCGCTACGGTGTCGAACGGCGGGCATTGGCCCGATGGTACGCGCTGTGCAACTCCGGGCACCGTGTTGATATGGTCAGGCGAGGATGATCTAGCTACGACTGTGAAGCCGCGTCTTATGGCTGCTGGCGCGGCGATGAATAGGGTGGGCGGTGTCAAAGGGACTATTGATGAACAAGGTATGAAACTGCCGTTTGATCCATCTACCGACATGGGCAAATTGCGCGAGGCCGCAACTGCGCTTGGTGGCGTAGCGTTACTCATCATTGATCCAATCGTAAGCGCGGTGACTGGTGACATGAACAAAGCCAACGATGTGCGCCGCAGCTTGCAGGCGGTCGTTGATTTCGCTTCTGAGTTTGGATGCGCCATCATTGGCATCACCCACTTTGCAAAGAACACCCAGGGCAAGCGAACAACGGATAGGGTGCTGGGTTCGCAAGCCTTCGCCGCGCTTGCACGCATGGTGCTAGTGACGGCCAAGGAAGAGGATTCGGATGAGCGCGTATTTACTCGTGACAAAACCAACATCACGATTGAGGGCGGTGGCTTTCATTACACGATTGAAGCTGTCCCGCTTCACAGCAACATTGTAGGAACTCGCGTGGTGTGGGGCGGCGCGGTGGAAGGTAGTTCTCGTTCCATCCTTTCTTCTATTGAGGGCGAGGAAATTCCGATATCCGGCAAGAAGTCAGACGAAGCGAGGAACTTTTTGTATCGCGTGCTGGCAAACGGCGCGGTTCCGGCTAAGGACGTTCAGAAACAGGCGAGGGCTGAGGGGATTGCCGAAGTCACTCTGCGGCGCACCCGCGAGTCTATGAACATAGTGCCCGCGAAGATCAAAGGAGACTTTGCCGGGCCGTGGATGTGGGAATTGCCACATCATGTTGGGATTGCAAACGAAATGCTTAGGGATATCAAACCGTCATAGCCTGAAGTGTTGACCATCAGACAGACTGGCATCCGGGTTTCGAATCAGTATTGACAATGGAAAACGGAACCGATCCCCGCGTCATCTCTGCTGACAGAATGGATGGAGGAGTTGTCGTCTCATTCGATGACGGCAAGACTGCTCTCTATCCTGCACATCTTCTGCGCGCAATGCTCCCACAAGCCAAGCAAATGAACGATGTAGATTTTGGAAGTCGTCGAAGTTGATCATCGTTGCCCTCCATATATTCGATGATCATCTTGGGCATCTTCGATGTTGATCATTGTATGAAGATGATCATGCTAAGTCCTTTAGATATAGAAGATGATCATAAAAAAACTAATAGGACATCTTCACCATTTGGGTGAAATCGACGTCTGTGAAGTTGATCAAATTTAGATAGTCAAAGACTATTGCGATTGGTCGTGTGTGTCCATAAAAACGGCAAATAAATATGCCGTACGACACCGACGAATCAAAATCTGCACGAAGCAATTATGGGCAGAGAGTAGTTATGCGCGAGCGTGTTCCGGGATCGAGAAACTAACACTGCGCAATCCCAACAATATCAATGCAATCAATTAGTTAGATGCCACTTGCACGCGTCGTGATGTGTAGAGACTGGCAGTGCGATATGCCGTAAAATATGACGTACGCTGTGTTGGGTGACAGCATATGTCTTCATAAGTTGTTGATATGGTTGGTGGGCACAGCAGGATTCGAACCTACGACTTCCACCGTGTGAAGGTGGCACTCTACCGCTGAGTTATGCGCCCGGAATGGCTTCGGCTGCCGCGCAAGCCGTTCGCCCAAGCTTCTGTACAGAATAGCATTCCTCGCCTTCCAAAACCAGATTCCAACTCATCAGGTCCCGTAGTTGCTGGAGATACGCTCTAGTTACGGGGAATACTTGGGGTGCGCTTTCGATAACGGTACAATCGGCCTGTAGAAATGTCCTCTCCCTCTCCGAATTTTCGTCACCGAGACCCCCATGCCCCCCCTGAACAGGACGGCGCGGAGGAGATTCCGGTGAAATTTGATCAACAGACGCAACCCCGCGAGGAAGATGGGGTTGAGGATGATATGGCTACGCTGGCGATCAATCCGAGACTCTTTGAAAACCTTCCGGTTGCAGAGACACACCGTGCGGCCGGCGACTTTGGACAGATGGACGACGCGGCAATCATGCTCGAGTTGAGCGCCGGAAACATGGCCGGGTTCGACTTTCTCATCCAGAAGTACCGCAAGCCCATTGTTCACTTCATGTATCGCATGGTGCACAACCAGGCAGTCGCAGAGGAGCTGGCACAGGAGGTCTTCCTCCGGGTCTACCGTTCTCGCGAGACCTATCGTGCTGAAGCCCGGTTCAGCACCTGGCTCTACCGGATCGCGACTAATCTGGGAGTGAACTACGCGCGCGATACCCGGCACGAACGGACAGCATCTACCGTCTATCTCGATGAAGCCGACTCCGAGACAGGGACAACGCCCGATGTTGCGGACTCAACGCCCGATGTCGAAGCCAAACTCCTGAGGCAGGAGCGTCTGAATGCCATTCGCGAGCATGTACTCGCGCTTCCGGAGCGGCAACGCATGGCCGTACTCATGCATAAGTATGAAGGTATGGATTACAAGCAAATTGGAGATGTTCTCAAATTGAGCGAGTCCGCCACGAAGTCGTTGCTCTTCCGCGCCTATCAGACACTGCGCGAAAAGCTGAAGGCTTTTGTTTAGATTCGCTGGAGTTTTTACGCGCGCCTCTTGAACGCGCTGGCTGAAAAGAAATTGGAAAGGTTCACAATGATCTGTAAAGACTGTCAATCCGCAATGGTCGATCTCCTTCTGGATCCGACTGCGCCTGCGAGTCGAGAGATGCAGGCCCATATCGAGTCATGCGCCGCCTGCGCCCAGGAGTTCAAGTCCATGCAGGCGACCTTCGCGCTGCTCGATACCTGGAAGGCTCCGGAGCCTTCGCCTTACTTCGATCAAAAGCTGGCTGTGCGCCTCCGCGAAGAGCAGACCCTGGCACCGGCCGGCTGGTTTGAGAAGCTAAAGGCTCGCCTGCTCTTCAATACAGGGCGCCAGCTTCGTCCAGCGCTTGCCGGTGGCCTTGCACTAATCCTTCTGGTGGGCGGCGGAACCGTTGCCAATCTCACCGGATTCCATCACTCGGCTCCTCAGACCTCAGCGGCGGTGCAAGACCTGCAGATCCTCGATAAGAACGATCAGGCTCTGCAAACGATGGATCAACTCTTGCAAGACGATGCTCCGGCCGATGATTCCACGGCCCAGCCCAGCAGCTAGTCTCCGGTTTGACTTCAAGAAAATTGATTGAAGGGAGATGGAACACGATAAGCTGCTGTAAACACAAAGTTTTATGGAACTGCGGTTCTTCTATTCGCTGAAAACATGCCATTTTCTCTTCATTTACGGCGTTTTGCTCGACTAGCTCTTGCCGGGATGATTTTGTCATCCACGATAACGATTACCTTGGCCCAGCCGGCGCCTGCGCATAGAGCCGGGGTGGGATTCCGTGCGCCCGTCGCGCAGTCGCGGCCCGCCCCGGGGCTTGAGCCGAAGCGAAATCAGGAGCATCTGGCCCAGTGGATGAACCGTCACAGCAACCTTCCTCTCGCGGAGCAGCAGCGCGCTTTGGAAAATGAGCCCGGCTTTCGCGATCTACCCCCACCGACCCAGCAGCGTATGCGCGATCGCCTGACGCAACTGAATAATATGACGCCCGAGCAGCGCCAACGGATCCTTGACCGCACCGAAGCAATGGAGCGTCTCACGCTGCCGCAACGACAGCAGGTTCGCGGCGCGATGCAACAGCTTGGCGGGCTTCCTGAAGATCGTCGCCGTCTGGTTGCCCGTGCCTTCCGCGACCTTCGCGAGATGCCCCAACCCCAACGCCAGGCTATTCTCGACTCGGATCGCTTTCGCGGTCAGTTTTCCGATCAGGAGCGGAGCACACTCTCCAATCTTCTTGCTGTCGAACCCTATCTTCCGGTCCGGCGGCCAAATGACGGGACTACGTACGGAAAATAATCCAGGTTATTTTACAGAGTCGCCGACAGAGAGTAGCCGCCCGAAGGCGGCTATTTTTTGTTGCAGCTTTTTGTTGCAGGGTGGGGGCGGGGCTATGGGTGAGGGACACCGTCTGCTTTTTGGCCCAGCTTCTAGAGTATCTCCGGAGGTAGACGATCAAGCCAATCAGGATTGCGGCGAGGTGATCGCGAAGTACAAACAGATCCGAGATATCTCCTGAACGGTCTCCCTCCCCATAGTAGATACAGTCTGCGCTGGCCCCCGTTTACTATCCATACAACTTTGGCAGAACGGCCATGGTTCCTTTGCGCAAGGCCCAGGAGTGCCTTCGCTACCCGTGATTCGCCAGGGACCCCAAAAATGGTGGTTCTGCGATGAGCCTGCAGCGCGCGCTGAGTGACTTTGGAGACTCTGCCGATTATTCGCGTATTGATGACGAGAAGAGCGTTTATCGGACTGACGTTGGCCGAACAGGAGCAGCCAACCGACCGGCCGTGGGTCGCCAGAACTCCGGTCAATGATCCTGCAGGTGTTGTCGGCGATTCATCAACGCGTCTGCCTTCGCACATATTCATACTTGTGCTTCAGCCAACTATTTCCATTGCCATCCGCAAGGTTGAAGTACTGGTCTTTCTCATCGTGGTTCGCATCGGTTTGCCGGATCACTTCCTGCATCGAGAGAAGTTGACCGGCTCTTGAACCTACCATCGGAACAGCAAAGGGCTCGAACACAATACGTATGTTGGCGATGTCACCGCGATCCGCACTCGATGCAGGCATCATTCCTACCGAAGCGCGGGTATCCATCGACACGTACTTCCAGCGTCCTTCGATGCGGTGGTAGCTCAGGTAATCAATCCGCTGAATTTGCGAGGCCGGCGCACCAACGGCCGGCTCCAAGACTTCCTCAAGAAATTCTCCAACCATCCTCCGCTCCGCTACCCATGCAGTGGTCGTCGGCACAGCACCGGGCGAATCCCAAATGGTTTCTTTCACATTCCAAACACCAGCGCGCTGTGCCAACTGAGCGTTCTCTCGTCCGATGTCAGCAGCCTTGTTGCTTTTTTGCCCGTACAAAGGCGAGAACGCGAGACCAGAGGCATAAGAGAGAGTAATCAGGATGCGTCGGATAGACATAGAACCTCCGTATGTTCGACATTATTCGAACATGAATGAGACATTCAGATCAGACGCGAGGATGCACTATTGTTCTATTTTTTTCGAACACAACGGGGTATAAACAGAGAATGGGTATTGACAAGAAGCCCGTCGACGCTGAGAACAGCGTGCTCTCTCTAGCCCACGTGCTTCAAGCTTTTGCGGACCCGGCCCGTTTAGAGATCGTCCGACAGCTCGATGAAACACCCGACAAAGCGTGTGGAACCTTCGGCATCGACAAGCCGAAGTCAACCATGTCCCACCACTTCAACGTACTTCGCACGAGTGGTATTCTCGGCTTTGAGAAACGTGGCTCAAGTCTGGTGAACTACATCGAGAGGAAACGCCTGGACGCAAGGTTCCCGGGACTGTTGGACAGCATACTTGAAAGTGCCGGTCGACCTGGCAGACCGCGGCGGCGGAGGAAATAAGCTTCGAAAGCCATACAGGGAGACCTCAGTGGATCGATTTAGATGTGCCGCCCTCCGGTACATTTCAGGATCGGCTACATTGCTACCGACAAGTCGGCTTGTGTTTACTCACCGTCGGCGTTATAAATCGCGACTAGCGATAATCGACCCGAAGCACTCGTTGAGAGACGGTGGTTCGAACTCTGGCAGGTCCTCGTAACCCCGGAAGTGGCACCGGCTGTGAGACTGCTAGCGTATAGGATCGTAGCAGTCTCTTGACCTCTCTTGACCTGTCCGCACCGCTCGGCCTACCCTATGGGTATGCACTTGCATCACAGCTTCTTCTGTTGTTGTCGCCGCTCCCCGCTGGCCTGACACGCGTGCTCTGAGTCTGTTGATCCAAGCGGACTCCCATTTTGTCTTCACCTCCCATAAATCGCAAGAAAGAATTGAGATCTTCCATGAAGCTCTTCGCCAGTCTTATTCTGGTCGCTGTCTCTGCCGTTGCTCACGGTTCAAAGCAAGGTGCAATCGCCGGTCGCTGGACAGGCGATGCAACCGTCCACGGACAGCAGGTTCCCGTTCGCCTCGAGATTACCGGCAGTGGCAAAAATCTTCAGGCCGCTCTGCTCAACGGCCCGGAGCGAAGCCCCGCATCAAGCGTCAGCTTTGCCGCCAACCATCTCGTGGTCACGTTCAACTATTACGCCCGAACGCTCGATGCCACCGTAGCAGACGGCCATCTGACGGGAACCTTCGGCACCACTGCCACACGCTATCCCGTCAGTCTGACCCTTCATGGCTCAGCCGGCGTCGACACCAAACCGGACGGCCCGGCCATCCCCGGAGACTGGGAGGTGGAGGTTAAATCCTCCAAGGGCGAGTCGGCGTGGCAGCTTCGCATTGAGCCCTCCGCACCTTTGCCTCACTCGGACCAGGTCAAGGCAGTCATTCAACGCATCGACGGCGATACCGGCGCTCTCTACGGAGGCTGGACAGGGCACGAGTACCTGATCGGGCACTTCACCGCCGCCGGCCCGGCGCTCTACAGCGTCACTCCGCAATCCGACGGAACACTTCTGGTCTCCAATAAACTACGGGCAGATGTGAACGAACAGCAGAATCTTGTCGCTCGCAGGCCGGCACAGGCGCGGGCGGCGGCGCTTCCCGGCATGACCGATCCGACGCAGCAGACTACGGTCAAGGACCCGTCGGCGCGCTTTGCCTTCAGCTTTCCGGACCTCAACGGCAAGCTCGTCTCCAACACCGATCCGCAGTTCGACGGCAAGGTCGTAATCGTTGCGATCGGCGGGTCCTGGTGCCCCAACTGCCACGACGAAGCGCCCATGCTGGAGAGTCTCTACAAGCAGTTTCACAGCCATGGACTGGAGGTGGTGAACCTGTCGTTTGAGGAAGCCGATCAGTTGAAAGACCCGACCCGCCTACGTGCCTTCATCGAAAAATATGGACTTACCTACACGGTTCTGGTCGCGGGAGAGACCGAGCAGTTGAATGAAAAGATTCCGCAGGGCGTGAACCTCAATTGCTGGCCTACCTCGTTCTTTCTGGGACGCGATGGGCGGGTCAGGGAGGTCCATGCAGGCTTTGCCGGCCCGGCGAATCCGCCGGCGCACGAGGCTCTGGTGAAGGAGACAACAGAGCTGGTCGAAAAGCTGCTTGCGGAGCCGGTTCCGACTCAGTCTGCTTCGCGTTAAATTTGGATTTGGTGAAGAAAAAATTTGACCCCGGGGAGACCCGGGGTTTTGCTGTTTTTGCTGAGGTTTTTGAGGGGTGTTTTGGAAAAACGTGGTGGTTGGACGTGGTTTTTTGCTGGTGTGAACGTGGTGGATTGCATGGTAAACGTGGTGAGAAAGACGTCGTTTTCTGACGACGAAAAATACGCCACGTTTTTCGACTTTATTTTTGGCCGGGCCGGCCTATCCAATAGCTACGGATTTTCGGCTTGTGTCTTGCCGGACGGGCCGCCTGCGCGGCGGGCGCCCACTTCGTGGGGTGTATACCCTGTCTTGGTGGGTTAGGTGCTTGGGGCCTCCCGTTGGTCGGCGGGGAAAGAGGGCTAGTTTTTGAAGAAGTTTTTGGCCAGGAAGATTACGTTGGCTGGGCGTTCGGCGAGGCGGCGCATGAAGTAGGGGTACCACTCGGGGCCGAAGGGGACGTAGACGCGGACGCCGAAACCCTCGGCGGCGAGACGACGCTGAAGGTCGCGGCGGACGCCATAGAGCATCTGGAACTCGAAGGCGGACTTGTCCAGATTGTTCTCGCACACGAAGGTTCGCATCTGCTCGACGATGGCTTCGTCGTGGGTGGCGATGCCGCAGAAGACGCCCTTGCCGGTTGCTGGATTGGAGAAGGTGACTACGCGCTTCATGAGTTTGACGTAGTTGGCGTCGACGTCGGACTTGGCGGGGAAGGCGATCTCGGGGCCTTCCTTGTAGGCTCCTTTGCAGAGTCGGATGCGGATGCCCTGGTTGAGGAGGCGTTCGGTGTCGACTTCGGTGCGGAAGAGATAGGCCTGGAGGACGGTGCCGACTGCGCCGGGGAATTTGGCGGCAAGGTGCTCGGTCATGGCGATGGTGGCTTCGGTGTAGGGGGAGCCTTCCATGTCGATGCGGACGAAGGATTGGACGTGGGAGGCGTGCTCGACCATCTCGCCGACGATGCGCTCGGCGAGGGCGGGATCGAAGTCCATGCCGACCTGGGAGAGCTTGACGCTGACGTTGGCGTTAAGGCCGCGGGTGTGGATGGCGTCGAGGAGTTCGTGGTAGATGTCGGCGGAGTTGCGGGCTTCGGCTTCGGTGGTGACGGATTCACCGAGGGAGTCGAGGCTGACGGCGATGCCTTCTTTGTTGACGCGCTGGCAGGCGGCGAGGGCCTCCTCAACGGACATGCCGGCGACGAAGCGGCCGGACATCTTTTTTCCCATGGCGGAGCGCTCTGAGAAGGAGCGCAGGGACTTGTTTTGAGAGAGAGCGATAAAAGCAGATCGAAGCAACCGTGGTACTCCTGATTCGCCTGTGGGCGAGAGTTCTATTGTTTCATGTTGATCGCTTTCTCGACAGCGTGGCCACAATCCGCAGGGGGTGATGGCGGGACGGCTGGCCTGGGAGCCGGTTTTTGCGGGATAAAGAAAATTCTGCCCGGTGTTTTGCAGGATGGACGGGTCACAATTTGCTGGGTGGGGATGCGCGCTTTTCATACCAATGCAACAAAGATGGGCTAGTGTCCTCCTGCCGAGCCAACATTCCAATTTGAGTATTCCTGTGGTGCGCTCGCGCCAAAAGGAGATGGACCGATGATCAGCAAGACAGTAACTCTAGGTGTTCTCGCTACGGCCCTGGTGAGCACGATGTCCGCTCAGGAGGGCCCTACGCCAACAGGCATTCCGACACTGGATCACGTGTTTGTGGTGATGATGGAGAACCACGGGTACAGCCAGATCGTGAACAATCCAAACGCCCCGTTTATCAACCAGTATGCGAATTTGCACAATGTGGGTACCAACTATTTTGCGATTGCGCATCCGAGCCTGACCAACTACCTGGAGATTGTGGGTGGTTCGAACTTTGGCGTGCATACGGATAACTATCCAGACTGGCATAACAAGAACTGCACGACCAATCTGGCCTCGGGAACGGTGGCGACGGATAATCCTGCGAGCCCTCTGATCTGCCCGATTGCAGGCACGGGAACGGATGCGGCGACTCCGGCGATTGATTTCACCAATGAGACGCAGGGCCCTCCGGGAACGATCAACATCGACGGCAAGCAGTCCATTCCGGCAGACAAGCAGATTGTCGGCAAGACGATTGCGGATCAGCTGGCGGCGAAGGGGATGAGCTGGAAGAGCTACCAGGAGAGCATTCCTCTGAACAGCATTGATCTGGTGAACTACAGCGACGGGTACTTCAGCAACCGGACCGACTTCGCGAACATGCTGCCGCACCAGAATCCGCCGCTGACGTCCGCTGGGATTGTTGCGCTGTATGCGGCCAAGCATAATCCGTTCGTCTACTTCCAGAGCGTGCAGGAGGGAGTTGACCGGCAGAACAGTCTGAAGAATACTGCTGACTTTATCGACTCCAATGGCTTGTATGCGGACCTTAGCTCGGGGCATGTGCCGGCGTACTCGTTTATCGTGCCGAACCAGTGCAATGACCAGCATGGACGGGGCAATGCGGGACCGTTCTGCGCGTTTGATCCAACCGATAATGGGACGCAGGCTGGGTTGAATCCGGCGCTGATCTATCGGGGCGATGTGGCGGTGAAGGAGATTGTGAACTCGATCCACAACTCGCCGGTGTGGAAAGAGGGCAAGAGCGCGATTGTTGTGGTGTGGGATGAAAACGACTACAGCACAGCCCCGGAGACCAACCAGGTGCTGCTGATTGTCGATACCAACTATGGAGTCAGCGGGGTACGGAGCGGAGTACGCTATGACCACTTTGCATTGCTGAAGACGATTGAGGCCGGGCTTGGGCTGCCGTGCCTGAATCACGCCTGCGACGCGAACGAGACAGTCATGTCGGATCTGTTCGGTCTGAAGTAGCAGGAAGCAGTGCGATCCAGACTGTAGCCGCTGATGCCGGGAGCGTCAGCGGCTATTGTTGGAGTGGCCCAAATCACATTACTAAGCCGGGGTCTTCCGTTCTTATCAGATATCTGCTGTCGCGCAGATGTTGGTGGAGGTTGGCCAGATGGAAGAGGTATTGATCGAAGCCTGTTGCCATCAGCTTCATCATCTCGGCCCGCTTGCCTACTGCGGCCATGAGGTAGCACTCTCTGCCCATCGAGGAGTAGAAGTTGATGTTGTGGCGGTGCTTGTTCTGGCTTTGAAAGAAGCCGGCGTAGAGGAGAATGTGCGCGCCGGCGGACTCCATCCAGAGAGGATTCTTCGCACTGGTGAGCTGGCGCATCATGAGTTCGGCGATCTGGGTGAGGTCGGCAAATTGGCGGAACTCCTGATCGCCGGGGTTGTAGTCGGGGGAGAGGACCTCGGCTCGATCGACCGACTGGAGGCAGAAGTGACCGAGGACGCTTGCGAGGTATACGCCGGTGGAGTCGCTGATCTGGGACCACTGCTCAGTGCCTATCGACTCGTGGAGATTTGAGGCCCAGAAGTTGAGAGCTCGTTCCTCGGTGACTCCGTAGAGATCGTCAAAGTAGTTAGTTGATGACATCTGCACCCCCTGGCCCGTGTTTCGCGAACAATACGGCATTGTTATCCCGTAGCTGTCATGGCGGGAGTGTTTATTTTGCCTGGACGTACCCAGTTGAGTACATGGTGCTATTGGTGTATTGAAAGATATGTCCTGCCGGACGGGCGCCCTGCCGCGGTCGGCGGTCACTTCGTGACTTGTATACCTTTTCTGGGTGGCGTGATGGCTTGAGGTCCTCCCGTTGGTCGGGGCCTAGAAGCCGAGTGGGTTTTCGCTGGCTACGTTGAAGTGATGCTCGAGGGCTAAGCCTGCGCTGGCTATGGTGCCCTCGTCGAAGAGGCGGCCTATGAGGGTGACGCCGTGCGGGACGCGTCTCGGTGGGTTGAACTTTGGGAGAGGCTTGGCTGGGTCGGGTGCCCAGTCGCTGCGAGCCTCGGAGACTTCGACGAAGCCGGCGCGGAGGGTGAGGGAGGGATGGCCGGTGAAGTTGGTGAGGGTGAGGATCTCGTCGCGGAGGGAGGGGACGAGGAGGAGGTCGACTTCGGCCATGATGCGGGCCATCTCTTGCGCGACCATGCGGCGGAGGCGGTCGGCCTGGACGTAGTCGACTGCGGAGAGGAAGCGGGATTGTCGGAAGGTGTTGGGCCAGGCGTCGGGGACCTGGGCTTTGAGCTGGTCGAGCTGATGGTTGAGGGTGATCTCTTCGAAGGCAGCGGCGGACTCGGCGAAGAGGATGAGGTCGAGGTTGTCATAGGGCCAGTCGGGGAGGGTGACTTCGACGGGCGTCATGCCGAGTGTGGTGATGGCGGCGAGGGCGGCGCGGTCTACGTCGGTGGCGGGGGCTTCTTTCATCCACTGCGGGAAGTAGCCTACTTTTAGATTTTTTATTGGGGCTTGTGCGTCGAAGTCGAGTTTGCTGGGGACGCACGAGACGTCTTTGCCGTCGGGGCCGGTGATGGCGTTGAGGACGAGCATGGTGTCTTCGACGGAGCGAGCCATGGGGCCGAGTTTGTCGAGGGACCAGCAGAGGGTCATGGCTCCGGTGCGGGGGACGCGGCCGTAGGTGGGGCGAAGGCCGGTGACGCCGCAGCGCATGGAGGGGCTGACGATGCTGCCTCCGGTTTCGCTACCGATGGCGAAGGCTACGAGGCCTGCGGCGGTGGCTGCGCCGGGGCCGGCGCTACTGCCGGAGGAGCCCTCTTCGAGGAGCCAGGGATTCATGGTCTGGCCGCCGAACCAGACGTCGTTGAGGGCGAGGGCGCCGAGGGAGAGCTTGGCGATGAGGACGGCGCCGGCGGCGTTGAGGCGCTCGGTGACGGTGGCGTCGGCGGTGGGGATGCGGTGCTGGAAGGGCTCGGCTCCCCACGTGGTGGCGATGTTGGCGGTGTCGAGGAGATCCTTTGCGCCCCAGGGGATGCCGTGGAGGGGGCCGCGATAGTGTCCGGCGGCGATCTCGGCGTCGGCGGTTTTGGCCTGGGCGAGGGCGTGGTCGCGGGTGAGGGTGATGATGCAGTTGATCTTGGGATTGAGGCGCTCGATGCGTGCGAGGTAGATCTCGGTGAGGCGGGTGCTGGTTAGCTTGCGGGTTTCGATCCAGCGGGAGAGTTGGTGGACGGGGGCGAAGGCGATGGCTTCGTCGGTGGTGGGGAGTGGGGCGTCGGAGTGGGTGCGGAGGAACTCGTTTTTTGCAGGGAGAGTGGGCTGGCCGGGGAGGATGGAGTTGACGGTGGAGTAGGGCACGATGGCGTCGGGGATTGCGACTTTGCGGGGGCCGGTGCGGCGTTCGTAGAGAGGAGCCATGGCGGCGCGCCAGTTGCCGGCGGCCTGGGCTCGGTCTTTTTCAGTGAGAGGGAACTGGACTAACTTTTCGGCTTCGGCGAAGGTGGCGGGGGAGACCTCGGGGCCTACCGAGGGTGAGGTGCCGAAGGCTGGTGGTGCGCCGGGAGTGGCTGGGGTGGAGGGAGTTTGCGCGAGTGCGGAGGCGGAGGCGAGCAGCGTGAGGGTGCTTTGGGTCAGGAATTCGCGGCGGGATTTCGACATTGGTTCCTCTGGTGAGGATTGTAGCGAAAAGATTTGTCCTGCCGGACGGGCCTCCTGCGCGGAGGGCGGTCACTTCGTGACTTGTATACCTTGTCTTGGAGGGTCAGATGCCTGGGTCCTCCCCTTGGTCGGAGGGGAACAGCTAGTCTGGGACCTGCCAGCCTACGGGGGATTGGGCTAGGGTGATGGTGTCGGTGGCCTGGCTGGTGGTGGCGCGGGCCATGGCTGGGAAGGCGGCCTGTACGTCGTGGCTCTCGGCCCAGACAGGGACTTCTTTCATGGTGTAGCTGTAGGTGATGGTGGTCTCTTTGAAGCCGTTGGCGACGGCTACGGGCGTGAAGCTGTTGATGCTGGTGACCTCGCGATGGCCGTAGCAGAAGCGCGGGGCGTAGCGGGTTCCGGCGGGGGCGACGGTGTAGCGGCTGACGTGGATGCTGGTCTCGACGGACTTCTCGAGGAGGAGATTTTTGACCAGGGTGTCGAGCTGCTTGGTCTTTTCGGGGTCGCTGGTCTCGAAGGGGAAGCGGGTGTCGGTGAGGAGGCACTCGGGGTGGTCGAGGTAGTGGTTGTTGATGCCGGTGGTGAAGTTGGCAGGGGTGGCAGCGGCTTTTCCAGTATTGTTGCATCCGGTAAAGACGAGTGGAGCCATGGTTAGAAGGCTAAGTAGGGCGGCGGCGCGTGCGGTGGAGGTCGGCTTGCTTGGAACGATTTTCATCGCTTCTCCTGTCGATCTAACTTCACTGTCGATCTAACTTCTCTGTCAACCAAACTGGTTGGATGCAAGTGCGGAGCGTGGTGGAAGATTGTGGGAGATTGTAACTGCGAGTGGTCCAGGTTTTCGATGCCTTGCGTACGCTCGTCAATGCTACTCGGCCAGGATCTCGTCGGGGATGGGGTCTAGTGCGCCGATGGTCTTCATGGTGGCGAGGGTTTGCAGGTTGGCCTGGACTGCAGCCCATTTCTGGGGATCTTTCTTGGTCTCGATGGGAGATTTCGGGTCGGCGTAGTAGGCGATTAGGTCGTGTTTGAGTTGGAAGGGGACAACGTTGTCAGGATTTTTGGTGATCATGGCGAGAAGCTTGGCGTAGGTCTCGTCGGCGAGGCGGTAGCCGCCGGGGCGAACGATGTCGCCGGTGTCGAGGTCGCGGTTGGAGATGTAGTGGTCGATGGTGTCGAAGTTGGTGAGGACCAGGCGCATGGCCTTGATGGAGCGGTTCACGCTCTTGATGTAGAGATCTTCGGTCTGTTGATTGGGGCCTTTGATGGCGAGGAGTTTGAAGACTCCGAACTTCGGCAGGATGTAGATAAAGCCTGCATAGAGATGGCTGCGGACACCTGGTTTTTGGCGGTAGGCCTCCCAGTCGTTGTCAGTCGCGGCCTGACGGAGATCGAGGGCGAGCGCGTCGAGATCGGGGCTGGGGAGGTCTTCTGGGAAGTTTTTTTTGTGGAGGAGGGTTTCGGCGCGGGCGATGTTGGGAAGGAAGCGGCGGACAGCGTAACGGTAGACTCGGATGGAGGTCTGTTTGCTGCCGATGATGTCGGGGAGACGCAGGCCGTAGGTTTCGAAGAAGGCCTTGCGGAGGAGTGGCATGGGAACTTCGAGGCCTACGAATTTGGTGTAGGCGGAGGGGGCGAAGCGGAGCTTGCTGAGCTGATTGATGTCGAAGGCGAACTCGGTTTGAATGTGGGCGTGGGGGTTCTCCGCGTAGTTGACGGAGGAGCCGTACCTTTGTTCGAGCTTGGGGAATTCGACGGGGACGGATTGGTTGACGGCATATTTGTGACCGAAGTTGTCACCGATGTAGTGGGAGAGAGAGCCGATGGCGAAGGCCAGGTCGTCGGGGGTCTGGGCGTTGTGGAGAAGAGAGAGGACGAAGTCGCCGGAGCGGACGTAGTGGGTGAGGTTGGAGAAGAAGGCGTTGCCGAAGGGGTAGTAGCCGAAGTCCTGAATGGCGCTGCCGCCGTAGGCGTAGCCGTGCGCCTCTTGAAGCTGGGCTTCGGTGAGGGTGGGGAATTTTTTGAGCAGAAGTGGGCGGATGGACTGCTTCCAGGCGAGATCGATGATCGCCTGATGGGTCTGGACGGAGTAGGGAACGGCGGGGATTGCTGAGAGGAGCAGGGCCGCGAGGGTTATCGCTTTGAGCATGATTGGCTTGAGCACGGTGGTCGGGGGATGAACGCGAATGATCTTTGTCCCTTCTGGCTGCTGTCGTGCTGCGCCTTTCACACTGTACATAGCTTGGGGGGAGGAGGAAAGTCTGAGCTTGATGCGACTTTTTCAGGCGCGGCGTGATCCAAGGGGCGTAATGCGAAAGACGTCAGGAAAGTTGTGCTTGGACTTGGTTGATGGATCAACGAAATCCGGGATCATCGATTCCTGTCAAAAAGGCCCCCCGCAACACAACCCTGTTTTTGATAGACACCCTGAATCGGGTTGATCCTCGTCTGGCGTCTGAGAGGCAGATCTCTCATTCAAAAAGGAGAACTATGAACTTTGACAGGAACGATACTGCAGTGGTCTTTATCGACCCGCAGAATGACGTGTTAAGCGAGAAGGGCCTGAGTTGGCCGCTGCTCCACGAGAGTCTTCAGGAAAACAACACGATTGCGAATATGGAGCGCATCTTCAAGGCCGCGAAGGCCTATGGATACGAGGTTTTCATCTCTCCTTATTATTTTTATCCCACCGACAAGGGATGGAAGTTCAACGGTCCTCTTGAATCCGACGAGGTGGTTCATAACGAGTTCGGCCGCAAGGGGGCTTTGACTCTGGATGGCTTTGAAGGGTCTGGTGCAGACTGGCTGGAACGATTCAAGCCTTATATCGAGGATGGCAAGACCATCGTCGTTTCGCCGCATCGCGTGTGGGGGCCGGAGACCAATGATCTTGTTCTACAGCTCCGCAAACGGAGGATCAGCAAGATTATCCTTGGCGGAATGCTGGCCAATATGTGTGTGGAATCTCACCTTCGAGAGTTGGTTGAGCAAGGCTTCGAAGTCGCCGTCGTGAAAGATGCTACGGCAGGACCGAAGCACCCGGAGTGGGGCTATGGCTATACCGCGGCGCTGATCAACTATGCGTTTATTGCACACGCGGTCCCGACGACAGAGGAGGCCGTCAAGGCGATGGAGCGCGGTCCGCAATAAGCAGATCTTACCGTCTACGAACACGGAGCCAGCAGTTGCTGAGGCGGTGTAGACGACTACTCGCTGAGGATCTGGTGCTTGTGGTCGAGGTCGTGGCCGAAGGCGAATCGCTCGACGAGCATGCAGAAGATGTGTTCGAGGGCGAGGTGGGCCTCCTGGATGTTCTGGGTGACATTGGAAGGGATGACGATGCTGTAGTCGCAGAGGGGGCTCATCTTTCCTCCGCCTGCGCCGGTGAAGCCGATGGCGGGGATGCCGATGAGTTTGGCCTGGGTGATGGCGCGGAGGATGTTCTTCGAGTTGCCGGAGGTGGAGATGGCGAGGAAGATGTCGCCGGGCTGGGCGAGGGCTTCGATCTGGCGGGAGAAGAGATGGTCGAAGCCGTAGTCGTTGCCTGCGGCGGTGAGGATGGAGGTGTCGGTGGTGAGGGCGATGGCGCGGAGGGCGGGGCGGTTGACGGTGAGGCGGACGACGAACTCGGCTACGAGATGCTGTGCGTCGGCTGCGGAGCCGCCGTTGCCGGCGACGAGGAGCTTGTGGCCGGATTGCATGGCTTCGGCGGTAAGTTTGGCGATGGAGACCAGGGTGTCGGAGATGTTTTCTTCGGCCAGGACTGCTTGCAGGGTTGCGATGGATTGAGCGAGTTGCTTTTGGACCAGTTGCTTCATGAATTCTCCGGCGTGGCCTTGGCTTGCTGATGCAAGGGTACGGGATGGGTGGGTGTGCTGTCGAAGCAGTATGTCCTGCCGGACGGGCCCGCTGCGCGCGGTGCGGTCACTTCGTGACTTGTATACCCCTTCGGTTGGCGCTCCCGTTGGTCGCGAGGGTAGATGTGCCGACCAGCGGGAGGACCTCTGCTGCTCGTCCTGCCTGGACCGGTATACGCGTCACGAAGTGACCGCTCGCCGCGCAGGCGGCCCGTCCGGCAGGACAAATCTTTCTTTTGTCAGCGGAGGTAGCTGTCGTCTTTGTCGATCCAGTCCTGGCGCGGTGGGGCGAAGATGTCGAAGTCGATGGTGTCTTCGAGGGCGGTGGCGGAGTGGGGAAGGTTGCCGGGGATGACGAGGATCTCGCCTGCTTTGACGGTGTGCGAGGTGCCGTCGTCGTAGTCGAAGCGGAGTACGCCCTCGGTGATGAAGGTGATCTGCTCGTTGGGGTGGGAGTGACGCGGGACGATGCAGCCCTTGGCGAGGACGACGCGGGCGAACATGGCCAGGGTGCCGGTGACGAACTGGCGGGTGAGGAGGGGATTAAGTTGCTCGGGTTCGATTTCGTTCCATCTATGGAGAGTTGCGGTCGACATGATGAGCGCCTTTCGAAGAGTGCGGTGTGGGCTGCGGATGAATTTCTTGCTTTGTGATGCGCGCCGCCTTGTGTAGAGTAAAGCGAACCGGAGCGGTGCAGAGGTGCTTCGCTCTTTTTGATGTATGAAGATTGAGTCGTAGGCTGCCAGATTGGCGAATTGACGGCGTATCTCTTCTCTCCTGCTGCTTCGTTTATTTTGAAATGACTAACTTTGAAACGGGTGATTGAACCATGCGTCTTCCAGTGGCGAAGGTGTTTCTGGCTTTTCTGTTTGCGCTGATAGTCGGCGGAACGGTGGTAGGTGGATCGCGGATGATGGCGCAGACGGCGGCTCCTGCGGCGTCAACGGCAGCGCCTGCGGCTTCTTCATCGCTGAGTCAGGCGGATAGGATCGCGGCGCTGGAGAAGCAGAACGCCGATAATGCCGCGCTGATCGCGGCGGCACAGACCTCGGGTGATAACGCGTGGATGCTGGTTTCGGCGGCGCTGGTGTTGATGATGAGTGGGCCTGGACTGGCATTGTTCTACGGTGGATTGGTGCGGAAGAAGAATATTCTCGGCACGATGATGCAGACCTTCGCGATGATGGCGGTAATCACGGTGCTGTGGGCGCTGGTGACTTATTCGCTGGCGTTTGGCGAAGGGAACGCGTTTATCGGCGGTTTGCACAATGTGTTTCTACGCGGCGTGGGGCTGGCTCCGGATGTGAAGTATGCGGCGACGATTCCGCTCGAGACGTTCATGGTGTATCAGCTGATGTTTGCGATTATTACGCCTGCGCTGATTACGGGCGCGTTTGCGGAGCGGATGAAGTTTTCGGCGATGCTGGTGTTCATGGTGCTGTGGGCGGTGGTTGTTTACAGTCCGATGGCGCATATGGTCTGGGGCAAGGGTGGTTTGTTGAATGCTTCGCTGGGCGGACGGTTTCCTTGTCTGGACTTTGCGGGTGGGACGGTGGTGCATGTGACCTCGGGGGTGTCGGCGCTGGTGACGGCGCTTTATCTGGGCAAGAGGCTGGGGTATCCGAAGGTGCCGATGCCGCCGCACTCGGTGGTGCTGAGTTTTATTGGGGCTTGTTTGCTGTGGGTGGGTTGGTTCGGGTTCAATGCCGGTTCGGCGCTGAGCTCGGGGACACTGGCGACGTCGGCGTTTGTGGCGACTCACTTTGGCGCGGCTGCTGCGGCGATTGGCTGGAGCGTGGCGGAGTGGATTCGGCAAGGGAAGCCTTCGGCGCTGGGAGCGATCTCGGGCGCGGTGGCGGGGCTGGTGGCGATTACGCCGGCTTCGGGGTTTGTGACGCCGATGTCTGCGCTTTGGATTGGGCTGATCGCCGGGGTGGGCTGTTATCTGATGGTGGTGAAGGTGAAGGCGGCGTTTGGGTATGACGATTCGCTGGATGCGTTCGGCGTGCATGGCGCGGGCGGGACGATGGGCGCGATTCTGACTGGCGTGTTCGCCAACAGCGTGATCAATCCGATCTTCGGAGCGGGGAAGGCTACGGGACTGCTTGAGGGGAATGCACACCAGTTGCTGAACCAGCTGGTCGGCGTGGTGATTGCCTGGAGTCTTTCGATTGTGGGAACGCTGGTGATTCTGTTTATCGTGGATAAACTGATCGGGCTTAGAGTGAGCGAGGATGAGGAGCGCGAGGGACTCGATCTTTCGCAGCACGGCGAAGAAGGATACGATTGGGCGCACTGATATTAGGCAGAGCATTTCGGCGGTAGAACGATCGGCTGGAGAGGAAGATACGGATATGCAGAAGATTGAAGCGGTGATTCAGCCGTCGAAGCTGGACGCGGTGAAGGATGCGCTGGTGGAGATTGGCGTTGAGGGGATGACGATCACCGAGGCTCGGGGGCATGGGCGGCAGAAGGGGCATACGGAGTTCTACCGCGGACGCGAGTACTCGGTGGATCTGCTGCCGAAGGTGAAGCTCGAGGTGGTGGTGGCGGACGAGATGCTGGATAAGGCGATTCTGGCGATTACAGGCGCGGCTCGGACGGGGACGATCGGGGATGGGAAGATCTTCATCTCGAAGATCGATGAGGCGATTCGAATTCGTAACGATGAGCGTGGAGAGATTGCGCTCTAGGGAGATGACATGTCTGAAGCGTTCACGACTAAAACCGGTTATGTGAACCGAAATGACCAGGTAGTGATACGTAATTAAGCACCGACCGGGCACGGATCATGGTCAAACGGTGTACCAGCTTGCGTGCTCTCATTGCGGAGATGTCTATGGCGCCAACGGTTCAGATATTTTTGAGCGCAAATGTCCAAAGTGCGGGCGCGGCAGGGAAGGGTTGTCTGTGGAGACCGCTGAATAGCCGTTCGATATAGCTGGTGGAGTTGTGGGCTGTATGCTTTAAGTTCATTCGAGCACAATGACCATGCCAGCAAACGACTCCACAAGTAGCGGAATGCGTGGGATCTACCAGCGGAGGATGCTGGAGGTTCGTGGCGCGTTCGAGGCGGGTGGCGCTTCGGGGGCAGTGACGATTGCTGCGCGGGCTGCGGCGCTGGATGAGTTGGTGCGCGGGCTGTGGGCGCAGGCGATTGAGCGGGATTCGCGGATGGGCAATGGGATCTCTCTGGTGGCGGTTGGCGGGTATGGACGGAGGGAGCTGTTTCCTTACTCGGATGTGGACCTGCTGTTTCTGCTGGACGGGAAGCTGGCCGAGAAGGATGTCAAAGACGCGATTCGGCGCGTGAATCAGGAGATGTGGGACTGCGGGATTCGGGTTGCGCCGGCGACGCGAAGGCTGTCGGAATGCGAGAAGTTCGACGCGGAGAATGCAGAGTTTGCGCTGTCGTTGATGGACCATCGCTGGGTGACCGGAGATGCAATGCTCTATGACAAACTCGCGGAACAGATCGTGCCGAAGCTGCTGCAGCGGGAGCATAAGGCGATAACGGTTCGGCTGCTAGAGCTGACGCGGGCGCGCCATGCGAAGTACGGAGATACGCTGTTTCACCTGGAGCCGAATATTAAAGACTGTCCCGGTGGACTGCGGGATGTGCATGTTTGCGGGTGGATGACGAGGCTGCGTGCTGCGGCCGCGTCGACGCAGAAGAAGGGCGGGGCCGGGGGCGAGGGCGAAGGGGGTGGCGGACCGGCTGCCGATGGCAATGAGTTTCGTAAGGCGGTGGATTTTCTTCGGCTGGTGCGATGTTTTCTGCACTATCGGCATGAGCGGGACGACAATACGCTGGATTGGCAGGCGCAGGATGCAGCGGCAGAGACCGCTGTGGGGATGACGGGTCGCAAGCCGAAGAAGGCGGATGCGGCGTACTGGATGAGGCTTTATTTTCGTCATGCGCGCAGTGTGGAGCGGCGAGTGACGCAGATGCTGGAGGATGCGCCCGCGACCTCTTCGCGACTGCCTGGATTGAAGCGCGATCGGAAGGTGGAGGTGGAGCAGCATGGCTTTCGCCTGGAGCGGGGCCGGGTAGTGCTGGAGACTTCGACCGAGTTCGGTCATGATCCAGCGGAGGATCCGGATGTAGTGTTGCAGGTGTTTGGGGCGATGGCGCGGACGGGAGTGACGCTGGGCGGGGATGCGGAGGAGCGGTTGTCGCAGGGGCTGCCGCTGCTGTCAGCGCATCTGGAGGAGGGGCCGGCGCTGTGGCATCACCTGCAGGGGATATTGAAGGGTGCCTATTCCGGCGATGCGTTGCGGTCGATGCATGCGCTGGGCGTGCTGGAGCTGCTGATCCCTGAGTTTCATGGGATCGATGCTCTGGTGATTCGGGATGCGTATCACCGATACACGGTCGATGAACACACGTTTGTGCTGATCGATACGCTGCATGGGCTGGAGAGCGCGCAGTCGGGTGGTATGGCGGAGTGGGCGACGCGGCTGGGTGGAGTGCTGCGGGAGCTGCCGCATCCGGAGCTGCTGTATCTTGCGGCGTTGCTGCATGACACGGGCAAGGGACGGAGCACGGGCGATCATACGCGGGAGAGTGCGCGGATGGCCGAGAGTGTTCTGGAGCGGCTGGAGCTGGATACGTATGAGAGCGGGCTGGTGGTGAGCCTGATCGCGAATCATCTGGAGATGTCGGCTGCGCTGCGGAGAGATATTTTCGATGAGGAGACGGTGCGGGCGTTTGCGGGAAAGATGCAGACGCCGGAGGCTCTCCGGATGCTGACGTTGTTTACATATGCGGACATCAATGCGGTTCACCCGGATGCGTTGACGCCGTGGAAGGCAGAGAATCTCTGGCAGCTTTTTATCGCTACGGCGAACTATCTGGACCGCAGCGTGGATGAAGAGCGGTTAGGGGCGCAGGAGGAGAGCGAGCTGGTGCATCGGGTGGTGGCTCTGCTGCCGGGGCAGAAGGCCGCGGTGCTCGAGTATCTGGCGGGTTTTCCGGAGCGCTACGTGCTGACGCGGACGCCGGAGCAGGTACGGACACACTTCAAGATGGCGATGGGTTTCGCGAATGACCCGGTGCAGCTTGATTTTCGGTATGCGCCTGCGGTGAGCGAGTTGACGCTGGTGACGCGGGACAGGCCGCAGCTGTTTGCGACGGTGGCGGGCGCGCTGGCGGCTTGGGGGATGAACATCGTTACGGCGGATGCGTTTTCGAACCGGCAGTGGGTGGTGGTGGATACGTTCCGGTTTACCGATAGCTTTCGCACGCTGGAGATGAATGCGTCCGAGCACGAGGCGTTTGTGAAGAGCGTGCATGATGTGATGACCGGAGCGGTGTCGGTGGAGAAGCTGTTGAGCGGGCGGCGGCGGGGAAGACGGAAGGCTCCGCTGGTGGAGGTGGAGACGCGGGTGGAGTTTGACGATGAGGCCTCGTCGCACAGCACGCTGCTGGAGGTGGTGACGCAGGATACGACCGGGCTGCTGCGGGCACTGAGTCTAACGCTGGCGGCGCACGGCTGCAGTATTGAGGTGGCGCTGGTGGATACAGAGGGAGAGACGGCGATCGATGTCTTCTACCTGACGCGCAATGGCGGAAAGCTGGATAAGAACGAGCAGCGGGTGTTGCGGCGGGCTCTGATACAGGCGATCGAGGAGAACGCGCAATAGATTGTGGGGGTGGATTCCGTACTTTGGAGTTCTGCAGGAGCAACCCGGTGAGAGGTCTGCGCATCTAAGCTGCGGTTTGGGATTTCGCTTGCCGCAGGGGTGAAGGATTTGTCCGCAGGATTTATCGACGTGCGGACTATGCGGCGATGGTATGGGGTTTTATATTAGATACATGAGCGACAACACAAGTAACGGCCCGGCAGCGACTCCGCAAAGGAACGATCGCTACCTCTTCGGCAATCTGGAGAGCTCTGGCAAGAACCATGCGAAGGTCACCGAGGTGAGCTGGGGAGACGAGCAGCCGGAGGGCATTGTGCTGGCTTCGATGGACGCCGCGATCAACTGGGTGCGAAAGAACTCCATCTGGCCGATGACCTTTGGGCTGGCGTGCTGCGCGATCGAGATGATGTCGATGGGCGGGTCGCGGTACGATATCGCGCGGTTTGGGGCAGAGGTGTTTCGCCCGTCGCCTCGGCAAAGCGATCTGATGATTATTGCGGGGCGGGTTTCACAAAAGATGGCGCCTGTGATTCGGAGGCTTTACGAACAGATGCCGGAGCCAAAGTGGGTGATCTCGATGGGGGCGTGCGCGACCTCGGGTGGAATCTTCAACAACTATGCTCTGCTGCAGGGGGTCAACCAGGTCATTCCCGTGGATGTGTACGTTCCTGGGTGTCCGCCGCGACCGGAGCAACTGCTGTATGCGATCACGCTTTTGCAGGAAAAGATCCAGCAGGAGCGCGGATCTATACGAAAAACCCTGAATTTGAGTTAATGCATCAAGAAAAGTGCAGTTACTGGATGGGTTCGCCCCTCCCGGTGAACGAACGTTTTTACCGTACACGCTGGTAACGTATTGAAAATAGTGTCATCGAAGAGTATTTTTTTACCGGATGCGTTAGCAACTGAAGTAAGCTGTAAGGAATCGAACCAACAAAACGATCCCTGTAGATGAAGATGAAGGCTCGTAAAAAAAGCAAGACTTTGAGTGGAGGAACTCGAATGGTTTATCGCCCGTTTCGTAATACACGCCGGTACGTACTGGCTGCATGTGCAGTCAGTCTCGGAGTTGCCAGTCTCAGCGCGCAGACTCCCAGCACAGCCGCCCCGGTGGGGCCGAACCCTTCGCGCATCGACGTTTTCCTTGGGTACTCGTACTTTGGGGCTCACGGTCAGGTGAAGCCGCAGGGGATCAATTATTCGTCGATCGACAAGGGCGCGATCGGAAGCGGCGCGTATTACTTCAACAAGTATGTTGGCGGCGAGATAGTCTTCGCGGCTCATCCAGACGGCAGTAATGATGGCCTGTACACGGCCTCCGCTGGACCAATCTTCCGTGCACCGCTGCAGAACTTCACGTTGTTCGCGCATGGTCTGGCAGGCGGTGCTCGTCTGGGCGGACCAAACTCCGAGACGGGTGGGTACCACAATCCGTATCAGTGGGGACCAACCCTGACGGTTGGTGGCGGCATGGACTATGATCTGCCGTTCTTCAACAACAAGTTTTCTCTTCGCCTCTTCGAGGCGGACTATAAGTATGTTCACGCAGACTACGGTCCGGCAGTTAATCCTCCGACCGGTGGGGCGATCGGTGGACGCGCGAACCTGAGCGGAGCTGAGTTGAGCACAGGCATCGTGGCTCACTTCGGCCATATCATTCCTCCTCCGCCGGTGACCTACTCCTGCGCAGCTTCGCCTGCGACGGTCTTCCCTGGCGATCCTATTACGGTCACAGGAACGCCTTCGAACCTGAATCCGAAGAAGACGGCGACTTACAACTGGACTGCGGATGGCGGTACGATCACGGGAACCTCGACCACAGCCAACATCGACACCAAGTCTGCGAATCCCGGTACCTACACGGCGAAGGGCCATGTAACCGAGGGCCCGAAGCCGGGCGAGATGGCGGACTGCTCGGCCAGCTACACCGTGAAGGCGTTTGAACCGCCAACCCTGAGCTGCTCGGCCAATCCTTCGACGGTTGCCCCTGGAGACTCCTCGACGATTACCGCGAGCGGCGTAAGCCCGCAGAATCGTCCTCTGACCTACAGCTACAGCTCTTCGGCCGGCTCGGTGTCGGGTAACAACTCGACGGCGACGCTGACGACGACTGGTGCGGCACCTGGCACGATCACGGTGACCTGCAACGTTGTGGACGACAAGGGTCAGACGGCCTCTGCGACGACCACGGTTACGGTCAACGCACCGCCGCCACCGCCAGCGCCTACGACCAGCCAGCTCTGCTCGATCAACTTCGATCGTGACAAGAAGCGCCCGTCCCGTGTTGATAACGAAGCCAAGGCCTGCCTGGACGATATCGCTCTCAACCTGCAGCGCACCTCGGATGCGAAGATCGCTGTAGTTGGCGATAAGGACAGTGCCGAGAAGAAGGGCGACAAGCTTGCTGCTGAGCGTGCCGTCAATGCGAAGGCCTACCTGGTAACGGAGAAAGGCATCGACGCCAGCCGCGTCTCGGTCTACACCGGTTCGGATAACGGTAAGACAGTGACAACGACGTTGATTCCTGCCGGCGCAACACTCAGCACGACCGGCCTTACCCCCGTGGACGAAAGCGCAGTAATCGTCAAGCCACGGACGGCGCCGGTCACGCATCACCACAAGAAGAAGTAGTAACGATCGGTTGTAGTCAAGCACAAAAGCTGACTGGGAATGGTTCCCAGTCAGCTTTTGTGTTGATAGACCTCTTAGTAAAGTTCGATAATTGCGTTATTACAAGACTGGACTCCTCCCTTGAACAGATTTCTTCGTTTCCCCATCGCACTCGTAACTCTCCTTCTCGTTGTATCCTCCCTTCAACTGCATGCGGCGAGCTGGCTGCCGTATGGCCCGGATGGAGGAGACGCGCGGGCTTTCGCGATCGACCCTCATGACCACACTCATATGTATCTGGGTACGGCAACGGGCTGGATGTATGAGTCGCACAATAGTGGCGGCGACTGGAAGCGTCTGGCATGGATCGGCAAGCGGGACGATCTTGTGCTGGATTCGATTGTGGTCAGCGGCGCTGATTCGAAGCTGATCGTTGTGGGTGCGTGGGTGCTTGGCAGCCCGGATGGCGGAATATTTCTCAGCAAAGATGGCGGCTTGACGTGGCTAAGTTCGAGCGATATGCAAGGGCAGTCGATTCGCGCCTTGACGGCGGCTCCATCCAATCCAAAGACTCTTGTGGCCGGTACTTTGAAGGGTGTCTATCAATCTGTAGACGGCGGAGACCACTGGAAGCTGATCAGCCCCGCAGGAAGCCAGGAGTTGCATGAGGTCGAATCGATTGCGCTTGATCCGGTCGACCCCCAGATTATCTATGCCGGGACCTGGCATCTGCCCTGGAAGACCGTTGACGGGGGGCAGCATTGGACCAACATTAAACAGGGAGTCATCGACGACTCCGATGTGTTTTCGATCATCGTGGACCCTAAAGACCCTAAGACTGTCTACGCCAGCGCCTGCTCGGGAATCTACAAGAGCCAGACTGGCGGCGATCTCTTCAAGAAAGTTCAAGGAATTCCCTCTACGGCACGTAGAACGAGGGTTCTGATGCAGGATCCAACGAACAGCAACATTGTCTTTGCGGGAACCACGGAGGGCCTGTGGCGTACCGTGGACTCGGGCGCGACCTGGCAACGAACCACTGGTCCGGAAGTGATCATCAATGACGTGTTCGTCGACCCGACCAACTCCAACCGGGTGATGCTTGCGACGGACCGGGGTGGTGTGTTGGCCTCTAACGACGGGGGCAATTCGTTTGTTCAGTCGAACAATGGGTTTTCGGCGCGGCAGATTACCTCCTATCTCGCGGATGCGTCCATGCCCAACTCTGTCTACGTGGGGGTGGTGAACGATAAGGCGCTCGGCGGTGTCTTTGCCAGCACGAATGGCGGCCTGACCTGGTCGCAGACGAGTTCGGGACTGAACGGTCACGATGTGTTCAGCCTGGCGCAGGGACCCGATGGCACGTTGCTGGCGGGCACCCGGCATGGGATCTACAGGCTTCAAGGAGCCACGTGGAGCCGCGTGGACAATGTGACACTCAATCCTCCGCCTGCGCCGCCCTCCAGGACGGGAAAGAAGACTGCGCATGCCGGTGCAGCCTCGGCTGCACATAAATCGCCGGAGGCCGTGGCGCATAAGAGCACAGCCTTGCAGCCGGTTCACTCCTTTGACCCTGCTATCAACGCATTCGCCCGAGGAGGAGATACGCTCTATGCCGCTACCTCAGCTGGCCTCTTCGAGAGTGCTACGTCCGGCCAAAGCTGGAAGGAAGTTCCGGGCTTCGAACCCAGGAGCTGGAACTTTGTAGCTGCCCGAAGGTCAACTGTTCTGGTGTCGAATTTGAACTCCGCGGTGCTTTCGCTGGATGGTGGTCAACAATGGACTCCGATCAAGCTTCCGGAGACGGTCGATCAACTCTCTGCGATGGCCGTCGATGATGCCGGCGGACTTTGGGTCGGAGGGCGGCAGGGTATCTATGTGTCCGACGACAAGGGAGCTACGTGGCAGACGGTCAAAGATCTGTTTCTGCGAGATGTGAACAGTATCTTCTATGACGATGCTTCGCAGCGGGTTCTGATTGCCGCGGGGAGCAAGAATACGATCGCATTCGCGGTCCATCTGCCCGACCGGAAGATTCAATACTGGAACACCGGATGGAATCTCAGGCTGATCCGTCCGATGGGCGATCATCTGGTCGGAACGACCTGGTTTGATGGCGTGGTGATCCAGCCGCGTATGGTTGATTCCAAAGAGATGGCCAGCCACTGAGATGTGCTGCAACGGCAGATCGGGACTAGAATCAAAGTATGAGCTTTCAATCGTCCACTTTGCCTGCGCGACACTCCTTTCAAACAGACGATGCTGCACTTTTGCCGATTGCGGCAAAGGTGCAGCAGGGGGAGCGTCTCAGCTTTGAAGACGGAGTCGCGTTGTACCGTAGTGGGGATATCTTGGCCGTGGGTTGGCTGGCAAACCTGGTGCGGGAGCGGATGCATGGGGATGTTGCCTACTTCAACGTGAACCGGCACATCAACCCAACCAATGTCTGTGTGGCCTCGTGCCGGCTGTGTGCGTTTGGACGAAAGAAGGGCGAGGCGGGCACCTACACGATGGCGCTCGAGGAGGCATGGGAGACCGCGGCTACGGGGCTTACGGAGGCGGTGACCGAGTTTCACATCGTGGGGGGACTGCATCCCGATCTTCCGTTTGAATACTTCATGGATCTGGTGCGGGGGCTGAAGGTTCGGTTTCCGAAGGTGCATATCAAGGCGTTCACCATGGTGGAGGTGGCGTTTCTGGCCAAGCGCGGAAAGATGACGATTCCCGAGACGCTGGAGCGTATGAAGGCGGCAGGCGTGGACTCAATGCCGGGTGGTGGCGCCGAGATCTTTGCCGATCGCGTGCGGCATATTATCTGCGATCACAAGATTGACGGCAGCGAGTGGCTGGATACGGCTCGGATGGCTCACCAGATCGGGCTGCGATCAAACGCGACGATGCTGTACGGGCACGTGGAGAACGAAGAAGACCGCGTGGACCATCTGCTGAAGCTGCGCGCGGTGCAGGATGAGACTGGTGGCTTTCAGACCTTTATTCCGCTGTCGTTCCATCCGGACAATACTGCGCTGGCGCATATTCCCAGGACGACGGGGATGCTCGATCTTCGTCAGATCGCAGTCGGCCGGTTGATGCTCGACAACTTTCCCCATATCAAGAGCTACTGGCAGATGGTCTCGCCGAAGATGGCGCAGATCTCCCTGCGATTCGGTGCGGACGATATCGATGGCACGGTGATTGAGGAGAAGATCTACCACGACGCCGGTGCGACGACTCCGCAGGGGATGCGGCGCGCCGACCTGGTTCGGCTTATCACTGAGGCTGGACGCGAGCCGTTTGAGCGTGACACCATGTACCGAGCCGTGACTCGCAGCGAAGACAGTTTTACCGTTGCGGTTTGAGTTGACGAGATAAGCAGCAGGTTCTGGGTCCAGATCGCCTCTTCCCCACGGAAGAGGCTTTCGTTTTAGAGATGCTCCCCCGGCCGCCCGTATGTGGGCCGCCTTTTGCAGATAGTCCAGTCAACACCCCTCGCTCGAAAAACTGGTTTCGAGCCAAGCGTGAGACCCATGCGAAAGATTGCAGACCAAAGTGGAAAAGATTTTCATTTTGGGCAATCTTTTAGAGCTGCTCGGTCAAGTCTTTGCGCATTCTCCCCTTCCCATCGGCAGAAAAGTCCAGAAATCGCCGAATTCCTCAATCATTTGTGAATGGTTCGCGACTTGCAACGACTCAGGGCGAGGTAAGTATTTCGCAATGAATCGCTGGCATTCACGGACCAAAACGGGAATAGATGCTGGCTCAACCAATCGATATCTCTGCGAGTTCAAAGGCCGGAACCTGGGCACGGATTCGTGGGAGCTGGGTGCGGCTAGGCTCTGACAACAGTTTTTTCTGGGAGTTTTTCGATGAAACTTGCACTACTTGTTCCGATCGTCTGTCTTGGTGTTGTTTCCATGGCCATGAAAGCGGACACGCTCACCCTCAACAGTGGGACGGTGAATCCTTCCGGCGGCAGCGCGGAGATCTATCCCTATTCGTTCCAGCTTGGCACATCCTCCGGCACATCGACGGTTAACCTGATGTGCCTCAACTACAACCGCGAAATCTCTCCTGGTGAGAGTTGGAGCATCACCGAGGAGAGCATCCCCACGGGAAACACTGTGATGGATCAGGACTATCGCGCCGATGCGATTCTCTACTCCGAGATTCTCCACCCGCAAACGGGAGTGAGCGCAAGTGAAGTTCAGTACGCCGAATGGAGCATCTTCGATCCGGCTGACTTGATGGGAAATTCGCTCTTTGATTCGACGGCGCAAGCCCTTGCCAGCAATGCGTTGAACGCGGCAAACAACCAGCAGTTGATTAGCTCCGGCTACTTCAATCAATTCACCTTGTATATTCCCGCGAACGATACGTCTTCGGGGCCGCAGGAGTTTATCGGAACGGCGACGACTCCCGAGCCATCGAGCTTGCTGTTGTTCGGTTCGGGATTGATCGGAATGGCAGGAGTGGTTCGCCGGAAATTAGTTCGCTCATAAGTTTGAGCCGCAGGTTTGGTCTTCCAGTTGCTACTTACACAGTCGTCAGCTTCGCTACTGGAAAGCAATTGTTCGGACGTCCGTAGCCAAAAAGATCTGTTTTCGTTACATATCACTCTCTGGGGAAGGAGGCATTATGTATCTTTTGTTCACGCCAGCCATGGCAGCAGTTGTCGTCATCGGAGTCATTCAACTTCGCGATCATTTTGTAGCCGCCACCAAATAATGATTGCCGGTCCTAATCCCTTACGGAGGTCAGGCTCAGCTTGACCTCTTTTTCCTGGTCCACTTTGTGGCTAGCTTACGAGTTCACTTTGAGAGGTGCTATCACTTTGGCGGTGACGATGCCGGAGAGAAGGAGAAGAAGAGCCGCTCCCGCGGCTGGGACAACTAATCCGGCGCGAAGGCCATGAAAGTAAGTGGAGCATACGCCGGTCACCCAGGGCAGCACTGCTCCTCCAACCGAGGCGCTGGCGAAGAGAACGCCGAGCCGTCTGTGATTTCCGGTGCGGGCAAGCATGAAGGAGACCAGAAGCGGAAAGACCGGTGCCAGGGTGAATCCGCCGAGAATCGTAAGCGCGATGATGCTGTATGTCGAGGGATGCGTGATGGTGCAAAGCAAACCTTCTGTAACAAGAAGCATCGCCAGAGAGAGTCGATATATAGTCGCCTCGCTAAGGATGGCCATAAGGGTTGTCACGAGCAGGCGGCCAATCAGCTCTGCGATCCAGAAGTAGATAGCGATGGAAGACGCCTGCAGGGAGGAGCTGGAACGAATGGCGTAACTGGGTAGCCAGCCGCCCAGCGAGTTTTCGACCCCGACATAAAGAAACATTGCAGCAGCGAAGGAGATCAGCGGGAGCGGAGGCAAGGGAAACCGCCGCTCGGGGTTTGCACTCTTCGTGCCGGGCTGCTCCGATTTTTCGGAATCCTCCGTGGTGAGGCTTGTGCGGGGGAGTGCTATGGAAAACAACGAAGCTGCGACAAGAAGCGCTGCGATCACAAACAAGAAACGCCGCATGCCTCCGGCGGAGGTCAGGTTAATCAGCAGTGGGCATGCGATGGCACCGAGTCCCCATGCGACATTTAGAAAGGCGAGTAGCCGAGTACGAACGGCCGGAAGCGTGGTTCCTGCGATGATGTTGCCTGCGGTAAGGCCAGTGCCAAGGCCGACCCCAAGACAGAAGAGGGCGATGTGCGCCGCGCCGAAGCCGAGCCAGGTAAGTGCGATGCACCCGGCTGCGGAGAGGATCGATCCGTAGATCAGGCTTGCGCGAAGACGGCGAGCGGCGATCCATGCCCCGCAGAGTTGGCCGATAAAGTCAGCGGTGAAGAGGGTGCCTGCCTGCGCGTCCTGAATCTGCCAATGCTGAATGAGCTGAGGCAGGAGAGGGCCCAGCATGACCGTGACCGTGCCAGCTACGAGGAAGTAGAAGTAAGCCGGGCCGAGTGTGCGAAGGATCTTCACGCGGTTCGGGCCCAGCAGGGAGGCTTTCAACTGGACTGATTGCAAAGCTCTCCTATCGGCCATTGCCTCGCCGAGGCCGGGATGTGCTTGGGATGGCTGCGGTCGATTCTCTCACGACCAGCTCTGGCTCAAACCATACCTCATGTGGGTACGGTTCGTCGGGATACTGAATTCGTTTGATAAGCAGTTGCGCGGCGGCCCAGCCCATCTTATGCAGAGGCTGGCGAACGGTGGTGAGGCGCGGATTGAAGTACTCCGCAACGATAATATCGTCGAAGCCGATGACCGAGATGTCGCGCGGACAGGAGAGACCGGCGTCCTGAATAGCGCGAATGGCCCCGATGGCTGCGGTATCGTTGAAGCAAAACAAGGCGGTGAAGTCATGGGTGCGAGCGAGCAGCTCTCTCATGGGTGGGTAGCCAAGCTCGGGCGACCAGAGATTCTTCTCGAGATAGATGCAAAGCTCAGGGAGTATGGTAATCCCGAGATCGTTCGCTGTACTGACGATGGACTGCCAGCGGGCTTCGGAGTCCAGGGAGTAGCGCTGGCCCTTCATGAAGGCAATCTTGCGATGACCGAGGTCGTAGAGGTGGCGGAGAGCCTTCTTGGCAGCAAAGTCGTGATCGAGCATGATGTTGGAGACGCCCGGCGACTTGCTGTGAGAAGAGACTCCGACTACCGGGAGCGAAACGTTGACTGAGAGCTCCGTATTGACCAGGAGGAAGCCATCGACGCGGCGGCTCATGAGGAGTTCCTGATATTCCTCCCGTAGGTCGGCCCGGCCGAGGTGGCTGACCGTGAAGTAGAGAAAGCCTTCCTGAAGGAGATATTGCTCGACGCCGAGCATAACGCCGGTGAAGTAGCCTTCGCTAAGCTCTGGAACGATCACCCCGATGGTGTTGGTAATGCGTGTGCGGAGCATGCGGGCGTGCAGGTTGGGCCGGTACTCGAATTTTTTAGCGGCGTCCAGAACGCGCTCCCTGGTTGCTGGAGAGATCGATTTTGCGACGGGCGAGTTATTGAGAACGATCGAGATCGTTGCCGGCGAGAGGTCAAGATACTCCGCCAGAGTCTTCAGGGTAACGGGTTTGCCGGCTTCCGGCTTGCAGTCCTTGTTTTGTGCTTTCATGATGTTCCGGCAGATCTTCCTTTTGAGTACGGCAACAGTTGTACACCCTTCGCCGGAGACGGGGAACAGGAACCTTACCGTGCGAAAGAGTAGTAACGAACCAATTCAATTACAAAAAAGACAACCCTGGAATTTCGCAATGACAAGGATTCAAGGATATCCTAATCAATTCCTCGATAGCTCCTTGTCGGCTGCTTTCGCGGGAGGCGGCTGCTATTAGTCTGGGTATCTGATGATCGAAGAGATTGAACTACAGGAGTATCGCCCAGGTTATCTCGATGCGATGTATGCGCTGGATCAAGAGTGCTTTTCGCCGGAGTTTCGGTTTGATCGAGAATCAATGCGGGCTTTCGCTGAGGGGCCGGATGCCATCGTTCGCATCGCACTCACGGCAAATGGGAAGATCGCGGGTTTTGTGATCGTTCACCTGGAGCCTATGGCATCGAAACAACGAGCTTATGTTGTGACGTTGGATGTTGCAGAAGAGTACCGAAGGCGCGGCTTGGCACAGAGGCTTTTGTTACAGGCTGAAGAACGCGCAGTAGCTGCCGGGGCGCAGTGGATGGAGCTCCATGTGTTCACTGGCAACCACGGCGCAATCCGGTTCTATGAGAGTTCGGGATACGAACGGGTGGATGTAAGGCGCAGGTTCTATGGCGGAGCCGGGCTGGATGCTTTTGTGTATCGCAAGAATCTGTAGTTTGCAACTCGATCAGTTACTTTCTCCCGAAGACGTCTCCCATGCGGCGAATCTGCGCGCCGACGCCGCGTAGCTTCTCTTCGAAGTGCTCGTAGCCGCGGTCGAGATGATAGACGCGGTCGAGAATGGTTTCGCCATCGGCGACCAACGCCGCAAGTACAAGGGAGGCAGAGGCACGGAGGTCCGAGCACATGACCGCAGCTGATTGCAGCGGTGTCTTGCCACGCACAGTCGCGGTGCGGCCGGAGATGGTGATGTTCGCGCCCATGCGAATAAGCTCCTGCACATGCATGAAGCGGTTTTCGAAGATGTTTTCGATCACGGTGCTGGTGCCTTCGGCCTGGGTGGCGAGCGCCATGTATTGAGCCTGCATGTCGGTAGGGAAGCCGGGGTACTCTTCGGTGGTGATGTCGGCAGCTTTGAGTTCTCCACCGGAGCGCACGCGGACGTGGTCGGTGCCGACGTCGATCTTGACGCCGCACTGTTCCAGCTTGGTGATGAGCGCGCCGAGGTGTTTGGGTTCGCAGCAGTCGACGTTGAGGTCGCCGCCGGTGATGGCTCCCGCGATCAGGAAGGTGCCGGCCTCGATGCGGTCTGGATTGATGCGATGGCGTGCACCGTGGAGTTTGGAGACGCCCTGGATGCGGATGGTGCCGGTGCCTGCGCCTTCGATCTTCGCTCCCATGGCAATGAGCAGGGCGGCGAGATCGGTGACTTCAGGCTCACGAGCGCAGTTCTCGAAGACGGACTCTCCTTCGGCAAGTGTGGCGGCCATCAGGAGGTCTTCGGTGCCGGTGACCGTGATCTTGTCGAAGACGATGTGCGCGCCCTTCAGTCGGTCGGCGCGGGCTTCGAGGTAGCCGTGATCCTGAGTGATGGTGGCGCCCATAGCTTCGAGACCGTTGATGTGGAGATCGATGGGGCGGCCGCCGATGGCGCAGCCTCCAGGCATGGCAACGCGCGCGATGCCGGTGCGCGCGATAAGAGGCCCCAACACCAGAGAGCTGGCGCGCATGGTCTTTACGATCTCGTACTTTGCAACAGGGTCGGACAGGATGGCGCACTTGATGCGGGTGCGATGCTGGGCGCGGCCATAGCCTAGTTCAACCTCAGCACCCATGCTGGTCAGGAGCTTGCGCTCGGTTTCGATGTCGTTGACCTGAGGGATGTTTTCGAGGATTACCTCGTCTTCGGTCAGAATGGCGGCGGCCATGCAGGGGAGAGCGGAGTTCTTTGCTCCGGAGACTTTGATGGTGCCGAGAAGGGGATTGCCGCCGCGTACTACGAACTTGTCCATTTTGACAGTTTACGGAGATTCCGCGTGGAAATGAGTAACGGCGCTGGTTCGGCCGCTCTTCTCAACTGGGAGAGGCGTCTTCTCTATCAAAAGAACGCTGTTCAAACACTGCTGGCGTCCTTCATGTAAGTGATTCATTTCAAGCATGTTAATTTCGATTTTCTAGGTCGCAAAAAGAGCCAAAACACCGCAAGTTGACGATGCCAAAACTCAAAGGCGCGCGAAACCCGCCAAAGTTGCGGTACTTTTTAGGCCATGGCTTTCTATGTGAAAAGTCTTTCAGGTTCATCTGGCCTCGTAATCGGTCTTTCGATTACCAATCGATTCAAATTTGGACAAGCGGATTACCGGCGCCAAAAAAGTTGAGTTACTCACATCTTTACTTCAACCTAACGGCTAACTTTTCGCGTACACCTTGCATATCACGGGACGTAAGTTGATCCTGCAAGGAGAAACGATGCGACTCAAAGCTCTCATATTTTGCGCCTCTTTGTGCCTTTTCAGCCCGACGGTATGGGCTGCTGGCCCGGCGACTCCCGCCGCTGATTTCACGATCTCCAACCCGTCGCATATTCCTGGGGTTACGCTTGAACCTGGCTCCTACACAATCCATGTTGTGAGTCGCCTGTCGGATCGGGTGATTCTGAAGGTCGATTCGGTGAAGGGCGATGTGCACTCGACCTTTCTCGGCATTCCAAACGGCAACATCCAGAAACCATCGGCGAGCGGGCCTGTGAGATGGGCTAATCCCGCTGACGGCTCTCAGTACCTCAAGGGGTGGTACTTCCCCGGAGGCTCTTCGGTTATCGAGTTCGTTTATCCGAAGGCTGAGGCGGTTGCGATAGCCACCTCAAACCCCGCGAAGGTGCCTGCCGTCGATCCAGGGTCGGAGGGAAAGGTCACGGATAACACTCTGTCTCAGGAGGACATGCAACTGCTGACGCTCTGGCTGCTTTCGCTCGAGCAGGTAGGGCCCAGCGACGCTGGCGACACTGCCAGTGCGAAACCGAGCATCAAGGCGGTACGATACACGCAAGAGGCCAGCGTTCAGAAGCCAGTGATCAAAGCGCTGCCCCATACCGCCAGCCGGGTTCCCTTAGTATGGCTGCTGGGCTTCTGCTCCTTGCTCGCCGCGGCGCTTCTGCGACTGATCGCCTACAGCCGTATGTCCGCTCTGAATCAAGAGTCGTTGCTACGGGAGTAGAGATGCGAGTGCTCGGATACGCTGAGCGTCTTCTGTGGACGTGCGGTCTCCTTTGCGTTGGATACTGCCTGGTGCTGGGTGTTCAAGCAAAGGAGACCCAGAGGCTCGCGGAACGGATCGGAGAGCCTCTTCCAGCCAGAATCGCCCCGGACGCCCCGCCTGCGGCAGGGGATGTGATTGGCAGGATTGAGATTCCCGCACTCGCGTTGTCAGCACCGATCACAGCCGACTATGATAAAGATAGTTTGCATCGGGGAGTGGGCCATATTCCCGGGACCGCGGTGCCGGGTGGCCTTGGCACGGTGGGGCTGGCAGGTCATCGCGATTCGTTCTTCCGGCCGTTGCGCAGGGTTGCCGCGAAGATGGAGGTGCGACTGATCGACAAGAGCGGCACCTATCACTACGTGGTGGACTCGACTGAAATTGTGAGTCCCGACAAGGTAGGAGTGCTGAACATCGCCTCCAGGCCAGAGCTTACGCTCATTACCTGTTTTCCGTTTGACTATGTGGGCGCAGCGCCGGAACGTTTTATTGTTCATGCCCATCTTTTGTCGGCTTCCCCAGACGGGGTTTCTGCCATCCATTAGAAGTAGGGATGAGGCGCTATGAGATTTGAGATCCACGAAACAGTACAGACTCCGGATCAAGAGATGGTTTTGCGTGCGTTGGAGATGTATTCGCGAGAGATCTCCAGCGAGGTGGTTCGATCTGGCGACCGAATTACGCTACGAGGCGTAGGACCGTCGCCACGATCGAAGAACAAACACGACACTACGGTGTTCTGTGTGAATGCGGCGAACAACGAGACCGCAGTCCAGGGAGAGGTGAACTTCCAGGCATCGGCGCTTCTGGGAGAGACGTCGCAACTGGAGGTTGTGCGGTCCAAACTGGACGAACTGTTTGAGCAGGTGAAGGCGCAGGTCCACCTCGACTCCATGCGCGTAGCTGCTTATACAGCAGCAAGAAGATCGGCGGCATCGTCGACAACGGGCGCGGCTTCAACAACGGTTATCGACAGGCCCGAAGATCCGAGCGCGATCGAACTGCGGGAGTTGGAGACGCCAGAAGAGGAGTTGTGGCCGTCAGAAGGGTCAAAAGAGAAGACAACTTCGGAGGTGGCTCCAGAGACTTTGATCGAGGCCGTGACGTCTGCTCCGGATCCAGGATGGGGTGCTGCCGCTCTCATCGACATCGACGAGCCGCAGGAGATTGCTCTGCCCGATCAAAGAGGCGAGTTTCACCATCTGCATATTGCGGAGTCATCGGCCTCCGCTCCGCCGGTCGAACACCTTCCCGCAGATGTGGCAGGTGTGAAAGATGGGCCAGAAGTGAAAGATGAGTCAGAAAGAACGATCAGGGCGACCTATTCGGCACAGACCGCAGCACAGACCGCTGAGTCGGCACGCCCGACAGAAGCGAAGCAGATTCCTGCGAGGGAATCCGCGAGTAGTCCAAAGCCCGATGCTGGATCAGGACTCGAACAAGAGCTGACCTGGGATGCTCGAATACCACCCTACAGGATTCGAGTGGAAGACGACCGAACCTCCGGTCGGAAACGGTTTGCGTGGTGGACCACCGTCCTTGCCATGTTGTTGGTGTTGGCAGGAGGGGCGTACCGTTTGTATTGGTTGCATCGCAATCTCTCTGCCTATCCAGCCTCAACTGCTGCGAAGTATATTCCGCCGCCAGCGATTCGTGCGCCAGCGGTTCCGGCACCTCCACCAACTGCTCCAAAAGCCCCTTTGGCCAACACATCGCCTCCGATGCCGTCTCCGTCAAACCCGACTGCCGAGCCTGCCGCTAGTAGTCCTGCCGCCAACAGTGTGGAGGTGAAGCGATGGTTGCAAGGGTGGGCAGCTTCGATGCAGACAAGAGATGCAAATGCTCAAGCTTCTTTCTATGCGGACAAACTGGATCGCTATCTTGATCAGCGAAACGTCGGACGAGCTGCGGTTCTGCGAGACCGCGAGGCTACCAACCGCATGCGAAAAGGCCTGTGGACAGTAAAGATGGAGGATATCGTCGTCGAACGGCAGACAGAGTCGGAGGCTCAGGTTCGCCTTATGAAACACTTCATCGACCGGTCAGAGCAGTCAGATATTTTAGAGTCTTATGTGCCGACTCGTCTGACACTCAAACGAATCGACGGACAGTGGAAGATCACGTCGGAGCAGGATCAACCTACCATCTCAGTCAGTCCGTGGAAGGCACAAGGCGGAGTATGGCAGGATCAGGATATGCCTGGAGTGAAGCAAGCGCAATACAGCACCGCCTGCGTGGGTGGCTGCGCTTCCTGACAATCAGAGTTCCTGCAATCAGAGTTCGAGGCGAGAGTCGTCAATCGCAAGGCGAACGTTGCCATCCGACTTGGTGAGGCGCCGCACAGCCTCCATCTTGTCAACGTTAGCCTTCAGCATAACGACGGCGATCGGAATCGACTTGCCTGCGGACTTGATGGTGCGAATCGCAGTATCGCGATCGATATCGCATACCTTCATCAGCACGCGAATACCGCGTTCTACCAGCTTCGCGTTCTTCATGTGCACATTGACCATGAGGTTGTCGTAGACGTAGCCGAGCCGCGTCATCGCCCCAGTGGTGATCATGTTAAGCACCATCTTCTGTGCCGACGCAGACTTCATGCGGGTTGAGCCCGAGATAACCTCAGCGCCAACTTCAGTGATGACCGTGGTATCTGCAACATCGGAGAGCGGGGTATTGAGGTTGCAGGTAATCGCGGCGGTCTTTGCTCCGCGGGCCCGCGCATACTCCACGGCGCCGACGACGTAAGGCGTGCGACCGCTTGCGGAGACTCCGATGACAATGTCTTTCCGGGTAGGACGGCGTCGGGCGATGTCGCGCTGGCCGATCTCAGGTGAATCTTCATTCACATCGGAAGCTGAGGCGAGAGCTTTGGGGCCGCCAGCCATTATGTACTGGACTTGCGAAGGAGCGGTGGAGTACGTTGGTGGGCATTCCGAGGCGTCGAGAGAGGCGATGCGGCCACTGGAGCCGGCTCCGACGTAGATTAGCCGGCCACCATCGCGCAGGGAGCGAGCCACAGTATCGATGACGATGGCGATCTCAGGCAGCGCCTTCTTGACTGCGGCTGCGATCTTGGCGTCCTCGTGATTGATGATGCGGGCGATCTCGAGAGCGGACTTGGTGTCGAGTCCCTCTGAGGCGGCGTTAGCGGTCTCCGTGGTGAGATCGTTGTAGTCTGCTGCGCCACGGTTGACGGGTTTTGGTGTCGGGGCCTGCTCAAGCATGGTAAGGGTTGCCATAAGTATCCTACTGTTCTGCTGGGGCAATTCTAGTCCTAACCCTCTCGAATGCGTCAAGAAAGGTTTGCCCCATGCGAGTTATCATAAAGGGGCGGGGTTTACGGCAGATGATGATTGGGATGGCGAACTAAGTCGACCTGTGATAAGCAGAGAGTTTTGATTCGAACGAGGTGTTCTCATAAAGTTGTGAGGCTGAGCTGAACCTGAAGCCTCCGCTGGCTGGAGCCTTCCACTGACTGGGTCTCCGCTGAACAGATAAGATGCATCTCAGCTCAATTGGTTACCCAGGCTGGACGCTCGCGGGACCACTCGCCGGCAAGCAACCTGATGATTGCGACTCTTAGATTGGTGCGTCTAAATGTTAGAGGATTCGGAAGATCGCGTGGAGACCGGGAAGGTTCAGCCGGAACCAGAAAATCGACAGCAGATGGAGCCGACAGGACAGCGGAAGGGAGTCATGCACTCCTGGCTGCGCGACCTGGTGATCTCTGTAGCGGTATCGACGTTTATCATCATCTTTCTCTATCAGCCCGTTCGAGTAGAAGGAACCAGCATGCTGCCTATGCTGGAGGATCAGGACAGGCTGTTCATCAACAAGATGGCGTACCGGGTCGGGGAGATTCAACGCGGCGACGTGGTGGTCTTTCTCTATCCGCATGATCACGAGAAGAGCTATATCAAGCGGGTGATCGCGCTGCCGGGAGATACCCTGCGGATCGATCATGGGCAGGTCATCGTGAACGGAAGGCGCATCTCGGAGAGCTACGTGCCGAGGCGGTTTGCCGATGACAGATCGCAACCGGAGATGACTGTCCCGGGAAACGAATACTTTGTGATGGGGGATCATCGGTCGATCTCGAGCGACAGTCGCGACTTCGGGCCGGTCGACCGGGATCTGATCTATGGCAAGGCGGCGTTTGTGTACTGGCCGATGGATCAGGCCGGGGTCGTCCGCTAGGCACAGAGCAATATTTGGCGGGTGGTAAACGGCACGTCTTTATTGTCGAATCTTCAGACCGCGGTGGCGTTGCGGACGATCTCAGCGAACGATTTGGCCTGCAAACTCGCTCCGCCGACCAGTGCCCCATCGATCTCAGGCTGGGACATCAAGCTGGCGACGTTGTCGGGTTTGACCGAACCGCCGTACAGAATGCGCATGCCGCTGGCGCAGGAGAGGCCCAGGTGGGCCGCAACCTCGCGGCGAATGATCGCGTGAGCTTCATTGGCCTGCTCCGGGGTTGCAACGCTGCCGGTTCCGATCGCCCAGACAGGCTCGTAGGCGATAACCACGTTCCCACAAGAGGCTCCCTTGATGCCGTTGAGCGCGCAGGCGATCTGCCAGCGGAGAACGGCTTCGGTCAGGCCGGACTGGCGCTTGTCGAGCGTCTCGCCGACGCAGACGACTGGAATCAACTCATGATCGAGGGCGGCTTTGAGCTTCAGATTGACCATGTCGTCGGTCTCGTGGGCATAGATGCGGCGCTCTGAGTGGCCCAGCAGCACGCGGGTGCAGTCTATGCTTTCGAGCATGGTTGGAGAGGTCTGACCGGTGTACGGTCCTTCGTTCAGCCAGTGCATCGTCTGGGCGCCGGCGGTGACGTTTGTTCCCTTGGTCGCCTCGATGACGTAGCCAAGCGAAGACATCGTCGGGAAGATCGCGATCTCACTGGCGGTGTGGTCCTTCACCAGGGGAAGAAACTCGCTGAGGAAGGCTAAGGACTCTTTGGGCGTCTTGTACATCTTCCAGTTGGCGGCGATCAATGGCTTGCGCATGTGCGATCAGTATTCCATCTTTAGAGCGAGGCAGGGAAGCGTTGGTGCGGTGTTCGCCTTTTTTTTTGGGTTGCGGTGATCTCTACCTCTGCTTCTCCGTCAACGCGGCGACGCCGGGTAACTTCTTGCCTTCAAGGAATTCGAGGCTGGCCCCGCCACCGGTAGAGATGTGGGTGATGCGGTTGGCGAAGCCGGACTGTTGAATGGCAGCGACCGAATCTCCGCCACCGACGATGGTAGTGGCGTCATGATTGCGTGCAACGGCTGCGGCAATTTCGTTGGTGCCGCGAGCGAAGGCGGGCATCTCAAAGACGCCCATAGGGCCGTTCCAGATGATGGTTCGCGCCTCGGCAATCTCCTCCTCAAAAAGCGCAATCGATTTGGGGCCGATGTCGAGTGCCATCAGATCTTGCGGGAAGGGCCCATCGCCAGAAAACACCTGAGTTTTGGCGTTGGGAGCGAACTTGTCGGCAAGAACGTGGTCGATCGGCAAAAGGAAGCGAACGCCCCTGGCCTTCGCCTTTTCAAGCGCGGCTTTGGCGACGTCGATCTTGTCAGTCTCCAACAAGGATTTTCCCGTGCTCTGCCCCTGCGCGTTGAGGAACGTATAGGCCATGCCTCCGCCGATGATGATAGCGTCGGCTTTTTCCAGCAGGTTGTCGATCACCTGGATCTTATCCGACACCTTCGCTCCGCCGATGATTGCGACGAACGGTTTGTCGGGTTCCATAAGGGCTTTTCCGAGGTAGGTCAGCTCTTTTTCCATCAGCAGGCCGGCCGCTGATTGTTTCACGAAGTGAGTGACGCCTTCCGTAGAGGCATGGGCGCGGTGAGCGCTGCCAAATGCGTCATTGACGTAGATGTCGCAGAGCGAGGCGAGCTTTTGCGCGAAGACAGGATCGTTGGCCTCTTCCTCCGCATGGAAGCGGAGATTCTCAAGCAGCAATGGCTGCCCGGATTCGAGATTGAGAGCCATCTCGCTGGCGACGATGCCGATACAGTCAGGCGAGAAGGCTACGTTTTCGTCATCGCCCAGAATGTGGTCGAGCCTGGTGCGGAGATGATCGACAAGCGGGCGCAGGCTCATCGCGGCGACCGGCTTGCCCTTGGGGCGGCCCAGATGCGAACAGAGAATGACCTTGGCCTTGTGACGCAGAGCGTACTCGATCGTCGGGAGGGTCTCGCGAATACGAGTGTCGTCGGTGATGATGCCGTCTTTGAGCGGCACGTTAAAGTCGACGCGGATGAGGACGCGCTTGTCGGTGAGGTCGAGGTCGCGGATCGATAGCTTGGCCATGTCAGTTAGAGGATACCCGAGATGATGGCGCGAAGCGTCGGTTGGCCAAAGATATGGGTAACCCCACCAGAAAGACCATTGCGCCGATGCTGTTGAGGAGAACGGCCGGAGCCGGATTCGGATTATTCCTCGGATAAACGTTCGTATGCGGAAGCACAAGGTAGTACATAACCGCGTAGATGAACGCTCCATACAGCAGTCCGGCTGCGATTGCGTGGTCGGCAAGAAACGGCACGGCACGCGCTGCGAGGACGAAGAGCGTCGCCCAGACCAGTGCGATGAAGAGATGGGCAGCCAGGCCGAGGAGCACGCTGGGGATGCCGTCAGAGTACGCGGCGCGACCAAGGATGCCGCTCGCGATGGACTGAGGGATTTGCCTGGGAGGTATTCCGCGAAGCCCATAGAAGACGATCGGATCGACCATGTCCAGCAGCGCGGCTACCATTGCGCCGACCAGGATGGCCTTCGGGACGGAGCGGCTTGGGTCGCTTGGCATGGGGAATTCTAAAACATCCCGAGCGGCTATTCGGGGATCAAGGCGTCGGCTTCGATCTCGATGCGCCAGGCTGGGTTCAGCAGCGCGGCGACGACCACCATGGTCGCAGCGGGACGGATCAGCCCGAAGAACTTGCCGTGAACCCGGCCGACGGCCTCCCAGTCTTCGGCGCGAGTGAGGTACATGCGAGTGCGGTACACATGCTCCATGGAGCTGCCAGCGTTTTTGAGCGCCGCGGCGATCAAGGTCAGACATTGTTCCGTCTGCTCGGCTACCTCGGCGCTGTCCGCACCCACCGGACCGGTGCCTGAGACGTGGACGTGGTTGTCGATGCGGACCGCGCGGGAGAAGCCGATGATCGGCTCGTAGGGTGAGGTGCCGGGAATGTTTTTGCGGGTCATTTTTTATTTTGTGGTGGATGTGCGTTTTTATTGGGGGTTTTGGCGAAAAGGCTTGTTTTTGCGTGGCGTTTTTGTGGTCAGGATGTGATGATTTGCATGGCTGATGTGGTGTTTTGGCAGTCACTTTTACGAGGACTAACTATACGCCATCATTTTCAAGTTTTTTTTGCGGAATGTCCTTTCGAAGCTACGCTGCGACTTTGGCCCCAGTATTCCTGCGAACAAACAGATTGCATGCGATCGCACATCGCCTCCTCCTAGTAGAGAAAGATCAAACAGCGCTTCAGGCACGTTCGATTTTCGTCCGAGCGCGAAGCTCCTCGCGCAGTTTTGCGTTTTCTGCATCGAACTCCGCGAGCTTTTGAGTGAGAGGCGCGATAACCTGCTGAATCTCTTCCGCAGTATAACGAGGAGTGATATGTTGCGGGCAGTTCCAGTCGAAGGCTTCGACGTGGATGAGGATGACCCTTTCGACGACCGACGATTTGTCCTTAGACCGGAACGATTCGATCAGCGCCGGTGCTTCCGAATCATGTTCATGAACCTCGACGCGACCAAGAACTTTGAGACGCGTCTGGTTGGGATAGTCCATAAAGAAAAGAGCGACCCGCGCGTCGTGATCGAAGTTTCCCAGGCTGATGTATTGCTTATTCCCGCGCAGATCCGCGAAGCCGAGAAGGCCCGGTTCGATGACGCGGACGAAGCCCTTCGGGCCGCCGCGGTGCTGTACGTAAGGCCAGCCGGTCTCGCTGACCGAAGCCATGTAGAAGCTGTCCCGCAGCGCGATGAAGGCCTGCTCGTCAGGACCAAGAGCGTTGCCCAAAGGCGAACGTTCCGCCAGCCGTTCGTACTGGCTTCTGCTGCCGTGCTCCTGCTGGTGTTGTTTGACGAGTGGGGTAAAGGCCAGTTCCTGAAAGCGACCCATTGTGTGCTCGATCCGGGCAGGTGGACTCGCTGCCAGAACTATTGATTCACGGCGGGGTCGATAGGATGCAGAAGGAACCCTTGGCAGGGGATGGAGGATCAACCTCTGCCAAGGGTCAGTAGACGGTTACAGGCCCTTTTTGACGAGGAAGAGAATGAGATCCTTCACCCGGCTGGAGTAGCCCCACTCGTTGTCGTACCAGCTGATCACCTTGCCGGTATTCTGGCCGACAACCTTGGTCAACTTGCTGTCGACGATGCTGCTGAGTGGGTTGCCCTTGAAGTCCGAGGAGACGAGCTCTTCATCCGTGAATCCCAGAATCCCCTTCAGTTCGCCGTCGGCAGCCTTCTTGAGGGCTTCGTTGATCGACTTGTCGGTGATGGGCTTCTCGGAGACAAAGGTGAGGTCCACCACAGAGACGTTCGGGGTCGGGACGCGCATCGAGAAGCCGTCAAGCTTCCCGTCCATTGCAGGAACGACGAGCCTCAGGGCCTTGGCGGCACCGGTGCTCGACGGAATCATCGACAGAGCGGCAGCACGGGCGCGACGCAGATCCTTGTGCGGCGTATCGAGAATCACCTGATCGTTGGTGTAGCTGTGGATCGTGGTCATGATTCCCGACGCGATGCCAAAGGTATCGTGCAGCACCTTGACCACCGGCGCGAGACAGTTGGTCGTGCAGCTCGCATTCGAGATGACGTTGTGCTTGGCCGCGTCGTACTTGTCGTCGTTCACGCCCAGCACGAGGGTGACGTCCTCGTTGGTCGCTGGCGCGGAGATGATGACCTTCTTCACGGTGCTGCCGAGGTGCGCCTTGGCCTTTTCGGCGTCGGTAAAGAAGCCGGTGGACTCAACCACGATCTGCGCACCCACCGAGGCCCAGTCGAGCTTGGCCGGATCGCGCTCGGCGAAGACCTTGATGTGTTTTCCATCGACCGCGATGAAATCGGCTCCGTGGGTGATCTCGTTCTTCAGGTTGCCGAGGATGGAGTCGTACTTGAGGAGGTGAGCCAGCGTGGCGGGAGTGGTGAGGTCGTTTACGGCTACGAATTCAATGTCGGGGTTGCCTAAAGCGGAGCGGAAGACGTTGCGTCCAATGCGGCCGAAGCCGTTGATGCCTACCTTTACAGCTGCCATGATTTTCGGTTGCTCCTGTCGTGTTTACGGCGTTATAGGTGCGTGTGCCCATTGTAGAACGCGACGAACTGCTCTGCACGCGACCAGAGCGGGATGATGTCACCGGCGCGAAGGCGGCGCAAACTTCGGGGCGTGACTTCGCTCACTACACATTCGTGAGAGATCGCGCGACGAATGGCCGCGAACCAAGTCTTTTAGAAGCTGAAAAACTTCTCGCGAAGAGCGTCTTCGTAGTTCTTCTTGGCCTCTTTCGCCTTCCCGCGTGCATCTTCCTCGCGGAAATCCGCAGCCTCCCAGGCATCGATCTCTGCCTCGGAGTGATTGACCGAGGCGAGCGCCTCTTCCTCGCGGATGGCGGTGACCCATTGATCGACAGCTTCCTTATATGCAGCCTGCATCTGGTTCAGATCAGCGACTTCGACGGCCATGGTCCACCTCTTTTACCAGGGACACTACTGCATATGTGTGAAAAGACGATGTAAGGCGCTGAGAAAAGGAGAGATGAGGGTGGGCGAATCCGGATCGGCTGAGAGGCTGAAGACGTATCGCACGAGGTGCGACGGATTTGCGGGAGTCTTCCACGCTGTGTTACAAGCGTCGTATGCGCGAATTGCGCGAATGGATAAGCGAAAAGATGAGACGACGCCCTAGACGTGGACCGAACGACTCCGAGTCCACGGGGAAAAGTGGGCAGGAGTTGCCCTCGAACCAGCCAGCTCCCCTGAGACCAACCTACCCGGAGGCTGCGCCGGCACGCGCCGCAGAGCCTGAGCCAGCCAAAGCCGAATCTACCGCCGAGACCGAAAACGTCGTAGCCACGACTGAGCCCGCAGCGGAGCATTCAGCGCCCACTGAGCCCCATGAGCCAAAGATGGTGATGGAGACTCAGCCCGAGTCGCTCGGGACTCCACCCGCAGAGCTGACAGCGACCAAGTCGCCAAAGGGCTATGTCGTCCTCGCGATTGGCTTGCCCGGTTCAGGGAAGGCGACCTGGTACAAGCGTCGCGGCGTAACCCCGCTGTCGAGCGATCTCCTGCGTACCCTCCTCTTCGACGACATCACCGAACAGCGCTATCAGGGCCTCGTGTTTTCGACGTTGCGAAGCCTGCTGCGCGCCCGGCTGATCGCTAAGATGCCGTGGAACTACGTGGACGCGACGAACCTCTCGCCACACGAGCGCAGGCAGTGGATCAAGATGGCCAAGAGCTTCGGCTACGAGGTGCAGGCTGTGTTCTTCGACGTGCCACTGGCCGTATGCATGGAACGCAACTCCAAGCGCGACCGCCAGGTGACCGACGAGGTGATGCAGAAGATGGCCGAGCGCTTGAAGCCGCCCACCTTCAAGGAAGGCTTCGAGAAGATCACGGTGGTGCGCGTAAAGGGCCAGCCCGGTGCGGCAGGAGAGTCGGCAGCTGCAGATACTGTCCCCGAGACCGCGGAATAAACTCGCAGTTCGCCACAGGTTAGAGTAAGAGACATGCCCACGGTTGGCGTTGAGTTCGCGAAGGTGAGCTATACGCTGGCAGGTGGGCGCGTCTTATTGCGTGACATCTCTTTGCAGCTTGAGGCGGGAACCACAACGGCTCTGCTGGGACGGAGCGGGTCCGGTAAGACCACGCTGCTGCGCATGGTGAACAATCTGGTGACGCCCAGCGCAGGCGAGGTGTTTGTTGCAGGCAATCCCACTCAAAATGGCGACACCATAGCGTTGCGACGCAGCATTGGCTACGTCATTCAGGAGACCGGCTTGTTTCCCCACATGACGGTGGAGCGAAATGCAGGCATGGCCCTGGAGCTTGCAGGACGCTCAAAGAACGAGGTTACGGCTCGCGTTCGAGAGGTAATGTCGCTAGTCGGACTCGAGTACGAAGAGTTTCGCAAACGGAACCCCTGGCAACTCTCAGGCGGCCAGCGCCAGCGCGTCGGGCTCGCACGCGCACTCGCAACCGACCCAACCGTGCTGTTGATGGATGAGCCGCTTGGCGCGCTCGATCCTCTCACCCGCGCCGAGATGCAGACCATGTTGCGCGACCTGCTGAAGAAGGTAGGGAAGACTGTCCTGCTCGTGACGCATGACCTGGACGAGGCCCTCTACCTGGCCCGACGCGTCGTGTTTCTCTCCGAAGGGGCGGTGGTGGCAGATCTCACTACGGAAGAAGTTCTGCAATCGGAAAACCCTCATGTAAAAGATTATGTTCGTGCTGTACATAGAACGGTGTAAGCATGATCAACTTCCTCCGCCAAAACGGATACGACATTGGCCGTCTAACCTTCGAGCACCTCTGGCTGACCCTGTCTGCGATGTTGTTAGCTGCTGCCATAGGCCTGCCTCTGGGCATCCTGCTCACCCGAAGGCAGAAGCTCGCCAGGCCCATCATAGGGTTTGCGAACATACTGCAAACTGTCCCGAGCCTGGCGCTGTTTGGCCTGCTCCTGCCCGTTCCCTGGCTGGGAGAAGACGCAGCGCGGCTGGCGATCCTGGCTCTGACCGGCTACGCCCTGTTGCCCATCCTGCGGAACACCTACGCCGGCATCGGAAGCGTAGATCCCGCACTAGTCGATGTGGCCAACGCGATGGGGATGACCTCGTGGCAACGGCTCCTGAAGGTCGAACTGCCGTTGGCTGCGAGCGTGATCCTCGCAGGTCTCCGAACCGCAACCGTGACCTGTGTCGGCGTCGCGACCATCGCCGCAGCGATCGGCGCAGGCGGTCTGGGAGAGCTGATCTTTCGCGGCGTGGCCAGCGTCGACAACGGCCTCGTACTGGCCGGAGCTATTCCCGCTGCACTGCTCGCTCTCATCGCCGACGCAGGCCTGGGGTTGCTCGAAAGACGCGTGGCCGTGAGGCGCATCTGAGATGATCGTTCTCGAATCCGAGAGAATGCTCTTCCGCCCGCACGAGGCCGCGGACCTCGAAGCTTTCTGCGCAATGGAGCAAGATCCCGATGTTCGTCGATATGTGGGCGGCGCTCCGCGAACCAGAGAGGTCGCTGAAGATAGATTCTGGAACCGCGCCATTCAGATCGTCGATGACAGGCTGGCCATGTGGGCCTGTGTGTTGAAGGAGAACGGCGATTATATCGGGCGCTGTGGCCTGTATGCAAACGTGCAGGGGGGGGACCGGATTCCAGCAGAAGCGGTGCTCGGCTACTATATGCGCCGGGAGTTTTGGGGGCGCGGTCTCGCAACCGAAGCTGCGCGCGCCTTCGTGACCTTCGGCTTTGAGGAGCTGAAGCTGAACCGCATCGTTTCAACCGTACAGGAGGGTAACGAGCGCTCCCTGCACATCTTGAAGAAACTCGGATTCGTCGTCACCGACTACGAACAGGGCGAGAGATCGTTTTACAAATTCGAACTGAAGGCGCCGTCCGCGCAGAAAGTCTCTGCAGGAGGAGCGAGTTGCTGAAACCGCGACAACGCCGTGCGACGGCGGCTATCGCCGTTCTCTTCTGCCTGCTTGCCATCGCATGCGCCCCGCCACGATCCTCGCGCATCACCATTGGAGCCAAGAATTTTACCGAGCAGGTTGTCCTGGGAGAGATGCTCGCCCAGGAGATTGAGTCCATCACCGGAGAGCAGGTAGATCGGCGCTTCTATCTGGCAGGAAGCTATCTCTGCCACCAGGCGTTGGTGAGCGGACGGATTGACGGATACGTCGAGTACACGGGCACGGCGCTGACTGCGATCCTCAAGCAGCCACTTCCTCCGGTGGGCCAGCGGGAGGAAGCGTCTGTCTTTCGTGAGGTAAGTAGCCTGTACGCGTCGAAGTACCGGGTCAAAGTAGGCCCCGGATTAGGATTCGAGGACACCTTTGCGATGGTCGTGCGCGGCGACGATGCTAAGCGCCTTGGCGTAAAGACGATCTCTGACGCGGTGAATACTGCTCCCGATCCCAGCGGCTGGAGGCTGGGCGTCGGCTACGAGTTTCAATCCCGTCCGGATGGTCTACGCGGTCTCGAGGCGACCTACGGGTTAAAGTTCGCAGGCGACCCCCGAACGATGGACCTCGGACTTCTGTATCGCGCGCTGTCGAGCAGACAGGTAGACATGGTCGCGGGCAACTCCACCGATGGCCCCATACGAGCGTTGGGCTTCGTGGTGTTGGAGGACGACAAGCACTACTTCCCGCCGTATGAGGCTGTCCCGCTGATACGAGAAGATTCGCTGCGGCGGCATCCAGGAATTCAGATCGCCATGGACAGGCTCGCTGGCAAGGTGAGTGCAGACGAGGTGCGCGGAATGAACTACGCCGTAGACTCCGAGCACAGGGACGTGGCAGAGGTAGTGAGAGAGTTTCGCAAGTCGAAGGGTCTCTGAGTTTGAGCGAACAATTCGGAGTGTGTGCGCTGACGTTGGTCGTGCAAAATTCCTCCAGTGATTGAAATCGACAACTGGAGATATGAGATGAGCGAGTTGAGAATAGTTGCGGTTGCAAGTGATCTGGCACAGAAGGTAAGAGAGTCGAGACTATCGCCGGGATACGGGCATCCTGTAACCGCAAAGATTGCAACGGGACACGGCCCATGCAGACACTGTCTAAGACCGTTTGCCATCGGACAGGAGGTGCGACTCTTGTTTACTCTGAATGCCTTCGACGGAGTTGCTCCGATACCCCAGCCAGGCCCGGTGTTTATCCATGAGGCCGAGTGCGAGCGATACGCGGAGCAGGCTGGATATCCCGAGGAACTCTTGCCCTTCGGTGCGGTGATCGAAGGCTACGATGCAGACCAGATCGTGCGCCAACGTGAGATGGTAACCGACGGAGGGCAGCCAGCCGCCATCGAACGAATCATGCACGATCCAATGGTGCGCTACGTAATGGTTCGCGACGGTAAGGCCGGCTGTTACGACTTTCGCATTGAGCGAGTGGAGGGATCTTGATGGTGGAACCATGGCTGCGAGGAACGTTGACCGAGTTCGATGCACTGCGGCGACAGGTTCTGCACGCGCTGGAGCTGGCGCAGGAAGATGTAGAGCGATGGTGCGCAGGATTAAGCGATAGCGAGATGAACGCACGGCCGTCTGGGATAGCTCCCGTCGCCTTTCATCTACGCCACATCGCGCGAAGTCTGGACCGTCTGCTGACCTATGCAGAGGGGAGAGCCCTATCTGAGGCGCAGATGGATGCGTTGCGCAGTGAGATGGAGAGTGGTGCATCTGCCAAGATTGTGCTCGACGAGGTGCGAGCAGGCCTGAAAGAAGCGCGACAGCGCGTGCTGATGATCTCGCAGGAAAGCTATGAAGAATCGCGGGGAGTAGGCCGATCCATGCTGCCCAGCACAGTAGGCGGACTCCTCGTCCACTGCGCAGAGCACACACAACGTCACATCGGGCAGGCCATCACAACGGCGAAGGTTGTGATGGGAGCGCGCGCGTAGCGATCCTTACCCTCCCTAGAAGCTTTCCTCCAGAAAAAGCGACGTCATCCGATAGGTGGAGCGAAAGATCCTCCATTTGCATGGTTGACTCTTCCCATCCGGCCCTAGTTGAATCGCTGCGAGGAAGAACATGTCACAGACGCAACAGATACAAGCAATACGAAACAAAACCGGATCCCTTCTTGCTTTGGCGGCGGTATCTGCAATAGTTTCGGCGGCCTGTGTCGCCATCCCGATGTTTGTCATTCGCCCGTTCCGCCCACAGGGTGCGCGCGAGCTGGAGACTGCTCTGGCCGTTCGTCACGCCGGCCCCTGGCTTGCAGGCGTGTGCGTTGCGGTCGTGCTGCTCGCGATATTTCTCCTCTGGAAGACCGCACGGATCGGCACTCGGATCGGACTGATCTGCCTGCTTCTGCTTACGTTCGCGGGAGCAGTTCTTACCCAAGTCAACATCTTCGAAAAGATGTTTCACCCCTACGATTCGCCCTCATTCGAAGGCGCAGACGAGGCAAAAGTCGACTCCGACGACAAAGTCCTGGCGGTCACGGTGGGACAGGAAGCGCGGGCTTATCCTATCCGCACCATGGGCTATCACCATATCGTCAACGACACGGTAGGCGGCGTCCCGATCGCCGTGACCTATTGCACGTTGTGTCACACAGGGCTGGTGTGGAGTCGCGTCGTCGATGGAAAGTTGCTGCACTTCCGCCTGGCCGGCATTAACAACGGCAACGCACTCCTGCGCGATGAGCAGACCAGCAGCATCTGGCAGCAGAGCACCGGCGAGGCGATCTTCGGACCGCTGAAGGGGCAGCAGTTGAAGCTCGTGCGCAGCGACGAGTTGACCTTCGCCCTATGGAAGAGCGAGCAGCCGCACGGGCAGGTCTTGAAGGCGGACCCGCTCTATGCGGCAGAGTACGATCCGAAAGACTGGGAGAAGCACGTAGAAAAGACGCCCACCGTGGTAAACACAACCCGCTCCGGCATCGCCCCCCACCAACTGATGCTGGGAGTTACCGTGGCGGGACAGAGCAAGGCCTACCCGATTGAGTCCATCCTCGCAGCAAAACTGATTCAAGATCGGGTCGGCGACCAGCCTCTTATCGTAGTGCTTGGGCGCGACGGCGCATCGATCCGGGTCTTCGAAGGAGCGCTCGAGAGCAGACACCTGACCTTTGCCCAGGGCACAGGTGACCAGACACTCACCGACATAGACACGGGCAGCCTCTGGAACTTTCAGGGATGCGCTATAGAAGGTAGTCTGGCAGGCCGCTGCCTTGCGGAGATCGACGCGCACAAGGACTACTGGTTCGACTGGATGAATCATCATCCCGAATCAGCGGTCTTCAAGAATTGAGCTAGCTGACCATTGATCTAGCTGACCAGGTGGCCCATCTTCTCGCGCTTGGTCTGAAGGTAGCGCTCGTTGGTAGGCTCGCTGGGAACTTCGGCCGAGATGCGCTCAACCACCTTGATGCCGGCAAGCTCCAGCGCCTCCACCTTCTCCGGATTGTTCGTGATAAGCCGAACTTCAGAGATCCCCATCTGCTTGAGGATCTGGGCAGGCAGTTCGAAGTGGCGGCAGTCGGCCTCATAGCCAAGTTCGAGATTAGCCTCGATGGTGTCCATACCCTTATCCTGCAGCTCATACGCGCGCAGTTTCGCCATCAGGCCGATGCCGCGTCCCTCCTGCTGTTCGTAAAGCATAATGCCCCGGCCTTCGTCGGTGATCAGGGTCATCGCAAGTTCAAACTGCTGCCTGCAGTCACAGCGCAGCGAATGGAAGACGTCGCCCGTCAGGCACTGCGAGTGTATCCGCACAATCGGAGGCGCAGCGTGAACATCGCCCATCACCAGAGCCACCGCTCCCTCCACTCGCACAGCCGGCGGAGGAATGTTGTCATTGCACGCCGCTGGGTTTTCGATGACACCCTCGAAGCCGAGGATGCGGAAGTGCCCCCAGCGGGTCGGAAGGTCGGCGTCGGCTACTTTAGTCACACTTGCGAACGGCATCTCTTGATTATACGTTTCCTGCTTCATGATCATTAGACTGCTCGGACAGGCTGTTGGATGCGAAGTTGCGTCAGGGGCGTAAAGTAATGGTGTGACCCAGCCCGATCCCAAGCTGATCCTGATTACGCTGCTGATTAAACTAGGCGTAGCTGCGGCGTTTTCGAGCTCCCTGGCGCGATCGACTCGCTTCAAGAATCTGCTTCTTTTGTCGCGGCGAACTCCACGCCAGACGATGTGGCTCGTCATCATCATCTGTGTGCCGCTAACCCTCGGCGTATGGGTCCGCACCGCTGTGCCGAACTTCCTGGCAGCCGATCTCTCGCTCGAGATCACAATCCTTCTGGGAATTCTCGTGGGGCCACTCGCAGCGATGGCTGGCGGAGCGACGCTGGCAATCCCTGCAGTCCTGCACCATGAGTATTGGGCGCTCCCGGTCAATCTCGCCATTGCCGCGATCGCAGGAGCCTTCGGCCGCTTTGCCGACGCCGAAGACGTATGGTCGTTCTCCCCCATGATCGACCTGAGCATCTATCGTTGGGTCACGAGGAACCTGCGACGGCCGCAGCTCGATCGTCAGATTTTGCTGCTGTTGCTGGTCGCGGGGATGCAGCTCGGAACCAGCGCGCTATCGCACTACTTTCCGCGCCGCTACTTCGAACTTAATTCCAGAGAGTGGTGGGTTCAGTTGCTCATCTGCGCCACCGCGCCCATCGTCGTCGGAATTCCGCTCAAGATCTGGAACGCCATCCGAGTCGAAAGAAAGCTGGAGGAGCAGGGAAGGCTGCTGCTCGAAGCCCGCCTGGACGCCTTACAACGGCAGATTAACCCACACTTTTTATTCAACACCCTGAACTCGATCACCTCCCTGGTTCGCTCGCAGCCCGAGCTGGCGCGGGAGATGATCGTCAAACTCGCCAACATCCTCCGCGTACTCCTGAAAGATCGCGAGGCCTTCCTTCCGCTCAGCGAGGAGCTGCGCTTCACCGACGACTATCTGGACATCGAGGTAGTGCGTTTCGGCGACAAGCTGAAAGTAGTCAAAGAGATTGCAGGCAACACGCTGGACATCGTGGTGCCAGGAATGCTCCTCCAGCCGCTCATTGAAAACAGCATCAAACATGGCCTCGAGCCGCGGATCAGCGGTGGCACGGTCACGATCCGCAGCCGGATTACGGAAGAAAGAAGGCTGATGGTAGAGGTAGAGGATGACGGCGTCGGCATGGCCCCCGACCGCATCGACGTCTCTCTGGTCAGCGGCCTGGTTCGTCCTGGAAACGGTATCGGCGTACGAAACGTGCGCGAGCGCATGCAGGTCTTATACGGCGATCTGGCGACGGTTGAGATCAACAGCCGTCCAGGTCGCGGCACAAAGGTTACGCTGCTAATGCCGATCCTCGACGCCGGTGCCGAAACCTGGGGGCCGATCGGCGGCGCGGCGGGTCAGGCCATCAGTCACATGGTTGAAGACGCCGTGCGCGCGATGACCCGGTCGTAATAGTCCTCGTAGAGCGGAATCACTCGAGAGGCGCAGAAGTGGTCCTGCGCGGTCTTACGACCCGCGCGCGCCATCGCTTCGAGACGCGGCTGATCGCTGAGAAGCGAGATAGCAGCGGTGGACATGGAGTCAATGTCGCCCACAGCAAAGAGGAGGCCATTGTGTTCATCCTGAATAAGCTCTGGGACGCCGCCGACGCGTGTCCCGATAGTTGGCACACTGCACGCCATCGCCTCAAGCGCCGCCAGCCCGAATGATTCCATCTCGCTGGGCATCAGCATCAGGTCAGCCAGCGGCAGCAGCTCGTTGACGTTATCCTGCTTCCCGATGAAGTGCACCCGGTCCTGCACGTTGTGCTCGCGGGCAAGATACTCGGCGACGCTGCGGTCAGGGCCGTCGCCGATCAGCATCAGCCGCGCCGGCATAGCCTTGGCGACACGGGCGAAGACCTTCACAACGTCCTGAATGCGTTTCACCGGTCGAAAGTTGGAAAGGTGAACCAGAAGCCGATCGTTCGGCTCCGCAAAGCGCGGACGCATCGCAGCCACCAGCTCCGGATTGCGAAGATAAACATCGCAGTTCACGAAGTTGCGGATTACCTCGATCTCAGAAGTGATGGCGAAGGCCTCCCGGGTGCGGTCGCGCAGATAGCTCGAGATGCTGGTGACCCCATCCGACTGCTCGATGCCGAACCTGGTAATAGGAAGATACGAGCGATCCAGCCCCACCAGCGTGATGTCGGTACCGTGAAGCGTCGTGATGAACGGAAGATGAATCCCCCGCGTGGCAAGCATCTGTCGCGCCAGCAACGCGCTCACAGAGTGAGGAATCGCGTAATGAACATGCAGCAGATCCAGCGAATAGAACTCGGCGACCTCGGCCATCCGAGTCGCCAGCGCGAGATCGTAGGGCGGATGTTCAAACAGGGGATAGTTTGAAACCGCAACCTCGTGGAAGTGAATATTCGACTCGCGGCCGCTGAGACGAAAGGGTTGCGAGTAGGTGATGAAGTGAATCTCATGACCGCGAGCAGCTAGTTCAATACCAAGCTCGGTAGCCACGACACCACTACCGCCGTAGGTGGGATAACAGGTGATGCCGATCTTCATAGTCTTCCCATACTTTTAGGCTGCGTTCATTGCTCCTGCTATTGGACGAAGCAACGATCGTATAAGACTCTTTGGCTTCTGGCGGTTCATCAGCTTTTCGCAAACGAGCGCCGTTAAGCTACAAGGTCCCCGTAGTTGATGAGCTGCGGCGCATTTGGTCGCAAAGACCTCGCTGGTACCTCGGTGAGCAAAGCGTTTCGCTCCACATCACGATGGGTGCGAAGCCGAGTGGTGACGCGATCGAGGTCGCCATCGTTGTAGCCAGGATGGCAGCAGAGTTCAAACGTCCCATCGGCAGGCAAAGCAACCAGAAGTTCATGCAGGGTAGCGGCATCCAGATGCCCGGTCGCGGAGATCCCAATCGTTCCATCCGTAGTAAGCACGCCAGCATTGCGAATCTGCAGCTGACGCTCGAACCTGCTTTGAAGATTGCCAAGCAGCTTCACCTGCAGGCGGCGAACTCGGTTCCCGTGACCAAGAGCAAGACTCCAGGGCTCCTCGAACGGGTTGCGAATCGCACCAATGCCGCAGCGTTCGGCAACGCGCAGAAGAGGCCGCGTGACAACAGGGAAGAGATGCGTGTGCTTGTGCGTATCGAGGTGAGTAACCTCAATGCCAGCACTACGAAGCTTCTCAACCTGTGCAAGAGCCTCTTGTTCCACCTCGTCCTCGTTGATCTTGCCGCGCAGCAGCGCCTGCACAAAATCGACAAGCGAAGGACGAAACATCTTGCCATCGGAACCCAGCAGTGTAGAGATGCTTTGCGACGGCGAGACAGGGATGCCATCCGTGAGGGTGATGTGACAGCCAACACCAAGGGTAGGATTAGCGCGGGCAAGCGTCACAGCATCGTCGAACGCCGCACCGGTCGCCATCAGCGTCGCAGAGGTCAGCGACCCAGCCTGGTGAAGCTCCACGACGGCGCGGTTAACCCCACGAGTGAGACCGAAGTCGTCCGCATTGATGATGAGTCGGGCAGGCATAAGTACTTATCATAGTGAACGTTCAAGGGGAACGTCCGACTGGTCGCGCCTGAGCCACTATCCACAGGCTCAGGCGCTGACCCCTACTGAACGTGCAGCGGTGCCTTCAGCGGAGTATCGCTAGAGGACGGTCCCGCCGTCACCTTATACTCGCCCGGAAGCAGCTGCCATCCATTCTGATCCGTGTTGAAGACCGTAAGCGAGAGCGGGTGCAGTGGCAGCGTTACCTCCTTCGACTCGCCAGGAGCAAGCTTCACCCGTTGCCATGCTGCAAGCCGCTTATAGTCCTCCTTCGCAGCTGCGGGCAAGGCAACATAGACCTCGGCGATCTCAGTGCCCTCGTGCGCTCCAGTGTTGCGAACCGTGAAGTGAACCGTCCGCTTGGCATCATCCACAGTCAGGCCAGAGTAGGCATAGGTGGTGTAAGACAAGCCGAAGCCAAAGGGGAAGAGTGGCTGCTTGTTGGTCGCCTCAAACCATTTGTAACCGACCTTGGCGCCTTCCGGGTTGTAGTTCACATCGAACGGTTGAACCTTATGCTCCTGGTTTGGGCCAGGCGGCACTCCCTCAAGGCCCGGCACCACAGGATGCGGCAACTGTGTCTCGTCTTTTGCAAACGTGACCGGCAGCTTACCCGAAGGATTCACCTCCCCGAAGAGGATGTTTGCCAGAGCCTGCGCACCGCCGATGCCCGGATACCACATCTCGACCACGCCCTTCACATGTTGAACCCACGGCATACTCACCGGTCCGCCATTCTCAATCACGACGATGGTGTTCGGATTCGCCGCTGCCACCGCCTCGACGAGCGCATCCTGATTGTCAGGCAACGACAGAGTCACGGCATCCATCCCCTCCTGCATCGGCTGATTCACAAACACAATAGCCACAGAAGAAGACTTCGCAAGTTTCACAGCTGCCGCAGTATCCAGGCCATCCGCGTACCGCACCGACGCCTGAGGTGAGTGCGCCTGAATGTTCTTGAGCGGAGAAGAAGGGAAGTAGACATGCTCGGTCCAGCCAGAGCCGCCTGCCTTTGGATCCGCAGCATTGCCGCCCGGCGCATCCACCTGAGCCGAGCCGCCGCCCGAAAGAACACCAACATCCGCATGGGAACCGATAATTGCGATCGAGTTTGAAGCCGCGGACTTCAGCGGAAGAATATGATCCGCATTTTTCAGCAGAACAATGCTCTCTTCGGCAATGTGTTGCGCGTCATCTCGTCCACGGAACGGATCGACGACCGTGCGAATCGGAGGGTCGTCCACCACACCCGCGGCAAACATGCTCCGCAGAATGCGATGAACCATGTCGTCCAGTCGAGCCATGGGAACCTGTCCGCCTTCAACAGCCTTCTTCAGCGGTGCATTGAAGTAGTTCTCGTCACCGGGCATCTCCTGGTCCATCCCGTTCAACGCGGCCTTCACCGTGCTATGGGTCGCACCCCAATCCGACACCACCCAGCCCTTGAACTTGAAGTCCTTCTTCAAAACTTCGTTGAGCAGGTAGTCGTTCTCGCAGGTATGGTCGCCCTCATAGAGATTGTAGGAGCACATCACCGCTGACGGCTCCGCGATCCCAATCGACACCTCGAAGGCCAGCATGTCCGACTCGCGCAGAGCCTTCTTGTCGAGCAGTACATTGACGACGGTGCGACCAGTCTCCTGATCGTTCAACGCATAGTGCTTGATGTCGCTCATTACTTGCTGCGAGAAGACACCCTTCTCGAGATTGCCCGTCATCGTTCCAGCAAGAATCGGATCTTCTCCTGCGTACTCGAAGTTGCGGCCGTTACGCGGCTCTCGTGTAATATTCACGCCGCCGCCGATTGTCATATTTGAGCCCCACGCGCGAAGCTCCCGGCCAATCACCGAGCCATAAAGAAACGCCGACTCAGGATCCCAGCTTGAGGCGGCGCCAAGCGTCGAAGGAAGCAGCGTCGCATAACGCGACTGATACGCCGCCATGCGAGCCCCGACCGCGGAGTCCGCAAGATCGATCCCCGGAATCCCAAGCCGCTCGATCCCCTCCATATAACCTGCAGCGAAGTTCGACTTCGCCGGCACTGGGTCACCCGCGCGCAGCACACCCCAGCCCGTCCCATGAACCATCCGGATCTTTTCATCAAGAGTCATCTGGCCTGCCACCATATCGGCGCGCTCATCCGGAGAGAGGCTCTTGTTCATCCAAGGCCCCTTCGAGGCGGCGGGCGTGGTCTGGGCATGTGCTGCCATCGAACCAAACGACGCCAAAGTCATCGCAGCAAAGGCCGACAAAACGCTTAACCGCTGAAAAAATAACATTCATACTCCTTCAAAGTCAGGTGAGGCTCGTACTCATAAAACGGACGGGCGCTTGTTCATAGACCTTAGAGAGTCTATACGAACTAAAACGATATAGTAAAAGGGTTTTCGCACTTTTCAGATTGGCGTTTCTTTTCCACGAAGCAAGCAAAGAGCTTCGCGTCTTCGATCCAACCTCGATGATCCAATCCCGGTCGATCACTTCGCAAAGAGTTGATTGATGTCAGCGAATGCCTTGAACTCAAGTGCATTGCCCGCAGGGTCAAGAAAGAACATCGTTGCCTGCTCGCCCACCTCACCCTTGAACCGGATGTACGGCTCGATCACGAACGCGATCCCAGCACGCCGAAGCCGCTCCGCAAGCATCTCCCACGTCTCCATCGGAAGCACCACGCCGAAGTGAGGAACCGGAACCTCATGCCCATCGACAGGATTATTATGAGCCTTGTCTTTCGACGCGCCAGGTTTCAGATGCGCTACGATCTGATGGCCAAAGAGGTCGAAGTCGATCCACTGTGACGAACTGCGGCCCTCCGCACAGCCAAGGGTCGTTCCATAAAAACTACGCGCAGCGTCCAGGTCGTCGACGGGAAAGGCGATGTGAAAAGGTGTCAGCAAGGTGGTCTCCTGCATCGATCATACGACTCGAACAGACCACCCGCCGAGCGTGACTAGCCGCGATGGAATCCCTGGTCTTAGCCGCGCAGGTAAGCTCTTCGAAAGGCATCGCGGTAAGGCTCATACGGCCCGAGCGCCGAGTCGTAGCCAGGAGTGGTATGAAACTTCCGATCATGCTGCGGATGATAGCCGAATCCGTTATAGGCATCGCGCGCGCCGTCTTCTGTGCCCGAGCGGAATCCTACCTGATCGGCCCGCGCGATCAGCGGCGGAACGCTGTTGTAGCCGGCAGGCGGCGGGGGCGGAGCGTAGTAAGCCGCGTGTGACGAGCATCCGGCCGTCAATAGACAAGCGGCAGTGACAACAGGCAGAGCAAGATAAGAGAGTTTCATAGCGTCCTCACGATTCGGTTCGCGCGCAACCAGCATTGGCGCGCGCTTTCGAAGGAGTAAATGCTACTCAGAGAAAAATGTTGCCATCTGAAACATGCACAACATATCCATTTTTTTTACTCGCTGTCGCTGGGCAGGCGCACGACAAACTCCGTACTCCCGGGTTCAGAACTGAATCGGATCACACCGTTATATTGATCCACGATGCGCTGCACGATGCCCAGACCGATCCCCGTGCCAACCCCCACCGGCTTGGTCGTATAGAACGGATCGAAGATGTGCTCCTGGCTCTCCAGCGGAATGCCCGAGCCGTTGTCGCTCACACTGATGCAGAGGTCCATGTGCGGCTTCTTCGCGTCCCCCTTCGAACTTTCCGCCCAGGTATGTACGCTAATCCGCCCATGCTGCGGCACCGCGTCGATCGCGTTGTCCAGCAGATTCGTCCAGATCTGATTCAGTCCCGTGCACTCACTGTGCAGAGGAGGAAGATCCGTGGCGAAGTTCTTCTCGAGCACGATCTCCTTCTCGCGCAGCTTGTGCCCCAGGATAATCAGCGTCGCATGAATGCTGTTGTTGATGTCGATCGTCTGCTTCTGGCCCTTGCCTTCATAGGCGTAAGACTTGACCGCATGCACCAGATCCGTAACGCGCCCGATGCTCTCCTCGATCGTGCCAACCAGTTGCATGCTCGAAGCCATCGCCTCCAGCCACCCCAGCGCCTCTCCCAGCAATGGACCGTCAAAGTCGTTCTTCATGCGTTCCAGCTCAGTGGCGGTTACGCCGATCGAGACTAGCGTAGGAGCCATCTTCCACGCGTTTTCGATATTGGCCGACTCCATCCATTCCGCCAAGGCCTCCTCGGCGTCGCTCTGGTCGAGCGAGTTCATCATCAGCGGCTGCTTCAACGCAAGCGCCTGCTTCTGCATGTCGAACATGCAGTGCTTCTGCTCCTTGGAGAGATCGCGCTCTTTGAACTTGAGAGACAGCTCATGCATTCGCATTAGATTGTCGCGCAGCTGAGACGCGGCTCTCCGTGCAGCAGAGCCAGGATTATTCAACTCATGCATCAACCCTGCAGCAAGCGTCCCCAGCGACGCCATCTTTTCCTGTTGAACGGTCGTACTCTGCAACTTTTGAAAACGATAAGCCATGTTGCCCAGAATCGCCTTACGAACCTGCGGGCAACTTGTCATCAAACTCCAGAACTGCTCTTCGTCGAGCTCCAGCAGGTGACTTGGCGTCGTCGCCTCGACGCTCCCGAGGTTCGGAACGTTGGTCAACAGTGCCATCTCTCCAAAGGCGCTGCCGGCTTCGATCTTGGCCACAGTGAATTCATTTTGTTCGGCTGTCTTCTGACTCACTCGAAGCTCGCCGTCAAGCAGTATCCAGAAGGAGTGCGCCAGCTCACCCTGCCGTGTGACGGTTTCGCCCTTATCAATGTGGAAGTCCCGAACGCCGTCAAGACAATGCAGTTCGTCATCTCGCAACGAGGACAGAATGGGAACTTTGCGCAGAAGCGCGACTAGATCCTCACTGACTTTTTCCATGACGTGACTTTGGACGATTTGGGTTTGTTCGCTCATCGGGTTATTGGTTGGTTGCCTTTCACAGTGTTGCCAGATACTGGTGCACAAACTGAATTGCGATCGAACCTTCGCCGACCGCCGAGGCGCATCGTTTGACCGAGTTGAATCGTACATCGCCTGCGACAAAGATGCCGGGAACGCTCGTCTCCAGCAGATACGGGTCGCGCTCCAGCTTCCACGACTTGGGCGACTGCGCCTTCAAATCCGGACCGGCCAAGATGAATCCCTTGCTGTCTCGACAAAGCTCCTCCGGCATCCAGTCCGTCTTCGGCGCCGCGCCGATAAAGATAAACAGGGAACTGGCCTGTCGAGCCTCTTCGCCGCGAGGTGTCTTCAGAGTCAGACACTCCAGGTGACCCTCGCCCCCCATCGCAATCACCTCCGTGCCGGTCTCGACCGTGATGTTCGGAGTCGCCTCAATCTGGTCGATCAGGTACTTCGACATGCTGCTCTCAAGCGACTTCCCGCGGACCAGCATGTGAACATGATCGGCATAACGAGAGAAATGCATAGCAGCCTGTCCGGCCGAGTTTGCCCCGCCAACAATGTAAACCGCCTCTTCCTTGCACGACATCGCCTCGGTCAACGCCGCGCCGTAGTAGACACCCGCTCCGCTCAGCTTGTCGGCCCCCGGCACATCCAGCTTGCAGTAGTCGACCCCCGTAGCCAGCAGGCACACATGGCAGGTCACCTCCTGCCCATCGGCCATCGTCAGAATGCGGTACTGATTCTCCGAACGGATGCAGTTGACCTTTTGCGTAAGGAACTCCGCTCCCAGCCGATTCGCCTGCAAGAACGCTCGCTTGGCCAGTTCCTCACCGCTGAGTCCCTCCGGAAAGCCCAGGTAGTTCTCGATCTTCGAGCTCGAACCCGCCTGCCCGCCAGGAGCCGCCGCCTCGATCACCAGCGTACGCAGCCCCTCGGAGGCCCCATACACGCCAGCCGCAAGCCCCGCAGGCCCCGCACCTACTACCACCACGTCGTAGAACTCCTGTTGCGCCTGCGTCCGAAGCCCGACCTTATTGGCCATCTCCGTCGAAGTCGGCTGCACCAGCGCAGTCCCGTCACCAAACAGGATGACCGGCAGCTTTGCGTCGTCGATCCCCTTCTCCTTCAGCAGAGCCAGCGCATCCGGATTCGCCTCCGGGTTCAACCACTGGTACGGAATGCGGTTTCGCGAAAGAAAGTCGCGTACCGCATGGTCCAAGGCTGACCAGCGCACTCCCACCACCCGGATCCCCTCAAACGGAGGCTTGTACCCCTCCTTCCAGCTCCCCAGCAGGTCGTCCAGCACCGGATAAAGCTTCTCCTCCGGCGGATCCCAGGGTTTATTCAGGTAGTAGTGAATCTTGGCCGAATTGATGGCCCGAATCGCCGCTTCCGTATCGGCATACGCGGTCAGCAGAACGCGTTTTGCATTCGGATAGATACACATGGCCTGCTGAAGAAAATCAACCCCAGTCATCCCAGGCATACGCTGGTCGGAGAGGAACAGCGCAACAGTGTCTTTTCTTTCTTTGAGTTGGTGGCAGATATCCAGGGCAGCAGCGCCGGAGGCAGCACGGACGATGCGGTAGTCCTGGCCGTAGTGTCGGCGCAGATCCTGGACCACCGCTTCCAGAACGCTGGTGTCGTCATCGATAGCTAGCAAAATTGGCTTAGGCATATCCCTTTATACTGCGTTGATGAGGTTAGAGACACCCCACGTACAATTCGATTAGATCGAAGGCCGTAAGTTTCAGAAAGTTAGGCCCCGGACCGACCCTGTTTCTGCCTCTAAAGTGCCATCGACAGCCCAAGTTGTCCGAATTGTAGACATTGCCTCCTACCCGCTGCAATCCACCGATAAGGGAATAGCCAGAGGGATTGCGGGTCGTTTGCGCCCGGCAGGAGACCACCACACCTATGAACCGAATTATTCTCGCTGACAACCAGGCCATCTTCCGCGCAGGCGCAGCCAGAATGCTGTCGCTCGAAGAAGACATGCGGATCGTCGCCCAGTGTGAGGACGCGCCGAAGCTCCTGGTCGCAATCGACGGGCTGCGCGGCTCGATCGTCCTTCTCTCCTCCAGCCTGCGTGTCGAACTGAAAGATCTTCTCGCCCGCACCCAGGCCGTCGGCAGCCGCACCGTTCTGGTAGCCGAGAACTCGGAGCTTGTCCCGGAAGAGATCGCCACGCTCTTCGACGGAATCCTCCATCGCAACGTCGCTGGCAGCGTGCTGGTCGACTGTATTCGCCGCGTCGCTCGCGGCCAGCGCTTTGTGCAGCGGGCCAACGTCACCACCATGCAAAACTCCGACAGCGTCGGCGCCCGCGTCCGTGACCGACTGACCCCGAAAGAGATGCAAATCGTTGCACTGATCGTTCAGGGCTGCAAGAACAAAGACATCGCCCAGCAGCTCGGCACCAAAGAGCAGGTAATAAAAAATTATCTCCGCAGCATCTACGACAAGTCAGGCGTCTCCGACCGTCTGGAGCTGGCTCTCTTCACCATCCACCACCGCGTCCTGGCCGAAGCCGCAGCCAAAGCCGGACACCTCATCCAGATGAAGTCCGCCTGACAGCCGCAGGATAATCAGCAGAACAGCGTCAAGTTGCAGCAGTAGGCTCTGCAAAGCCTAATTGCCTTTTTCTTGTCCTTCAATTCGTTTTTTGAACTCATCAATATCTAGGCGCGTTTGACTATGAAACGGCGTGTCCTTAGATACAGACCAGAGTTCATTATTAGCTTGGTCGCGTACAGAGAAAACCACGGGGGTAGGTGATATGTCTATATCATTGCCTGGTGGGGTGGGTCTGCCATTGGTGTTTGCTGTGAACCGAAGGACCAAATCGGCGTCCTTTGCGTCCTTCAAGATTTTGAATCGCCCCCACTTACTTAATGCATCGTAGGCACGGTCTGTAATCTCTGAGTGGCCCGTTTGATTGTCAATGTACACGGTTTTTGCAGCTATCACGCTGGCCGGGAGCGGAGGACGTTTGTCCTTCGCATGAATCGGGGGCACGACGAGAACGAGGGCAAGGGCTACTGTGCTTGCTGCTTTCATGCGATCTCTCCTTAGAGAACTATAATCCACAGATTTGTGCAGCACACTCACTGCAACCATATAACAGGCGATATCACTGGGGCCCGCCATGACCAAGGCACAGATACCAGACTCGATTCCGTACACCGCGCCACAGTGCGGACAGCGGGAGTAGTCGCGGTCTAACCGGACGTGGTCTCGTGGGTGGATTTCCTTCTCACAGGTCCGAGGCCCGTCTTTACATCCCCATCTGATCCGCCTGCTTCTCTTCCGCCGTACTAGCATGCCCAATCTTTTCCGCGATGCTTTTGGCCTGGGTAAACAGCAGCAGATAGTCCGGACCGCCCGCCTTCGAGTCAGTCCCGCTCATATTGAACCCACCGAACGGATGTGCCCCCACCATCGCGCCGGTGCACTTCCGGTTGAAGTACAAATTGCCAACGTGGAACTCCTCCCGCGCCCGATCCAGCTTCTCCCGCGAACCCGTATAAATCGCCCCGGTAAGCCCATACTCCGTGTTGTTCGCAATCGCCAACGCGTCATCAAAATTCTTTGACTTGATGACCGCCAGCACCGGCCCAAAGATCTCTTCAAGCGCAATCCGCGCCGTCGGAGCCACATCCGCAATCACCGTCGGAGCGATGTAATACCCACCTCCCGGCGTCTCAATCGCGTGACCACCGTTCAGCACAGTACCTTCCTTCTTGCCGATCTCAATGTAATCGAGCGTCTTGCGGTACGACTTCTCACTGATTACCGGCCCGGTATAAACATTCTCTGCCGGATCGCCCGTCTTGATCTTCGCCACCTTCTCCTGCAGCCGATCGCAGAACACGTCGTAGATATCCGCCGCAACAATCGCCCGCGAACAAGCCGAGCACTTCTGCCCATTGAACCCGAACGCACTCGCCACCACGCCATCCACCGCAGCCTCCAGATCGCAGTCCGACTCAACGATGATCGAGTCCTTCCCGCCCATCTCCAGAATCGTCCGCTTGATGAACCGCTGTCCCGGCTGTGTCTTCGCCGCGCTCTCATGAATCTCCAGCCCCACCGCCTTCGACCCCGTAAACGCAATGAACCGGGTCTGCGGATGCGCAACAACCTCGCTGCCAAACTCCGGCCCTTCGCCGGGGCAAAGGTTCACAACACCATCCGGCAGCCCAACCTCTTCCAGCAACTCAAAAAACTTCGCAGCAATCGTCGGAGCATCCACCGAAGGCTTCAAGATCACCGTATTTCCGGTCACAATCGAAGCCGCCGTCATCCCCGCCATAATCGCGAAGGGGAAGTTCCAAGGCGGAATCACCGCGCCCACACCCAGCGGAACATACCTCAACTGGTTGCGCTCCCCGGGAAACTGAATCGGCGTCTTCGCCTCACTCAGCCGCAGCGCCTCGCGCCCATAGAACTCCAGAAAGTCGATCGTCTCGCCCACATCCGCGTCGGCCTCGCCCCAGTTCTTGCCCACCTCGAACGTCAGCCACGCGCAAAACTCAAAGCTCCGCTCACGAATCAGCTCCGCCGCACGAAACAGCAGGGCAGAACGCTCCGCCACCGGCACCTTGCTCCAACTCAAAAACGCCGTCTGCGCCGCCTTCATCGCGCCTTCCACATGCTCGGCAGCGGCGCGTTGATGGATCCCGATCACCTCCGCCGGCCGTGCCGGGTTTTTCGAGACGATCTTCCCCTCAGTCTTCAAGCGCTTTCCGCCGATCACGATGTCATACTCGCGGCCAAGCTCGCTCTCGACCCGGGTCAGCGCCTCCTGCATCCTGCGCTTGTTCTCAGCCGTCGAAAAGTCGACAAACGGCTCGTTGGAAAATGCTGTCTTCGGCAAAGTCGCCGGGGCGGAGTGCGTGAGATTCATAGTAGCCATAGCGCGTCGATTCTAGCGCGAGTCGTACTCCCTCGTCGCTTGTGAGATAGGGATAATCACAGTGCGTCCCTTATTGGATGCACTGCACAAAGAGTTCGATGGAGTGCCAGCTTCGGGGCAACCGCCCAAAACCAGCTAAGCCCCCTCCGTAAGCTTCTCCGTCGCCTTCGACATCTGTGCCGTCCGTTCCAGCTTGTCCCAGTTGAACGGCTTGCCGTCGATCGCGCGCTTGACCGTCTTGAACAGCACCACCGAAAACAGCTGCCGATAGGTAAACCGCTGAATCCAGATGTGGAACAGCAGCCAGCCATCGCCCTTGCTCGCGGGATGCTTTCGTTCCAGCGCAAACGCCAGCGCCGAAGCCGCGAAATCGATCACCAGAAACGCAGCAAAGAAGGCCAGCAGCTTGTAGAAGCTGTCCGTCGAGGCCGTCTCCGGATGAAAGTGTTTATCGATGATGTAGTGAAAGACTCCAACCAAAAACATCAGGTCAATCAGCGGCGACACCAGCGGCAGAATAATCTGGAAGATCAGAATATTCGGCAGGGCAAACAACCCCATCGCCCGGTGTTTGCTGATCGCGCCCTTATGTTTATAGATCGCCTGCAAGATCCCGAACGACCACCTGAACCTCTGCCGCGTCAACCCATCCGCATCCACGGGAGCCTCAGTAAACGCCAGCGCCCGGTCCTCATAAATAACGCAGTATCCCTGCTCCAGCAGGTTCATCGTCAGGTCGGCGTCCTCGGCCACCGTGTTCGAATGATACCCGCCCCCAGCCTTTACCGGAGCCGTCCGCCACGCCCCAATCGCCCCTGGAACCACCATCACGACATCGAACAGATCCAGCGCACGCCGCTCAAAGTTCTGGCTCGTGATGTACTCCAGCGCCTGCCACCGAGTCCAAAGATTCACCCGGTTGCCGACCTTCGCATTGCCCGCCACCGCCCCGATCTTCGGATTCGCAAAGTGCGGCACCAGCCTCGCAATCGCATCATGCGCAATCACTCCATCCGCATCGATCCCGACGTAAATCTCCTCGTCGAGCCGCTCCAGCGCGTAGTTCAGCGCATCCGCCTTGCCCCCGTTCGGCTTGCTCATCACTGTCAGCCGCCCCGAGGCGATATCCGCAGGATATGCATCACGCGCAACATCAAACGTGTTGTCTTTCGATCCGTCGTCGATGACGATGATGCGAATATTCTTGTAAGTCGACATCATCACCGAGCGAATCGTCCGAACGATCACCTTCTCTTCGTTGTACGCTGGAATCAACACCGCAACCCTCGGCTGATACTCCGGCGTCGCAAAGTTCTTCCTCTTCCGGAAACGGTCGATGATCGCACACACCCCGATGATGATTAACCGCGCGCTCATCAGAACATCGCCGACAAAAAACACACCCACGACCAGGTAGTGCAGGAAGCTGTAGAAGAAGAACGTCAGCGAATCGGCGCGAGCCTGCCAGCGCTGGCGCGGCGTCAGCTCCGGCATCACCTCAGCGCGCGTCTTGCCCACCAGCTCCGACACCGGAACGATCTCATACCCCTTCGCCTTCAACGCTTCGATCAACACCGGCAGCGCCGCAATCGTAGCCGAGCGATCGCCTCCTCCATCGTGCAGCAGAATCACCGAGCCGCGATTCCACGGCCTCGTCTTCATGTCCTCAATCTGTTGAAAGACGCTGTCGGTAATCTCCTGCGGAGACTTGCGCGGATGCTCATCCCAATCGTTCGTATCGATCTTGTTGCCGACGATCACATAGCCAAGCCCCTGAATCTTCTCCACCGGCGCAGCCTGGTCGTTCGTATCCGGTTCCTGGTCGATCGAGTACGGCGGCCTGAAGTAAAGCGGCTGAACCCCAAGCTTCGAAGCGAACAACCGCTCCGTCAGGTTCAACTCCAGATCCACCTGCCGGTTTGAGATTTCGCTGATGTCCGGATGCGACCACGTATGATTTCCGATCTCGTGGCCCTCGCGAAACACCCGCTGCATCACGCCGACGTAGTCCTCGGCCACCTCGCCGATCATGAAGAACGTACCCTTCACGTTGTACTTCTTCAGGATGTCCAGAATCTTCGGCGTCCACTCCGGATCAGGGCCGTCATCGAAACTCAGCGCAACTTTCTTGTCGTTATAGCCATACTGCTCGACCGTATACGAGAGCGGATACGACGACATCGACTCCTGTGTCACCATCCGGTACTCCAGCGGCACCGTGTCGTCATCGTCCAACGTCACCACGCGATTGCCCGACTGGGGTTTGCGCGTCACGCGAAGAATGTCGCCCTGACCCTCCGTATCGACGTCGTACCCAGGCTCAACCTGCGCCAACTCCTTCACCGGGTCGACCTGCATCGGATGATCCCAGATCTTCCACATCGAATTATCTTCCGACCCCAGCCGCCACAGCGCGTATGTCTGAATTCCCAGCGCCCGCGCCGCCCGCATCTGGTTCAGGATCGTGACCGAGTCGAGAAACCACACCTGATGACGAACCTGGGCGTCCTCATCGTCGTACGCAAAGTGCACGTTCATCGAGTCGTCGTCGAGATCGATCTGTGATTCCGAGTCCGACGCCGCCTGCCACGCATCCTGCGTCGAAAGATCATGCGCCGACAGGACCTTTTCAGCAGCAGGCTGCTTCTTCGCGTGCGCCTTCCTGGCCCCCGGTTTGCCCACAGGCTCCGGTGGCGGCAGCGCCGTCGTCCAGTCATAGCCGTAGTTGCCCAGCGCACAGATAATCTTGTCCTTCGGAACCGTCTTCAGCACGTTCTTCAGGTTATCGACGAACCAGTCCTGCGAGGCGATCGGTCCCGGCTCGCTGTCGGTCTGGTGCTCGTCGTAGTTCATCAGCAGCAGACCATCCGAGTGGTCCGCCATGAACTTCAGATCCCAGTCATCGTCGCCCACCGGCGTGTTCACATACAATCGCAGATTACGCGGATGAAAGTCGGCGTACAGCGCCGCAATCAAAGCCCTGAAGCCGGGCTGCGCGTTCGTAGGAATCTCTTCGAAGTCGAGTGACAGCCCGCGATAGCTCGGGTTCCCCGCCAGAAAATTATGAATCTGTTGAACGAAAGAGGCCCGCGCCGTATCGCTCGAAAGAAATCCGCCCACCTCCGGCGCCCATATTCCCCTCTTCGGATCGTAGTTATTCACCAGCGGAAAGATATCCAGGTTCACATGGTTGGCCGCCACCGTTCGCGCCACCTTGCCCTCGCGATCCACCTGGTGCACTCCCGTCTTGTCCGCCACCTCATACGCGCGATTGTCCTGCGTGTAAGAGACCACCTCGCCCGTCGTGTTGACCACATGCAGCCACTCCGGAAACAGCAGGTCCACCTGCGCAATGTGCTGCTTCAGCGAAGAATAGCTCGCCGGATCGTCCTCCACGTAGTACGCCGCGCGCAGACCTTCGCCCGAGTTCAACGGAACGTCTCCCGGCTTCACATCCGTCTTCCGGTGGGCCGATCGATGCAGCTTCTGCCCTGGTTTCAACTGCGGAGTCGTCTGGTTCGCCAGCGCCCGGTAGTTGCGCTTCTGCGCCTGCAGAAACAGCTCCGGCAGAGGCTTCATCCGCAGCAGTCCAATGACGAAGATGGTCCCCAGCAAAAGTCCCAGCAGGGCGAGTACGTCAAAAATTCGGCGCAGCCGCTTCCAGCGCTTGCGTTGTGGATCGTAGAAGACTTGTCTATTCATTGAGGAGTACTGGCGACTCTGCGCATGCGGCTATGTCCCATCGTATGCAGGCGAAACCCCCGAGTCAACGCATCCCGCGAGAACCTTCGCCCTCGAGCAGTATGATGCAAAAGACATGACCAAAGGAAGGCTGAAGACGGTTCTATGGGCGGTGCTCCCGCTCGCAGCAGGGCTCGCCTTGCGTCTTTGGTATGTGCTGCATGCAGGCCGCATCGAAGGCGATACGCTCATCTACGGAGGCATCGCCAAAAACTGGCTGAAATATGGCATCTACGGATTCACCCTCGGCTCGGACATGCCGAAGCCAACGCTGATACGCCTCCCAGGCTACCCACTCTTTCTCGCAGTCTGCTTCCGCATCTTCGGCTTCGACCGATACGTCGCCATCATGTACCTCCAGTGCGCGATCGACCTCGCCACCTGCCTCCTCATCGCCGCGCTCTCAGGCCGGCTCTTCGGCCGCCGCTCCGCCAAAGCCGCTCTGTGGCTCGCCGCCCTCTGCCCCTTCACCGCCATCTACGCCGCAGCTCCAATCACAGAGACCCTCACCCTCTTCACCATCGCCCTCACCTTTTACAGCCTCGAGCGCTGGCAGAGCGCCAGCAGACCGTTCAACCGCTGGCTCGTCGCGATCACCGCCGCCATGGCCTACTCCGTTCTGCTGCGTCCCGAGCAGGGCCTCCTTCCCGCCACAGTCGTCCCCGCGATGGCCTGGATCGTATGGCAAAAGTCCGTATGGCAAGAGTCCGCACGCCGGCTCTCTCTCCTCTGCTTCAGGCCTGTCGCAATCGCAGCCCTCTGCGTCGTCTTGCCGCTCGCTCCCTGGGCCATCAGAAACTGGCACACCTTCCACGTGATCCAGCCGCTCGCCCCACGCAGCGCAACCGACCCCGGCGAGAGCATCCCCACTGGCTTTCAGCGCTGGTATCGCACCTGGGCCATCGACTTCGCCTCCACCGAGCAGGTCTACTGGAACTACGACAGCAGCGAACTCAGCATCGACGATCTCCCCACCCGAGCCTTCGACTCAGACGACCAGTACCAGCGCACCGTCGAGCTCCTCTCCGACTACAACCAGAACGCCAACGCCACCCCCGCCTTCGATCAGCGCTTCCGTGCCCTCGCCGAGCAGCGCATTCACGCCCACCCGCTGCGTTACTACATCGCTCTCCCCGTCGCCCGCCTGGCCAACATGCTCTTCCGCCCCCGCCCCGAGATGATGCAGATCGGCCTCGATTGGTGGAACTGGCACGAGTACCGCGGCAAGACCCTCCTCGCCTACGCCTCCGCCGCGCTCAACCTCGCCTACTTCCTCCTCGGAACCATCGGCCTCTGGCTCTGGCGCCGCCGCGGCTGGAGTCCCTACACCGCGCTGGCCTCCGCGATGCTAGGCTTTGTCCTTCTCCGCTGTGCCTTGCTCCTCACCCTCGACAACTCCGAGCCCCGCTACACCCTCGAGCTCTTCCCCCTGTTCATCGTCTGGGCAAGCTGCGTCTTCCGCACCATCTCCGATCAAACGAAGTCACCGATCAGCCAGCCTTACCAATAAAACAACAGCTACACTAGCTCCCATGCTGCAGCCCTATCGCGACCGCTTCAACGCGCAGTTCACCTCAGCCGGATACGAAGACCTCCTCGCCCAGCTGAACCGCCGCACCCGAACCCCCATCGACTTTCGTGTCGCCGAAACCCCCTGCTTCTTCCCCAGCTCCCTCCTGCAAGAGCTCGCCCAGACCGGCGCCCAGCTCACCCACCAGCTCCTCGACAACCCCGCCTACCTCCAGGCCTCCGAGCAGTGCGTCCCCGCGCAGTACCGCATGCCCAACCAGAACTCGCAGCCTAACTTCATGACCGTAGACTTCGGCCTTGTTCGCAACCCTGATGGCACCCTCAGCCCAAAGCTCGTCGAGCTCCAGGCCTTCCCCTCCATCTACGGCTATCAGGACATCCTCTGCCACCAGTACCTCGAAACCTACCGCCTCGACCCCGCGCTCACCTGGCACCTCGGCGGTCTCAACGAGCAGACCTACTGGCAGCTTCTTAGCAAAATCATCCTCAACCATCACGCCCCCGAAAACGTAGTCCTCCTCGAGATCGACCCCGACCACCAGAAGACCCTCCCCGACTTCCACATCTACGAGGACAAGTTGGGCATCGCCACCGTCGACATCACCACCCTCATCAAACGCGGCAACCGCCTCTTCTACCATCGCAACGGACGCGACATCCCCATCCACCGCATCTACAACCGCGCCATCGTCGACGAGCTCGAGCGCAAGCACATCCATCTCCCCTTCGACTACCGTGACGACCTCCAGGTCGAGTGGGCCGGCCATCCAAACTGGTACTTCCGCATCAGCAAGTTCTCGCTCCCCTATCTCGACCACCCCTCCGTTCCCAAAGCCGTCTTCCTCAATGACTGGTATGCCGACTGGGACGCCCACCGCCTCCCTGCCGGCCTCCCCGAAGACCGCGAGAAACTCCTCCTCAAGCCCCTTTACTCCTTCGCAGGGAAGGGAATTCAGTTCGCCCCCACCGACGACGAACTCAACGCCATCGCACCCGACCAGCGCCACCTCTATCTATTGCAACAGCGCATCGCCTTCGAGCCCGTCATCCACACTCCCCACGGCCCCACCCAGGCCGAGATCCGCATCATGTACCTCTGGCCCGACGGTGAAGCCCTCCAACCCGCCATCGCCCTCGTACGCCTCGGACGCGGTCTTATGATGGGCGTCGACCACAATCGCAACCAGTTATGGGTAGGCAGCTCTGCCGCCCTGTGCCCCCCGATGTAACCCTCTACTCACAAAAAAGCTGGCACTTGGGAAAAGGTGGGGTAAACTCCACAGTGTCAGTCATTGGCGGGTTTGCGTATCCATGTCCTATCTGCAATCCAGGTCCGGAGGAGGTCGAGTGGCTCAGTGGCAGATGCCAAATGGGGAAAATCCAGTTCGCACCGCAGTACGTTTCCCGATGAGACTCCCCATAAGGGTGCTGACGGAGAACGGCGAATTGGAAGCCATGACCGAGAACATCTCGGCCAACGGCCTGCTCTTTGTAAGTGATCAGTTACCACGCGTCGATAGCAGAATCGAGTTCACGATCGCAATGCCCGCTGCCGTCATGGGTGCCGCAAACGATGTCACCATACACTGCATTGGCCGCGTCGTACGCCACTATTTGCAGAATGGAACGAAAAAAGCCGCCGCTGTGATCGACGAATATTCTTTAAAGGCTTGATCTATGACAGTAGTCAATTTTGACCCAATCCGTACCAACGAAGACCTGCCGGAAGAGGACTCAACTCCCTCTGCAGGAATTCGTGTCATCCTCGCAGACTCACAGGCCATCTATCGCGTCGGAATGAAGAAGGTCTTCGCGCTCGAAGACGACATCCGCGTCGTCGCTCAGGTGGAAACGCTCCAGAACCTCTACGCCGCTCTCCAGCGCTACCCCACCGACGTCGTTCTCCTCGAAGGCCAGCTCATCTCAGGAACCATCGACGCCATCCCCGAGCTCGTCCGTCAGGCCCCCGAAGCCAAACTCATCGTTCAGGTCACCGAGTCCGACGAGTCCAACACCGTCGAGCTCTACCGCCGCGGCGTTCGCGGTGTCGTGCCCCGGTCCATCTCCCCCGACCTCCTGGTCAAATGCGTCCGCAAGATCGCCGAAGGCGAGACCTGGATCGATAACCAGTCCATCAGCTGGGTCATCGAGGCCTACCGCTCCCAGGCCACCAGCCTCACCGACCCCAAGGTCCAGCCCAAGCTCTCCAAAAAGGAGCTTGCCATCATCAGCTGCATCACCCGCGGCATGCGCAACAAAGAGATCGCCTACCAGATCGGCACCACCGAGCAGGTCATCAAGAACTACCTGCGCAAGGTCTACGACAAGCTCGGCGTCTCCGACCGGCTCGAGCTGGCTCTCTACTGCCTCCACCACGAGCTGCTGAAAAAATATCTCGTCGACGCCGAAGGCTCCATGGCCCCCCACACCGAACCCTCGCAACCCCTCCGCGCCAAGATGTAGCTCCCGGCCACTGCCAGTAGCCCTAGTTGCACCTGCTGTTGTCCCTTTGTTGTCATCCCGCTGGGATCTGCTTTTGTCTGCCGTTGTTCGTTCTTCCCAAACCCAACCAAACCCCCGTCATCCTGAGCGAAGTTGCTCACGGCTTTTTGTGAGCAACGCAGTCGAAGGATCCCCGTATTTGCTTTTGCGTTTGTCGTTGCTGTTATCTCTACCCCCCGCAAAAAAGGGCGGTCCACGCCGAACGCGCGCAGCCCTCCACGCTAAGAGGTAGCTGACTTTGTACGCGGCATGACTCCCATCCTGACGACGCGTTATCTAAGCGGTCAAAGGGTCGTTCCATCTCCCAGGTATCTCGCCCTGAAGATAACGTTCCCGCCAGCACGGAGACCATAATGAACCCAAAACAGATCACGCCACAATCGTTATACGTGGAGCTGGACCGAAGCTGCCTCTTGGTGGGTCTCCTCTTGGTAAGCTCCTGGTTCTTCGCAGCGTTCTCTTACCTCTTGTCGAGCAAGACGGGAACCGATTGGTTTAGTCGGACGGGTTCGGTGATGTGTCTGGTGGGCGCGGCCGCTACCTTCAGACTTGCCGGATTTTTGCAACAAAAGCTCACGATTGCGCTGAAACAAGGCCTCTTATCCGTGCAAAGAGAGATCGAGCTTATCCTGGACCCGCCCCATCGCTATCATCTGGTGCTGTACTGTGGCTATGCTACGGGCATCGTCGGCACGGTGATCTGGGGCTACGGCGACATGCTGCCTCGACTCTTGGCAAAGTAACAAGAGTGCCTCGCGGAAGAGTCTTCAAGTGAACCCACGCGATCTTACTTCTGTCCCTGGTTAGCCTGTCTTTCGCTGCTTGGCGGAACGATGCCTTTCATCCGCAGATAGGTGACCATGTTCCCGTAGTGTTCATCGGTGTGTGCCGTGTTGACTGAAAGGACAGTAAGCCTGGCGAGATCGTAGTTCATCATCTTCACCATCTGGCTACCCTGCGCGTCTGTCATGCCGGCAAACGCCTTGTTGCAGTAAGCTACGCCGTCTTTCAGCGCTGCCACCAGGTCTGCCTTCGAGGTCTTGGTCTTCTCAATTCCTTTCACGGGAATCGGTTCGCTGATAGCCGTCGAGCAGAAACCGTACTGCGCATCCGCCAGGTGGCCGACGAGTTGGCCAAAACTGCGAACCTCCGGTGTTGGCTTGAAAGAGTAGCTTTCTTCCGGCATCTTCTCGGCGGCGGCAACTACTTCGCTGCTGACCAATCCATAAAACCCTTTTTCGCTGCTTGTGATCGGATTAGGCGGCGCGGTCGCGGTCGCCGGCACTTGTGCCAGTACAGCGACGCAGGTGGCCATCAATGCGACGAGCACAGAACAAACTCTCTTATTCATGTGGACCTCCCTAATTTTGCAGATTCTTGATTTTGTAAATCTAGACCGGCTGAATCATAACCGCATCAACGGGAAACATCCACTAGAAGAGCCAGTGACTGATTCCGGATAGCCTGCCAACGTGCGAGTAAGTCTCCAACTATCACCTCACGCACTCCGCCCGTGCGGATTTGTGTCGCAGGCTGGGACGGCTTTCGGAGGCCCGTGCTTCGTATGAGAAGGCGCTGGCCTGGCTGGGCAGCGTTTCCTCGCGTTAAAACGAGGGTTTACGCGTTTTACAATTCAGTTTCAAAATATCGGTCAGACGGACATCCCTTAAATCAATGCTTACCGCAGTCGCATGAGCCATGATGCCCTTTGACCTTGTTGCAAGTCCTCAAGCAACCTGGATGTGAGCACGCGCCCGTGCAATCTTCGTAAAGATTGGGGGATATGTTGGGTTTCACGCTTGGCTGTTGCACCGGTGCAATAGTTAAATGTTGTTCCTGGTCAATTTCTTCGTCTACCGTTAGCTCGCTGTACATTGCCAATCTCCTTGTCAGAAGTGACCCTACTTGCCGCCTAGTCTAGCAGCCCGTGGTGCAATCCGCCTGAAACCCCAGCCCATCTATTGCGACACGCTGCCGCCGTTCATCGGTGGCTCTTCGCGTGACCCAGACACGGACAGGGCGAAGGCACTTTAGCCGCCGCCGCTTGCTGTCAATGACGCTGTTTTGGCTCCCCCGCCGCGCGACCTGGTCTAAAAGGCTACGTCTTTAAGAAGAGCGAGCAGCGAAGGAGAAAAGTCGCCGCGCGATGAGGAAGCGTTTCACCCTGCAGGTCGGCTTATGGGAAGTGATGTTTATCCGGGAAGGGAATCCGCAGCGGAGTTTCGCGCGCTGCCATTAGGGTCTGACTTCGCACCCGCCTCGGCAGCATTTGCCCGGACGCGGATAATGCCCTCTGTCAAGCCCCAAAACCACCTAACTCACTCACCCGCAAGCAGATCCCCGTGGCGCATTAGTTTCCCTCCACCAGCTATACTCAAAGCAGAAAGGAAAAGCCCCGGCCCAGGTCCGGGGTTTTCCCTTGCCATCAAGAGCTAACTAGCTGAATCAAAGTATTTTAGGCGCAGCCCTTTTAGATTGAATGCTTTGCGAGCGAATACCGGCTGCAAATCATTGAATCAAAGAGTTTTACTCCTAAAATACCCCACCCCCCGGGGGTACCCCGTATCCCCAGTGACACAATCGACGTCATAAAGATGTATCCTTCTGCTGTCATAAGGAGCCGACAACACAACCCATGGGAATCGCAACCTCAACGCTGAATCTGGCCCAAGGCAAACTGCAGGTGGCCGCGCCGTACCTTATCGAACAGACCTGGGCCGACTACACCCCCGAGCAGCACGCCATCTGGAGCGAACTCGTAACCCGCCGCATGCCCCAGCTCCGCCAGCACGCGTGCCGGGAGTATCTCGACGGCTTCAAGCAGATCGGCCTCCGCGAAGACCAGCTGCCCAACCTCACCGAGGTCAGCGCCCTCCTCCAGCCCCGCACCGGCTGGCAGTCCACCCCCGTCAGCGGCTTCCTCCCCGCAGACGCCTTCTTCGAGATGCTCGCCGCCCGCATGTTCCCCACCACCACCTGGCTCCGCTCCCGCGACTCGATGGAGTACACCCCGGAACCTGACATCTTCCACGACGTCTTCGGCCACGTCCCCATGCACGCCCACCCCGTCTTCGCCGACTTTCTCGAAAGCTACGGAAAGATCTGCGCCCGCCTCACCGACCCCCAGGCCCTCGAGCGCATGGGCCGCCTCTTCTGGTTCACCGTCGAGTTCGGCCTTATCCGCCAGAACGGCGAGATCAAGGTCTACGGCAGCGGCCTCATCTCCTCCCACGGCGAGTGCACCCGGGTCCTCGCCGGAGGATGCGAGGTCAAAGACTTCAACCTCGACGCCGTACTCAACCAGGAGTTCCAGACCAGCGAGATGCAGCCCGTACTCTACGCCGTCGAATCCTTCGACCAGATCTACGAAGCCACCAAGCAGGCCGAAGGCCGCCTGGCCTAAAGACAGTCTCGACCCTGGCATCCGGAGCGACTGAGAAAGAAACCGAAAGGCATTTCAGATTAAAGAAGAACGGCTGCGGACTCTATAGCCCGCAGCCGTTCTTTTATGAATCAATTGACCAACTGTTACCGGTGTCCGCCACCACCGTGACCTCCACCGCCGCCGTGGAATCCACCACCGCCACCACCGCCATGGAATCCGCCGCCACCGCCATGGAATCCTTCTCCACCGCCGTGGTATCCGCCGCCGCCAAATCCGCCACGGTATCCACCGCCATAGCCTCCACGGTATCCACCGCCATAGCCTCCATGGTAGCCGACGCCGCCGCGGTAGCCGTAACCACCGCGATAGCCGTAGCCGCCCCAACCGCCGCGGTAGCCATAGTAGCCGCCGCGATACCACGGGCCGGCGCCGATAAAGAGTCCGCCGCTAAACCACGAAGGACCATAGTAGCCGTAAGGTGCGCAGGCGTAGGGATAGTAGCCATAGTACCCGTACGAACAGACTGGAGCCGCATAGCCGTAACCCCCGTAAACAGGGCCGCCAATGCCGACGCCAACTGAGACCTGGGCGTGGGAGTAAGCCGCTGCCGGAACAATCAGCAAGGCGAGCAGAGCGAAATAGCGTAGAAAGCGCATCTTCAAATCTCCTGAGCAAAGCCCAGTACGCTGTCAAGCGTCAGTGGCTGTGCAGGATCCAGTCCTTTTGAGAAGGCCCGGCATCCTGATCTATAAGAACGCAAAACGGGAGAAAATGTTGTGCCTGTGGGTCAAATCTTGGTGCTGTGAGTCAATTTTGGTGGTCGACTTGCAATGAATTGCGTAGCGGCGACCCGACATGCCATCTTCGTCGTGCCGACGCCAACTGGCAGCCTGACGTCACTACGCCTGCCCCATCCACGGCGAAAGAGCGTCGACGTCAACAAGAATTCCCATTTGGTAAACAAAAAAGAGAGAAAAAGAGAAAACAATTCGCTAGTGCAGGGTAATATGTTCCCAACTGTGCAAAGATTTAGCTTGAATACTGCAACTTCCAGCAGGTTGAACGTGCCTTCTATTTGGTCCACTGATTGCATTAGCATCAACGTTCGTCCAACAAGGCACTATCTGGATGGACGAGAACTTTCTTAGGGGATTTATGCGTCGTTTTGCCTATCTTTTGCTTCTGGTGATCTTTGTAAGTGTCTCTGCCTCATGCGTAAGCGCATCAACCGACTGTGAGCGTTGGTTTGTCGCCTATCGCCAGGAGCTGGCGCACTCCCGCCAGATCCAGCGTATCGCTGCTGCAAAGCGCCGCGCCAAGCTGTACGCTCAACGCAAGATCCAGCCTCAGCCGAAGCCAAAGCTGATTCCCGCTGTCGCACCTGGCCCTCGCATGACTCGCCCACAGACGCTCCACCGAATCAACCTGGCTTGTGGCGTTCTACCCGACGGCGGCAGCGACGGGCCGCTCCTTGCAGAGGAGACACCAGGCCCCCTCCACACCGAACTCCCTCTCAATGACGCCATCGATCTCCTGCCAACCGGGCTGGGCGAGCCGATCGCCTCCAACAACGTCCCACCGCCTCCTTCCTATGGAGGCGTCTCCCCCGAGCTTCCGCAGGGCGGCCCACCCGTCTATACGCCAGTCTTCGGCGGTGGCGACCTGCCTCCCGGCACTCCAGGCAAGGGAGCAACAATACCTCCAAGCTCTCCAGGCACCCCAGGAACTCCAGGAACCCCCACCTCTCCCGGCACCCCAGGAACCCCGGGCGCACCAGGAACACCCGGCACCCCAGGAGCCCCCGGTACTCCAGGAGCACCAGGCACCCCGGGAGCCCCCGGTACGCCAGGAACACCCGGCACCCCAGGTACACCTGGAACCCCCGGCGCTCCTGGGACTCCAGGTACACCAGGAACACCCGGCACCCCTGATACTCCCGGAACGCCCGACACACCTGCTCCACCGGTCCCGGTTGTTCCCGAGCCTTCCAGCTACATCCTCGTCCTGACGGGAGTGGTCGGCGCAGCTGGTGCAATCCGTCGCAGATTCAAAGCCTAAGACTGTCCTAAGCCTCTTGTGACCTGCTGCGGCGCTTGAATAGCATTGCCGATCAGCAGGATCACAGGAGCAGGACCCACCGCGCTATCGTCAAGCTCGGCAAGAGTTGTGCTGTAAACATGCTCATCCGCCGCAGTTGCCTTGCTGATTGCAACACACGGCGTCTCACCGGCGATTCCTGAAGAGATTAGATCCTCTGCCAACGCACGAAACCTGCGGCCCGGCATATAGATCACCAGCGTGGCGTCCTCCGGCAGAGCTCCCGCCCACTTCGGCGTCAGTTCCAGCTTCTCCGCCGCATGGTGCGCTGTAGCCAAAATCAGCTTTGAAGCTGCGCTGCGATCTGTCAGCGGCGTCTTTAGTCTAGCGGCCGCAGCAAAAGCAGTCGTAATGCCGGGGACGATCTCGAACGGAATCTTCGCTCCACGCAGTGCGCCGATCTCCTCGCCCGCGCGCCCAAAGATCAACGGATCGCCGGACTTCAGCCGCAACACGGATCGGCCCGCCTGCGCCGCCCCCAGCATAAGAACGTGAATCTCAGCCTGCGTAATGCGCGGCTGCCCACACCGTTTCCCGACCGGTATAACCTCCGCCCCCCCATGGGCCAGCGACAGGATCTCCGCTGAGACCAGATCATCAGGCAGAATCAGGTCCGCTGTTTCAAGTAGTCGAAGAACTCGAAGGGTAAGCAGGTTCGGGTCACCCGGTCCTGCACCTGCTAAGTAGACGGTTCCTGGCTGAGCAGCAGCGTTCACGATTTCTTCTCGGGGAATGGATTCTTCAAAGCATGCTCACGGGCAAGCAGGCGGGAGGGGCAGGCCTCATAGCCGCACACCTCACGCTGTGCGAGTTGGTGAAGCAGCCACTTCCGCTCTTCATTTAGCGGCTCCATCTGTGTCACCTCACGGCGCAGATTCCCGAGGTCGGTCAGCCAGTCGCCGACATCCAAAGGCAGTTGCGAGTTGATCTCTTTGCGCAGCCTCTGTGCCAGCGCCGGGCTAGCCCCAGCGGTCGAAATAGCAATCTGCAGATCGCCACGCCGCACGACAGAAGGAAAGTAAAAGTCGCAGAACGGGGGATCGTCGACAGCGTTGCAGAGGAGGTTCTTCTCGGTCGCCTCCCGGAAAACGGCGCGATTTACCACAGGATTATCGGTCGCCGCGACCACAAGGAACTGCCCCAGCAGATCACCTTCCACGTAATCCCGGCGCAGCCATTCGAGCTCGCCCGCCGCCGCCCTCTCGACCACGTGAGGACGGGCTTCCGGCGCAATCACCGTCACCTTTGCGTGAGCCGCCAGCAGCGAGTCGATCTTCGCTTCAGCAAGATTTCCAGCTCCAATCACGATGCATGGCCGGCCGGCAATCTTCAGAAAGATAGGGAAAAGATCCATGAAACTAGGTTACTCTCCCGGCGCGTGGCGGCCGGCGCCGACCGGTGGAGCATCGCGTTCCACAGGATCGATCACCGTACCAGCAAGCTGGGCCCGCAGGCTATCGTCATCAGTGCGCGCAAAGTAAGCTCGCAGATCTTCTTCCGGCTCACGAGCCTCAAGATACCTCCGCAACAACCGCTCAATAGCATCCGGAACATCGTCCGCCGCCGCACGATAGCCCAATGGTCGAGCGGTCCGAGCGAACTTACCCACCGCTCCTCCCACGCAAAAATAGAAGGCGTCCACCAATCTCCCGTCCTTCTTGATCTTCTTGCCCTCAAGCCCAATGTCAGCGATCCAGTGCTGTCCGCAGCTGTTGGTGCAGCCTGTAACGTGAAGCTTGATCTGCTGGTCGAAGCCTGGCAGGCGCTCTTCCATCTCACTGACCAGCCACTTCGAAAAGCCCTTTGTCTCTGCAATCGCCAGCTTGCAAAATTCCGTACCGGTGCACGCGATCGCTCCCCGCCAGAAGGCTGAAACATCCACATGCAACTCCATTCCATTCAGCGCCAACACCAGATCGGTCGTCTTCTCGTTCGGCACATTGACGATCAGGATATTCTGCATAATCGTCGTGCGAAGTTCTCCGCCTGCATACTGGTCTGCCAACTCCGCCAGTTGGTGGAGTTGCTCCCCTGAGAGGCGGCCACGCAGCACGCTGGCGCCCACCGACGACAACCCAGCCTGACGCTGTGGCGCGACGCCAATATGATCACGATAAACATCATCGGGAATCACATCCTCGGTGACCGGGCTCGGATCCAGCTTGTAACCCAGCTTGGCCTCTAAGGCCTCCAGAAAAGACTCCGCAGTCCAGCCATGTCGCATAAATAGATACTTGATTCGAGCGCGAGTGCGGTTCTCTCGTAGCTCCTGTTGTTCGCGAAATATCTCGGCCGTAGCATGCACAGCCGCATACGCCTGATCCTGCCTAATAAACGCAGGGATACGCACCGCAAGGTGAGGTTCCGTCGACAGACCGCCACCCACCCGCAACGTATAGCCAACCTCTTCCTTGCCGTCGATCGTACGTCTGATGGCCGTCAGCGCAACATCGTTGATCTCCGGGTACGAGCACCACAGCGGGCAACCGGTGACGGAGATCTTGAACTTGCGTGGCAGGTTATAGAACTCGGGATTGGCCGTGAGTTTGTGCGCAATCTCCACAGCCAGCGGCGAAGCGTCGACAAGCTCGTGTCCATCTATTCCAGCCAGCGGGCAGCCCGTCACGTTGCGGACAACATCACCACACGCGCCCTTTGGGCTGAGCCCCACCGCAGTGAGCGCATCCACCACCTCAGGCAATGCCTCAATGGTCAGCCAGTGCAGCTGTATATTTTGCCGCGTCGTAATATCAGCGAGATTCCGAGCATACCTCTTCGTGAGATCCGCAATGACCCGCAACTGTGCGCTGGTAAGAATCCCGTTCGGCAGGCCGATACGCATCATGAAGTACTCGGTCGCCTTCCCCTCGCCGCCGACACCTCCTGTGGCTCCCACACCATCGCCCTGGGTATAGATCCCCCACCACTTGAAGTAGAGGCCGGCCCACTCCGGAAGAACCGATTCGCGGCCCTCCTTAGCAAACTGACGAACCTCCTCCCACGCCTCCCACGGATTCTTCGCCAGCTTCAAGCGTTCAGACTTTTGTGCTTTGGTCTCTTTAAGAACGGGTGTGGCTGGTGTGCTCATGAGGAGTATCCTTTTGTGTGTGGCAGAAACAAGAAGGCCCACCGTATTCAGTGGGCGCTGGTGGCTTTGCTAAGAAAAAGGAGACTTATCGGGTAAGTCTACAACTCAGGCAAAGGCAACGGCGCACGCAGTCGTGACAACACGTGCGACAAGCCATTGGCGTAAGCTGAGTCGAACTCACCATAAATCTAAGCTTAGTTGTCCCAGGACCACACGTCAAGGCCCCTCCGTCTGTCAGCGCACTCATGACTCAATCCGCCTCTGCGAGGGAGAGCTTGTGCCGAACATCCGAACCGCGAACCCAGAAGATGACATCTTCGGCGATATTGGTGGCGTGGTCCGCCGCCCGCTCCAGGTTCCGCGAGATGATGATCGCATTCAACGCCTGCCCACTTACCACCGGATGCTGTTGCATCACCTCAATCAACTCATTCTGCACATCGCGGTTCATATCGTCGATCTCATCGTCCATCGCAAGCACGGACTCCGCCAGCTTCGCGTCCGCCTCCAGCAACGACTGAATCGCCCGGCGGATCATCACCCCAACCTTCTCGCCCATATCCGGTATATCGATCGGCAGAGAGATCTTCGGAGAATCATGCAGGTACTGGGTACGCGAAGCGATGTTGGTCGCCTGGTCTCCAATGCGTTCCAGATCGCCGTTGATCTTAATCACGGACAGAATGAAACGAAGATCGATAGCCATCGGCTGCTCTTTGGCCAGCAGGTCATACGCCATCTCGTCTACGTCACGTTCCGCCGCGTTGATCGCAGCCTCGATCTCCTTAACGTGGTCGCAAAGACTCAGATCCCCAGTCAGATACGCCTCGAGCGACAACGAAAGAGCCTGCTGTGACAGAGCTGCCATGGCAAGAAGCTTATCTTTGAGAGCGACCAGTTGCTGTTGAAAGTTGATACGGGGCATTCAGGAGACCTTCGATCTGGGAGCGTTCCACTATTGTGACGTAAATAAGGCGAAGAGACCAAGGAATATTATGACTTCCGGCTCCACGCATGGTACACAATTCGTGTCACAAGCGGGTTACTTGTAAAGCAGGTAGTTCTCGCGTCGGCGCTCAAAAGTAGCCAGGTCCGTCGCCCAGCCGGCTGCGATCTTACGGGGATCGTCAAGGTTGGTCAGCGCCTGCATCGTATCCACATTCGTCACCAGGTACGCAGCCTTTGCCAGCTGAAACTCCGGATAGAGATGGTGCAACGCGCTGAGCAGCTCGATCCCCATCTCAGGAGAGTTGAAAACAACTCGGTCCGTCACGGTAAAAGCAATCCCAGGGATCGCCTTCCCATGAGAGGGATAGTGATTGGAGTCCTCTGCAACCGCATAGTTAGTCGGTGCGAAGCTCACTCCAGGAATCTTTCGCGCGGTCAGGTAGGCCGCCAGCTCTGGCGCATTGATGTAGGGCGCGCCAATATGCTCATAAGGTTTGTCTGTGCCGCGGCCGACAGAGATATTCGTCATCTCAGCCAGGCCCACAGCGGGATAGAGCGTAGCCGCCGTCGGAGTCCGCAGGTTCGGGCTCGGATTTGTCCACTTCAATCCCGTCTCATCAAAGTACTGTACGCGAGACCAGTTCTGCATCGGCACCACAACCAGCTGCGCGTGAATGGGAATCAGAATGTTCGGCGAAGTCGGACCGGGAACCCGCCGTTCGCTGTTGAAGTAGAGAGCAAGCTCCCCGAGAGTCATGCCGTTGCGAACAGGCATCGGCATGTAGTTGTTATAGGACTCGGCCCCTGCATCAGACACCGGCCCCTGCACCGCCACACCGCCGTTTGGGTTCGGACGATCGAGCAGGATAATCTCAATATGAGCCTGCGCCGCCGCCTCGAGAAAGTATCCAACCAGCGCCTCATACGTGTAGAACCGAACCCCCACATCCTGCAGATCAATCACCACAGCATCAAGATTCTTCAGAGACTCGAGGCCGGGATGGCGCTGCTCAGGCTTCGCGCCATACAGACTCAGTATCGGAAGTCCGGTCGCTGGATCTACATCATTGCCGATCTTCACAGTATCTTTGGTCCCAAGAAGACCATGCTCCGGAGAGAACAACGTCTTCAGCTCAACCTCCGGCAGGCTGTGCTGCAAGATGTCGATCGTCCGTCTGCCTTCGCGATCAAGCCCAGTCTGGTTCGTTAGCAACCCCAGCCTCAGGCGATTGCCGTGACGTTTCGCAGCCTCCGCCAGAGCCTCGAAGTGAGTAGCCTCAAGCACGTCCAATCCCGTGAGCGTCTGAGCACCAGCAATGGTCGTTGAATGCTCCACGCCAACCCGCATCGCACGAGCCGCAGCAGAGGCCACCTGTCCCCGCAACACTGAGATAGGGGGCGCTCCACGCGGATGAATCGCATTCGACAAAATAATGACGAAGCTATCGCGCTCCGGATCCATCCACAGGGATGTCCCAGTAAATCCCGTATGCCCGAAGCTCCCAATCGGAAAGACCTCGCCGCGCGGCCGTGAAAACGCCGAGTTGATATCCCAGCCAAATCCCCGCACCGCAACGCCCGTCGTCGTCTTTCCATCTGGAGTAAAGATCGTTGCGCCAGTCACCGCAGTAGACGGCTGCTCCCGCTCCGTCATCAGCTTTAGCGTTGCTTGGGTCAAGGGAAAGTTACTCGGCCTACCCGCAAGCCGATCCAACAGCCCCTGGGCAAACAACGCAACATCCGCAGCCGTAGAAAACACTCCAGCATGTCCCGCAACTCCGCCCATCCGCCGAGTCGTCGGATCATGCACCGTCCCACGCAGCATCCGGCCAAAGTCAGGATTCGTAGCCGCCGTACCCTGATCGTCATAAGCGGTTGGCGCAATCTGAGGATCGAGTGCGAACGGGATCCACTTAGGAGGCGGGCACGAATAATCAGATATAGTCACCGCAGTCTGTCCATTTCCCGGTGCACTCTTGGTGAAGTTCGGCCTACCAACAATCGCTGATCCGGCTGCCTCAAACGATCCGCAAGCCTCAGCGAACGGCAGATATCGCGTATGCGTCATCCCCAGTGGTCCCAAAATATGCTCCTGTGCATACTCTTCAAGCGGCTGCCCACTGATCTTCTCCACCAGCGCCCCTAACGTGATGAAGTTAATATCCGAATACTTGAAGTGCGTTCCCGGCACACTCTCGAGCGTCGCATTCATCGCGCGCCTAATCCCCTCCGCTTTATCCGGAGCAGCCAGCCCCCACGCATCCTTTAGGTCAATATCCTCCGGCAAACCCGAGTAGTGCGTCAGCAGCTCACGAATCGTAACCGCCTGCTTCCCGTTCACGGCAAACTCCGGCAGATACTTCGCCACCGGATCGTCGAACTGAAGCTTATGCGCCTCATAAAGCTGCATCACCGCGGTAGCCGTAACCAGACACTTCGTCAGCGAAGCCATATCGAAGACCGTATCTTCCGTCATCGGCTCCAAAGCAGGCTCAAGCTCACGATTCCCATACGCCTTTTCAAACACCGTTCGTCCATCATGGTTGATGAGCACCACCGCACCCGGTACCTTCTTCGCGCTGATCGCCTCATCCACAAGCGTCGAAACCGCGCTGAAGTCGTAGCCCTTATGCGCTTCTACCTGAGCTTCTTCCGCAGCCCCTCGCGATGGAAGCAGAAAGGGAAGCGAGAGCGCGATCACAATCCCAGCCACCTTAGCCGCAGATCGTTGCGGCTTCCGCGTCGTGCCATCCCCGCGAAACAGCAAGCTACCAACCGACCCAATCACGAACGTAACGATCGAACCAATCAGCACATACCAGGTGAACGCGATGTGCGGAATCGTAACTGGCCCAACCTTGATCACACCCGGCGAGAGCCACAGCAAAAGATTCAGCCCAAACCCGCACATCATCCCCAGAATCGCTCCCGTCTGCGTCGCATATCGAGTCAGCGTCCCCAGCAAAAACACACCCAGCAAAGCCCCGTAGGCCACCGAAGCAATCGACAACCCCACCTCCACCACGTGTCCCTTTCCGCCAGCAAACACGCTATACACTGCCACCCCAAACAGCACCAGCGCCCAAACGACTGTGCTCGAGCGCGAGATCATCATCCGTTCGCGGTCATCCGCCTCCGGCCGCCAATGCATATAGAAGTCCACCACCGTCGTCGAAGAAAGCGAGTTCAACGCCGCGCTCAAATTCGACATCGCCGCCGCAAGAATCGCCGCCACCAGCAGCCCCGCAATCCCGATCGGCATCTCTCGCACAATGAACGTCGGGAAGATCCGATCAGCCGACGCGAACACCGCTGGATGCAGCCCATAGAAGACATACAACCCCACACCGATCAGCAGAAACAGCGTGAACTGCAAAAAAATCACCGCACCACTGGCCAGCAGCGCCAGCCGCGACTCCCGCAGACTCCGCGCCGCTAACATCCGTTGCACCATCAACTGATCCGTGCCATGCGACGCCATGGTCAGGAAGGTTCCCCCCAGCACACCCGCCCAGAACGTATAGCTCTGCGTCAGGTTCAGCGCAAAATGAAACAGCCGAAACTTACCCGCCGCCGCCGCGACGTCGTGTATCTGCGACCACCCCCCGGGCACATGCGTCCCCAGCGTAAAGATCGCAACCATCGTCCCGCCAATGTAGATCACCATCTGCACCACATCGGTCCATATCACCGCCGCCATCCCGCCCTCGAACGTATACAGCAGCGTAAGCGCCGAGATAATCCCAATCGACAGCACATCCCGCGTCCCAATCGCGATCCCCACCACGATGCTCACCGCGAACACCCGCACTCCCTCCGCCGCCGCGCGAGTCAGCAGGAACAATCCCGCAGTCACCTTGTGCAACGTATGTCCAAAGCGCTGATCGATCAGCTGATACGCAGTCAACATTCGCCCCTCAAAATATTTGGGCAGAAAGATCAACGCCACCACCACACGGCCCAGCATGTACCCGATCACAATCTGCAGAAACCCGAAGTCCCCCGCAAACGCCACACCCGGAATGCTGATGATCGTCAGTGTGCTCGTCTCCGCAGAGACGATCGACAGCGCAATCGCCCACCAGGGAATCGTCTGGTCAGCCAGAAAATAACTGCGCAGCGATCTCGCATTCGGATCTTTCCCGCTCCGAAACCGCAAGCCGAAGAGAGTAATACCGATCAGATAAACGACGATCAGACCAAGATCGAAGGGATGAAGACGCGTTGGAGTTACGGCAGCATACATTCGTGCCAGTGTATAGCGATAGCCCGCTTGCACGCAGCAGACCGCTCCCATCAAACGCGCCGAACGAAGGTTGCACCCACAGAGGGTTCCGCGCCCCTGCGCCTGACATATCATTTCAAGCTATGGCTCTGTTTCTCGCAATCGACGCAGGTGGTACGAAGACACGTTGTCTCCTGGCAGATGAAACGACGATCTTGGGCCGCGCCGTCACCGGAAGCGTAGAGCTCATGCGTGTCAGCGAAGCGGAGGCCTCCTCGCACCTTCGGGCGATGCTGGCAGAGGTCTCTCAAGTGGCCAACGTAAGCCTCGGCGAGCTCTCACAAACCTGCGTCGGACTCGCCGGTCTATCCATCGACGCCGTTCGCGAGTGGGCCGAGCGCGAGATCGGAGCCGTCATTGGAGGGGATCTGCACCTCCTAAGCGAGGACGAGATCGCCCTCGAAGGCGCATTCTACGGCGGCCCCGGCGTCCTCATCATCGCCGGCACAGGCTCGAACATCATCGGCCGTGCCGCCGACGGAGCCATGTATCAGGCTGGCGGCTGGGGCCCGGCTCTGGGCGACGAAGGCTCCGGCTTTTGGATCGCGCAGGAGGCTCTACGCGCCGGTTTCTGGGCCAAAGATCGCGGTGTCGCAACTACCTTACTCGCCGAGATCGGAGAATTCTGGGGACTCAAATCTCTCGGCGAAATCGTCGAGAGGGCCAACGCCCGCCCCGGTCCAGACCTCCCAGCGCTCGTCCCCGTCATCGTGCGATGTGCAGAGGCTGGCGACGAACTCGCCATCGCGGTCCTCGAGCGCGCAGGCGTAGAGCTTGCCGAGCAGGTAGCTCTCGTCGCCTTGAAGATGAAGGAGTCCGGCGGCAGGCGCAAGATCGACGCGGCCTGCACTGGAAGTATCCTCGAGCACATCTCGCTGGTTCGCAGCGCAATGGTAGCCGCTCTCAAGACCTCCTCCCCCGGCGTCAAAGTCCTGGACGGGGTTGTCGATTCTTTGGAAGGCGCGCTCTGGCGGGCAAGGGAAGCAGTCAAGGCAGTCTCGTAACGTCTCGCCTCAAGCTCGGCGATCCTAGTGGCTTCTTACTCGAACCTCTTCGGCTCGCAGTGCAAGCCCCCGCGCAACTGACGTAAATTCGTTGCCTGTACGCACTCGCGATGCACCGAACCGGGATTCGAAGATGCGACGCACCGCAGGAACAAAGCTGGTTCCTCCAGTCAAAAACACTCGGTCAACCTCTCCCGCAGGAATGTTGCTTGTAGCAAGCAGAGTATCGACGCACCGCTCAATCGACTGCAACTCGTCCGCGATCCACCCTTCAAACTCCTTGCGCTCAACCGTCGCGACAAGATCCATACTGCCATCGCGAAAGTGAAACTCGGCAGACTCGTGATGCGACAGCTCAACCTTCAAACGTTGGACAGCCTGATGTAGCTGGTATCCAAGGTCCTCTTCGATCAAGTTGATGAGCGCTTCGATCTTCTCCGGCTCCTGCGCACGCGCCCGTGCGCTCTTCAGAATCTCCGCGACATTTCGCGTCTTCAGAAACGAGAGGTAGTGCCAGCGCTCCAGGTTGGCATAGATCCACGCCGGAGCCGCCGGGATGATGCTCGCCGGACGGTCCGGAGCCTGCGCATAAGACCGTTCCAGGCTGTCAGATCCCAGCGCCGGAGACACCAGCTTACGAACGATTCGCGCATCGAAGCTGTCACCCGCCAACCCGAGCCCGCTGTTACCCAGTAGATCCTTCGCCGTTCGACCTCGCGCGCGAACGCCGGGACCAACATGCAGCAACGAGAAGTCGCTCGTGCCGCCGCCGAAGTCCCCAATCAAAATCAGTTCGTCGTGATCCAGCGTGGACTCGTACGCGTAGGCCGCCGCAATCGGCTCCATCTCAAACTCGACCGACTCGAAACCAGCATGAACGAACGCCTGTTGCAGCCGCTGCACAGCAAAGTCATCATCTTCAACACTCTCGGCACCAACAAAGCGCACCGGCCGCCCCACCGTGGCATGGCGCACTGGACGGCCTAACTGCCGCTCGGCAGATAATCTCAGATCGGTGAGGATGCGAGCGATCAGGTCTTCAATGGTGTAACGCCGTCCAAACACTTCAGTCCCAGTCAACGTCCGGCTGGTGAGATAGGACTTGAGCGACTGAATCAGCCGGCCCTTATGTTCGGCACGAAGATAGTGCTCGATCGCCTGCGGCCCAGTGAATCCTTTAATCTGCGTGCGACTCGCATGCCTATGCAGCTCCAGATACAGCACGGAGCGGAATGACTCCGTCGTCGCCGCACCCGCAGGAAAGGAGACTAATTCCACTTCGCTCTTGCGGCAAAACGCGATGGAGCTGTTCGTAGTGCCGAAATCAATTCCGAGTGAGAGGCCGATGGAGTCCGTCGAAAGCATGGTCTTTTAGATTGCCAGATTCCGCGACCTGAGCGCCACTCATCTCCCGAAAGAGTTATTTCGCAGCAGGGGCCGGAGGCGGTATGCCCAGGTCTGCAGCAGGCGGAAGCGTGTGAGTATCCGACCACTGACGCTGCGCGCTCCTGACTCTGTCGCTGCGACCCTCCCAGATTCCAACCATGTAGTCGTAGTGTTCCAGCACAGGCCGGAGCGCGTACGCGCGATTCGACCGGTACCACGCCTGCTCATACAGATCACGCAGTAGGGAATAGGCGTCAATGAAATCCTGAATTCGACCGTTCACGCCATTAATATCCGACAGTTCACGGCTCACGCTCATGCGCTGCTTCTTATCCGTCGTGTTCTGCATCGCGTAGGCGCGCTGATAACCCTGCGCAATCTCCTCGGACAGCTGAAACTTCAACCCGATCAGATCCATGCGCCGAGCGCCGAGCTCAAGCGCGTCGATCGCTGCAGTCTCTCGAAGCGTTGTAGGCGCACTCGGATAAGAGTCCGCAGGATCATAAGCCTTGGCCCCCGTCGAGGCGGCTTGCGGCGCAGGCGCAGCAGCCCTTGCCTGTGCAATCAGAGTCAGAGCGCGCTCCGCATGTAGCCGCAGCTCATGCGCATACGGAAGCACCTGCGCCCCAATCCGCAACCCATCCTTCGACATCGGGTCCAGCCAGAAGATGCTGTTGGTTCCATCCCCCTCCTTCGCCTGTTCCTTCAGTACAGAGTGCGCCAGCATCATCTCCTTCTGCGCCTCATTCAGATCCCCCGTCGCGTCTCCATGAAACACCTGCCCGTAAGCGTTCTGGAACTCTGGAATGGAAGACTCGCCCTTCTGCCAGGCCGCCGCTGCACCAAACAGAATCCCATACCAATCCTGATTGAAGAGCCCTTCCCCGTCATCATTCCAGATCGTATTCAGCTGTCCCGTAGACCCCAGCCGCTGCCCGTCGGCCGTAAACCGCTGAATATTCTCCAGCGCATAGTTGTTGTTCGGATAGACCTTCCTGAAGTTGTTCACGCTCGGAGCCACCCACGTCTCCATCCCCGCATTCGTAAACGGCGTCAGAAACCGGTCATATCCACGAGGTTCGGGGTTATAAACCCACGCAACCGCAATCGTGGAATCCTTGAACGACTGCGGCAGATCCTTCAGCAAGTCCGGCGAATCCTGCGCGATATCCCCCCAAAACAGGAACCTTCGATTGAGCGGCTTCAACTCCGTCACAATCCGCTGCAAAAAATCCAAATAGACCGCTCCAAGCCCTCGGGTATCCACATCAGCCTTGGTCTGCCCCAGTCCCAGGTCCACCGTCTCATCCGCGCCAATATGCAAAAACGGCCCAGGATAAAGCGCCGCCAACTCCGTAAACATCTGCTTGATCAGCGCAATCGACCCCGGCTGCCCCGGCGCCAGCACCGCGCCATGCGGAGTCTCCGCCAGCGGCTGATACTGCTCCCACGCCAAATTATGGTGCAGATGCCCAAACGCCTCCTGCTCCGGCACCACATCAATGTGATACAGCCGCGCATACTCCACCAGCTCCCGAGCCTCCTCCGCAGAAACACTTCCCCCCGGCGGAGCCATCAGCGGATTCGAAGCATACTGCTGCGTATGCTCAAAATACGGCGAGTACAAGTTGACCTTATAAGCCGCCAGCGTCCGAATCAGGTGCTTCTGAAACTCCAGCGTCGTCACCGGCCCCCGCGACAGATCGTCATCCAGCCCGCGATACTTCATCGCCGGCCAGTCCCTCACGCTGGCCCAATGCAGCACCGCCTTCCCCCCATCCCCCTCGATCAGCTGCTTAACCGTCTGCGCCCCATAAAACACCCCCGCCGCTGAATCCCCAACCACGGCCAGCGTGTTCCCAGTCTTCGTAATCACATAGCCTTCAGCCTTCATCTCGTCGGTAAACTTCACCTCCGGATGAGCACTCGTCCGCGCCAGCTCAATCGCAACCGCCCCCGCCGATCCCACAATGCCGCGCTCCTTCAGCGACGCAGCCAAATCGTCCGCCGCAAAGCGGTCCTCCACAGCACAAGGAGCCACGCAAAAGATACCCACCCCATGCGTCAGCGCCTCATCCCCCGCCGCATGTATCTCGCGCGGCATCGGGATCAACTTAATAGCAGACGGAGCAGACCCATTAATTGAAGACTGAGCCGAAGCGACAGAAGCAAAGAGGCCAAATCCCACCAGGAGAGCGCCAACACGGTAACAGGACATGAACATAACGGTAAATCAGTTCTGCAACCCAAGGGGTTACTCAATTCAGTCAGCAAAAATCAAAAAAATACCAAAGTTCATGAAATATCCACAGTGAAACGTATTTTCTCGGTGAATACCGCACAAATTATTCCTCTGTTCACACGAGTTTGTGAGCATAACTCAAAGAGCAAAGGAAGAAAGTTGGAGTGGGCCTACAAGCCCCGCACCCTTTCTTGTTGTCCTTATGCCTTTTCATACTTTTGCGAGGTTCCATGACGAAGCAACTACGAGCGACTATGGCAGCGATATTGGTTATCAGTTCAATATCTCTCCAGGCGCAAACCAGCACGGCAACGAAAAAGACGACCAGCAAGGCGCCAGTTCACAAGAAGGCGCCAGTCGAGAGCCCGTTGGCACGCCAGATCCGCGAGCTGCGCGAGCAGATGCTGAGCCAACAGGCCCAGATCGATGCTCTTAAACAGCAGAATGCCGACAAGGACGCGAAGCTTGCGGCCGCTCAGCAGTCCGCTCAGGATGCACAGACAGCAGCTGCCAATGCATCGGCCAAGGCTGACAGCCTCACCGCAACGGTTTCGACCAATACCGATGCCGTCTCCAGCCTGAACAGCACCGTGACAGACCTCAAGACCACCAACGTCGGCCTCGCCCAGACCATCAGCGACACCAAGAAGACCATCTCGGACGAACTCGAGTCGCCTCTGGCCATTCACTACAAGGGTGTCGCCATCACTCCCGTTGCCTTCTTCGCGGCTGAATCCGTCTATCGTCAGCGTTCGCTCAACTCCGACGTCAACACGCCATTCAACGCCACCCCCTATCCTGGCGCAGCTCAGTCCAACACCAGCGAATTCAACTTCTCTGGCCGTCAGAGCCGCATCGGCGCACTCTTTGTCGCCAACCCCGGCCCCTTCAAGCTCTCCGGCTACGTCGAAGCTGACTTCCTCTCCGCCGGCGCCACCAGCAACGACAACCAGAGCAACAGCTATACGCTCCGTCAGCGTCAGATCTGGGGTCAGGCTGCCACCAACAAAGGCTTCACGGTAACCGGCGGTCAGATGTGGTCCCTCGTCACCGAAACCAAGAAGAGCACCGACAACCGCACGGAAAATCTCCCAATGACCATCGACGCTCAGTACCAGGTCGGTTTCAGCTGGGAGCGTCAGCCGGGAGTCCGGTTCCAGCAGAAGATCGGTGGCTTCACCGGTGCAATCGCGGTCGAACAGGCTGAGTACGTCTACTCCGCGTCCAACGCCAACAACAACTTCTTCATCGGTAACGCAGGTACCGGCGGCGGTCTCTATAACCTGACCGCCAACTACTCCAACAACATCGCTCCTGACGTCATCGTCAAGTTCACCTACGATGCCAAGGTTGGTCACTTCGAAGCCGGCGGTCTGGCTCGCTGGTTCCGTGATCGTTACTACCCCAACCAGACCCTCACCGTCCCATCGGCTGCTGGTGCGGCCAACAACACCAAGGTCGGCGGCGGCTTCTTCGCCAACGCCCGCGTTCCCGTCACCCACTATGCAGACTTCGGCGTCCACTTCCTCGGTGGCACCGGCGTAGGCCGTTACGGCACCTCCACCCTTCCGGATATCACCGTTCATCCGGACGGAACTCTCGAGCCCATCAAGAACTACCAGGCTCTCGGTTCGCTTGAGCTTCACCCCACCAAGAAGCTCGACGTATTCGGCTACTTCGGTGGCGAGTACGCACAGCGCACCATCTACCTCAGCACCCTCGGCTCCTCCGCCGGCAAGCAGATCGGCTACGCGCCAACCAACGCAGTTGACTCAGGTTGCGGCACCGAAGGCCTGCCCACTGCCACCACGACGAACCCGTTCGCTGGTTCTGCCCCCTATAACCCAGCAGGCGCCGGAAGCTGCGCTGGTGCAACCCGCGCCGTGTTCGAAGGAACGGCAGGATTCACCTACCGCGTCTACACCAACCCCAAGTACGGACGCCTCCAGTACCAGATGCAGTACAGCTATCTCACGCGCGATGCGTGGTCTGGTATCACAAGCGCCGCCGGTGCAGCCACCACAACCTACGGCAGCCCCAAGGCGACCAACAACATGGTCTTCACCAGCATGCGTTACTACCTCCCGTAGTAGCCTCTGCAACACAGAGAAAAAGGCATCCTTCGGGATGCCTTTTTCTCTGTCTCTAAATCGGTTCCCCTGCAACGGGGGGAATTTGTAATTCCGATAGTCCGAACTCTTGACATCGAGTCTTTGTAACTCAAGGTAGTGCCTCAATTTGAAATTGTCCGGCTAAAACCAGTGGTCGTGCATACGATGTAGGAATTCAGCCGTAATGGGATAACCAGACGCAGAGCCAATCACTGAGTCCACGGGGCATTTTGGACATAGGGCGGTCTGGCCATCATCGATCCATTCAACGATGTCTGATGGTGGGAAGATGGCAAGGCAATAAAAGCAGCCGCAAAGACTGCTCTTTTCCAATTCGCTTCGATGCTTGATGCAGTGTTTGTGGGCGAGAACGTGGTCTTGGCTCATCCTGTTAGTTAGTCTATCCCGTCAGAGCCGCGATTTTTCGTAACTCCAAACACGGTCAGAGATGCCAGCGATAGGCTCGATCGCAGCCTAAGCCTTCGCAAACTTCATCGAAGCCGAGTTCATGCAATACCGAAGCCCCGTCGGCGCCGGCCCATCATCAAAGACATGCCCGAGATGCCCCTCGCACCGCACGCACTTGACCTCGGTGCGCTCCACCCCCAGCGAACGATCTGCGACCTCGGCGACATTCTCGTTCGCAATCGGCGCCCAGAAGCTCGGCCAGCCGGTACCCGATTCGAACTTCGTCTGCGAGTCGAACAACGCCGTATCGCAGCCGACGCAGCGAAAGACACCCCTGCCATGCTCGTTCAGGCTCACGCCCGAATAGGGCATCTCGGTATCCGCCTCTCTCGAGATCTCAAACGAGTTTTTGCCCAGCTGTTGAAGCCACTCTCCATCGGTCTTTACGATCTTTTGAACCGTCTGCTTCCCCAGGCTCTTCCCGTCATTGCTGAAGTTGACGATGGTGACCTCACCCGGTGTCCCGTGAATCGTCACGCTGGCCTCGACCCCAGGGGCTCTCCGCATCACCAGCACAGCATAAGAGGCCGCAACCGCAGCCCCGCCAGTTACAAACACCCGTCTCGTCATCTTTCTTGACCGGTCGTCCCGGCTCACATCCGAATCAAACATAAGGAAACCCCAGGCTTCTACTATGCGACTGCAGCCATCGAAAAAGGTTACAGCCGACCGATTCCTACCTTTTGTTCGAGGTACGGCTGAATCTTTGGTACGCTTCATGGTGCAGGCATTTCACGCAGGCATCCATTGCAGAGGTGATGAAGGATGATTCTCGACCCGAACAGGCTCTTTCCCGCTGAAAGCGACGCGCGGTCAATCTCCGCAAGACTCTATGAGACAGTACGGGACCTGCCCATCCTCTCGCCCCATGGGCACACCGATCCGCGCTGGTTCGCCGAGAACGAAGCCTTCGCCAATCCCACAGCCCTCTTCATCCAGCCTGACCACTACATCTTTCGCATGCTCTACTCGCAGGGAATCTCGCTCGAGTCGCTTGGTATCCCGCCGCTCGGCATCCCTCCACTCGACGGCGCCGCCGCACCCGTCGACCCGAAAGAGGTCTGGCGCCTCTTCGCAAAGAACTACTATCTCTTTCGCGGCACCCCCACCCGCCTCTGGCTCGACTACTCCTTCGAGAACCAGTTCGGCCTGACCAAACGCCTCAGCCCGGAGAACGCAGACGAGTACTACGAGATCATCGCGCAGAAGCTCGAAACCTCACAGTTCCGCCCCCGCTCACTCTACGAGCAATTCAACATCGAAGTCCTCTCCACCACCGACACCCCCCTCGACACCCTCGAATACCACAAAGCCATCCGGGAGTCGGGCTGGAAGGGTCGCATCCTGCCCACCTTTCGTCCAGATTCCGTCATCGACGCCGACCAAACCGGCTTCCTCGCGAACATCCTCAAGCTCGGTGAGATCACCGGAGAAAACACCACGACCTGGGATGGTTATCTCAACGCACTTCGCAACCGCCGCGCTTTCTTCAAGTCCATGGGGGCTACCGCAACCGATCACGGCCACCCCACCGCCTTCACCGCCGACCTGGACCCCGACACCGCCGCCTCCCTCTTTGGTCGAATCATCTCCGGCCGCTCCGTCCCTCAGGAGCAGGAGTACTTCCGTGCCCAGATGCTCACCGAGATGGCCGGCATGAGCGTCGAAGACGGACTCACCATGCAGCTCCACCCCGGCTCGGTCCGCAACCACAACCGCCAGCTCCACGAGAGATTCGGCCGCGACAAGGGCGCCGACATCCCCTCCCAGACCGAGTACGTCCGCGCCCTCCAGCCTCTCCTCAACCGCTACGGAAACGACCAGCGGCTCACCTTCATCCTCTTCACCCTCGACGAGTCCACCTTCTCGCGCGAACTGGCTCCTCTGGCCGGTCACTATCCAGCGCTCAAACTCGGCCCGCCCTGGTGGTTCCACGACTCCCCCGAAGGCATGATGCGCTTCCGCGAGCAGGCCACCGAAACCGCCGGCTTCTACAACACCGTCGGCTTCAACGACGACACCCGCGCCCTCCTCTCCATCCCCTCGCGCCACGACGTAGCCCGCCGCATCGACTGCGCCTTCCTCGGCCGCCTCGTAGTTGAACATCGCCTCGACGAAGACGAGGCCTTCGAAGTCATTCAGGACCTCACCGTAAACCTCGTCAGGAAGGCCTACAAGCTCTAAAACTCACGAGAAGAAGAAGGAGGAAATAACCAAGCCGCAAATCCGGGTAGCTCTGACCAACCGATGAAAAAATAGTTCAAAATCGTGGCGCATTTTTTGCGGCCCAAATCAACGCTGTTTTTTCTCCACGTTAGCCACGCAACGCACCACGTTCTCACCAGCAAAACACCACCACAAACTCACCCATTTCGGCAACCTCCTGCGAAAAACCCAGCAAAAAGCCACAAAAGCACCTCCTCAAACCGTCCAGATTTTTTTCGTGCAAACAGCATTTTTCAATCTGCTACCCTAGCCCGTCCAAATCTTTACCGGGAGTAAGATCAAAGCCCATGAGCCTCTTTTTCGCCGCTGGCAGCGAGACAACGGAGATGTCACCGACAGAAGTGCAGGCAAACCTCTTCCAGGCCCTGGACAAACTCGGCCAGCGCAACAAAGTCCTAGTAATTCCGCCCGATTTCACGCGAATGCACTCTCAAAGCGGCGTCCTGACTGAACTTGCGTGGCGATACTACAAAGACAAACTCACCGACATTCTCCCCGCCCTCGGCACGCACAGGCCAATGACGGACCAGGAGATTGCAACCATGTACGGCGCAACTCCGCGAACCCTCTTCCGCAACCACGACTGGCGCAACGATGTCGTCACTCTCGGAGAAGTGCCCAGCGATTTCATGTACGAAGTCAGCGAAGGAAAGCTCGACTACACCTGGCCCGCGCAAGTAAACAAACTACTGCGTGACGGTGGCCACGATCTCATCCTCTCTATAGGCCAGGTCGTTCCTCACGAAGTGGTCGGTATGGCGAACTACAACAAGAACGTTTTTATTGGCACAGGCGGCGCCATTGGAATCCACCGTAGCCACTTCCTGGGCGCAGTGTACGGAATGGAGCGCATGATGGGCCGCGCCGATACTCCAGTTCGGCGCGTGCTGAACTACGCGAGCGAACACTTCGCCAGCCACATGCCGATCGTCTATGTGCAGACGGTGGTAGCCAAAAACGCTGAGGGAAAGCTGGTCATTCGCGGCCTCTACGTTGGCGATGATGCAGAGTGTTTCGAACTTGCCGCAGCTCTCAGTCTCAAGGTCAACTTCAAGATGATGGATCGAGAGATTAAGAAGGCGGTTGTTTTCCTCGATCCGCACGAGTTCAAAAGCACATGGCTGGGAAACAAGAGCGTCTATCGCACCCGCATGGCGCTTGCGGACAACGCAGAACTGATCGTCCTCGCTCCTGGCGTCCACGAATTCGGCGAAGATGCAGCCATCGATACCTTGATCCGAAAGTACGGCTACTGTGGCACTCCCAGTACCCTCGAAGCTGTCAAAGAAGATCCGCAGCTTGCAGGAAATTTGAGTGCCGCCGCCCACCTCATCCATGGGTCTAGTGAGGGGCGCTTTACGATTCGCTACTGCCCGGGGCACCTGACTCGGGAGGAGATCGAAGGCGTGCACTTCGAGTATGGCGATCTGGCGGAGATGACCTCGAAGTACAATCCTGCCTCGCTGGCAGATGGTTGGAACGTGGTGGATGGGGAAGAGATCTTCTACATCTCCAATCCTGGTCTTGGACTCTGGGCCTATCGGCGTCGCTTCGAGAGCTAGTTGCGGGTTGTGGTTCGTGGCAGTCGGTTGAGAGGGTTTGCTGGATGATTGTGGTGTTGATGGGCGTGAGCGGATCGGGCAAGACGACTATTGGGACACTGCTGGCTGAGCGCGTGGGAGCGGTGTTTGCCGATGGCGATGATTACCATCCTCTGGCGAACAAGGAGAAGATGGCTGCTGGACATCCGCTCGATGATCGGGATCGACAGCCTTGGCTTGAGGTGCTGAACCGGCTGCTTAGGGACTGGTTTGCTGCGGGGAAGAGCGGCGTCCTGGCGTGCTCGGCGCTGAAGGCTAGTTATCGAGCGACGTTGCAGGCGGGAATGCCGAAGGGCGCGGTAAGCTTCGTGTTACTGGAGGCGCCTAAGGAGATGCTTGCGGCTCGTCTTGCGGAGCGGAAGCATGAGTATATGAACCCTGGATTGCTGGATAGTCAGCTTGCGACGCTCGAGATGCCGAGCGAGGCTGTTCGGGTCGGGAACGATCGATCGCCGGATGAGGTCGTGAGCCAGATTCTGGCGCAGATTCCGTCGAGTGACCGTTGATTTTGACGGGATTTTTGAGACAAAGAGAGGACGTTTTCTATGGGGCATCCGTTGTTTGATTTGAGTGGTAAGTCGGCTGTGGTGGTAGGAGGGACGTCGGGCATCGGGTTGGCGATGGCGGTTGGTCTGGCGGAGGCGGGCGCTGATGTGGTGGCGAGTTCGCGGCGCCTGGAGCAGGTGGATGAGGCGGCGAAGGAGATCGAGGCGACGGGGCGGAGGTCGCTGCGGCTGACCTCGGATGTGGCGGACCGGGCGAGCCTGCAGGCGCTGCTGGATGGGACGGTGAAGGCGTTCGGCAAGGTCGATATCCTGATCAACTGCGCGGGGAAGATCAAGCGGGAGCCTACGTTGACCGTCACAGAGGAGACCTGGAACGGCATCATGGATACGAACGTGACCGGAACGCTGCGGGCCTGCCAGATCTTCGGCAAGCATATGCTCGAGCGCAACTACGGACGCATCCTCAACATCGCCTCCTTGAATACGTTTGTGAGCCTGAAGGAGGTCACGGCTTATGCGGCCAGCAAGGCAGCGGTTGGAGCGTTGACCAAGTCGCTGGCGGTGGAGTGGAGCGCGCAGGGTGTGACAGTGAATGCGATTGCTCCGGGCGTCTTTCGCACGGCATTGAACCAGAAGCTGCTGGACGAGAGCGATCGGGGCAAAGAGTTGTTGATGCGGACTCCCATGGGGCGCTTCGGCAAGACCTCTGAACTGGTTGGTGCGGCGATCTTTCTTGCGAGCGATGCCTCGGCGTTTGTTACGGGCGAGATTCTTGTGGTGGATGGTGGCTTCCTTGCTAGTGGCGTGAATCAGTAAAGGCTGTTTGACCGCTGTTCGATGGCGAAGAGAAGCTAGCAGGTCCTCTATGTTTTCGGTTGTACCCCCTCCCCCTTCCCCCCTTGGGGTATTTGTACGCAAGTTGTTTGTTTATATTGCTTTACGGGGATACCATCTCTGTAAAGCATTCATTCCAAATTAGTTGCGCCTAAAGTACTTGAAATGTGTGACTTCGGTGGCGTTTTCCTGCTTTAAGCGAGGAAGCTGCGGAGAGATCTCCGCAGCTTCGTTCTTATTCAGTATATCGGTTTGGGGATAACTGATACGCCAGCGGTATGTTGTTGTTATTGTTTTAGTTAGCTGGGTTTGGGGCTTGACATGTTTTTGGGTGGCTAAAGACCCATGTCCTGCCGGACGGGCCTCCTGCGCGGAGGGCGGTCACTTCGTGACTTGTAGACCCCTTCGGTTGGCGCTAGGAAGATGATTCCGGCCGTCGGGAGGACCACGCGAAGCTTTAAAAAGGCGTGCGAACGCCCGCCTTCCGCGCAGGAGGCTCGTCCGGCAGGACATAGTCTTTCAGGGGTTTATCGGACGGATTTGGTTACGTGGCTGTTGTTGGGCTGGTGGTGGGTGGGAAGTATCCAGGGGTAGAGCACAGCGAGGTTGGGTGGGACGATGGTGAGGAAGAGCAGGAAGAGACCGACGACCTCAGGGATGTGAAGCATGTTGCGGCTGTCGAGAAACAGTCCCAGGCAGATCAGTCCTACAATCGTCACGCAGATGACTGTGCGTGCAAGGGTCTTTGCCCAGGGTTTGTCGTCATTAGGAAGCATTGTGGGACCGCCTTTCGTCACGCTTTGATAGCGAATTTGCTAGCAATCTGCCGTTCCGTTCAGCTACGACGGACGGAGGCACGTGCGATTAATACGGCAGTGTAGGCTGCGCCGAAGCCGTTGTCTATATTTACTACGGTAACGTTTGGGGAACAGGAGTTTAGCATTCCCAAAAGTGCTGCGGCGCCGTCAAAACTGGCTCCGTAACCGACCGAGGTGGGGACGGCGATGACGGGAACTCCGACCAATCCGCCTACGACCGAGGGGAGAGCGCCCTCCATTCCGGCACAGACGATCACGACGTCTGACTGTGTAAGTTGGTCGCGGACGGAGAGGAGGCGGTGAAGGCCGGCTACGCCTACATCGTAGAGGCGGGTCACTTTGGAGTTGAAGAGCTCGGCGGTGACGGCGGCCTCTTCGGCGATGGGCTGGTCGCTGGTGCCGGCGCTGAGGATGGCGATGTGGCCCCTGGGGTCCTCCGGCGGGGATTGCTTGAGGGTGATGGCGCGCGCGGAGGAGTGGTGGATGGCTTTGGGGTGGGCGGCGAGAACCATGGCGGCAGTGGCTTCGTCGGCGCGGGTGGCGAGGACGTCGGTGCCGGCGGCGGCCATGCGGGTGAAGATCTCGGTGGTCTGTTGGGGGGATTTTCCCTGGGCGTAGATGACCTCGGGGAGGCCGGTGCGGAGGGTGCGGTGGTGGTCGATGCGGGCGTGGCCGATGTCCTCGTAGGGCATATCGGCGAGGCGCTGGGAGGCGGCGGCGGGGGTGATGGTCCCGGTTTGGACGGCGGCGAGGAGTTCGAGGAGGGTGGTGGGATTCATCTGTGTTGCTTGAGCTTTCGTCGAGTGGGTAAGACTACGGTTCGCTTCGCGAATGCCCACATCTCAAAGTCGAGATATGGGGCACCCGGTGTTTCGTGGACGAAGGAGGAACGGGGGCAAAGACAGAATACAGGGATCTTGACGGATACCGCAGAATGCATCGGTTCGCTGCAACTGAGAGATGTGGCCGCAATCCTCTGCGCGGTTCACGGTGAGACTGTGAACCGCTTCGGTCGAGATGACGATCGTTGTGATCACTTTCGTGGTTGTTTCATGGTTGTTCGATGGTGTTTTTGTGGTCACTTGATGGTGCCTTGCAGTCAGTTGATGGGGCACCCAGCGGAGATGACGTCAATGATGATGAGGTGATTGTTGGGAACGCAGATCCCCTTCGGGGATGACAACAAGAAAATCAAAATGAAACAGCAGAAAAGCAAGAGGCTGCTGCTGCTACCCCAGCCACTTGGGGTTTGCCGCGGTGCCGTCGAAGTGGTTGGTGGTTTTGAAGAGTTCGAACTTGCCTTCGCTGGCGGCGGTGGCGGTGCGTGCAAGCAGAGAGGCGATCTGGGTCTGGTCGAGAGGCTTGAAGGTGCGTGTGGCTTCGAAGGCCTGGTCGAGAGTTTGCGTGTTGTCGATGCCGGTGATGATGACCGAGACCGGCTGGGTGAGGCCGTAGTGGAGGGCTTCGATGGGTTGGACGGTGTTGCTTTTGAGGATGAAGGGATCGCCGAAGGTCTTCATGGCGAGGATGCCGATGCCTTGTTTGAGCGCGACGGGCATGACCTCTTTACCGAAGGAGCGGAAGTGTGCGTCCATGACGTTGATGGGCATCTGGACTGTGTCGAAGTGGAAGCTGTGGTTTTGTGCGATCTCGAGCATGCGGAGGTGGACGGCGGGATCTTTGTGGCCGGTGAAGCCGATGTATCGGATCTTTCCTGCGCTGCGGGCGGCGATGGCGGCTTCGATGGCTCCGCCTGGGGCGAAGATGCGGTCGGGGTCCTCCATGCGGATGACCTCGTGGAACTGGACGAGGTCGATCATGTCGGTCTGGAGGCGGCCGAGGGACTGCTCGAGTTGTTTGTTGTACTCGTCTGCGGTGCGGCCGTCCATTTTGGTCATGAGGAAGACCTTTTGACGGTAGCCATTGCGCAGGCCCTGGCCCATGCGGACCTCGGAGATGCCGTCGTTGTAGTCCCAGCAGTTGTCGAGGAAGGTGATGCCGCGGTCGATGCCGGCGTGGAGGAGCTGGATGCTTTCGGCGGAGTTTTTCTGTTTGCCGAGATGGTAGCCGCCCATGCCGATAGCGGAGACGCGCTCGCCGGTGGTGCCGAGTTCGCGATAGATCATGTCGGGGGATTCGGGGCGCTTGGTGGGCTGACTGGCGGGAGGGGTTTGCGGGTTGAGCGGGATGGCTGCGCTGATGCCGGTGGCGGTTGCGGTCTTGAGAAAGTCTCTGCGCTCCATGGTGTGCTCCTCGGTGAGAGTGACTTGTCGATTGGATGCAGTGTTGTGGGGTGAGGGCGTGGCGCGGATTATTTGAGGTAGGCTGCGATGGCTGCTTGTTGAACCAGCTTCAAAGGGACGTTGTGTTTTGTGGCGGCAGCACGACAGTCTTCAAACTCGGGGGCGATGTTGCACTGCTCGCCGTTGAGTGTGCCTATCTTGACGCGGATGTCGCCGTAGGGTGTGGTGACGGTGGCGTGGTGGCGGTCGACGCAGACGCGGGTGTCCTGACGGATGCGGAGGCCGAGGGTGCTGGTTTCGCGCAGGATGAGTTGCTGGAGGGCGGGGCTGTCGGATGGATTGCAGAGGATGGTGAGGAGGGTGCCGGGGCGGCCCTTTTTCATGATGACGGGAGTGAGCATGACGTCGAGTGCGCCTTGTGCGAGTGCGGTCTCGGAGACGTAGGCGAGGATCTGGGGGGAGAGGTCGTCGAGGGCGGTTTCGAGGACGGTGACGGTTTGTGAGTCGTGGGCGTGATGTTTGTTGGGCGAGTGTTTTGAGGATGTGGTGGAGATTGTGGAGTTGTCGGCTTCGCCGATGCTTAGGCGGAGGACGTTGGGGAAGTCCTTCGGGTTGCGGGTACCTGCGCCGTAGCCGATGTACTCGACTCGCATGGGTGGCTGCGGGCCGAAGGTGGGGGCTAGGGCGCGGAGGAGTGCGGCGCCGGTGGGGGTGACGAGCTCTTTTTCGAGGTGGGCAGAGTAGGTGGGGAGGCCGCGGAGGAGGTCGGCTGTGGCGGGGGCGGGGACGGGGAAGCGGCCGTGGGCGCAGTCGACTGTGCCGCCGCCGACGTTGAGGGGGGAGGAGAACCACTTGACTGGGCTTCCAGTTTCAATTCGTGCTTGATCTTCTATGGCGTGGATGCCAGCGGAGGCGGCGACGATATCGACGATGGCGTCGACTGCTCCTACTTCGTGGAAGTGAATTTTTTCTATGGGGACGTTGTGGATTTTGGCTTCGGAGGCGCCGAGGAGTTCGAAGGCGTGGATGGCGGTTTGTTTGACGGCGGGGGGGAGGGATGCGGCGGTGATGAGGTCGCGGATGACGGTGAGGGAGCGGCCGTGGGTGTGGTCGTGTTCGTGTGTGCGGCCGGTCTTGTGTTGGTGTTGGTGTTGGGTTTTGGGGTGGTGTTGGTGGATGTGGGTTTGTTCTTCTTGATGATGAGTTTGGTCAGGGATTTGTTGGTCGGGGATTTGATTGCTCTCGGCGAGGGTTGCGCCTTCGTAGACTTGGACCTTGGTGGAGGAGATGCCGCTGCGGTCTACCTTTTCGATTTTGAGGGTCGCGCTGAGGTTGAGGGCGGCTACGGCTTCGTGGAGGATGGAGGGATCGAGGCCGGCGTCGAGGAGGGCTCCGAGGAACATGTCGCCACTGATGCCGGCGAAGCAGTCTAGGTAGGCGATACGCATGGGGATGATTGTTTCATGTTCGGGGTTTATGTTCGAGGTTCGGCGTTTATCGGGCGGGAAGGATGGAGGTGGTGGCGAGGAGCGTGTCGTTCATGGATCCGGAGCGGTAGCCTTCGGTGTCGAGGGTGATGTAGAGGAAGCCGAGAGGCTTGATGGCGGCGGTGATGGCTTCGAGGGTTGGGAGGGTGAGGGCGCGGGCGAGATCGTCGCGGGCGATTTCGATGCGGGCGAGGTCGCCGTGGTGGCGGACGCGGACCTGGGGGAAGCCGAGGGCGTGGAGAGCGTCTTCGGCCTGCTCGACCTGGGAGAGATTTTCGCGGGTGACGGGGCGGCCGTACTCGATGCGTGAGGAGAGGCAGGCGCTGGCGGGCTTGTCCCAGAGGGTGAGGCCGGCTTGCTGGGCGAGGGTGCGGATCTCTTGCTTGGTGAGGCCAGCGGTGACGAGGGGGGCGACGGCATGGTGCTGGACGGCGGCTTGCTGGCCGGGGCGGAAGTCGGCACGGTCGTCGAGGTTCATGCCGTAGGCGATGTGGTCGAAGTTGCGGGCGGTGCGGGTCTGCTCCATTTGTTGGAAGAGCTCGTCTTTGCAGTGGAAGCAGCGGTGGGCGTCGTTGCGCTGGTAGTCGGGGTTTTCGAGCTCGTTGGTGCGGAGGATCTGGATGGGGATGTTGTGGTCGGCGGCGAAGGCGAGGGCGGCGGCGAGTTCGGCGCGGGGGAGGGAGGCGGAGTCGGCGATGACGGCCTGCATGTTGTCGCCGAGGGCCTGGTGGGCGGCGTAGGCGAGGAAGGCGGAGTCGGTGCCGCCGGAGTAGGCGACCAGGACGCTACCAAGCTGCTGGAGGGTCTCGTGGAGCTTTGCGGATTTGGCGGCGAGGTCCATCTGTCTTGATTGTAGGACAGGTTCGAAGTTGGAGTTGGCAGTGAAGTTATTTTGCAATTTTGAACTAGAACGGTTGTTGATCGTTTCTGCATTGGATGTAGACGCGATTTGTCGTCCTTTTCGCCACACGCTTCAGATAAGGTCGCTTGCCCGAAAACCAAGCTCATTGGTTCTCTGTGCCGCGTCTGAGATCATATGCGAGCGAGGAGAAGTCATGTCACGAGAACAGAAAGTCGCTGTGGTCGAAGCCTATTTGGATTGCTTTGCAACAAAGGACTTGTCCAGGTTTCCTTTGCTGAAGACGTAACATTTGAAGGGCCGCGCATGCCAAAATTGACGGGGCGTGCAAGCATACTCGGATTCCTTACGCAAATTCTCCCCGCGGTCAGGGGTATTCAGTTAAAGCAGCACATCGTCGAGGGAGATTACGTTGCAACCGTCTTCGACATGGAGACTGTTAGTGGAGTGGATCACGTTTTTGACCGAATTCACATCGTAGATGGACAGATTAAGGCGATACATGCGTTTTATTACCCGGAGCAACCGCCTGAGGGACAATCCTAGTCGGCGGACTCTGCTGTCAAAACCCAGTCATCGAAATCTGGAAACGCGCCGAGCGTGCCATAGAGAGTGGGTTTTAGTACGGAGTCCGCGTTTGATGTCGTTCCGATGCTTTTCGGAGGAGATCTGAGTTGCGTTCAAAGTCGGATGGTTGTTTGAAGGAGAATCTGATTTTTGAGAATATTCCTCGTAACTACGGATCGCTCGTTGCATCGAAAGGTGATATGAAACGCACACTTCTTCCTGGTCGACCGTATCCGCTTGGCGCGACTGTATCGAGCAAAGGTACAAACTTTGCTATTTTTTCAGAGGGTGCGACCCGGGTTGATCTTTGCTTCTTCGACGCGTTGGGCAGACAGACCGATTGCGTGACTTTGCGGGAACGAACCGCGTACGTGTGGCATGGGTTGGTTCGCGATATCAAAGCGGGGCAGTTTTATGGCTACCGGATCGATGGGCCGTGGGAGCCGGAGCGGGGTCATCGCTTCAATCCGAACAAGCTGCTGGTCGATCCGTATGCTGAGGCGCTCTCGGGAAAGGTTGATTGGAAGAAGCCGATCTTCGCGCATGACGTGGCTTCCGGAGACGATCTGAAGATGGATACGCAGGACAGCGCGGACGGAGTTCCGAAGTGCGTTGTGGTTGACAGCAAGTTTGATTGGGGAGATGACTGCAGACCGGAGACTCCACTTGCTGACTCAGTGATCTACGAGATGCATGTGAAGGGCTTCAGCATTCGAAACCCCAGGGTTCCAGAGAAGCTTCGCGGAACCTACGCGGGGCTCGCGTGCGAGCCAGGCATCAACTATTTGAAGAAGCTTGGAGTGACGGCGGTGGAGTTGTTGCCGATTCATCACTTCATCGACGAGGGACCCCTGGTGGATAGGGGACTGGTGGACTACTGGGGGTATAACACGCTCGGGTACTTTGCGCCGATGTCCCGCTACAGCTCGTGTGGGGATACGGGCGGCCAGGTCAACGAGTTTAAACACATGGTGAAGGCGCTGCACGCGGCTGGCATCGAGGTGATCCTTGACGTGGTTTACAACCACACCTGCGAGGGCAATCAGCTTGGTCCGACTTTGTGCTGGAAGGGAGTTTGTAACACGACCTATTACAGAGTGAACGAGGAGAATCCTCGTTACTACGTGGACTACACAGGGACGGGGAATACGCTGAACGTGCGAAATCCGCAGGTGCTAAAGATGCTGATGGATTCGCTACGCTACTGGGTTACGGAGATGCACGTGGATGGTTTTCGCTTTGATCTTGCGGCTACCCTTGCGCGTGAACTCCACGACGTCAGCCGGCTTTCGTCGTTCTTCGACACGATTCACCAAGACCCTATTCTTGCAGATGTGAAGCTCATCGCAGAGCCTTGGGATGTTGGCGAAGGAGGTTACCAGGTCGGGCAGTTTCCTGTTCTTTGGGCGGAGTGGAATGGGAAGTATCGCGATACTGTGCGGCGTTTTTGGAAGGGTGACGGAGGCCAGCTCTCGGATCTTGGAAACCGTCTCACCGGATCAAGTGATCTCTATCAGTACGACGGGCGGAAGCCGTACGCGAGCATCAATTTCATTACAGCGCACGATGGATTTACCCTATGCGATCTGGTGAGCTACAACCAGAAGCACAACGAAGCCAATGGGGAGAACAACAAGGATGGCTCGGACAGCAATGATTCCTGGAATATGGGTGCGGAGGGGCCCACGGACGACGAGAAGGTCAACCTGTTGCGCGAGAGGCAGATGAGAAATTTTCTGGCTACGCTGATGCTCTCGCAGGGCGTGCCTATGCTGAATGGAGGCGACGAGATTTCGCGGTCGCAGAGGGGTAACAATAACTGCTACTGCCAGGACAACGAGCTAACGTGGCATGACTGGGATCTGGATGAACCGCGCAAACGGGTACGCGACTTTACGAGTCAACTGATCCACTTTCGTTTGAATCATCCGAATCTGCATCGGCGCAAATTTTTTCAGGACCGCGAGATTCGCAGGAAGGGCGAGGACCTGATCATCAAGGATGTCGCCTGGTTTAGTACCGACGGGAAACAGGTTCCCGACGAGGTTTGGAATACGGAGTGGAACCGATCGGTGGCGGTTCTGCTGAATGGCCAGACTCTGCAGGTGACCGATGAGGATGGTATGCCGGTTATCGACGATAGTTTCTTTCTGGTTGTGAACGCTGCGCAGGATGGCGTCGAGTATGTGCTGCCGGAATCGCCTTCAGGGAAGCCTTGGTGCCAGGTGATCGATACGGAGAACATCGAAAACCCTTTTACCCATTCAGAGGTTGAAGAGAAGATTATCGTTGGAGGGCGTGCTCTGAAGCTGTTCAGCGATGGGTCGATCTCTTAGGGTCAGAGTTTGGGGATGGTTGGCTTGACCGGTTTCTCCGGGGCTGACGTTGCTTTGGGGGCGGGTGGGGCTTGCGGTGCTGGCGTTGCCTTCGGTGCTGGAGTTGCTTGCGGTGCTGGCGTTGCCTTCGGTGCTGGAGTTGCTTGCGGTGCTGGCGTTGCCTTCGGTGCTGGAGTTGCTTTCGGAACGCGTGTTTCTTTCGGCGCGAGGGCGGGTGTTAGTTCAGGGGCGCTGGCTGGTTCTTCCTCTTTGATTGTGGATGGTTCGGGAGCGAGATAGAGACCCAGGTTGTAGCCAGACTTTTGTGCGAACTGGCAGGCCTTCAGGACAGTCGCCTCGAGCTTCGTGATCGAGTCCGCGTCTGTCGGCGATTGCTCTGCAGCTTTGAGGAGCGCTGGGAGTTGGAGCCAGCCGAGCAGCTCTTCAAAGCCTTCTTTGTTGAAGTAGGTGGCGCCGGAGGACTCGTTGACTCCGGCGAGCCAGCGAACGTCGGGGTCGGACCAGAGCTTTTCGGTTCTGGTGGCTGCTGGGGAGGTTTCGGTTTGAGAGAGCAGGATTCGTACGCGGGCAGCGGCGCGCCAGGTGTTTTCTCCCTCCATTCCGATGGCAGTGAATGTTTCTGAGAGAGCAGAGCGCAACTGGAGTTTGTCGAAGAGGTCGGCTTGATCCTGATGGGGAAGACTACGCAGAGTGATCCAGGCCAGAACAGGAGCCCAGAGTTGTTCTGTTGGAAGCGCGGCTTTGCTGACGGGTAGAAAGTTGGTGACAGTAGGCGGCAGGGTGGTGGAAAAGTTTTTGGAGATAGCGATGAGATGGGTGGCCGCTTTGGCCATCGACTCGCATAGGGTGAGGTAGGTTGGGGCAGATGGAGTGGTGGACGACTCGGCTGCGGCGGGTGGGCTCGATGGCGCGGTGGTTTCTGCGATAGTTTCTCCGAACTCGGCGGGCTGGGCTTGGAGGACTTTTTCGAAGAAGCGCTGACTGCATTTTAGGAATGGCTGAAGACGAGGATCCAACGCGAGATGGTCGGTTGGTGTGGGAGTGGGGCTGGTGGCTTTGGCTGCGGGTAACGTCGCGGAGGGCGATGTGGCTTGTGCGGCTGCCAGCTCCGCTGCGACGGTTGCGAAGGCGCGGATGTGGTTTTCGCTGAGGGCCTGTCGGAAGGCTTCGTGCAGCGGGCGGAGGCGAAGTTTGGAGAGAGCCTCTTCGACGCTGTAGACGCCGGCTCCGTTGAGTGCGTCGAAGAGCTGGTCCCAGGGTTGTTCGGCGGTGGCGTGGAGCTCGCGCCAGTTGATGAGGACGGCGTATTGGTAGCCGCGCAGATCGACGGAGAGGCCGGTGTGGTGGAGATCGGTGCTGCGGCAGAGATATTCGAGGCCGTGGGCGGTGTCGCGATAGGCGAAGAAGGTGAAGTAGTTGTAGGGGAGATCGAGTCCTTCGGAGAGGCTTCGCTGGCGGAGGTGGCCGGTGGCCTTGTCGACCGAGGCGGCGGAGAAGTGAATGGTGCCGCGGGTGCTTCCGTAGCTGTTGTTGTAAAGGATGACGGCGCGCTGGCCATGAGAGCGGTTGGAGTAGGCGAAGACGTTTTCGTCGACGGTGCCGTGGTCGGTCCAGAAGTCGTAGAGGACGAAGTTGGTACTTTCGGCGAAGAGCTGGCGATTTTTGAGCAGAGGCGCGATCTCGTGCTGGTGGCGGGCTACGAGACTTTCGTTGGGCCACTCTTCCATCTTTGCCTGCTTGAACTCCATGCCGTAGCGCTCGGTATAGCCTTCGATCTGTCCGTGGCCGAACATTGGCAGGCCGGGGAGGGTGGCGAGGAGGGTGCAGACGCCGAAGTACTTGTCTCCGGAGCCGAACTGGTCGATGGCGGTGCGTTCGTCGGGATTGCTCATGAAGCTGACGTAGCGTTTGAGGATGTCGGGGTCGAACTCGATGGTTTTTTTGAGGTAGGAGCGATATTTGGCGTTCTCTTCGTCGCGCAGCATGTTCATGAAGGCGCTGTTGTAGACGCGATGCATGCCGAGGGTGCGGACGAAGTAGCCTTCGAGGAGCCAGAAGGCTTCGGCGAGGAGGAGGGTGCCGGGGACCTCGGCGGCTACGCGGTCGACAACCTCGCGCCAGAACTCGAAGGGCATGAGGGAGTCGAACTCCTCCTGGGTCATCGCGTTTTCTGCGCGTGAGGGGATGGAGCCACCGGTGCCGGGGAGGGGGAACCAGAGACGCTGGACGTGGCGCTTGGCGAGGACCATGGCGGCGTCGAAGCGGATGATAGGGAAGAGGCGGGCGACGTGGAGGATGACCTGGATGACGTGCTCGCGGACGGCGGCTTTGGAGTAGTCGAGTTGGGCGGTGTCGTTCCAGGCGAAGGTGGTGCCGTCGTTGCCGTGGTACATGTAGCGGGTGGTGCCGTCGCGGTGGTGGCGGAGGCGGAAGACGACGGCGGCGTCGGACTGGTCGTAGTAGTGGTCTTCGATTTTTATCTCGACGCGGCTGTCGGTGGAGAGGTCGGGGCCTTCGAAGCGATAGACGGGGAAGGGACTCTCCCAGCGGTAGAGGAACCAGTCGGGGTTTTCGATGACCCAGTTGGAGTCGATGCCCATGTGGTTGGGGACCATGTCGCTGGCGAGGCGGATGCCTGCCCGGGCGGCGCGGTCGCGGAGGTTTTGGTAGGCGTGGTTGCCGCCGAGGTCGTCTGCGATCTGGTACTCCTTGAGGGAGTAGGCGGAGGCGACGGCGTCGTGATGGCCGCGGAGACGCTTGATGGTGCGGGAGGCGACGCTGCGCTCCCAGAGGCCGATGAGCCAGAGGCCGGTGATGCCGCGGTCGGCGAGCAGGCGCAGCTCTTCGTCGGGGATCTGGTCGAGACGGTGGATGTGGCGGAGGTATTTTTTGGATAGCTGCTCGAGCCAGACGTAGGTGCTCTTGGCCATGAGGACGACGGTTGGCATCCAGGCCTGATCGGCGCTGAAGGCTTCGTACTCGTTGAGGGGAGCCTGGTAGTCGTGGCCGTAGCGGCGGCGGCGGACGCCGTCGGGGCCGGTGAAGTACTCCTCTTCAAAGCCGATGTATTCGTCGCCGACGAAGCCTTCGCCTCCGCGGCCAGGGGCTCCGTGGCGGTACTGGTCGGGGCCGGGTGGGTGGAAGCGCAACCAGATCGCCAGGTCTTCTTCGCGGAGGACATCGATGGCGAGGAGGACGCGGCGGAGGTCTTCGCCGAGATATTTGGTCCAGTTCTCGCGGATGTAATCGAGCTGGCCGGTGAGGGAGTCTGGCGAGGCGAGCAGGGGAGCGCGGAGGGCGTCGAGGAGGCTTCCGACCTCGGGCGAGATGGGGGGGCGGGTAAGGAAGTAGTCGGGGAAGGTAGAGGTGATGGTTTGATAGATCGTCTGCTGTTTGAGGGGAGTGTCCTCAAAGAGCTCGCGGAAGGGGGTGAAGGCTGGGTTGATGTTGGCGAGCCAGAGGAGGAGGAGCTCTTCGAAGGCTGCTTCGCGATTGGGCAGGCCGTCGGTGGTGCCGTTGAGCCACTGGGCTGCGGTGAGCTCGCCGCGATAGACGGCAACTGTGGGGAACTGTTCCGTGAAGTTGAGCAGAAGGCGTTCGATTTCTGCAGGTTTTGCGCGGCCGGTGAACCAGCGTACGGCTTCGGCGAAGACTGCGGGATCGATTTCTTTGCGATAACGGGCGATCATCGCGTGGTTGAGTTCGTCGATCAGGCCCATGGCGAAGAGAGCGCCGGCGTTGACGACTTTTGGGGATTCAGCGTTTTGTGCGCGGTAGTCCTGAAGCTGCGTGGCCAGGTTCCGGCTTGCCGCGACGTTGGCAAAGACGATGTTGCCGGTGTAGCTGAAGAGCAGATCGTTCAGATTCAGTTTTTCTCGGAGAGCGCGGGAGATATGAAATTCCATGCAGAGGTCCCCTTACAGATTCGTGGTCGCGCTCCGGCCCTGACGGACCGGTTTTGTGTTGCCTGGAAGGAACTATGGCTGGCGAAGACAAGCCTGTCTCATCGGAAGCCAGCTGGGTTGAAATGGATGCCTCGTCAACTCTTGCTATAGGATGACAGCCCTCCGGAGGCGTCGCAACTGAGGCGCTTCGCCGATGCTGAATTTCAGCATCTGTATGATACCCGCTCGATGCCGACTGTCGAGGGCGCGAGCGAATGACGGGGAATTGGAAGAGTTTCCGGCGTGGAAGAGGGAGGGTCAGATTTCGTGCGGCTTGCAGAACCAGCCTAGCTCGGCGGCGTGGGCGAAGCACTCCTGAATCTTCGCGGCCTGCTCCTCGGCGGAGAGGGAGCTTCCGCTGAAGGCGGCTTCAAGTGCCTGGCCGAGCAGGTTGCCGCTCTGAAGAGCGAAGAGGAGGCGGTAGGCCTCGGGATCGATGCGCCGGTAGTAGACGGAGTTCTCGTAGCGGTGGACAGCGAGATGGATCTGCGAGCGGCGCATGGCGGGGAGGCGGGTTCGCTTTGCCTGCTTGCGCTCGGTGACGGCGTTGCTCATGATGTCGCTGGGTGCGGTCTGGCGGTGGACGGCCAGGACGAGTTCGTCGACGGGATAGCGGAGGTCGAGCAGTTGGAGATGAGGTTGAAGGAAGAGGGGCGATGCTGCGCCGAGGTCGCCGAAGTCGGCGGCAGTGAGCGGGGCAAGGTCGGCTCCGTCGAAGGCCTCCACGTAAGCCCATTCGAGGCGGGCGACGTCGAGGAGGAGGGCATGACGCCGGGGTGAGAACTCGGGGTGCGATTCGAGCCACTTGGGGAGTTTGGAGCCGAGGTTGCGCAGGGTGAAGGAGGTCGATGGATTCTCGCGGAGATAGGCGAGGACCATGCTGTCGAACTTTTTCGCACCTAGGACAGCACCGACGGCGGGGAAGTCCTCCGAGACGGCTCCGATGACGCGGAACCAATATTGCCGGTTGTAGATTTCGAGGCGATCAAAGGAGGAGAGGCGGTCGTTTGGCTTGATGTAGCTGCTGGCGAGTTCGTGAGTCGAGCGCCCATTCGAGGTTGCCAATTGCATCTGAAAGTCGGGTGTTAGAGGACGCATTACGTCTTCGGCCATGCGGCGTTGCAGTTCGAGGAGGTTCACGAGTGCACGACCTCTCGGGCGCTTTCCTGAACCGCGCTGTTGGATGGGATGAGAACTTCCGTTGGCGTCAGATACTGCGTCGCCTTGAGGGCTTCAGAGTGAACTTCGTCGAAGGACGGGATGTTGTCGTCCCACTCGAGCAGGGTTGCGGTGGGGCCTACGCGCTCGATGGCTCGTGCGTAGAGATGCCAGACGGAGTCGAGCACGGGATGATCGTGGGTGTCGAGGATGTACTTTTCGAACTTCGAGTGTCCGGCGATGTGGATCTGAGCGACGCGCTCGGCGGGGACGCTGTTGACGTAGTCGAAGGGGTTGAAGCCGTGGTTCTGCGAGGAGACGTAGATGTTGTTGACGTCGAGCAGGATGCCGCAGTCGGCGGCTTCGACGACTTCATTGAGGAACTCCCACTCGGTCATCTGGGACTCGTGAAACTCGGCGTAGCTGCTGACGTTTTCGACGGCGATGGGGATCTCGAGGAAGTCCTGGACCTCGCGAATGCGGGCGGCCGTGGCCTTGACCGCTTCGAAAGTGTAGGGCATAGGGAGGAGGTCGTGGGTGTAACGTCCGTCGACGCTGCCCCAGCAGAGGTGATCGGAGAGCCAGGGAGTTTTGGTGCGGCGGGTGAGGGTCTTGAGGCGCTTGAGGTGTTCGCGGTCGGCGGGCTGGGTGGAGCCGAAGTACATGGAGACGCCGTGCTGGACGACGCGGTAGCGTTCAAGGATCTGATCGAGGACCTTGAGAGCGCGACCGCCGTCGACCATGTAGTTTTCGGAGATGATTTCGAACCAGTCGACGACGGGCTTTTCGGCGAAGATGTGGTCGTAGTGCGGGACGCGAAGGCCGATCCCTACGCCGTAGTCGCTGAAACCGTTGAAGCGATTGGCTGGCATGTCTCCCCTTTTGTTAAAGAATGGTGAAGATGTCTGGAGGCTTGAAGAGACGACCAAGCCTCCAGACAGGGGAGGTGCTTAGGCGAGCGAGGGCTTGGAGCCGTCGGTGGCGCATCCGCCCTTGCCTTTGCAGTCATTCTTGCCGGGGTGCTTGCCGCCGCCCTGACCCTTACAGTCGTTCTTGCCCTTGCAGGAGTGCTTCGGGAGATCGGGCTTGTCCTGGGCGATGAGGACGCCGGCGTGAACGGTGGTCGTGGGGGTGTTGTTGGCTGGCGCGGTCTGGGCATTCATACGGACAGCGGTGCCGCCCAACAGGCCTGCGAACGCGGCGGCCAAAGCGAGAGATTGTGCTGAATTCTTCATAGTGATGAGCCTTTCCTGGGTTGAGCCGCACGCGAGAACGCGCCGGACGTGGATGGTGGCTACGCGGATCGTAGCAAGAAGTTAACGGCGAAACTCCCTACTTCGGATTGCATTCGCGGCAAGGATAGTTCGACGTTTATTCCCTGCCGCTGAGTTCGACTACGTCAAGGCACAAAGGTTACAGGTACGGCAGAACATCGGAAGGCTATCACTTCTGTAACCTTTTGGCTTGGGGCTACTCAAACCGGGACACGTTGGATAAATCCATGGCGACGAGGCCGGAGTTATGGCGCGTTTGCCGGAGTTGAAGAATGATCGCGAAGAAATTCCTGGTATGGGCTTTAGGCGTCCTGATGATGGGTTTTGCGCCGTTGGTGACTGCGGAGACGCCGGAGGTTGGACAGAAGGCGCCGGAGTTCCACCTGTCGACTCCGGATGGGCACACTTTGAGTCTGTCGGAGTTTAGCGCGAAGGGGACCGTGGTGCTGGTCGTGCTTCGGGGATTTCCCGGCTACCAGTGCCCGTACTGCCAGAAGCAGGTGCATGACTTTGTGACGAACGGCGAGAAATTTGTGACGGCAGGCGCCGAGGTGATTCTGGTCTATCCTGGACCTCCTGCGGATCTCGATCAACATGCGAAGGAGTTCCTGACGAAGCAGAATCCGTTGCCGGGGAATGTGCACCTGGTCATCGATCCCGACTACGCTTTCACGAATCAGTACGGGCTTCGCTGGGATGCGCCGCATGAGACTGCTTATCCGTCTACTTTTTTGATCGACCGCGAGGGCACAGTCTTCTTCAGGAAGGTGAGTCACGAGCATGGTGACAGAGCGACCGCGGCGGATGTTCTTAGTGAACTTGAGCGTGATAGAGCAGCGCACGCACACTAGTTTTCTGTTGACGTCTGCGGGGGCTGTAACCAATTCCATGGTGGTGGTTCTAAGTAGATGCAGGTCCCAACAGGTTCCTGGCCGAGCCTGCCTCAGTCCGGGGCCTGCGTAAGATTTTATTCCGCTCGATGCAGTGGAGAAGAGGGTTGTGATGAAAAAACTGCTTGAGCTTTATGCGAAATTTGCAACACTGGCTTCTTATCTCCAGTCCCCATTTCTTCTTGTGGTGCGGCTCTACTGGGGATGGCAGCTGGTCCAGAGCGGGTGGGGGAAGCTGCATCATCTGGATAAGATCACCGCTTTTTTTACGAGTCTGAATATTCCGTTTCCTGCTTTGAACGCTCCGTTTGTCTCCGGGCTGGAGTTTGTCGGCGGTCTTCTGTTGATTGTGGGGCTTGGATCGCGTCTGATCGGATTGATGCTGACGGTGAATATGCTAGTGGCGTACTGGACTGCAGATCGAGAGGCGCTCTTTGCCGTATTCTCGGATCCGGGCAAGTTCTATAACGCCGATCCGTACACGTTTCTATTCGCGGCTGCGATGGTTCTGGTGTTTGGGGCGGGGTTGTTCTCTGTCGATGCGTTGTTGAAGAGGCGTTATCGAGGATGGATCGAGAAGCAATGACTGCAACCTCCGAGAACAGGAATGAAGCTCAAATGATCGCCTCCATCCTTGCAGGCAATACGCACGAGTTTCATGATCTGATCCAGCCATATGAGCGAAGCGTCTACAGCATGGCGCTGTCGATGTTGCAGAACGAGGCGGATGCGGAGGACGCGGCGCAGGAGGCGTTTCTCAAGGCGTTCCGCAGTCTGGAGAAGTTTCGCGGCGAGGCGAAGTTCAGCACGTGGCTGATCAGCATTACTCTGAATGAGGCTCGGAGCCGGCTGCGGCGGAAGAAGACCGCGAAGACGGAGTCGCTGGATGAGTTGAATGAAGGCGGGCATGTGTCGCCGGCGCTGCTGCGAGACTGGCGGGAGATTCCCTCCGAGGCCTTGGAGCGGCAGGAGGTACGGCTAATGCTCCAGGATGCGATTGGCGATCTGCCGTTGATCTATCGCGAGGTTTTTGTGCTGCGTGATATGGAGGATTTGAGCGTCAACCAGTCGGCGGAGGCGCTTGGCATCAGTGTTGCAGCAGCAAAGGTGAGATTGCACCGGGCACGGCTGATGCTGCAGAAGCGGCTGGCTCCGCAGTTGAAACAGGTGATGCCGAAGCGGAGGTGGTTCCCATGGTTCTAGAGTGCAAGCATGTGTGGGAGCATATCTCGGGCTATCTGGATGGGACTCTGGATGCGGCGGTGTTGGAGGATGTGCAGAAGCATCTGGAGCACTGCGAGATCTGTTCGGCGATTCTGGATTCGACGCGCAATATTCTGATCCTGACTGCCGATGAGCGGGTGTTTGAGCTGCCGCTGGGTTTTAGCGAGCGGCTTCATGCGAGGCTGGAGGCGGAGATGCAGGGATTCTCGTATAAACCTCGCGGGAGTGTGGAAGAGAGCGATGGCTGAAGGGTTCGGCAATAGCTGGAGGAGTCTAACCGGCGTGGTGCATCATGATATGGAGGATGCTCTCGGCTGCGACCAGGAGCAGGGTGATGAGGGCGAGCGCGATCTGGAAGAACTCCGATCGACGCTGGCTGGGTGTGGCGGGCTGGATGCGCCACTGCGACGAAGGGCGGGCGCGCAGGGAGCGAATGCGCCAGAGGACGTAGAGGTTGATGAGGGAGCCGAGGGTGGCGAAGATCATCATGGGGATTCGGATGGCGTCTCGATGGAAGCCGGTGGGAGGCGGGTGAATGCCGAAGGATGCCGAGGCCAGGGCGCCGAGGCCTATGGCAACGCGGACTCCGCTGAGGGCGATGACGGCGGTGCAGGCGCTCTGCAGCACGATGAATACGAGGCTGGTGGCGGTGACGAGCCAGGTTTTTCTGCTTTCTGGAGTTAGCGCAGCGGGTGGTAAGGCGGGCGTAACGACAGGGGAGCGTGTTTGTAGGGCCATCTGTTCCTCAAGGTATAGACGTAACAGACGGGTTGTCGAGGGGATGGGAGATCTTGTTGGCCGCTTTTTGCGGGAGTTCGGGACGGTTCACCAGGGATGGCTCAGGGGAAAGATGAGTTGTCGCAGGGGTAATTCAGGCGACTCGAATGATATTGCTGCGGCGGCTTCGATGTTCAGGGTCAAATCGCTGACGAAGAACAACTTCCCTTGATCGTCTGTGGATTGGCCGATACGAACGGGGTGCAGGTGTACTGATTCCAAGGATATGTCGAAGGACGCGAGGGAGGCGATGAGTCCGCGGCCGTCTGCTTTGAGAACTGCTTCCTTCCGGGTCCAGTAACGATAGAAGGTCTTGATGCGAGAGTGGGGATCGGCGATCGCTGCCAGGTACTGGTTTTCGCCTGACGTGAAGTTGTACTGGGCAACCTCCATGATGTCGGTCGAGCGGTCGAAGTACTCCACATCCACTCCGACGGCGCCGGTGCGGGTAAGCGCAATGAGGATGGTGTCTTCGGAGTGAGCTACGTTGAAGGCGATGCTGTCTCCGTTGATGGGAGAGAGTTCAGGTTTTCCATGAACTCCGGTCGAGATTGGCAGAGAGCGGGGGTCCAGGCCGGAGGCGTTTCCGAGAAGGATTCTCAGGCATGCTCGTCCAATGGAGAAGTGGTCCTGCACCCGTCCGGGCCGGCAACGGTTTGCATGGAGTTGTTCGGGTGGAGTGAGAAGCGGGGCGAAGCGGTCGTGCAGCCCCGTGGCACCGGCCAGATCGATCCGCCAGAGCTGCACTTCGCCGGTCTCGAGTGGCGGAAGGATATCGACCTGTTTCCAATCACTCGACATAAGAGACAACCGGGGGCGCGATGCAACTGTACTGCAATCATAACCACTTCTCTGAGTACTTAAGTTCTTCCCCGTTTGGAAGGCGTCGAAATGCTGGGAAATCTACAACTTTCAGGTATTTTCGGGCACGATTGTCTTCATCCATCTTTCGAATTATGCGTACAATTAGGCAACATGAACGGATTGACTTCGAGAGCTTCTGGCAGTACCTTTCGCTCAAGTTGCATCTATCAATGCAAGTACAAGTAATTGATGGAGCGATGTCAGTGATGTTGCGATCAATTAGCCAATGCCGTCGGGCACTTTGAGTCAATTCGTCTTTGTTGCGGTTCTGATCTGCGTGGGGCTCAATGGAGAACAATGGGCATGTTAAGAATTCGGCCATTGAGGGCGAGCGATTGATGGATCTTCGTCCCCAGGCTTCCGAGGTTCCGGGGAGCGGATTCGACGGAAGGGCGCTCGACACGATCGTCAGTGTCTTTGAGCGGGTGGCTGCGGCAAAATCGGACCAGGTTGCGATCGTCTGGGGAGAGGTTCGCTGGACCTACGGCCTGCTGAATGCGAGGGCGAACGAACTTGCCCGGCGGTTGCAGGAGCTTGGGGTTCGAACGGACTCGTTTGTTGCGATCTATCTGGACCGCTCGCCTGAGATGATCGTGGCAATACTCGGCATCCTTAAGGCTGGCGGCGCGTATCTGCCCATCGACTTTGGCTATCCCAAGACCAGGGTTCTGGAGATGCTGGAGGACGCGAGACCGGTGGCGATCGTAACGACCGCAGCTCTTGCTTTGGGGGTGTCGGGAGAGTTGACTGCTTTGTCGGTGTCGGTTGTGGAGATGGAGGGTGGGTCTGTAACGCCGAATACTGGGACGCTGAAATCTGCGACGCCAAACTCTTCGGAGCCGAACAATCCGTCGTGCGTCGCGAGGGCGGAAGATTTAGCGTATCTGATGTACACCTCGGGATCGACTGGGAAGCCGAAGGGCGTGATGGTGACGCATAGGAATGTGCTTCGTCTTCTGGAGCAGACCGACGCGTGGTTTCACTTTGGAGCGAACGATGTCTGGACGATGTTTCACTCCATTGCGTTCGACTTTTCGGTGTGGGAGATATGGGGACCGTTGTTGACGGGCGGGAGGCTAGTGATCGTGCCGTTCGCCGTGAGCCGCTCGCCGCGAGAGTTCTACGAGCTTCTCTCGAGGGAGCGGGTGACGGTGCTCAATCAGACGCCGTCGGCATTTTTTATGTTGATGCAGGTGGAGATCCAGGTGGAGCAGGACAGTGCGGTTCTGCCGCTGTCGCTGCGCGTGGTGATCTTCGGCGGGGAGGCTCTGCAGTATCGCAAGCTGGCTCCGTGGTTCCAGCGACATGGGGATACGGCTCCGCGTCTGGTGAATATGTACGGGATTACGGAGACGACAGTCCACGTGACCTACCGGCCGATTAGTGCGGGAGAGGCGGAGTCGGTGCAGGAGAGTCTGATTGGTGTGCCGATACCGGATATGCAGCTTTATCTGCTCGATGAGGCGAAGAGGCCGGTGCAAGAGGGGGAATTGGGCGAGCTTTATGTGGGCGGGGGCGGGGTGACGCGCGGCTATCTTAATCGTCCGCAGTTGAACGCGGAACGGTTTATCGACGACTGTTTTGGGTCGGTGGCTGGTGCCCGGCTGTATCGCACGGGCGACCTTGCGCGGATTCGTCCTGATGGCGAGATGGTGTATCTCGGCCGAAACGATAGCCAGGTGAAGATCAACGGGTTTCGCATCGAGCTGGGAGAGGTCGAGGCTGCGCTGGCGGAAACGCCGGGGGTGAAGCAGTCGTGCGTAGTGGCGCTTACGGATAAGACAGGGACTCAGCGGCTGGCGGCTTATTTTGTTGCGGCTCCGGGTATTGAAGTGACCGCCAGGATGCTTGGCGAGTTTTTTGTTTCGAAGATGCCTGCCCAGATGAGGCCTTCTTCGTACACCGCGTTGAAGGAACTTCCTCTGACCGTGAACGGCAAGCTGGATGTCGCTGCATTGCCTGCTCCTTCGGTGGGGTCGGCTGGCGTCATTGAGGCGGGTTCGAACTCGCAGTCGCTATCTGAGACCGAGGAGCGCGTGTCGCGAGTGTTCACCGATGTACTCGATCTGCAAGGGATTGGCTTGGACGATAATTTTTTCGATTCGGGGGGGACATCCCTGCTGCTGATTAGTGCTCATCTGCGGTTGCAGGCGCAGTTCGAACGGCTGATTCCGATTACGGTGATGTTCGAGTGCCCGACAGTGCGTTCGTTGGCGAAGCGCCTTTCGACCAATGGAACTTCGGCTTCGGAGAAAGATGCAATTCAACAGCAGGCTCAGAAGGCCAGAGGTGCGTTCGCGCGGGCTAGGGCGACGAAGGGTGTGGCGTCATGAGTGAGCTGAATCAAGCAACACCTACGACTGACGCGAATGCGGGCGAGGAGCAGTTGCTGGACTGCGTTGCAATCATCGGCATGTCGGGACGGTTCCCCGGAGCGCCGGATGTAGATGCGTTCTGGCAGAATGTCGCTGCCGGGAAGGTCACGATCTCTCACTTTTCTCCGTCTGAACTGGAGGCGAGAAATAGCGCAGGGCTCGAGCATGGCTCGGACTATGTTGCTGCGCGCGGTGTGCTCGATGACCCGGGGATGTTCGACGCTGAGTTCTTTGGCATATCGCCGCGCGATGCCGAGAGCATGGATCCGCAGCATCGGATATTTCTCGAGACATGCTGGAATGCGCTGGAAGATGCGGGCTATGACCAGTCGACCTATGCGGGGCAGATTGGACTCTTCGGTGGGTGCAGCCTCAATACCTATCTGTTGGCGAATCTTTGCCGCGATAGAGCGTTTATCGATGAGGTGACGGGAAACTATCAGGTTGGCGAGTTTCGATCGTTCATGGGGAACGACAAAGACTTCCTGACGACACGGGTTGCCTACAAGTTGAACTTGCGTGGGCCGTGCATCAGCGTGGCTTCGGCGTGTGCTACTTCGCTGGTTGCAGTCGCCCAGGCGAGTCAGAGCCTGCTGAACTACCAGTGCGATATGGCGTTGGCGGGTGGTGTTTCGGTGACGTTTCCGCAGAGACGGGGGCATCTGTACTCGGAAGGAAGCATCGGATCGAAGGATGGCTTCTGCAGGCCCTTCGATGCTGCCGCCACTGGTACGGTCTTTAGCCATGGCGCAGGTGCGGTTCTGCTGAAGCGGTTGGAGGATGCCATTGCCGACCGCGACCATATCACGGCTGTGATTCGCGGGTTTGGAGTAAATAACGACGGCTCCATGAAGGCTGGATACATGGCTCCGGGTGTGGACGGACAGTCGGGTGTGATTGCTGCGGCACAGGCGATGTCTGGTGTCGATGCGCGCACGATTACTTACATTGAAGCTCATGGAACGGCGACGCCGCTGGGCGATCCGATTGAGGTTGCAGCGCTGACGAAGGCGTTTCGCTTAAGTACACAGGCGTCGGGCTTCTGCGCGATTGGTACGGCGAAGGCGAACGTAGGGCATCTGGATGCTGCCGCGGGAGTTGCGGGAGTGATTAAGACGGCGCTCTCTTTGAATAAAGCGACGCTGCCTCCTTTGGCCAACTTCGAGAGTGCTAATCCGAACATCGACTTTGAGAATTCGCCGTTCTATGTCAATCGTGAGTTGAGTCCATGGCGATCCGATGGGCCGCGACGAGCAGGGGTGAGCGCCTTCGGCGTTGGCGGCGTGAATGCGCATGTGGTGTTGGAAGAGCCGCCTGCATTGCAGCCTACGACAGCTTCCTTGCGTTCGGCTCAGTTGCTCTGTGTTTCGGCGAGATCGCAGTCCGCGCTGCAGGTTGCTATCGGCAATCTTGCTCGATACATCAAAGAGCACCCTGAAGTTTCGCTCGAAGATATTGGCTACACGCTTGCGATCGGAAGAAAGGCGTTCGATCACCGCGCTGCGTTTGTGTGTGCAGGCGCTGAAGATGCCATTGCGAAACTTTCGTCAGCCAAACCGGAGGCCAATCGAGTTGTGCCGGCAAAGCGGCCGGAGGCTGTGTTCCTGTTTCCGGGGCAGGGGTCGCAGTTCGCGGGCATGGGTGCCTGGTTATATAAGAGCGAACCGTTGTACCGTCGCGAGGTAGACGAGTGTTGCGAGATTCTGCAGCCTTTGCTTGGCCTCGACCTTCGCGAGATTCTCTTTCCGGTGGATGTGACGGCACCGGAGGCCGCAGAGAGGATTCAGCAGACGCAGTTCGCGCAGACCGGAATCTTCGTGACGGAGTTCGCAATGGCGAAGCTCTGGCAGGCATGGGGGATTGAACCGCGTGCCTGTGCGGGCCACAGTATTGGAGAGTATGTAGCAGCTGTTCTTGCTGGTGTTATGAGCCGCGAAGATGCTCTGCGGCTGGTGAGCATTCGCGGGCGGACGATGCAGGAGATGCCCCGCGGAGCCATGGTGAGCGTGCGGCTCAGCGAGTCGGAGCTTCAGCAGTATCTTGGTGATGATATTTCGCTCGCTGCGCTAAATGCTCCGAAGCTAAGCGTGCTGGCTGGTCCGCTTGAGGCCGTTGAGAGGTTGGAGAAGAGGATGACTGCGGATGGAGCGCTCTTCCGCAGGCTGCGCACCTCGCACGCGTTTCATTCGTCGATGATGGATCCGATGCTGGCGGGATTTGAGGCGGAGGTTGCCAAAGTTACGCTGCACCGTCCCGTTCGCCCTTATGTTTCGAGCTTCACCGGGACATGGATCGAACCGGAACAGGCGACGAGTCCGCGCTTCTGGGCTGATCAGGTTCGCAATCCTGTCCGCTTCGCCGATGCGTTGAAGACGTTGATGGCAACTCCGCAGATTTTGCTGGAGGTCGGGCCGGGAAATACGCTGGCTACGCTTGCGCGTCAACAGCCCAATAGCAGTGCAGCCGTTATCGTCTCTTCGCTTGCGCAGCGAGATGAACAGTCTCCCGTGGAGGCTGGATCTCTCCAGGAGGCGCTTGGGCAACTCTGGATTGCGGGGGTGACGCCTGACTGGACGAAGGTGTATGCAGAGGAGAGGCGGCAACGAGTCTCACTGCCAACCTATCCTTTTGAACGCAAGCTGTATTGGGTGGAGCCGCCGCCATTTGAGGCAGGCTCGCAACCTATCGAATTACCAATCATTTCTAAAGCAGAAATGCTCAATACAGAACGCGGCGGTGAAGTTGTTCCCGCCGCAATTGAACCGTTGAAAGAGGCACCAATGCAAGAACGCAAGCTGCGTCTGCAGCCGATTGTTTCAGAGGTCTTTACACAGTTGAGCGGGATCGAAGTGACCCCGGATCAGGTCGATCATCAGTTTCTGGAGCTTGGACTTGACTCGCTGTTTCTCACTCAGGCGACGCAAGGCATTCAGAAGAAGTTCGGCGTGAAGCTGACCTTTCGCCAGATCATGGAGCAGTACTCCACGATTGCGAGTCTTTCCAGCTATCTGGATAGCGTTCTTCCGCAGGATGCGTTTCCAGCGGCGGCGCAGGTTCAAGCTGCTCCCGTGCAGATAGCGGCTACTCCCGCCAGCGTCTCCGCTCCGGTCGCGACCTTCTCGAACTCGGCCTCGTCGGTCCCTGCAGGGTCTGCGGTTGAGCGGCTCTTTAGTGAGCAGATGGCGATGATGTCGAAGGTCTTTGAGCAGCAGATGGCAGCCTTGCGCGGAACAACGGGATCGCCGGCGGCTGCGGTTGCTTCGGCGCCGCCAGAGGTGACGGCGGCTACGCCTGTTGTTGCCACTGCTCCGTCATCATCACCGACATCGACAGGAGAGACGGCTGAGGTCAAGCATGGATCTTACAGGCCGCTGCAACCGCGGGTTCAACAGGATCTTGACGGCGATCAGCAAAAGTATCTCGATACACTCCTTGCGAAGTATCAGAAGAAGACACCTGGGTCCAAGCGATTGACAGACAAGGCGCGGGTTCATCTCGCCGATCCTCGTGCGGTTGCCGGTTTCAGGCCACAGTGGAAGGAGATGGTCTACCCACTGGTGACTGAGCGTGCCAAAGGTTCGAGGATCTGGGACGTCGATGGCAATGAGTACATCGATATCGTGAATGGCTACGGGGCGATCATGTTCGGGCACTCTCCGCAGTTTGTGCTGGACGCTGTTCACAAACAGATTGAAGAAGGCGTTGCCATCGGGCCGCAATCTCCGCTGGCGGGTGAAGTTGCGGCGCAAATATGCGAGCTGACGGGAAACGATCGGGTGACCTTCTGTAACACCGGATCGGAAGCGGTGATGGCGGCTATTCGCGTGGCTCGCACGGTTACGGGACGCGATCGCATTATTTATTTCGCTGGCGATTATCACGGGACGTTTGATGAGGTTCTCGTTCGCAATACACCACGGGGAACGGTGCCGCTCGCGCCAGGCATTCCACTTGCGAATACGGGAAATGTGGTTGTGCTGGAGTATGGGGCCGATGCTTCACTTGAGTACATTCGCAAGAATGCGAGTGAGATCGCTGCTGTCTTGATCGAGCCGGTGCAGACGCGTAATCCTGGTCTGCAACCGATTGCTTTCATCAAAACTGTAAGACAGATTACGGAGCAGGCAGAGATTGCACTGATCATCGATGAGGTCGTCACAGGGTTCAGACTTGCTCCCGGCGGCGTGCAGGAGACCTTTGGGGTGCGAGCCGATCTTGCAACGTATGGCAAGGTGATCGGCGGCGGGTATCCGATTGGGGTGCTCTCGGGTAAGGCGCAGTTTATGGATGCGCTCGATGGTGGAGCCTGGCAGTACGGCGATGCTTCAATCCCTGAGGTTGGCGTGACCTTCTTCGCTGGAACATTCGTTCGACACCCACAGGCGCTCGCCGCGGCACGTGCGGTTCTCAATCATCTGAAGGCTGCTGGGCCACAGCTTCAACTTGATCTGAATCGAAAGACCGCTGAGATGGCGACGCGGCTGGATAACTTTTTCGTTGAGCGAGGGGCTCCGAGCCGGATCCATCACTTCGCGTCGTGGTTTTACTTCACCTTCCACGGTGACGCTCGACTAGGCAGTCTGCTGTACTACGCGATGCGGGAGAAGGGAATTCACATTCAGGAAGGCTATCCCTGCTTCCTTACGACGGCGCACACAGACGCGGATCTGCAAACCGTTGAGGACGTATTCCGTGAGACGGTCGAAGAGATGCAGTCCAGCAACGCGCTTCCCAGCCACGGGGAGCACCAGAGTCATACGGTTGTAGCGCCGGTGTCTGCGATGCATCCTGCGGCTCTGAAGGATCCTCCTGCAAAGGTTCCGATCACTGAAGCGCAGCGAGAGATCTACTTCGCGGCTGCGCTGGGTGATGAGGTGAACTGTGCGTTCAATGAGTCGGTGACGCTTCGTTTGCGCGGCGAGGTTGATGAACGAGCACTGAAGCAGGCGCTTGAATCAGTGTTTGCGCGACACGATGCCCTGCGCAGCACTATCAGTGAGGATGGCGAGTCGATATTGATTGCTCCGGTCTTTCAAGGCGCTGTCGAACAGGTGGATCTTTCTTCCGCGGCAGATGCCTCTCGAGAGCAGACGCTGCATGAGGCGATTGAGAGGGAGGGGAGGATACCCTTCTCGCTTACGGAGGGTCCGCTTGCGCGCGCAACGATCTTCAAGATGTCAGCCGATGAAACTGTGCTGCTCTTTACGGGGCATCATATTGTTCTGGATGGATGGTCTGTGAACCAACTATTCGAAGAGATCAGCAAGTTCTACAGTGCGAAGGGTAGCGCGAGCGAAAAGCTGCTTCCTCTGCTTCCGTTCAGTAGTTATGCAGTTCAGGAGCAGACCCGTCAGAAGTCAGGTGAGTTTGCGGACAATGAAGCTTACTGGGTCAATAAGTTTTCCGGCCTAGCACCGGTGCTCGATCTGCCGACCGACAGACCCCGCCCGGTGAATAAGACCTACCATGGAGAGACATTGAAGGGCAGTCTCGGGCCCGCTCTGTATATGGATTTGAAGGGTGCAAGCGCGCGGCTGGGTTGCACGCTTTATGTCACTTTGCTCTCGGGCTTTCAACTTTTGCTGCATCGTTTGACCCGTCAGCCGGAGGTCGTGGTTGGGATCTCCACGGCGGGGCAGGCTCTGTTTCAGAATGCTAGTCTCGTCGGACATTGCGTTCACTTTCTGCCGATGCTGAGCCAGTTGACAGAGGCGGAGACGGTGAAGAGTCATCTTGCTGCGACTCGCAATGTCCTCTTCGATGCGTTCGATCATCAGGAGTTTACTTACGGCAGCCTGCTTCACAAGCTTTCGATTCCGCGAGATGCGGGGCGGCTACCGCTGATCGAGGTTCAATTTAACCTTGAAAAGATCGGAGCGCGTATTGGCTTTGATGGCCTGTCGGCGGAGATCAAAGCAAACCCGAAGCAGTTTGTAAATACGGATATGTTCCTGAATGTGATCGAGACCGAAGACGATCTCAAATTCGACTGCGACTTCAATACTGACCTCTTTGACGAAGAGACAGTTCGCCGTTGGATGCACCAGTATGCGAATCTGCTGAGCAGCGTTGTGCGGGATGCGACGTTGCGGGTGGATGAGCTTGAACTGCTGGACGAGAAAGACCGGCTGGAGATAGTGGAGGGTTGGAATCGGACCGAGGTGGAGTTCGGGCGCGAGTTTGTTCCGATCCATCGGATTGCGGAGTTGCGAGCGCGGGAACAGGCCGATCAGGTAGTGGTAGAGTGCGGTTCGACGAGATGGACCGGAAGGGAACTGGATCAATATTCAAATCGTGTTGCGCATCGATTGCAGCAAGAGGGGCTGAAGGCGGGAGATCTGGTTGGGCTCTGCGTCGAGCGGTCGGTCGAGATGCTTGGGGCGCTGCTTGGAGTATTGAAAGCCGGGGGGGCGTATGTGCCGCTGGATCCGCGGCATCCAAAGGATCGGCTGGAGATGGTGCTCGAGGATGCGGGCGCTGCGTTGCTGGTAGTGGGAGGTTCGTTCTCTACCGCGCAGCCCGGATTCAAAACCTCGGCGAAGGTAGTGGTACTGGATACGAAGATAGCCGAAGAGAGCAATGCGCCGCTTGAAGTGCCAGCTGCGGCGGATTCGCTGGCGTACGTCATCTATACCTCTGGTACAACTGGCAGACCGAAGGGTGTAGCCGTTGAACATGGCGCTCTGATGAACCTGTTGCAATCGATGGAGCGGGAGCCTGGCCTGAATCGGGCGGATGTTCTGGTAGCGGTGACTACGCTTGCCTTCGATATTGCGGGACTGGAGCTGTTGTTGCCCTTGTTGACGGGAGCGCGGTTGGTGATCGCGAATGAAGAGGAGGTTGCGGACGGCTACCTGTTGCTGCAGCTACTGCAACGTAGTAAAGCGACCGTGCTGCAGGCCACTCCCGGCACCTGGAGAATGCTGATCGATGCGGGATGGAGCCGCGAGTTGCCGCTGAAGGTTCTGTGCGGTGGCGAAGCGCTGCCGCGAGACCTGGCGGATCAGCTGGTGGAGAGAAGCGAGCAGGTGTGGAACGTGTACGGGCCAACTGAGACGACCATCTGGTCATCCGCTACACGGGTCACCACTGGCACGGGACCGCTACTAATCGGGCCTCCAATTGCGAATACACAGTTTTATTTGCTCGATCATCGGCTGCACCCGGTGCCCGTAGGAGTTGTGGGAGAACTATACATAGGAGGCACGGGGCTGGCGCGTGGATATTGGAAACGTCCCGATCTGACTGCCGAACGGTTCCTGCCTAATCCATTTGCCAAGGGGCGCGTTTACAAGACGGGAGATTTGGGTCGCTGGCATGTCAATGCGGAGGGACAAGGACAAGTCGAGTTGCTCGGCCGAACCGACTTCCAGGTAAAGATTCGCGGCTATCGAATTGAGTTGGGAGAGATTGAGGTTGCACTGAACAGGCACCCGGCAGTGCGCGAGGCTGTGGTGGTTGCGCATACGAGTAAGGGGGCCGGAGCCGCGATCACCCGGCTGGTGGCCTATGTCGACGCCGGCAACTCCGCTGAACACGCTACGGCGCTAACAGCAGATCTGATCACGATGCTTGCCGGCACACTGCCGGAGTACATGATTCCTGCGGCGATCTTGCCGCTGCCTCAGCTTCCACGATCTCCGAACGGAAAGATAGACCGCAAGAGTCTGCCGGATGCGGAGACTTTTCTGAAGGCAGGTCTTCACTCTGCGCAGCGGCCTTTCACTGCCCCTGCGACGGCAGAACAAAAGAAGCTCGCGAAGATTTGGGCTGAGGTGCTTATGCTCGACCGCGTTAGCATTACAGATAGTATCTTTGAGCTTGGTGCGGACTCGTTGCTCATCTTCCGAATCGCCGCAAGATCACAGAAGGAAAGTTTGAACGTAACGGCAGCGCAGATATTCAAGCATCGGACGATTCTGGCACTATCCGAAGCGATGGGGGAGCAAGCGGAGACAAGATCCAACACGATCAATGCAGCGCCGCGAATTACTGTAGCTCCACGAAAGGCCTATCGCGGTGAAAGCGGGACGCGCGGATGAAGCAACATTTCCAATCTGCGACGGGGGTCACTACGAATATACCTGACGAAACGCCTGTCGTAAGCTCGACGGCGCCGTCGGCGGACGAAGTCTACGTCATGCCTGCGACGCAAGGACAGGTTCGCTTCTGGTCGCTGGATCAGATGCATCCCGGTAATCCCGCGTTGAATATGCCGCTGATGTGGAAGTGCCTTGGCGAATTGAATGTGGATCTTCTGGCCATGGCGTTTACCCTGGCGGTGCGACGACATGAGATGATGCGAACGACCTTTGCAATGGTGGATGGAAGACTATCGCAGATCATCGGAGTACCCTACAGCGTTGCACTGCCGATCAAGGATCTGCAGGACGTATCCGACGCGGCGAACTCACCTGAGGCGGGCAGGCTGATCCGAGAACACGCGGCCTACCGCATGGACTTGTTCAACGGACCGCTTCTCGCTCTCAAGCTGCTGAAGTTTGCTCCGCAGCATCATCTGCTGCTCGTCACGATGCACCACATCATTTGTGATGGCATCTCTCTTGGCATTCTGCTGCGCGACATTGCGGTCTTTTATGAAGCTCTGATGGACGAGAAAAAACCCGTTCTGCCAGAGCTGCCGATTCAGTTTGCCGACTTTGCCGTCTGGCAGGAGGATTGGCGAAAGAGTGAAGCTGCAGAGACGTCGCTGAACTTCTGGCGCAAGACTCTTGGAACAAACTTTGGGCGACTTGAACTTACTCACGATGCGACCCCTGAAGGCCGGAGAGACGTCCGTACGGACTCCGAATCAGGAGACATCGAGACGCTTCTTATCTCGCCGGAGCTCACCACACGGGCTCACGAGTTCTGCAAAGATCAAAACGTAACGTTGAATATTCTGCTATTCAGCATCTTCTGCGCTCTGTTGTACCGGGCAACGGGGCAGCAGGATATTGTCGTTGGATCTCCGTGCGCGAACCGGAACGAAGATACGGAAGAGCTGATCGGGCTCTTTATGAATATTCAGGTGCTTCGAGTGGGGATCGAACCACAGGAGTCTTTTCGATCGCTGCTTACGAAGGTGCAGGACTGGACGCTGGGCGCATACGAAAATCAGGAGCTTCCGTTTGAAGAGCTGATCTACGACTCACATTTCTCGCACAACAATACTTCGTTTGAAATCCCGATCTTCTTTTTGTATCAGAAATCTTTTATGGTGATCCAGCGGGTTGCCGGACTTGAGATCACACCACTGAGATCGATGAGTCCGGGAGCCGTCTTCGAGTGGATGTTCGCCATCGTCGACCGACCGGAAGAAGGGCCGCGACTGCAGCTTGAATACAATCCGAACTATTTTCGGCCAGGGACGATTCAACGATATCTGACGAGTTTCATCGCGCTCCTGGAGTCTGCTGTGCAGGAATCATCGATCCAGTTGGAGAAGATGGCTCCGGCAGACGATTTTCTTCCCGCTAAACTTCCTGATGCCCAGAGTCAAAGTGTACCTCGTAGAAACATGCGTGCACTCCCTGAGAAGCAATTTGATGGTGGCGCGGCGATCATGGAGAAGTTGGACGAACAGGTTGCGACGATCAGTGATCCGATCGAGATTCAACTCCTCGAGCTTTGGCGCTCGATGCTGGGCGTCGAGGAGATCACGGCTGATACCAACGTGTTTTCGCTTGGAGTCAGTTCGCTTTCCATCCTTCGCCTGGTTACACGTATGAACAACCTGTATTCCATGGGGTTCGGCCTGGCCAGTTTGATCTCTGCTCCGACGATCAAGATGGTTGCGGACCTTGTCCGCAGACGCTATGCGCCCAACACGGTGACGTCGCTGGTGCCGATTCAACCTGTGGGGACGAAGCGGCCTCTTTTTGTTGTTCATGGGGCGGGAGGCAACGTAGTCAACTTCTATGGCATTTCGACAAGAATCGGTGCGGATCAGCCAGTGTACGGAGTGCAGGCACAGGCGCTTGAACTAAATCAGCCGGCGCTGCTTCATCTCGAAGATATGGCCGCTCACTACCTGAAAGAGATTCGACGGGTCCAGCCCAGGGGGCCTTATCACCTGCTCGGGTACTCCTACGGGGGAGTCATGGTACTTGAGATGGCCCATCAACTCCTCGCTGCGGGCGAAACAATTGGCATGTTGGGGATGCTAGATTCAAGAGCTAAGGATTACATTCAAGGATCGTACGCCGAACCATCTTCCAATAACGGGGAGAGCTCGCACGGCGGTGTTACCGGGCTTTTTCATAGTTATAAAGGTCATGGAAGCGCCAAAGGATTGTGGGATTTTTTTGTCAAAGATCTTAGCGAACGAAGGGTTCGATACACCACTACGATTGCTGCGCGAATGTTCTCTACGTTGCCATCTTTCCTCAAGAACACCCACGAGATTAATGCCGTGGCTGCACGAAACTATAAAGTGAAACCAGTCTCACAAAAGTTGACTCTTTTTCGGGCCGCGAAGCAGGCGGATAGAAGCATTCCTCCAGACAACGGCTGGTCGCCAATCTTCAAAGGCGGGGTCGAAGTTCATGAGATCCCCGGCGATCACTGGCAGGTTCTATCTGTGCCTGGAATCGATGTGTTAGCGAAGTCAATCCATGGGTGCCTTAGTCGATTTGATGAACCGACAGAGTAGAAGCACTCGTCTGCGCTCTATTGAAGCACGGGCGGCGGCTTCAGAGCTGTCTCGACCGAGGCCGCTTTAGACTCTGGACTCCAGTGCTCTATCTTGACTTCGCGAAATGGACTCGACGTTCCCGATTCGAGCAGATGCGGTTTTGTTTCTCGAATGGTCTGATCGAAGAAGGCCAGTACGTAGGCGCGAACGATAGTTTCTATACGTGCCGGCGAAATATGATTGGGTTGTGTCCATCTGCGCCACGGACTAACGAGAGGATGATCGGTAAAGTCCATATGTGCGGTGTTGCTGATGGACACCTTATACCCGCCAAACTGCCTGAGACTTGTATCGACCTCGTTGCGATCGGTTGCGTTTAGTTCCGCTTCGGCGCGTGCGGCAGCCCCCATCGTTCCTGGATCTGGTGGTGGCGAGCCGCCCGCTACTCCGTAAAGAAACATCGTTGGCTGGTTGGCCGGGCGCTGGCGGAGATCTCCGAATGTCCAGCCATCCATATTCACTGCGGATTGGATTCTGTCGTCCACGGAACACATCTGCACGGCTGCAGCACCGCCGAAGGAATGGCCTAAGGCGCCGGCTCGCTGAGTATCGAGTCGACCATACCAGGGGCTCTTTTGATCTAGATTGTCGCTCTGCAGCGTGTTGAGGACAAAGACCTCGTCGGCCACCCATTTACTGAGCTCTTTATTCCACGTCTTGGTAATTTCACCAACGGAATGAAGATTGGTATCAATTGGGTCGCTCCCACCGATGTCATCGACGATACGATCTCCGGGCAACTCAACTCTACTGGAGTTGTAGGTGTGATCAATTGAGGCGACTACATAGCCATGACTGGCAAGGTCCTCGGTCAGAAACGTATCCTGAGTACGTCTTCCTGCCCAGCCATGGTTGAACAGCAAGACGGGAAACGGGCCGCCCAGAGCTGCTACCGGGGCATCTTCTCTGGAGTTAGTCCAAAGTACGCTTCGATAAGAGGTGAGTGGAATTGTCTCGGACTTCCTCTCATAGGCTGCCAGATGATTGTTCGACGGATCGGCTGGGTACCATAACTGCACCACTAGTTCTCTGGCGGTTCCGGGTTTCTCTGCTTTGTCTTCCGTGCGACTCGAATCTCTTAGATAAATGATCCGTGTTCCTACGGGATAGGGTCCGGTTGGTTTTGGAAGAGTAAACATGGGCACGATTAGAAGCAGGCCGAATGTAGTAACGGAGAGCAGCACGACAGCGATGGCAACGGGGTTTCTCATCGCTGGATAGCGTGAAGCTCGACGAGATGCCGGTATCAGTTGCCAGGCCACGAGCAGAAGTAGGCCCGCCAGGGCCGGGAACATCTGCCAGTGTGTTCCTTCGTGGATGACATGCCAGATTGCGACGAGTACTCCGAGTACCGTAAAGGTCCTCGACCAGCTTGCGGCGGATTTAGTCATCTGCGCCGCGGCAGCAGTAATCAGGGTCCCAATTAAAATAACTTCAAGTAGTCGCATAGCCTGTCGAGAACACTCATCCGGTGACACGATGGAGCAGCTCGGATAACTCCTGAATCGAATCCGAGTGCTGCCAGCGGCTGAAGCCAATCACAATAGTGGCAGATAGATACACCTAAGACGACTTTCTCAAGGAAGACAGCTTATGCAAGGCGGCCTTTGCAGCAGATGCAGCAGCCACAGAGTGAGATTTCAGGTAGTCCATGGTAGGAGATTGGCCGGGCGGACGCGGAGTCAGACCAAGCGTTCGAAGAGCGTGGTTTGCGCGGTAGGTGTTCGCGCGAAGAGTGTCTTTAAACTGAACGTTAACATTGAGCGAAACAGAGACGTTGTCGTCGTTTTCAACCCAATGAGGACAGTTCACCGGGATGTGCACACCGTTTCCGGGACGCAATTTATAAGAGGTAGCGCGGGCCTGAAATTGTGGTTTGTAGACAGGGGCATTGTTATCCACCGTCCAGAAGCGTTCGATCTCCTCTTCAGGAAGAACCTCTCGATCCGCACGATCGAAGATGTGAATTGTCTTTGTTCCTTTGATCTGGAGCAGGAAGCTGCACTCTCGATCGATGTGGTAGGTTGCGATGCGCTTCGGAGAAGTGACAAAGATGAGAGCATCTTCGCGGAGAATTCGAGACTTCAGATTCGGATCAATCTTTGATTTGATCTTCTCCCATCCACTGCCTAGAAATATCTTATATTTTGGGTCTTTCTCAACGTCTTTAAATAAGAGCCAGGCCCCACAGGTCTCAATACGTTCCATCGTCTCGACGACGGAGAACTGCTTTGCAGGCATCTGATCCCATCGTTGGCCGACCTCGATATCCTTACCGGCATCGTAGTAGATGCCTCCTGGTCTGTCCCTTTTCGTGCGATCCGCTAGCTCCATAAGCTCGGGAATCTGCAATAAAGGATGTTCCGCAAGGGAATGGGTGATCTCGAAGTGTTCGCGATCGAACTCGCGGCTTAGCTGATCTGCGTCGGTCGTAATCCAGCACTCTTCAAGAAGGTCGTTCGAGATGGTTTGAGTTGACATAGCTACCACGTACTCCTAGGCCAGAAATTTCACGCAAAGTCTATTCTCAAGATTCGCGTCCGCACAATGAAAAATGTAAGTTCAGTCTCAGTAACTTACCAAAGTAATTTCCGAAAACTTCAAACCTTGCATCGGTCTGACTGCCGAGATCTCTGGGGTACAGGGTATAGCTTTTTCTCAGGAGAATCACTCAAAATCTTCAATTGCCCCGAGGTTTATGAGGACTGGTACCGGACTTCTTCGAGTTAATTCCAGCCAGGAACTTCAGGTAGGCCGCAAATTCCTCTGGAACAACTCGTAATAGACATTTAGACTATCCCTGCGGAATGTGATCAGACCGAGATCCGCGAGGACCTTTAGATGATGTTCAGGCGCGGGCGACGCTTGCGCAGTCGGATGCATCGATGCAGCAGGTGAAAGCGGCTCTTGAACAAAGAAGGCAAACGCAGAGCTGACGCGCCTCACCAAAGAGCGCGATCTGCCCTTGAGGCAGGAGCATGCCATCTCGCAGCAGATCGTCGATGAAGCTGTGCAGTCCCACACGCGTCGCAGATGTAAGCGCCGCCGAAGCAAACATCACGGCTGCACAGGCAACCCGCGCCAATGTTGCAGACATACGAAAACCATCCTTCCGTGCCTTCGCCTACCCTGAATCTCTCTTGGAGATGGCAGAGCGTTGGGGTGAAAGTCGGCTGCTTGAAGATAAGCAAGCGCTGGAATATGCCATCACCAAAGGGCGCGGCTCTCTTTGGCTCAAGTTGACCCCAGAGGAGTATGCAAAGCTTCGATGAACTTAGTTAGAAGGCTCGCCCCCAACCACGGTGGACCGCATAGACTGTCACTTTCGGAATTATCTGAGCACCTGTCGGCGTAAATATTCCGGATCATGGCTTGTCCCTTCTCCAAGACGAAATTTAAAAACTCTTGACGGCATCAAGATCTTCTAATAACGTTCACTGACAAAGAGCAACTCGATTGGTTTACAAGTTCTACAAAACCTTGGCAGTTCATTTCTCTCGGAAGCATTTCCACCTCTGTGTCGCACCTGTGAACGTTGTTGCTGGACTTGGAGATGAATTATGCCTTGGCTTTTGCCCAGCGCTGATAAGCGCCTCGATTTCTCTTTGTCACAAAAATCTTTCCTCTTGCCTTGTCCGGCAATCCAGAGACATCATCAACCCAAAGCTTCAGATCACGAGAGGCGCCTTCGCGACTTCTCGATTTTTGGTGTCGCTCGCTCACTCTCAAAGAACCTCTTCACTGCTTCTTTGACATGCCTGTTGCTCACATTAGCGTATTGCGGAGCCGCACTTGCTCAGAATGGTCCAGGGCAGATCGATGTAAGGCCATATGCTCCGGTCGAAGGAGGTTTACTCGACTCTGTTAGCGACCTAAATGGGAGTCTTATGCTTCACATTCCTCTTATTTCGTATCCCCAAAGAGCATCCCAGCAGTTAGCTATGTTGAAGCCGGGAACGGGACTTCCGCTACAGGATGCCCTTTAGGCACCTCTGGTTACAATTGGCAGCTACCAGGCCTTACAAAGGCTTATCAGATTTGTATGACGAGTGTTAGCTATCACACCAACTTATTGACGGTCGCTCAGAAGGCCAGACCTAACACTTACTTCGAAGCTCAGGGGTCATTCAGTACGATCGGTGCAGTGGTCTTGCCGAATAACACGAATTGGTCGTTTGCTTTTACCCCGATTGTCAATGGAATCCCGTCTACTAATCCCACCGTCAATTACGGTCAGTTGACCCAGATTACGCTACCGACCGGCGGAAAGATGCAGTACCAATGGCAGACGACCACAAGTTTTTGCGGGATTATCCCTACTGCCTCGACAGCATACGGTGGCGTGACAAGTAGAACGCTCCTTGATCCCGTCAGCTCTCAGGCATCAACATGGACGTATGCAGCCTTGGCACCCTCTGAGGGGGCCCAATCGCCTCTCACTCACCAGACAACTGATCCACTGGGAAATGTGACCAAGCACATCCTTACCAACTACAACTACTGTTCCTGGTTTGAGACCGAGACGGATTCTTACGACAATAACAGCAATCTCCTAAGACAGCCACTACTGTGTACCAGCCGATCACATTCGTGATACCAGAGGACGGAACTATCGGTGCTCTGCCGACGACAAAGACCATCACGTGGCCTGGTGGCCCAACCTCCCAGCAGACCTTCTCTTACGACAACGGCTTCCCAGCTACGGACACCACCGGAAAAAGTGTATCGGTCCCCTACGGGAAACAGATAACCGAAACAGATAACGACTACAGCCCGGGTGGTGGAACTCTCAAACTTACATCAAACAAGTACTGGGCGCTCAGCGGTCCGAACGCTGCCGCTTACTTGGCTGCGAATTTCCTCGATCTCCCATATACGGTACAGATCTCCAGCGGTTCATCACCCCAAACTTCGACTACAACCTATGGCTACGACGAAGCTGGATACGAACCAAGCGCAGGAACATTTGGTCATCTCACAACGGTGACGAGGACGCTGGACACTGGCGGATCGGTAGTGTCGCACACTTACTACGACGCTAGTGGGATGCCCAGCAAGACCTTAGACCCAAACGGCTACGCAACAATGTATGCGTATCAATGCTCCGACTCGCTAGCATCCACGGTAACCAATCCTTTGAGCCAAACCACGACCTACGTTTACAACTGCGCGAACGGACTTCTCACCAGCATTCAAGATCCGAACGATTTCGCAGCAGGAAGAACTGGAACAAGTTTCATCTATAACACTGCGAACGACCTGCAGCAGATAACCTACCCGGATACCGGGAGCACTACCTATACTTACAACGGCTATGCCGTGCCTTTGACAGTCACTCAAACCGAACTGGCGACTCCTGATCCATCGCTCGTCAGCAGCACCACCTACGATGGTCTTGGCCGCGTAGCGTCTTCGACTGCTCCTAACGGGGCTATCACGACAACTGGTTATGATCTGGACGGACGGATCTCTTCAGTCTCGAATCCTCACCTGTCTTCACCTTCTCCGACCGACGGAACCCACATCCTACGGTTATGATGCGTTGGGACGGAAGATCTTGCAGACCCAGCAGGACGGGAGTACTCAATTATGGCTCTATAGTGGCAACACAGTTACTTTCACCGATGAGGTAGGTAATCAATGGAAGCAAACCAGCGATAGTCTAGGACGGCTGACTCAGGTTTTGGAACCAAGCCAGTAGCCAGAAGCCCACCCTTGAGACTGATTACGCCTACGGCACCCTCAGCGATCTTGTCGGAGTAAATCAAAAGGGGACAGGCTCGGAACTACCTCGCGTTCGCAGCTTCACTTATGACTCTCTGTCTCGATTGATATGTGCAGCCAACTCAGAGAGCAGCTCTAATAAGTGTCCGGCATCTGCCAACACCGCACTCCCGGCAGGAGTGGAGAGCTACACCTATGATGCCAACGGCAACGTGAGGACGAAGACGGACGCTCGTGCCCTTGGAATTACCTATGCCTATGACCCGCTGAACCGCCTTCTTACGAAGACACCGTCACCGCAGAATGGGGCAACGTATACCTACAACTATGACGAGAAAACCGTCTCATGGAATACTTTCGCCCTGACGAACACGATTGGCCGCCTAAGCTCGTCCTCGGCGACATATGGGGGAGTCTATTCACGCTATAGCTATTTTTATGATGCGATGGGCCGTCAGGCTGGACGGCACTTTCAGGTTCCCAACGCGACAGGAACGTCAGTAAATACATCAACCGGCAGCAATGGCGAAAACTATGACCTTGCAGGCAATGTCAAGTTTATCGACAACGGAGGTGGAATTTATGTCACTGAGACTCGCGACGCTGCGGGTCACGTTACGGCGGCAAGTTCCAATAAAGCCACAACCGCTCTCTTGGGAACCGTGTACTCGCATCAGATCTTTGCGAATGCGACATATAGCCCGTTTGGCGCGTTATCCTCGCGCGTCTTAGGGAATGGCTTGACGGAAAGCAGAACATACGACAAGCGCGGAAGAATGAACGCAAAGAGCCAATTTCAGGCAGGTTCCTCGATCGGCTATAACGTGAGTTTGACCTACTATCCTAATGGCAATGTCAACAGTGCGAACGACAGTATCAACGGGAACTGGACTTACACGTACTACCCCCTCAATCAACTCAAGGGCGCCACTTCTGCGGCTGGCCTGATCCTGGGCTGGACCTACGATTCGTTCGGCAACCGAAAGACCCAGACAGCATCAGGCACCGGTTCCGCTCCCCAGCCAAGCTTTACTGACTCAGGAAACACTAATAGGGCCGACGCCAGGGGGGCTTTACTTACGACGCGGCCGGAAATGTCACCATAGATAACCTGGGCCAACACTATTACTATTACCCAGACGACAGTATCGGGCGTGTCGATACTCTCGGCGGAACGTCAAGATACAGGTACGATTCAGAAGGTCACCTTGCCTTTGAGAATGGCCCGAACGGGGCACAAGTTTTCCTCTATGACCAGAACGGCCAAATTTTGAGCAACAACAATCTGACTTCAGGTAATGTGGTTCAGGGTGCCACGATCGATGGAGAAAAGATCGGGTCATGGCAACCAAACCACTTCTTCTGGATAGGAACGGATTGGTTGGGCACCAAGCGATACGAGAGCGCTGGAGAGGGAGATATCTCGTCGCAGGCTGTACCAATCACTCCCGCCTCATACACCTCACTACCTTTTGGCGACGCGCTTAGCTCGATCGGGTACGATCCGACCCACTTTACCGGCAAAGAAAGAGACACAGAATCAGGGCTCGACTACTTCGGGGCTCGCTATATGGGAAGTACGATGGGTCGGTTCATGTCGCCAGATTGGAGCGACGATCCGGTCGCGATTCCTTATTCGGATTTGAGCAATCCGCAGACCCTCAATCTGTATGCATTACGCTGGAAACAACCCAGTCAGCAACGTTGATGATGATGGTCATAACGTGACGCTTTGCGCGACCGGATCGACACAATGCACTACGATCAGTGACGATCAATGGAAGTCGATACAGCAGCAAATTGCAGCGGGAAACAGCGGCGGTGTAACGGTCGACGGGAAGGGCTTCTTAGGTACAGGAACGATCCAGTGTGGCGGTTCAGCATGTGGCACTGCGACCTACAGTGAGCAAGGACTTCAAGACGCTTCTGGACCTATGCTGATGGGCATAGCTGGCGGCATGGCCGTTGAGTACGCGGTTGGTAGAGCAATCGGTGCAGTAGCGGGATGGCTAGGAAGGGGAGCCGGTGAAGCTGCGGGGACCGCAGCTGGAAATGCTGCGGTCGATGTCACTAATCTAAGCGCAAAGATTGTGAAGGACATGGCAAGACGTGGATGGACAGCAGACGAAATCACTCAGACAGTTGAGAGTGGGAGTGCTCATGCGGTCACTAACAAGGCAACTGGGGGTGCTGCGACAGAGTTCATCAATCCAGCCAACGGAAAGTGGACATTCGTTTCGTAATGTACAACGAAGCAAATTCTGTGGATGGTACTGCCAGCTACACCTCCGCAGCCAATCTGCTTGCAAACAGACTGGATTCAATTCTGGTAACGGCAGCGCTTCCGGATAAAGGATTACGCAGACGCAGTATGCCGGATATCTGCAGGACCAGTGGAAGCTTAGCAAGACGTTCACGTTTAACTTAGGCATGCGATATAACTATTTCGCTCCGCTTCACGAGCAGCACAACAGTGCGAATCCTTTCGACTTGGCAAGTTGCGGGGGCTACTGCGGCATGGGAACCACATTTTACTTTCCTAACACGAAGGATTTCGATCCACGAGTCTCGTTCGCCTATTCGCCCGACTTGTTTCATGGCAATACTGTCTTTCGCGCAGGATTTGGAATTTATCATGGAGAGATACAGTTGGGCGATGAGGATAGTCCAGTCGTGAACACTGAACCCTCCACGCTTCTCACCTCGAGCGCGAGCAACGTGTACTCATATCCGAATGCACTGGCTCTGATCCCAACCACAGGTCTTGCACAGACGCCTCGGTCCCTCCTGCGTAACCATCCCGACTCGTACACGGAGCAGTGGACTGGCTCCATACAGCAATCGCTTGGACAGCAAACAGTATTGACCTTCACTTATCTAGGGATCAAGGGCAATCATCTTTTCCGCCGCACCTATACGAACCTGATTGATCCGACGTCGGGACTGCGTCCACTGGGTTCATTCTTCCCAAGCCAGATCGATACAAAAGCGAACGAAGGTATGTCGATCTTTCACGCTTTTCAAGCCAATCTGACGCATCGCTTTCATAACGGATTTTTCGTAGCCGGCAACTACATGTTCTCTCACGCGCTCGATGACGGCTCTGTCGGCGCAGGAGAGGCGGATGCTGCGGAAAATATCGCTTGCTTTCGCTGCGCCTATGCCAGGAGTGACTTCGACGTTCGCCACACCGGCAATGCGAGTGTCGTCTACGATCTCCCCTTCCGCCGAGGAAGACGTTTCCTCAACCAAAGCAAACTCACCGATGCCTTAGTTGGGGGATGGTCAGTAGATTCCCTGCTTTACTTCCGTGGCGGGCTCCCACTGAACGTCACGGTGAGCCGCAGCAGCACGACTCTGCCAACCGTAGTATCTCCACTTGGCTCAATCGAGCAGCGTTTGCGATACCCGCCGCTGGGACCTGGGGAGATGCGGGCCGGAATATCGCAGCCGGCCCGAACTTCTGGCAAGACGACGCAGCTCTCGAGAAACAGTTTCCGATCTCGGAACGTTACAAGATGATCTTTCGTGCCGAAGCATTCAACTTGTTCAACCGTGCGCAATACGGGCAACCGAGCGGCTCATTTAATACCGCTAGCTTCGGCGCCATCACCAGCGTGATCAACACCACGGGGTTGGTTGGAACCGGTACGCCGCGGCAGATGGAGTTTGCTCTAAGGCTTAACTTCTAGACCTCGCTGACTCAGCTTATGGTGTCAGATACGTCGACAACAACCGAAACTTTCTACTTATAGGATAGTCTGCATGCCATCGCATCTTTTCAAGAAGAGCAGCTGTTTTTTCTTCGCAATCATCTTTCTCATGTGCACTCCTGCCCACGCGAAAGCTGCTGAGCCCCTAGAGCCCGTCACACTTTTGAGCACTACGTACCTTCCTGAAATTACGGGTGACTTCGATCACTTCGCAGTTGATCTTAGACGGAATCACCTCTTCGTCTCTGCCGAGGTACACCACTCCGTCGAGATGTTCGACTTGAAGACGGGTGTTCACCTCCAAAGCATAAGTGGATTCAAAACGCCCCATTCCGTAGCCTTCGCTCCTGAGAAAGACGAACTGCTCGTTGCTGACGGCGGGGATTCTGCTCTGATTCTTCTCTCTGGAGATGACTTTCACCGAATCGATCGTGTCCAACTCATCGATGGCTCCGCAACCGGGAAGGGCGATTCCCCCGACGCAGCCTATTACGATGCTGCAAACCACCTCTACTACATTGGGAATGGGGGTGTATCCGCTAATCTCCCTGACTCCGAAATCTCTGTCTTCTCTGTGGATCAAGGCAAGCTCATCGATAAGATCTCGATTTCCGGAAACAACGTTGAAAGCATGGGGATAGACCATATCCATCATCGTCTCTACGTAAACATTCGAGATAAGCAACAGATCGGCGTGGTCGATCTGCTCACCAAGAAAGTGATTGCTACCTGGACCGCTCTGGGGTTACAGAAGAATACGGCACTCGCGGTCGACGAGAAGAACGAGCGCATTTTTGTTGCCGGTCGCAATCCGGGCATCTTCTATGTCTTCGACAAGAACGGCAAAGTCGTGAAGCAGAAACCCTGCGCCAATATCAATGACGATATGACGTGGGACCCAGTGCTCAAGCGTGTCTACGTCAGTGGTACGCAAGGTCTCAGCATCTTCCATCAGGATTCGCCTGACACCTACACTAGTATTGCAGACATTCCGACCAACGGCGGCAAGACTTCCTTCTATGTTCCTCAGGTGAAGCAGTTCTACGTCGTTCACCCGAAGACCGACGTGGATATCGCAGGACTGTTGGTCTATCGCGTTAATCCGTAAAGAGTGCTGGCAGGATTATTTCGATGCGGCTATCTACCAATTCAATTCTTCTATGCCTGGCCAATGCCCGACGGCATGTTGATCTTGCGGCGATCGGTTTCAAGCTGGGTTTCACCTGGGCCGCGCGTTCCGATACCGCCACCAAGTTGTGACATAGCCCGGCCGCGTCCGGCAAGACGGGGCAGCTGGTACTCAAGCTGTGCGAGCTCTACCTGGAGCTGGCCTTCACTGGGGAGTATGAGCTGCGAACGGTCGATGACATGGCAGGGCAGCCGGGCCTCGATGTTGCGGAGCTGCGAGGGGGTGAGGTCGTGATCGAAGAGGACAAGCGACGCATTGGTGCTCGCCACAACGCCAACAATTTCCTCGAGCTTGCCCTGGCCGACGAGGCTGGACGAATCGGGCTTGTGACGTCTCTGGACGAGGGTGGCAGCGATGGTCGCACCGGCTGATCGGGCGAGTTCTTCGAACTCTGCACGGCTTGCATCGAAGTTGAGGGTCGAGGCGGTATAGTTTGGGAGGTCTTCTTCTCCGGCCACGCCGGCGGCCGCGGTGCGGGCAAGTCGAGCGGCCGGGGTAAGCTGCTTGCGCTTGCGGCGTTCGCCGGTGAACTCCCCCGACCACGACAAGCACGGCGATTTCCTGTTGAGTCTGCGAAGTGCGGAGTTCCCGGGCGAGAAGCTCCTCGTCCTGGGCTCTACTTGCTTCGACGAGACTTCGACGGGCTGTCTTTCCGCGATTTCGGCGTGATTGCTCTTGATCCGAGGTGGCTTCAGGCAAAGATTTCTTACTTGTCAAATTTGTCTCAATTCAGGGCTAGGTTTCCGACCGACTCTCCTGATGATAATGAATGACCAGCCCCGGTGGGCTCATCGCTTCCGCGTCTTCCTACTACTCGAGCGCTCAATCATTTCCATGAACATCGTGAGGTTTGAGAAAGCCGACGCGATGATGATCGGCGATTTTTATAGAAACTATGGATACCCCTTCATCGATCCACAACATGGCGGAACATTCAAGGGGTGCAGGATGCGGTGGATGTCGTAATGAAGCTTTCAGGCCCGAAGACCACGCTGGTCCCCGGTCACGGAACCATCATCCATGCAGAACTCATTGCGCCATACCGTAGCATGATTCTCGATATTCAGGAGAAGGTGCAACAGATGGTCCGCGACGACAAGAGTCTGCAGGACGTACGTGCTGCGAAGCTGACTTCGCCCTATGACGCCAGGGTACCGGGCGGTCTTGCTCCGCTTCCTACTGGGCTGGGAACGAGCGCCGACCGTTTTGTCGGATAGATATACACAGAGCTGAAAACGCTCACTAGGTTGCATCCGGACGGCTTATCAGTCTTTGGGAAGACCAACCGATTGCCACCGCTGGAAGGTAGGTGACGAGAAGCGCGTTTGTGAGGACTCATCTCGCCTAGCTCGCGAAAAGACGAGAGCGCGCCTAATACAGTCGTCGCGCTTTCACCACCTGCGCCGTTTCATCCCGGGAAAGTGAAAAGCTCGACGAGCGCCCTCACGCGCTCTTTCTGACGGCTGCGCGGAAATCGCTTGGTTCTTGTGAGCTCGGCGATACCGTGAAGGCTCGCCCAAAACAATTCCGATAGAACCTCCGGCTTCGAACCCTGCCCCTGAAATAACTCCAGGAGTTGGGAAAACGCGAAACGCAGCTCCGGAGGAGTAGCCGCGTCATCGAATGGTACGCTCAGGCTGAGCGAAAACATCACTTCATACAGTGCTGGTGAGGACACGGCGAACTCCAGATATGCGGCCGCGATCGATTCGACCGTATTTCCACGCTTAACCCGTTTCCGTGCCTTCTCCAAAGCCAGGCCCATCTCCTGGAAACCCTCGATAGCGACCGCGGCGAGGATCCCCTCGCGGCTTCCAAAATGAGCGTACAAAACAGGTTGGCTGTATGAAATTTCGTCGGAGAGCCGCCGAACGGTTACGTTGGACCACCCTTCAAGCTCCGCAATTCGTCGTGCGGCACTGAGAATCTGTGCCCGGCGGGCCTGCTTGTCACGCAGTTTTCGTTCCGCAATTCGGTTAGTTGCCAGTGTTTTTACCATTGATAGTAACTATAGCACCGCTCGAAAAAAAGGCGGATGGGGAAAATTTTACGAATGTACTGCATCATCTACGAAGGTTCTGCATCTTATGTAGCATTGCTAGATTTACTAAAAGGAGAATAATTTGTGCATACCGCTATCCCGCTCTCTCTAGCTGCTCTCCTGGCTGTCGCGATCATTGTCATCGGCTGTTTCTACGTTATATCTCCTGAACGAATGACAGGATCATTTGGTCTTAAGCCGCCTGCACCCGATGTTGACACTCGTGCATGGCTACGCCTTAAAGGAATTCGGGACATCGTATCTGGATTGGTCGTGCTGACACTGATGCTGACCACGGACACGCGGACGGTAGGCATAGCTCTACTCGTTGAAGCCATCGTCGCTCTGGGCGACATGTCAAACGTTCTGTGGTCGGGCGGGTCGAAGTCGACAGCGTTCTCAGTTCATGGCGTAACCTGCGCGGTGATGGTTGTCGTCGGCCTCTTCTTGATCCATGCCATTTGAGAGAAATTCCTCTGACCGTTCTTGTCTACCGCAAGGGTCGGATCGCGATCAGCCACGCTGACATGGGTTGGTTGAACAACCACTAAAGTGCTAACCCAAGACTATGCAATAGGAGATGACAATGAGAACTTTTGAACTTCGCGTGTACACACTGCGCACCAAAGAGGCGCGCGATTTCTACATAAATCAGATTTATCCCCGTCATCTCAGCAGCTTTCCGCTGTTCGGGATCGAGGCCCACGGCATCTGGACCGCCAAGGAGGATGTCGAGCCACGGGTTTTCGTGCTGGTCTCCTATGCGGCGGGCGAAGAACCCGGCGAGGTTGTTAAGCGATATATGCAAAGTACAGAATTTGCTGAGGAGATCAAGGGCTGGGATGTATCGAACATCGTTGGCGTTGAATCGACGATCCTCATACCTTCAATAACCTCCCCCCTGAAATGACGGGAAGAGAAACCAGAGAAGGAACGCGGTAACAATCACCATGATGACGCTGCCGTGTTTCTTCTTCAGAGGAAGAAACCTTAATTCATTTCAAGGTGTTGTTTATGGAGGAATTCATGATAGAAGTCCTAAATGTCGTTGCAATTATCGTCGCTGGATTGATGGTTGGATGTGAACTGGCCATCGCTGCGTTTGTTCATCCAACGCTCGATAAACTTCCGGATGATGTTCACCTGCCAGCCGCAAGCGCCCTCGCCCGTGTGCTGGGGAAATTCATGCCGTTTTGGTACATTCTTGTATTTTTGCTGACTTTAGCCGAGGTTGTAATCCAATGGCACCAATCTGGCCGGTTACCGATCTGGATCGCTACATCGGCCGTTTTGTGGATGTTGGCGAGTTTGTATTCGGTCACTGTTCTCGTGCCGATCAACAACCGTATTAAGTCCACTCCGACTCCCGATTGGAAGACGTACAGGCGTAGATGGGATCTGCTTCACCGCTGGCGTGTTGTACTCCTCACGATAGCTTTCGCGTTTCTAATCGTGGGATTCGTCAGCAAGTAGTCATCTTTGGCCTCTTCCCCAAGGGCAGCTATCGCCGGAGATCGGGAGCCGTGGCAGTCTTCGAGACGGTGTGTTCGCGCGCGAGAGGGATTCTGCCCCATCAGCGTCGCCACTCGATCTCCCGGCCGCACTCCGAAACTCTGCAAAGCGGCCGCCAGGGCCCGCGCTCGCCGGTGCCAATCGCGATAGGTATATCGATGGGTAGAGTTGTCGGGGCGGCGCGAGACAATTTCCACATTCGGGAACAGCTTGCCCGCGCGTTCGAACAGCGAAGTCAAAGTAAGGGCGTACTGCATCATTGTGCCGTCATACAGCCACCTCCAGGGAGTGGAAGTGGGTCTTCTCGGGCAACATTAGCGGTACCTGCCCAGACGCCCTTCAACCATTTTTGCACGTCGAACGGTTCGGACTTGATGACAAGCTCGCCAGCCGAATCGAACCACTGAGTTCGCGGCCGGTCGTAGTAGAGTTCGATCCCATTGCTGTCGGGATCCCGGAGGTATAGGGACAAAGTACCACCGTGGTCGCGAGCGTCGTCGATGAGGTCACCGTACCCCAGAAGGCGATTGACAGCTCCCGCCAGTGACACTTCGTCGGGGTAGAGGATGGCGAAGTGATTCACCCCTCTGTCATGGAGCTGTTTCGGACCATCATCGGACCTGTAGAACCAGTTCAATGCGACGTGATGGTGATAGTCGCCGAACGCCAGGAATACGGTAGGAAGTCCGATGGACGGTCCGTAGTAAATGATGGATAGACCGAGAACATCGCAGTAAAACCTTATAGCGCGGTCCAGGTCGGTCACTCGCAGATTCACGTGCCCGATCCGTACCCCGGAAACAGTCTCGCGAGCTTCAGAGACTCTGGACTGTTCCCAATTCGCAAATACGTTCATTGTCATGGCTCCTTACGTTGTGGAACGGTTGCCCGTAAGCGGAGAGCGGGCTTGGTGAAGCTGCTCGGCATCAGTAAGCGCGGCAACGTGTACCTTCGCAAGATTCTTATTCATGGCGCACGAGCTGCCGTGCTGAGGATCAAGCGAGATCGAGCACCGATTGGAGCATGGCTCGATGCCCTTGATTCCAGAGCTCCGAAGAACGTCGTTGTCGTTGCCATGGCCAACAAGCTCGCACGTATTGCCTGGGCTGTGCTTTCCAGCGGCAACGACTACAGACCCGTCGCCGCATAACGGCATGGAAAAGACGCCTGCGGCTTGGAAGCGCTACGCGCTCCCACTTTCCCGCACCACGACGACTAGAGTTTCTTCCACCGAAGTCTGCACAGGGTAAGCAACGACGAAAGAACAGTCACAACGGCGTGTCTGCAGCCTGGTACCGAGAATGGTCCTTAACGACCGACCGACTTAGAAGGACAGACACGCGCGCAACTCATCACGGCCAGGAGAGCTGATCTCCACACAAAGGCTGATTAGATAAGGGCGAAGGCTCAAGTGAAGCCCGTAGACTATGTCTGGTTTAGAGACCAGGGCCAGCGTGAGGAAGGAGTCGGGATGATCATAA
>NZ_JACHDZ010000002.1 GCF_014201375.1 Tunturiibacter empetritectus
AGAAGGAGCCGGCGATGGAGCTGGAGGCGGTGAGGGTGGGGGAGCCGAGGGCGGTGCCGTAGACCGCGGACTGGCTCTTCCAGGTGATGGTGTAGGAGCCCTTGTTGATGGTGAGCAAGCCGTTGACGGGGGTGAAGGTGTAGTTGGTAGAGGCGAGGGTTCCGAGAGCGGCGGTGATGGGGTAGGAGCCCGCGGCTGAGGGAGCTGTCGGGTTGGTGGTCAGTGAAGGAGCGCCGGTGGTGGCCGTAGCCTGGGTATCTCCGTTGACGAAGCCGGTGATGGTGGCCGCGTAGGTGGGGTCCGCAGTGCCGTAGGGGATGGTGTAGCTGCTGGCCGTGACGGTGAGGTTGGCCTGGGTGACGGTGAGGGTTCCATTGACGTAGGTGACGGTGTAGTTGCCGAGGTTGCTGCCAGCGGCGGTGGGGACGATGTTGTAGGTGCCGACCGGGGAGGCGGTGGTGGCGGTGGTGGTCTCGGAGAAGGTGAAGGTGTCACCGTTCGCGGCGCCGGAGGGGGATGCGGTGAAGGTTGGGTTAGCGGCTCCGTAGACCTTGGTGGCGTTACCGGCGGTGACGGTGAGGGTGCCCTTGGTGATGGTGAGGGTGCCTGGGTTGTAGGTAAAGGAGTAGTTGGTGGAGGCCAGGGTGCCGGTGGCGGCGGTGATGGTGTAGCTGCCGGGGGTGGAAGGTGCTGCGGGAGTGGTGGTCAGCGACGAAGCGCCGGTGGTGGCCGTAGCCTGGGTATCTCCGTTGACGAAGCCGGTGATGGTGGCGGTGTAGGTGGGGTCAGCCGTGCCGTAGGGGATGGTGTAGCTGCTGGCCGTAACGGTGAGGACGGCTTGCGTGACGGTGAGGGTTCCGTTGACGTAGGTGACGGTGTAGTTGCCGAGGTTGCTGCCGGTGGCGGTGGGGACGATGTTGTAGGTGCCGACCGGCGAGGCGGCGGTGGCGGTGGTGGTCTCGGAGAAGGTGAAGGTGTCGCCGTTCACGGCGCCGGTGGCGGATGCGGAGAAGGTTGGGTTAGCCGTTCCGTAGACCTTGGTGGCGCTGCCTGCGGTGACGGTGAGGGTGCCCTTGGTGATGGTGAAGGTTCCTGGATTGTAGGCAAAGGAGTAGTTGGTGGAAGCCAGAGTGCCGGGAGCGGCGGTGATGGTGTAGCTGCCGGGGGTGGAAGGTGCTGGGGGAGTGGTGGTGAGCGACGGGGAGCCGGTGGTGGCCGTAGCCTGGGTGTCTCCGTTGACGAAGCCGGTGATGGTGGCCGCGTAGGTGGGGTCCGCCGTGCCGTAGGGGATGGTGTAGCTGCTGGCCGTGACGGTGAGGTTGGCCTGGGTGACGGTGAGGGTTCCGTTGACGTAGGTGACGGTGTAGTTGCCGAGGTTGCTGCCAGCGGCGGTGGGGACGATGTTGTAGGTGCCGACCGGGGAGGCGGTGGTGGCGGTGGTGGTCTCGGAGAAGGTGAAGGTGTCGCCGTTCACGGCTCCGGTGGCGGATGCGGTGAAGGCGGGGTTAGCGGCTCCGTAGACCTTCGTGGCGCTGCCTGCGGTGACGGTGAGGGTGCCCTTGGTGATGGTGAGGGTGCCTGGGTTGTAGGTGAAGGAGTAGTTGGTGGAGGCCAGGGTGCCGGTGGCGGCGGTGATGGGGTAGACGTTCGGAGCGGACGGGGCTGCTGGAGTAGTGGTTAGCGACGGAGCGCCGGTGGTGGCCGTAGCCTGGGTGTCTCCGTTGACGAAGCCGGTGATGGTAGCGGTGTAGGTGGGGTCCGCCGTGCCGTAGGGGATGGTAAAGCTGCTGGCCGTGACGGCGAGGGGAGCTTTGGTGACGGTGAGGGTTCCGTTGACGTAGGTGACGGTGTAGTTGCCGAGGTTGCTGCCGGCGGCGGTGGGAACGATGTTGTAGGCACCGACCGGCGAGGCGGCGGTGGCGGTGGTGGTCTCGGAGAAGGTGAAGGTGTCGCCGTTCATGGCGCCGGTGGCTGACGCGGTGAAGGCGGGGTTAGCGGCTCCGTAGACTTTGGTGGCGCTGCCGGCGGTAACGGTGAGGGTGCCCTTGTTGATGGTGAGCAAGCCGTTGACGGGGGTGAAGGTGTAGTTGGCGGAGGCGAGGGTTCCGGTGGCGGCGGTGATGGTGTAGGTGCCGGGGGTGGAAGGTGCTGCGGGAGTGGTGGTCAGCGACGGAGCGCCGGTGGTGGCCGTAGCCTGGGTATCTCCGTTGACGAAGCCGGTGATGGTGGCCGCGTAGGTGGGATCCGCTGTGCCGTACGGGATGGTGTAGCTGTTAGCCGTGACGGTGAGAGCACGTTGATTGACGACTATTTGAACGGAAGCAGTTGCAGTGGTGTAGTCGGTGGTGTCGGTGGGAGTAAAGGTGACAGTGAGGGTTTGGTTGCCGGCGGGGAGTACAGTGCCTGCGGCGGGGCTGTAGGAGAAGGTACCTGGGATCGAGCCGGAGACGGTAGCGTTCAACTGGCCCGCGGGGCTTTGGACGAGCGCCGTACCATAAGTGATGTTGGCCGGGTTTGACCAGTTGATAACTGGGGTGGCTTTCGTGATGGAGAGCGTTCCCGTGGCAAAGGTCAAACTGTAATTCGAGGAGGCGAGAGAACCGGTGGCAGCCGTGATTGTGTAGTTATTTACGGTTGTGGGGGTCGCCGGGGTTGTCGTCAGAGAGGGATTGCCGGTGTAGGCCGTTGATGCGGTGTCGCCGTTGACGTAGCCAGTGACTGTGTAGGTGTAAGGAGGAACTGCCGTCCCGTAGACTGCAGTCTCGTTGTTGGCCGTGAAGAGAAGAGCTTGTTTGGTGACGACAAGGTTGACGGTCTTTGTGGCTATCCCGTAGTTCGGATTGGTAGGGGTGAAGACAACGCTGAGCGGAACGGTTCCAACAGCAGGAACGAATCCGGCGGCCGGAGTGTAAGCGTAGGTGCCTGGCACAACAGTTGGAGTAGAGGATGTGTTGAGCGCCATCGCCACAATTACGACGTTGCGATTGTTCGGGAGCGTGATGCTTTGTACGGTCTTCGAGCTATCGAGGGATATCTGATATCCATACAGATCGGCTTGGCCGCCATTTGTGACTCGACCTCCGCTGCCAGTGTTGTAATATGCGGTGACCGCAACAGTGGATTCGCCAGGATAACCTGCACTAACTAACCAATCGCTAAGGCTGATATTTGTGGTTGCAGTGGTGCCATCGGTATAGGTAATGGTGAAGGGCTGTGCGGTCTGTCCGGGTATGGTCGCCGCACCAATCAGTGACAAGCTAACAAAATTCCCTTGAGGCAGAGCAATCGTTGTGCTCGTGACGGCGTCCGGAACATTCGCCGGACCTAGTGAATATGTCTGCCCATTCCAGACAACGGAAGAACCAAGGAGGGTGGCTGAGTAGGCATTTCCACTGTTATCGAAGCCTCCAGTCGAGAAGGTCGATCCATCGGTCTCAAAGGCGTTGACGCGATAGTAGGATGAGAGCGAAACGGAGGTCGTTCCTGGTGTCGTCTGTGCAACTGCGTCAAGTTGTGTCGAACTGAGTGCTGTTCCGTAGGTGATAGGCGCGGGCGTAGGCCAGACGAGCGTTGTGGCGTTCGAGGGATTAACGAGTAGCTGCACGCTCCCGGAAGCGCCCGTGTAATCTGTCTGGTCAGTGGGAGTAAATGTGGTCGAAAGAGTGTTTGCTCCAGTTGGAAGTACCGTGCCCGAAGCTGGGTTGTATACCAGCGTGCCTGGCACAGGCGGAGAGACAAGATCCATGGCGAGTATCGAGACATCTCCTGGTCCCTGCCATTTGGGAAGCGTGACGCTCTGAACAATTTTTGAGCTGTTGAGCGGAATCTGGTAGCCGTAGACGCATGTCAGGTGACCATCCTGGCCGCCGCTGGAGGTGTTGCGGAACGGGACACATGTTACTTCTGTCTCGCCGGGCCAGTTCAACGGATACACCCAGTCACTCAGGCTTTGCGTATAGGTCGAGGTTGTTCCGTCGGTATAAGTGATAATGAATGGGTTCGCCGCAGTAGTATTGTTGACCATCGCGCCAAGCAGATTAAGGCTGGCGTAGTATCCCGGCGGAAGAGCGATGGTCACCGCCGTTCCTGTGCTACTTAGACCGCCGACTGCATCGAGTGCGTTGGTTGGTCCCAATTGATAGGTTATGTTGTTCCAGGTGACGGAAGTTCCCAGCAAATTCGACGAGTAGGCATTACCGCTTTGGTCAAAGCCACCGCTAAAGCTCCTGCCATTGGTTTGTATACCGTTGATGTTGTAGTACGAGCTCAACGGGACCGGCGTGTAGACGGCCACAGTCGCGTCCAGTTGTATTCCACTCAATGCCGTCCCGTAAGTGATCGGCGCCGGGGTCGCCCAGCTGACCTGGGGGGTTGCAGGATTTACCACGAGGGTGACGGTGGCGGTCGTCGTGGCGTAGATTAAGCTATTCAGAAGATTCGGAGTGAAGGTCGCGGTCAGCGTGTAACTGCCTGGTGTCAGGAGCGCGTAAGGAGCGACGCTGTAGGAGAATGTTCCCCCTACCGTTGATGTTGCGTTGAGCTGTAACGAGGACACCAGGGTGCCGTAGGTAATGGCTGCTGGCGTGGCCCAGGTGATGGGAGCGGCCAACTTTCCGACCGGGAAATTAATCGCCGAAGAGGTACTAGGTAGAAAATTTGCATCTGAGCCGCCGAGGTTATAGGTCGCAGTGAGGCTATCGGTACCGGCAGGCAGAGACGTCACGTTCAACGTCGCGATTCCACTGGAAAGCCTGCTTGTGCCGAGAACGATGGCGCCATTCAGGAAGGTAATCAGTTCGTTGTTGGTGGTGTAGCCGCCTAGCGTGTAGGGGCTGAGCGTGGCAGAGAGTACGACCTGCTGGCCGTAATTGCTGGAAGAGGGATTCGCGCTGAGCAACGTCGCGGTAGGAATCGGTGTTCCGGTGAGAGACAGGAGATTGGAGGTGCTCTTGCTGAAGTAGGTCTCTCCCGGGTAGACGGCGTCGACTTTGTGCGCTGTTGCAGCGCCGGCGGGAACGTTTGGCATGTTGAGAGTCGCTGTTGCAGTCTGCGTTATCTGGTCCAGCAGAACGGTCACGTTGTTGCTGCTTTGGACTGGCGTTGCGATATCCGGAAATCCGTCGCCGTTGAGATCGCCGACAAGCGTCGAGGAGCCGGTTGAACCAACGGTGTAGTTCGCGACAGTCTGGAAAGTGCCATCGCCGTTTCCAAGAAGTACGCTTTGGGTTGTGCTGCCCTGATTGACGACAGTCAGGTCTGCGTTTCCATCACCATCGAAATCACCTAAGGCAATGGCGATGGGATTGGTGCCGACAGTCAGGGTGGAGGTTTTGGTGAAGGCGCCTTTCCCATTCCCAAGAAAGATGCTGATCGTGCCACTTGCGAAATTAGTAATCGCAAGATCGACGGATCCATCGCCGTTGAAGTCGCCGGCTACGATTCCGGTTGGACCACTCCCAGGGGTGAGCGGGGTTGCCGGAGTAAAGTTGCCTGTGCCGGTACCCAGAAGAATGGAGACCGAAGCGGCGGTTCTATTCGTAACTGCAAGATCGGCGTTACCATCCCCGTTGAAGTCGCCCACGACCAGGCTGAAGGGACCGGTCCCGACGGAAAACGGCGAGAACGTAGCAGCGGTGAACGTGCCGTTGCCATTGTTAAGCAGGATGGTGACCGTGTTGCTGGACTGGTTTGTGATAGCGAGGTCGGCGTTGCCGTCGTTGTTGAAATCACCTACGGCGACTGCACCTGGGGCGTTTCCTGTGGCGTAAGTTACCTGGGGCTGAAACGTTCCGTTTCCTTTGCCCATGAAGATGCTTACGGTGTTGCTTCCGGCGTTTGTTACGGCAAGATCCTGAATTCCATCGTTGTTGAAGTCGCCGACCGCAATGCCGGTCGGAGTTGTGCCGGCTGTGAGCGTGGTTCCTGCGGTGAAGGTTCCGGTTCCTGTGCCCAGCAGAATATTGACCCCGGTTGTGGCGGAGGCGACTGCGATGTCCAGCTTTCCGTCCTGGTTGAAGTCCCCTAGAGCAGAGCCTCTCGGAGGGGTGCCTGTGCCGCTTGCAGATGCGGCCGCAGTAAACGTCTGCGCCGGGAGTGCAGTTCCCAAAGGAGCAGTGCCGAAGACGTAGTTGGCGTTTGATGTGTCGACAAAGGAGAGCGCGGCTGTCGGTGCCAGGGTAAAGCCGCCGGTGCCGACGACCGTAGCCGTGAGGGTGTAGTTGGGGGCGGTCGTCATACCGTTGGTAAGCGTCGTTGCAGTGGAGTAAGTGCCGGTAACGGTGAGAGATTGTGACGCTGAGGTGCTGGAGGAATATGAAGTTGTTCCGTTGAAGACGGCTGTGTATTTGTGCGTCCCGAGGCCAGGGACGAGACGAAGTATCGCAGTTCCAGTGGAGGTTAGCTGAGCTGTGCCCAGAATTGCCGAATTTTCGCAGCGAACTGCCGTCGCGTCACAAAAAGTTATCAGACCTGGGGATACAGTGGTCGTACTGGTCGTTACCGCGGCGGTAAGAGTCACCATCGTTCCACTGGCCACGGCGCCTGAAGAGAGTGTCAGAGTTGTCGTCGTTGCAGCACCCAAAGCAAAGCTCTCAGGCGTGGAGACGGTTGCCAGGAGAAGCGCCAGCACGGTCAAAACGATGCCTGAGAAAGAACGCACGCCAGACTTTTGAGTTTTTGACCAGTTGTTGTAGTTGGTGCGGTGTAACGACATGCTTATCTCCGAGACGACTAGTGACGTGAGAAGAAGTTTCCAGGCAGACGGGTGCGCCTTACGCAGAAGCTCCGGTGGTTGGTGGCCACTTTCGTCTTCTGCGCTGCTTTTCTGCTAACGACTTCTTGAGGCGAGAACTATGCTGGTACTGCTAAAAGCCCGAAGAGACCCAAGAACTTTCGTGCCGCTCTTATCAGGCCTGCATGTTCGCCGATAGAGAATGGAACCGCATAAGAGAGTTAATGGCCTCCGTTACTCCTCACTAGAATCACTTAGCCGAGGCTTCTCATCCATAGTCCAAAGGTGGCAGCATAAACTTCGCGAAATGCAGGGCTTTTTACCCAACAGGTGGAAATATTTTTATGGACTGACCCAGAAGTGTCAGAGGCGCGGAGTGAGAGGTGAGTTCGTTGGACTGCCGAGTGCCGTCGGGGCCCGAGTGATCCGGCGCAGGACGGCCAATGGGGAAACCGTGCACTTTGGTTGAATATGCCCTGACAAATCCTGCATCGAAGAGAGGTCGAACGGTGCCTCGTCATCCGTCAGGATAGGGAAAAGGGGTCACGACAGAGAAAGGGGATCCAAATGAACTCACCCTCCGCAGTAGAAAGCTTTACGAATGCCGCAGTCGTGGAGACCAGGCTCTCCGGTTATGACCTGTTGCTCCACCCAGGACTAAACAAAGGGACAGCGTTTACCGAGGAGGAGCGAGATGCCTTCGCGCTCCATGGATTGCTGCCACCGCATGTCGGGACGCTGGAGGATCAGCTGGAACGCCGTATGAAGGGTTTTGACAATCAGACGAACAGCTTTGAAAGATACAACTTCATGCGGGACCTGCAGGACTCGAATGAGACCCTGTTCTATGCGCTGATCACCCGGAACGTCGAGAAGTTTCTGCCGATTGTGTACACCCCGGCGGTGGGTGAAGGCTGTCAACGCTTCAGCGAGACATGGATTAAACCGCGTGGCCTCTTTATCAGCTATCCCAACAAAGACCGAATAGACCAGATGCTTGCCGACTCCCGTTACGACAGGGTGCGATGCATTGTGGTGAGTGATGGCGAAAGGATTCTCGGTCTGGGCGATCAGGGAGCAGGTGGGATGGGGATTCCGATCGGAAAGATGGCTTTGTATACAGCCTTGGCCGGGGTTCCTCCGGAGCACTGCCTGCCGGTGCTTCTCGATGTCGGGACCGATAACGAGGAGCGTCTGAAGGATCCGATCTATATTGGCTGGCGCAGCAAGCGTGTACGGGGCCAGGAATATGACGACTTTGTGGAGGCCTTTGTGTCTGCGGTAAAGCGCCGCTGGCCGCATATTCTTCTGCAATGGGAGGACTTTGCCGGTTCGAACGCAAGCCGCCTGCTGGAACGGTATCGCGACCAGCTTTGCACGTTTAATGATGACATTCAGGGAACGGCGGCTGTAGCGACTGCCACCGTTTTAGGAGCGGTCACGGCGACGGGTATACCGATGAAGGAGCAGAGGATCGGCTTCTTTGGTTTTGGCTCCGCTGGAATTGGTATTGCCAATTTGCTTCTCGCCGCCATGAAAGAGGACGGGTTGAGCGACGAGGAAGCTCACAGGCAGTTTTATGCCGTCGACCGCTATGGGTTGATCCTTGAAGGCCAGACGGATCTTCGGCCAGACCAGGCGCGCTATACGAAGAAGAAGTCCGATCTGAAGGAGTGGGTGCTTTCCAACTCGGAGCAGGTTTCGCTTGAGGATGTGGTCCGGAACGCGAAGCTGACTGTCCTTATCGGAGTCTCGAGCCAGGCGGGCGCATTTACTGAGGAGATTGTGCGCGAGATGGCGAAGCACACAGATCGTCCGGCTATCTTTCCCTTGTCGAACCCCACCTCCAAGAGCGAAGCTGCTCCCGCGGACCTTATGAGATGGACGAATGGCCGCGCCCTGATCGGCACGGGTAGTCCATTTCCTCCGGCTATGATCGATGGCAAGGCTGTGGAGTTCGCGCAGACGAACAACTCCTATATCTTTCCGGGTCTTGCCCTGGGGATTCTTACGTCAAGGGCGAAGAGGGTCTCGGATTCGATGATCATGGCTGCCGCACAGGCTCTTGCGGCACTTTCTCCGACGCAGAAGAACAAAGAAGCATCTCTGCTGCCGCCTATCGCCGATTCTCGCCAGGTCGGGCTGAAGGTGGCGGACGCCGTTGGGAAGCAGGCGGTCGCAGAAGGCGTCGCAGGCGTACCCGATGAGACGTCTTTTGAGAAAGAACTCCGTAGCTATATATGGGAGCCGGTCTATGTGCCGTATGTCCGGTTAGGCGATTAGCGAATCTGACCGTCACCCTTGGCTGTTTGATCTTAGCTGAACGTGAGGTGATCTATGGCCACACAAAAGTTGTATGAGTTGAAGCAGATTCCCATAGGCGTCGATGCGACCGGAAAGCGAAAAGAGACGGACTCGATGGGCGAAGTCGAAGTTCCGGCAGACCACTACTGGGGCGCTCAGACTGAGCGTTCGCTGATTCACTTTGCCATCGGAGACGACCGCATGCCGAAGCAGGTGTACCACGCTTACGGCTATGTGAAAAAGGCCGCCGCTCTGGTGAATGCGGCTGCAGGGCGCCTCGATCGGTGGCAGGCTGATGCGATATCGACCGTTGCGGACGAGGTGATCGGCGGCAAGCTGGATAGCGAGTTCCCGCTTTTTGTCTGGCAGAGCGGGTCGGGGACGCAGTCGAACATGAACGTCAACGAAGTCATCTCCAACCGTGCGATTCAGTTGCTCGGCGGAGTGCTGGGGAGCAAGGCGCCCATCCACCCAAATGACCACGTCAATATGGCGCAGTCGTCGAACGATACCTTTCAGACGGCGATGCATATTGCCAGCGCCCTTGAGGTGAAGAGGTATCTCTTACCCAGAGTGGAAGCTCTGGCTTTGGCGATAGAGGGTAAGGCGAAGCAATGGCGCGATGTCGTTAAGATTGGCCGGACGCATCTGGAAGACGCTGTGCCTTTGACAGTCGGCCAGGAGTGGTCGGGCTATGCGATTCAACTGCGCGACGCGATGGCGTTGATCGACAGGTCTCTCGATGGGATCTATCAGCTGGCGGCTGGCGGCACTGCGGTAGGTACGGGGCTGAATGCTCCCCCACACTTCGGGGAAGATATCGCTGCGAAGATCGGGGAGTTGACGGGGATGCCATTTGTCACAGCGCCAAACAAGTTTGCCGCGCAGGGGTCGCTCGACGCTATGGTGAATGCGCATGCCGCGCTGCGCTCTCTGGCTGTCGCTCTGATGAAGATTGCGAATGACATGCGATGGCTGGCTTCGGGTCCGCGGTGCGGCCTTGGCGAACTGGTGCTGCCTGCGAATGAGCCTGGCTCCTCGGTCATGCCCGGGAAGGTGAATCCGACGCAGTGTGAGGCGGTGGTGATGATCTGCATTCAAGTGATCGGAGACGATGCGGCCGTAGCGTTCGCGGGCTCGCAGGGCAACTTCGAATTGAATGCGATGCGGCCGATCATCATCAACAACTTTCTTCATTCGGCTCGGATTCTGGCCGATGGGTGCGAGAAGTTTCGAATCTTCTCGGTTGAGGGAACCATGCTGAATGAAAAACGCATCGCCCAGTTTGTCCAGAACTCCCTGATGCTGGTGACGGCGCTTAGTCCTGTGATCGGCTACGACAAGGCGTCGAAGATTGCCCACAAGGCGCACGATGAAGAGACGACCTTAAGGCAGGCGGCGCTGGCGACTGGATGGATCGACGAAAAGACGTTTGACCAGGTTGTGGATCCGAAGAAGATGGTCTTTCCTCACAATTGACGTGCTGATGCTGGTGGAGATAGTCTGCCCCAATGGGCTTGTCATGAGGACCTATGCTTTGGGACGGCTTGCTACTGTGGTGCCTGTGATGTCTTCCATCAGGCGAATGGAGCCGCAGATGTCGTCCTCGCCGAAGCCTTTGGCGATCGCTGCGCGATAGAGCTGGCGCGAGAGTGAGGTAAGGGGCGCGGGCACGTTGAGTTCAGCCGCAGACTCCAACATGAGCTCCATATCTTTCTCGAGCCACTTAACGGAGAAGTTGGTGGTGAAGTTTCTAGCAAAGACCATAGGAGCTTTTGTGGTGAGCAGACCAGATTTCGCCGCGCTGTTGTTGAGGATATCGAGCATCATCTCAGGATCGACGCCGGCCTTTGTGCTCAAGACGATGCTCTCATTGAAAGCCTGAAGCAAATTGCCAAGGATCATGTTTTGCGACAGCTTGGCGTGAAGTCCCATGCCTGCTTCTCCGCAGTAGTACAAAAGCTTTCCCATAGTTTCAAAGTACGGGCGGACTTTTTCGAAGATACCCTTTGGGCCACCGACCATAAATGTGAGTGTGCCGCCCTCCGCTCCGGCCTTGGAGCCGGTACAGGGCGCGTCAAGAAAACTGATGTCCTTCTTTGCCAATTCAGCAGCGATCGCGCGACTTGCAGAGGGAGCAATGGTGCTACAGTCGACGATGATCGACTTGGCGGCTGCGCCCTCGACCAAACCGCCTGCGCCCAGGATGACACTGCGCGACATCTCCGTATCGCCTACGCAGAGAAACGTACAGTCGCTCTGGCGTGCGACATCTGCCGGGGTTGCGCATGCGATACCACCCTTGTCGGCCAGAGCTGCAACCTTATTCTCGCTAAACGACCAAAGAGCCACCTGATGACCTGCCTCGATCAGACGAAGAGCCATCGGGCCACCCATAATTCCCAATCCTAAAAAGCCAAGCTTTGCCATTTTGCGTCGCGCTCCTTTCTAATGATGTTAGAAGTGAAAGACACAGGTGTACAGGAGCACATACTTGCATCCGGCAGGACGAATCCGGTGGAAAGTTCTGATGCGCGCGGGAGGCAATCCCGTCCTTCAAAGGTAACCCGCACTATCTTGTAGCCGGCGCTGACATTTCCGTTCCACGAACCGTGCTACGCTTGTCTTGCCGGACCGATTGTCCTGTAATGACAGGCATGCGCGTCGTGTCAAGTATTCGAAAACGAGCAGCTCAAGCTATGCGGAAATCATCCATGTTGCTAGACATGGCAAGTCTCAGAAGGGCCTGGGTGGAGGGTCGTTGCCTATGATATCGGCCGCGTTGGATTTGGGTGAAATCGCGCGCGCTCTTTTTAGATACTCTCTGGCGGATTGCAGCATCGAACGAGCTTTTTCTGAAAAGATAAAGAGCCGTACTGACGGCGCATCCCGGAGGTATCTCCTCTTCGAGGACGACCCGGTGGATCTTAGCCGTTTGAAGCATATTCGCGTCCTTGCCGCCGGGAAGGCAGCAACGCCGATGCTGGAAGCTCTTCTTCCGCATCTTCAGAATCTGCCGCAGTGCGAAGTGTCAGGTGTTTTGGTGACAGCAGAGCGCCCTGAACAACTCCCGGAGAATTTTCAGTTTTTTGCGGGCGGACACCCTCTCCCAAATCAAGCTTCGGTAGACGCCGCGCGTGCCGCGCTGCAAGTTCTGCAAACGCTTAAACTGATGAGTTCTCGACCAGACGACGCCCTTTGCGTTTTTCTCATCAGCGGAGGAGCTTCGGCGATGCTCGAACTGCCTCTGGATTCGACCATCTCCCTTGAAGACACGGTCAGCTTTTACCGTGAATTGGTCCACTGCGGAGCCTCTATCGCGGAGATCAACTGTGTTCGCAAACACTTCTCCGCGATCAAGGGTGGCCGCCTCGCCATGCATGCAGAAGGCATCCTCAGCTACTCTCTTCTGATCTCCGACGTACCTGTTGGCCATCTCGACGCACTGGCCTCCGGTCCCACGCTGCCTGACACTTCGACGGTGGAACAGTGCCGTGAGATTCTGGCACGCTACGATCTCATGAAGAGATTTCCAGCCTCCTTACGTCGCTTTTTTGGCAATCCGGGTCTCCCCGAAACTCCCAAGGCACATCAGTTCAGCGCACGTTCTCTCACCCTGATTACTTCCGACGATCTGGCAGAGGCCACACGACGACGTGCAGAAAGTATTGGATTTTACGCTGTTATTGATAACACCTGCGACGATTGGGACTACTGTCGCGCTGCCGTTTACCTGCTTGAGCGCCTGCGAAGTCTGCGGCGCGATCATGCTCGTGTATGTCTGATCTCTTCGGGAGAGGTGACGGTCGAACTGCCAGAGGGAAGTCCGAAAGCTAACGACGTAGCAGCATCGCACAGGCTTGGTATCGGAGGAAGAAACCAGCACTTTGCCCTCTATGCGGCGACACTGCTTCAGTCGTCTGCCGGTGCGACAGTTGTCTTGTCTGCAGGCACTGACGGGATCGACGGTAACAGTATCGCGGCTGGCGCGGTGGTGGGTGAGCTCACCCTTTTGCGGAGCAACGGTTCGCGCAACACCGCGGACTCAGGGCTCCTGCGTCAGGCCGAACTTGCCTTGCAACACTTCGACTCCGGCACATTTCTTAAAACAGTTGGTTCCAGTATTGTGACCGGTGCGACCGGCAACAATCTGCGCGACCTTCGTATCCTGTTGTGCGTGTGATTTGAAACTTTCCTCGACGAGGATGACGAGGATAAAACCATCGTCTTGGATTGCCCGCATGTCGTCTCTGCCATGCAGGTTTCTAGTCAAACGACTCCCAGGCGCGAATTACGTGTTCAAACAGTTCCATGTCGACACGCTTGCCGTGGAACTTGACTCCTTCCATCTTCAATCGCGCTCGCTGCTCGATTGCGGCTTCATCGCGAAGTTTGATCTCACCGCTCGCGCCGAGCACTCGGTGCCATGGGAGATGATCCGGAGGGTCGGTGCGCAGTAGCCGTGCGACGGCGCGATGGTAGAGCGGATAGCCTGCCGCCGCCGCAACTCGTCCGTAAGTGCTGACTTTTCCCGCTGGGATGGAGAGAATGATGCGACGAAACGCTGCGTCACGCAGTTCGTTCGCGCGAGCCCCATCCCATAGAATTCTGCGTCTTGCCTGAGACGCGGGGAGCGTCGGGATGCCCCCTAGAAAGGGAGGAAGGACCGACTTATCACTCTTCCTTCGCGTGCTCATCTTCCCTCCAGTTTCTTCTTATGGTCTCTCCTGCTTGTCTGCTCCGAAAAGTTAGAGTTTGCGATCATGATGCCTCGTCCGTTGCTTTGGGAATACTGACTATTCCTCGATGGAATGCGAAACTAGTGTGCGCAATTGCCGTTATGAATCTTTGGAGCACCCTTAAGCGATGAAGGCTCTCTGCCGCAATTGACGCGACACGCCCAGAACGCAGAAAGCGTCCTGGGCATGTCACTTGCAGGTTGTTCCGGGAGCTTAGCGGGACGCCAATTCGATGGCGAAGGGGTAATCGTTATAGCCCACTGAGTCGAAGGTGTAGAAGGTATCTGGGTCATATGGTGTAAGCGCAAGGCCTTCCCGGATGCGCAGCGGCAAATCGGGATTTGCCACGAAGTGACGTCCAAAGGCCACGGCATCGGCGACGCCGCTCTCGATGGTGGTTTCTGCGGTTTTGGGTTCGTAGCCACCGGCTGTGATGATCTTACCTTTGAAAACTTTCCGAAGTTGCTCGGCAGCGATCGGACCCTGTCCCTTATCGATGGTCACGTTTCCTTTTACACGCGGCTCGATGATGTGCAGGTAGGCAAGGCCAGATCGGTTCAGCTGCTCTGCGACGTAGGTGAATAGAGCGGCAGGATTGCTATCGCGCATGTGGTTCCAGGTGCCGGCGGGTGCGATACGCACCCCGACTCGATCGCCTCCCCAGACAGATGTGATCGCTTCTACGACATCCAGTAGGAGCCGCGCGCGGTGCTCGATGGAACCACCGTAGGCGTCGGTCCGCTTGTTACTGCCATCTTGAAGAAACTGGTCTAGTAGATAGCCATTGCCGGCGTGTAGCTCAACCCCGTCGAAACCCGCTGCCTTAGCGCGCGCAGCAGCCTTGCGGTAGTCCTCGACGATTCCGGGAATTTCGGAGATCTCCAGCGCCCGATGTGGCGACGGTTGGACCCACCCGCTTGGGGCGGAAACCAGGTGGTTTGGATCTTCCCAGTAGGTTGGGTCCACGGAGGCTGAGACCGGTGTGTTGCCGTCCTGATTGTCGGAGTGCGAGGAGCGACCGGTATGCCACAACTGCGCGAAGACGAAACCGTTCTTTGCGTGGATGGCCTTCACAACGTGCTTCCATCCTTCAACCTGCTGATCGGTATAGAGCCCGGGTGCACCATACCACCCTCGGGCAGTCGGAGAGATGTTCGTCGCCTCTCCGACAATGAGACCTCCGTCTGAAGCGCGATCCGAATAATACTGAACCATCATGGCGCCGGGGACGCCTCCCGGTTGCTCGGAGCGGGAGCGGGTCAATGGCGCCATCACGGCGCGATGCTTCAAGGTCAACGATCCAAGCTGTACGGGCGTAAATAGCTTCAGGTCCTTCTCAGTATTCATAAAATCCTCTCGAGGTACGTATTTCGTTGGAGTGGCAACCACGCCATGTTCAGCACAGAAATCGAGCATCTCCTGTGTCTCTTTGATTCCCCCAACGAGCGAGGTTGCGGCATAGGCAAGTGCTCTGGACAAGCTGGACTCTCCTTCAATCAAAGTGCATTGGGGCACACAAGAAAGCTCGCGCTCCATGTAGTTATGAACTAGATGGTTCAAAACTAAATGAAGATTCAAAATATTTGCACTGATTGGTTCAAAAGAAGATAATGATGTTATGGCAATCGGTCGGCCCAAACATTTCAGCCGTGCAGAGGTAATGGAAAAGGCGATTCCGGTGTTCTGGGAACACGGTTTCGCCGACACCTCTTTAGCGGACCTTGAAGCAGCAACAGGGGTAAACAGGTCTGGACTTTATGCTGAGTTTCGAGACAAGGAGGACCTGTTCCTGGCGAGCCTAGGACACTACATCGAAACCAGTGGCCTCACGGATATGCTGGCCACGAAGCCGTTGGGATGGACCAATGTGGAGAAATATCTCAAGTTCGGTTTGGCGTGCTGGAGCGGTCAAAAAGGCTGCTTCTCGGTAAGCGCGATGCGAGAGCTGGCAATCCTTCCCCAGGAGGCGCGTCTCATTGTCGAGAAAAGCATGAAGCCTATTCGGCGTCTTCTTATCTCAAACATCGAAGCAGAGAAGACCACGATGGATGCCTCCGGTCTCGCTGACTTGGCAATGACGTTTTTCTCTGGGCTTAGCATTGAACAGAATCTTGTCACCAATAGGCAGTCTGGATTGAAGCGGATCGAGGTGTTCCTACAGGTCATGAGAGCTCTCTGATGCAGAAAACTCCTCTCACTCGCGATCTTCAGTTGATTGTGGGGCGGTTGCCAGACGAGGATAAGCCTGAGTCAAGATCGAGGGCAAAGTCGATTTTCAGTGCGCTCGTCGGAGCAATGGCGCTGGAGTCTTCGGCCACCAAGACGAGGAACTGCGACTCAACTTGCGGGTGCTGACGTACTGACGAGAAGCGCGTTTCCCGCAACTGAAAGCGATTTGCAACGGCCGGAGGCTTAGGCTCAGTCCGAAATACGCAGCGTATCAATGAGGGCGGCCAGAGCCGCAGGCTGATTGCGACGGCTCGGATAATAGAGAAAGTAACCTGGGAATGTCGGACACCAGTCTCTTAGCACTTGGATCAGACGTCCGTCGGCAATCAAACTCTTGAGGGTTTCCTCCATCGCTGTTCCGATGCCCACACCGTTCAACACCGCCTGGATCACCAACTCAGGATCGTCAAACGAAGCTGGTCCCTGCGGGCTGAGCGTGAGAGCCTTACGGCCTCTCTCGAATTCCCAGCGATAGAGACCGTTGCTGAAGCGAAAGCCTATGCAGGCATGGTCTTTCAGGTCCTGAGGCTTTCGCGGCACTTTACGGGGCGCAAAATATTCCGGTGCGCCGACGACCGCTAGGCGCATGTCCTTCGTGACTCGGACGGCGATCATGTCCCGCTGGATGAACTCGCCAATCTGAACGCCAGCGTCGTATTCCCCGGCCACGAGATCGACAGGATCATTGGACGACGTGACCTCCAGGACAATTTCGGGATAAGTTCGGGCGAACTGAGCAAGCTTGGGCAGGAGCACCATCTGCGTGGCGGTTCGCGGGATGATGAGTCGAATGCGGCCTGCCGGACTCTCCCGTTGCTTCCGCGTCTCAGCTACTGCTCGCTCGATTCGTTCGAGCGCAGGCGCGAGCTCGTGGAGAAGTGCTGAGCCAGCGGCGGTAGGAGAGACGCTTCGTGTTGTCCGCGCGAGTAACTGCAGCCCCAGTCTCTTTTCAAGGCCCCGCATGGAGTGGCTGAGAGCAGACTGCGAGACACCCAGCCGGGCGGCGGCGCGAGTAAAGCTGCGCTCTTCCGCCACAACTGCAAACGCTGATAACTCTCCCAAATCATTTCTCATGATTCATGAATCCTATTCATAGCTCTCTGCGATCGCAACCCTCTTGTGTCATGAACTTGGGAGGTCTAGCCTTTTGTTAGAACGTCGCTTTCAATCTGCGGCGGCCGAGGAGATTCAAAATGCAACAGCGCACATTAGGAACAGGCGGACTGGAAGTATCGGCCTTAGGTTTTGGGTGCATGGGCATGAGCTGGTCCTATGGGCCTCCCAAGGACAAGAAAGAGATGACTAATCTTCTTCATGCTGCTGTAGACCGGGGCGTCACTTTCTTCGACACGGCGGAGGTGTACGGCCCTCTTATCAACGAAGAACTTGTCGGCGAAGCCCTCGCTCCGTTTCGCGATCGTGTGGTGATCGCGACGAAGTTCGGATGGGAGGCGAATCCTGAGGACGGCGGCAAGTGGAGTGCTTTGAACAGCCGTCCCGAACACATCAAGCAGGTCGCGGAGGCATCGCTCAAGCGGCTCAAGGTGGAGGCCATCGACCTCTTCTATCAGCATCGCGTCGATCTCAATGTTCCGATTGAAGATGTGGCGGGAGCGGTGAAGGATCTCATTCAAGAAGGCAAAATAAAGCACTTTGGCATGTCTGAGGCGAGTGCGAAGACGATTCGCCGCGCCCACGCGGTGCAGCCAGTTGCGGCACTGCAGAGCGAATATTCGCTGTTCTGGAGAGAGCCTGAAGAGACGGTGATGCCTACGCTGGAAGAACTCGGCATTGGCTTTGTTCCATTCAGCCCCTTGGGCAAAGGATTTCTGACGGGCAAGATCGACGCTGAGACGAAGTTCGACAGCACCGACTTCCGCAATACTGTTCCACGCTTCAGTGCCGAGAATCGGAAGACAAACCAGGCGCTGGTCGATGTGATCGCCTCGTTCGCGGAACAGAAGAAGGCGACACCCGCACAGATCGCGCTCGCGTGGCTGCTGGCGAAGAAGACTTGGATTGTTCCGATTCCGGGTACAACAAAGCTTTCTCGTCTCGAAGAGAACCTTGGCGGCGCGACCATCGAACTCGCAGCCGAGGATGTGCAGGCTCTTGAGGAGGCTTCGTCACAAGTCAAGGTAGAGGGCGCACGCTACTCGCCATTTCATCAAACGTTGGTGGGTCGATGAGCGGCGCTCGCAGAAGGATGGGTGGCTGCGGAATTCTGTTGGTTGCGATGGTCCTTGGCCTGTCCGCGCCGGCCCAGACCGCAAAGAAGAATAGCGCCAGAGAGAAGCTGATCGGCGCGTGGCATCTCGTCCATATCGATGCGCCAGGTCCAGACGGAAAGCCTGCCGTACCGCAGCCGAAGGGCATGTTGATCTACACGAGCGACGGGCACATGTCCGTTCAGTTGATGTATCCACAATCAACGAACACGCTATCGAACGAATATGTGCTGAGCGGCTATGAGGCATCGTTTGGCGGCTACGACGTCGATGACGCCACACATACGGTGACGCACCACGTGCAAGGATCGATCACGCGTGACTTGCTGGTGGGGAAAGACCTGCCTCGGAAGTTCGAGTTCACTGCTGACGGACATCTGCTCATTCGATCGACTCGACCGGATGAGCACTGGTCCGTCATGTGGGCGCATTACTGAGAGGAACAGTATGAACAGAGGGACACAAAAAGCATGGACGGCGGCCTGCACGGTGCTTCTCGTGGGGGCATTCGAGGCGACAAGAAGCATCGCTGCGGCTCAGTCCTCGACAGCTTCTACAGGCTCTCAGATCACGCTTACTCCTAAAGCCTCACAAAAGGTTATCACCGGAGCTCCGGATCGCTTCACTGGATCGGTTCGAGTTCAATCTCTCTTCGACGCAAAAGTACAGACTCGAGCCACCGGAGGCGAGGTCACCTTTCAATCGGGCGCTCGGTCGGCATGGCACACCCATCCCCTCGGTCAAATTCTGATCGTGACGGATGGTATCGGGTGGGTTCAGCAATGGGGTAGTCCGGTGCAGGTGATGCGCAAAGGAGATGTTGTTTGGATTCCGGCAGGCGTGAAGCACTGGCATGGTGCGACACCAAACAGTTCCGTCACTCACATCGCTATTCAGGAAAATCTCGATGGAAGGAATGTGGATTGGCTGGAGCAGGTGAGCGACAAGCAGTACCACCTTGCGAAGTAACAGCACAGTTTGAAGGAGAAGGAATCAGTATGAAGATATCGTTTGAAAACAAAGTGGCGCTCGTCACAGGTGCGGCATCTGGGTTGGGACTCGCTACGGCGAAGGCATTTGCTGATGCAGGCGCTTCCGTAGTGCTGGCCGACTGGAGTGAAAAGGAAGTACGGGCCGCAGCGAAAGACCTCGCGGGCAAAGGCCATAAAACCCTAGCGGTCCGCTGTGACGTTTCGGATGACGCGCAGGTAGAAGCCATGGTAAAGCAGACTGTTGCCAGCTTTGGACGGCTCGACGCGGCCTATAACAACGCAGGCATCCAGAACGTCCTTGCTGAAACGGCTGACTCACCCCGTGACGACTACGACCGCGTCATGAGCATCAATCTGCGCGGTGTGTGGAGCTGCATGAAGTTTGAACTGCAGCAGATGCGCGAGCAAGGCAGCGGAGCCATTGTGAACTGCTCTTCGCTCGGAGGCCTTATTGGCGGTAATAAGCGTGGAACCTATCACGCTGCGAAGCATGGAGTCATCGGATTCACCAAGAGTGCAGCACTTGAATATGCAACGCGCGGCATTCGCGTAAACGATGTCTGCCCTGGCATGATTCAAACGCCCATGTCCGACAAGATGATCGCAGAAGGCCAAGGCGAAGAGCTGAATGCGATGCTGAAGGCCTTTGTGCCGATGGCGCGGATGGGGCGGCCGGAGGAGATCGCGGATGCGGTCCTGTGGCTTTGCAGCGACGCAGCCAGCTACATTACCGGCCAGTCGATCTCAGTCGACGGCGGCTATGTGATGCGCTAGAAAATGACACCCCTTGACTGAGTAGTGAACCGCTAAGTGATCTACTCGGTTTCAGCCACAAAGACCGCAGTTGTGAGTGCGGGTACTGTCGCAGTCCCCTCTTTAGAGTTGAACGTGGATAGCCTCGTTTCCGGATCACTGGAGTTTCGCTGCACCGGGTGCAGATGCAGGCCCAAGCCCTGGAGATGAGTATTGGTGAAGGTCACGGAAGCATTGGTTGCGTTGAAGACGACAACGATGTGTTTGTAGATTCCGTAGCTCCCGCCATTCGCATCCAGCTTCATCACGATCAGCCCCGGCGTCTGGTTTGAACCGGTATTCAGAAACGTAAGGTTCCGCTGCACTTCCTCGAATGTGGGCATGCGGAACAACTCCGAACTGTAGCGGATCTGCAACAATTCGCTGAACGCTGCTTTACTGTATGCGATATTTGCTGGAAGCGGAGTGTAGGCGGGGTTACTGAGCAGCGGCATCATGATGGGCCACTGAGCCTGGTTCTGGCTCGCAATGGGCAGACCGATGCCCCAGTTTGCGGTCTTACCGCTCCAGTCGATCTTGTTGAACCAGTCACCGGAGTTGTAACTGTTCTGGTCCATGTCCTTGGAGCGCAGTAGATCGTCGCCTGCCTGGAAGAACGGAATTCCCTCCCCGAGGGTTACAAGGCTCATGCCCATCACCTGCCTGCGGGCACGAGTGGCAATGTTGTCGTTGTAGCTCGACTTTAGCTGCACCTTATCGAAGAGGTCCTGGTTGTCGTGGACTGAGGCATAGTTCACCGCCTCGATCGGGCTCTTGGTATATCCGGTTGGTTGTCCGTTGTAGAGCACCTGGGCTCCGGTTACTGTCGCCCCGGCGCTGTCGGTGAAGCTGTAGTCGCGCAGATTTCCCGTGAGTCCTACATCGATCCAGTCTGAGTATTGCAACAACTGATTTTGCTGACCATCCAGCGGCGGATTTGAGATGGTGTAATCGCTCGGGTCGGTGAAGAGCCCCGTGGCGAAGCCCTGCACGCGCTCGTCGGTAAACGGACTGCCGCCGTGGATGCCATCGCGTATGCGATCGTTGAAGGTGCCAACGCCAAAACCGTAGAGATTAATCTGCGAGGCGTTAGGCCCTATCTGATTGTTTGCGGTATCTCCGAAGTTGAAGCCTTCTCCATACAAGTAGATCTTCGATCCGTCGACGCCATCTTTCTCAAGAGTAAGTGCCTGAAGGGCGTGCTGGATGGCCTGCACGTTATAAGTGAACATGAAGCTCAGGATGTCGAAGCGGAAGCCATCGATCTTATAGTCCTTCGCGTTGAGCACGAGGGTGTCGATGATCAGCTTTTCCATCATGCGATGTTCGCTTGCGGTATCCGGGCAGCACGAACCTGTTTCGAGGTTTCCATTCGCATCGAGGCGGTGATAGTAGTTTGGCACTACCTCGTCGAGATTGGAATTGGGTCCCTCGCCGCTGGCATTGGTGTGATTGAAGACGACATCCTGGACTACGCGCAGTCCGGCTTTGTGAAGGCCGTCTACCATGACTCGATATTCGCGCACGCGGTTATCGGGATTGATCGCGTAGCTACCCTCAGGCGTCATGTAGTGCACGGGATCGTAGCCCCAGTTGTACGCAGGACTAGTCTGGCTTGCCGTGACGGCTGCCTGCTGCTGCTGGCCATCCGGCGGATAAGCCGCCAGACCGGTGGGAATGATCCATTTGGATTTGTCTTCATTCACGCTCGCGAAGTGGAAGGAAGGCAAGATATGGACTGCCTTGAGTCCGCTTTCGGCCAGAGAGCGAAGATGCATCATACCGTCCGAACCCCGGTCCGCAAAGGCTTCGTACATTCCGCGATGAGCCAACGGAACTGTGAGATCGTTCACGCTGAAGTCGCGGATATGAAGTTCATAGATGCTCATATCGCTGACGCTTCTTAGCGGAGGTGACGTCTCCTCGTCCCAACCTGCGGGCTTCGTCTTGTCGGAGTCGAGATCCGTGATTCTGCTCTTGGTGCCATTCAATGCGATATCGATCGAATAGGGATCAGTGGTGACATTGGTGTCCACCGCGCCGTCGGCTGACACCCACACCTTCACGCTGTAGAGATAGTATTTTCCTTTCCAGCTGGGGTCGCCTTTCGCTACCCATACTCCATCGTGCTCATGCATTGGGACGACGGTGGAAGGCGCCGTATCGGATTCGTGATCGAAGAGCTGCAGGAAGACGCTCTGCGCGGTGGGAGCCCAGAGTTTCAGCTTCACGGCGCAATCCTCATCGTCAGGCCAATCGCGCCAGTCTTTGTCGTCCCAATGGTGAACGACGACGCCCAGCTTGCCGGGGTAGTAGTAGAGATCATCGAGAACGCCAGCGAATTGAATGCCAGTAGCATAGTTCAACATCCCATTTGAACCGATTGCGGAAAACGCTAGCTGTCCTTCGAGCGCAGTCTGCAAGGTCGAAAGTTGCGTATTCTCCGGTAGCTGGAGGACGGTGTACCCGCTCAATTGCGGGTAGCGGAGCAACTCATCCGCAGTCAGGGCTCCGCCAACAGTGAGCGGAATATTGACACCTCCGGTAACGCCGGTGGGAGTTACAGACAGGCCGCCGGTGAGGCTGGAACTGATCGCGAAGGTATCTCCACTTTGAGCAAACTGCGGCTGGATGGCCACTCGCTGGCGATCAAGCCAGTATGCCTGCTCGACGTTCAGGAGACTATTCAGTATCTGGGTGGGAGTTGGCGTTGTGGTGAAGACAGTCGCGTTGCCTGAGATTACCCATGCCTGGGTGTCGCTGGCGACATTCAGATGCATATCAGGTCCGGGATCTTTCACCCCGGTAGAGATGTTGTGGACGATAAATCCGAGGTCCTTCGGGTTGGGAATCAGACTTACGTCGAAGTAAGCGCCGTAGGAGTCGTGGCTGGTCACTCCGGTCAGTCCGTCGTTGTAGTCGCCGGTGTACTCCGCTGTATCGTTGAAGGCATAGACGGTCCAGTTCGCATAGTTCCCGTCGGGCCGGTAGTAGTGAATGCGGGCGTACCCGGGCAACAGTGCGGCAGGATTGGTCAGGCTGGGTGCGGCTGTATACAGCTTGGCTATCCCGGAGTAAGCCCAATACTCAATCCCCTGCGTGGCCGGATCTACAAACAGATTGCTGGGAGTGTCCTTCTGGTCTCCGCCCGACGCCGTTGGGTTGTGAATGATGATGCCAACCTCTTGCGCGCCGGGTGTCACTCCAACGTCAAAATACGCGCCGAAGCTGTCCGTTCCAGTCACCTGAACCGGACCGCCGCCATAGTTGCCGGTGTCTTCCGTGGTGTTATCGAAGGCGTAGACCGTCCAGCCGCTATAGTTGCCGTCCGGTCGATGGTAGTGAATGCGTATGTCACCCGAGGGGATAGCCGGATCGGCCCCAAAGGCCGGGGCCGACGCAAAAACGCATAGCAGAAACATCAGGGCGCGAGAACTGGCCCTGCACAGAAGGCGCGGTGTTCCAATCCGGATTTTCATGAGTGGCTCCCCGAGGAAACTGGCTGGATTCGTTTGAGTCAAGGGCGCGATCGTTCGCGGTCGCCGAAGGCATCCAATGGCAGCGTCGCGACATTAGTTGAATAGAACTTCTGGTGTCAAGGGAATTGAGACCTCATTCGCCTCAGCCCGGAAGAGAGCCGGTAGGCGGCGCGGTTCGATTCCGTCTCTGACCATCACCTAAAATCAATAACTTACAGTAATTTGTCACAAGCCCTCCGCACGAAGGCTCGTGAGGTTTTCGCGTAAGTGTCTCCTGCCAAGTAAACAAATTTTCCGATCAGTGATGTTCGCGCATTGGTCGCACTCAAGTCCGATTTTTGGCGGCCATCGAATCGATTTGACTGTGATAAATAAGGGTCAGACGATGAGCACCGCCAGCCTTTTTCGGCCAGCAGCGCGTCAAACCCACAACTTGCAAAGAAAAGAGTTGAACTCTGCAGTCACTGCGCAAGCAGAACGCCACTCCCCCCACCAAAGCAGTTCAAGTCGGCGCCGAGATTGTGCGTTGCAGAAAAATCGATTTGAATTGATGGCAGCAAATCTCCAGCTCCACGCAGTGATCGGCACTAAATGATCGACGAACTCAAACCGAGCCCAACTAAGACGATTCGATACCTGAGGATTATGGTCGATTGAAAACCTATCTACTCGCAGTCTTGGCGTGTGTGATCGCACTGCCTATCGCCTGGAAGCTCGACGCTCCCTCTTCCTTCGCACGAAAAATGACCGGCTGAATTTGCTCCTGAACGTAACTAACCAAATCACCTTGAATCTGGAACTTCGAGAGTTGCTGCGCGCTATCTCAGCTAACATCTGTGGGGTTATGCGGTGCGACATGGTGGCCATCACCCTGCCTGCCGGCCCATCCAAAGGCCAAAGGCTTCTGGCACTGGATTTCCCAAAAGGCAAAGGACTCATTAGAGAAGGATTGCTTCTGACGCCCGCTGGCCCAGGCGGGAGAGCTCGTGAAAGCTTGAAACCGACGCTCGTGAGCCCGCTCGACCCCGACGCATTCTCCCCGGAGGTACGAGAGTTGGCCATTGCTGAGGGCCTGCAGCAACACTGTGTGATACCACTCGCGAACCTGGGTCGAGCGTTGGGGGCACTGGTGATTGCCAGAACAACGGATGTCTCTTTCTCGCCAGACGACTTAGAGTTTCTTGCACAAGTTTCAGGCCAGATCGCCATCGCAGTTGAGAACGCTTTGGCGTTTCAAGAGGTTTCTGGATTAAGAGATCGGTTGCAGTTGCTCCTCAATCTGACGACACAAATCACCTCGAGCCTGGACCTGCGGGAGGTCTTGCGGGCGGTTGCAGCCAATATACGCGAACTCATACACGCAGATGCCGTAACCGTTTTGCTGCCCGACGCAACGTCGGGAAAATTCAAACTATTTGCTGTCGATTTTCCGCACGGGCAGGGGGTTATCAAGGAAGAATTGTTGTTTACGCCAGGCGCCGCCGGTAGAAAAGCAGTGGACACCATGAAACCTGTGGTGGGTTACGCGCCGGAACTGGACGAACGCGAATCTTCTGAGGTGCGTGATATCGCGGCTGCCGAAGGCATGAAGGCTTCTTGTCTTATTCCGCTCGTAAGTCGCGGCCGGGTCCTAGGAATTCTCTCGATTTTACGCACGACCGAGACCCAGTTTACGCCGGAGGATGTTGATCTCCTCACCCAGGCTTCAGGACAAATCGCGATCGCAGTCGAGAACGCTTTAGCGTACGGCCAAATCTCCGAGCTCAAGGACAAGCTCGCCCTGGAGAAGGTCTATCTTGAAGAAGAAATCCGCATTGAAATGAACTTCGAGAGCATCGTGGGAAACAGCCCCGCATTAAATGCGTTCTAGAGCTGGTTGAAACGGTTGCTCCCAGCGATTCCACGGTCCTGCTATTTGGCGAGACAGGCACAGGGAAGGAGTTGGCAAACCGTCGGAATTGCCGCACAATTTAGCTTAACAAGGGTGCTATCCCTACGCCGACTGCGCTCATGAATCGCGCGGGCAACCTGGGGGGCACACGAACTCTTCGCACGGATGCCCGGCTGATTGCGGCAACGAATCGCGATCTGAAATCGATGGTAGAGGAGCAGAAATTCCGATCCGATTTGTACTATCGGCTGAATGTGTTCCCCATCAGAGTGCCGGCGTTGCGCGAGCGAAAGGACGATATTCCCCTGCTGGTGCGTCACTTCGTCAAGGAATTCAGCCGCCGGAATCAGCGCGTGATCGACACCATCCCCTCTGAAACCATGCAGGCGTTAATCCGCTATCACTGGCCTGGGAATATTCGAGAACTTCAAAACGTGATCGAGCGCGCGGTGCTCATTTCAAAGAGCCCCATCCTGAATGTATCTCTGGCTGAGCTGAAACCGGAGCCGAACTCCGTGCCCAGTCCATCTCCTGTAAGCCCCAGGTCCGCCCCGCAGGAAAACCTTCAGGACATGGTGGAGTGGACGGAGCGAAATCAAATCCTCCGCGCTTTGGAGGAGACGAACGGTGTGGTCTCAGGACCAAACGGAGCAGCTGCTCGCCTCGGAGTCAAGCGTTCGACGCTCCAGCACAAAATGCGGAGGCTTGGAATTCGCCTCTCCCGTACAGCCTTAGAAGACGCCGGGCCACCCTTGCAATAGCCTCAACTTTGCGTCGACCACTCTGAGCCTATCTCCGACTCTCAACTCTCATTCAGAATCGAGCGATTCGCCTGAAAGAGAGCGAGCCGCGCTCAGGATCTGACCGAACTGCGCGTCCTGTACGCCGTTATCCGGCGTGCTGTAGTTGGTGAGGTTGAGGAGGTTGAAGAGCTCCGCTCTTAACTGGAGTTTGCGAAAACTGTCTAGCTACCAGCCGTCAGATGGAGCTATAGGGCTAGGCCGTCAGGAGGCCTGTATGAACCGATTTTTTGGATCTAGGCCCTATGTTTACGTCCTACTGGACGATCAAGGTCAATGTGCTGTTATGCTGAACCGCTCCACTGGTTGCGGTAACTACGAGGGTATAGGTCTGCGCGGATGACGTTCCCTTTCCTCCACAACCGGTGATCCCAGCGCCCAAAGCTACAGCGGTTATAACCAGCAGTTTTGAGCCGAAGCGCTTTTTCGATCTTCTAAGGCGGCGCCACGTTGCTACTGGAAACACAAACATTGCGAGTGTGAACGGAGTTAGGCTGTGCGGCCATAGTCTGCCATTGATGGCCGTCTTTGCCGCAGTCTGGATATTTAGTGTTACGGTCTGAGCGGCTCCATTGGCCGGAATCGACGAAGGCGTAAACGTTGCCGTTGCCCCGTTGGGCAGGCCAGACACGGTAAATGTGACTGCTGCAGGATAGCCACCAGACATTGGGGTCAATGAAAAGCTGTACATGGCCACCTGACCGGCCTGAACTGTCTGTGTGGTAGTGCCGCCGGCAGCGAAGGCGAAATCAGTTGGGGCAGCATTCACTGTGACTGAGGCGCTGCCACTGCCGGAGGAAAAGTTTGTATCGCCGGAGTAACTTACATTCAGCGTGTGCGCACCGGCAGCCAGAGAACTTGTCGTGAAGCTTGCCTGTCCGTTTGTGAGCGTAGCAGATCCCAGTGCCGTCGTTCCATCGAGGAAGTTTATAGTGCCGGTAGGCGTGCCCGCCCCGGCGGAGCTAACCGTCACAGTCACTGTCTCTGTGTTGCCAACAACGATAGACGAAGCACTGAGTTGTAGGCTGACAGCGCTTGTAGCCTGCGTAACAGTCAGGGTACCGGCGCCAAAGTTGAAGGCGTAATTTGTTGCCGCCAACGTGCCTTGAGCAGCGGAAATGGGATAGCTGCCTGCGGAGGATGTCGTCGTTGTCGACGTTGTAAGAGCAGGCGCACCGCTGAGCACTGAGGCGGAGTCGCCGTTTACGAAGCCGCTCGTGCTGAAGGTGAAGATAGGATTCGCTGCGCCGTAGGTGCGTGTGGCGTTCACGGGCGTGATGGTGAGTTGAGCAGGTGTTACGGCCAAGGTTGTCGTGCTCGTCACTACCGCGTAGGTGACAGTGTCAGTTGGTGTGAAGGTCGTGCTGAGCGTCTGGCTTCCGACCCCGAGAACCGTACCGGCGACGGGCGAGTAGGAAAAGACACCGGGCACGGAAGCGGAGGCGTTGAGTTGTGTGCTGCCAAGGGGCGTGCCATAGGTAATTGCTGCCGGATTAGTCCAGGTGATGGCAGGGTTTGGTTTTACTGCCTGTACGCAGGTGGCTGGAATAATCACTACGGTCGACTTTGCGGCCGATTGACCGCTCGCGTCATAGGCACGGGCGACCAAATTGACTGACCCACTGCCCGGAACGGTCAAGGTAAAGGGAAGGTTCCCCGTGGGAATTCCAATGTAGGTCGCTCCACCGGTGATGCTGAACTGGACAAGAGTCAGGTTCGCGCCCTGTGCACCCGGAGCGGCTGCGACCGTAGCATTCACGCAGTTCGAAGAGTTTGCAGCTGTAGTCAGCGACAAAGTCGGTCTGGCCCCGCTGATCAACACACTCACTGAGGTGGAGATCGAGTTGCCGTCGGAGTCGGTGGCGGTGAGAGTCAGGTTGTGGGTACCCGGGTTAAGTGAGACAGAAAGAGGAGAGCCATTTCCTAGAGTCCCCTGAATATCCGATTTCCATACGAGGCTGGTACCGTGGAGCATGCCGTCATCCGGATCATAGGCTGCGCCGATGAGCAGCAGTGGGTCTGCGGTCGCATGGACAAAGTTAGCGGCCGGGGAAAGGATCTGCACAATGGTTGGAACCTTACGGCCAACCGAGAACGGGATCGAAGTCGCGTTTCCTGTATTGACCCCATCTGAGACAAGCACCTTGATGAGCGCCGTGGCACCATTCGTTCCGGGCAAAGAACCGAAATCGAGGCTGAGCCCATTGTCCGCAATCTCGCCCATTTGCGACCAGGTTGCACCACTGTTAGATGAATAGAGGACGCGCGAAGTGAGCGCGCTTGAGGGCGATGTTGCCGTCCAACTGACAGTCTGGAGGCCGGAGGCACTGAATCCAGCTACTGGACTGGTGATGCTCACAGAAGGAGCCGTGCCGGTAATGGCCACGTTCCCAATGAGTGTGCCGGTGGAGTCCTTGACAACGAGGGACGAGACACCTGACGTCACCGGAATCGACACGGCGAAGGTTGGATCGAAAACCAGGTCGGGACCGGTAGCAATGTCAGTGCCTGAGCCTATGGGTGTGAAGTACCTGGTATACAGGGCTAGACCCGCGGAGTTTTGCTCTTCGATGGAGTAGGTACCTGCGCCGGGGTCAGAGGTGCCGTTAAGGGTGTCCTGAAAGATAGGATCAAACACAACGCCGGTGGATTGAATCGCGCCCGATACCAGCCAGTATGGGCCGATAACTGGAGCCGATGCGTGTGGGTGCGCAAGTTGACTTGCTTCGGCGTGAACGGGACTGCGTAGTCGATCGCCAACGGGCGTGCCGCCTCCCAGTGTTTGGGTGACGGTATCGTATCTCTGCGGAGATATCCAGCGCGGAGAGCAGTAGCTCATCAATTCGAAGGTTGAATTGGGATCGAGTACCGTTCCCGTTGACACATCGAAGGGATATTCGTATTGAATGGAGCTCTGTACATTATTAGTAATCATCGGGTGCCAATCTGTGGTGGAATCTGCGGCCAGGTTGTAGCAACCCGGTGGCATATCGGATTCTGGTCCCCGAATATTGGTATGGCGAAGACCGAGCGTATGGCCCGTCTCGTGGGTCACCACAGTCGCAGTGGCGTCCACTCCAAGTCGTTCGGTGAAATCGGCTGACGTGGCCCCGCGTCCCGGAATTTTGTAGGCCACACCAGTATCGGCACTGATCTTGCCGGTGGGGTCCAGATTGTGACGGTAAATTCCGTACCGTAATGAGTAGGTATTGGCCGCAAGATCCGCGGCCTCATTTGCCACAAGATTCGTGTCAAACAGCACCTCTAACTGCTTAACCGACAGAAAGAGCCAGGACAGATAAGCGGAGGATGATGGAGTTGCTGGAAACACTACGTTGGTGATCCGGTCGGAGGTCATATCCAAAGTTACCGAATTGGTCGGCATCATCCTGGCCAGGAGTTCGGTTTTACCGATAAGGGTCGTTGGATCACCACAGTTCCAGGTTAGAAGCCCGGATTTCGAATCGCAGACGCTAGTCCCAAGCAGATGGATACCGGCTGTGTCCCGACTTGTGACCGTCAACGTCTCATGTTGCAACTGGTTTCCGGTCGTGTCATTCAGGACCAGATCGGCCACCCACGGTCCCGACGGCGGTGTGAAGTAAATGTCCACCGAGGGACACGAATTGTTATGGGAACGCTGGTCCGAAGGTTCGCAGCCGGGTTGCAGATCGATAGTCTTTGTCTCCGACACAACGCCACTCACCTGTAGGCTCACCGTAGTCGCCGTGTCCACCCCCGTAAAATAGACGCGCATTACAGCTGGCTTGCCCGAAATCATGGGCATCGGTGGCTCTCCGTTCGCCAAAAGCGCGGTCTTCAGGTCGTCCAGGCTCTGATACACCTGGATCGATTGTGTGAACTCGACTGCAGCAATAGGAGCTGGCGGCAGGATGAGGAATGGCAGGTTGACGGTGGTCTTGTCCGGAGTGCCTTCGGAGTCTGTCACCTGGATTGTGATGGTTGGCGTCGGCATCGCCGTCGCCGTTGTTGGAGTACCGGAGAGAATGCCAGTCGCTGGATCGAGTGTGATGCCCTCCGGAATGTAGGAGGAGATACTCCAGGTATAGGGCTTGATTCCGCCAATCGCAGGCAGCGTGAATGAATACTTAGAGCCGACTTGCCCCTTGAGGACAATTCCGTTCGCGATCATCAGACTCTGCTTGACCGTGAGCGTAGTAGTTCCCGTTGCCTTGGCCGGGGATGAGTTCGAGTCGATCACCTGTAGCCCGAAGGTGTAGGTTCCAAATTGCTTCGGGGTACCCGTCAATACGCCCGTCGCCGGATCTATTCCTAGTCCGGGAGGGAGCGCTCCGGAGGTGACAGTCGTGGTGTATGGCGGAACGCCATCGAACTCGTCAGGCGGAATAATGTAGGGTGAACCCACCAATCCGTTGGGAAGAGTTGCAGGCACATTGAGAGGGGCGATCACCTTCAATGTTGCAAAGCCGGACTCTTTGCCTCCACACGTGAGTGCATAGGTGTACAGGCCGCCTTTTGTCGGCGTAATGGTCGCTGAGCCATGAAACACTCCGCCACTGGAAGTCCCGGTCTGCTGACCGATCCACGCCCCCGCACCGGAGGAGGAGGTACTGCTGGTTACGGTTGCACCGCACTGCTGCGCAGTCAACGAGAAGGCATTGAGAACCTGCCAGGTGATGGTGACCGGATTGCCCGCCAGTATTGTGGTAGGGCTGACCGTAACCTGTACCGGTGGAGGGAGAGGAGTTGTAGGCGCGAATTTGAAGACGCCACTGACCACGGTGCCGTAGAACAGTCCATCGCTAGCCTGCACCAGGGGAGTGTTGGGATCGAACCCATCTACCTGTGGATTTGCTGAGGGGACCGTCGAGGTAGGTAAGCCTCCCTCAAAGTTATGCAGAGTGGTCAGTCCCGATGATGTTAATTGGTATAACGTGCCGCATCCTTTCGGAGCGCAAAAGGAGGAGGTTGTATCTCCGCCGAGTGCAGTTGCTCCGTAGAAGTTGCCGTCGCTTCCAACTAAGAGAGCGCTGTTTCGGGTACTGATGATATCGGGGAACGAGTACAGGACGGTAAGCGTGCCGCCGGGAGTTACCTTGAAGGCCGTTCCAGGGAGGGTCGTGCCCGAAATGTCAGAGACTTGATTAATGCCGTAGAAATTTCCATCGCTGCCCTCAGCCAGTGGGCCGCCAGTGCTGGTACCTTCGCTGCTATCGAGAGCAAAGGTATGGACGGGAATCAGTGTCCCGGTCGTCGTGATCCGTACGATCCCGCCAACAGTGGAACCGGTCGTGCCTAGCGGGACCCCTGGTGTGGTATGCAGCGTGATGTAGAAGGTGCCGTCGCTCCCTTGCACGAGGGAGGTCGCATTGGTGCCTTGGGCGGCGATGCCCGTTGTTCCATCATAGGGAAATGTGTAGATGGTGGTGAGGATCCCTCCCAGGGTGAGTTGGTAGAGACCGACGGAGTTCGTAAAATATAAATTTCCGTCGGAGCCCTGGATCAGGCCATTCGGTTGATTGCCGGGATCGAGCCCGGTTGAATTCGCGCCGAAGCTCTTCAGAAGGCTGAAGACTCCACCCGGCGTGATCTTGAAGATGACTCCGAGGCCGCCGGGACCGCTGTAGAAGGTGGAACCGTAGAAATTTCCGTCCGTGCCGACGATGAGAGCTGTGGGCATAAAGCCATCCGCGTTCGGATTCGTCGGCCCCGCGACTGGCTGGAAGGCATGGAAGACGCTCACACTGCCGCCCGGCGTGATCTGATAGATGTTTGAGCAATCCGAGCTGGAGCTGCCCGGGCACGTTGGTTGATTGCCTTGCACCGTATAGGAGTAGAAATTTCCGTCAGGGGCCTGCAACAGGCCGGCTCCGGCGTCTCCGATTTCGATGATCGTATTGGTCCCGGCAGAGGTTTGGGCCGGCATCGGTCCTGTGAAGACCAATACCAGGCTCGCAAAGACAAGCATTTTAAAAACAGGCAGATTCAAGAAACAGCGGAACATCTGGTCACCCCTTTTGGCGGGTAGATGGTGCCATCGACCGCTGTTCACGCGTCTCCCGCTCCAGTGCAACCGGGTGCTGAATATTGTCGGGAAGGGCTGAATGCGCGGTTTTGCGACATCTTACCGGGTGCTATCATAAGGTCCGAACCAGCGGCAACCAAGTGACATGTAGTGCCGAGCCGGGACAAATAGGGCCTTTTATTGAACGAAATCGAAGGAGTTACTCTATGCCGGTTCCTCCGCCCGAAACTTCGGATAATAGTGAGAGGATCGATCCCGCACCCCGGCTGGTAGGATGGAAAGAAATTGCAGCTTATCTGGACAAGGCCGATCGTACAGTCAAGCGGTGGGGACGAGACCGGGGGTTGCCCGTCCACCGTGTGCCAGGGGTCGCAAATACCTCGGTTTATGCTTATCCCGTTGAGTTGGACCGATGGCTTGAGTCTGCCCACGCTGCCGAGTTAACCAGCCCCGAAAAAACGGAGGAGATTGAGTTACAGGGAAATGAGCCTGTAATAGGAGTGCCGGCGATCGAATCTTTGGCCGCCGTAACAGTCCCGGTCTCCCCGCGTACCTTCTGGAGCCCTAAAAGAAAATGGGCGATAGCATTTGTCGCCATACTTCTTATCGCCATTGGGGTCAATGGAGCCATAGGCATATCTGGCGGTGGTCCACCAACCGATCTGCTTTCCTCATTTTTTGCAAAGAAGCACCGGCCATCGAATTCGGCCGCGTCGCTCGTCACCTCTGATGCGGAGAAGAAGATTGCTCGCGACTACTATCTGAGAGGCCGCTATGAGTGGAATCAGAGAACGCCGGAAAGCCTGAATCGCGCTCTTGATCTCTTTACCCAAGCAATTGTTCACGATCCCAACGACGCACATGCCTATGTAGGTCTGGCGGATACCTATGACCTACTTCGCGAATACTCAACAGCATCAGATAGCGAAGTGTTCCCGCGCGCAATTGCTGCAGCCAGGAAGGCAGTTGCCCTTGACAATTCGCTTGCCGAAGCACATCGAGCCCTCGCATTTGCCGAAATGTATGGAAGTTGGGACTTTGTCGATGCGGAAAAAGAATTTCGCTTAGCAATTGCACTCAACCCTGGCGATCCACAAGCCCGCCGGTGGTATGCCAATGCATTTGCCATGCCGGGCCGTTATGCGGAAACGCTGAAGCAAATGGATAAAGCCCAGGAGCTCGATCCTTCGTCTCACTCGACCCTCGCGGATAAAGGCTGGATGTTGTACAACTCCGGGAAGACCGAAGAGGCAATTACTTTGCTAAAGGAGGTAGAGCGATCTGCTCCAGAGTTTCGGTCCCCTCATTTTTACCTCATGCTCATAAGTCTGGATCTTCGCGACTATCCGACCTATCTTTCAGAAGGACAACTTGCGGCACAATCAATGGACGACCCCGTTCTTAAGGACATAATCAATTTCGCCCGGGCCGGATATAAACGCAATGGTGACCAGGGCCTATTGGAAGCGTTATATGCAAAGCAGAAAGAATATTACCAAGCGGGAAAATTGCGGGCCACTACGCTGGCAAAGACGTGCGCGCTCATAGGGAAAAAGCAGGAAGCATTGAAGCTTTTGGAGCAGGCGTACGATAGTCACGACGCAGATGTACTCTCGTGCCTGTCACATCCTGACCTGTTGACCCTAAAAGATGAACCCAAATATCAGATGCTGGTCAGAAGGATCAACTTTCCTGAAGCCTCCGCAACAACCTCTCAACCAAATCTGGCCAGGATCGGTAGTGGTCCCCTCGATACAACAACTCCTCAGCATTGAGCTAAGGCACTCGCGATCTCTCGACAGCGCGTCATTGGCATTCACGGCCGAAACCCGGTTCAAGCTGAGCTTCGACGAGGGCAGTGAGAGAAATACGATTAGCTGCGTTCTGCACAAAGACCTGACCGACGAGAATTGAAAGCGTCTCTCCGATTCGGTCAATCAAAGTCTCTCTTCCAAATAGCTGGCACCTCACAGTCGGGACATCGAGTGACTTCCAGTTCGATGTCAACTCGGATGGCCAGCGGTTCATCATGACCGCCACCGGCTCAACGCCGTTACCAGACTTTACTGTCATCCAAAACTGGCAGGATAAATTTCGCCTCTAGTTCTGAAATCTAAAAAAGCGGCAGTTAGCAACGATAAACGCGTATGTCGCCGCGAATGCTGGTGGATTCACGCCAAATCGCCAATGCGCTCATCGAGAGGCGTCTATCACTCCGCCTAACTCGCAATGACAAAACTGCACGAAGGATCGACTCACTTCGCGCGGGGGTTTGAAGCAGGTTTTTATGGTGACAGGAACAATACGGGAACATCACCCACTCATATTTTTAAATCACTTACAGGAAAGGAGTAAGGACAACCTCGGAGAATTACCGCTGAGATTTCCTGTAAGTTGTTGATTATAAATGGTGGCCAGAGACGGGATCGTTCTTTCCATGGGTCTTGTCGTTCTGTAAGTTACAGAAAATGCAATGACGAGAAATGCGAAAATGCCACCTCTCCCGGCTTGGCGGTACAAAATTGGTACAAAACGACCTCATCTCATAAATGACATTGCTGATTCTGCGACTGGCCGATTCGCTTCGCGATCACTGATTTCGCGGCGGTTCGAAGCTTTCTATAGAAAGTTTCTTCTCCCTGATAATATGAGTGCCTACCTGTCAAATTATCTACAACTATTTTCCCTGTTTTGCGTCATAATGTGCGTGAGGGATTTCCCTCGCAGACCTATTGAGGAAGTGATAAGGAGAGTGTGCTATGACCACGATGACTCGCTTTGTTCCGTTCCGTTCGCCGCTGGAGGGCGTTGCCGTACTCCAGAATCGGCTCAACTCTATCTTCAACGATTTCGCCAGCCCCAATGGCGAACTGCAAAATGAAAGCCTGAGTGCCGGGAACTTCATTCCTCCCGTCGATATCTACGAAGACGCGCACCGCTTGGTGCTGAGGCTGGAGGTTCCGGGTATCCCGCAGGAGGACCTGCAGATCAACTTGGAAAACCAGACCCTTACGGTCAAAGGCGAACGCAAGCTCGTCGCAGAAGAGAAAGAAGAGAACTACCACCGGATCGAGCGCAGGTATGGCAGCTTTGTCCGCAGCTTCACTCTGCCGATGACAATCGATACCGACTCCGTGCAGGCCAACTTCGAAAACGGCGTCCTTTCGGTCACGCTGCAAAAAAAGGAAGCTGCCAAGCCGAAGCAGGTCAAGATCGAGATCGGTTCGGGTAGCAGCTCGAAGTCGGCTCCGAAGCAGATGGAAGGCTCGCGCGCGGCCTGAGAGGCGGCGGCACCGCAACACCCCAAAATAACCAGACGTAAACCTTGCCCTGGGAAGGGTGCGCTCCTGGGAGCGCGCCCTCCTGTGCGGCGGTACTGAAAGGAGCAGTACCCAAGGAGGAGCCGTGAAGCATCTCTTCAATCTCGATTTCCAAAAACGTTGGGGCACTTTTTCGATCTACGAGAAGTTCGAGCACCTGATTATCACGCTGCTGACAGCCATCATCGCAGCTATCGTGGGGGCGGCGACCTGGCAACTCGTCCTCCATACCGTCGCCCTGGTCCGCAGCCACCTGCTTGATCCCAGAGACTCTCAGGTCTTCCAGACCGTATTCGGGATGGTTCTGACGGTCCTGATCGCGATGGAGTTCAAGCATTCCTTACTGGTCGTTCTGCATCATCAGCGCGACATCATTCAGATTCGCTCCGTCGTGCTGATCGCGCTGCTGGCACTGGTCCGCAAGTTCATCATCCTCGACATCTACCAGACTCAGCCAATGGTGGTCTTTGCCTTGGCAGCGGGTTCCTTGTCGCTGGGTATCGTGTTCTGGCTGGTCCGCAATGAGGATGACGGCAAAGCAGTTCCAGAGACCGGGTCAGAGACAAAGGCGAATGCCGACGCCGCACCGCGGCGTCCTTCGATGAGCGCCATCGACCGGCCGTGGCATAGCGCCCGGAAAGACCAACAAACCGCTTAACGAAAGGGAGCAGAACGATGCTGAGAAGAATTTGCCTTGGAAACCTCGTGGCGATGCTTTTATGGACCGCCTTAGCTGCTGCGCAATCCCCACCAGGCCCTAGCGCTCATCACCGACAGGTCCAGATCCCTACTCGCCCCGCCGCACTCTTCACTGGCGAGCAGGGCAAACAACGGTCGGAGATTCACTACGATCCCGCTACCTCCAACGTTACGATGAAACTGCTGGTGCAGGACCCGGCTGGCTATTTTATTCCCAACCTGCATCGCGATAACTTCGCCGTCTATGAGAACGGCGTGCGCCAGCAGAACGCGACCGTTGAGATCGAACATGCTCCCATCACTCTGGGTATTGTGTTGGAACATGGAGGCCGCTACAAGGGCTTCAACAAGACCTCTTCCGATGAAGTTCTCAGAGCGGGTCAGCAGCTTCTTGGCGAGCTCGGCCGGCAGGACAAGGTTGCCATCTGGGAGTATGCCGACAGGGCACAACAGGTCGCAGATTTCTCGACGGGTCACGAGCGGCTTGAACAGCTTTTTATTACTTCCGGTGTTCCCGACTCGTCTGAGACCAACTTCTACGATGCCCTGGTCTCGACCTCTGAGGCCATGAAGACGGTCACTGGTTGTAAGGCGTTGATCGTCATTACCTCCGGCGTCGATACCTTCAGCAAAGCCAAGTACGCGGACGCGCTGAATGCCGTGCGCGCGTCCGGCACTCCGGTCTACATCATCAACCTTGGTCCCGATCTGCGCGAGGCCGCCAAGAGCTATGCGAGCGCCGGGCCCTACGCGCACCTGGATTGGCAGAAGACCGAAGCTCAACTTAGAGAGATTGCCAACGTCTCGGGAGGTCGAATATACACCGAAAGCGGCGTTCTGGACCTCACCCCAGTTTATGACGACCTGATGGAAAACCTGAGAGTGCGTTATGTGATCAGCTATCGCTCCACCACGAACGGTCCGCTCGACGCCGCACGAACCGTTCGGGTCGAACTGGTTGACCCGACGACAAATGGCCCCGTGGAGATCATCGACGCAAATGGAAAGGTTATTCGATCGAAGGTCGTCGTAGAGAACAGCTACGAGCCCAACGCCGCTTCGACCTAAAAGGGCGGTACTTGTTCAAGGGGATAAACGACCTGAAAGTGGCTGGTTCGTCTACCCAGGAACGTAAAGGCAGGTCCCTCGAAGGAACTGCTCGGAAAGGAGAAAAACGATGAACTACAAAAGCTATTCCCGCTTGCTGCAGAAGAACTTATTTGCATTCATTTTGAGCGCGGCAGGCCTGCTCTTCATCGCAGGCTGCCAGTCGAAACAGCCTTCTCCTCCACCACCGGTGCCACAGGCTAATGTCGCTCCAGCCGACACTCAGCATGATGCGACGCAAAAACAATACGGGCCAGACGTGGAGGCGCAACGGCAACAGAACCAGAAGGAAGCTGATCAGACCGTTGACAAGGAAGCTATCGCGGCCGTCGAGCAGACCCGACAGGCGCTCGCGGCGATTCAGGCGAACAAGAAGACAGAAGCCTTGGCTGCCCTGGAGCGGGCTACCGGGAAGATTAATATTCTGCTGGCGAGGAACCCAAAGTCCGCACTGATCCCGACGGATGCTGAAGTAGTTGTTATCGATACCGCACCGCAAGATCGCAAGGCCATCGGTCATCTCACCCAAGAAGCCACTATCGCCATGAACATCAACGATCTGCCTGATGCGCGTGTCTTGCTGGCAGGTTTGGTGAGCGAGATTCGGCTCCGCACCACATGTATCCCCTTAGCCAGCTATCCAGCCGTCCTCCTGGACGCAGCGCGGCTGGTGGACCAGGGCAAGAACCAGGAGGCGGAGGCAGTTCTTAACACGGCGCTGAATACACTCGTCATCGTCGATCACGTGACCCCGCTGCCCTTACTTCTCGCTCAGGCTGCCGTCAAGGCTGCCGATTCGCAACGTCAGGATCAAGCCAAAGAGCGGATCTTGCTGGAGACGGCAAAGAATGAACTGAATCGAGGAAGAGAACTAGGCTATCTGGCCGGCGACTCCGACTATAAAACCTTGGATAAACAGATCTCCGATCTCGAATCCACGATTCAGGGCAAGCACGATATCGGCTCTAAATTCTCAGATCTGCGCGACCGAATCGCTACATTCTTGAAGCGCCAGAAGGAACATGAACGACGATGAGAGGACGCAGGCGACACGCCTCTGCATAACCATCAGACACGAAATCCGGCCGTCCTTCCAAAAATGTTGTCGGAGGTGAGAAGGGCGGCGGAACAGCAGATAAAGAAGCCTCCTCATTAGGAGCGACACACGACTGCATTCTGCAGGCGCCCCGCCGCACGGCCTTGCTGAGGTATGAGTTGAGATGCCAGATCGGGCCACGCTTTGTCACTGCCCGACCGCTTCCTGCATCCCGCCCGGGAGCGGGTCGGGTTCACGAGCTGAGTCGGCATTCACACCTTCCGGCACGCATCTTCGGCACTCTTCAAATATGGTTGGGGGAAGCCTCAGTTTGTCAGAGCGAACTCAATAGTCACTCTACCCTACCGTGTCCTGAGCGAGTCCTCAGAGTTTATCACCGCTTCACTCCAACATAATTCATCTATCTAGGCATTAAGTGAACAGTTCCGGAGTTGTACGGTAATGTTGTCTCTATTCTCGTTGTTGTATTCTTCGAAGCTATGCTCGACGCTTGCCACCTCACCGCGCCCGAGATAATACCTGACGAATTCTCCCACACGGGGAACTGGAGGACATCCCGATGGATTACCGCCGTAGATGTCATAGTCGATCCCCTCAGAATCAGTAACCCGAAGATTTACCGTATGTATCGTGGGCCGTTCAAACGAATCGAAGGAATTTATCTCTTTTGCCTTGCGTGCCATCAACTCTCCTGCTAAAGCCTATCACTTTATCTCGTGCCAGCCCCTGTTGACTCGGGCACTCTCTTCGACTGCCGAATAGTCGCTGCGGTCATTGTGAAGAGGCACGCAAGTAGCTACCTACTACGTCACCCATGGATGCTAACGCTCATTCGACAGGATTAGGGGAGAGTCTTGCTGCGCGTCCATCTGTGGAGGCGCGGAAGATAAGTCCATTAACGCAGTAGGCCGAGTCGAGCGCGACCTTATGCTCGACGTATGGGGCTTCGCCAGTCTTGCTGTTCTTCCCAAGGACCTTCACGGCGCCAAAGCAGTCTTTGCAGCGGAACTCCGTATCACCATCCGAAAGCGCGGCAGCAACCGTTTTGACCTTCCAGTAGGATTCATAGCCGCCACCCTGCTTCACACGTCGCCGTCTGACTTCACATTCGTAAATCTTCTCGCGCTCCAGAGCCATTTCACCTTTGATTCGTCAAAGTTCAGTTGGGATGCCGGAGAGAAGAAAACCAGAATGCCTGGAAGCACCCACAGCTTAGGGATCGCCAAATAACTATCGTGTTGTCGGACGCTGCCTCAATGATATTGCCTCTACTGGTCCCGGTTTGCCAAAAAGAAAGCCCTGATAGGCGCGGCAGCCGTGGAGGGGAAAGGAAATCCCGCTGTTCTTCTGTTTCGACCCCTTCGGCGTGGACGACCAGATCTAGGCTTTTTCCTAAAGCTATGATGGTGCGGAGAATAGCCGCATCTTTGGGATTGGTAAGTACCTGCTGCACAAAGGATCGATCTATTTTCAACTGGTCCAAGGGGCAGATCTTCAAATAAGCAAGCGATGAATATCCGATGCCAAAGTCGTCTAGCGTGAAGCATACGCCACGAGCTTTCAGGGCGGTCATTTGGTGTGGGTTTCCTCCATAGTGCCGAACATTGCCCTTTCGGTGAATTCCAGCAGGAGTTTTCGCGGATCGACACCCCCACGAACGACCACTCCTAGCAGCCGTGTTGCAAACTCCGGATGGCAAAACTCGCGAGCGCTGATGTTGATCGCGAGCGTGAGGAGCGCCGTATCGGGCTTTACACTCCAGGCCCTTAACTGGATGCACGCGGCTTCCACCACCCGTCGGCCGATGGACTCGATCAATCCCTGTCTGGGGCCGCCACCAATATCGGCCAAATCTCATAGGACCAATAGAGAGGGTGGGGTGCGGCGTGTTCTTGCTCGATGTGAGACTCGGCTATTCCGGAGCGGTAAACCCGGTCGAGTAACACAAGACATTTGTCTCCGTCCGGCAGAATCTCGGCGAAGGGCTTGCCAATCATCTGTTCTCTGCTCTTACCAACCAAATGGCACAAGGCAGGGTTCACATAACTTACTATTTGCGCGGGGCCCTCCATGCTGGACATTGGCAGGCGTGCAGAATCAAGGATGTCGTACCTTCCCCCATTGGCCCGAGGGCCAGCCGCTGATCTGTCCTGACGAAAGATTCGGAGCGGGTGAAAACCTTTCGTTCCCAAGAGCGGGGTCAGAGGCGGGCGCAACTTTTACCAAGCTTTTGCCCGGTCTCCGCCTGTATCGCAGCTCCAGGGAGCACTACGGAAAATGTCGTTCCTCTGCGTTTTCCATCTGTATTGGATCGAACCCATATGGAGCCGCCGTTCTTAGCCACCAGTTGCTTGCACACCCATAACCCCAGTCCGGTTCCAACCGTCCCTTTGGTCGTGAAAAAAGGTTCGAAGATATCCTTCACCGTAGCCGCATCGATACCTCTTCCATTGTCGGCCACGGTCATTCTGATGTACCGGCGCCCAGTACTAGGAGACCGAGAAGCGGAACAACGCAGCTTCACAACGGCGTTCTCTCCCACCGCATCAAGGCTATTTGCGAGCAGATTCGCCAGCACCTGCCGCAACTCCCCGAAGACTGCCATCACTTGTAGATGCTCTTCGCACTGCTGCTCAATCGCGGCCCCACTGGATCGGATCTTCGACTGCAGCAGGTCGACAACCGAGGCCATCAAAGCTGAGACGGAGGTGGTCGTAGCCTCTGCGGACTCGCGATAGAATCCCAGCGTCTGTCGGGTGATATGCGCGATACGCAGTAACTCCCCATCAGCGATCTCCAGATACTCGCGGGCGGAATCGGGACGGTCGACGCTGGCACGAGCGAGATAAAGGGTGTTCATCACAGCTTCGAGCGGGTTGTTGATCTCGTGCGCAATGCTCGCTGCCAGCCGCCCAGCACTTGCCAACATTTCACTTCGCAGCAGCGCTTCCTGAGCCTGCTTGCGCTCCTTCATCTCTGCCTGCAGTTTCGTATTAAGCGCCAGCGCCGCCTCCGTAAGTTCTTGCTGGCGCACGGCCGCACATAGCAACGCCTCGTTCATCGCCGTTACGCGGCGATGAAAAGGTGCCGTTTCTGTGATCTGGATAATTACTCCGGCTGGCCGGTCATCTTCAGATGATTCAGCTAGAACGGGCCAGATCTCATAAGACCAATACAGAGGATGAGGTGCGGCGTCCTCTTGCTCCGTGTGAGATTCAGACTTTCCAGTGCGGTAGACCCGATCGAGTAGCAGGAGACATTTGTCTCCTGCCGGCAGAATTTCGGCGAAGGGCCTGCCAATCACCTCTTTGCTGCTTCTACGAGCCAGCTGGCATAATGCAGGGTTGACATAACACACAATTTGCGTGTCTCCCTCGACGATAGCCATTGGCAGACGTGCAAAATCCAGCAGGTCGTATACGCACGGATGGCCCAGAGCCCCGCCGACTTTACGTGCCCCGTCCAAGAGTTCGTCAGTAGTACGCGGTCTTAGCCTAAATCCCATAGAGGTGCTTACTTTCTGGTGGTTGGCTTACGTCTAGGTCTTTTCCCTGGCGGGTCCGTTCCATCTGCTCGGGAACGCCCGTGATCAAACCCTCATAGCCCCGGAGCCGCGGTCCTATGAGAACGATTCCATCAGAGGTGATCTCATATTCCCGGATGTCCTTACTGTGATTGCCGCCACGCATTTTAACGACGATCATCATCTTCTTCAGTTGACCGTCAATCTCCACATAACGAAACCGGATAATATCGTCAGTCAGAAATGAAATCGAGTAAGTGCTGAAGGGAAGTTCGGTAAAGGACTCCTCCAGTTCGACTGTGCTCAGGATGGTCACGCCGATTCCTGTCAAGGCACTGATCATCCGGTAGAGAGATTCACGAAAGTCGGTGCGGAAGCCTGGCGCCAGCGCCATCTCAAAGCCCGCCAGCGAATCGATCACCAAACGCTTCGCGCCTATCCTTTGCACCGCGTCGAGGATCTCCTGCATGGTTTCATCGACCGAAAGATCCAACGGGCGAAGGTAGAGGATCTCGAGTTTGCCGTCGCCCTGCGGCGTCTCCAGGTCTAGACCAAGCGTGCCCGCCCGCGCCACGTATTCTTTGGGACGTTCTTCAAAGACCGCAGCTATTCCCGCCTCCCCTTGACGTAGGCCTTCGGCTAGAAACTGTGTTGCCAGGACCGATTTTCCCGTTCCCGACGCTCCTGCGACCAGAAGACTGTCGCCCTCGGGGATACCCCCTCCCAACATTTTGTCCAGCTCCGGAATACCGATAGAGAGCCGTTGCCCGGTCACATCCTTATTTGGTCGCTTGGTGAGGCCAAGGGTTCGTGAGAAGGCCTGCAGTCCCGCATCGGTAATACGGAATGTGTGCAGTCCCGGCACCGACGCTTGCCCCCGCAGCTTCATGATCTGGAACTTACGCACAATCGAGTTTCGCTCCGCCGTCTGGTAGAGCCAGAAAAGGCCATCCGCCACCGTGAATACGGGATTGTCGCGCATCTCCGCCTCGGCATACTCCCCAATCAGAAAGGTCGTCGCCTGCCAGCTCGTCAGGTGAAGCGCGAGTCGCTGCACGAACCCCTGCAACTCCATCTCGGTGGCTGCGCCAACCGCTTTGCGCACGACCGTGCGAAATGAGTCCACGACTACGATTCCAGGATTAGTCTCTTCTACTTGTTTGCTGATTTCTTTCAGCACGACGTCAAGGTCCTGCTCCAGGATCAGCTGGCTCAGATTAACGAAACGGATAGAACCGGGCAGCTTCTCTTGGTCGAAGAAAGAGTACTGCTGTTGATATCGCAGCATCTTCAGCGCAGGTTCGCCCAGAACTGTGAAATAGAGTGCCGGCTTTTCCGGAGTCGCATTGGCGAACACAAATTGATGCGCCAGAGTCGTCTTCCCGCATCCTGGCGAGCCCGCAATGATGTTGAAAGAATACTCCGGCAGACCGCCGCCCATGATCTCGTCCAGGCCCGGAACTCCCGTCGGCAGTTTGTTAATGGTCACCTTATTCTTACGGCTCATGCTTTGCTGTCCCTTCCTCAGTCAATGAATTGAACGATTCATCGGGCCAGACATCTTTGATCAGGCGCAGCGTTAAAGACTCCCCAATGAACGTAACAAGCAGCCCGATCACGTGAGCGATAAGGAGCGTTCCTGCCTCGGCATCACGGTTGTCCAGATGTGGCTCAATATCGCCATCCTCTAACGATCCATCCGCAGTGACCTGTACCGCGTCGAGGCTCGGAGCCTCTCGCTTGGCCAGTGTCAAGGCGCGCAAAAGAAGCGAGTGAAAACCGGCCCCTCCCGCAAGCGTTGTGAGAGGCCGCCGCAGCTTCTCGCAGACGAGAAATGCCGCAGGCACACCCGACTCCGAGGACACAACCGCTTCATCGGCAAAGAGCCGCTCAGCAAAATCGCGCAACTCTGGGGTGACCGGGTTTGTCATTCTCGTCGAATCGTAAAGTAAGGGATTGATCTTTAGACTGAGATGCTAGATAAGTACACGCCGTTGTTCCCGGTCTGGAAACTTTCGGTCGTAGAGTGCCTCCCTGATAGACGCGCTTCTATCCCCCGCCAAACACGCTCTTTAAGCATCCTCTTTCGGGCTAGCGAGCGGTTTTGCGTGAGGGTTTCGCGCCTTGCCTCAGGACTGGAAATGCGGAGTTCAGGGCGACGCAAACGACCAGATGCTGGCCGCGATCGTAAACATGCTAGCGATATGGCTGTCCGCTATATCGGAACTTCGTTCACACCGCTTCGTGTCGCCGGTATTGGTGTGACTTTTCAGTGGTTGCTCACTTTGCCGACGGTTCGCATGGTGGACAGTCCTCCCAATATCGATGAAGAAGTGGAATATTTACTTGAGACGACTGCCTTTGAGATTGGAGAAGTTGCCGTTCCCGCTGATGATGCACCAGCGATTGCCATTATCGATTCTGAAATCAACGAAGCTCCCCCGTTCTTGCGAGCTTAGTTTTCGAGACCGCAGGCTTCCCAGCAAATCTTGATGCCAGCGATGTACGCGGTCACAGAACAAAGTGAGTGGCATCGCCGCCTATGGAGATGTTCGTAATTGCATCGAACGATATGACTTCGCTCCGCGCGTTCATCTATTCAGCGGCAAGGTCAAACGACCAAGGGAACATCGACGATGTAACGCTCGTTGCGTCCAGATGTCCTCCTCGGCGGCGCCCGCGCCCAAAGCGATCCTAGGCAAGCAACGATGCCTGGGTGGGCCTTGAGAATCAATCATTTTCCTCAAAATTGTATCCTGCTAGGCGACGTATCCGGACGTGATCGGGGCTACCGTTCTAAGGGTAGTCGCTTTTGTGCCAACAGTTGTCTTACGAACCTGTCGGTTGTCTTCCGAGATTTGCGTTGCCTTTCGCGGAGAGCCTTTGCGGGGCTGCTTCTCAGCCGGTTTGCCAAGGAATTCACGAAGCCGTGTAACGACTGCCTTTTTCGTCTTTTAGGTTGCATTCCCAGAAGACGGCCACTTCCCATCCAAGTGCCGCCAACGCTGCTTGGGCCGTTTCGTCTCGTTTCGCGTTTCGCACTATCTTGTCGTTCCAATAGGTGCTATTTTGTGAGGGGATGCGCACGCCCTGCCCGCAATCATGGCCGTGCCAAAAGCATCCATGCACGAAGATGACCCTTCGGAGCCTAGTGAAGACGATGTCAGGACTCCCCTGAAGATCCTTACGGCACACCCTGAACCTGAAACCCAACTGATGGGCGAGGCTTCTTACCAATAGCTCAGGCCTTGTATCCCGGCTCCTGATTGCGCGCATAATGCGGCTGCGGGCTTCTGTTGTTTGAGCCATTAGCAAGTCAACCCTAGACTTCAGTTGCCATTCTCGATTAGCTGACCACACCGGGGCAGGGGAGCCCGAAGCGCCCGTGTACCGCCGTGTCCTTCCGAAACGCTGTGACCTTCTCTAGGAAATCCTTACTCTTCTCGCTTTAAGTCTGTCGATCCACAGTTGCAATGTTTTGGGAGTCGCACTGAACAGTCCATCTGATGCGTCCTCATCAGGTATTTGATGCGCTGCTCACTGTCAAGAGCAGTGCAGACACAAATCACGTCTCACTTAAGACGCCCAGCGATATCGTTTGCAACAAGCGCGAGATAGTTTTCCGCTGTAACAACTGCTTCCTCTGCTTCCGTTGCAGTGATAAGCGCAATGTCGTAAAAAGCGTCATTCCGCTTACGGCGCATACGGTCGAACAGCGCAAAGGTCGGAGCCAGCGCCGGATCGAGATGTTGTTGGGAGAACTCGATGATTACGCGGTGGTGTCCAAGCTGGACTCTGGCTCGACTTCCGTGACTCAACATCAAGGCCAGCGAACCCTTAAGCATCGCCTCATATGCAATCTGATAGGCGGCTTCCGCATCAATCGCCAGATTCTTCCTGGCGGCGACTGACTTGTTCTGTGTGCTGGCAAGGAACTGTTCGACCTGTTTGCGGTTGACGGGTTGGGGTTTCGTTGTCTTCATGCCGCGATCAATTCAACTCGTTTTCCGTTCCAAATATCGCTGAGGAATGGATCGTGACCGGCCAGCTTACGTTTCAACTCCTGATCAACAATCACGGTGTAGTTTACTTCTCGATTCAGGAGCTTCTCAAGACGGCCTGCCGCGCTCGCAAGCTCGCCCGCCTCAGGCTTACCAACGATCAAAACGTCGATATCACTGGCAGTGTCTTCTTCCCCCTTGGCGAAGGAACCATAGAGGTAGGCGGCCTGTATTCCCGGAATTTTTCTCAATGCTTCGGAGACCGCTGGAACGACACCAATTGTTCGTTGCAGGATCGTGAAAACTTCTTTCAGGAGCGGGTATTTCTTGTTAAGGCTGTAATACTTCTGGTTTCCTCGAAGCTCGGATCGGAACAGGCCTTCCTCTTCGAGACGACTCAGTTCACGGGAGAGGTTCGTGGGATCAACGTGCAGGAGCGCGGCGAGTTCGCGAACGTAATGAGAAGCGGCCCGATTCACCAGATAGTGGGTTAATAGAGCTCTGCGCAATTTGGACCGGAGAGCAATCATCGCAGTACAATATTACCATGACTGTAGTATAAAAATACTACGATTCCTACCCTGCTCTAGCGTGTCGACGATGCACGCGCTGGAGTACGCTCTCGGGTATTCTCATCGTCTTATAGGCGCGTTTGAACCGGCTCTCCTCGCTGCCCCATTCGACCACTCCTGGTTCGCCGGTGAACATCCTGCGGATCGTATTCTCGCTGACACTCCATAGTTTAGCGACTTCGATCACGGAGTAGTGCTTCTCCAGCGCTGGGTCCGGCAGGGAGTATTCCGACCCGGAGGTGTATGAACCCATCGCCTTCCTGAACATACGGTCACGGGTATCCGGTCGCATAAACTCTCGGAGACACGATCGTTCTGTCTCAGGACAAGAGTAGGGCGCAGACGGACGGCTTATCGCGGAAAAAAATTCCACACGGTGTCCAAAATGGACACCGTGTTCGCGTCTTCAAGGGCGCTTTAGAAGCTCATCCCAGGTGTTCCGAAGTGGACAAGACCTCGATTTGGCCGACAACCTTTACTTCTGCGATCTCGAAATCCGAATGACCTGTCCGCATGTAGCAGATAACCTCTTCCAGAGAAAGGGCCGCAATGCGCAGTGTCCGACCTTCCTTCCCTTGATCGGCGCGCATATGACCCGATACTTCAAATAGTAGAGCTTTCCGCAAAGCTCTGTCCTCGTCCCGCAGTTCGCTCTGACGTGTCCCTTTGGCCATAACACTCCACTCCTTTCGAGATTCCTCCCCTGACCAGTCAACCCGTACAGAACAACGTGTGCATAATACCTCCGCTATGGAGTGAAGTAGTACCATAAGGCCTGGTGGCCAAAGAGGAACACATTCCTTCCCGGCGCACCGGCAAGACCTCGCTCGGAGCGAAAGTGTTTTCCTACTACACCCAGGAAGAACGTCGACTGCTGGAGAAGGCGGCAAAGCTGGAACGCCGCAGCCTCAGCAGTTTTGTTGCTCTCGCCGCGCTCGATCGAGCGCAAAGGATCATTGCCGGCAAGTGAGCGCCTTCAGAAACGGACACCGAGCTTCCGATCTCGTAATGCTACCATTATGCAGTGTTGAACCAAGCCAATTGCCGATGCTGTGCGGGCAAATGCACTACCGCATCCGGCTGGAGCTGTGTGGCTGTTTCTGTACTTGCTTAGTAACGATCCCCTCTGTCCTCCGTGTTCTCTCAGGCACCGCGAGAGAAAGACAGGCTGCGCCCAGCGTCGCGAAGATTCTGCTTCGCATGGGCTGACTTCACTCTCAGAATAAACTTTGTGAGCTTGCCCATGCGCGCCTGCGGGTTTCGGCTCCCCCTAAAGGTCTCCCCCGAAAAAGCATCTTCCCGCCACTGGGAGCAGCCTTCTCTCGCGCCCTTGCGGGAGCGTGTCCTGAGAGAACACTCCGGGGCCACAAAGGAGATCACAATATGCAAGCGCAAACTTCCATTCAGCATCAGCTCACCAACACCATCACGCACGGAAATTGCATCCAGGTAATGCGCGAGATGCCTGCACAGAGCGTCGATTTCATCCTCACCGATCCGCCGTACCTGGTGAACTACCGCGACCGTGATGGACGCACCATTCAGAACGATGCGAACGCCGACTGGCTCAAGCCCGCGATGCGGGAAGCATATCGGGTGCTGAAGCAGGACCGCGTAGCCATCATGTTCTACGGATGGACGAAGATCGATATGTTCTTCGACGCATGGAAGGCTGCAGGTTTTAAGCCTGTCGGACACCTGGTGTTTCGCAAGACCTATAGCTCGAAGAGCAGGTTCCTGAGCTATCGCCACGAGCAGGCATATCTGCTGGCGAAGGGCAGACCGCCACTACCGAAGCAGCCACTGGCTGACGTGATCGATATGCCATACAGCGGCAACAGGCTGCATCCGACACAGAAACCGGTAGCGGCGCTGGCTCCATTGGTTCGTAGTTTCACGTTGTCCGGCGAACTAGTGCTCGATCCCTTCACTGGGAGCGGCTCGACCTGTGCGGCAGCGCTGCTAGCGGGTCGCAGGTACCTTGGCATTGAACTCGATGCTGAGTTCCATGAGGCGGCCTCGCAGAGATTGGACAGAGTGAATGAGAGGATCGCAAAGCGGTCCTCTCCTGTACTCATTCCCACCTTGCGGTGAGTGTACCCGCGTGCCCGTCGCGCCTCAAGGCGAGGCATCGCCCTGAGTTGTGATTGTCTCAGCCTTGACCCGCGGCGCGCCCGGGGAGCCTTGCTGATCATCGTGGGAATGAGCATATCCGCGCAGTCTGCGCGGGAAAGCGAGTGCTTCTAGCCAGATTCTTCCTGATCTATTAGACGTTAGTTTCACCCCATCCCAGCGATTCATTGCGATATTTTCAGGGTGTCCTTTTTGGACACCGCGTGGAAAATCTTTCCGCCGAAAGCAGCCCCCATCCGCCATACCTTCGCTCCAGACATTGCAACGGGGAGTGCCCCTCGCCGAAGCGCAAATGAAAGGAGTCTATGCAAAACCCTCTTCCCCTCAAACGTCCTCGCTTCCCGTGGATGCGCAAGCATTTCCGAATGCTGGGCATTCCTTCGCTGATGTTCTTTGCGTCTCTACCCGTTTACGCCCAAGCAACCGGTGGCGACCCGTGGGACAACGCAGTCAACGTTCTTAAAACCGCGTTCACCGGCACGATTGCGACCGGGCTGTCGCTGGTCGCAATCGTCGTCGGAGGATTGATGTTCGCCTATGGCGAAGGCCAGTCCAAGAAGGCCCTCGCCGGAATCGTCTTCGGTGTTGGTATGGCCATCGGCGCAGTCAACTTCATGGCTTGGCTCTTTCCCTGAACAACGGAAGAGAGGAGGTGATCCATGTCCAAGCCAGCGGACGGGAGGATGAGTCCGGTATTCAAAGCCATGAACCGTCCGCTGACTGTCCTCGGAGCGGAGCGACGGCTGTTCTTCGTCGCTCTGATCTCCGGGGGTGCGATCTTCTCCCTGCTCCATTCCTTGCTCGGCGGAATCGGCTTGTTTGTCGTGGGCGTCATCGTCGCCCGCATTGCGACGAAGCATGATGTCGAGATTCTGCGCGTGCTCTTCAACTCCGGTAAGTTTCGCCGCCGATACGACCCCATGAAGTGGGAACCGACCGCAATCACGATCAGGAACCGCAATGCTCAGAGTTGACCACATCAAGAAGGATTGGAAGGAAGCGGGATCGTTCGCCGCGCAGGTGAACCTGTACGGCTTCTGGGACGAGCACTGCTTCCTGACGAAGTCAGGCGACCTCGGTGCGGCTCTGCACATCGGCGGTATCGACTACGAAAGCCTGGACCGGGCCGGTCGGGACTATGCGGTCAAGCGTCTCGAAGCGGCCTTCCGCTCGCTCGATGATAAGTCCCGTCTCTATCAAATTCTTTTCAAACGCAACCGGCCAGCGATTCCACACGCTGAGTATGAAAACCCGCTTGTTCGCGCCGCTGCGGAGCAGCGCAGCAGATTCCTGCAATCGAAGGCAGACCGTCTTTACAGCATCGATATTTACTGGGTCGTCATGATCGACGGCAGCTACCAGAAGACCGGCCTGCTGCACGCGCTCGCGCAGTTGCCAAAGCACCCGCGCTCGTCGCTGCGCGACCTGCACGCCCTCCTCTCCGGAAATAAGGAACGCGCGCTGCTTTATGGACAGATCGAGCGCGACCGGCTGAGATTGCAGCAGAAAGTACAGAGTTTGAGTGGGCAGCTCAGCGACCTCACTACGGTCGAGCTGCTAGGGGCGGAGAAGACCTTCCGGCTTGTCCGGCGTCTCGTCAACTTCCGCCCCTCCAAGATCAATGACGCTCCGCTGTGCGGTGCACGTCATCTCGACTGGCAGGTCTGCGGCTCGGAGCTGGAAGCTCATCGCGGCTACCTGCGGATGGACGACGATTATGTCCGCGTCCTCACGTTGAAAGAGCTTCCCGGCGAGACCCGGCCATTGATCCTCAGTGGCCTGCTCGACATACCAGCGAACTTCCACGTCGTCACCGAATGGCATCCCGTCGATAACGCGAAGGTGCGCAAAGAGATCGCCTCGCGCCGCCGGCACCACCACAATTCGAAGACCAGCTTCATCTCGAACCTTCAGGACCGGCAGAACACCGCGAAGCAGGACAATCTGGTCGATGACTCGAAAGCCGCCGCCGTCGCGGAGCTGGGGAACGCGCTCACCGCGATGGGCCTGGAGGGTAAGAGCTTCGGTGAGTTCACTCTCTCTGTCGTGATCTATGACGAGGACCGAGTAAAGGTTGAGCACGCTGTCGCCGAGTTCCAAAAGCTCTTCACCCAGCATGATGGACTGCTGTATGAGGAGCATTACAACCTGCTCAATGCGTTCTTCGCGACGGTTCCAGGCAACAAGCAGTTCAACCTTCGCAAGCAGTGGGCGCTTAACTCCAACTATGCCGACCTGTCGTTTCTCTTTACGGTCGATACCGGCTCCCGCTCGAACCCGCATCTCGAACGCGAGTACCTCGCAGTTCTCGAATCGACGCACGGGACGCCGTATTTCCTAAACCTGCACGCGGGCGATGTGGCGCACACGCTGATGCTCGGGGCAACGGGTGCCGGGAAGAGCTTTGCGGCTTCGACGATTCTTCAGTCCGCGCAGAAGTACGAGCCGCTGACCTTCGTGTTCGACCTCGGAGGCAGCTACGAGGCACTCACCCGCGCCTTCAACGGGACGTATCTGAACGTCGGCCTCAAGAGTCCGGGCTTCAGCATCAATCCGTTTTCGCTCGAACCCACGCATGAGAGCCTGAACTTTCTCTACCTGTTTCTCCGGGTACTCATAGAGTCCGGCGGCCGTTACGAGCTGAGCACCGCCGATGAGAAAGCGCTCTACGTTGCGCTGGAGCGCATCTACAAGCTGCCCCGTGAGATCAGGACGCTCACCAACTTCGCGTCCATTCTCGGGCCGCTGGGCGAACGGCTGCACCGATGGACCCGGTGCGGATCACAGGGGGCCGGGCAGTTTGGATACCTCTTCGACAACGTTGACGACACGCTGACGTTCTCCCGCTTCCAAACCTTCAATTTCGATGGCTGGTCGGAGTATCCCGACATTCTGGAACCACTGCTGTTTTACGTCCTACAACGGGCGTCCGCGGAGATCGAGAGACCGGAGATCATCGGAACCTTCAAGATCTTTCTGATCGATGAAGGATGGATCTTTCTTAAGAACAAGATCATCCGCGACTGGATCATTCGCGCCGAGAAGACGTGGCGGAAAAAGAACGCCGCCATGATCCTGGCCACGCAGTCAGTCGTTGAACTTGCCACCTCCGACATGCTGCACATCATCAACGAGTCCTGCCCGACCAAGATCTTTCTGTCGAATCCGAATATCGATCGCAAGCTGTACGCAGATACCTTCCAGTTGAACGACACCCAGCTTGAGCTGCTGGAGTCGTTGGTGCCGAAGCGCGAGCTACTGCTGATCCAGCCGCGCGGCACCAAGAAGCTGGTGCTCAAAGTCGATGCACTCGGTTACTGGATGGCGACCAATAATGCGCGCGACAACATTCGCAAACAGGATTACTTCACCCGCTTCGGCCCGGAGCAGGGATTGCTGCGCCTGGCTGAAGACTATCCCAACCCACTTAACACATAAGGAGAATCATGCGCCCATCACCCATCGTCCCGCTCTTACTAGGCTTGGCCACGACCGTGGCCCACGGCCAGCAGACCGCCCGTCTCGTGAAGTACCACGCCAACGACATCGTGAATGTTCGCGCAAAGATGCGCTACACCACGCTGATCGAGCTTCCGACAACCGAAAAGATCATGGAGGTCGCTACCGGCGATAAGGACTTCTGGATCATCGACACGGTTGGCAATTACTGCTTCCTGCACCCCGCAAAGGAAGGCATTCATTCCAACCTGAACCTCATCACCGACAAGGGCACGGTGTACTCGTTCACGCTTGACGATGTCGAGTCCGGCGATCCCGACCTGAAGGTCGTGATTCAGCCGTCCGACCCTTCCTCGCTGGCCGCCGCCGACGGCGTAAACAAGATCGTTTCGGGCACCGAGGTAGAAGCCGCGCGCGCCCAGGCGCAGGTCGCACAAACCCACGCTGCTGCTGCGGTCGAGCAATTCCGTGCCGACTATCCTACGGCCGCGCTGAAGTTCGATTATGCCTACCACGGCGATAAGCCCTTCGACGTTTCAGCGATCTACCACGATGACAAGTTCACCTACATCAAGTCGTCGGCCCCTGAGAAGTTTTCCGTTTACGAGCTGAAGGATGGCAAGCCCGACCTCATCACGTTCCAGTTGAAGGACGGCACTTACGTCCTTCCCACGGTCGTCGACCACGGCTACCTCGAAATCGGGAAGCACAAGCTCGACTTTCAGCGGAAGGCTCGATAGGAGAGGCGCGATGCCAGACGAAAAGCAAATTTCACCAACAGAACAGCAACCGGTGTCACTGCCTCCTGAGAACGCCTCCGGTCTCCGCGACAAGCGCGCCCAGCCCGAAGGCGTCGTCCCCAAACAGGCGCAGAGCTACGTCATTGCTGGACTAGCCGTGCTCATCCTGATGGCCGTCATGTTCTCGAAGAACCATGCCCGGCCTGTCGCGAAGGATGTCGTGCCTGCTCCCGTCTCTATGTCCACGGACCTGAACCAGCGGAAGATTCAGGAATTGGAGCAGGACCTGAGCGCGGACCAGCGCCAAAGCCAGCAGCAGGCTCAGAGGACGGGTGCTGAGACGTTACAAGCAGGCATGGCGACTAACACCAATCCCGCGCCAGCAGGCGTTGCGCCTCCTGCTTCGCAGTTGCCGCCGGCTGCGCCGGTCGCAAGTGCCGAGCCACCTCGCGATCCGGTTGCGGACGCGGAACGGGCACTGGCCTTCAAAGCCCGCTTTGCGTCGAACTTAGTCTCCGCCAACGATGGCGCTTCGCGCCCATTGGCGGAAGCATCGGGCACCAGCGTGGACGCTTCGGCTCGCTCTTCGAGCTTGCCGCAGGCTCCTGCTGCGCAGGTTGCCATCGCCCCCACAGCCAGCAAACGTGCGCCGGAGGTGAACCTGAACTCCGCGCATGGCCAACCCTTTGCGGTCTTCGAGGGGACCACCATCGACACGGTTTTGGTCAACCGGCTCGACGGCGAGTTTACGGGACCGGTCAAGGTCATGGTCACCAATCCGGTCTACAGCCAGGATCGTCAGCACATGCTGATCCCCGAGGGCGCGTTCATCCTCGGCGATATGCAGAAGGTCGCTGGCCTCGGCCAGAAGCGTCTCGCCGTCACCTTCCACCGCCTGCTGATGCCGGATGGTTACTCCGTCGATCTCGACCAGTTCCACGGTCTCGATCAGGCGGGGTCCACCGGCCTAAAGGACACCGTGAACAACCACTATGTCGAGATCTTCGGTGCGTCGATTGCCCTCGGCGTCATCGCCGGAGCTGCCCAGTCCTCCAACTCTAACCAAGGTCTCTATCAGTCCGGCTCAGAGGCGTACAAGTCCGGCGTTGCCTCCAGTCTGTCGCAGTCAAGCACGAACGTGCTCGACCGCTACATCAACATCCCGCCCACAATCACGATCCGCGAGGGTCATCGGATCAAGGTTTACATCACCCAGGACATGCTCCTGCCCGCATACGAGAACCACGATATGCCAGCAGTGATGTAACGCCTCGTCTGCCCTTTCTACCCACCTACAGCTGCACGGAGGTTTGACCATGAAGTCGACTAAGCTGCACGTCCTTTCACTCGCCGTAACCGCTGCGCTCGCGCCCCTGGCGCACGCGCAGTTCGGCTCCGGCATCGTCTTCGATCCGACACAGAGCGCGCATGCCATCCAGCAGATCACGCAGGCCTCGCAGCTCTACACGACGGCAGTCGCCACCCGCAACCAGGTCGTCACCATGTACAACCTCGCTTTCCAGATGGCGCAGTTGCCGCAGAATTTGGCCGCGCGGTATCGGGCCGATTGGTCGCAATGGTCCAGCTTGCAGGCCACGACGGACACCTACGGTAACACTGCCGCCTTGGTAAACGCTCTGAACTACGGCGCGCTCACCAGTGCTCGGCAGGGCTACAACAGTGCCTATGTGCAGGCGCAGAGCTACCCGGCAGGAGGCTATTCGTCTCTCGATTCCCGCACCCAGGCGACGGTCGCCAATCAGTACGCGACCTCGGAGCTGGCGCAGACCGCGACGACGAACACTCTTGCGACGCTCGGCACGATCCGATCCGACTCCCAGTCGTTCGCCTCGAAGCTCGCCAATCTCGAGTCCGACACCTTCTCCACCGATCCCAACCAGCAGACCACGAACGCTTTGCTCGGCAAGATCAACTCAGCCACGCTGCTCCAGATTCACTCCCAGCAGGACACAAATCAACTTCTCACCGCTTCGATCCAACAGCAGCTTCTCGCCCAAAAGCAGCAGATCGACGCGCAGAACCGCGCTCTCAATAACGTGATTTACTTCCAACAAAACTTCCCGACGACGATGCAGACGGTCAACAGTGGCGTCAGCGATTCAATCCGCTCCATCTCCCTCTCGACGACAGGACACTGAGCCATGCAACAGAACCCCTTCACCTTTTTAGGCCAAGCGATCTCGCAATTGCTCTCGTCGCACAGCGCCGCGCTTCAGGCCGCGGGACTTGACATCTTCCGTGGCCTGGCGACGATCCTGATTGTCTGGTTCGGCATCAAGGCCGCCCTGTCCGCTTCGCAGGGACATGGCGGCTTCCACTTCGCCAAGTTTGCCGACCTGATCCTGATGATCTCGTTCGGCCTTGGCATGCTGACCTACTACTCGACGCCGATCCCCGGCACTGGCTACAGCTTTAGCGACCTCATCACCAAGGAGGCTCTGAGCATCTCCGGGCAGATCGAGTCCGACCAGACGCAAGTGATCGTCGATGCCGTCACCAGCGAGGAGCAGCAGCTCGGCGCACCTCCCGGCAGCTTCAACGTCCTCGAAGACCTTACCTATCTTCTCATCGCAGTCATCCTTGCAGCGATGGAGGCCGTCGCCTTCGCCGTGATTGCCTATGGCTACGTTGCCTCCGCTGTCTGTGTGCTGATCGGACCGATCTTCATTCCGTGGTTCATCGTGCCCAAGATGGACTGGCTCTTCTGGGGATGGTTGAAGGCATTTATCGGCTTCAGCTTCTATCAGGTCATTGCATCGGCCTTCATCTTCGTCTTCTCGAAGGTCCTCACGTCGATGTTTCACGCCATCGGCAACATCAGCATCACCAATGCCTTCACGATCCTGCCTGCGCTGCTCATCACGCTCTTCGTCTGCATCTACGGTCTGGTCAAAATCCCGGAGCTTACCAGTGCCATCCTCAGCGGGCGCACCGGCACCTGGGTCAACCCGATGGGGAACTAACTATGCCGAAAACAGAGGCACAACGCCCAATCACCGATGCCGGTCACAAGTTCCTGGAGTTGTACGCGGAGCCGGTCGTCACCAATACCTATCTCAAGATCTCGATCCTCGTGCTCTCGGTCGTCGCGCTTGCCTTGCTCGCGCTCCTCTATCGCGCACAGACCGCTGCCTTGCGGCTGAAGCCGCTCGTCATCTCGGTCTCGGATATGGGGCGCGGACAGGTTGTGAGCTATGCCGACTTCTCGAAGGTTCCTGTCGAGCGCGTCAGCAAATACTATCTTGCGCGTTGGGCGCAGCTCTACTACGGCCGCAATCACGCCACGCTGCAACGGGACTTTGCCGAATCCCTGCACTTCTTTTCGAACGAACTGCAGGGCGCGACGCTGGCGCGCGTGACGAAAGCCAAAACCCTTCAGGCTTTCCTCCTCGATCCGAGTGCCCCGAATATTGATATAGAGATCAAAGCTGTGGTGCTCGACGACACGCGGCAGGCCCCGTACCGCGCCCACATTGAGTTCGAGAAGGTCGCCTATTCTCTTGGCGACCAGCAGGAGCAGAGCCGCGAACGCTGGACCGCGAATGTGGTCTTCGGCTTCCGCGATGAGGTGCCGAACGCGATGCTGCTCACCAATCCCCTCGGTGTCGTCATCAGCTACGTCCACGAAGACCAGGCTTTCGGGAGCTAGGAAAATATGCAACCGAAGAAGCCCATCGTGCTCTACTGTCCCGACCGCGAGCTGCTGTCCGCCATAGCGTTTGTGCTGCGAGTGCATTCCTATGACGTCACCGCTGTTCATGACGGCGATGCTGCGATAAGAGTGAGCGAGCGCGGTCTCGCCGCCTGCGGCGTGCTCATCCACGCACAGCAGGGTGATCTTGCCGGGCGCCTGATTCATCGCATTCTGGCATGCGCTTCGCAGATGCCGTTGCTGCTGGTGGATCGTGCCGGCGACCTCGCACCCGTCCGCTACGCGGACAGGGTGCTCTATGGCCGCAACACGACAACAGCGCACATCCTCGCTTCGCTTGATGTGCTTTGCCGGCGTAAGCCAGGGCCGCGGCCACGGAGTGTCGCGTGAGATATCTCTCTGTCTGCTCAGGCATCGAGGCGGTCTCGGTCGCGTGGCAGCCACTAGGCTGGCAGCCCGCGATGTTCGCCGAGATCGACCCTTTCTGTTGCTGGCTGCTGCGCTCGCGCTATCGTGCATCCCGGCCCGTTCATATGCCAAGTCCGCATAATGCGCCAACGCGCAAAGAGGCGAAGCAGTGCGCGGCAGACATTCGCAACGTCGTTGCTCTGCCTGCAGATGGCGATGTCATCAACGCTGGCGACTTCACGCGCATAGGAGCAGACGATGTTGGAACAATCGACCTTCTGGCCGGAGGAACACCTTGCCAGTCTTTCTCCATCGCCGGTAAGCGAGCGGGACTGGATGACCCGCGTGGCAACCTCACCATCGAGTTTGCTCGACTTGCTAGCCGACTCAGGCCCCTATGGGTGGTGTGGGAGAACGTCCCCGGCGTCCTGTCGATCGACGATGGACGGACGTTTGGAGCCTTCCTCGGGATGCTGGTCGAACTCGGGTATGGGATCGCCTACCGAGTTTTGGACGCTCAGCATTTCGGAGTACCCCAGCGACGGCGTCGTGTCTTCGTTGTCGGCTGTGCTGGAAACTGGCGAGCTGCCGCGGCGGTACTACTTGAGCGGCATGGCCTGTCGGGGTATCCTCCGCCGCGCCGGGAAGCGGGGAAAGATATTGCCCCTACCCTTAGCGCACGCGCTCATGGCGGTGGCGGCCCAGGATCGTACTTCGATATCGACGGCGGCCTGATTCCGAGCAGAGAGAATATCTCGCACTGTCTTAACGCCGGTGGAATGGGCAGGCAAGACTATGAGAGCGAGACACTGATCGCGCACGCTCTCTTCGCCGAAGGCTTCGATGCCAGCGAGGACGGCACGGGACGCGGTGTCCCGATGATTCCGATTGCCATCTGCACGGCACACACACAGTCGAACGGCAGCGCCTTTTCGGATGGTATCGTGCACACCCTCGAACGTGGCACCACCCAAGCTGTCGCCTTCTCCGTGAAAGACTGCGGTGCCGATGCCAGTGACCTTGCTCCGACACTGCGTGGAATGAGTCACAACGCGAGTCACGCCAATGGCGGCGGCCAGGTGGCTATCGCATTCGCGCAGAACCAATCCGGCGATGTCCTAAGCGGCGAGGTGATGCAATCGCTTGGGACAAGTGCCAATGCGACGGGTCGCAACGCCGCGAATGTAGCGGTCGCATGGACGGGAGAACTCAGTGCGTCGACAGACATTGTCGGGACGATGCAACGCGGTGGCGAAGGTGGCCGGGCCGATGGTGTGATGACCCCGCAGATGGCGGTGAGACGGCTGAAGCCACGCGAGTGTGAGCGGCTGCAAGGATTCCCGGACGATTACACGCTGGTCGAGTACCGCGGCAAGCTGGCAGCGGACGGACCCCGCTACAAAGCGCTCGGCAACTCGATGGCGGTTCCTGCAATACGCTGGCTCGGGCAGCGTATTGCAGCAGTCGATGCCATCCTCCGCGATGGGCAGGGCACCGGGAGTGTCCGATGAGCCAACGAGCGCACATCCCGACGATACTGGCGCACACCTCCCAACCACGGATCGAAGCGAGTCTTCTTCTTGCCCTCGCCGCCCTGGATGAGGAGCCGCACACTTCGCCTACTGCTGTATCACCCTTCTCCAGGTTCTTCGCACGCCAGGATGCCGGGGGCACTACAGTGCCACCCGATACGGTTCACCCACTCACTGCTCTTGTAGCCGGACTTGGTGGCCGGCGAACACAAAGGGTCTTCTGCTGCTTGGTGGCGATGGCGTCCGACGCGCCATGCAACCTTCAGACAAGTGTTTCCGTAGAGCACCATCTCTCCCGTATTTTCCCTGCTCACCCTCGGTCACTCGCTTCGGTGCTTACCCCGCGCCCTGCGGCACTTCGATGTTCTGCTTCGGCTACGCCGCCCTACGGGTCTGGGTTTCCAAACAAAAATATCCCGCGCAAGATGCGCGCGGCTGCGGCCCAAAGTGCGGGCGAGATTTTTCTTCGGAGCCTCCGCAGAAAGCACATCTCGGCCTTGGGAGCGGGGCACCTCGCGTCGCTTCGCGCAGGAGTGTCCCGAGCCCAATCCGGGCAAATACAAACAGGAGAAATGACATGGCACTCTACGAAAACAACATCAAGCTGAAGGGGTTCCTGGGCAAGGACGCCGAGAACTTCGCCACCAAGCAGCAGAAGACCTTCACGGTCCTGTCGCTGGCCACCAAGTCCGGCTACAAGGACAAGCAGAAGAACGAGTGGGTGAACCACACCGAATGGCACCGCATCGTCGCCTTCGGCAAACCCGCCGACTACGCGAAGAACCTGAAGAAGGGCGACTACGTCGAGATCGAAGGCGAGCTGCGCAGCACCGAGTACGACGTCCAGGTCGGTGAGGGCAAGAAGAAGACCACGGTCAAGCGCCGGGGTTGGGAGGTGCGCGCCAGCATCGTCAAGAAGCTGGCGCAGCCCGAGAGCTCGCGCGGAGAGAATCCCGATGCCGAGCCGATCACGGAGGACGACGCGGCTTAGGCCGCGTTGTCCTCCCTCGGGAGGTTTCGCCATGAATATCTTTGAGAACACCCTCAAGTTGCGCGGCTTCCTCGTCAGCGATGCCGAGGTGCCTGCTTCGGATGGAATTACTGACGACGCTTACGCAATCCTGTACCTGGCAACAATGTCCGGCACGTGGGACATCGCCACCAACGAGTGGACGCCACGCACCACGTCTAACCGCATCGTCTGCCCTGGCCCCTGGTTCTGCGGCTTCACCCGCGGCATGAGGCGGGGCGACTATGTCGAGGTCGAAGGCGAACTTTACGTCCACGACTACGAACGGCCAGTCGTAGTGGCAGGGGAACGCTTTTCTGCCAAGCGATATGTCTGTGAAATACGCGCGCTTCAAGTTCGTAAGCTGGAGCGCCCGTTGATAGTCGTCGATACGGGTGAGGACGGCTAACGCCGTCCGCCCTCTTTCGCGGAGAGGCGGAAACCTCTCCGCTTTCTTTTGATCGTGCCGCGCAAAGATCGCGGCGGAAAGGATACCGATGATCGCCAACGCCGTCTTCGTCGCCACGCTGATCTTCCTCGCGCTCGGCTTCTGGTCGATGCACGAGCTGCACTTCCTTGTGCCGTGGCGCAGCCTCATCCTGCACCGCTACCTCCAGAGCATCGCGCTCTACGCCGCTCTGCTCTTCGCCAACATCCTCGGCCTTACCGTCTGGATCGAGCGCAAGTTCTTTCTACGCGACACCGGCCGCAAGCTCAGGCACCTCGATCAAGAGATACATACGGGACAGAGCGAACTCTCTGGCGAAATCCTTGCGCAGTTCGGTGATGAGGAGGAGCGCTGACGATGCAGAGCGAAGACGAATATCTCGACCGCACGCCGGACCTTGTGGCCAAGGTCCGAGCCATGCGCGAAGCCGCCGAGAAAGAGATGAACCGCTTCACTGTTGTGGCCGACTACGACGTGCGTCGTGTCGTCGGCCAAAAGCCGCAGGCGTCGCCGATTTCTGTCGAAACCGTCCCGCCTTCTCCCAGCGTGGAGCAATCGAAAAAGACTTCTTCCAAGCCATCGACTGTACAGACCTCTATTCAATTTGCGCCCGCTCCTTCGGAGCGCGGCGATGATGGGGAGGGCGCATGAGGCTGGACATTCCGCAGGAACAGCCGCGCCGCCGCCAGGGAGAGAATACGGCTCCTGGCCCTTCGGATGCGCGGACGCCTGCGCGGAAGCTGCCGGACAATCCGATCCTCCATCGCCTGAAATCTCTGAAGGAGCGTGCCGCGGATCATCGCTGGACTCATCCGCCCGTTGAGCGCAGGCGTCCTGAACCCACGCAGGATGTGTCCCGCGAACGCCGCCTCCCTGTCGCTTCGGCGGAGCCGCGCCGTCCGGCCCGGACCGCCAGCAACGTGTTCGGACTTGAACTGCGACCGGAAGAGAAGAACCTCCTGCGCGAGGTAGGGCGCTTTCGCGTCATCCGCACAGTGGATCTCCGCGAGACGCTTTACAACGGAAAGACCCGTCCTCTGGAGAATGATCTTAAATATCTCCGCGACAAAGGCCTGATCGAAGCCCAGCATGTCAATTTGCGCCGCGATGGGCGACGGCGCACGATTGAGCGCGTCGAGGTCGTCACGCTCACCAAAGACGGTCGCAGCCTGCTCCTGAGGCAGGGCGAGCTGCCCAAAGACCAGAGGGTCTACGCGGGATTGGTCAAGCCCCGTGAGGTCGAACACGATTCGCAGATTTATCGCGCGTATCGAAAAGAAGCGCAGCGGATCGAGAGCAAAGGAGGCAGCAACCTCCGCGTGCGCCTCGACTTCGAGATAAAGTCCGGCGTGCAGAAGGCCATCTATGCCGAGCGTAAAGCCGATCCTAAGCGAGATATCGCAGAGATCAAACAGCAGGTCGCCGAACGGTTCGAGCTGCCGTTCGTCGATGGCAAGATTCAGATTCCCGATGCCCGCATCGACTATGACCTGCCACACGGGACGGATCAGGCACTAAGCCCGGATCAAGGCTCACGCACTGGGCACCAGGACATTGAAGTCCTGACTGCCGCCTATCACGCCGGTCACCTGCGCTCCAAAGCGCAGGCCGGCTTCCGCAACTATGCCTCGGCCTCCGACCGCTCGTCCCTGACCGCGAAGATCCATGAAGACCAACACCTGATGGAGAACATTCTCGACCTATGACACTGGACTATGACCCGATCGCATCGCTTGAATCCGTTGGGTATCTGGAGCGCGAAGCCTCGTTCCTATACCTCGTCGCCATTCACTCCGGCTACTTTCTGAGCAGGCAGTTCTGCCAGTTCGTGAAGCGGGAGCGAGGAGCACTCCCCACGCGCTTTCTCGAAAAGGCCAGCCGCCTTCATCACATCCGCGTCATCGAGTGTGGCCGTGGTCGGCACATTTATCACCTGATCTCGAAGCCGGTTTACGAGGCGCTGGGCCGCCGCGACTCTCAGAACCGGCGCATCAAGGGCGACGCGCATGTCAAGTCCCGGCTCATGGTGCTCGACTTCATCCTTGCGAATCTTGGTGCCAACCTTCTCGAAGACGAGGTCAGTAAGGTCGATTTCTTCACCACGCAGTGCGGCGTGCCGAACGAGTCGCTGCCCCGAAGCTACGCCGGGCGGTTGATGTATTTCTCAGATGGGTTTCCCATCCTCGTCTCCAACACCGGCATCCCGCGCTTCACTTTCTTCGACGAGGGCCAGGTCACGGCCACTCGCTTCGAGCGTTACCTCAAACAGTACCAGCCCCTGTTTGCGGCGCTCGGCGAGTTCGAGCTGATCTACCTGGCCGACACCGAGAGCAGCTCTGCACGCGCCAGTGCCACCTTCAACCGCTTTGTCCCCCCAGACCGGCTGCGTGGAGTGACGCAATTGACCCCGATGGGTGTGGAGCACTTCATCGAATACCTTGCCGCCAGCCATCGCTATGAAGCGAAGGGTAGCGTCAGCAGCGCCCGCGATCTTGAAGTCCTGCGCGAGGGAGAGCACCGCTACACCACACTGGAACACCGTGCTCTTCAAGCGGCATGGAACAACCAAAGCACCGGTGCCGACAGAATCCGGCAGAGATTCCTAAACAAATCTCTGCGTGCCACCTTCACGACCGTCGTGCTTCCGTACAGCTATCCGGTCTACAGCTTGCGACAGAGCGCTCCGTCTCAGCAGGGGCACGGGACACCCCAGCGGACACGCGAGCGGGCACAACCACAGGAGACTTAGTGATTCGAATACAACGAGTTATGCAAGTAGATGGGGTCAGGGAGAGATATGTGCTGGGGGCGGGAGCGACCCCAGTGCTCCGCACTTCCCGCGTCGGCTATACCGCGCTGGTCGCTTCCGCCCCGAGGCACCAAGTATCCAGAACAGATCTGGCGCAGATACCGGATTGATCTGCGCAGAACATGAAGCGGATCAGTTCAGCATCAGTGGTTGATCCATATCGCATCCGGGAAGGATACGCACTTCATTGACAGGAGACATCCATGAGCAAGCTGAAACTAGAACATGGCGTAAGCAAGATTCGGCGCGCGAAATTGCAATCTTCCATCGACCAGACTGTAGCCGAGGACATCGAGCTACTGGCGCAATGGTCAAATAACGAAACCAATCATGTCGTCAACGAGCTGCTGCGCTTCGCGCTGACTCAGGAAGAAGACTTCCAGAAATACAAGGCCAGCGCTGCCGCGACCGCTGCGCGGGATGCCCATGCTACGAAACCAAGACCCACACCAACCAAGCCGGTGTCCGAATCTGCTGCTAAACCGGATGCAACTGCAACAAACGCCACTGCTCACGCATAGAGAGGAATCGACAACATGGGCTTCAGAGTTCAGCTTCAGAAGGTCATCCGGCCACTGGTCGAGAACCGCATCGTGCTCTCACTAGGCATTAGCGTAGCCGGTGGCATCCTCCTCAACAGTATGTTTCCTCTCAACACCGCAAATCCAATCCTGCGCCTAATCGAATTCGAGCGGCCTCTCCTCTTTCACGCAGTGGCGTGGAGTTACGACCTGTTTCTGTATTCGACCCTGTTCATAGCCTGCTCCATGATTTTCTCGCTGCTGTACGTCCACCTCTATCGAGACGAATCGGAGACGCCAGCCGGTTCTCTGCCTGCGTATCCCAACCCACGCACACGAGCCGGTCTGTCTCTGATCGTAGGCGAAGTCCACCGCCAGCTCGTCCCGAAGCCCAGCTCCGCTCCGCAGTGGCTCTCGATTCCAGAGCGCGGCCTCTACACCGGCATTGCATCGTTCGGCTCTATCGGTTCGGGCAAAACCTATGGGCTGATTTTGCCGGCGATGCGCCAGTTGTTCGCTTATCGTGCCGACGACCCAGAGCGCAGGCTCTCGGGCATCGTTCTGGAAGTCAAAGGCGATCTCTGCCGACAGCTTCAGGGCATCCTTAGATGGTGCGGACGGGAGCACGATTACGTTGAGGTCTCACTCAACGGCGACATTCGCTACAACCCACTCAACAACTCGCTCGATGCCTATGCCCAGGCGTTTAACATCGCCTCCATCATCACGTCGATCTGGGGCAAAGGCAAGGAACCGTTCTGGCAGCAGTCCTACACGGACCTGGTCCGGTACGTGATCCTGCTTCATCGCATCCGCGATGGATACCTCACTATGGTCGATCTATTCCGCACCGTCATCAGCGCGGGCAAGCTCGAAGATCTGCTGACAGAGGTTGGGTCGCGTTTCAGTGCCGCCAGCTACATCGGAATGACCAAGGAGGCGTACCGGGACCATGAAGGTCTCCTGTCTCCGCTTGGTTTCGAGTGGAATAAAGATGCGAATGTTTATCTGATCGCATGGACCGAAGCGCTTGAGAAACTGCTCACACAGGAGACCTGCGCAGCCTTCGATGTCTTCACTCGCAAGCCTTACCCACCGGAGCAGCGGGATCGCTTCGACAGCATCCAGTATTGGTATTGGGAGCACTGGAAGTTCTTCCGCTCCGAGGTCAAGACTTCCATTATCCAGGGCATCGCCGTCTTTCTCTCGCTCTTCGAGACCGATCCCGATGTGCGCCGTGTCTTCTGCCCACCGAAAGAGTTGTACGACGGCAAGCCGTGCTCTACGGATCCCACGGGCCGCGTCTTGGCACCCTTCGACGAGTTGATCGAATCGGGCGCGGTCGTGGGGTTGAACTTTCCCGTGGCGCTGAACCCGGCGTTGGCGAAGACCATCGGCACCATGATGAAGATCGACTACCAGCGTGCTGTACAGTTGCGCATTCCCAGGATGGACGCCCACCCTGAGAGACACTATCGCCCCACCGTCTTCATCTGCGATGAATATCAGAACTTCGCTACTGTTGGCGGCGATAATCCAACCGGCGATGAACGCTTCCTGTCGCTCTCCCGGCAGCCCAAGTGCATTCCCATCGTTGCCACCCAGAGCATCTCCAGTCTGAAGGACGCGCTGTCCAACGAGGGAGTCAAGACACTCCTGCAGGCCCTCCGCAACAAGGTCTTCCTGACAACCACCGATCCCGAGACTGCCCGATATGCGTCGGAATTGTGTGGGAAGGCGGACCGCACCCGCATCAGCTACAGCGTCTCCGAGTCCTCCACCAACGCTAACGTCGGATGGCTCAGTGGCCGTACTTCATCCAGCAAAGGCTCTGTCTCCGCTTCCAAGCAGTACCAGAAGCATATGGAGCCTCTGTTCGAAGAGAAGGTCTTCTTCGATCTCAAGAATGCACAGTCTGTCGTCGTCGCCTTCGATGGCATCAGCCCATTGCCGCCGACGTATTGCTATCTCAAGCCCGATTTCCTGCCCATCACCATGTCCTGGTTCGACCAGGAGAGGATCGCCTTCGATCCAGAGAGGATACCGTCTTGAGCTTCGATGTAATTATCCCGTTCCTGAAGCCGATCGAGCATCTGCTGCTAAATATCGGCATCTCTGAGATCATGGTCAATCCCGATGGCTCGGTTTGGATCGAAGAGCAAGGTCACATCGAGTTGCAGCCCGGTATCCATTTCGAGGATGGTGCGCTGCTGACTGGCCTCGAAGTGATCGCCAACCGCTTCGGCAAGAAGCTTGATGCGGACTCTCCGATCATGAATTTGCGTCTTCCGGACGGAAGCCGAATGGCAGCGCTCATCCCGCCAGTCGTCAACTCAAGTCCGATGATGACCATCCGCAAGTTCACCTCGCGGAACTTCAATATTGATGACCTGATCGAGCGTGAGATGCTGACCGACTCAGAGGGCGAGACTTTAGCAGACCACGTCCGGCGTGGCGACAACATCCTGATCTCCGGCGGAACCGGCTCCGGTAAAACAACCCTGGCAAACGTACTGTCCGCGTTCATCCCCGATAAAGACAGAATCCTCATCCTTGAAGATGTCGCCGAACTCAATATCAGGAAGCCGCACGTTATATCCGCCGAGATCCAGCTCGATACGCACAGGAGTCAGATCGGTTTCGGCGACCTGCTCAAGGCTGCGCTTCGCCACAGGCCGGACAGGATCGTTGTAGGTGAGATTCGCGGTGCGGAGGCGCGCGTCTTCCTCGATACCTTGAATACGGGCCATCGTGGATCGCTGACGACCATTCATGCCAACAGTGCTCAGGATGCATTGCGGCGGCTGGCCCAGCTTGCCACGCGTGGTTCAGGATGGAGCGCCCCTTTGCGTGACGTTGAAGAGGAGTGCGTAAGGTGCATCGACGTGATCGTGCATGTTATGAATGAGGACGGATGGCGCCACGTCACAGAAATTCGCACATATGCATGAATGACCGTTCACCAAGCAGCTCCATATCGGAGGACTATTGTCCCGGTGCTTCCCAGCCTCTGCTGGTTTGCTGCAATCCGACCTGCTCGGTCGTCTTCGATCCGCCGTTGAGATTCTCTCGGATGTCCGGGAATGCCCGCTGCACATCCGGGCGTTCCGCCCATGCTGCGGGGTTCGCGATCTTATAGGTGTAGGTGACTTCAGTCTGAGAGATCGATCCCAGCGCCGCCGGCTCTGTCCACTTAACGATGGTATCGACGGTCTTCTGCCCGTAGCAGAATCCTCTGGGCTGCCCAAGTGTGCCGGGAATCTGCCGAAAATATTTCTGGCCCTCCGCTGTTAGCTGGTACCGCCTCACCAGTTGGGGCGGAGTTGAACCTCGCAGCGAATCGAGCATTCCGTGAACGACCGATGTTGTATCGGTCGCCTGTACCAGAGTCGCCTGCTTCAACGCCTCCAGCTTTCGACCGATCCCCAATTGTTCATCTTGCTCCGAGCGCGGAACATCGATTGGAAACTGGCGATCCATCACTGTACATACTTGTCCATGCTTCATCAGGTGTTCGTTGATGGCCTGCGTGAAATTTGTATCAATCGGTTTTTTTGCATCGTTGCAAGCAGTGAGAACGAGTAAACCGACGATTGAGACGAGACGGAAACGATTATGCATGCGCGATCCTCCTGACGTGATTGTTTTGAGGTAGCTATTGATGAAGCCTTCGATCAGAGCGGTGATTGCTCATCCGCAGAGAAGCGGTTTCAGTCCATATGCGGTCGACGAATTGCCTGATCGTGTTGTCACTGCGATCATGTTCGCGTCGAATGAACACGCCGCTCTTTAGCGTGAGAAGCCGATCCGCCAATGGCCTGACCACGAGGCCCGAGCGCATTGAGTCGGCTGAAGAGCGAGTCATAATCGCGAGTCCCGTGCCCTGACTAACCATCCACAGGGCTTCTCTCGGCAGATAGGCATCGGCTACGATATTGAGCGCAACCCCCAGGCTCTCGAAATGAGTCACAATATCTTCGTGCCTTCCGGGGAGGGCCTTCCGGCCAACTGCGATCAGAGGTTCGCGGTCTAATTCCGTAGGGTCAATAGCACGCTTCGTGCTGAGTGGATGACCTGTGGGCAGGCATACCATCAGCGGTTCTTCCATGAGTTGCTGTGCGAAGAGGTCAGGCTCATGAAGAGGCAAATAGCCGAATCCAACATTCAGATCGCCTTGCAGAACGCTAGTAATGACTTGGTGGGTCAGCAGACTCTCCCTGCTGATCTGAAGAGGATCATCCAGTCGCAACTGCAACTGGGAAATAATTGCCAGAAGCTTCCAGTTGAGATGGCTGGAGTACCCGATGTGCAAGTTTTTCGTTTGCACTCGCAGAAATGCGCGGATGCGATCTACGCCCAGCGACGCATGTCTGACCGACTCACGCGCGACAGGCAGGTAGAGACTGCCAGCGTCCGTTGGCAGCATTCCGTTTGCTGTCGAACGGAACACCGGAGTTCCCAATTCGATCTCGACACCTCGCACTCTTTTGCGAACCGCCGACTTCCCGACGCCGAGGTACTTCCCGGCCGCTTCGAACGACCCTTTTTCCGCTACCGCGAGGACGGCAATCTGACCGTCCATAGTTACCCTGAGCCGACGCATAGCGACCACAAACTGCTAATGCCGGGCACAACATGCAGATGGCGAACCGCACCCGACAGGCCCTTTCTCCAACCAAAAAGTCAAAACCGTCCAACTTGGCGCCCGTTTTACAATCGCGTTCCAAAAATGAATGGTGTGACTCTGTGAACGACGATCTTGAAACAAAACAATCTAGTAAATTAGGTGTAGCTGCCCAATCAAGCTAAACCAAATACAACAGCCTTGTGCTGCACAAAATTATAGGGGTGAGTTATGTGTCCACGCAGCATCGCCACGCCAAGCTGGATCAGCTGCGGCCCATAGGTCTGAGCCTCATGTGAAACTGAGCCAATCAAAGCACCCTTTCGACCGCGCAATTCAACTAACATTTCCGGAATACCTTCCTGGCCCACAATTGCTGTGTGCTGCTCACGAGAGGCATCTCGGACAGCTTGTAGTGTGCCGAGAGCGCTGGTGTCCGTGGCTGCTGTAATCAAAATGCGATCGGTGAGCGCATGACTCTGCAAAAACTCACCCACAACCTTCGCACTCGAACCACGCTCAGACCCAACATTGAGTTGCACATATCGGTCCAGGGATACTCGCGGGAAATGTGTTTGAACGCCCTCAAACGAACCAGCGATACGGCTATTCACTAAGCTGCATCTGTCACTCGCATTAAGTCCTAGAACCCAATCCACTGTTCCCTTCCACTTAGCTCGGGCGTATTTCGCAAGGAGTTCACCAGCTTCGAAGCCAGCCTTGAAGTTATCGACTCCGAAATAGACGGCGTGCGGAATCGAGGTATCCACGGTGATTAGCGGTATGCCCGCACTGGATATAGTGTGACCTACCAGAGATGCTGATTGCTCCTCAATCTGGAACCCAATGATCATATCGGCTCCATTCGCTACTAAGTCCTTCGAATTTCGCACGCAGCCCGCATTGCTATATTGGTTGTCTCGCTCCATTAGCTCCACGCCATTAGTCATTGCCGCTGACCGCAGAGATGCGACGACAGCTCCAGCAAACGGATTCTTTTCGCTCTGTCCTGCGAAACCGAAGCGCATTCGCTTCGGGCGCGCGAGACGACTGTATAGAGTCTCATTTCGAGCCAAATACCCGCGGCTCGCAAAGGTTTGTAGAACGCGGTAGATGGTGCTTTTCGCAATTTGAGGATGCTGCCTTGCGAGGAATTCCAGAGAGACCGGCTCTTTCTCCATTTCAAGCGCCTCTAGGATATCCAAAGCTTTAGACAACATTGGGATGACATAAGTCCGCTGAGATGGTCGCTTCGTGGAATATATCTCCGGCTTAGGCAACGAAGAGATATAGGTTTCAGAGCACCGAGGTGGCCTTGACGGATGCTTATCGATGACCGTAGGTATCGCTGTATTATCCATAATCACACCTAGACCATTCATCAGGTTGATAAGTTCAAAAGATTAGCTATTCATGACTCCAAATTGTTGTTGTTTGACTGCTCATAATCCACCACACCTTGTTAGAGCCTTTTTCGACTGTCTTGTCGTATGAGTGCTCATTGGACTTCAATTAGAGCTAGAGATCGGGGAGTCATTTCGATATCGATTACAGTTGGTAACAGCACTGTTCGACGGGTCTCAAGGCCATCGATGGTTAGCTTTAACTGTTTCTGTCCGGTAACCGCTAACTCCACGCGCGGCGATTCGCCCAAATCAGCATAATTAGCCAACACAATACCAATTCTTCCATCGGGTGCTTGCCAGATCGCAGATTGTACTAAGGGTTCCTTACCCCAGCCAAAGTCGCGAGTCATTACATTACTTACCTTCCACGGTCGCAGCATACGTCCAAAAACGAGGTAATCTCGAGCTATTCCCGTTCGAAATTGATTGGCTCGTTTAATCCAATCGACAATTGCGACCTGATCTGGAATAGCACGGTTCCATAGTTGATCCCAATCGTATTCAATCAAGCCTTTATCGCGCAGGGTCACGTTGACCATATAGCCGTTGACGATCGCCCTTGCTACGGAGAGCCGTAGAGCTTCATCACTAACCCGGTTGGTGTAGAACCCCTGATGGCCATTGCCATATTCATGATAAAGGAAGGAATAAAGAGGGCACATGCTAGCACGGGCATCCCAAGTCTGAAAATCCTGCAAATAGCTCTCCGGCGGCGCTCCTTCGCACGACATGATGACTGCAGCTTTCGTCGATCTCGCCGCTTTGGTGTCCGCTTGAATCAACCCGGTGAAGGCTGCTGTCATCCACGGTCCTGGAACTGGCGGGTGTCCATGATCGGCCGCATAACAAGCTCTGGGCCCTGGACCTTGATCGAACTGCTGGATGACAGCGGGTCCGAGTTCCGACATCTTTCGCGTCATATCCAGAACCATTTGCCTGCCTTTCTCAGTTCCAAGGCAAGCGACATAGTTTTTGCGCCAAGCCCAGACGTCCTCAAGCAGGCTTCCATCCCACTTGCGAGCAACGGCCGCTTTACCGTCACGGGATTTAAAATATGCCATGCCATCGTAGTTCGTGTTCTTTTGCCAGGTAACCCAGGAAAGCCCATCTCCATACAGAACGGGATACCAGCCTTTTTCTTTTGCTCTGGCCATGAACTCTCGCATCGCGGCCTCTCCTCCTAAAGGAGGGAAGGCATCGGGTTGCACCCACGGGCCACCATGCTCCCAATTAAAAACAATGGGCATCAAAGGGCATTCAAGACCAGCTGCGAGCTTCTCAAGATAAGGCAAGGCATTCGTCGCGGGAGTGTATTCCGCATTCACAGCGGCGGGAGGATCCCAGTCTCCTTGGCCGCGCATCGGAAAGGCGATGGCGACGGGAGAATCCGTAAGCCACGCCGGATGATCTTTCCTTTGTGCTAGCTTGGTCGCGCAGAACGGCTGCTTCGAGGCCCAATCGCGGTAGATCTCGGCGGCAGCATACCAATCGCCGTGGAACGTTCCAAGGACAACGTTGTAGGACAGCTTTAGGGTCGATGGGCCACGCGTGCCAGGGTAGTGACCCAGTCCCATCGTAACCCCATCTTCCTCTATCAATGGATCGATAAATTTGGGCAGACCGGAGGGATCGTCACACGCCACATAAAGGCCCCCGGCATCGTTGTAGTAGGCCATCAACTGGGTCGAAGTCCATTGTCCAGGATAGTTGTTGTATCGCCAGAGTTCTGGAGTGTTGCGCTGATTGTTGCCCCATGGCCCTATCGACATCGAGGGCACGACCGGGCTTGCCAACCCGCCATCTGCAAAGGACCAGAGGATGTGACTAGGATCGTCATCCACAAGCTTGTCAAACGGAATCTCGATCAGCGGGAACTGTATGTGCCCGATCCATGAGGTGGTGCCATTCATCAACTCCAGGCTCCAATAGGTAAGAGTCTCGTTTGCCGGGCAACGCACGGTCACACGTGCCTCAATGGGTAAGTCGGCAATATCTTTATACTCAATCGTGATTGTCGGCTCCGCCTCCTCTCCATTTTTACGTACCGTTACCACCTTTGCTTGTAATGAATCAATGGTAAGGAACTCGGAGTGATCATTCATCAATTCCATCTTCAAAAGCGGCAAACGAACATGATTTGAAATAAGCAAATCGCGATCGACGCCAAACGTAGATCGGAACGAAACAATGCTCCCGGTCTTCGAATTAATCAGCAATCGGTAACCTGAATTCAATACGATCACAGGTTCGGTAGCAAGAGCTTCGCGGGAGATAGCGATGTGACCGTCCTCGGCCATTGCGGGCGGCGATTCGCAAGCCAGAACGGCATCCAAAGAAAGGGGAAGGCATGAAGTTGCCGCCGTAGAAGCAACTACGGAGAGAAATCGCCTACGCGAGAGTTCCTTCGAATCAGTCATTTATTGATCGTCCTTTTGCTTCCCTGCGTGTAGCCCGGTTCCAACGAGGAAGAGCTTCTAGCACACGTGGATGACTGGAATTCCCAGCAACGCTCCTACTTTTTCAATCGTGGAAGCGAGGTGGCCCACACCAATGGCACAATGGTGTGCAGGTCCGGCTGCGCTCCATTCCGAAAGAAACCGTCGCGCTCCTATCGAAAATCGATAGCGACTATTCGTGTTGCCGATCTCGAGAGTCGGACCTGGAACCGATTCTCCTTCGGCTACGACCAGCTTGAAACCTCTTCCAGGATCTTCGGCAAGGGACAGGAGTGTGACAGGCCCATGACGGACAGACATCTCGATCGACAGACCACGGCCAACCTTTCCGTGATAGACAGCAAGCGATCTGACCTTAGGCTTCCCCTCCGCGATTGCTACATGTCCAGGACCGTCATGACCCATGAGCACAACATCATCCTCAAAGTCTGTCGCATAAAACTCGCTGAACGAACCTCCCGCCCCTAAAGATGACAGGATTTTCATCGCTAGGACATTCTTAACTTCGTACTCGCCAGCAACAGGTATCCCCTTTGCGGTAAGCAGTGAAGTACCAAGAATAATGGAACTGATCGCCTGCTCATTTTCAATGTTGCCTGTTCCTTTGTGGTAGTAGGCGACCGACTTCAGCCCATGTTGCTCAACAAGCCGGTCCAGCGCAACTGAAGTCCGAGCAGCCTCGGCTATATCCGTAGGGTCACAACCATCTTGCATCTCGAAAGCTTGTTCGAAGAGTTCAACGCGGCTCTCAATTACCTCTGCTTCCGCTTCTGCGCGTAACCTTGCGAGCTCTTCGACTTCAAGAATCTCGATATGAACTCCAAAAACTGCGCTCAGCAGCGTAAGATCCGTATAGATATCGAGCATTCCGGAGTAGTAGTGTCCCAACAATCCAAGCCGGTTCTGTTCCAAATCTGCCACAACCTGTGCCGCGCTGATCCAGTCGTCAACGTCCTTCCAACAGGCATCTTCTCCTTCGAGAACGCCGGTCACCTCGTGCATCTCAATCCCTGAACGGCGAAAAACATTCACGAACTCGGGGAGAGGACAAGCGGAGCAATACGCAAGCCATTCCCCTGTCATTGATTGCCTGTCAGGCAATCGGTTGAAGTTTGCGTAGTCAATCCTGCTTGTCGGTTGAAGATTAAGTACGATTAGAGGCACCTTCAGACGCCGCATCAATGGCAGCACGGTCGCTGATAGGGCATATGTTGTGATGTACAAGAAAACTATGTCAACGTCTGCCCGGCGTAGCTCGTGACTCGCTTCTAGTGCGCGATTCGGCGTATCAATAATTCCAAGATCAGTGATCTCAACGCCTGGTCTGCTTAGCCGGATGGCAACTTGGCTCATATAGCCGTCCAGTCGCCTTTTCAGTTCTGGAAACTGAGGCCAGTACGCTTCCAGTCCAACACCGAACAATCCGACACGCAGGTTCTGTTCACTGGATACTGCAGCAAATGACGAAACTTCTAAAAGCGATGTATTTATTTTTGTCATGAGCGATTCAGGCCCCAAATACTTTCTGGATTGAATTGAGATAAGCCATCCCGTGAGTGGCGTCAGGTTCAAGATAACTACCCTCTGTCCACTCGTTCCAGGAATTAATATTTAGAATTTTTGGCTGATTTGTAAGGCCATCCATATAAACCTTTGCGTTGAGGAGACCTTGCTGAAACAGCTCCGGGGTATTGTTTACAAGGATGCTTGTATAGGGATAGTCAGAATGCTCGAACTTGTCGCATTGGCAGGTTCGCGGGCTCGGGTCCCAACCCATACTGACGTCGGCCTCGTACGGAACTCCAAACATCGCGTTTGCTTCTTTCCAAAACCCTGGCGCAGCCCGTAACGCTGAGGCATAGTCAACCGTAGGAAAGGTATTCATCTCGAAATGGTGGAACCACGTGTAAGACGTGACACTTTGGACGCGAAGCGCGTGAAGAAACGCCGCCGGATCGGAAATCGACTTGATACCTGCAGCGACTGCATTGAAGTAGACGTCCCTGAATCCGGCCGATCGCACCTTGGCACGAAAGCGCTCAAACGCTTCTCGGGCTATCTCGAGGCCTCCCATCCTATCCACAAGATTGGCCAGCTCGTAGATGGAAAAATATGGACAACCATCTACTTGAAAGTAATGATTATCCCTGAAATAATGCGTGACAATATAGTCGGTAATTCGATCGAACTCACTTGCACTATATGTCCCCTTGTAGAGAAGCGCTTTCTCCTTTTGGTCGAGCCGAGCAGGCATTAGATTGTACCAATCATGGTTAGCCCACATGATGCAGAAGCTGACGTCATTCTTATTTGCGGCGACCTGATAGCCCTCCTCAACAGCACGCTGCAGGAACGGCTTTCCCTCGTACCAGTACCAGTCAAAGATGAAATGGTTTATTCCCGCTTGATGTGCCGCTGCAGTCTTCTTCTCGAACGCAGCCGGAGTGGCCTCGTCCAGGTAGCCCCACGCAGGCTTTTTCGGTTGATCGTGTCCGGCGAACTTAGGTTCGCCCCGTTTCAGGATCTCCCACTCCGTCCAGTCCTTTCCATGCACCTCCTCGTTTCGAGGATCTACGTGAAAGTTGGGAAAATAGAACGCGCCAACGTTGTACTTATTAGACACGGGCACATTCGGTGCAGCTCTGGCCGTCGCAGCTAAGGCACCCATCTTCATGAACTCACGTCTATCTAAATACATTCAATTCTCCAATATGGTGTCCACGGCAAGCATCCTGTTCTGTAGATGCTTGCCGTCGTGTCGCGGGCAATTTGCTGGTAACACTGGTCAAGCACGACTAGAATATGGCCTTCAGAGACAACTGAATCACCCGCGATCCACTAACGCTAGTAACTTGACCATACGTCGGCGATGCAACGGTCTGGTTGTAAGCGGGCAGACTACCCTGCGGATGATTCAATGCACCTAATAAATCCGCGCGAAGCTGCAAAGCCCGTACATCGCCAAAGGAGATGGTCTTCATCGCAGACGCATCCAGATTTGTGTACCGGGGCCCGATAATGTCGTTCCTGCCTGCATTACCCAGCACTCCAATGCCAGGCTGTACAAAGCAGGTTGTGTCAAACCAGTGGTTGAAGCCTCTGCTGGAAGGTGAGTTACCATTGCAAACCTGATTCGCGTACTGCAAGTGATTACCTCCGGTCTGAGAGAGGTCGTTCGCAAAGACGCTTGTCGGTGTTCCACTTTGGGCGATAAAGATTCCGCTCACCTGCCAACCGCCGATCAGTTCACGCTTAAGTAAGTTGCTCGATTGTTTTCCGTACGGCAAATCGTAAACCCCGGACAGCTTGAAGACGTGTGTCCGGTCGAAGTCAGCACGGCCATAGTCGAGACCTAAATTTGAAGCTAAGCGTGGTGTTTCATTATCAGTGCTGTCGTTATCAAGAGCCTTCGACCACACGTAATTCGTATTGAATGTCAGACCATTCGAGAACCGTCGTTCAAGTTGTGCTTGGAGAGCGTTATAGTTGCCGTAGGCTACATCTGCTGCTTCCAAGACATCTCCGACATAGGCGTAGGGGCGGCGCGAGCTTATTGGAGTTATGTTTGATGGGTCAGGTGGCGTGGCTTGATTCGGATTGATCCTCTCTTGCAGGTGACTCAATTTATTGCCCAAATAAGTGATACTGGCCAGCCAATTGTTCCCGAAGGATCTTTGCACAGCAAGATTCCACTGCTGCACATTTGTTGTGGGCATATTGAGAGCTGTAGTGAAAGGCGAAAGTACGCTGCTATTGGGATTTGCAACAAACACGTTTGAGATTGCCGTCGGCGAATCGACCGCAAAAGTATTAATCTGTAAAGTGTAGTTCGGTTGGTTCGCAAGCAAGAACTGCAACTCGTTATAAAGAAAAGTGCTGTAGTAGATCCCGTAGCCACCCCGAAGAACTGTCTTATCATCGACCGAATATGCAAAGCCAAACCTTGGCGCAAAATTGAGATAGTTCTGGCGAAATGTTCCAGGATGATTGGTATTTGTTGCGACGTCATACACGTTAGAGTGTCCGTTGTGATCGCTCGGGGACTCATAAAAATCGTAGCGAAGCCCCAGATTTAAGGTTAGCTTGGGAGTTAACTTCCAGTCATCCTGAACATATGGCATCACATAGACCTGCTTAAAATCTCCAGTTGTGTAACCATTTGCTCCGTATGCCTGGTTGGAAAGGCCTAATAGAAAATCGGCAACGTCTGATCCGCCCTGCAAGTTGCTGATGCTGTGATTCGAAGTATATTGGCCGTTAAAATTTAATTGGCCATTGTTCCAAATCACCCAGGACGCATTAAAATCGATTTGACTGACATCTAATCCAACAAAGATTGAGTGCTTCCCGATCGTCTTGTTTAGTTCGTCTGTGTACTGGTAAAGATGCTGGTTAGCTCCGTCGGGAGCGAACGCGTTACCTAATCCAGAGTGTGAAGAAAAACTAACTGTCGGAGGAAGCTCTTGGATGGTCGCAGGAGTAATAAAAGGCAAACCGAAGAGCTTACTATACATCTGTTGACCGGCTCCAGCTAAGGTCTCGAAAATATTGCTATGGTTGTAGCCAAAACGGGCTACATTGACCAATGTCGGACTAAACGTATGGGTTTCTTGCGCATACCCATTGGTCGCATCCTGGATGTTCTGTCCCGTAAAAAGTGACACTGCACTGAATGACGGCGTGTTAGTTGTTGGATTGTTTACTTCAATCGCACCGTATATAGAATCTCTACTGCCTATGTTGTAGTCGAGCCGTCCCAAGTAGTCGTCAAATGTTGTCTGCGGCGTAAGGTTTTTTTGGAAGTTATTCCCAGGAATGGCGCTTCCGTTGGGAAGCGGAAAGTACGGTAAATAGTTCGTGGCAAAAGAGCTGATCCGCGGCGTGGGAATTATGTTGCCGGGAAACGGCGATATCGTGCCTGTTGTTGGATTATAAGTATTGGGGTCGTAGATAGTGAAAGGGTCTGCTGAGAAGTCACCGCTTCGTTCCGCTGACGTTGGCACGAAAGCCTGTTGCGTGAAGCCAGTACTGCTCCTAAGGCCGGTATAGGAAAAGAAGAAGAATAGTTTATTCCGGAAGATCGGTCCCCCAATATTGACCCCGAAGTTGTTGTATCTAAGCTTAGCTTTGGTTGTACTAAAGTAATTTTTCGCGTTCAGATCATCATTCCGAAAATAATCGTACACCCTTCCATGAAAGGAGTTTGATCCACCTTTAGTGATGATGTTGACCACAGCAGGCTGGGCAAAGCGTGCTGACGCGCCGTTCGCCTGAATACTTACCTCTTGCACGTCTTCCGGCGAGGGTTGCAGATTTGCGGTTTTGGTTAGGAGATTGTAGTTCGTGACACCATCCTGCAAGTAGCTGGTATTCCCGTATGTCGTACCGCCGATGGTCAGACTGTTGCCTCCGGTCTGGAAAAAGTCGATGTCGCTGTTACCATTGCTGGTCGCGTAGGATTGAACATTTGGAGCAGCGGTCAGTGTGCTGAACACATCTCGACCGGCCGAGGGCAGATTTTCGATTGTTCTAGAAGAAAATGTGCTACTCACTTCATGGCTCTCGGTTTGAAGTTGAACACCGTTAGCCTGCACCTCAACCGTCTGATTGCTTCCACCCACCCCAAGCTTGAAATCTGCTCGTATTATGGCGTCAAGGGTTACTTCTACTGTAGAGACTTGGTTGGCAAAACCAGCGGCTGCGACCGTTATTCTGTAGGACCCCGGTTGTAGTGATGGCAGGCTATAGACACCAGAACCGTCGGTTTCCGCAACCCGTTGCAGATTAGTCTCCGTGCTAGTCACAGTGACGGAACACTTGGGAATCAAGCCGCCTGACGAATCCGTAACTGTACCAACGATCGTTCCAGAAGCCACTTGGGCTTGCAACCCTGAGCAAAGCAAAACTGCAAAAAACATCGCAGAAATGATGCAAATTAAGAGACGACGTCCGCCTTTCTCAACGGCTTTGGCCTGGGGCTGGGATTCTGACGTTATAGCTAATATTTGATGAACTAATTGTTTTTGCATGATGCGGTTTGCGCCTCCTAATGTACTGCCTCTATACAGCAGCGCCGAATCTATTAGGCGAACAAGAGCTTGACAAGACGTAATAGCTATATATAGTGATATTTCACGGTGCGCAATCGAACCATAGTGTGTCCGGAGGCCACATATCTCTTTTGGCGTTGTTTTAGAACCTTGGTACATTGAAAAAATTGGTCTGACCATATTTTCTGTATACTGAATTTCATTGATTGAAATTATGGAGCGTCCTTTTATGAAACGAAGCCAGGATAATTCGTATGAGATTGAGTCAGTCGCAAGGGCTTGCCGACTTATCCGTATCCTTCAGGACGAAGGCAGCCTGCCCCTCTATGAAGTCGCCGCACGAGCGGCCTTGAGCAGACCGACCACATTTCGCCTGCTCGCAACTCTTCATACCCACAACATTCTTACGAAGAACGCGGCACGTCGTTATAGTTTGGTCAGCAACTCACGGAAGCGTACGCGCTTCAGAATCGGCTACGCTGCACAAACCAGCGAATTCGCCTTCTCCCGAGCGGTAACTCGTGGTCTGATCGAAAGTGCAGCCAAATTAGACGTCGAGTTGATTGTCATGGACAATCAGTACAGCCCCATGGTCGCGCTCACGAACGCCGACAAACTTCTGGCGGACGGAATCGATCTCATTATGGAGTTTCAAACCGATGCCTTGGTAGCGCCACTCATCTCCGCACGAGCGATCGAGCGAAAGGTGCCACTCATCGCGATAGAAATCCCGCATCCTAACGCCACGTTCTTTGGCGTGAACAATTGCCAGGCAGGTTTGGTTGCTGGGCGGTATTTGGGAAAGTGGGCTGAAAAACACTGGAAGGGACGGGTCGATGAAGTTTTGTTGATAGGCTTGCCACAAGCTGGGTCTTTGCCGGAAGCGAGACTCACTGGAAGTCTCCTAGGTATCCGAGAGGTGCTCCCTAACTTGATGGAATCGAAAATTTCTGTCATTAGTGGAAACGGCCAACTCGAAGCAAGTCGAATGGCTGTAGGCCGCCATCTCGCCTCTTCGTCTGCTAAGCGAATTCTTGTAAGCGCGATCAACGATCCCAGCGCGCTGGGCGCTTTGGCAGCATTTACAGATGCCAGTCGCCTTCAAGACTGCGTGATTGTAGGTCAAAATGGCTCCGTTGAGGCTCGTCTGGAGATGCGTAAACCAGGCACTCGCCTCATCGGATCCGTTGGATACTTCCCTGAGAAGTATGGTGATCAACTACTTGCCCTCGCAATGAACATCCTGGAGCATCGCGATCCAGTGCCACAGGCCATATTCATAAAGCATCAATTGCTCACAGCGAGCAATTTGAAGCAATACTACGGACGCGAGACAAAGGCTTCCAAAGCAAGTTGACCACCATCACATCTGCGAACCAGTTTTATAGGACCAGGTCAAATAGTCTCATCCGTTTTACGATACATCCTATTCAACACGTCTCCAACGGGAGCGGGGCGTGTCATAGACATGTTCGTGTTGTCGCATGTAGAAGCCAAAAGAGCGTTCTGAGCACTGTTGTCTCTGAGCACTGTTGTCATTGATATGCAATCGAGGGCATCCAGCTAACCAACGCGCCCGAAGGTGACAGACCGCTTTGGTTCCCGACCACAAACTGAAGCGTGTCCCCCTTAGCGACGACTACAGTTGCTAAGGTCGGCACGCCGATTTGATCGTTTGCTCCGAGTGTGTACCAACTGTTGGCTGAGCCCCATACCCACCCTGGATTCGTTCCTCCGTGGTAAATCCCCACCTGCGCGGGTGTACCTGTTGAGTTCTTTAGCACCCAACCGGTCACATGTATAGTCCCAGCCTGCGGGGCGGTCCAAAAGCGCGCAGTCCAGCAGTTCGTGCAAGTGTCAGGCTGCATGTCGAAGTTGTTGATGAACGCGCCCGTGTTCCAGATCCACGTACCGGTTGCAGAGTTGTAGGTAGGAGTATTGACGAGCCACGCTGACCCATTCCAGTATTCGTAATTCCACTGGTATTGCCCTTGTGTGCCGCTGAACTGAGACAAGGAGTTATATAGACCGTTCGATCCGAAGTTAATATTGTTTGTAAGGGTCTGGTAAGCTGAGTTCGCCCGTACGACGAAACCGTTGCAACTTTGAGGTGTGTCCGAATACAAATTGTTTTGCACAGTCATCTGTGTCTGAGGGCTATAAGCGACACTGATATCTCCATAGTAGCCATATGTAGCAGTGGGATTTGCCGGCACAGTACACACTGCTTGTGTTGAATTGTCGTAGAAAGTCGAGTTGGACACTTCAAACTGAAAATTCGTAGAGGCCGTGCAATCTTTAAAACACAGGTTTTCAGCTCCCTCGATTCCGGCAGCTGCATTCTTGTAAAAATAATTGCCGCGCCACCGAAGTTGAGTTTCCTGATTGTCATAAACGAAGGCAGCGTTGTCGTTTGCGTTGGTAAAGGCATCGTTATATGAAAGTACGTTATTAAACGTGACATTTGAAGCGGCCACGAGATAAACGGCTGCTCCGCAGCGGCCATTGACATCGCCTTGTGTCCAGGAGCCGTCCGTGACTACTACGTTCTCAATGTTTGCGAACACAAAGCAATCGCTAAAATTGGATGCCGTGACGTTCTTCATCAATACATTTTGTTGAGCATTAGGATATCCATTGTTTACCTGTTGTGCGTTTGCATAGCCCGCGGTCAGGTAGATCGCACCAGCCTTAGAGATGGTAATGTTTGAAAAGGTTATGCCACTGATCACGTATTGATTGCTGGCAATCAATGTGGGAGGATTTGTGTTCATTCCGTCGATTAGAATCGCGGAAACGGTCCCTGCCATATCGTGAATATTAAGATTCTGTAGAACTAAGCCTTGATTACCCAATTGGCTAAAGTTAATATGAATTCCGTTCAGACCTCCTGTCATTGACAGATTCGTTATCGTCCAAAAAGATGGATTTATCAGGGAAACTGCCGAAAGTTGCGAGCCCGGATTTATCACTGGGTAGTTCGTCGAACAGGAGCTCGCTGGATAGCAACCAAGAATAACCGGATTACCGCTGGCACCGTTACCTAAAGGAGCGATTTGCGATGCCCAGCTACCTCCGGACTGGAGCAGGATCTGGTCTCCCTGACTAAACGTGCTTCCATTTACATTTGTGAAGTCACACCAGGGTGCAGTTGAGCTAGTGCCCGCGTTTGCGTTGCTGCATCCTGTATTACTTATGTAATAGAGTGTATTACTAGGATAAACTGTAGCGAACGCGCTGTCGCTTGCAAGTAAAAGCATTACGGCTGCGGCGAAAATAACAAGAATATTGACATCTAACTGCGCCACTTTTTTCGGGCGGATGTCACTTTTTTCATGAGCGCATAAAGGGAGGATAAATCGTTGCATCAAATCTATCCTCTTCAACTCGCAAATTGTCATGAGAAATCTCCCAAAAGCTTCCAAATAGTCGTCGCCTAATGTACAGAGCTAAAACCTACTTGACTAGAATCAATGGTAGAAGAAATGAGCATTTCACATAATGAAATGTTCGTGGTCGAATCCTTAGGCATTCTTGTGTTCATTTGAACCTTAACGCTTGGCGAGCTTCTACCAAATTTCAACAGCCAAAACTTCGTCGCGTCTCTAGATGAAACAGCTAAACTGATCGTGTCCCCTCGCAAGACGATTATCATGTTCCTCCGTTTAGCAGCATGACCGTTACCTCGCGTTCAAGATTCGCCAGTTCCGTGTCGAATTATCAAATCCATCGTGACCTTTGGGGCGAGGAGGCTCGGATATGGTCGCGCATCAAACCGAAATGAGGTTGGGCAATTGTTGGCAGCAGGTTTTTTCTCGCGTAAACCCCGCTGGGAGCTAGCCGTTGGTTAGGTAGGTCAACGTTGGATTGTACTTCGGATCCCCCGAGGGTGAGTCGTTTTCCCGTTTATTTGTTTGTCCAAAATTGTGCCTTTAGCACCGCCCGAGATCGTGATGCAAAATAATGAGAGTGTAATCTTTCGTAAGGATGTAGTCTCGGCGGAGGTAAAACGCCTCGCCAGCATTGGTCGAAGCTGCTGATCTAATAAGCCTTCCAGTCACCTCGTTATGGTCTTGACTTCTTTGATAAGACATCAACCATTTGCCATAGATCGTTTTCGATCTTCTATTTCAAAAGTGCTAGCAGGTTCATTCTTCATTTTTTGCGGCCAAAGCACGGTTGAAGCAATGTCTTGCGATACGCACCAGTTCACCTGCTTGCAACCACCTGTCACTCTCTTCGCGCAACTCTCCTGTTCCGTCTGGAAAGACTCGGGCATATTCATATTTGGTACCCAGTAGTTCTGGACAGAACCATAAATCATTGCTTCGATTACATTTGAGAAAGTAGTGCATCACCCGGGTCCACAACTCCTCAAAAATTGGTACAGATGGATGATCGCCTTGCCCAATATCTACCTGCATGCAGCAGCGGTTCCCAATGCGGCCATGCACCAAAGCTGTTCGCGAAAATACAGGTTCCAAGAACGCAAGGCGACGCGGTAAATCTCCGTAAAGCATCTCCTGGCCGGTAAACCAATGTGAAAAGTCCCCTGTCAGCAACAATTCGGGCGTCCTCCGGATCAACTGTACGGTTCTCCATGCATCCTGTGTGATGGAACCGCGGTGTGTTTCAATTAAGATTGGTACGCCGTGTCGCGAGGAGGCAGTCAAGATGCTCTTCACGAGCACGTCGCACTCTCTCTCGGACTCGTAACCGTAACCGGCGATGCAAGACGCCATAACCGCACCACGAGATCTGCACTCATTCGCAAAAGAGTCCGCCGCAGCAGCTGAAGGAACAACTCCGCTTGCAATCACAGCTAAGCCTGTATCGCGACAATAGTCAGCATCGCCACCTTGGACTGCCTCATAGCCCGCCAATTTAACCTCCCGATATTTGTCGCGCTCACTACCATGCGGTCCTAACGAAAACGCTGGCAAATCCGTAAAATTTCCGGCTACAATTCCAATGCGAAGACGCTTCGCCGCCGAGTTTACATTCAGCAAATCCGCCCCCGTTTACCCGCGCGGCTATGGCCCGAAGGATTTTCGCCAATCCATCGCTCGTCTGCTGGTTCGCTAGCTAATTGATAGCGAGAATCGGACGAAAGCCGGAGGCGGTTGGAGCGATTGTCCATTCCCCCGTGTACCAAGTCCATGCAAAAGATAACAACGTCTCCAACTTCATACTCGGCAACCAGCCAGCGCCCTCCCAACGACTCTCGGATAAGGTTTGGATCTTCTGAGAGCCAACCGTTATAACCGTTTGCTGTCAGTGCGGGATCGTTTGGACGGTTTTCGCAATAGCTATCGACATCTCTAGACCCGTATGTTTCGCGTAGGCGGCCGTTTGTGTGACTGTTTTCCAGAACCATCAGGCCACCAGTAAGGAAGTCGACGTCGCCAAGAGGCACCCAAGCCGTATACAGGTTTCTAGTGCCTCTGCCCATAAACACGATGTCGCAATGCGAAGGAGTTCCCAAACCGGGCGAGAGACAGCGCAGCCATGTGAAATCGAAATGGAGTACGGGGCCGCCAAGGAATCGACGGAACAACCGCATGAGATTGCAATTCGTGTCATACAAAAGCTGCTGAAGTGGCTGATTGTTTTTCTGAGCCAACTCAGGCTGAAATGAGAGCTTTATATCCGATTTCGGAACTCCATCCATGAGCGGCATCCCGGGATCCAATTGTCCGTCACTTTGAAGGCTATCAAGAACCGTCTTGCGCGCGTGCAGAACCAAATCTTGTTCCAACACTCCTCTGAGCAACAAGTAGCCGTCTTCGCGCATTCGCTCCTGCATCAACTCGCGCCTCTGTAATAAGGCGTTGGCATCGCGCATAAGGCCCAACTGACGTTCGCCCTGTCCCAATCGCTGCCCACATGAGAATAGCTCTGGCAAAATCGCACTTGTTATCATGTTCAAGTCCCCTGCATCGGCTGACCGTCTGCGAAGCGAACTCTATTCCTTGCGCTCTACCTTCTACAATGCACCTCGTGTCTTCGCATATATACTTTCTGCTCAAGCATGAACCTTTCACAGCAGCATTACTTTTCCGTTAGCCGTAAGGATCGCGCTTGGGGCTTGTACCTGACCGGCACAGGCCGCATCATCGTGCGACCCCGACAACCTTACCCTCCACCCGGACACCCAGCAGGTTATGATTTCGACTGGAAGCGCGGACGTATTCTGGATGAATTCATTCTGCTTTTCATCACAGCGGGATCTGGCAGCTTTGAATCGGCGCGCGACGGTAAGGTTCAAGTCGAAGCTGGTAATCTGCTTCTTGTCAACCCGGGCGAGTGGCACCGGTACCGACCCGACATCTCAGCGGGGTGGACTGAGTATTGGGCTACATTCGATGGGGAAATGGCTCGTCTTTGGCGCAAAGAAGGATTGCTGCCCGCGACATCGATGTTGCGAGGCTGCGCAGAGAGTGTGGTCCATCTCTTCGTTGATCTGCTCGCTGCCGCTGACCACGATGCACGTTCGACACCCTTTCTAGCGGGTCTTTGCCACGCTATTGTTGCGCAAGCAGCTTCCTTTAAACCGTCTCACCCAGAATTTGTAGAAGATGAGACTCAAAGACTGCGCGACGCAGCAGATTTCTTGCGGCGCCATTTCGGGAGTGTCAATTCCTCGTCTCTCGCGCTCAGTTGCGGAATGGCTTGTAGCACTTTTCGGCGGAAGTTCCGAAGCTATTTTGGAGTGTCTCCCCAACGATATGCTCGTGAACAACAAGTCGCCCGTGCCAAGCGAATGCTTATAGAGACCAGCATGCCCATCAAAGCTATCGCTGCTGAGCTTAATTTTTCGAGTGAGTTCTATTTCATGCGAACATTTAAGCAAATCGCGGGATTAACCCCCGGTGGCTGGCGAAGGCAGAGTTTTCAGGCACCCCGAAATCAAGACAATTGAATAGATTCGGGCTGATGTTCGTTTGTCTAATGCCCGTTGAACAGAGATCGGTCTAACATTTTGGAAACCGTTAAGAGGTTCAACACGTCGCTTAACAAGACTTCCTGCATTACGTTTTTGCTACGAATCGAACACTCTCCGCTGAGAGGAGGCGCGACGTAAACACCCTAGAACTACGGTCGTTTCGAGCATCGTAGCTACGTATCGGTGTCGAGCTGAAGGAAGAGAGATCATCGGTTCGATCCCGAAGAGAACATACGATCAAGTTGCCGGCAATATTCATGGAGAAAAGAAGAACCAGCTATCTTTGTTCGCCTCAACGACATGTCAAAGTGGTGAGTTTAAGCTGCTGCTGAAGCTCAAGGCCAATGATGGGGATGTAAAGAGGTGTGTAATGCTCAATAAAAACTGCCTCTGGCCGCCATTACTCCTACACCTTTCGGCATTACTGCCGTGGCTGTTAAATGGCTTTTAGAGTGCTGGTGAGGGATTAAAAAGTTACGTCAAATAGGTTATATGGCATGGAAGAGATCACCAAGATTGGATCCAGCAGACAAGTGGCTTGTGAAAGAACTTATCTATCGCAAGGGAGCGCAAGGGTGCTGAATCTTCTTGGCTTAATGGTGGCAAACCTGCGGATGGGGAAGTTCGGGATGGAATCAGTTCTAAGAGTTGATGCCTCGCGAGTGAATCGGACGCCATTACTTCCACAGCGACAGTGGGTCAGATACACGAATACTACGAAAGACTGGGCCACGAAGCAGCGTCCGCGGTGAGAAGCAGTTGAAAGAAGCGCATCAAGCTTGGATAAATGGATGGACCATGGAGATGAAAAGCAAGGACAAACTAGACATCTAAAAAACGATCACTAAGCGTATTGATTTGGTCATCTCAGGGAGCGATCCGATGCTATGGTCTCGCGTTTCGGCCCACATTTCTTTGATAGGTGGCCGTGTTCGATGGAGGTGCGCAGCGTAGATTTACCAAGCACTCATCATATATTGAGGGAAACGAGCTAATGACGAACATGATTTCACTACATCAAGCCGGCGTTCGGTCAGCGCTGAAAATTACTGCAATCTTTATTTACTGCATGTCGCTCACAGGGTGCCTCGTTGCAGGAGTTTCCAGCAATGGCGGAGCGTTTATATGGCCCAGTGGGTTGGGATTGGTCGTAATAATCCTGGTTATAGTCTTTCTTCTCCGGCGTCGCTAGCAATAGGCTTCAGGAACTCGGATCGGCTGAACTGACCTTTCTTAGCTCTATCGAGGTCATCAAGTTCGATCTTAATTAACGCTGAAGTGCCCCGAAGAATCTTCCTGACTCTATCGATCGCAACTACCTCAGTAATCGTGGGCGCGCCATCGTCTTCTAACGTTTTTGATGATCTAAAGCACTCAGTCCGGACTGGATTCCGTCAAGGATTTCATCAAAAAGCTGTGACGCAGTTCTCAGCACAATAACGACCTACCTTTCTTTACAGGCAGCCCAACCGATTTCATCGGAGGCTCTTGTCGCACGGTATACGGATGACCCATGTTGCACACATGGACTGTCTCATCATTTGGAAGTTCGCCTTCGGTCTCACGATGTCCGATAGTTTGATAGCACGTGCGGCAAATTGAATCGAAAGAAGAATCCAGATTAGATCGGTGAGTAAATCCCATCCGCTCGTTCATATCGATGACTTTGGGTATTTGCGTGGGCTACAAAATCTAGGCGATTCTGTCTTATAAATTCTTCCCTCATGACGACCCGGGTAAGACTAGGACAGACATAACTGTTCATTCTACATTTTAAATGCAGCTTATAAACAGTGACACAGACTCAGTTTACCCACCTGTCCCCTCCTATTAGTCGCTCAACCGTCGCTATTGAACGAACTTTTCGGCGTCCGGGGTTTGCCCTTGTGCTTTTGTAATGATTGGCAACTACCGACGACCATACGCCTTCCGCTTAGGATTGATGGTCTGATTATAGAACGAAGGCAATCGTGATTGAAATATTGCTCCGGTTAGCTGTCGTGCGCGGAGTCTTCCCTATCAATGGACGCGCACTGTTGTAGTCGTCCAGACCACCTGCTTCAATTGATGTGGCTAGCGCGGCGGCCTGGCGAAACATGATTGCGAGACCCTCGCCCGTGATCGCGTCGATCGATCCAGAAGCGTTTCCCACTAAAAACATCGAGCCATAACCTGATCGGCCTCGTTATTCCTGAACCAGCCGAAATGTTAGTCTCCGACCAAATCTGACCTGATTAAGGGGAGGCTTTGGATGAAGAAGAAGCGTTTTTCTGTGGAGCAGATAGTCGGTATCTTGAAGCAGGCGCAGGTGGGTGTTCCTGTGGCTGAGGTGATCCGGAAGGCTGGGATCAGCGAGCAGACGTTCTACCGATGGAAGGCGAAGTACGCTGGCCTGGAAGTGGACGAGGTTCGGAAGATGGCGCAGTTGCAAGAAGAGAACATGCGCCTGAAGCAGTTGGTAGCGGAGCTAACGCTGGACAAGACGATGCTGCAGGATGTGCTCTCAAAAAAATGGTGAAGCCTTCGCGGCGTGGACCGATGGTAGAGCGTCTGGTTGGAAGCTATCTGGTGAGCGAGCGGCGTGCCTGCCGTGTGCTTCGCTTGGCAAGAGCGACCTACCGATATCGCAGCTGCCTCGATCCACGGACTGAGCTGCGGATGCGAATCCGCGAGATCGCTCAGGCAAGAGTGCGCTATGGATATCGCAAGATCCGCGTGCTGTTGAACCGTGAAGGCTGGGATGTGGGCAAGTATCTGGTGTACCGGCTATATAAGGAGGAAGGCCTGATGCTGAAGAGGATGAAGCCTGCCGGGAAGCGCAAAGCATCACAGCAGCGTGAAGAGAAGTTGAAGGCGACCGGACCGGATCAGGCCTGGAGTATGGACTTCGTCTCTGACCAGCTTCAGGACGGAACGCGCTTCCGCTCGTTGACGATCGTCGATGTGTTTACCCGCGAAGCCGTGGCGATCGACGCTGGGCAGAGTCTAAAGGGAGAGGATGTTGTACGAACGCTGAACCGGCTGAAGTCCAGCCGTGGAGTCCCGAAGGTGCTGTTCTGCGACAACGGCAGCGAGTTCACCAGTCAGGCCATGGATCTGTGGGCGTATCGGAACGGCGTGAAGATCGACTTCTCCAGGCCCGGCAAGCCAACCGACAATGCGTTCGTTGAAAGCTTCAATGGTACGTTTCGATCGGAGTGCCTGAACATCCACTGGTTCATGGATCTAAAGGAGGCCAAGCAGCTGATCGAAGCATGGAGACAGGAATACAATGAGAGTCGTCCTCACGCATCTCTCGATGACAGGACACCAAGCGAGTTCGCCAGCCAGATCGCGGCTCGCCGCGATCTGGCTGCAACCTAAACAGGTCGAGGACTAACGCTAAGCTTGGTACAAGAAAACTAGGCCCTTCAAAGCCGCGCTACACTAACAAACAATCTGGTTCAAAAGATCGGGCAGCCCAGGTGCGCAGGTGGTCTATCAAGCCGATACGGTGAAGTTGATGCTCGTTGCCGTAGGTCACGAGGAGGATTTCGCGTTCGGTACGGATGAGGTGATCCAGCATCTGGAGGGCTGACCATTCGTTGGAAGTGGGGCGGAAGGCGAGCCGCTCGGATGCCCAATGGCTGAGCTCGTCGATGAGCTCGCGCTTCTGCTGTTCGATCATAGCGAAGTTAGCCATGGGAAGTTGGGTACAGCATACCTCAGGAGATATGGCTCAGGTGGTACGCTTTTGACCCGACGAAATGGGGGCGAGGTATGTGGCGGCGGCTTTGAAGGTGAATTTTGGCCTATGGATCGGTAGGCTTCAATTTGATCCCCTTTGCTGAAATCGCTCGAGCCATGAAAAGGTAAAGGTCTCACTATGTTCAGTGACATCCTCCCCACCGTGTTTCACTGAGCACTCAGTGCAGGCGTCCGTGTCGGTTCAATCGATGCGAGCCGCAGATTACTGGCAAGGGGATCGCGCAAATGAAATTTGCAATCTGTGACGTTGGACGAAATGCGAGAAGAATTGCTTGAACGCTTCCTTACGGCAATTGATCCCTTCGTTGCTAGAGCTAACAGCATGATGAGGTGACGCTAGCCGTCTATGCGGGTGAAGAGGAGACCGAGATGCGCTCTCCCTCGTCGGAAGTGAAGAGAATAGGGCACAATCTGATGAAAGACCGGTTAAGCCGCACTCGTCCTGTCTATTGCACCGTCAATGTCATTGGTTGCATGTGGACTAATCCTGTTGTAGTCGCGGCGGTCACCTGAACCGTGTAATTGCCAGCTGTCGGTCCTGCGCTGGTGGCCGTCCCAATCGTCTGGTTGACTCCTGCTCCACATCCTGCGATAAGAAGCGTGAAGGCTGTCATGGCGAGGGCTGCGCCGAACCTGCTCAATCGCCTGCGGAAAAATAGAAGGATGCCGGAGATTGGCAGGAGGAGATCGGCAGTTGCAGTCGTGGAGGAGACTACTGTAATTGTAATGCTGCCGGTAGCTGCAGCGGCGGGGGTCAGCGTGGCGGGCGAGAAGCTGCAGTTGGCACTGGCAGGGAGACCGGAGCAACTGAGTTTCAGCTGCTGGTTGAATCCATTTTGCGGGGCGATGGTAAAGCCAATCTGTCCGGAGGCTCCCGGTGCCAAAGTCATTGCAGTTTGACTTAGCTGCAGCGAAAAATCCTGTGGCGCCGGAGGGGGTGGCGCCGTGGCAGCCACGCTAATGGTTAGCGGAGCTGAGACGGATGCAGCGTCGTTGGCATCCCCACTGTAGTTCGCGACGATGGTTTGAATGCCTGCGTTGAGGCTAGTGGTGATGCTGGCAAGTCCATGAGAGAGCGACACGACGCCGAGTGTGTCGGCGGCATTGCGGAATGTGATGGTTCCAGTCGCAGACGGGGTCGAGGTGCTTACTATCGCGGTGAGAGTGAGAGTTTGACCTGCAGTGAGTTGAGTAGAGGACGCATTGAGGGCCGTCGTGGTGCTGGCGGGGGCTGGTGGTTGAGGCACAATGGGCGGAGCAACAGGAGGCTGCGTCACGGTTACGGACAGGATGGCAGAGGTTGAGGCTGTGTGGGTCGCGTCGCCGCTGTAAACGGCTATGATGTCGTGAACTCCTGCAGCAAGATTGGAATCAATGAAAGTAGCGGCTCCATTTGCGAGGGGCACGGAGGCCAAGGCGGTCGCGCCGTCACTTAGTATCACCGTACCGGTAGGCGTGCCGGTTGCGGAACTGACGGAGAGGGAGAGGGCGAGATTTTGTTGCGTTGTGATCTGAGTGCTGGAAGCTGTGAGCGTCGTCGTTGTGGCGGCTGGCGCGGGTTGTGCTACGGTCACAATCGCCGCGTTTGAATGGGAGGTCGCGTCATTCGCATCGCCGTTGTAATCTGCAGTGATGGTGTGAGGGCCGGCGCTGAGAGCTGACGTGCTCAGGCTAGCGCTGCCACTGGTGAGGGTAGCAGTTCCTATGCGGGTTCCGCCGTCGTTGAAGGCTACCGTACCTGTTGGGGAACCTGAGCCTGAGACGATTGCGCTGAGAATGACGCTTTGGCCGATTGTGGGCTGCGAAGGTGTTGCAAAGAGCACGGTTGAGGTGCTGAGAGGAGCGGGCTTCGTCAGCGTGACAGTCACGGGGCTCGACGTAGAGGTAGCGTCGCTGGGATCTCCGCCATAGACCGCAGTGAGTGTATGAGAGCCGGCGCTGAGAGCTGACGTGCTGAAGATGGCTTTGTTGCCGGAAAGCGTTGCGCTACCGATGGTGCTGCTTCCGTCTTTGAAAGACACGATCCCCGTCGGCGAACCTGAGCCTGAGACTACAGCTGTAAGAGTTAGAGCCTGTCCGGTGTTTAGCGTCGTTGAGGATGCCGTAAGCGTGGTTGTTGTAACTGATGGAGGCGCTGCAGCGGGAGTAAAAGCAAAAAGCGTGGCCGAGTAGCCTGCGAAGCTGTAGGCGATCGTCTCATTGTTGATAGGTGCATTAGTTTCCGAGACAATCTGTTGTAAATTTGCGCTAGAGTAGCTGTAGACAGAGGCAGTAGCCGGCAGAGAAACGCCGGTAAGGGCGACGGTTGTGCTGATCGCAGCACCCGTCTTATTCAAGATGAGAATGGTTACGACGCTATCTGACGTTCGTTGCGCGGCGTAGACCGAAAGCTGGCTCTGATCGGAGCTGGCCGCATCGACCCAGGTGTCTCCGTATTGTTCCCCGTTGCCGTCATAGTTGCGATACATCCTGAAGGCGTAGGCGATTGGATCAGTCGGAGCCGGAGCGCTCCACATGTTCGCAAAGCCGAGCTGTTCGCGTCCAAAGATTCCCAGAACATCCATCTCGGCTATCGCATCGACGATCGACTTCCTCCCACTGTCGATGGAGTACTCCGATAAGGCGATCTTGGTGCCGGGGTAGTATTGGCTGACCCATCCCTTAAACCGCGGCAGCAACTGCATGGGTCCGTTGAAGACATACTGTTCTACCCACGTGCCGCCGTTGAAGGTTGGATCCCAAAGAGTCCGTGTGGAAGCAAGCTGTGCCGTGGCGGACGACACGTCGAAATAATAATGCTCGTCAAAATAGTCAAGGATGCGGCTACCGTTCGTCGCCTGATACGCGGCCATCTGCTGAAGGTAGTATTGGCCCGCCAGAAGGCCGCCCTGTTTGGTCGTATCGCCAACCCAGCCGCCTAAGGTGAAGTCAGAAGGCCCGAGAACCATGGCCGATGGATCGACCTGTTTGATCGCCGCGGCATACTGTTCTCCTAGTTGTGTAATGGTGGGATAGTCCGCCCCACTGGGCAGAACATCCCGATGGGTGTTGCCCCATCCTAAAGGTTCGTTGTCCAGTTGATAGAAGGCGACTCCGCCCTGAGCTGCAGGTCCGAAGGTTCCCACCAGGTGTTGTAGCCAGCCTTTCTGCAGACCGATGGAGTTGTCGATATGGTTTGCGTAGATATTGTTATCAATCAGCTGAGTTCCGTTAGATGCGATGCTGTTGCCGCAGTTATCCCCATTCGGATGAACATAGGGATTGGTCGATTGCTGCGCGCCGTAGACAGAGACAGGGAAGCTGCAGTTCCACGCTGCGGATTTATTGACGAACGGAATGATGGGAATAGTGATCAGCGCATTCGCCGGCTGATAGGTGCGAATCATCTGATCGGCGGAGCCGCCTGGCGTAGGATTGGCGGTCCCACTGCCGCCCATAAAGTACCAATCGAAGCCCGCATTACTCGAGTCAACCTGCCAGTTGTAACGTGTAGTGCCGTCTCCGCCCCAACGGATATTCGGGACTGCGATCTCTTTCGCATACGTTGCATCGAGACCGTAGTTTGCGATGCCGTAAACCTGCGCGCTGATCGGATGTCTTCCGCTAGAAACGTTGACCGATAGTGTCGGTGGAGCGCTGGCTTGTCCTAGTGCTGTCGCGGACGCGGCAACGCATGCGACTAGTAGCTGAATGCATAGGGTGCCGACGTCGGATCGCATGGGGAGGCGTCTCACAATCGAGCGAAGATGATCTGCTCTGTCAGCGTAGATGGCCCGGTACAGCATCTGTATACAACCTAAGTTGTAGGAAGGCTGTAGGTCGACGATGCCCGTTTAGGCCACTCGTCTGATAATGCTATACGCCCGATACCGTGCTGCCTAGGGAGACAACCGCGAACGGACGAAAACCGGTGATCACGGTTCCGATACACGTACGTCTTTGCGTGCTGAGAAGCAGAAAAATCGCAGCTTATCCTGGCATCCCCGCCCGAAAGGATGTGGACATGGAATAGCACAGCGGAAAGCCGAGCATGTGCAGCGGATGGCCGAGTACGAAGACGAGCAGAAGCGCGAAGAGGGGGAACGTAAAGCCGTAGTTTCGAGCGCTAGCAAAAAGGAGCACGAAGCCCAGCAATCCCGCCAAGCGAAAAGCGTAAAGCAGGGCTCGAAATGGTGAGGTCGGCCAGAAGGCACGATGCCGGAACTTTCTGCACGAACGCATCGTACAGACAAGGCATGGGGCGTGCATCTTTAGTCTTCCTCTCAGTCGTGATGCTTGGCCCTAGGCTTGAGTGCCAAACAGTCCAGCACCTAAAACAGGAAATACTCGATGTCGAGAACGGCTTGACGCCTCCTATTCGAGTGGCGGGGCAACCGCCCGCACATAAAAGCCTGGTTCGGGAGATGCAGGAGCTGCATGTGCCCGCAGTCAGCGTTGTCGTGATTCACAACGGCGCAATTGAATGGGCAAAGGGCTACGGCGTGGTATGTCCGGGTGGTGCGCGTGTGACACCTGAGACGCTTTTTCAGGCGGCATCGATCAGCAAGTCTCTGACCGCGATGGCGGCGCTTCATCTCGTGGAGACAGGTAGTTTATCTCTTGATGCGCCCATTCAGACGGAGCTGAAGAACTGGACTGTGCCTCAGAACAAGTTCACCATGCAACATCCGGTCACGCTGCGCGAACTTCTGTCTCATACCGCAGGAACGACTGTGCATGGCTTTGCGGGCTATGCTGCGGGATCCCAAGTTCCGACGTTACTGCAGGTTCTGAACGGGCAGAAGCCTGCGAACTCCGATCCGGTTGTAGTGAACGCGACGCCCGGCGAGGGCTATAGCTACTCCGGAGGCGGGTTCATCATTGTGCAGCAGACTCTAATGGACACTGCCAACGAGCCCTTCGCCACGCTAATGAAAAAGACTGTCTTGGACCCGATTGGTATGCACCATAGTAATTATCAGCATCCTCTCAACATAGCACTGCTCCCAAAGGTCGCACGGCCCGTGGACGGGAACGGAAAGCCGATCGAAGGCGGACCGCACACTTATCCTGAGATGGCAGCTGCTGGTCTGTGGACTACTCCAACCGATCTGGCGCTTTGGATCATTGAGATGCAGCATTCACTGGCGGGTAGAGCGAATCACGTTCTCTCAACCGAAATGACACGAACTATGCTGACGCCGGTGAAATCCGATTATGGACTAGGAGTAGGTTTGCAGGCCACCGCAGGCAAGAAATCCTTTTCGCATAGCGGCGGAAACGAAGGCTATCGCGCTTTCTACATTGGATATGAAGACGGAGATGGTGCGGTGGTGATGACCAGTGGTAATAACGGCGGCAATCTCATGATGGATCTCATTCGCAGCGTCGCGCAAGTCTACGGTTGGCCGGATTTTAGAGTTGTGGAACACGCTGCGATTGACTTGCCCGCTTCGCTGCAGGCGTCGTATATAGGGAAATTTGCGGCCAAGAACATCCTGGATTTCAGTATTCGCAACCAAGGCAGTCGATTGCAATTGGAGCAAAAGGGTGAGGGGCCTCAGCCCCTATTCGCGTCGGCGCCAGCGCTACTTTTCACCACTGCAAGCCAGATGCTGATCCGTTTCGACTCATTCGATCGTGGCGCGCTAATCTTCGGAAAGGACGAATACCCGTTTGAGCGAATAAAGTAACCCCCTCCACAACGCAAGAGATGCCGGTCGACGACGATACGATGCTGAGAATCGCCGCGTCGTTCTCCTTCTGCTCTTGAGGATGACTTCTCGTTTCTGAATTTCCTCTGCTGCTTGAGGTCTGAGAGATACTATGAGCAGATTCCACATGCTCTGCTCAAAACCGCTACAGTCGAACGGATTAGTTATGCGAATTCAAAGCGCGGAAGAAGTAGGCGAGTGAACAATTGCCGACAAGTTAAGACATCAAGGATATTGATATCTGTCCGGGCATACTCGAGGGTTAGTTCATCCCCTCATCTGTTTCCGGATCGAACAGAAGCGGTGATCGCAAAGATTCGACCAGCTTCTAATCGAACTAAGGCATTGACGGAAGTTGGCCTATCCAATCGCTATAAGCGAAGCAATGAGTAGTACGTAACTGTCTACTACGATTCAGACCGGGTCTGGAATGTTGTCCTCATCTGCAACGAGTGTGATACCGTTTAGGTCAACAGTGCTTGTTGAACCGGCGTTAGGTTGGAGCAGCTTACCTTTTACGTGTTCGAGCACTTCAGGCAGCGTGACCAATACCTGGTGCCCATTCAAAATCTTTAGTCGACGCTGTGTCTTCTCAAGATCGCCTGCAAAATGCCATAGACAAATAATGATATTAATCTGCGGAAATTTTGCCCGGAGTTTCTGGTAAAGGGTTCGAGTGTGTTCGATGGCAAAGGGCGGAAGTGCCGAGATACAGACGACCACAGGATCAAGATCAGCAACGGCAGAAAGCATCTCGGGAACTGGGCCGATCGGGATGCTCTGGCTGGCGAGCCCTGCTCGATCGAGCAACTGGCACAGTAACATTCCCACGACCTCGTCTGCCTCGTCCCGCGCCGGGATGCATGCGATTCGGCTCTCGGTCTCCGCTCCTAAAAGCTGTCGGCTAATACCTTCGCTGGGTGCGGATTCGCCAAGCTCTTCGATGAGCTCACGGGTGCTCTGCATGATAAACGCCAGAGTCGCATCATCTAATTCGTTGCGATGGCGGTCCTGTTCGACCAGGCTAAGAGCGGGTATTAAGACTTCAGTGTAAAGGTCTTCCAGGTGCTTATTCTCAAGGCATTGCTCGAGTACTTGTCTAGCCTCGGCCTGATCGGAGGCAAGAAGCCGCTGATAGTAGAGGCCACTTTTTGAGATCTCGGGTTCATCTCCCAGAAGAATATCTAGGAAGCTGAGACTGGGAATGGTCGTGTGCTTGGGTCGAGTGCTCCGCCGCAGCCGAGTCATTCTTTGCATGCTTGTCCGCAGCCGTGTGATGCGCTTTTGCTGCGTTCTCGTGGTGTTCTGCTGCTTTCTTATGTGCTTCGTGTGCCATGATCGATTTCCTTATCTGAGCCAAACTCAGGTTACCGGTGCGCTTACGTTGACCTGATGGTTTCGTTTCTGACGGCAAAAGTTCGCCTTCAGGCAGTCATTGGTTGGTCGTAACGGCTTGGTACAAAGTGTATGATGCCGAACACTTCTTCACGCTCAAAGGAATTAGAATTAATTTGTAGGGGGTATCCTGATAGAGGACAGTGCCAGATGCTGCTCGGAGCATTCGTAGGCAGTGTTCTTGCTGAAGAGCCTCCACCTGCTAGAAATCAAACTAAGGAAAAAGCCTGAAATAGCGAATTTCAAATCTGTTCTAAGGAACCCATGGCAAAGGAAGTAACGAATAGGCTTCTAGAATCTCTGAACCCCAAAACTCGCCAAATGGTTATTGCCAAGTCCAGCCTTGTCGATTTGTCCGTCCGGCAAACCCTTTCAGACGCAGGCGGGCCTCCAAAATTAGCCTATTTTCTTCTCTCCGGCTTTGCGTCGGAAGTGGTCCAACTTGCCGACGGGGAATTCGTAGAAATAGGGCTGGTGGGAAACGAGGGGCTGACCGGCAGTTACTATCTTCTGGGACCATCGTCATCGCTCCACCGCTGTTTCATCCAAACCACGGGGACAGCGTATGAGATTCCGTTCTCTGAGTTAGAAAATCTCTTCGCAGCTTCTCCGGATCTGAGAAGTGGTGTCCTGAAATACGTACAACATCAGATTGCGCACTTGGCGCAAACAGCAGCTTGCAATCGAGTGCATGACGCGGCTCCGCGCTTTGCCCGTTGGCTCCTAACTATCCAAGACCGGAGTCGAGCGGCGGAGTTCTCTCTTACTCAGGACTTTCTCGCACAGATGCTAGGGATTGGAAGGCCAACCTTGAATATCGTCGCCAGGTCTTTTGAAAAGGCCGGATTGGTGGGCCATCGGCGCGGAACGATTCAGATCCTCAACCGAACTGGTCTCCGAGCTATCGCTTGTCTGTGCTACGAAACCACACGGCAGGTGCTGGTCAAGCTTTACGCGTAAACACGCATAGTACCAGCCACAGCTGAGTAGCCTACGATGTCGATGTGAAGCGGCCGGTGCAACGGGGCTTGAGCTGAATTCAATGTTTCCATTGTGGCTCACCAAGCTATTGGGAATCCGGATCGCCAGAACATTCGTGCTCCGGCGCAAGTTCCGTTGAAACTATAGGACGTCTTTGCCGGCTAGGCGTCATACACAGAATGGCTAATTGATCTGCACTTAGTTCTAGTTGGTCGCAGCAGACATCGACTCCGGGGGACTCATAGGCATTCCTTGCAAACGACAAAATCGAATCACAATCCGTAGGCCCGATCTTGGCCAGGCCTAACGCAGTTTGAAGGGCCGAGATGTTGGGTTGTATGGCTACCACTGGATCACCTTTAGCCCGCTCCGCTATGGGCAAGCTCGCCATGCGAAGGTGTCCTTCTTCCGTAGTCCTGAATGTGAGGGCATAGAGCATGCAAAATGTTAGCATCAGCGAAATCCCCGCCAGCATTCTCGGAAGCTCAGATTCATGAGGAATACGTTACTGGTTGTCTGAATAGATTTACGGGTCGAACGTCAACTGCTAGCCAAAAGGAGCGAAGGCCTGCACACCAAATCGCGCATGCAAGCCTTCAGTAGCCGATAGAAAAAGAACAAAAGTCATTGTGACAAAGGCTTAGTAAGTTGCTTTAGTTCTTTCTCGGTCGATCACAACATCATCCGCTGTTCGCGTTGCGCCTTGCCGATCCGCTCCTAAGTGATGCAAAGCCGCCTGCTCTGTGCCTTCATTTGCAGTCGCAACGGTGTGGCTGCTGACGCTCTTTTCCCCTGACGATGCAACGTCTTCACCGCCGGCAGCCTTGAGAATATCCTTGGCACGGGATACTTCATCAGAGCTGTCACAGTGAACCGATAGCAAAATGCCACCGTCATTGACACGCCCTTCGTAGCGTTTGGCCTCGTATTCCGGGATGCCCATGCCAACGAGTGCACCGACTAAACCCCCTACTGCCCCGCCGATGCCAAGCCCCGCAAGTGAGGCCATGATCGGACCTGCGGCAATAAGAGGACCGACTCCAGGAATTGCCAACGCTCCGATGCCTGCCAGCAAACCGAGCGTGCCTCCAACCACGCCACCGACTCCGACGCCAGTCGCTGTTCCTTCAGGGGCCTTCGTGTTCTTCTCAGTCGCGAAGTCTTTGGATCCCTCTTTGTCAGACATCAAGACTGAAACATCATCGTTAGAAAAACCGGCGGTTGTTAACTGATCGACTGCTAATTCCGCGGCCTTACGAGTAGAGAATATTGCGAATGCTGCTGTATTTTTTCCTGCCATGATAGTTCTCCTTGAATTAGATAGAGAGTGATTGAAACCGTAGTTTCAATTCTGTTATTGTTTGACCGTTAACTGATTTGTCACTTTGTCCTCACCAACGATAGCCGCTGTCTTGGAGGCGATATTCTGCCTCTCCTCTTGGGATTTGACAGGCCCCTTCAACGTAACGGCTCCATCCTGAGTGATGATCTTCACGTTGTGCGCATACGTCGAAAGCGATTTGTCCGCCAGGATTGATTGACGGATTTTTTTGCTTGTAAGGCGGTCTGCTGTGTTTTCTTTTTGCTGGTCCGCGGTCGTTTGTCGCGCTTTGTTCCTCGCTGAGTTGTCTGCAGCAGGAGAAGCGGCATGTTGTGCCTGGTCTTGAGCAGCTAGTGCAACAGGCAGAAAGCACAGCGCCATGAGCACACAACAGGTCATAGCCGATTTCCGTAGGTTTTGTAGCTTTGTTGACATATGTGTCTCCCCTAACATGCACTGCGAATCGCCTGAGTTATGTCGCGCGAATTGCATTGGTGAACAGTTCGGGGGTATGCCTTCGGATCAATACCTGCAGCGTCACCGCCCCTTACAAAATGTATGATGCCGAACACTTCTTCGCGCGCGAGCAAATCTGAATTTATTTTTGGTACTTCTGGTACGATTTCGTTTCCTGCGTAGGCACTGCTGATGCTGAGAGGCGCTAAAACACGAGTTTCCTACGCAGGGCCTTCCCGCAAAAGTCAGTCAGGACTGTACGAAATAATGCGGCAAACACAGCAATTAGGACGCAAGAACCCGAGAGCGGGTCACTCGGTCTATCAAACTGCAAAAAGCCTGGCAGATATGGACCAGACTTCCCAGACGATTGCACACGGACGGAACGCCTACGGAATCGCCTTGTCACTTCTGCAGGCTCTTTCATTCTGATGCAACAATCTGTTCTCACCAGTCATTCGACGGAAACGAAGATCTGTTTTAGATCGCTATCACGGTTCCAATGACCGTCCGCATCATTTACGAAAGATGTTGGTCCCTAGGCACCTCCGTGGTTCGAACGGATGCATGGCCGAGGAGCAACTGAATTTGCTCTCGTGCCCCTTCTGCTTCCGGCAGAGTTTCGCGAGTCTGCCGCAAGTCGTACGGCGCGAATTTGCCTAGTTCTGGGGCCCTTGCGTAGCGCATTCCCAGGCGCTAGACCGCCATCGCTTCCGTGATCTTGATTCAGACCACATCGCTCTTCTTGATGAGCCTGAAGGTCTGACCGGTCCAGATCCCTGCCGCAGCCAAACATAGTCGATCCGACGCTTGCCCTCCTGCTAAACCACGGTCCGTATCCGATTTCCCCTGTCAGTCAGGTCGGGAAGCTTCCGAGATGATCAGCCTCTGAAATGCAACACTCTCGACGCTAAAGTCACCATCAGAAAAGAGCGTCTGCTTTACTCTTTAAGTCATCAAAATAGAGTGCAAGAAAGAACAAAGAGGTAAAAAATATGCCATTAGAAAGCAACATCCAATTATCCGTTTCAAAAATTGAGAAGATGCCAGCGTGTCATGAACGACTGGAGCTTGCGCTAAGGTTTTTGGCGGCAGCTGGAGAGTGTGTGAACTCAGTAGGTCCTGGCAGAACGAGCTCGAGCCGTGCAGACCTTCTTTGGACGTACAATGCCATGGTGAATCATAGTGATCGGTGCCATAAGTGCACAGAAGTCTGAGCTGATTGACATAAATCATTGCATTGACTTATGGACTCGCATTCAGACGAACCAAAGATGAATACCTTAAAGTAGTCGCATCTGTAATGAGACACCCTCGTCGCCTGCTATCCATCTAAGTTCGGGCGTACTGGCGGAGGCCGCACGTAGCAGGTGCCTTAGAGCAATGTGTTGAGAATCTGATCAGGACGGCAGAAGCAGCTTAGGCAGGGGAAGGGTCTCGATGTGTGTAGAACTGAACTCAGACCGAATCAAAAAGCTTGGCTTGAGTAAGGATTGGCGCAGGCTACCCGAACAAGCCCAGTAAAGAAAGAGTGACCATGATTAGTAAGCACTTTAAAACCCTGCGGAACTGACGAGATGCCCTGCCTGCGCTGAAGGAATGATGTCGTCTCAGGTGCTCCCGATCAGTCGTGGTGAAGGAGTCGACCGGCTAGGCACCGAGAAGCCACCAGCCCCCCTCACCAAAATCACAGCCCGCTAGACGGCTTCTTGTGGAGCATGGTGACGGCTATGATTTCGGTAAAGCGGTCTGACCACGCACTTCCACTGGATCATACGTCATAACCTTATCACTCCATATCTACCTTCTCGACGGTAGAAGCAACGAGCACTCACCCGTCTTGAGCTGGTGTTCAGGCACTGCATGCTCAGTTTCTGAATTAACCTCGCCGCTCAGGGGTATCATTAACCCCTGTACGATAAACCAGAGCAGCGAACCGACGATCCAACCGACTACCCGGATGGCAATCGACAAGCATCCACCAAGAATATGAACAAGTGTTGATATAGTGAAAACTGATATCCAAACTAATGCTGGTGCAGATGACAACGCCGAGATGTCCGTTACAGCGCTGTTTCCATTCGTCAGGAAGAAAGAGGACGCGCAGCACCGCTCCAGAACTGCCCAGGAAACACATTTCTGATGGCGACGTACCAATAGCGTACATCGACGAACCCAAAACATCCCGAACAGTCCTACACAATCCTGAGCATCTTTTTATCTAACCTCCTACTGTTCATTTAGTCGCGTTCATTCCGAACCGTTTAGCTTGATTGGAAAAGGCCGGCGTCTGACGCATCGGCTTGAGTCGGTCAAAGTGCTGCCGGATCAAGGAGGGAATGATCCGAAGCCGATTCAAGTACCGAAGCTAGATCGCCATACAAGGCGACGCCCGCCATGTTTGTTCCGTGGCCGCGATTGTCTTGTAATGACCACGCTGGGTCATAAACCTGTACGTCATTTGGAGCCAAAGCCGGAGCCAATAGAGGATGAGTGACAGTTACACCAGAATCGAGTATGCAGACCGCAACATCATCCGTGATCGGCATCACAATCCTGTCGGCCAGGTCTGTCGCCCACTCTGCCTGCTCGACATTCGACCAAGTAACGAAATGTCCGGGTAGATCTTTGGCGCGACGTAGCTCGGCAATGGAATCGCAGTTGAGAAATAAGCGGCCTATAACCGCAGAGTCACCGTACACAAGGCACACTTCGCGGTCAGGGAAGCTGAGACGAGTTTGCTGAACCGGAAGATTCAATCGTTCGGTGACAGCGCGAAAGGAGTCGGTATGCTCATTGCGCAACCAGACTTCCCACCAGATCGCTTCACCGTCAGCAGGATATAAATCTGGATCGTCCGTATAAAGCGAACGCACCGCCGCGATTGTCACGCGGTCGATTCTGGCAATCAATGCTTCGCCTTTCGGATTGCCTTTCCTGGTGTTCTCCTGCTCGTACTTGTCGATCTTCTTTAGGAAGTGTTCGCTTGCTGTATCCGGGACAAACACGGTGGCAATGGCGGCTTCCGTTGTGACCGGTTGGCGGAATGCTACGAGTTCAATGTGTTTCAGGCGGTTCTCAAGAAGTTCCGCCGCATTTTCCGAACCGGCAGGAATCTCGAAATCAAGATAGAAGCCGGCAGTGCCGGCGAGAAGCGCAGGATCGCGTTCATTTCGCTGCGTTGCAGCAGCAGCCAAAGCCACACGGAGCGTATCCCGAATAGCCTCTGCATGCGCGGCGCGCTCGCGCTGCGGGAGCGCATGACGAGGCGGAGGTGTCTTGCTCGTGTAAGGCTCGGGTTTGCCGCTGCCGCGCAAATACAGGTGGGGCAGCTCCCGTGGATGTTCCGGCATTTATAGACAAGCCGCCTTTCGTTCCTCAAGAGCGGCGAGTATCGCATCGGTCGTGATTCGATTGGAACCACCCAATATGGCGTTCTTCGCGGCTTCCTGGCTGGCTCTAACCAGATCTGCGGGGCTGAGAGACTTCGCTCCAGGCAAAATCTGGGTCCAATCAACCCCAGCGTTATCGAAACCTGCCAGCTTCCGTTTGAGATTTTCTTCAGTTAATCGAGCATCCGGAAGTGTGTACTCGATCACATCGTCGAAACGCCTAAACAGTGCTTTGTCGAGCATCTGGCCGTGATTTGTTGCAGCAACAATCAGGCTGTCGGATGCGTCCTTTTCGAGCATTTGGAGAAAGGAGTTCAACACACGGCGTATCTCGCCGACGTCATTGACCTGATTGCGATTTGCACTCAGAGCATCGAACTCGTCGAACAGATAAACCCCGCGAGTCTGTCGAATCGCATCGAAGACCAGCTTGAGCTTTGCAGCGGTCTCGCCCATGAATTTCGTGATCAGACCCTCTAGCATGATCGTGAATAGCGGCAGATGCAGCTCTCCCGCTAGTGCTGAAGCGCTCATCGTTTTTCCGGTGCCAGGAGGGCCGACAAACAAGAGCTTGCGGCGAGGATGGAGACCGTGCTCGTTCAGCTTCTTTCTCTGCCTCTGTTCAAGCAAGACCCGCTTAAGGCGAGCAGCCAGGCTCTCCGGCAATGCCAAGTCTGTCAGCCGAATAGCAGGTGTCTGTACGGAAAGGAGATTGGCGAGCTCTCCTCGTGGCTCAAGAACAATCAGCTGACTTGAACGGTTCTGCGTCGCGGACGAACGAAGTTTGGCCTGATCGACGAGTTCCCGCAACTGCTGCGCGATGGCAACATGCCCCAGTCTCGCCTCGTGGGCAGCAGCCTGCATGGCGACGGACAGAAATTCTCTGTCATCACCTTCCAGGTGGCTCTTCAGGAGTGCGACCATGTGACGTGCTGCGCTCATTTGGTTAACCCGTGGTCGTTGAACCCGACCAGTTCCTTTCGGGACGCTTTGTTCATCTTATTGGAACTGACGGGAAAATGACCCGATTGACCCACTGTATGCCCGTCTCACCAGAGAGAATAGTACGCACAATTGTTCCTCGCGATGGAAGCGTCCTGATATCCTCAATACCTTCAACGCAATCACCGCTAGGTAACACCGAACCGATTCCATTCTGCGTCCTATTGTTTCCATGTGGACAGGCTCGACTTTCGCACCTCGAAACATCATCACCGTTTTGCTTTTCTGTCAACTGATTACGCTGCCGGGCGGAGTGTGAGACCGACGATCTGGGTATGCAACGGAGTGTAATGCTGAACAAAGCCGTCTATAGAAAGTTTCTTCTCCCCGATAATATGAGTGCCTACCTGTCAAATTATCTGCAACTATTTCCCCTTTTTTGCGTCATAATGTGCGTGAGGGATTTCCCTCGCAGACCTATTGAGGAAGTGATAAGGAGAGTGTGCTATGACCACGATGACTCGCTTTGTTCCGTTCCGTTCGCCGCTGGAGGGCGTCGCCGTACTCCAGAATCGGCTCAACTCTATCTTCAACGATTTCGCCATCCCTAATGGCGAGTTGCAAAATGAAAGCCTGAGTGCCGGGAACTTCATTCCTCCCGCCGATATCTACGAAGACGCGCACCGCCTGGTGCTGAGGCTGGAGGTTCCAGGTATCCCGCAGGAGGACCTGCAGATCAACTTGGAAAACCAGACCCTTACGGTCAAAGGCGAACGCAAGTTCGTCGCAGAAGAGAAAGAAGAGAACTTCCACCGGATCGAGCGCCGGTATGGCAGCTTTGTCCGCAGCTTCACTCTGCCGATGACAATCGATACCGACTCCGTGCAGGCCAACTTCGAGAACGGCGTGCTTTCGGTCACGCTGCAAAAGAAGGAAGCTGCCAAGCCGAAGCAGGTCAAGATCGAGATCGGTTCGGGTAGCAGCTCGAAGTCGGCTCCGAAGCAGATGGAAGGCTCGCGCGCGGCCTGAGAAGGCGGCGGCATCGCAACACCCCAAAATAACCAGAAGTAAAACCTTGCCCGTGGGAGGGCGCGCTCACAAGGAGTGTGCGCCCTCCTGTGCGGCGGTACTGAAAGGAGCAGTACCCAAGGAGGAGCCGTGAAGATTTTTTTCAATCTCGATTTTCAAAAACGTTGGGGCACCTTTTCGATCTACGAGAAGTTCGAGCACCTGATTATTTTCTCTGCTGACAGCCATCATCGCAGCTATCGTGGGGGCGGCTATCTGACCGGCGACTCCGACTATAAAACCTTGGATAAACAGATCTCCGATCTCGAATCCACGATTCAGGGCAAGCACGATATCGGCTCTAAATTCACAGATCTGCGCGACCGAATCGCTCCATTTTTGAAGCGCCAGAAGGAACACGAACGGCGCTAAATCGGCCAACACGTCTGTGTATACGGGACTCGGGACTAATGTTCGCAGATGGAAGGTGGGTGGGGAGCCCAGCGAGCTGCCCGCCATCCATTATGGGGTCACGGGAGATCATTTGCGGCCTCTGGCCTTCGGCCTTCCGCGAAGCAATTGGCCACCCGATGCTCGTCGCTCGAGTACGCAGGTTACCATTGGCGCGCCCAGCGCTTTAATCGCGGCCTTCGGCTATCGTGGGGTCCATATCAGACCCCACGACGGTCTAGCAGGCCGCCAGCGCGAACAGGACCGGGGTCATGGATTGCATTGGGACACATGGCGATTCCAGGCGATACAGTGTGCCTCCACCACAACTTTCACATTTAGGAAAGCGACTCCCCTCGAAGTACAGCTCACGCCCTCCAATGACGTGCGGAGTGGAATGGAACACCTCGTACACGCCCGAGGCCGGAACGAGATCGCCAGACTTGAAAGTCTTGCTAGTCATAAATGTACCTCCTGATCAGCATCGCGTGGTCCTCAATCAACTAAATAGGACCCTTGAATAATAAGGATGAAGCTTGCGAAGACAAGGTTGGCTTGCCGCCCGTAGCTTCGCGGCAACGCCCGCTGGCGGCTCGAAATCAGGGTGGCACCAATGGCAAATCCCACATCTCATTCACCACCACCGCTCACCGCATGACGGGCAGATCTTGCCGCTCGCAGCAGCAGCCTATGCATTAGCAGCGATACGCTGTAGATTGCGCGACATCATCTATCAGGTCAATGGGAGGGGCGTGAATAGGTCTTGAAAACTTGCGCGAACTTGCTGCGGAAGATTCTTCCTGGAAACCCTCTGGTGCTTCACGTGAAGCGAGATGACTTGCTTTCTGTGTACCGCGAGGAGTTGCTAGATATTAAGAAATTGCTGAGGAAAAGCAACAAATTGGGATAAATGGGGTCTCCACAGAAGGAAGAAAATCGGGCCTCAGTGGTTCGCCTTACGGAGTCGTTTTATGTACAAGTTTCAGTCTCCTAACCTTGTTTTTGGATTTGCTTTAATCGTTGGACTGTCGGGCAGCACAGCACATGCCCAAGATCAAAGCCCGCCGTCCGCGGGGACATCTCCTTCCGCGAGTACCCAAGTACCTCAAACTGGCCATGTTCCGAATCCGCAACATCAAGCAAAAATGATGGCAAAGAAGCTCGGGTTGACAACAGACCAGCAGGCGAAACTTGAGCCGATTCTTGCCGACCGTGACCAGCAGGTTGAAAGCGTTCGTGCGGACAGCACGCTTGCTCCCAAAGACAGGCGGGCAAAACTTCGGGGAATCAACCAGGACAGCGATAGCAAGATCGAGTCCGTCCTAAGCGATACACAGAAACAGCAGTATGAACAAATGAAGCAAGACCGCAAAGCCGGCAAACAGCAGCAGAGCGGCAATTTCCCAACGAGTTAGAAGCTCAGAGTTGAGTCTTTTCCATATACCCGCTGGAGACACAGGTATGATCACATTTATCCGTCGTAGATTCTTCTATGTTGCAATCCTTTTGGGCGCACTCTGCGTAACGCCAATCGCGTCATTTGCTCAAATTGCAGTAGGGGTATCGATTCATGTCGCCCCTCCTGCACTTCCCGTCTACACCCAGCCTCCTTGTCCGACGCCGGGCTACCTCTGGACTCCGGGGTACTGGGCATACGGAGCTGCCGGCTACTACTGGGTTCCGGGTGTGTGGGTGGCTCCGCCGAGAGTCGGAGTGCTTTGGACTCCTCCCTACTGGGGTTTCGTGGGTGGCGTCTATGTTTTCCATGCCGGCTACTGGGGGCCGCATGTCGGCTTTTATGGTGGCATCAACTACGGCTTTGGCTACAGCGGTGTCGGCTTCGGCGGCGGCGTCTGGGCCGGGAATGTCTTCCGCTACAACACGGCTGTGGTGAACGTGAACACTGCAGTCATTCATAACACCTACGTCAACCGAACGGTGATCAACAACACTGTCGTCAATCACACCAGCTTCAGTGGACCGGGCGGGATTCCTGCCCAACCGACTCCGCAGGAGCGGATGGCGATGAACGAACAGCACCTCCAGCCAACCGTAAACCAACTTTCCCACCAGCAGACGGCAAGCCAGGACCGGAGCCAGTGGGCTTCGAGCAACGGAGGAAGACCCGCGACCGCAGCCATGAATACGGTGAATGGTCGCCGATATGACCAGCAAGGCCGTATTGCCAACGGCGTCGCTTCTGGGCAGCTTACGGCCGACGAAACGAAGCACCTCGAAAACCGCGAGGCAAACCTGAACAGCACCATTCACAACGACCGCCAAGCAAATGGTGGCAGCTTGACGTCTCAGGAACGCCAGAACATCAACCAGCGCCAGAACAATATCAGCAACTCGATCTACGACGACAAGCACAATGGTGCGACCCAGACTTATGGAAACAACGAAGTTGGGCAGCGTCGTTATGATCAGCAGCAACGCCTCGCGCAAGGCATCGCGAGCGGGCAGACCCCGGCCGCAGGAGCAGCCCGCACGGAGCAACGCGAGCACAATATCAACCGCAGCATTGCCGCTGATCGCGCGGCCAATGGTGGCCGTTTAACGCAGCAGGAGCGGCAGAATATCAATCGGCGACAAAATGGTGCCAGCCGCCAAATCTACCGCCAGAAACACAATGCCGCACATGCACCGCGATAATCTATAAGCAGCATCCACTCAAAGGAGAAATGAACAGATGCAACTTCGTAAGGTAATCCTGGTTGGCTCTCTGGCGCTCGGTACCATCGGTGTAGCTGTGGGCATCGCGCAGAATCCGGTGCAGAACGTGCGCCCCGGCCGTCACCCCAATCTGGCAGCCGCGCAGCGGCTAAGTGAAGAGGCCTATCAGAAAATCGTAGCTGCGCAACAGGCCAATGAGTTCGACATGGGAGGTCATGCGCAAAAAGCCAAGGATCTGCTCGACCAAGCCAACCGCGAACTCGCTCAAGCAGCTGGCGCTGCCAATCGTCACTGAACTCTTAAACCCGCGAACACATTCTAGAGCCGGAGTAATTTCTAACAAAACGAGGGTACCCATGAAGAAAGCTTTCGGCCTGCCGTTTTTGCTGCTGCCACTTCTCCTGGCAGGATGTTCACATACCCAGCCGGTTGTCTATGCTCCTCCACCGCCCCCGCCACTTCCAACTGCAAGCCAAGTTGCACAACAAGGTTTCCATGATGGTTTTGAGGCAGCACGTCGTGACGTAGCTGACGGACGCCCTCCTGTCTTCAATCACCATCCCCGCTTACGCAATCCTCCGGTGCCGCCGCCGGCCTTTGCCGAGTACCGTCACGCGTTTCGCGATGGATATGAACGGTTCCTGCATCCCGCTCCGCCTCCTCCGCCACCCGGCAACTGAGCTAACGGCTAAACCCCACAATGCTGTCGTCAAGGGCAAGGTGAAACAGCCTTCTGTAACTCCTATTGAGGGGGCTGGGTGCTTTCGGGAGTTGGCGGAGTGGGCTCTGCCTCTGGCTTGCGCTTCAGCTTGGGTTTGTGCGAAGGCCCGGAACTCCGGTTCTTGGCGGCACTTCCCCCGCTGGGTGTAGCTTGTTCCGTCTTTGGGTCTATTCCATGTTTCAGAGACAGGAGGGTATCACTTCAAGAAACAGATTTTTATGTATGCTAACGCTTCCCTGGATCAACTATTGCGCTATTGCGGCGGTTCAGCAGCTGCGGGAGCTGGCGGCTCTCCCTCAGGCCCTCCATCCTGTCACGGATTGGCAAGGGGTTGAAGCCATAATCTCCATCCGGTTCTAGCCATTGTCGTCTCGGCCAGCTCCGCGTCAAGGCTCCGGCGCTGTGCGGCCCTGACCCGAAGCTCTCAGGCCGAAACGGGGCGCTGGTCATTCCGGGAAGGTAGGCTAAAAACCATGAGTGCCAGCACCTGGCAGAACCCGGCCCACTTCCAAAGTTGCGACGGCAAACGTGCTTTCCGTTCGCTCGCCGAAGCCGAGATCGAGGCCGAGCGGGCCAGTAAAAAGACGGGAGAGCTTATCCTCGCCTATACCTGCTATGACTGCGGGCGGTTCAATGTCGGCCATGCCGACCTCTCCCAGCAGCTCGCCCGCATTCTACATCTCGACCGGCCTTGCCAGCGTTGCGGACAGGTCGAAGAAGCAGAAGGCCAGGAACTTCCGTTCAACGACTCTGTATTGTTCCGACCGATGCCAGAAGGACGCCGCTCAGGAACGTCGCGCCGCGCGGGGGACAGACGGTCCTGGAGTACCTCCGAAGTACACTTAACCCCTATGGCAGACCAGGTATCCACTCCGGAGAGGGAGAACATCGTAGCGATGACCGCACTGGTAAGTAGGATCGTTCACTGTCTGGTGGAGGAGGCCAGTGCAGTATCGATCCAGGCGGTGACGAAGAACCACGAGACCAGCCTGCGGATCAAGGTTGCGCAGGAAGATGTGGGCAAGCTCATCGGCAAGCACGGTCGCACCGCACGTTCCTTGCGCACGATTCTCATGGGCGCCAGCATGAAACTCCGGCAGCGATTCGCGTTGGAGATCCTCGAAGAACACCCCCGGACAGGCCGGTCATGAGGACGATCTTCATCCGCCACGGGCAGAGTACCGGCAACGCCGGCATCCCTTGTCACGACCTTGCTCTTCCGGAGCTGACCGAACTTGGTTGGCAACAAGCCAGGGAAGTGGCGAAGAGCTGGACCGATACACCCAGCTTGATCGTGACTTCGCCTTATCTCGGGACTCAGCAGACTGCCGCGCCCACCATCGAGCGGTTTCCCGAGGTACCGGTCGAGGTCTGGCCGGTTCAGGAGTTCACTTATCTCCAGCCGGGTCGCTGGAATGGAACTCTCAGCTCCGAACGGATGCCGGTCCTAGAGCGGTACTGGACGGAGGCCGATCCGGAGTATTGCGATGGGGAGGGGGCGGAGAGCTTCGCCATGCTGCTTTACCGGGCCGAAGAAGCTTTGATACGGTTGGCCGGCATGGCGGAGGACTCCTTGGTCTTCGTCTTCAGTCATGGCCAGTTCATCCAGGCGGTACAGTCCATCGTGATCGACTCTGACCTGAGCAATCACGAGATTATGCGGCAGTTCTGGGATAAGGGAAACCCGGCCATCCGCAATGCGGAGCTGGTGCCTCTGGAGTGGAACAACGGAAGCTGGAAGGCTACACGCGCGGCAGCCTGCTAAGCGGCAACAGGAAGAAGTTTATCGCTTTGCCGCTTTTTGGCTGGTACTATTCGATCGGAAACGAAGGTCGGGCCTTGTGAAGAAGACACTTGTGGCGCTTGTATTCTCTGTCTTTGTTCTGAATGGATGCGGGAGAGGAGGTCCTGCCCTCGCCCCTATGACTCTGGACGGAAATTGGCAGCTTGCCGGAAGCCGTTCGGCCAAACAGTTCCCGCAGCTGTCAATGAGTCTTCTGGTCAATGGATCGCAGATTCTGGCGGCGGGATCGATGGATACCCAATGTACCGGATCCTTCTTCACCGCCGGGGGCGGCTTTTCTCTCGCCGGGACCATTGCCGGCGATGGGACCTTTCAACTTACAGATGCCTTTCCGCCGCCTTCGACGCCTCCCCTGCCAGGACTTGTTCACATTTCTATTCAAGGAAGAGTTCCCCGGCAGGGCGATCTGTCCTGGACCGGAAGCTACACTCTGTCAAACGGCGGTACCAACTCAACCTGTGGGGTAAACCAGGCAGGAAGCTTTCAAGCTGTCTCCCTGCCGCCGGTGAGTGGAACCTATGTCGGCTCTGTTTCCGGAAACGCGAGTAGCAGCAAAGTCAGTATTCAGATCGCGCAGCAACCTGCAGTGGAGCGTACTACCCCCACCCATTCCACCTTCTACGTTCCGCTCAATGGGACGATCACGATCCAAAATGCAGCCTGTTCGATGCAGGGAAAGACGTCAAGTCCAAGTTTTCTTTCTCTTCTTTCCGGAGATCAATTAATCCTGCAGTTCACCATGGACGACGGATCGACGGTTCTTGGCTTGGGGTATCTCAACGATGCGAGCGAGACCGAAATAATCCTTAACGCCCTTGGAACAGTCGAAGGAAAGTGCCATGGAGTTTTTCAAAGTGGCACGCTGACTAAGCAGTAAGTTGAACAGGAAGGTGAGGGGCAAGCTACTCAACCTTTCAAAGCCGATAAGCCGGACAGGATGAGCGGAGCGTTCTTAGAGTTCCGATCTCGGTCTCCGCGATCTCCAGGGCGTGCTTGTCCCTAATGCCGAGCTTGTTGATGAGCACGTCGGTGCCGGGGTAGCAGTAAGGATCGTGGACAGTAGAGGGAGCAGAGGAGCATAAGAACTCTCGCAAAGTTTCCCAACGTTGATTAAGCATTATGCTTTCCATCTCCAGAACTCGAGGATGATCTTATGCGTGTATTGCTGGTCGCTCTTTTCTTTCTAACGATCACCGACGTATCGTCCGCGCAAGCAGTCTCCTCAGGGTTCCAAACTGAAATCACAGCGTTCAATCGAAGACTCGAAGATGCGACCAAACGAATGAACAACGCCGATGTAATGTCGCTTTGGGCAGACGAAGGAATCAGTTTGCTGCCCTCCACAAACCCTCTGGTTGGGAAGGCTGCGATCGCAGCCTTCCTCGACAGGGTTACCGCGCAGCTCCAAAACGCAAAGATGGAAAAGTTCGAACTCCAGTGTTCTCCCGCTGAAGGCGATGGCAACTGGGCTTCTGAGTGGTGTGATGAACATCAGGTTGTCTCGTTGCCGGGCGGAAAACCACCCTTTGACGGTCGGGGTGGAGTGCCCGATCTTTTGTGCCGTTGGATGAGTTAGTGTAACGCAGCTATCTCTGAGTTCAAGTAGCCGCCGTCGGGGGTGTGGAGAAGTGGGAAGCGCGTAGCGGTTTCCACTTCTCCATGCCCCGTGTTGGATGTCAGCCATGCTTCCGGTGCCGGTGACCTGTAGCCCAGCGAGGAGTGTGGCCGGATCGTGTTGTAGTGGACGCGCCATCGTTCGGCCAGCACGCGCAGTTCTTTCATCGAGTAGAAGATCTCGCCGTTCAGGAACTCGTCCCTGAGCTTGGAGTTGAAGCTCTCGCAGTAACCGTTCTCCCAGGGAGAGCCAGGCTCGATGTACAACGTCTTTGCTCCTGTCTTGGCCAGCCATTTTCGTAGGTCCTTAGCTACGAACTCCGGCCCGTTGTCCGATCGAAGATGTTCCGGCACTCCTTTCAGCACCATGACATCAGCCAGTGCAGAGATGACTCTGGCGGTGGACCAGCGGCGTTCTGCACGCACGAGCAGGCTCTCGCGCGTATGTTCATCGATCAGGTTGAGAAGCCGTACGCTGCGACCATCATGCGTCCGCGCGCTGACGAAGTCGTAGCTCCACACGTGGTTGCGATGTGTCGGTCTGAGCCGTACACACGAGCCGTCGTTGAGCCACAGTCGTCCTCGTGGCTTCTGCTTCTGCGGTACCTTCAGCCCCTCGCGACGCCAGATACGCTCCACGCGGTCCTTACCCACCCCCAGCCAGCTCGCTTCAGCAACGCCGTGATGCGGCGATATCCGTAACGACCGTACTGGCTGGCAAGCTGGATGATCGCCTGCGTGAGTGCATCTTCGTCTTCACACCGCATCGCACGATAGCGCTGTGTGCCGCGCGGCTGGTTGGCCAACCGGCACGCCCTGCGCTCCGTCATCCCATGCTTCTGCTGCGCATGAGTTGTAGCGATGCGTCGTCGCCCAGGGCTTAGAAGTTTCCCGAGGCGAAGTCCTTCAACACAAGGTTATCCAGGCTCAGGTTCGCGACCAGACGCTTCAGCTTGGAGTTCTCCTGCTCCAGTTCCTTCAGCCGCTTCGCCTGATCCACCTGCAGCCCACCGTACTCCTTACGCCAGCGGAAGTACGTCTGCTCCACGATACCGGCTTCCTTACACGCCAGAGCAGTCGTCTTCCCGTTCGCGATCGCTACCTCGATCTGCCGCAACAGATTTACCACCTGCTCAGGCTGGTACTTCTTGCCTCGTCCCATATGCTCTCCTTGTCCATTGTCTCTCTTCTCCACTGGCACATTTCAAGCCGGGCACTCCAGTGCTACTATTCATTCGTAGTACGAAAGGATAGGCCAACATGAGCAAACCCAAGATGTACCCTGTTGAAGAAGCCATCAAAGCCCAGAAAGCTCTCCGTTCGGCCGCCGGACTCGGACCGGAACAGTTTCCGATCCAAGCCTTCGTCGGCATGATCAGCGATGAGATTGAGTCGTTGCGCAAGCGCGGCAAGACCGATAACGAGATCGCAGAAATGATCCAGCAGAACAGCGCCATCGAGATCACCCCGCAACAGATCGCCGAGAACTACGCTTCGCCCGAGGAGCGGCATCAGCATGGGGAGCAGTCAGTTCCTGCAAATTGTCTCCGTTCTGCAGCGGACTCAGCTCGACCATCCGCTCCAGGCCGGTCAGTAGCCCTTGTCTTTCAGTTCCAGACATCGCCGTAAACAGTTCGGCCATGAAGCGACGGAATTCTCCAGACGCGGTGTTCTTGAGACGCGTTCCTTCTTTTGTGTTCAGGATGTCCACTTTACGGGCATCCTGATCGCTTTTTCGCCGCAGCACCAAGCCACGATCTTCCAGCGAATCGACAGTAATCTTCAGCGAGGCAGGGCTAAGGTTTAGCTTCTGCGCAAGCTGCGTAAGGGTTAACCCTTCGTCCGGAATGACGTTCAAGGTCATGAACTGAGTCGCGCTCAACCCAGCACGATGAAACCGATTAAAGTTGGCAGCTTGCACCACCTGGCGGACGTGCATCCAGGCAGCCAGAAATCGGCCCGTCTCCTCTTCGAGAGCAGATGCAACATTACTCATGATTCACCCTTTCTGGTCTCTGTTCGGCTAATCCAGTTCTGTATCGCTGGCGGGTTTCTTAACTGCGAGTGTAAGACCGTATTGCGCGACCTTGACCCGCAGCTTGAACTAACTACTTTGACATCTTTGATTTAGAAGTGAGAAGAAATGGCTTGCCGGTCTCCGAGGAATACTGCAAGTATAGAAAGGTTCTCCCTCTTCTGATTGCCTTCTACAGCCGACTAATGAGATGGTCGGCCTCTTGATTCCCCGGCCGCCATAGATTCCTCTGCCTCCATAGAGGGACCGTGGTGCTGTTTCTGACAAGGAGGATCATCGACATGCAGATACACTCGGTTGGCATCGATCTGGGTAAGACACGTTTCACCTCGTTGCACTCGGCGCTTTCTTCTCAAATCCATAACTGATACCACGGATCGACTGAACGAGATTACGAGCAAATTCGTGAGCTTGCAGGGCCTCGCAACCATCCCAATTTGCCTGGAGCGCTAATCAGCTCGTCACGCTGATTTCTTGACGCTAGCTGAATCCTGCCGTCTTGCATGCTTCTTCGAGGATGAAGCTCTCTTCTTCTGAAGCGATTGAGTTGGCTTCTTCCAAGCCAGCTTTACGGAAGCTGCAAGCTGTTCCTGCCGAGCTTTGCAGAAGGGTGCATAGTGGCGTTCCGTGATCTTCACGCTGGAGTGTCCCAACAGAAGCGAGACTTGATCGATAGGCACGCCGGCGAGCAGCAGCTCGACGGCGAAGGTGTCGCGGAACATATGCGGATGGCACCGCTTCGGAGTTCCATCAGGCTTCTGAATGTCTGCCAACTTGAAGAGCTTCCAGTACGATCGCTGGAACGCCTTCGCCGCGCTACGCGGATCTCCATTGCCCGACCAGAAGAAGTAGCTCGGATGTGAGTTCGGCAGCGTCCGGAGTGCCTCTCCGACCTCGTTCGGGATGACGACGTTGACGGGTACGCCGGTCTTGGCGCGGTAGAGGAAGATCTGATTGTCGCCGTTCTCATTCTTCGAGAGCCGCTCCCGTTCCAGCGATGTGGCATCGAGGATAGCAAGTCCTGACCACCGCATCAGCAGCGTCAGCGCGCGGAGCCGCTGACTGCGATGCTGATTGTCGTTGCCACCGCCGTATTCGTACTTCTCTGTGGCAGCGACGATCTGCTCGAATTCTTTAGGCAGGAAGTAATCGGTAGGCACGACATTCGGCGTCTTTGGTTTCTTGAGTGCATCCATCGGATTCTTGCGCCGCAGATCATTCGCTACGCAGAAGGCGAAAAAGGAATGCATCCGCTCATGCTTGCGGTGCGTGGTCACATCGCCGTTGTTCCAGGTGGAGCGGAACTCGGTCAGATCGACGGGCACAATTTGATCGATATGGACGAACTTGCGAGCTTCGCAGAAGGGAAGGAACTGGCGCTCGAAAAGGGTCCGCGACTTCTTACGGGACGAGTGCTCCAGCCCACGAGCCTCTTCGTCTTCGAGGAACATGCGGATCGCATCTTGAACGGTCGCACGACGGGGCCGCGCTTGATCCACGCGAGTGGGATCGGACTCAGCTTCCTTCTTGCGGGCATTTCGTTCCGCTTGCTCCCAGCTTCGCGTTCCGGCAGACTCGCGGATGGCATCTCCATTAGACAGGACGCCGCGGAGCCATTTGGGGCAGCGGCAGCGCCGCCATTGGGTGTCGTTGGCGTGGCCGCAGTCGGCGGCGTGACGAGTATAGATATGGAGCATCGGAAGCAACCTCCGTATAACGAGGTTAACTCAGGTGGCGGTACAAAGTTGGTACAGTTCGCCCGCGCCGCCTCTAAGTCTATGATTTATAAGGTAATAAAATGGTGGCCAGAGACGGGATCGAACCGCCGACGCCGGCCTTTTCAGGGCCGCGCTCTACCACTGAGCTATCTGGCCTTGGCATGGAACGCCTGTGATCGGGGATCGCCAAGAACCGCCGCGCGCTAATGCTACATCTGTCGCCCCGGCTTTTCAGGGGAGCCCGTCGCCGGCGGGGGAGCCAGCAACGCAAACGCATTCTAAGTATAGCAATCCCGAGCCATACCGCCAACTCACCCGTCTCGCGCTATCCTTTCTCATCATTCGAACTTCAAGGACGCCCATGCTCCGTCGTCTCCAAAGCATCACGCCTGCATCATTTCTCCTTTGTTTCGTCACCGCTGCTCACGCGCAAATCGCAGCATCACCGGCCGCATCTGTCTTTGCGAAGGGAACCGCCGCGACTCCCACGCCACGCGAACAGCGGGCTATCAAGGCCTTCAACACCGCAAGGCAAAGCCCTCTCCAACTCAACGCCTTCCTCACCCGCATGCCCAAAGGCGCGGACCTGCACATGCATCTCGCAGGCGCCATCTACGCCGAGACCTTTATTAAGGATGGCACCACCGATCTTCTCTGCGTCGAACCCACCACCCACAGCTTCATCAAGCCGATCGGTACCACCCGCAGCATCCCTCCGCAGCCCGTCTGTGGCGAGGGCAATGTCCGCGCCGAGGACGCCTTCAAAGACCAGAAGCTCTACGACGCTCTCGTCGATTCCTTCTCCATGCGCGCCTTCGTTCCCAGCGCAGGCGTCAGCGGACACGATCAGTTCTTCGCCACCTTCGACCGCTTCCGCAGTCTCAACAAATCCCACACTGGAGAATGGCTCGACGAAGTCGCCACTCGCGCTGCCGCTCAGAACGAGCAATACCTGGAGGTCATGGAGACACCCATCTTCACCGACCTCTCGAAGATCGTCTCGAACATTGATTGGCCCTCTACCCCTGCCGATCCCACGCAAAACCGCACTGGCGACGCCACCGGCACCAGCCGCGAAGACCTCAGCCATCTCCGCGATACCCTCCTCAAGGCAGGCCTCCGTGAAGAGGTTGCCGTCGATCGCAAACAGTTAGACGACGCCCTTGACGCTCGTGACCGCATCGAAAACTGCGGTCAGCCCAGCGCCCGATCAGCCTGCTCCGTCAAGGTCCGCTTTCTCTACCAGGTACTCCGCGCCTTCCCCCCACAGCACGTCTTCGCGCAGACCCTGCTGGCCTTCGAGGTCGCCTCAGTCGACCCGCGCGTCGTCGGCCTCAACTTCGTCCAGCCCGAAGACGCCTACCTGTCCATGTCCGAATACCACCGCCAGATGTTGATGCTCGACTACCTTCACAGCGTCTACCCCAAGGTCCACATCGCCCTCCACGCCGGCGAGATTGCCCCTGGCCTCGTCCCACCCGATGGTCTTCGCTTTCATATTCGCGAAGCCGTCGACCTTGGCCATGCCGAACGCATCGGCCACGGCGTCGATGTCATGTACGAAAACGAGCCTCAAGCACTGCTGAAAGAATTAGCCGACCGCCACATCATGGTTGAGATCAACCTCACCTCGAACGACGTTATCCTTGGTGTCACCACGCCCTGGCATCCGCTTCCGTCCTATCGCGCCGCCGGCGTTCCTATCGCTCTCTCCACTGACGACGAAGGTGTCTCCCGCATCGATCTCACCAACGAGTACACGCGCGCCGCATTGGACTTCAACCTCTCCTACCTCGACCTCAAACAATCCGCCCGCACCAGCCTCGAGCACAACTTCCTGCCCGGCCCCAGCCTCTGGCAGCAGCCCGACGTCTTCAGCAAAACCGTCGCAGCCTGTGCCGGGCAGCCTTTAGGAAGCGCCAATCCAACCCCAAACTGCCTGAGCTTTCTTCAATCCAGCGAAAAAGCCGCCGAACAGTGGGAACTCGAACACCGCTACGAACTCTTCGAATCCAATCTGAATTAGGGCGCCCTCAGATGCGCCGAACATCAACATCGTCACATCAAACGTTGGTCGCACATTGCCCCATATCTTTGTAGGGCATTTCTACAGATCGCACTAGACTCAACCCGAGAGTTCATCCATGAAAAAAGCAGTGGCCACTTTTCTTCAATTTGTTCTCTTCCTGTTAGTTTTCGTCATCGGCAGCTTTGCCCATCCGTTAAATCTGCAATGGGGCCTTACGGTGACTACTCCTACCGTAACTCGGTACTTCGTGGCGGATGGACTCGTCCTTATGTTTATCCTCTACGCGCTTATTCTCGTTATTGAGGCTTTAACCAAGCGCCTGCGAAGTTACGCAGCGTGGACGACGTTTGCCCTCATTCTCGCAACAGTGCTCGGGTTGATGATCAAGATAGGTTTCGTCACTCGGTCTGCCTACTAGGGTTCTATGACATACGACATCTTCCATCTCCTCACCGAAGCCCAGAGCCGCCTCGATGAAGGCTTCGCCCATCTGCCGCCCGCACCCACGCACGCGTTAGGCGAAGCTGCATCAGACATCCTCCATCAGGTGGCCGATCGCCTGCACGACAACTATCCCTACGCCCATCCTCTCTACGCCGGCCAGATGCTCAAGCCGCCTCACCCCATCGCCCGCGCCGCCTACGCGCTGGCCATGTCGGTCAACCCCAACAACCACGCCCTCGACGGCGGACGCGCCAGCTCCGCCATGGAGATCGAAGCTGTCGCCGCTCTCGCAAAGATGTTTCACTGGCCCCAGCATCTCGGCCACCTCTCCAGCGGCGGCACCTTCGCGAATCTCGAAGCCCTCTGGGTCGCCGGCCAACTCGCGCCAGGCAAGGCAATCGCCGCCTCCGACCAGGCCCACTACACGCACAGCCGCATCTCAAGCGTCCTCGGCCTGCCCTTCCTCGCCATCCCCTCCGACGACCGCGGCCGCATGGACCTCCACGTCCTCGAGCATCTCCTCGAAACCCAAAACATCGGCACCGTCGTCGTTACGCTAGGCACAACGGCCATCGGCTCGGTCGATTCGCTCGACCAGATCCTCACCCTGCAGAAAAAATTCCACTTCCGCATCCACGTCGATGCAGCCTACGGTGGTTACTTCACCCTCGCTTCCAGCCTCTCCCCCGAGACCCGCGCCGCCTTCGACGCCATTCCCCAAGCCGATTCCATCGTGATCGATCCCCACAAGCACGGCCTCCAGCCCTATGGCTGCGGCTCCATCCTCTTCCGCGACCCAGCCGTCGGCCGCTTCTACAAGCACGACTCCCCTTACACCTACTTCTCCTCGAAAGATCTCCACCTCGGCGAGATCTCCCTCGAGTGCTCGCGCGCCGGCGCCTCCGCCGTCGCTCTTTGGGCGACCCAGCAACTCCTCCCCTACATCCCCGGCGGCATCTTCGCCCAGGGACTCGAAGCCGGCCACACCGCGGCCCTCGAACTCCACCGCCGCCTCACCGAATCCCCCCACTTCCTCGCCCCGTCCAGCCCACCACAACTCGACATCGTCTTCTGGGCCGTCAATGCCCCCACACCGGAAGCCTCCTCGGCGCTAGCGCAGTCGATCTTCGACGAAGCCGCCAAGAACGATCTCCACCTCGCTCTCGCCAAACTCCCGGTACGTTTTTTTCCACATAATACCTGGCCAGATACCCCCTCAAACGACGCTGAAATTAAAGTCACCTGCCTCCGATCCGTCCTCATGAAGCCGGAACATCTCCTTTGGTTAGACCACTTATGGCAGCGCCTTCAGGCGGCTGCCGACAGCCAAGTCGGGTCAATCACCCGATAGCATGAGGAAACGTAACCAGAGTTCCATCTTTTGATGGAGAGTCGTTTGGTAGAATCAGCGTTAATTTCAAGCTCCAACGATCTCTTTCGGATCTCGCAGCGCACTCTCACCCGCCGATAGGGAATCATGTCATCGCAACCTGGGCCATCGTCGCGACGAGATACAAAATCGGATGAGAAAAGGATCAACCACCGCATGACTCTTCCCTCCGCCCCCATCCCTGTTACGACGCCCGATCTCTCCAACCGCACCATCGCTTACTTCTCCATGGAGATAGCTCTCTCTCCGGCCCTCCCCACCTACTCCGGTGGCCTCGGCATGCTCGCCGGCGACACCCTCCGCTCCGCAGCCGACACCGCCGCCCCCATGGTCGCCATCTCGCTCGTCCATCGCTGTGGCTACTTCCGCCAAAAGCTCTCCGACATCGGCCAGCAGACCGAAGCCGACGTCCCCTGGTCCCCCGAGACCACCCTCCCCAGCGCCAACCAGATCATCGCCCTCACCATGCAGGGCCGTCAGGTTCTCGTCCGTGCCTGGCGCTTCGACGTCGTCGGCGTCACCGGCCACATCATCCCTGTCTTCCTCCTCGACACCGACGTCGAAGGCAACGACCCCTGGGACCGCCGCCTCACCGACCACCTCTACGGCGGAGACACCTACTATCGTCTTTGTCAGGAGACTGTTCTAGGACTCGCCGGCGTCTCCTTACTCGACGCGTTGGCCTGTAAACCGAAGGTCTATCACATGAACGAGGGCCACGCCGCCCTCCTCGCTATCGGCCTCCTCGAAGACCGCCTCGCCGGCACCCCACTAAAAGACGCAACCGAAGCCGACATCGAGTTCGTCCGTCAGCAGTGCGTCTTCACCACTCATACCCCGGTCCCCGCCGGCCACGATCAGTTCGGTGTCGACCAGATGTACCAGGTTCTCGGCAACGACCGCGCCGCCGCCATCGACCAGTTCGGATGCCTCCACAACGGCCTCATGAATATGACCTACATCGCCCTGCGCTTCTCGCGCTTCGTTAACGGCGTCGCCATGCAGCACGGCAAGGTCTCCCAGCAGATGTTCCCCGGCTACAAGGTCTACTCCATCACCAACGGCGTTCACGCCGCTACCTGGCTCTCCCCCCAGTTTCAGGAGCTTCTCGACGAAGAGATCCCTCACTGGCGCACCGACAACCAGTACCTCCGCTCGGTCTACGGCATCGACCCGGCCCGCATCGCCGCCGCTCACAACAAGGGCAAGCTGCGTCTCTTCAGCGCCATCGCCAAACGCACCGGCCATCACTTCAACCCCAACGTCCTCACCCTTGGCTTCGCCCGCCGCGTCGCCACTTACAAACGCGCCAGCCTGCTCCTGCACGATCCCAAACGCCTCGTCGAGATCGCAGAAAAGATCGGCGGCCTCCAGATCCTCTACGCCGGCAAGGCCCATCCCGCCGACGTCGCTGGCAAAGGCCTCATCCGCGACGTGTTCGCCTCTGCCGCCAAGCTCAACTCCTCAGCCCTCAAGATCTACTACATCGAAAACTACGACTGGGAGCTGGGCGCTCTCCTCACCCAAGGCGTCGATGTCTGGGTCAACACGCCCCGCCGCCCCTACGAGGCCTCCGGCACCTCGGGCATGAAGGCCGCCCTCAACGGCGTTCCCTCGCTTTCCATCCTCGATGGCTGGTGGATCGAAGGCTGTGCCGAGAACACCACTGGCTGGGCCATCGAAGACGGCGAAGACGAAGCTGCTGAAGCAACCAGCCTCTACGAAAAGCTCGAAGAGTCGATCGCTCCGATGTACGCCAACCCTCACGCGTGGGCGCACATGCAGCGGCACTGTATTGCCATCAACGGCAGCTTCTTCAACACCCACCGTATGCTGGCGCAGTACTTCAAAAACTCCTACTTCCCACCCACACCGCTCTCCACAACCCAGACCAGCTACCTCGAGCACCGCCGCTCCACCGACGCGGTAGTAGCCGAACCCGCTCTCGTCTAACTGAAATAAATCGTATCGAGCAGGCAACGGGGAAGCAGGCGCCGAAGGCGCGTCAGCCTCGATGGCAGATCGCGCCGTGCGTGCAGCACGCCGTTGACTGTTTTTGGTTTCTCAAAGGGAAGCGGTCGACATAGAAACCGCTAATCCCCAGCCACAACCTCTGCCACCCGTCGCCGCCCAGCCCGTAGTCCCCGCACCCCCCGAGAGAACCTGCCCCTCACCCGATCGAAGAACAGATAAACCACCGGCGTAGTAAACAGCGTAAGCGCCTGCGACACGATCAATCCACCCACAATCGTGATCCCCAGCGGCCGCCGCATCTCGCTGCCCGCCCCACGACCAAGCGCCAACGGCAACCCGCCAAGCAGAGCCGCCATCGTCGTCATCATGATCGGCCGGAACCGCAGCATACAAGCCTCAAAGATCGCCTCCTGCGGCGTCTTTCCATGCTGCCTCTCCGCCACCAGCGCAAAGTCGATCATCATAATCGCGTTCTTCTTCACGATCCCGATCAGCAGAATGATCCCGATCATCGCGATCACGCTAAGGTCCACCTTGAACAGCAGCAGCGCCACAATCGCACCCACCCCAGCCGAAGGCAGGGTAGACAGAATCGTCAACGGATGAATGAAGCTCTCATACAGAATCCCCAGCACAAGATAGACCGCGACCAGCGCCAGCAGAATCAACCACGGCTCGCTCTTCAATGAATCTTTGAATGCCTGTGCCGACCCGGCAAATCCGCCATGAATCGCCGAAGGCATTCCAATATCAACGCGAGCCTGCTGAATCGCCTGCGTCGCCTGACTCAGCGAAGCCCCCGGCGCAAGATTGAACGACAACGTAGTAGCAGGCGACTGCGCCTGGTGATTCACTGCCAGCGGAATCCTCTGCGCCTCAAAGTGCGTCACCGCCGAAAGCGGCACCATCGCCCCCGTCGTGCTCTTCACGTAGATACTCTTCAGCGCATCCGGATCTTCCTGGAACTGCGGCGCAACCTCCATCACCACGTGGTACTGATTCAGCGGCATGTAGGTTGTCGAAACCTGCGTCTGCGCAAACGCACCCGACAGCGTCGAATCAATCGTCAGCGGCGACACCCCCAACCGGCTCGCAGTCGCGCGATCGATCACCAACTGCCCCCGCAATCCCAGCGCCTGTTGATCCGTAGCAACGTCTTTAATCTGCGGCAGTTGATCCATCGCAGCTTGCAGCTTCGGACCCCACTCATTCAACTCTTTGAGGTTGTCTCCGGTCAGTGTGTACTGATACTCCGTCGCCGTATTCCGCCCGCCAATCCGCAGATCCTGAAACGCCTGCAAATACATAATCACGCCAGGCAAGTTGCTGACCTTAGGCCGCAACCTGTTCACGATCACCTGCGCCGTGTCTCCCTTCTTCTTGCGCTCCGCATCCGGCTTCAGCGACATGAACATGAAGCCGCCGTTCGAATTTCCGCGCCCACCCGCAAACGCCGTAACATCCTCAACGCCTGGGTCCTGCCCCGCAATCGCCGCCAGCGCCAGCACATTCTTCTTCATCTGCGCGAACGATACATCCTGCTGCCCCTGCACCTGCCCGCCGATACGTCCCGCATCCTGCTCCGGGAAGAATCCCTTCGGCACCAGAATGTACAGATAAACATTCAGCACAAACGTCAGCACCGTAATCACCAGCACCAGCCTCTGATGCTTCAACACCCAGCGCAGCCCCAGCTCATACTCCGCCGCCAGCCACGCCAGCGCCCGCTCGCCCGAGCGATAGAACCACCCATGCTCCCGCCTGCCATGCGGCTCCAGATACTTCGCGCTCAACATCGGCGTAGTCGTCAGCGACACCACCAGCGACACCATAATCGCCACTGACAGCGTCACCGCAAACTCGCGAAACAGCCGCCCCACAATCCCACCCATCAGCAGAATCGGAATGAACACCGCAATCAGCGACGTGCTCATCGACACCACCGTAAATCCAATCTCCTTAGATCCCAACATCGCAGCCTGGTACGGCGACATCCCAGCTTCAAGATGACGGCTGATATTCTCAATCACCACAATCGCATCATCGACCACAAATCCCGTCGAGATCGTCAGCGCCATCAGCGAAAGATTATCCAGCGTATATCCCAACAGGTACATCACCGCGAACGTCCCCAGCAGGCTCAAAGGCACCGCGACTGTTGGAATCAAAGTCGACCGCACCTCCCGCAAAAACAGAAACACCACCAGGATCACCAACAGAATCGAGATCACCAGCGTCCGTGTCACATCCTTCACTGAAGCGCGAATCGTCGTCGTCCGGTCGAGAGCCACATGCACCGTAATCGCCGGCGGAATCGACGCCTCCAGCAGAGGAAGCATCTTCTTCACGTTGTCCACAGTCTCGATCACGTTCGCCGTCGAGGTCTTGAACACGATCACAAGAATCGCAGGCTTGCCGTTGAACACACCGGTAGCATGAACATCCTCAACGCTGTTGACGACATTCGCCACATCCTGAATCCGCACCACACCATGCGCAGTTCCTGGCCCGGCACCCATCCCGGTACTCGCAACGACAGGCGAAGCGACAGCCGCCGTCGAGCCGTTCGCCACGGCCGCATTCGCAGCAGTTCCGGCGCCAGTCGAACCCGCGCCTCCATTCACCGCCTGCGGATTGCTCGTCAACGCACTCGCCACCGAAGCAGGCAACCCCGTGCTCGCAGGCGCCGAACTCACCGGCCCGCGATCGGTCGCCACAATCAGCGGAGCATATGCTGCCGCGCCAAACAACTGATCCGTCGCACTGACACTCCACCGCCGCGTGTCATCCTGCAGATATCCCTTCGGCTGATTCACATTCACCGTGCCGATCGCCGCCCGCAGAGCCTCCAGCCCCACGCCATAGTGCGCCAGCTGCATCGGGTTCGCCTCAATCCGCACCGAAGGCTTCGCGCTCCCCCCGCAGAAGGTCTGCCCCACACCCGGTATCTGCGCGATCTTCTGCGCGAGAATACTGTCGCACGCGTCGTACAGCTGCGGCACGTTCATCGTGTCCGACGTCAGCGCGATAATCATGATCGGCGAGTCCGCCGGATTCACCTTGTAGTACCCAGGATTACTCGGCAGATTCGCTGGCAGCTGACTCCGCGCCGCATTGATCGCCGCCTGCACATCCCGCGCCGCCCCATTCACATCGCGCGTCAGATCGAACTGAAGCGTAATCCCCACCACGCCAGTAGAAGAATAGGACGTCATCTCGTTGACGCCGGCAATCTTCGAGAACTGCCGCTCCAGCGGTGTTGCCACAGACGAGGCCATCGTCTCCGGATCGGCGCCCGGCAAATTCGCACCCACCGAGATCACCGGAAACTCCACCTGCGGCAGACTGGCCACGGGTAGCAGCGTATAGGCCACCGCACCCGCCAGAATCACCGCCAGCGACAACAGAAACGTCGCTACCGGCCGCCGAATAAATGGTGCTGAAAAATGCATAGTCCCCTAATCCATTACCCTTTGCTTCTAGCCGTTTCTTCTTCTCTTGTTCTAGCCGTTGCTTCTAGGTAAGCCAAGGCTTTAGCCTTGGCCCTCTATCCCGCCCGCGAAGCGGGGGGCTTTAGCCCCTGGGGTATGCCTTCCTGTCTCAGACAAAAATGTTGAATCAGCCAAAGACATTCAATCCCCCGACATCGCGTGCGCATGCAACTCCACATCCTTCGTCCGCCGCGACCTGCGCGCAATCCGGTCGAAGAACAGATAAACCACCGGCGTCGTAAACAGCGTCAACACCTGCGACACAATCAGCCCGCCAACAATCGTGATTCCCAGCGGCCGCCTCAACTCACTTCCCGTGCCCGTACCCAACGCCAGCGGCAGCCCGCCCAGCAGCGCCGCCATCGTCGTCATCATGATCGGCCGAAACCGCAGCAGGCAAGCCTGATAGATCGCCTCCGTCGGCGTCATCCCCTGTTCGCGCTCGGCCTCCAGCGCAAAGTCGATCATCATAATCGCGTTCTTCTTCACAATCCCGATCAGCAGAATAATTCCGATCAGCGCAATCACACTCAGATCCACATGGAACAGTAGCAGCGCCAGAATCGCGCCAACGCCAGCAGAGGGCAGCGTCGAAAGAATCGTAATCGGATGGATATAGCTCTCGTACAAAACACCCAGCACGATATAAACCACGATCAGCGCCGCCAGGATCAGAATCGGCTCATTCGCAATCGAAGACTCAAAAGCCTTCGCCGAACCCTGGAACTCCCCCTTCACGCTCGGCGGCATATTCAGCTCTGCCTGGGCCTTGTTCACCGCATCCACCGCATCACCAATCGACTTGCCCGGCGCCAGATTGAACGAGATCGTCACAGCAGGGAACTGTCCCTGGTGATTGATCACAAGCGCTGTGGGCTTCTCTTCAAAGTGCGTAAACGTCGACAGCGGCACCTGCGTTCCGTTCGAACTCTTCACGTAAATGTTATCGAGCGCCGCCGGATTCCGCTGGTACTTCGGAGCCACCTCCAGCACCACATGATACTGGTTCTGCTGCGTAAAGATCGTCGAAACCTGCCGCTGCGCAAACGCGTCATCCAGCGTGTCGTCGATATTCTGCGGCGTAATCCCCAGTCGCGAAGCCGTATCACGATCGATCACCAGCTGCGCCTCAAGCCCGCTCATCTGCTGATCGCTCGCCACATCGCTCAAGATCGGAATCTGGTTGAGCTTCGCGACCAGCCTGCCGGTCCACATCGCCAGCTCGTCAACGTTCGCGTCCTCGAGCGAATATTGATACTGCGTCCGGCTAACGCGGTCTTCCACCGTCAGATCCTGCAGCGGTTGCAGGAAGCACTGAATCCCATCCACCGCTGCAACCTTCGGCTCTAGCCGTTGAATCACCTCGAGCGCAGTAGAGCTCCTCTGCTCCCGATCCTTCAAATTGATCTGAATACGCCCGCTGTTCAACGTCGAGTTCGTCCCATCGATCCCAATGAACGACGAAACGCTCTCAACATCTTTGTCCTGCAGAATAATCCTCGCCAGCGCCTGCTGCCGCGAGCTCATCGCGTTGAAGCTGATCGTCTGCGGAGCCTCCGTAATCCCCAGCAGCACCCCGGTATCCTGCACCGGGAAGAACCCCTTCGGCACAATCAAAAACAGATACACCGTAAGCGCAAACGTAGCCAGCGTCACCAGCAGCGTCATCGTCTGATGCCGCAGCACAAACCGCACACCCACCGCATACTTCGCAATCACATACTCGAAAAACTCTTCGCTCTTCTTGTAGAACGCATTCTGCTCGCTCTCCGGCGTATGCCGCAGCAGCTTCGCCGACATCATCGGAGTCAACGTCAACGAAACCAGTGCCGAGACCAGAATTGTAACCGCCAGCGTTACAGCAAACTCGCGAAACAGCCGACCCACAATATCGCCCATGAACAACAGTGGAATCAGCACCGCAATCAAGCTCACCGTCAACGAAACAATCGTGAACCCAATCTGTTCCGAACCCTTAAGCGCAGCCTCCAGCGGTGAGTCACCCTGCTCCAGAAACCGCGCAATGTTTTCGATCATCACAATCGCGTCATCCACCACAAACCCGGTAGAGATCGTCAACGCCATCAGCGACAGGTTATTCAGGCTGTACCCCAGCAGGTACATCACCCCAAACGTCCCGACAATCGACAGCGGTACCGCAACCGAAGGAATAATCGTCGCAGCAATCGACCGCAGGAACAGGAAGATCACCATCACCACCAGCCCGATGGTCAGCACCAGCGAGAACTGCACATCCTTCACCGAAGCCCGAATCGTATTCGTCCGATCCGTCAGCACCTGCAGCTGTACCGTCGCCGGCATCGTCGACCGCAGCTGCGGCAGAAGCTTCTGCACCTCATCCACCACGCCGATGATGTTCGCCCCCGGCTGCCGCTGGATGTTCACAATCACTGCCGGCCTCAACACCGCCTCGTGTGCCTGCTGCCCGCCCGTACCAGCCTGCGCCGCAGTCCCCATCCACGCTGCCTGAAACAGGTTCTCCGCACTGTCGACCGCATTCGCCACATCCGACAGCCGCACCGGCGACCCATTCCGATAAGCAACAATCACATGGTTATAAGCGTCACTCGAAGGCAGCTGATCGTTCGCGCCGATCGTATACGACTGGCTCGCCCCATTCAGGTTTCCCTTCGCCTGATCCACATTCGTCGTTCCGATCGCCGCACGAATATCCTCAAGGCTCAGCCCATAGTTAGCCAGCGCCGTTGGGTTCGCCTGAATCCGCACCGCCGGCTTCTGCCCACCATTGATCGACACCAAGCCCACGCCCGAAAGCTGCGAGATCTTCTGCGCGATCACCGTATCCGCCAGGTCCTCCACCTTCGCCAGCGGCAGCGTATCGCTGGTCAGCGCCAGCGTCATGATCGGCGCATCCGCAGGATTCACCTTGCTATACACCGGCGGATTTGGCAGGTCCTTCGGCAGATAGCTGAACGCCGCATTGATCGCCGCCTGCACATCCTGCTGCGCAATATCAATCGACTCCGCCAGATCGAACTGCAGCGTAATCACACTGCCGCCACCCGAACTCGACGACGTCATCTGGCTCAGCCCCGGTATCTGCCCAAACTGCCGCTCCAGTGGAGCCGTCACCGACGACGCCATCACCTCCGGGCTCGCCCCCGGATAAAACGTCTGCACCTGAATCGTCGGATAGTCTACCTGCGGCAGCGCCGACACCGGCAGCTGCTCATACGCGACAAACCCCGCAAGCAAAATGGCCACCATCAAAAGCGAGGTGGCCACAGGCCGAAGAATAAATGGCTTCGAAGGACTCACGAGGGCTGCCCCGCGTTGCTCGTCATACCCAGCTCAGCAGTCGTTCCATCTCCAGCCTTCGCCGGTACAGTCTTCGGAAACACCTTGCTTCCGTTCTTCAACTTCTCCTGCCCATCCACCACAATCTGGTCTCCTGGCTTCACGCCGCCGCTCAGGATCACCTGCGTCCCCTCGGTCAATTGCACGTTCACCGTCTGCGCCACAACATAAAAGTTCGTCTTGTTCTCCGGCAGCTCAATCGTCGGCCCATCCGCATCCTTCTTCGCTAACGGATCAGCCGGCGGCTGCCCCTGCTTCAGCAGATAGACGAAGTTCCCCTGCGTTCCCGTCTGCAGCGCCGAAGCTGGAATCACCACCGCATTCCTCTGCTCCTGCAGGATCAACCGAACATTCACAAACTGATTCGGAAACAGCGCCCCATCTTTATTTTCAAACACGGCCTTGGCCTTCACCGTTCCGGTCGTCGTATCAATCTGGTTATCGACCGTCAGCAGACTCCCACTCGCCAGATGTGTCGCAGCAGCCCTGTCATAAGCCTCCACCACCAGCTTGTCGCCCGCGCGCGTCTTCTTCAAAACCTGCGGCAGCTGATCCTCCGGCAACGTAAAGATCACAGCGATCGGCTGCAGCTGCGTCACCACCAGCAATCCATTTGTATCCGCTGCATGCACAATATTTCCGGCATCAACCTGCCGCAGCCCAACCACACCATTGATCGGCGAAAAAATCTTCGTATACCCCAGATTCACCTTCGCCGCCTCAATCGCCGCGCGGTCCGAGGCAATCGACCCCTCCGCCTGCCCCGCCGTAGAAGCCTGCGCCTGCTGGCTCTCCTTCGAAACCACACCAGCCGACAGCAGCGCCTCATACCGCGCCGCCTCCGCGCGAGCATTCACCGCGTTCGCCTGGTCCTTCACCAACTGCCCCTGCGCCTGTTCCAGCGCCGCCTGGTATGGCTTCGGATCGATCTCGGCCAACACCTGCCCTTGCCGCACCGCCTGCCCCTCACGTACCGGCACCTGCATCAACTGCCCATCCACACGCGACTTGATCGTCACCGTGTTGTACGCCGTCACCGTCCCCAGCGCCGTCAAAAAAATCGGCATCGTCTTCTGCTGCACCGACGAAACCTGTACCGGAGCCGGCCTGTCCGCCTGCGCCGCCATCATCATCTGGACGCCGGTCTGTTGTGCCGTGTTCCGGCGGATCTTCCACACCGCCGCCCCCACCACCGCCAGAATCACCAGCACCACAATCCACTTCCGCGCCGGCGACCCCTTCGGCTCCTCCGGAATCGGCTCTACCTGGCGCGTGTTCCTCTGCGGCTCATCCACCGCCGCCCCGTCGTGTCGTTCTCTCTCATTTACTTGCGTTGACAGCATGGAGGTGGTCTCTGCTCTCTCGGGAAAAATTCACTGCACGAACAAATGGAATACTGTGCCAGATATCTAAGAATAAATGATAATGACCTTGGTCATCCAAGCACCTTCATTCCGCTGCCGCCAGGCCGAATGACTGTGCAAGGAGATGCACCATATTCGAATATTGGGTTAGACGTACGAAAGGACACTTTTGCCTCAACAGGCCACTGAAATCGACACCGCAGCCCTCCCCGTCCTCTGCGTCGACCTCGACGGTACCCTCGTCAAGTCAGACACCCTGCACGACTCCGCCCTTGCCGTCGCCCGCCACCACCCCCTGGCCCTCCTCAACCTCCCCTCCTGGCTCCTCCAGGGCAAAGCCGCCCTCAAGCGCCACCTTGCCGCCACCGTCCAGCTCGACGTCGCCCATCTCCCCTACAACCGCGAACTCCTTCAATATCTTCAGCAGCAGCACTCCACCGGCCGCCCCATCTACCTCGCCACCGCAGCCGACGCCGACACCGCCCGCCGCGTCGCCGCCCACCTCGGCTTCTTCACCGGGGTTCTCGCCTCCGACGGCCAGCTCAACCTCGCCGGCAAAAACAAGCTCGCCGCCTTCCGCTCCCACTTTGGCGACAACTTCACCTACATCGGCAACGCCATGCCCGACCTCCCCCTCCTCGAAAGCTGCAGGGAGCCCATGGTCGCCAACCCCACCCCTGCCCTCCGCACCGCCCTCCGCAAAGCCGGCGTCACCCCCGCCCGCACCTTCGACGAGACCGTCTCCCCCCTCAAAGCCTGGCCCAAAGCCATCCGCCTCCATCAGTGGGCCAAAAACGTCCTCATCTTCCTGCCCCTCCTCCTCGCCCACGCCTGGGCCCCTGGCGTCCTCGCAGCAGCAGCAATCGCCTTTCTCAGCTTCGGCCTCTGCGCCTCCGCCACCTACATCGTCAACGACCTGCTCGACCTCGAAGCCGACCGCCAGCACCCCCGCAAGCGCCGCCGTCCCTTCGCCTCAGGCGACCTCTCCGCCCTCTCCGGCGTCATCGTAGTCATCCTCTTGCTGGCCGCCTCTCTCGTTCTGGCGCTGTCAGTGCCCCGTGTCATCGCCGCCCTGTCGCCTCAACTCGTCTCCCTCATTAAGCCGCATTACTTCCTCGAGTGGCTCGGCATCTACCTCGTCACCACACTCGCCTACTCGCTGCGCTTCAAGCGCTCCGTCCTGGTCGACGTCATCGTCCTCTCCGGCCTCTACACCATTCGCATCATCGCCGGCTCCGCTGCCTCGGGCGTGCCCGTATCCACCTGGCTCGGCAGCTTCAGCATCTTCTTCTTTCTCTCGCTCGCTTTGGTCAAACGCTTCGCCGAGCTCGAAAACCTCAGCGAGCGCGGCGGCTCCACCGTCGGAGGCCGCGGCTACCACGTCTCCGACATCGAGCAGCTTCGCAGCTTCGGCTCCGCTAGCGGCTTCGCCTCCGTCGTCGTCCTCACCCTCTACATTTCGACTCTCGATGCGGCTCAGCTCTACCAACACACCCGGCGACTCTGGCTTCTCGTTCCCGTCCTTATCCTTTGGATCATGCGTCTCTGGCTTCTGGCCTCTCGCGGTCAGCTCAACGAAGACCCCGTCGTCTACGCCATCACCGACCGCCGCAGCCTCCTCATGGGCGTCCTCGTAGCCCTCATCGTCCTCTCCGCCCTCTAGTAAAAACCTCGCTGCTGCTGCTGAGTGTTTTTTTTTCGTCATCCTGCGGACGATCGGGTGGGAATGTATAACCTTTCCCTGCCTGGCAGTCAAACACCGTCCAACGATCGTCCTCTCCGCTCTCTAGCGCCCATCCGCAAATGATCGGGTGCCCCATCCATCGCAGTCTCATCGCGATGGGTGGGAATGTATAACCTTCCCCAGCCCCGCTCTTGCCTTTGCTTGTCCTTTTTCTCTGTCATCCACGCGGACAACTTCGCAGAATGGCCACGTCCATCCGGTACAGCACCAGCTGCGTCCTGGTCCTCTGCGATACACTTAGGACGTAGAGAATTAATGAAGACGCGGGATATTCTGAGGCTGATTCACGAGGATGGCTGGTATCAGGTTGCCCAACGCGGCAGCCACCGTCAGTTCAAGCACCCGACCAAGCCGGGAAGAGTCACCATCGCGGTCATCCCTCAGAAGACATGGACGAAGGTACCCGCAAAAGCATCTTCAAGCAGGCAGGTATAAAGCTATGAAAGAGTACGCCGTCATCTTCGAGCAGACCGCCACCGGCTGGAGCGCCTACGTCCCCGACCTGCCCGGTCTCGGCGTCGCAGGCCCCACCTACGAAGCCACCGAGCAGCTCCTCCGCGAGGGCATCGTCTTCCACATCGAAGGCCTCCGCGCCGACGGCGACCCCATTCCCGAACCCACCACCCGCGTAGCCCGAATGCCCATCTCCGCCTGATCAAAATTCATGAACGAACCCATACCGCAACTCCCGTCCTACGACGAAGCCTCCCTCGACAACGCCTTCGCCACCCTCGCCGAAGAGGCCCGCACCACGGACACAACCGACCCCGAAGCCTTCCGCCTCCACTGGCTTGGCCGCAAACAAGGCCGCCTCAAGCTCATCACCGAAGCCTGGCTAAAATCCGCCCCACCCGAAGCCAAAAAAGCCCTTGGCATCCGCTTCAACCAGCTCAAGCAGCAGATCGAAGCCGCCCTCGACGCCCCCGCCGCAAAACCCACCACAGCAGTGCAGGGAATCGACATCACCCTCCCCGGCACCCTCCGCGCCCCCGGCATCCCCCACCCCCTCCTCAAGACCATGCACGAGATCGTCTCCGTCTTCCATCATCTCGGCTACAGCACCAACCTCGGCCCCCAGGTCGAGTCCGACTTCTACAACTTCGAAGCCCTCAACTTCCCCGAGAACCACCCAGCCCGCGACACACAAGACACACTAGTCATCGCCAACCAGCAATCCCGCCCCAGCCGCGACCGCCTCCTCATGCGCACCCACACCAGCCCTGTCCAGATCCGCACCATGATCGCGCAAGCCCCACCCATCCGCATCGTCATCCCCGGCAAGGTCCACCGCAACGACGCCGCCGACGCCACCCACTCCCCGATCTTCCATCAGATCGAAGGCCTCTGCGTCGACACCAACATCACGTTCTCGGATCTAAAAGGAACGTTAGACCACGCCATGAAGGCCCTCTTCGGCAGCGACGTAAAAACCCGCTTCTTCCCCAGCTTCTTCCCCTTCACCGAACCCAGCGCCGACGTCCAGATCTCCTGCATCTTCTGCGGTGGCAAAGGCTGTCGCAAGTGCAAACACTCCGGCTGGATCGAGCTCCTCGGCTGCGGCATGGTCGACCCCGCCGTCTTCGCCGCAGTCACTGCCGAGCGCCGAAAGATAAATCCCTCCGACGACGCCTACAACCCCGAAAAGATCACCGGCTTCGCCTTCGGCATGGGTGTCGAGCGCATCGCCATGATGCTCCACGGCGTCTCCGACATAGGCCACTTCTACTCCGGCGACATGCGCTTCCTCGAGCAATTTGCCTAACTCAATCCCGAGCAACGCGAGGGCCGCAGAGCCCGCGTCACCCAGACAAGGTAAACAAGTCACGAAGTGACCGCGCGCCGCGCAGGCGGCCTGTCCGGCAGGACCCGAAGCACTCGTCCTTACGAGTTCTTTACGCCGAACCAACGAAATCTTTACGCCATAACAATTTAGATAAGAAGATTGCTGCTTATGGGAGGCGGCAGTTCCCTCCATGCGCGAACGCCCCCGCCGCCTCATATTTTTGAATGCCGTCCTGATCGTCCTCTCCGCCGCCCCTTCGACAGCCCAGGATCAAATCCAGGATCATATCAACGCTTCCGCCCCCGCAGCCCCCGCAGCCTCAACTCCAGACGCCCCAAAGCCCTTCCTCGCCGGCCTCACCGACGCGTACAAGGAAGACTGGCACCCAACCCAGCCCGCAGTCCCGGACCCCGTTCGTCGCGGCTATCCAGCCCCGCTCGACTCCACGCCCTTCCCAAGCAGCGACTACAGCGTAGGCGGAACACCCGTCCTCGGTGCGCCCGACACCCAGACCTACCCCCTCATGCAGGCCATCAACCAGAATCGAACCCGCACAAAGATCTACGGCTGGCTAAACGGCGGCTTCAACGTCAGCACCTCCAACAAGGGCGACGGCGCAAACTCCCCCGCAGCTTACTACTACAATCCCAATCGCATCACGCCCGACCAGCAGGTCCTCTTCATCGAACGCCTGCCCGACACCGTCCAGACCGACCACATCGACTATGGCTTCCGCTTCGCCCAGCTCTGGGGGCAGGACTATCGCTACACCACCTCCAAGGGCATCCTCTCCCAGCAACTCCTCCTTCAAAATCACGAGTACGGCTACGACCCCGTCATGTTCTACTTCGACCTCTACATCCCGCACGTCGCCAAGGGCATGAACATCCGCATGGGCCGCTACATCTCCCTACCCGACATCGAGGCCCAACTTGCCCCCAACAACTACACCTACTCCCACTCCCTCCTCTACACCATCGACCCCTACACCCAGACCGGCATCGTCGCCTCCATCAAGCTCTCCGACCACTGGCTCATCCAGGCCGGCTTCTCCGGTGGCAACGACGTAGCCCCCTGGACCAAAGACGCAACCCCCACCGGCACCGCCTGCGTCGACTACACCTGGCACAAAGGCGGAGACGCCCTCTACACCTGCGCCAACTCCTTCAACAAAGGCAAGTACGCCTACAACAACCTCCAGGGCTACTACGAGACCTGGTACCACAAGATCAACGCCACCTGGCACACCGACACCGAGACCTGGTACATGTACCAGCGCGACGTGCCCAACATCGCCGGCAACGTAGCCAACCCCATCAAGCCCGAGATCGGCGCCAATGGAGCCTTCTGTTCCTTCGGCGAAAGAACCTGCTTCGCCCCCGAAGTGGCCATCGTCAACTACACGGAAAAAGAGTTCAATCACAAAAACTATCTCTCCATCCGCAACGAGTTCGTCGACGACATCAAAGGCCAGCGCACCGGCTACACCACCAAATACTCCGAGCACCTCATCAGCTACGGCCACTGGATCGGCAGCACCGTCCTCTTCCGCCCCGAGATTCGCCTAGAGCACTCCTACAACCTCCCCGCCTACGACCTGGGCACCAAAAAGACCCAGTTCATCGCCGCCGGCGACATCACCTACCACTTCTAGACCGCAGATCTTTGCCTTCCCCGGCGACCCCCGCGAGTGGGAGCGCACCAAATACGAGACCGGCCAACTAACCCCACTGGCCGCAACTCCTTGGCCTCGACCCCTGGTAGACGCGCATCAACGTCCTAAAATAGCCGTTCCAGCAGTTGCTGTTGCCTAGACCCACACAAATCATCGGGTGCCCCATCCATCGCAGCTTCATCGCGATGGGTGGAAGGAACGCCTCTTCCTAGCCAGTTCTTGTGGTTGCGGTTGCGGTTGCGGTTGCCGTTGCCGTTGTTGTTGTTGTTGTTGTTGTTGCTGTTGCCGTTGCATCTGCGGTGGTCGTTGTCGTGAAGTTGTTACGCCGTCATCCTGAGCGCAGCGAAGGATCCCGAAGAACCCTGACCGCCCCGACCGCTCGTCCCTTTCAACCCACCCTCTTCGCGCGTTGCCGTTGTCTGTTCTTTAGTCTCTATGCTGTCATCCTGATCTGCTTTGCAGCTGCCTTCTCACTCGAACCCTTGCTTCCCCGGACCTGAACGATTCAACCTACTCCGCACCCAGCCCAGCCCGCAAACTAACCAAATTCTGCGGATGCACCCGAATCACCCCACCACGCGGACTATCAATATCCGCAATCAAAAAGAACGCCACCGCCACCACCACCGGAAGCACCATGAACAGCCTCGGCTCCATCTGCCGAGCCCCATACCCCAGCAGCCCATTACAAAAAATCGCAATCGCAAACATCAGGCACCACGCCGCCACCGGAATCCGATTCCACCACGCAGCCTGCGTATACCCCTGCGAGTTCAGTACATCATTCATCCCACCCACCGCCAGCGCAATCACCGGCGAAGGCTGCGCCATCGCAGGCTTCCGAGCCGCCGCCCAAAGCTCCCCCTGCAACCGCGCCGTATCCAGATCGATCTGCCGAAGATCCCCCTGGTCCCGCGTCTTGTAAAACCGAATCCGCAGGTCCGTATACTGCCTCAGCAGCGCCCGCACCTCGGCACCCTCCGCCGCCGGTAGCAGATCCGCCCTCACATACTCAGTCCCAATCGCATTCGCCTCGGCCTCTTCATACGTCTTGCGCTGGTCGTAGCGCCCCGTCGCCATGGAAAAGCTGAACCCGATAATCAGCCCCAGCAACGTCAGAGTCGCGGCCAGCACCACGCCAAAGTCGGTCCGCAGCTCATCGGTCAAATCACGCCGCCGCTGGCTGATCCATCCACCCATCCACGCCGCGAACCACAAAAGAACAAATGCAGTTACAAATACCAGCAAAGGATAGTCCAAAGGATTCCTCACGCTCTACTCTCCAGAATCGTCCCTCCCTACGAACGTCTCTTCATAGCCGCACCGAAGAAACCAAACAGCAGATGCAGCACTGCCAGCGCCAGCGCCCCGAGAAACGCCGCCTTGAACGTCGTCACCGCAAACCCCGGCACAAACTTGCTCGAGAACCACAGAATCACCGCATTGATCACCAGAAAAAAGATTCCAAACGAGAGAATCCCCAGCGGCAGCGTAATGATCTTCAGCAGCAATCCCAGCGTTGCGTTGAACAACCCAATCACCACCACCGCAATCAGCGCCGACACAAAGTTATTTACGTCGAAACCCTGGACAAAGTGCGCCACCACCAGCAGCGCCACGGCATTCAAAACCCAATGTAGAAGCAAGCGAAGCATCGTCTATCCTCGTCCAAAAAAGATGTTCAAAAAATGTCCAGCGAAAGGTGCAGCGTAAAGTTGATACCGGAGTAGCGACCAGCATATCCGACGCCACCCGCCCACGCCACAAATTACTCTATCGAAAGCCGAAACTAACCCCGGCTGTCGCGCGCGAGCAGACTCACCGCCCCACCGGCGTCACTCCAATCGTCTTCATCCACACATCCACTAAATCCGGCCACCCCGTCACCGGCAGCATCGTCTGCCGCAGTCCATATCCATGCCCGCCCTCGGCATACACATGCAGCTCCGCCGGAACACCCACGCCCTTCAGCGCCAGAAAGTACTCCACCGCATTCTCCACGTGTACCGGATCATCCTCCGCCTGCACCAGAAACGTAGGCGGCGTGTCCTTCGTCACCGGAATATCCGCGCTGAACTTCATCCCATTCTCCGCATCCGCCAGATACCCCGGATATACCACCACCGCAAAGTCCGGCCTGCAACTCAACTCATCAGCCGCATCCACCTTTGCGTAGAGCCGCTTCTCATAGTGCGTACTCACCGCCGCCGCCAGATGCCCACCCGCCGAAAACCCCAGCACCCCAATCTTCTTCGCATCCACCTTCCACTCTGCCGCATGCTCCCGCACCAACCCCACCGCCCTCTGCGCATCCGCGAGCGCCTCGTCCGACTTCGGATAAGGCCCCGTCCCCGGCACCCGATACTTCAGCAGAAAGCACGCCACTCCCCGCGCCGTCAGCCAATCGCAGACCTCGGTCCCCTCGAGATCCATCGCCAGAATCTTGTACGCGCCCCCCGGAAGCACCACCACCCCAGCCCCATTGCCCGCCCCCTTCGCCGCATACACCGTCAGCGTAGGCACCGAAACATTCCCCACCCGCGCCACCCATCTCCCCGCAATCATCGGACTAGCCGCCGTCGAAGTCTCCGCCTCCGGCCCCGTCGTCGTATTAGGCCCAGGCGCCCCCTGCGGCCAAAGCGTCACCACCGCATGCTCCGGCCCTGCAGGCCAACTCGTAGACTGCGCCAGCGCCACGCCACAGAAAACCACCATCCCCAAACCCAAAAGAACTCGCCGCATCACAAATCCTCCCCGAACCACGCAGCCATCATCGCCACAAACCCCACCCGCCTCCGCCACAACTTCCGCACTCACTTCGCCCCGTGATGGTCGTAGCTGATCACCCTCGAAACTTTCCACGCTCCATCCTTGTACTGCCACAGGGTAATAAACTTCGCCTCACCCACCACCCCATGATCCTGCGTCCCAGGATGGTGAAAGCGATGCACCCCGATCTCCACCGCTCCATACCCATGCAGCGGATACACCTCCAGCGTCCCCGGCACCAGCTCCCGCGTCACCTTCCCGCAGATATTGTTTTTGATCGCATCTAGAAACACCTGCTTCCCCACCGCAAGCCCCGTCTTGTCGTGATAGAACTCCAGATCATCCGTCACTAGCGTGCCCAGCATGTCCAGGTTGCAGGTGTTGTAAGCGTCGAACAGTTCTTTATCCAGCATCGTAATCGCCCGCGTCAACTCCTCCTGGCTCTTCATGCTGTCCAAAGACTGAACCGCCTGCGCATGAGCTAAAACAAACGCGCCCGAAACCAAAAAGAGCGAAAGCAAAGCCGAAAGCCTCTTCATAAACATCCACCTCTCCTGAAATCGCAACACCCACCGCAGTACGCAATCAGCACACGGAATGTTCGTCCAAATCCCGCCCCGTCGCCTCTTTCGGTTTAGCGCTATCTTTCTAGCTGCAGCAAAGGAAAAGCCCCGCCAGAAGGCAGGGGCTTCACCAGAAGGCAATCGTTCTATGCGCGAAAGAACCTGCGCCGTGCTGCTCCAGCCATCCCAAGCAAGCCCGTTCCGAAAAGAACCAGCGTAGAAGGCTCCGGAGTCGGAGAAGGCGAGCTTAGATCGGTGATATCAAGGATGCCTGGGCCACCTGGGACAATCACGAGATTACCCACCACAACCCTGGTTTCAGTTAAGCTGAATTCCCCAAGAAGGAAGGTCGGATGTGCGTCGGTCCCCGTAAAGAGGGTTGGGCCCTGAAATGGAAGGTTGAGGTGACCTGGAGCGGAAATCTCAAGGAAGCCGGTATTACCGAATGAGACACCACCCGCGCCGGTCGAGCCGTCCGCTGTTACGCTTGTACCAAGTTGGAAAAAATTGGTGGTAGAGAAGATGGCAGTTGGTGACGAAGGCAACTGAAAGCTGAAAGAGTCGGCACTGCTGCCGGCTGACGGCGTAAATGTAAACTGGTACGTGTCGGCGTGGGAGACCATGGCGGGTCCAACCATGAGAGCGAGAAATGCGATCGAGCGAACAGCAAAACGCATCGTAACCTCCAGGGGTCACAAAATAGATTTTCCTGCATCCTGATCAGGGGCCGCGCTAACAATATCTGCACGACACGGGCCAATTGAGATTAAGCACAAACCCAACGATTCGCTCTCTTTCTAACCCATCGCAGATTTGACCATGCACCACGTTGCGCACAAGCTAGCACCGTGCGGTAATCATCCTTTCGCTTCGACCCGCGCTCGCTTGTCCCCGGGGAAACCCCCAGTCATCTGTTTGCCACCATTTAGACTGGAAACCGTCCATCATGAATATCCTCACCACCTGGCTCCGCCACTATCTCCCTGCACTCCCCATTGATGATCGGCAGTTAGCCGACGACCTGACCCTCCGCGGCATCGCAGTCGAAGGCGTCCACCCCCTCGGTCCCAACAACGGTCACCTCTTCGAGATGGACATCACCACCAACCGCGTCGACGCCATGAACCACTACGGCATCGCCCGCGAGGCCGCCACCATCTACAACCTGCCGCTGGCCGACCTCAACCCCAAACTCCCCATCGGCACACTCGTCGACGCACCCTTCTCCGTCCGTATCGCCCCCGAAGCCAAAGGCCTCTGCGGCCGTTTCACCGCCCAGGTCATCCGCAACGTCACCATCGCCCCCAGCTCGGCCCACGTCGCCGCCTACTTCACCCTCCTCGGTCAGAAACAGATCTCGAACGCCGTCGACGCCTCCAACTTCGTCCTCCTCGGCATGGGCCATCCCACCCACGCCTTCGACCTCGACCAGATCGAAGGAGGCATCGTCGTCCGCCTCGCACACAAAGGCGAAAAGTTAAAACTCCTCGACGGCACCGACCGCACCCTTGAAGCCGACGACCTCGTAGTAGCCGACGAAAAGAAGGCCCTCGCGCTGGCCGGAGTCATGGGCGGCTGGGACTCCATGATCACCCCCGAGACAAAAAACATCCTCGTCGAAGCCGCATGGTTCGATCCCGCCACTGTCCGCCGCAGCTCACGCCGCCACGGCCTCCACACCGACGCCTCCCACCGCTTCGAGCGCGGAGCAGACTTCAACGCCGCACCCATCGCCAACGCCCTCGTCACGCAAATCATCCTCGAGCACGGAGGCAAACCCGAAGGCGAACTCATCGACCTCCTCGACCCCGAGGTAGCCGCCCGCACCGCAAATCGTCCACCCATCGACCTCTCCGTCAAACAAGTCCAGCGCCACCTCGGCACCACCATCGACCCCCAGGGCATCACCTCCGAGATCGTCGCCCAGTACCTCACCTCGCTAGGCTGCGAGCTCCTCCTCCACGGTCTGCGTGACGATCAAGCCGTCTACTCCACCAAACTCCCAAGCTGGCGTCTCGACCTCGAGCGCGAGATCGACCTCATCGAAGAAGTCGCCCGCGTCTACGGCTACAACCGCTTCGCCAACACCCTCCCCGCACCCGGCGTAGTCCTCACCCAACCCAACCAAGCCAAAGAGACCGCCGTCCGCACCCGCCTCCTCGCCCTCGGCTTCAGCGAATCCATCTCCAGCACCTTCGCCTCTCAACAAGACTCCGACCTCTTCTACGCAACCGCGCGAGCACAAAATCCGGGTGCTAAAGAACCGGATGCCAATGAACCGGGTGCTCCATCCTTTGCAATCTCATCGCAAAGGGTGGGTTCTTCGCAAATCGGACAAAGTGCCTCAAATCCGAGTGCCCCATACGTGACAGCCTCACCGTCACGTGTGGGCCATCGCGACAGCGATCCGTCTTCTATTGGAGCGGCAATCGTCCCCATGGAGAACCCCCTCTCCGAAGAGGCCTCCCTCCTCCGCCCCTCACTCATCCCCGGCATGGTCACCATGCTCGCCCACAACCTCAACCGCGACGTCCGCGAGGTCCGCCTCTTCGAGCAGGGCCAAATCTTCACCGCCACCATCCGCGCCGACGCCAACTACATCTCCGACGTCCACGAGTCCCCCCAGCTCTCCTTCGGCCTCACCACCGCCGCGTCTCAACCCACGGCCCCACTCCAAATCGCCGCCGACGCTCCCTTCTTCGAACTCAAGGGCGCCATCGAATCCCTCCTCTCCCTCTTCGACCTGAACGCGGACAGTCAAAAAAATCCAGACAGTGGAAAGAATCCGTCATTTCGATCAGAGGCGGCAAGGGGCGCCTTTCCTCCCGACGTTCTAGCGTCGTCAAAAGAATCGTCATCTCGACCGGAGGCGGCGTTTTTGCCGCCGGAGCGGAGAGACCCCCGTATCTCGTCCGTACAGCCGCTTACCTTCTCGGCGGTCGCTCCAGCGTGGCTCCAGCCAGGCCGTAGCGCGACAGCACTGTTGAACAACCACCCCATCGCCCACTTCGGCGAGCTAGTCCACACGCAAAAAGAATCCCGCAAACTCCGCCAGCCCCTCTACCTCGCGCAGCTTGACCTCGCCGCCCTCTACGCGCTCCCCCTCAAAAAAATCACCGCCCACGATCTCTCCCGCTACCAGGCCGTCGAGCGCGATTTCTCCTTCGTCTTTCCCGACGCCACCCAATGGCAAACCGTCTCCGACGCCATCCACGCGCTGTCGATCTCCGAGCTGCAAAGCCTCAAACCAATAGAAGTCTGGCGCGACGCGAAGAAGTACCCCGGCGTCTACTCGCTCCTCCTCCGCACGGTCTTCCAGTCCAACGAACGCACCCTCCGCGAAGACGAGCTCACCGACTGGTGGACCCGCATCATAGCCGCCCTCACCGCGCTCGGAGGCACCATCCGCGACGGCGCAGAGAGCCCCGCCAAAACAAGCTGATCAACTGTCCTGCCGGACGGGCCCACTACGCGTGGAGCGGGAGTTCGCACGCCTTTTTAGAGCTTCGCGTGGTCCTCCGATGGTCGGAATCATCTTTCCTTGCGACCAACGGGAGCGCCAACCGAAGGGGTATACAAGTCACGAAGTGACCGCCGCCCGCGCAGGGCGCCCGTCCGGCAGGACAGTCTCTGCACCCAAAAAATAAATCCCAAAACCCTGTCACTTTTTTCGCCCCCGAAAACATGACGGCAAAGAACCACACTCAGCCACACAAATCACCACAACCGCACCACAAATTCACCACATCAAAACCACCCAAAATCTCAAAAACCCCCTGAAAAACCGCCACTCCACCACAAACAGAAAATAATCCGCAAAAAACCCGCACCCAAATAGATTCCACCCCGTTTTTCCCCAGCAAATATCCTCGTCTCCGCCGTCTATACTGAAATCAATATGAGCACCTCCACAATCAGCGTCGATGAATTTCAGGCCCTCGAACAAAAAGTCCTCCGCGCCGTAGAAGTCGTCAAGCGCGAACGCGAAGCCCGCGCCACCGCCGAAGCCGAAGTAGCCACCCTCCGCGCTCAGTTAGCCGAGCAGCAAACCCTCTCCACCATGGTCGAATCCGAGCTCACCACCCTCACCAAAGAGCGTGAAGCCGTCCGCCAGCGCGTCGAAAAGATGCTCCAGCAGATGGACGAACTCCTCTAACCCACCGCCAGGAGACCCGATGAACCAGACTCTCGAAGCTCAGACTCGCGAAGCCCCCCAGGCCACGCAATCACCCGCAGCCGAGCCCACGCAGAGCCAGTCCATCGCCGTCGAAATCTATGACCAGATCTATCACCTCCGCGGCACCGACCCCGTCTACATCGAGCGTCTCGCCGCCATGGTCGACGCCAAGATGCGTGCCGTCTCCGCCCACGGCAACACCGTCGACTCACTCCGCGTAGCCGTCCTCGCCGCCCTCAACATCGCCGACGAGCTCTGCTGCGCCCGCGACCGCAGCGACAACCTAGCCGGTAGCCTCCAATCCTCACAGCAGTCCGTCCGCTCCCGTGCCGGCAACCTATCCCACCTCCTCGACGAACTCCTAGAAGACCGCAAAGTCGGCTAGCCTCCAGGTCGAATCCTTCGCGAGCTCGAAAAGCCAGCTCTGGTCCGGCCCAGGCAGCACCCCCTCTTGCATTTTTCACTTGAGCGCAAGACCTTGGCCTGTAATGATCGGTGCGCCACCATCATCGTTCCGGAGCCCTTCGATGCGCCGATGCATCCTTCCTGCCACTATTCTCCTTGTTAGCTTCCTCTCTCTGCCTGTTCTGGGCGAACAACCCTCCGCAGACTACAAATCAAATCCAAAGTTCCAATCTGCGATCACCGAAGGCAAACAACTCGCGCAGCACCGGCAGCTCTCCTTCGCGCTTGACGCCTACAAAAAAGCCAACAAAATTGCAGACGGAAAAGACATCGATACCCTCAACGAAATCTTCGCCCTGCAGATCCAAACTGGCAGGTATAAGGATGCAGTCTCCTCTGCCTCTTCGCTTGAGTCCGCCGCAACCACGCCCGCGCTCAAGTCCCGAGCCGAGGTCAATCACGGCTACACCCTCTTTCTCCAGGCCGGTGACAAACACAAACCCGAACTCATGCACGCAGCAGACGTAGAGCTAAAGGCTGCTCTCGTCGACAATCCCCAAAACGCCAGCGCCTTTTATCTCGACGGCAAAATCCTCGCGTATCTCGGCAACATGGATGCGGCCCGCGACCAGTTCAAAGGCTGCCTCACTTGCATCAGCCCGAAGGACCCCAGTTATCTTCGCGCCCAGCATTTTGCCGACGACCCAGCTCTCGTCCTACACAAGATGGCCCCTGCCTTCGAGGTCACCGCGCTCGACGGTTCGAAGTTCAACCTCGACGCCATGGGCGGTCGCGTCGTCCTCATCGACTTCTGGGCCACATGGTGCGGCCCATGCAACGAGGAGCTTCCGCACGTCAAGAAGATAGCAAAAGAGTTCGCCGGACAGCCCTTGGTTATCATCAGCGTCAGCTGGGACTCCGACGAGACCAAGTGGAAGAACTTCATCAACAAGAACGAGATGACCTGGGTCCAGTACCGTGATGCCGATCACTCTCTCAGCAGAGAATTCGGCGTCGAATCCATCCCTCATTACTTCACCATCGACTCAGACGGCGTCCTCACTGCGGAGATGCTCGGCTCAGGCTCCGATGTAGAGGGAAAACTCAAAAAACTCATCGCCCGCGCGAAATCGGCTCCGCAGCCACAAACCGCAAGCCATTCGGGAAACTAGAGATAAGTGCTTTAGCAACGCCGTCGAGTTGCGAATCTCCCCACATCCCGATAGCATCCAAACTAAGAACGCCGGCCTGCAAAGCAGGTACGCGAACAACGCTGGTTGAACCAACATTCATTGAACAGGGGCCTGGCTCGTAGACATGGTTCGGTGTGCAGTCCTCCAGTCAGGAACGCCTAAAGAGCCACGGCAGGGTCCCGCCGTCTTAGGACGGGTTCACCAGCGCTTCGACGTACGGCCCAGTGGGTCGGTCTTCTTCTCTTGAAACCCGTCCCAGACGTACGCATTTAAAATGAAGCCACTATTTGGGGTTGCAAGCAGTCGTAATTGCCGCTGCCGTTGCCTGTCCTTTTGTTTGTCATCCCGTAGGGATCTGCGGTTGTCCTTGCATTGCGTGCTCTTCTAATCCGTATTCGCAACACCTCCTGAATTAGAACTTTGAGTTCGCCCAGAACGTGCACCCCTACCTCCTCCACTCCGGCCATCTCCTCCTCCCCACCTTCGGCGTCCTCGCCGCCCTTGGCCTCATGGCCGCGCTCTCTCTCAGCCTGCGCACCGCCGCCCTCGTCGGTCTTAACTCCGACAGCCTCTGGAACGCCGGCCTCTTCACCCTCCTCTCCGCCTTCGCACTCTCCCGCATCCTTCTGATCGCCACCAATCTCCACAACTTCCTCGCCTACCCCATCCTTCTACTCACCGTACCCTCCCTCACCTCCACCGGAATCCTCCTCACTCTTCTCGCCACCCTGCTCTATCTCCGCATCCGCAACCTCCCGCTCCTCGACACCCTCGACGCCTGGAGTCCCCCCGCCTCGCTCATCTGGGCCTTCCTCGCCCTCGGCCACTTCTCCGAAGGCAGCGACGCCGGCCTCCCCACCACCCTCTCCTGGGGCCTCCGCATCCCGCCTAGCCACACCCGCCTCCACGCCGTCGCACTCTACGCCGCCATCATCGCCGCAATCCTCACCCTGCTCCTCCTCCGTCAACTCAAACACCGCCGCCAACCCGGAGAAACCGTCGCCCTGGCCCTGGCCTCCGCAGGCACCCTCCAGTTCCTTCTAACCTTCTTCCGCCAGCCCTACCCCTACACCACCAGCACCCTCTACACCGCGCTCGACCCCATCCAATGGATCTCCCTCGGTATGATCGTTGTAGCAGTCGTCCTCGTACTGTTGCCAGGAAAGCTGGTCACCCATGCCGTCTAAGAACATGCTCCCCAAGGGCCAGCGCCGCCGCACCGTAAAACCCGAGTACCGCGCCACCCGCGGCGTAGAAGAGACTGCCGCGCCACCCGTCCCGGTCCTCGAATTCGACGAAGCCGAGGACTCCGATGCAGTCCGCACCTTCCTCGCCGACCCCGCCGCCGCCAACCTCCGCCTCGATCTCTACCTCGCCCAGGCCCTCCCCGACATCTCCCGCGCCCGCGTCCAGCTCCTCATCGAAGCTGGCCAGGTCCGCGTCGACGGCAACCCCGCCAAGCCCAAACAAAAGCTCCACGGCGGTGAATCCATCGAGATCGAAGGCTCGCCCCAGCCCGCACCCCTCCACGCCGTCCCCGAAGACATCCCCCTCCATATCCTCCACGAAGACAAGTACCTCGCCGTCATCAACAAGCCCGCCGGCATGATGGTCCACGCCGGAGCCGGCACCACGGACGACGCCCGCAACCGCGGCACCCTCGTCAACGCTCTCCTCTTCCACTTCGCCAAGCTCTCCGACGTCGGCGGCGACCTCCGCCCGGGCATCGTCCATCGCCTCGACAAGCTCACCAGCGGCCTCATCCTCGTCGCCAAAGACGACAGCACCCACCGCAAGTTAGGCGACATGTTCTCCCGCCGCCAGGTCACCAAAACCTACGTAGCCCTCCTCCACGGCCACATCAAAAAAGACGACACCACCGTCAACCTCCCCATCGCCCGCGACCTCATCCGCCGCACCCGCATGACCACTCGCCGCGCCGATGGCCGCACCGCCGTCTCCCACTTCCACGTCCTCGAACGTCTTGCCACCCCCTACGTCCCGTTCACCTTGGTCGAGGTCCGCATCGAAACCGGCCGCACCCACCAGATCCGCGTCCACGCCCAATCCCTCGGCCATCCCGTCGTCGGCGACACGCTCTACGGAGCACCGCACCTCATCCCCGGCCTAGCCCCCGCCCTCAACCTCGAGCGAAACTTCCTCCACGCCGCGCATCTCTCCTTCACCCACCCGCAGACCGGTAAACCGATGGATCTCGCCGCACCCCTCCCTGTCGAACTAGAGACGTTTTTGCAAGCAATTCGCACCAATTCGTCCACAATTGAGTAGAATCATCCGAGTGACCGCCCCCAACCGAATGAACCACGCCTCAAGGGTTAAACTCCCCGTGTTTTTACGATCCGCCCTGCTCCTCCTCCTCCTCGCCGCCCCGTCTCTCCATGCGCAGACTACGCTGACTCAAAGGCCCAACTGGCTACACCGCCTCTTCGTCTCCTCCAGCGACTCCGCCGCCCCATCCTCCGCTGAAGTCGCCCAGTCTGCGACCACACCAGCACCCGCATCAACACCAGCACCCTCATCCACACCAGCGCCCGCATCCACATCGGTGCCAGCGTCAGCGACACCAACCCCGGCAGCCCAGAGTCCGCAGCCGCCCCCCTCTTCGCTCCAGCCCGCGGCGACTGCAACCCAGACTCCCGCGACCCAAACCCCCGCAACCACAACGCCAACCCAGACCCCAGGTCAGGCCACCCCACCCGCTGCCGACACCCCCCAGGACCAGCCCGTCGAGACCCTCAGGGTTCAGGTCAACGAAGTCAATCTCATCTTCACCGTTACCGACAAGCACGGAAAGTTCATCACAGGCCTCAAGCGCGAAAACTTCGGCCTCCTCGACGACGGCCGTCCTCCCACCGCCGTCCTCCGCTTCACCCAGCAAACCAATCTCCCCCTGCGCGTCGGCATCATGCTCGACACCTCAAGCTCCATCCGCCAGCGCTTTCAGTTCGAGCAGGACTCCGCCATTGAGTTCCTCCTCCAGATCCTGCACCTCAACGACCGCGCCTTCGTCGAGGGCTTCGACATCGAAACCGACGTCGCCCAGGACTTCACCAACAACGTCGATCTCCTCAACCAGGGCATCCGCAAGCTCCGCCCCGGCGGCGGTACCGCCCTCTTCGACGCCCTCTACAAGACCTGCAAAGACCAGATGCTCCCGCTGCAAGAGACCGGAGCCGTCCGCCGCGCCCTCATCCTCGTCTCCGACGGCGACGACAACTACTCCCGCGTCCAGGAATCCGACGCCATCAAGATGTGCCAGCGCGCCGACACCATCGTCTACACCATCAGCACCAACATCAGCCCCAGCAAAGACAAGGGCGACGACGTCCTCAAAGCCATCTCCGACGCCACCGGCGGCCAGGCCTTCTACCCCACCAAGCTCGAAGACGTAGCCATCGGTTTCCGCAACATCGAAGAGGAGCTGCGCAGCCAGTACCACCTCGTCTACCGCCCCGCCGATCTCCGCATGGACGGCTCCTTCCGCACTATCTACCTCCAGGCCAACGACCCCCGCTTCAAGGTCCGCGCCCAGAAGGGCTACTTCTCCCCCCGCCCACCCCAATAGGCCTTCTCACCGCAGACCCAAACCGTCGCCGTCGCGGTTGCCTTTGTCCTATCTCACTCTCTCCACGAAAAGTGCGTCATCTCGACCGAAGCAGCTCACAGTCTCATCGGGAGCTGCGCAGTGGAGAGACCCCCGCATTTGTCTTTGCTGTTGCCCGTTCTGCAATAGCTAAAAAGCCGGAAGACTTGCGCGCCCACCCCAACAAGCAAATAATAGTGCACCGGGGAGAACTCCCCACCGAAATCCGGGTCCAATCAATCAGGGAGACATCCATGAAACTGCGTCCCGTCCTATTCACTCTCGCCCTCTTTACCGCAGTGGCTATCGCGCAACCACCCGGCCCGCCACCCGCCGGTCCACCGCCCCCGCCGCTCGACCTCCACGGCGCGCTCATGAACCTCGCCGACCAGCCCGCCACCCACACCTCCTTCAGCTTCGACCGCAGCATGATTCAGATCGCGCAGAATCTCCTCGAGTCCAACGGCCTCGACGCCAACCGCGCTCCCGCCGCCCTCACCGGCATCTCGATCGACAACTACCGTTATCCCCGCCCGGCCTTCTACACCCCTGAGGCCATGGACGCCATCATCGCCTCCTACAACGCCGCCGGCTGGAAGCATCTCGTCAACGCCAACCAGAACTCCGCCAACACCGCCCAGCCCCGCAACACTGTCACCGATCTCTGGCTCCACTTCGCCGGCGCGGACATCACCGGAGTCACCGTCATCAACCGCTCTGCGCGCGATATGAGCGTCATCCAGATCGCGTGCGAGCTTCGTCCACTCGACCTCGTCCATCTCAGTGGACACTTCGGCATCCCCAGGGTCGACCCTGGAGCCGTAATGGTCCCCGCGCCCCCAGGCCGCTAAGTCACTTCGTGACGTGTTTACCCCTTCGGTTGGCACTCCCGTTGGTCGCGAAGAAAGATCTTGTGCCGACCATCGGGAGGCCTGGGGCGAAGCCGGTATACAAGTCACGAAGTGAACGCCCCACGCGCAGTGGGCCCGTCCGGCAGGACAGTCCCCGGACAGCATAGGTTATCTTGGGTTTAGCGAACACCCATGCCCACCCGCCCCCACCTGGCCGTACTCCTTGACGACTTCCGTCGCTTCGGCCACCAGACAGCCATCGTCCAGTACACCGGCAACCGCCGCAAGGCGACCACCTACGAACAGATCGCAACCCGAGCCGGACGCTTCGCCGCACTCCTGGCCTCCCACAACCTCCAGCCGGGCGACCGCCTCATCCTCTGGGCGCAGAACAGCGCCGAGTGGGTCGCCGCCTTCTACGGCTGTATCCTGCGCGGAGTCATAGCCGTCCCACTCGACGCCTACGGCACCCCCGACTTCGCTGCCCGCGTAGCGGCAGACGTAAAGCCACCCCTCATAGTCGGCGACGCCACCCTTCTCCAAACCCTGAACAACGACTTCCCACGTCTCGCCTTCGAAGACTGGCCCACCACGCTACCAACCAACCAAGCCCCTCCCATCCCCACCCTCACCCACGACACACCCCTCCAGATACTCTTCACCTCCGGCACCACCGGCGACCCCAAAGGCATCGTCCACACCCACGGCAACATCCTCGCCAGCTTCGAACCCATCCGCCACGCCGCCCAGCCCTACCTCTGCTACGAGCGCATCGTCCACCCCCTGCGCTTCCTCCACACCCTCCCCCTCAGCCACGTCTTCGGCCAGATGATGGGTCTCTGGGTCCCCTCCATCTTCGCCGCCGAGGTTCACTTCGAATCCCGCCTCACCGCCCCGCGCCTCATCGAAACCATCCACCGCGAACGCATCTCCGTCCTCGCCGGAGTTCCCCGAGTCCTCGCCCTCCTCAAAACCCACCTGGAAACCGAACACCCAAACCTGACTCAGCGCATCGAAGCCGCCCAAGGCATCTCCGCGTTCAAACGTTGGGTCCGCTTCCGCGACATCCACTCCCTCTTCGGCTTCAAATACTGGGCCTTCGTCACCGGCGGCGGCGCCCTCCCCGCACCCATCGAGCAGTTCTGGAACGCCCTCGGCTTCGTCCTCGTCCAGGGCTACGGCATGACCGAGACCTCCGCCCTCATCACCCTCAACCACCCCTTCAAGGTCGCTCGCGGCACCATGGGCAAGCCCCTCCCCGGTCGCGACGTCAAAATCCAGCCCGACGGCGAAGTCCTCGTCCGCGGCCCCATGATCTCCCCCGCCACCTGGTCCGGCGGCGCCCTCCAACCCCGCACCGGCGAGTGGCTCGCCACCGGCGACCTCGCCGAAGCCCAGCCCACCGGCGAGCTCCGCTTCCTCGGCCGCAAGAGCGAGACCATCGTCACCGCCACCGGCGTCAACCTCCACCCCGAAGACCTCGAAGCCGCCTTCGAGCCAGAGCCCGAGGTCACAGCCTGCGCCGTAGTCCCCATCGACACCCCCACCGGCCCCGAACCCTGCGCTATCCTCGCCCTCCGCGCCGCACCCGACCACGCCCCCGCCATTCTGCAACGTGCCAACACCCGCCTCGCCGAGTTCCAGCGCATTCGCCGCCAGGCCGTCTGGCCCGAGCCCGACCTTCCCCGCACCTCCACCGGCAAGATCAAACGCGCAGCCGTAGCCAATTGGCTGGCCAGCAGGGAAGCCAACAACGGAAGAGCCGCTGCCGCAGCTGGTACCGACTGGCTCCTAACCCTCATCACTCAAATCACCGGCGAAGGCCTACCCACCGAGCCGTCCCAAAATCCCGTAGCCAAAGATCAAGACCTCCGCCTGGCCGAAGACCTCCGCCTCGACAGCCTCGGCCGCATACAGCTCCAAGAGGCGCTCGAAGACAAGCTCGGCATAGCGTTTCCTCAAGAGCAATACGACAAGGTAGAGACGCTCATCGAGCTACGCCAACTCATAGCGAACTCTGGCAACAGAGGGGTCTCCGAAGATCAATCGCTCCCGCATCCGGAACACCCCGAATTCGCTGAAACCGCCGACCTCACCGCGCAAACAAAAAGGCCACAGGCGACCCAACAGCACGGAACCCAAATCCCGCCAGGGGCAACACAATATATCTATCCTCACTGGCCCTGGCTGTCACTCATCCGCTGGATTCGTGCCGTCTTCATCGAGTGCGTAGAGCAACCGCTTGTCTGGCTGCTGGCTGCGCCCCGCGTCGCCTTTCCCTCTCCGGGGACAACAGAAACAATCAAAACAACCGAACCCCTCCTGATCATCGCCAACCACGTCACCGCCTACGATCTCCCCCTCCTCCTCTACGCCCTCCCGCGCCCCATCCGCCGCCGCACCGCCGTCGCCATGTCCGGCGAGATGCTCGAAGACTTCCGCCACGCCCGCAACCAGCAGCCCCTTTGGCTCAACCCCCTCGGCCCACCCACCTGGCTCCTCCTCACCGCGCTCTTCAACGTCTTTCCCCTCCCCCGCCTGCGCGACTTCCAGCGCAGCTTCGCCCACGCCGGCAACGCCCTCGACCACGGCTTCCACGTCGTCGTCTTCCCCGAAGGCACCCGCTCCCCCGAAGGCACCCTCGCCCCCTTCCGACCCGGAATCGGCCTCCTTGTAAAGCAATCCCAGACGGCAGTCCTGCCCATGGCCCTCCAGGGCTTAGGCGAACTCAAGACCCGCCGCCGCCCATGGTTCCGCTCCGGCACCCTCCAGATCCATATGGGTCAACCCATCCGCTTCACCCCAGACGCCACCGAAGCCGCCATCACCGCCCGCCTCCACGCCGAGGTAGAAACGCTCCTCGCAAAAAATCAACTATAAGGTTGTCGCTCCGTCAGAGAGGACTGGTCGAAGGTCGCGACTATCCCATAGTGCGCAGATCGTCGCATAATGTCTTGGCGCATTGTCGGACCGGGCATAGGAGTTGCGAATGAATCAGACAGCCTTCGAACGATACGTCGTCAACCTCTTCTTTGTCGCTCTCGAGCCGTTCGTTCGAGGCCAGCCTGGCTGGGAATATAGGCCCGTTGAATCGCTCATAAGTGGCCCCATCCTCTCCCAGTTCTACGAGATGACAGAACGCTTGTTCTCCAGGCTCATCAGCCTCAACATCCACAGGCCGTTGGGAGCCGACAAAGCCCATCAGCAGGCGTCTGAAATCCTCACCAAGAGGGATATCCAGACACCACGTTCGTTGGCCGAAGCTCTTGCAGGCGTCATCCTTTCCAACTCCCCGCGTCAGCAGCAGCAGCAGCAGCAACAACAGCAGCAGCAACAGCAACAACAGCAACAACAGCAACAGCAGCAACAGCAGCAACAACAACAGCAGCAACAGCAGTACGAGGACTTCACCTTCACCGGCCTCCTCCCCACGGACCAGTTCGAGTTGGACGCCGTCGGCGCTTTCGGCGCGGGGCTGGATCTGCGCCCTCCAGCAGCCCCCGCACCGTCACGGTCTGCCGCACCGCCACCCCCGCCTGCTCCTGTCAAGCTCCCCGACAACTGCACCGCCGTTCGGATCTTCTATGCGACCGATCGCGAACGCACAAAAGATAAGCTCCTGGGATTCAACTTCACCGCGAAACGCTCGTCTGACGAGAATCTGCGCTATGGCCAATGCACGGTGAGTATTCCCGCCAGGCACAAGCTTGGCGAGCTGGAATCTCCTTCCTTCTTCCGATTCGAGTTCCGGCCCAACCCCGAAAAACATATCGTCCTGCAGGAGATCACCAGCCTCGAGGAAGATGCGTTCTTCGACCGCGTCAAGCAACGAGTCGACAGTTCGCCGGCCAAGGACGCCTTCGTCTTCGTCCATGGTTACAACGTCGACTTCGAGACCGCAGCTCGCCGTGCCGGTCAGTTCGCCTTCGATCTCAACTTCATCGGAGCTCCCATCCTCTATAGCTGGCCCTCCAACGGCACCGTCGAGGACTATGCGAGCGATTCCGCAAACGTTGGCTGGACGGCCAGTCATCTGGAACGGTTCCTGCGTCTTCTTGAGGCTCGCAGCGGCGCACAGAAGATTCACCTCATCGCCCACAGCATGGGCAATCGCGCAGTATGCGACGCCCTCAAGGCGCTAAGCTACGACCGCACTGCGCAACCCCATCCCCTGCTGCACCATCTCGTGCTGGCCGCGCCCGATATCGATGCAGAGACCTTCCGTCAACTCGCATCCGCCCTGCACCAGGTCTCCGATCACATCACCCTCTACGCCTCTTCCAAAGACAAAGCACTCGCGGCCTCGGCCAAGCTGCACAAGTACCCAAGAGCAGGAGGCGTCCCCGTACTCGTCCTCCCGGATGTCGAGAGCATCGACGCATCCGCCGTCGCAAGTGACTTCCTGGCGCACTCCTACTTTGCCGGAACCTACCCGCTTCTCTCCGACATCTACGAGCTCCTGTCTGACGACAAGCCCGCATCGAAGAGATTCGCTCTCCGATCCACAACCGGCACCGACGGCGTCTATTACATGTTCAAGCCATAACCGATCAACCAGAACACGGTCGATCGAAGTTGTTTGCGTGTCGTTAAAAATGAATCGCCGAGGTAGACCACGAGGCGCCCTCGCAGGCGTCTCCGATACTACGAAACATGCCTATCTGGAAGCCGTGTCGCTTCCGATAGCAGCCGGTAGCGGCGCACCTTGCAGTGTTACGAACCTCTGAGGTTCACAACAGGCTTGCCCCAACCGCACAAGGTCAGCTTGCATGTTCCGGTCTGTCTCGAATGATTTGAACGTCGCGTCGAGAATTGAGGCTGCTCTCGCGTCCTCAGGCCGCTCGATACGGTAATGCATCCACTTGCCATCGCGACGGGCCTCAACGATTCCCGCACGTCGTAGATACGCTAGATGACGAGATATCTTAGGCTGCCCCAGCTTCAAAATCTCCACAAAGTAGCAGACGCACACCTCACGTCCATCCATCAGATTCAACAAGCGTAATCGCGTCGGGTCTGCGAGAGCCGCGAATAAAGCAACCAAGTCGAATTTCACCGTCCGTCTCATCTGTAAAGTATACGCCTTGACAGATATGTTCATTGCGTTATACATTCGTTTTGGCGCATACGAGGACGCCGACAATGGCAACCCAAACCGATATCAGCGACAAATACGGCGCAATCGCTAGAAGCGTCACAGACTCCGGACTAACCGCCTGTTGCGATCCTGCCATGCGATGCTGCGACCCAATTACCAAAAATTTATACGGCGATCTTGAGAGAGACGGTCTACCAGAGAAGGCTTTACTCGCCTCTTTGGGATGCGGCAATCCTACGGCGCTCACGGAGCTCAAGCCGGGCGAGATCGTGCTTGATTTAGGCTCTGGCGGCGGTATTGATGTGTTGCTGTCTGCGAAGCGCGTAGGGCCAACCGGTAAGGCCTACGGCCTCGATATGACCGATGACATGCTGTCCCTTGCGCGAGAGAATCAGCGTAAGGCGGGAGCAATCAACGTGGAGTTTCTGAAGGGCGAGATTGAAAACATCCCTCTGCCCGACAACTCAGTCGATGTCATCATCTCGAATTGCGTCATCAACCTCTCCGCCGATAAATCCCGCGTCCTCAGGGAAGCCTTTCGGGTACTCCGTCCTGGCGGTCGCTTCGCCGTCTCTGACGTTGTAGTGCGCGGCGAGGTGCCGGATGCCGTTCGCAAAAGCATGTTGCTTTGGGTGGGCTGCATCGCCGGAGCTTTGGAGGAGTCTGACTATCAGGCTAAGCTACGAGCCGCCGGATTTGAGTCTATAGACCTTGAGCCAACCCGCGTGTATGACATCGAAGACGCCCGCGTGTTTCTCACGGAGGCTGGGATTTCGGTTGACGAGATTGCGCCTCAAGTCGAAGGCAAATTCCTAAGCGCGTTCATTCGCGCTACCAAGCCCGCGGCGCCTTGCTGTGCGCCGGGATGCTGCACACCCGGCGCCATCCCCGGGAGAGTCTGACATGACCTCTCCCACTGCTAACCACTACAACGTTCTATTCCTTTGCACTGGCAACTCCGCCCGCTCCATTATGGCTGAGGCAATTTTGAAGCATAGAGGCAAAGGCATATTCACCGCCTACAGTGCGGGCAGTCATCCATTCGGTACAGTCCGGCCCGAAGCACTACAACAGATCGAAGCTTCTGGACTTTCCACCGAAGGACTGCGGAGCAAGTCGTGGGACGAGTTTTCAGCGCCCGACGCCCCACACATAAATTTCATCTTCACCGTCTGTGACGACGCGGCCAACGAAGTCTGCCCTCTCTGGCCGGGGCATCCCATCACGGCTCACTGGGGTATCCCCGATCCCGCAGCAGTGCAGGGTACGCCCAAAGAGAAGGCCCGCGCCTTCTGCGACGCCTTCACCGTCTTAGACCGTCGAATCAGCCTCTTCCTATCCCTCCCCCTCTCCCGCCTGGAGAGCCTTGCAATTCAGAGAGAACTCGACAACATCGGCAAACAATGAAGCCCACACTCTTACGAAAGATCGTTGCAGAGTTCATCGGAACGCTCATGCTACTTGCAGCCGTTGTCGGCTCTGGGATCATGGGAGAAAGGTTGGCCGCGGGCAACGTCGCTCTCGCTCTCCTGGCCAACACCATCGCGACCGGCGCTGCGTTGGTAGCAATCATCCTTGCATTCGGGTCCACTTCTGGGGCACACCTCAATCCAGCCGTAACGCTTGCCGACGCGTGGCAGGGCGGTCTCGCATGGCGCGAAACTCCGGCTTATATTGCAGCACAGATAGCCGGAGCATTTGCCGGGGTTGCAACCGCTCATCGTATGTTCGGGCTCGCTCTATTCACTGCTTCGACGCACGTCCGCACCGGCCCCGCTCAGCTCTTTAGTGAATTCATCGCTACCTTCGGTCTGCTCTCTGTCATCTGGGGATGCGCCAAACATCGGCCATCCGCCGTTCCTTTCGCGGTGGGTGCCTATATCACCGCCGCCTATTGGTTTACCGCATCTACTTCCTTTGCCAACCCAGCCGTGACCGTTGCCCGATCCGTGACCAACACGTTTGCCGGGATCAGACCAGCCGATACAGCCGGATTTGTCGCCGCCCAGTTGTCCGGGGCAGCCGTGGCAACTTTGCTCTTCCGTTGGCTCATCCCTTCACTGAGAACTGAGGCTTCAGCCGTTATGGTGGAGCATGACATTCAGTGACGGCTGAGCGTCAGAGTTAAAAACTTGTCAAGCCCCATAATCGCGAAAACCCACGCCAATCCACCAGATTCGCGTGGCGTATGAGTTATGGTCAAACCTCTATACTAGATACAGATCAAGAAGCCCCCTGCGAACTCCGGGGCTTTATTGTTTTAAAAGGAGAGAACTAACCCGTAACCCCTTTGTTTGCTCGAATCTGCAGGCAAGTCCTTTGGAATCTGGTCTTTGCAGCTAACGACAGCCCGTAAACCGTTAATAATAAATAGCTTATGCGCGTGTAAGGGGGGGGGACTCACGGAATCAGTACCTGTACTGCTCCACCTGCCGCAGCAGCTCCAGCTTCCGCTCCGGCGGAAGAAAGCTGGCCTCCACCGCATTGGCCGCCAACTCCCGCATCTGCTCCAGCGAAAACTCGAACCGGCTCTGCACAAGCACATACTCCTCCAGCAGATTGCTCCCAAACATCGGAGGATCATCGGAGTTGATCGTCACCATCAGCCCTGTCTCGAAGTAGTGCTTCACCGGATGCTCGTCGAAACTCTTGCAACAGCCCGTTCGGATGTTGCTGGTCACATTCAGCTCCAGCGGAATCTGTCGCTCCGCCAGCACCTCGAGCAGCTCCGCATCATGTTGAGCGGACAAGGCATGACCCACCCGCTCCGCCCCGATGTTGATCGCCGCCCAGATGCTCTCCGGCCCGATCGTCTCACCTGCATGAGCCGTCAGCCGCAACCCGGCCGTCTTGGCCTCCGCATACGACTCCTTGAACAGATCCGCACTCCCCCGCGCCTCATCCCCGCCGATCCCGATCCCAACGATGCTCGGATACAGTCTCCGCAACTCGGCCGCCTTGCGAAACACCTTCACCGCCTCCTCCGCCCCGAAGTGCCGCACCGCATCGATCAGCCAGTAGACAGTAGTCCTAAAGTCCTTCTCGCCCCGAACCCGCCCCCGCTCGATCGCCTCGACGTAGGGTTCCACCTCAGCGTTCTTCCAGTAGTAGATAATCCCGAACGAGATATACACCTCGGCATGAACCACCCCCTGTGCCGCCAGGTCCCGAACCATGTTGTAAGTAATCAACTCATAGTCGTCCGGCCCCACCAGACGAGCCGAAACCGCCTTGAACGAGTCCATGAATCCAAGAAAATTCTCATAGACATAGAGCTTCTTCGCCGCCTCGCTCGTCAGCGGCTCCGCATCATGCCGCTTGCTCAACTCCAGCAGCGTATCGAGTTGAATTGTTCCTTCGAGATGCAGATGCAGCTCAACCTTCGGCAGCTTTCGCAGCCAATCAACCACATCGATCTCAGCGTCTTGTCTAGTCTGTTTTCGCGCCATCTATCTATCTTAGACTTCTTGGACCTACTTCTTCGCCCAACTCGTTGCACAGACTTGCCTAAACCTTCGGGGCGTAAAACTCACTCCGCTTTCGGCTGTAGAAGAAGTAGATCAACAAACCAATTCCAAGCCACACGAAGAAGCGCATCCACGTGATAATCGGCAGTCCCATCATCAGCAGCACACAGAAGAACACCGAAAGCATCGGAATCACAGGCCCAAAAGGAACCCGGAACCTGCGCCGTCGCTCCGGCTCGCGATACCGCAGAATGATTACGCCAATCGAGACCAGAGCGAACGCGAAGAGCGTCCCAATGTTCGACAGATCCGTCAAGGTACCGATATCAAATAACCCAGCAGGAACGCCGACCACGATTCCAGCCACCCAGGTTGCAACCGCAGGCGTCCGGAACTTGGGATGTACCTTCCCGAAGAACGCAGGCAGAAGCCTATCCCGCGACATGGCGAACCAAACCCGCGACTGCCCCAGCTGGAACACCAGGATCGAGGAGATCATGCCCATCATCGCACCCAGCAGAACCGCAAGCCTCACCCAGTGCAAACTGTGTCCGCCCGGCTGCAACGACAGCTTCTTGAGCGCATTCACCACCGGAGCAGCATCATCGACCATGCTCTGCCATGGCACCAGCCCAGTCAGAATCGTCGCCACACCGATGTACAGGATCGTGCACACAACCAGCGTCGCGATGATCCCGATCGGAACGTCTTTCTGGGGGTTCCTGCACTCTTCTGCCGCGGTCGATACCGAATCGAACCCGATATAGGTGAAGAAGATGATCGAGCCGCCCGTCAGCACACCCGACCAGCCGTTCGGCGAGTAAGGATGATAGAGCGCAGGTTTGATGAAGTGCGCGCCAGCGAAGATGAACAGCAGAATCGCGGCGAGCTTCAGCAGCACCATGATGTTGTTGGTTCGCGCCGACTCCCGAATCCCACGCACCAACACCACAGTGAGCAACATAACCACCAGAAAGGCTGGCCAATCGAAGCCGAAGTGCCATCCCGGGAGATAGAGATCATGTCCCTGAAGGTCCTGTAGTCCGCCGGGAAGAAATGCAGGCGAGATCCACCGCAGGGCAGGATGGAATCCGAACCAGTCGAGCAGATCCACCATATGAGCTGCGAAGCCCACCGAAACAGCCATATTGCTGCCGGCATACTCCAGGATCAAGTCCCACCCGATGATCCAGGCAACGAGCTCCCCCAGCGTCGCATAGGTATAGGTGTACGCTGACCCCGCAATAGGAATCATCGAAGCCAGCTCTGCATAGCAAAGTCCCGTCAGACCGCAGACGATCGCAACCAGCACCAGCGAGATCGCGAGCGCTGGCCCCGCTCCTGGTCGTCCCGCCAGTGCCGAGTGGTGAATCAGATAGTCCAGTACAGGGGCACGCAGGATCGAAGTAGTGTCGAACTTCTCGCCCGCAATTGCGGTTCCTACGACCGTAAATATGCCTGAACCAATCACCGCGCCAATACCCAGCGCAGTCAGCGAGACAGGGCCCAGCGTTTTCTTCAGCGCGTGCTCCGGCCTCTCCGATTCTGAGATCAGCTTGTCGATCGACTTGGTTGCAAAGATTTGCCTGGCCAGCGCGCTCGCTCCTGCTTGCAGATGAATTGGTGCGGGGCGTTTCCGACTGCACAATGCGATTTAGAAGACTTCAATCTAGGCCGGGGTCAGGGCGCAATACCATTCGAGTGACCCCGGCAGGGGGGCTACCGCTTGCTTTGACCGCGAGCTGCCTTCTTAACCGTTTGCTTGTTCTCGCCACGAGCACCGGTGCGCGGACCCTTCGCTGGTGCGGCTTTGCGTGCTGCGCGTTTTACTTTCTTGCGCTCCTGTGTGTCGGTGATGCTCTTGGTGTTTGCCATGTATCTTTGCCAATCTTTCTTATAGACGCGATTTTTCGAAACTTTAGAGGCGCTCCAGCTGGGCAAACTTCTCCACCAGCTTCTTTACGCCGTGCTGTTGGAATTGTACTGTAATCTTCGCATCATCCCCATCGCCTTCGCGACGAAACACCGTGCCTTCCCCATACTTAGGATGCCTGACCCGCGAACCCTGCTTTAGCCCAGTCTTCCCAGTCTGCTCCTGAACTTCAGGTTTCGGGCGCGAAATCTTCTGTCCCCGTGCGGCGAAGAAGCTGGCAATGTTATCCATTGATTGCCCCGGCGGCGCGGTTTTAGCGGTGTATCCGGAGCGACGGTTCACACTGGAAAGCCCAGAAGGCCGTGCCGGAGCTCGCTCACCGCTTTGATCTTCGTCTTCATAGCTATAGTGCTGATCGCCCTGCTCGGTACTGGGACGGCCGAACCTGTTTGCCTTGGGATAGGGCGTAGCGTACGCCCCACCGTAACCCGAACCATAATCCGATCCAGAAAACTGCGGTGGCGCAGGCGGGCTTCCCAAATCTTCCACAAGTCGGCTTGGAACCTCTTCCAGAAATCGCGAAGCGATACTCGATTCCGGCATATCGCTTCCGTATCGCCGTCGATATCTGGCGCGAGTCATTATCAGCGTATCCATCGCCCTTGTCATTCCGACGTAGCAAAGGCGGCGCTCTTCCTCTAGCCCGGTTGGATCGGTCAGCGTCCGAGAGTGAGGAAACAGACCCTCCTCCATTCCACTCAAAAAGACCAGCGGAAACTCCAAACCTTTGGCAGCATGCAACGTCATAAGCGTTACCCTGGCCTCTTCGCTGTAACTATCTGCATCGCTGACCAGCGCGGCGTGATCCAGAAATTCATGCAGTGTTTCACCACGCTCCTGTGCGTCCTGTGCTGCGTTGGCAAGTTCCTTCAGGTTTTCGATCCGCGAGAAAGACTCGGGTGTAGCCTCCTCCTCCAGTGCTCGAATGTATCCACTCCGGTCGTTCAGAAACTTGATAAGCTCGGGCAGCGTGGCGGCATCCCCGGGTTTGCGAAACGCCGGTTTCTCGTCAGCCATCTTGATTTCAGCGGCTCGTTCCATTGTCGCCGCGGACTTCTTGAGTACCACCGGTGCAAACGGATTGAAACTCGCTGAATCAATACCGTGCGCAGCATCAGAGTCTAAAGAGTTTTCAGCTGCGATCGTGGAGAACTCTTCGCTCGGACCAAAGTCGAAGCCGAAGTTAAAACTCGTGTCGAACGAAGTATTCGCGCCCTTGTCGTCAGATTCTGGATCTCCAAACCTGAACGAAACATCGGCTTCAGCTTCTTCGGTCGCATCGGAGAGCAGAGAAGCACCGCTATCGTGCGCGAGATCTTCCGTTAGCTTCTCTGCAAATCCCGGTCCCAGCATTGCCCGCGCGTCCTCAATCAGCCGTCGGAAGCTGCCCAGAGCCTGCAAGCCACGCGCAGGTAGTAGCTTATCTTCAATGGCGCGTCCTATCGCGTCCCAAGTGCTGATACCGCTTGACAGAGCCATCCGCTCCAGCGTCTCCATCGTTGTTTTGCCAATTCCGCGAGGCGGCGAGTTCACCACCCGTCCCAGCGCGACCGAGTCATGCACATTCTGCACCAGCTTCAGGTAGCTCAGAATGTCTTTCACCTCAGCGCGGTCATAAAAGCTGAATCCGCCCACCATGTGGTACTGAATCTGGTACCGGCGCAGAGCTTCTTCAACGAGCCGGGACTGAGAGTTGGTTCGGTATAGTACGGCGCATCTCGGCAGATCTACCTGTCCCCCAGCCTCGCGCAGATACCGCTGAATTCGATCGGCAATAAACAGCGCCTCGTTCTCGCCATCGGGAGCTTCGTAGTAGCCGATCAGACTTCCACCCTCTCGCGTGGTGAACAGATTCTTGCCCTTCCGCTGCGTATTCTGCGCAACAACCGCTCCCGCACCTTCCAGGATTACCTGCGTTGAACGGTAGTTCTGCTCGAGCCGGATCGTCTTTGTCTCGGGAAAGTCCTTCTCAAACTCCAATATGTTTTTAATATCTGCGCCACGCCAGCTATAGATCGACTGATCCTCGTCTCCCACCACGCAGACGTTGGCGTCCGGTCCGGCCAGCAGCTTCATCAACTCATATTGAGGTCGGTTCGTGTCCTGGTACTCGTCGATTAAAAGATATTTGTAGCGTCGGTTGTATCTTTCTCTAGTTTCCTCAGACGACTTCAGCAGGCGGACAGTTTCCAGGAGTAGATCGTCGAAGTCCAGTGCATTCGCTTTAAATAGCTCCTTCTTATAAATCTCAAAGATGTGAGCAATTTTCTCCTCCATCGGGTTAGTGCTCGCAAGAAAATATTCCTGCGGGTCAATCATGTGGTTCTTCGCCCAAGAGATTCGCCCAAGCGCAACACGCGGCTTCAGAGTCTTGTCGTCAATGGCAAGCCGCTTCAGTGCCTGCTTCACTACCGCCTGTTGATCGGTCTCGTCGTAGATGGCGAAGGTCTTTGTCAACCCAACGCCTCCTACGCGGAGCGCCTCAATATCTCGCCGGAGCACGCGGACACAAAAGCTATGGAATGTGGCCAGCATTGGTTTAGCCAGACTGCTGTGCCCTAGGATCCTATCCACTCTCTCGGCCATTTCCTTGGCGGCCTTGTTCGTAAAGGTCACAGCGAGAATCGCGTCGGCCGGTACACCCCGCTCCTGAATCAGATAGGCAATGCGATGTGTAATGACGCGCGTCTTACCAGATCCAGCTCCTGCCAGCAGCAACACCGGCCCATCCACCGATCGGATGCCTTCCTGCTGTTGCGGATTCATATTCTCTAAAAGTCGACTCAACTGCACACGCTCCAATACCTATTTTAAGCTCTCAGGGCTGGCTCGTTTTGCAACCGCCAGAACGCTATCGAATGTCCATTCTGTTGTTCATTTGCGAACAGCTTGTCCACTCTTGGACATTGGTCGAATCAAATTAAGACTAGATGGTTAATTCGAAAACCAAATTGATTTTTCGGGGAACTAGCATCGTCTAACTTGCGTAACTCAATTCACGACGGGCTCCCTGATCCATGGCAGAGAACTTCAGTCGAAATCTTGAAGTAATGGAGCGTAGTATGAAACGTCACAATCTCTTGACCGTCGCAGTTGTCGCTACCTCTCTTGTTGCAGTTCCGGCCATATATGCGACTCCCACAAGCATCTCATCTCCTGTTTATGCAATGTTCGGCAAAACAAAGACCAATACGGTCAAACTGAATCTTCGCAATGACACCGGCGCTTCTCTGCAAGTCCTGGTAGGGGATAAGCCTATGACGCTTGAGCCCGGCAAACTAGTTAACCTCGATGTTCCAGTGGGAACACGCATCGTCGCCAATAGTGCCACACCAAACCACGCGGTAGGATCTCTCATCGAAGAGGTCATTAAAGATCATAACGGTGCCACGATCGCAATTCGTTAGCCAGGAGACGATATCAGCTAAATGACTCCAAAGGCCGATCGCTACTATCAAGTCCGGTCGGCCTGCAATTCTTTCCCCATTTGATTGATCAACTCAGACTTTCTATGTGACGCGCTTGATATCCTCAGCAGTATGATTCGCAATGTCGCCGTCTTTTGTGCTTCCACCAATGGTTTTCATTCTGCCTACCGAGCCGCCGCCGAGGATCTCGGGCTTGCCCTTGCTGCTCGCAATATTGGCGTAATTTATGGAGGCGCAAACGTCGGCCTGATGGAGGCCGTTGCCGAGGCTGCCCTATCCGCTGACGGCAAAGTTATAGGTGTTATTCCGGAGGTACTCGTCGATCTCGAAGTGGCCCATCGCGGTATCACCGAGCTTCACATCACCAGCACCATGCACACCCGTAAGGCGCTGATTGGAGAAAAGGCCGACGCGTTCATCGCGCTACCGGGCGGATTCGGTACCCTCGAGGAACTCTTCGAAGTCCTCGCCTGGCACACCCTCAAGCTCCACGCGAAACCTATCCTCTTGCTCAATACGCACGGCTTCTACGACAAACTCCTTACCTTTCTTGATCACTGCGTAACCGAGGGGATGCTGAAGCCGAAGAACCGCCAACTCCTTCTCGTCGCAGATACTGTTGAAGAGGCGCTTACCATGTTGAAGTTAGACCACCAGAGAGCGTCTGCAGACAAACTCGACTGAGTCTCGACAGGCTACGGAACCAACGACATCGTTCGTACAGTTTTCAATCTATCCGCAATTCCATCCCACAGGGCAAGCCTTGCTCTCAGGGCGATCTCTGCGGCTTCGCCGGCCTCACCCCACTTCGCGTTGTCATTCCCGCAGAGCTCGGCGATCATTCGCAGTGCCATCGGCCCATGTTCTTCGCTATCCACCTCGATATGTCGCTCCATATACCAGCGCATCAGTTCAAGCGTTCCATAGCCGCTCGTTTTGGTCGCGAATGAAACCGCGGAACATATCCGGAATCAGGTCTTCACGACCGAACGTAAACGCTGCCGCTGTGGCGTGCAGCTTGCCACCGTCAATGATCAAGAATGTGTTTCGCACAAACCGCTGCGCGGCCTCGGGAGCGCCGCTAAGCGCCAGTGCTGGTTCCCAGGGCGAACCATCGCGTAGCCTGGCTATCAGGGCTTCAATTGCTGTTGTCGATGCCCCGCATTCCCTCACGGCCCTCAAATATAGTTCGAAGTGGCTCACGGTCTCCGTTCCGTACACGTCGCTTTCTTCGCCAGGCACGATCTCATTCATCAGTCGGCGGCTCGCGGCAAATTTGCTCGGCACCCATGGTACTTCTACACAGGTGAGTTCGCACTGTAGAGTCTTTAGTAGTGACATAAAATCCTAAATAGCAAATACGTGTAACTCCATAAAGACATGAAGGTCTTCTACGGTCTCGAACGATCCATATAACGTGTGGCTCGCCAAGCGGTCATACAAGGGACGCAACCGCTCTGCCAGAATCTGTAACTGCTCTGTCTGTTTCAAAAGAATCATTGACCTCGCTACAGCCCTTGCTTTGCCATACAGCTTTCACAATGGCACATCCGGCGCAGATATTCCCAGGAGTAGATTCCACTTTCGTGGCCATCATTCCACTTGAACTTCAGCGCATATTTGCCAATCGGCGTCACCTCCAGCGGTTTCACCGGAGCCTCATACATCTTCAGCAGAGCCTTGTCTTTGGCTTTCGCCTCCCCCGGTAACCTGCCTGTCTTCTCCCGATCTTCGTGGCATGTGGCGCACGGACAAGCATTCCGCAACCATGCGAAGCTCCACGCGCTTCGGTGCCCGTCCTGCCATTCGATCTCAACGCCGGTCCCCTCGGTCTTCTTCACCCGCACTTTTCTCGGAGTCACCGAGCTCGTGGGCATCTGCTCGTGCTCCGTGTCTTCCCGGCGCGCCTGCTCTGTGCTGACAATACGAATTCCTTCATGACTCATAGCGCACGCTCCTTATGCCGTAGTCACCGAATGACATCTTCAAAACTCTCCACTCTGACACGCTGGTTAGCCATTTCTCCAGAAGAAATAAGCAGCCATCATGCATCCTGTAATCACAACGATCGTTCGCAGTACATTCGCATTCATACGCCGAGCATATTGTGCTCCAACATACCCGCCAACGCCGGCAAATATCATTGAGATCAGGCAATAACGCCATATGACTGCGCCACTCACTACAAACGTAACCACGGCGCAAAAGTTGGACAAACACGCCGCAAGCACCTTCAGTGAGTTCAACGCGTTCATCTCCTCTACTCCAAATAACGCCAGCGCGCTCATGATCAAAAAGCCAGCACCGGCTCCAAAGTAGCCAATGTAAAAGCATACCGGCAGCAGCACAAAAAACAGCGGCTTCACCGCAGGGGATCTCTTGATATGAGGCTCAGACGACCGCTTCCGCAGCCACTGTGAAACCGGGCCACTAATTCCAAACAAGAGAGAAGCGACCAGCAGCAGCCACGGAACCATATGCAGAAACGTGATTTGCCGGGTATTCAGCAGTACCGCAGCTCCGCTTACTCCTCCTAGAACTGAAGCCGCACAGACAACCGGCAAGAGTTCCCGGGTTAGGTCTCCTCGTAACGCAGCAACCGAGGTCAGCTGTCCCGGCCATAGCGCGACGGTATTCGTCGCATTTGCCTGAATAGGGGCTACCCCAATGGAGAGCATAGCCGGAAAGGATACGAACGATCCTCCACCAGCCATAGCATTCATCACGCCAGCGACAAGAGATGCTGTGACCAGCCAAACGTAATGCCAATGCGAACTAAGATTCGAGATCATCCATCTTCCATTGTATCGACTGGCAGTTGGCTGTTAATCCTGAGCCTTAACCTCTTAGGGGTTACATTGTCGCTGGCATCTCCGGAGTCGCCGCAATCAAGCGGCGGGTATATTCTTCTCGTGGCGTATCGCAAACCTGTTCGCACTCCCCCAACTCCACCAACCGTCCGCGTTGCATCACTGCGACCCTGTCGCACAAGTACCGCACCAGCGGCATAGAATGCGAGATAAACAGATACGTCAGCCCATATTTTCTCTGTAACTCGCGTAGCAAATTCACAACCTGCGCGCCTACGCGTACATCAAGTGCGCTCACTGGCTCATCCAACACCACGAACTCGGGCCTGAGCGCCAACGCGCGGGCAATATTAATTCTTTGTCGTTGCCCACCGCTGAATTCATGAGGAAATCGCTCCAACGCCGACTCATCCAAACCAACCGTCCGCAACATCTCGTTCAGCCGGGAGGCCAGACCGGCCGATGGTCTCTCCCCGTGGATTTCAAACGGCTCGGTCAGAATCTGTTTCACCCGCATCCTCGGATTCAACGCCGCGTAGGGGTCTTGAAATACGATCTGCATGCGTCGTCGCATGCCTCGCATCTCGTGCGAAGTCATGGACAGTAGGTCCCGACCTTTGTATCTTACTTCGCCTGCAGAAGGTTCTTCCAATCGAAGCAAAAGACGCGCAACAGTGCTCTTCCCTGATCCAGATTCGCCGACCAATCCCAACGTCTGTCCCGGCCGAATCACGAACGAAACGTCGTCCACCACTCGGCGTCCTCTCACGAACTCTTTCGTTAGGCCTCGAGCCTGCACCAGCGCCGTCTCATTGATTGGCATAGCCGGATGGTAGCATCCGAAGTCGGGGCGCTCCGCACGGTTATGCGCTGATAGGTGCAAAACCCTACTGCGCGGAATGGTAGAAACAAAAAACGCACGAACAAGTGGACAAAGTGCGGAAGCTCTAATGGTGCGATGCGGCAAAAGCGTTCGTGTAGATGAACTGCGATCCGACAACCAGAAGCCACACCCAAAGAGCGAATCGCAGGGGTCTCTTGGGTATCCACCGCACGGCAACTGTTCCAAGAGCAACGCCCGCAAGGCCTCCAAGAATCAAGTGCTGAAGAAGAGTTGAGTTAGTCCCATGAAAGAAGCCATGGGCACCGCTACCGATGAGCGAGAGGAGAAAGCCAAAGACAATATCGGTTCCAACCACTTGCGCCGGTGTGAGAGAAGTCAGACTGAGCAGAGCCGCGGTGCCCAACGCTCCAGCTCCTGCAGAAGAAAAGCCCACCTCAACTCCAAGAGGCAGCATCAGAAAAGGGAGTAGGCGACTGCGATCCTTTGGCGGAGCTTCGGTTCTCGCCGGTCGAAAGGAGAAAAAAATCTGCCAGAGTGCCGTTAGAACCAGTACGCCCCCCAGAAGGCCGTTCAGCAGAAGTTGCGGTCCGTGAACGTCCAGGTGACGGAGCACAAGCGAGCCAATAAGAACCCCCGGCAAACCGCCGACCAGCATCAGGCTAAGAACACGCCATGAAACCTGCTTACGAGCGATCTGCGATGGCACCAGAACAAGTTTGACGGCAGCAGAAAACATGAGCCCCGTGGCCACAGCCATCGGCGCTGGAACTCCAAGAAACAAAATGAGCAGCGGTGTTGTGATCGTACCAGCACCGACGCCGGTCAAAGCGATGAAGACGGCGATAATAAATCCGATGGCGTATTCCATGAGTCTTCCTTTCGGCGACCGTATCGACGCGGCTCACCGGTTTGGAGCGGCCTGAATGTGAATGCCGCACTCGACCTTGCGGCCAGCCCAGCGACCAGACCGTGGGTCGTTGGGATCTGTAGGGATCGAGGTGCAGGGTTTGCAGCCGATGCTGGTGTAGCCGACGTCGTAGAGCGGCAGGAGAGGGATGTCGTAGAAAGCGCACACCTGCCAGATGTCCCGCGTAGTCCAGTCGGCGAAGGGGCTAAGCTTGCGAACGGTGATGCCGCCGGGCAGCGTGAAGTCTGTAATCTCTTCAAGCGCAGTGCGGCTACGCGCCTGTTCGCGGCGGAGACCCGTAAGCCAGATCTTGTAGTTGCCGACCGCAGAGAAAAGCGGCTCGACTTTGCGTAAGGCACAACAGCGGTCCGGTGCGGTCTGGTAGAGCAGTCCGTGCTCAAGCTCCTGTTCCGCCACTGTACGGGTTGGAAGAAGATTCGTAAGGTTCAGCTTCCAGTCGACTGCAATCCGGTCGCGGTAGGCATATGTTTCCGGGAAATGGTAGCCCGTGTCCAGAAAGAGGACCGGGATATCAGGCCACAGTTCGCGAACGAGATGGAGGAGAAGAACATCCTCGGCCTGAAAGCTGCAGGTAAGGCAAGCATCATTCTCGATAGGTGTTTCTGGCAACTCTCGAACGAGGAGTTCGCGGACGTGTGCGAGTTTGGCATCAGGCATGGGGGACTGGAGAGTAGTCATTATCGGTTTCCTCCCGCAATGACGGCTTGGGTCTCGAGAAAACGAAGGAGATCATCAACGTCGGATAGGACGGCCTGCCTTGAGCCGAAACGAACTGTCTTCTCCTCAGATGTATCGTGAGTCAAGACGAGGGCTCCTCCAGCGGTAAGCACGGCAATGGATTCCTCAGAGGGGAACTCAGGGCGAACGAGGAAAGCACCCCGAAGAAAGAGAGTTCGTTCCACCGCATCGGCGAAATGAAGTGGACCGAAGAGATGAATGTGCGCTCCAGAGTGGCCCCAACGCTCGCGTCGGTCAGCCTCTGTCACTACGTTTGTCGCCTTGGCAATCGTTTCAACGCCGACAGACCGGATCATTCCTGCAGCGACGGTCAGATTCGTTACAGAATCGATCAGAACGAAGCTTCCGGTGATGCGGTTTGTGGAGTAGCTGTCAACAGAGAGCGGCAGAACAGATTCAATTTTTACCAGGCCGATATCGTTAAACTTCAGTGTTTCGACTGCGTCTTGTTTCAGGGTTTCTACGTCAAGCCGATATCGAATATCAGTGATCTGAACCTGAACGGTCCTGCTGGTATGCTTCAGTAAGTAGCGGCGTGCAAGGTCGAGAGGCTTCTCATCCATCCAAACAAGGGAAGCAGTGAAGTTCCTTGTCGTGATCGCCGGAGATTCGGGAGCGACGATCAAGTCGCCTCTACTAATGTCAAGTTCATCTGTAAGAGTAAGGGTTACAGATTGGGGAGTCTGTGCCTGAGCAAGATCGCCATCGAAGGTAACGATACTGCGCACGCGGTTTATTCGGCGGGACGGGAGCACCATGATGGCATCCCCAGGGCGGATTGTTCCCGCCGCGATCTGTCCGGAAAATCCACGAAAGTCCTGGTTGGGGCGAAGGACACGCTGGACCGCGAAACGAAAAGGGTGGGCGACTCCGGCCTCCGCAGCGGGGACCGATTCAAGTAGTTCGAGCAGCGAAGGTCCTTCGTACCAAGGCATGGCAGCGGTTGGGCGAACGACATTGTCGCCGGTCAGCGCGCTGACTGGAACGAAGTAGAGGTGCGGCGGACGCATATCACCCAGTTCGTCAAAAAATGCGGTGAAGTCAGCACCGATCGCGCTAAATGCCTGCTTCTCATAGTTGACGAGATCCATCTTATTGACGGCGACGACGATGTGGCGAACGCCAAGGAGCGCGGTTATGCAGGCGTGGCGGCGAGACTGAGTGAGCACACCCTTTCGCGCATCGACAAGAACGATGGCAAGAGAAGCAGTTGAGGCGCCAGTAGCCATATTGCGGGTGTACTGCTCGTGGCCTGGCGTGTCGGCGATGATGAATTTGCGGTTGGCGGTGGAAAAATAACGATAGGCCACGTCGATGGTTATGCCCTGCTCGCGCTCGGCACGGAGCCCATCTGTCAGAAGAGCAAGATCGACGCTGTCCGCGCCCGTGGTGCCCTTGCCCGTAATCGAATGGACCTGATCTTCGTAGACGCTCTGCGTGTCGTAGAGTAATCGGCCGATGAGGGTCGACTTCCCATCATCGACTGAACCGGCAGTGGCGAAGCGGAGCAGATCACGGCCATGCTCATTCGCAAGAAAATTGGCGAGAGAAAACGTTGAGTCTTCTTTGAGCTGTGTGTCTACATCCAGCTTCGGAATGAATTCGCTGGTAGGCATTTAGAAATAACCCTCGTGCTTCTTAAGTTCCATTGACCCTTCCTGATCGTGATCGATCACACGATTCGCGCGCTCCGACGAACGGAAGGAAAGCAGTTCCTCGATAATCTTGGGCAGCGTATCGGCATCCGAGCGAATCGCTCCGGTGCACGGACTGCAGCCGAGAGAACGAAGCCTGGAGAGCACCATCTGCCGTTGCTCCCCAAGCCGGGCAACGAAGCTCTGTTCAACCGGAAGAAGCGCACCTTCGCGGACATACATCGGCCGTTCTTTTGCAAAGTAAAGATCGACGATGGGAATGTCTTCCTGCAGGATGTACTGCCAGACGTCCATCTCGGTCCAGTTCGAGAGCGGAAAGACACGGATCGACTCACCGGGGTGAATCCGCGAGTTGTAGAGGTTCCAGAGCTCAGGACGCTGGGCCTTCGGGTCCCATTGGCCAGCCTTGTCGCGAAATGAGTAGATGCGTTCCTTCGCGCGAGACTTCTCTTCATCGCGACGTGCACCACCAAACGCAGCATCAAAACCGTAATGATTAAGGCCATCGAGCAACGCCTGCGTTTTAAGCAGGCCACAGCATCGTTTGGTGTCGAGCGCTATCGGATTCGTGCCTGAAGCAATGGCAGGCTCGTTTCGCCAGACAAGAAGTTCAGCTTCAACTTCAGCTGCCATGCGATCGCGAAACTCGATCATCTCGCGGAATTTGAACCCAGTATCGATATGGAGGAGAGGAAACGGGATCGGAGCCGGAAAGAAGGCTTTTTGCGCAAGCCGCAGCATCACAGAGGAGTCTTTCCCGATCGAGTAGAGCATGACGGGGCGTTCAAACTCGGACGCAACCTCGCGAAGGATATGAATGCTCTCGGCTTCGAGAAGCTGCAGATGCGTAAGTGCCGTTGCGGCCAATGCCATGACAGACTCCAGAGGGAGTTTCGGATGCAACTTACCCAAAGCACAAAGCTCAGGAAAAGTGTCTGAAAAACAGTTTTTTAGAGTGGAGGACTAGCGCGTGAGTCGACACGCCTGCTCGACGTTAAAAGGGCAACAACAACGGAGCTGGCATGAGATGCGCATTTCTATCCCCAGAATAGCAAAGCGCAGAAGCAGAGGCAAGTCTTGGTGGTCGGTTCGGGAGTCTTGTCACTCAAAAAGCGAGCTGCGATCCGGCTGGATAAAAAAGTCTTGTGCTACTATTCGGTTTATGGCTCTGACCTTCCACTATGCCGTTACTGGCTGTCGTTGTTGTGAAGCAGGTCTGCGCCTCTCGCCGTCGCGAAACTAGTCTCCTTCAAAGCAAACTCACATCGATCAGTTGTCAGAGCGGGTCATCGTTCTTTCGAGAATTCAATGTATTCAAGAATTTCAAGGCAGTTCCGGCAGGCCAGCATCATAGTTTCCTCTCTGGAAACGATGCCAATCTGTTGTCGACGCTAGTCTTTCTACTCCTCGCAACTTTATAAAGCCATCCCTACCTGCATACGTGTCCTTCCCGAAGGCACTTGGAGATATCTTCATGTTCCGCCGATCAATTTTTCTCATAGCCCCATTTCTACTTGCAACGGTTTCCAGCGCCCAGATCGTAGGTGGAACGATCGGCGGTATTATCACGGATCCCTCAGGTGCAGTCGTTCCCGATGTCCAGATCACGATTCGTAATCAAGAGACAGGCGGGGAGCGCCACCTCATCTCCGACGCTGCCGGAGCATATGCTGCACCCTCGATTCCCGTTGGTGTTTATGCGATCTCGGTGGTGCGCGAGGGCTTCGCTCCGCAGACACGCGCCGGGATTTCTCTCACCGTAGGTCAAGCCACGCGCATCGATCTCACGCTGCATCCGGGTAATATCACAGAACAGATCACCGTTACGGATGTGCCCTCGTCTGTCAATCTTTCCACCCAGCAGATCTCCGGTCTCGTCAACGAGCGCCAAGTCAAAGATCTTCCGCTCAATGGCCGCTCTTACGATCAACTCATCACGCTGAATCCTGCGGCGGTGAACTACACAGCGCAGCGCAGCGGATCGGTTGGAACCTCCAACTCCTCCGTGGGCAGTATGTTTGCGATCTCTGGTCGACGCCCGCAGGACAATCTCTACCTGCTCAACGGCATCGAATACACCGGCGCATCGCTGATCAACATCACCCCGGGCGGCACCAGCGGTCAGCTTCTCGGTGTCGATGCGGTACGTGAGTTCAATGTCGTCAGTGACACATACTCTGCAAGTTATGGAAAGCGTCAGGGAGCCCAGATCTCCATCGTAACGGCCTCGGGCACCAATAACGTCCACGGTTCTGCGTACGAGTTTCTTCGTAACTCTTTCTTCGATGCACGCAATTATTTCGACCAGACCCACATTCCGAACTTTCAGCGCAATAACTATGGTGCCTCTCTCGGCGGCCCCATTCGCACCAATCGGCTTTTTCTCTTTGGCAACTACGAAGGCTATAGGCAGAACCTTGGGATCACCGACGTCACGCTCGTCCCTGATACTCAAGCTCGACAAGGCCTGCTTCCCGACCCGGCTAATCCCGGCGGAACTCGCAAAAATTATGGCGTTGCAAACGGAGTTAGACCTTTGCTTAACCTCTGGCCTGCACAAAACGGCCCAGAACTCCTCGATGCCAAGGGCCACCCGACCGGAATTGGTGAAGCTTTCTCGAATCCCACCCAGCACATCCGCGAGGACTTCGGCACCGCGCGTTTTGACGCCAACCTTACCTCGCGTGACCTCCTCTTTGCTGTCTACACTGCGGATGATTCCACCGCCAACACGCCTACGCAAAACCCCTTCTCGCTCATCAACGAATCGCTGCGAGAACAAGTCGTCAGCATCCAGGAGCAACACGTCTTCTCCGCGCACCTGTTAAACACCGCCCGCGTTGGCTACTCCCGCGCTAGCTTTTTCTTCCTCGGCAATATTCCCTCTTCCATCCAGACCGACACCCCTGGCTTCCTCGCGGGCAAGCCGACTGGAGCTATCGTGATCGCGGGTTCTACCGCCTCCAATGGCTCATCGCAGATCACCGGCGCCGGTGCCAACGTTGGATCGAACAATGCCACGGCGCGCAACCTCTATACCTTCGATGACCACGTCTTCTACTCACGCTCGCGTCACCAGATTGAGGTCGGCCTTTGGCTTCAGTCACTTCAGTCGAACGATAATCTCGCCCAGAACCAGTACGGCCAAGCCTCCTTCGCTTCACTCACTACATTCCTACAAGGAACTGTCAAGACCTTCACCGTTGTTCCCAATCCCACGCCTCTGAATTGGAGGAGCTTCATGAGCGCAGTTTATCTCGAAAATACCTGGCAACTTACGCCAGTGTTTGAGATTCGCGGCGGGATTCGCTTCGAATCCACCAATGGCTGGAACGAATCCCACGGTCGTGCCTCGCAATATGGCTTTACGAATGGCATCATCAATACCACTCCAACGACAGGAACCTCCGCCCTGTCGAACAATCGCGCGAAGATTCTCTCCGAACCGCGAGTCGGCATTGCATGGAACGTCTTCGGCAATGGCAAAACCTCGCTTCGCTCCAGTGTTGGCCTTCATCACTCTCTTCTCGACAATCTCGACTATCGCCTCGACCAGGCCGCGCCCTACAACACAACTCTCTCCTACTCCAACGTATCTATTGCAAGCCCGATAAGCGGCGCTCCAGGGCTCATCTCTCCTTCTAATATCCAACCCGATATCTCGACTCCGGCCGTAGTCTCTTACGCACTCAGCATCGAACAGCAGCTTGATCAAACGACCTCAATTACCGTTGGCTATGTAGGCTCTCATGGTTATCACCAGATCCTTTCGGAGGATCAAAACGAACCCGGTTCCATCATCTGCTCTCCGAACTCAAGCTGCCCTCTAGGTACTTCGACCGGAACGATCTACTATCCTACGACGGTCAAAGCGAACCCTCTGGTAGCCAACACCACGTCATGGACCTCCGGCGGCTCCAGCAACTACAACGCCCTCGAGGTTGACCTTCGCCGCAACCTGGCACACGGCTTGCAACTTCGAGCCAACTACACCTTCGCCAAAAATCTCGACGACGGCTCTGCCTGGAATACGAGCGTCTCGGCCAACACTCCGGCGTTTGTTTCTTATCCGGGGAATCCTTCGCTGGATTACGGCCCCGCGGCGACTGATATTCGCCACCTCGCTACCTTCAACGCGACATACGAGCTACCCGTTGGTCGTGGCCACTTTCTCTTATCCACTGTACCGCCGTTGATCAACCACGCGGTATCTGGATGGAGTCTCAGCACCATCGCAACACTCCAAACCGGATTTTCCTTCAGCCCTCAACTCGGCTATAACCCTACAGGATCAGGTGACACCCGAAACCCCGTCCGCCCCAACCTCAATCCCGACTTCCATGGGAGGCTTTACGCTAGCGGCAGCACCTCTACTCGCGTTGCGCAATTCTTCTCGCCTGCCGCCTTCTCCGCACCTGCATATGGCACCATCGGGAGCCTCGGCCGCGACACTCTTACTGGCCCAGGTTATGCAGACTGGGATCTCTCACTTCTAGAATCTACCGTGCTGACTGAGGCGACCAGACTCCAGTTTCGCGCCGAGTTCTTCAACGTTCTCAACCACACCAACCTACAAACACCCAACGAAGTCGTTTACACAAGTGGCCCTACTCAGGGCACAACCGCTAATCAGACTGCCGCCGCTGTTCAAAGCCCCACTGCCGGTGTCGTCACCGCAGCCTCCACCAGTCGTCAGATCCAACTCGCGCTCAAGCTCATCTTCTAGTGAAAAATCTTCGGAGATCCACAGAAGCATGGAGAAGTAAGATGGCAATGCGAAACTGTAGATGAGCGGTAGGTAGTAGCGGAACTCTTAGCGCACGATCTATAGATATACTTGCTCCGAAGGAATGAATCAGTCATTTCCTTCCTGTGGAAATGCAAAAAGTTTCTGCGAGAACCCAATTCACTCAGGCCGGAGCTCCTCGAAATGTTTATGCGCAACCGTCCCCTCTTCACATGCCACGCCATCGTAGTTGGCGCTCTCTTTCTGACGAGTCTTTCCAGTTCCGCACAGTTCGTTGGCACCGACCCGCAAGCTGTCGACAAGCGCGTCGACGATCTCCTTGCCAGGATGACGCTCGATGAAAAAATCGACCTCATCGGTGGCGACACCCCTTTTCGGACCCACTCCATTCCGCGACTGGATATCCCCTACTTCCAAATGGCGGACGGTCCTGTGGGCGCACACATCCCTGCGCCCACTATTGCGTATGCCGCAGGCATTGGTCTCGCGGCTTCGTGGGACAGGGCGCTCGCTCTTAGCGTCGGCCAGCAACTGGGTCGCGATTCACGCTCTCGTGGCGCGGCCTTTCTCCTCGGCCCAGGCGTAAATATCTATCGTGCGCCTATGAATGGTCGTAGCTTCGAATACTTCGGCGAGGATCCCTTTCTGGCCAGTGCGATCGCCGTTGGTTACATACAAGGCGTCCAGCAGGAAGGAGTTTCGGCGACCGTCAAGCACTACCTGGGTAACAACTCCGAGTATCTTCGCCACGATTCAGACTCGGTCATCGATGAACGAACACTTCGTGAGATCTACATGCCCGTCTTTGAGGCTGCCGTGAAGACGGCCAAGGTAGGCGCGATCATGGACTCCTACAACATTACCAATGGCGAGCACATGACGCAGAACGGGCGTCTCAATATCACCGTCGCAAAGGATCAGTGGCATTTTCCGGGGATCATTATGTCGGATTGGGTCTCAACCTACGACACCGCTGCTGCCGTCAAAGGCGGTCTTGATCTCGAGATGCCCTTTGGCGTCTACTTCTCCAAAGAAAAAATACTCCCACTACTGAAAGATGGCACCATCACTCAGGCTGAGATCGATGAGAAGGTGCGCCGAATCCTCCGTGTAGCAGTCGACTTCGGCTGGCTCGACCGACCACAGATGGACACCAGTATCCCTCGCTACAATCTCGAGGGCCGCGCGGCGTCTTTGCAGGCCGCGCTTGAAGGGGCAGTCCTGCTCAAGAATGACAACAACGCTCTCCCTCTTAACAAAGCCGTGCTCAAAACGATCGCAGTCATTGGACCCACGGCAACCCAGACCGTCACTACCGGCGGCGGCAGCGGCGAGGTAGTCAGCTTTGCCAACACCAATCTCCTGGTAGGCATCAGCAACTTCGTTGGCCCCCAGACAAAAGTTCTCTACGCTCGCGGCCTCCATAGCGTCAATCAGATGTCACGTTTGACGCGCTTCACAACCGATGCGCAGGGTACAACACCGGGAGTTACCCACATTACCTTCGCGAAAGCGAACCTCGAAGGAGAGATCACTGGAACCGTCACGGAGACGGCGATGCTGACCGCTGGTTCCACTCGCCGCGAACCTGAAGAGCAAGAGCTCAATGCGCTTACCTCCCACAAGAGCGCATCTCCCTATGTACGCACCACAACCAGCAGCCGTTGGACCGGTTATTACACCCCCGCCGAGGCAGGCAAGTTCGTGATCTTCGTCCAGACCGATGGGAAATATCGGCTTCTTGTGGACGACGCGATCGTCTTCGACAGCTCCGTAGTCCCCAAATACATCCTCAACCAAACAACTTTGGACCTCACCCAGGCTCCGCATAAGGTGGTTCTGGAGCAACTCTCCCAGCAGATCGGTTCCGTCTCCGGTATGCGAGTCGGCATTGCTCCTCTCAAGACGATCGTAGAGAAAGATTCCATAGAGATGGCTTCGCACGCCGACGCGGTCATCCTTGCCGTGGGTTTCAATGCATCCTCCGAGTCGGAAGGTGGAGACCGCACCTTCGAGCTTCCCGTCGGCCAGGAGCAGCTTATCCAGCAAATTACCGCCCTCGGCAAAAAGACAATCGTCTTCATCACCTCGGGTGGCAGCGTCGATATTTCAAACTGGAAAGATAAGGTTCAGGGAATCTTCGAGACCTGGTATGCAGGGGAGGAGGGTGGTACTGCAGCGGCTCGCCTCCTCTTCGGCGAAGATAATCCTTCCGGCCATTTGCCCATCAGCTGGGAAAAAAAGATCACGGATAATCCTAGCTATCGCAATTATTATCCGGACGCCGGCACCAACAAAATCGTCTATCGAGAGGGGATCTTTATGGGCTACCGCGGTTATGAGCACAATCACGTAGAGCCACAGTACGCGTTTGGATTTGGCCTCTCCTATACGACCTTCTCTTTCAGCAAGCTAAAGAGCACTGCGTCGGTCGATGGCCACATGACGGTAACGTGCGATGTCACAAATACGGGAAGTCGTTCAGGCGCAACTGTGGCCCAGCTTTATGTTGGTCAGGCTTCAGCCACGGTTGAGCGCCCGTCAAAGGAACTAAAAGGGTTCGAACGGATTGTTTTGCAACCCGGCGAGACAGGACACGTCTCGTTTGGCCTTGACCCTCGCAGCTTCAGTTACTTTGACGTCAAGTCTTCAAGCTGGCGGGCAGACGCTGGAGCATATGATCTAACGTTGGGCGATTCCTCACAAGACAGCCGGCAGAAGATTACAGTCAGACTTGAAAAGCCTTTGACATCATCCATCAGCGAGTAGCCGACTGATCAAGGTCGCATCAAAATTTACTGAGAAGAAAAGCTGCCTGCAATCGTTCGTCGTAATGGGGAACGGTTGCAGACGATGTAGTTGTAGTTGAAGTCGCACCATAAGTCTCCCTGATCACTTTTGGCCACAGATGAAACCTCTCCACTGCTCTGCAGTAGCTAAACAGACATTCTGAATACGCGGCAGAAAGCGGACTTGGATCGGTTAGAGAGAACGAATCGACCGATGCGCCAAGAAAGCTGATAAAAAGATCACAATGTGGGTGACGTGTGAGAGATGCCGCGTGGCTGAATCTGTTCCAAAAGAGCGAATTGTAAAATTTATGTCTTCACTCTGGCAAATTGCGGTGCAGAGGTAGTACAGTACCCTCCAAACACTGCACGACCGTAAATCTTTTGATCAAAGTGTTGAGGCATAGCCGGATAGGGGATCTGCCTCCCCGTAGATTTGCGAATCAACGCGATTTAGTGTAAAGTCCCATTTCTTAGTTTTACATCCAAGTCAATTTCGCTCTTTGATTGGGTTTACGCCCGTTGTCATCGGCACCATTAGTCTTCCAGCTTCTTAGAAGGTGTCCAGCGATGAAATCTCCGTTCTGTCTGTCGCCCATTTCTCTAGCGGGATGGCTATGTCTATGTATCTATTGCCTGATTCACCCCGGCAGTACGATCCAGGCGGTGTCCACAGCGGCTTCGGCGGACACCCAGTCGCTGGCTACAAAGACGCCAGCTTCTCAAAGAGATAATGTCACCATCCCCGGCCCTCTTCGATCTTTTCTCCGCATGGCCGGTATCAGTCAGAAGGTCTCCAAGGACGATGTGCTGGCTCTACTAGCCCGAAACGTCTATCTTCGTGGCTATCAGCAGAGCAGCCCGACCGAATTCCTTATCTTGATTGATCGTTATGTGAATCAGGCGAGAGAGCTTCAAGTTCTGGCAGGCGCGAGCAGTACGATCCGGGTCGCCGGCTGCGACGACGCTGGTACCCTCGTTCATATCCTCGGCTATCGTCTTCGGGAAGGGTGCGGTCAGAAAAACTTCACGTTAGAGACGGCAAACCCGGAGAGAGCTTTTCTTACGATCGATTCGGGCTTTCCTCTGGTCGAACTAGAAGAAGCTCTCCAGAAAGGCACTCCATTCACGTATCCGTATCAAGCTTCTCGAGTTCCGGCCCTTTTCCACGAAGGCGATTGGATTGGGTTAAGCCAAAATGCGAAGACAAGCTCGGGGAGCCTGTTAGACGTGCTACTCAGCGATCCTTCCGTGGCCCGCCTGTATTGGGCCCTAGCTAAAACAGACGACGAGACCAGCCTCGCATTGCGGAATTCGCCGGGCCTCAGGAAACTGCTTCCGTTTGGAAGCATCCTGGATTTTTATGGGAGCCAGATATGTATCCGCTCTGGGCGCGTAGTTGTCCCCGGAGGGGAGATTGTCAACGCGGATTGGAAGGAACTGGTCGGTGCTAGTCCAGAGAAGTCGGGAGAGTTCGTCACCAACTTGCTTGCAAAGGATAACGGCTGGCTTGCTGCCTACTTCGATACCTTGTCCCGTGTCAGCCGGACGCAGCAGGTGCACCTTACAGAACCTCCGCGCCTGAAGCAACTTTACGACGTCTTTCGCAAAGGGGCCAATGGCACCAATGCGGTTAGCGGAGTATTCCCAAAAGCCCCCGACCTGTTAGTGCTCTTTACGCGTATTCAATGGGAGTCCAACGGCGACCCACACGTACCGGGAAATCTCGAGGTTTGGAAAGAGATTCTTCTCCAAAAGTCCGACTCCAAAACCGTTCGTAGCTGGGTCAAGCGAGCCCGGAGCTGGGATCGCCCGGAACAGCTCCTTGAGACGATGACTGCACTCTCCTCAATAGACAGTGATAACGGACCGCTCCAGATTTATCTCACGTTGAGTGAATTAGACCGCGGACGACAGCCGGCGAACCGCTTATCTCCCGAGACAGTGCGTCAACTGGCCGATCGATTTTCAAAACTGAACAACTGGTATCTGATGTTCGCTGAGTTTCCGGCCCTGAACGACGCAGGCATCGCCAGCTTCATGAAATCTACGGACGTGATCGAAAAAATTTCAAATCAGACACTGCGTGGGAATGCCCTGGGAGCATTTCAAGCAACCGTCGGGCTCTGGCAGATCCTTGCCCGGCAAGGACAAATTCCCGAGACCGAACTGAACACGTCCTGGCAGAAAGTGATCGAGCCATTCACCGCGATCTCTTCCTCTACTCAACTCTTCGACAGTACTCAAAAATCCCTTCAGGAACTTCTGCTTGCGGCTGGCTCGAAGGTGGACTCCTCTCAAGAAGAACTCGTTGAGTTGCTTGCAGGCCCGAGTCAAGCGACCCCGGACGGACTACGCGAGCACATCGCGTTGGCTGCAAGAATCAATTCGGTTCTAGAAGACCAGCGGCTGGTTTCTCTTGATACGTTATTCGCCCTTAGTAAAGGCCTTGCAGAGATGGCGCAGGGGAAAGGCAAAAGCGACGCTCTGCTTCCACTTGCAGCAGAGCTCCGGGAATTTGACCTGCCACGCCCGATCTTCACCAACAGCGAAAAAATCAGTTGGGCACCTCCGAACTACACCGCCCATCACGCGGAACTGCAGGTACGCACGGATTTGACGAAGGTCATTAAAGAGAAAAGTTCGCACGCGCAGCTCGAAACAGCTCGTGGCCAGCTCATGCCGTTTTTGAGGGACACTCTGGTTGGTTTGAACTACGCGTACTATGAACCCCCCGGCGCTCAAATGCTTCACCATAATCCGCTCTTCGTCCGTTCGCACGACTTTCTTGGGATTTCGATACAGAGCCCGGATCGACTCTGGAGTGCTCCCATACTGTTGGGTGCGGGATCGCCTGCCGGCGGTGGAGCGTATCTCGTCGGATCTCTAGTCGATCTATCTTATGCCTTGGCAACGACGGAGCAGGACTTCATCGCTCCAGAAAATATACAAGCGCTGATTTGGAAAGATTTAGTGCCGGAACTTCTGGTCGGCGCCACGCTTCCGCGTTGGTGGAGCGTGACCCCGGTTGAACTTCATGCCGCCACACTTTATCAGAAGTCTGGAGAAGAGTTGTTGACAGCCTCTGCAGGAAACGCCCAGATCAGGGAGAAAGTTATCGCCATCCTCTCTGATCGTTTGACATCGCAACGGCTGGAACGAGTTCAGCAGTCACTGTTTCGTGCGGAAGATGTAGCTGGGGTGCTTCCGCAAATGACGCCAGCCGAGACTGCCTACGTTGCTGCCGAGTATGAAAGTAGGTTTCCCGAAGAAAATAGCTCGTGGGGGCCGGCAGGTCAACAACTTCAGGAGCTGCAACGACAATACCCAGCCGAGGTAAGCTGGGAGCATCTCTCAAGAGACTTCGGCGTGCCCCATCCTACGATGGCCCGAACGAACGCATGCCAGCTGCTGAATGTAAAACCCTTTCCCTTCTTTGGCTCCTACTCCAGCCGCCTGTTTGGAGAGTCTTGGGAGTCCAGCAACTTATATTGGGCTCGCCTGGCAGATGAGATGGGTTATTCCCCTGTGGCGCTAAACAGCCTTGTCCCGGAGCTGAGCCGACGTGCGGTCAGTAAGATATTTGCGACCGAGCCCGACGATTGGCCTGCAATCCTTCGTGCCATTCAAGAAACAGGAGATGAGTTTCGACAGAGCAAAACTGCCGGGGTCCCAGGGGTCAATATTACTTCTACTCTGTCGGAGCGGACGGGAACCGATGCCAACACACATTAGGAAGAGTATGGTGAAACGACATCTTCTATTTCTCTGGTTACTTTTATTCCCTCTCTATGGCGACGGTTCTGGCGCTGCCCAGAATGATACCTCGCGCATTCGCGTAAGCGTCGTTCTTGTGCAGCTGAATGTTGCCGTGACTGACGGAAAGGGGAACTATGTTAGCGGTCTCAGTCCAGAAGACTTCTCTATAACCGAAGATAAAATTTCTGAAAAAACTGCCACCTTCGAGGAGGGGAACGAACCACCTCGGAGACTGATTGACGTTTCTCCGGCTGGCGGTCACCCTTCCCAGGACACTGGCAAAGGTGCGGTAACGATAGTCCAGAAATCCACTACCGGAGATCAAGGGAAGACTCCAGACTTGTGGTCGGCGGGGGCTAACGTTTTTATTCTCTTTGACACCAGCAACTACATGTACCGGGGATTTGTATTCGCTCAGGATTCCATCGCAGATTTCATTCGATCTCTCGAGGGCGTTAGCAAGGTGGCCCTTTATTCCTATAGTCGAGATCTTTCCCGCGTATCTACACTTACGTCCGATCGGTCGCAAGTCTTGCGTGGCGTTCGCAACACGGTTGCTGGTGATGACGCTGCACTCTATAACTCCCTCTTGCTGACGGTAAAGGATGCCGCTCGTTTGACCGGAAAAAAAGCTATCGTTGTCTTTTCTAATGGTCCAGACAATGCGAGCCTGGTGCCGCCCGAGGACGTAGCGGAATTGGCTCAATCCACCGGCACAATTATTTACATGATCAGCACTCAGCAAGCCGAAGATGAACCAGTTTCTACCGCTGTCTTTGAGCGAATGAGCAAGGTCACAGGTGGTAAAGCTTATTTCTCGAAGAGTTGGAGAGACGAGAAACAGGCGTTTGCCTCCATCCGGGATGACCTGGCTCATCTCTACACTCTCAGCTACTATCCCCAACCCAATCCAAATCGGGGCTGGCGCACGATAACGGTAAAGCTCGTTGGCAAAAACCTGCAAAAGTATCACATCCGGACTCGGGATGGGTATCGCTTCCTTCAGCAGACACCGTCTACTGACAATCTACCGTTGCCTGGGCTGGACCCTGTTTCGCAGTGATCCAGTCGGAGAACACGGATCGTCCTGCACGCGGTTATGGAAAAGCTCGCCATCTTGTGGGCAAATGCGTGAGTCCAGTGAAATTTCTACTAAACACAGCGTTGTGTACATCTGGCCTTTCCAAGGCGGCGTAATCCGTTTGTAGGATCGAACTACACAGCGCGAGGGGTAGATTGGCCTGATGAGCGATCGAGTAATTCGTGTGGCGCTGCTGACCGCAACGGTGGCCTTTGCTTCGGCCTGGGGTTGGAGTCAGGTTGGCGTAGCGGCGGAGACGACGGCGGCCAAACGGCCGATAAAATTCGAGGACTTGGCGCGGATGAAGCAGGTGAGCGATCCTCAGATTTCTTCATCGGGCAAGTGGGTGGTGTTCTCGGTGGCAGAGACAGATCTTGACAGAAATGTGATCGTCAACCATCTCTGGGTGGTGCCGCTGGAAGCCGCGACTGCAGCTACGGCGTCTGAATCGCATGAGCGGCAGATCACGTTTACCAAGGATGGAGAATCCGGAGGCAGGTTATCGCCGGATGGGAAGACGCTGCTGTTCGTGGCGAACGACGAGCAGACGGGTCATTCGCAGATCTTTGTCGCACCCTGGGACGATAGGGCAGGCAAGCCCGGCACGCCGAAGCGCCTGACGAATGTGATCACAGGGGCCGATGGGGCCATATGGTCCCCGGACTCGCAACGGATACTGTTTACGTCGCAGGTATATCCGGAATGTAGTGATGAAGCGGCGTGGGCAACCGAAGAGGCATGCGATAAAGCCAGGGATGAGGCTACTGGAGTGAGCCCCACGAAGGCGCAGGCTTTAGACCATTTGCAGTACCTGCGCCAGGATCACGAGGTTGGGCCGAAACGCAGCCACATGTTAGTGGTGTTTGCCGCGAATGCCGCCGCGATACGCGACCTGACGCCGCACCGAAGCATCGGGAACGCGGACGTTGCTGCGTTTTCGTCGGATGGACGAATCGGCTATGCGTGGGCTCCTGATTCGATGGAGGTTGTTTTTGTCACCAGCTCGAACAGGTTCTCTGCTGCGACCACAAACAACGAGGTCTTTATATTGAGACTGAATAACGCGGGGTCGCGGCCGGAGAAGGTTTCGAGACCGGCAGAAAATGATGATGCGCCAGCCTACTCACCCGATGGTAAATGGCTGGCGTTTCGTTCGCAGGCGCGTGCGGAATACAGCAGCGCCCAGTTTCGATTGATGCTCCTCGATCGCCAGATGGGGACAACTAGCGTTGTTCTGCCGCACTTCGATCGCTCGATCAATGAATTTACTTGGGCATCCGATTCGGCATCGATCTTCTTTGCAATCCATGATCGTGGAGAGGGACAAATTTATTCCGCCGCGGTGGCAGACGAAAACACGATCCACTACGTCGCCGTACCGACCGGCCATCTGACTCTGCTGGTGTCGGAGGCGAAATCCAACTTCAGCGAATTGCAGATCTCAAATGATGGAACGTGGCTCGTTTCGAGTGCAATGAATGTCGAGCGGCCGTCTGAGATATTTCGTACCAGCCTCAGAATCCTCGCCGACGAAGACCCTGAGGTAAAAAAGAGGACAATAGGTCTAAAGCTAGCGATGGCGGCGGACAAGACGGCTCCACCGATAGATAGTGCTGTCCCTGTTGTGCCCGAAGCTTTGACTCATTTGAACAATAAATTGCTGGACAGAATTGCACTCGAGAAGATGGAGTCGTTCTGGTTTACGGGAGCAGACGGCGCGAAAGTGCAGGGATTTGTGATTCGCCCCCCGGGGTTCGACTCCGCACGGAGGTACCCGGTAAAGTTTTTGATTCATGAGAATCCGTATCGGTCGTGGGGTGATAACTGGGATTACCGGTGGAACCCGGAACTAATGGCGGCGAGTGGTTACGTTGTTGTGATGGTGAATCCTCGCGGATCCGTCGGATACGGCCACGCATTTATCGACGGGATGAACGGGGATTGGGGCGGGAAGGCGTACGTCGACCTGATGAAAGGGATGGACTACGCGGAGCAGCACTATGGCTTCATTGACAAGACGCGGGAGTGCGCTCTTGGCGCAGGCTTCGGCGGGTTCATGGCGGATTGGATCCTAACGCACACAAACAGATTTGCATGTATCGTGACGCAGGATGGGATATTCAATCCCGACGCCGAATACGGGACGTCGGCGGAGCCGCGGCTCAACGTGGAGAATTCTCCTGCGAAAGACGCAAAGGACGTGAAGAGCGCACGGAATGAATCTTCGGCGCATGATCCTTCCCAAAAGTGGTCACCGATGTTGTCGATCCGAAACGCGAAGACGCCAACGCTGATAGTTCATTCTGGCAACCGCTTGGATGTGTCAGAGTCGACCCAGTTGTTTAAGGCACTCCAGCAGTTGAACGTGCAGAGCAGCATACTGTCTCTACCTGAGACGGGGCATTGGCTAAATCGGCCTCAAGACTCAAGGCTGTGGTACGAGTCAGTGGCAGACTGGTGCGATCGGTGGACGAGAACAAATAGATATGCAGCGGGCTCTTCCCAGCCTGCGTTGACGGCAACCGTCTCCGAGCCAAAGACGTTACAACTGAAACCCCAGCCCATCCGGGCCTTATCTCAGTCTGCAGCATCGACTATGACGGGACCTGCGAAGCCCCAGCCGAAGTCCTCCTTATCAGTCGAGCCAGCGGAATTGAAGATTCAACTGGCACCTACGCCTATGCCAGCTGCACCCGCGTGGGTGACAACCGCACCTCGGGATATGCATTCGAGTTCGCACGCCGTGCCTCCCCCGATTGCTCCCGCAGGTACGCCTGACGCGCTTGTGACACCGAAGCCGCAACCTGATCTTCATGCAACAAATCCGGTCATTCCGAGGATCATGACAGCAGCCCCTCTAAAGTCGGAGACGGCTCCGGCTACAGTTGCGTCTGCGATCCACAACAGGTCGCAGGGATCGTTTGCGATTACGATCAACGCTCCTGCTGACGAGCTACGGGTTGGAGAAGATGCACGCGTGTTGATTACTTTGACGAATGTCTCAGATCATCCAATCCCGTTTTCTCATCGAGTGGGAACAGACAATCCAGAGTTCTCGTTTATTTTCCTGGTGCGGAATTCGGCGGGCCGCCTGATGGGAGAGAATATCGCTGGTGGTCTACGTACTTCAGACCCTCTCAAAGTGGACCAGGTACCGTCAGGCGGAACGTTGACACAGACCGCTCATTTGTCGAGGTTGGTAAACTTGAGCCAACCAGGTCGGTACACGGTGCGAGTGTATCGCAGAGACGTCGACACTAATCAGGTGGTGCAGTCGAACGAGGTCATGTTGAACATTGGTACGTCAATGCATAGCCGGTGATAAGTACTTCCTTCGTAGCGACGATTACAAATAACGCAAATTGACGGGGTTTCTGCCGTTCGCCGAAAGTTTTTGCACCGGATACTTCTCGCGTCGCTCGCGAGGGGAGACGCCTTTCCCAAACGTGTTCCGGATCCACGTGTCCTGGCCTTTACTTTCCTCCGGCGGGTTGCTATCGTCACCCAAACCTTCATGCGCAAATTTTTTTGCGGGGAAGTTAGTATTCGAATGTAGGTGAAGATGACAAATACCAATCAACGCCCTGTCGAACCAAACATCGTAAGCGACTTCTCTGACAGACTGAGCTACTCGGGCTACCTATCCCTTGACGGCCTGCTGTCGCAACAGCGCCCGCTATCACAACCGCCGCATCATGATGAGATGTTGTTTATCGTTCAGCACCAGGTTTCAGAGCTATGGATTAAGCTGGTGATTCACGAGCTTACTGCTGCGATCGACCACATACGCCATGACCAACTTCCACCCACCCTCAAAACTCTGTCGCGCGTGAAGCTCATTCAGATGCAGCTCTTCGAGCAGTGGTCCGTGCTCGAAACTCTCACGCCATCTGAGTATATGGAGTTTAGATCCGTCCTTGGAAGTGCTTCGGGCTTTCAATCATTTCAATATCGCAAACTTGAATTTCTACTGGGCAATAAGAACGTCGATAATATCAAAGTCTTCGCGCACGACAAGACGATCCACGACGACCTCAAGCGCACCCTTGAATCTCCCAGCTTGTATGACGAATTCTTACGGTATCTTGCTCGTCATGGCTATAGCATTCCCGACGAATGCCGCGCCCGCGACTGGTCTAAGCCCCACAGCAGGAATGAGGCTCTCGTAGAAGTCTTCCGCGAAATATATCGCAACCCAAAACAACACTGGGCGGCGTATGAGATGTGCGAGAAGCTGGTAGACGTAGAGGAATACTTTCAACTCTGGCGCTTCCGTCATCTCAAAACCGTCGAACGCATCATCGGCTTTCGGCACGGCACTGGCGGTTCCTCGGGCGTAGGCTTTCTACGCCAGGCGTTGGAGCTAACTTTCTTTCCTGAACTTCTGGCTTCGCGGACCGAGGCACCACGGGAATGAGTCTTACAGATGCTCTCGCAGCCATAGGCCCAGGTGCGCTCACAGAAGATGCTCTGCGCCTTCATGTCTTTCCGCTCTTCTCCAACACACTCGCAGCACCCGGTATTTATCTGGCGAATCATTCGTTGGGCCGTCCACTCAATCAAACAGAGGAGGATCTTCGCGAAGGCTTTCACCTCTGGCAAACTAAGCTTGGAGAGGCGTGGGACCCTTGGCTCGAAGAAGAGCATGCACATCGCGCGCGACTCGCTCAACTCATTGGCGCTTCCAGGCCCGACTGTATAGTCCCAAAAACTTCAGCAGGACAAGGACTGCGAACAGTTCTCAACGCGCTTCCCGGTATTCCCCGCGTCGTCTCTACGACAGGAGAGTTCGATTCAATTGATGTAATTCTCAAGCATTATGCAGCCTTAGGAAGAATCAACCTTGAGTTCGTCTCTTGTGAAGCGCCTGATGGTGCCATGGATCTTTCGCAACTGATCCAGAAAGTCCACCATGGGGCGGATCTCGTCGTCATCTCTCAGGTTATGTTTATGACCGGGCAAGTCGTTCCGAATCTTGATCTTCTCGCCGACCAATGTCATGCGGCGGGCGCTCGCCTCCTTGTGGACGCTTACCACGCCGTCGGGGTATTCCCAGTCGCTGTCACCGACATGAAGGCCGACTTCATGATCGGGGGCAGTTACAAATATCTACGCGGCGGCCCTGGGGCGGCGTTTCTCTATCTATCTCCGGACGCTCTCTCAAGCGGTCTAAGGCCGATCGACATCGGCTGGTTCGCCAAAGACGAACCGTTTCTCTATGATCGACCCGATCCACCGCGCTTTGCACACGGCGGAGATGCGTTCCTTGAATCAACCCCACCGATTCTGACCTACTATCAGGCAAGGGCTGGTCAACAACTCGCTCTTCAGATGGGAGTGGCCCGAATCCGGGAATATTGCATCGACCGCCTCAGTCATCTCAAACGATATCTTGCCGATGTCGGAATTACCGCGGAAGGCGCGGACGACCTGCACGGTGGATTCCTCACGATAGAAAGCCCTGCAGCGGTGTCGCTGGCAGAAACACTCGAGCGCACCGGCATTACGGCAGATGCACGCGGTAATCGGTTGAGGCTCTCACCCGACTACCTCACGCCAGACAGCGCGTTACGCAAAGTGGCAACCACCCTGTCATCCATCTGCGCAGCAGTCTAAGCAAACAATTCAAAAGGCTGTGTTCGGCTCTGAATCGATGCTCTCGCTTAAGCTTAATTGACGTGAAAGGAGTATCGAGCAACTGTCGTGAAGGAATCTTTTTCTTCTGACCTGCCCAGAATCTGTAGGCTATATTCTCCCCTGATCAGGATCCAGGGAGAAATCAGGAACGGTACAGTGTTTTGCGCGATTTTATCCGGCACCTCATCTGCGAATACTTCGACCCCGGCTGCATTTGAAATTACAAAGCGGATGCGGTAACGCTCGTCGTGAGGTGGAATATCAACCAGCAGAAGATAAGGCTTTCCCGCAACGGGCGAGATGGCTGTCTGCGCCCCACCCCGGGATTCGGCATTAGTTATCGGAAAGACTTCGACCGCCTGAGGAGCAGCAGCTGTCTTGAGTCGTGGAATGACGACCAGATTTTGATAGAGCATGAAAGAGAGGCAAGCGACGGAGGCCGCAATTGCATACCTCGCAGAGCGCCATCGTGAGAGGGGGGATTTCTTAACGGACGCTTGGCCGACGATCTTATCTTCCTTTATTACCGTTCTCGTAACATCAAGAAACAAGGAAGTCATCTTCAGATCTTCGGCACATTCTGTGCATGAGAAAAAGTGTGCAGCAAAGTCTTCCTGCGACGCAGCAGGCATGTCACCCAGCAGATATCTTTCTACCGCTTGGCTTTTGACTGAGCCTTCGTGGTCCATTCTGACTCCCGCCTTCATATTAGATGGTGACACGCAGAATCTAAACGTTTCAGTGATTGAAGGTTATCTTTTGTGTTGAAGGGTACTTATAGGATGATCCGGCACCCTCGTATAGGACGAAAGGGGCCCAAAAGAAAGGCCGGCTATAAGCGCTTTGGGAGTGCAATAGCGATAGTTTTGCAGAGCGAAGAGCCAGTTCTGGCTCCTCCCCTCGGGCGATAGCGGCATAGAAAACATCCATCAGCTTAGGAGTCGAAGCGTCGTTGACTTCCCATAAGGAGGCGACAACATTATGCGCGCCAGCGCGCAGGAACGCCCACGAGAGTCCGACCAACCCTTCCGAGGAGTAGATTCTTTTGCCGGCGCTATCACAAGCAGAAATCGTTACCAGCTTGGCATACAACCTCGTACTGGCAATATCGCGGGCGAGCAGGTTCGGAGAATTGGCCTGCCCTGAAAGTAAAATGGCTGAGTTGAGAGGGGTTACCCGGTCTGCTTTGCCATGAGCGACAAAGTGTATGAGATCGTATTGCTCTGGCTTTGCCCTAAAGTAAGCCTCAGGAGTGGCTTTTCCGCCAGAGACAATGGTCTCCTGCTCAGGTGCAAAGTGACTTTTGATCAGCATGATCTCTTCCTCTGCATGAGGAAGAGGCGGATAGTACGCAAGTGGCAAAGGGTCCCCGATCAAAAGCAATTTCCTTTGTTTCTGCCTTATTACCTCTCTCTCTTGATGACCCCCGTAAGCCAGTAACGCAGCAGAACTTGCAGTTGTAACCGACACGTCTTCAATCCAGTAGTGCGGAACTTTCGATGTCGTTATGAGAGTCTCGAAGTTCACGCCACATAGCTCTTCGTCCGGAACGATGACGACTCTTGACTGCGGCGCAATCAGGGATTCAACCGGAGCGATCAGGATCTGGTACAACTCCTTGCCTTCTTCATCACCTTTATCCAGCGAGCTGAACGCCCCAGTCAGATGATTCCGATAGGCATCAACCAGCGGACGAATCTTATCCTCGCCCGGAAGAATATACAAGTGTGATTCTTTTGCCTGAAACGTCCAGAGGTAGCTTTTGTGGGGGCCCAACCAGTACGAGAGGATCGTATGCCCCGATCGGCCTGCAACTTTCCTTGCCTGAGCCAGACTTATGCCTCGAGAACCTAGCCGATTCCTCGAGTAGAACTCTTCGGTCAGTGTCCGGGCCTTATGCATCTCTGTCACTTTGAACGCTTTATCGGTCTGCTTCCTTTCGATAAGAAAATCGATGTAGTCGTCATAGATAGCTTTTTCATTCGTGGGAAAGGAGAGTTTAAACTCTTCACGATTCAGCAATCCACGTTGAGTGTCCAGCGACGCGATCGCTTCCTCGAAGTGCATTTCTGCTGCTTGGAAATGATTCTGCTGAGTGTCCAGCGTAGCAAACGTCGATAGCGCTTGGGCCTCCAGAAGCGGACTGGCTCTTCGATCATGGACAACCCTCATCAAACATCGCTCAGCGGCTTCATAATCCTGCCTCAGCGAGGCGATCTGCGCCTCATTGACCAGCGAGTAAAGCTCTGTTTCGTGATCACCCATCGCCCTCTCGATCTCTAGAGATCGTTTGTTGTAGCCTTCCGCCGCCCCATAATTTTTCCGTTCGATCTGAATTTGAGCGAGATCTATCAGGGCATACGCCTCTTCCTGGCGGTTGCCCAATTGTTCTGCCAGTTCCAACGCTCGCTGGTAAGAGGTCTCCGCCGTTCTGAGATCGTGTTGCATAAAGTGGATCGCAGCAATGCTCATCAGCGCCGTCTTTTCGTCCGCAGGCAATCCAAGTCGATGGGATTCGCTGGCTGATTCATCGAAGAGTTCAGAAGCACGATCAAGGTCGCCTATCTGAAGGTAAGCCCAGCCCAGGTTGCCCGTCGTTCTGACGATCAAGGATTGCGCATTCAATTTCTTAGCTGCCGCTAGCGATTCACTAAAGTAGTCCGCCGCGTCGACGTAGCGGTTTTGGGACATTTTAAGCATCCCGAGATTTCCCAGTGCCTTGCTTGCCCCAAATGTGAGGCCACTATCTAGCGCAAGGTTGAGTGCGTTATGAAAGAGCCGCTCTGATCCAACCGGATCGTGCCGGAAAACTGCCAACTTCCCTTCACCCAGATCAAGATCGACCCTGACCCCAGGCAATCTCGCACCGGGCATACTCTCTGTACGCGCGAACATCTCCGCGGCTTGAGGAAGCATCTGCAAATTGCTTTCAGCGGTACCCTGTAGTGTGCTTCTACGGGCTTGAAGTTCGGGATCACTCGGTTCGCCAGGGTCCACAGCCTCCAGCACGGTTAGAGAGTCCTGGGAACGGCCCTGCCACATCAGTATCTCGGCTTCAAGCAAGCGAAAGCGCCAAATCGAATTAGTATCTCTTTTGTCTATCTTCGCGAGCGCGTCACTCGTTTCACTTAGTGACTCCCTTAGATCGCCGCGCTGTAGAGAACTCTCCGCCGCTCGATAAGCCGTGCTCAGGACGAAGGGGCTTGGTGCTCTTCTGCACCCTGTATCCAGCAGTAAAGAGAGTACAAACGAAGTTTTCAGCTTACGGATACCAGTTGCCATTTGTGACCGGCCCAGTGACTGCCAAAGATCCAACTACGGGACTTCCCAATTCTACCCGTAGCATCGTGAGGCGCTTCGTGTCAGCCGAACAAAACAGCTCTGCAAGATAAACACTGCCAAAGTGTGGTATGTGGATTGCGTAACCGTAAGGAAGTTCCTGTAAAGAAACTGTTGATTTCGCCGTTCGGACGCTCTTCACCAAACTGCTATGTAAAACGCCGTGGGAATGTTCCCAGCCCGTCCCGGTTGGCGCCAACATTCCCTTATCCAGCTTTGCTGGAATATCAGAGTCAACGCCATTCCACAGATATCGAACTTTTGCAGGGGCATTTTTCGGGGCTTTTACCTTAGAGCTGCTTCTTTGGTGCTGGTAATGATCTAGCAGAGTTGAGTAGGTTTTGTGACGTGCAAACAGATCGTCATCTAGCTCTACTTCAACAGGTTGACCTGCAATCTTCAGATTCACAAAAGAGCTTCCGAGCGGTATGATTTCCGGCTCATCGACTCCATTGTGTCTTGAGGACAACCGCCCGATGACAGCATCTGCCGTAATTACGTCCAGAATATTCAGGCCTTCCACCGCGCAACTTACCGATGTGTTATGAGACCCGTCTTCGCCCTTGATCCCACTGATGTGGGTGCGAGCTGAACGATAAGAGACCAAATGCTTAAAATTGTAATTACTTGATTCTGCCGAGGCGGTGCCTCCGACAATAGGAAGAGAGGTCGCGGCATGGCTGCCTAATTCTGCCTGGTAAGGCTGCGTGATCCTGCCACCGATTGCGAAACCATGCGCGTTGAAAAGAAAAACCTTTCCACTCATACCGAACGCTCCATTCTTTTGGGGGTGTCAAAGTGCTTATAAGAGGATGGTGTCATGAAACGATGATTCGTGACACCGCCCAAGCCTTAATGAATGAATTCTGCGTTGATGGACGGTTTTCTCGTAGAGGCTCTCGTCACCATTCTTCAATAGCTGAGTATCGCCTCACAGAAATGGCCACTGCAAAAAATGCAGAGTCATGAAGTCATTTGGACCCTTCGCCTGCGCAATTCTCATATCGAGCAGCGACTCCAGTCACCAGTGATTTCAATAACTCATTAACGTCGATTTCATGGGCCAAGGAGGCACTCTGTCCTGCCCAAAGAGCCAGCAAATCCGCCCGCCCGGCCTTTTGTGCGGGGATCGCCAGATTACGCATCAACGCTCTCTGCAGCGGATAGGGCAGAATCTCCGTGCCTGGCTGGTTCATGACACCAAGTAAATTGTTCTTGATCCCGCGAGCCAATCTCCCCGTAAATCCGCGCGTGAGTGCTGTTTGTCGAGCCGTACCCTTAAGAATCGCTTCGCGATGCAGCGGGTGAGCGCCAGAGTCTTCTGTCGCCAGAAATACGGTTCCCATCTGAACTCCCTCAGCGCCGAGCGCAAGAGCGGCAATGATTCCGCGTGCGTCTGCAATCCCACCTGCGGCAACTACGGGAATAGAGATCGCATCCACAGTCTGCGGCACGAGAGACATGGTGCCTGTCAGCGAATCTTCTGAGCTTTGCAGGAAGGAGCCTCGATGTCCTCCGGCCTCGAAGCCCGACGCGACGACGATATCGACTCCAGCTTGCTCCAATGCGGTCGCTTCGTCCATAGTTGTGGCCGTGCCGAGGGTCACGATCCCCTGCCTCTTGGCCTCTTCGAGGATCTCCGCCGGAGGAATGCCATAGATAAAAGAGAACGCCGGCACCTTTGCGTCTAGAAGGATGCGAGCTTGTGCCTCGAAGCGAATTGGCTTGTAGGGACTATGGTTAGGTTGTGTACCTCCGACTTCAGAGATATACGGAGCAAGATGCGACGCAGCCCTTTGAAAGGCTGCCGCATCGGAGGTGCGTGCTCCATCGTCCTCCATCGAGACCCAGAGGTTCATCGCAAACGGCTTCACCGTGAGCGAGCGAATCTCCGCGATCATGTCGCCGATTGCACCGGGCTCGAACCCATGAGCACCAAATGAGCCGAGCCCGCCGAAGTTTGAAACGGCTGCAGCTAATCTCTGCGAAGAGAAGCCGCCAAGCGGACCTTGGATGATCGGATACTCAATGCCGAGAATCTCTGCAACGCGCGTCTGATTCCATGCTTTACCCATACACCTGCTCCACGTCGAACTCTTCGCCGAAGCGGCCGTTCAACTTTCGTTCCGTACCGACGACCGACGACACACCAGCTTCTCATGCGCTAGCCCTTGACCTCGAAGATGACCTCCAACTCCACAGGCAGCCCAAGCGGAAGGCTGGCGACACCGATCACGAGACGGACAGGGAGGTTTTCTGTACCGAATACATCCCGAAACAGATCCGAAGCACCATCGGCGACACGCGGCTGATCGAAGAAGTCGCCTGATGTCGCCATGAAGATGCCTATCCGAACGACGCGTGTCACGCGATCAAGAGAACCCAGGTGCTCTTTGGCGGTGGCGAGGGCGTTCAGTGCAGCCGTCCGGGCAGCATCCTGTCCAGACTCCGCATCGAGCTCCTTACCTATCCTGCCAACATACTTCGGCTTGTGGTCGACTATTGGCAGCATGCCGCTCAGAAAGAGCAGGTTCCCCGTCTGCACCGCTTCTACATACGTGCCGAGCGGAGTCGGAGCGGCTGGAAGATGGATGCCAAGCTCTTTCAGCCGGCTATCCACGTCAGCTGCCGAGGCACCCTTGCGGCTTACCATCGGCCTGAGTGCGCACCGCCGTCCACGTGCAGCACCTCCCCAGTGACGTGCCGTGCTTCTGTCAGATAAACAACGGCATCAGCGACGTCCTTCGAATCGGAAATCGCGCCCATTGGCGAAAGGGTCTTCAGGAAGTCTTTCGGATTGCTCTTGTGAAGAGGGGTGTCGACCACGCCGGGCGCGACAGCATTGAAGCGGATGCTGCTCTTCGCGTATTCGCTGGCGAGGCTGACAGTAATTGCGTTGAGTCCGCCCTTGGTGATCATCGAAATCGACGCCGGAAGTCCCGCGATGGGATTAGTGGCCAATGAGGCGGTAATGGTTGTCACGCTGCCGCCGATGCCCTGCGACAGCATCTGTTTCACCGCGAGCTGGGTGATGAAGATGAACCCTTCCAGGTTGGTAGAAACGAGATTGCGAAACTCCCCAGCGGTGTACTCCGTGAAGGGCTTAGCCGAGAAGATGCCCGCATTGTTGACCACATGGTTGATCGAGCCAAACTTGGCAACCGCGGTCTGTGCAACCTTCTCAGCCGTAGCTGCCTGACCGATGTCTCCGTCAACCAGCGCGAGGTTCGCGGACGGCGCGAAGCCAGCCTTGGAAACGCTGCGCGAGGTTGCAACGACGTTATAGCCGCGATCCAGAAAGGCCTGCACAATTGCGGCCCCGATACCTTGTGATGCTCCCGTTACGATGACTGTTTGATTCTTCTTCATACTTCCTCCTATATCTACTGAATTACTTGCCGCCATGATGTGGCCGTTATTGGGGCACCTTTTCGCCGGCCTGCTCACGCACCATGTACTCGGCATACCAGTCTTGCCAGTTGGGATCGGCTTGCCCAGTCTGCGTCTCGTGTTGTCCGTGTGCGGTCGCGGCGCGTTTCAGCGCCTGCGATAACTCGCTCACAGATGCGAACGTTGTGTCACCAGCGACACGTCCAGGCAGCCGGGTTGTAACCTCCTGCAACAACCACCCATTCCCGTCCGGATCATGGAATGTGACGAAGGAACTGTAACTGGCGTGACCCGGTGCAGGTCCGCTGACACGGCCACTCCTTCCGTCGAGCTGGAACTGAGCTCCGGGCGTGCCGGCGTGGAAGACCTCGCTAACATCGACACCGTGAGCGACGAGGTCAGAGCGCGCAGCGTCAATATCAGAGACGATCAGATAGAGTCCCTGAGCGGAGCCGGGCGCGGCTGGTGTGATCTTTGTGCCGAACTGAACCGATCCACCCGAACCTGGTGGCGTGAATTGAACGACCCGAAAGCCATTATCAAAGGCGAAGTCTGCGTCGAGCCGCCATCCGAGCCTCGCGTAAAACTTCTTCGCGCGATCGACATCCGAGAGGGGGATGACGATTGCCTCCGGCTTCATGTCTACACCCGCGCCGCTAGTCACATCCGTGCGACGGGCGTCTTTTCCGGTCAACGATTCTCGCTTTTCCATACCGTACCCCTCCCCAGACTTGATTTCTGCCTGTGCATCTCATCGGATTCTGTGTACCGTGGTTAGGATTCGCTGGAGGCTTGATACTTTGGGTATTGCTCTATGTGCTCTTCGTATTCCTACGAGAGTCCCGGCGACTTTCTTTATGGAACACTCCTGCGTACCGCCAGAATCGAGCGCGCCACCGCCTTCATAGAAGCCTTGCCTTTCTGCAAGGGTGGCAGAGTTGTTCATCGCTGGCAAGCACGAGCGTGGCGGTCCAAAAAACCACGTTCATACTGACTCCAATCTCGATTGCGGTTCAGAATATTACCGGCACGCGCAAACACGAATGCGCCTGCTCGGCAAACACAGAGCGAGAAAGGAGCGGGCTAGATTCTGAGAACGGAGATAGAACTCGGTGGGGGCTGTGGAGGCGAGTAGTATGCCTGTTCAACAGCCCGCTGCGATAGAAGTCGGGTGGAGCCACTCCGTTTCCGTCATCCAGATTATGGCAACCGCAATCGGATGATAGCTTACCGCCTTCGTATCCAGCGCATCGTCTGCATCGTCCGGCAGCAGGCACGTTCCTTCGCATTCATCTGCACATCGGAAACCATGAGGCCATTGCCGGGGTCAGATAGGACACCAGCAATAAAGAGCAATGCCGAGTTGGCGTGCCGACTTCATGTCTTGCTCAATAGAATAGACGAAGTTGCCAATAGCCGGATGCAGGTTTATGACGACGACACTCTAGCTAAATATCCAGGTTCTTCACGTCCAGTGCATTTTCTTCGATGAACTTGCGTCGGCTCTCTACATCCTCACCCATAAGAGTCGTAAAGATCTCTTCACAGGCCGCAATGTCTTCGAGCTTCACCTGCAACAGCGTGCGACGCTCTGGATCCATCGTCGTCTCCCATAGTTGCGGCGCTGTCATCTCACCCAGTCCCTTGTACCGTTGAACCTGATATTCCTTCTTGCCTTGTTCGATGACATACTCGAACACATCGCGTGCAGTCTTCTTCTCCACTGGATCCTGCGATGCTTTGCTCGCTCTCTTAGCCGGCTTTACCTCTGCCACCGTTCCTGGAGCAGAGGCGGTCTCCGCAACGCCTTCTTCAGAAGCAATCTCCTCGGCTTCTTCTGCAGCTGTCTCAGCTTTGGTCTTCGCTGCATACTCGATAAAGAACGGCGCTACCAGCTGCTCTTTGATCTGTGCGTGCTTAGCCAGCATCTGCCGGCTCTCCGGAGCTGAAGCCAGTGCCCAGTCAATCGTTCTTACCGCACCCTGCGCGTCGGTATAGCTCACCGAGTAGCTCCTGTGCTCCTCGTCCATCACGACATCGCCAACATTCTTGAACTGGTAGGTCTTCTGCATTCCTACCAGCCGCTCGCGCATGGCTTCCACCTTGGCGGGTGTCTCGAAGTCCACGCGTCGCACAGAATCCTTACCTTCATGAGCAAACAACTCAGCGAACGCCTGCGTCACATCGTCATTCCGTAAGCGTTTCTGTACTTTATCGAAGTAACTAAGATAGTCGTTCAACTGTCCCATGTATTTGGTAAGCGCCGCACCTTCAAGGCGGCCGCCGTCTTTGCCGTAACGAATGACCATGCCGTCGGAGGCACGCTTCACCATCACGCTTACATACTCGCGATCGTCCTTGATGTACTGCTCGAACTTACCCTTCTTAATACGATAGAGCGGTGGCTGTGCAATATAGACATGTCCACGCTTGATCAGCTCCGTCATATGACGGAAGAAGAACGTTAACAACAGCGTGCGAATGTGCGATCCGTCTACGTCGGCGTCGGTCATCAAGATCAACTTGCCATACCGCAACTTGCTGGCGTCGAAGTCGTCTTTACCAATGCCGCAGCCAAGCGCCGTAATCATGGCGCGAATCTCTTCGTGCCCCAGCATCTTGTCGTAACGAGCCTTCTCAACGTTGAGAATCTTACCCTTCAACGGCAAAATCGCCTGGAACTTCCGGTCGCGACCTTGCTTGGCCGTTCCACCGGCGCTCTCACCCTCAACCAGATAAAGCTCACACCGATCCGGCTGTCGCTCCGAGCAATCCGCCAGCTTACCTGGCAACCCGCCGCCGTCGAGCGCACCTTTGCGGCGAGTCAGGTCGCGAGCCTTACGCGCAGCCTCACGCGCTCGTGCTGCATCAATCGCCTTGTTGATGATCTTCTTCGCAACCGAGGGATTCTGCTCCAGAAACGCACCCAACCGCTCGTTCACGAAGGCTTGCACCGTTCCGGCGATATCCGAGTTCAGCTTGCCCTTGGTCTGCCCTTCAAACTGCGGCTGCGACAACTTAACGCTGATCACAACCACAAGACCCTCGCGCACATCATCGCCGCTCAGATTTTCCTTCACGTCCTTGAACAGACCCAGCGACTGCCCCGCAGCATTGATCGTCCTGGTCAGCGCCGTCTTGAACCCCGAAAGATGCGTTCCGCCGTCGACTGTGTTGATGTTGTTCGCAAACGTAAACACCGTCTCGGAGTAGGCGTCGTTGTACTGCAGCGCAATCTCCATGGCCACGTTATCCCGCTCGGCCTCCATGTAGATCGGCTTATCATGCAGCACTGCTTTGCCCTTGTTCAGATGCTTGATGAACTCGGCAATCCCGCCAATGTACTTGAACTCCTGGTGCTTGTACTCCCCGGTCTTCGAGTCCGTTGTGCGCTGGTCGGTCAGATGAATCTCCAGCCCTTTATTCAAAAAGGCGAGCTCCCGCAGCCGTTGCGCCAGTGTGTCGTAGTTGAACTCGGTCACCGTAAAGATCGACTTGTCCGGAAGGAAGTGGACCTTGGTGCCCTTGCGCGTCGAAGCCCCCATCTTGCGCAGCTTACTGATCGGCGCACCTTTGGAGTAGTCCTGCTCCCATGCGTGGTTATCGCGCCAGATCTCGACATCGAATTCTTCGCTCAGTGCATTCACGCAACTCACGCCGACACCGTGCAGACCACCCGAGACCTTATAGTTCGAAGCGTCGAACTTACCGCCCGCATGCAGCATGGTCAACACCACCTGCACCGCCGGCATCTTCTCTCCGTTGATTACCTTGTCGTCAACCGGAATCCCGCGCCCGTCGTCGACCACGGTAATCGAATTATCGACATGGATCGTCACATCGATCTTCGTCGCGTGCCCACCCAGCGCCTCGTCGACCGAGTTATCGACCACCTCATACACCAGATGATGCAGCCCCTGCTCACCTGTCGAGCCGATATACATCGCCGGCCTTAGTCGAACCGCAGCCAGCCCTTCCAAAACGGTGATATTTTCAGCCGAATAGCCGCCACCCTCTTTTCCTTTTGCGGGAGCGTCCTTCATTTTGCCAGCTTCAAGCTCTAAAAGAGCACCTTCGGTGGGGATTGCAGTCGATGCCATGTATCTCCGTTCAGCGGTTGCTGAAGTTGCAGGATTTTCAGCCCGTCCCGTGTACGCGCAATCCGCGAAAACCCGCGCCGTTACAGCGCTTTACACACGTTCTAGCCTGACTCTCAGTGTCTTAAGTATAGCACGCTGCGGGAGGTTTGGAGCCGCTTGGGGACCTAGTTAGAGGCTGCCCTGAAGCAATTGCTGGCCCATTGGTAACCGTGGCCGGTGCTCCGAAAGTTGTACTCCCCTAACCCAAGTGGCTTGTTATGCTTCGGCTCGTAACTCCCCGAGGTGAACCAATGAAATTGAACCGTTTGATCGCAGTATCGATCGTTGGATTCTCACTGCTTACAACCTCCAGCTCAGCCTTCGCCTGTGACCATGATCACGATAGCGGCAGCTCGTGGTCCTGGTTCGGCTGGTGCCATCACGACCATGACCACGACCATGACCACGACGGCGGTGGCAAAGGCGCCAACGGCGGTAACTGCCCCGGCCACGGTGGCAGCAGCACTGGCGGTGGTGGCAGCAACACCGGCGGTGGCGGCAGCAGCACTGGCGGCGGCTCCAGCTCTGGTGGTGGTTCCTCTGTTGGTCCAAAGGGATAGCGGAACACGTAATCCTGACTACCTGACAAACGCTCGCGAGAGCCCAAAAATGACCCTCTTCGGAGGGTCATTTTTATTCTTCAGGAGACTAGGTTTTTCAACCAGAGCCTTCCTTTCTAGTCAGAGATGGAGAAGGCATAATAATTGAAGATGATCTTTGTTCCCGCTACTTCTGCCGACGTCGACGAGCTCGTCACCTTTGTTAACAATGCCTATCGAGGCAAAAGCTCTGAAGCTGGATGGGCAAGCGAAGCTAAGGTGATAGGCGGGCAGAGAATCGACTCGACCATCCTTGCTGAGACATTCGCAAACGGTAACGCCACCATTCTATTGATGCGGGACCACGACAAGGCCCCTCTCGCGGGGTGTGTATCACTTGAGCCCACGGACGATCCGTTGGTGTGGTATCTCTCGATGCTTGCCATTGACCCGCAGCGCCAGGCCGATGGACTTGGCCGGACGCTTTTGTCTTATGCCGAGGACTACGTGAAAGCCCGTGGAGCGCAACGAGTCAGGATTACCGTCATCTGGCTTCGTCATTCGCTCATCGAGTGGTATGAGCGTCGCGGATACCGCCGCACGGGCAAGACAGAGCCATTCCCCTACGGCGATCAACGCTTCGGGATGCCACTTCGTGACGACCTGCACTTTGAGGTATTCGAGAAAACCCTCGTTTAGCATCTCCCCGAAGGCGCCTAACCTCAAGCCACTTATTTACAAGGATTTGCGGCGGTGTTTCGGGTGCTCCCCAAAACCGCACTAAATAAGATCGGTCCGCAACCACAACCCTCGTATATACTTAGAAAGTTGTCCAGAACACAGTTTTCGTCAGGAACACCATGCCAAAGTTGAAGACACACAGCGGCGCAGCCAAGCGCTTTCATAAGACCGGCACCGGCAAGTTCAAGCGCGGCCAGTCCAAGATGCGCCACATCCTCACCTCGAAGGCCACCAAGACCAAGCGCAAGCTCGGCGGGTCGGCGCTTATCTCCGATGCGGATCATCACAAGGTTGCCCGGATGCTTCCTTACGCCTGATAGAAAGACCGAAGAAGGTCTTTCGTTTTAGGAATAAGGGAAGTATAAGTTTTTCAAGTCGAGCCGCCTCAAAAACAAAGGGCCAGCAAAGCGTTCCGGCCCCTGGAAGCGCGTTAGCGATTCCACCGAGACTTGAAGTTGCATAGCGAGTGAAGAGGCCACCATCGTCGTTCTCACGAGTCCCTTTCAGAACACCCACTAATTCTGATTGAGACGAGAATGCGACCCTTACCTCCAGCCGCTTAAACGAAGTACGCAAAAGGAGAAGCAAGATGCCCCGTGTAAAACGGAGTACAAAACGCAACGATCGCCGCAAAAAGATCCTCAAGCGCGCGAGTGGTTACTTCCTCACCAAGTCCAAGCTCTACCAGGCTGCTCAGGAAGCCGTCGAGCGCGGACTCAAGTTCGCCTACACCGGCCGTAAACAGAAGAAGCGCCAGTTCCGCGCCCTCTGGATCGTCCGCATCAATGCAGCCTGCCGCATCAACGGCATGAGCTACTCGACCTTCATCAACGGCCTCAAACTCGCCGGCAACCAGCTCGACCGCAAGGTTCTCGCTGACATCGCCGCCAACGACGCAGCTGGTTTTGCCGCCCTTACCGTGCAGGCAAAGTCAGCCCTGAAGATTGCAGCAGACAAGCACGCCGCAAATCGCACCTCTGCTGCCGCCTAACAGCGCAGCAGTTTCAGAAGAGGCACGGCACAGGCTGTGCCTCTCCCTTTTTAATCACGCCATCGCCATGAACCAGTATCCTGTCCCTATGCCAGATCCAACCGCAACAGAGGAAGCGACCTCCCCAGTGCAAGCTCCCTTCGAATCCTGGGGCCGCTACCCAACCTACGGCGCAAAACTCCTCCCGCTCCACTGGCAGAGCGACTTTCCCGCACTCACCGCCAACCTCCACAACGGCGCACTCCCCGTCGGCATGGGCCGAAGCTACGGCGACGTCTGCCTCCTCAAGGACGGCAACCTCCTCGTCACCACCGCAATGAATCGCCTCATCGACTTCGACCCCGAGACCGGCCTCCTCACTGCCGAAGCCGGCGTCACCCTCGCGCAGATCCTCGACTTCTCCGTTCCCAGAGGCTTCTTCCTTCCCGTCACGCCCGGCACAAAATATGTAACCCTCGGCGGAGCAATAGCCAACGACATCCACGGCAAAAACCACCACACCGCCGGAACCTTTGGTCGCCACATCGCCCAGTTCGAGCTCGTCCGCTCCGACGGCTCCCGGATGATCTGCTCCCCCACGGAAAACCCCGAGTTCTACTCCGCAACCATCGGCGGCCTCGGCCTCACCGGCGTCATCACCTGGGCCACCCTCCGCCTCAAGCCCATCGTCTCCCGCAAGATCGACTACGAGGGCATTCAGTTCCACGGCATAGACGAGTTTCTCGACCTCACCAATCAGGCAAAGGACATCGAGTACACCGTCAGTTGGGTCGACGTCACCTCCAAAGGCCGCAACTTCGCCCGCGGCGTCTTCATGCAGGGCGATCACTCGGCCAAAAAAGACGATCTCAAGCCCTCGCCCAAACCGAAGTTGATCTTTCCCTTTGAAGCTCCCGGCTTCGCCCTCAACGCCCTCACCGTCAGCCTCTTCAACACCGCGTTCTTCCACAAGCAGATCCACAAACGAGCCGTCGCCCTCCAGGACTACGAGCCCTTCTTCTACCCTCTCGACAAGGTTCTCCGCTGGAACCGCATGTACGGCAAACGCGGCCTCCTTCAGTTTCAGTACGTCATCCCCTGGGAGCACGCCAAAGAGGGAACCGTCGCCATCCTCCGCGAAGTCGCCAAATCCGGCCTCGCCAGCTTCCTCGCCGTCCTCAAAGCCTTCGGTGACGTTCCATCCCCGGGCATGATGAGCTTCCCAAAACCCGGCATCACCCTCGCCCTCGACTTCCCCATCAAACCCGACAAGAGCTTCCCACTCTTTCAGCGACTCGCCGACATGACCCTCGAGTTCGGCGGTCGCCTCTATCCAGCCAAAGACGCCGCCATGACCGCCCATCAATTCCAGTCCTTCTACCCACAATGGGAGCAGTTCGCACGATACCGCGACCCCATGCTTACCTCCAGCTTCTGGGAGCGCGTCACCCAAAATTCCTAAGACCGGACACAGCAAGCCTATGAGCACCACCCCGCAATCGACCTCTACTCCTCGCAAGATCCTCGTCCTCGGCGCAACCTCCGGCATCGCCGAAGCAACCTGTCGCATCTGGGCGTCGCAGGGAGCAAGCCTCTTTCTGGTCGCCCGCAACGCCGAAAAACTCGCCGCCGTCACTGCCGACCTCAAGACTCGCGGCGCCAGCTACGTCGACACCGCCGTCGCCGACCTCGACGACACCGACCAGCATCCCTCGCTCCTGGCCCACGCCGTCAACTCCCTCACAGGCATGGACATCGCCTACCTCGCCCACGGCGTCCTCGGCGACCAGTCCGAAGCCGAGCGCGACTTCAACACCGCCGCTCAGATTCTCCACACCAACTTCATGGCGCCGGTCTCGCTCCTCACCTGGCTCGCGAACTTCTGCGTCCAGCGCCATGCGGGCACCTTAGCCGTGCTCTCCTCGGTAGCCGGCGAACGAGGCCGCAAGTCCAACTACGTCTATGGCTCCTCAAAGGCCGGCCTCTCCGCATTCCTCGACGGCCTAAGAAACCGTATCGACCGCGAGGGGGTCACCGTCCTCACCATAAAACCCGGCCCCACCAAAACCGCAATGACCGCCGGCATGCCCAAGAGCGAGAAGTTCGCCGACGTGGACTCAGTCGCGGAATCGATCGTCAGCGCCATCGACAAGCGCAGGGACATCCTCTACGTTCCGTTCCAGTGGCAGCCCATCATGTTCATCATCCGCAACATCCCCGAGCGCATCTTCAAGAAACTCAACCTTTGAGAAGATTCTGTCCTGCCGGGCGGGCCTCCTGCGCTGAGGGCGGGCGTTCGCACGCCTTTTTAAAGCTTCTCGTGGTCCTCCCGTTGGTCGGCACAAGATCCACCCGCGACCAACGGGAGGACCATGCGAAGCGGTATACCCACCACGAAGTGGTCGCCCACGCGTAGTGGGCCCGTCCGTCAGGACACACGCCCCTCCCAAAACCTGTCAAGCCCCCGACTCACCAAAACCCGCGCCAATCCAGCGAATTCGCCTGGCGCATTAGTTCCGCCCAAATCGCTATAATAGAAACAGGAAGAAAGAGGAGCCCCGGCGAATACCGGGGCTCCCTGCTTTAATCCCATAACCCCTTTGTTTGGAGGAATCTGCAAGCAACTCATTTACTATGACGTATTTGGCGCCCAACACCCCGCGTAAGTCCATGATAAAAAGCAGCTTACGCGCCGGTAATATGGGGGGGGGGACCCCTCTAGGAGTTCTCCTGCTGCTGCTGCGCCATCTGCTGCTGGCGAGTTGGCGGAGGTGGCTGCTCCGGAAGCTGTGTCGCCTTCTCCACCAGAATCGACCAATCCTCAGGCACGGGCAGCTCCTGATCGAGAGACGCAGTCCCCAGACTCGGAGTCACCCGCACCGCCACCGTCAACTCGCTCTCCGCTCGGCCCCGAAAGATCCCGTGAGTTGGCGGAACATCGGAATAATCCCTCCCGATCGCCGTACGAATATGCCGGTCCCCCGCCACCAGCCAGTTCGTAGGATCGAACCCCACCCATCCCAGGTGTGGAATCAAAACCTCAATCCAGGCATGTGTCGCCGAACTCACCGACCGGTCCATGTCACTCTCGCCATGAAAAAGATATCCGCTCACATAGCGACAGGGGATTCGCAGCTTCGACCGCACCAGCGTGATCATGATGTGAGCAAAATCCTGGCATACTCCCGCTTTGGTGCTCAACGCCAGATCGATCGGTGAATCGACATGAGTCGACTTCGGCTTGTAGTCGAAGTACTCATAGATCTGCTGATTCAGGTGATGCAGCACCATCAGCGGATCGTCCCTGCGCCTCACATCCAACTCGGCCGCAAGAGCGTCCAGCGCCGGCGTCGGTGCGGCGAACTCGCTCGGCAACAGCATCTCCCAATAGTCGCCATTCTCCACCATCGCATCCAGATCCGCCCACGCGTCCGGAGCCAGAAACGCCGGAACCTGCGCCGCCGGCTGCACCTCCACCAGCGACTCGGCAACAATCACCAACTGCCCATGCATTCCTGGAATATCGAAGTGGTGCACATGGTTCGCCACATGATCGCGATAGCTGAAGACTCTGCAGCGTGGGCTCACCGAAAGGTGGAACATCAGGCAGCGTTGATTCTGGTCGCTCCGCGGATGCATCCGCGTCTCCATCATGCTCTCGCTGACCTGGTTGCTGTACAGGAACTTCGTCAGATGGCGAATCGAATAGTACATAGCCCGTCCCTTCCGGTCTTACGCAGATGCAGCGCATGCTAGAACGGCCAGTGAAAGAGCCATCCCAGCCGCCATCGGTCCTGCTGATACCAAACAATAGCAGGTAGAACTGTTGCGAACGCCGTTGGCAACAACAATTGAAGCCACAGGTTGTTCGTATGAAACAAGCTGGACAACACAACACGGGTCGCTCCCTGCGCAAAGGCGCTCAGCAGGAAGATCGCAAGAGACGCGCGCCCAACCCAGACCAGAGCCTCGCCGATCCGGTGGCTCTCAAGCAGTCGCGAAAGGAGAAAAAGCCCGGCAGTCCCGGTCAGGCCAAGCACAATATAGGTCCCGCGATTCACGAAACCATAAAGATAAATAGCCGCGAATTGGAAGGCGGCAAGCAGCACAAAACCAACCGCCGCCATCCACTTTGGAGTATGTTCCAGCCGAAAGATGTGATGTCCAACCCACATTCCCGCGGCCACAAAACAGAACTCCTGCAACACGCGGTCTGTGAGGAACGTTCCGTAGAGCGGCGCCACCCCCACGAGCACGGAGAGCAAGAATCGCAGCCAGTTCGGAAGTCGCACAGTCAGAAGCGCCAGAAGCAAACACCAGAAGAGCGTGAACAGAAACCAGCTCACGCTTCCATCGGCGACATTCATGAGGAACGTATTCCAGTGAAACGGCGAATAAGAGACCTGAAATCGCCGGATCAAAGGGCCAAGCGCAGCAAAGATCACCGCGAACAACAGATAGGGATACAAGATCGTCTTCACTTTTTCGAGCGCGAAGTTGGCTGATCCGCGTCGTCGAATGCTGCCGCACACAAACAGTCCGGAGGCGAAGAAAAAGGCAGGCATGTGAAAGCTGTAAATGAAAGCTTTGGAAAAATCAGCCCACGAGCCAGACCACCAGCCGCGATGCACAACACCTTGCGCCGTGTGGCCATAGACGACCAGGATGATAGCAATTCCCTTGACACGATCCACAAGGTTCGACCGTCTCCCGCTGGTAATCGGTTCCCGTGTCTCTCCGGCCAGTGCCTGTTCGATCATCTATCCTGCCAGGGCCGCCTGAATGGAATAGTCCACATAGAGTTCGTAGATCGTCTCATGAATGGCTCGGCACTGTGCCTGAATTCCGCCCAGATATCCCAGCACATCCTGGTTCAAGATCTCGTCAACGCTACTGTAGTTCAGGGACGATTGCAGCCGGCCGCTCAGCCGGCGCAGCGTCTCGGCACGAGCCTTGCCGCTGTCTCCTTGAATCTTCTCCAGTGCGCACTGCAGGCTGTCGATTGAAAATCGCACCGAGTGAGGAAACTCCTCGTCGAGCAGAAGAAATTCGAAGATCTGATCCGGCGTCAAGTCCGCGGTATACACCTTGCAGTACGCCTCGAACGCGGTCGCCGAACGCAGTAATCCCATCCAGTCCAGGTATTCATTCCCATCAACGATTCTCTCCGGGTGTCCCCACAGATCGACATGGTACGCCTGAAGCAACAGCGCGGTCGCGCACGCCCGTTCGATATACCGCCCCACCTGAATAAACTGCCAGCCCTCTCCGTGGTTCATCGTCGAATCTGTGACGCCCTGGAATTGGTGGACGGCCTCCATCACGGACTGCAGAAACTCGCTGGGTTGTGTCATGCCTTGCACCAGCGCCTCCGACTGAGTCTGAATCTCCGGACGCGTTACCTGCAGATAGAGACTGTTCAGGCGGTGCCACTGCTCGGTAGAGATCTGCTCCCGCACATGTCGTGAGTTCTCCCGTGCTGCGATGATGCACGACAGAATTGATGCCTTGTTCTCCGTATCGAATGTCAGCGCCTGCGTCAGCGCATACGGTTCACCGGTCCACTCAACGTTCTTCGGCTTGCCCAGAGCTTGCAGCACCCGCTGCCATCGCCGCTCTGCACTGATCGGGCTCTCATCGAGCATCAGGTTCAGATTCACATCCAGCAGTCGCGTCGTATGCTCGGCGCGCTCGAGATACCGGCTCATCCAGTACAAACTATCCGCAACCCGTGACAGCATTGACCGCTCCTTTCACTGGCTCAGTACCCAGGTATCTTTGCTCCCGCCACCCTGCGACGAGTTCACCACTAACGACCCTTGATTCAGTGCCACCCGCGTCAATCCACCCGGAACGATCGTTACTTTATCGCCGTACAGCACATAAGGCCGTAGATCCACATGCCGGGGCTGCAACTCGTCCCCAATTAGACAAGGTGCTCGCGAAAATGAGATGGTCGGCTGCGCTATGTAGTTCCTCGGATCAGCCTCAATCTTCCGCGCAAACTCCTCTTGTTGTGCTTTGGTCGACTGCGGCCCTATCAGCATCCCATACCCGCCGCTCTCGCCTACCGCTTTCACCACCAGCTTGTCGAGATTCTGCAGCACATGTTGCCGTTCCTTAGGCTTGGTCAACAGATACGTTTCGACATTCTTCAGCACCGGATCTTCGCTCAAGTAATACTTGATGATCTCCGGCACGTACGCGTACAGCGCCTTGTCATCGGCCACGCCGGTACCAAACGCATTGGCCAGCGTCACGTTTCCGGCGCGGTAAGCATTGAACAGACCCGCCACTCCGAGAATCGAATCTCCGCGAAACGCGAGCGGGTCGATGAAGTCATCATCCACGCGCCGGTAGATGACATCCACTCGCCGCAGCCCGATCGTGGTCCGCATGTACACGACGTTGTCATGCGTTACCAGATCGCGTCCCTCGACCAGTTCGATCCCCATCTGCCGCGCAAGATACGCATGTTCAAAGTAAGCCGAGTTGAACACTCCCGGCGACAACAGCACAATATTCGGTTCCGGTCGTCCCTCCGGCGCCAGTGAGCGCAACGTTCCCAATAGCAACTGTGTGTACTGTTCAATCGGCCGCACATTGTAGCTTCGAAACAACTGCGGAAAGATCCGCTTCATCACCCTGCGATTGGTCAGCATGTAACTGACTCCGCTAGGCACGCGCAGATTATCCTCGAGCACCACAAACTCCCCGTTCTCCAACCGAATCAGGTCCGTCCCGCAGACAGCAATGTAGACATTCCGCGGAACCTGCAATCCCATCATCTGCCGCCGGTATTGTTTGCAGCTATAGACGACCTCACGCGGGACTATCCCGTCATCGAGAATTCGCCCCTCGTTATAGATGTCCTTCAGAAAAAGGTTTAGTGCCGTAATTCGCTGCGTCAGCCCGTGCTCCACTGTTGCCCACTCGCTCGCAGTGATAATCCGCGGAATCAGGTCATACGGAAAGATCTTCTCGGTCCCCTCTTCGCGCCCGTACACCGTAAACGTAATGCCCTGGTTCAGGAAACTAAGGTCGGCTGCCTGTTTTCTTCGTTGCAGCTCTTCCGAAGGCAGCGCCGAAAAATGCTCCAACAGCGGTTCGCAGTGTCTATGCAGATCGCCGAGGCCCGTGAACATCTCGTCATAGGCATGGTCCAGCAGATAGTTTTTCAGGGACGCATGCTCGAACTGGGATGACTGGGTTGGATGCATTGGGAGCCTTGAGTATAGCGGTACATCCCCGAGCATCCAAACCCAATCTCACGCGCACTGTAAGTCCAAAAAAGAAAATGATTGCCACGAAGGGCAACCCTTCTTCATGAGAACCGGCGAATTGTATTAATTTCGATAACCATCTGTGATAACCATTTGACCGATGAGAACAAAGACAGAAAGGGGGCAGGTCTTCTCCAAATGTTTAGGATTCGTCCACTTATTGCTTCGCGCTCCAGTGACGTCGAATCAAGGGTTTACGCGCTGCCATTCACTGTATCTTCTTGCCATTCCGCAGATTTTGAAGGCCAACTAGTGCTGAACTAGGCTAAACTAGTAAAGACGCGCACTTTCCGTAAAATACCACTTCTAAGCGCCCAGACAGGACACAAACGCAGTGAGCAACTCAACAGCAGTAGCCGTTAAGCCTATCTTCAACATCGCCATTATCGCCCACGTCGATCATGGCAAGACCACTCTGGTCGATGCCATGCTTCGCCAGTCCGGCACCTTTCGATCCAACGAAGCCGTCACCGACCGCGTCATGGACTCGAACGATCTTGAAAAAGAGCGCGGCATCACGATTCTTGCTAAGAACACCGCTCTCTACTATCACGACAACAAGATCAACATCGTCGATACTCCAGGCCATGCCGACTTCGGCGGGGAAGTAGAGCGCGCCCTCAAGATGGTTGACGGCGTAGTTCTCCTCGTAGATGCCTCGGAAGGCCCGCTGCCGCAGACTCGCTACGTCCTTTCGAAGGCCCTCGAAGCTGGCCTCACGCCCATGGTTGTCATCAACAAGATCGACCGCCCTGACGCGCGCCCTCAGGAGGTTCTGAACGAAGTCTACGACCTCTTCATCGACCTCGACGCAGATGAGTCCGTGCTCGACTTCCCAGTGCTCTACACCAACGGAAAGCTCGGCACCGCGACGAACGATCTCGCGACCCCCGGCACGGACCTCCAGCCCCTCTTCGAGCAGATCGTCCAGACCATTCCTGTCTCCAAGGGCGATCCCGAAGGCACCCTCCAGATCCTTGTCACCAACCTCGACTACTCCGACTACCTTGGTCGTCTCGCCATCGGCCGCGTCTTCAACGGCACTATGCGCACCGGCCAGGAGTACAACGTCGCCAAGATCGACGGCACCTTCACCAAGCACAAGATCACCAAGCTCTTCAGCTTCTCTGGACTCAAGCGCACTGACATTGAAGAGACACAAGTAGGCGACATCGTGGCCATCGCCGGCATCCCCGGCATCTTTATCGGAGAGAGCTTCTGCGACATCGAGAATCCGCAGCCTCTTCCCCAGATCACCATCGATGAGCCTACGATTGCTATTCAGTTCAACGTCAACAACTCTCCATTCGCTGGCCGCGAAGGCAAGTTTGTCACCTCGCGAAACCTCCGCGATCGCCTGGACAAAGAACTCCTTACCAATGTCTCGCTCAAGATGCAGGACACCGGTTCGCCGGACTCCTTCAAGGTGCTGGGCCGCGGTGAACTTCAACTCGGCATCCTCATTGAGATGATGCGTCGCGAAGGCTTCGAGCTTATGGCGAGCCGCCCCGAGATCGTGACCAAGCGGATCGACGATCAGCTTATGGAGCCGGTCGAGCATCTCTCGATTGATGTTCCGGAAAACTTCGTCGGCACGGTGATTGAGCGTCTTGGGCCTAGAAAAGGCGAGATGGTCAAGATGATCAATCACGGCTCAGGCCGCGTCCGTATGGAGTTTCGCATCCCCTCGCGTGGGCTAATTGGCCTGCGTTCTGAGATGCTTACCGAGACGCGCGGAACGATCATCATGAACTCGATTCTTGATGGGTATATCGCTTATCAAGGGGAGATTCCGCAGCGCCTGTCGGGTGCTTTGATCTCGGATCGTCAGGGAACTACGACTGCTTATGCGCTTGAGGGCCTGCAGGACCGCGGGGTTCTGTTTGTTTCCGATAGCGTGGAAGTGTATGAAGGCATGGTAGTTGGCGAGCATTCGCGAGATAACGATCTGGACGTCAACTGTGTTCGCGAGAAGAAGCTCTCCAATATGCGTGCTTCAGGCTCGGATGATGCGGTGCGGCTGGTTCCTTACAAGCAGTTGACTCTGGAGCAGTGTATTGAGTTCATTGCGGATGATGAGCTGGTTGAGGTTACGCCTAAGTCGTTGCGTATGAGGAAGAAGGTGCTTCAGGCGAACCGTCGTCCCCGCAAGGGCGGCACCGAGTAACAATCTGCAAAAGTGGTTTTTCGACGGCCGGACCCTTTGAGGTTCGGCCGTAGTTTTTTGTGGGAGGGAGAAAAAAGTTATTTGTGGTTGGGATGTGGTTTTTGCAGGGGTTTTTGCGAAAAACTGGTGTTTGAGCGGGGTTTTTTTGTGGTGAGAACGTGGTGTTTTGCGTGGTGGACGTGGAGTTTAAACATCCACTTTTTTGGCTCCTGAAAAAGTGACACGATTTTGAATTTTATTTTCTGACTTGAGGGTTGGCGGGAATTAGTTGTGGCCGCTTTGTTCGGGGGGGACGTAGCTGAAGAGGCGCAGGCGCTCGCTTTCGCGTTCGAGGGAGCGTTCTCGGCCTCGCAGGAGATCCCTGAGCGAGATTTGGCCGCAGATCTGCCTGGTCGTCCGGTCTACGACCGGCAAGGTCTCCAGACCCTCGGTCGCCATCAGCTCTGCGGCTCCGCGGGTGGTCGAGTCGGCGTAGGAGTAAGAGGCTGGGAGCGGTGCGGTTGGGGCTCCTTCGGCAAGGGGCGACATGACCTCGCGGACGAGGATGAGCTCAAGCGGATCGACGCCGTACTCCCGGGTCAGGTGGTAGCCTCGGCGGCTGAGCTTTTCGGTCAGAATCGATCGAGGCATGATGAGGGCGGTGATGAGGTAGGAGGCGATGCAGGCCGCGGCGAGCGGGAGCAGGGCGGGGAGACAGTGAGTGACCTCAAGGCTGAACAGGATGGCGGTGAGAGGAACGCCGAGCGATCCTGCGAGCATCGCTCCCATACCGATCAGGGCCCAGAGCGCCTGAGTTTCGGCAGGGGCATGAGCCAGGTGCCCGGCCAGTGCGCCCACTGCTCCGCCGATCATGAGCAGGGGAGCGAGCACGCCGCCGGAGGTTCCCGAACCCAGAGAGAAGGCCCACATGAGCGACTTTGCGAGCAGGATTCCTACGATGAGACCAATTGAGGGAGTACCGTGAAGCAGTTCGGCTATGTTGTCGTACCCGACTCCAAGGCCCCGGGGGAAGAAGAGGCCGCCGACTCCAATTCCAATGCCGCCGATTGCCGGCCACCACATCCAGTGGAGATGCAGGTGCTCGAATAGATCCTCGAAGGCATACATCATGCGGCTCATGCCTGCCGCAACGAGGCCGATGAGAGCGCCCAGGAGGAGAGCGCCGATGACGAAGGACGCGCCATGAGCTCCGGTGATGGCCGGCATGGGAAAGATGGGCCCTGCACCGAGCCAATAGACTCGCAGGAGAGCCGCGGTGACGCTGGCAATGGCTACGGGGACCAGGCTTCGTGGGCGCCATTCGAAGAGCAGGAGCTCGACGGCGAGCAGAATGGCCGCCACCGGCGTGGCAAAGGTTGCCGACATACCCGCTGCCGCTCCGGCGACGAGGAGTGTGGTTCTCTCTGCATCGGTGACATGCATCCATTGTCCGATGAGCGATCCTACGGCTCCGCCGGTCATGATGATGGGGCCTTCGGCTCCGAACGGACCGCCTGAGCCGATTGCAATGGCTGCGGAGATGGGTTTCAGAAGGGCGATCTTTGGAGCAACTTTAGCGCGATGAAGGAGGATCGCTTCAATCGCCTCCGGGATGCCGTGCCCGCGAATCTTGTCTGAACCGAAGCGCGCCATGAGGCCAACAAGCAGGCCACCCACGACGGGCACCACCACCATCCAGTGTCCCAGGGGGCTTCCGGCGGGAGAGACCGGGGCTAGGCTGAAGCGGTGGTAGTAAAAGATGTTTGTCGAGAGTGCGATAGCGCGCAGGAGAAGAACGGCGAGCAGGGTGGCGCATATGCCGATGCCGATGGAGACGCCGGAGAGCAGCCAGACCCTTTTATCAACTGTGAAATCCCTGAGAATGGATGGTTCTGACTTCAAGTTTGTCTTCCCTTATCTGAGTGGTGTTTCGATGTTGTGTCCCGATCGCGAGGCGATCACTTTGAGTTGCGTATGCGCGTGAGGGCCTGGATGAGACTGGGGGCCAGCTCGCGCAGCTGTTGAGCATGGGCCTCGGAGAGCTGGCGGAGCGCATGATGACCCTGCGCGGTGAGCTCGAGCACCACGCACCGGCGATCGTTTTGGTCGTGGGTTCTCCGTACCAGACCGGCCAGCTCGGAGCGTTTGCTGAGCTCTACTACGGTGTGGTGTCGCAGGCCCATCACGTCGGCGATGTGGGAGATGGTGACGAGGGTGTCGTCCGGAGCGCCGGCAATCTGCAACATAAGCTGGTGCTGCTGCGGCTGGAGGCCGGCTGCGGTGGCGGCCTGCTCGCTGAATTGCAGGAACCGGCGAATCTCAGATCGAAATTTGGCCAGCAGCTGAATCTCGTTGCGATCGGTTTTTCTGGACGGGGGCTTCACTCTAAGAGTATCGTAACACGATATGATCTCCAGTTGGCAGTCGTGGAGGCAAAGGCGAAATACGGGGATCTTGACGGATACCGCAGAACGCATCGGTTCGCTGCAACTGAGAGATGTGGCCGCAACCCACTGCGTCGCGTGCGCGACTTCGGTCGAGATGACGCGTTCTGGGGGCTTGAATCTGAGGGGGGCTTAAACGGGAAGGGATAACGCTGGGTTCTACCTTCCGGGTCCGCGATGTATCTGAGAGGTGTCAGATGATGAACATCTACGTGCTTGTCTTTTTCCTGTTGCCGTTTGTTGCAATGATCGCCGCTTTGGTGGTTTTGGCACGGGAGAGATGGGTTCGCTCTCATCAACGCCACTAACGCCAATCCGGATTGCGATAGGGATTCGCAGTTTTGTTTCGGGCTCTGGTGGGCAGTCGTTGAGGCAAAGGCGAAATATGGGGGTCTTGACGGATACCGCAGAATGCATCGGTTCGCTACAACTGAGAGATGTGGCCTCAATCCACTGCGTCGCGCGATGAAACTGCGCGACTCCGGTCGAGATGACGCTTCCTTGGGGTGGGCTTAGACGGGAAGGGCTTCGCCGGTTTAGTAATCACCATAAAGTTGTAGTGCAGTTACTAGTGGGTGACTGCATAGTTGGACGTGTCTTCTGTCGCATGGGAAAGATCAGCACCTGAGAATAAGCCGCACTGTACCTGGTACGAGGCTCTCAAGGCCAGCCTCGCTGAAGCGAAGTTCATGAAGCCAGTCAAGAGAGGGCGTGATTATGTTTCAGAGATATCGAACTGTATTCGGCACAACTTTGGGTCTCATTTTTTTATGTGCGACTCCCGTTTTAGCGAATCACGTAGACACGGCCAACGCTACGGTTACCTGCAATGCCTATAGTTTTTCGGTAGCGGCTTCGGAGTTGTCGCCGGGAACGAAGTATGAGATCAGTTACGCGATCGAAACCTCGCCCTACTCCGGCGCTCCAATTACCGGCACTATTCCGTTAACTGCGTCTTCGACTAAAACCTTCGAGGCGACTATTTGGGGTTCGTTTCCGGCTTTGATCGGTAGTTTCAACTTCACCGGCACTGCGAGCCTGGTGGGGCATAATACGGTCCCGATCCTGTTTTCTCCGACGAGCCTCTCCTGCGGAGCTCCTCCGCCGCCGCCTAACTCAGGCAAGGGAATCGACACGGTGAGCTTTAATGGAAACCGGCTCTTACCGGGCGATTCGGTGTGGTTCAACGCGAACTTCACAGTGAAGAACATCCCCAGCACTGGGGGCGTCATTACCTTTACCAATTCCAGAATTGTCGACGTCGAGACTGGGGAGCTCTTTACGAGTTCGGCTCCGAATGCTCAGATAACCTTCTCGCCGACCGCGACCTGCAGTTCGACGACGTTCAGTACGATGACCAATACCTGGATCACTACGATTCCGCTCAAGGGAGACGATGAGATCTTTCTTACCGGAGTGGCGATTCCAGTGCCGTCGGGCGGGGTTCCTGGTGGGATTAACGTCACGTGGAGCGGAACGTTCAATACTACGGGAGCTCCTGGAATGTCGATCGATTGGAAGTGGGGCGCAGCGGTTTATACGAGCATCGCTACCGATTCGAATCTTCTTGAAGTCAAGGCTGGGCACCACACGGCATGCCGGCAGAACAACGGGGACCATGCCGGAACTCCTGAGGGTGTCAATAACAGGAATCAAGATTGGAAGCACTTTGCAATCGACGGCGCTACAGGGGGCGGAGGTACAAATTCGACGGGCTCCTGGAGTGGTACGGATAACGTTACTCCTACAGCCGTGGTTGGGCCTGGGCCGAAGGGGTAGAGTCCTGCTGGACGGGCCTCCTGCGCGGAGGGCGGTCACTTCGTGACTTGTATACCTTGTCTCGGCTCGACCGGCTTTCGCTGTCCTCCCGTTGGTCGGGAGGAGGCGAAGGCTGGCTCGATTATTTGTAGCTCTTTGCGGTGGCGAAGCGCTTGTTGATCTCGTCCCAGTTGACGGTGTTCCACCAGGCTGCGAGATAGTCGGGGCGCTTGTTCTGATATTTGAGGTAGTAGGCGTGCTCCCAGACATCGTTGCCGAGGATGGGGTAGTGGCCCTGGGAGATGGGGTTGTCCTGGTTGGCGGTGGTGACGATCTTGAGCTTGCCGCCCTCGAAGGTGAGCCAGCCCCAGCCGGAGCCGAACTGCTTGGCGGTGGTCTCGTTGAACTGCTTCTTGAAGTCCTCGAAGGAGCCGAAGTCGGCTTTGATCTGTGCGGCGATCTCGCCGGAGGGTTCTCCGCCGCCCTTGGGCTTCATGATCTGCCAGAACATGGTGTGGTTGACGTGGCCGCCGCCGTTGTTCTGGACGACCTTGCGAACGTCCTCGGGGATGCTGGCGAGGTCCTTGAGGAGTTCTTCGGGGGACTTCTTGCCGATCTCGGGGTGCTTTTCTACCGCGCCATTCAGATTGGTGACGTAGGTCTGGTGGTGCTTGTCGTGGTGGAGCTTCATCGTGGCTTCGTCGATGGAGGGCTCGAGCGCCGCGTAATCGTAGGGCAAAGGTGGTAGTTCGTAGGCCACAGTAGTTCTCCTGTCGTCGTTCGTTTTGTCAGTCAGGAGGATCCTGACCGCCTGAGTGAGTTCGATGCTGTCCGGGGGGTGCGCGATGCACTCTGGGAGTCGGTCTAACCCTAAGAATCATAATCTACCTAACGGATTCATCGCTCTTTGACGGAGGGATGTAACCGACTTTCGAGTTTTGCGCTCTAATAGGTAACAATGAGCGATCTAACTGCTTCTTACCGCTGGCTTGACGACGACGGAGCTGCCTTTGGCGCCCCCGGAATGGAACCGCGCTGGACTTCGAGCGAAAAAGACGCTGTGTCGACGGCATATGCGGCGTCGAGCCGGGTGTGGTTTACGGTCTCGCATGGAACGCTGAACGAGATTTATTATCCGACGATCGACCGTCCGCAGACTCGCGATATGGAGCTGCTGTTCAGCGATGGCGAGACGTTTGTGCATGAAGAGAAGCGCAGTTTTGAGTATGACTTTCACTACATCGATGAGGCGGCTCCGGCGGTTCGTGTGGTGGCGAGCGATCTGGATGGGCGATATACGGTGACCAAGGAGTTCATCTGCGATCCGCATCATCCGGTGGTGTTGATGAATGTGAAGATCACAGGCGATGAGGAGATTTTGTCGCGGCTGAAGTGCTATGCGCTGCTGGCGCCGCATTTGAATGGGGGCGGGGCGGGGAACTCGGCGCGGTCGATTGATGTGGCGGGACAGCGCTGCGTGCTGGCTTGGAAGGGTGAGACTTCGCTGGCGTTTGGGGTGAGCTGCGGGTTTGTGCGGTCTTCGTGCGGGTATGTGGGGACCAGCGATGGGTATCAGAATCTGATTCAGGATATGCGGATGAGCTGGCAGTTTGGGCAGGCTCTGGATGGCAATATCGCGGTGATGGGTGAGATCGATATTGCGCAGAATCGCGAGTTCACGGTGGCGATCTCGTTTGGGGATGGGCATCATTCGGCGATTGCGCAGATGATGCAGACGCTGGCATCGCCGTATGAGGTGCACCAGAAGCGGTTTGTGGATCAGTGGCAGAGGGTGAATCCGCCGGCTGGTTTTGCGGCTGTGTCGACGGATGGTGGGAGGCTGATGCGGATCAGCCAGAATGTGCTGCTGACGCATGAAGACAAGACTTACTCGGGAGCGTTTATTGCTTCGGCTTCGGTGCCCTGGGGCGCGTCGAAGGGCGACTCGGATCTGGGTGGGTACCACCTGGTGTGGACGCGGGATATGGTGCAGACGGCGAGCGCGCTGCTGGCATGTGGGAGGACGGATACGGCGCTGCGGGCGCTGGTGTATCTGGCTTGCACGCAGAAGCCGGATGGGAGTTTTGCGCAGAACTTCTGGATCGACGGGACGCCTTACTGGACGGGGATTCAGCTGGATGAGGTGGCGTTTCCGATCATTCTGGCGTGGCGGCTTTGGAAGCAGAACGGGTTGGGGAATTTCGATGTGTTTCCCTTTGTGGAGCGGGCTGCGGCGTTTCTGATGCGGTATACGCCGGTGACTCAGCAGGAGCGGTGGGAGGAGGCGGCGGGGTACTCGCCGTCGACGTTGGCGGCGGTGATCTCGGGGCTGATCTGCGCGGCGGATATTGCTCGCGACCGGGAGGCGCTGGAGCTGGCGGACTACCTGGAGGCGTATGCGGACTGGGTTGAATCTCATCTGGATGAGTGGACGACGACGACGGAAGGGATTCTGCATCCTGATGTGAAGTATCACTACATGCGAATTCGTCCTCCGGCTAAGGGGGAGTCGTTTCATGACGACAGTGTGCCGCCGGGGATGATTCGAATTAATAATCGCGAGCCGGGGGAGAGGAATGTGTTCGAGGCTCGTGAGGTGATTGATGGGGGGTTTCTGGAGTTGGTGCGGTATGGGATTCGGCGGCCGGACGATCCGTTGATCGTCGATTCGCTGAAGGTTGTGGATCATTGCCTGAAGATCGAGACGCCGTTTGGGGTCTCGTGGCGGCGATACAACCATGATGGGTATGGGCAGAAGAAAGACGGCGCGCCGTATGACGGCTCCGGGCAGGGCAGGGCGTGGCCGATTTTGACCGGGGAGAGGGGCCACTACGAGCTTTGTGCAGGGAATGATGCCAGCAAGTACATCAAGGCGATTGAGCAGTTCAGTTCTGTGGGGGGAATGCTCCCGGAGCAGGTGTGGGACTATGACGATATACCTTCGCGGGGGCTGTATCGGGGGCGGTCGGCGGGATCGGCGCAGCCGCTGGTGTGGGCTCATGCGGAGTATCTGAAGCTGCTGCGTTCGGCGGCGGATGGACGGGTGTTTGACCGGATTAAGGCGGTGGAAGATCGTTATGCGGTGCCGAAGGAGAAGCGCACGTTTAGTAACCGTATTGAAATATTTGAGCCGGCGCGTCCGATCTCCTCACTTCCTGCGGGGTATGCGCTTCGTATTGTCGACCCGGAGCATTTTCGTGTCGTCTACACCTATGACAACTGGGCTACGACGCTGACGCTCGACTCGCGAACGGTAGGGTATTCGAGGTCGTTTGTGGATATTCCGACTGGCGCGGATCAGGTCGGCAAGATTACGTTCACGATGGCGTGGCCGGTGGAGGGGCAGCCGGATCGTTGGCTGGGACGAAATATTGATGTCTCCGTCGATCCGGTTCCGGCATCTACCAAGGTGTAAGGATGCAGGCGCGCAAGGTGTAAGGATGCAGCGAGTCGGGCCCGCTTGTACACTGATAGAGTTTGACCAAATCTTCCAGATTCAGCGTCGGCAACGGCGCGCATGAATCTCCTGAAAGAGCAAAGGAACAGAATGAGCGAACAGGATTCGAAGCAGAACGAAATTGATCAGATTTCCATCAACGCCCTCCGCTTTCTCGCCGTCGATCAGGTGGAGAAGGCGAAGTCGGGCCATCCCGGAGCCCCGCTTGGATGTGCTCCGATCGCTTATCTGCTCTATCACAAGCTGATGAAGCATGATCCTTCCGATCCGAAGTGGATTGACCGTGACCGTTTTGTGCTTTCGAACGGGCATGCTTCGGCGCTGCTGTATGGTGCGCTGCATCTGTCGGGATACGACCTGCCGATCTCGCAGCTGGAGCAGTTTCGGCAGTGGGGATCGCATACGCCGGGCCACCCGGAGTACGGTGAGGCTCCAGGCGTTGAGGTGACGACGGGTCCGCTGGGGCAGGGCCTCGCGATGGCTGTGGGCATGGCGACGGCGGAGCGGCACCAGGCTGCGGTCTACAACCGCGATACGTACAACATCGTTGATCACCACACGTATGTGCTCTGCGGCGATGGGGATTTGATGGAAGGCATCTCGCATGAGGCGTGCTCGCTGGCTGGAACGCTGGCTCTGGGCAAGTTGATTGTGCTGTATGACGACAACCTGATCTCGCTCGATGGACCGACCGAGCTCTCGTTTACCGAGGATGTGACCAAGCGCTTCGAGGCGTACCACTGGCATGTGCAGTATGTGGCCGATGGCAACGACCTGGTGGCGATTGAGGCGGCGATTCTTGCGGCGAAGGCGGAGACGTCGAAGCCTTCGCTGATTCGCGTTCGTACGGTGATTGGTTATGGCAGCCCGAAGGCCGGCACGAACAAGGTGCACGGCGAGGCGCTTGGACCGGAGGCGACGAAAGAGACGAAGAAGAATCTTGGGTGGCCTGAAGACAAGAGCTTTTATGTTCCGGAAGAGGCTCGCAAGAACTGGGACACGATCAAGCTGAAGGGCAAGGACCTGCATGCTTCGTGGACGGCTGAGTTTGAGGAGTATGCGAAGGCGTATCCGGAGCCGGCGGCGCAGTTCACCCGAACGGTGAAGGCTAAGCTGGCCGATGGCTGGGAGAAGAAGATTCCGACCTTCCCGACTGAAAAGCCGATGGCAACGCGAAACGCCGGGCAGGCTGTGATGCAGGCGATTGAGAACGTGGTGCCGGAGTTGTTTGGCGGCGCGGCGGACCTGACGGCTTCGACCAAGACGATCTTCAAAGATTCACCGAGTTTTCACGTGGACCCCGCGGGCCGGAATGTGTTCTTCGGCGTGCGTGAGTTCGGCATGTGCGCGATGGTGAATGGCATGGCGGCGCACGGCGGGTTGATTCCGTTTGGGTCGACGTTCTTTACGTTCTCGGACTACTGCCGGAACGCGCTGCGTCTGGCTGCGCTGATGGGCCTGCACTCGCTGTTTATCTTCACGCACGATTCGATTGGACTGGGCGAAGATGGACCGACGCACCAGCCGGTCGAGCAGCTGATGAGTCTCCGTGCTATCCCGCACCTCACCGACTTCCGCCCGGCGGATGCGAATGAGACTGCGGCGTGCTGGCAGCTTGCGCTGGAGCGAAAGAGTCCGTGCTTTATGGCGCTGTCGCGTCAAGATCTGCCGACGATTGATGCGACGATCGCTCGCGCTGGTGCGAGGTTTGGAGCATACGAGGTGGTTTCGCATGGTAAGGATTTGATCCTGATCGCTACCGGCTCGGAAGTTGGATTGATTACGAAGGCTGCTGAGGAGTTGAAGGGGATCGGGATCAACGCGACAGTTGTTTCGATGCCGAGCTTCCACGTCTATGACGAGCAGAGCGACGAATACAAGGCGAAGCTGATGCCCGAGAATACGCCGAAGCTGGCGGTCGAGGCGGGTGCGACGCTGGGCTGGTACAAGTATGTCGGCCACAATGGCGGCGTTATTGGACTGGACCGGTTTGGCGGGTCAGCCCCGGGACCCGTTGCTATGGAGAAGCTGGGCTTCACCGTTGCGAATGTGATTGATCATGCAAAGAAGCTGGTGAAGAAGTAAGGGAGGGGCGGGGCTGATTGCCCCGCCCTTTTCACTGTCCGGCAACAAACTCCGTGTCTACTCAAGCCTGACTGCGACTCATTTGCGCCTTGTGGCACCGCCCGAGCATCTTATTCACACGCGTTCAGAGACGGTGTTGTCGCTTTCCTTCGGTGGCCGTACGGCCTCTCATTTGATTTGGGCCAGGTGGCGCAGCCCTTTGGAGCACTGGAGATCATGACTCAATCGATTCAACGTGTCTGGTTTATCACGGGAGCATCGACCGGCTTTGGCCGTCTGCTTGCAGAAGAGGTTCTGAAGTCTGGCGGTAAGGTGGTCGCAACCGCCAGGAAGCTCGACAAGATTGCGGATCTTGAAAAGCAGTATCCGCAGAGCGCGAAGGCTTTTACTCTGGATGTTACAGATGCCGGTCAGGTGGACTCGGCCGTGACGCAGGCTTTTGCGCAGTTCGGACAGATAGACGTTCTGGTCAACTATGCAGGCTATGGAGTTGCCGGCGCGATCGAAGAGGTCTCCGAGGCGGAGTTTATGCCGATGTTTGAGACCAATGTCTTCGGCCTGTTGAAGGTGACGCGGGCGTTTCTTCCGTATCTTCGCAAGCAGCGGAGTGGGCACATTCTCAACCTTTCTTCGATTGGCGGTTTGATTGGCGGGCAGGGCATCGGGATGTATAACGCGACCAAGTTTGCTGTGGAGGGGATCTCGGAGGCTCTGGCGGCGGAGCTTGCGCCGTTGGGCATTCACGTTACGGTGATTGAACCGGGGCCATTTCGTACTGATTTTCTGGGACGCTCGGGCGTGATCGCTGATACTAAAATTTCGGACTACGACAAGACTGCTGGAAATATGCGGAAGTATTTTGCTGAGAACGATGGCAAGCAAAAGGGCGATCCGCTGCGTGCGGTGCAGGCGATGATGCAGGTTGTGGAGTCGCCGAATCCTCCGTTGCATCTTCTGCTGGGGGCGAGCGCGCTGCAGCGGTTTCGCGGCAAACTGGATGGCTGGCAGAAGGAGATTGCAGCATGGGAGCCGGTGACGGTTGGGGCAGATTTTCCGGAGGGTGAGTGAGTTCTTCCTCGTACATCAAGACGATCTTCTGGGATATCGGCGGAGTTCTGCTCACGAATGGGTGGGATAAAGGCGAGCGTACGGAGGTTCTGACTCGTCTGGGTGTGGATCTGGCGGACTACGAGTCGCGTCATGATGAGGCAAACTACTTCTGGGAGCGCGGGCTTTCGACGGCTGAGGAGTTTTTCGACGTCACGGTGCTGAATCAGAATCCTAATCTGACCTTTGAGGAGCTTTGGCCGCAGGTGTGTGCGGAGAGCAGGATTCTTTATCCGGAGTGCGTCGATATTCTTGGAATGCTTGCTACCTCTGGACGATATATGCTGGCCACGCTCAATAATGAGAGTCGCGAGTTGAACGACTATCGGCTGAATGCGTTTCGGCTGCGGCCGTTTTTCGACTACTTTATTTGTTCGGGCTACGTGCATGAGATGAAGCCGTATCCCGGCATCTATCGCGCGGCGATTGAGATCTCGGGCCATCTGGCGGAGACCGCGTTGTTTATCGATGACAAGGTTGAGAACTGTGACGCCGCGGCAGCTTTTGGCATGCGGACGATTTGTTTCGAGTCACCGGCTCAGCTGCGAGATGAGCTTGCACAATTTGGCCTGCGGGCCGCATAAGGAAGGAAGATAGATGGAACGGGAGTTATTCGGACTGGGCGCCGGATTCGTTCGCGCGAGGAGAACAACTTTACGGATCGTATGATCTCGATCATGCGCAGGGCCTTTGGTGGTTACGACGTGAAAAGGACGTAGTTTTGCTGGACGTGCGAGGCGATGTATTCGGCGCACGGACCTTGAATTTCATCTGCCAACGGATTTTTATCGGTCGGCACAGCACGGAAGGTTTGTAAGGAGCGGATTATGAGCACAGTACCAGTCGGCGTATCGGCAGCAGCGGCGGATGCCACCAAGAAGGGTGAGCGCATCCCGGAGCCATGCATTGTGGTTATCTTTGGAGCCTCGGGCGATCTCACCAAGCGGAAGCTTCTGCCGGCGCTTTATCACCTGGATCAGTCGGGACTTCTGCCGAAGGACTTCGCGGTGGTCGGGGTGGCGCGTCGGGATCTGAGCGCAACGTTTGGCCCTGACATGAAGGAAGGCATTCTGAAGGGCGGGGGGGTTGAAGAGAACGATCCGAAGCTGAAGCCGTTTATGGATCGCATCTCTTACTTCGCGACGGAGTTCGACGACGATGCGGGCTTCGATAAGTTGAAGGCGCACCTGGCGGAGTTGGATGGCAAGTTCAACACGAAGGGCAATCGGCTGTTCTATCTGGCGGTGGCGCCGGAGTTCTTTGCCGACATCACACGCCGATTGGGCAAGCATGGTATGGCGAGTCCCGAGGCCGGGGACAAGCACTGGGTGCGGGTGATCATCGAGAAGCCATTTGGCACCGATTTAGAGTCGGCGCGCAAGCTGAACGACGAGATCAACGATGTGCTGGCTGAAGATCAGATCTTCCGCATTGATCACTACCTGGGCAAAGAGACGGTTCAGAACATTCTGGTGTTTCGTTTTGGCAATGGGATCTTCGAGCCGGTGTGGAATCGCAACTTCATCGACCACGTCGAGATTACGGCTGCCGAGTCGATTGGCATTGAGGGACGTGGGCCGTTCTACGAGAAGGCCGGCGCGGTTCGCGATGTGCTGCAGAACCACGTGATGGAGGTTCTCTCGTTTGTGGCAATGGAACCACCGGACTCGTTCGAGGCTGAGGCGGTGCGCACGGAGAAGTTGAAGGTCTGGCGGGCGATTGAGGGAATTCCGGTTAACAACACGGTGCGTGGACAGTATGGTCCGGGCAAGGTGGATGGCAAGGACGTCGTTGGTTATCGGCAAGAGGATCGCGTCTCGCCGACCTCGAGCACGGAGACCTTTGCCGCGATCCGGCTGGGGATTGAAAACTGGCGATGGGCAGGCGTTCCGTTTTACCTGCGCGCCGGGAAGCGGCTGGCCAAGCGCGTGACTGAGGTGACGATTGTGTTCAAGCAGCCGCCGCTGCATCTTTTTAAGTCCAACAGCAGCGAGGACAACATTGCTCCGAACATCATCAAGATGCGGATTCAGCCGGATGAGGGGATCTCGCTGCAGTTTGGCGCGAAGGTTCCCGGGCCGACTACTAATCTTGCACAGGTGAACATGGCGTTCAGCTATGCGGATGCGTTTGGCAAGTCGTCGGCGAACGGGTATGAGCGGTTGTTGCTGGATGCGATGCTGGGCGATGCGACGTTGTTTGCGCACCGCGATGGCGTCGAGGCGACCTGGGCGCTGTTTACGCCGATCCTCGAGGCGTGGGCGAAGGTTGAGGCCAAGCACTTCCCCAACTACGCGGCTGGGACTGAAGGGCCGGAGTGCGCGGATGAGCTTCTGGCGAAGGATGACCGGAAGTGGGTGGAGCTTTAGGGAAACAGTGAACATGGCGCGCTGTGGAAGAAACCTCGGCGTGCCAGTTTTTGGTTGGTTCAGATGCACGGCTGGACTCCGGGACATTTTGTGAAACTTGTTCCGGAGTTCGTCCGTTTTCGGATTGTAGTAGTTCAAATTCTTCGTAGCGAGATCCTATGCCTCGTCCAGTTTCGATTACCTATCGCGTATCGCCAACACCAGCAGCCACGGCTCGGGCCGGTGCGCAGCTCTTTACCGAGGCGGCGGGGAAGGCCGCTCAGTCGCGCGGGTTGGCTCGTATCGCCATCTCCGGCGGCACGACGCCTAAGACGATGTTCGGCCTGCTGGCGGACCCTGCGGAGCCGTTTCTCAAGCAGGTTCCGTGGGACAAGCTCGACCTGTACTGGGTGGATGAGCGCTGCGTGCCGCCTGACAATGCGGAGTCGAACTACCGCATGACCAAGGAGGCGCTGCTCTCGAAGGTTCCGTTGCCGGCGGAGCGGGTGCACCGGATGGAGGGGGAGCTCGCACCTGACGTTGCTGCGGCGCGGTATGAGTCGACGATTCGAAATACGTTCAAGCTTGAGGGCGCGGAGACTCCTACGTTCGATTTGGTGTTGCTGGGGATGGGCGATGATGGGCATACGGCCTCGCTGTTTCCTCATACCGAGGCATTGAACGAGATGAGCCATATCGTGGTGCCAAACCACGTTCCACAGAAGGATACGTGGCGCATTACCCTGACGTGGCCGGTGATCAATCAGGGCCGGGAGGTGGCCTTTCTGATCGAAGGCACAGGAAAGGCGCAGGTTCTGCATGATGTTTTTCTTGGGACCTACCAGCCTGAGACTTACCCTTCGCAGCTGATTCGTCCGGCCAGCGGACAACTGACCCTCTTGCTCGACTCGGCTGCAGCGGCTAAGCTGCCTGCACCGGTGAATTCGGATTCGACCGGCACTTTGGAGCTTAAATAGATGATTCTCGCTGGGGACGTTGGCGGAACAAAGGTTCACCTTGCACTGTACGACTTCGCCAATGGGCGGTTGCACCCGATCCGCGACCAGAAGTTTCCGGCGCATGAGTTTGCGAGCCTGGACGATGTGGTTCACAAGTTTCTGGCTGGAGACGGGACCAACGCGACGCAGGGAGCGGATATTTTTGGGGCTTGTTTCGGGTGTCCGGGGCCGGTGCGCGATGGGCGTCTGAAGCTGACAAACCTGCCGTGGACGCTGGATACGCGCGATCTGGTGAAGTCTCTTTCAATTCCTCATATCTCTCTGATCAATGATCTTGAGGCGAACGGTTATGGCATTCCGGAGCTTGCGCCGGAGAGCATCTTTACGCTGCACGAGGGCGACCTCGAGGCTACCGGACATGCGGGCCTGATGGCTGCGGGTACGGGGCTGGGCCAGGCGCTGCTGATCTGGGATGGGCAGAAGCACCGCCCGATTGCGTCTGAGGGCGGCCATGCCGACTTTGCGGCGCGGAGTAATCGCGAGATCGCGCTGCTGGAGTACCTGCGCTCTACCTTGAAGGGGCGGGTGAGCTGGGAGCGGGTGGTTTCGGGTCTTGGCATCAAGAACATCTACGGCTTTCTGCGTGATGTGGAGAAGATTGCTGAGCCGGGGTGGCTGCATGACCGGATGCAGACGGAGGATCCGAACGCTGTGATCGGGGAGTGCGCTGAGGACGGTTCGAGCTCGTTGTGCTTCGAGACGATGAAGATCTTCGCGGGGGCTTATGGGGCGGAGGCGGGCAATATTGCGCTGCAGGTGCTTGCGACGGGTGGGATGTATCTTGGCGGGGGTATTGCTCCGAAGATTTTGAAGACGTTGAAGAACGGCACCTTTACCCAGGCTTTCATCGACAAGGGGCGGTTGTCGCCGATGGTCGAGTCAGTGCCGGTTCGCGTGATCCTGGACGATACCTGTGCCCTGCTGGGGGCTGCGGCTTATGCGGAGGCTCGTGCGTCGGAGAACGCGGGATACTCGGAGCGCGCGGCTTCGGTTAAGGCATCCTAGTGCGCCCTGCCTTAAATGTCAGTAAAGAGGGATCTTTCGCATGGGGGATTGACAGAATATGCAGGGGATGAAATTTCTGGAAGGTGCTTTCTTTGCGAAGAAGATTGAGTCAGAGAAGAGAGCTTGATCCCGGGAATATTCGGGTCCTGGATCAGTTCTATATATAGGACTTCTTTTTTTGTGGGGAAGGTTTCCCTCAAGCCGTTTTCTCTCAAGCCGTTATACTGATCGCGACCCATCTTGCCCACCACTTCTATTACGTCCCCCGAAATCTCGTCGCAGGAAATTCTCGATGCCCGTTCTTCCGAAGACAGTGCAGTAGCTTCGCTATCGGCGTTTCCTTCGCCGGCGTTTGCGGGCGGGCTCGACTTCACACAGCGTGCGGATCTGGTGGAATTGATGGATCTGCCGTGTCCTTATGAGGAGCTTCGCGCGTGTCTGCATGATATTGCCCGCGTCAATCGGCTGACATTTGCGCAGCGGCCTACGCTGGGCTGGCTGGAAGATCTGGTGGTGGCGCATCCTCGCTCGGCGGCTCCGCTGCGCGTGGTGGACGTGGGGTGCGGCTATGGAGATACACTGCGGAAGATCGATCGATGGGCAGTCAGGCGGGGAGTTGCGGTGACGCTGACGGGCATCGATCTGAATCCGGATGCGATTCGCGCCGCGCAGGAGGCAACGCCGCCGAGCCAGCAGATTGAGTGGCTGGTTGGGGATGCGCTGGCCGATCACACGCAGGGGCCCATCGACGTTGTCCTCTGTTCCTTGTTAACGCACCACCTGACCAATGCGCAGATCGTGCTGTTTCTGCGTTGGATGGAGCAGACGGCGCGGCTTGGGTGGTTCATCGACGATCTGCACCGCAAGCCCGTGCCTTACCACTTGTTTCGGTTGTGGGCGAGGTTTGCGAACTGGCACCGGTTCGTGAAGAACGATGGGCCAGTGTCGATCCGTCGCAGCTTCGTGGTGGAGGACTGGCAGAGGCTGTGCTCTGATGCCGAGATTGGCGTGGGGAACGTCTCAATCACGGAACACCGTCCAGCGCGGCTTTGCGTGGGACGGGTCAAGTAAGTAGATTTCCGCGACGGCGCTCCCCTTTTCACAATACCTTGGTTTCGAGGCCCTCTTTGATCTTCGTTCGCAACTCTGCTTCTGTCTTCTCTGCCTTTGTACTCTTTCTTGTCACAACCGTCGGAGTGCAGGCGCAGCGACTGCCTGCCGGGGTACATCCGGAGCACTATGGACTGACGGATACGCCGGATTTGAAGGCGGCGACCTTCAGTGGGGAAGAGACCATCGATGTTGTGCTGGATGCTCCCAGCAAGCGGATCACGCTGAATGCGGCGGAGCTTAAGTTTGTCGAGGTGAAGGCCTATGTTCTGCCGGTAGCCGCGTACTCGTACGGCAAGCTGGGATCGCAGCCGAGGCCGCTGAACCCGGTTGAGGCGGATCGGCATCCGCAGACCGCGACGGTGACGCTGGACGGGGAGATGGAGCAGGCTACGTTTAGCTTTGCCGAGGAGCTGCCCGCGGGGAGGGTGACGCTGGCGATTCTGTATACGGGGGTGCTCAACGATAAGCTGCGGGGGTTCTATCTTTCGAAGACCAGGGCGCGGAACTATGCGGTGACGCAGTTTGAGCCTACCGATGCGCGGCGCGCGTTTCCCAGCTTTGACGAGCCGGCGCTGAAGGCTACGTATGACATTGCGGTGGTCGTCGATAGCGGCGATACGGCGATCTCGAACTCGAACATGATCTCGGATAAGGCGGGACCGGTAGCGGGCAAGCATACGATTCGGTTTGCGACGACGCCGAAGATGTCGACCTACCTGGTTGCGTTTCTGGTGGGGGACTTCAAATGCACGGAGGGCAAGTCGGATGGGGTGCCGATTCGCGTCTGCTCGACCCCGGACAAGGTGGAGCTGACGTGGTTTGCGCTGGAGTCGGCGAAGTACGTTCTGCATTATTACGACACGTACTTTGGGATTAAATATCCGATGCCAAAGCTGGATATGGTCGCGCTGCCGGACTTTGAAGCGGGCGCGATGGAGAACTTCGGCTGCATTACGTATCGCGAGACCGACCTGCTGGTGAATGAGAAGACCGGCGATATTCCCGAAAAGAAGCGGGTGGCTACGGTGGTTGCGCATGAGATGGCACACCAGTGGTTCGGCGATATGGTGACGATGCAGTGGTGGGACAATCTGTGGCTGAATGAGGGGTTTGCGACGTGGATGGAGACCAAGCCGGCGGCCGTGTGGCATCCGGAGTGGAACTTCGACCAAGACGACGCGCAGGGGCTGAACGAGACGCTGAATCTTGATGCTCAGCGGACTACGCGGACGATACGTGCGACGGCCACTACGTCGGATGAGATCAACGAGATGTTTGACGGGATTGCGTATGGCAAGGCCGGGGCAGTGATTGGAATGGTGGAGAACTATCTGGGGAAGGAGACCTTTCGGCAGGGGGTGCATAACTACCTGCAGGCGCATCTGTATGCGAATGCGACCGCGGAGGATTTCTGGAGTGCGCAGACGGCGAACTCCCACCTGCCGGTGGATAAGATCATGTCGAGCTTTGTGACGCAGCCTGGGGTGCCGCTGCTGACGTTCTCTGAAAGGCAGGCAGGGAGCGTTCCGGTCAGGCAGAGCAGGTTTTTCCTGTCGGCTGAGGAGGCAAACCGCCCGGTCGCTGGGCGGGTGCAGGAGTGGACTGTGCCGGTCTGCCTGAAGACGACGAACGGCCAGCCGATCTGCCGGGTGCTGACGCCTGGGGACTCGAGCCTGCCGCTGCCGATGGATGCCGGGATGCCGTTCTTTTATGCCAATGCCGGGGCGAAGGGGTACTACCGGACGGCCTATACTCCGACGCAGCTCAGCGCGATTACGGCCAGGGCGGAGAGTTCGATGACGCCGCCAGAGCGGATCGGGCTGCTGGGCGATCGCTGGGCGCTGGTGCAGTCGGGACAGGCGGATGTGGGGGATTTTCTAAATCTGATTATGACCTTTAAGGAAGATTCCGGTGCGGCTGTGCTCGATACGGCGCATCAGCAGATCCAGAAGATCGATTCGAAGATAGCCAGTGACGAGGATCGCGCTGCGCTGGCCGCAGTGCTGCAACGGCAGTTTGGGCCGGTGTATTCGGCGCTGGGGAGCCCGGAGAAGAAGGAGTCGTTTGACCGGCGGCAGCTTCGCGGGACGCTGTTCGAGCTGCTGGGCGAGGCGCACGATACCGCGGTTCTGGCTGAGGCGCAGCTGCTGACGGCCCGGGTCTTTGCGGTGGGCAAGGAAAAGGATAGGACGCTTGATTCAGCGCTGGCGGACGCGGCCGTGCAGGTGAGCGCGGCCAATGGCGATGCAGCGCTCTACGACAAGGTGCTCGCAGTGAGCAGGAACTTCAGCGATCCGGGAGAGCAGACCGACGCGCTGCAGCTGCTGGCACGGTTTCGCGATCCTGCGCTGGTAAGGCGCACGCTCGATCTGATCGCCTCGGGAGAGGTTCGAAATCAGGATAGCTGGGCGATGCTGGTGGAGCTGCTGCGCGAGCGCGCAACCCGCGATCAGGCCTGGGAGTACATGCGGCAGAACTGGGAGAGGCTGAGTGCTCAGTTCACGGTGTCATCCGGGGCTGAGGTGGTCGGGGCTACCGGGGCCTTCTGCACGGTCGAACAGAGGGACCAGGTAAGCAGCTTCTTCGCGACGCATAAGGTTGCGGCAGCGGAACGGACCCTGGCAAAGGCTGTTGATAGTATCAACGACTGCATTAAATTGCAGACAGTCCAAGAGCCGAAGCTGCATGCATGGCTTCAGCTTCAGGCCAGGTGACGAATACGGGTCCATACAACTTAAGTCCTAGCAGGTTGGGGAGATAGCAGCTTTGGTTCTGCAGGGCGGGGAGAGAGGAGGCAAGTCCTTAGGGGCGTCCGTTTTGCGGCGGCGGGGCGGTGAACCGGTGGTGCCCTGGGCGGGATTTTATGGACAACTGGTAAAAATAATCAGGGTACCCAAAAGTGTTATGAAGTGGAAGTCATTCTGCGTTGACTTTCAACTTTCGTAACGGTACCTTCCCAATTGAGGACACCAATGAAGAAAACCTGTTTCTTACTCGCCGGCATCGCCCTCCTCTCTTCCGTCGCCCTCCCGCTGCACGCTCAAGACGGTTGCGTGAACTCTCCGGAGAATCCGACAGCCATTCTCGCTGTTGTAGGCTCCGCAGGTGCATTTTTCGTTTCGGTACGCGCTCGCATCAAGGCTCGTCGCAACTCTTCCAAGTAAGCCGCCCCTGGGACTTGCCACCTGATACTCCCCTGGTGCGCTGGCCTGGATCAAAGACCGCATGTCAACTTTACCTGCTACCGCTGAAGTCAGCCCACTCCGATCGGCTGGGGCGGAGGGGCTAAGCCTGCCCCGGGCCGCAGGATTCGCGGCGATTGTCGCGGTGCTCGGTCTATCGACCATCTTTTCGACCGTGAGCGCTCTTTGGAATCTTTGGACTACGGATGCTCTCAAGTCGATTGGGATGTTCATTCCGCTGGTCAGCTTTGTGCTGGTTCTAAGGGCATGGCGCTCAATTGGATGGGAGATGGAGGGCAGCTGGTGGGGCCTGGTCGTTCTGGTGGTCACGGCGGTGGTCGTGCATATCCGGGACCAGGCGGTTCTGGTGTTCGTGTTCTCGCCGAAGTGGTCGATTTACATTCCACCTCACTCGCTTGTGGCCTTCGCGTATGGCGCGGGGGTGGTCCTGCTGTTTGGCGGGAGACGGCTTTTCCGGGCTTCGCTGTTTCCGCTTATCCTGCTGTGGTTTGTCAATCCGATTCCTCACATCTTTAATGTATTTGTCGATTTGCCGTTGCAGCGCGCCTCGGCCCATGTCGCTCGCGCTTTTGCGATTGCTTTGGGCCAGCCACTGAGCCCGGACCAGCTTCGACTGATGTTCACCCCGGAGTTCGGCATGTTCATCGCTCCCGGATGCAATGGAATTCGTGGCGCGGTCACTATGGGATTCATTGCGCTGATCGCGGGCTACGTGTATCGCTTTCGCTGGTATGCGCATGCTGCGGTGGTGGCCGGTGCGGTCCTGCTGGGCTACGTCTTCAACTTTGCCCGGCTGTGCATTCTGGTTCTGTATTACATCGTGGCGCTGCACATCCCTACTCTGCGGAGCAAGGCTGAGATGGGGGATTATGTGATTGGGGCATGCCTCTTTCTTCTGGGCACCTTTCTTCTTTTCCACGTTGTCCGCCGTCTGAGCGAGTCGCCGGGCCAGATCAAGCCTCCTTCTCTGAATTCGTCTTCTTCGGTTGGCGCAGTCGCGGGACGATCTTTCTATCTCCGTTTTGCCGGAATGCTTGCGCTGGTGCTGATCAGTTGCTATGGGGTGGCGCGCGGCTATGTGAGCACGCACAGCGGTAGCGCCGCTGCTCAGAGAAAGGCCGATCAGAACGCGCCTGGGCAGTTCCCCGAGCGGATCGGTGGCTACACCCTGGCGCGTACCTGGAACGAGAATCTCTTCACCGGTCCGCTGATCTATCATTGGGCCGAGTACGCTCCGGCAGATGGTGGAGCGCATGTGTCGATCGGGATTTCGCCGGTGATGGGGTCGCACGATACGCTGATCTGCCACTCGGCGCGTGGGGAGGATCCGATCTGGCGGGACCAGCTCTCGATGCCCACGGCGAACGGACCGATTGGTTTTTCGGGCTCCTTCTTCAACGACGGCGCGACGCAATATCTTGAGGCAACGACCATCTGCAATAGCGGTTCGTGCGGGGAGTATTCGAGCGACCGTACCCACTTCGGCTTCGTCTACAGCAAGCCGACCTCTCAGTCGCTGTTATCGCAGGAGGCCCAGCGCCCCATCCCGATCCTGCTGAAGGTCGAGACGATCGACACAACGATGCCGGTGGAGATGGCGCGACGGCAGCTAACGACAGATCTTCGCTCCTTCCTTGGCTCGGTGGATCTGGACGGACTCACGAAGCCTTACCGGCAGTAAACTGCATTCAGCTTTTGATACTTTGGGCCATCCAGTGAGATTACTTTTGCGCAACTTTCAGGGACTTTTCAGCGCGGCGATGGTCGGGATTCTGGCTTGCTCGCTTGCGGGATGCGGGGGCGGCTCGACTCCGACTCAGCCGCCACCACCCCCGCCTCCTCCACCACCACCGCCCACTAATCCTGGCGTGAGTTTTTCAGGAAAAGCGATGGCGGGTTCTCTGCCGATTGTCGGAGCGGCCGTCCAGCTTTATGCGGCTGGAACTGGCGGAAATGGCTCGGCCTCGACGTCTTTGCTTGCGAGCGCACCAACCACCGATGCGAGCGGGTCATTTTCCGTGGCTGCCGGGTATTCCTGTCCCGCTGCCGCCTCGGAGATCTACGTCGTGGCTCGCGGTGGACAGGTCGGAGGCGCTCCCAACAACTCTGCGATTACCCTTGCGAGCGCGCTCGGCGGATGCAATCAGATTACGGCGGGAGCTCAGTTTGTGGTTAACGAGGTGACGACGGCGGTTACTGCCTGGGGGCTCGCCCAGTTCTTTGGCACCGAGGGCAATCTTGGGGCGAGTTCGACCAATGCCCAGGGATTGGCCAATGCTGTGGCCACGGTGGCGAATCTCGTGAACCTCACAAAGGGGTCCGCGCCGGGGACGGCTTTTCCCTCTACCGGAGACTCTACGGTGGCGGTAAAGAAGATCAATATGGTTGCTGACCTTCTCAATAACTGCACGGCCACGGCGTCAGGGTGCGGCGCGCTCTTCTCCGCGACTACGCCGAATGGCGGGACGGCTCCAACCAATACGCTAGATGCGGTTCTGAATATTGTGCGCAATCCAGGGAGTAATGTTGCCACACTGTTTGCGCAGCTTCCGGTCAGCGGCGCGCCGTTTTCACCGGTACTCTCTGCGGTGCCGGCGGACTGGACTCTGTACATCAGCTACCATGGCGGGGGTATCGGCGATGGGGTGCCACTCGATAGTAAGTCGCCGTCCGGTCTGGGCGTGGACGCTGCCGGCAATCTTTGGGTTTCGACCTACTCGGGCGTTGCGTCTGAGTTTTCGACGACGGGCACTCCACTCTTTTCGGCTGGCATTACGGGCGGCGGACTTATCGCCTCGGATGCGCTTGCCGTGGATCCGCAGGGAAATATCTGGATTCCGGATGGAGGGAGTTCCGGGGTCAATGGCGGTTTTGGCAGCGTGACCGAGCTTAGTTCGAGCGGCCAGGTGCTCTCGGGCGCAACGGGATACAGTGCCGGTGGGATTAGTTATCCGACGGCGATCGCGATCGATCCGAATGGGACGGTGTGGATTCCGGACTATGGAAACTCTCGGGTCACTCTGCTTTCAAGCGCCGGTCAACCGCTCTCGGGCACAAACGGATATCAGTCGCTGCAGTTCAGTTTTCCGCTTGCGGTCGCTATCGATTCCAATCATTACGGGTGGGTGGCTAACTTTGGCAACGATACCGTTAGCAAGGTCTCCGCTGATGGGAGCCACATTACCAGCTTCCCGAGTGTCGGCGGCCCGGACGGTATTGCGGTTGATCAACGCGGCCACGTATGGGTCGCGAATCAGATAGGTAACAGCATCACTGAGCTTGCGAACGATGGAACTCTGGTCTCGAGCGGCTATAGCGATAACAAGGCTAGCATCCTCGCTCCGCAAGGGATCGCAATCGATGGGTCGGGTCATGTGTGGGTCGCAAACCTGCATAGTCACACCATAACGGAGCTGGCGGGTTCGGCTGCCGCTTCACCCGGCGCGATTTTGTCTCCGACCGCAGGTTATGCGTCGGATGCCGGGTTCATTGAGGCCTATGCGATTGTGGTTGATGCCAGTGGCAATCTGTGGGTGACGGACTTCAACAACGGTACGCTCACGGAGATCGTTGGGCTGGCGACGCCTGTGAAGACTCCTGTGCTGGGGCCACCACAGACGCCTTAGCGTAGTGCCTGGGCCCGCAAAAATTGAGGCTACCGCCATGAACTATGCAAGCGGTAGGCTCTTCTTTTTGCGGTTGATTTGTAGCTACGGTTTGATCGTAAGCATGACTACGCCGTGGCTGGGCACGTCGGCGGAGTAGCTTCCGCTCTGTTTACCGAGATTGCTTGCGGTCCAGAGATTCCTTACCGAGGCAGACAGGGAGTCGGGATAGCCGATGTCGGTCCATGCTACGGATATCTTCGCGGCTGAGGGGCTGCGGTTGAGCAGTGCGACGGCGCGGCCTCCATCCTGCAGTTGCTTCGACCAGATCTCGAGGTCACCTGTCTTCTTGACTCTGCGTGCCTGGTGTCCGAGTGGGTCCTGATCGATCGCGATGACTTCTTTATTCAGCAGGATCTCTTTGGTGTCGGGCGTCATGCTGGAGATGTCGTTGCCCGCCAGCAGGGGCGCGGAGAACATCGCCCACATGCTGAAGTGGGCGCGATACTCCTCCTTGGTCATGCCGCCATTGCCTACCTCTAGCATGTCAGGATCATTCCAGTGGCCGGGCCCGGCGTAGGTCTCCAATCCGCTCATCTGGTCGATGATCTGAGTCACGCCGTTGCCGCCCCAGTCTTTCTTGCAGTCCCAACAGTCTTGAATGTCGCCGGTTGCGCGCCACAGGTTTCCGATCGATCCTGCCCACAGCCACGGCTTGGTCGATCCCCACTCGCAGATGCTGAAGACGATCGGCCGTCCGGAGTCGGCGAGCGCGTTGCGCATCAGAGTGTAGGAGGACTCGCTGTTCTGTCCGGGGAGGGTGTTGCACCAGTCTTCTTTGAGATAGTCGACGCCCCAGTTCGCATACTGATTTGCGTCCTGGTACTCGTGACCGATGCTGCCGGGACGCTTGGCGCAGGTCATGGTGCCGACGTCGGTGTAGATGCCGAACTTCAGGCCCTTCGAGTGAACGTAGTCGGCCAGCGCCTTGATGCCGGAGGGGAAGCGCTCGGCGTCGGCGACGATATTGCCTGAGGCGTCGCGGCCGGTCTGCCAGCAGTCGTCGAGGATGACGAACTGATAGCCCGCGTCCTTCATGCCGCTGCTCACCATGGTGTCCGCGGTCTCGCGCACGACCTTCTCGTTAAGCCCCTTGCAGCCGAACTTGTTCCAGCTGTTCCAGCCCATGGGCGGCGTCTTCGCGAGGCCGTTGTCCAGAGCTCGCCCAAAGGTCGATACCATGACGACCGTCAGCATTACCAAACAGATTTTTACAAAGAATCGACTTCTCCCCATTGCAGATGCACTCCTCTTCGAAGCCGGCGCGATACCTTCTGCGAGCTTCACGAAATTCTAACCTTTGCTTGGACTCCATCGCCTGGCTCGGGTTGATAAGACGCGGATTAGCTGGGGGATAGCCGTTTCTCGTAGCAGAGAAAACGCAGTCCCGGCCTGAACTCGAGACTGATCTCTCCGGCGAGCAGGTAGCCCAGCTTCGGAAAGAGCCGCTGTGTCGCTTCGTTGTTGGTGTTGGTGTCGACGCGGAGGGCGGTGATGCCGCGTTCGGTCGCAACGTCTTCAGCTTTCTGCATGAGCGCACCGGCCGCTCCCTGTCCGCGGAATGCGGGATCGACCGCCAGACGGTGCACTACGATTGCAGGTTCATCAATATCCCATCCAACCTGGGAGTAGTCAGGCTCTTGATCCATGGTGATTGCAGCGACGCCGGCGATGCTGCCGTTCACTTCGGCGATCCAGAGTTGGTTCAGGTCGATGTCACGTTGAAAGACTGCGTCATTTGGGTACGTTTCGTCCCACTGGAGATTGCCTGTCGCGCGCATCAGCGGAACGACGCGACGGACGAGGCTCATCAGTGCTGGAAGATCATGTTGTGTTGCCAGCCGGATCTGCATCGTCTTCTCAGCGTAACAGGAGCGGCGATGCGGGTTTTCTGCTGCGGTAGAACGCTGGGTAACCGAAGCTACATGATGCGAAAACGTTCGCGCATGAGTCGTTGGAAGCGAGGACGCCAGATGAGGTCGTAGGCTAACTCTTTTCCGGGGAACATAGCTAAAGCAGCCCTTCTGCTGTCTGCGATCATCTGGGCTGCCTCGTCCACCGTCAGCGACCCGTCCTGCGCGATGACCTGCATCACCATGTTCATCATCATCTGCATTCTGCGGATCAGTTTCTGTTCTTCTGCCCGCTCTTCCGCGCTGATCACGACAGCTTCAGCATTTGGCCCATTCAACTCCATCGAAACCTCCCGATCAAGTCAGCTACTTATGGATTAGACGCATCGACAAGCTCCCGGATCTTTCCATCCCGTCCCAGCAGGAATGTGGTCAAGCCAAACTCATCCGTTCGATACAGCTTAGTGCGAGCGTCCGCAATTCGTTCGATCACTTCGTAGCGGGGGTGACCAAATGTATTCCCCTTGCCGACCGACACAACCGCATCTTTTGGGGCGGCCGCATTGAAGAACTCCTGGGTGGTCGAGGTGCGGCTGCCGTGGTGACCGATCTTAAGGAGGGTGACGGGTGCGACTCTTCCATGCGAGAGCATCTCGCGCTCGCTGGGGGCTTCGGCATCGCCTTCCAGCAACACGGACGCGTCACCGTATTGCATCCGCATCACGAGCGAATCGTTGTTGATGGGCTCTCGCGGGTTGACGTAACCGGCCTCGGGGGCAAGCATCGTTATTTGGGTTCCTCCCCAGGCAAGCTGGGTTCCGGCGTAAAAATGACGTACGGTGACTCCAAGATCTCTTGTCTCGTCCAGCAGCGAACGGTAGGCATCGGAGTTGGGATCGATGCTGACCCATAGTTCGCGGGGTCGAAAGTTGCGAAGGACCGCGGGCATTCCGCCCATGTGGTCGCTGTGGGCATGGCTCAGGGCCAGCACGTCGAGCCGACGAAATCTGCGTGACCAGAGATACGGCGAGACGACCTCTTCGCCCACGTCGAAGCGGCTTGTGGCTTCTGCAGCTTCGGTGACTGCGCCGACGGGACCGCCGGCATCGATCAGCATCGTTGCTCCGTCAGGACTGACGATGAAGATGGAGTCGCCCTGTCCAACGTCGATCGCTGTCACCTCCATCATGCCGGGCGAGACGATTGAGCGTTCCGGCCACAGCACGATCAAGGCGACCAGCGGCAGTGCGACGATCGCAGCCCAGGCCCAGCTGCGCGATCGTCGCACGGCCCAGCAGGAGAAGGCCCATGCAATGATTGCGAGGGCAGCGACCCACCACTCCGGAGCGGGGACGCGCAGATCGGCTGCATGAACTGCGCTGACATGGCCTATCACTCCCCTGACTCCGTGGAGCAACAGAGCCGTCAGAGCGCCCGGGAGCAATGCTAACCAGGGACTGACCAGGGAGGCACAAAATGTAACGACTGCTGTCGGAGCGAGGATGGCGACAAGCGGTACGCTCAACATGTTGGTTGGGACGGCGAACATGGTTGCGCGGTGAAAGTAGACTGCCATCGGGAGGACCATCACCATCTCGGCCACTACGCCTATCAACGACAACTCCAACGCCCAGAGACTGCAACGAATCAATGCGGGCAACAACTCGCTGGACCATTGGCCGAGCACCTTGGCAATGGCCACGCTCATCATCCGCAGCATCAGCCGAAACTGCGCCACTTGAGGGGGCAAGCTGGTGTCGATCCACTTGTCCCATAGGTTCTCCGCGGCGTTCGCATACGGCAGAAAGCTGCGCTCTCCCAATGGAATTGCGATGCCGCCGATCGCGACGATTGCGAGAAACGTCATCTGGAAGCTGGCTTCGAACAATGCGCTAGGAGACAGCACGAGTACAGCCAGTGCAGCTGCGCCCAAAGCGTTGAGTACGTTCCGATCCCGACTCAAAAGACGTGCCATGAGAAAGACCGTCGTCATGAAGAGCGCTCGTTGCACAGGAGCGCCAAAGCCGGTAAGCAGCGCGTAGCCGAAGGTCAAGGCGATGGTAAGCGACGTTGCGAGCCAATCGTGCATTTTGAGCCGGCGAGCCAGCCAGAAGACAAGGCCAGCGAGCAGGCCAACGTGCATTCCCGAGACCACAAAGAGATGGAATGACCCTGTGCGCTCGAAGCCTACACGCTGCGTTTTGTTCAGGCCGGCGCGGTCGCCAAACAGCATTGCGTTGAGCATTCCGGCGTCGTCCGCGCTGAGCCGCAGGATCTTTGGAAGTCCTCGATTCGCCTTCGAGCGCACATAGCCAAGCACGCGACCCGAAGCCCAGCTTTGTGCTGCGAAGATTTTGCACTGCCACTGAGCTGCACGATCGGACTTCGCCGCAAGCTTCGATGTGGCTTCGTCGAGTACGGAGACCTTCGAGGTACGGACGCTGGCATGAGTGCCGATTCCCTGTGCAAGCAGGTAGTCGGAGTATTGCCACGCGCCAGGATCGCGGTAGTATTCGGCTACCTTCATTCGCATGGGAGCCTGCACCAGGTCACCACACTTCAGGGTTGGAAGAGGCTGACTGGCAGATAGGGCGAGATCTGTCGCAGAGGCGCTTTTTCCGAGCTTGTCGGGAACGATATTCATGCGCACGCCACCTTTCACAGGCGCCATCCACGCTACGTCCGGGGTTACCTCCTCCACTGCATCGACTTGAATATCGACTGAGAGTGTGCCTACAGCTGCTGCCTCCTCCTCAGCCTCTTTCTCCGGCCACCAACCTGCTTCCTTATCCTGATCGGAGTTCTCCTGGAGAGGAGCTAACTCGCGAACCCGGACGACGCGCCCTCTCACTTGCCGGCTCAGCCCATCTGCGTACGTTTTCAGAGCGTGTTGAGTAGATGGAGCGGGCTGCACCTCTGCGCAGAAGAGGCCAAGCGCTATCCAAACGGTGGCTAGAGGGACGATTGCGATCCGGAAAGACCATCGCAGGCTAGCCAGCGTCAGGCCGCATAAGAGTGAGATGGCAAGGAGGACGATGACAGTTGGTGCGTGATTCCGCGCCATTGCTTCGCCGAGAGCAAACCAGCAGACCGCCGTCAGGAGAGGAGCGCGACGGAACTCGAGCTCAGAAACGCGTGCGACTGCCTTCGGCCAGAGATCGGGGTTCGGCTCGTTGGTGTTTCCGGTCTTCGATGCTCTGCATGCGGACCGCACTTACCAACCATTTCACCACAACGTGACCAAGTTTATCTGCGCAAAACCACGATCGTCTCAAGGTGAAACGTATGAGGAAACAGGTCCACCAGGTGCAGCTCTTTGAGCTTGTAGCCCCTATCTACCAGCATCTTCAGGTCTCGAGCCAGCGTCACGGGATCGCAGGAGACGTAGACGATCTCGGGGGCCGAAACACGCGCGAGGAGTACGCAAACCTCTGCTCCGACACCGGCCCGCGGAGGGTCAACGACGATCAACTGAGGGCGTTCCCGTTGCACCACTGCCTGACGGAGGAATTCAACGGTGGTGGCTTCGACGGCACGCTTTCCCCCTCCTTTGAAGGAGCTGATCAGATCGGTGGCGGCGGCTTCGACTGCTACGACCTGCTGAAACGTCTTCGCCAGCGCTCGAGAAAATAATCCCACCCCTGCGTATAGATCCCATGCCAGTTGTCCCTGGCGATTTGTTGCGACGATCCGGACAAGTTCCTCGATGAGAAAGCGGTTGACCTGGAAGAAGGCGCCGCGGCTCACCCAATAGTCTTCGGTTCCTGCCTGATAACTCAGGCCTTGTGCTCCCCAACTCTCCAAAGGACGCGGCTTCTGTATCTGTCGCTGTGGCCCTGCGGGCTTGAGGAGAGAGGTGCCAGCTCCCGTGAGCTCTGGCACGAGTTGTTTCATGCGTTCGCACAATGGGGCGAGGCCAGGTTGATCTTTCCGGAGGAAGATAGTCATCTGAAGTTTTTTTTCGTCGGCTGTTGTAAAAAACTCCGCTTCGATAGCGTTGCCTAGCCAGCGCCCTAGGGCAGTCTTCTCTGTGGCCACTTGCAAAAGGCTTTGGGACGCGCGCCACAACAACGGCGCGGTGATGGGGCACTCGTGAATCGCGAGAAACTCATTGGTGCCACGCCGGTTGTAGCCAGCTCTCAGGATGGAGTCGACCTCTTCGAGCCGCAGACGCACACGATTTCTATAAGCCCAGGGAGCTGCGGTATGACTCTGAATCTCGGGCAGCGCGCTCAACCCAGCACGTTCGAGCGTCTCCTGCAGGATAGATGCTTTCATCTTCACCTGCGCGGGATATTGGGCGTGCTGATAGTGGCATCCGCCGCACTCTCCAAAGTGTGGACACGCTGGCTGGACGCGGTCTTCTGAATTCTTCAGCACCTGCAGCAGAGAGGCTTCTTGAAAGTTTTTTTTGTGTTGCTGGATCTGGACTTCGGCCAACTCGCCCGGTAAAACGAAGGGTACAAAGACAGACTCGCCATCGGCCTGATGAGCAAGGCCGGCTCCCCCATAGATCGTTTTTTCAATTTGTAACTTCATCCGTGGCTCATATAAAAGAGGCTGAGGCGAGGCAGTTTGCGTGCTTCCAACAATCGCTTCTGGAGAAACTGTTGCTGCACCTGTTTGATCTGGACAGCCTGCATCTTGCCGCGATAAGGAGCTAGTTCGCGAGCTGCCTGTTCGCGTAAGGCGACCAACTCCTCTTCAGGCGCGGCCGTCATCAAAGCGGCAAACATCTTCTCTTCGAGCACGCTGAGGGTTCGGTCCAACTCTTCAAGTGAGTGCACGGGTTCAACGCGCAGGCCGGCGGCCAAGGCTCGCAGCCTCACTGCGACTTCGGCGACCATCGCTTCTGCCGGTGGAGTCAGCTTTGCCGACTCGATGGCCGTAGCGTTCGAATCGAGATACCGTCCGACACGTTCGGTCTCGAAGCCGCTCTCTGCTGCCTGGGTCGAAGCGGTGGGAGCAGCACCGATAGAGGCTTCCATCGCCTGCTCCACCGCCTCCATCACGCTCTGCGCGCACCACGCCAGGCCGTTTACCTTGCGCGTTCTTGTCGTGGCGCGAAGAGCCTTTGCATCGTGCTTGTCGAAGGCATTGTCGATTCCACGTAACACCGCCTCCAAAGGCACGCCGGCCTCCCGCCATGTCTCGATCAGCGCCCAGTCCAGGGTAGAGAGCATCAGGAGCGAGCCGCGGCGCTGCTGAAAGCGTTCCTCGATCTCCGTGAAGTAGTTGAAGTAGTTCTGCATCGGCTCTCTACAGCTTAAGCCAGCGCGGACGAGCGTGCCTAAACGTGCTTCGTGGTTAGGTCCCGCGCTTTTTGTGCCGATCGAGATTGCGCTCATAGATGAGGCGCAGTCCGGTCAGGGTCAGCAATTCATCCACGGCCCCGATGTACTTCGATCCGCCGGCAATGAGCTTCGCGAGGCCGCCGGTGGCGACGGTTTTTGTCTCCGGTCCCATCTCGGCGATCATGCGTTCGAGGATGCCGTCGACGAGCCCGATGTAGCCGTAGTAGAGACCGATCTGGATGTTGTCGACGGTTCCAGTTCCGATGACCTTCGCGGGTTTTTTGATGTCGATTCGCGGCAGCCGGGCCGCACGCGAGAACAGGGCATCGGCCGAGATACCTAGTCCTGGGGCGATCGCGCCACCTAGAAACTCCCCTTTCTTTGAGAGCACGTCAAAGGTTGTTGCGGTTCCCATATCCACTACGATGCAGGGCCCTCCGAAGCGCTCGAAGGCTGCGATGCAGTTGACGATTCTGTCGGCGCCGAGTTCAGCGGGGTTATCGGTCAAGACGGGAATGCCGGTCTTCACGCCAGGTTCGACGAAGACAGGCCTCACATGAAAGTACAACTCGCAGACCTGACGCAGGGTTGAGTCCAATGGGGGTACTACCGATGAGATTGCGATGCCGTCGACGACTCCAATCTCCAGGCCCTTCAGGCTGAACAGATTGCGCAGGAGAATGCCGAACTCATCGCTGGTCAGTTTCGACGAGGGTGTTGTGATGCGCCAGTTTGCCACCAACTCCGGCCCCGTCGCCTGCGTTTCGTTGGCCAGCCGGTAGAGCCCGATGACCGTGTTGGTGTTGCCTACATCCATTGCCAGTAGCATTGTTCGAGTCTCCCACCCTATTCTGTCTAGAACGGACGAACTCCGCCGGAGAGTACGGTATGCAGCTCTCCATCGTCTCCTGCTATACGCAAAAAGCCGCGGGGATCGAGCCCCGTTGTCACGCCAGTATATCCGCCGTCCTCGTCGACTCGAACGCGTTTACCTCGTACCCAGCTTGAGGCGACCTCGAATCTCTCTAGCAGCTTGGGGCGAGTGGAGGCTCCGCGTAGCTCGTCTTCGAAAAGGTGGATCTCTCGATCGAGAGCGCGCAGGAGTTCGATCAGTATGTGTTCGCGTAGATACGGGCTTCGGCTTTCGCGACGCAGCGAGGTGGCGAAGGGTTCAATTTCGGCAGGGAAGTCGGCGTGGTTTACGTTGATGCCGATCCCGATGACGGCGTACCGAAGCATCGTCGGGGTGTCCGACCGTGAGGGGATCGACGAGGTTTCGACCAGGATGCCGCCGCATTTTTTTTCAAGAAGAAGAAGATCGTTGGGCCAACGGATATCGGGTCTAAGGCCGGTTACGGCGGCGATGGCTGCTTGCGCGGCAAGGCCAGTTGCGAGGGATAGCCAGAGTGCGTCGACTAAGGGTATTTGCGGGCGCAGGAGGACGCTAAGGTAGAGCCCGTCGCCGGGTATGGAGTGCCAGACGTGGCCGCCACGGCCTCGCCCGGCGGTTTGCTCATCGGCGACCCATACGCTGCCATGCGATGCGCCTGCCTGTGCGGCTTCTAACGCCAGCAGGTTGGTGGACCCAACGGTTGGGAGGTGTTGCAAATGGGCTGCGAAGGCTGTGCTGGCGAGCGCAGCTACGACAGTGGGTAGATCGAACGAATCAGCCACTCTGTCCTCAGTAGATGTCGGCTGTGATGCGCATGCTCAGGTCGACTGCGGCGGCTGAGTGTGTGAGTGCGCCGACGGAGACGAAGTCCACACCGGCCAAGGCGTAGGCTCGCACCGTCTTCAGGTTCATGTTGCCGGAGGCTTCAACTGGGACGTTGGGCAGGGTGGCGCGGATCTGCTTGACCGCTTTCTTTACCTGCGAGGGAGTCATGTTGTCGAGCAGGATGGACTCTGCTCCGCCAGCGATGGCTTGATCAAGTTCTGCCTGGCTGCGAGCTTCGACCTGTACAACCTGGCCTGTCTTGCGGCCTTCGAGGGCGCGCTCGAGCACTGTCGGAAGGCCTCCGCCGAGCGAGATATGATTGTTCTTGATGAGGATTCCGTCCTGTAGGTCGAGGCGATGATTGACGCCGCCGCCGCAGCAGACGGCGTACTTATCGAGAACGCGCAGGCCGGGTATGGTCTTGCGGGTGTCGAGGACTTTTGTCTTGGTGCCGGCGACTGATCTTACGAACTCGTTGGTCAGCGTGGCGATGCCGCTCATGCGCTGCATGAGGTTGAGGATGACACGTTCGCAGGAGAGGATGGCTGCGGCGTTATGACGAATAACGGCGAGGGTTTGGCCCTTCTTCACGCTTACGCCGTCGAAGATCTCGGGGTGGCTGATGACTTCGAATCGGCCGACGGAGGCTGGGGACATCTTTGCGAAGATATCGAGAAATACGGGGATGCAGCCTAGTCCGGAGACGACGCAGGCCTGCTTGGCGATGATGGTGCCGGAGGCACGGAGATTGGGCGGGATGGTGAGAGCGGTGGTGACGTCGTTGGCGACTTTGTCTTCAGCCAGGGCAGCTTCAAGGATGGTGCGAATCCGTTTGCTCTTCCAGTCCATTCTCTAATCCTAAACCTCTTGATTTTGCAGGAAAGATTTTGAGCGTGGTGGCGGGGAGTTTTTTGCTGTTTTTGGGCTGTTTTCGCGGGGGGGTTTGGGAAAAGTGGGTGTTTTGGCGTGGTATTTCGCTGGTGAGATCGTGGTGGATGGATGGTGAAACGTGGTGTTTTGGACGCGTGTTTTGGGGAGGCAGAAAGTACGCCAACTTTTAGAGATTTTTCTGTGGAAAATCTTTGGTTGGGAGAGGAGGAGGATTTTGTGCGCGCTAATGCCCTGCGCGGGCGGCGTCCACTTCGTGGAGTGTATACCGCCTACGCCGCAGGCCTCCCGATGGTCGGCTGATATTTCATCGCGACCAACGGGAGCGCCAACCGAAGGGGTATGCACGTCACGAAGTGACCGCACCGCGCGTAGCGGGCTGCCTGCAAGGCCATTCTCCCTCACCTAGGCCGTGGCGTAGAGGCGGCAGTGCTCGAGGTAGGCGGTTTCGTGGCTGGCGATGAGTTCGACGATGCTGGTCCACATCCAGCCTGGGGCGTTGAGGGTCTTTGAGCGGTTTTTGGTTAGCTCGGCGGCCCAGCGTTTGCGGGTGGGTGTGTCCATCTGGCGGGCGTGGGCTTTGCCGACGATGCAGGCGAGATAGCTTGCAGCGTTGACGGCTTCTTCGCGGGTGAGACGGTCGATCTCTAACTTGAGGTCCTGGGGCATGAGTTCGCGCAGGACGACGGGGCGGGCGAGGAACTTTGCCGCCAGCATTCGTTCGCCGAGATAGGGGGAGAGGTTGGAGGCTCCGGTGACGACTCGCCGGGCGAAGTCTTTGGGCATGTCGGCGTTCTTCGCTGCGGGTGCGGCGGCTCGAACGGCTTCTTTGATGTCGACGAGGCAGTATTCCTTATCTTTCTTTGGGCCTACGCCGAGCAGGGCGGCGTAGCGAAGGCGGCCGAGGGAGCTGCAGCCCTTCATCCAATAGGCGGCGTCGAGCACGCGGATCTTCGCGTCGTTTTCGCGATGTTTGAGCGAGGTGACGAGCTTTCGCACGTCTTCGTTCTTGAAGAGCTTTTTGATCTCTTCCTTCTCCTCGTCGGAGAGTGTCCAGAAGCGGTCGCCAAGGGGGATGGTGGGTTTGACGTCCTCAATGCGTTCCTGTGCCAAATGGCGCCACTCGCGATTTACCGCCTGATGAAGCACGGTTTCGACGGGGCGCAGGTTTTCTGGGTCCTTCTTGATCTTCTTCACGCGTTGTGGGATCAGGGCGCTGCGGTATCCCTGGACCATCTGCTCCATCATGAGGGCGGTGGTGACGCCGGGAAGGTCGGAGCCGCGGGCGGCGGTGGCAAGCGAGAGGCCGAGGCGGATGAGATCGTGTGCGGGGTTGCCGATGACGGTCTGGTCGAGGTCACGGATCTCGATCTCGACTTTGCCTTCGGAGTTGGCGACGGGGCCGAGGTTGCCTACGTGGCAGTCGCCGCAGATCCAGACGGGAGGGCCCTGGGGGAGCTTGCGGGCGGAGTCGGCTTTGAGCCACTCGTAGAATTGGAGTGTGTTTCCACGGACATAGGCGTGGGCGGAGCGCGCCATCTTCAGGCGGCGGCGTTCTTCGAGTATGGCTTGGCGATCGGCAGGTTTGATCTCAACTACTTTTTTCCGCATCTACCAGTATTAGCAGAAAATTCACATTAGTTGTGCGTCTCGGGGCCGACATATGCGCTGGCTGGAAGTTTTCTATAGTGGGTCAGTTTGATGGGAACGGCTCAACTTGCTGGAAGAGCCGACTTTTCGGCAACTGCTGATTAGCGATAACGCGTTAGGCTGAATTAATAAACGAAACGGCGTTTCTCAGGACTGATCCCTTTAACTATCGTGGCTCATCTGTCGCGGCAGGGGAAAAGCCTTCACGTAGACGGCTACGCGAAACGAGGACCGTTGCTGCTACGACGACGGTGACCGCTAACCCAACCCCGAATTCTGTGGTGATGTACTTTGCCCAACCGACAGGAGCCGTCAGCGGATCAAATAGGCTCTGAATAAACGTGTTGTGGGTGGCGTGTAGAAGAACACAGGGCCAGAGGCTGCCCGAGCGCAGTCTAAGGTAGCCCATGAGGTAGGCGTTCGCGGTCACCATGATCGTGAAGCAGGCGAGGAAGAAGATGGGCTTTGTGTCCGGCCTGAAGTCGGTCCAGAGGAGTTCCGGAAAGTGCCACACGGCCCAGATCAACCCTGAGATCAGGCAGGCGCCGTGGAAGCCGAACCGCTGCTGCAGCCGGGGAAACAGGAACCCGCGCCATCCGAGTTCCTCGCCGAGCGACCACACCGCTTCGAAGACAACGCCGACGGTAAACAACAGCGGCAGCGCCACGCCAAACGTCCCGAAGGCGGGCCAGCGGGCCAATCCATAGGGCTCTACCATCGAGGCTTCGAAGCTCTTGAGGGTGAAGGAGCCGCGAACGACCAGCCAGGTGAGCAGGTACACCGGCGTGGCGTAGAGCAGCGGCAGAAAATACGCGAGCCTGAGAAAGCGTCGTGCCGGCCAACTCCAGCCCAGGGTTCCGAGAGGGATGCGGAGCAGCAGGCAGGTGCACAGTGCAGCGGCGCCAGGACACCACACAATGAACTGCGCGAGTGTCGACGTTAAGCGATGGCTGTGAACGTCGAGGGCGTAGGTGCATCCGCTAAGGACACCAAGAAAAAACAGGAAGATCGATAACGGTCGCTCTTGCGGGACTCTCATAAACGCTCTCCTCGTAGATACGCTCACAAGTCAAGGCCGTTGTCGGAATTCTAGCTTACGACCTCTACGTCGCTATTTCGTGAAGTCAGGCCTCATAAGTCGGCTTCTCGGAAGTGACGACGTTATTCCCGCAAAACGCGGTTTTCGACAGCTTCTCGTGCCGGACTCGAATCGGACTCACCGCCGGTTTCCCCACCATTTTCGTCCCCGCGATAACTAGCGCGCCAGCGGAAGATTCGGAGCGAGATGGCGAAGGGATTACGAGCCACGCTAAGAGGATGGCTAGTGGGACGATGAGTTGTGGGAGGTTGATGCCTGGAGCATGTTGCCTCGCATGGCGTCGATTGCGGCGGTTAGCGCGTATGAGGGGTTCTCCGCTGAGGGGGTGGGCGTCCCTTCTCGTACTGCCAAGCCAGCCACCGTCTGGGGTGATGGGAGGACAGTTGAACAAGACCTCAGTAATATGAAGGGTGGATTCCATCTCAATCAACGGTAGATGTCCTTTGGTAGCACCTCATGAAAACCACTACTCATGATTCGTATCGCTCCCACAGAAGAAAGACATTGGCGAGACCCTCGGTCACGGTCCTGAGGTAACCGGCTATGGCTACGAATCTGTCCACCTGGACCGCGCGCATCTGGCAGGACCTTCAACCCACGCCCGGCCGCTGGAACAGTGCCCTGCGTATCGTCCTCGCTTCGGTCATTGTGCTGCTTCTTGTGATGACGCTGCGCATGCCCTTCGCCGGGCTTGGCATATTCCTGGTCTTTCTCATCGGCCGTGATTCTCCGGCCGTCTCCTTTCGCTCCGCTATCCTCACACTGCTCGCTGCGACGGTGGCAATTGCCGCGGTGCTCGCTGTGGTTATCGTCACTGACAACGATCCGATGGCGCGTGTGCTTGGTATCGTTGTCGCGTGTTTTCTGACCGGGATGTTCCTCATGTCGAGTACCGCCCCTGGGTTGGCTGTGATCTTCGGCCTCGTCTTCGCCATACTCACGTTACCCTGGGAGACCCATACCCCTGCTGGCCCGCTGGTCAAGGAGATGCTCTACCTGCTCGGCGCTACCTCGCTGTCTGTAGGCTCTGTCGTCCTGGTCGAATACGCCTTTGGCCGCCGCAATGCAGCCGCGGAACTTCAGAAGGAGCGCATCACGCGCTACCAGGCGCTCGAAACGATGTTCTCGCTTTACGGCCAGGGAGCGGATGCCGCGCAACTCTCCCCGGCTGTCATGCAGGTCTCACGTCTCGCCGTTGCGGGCCAGTACGCCATGCAGCGGCTGTATAACATCATCGTTGAGCGCAACCTCGACCCCGGCGTGCTCCCCATCGGTGTGAGCGTACGGATCACGATGCAGGCGCAGCTTCTGGATGTTTCGGCTGGCTTCGGTTTGCAGTACCCCACTCTGTCCGACCCCGCCCTTCGCCGCCGTTGCGCTCACATCGCGAACCTCTGCCACAATCTTGCACTCGACACTGTTCCACCGGACCTGCGGCAGCCGTTGGCGGAGGAACACGCTGTGGGGCGAGAGCCTACGCTGCTCGATCGCGTCGAACTCGTGCTGCACGACATCATCTCCATGCCAATGAAGGGCGACCTGGCCGCCAGCAAGAAGCTTATCGCCCTGCCTTCGCGCAAGGTTCCCTTCCTGATTCCGGGAGCTCTTTGGCAGCCTCAGACTATCGCCTTTGCTCTCAAGATCAGCCTCTGCGCCACGCTCTGCTACATCATCTCTCTGGCCGTCGGGTGGCCAGGCATCTCCACGTCCATCATCACCGTGTTCATCACCGGGCTCGGCACCAGCGGGGCCATCAAGCAGCGCCTTATCTTCCGCCTTGCCGGCTCCGTAATCGGGGGCCTCATCTTCGCCCTTGGCGCGACCGTCTTTCTCTTCCCCCTCATGGACTCGATCACTTCGCTGGTCCTCCTCGTCACAGTAGTTACCTTCTTCTCCGCCTGGTTGGTCGGCGGACGCCAATTCAACTTCGTTGGGGTGCAGACCGCCTTCTCTTTTGACCTGGTGGTCTTCGCGGGCTTCTCCGCTCCTACCCAGCTTGCCCCTCCGCGCGACCGCCTCGTCGGCATTCTGCTGGCGCTGGTGATCATGGCGTTTGTCTTCGACCTGATCTGGCCGGTCCGTAACGTGACGGCGATGCGAAGCTCCCTTGCTACCATCCTTCGCGGCGTCGGCGTGCTCCTCCGCGGGTCCACGGCTGCACGTACCACCGCCGAATTCCTCGGGCCGGCTGACAGCTTCCGCGATCTGGTCGGCAAGACCGTCGCGAGCATCCGCACGATGAATGACACCATCGAGTACGAGTTCGGCATCGACCGTATCCAACACCAACACGCAGGCGACATCATTCTCCGCGCCTCGCTGACCGCCGTCGCTTTCTTTTGGAACGGGTACGCCGTCCTGCACAGGGAGCAGGATCGCGACTTCCTCGCCGAGCCTGGGCTGATAAAAATGCGCTCCATCCTCGCCAATGGTATGGACGCGATGGCTCAGTCGGTGGTTCGTAAGACGTACTTAGCGAGGATCGAGCCCGCGGCTCTGATCGACGGCTCCCTTCTCACACATCCGCGCTACGGCGAGTACGTCCAGAACGCGATCGCGCGTTTCGAAGAACTTCAGAAGTTCGTCACCCAACTCCGAACCGAGCCCTGACTATCGAGCACCGACGTTGTACTTCTCTGTGAGGAAAATGGCCGGCCCTGGTAGATGATTTAGAAGCTTCTCGGGGTTCGGGTATCTCCGCCGACCTTTCGCGGAATCCACGGCATCCGAACTAGCGCCAGCGGAAGATGCGGAGGGAGATGGCGAAGGGGATTACGAGCCACGCCAGGAGGATGGCTACGGGGGCGAGGAGTTGTTGCAGGGTCATGCCCTGGAGCATGTTTCCTCGCATGGCGTCGATTGCCGCGGTGAGGGGCAGGGCTCTGATCAGGGGCTGGACGACTGCGGGAAAACGTGTGGAGGAGAAGAAGACTCCGGAGAAGATCCACATGGGAAACATGACGAAGTTCATGAGACCGGAGACGGCTTCGATGGTTTTGGCGCGGGAGGCGGTGAGCAGACCCAGGGCGGAGAAGGCCAGTGATGTGAGGATACAGAGGAGGGCCAGTTGCGCGATCGATCCACGAAAGGGCACACCGAAGACGAGGCGGGCGAAGCCGAGAAAGGCTGCGACTTCGATGACGAGCATGACCAGCCGCGAGAGGAGAAACGATGCGAGGTACTGCCAGCGAGGCATGGGCGAGGCGACGAGGCGTTTGAGGAGTTTCTTTTGTCTGGCGTCTACGATGGCGAATCCCATGCCCCACATGGCGGACCCCATGAGGTTCATTCCCAGCAGGCCCGGCACGACGAAGTCGATGTAGCGGGAGCCGGTCTCGTGCACCAGCTCCTCTTTGGTGGGGAGGGTGTCGTGTCTCCCGGCGGCGGTTTGGATCGCGCGATCGGCGAGTAGCTTCGCGGTGCGCGCATCCGGGTTGGTGGAGTCGTACTGGTAGACGGTCGTGTCCGGCCTCTGGACTGCGAGGAGCAGAATGCGTCCCGTGGCTAAGGCTTGCGTGCCTGTGGCCTCGTCAATGGTGGTGGAGGTGAGGCCCTTGTCGGCGTTGAGCGCCTGGGTGAGTTGCAGCGTGGTGGCGCCTACCTGAAGGACCTCCGGCGGGCGGTTGCGGAAGGCGATGCCGAGGCCGGCGGCGAGCAGGATGGGAAAGATGAAGATCCAGAAGATGGCTTCGGGCTCGCGCAGGAAGAGGAGGAAGCGCATCATCGTGAGTTGATAGAGGCTGTTCAGCTCGAGCTTATTCATCGCGCAGGTTCCTTCCGGTGAGGGCTACGAAGACATCTTCGAGCGTTGCGGAGTGGGTGCGGAACTCGTCCAGGTGAAGCCCCTGCGAGGCGAGCACGGAGAAGATCTTTGGCACGGCGGTGTGGAGCTCGCGGACGGAAAGTTGGTGGGTTCCGGCGGTGAGGCGGTGAGACTCGACTCCTTCGATCGCAGTCAGCAGGGCAGGATCGACTGCGGCTGCTCCGTTGGCTCCTTTGTTGTGGCTGGTGGCGGCGAACTCTACGATGTGCTCTCCGCCGACGGAGGCGATGAGCCGAGGTGGGGTGTCGAGCGCGATGATGCGTCCGTGATCCATGATGGCGACGCGGTCGCAGAGGCGCTCGGCCTCGTCCATGTAGTGGGTGGTGAGGATGATGGTGCGGCCCTCCTGCTTGAGGCGGTCGAGCAGGTCCCAGAGGTTGCGCCGCGCCTGGGGATCGAGGCCGGTGGTTGGCTCGTCGAGGAAGAGAAGTTCGGGATCGCCGACGAGGGCGCAGGCCATGGCGAGGCGCTGCTTCTGGCCGCCGGAGAGGGTGCCTACGCGGGCGCTGCGCTTCTCTTCGAGCTGGGCGGTTTTGATGGAGTCTTCGACGGTGATGCCGCGGCGGAAGAAGCTGCGGAAGAGGCGCAGGGTCTCTTCGACGGTTAGCTTCTCGGAGAGCTGGGTCTCCTGAAGTTGGAGGCCGATGCGCTGGCGAAGTTCTTCGGCATTGGTGCGCCAGTTGAGGCCGAGGAGCTCGACGTCGCCGCTGTCGGGTGTGGTGAGGCCTTCGCAGATCTCGATGGTGGTGGTCTTTCCCGCGCCGTTGGGTCCGAGGAGGCCGAAGCACTCGCCGGGTGTGACCTCGAGATCGAGGCCATTGACGGCTACGACTTCGGCGAACGTTTTGTGGAGTCCGCGCAGCAGGAGGGAGGGTGCTTGTGGCGTGGGCATGGCCATGGAGGTCCTGGACCTAGAGTATGCGGGGTGGGGATTGCGAGCAACCGCTAAGGACGGAGACAACCTTGTTGCTGAGGGGGAGTGCGAGGCTGTTAGCTGTCTTTGCGGTAGAGGAGCTCGCGCATGGCCTGGCGCCGGGCGGCGTTGGCTTCGGTCTGGTTTTTGCGCTCGTCGGCGTCCATGCGTTGTTTGGTGACGGGGTCGGTGGACTCTTCGGCGCTGCACTCCGGGCAGCGATTGGCGAAGCCGGGTTTATCCGGCTTTAGCTCGAACTCTTCAGAGCAGATGGCGCAGACTTTGATCGGAAACGGCATACTCTCCATGATAAATCGGCTGGCGTTCCGGTGAAAAGAAGGCGTGGCCGTGGATTGCCGGGGAAGTAGGTGGGGTTGAGGTCTGTCCTGCCGAACGGGCGCCCTGCGCGTGGCCACCCCGCAAACGAAGACCTGTTTGCGGGGACCCCGGGTTCGCCGCGCCCACTTCGTGGGGGTATACCGACTTCGCCTTGGGCCTCCCGTTGGTCGGCGGCGATTTCCTTTCAGACACAATGGAGCGACGAAAAAGTTTGACAAATTTTTATGTAAGTATTAGCTTACGGTAAGTGAATACTTACCAAGAACGACAACTCGATGCCCTTGGGGATGTAACGCGGCGACTGTTATTGGAGAGGCTTCGCCGGGGACCGCTGCCGGTTGGAGAGTTGGCGCGCGGTCTTACGGTGAGCAGGCCCGCGGTCTCGCAGCATCTGCGGGTTCTGAAGGAGGCGAAGCTGGTGCGCGATGAGGCAGCAGGGACGCGGCGGTACTACAGTTTGGATCCGAAGGGGTTTGCGGCGCTGCGAAAGTATCTGGACAACTTCTGGGGCGAAGCCCTGGAAGCATTTCAAGCGAAGGTAGAGGAGAAGTGATATGCCGGAGAGACAACTGAATACGCAGGACACGATGACGATGGAGGTAGAGGCTCAGGTGGTCGAGCCGGTGCGGAAGAGTATTCGCGTGCGAGCCGATGCGGCGCGGGCCTTCCGCGTGTTTACCGAGGAGATGGATAGCTGGTGGCCGCGGACGCACCACATTGGCAGCTCGCCGATGAAGCGGGTGGTGGTGGAGGGCAGGCCGATGGGCGCGATCTACACGGATCAGGAAGATGGGACGATCTGTCCGTGGGGTTCGGTGCTGAAGTGGGAGCCGCCGCATTTGTTTGTGATGGCGTGGCAGATTGGGACGGACTGGAAGTTCGAACCGGATCTGAGTAAATGCAGTGAGGTGGAGGTGCGGTTTACGCCAGCGGATGATGGTACGACGCTGGTGGAGCTGGAGCATCGCGGGCTGACTCGCCACGGTGCGGGATGCGCGAAGATGCGCGAACAGGTGAACGCCGAGGGCGGATGGGGCGCTCTGCTGGGGATGTTTGCGGCCAAGACGGACGAGGCGTCGTGAAGGCGGCGATGTGGTTTCGCGCTGCGGCGGTGCTGATGCTGCTGTTTGCTGTGGGCCATACTTACGGTTTTCTGGCCTTCCGCCCGAATACGGCGGAGGGCCTCGCCGTGTGGAATGCGATGAACAGCGTTCACTTTTCCGAGGCGGGCTCGACGTTCAGCTATGGCGGGTTCTATAAAGGCTTCGGTTTATCTATCTCAGCGACGCAAGTTTTTATTGCGTGGCTGACGTGGATGCTGGCTTCGATGGCGAAGCGCGGGAGTAACGATGCACGGACGATTGCCTGGGGATTGTTTGTGGTGCAGTGCGTTGGTTTTGTGTTGTCACTGCTCTACTTTGCGGTTCCTCCCGCGGTGTTGTCGGCGCTGGGGGCGCTGTGTTTTATGATGGGCGCGGTTTCGATGCAGAGGTCTGCTGGATGAATAGAGCTATGCTTCAAGGCTTGTCGTTGTTCGCGGTTGTATCCAGGTATTTGATGAGGATTACTTCGTTGCCGATTGCGTTGTAGATTAACTCGTCGACGGTGCCGCTTGCGAGAAGAAGACCATATCCTCCGGCGCGCATTCCCTGTTCCTTGCGTAGCAGGATGTGAGCGGTGGGATCGGTAGCGGGATTTCCGATAGCCGCGTGGGCGAGGGATTCTTTCTGGAAACCAGTGCCGGGGTCGCGAACACGGAAGACCATGGTGCGGGCGGTGCGAATGGCATGCACTTCGACGGCCTGCTCGGGATTGAACTTTGCTCCGTGTTCCATCGCGTTCATCAGGATCTCTCGAAAGGCCTGGATGATCTCCTGTCTCGCGTCTTCGGGGAGTTGGGCGCTGAGTTCCTTGGCGAAGGAGAGAAGGCGCTCGGCTGTGACGAGGCGGCAGTTGGCGCGGATGGAGACCCAACCGGGGCGGGCCGAGAGGATTTCGATGTCGTCTCGGGAATGGTTGTCGGAAGCTGCACTGGCGACCAAGGTCGCGATCTCCTGAGTATCGAAGGGAGGTGTGAAACAGCCGAAGACCCGGGCTTGCAGGGCGGCGATGACCTTGTCGGGGGTGCTGTGTTGCGCCAGGACGATGCACTTCAGGTCGGGCCTGATGGAGCGCATCTCTTCGAGGAGCGCGAGGTTCTCATCGATATCGCTATCGGCGCTGGTAATGACGACGTCGAAGCGCCGGGTACGCAATCGCTTCAGGGCATCGACGGGGCCTGCCGAATACAGCGTAGGCAAGTGAGCGGCAATGAGGGAGCGGCCGATCTCGCGGCTGACCGGGGTGTGACTTCCGATGATGAGAACTCGACTCATGTCGTGCTCCGGGACGCGGGAACGAGTTGATTCTAGACCATCAACTTATGCGAGACCATCGCTCGATGGTGTGGTCGACCTGCTCCGTCATTCGCCGAGAGCGTCTAAGGCGGCTTTGGTTTTGTCATAGAGGATGCGGGTTTCGGTGGATTGCTTGCGCAGGCCGTCGACGATGTGGGCCGGGGCCTTCGACATGAAGGTCTCGTTGGTGAGTTGCTTGTCGGCGGAGGCGAGGCCCTTTTCGTACTTGGCGAGGTCTTTGGTGAGACGCTCGCGTTCGGCGGGGACGTCGATCTGGCGCTCGTACATCACGGCTACGTCGAACTCCGCGGTGGAGCGGGCGTTCGAGCCGGTGAGTGGTTCGTTGGCGAACTCTACGGATTGGACGCGGGCCATCTTCGCGAGGACGTCGGCGTTGGCGTCGGCGAGTGCGAGGACGCGATTGCCTGCGTGGATGTTGATGGGTGTCGATTCTTTTTCAGGGACGCCTAGCTCTTTGCGCAGACCGCGTACGGTGACGATGAGCTCTTGCAGGGTCTTCATGGCGCTCTCGGCTACGGGGTCGGCGGGAAAGTCACTGGCCTGGGGGTAGCCGGTGAGGGCGATGGATTTCGCCGGCGGCTTGCCTTCGTAGAGCGCGTGCCAGATCTCTTCGGTGAGGAAGGGCATGAAGGGGCTGAGAAGACGCAGGGCGCTCTCGAAGACGCCTACGAGTGAGGCGAGGGTGAGGGCGGTGATTGGATTTTTCTCTGCGCCTTCGGTGAAGTCGAGACGTAGTTTGGCGAGTTCGAGGTACCAGTCGCAGAACTCGCCCCAGAAGAACTGGTAGATGGCGTTGGCGGCTTCGTCGAAGCGGTAGTCGGCGAGGGCTCGGTCGACTTCGGCGGAGACAGCGCTGAGGCGGGAGAAGATCCAGCGGGTCTCGAGTGGTGTGTCGTCTTGAAGCGAGGGGACTACGCCGCTGTCGCGCATGGTCATGTTGTAGCCGGCTTCGCGCGCGCGATCTACGTTCATGAAGAGGAAGCGGGCGGCGTTCCAGATCTTGTTGGCGAAGGCGCGATAGCCTTCGGTGCGGGCTTCCGAGAAGGCGATGTCGGTGCCGGGCGAGGCCATGCTGGCCAGGGTGAAGCGGACGGCGTCGGTGCCGAAGCGCTCGATGATGTCGATGGGGTTGATGACGTTGCCCTTGGTCTTGGACATCTTCTCGCGGTTGGCGTCGCGGACTAGGCCGTGGATGTAGACCTCGCGGAAGGGGACGGCGTCGGCGAGGGTGCGCTTGCTGCCGTCGGGCATGGGGACGTCGAGCATGAAGTGAGTGCCGAGCATGACCATGCGGGCGACCCAGAAGAAGAGGATGTCGAAGCCGGTGACGAGGAGGTCGGTGGGGTAGAAGGTGGCGAGGTCTGGGGTGAGGTCCGGCATACCGGTGTCGGGGTTTGGGTTGGGCCAGCCGAAGACGGTGAAGGGGAGGAGGCCGGAGGAGAACCAGGTGTCGAGGACGTCGGTCTCCTGGGTGAGGTCGGCGGAGTTGCAGGTGGCGCAGTGAGTGGGTGTTGTTCGCGCCACGGTAATTGCAGAACAGGCATTGCAGTACCACGCTGGAATGCGATGGCCCCACCAGAGCTGGCGGGAGATGCACCAGTCGTAGATGTTCTTCATCCACTCGTCGTAGACCTTGGTGTACATCTCGGGGGTGAATTTGATGTGGCCCTGGGCGACGGCCTGGATGGCTTTGGAAGCGATGCTGTCGCCGCCGTTGCTGGGGGTTTTGTTGACGGCGAGAAACCACTGCTGCGAGAGGCGCGGCTCGATGACGACGCCGGTGCGCTGGGAGAGGCCGATGGAGTTGGTGTGCTCCTTGATTTCGACTAAGAGACCCAACGCTTCGAGGTCGGCGACGATCTTCTCGCGTGCGGCGTAGCGGTCGAGGCCGTGGTAGGGCGAGCCGGGGAGGAGGACGTGGGCGGTCTCGTCGAGGATGGTGAGGTTGGGCAGGTTGTGGCGCTGGCCGATGGCGAAGTCGTTGGCGTCGTGCGCGGGCGTGACTTTGACGGCGCCGGTGCCGAACTCGGGCTTGGCCCAGTCGTCGGCGAGGATGGGGATCTCGCGGTCTGGTCTGCCGTTGGTGGCGCTGAGGGGCAGGCGCACTAGTTTGCCTTGAAGTGCGAGGTAGCGCTCGTCGGTGGGGTTTACGGCTACGGCTACGTCGCCTAGCATGGTCTCGGGGCGTGTGGTGGCGATGACGATGGAGCCTGTGCCGTCCGCCAGGGGATAGCGGATGTGGTAGATCTTGCCGACGCGCTCTTCGTGCTCGACTTCGAGATCGGAGACGGCGGTCTGGATGCTGGGGTCCCAGTTGACGATGTACGCGCCGCGGTAGATGAGGCCCTGCTCGTAGAGGCGGACGAAGGCCTCGTTGACGGCGGGCGAGAGGCGGTCGTCCATGGTGAAGTACTCGCGGGACCAGTCGACGGAGGCACCGAGGCGCTTCATCTGGTCGAGGATGGCTCCGCCGTAGAGCTCGCGCCAGGCCCAGACTTTTTTGACGAAAGCGCTGCGGCCGAGCCCCTGCCGGGTCTTGCCCTCTTCTTTGAGCTGGCGCTCGACCATCATCTGGGTGGCGATGCCGGCGTGGTCGGTGCCGGGGACCCAGAGGGCGGTTTCGCCACGCATGCGATGCCAGCGGGTGAGGATGTCCATCTCCGCCTGGTTGAGCATGTGGCCCATGTGGAGGCGGCCGGTAACATTGGGCGGCGGCAAAAGAATGGTGAACTTCTTTTGCGCGGCGTGCGTAGTTTCGGAGGTCGGAACGTCAAACAGATGTTCTTTGACCCAGTACTCGGCCCAGCGCTGTTCAATAACGGACGGATCGTATGCTTTTGGAAGTTCCTGGCTCATCGGTGTTTTAAGGGTAGCATCGACGGGCGTTAACCGCTGGTATGCGGTGGCGGGCTCGTGCGGCAGGAAAACGGTTCGTCGAAGACATGCATCCACGTACACTAGCCCACGAGGTTATTCATGCGTAGACTGCTCCTCGCTTTTGCTCTTTTGATTGTTGCCGGTACACCCGCGTTTGCCCGCACCTCCAACGATCGCGCCGGTGTTGGAGGCGATATTACGATTGCGGACGGAGAGACGGCGGGGGATATCGCCTGTGCGTTTTGCACGGTGCGGGTGCATGGCGAGGTGAAGGGAGATATCGCGACCTTTCTGGGATCGGTGGTGGTCGATTCGGGGAGGACGATCTCGGGCGATGTGGCTTCGCTCGGCGGCGATCTCGAGCTGGGCCAGGATGCGTCGGTGGGCGGCGATGTTGCGATCGCTGCGGGAGACCTGAAGCTGGGGGACGGGGCGGCGATTCATGGCGAGCGGACGGTTCTGCCTGGGCGCTTGTGGCTTTTGTTGCCGCTCGCACCGTTTTTGATACTCGCGGGACTGATCTGGCTGATCGTGTCTATCGTTCGGCGTAATCGGTATCCGTATCCGGTGCCTCCGAGAGGGCGCGGGTTTTAGTCGGCGTTTTTGCCGGGGCTGGGGTAGTGTAAGGGATTGGGGAACCTGGCCTGCGGCGTATGCGTACCACCTTCTGCACGCTGTTATTCGCTGTCATTCTCTGGGGGAACTTTGCCGAACTTTGCGCTCCGCAGCCTCGTCTTTACGCTTCTGTTTGCCTCGACCGCGCTGGCTCAGGCGCCGGGCAACCGGGCCTATGTCGGGGAGGATGTTTATGTCGCGTCGGGCCAACAGGTGCGTAATGCGATGTGTGTCTTCTGCTCGGTGCAGGTGGAGGGTGACGTGACGGGGCGGGTCATCGTGCTGTTCGGCAGCCTGAACGTGACCGGACAGGTGGCGAAGGGCGCGACCGTGATCGGGGGAAACGCGGTGGTCGATTCGCAGGCGCGGATCGGCGGCGATACGACGGTGCTGGGTGGCAATGCTGTATATGAGAGCGATGAATCGTTTGGGGGGAGCGCATATGTGCTGGGCGGGCATCTGTCGCATGTGCCGCTGGCGTATGGGCAGGTGAGTGCGCACCCACGGGTCTCGTTGAGTCCGCTGTTTTCGGTTTTGCTGGGAGTGCTGGTGTTGTTGCTGCTTTCGGCTTTGTTTGTGCCGCAGGTGCGGCGGCGTATTGCTGTTAATCAGAACTCCTGAGCGGAGTGCGTTCCAGACGACAAAAAAGGATGCGGCGCTTATGGCTGCATCCTTTTTTGTTTGATGAGAAAGAGGTTCGAAGAGATTAGAACGGGTTCAGCTTGTTTAAGCCCTTTTTCTTCTTGTGCTTGCTGTCGGACTCGTCGCCCTTGTTGAAGTCGGGCTTCTTGTTCTTTCCGTTGGCGTTGCCGGTCTGTGCGGCGGGTTGAGTTCCGGGCTTGATATCGTTGACTGCGTCGGGGGCAGCGGCAGCCTTTTCAACCGCGGGGAGAGGAGTGGAGTTGGTTGGTCCAACCGCCTTCAGGCCGCCATCGGCAGGGACGGTGGTTCCGGAGGCGCCGGAGTTGAGAATCTCGACTCCGCCGATGCGGTTGCTGGAGGATGCGGGCGGGGTTGGTGCTGCGCCGGAGATGCTGGTCGTCGACGATGCTCCGCTGGCGGCACCGGGGTCGGCGGCAGGGACGTCCGAGAGAGCCAGAGGCGCGGCGGGTGCTGCCGGTGCTCCACCTTCTGCTGCGGGCGCTGCATCCGCTGTTGTCGTCGCGGGCTTGGCGTTGAGCGGTCCACCGGCGGCGGGCGCGTTGGGGCTCATTGCTTCGTGGAAGTCGGTCGTGATCCGGTTCACAACGTGAGGCGCAATGGTGGGAGTTGGGTCGGCGAGGGTCGGCTCTCCATCGCGGGCGGCCATGACGACGTCAGGCTGATGGAGGACGAGCAGACGAGCGCGATCCTGCAGACGATATTGACGGCGGCTGTTTTCAAGCGCGACGCTGGCGGCGATCTGCTCGGGGGTCGGCTGCGGAATCTTGACGTTCATGGTGTCGAGACGGTCGCGGGCGTCTTCTACGTGAGGTGAGGCGGAGTGCTCAAGAATCACCTTGCTGTAGGCGGCGATCGCCTGGTCGTCATAGATCTTTTCGAGCCTTGCCTTGCCTGCTTCGGGAAGCTTCATGGTGCGGACGAATCGCGCTTCGGCCTCATACGCATCGCCGAGGCCGACGAGAACGTCGTCCATGTGGCTGTACTGCGGATAGGTATCGACGACGGTCTGGTAGCGCGCGATGGTCGCGGGATAGTTGTTGTGAGTCTGGTAGAAGGCGGCGATGTTGGCCTCGCGATTGGCCATGACCTCCTGCACCTCGCGCAGTCTCTGCTTGGCCTGGGGCACCAGGGTCGACTCAGGGAACTGCTGCAGCATGAGGCGGTACTCTTCTTCAGCGTGAGTGGCCTTGGCGTAGTCGCGGTCGGGCTTGTCCATCTGGCGGAAGTAGATGTCGCCTACGCGCATCTGGGCTTCGGCGGCCTCGGGGGCGTTGGGGAAGAAGGTGATGAAGTCCTTGTACTCCTGCTCGGCCTGGGTGAGGGCTGCGGTGCCACCTTCCTTGTACCAGCTGTCTCCGATGGCGAGCTTGGCCTTCATCTGATACTGCGAGTCTGGATAGGTGTTGAGCAGGGTCTGCAGGTCGAGGCGGGCGACGTCGAAGTGTCCGCGCTTGGTGGCGTCGACGGCCTTGTCGTAGAGCACCTTGTCGGGAAGTTTGGCGTCCGGTTTCTCGGCCGGCTTCATCGCCTTCTCTTTGCGGAGCTCTTTTTTTGTGTCCTTGGACGGGACGACTTTGTCCTTTTTGTTGTTCGGTGTTGCGGAGAGGGTCACGCTCTCGTGCTGCTGACCGTTGGCGTCGGTGGTTGTCTGGGAGGAGCCGGCTACCTGGGCCAGGGCTCCGATGGAGCCGATCATCAAGCTGGCGATTGCGACTCCGGCCAGCGTGCCGGCCCTGAGAGTTGGAAAGAAAGAACGTTTATTCATCCGCTATAGACCCCATCCGCCTCGCGCGGTCAGCGCTCAGGCTGTGTTCTATTCTAATCGTTCCTGTCTGATCCTTACTACTGCGGGACTTGGGCCGCGCTTATGCTACTTGTGCGGGGACGGCTGCCCGTGCGATTTTGAGAAATTCCACAGCGTTCTGCTCGGTCTTGCCGGGGCTGAAGATGGCTGAGCCGGCCACGAGCATGTCGGCTCCTGCTTCGACGACTTGAGCGACGGTATCGTGAGCAACACCGCCGTCTACTTCGATGCGAAAGTTGAGGCCCATCTCCTCGCGGAGTTCGGCGAGGTGGGCGATCTTGTCGAGCGCCAGCGGCAGGAACTTCTGTCCGCCGAAGCCAGGATTCACGCTCATCACCAGCACGTGGTGCACGATGGGAAGGACTTCCACCAGCGTGTCGATAGGGGTTGCGGGGTTGATGACGACGGCGGGCAACATGCCGTGGTCGATGATCTGCTGGAGGGTGCGATAGAGGTGACGGCAGACCTCCTGGTGGACGCTCATCATGTCGGCGCCGGCCTCGGCGAAGTCGTGGATGAAGTCGTCGGGGTTTTCGACCATCAGGTGGCAGTCGAGGGGGAGTTTGGTGATGGGGCGGAGGGCTTTGACGACGGGCGGCCCGAAGGTGATGTTGGGGACGAAGTGGCCGTCCATGATGTCGACGTGGAGGAGGGTGGCTCCACCGCGCTCCACGAGGGCGACTTCGTCGGCGAGGTGGGCGAAGTCTGCGGCGAGGATGGATGCTGCCAGTTCGATCACGGGGGTTCGCTCCTGAATGTGAGTTTATCAGCGCGAGACCATGAATTTTCTTTGACTGGGGGGTGCGAACGGAAGTAGTCAGTTATATGCTTGCCGAACTAGTGCTGGCGGAGGTTTTATGCCGAGGACGATTCGTTGGCTTTGTTCCTTCCTGCTTGTTCTGAGTGATATCGATTTCTCCGCTGAGACCGGGAAGGTGGAGAAGCTTGACCTGGGAAGGAACCAGAGTCATGTCTATGCTGGGAGTGCTGTAAAGGATTTGTGGTGAGCAAGCCGTTTAAATTTCTTGGGATACCGTAGACCGTTTGCGTGACACGATCCGCCCTATGTGTCGGGCGGTCAGCAGCTGAAGAGGCATTCGAACGAACCCGCTATCGATTCTCAGGGTCATCACGGCTCAGGACCAGAGCTTAGGCGACATTAATCCCATGCCCTTCCGCCGAGGCGAGAGTCGACAGCAGATTGGTCATCTTCAACAGGTTTCGTAACTGCTTGCCGAGGTGCAGCAGCTGGAACTCACACCCTGCGCCCTTCGCGTGAGCATACAGCCGCACGATCGTGCCCAGTCCCATGCTGTCCACATAGGTCAGGTCTTCGAGATCGAGTACCAGCACCTTGCTGCTGGAGGCAACTTCCTTCAGTTCCTTGTAAAAGCCATCCGTGAGGCCCGCCACCAGGCGACCATGGCACTTTACGACGGCAGTTTCCCCTTCACGTTTAACGTCATAGGTTAGCGGCTTGGCGGGTACTTCTTCAGGCAGTTTGGCGGCTACTTCTTCAGGCATCTGATAGCTCCATCGAGCAGGAATGAATACACAGAGACGATAATCCAACCGGAGTATTCTTGCACACTGGTGCGCCTCTTGCCGGGACGAGGTTGCCATGCTTCGCATCGAGACAGGGATCGAGATAGGAGCGAAACTGGGGAAGAAGATCTCTCCGCCGCGCTGTTTTCGAGGTGATTGGAATTAGCTAATTGCTGCCCGGCGGCGCGTAGGCCGTGTCCCGGTAGTAGGTTGGCTTCCATCGCAGCAGGTTCGCGGCCCCCTTGCACGGCGTCATTACGGACAGCGCCGTCAGGTAGAAGCGGTTCTTCACATGCGCGTGGATCTTCGGCATCAGGTAGCGGTCTATCGCATCCTCGCCGACGTTCCACCCGAAGCCGTAGACCGGCGTGATCACGAAGTCCTGAAAGCCGGTCTCATTGGTCGTGCGCCCCAGATGGGCGACATAGTAGGTGTTCCGTCCGCTGTTGCCGATTGAAGCCTCGCTCACCGGCCCAACCTTCCATTGCGCGCTGTACACCGCCGACCACGCCATTGCCTTCAGCCGGCTGCGCCAGTAGTTGCTGTTGTTCTCAAACACCAGCGCCCGCGCCTTGGGATCGTTCTGCTCGAAGATGCTGCTGGTAATGCCTCCCATCATCGGATGCCCGATGTTATGCACGATGAAGGTCGTATCGTCCGACCACTGGTACCAGCGATAGTGCTCGACGCAGTAGACATAGGTGGACCAGTAAGGATTCGAGGTAAGGTCGTTTCGGGTTTCCGAATCCAGCAGAATGTTCCCAGCGTGCTGCGCCGTTAACCACTCGAACGACTGCCACAGAATCGGGAGCCAGCGCACCTTGCACGCCTTCCCCTTGATTCTGCCGCTCTCGCAGCCCTCGGTCAGCTGCTCCCTTCCCAGCTCACCCTCCGCTGATGACGGCCTCACCACACTGTCGCCAGTGCGCAGGAACGTTAGCGCATGCGCAGGAGACTCAGCGCCCAGGTCCTTCCTGGCTTCATCGCCCGAGGCATGGGACGCTCCGCCCGCCATCAAAACAGCGTTTGGGATCGGAGCATTGGGGAGGGAGTTGAACGATGTTTCAGGCTCTGCCGCTGCTCCCGTCTCAGCCGATGCCGCTGGCCTGACGGCTCCCGGATCAATAGCGGCAGCAGGACTCGCAGAGCATATCGGCGTGCCTAACAAAACAAAAACACCTGTGATTCCGAGCAGTGAACCAAGCTGGAGGCTGCTACGGAAGGGAGGGGGCACTATAGCTCCGGGGGTAGGGAATCGGGGTTAGGGAATCAAGGTTCAGCGCCAGGGTGAACAACTCAGCAAGCGCGCAGCAGAGCGTACTTGAACCAGATCACCAAAAGCAACGAAAAGCTTAGGGAACGAAGCTCTGACGCTAGTGGGTGCGTGGATGAGCCAGCGCATAGAACGCTTGCCCAGACTCTGTGAGGAGGGCTATAGTGATGCCCGATCAAGGGATCAAGGATCATCAAAGGATCAAGGGGAGGGCCGAATCCGCGTCAGTGTGCTGCACCTTCTCCTAGGTCTCACCTTGCTCTTCGCCGCTCCAGCAGCAGGGCTGGCGCAACAGCCGGCGCAAGACTGGCAACGCGTGGAGAGCCTCAAGGCTGGCACGTCTATCCGGATAGCGCTGTCCCAACAGAAGTTCTTCTGTGCCTTCGACTCAGCCGATGGCGACGGTCTGGTCTGTCACAAGAGGCAAGCTGGAGCCGATCGCTCGATCTCCCTCCGCAAAACTGACATTCGATTCATTCGCACCCGCAACGCGACCGGGTCGGTGATCGGAGGAGCGCTTCTCGGCGCAGGCGCTGGTGCGGGCATCGGTGCCATCGTCGACTCCGGCATCAAGAATGCCAACACGACCAACAACGCCAAGTTCACCGGCGGCCTGGCCCGCGCTGGCGGCCTGCTGGGCGCTCTCTTCGGCATCGCCACCGAGTTCGTGCCGGGCAAGTTGCTCTACAAGGGTGAGATCGAACCGCATTGAAGCCGCGCTAAAGCTGACGAAATTTTCTTCTCGAACTGAGCGGCTAACGATTTTTTGGCAGCACGGGCACGACTCTTTCTACGTCGGGGCGGCCTTCGTGGAGGATCTTGGTTTTGATTCCCATTGCGGCTTCCTTTGCAGCGTCGCGTTGGGTTTCGGCCATGGGCTTGGGGTCGCCGAGGACGATCCGGGCGGCACCGCGGAGGATCTTGCGGACGGGCCACGCGCCCTTGTCACCTCCGTCTTCGTTGGGGAAGAAGATCTCGCCGTTGCGCTGCTTCTCGGGGCGATAGTACCAGCGGCGCAGCAGGGAGAGATGGTCGCTAAGCAGGGCGAGGTCGCTGGACGGCTCGGCTCGTTCTTCGAGGAGAGAGAGGACGTGCGCGGCGCGGGCTTCAGGTGAGTCGGAGGTGTCGGCTGTTGCTGCGCCTTCGAGCGGGACGGCCTGCAGCATCAGGGGCTGCGCGAAGAGGGAGCTGCCGACGCTGGTCTGCTCGCGCACGGCACGCACGCCGAGGGTTGAGAGGCGTTCGGGGCCGAGGATGCAGCCTCCGTTGAGCAGGAACAATGCCGCTTGATCTGCTTGTTCATTTTCCTGCGCGGCTGTCTGGATGATGATGGCCTTCAGCTTCGGGATGGGGCGGACGATCCAGTCGGCAAGGGCTTGTGCGGCTTTTACTTTCTGCCATTGCGCGTGCAGGGCGGCGGCCTTTTCGAACTGCATTGCGGAGGAGGCCACTTCGCGCTCGAGGCCGATGGCGATGATCATGCTCTCGCCGCGGGTGTCGAAGAATTTTTTTACGGCTTCGGCTTCGGCGGCGTACTCCTCGGGCGTGCAGGCTTGCTTGCAGGGCTCGATGCACTTGTTCATCTCGCCGTAGACGCAGCCGGGGTGCTCGGGATAGGGAGCAAGGTCTTCGTAGCAGCGGCGGAGTTTGAAGAGGTCGAGGACGGCGTCGCAGTAACGCTCGGCGGTGAGGCGCGATGGGAAGGGGCCGTACATCTGGGCTAGGCCGCGCTTGGATAATTTGTTGGTGGAGTAGACGCGAGGGAAGGCGTTCTCCATGGTCATGCGCAGAAAGTAGGGTGTGTGGAGCTTGAGGCGGCGACGCGCTTCGGTGTATCCGAACTGCGCGGCGATAGCTTGATAGAGGACGAGGGAGGATTCGAAGGTGGAGCCGGTGACGCAGTACTCGATGCGCGCTACTTTTTCGCGGAGGTTGAGGCGTTTGGACTGCGACTCGGGTGGATCAAGCAGACGCCGCATGCGACGGCGGAGGTCGGCGGTCTGGGTGAGGTAGGGTGCGTCTTCCCTGCGTGCGCCGCATAGCGCGAAGACCCCGGGGAGGGCGGGGATGGTGCGGAGGATCTCGTCTGCCTGGCCCCGGGTGAAGTCTAGAACGTGTTCGAAATGGAAGCTGGTTGCCACAACGTGAATTGTAGTCTCGCTTTATCTGATGATGCGCTAGAACTTACGAGCCGGCGATCATCATGCCTTCGATGCGCATGGTGGGGGCGGCGCTGGCCCCGCGGAAGATGAGGTCGTTGCCGATGGCGACGATGTTTTTGTACATGTCTTTCAGGTTGCCGGCGATGGTGATCTCTTCGACCGGGTAAGCGAATTCGCCGTTCTCGATCCAGAGGCCGCTCGCGCCCTGGGAGTAGTCGCCGGTGACGAGATTGACGCCGAATCCCATGGTCTCGGTGACGTAGAGGCCGCTCTTCACGTCGCCGATGATCTGTTCGGGGGTGAGCGTGCCGGCTTCGAGGAAGAAGTTGCCTGCGCCGATGCCGGGGTTGCCGGCGAGTCCGCGGGAGGCGTTGCCGGTGGACTTCATGTTGAGTTTGCGCGCGGTGTAGGTGTTCGAGACGTAGTTCTTGAGGATGCCGCGTTCGACCAGCACGGTGCGGCGCGTGGGCAGGCCCTCGCCGTCGAAGGGACGGGTGCCGAAGCCGCCGATGCCGTCGTGAATGATGGTGCCGTCGTCGATGACCGTGATGTTTTGGCCGGCGACCTGCTCGCCCAGCATGCCGCTGAAGAAGGAGGCGTTGCGATAGATGGCGTCGCCGTTGGCTGCGTCGAAGATGTTGCCGATGATCCCGCGTGCGATCTCAGGCGAGAAGACGACGGGTGCCTTTTGTGTCTTGACCTGGCGTGCGCCGAGCCGCTTGAGAGTGCGGCGTGCGGCTTCCTGGCCGATCTCTTCCGGGTTCTCGAGTTTGGTGACGGTGCGTGAGTTCGAGAACCAGTAGTTGCGCTGCATGTTGCCCTGCTCGTCGTGTGCGATGGGCGCGGCGGAGAATCCGCAGTAGCTGCGGCGGTATTCGCCGGTGAAGCCGCGGGAGTTCATCAGGATCTTGTGTGAGGTGGAGGTGTCGAAGTCGCCGCCGCCGGAGTTTTGGATGCGGGCGTCGTAGGCCAGGGCTGCGGCCTCGGTGCGGCGGGCGATCTCGATGCGTTCGGCAGGAGGCATCTCGTTCACATCGTCGAAGTAGAGGTGTTGGTCTTCTTCGATCTTGCCGAACTCGTGTGCTTCGGGCAGACCGGCGAAGGGGTCTTCGCTGGTGATCTTGGCGAGTGTGATGGCTCCTTCGACGAGACGCGCGATGCTGTCGTTGGAGAAGTCGGACGATGAGGTGCTGGCCGTGCGTTGGCCGATGAAGACGCGCAGACCAACTGCTCGCGAACCTGATTCTTTCAGGGTCTCAACCTGCCCCAGTCGCACCAGTGCCGAAAACTCATCGCCTTCGTAGACGACAGCCTCGGCATCGGTGGCTCCTGCCTTGAGGGCGTGGCTGAGGACATCGGAGGCAAGCTGGCGGAGGTTCGTGGTCGTCTGGGTTGGCATGGTCTCTTCAGGATAATTGGTTTGAGCTGACTTTTCTGACGGATGCAAAGCGATGGGGAGCTATGAAGTGGCTGATATGATGCTCGCTGTTATTCCACACATGCTGAATCAGGAGATGCGAGTGTCAGAGTATGGGAACGCCGCAGTCATTGCCCGGTTTTTGGATGAGGTCATCAATCAGGGACGGTTGGAGCAGGCCGACGAACTTGTCGCGGTCGACTTTGTCGAGCTGGATCCTCTTCCGGGCCAGCGGCAGGGACGAGAGGGTTTGAAGGAGGTTATCGGGATGATGCGCGCCGCCTTCCCGGATATTCACTGGGTTGCGGACGAGACAGTGGCGAGTGGAGACAAGGTGGTCACTCGCTTCACGTGGACCGGCACACATCGAGGAACATTTCTCGGTGTTCCTGCTACGGGCAGGAGTGTCAACGTCAAAGGGGTCGTTATCGACCGTCTGGTCGGGGGCAAAATGACAGACAGTCGAATCCTTATGGATAACTTCACGATGATGCAGCAGCTTGGCGTCATACCAGGGCCATAGCGCCAGAGCCGTAGCGGGATCGCGCATGGATTGATGCGAGATTGATACGATCGTGCGTGGGCTTGCCCTTGGGATCTCGTCGGGAACGATCGCCCCGGCTGGAGCTAACACTCAGCGAACTGTGTTAGCGAACAGGGGTTGCGGAGGGACGTGCCTGACGGCCGTCTGTGGCTTTCAGGAAGTACATGCCGGCTGCGCAGTACTCGGAGTCGGTCTTCAGCTTGTGTTCGATGTGCGTGGCGGGGCCATCTTCGGAGCGGCGTTTGAAGACCTTCACGGCGCCACCGCAGCTCATGCAGCGGAACTCCGTGTCGTTGTCTTCGAGCGCGACCGTAATAGGCTTCACCTTCCAGAACGACTCGTAACCACCGGCTGCTCTGACGCGGCGACGCTTCACTTCACACTCGTAAAACTTTTCACGTTCGACTGCCATGGGGATACCTCGAGATTCGGTGCGGTTGGTAGTACGTTGAGTCGTACTTTCAGATGTCGTGCACACAGGGCCCGGGAAAAGTTGTTGCAATGAGGCAGTCGGCTACTCGACAGGGTGCTGCGAAGCTCTGGGTTCGCGACCGTCGGTGGCTTTTTTGAAGAGCATTCCGTTGGCGCAGTACTCGGAGTCGGCCGGGGACTTGTGCTCGACGTACGGCACAGTGCCGGTCTTGCCGTTCCGGCCGAGCAGCTTGACCTCGCCGAAGCAGTCTTTGCAGCGAAACTCGGTGTCGTTGTCGACGAGAGCGACGGCTACAGGCTTGACTTTCCAGAAAGGCTCATAGCCTCCGCCCGCTTTCATGCGACGGCGTTTTACTTCGCACTCATAGATCTTTTCGCGTTCGAGAGCCATTATTGTCCCGTTCCCCCGACCGTCATGCGATCGAGCTTTACTGTGGGCATGCCTACGCCGACCGGCACACTTTGCCCCGCCTTGCCGCAGGTGCCGATGCCTTCGTCGAGTGCCAGGTCGTTGCCGACCATCGACACATACTTCAATGCTTCAGGGCCGTTGCCGATCAGCGTTGCACCCTTCACGGGCCGTGTTACCTTGCCGTCTTCGATCAGATACGCTTCGCTGGCCGAGAAGACGAACTTGCCGTTGGTGATGTCGACCTGTCCGCCGCCGAAGTTGACCGCGTAGAGGCCGCGCTTCACGCTCTTGATGATGTCCTCGGGCATGTCTTCCCCGTTGAGCATGTAGGTGTTGGTCATGCGCGGCATGGGGATGTGGTGATAGCTCTCGCGGCGCCCGCTGCCGGTGTTGGGCATGCCCATCAGGCGGGAGTTGAGCTTGTCGGAGAGGAAGCCCTTGAGGATGCCGTTCTCAATCAGCGTGGTCTCTTGCGTGGGATTTCCCTCGTCGTCCATGTTGATGGAGCCGCGGCGTCCGGGCATCAGGCCGTTGTCGACGACAGTGACCTTGGGGCTTGCGACCTGCTGGCCGATGAGTCCGGCGAAGGCTGAGGTTTTTTTGCGATTGAAGTCGGCTTCGAGGCCGTGGCCGACAGCTTCATGCAGCAGAACGCCGGGCCAGCCGGGGCCGAGGACGACGGGCATCTCGCCTGCGGGTGCATCGACCGCTCCGAGTTGGAGTATTGCGGTGCGTGCGGCCTCGCGGGCGTGGTGTTCGGGAGATTTGTCGCCTTCGAAGAAGTCCATGGTGACACGTCCGCCGCCGCCGCTAGTGCCGCGTGCGGTGTTCACGCCGTCTTTGGCGATGACGAAAACGTTGAGCCGTGCGAGCGGCTGCGTGTCCGAGGCGAAGGTGCCGTCGGACGCGGCGACCAAGATGCGGCGAAGCTCGTCGTTGAAGCCGGCGCGGACCTGGGTGATGCGGGAGTCGTAGGCGCGGGCGGCCTTGTCGGCGCGTTGAATCAGGGCGAGTTTGGCTGCGATCTCGGCATCGCTGGTGGCTCCCGCAACAGGGTAGAGCGAGGGGGTGTCAGTCTGGCGGAATCCGCTCATCAGCTCTTTGGCCGGGCCGCTGGCGATCAGGGCTGCGGTTCGGGCTGCGCGGAGCAGACGCTCGCTCGAAAGATCGTCGGTGTAGGCGTAGCCTGTGCGTTCGCCCGAGACGACGCGGATGCCGCAGCCGACGCTGATCCCCTGGCTCGCCGACTTGACCAGGGACTCGTCAATGCCTAGCGATGTGGACGTAACTGACTCAAAATAAAGGTCTGCATACTCGCCTCCTGCGGAGAGGGCCTCGCCCAGGCAGCGTTCCATCAGGCGTTCCGACAGACCAAGTTTTTCGATGAAGTAGCGTTTGTGGTCCGGTGCGGGTATGGTCATCTAGATTGATTCTAGGCTTCCAAGGGAGCCGCGGCAAATAAATCCCTCGCAGAGATGCCGCTGGAGTATGCTCGTCGCCCTCTCTTTTTCGCGAAAATCAGCGTGCTTTCGGGCTCGTCTCAGCGCCCGTGCGACGGGTCGGCGGAGCCCGAAACACTAAGATCCAACGGGAAATTCGGCAGATCGGGAGCGTAGCAGTTGCCGTCCGCGGCGTAGGTTTTGCCGCAGGCCGCAGTGATCTCCTTGCGCCGTGGAGACTGAGCGTACTGCCACGCTGCGATGTCGGGAGTACCGCTGGAGTCGAGCGGAGGGGGCTGCAGGCTGCATCCGTTGGCGGGTGGACAGGCGTCCTGGTAGACCCACATCGAGATCTGGTGCAGATGCTGCTCGGCCACCTGCTCGCGAATATTCTGCACGGTGGTAATGGTCTTGCCTGGGCTGTCATTGACCGGCTGGCCGCTGCCATAGACTCCGGACAGATAGTCCGAGTGGGCGACTGCCTCTGTCCACGCAAGAAGATAGCCAGACTGGTCTGCGGTGAGGCGGCCGCCCTCCTCCTGATCCAGAAAAATGATCGTGTGGGCAGGGAAGAGTTCGCGCGCGGCTGCGGCGACGGCTGCGGCGGCGTCCCTGGCTCCCAGCGAGGCGGGCGATGTTCCGGAGCGCTTTGCCCTTTTGATCTCCGACTCAAACCGGCCGTTGAACAGCACCAGGAAGCCGAAGCCATGACGCATCAACGCCTCTCGCTTGCCGACCCAACCGTTCTGTCTTTCGCCGGGAGGATTGTTGAGCCAGTAACCCACGAAGGTGAAGTGTCGTCGCAGCGCAGGCAGTGTTGCGTCCTCCGGGTAGTCGTTGCTGTCGAAGCCAACATAGCTGCCTGCTGCGCCCCTGGGCTGGTTCGCTTCAGATTGGTTCGCTTCAGATTGGTTCGCTTCCGTAACCGCATGACTCAAAGCCGCAGCGGTAGACTGCTGCGCATAAACGGTGGTGGCGGCAAGAATCAGGGCGAGGCATAGAGCGGAAAGTCGCATAAAGGAAAGCTTCGATGAGGCGCAACTGAATCTTCATGGTAGGTTACACAATTTCGTGTGCTAAGTTGCTGGTAGAGGTATGGAGGCGAGGCCATGGCGCTTACCGATGTAGACCCAAGATATCCAATAGGCGATTTTGAAGCGCCAGCAACCATCTCTGTGGACGAGCGTACCGGGGCGATTGCAACGCTCGCGGAGCTGCCCGAACAGCTGCGCAATGCCGTGGACGGATTGAGTTCGGCCCAGTTGAGCACGCCCTATCGCGAAGGGGGATGGACGCTGCGGCAGGTGGTGCATCACGTCGCGGATAGCCACATGAACGCCCTCGTTCGGGTGAAGCTCGCGCTGACCGAGGACTGGCCGGCGGTCAAGCCCTACGATGAAGCCGCCTGGGCGAAGCTGCATGACATGGCTGCGCCGGTGGAGTGGTCCCTGGAGCTGGTGGAGGCGCTTCATGCGCGATGGGTGATGCTGTTTCAGTCTCTCGACGAACGGCAATGGCAGCTTGGGTACAACCATCCTGAGGATGGCCGCGTCACGGTGGAGTTGTGTGCGCTGATCTATGCCTGGCACTCGCGTCATCACGTGGCCCACATCACGCATCTGCGCGCGAAGGAAGGGTGGTAGCGGGCTTCCCGCGTATGCACCCTATTCAGATTGCTACGATGCCGAGCGAGATCGATCGCTGCTTTCCGGTCATGCGCCAGCTTCGGCCCATGTTGGCTGCGGAGGAGTTTGTTGGCCGCATTCAAACCCAGCAAGCCGAGGGATATCAGCTCGCCTATCTTGAGTCGGATGGCGCGATCGTGTCGCTCGCCGGCTTCCGCATGCAGAATCTGCTGTGGAGCGGCAAGACGCTCTACGTCGATGACCTGGTGACGGACGAGGCGGCGCGCTCGAAGGGACATGGCGAGTCGATGCTGACGTGGCTGATTACGTTGGCCAAGGAGGCAGGATGCACCACCTTCATGCTCGACTCGGGAACGCACCGGCACGAGGCGCACGCGTTCTACTTCCGCCACGGCCTGCGCATCTCCGACTTTCACTTCAAGCTTTCGTTGTAGATTCCGCATCGGCTTTCCCTCTCGCAGATGTGCTAACGTTCGGCTATGCCGCCAAGAGCCTCCTCCGCGGAGCCCGTGCAGACGGTGGAACAGATATCCGCCGCCCTCGAAAACTTTCTAGCAGAGTCTCCCCGCGCCGTCGTGCTGGAGGATGGCAAAGTACTCTTCGATATGCGCGAGGCGAAGTACAAGCTCGCGACCGAGCATGGCCGCTGCACGCTGCATCTGTGGGGAGAGGACCGTAATCTCGTCCGGCGAGTGAGCGGTACGGTACTGCGCAATGGCGTGCTGCGACTGAGCACGCACCGGTTCGGGCAGACCAAGCCTCAGACTCTCGAACTTGTAACCGATCGCGATCGCCGCACGCCATCTACCCGCGAGGCGACGCGGGTGAAGTATCTGCGTGTGCTCGAGCGCGTTCTTCTGCGCACCTTCCCCGAGTTCAAGGTGGACGGGCTTCGTACGGCGATGGATCTTGAGAAGAGCTTCGGGCCTGCGTATGCGCGTGGGTCGCTGCTCCAGGGGCAGAAGGCGTGGGCTGTGATCGCCGTCAATGAAGAGGAGACGCAGGCAACCGTCGATGGCATCCTGACGCTGGGGATCTTATGGCTGCAACACTGCCGCGAGTCGGGCGATGGGCGAAGGCTGTATCAGGGGTTGAAGCTGATTGTGCCGCGTGGCATGGCGATGCTCACACTCTCGCGGATGGCGTGGCTGAACCCGTTGGTCGCACAATGGGAGTTGTGGGAGCTGGACCAGCGGTCCGAAGAATTGGAGCAGCGTGACGCCGCAGACCACGGCAACCTTACCACCCGCCTGATGCATGCACCCAATGAGCAGGCCGCGCACGAGCGATTCGCCGGGTCGAAGCAACGTGTGATGGCGCTGGTGCCGGAGACCATGCGAGAGGTGGTGGAGCAGCGGCTTCGCAGCGGGACGGAGCTTGCGTTTCTGCTGCATGGCCTCGAGTTTGCGCGGGTGCGAATGGGCTACTCGGGCAACTCCTTCAATAGCGCACAGGAGATCACGTTCGGTGCTGGTGCAAACGAAACTCCGCTGGTCGAAGAAAACGAGAACGATCTGCGAGAGCTGGTGGCGCGATTATTTGCGCGACGCATTGCAGGAGGCGACAAGCGCGATCCACTCTATCGGATGCAGCCCGAGCGCTGGCTCGAGAGCGTGTTGCGGCGTGACGTGGAGCCGCTTGATGCGCGCCTCGATCCGAAGCATGTTTACACGCAGGTGCCTGCGTTCGCCGCAGCGGATCGTGGAATGCTCGACCTGCTCGGCGTCACTGACGATGGCCGGTTGGCGGTCATCGAGTTGAAGGCCGACGAAGATCTGCATCTGGCCCTGCAGGGGCTTGATTATTGGGTCCGGGTGCGATGGCACCATCTACAGAATCCCGACAACGCCACTGGCCTCGGAGAGTTTCAGCGACATGGATACTTCGGTGGGCTGCGTTTGTCGACCGAACCTCCGCGACTCTATCTGGTAGCTCCCGCGCTGCGAGTTCATCCGGCGACGGAGGTTATTTTGCGCTATCTTTCGCCGCGGGTCGAATGGAGTCTCGTCGCGCTGGACGAGCGTTGGCGTGCCAAGGTGAAGGCGGTGTGGCGCAAACGCAACACAGACGCTGGATCACATTCGACGCATGTGCTGCAGGGAAGAGTCTGATCGTCAGTCCTTCAGGGCACGATGCGAAAAGGTGAAGATATCGGGACGGGAGTAATGGCCTGTCACATCGAGCGCCATGCTCTCGCGGTCAATCCAGGTAAGGTCGAGGTCGGCAACGATGAGCTCTTCGCGATCGTAGATGGGTTCGACGATATAGCTCGCGTCAGGGGCGATGATTGCGCTCCCGCCGCGCTCCACCCATGTGTCCTTCACCTCATGCGGAAGATCCGAGGGAAGGTCGCTGGTCGGCATCATCAGGCCTACAGCGAGGACGAAGCATCGACCCTCGAAGGCATAGTGGCGGCTGGCCAGTTGAGCCATCTCATTCGCAGTGGGCCAAACGGCGATGTGGATCTGTTCGCCTGACTCATGCATGGCCATGCGTGCCAGCGGCATCCAGTGCTCCCAGCAGATGAGGCCGCCGACACGCGCGTTCGCGATCTGTACGGAGGCGAGTCCGCTGCCATCGCCGTTGCCCCAGACCATGCGCTCGGTGAAGGTCGGGACGAGCTTTGGATGATGATTGGCCAGACGGCCCTCAGGCGAGAGGGTAAGCAGGCTGTTGTAGAGTGTCCCCTGTCCGCGCCCCGCGTCGACTCGCTCGTTGATCCCGATGACGATGCCGATGCCAAGGTCGCCGGCAGCGTCGGCAATCGCTTTCACCTCCGGGCCGCTGACGGAGATGCTGTTTTGTCTCAACTCCGCGAAGACGCGTTTGGTCGGCTTGTGGTTCCACAACCCCGCTGTGGGGCAGACGTCGAGCCAGACAGGATACCCGGGAAACCAGGTCTCGCCGAACACCACAAGCTGTGCGCCCGCGCTCGACGCCTGCTGGATGAGATCAAGCGCCTTGGTCAGGCTCGCTTGTTTGTTGTGATAGACCGGAGCACTTTGAGAGATGGCGACGCGAATGCTGCTGGGCTGAAACATCTTTCGTTTATATAGGCAAACGCGAGGGAGTGGGATTAATCGCAGTAAGCTGCCGCTACGGCGAGAAGCTGCTCGTCCTGCGTCACCGTCTCGGGATGGTGCACGAGGTCGTCTGCGCGATTCGCGAAGAAGCTCTCGATCGCACCGAGAACTGCGTCGCCGTTCTTCGATTCGAAGATCTGTTTGCGCAGTGCGCCTCCGCCGGGCACGCCGTGCGTGAACCAGCTGGCGAACTGCTTCATCTTGCCGACGCAGTCGCGATGGCGCTGCTCGCGTGCGACCTGCCCTGCGGCAGTGATGGCCTCCGCACGTGCGGCTTCGGCTCGCTCTTCGATGGCGATCTCGTCGACCAGCATCTGGAAGTAGGTGCGGATCATGCGATAGCGGTCCTGGTCGGTGGGAGGGTCGTAGGTGCCTACGCCGGTGGCCTCTTTCGACGCGGTGTACTGCGCGATCTGGCGGAAGATCCACGGATTCGACGGCGCAGTGCGGCCGATCATCACGGCGTCGCAGCCGGTAACGTCCACCATGGCGGCAGCGTCCTCCGGGGTGCGGATGTCGCCGTTGCCGATGACCGGAATCTTCACGGCGTCTTTGACGGCAGCTATGTACTCCCACCGCGCCTGGCCGGTGTAGCCGTCTTCGCGGGTGCGTGCGTGCAGGGCTACTGCGTTCAGGCCGCAGTCCTCGGCCATCTTCGCGAGCTCGACGCAGACGATGTGCTTGTCGTTCCAGCCCATGCGGAACTTCACGGTAAAGGGAATGGAGACGGCGGCGCGGACGGTCTTGAAGATGGTCTCGATGAGCGGCAAGTCCCGCAACAGACCCGAGCCGCCGTTGCAGGCAACGACGCGCTTGGCCGGGCAGCCGAGATTCAGATCGACTAGGTCGAAGCCTGCGTCCTCGACGATGCGTGCCGAGTCGGCCAGCGTCGCGGGGTTCGAGCCGAAGAGCTGCGCGGAGATGGGGTGTTCGTCGTCGTAGTAGGTGAGATATCGTTTGCGCTTGGTCTCGCGCATGCGGGAGAGGCCGTCGGCGGAGGTGAACTCCGTCATGATGAGGCCGCAACCAGACTGCTGGTTCGAGGTAATGCTGTCGACGTTGGCCGAAGAGTCTGCAAGTCCGTCGGCGGGAGTCGTAAACTGGCTGGCGTTTTTGATGAAGCGGCGAAACACCGTGTCCGTCACCCCGGCCATGGGAGCAAGCACCGTCGCAGGCGCGATCTTCACGTTACCGATGGTGAAGCTCGCAGGCACGCGGGAGTGTTCGGGCATTGTGTGCTCGGCTGGATCGTCCCAGCGCTTCTGCTCGAGGGTGTAACGCTTCTTCATGGCAACAGGTCTTTGTGATCCTTGTTCGTGACTAGTGTAGACAATTTTGACAAGGCAATTTAGGCAAAACAAAGGCCCCCGCGTTCCTGCGGAGGCCCTTGGGTGATGTAGGCGTCCGCTTATTTTGCGGCGGTCTCGGCGGTCTCGGCCTTGCCGGCGTCCGACTTGGCGAACTTGCGGCGGAAGCGCTCGACGCGGCCTGCGGTGTCGATCAGCTTCTGCTTGCCGGTGAAGAACGGGTGGCATGCGGAGCAGATTTCGACGACGATGTCGCCCTTGTGCGTGGAGCGGGTCTCAAACGTGTTCCCGCAGGCGCACTTGACGTGGATGTTGTCATACTTCGGGTGAATACCTTCTTTTGGCATGATCAGAGTCCTTTTCTCAATCTTGGGGTATGCCTGCCGGCTCGCGGATCGCTTGCAACGGAAGAGTTCACGTCACATCGAAGGGCCTGTCGCGCCGCCGCTTGCGCCTTTTCGGAGCGCTCAAGCAGTTTCCTCAGTTTAACTCAGATTCGCACAGGGGGCAATTGGATTCAGATGCTGCCATACTGAAGGGACGGCCATGAGTGAAGTTTGCACGATATGCGGTGGGGCGGGGATGCTGGTCCTGCAGGAGGATGGCAGGCAGTTCGTCAAAGACTGCGTCTGCCGGGTGCAGCGGCGCGCCGAACGAATGCTGGGCCGCGCCCACATCCCAAAGCGTTATGAACACTGCTCGCTCGAGAGCTACGAGACAGACTTCCCCTCTTCTAATCGGTCGCTCAGTCTGGCCCATCTTCGCGCACGGAAGTTCGTCGACGGCTACCCTGTGGAGACTGTTGGAACCGGGTTGTTGCTCACCGGTTCGATCGGCGTAGGCAAGACTCATCTCGCTGTGGGTATACTGCAGGCGCTGGTGGCCGAACGCGGTGCGACCGGACTCTTCTTCGACTACCGCGACCTCCTGAAGCAGGTGCAGAACAGCTACAACAACAAGGTCTCTGCCACCGAACTCGAGGTACTGGCGCCGGTCTTTGACGCCGAGGTGCTGGTGCTCGACGAACTGGGCGCGTCCAAACCCACGGACTGGGTATGGGACACGGTCGCGCACATCCTGAACACCCGCTACAACGACCGCCGCACCACGATCATCACGACCAACTACGCCAACGCAGGGCCCCTGGGCACCGAGAACGGCCCACGCGGCGCGATGCGCGAGGAGACCCTCGGCGACCGGATCGGCGAACGCATGCGCTCGCGTCTGCAGGAGATGTGCGTTGTCGTGGAGATGCAGGGCGAGGACTTCCGCCAGAAGGTCAAACGCGCCAGCTTCGCTTAGGTCTTTGTCGTTTCGAGATTAGATAGCGGCTGTTTCAAGCGGGAGGGCGGCGGGAGCTTCAAGCAACCAGAACGTGTACCCGACAAACTTAGAGCAGCGTAAACAGCAGAAACAAGCCAGCCGTCAGTGCGGCGAACTGGTACATCCGGTCGGCCGCGACGGGAACCGCAACCGCTTCGGCAGCCTGCAGGCCGTTCGGATCCATCGCCGACAACGGAAGCTGCTGCGTAAGATCGATTTGCTCGTTCATGCCTGGCCTCTCCCTCAAGTCGCGCCCAAATGCCGTCGGGTAAACACTGGTGCAAGTGAATTACCGACACTCTATAGATGTTCCTTAACGCGAGAATGCACCAAGAAGTTCTGGTCTTGGCGTGAAAATTCGTCAAAGTTTTGTTGCAGGCTATTGAATGATTCCTTTTGATAACCCATACGAGGGGTGTGACACGGCTCCGGGGGTACTAGCCATCAGGCGGTATAAAATCTTCGCTTATGAGCGAACAGCGTCGTCCCCTCGATTCCCCGGTTAATCCATCTGGTTCCTCTCAAAGCGCCCCGATCCCGGCAGGAAGCAGCGACACCATTGGCCGTCAGCCCGCGATGTTCGAGAGCAAGCCGCCGGAGGGAGGCGGGGTGCCGGTCGCAGCATGGGGAGTGGCGGGGTTGGTCGTGCTGGTGGTGCTCCTCAGCCTGGTCTTTGTCACGCGCCACAAGTCTCACGCGGCCCTCAACACGATCCAGCCGCTGGCCGCCTACGCCACCGAGCTTCCCCTCTCGCAGCTTGCGATGAGCGAGTCGACCAGCCTCTCAGGAGGAAAGTCGACCTTCATCGACGGTCATATTCAAAACGCAGGCGGTCAGACCGTCACCGGCGTCACCGTCCAAGTCATCTTTCGCAACGACGAGGCCATGCCCCCGCAGGTGGAGACGCTGCCGCTATCAGTGGTCCGGATGCGTGAGCCCTACATCGATACCCAGCCCATAAGCGCGGCTCCCTTGAAGCCGGGCGAGGAGCGGGACTTTCGCCTTATCTTCGAGACAATCCCGACTAACTGGAACACGCAAATGCCCGAGATTCACATTATTAGCGTGGACGCAAAATAGCCGCTCCCCTGAGAACGAGGCAGGTCATCGGGTAATAGTTACCTGGCAATCTGGAAGATTTTGCGTGAGTCGGTTGTAATCTCCCGTCAGGCAGAAACTTTCCATTCCCTCCAACCCATTTCCTTTCTGCTGGTTGACACGTTTTAGCAGTTTGGCACGCCACCTGCTCTAGCCAAGTGCATGTTGACGTCTGGAACACAGGCGCAGAGTCAGAACAGGAGAGCAGACCAAATGATGAAATCCGGAAGCACTTTCGGCCTCCCAGCTTTACTCTTAGGCAGTGCATTGGGTATCTCGGCATTCGCTCAGAGCAGCACCCAGACCAGCACTCCCGCTACGCAGACCAAGGACTCTACAGCAGCCAACTCCACCTCGGGCGCAATCAATCCCGACGACAAGGCCACCTACGCCACCGGCAAGCCCCTGACCGATCAATCGAAGGAAGGCTTCTGGGGTCACATGAACCCCTTTGCCCGCAAGAAGTGGGTATCTCGGCAGACCGCTCCCATCAAGGATCAGGTCAACGAGCTCGATCAGCTTCAGTCCAAGAACGCTAATGACATTAAGGACGTAGATTCCCGTTCGCAGGCAGGCATCAAGAACGCAATGAGCGCGGCAAATACTGCCGATCAGCATGCTCAGGATGCCGCGAATCGTGCCAACTCCGCCCAGACCCTCGCCGGCAACGCAAGTAGCCGCACCGACGCTCTTGGCAACACAGTCGGAAATCTTGACCAGTACCAGACCGTCTCGTCGACCTCGGTGAAGTTTGCCTCGGGCCGCACGGCTCTCGGGCCGACCGGTAAGTCGGACCTAGACAACCTCGCCACCACCCTCGCCAGCGAGAAGGGTTACATCATCGAAGTGCAGGGTTACAGCAGAGCTGGTGTCCAGACCTCGCAGGCGATGGCTGACTCCGTCGTCCGCTACCTCGTCACCGAGCATCAGGTTCCCGTCTACCGGATCTACAAGACTGGCCTCGGCAAGAACACTGCCAAGCCGGCCGATGGCGAGCAGGCAGTCGTGAACGGTGTTCGCGTCACGCTGCTTCACAACAGTCTGGCATCGATGAGTTCCGACTCGGCGTCCAGCGCAACAGCAACGCCAAAGACCTCCCATGCGGGAGTAAGTTCACCGCAAGAGGTGAATCAGTAGCCCTCCCCCAGGACGGTGCAGTTAGTCCGCACCGTCCGCAAGTTTGCCGAGATAGCGACCTAGAGCGCACTCGCAAAAACCTCTCCTAACCAGAGAGAACCAAGGCAGATTGGCCCCTCGTTGAGGGGCCGCTTTTTTTAAGTGATAAATGTCCTGCCGGACGGGCCCACTGCGCGTGGGGCGGGCGTTCGCACGCCTTTTTAGAGCTTCGCGTGGTCCTCCCGTTGGTCGGAGGGAAAGATTGATTTCGACCAACGGGAGAACCGTCGAGGTTCATCCTGCCAAGACAAGGTATACGCGTCACGAAGTGACCGCCTCCCGCGCAGGGAGCCTGTCCGGCAGGACATCGCCTCTACCGAACAGCAGCATGCACAGCCAGCAACTGCTCCAGCACAGCCTTCAAATGCTTCAGATGAAGCGCATTGGCTCCGTCGGACTTCGCCTCCGCCGGATTGTTATGCACCTCAAGAAAGACACCATCCACCCCAGCAGCGACCGCCGCACGAGCCAGCACCGGGATAAACTCCGGCTGTCCACCGCTAACGCCGTTGCCCGCAGAGGGCGTCTGAACCGAGTGCGTGCCATCGAAGACCACCGGCGCAAACCCCCGCATCACCGGCAGCGAGCGCATATCTACCACCAGATTGTTGTACCCGAAGCTCGCACCGCGTTCCGTTAGCGAGACGCGATCGTTTCCGCTCTCACGAATCTTCTCCACGGCATGCCGCATGTCCCCCGGCGCGACGAACTGGCCCTTCTTCACGTTGATCGCGCCGCCGGTCTTCTTCGTCGCCTCGGCTGCGGCGATCAGCAGATCTGTCTGACGGCAGAGAAACGCAGGAATCTGCAGCACATCCACAGCCTCGGCCACGGCTTCGCAGTCGAACGCAGTATGAACGTCGGTCAACACGGGCAGCCCCGTGCTCTCGCCGATTGCGCGCAAGATCCGGCAACCCTCCACCAGCCCGGGCCCGCGAAAGCTCTTGATCGAGGTGCGATTGGCCTTATCGTAGCTGGCCTTGAAGATGTAAGGAACGCCGAGGTCGGAGACGATGCGCTGGATCGCGTCGGCCATCATACGTGCATGGCTCTCGGACTCGATGACACACGGTCCGGCGATGAGAAAAAGCTTGCCCCGGCCAACCGGGACCTGATGGGCTACACTGCCGATGTCGAAGGAATGAGTCACATCGTTCATTTGACCATAGCCCGCGACCCCGCGTCTGTGCCTGAGATCGTGTCGCTTAATTCTTCAGCGACCGTCCCAGCCCGGAGAGCACCAGCGTCATGAACGAAAGTCCGCGGCGGCTGTCTTCGCTCGTAGCCCGCCTGGCAAGCTGCAACAGGCTCGGTGCCTCTCGCTCCGCTTGATGCTCCTTGGTCGCATGCGCCATTGCCTTCGAGAGCTGATCAAGCACCTCTGGATCGAGTTCGGTCAGGATCTTCGCGGCGGTCAGCAGATTACGGATCGCCGCGATCCCCTCAGGCTGCGCCGCATACTTTGACAACGTGTTGAAGATCGTATCTTTCGCACCGATCGCGCCGTGCAGCAGGCTCAGCAGGCCCTTCCGGTGCGCCTCTTCGAGCACATCGTAAGCCAGCAGGAGCGCCTCCGCATGTTCCTCTGGAGCCTTCTCAAGCTTGCGTGCAAGATCCGCCTTGAAGTCGACAGTAATCGGTTTGAAAGCAATTGGCTTGGCCATAACAACTCCTGAAAGTTGAAAAACAACTCCTGAAAACGAAAGAAATTAGACGGTAGTAGACGCAATCTGAACGAGTTTGTCGGCAGCCGCTGTTCCCGGCAGATGGTAGTCCTTGCGCGCCCACTTGCGTTCAATCTCGAGACCGGGCTGCGGCGTACGCGTGCCATAACGGAAGTTCCGGCGCGGCAAAGGATTCTCCCCCTGCTCCGGCAGCACCGTCATGCTCGCAGCTGTCTCCTTGAACGCAGGCGTATGCGTCGCGCGATCAGTAAAACTGCTGGTCAACCTGTTTACCGGCTCCTCCACCGAGTTCAACGTCATGTAAAGCTGCTTGCCCTTCACGCGCTCCGACACCAGCACCTGCACCCGCGCTTTGCCATGGGGCGAAGTTATCTGCACATAGCGGCCCGTAGTCACGCCGCGCTCTGCTGCCAGCTCCGGCGATACCTCAATCCAGCTGTTCGGCGTAATCTCCTTGATCCCCGGCGTGCGGTAGGTCATGCTGCCCTGCTCAAAATGCTCCAGCAAGCGGCCATTGTTGAGGTGCAGATCGTAGATCGAGCTCGTCTCCTCCGAGGGCGGAATGTACTCGATCGGATAAAACCGCGCCTTGCCATCAGGGAAGGGGAAGCCCTCCGTAAACAACAGCGGTGAGTCGGTTCCGTCCGCATGCACCGGCCACTGCAGGCTGTCGAAGCCCTCCAGCCGCGTATAGCTTACGCCTGCAAACAGCGGAGTCAGCCGCGCCACCTCATCCATAATCTCGGAGGGATGCGTGTACTTCCAATTCCCGCCCATTCGATTGGCGATCAGCTGAATAATCTCCCAGTCGGCCTTCGACTCTCCCAGCGGATCCATCGCCTTGTAGATGCGTTGAATGCGACGCTCCGTGCTGGTGAAGGTTCCGTCTCTCTCGAGCGAAGCCGCCGCGGGAAGCACGAGGTCGGCATACCGGCAGGTCTCCGAAAAATTGATGTCTTGCACGATAAAGAACTCGAGCTTCTCAAGCGCACTGGCAACGTAGTTCGCGTTCGAGTCCGAGGTGATTGTATCCTCGCCCTTGATATACAGCGCCTTCAACGTACCAGCCAGAATCGCCTCCACCATCTGGTGATTGTCTTTTCCCGTCGTCGTCGGCAGCGTAACACCCCAGTCGGCCTCGAACTTCGCGCGAACCTCCGGGTCATCCACCTTCTGATAGCCGCTGAAGACATTCGGCATCGAGCCGTAGTCGCTGGCTCCCTGCACATTATTGTGGCCGCGCAAGGGATAAGCACCCGCCCCAGGCCGCATGTAGTTCCCGGTCACCAGCAGCAGATTCGAGAGCGCCGTCGCCGTATCCGACCCGCCGCAATGCTGCGTCACACCCATCGCAAACAGGATGCAGGTGCCGTCTGCCGCCGCAATCTCATGCGCTACGGTGGTCAGCGTGGCAGCAGGAACACCGGTAATCTTTTCGGCATACTCCAGCGTGAACGGCTCAAGCGACTTCTTGAACTCGTCGAAGTGATTCACCCACTTGTTGACGAAGTCCATCTTCGCCAGGCCGCTGTCGATGATGTACTTCGACACCGCACACATCCATACAGCGTCGGTCGAAGGGTTCGGACGAAAGAAGATGTCGGCGCGTTCGGCCATCTCATGCTTGCGCAGGTCGGCGACGATCAGTCGCTGCCCGCGATGTTTATGCGAGCGCTTGATACGCGTACAAAGCACGGGATGATTCTCCGCAGGATTAGCCCCAACGATTACCACCAGGCCGGCCTTCTCGATATCTGCAATCGAGCCCGAGTCGCCGCCATACCCCACAGTGCGCTGCAGTCCCATCGTCGCGGGATTCTGGCAGTAGCGCGCACAGTTGTCGACGTTGTTGGTCCCAATCACCGCGCGAGCCAGCTTCTGCATCACAAAGCTCTCTTCATTGGTGCACTTTGAAGAAGCAATAAAAGCCAGCGCGTCCGGCCCATGTTCGTTCTTGATCCGTTTGAAGGTGTGCTCAATGATGTCGAGCGCCTCGCTCCACTCGATCTCGCGAAAGCCTTCCCCATCGCGCAGCAGCGGCTTCACCAGCCGATCGTCCGCGTTGATATGGCCCCACGCAAATTTACCTTTGATACAGGTCGAGATGCCATTTGCAGGTCCATGCGTGGGTTCGATCTTTAGAATGTGACGCTCTTTGGTCCACACCTCGAAGCTGCATCCCACCGCGCAATACGTACACACTGTCTTGGTGCGCTTGGTGCGCTCGTTGCGCATCTCCGACTCCATCTCAGAGAGCGAAAGGATTGGCCCATATCCAATCGGCGGCTCGACACCCTTCACCACATCAATCATGTTGTTCAGCGTCGCCGCCGGCAGGTCGGTCAGGTAACCCGCCTCGCCCAGCATCGACTTCTCCATCAGCGCGTTGCATGGGCAAACCGTGACGCAGTGCCCGCACGAGACGCAGCTCGAGCCCTCAATCTGCGTTCCGCCATCCCACAGCACCCGCGGATGTTCGCTCTCCCAATCGATCGTTAACGTCTCATTCACCTGGACGTTCTGGCACGACTCCACGCAGCGCCCGCACAGAATGCACTGGTCCGGATCGTAGCGGTAGAACGGATTCGACATATCCTTCTCATACGGCTTCCGCTTGTACTCACGGTGCTGATGCTTCACATCGAGAACGGCCGTCGTATTGTGGATCGTGCAGTTCTGATTGTTGTTGTCGCACACCGTGCAGTACAGCATGTGGTTCTCGAGGATGCGGTCGAAGGCCTCGCGCTGCGCAATGTCGACGGTCTCACCAGCGGTCTCCACATTCATTCCTGCGGCCACTCTGGTCGAGCATGCCCGCGCCAACTCACCGTTTACCTTCACCAGGCAGGTGTCGCAGCTCTCGATAGGACCCATCTGCTTCAAGTAACAAACCTGCGGCACGGGCTTCTGCGCATTTACCGCAGTGCGCCGATTCAGCAAGTCGATCAGCAGCTCCCCGGACCGGCCAGGCACCTGCAGTCCATCAATGGTCAACTGTGTATTCGGAGTATGCTCGGCGGGGGTATTCAGCAGCGATTTCGTAGTAGCCATAAGCCCTCTAGGTTGCGAAGCAGAAGAACAGGCACCTCTCCCGTCCGGCCACTCCGTCTCTCTCCACATTACACCCAACGCACACCGACAAAATTGTGACAAAAAGTGCACCCGGCAAACGGTTTTGGAGCATCCAAAGTTCTTCACGATCGACATACTAGCTAGCCATCGCCCGGTTCTCCCCACCGCTCCCTCACCAACACCAGCCCCTCTTCGGTGGTTGTCACCGCGCCCTCAAGTTGAGCATCCTCCGCAGCCTCCAGCATCTCCTTGAACTGCGGACTCGGACGATATCCCGCAGCGATCAGATCCCGCCCCGTCACCAGCAGCTTCGGCCGTATCTCTTCGACCGGTACAGCTTCATACCGCTCCCGTGCAAACTCATACAGCCGCAGATCGCCATGCGCCGACATGCAGTCCATCCAATGCAGCCTAAGGTGTTCATCGAACTTCGGCAGCCGAAGGAACCGCTTCAGTGTCGACTCGCGCATCTGCAAAATGTCACCAAAACGCATATGATTCTTCACCAGCGCAACGATCTGTTCGGTCTCCTCATTCGAAAAACGCAGCCGCGCGAGAATCGCCTCAGCGATGCGCACTCCCACCTCAACATGCCCATCGAAGCGAATGCGGTCGCCAGGCTTCTTCGCGTCAGGCGGGCGAAATGTAGCCGGCTTGCCGATATCGTGTAGCAGCGCACCCCATGCCAGAGTAGGTGATACACCGGGTTGCAGCTTCTCGAGCAGAAGCAGCGTGTGCACCCACACATCGCCCTCCGGATGGAACTGTGGCGGCTGCTCCACTCCGCGCATCTTCACAGCCTCGGGCAGGATGTGCTGCAACAACCCGAATTCATACAACATCTCGAACGCCCGCCGCGCATGTCCCTCCGTCAACATCAACGTCAACTCATCGCGAATCCGTTCCAGGCTGACCTGCGTAATCTCCGTTGCAAGTTCTTTGATTGCCCCAGCTGTCACCGAGTCAACTTCGAACTCCAGCCGAGCCGCAAACCGCACCGCCCGCAGCATCCGCAGCTTGTCTTCGGTAAACCGCTCCTTCGCGACGCCAATCGTCCGCACCCGATGCTTCGTCAGATCCTCGCGCCCACCAACGAAATCTAGAATCGCCTCTTCGCCAGACCCCGCCAGTGGATCGAACAACATTCCATTGATCGTGAAGTCGCGCCGCTGCACATCCTCATGCGGATCGGTCGAAAATCTCACGGCATCAGGCCTTCTCCCGTCGCTGTAGGCTCCATCATGCCGAAATGTAGCGACTTCGGTAGCAATCTCCCCACCGTCTTCATCCGGCGCGCAAACCAGCACCACTCCAAAGTGCGCCCCCACCGAATAGGTCTTCGCAAACGTTCCCATCACTACATCCGGCGTCGCGCTGGTCGCCACATCGAAGTCCTTCGCCTCAACTCCAAGCAGCAGATCGCGCACACATCCGCCAGCAAAGTAGGCTGTATACCCCGCCGTTCGCAGAGCTACCACGATCTCTCGCGCCGCCCGGTACCTCGCGTTCTCGCCCCAAAGCTCGCTCATGCTTCCCCTATGATAGAGAGATGCGCGAAAGTCCCCAAAGCGGCGAGAGGAATAGCCAAACGACGGGCGAAACGACCGGCCTCGGCACGGGTCTTATCCTCGGTATCGAAAGCTCCTGCGACGAGACCGCGGCCGCCGTCGTCCGCGCAGGCAGCGAAGCCCTCTCAAACGTTGTCGCCTCTCAGATGTCGCTCCATGCCAACTACGGCGGTGTCGTTCCCGAACTAGCCTCCCGCGAGCACTTGCGCAACATCGTCCCCGTCGTCCGCGAGGCCATGTCCCGCGCCAGCGCTGTTGCCGGACACCCCATCACCTTCGCCGACCTCGACGCCGTAGCCATCACCGCAGGCCCAGGCCTAGCCGGAGCGCTCCTCGTCGGCATCACCTACGCGAAGGCGCTCACCTTCGGCCTCGACAAGCCGCTCATCTCCGTCAACCACCTCGAAGGCCACATCCACGCCGTTCTCATGGAGACGCGTCAGCGAAGCGAACTCCCCATGGAACTCCCTTTACTCGCGCTTGTCGTCTCCGGTGGCCACACTCACCTCTACCTCGCCACCCACGAGCAGGGAAGCGAGACAATATGGACCTACCGCAACGTAGGCCGCACGGTCGACGACGCCGCCGGCGAAGCTTACGACAAGGTCGCCAAGCTCCTCGGCCTGGGCTACCCCGGCGGCCCCTGGATCGACGCCCTCGCCCCTCACGGCAACCCCCGCGCCGTCCCCTTCATCTTCGCTGAGATCAAACATCGCGCCCCCCGCCCCGGAGTCACCAACAAGAAAGCCCCCGCCAACACCGCAGGCCCGCACTTCGACTTCTCCTTCAGCGGCATCAAAACCGCAGTTCTCCGCTACGTTGAAACCCACCACATGCGCGACAGCATCGAAGCCCGTCGCATCGCCCTCGCAGCCGATCCCACGCTCACCCCGAAGTCCGCAGCAGCCGTAAAGCTCTGCGACCAGCAGACCCTCGACCTGATCGCTTCCTTCCAATATGCCGTCGTCGGCAATCTCCAACGCCAGACCTTCGCCGCCGCCGCAGCCCTTGGCGCGCACAGCATCGTCGTCTCCGGTGGAGTCGCCGCCAACAGCGAACTACGCCGTCGTCTCCAGGCCGAAGCCGACCGCCGCAACCTCACCATCGCCTTCCCGTCCTTAGCCCTCTCCACCGACAACGCCGCTATGATCGCCGCCGCCGCCTGGCCAAAGCTCCTCGCTCGGGACTTCGCCTCCGAAGACCTCGGCGCAGCCCCCCAGCTCCGCCTCGGCCAGCAGTAACCCCACCCGGCACAATTTGCCCCGCGATATCAGCTAAAATCATCAGGGAATCTCAAGCGAGAGCAGTCTGCACCGCGCCACGCGCCGGCTGCGGCAGGATACTAGAGCAACGTGGCAACCATAGAACTCTTCAACACCCTCGGCGGAAAGATCGAAACCCTCGCCCCCGTCGACCAAAAAGCTCTGCGAATGTACTGCTGCGGCCCCACCGTCTACGACTACGGCCACATCGGCAACTTCCGCACCTTCCTCCACGTCGACGTGCTCCGCCGCGTCATCCGCCAGCAGGGCATCCCCGTCGAGCACGTCATGAACATCACCGACGTCGACGACAAGATCATCCGCAACGCCGCCGCCGCCGGCGTCCCCATCGCCCAGTACACCAAAAAGTTTGAGGATGCTTTCTTCGAGGATCTCGACGCCCTCGGCATCCAGCGTCCCGAGTACATCTCCCACGCCACCGCCTGCATCCCCGACATGGTCTCGCTCATCGAGCAACTCGCCGCCAAAGACATCGCCTACCAGGCCGAAGACGGCAGTTGGTACTTCCGCATCGCGCGCTTCCCCGAGTACGGCAAGCTCTCCAAAAAAGACTTTGACGGCATCGAAGACGGAGCCCGCGTCGACATCGACGAGTACGAGAAGGACGCCGCCCGCGACTTCGCCCTCTGGAAGGCCGTCAAACCCGGCGAACAATCCTGGGAGACAGCCCTCGGCACCGGCCGCCCCGGCTGGCACATCGAGTGCTCTGCCATGGCCACCAAGTTCCTCGGCGACAACATCGACCTCCACGCCGGCGGCGAAGACCTCATGTTCCCGCACCACGAGAACGAGATCGCGCAGTCCGAATCTGCCTCCGGCAAACCCTTCGTCCGCCACTGGATGCACGTTCGCTTCCTGCTCGTCGAAGGCAAGAAGATGTCCAAGTCCGAAGGCAACTTCTACACCCTCCGCGACCTCCTCCTCAAGGGCTATCGCGCCTCCGCCATCCGCTTCCTGCTCATCTCCGTGCCCTACCGCCACCAGATGAACTTCACCTTCGACAGCCTCATCGAGTCGACCAACGCCATCGACCGCCTGCGCACCTTCCACCAGCGCATGCTGAAGGGCGGCTTCCTGCAAGGATGCGACCAGGCTCTCTCGTTGCTCACAGGCGAGGCAAAGATGGCGTACACCATCGCGCTCGCGAATGACCTCAATACAGCAGAAGCCCGCGCCGCCATCTTCGATCTCGTTCGCGCCGCCAACACCGCAGCCGACACCGGAATGCTACGCAGCGAAAACGCGACACAGATCATTGAGGTCCTCGAACTCTTCGACGGAGTCTTCGCCGTCCTCGAAGACCGGGACGCCGCCATCACTCGCGCCGCGCTCACCTGGGCCGAAGCCGAGGGCCGCATCGACGAAGCAGCCCCTGAACTCGTTGCCACCCTCGCCTTCTCCGACGCCGCCATCGACGCCCTCGTCGCCGAACGCACTCAAGCCAAAAAGACACGCAACTTCGCCCGCGCTGACGCCATCCGCAACGACCTGCTCCAAAAGGGCATCCTAATCGAAGACTCCAAAGATGGCGTCCGCTGGAAAAGAAAGTAAAGCCCACTATCAAAGAGTTCCGGCGCTGCCGAGGCTACATGGTCTAGGGGTTTCCCCATTCATATGACACTTTAGGAGAGCAATTCTTCTCTGTAATCTCGAAGACTGCTTGGCCGGTTTTTTGGTCTTTAGAATGGGCAAGCATGGCAATGCGAATCATTCCATTCGCATCAGAGTGGATCACGTCTTCCTTTGTTGCGTCTGAGACAAACCGATAGTGAATATCTGTGTTAGGCCTGTATCCTTCACCTGATAGAAATGCCAACTGAAAATTGGCACTTAAGCGGGTCGCTGTCAGACTGCATCCTTTGTTATGTGCCTCAACAGGATCAGGTACGATCATCAGGCCGATTTTTGTCTGACCTGCTGTGAATACGAGTCGCGACGGTTCACCCTTAAGTGGTTGAAATGTAAATTCGATCGGATTCATCCGGCTTCTTGGCGTCCCCACATTCGTCTGTCGTTCTGCCGGCGCAGATAAGCACTCCGTCTTTTCTCACTGAAATGCCATCGATGTTTTCAGACAATTTATCTGCTCCAACGGGCAACTGCCATGATGTTAGTAGCGTATTTTCCGGAACACCTTTGAGGAAGATTTGGTACCTAACTACCAAGTCTTTTCCAGAGCTACCTTGTCTCGCCACCTCTTTAGCTGTAATGCTCATTCCGATAGGAGGAGGAGAGGTAAAAGCAACCTGCAGATCCATAAGGTGCTGAACATACCTGGATTTGTCGGCTGGTGTGAGAGGGCCCTGTTGTGCCTCAGCTGTTTGAAAACTTACAACGCCACCGCTCGCCAGGAGCAGCAGGGTAGAGAGCACGTGGCAACTAATCATGGAAAAGAGTTTATCTCAGCCGTTTTGGCAACTCCGTCTCACACTGTTGGGCATCGGAATAAGACCGGTTTTGCTACACCTTGCACACGTTATTCGCAACGACCTCGCTCCCACGGCATCCTAGTAGGAGTTCCAAAGATGGCGTACGCTGGAAATACAAATAACATGATCCCTTCGCATGCAACTCGTGACTTGATTGCGTTCCTTTTCGTCCTAATACTGTCTCTTACAGTAGCTGCTCAAACTCCCAGCTCCAACACGACCGAGTGGGAGAGCGAGGCACTCAAGCTGCGCCTCTTCTATCCCTCCGACCTCGTCAAAGCCGATCCCGAAAAAGTCCTGCACGACGGCCATCTCACCCTCTTCAACATGGACAACCCAAAGCTCACCGCCGAGACCCACTGCCTGCGTCCCGCACTCCTGCTCGAGCTCCCACAGTCCGGCCCCGCGCAAACCACAAGCACTCAACCCACCCCGGACGGCGGCACGCAGGTCACCATCACGCCCGCGATCACCGCATCCATCCTGCTGGCAGAGCTCGACGTCGAGTGCCTCAACGCCGAGCACGAGAGTAGCAGCACCACCCTGCTCAGCGACCTCGCCGAGATCGTCAACAAGGTCCCCGGCATGAAGCCCATCGCGCCACCCTCCTGGTACAACGTCGGCTGGCAGAAGGTTCACATGGCCGCCGCGCAAGGCCCAGCGCAAGGTCCAGCCCAGCCGCAGGCATCAGCCACAGACTCTGCAACCCAGCCCACCGTTCCGCAGGCGCTCTACACCATGGGTCTCTCCACCAACTGGAACAGCCACCTCCTCGTCTGGTACTTTTCTTCGAACAACATCGACACGCTCAATCGCATCACCAAGACCGCCGTCCGCTTCGGCCGCGCCGAGGCCGCGCCGCTCTACCCACTTCCCATGGGCACCGCGGCCCCCTAACTTTTTCTAACCCGAACACGCAGAGAACACACGCAGAGACCAATGACCAAAGATCTTCTCCCCATCGAAGCCATCGTCGAAAAGCTCAACCTGCCTGAGAAGTACGTCGAACGCCTCGGCCGCTACGGCGCCAAACTCACGCTCGACCTCCTCGACGACCCCGCCTTCCCCGTACGCGGCAAGTTCATCCTGGTCACCGCGACCACGCCCACCCTCTCGGGCGAAGGCAAGACCGTCACCTCCATCGGCCTCGTGCAGGGCCTCGAGAAGATCGGAAAAAAAGCCATCATCACCTCGCGCGAACCCTCCCTCGGCCCGGTCTTCGGCATGAAAGGCGGAGCAGCCGGTGGCGGTCGCTCGCAGGTCGAACCCGCAGAAAAAATAAACCTCCACTTCCACGGCGACTTCCACGCCATCACCTCCGCGCACAACCTCCTCGCCGCGCTCATCGACTCCCACCTCTTCGACGGCAATCCACTCGACCTCGATCCCGACGCCATCAACTGGCCGCGCACGCTCGACATGAACGACCGCGCCCTACGTCACATCATCGTGCAGGCAGGCGGAAAACGCGACGGAGCCAACCGTCACACCGGCTTCCTCATCACCGCCGCCAGCGAGATCATGGCCATCATGGCGCTCGCCGCCAGCCGCGAAGATCTGCGGCTTCGGCTGGAAAGAATCGTCGTCGGCTCAACCCGCAGCGGCAAGCCCGTCCTCGCAAAAGATTTAAACGCCACCGGCGCAATGATGGCGCTGCTCAGCGAAGCCATCCTTCCCAACCTCGTCCAGACCACGGAGGGCACGCCCGCGCTGGTTCATTGTGGACCCTTCGGAAACATCGCCCACGGTACCAGCTCCGTCCTCTCGCACCAGATGGGCCTTCGCCTCGCCGACTACGTCATCAACGAAACCGGCTTCGCCTCAGACCTCGGCTTCGAAAAGTACATGGACATCGTCATGCCTTCTTCCGGCATCAAGCCCTCCGCCGCGGTCCTCGTCACCACGGTGCAGTCGGTTCGCACTCAGGGCGCAGGCGACCTTGAGGCCGGATTTGAAAATCTGAAGAAGCACATCGCCATCGTCCGCGGCTTCAACCTCCCCGCCATCGTAGCCATCAACCGCTTCCCCAACGACACCGACGAAGATCTCAAGTTCCTCGAAAAGTACTGCGAAGCCCAGGGCGCAGCCTTCGCCCTCTCCGAGGCCTTCACAAAAGGAGGAGCCGGAGCCGCCGCGCTCGCCGAGAAGGTAGTCAGCGTCATCGCCGCCAACCCCAGCGTCACGCCCATCAGCACCTACGTCCCCAGTGCCTCGCCACTCGAAAAGATCACCGCCGTCGCGCAAAAAGTCTACGGTGCAGCCAACGTCGAGCTCTCGCCACAAGCCAAAGAGAAACTCGCCCGCTTCACAAAGTGGGGCTACGGCGCGCTCCCCGTCTGCATCGCCAAGACGCAGTACTCCCTCACCGACGACCCCAAACTGATGGGCGCACCCACCGGCTGGACCCTCCACATCACCGACGTCGTGCTCTCCGCAGGCGCAGGCTTTCTCGTCGTCATCTCCGGCAGCATGATGCTAATGCCGGGCCTGCCCAAGTCCTCCCGCGCGATGGACATCAACGTCGACGCAGCAGGCGAGATCATCGGCATGTCCTAGCCATATCGGTGACAATCCTAAGCAGTCTCTCGTGCCGACCAACGGGAGGAAGCCAAAGTTCGTCTTACCGAAAAGAGGTATACAAGTCACGAAGTGACCGCTCCACGCGCAGTGGGCCCGTCCGGCAGGACAACTCTTTCGATTTAATCCGCGCAGCGAGCTACACCGGCATCTCAAAGCTACTTCACCCAGTTCGGCCCGATAAACTCCCGCAGCGTCTCCGGGGTAGCCCACTCCGCCTTCCCGGCAAATCGCTTCACCCACTCAGCACCCTCGCCAATCCTCACGCGATCCGGCGTAAACTCCGGCGAAAGCGTATTCACCATCAGCGCGAAGCTAGCTCCCTCATGCAGCCGCAGCGCCTTCCAGCAGCCACCCGGCACCGCCACTACTGGCCGCTGCCCCGCCGCATAGTCGAACCCAAGCGTCACCTTCTCCACACGTCCCTCCGGATGAAAGATGAAGTAGTCCACCGGCCCACCCTCCACCAGGATGTGCGTATCGTCCGGCTCCAGCCAGTGGAGATAGTTGATCGGCCTCTCCCGCGTAAGCATGTAGTAGTTCTGGCTCTGCACCGCGAGCATGCGCCCACCAACCGTCACCTTCTGCGCAGAGACTCCGATGATCCCCAGATACCCCGACTCCTTCGGCAGCACCGACAGCTTCAGCGTACGAATCAACTCCCTCGCGCGCGCATCTGTCGCTGGAGTCGCCCCCTGCAACCCACCGATAGTGGCCACGCAAACCGCGGCAAGCAAAAAGCGCCTCATGCCCGCAGACTAGCAGACGACAGCAAGAGAACTAAGCCTTTTGTCCCGCCGCAATATCCTCATCCACCACAGTCGCAGCTCCGCTCTTCATCTTCGAGCTGGTCACCAGAAACACCGCCACCAGAATCGCCGCCATCCCCACATACTCCACCGCAACAAAGCGCTCCTTCAGCAGGATCACCCCAAGAATCACCGCGATCACCGGATTCACATAGGCATACGTCGCCACCTTCGACACCGCCACATGGTCCAGCAGGTAGACATACGCGCTGTAAGTAAGAATCGATCCGAACGCCGCCAGATAAAGCGTAGAAGCCCAGGCCTGCAGTCCCCATTGCGCCCCGTGGTATCCCTTCGTCACCACCAGCATCAACGCATTGAACACACCGCCGAACAGCATCTCCCAACCCGCCGCCGCGAATCCGCTAATCCGAAATGTCGACCGCCGCGAGATCACCGAAGCGCTTGTCCAGCACATCGCTCCGCCCAGCGTCACCCCCGCCGCGACGATCTGCCGCGAGTCACCACGCAGCCCCTCCCGCAACCCCGGCCACAGTAGAAACACAATCCCCACGAACCCGATGCAGACCCCAACCCACCCCTTCGCTCTCAACCCTTCGCCCCTGGGCAGCACAATCTCGATCAGCGCCGCATACAACGGAATCACCGCCACCAGCAGCGCCGCCAGCCCCGTCGGAAGATACTGCTCCGCCCAGATCACCGACGTATTCCCGCACCCCAGCATCAGCACACCAATCACAATTAGCCGCACCAACTCCTGCCGGTTCGGCCGCATCTTCTTCTTCAGCACAGCCGACGCCGCCAGCATCAGCACGCCCGCTATCAGAAACCGCACGCTCCCCAGCACAAACGGCGGCAGCACCTCCACCCCATACCGCATCGCCAGGTACGTCGATCCCCAGAAGAGATAAACGCATGCAAAACACAGCAGAATCCGCGTTCGATTTGGCGCTGAATTGACGGGCATTGCTCAATGGTATCGCGCCTTTGTCTCGCGCCCGACGCCTGCAGGCAAAGCCCTCCCGGTGCTACGATAAGGAGATGGTGCTTCGTCCTGCTGCCTTATTGCTCGTCCTTCTCGTCTGTGTCTCTGCGTTCGCTCAAACTCCCGACCAGTCCTCCGCCCAGTCCAATCCCAACCTGCCGCGGAGCTTCCACGATCAGGATCTGAACATCACCTACTTCTACCCCGGCCGCTTCGTGCCCGACCCCGCAAGCGTCGCCGAAAGAACCGCCCCAGAGTCCTCCAGCTCAACCACCACCGCGACGCCGAAGTGTGCCCGCTCCACCTTCTTCGCCAACTCGGTCTCCCCGGTCGACACCTCCTCCTTCGTCCTCTCCACCATCGACAACACCTGCCCCAACGTCCTCCGTGGCGCCACCACGCTCGGCCCCTTCATCCGCGAGCAGATCCTCCGCCAGCTCAAGCAGTACGGCGAGCCCACCGTCACCCAGGAGGCCACCCGCTACTCCATCGACGGCCATCCCGCAGCCATCGTCCTGGCCTCAGTCCCCATGCCAGCCACCGCCGGAAAGATCCCCCAGACCACCTACGCTGCCAAGGCCTGCTTCCTCGGCAACATCCCCGTCAAAGCGAAGAAGAAGTCCGATCCCGTCGACCCCACCCGTCACGTCCTCTGCTTCGACTACACCACCCTGCACAGCGACCTCTACCATCTCCTGTTCGCCTTCAGCCTGCAGTTCGACAACGACACCCCCCAGCCCCTGGTCCCCGGCAGCGTCATCCGCTAGCGCAACATTGTCCCGCAAGCAACACGAGCCGTCAGCCCCGCGTTACTCCTCGCGCAGCAGCAGCAAAGGATCTGTAGCCAGCGCACGCCGCGCCGGAATCCAGCCAGCGAGCAACCCCAGCAGAAGCATCGTCACCAACACACCACCCAGCACAATCGGATCCCACGGCGTAGCCTGAGACACGATAAAAGCAATCACCTTGCCCGCCGCAAGACCAAGCAACATCCCGACAGCCGAACCGAACGCCAGCAATCGGAAGGTCCGCCCCAACGCCGCCTGCAACAGCTCTCTCCGTTGCGCGCCCAGTGCGATGCGAATCCCAAACTCTCGCAGCCGCTTGCTCACCGAGAAAGACGCCATACCAAAGATCCCAACTACTGACAGCATCGCGCCCATCACTCCCAATACACCGAGTGAAATCGTCGCCATCCGCGGACCAAACAGAGCCGCATCCAGAGTTTGAAAGCGCGTCTGGATATAAACCGGCAGCCCTGCATCCAGATTCCGCAAAGTGCTCCTGATGGCCAGTGCAAGTTGCTCCGGATTCCGGCTCGAGCGCACCACAAGGTACGCTGAGTTGGAGGGCGATTGCAAAATAGGAAGAAACATCGCCGGCTGCGGATCTTCCGTGAGGCTTCCATACTTTCCATCCTCGGCAATCCCCACAACTTGTACGCGTGCTCCTTCCGGCAACTTGAAGTACGCGCCCATAGCCTTTGCTTCCGTGCCGAAGATCTTCCGCGCAAACTGTCGATTTACCACCGCGACACGTGGTTTGTCCTTGTTATCCTGCCAGCTAAATTCTCTTCCAGACACCAGCGCCGTACCTGCCGCTTGAAAGTATTCGGGCGAGATCTTGAACATGATCGAATTTGTTGCGGCATTCGCAGGCCTTAGATCCGTCGTACTGTCGGTGAAGACGTTCGAGTCCGGTTGCGTATCGCCCAAAGGCACCTGATCCCCCAGGCCCACGGTTTCAACGCCGGGAATCGCAGCCAACGCATCAATCATGCGCTTTTGCATGGGCGGAACCTTGTCGCCCAGATAGCCCGCCATATTTAGGTCCGTCTCAACCAGCATCGTGTTCTTCAATTCGAAGCCAAAATTGTTGTGCAGCGAATTGGCTAAACCGCGGACCGCGACAATCGAAGAAGTGACAAGCACGGCGCAGATTGCAATCTGCACCACAAGTAACAAATCGCGGAAACTCATCCGCAAACCAAACCGTCCGCGCTTCGTCTCTACTGCGCCACCCTTCACCGCCTCATACGGATCGGTGCGAAGAACCTGCCCTACCGGCACCGCACCAAACAGTAGTCCACTGGCCAACGCCAGAAACAAAGCGACCGCATACACCTTTACATCCGGATTCACGGACATACGAAGCGGCCACCGGGAGATTGGCTGCCACACGCTCAACGCCCGCAACAACGCCACGCTGCCTGCAAGGCCAACCGCCCCACCCACCAGCGAAATCAAGATAGCTTCGGCAAAGAGCCCACGCAGAATCCGTTTGCGGCTCGACCCAAGCGCCAGCCGCAGAGCGATCTCCCGCGATCGATCCGAAGCGCGTGCCGCAAACAGGCTGCCCAGGTTGGCGCACGCTGCCAGCAGAATCAATCCCGCCAATAGCATCAGTGCGGTCATAAACGTCCGCACAGGGCGGCCAATATAGTCGCCATAAAGCCCCGGCCGCGCCAGTTTGAACCTCATCTTGGGATCGTCTTTCGGGTACGCCTTCTCAAGAGAAGCTCCAACCGAGTTCAGATCCGCAATCGCCTGCGCCGGAGTCACTCCTGCCTTCAGGTGTCCCAACGTCATAAACACCCAACGATTGCCTCGATTGTTCAGATCGGTCTCATCGAACTGCGCATGATTCACAATCGGCACAAAAAAATCCGGATTGAAGAATATCAGCGTGCCGTGAAACTCCGGCGGCCCAACCCCAACAATCGTGTAGGGAAATTTGTTCAGCCGGACGACACGACCGACGACGCTCGGATCACCCTGAAAGTGGCTGCGCCAGTAGTCGTACGTCAGCACAATGTATGGTGCGCTGTTCGGGCCGTGTTCATCGGAGCCATGAAAGAACCGCCCCAGGTAAGGCTCCAACTTCAGAGCATCGAAGTAATTTCCGCTGGTCTCTTCGATCCAGGCGCGCGAGGGATCGCTGCCCGTATCCAGCGCCGCCTGCATGACGTTGTAAGCCGCCACACTCTCAAAGCTGTGGTTGCGGTCCCGCAGGTCGAGATAGTCCGGATATGACTCGGACATATCGCCGGGCAGGCGCCACAGCCCGTAAAGGCTCTCCGACTGGGGCACATTCAACGGCCGCAGGATGAACGCATTCAAAACACCAAACACAACCGCATTCGCCCCAATCGCAAACGTCAGTGTCAAAATGGCAACAATCGCGAAGCCAGGTTTCTTGGCCATCCGGCGCAGCGCGAAACGAATATCCTGAAGCAGCCCCTCGCCAAACTGGCCGCCCAGTGCATCGCGGCTCTCTTCTTTCAATCGCTGATAACCACCAAACTCGATACACGCACGCCTCTCTGCCTCTGCGCGTGGAAGACCACCACGCTCGAGATCATCGGCGCGATGTTGAATATGCGAGCGAAGCTCCTCCTCAATCTCACGATCAATCTCAGCACGATGAAACAGCGTCGAAACAAAGGAGCGTAGAGAGTCGATGAGTCTCATATTTCCTCCGGTTGCGGTGCAAGTGCGCTGGCGATCGCGGTAGCCAGGCGGTTCCAGCTGTCCGTCTCTTCCTGCAGGCGCTTAAGGCCCACTGCAGTCAGCTCGTAAAACTTGGCCCGGCGATTATTTTCCGAGGTGCCCCAGTCAGCCTTCAGCAGACCCTGACGCAGCAGACGAAACAACCCGGGATACAGCGCGCCCTGCTCAATCAGCAGCGCTCCGCCGGAGATCTGCTCAATGCGCAGAAGCACGCCATACCCATGCAAAGGCCCAAGCGAGACCGCGCGAAGAATCAGAAGATCGAGTGTGCCGGGAAGGAGTTGGGCCTGGGTGGTCAAGTGTCCCCCTAAGATGATTAGGAGGCTAGACCTACTTCCCTAAGCTGTCAAGGAGAGTTTTTGTCCTGCCGGACGGGCCTCCTGCGCGGAGTGCGGTCACTTCGTGACGCGTATACCCCTTCGGTTGGCGCTCCCGTTGGTCGCGAACGAAGATGATTCCGACCAACGGGAGGACCACGCGAAGCTTTAAAAAGGCGTGTGAACGCTCGCTCCACGCGCAGTGGGCCCGTCCGGCAGGACATAGGTTTTCGAGTGTTACCACGATAAGGTATACTCACCGCCAAAGGCAGATTCCCCATGAAATCGCTGTTCGACACAGCCCGGACCAATCGCAGCGCAGCCTTCCAGTGCCGCTCCAGGCGCCACCAGATGCCGCGCCGCCATCTCCGCGTTCTGCCCAGCCTCACGCGACCTAGTCTCTTCGCCGGCGACTAAGCGCACCACCCTCCAGCCGGCGAAGTCCTCGCCACCAGCGCAAACCGTTCTCTCTGCAACCACAGAGCGCCGCCGTCCCTCATCCGGAACGGACACGAGCACGAACGGAAAGACCAAACGCCCCGTTGCCCCCAAGGAGAGATTCGCATGACCACCCTGACCGAAAAGACCCTCGAAGACCTGAAGCCCGCCGCCGGAGAAGCCATCCGCTCCAAGCACTACGCCGAGTTCGGCCCCAAGATCAAAACCACCCTCCCCGGCCCCCACGCCAAAAAGATCGTCGCCGACGACGACCGCCTCATCTCCCCCAGCTACACCCGCAGCTACCCCATGGTCGCCAAATCCGGCCGCGGCATCCGCGTCACCGACGTCGACGGCAACGAGTTCCTCGACTTCGCCGCCGGAATCGCCGTCAACTCCACCGGCCACTGTCATCCCGAAGTCGTCAAAGCCATTCAAGATCAGGCCGCCGAACTCATCCACATGTCCGGCACCGACTTCTACTACCAGAACATGACCACCTTCGCCGAGCGCCTGTCCGCCATCGCACCCATGCCCGGCCCGCACAAGTTCTACTACGGCAACTCCGGCGCCGAAGCCGTCGAGTGCGCCATGAAGCTCGCCCGCTACCACACCGGCCGCCAGAACATCATCAGCTTCTTCGGCGCCTTCCATGGCCGCACCATGGGAGCGCTCTCGCTCACCGGCTCCAAGCCCCAGCAGAAGCGCCGCTTCGCCCCCTTCGTCCCCGGCGTCCACCACGTCCGCTACCCCTACGCCTATCGCGGCTGTAGCGGCGGCCCGCAGGAAGAAGAAGCCTTCGCCCTCGGCTGCGCCCGCTACATCGAAGAAAAACTCTTCAAAACCATCCTCCCGCCCGAAGAGGTCGCTGCCATCATCCTCGAGCCCATCCAGGGCGAGGGCGGCTACGTCGTGGCCCCCACCAACTTCCTTCAGGAGATTCGCCGCATCTGTGACCGCCACGGCATCCTCCTCATCGCCGACGAGGTCCAGTCCGGCGCCGCGCGCACCGGCAAGTGGTGGGCCATCGAGCACTCCGGCGTCCAGCCCGACATCGTCTGCATCGCCAAAGGCATCGCGTCCGGCATGCCTCTAGGCATCTGCATGGCAAAAGCCGACGTCATGGACTGGGTCCCCGGCTCGCACGCCAGCACCTTCGGCGGCAACCCCATCTGCATCGCCGCCGCCCTCGCCACCATGGACATCCTCGAGCGCGAAGGCCTCAAAAACGCCGCCACCATAGGCGAAAAGATGCTCGACCGTCTCCGCCCCTGGGTAGCGAAACACCCCACCGTAGGCGACGTCCGCGGTCGCGGCCTCATGATCGGCGTCGAACTCGTCAAAGACAAGCAGTCCCGCACCCCGGTAGGCCCCATGCGCGACAAGGTCGTCGATCTGGCCTTCGAGCGCGGCCTCCTCATCCTCGGCTGCGGCGAAACCACCATCCGCCTCTGCCCCCCGCTCATCGTCAACGAGCAGGAGGCCAACGTAGCCCTCGACATCCTCGAGGAGTGCATCACCCTCGCGGCAAAATAAGGTCCTGCCGGACGGGCTCCCTACGCTTGACCACCCCACAAACGAAGACCTGTTTGCGGGGGCCCCGGTTCGGGCGGTCACTTCGTGACGTGTCTACCGGTCTTGGCGAACCAGACTGCATAGCTCCTCCCGTTGGTCGGCACAATCTTCTCCCCCGACCAACGGGAGGACCCGCATCCCCAAACCCTCCCAGACAAGGTACACAAGTCACGAAGTGACCGCTCCGCGCGCAGCGGGCCCGTCCGGCAGGACAGCGTACCCTTACGAGCGCACTCCATACCGCTTCGCCGCATGCTTGTGCGAAAGGTTCGGCCCCAGCGCCACGCGCGCTGCATTGAACCGCTCCCAATCCGCAACCTCAGGCAGCGCCGGAATCGTGACCAACTCCCCGCTGTCGAACCCAGCCAGCGAAGCATCCACCATCTCCTCCGAGCTCATCACAATCTCCGACGGCAGATTCTCATGCCCGCCAATCCCCGCACGGTCCCAGAACTCCGACGCCGTAGCCCCAGGCAGCACAGCCTGCACCTGAACACCCTTGCCGCCCACCTCTTTATGCAGCGACTGCGTAAGATTCAGCACATACGCCTTTGTCCCGCTGTACACGCCGTTCAGCAGCTCCGGAGCCACCGCAACAACCGAAGAGATGTTGATGATCGCGCCCTTTCCTCTCGCCAGAAACCCCGGCACCACAGCATAGGTCAGCCGCGTCAACGCCGTCACATTCAACTCAATCATGTTCTCGAGCTCATCAATCTTCGAGTCCACCAGCGAAGTCGTTCCGCCAAAGCCCGCATTGTTCACCAGCATCGTAATCGACGCATCCGACCGCAGCTGCTCCTCCACCCTGCGCAGATCCGCTTTGTTCGTAAGATCCGCAGCAACCGCATCAACCGAACGGCCAGTCGCCGAACTCAGCGAAGCCGCCAGCTCCTTCAGCTTTTCGCCGTTGCGAGCCACCAGGATCAGGTCATAGCCGCGGTGCGCCAGCCGATCCGCATACACTGCACCGATTCCTGTCGATGCGCCAGTAATAAGAGCAGTGCCAAGAGCATTGCCTGTAAAAGAAGTAGCCGAGGTCGTCATAAGAGTCTCCATACTGCGAAGGTGTGAATCAGAAAACTAATTCGCTTCGTTAGAGTAGACCGGTTGGTTACTAGATTCAAAAAAACTCTTTCCCAAGAGGAAGTTCTCTAAGGCGTAACTCTGCTAATCCTGCCCGGCCACACCTCGTGCTTCGACCAGCTCCCGACGTCCAGGCCGGTCGGCCCGCTCGGCAACCTTGACCAACTCATGGAAGTACCTCTTAGCCTTCTCTTGATCGCCGGCCCTCTTCGCCGCCTCAGCTGCCCCATAGAGCGACCAGAAGCGATTCGGCTCCCTCTTGAGCGTCGCTTCAAACTCCACCAGCGCTTCAGCGGGGTGCTTCGACTCCAGCAGCAAATCTCCCAGCAGCTCGCGAGCTGGAGCGAGCGGCCCCGGCGTAACCACACTCTTTTCGGTCGCATCCTCCATCTCGGCAGCTCTGCGCATCCCAGCCAATGCGTCCTCGAAGTGCCCCTGCGAAGACTCGAGCCATGCGACCACTTCCAGCCGTTGAATCTCCACCTGGTTCGCCCAGAAGCCCTCTTTCATCGTGTTCAGCCGGTCGCGGCACTGCGCCAGAGAGTCGATTGCAGCTCGTGCAGCCGCAGCGTCCTTCAAATGCGCAGCCCCCAGGCCCCGGGCAAAGTAGGTCATGGCCTCCGTGTAGGGAAACGGGCTCGCCAGCGGCTGGAGCTTTGCAGCGTCTGCCCAGTCTCGCCGCTCCAGATCGTATCGTGCCGGTATCGCCGCCCTCGCAAAGTAGGCCGCCGACGGGCTGGCCGCCCCACCGATCTGCATCTTCGGATCGAAGCGCAAAAAAATCTGTTCAGCAGATTCCGCTGCACCCTTCGCAGCGTTGTCCTGGGCCGTCTGCAGGTAGGCGTACTCCAGATAATCGCTGGCATGCAACTGGTCCGCCGGCTGTCCTGCCTCTCGTGCAGACGCCGCAGAAGAAACATTCGCGTCAATCGAAGCCTGCCAGTCTCCCACCCGCGTAAACGTATGCGAGGGCATGTGCAGCGCGTGAGGAGTCGATGGCGCAATCTCACTGTAATGCTGCGCCGCCCCAGCCGCCCGTGCAGCCAGGGGCGGAACGTCATACGTGTGGATGATGTAGTGCGCCAGCCCAGGATGGTCGGGATACTGAACGTATAGGCGATCCAAAATCGCGCCAGCCTTCAGTTGCCGGGCGTAAGTTTTATCGGTCGGATCAGCGGCAGCAGACACAGCCAGCGCATAGAAGATGGCCGCCTCCGTGTCCTCAGGGTAAGCCGCGCTCACCGCAGCCATCGCGCTCTCATAGGCCAGCTTCCGAGAGCGCTGATCGACGGTCGCGGTATCGGTATAGAGATGCGCAACAGCCTCAAGATAAACATGCTCACGCTCACTCTTCGGAGGCGATTCTCGTCCCTGCTCCACGGCCTTCAGGCCTGCATCGAGTTGTGCCTGCGACTTGAGACCCGAAGCGAACGGATTGCCCCAGTCGCTCAATGCGATACCCCAGTAAGCCATCGAGCACGACGGATCGCTCCCAAGAATCGCATGGAAAGCCTCAATCGCACTCGCAAACTGAAACGAGTGCATCAGCGCCACCGCCCGATTGAACTGTGGCTGCACTGCGCTGCTGCACGATGTGCTGAAGCTCACCGTCCCCAACTTCTCCGACGAGGCGTGATGGTCGGCCTGAGCAAAGCCCACCGTCGACAGCAGCGCAAGCGCCACAACAGACGAGGTGAAGCGAGTTCGCATCATAGCCACTCTCGGCGGAACGATCTTCCGGGGAAAGATCTTCCGAGGAACGATCAACTCGATCATAGCCCAGTCCTTGCCGCTCAAGGACTCAAGCGTGCCCGTCAGCCTACTTCTTCAGCAACACATCAAACGCAAAGTGAAGAAAGTTTTCGAGCGGCCTGTCACTCTTCTCCGCCTTCATCCGTATCAGCGCCCCCTCATAGCTGTTCAGCAGAAACGCCGCCAGGGCATCCGGCTGCATAGACTTCGCCAGATCCCCCCGCTGAATCGCCTCCCGCAGCACATCCGCGATGCTCTTCTGCCACGCCGCAAAGACCCCCCGCAGCTCCGACCGCATCCTGGGGCTGTGATCCGCCACCTCCAGGCTCAGGCTCCCCACCAAACATCCGCTGATCTCGCCGCGCTGCCCATAGATCGAGATCAACTCCTCGAAGTATCGCCGCAGCCGCTTCAAAGGAGCACCCTTGCGATCCCCAAGAACCCGCGCCGACCGCTCCGCCTCGCCCTTCGCGTAAAGCTGAAACACCTCCACCGCAAACTCTTCCTTGCTCGGGAAGTAGTGATAGAACGAGCCCTTCGGCACCTTCGCCACATCAAGCACCTCCTTCACCCCGGTCGCGGTATACCCAGTCGAACGAAGCCGTTCGAGCCCCACCGCAAGCAGATGATCGCGAGTTGAGGGAGCAGTGCTCATAACTGATTGATAATAGACTGGTCGTCTATAAGAGTCAACTCTCAGGGATCATCTCTCTTCGGTAATCCTGCGATAGCTTGTCGGAAGCAAAATGCCGACCAACGGGAGGCCCATCCCCGTTAACCCACTCAGACCTTCTCGCGTAGGGAGCCCGTCCGGCAGGACAGAGTTTACTGAGTCCCCCGCTGCGCACATCCCATCTAACCTGTAACCATGGCGCGCACCAAAGAATTCGACCCGGACGCAGCCCTCGAGATCGCTGTCGAAGTCTTCTGGCGCCTTGGCTACGAGCACACCTCGCTAGACACGCTCATGCGAGAGATGGGAATCTCCAGGCAGAGCCTCTACGACACCTTCGGAGACAAGCGCTCAATCTACTTCAAGGCCATGAGCCGCTATCGCGACAAGACGAACGGCGACCTCAAGGATCTCCTCACCCACGAAAAGCCGGTCAGGAAAGCCTGCGATAGCCTCTTCCAATCCATCATCCGTGAGAGCAGGGCACAGCACGAACGCGGATGTCTGCTCATGAACGCCAATCTAAGCCGCTCCGTCGACGACGTGGAGATTAAAGCCTTCCTGCGCGACAACCAGAAGGATGTCGAGCGAATCTTCACGACGGCATTTGTCGAAGCAAAAAAGCGCGGCGAGCTTGCCCCGGAGAAGGACCCGGTTGCCTTGTCGAAGTTTTTCGTGGCTACCATCCAGGGAATGCGAGCGCTGGCCCGGCTCAACCATGACCGCAAGGAACTGGCACATGTAGCAGCCGTTGCGCTTGCCGCCCTCGACTAAGAAATTTGTCCTGCCGGAAGGGCCCGCTGCGCGCGGGGCGATCACTTCGTGATAGGTATACCCCTTCGGTTGGCGCTCCCGTTGGTCGCGACGGAAGAGAATCTCCGACCATCGGGAGGACCATGCGAAGCTTTAAAGAGGCGTGTGAAGGCCCGTCCGGCAGGACAGTTTCTGGGCAACTTCTAAAACCGCCCTCCAAGACATTCCGCAAAAAAAGATCAAAACCGCGAATCCTTTTAGAGCGTCGGCGCATATTAGACTGTGTAGTCTATTATCGCCTGTCGAGCTACCTCTCGTGTCCGCTCCTTCTGTCGGATCGGGAGTCGCTGCCTCCGGGTAAGGAGTTTTCATGATTTGCCGTCTTCTCGCCGCAACCCTCTTCGTCGCTGGAACGATCTCCAGCCTTGCTCAACCGTCCGTCCCCTCGAGCTTCCAGTCCAAAACCATTCACAGCCCCGCTGGCGCGGAGATCTTTGTGCGCTATGGCGGACACGGACCCGTCGTCGTGCTCCTGCACGGATACGCCGAGAACAGCGACTCCTGGGCTCCACTGGCCAGGGACCTCACGAAGGATCACACCGTGGTGGTTCCCGACCTTCGCGGTATCGGGCGCTCCTCAAAGCCCGCGACTGGCTACGACAAGAAGACACAAGCCCAGGACATTCGCGCCGTCGTCACTGGGTTAGGCTACGACCGCACCTTCGTCGTCGCCCACGACATCGGCAACATGGTCGCCTACGCCTACGCTGCAACCTATCCCGACAAAGTCGAGCGTCTGGTCGTCATGGACGCCCCAATTCCCGGCATCGACCCGTGGAGCGAGATCCTACAAAACCCCGGCGTCTGGCACTTCAACTTCCACGGACCCGATGCGGAGCGCCTGGTGCAGGGCCGCGAACGCATCTACTTCGACCGCATATGGAACGACTTCACCGGCGATCCAGCCAAGCCCGACGAGGCTACCCGAGAGTTCTTCGCGGCCACCTACGCACAGCCCGGAGGCATGAGAGCCGGTTTCGCGCAATTCGCCGCCTTTCCCCAGGATGCCAAAGACAACAAAGTCTTCGAGCAGACAAAGCTGACCATGCCGGTGCTCGCCGTGGGTGGAGAAAAGTCCTTCGGCTCCCTGCAAGCCGTCATCATGCGCCACGTAGCCACCAACGTCACGGAGGCGGTCATCATAGGATCAGGACACTGGTTGATGGAGGAGCGACCCGTCGAGACGGATGCGTTGATCCGTGCCTTCCTCGACGCATCGCCCGCAGAGCATCAGACAGCAGAGTAGCGTTCCCCGCGAAAGCCAAATCAGGCCGGAAACCTGTCAAGCCCCTGAACCCTCAAAACCCGCTCCAGACGGGCAGATTCGCGTGGCGTATTCCCCCCGACCCAACCGCTATAATGGAAGTAAGACCACAGCAAGGAACTCAGAGAAACCCCGGGGAAACACCTTCGGGGTTTTCTTTTGCACATAAACCGGAAAACCGAAAATAACCCTTTTATTTTAAATATTTTACGAGTAAGTCCTTTTGATGGAATGGTTTGCAGACACACCCCTTCCGCAAACCAAACAAAAGAAAAGACTTCGCTGCAAAATACCCCACCCCCCCCAGGGGGGAGGGGGTGGCTCCACTCCGGAAAATCCTACACTGCGTCTAAACTGTGGAATCACCCGATGGAACATCCACGCCGCACCACAAAACTCGCCACAATTCTCCTCGCTGCCACCATCAGCGCGCCACAATTTCTCCACGCTCTGCAACACACCACCGTCCTCCAGCCCGACGACGCGACCCCGCACCGCACCCGCCTCATCCTCCAGGACGGCAGCTACCAGGTCATCATGAGCTACCGCATCGTCGGCAACGTAGTCCACTACATCAGCGCCGAGCGCGGCGGTGCCGAAGAGGAGATCCCCCTCTCCCTCGTAGACCTCGACGCCACCAAACGCTGGGACCGCCAGCACTCCCAACCCACCGCCAGCCCCGACAACCCCCAGCCCCCCGCCATCGCCCCCGAACTCCTCAAAGAAGAAGCCGACCGCGCCTCCCTCACCCCCGAGGTCGCCAAGGACCTCCGCCTCCCCGAACAGGACAGCACCCTCGCCCTCGACACCTACCGCGGCACCCCCGAACTGGTCCCCCTCGCCCAGACCGACAGCGACCTCAATCGAAACACCGGCCACAACCTCCTCAAAGCCGCCGTCAACCCCCTCTCCGCCTCCCACCAGATCGTCGAGCTCAAAGGCGAGTCCTCGCCCATCCAACTCCACGTCAAAGACCCCGTCCTCTACCTCCGCATCGGCGACGAGAGCGTAGGCTCGACCGCCGGCACGCCCCTCACCGTCGACACCCACGGAGCCACCACCCGAGCCGGGAACGACCCCAGCGGCGGCTCCGCTACGAGCCGTTACGTCATCGTCCGCGCCGACGTCCGCCGGGGGGCACGGGTCATCGCCAGCTTCCGCATCGGCCTACTCGGCGGGGTCCAGCGCCAGGAAGACGTCGTCGAAACCACCACCGAGCTACTGCCCGGCGGTCACTGGCTAAAGATAAGTCCCAGGGAGCCCCTGGACTTCGGCGAGTTCGCCCTCATGGAAGTTCTCTCCGACAAGGCCGTCAACCTCGGCGTCTGGGACTTCGGCGTCCACCCCATCTCCCCTGAAAACCGCGACGTCCTGAAGCCCGAACCCCGCCGGGGAGTCACACTCGAACACCACAGCCCCAGTCAAAACTAGAAGTGTCAGTCATTTAGAAGAGATACTTAGGAGAGAAATCGTCTAGTTACGAGGAATGGAGTCGCGCTCCAGAAACATTCCCGAGACCTCCCGACGCGAACCGCCGACCGGTCTGGCTGTCTCAGCGCGTCCGATCATACCCTTGCCCGCCACCGCAACGTTATCCCGCGTCTTCTTAGCCTCATACATCATCGTATCCGCCGCGCGCAGAATCGTCTGAACCGTATTCCCGTCCTCGGGATAGCTCGCCAGCCCAAAGCTTCCCGAGAGGCTGAGCGAAAGCCCGGCTCCCTCCAGGAAGCGTGACGACCTCAGATCTTCGCATAGGGCCATCGTGGTCCCGCTTGCCGCTGCCTTCCCCATCCCCGGCAGCAGCGCGACAAACTCATCCCCCCCATAGCGAAACGCCGCGTTGTTCGGCCCCAGGCTCCGCCTCATCAACCCGCCAATCTCCGCCAGCAGCCGGCTCCCAATCAGATGGCCATGGGTGTCATTCACCGACTTGAAGTGATCCAGATCGACGAACATCAAACTAAATACCTGCCCCCGAGCCACCTCTTCGTCCAGCATGGTGTACAGGTGCCGAGCATTAAAAAGTCCCGTTACGTCATCCGTGATGGTCAACTCCTGAATCAGTGTCATCGACCGGGCGTTCTGAATTGCGATCGCCGCGTAATCGCACAGAATTCGCAGAAAGGAGATCGAATGCTCAGACAGCAGGTCGAGCTTGCTGTTCAGCAATTGAATCACGCCCAGTGTCTTATCCCCGGATCGCACCGGCACGCAGGCAATCGACTGGATCTTCAGATCAGGATGCTTATTCGCAAACGCGGACCAGTGCGGATCAAGAGCCACGTCCGGCACCACCAGAGGATTCCCCGTTGCCGCCACCCAACCGGCAACTCCTTCCCCCATCGGTACCCGCAGCCCCTTTAGGCTCTCAGCGTTCTCTCCTACCGCAATCGCGTAGTACAGTTCGCCTGACTTATCGTCCACCATCAGCAGCGACCAGCGTTCGGGTCCGAAGAACTGGGCCATCTTGTTCATGATGGCCCCCAGGATCTCCTCCAGTTCGAGGCTCGAAGTCAGCGCGCGCGCAACGTCGTGGAACACTCGAAGGTGATCCATTTGACGACTTTCGATCACTTCAAACTGCCGTCTGTCCTTCAATCGCTGTCCTCATGAATATGTGCATTTTTTTGCACATATCACATATCAGCCTCTCATAGCTCCCGCAATAATTCAACAAGTCCTCGACAGAGACGACACAACGAATGCGCTGCTCATCCGCCGATATGAACCATACTGCGCGATGGCTTTTCAAAACCCGGCTCGCCGATGTGATGACGTGCTTCCTTCCGCATTACGATCTTGCGAATGTACGCAGCCAACTCCTCATCCGTTCCGCCACGCACCATCTCGCCATACAGGTCGTGGTCGCTCTGCGAAAACAGACAAGTCCGTATCTTCCCATCCGAGGTCAGTCTCACGCGGCTGCAATGCCCGCAGAAGGGGCGCGACACCGGCGCAATTATGCCTATCTCCCCCCGGCCATCCTCAAAGGTGAACCGCTTCGCCGTTTCGCTAGCCGCATGCGGAGCCAACTCCACCAGTGGACGGAACGCATTCAACCGCTTCATAATCTCGTCCATCGAGACGACAGACTCCCTCTTCCAGCTTCGGTCTTCCTCCAGAGGCATCCACTCGATGAACCGAACGATCACTCCCTCACGCCGCGAGAACTCCGCGAACTGCTCGATCTGTCCATCGTTGAACCCGCGCAGCAGCACGCAATTCACCTTCACCGGGCCCAGCCCCACCGATTGAGCCTTTCGCACTCCCGCCAGCACCTTTTCGTAGCTCCGCGGAACGCGTGTGATCGCGCTGAAGGTCTCCGGATCCACCGCATCCATGCTGACCGTGACACGATTCAGCCCCGCATCCTTCAGCGGCTGGGCCAGTCCCTCCAGCAGATGCCCGTTCGTGGTCAGGGCGATATCCAAAGGATTGCCGAGATCACCGGTCACGCTTCCATCCGGCAGAAATGCCGTCCGCATCCCGGCCAGCTCGCGAACCATCTCCACCAGGCTCGACCGCAGCAGAGGTTCTCCTCCGGTCAGCCTTATCTTCTCCACTCCTAGTGAGACGAAGACCCGCACCATCCGCAGGTAGTCTTCAATTGAGAGTTCGGTGAACTGCGCTCCTTCGTTCCCAGTCCGGCAATAGACGCACTTGTAGTTGCAGCGGTCAGTCACCGAGACACGCAGATCAGTGATGGACCTGCCTAACTTGTCTCGCAGCCGTCCCGGAGACTGAAACGCCTGCTTTTCCAACTCCAGAATCGCGGTATTTCCATCGCCAATCATCAAGAGACGTACCCGGATGCCAACTACCTGGTTCCTATACAAACTTTAGATGCAATGGCTCAAGTTGCGAAGCAACATGGGCCGAAAATCTCTGCAAAATCAGTGGATCAGACGATTACGCTAAACCGCTCGCAATCGTGTAGCCGTTTCTAAATTTCATGCTTTGTTGCGATACGTGTGTGCCTTCCCGGAGTGCGGCTGCTGCCGCAGCACCGTCTCAACAACCGGGATACTCTAAGTAGAAAACGCCGTTGCAGCCAATATCAGCGTCTCCCAAACTCTAACGCGAAGAATATCAGCATCGCAGCGATTGGCAACAGCATTTCTAAAACGCCCAACTCTTAAGTCATATAAAGAAACATTAAGAGTTGGCGCGTCCGGTTAGTTTCAGTAGCTCAGAAACTCGTTGCTGCCGCGCTTCAATCGAACCCCAACGATGGCGAAGACCAGCGCCGCGGTAAAGGTGATCGCGTTCCAGTAAACGACCGGATGCGCCCAACCTGGCGACAAAGTCAGATCCTGTCCGCTCCACAACGTCAGCAGGGTAGCCACGATCAGGCCCTGAAAGCTGAGCACCAGGAAGAGTTGGCCGCGACGACGGCGTTTATCCAGTCGTTCCACCTCATCCGGCGTCAAGTTGCGTTCTTCGATTGGAAGCAGTGCATTCGCCATCGCGTTCTTGGTCTCCCTGGTCATTCCTGTTCAAATTACGGCCCGAGCCAGGCAAAGGCCAGCATCGGTATAAGTTTGTATTAAATCACAGCCTGCCCGGATCGACCGAGCCGACGTAAAAAGTCTTTGCCGGTAGCCCAAATCAGCACTTACGCAACGCCCGAGATCGGCTAAATAAATGCAACCGACTGTATCCCCACCACGTCGAACCGCTTGCGGCACCGGATGTTCTTGCACCCCATCGGATCATCGCGGCGAACCATATAACTCTGCGCTTTGGCAAAACGCGCCCGGTCGCGATCATCGGCACCCCTCGGAAGCTGCGCCTTCTTCCTTCGCACCACCCATTCAATCTGGTATTCCCCCTGTTGCCCGCAGTGGGGACAAGTCATCACATGAGTTCGCTGCTCCGCCCGCTCATCAAAAAAGTCCCGCTCTTCCATCCAGCACCTCATCCGATCCTCGACCCCAACCTGAGGTCGAATCTCTTCTGCAATCCTGCCTTAGATGCCCCCTCACAAGCAAGAGTCATGCATAATCACGAGGGGCTCCCGAGCCCGGAACCAACTCGAGGAAGGAAGACGGATGAGGAAGCCCAAAAAGCAAGTCTTCTCCAAGATCAAGGCCGTCAAGGCCAACGCCCGCGAGCGCGTCGGCACTCCACCCCCAGAGCGCGTCCTTCCCGACCCCAAACAAAAGCTGGCCGCCAGTCCCAAACACAAACCCACCCTGGCCGACCTGCTCAACTCCACAGGAGAAGATCAATGACCATCCTCCGCCTTGCCTCCTTCGCCCTCTCCGCCGCCCTCCTGGCCACAACGGCCGCAACTGTCTCCGCCCAGACCATTCAGGTCAACAAGGAAAATCGCACTATCGCCATCACCGCCACCGACAAGGTCCTCGTTCTCGCCGATGTCGCGACCCTCCACATCGGCTTCATCGCCTACGGCCCGGACAGCGACTCTGCCTACGCCGCCGGGTCCCGCACCTCGAACGCCATCGTCAAAGCCCTCACCGCCGCAGGCGTCCCCAACGACTCCATCGAGAGCGAAAATCAAAACGTCTCTCCGGTGCAGGAGTATCAGATCGACAAGCTCACGCCAGCCGAGAAGGCCCAGCGCAAGTTCCAGGTCACGCAGAGCTGGACCGTCCGGACCAACGCAAACGACGCAGCCAAAGTCCTCGATCTCGCCGTCAAAGCCGGGGCCAACCAATCCGGACAGATCGACTGGAGCCTCAAGGACGAAAATGCGCCCCAGTCCGAAGCCGCAGCCAAAGCGCTCCAGCGAGCGCGTGTTGTCGCCGCCGACATGGCCAAAGGCCTCAACGCCAGCCTCGGAGCTCTCCTCTACGCCAGCAACGAAACCCAGGCCGAACCGCCTCGTCCGCTCATGCAGAAGATGAAAGGAGCGATGATTGTCGATGCCGCCGCCGCTCCTTTCGCCATCAACCCACGCCAGATAGAAAAAACCGCCACCGTCTATGCCGTCTTCGCCATAGAATAGGCGAACCAAAGATTCGCCAGTCCTCCACCGGACGAAAGACAGCGAGGGAACCATGCCAATCCATACCTACCGCGAACTCAAACCCACTCCCGAAGCTGAGGCCCTGTACCGTCGCTGGCTCGCCAAGCTCAACGACGAGTTCACCCGCCAGCAATCGCCTGACCGCCGCTCCGAGGTCGTTCGCGACGAGCTCTACCAGATCTACTTCGGCCGCCCCCACGGCGGACACATCAAGGCGGTTCTCAATAGCGAACTCGCCATGTACTGTCTCTCCGAGAGCTTCGATCCGCGCAACATCACCCTCGAACCCGAGTACTACGGCGACATCGACGCCGAGCAATACGCCATCCGCAAGCCGCTCATCTGGTTCTGGCAGATGTTCGACCGCTCCCCCCTCGGCCTGAACCACTGGCTGGGCTTCCGCTTCCGCTGCATGCTGGGCCGCCATATCTTCCGCCATCTCGGCAAGCACGTCAAAATCTTCCACAACGTCGAGTTCACCTACGGCTACAACCTCACCATCGAAGACTCCTGCACCATCCACAAGAACGTCCTGCTCGACGACCGCGGCGCGATCATCCTGCACGAGGGCACCAGCGTCTCCGACTACGCCAACGTCTACTCGCACACCCACGACATCAACAATCAATCGAACATCACCAACAAGACGACCGAGCTCGGCCCCCGCGCCCGCGTCACCTATCACGCCACCGTCCTCGCCGGAGCCAACATCGGCGAAGACGGCATGCTCGGAGCCATGGCCCTGGCCACCAAACCCGTCCCCCAGGAGACCGTCTCAGTCGGCATCCCAGCCAAAGCAAAGATCCGCAAGCAGGCCACCGTCCTCGCCGCAGAGACGCTCTAGTCGCAGCGGCAACCTGCAGATTCATAACTACGAAGCACTTGCCGTCCTCTCTCGCAGTCTTTTTGCGAGAGAGGACGGCTTGAACGCGACAGCATCTTTACGGTCTCCTCACGCGAACTTCAGTAAACTTGAGCCTGTATGAATCAGGAAGTTGTCCTCATCGTCTTTCAGGTCGTCGTTCTCGTCCTGGCGTTCAGCATCCACGAGTCGGCCCACGCCTGGACTGCCTGGCGTCTCGGCGACCCCACCGCCAAGATGCTCGGACGCGTCACGCTCAACCCCCTCAAGCACCTCGACCCCTTCGGCTCTGTCCTCATGCCGCTGCTGGCTCTGGTCTATCACTGGCCGCTCATCGGCTGGGCCAAGCCGACGCCGGTGACCGCGCGCAACTTCAAGAACTACAGGCGCGACGACATCCTCGTCACGCTCGCTGGTCCACTCAGTAATCTGCTCTCGGCTACCGTCGCGCTCATCCTTCTTGTGCTCATCAAACACGTTGTTCCCGGCGGAGTCGTCGCGATCGGCACTGCAATGGCGCTGGCTTCGCACATACCCGGCATCGCCACCGACAATCTGCCGGCGCTCTTTCCCATCGCGCTCTTTCTCTACTTTGTCATCCTGATCAACCTGCTGCTCTTTGTCTTCAACCTCATCCCGATCCCGCCGCTCGATGGCAGCCACGTTCTACGGCACTTCCTGCCTTACAGGGCACTTCAGGTCTATGACCGCTTCGGCATGTTCGGCATGATCCTGCTATTTCTGGTGGGTGGGAGCTTCATCTTCAGCGTCTTCTTCACTCCGCTGCTGAACACCTTCAACCACATTCTGTTCACCTTGTAGAGCAGAGTTAGCAAAAAAAAATTGGAGATGGTGGCCGGAGGGTTTTCCATTGATTTTCGGGAGTTTTTGAGGGGTGTTTTGGAAAAAGTGGGTGTTTGGGCGTGGTTTTTTGCTGGTGTGATCGTGGTGGAGTGCGTGGTAAACGTGGTGCTTTGACTGTCGTTTTTCCGACGCTGAAAAATACGCCACGAATCTCAACTATTTTTTCGTTGCCTGCGTTTATTTTTCCTCTGCCTGCGTTTTGCCGAATCTGCCCTGCTTTTTGCCGGATGGGTTGCCCCTGACAAGAGGACGCTGCCGCCATTGTCGGCCCGAATCATTTACCCTTAGCTCTTGACCGCAATGACTGAAAAAAACAACGACTCCCTGACATCTTCCCAGACATCGTCACGTCCACGCGTCCTTAGCGGCATGCGGCCCACCGGCCGTCTCCACCTCGGCAACTACATGGGCGCGCTCTACAACTGGGTCCAGCTCCAGCGCCAGTACGACTGCTACTTCTTCATCGCCGACCTTCACGCTCTCACCACCGACTACGCCGACCCCACCACGCTCCGTCAGAGCATCCGCGACGTGGCCCTGGACTTTCTGTCCGCCGGTCTTGACCCGGAGCAGAGCACCATCTTCATCCAGTCCCATGTTCCCCAGCACGCCGAGCTCTTCACGCTCTTCAGCATGTTCACGCCGCTGCCGTGGCTGGAGCGCGTCCCCACCTACAAGGATCAGCAGGAGCAGCTCCGTGAGAAGGACCTGAACACCTACGGCTTCCTCGGTTATCCTCTGCTCCAGGCCGCTGACATCCTCCTCTACCAGCCCGACTTCGTCCCCGTCGGACAGGATCAGGTCGCGCACGTCGAGCTGACCCGCGAGGTTGCCCGCCGCTTCAACGCGCTTTACTGCTCGCAGCCAACTCCCGCTATCGAGAAGGCTCGCGAAGACCACTCCGACAAGGAGATTCTCGCCGCAGAGATCGCTGCCAATAACGTCGTAAACGGCATCCTGCCCGAACCAAAGGTTTTGCTCACGCCCTCGCCCAAGCTCCCCGGCCTCGATGGCCGCAAGATGTCGAAGAGCTATGGCAACACCATCATGCTCTCCGAGCCCGAGGCCGACCTCCGCGCCAAGCTGAAGACCATGGTCACCGACCCGGCGCGCATCCGCCGCACCGACCCCGGCAATCCCGACATCTGTCCCGTCTTCGATCTGCACAAAGTCTTCTCGACCGAGGAGACACAGCAGAAGGTCCGCGAAGGCTGCACGACAGCAGGCATCGGCTGCATCGAGTGCAAAGGCTGGGTCGCCGATGCGATCGTCCGCGAGATCGCCCCGATCCAGGAGCGTCGACGCGCCCTCGAAGCCGACCCCGGCCAGGTCGACGCCATCTTATGGGACGGCTCCGCCCGCGCCCGCCAACGCGCCATCCAGACCCTGCAGCATGTCCGGCAGGCTATCGGCCTCGAGTAACCGCCATGCCCGACGAGATCCTACCCCCCGAATCAAACCCCGACGCGGTCAGTGACGAGGCCAACCCCGAAGAGAGGGCAGTGCCCGCTCTGGAGGGCGAAGCCGCCGCCGCTTCGTCAGCCGAAGTCTCGTCCGAGGAGATAGCCCCTGCCGCCTTCGAGACTGCAGAGCCCTTCGCCCTCCAGCATCCGCCCGTGCCGCCCCCGGCGCCCGATCCCAAGCGCGTCGCCAGGGAGAAAGACAAGGAAAAAGAGGAGGCCTCGCAGTCGCCCTTCTCCGTCACCGTCGGCCAGGTCTACGACGGTCCGCTCGATCTCCTCCTCGACCTAATTCGCAAGCAGAACATCGACATCTACGACATTCCCATCGCGCGCATCACCAGCCAGTTCCTCGAGTACACCCATCACCTCAAGCAGGTCGACGTCGACTCCGCAGGCGAGTTCATCTACATGGCCTCGCTGCTGATTCACATCAAGTCGAAGACGCTGCTCCCCCGCGATCCCTCGGACGTGCTCAGCGGAGATCCGGAGGACCCGCGCCGCGAACTGGTCGAGCGTCTCCTTGAGCATGAGCGCTTCAAAGCCGCGGCCCAGATGCTCCTACAGAAGCAGCAGATCGAAGAGGCCACCTGGACGAACTCCGGCCTCAGGAACTTCCGTCGCGACATTGGAGAGGCTGGCGCTCCCACGCTCGACGAAGACCGCGAGATCGACGCCGACACGGTCGATCTGGTCCGCGTCTTTCAGGACATCCTCCTCCGTCTACGCGAGCGCCCCATCCTCAACGTCGATGAGGAGTCGGTCACGGTTGCGCAGATGATCGACTACGTCAAACGCCGTCTGTTGATGGAAGACAAGCCGATCAGCCTGAAGCGCCTTCTCCACAACACCCACACTGAGCGTGCTTTGATTTGCATGTTCCTGGCGATGTTAGAGCTGGTGCGTTTGCAGGCAGTGCTGCTCCATCAGCCGGATGCGCAAGGCGACATTCTCATCAAGAAGACGGAGAACTTCGACCAGGTCTTCACCGATCAGGCTCAGGCCCGCGACGACTGGCGGTAAAAACAGTCCTGCCGGACGGGCCTCCTGCGCGGAGGGCGGTCACTTCGTGACGTGTATACCGGCTTCGCCCGGTCCTCCCGTTGGTCGGCACGAATTTCAGCTCGCGACCAACGGGAGCGCCAACCGAAGGGGTATACGTGTCAGGAAGTGACCGCCGCCCGCGCAGGGCGCATTTCACGCCTAGCGATTCGCCCGGCGGCGAACAGCAGCGGTGAACCACAGCAGACCTGTCCCTACCAGCAACAGGCTTCCGGGTTCGGGAATCGGCGAAACCGCAGGACCTGGGGGATCAACCGCTTCGAAGATCTCCTCACCCGTCCCATCGGTCCAGGCGAGGGTCCCCACAGAGTTGAGAAATATCTGGTCGGCCGAACCATTACGGAGAAACTGGAGGTTGTCGCCCGACCCAATGTAGATACCGTTTTTGTCGCCATTCGGGTTGTATACCGAACCCAGTCCAACCACGCCCTGATTGCATACCTGCTTCAGCGCGTTGTAGCCCGCCGGGGTCGAGCTGCACGGAGTTCCGTCGTCATAGACAAGATCAGGAGCGGACGAGGTGGGGGTCCCTGCCACGCCATCGACATAGGTCACGTAACAGGTAAAGCTGGCTACTCCGCAGCCGTAGGTCTGGGAGATCACGACATTCCCGGCGGCGTCCAGACCATCGAGGGTTCGGCCATTGGCAGTGCCCAGATCAAAGATATTGTACGTATTCGCGGCTGCCGGTTTGGGACAGACAAAAAGAGTGGCGGCGAGGAGAGCGACCGAGGCACTAAGCCAGTGTGCAGGACGTTTCATGGTGAAGACCCTCGAAAAGCTAAATTATAGTGTCAATCTTTAGATGCTGCGACGAACGATAGTTGTAGCTCCACGCTCTGCTAAAAGCAGGTCTACTGCCGTTTGGAGGGAATAGTGCAGATCGCAAGGATTACGTTACACCCTCGGCTGTGATGGCCTGCCGTCCGGGGAGCTATGATCTGCCGTCCGGGGGTGTGACGCTCGCCAAGCCGGCCCCGCGCTGCAAACTATTGCAAATAATCGGTAATCCGCTGATCCCCCACCCGCGTGACTTTACGGGTCCCACTGGTTTTGCGTGGTCAAAAGAACTTATGTTTCACGTCTCTGTAACACTCCATTCGCATAGCGGGCCTATCGTCACCACACGCACTCATCTTGAATCCTAGGCGAATCTATCTATGGCTACTCCTGTAATCCCCCCCACTGGCTCATTACTAGACCAGAAGATGGGAAAGTCGTCCCCCGGCAAGATCGGCGGCATTATCTTCGGCATCCTGCTGCTGGGCGGTCTGGGCTACATCGCCAACCGTCTCTACACCGATCTTCTCCCCGTCCATGAGAGCTCAGTCTTCCCCTTTATCCTGCTGGGTCTGGCGCTGTTCATCGCGCTCGGGTTCGAGTTCGTCAACGGCTTCCACGACACTGCCAACGCGGTCGCGACCGTCATCTATACCCACGCGCTTGAGCCCCACGTCGCAGTGGTCTGGTCCGGCCTCTGGAACTTCATCGGCGTGCTCACCAGCTCCGGCGCCGTGGCCTTCGCGATCATCTCTCTGCTGCCCGTCGAGCTGATCCTTAAGGTGAGCAAAGGTTCGGGTTTTGCGATGGTCTTCGCTCTGCTCATCGCGGCGATCCTCTGGAACCTTGCCACCTGGTGGAAGGGTCTCCCGGCGTCGAGCTCTCACACCATGATCGGCTCGATCATCGGGGTCGGTGTTGCAAACCAGCTGATGCACGGCACAAGTGGCGTCAGCGGCGTTGACTGGGAACAGGTCACCAAGGTCTTCAAGGCGCTGCTCATCTCCCCGCTGGTCGGCTTCGGCTGCGCGGCTCTGGTCTTCCTGCTGCTGAAGGCGCTTTTGAAGGATCCGCGCCTCTACGAGGCACCAAAGGGAACAGAGCCCCCGCCGTTCTACATCCGCGCGCTGCTGGTGCTCACCTGCACCGGCGTCAGCTTCGCCCACGGCTCCAACGACGGCCAGAAGGGCATGGGCCTCATCATGCTCATCCTGGTAGGAACGGTTCCGACGGCCTATGCGCTGAACCACACCGTAGGCGCGAGCCAGGTCCAGACCTTTACCGCGGTCTCGCAGCAGGTGATCGGAGCGATCGGCAACTATGTTGATCCGAACACCACGGTGGCCGATAGCGGTCCCGAACTCGAGGCCTTCGTCAGCAGCCACAAATTCAGCCCGCACACCATGCTTGCCCTACAGGAGATGGTCGGCGATATCCGCAACGAGGCCACCCAGTACAAGTCTCTCGGCGCGGTGCCGTCAAACATGCAGGCCAACGTTCGCAACCAGATGTATCTCACCAGCGAGACGCTGCGCCTGATGCCGAAGTACGGCCCCAAGGTGAGCGACGGCGACCAGAAGATCTTCAAGAACTACAAGGGCCTGCTGGACAACTCGACCAAGTTCATTCCGCCGTGGGTGAAGGTCGCGGTCGCTTTGGCGCTCGGTCTCGGAACCATGATCGGCTGGAAGCGCATCGTGGTTACCGTCGGCGAAAAGATCGGCAAGACTCACCTGACCTACGCGCAGGGTCTCTCCGCCGAACTCGTCGCCATGCTCACCATTCTTGCCGCCGACCAGTACGGCCTGCCGGTAAGCACAACGCACGTGCTCTCCTCAGGTGTCGCCGGTACCATGGCTGCGAACAAGAGCGGCCTCCAGATGTCCACCCTGCGCGACATCGCCCTGGCCTGGGTCTTCACGCTCCCGGTCGCGGCGCTGCTCTCGGGCTGCCTCTTCTGGGTCTTCAATACGCTTACGAAATAACTCATCACAAGCGCAGCACAGAGAGGTCCGCGAAGCAGCGGGCCTTCTCTTTTGCTGGCCGCTCGAACCCGCTCGCAGCTGCCTCGATACGCCTCCAACTCCGGCCACGCGGTCTTTTACAACGACTTATCCGCGTCGCAGGGAGGAGGAGCCTTCGCGTTGGTATGCTTAGAAGTACACCAACGAGACTATGAGCCTTAAAGCAAAGATCGAAGCCGTCATCTACGCCTCAGAAGAACCAGTAACACTGGCCCAGCTCGCCGGCCTCCTCGGCCATGAAGCCCAGGCCGAGCTGGACCACCTCGACTCCGCTCAGCACTCCCTGGCGCTCGACGACGCAGCCGGCTCCTCGCTGGAGCAGCGCTCCCTGGACGAAGACGATCTCAACGATGAGGTTCTCACCGGCCCCGCCTCAAACCAGGCCGAGCCTCACGCTCAAGCAGAGTCTCACGCCGAAGCGCAGCCGCAGGACGACGAGCTCAATGCACGTCACGCAGAAGAGCTCCACCGCCATCTGCACGAGGCTGCCCTGCAGGAAGCAGCCCATGCCCGCGCCCTTCGCGAGCACGCCGCAGCCGATGCCGCCGCCATGAGCACGGCTGACGACCTCGAGGCCGACGACGCAGCCGACCCCAAAGCCGACCTCGAAGCTCCTGCCAGGTCCGGGGACCTCGCCGAGTCAGCCGCAGAGCACGAGGCCTCGCACGTATCTGAAGCATCCGCCGCAACCGAGCCGGGAAGCGACTCCCCTGCCGAACCCGCGCCTGCGGATAAGGACGAGAGGAAGCTTGCCCGCGAAGCCCGGGAGAAGGAGCGCCGCCTCCGCGAATACTTCCGAACCATCCTCGAGCAGCTCATCGCCGACTACGCCACCTCCGAGCGCGGCCTCGAGATCCGCGAGGTCGCCGGCGGCTACCGCCTCGCCACCAAGCCCGAGTACCACGACGCCGTCCGCGGCTTCGTTAAGAGCCTCAAGCCACCCCTGAAGCTCTCCCTCCAGGCCCTTGAAACCCTCGCCGTCGTCGCCTACAAGCAGCCCGTCACCGCCCCCGAGGTCTCCGAGATCCGCGGCGTCGACTCCGGCGGCGTCCTCGGCTCCCTGATGACCCGCAAGCTCGTCGCCACCGCCGGCCGCAAGCAGGTCATTGGTCGCCCCATCCTCTACAAGACCACGCGCGACTTCCTCCTCCGCTTCGGTCTCAAAGACATCAACGAGCTTCCCAGCATCGAAGAGTTTGAGAAGATGGCCGGCGAGTTGGCCGAGCAGGAGGAGATCCCCATGGAGCACCACGCACCCGAGTCCGCAGGCGACCTCGAACGGGAGAAGAATCAGACCGAACCCCAGGCCGACGGCGACAGCAGCGGAAGCAATGACAGCATCGACAGCGAAACCATCGGCGAGACAATCGCCGACGAAGCCGTCGTCGACGGACGACTCTCCGGTCTGCCGCCGAACTATGACACCGATCAGGTCGTCGACGGCGAAGACTCTCCCGCCCTCGACGCCGAGATTCAAAGCGAGCAGCGCCACGACTCCGAGGAGGGCTGATGACCTATGACCCCTGCCAATCTGGACCCCGAACCCGATCCGCGCGACTCACCCGACAGCCCGGAAGATAACGAACCGGACACCCTGGCCACACCCGAGGGTGACGCCGAAGACCTGCCCGACGCTCCCCTCAAGCCAGCCCCCGCCGGTATGCAGCGCATCCGGTCCATCGACACCAGCAATCGCTAACCAGCGAAGAAAACAGCCGAGCCCTACATCGCCGGACACGAAGCCTCTGGTACGCTGTTGCTGTTGATCGCCCTGATGACCACGATACCCGCGCAACCGAATCCCGACCTCTACTCGCACGTCAAAGTTGTCATCTCGATCATCGTCGGCCTCGGGATCACAACTCTGCTCAAAGGCTTCGCGCAGTTTGTCCAGCATCCCAAGCGCGCCAAAGCCTCTCTCCTGCATCTCGGCTGGGCCGCATCGCTTCTGCTCTGGATCATTCATTTCTGGTGGTGGGAGTTTCGTCTTGCCATGGTGCAGCAGTGGACCTTCGCGATCTACTTCTTCGTTATCCTTTACGCGATCCTCTTCTACTTTCTCAGCACCCTGCTCTTTCCGTCGGACCTGAACGACTACACCGGCTACGAAGACTACTTCCTCTCACGACGCGAATGGTTCTTCGGCTTTCTCGCCGTCACCTTCCTGGCCGACATCATCGACACCAGCCTCAAGGGCACAGCATATCTCCACTCCTTCGGCCTCGAGTACCCCATTCGAATCGCCGTCTACCTCGTCCTCTGCGTCATCGCGATGATCACAAAAAATCGCCGCACGCAGCTCACGCTACTTGCCTTGTCGATCCTCTATCAGATCTCGTACATCATCCGTCTCTACGCCACAGAGTAGCCGACAACACTCAAGCCCGCAGCCGTCGACGCGCCACTGCCAGCAGTCCTGCAACCCCTGAGCCCAGCAGAACAAGGCTGGCTGGCTCAGGAACCACGGCCTCGTTGATCGTGATGCTGTTGATGTCCAGCGCGACGTCCTCTCCCACCACGTCAGGAAAGACGACCGCATCGATATTGGACCAGTTCAGGATCAGCTGTCCGGTTATGGGATCTGTAGCTCCTGCAGTGTTCCCCTCGTCCACCAGGACGCCTTTTCTGTATCCATAAAACTCAACGCTGGGATCGAGTTCGATCTCCATGCTGTTCAGCGTAAACGCAGCGCCGGACGTGGAATAAAACTCAGGAGTAGTGAACGAGTAGGGAAGTGGGTAGGGATAGGGTGCTGGCTCAAAGGGATAGTCGCCGCCATAGATGTATTCGGTTCCAGGAATGATCATGCCGTTCTGGTCCGTCAGGCCATAGACGTAAAACTCATAAAAATTCAGTGGACCAGCGGAATCGATCACGTCCGCTTGCAACGGGTTTGCCAGCCCGGCGAAGGTGATCGTCTCTGGGGAACCGATTTGGCTGGCGAGCAACAGCACGGACAGAACAGCGAGGATGCGAAAAGCTCTCGTCATGTCTTCTCCTTTTCAGACGCGAACCAGACGCCAGGACAAAGTGTCGCAAAGTAAGAACGAGTGCCCGGATATTTTTTGAAGTCTCAGACTTTGCAATCGCAACTTCGAAATCTCAACCTTGAAATAGTGAGACGCGACCAATCAAACTTGCGACCAATTGTAAGCCAGGAAAAATCGAAAGAACACACGCTAACTCGCACTGCGCCAACTACATCGTTTCTGTGCCACCGAAACCCGACGGGCTGGATCTACGCCACCGAGGAAAAGCCCGTCCACGCAGCTCATGACGTGCCGAGTAGTGCGTCAGCTATAGTTTTATAGAGTCAATCAACTTACCAGGACCCTCCCCTGTCTACTTCGTTCAAGGCCCAGCCCTCTCGCCAGCACATCAACAGTCTCGATGGCCTGCGAGGGTGCGCCTTCCTCATGGTCTTTTGCTTTCACTACGGCATGACCGCTCACACGGCGGCGCACTGGGTCGACTACTTCATGCTGGTCACCACGGGCCTATGGTCAGGCGTCGACCTCTTCTTTGTCCTCTCCGGCTTCCTGATCACCGGCATCCTCCTCGACACCCGCGACAGCCAGAACTACTTCCGCAACTTCTATGCGCGCCGTGCCCTGCGAATCTTTCCTCTCTTCTACGGCGTTCTCTTCCTGTTGCTTGCGTTGACGCCGTTCCTGCATCTGCAGTGGAGGCTGGGGCATCTGGCGTTGTTCTTCTATGCGAGCAACATCGCCGGTCACATAGATCCTTCTCTGAACGATCTGCGGCCCGCCGTCGATCTGGTGCATCTCTGGTCGCTGGCCGTCGAAGAGCAGTTCTATCTCATCTGGCCCATGGTCGTGCTCTGGGTGCGGGACCGCCGCAGCCTGATTCGCGTCTGCGTGGGCACGATCTCGTTCTCCCTCCTGCTGCGATGCTTTCTGCTGTGGCGATTTCCTGGCGCGGTCTATGAGTGGTGCTACGGCGAGCTGCCCACCCACTGCGATGGCCTGCTGGGTGGGGCCATCGTGGCAGCGCTTATCCGGAGCGTAGATCTCACGACGCTCATCCGGCGATCCCGCATTCTCTTTCTCGTATCGTTGCTTGGAATCGCATCCCTCGCCATTCACTACGACGGGTTCGGATATCACAGCCCGGTGTTGACCATCCTGGTCTACCCTCTGCTCGCTGTTTTGTTCTCCTGCATTCTTCTTCGAACCTTGCAGCCCGGGACATTCTTCTCCCGCCTGGGCAGCCTCGGAGTTCTTCGTTTCTTCGGAAAGTACAGCTACGGAATGTATATCTATCACCTGCTTTTCTTTCCTCTGGTCGGCACTTTGCTTCCGCCCTTGCAGCGGCTGCTCCATTCAAGGACATGGGGCGGCATCGTCTACGTTCTCGTTGTGCTTGGTTTGACCACAATCGTATCGGTTCTCAGCTATCAGCTTTACGAGCGTCATTGGCTCCGGCTGAAGTCACGCTTCAGTTACATCAGACCAGCGACCAGATCCGCCGACTTGGCGACCCACTCCTGATCGACGCATGTCTCTCGCACACTTGAATCTTCGCCCAATCCAAAAACAAGCGATAATACAAAACAGGGAGAATACAAACAAGGATTGACAGTCTCTGTCGATCGCATCCTCCGCACCACCCCGACCGCGATGAGCAGCCCCGCAGTCAGAAAGCCGGAAACACATGACGAAGTCCCCCTCCGCCCCAAAGCCCGACGCCAACGAAGAACCCAAAGGCGACCGCCTCCAGAAGATCCTCGCGCAGGCCGGAATCGCCAGCCGTCGCAAAGCCGAGGAGATCATCCTCGAAGGCCGCGTGCAGGTCAACGGCGTCATCGTCAACACCCTCGGCACCCGCCACGACGCACTCAAAGATCACATCCGCGTAGACGGCAAGCTCCTGCACGGCCCCGAGCAGCAGCGCTACTACATGCTCAACAAGCCGCGCGGCTACGTCACAACCCTCGAAGACCCTGAGAAGCGCCCCACCGTTATGCAGCTGATGACCCAGAAGCACGGCCCTCACGGAGACCAGGTGCGCCTCTATCCCGTAGGCCGCCTCGACTATCTCAGCGAAGGCCTCATCCTGATGACTAACGACGGCAACCTCGCCAATGCGCTCTCGAAGGCCGCAGCCGGTGTGGAAAAAACCTACCTCGTCAAAATCAGCGGAACCCCGCCTGCCTCAGGCCTCGACCAGATCCGTCGCGGCATTATGATCGACCGCGGCCGTCTGGACGAGGTCCGCAGCGGCCGCCGCGACCGCATCATCACCTCGCCCGCCAAAGTCGAACTCGTTCGCGGCGGCGACAACCCCTGGTACGAGCTCACCCTCATTGAAGGCCGCAATCGTCAGATCAGAAAGATGTTCGAAGAGATCGGCCACCACGTCGAAAAGATCCGGCGCATCGGTTATGGTGCACTTCGCCTCGACGTTCCGCCAGGCGAGTACCGCGAGCTCACGCTCGGCGAAGTGATGGCACTCGACCGCGCGGCGAAGGGCAAGAAGGTCGTACCAAAAAAGAAGACGCCGGAGTTTGCACAGCTAAAATCTCCCGCGAAGAAAAAGTTTACAAAGGCGCGTCGACAACCCACCGGTACCAAATCCGCAAGCCGTCCGCGCCGTCCAAATTAGTCTGTCGTCCACACGACGTTCACCACTTCGTAACCACATTCAGAGAACGTTTGTCTAACGAAGTACCTGGTTAGTACCCCTGTTTTTCTAACACCTTTGATCGCTTGACACACCTCTCTCGACACGCTCAGAATACTCGCGCTATTAACCTTTCGGGTGATGACAATCGCAACCCGGAAGCATCCAATAAGGGCAGCACGGATGTAGTCAAGGAGCAGCAGAGTGGCAAAGGAAAAAGCAACATTTGGAGCAGGATGTTTTTGGGGAGTTGAAGCCCGATTTGGCGAGATCACAGGTGTTATCGATACAGCCGTAGGATACGAAGGCGGCGATCTCGAACACCCAACCTATAAAGAAGTCTGTACCGACCGCACCGGCCATGCGGAGGTTGTCGGAGTCACCTTCGATCCATCCCGCGTCTCTTACGAAACACTGTTGGACGCCTTCTTCGCCCTCCACGACCCCACCCAGGTTAATCGCCAGGGTCCGGACTGGGGCACACAATATCGCAGCGTCATCTTCACCCACACCAACGAGCAGTTCGCCCAGGCCCGGGCCAAGATCGCCGAGCTCAGTGCCGCCGGCTCTTATCGCAAACCCATCGCAACCCAGGTCGTTCCTTCCACCACCTTCTGGAAGGCCGAAGAGTATCACCAGAGGTATCTCGAAAAGCGTGGCATGGTGAGCTGCCACATCTAACCTCATCCCAACTCAATCAAAAACGGCGGCAACGATTCCATGTATTCGTTGCCGCCGTTTTCTATCCCTGGCGAGCCAGAGAAACTTATTCCGCACGCAGCGCAGTCGTCGGATCGACCGAGGACGCACGTCGCGCAGGCACAATCGCCGCAATCACAGCGACTATGGCAATCAACAAAATCACACCGGCCAGCGTCAGCGGATCTGCAGATGAAACTCCAAAGAGCTGACTCCGCAGCAACCTGCCCAGCAGCACTGAGCAGGGAATCGCCAGCACAATCCCGATCCCCGCCAAACGCAACACATCGGCCAGCACCAGCCGCGATACGCCCAGACGCGTTGACCCCAGCGCGATGCGGATGCCTATCTCCCGTGTGCGCTGTGTCGTCGAGAACGCCAGCACGCCATACAGACCAACCCCCGCGAGCATCGTCGCCAGCAGGCCAAACGAGATCGCCAGCAGTTCGATCATGCGTTCATTCGACAACGTCGTGTCGATCTGTTCCTCCATCGTTCGCATCGAATCCACCGCAAGCCCTGGGTCGATCTGTTTCATCGCCTGCCGCACCATCGCGAAGCTCTGCTCCGGAGGCGTCGCAGTTCGGAGATACAGATAGAGCTGGTCCGCAGTCTTTGCCTGCTTCATGGGAGAAAACAGCGTCGGACCGGCGGCATCCCGCAAGTTCCCGTGCTTCGCGTCTCGCGTCACACCGACGATGGTCATATATTCTCCCGGCTTGCCGTCGCCCCCCACGATGCGCCTTCCCACTGCTGCAGCGGGAGTGGCGAAGTAGTGCTTTGCGAAGCTCTCATTCACGATCCCTACCAGCGGATGCGCCGCATCATCGTCCTCGCCGAAGCTGCGTCCGGCAAGCACCGGCTCCTGCATCGCATGAAAGAAGTTCGCACTGACATAAGGAATCTCAATCGGGAAGTCCTCATCCGGCGGCGCAGTGTAGCCCTCTACCGTCACGTTTCCGCTATGCCCCGTATCGGCTAGCTCTGCATCATTGGTAGCGCCCACAGCCTGCACTCCGGGAAGCGCCGCCATCGTCTCCAGAATCTGTTGGTGCAGCGCAGGAATCTTCTCCTTCGCATAGCCGGACAGCAGAGGATTGACGTGAAACGTAATCAGGTGCGATGTGTTGATCCCCGTGTCGACGTGACGCAGGTTCTGCATCGTGCGCACAAACAGTCCGGAGCCCACCATCAGCAGAACGCTGAGGCCAACCTGCAGAGAGACGACCAGACTCCTAAAGTTCAGCGTGCCACCGGACGCCGTCGTCGTCTGCTGCTTCAGCGAGTTCACGATATCCGGTCTCAGCAACTGCACTGCAGGCGCGAGACTGAACAGAACGCTCACCGCAACGGCGATCGCGAAGTTGAAGGCAAGCAACCGTGCATCCAGCGTCGTCGAAAACGCCGAAGGGCCATCCGTACTCAGCCGCTCGACCAGCACACGAAGGCACAGAGGCGCGATCAACAACCCAGCCACCCCGCCAGCGATGCCAATCAGCAAGCCTTCCAGTAAGAGTTGCTGCACAACACGCCGCGCATTCGCACCCAGGGCATAGCGCAGCGAGAACTCCCGCACTCGCGCCGCGGAGCGCACCAGCAGCAGACTCGCCACATTCACCGCGGCGATCAGGAGCACAAGAAACGCCATCCCCATCACCGCGTACAGCGGCTTTTCGAGCGAGTCCCGGTTATACGACAGCCCCCGCGAACCAGGCGCAACCAGCAGCTGGCTACGCGTCAGGTACTCGTCAACGAAGCGCTGGGGTTGCGACCCAAGCGCCTTCAACTCCTCCGCGCGCAGCGCATGCCATAGCGGCGCGATCGCCATCTGCGCATGTTGCGGCGTCTCTCCCGGCTTCAAACGCCCGACGATATTCATCCATCGGTCGGTATGGTCCTGCAGTCTCTTCCCCTTGCCCGGAGCCACCACATCCAGCATCGACATCGGAACGAAGAGGTCCGGCACCTGCCCCCACACCGCACTCTGAAATTCCGGCGCCGCCACCCCTGCAATGACAAACGGCGCACCGTTAATCGAAATCGTCTCCCCTGCAACATTCGCATCCGATCCCATATGGGTCTGCCAGTAGGCATAGCTCAGCACTACGACCGGATTGGCTCCCGGCACCGTATCGTCGCTCGCCGTCAGCAGTCGCCCCTGCGCGGCCTTCACCCCGAGCACGCTGAAGTAGTTCCCGCTAACAACCTCCCCATCCACCAGCTCTGAGACCTTGTTCCGCGTTGTCCCTACTTCGACCGGAGCGGTCGCAATCAGCCCGTCGAAGACCGCCGTACCCTTGTCGCGCAGATCCCAGTACATCGGGTACGAAAACGATTGCTCCACCCCGCCGCCATGATTGCTCGAATGACCCTCCCACGCCTTCCCGGTACCGCGTAAAACCACCAGTTGCTCCGGCGAGCGTACCGGCAGCGACCGCAACAGCGCCTGGTCCAGCAGCGAGAAGATTGCCGTATTCGCGCCAACGCCCAGCGCGAGCGTCAGCACCGCGGTCACCATAAACCCCGGCGACCGGCGGATCTGGCGAAGCGAAAAGCGAAGGTCTTGCAAGAGTGAGGTCATCTTTGCCTTTTTCCCCGAGAGCGGGTGACACGCTGCCTGTGGTGAGATTGCAGCTAAGCAGTTAGTCGTAATGGAATGCAGTTAAACTGCCAATCCCGCACACACTCAACCCATTACAAATAAAAGAGCGTCTGATTCCGCCGCGCTCCAACGCTGTTCATCCCCGGAACCGCCTGTTCATTTGCGGACGCGATCCATGGAAGCAAAAGGGACTCTAGTACCTTGGCGGCCCAGTTGAAACCCGGGGTAATCAGGTTGCCTATAACGCCGTTTTCGAAAAGCTCGAAGCTGCCTACCTCCTATCTGCACTGATTGGCATAGGCAGGGCTATTTCGGATGAATTACGTTCACCGCGATGTCAGACTCGGTCTTGATGCGGATCGGTTGGCCCTCCTTCGTTGGAGGTTCAAAGAGCCAAGTCATCATTTGGTCGTGGATTTTCTGCGTAAGCGCATCGCTTGGGGATTTTTCGACATTTGCCATCTCGACCGTTCCGTCGGTGCCAACCTGAAGAACGACGTGGACAGTGATTCGGCCCTGTACCTTGTCGTCGATAAAGACCGGTTCCAGCGAACATGCCACGCAGCGCAATCCACCTATCGGGAGTTTCGTTCCCAGACGAGGCATTGTTTGTTCGTGGGGCAGAGGAACGCCGGGGATGCCTCAACGTCGGATGCCTTGCCTATTGAAGCGCAGGCTACGTTCTGGTTTAGCGTGCAGATGTTTTCGCCAACAACGGCCCACTTCGCCGTCAGCGCACCGTTGGGAATCGCCGAGTAAGTCGTCGGTTGATGGAAAAAATTGACGAGCAATGTGCCCGACGCCAGACAGCCCTGAGAGTTGCAGATAACGCAATACTCCCAATGGCAGGGATGAATCTCAGTGGTTGTATGCGTCCAATGCATACCATCCTCGGAGTAGGTCGCCATCGGGACGCCATTTCCACCACCGGGTTTGTCTTTTCCTATAACCTCATGGCCTGTGGCCCAATATTTGCCGTCAACGCGCAGAAGATCTTTAATTCCAGTGCTTGGCGGATCGTAGAAACTCCAAGTCTTCCCGCCGTCGATTGTCGCAAGGAATCCGGCCTCAGCATACGGCCCTTCCGAGAGAAGGGCGGTCATCTTATCGGGTGTGAGAGCCACGAGAAAGGGAGTGAATGGAAAGCGCTGTAACGTATCGGCAGGTTGCGCAATCTGGTGTGGTGAATCGCTCCCGTCGAGATAAAAAAGAGACGGCGCAGTGCGCAACAACCCGTGGGTTGGATCAGCGAACGAAGCGAGCAGGATGGTGTCGGTACCGAAGTGCCGTGTCTCCCAAGAATCACCTCCGTCGTTGGTGAAGAGTACCGTCCCTCCTGTTCCGTAGGCGTATCCAAACTTTGCAGAAAAGAACTCGATGCCGAAGAGCATTGCACCGGCACCCGATGCGTGGTGATGGAGAGTCCAGTTCTTCCCGTCAGATGAGGATGCGATGGATTCGTTGGGGCCGCAGACCCACAACGCGTTCTTGTTCGAGACAATTGCAAGAGGGCGAAAGCCCGGGTTGCTTGTCTGCCATTCTGTTGCTTGGGACTGGGACGCCAGACAAGTCGAGAGACAAAGCGTAAGCACGGCTCTACGGATGTGCATGGCTGGCAATTCTATACGAGGAGAGACAAGAGTCCATTCCGACAATGACAACAAGTTTCTCCGCGGGCGCCCGCAAAGTCTTCTTTAGGCAACTTCAGTCATTCACTTCAAAACTGATCCATGGCCGCCTAGCGCAGCTTCAATCGTCAATCGAACTCCCACTGTGGTACTATTATTTTGTACTCTGACTAAAAGGAGTAAGGGCATCGCAGGCAAAGACTCTTCATGGACTTCGGAGTTTGGCCAGAGACTGCGATTCGCCTCTTCCCACCGCATACCTTCCCGAACGTTGGAAGCCGCGCTGGTTGCTCTGGCTGGAAGGCTCGTCAACGGACGAGTCTCGCCGTGCAGCAGCAGCGCTTCGATTCCCGACAGCAATGCTGACTAATTGAAATCCATGATGCCACGCTGGCATCCCTGCACCCCTATGCCGTTCTACAACGCCCCCTCTATCCGGGCCACCAGACAGGAAAAACTTTGAACTCCGCAACTCTAGACGCAACAGAACAGAACGACCAGATCGTTTCAAACCAGCAGCACTCCGCTCCCGAAGCCAACACCGCCGTCGCGAATCCCGCAGGCCTCCCTCTCGTTGAGGACATTCGTTTCACCGACTTCAACATCTCGGACTCGCTCAAGACCCGCCTCACCAACGCCGGCTTCACCATGCCAACGCCCGTCCAGGCCAAGGCCATCCCGCCCGCGCTCGAAGGCAGCGACATCCTCGCCACCGCCTCCACCGGCACCGGCAAGACCCTCAGCTTCCTCATCCCGATGATCCAGCGCATGGATGCGAACTCCGTCCCCAGCACCAAGGGCAAGCGCGGTCCCATCCGCTCCCTCATCCTGCTGCCGACGCGCGAGCTCGCCATGCAGGTCCTCGAGGCCTACTGGAAGCTCGTCCCCGGATCGAAGAGCGATGCAGTGCTCGTCTGCGGCGGCCTCTCCGAGAACAACCAGCTCGATCAGCTCGACCGCGGCCCCCGTCTCGTCGTCGCCACCCCCGGCCGCCTCGAAGACTTCCTCCGCCGCCGCGAGATCAACATCAACTCCGTCGAGATGCTCGTCCTTGACGAAGTCGATCGCATGCTCGACATGGGCTTCCTTCCCGCCATCCGCCGCATCGTTGGCGCGCTGCCGAAGACCCGCCAGACCATGTGCTACTCCGCGACCCTCGACGCGAACATCCGCGAGATCGTCCGCGACTACGTCAACAAGCCCGTCCGCATCGAGATCGGCCAGACTTCCAAGCCGTCCGACCGCGTAGAGCTTCGCGTCTACACCGTCATGCAGGACCAGAAGCTCGGCCTGCTCGACCAGATGCTGAAGCAGGAAGAGGGAACCTTCCTCGTCTTCTCGCGCACCAAGCACGGCGCCGATCGCATCTCGAAGAAGCTTGAGAAGCTAGGCCACGATGCCGACGTTATCCACGGCGACCGCAGCCAGTCCCAGCGCACCGCCGCTCTCAAGGGCTTTGCCACCGGCCGTCACCGCGTCCTGGTCGCCACCGACGTTGCCGCCCGCGGCATCGACGTGCAGGACATCGCGCACGTCGTCAACTACGACCTGCCCAATGCTTCGGACGACTTCGTTCACCGCATCGGCCGCACTGGTCGCGCCGGCAAGAAGGGTGTTGCCACCACGTTTGTCATGCCGCAGGAGCGTCACGACGCCCGCAAGCTCGAGCGCGAACTAAAGATAAAGTTTGAGTGGCGCGAAGCCGATAAGAACCTTGAGAAGGAGGTCCGCAACGCACCCCTCGACACAACAGCTCAGGGACAGGACCTCATGCAGCTTGAAACCCGCTCCTGGAAGGGCAACGATCCCGTCACGCCGATGGCGACGCCCAATGCCAACTACGGCGGCAACAAGAGTGGCTTCCGCAGTCGCAACGGTGGTGGAGGCTTCTCTGGTGGACGCAACTCCGGTGGCCGTGGCCCCGGTGGCCGCCCAAGCAGCAACAGCCGCCCCGGCAGCAGCCGCTCCGGCCCAGCTCGCCGCGGTCAGTAACTCCCGGCACTCAGACACAAAGACGCTCCGCTCTGCCAGCCAACCAGCCGCAGAGTGGAGCGTTCGTCTTTCCTTCGGGCAAAGATTATGTCCTGCCGGACGGGCCCGCTACGCGCGGGGCGGTCACTTCGTGACGTGTACCGGTCCCGGCAGGATAAAATCCGACGGTTCTCCCGTTGGTCGAAATCAATCTCTCCCCCGACCAACGGGAGGACCATTATAGAAGTCACGAAGTGACCGCTGCCCGCGCAGGGCGCCCGTCCGGCAGGACAGATTCTGAATATTCACGCCCAAAACTCGAAAATTGCTGTACACCCCAGCTAAAATGAAAGTAATACCATGATCTCAGTATCCAACGTCACTATGCGCTATGGCTCGAAGCTCCTCTTCGAGGATGTTTCAGTCACCTTCACCACCGGCCGACGCTACGGCCTCACCGGGCCCAACGGCGCCGGCAAATCCACCTTCATGAAGTGCCTCACCGGTGAGATCGACCCGCAAAAGGGCACAGTCGTACGCCCAAAGAAGTTGGGTGTACTGAAACAAGATCAGTATGAATTCGACGCCTACCGCGTGGTCGACACCGTCATCATGGGCAACAAGGGCCTCTGGGCCGCTCTTGAAGAGCGCGAGATCATCTACGCCAAGCCCGAGATGACCGACGAAGACGGCTCCCGCCTCGGCGAACTCGAAGGCATCGTCGGCGACGAAGACGGCTACGAAGCCGAGTCCAACGCCGCCGTCCTCCTCCAGGGTCTCGACATCCCCGATGAGCTTCACGAGCGCAAGATGTCCGAGCTTCAGGGCGGCCAGAAGGTTCGCGTCCTCCTCGCGCAGGCGCTTTTCGGCAACCCCCAGGCCCTGCTCCTCGACGAACCCACCAACTACCTCGACCTCGAGTCCATTCACTGGCTCCAGGACTTCCTCACCCGCTACAACGGCACCGTCATCACCATCTCGCACGACCGGCACTTTCTCAACAACGTCTGCACCCACATCGCCGACATCGACTACGAGACCATCATCACCTACAACGGCGGCTACGACGACATGGTCCTCCAGAAGACCAGCATCCGCACCCGCATCGAGAGCCAGAACGAGCAGCGCGAAAAGAAGATCGCCCAGCTCAACGACTTCATCGCTCGCTTCTCCGCCGGCACCCGCTCCAGTCAGGTGAACTCGCGCAAAAAAGAAGTAGAACGCCTGGCAACCAGCGAACTGGCCCGCTCCAACATCGCGCGCCCCTTCATCAGCTTCAAGATGGAGCGCCCCTCCGGCAAAAACGTCCTCGAGTTCGAGCAGGTCAACAAGTCCTACGAACAGAAGGACGGCAAGACCGAGCACGTCATCAACAACTTCACCGCCTCGGTAACACGCGGCGACAAGGTCATCCTCATGGGCCGCAACGGCCAGGGCAAAACCACCCTCCTCAAGGCCCTGCTAACCAACGGCCCCGGCATCGAAGAAACCGACGTCTCCATCGACTCCGGTACCGTCAAATGGGGACATGAGGTCTCCGTCGGCTACTTCGCGCAGGACCACAAAGGCTCCATCCAGCTTGGCATGACCGCCAGCGACTGGCTGCACCAGTTCGATCCCCAGGCCACCAAGGAAGACATCCGCGGCATCCTCGGCCAGATGCTCTTCAAGGGCGAAGAGGGCCTCAAGAAGACCGACGCTCTCTCCGGTGGCGAAGCCGCCCGTCTGCTCTTCTGCAAGATCATGCTGCAGAAGCCCAACGTCCTGGTCCTCGACGAGCCCACCAACCACCTTGACCTCGAAGCCATCAACGCGCTCAACCAGGCGATCCAGAAGTACGAAGGCACGGTCTTCCTCGTCACCCACGACCAGGATCTCATCGAAGAGGCTGGTACCCGCATCTGGCACTTCGAAGGCGGCCCCACCGACTTCCACATCACCGACCACAAGGGGCCGTACGAGGAGTACCAGCAACAACTCGCCATCGCCGCAAAATAACTTGTCCTGCCGGACGGGCCCGCTACGCGCGGGACGGTCACTTCGTGACGCGTATACCGGTCCCGGCAGGATCAACCTCGAAGGTTCTCCCGTTGGTCGAAATCAACTTTCCCCCGACCAACGGGAGGACCATCCGAAGGGGTATACGCCCCACGAAGTGGGCGCCCTCCGCGCAGGAGGCCCGTCCGGCAGGACATATCTTCCCCAAAAAGTGGGATACTAGGAGCAGCATGCCCACCGTAGAACCCATCAAAAACCGCGGCAAAAACGTCCTCGGCCAACCCCTCGACATCTGCGGATGCGAGCCCATGACCGGCTTCTACCGCACCGGCTGTTGCGAGACCGGCCCCGACGACCATGGCGTCCACACCATCTGCTGCGTCGTCGACGCGCCCTTCCTCGAAGCCTCCAAGGCCCTCGGCAACGACCTCAGCACACCCATGCCGCAGTTCGGCTTCGCCGGCCTCAAACCCGGCGACCGCTGGTGTGTCTGCGCCGCCCGCTGGCTCCAGGTCCAGCAAGCCGGAGCAGCCTGCCCCATCATCCTCGAAGCCACCCACGAGAACACGCTCAAGATCGTCCCCTTCGAACTCCTCATCCAATACGCTGTCATCCCCAGCCAACTCCACTAGGGTTTAGCCAGCACAAAAAGTTGGAAATCGTGGCGTATTTTTCCGCCTCCGAGAAGACGCGGTTAAAACACCACATCAGCCACACATTCCACCACGTTTACGCCACCCAAAAACCACACCGAAACATCTGTTTTCCCCCAAACCCTCCCAAAACAGCCGCAAAACGATAAAACCACCGGGAGAACCGGCGGCCAATAATTTTTATCGAAATTGGGAAGAAAAATGGTGCGCCCGAGAAGATTCGAACTTCTGACCTACAGCTTCGGAGGCTGCCGCTCTATCCAGCTGAGCTACGGGCGCATACCTCTAGCCTAGCACGATCGCCCCCGGTTGACAGCCCGCGGCCCTCCGGTGGAGCATCATCTCCAGCACCGAAAAGCCTTCCCAACCGCAGCCCAGCGCCCCACGAAAGAGAGACCAAGCATGCACCTCCGCTCCCTCGCCCTAGCCGCCTGTTGCACTCTCCTCACCACTGCAACCACGCTCCAGATCAACGCTCAGAGCGGAGGCGTACAGACGGACAGCGCCCAGCCCTCCTCCAAGCCGGTCGCCAGCCCGCCGGCCACAGCCGAGGTCAGCCTCAACGGCAAGCAACTCACCATCAAGTACAACTCCCCCCGTCTCAAAGGCCGCACCATCGGCACCACCATCGTCCCCTACGGCCAGGTCTGGCGTACTGGAGCTAACCCCGCCACCACTTTCATCACCGCGACAAACCTGAAGATCGGCACCCTCGACGTTCCCGCCGGCACCTACACTCTCTACACCCTGCCCAGCGCCAGTCAGTGGCTGCTTATCGTCAATAAGCAGACCGGTCAGTGGGGCACCGACTACTCCCAAGCAAAGGACCTGGGCCGCACCCCAATGACCAGCAAAACTCTCCCAGCGTCGCAGGAGAACATGTCCATCTCCTTCGACCACACCAAGGGAGCCACCACCGAACTCCACGTCAAATGGGCCACCACCGATGAATACGTAACCGTCAAAGCAGAATAAGTCGGCCCAGTAAGTCAACCGATAAGCCAGCCCAGCGAATCAAAGCCGATCGGAGAAGTTGAAGCCCGAAGAAGAACCCCTACTTCGCCGCTTCCTTCTCCAGTTCGAGCCGATCCAGCCTTAGCCGCTCCATCACCGAAGCCACCAGCTCCTTCGCTCCATTCAGATTCATCAACACTGCCTGCAGATCCAGCGCCGGAACCGCAGGATTCCGCGCGCTCGCGCAGTAAACCCCATGCTGCCCAATCAGGATCAGCGCATCGGTCAGCACATCCAGCGTCACCGCCAGCCGCCCGCGCGCCTCGCCCATCATGAACTCATACTTCTCGAGCTCGTCCTGACGATCATAGAAGACAGACACGCTACCACTCCTTCGCGGCCGTATCGACCAGCACCGGCTCCGCAGCCACGGGAGCCTTCCAGCGCAGAATCGGCTTCCTCGCCGCCGTCGTCTCATCCAGCCGCTGCAGCCGCGTCGTATGCGGCGCCGTCTGCACCAGCTCAGGATTCTCCTCGGCCTCCCGCGCAATCTGCTTCAACGCATCGATCAGCAGATCAAGCTCCTCGCGGCTCTCGCTCTCGGTCGGCTCAATCATCATCGCGCCGTTGACCACCAGCGGGAACGAAACCGTATACGCATGGAAGCCGTAGTCGATCAGGCGCTTGCCCATATCACCCGTCTTCACGCCGTTCTTCGCCTGAATCTTGTCCGAGAACACCACCTCATGCAGCGACCGCGTCTTATACGGCAGCTCGAACGTGCCCTCAAGCTTTGCGCGAATGTAGTTCGCATTCAACACCGCATCTTCGGTCGTCTGCCGCAGCCCATCCGGCCCATTCGCCAGAATGTACGCGAGCGCCCGCACGAACATCCCGAAGTTGCCATAGAACATCCGCACACGCCCCACACTCTGCGGACGGTTGTACTCCAACCCAAGAGTTCCATCCGCCCTCGTCACCACAATCGGCGTAGGCAGAAACGGCTCCAGAATCTTCTTGCAGGCCACCGGCCCCGACCCCGGACCACCGCCACCATGCGGCGTAGAAAACGTCTTGTGCAGATTCAAGTGCATCACATCGACGCCAAAGTCTCCCGGCCGCGTCTTGCCCACCAGCGCATTCATATTCGCGCCGTCCATGTAGAGCAGCGCGCCCTTCGCATGCAGAATGTCCGCAATCTTATGAATGTCGCTCTCGAACACACCAATCGTCGAAGGATTCGTCAGCATCAGCGCAGCAGTGTCTTCATCGACCATCCGCTCCAACTCAGCCACGTCCACCATGCCCTGCGCATTCGACTTCAGGTTCGCAACCTCATACCCGCACACCGCCGCCGTCGCCGGGTTCGTCCCATGCGCCGAGTCCGGAATCAGAATCTTCTTCCGCGGATTCCCCTTCGACTCGTGATACGCCCGCACCAGCAGAATGCCCGTAAACTCCCCATGCGCGCCCGCCGCAGGCTGCAGCGTAATCGCATCCATGCCGGTAATCTCAATCAGCGCATCGGACAGCGTCTGCATAATCCCCAGACAGCCCTGCGACAACGACTCCGGCTGATAAGGATGCGCCTCCGCAATCCCTTCGAGCCGCGCCACCGCCTCATTCACGCGGGGGTTGTACTTCATCGTGCAGCTTCCCAGCGGATACATCCCCAGATCGATCGCATAGTTCCACGTCGAAAGCCGCGTGAAGTGCCGAATGATCTCGATCTCGCTCAGCTCCGGCATCACGCCCAGGTCGGTGCGCACGGCGTCGCCAAGCAGCGCCACCGAATCCACCGCCGGCACATCCAGCTCCGCCAGCCGATAAGCCTTCTTCCCCGGCGAAGACTTCTCAAACATCAAGTCTTCATTCTGATTCGTGTGCGTCGTAGCCTTCTTAGGCGTCCCTACAAACTTTTCATTTGCCATTGTGCGTCTGCTTTCTAAGTGTGCGTCTGATGCTTGTGTTCCGGTAGCTTGCGAATTTCCGTCCAGTACTCTTCTCGAACGTCGTCATCGATCTCAGCAGTAATGTTTGTTGCGTAGAGTGAATCTTCGCCGTTACGTTTGGGCCCTGAAATCCAGAAGTGCTCACCTGTCTCGATATCGAAATAATTCGACTTGAACCCACCGCCCTTGAGGCTTTGCAGCGAACGGCCTTGGTAGTACAGCGTTGCACCTGTCTTTGAAAAGGTGACTCTCCCAATCCGTGCTGGGCCAGCTTAACGATCTCGCCGCCCTTGTTTTCGATGTACATGATTCTCGGTTTGAAGGAGTGTGCCATAGTTAAAACTCCTGCGCATCCGCTGCGCCTCCGGTCTCCGAGTAGCTCCCCGACTCCGGCCCATCCAAATCTTCTTCCCGCAAAGAAAGCCCAAACACCGTGCCATTCTCAAACTCAATCGTCAGCGCATCGCCCTCTTCAAGCGTAGCCTGCACGACCTTGTCATTAATCTGCGCGCACAAAGCGTTCCGATACTCTGGCTCGCCATAAGCCACCGAAAACTCCGGAAACAACACATGCGGCCACGCATGAAACGTCAGCAGAGGAGTCTCAAACCGAAGCTGCAGAAAATCCTCAACAAACTCAACCGCCTTCAGCTCCTCGCCAACAATCGCCGACACATCCATCGCTAAGCCTTCTTGCCCGCAAGCGCCGCCGCGACAGCATCCATCTGTTTCCGCGTCGTCAACTCCGTCGCGCACCACAGGCTCGCATTCGGCCCAAGCTCCGGATACCACTTCGCCAGCGGCAGTCCACCGATGATCTTCTCCCCCAGCAGCGCAGCGTTCGTCGCCTCGGCACTCTTCGGCAGCTCCAGCACAAACTCATGAAACCGCGGCGCACCATCAAATAAAACCTTCGCGCCGGCAGAAGAGCCAAGCACGCTCTCGAGATATCTTGCCTTCGCAAGGTTCTGCTCAGCCAAATCCTTCATCCCCTGCTTGCCGTACACGCTCAGGAAGATCGTCGTCATCATCGCAACCAGCGCCTGATTCGTGCAGATGTTCGAAGTCGCCTTCTCCCGCCGAATATGCTGCTCGCGCGTCGACAGCGTCAGCACAAACCCGCGCTTGCCATCCTTATCCTTCGTCTCGCCGATCAGCCTTCCGGGCATCTGCCGCAGAAACTTCTCCTTGCACGCAATCACGCCGCAGTACGGCCCACCATATCCAACCGCCACGCCATACGACTGCGCCTCCAGCGAAACAATATCCGCCTCAGCCGGTGGCCTTACAATCCCCAGCGATACCGCCTCCGCGATCGAAACGATCAGCAGCGCGCCTTTCGCATGAGCAATCTCCGCAATCGCGGCAACATCCTCAATCGTCCCAAAAAAATTCGGCGACTGAATCAGCACACAAGCCGTATCCTTCGTGATCGCCGCATCGAGCGCCGCCAGATCCACCCGCCCATTCGACGAATAGCCAACCTCAACCGTAGGAATCTCCTGATGCTGCGCATACGTCGCAATCACCTCGCGATACTCCGGATGCACCGTCCGCGCAATCACCGCGCCATCACGGCCCGTCACCCGCACCGCCATCATGATCGCCTCAGCCGCGCCGGTCGAACCGTCATACATCGACGCGTTCGCAATCTCCATCCCCGTCAGCTCGCAGATCATCGTCTGGAACTCAAACATCGCCTGCAGCGTTCCCTGCGAGATCTCCGGCTGATACGGCGTATAGCTCGTCAGAAACTCACCACGCTGCACCAGCGAATCAATAATCACCGGCCGATAGTGCCGATAAACTCCCGCGCCCAGAAAGCTCGAATAACCGACCGCATTATTCTCCGCAAACTCGCGAAAGCGATCCAGAATCTCCGACTCCCCATGCTGCCGTGGAATCTTCAGATCACGCTTCAGTTGAAACTCCGCTGGAATCGTAGAAAACAGATCGTCGATCGACGTCACGCCAATCTCGGCAAGCATCTCCTCGCGATCCACGGGGGACTTCGGTAAATAGCGCATCGTTTTTAGTGTCCGGTCTCTTCTGCAGTAAATTTCTCGTAGTCCGCCGCGGTCAAAAGTCCATCGACCTGCTTTGCATCCGCAAGCTCAACCTTCAGAAGCCAGGTCGTATTCGCATCCGTGTTGATCTTCTCCGGAGCGTCCTTCAACTCTTCATTGATCGCCGTCACCTTGCCCGACACCGGCGCAAAAAGATCCGACACCGCCTTCACCGACTCCACCGAACCGAAGCTCTTTGCCGCCTCAACGGTATCGCCCACCTTCGGCAGGTCGACAAACACAATGTCGCCCAGCGAGTTCTGCGCGTAGTCCGTAATGCCGACGGTTCCAATGTTGCCATCGACCTTGATCCACTCGTGTTCCTTCGTGTAGCGATAGTCCGCAGGGTAAGCCATTCATCGTTCTCCAGAGAAAGTGTGTGTCACTCAATTGTAGATGCTTGGGCTAAGCAGTTTTCTTTGCCCGTTTATAGAAGGGAAGCGGAACAACCTTGGCCTTCACCATCTGGCCGCGAATCTCTACGGCAACAACGGTATCAACCACGGCGTACTCCACAGGCACATAAGCCATCGCAATATTCTTCTTCAAAAACGGCGACGGCGAACCGCTGGTAATCTCGCCAAGCCGCTTTCCTTCAACCGAAAACACGGTGTATCCATCCCGCCCAATCCCGCGCTCCATCATCTCCAGCCCCACCAGCTTGCGCCCCGGCCCACCCGCGGCCTCTATCGCCACCAACGCGGCACGCCCAACAAACTCCGGCTTCTCGAGCTTCGCATAACGCCCCAGCCCAGCCTCCAGCACGTTGATCGTGTCCGAGATCTCATGTCCATACAGCGCCATTCCGGCCTCAAGCCGCAGCGTATTTCGCGCCCCCAGCCCACACGCCAGAATCCCGAACTCTGCGCCCGCCTCCAGCACCTCGCCCCACACCCGCGCACTCGTCGGCTCGTCCGACGGAATATAAATCTCAAACCCATCCTCGCCCGTATACCCAGTCCGAGCGATCATCACGTTGTGCAGTCCGCACACCTGCCCCCACGTAAACCAGTAGTTCTTGATCGTACTCAGATCCGTCGAAGTCAGCTTCTGCAACGTCTGCGCCGCTCTCGGCCCCTGGATCGCAAGCTGCGTGTAGTAGTCGCTGAAGTCGTTCACATGCACGCCTGGCATATGCCCAATCGTCTGCCGCACCCACTGCACGTCCTTCTCGCGCGTGCCTGCATTGATCACAATCAGATAGTCATTGTCCGAAAGCTTGTGCACGATCACGTCATCCACAAACGTGCCATTCGGATACAGCATCGCCGAGTAGTGCGCCTGCCCCACCGCCAGCTTCGAAGCATCGTTCATGCAGAGATGCTGCACCGCTGCCAGCGACCCCGGTCCACGCAGCTGAATATCGCCCATATGCGACACGTCAAACACGCCCACTGCTGTCCGCACCGCCATATGCTCCGCAATCAACCCGCAGCAATCCACCGGCATATCCCATCCGCCGAAGTCGACCATCTTGGACTTAGCCGCCCGATGCACCGCGTTCAGTGCCGTCTTGCGAAGTGGTGTCATTGTCTCTGCCATAACGATGCTTCCTCTAATCTTCCCCGTGAATCCCGCCCCTAAAACGATAGCATCGACAAGCCCCATCCAACCACCCGTGCCGCGTCGCTCCAAAGAACAAAATCAGGGAGCCATGCGCGTCTTCAAAGACTCAACCTGTTGCTTCAAAGCGGCATAGGCCTTGTCCGTAGGCTGCCCCTGCGTCTGCCACACCACGTTCCCCTGATTATCAACGACCAGCAGATAAGCATCGTCCGCTTCACCGTAGTGCGTTATTGCCTTCCATCCGGCCTCATTGTTCGTAACCGGCACAACCCGAGGCTGCGCCCGCTCCGGCGTTGACGACTTGATAGACCGCAGCACAACTCCCCGCACAAATCCAGGCACGCCGGCCACAATCGGCAACTCGTAGTACGCCACCACAGTTGAAGTGCGATAGTCCGCAGCAATCTTTGTTGCCCAACCCGTCACCTCCTCACGGGAGCCGCGACTGAATCCGATCACGAGAATCCCAACCGACTTGCCCTGCAACGCCGCAGGCAGATTCACCGCCAGATTCGCAAACGAGGTGCCATGAACCTCCGGAATACGTTCTCCCGCAGCCCGATTGACGATCGCTAATCCGGTCACTACCAGCAACGCCAAGGACAGACTGCGGCTGACAGAAAGCTTAGATTTCCAAGCCATCTACATAGTCTAGTGGTTGCAGCCGCTCACCCTATTCGCCGCCGGCAAATCGATACGATCCGGTGAAACTTCATCCACCAGCATTATCGTGCAGCTTCTCAATGCATCCCGCTCGGCGGCGACTTCGTAAGTCTCCCCGCATCCAGCACAAGTTCAGCCAACGCCTGGTCGAAGTTATGATCATGTGTCTTCTGCACCAGCGCAGCGTCAATCGACTCAGTCAACGCCCATAAGATATAGCGTGTCGCGCGGTCGTAGATCACCAGCCGGAACATCGGCAGCGGATCGGAGGCTCCATTCTGCTTGTTCGCGTTTTGGGGTCCATTGGGAGCCGTCAATTGCAGCTCGAAGACCAGGTCCGCCTCGCCCGGCGTGCTCACCAGTTGATACCGTCCCCAGCTCGACATATCCGCATAAAACTGGTTGTAAGCTCGATCCGGATCGCCGCTGAACGGGTGAGGGAACAGCCCGCTATCCGCCCCCGCATTCGAGATAAAGACCTTCTTCGCACTCACCAGCAAAGCCGGCACCGGAGCAGCACCCGGAGTGACGGGCCCCTGGCCTGAAGCGAAAGCCCCCGACGGAAAACCAGACAGAACCAAAGCAGCACAAACCAACCGAATTCGGATCATCGTAGTGTCCTCTTCTGCAAACGGAGAATGCCGCGTCGCGAAGCACCGTCCGTCCACGCAATCCATCAGACGCATGACCAGTTACAAATGTTTCGCGTAGCCAAAGCACCATCGCACAACAAACGAAACTAAACCGTCACCGACTCCCGATACTCGCCAAACACCCTCCGCATCGCATCCGCAATCTCGCCCACGGTCGCATAGCTCTCCACCGCGTTGAGTATCTGCGGCATCAGATTGCTCCCACCCCGCGCCGTATCCTCCACCCGCCGCAGCGCCCCCGCATGCACCCCTGCATCCCGCCGCAGACGCATCGCCCTAACCCGCTCTACCTGCCGCCCCTCCAGTGCCTCATCGATCCGCTGTATCGGCACCGCAACCTCCTGCTCACTCGCGAACTCATTCACCCCAACCACTACAGCCCCCTTCGCATCCACTGCCCGCTGATACCCATAAGCCGCATTTTGTATCTCCCGCTGCACATACCCTTGGTCGATCGCCCGCAGCATCCCGTACTTACCGCCCAGATCAAACCGCGCGATCGTCGCCAGATACTCCTCCGCCCGCCGCTCAATCTCATTGGTCAGCGACTCCACATAAAACGACCCCGCCAGCGGATCCACCGTCTGCGCCACTCCACTCTCATGCGCCAATATCTGCTGCGTCCGCAGAGCAATCCTCGCAGCATTCTCCGTCGGCAGAGACAGCGCCTCATCGAACCCATTCGTATGCAGACTCTGCGTCCCCCCCAGCACCGCCGCCAGCGCCTGCAGCGTCGTGCGAGCGATATTGTTCTCTGGCTGCTGCGCCGTCAGCGTCGAACCCGCCGTCTGCGTATGAAACCGCAGCATCCAGCTCCGTTCCTTCTTCGCGCCAAAGTGCTCCCGCATAATCCGCGCCCACATCCTGCGCGCCGCACGAAACTTCGCCACCTCCTCCAGCAGATTGTTATGCGAGTTGAAGAAGAAACTCAGCCGCGGAGCAAACGCATCGACATCCAACCCCGCGTCAATCGCGGCCTGCACATACGTCATGCCATCGGCCAGCGTAAACGCCACCTCCTGCACCGCCGTGCACCCAGCCTCTCGCATGTGGTACCCAGAGATCGAGATCGTATTCCACTCAGGCACCTCGTCCGCCGCCCACGCAAAGATGTCCGTCACCAGCCGCATCGCATGCGTCACGGGATAGATATACGTCCCGCGTGCAATGTACTCCTTCAAAATATCGTTCTGAATCGTCCCGTTCAGCCCCTTGACCTTCGCCCCCGTCCGCTTCGCCACCGCAACATACAGAGCCAGCAGAATCGAAGCCGTCGCATTGATCGTCATCGACGTCGAGATCGTATCCAGCGCAATCTCATCGAACAGCCGCTGCATATCTTCGATCGAATCAATCGCAACCCCAACCTTCCCCACCTCCCCCAGCGCCAGCGGCGAATCCGAGTCATACCCAATCTGCGTCGGCAGATCGAACGCCACGCTCAAGCCCTTCGTCCCATGCGCCAGCAGAAACTTGTACCGTTTATTCGACTCCTCCGCATCCCCCATCCCCGCATACTGCCGCATCGTCCACAGCCGCCCGCGATACATCGTCGGCTGAATCCCCCGCGTAAACGGATACTCCCCCGGCTCGCCCACCGCATAAGCCGCGTCGACGCCCGCAAGGTCCTCCGCCCGATACACCAGCTCCACCGGAATCCCGGAGCTAGTCTCAGGCTGCCCCAAGTCAGCCCGCTTCAAGTTGTTTTTCCCGTCGTCAGACATGCCGAACAAGTGTACCCGTCCGCAAGCCCCACCCGCTGAAGCCAAGGCGTCAAAGAAACTGTGATGCCCGGGTGCCCCATCCTTCGCGCTCTTTGCGAAGGGTGGGAAGCGACACTGTTCGCATCACTTCATCACCCCAACACCGAAGATGCTTTTAGCTCCGCTTGCCCCTGCGGTTCGCCTTCACAAAGCTGCTCACGCAGAAGTACCCAAACACCACCGCCATCGCCACCGCCAGCAGCAGATGCCCATGCGCCTCATGGTTCCCCGCCGTCTCATGCAGCTCCCCGCGCATCTTCCACGCATTGCTCGCCGCAAACGCCGCGAAGATCCCAAAGAAGACCCCCGTAAACTCGAGCCAGAGCTGACTCGAAGCTTTCACAAACGGCCCCCACACCGCCTCGCCAAACCGCCTCCCGCCGCGCTTCAACCCCTGTCCCGTCTGCGCCACCTGAGCCGTCGTCCGCGCCGTCTTCTCCCCCAGCCGCGCACCCGACGCCTCAGCCTTACTCCGGGCAGCATTCGCAGTCGCAGCCGGAGCTCCAGCAGCCTTCTCCGCGCCAGACGGGTTCGGCGCCGTGGCCGCATCCACCGCCGACACCAGCGTCTTAGCCGCCAGCCGAGCCCCAATCCCAAGCGTGCGACCGAACCGAACCGAATCCATACCCAGAGTGTAGTCGTTCCCGTGCCTCCACAAAAGCAGTTCCGCCCCTAAGCAGTTCAGCCTAACGCCAAAATTTCATCTGCATCCAACCCTCCAGGGCACATCGCTTTCCCGAACTTCGGAATCAGAACCACAAGAGGCAAACACGATGAAGAGCACACTCTGGATGATCGGCGGATTCTGTGCCGCCGCTGCCGGCTTTCTGGTCCTGGGATGCCGCCGCACCGCCGCCGTCGAGCTCCTCGCTCACCGGTTAGAAGACGCCTGGGCCGACCATCACACTGTTGTTGAAACCACTTAGAGTCACCCTCCAGATCCCTGAAGAAATGCCGTTGCGGCGGCCACCGCCATGGGCGTATTCTTTAAATCAGAAGCTAGTGACGCCGACATACCCGCAATGCCGTTCCCGCCGGTCACCTTCGCTGGGAATACCCGATGCGTGGAGTAGTTCGAACGATAGGGCAGCCCGGAGGTGGCATTGAATCAGAAGGTCAAAAACCTGATACAGAAACTTGGCGAAGCAATCCACGAGTCCGTCTCGGAGTCGGAGGATATAGCAGGCGTCGTCAAAAACATCCGCGAACAGGGTTTTGATGTCCTCCTCATGCTTGAGGCCACCATCGGTCTCAACGAGGTTGAGGCAGAAGCCGACGAGGCAACCGAAGGCGCCGAGGAAGGCACCGAGGGGCCATTCACCTCAAACGACGTATCCTTCCTGAAGTCCTTGCGCATCAGCCTCACCGAAGACGAAGCAACCGACGCCACCGATTCAACCGACACCACCGAAGCCTGAGCGCCGGAACTGTACCGAAGGCTGAAACACAGAAGTCTCAACACAGGGCAGCCTCGCGCGACGAGGTTCAAAATGCCGTCGTGTCCCAATCTGCCGGCCCAGCCACTAGTCACGCGACGTTAGTCGTGGTGGAAGTAGAAGAGATTCCCGTCCAGATCCATTACGGTGAATTGTCGCAATCCCCACGGCTTTTTTCCCAGAGGATCGACGATGTTCGCACCTAGCGACGTCAGCTCCTGGTACGACGCATCGATATCTTCCGCGAACACCCAGTGAACCGCAGGTTCAAACGGCGGCTTCCTCCTCCGAAAAAATATCGGTCCCATATCACCGCGTGACACGGCCCCAATCCCTTTGTCCGGTTCAAGCCATCCAATCTCAAAGCCGAGTGCATCTCTGTAATGCTGTTGTGCGCGTTCCACATCAGCAACCGGCAACTCCGGCACAGGCTTCCCCATCGAGGTCATCTTTTCTTTGACACCCATAGAGTCTGTTGCGCCCATAGGGCCCCCTTTGCTCTTCTTTTATGCAACAAGGCCGCCGACGCGTCAAATCCTACGCCTTCTTCTTCTCAGCCAATGAAAAGCCACGTCATCCTGAGCGAAGTTGCTCACGGCACTTTGTGAGCAACGCAGTCGAAGGATCCCCGCATTTGCTGTTGCATTTTGTCTGTTGCCCGCCAAAAACCCATGTCAACCCCCAACCACCACAAAACCCGCTCCAGCCGCCGCTTTTCGCGTGGCGTATTACCCCCATCCAACCCGATACAATTAAAGAAGAAACCAAAAACCGACCCAGGCAGCGGAGACCGCGCAACTGCAACAAAACAAGTATTTTGCGCACAAGCCATCTAAAATCAATACTTTGCAGGCGCTAGCCCGCTGTAAGCGGTTGCAAACGTTAGACTTGCTCCCAAATTACCCTCAGGGGTGGTGGGAGGGGTAAGCCAACAGCGAGAACCAGCATCAAGGAAAAAGAAGGACCCATCGTTGACCCCCCTCCCGGAACGCGATACACTCATTAAGTTTGGCGCTGCAATCCGTGTGTCTTCATCTCAAGATGATCTCAAGGGTTGCAGGGACGACAGGCTTAGGCCCGGCGGTCACTCGAAACCCGAGACTGCGATGGCTTGACCGGTTGGCTTACTGTAGTGCTCCTGTATGCGCCCATGCAGCACAATCTATCTCTTTGAAGAAAGCGGTCAGCATCACGCGACTCGCTTGAGGTTCTAGTCATGTACGCAGTCATCCGCACCGGCGGCAAACAGTATCTGGTCTCCCCTGGCGAGAAGTTGAAGATTGAAACCACCGCCCACGAGAATGGCAACATCGAGTTCTCTGACGTCCTCGCCATCAGCGGCGAAGCAGGCAAGTTTGAGTCCGACCTCACCGGCGCCAAGGTTCTCGCCTCCGTCGTCGGCGAAGGCCGCGGCGAAAAGATCCTCGTCTTCAAGCTCAAGCGCAAGAAGCAGTACAAGAAGATGCAGGGCCACCGCCAGAACTTCGTCGAGGTCAAGATCAACGAGATCCTCGTCAACGGCAAGAGCTTCAAGGAAGCATAAAGCTCTTCAGCAAGAGTTTGTTTCAGCTTTTAGTTTTTACTAAGCGCCACGGCCCAGAGGGCAGCGCGAAAGAGGCAATCGAATGGCACATAAAAAAGGTTTAGGCTCTTCCAAAAACGGCCGCGACTCAAACGCCCAGCGGCTCGGAGTCAAGGTATTCGGTGGTCAGACGATCCTCGGCGGCGGCATCATCGTCCGTCAGCGTGGAACCCCGCTCAAGCCCGGCGCCAACGTCGGTCGCGGCAAAGATGACACCCTCTTCGCCAAGGTAGACGGCATCGTCCGCTTCCAGGACAAGGGCCAGCACGGTCGCTTCGTCAACGTCGACCCAGCCGAGCTTACCTCCGTTCCCGTCTAGTCGCCACAAGTCACCATCGACTGGCCACAAGTCACCACGGAGTCACCACAATCTGTACCAGATAACCCTGCCCATGCGCAGGGTTTTCTATTTCAGAAGCTGTCCTTACGGACGGGCCCACTTCGCGCGGAGCGGTCACTTCGTGACTTGAATACCCCTTCGGTTGGCGCTCCCGTTGGTCGCGAGGAAGATGATTCCGACCAACGGGAGGACCACGCGAAGCTTTAAAAAGGCGTGCGAACGCCCGCCACCAGCACCGGCTTGCCCTTCTCATTCAGCCCGATCCGCCCCATCGGCGTCTCATGGTCGTGCGTAAACAGCACCAGCCACTTCTCCGGAATCGCCCGCGAGTAGAACCTCTTTCGCTGCGCAATCGTCTCCACCGGATCCAGGTCATACCCCATCACCCACGTCGGATCCAGATGCCAGCTGGTCGGAATTAAATCCGAGATATAGCAGGCATGTTGTCCCTTCGACTCCACGTGAACCGCCATCAACTGCGCCGTATGACCAGGAAAGACCTCCACGCTCACGCCCGGACAGATCTCCGCATTCGCCCTGATTCCTGCATCATCCAGCAGCGTCATCTGACCCGACTCCACCAGCGGATCATAGTTCGGCGACAGATAGCTCACGCGATCCCGATCCAACTGCAGGTGGCCATGTTCCATCTCGCCGCGATGAGCAAAGTACCGCGCATTCGGGAACGTCGGAGTCACCGAGCCATCCGGATGCAGCGTCGTATTCCACCCACAGTGATCGAAGTGAAGGTGAGTATTCACCACCACATCCACCTCTGCAACCCGCACGCCAGCCGCGGCCAGAGACTGCGGCAGAAGCTCCTGATTACACTGGATCTCCCGCATCTTCGCCGACTGCTTATTGCCGACTCCGGTCTCGATCACCACCGTATGCTTGCCGGTCCGCACCACCACCGTATTCAGCCCCAGCAGAATACGGTTCTGCTCATCCGCCGCGGCGCGCTTCTCCCACAACGGCTTCGGCACCACGCCGAACATGGCACCGCCATCGAGCTTGTAACTTCCATCCGTACATACGATGAGCTCGAACTCCCCAACCTCAGCCCGCGCCCGAACCAGCCCCGCAGCCGCATCATGCAGCCCGCTCCCGTCACCAACGCCCATAAGTCCCTCACTCACATCCTACTGTGAGGGAGACAGGCAGAAGGAGCAGTTCAGACTCGCGAAGCCGCCAGTAGCTCGACGTTGGGCGCAACATGCTCTCCAGGAGCACCGGCAACCATTCCCGCTGTCTCAGCCGCAGTCACCAGCGCCCCGGTTGTAGGAGCACGTTTGCTCTGGAAGCACTGCCGGCAAAGCACCGGGCGCCCCTGTGTCGGCTTGAACGGCACAGTAGTCTCCACCCCGCACTCCGAGCACTCCGTACGCGTCTCGGTGCGCGACAGGCCCGCCGCCGCCGGTCCCGCCCCAGCCTTCAGCCCCACCCCGGACCGTTTGGACTTGCAAGGCTTACAGCGCTTTGGGTCGTTCTTGAATTGTTTGTCGAAGAAAAAGAGTTGTTCCCCGGCGGTGAAGATGAACTCGCCACCGCAGTCTGCGCAGGTTAATAGCCGATCCAGAAATTCCATGCCGCTTCTCCCGTCCTACGGAAAGGAAGAACACCCGAGGGCCTGATCGTGGCAACACCGCAAGGGGGTTTACCTTTACTGATGACCGTTACTCTTTGGATTTGAAGGGGCCCGAAACTACGAGTTCGTGGAATTTGCTTCGGTTTGCCGGTCAATGTGAACCAGGAGTCAGGTTCTATCTGCCGGGGCTAGCCGATGGCGGGAGTCCATCACTAGCGGTTCAGACGGCCGCCTCTTCAAACTCTTTGACGAGGTAGAGGCGGCACATCCTGGTTGCGGAGCTGACTAATCCTGCTCCTTACGGACCTTCTTGCGATTGCGCTTACGTGCAAGCGCTTCTTTCACACGCTTCTTCTCACCTGGTTTCAGATAAAAAGAGTGACGCTTGACTTCCTTGATAATGTCTTCTGTCTGCACCTTGCGCTTAAAGCGCCGCAGGGCATTCTCAAGGGGTTCGCCTTCTTGTACTCGAACCTCTGCCAAGAAAAATACACCTCCAACCACTCCCAATGGGGATATCTACTAGAATACTCGTCTTTAGCACGAAAAGCACACAAATCGTTGGTAATTAGGGGGTGGATACCACTCTGAAATCTTTTGCATTCCAAAGGTAGAATTTGTTTCATGATTCGCACTTATCAGACACACACACCGGAAATTCCTGCCAGTTGTTATGTCGACCAGTCGGCTCAAGTCATCGGTGACGTTATCCTTGGCGAACAAGCCAGTGTCTGGATGAACGCCGTCGTCCGCGGCGATGTAAATTCGATCCGCATCGGTGCCAAAAGCAACGTACAGGACTGCGCCGTCCTGCATGGTATGCGCTATCTCTACCCGGTAATCGTAGGCGAACTGGTGACCATCGGACACAATGCCACCGTACATGGGTGCGTGTTGGAGGATATGGTTCTGATTGGGATCGGCGCGACCATCCTCAACAACGCCCGGATTGGGGAGGGATCGATCATCGCCGCAGGCGCCGTAATTCCGGAGCACACCGTGATTCCACCCAACTCGCTAGTTGCCGGAGTTCCAGGCAAGGTGCGGCGAACCTTGGGCGATGCGGATCGGACGCTGATCCTCAAGTACGCGCAGAACTACCTCGACTACACCGCAATCTATCTGGCCGAAGCAGCCGGCGCGTAAATCCCGCGTCGCTTTCGCTACACTAGGAAGTGATGGCTACTTTGAAGGCAGTACGCGGGACTCGGGACTTGTTGCCTCCCGAGACGGCGCTTTGGAACTATGTGGAGGCAACGGCGAGAGCCGTCTTTGCACGCTATGGATTCGGGGAGATTCGTACCCCGATCTTCGAGGATACGGCGCTCTTCGCCCGCGGAGTAGGCGAGGAGACCGACATCGTCTCCAAGGAGATGTACACCTGGGAGGATCGCGCGCGAGCCGATAGCGACAGCGCGCAGAGCCTCACCCTCCGTCCCGAAAACACCGCCGGCGTAGTCCGCGCCTACATCGAGCACAAGCTCGCAGACACCGGAATGCTACAGAAGCTCTTCTACATCGGCCCGCAGTTCCGGCGCGAGCGGCCACAGCGCGGACGTTATCGCCAGTTCTGGCAGATCGGCGCAGAGGTCCTCGGACCAGCGTGGTCAGGCGCGGACAGCGCACTGCGCGATGCAGAAGTTCTGGAAATGCTCTCGACCTTCCTGAACGAGCTTGGCGTGAAGGGCTGGAAGCTCGAAGTGAACTCCGTGGGCTCCTCGACCGACCGGCCCAGGTACATCACTGCTCTGCGTGAGGCGTTGGCTCCCGTGAAACACAAAATGAGCGCAGACAATCAGCGCCGCGCCGAGACGAATCCGCTGCGTGTTCTCGACTCGAAGGATGCTGGCGATCAGGAGATCATCAACGGCCTTCCGAAGATCGCGGACTTCCTCGATGAAGTCAGCAAGGAGCACTTCGCGCAGGTACTCGCCGCGCTCGATGCATGCGGCGTCGCCTACACCATCAACCCGCGCCTGGTTCGCGGCCTGGACTACTACACGCGAACGACCTTCGAGTTTACCGTGCCCGATGGAAGCGGACTCGGAACGCAGAACGCTCTGTTAGGAGGCGGTCGCTACGATGGCCTCTCCGAGATGCTCGGCGGACCTAAGGCTCCTGGAATCGGCTTCGCGATTGGAGAAGATCGGTTGATCCTCACGCTTCAAGCTCAGGAATCGGCTGCCGTTGCGCGAAAGCTCGATGCGTTCCTCGCTCCGATGGGAGTCGCACAAAACGCCGCTGCCCTCGCACTGGCGCAGGAGCTTCGTCTAGCGGGACTCGCGGTTGAAGTCGGAGATGGAAGCTTCCGGCTGAAGAAGTCCTTCGAAGCGGCCGACAAGCTCGCCCGGCGAATGGTAATCGTGGGCGAAGATGAGGTTGCGTCGGGTATCCTGACGGTTAAAGACTTTAGCGCTGGCGAGCAGACAAAGGTTCCTCGAGCCGAACTCGCGAGCTTTTTGCGCGTTTAGGATTCTGCTCCTGCTTGTCTTCGATAGACAACTTCGAGAAGAACGATTTCGATTTGAAAGTGAATGAGATCATGTTGGATTTTTTAGGAACTTTGCAGCGGACCCAGATGTGTGGCGAACTTCGCGTGGAGCAGGATGGCCAGGAGGTTGTGCTGATGGGTTGGGTCAACCGTCGCCGTGACCACGGCAACCTGATCTTTCTCGATGTGAGAGACCGCAGCGGCATCACGCAGGTCGTGCTCGATAAAGAGGTCTCGCCCGAGGCGCACGCCAAGGCCGAGGCAGCGCGGTCCGAGTACGTCGTCGCGGTCAAGGGCAAGGTTCGCCGTCGCGGCGCAGGGCTCGAGAATCCGAACATGCCAACGGGTGCGATCGAGATCGTCGCCAACGAGCTGCTGCTGCTCAACGAGGCGAAGACCCCTCCGTTCTCGCCAGCCGAAGATGCTATTGCCAACGAAGAGGTGAGGCTCAAGTATCGCTATCTCGACCTGCGGCGGCCTCAGATGCAGCACAACTTCGAGCTGCGCAGCAAGGTCGCGATGGCGATCCGCAACTACCTCGTCGAGCAGGGCTTTCTTGAAATTGAGACTCCCTTCATGACGCGGTCCACTCCTGAAGGCGCACGCGACTACCTCGTCCCCAGCCGTGTTCACGCCGGAAGCTTCTACGCGCTGCCGCAGTCCCCACAGATCTTCAAGCAGATCCTCATGATCTCCGGCTTCGATAAGTACTTCCAGATCGCGCGTTGCTTCCGCGACGAAGATCTTCGCGCCGACCGCCAGCCGGAGTTCACCCAGATCGACCTCGAGATGAGCTTCCCCCAGCAGGAGAAGGTCTTTCGCGTGGTCGAAGGATTTCTCACCGCCGCGTTCAAGACAGCCTCGATCTCGTTGACCACCCCCTTCGTGCAGATGACCTACGACGACGCGATTCGCAACTACGGCATTGACAAGCCAGACATGCGCCTGCCCGCGATGGTTTCGCTGACCGACGTACTCACACCGGAGCTGCGCGAGCAGCTAAAGATCGAGAAGGACCTGCCCGTGCTCGGATTCGTGATTCCCAAGGCAGGCACGCTCAGCGGAACGCAGAAGCGCGCGTTGGTGGAAGAAATCCGCGCAACGTTCGGCGACAGCGGTCTCGACTTTCTCGATGTGGCACGGCTGAAGACCAACGAGGCGTTCAATCCGCTGGCTGTGGCGATCGAAGCCAAGCTCTCAGACGAGCAGACACGCTTTGAAGCAGCCGCGAAGCAGGTAGACGCTGTCGATCTGATCATCGTCATCACCCCCAAACTCGGTACGCCTGCGAAGTGGAACCACGATCCGCAGTGGATCTACAAGCGTGTGGGTGCATTGCGCCTGCAGCTTGCGGCCAAGTTCGCAGACAAGCACAAGCTGTTCGAAAAGACCGGCACCGAAGCCGACTACAAGTTTCTCTGGGTCACCGACTTCCCCATGTACGAGTGGGACGAGGAGACCAAAGTCTGGAACGCAGCGCATCATCCCTTCACCTCACCTCATGAAGAGGACATCAAGGCCGGCCGCCTCACCAACGACAAGGGCGCAGTGCGAGCGCTCGCCTACGACATCGTCCTCAACGGAACCGAGCTAGGTTCAGGCTCGATCCGTATTCACCGGCAGGATGTGCAGGCGGAGATCTTCCGCTCGCTGGGCATGTCGGACGCCGAGGCGAAGGAGCGTTTCGGCTTCTTCCTCGACGCACTCGAGTACGGCACACCTCCACACGGCGGCATCGCGCTCGGCCTCGACCGCATCGTGATGATCCTCGCCGGCGCAACCAGCCTGCGCGAGGTCATTGCGTTCCCCAAGACGGCAAAGGCGATCGACCTGATGGTGGACGCGCCTACGCCCGTCAGCGATCAGCAGATGCGCGAGCTGCACCTGAAGACGGTGACTCGAACTTAGAGCAAGCTCCTCATCGAGCTAGAGCGGCGATAACTACCCGGAACCCATGTCTCAGATTCGATACATCGCACATCCGCGTTCGCCAGCGTTCGGCCTCCAAAAACATCGCGCTTCCTCACCTCCGCCCCGCCACATTCCAAAGTCAATCTCTGCATGGTAGACTCGCGTTTCCCTGTAACACGTGGGTCGCTTTGTGCATCTGACTGACGTGGTACGAAGCTCAGCCGCCTAACGCAGAAGTCGGAGTTCGGAAGATTATGAGAGATACCCTTGGTGTTCTACTCGCTGGTGGCGCAGGCGAACGGCTCTTTCCCCTCACCCGCGATCGTGCAAAGCCCGCCGTCCCCTTCGCCGGCCAGTACCGTATCATCGACATCACCCTCTCCAATTGCATCAACTCCGACCTCCGCCACGTCTACATCCTCACCCAGTACAAGGCGCTCTCCCTCAACCGCCACATCCGCGAGGGCTGGGGAACCGTCGTAGCCAACGAGCTCGGCGAGTTCATCGAGATCCTTCCCCCCATGCAGCGCGTCTCCAAGTCCTGGTACCAGGGCACCGCCGACGCCGTCTACCAGAACATCTACTCCATCGGCTCCGAAGAGCCCAAACACGTTCTCATCCTCTCCGGCGACCACATCTACAAGATGAACTACGCCCTCATGATGCAGCAGCACACCGACTCAGGCGCCGACGTCACCATCGCGACCCTCCCCATCAAGCCGGAAGAGGTCTCTTCCTTCGGCGTCGTCGAAGTCGCCCGCAACGGCGAGGTCACCGGCTTCGAGGAGAAGCCAAAAGAAACCAAGCTCCGCTCGCCCTTCAACCCAGACATGGTCGACGCCTCCATGGGCATCTATATCTTCAACACCGACGTGCTTATCCCCGAGCTCATCAAGGACGCCGAAGACCCCGACTCCAAACATGACTTCGGCCACAACATCCTGCCCAACATCCTCGGACGCGTCAAGATGCGCGCCTACAACTTCGTCGACGAGAACAAGCAGAAGGCCCTCTACTGGCGCGACGTCGGTACCCTCGAGGCCTACTACGAGGCCAACATGGACGTCGCCGGCGTCACCCCTACCTTCAACCTCTACGACAAATCCTGGCCCATGCGCACTCGCCCCTACCAGTATCCGCCCGCAAAGTTCGTCTTTGGCGAACCCGGCCGCACCGGCATGGCCATCAACTCCATCGTCGCCGCCGGCACCATCGTCTCAGGAGCAGTCGTGCGCAACTCCGTCGTCTCGCAGGACGTTCGCGTCAACTCCTACGCCGACGTCGACTCCTCGATCGTCTTCTCCCACGTCAACATCGGCCGCCACTGCCGCATCCGACACGCCATCATCGACCGCGACGTCCACATCCCGGACGGCACCGTCATCGGCTACGACCCGAACGAGGACAAGAAGAACTACTTCGTCTCGCAGAGCGGCCTCACCGTCGTCACCCGCGACTACTCTGTCTACGAAAACCCTGTCTCTCCAGAGTTCCTCAACCGAGACACCCCAGGCAAGCCCGTAAACGTAGGACCAGAATAGCGGCCGGAGACCGAGGACAGTCTTATTCCCGACCAAAGGGAGGACCGAAGCAGTCAGCCTCTCCCAAACAAGGTATACAAGTCACGAAGTGACCGCCGCCCGCGGAGGGCGCCCGTCCGGCAGGACCTACCGCTTACCCATTCGATAAACCACACCACCAGAGATTCCAAAGAACTCCCGCGTCTCACTCCCAAAGTGCTCCAGAATCAAATCCGGCGAAAGCCGGATCGCCCAGTTCTTCGAGCGGTTGATGTCGATGCTTCCACCGATCGCCGCCACCGGCTTGGTCCGGTTCGTATAGAGTCCGGTCACCTGAGAAAACGTAGGCTGCCCCGGCTGCCCGGGCCTGAGGTCGTCATCGAAGGTCCCATGCGCAACGCCGCCATATGCGTGATAGTTGATGGCAACATATTGGTTCTTCGGTCCACGGTACTGCGCGCCCAGCAGACCCATGTTCAGGTAGACCAGCGGGCGGCTCAGATTGTACGGAAGTCCCTGCGCCTGGCCAAACACCGGCGTCGTTCCCGCCTCGCCCCGATACTCTGCGCCCACCCCAACATGGTTAGTGAACCAGTGATCGCCCGGCAGCCAGTAGGTCGCCAGAAACTCGCCTCCGCCCAGGTTCATTCGCCGTGGCAGCGACTGCCCGGCCTGGAAGTTCATAAAATTGATTCCGGCATAGAACTCATACTTGTTGTCGTAGGTCACCGGAGCCGCCAGCGCGATCTTCGTATTCGCGATCGGCACCGTGTTCTGCGTCGGCGCTGTCGCCGAGGATGAGGTAGCCTGCGCCCGCCCCAGTGTCGCGCCCGCCATCAGTAAACCCGCTGCCAACACTCCAAAGAAAGCGCGTTGCCCTGTCCTTCGCGCCCCTGTCAACTTCCATGCACCACTCGTCTTCAATCGCAACATCCGTCTCCGCATCTCTTCCAGCATCTGCTACTGCAGTTCTTCGCTATTCTTCGTGCACTTACCCTTTGTACACATACCAAGATATAACGTTCAGCCAACATCTGCTTCGGTCCCCGCTGCGTACCTATCCATAGCGCGGACCTGTGCGACAATAGTGGGTGGCAGTCGGCACATGCGTCAGGCTGCAGGGAGAAACAGTATGGGCGAACTATTTACACCAACACATCTCATCGTCATCGCCGTAGTCGTCCTGGTCCTCTTCGGCGGCAAAAAGCTGCCTGAGCTCGGCAAAGGTCTCGGCGAAGGTCTCCGCGGCTTCAAGGACGGGATGAAGGGCGTCACCGACGAGGTCAACAAGCCGACCGAGACAACCCACGCCGTCACCCCTAAGCCCGAAGAGTCCGTCAAATAACGCAACTTCCTCCCCGCGATTCAACTCCTCTTAGCTAGAAGCAAATTCCTGTGTCCTGCCAGACGGGCGCCCTGCGTGGGTGGCGGTCACTTTGTGACTCGTATACCGGTCTTGGCGGAATGAGCTCCACAGGTCCTCCCGTTGGTCGGCATAGAATTCAGTTTGCGACCAACGGGAGCACCGAGCGAAGCGGTATACAGGTCACGAAGTGACCGCCGCCCGCGCAGGGCGCCCGTCCGGCAGGACAAAACGAGGGAACCACTCGAATGAAGATCAAATCCACCCATCTCATCAAGCCAAACGCGCACGTCCGGCTCGCAAAAAAATCCACCTCAGACACCGGCAACTATAAGTCCGAGGAAGCCGCCGCAGCCGCCCTGGTCAAACACCGCACCCAACTCGCAGCCCTGCAGGACGTCTTCTACGCCAGCCAGACCAAAGCCCTCCTCATCGTCCTGCAAGGCATGGACACCGCCGGCAAAGACGGCACCATCAGCCACATCTTCTCTGGCATCAACCCCCAGGGCTGCGACGTCGCCGCCTTCAAAGTCCCCACCCCGCTCGAAGCCCGACACGACTTCCTCTGGCGAGCCCACGCCCAGGTCCCACCCCGCGGCATGATCAACATCTTCAACCGCTCCCACTACGAAGACGTCCTCTCCCCCCGCGTCCACAAGCTCATCACCGACAAAGTCATGCGCCGCCGCCTCGACGACATCAATCAGTTCGAAAGCATGCTCTTCGACAACGACGTCCTCATCCTCAAGTTCTATCTGCACATCTCCCGCGACGAGCAGACCCGCCGCCTCCAGTCCCGCATCGACGACAAACAAAAGCACTGGAAGCTCTCCGAGGCCGACCTTCACGAGCGCAAGTTCTGGCCCCAGTACATCGACGCCTACGACCGCATCCTCTCCACCACCAGCCCCAAACTCGCCCCCTGGTTCGTCATCCCCGCCGACCACAAGTGGTATCGCAACATCGCCATCTCCACCATCCTCGTAGACGCGCTGCAAAGCCTCAAACTCAAATTTCCCGACCCCACCCTCGACGCCTCCACCATCAAGCTCTAATTGCAGCAAGCCAGACAGCGGCTGCATTTCAGTTGCGTCTTGTCGGCCTCAAAAAAAATCTTGTCATTCTGAGCGAAGCGAAGAACCCCCGCATTTTGCATTTGTCGTTGTTCTTGCGTTTGAGGCAGAGCAGGGCTTTAGCCCTGCGTCAAATCCTGCCGCAAAGCGGCATACTCTCTGCGGAAGGTTGGAGCGCAGCCGAAGGGCGAAGCGACAAAATATTGCTCTTGTCGTTGCTTGTTCCTCTCTCCCCATCAAGCAATCCGCGAACCCACTAAAGCGTAACCATCACTACAGCCGCCGCAGCCACAGCCATCCCCCACGCCTGCCTTCGCGTAGGCCGCTCCCGCAGCGCCCACGCCGCCAGCAGAATCGTCGAAGCCGGATAAAGCGAAGCCAGCACCGCCGCCACATCCAGCCGTCCTGCCCGCGTCGCCGCTATATAGAACAGATTTCCCGAAGTATCCAGTAGCGCCGTGCCCATAGCCCACATCACCACCGGCCGGGTCACCCGCGCTCGCTCGCCGCCTTGGTTCGAGCGCAGGGAGATCGCCGCCAGCATCAACGCACAGACGCCGATACTACCGATCCTGGCCGTCGCCACCGGCCAGATCACTCCCGTCTTCGCCGCCGCCACCTTCAACGCCGTGAAGTAAATCCCAAACCCCACCCCGCCGATCACGGCCAGCCAGAAGGTACTCCGGTCCGCCGGCTTCGCCTCAGCATTCTCTCCCGCCGCAATCAGCCAGATCGAAACCCCCGCCACCAAAAATCCAGCCAGCTGCAACATCCCCGGCGACCCCTCCCACGCAGCAGAAAACGCCGCCGGAATCGCCGCCGCCAATAACCCGCTCAGCGCCGCCGATGCCCCCATCGCCCCACGCGACAACGCAATATAAAAGCATGCCAGCGAGACCCCCGCCGTCACCCCGGCCACTACTCCACAGAGCAGCGCAGCCCCATGCAGAAACGCATCCCCCCGCGCCCACGCCGCCAGCACCAGCAAGCTCAAGCTCGCGCAGTGGCTCAGCAGAATCACCCGCAGCGCAGCGCCCATCGAGCCACCGGCCTGCTTCACGCCCATGCCGCCCGAAAAATCCCCACCGCCCCACAGCACTGCGGCAGCCAGCGCCAGCAGCGCATTTCCGTGCACCAGCATCTCCATCAGATTCCGATCAGGCCGCGCCGCCGGCCACCGAGTCTTACTTGACCGTCACAATCCCCGCAGGACGCGAATCGCCCGCCGTCGGATAGTAGCCCTTCTTCGCAATCACCGTCAGGTTCGGCCTCATCACCTTCACCTCAAGCGTCCGGTACTTGCCATCGATAAACGGCTCATGCGTGTAGTAGCCGACCGTGTACTGCGTCCGCACCTCTTCCGCAATCTTCGCAAAGCTCGTCTCGATACCCTTCTGCCGGAACTCGCCATCAAAGTTCCCGCCCGTAGCATTCGCATACGCCGGCAGAATGTTATCCCGCATCTGCAGCGGCAGGTGAATCCGGTCCAGGAATCCAATCACCGGCAGCGACGAATCACCCACCAGCGTCCCATACACCGCAATCTTGTTCGTGTTCAGGTACTTCACCACCTGCGAAAACTTCGCCGTACTCCCATACTCGCGTCCATCGCTAATTACATAGATAATCCGCCGCCGTCCGGTCTTGGTCTTCGCCAACGCCGTCCCCGCCGCCAGAATCGCATCGTTCAGCGTATGCACATCCCGCGGAACATTCTGAATTCCCAAAATACTCGTCCCATGCGTTGCATTCGTATTCGGATCAGTGTGGCTATCCTGCCCACCATTGATATTGATGTTCTGTCCCAGCGGCCCCGTCGTGTCGTAGTAGATCGGCTCACGCCCCGTCACCTTCGACCGCTCCAACACTGCCTCCAGACGCGCACTCTGCGCCCCGGTAAAGTCCGTCTGCATCTTCGGCCCGTTGTTATACGTAAACACCGAGACCTCGTCGTACGGCGTGAACGCTCCCTGCAGCGCAGACAGCGAGTTGTTCACCTTCGCCATATTGTCATAGGTCAAGCTCTGGTCGATCACCAGCGCCACCGACAGAGGAAATGGATCGACCGTAAACAGATCCAGCTTCTGCCGCAGGTTGTTCTCGTACACCCGCACATCGCGCCACGTCAGCCCCGGCACCAGTCGCTGCTTGTTGTCCTTCACCGTAAACGGCACTTCCACAAAGTTCGTCTGCACCCGCAGCGTAAACGCCTCGGGCCCCTGTCCACCCGTCGGAATCTCAGGCGGCGGCCCATCGTCCTGCTTCTGCGCCGCGCTCTCCGGCAGCCTGCTCGGCACTCCGCCATCTTCGGTAGGGGTAGACTTGTCACCCGCCGACTCCGGCGTCGTCCCCGCACCCGGCGTCACCGGCCCAACCGGCAGTCCCTGCGGGTTCGGAGCATCGGGAATCGTCTGTGGTTTTGGCCCATCAGGGATCGACTGTGGGATCGTCTGCTGTTGCGGCACCTCCTGCTGCGCCTGCGTCAACGCCGGCTGTCCAGCCATCATGCACGCCAAAGCCCCTGCCAACACACTGTTCCTCACCACGACCACGCGAAAATCCCCCATACCTTCCAGCCAGGCCTTCACAGCCCAAAGCTTCACGAACTACCAGACTATCAGCGCAACATCCCCGCCGCCATCCCCATCCGCAGGATCCAGCCGCGCCGCCATACCCTTGGACGTCCAGCCGCCTCACAACGTTGCGCCCCCGCCGCCTTCTCCTCTTCCAAATCCCTAAAACGACACAGTCTTATCCACCACACGCAATCCTGCACCACCCTGAAAGAAGCGTCATCTCGACCAAAGTGGTTCACGGTCTCATCGTGAACCACGTAGTGGACAGACCCCCGCATTTGTTCTTGGAGTTGCTTGTTCTTGTAGTTGCTCGTTCCCTCGTTACCGTTCGTAGCCGCCGCCGCCTCACATTTTCCTCAAACTCACCTCCAACTTCGTCGTCTAATACGGTATGCGCCTCTTCTGCCTCGCCGCCGTCGCCCTCGCTCTCGCTCCCGCCCTCCACGCGCAGGAGGCCCCCTCCCCCGGCGGCCCGCCCCCCGCCAGCGACGCCGCCGCCCAGCCCGTCGACATCGGCGACACCCAGACCCTCAAAGTCAACGTCAACCTCGTCAACGTCTACTTCTCCGTCCGCGACAAGAGCGGCTTCATCACCAACCTCCACAAAGACGACTGCAGCATCTTCGAGGACAAGGCCCCGCAAAAAACCAAGAACTTCACCCAGGAGAAAAACCTCCCCCTCACCATCGGCATCCTCCTCGACACCAGCGGCAGCCAGATCCACGTCCTCCCCCTCGAGCAGCAGTCCGGCGCGGAGTTCCTCAAAGACGTCCTCACCCCCAAAGACGAAGCCTTCCTCATCTCCTTCGACATTAACGTCAACCTCCTCTCCGACTACACCAACAGCCCCCGCGAGATCAAACGCTCCCTCGACTCAGCCGAAATAAACACCGGTGCCGGCACCGGCTCAGTCACCGGCAACGGCACCGCGCGCGGGACGTTGCTCTTCGATGCCGTCTACCTCGCCGCCCACGACAAGCTCCGTCAGGAGGCCGGCCGTAAGATCCTCGTCCTGCTCACCGACGGAGGCGACCAGGGCTCCCAGGAAACTTTGAAGACCGCAACCGAGGCCGCGCAAAAGGCGAACGCCATCGTCTACGTCATCCTCCTCTCCGACCGCGGCTTCTACGGCGGCGGCTTCGGCATCAACCTCGCCGACACCGGCGAACGCGACATGCAGAAGCTCGCCACCGACACCGGCGGCCGCGTCATCAACGTAGGCAACAACGGTAAGAAGCTCGAAGAAGCCTTCAACCAGATCCAGGACGAGCTCCGCACCCAGTACCTCGCCAGCTTCACCCCCACCAACACCAAAATCGACGGCACCTTCCGCACCCTCAATATCACCTGCCAGCCCGGCCAGAAGATCCAGGCCCGCAAGGGCTACTACGCCATCGCCGACGCCCTCGGCAAAGACGACTAGCCCCACTTGCCTGTCCTTTGTTTGTCATCCCGTAGGGATCTGCTTTTTTGCTCTCCGCTTTTCTCCCTATCCTCACCACCGCCGTCATCCTGAGCGAAGTGGCTCACGGCACTATGTGAGCCACGCAGTCGAAGGATCCCGTATTTCGTCGTTGCTCTTGCCGTTGCTGTATTTTTTCCGCAAAAGGGTGAAGGCAAGAACCGGAAGGGCACGCCTTCAGCCGTGCCGCAAGAGCCGCCGCGAAGCGGTTACCGCTCTCCCCGAAGGCTGGAGCGAAGCCCGAAGGGCGAAGCGACTAAATCTATTGCCTTTGTTTTTCCGCGATTTCCGCCCAAAAATCGCATGTCAAGCCCCATAACCACTCAACTCCTTACAAACCAATAACATCCGCATGGCATTTCGTCAGGTCCCAACCGCTATACTGGATACAGAGAGAAAGAAGAGAAGTCAGAGCGCGACCGCCAACACGTAACTTGTTGATAACAAGTATTTTGTGGATAACCAATTTGTATTGAATACTTTGCAGAGGATACCCCTCTGTAAAACATTGAATACAAGTACTTTGCGCCCAAAATACTCTACCAGGGGGAGGGGGGTACCCCTCCCAGCCAAGGAGTCAGCATGGAGTACATCAATCTCGGCAAGACCGGCCTCAAAGTCTCCCGCATCACCCTCGGCTGCATGTCCTACGGAGTCCCTCCCGCCGGCCCCTTGCGCCCCGGCAGCCACGCCTGGGCCCTCAACGAAGAAGAGAGCCAGCCCTTCTTCAAACAAGCCCTCGACCTCGGCATCAACTTCTTCGACACCGCCAACATCTACACCGTAGGCTCCAGCGAAGAGATCCTAGGCCGCTTCCTCAAAGCCAACACCAAACGCGAAGACACCGTCATCGCAACCAAGCTCTTCTACGCCCTGCACGACGACCCCAACGCCAAGGGCCTCGGGCGCAAGCAGATCTTCTTTGAACTCGACCAGAGCCTCAAGCGCCTCGGCACCGACTACGTCGACCTCTACCAGATCCACCGCTGGGACTACGAGACTCCCATCGAAGAGACTATGGAAGCCCTCCACGATTGCGTCAAGTCCGGCAAGGTTCGCTACATCGGAGCTTCCTCCATGTACTCCTGGCAGTTCGCCAAGGCCCTCTACACCGCCGATCTCCACGGCTGGACCCGCTTCGTCTCCATGCAGAACCACTACAACCTCCTCTACCGCGAAGAGGAGCGGGAGATGATGGGCCTCTGCCAGGCCGAAGGTATCGGCGTCATCCCCTGGAGCCCGCTAGCCCGAGGCCGTCTCGCTCGCGCCTGGAACGCCGAGACCACCAAACGCAATGACACCGACCAGTTCGCCAAAACCATCTACGTCCCAACCGAAGAAGCCGACAAAAAGGTAATTGACCGTCTCGGCGAACTCGCCGAAAAGCGAGCCATCCCGCGCGCCGCCCTGGCCATCGCCTGGATGCTCAGCAAACCTTACATCACCTCGCCCATCGTAGGCGCCACCAAGCCGAACCACCTCACCGACGCCGCAGCCGCCCTCTACGTCAATCTCACACCCGAAGAGATCGCCTCACTCGAAGAGCCCTACATCCCCCACTCCGTCGTAGGCTTCAGCTAAACAAGCTATAACCCCCCGACCAACGGGAGGACCATGCACGCCAATCAGCCAAGGCAAGGTATACAAGTCACGAAGTGACCGCCCCACGCGAAGTGGGCCCGTCCGGCAGGACAGGCAGAGAAAAGAAAGTAGAAAAATGCTAATACCCTCAATCGACCTGATGGGCGGCCGCATCGTCCAACTAGTGCAAGGCGAAAAGCTCAAGCTAGCCTTCGACGACTTCGAGTACTGGATCGAGCGCTTCGCCAAGTACCCGCTAGTCCAACTCATCGACCTCGACGCCGCCATGCGTCTAGGCAACAACCGCTCCCTCATCGAGATGATCGCAAAACGTCTCCCATGTCAGGTAGGAGGCGGCCTCAAGACCGCCGAAGATGGCAAGCTCCTCCTCGAAGCCGGAGCCAAACGAGTCATCTACGGCTCCAGTCTCTTCCGGCCGGCCGAGCCCGATCACATCCGCCGCCACAAGCTCATCTATCTCGAGTTCGCCGAAGGCCTCAAATCCTCACTCGGCGAAGAAGCCCTGGTCTTCAGCGTAGACACCAAAGCCGGAAGAGTAGCCGTCAAAGGCTGGAAGGACTCCGTTGACCTCACTCCCGAAGAAGCCATCACCTGGCTCGAAGACTACTGCGCCGCCTTCCTCTACACCCACGTAGACACTGAAGGAACCATGCAGGGCTTCCCCCTGGAAGTAGCCGCGATCCTCAGAGCCTGCACCGCCAAACAACTCATCGTAGCGGGAGGAATTAAAGAGCGTAGCGAAATAGACGCCCTCGACGCTATGGGAGTCGATGCCGTACCCGGAATGGCCGTCTACTCCGGCGTCATGGAAGCCTAGCAATCATCACCCGACCAACGGGAGGACCAAAGCGCACCACAGGGGCAACGCAAGGTATACACCCCACGAAGTGGGCGCCCTCCGCGCAGGAGGCCCGTCCGGCAGGACATATCTAACAACTAACAAGGCAGCCGAACCGGAACCCCGGCAAGCTGCAACGCCGCCTTCAACTCTCGCGAATCAGTAACGCCGAAGTGAAATATGCTAGCCGCCAGCGCCGCATCCGCCTTGCCCTGCCCAAACACCTCAACAAAGTGCCCTGCAGTCCCCGCCCCACCCGAAGCAATCACCGGGATCTGCACCGCCCCACTCACCATCGCGGTCAACTCACAATCGAACCCACTCCGCATCCCATCGGTATCCATCGAAGTCAGCAGAATCTCCCCCGCCCCTCGCTCCTCAGCCTCACGAACCCAATCCAACACCCGCCGCCCCGCCGCCTTCCGACCACCACTCACAAAAACTTCTGCCTCTTCCACCCCGCGACCTTCAACGCGCCGAGCATCGACAGCGACAATCACAGCCTGCGCACCAAAGCTACCGCCAATCTCCCCAATCAACTCCGGCCTCGCGATCGCCGACGAGTTGATGCTCACCTTATCCGCACCCGCATCGAATACCGCCGCAGCATCCTCCGCACTCCGAATCCCACCACCAACCGTAAACGGCACAAACAGCGCCGCAGCCGTTCGCTTCACCGTATCGAGCAGCGTCCCTCGCCCCTCATGCGTCGCCGTAATATCCAGCAGCACAATCTCATCCGCGCCCGCCGCAGCATGACGATGCGCCAGCTCCGCCGGGTCCCCCGCATCGACGATGTCCACGAACTTCACACCCTTCACCACGCGCCCGCCGCGCACATCAAGACAAGCAATAATCCGCTTCGTCAGCATCGCTATCCCAACCTCATCGGCACAGCCGCAGGCACCGCCACCGACTCACCCTCACACACGACCCTGGCCAGCGAGTCCCCATTCTCGATCACCGCGCCATGCTCCACAAACCACTCCACCAGCAGACCCTGGCGCGGCGCAGGCACATGAAACTCCATAGCACCATCCGTCAGAGTGCAAACCGCCTGCCCTGTTCCGACAAGCGACCCCGCCGGCACCAGCTGCTGCACAAACGTATAAGAAGGTTCTTCCGCCGCAATCTTTAACTCATACAAAAAAGGCATACTCTACAACTCCACAAAGTTCTTCAAAACCTGTAATCCCACTGCGCTCGACTTCTCCGGATGAAACTGCACTCCCATCACATTGTCCTTCTCGACGACTCCCGTAAACGCTCCACCATATTCTGTAACCGCCGCAGTTTCATGAATCACCGGAGCACGCCACGAGTGAGTGTAGTAAACAAATCCACCACGTTCGACCCCGCGCAGCAATCTCGAATAAGCGCTCAACCGCTCCAGCGAGTTCCACCCAACATGCGGAGACTTCAACTCCACGCCCTCGAACTGAGCAGGGAACCGCTCACACCTCCCCGCAAAGTGCCCCAACCCAGTCGCGCCCGGAGCCTCGGTTGACCCCTCAAACAACCACTGCAACCCCACACAAATCCCCAGGAACCAAGCACCCTTAGCAATACTCTCCCGCACCGCATCTGCCAACCCAAGCTCGTGCAACAAGGATGTAGCCTGAAAGTGTCCCACCCCAGGCAACACCACCTTAGCCGCTCCGTACACCACCGCAGGATCCTGAGTCACCACCATCTCGTGCACGCCAAGATAATTCAGCGTCTTCACAACGCTGGTCAGGTTCCCCGCCTTGTAATCGATAATCGCAATCATGCAGGCAGCCTTACTCACCCATTCGTCATGGATAAAAACGATTTCAAAGCAATCCCTTGGTACTCGGTAACATCTCCCTCATCCGCTCATCTCGCGAACAAGCCCCACGTAGCGCCCTTGCGAACGCCTTGAAGATCGCCTCAATCTTGTGATGATTGCTGCGTCCATACATCGTCTTCACATGAACGTTTGCCTTCGCTCCACGAGCGAATCCATCGAAGAAATCGGTCAGCAACTCGCTCTGAAAATCTCCGACTAAGCGCACTTTCACTTTATCGTCGACAACATAAGCAACACGTCCACTAAGATCTACTGCCGCGACAGCAAGCGTCTCATCCATCGCCATCACAAAGTACCCAGCGCGCATGATTCCTTTCTTATCGCCCAGTGCTTTGCCAAACGCCTCGCCCAGAGCAATCCCCACATCTTCCACCGTATGGTGCTGGTCGACATCAAGATCGCCGGTGCACTTCAGCGTCAGGTCGAACCCGCCATGCCGCGTAAACAGCTCCAGCATGTGGTCGAAAAAACGAATTCCCGTTGATACCTTGTACACGCCCCGTCCATCGACGACGAGCTTCAACGCAATCTGCGTCTCCGTGGTGTCGCGCTTGATCGTCCCAGATCGAACCTTCAAAGTCTTCGCTGTCGTCATAGCGTCTCGCTCCAGTCAATCTTCTGTAGCGAAGCCTTCAGCGCCGCCAGTCCACGCGTTACATGTTCTTCGACCCCGATGGTGATACGCACGAAACCATCACATCCAGGATCAGTCGACCGATCGCGCAACAGCACCCCGTGCCGTCTCATCGCGTCCACAAGAGCCGCATGCTTCGGACCAATATTCATCAGGACAAAGTTCGCATGACTAGGAAAGAAGGGAATCCCCAGCTTTCGCAGTCCCTCCATCATTCGCTCTCGCCCTATACGCACCTGCTCGCTATACCAGGAAAGGTACTCCTCGTCGGCAATCGCAGCCGGCAGACAAGCTAGCGCTACTCCATTCACGTTGTACGGCGAAGATACCTTCCGCACACTCTTCAGCAACTCTCCATTCCCCGCCAACATGCCAACGCGCAGGTTCGCCAGCCCATAAGCCTTTGAAAACGTCCTTGCCACGATCAGATTCGGCACCGTCGCCAGATCTTCCATCGTCGACTCACCATGAAAGTGATGATATGCCTCATCAACCATCAACACCGCGTGAGGAGCCGCAGCGGCAATCGCCAGCAGATGCTCCTTCAGCACCGCTGCACCCGTCGGGTTGTTTGGAGAAGCAACGATGATCAGCTTTGTCTTCTCCGTAATAGCGGACATGAAGCGCTCGAACGGAAACTCCATCGTCGCATCCGCCTGCACCTTTCGCAGGTGAGGCGTCATCATTTTGATGCTCACGTCGTACATAAAAAACGTCGGGGTTGCAATCAGCGCCTCGTCATCCGCCTCGAGAAACGCCACACACATCAGGTGAATCGCCTCATCGACACCATTTGTCAGCAGCACTTCTTCTGTCTTCAATCCGAAATGCGCCGCGACTACTCTTTCTACCGGCTCCCTCTCGGGATACTTCGTCAGTCCCTCCGCCGTCAGCGCCAACAACGTCTCCATGACACGCGGCGAGGGCGCAAAGGTATTCTCGTTGAAGTCCAGACGCAATGCATCTCGTCCAGCCAGCGGCGGATGGTACTCCGGCATCTCTAATACTGCCTTACGCGGCTGCACAATTTTTTTATCTGTAACCAGATCAGTAGCAATACTCATCTCACCCTCACTCGCACGCTCTCTGCATGCCCTTTCAGCCCTTCAGCTTCAGCGAGTACAACTGCATGAGGGCCCATCTTCTTCAGCCCCGCCTTCGTGTACTGCTGCACTGTAATTACCTTCACAAGATCCATCACACTCAACCCTCCACGGATTCGTCCGAAGCGCCCGGTAGGCAACACATGATTAGGGCCGGAGACATAATCTCCCATCGACTGCGGTGTGTACTCCCCTACAAAGACCGACCCCGCATTTCGAATCCACTTCAAATCAGCCTCCGAATCCACGCTCAGATGCTCCGGCGCAAGACGATTCGTCAGCTCCTGAGCTTCGCGAACCGAAGAGGTTACAAATATGCATCCCCGTGCAGCCAGCGACTGCCTCGCAATCTCATTATCCCGCGCCCGCAGCTTCACCTCAGTTGCAACCCTCTTTGCCAAAGCTTCCTTGCTCGTAACCAGAACCGCCAGCGTCTCCGGGTCGTGCTCTGCCTGCGCAACCAGATCTGCTGCGATTCCCGCTGCGTCCCCGGCTTCACTCGTCACCACAATCTCCGTTGGCCCTGCCGGCATATCGATGCCGCACTCACTCGAAACCAATACCTTCGCCGCCGTCACATACAGGTTACCTGGCCCGACAATCTTATCGACTTGCTCGATCGTAACGGTGCCGTATGCCATCGCCGCAATCGCCTGGGCCCCGCCGACACGGTAAAACTCCGTCACCCCAGCTAACCACGCAGCAGCCATCGTCTCTTTTGCAGGCTTCGGCGAGCACACCACAATCCGTTCCACCCCCGCGACCTGCGAGGGAATCACCGTCATCAGCAACGTCGAAGGCAGCGGATAGCGTCCTCCCGGCACATAGCAGCCAACGCTGCCGAGCGGCCGCACGATCTGCCCCGTCCTCACTCCATCCACGGGAGAGATCGTCCAGTCCCGTGGCAGCTGCGCCTCGGCGAACGCCAGAATATTTCCTCGTGCCACCATCATCGCCGCTTGCAGCGCTGGCGCCGTCGAATTCCACGCGGCCTTCATCTCCTCCCGCGACACCAACAGCGGCTGGCCCTTTCGAAGTCCATCAAGCTCCGCCGCGTACTTCAGCAAAGCTCGATCGCCACCCTTACGCACCGCTGCGAGAATGCGTCGTACCACTGGTTCCACGCGCGCCGTATTCGCAGCGCCTCGCCGCTCCAGTGATTCGATCAACGCATCCGCCGCCGCTTTGCCACGGCCAAACGTCTTTACCAGCTTCATCCCGCAACTCCAGAGGCAAATCATTACCGAAACAGCAACGATCTTCTTACAACACAACCTTACTCAACGGATACTCAACAATTCCAGTAGCTCCTGCAGCTTTCAGCTTCGGAATCACCTCGCGAACCAACGCTTCATCCAGAATCGTATTCAGAGCAACCCACTCCTGATCGCTCAGCTGCGACACTGTCGGCGAATTCAGCGCAGGCAACTCACCAACGATCTTCTCCAGATCGGCCTTACGCGCATTCAGCATCAAACCGACCCGTCCCTGCGCAGCAATCGCCGCATTCAGCATCAGCGAGATATTCTCAATCTTCTCCCGCTTCCACGTATCTTGGTACGCTGCTTTATTCGCGATCAACTGCGTCTCACTCTCCATCAACGTCTCGATAATTCGCAGCCGGTTCGCCCGCAGCGACGACCCCGTCTCCGTCACCTCGACGATCGCATCCGCCAGTGTAGGAGGTTTCACTTCAGTCGCGCCCCAGCTAAACTCCACCGTCACCGGAATCTTCTTTCCGGCAAAGTACCGCTTCGTAAACTCAACCAACTCCGTAGCAATAATCTTGCCCGCCAGGTCCTCCGGCTTCTGGAACGGCGAATCCTCTGGCACCGCCAGCACCCACTTCACCTTCTGCCGGCTCTGCTTCGAGTACGTCAGACTCGTGACATACTCGACGTCGGTCTCATTCTCCAGCACCCAGTCGTTGCCTGTCAGTCCAGCATCGAGCGCCCCATGCTCCACGTACCGCGCCATCTCCTGAGCCCGCACCAGCATGCACTCAATCTCCGCATCATCGATAGAAGGGAAGTAGCTCCGCCCGTTAGCGAAGATCCTCCACCCAGCGCGTTCAAACAGCGCAATCGTCGCATCCTGCAGACTGCCCTTCGGTATTCCCAGCTTCAATCGCTTCGTCTCGCTCACTTCGCCTCCATCGCAATATTCTTCGTGAAGCAGCTCACCGTGCCCTCGTGACAAACCAACCCATCACCTTCGACTTCAACCTTGAACAGCAGCGCATCGTTATCGCAGTCGGTCGACGCTTCAATCACCCGCAGCCGATTGCCGCTCGTCTCACCCTTCATCCAGAGCTTCTGCCGAGTCCGGCTCCAGAACGTAACAAACCCGGTCTCAAGCGTCTTGGCGTAGCTCACCTCGTTCAAAAAACCGAGCATCAGCATCTCCCCGGTCTTCGCGTCCTGGACAATCCCCGGAACCAGGCCATCCATCTTTGCAAAATCTATCTCCACGGTATCGATCCTCTCTGTCTCCCTTGACGCGTTACCTAGCTGCATTCCCTGGCCGTACTACGCAAGAAAAAGGCCCGCTCGCGGTATGCGCGTCAGCGGGCCTTTCGAAATCCTTAGTAAGCGTTCGTTACTTCGCCACTCCGGACACAGCCGCCAACACGCTCGTTGCGTGATGATGCGAATGGCCGTGATGGAGGTGCAAGCTGCTCATCTCCAATTCAGGGTAGCGTTCAAGCCTAGAGAAGTCAAACCCTGGAGAAGTCAAACCCCACTATCCCCCGCCGCAGCTTCAAAGTCAGCAAACCCAAAACTTGTTCGTTGACGCAGCCCGCACACTCTCGTACTCTTCCGCTGTAAAGCATTCAGCCCAAAGTAGGAGATTCCAAGATGCTCAATCTTCGCCACAAACTTCTCGCCGTCGCGCTCCTGCTCTCCATCGCCCCGGTCTTTTCGGTTGCCCAGGCCTCCAAAGCAGGCACACCAGCCGCAGCGGCCACGGCTCCGCTAGATATCAACACCGCCACCGCCGACCAGCTCAAGGCCTTCCCGGGCATTGGCGATGCCTACTCCAAGCGCATCATCGACGGCCGCCCCTACACCGCAAAGAATCAGCTCGTCACCAAGGGTGTCCTCCCTCAGGCCACCTACAACAAGATCAAGGATCAGATCATCGCCAGCCACCCCAAGAAATAGGCGCCAGGCAGAGCCCTTGCTCGGACGGGCATCCGGACCAGGATGCCCGTCCCATTTAACCCATTATCTTCATCCTCGAAACCCCCACGCCGCTGCTACCATCTCTCCAACTGGCCTATGCCCCAGAGATCCGCACGCCTCCAGTATTTACTTCTCGCCGTCGTAGCCGCGCTCGCGCTCCTGCATGCGTACGGTGCTGCGATTCGCGACTTCAACGTCTTCGTGCACGGCCAGTCCATCGTTCGAGCTCCGTTCGAAAGCGGCTTGCGTCTGGCGACCACGACCAATCTTCGCGAAGAAGCTCTTGCCGCAGGTCTCCAACCCTTCGACACTATTCTCACAATAAACGGCCAGCCATACACCAGCCGCAGTATGCTTCTTGGACAAATCCGTCCCGCCTCGCCGGGCGACCCGATGACAATCACATACCGCCACGGCTCGGATCCGGCAATCAAATCGACGACCATCCGACTAGCCGCGGCCCAGGCCCGGAAGCTCTCGCCCCTCCAAATCTCACTCAACGTGGTCTTCGCCCTACTCCCTTTCTTCTGTCTTCTCATCGGTTTGTGGGTGGTCTTCGCTCGTCCAAGAAATTTAAATGCTTGGCTGATTCTTGGGATTCTCGGCTACTTCAACGCCATCATCATCAACCCGACACTGATCGTCGGGCCCTACCTCCTTCCCATCGCCTTGATCTGGAATATCGTGGCGCAGGCGGCTATGCCGATCTGCCTCATGTTTTTTGGGGTCTACTTTCCCGATCGCTCAAAAACTGATATCAAGTTCCCTTGGGTCAAATGGGTTGTCGCGATTTCCCTCATCCTTCTGTGCTCCACAGATTTCATCGCCAACTTCGGCGACATGTGGAGCTTTGCCTCGATCTCCTGGTTGGCTCCTTACCTCTACCGCATCAACGTTGCGGAAAACGTCTTGAGCGCCATCGCAATTAGTTGGTTCTTCTTCAATCTCGGCCCGAAGATCGGACAAGCTACCGGAGACGCCCGCCGTCGCCTCCGTATCCTCTACTTCGGAACTTCAATTGGTCTTACACCCTTCTTTCTCATTCTCCTTTACTCCCTCTACAAGCGAGGCGATTTCGGTCAGGACCTACCCGAATGGGTCGATATCACAGTTTTCCTGATCCTTCTTCTTTTTCCCCTCTCGCTCGCCTACGTTGTCGTCGTACAGCGTGCAATGGATCTTCGCATCATCATCCGCCAGGGAACCCGCTACGCCTTCGCCCGCGAATCTCTTACCGTGATCAGAGTCGGGCTCGCCATCTGGATGGCCTTCTCCCTCAACGATTTCTTCAGGCACCCCGACCACCAGCGCAACGACATCATCCGCATCTTACTCATCATCGCGGTCTTCTTTGCCTTCCGTTTCCTCCTCTCGAATCGTCTGCAAAAGATCATCGACCAGCGTTTCTTCCGCGAGGCCTACTCCACCGAGCAGCTCCTCTCCGAACTCTCCGACGAAGCCCGAAAATTCACCGAAGTCGCACCGCTCCTCGAAACCATCACGCGCCGCCTCGGCTCCACCCTCCACATCGACCGCATCGCCGTCTTCCTCCGCTCCGGAGATACTTATCACCTCCAACTCGCCACCGGAATGCCCATGAACGGCGCAGCCCAGATCTTCTCTCTCCCGGCCGCCTCCACCACCATCACCACACTCAGCCGCGCCAAAGCCCCCGCCAACGTCTATCGCGACGATCCCTCCAGCTGGCTCATCGACGCCACCGACGCCGAACGCAACGCCCTCAACGATCTCTCCACCGAACTTCTCGTTCCTCTGCCCGGCCGCACCCGTCTCGCCGGAGTCATCGCTCTCGGCCCCAAGAGCTCCGAAGAGCCATACAGCAAAACCGACCGCCAGCTCCTGCAAACCATCGCCTCCCAAACCGGCCTCGCTCTTGAAAACGCCGAGCTCTTTGAAAACCTCACCACCGAGGTCACTCAACGCGAACGCATCTCTCGCGAGATCGAGATTGCTCGCGAGGTCCAGGAGCGCCTCTTCCCGCAGACCTATCCCCAGCTTCCAGGTGTCGATCTCGCCGGATTCTGCCGCCCCGCTCAGGCCGTCGGAGGCGACTACTACGACTTCTTTCTCCTTCCCTCAAATTCAACCACTGACGCCCGTCTAGCTCTCGCACTCGGCGACATCTCTGGCAAAGGTATCTCCGCCTCCCTTGTCATGGCGAGTCTCCGCGCGAGCCTTCGCAGCATCGCCGGCCTGCAGCAGGGTGATCTGGGTACTCTGATCTCCCGCGTCAACGACATCGTCTATCAGTCCTCCACCGCCAGCCGCTATGCCACCTTCTTCTACGCCGAATACGATCCGATCAACCATCTCCTCACCTACGTCAACGCCGGACACAACCCGCCCTATGTCCTCCGCGGCGCAGAAACCATCGCTCTCGAAGCCACCGGAACTGTAGTTGGCCTTCTCGCGGACGCCGAGTACTCCCAGGCCACCCTCCAACTGCATCCCGGCGATGTTCTCCTCGCCTTCACCGACGGTATCTCCGAAGCCATGAACCACAGTGACGAAGAGTGGGGCGAAGACAACATGCTCGCAACCGCCCGTCAGCTCCTCTCCCGCCCCGACTGCACCACAACCGCCGACCAGCTCCTCACTTGCATCTTCGACGCCGCGGATAAATTCACCGACGGCGCGCCTCAACACGACGACATGACCCTCCTCATCTGCGCCATCGGCCGCACCCCCGCTCAATCCCGCGGAGACGCCATCAATAAAAATTGATAAATCCTTCGTTATCCCACAGATGGGTCATATCCACCCTCCACTCCGCCGTCGCCTGAGCCACGAAATCAAGTAGAGTAAAGGCAGGGCAGCCAAAGTTAAATCTGATATCGCACTGACGTCCCTCTGATGTCCCTCTGGATCTACCCTGATGTGTTGCTCTGGATGTTCCGGTTCGACGATCTATGTTCAACACCATTCCTCTCGTCCGTTCGATCACCTGCGTCGCCGGAGCCGCGACAATCCTGCTCGCACTCACCGGCTGCGGCGCCATCGTCAACAGCGCACCCGCGCCCCAGCTGCGCGTCGTCACCGCCTCACCCGACGCCGCAAGACTGGACATCTACCAGGGCTCCAACGCACTCGCGCACAATCTCGGTTTCGGCACCGTCACCTCCTACATTCCCGTCTCGTCAGGCAGCGACATAATCGCCGCAAACACCGCCGGAACGAAGCAGCTCCTCTCCGCATCCAAGACGAACTTCGCGTCGTCCGGCCAGTACACCGTTCTCATCGGCAGCACCGCCGCCAGCCTGCAGCAGCTTACCCTCACCGACCAGAGCCAGCCCGCACCCGCAGGCCAGATCGCGCTCCGTTTTCTCAACCAGGCCACCCACTCCGGACCCATCGACGTCTACCTCGTCCCCGCCGGCCAGAGACTCATCGCAGTCGCCCCCACCGTCACCAACACTCTCTTTGGAGCCAACACCGGCTACCTCAACCTCCCCGCCGGCGCCTACTCCCTCGTCATGATGCCCGGCGGAACCACTCCACCCTCGCCGCCTCTCGCGATCTACACAGGTCCCCAGGTCACCTATCCCTCCGGCGCAGCCCGCACCATCATCCTCATCGACCCGCAGCAGGCCTCCTCCCCCGGCCTCCAGGTCATCACCGCCAGCGACTTCGATCCCCCCGCCAACTAGAGCAAAGTAGCAGTTGGCGTAGAGTCTGCCTGCCTTTGTTTGTCATTCCTGAAGGGAATCTGCGGTTGCCTCCCCCCTCCTCTAGCCGATCGATCCCTCCTCAAGCCTCGCGCATACCCACAGAACGCGCTAAAGTCGCGGCGTTTCAAAAAAATATACTTCTTCGATTGACCACAACACCTGCAAAGTCCCTGTGTCTATTCCCTCCGTAAGCGGTAGCAGCAAGATCAAAGCCACCGCAGAAACTTACAGGAGCGCCACTATGAACCTCACCAAACTTGCCCTCATCGCCACTCTCACTCTCGCCCCCGCCGCCATCTTCGCGCAAACCCCAACCCCCGGCCAGAACGACTACAACATCAACCAGCGCAAAGCCGACCAGCAGCAGCGCATTGGTCAGGGCGTCAAGAGCGGCCAGCTCACCGCCGGCGAGACCTCTCACCTCGAGCATCAGGAAGCTGGCATCAACAAGGAAGAGCGTGGCATGCGCGCCCAGGACAACGGCCACCTCACCAAATCCGATCGTCAGACCCTTCACAAACAGCAGAACCAGGAATCCCGCCGCATCTACCGCGACAAGCACAACAACAAGGTCCGCTAACTCCACGCAACTTCACCTGAAACCCTGAAGACTGAATCAATCTGCTTCGTTCTCCATGCAGCAAAACAAAAAGGCCGCCGAGGAGTCCCTCAGCGGCCCTTTGTTCATCTTGAAGCTTCGTCCTGAAGCCTAGTACCGGTAGTGATCCGCCTTGTAAGGCCCTTCCACCGGAACGCTCAGGTAATCCGCCTGCTTCTTGGAGAGCGTCGTCAGCTTCACGCCGATCTTCTCCAGGTGCAGCCGTGCGACCTCTTCGTCCAGCTTCTTCGGAAGAATGTAGATCCCGATCTTGTACGTATCCTTGTTCTTCCACAGATCAAGCTGCGCCAGCGTCTGGTTCGCAAAGCTGTTCGACATCACAAAGCTAGGATGGCCCGTCGCGCAGCCCAGGTTCACCAGCCGGCCCTCAGCCAGAACAAAGATGCTGTTGCCGTTCTCGAACGTGTACTTGTCCACCTGCGGCTTGATGTTCAGCTTCTTCACGCCCTTCAGCGCATTCAGCGGCTCCATCTGAATCTCGTTGTCGAAGTGGCCGATGTTGCACACAATCGCCTGGTCCTTCATCAGCTTCATGTGCTCCACCGTGATGATGTCCACGTTCCCCGTGCAGGTCACATAAATATCGCCACGGCCAAGAGTCTCCTCAATCGTCGTGACCTCATAGCCCTCCATCGCAGCCTGCAGCGCATTGATCGGATCGATCTCCGTCACAACCACCCGCGCCCCAAGCCCACGCAGCGAAGCCGCCGAGCCTTTGCCCACATCGCCATACCCGCAAACCACCGCGACCTTACCCGCAACCATCACATCGGTCGCGCGCTTGATGCCATCCACCAGCGACTCACGGCAGCCGTACAGGTTATCGAACTTCGACTTCGTCACCGAGTCATTGACGTTGATCGCAGGCACAAGCAGCGTACCCTTCTCCAGCATCTTGTACAGCCGGTGAACACCCGTCGTCGTCTCCTCCGAGACGCCGCGCCACTCCTTCGCCACATCCTGCCAGCGTGTCGGATGCTCCGCATGCACCTTCTTCAACAGAGCCTTGATCACATCCTCTTCGGTCGAGCTCGAAGGAGAATCAATCCACTTATCGCCCTTCTCCATATCCACGCCCTTGTGGATCAGCAGCGTCACATCGCCGCCATCGTCGATCACAAGCTGCGGCCCCAGCAATCCACCCTTGCCATCAGGGAACTTCAGCGACTCGTTCGTGCACCACCAGAACTCCTCGAGCGTCTCGCCCTTCCATGCAAACACCGGCACACCCGCCGCCGCAATCGCAGCCGCCGCATGGTCCTGGGTCGAAAAGATGTTGCAGCTTGCCCAGCGAACATTCGCGCCCAGCGCCACCATCGTCTCAATCAGGACAGCCGTCTGGATCGTCATATGCAGCGAGCCGGTCACACGAACGCCTGCCAGCGGTTTCCCCGCAGCATACTTGTTGCGGATCGACATCAACCCGGGCATCTCCTGCTCGGCGATCTCAATCTCCTTCCGGCCAAAATCCGCCAGAGAAATATCGGCTACCTTGTAATCCGCCCCTGCTGCTGCCTTATCGACTGTCGCTGTCGCCATGTCTAAAAACCTCAAAATGCTGAATTTTTACCTACTCCAGAATACCATCGTAGCCTTGATTTCCTCCTCAATGAGGCGCAACAGTCATTGGCCCCATCGAACTCTTTCTGAGTCTTTTCAGCGAGATGAGCGAACCTGGACTTGTAATCCAAAGTTTCGGTGATCAATGAGGAACAAGAGTGACACGGCAGGCATGCTTAGAGATCGTGTGCAGTAGTGACAGTCGGCGTCTGTCGATTCCTAGCCACCAAAGCCAGCCCCGCCGCCGCAAGAGCCATGGCGCTGATCAAATAAAGCCCGCCGGTAAAGCTCTGCGTTGCATCCCGCAGCCGCCCCGTCATATACGGTCCCGCAAATCCTCCCACTCCACCGACCATCTGCAGAATCGCCACAGCCCCAGCCGCCGCCGTCCCGGTCAACATACTAGTCGCCAGCGTCCAGAACGGCCCCATCATGCTCCAGAGCCCCACCGCCGCCAGCGTCATCGCACACAACGCCACTAGCAGAGCATGCGCCCAGGCAGCCCACGCAAACCCCACCGCCGACAACGTCAGGCACCCAGCGATATGCCACCGCCGTTCCTTCTTCTTATCCGAGCTCCACCCCACCACCACCGTCATCACCGCCGCCGCCAGATAAGGAAACGTCGCATACCTCGCAATCAAAATCGCATCCCTCTCCCCACCATGCGAGAGGCTCTGCAGAATAAGCGGCATCCAAAGGTTCACGATATACACGCCCACCTGGCTCACAAAATAAACACCCGCCAGCACCCACAAAGCCGGCAGCCGAAACGCATCCAGCAGCCTGTGGTGCGTCGAAGCGCCAAACAGCTCATTATCCCGCTGCAACTCCCCCTCAAGCCACGTGCGCTCCTCAGGCCGCAGCCACCCAGCCTTCCCCGGCCCATCCTTCAGCACAAACAGCACCGAGATCCCCAGCAGAATCGTAGGAACTCCCTCCGAAACAAACAACCACTGCCACCCCGCCAGCCCACCTACCCCATCCAGCTTCAGCAGATAACTCGACAGCGGCCCACCCACCACTCCCGCCAGCGACGTCGCCGTCATAAACTTCGCCACCGCCCGCGCCCGCTCCTGCGTAGGGAACCAGTACGTCAGGTAAATAATCATCCCAGGAAAAAATCCCGCCTCACTCACCCCCAGCAAAAACCGCAGCACATAGAACGACTCCTTCGAGTGCATAAACATCATGCAGGTCGAGATCACGCCCCACGAGATCATGATCCGCGCAATCCATATCCGCGCCCCAACGCGCGTCAGCATCAGGTTGCTAGGCAGATCGAACAGCACCGACCCCAGAAAAAAAATCCCCGCGCCAGTCCCATACACGGTATTGCTGAAGTGCAGATCCCGCTGCAAGTCGTAAGCAGCAAACCCCACATTCACCCGGTCCAGATAAGCCACAATGTAGAGCAGAAAAATATAAGGAATCAGCCGCCAGGTAATCTTCGAGTAAAGCGCCCGTCCATCCACCGCTTGTATATCGGTCATCGGGACCTACCAAAGATCCAGTGAAGAATAGTCCCAAACCCAATAGCAAGGCACCCTGCGACGAACGCGACAACGAGAATTCCGAGAATCTTTTGCCTTCGCTCTTTCCATGGCGTTAGCTTTTCGGGTAGGTGCATGTGCGCGTATTCATCAAAGGACAAACCTTTTATCTGCCAATCGGCGTCTTCGTGGCAAACCCAAGGTTGCGAATCTAAGTTTTGGCTCTCTCCCTGTGAGGCTCTCACCGCTGCGATCGCCAGCCGAAGAAACCCTGCTCGATTGCCTAATATCGACTCGCCCATGTCTGGAGCCATCACGACCATCGCAGGGGGCTTATCCGACTTCGCAGCTTCCTCTTCTAGGAGAGCAATAGCCGTTTCGATCTTCTCGTCCATGGCAGCGACTAACCCCAGGTAGTTTCATAGGTGCATTCAGCAGAGTATCAGCATAGATGACAGACACTCTCATCACTGGTTCTTGAATCGCCCTAACGCACCGGCGGAATAATCTGAACCCGCTTTGACTCCGAATAGGATCGCCATCCAGCGAACGCCAAAAGCACAAACAGCCCTGCGAAACCAAGCGCCACGCCGAGTGCACCCACTACTCCGAGCAGCGTGACCCAAAGCGGGTTCGTCTTCTCGGAGAAATAGGCGAACGCCGCAACAATATCTCCAAGAACAAGTACGAGGGAAAGCAGCATCACGGCTACGCTTGCTATGATCCAGCCCTTGAATTCATCCGGCAGCGATTTGCTCTTGGCACCACTCATCACGCCCGCTCCGCCTCCAGCAGCCGCCTCTTCCGCTGCACGCCCCAGCGATATCCAGTGATCGCCCCATCCTTCCCCACCACGCGATGGCACGGCACAGCAATCGCAATCGGGTTCGCCCCGCAAGCCCCCGCCACCGCACGCGAAGCCGTCGGCGCGCCAAGCTGCAACGCCACTTCCGAGTAGCTCCGCGTCTCTCCCCGCGGGATAGCCTGCAGCGCCTTCCACACTCGTTGCTGAAACGCCGTAGCCCTCACATCCAGCGGAAACGTAGCCGCCAGCGGATGCTCCCCCAACTGACTCGCCACAAACGCAACCGCATCCGCCAGCCACCCAGTATTCCCCTTAGCTAACACCAGCTGTGCTTTGGAAAACTGCTCCCGCAACCCCGCAATCAACTCCTTATCATCCTTCCCAAAAGCAATCGAGCAGATCCCCACATCCGTCGTCGCCACCAGCATCCGTCCCAGCGGACTGGCCGCAGTGCAGTATCGAATCAGCAGCCCAGCCCCACCCTCCCGCATCACCCGCGGAGTCATCCCCAGCGTCGCCGCACTCTTCTCATACAACCTGCTGCTCGACCCAAACCCAGCCTCATAGATCGCATCCGTAATCGGAGCCTTCACCTTCTTAGGCTCCCTCACCTTGCTCTTGAACCGCTCCAGCCGAGCCTCCTTCGCATACTGTCCCGGACTCACCCCCAACACCCGCTTGAATCCACGCAGAATCGTCAGCCGCCCCACGCCCGTAGCCTTCGCCACATCGGCCAGCCGCGTCCGTGTCTCAGAGCCCGCATTCTCTCGCATATACTCCGTCACCGCCGCAATCGCATCCGCCTGCGGATCGGCCTTCGCCTCAGCCCTGTCGGGTTCACATCGCAAACAAGCACGGTACCCAGCAGCCTCAGCCAGCGCCGGGGTAGGGAAGAACGTCACATTCTTCCGCGAAGGCCGCCGGCTCGCGCAACTCGGCTTGCAATAGACCTTCGTAGACTTCACGGCATACACAAACTGCCCATCCGCACTCGCATCCCGCCCCAGCACCTGCTGCCACTGCTTGCCGGGAAAGTAACTCGGAACCGCCACATCACTCTTCGTTGTACTCGTCATCATCATTGTCTCTGTCATTCCAGTATCCTCCCATCCCCCGGAAATCCGCACACTCCGTTTCGTGTCTTCAAAGTAGCGCAATCTTGCCAGGCAACTTGTCGTGCAATCTTCACGGCGTAAACTATGGTCGATGAAACCGCGAACCCATCTCCCCCTCTCCCTCTCCGCGACTCTCCTCTTCACAGCTCTCGCCTCCGCGCAAAGCCCCACCGATCCTTCTCTCCCGCCTCCCACGCAACGCCCCATCCTCACCGTCACCGGCAAAGGAGTGCAGGTCTACTCCTGCCGGCAAACCGACTCCGGCCCCCAGTGGATCTTCCAAGCTCCCGACGCCACCCTCTATGACAAATCCGGCGCAACCGTTGGCACCCACGGTGCTGGACCCTCTTGGAGATCGCAAGATGGCAGCACCGTCAAAGGCAGTCTCCTCCAAAAGACCGACTCCCCCGCCCCCCAGGCCATCCCCTGGCTGCTCCTCAAAGCCGCCGACACCACCGGCTCTGGCATCATGTCTCGCGTAGAGTTCATCCGCCGCTCCGACACCCACGGAGGCATCGCGCCCACCATCGGTTGTGACGCCCAGCACCTCACCACCACCACCCGTGTCGATTACTCCGCCACCTACACCTTCTACTCCGCAAAACCCTGAACCGCCCCAGCCGAGCCGCGATTCGTCGCCGTCACTATGGGCTCCTGAGCAATCGTGCCCGGCAGACTCGGCACCGTCGTCCCATCCTCGAGCACCTCATAGCTGTCCACATAAAAGTTCGTCAGAATCGCATTTCCAAACGAAGTCGTAATCGCCACATCCGCCGCATCCCGGCCCGCCGCCATCAGCACCCGCCCAATCCTCGGCTCGTTATGCCGCGCATCCATCGTCATCCAGCGCCCATCGAGAAACACCTCATACCACGCGCTGAAATCTCCCGGCCCGCTAAACGGCGCACGAATATCCCCAAGATACCCGGTCACATACCGAGCCGGAATATTCTGGCATCTCGACAGCGTAATCGCCAGATGCTGATAGTCCCGGCACACCCCCACCCGCTCCGTAAACACATCCATCGCCGTCTTCGTCGGTCGCGCCGTCTTGTAGTTGAACATCACCTTCTCATGCACCCAGTCGCGAATCGCCGAAGCCTTCGTCCAGCCCGGCGTCATCCACCCAAAGAGATCCTGAGCGATCGGACCAAACTTGTCCACCTCGCAGTACCGGCTCGCCAGCAAATACTGCAGCACCTCCGACGGCAGATCCTCCACCGCAGCCTGTTGCGCATACGCATTGATCGGATCCGCCAGCCCCTCCATCTCAACCACGTTCATCCCGCTCAATCGAATCTCACCCGCAGGCGTCATAAACCGCGTGCACCGATTCCCAAATACATCGTGATACTCCGACACGGGAACATCAGCCTTCGTCTCGCGATCAATCTGTTCAATATGTTCGACCTTCAGCTCATTGCCCGCCCGCACCTGCCCCTCCAGCGACGGGTGCAGATGCAGCATCGCCACCATCGGCGTAGGCATAGCAAGATGAAATTGAATATCATATTCAGACTTAACAAGCATCAAAAACCCTCTTCTCGACTGGGGTTGGTACTCATGGGATGCAATTAAGCGATAGCCAGCAGTCTACTGCATCTTCTCCCAGACCCCACAACCAAAAAACAGAGCATATGCTAAGCAACAAAGCAGGGTACACACAGGGTGCGCAGTCTCCGAAAAACGCTTTGACGATTTTGCTGGCGCCTTTTCTGGGGCAGGACATCTAAATTTTGAAACCGGTAGGTGCAGGACGCAAAATAACGTGGAGGTGTCCCCATGGCTGAATCTTCTGATCTTCGGCTGACGAAGATGCCGCTCAACAACAGGGGCGGCCATATTCCCGCACTCGGCTTTGGCACCTTGATTCCCGACGCAGCCGTGACCGTCACTGCAACCAGAGACGCACTGGAAGCCGGATTTCGACACTTCGATTGCGCGGAGCGATACCGGAACGAGCGTGAGGTCGGCGAGGCCTTGCAGGCAGGAATTGCTGCCGGAGGGATTGCGCGCGAAGACATCTTTGTCACCACAAAGTTGTGGAACTCCAATCATCGGCCCGAACGTGTCGAACCGGCCTTCGGGGCGAGTCTCGACAGACTCAGGCTCAGGTATCTGGATCTCTATCTCATTCACACTCCGTTTGCATTTCAACCGGGAGACGAGCAGGACCCGCGAGATCAAAACGGCAATGTCCTATACGACAACGGAGTGACTTTGCTCGATACATGGAGAGCAATGGAAGCTCTCGTTGACGGCGGCAGATGCCGGGCCATCGGTCTGTCGGACATCAGCTTGAACCAATTGTTGCCAATCTACGAATCCGCAAGAATCAAGCCTGCGGTGGTCCAGGTTGAAGCCCATCCGTACCTGCCGGAGACGGAACTTCTGGAGTTCTGCAAAGAGAAGGGGATTGTGCTTTTGGCCTTCGCGCCGTTGGGTCACGGAATGCGCCCGGGGTTGCTCGAAGATCCAGTCATCTCGGCAATTGCCGTACGGGTTGGAAAGACGCCTGCACAGGTGCTGCTGGCATGGGCGGTGCAGCGCGGTACGGCTCTGCTTACCACACCCAAATCTGCGGCTCGCGCGCGAGAGAACTTTGACATCTCCACCCTTCCAGAAGACGCGATTGACGAGATCAATAGCATTCAGATCAGACAGAGGCTCAACGACGTGGTGAATACCGGCAGCCCAGGGTTCATTCCACGAGTTAAATCAGCATGAAGCCAAACAACACCTGAAAATAACACCTGGAGCAGCCCATGCAAGAAGAACAGATACGCGAAGCATTGAACGCGCATTGGCGTGCGTCGGCAGCCGGCGATGCAAACGCGGAGCACGATATTTATGATGACAATGCCATTTGTGATTATCCCCAATCAGGGGAGCGAATCCTCGGGCGAAACAATTTGCAGGCCTTGCGGAGTCATCACCCAGGCAAACCGTCAGGCTTCAACGTCAAGCGAATTCTCGGAAAAGGTGACCTCTGGATCACGGAATACACCATCATCTACCAGGGGCGACCGGCATACACCGTGAGCATTATGGAGTTCCGCAACGGTAAGGTTGTGCACGAGACACAGTATTTTGCGGACCCCTTTGAGGCGCCCGCCTGGCGAAGCCAATGGGTCCAGCAGATCGCGTGACACCGAATTGAGATCCGATCAGAGTCACGGTGCTGTCGGATCACAGGCAATCCGGACACTCAGTCGGTCGGCGAGGTTTTGCTTTTTTTATGCGCAGAGAATTGGCGTGCAAAAAACAGGATCATAGCAGCGATCATAAGTAACTGAACCAGCCCGCCACAAGAAAAAAGGCAGGCCCGAAGGCCCGCCCGTTTCCAATCCATCCAGAAAAAAATCTAGTTGGAAGCCGCCTGCTTGACCCCAGCCTGCTCCGCCAGTGCAGCGGCCTTATCGGTCTTCTCCCACGTAAAGCCCTCGCCCTTGCGGCCGAAGTGACCATACGCAGCCGTCGCCTTGAAGATCGGCTTGCGCAGATCGAGCCCCTCGATGATGCCCTTCGGCGTCAGCGAGAAGTTCTTCCGAACCAGGTCCTCAAGCTTCGACTCATCAGTCTTGCCCGTGCCAAACGTATCCACCAGCACGCTCACCGGCTCGGCAACACCAATCGCGTAGGCCAGCTGCACCTCGCAGCGGTCCGCCAGCCCAGCCGCGACGATATTCTTCGCCACATACCGCGCCATGTAAGCCGCCGAACGGTCCACCTTGGTCGCATCCTTGCCGCTGAATGCTCCACCGCCATGCCGTCCCATGCCGCCATACGTGTCCACGATGATCTTCCGACCCGTCAAACCCGTATCGCCCATCGGTCCACCGACCACAAACCGGCCCGTCGGATTGATGTGGTACTTCGTATCCTGGTCCAGCAGCTCCGCCGGAATCACGGCCTGAATCACATTCTTCAAAATATCCGCACGCAGCTCTTCGTTTCCAACATTCTCCGCATGCTGAGTCGAGATCACAACCGCATCCACCCGCTTCGGCTTGTTGTCCGAGTCATACTCCACCGTCACCTGGCTCTTGCCGTCCGGCCGCAGGTAAGCCATCAGGCCATTCTTGCGAACCTCGCTCAACCGGTACGCCAGCTTGTGCGCCAGCGAGATCGGCGTCGGCATCAGCTCCGGCGTCTCGTTCGTCGCATAGCCGAACATCATCCCCTGGTCGCCCGCTCCACCCGTATCCACACCCATGGCGATATCGCCCGACTGCTTGTTGATCGTCGAGATCACCGAACAGGTATTCGAATCGAACCCATACAGAGCGTTGTCATATCCAATCGCGGCGACAGTTCCGCGCACCAGGCTCTGAAAATCGACATAAGCCTTCGTCGTAATCTCCCCGGCGATCACCACCAGACCCGTGCAGGTCAGCGTCTCGCACGCCACGCGGCTATAGGGATCCTGCGCCAGACAGGCGTCCAGAATCGCATCGGAGATCTGATCGGCAATCTTATCGGGATGCCCCTCAGTGACAGACTCACTCGTAAACAGAAAACGGTCGCGTTTAGCCAAAACTCCTCCAAAGAGTACCTGCCCGGACACTTAGCCCGGAGCAGCGTGCATCTCTTCATTTTACCCACTCCAGGGGCAACCGGGCAAAGGGACTCAGCCATCTGTGTCGCACGATCATTCAACGGCCATATTCTGCATCAAGCGGCATCTGCATCAAGCAGCCGCCTCAGCAAACGGCGAAATGGGATGCAAAATGACTCCAACAGTTCCTTCAAATGTTGCTATTGAATCAGACGTCCATGCAGAGCGAACTTCCAAACCGCCCAACCCAGAACCCCTAGCATCGTCACCATCGAGCCAACGCCCATCCAGCGCATGTTCGTCTTTTGCCCGCCGCCGCTTCGGTTTCGCCGCACATTCTCAGCGAACTCCGTCCAGTCGGCATTCTGGCTATCCGCCCCGCTCTCCCGCAGGCTAGCCTCGAAGCGTTCAATCCACGGCGACTCTTCCAGCCCTACCGCTGCCAGGTAGCCGCGAACAATGCCTTTTCGGAAGACCCCTCCAGGCAGCTCGCCGTACTCCCCGGCCTCCAGCGCCTCCAGATGGCGCAGCGAAACCTTGGTCTCCGTGGAGACCCGCTCCATCGAGACCTGCCGCCTCTCGCGCTCCCTTCGTAGCTCGTCGCCGAATCGTTCCATTTGGCTTCCGTCTAACCCTTATCGGCGCGAACCTGCTCAACTCCAGTCCAACGCACGTTAATTGATCGAAGAATAGACCTCGGCATTTGTCAAAGTCAAAACTACTTTTGGGGGATGCTTCTTCCGGCTACCATATTGGAACCACGGTAGTTAGAACTGTTTCCTTCGAAGATATCCTCCAGCATTCCCCTTAAGAGGGATAGCTTTGACGATACCCCGTTCAGTCGCTATCATCGCACTTGAAGCGTCGATCGAGTAATTCCCCGGCTTTTGACGGCCACCCGCAAGCTCCGCACCCGCCAGCCACGCATTGCGGAATCGGTCCCGGTTGAGAAAGAGAATGAGTGCGCCTCCCATTTCCTGAACGCATTCCGATCGTCCCCGTATTCTTCTTTGCGGTGACCCTCCTGGTTATCCAGCTCTCTCAAGGCACCAGCCCAACCTTCGCGCTCTGCTGCTTCGCCTATATTCTTGTCGCCACCTTTGCCTTCAACCTCGCCGGAGGCTTCACCCGCACCTCCGGAGCCTTCATCTTCTTCAACTCGGTCCTCGGCGTTATCGTCGGCCTTTGCATGAAGGCTTATCTCGACGAAGCGGCAGACTCCAATCTCTTCGACCCAGAGCTCACCATCCGAGTCTTACTCGGCGGCATGTGCATGATGCTGGTCGCCGTCTATTTCACCAAAAAATCCGCCCCCCGGAACCCGCTCCTCGGAAAGATGGTCAGCGACGCCAAGATGCAGACAGCTACCGTCGGCAGTCTCATCGCGGGCGTCCTGCTCAACATCGCCTTTGTTGCGTTCCCCTCCGGCAGCGGATCGGTCCTCAGCGCTCTCAACCAGCTCAACCGCTTCTGGCCCATGGCGGTCGTCCTGGGGGTCATCAACACAATCCGCCGCAGCGGCGGAAGACGCAGCGTCAACCTGCCGGTTCTGCTCGCCGGATCTTTCATGTTCGCCTTCGGCGTCTTGGGCTTTTCCAAAGAAGGCATGTTATCTCCCTTTGCCTGCTGGCTCCTGGCGGTAGCCTCTCAGAAATACAAACTCAATCGAGCGCAGATCATCGGCGCAGTTCTCACCACCATCTTTGTCTTTCGATACCTGGTCCCCTATGCCCAATATGGAAGAACCTATCGAGAAGAAAACGGCGGAGCCAGCCTTTCGACCGTGGTCTCTCTGCTTTCCAATCTGGGCTATGTCCGTCAGCAATATCTCGAGACCTCCGCCGACTCCTATGAAGACCGCGTTCTCGGCTACTACAACAACCCCCAGGGATTCTTTGACCGTCTTCAAATGATCTCGATCGACGACGCTCTCATCAACCGCACCGCACAGTTCGGCACCTACGGCCTCTACCCCGTTGAGGAAGCCTTCGAAAATCTCGTCCCTCACTTCATCTGGCCGAACAAGCCCATTTTGCTGAGCGGAAATATCTACGCCCACGAGGTTGGCCTTCTCGGCGAAAACGACGAGTCCACCGGCGTGTCCTTCTCCTCCACCTCCACCGCCTTCCATCTCATCGGATGGAAGGGGATCTTCTTCCTCGCGCCGGCGATCTGGTTCCTCCTCTTCTTCGTCTTCGAATCCCTCTGCGGTGACACGCGAGAGACTCCATGGGGGCTCCTGGTCCTGGTTCTCTACACCCACACCGCACCCGAAGGCGACATCGGCAACATGGTATACACCGCCACTTACGCGGCCTTTGGAATCGTCTTTGCCGCTGTCGTCGGTGCCTACATCGCGCCCCTCATCGGAACCCTCTTTATCGGCCCCGAGGGCATCGAGCTCCGCCGCGGAGCGTCTATTCGAAGCATCGCCGGCCGGCTGCTCCTACCTCCGCCGCCGAAGCCGGATCAGGCGCAATAAGAAACTGTCCTGCCGGACGGGCCTCCTGCGCTGAGGGCGGTCACTTCGTGACGTGTATGCCTTTCTTGCAACCGACGATGTGTGGGGGTCCTCCCGCTGGTCGGAAGCGAAGTTGATTCCGACCAACGGGAGGACTGGGCGAAGCTCAAAAAAGGCGTGCGAACGCCCGCCCTCCGCGCAGGAGGCCCGTCCGGCAGGACAACGTCCGCAACCCCATTCCCATACACTGGTACAAGAATGAACAAATTAGTTGCCGGCAATCTGGTCCATCGCCCCCTCCGCTCGCTCATCAGCTGCCTCGCCATCGCCATCGAGGTCATCATGATCCTCTCCATCACCGCCATCCTCATGGGCAAGCTCAACGGCTTCAAGACCCGCCAGAACGGCATCGGCATGGACATGTTCGTCCGCCCCAACACCGCCAGCAACCTCATCGGCATGAGCCCCGCCGGAGCCTCCATCAAGGTCGCAGACGTCCTCGCCAAGATCCCCCACGTCATCGTCTCCGCCCCCGTCAACGTCCAGATCAACAGCTCCCTCGACACCATCTACGGCATCGACTTCAAGAGCTTCGACGCGCTCCTGCCCTTCACCTTCCTCTCCGGCACGCCCTTCCAGGGCCCCGACGACGTCATCCTCGACGACTACGCCGCAGCCGGCAAAAAAGTCGGCGACCCCATCACCATCCTCAACCACCCCTTCCGCATCTGCGGCATCGTCGCCCACGGCAAAGGCGGCCGCAAGTTCGTCCCCATCACCACAATGGGCGCGCTCACCGGCACCGAAGGCAAGGCCACCATGTTCTATCTCCGCACCGAAGACCAGCCGAAGTACCAGGACGAAGTCCGCAAGGACATCCTCGCCACCCCCGGCATGAGCACCTACAACGTCGCCACCGCCGAGGAGTACCTCTCCTCCATCTCGCCCGACCGCCTCCCCGGCTTCAACATAGGCCTTCAGGTCGTCATCGGCATCGCCGTCATCATCGGCTTCCTCGTCATCTTCCAGTCCATGTACACCGCCGTCATGGAGCGCACCCGCGAGATCGGCATCCTCAAGTCCATGGGAGCCTCCCGCGCCTACATCGTCAGCATCGTCCTGCGCGAGACCGGTGTCCTCGCCACCATCGGCATCGTCATCGGCATCGCAGCCAGCTTCGCCCTCAGCGCCGCCCTCGAGGCCCGCTTCCCCACGCTCGACTTCGTCATCAACGTCCCCTACGTCTGGAAGGCCACAGCCATCGCCTTCATCGGAGCCATCCTCGGCGCACTCTACCCAGCCCTAAAAGCCGCCAGCAAAGACCCCATCGACGCACTCTCCTACGAGTAACCAAAAGGCAGCGAGTAAGCGATAGAGCAGCGAGTAAGCAACAAGAGCAGTCAAATAATAACGAGCCGTCATTCTGAGCGCAGCGCAGAATCCCCGTATTTGCCGTTGCTGTTGCCTTTATTACCTTCTCGACAAACAAAAAAGCGTCATCTCGATCGAAGTAGTTCACCTGAACTGAAGGCTGCCTTTCCAGGGATCATTTCCTCACAACTCCGCATCACAACTCTGCGCGGCCCACGCCTCGCATAAATCAAGGAGGGAATCCCATGAGCGAGGTCAGGACAAAAGACGGAACGTCAATTTACTTCAAAGACTGGGGTACCGGTCAACCCATCGTGTTTAGCCATGGCTGGCCGCTTTCGGCCGACGACTGGGACACCCAGATGATGTTCTTTCTCAATCACGGCTATCGCGTCATCGCCCATGACCGCCGCGGCCACGGACGCTCCAGCCAGGGAGCCGACGGACACGACATGGATCACTACGCTGATGATCTTGCGGAGCTCACCGCCCATCTCGATCTGAAGAATGCCATACACGTCGGACACTCCACCGGCGGCGGCGAAGTCGTGCACTATCTGGCGCGGCATGGAGAGAGCCGCGTGGCCAAAGCTGCGATCATCAGCGCGGTGCCGCCCCTGATGGTCAAGACGGCGGCCAATCCGGGCGGCCTTCCCAAGGAGGTCTTCGACGGACTTCAGGCGCAGCTCGCCGCCAATCGTTCGCAGTTCTATCGCGACCTCCCAGCCGGCCCATTCTATGGCTACAACCGGCCCGGCGCGAAGTCCTCCGAGGCGGTCATCGAGAACTGGTGGCGCCAGGGCATGATGGGCGGCGCCAAGGCGCACTACGACGGCATCGTAGCCTTCTCCCAGACCGACTTCACCGAGGACCTCAAGAAGATCACCGTACCCGTGCTCGTGATGCACGGCGAAGACGATCAGATTGTGCCATTCGCCGATGCCGGACCCCTCTCAGCAAAACTGCTCAAAAACTCCAAGACGAAGTTCTATCCGGGCTTCCCGCACGGTATGCCGACTACGAACGCGGACACGATCAACGCCGACCTACTCGCGTTCTTCAAGGGATGAGCACCTTTGGAGGGTCGTGCTTCAAACGACCCTCCAATTCCGGGCAAGAGACGAGCTAATCGGAAGCTGACCCACAAAAGCCCACCCTCTTGACAAACAACCGCCCCAAACACCCCACGTTCAGGCCGCCGCACCAGCAATAAAAGAATCCACCATCAAAACGCGAAACCCCGCCACTGGCGCGCCCTCCACCACAAAAAGACGCTGTCAAAACACCACGTTTCACCACCGAAAAACCACCTCATCACCACTATCCACCAGCACCCAAAACTCAGACCGATCCCGTCGCCGCATCCGCCACCTCACCCTGCACAAACCGCCGCATCGCCAGCTCCGCCGTCAGAGGAGCCAGCGCCAGTGCGAACGGCAAAAATATCCGCACCTCCTCCATCCTCCCCACCACCAGCCACATCCCCAGAAAGACCAAAGCCCCCGCCAGCATCCCCGCTCCCGCCGCCTCCACCCGCTCCCGCTGCCTCACAACCCTCCCCACCGTCCATGCAAATGGCCCCATAAACAGCGCAAAGGGAAGCCACGACACCGGCGAACTCAAATTCGAAAGCAGTTGAAACACCGGGGTATTGCCGTAAGTCGCCAGAGGAAACATCCTCCGCATCAGCCAGTACTGAATCCCCAGCACCACCAGCAGCGAAACCACGCTGGTCCCCGCCTGCAAGCTCCGCGGCAGCGCAAACCCGCGCCCCAGCGGCGTCAAACACACCAGCAGAATCCCGACATGCAGCGCAAACGCAACATCGGCGCGAACAAACCCCTGCGCCACCGTCAGCAACAGAAACCCAACCACCGCCACTCCCCCACGCAGAGGAACACCCAGCAGCAACAGCGCCACCGCCAGGATTGCCGCCGTCGGCAGCGTCTCCGGCCTTTGATACCAGAGCAGCCACGCCAGATAAAACTGCACCAGCACCAAAAAACCAGCGGCCCCAAACCACTGCCCCGCCAGCCCGGCCTCGCGGTACCTCGCCGACCGCCGCAACACCGTAAACAGCGCAAACACCGCAACCAGACCCGCGATCACATCTACCACCGTCAGCATATGCCGAAGCGCAAGATGTGTGTGTCGAGCCAGAAAGTACGCCGAATCAATCACCCCGATCCGGTACTGGTTCGGCGCATTCGCCGTCCCCCCCACCACATCCATCCAGATCCCCGGCTCTGCATGAAACGCCCGACTGTAGCTCCAGTAATCCAGAAAACCCGCCGACAGAACGATAAGACTCAGCAAAACGCTGACGACCTTCTTTGGGCCCTGCTTCATCTGTTCTCTTCTCGCTTCCCACTGGGGTTTGAGTGGAAGAATAGCATCCTACCCCTGGCCGTCCCGCTCTGAAAACTCACCCATGTGCAACTCCTTGCACCCCTCCGTACTAATTCTGTAATACCCTAAACTCTTACAACATACTTGCGTTTAACCCTCTGTACACATGAAGCGGCCAGGCTCCATCTCGTTCCCCATTCTCCCCGTCCTCGAGGCGTCCCTCCTCCTCGCCTCAGCCTTCTTCTTCATCCTGCATGCCTTCCACCTCAGCGCCGACTTCCCCAACCACTCCCTCTGGATGGACTGGGCCAAGTACACCGACGAGGGCTGGTACGGCGACGGCGCCATCCGCCACTTCCTGCGCGGCCACTGGTATGTCCCCGGCGACTTCAACCCCGCCGCCGCCCTCCCCGTCTGGCCCCTCCTCGAAGCCGCCCTCTTCCGCTTCACCGGCGTCAGCCTCACCGCCGCCCGTGCTCTGACGGTCGCCATCTTCGGTCTTATCCTCGCTGCTTCCTATCTCCTCCTGCGCCGCTGGCACCATCTCGCAACCCCCGCAGGTCAAGCCCCCTCGAGAAACCTCGCCCCCGCCATCGCCGTCCTCCTGCTGGCGGTCAGTCCCTTCTGCTACGTCTTCACCCGCATGGCGATCCTCGAGCCCCTGCTCATCCTCCTCACGCTCCTCGCCCTCCTCGCCGCCTCCTATGCGACGCCTGTGCAGGGAGTCGAGCCGATCTCCCTGCGAGACCGCCTCCATCAAGCACTCCCCGTCGTCTCCCTCGGCCTGCTTCTTCCCCTCATGGTCCTCACCAAGACCACCGCCATCTTCCTCCTCCCCTCCATCGCCTGGATCCTCTGGGCCCGCGCCGGCTACCGCCTCCGCCCCTTCTTCCGCCTCGCCCTCCCCGCCGCCGCGCTCGCCGCCGTCACCTGGACTGCCTACTACGCCCTCCTCATCCGCCCGCACTTCCTCGACGACTACCACTACCTCTTCAGCGCCAACGGTTACACCGGCATCACCCCCGCCACCGCCCTCTCCGTCCTGGGCGACACCATCGTCGACGGCCTCTGGATCGGCAACATCCTCTATCCCCTTGCTCTTCTCGCCATCTTCTCCGCCTTCCTCCTCCGTCCCCGCCTTCTCCGTAACCCGCTCATCCCAGCCCTCCTGCTCTGGGCCGTCGGCTACACCGCCTTCCTCGCCTATCACAACAACCTCCAGCCGCGTTACTACCTCGTTCTCGCGGTCCCCCTCACCCTGCTCATTCCTGTCGTCTTCTCCACCCTCTGGACCAGCAGCCAACCCTCCGTCACCTCCGAACCGCTATCTCCCCTCCGCCGCCTGGCCACCGCCAGCATAGTAGCCGTCCTGGCTCTCCTCACCGTCACCGACGCCCGCCAGACCCTCCACTACGTCCGCACCCCCGACTACACCTACACCTCTGCCGCCGCTCAGATCCGCAACATCGTCTCCGCCGACCACACCCACAACCCGCTCATCCTCTCGATCAGCGGCTCCGACCTCTCCCTCATGACCGGCCTGCCCTCCATCTGCGACGACTTTGGCACCATGGACCTCGCCGTCCGCGTTCAGGCCTACCACCCCGGCTGGTACGTCGCCTGGAATCAGGTTGACGACGACAAGATGGACGCCCTCGCACCCATCTACCACCTCCAGCGCGTCGCCGCCTTCCCCACCATGGACGACCCCGAGCGCAACCTCCTCATCCTCTACCGTCTGGACCCAGCTATCCCCGGCACGCACCCCCGCCGCCACCGCAAACCCGTCATCCCTCGCCTCCTCCAGACCACCTTCGGCCAGCAGCCCAGCCCCATCCAGCTCGAGCACTAGCAGCAACTCACTGAAGTTGCTTTACATCCCAATCCCCTACCAATCTCACGGCAGCCTCAAACCCCTGCCACGGCACCGGACGGTTCTGCCGCCACCGGCGCAAACCGGTGATACACAATCAAGCCCATTGCCGGAACCAGCAGGGCGCTCAGCTCGGAGAAGATCCGTATCTCCGGCATCAATCCCATAAAGAACATGCCCACAAACCAAATGGGAATCAGAATCGTGCAGCCGTAGTCGATTCCCGGGTTCCCGATCCATCTCCTCTGCAGCAATATCACCGGCAGCAGAAACCCAAAGACGCTCAGATAGACAGGCCACTGTTGCGGTCGCAGTAGCATATGCACGTTCAGCATCATCCTGCCCACCACCGGAGGATTCGTCGGAGTCGAGCCATAGTCATAGATGTTTGCTGCAAATCGATGTGCCAGCCACAGCTTCAGCCCTACCCAGATCGCGCCCTGCACCACCCCATGCGCCGCCAGCCGCAGAGCGTCCTTCGAGGTCACACGGCCTTCGCGTGCGCGTATCTCCTGCCACTTCCAGATCAGGAAAAATATTGTCAGGAAGCAGATCGTCTCCCGATTCAGCACCGCAATCGGATAAAGAGCGTAATAGAGCCGGTTCCGCCCACTCACCACCAGAAAGACGCCGAGGCAGAAGAACATCAGGCTCGGCGTATCGTACGGAAAGGTATACGCGAGACCCCACCCCGGAGCCAAGTTCGCATAGGCCATGTAGATCAGCAGCAGGCTCATCCACCGGCTGAAGATCCTGTCCCCGGTCAGCCTGGTCAGCGTCGCCGCCGTCGCCAGCACCGCCCCGAACAGGCTCATGATCGCAATGCCGATCTGCACCAGCTGCGTGGGCTTTTGGAATAGCAGCGGAGCATGACGCATGTGCTGCGCGTGCTGCGCCAGCGCGATCACCGCATGCCGCGTAGCGAAGAAGCGAAACACGTACATCATCAGAATGCGGTACTGATACGGCGTCTTCTCCACCCCGCGCATGTAGGCGTCCAGGTCGAGAAAGTCGATGATCAGGTTGTACGACAAGGCAAAATGCAGGCAGATTCCCAGGGTAAATCCAACCCAGACCGCCGTCTTCCAGCGGGAGTCTGGTCGCCCGAACCAAACCGCGCCGCCTCCGTTCGTCACGATCGCCCTGCTACCTTCGGTCACCGCGCTCCCCGCCATCCGTAAAATCCCTTCCAACCCCAAATTCGCCCGATAATAGCATGGCACCCCGCCCCAACCTGCTCAAAATCGTTGACTTCGCTAGGGCCATTCGATATTCTATTCACTCGCGCAGTCTCGCGTCTGTACGTCTGTGTCAGCTTCACTCTCAGGCGAGTCAGTTCACCGAGACATCCGTGGTGGATCCACTGGGGAGCAGCTTTCAACACAGCCGCCCCTGAAGCACCCTCCCATAGGTTGTGCGTAGTCGAGATGTAGTCCAGCTGTAGTCCAGGCCAGGCGGGCCGTTCCGCGTGTTTGGAGAGAGATTCTCCCCTCCCGCACGTCGCCTTGCTCTGGAAAAAACGTTCTTTCGGACTTTTCCGAATTTTTTTATCAACGCACCACTAACCTGGCACCACTTTCTTCATGCACCACGCCGAACACTGAAGACGGCAGAAACAAGGAGTAACCCAACGATGTCCACCACCATTCCGAGTGGCAAAGATATTAAGCGCAAGTGGTACGTGCTTGATGCCAGCGGTAAGACTCTCGGCCGCCTCGCCACACAGGCCGCCTCCGTCCTCGCCGGCAAGACCAACCCCCTCTACACCCCCTACATCGATATGGGCGATCACGTTGTTATCATCAATGCCGAAAAGATCGTGCTGACCGGCCTCAAGTCTGACCAGAAGCTCTATCGCCGCTACACCGGCTTCCCCGGTGGTCTCCGCGAAGAGTCCTTCATCAAGCTCCTCGCCCGTCGCCCCGAAGCCATCGTCGAGCAGGCCGTCAAGGGCATGCTTCCCAAGTCCAAGCTCGGCCGCCAGATGGCCACCAAGCTCAAGGTCTACAAGGGAGCACAGCACCCCCACCTCGCCCAGCAGCCCGTTGCCATGGACTTCCATGCCTCCAACGCGCCCAAGGTTCTCACCTCCAAGGTCATGGTGCCGGCCCATCCGGCTCACTCCCTCGAAGGCTAAGCGTCCCCTCCCGATCTTTGGGAGCTAACGAGTTTTGGGGCATCAGCCCCGGGTTTTCAAAAGTTCAAGGAGCACCATGGCAGATCTGATTCAGTACTACGGAACCGGCCGTCGCAAGTCCTCGATCGCACGTGTCTTCCTGCGTCCAGGCAGCGGCAAATTCACCGTCAACAAAAAAGAGTGTGACGTCTACTTCGTCACCGCACAACAGCGCGCAGCCGCCAAGCGGTCGCTCGGCATCGCCGACATCGGCGAGACCTTCGACGTCATCACCACCGTAAAGGGTGGCGGTGTCATGGGCCAGGCCGATGCCGTCAAGCTCGGCATCGCTCGCGCCCTCATGGTATTCAACCCCGAGCTCCGCAAGGCGCTCAAGGCAGAAGGCCTCGTTACCCGCGACTCGCGCGGTAAAGAGCGTAAGAAGTACGGTCAGAAGGGCGCTCGCGCTCGCTTCCAGTTCAGCAAACGCTAATTGGAATGCAGCCGTTAGTCGTTGGCTTTTAGCTTTTAGCTAAGAGCCAACGGCTAATAGCTAAAGCTGGCTTTCGCATCACCCGCAGGCTTCAACCCTTGCGGCAAGGAGTCAAATCTCCCTTACGAGGGATCAATCCAGGCACCGGAGCACCGGTCCGGCTGTCTTAAACCAAGGAGCTACATTGGCAAACATCACTATGAAAGAACTGCTCGAAGCTGGCGTTCACTTCGGGCATCAGACCAAGCGCTGGAACCCAAAGATGAAGGAGTACATCTTCGGCGAGCGCAACGGTATCTACATCATCGACCTTCAGAAGACCCTCAAGATGTTCAAAGAGGCTTCCAAGTTCGTCACCGATCTCACCTCCACCGGCAAGCTCATCCTCTTCGTCGGCACCAAGCGCCAGGCGCAGGATGCCATCGCCGAAGAGGCAACCCGCGCGGGCATGCCCTACATCAACAGCCGCTGGCTCGGCGGTCTTCTCACCAACTGGGTCACCGTGCAGAAGTCGGTCAAGCGCCTCACCGAACTCGACGACATGTCGACCGACGGCCGCTACGAGCTCCTCACCAAGAAGGAAGTCATCAAGCTCGAGCGCGAGCGCAAGCACCTCACCACCAACCTCGCCGGTATCAAGACCATGAAGCGCCTTCCCGACGCCATCTTCGTCGTTGACTCCAACAACGAAGCCATCGCCGTCGCCGAAGCCCGCAAGCTTGGCATCCCGGTCGTCGCCGTCGTCGACACCAACTGCGACCCCACCGTCGTCGACTACGTCATCCCCGGCAACGACGACGCCCTCCGCGCCATCCGCCTCTTCACCACGAAGATCGCCGATTCCGCCTACGAAGGCGTCCAGATGGTCTCCGAGAAGGCCTTCGCCACTGAGTCCGCTGACGTTCAGCCCCTCGCAGTCTCCCCCGAGTACGTCGGGGAAGAGGGCGAGTACGAAGGTGCCGAGATCCACGCCGCTGCCGAGCCCGCTGTCGAAGCTGCTCCCGAAGAAGACGAGACCGTCGACCTCGCCGCAGTCCTCGGCGGAAACATCCGCAAGGCGCCTTCCGCTGCCTCGGAGCCCGAAGCCGAGTCCGAGCCCATCTCAGCCCAGGCCGCCGTCTAGCACCCTCACTCGTGCCGAAAGGCCGTCGCAAGGGAAGGGCAGCGCATTAGCCGTGCCGTAACCGTCTCTTGTTATTTTAGTGGGGCGCGGGCATCCAGCCCGCGCCCCCTTTCGTAGAAACCGCAACACAAGGAAACTCACAATGACTGAAACCGCCGTAAAGATCGACGCAAAACTCGTCAAAGAACTCCGTGAAAAGTCCGGCGCCCCCATGGGCGACTGCTTGAAAGCGCTGCAAGAGGCTAAAGGCGAGATGGAAGCCGCCTTCGTCGTTCTCCGCAAGCGTGGCATGGCGTCGGCCGCCAAGAAGGCTACCCGCACCACCAATGAAGGCGCAGTCGGAACCTACATCCACGCCGGTGGCAAGATCGGCGTTCTCCTCGAGCTCAACTGCGAGTCCGACTTCGTCGCCCGCACCGACGACTTCCAGGAGCTGCTCCGCGACGTCGCCATGCACATCGCCGCCGTCGACCCCCGCTTCGTCAGCCGCGAAGACGTCACCGAAGCCGACCTCGAGCGCGAGAAGGACGTCTACCGCGCCCAGGCCGCAGCTTCCGGCAAGCCCGCCGAGATCATCGAAAAGATGCTCACCGGCAAGCTCGCCAAGTTCTACGAAGAGTTCTGCCTCCTCGATCAGCCCTTCATCAAGGAGGCCTCGCAGACCATCGGCCAGCTAATCGCCAGCAAAGTCGCCAAGCTAGGCGAGAACATCAGCGTCCGCCGCTTCGCCCGCTTCAAGGTGGGCGCCACCGACTGGACCGTAGCCCAGGCCAAGCCAGCCGCCACTGAAGAAACCGCTTTCTAATCTGTAACCACCACCGATACAAAAGCCCAGGCCACCAGCCCGGGCTTTTCATCTTCTGTTATAGATTCGGGCGAGCGATCACGGCTCTCGCCTCTAGTGTCCCGACGCAAACGTGAATGCAGTCGCCGTTACAAACTTGCTTGAGGCGTCGCCCGCGTAAACCTTCCCGCCTGCCATCGTGAGCTTCTTCACCGGAGCACCCTTCGTGAAATCGAGACTAGACAGCGGAACCCAGAAGGCGTTCGGGCTGGTTGCGGAGTCAAAATAAAAGACCTTGTTCTTCTGGTCGTACGCTGTACGCCACAACGTGGACGCTAGATTCGGCTTGTCCGGATGGGTGATGCCAAGCGGTGTGCTGACCGACCGCATAACCCCAAGCACAGCAGCCACGGCCTGATTCTCATACGTCCCACCCGGCACCGCTTTGATCGTATGCGGATCGGCCTGCTTCGGAATCGCGTTGATCAGGAACGACGCACGAACGAAGCGGTCGGCAGCGCTGATCGAGCCGGGAAGGAAGGCAAGCGGGTTTACGCCTGTCCAGTAAGTCTCGATCGCCAACTGTTGATCGAAGCTGGGCGAATTCGTCATCACCTGATATTTTCTGTCGTGATGAATGACAAGTTTGCCACCGAGGTATTCGAAGATAGCGGAGTCGCCGCTGGGGTCCGAAACCGCGAGGTGCAACTGCGCGCCCTTACCGTTAGGCAATGTAGGAGCGATCACCACGAACGGCTCGGCACGCAACGCGTCTACCACCTCGGAGACTGTCGTGTAGTTGTCGAGAACATACTGTCCCCAAGCCATGATCGAGATGGTTGGCTTGCCGGACTGCGGCGTGCCGTAGTCGGATTCCGCAAGATAGAGGACATTCGCGACAAGTCCGTGCTCATTCATCCCGTCTGCGGTTCCCGCGTCGTAGCCGGAGACGATGAGGCTGCCATATTTGGAGCTCCACTTAATCGTATTGGCGCCGGTAGCGCCGTCGCGTTCCATGCCACGAGGAAAGACCCACGCGTTCGAGTAGATATCCTCCGCCCAGTCCATCGAGCGGCCGGTAATGACAACGTTGTCGGTGCCAAGATACACAGCGCGTGTGCACGCATTGGCCGAAGCGCTGTTACAAACGAAGAGGGTAAGGAGAGTAAAAACTGCTGACGCCTTGCGAGCGACGGACCTGCACGCCGCGGCGATTGCCACTGTTGATAGGCCGTTCATAGTCACTAAATTACCTTTCAGATTGAGTGAATTACGCGGCCCATCCCAGTCCATGAGGCTGGAAGAGAGATTACCTTTCTGGAGTAAGCGTAGCGTATCACCCCGCCAGGCTCCCCACTCTTCAAAATTCAGGAAATCAGTTGCGAAATCGCATAATCTCGTGGATTCCACACTTAGTCTCACAGAGCCGATACCAGCTCACCGCGAAGACACGGAGTACTGCACCAGCACCCCATTCACAAAGTCCGCCTGAACCTTCTCATCCTTGCTCTGATACGTGCACGAGGTCATGGACATTCCATTCTCCGTCCGGTCATGCGCCTCCACCGCAGGTCCGTACAGACCCTCTACCTGCTCTCGTGTCATCCCTTTTTTCAAACTCTGCGCCGGATCAAAACCATTATCCGCACCACGCACCGCCAGCCCCGGACCTCCTCCCTGAACGCTTCCAACTGGCACCCCGCCTCCGTTCGCCCCCGCCGCATCTCCCGGAAAGGAGACATACTCCGCCAGCGCACTCTCAATCACCTGCGGCGTCAACGAATCTTCCATCGTTCGCGCATCCAGTTTGATGTTGAATCGCGACCCACCCTGCTGCCGCTTCATGCCGAGCTGGTCTGTTCTCCTCGCGGCATCGTCCTCTGCCCTCGCGTGGTTGTAGGCGTCGCGTCTCTCTCGGTCCGACCGCACACGGTCCAGCTCTCGCTGCAGCGACCGCCGTCTATCCGGATCGCTTTCGTTGCTGATCTGATTCTCCAGATCCTTCTCCCGGCTACTCTTCTCCCCCGGCGTAAAGTGCACCGCCGTATCCGTGCTATCTCTCGCCGTCCCATATCCCCCGCCGCCAAGCTGAAACTCGACGTTGTCCTTATTCACCTTTACCTTCGTCACCATCACCGTATCGCCCTTCTGCAGCGACACGCCAAACTGCTTCAGCCGGTCCCCATAGCTCTTCGCATCCAGCGGCGGCTGCCGGTTCGGATAGATATCCACACCCTTCTGCGTGCCAGGCATATCCATCTTCACCACGACCTGCTTTCCCTCAAAGAAAGGGGACAGCGCGTCCGCGTTCTGCGCAGCCGCATAGGGGACACCGGCGAGCACAACAGCCAGACACACTGGCCAAACGAAGCCTTCCAGCGACCATCGGGAACAGCGCATAGCACCTCCTCCACGATCAACACGCGAACAAGAAAAAAGCCCGAGGACTATTCCGCTGAGAACGAAATTATCATAGCCCGTCCCGCCATCAATCTATCGCTGTCCCCAACCGGAAACATGAAAAGGAGGAGAAATACAAACCTTGACAGCCGCGCCACAGAGCAAACAAAAGAGGGGAGCATCCTCGCTCCCCTCCTTCGCTTCGATCAACAACGCTTACTCCCAGTGAGCCGTACGCTCCGCATTGTCCACGATCGTGTGCGCATAGTCGATATGCCCAATCGCCCGATCCCTCAGCCCATGCGCCTGCGGAACATCCTCTGCGTGTTCCAAATCTCGATGCGCCGCAAACAGCAGTTCGTTAGCCTTCCGGAACCTATCATGAGGGCTCAAACGGGTATCAATCTGGAACGGATCGTTCAGGCCCTTGCCGTCATCAATCGCGGCGCGTTTGATCTCATCGATCGCCGCATCGATATGCTTGATCGCCTCATTATCGTCATGCTTCACCGGACCCCATGCCCATCCATCATTCAGATAGTGCCGCGCCGCGCGAAGATCGCTCAGTGCATGCAGATAAGCCGGGTGAGGGCCCGGTACCTCTCCTGCCTGCATCGTCATCGGCGCTGCCGTCGCAATAATTCCAGCTGTCAAAACCATCAAACGAACTTTGCTAACCATGTAACTTTCTCCTTGGGCTATGTCGTATCGTGCCCGCACCCTGCAAGACCCACCTTACCCCGCAAAGTTGTGCACAACCTTACAGGTTCCCCCAAAGTTGTAAACAAAATCCAGCTTCGAGCCGTCTATTGCCACGAAGTGAGCCAGCCAGTAGTTCTCCCCCGCCCCATGCGATACTTAGTTCTGACATGTACAAAAGAGTCCTCCTCAAGATCTCAGGCGAAGCTCTGGCCGCAGGTAAAGGTTTTGGCATCGACGCCGTCTTCATCCACAAAATCGCCGCCGAAATCGCAGCCGTTCACGCCCTCGGCTGCGAGATCGGCATCGTAGTCGGAGGCGGAAACTTCTTCCGCGGCGTCGCCCAGCAGGCCATCGACATGGACCGCGTCGCCGCCGACCACATGGGCATGCTCTCCACCGTCATCAATGCCATCGCACTCCAGGACGCCATCGAAAAGCTCGGCCTCTTCTGCCGCGTCATGTCCGCCATCGAGATGCACGAGGTCGCCGAGCCCTACATCCGCCGCCGCGCCATGCGCCACCTCGAAAAGAATCGCATCGTCATCTTCGCCGCAGGCACCGGCAACCCCTTCTTCTCCACCGACACCGCAGCCAGCCTCCGCGCCATGGAGATCAAAGCCGACATCCTCCTCAAGGCCACCTCCGTCGACGGCATCTACACCGCCGACCCCAAAGTCGACGACACCGCCACCAAATTCGACCACATCACCTACAGCGAGATGCTCCGCCTCAACCTCCGCGTCATGGACACCACCGCCGTCTCCCTCTGTCGCGACAACAACATGCCCATGATGGTCTTCAGCATGCGCGAAGCCGGCAACATCGTCCGCGTCGTCAGCGGCGAAAAAATCGGCTCCCTCGTCACAGCCTGAAACTCTGTTCAGGACTGAACTGGATTTTTTGTTGTCCTCTCGCACCCAGAGCGTAGTCGAACGGGGGAGAGATCTGCTGTCCCGCCACCGTCGCCCGCCGCCCCCACTCCTAAATTGCTCAACCCATGCAAAATAACTCATTCTCCGCAAATTCCCCGCGTCTAATCGCAGGAAATTGCGTCTAGATAAATTAGATAAAGCAGACTCCGCAGCATCTAACAAGCAGGGACGACTGTGTGAACCTTAGCCTTCTGGAACCAGAGATCGAGCAGCCGCAAAGCCTTGCCCCACGGCCCGCGGTTATCACCACCCGCAAGCCGCAGCTCCCGGCGCTCACCGGAATCCGCACTCTCCTCGCCCTCTTCATCATTCTCTTCCACTTCACCCCGCCGCACCTCGGCCTCCTCTATCCCATCATCGACAACGGCTATGTCTTCGTCGGCGTCTTCTTCCTCATCTCCGGCTACGTCCTCACCTACAACTACGCCGACCGCGCAAACACCCTGGTCAAGCGCGACTTCTGGCTGGCCCGCTTCTCCCGACTCTACCCCATCTACCTGCTCGTGCTCCTCATCTCCTTCCGCATGGTGCAGGACGAGTGGCACGCCCGCTCCCGCTTCGAGTTCTGGCAGGGAATCATCCTCACCCCCCTCGTCCTTCAAGGGTGGAGCCCGTCGGTCGCCACCTTCTGGAACACCGTCGCCTGGACCCTCTCGAGCGAAGTCGTCCTCTACGCCGCCTTCCCCTGGCTCATCCGCTTGCCATGGCCCAAAAAGCCCATCCAGCTGGTCCTGCTCCTCGCAGCGCTATGGATCATCGGCCTCATCCCCCACTCCCTCTACCTCTGGCTTAACCCCGACCACATCGTTGTCGACCGCTACAGCTCCACCCAGCTCATCCGCTTCCTCAAGTTCACCCCGCTCCCCTACGTCTGCACCTTCCTCATTGGCGTCACCCTGGGCAAGCTCCAGCACGCCCTCACCATCACCTCGCGTCAGCGCCTCATGCTCTCCTTCGTCAGCCTGGCGCTCGTGGGAGTCTTCTTCTACACCCTCGTTCTCCGCACGCCGTACCTCCTCATGCACGGCGGCCTCATGACCCCTGTCTTCGCCGCCCTGGTCCTCGGCCTCAGCGGGCCTCACGCTATCTCAGCCCTCTTCTCCTGGCGTCCTCTCCTGCTCATTGGGGAGAGCAGCTACTGCCTCTACCTGCTCCACTTCAACGTCTTCCAGCTCCTCCACCTCTACCATGTGCCGGAGCGTCTCCACCTGGCCGCACTTGACCCCTGGCTCTCCTACGGAATCCTCATCCTGCTGGCTCTTGCAGCCTTCCACTTCGTCGAAACTCCCGCCCGCAAGGCCATCCTCAGCCGCTTCTCCAGCAAACCCCGTCCTCTTTCGCCTGCCTCGTATAGCCCTCCGCAATTTTCCTGTCAAGCCCCACAGAAGCAAATCGCCGCGCCAGAGAAGGACAAACGCGTGGCGTATTAGTTTCGCTCCCTCCGCTATACTTGATACAGAGCTCAAACAGATGCCCTCGGACGACAATCCGAGGGCATCTTTGTTTTTAGAAGAGCTAGCGGTTAGAGGAAGCAGCCAGAAAACTATCCGTAACCCATTGATTTCAGATATTTTAGCAACAAGCCATTCAGGATGAATACTTTGCAGGCAGTGGTACGTTGTAAATAATTGAAAACAAAAAACTTACACGCAAGATACCCCGGGGGGGGGAGGGGGGGTACCTCACAGAAGAAACGTTGGGATAAAGGAGGCAGGATAATACGAAAGAGTGGCGTAAGCCCATGCCGTTAGGCCCTCCACTGACATCGCAAGAAAACCGGAGGAGTGCATCGGTACAACGAGCGCAAAAAGCCCCGCAGCAGCGGGGCTTTTTGCGCAACAGGACAAATCGGCTACTCGACGATGATCTGCGTCGGATGCGATCCATTCGCTACGGCGACGGCACAGCTTGGCAGCGCACCAGAGGGGAACGGCGTATTCTGCACCTGCTTCAGCGTCCCGTTTTGCGGAGCCAGTTGAAACGCCGAGACATCGCCTTCGAGGCTGTTCGACGTATAGAGGTAGATGCCCAGTGCCGGCTCGATCGCAACGCACGTCGGACCCGTACCCGTAGCCGTCGAAGCAGAACCGACAGCGCCCGTCGGATTCCCCGAGTTTTGATCGATCGTATAAGCGCCAACCGTTCCCGAGGAGAAGTTCGCAACATACAGGAACTTGCCCCGAGGATCGATCGTCACGCCCACCGGGAAGATACCAGTGGCGAACGGGCTGTTGTTCATGGGAGTCAGTGACCCATCTGAATTCACCGTACTGCCGTACAGCTGGTTCGTCGCCTGGTCGGTAATGTAGACATACCGGGAGGAAGGATCTTCTGCAATCGCGCTCGGTGTCGTTCCCGCGCCGTATCCGGTCGCCACCGTCTTGCCCGTGTTATCGGTGGTAATCGTTGTCCCGGGAGTAGGAGTCAACGCGCCCGTCGACGAGTTCTGCAGGAAGCCCAGAACCGTCGCCTTCGGTGTGGTCGGTGTCTCCTGATCGATCACATACACATAGTTGGTCAGGAGTCCGTTGTTCGTAGTCGCTGTGGGTGTCGTCGACAGAATGCAGTTCGCAGTGCTGGTACTTCCGGCGGGTATTGGCTGACAACGCGGACGACCCACCACAATACCGACAGGGGTGTTGCCAACCGGAACGTAGTTCAGAGAGGTCGTGGTTCCAACCGTCGTATTTTTTACCGCCGTTCCCAACGAGCCGTCCTTATTGATCGGGAAGATCGTAATCCCACCTGGCCCAGGCGCACCGGGGCCATAAAGCTGCTGTCCCTGTGGCCCGAGTTGGTACTGGAACGTGACATAAAGGAAGGCACCAGCCGCATCCATCGCAACCGAGGTCGCATTGCTGCCCGTGATGTTGTATGTGTTCTGCAGGTAGATCTTCCCGTCGGTGCCGACCGAGTACTCGCCAATGGTCGAGTCATCGTGATTGACGACATATAGATTCAATCCGCTCGGCGAGGCCACCAGGGTCACCGGATTCCGGCCCGCCGGTATCGGCGAATCCGCCAGCGGCGTCAACGAACCGATCTGATAGTCCACCGCGTACGCATTGATGCCACCGTTTGGAGAGGAGCTCGTCAACGGTTTTGCAGTAGTCACATACACATACGCCAGCGTGTAGTCGCGGCTGCACGCCGTTACGCTCACCAACGCAAAAGACAATATCGAGGCCACTGTTCCGCGACCCATCTTATTCCACTTCATGCTTGCCTAACTCCGGGGCAAATCGTTTCCGCCCGTTCCTGCTGTCCCGATACTCAGGATTCCTCGAGACATCCTGTCCTGGTTCTCCAGCTGCCGTACTGCCAGCTAGTCTACGTTTCCGCTTACTGCGAGGCACGTCGCCTGTCCGGTCGCCGTGAACTTCGATCCTCGCTTCAGGTCTTGCAAGAAGCCTTGCGTCGAGATCGACTTGCCAGTCACAGTCCCATCTCCGTTGGACGTATAGATGTACTGATTCGACGGGTCTTCGACCATGCAAACAGGCCCCGCGCCCACCGAGTAAGGGTTGTTTCCCGGATCGATCGCCAGCAAAGTATTGTTCGACTGGACCTGGAACGCCGAGATGGAGCTGTTCGGATTCGTGGTATTTGTGGTCGACTGGTTCGCCACATATAAGAAGTTCTTCGCCGAGCCAGCTCCACCAACCAGCGAGTAAACTGGATTCGCCGCCGTAGAGATATTCCCAATCGGTCCGCCCGTGATCGTGTTCAGCGAGCATGTGGTGGCTCCAACTGTGAAGGGAAGAATCTGTCCACCAGGATTGTTCGCAGTGGGAGCCGCATCGGTGATATACACCGAGCTTCCGCCGGCAATAATCGACGTAGCCCGTCCAGTATTCGTATTGAACTTCTGTGTCGTCGTAAGGGTCAACTGACCAGCAGTTCCGACTGCGTAAGGAGAGATGGACTGGTCAGCCGTATTGAGCGTAAACACACATCCACCCGAGACCGCCATCATCGTCGGCGTCTCGCCAACGGGGAAGTAGGTCAGCTGCAAGCCGGTCGCAGGATCCTTGATCTGCTGATTCAGTACCAGCGTCAGTCGACCCGTATTGGGATCGATCGAGAACACAGTAATGTCACCATTCGCGGGAAGAGGCGCACCATCGAGCGATGGTGCCTGCTGATCGAGAACATACAGGAAGTTACCGGTAGAATCGACCGCTGCCCAGACGGGGGTGCTCCCCTGGCTGGTGAAACACTGCTGGAAGGTCAACACGCCCTGTCCGCCAACGCTGAACTCACTGATGCTGCCGGCAGTTCCACAAGCCTTAATGACGCCAGTGGTATTGGGGCCGCCCTTGTTGACCACGTAGAGGAAGCGGCCTCCAGGCTTCACCACGATCGATACAGGGTCCGCCCCGCCAGAGGTAAACGGCGAGTGAGGCATAGCCGTCAGGTTTCCCGTAAAATCATCGATCTTGAAGCCGGCGATCTGGTTGTACTGCGTTCCAAGAACCCACATGAACCCGATCGTGCCGCCACCGCACGCCGTCATGCCCAGACCCATCGCTACGGACACTACCAAGGCCATTGAAACCCGGCCAATCCTGCTCAACTTCATGCGCTTCCTTAATCCTCGCCAGTGAACGCTTTCCGTCCACCTTTTGCTGCGAGCAACTCTGTAGGGTACGATTCCTTCGCTTATTGTAGAAGCTGTCGCGACTTTGTGCCACTTATGCCCTTCATTCTGGTTGGTCTATCCTTCGCGGATATGGTCACCACGTCATGGTTACCGCCAACTTCATCCACCCAAAAAGCCCAGGCCGCAGCCCGGGCCCTGGTTCACCCACCTCTACCACACGCGACAGGAGTTCACAGGCATCATCGGCTGACCCGCTTTACAGCCAAACGCTTTGCCGAACTCATCGAAGTTCTGCACTGTGCCCTTAGCCCGCCACTCGCCAGTGCTATGCGGATCGGTCTTCGCCAACACACGCGCGTTCTGCTCCGTCTGGTTCTGGCACCACAGCTGTCCGAAGGCGATAAAGAAGCGCTGCTGCGCGGTATATCCATCACGCTTTCCATCGGCATACCCTGGCTCGGCGGTCGCTCCCTGTTGCGTAAGAGCTGCTTCGAGCGCCTGGAAAGCAATCCGAATCCCGCCATTGTCAGCTGTGTTTTCGCCAAGCGTCAGCTTGCCGTTCAGGTTTTCTCCCTCCGCCACCTTGAACCCGTCATACTCTTTCACCTCGCAATCGGTGCGCTCGGTAAATTTCGCGCGATCCTCGGCGGTGAACCACGGCCGCACATTTCCCTTCGGATCGTACTTCGATCCCTGGTCATCGAAGCCATGCGTCATCTCATGCCCAATCACAGTGCCGATCCCGCCGAAGTTCACTGCTGGATCTTTGCTGTTATCAAAGAAGGGAGGCTGCAGAATCCCGGCAGGGAAGTTGATGTCGTTGTTCGAAGGGCTGTAGTATGCGTTCACCGTAGGCGGCGTCATACCCCACTCCTTCTCGTCGACCGGCTTGCCCAGCTTGGTAAAATTTCGGGCCCGCTCAAAACTCTGACCCCTCTCTATATTGCCGAGATAATCGTCCCGCTTCACAGTCAACGAGCTGTAGTCGCGCCAGTTTTCCGGATAGCCGATCTTGTTCCGAATCGCATCCAGCTTTGCCTTCGCTTCCACCCTCGTCGCATCGCTCATCCAGGGCAACTGCTGAATGTCCTGTCCCAGCGCCTGCTCGAGCGCTACCACCAGCTTGTCCATATTGGCCTTTGCATCGGGAGGGAAGTATTGTTTTACCCAGTCCTGACCAACGGCCTCGCCTAACGCGGTATCGGTCGCGCGCGTGCACCGCTTCCATCGCGGTGTCTGCTCCTTCTGGCCTTGCAGCGTCGCCGAAAAGAAGTTGAAGTTTTCATCCACAAATGGCTTCGACAAAGCAGGCGCAGCAGTTCTCAGCGCATGCCAGCGCAGATAGCTCTTGATCGAATCCAAACTTGCCGCATCGATCTCGGCATTCATCGCCTTGAAGTAGTCGGGCGTTGCAACGTTCAGCGTACTGAACTCGCCAATCGTGACCTCCTTCAAATAGGTCTGCCAATCATAATTAGGAGAGAGCGCCTCGAGATCCGCCTTGGACATGATGTGATATCGCTTCGCCGGATCGCGTAGCGCAACACGATCCATCGAGCCCTTGGCGAGCGCCGTCTCGATCGCCATCACACTCTTAGCCTCGTCCGACGCCTTCTCCGGAGTATCGCCAAGCAAGACAAACATCTTCGCGACATGCTCGACATACTGATCCCGCAGCTTTTGGCTCCGATCATCCTCGGTCAGGTAGTACGACCGGTCCGGCAACGAGAGGCCCCCCTGGATCGCACTCGCGATCTGCTGGCTCGAGTCCTTCTGATCCTGCTGCACATTCAACCCATAAAACACGCCCACGGAGTAGTTCTTCTGCAACTCCGCCACAGTCGTCGCTAGTTGTTTTTTGTCCTTCAGCGATGCAATCGTCGCCATCGCCGGTTGCAGCGGCTTTGTCCCCAGCTTGTCTGCCAGACCGACGTTCATGCACGCCGCAAAGTAGTCGCCATACTTCCTCTGCAAGGGGGTCTTCGGATCCTCGGCAGCTGCCTTTAGCTCCGTGTACAGCAGATAATTATTGCGTTCCGCTAACTCGTTAAACCGTCCCCACCGCACCTGATCAGCAGGAACGGGATTCTTCTTCAGCCAGTTGCCGCACGCATATTGGTAGAAGTCGATACAAGGATCCACAGTCTTATCGATTGAGGAAAGGTCAAAGATGATCGGCTGCTTCGGCTCTGAAGTTGGTCCGCCCGGTACATCTGTTTCCGTAAATGCTTGCCCCAGACACGCGGCCGTAAAAAGTATCAACAGACTTGCTAAAGACTTGGAAATCATGTCGCTCCTCAGAAGAACCCTCCGTAGAAAGCTACCAGAAAACAAGACGGTTCTTCGTCCGCCGTCAAGAACGTAACTCTCCGTGGTTCTACGAAGACGAAGTGCAGCATTACAAAGTTTCTGGATCCATGAAACGCAGAAAAAACGGGCTCAGGCGAAAGCCCAAACCCGTTGTTCTCGCTATCGCATCTTCTCTAGAAGATCTTCAGATGGATCGTCAGGTACTTCTTAGGATCGCTCCGAATCGTTGTCACGAGGTCCGTGCTGGCCACCAGCAGCTTATTCAAGTTGGTGTAAGCGGCATCATCTTTCACCAGTTTGCCCAGCGTGCCCCGACCATCGTTCACTCCCGACACCAGCGCGTTCACTTGCGTCAGCGTATTGCTCAGATCCTGGCGAAACTTCGGATCTTTCAGCATCAGCCCAAGTCCACCCTTGCCGGCGTCAGCGTCGGCCAGCAGAGAGTTCGCATGAGCAAGCGTCGAATTCAGGTTTTTGTAAAGGCTATCGTCCTTTAGCAGCTTGCCTGCCGTGCCCTTGCCGCTGTCGATCCCATCCGCGATGTTCTGCAGCTTCTCAACAGTGCCGTTCAGCCGGTTGTACAGCGTGTCGTCAGTCATTAGTTTGCCAATCGATCCGCGGCCTGCATTGATATTTTTCTCCAGCTTCAGCAGTTCATCGACTGTATTATTCGCCTTGTTGTACAGGTCGGGACTATTGATCAGCTGTCCAATCGAGCCCTTCCCCGACTGAATGTTGTCGACGATGACGTTCATCTTGGCCAGAATCACATTCAGGCTCTCGATCGTTCCCTGGCTCGCCTTCACGACATCTGTCAAGCTAGGCGTTTCCAGAGTCTTCAGCACATCGCCATCCTGCAACAGCGGCCCAACTGCAAACTGGCTGTTAATGTCCACCACCGTATCGCCCAGCACCCCCACCGTCGACAAGGAGGCCTTCGAATCCTTCTTCAGATTGGTGGCGAACTTTTCGTTCATCTTCATCACCACCTTCACCGGCGTCAGCTTGTGCTCCGGCGAGTTGTCGATCGTCACCGACTTTACAGTCCCGATCGTCACTCCCTCCAGGTTCACCGCCGCCCCTGTCTTCAGCCCCGCCGAGTTCTCGAAGAATGTCACCACCGTCAGCTTATGAGAGAAGATTCCCAGCCCCGACGAACTCGTCATCAGGAACAGCAGGGTCACCAGCACCACCGTCGAAATCAGTACGATCACGCCCACCTTCAACTGCGACCACCGGACCTCCTGCTGGCTGGGCATAGCTCTCCTTTAAGTCCTTTTTGCAAAACTTTACTGCCGCGGCGTCGCACTGCCGCCTCCCACCTGTAGCGCAATCAGGGTGTCAGTAACTAGGAGAATACATTACCCTCCCAGTCAATCGCCCAGGAAAACTCCGGGCATCACCTCGAGCTAAAGTGGTCGATCTGTTATGGATGCCCAAACCGCTCTAATGGTTTCAAGTTCCTATGGTTTCAATTTCCTATAACCCACGACCGCTGCGTTAATCCTCCGCTACCACTACCGCCATCGCCAGCTCCCGGCTATGGGTCAAACTCAACTGTACCCTCCGCACCCCCATCGCCTTTGCCAACTCTGCCGCCCGCCCGCTCAAGTGAAGCGTAGGCTTACCGCTCGCCTCACGCCGCACCTCAAGCTCCTTCCACGTAATGCCTCGGCTAATTCCTGTTCCCAGCGCCTTCGCGCCAGCCTCCTTCGCTGCAAAGCGGGCCGCAAAGCTCTCTGCCGCATTCTTTTTTTTGCGCACACAGTAAGCAATTTCTCCCGCAGTAAAAACCCGCTCCAGAAACTGCTCGCCGTACCGCTCGATACTCTCTTTGATCCGTTTCGTCTCGATCAGATCCGTTCCCACACCCAGCACCATGAAGAACCTCGCTCGCACCACTTTCTTACGCCCATAGAACCAACAACGGCAAATCGCCGCCGAAGACAGAGAGTTTTCGTAGCGATATCGCAAGTCATCTCTTTTCAACATTATCAAACCGTAAACCCCACATGACCACAGTACCCCGCCAGAGACTCACGCTTCCCCCCTCCCCTTCCGATGAACACCCTATCGGCAAGCACATTCGATCCGGCAGAGGCTCAACATCCCATGCAATCGCTTGATATTCAGGGCTTCAGCTACGAAGAGCGCCAAGGCCTCCTGCCCTCGCTCACCTCAGCCTTCGCAGACTGCGGAGGTTGGATCCTCAACCGCAGGACCCTCTCGCCTACCACCATGGAGTTTCGCGTCGAAATCCAGCTCCGCGCCGCCATCGACCTCTACGCCTCTATCATCTCCTCTGGCCTCGAACTCACCCGCGCCGGCCATCTCGGCTTTACCCACCTCTGCACATGCCGCAAAAATCTCGCCACCCCGGCCGACCTCGGTCAGATCATCACCATCCGTCTGGAGATAAGCTTCCTGGAAGATGCCACCCTGCAGTCTCTCTTTCTCTCCGCCGGAGAGTGCGCCTGACCGTTCCACGCACCGCCTAATGCACGTCCAGTTTCTTCTGTTTCGGCCCCCACAGCCCCATCCGGAACGGTACACCCACCGAAAACTGCAGATTCGGCGTATCTGGCGTCAGCCCCACGCCAAAGCTCAGATCAATCGTCTTCCCCGGCGCATACACATAGCTTGTTCCCAGCCGCAACGTGCCTTCCACCAAATACGACGCCGGAATATCCACCCCGTTCAACGTGGTGCTGCGAGTAAATCGTTGATCCCATCCCAGCGTCATCGATACCTCAGGATTCAGTGCCAGGATCGACCCAATCTGGAACCCAACTGCATCCCCCGGGTTGAAGTGTCCCACCATCGTTGCCGCTGGGTTATTCGGATCGTTGGCCGACACCGTATGATCGCCTTTCAGATTCGCCGTATAGGAAAGATTCCCGAAGAAGACCACCGGATCGCTTGACTTCGCCATCGTCAGGTTCCCCTGGATTGAGTTAAAGCCTGTCCCAAGCGCGATCTGGCTGCTCTGAAGATTGAAGGGATCTTTCCCCGTCGTGGATTTGAATCGCACACTCGCCAGCATGTCGGGAATCTTTCCATGCTCGCTGGTCAGCTGCCGTGAGATGCCCGCAGAGATATCGCCCAATCCAAAACTGCTTGAAGATGTCTGGACATTGTTCGCATCCACCGTCCGAATCAACTCATACCCGTAGGGAATCGTGACGTCGCCTTGGAGCTTATGCGGCAGCCCAAGTCTCGCAGTGAAGTTTGGCAGAAGATAGTCTTCTCTTATCCGTTCCGAAGCGATATCGCCCACCACCAACACCGGCAGCAACGCAAAGCCATTCACCGTAACATGGTCCGACGACGCGCTGAAGTAGGAGGTGGTGTTGTCGACCTCCAGGGTTCCAGAAGGCAGCAGCAATCCGCCGCGCACAATCAAAGCTTGATCAAGAGCCTCCGTCGCCTGCCGTTCCGTGTTGTCGTAGGTTGAGGTTGACACCACCGAGTTGATCACGCGACTGGTCGAGGCGGCCGGCAGAGTAGGACGTTCGTCCACCCTGGCGGGAGTAGTAAATCCTCCGTTCATGCGCCACTCCAGCTCATTCACTCGTTCCAGCAGATTGCGAATGATCGCATCGCGCTCCCGCAACGCCTCCTGCAGCTTCAGATCCACAGGGTCTCTCGCCGGCGTTGTAGCTTTGGCGACCTCCTGTGTCTGCGGCTGACCGTTAGTTGATGTCGTCTGGGCAAGGAGTGATCCCGCGCTCGCCAACAACACTACAACTGCTGATAAAACTCTTCGCCGCAACATCGAGCCGCCTTTCCTCTCAGTACAAATAGTTGCTCGGAGCCGTTACTCCAATCTTGCGCGAGATCAGCGATTCATCCGGTACCAGCCGTGCGGCCAGAGGAAGACGCTTATCTCCGATCATTCGGTCGTCTGGCGGATGCACCACAAAGACGATGCCGTTCTTCCACAAGGTCTGAAACCGATCGACTCGCATCGTGATATTGCCGAAGCCCGGATCGCCCAGAATCACATGCCCCGCCACAATGCCCTTTACCACAACAAAATGGTCGAAGCCTTTCTCTCGTATCGGGACGATCACAGAATTTTTTTCCTGCGCCAGATCCTGGATCGTCATACCGCTGAAAGCCTCAGCATGGTATCCTCGCGCCTCGGAAAAGTGCTTCAAATCGAGCAATGAAAATCCACCCCGGGAACGCACGCGAGTCGCATCCACGCGATGAAGAAGCCACACCACGATCGAAGTCTCAGTCGTATCGTCCTTGAAGTCATAAGTGAGGAGTGTACTCAACGCCGCGGCGCCACAACTCACATCCCAACGCTGCTTCACCACGCCCTCATCGCGAATCTCTTTCAGGCTTCGGACATTCTTGCTCCCCCTCGCCCCCGTCGCTTCTCCAGTGTTCTGAGCGCGCACGAGGGCAGGGAAGAGAACAAGACTAGCCAGTCCCGCAGCAAGTATCGATCGCAAGCAGTTCATCAGTGTTTTCCAGTCAGGTTGGACTGCACAATGGTCCCTACGGTCGAGTTCAGATTGACGTTCAGGTTCAGTAGCACATTGATGTTGGAGTTCACCGCGTTGATGTTGACCAGCGAACTCAGATTCTGCTGCGCGCTGCCATTTAACGTGAGCGTGCCCATATTGGTGGTTGAGGTCAGCGGTCCGGTCAACACCTGCAGCGTACCGGCACCCGTCACCAGTCCGTTCGCAGTTGACGCCGACCCTTGAAACTGCACGACTCCATTCGACAAGCTCGCCGAAACGCCCGCTGCCGTAACCCGATCCATGGCAGCGTCGTTCAGCGATTGGCCCTTATGCTTGGTTGAGCTCTGGGCCACTCCTGTAGAAGTTAGCAGCGCAAGACCCGCAATCACTAAAAGACGATTCATACATCCTCCTTGAAGCCACAGAGAAGCGTAGGTTGGGGCTCTCTGATTGGAGAGCCCCTCCCTGCGGCCGTCTTTAGCGAGACTGCGAGATAACGTTGACCTGGCTGAGGGTCGGCATCGTAGTCAGGTTTGTCGTGTGGGCAATGTTGAGCCCATTGGCAACCATACCGCCAGCCGCGTTTACGATGTTCAGTGCCTTCGCGTTCTGCTCTGCCGAACCGGCAAGTATCACGCTGTAGCTGTTGGTGTCATTGATGGTCGATCCATCGACGGCGATGTTTTTCGCGGACGCATCGTCGAAGCTGAGTGCACCCTCTATATCCTTAGTTACAGACTTGCTCTTCACTGCTGTAAAGGACTCCGTGTCTGAAGCGGTCGTCGCAAGTGTCTCCGCATCACTGGTCGCATAGTTATTCGACACACTCACATTATGAGTCTTCGACGAGCTCGCGGTCAGTGTGTTGCTCTTGCTCGAGGCCAGGTTCAGGGTGGCCGCCAACGACGCGGCGTTGGTTGAGGCGCTCGTATCTGTGTTCGACGTGTTGCCGGTGGCGTTATTCGCCGACCCGCCATTGGCTGCGTGCGTATTATTCGAAGCAGCACCTACGGTTCCAGAGGTGCTTCCACCACTCGCAGCGTTGTTGCTGGAAGTCGAACTGCCCGACGTTCCGGCGCTGCCGCCAGTCGCTGCCGTTGCATTGTTGGCTGTGGTGCCGGTAGCCGCTGTATTGTTGTCGTTGGCTGCATTGTTTTCAGAAGCGTTCAACGTCGCAGCAGCAGTCTTCGATTTGGTGAACGTGTCAGAGAAGCTCTTGCTCTTCGTCAGATCGTTGGTATAAGCAAAGTTATCGGTCGTGCTGGTGTTAAGCGAAGAGTTGAGGCTCGACGCAGAGCTGCTTGCAGCGCTTACATTCGAGTTCTTGACAACTGTCAGTTGGCTGTTCGTTCCCCGCTTATAACCGGTGAGATCGGCCGACGATGAGCTATCCTGCGAAATACCGTTGGCCTGCGTTACATCGGTTGGTTTGGATGAGGCATCGGACAACGCGCTGCTGTCGTATACGTTGACGCCATTGGCAACAAGCGCGTCAGACGAACTTACGATGTTGATGCCACTGGCACCCATCAGCGCGCTTCCAGACAGATTCACCGTGCCTGTGTTGTTTTCAGTGACGGTCGAGTTATTGGCCGCGATCGAAGAATTCTCTTCGCCGGCGGCGGTAACTTTGTCCATCTGGTTGTCAGCCAGCGCCTGCTTTGTCTGCTTATCGTTGGTGGTTTTGGTCTTGTTCTGGCCGTAAGCGGAGCCGCCGACAAGAACCGATGCGGTAACGAGAGTGCAAATGAGTTTATTCACGTCTGCCTCCTGGGGCATTGTTAGACCAGCGCGACCGTCTACGCAGCAAGGCCGGCTGCATAGGGGACAAATTGACGCACCAAACTGCGGGCGCGCGCGGAGACTCAGCGGGCGCAGTTGGGACATCGCGTAACTATCCGGGGCTAGGGCTTCAACTCAGGCTGAATAGAATCAGCGCAAAACGTAAAAAGCGGAATAACGCATGCAATCTGACTGGTCGTTCAAGCCGATCGCGTTCGTAATGTAGTTCGTGCGTGAAGCCCTTACTACTAATGAATGTCATCTCTGTCTTGCAACAGATAGTGCGCGACAGATGGAGCCCGTTTCAGAAGTATCTTCCAGACTTCCGACGCAGTATGACATGCAATTTATGTGCCAAGTTTACCCGCAGCATTCCACAGGGGATCTCGCGTATCTCATTCGGCATCATGCACCAACTTGCAAATATCGAGGAAAAAGTTATCTAGCTTCCTCTACCACACCGGTAACCCTCTTGCCGGGATCCGCCGTAACTTACGCGGTTTTCTTCTCTCGAATATCGCTCTCTCGGAGCACCCGAGTCCTGAATCAGCGCCCAAGCTCCACCACCGTCTTGCGGTGCAGCACACTGTCTGAGTCACCAATAATTAACAACCCCGGCTGCTTCCACCCATGCGTCAAAACCAATCTCAAGCCGGTCGCATCTCCAGCCAGGTTGAAGACCGGCTCACTCACCACCGAAGCTCCGCCACCCACCTTCGTCGTCAACCCCACTCCATTGACTCCAGCCGACTCCTCCCACCGACGCCCCTGCGCATCCGTCAGGTAAACCTGTATCAAACTATCGCTCTGTGCCGACCGGCCCCGATTTGTAACTCGAACGGTTACTCGCACCAGGCGCCATCCGTCACGGACCATAAAGCCCTTCACCTCCTCCACCCCCGCGACCGTAAAGCACATCTCATCAAAGCACTGCGGTTGTCCCACCGCTGCCACTCTCTGCCTCTGGACCAGCGAAATCCCTATCAGAATCGCCAGATACACCACCCAAACCCCGGCCAGCCAGGCTATCCCGCGCCGCACTCGCGCCCGTTCGCCCCGCAGCCACGACACCCCAACACCCACCACTCCCAGTGCCGTCCAACCCGCCACTCCCGCCAGCAAAAGCTCGGTCAGCCTCACTCCCCACCCCATTCGCGATAGACTTTCTATACGTACATGCCTTCTCATTCTTCCACGTTGTCCCCCCAACCCGGCTCCTCTTCCACAACGCCTCTTCATTCGACGCCCGATGGCAGCGCAGCAATGCCTGTTATTCTCGCTCGCGATCTCGGCAAGACGTACCGTTCCGGCAAGCTCGAGGTTCCCGCACTTCGCGAGGTCAACTTCGCTATCAATCCGGGCGAGTTCGTTGCTATCGTGGGCCCCTCCGGCTCCGGGAAGTCCACTCTCTTCTACATTCTCGGCGGCCTCACCGGAGCCACCACCGGCTCCGTCCTCATCGACGGCGTCGACTTCGCCACCCTCACCGATGCAGAGCGAACCCGCACCCGCCGCGCCAAGATCGGGTTCATCTTCCAGCGTTTCAATCTCCTGCCCACCCTCACGGCCATGGGCAACATTGAGATCGCCCACGACATCGCCAATCTCGGCGCCTCTACCAAGCGAGAGCTCGACCGCCCTCTTCTCACCCACCTCACCGAGATGCTCGGCATCCAGGGCCGTCTCGATCACCGTCCCAACGAGCTATCGGGCGGAGAGCAGCAGCGCGTGGCCATCGCCCGAGCCCTCATCAACCGCCCCGCTATCGTCCTCGCTGACGAGCCCACCGGCAACCTCGATACGAAAAACTCGGATGCCGTTCTAAGGATGCTTCGCCAGTCCAGCCGCGACCTCAACCAGACCGTCCTCATGATCACCCACAACCCGGAGGCCGCCCAGATCGCCGACCGAATCCTCCACATGCGCGACGGCGAAATTACTCATATTGAAACCGTTACGCGTTAGCGTTCCTGTGCTTCCCCTCCAGTTCTCGGACTAAAGAAGCTCCTCGCTGTGCATAGTAACTGCCTCCTTGGTTACTACGAAAAGTCGCGTGGGACTGAACAGATCGCATGGTTGAGCACTTTAAAATTGAAGTCGAACACTCCTCCCTGTAACATTCGCTTTGTCTGAACCAGAAAGCAGTTTGCGATCTGCCGGGGGTCACCGTGTCCTACACTTACTTCCAACCCGAACAGCAATTTTCGGATTGTTTCAGGCGAAAGCCGTTTCTCTTCTGCCATAACCTCGACTCCAACGATCTCTTCTCGACCCAGTCGGTGGAGAAGCTAGCCGAAATCTGGAGCCGCGACAACACCAAATCCGGCTTCTTCTACCTCGACAGAAAATTCAGAGAGTGGGGCAGTGAAGATCACAAGGCCAGCCTCGTAGAGGCCTTTCGCCACTCCGACCTCAGCCGCATGAGGATGAAGCTCAGCTTCATCCATACGCAGCCAAAGTACGACAAGGTCCTCGAAACCATGACGCAAGAGCTCTCGGAGCTTACTCATGTCGACCTCGGCAAAGAGTATCGCGCGCCCATGGAGACGCTCTTCCTGACCTCGCCAAACGAGTTCACGCCGTATCACATCGACAGCGAAGACAGCTTCCTTCTCCAGATCCAGGGTACAAAGACCATCTACATCTTCGATGGAAGCGACAAAGAAATTCTCAAAGACCTCGATATCGAAAAGTACTGGGCAAAGAACGAGATCGCATTCCGCGAAGAGATCAGGTCGCGCGCCATGCGCTTCGAGATGGAGCCAGGAACCGGCGTCCACATCCCCATGCATTTCCCGCACATGGTCGAAAGCGGTCCCACATCTTCGATGTCGCTCAGCATCGGCTACGAATCAATAGCCTTCGATCGCGACCTCTTCCGCGTCAATCACCAGCTGCGCAAACTAGGCCTCAACCCTACGCCGCCGGGCAAGAGCAAGGTCATCGACAACACCAAAATGGCAGTCGTTGCCGGCGCCAAAGGCATCACCAAGACCCTCAAGGGTCTGCACAAGTAACCAGCCGCAAAGTTCGTTCTCATAGAAAACCCTGCGCATGCTTCGCGGGTCATACCCGGACCCCACACCAGCACCAGCCTGAGACGGTACTGGCTTTGCACTAAAGCCAAGCCAAATAGCAGCCGACAAGCAACACGAATAGACGAACATCGCACCGGATCTGCATCAGGGGTGGGTCTCGCTTTCTAAAATCCGAGGGCGTTTTCTAGACCATAAACGTAAGCCACAGTAGGATGGACCCGAGCTCCCGGCATCAAATCGCGCATAAAAGGAACTCCATGCCCTGGTATCAACTCAACGACGCCAACGACCCCAAGCTCGACGCGCTCGCCAAACAGTACAACCTCCATCCTCTTCATATCGAAGACACACGCAACGAAGACGAAGGCGTCAAAGTTGACTCCGGCGCGACCTACACCTTCGCCGTCTTCAAGCCGGTCCGTCTCATCCCCGACCCCGACAACCCCGGCGAAGAGATGCCATCCTTCTCCCCAATCGACATCTTCGCCGGCAAAGACTTCCTCATAACCGTCTCCGACCCCACCTGCCCCACTACCGGGCAGGCCCTCGCCCGTGCCCGCCGCGACGGCGATGACGAACACCCCGGAAAACTCGTCTCTCTCATCCTCGACACCATCGTCGATCTCTACTTCTCGGCCATCGACCACTTCGACGACCGCATCGACCAGCTCGAAGACAAAGTCTTCGACGATCCCACCCCTGAGATCCTCCAGTCCGTCTTCGCCATCAAGCGCGAACTCATTGACCTCCGACGCGTCCTCGTCAACACCCGCGACGCAGCGCTCCATCTCCAGCGCGATCCCAACACCATCATCGATGCCGACTATCAGCCCTACGTCCGCGATACCTACGATCACGTCGCACGTCTGCTCGACTCGGTCGAAACCCAGCGCGACCTGCTCAACAACACGCTCGACATCTATCTCTCGTCCGTCTCAAATCGCACCAACGAGGTCATGAAGGTCTTGACGGTTTTAGGCACCATCGTCCTTCCAGTTCTCGCCATCTCCGGTATCTACGGAATGAATCTCAAAGGCCTTCCTTTTGAAGATTCACCCCACGGTGCAGAGTGGGTTGGCGGCATCACCGTCGTTGCCACGGCTGTCTTGCTGTTCCTCCTCCGCAAGCTGAACTGGCTTTAGAGACGCTTTCAAAGCCTCTCCACCGTATCAACGCAATTTCGACACCTGTTGACCCGGGCAAAATCTCACAAAAGTCTCAGCCCAACTCTTTCCGCTTACCTGCATCTCTGCTAAGTACGACGGCAACGCCGTCAGGGAGATTCGTTAATGACCGACTATCGTGTAAGTCAAGGGGAAGTTCAGGAAGATCAGATAACCGCCGCCATCGAAAAAGTCACAGCACAGGTTCCGTCCACCGTTTACCTTGCTCTGGCCATTGGCTCCATGGCGGTTTCAGTCGGCTTTCAAGCTGCAAAGAAACCGCACTCAGCTCTTTTTGTCGGCCAATGGGCCGCGCCGTTCCTTATCCTCGGCATCTACAACAAGCTCGTAAAACTCCACGGCTCCGACGGCACCACTCACGCCTGATCTAATACGCGAGAAGCCCCGGCACGAGGGCCGGGGCGCCTCTCAAAACGTCGATCTACAACTACCAGAGCACACCGTCGATCGGAGTCGTGGCCGGCGGAAGTTCCGACTCGCCAAGCAGCTGCCGCAGGTTGACTTCGATCGTTGTAGTGATCGAAGTCAACGGAACGTCGTAGATAGTGTTCTCAAAAGGATCTTCAAGGTCTCGTCCGATCTTATCCAGCGCAAGAAAGATAAACCCCACCAGCGTCGAGCCAAGCGGCGTCAGCCATCCCATATTCGTCACCAGCGCCAAGGGCAGCAGGACGCAGTAGATATGCACGAACAACTGCGGAAAGTAGTCATACTGCTTCGGCATCGGAGTGTTCTTGATCCGTTCCGCACCGCCCTGCGCATCCGCCAGATCGTTCAGACTCTCGTCCATCGCGCGCCACTGCAGCGCGTCAATCCACTCCCTCGTCTGGCACTCCAACAGCAGCTTACCCATCAGCTGCTGTAGAGCCAATGGAACATTCTTCTCGGCCCGCAGACTCTCGAGCTCGCCGTGCTCCAGGAACGGCGCGATCTCAGCCCACGGCTCCAGCTTCCTCAGGTGTTGTCGCAGTGCATGCACAAACGCGATCTGCAGATAGACCATCCGTCGCTGCATCTCCTTGAGCTCCGGAGTATCGCTACCCCTCAGCGACAACATCCCAGTGGTCACCTGTCGCGCCCAGCTCCGTGAGTTGTTTACCACCGAACCCCACAGAATCCTAGCCTCCCACCACCGGCCATACGCAGACTGGTTCCGGAACGCAACGATAATTCCGATCGCCGATCCAAAGAGCGCCAGGGGAATATGCGGCATCGCCACCCACTCCCAGCGCAACAGCTTGTACGCCGCCACCACCGCCAGGTCATACAGCACCAGCAGTAGCAGCGGTAAGCCAACGTACTTCAGCATCGGCATCAGCTGTCGCCCACGCGGAACGATCATTCGCCTTCGCCCTGAATCGTCACCGGCACAAACGTCCGACTCCCGTCCTCCGAGATCCTCACCTCGCCCTTGCCAATGTCGTAGATCCATCCGGAGATCGTCAACTCCCCGCGCGCCGCCGCCCCCGCAACCGACGGATGCGTCCGCAGATGCTGAATTTGCAGCAAAACATTCTCCTCGGTCAGCTGGCGCAGCAGCACGCCTGGTTCCTCGTCAGGCTTGGCCAGCGAACTCGCCACACTCAACGCCGCATGCGCATTCTTCAGCCAGCTCTTCACAGTCGGCATCTTCTCCAAGGCCTCGGGATGCAGCAGGCCCTTCATCGCCCCACAATCCGAGTGCCCGCACACCACAACATGCTGCACCTTCAGCGCCGTAACGGCATATTCAATCACCGCACTCACGCCGCCAAGCATCTCGCCGTACGCCGGTACCAGGTTCCCGACATTTCGAGTTACAAATACATCGCCGGGCTGCGATTGTGTAATCAACTCAGGATCAATTCGAGAGTCCGCACAAGTCACAATCAAAGCATGCGGCGTCTGAGGCTCGCTCGCTGCCTTAACATAGGTATCCTTGTTCTCAGGATAGACACCCATTCGAAACTTCCGTATTCCCGCCTTCAGCTCTTCCAGTACAGCATCCATAGCGCTCCCTTTCTCATGCTCTCAAACAATCTCATCGTGCACTGCCGCGCAAGCGGCGGGTTATTCCTTCCACTTGATATTGCACCCAATTGAGAATCGTTGATTCGTATCCGGTCGTTTTCCCGCGATCACCGCATCCATCGCAGCCCGCAGATCCTTCCCCGTTACAGGGATGTCGTTGCCTGAATCCCCGCGTCGAGGCCTACTATCATCCATCTGCCCGCGATATACCAGCGCCATCTCCGCGTCGAACAAAAAGAAATCCGGCGTACAAGCCGCGTCATAGGCTCGTGCGACCTCCTGCGTCTCGTCGTACAAATACGGAAAGCGGAACCCAAGCCGCTCTGCCTGCTTCTTCATCTCCGCTGGCGCGTCCTGCGGATAAGCCTCCACATCGTTCGACGAGATCGCCGCAATCGCAATCTTTCCTTCGTAGTCCTTCCCGACCCTTGCCAGTTCCTCCTCCACATGCTTCACAAACGGGCAGTGCACGCAGAGAAACATCACCAGAAGTCCGTGCCGGCCCGACGGCGACGTTCCACCTCCGGTCATCCGATTCTCCGTATCAGACCGGCCATCCTCCCAGCTTGCAGCGAAGACATCATCCCGCCCCACAGCTCTTCCGCTCACCACATCTACCAGTTCAAACGCGGGAGCCGTAGCACCCAAAGCGACCATCGTCGACTGTGTCCTGGACATCTTGCCCTCCGCTACCTTCACGATCATAGCCAACTCTGAACTAACACCACTACCGCTGAAGCCGTTTCTTTCGTCTTCCTCCGCAAAAATTTTGTTTTCTGCGATGTCTCTCTCTCTTTTGACAGAGTTTTGTGCTTTGTTTTGACTTCATCAACCTTAGATTTTAGATAAAAGATAAACTCACGAGCCGCACTCTCGCCATCCTCCAGAAGGGAACCCGCCTCACCATCCCCAAACCTACCCCACGAGCCCTATGCTCAAACCAGCATGATCGTCCCACGCACCCTCGCCGGCGGCCGCACAACTCGCCATGCTCTTCCGGTCGGCCCGAACAAACTGCCTCTCTGCCGCTGGTGCGAACTTGAAATCCTCGCAAAACGCCGCCGCACCTTCTGCAGCGACTACTGTGTCCACCAGTGGCGTCTCCGCACCGACCCCGGCTACCTACGCAACCAAGTCCTCGCCCGAGACCACGGTATCTGCAGCGTCTGCGCTATCGACACCATCGCCGCCTACAACGCCCTCAAGCGCTCTCGAGGCCCAGCCCGAGCCGCCGGCCTCCGCCTCTACGGCATGAAGTCCATCACCGCTCGCCGCAGCCTCTGGGACGCCGACCACATCCGTTCCGTAGCCGAAGGCGGCGGCCAGTGCGACCTTGACAACCTCCGCACGCTCTGCCTCCTCTGCCACCGCGAAGCCACCGCCCAGCTTCGCCAGCGCCTCCGCCTTACCCGAGCCTCCTGATCCAACTCATCCGCCCAGCTCATCCATAAGCCTGGTACTCCTTCCAGAACTCCGGCCATGGCAACCGCGGCGGCCCGCAAACGAAGATATCCGGATGCGACTCACTCTCCTCGTTCTTCACACCTGCCGAGTTTCCATTATGCCCAGCCAGCCTACACGCCGAAAACGCCTTATCTGCAGCCTCGCGCGAAAAGCCAACCACAATCAGCGTCGAAGGCGGCACCGCAGGATATCCCCGCAGCCACGCCGAGTTCGTCATACTGATCGGCAGCGGCAGATGGTCCGCCGACCCCAGAATCTCCAACGCTCCCTGCTCGCCGTAGTTTCCCACCAGGACACCAACTTCACTTCGCTGCTCGGCCGGCAAAGAATCGCGGATCCCCGCAACCGTCTTCACCAACTCATCCCATCCAAACTCCTCCCGCAGATCGCCATTGTTCTTCAGCGCGAACGCCTTCAGCGGCCCATCCGAGGCCAGCGGCACAATAATCGCGTATACAAAGACTCCATACGCCGCCATACCCGCAAAGACCACACCCAGCACAGCCCGCCGCCACTCCGTTCCAAGCGTCACCACCCACCTTTCACCCGCCACCGCACCCATCGCCAGCAGCATCGGATAAGCCGCCGCCAAATAGTACCCACGTCCTTTACCAACCACAAACAGCGCGAACGGAACCACGTACATCCACCCCAGCATTCGATACCGCTTGTTCCGCAGAAAAAAGATCACTCCCGCGATCCACAACGGCGCAGCTGCCAGATTCGCGCAGATCTTGAACTGATCCCACACGAAGCCGTTCGCCCGCCCCTGCCTTACATCCCGCGCATGGATGTGCTGCAAAAAATGCAGCGAGATAAACCCATGCCGAACCTGCCAGATAAAGTTAGGCGCGAAGATCAGCAGCGCAACCGCCACTCCACCCCAGAACCACCCACTCGCAAAGTAACGCCGAGCCGAACTGAACACCATTCCGCTCACGATCCCCACGATAAAAAACAGAATCGAGTACTTGGTCATCAACCCCAAGCCGACAAAGACTCCGATCGCCAGCCACCATCGCGGGTTCTCCGTTTTCAACAGCCGAATGACGAAGTACGCGATCAGAACCCACCACAGATAGTCGAACGAGGAGTACTGAAACTCCGTCCCCTCGAACACGGCCAGCCCGGAGGTAGCCACCGCCAGCGCCGCCGTCACCTGCGCCAGCCGTCCGCCGCCCAGCTCCCGCGCCATCAGCCCCGTCACCACAATCGCCAGCGCCTGCGCAACAACCGAAAACAGCCGCAACCCCACCATCGAAACCCCAAACAACTGCAACCCCACCCGCTCCACAAACGGCGTAAAAGGGGGATAGGCGACAAACCCCCAGTCCAGATGCCGCGCATCGCTCAAAAACTGAAACTCATCCCGATGAAATCCATACCGCCCGTTCGTCAGCAGATGAACGAGTGCTACCATCAGCGCAATCCCAATCAGCGCCAGTGTCTCTGTTCGGGTCTCCCTCCCCGAGCCAATCTCTGTCTGCATCAGAATCCTCCGTCAACCGAACGCTACGCAACACATTACACGCGAGTTCACTGTTCCACGTCTTCTGATCCCTATTAGCGATATACTTCCTTAGTCCTACCCCTTTCATAGGTTTCCTACTCCATCTGTAGGAGGTACCACCCATGTCAGTCCCACCCCCGGGCGGCGGTCTGGGCAGCAACTCCAACTACATCCTCACCAGCCTGTGCAATAACATCACCGGCCTCACCGTCACGATCAACGTCACCCAGAACATCGTGCACAAGGACTCCTCCGGTATCTGGTACCACGGCTTTGGATTCCAGCTCAACTGCAACTCCGCCCCCCACTTCTCCAACGCCTTTCAGCAATTCATCTTCATTCTCCTGGGCACCCCTATCGGCGACCCCCAGATCAACCTCGCCCTCAACGACTATACGGTCGGCTCAGATTCCATCTATCTAGAATACTTCGGCGTCCTCGCCATGCCTAACCTCGTCCTCCCCGCCGGCTATCAGTTGCAGATGCAGCTCAAAAACGACACCAAGGACAACATCGTCGGCATCACCTGGACCGTCACCGATCTCGGTTTCCTTCCTGCCCCCAACACGCCGATCACCGGATACTGGTCTCCCAGCCCCCTGCAGAACCCGCCCGTGTTAACCCGGCAGCACGTCAACTACATTGGCATCGACGGACATATCCACGAGCGCCTCCATGACCCCTCCTACAACTGGGTCGATAACGATCTCACACAGCTCTCCGGCAACGGCATCGCCCCTGCCGACGGCAGCGCGCTCGATGCCTATTTCGGTCCCGACAACGGCCAGCACATCAACTTCATTGGCACCGACGGCCACGTCCGCGAGCTCTACCTCGCCCTGGGCGGCCAATGGATCAACAACGACCTCACCCAACTCTCCAAAGGCATCCTGCCGCTGCCTAACACCCCGCTCGACGGCTACGTCGATCAGGATGGCGGTCAGCACGTCAACTTCATCGGCAACGACAACCACGTGCACGAGCTGTTCATTCCCTCCCACGGCCACTGGATCGATAACGACCTCATCCATAAGTCCGGCGACGGTATCGGCCCCCGTCCCAACAGCCCACTCGACGGCTACATCGACGCCGACAACGGCCAGCACGTCAATTTCATAGACACCGACGGCCACGTCCGCGAGCTCTACATCACCCCCCACGGCCAGTGGGTCAACAACGATCTCATCCAAAAGTCCGGCAACGGCATCGCTCCGTCGCGCAACAGCACGCTATGCGGATATCTCGGCCCCGACAACGGCCAGCACGTCAACTTCATCGGGACCGACGGCCACGTCCGCGAGCTCTACATCACCCCCCACGGCCAATGGGTCAACAATGACCTCACCCACCTCTCCGGCGACAGCACTCCGCCCGCACCCGGCAGCCCGCTCTCCAGCTACTGGGGCGATAACAACTCGCAGCACGTCAACTTCATTGGAACCGACGGCCACGTCCGTGAGCATTACATCCACCCCGACGCCCAGTGGGTCAACAACGATCTCACCCAGCTCTCCGGCAACGGCACGGTCCCGGTCCCCGGCAGCGCGCTCCACTCCTACGCCCAGCCCGACGGGGAGCAGCACGTCAACTTCATCAGCCCCGGCGACGCCCACCTGCACGAGCTCTACGCCCGTCCCCACCATCAATGGGTCAACAACGACCTCAACAACCTTCAGCTGGTCAACCGCACCATCCAACCCCTGCCTCTCAAGACCGACCAGTTCGCCCCCATCAACGCCTTCCAGGTCAACCTCGTCGGACCCATCAACTCCGACAGTGCCGTCCTCTCCTCCGGCGCTGGTACCATCACCTACTCCGCCGTCACCCCGCTCACTGTCCAGAACTCCTTCCCCTCTTGTACCGCCAGCCAGTTCGGCACTGCCGAGACCGCCAACAGCTTCTACGGCTCCCTGGACGCCGGCCCAAGCAACCTCATTACCCAGACCTTTTCCACCAGCGCTCAACCCATGATCCATTTTCACGGCCCCACCAAAGGCCTTAATCTTCCCCTTGAGCCCAATAAACCCCTAAAGCCCATTCGTCGGTGACTCGATGGTTTGCAACGAAAGCTTGGCCTCTCAATCTAGGGAATCGGGAGGGATTTACGGGTAGGTAGCTCGATTCACTTGTCCATAAACGGGCTTCTGGGACAAATGCCCAGGCGTCCCATACAGGCCCCCTTTCCCACATTTCCACTCCAATCCACACCACATGCGCCTTGCCAGCGGACCCGTCCACGCCTACCCTCGAAAGTGCTCCATTACGGATCAGTAAATCCGCTTCCGGCGCGCTGATTTCGCAAAATCCACAGCAAAAACCAAGGTTTTTATCGAATTGCCACATTAATGCCGCATAAATAGAGGTATTCGCACAGCCAACACAACATGTTGTGCTTTATACTTGACACACCACATAAGGGGCGGTACTTTCACGACTGCAGCCACGCAAAAGACGGCCAAGTTCCTTACATTTCACGACCCAGAACGCTGCCGGCTCAACCTAGCCGGATAAATATCCAGCGCTATACTCGTCAGTTTTACCTTTCGGCCGAACGCCACCTGTAGGCATCGGCACCTTGGTTTTTTCATCAAATTAGAAGGAGTACTCCCCATGGCAATCACCCCCAACCAGACCCACACACAGACCGCCGCCCAGACCGCATCCGGAGCCGCCGGCTTCAAGAACCAGCGCACCCCGGGCCTGACTTTCGATCGCCACTCCACCAAACCCGGCGTCTCCCCCTACGACGAGATCGTCTGGGAGCTCCGCGACGCCATCATTCAGGACTTCAAGGGCAAGACCATCTTCGAGCAGAAGAGCGTCGAGGTCCCCGCCGACTGGTCCATGACCGCGACCAACATCGTCGCCTCCAAGTACCTCCACGGCCTCAATGGCTCCAACGAACGCGAGTCCGGCGTCCGCGCCCTCATCACCCGCGTCGCCGAGTCCATCCGCGACTGGGGCATCTCCGGCGGCTACTTCGCCTCTCAGCAGGACGCCGACACCTTCTACGCCGAGCTTGCCCATCTCCTCCTCAACCAGAAGGTAGCCTTCAACTCGCCCGTCTGGTTCAACGTAGGCTGCGACCGCCTCGAGCCCAACTCCGACGCCCAGAACTGGCACTGGAACGCCACCACCGGCAAGGTCGAGTTCTCCGTCACCGGCTACACCAAGCCCCAGTGCTCCGCATGCTTCATCAACTCCGTGCAGGACTCGCTCGACTCCATCCTCACCCTCGCCAAGACCGAGGGCATGCTCTTCAAGTGGGGCTCCGGCGCAGGCTCGAATCTCTCAAACATCCGCGGCTCCATGGAGACCCTCTCGGGCGGCGGCACAGCCTCCGGCCCACTCTCTTTCATGCGCGGCTTCGACGCCTTCGCTGGCGTCATCAAGTCCGGCGGCAAGACCCGTCGCGCCGCCAAGATGGTTATCCTCAACGTCGACCATCCCGATGTCGAAGACTTCATCCAGTGCAAGGTAAAAGAAGAGCAGAAGGCCTGGCACCTCATGCAGGCTGGCTACGACGGCAGCGGTCCCGACTCCGAGGCCTACAGCTCCATCTTCTTCCAGAACGCCAACAACTCCGTCCGCGTCAACGACGAGTTCATGCGCGCAGTCGAGTCCGACGGCACCTTCGTCACCCGCACCGTCAAGGAGCGCACGCCCGTCAAGGAGTACAAGGCCCGCGACCTCATGCACTCGCTCGCCGAAGCCACCTGGCAGTGCGGCGACCCCGGCATGCAGTTCGACACCACCATCAACAAGTGGCACACCAGCAAGAACACCGGCCGCATCAACGCCTCCAATCCCTGCTCGGAGTACATGTTCCTCGATGACTCCGCCTGCAACCTTGCCTCCTTCAATCTCCTGAAGTTCCTCACCCCCGGCGGCCAGTTCGACATCCCCAGCTACCGTCACGCCATTGAGATCGTCACCACCGCGATGGAGATCATCGTCGACTCCGCCGGCTACCCCACCGAGATGATCTCGAAGAACTCGCACGACTACCGCCCCCTCGGCCTCGGTTACGCGAACCTCGGTGCGCTCCTCATGGCCTTCGGTCTCCCCTACGACTCCGACGCCGGCCGCGACTTCGCCGCCACGCTTACCTCGATCCTCTGCGGCGACGCCTACTGGCAGTCCTCCCGCATCGCCGAAACCTGCCCGCCCCTCGGCGCAGCCACCCCGCTCACCCAGCAGGCCTCCATTGAAGGCGGAGCCTGCCCCGGCTTCTACGTCAACCGCGAGCCCTTCCTCGACGTCGTCCGCATGCACCGCGCCGAAGTCAACAACATCGGCAAGTCCAAACAGTCCGCCGAGCCCTTCTTCGTCCCTCAGCTCGACCAGCTCATCGAAGCCTCCCGCCACGCCTGGGACGGCGCACTCGCCCACGGCGAAAAGCACGGTTACCGCAACTCCCAGGTCACCGTCCTCGCCCCCACCGGCACCATCGGCTTCATGATGGACTGCGACACCACCGGCATCGAGCCTGACCTCGCCCTCGTGAAGTACAAGAAGCTAGTCGGCGGCGGCATGATCAAGATCGTCAACAACACCGTCCCCTCGGCTCTCATCAAGCTCGGCTATTCCGAGTCTGAGGTCAACGCCATCGTTAGCTACATCGACGCCACCGGCACCATCGAGGGCGCTCCCGCCATCAAACCCGAGCACCTCGCCGTCTTCGACTGCAGCTTCAAGCCCTCCAAGGGAACCCGCAGCATCTCCTACATGGGCCACATCAAGATGATGGGCGCCACCCAGCCCTTCCTCTCCGGAGCCATCTCCAAGACCGTCAACCTCCCCCAGGACTGCTCCGTCGACGACATCGCCGAAGCCTACATGGAGAGCTGGCGCCAGGGCCTCAAGGCCGTAGCCATCTACCGCGACAACTCCAAAGGCACCCAGCCCCTCAACGTCACCGCCCAGACCGACGCCGACAAGAAGGGAACCCGCGGCACCAACGCCGTAGCAGCCGTAGCCCCGGCAGCAGGAGTGCTCACCGCGGTAGCAGCCCAGGCCGAAATCGACGAAGCCGTCGAAGCCGCCCGCGCCGCCGCCCGCCAGCAGCTCACCGAGGCCATGGAGACCGCCACCGCCGCCCACACCCGCATCCACTCGCTCGAAACCCAGCTCAAGCAGATCGCCGAAGCCGCCCTCCAGAACTCTGACTCCGTCGACGCCCAGTCTCCTCCCCGCGCCGTCCGTCACCGTCTCCCTGCCGAGCGCGCCTCGGTCACCCACAAGTTCGGCCTCGCCGGACACGAGGGCTACATCACCGTCGGGCTATATCCAAACGGCCAGCCCGGCGAAATCTTCATCCGCATGGCCAAGGAAGGCTCCACCGTCTCCGGACTCATGGACTCCTTCGCCACCGCCGTCTCCCTCGCCCTCCAGCACGGCGTCCCCCTCCGTGTCCTCTGCGAGAAGTTCGCCCACACCCGCTTCGAGCCCTCCGGCTGGACCGGCAACGAGCAGATCGGCTACGCCAAGTCGATCATGGACTACATCTTCCGCTGGATCCAGATCCGCTTCCTCTCCGGACACCAGTTCGACCTCTTCGCCGGCCTCAGCCCCCAAAATCAAGGCCAGTCCAGCATCCCGGTCACAGGAACCGTCAACGCCCCCGGCAACCGCATTGAGTCCTCCGTCCTGTCCAACCTCAACGCCTCAAACGATCAATCAAAAAATGCCGTCATCCTGAGCGAAGAGAAGGATCCCCGTATTTCGCAGTCAGAAGCCGCACCCAGCTTCGAGGACACCTACCACACCACCACCCCACCCCAGCAGGGAATCGCACCCGACCTCAGCGCCCGCAGCGGACTCGAATCCCCCGACCCCATGTCCCTCGAAGATCGTGGCATCTACCACGCCTCCGACGCCATGAAGTCCATGTACGAGATGGGCGACTCACCCTCCTGCGCCACCTGCGGAGCCATCATGACCCGCAGCGGCTCCTGCTACCGCTGCATGTCCTGCGGCAGCACAAGCGGCTGCAGCTAAGACGTCCGATGTATCGGACCGCTAAAGTATCAGTGAGCACAATAAAAGCCCCGCCTTTTAGCGGGGCTTTTATTTATTAAGAGTACATATCTACGGTAAACAACACCGCACTTCCATCTGAGACGCGTCTGTTCCGGTCGCCTCTTTGTAATCGCACTTTACGGAGGCTGTAGTCACCGAAACCGTTTCCACCACTGGAATCACAGTGATTGCATATTCGAACGGGGTGCTACGCGAGCCCGTGTCTACTTTTGCAATAGGAATCCCATTTACGGTATACATAGTTACCTCCTCGTACTCTTTTATAGACGCAGATACTATATCGACAGATGCGCAAATGTCTGTAACACTTTTTGCGCCACTAAAAGAATCATCCCATGAGTTTTCTCTCATTTGCCCTCTTTTTTATGCAGAAACTGGTTCCCACCCAACTTTTTTATCGATTCTTGTGATCGAAATCTCGTTATTTGCTCCCCGAACAGGCATTAAGGCACCTGAAACAGCAAAACACGATGCGGTCCTAGTACTCTCAGAAATTGCGCCCACAAGTCGATATGACACTTCTACAGGCTGTTTTGGCGTCTGAGCAGCAATCTGTATTGCGTTTTGCCAGATCGCTTGAACGACCTGAGGAGGAGCATTAGACGGAATGCTTGGCCCAGCGGTTGGAGCCAAAGCAGCAGCAGCGTTCGCATCGGCCAAGCAATGTTCTATAGGAATAAAAGGTTTGCGGATTTCCATATACTCTTCAATTCTTTCGTACGCTTTCCAAATGAGCGCCTCGAGCTCCGGATCAGATTCAGCAACTTTGAGATGTAGCTCCTTCGCCCTTGATCGAGATACTGCGTCCCCATGTGCAAAAAAACTTTTGTTGAGATCCTTGGCGATCTCATGAGCTTTAGCTTTGTCCTCATCAGACATATGTAGCTTTAAAAGACGTTCGCCGATTTGTGAGGCGAGTTCGCTGGCCCTTTTCGCGCTGCCAATGTGAATCGGATCAACGGCGGCAAAGAGTTTCTCTACAAGAGCCGTCGTGTGTTGTTGTTCACTGACCTCAACTTCATCCCGAAGAAACCGCAAAAACGCTCCCACGTCTTCGTAGGCAAATTGTCTCGTTTGTCCATTATTAGTGACTGTGATCTGGGGATCGATAGGGCCGAGCGACGCATGCGGATGCATTACGATTTCGTCCGCCCCGAGAGCAAAAATAGTAGCTGCGCTGAAGGCCATGAAAGGCACTAATACGCCAATCTTTTTAAACCGCTCGCGCAAGATTGACATTAGCTTCCAGGCTGCGAGTGCATCTCCTCCGGTGCTGTGGAGAAGGACATCGATTGAATCCCCATTCTTGATTGCGTCGATTTGATCAATTAGTTCTCGAACGATATCGCTTGCTAAGAGCGCATTAACATTGTGACGTGTACTAGTCGCAAGAACGATCAACGGGCGCTTTCGATAAACTTCTATCGCTTCATAAACTTCTCTACGTTCAGCGAGTGGCATGAATACACGAATTTTAGGACGGCACGGGCCGCCGCAAGCTTTCTCTAGATTTCCCCGTCGAGGAATAATACCCTCATTATCGGTTTTACATCGATTAACTCAATTATATGAGGTTGAATGAAACTAATGTGCCAGCTGTATCTTGCTGATAAAAAAAGAGATGATGGCAGCGGGCCCTTGACAGGCTCATTCCGACCCATTTTCCCGACCGTTATCTCATAAGTCGTTCATTCTAAGAAGTTAATTATTTTCCTTTTTACAAGGCGGGTGGGGGGGCCATACATGAACTCGAGCTCCTATCGTGGGCCCAATCCATCCTCGGGTGCCCCATTCATGCAGTCTCATCGCATGAGTGTGCATTCGCGCTTTAGCGCGAACTTAAACCCACGGCTCGCCATTGCCGAATGACCAATCTGAGCGGTCAACGAAGACCATGTTGATCATGATGTCATCAGGGCGCACGGATAGCTTGCTCTTAAGTTCGTCGGCGATATATCGGTAGAAGGCAAGCTTCGATTCCTTGTTATTTCCGACAGTGCTGGTCACTTGGATCAACATGAAGTCAGGCGACCGATCCCAGCCGAGGAACTTGGGGTCGTAAATCAAATTGTCGGGGGTATGCTCGCCGATGACGATGAAGCGGTCGCCGTCCGGCGCCTTCAGGACATCGACGATCCCTTGATACACAACATCGGCCACAGTGGCGCGATACTCGGCAGTCTTTCCTTTAAGCAGATCGATACGAGCAAACGGCATAAGAGTCTCCTCTGGGTACGGAATTGGTTGAAAGACGTTCAGATTTCTCTTCCAAGCCGAAGCAGCTGATAAGACTTCGTGCCTGACTGACACTTCCACCCATGATAACGGTAAAGATAGCGGCGAACAGCCGGATACCCCACTCCTGCACTCTCATCGCATGAGCGGGCATTCGAGCAAAGCTCGAACCGCTCACCCGCAGAACCAATCTCCGCGCTCTCCCAGGACAACTGTGCTAAATTTCTAGACCAACAACACAAGGGGCTCCGGGCCACGACCTGAAGTTTGTCAGGAGGTCCCATGAAACGACGCACCTTTCTGCTTGCGGCTCTGCTCCTTTTCATCCTCCCAGCAACATGGAGCCAACAACTCGGCAAAAGAATCACCAACAAAGACGTCATCGACATGGCCGCCCTCGGTCTCTCCGACGACATCATCATCGCTAAAATCCGCTCCGCCTCTGCCGGAGGAACCCTGCAGTTCGACACCAGCGTCGACAGCCTCAAGGAGCTCAAGGCCGCCAGGGTCTCGGACGAAGTCATCAAGGTGATGATCAACCCCACTCCCCCCGCTGCCCCGGTCGTAGTCGCCGCCACCCCCATCTCGAACGACCCCACCCTCCCGCCCCCGGAGGTCGGCGTTTACTGGAAGAACAGCAACGCATTCGTCCTCATCGAGGGACAGGCAATCAGCCAGGCAAAGGTCGGCGGCAAAGCCGGCAGCATGTTCACCTACGGCATGCGCAACGAACACTGGGACGCCTACCTCAACGGCCCCCAATCGAAGAACATCATCAACGACCGCCAACCCGTCTTCTACCTCTACGTCCCTGATGGTGCCAGCGCATCCGACTTCGTCCTGATCACCCTCGAAAAGAAGGGCAACCGCAGGGAGTTCCAGATAGGAAGCTTCGGCGGTGTCACCGGCGGTAAATCAGGCGTCAAGCGCGACAAGGAGGTCGCCTTCACCGCAGAGCACGCTGGAATCAGAACCTACAAAATCAAGCTGGACGCATCCATGAAGCCAGGAGAGTACGCCTTCTTCATGGGCACTGGCCAGCAGGCAAACATGGCCGGAGGTTCCACAGGAGGAGCCCGATCGGGAGGCGCCGCCACCGGAAGAGTCTACGACTTCAGAATCCCGGAGTAACCCCGAACCGTTGCCGGATGCCCATCTGACGCGAACGCGCATCAGGGGCCGTCTCGCATTCCCAAAACGGGAACCCCAAAAAATAAACTTACAAATCATGGCGCATCTTTCGAAGCCAAAAAACTGACTGCTAAAACACCATGTTTCACCACCAAGCCACCACGTTTACACCACCAAAAAACCACGATCAAAACACCCATTTTTCGCAAAAACCCCAACAAAACACCACAAACCCCACCCCCCAAAAATATCCGGCTTCCCACACCAAAATTCACCCTCCGCTTCCCGCGAATAAATTCACTTGACTCCCCCAAAGCCAGAGCCGAGTGCCCCGCCGTCGCGATCTTGCGAAGGGTGGGCGCTGAGATAGAGAAGCCGCTTAGGTCCTTAATGCCAGCCTCCAAATCTCATCTCCTAAGAGAGTTAGCTCAAAGTAGACCGCGCACTATCGCCCTAGAAGTTGATGTTTCACTGAGATCAGAAATTGATGAGCCATAGAGACTGCGGTTGCACCGTCTCCCGCTGCTGCAGCGCACCTTTTCGTCGAGTTATGGCGGACATCTCCTGCGGCAAACAGGCCTGGAATGCTTGATTCCATAAAGAGTGGCGCTCGACCATCCGTCCACATCTCCGCTGACAGGCTCGACCGGTCGAGATCCGGGCCCGTCAGAATGTAGCCCGCTGGGTCGCAATGCAGCACCCCAGGTTTTGCCCAGTCGAGGCGAGGCCTGCCTCCGATACAAACGAAGACGCTATGCGTCTCGATAGATGCAGTGTTGCCAGCTTCATCGCGATAAGTAATGCTTTCCAGCGCATCATCCCCTTCGAGATTAGTTAACGTGGTCCTCGTCAGCACCGTAATCGACGTCGTGTCTTCAATGCGCTCCAACAGATATGTCGAAAGCGTGTTCTTCAAGCTCTCCCCTCGGACAAGCATTGTTACCTGTGTCTTCCGCGCGAAGTTCAACGCAGCCTGGCCAGCAGAGTTCCCGCCCCCCACAATCACGACATGCCCCTTGCAGATATCAGCTTCGCTCGAGCCGGCACCGTAATAGAGACCGCGATTCAGAAAATAATCCTCTCGTTCCAACCCAAGCCGTGAGTACTCGATGCCAGTCGCGCAAATCGTAGCCTTCGAAGCGATCTGTTCCCCACTCGCGAACCAGCTGAACTGCCAGCCATCCTGATGCTCTCCTGCCACTCCCTCGAGCCCTACGATGATCTCCGCTCCCAGTTTTATTGCCTGTTGACGTGCCCTGCTTGCGAGCTCCCATCCGCTGATCCCATCCGGAAACCCCATGTAGTTCTCAATCTTCGAGGTGCTGCCAGCCTGCCCACCGACGGCGATCTTCTCGACAAGTATCGTGCGTAGTCCCTCCGAGGCCCCATAGAGAGCGGCACTCAAACCTGCTGGTCCCGCGCCAAAAATCGCCAAATCATAGCATTCGTACTTCGGTCCTTTGAACCACTGCAGAGCCACCGCCAGGTCGCGCAGACTAGGACAATAGAGCTTCGTCTTCTGGCTAAGAACGCAGACAGGAAGTAGAGGGTCTGCGACTCCTGAGATTCCAGCCAGCTTGCGGGCTTCCTCATCCGTATTCAGTTCCACCCAGTCATACTCACAGCAATTACGAGTTAGGAAGTCGCGTATCTTGTAGCCCGCGGCCGAATTCGCGCGCCCATAGATGACGATCCTGCCGTTCAACATCTCTTCTTCTCCAAACCCGAATCATTCATTGAGTTCCTCCTCCGATTCCTCTTTGATCCATGAGCAGACGAAAAGTGTCGACAGAATTTCCCAGCGCTCTGTCGAACTCAGTATGAATAGAAAAAGAATAGGTACTTCTCTCCCTCCCCAGATGCAGGACAGTGCATGGGACAGTCGCGGCCACCGAAGACGCGTTTAAGGCTTCAGCCGCAACCTATTCATTTCAAAGTCACTTCTTAAAATGGTTAGTCAGCGAACAGATGGACCATCGATTGCTACCCATCGGGATCGAGGCTCACTCACAATGAAAAAGATTCTTTCAGTGCTCGTCGCCGCACTCGCCGTCTGCCCTGCCTTGGCACACGCTGACCTGATCGGAACCTCCGTGCTGGAGACTTGAACATTGCCGTCGCCGGATCGACAAACTTCCTTGACCCCGCCCAGGGATTCGCTCCACTCGACTACGGGAACGACCGGGTACCCCATTCATGCAGCTTCATCGCATGAGTGGGCCTTCGAGCGAAGCTCGAACCGACGGGTGCTCCATCCTCCATTGCTAATCAGCTCTATTCCTCAACCGGTCTATACTCACTCCAAAACCCAAAGAGGACCTGACCGATGACCCTGCTCAAACGCCGCTCGTTCCTCCAACTCGCAGCCGCAGCCCTTCCCTCGAGCCTGTTCGCCAAAACCCTCCAGTCCCCACCCGCCACCCAACCACAGGCCGCCGCTCCCGTCCTCAGCGGCGGAGACCGCTATGACTTCAAACGCGTTATCCCCAACGGCACCACCACCTTCAAAGTCTCCTCCAAAGACTGTCGTGGTGACTTCTTTGCCATGGAGCACCGTCACACCAGCAAGGGTGGTCCACCCCGCCACCTTCACCACGTAGAAGACGAGTGGTTCTACGTCCTCGATGGCGAATACCTCGTCGAGGTCGGCGGCAACCTCCACCACCTCAAAGCAGGCGACTCTGTCCTCGGTCCCCGCGGCATTCCCCATGCCTTCGCCTTCGTCGGAGAAGGCTCCGGACGCTTCCTCATCACCTACGCCCCCGCCGGCAGAATGGAAGAGTTCTTCGACACCCGTGACCGCGCAGGCGGTCGAACAACGTACGTCAACAACGCTGAAAAGATGCGAGCCTATGGCATGGAACTCGTCGGACCGCCTCTCGCCATCACATAGTCGCGCACGTGTGAGCATTCCGCACCCTCTTCCCCCCACATAATTCACTTGACGCCCCCCAAAAGCGAGCGCACCCTCACCTCACACCAATCCGAGAAGGGAATCCCTCCATGCGCAACGCTCCCTTCGCCCTACCGCTCTTGGCCTCTGCCCTGATCCTCCCCCGCGCCGCCCACGCCGACACCACCGACCTCTTCACCATTACCGGCGACTCCTACACCTACACCCCTCAACAAAACACCACAAACTCACCCCTCAAAAAAACTTCCAATCCGATCAAGCTCCCTCAGCGATCCGGAAGTCTCTCTTCACGTCCGGCCCAAGCGCGTCCAGAGCCTTCTTATAATCCGCGCTGTCATGAGCAGCCAAAGCATCCGCGTAGCTATCAAACTCCACCACCACCGTCATCTGCTTCAACCCGGCCTCGGAAGCCGTAACCGCACTCCCCGGCGACACCAGAACACGCGCCCCAAACGGCCCCAACGCCGCTCTAGCCAATTCCACATAGCTCTTCATCGTCGCCTCGTCCCCAACCGTATGGTACGCAACCACCCAATAACCCTTCTTCATATCGCCCTCTCTCCAATCCATTTCGCAAGTTGGATGCGACCAACCAGAATACGACTCATCCTCTCCGATCATTCGATCAGGTTATAAAATCCTGCTCATATGCCTACCATCCACGCAGGCCGCTACTCCACCCGCGTCGAAGGCCCCTTTGTCATGTTCCTCATCGGCTTTCGCATCAACCACCCGCTCGCCTTCAACAAGTGGATTCCCGTTGCAAAAGCCATGGGCCCCATGCTCCAGGAACTCTACGCCAACCCCCAGCTTGGCTTCCTCGGCGCCCAATCCTCCCTCTACTGGCCCGGCGTCACGATGACCCAGTACTGGCGCAGCTTCGACCAGCTCGTCGACTACGCTCAGTCCCGCAACGCCGCCCATCTCCCCGCCTGGAAGGCCTTCAACCAGAGCGTCGGCGACGACGGCTCCGTCGGCATCTGGCACGAAACCTATCAGGTCGCCGCCGGGCAGTACGAGTCGATCTACGCCAACATGCCCCGCTTCGGCCTCGCCCTCGCCGGCACCCACGAACCCGCCACCGGCCACCTCCGCGACGCCCGCACCCGCATGCAACCTTGAAAAAGAAAGAAACAAGGGAGTCGCGTGCAATCTTAAATCGGACGGGCTCGGTCGTCCGCCTCACCACAAATCCCACCCGGCGCAACACGCTTCCAACCCCCTCCCCGACGCATCTAAACAAGCAGGAGGGCTCATCCGTGCGCTACACATTCTCCACGCCATCCCTCGTGCTCCTCACCTTAGTCTTCGCCATCTCCAGCCGGAGCGTTTCCGCCCAGAACACCCAGACGACGCCCACCCAAACCATCCCCGCTCCATCCCAGCCCCGCAGCCCCGGCGGTGACGTAGGCAGCGGAGCCGGCGACATCGGCAAGGGTACCGCCGAGGGAACCGGAGCCGCAGCGGAGGGTGTAGGCAAAGGCGCCGGCGATCTCGTCACGCTCCACCCCATCGACGCTGCAGGCAATGTCGGCAAAGGTGCAGGCGTAGCTGGAAAGGACGTAGGCGTCGGCGCCGCCAAGGGCACCGGCAAAGTTGCCAAGGGCACAGGCCGCGGCATCGGCAAAATCTTCCACCACGGCCATCACGACGAGAACACCACCGAACCCAACCCACAAAACTAAAGCCGAAGCCGGGTGCCAGTACCCCGATCTAAATCAGATCCAGCACCCGTGCCTTCACAACCGATCTGCCTCTTCAACCGTAGCGACCCTGGGAAAGAATTTGTCCACGGTAGTCATCTCGAACAGTTGAAGCACGCGCGGACTTACTCCGGCCACAACCAGCCGAACTCCTCTGCCGTGGCACCGAACATAGTGGCTGACGATCAGCCCAAGCCCCGCAGAATCCATGTAGGGGACCTCCGTCAGGTCCAAAATATGGAGAGCATCTTGATCGTTGCCCTCCTCCGATTCGAACGTGTTACGAAGTGCGTTCGGTGAGAGGGTGCCGTACATGTCCCGCGCCGTAAACGGCCCTGACAAGTGAAAGATGACGGTCCGGGGCGTCTTGCCTTGATTGCGTTCAATCGTAAACTTCGAACTCTTCCACACCTGAGCTACTGTCATCGGGGCTCCTTTTCAACATCCGAACCGAACGGATGGACCAGGCTGAACTTGGCTCCCCATCGTCGCACAGTCTCATCGTTACCTATCGCTGCCGCTTTAAGTGAATGAGTGGGTTGAGAGCGAAATCTCGGTGCCACGCGGGGCGACTAGCGCACCCGTATCCGACGCGGCGTACGCGTTATGCAGGATGCGCGGAAGGTACGACACGTCTGTGAGCAGCGGAACTGCCTTACTGACATCTCTAGTTTGTTCGCGTCGAATCTTTGCCGGTACAACGGCAAAAAAGTAGAAACCTCTGGGCATACGCCGGGTTGCCCGTCGCTTTGGCGACAAACTTCTTTTCCTTCGAGTCCAGCTGTGAGGCTCCGGTTCTAGCCCAATCCGGTCGTTGACGCTCCGCTCCGCTAAACTAGAACTTGCCCTAACGGGAAGCCGTATGCCAGCCGAAATCATCCTCCAGCAGACTCCTGACGACGCCGCGCTCCTCGACAAGCGCGAGCAACTTGCCACTGTCCGCACGATGCTCGCCGAGCGCGAATCTGAGCTTGCTCAAATCCGAGCCCAGCTCAAGACCTTCGAAGGTCGTTACCTCCGCCAAGTCGGCATTCTCTACGCCGAACTCGACGACCTCGAAGCGCGCATCGCCGAGCGCGAGGTCGATCTCTACGACTCCGACTCCGCCCGACGCCGAGCTGAGGAGACACGCCAGCGCGCGCAGGAGACCCACGATGCCGCATTCGGTGATGCCCGCGAAGCCGAAGAGTTCGACCCGCCGCCCAGCCTTAAGACTCTCTTCCGCGATGTCGCGAAGCGCATCCATCCCGACTTCGCGCGCGACGACGCGGAGCAGAAGCACTTCACTCTGCTAATGGCCCGCGCCAATCAGGCTTACAGCCGCGGCGACACCGAAACCTTGCAGCGTCTACTTGACGATCATCGCGAAATCAACGCTTCCATCGCCGGCGAAGGCGCTGCTGCTGAGCTTCTCCGCATCACGCGCCAGATCCAGCATGCCGAGCGAGACATTGCAACGCTCGATGCCGAGCGGCACTCGTTGCTCGCCGGCGAGCTAGCCCAACTGCACCTCGACGCCGAAGCCGCCGCCGGCGAACACCGCGATCTCCTCACCGAGCTTGCCGCCAGCCTTCGCGAGCAGATCGCCGATGCCAAGCGCCGCTTCGAGCTTATCGACCGCCAGATCAACGCGCATGGAAGATAAAGATGGAAGATAAAGCCAAACCCGGTCTGCAGCACATTCCTTCCGGCGCCACGTTGTCGCTCCATTCCACGCGCTCCAGCATCATCGCCCGCGGCCGCCGCGATGCCGCCAACGCAGCCTCCAACCCGCACTACCGGCAGGCTGTCACCGACTGCAACTCTGGCAACTTCGGCGAAGCCGCAGCCGGCTTCCGACTTGCCGCCGAGCAAGGCCATGCCGAGTCGCAGTACCTCCTCAGCACTTTGTACGATGCGGGTCAGGGTCTGCCGCAAGACGATACTCACGCCGCATATTGGGAGCGCAAGGCCGCCGAACAGGGCCACGCTTACGCGCAGGCCAACCTCAGCTTTCGCTTCTACGCAGCCGACAACTTCTCTGAGGCTTTCGCATGGTGCGAGCGCGCCGCTCACAGTAACCTCGCCTGGGCGCAGTACAACGTCGGCCTTATGTATCGCAAAGGTGAGGGAGCCGCACAAAGCAATACTGAAGCTGCCCACTGGTATCGCCTGGCCGCCACCCAGAACTTTCCCGAAGCCCAGCAGAAGCTGGCCGACCTCTACTACACCGGCCAAGGCGTCCCGCTCAGCTACACTCAGGCCGCCGCGTGGTATCGCAAAGCCGCCGATCATGGAAACGCCGAAGCCCAGTTCCAGCTTGGCCACCTGTACGCCATCGGCCAGGGCGTAGAGCACGACTACACCCAGTCCCGCCACTGGATTCGTCAGGCTGCACTCCAAGGCCACGAGCAGGCACTCCGCGAACTCAAGCGCCGAGAGTACCGCGATCCATAACTCCGCTCTCCTCAACACCCGATGATGTTGGCCGCGAAACTTCTGCAGGACTCAAGTGTGCCTGATTTGACGCGACTCCTCTGGCGTTCCTATACTTCTTCCCACTCGAAGCGGCGATTCACGGAGGAAGTCCATGTCAAAGCGTCTGCTGTTTTTCCTTGTCTTGATTACCGCCGCACCTGTCGGGTATGCGCAAGAAGCATGGAAGGGTCATTATCAACCCACTCTTGTTCCACAGCAGAGCGGCACGACACAACTGCTGATTGCGGTCAGTCCAGTAAACTCCCGCGTAGTGTGGGCGGCCGGAGCCGGTGGTACGTACGTGGTTACGACCGATGGCGGTTCGACCTGGAAGTCCGGAGTCGTGCCAGGAGCTGAAGGTCTGCAATTCCGCGATGTGCAAGGCGTAAGCGATCGGGTCGCTTATCTCATGTCGATCGGGAATGACACCGGAGATTTTCGCATCTACAAGACGGAAGACGCCGGCGCGCACTGGACCATTCAGTTTACGAATAAGACGGCCAACGCCTTCTATGACTGCTTTGCGTTCTGGGGGCCGGATCGCGGCATCGCGCACAGCGACTCAGTTGACGGAGTATTTCCTGACATTCGCACCAGCGATGGTTCGACCTGGCAGTCGATCGCCCGCAGTATGCCACCTGCTTTGCCAGGCGAAGCGTCGTTCTCGTCCAGCGGCACCTGCATCACTACGGAAGGATGGCAAAACGCCTGGATCGCAACCGGTGGCTCAAGCACCTCTCGGATACTGGCGACTCGGGATGGTGGCTACTCCTGGAATGCTTATGACACTCCGCTGGTGAGCAACGCCAATGCCGGTGGCTTCTCGGTAGCTTTCCGTGATCCCTGGCATGGCATTGTGGGTGGCGGCGACTTGACCTCGAACAGTGCTGCTCAGGCCGCAACGTCGGACAACGGCGGCCAACGGTGGACCCTTACCACCAAGCCCCCAACTCCCGGAGCGATCTTCTGTCTCGCCTATGTGCGCGGCGTTGAACATAAGGATGATTGGCGCCATCGCGACGACTTCGACCATGAACCCGACCGGAGTGTGGTGATCACGACAGAGACGCAGCCGAACTTCACCTCCGGTGCAGCAGCCTGGAGTCCCGATGAAGGACAAACCTGGATCAAACTTCCGGATGTGAGTGGTTATTGGGGGGTCGCTTTCGCAAATCCAGAAGCCGGATGGTTCGTCGGCAACAACGGGCAGATTTTGAAGATCAGCTTCTAGTGCCCTGGTCTCTTTCCACGAAGACAATGGTGCGTAGCTTTCAACTGTATGGTGTCCGCTCTCCTTTTTTGCGGAGTTCCATTTGAGTTCGGCTCTACTCGTTTTAGGAAGCCGTCTCTTTTTACGAACCTCGGCCCAGTCGCGCTGAAGCTGCATTAAGGTGTTTTTCAGCACATAAGTGAGCCTGTGCCAGCTTCGGCCTCAGTCTCCTTCGCGTTGTAGTGATGGATGGGGCGTGTTCGTTGGAGCTACTGGCTGGTGCGGAAGCGTATAAACTGAGGTCGATGGCTTGGCTTCCAGGAACTCGTGTTGGGTCCTACGAGGTAGTCGATGTGCTCGGCGACGGCGGTATGGGAAAGGTGTTTCGTGTGCGTCACCTGATCTCGAACCGCACAGAGGCAATGAAAGTGCTGCTTGCGACCTCTTCGGCGAGCCAGGAGATGCTGGATCGGTTTACCCAGGAGATTCGGGTGCTGGCCACACTGAATCATCCGAACATTTCCGTGCTGCATACCGCATTTCATCACGAAGAGCAGCTTGTGATGATTATGGAGTATGTGGAAGGGATGGATCTACGGCATGCACTGGCAGCGGGGATTACGCTGGACCAGGCGGTAGCCTATGTACGGCAGCTGCTTACAGCTTTGGACTATGCGCACTCGCGCGGAGTAATTCATCGGGACATCAAGCCTTCGAACATTATGATCACACCCTGGGGACAGGTTAAGGTGCTTGATTTTGGGCTGGCGCTAGCAGCCCCCGAAGCGCGGTTGACGATGACCGGGGCGCTGGTGGGATCGATGCATTACATAGCGCCGGAGCAACTATCGGGCGAAGGGCACGATGCGCGGTCGGATATGTATGCGGTGGGTGTGACGCTGTACGAGATGATTACGGGCAGACTCCCGATTGAAGGCACGAATTACGCGCAGGTGATCGGGGGGCTTCTGCAGCATCGTCCGGTATCTCCGAGCCATATTAACCCGCTGATTCCGACGGAGTTTTCCGCAATAGTGATGAAGGCGCTGGCTAAAGAGAAGCGGGAGCGGTGGCAGAACGCGAGAGAGTTTCTTACAGCGCTGGATGCGTCACACCTGGGCCAGGCTTCAGAGTTCAGGGTTGTTTCGCCTTCGACGCCCGAGGTGACAGGTGCCGCACAGGGAGGAGTGATTGGCGAGACATCGAAGTACGAGCCAGATCAGTTGAGCGAGATTACGCTGAAGCTCGCCCACTATGTCGGTCCGATCGCGGGTGTACTGGTAAAACGCGCGTCAAGCAGCACGAATGATCTCCAGGCGTTGGTGGAGAAGGTCGCGCAGGAGATTGAGAGAGAGGATGCTAGGCAGAGATTTCTCTCCTCGGTGAGTGGACGGTTTCGCAGGAGCGGCGTGTTGTAGTTAGCCGAGCATTCGCAAGGCCTTTACGACGGTGACTACCAGACGATTGAAGGATGCGGTGAGCTGTGCCATTTCATCCTTGCCGCGAACGGCTAGTTCGGCCTGGTCGAGCTGGCCAAGACTGACACGGTCGGCGACGGCGGAAAGCTTGCGCAACGGCAGGATGATGAGGAAGTAAAGCACGAGATCGATTGCGAGCAGAATGGCAGCGAACGTCGTGGCGAGAGACCAGATGAGTGTCTTGAAGGCCCTCGATGCAATCTGGATAGGGAGGGCCATGGGCACGGAGACGATCTGGGCACCAACGATTTCGTTTAGTTTCCACCCGAAACCGTTCGTTGATCCGTACTTTTGGATCATGGTTTTTGGAGCAGCCGAGGGTAGTGAGTGGCACTCCAGACAGCTTGCCTCCGTCTTGATAGGGTGAGCTAGATAGAGCGAGGGGCCAGTAGCGGTTTCACGCTCGCCGACGAACTCCTTCACGTCCGGCTTGTTGCGAAAGGCATCTATGACATCGGCCTCCCAATCGACGGCACGGTCCTGAAGGTTTGTAGGGTTGAGCGTGGCTTCCTTGTACATGTAGTCGGGAAACTTTTGGCGGAGGCGAGCGAAGGTGACCGTCGCCCCATAAAACGGAATGGCCTGCGGAAGAAAAGTGTGCCTCATGGCTGGGGCGGTGACGATGATTGGTGTGAGTTCTTCCGTGGTGTAGTCGCGTGTGGAGCTTGCGCTCTGGATCATAAGTTCGGCTTGTTGCAGAACCTGGGCTCGCGCATTGTCGACGAGGAAGGAGTGAGCGACACACGAGACGATGGCTAGACCGATGGCGACAATGGCGACGACAATCAGGTTGAATTTCAGCAGAAGTTTCATGGTTTCTCCAACAGACGCGTTGTTGCTTCGGGCGTCAGGCGATTCTGTCGATGACCAGGAGGGTGCAGTCGTCGTCCGTAGGGGCGCCCTCGCAGAAACGGAACATGGCAGCAAAGATGGCCTGGATGGGGTCTGGGGCTGAAAACTCGCGCTGGCGCTCGATGGAGCCGAATTGCACACCTGTGGGGTTTTCGGCTTCGGTAACGCCATCGCTCAGGAGCACGAGACGTGCGTGGAGGGGCAGAGTAAAAGAGATGGAGTGGAAAGCGGCGTCTTGAAGAAGGCCGACGGGGACGTCGCCGCCGAGAATGGGAGTGATAGTGCCGTCTTCACGAATGAGAAGAGGGGGGACGTGGCCGCCGTTGACTAATTCAACCTCGCCATTTTGTTTGTAGCGGAGGGCCACGAGGGTTACATACTTCTGGCCGTAAACTCGGGAGCACAGAAAGGATTGGACGGTGGTGACGGTGTCGACCAGGGATATGTTGCTTCGGGCCTGAGCGTACATCATGCCTTGGATAATCGAAGCGAGCAAGGCAGCAGGCACCCCTTTGCCGGAAACATCGGCGACGATGGCGACGAAGCCGTCCTCCAAAGGAATGACATCGTAGAAATCGCCGCCGACTTCTGCACAAGGGATGGTCTTCGCGGCGATCTTGGCGTAAGGGAAGGTTGGAAGATGGCGAGCGATGATGCTCTGTTGGATCGAGGCAGCGATTTCCATCTCATTGCGGAGAAGTTCGGCGGCGCGCTCGGCCTGAACTAAGCGGGCATGTTCAACAAGAGTTGCTGCCTCGGTCGCGATGGCAAGGAGGATATCGCGGTCGACGCTGTTGAGAGTGCCACTCCGGAGGCGGCTGTCGAGGTAGAGGAGGCCGAGAAGACGGCCGGAGTTGCGGCCACGCAGCGGAATGGCGATGACGCTGCGGAGCTCGTGGGCGACGACGCTCTCGCGACCGACTGGCTGCCCTTCGCCACTGACATCGCCGAGAATATACTCCTGTCCGGACTCGGCTGCATCGCGGACGATTGAGCGTGAGATCTTCGTATCATCGAAGATTTGCTGGCCGTCGCGATCGAAGCCACACTCGAGGGAGAGGCTAGTGGGACCGTCGCCGAGGAAGACAAAGCCGCGCTCTGCTTGGGTGAGTCGCAGTGTGTACTCAATCATCGTGCTGAAAATGTCTTCTAACACGCTGGTGTTGTTGAAGCTCTGCGCAGCCTGGAGGAAGAGGGAGAGCTTCTGAAGCTCGGAAGTGGAGACTCCGGATGCCATCTGGTGGAATAGAGCGATGGTAGACGTGTGGCCGGGGGAGGTGACAAAGAGGAGGGCGACGCCGGATGGGCCGAGCTTGATGTGATCTCCGGAGCGGAGGCGTGCAGTGTCCTTGCGGATGTCGTTAACGAAGGTTCCGTGGCGACTGCCGAGGTCCTGAATGAAGAACCCTTCTGCGTCCTCGTAAATGTTGGCGTGTTCGCGTGAGACCTGCGAGTTGGTGAGATAAAGATTGCGATCCGCCCGACGGCCAATCGTGAAGGGCAGGGTGTCGATGGTTACCGTTTGCGTCTGGTCTGTATCACGAACTACCAGGCGGGCTGGATGTTTGATGGTCTCCATAACGAAGTAACGTATCGATCGGACACCCTCATTTAGTCGTAGTACGGCGCCAAACGCTAGTGGATGAAGTCTAACACCAGAACCGAGGCGGACGGTTGTTCGGAAGTAATAGACGACCGGCAAGTTGTTGATTGAGGGCCAGCTGAGCGCATGGTCATGGCCAGGGATACTTCGCATTCTGACTGCAAACAGGCGCAACCGGCGCCACCTGGGCGCTGAGCCTAAACGCTAATGACCGGCCCGTGGTACGCAGCCGCAAAAACATCCTGCACAAAGTTTTCAAGCGAAGTCAGTGTGGTGTTCTCCGGCGAACGCGGCTCCACTAGAGATTCTCCAACGAACTCGCGATCAGTTAATCGGTTTGAACAAACCCGCGAAAGCGCATTAAACGGCTGAAGAAAATGAGAGAAATTGAAGTGCCATGTCTACCGTACGAGTCAATTCGGCTCTGCCTGCGTCGTTCACAGCCTGCATCGCAATGCCCATCATGATCGTTGCGATGTACCGAGCATAGTCGGCGGCCTTACGTCTTGCCCCATCCATAGTACTGATTCCGGATCTTGACCGACATGGTGCTTGCCTGAACGATGGTCGATTGATCATCGGGCGGTGTAACTCAGAACTTAACCTTCAGGGCAAACTGACCGAAGCGGCGCTCATCGTTCGCTCCACCATTGACGCCACCCTTCTTTGCCTGGATAGGGATGGTTGCGCCGTCGTAGCCGTAGTTGTTAACGTCGTTATTGGACTCCGTGATGTACAGGTTGTGGTGATTGAGCAGATCAAATCCTTCTGCTCTTAGCTCGATCTCGATGCCTTCTCTGATCAGAAGGCTTTTGCTTGCCGCAAGGTCTAAGTTCCATGCGCCAGGCCCGGAAAACGCATTCCGATGGGTCATCGCAGAGGGATATGGCCCGAAGTCGGATATCCCACCGAGAGCCGGATTGCCGTAGCTTACGGCTGCGGGTAAAGAGACAAGGTCGTAGAGGTTGGCGCCGGAGCCATTCTTAGCTTTCGCTTTGGTGAAGCTATAGTTCGAGATGGTTGTGCCCGGCGTGTAGCGAGGTATGCCGACCCCGGCGCTGCGATTCAGCGAGTTGCTGCTATCGGAGACCGTGAATGGCGTTCCAGTGCGGACAGTGTAAATACCAGTGATCTCATATCCTCCCAGGAGTCTCCCCGTGAGGGAGCGATTATTTTTAAACCATTGGGTTTTGTAGATCGGCGCGAAGACGAATCGTTGACGGATGTCAAAGTCCGAGGCCCCATGGTCCAGCCCAGGGTTGAACGGATCGAGATAGCCAAGATTGCCAATGCCGTTGACCGAGCTATTGCTCTCTGAGAACGTCGAGCTCAGATTGTCGGTCGAGTGCGCTACGGTATAGTTCGCTGTGATAATGAGCCCTGTGCGTTCGAGATCTGTCATCTGAAAGCCAACGTTCAAGCCATTGTAGTAAGAATCTCCCTCGCTGCCACGGTTATTGATCGACCCATATTGATTGTTCAGGCGCGAGTAGATGAAGTTGCCGCTAGCGTCCTGAACAGGGTCGCCGAGATAGACGTTGCCGGCACCACGCAGGTTGTAGCCCTTGACGTCGTAAAGATGTGTCCCGCGTGAACCAACGTAAGCGATGGATGCAACCACGTTATTCGCGAGCTGCCTCTCTACTGTCAGGCTGTAGAACTGCGTTGCCGCCGTACGAATGTTTTCGTCTACATTTCTCAAGCTGGTTGGCGGAAGCGGAACCGTTCCACTGGAGCCGCCAATGGGACCAGCGTTGTTCGTCGTGATGGGCGAGGGTGTCGTGATCTGAACCACAGCGTAGTTGGGCGGATTCTGGATGACATTGAACGTTACGTTTCCAAAGTTCCTCTCGTAGGCTATTCCGTATCCACCACGCAGACTTGTCTTGCCATCGCCGTTGATGTCATAGGCAAAGCCGACACGAGGTCCAACAGTGCCGTACTGCGGATTCCACAATTTACCGATGGGACTATTAGGAGCCGTGAACACCTGGCCATTGCGAATCTGCTCTTGAAGCGTCGCACCTCGGCCATAGTAAAAGTTAGCATCGAGGTTCTGCTTATTATTGTGCTGGATCCCGTAATACTCGTAGCGCACACCATAATTGAGCGTGAAGCGCGGAGTGATCTTCCATGCATCCTGCGCATATACCGCCCAATCCTTGAACCGGTCGCTGTGGGCAAAGTTCGGTTGCGACGCGGGTAGAGTGATCTGACATTGCGGCGTCTGGACCAGATTGCCAGTCGCGTAGTCTCGTACACAAGGCAGCGCTCCTTGTGGGTCAACGGCGCCCTCAAAGATCGAGAGCGTGCCGTTCAAAAAGTTATCCAGGCCCGTTGGAGCGCTTGTACCGATCCCCTCGACTGCCTGCGCATAGGCGCCATAGGTGATGTTGTTCTGGATGTACAGCAATTGAGTACCTGCCTTGAAGGAATGTTGACCCTTCGTCCAATCAATGTCCTGGCTGATCTGAACAGTATTCTGTGGTCCTCCAGAGGGAAGTCCTCCTATTCCTTCAAACTGACTGTAGAAGCCAGGAAACTGAACCAGGTTCCCGCCGATCGTCGCATTGTTATAAAGAAACAGGGTAGGGACGTTTTGCTGCGATGTATCGAACGGTTGACTTAACGTGTGACGAGTAAAACTCAACTTCGTGCTGGACACCAGCGAACCGGAAAACTCGTGGGTCAGGCCGAAGAGGGCGGCGTTGTCTCGTTCTGAACTGCCAACGTTGTATTGCGAGTACGGCGTACTGAACATGGAACCATTTTCATCGAGTTCGTTGTAAAAGACATACCGCCCGTACATCTGAGTTCTTGGAGTCGCGTTGAAATCCACACGTCCAATCAAGTAGTACGTGTTCTGCGGATCGCCGCCTCCGGCATTGGTAGGAGACGTAAACGGCGCTACACCGAATACCGGCGTGCCTCCAGGCAAAAGATCAAACGGTCCACCCGAAGTTGGAGTCACACCCGACGCCACCACGTCGTCCTTGCTCAAGGTCTGGGTAAACGCTGGAGCCGGAGATCCATACTGCGTGAAGAAGGCCTGCGTCGCAGAATTGGACGCCGCCAGGAACTGCGGCGTCGGCACCAGCGAGATCTGATTGCCCGCGCTACGCACCCGCACCCACTCAGTGCTCTGGAAGAAGAACAGTCGATCTTTCAGGATCGGTCCACCTACATCGTAGCCAAACTGGTTGCGCGTGTAGCCGCCCTTCGGTACGCCGCTTTGCGCATTTTGAACCGTATTGGCGGTGTAGGCCGCCAGGCGATTGAACTCCCAAGCGCCACCGTGAAATCGATTGGTCCCCGATTTAGTAACGACGCTGACGATGCCGCCTGACGCGCGACCATACTGTGGCTCAAAGTTGCTGGTCGTAATGCGATACTCCTGCACCGCATCGATCGGCACCGTGACCTCAGGTCCGGTCACATAGGAGTCAACATTCTCAACCCCATCCAAAAGGATCTCTGTGCCGCTGGAGCGTTGACCGTTGAGCGAAAATCCAACGCCGCGCGTCGTGTCGTTCTGGTCGCCGGTAGTCTTTGTCGCGCCACTCTGCGCTACTTTGTCTCCCGAGCTGATGTTGCCGGAGATCGAGACAAAATCGTAGGGATTGCGAGTGAGGCTGGGCAGTTCCGAGACCTGGACACTGCTCACGACCTGCGACACCTCCTGAGTCTGCGTATTGACAGTCGTCCCGCCCTGATCAATTACGGTCACCGTCTGTTGCGCGCCACTTAGAGCGAACTTTATCGGAACCGTTGCATGCCCACCAACCGTGACTTCGACCCGCGCCTCAAACCGCTGAAAGCCCGAAGCGTCCGCCCTGACCGTATAAATACCGGCAGCCACAGAGGGAAACGTGTACTCGCCGTTGTGATTCGTAGTCACTGTTCGTTCAGCGTTTGTCCCCGTATTGGTGAGCGTTACCGTTGCATCGGAGACGAGAGCTCCGCTTTGATCGACCGCTAATCCCGACACAATACCGGAATCGGTCTGTGCTGTTAGCGGGGTTGGAGAAACAGACAGAAAAAGAAGTGCGAAAAGAATCGACGCGAGAACTGAGATATTTCTGAACATAGCTGGACTCCCTTCAAGTGTTGGTGCGCAGGCGGCCTTCCGTTCCAACTCCGAATCATCGACATCGGGAGGCCTGAAGGCCTTCGTCCCGTTGACTTCAAGTAACGCTTGAGTCACTCGTAGCGAAGGCAGTTACTGCTTGTGCCGCATACTGTTCTGCACTCTCCGGGAGCATGGATCGTCTTGCAAAGTAAACAGATTCGCAACCCGCAGCCCGGTGCAGTGCATTATGTGCCGACACTCCCGCAGTCAACAACAGCGTTGTGACGAGCGTCGCACAGAATGTGACAAACGGCAGAATCCGCGGGTCGATTCACAGGTGACGAATCTCCGCGCGGTGAGGACTGATGACTGACGATCGATGGGAGGCGTCGCCGGAAGAGAGGATTCGAGAGTTCATCTTCTCATTGTCGACTCATATTCTTCTCGGGCTTGGCCAGCTTCGTCACTCCGCCCCGCTATCCGTCACATGTGAGCTAGCCAGCACATATTCCGGATGTATGGTTGCACAGTAAGCTCCTGTGTCGAGGCCAGTGACTTATTGTTAGCAAAATAATTCAGCGGAACCGATAACTACAGTTCCGTCTCGCAACGAAATCATCAAGGAGGCTAGAGCGGCACGATTACATAATTCCAATTAATGTGACGAGTTGCTCCTTGTGGTGACCGATAACACACTGGGGTCGTTAGAGCCTTCTTTACACGTGACGAGACACCCCATAACCGTGGAACTTCGCTGATTATCTGCCGTAATCCCGCAAGTCTAGGTAGCGCCGGCTACGCTTCATGGGATGTAGTTAGTTGAAAAAGCCCGGAGACATGGCCAGATCCACTACTGGAGGAAAATCATGGTTCGAATAACTCGCGACCCTCTCCTAGTCTCCGTAAAACTCGTAAGAGCCTTGTTACTCGCTATCGGTGTAGTCCTACTTGCAGATTATGTGCCTTCAGCGGAGGGAACCGATATCACCCAGCTAAAGGCAGATGCTCAAAAGGGCTACGCTTCTCAACAAATTGAACTGGCCGCGGCTTACTTTACAGGCAACGGAGTAACCCAGGATGCAAAGCAGGCCGCGTACTGGTACCAAAAAGCCGCGGAAGCCGGAGATCCTGAGGCGGAAAGTGAGATCGGCTTCTTCTATCAGGCCGGCATAGGTGTTCCGGTCGATCGGGCACGCGCCTTGCACTGGTACCAACTCGCCGCCGCCTCCGGCCTCACCAGAGCCAAAGTGAACCTCGGCGTAGTGTACTTATGGGGCCTCGGCGTCGCCAAAGATGAAGAGCTGGCCATACAGTTCTTTCACGAAGCGGCCAGCAGGGGAGACGGGGCCGCTGCTAGCTATCTTGGTGACCTCTATTACTTCGGGATCGGTGTGAAACACGACAAAGCCGCCGCCGAGACTTGGTACAAAACCGGCGTGCAGCTGCACGATCCTGTCGCCTCCTACAATCTCGGCACACTCTTCTCGGTGGATGCCGACCATCAGCACGACCTTCGCAAAGCCGAGGCTTTTTTGCGCTTATCTGTCGCCGACGGATACATACCAGCCATTCACTCGCTGGGACTGCTCCTGGTCAACCATCCCGAGCTTGCAACGTCTCCAAATGAGGGACCATCCCTTCTGGAAACCTCAGCGAGCGCAGGTTACTGGAAATCTTCAGTCGTGCTGGGCGTCCTTGCACGAGACGGTAAAGGCGTCCCCGCGGACAGCAAAGCCGCCTACTATCACTTCCGGATGGCCATCCTGCAGGGTGGAGAGCCTGCGATGAACCTGGTCAGATACGACATCACGGCACTCACAAAAAAACTGGGGACTCAGCAGGTCGGAGCGCTCGACTCGGACGCAAATACCTGGCACCGGCAGCACCCCACACGTCTCCTCTTCGTCTATAAAAACGGTGACAAGCGGCAACGCTTTCCCGCATCAGCACTTGCAGTCTCGCCGGCTGATCTGCACGCTGGTCAATTGCTTTACGTGCCAGCATCCTGACGACGCTAGGAATAGAATGTATGGTTGCATTCCTATTTCGTCCATAAAGGAAGAAGGGCGAGGATGATTCCCTGAACTTTCCGTCGATAAGTCGCACACGCGCACAACCATTCTTCATGCATCCGGCAATCTTTGTGAGCGCGTCGGTCCTGCTAGGCACCTTGTTCGCCTTCCAGGATTTGATGACTATGCGCCTATGGAGTTACCGCATGGGCATAGGGCTCATTTTTGGAGCATGGTGGGTGCAATATTTTTTGTGGGGCGTCATCTGCTGGTTGCTGTGGAGATGGTGCGGGCCCTGGATTCAGCAGGCAAACGCATTTCGCATCTTCACGCAAGTGCTTCCGCTCAGCGTAGTTACCAGTGTCGTTGAAGAGATGATCTGGGTGGCTTGCTTTCCGCATCTCCCACTCAATCGCCCGCACATGACCTATTGGTCCAGGCTGGCGTTTCATTTGGACGCGGAGTTTGTCGACAACATGGTCATTTTCTGGTGTACATTTGTCCTCTTTCGCGGCATAGGCTACTACCAGAAATTCCGTGAAAAAGAGGCTGCGGCCGCTCAATTGTCGGTGCAACTGGCTCAGGCCCAGATAGCCGCTCTCCGCATGCAGTTAAATCCGCATTTCCTCTTCAACACCATGAACAGCATCTCCAGCCTCATGCGGACGGACATCGCCGCTGCCGACACAATGCTGGAACAACTCGGCAGCCTCTTGCGTATCACCCTCGAGCGCGGCGAAGTGCAGTTCATTCGGCTCAATGACGAAATGGAGTTTGTGGAGATGTATCTCGCAATGCAGGAGCGCAGATTCACGGGCCGTGTACACCAGCAACTATGGGTACATCCGGAGTTGCATGATGCTCTTGTACCTGCCATGATTCTCCAACCGCTCATCGAGAACGCCTACACTCATGGCCTCTCCAGGCTCGACCGCAATGGCTTGCTCCATATCGAGGCAACAAGAAAAGACTCGCGTCTGACGCTGAGTGTTCTCAACAACGGCGCGGGCTTGAATTCGAATCCGCCCAAAGCCTCAGAGGGTCAAGGGGTTGGGCTGGCCAACATTAAGAGCCGCCTGCAGCTGCACTACGGAGATCAACACACATTTTGTATACGCGAGGTCGCACGAGATCAGGTCGAGGTAACTATAACGCTCCCACTACAATTCTCTGCTAGTCCTACGGAGACACTGACAAGGTTTGGTGCATGATGATCCACGCCATCTTGGCCGACGATGAAGTCTTAGCGAGACAGAAGCTGCGCCAGTTGCTTCGCGAGGAGCCTGAGATCGAAATTGTCGGTGAAGGCGCATCAGCTTCCGAAACGATCGACTTGGTGCGTGCTACTCGACCTGAGTTACTTTTTCTCGATATTCGAATGCCAGGCATGGACGGCTTCGATATCATCGGCAAGCTCTCTGTCGGCAGCGACTCCGTTGTGCCGCGCATTATCTTTACGACCGCATATGACTGCTATGCATTGCGCGCGTTTGAGATTCACGCAGTCGACTACCTACTCAAACCGTTTACCTTCGAGCGCTTGCATGCGGCGGTGCAGCGTGCCTGTGAGCAGATTTACGCTACAAAGCAAAATGCCGGACGTAGCAATGAGCGCAGGAGCCAGAACGCGAGCTATACAACACGTATCGTCTTCAAGTCTCGTGGTCGCATCCTCTTTCTCCCCGTCTCAGACATCCGTTGGATTGGAGCCGAAGAAAATTATGTACGCATTTGCACGGAAACGGACAAGCATCTGCTGCGGGAGACAATGAGTCATCTGGAAGAAAAGCTTGACCCACAAATGTTCCTGCGCGTGCATCGTTCCGCCATCGTCAATTTGCAGTACTTGAAGGAAGTGCGTACGGAACCCAGCGGCGAATTCATAGTTGTGTTGGTAAATGGCCATAAAATTGCCATGAGTCGCAGCTATCATGCTCGAATCAGCGATTGGCTGGCTCGTAGTTGAGTGGACATGCGTTGAGTGAACAACTGCCGTTTTCTCTCCCACAGACAGCAAGCGGTACAGTGCCGGGATACCTATGTTCCTACGTCGGGTGGCGGAACTCTCGTACACTCAACGCGACAAACACACCAATATAGATCTGGGCATCTTCGATACCGAGCGGTTCCGTGGCTGGAGTGGCGGCAACAAAAGTTCTTCACCATCTCCGAGACCGCCGCGACACCTTCCTATCTCCCCGGCGTGATTGTCCCCGGGGAGTGAAGGCTGATCCTTGGCGTCCCGAACATCGAAGAAGGTGTGCGCTCCGACTTGAAGCGAAGATCTATTTCTCTCATATTGGTCGTAGGAAATCCTACTTGAACTTTTTTAGGGAGGCACCCTTCTCATTCCATTTAGTGGACTTATTCTGTTGATATGTCGCGAAGCGATTCCGTATAGCGGAGATGTATGTCCTTGAGTCAGTGGTGGTCCCGTCTTTTTGAAACCCGCCGCTTATTCGTTGCTTTCCATGAGACTCTAGCTCGGGTGAGCCTTTATCGGCAACACTCCTGAGGTAAGGTGGACTATGCGCGATACATCCCCGAGGACGACCGAAGACCAGCGCCTTATTGAAAATAAGTCTCGCACCAAGAACTGGCAGCGATGGGGTACGTATCTACCGGAGCGTCAGTGGGGAACCGTTCGTGAGGATTACTCTTACAACGGCGATGTGTGGAACTCGTTCCCTTATGAGATGGCTCAGTACCGAGCCTACCGCTGGGGTGAGGATGGCCTGCTCGGATGGACTGACCGCCAGTGCCGTCTCTGCTTTAGCACCGTTCTATGGAACGGGCGAGACCGCACACTAAAGGAGCGCCTCTTTGGCCTCGGCAACCCCGAAGGGAATCATGGTGAAGACGTCAAAGAGCAGTTCTACTATTTGGACGCACTTCCGACGCATAGCTACTGTAAAGCGCTTTATAAATACCCGCAGACTGCTTTCCCTTACGACCAGCTTCGTGAGGAGAACAAGCGGCGTGGCTACGACCAGCCGGAATATGAGCTGCTGGATACCGGAATTTTCGACGACAACCGCTACTTCGACATCTTCATTGAGTATGCGAAGGCCGACGCGGAGGATACGGTAATCCGCATCACCGCACACAATCGTGGGCCTGATGTGGCGCCGCTTACCATACTGCCTCAACTTACGCTTCGTAATAACTGGTCGTGGAAAAATCTGGAGGCGACCGGAAAGACAAAACCCATCATCTCGCAGACCGGCCCATTCCGTGTACAAGCAGCCCATAAGATTCTGGGTGCTTATCGTTTCGAACCGGTGGATGGTGGTGCGATTTTGCCTGAGCGTCTTCTCTTTACTGAAAACGACAGCAACATGCGCCGCCTGGATCCAAACTATGATGGCCCGGACCATTTCAGCAAAGACGGCTTCGATCGCTGTCTCGTCCATGGCGACCAGAACGCGGTGAAGGAGAACAGCGGCACAAAGTGCGCGTTTTTATACCGCTTCATGCTGGAGCCAGCTAGCAGTCAGGTGCTTTACCTTCGTCTTGTTCGCGTCGGCGCCGAGCACTCATTGGACGTCGAACCAGCGGTGATGGACGTTACCCGTGCCGAAGAGGTCTTCGCAACACGCAAGTCGGAGGCAGATGACTTCTACGCAAAGCGCATCTCACAGGAGGCTACAGCAGAGGAATGCAACATCTCGCGCCAAGCCTTCGCCGGCCTGCTGTGGTGTAAGCAGTTTTACTATTTCATCGCTGAACAATGGATGACGGGTGACCCTACACAGATTGCACCGCCAGCCGAGCGCATGAAAAAATCGGAAGAGTGGCGGCACCTCTTCTGTCGTGACATCCTTTCAATGCCCGATAAATGGGAGTACCCGTGGTTTGCTGCCTGGGACACGGCGTTTCACATGATTCCCATGGCAAGAATCGATCCGGAGTTTGCGAAAAATCAACTTCTTCTCCTTCTGCGCGAATGGTATATGCACCCCAACGGGCAGATGCCCGCATATGAATTTTCTTTTGGCGATGTCAATCCTCCCGTGCACGGATGGGCAGTGTGGCATGTTTATCGTCTAGGTGTCGATGAGAACGGCGTCGGAGACTTAGACTTTCTCGAGCGCGCCTTCCAGAAGCTCATGTTGAACTTTACCTGGTGGGTGAACCGCAACGACGAGAAGGGACACAATCTCTTCGGCGGCGGTTTCTTAGGACTCGACAATATCGGAGTCTTCGATCGCTCCGTCACCCTACCCAATGGCGTGTCCATGCACCAAGCGGACGGAACAGCGTGGATGGGACTGTATTGCTCCGTCATGCTGCAGATTGCACTCGAGCTCGCCCAGCAGCGGTCAACGGCCTACGAGGACATAGCCAGCAAGTTCTTCGAGCATTACATAGCGGTCATCGATGCCATCAACTCCGTTGGAGGCACCGGCTTATGGGACGAAGAAGATGGATTTTATTTCGATCGGCTGCAGCACGACGACGGGCGCAGCATTTCGTTGAAGGTGCGTTCCATGGTTGGCCTTGCTCCACTCTTTGCTGTGTGCATCATGAAGAAAAGAACTGTCGAAGGCTTGACGGATTTTGAGAAGCGCACGAATTGGTTCTTGATGCACAAAGAGAAGCTCTCCGAGTACGTCAGCAAGGCTGAGGTTTCCGACGCCGAGATTAACGGTTCGCAGTGGATTGCGATTGCTCCCCACGACCGATTCCATCGCATTCTGCAGCGAGTCTTCGATGAGTCAGAGTTTCTCTCACCACACGGCATACGCGCACTGTCACGGCATCATCATGAGAATCCGTTCGAAGCCAATCTTCAGGGACAGCGCTTTACCGTTCGTTACACGCCGGCGGAGGGAGATAGCGGCATGTTTGGCGGCAACAGTAATTGGCGAGGTCCCGTGTGGTTCCCTATGAACATGCTGCTGATCAACGCATTGGAGCGCTATTCCCTGGTCTACGGGGATGACTACAAGCTTGAATATCCCACCGGCAGCGGCCAGCAGCACACACTTGTCGAGATTGCTGAAGACATTGCGCGCCGACTGGTGAGCCTCTTCCTGCCCGATAAGGATGGCCGCCGACCCAGCCACGGCAGAGAAGAACGCTACGCTACCGATCCCTATTGGAAAGACCTCATCCTGTTCAGCGAGTACTTCGATGGTGACACGGGACGCGGTCTTGGGGCCTCGCACCAGACGGGCTGGACCGCGCTTGCCGCCACGCTCATCCATGCCCTCTACACACGTCGCGAGATACGTAACCGCGCGCAATAGACTTCTCGGCCACTCCCGCCGTCGTGCTCCCAGGAATCTGGTTCAAACCCGGGCTGGATCCGAACCTCCGGACCCTCGAGTCGATCATGACGTGGATTTTCTCCAGCACGCTTTTGACATCAAGTGCGAAGGTTACTTCCGAGGCGCGGTCTCCTCGCCTTTGAGCCAAGCGTCGACGCGAACTTGTACGCCTTTTACTCCCTGCGCTTGTGTTCCAATCTCATGACGAGTTCCGAAGCAACCGGCTGAGAGGGTGAATGTCAGTGAATTGTTCGAGCTGGAGGACTGCGGAGATAAGCGCCTTCGAGGACGCAGGCCCGAGGACGGGTTCGATGAGGTCGCGGGACTTGGCGATGATCTCTTCCCGACTCATGGGGTTCTCGGCAGTTCCGCGGACGGCGTCGACGTGCTGGGTGAGGGCGGTGCCATCATTGAGAAGGATCTCGACGGTGGCTTCGCGGGCGGGGAGATGCTTCTCTAGCTCTTCGTCTCCGATCAGAGTGACCTTGGCGCGTTGTCGCAGGATGCCGGGGTCCTTCATGAGAGCGGCGTCATGGGCAGAGCGGAAGGTGAGGGTTCGCAGGACGAGCATAACGGCGACGAGGTGTTGAAGGCAGATGTCGGGGAGGGAGCGGTTGTCGACGATCGAGGCCTCGCGGGTGGCGACTCTTACGGTGACGTGACGGATCTGATCCGGGGTGAAGGGGTGCTGATTGAGAAGGAGCTGAACGGCGTCGAGCGGCGCTTGAATGGGCGAGCCAACGCACCATTTTTTGATATTCGTGCGTGTGATCTCGTAGCGTTCTCCGAGGCCATCGATGAGGCCCTGAGGATTGGCGTGAGGGGCGTAGGCGGCGAAGAAGCTTTCAGGGCCTGAGAGGACGTCGTCGACTCCGCTCCAGCCGGCCTGAACTAGCAAGGCGGAGGTGACTCCATTGCGGGCGGGCATGCCGGCGAAGACGAAGGCCTTTTCGACGTGGAGGGTATCCCGCTGCCACGCGGTGAAGCCGGAGGATTGCTGCGATGCGTAGTCAAGGAGGAGGCGCATCTGGCGGGTGTCGAGGGAGGCGGCACAGCCTGCGGCGGCTGCGGCTCCGAAGCCTTCGGAGGTGGCGTGGGGATCGCGGTGAGTCTCGGTCTGGTAGTTGACTCCACCTAGAGTGACGCCGAGGCGCGGGCCGATGTCGTACCCAAGGGTGACGGCGCGGAGAAAGTGGGAGCCGGAGATGTTGAAATGTTCGCCTGCGGCGAGGGCGGCAGGAACTACGGCGCAGCCGGGGTGGGACTGCGAGGGGGAGTGGGAGTCATCGGTCTCGTCGGAGTGTGCGAGGACTCCGTTGGCCAGGGAGGCTTCGAGCGGACCGCACAGGATGGTAGAGGTGGCGACGGTGGCGACTGGCTTGCCGCCGTAGGATTGTGCGAAGGCAATGGCGGCGCGGCCGGGAGGAAGCTGTGAGCCGGAGATCATGGCGGCGAAGGTGTCGAGGATGTGATCCTTGGTCTGCTCGATGACGGCGGGAGGCAGGGGGCGTGTGGCGGCCTGGGCCATGTAAGCGCTGAGGGTCTGCATGACAGGGCCAATGGGAGCGGAGACGGAGGGCGTTTGCTGTGACTGCGAGGAGAGATAGGAAGGAAGATGCAGAGCGGCACCGGCCAGTACACAGCTTCCCTTTGCGAGCAGATTCCGGCGTGTGAGTTTGGGGCCTGAGTTTGAGGCCTCCATTGGTTTGAACGATATGTGCGGTGCGTCCATTGAGTCTCCGGAATTCAGGCGAATCGCGGTGCGGATGGAGAATCGCAACGGCGAGAATACCTTGCAGAATTGCAATCGTGATGTGCGCCTAGAGGATGGCCAGCTTCTCCGCGGGGATGCGGGTTATGGAAGAGGCATCGAGGTTGAGGTGAGCTGAGACCATCTCTGGGGGAAGACGACGTATCCAGTTATTGAGGGAGAACTCGACGAATTGATCGAGCTTGAACATCTCGAGAAAGATGAGGTCGGAAGAGCCGGTGTTTTCGATGTAGTGACCAGCAGCGGTGGGGACGAAGCCAACGTCGTTAGCGTTGAAGTCCATGGTGCGTGCGCGGCCGCCTGGGGCTATGACGGTCATCCGGCCGGAGCCTGCGATGTAGAACTGCCATTCGGCGGCGGTGGGATGCCAATGGAGCTCGCGCAGGCCTCCGGGTTTGAGGGTTACGATGCCGGCGGCGACGGACTTCGAGGCGGGAAAGTTATGCGAGTCGACGATGCGAACTTCGCCTTGGGGAGACGACTTTGTGGGCGGCATGGATCCGGCGCGGAAGATGTATTGGATGGGCGATTCGACAGAGGGACCGCCTGCGGATTGGCGGTCTCGCTCGAGGGACTGCGGGAGCGCGGCGGGGAAGATGAAGAGTTCGCGTGTGGGCAGCTTCGAGAGCTCGCTGCTGCTAAGGCGGAAGTTCTTCTCGAGAACTTCTGGCGGGGTGTGAGCGACCCACTCGGAGATGGAAAAGGTGTTCTCCTCGGAGAAGAATCCTTCATCGAAGACCAGAAGGAACTCGCAACCGTCGGAGGCGAGGCCCTGGATGGAGTGCGGGAAGCCGGCGGGGAAGAACCAGAGGTCGCCCTTGGAGACATCTTCGATCTGGATGGTCCCGTCGGGGCTGAGGACAGTTACGCGAGCGGAGCCGTAGATCATGTAGGCCCACTCGTCTGCGGTGTGCCAGTGGAGCTCGCGGAAGCTGCCGGAGGTGAGGCGCATGTTGACTCCCGCGAGATCCTTGGAGGGAGGAAGCTCGCGCTGAGTGACCTGGTGTGTCCAGCCACCGTTCTCCAGGCGTTTGTGGTTAAGGTCGAAGGAGTACCAGATCGGGCCGACGTCTCCGCGGTCAGTGCGGGGAGGATTGTTAGAGCTGGGGTTTTCTTTGAGGAGCGGAAGGTTCTCTTGACCCGGATTAGAGCCGGATGGGTTAGGCGAGATGGCGGGCGGCTGTTGGGCGGAGATGCTAGCTCCTCCTAAGGCTGCTGCGGCTAAGACTGCGGAACCAGCCTCCAGGAAGGAGCGGCGTGATAGAGCGTCGGCGGAAGGCCTTTCGTCGTTCTGGTTCGGCATGAATACCTCGTTACGGTGGTGGGTAGGGTTTTTCATGCGAGGGCTCCGAGGCGGGGCAGGTCGCCGGCGTTGGGTTGCGCGGGGAGGTTCCAGGCGAAGGTGAGGAGCTTTTCGATCTGGGCGGGGGGAAGGATTCCAGTGGCGATCTGGGTGAATTTAAAGGAGAGGTCCTTGTCAGTGAGCGGGTTCTGTACGCTGCCTACGGCGTGCTCTACATGCCTGGTGAAGATTTGGCCGCCGGTGGTGGTGATGGTGATGTAAGCCTCGTCCGTTTGAATGGCGGGGTCAACGGCGACAGAGACACGCTCGCGAAGGGCAATGACCTGGGGATCGCGTGCGGCCTCGTCGGTGTACTCCTTCTCCCCTGCAAAGCCGCGGATGAGAGCGACTGCGGCAGAGTGAAAGACGCTGAACTTTGCTTCGAGGCCGGTAGTGGGCGTCTTCTTGCCGGTGAGCTCAAGGACGAGGGAGTTGGCGCGGATGGCGATGGAGCGGATCTCGGCGGCTTTGAGGTTGTGCTCGTTACGGAGCTGGATGACACCGTCGATGATGGGGTGGATGACGATGCCGCAGGCGAATGGCTTGTAGGTGTTTCGGGCGATCTCGTAGTGCTGGCCGAGTCCGTCGAGAAGAGGGGCGTAGTCGTGCTGGCGGGAAGCGGCGAAGATGTAGCCGTCGTGACCTTCGATGCTCTCGTCGGAGCTGGTGAAGTTTTTTGCGGCGAGGAGAGCTGCGAGGAGGCCGTTCTCGGCGGCGCGGCCGATGTTAAGGCTCTTGCACATGCTTCCGAACATGATCTTGAGGCCAGCGGCCTCGGTGGCCGCAATGCCGAGCGCCCACTGCATCTGCTGGGGGTTGAGTCCGAGGATGCGCCCGCAGGCGGCGGCAGCACCGAAGGCCCCGCAGGTTCCTGTGATGTGCCAGCCCATATCGTAGTGGGAGGGGTAGATGGCTTTCCCGAGGCGGCACTCGATCTCGGTACCGAGTATGAAGGCGTGAAGGAGATCGGCTCCGCTGACGGGGCGGCTCTGTGCGAGCGAGAAGAGCGCGCTGGCGACGGGACCTGCGGGATGGATGATGGTTTCGAGGTGCGTGTCGTCGTAGTCGAGTACGTGGGAGCTGATGCCGGTGATGAGGGCGGCGCGGAGCGGATCTAGGGTCTCGGACCGGCCGAAGAGGTGGGCGGCTGAGGTGCCAGTGTAAGGCTGAAGGGTGCTGAGGGCTCGGAGGACGGCCTGCTGGCCAGAGCCTCCGACGGTGACTCCGACCCAGTTGACGACAGAGCGCACGGCTTCCTTGTGGACGTTATCTGGTACGTCGGATGGCTGGCAGGAGACCAGCCAATCGGCGAGGATGCGGGTGGCGGGGGGAGTGGGGGTGGAAAGTTGGACGTCGCTAGTTACTTGCGGCGCGGGTTTCTGCGGAGAGGAGACGAGGGGGATCGCGTTTGCGGAGGCGCCTGCCAAAGCTCCCTGAACGAGGAAGGCACGGCGGGAGAGCAGATTGAAGAGACTCATGGGAAGAGAGTGTGCTCGCTTTCCGAAAGTACACGCAGAGTGCTGCTGCGGACTGCCCTTAGAGGTTAAAGAACAAACAGTTATAAACCGGACGTGGGTGGAGGAGGCTTCTGGTCGAGACGTGGAGGCATGTCGAGGAAGGCTCGCATGGTGTGCCAGAGCTGGCTTCGGTTTGTGCCGAGGGCGACAGAGTGAGCGGCTCCGGGGAGGATGACGAACTCGCGGTCGGGGACGGGAAGGCAGCGAAAGAAGTTCAGCAGATCTTCCTCGGTGGCAATGCCGTCGTACTCGCCGCGAACGATGAGGACTGGAGCGCAGAGTTTCGTGGGGTCGACCAGGGGAAGGTTGGCAGACATGTCGAGGTAGGTTCCGGTTGGGGCGGAGTCACCAAATTTGAGCTCGGCGTCGGCCATGGCTTCGGCGACGGCGGGGTCGGAGGTTCCAGGTTTGTCGCGGGTGAAGATGCTGCGAATGGCGTCTCTGCCGCGGGGCCTGAGGTTGTGGGTGCGGTAGGAGTCGAGCGACTCGGCGCGCTTGGTGAGGGTGGAAGAGCCCTTGCCTGTCCAGGTGAAGGCGGCGAGGACGAGACGACGGACGCTGGCGGGCTGGGCGACGGCGAAGGCTCCAGCGCGGAGTGCGCCGCCGGACTCTCCGTAGAGATGAAAGTTGGGCTGGCCGGTCTCCTGTTCGACGATCAGGCTGGCTGCCTTCAGGTCTTCCACGCCGTCGGCGATGTTCGAGTTGCCAGCGGAGGGGGAGGATCTTCCGTAGCCCTCGAAGTCCATCGTCCAGACATCGAAGCCGAACTCGACGAACTTGTTCATCAGGGAGTATTCGCCGTGGCCGGGAACTTCGAGGTCGAAGGTTGGCCGGGAGGAGACAGAGGAGCCGTGACAGAGGAAGAGGATGGGGCGGGTGGAGTGGCCTGACGAGGCGGGGCCGGAGTTCTTGCGGAAGAGGTAGAGTTTGATGTCTCCCCTGTTGGCCCAATACTCTCGGCTCCACATGGCCGGTTGCGAGATTTGCTGGGCGCTAAGGATGGGAGGGTCTCCCAACAGGGCCAGGGTGCTCGCGAGGGCCACAGAGGAGTTGAGTAGAAAGCTTCGGCGCGAAGGCGTGTTCTCTGGAGCGGTGGAATCTCTGAGCACGGGTTCATCCGATGGGTTCATGTTCTTCACCCTCCGAGATCTGTTGGTCGATGAGCTGTTGGTCCATGATCTGTTGGTCGATGGTGCGGTTCTTCGGCGTGGCGAGAGCCAGGGTGAGTGCGGAACCTTCGATCTCATCCTCCCATGAGGCTACAACGATGGTGCCTACGCCGTTGCCGATCATGTTGACCAGGGCGCGAAAGGTGCTGAGAAAGCGATCGATGCCGAGGATGAGCGCCATGCCTGCAACCGGGATCGTGGGCACGACGATGAGGGTTCCGACGAGCGCGACAAAACCTGCGCCCTGTACACCGCTGGCGCCCTTGGAGGTGAGGATTGCAACAGCAAACAGGCTGAGCTGCTGGCCGATCGTGAGATGGGTGTTCGTGGCCTGAGCTACGAAGAGTGCGGCCATGGTGATGTAGAGACTGCTGCCATCGGTGTTGAAGGTGTAGCCGGTAGGGACAACGAGGCCAACGAGAGCTTTGGAGCAGCCGAGGCGTTCCATCTTCTCCATGAGGCTGGGGAGAGCCGACTCTGAAGAGCTGGTGCCGAGTACGAGAAGAATCTCTTCCTTGATGTAGCGCAGGAACCGGAAGATGTTGAAGCCTGCCAACCATGAGACAGCGCCGAGGACGATGAAGACGAAGAAGGCACAGGTGAGATAGAAGGTGACGATGAGCTTGAGCAGGGGCCCGAGGGACATGACACCGTAGCGGCCCACGGTAAACGCCATCGCTCCGAACGCGCCGATGGGAGCGAGGCGCATAAAGAGATTGACGATGGTGAAGATGGCTTGTGTAAGCACCTCGAGCAGGCGGAGGAGAGGCTCGGCACGACTGTGCATCATGGCGAGGGCAACACCTAAGAGGACAGAGATGAAGACGACCTGCAGTATGTCCCCGCGGGCGAAGGCATCCACCATGGTGGTGGGGATGATGTGTAGCAAGAATTGTGTAGTGTTTTGTGCCTTGGCGGCACCTGAATATTCAGCTACGGCCTTCGCGTCGAGGGTGGCCGGATTGACGTTCAATCCGATGCCTGGGTGGGCGAGATTTCCTGCAACCAAGCCGATGAGAAGCGCAAGAGTGGAGACGATCTCGAAGTAGAGCAGGGCCTTGCCTCCGACGCGCCCTACCTTCTTCATATCCTGCATGCCAGCGATGCCGGTGACGACAGTGCAGAAGATCACCACGGTGATGACCATGGCGATGAGTTTGATGAAACCGTCTCCGAGCGGCTTCATGGCGATGGCGGTCTGCGGTGCGAAGCGGCCCAGAGCGACCCCTAGAACGATCGCCACAGTGACCTGCACGGAGAGGCTCTGGTAGAAGGGCTTGCGCAGCGGAACGTCTGGAGCGATCTCTGTTCTCATGGTCAGTTCCTTGGGGCCATGTTCCAGGCCTGTGTGCTGCTCGGGATGCAGGCGAGAGGTTTGGACAGATCAAAAGGTCAGCTTGACCGCTAACTGGATTTGCCTGGAGGTAAGGGTTGTCTGGTCGATGAGACCGGCGGAGGGAACGCCGTTTCCTGACCCATCGTAGATTTGGAAGTGGTCGGTGGGCGCTGCGAAGTCGGCGTGGTTCATGAGGTTGAAGATCTCGGCGCGAAGCTGGAGGTTGGCGCCTTTGCCGAACCTCTCGATGGGCGTGTTCTTGTAGAGAGAGAAGTCGAAGTTGATGCTTCTGGGGCCGGTAAGCTCGTTTCTTCCGGCGTTCCCCATGCGATTGACGGGGTCGGGGAAGGCAAAGCATTTGAGATTGATGAACCCGTTTGGATCTCCAGTGGTGAGACTTTTGCCGCAGCCTTTGATTCGGTCGGGAAAGTCGAAGGGGATGGCGGCGTTGGTTCCGAGGGGATCTCCGCCGATGGTGACGCTGAAGGGAGCTCCGCTGGCTGCGCTGAAGATGCCGCCGGTCTGCCAGCCGTTAATGGCCCATCCGGCGATGCCATGCCGCGATTGGTCTCCGGGGAGGTTCCAGATCGCGTTGATGGTGAGGTTCTGGCCGACGTTTGTGTCGCAGGGGCCGCGATGGGTGGCGGGCGCGATGTATAGGTCGACATTGAGTGAGTTTCTGTACTGATCGGAGGCAGCCGAGCCGGAGCTGGTATCGATGCAGCGGGACCAGGTATAGGAGAGCTGGCCCTGGAGGCCATGCCAGGGAGACTGAGTGATCTGGGTCTCCAGCCCGTGGAAGGAGGAGCTACCGTTCCAGCGTGCATCGAGGGTTTGGCCTACGAGAGGATCGACGACGATTCCGCTGCCGATGGGAGTAGGCCAGTAAAAGCTCTTTCCGTCCGGAGTGGTGGGGAGGACGATGTTGGCGTCGTCGGTCTGGTACCAGTTATGGACACCGCGGGAGCCGACGTAGCCGACGAGCAAGGTGGTGTCTTTGGCGATGGCGCGCTGGACGTTGAGATTCCACATCATAATGTAGTTGCGCGGCGGATTGTACTGAAGGACATAGAAGTTGCGGTTCGCGGGGTTGTTGGCGACGATCTGGTAGGCGGTGGTGGGAAATGCTCCAGCGGGAAGGACGCCGGTGCTGGCGTCCTGGGCAAAGGGGTAGGCCGCGTCAACGCCGCTGCCCATTTCGACGATGTAAGGAAGCACGTCGTAGATGCCGAAGGCTCCGCGGATAGAGGTGTTGCCATCGTGGAAGGGATCCCAGGCGAAGCCTACCTTGGGCTGAAAGTTTTTGAAGGTTGGGTTCTTGATGTAGGGGTTGCCGAGGTAGGGAGTGTCGCCTTGCAGGATGCGAAGGTTGGAGAGCTTGCCATTGATCTCGTAGGGGACAGAGGCAGTCTCATAGCGGAGGCCAAGATTGAGGGTGAGGTTTGGGGTCAGACGGAGGTCGTCCTGTACGTAGGCGCCGAAGATGGTCTGCCGCAAATTGCGCGGAGTGAGGGTAGAGGGCAGTGTGGTGATAAAAGACTGTGGCTGATTGGTGATGAAGTCATCGAGAGAGGGGAAGGAGAAGTTGCCTCCGGGAGCATCGGAGCTTTCCTGATTGTCCTGGATGCGCTCAATGCTGACGCCGAAGGTGACGTTATTCTTGCCGGCGGTGTGGGAGACGTCGTCATAGCCCTGGAAGGAGTTCCATCGGAAGAGCAGCGGGCTGGCGGCGCTGACGCCTCCGGTGAAGGTAGTGAGGCCGGGGACCTGGACGATTCCAGCGCTGTCTCCGGGTTGAAAGCCGAACTGCGGATCGGCCGCGGCGGGCTTGATGGCGGAAGCGGCGTAAGGGGAACCGGCGTTGTCACGGCTGAAGCCAGCGTGGAAGGTGTTTACTGTGGTGGAGGAGAGGATGTGGGTCTCGAGGATGGAGACCGCCTGGCGAACGGTTTTACTGAGGGTGAGGACGTTGTTGAAGGCATCCGGCTGCTGGCTTGGTGAGTTGTCATACATGTAGACGACGGCGGCGCTGTCCTTCTGAGAAAAGGTGCGGTCGACTTTGATAGTGAAGTAGTTCTCGCTGGTGACCTGATAGGCAGGGAAGGTGTAGGTACCGGTGTCTCCCTGGGTAGTCCCGGTGTTCGGTAAGGGGATAAAGGCGTTCAAGAAGGTGACGATGGCGGGGTCGGGGGTTACCTGCATGGTGGAGGCGCAGGGGTTTGAGCCGTCGGCTGAGGGGACGCAGAGGGTTCCGACGCGAGCAGCTGGAGAGGGGACGGTGTCGATGTAGGAGACGCCCAGATTCTGGCGGACGCCTTCATAGTCGCCGAAGATGAAGGTCTTCTCCTTTTGAATGGGTCCACCGAAGGAGGCTCCGAACTGGTTGCGGCTGAAGTCCGGCTTCTGGACGGGATCGAAGTAGTTGCGGGCGTCGAGGGCGGCGTTGCGGGCGAACTCGTAGGCGCTTCCATGGAAAGCGTTAGCTCCCGAGCGAGTGACGGCGCTGATGACTCCAGCCGCAGTACGGCCATACTGCGCCGTGGGATTCGTAGTGACGACGGTGAACTCCTGCAGTGCGTCCACTCCGATGTTCCCTCCGAGCACACTTCCGGGACCGGCGTTGGAGTAGTCGTTGATGTTGATTCCGTCAAGGAGGTAGCTGTTCTGCTGGGGACGCCCGCCGGCGATGCTGAGTTGACCGCCGAGTCCTCGCTTCATGCGGTCGGGCGCGCTGACGGGAGGCTGGGTCTGGATGACGGTCACGCCCGGTGAGAGGGAGGCAAGGTCGGTCCAAGAGCGGCCATTGAGGGGAAGCTCACGCATCTCGTGGCCGCTGACGGCGTTGCTAAGCTGCGAGCTGGTTACGTCAACCGAGGCTGGGCTCTCTGTTACGACAACCTCCTGTGTGATACTGCCGACCTTGAGCGCGAAGTTGATGAGGGAGGCTTCCCCGACAGTCAGAACGACACCCTTGCGTGTTTCTCCGGCGAATCCCGGGGCGGAGACTTTGATGATGTAGTTGCCGGGAGTCAGAGCGGGCGCGTTGTAGTTGCCGTCATCGTTGGCGGTGATGGTTCGGCTGATTCGGGTGTCGACGTTGGTGATGACGACCTGAGCTTTGGGAATCTTGGCTCCGGTGGCGTCCTCGACAGTTCCGGAGAGGTTTGCGCGGCTGGTCTGTGCGTAGGAAGTGCCGACCGCGAACGCGAGAAGCAGAGCCAACAGGAAGAACGCTCCAGAGCGCGTGGCGAGTCTACGGATTACCGGTCTCTTCAGCAGGCGTGGAAGCAGTCCGTAAATCAACTCGGGGACATCAATGGCGACTGGGACTTGGTTGAAGGGGCTGATCTTCACCGGCTCGTTGGGGCGATGGGCTGCGTCATGCATGGCCGCTCCTCTTTTACGTCTCGACTTGCGTAGTTCGCTGTGCCTATAATCTCGGGCCTACGAAGAACTCCCGTGATGAGGTACCTGTCACCGTAGATTGAGAGCCGATGAAAGTCTTTTGAGAAGTGCGAAAAAAAGATAAAGGAATTATTAAGCTCGATGTCCCATACGGTCAGCCACTTATACGAATTTGGAAACTTCAGCCTGGACCCGGTTCAGAGGCTCCTTCTTCGCCAGGGCAGACCTGTTTCTGTAACTCCGAAGGCGTTTGACCTGCTTGTGCTGATGGTGGAGAACAATGGTCAGCTGCTGGTGAAAGAAAAACTGATGGACGCTCTGTGGCCGAGAGTGTCGGTCGAGGAGGGTAATCTGGCGGTCACAGTCTCGCATCTGAGGAAGATTCTGGGCGACGATCGCGGGAAGCATGTCTATATTGAGACCGTCTCGAAGCAGGGGTATCGGTTTGTGGCCCAGGTGGTGGAGGGGCCCGAGGCTCCGCTGGAATCCATCCACTTGCACCCAAAACACATGGAGGAGGAGCCGGTGGTGATTGCGCCGGTTGAATATACGGCTTTGGCAAGGCTGGGGGCTGGGTGGAAGTGGATGGCCGGTCCGGCCATCGCGCTCGCCGGTCTATTGGCTATCGCCGGCTGGTGGCTGGCAAGCAGGCATGTGGCTACCGCTTCGGCAAATGGCCGTCCGATCAAGTCACTGGCGGTACTGCCCTTTGCGACGATGGGGAGCGCGGGTTCTGATGAGTATCTGGGTCTGGGAACGGCCGACGCGCTGATCACGAGACTGTCGAATACAGGGAAGATTCTGGTCCGGCCAACAAGTGCGATCGAGAAGTACAGGAACAGCTCGATCAGCGTGCAGGGCGCAGGAAAGGAGCAGCAGGTAGACGCGATCATCAATGGGAGGATTCAGCGCGAGGGGAATCGCGTGCGTATGACGGTCCAGATGGTGAGGGTAGCAGATGGAGCGCAGTTGTGGGCACAGGCGTTCGATGAGGAGTTCACCAATATCTTCAGCCTGGAGGATGAGGTGTCGGAGCGAGTCGCACATTCCATTCGTCTGCAGCTGAACAACAAGGAAGAGAAGAGGTTTACGAAGAGGCCCACGGAGAACCAGGAGGCTTACAGCGCGTTCGTTAAGGGCAGGTACTACTGGAACAAGCGGACGAATGAAGGGATGATGAAAGGGCTGGAGTTCTTCCGCGAGGCGATACGGATGGATCCGAACTTCGCTGAAGCGTATGAAGGAGTGGCCGACTCTTATGCCGCGCTGGGACTGTATGCGGCGATTCCTCCTCAAGAGGCGTTTCCGGCGGCACGGGATGCAGCGAACAAGGCTCTCCAGATGAATGAAGACCTGGCCGACGCGCATGCGACTCTAGGATTGATTGACTTCTATTTCGACTGGAATGGCCCCGCAGCGCAGAACGAGTTTCAGCGCGCCTTCGATGTAAATCCCAACTATGCGATGGCGCACTCGTGGAATGCTGAAAACCTGGCGGCGATGGGGCGCTTTCCGGAGGCGCTGGAGGAGGCACGGCGCGCGGTGGAGGAGGACCCCCTGTCGTTGAGTGTGAACAGCAACGCGGGATGGACGTTCTGCCTGGCCGGTCATTATGAAGAGGCTATCCAGACCCTGAACAAGGCGATCGACATCGACCCGAGCTTTCCGCGTACTCACTTTCGCCTCGGCGATGTTTACGAAACAAGGGGTTTGTACGACCAGGCAATCACAGAGTTCACCCATGCCGTGCAACTCTCGGGAGGTGACGTCTACTACACCGCAGGCCTGGGGCATGCCTACGCGATGGCCGGTAGGACTAGCGATGCGCACCAGATTCTCGTCTCTCTACTGAATAAATCCGCTCACCAATACGTTCCCGCGTTTGCGGTGGCGATGGTCTACGCCGGACTGAAGGAGGATGGTCAGGCTCTGAATTGGCTGGAAAAGACCTCCGCTGACCATTCCACGTCCATGGCATACGTGAAGGTGGACCCTACGTTAAATGGGCTGCGTTCCGACCCGAGATTTGACGAGCTCTTGCAGCGCGTGAAGTTTTAGACCTGGCAGTTGCTTGGACCGAGGACATTGCGTTGGTACGTCTCGGCGAGTTCCTTCGTAACCCGCCGCGAACTCGAGCTGATTTGTTGATTCATCAACACGGCGGGAACTCCGGCTGAAGCAGAAGGACGTAGCAAATGGTCTATTCGATCTGGATTTTTGTGGTGCTGGCACTTTATCCCTGTATGCATGGTTTAGCGGTCTTAAGGATCGGCACTGCAGTTGGTAGCAAGCTTACCTATAGGCACTTCGACGAGTGCAAAGGCTAACTACATATCGCATAGTACGTATTTTACTTCTTCCGATCGGATACCTGCTTGTTCCAATGAAAATTCTTGATCTACGCCGAGATCGCTAAGTTGACCTGGCTATTCGTGTCAGTGGCCATGCGAACAAAGTTCAGAAACTGAGCATGCCGCTCATTGGCAGGACCGGCCTAGGAAGCGTTGCTTGGCGGCACAATCGGCAGACTCGTTGCGTGCCATGCATGAAATCCACCAACCATGTCCGTCGCGCGCCAGAGTCCTAGATCCTGCAGAGCGGCAGCCGCGAGGCTTGAGGTGTAGCCTTCGGAACAGAACACGATCACCTGAATGTCATGATCGGTCGCGACCGGCAGCCGCGCGCCGGAGGCCGGGTCGAATCGCCACTCGAGCACGTTACGTTCGACAACTAACGCGCCCGCAATACTGCCCTCGATCGCGCGCTGACCCTCGGGACGAATATCGACGAGTGTCGCCTCAGTTGTGGCCACCGCATCGTATGCCTGCGGGTTGCTGTTTTCCGCCTCGGCATGCGCCACTCCGGCGGTTTCCCGACAGCTCTTCTGGATTTGTCGTCGAATAGAAGCCCAAAATGTCCTGTTGCTTTCCAAAAGGAAGTGTGGCATTATTCCTTTTGGAAACCTAAAGGTCAACTCACCATGAAGGAAAAGCCCGACGTCTTGCAAGGTACGCTCGCGCTGATGGTCCTCAAGACACTCGATGTCCTGGGACCGCAGCACGGCTGGGGAATTGCCCGGCGCATCGAGCAGATAAGCGGAGACCTTCTGGCTGTCAACCAGGGCACGCTTTATCCCTTGCTGCTCAAGCTCGAGCATGAAGGCTCGATTGCGTCCGAGTGGGGCGCATCGGAAAACAACCGCCGCGCGCGCTTCTATCGGCTTACCGGGACCGGCCGCAAGCAACTCCAGGCGGAGACCCGCGAATGGGAGCAAACCGCGGCGATCATCGCGCGCTTTTTCAAAGTCAAGGCGGAGGATTTAACTTGACATTCCTGCGACGCTTCTTCATACGCCTTTCGCATCTCGCCACAGGGTGGAGTGCCGACCAACGCCTGCAGGATGAAATCGCCGAACATCTAGCGTTCCAGACAGAGGAGAATCTGCGCGCCGGAATGTCGCCCGCCGAGGCGCGGCGGCAGGCCACGCTCAAGCTCGGCGCGGCTCAGGCGATTCGCGAACACCACCACGCCGAGCACAGCATTCCGCTTATCGAGAATCTGCTCTTCGACCTGCGGTATGCGGTTCGCATGCTTCTGAGATCTCCTGGATTCTCTTTCATTGCGATCGCCACAATGGCGCTGGGCATCGGAGCCACCACCGCGATCTATAGCGTCATCGACGCCACGCTGCTGCACCCTTTGCCGTACCCAAGCCCCGCCCAGTTGGTGCGCGTTGTGGACGACCTTCCCGGCGTAGGCGCGCAGGGCGTCGGCATCTCCGTCCCTGAGTGGAGAGACCTCGAGAGTTCCGGAATATTCCAGTCCGCGGCGATAACAGGCACTGGCGCAAACGTGAACCTCACCGGCAGTGCGCAGCCCCTGCGTCTCAGCTTCAAGCAAGTTACGCCGAATTACTTCGCGGTGCTCGGTGTAGCCGCGCAGTTGGGCCGCACATTCGATCCGCACGATGCCACTCCCGGCTACAACCTGGAGGTCGTGATCAGCGACGGGCTGTGGAGGAGGGAGTTCGGAGCCGACGCGCACATTCTCGGCAAAGCTCTGCGCCTCGACAACGACCTGTATCACGTCGTGGGCGTTATGCCGCGCGGTTTTCGCGATCAGGGCTCAACCAGCGACGAGCAGAATGTGGAACTGTGGCTGGGAGCCGGCTTTGCCGGTGTGCCGTTTCCGCCCCCGCAGCGCGATTCGCGTCTGCGGAGTCGAGCGGTCCTCGCGCGCCTGAGGCCCGGTCTCTCGGTTGCGGCCGCGCAGGGGCGCCTCGATGCGCTGGTTGCATCGCTGAAAAAGCAATATCCTGCGGAGTATCCGGCACAGACCGCATGGACCGTGCGCCTGATTCCGCTCAGCGAAAGCGTGGTCGGCAGCGTTCGTCAATCTCTCATTCTGCTGTTCGGTGCGGTAGGATTGGTCCTCCTGATCAGTTGCGTCAACGTCGCCAATCTCCTGCTCGCCAGGGCTAGTTTGCGAGGTCGTGAGATCGCGGTCCGTCAGGCTCTGGGAGCGCAGAGAACGCGCCTCATCCGCCAGTTCCTCGCCGAAAGTCTGCTGCTCTTCCTGCTTGGCGGAATCGCTGGTATCGGCATTCTCTTCGGCACCGGGCATTTCCTGCTGCGGCTTATTCCGGAGAGCCTCCCGCACCTGAACGACATATCGATCAACTGGGGCGTGCTGGCGTTCGCTCTCGCCGTCTCTGTCGCAGCCGGAACCGTCTTTGGGCTTGCTCCCGCGTGGCTCATGAGCCGCTTTGATTTGATCGGTACTCTTCGGCAGGAAGGACGCGGCTCCAGCGGCTCACGGGAACGCTCGCGCGCCCGCCAGATACTGGTCACCAGTGAATTGGCGCTCTCGCTCGTGCTCATGGTCGCCTCAGGCCTTCTGCTGCGCAGTTTTTGGGACTTGTTCCAGGTGCAGCCCGGTTTCAATCCTGACCGCGTCATGGCCATTCAAACCTGGCTGCCTGGGCCCAACGATCCCACGATGGACCCCTATCGAACCGCCACGCAGGAAGCGGTCTTGCTGCGCGAGATTCTTCGCCGCAGCCGAACTCTGCCGGGCGTAGAAGAAGCGGCCATCGGCGACGAGGCCGCTCTTCCCCTGGGCCACAGCCAGCCCACCAGGCTGCCATTGATCCGCGAAGGCATCGAGACGATGGACAATCAGGCTCCTGTGATCGATAGTCCCATCGTTTCGCCCGAATACTTCCACCTGTTGGGCATGCCGCTGTTGCGCGGACGCCTTTTCCACGACCAGGACCTTGAGGATACGCCTCAGGTTGCGGTCATCAATCAGGCCGCGGCTCGCACCTACTGGCCAAACCAGGACCCGCTTGGCAAACGCGTCCGTTTGCACTTGGATACCCGCGGGCTGGTGAGCTCTGCCAAGCCAGCCTGGACCACGATCGTCGGCGTGATTGCGGATGCCCGTACGGAATCGTTGGCGGACGCAGTAATTCCGCAGATCTACCGCAGCTTATACCAGCGCCCTTCCAAAGACCTGGCCATTTTCCTTCGTGGACAACTCGATCCCGGCGCCATCTCCGCACAAGTGCGTGAGCAGATCCAATCCGTCGACCCGGGACTTCCCGTCTTCCATGCAGAGACCCTGGATGAAGTCCTCTCGGACTCGCTTTCCGTTAGGCGATTCTCGATGGAAATTGTCGCGTTCTTCGCGGCCACTGCCTTGCTGTTGGCCGGGCTTGGAATCTACGGGACTATTTCCTATGTTGTGAATGAACAAAGACGTGAGATCGCCGTTCGCCTCGCGCTGGGGGCTCAAAGAGGCAATATCCTCAAGATGGTCCTGCGCAGGGGCGTCGGTCTGGCCGCCGCTGGCGCCGGGCTGGGTGTGGCCGGTGCGCTCATCGTCTCTCATCTCATGGCCGGTCTGCTCTACGGCGTGTCGCCTACCGATCTGACCACGTTCGCTGGCGTCACCCTTGTACTTACCACTCTCGCGCTTGCCGCCAGCTATATCCCGGCGCTGCGCGCCATGCGCCTCGATCCAATCACGACTCTCCACTCCGAATGACTTCTTGGCACTGCTCGAAACTTGTCTTCGCAAGTTGTGGCCATCCCAATCACCCCCCTCGGGATGCTGATGAATTCATCCCACTCCGGGTTCCAGAGGATATGTCCCAAAAACGCCGTTCACTCCACTGTGCGAGTTCCAATAATTCCGATCCGTTTGAGACCGCGAGTTTCGATGGCCCGGCTACTTCCGCGATCATATCAACGACGGGAAGCGGGGATATGGCCTTGAAGTCGTCGATACAGTAATGCGGCTCGGTAATTGGCTGACGGCAGATCAGGGTAAAAAGCTCCTAACCGTCCCTTCCACGAAACCGTCCGGGACAAACGGGATTACGCGATTCTGTCGCTTCTCCTCGGCTGTGGCCTTCGCAGAGCAGACCCAAACCTTGTGCTGCGATGTCTGTGAGTCGGATGCTATGCGCCGGCACTGGATCTCGTGATTTAAACGATATGGCGAAATGTTGAACACTTCTGACCGTGAAAACCTTACCAGACGACCTCATGTATCAGCATCGTCACTGACAATCTGAATTCGTCACCAGTGTCGTTGTTGGGTTTGGGCCTAGAAGAGGATCTTCAAGGCGAATTCAACATTGAGAGGCTCGCCCGGCCCGATGGTGGGGTTGCCGAGATAGGGTCCAAGCGTGGAGCCGATTGCCCCGACCTGACCAGTCGATGGAAAACCTACCGGTGCCAGATTTGTGGTGTTGAACAGATTGTAGATATTTGCCTTGAACTGAGCTCTTACTCTTTCGGTGATCGCTGTCGTCTTGATGACAGAGAGGTCGACCGCCTTATAGCCGGGATTGTAGTTCTGTCCGCGGCGTGTTGGGGAGTAGGTTGCGGGCGCGGGGTCAACAAAGGCATCGGGATTGAACCATTGAACCGAGCCGTCGACGATGGCGTGGGAGACGCCGGCGGTGGGATTAGCAATCACCTGTACCGCCCGGTCCGCAAACTCCCCGTTTCCGCTGACATTCGAACTAGCAGTGACGGTGTAAGGTGTGCCGCCGTGGAAGGAGAATCCGGAGTTCAACTCCCAGCCGTGAGTAAGCCGCTCTGGCCCGCGGAAGGTTGGGATTGCGTAGTTGAAGTACCCTGTGAAGGTGTTGCGAACGTCGAAGTCGGAGTTTCCGTACTCTCCTTTTTCATTGGTGGGGTCTTGCGGGACATAAGGCAGAGCGCCTGTCTCATAGTCGAGCGAATGCGACCAGGTGTAGGCCAACTGCGCGGTTAGACCGTGCCATCCCTGGAGGCGCAGGCTTGACTGAAGCGAGTGATAGATGGAGCCAAGGTTGCTGCGAGCTTCGTCGATCACGCCGAATGCTGGAAACTGGACATTGTAGGGGCGGGTAAGTTGCTGGGGATTGACACTGCAAGAACCTCCGGGAAGGACATCGGGGGGTGGGCAAGGGTTATAGGCACTTCCCAGAGCGGCGGCGTTGATGTCGAACAAGCCCATAAGATGAGTTCCCTTTGAGCCAACGTAACCTATCTGTGCAATGACTGAGTTTGTGAGGCTGCGCTGAATATTCAGATCAAATATCTGCACATTGGCGGGCTTGAAGTTCTTGTCAAAGGTGGAGATGCTGATGCTACCCGGCGCAGCATCGGCAAGGATGCTTGAGGGATTGAAAGCAGGAAAGATGTCAACTCCTGACTGAACCACCTGGTTGAGACCCTGTGCGTTCACGACTTGATCACTGCCTGCTGGATTCTGGCCTGGCCCGAAGACGGCGATGTTCTGCGCGCCGTTATTCTGCAAGATCGATTTCATATAGACGGAGTCGTAGTAAAAGCCGTAGCCACCGTGAAGAACGGTTCTGCCGGTGCTATCCAGTTGATAGGCAAACCCGAGTCGCGGGCTTAAACCGCTCCAGAATTTGGGATAGACGTTTGCCACGTCCTGCCCTGCGACGGAAAGACCGGTTGCGCTCGATGGGTCGAAGATCGAGAGGTTGGGGTAGTCAGAGTGCACAGGACCTTCATAGTCGTAGCGCAAACCGTAGTTGAAGTTGAAGCGTTTTGTGATTTGCCAGGCATCCTGACCGTAGAGGGCAAACGTGTTCACGAAAACCTGACGCTTCGGATTGCCCTGAACGATGCTCGAAGACGTTGGATTCAAGCATCCCGCCAGAAAGTCTGCAAGGAAAAGGACGTTGGATGACGTGTTCAGATTATCTCCGGGAGCTACTCCAAGGTTCGTTGTAGCTAATGCAGAGCACGGTGTCTGCGCCACTCCCTCGACAAAGTTTGTCGCGTAGTTCCATGGGCCCTGAGAGCCGTCGAAGTAGATGGTTCCGCGCTGCCCGGTCTGATAGAAGTCGTCAACCTGAGCTTGGCGGATCTCACCGCCGAAATGGAGCTGATGCGCCCCTTTGGTCCAGGTTAAATCGTCGTCAAGGTGGCCGGTGATGTCATTCCTTCCCGAAGGCGCAGTGACACCGGTCGGATCGAATCCGGTGTTGCCAGCGGAAAGGCCATTACTGCTGCTGGTAGGACCGATGACCAGGTGGGGGGAGCCCGGCAGAGCCGGATCGGTGACACCTGTGTTGAGGCCGAGGCCGATAGGATCGAACCCTGTATCGGCATCGCCAAACACCTGGTTGAAATAGCTGACTCCCGCAGAGAGCTGATTGGCCATCGAAGTGGTAATAATGCGGTTGTAGATCAAAGAGTAGTTTTGAACGTGGATGGGTGCGTTCTCGAAGTACGGTGTCAGGTCGGAGGAGGTTGGCGCGGTCTGCGTGCCTTGACCCACGTACCACCTGGCGGAGAGATGATCTTTGTCGGAGAGCTTGTAATCCAACTTGATTACGCCGTTGAAACTATGCCCGGTAAGATTGCCTGAGGCCTGGTAGTTTTCCGGATTGGCAGGTCCGGTGAGTGCAGCGGCTGGCCAGAGACCCCGGAGTGTGCCGCTTCCATTCAGCAAATTTGCCGACACGGTGTTGTGGGGTACGCCGTAATAATCGAGGAGCGCATAGGCAGCGCTCTGATAGGCAGCTGATGGTTCGGTGGCGTGATTTTCAGCGCCGATCAAAAAGTTCTGATGTTCACCGGACAGGAAGAAGAAGAACTTGTCCCTGAGAATCGGGCCGCCAACTGAGAAGCCGTAGTTTTGATTCCGCGATGCAGCCTTGTTGGTTAAGAAGGGATTCTGCCGCTCAAAGAACTCGTTATGGTTGAAGTAGTAGGCCGTGCCATGAAGCTGGTTGGTGCCGGATTTGATGGTGAGGTTTGCTGTTCCGCCCGGATTGCGCCCAAGCTCGGTCGCTCCCGTGGTGACAAAGGAGAAGTTTTCAATGGCATCGATGGGGAAGATCACGCCCGCTATCGCAGAGACTCCGCCCTGGTTGACTGCGGGAATGTTCCACCAAAGATCATTGTTGTCCGTGCCTTCGATCTGCCAATTTACCGCGTTGGACCTGGTTCCGTTCACACTGGCATAAAGCGCGCCGCCGCCAGTGGACAGTCCAGCAAATCCTGTGGTTTGAGCGAGCATTTGCGTGAAGTCGCGCCCGCTATTGGGCAGATTCTGCACAACCGTTTCCGGAAGAACTGTAGCCTGCACATCCGTCTCAGTATCGAGCGCCAATGCGGCAGCTGTCACCTCCACCGTCTGGCCAGTTGTAGAGAGGGTCAGCTTCGCGGAGAGGGTGTAACTCGGGCCGGCAACGACCTGCACCTTGTCGTACTTCGTGGTCGCGAAACCGGCAGAACTGATGGTGACGGTGTAGCTGCCCAAAGGCAGATTCGAAAAGTTGAATTCGCCCGAGCTTGAGGACACGGTGTTGTAGGTAAGACTCGTAGCTGTGTCTACGGCAGACACAGCTGCACCGACGACGGCCGCGTCGGTGGTGTCGGTGACGGTGCCGCTAATGCCACCGCGGTAGATCTGGGCGTTGAGCGAAGGCAGGGATGTGATGGTGAGGGAGATGAGGGCGAGGCTGTAGAGAACAGCCTGCAGGAGACGCGTTCCTAGTCGTTTCATATGACCTCCAAAGGAAAGCAAAGGATTCGCTGGTCGTCTTGAAGGCTTCTTATACTGAACGAAAAGATGCCAGCTTCGTGGCGGTAGGCTGCGGTGCTTCAATGTATTCCAAAAACCGAACGGCTAGTAGAAGTGTTGCGCATCAAAGTAAAAGAAGGACAAACGATAAACGTCCTCTACAAACAATGCAACATTATTCTGGAAGTACCTCGGAGGGGTTGAGATATCAGGTTGGCATACACGTCCCACGCAGACGTACCAAGGCCAATCACGAACATCAACAGCATCGATAGACCCCAGCGCATTTTGGCGTGCTCTTGCAGATAGAGCACGCCCCTTATTCTCGCTGAATCATGGGCAAACCGGAACTAATCCCGACCGTTGCCAACAGGGCAATGCACTCATCGAACTTAGGTTAGAAGCCGATATGCAGATCAGTCCTCCTAAACGCCCCCGCGTCACTTGACCGAATAGTCGGCATTTCGGACAATAGCCGGTTTTGCGTTCACTTGCCGGAGACATAGATCCATTTGCATGGCTCGACGAGCGCATTGGCCTGAAGTCGTTAGTTGTGGATTGAAAAAAAGACTTTGGTGAATGCAGCGAAAGTGTTTCTCATAGCAAATAGGCCGCAGATTCCATATAGCGGGCTCCCCGCCTCGTCATGAGCGAATATCCAGGTCCTGCCAGGAACAACCCGTATTACAAAATAGCTGCCAGAAAGCGCCCTGCTTGATTGATAACAAAATTTGTTACAAGTACAGGTACACGCACTCCTGCATGCGATAGGGGATGGACAATAGGATTCTACTTCGGACTAGATCCGCCGTGGCCGCCGCCACCCGAAGAACCGCCGCTCACCGATGGAGCGGCCACGCTATGAGAAGCGACCGAAGACGTCGAAGATCCCCCATAAGATCCGGTTCGCAATGCCGAAGCATTCGATGTATTCGGATTCTGAATCGGAGTTCCCGCCCGCAATATAACCGGTCCGCTGTTCCCACTGTGACCCGACGCCATAAACCCTGTGGAGGGCGGGGCGACATAGACCTGCATATTTGCCGATCCATGCTGCTCCACATGTGTCGAAATCTTGTTCAGGCTTCCCAGCGACCCCCTCGGTACGCCTAACCCCGCCGAGTTCTTCTGAAATACAAAGTTCCCCGGCTTATCTTCCTTTGAGAAGACCATCGGCGTATTGTTCGCAAGCACCAGCGAACCCGCCCCACCGGTTGGCGCCCGCGGTGAGGTAGCCCGCAGCGGTGAGTGCACCGAACTTACACCCGATGGTGTACCCGGCCCGCCCACGCTCGCAACATTATTCAACCCGTTCCAGGTGCCACCCGGCTGCCAGCCCCATCCATATCCCGGGAAGAACGACCACGTGCCCGAGTGATACGGAAGCCATCCCCACGGATACGGCGACACCCACGAGTAGCCCGCGCCCGGATACAGCGCCCACACGCCATTGCAGTACGGATTCCATCCTGTGCCCACCAGATACGGCTGCCAGAAAGATCCAAACGCTCCGCCGTTGACGAAGTTCCCGTAGTAGTTCAAATCGCTCAAGCCATACGTAGAGCCCCCAGCCACCATCGCATTCGCCTGCGAGTAGCGCGCATGGTAATCGTTCGCTTCCTTATCCCACGCGTCGTAGGGCTCCTCTTCAATCTTTTTCGTTACAGCCACCTGCTCACCACCCAGCGTCAGCGACTCCTTCTTTGTTACCAGCGTCGTATTCGCACCGTTCTTCACCTCCGCGCTTCCGCTGAAGACCGAGACCACCGTCTTTCCGACCTCCACCGTCATCCGCATATGCGTCGAAGGAGAAACCGTCATTGTCTGATCTCCCGCTCGCAGCACGAACTCGTTGCCCTTCGTGCTCTGCAAGTTCACATACACCATGCCCCTCACCACATGTATGGTCGAGGCCTTCGCTCCAGAGCTACGCAGGGCCAGCAGCGGAAACTCCACCAGTGAGTTTGGCGCAACGCGTAGTGTACTGTTGTCCTCAAATTCCACCTCAGCGTACCCTTCGGCGGTACGAAGCTTCTCGCCTTCGATGATCGGCATGTTCGGCATCGTCGCTTCAAAGCCGTTACCCGTCTTACGATCCAGTGAAAGCGTGCCCTTTACATCACTTAGCCGCACAATCCTCACGTGTGAATCGCCCGGCCGCGCCCCATTGTCGACGGGAACGCTGGCCGCCGCCGGAGTACCGGCCACCGGGCCATTAGCCGCTTGCACGTCAGCCGTCGCCACATGAGCGGCCGATGCAGAATCCAGATCTAAAGGGTTACTTTGCTCCCCGGCCGCTCCACTCTGTGCTCCCGCAGCCGCAACTCCCGCCACCGAAAACGCCATCGCCAGAAACACTCCGTATCCGAATCGGATCTTCATCACCGGCCTCCCAAAACCAAAAGCAGTTGCAACCTCGGGGTGCCCGCCAGTATACGTCCGCCGCTATTGCAATGGCTCATCAAAACCCAAATAGTCTGACCTTTTTAATCTCGATGCTTAAAAGGGAATCGGCAGGGTACTCCTGGCTACAGGCGAACACAGCGTCTCTTGGTCCCACAGAGACCAAATGCTATTGGCTGTCGAGATTGACCGTGTAGAGATTTCCTGTTCCGGTTCTTGATCGCACAATAGGGACGTTGTCGATCGTGAGGCCACAGAAAAAGTAGTCTTCCGTGTCACCTCCGCTGAAGTCGGAAAGATTCGCAATTTGTTCAAGCCGGCCATCAGAGATTGAGGCTCGGTAGATGGGCTGCATGTCCGCGGAAGAGGCATGAAAGAAGATGGCCTTGCTGTCCGAGGCCCATACCGGGTCGGCAACGGTAGTGTCTGCTAACGTGCGCCAACTACGTGTTGCTACGTCGAAGAGCAGGAGCCTGCGCTGGTCCAGTGAGATCGCGGCGATATATCGTCCATCGGGAGACCATCGCGGACTGAAGAGCCCTTCAGAGTTTGGAAGTTGTGTTTGTTTGTGAGTTCGAAGATCAAGGATCTGCAAAGCTCTGGGACCGTCTTCCTTGCCCATGATGTCGGGTATCCGCCCAAAAACGATCGACTGCCCATCGTCGGACCACGATGGGTCGGCGGCGTTCCGGTTCTCGTGAAGAGGTTGCTCTAGAGTTCCACCATCTGCAGCGACCGTGTAGATCTGCCACGCCTTACCGGGTTCGCGCGCCATCAAAGCGAGTTTTTTTCCGTCGGGCGACCAGTGTGCATGGAACACCTGCAGCGAGTCCGGTGTGACCTGGATGAGCTCAGTGCCGTCGGACTTCGCCCTCCACTGGCGTCCTTGAAGGTCAGTCCAGGTAACCCATTGGCGATCACGTGAGTATTCGATCCTGTTGGCGTCGGACAAGAAGCCGGGGGCGGGCACGAACTCTCGCCGTCCCGCATCATAACGCTGCAGCAAAGACTGCGTTTCAACGCCTTGAAAATAGATCTGGTGCCCAATGCGCGACGTGACAGGACCAGCAAAACTCAACGGACCATTCGTCACGCGCACAGGATTCACGATCTTACTTCCGTCAAGCCGCCACAGATCACTGCTGCCCCCTCTATCAGATTGGAAGACGAAGTATTTACCGTCGCCGGTCCAGATCCCACAGCATTCAGAAGAGGGCTTTGTCCAATTACTCAGGATAGGCCGCAATGACCGGCCGTCCCTACTGGTCTCCCACAGACCAAGTGTGTGGTCCACCGGATCCATTAGGGTAAATCGGAGGATATTTCCATCGGGTGACCAGCGCAGCCAGAAGGCTCGACCTGGGAGTGTGGCAAAAGGTGTAGACGTCCCATCCTCCAGTCTGCTGATGAACAATCGATTCCCCGCCGCATACAGAACTCTTTTACCGTCGGGCATCCAGGTTGCATCGTGCGCTATGACATTGGCCAGTCGCAGCGCGGTGCCCCCACCCGTCGAAAATGTCCATAGCGGTTGCTCAGATTCAGGAGACAGGTGGTTGCGTAGGAGCAGCGTTGAGCCATCGGGCGACAGGTCCCCAAGAGTAGGGGAAGAGATCTCGCTTGGCAGCGGGAGCTTTTGAACCACACCCGTACGTACGTCTACCTGTGCCAGGACTGATCTGCCGCCGGAGATTACGGGGATAAATATTCTTAGTCCATCCGTGGCTGATGCTGGCAAACTCTCAGTTGCCGGAGTACCCGGAGCAATCCAGTCAGTCCGCGTAAGCCGTTCGATCCGTGGCAGCGGGCCGGGGCGCCTGGAGCTAGCATAAAAAAACCCGATACTTGCCAGAAGAGCCGCCAGGCAGGCCGCTGCCACCCAGACTCCACTCTTCGGCGAAGGCAGAGCCGCACCCTGAACTGGCAAGTCTTGATGCGTAGAAGTTGATTCCGCGTCGGCAGTCGTGGGCACTCCCGGAACAGCATGCGTATCGGCAGAATCCGACACGTAGCCTTCGCCAGAGGTGCTTGTTTCAAGTACTGCAGTCCGAATTGCGACTGGCGCAATAAATCTATACCCGCGTTTGGCCAGTGTCTCCACAAACCGGGGATTGTCCGCTGTGTCGCCCAGTGCGTCCCTGATCTTATTGATAGCTGTGCCGATGGAATGATCGAAATCGACGACGGTGTCGGGGCCCCACACTCGTTGCTGAAGTTCGTCCCGGCTGACGACCTCACCCGCCCGTTCGATAAGACAGGTAAGTACTCGAAATGGCTGGCTTTGCAGCTTGACCCTGCGACCTGCCTTCCAAAGCTCTCCCGTTTGCAGATCGGCCTCAAATACCCCAAAACTGACCTTCGAGACTGTATCGCTGTGAGACGGCATCAACGTGACCCTGAAGCCCAAGTCTAGCATGTAGCGCAGATGAGGTCTGTTTTGGCTGTTGACCGCACGAATTCAATCGCCTAAGAATCAATAACTTACCAGTTGACGAAAAGATGGCTCATAAAAGACGTCCGGGCGATGGCATTGATCGATAGCGAACCGACAATGTTCTACCCGCAACGTGAACAGTTCGAAGAGCTATTGCAGTTGAGTTGTCTTTCAGGAGGCTTCACCGTGAATACACATCCCTCTCGTCACCCGTCTCTCGTCAAAAATCTGTTGGTATCTATAGTCTGCTTACTCCTGGTCTCAGGCTTGAGCTTACGAGCGCAGACCGACACCGGCCGCGTCACCGGGATCGTGACGGATCCAACCGGCGCCGTGGTGCCTGACACCACCGTGAAGCTCACCAACACAGACACCGGAGCGACTCAGACTCTTACGGCCGGCAGCGACGGCAACTTCACCTTTTCCGCAGTGCTTCGAGGCAACTACAAAGTGGAAGCCAGCCATGCCGGCTTTCAGAGTGTGAATCAGTCCTTCGTGCTTCAGGTCTCTCAGGTCCAGACGGTCGAGTTCAAGATGCCCGTTGGCGCCTCGAGCGAGACAGTCGAGGTCAATGACGCGGCACCGGTGGTAGACCTCTCGACTTCTTCCACCGGCTCGGTCATCGAAGGCAAGCAGGTTACTGACCTGCCGCTCAATGGCCGCAACTTCACAACACTCGCGAACCTCATCCCCGGCGTCACCCGTGGAGCGTTCAACTCAGACGCGAGCGGCCGAAATGGCAACGTCGAAACGTTCCGTTACTCCGACTCAGGCGGCGGTGCGCTTGCGGTGAACGGACTTCGTCAGCAGTCCAACAACTTCATCCTCGATGGCGTCGATAACAATGAATCCCTCGTCAACTCCATCGTATTCTTCACGCCTCCCGAGGCGATTCAAGAGTTCCGCGTTACGACCTCGGTCGCTCCTGCCGAATTTGGCCGCGCCGGCGGAGCCATACTGCAAAACTCCGTAAAGTCAGGAACCAATAGCATCCACGGTTCGGCGTTTGGATACTTCCGCGACCAAATCTTCGATGCCAACTCTCTTTATTTCAATCCTGGCAACCCTGCTCCCGCATTCCAGCGGAAACAGTTCGGCGGCGCGGTCGGTGGTCCGCTTTGGAAAGACAAGATCTTTCTCTTCGGTGACTACCAGGCACTGCGTCAGAAGCAGCCAAAGGACACCGGCTTTTACACCGTGCCGACTCCGCTTATGCGTCAAGGGAACTTCTCCGAGCTTCTTGGTCAGAACGTGACCAGCAATCCCGGATCTTTCACATCGGCTACCGGCTGCCCAGCGCTTCCCGCGGGTACCGTACCTGTCGTTGGGGCGATCTATGATCCGACCACGTGCCAGCCATTCGCCGGCAACATTATTCCTACGGATCGCCTCAATTCAGCAGGAGTTAACTATCTGAATGCCTTTGATACACCCACCCGAGCGGGCGTCCTGAACAACTACTTTGCTGTGAGGAAGGCCATCACGAACTTTAACGACTTCGACGTCCGTCTTGACTACCGTGTCACACAAAAGGACTCGGTCTTCGTACGCTACAGCTACGGTCAGGACAACCTGGACGTCAATAGTCTCTTTACGAAGCTGCCGGCAGGATTTGCCTCGGGTGGAAACGTAAATCACCCACGAGGCGGAGCGGCGGGTTACACCCGCATCTTCACGTCCAACCTCGTCAACGAGTTCCGCTTCGGCTATATCCGCCCTGAGTTCGCGTATGTAAACCCCGACCAGGGCACACCGATCTCTGCCAATCTGGGCATCGTCAATGCCAATCGCAACTCGCTCCTGGGAGGCGGCGCTCTGATCGGCGGAAGCAACAACCAGATCGAGTACACCGGCGACGGCGGGCCGTACTCTGTCCCTGAAAAGACATTTCAGTTCCTTGACAGCGTTAGCTACACTCACGGAAAACACACCATGAAAGCTGGCGCGAATATCATTCGTCGTGAAGTCGACTTCTTCCAGGGAAATGATTCAAAGGGCTACTTTGTCCTTGGCGGCGTTAACTATCCTTCGACCGGGCGCTTCACCGGCTACGAGACTTCAGAGATACTTGCGGGCTTCTCAGACTACGAGATTGGAGCGTCAAGCACCTTCTTCAAGACGTTCAACTATGAGACGGGCTACTTCGTACAGGACGACTGGAAAGTAACTCGCCGCCTGACTCTCAACCTTGGTATCCGCTACGATCTCTACACCTATCCCTACGAGCAGAACAACAATCAGGCGAACTACGACTTCTCGACCGGTACCTTCCGGGTCGCCGGGGTCAATGGAAACTCGCGCGCGCTTATCAACACCGACAAGAACAACTTCGCGCCTCGCATCGGCTTCGCCTATGACCTCTACGGAAATGGAAAGACTTCACTCCGCGGCGGCTATGGCATCTTCTACTTCCTCGACCGGGGAGGCGTGGGCAACCAGCTGTCCAACCAGCCAGGTTTTAACGGTGTCAACCAATACACCGCCATCAATGGCTACCGCATTACGTTCACTGGCCAAAGCCCCACCATCCCGAACAATGCCGCCACCGCCACCGCTGCTCTTCCCATACCTGCATTTGGTCCCGGGGCGATCAACTCCATCAACCTCGCTAACGCGACTGTCATCTCTGTGCCAGTGAACAATCAGAATGGCGCAGTCACGCAGTACAACCTGCAGGTTCAACAACAACTCGACCACGCAACTTCGTTGAATATCGCCTATGTTGGCAATAAGTCGGATCACCTGATGACCTGGTTCAATGCCAACTCCCCTGTTCTCGACGGCACGACCCACGGCCTCTATCCAAACCGCGGAACGATCACGGAGGGTCTCGCGGGCGGCTCCTCCAAGTATGACGGCCTGCAGATCTATCTCAACCGCAGTGTCGGGTCGAGCCTGCTCGCGACCGTCGCGTACACCTGGTCGCATTCGCGCGACAATTCAAACGGAGCCTTCAGCTCAGGAAATGGCGCAAGTTCAAGCGGACGTCTCTTCATTACCCCGGCCGGTCCCGACTTGAGGGCCAACTACGGCAACTCCGATCAGGACCAGCGAAATGTCTTTGTCGCCAGCGCCGTCTACTCGCTTCCCGTCGGCCGCGGCAAAATGTTTGGTGCAAACATGAATCATGGCCTGGACGAGGTTCTCGGAGGATGGCAGCTCAACACCATCGTCACACTCGACAGCGGCACACCGATCGACTTCAGCACCACAGGAAGTCCCGGAACGATCGACAACCGGCCGGACCTCATCAGCTTCAGCAAAGTGAAGCGTCAGCTCGTGGGCGGGTCAAACAACTCCAATAACCGCACGTTCTTTACCGGCGTCTTTGGCCTTCCTCCCATCAACTCCTCCGGAATCTTCACGCGTCCGGGGACTCTGCAACGCAATGCCTTCTCCGGCCCAGGCTACAAAACGGTGGACCTTGGAATCTTCAAGGGATTCCACATTACCGAACGGGTCAACGCTGAGTTCCGCGCTCAAGCCTACAACCTGTTCAACACACCGCAGTTCGGAAACCCGGACACCAACCTCCACGACGGGGCCAACATCCCCGGATCGAACACCATCTTTACCACCGGTGCTAACGTCAGTGGAGCAGACAACGGGTTTGGGAGCATTAACAGCATTCGCCTCAACACCGAACGCCAGTTAGAGCTCGCGGCCCACATCAACTTCTAACCTGCTTCCATCGAAAGCGGCACCACTGAGCGCGTCTCTTTCGTGCCGCTTCTCTTCATCAAATTCAATCTTCGCGTCGTCGCGTTTTTTTTGAGGATCTGTTCCCAATGCGCCGCCTTCTTCTCGTCTTCGCGTGCTCCATCTCCGCGTTCGCGCAGTCTCCTCGAATCGACAAAGTAGATCCTCCGAACTGGTGGGCTGCGATGCCTGCCCCCATGCTCCTCGCAAAAGGGGAGAACCTGAACGACGCACGTTTCACCTTGAGCGATGCTGCCTTACACATTAGAAAAACGGTCATCTCCTACAACGGCCACTACGCTCAACTCTGGCTGACGGCGTCGCCTGCTCGAACGGAAACCATCCGACTCACAGCGCGAACATCAAAGGGCGAAACCACAGTCGCCTATACATTCGCACGCCGCCGAAACCCCTCCGACGGCTTCGCCGGGTTCTCCTCCAAAGACGTGATGTATCTCGTCATGATCGATCGATTCGCTGACGGCGACCCATCCAATGATGGACCTGATCACAGCGCCCAACTCGCCAATCCCCGCGGTTGGCATGGCGGAGATCTTCGCGGCATCACTCAGCATCTCGACTACCTTCAGCAGCTCGGTATCACCACCATCTGGATCACGCCCGTCTATCAAAATCACGGCAGCCAGAGCTATCACGGCTATGGAGCAACCGACATGTACGCCGTGGACGAACACTTCGGCAACCTTACCGATCTGAGAGATCTCTCAGCGGCGCTTCATGCTCGTCATATGAAGCTTGTCCTCGACACAGTTCCAAACCACGTCGGCCCGAACCACCCATGGGTCCGCGACAGTCCTGATCCTACGTGGTTCCACGGCACGCTTGAAAATCACACGATCGCGCAGGGAGACTTTGCTCCGCTCACCGATCCCCACGCCCCCTGGCGCGACCAAATCAATGTGACTCAAGGGTGGTTCGCCAATACTCTTCCCGACCTCAACCAGGAGGATCCCGCGGTCTCCCGCTACTTGACTCAAAACGCCGTCTGGTGGACGGAACAGGCTGATCTCGACGGTCTGCGCATCGATACTTTCCCTTATGTCGGTCGCGCCTTCTGGCAAAGCTTCCATGCCCAGCTTCACTCGCTCTACCCGCACTTCACCACTGTGGGAGAGGTATTCAACAGCGATGCAACTATAACCTCTACCTTTGCTGCTGGAGTCACTCGCACTGGAGTAGACACAGGTCTCGACACCCCCTTCGACTTTCCCACCTACTTTGCTCTCCGCGATGTCTTCCTGAAAGATGCGCCGATGACCAGGCTCGCTGACGTCCTGCGGCTCGACAATCTGTATCCCCATCCTGAGCGCCTCGTTCCTTTCCTTGGAAATCACGACACCACCCGTTTTCTCGACGGCGCCGCTTCACTGAACACTCTCGAGCTGGCATTCACTGTTCTCACCACGATGCGAGGTTTGCCACAGGTCTATTCTGGTGACGAAATCGCCATGCGAGGAGGAGCGGACCCAGATAACCGCCACGATTTTCCTGGAGGCTTTGGTTCCACGCAAGACGATGCCTTCAACTCAGCAGGACGCTCTCCCGATCAACAAAGAGCATTCTCGTCGCTTCAAACGCTTCTTGCTCTTCGCAGCTCTTACCCAGCCCTTCAGACCGGAACCGAACAAGTGCTCCACGCAGACAAAAACACCCTCGTGTATCTCCGCACCCTTGCCATCTCAACGCAGGGAACCAAGCGAATTCTAATTGCCGTAAACAAAGGTAGCGAAGCGACAAATGTGGTTATCAAGACCGATGAGACAGAGATTCAAAATGCGCAACGAAGTACGGTCCTTTTAGGCTCGACCGACTCAATCTCCGTGAAGCCCGGCACGCTTACAGTTCATCTCCCCGCCAATGCCGCAGTAATTTCAGACCTCGACTAGGCAGTCCGACTCTCAAGCTCGAAACAGATATCGCCATCTCATGGAGGAGATCGTTCGATGAATTGTTCACGTCAGACCGCAAACACAACCGACGATTCATTGACTAGAAGAGAACTCTTTCCATCGAATCACATGCTCTCACTCGCACTCGTCTTTCTACTTTGTGTCGCGGGACCGTTCGCGTTTGCCCAAGCGCCCATCCTATCAAAAATAGATCCTCCCAATTGGTGGACAGAGTTGCCAGACCCAGTATTGCTGGTCCAGGGAGAACATCTGGATGGGACAAAGTTTTCCATCAAAAATTCAGACACAACCATCGACCTGGTACGTACTTCTTCCAATGGTCATTGGGCGTTTCTAAAGCTTGGTATAAAGTCGGCAAAACCGGGCTCGCTCCTCCTCGAAGCTCGAAACTCCGCGGGAGCCTCGTCAATCTCCTACGCCCTCTCTGCTCGCACGAAGCCCGCCGCAAACCCACAGGGATTTTCATCTCAAGACACGATGTACCTCATCATGACGGACCGTTTTGCTGACGGCGATCCAAGCAATAATCGTCAACCAGGCATGACATACGACCGCAATGATCCGCATGCATGGCATGGCGGCGATCTTCGTGGGATTCGACAACACCTCGACTACCTTCAGGATCTGGGTGTAAACACCATCTGGATCACCCCGGTCGATCAGAATCGCGAGCGAGACAGCTATCACGGTTACGGCACGACCGATATGTATAAAGTCGACGAACACTTTGGTACACTCTCCGACCTCACCGCGCTTGCCAACGACCTGCACGCTCAAGGGATGAAGCTGGTTTTGGATATTGTTCCGAACCACGTCGGTCCGGCGCATCCGTGGGTGGAGGATTCGCCCACTCCCGATTGGTTCCACGGAACGAAAGCGCAACATCGACTAGCTCAAGGCAACTTCCGCGCTCTCATGGATCCTTATGCTTCCGCGCGCGATCGAAAAGACGTTCTCGATGGATGGTTCGTCGATCTCCTGCCGGATATGAACCAGGAGAATCCCCTCGTGGCTCAGTATCTGATACAAAACACAATCTGGTGGGTCGAGGAGACCTCTGCTGACGGCCTCAGATTGGATACTTTCCCGTACGTCGGACGTCAATTCTGGCATGATTTTCACGCCCAACTTAGCGAGATCTTCCCCCACCTGACAACGGTCGGCGAGGTATTCAACGGAACATTCGCCATGCCTCCCATGCTCAACTCCTTCTTTGCTGGAGGCGTTGTCCGCAGCGGTGGCACAACCGACATCGACACAGGTCTCTACACTCCATTTGACTACCCATTTTTTTCAGCCATACGAGATGTCACTGTTCGGAACACGCCAATGACAGATCTGGCGAATTTGTTCCGACAGGACAGTGTGTACCCTCATCCCGACCGGTTAGTAACACTCCTCGGCAGCCATGACACGAAACGGTTCATGAGCGAACCAGGAGCCACACCCGAAAGACTACTGTTGGCGTTCGGCATTCTTCTTACCGCCCGTGGCATCCCCGTCATATATTCGGGAGACGAGATTGGCATGGCCGGTGGCGAAGACCCCGATAACCGGAGGGACTTCCCCGGTGGTTTTGAACCGCAAAAGTCCTCGGCAAACGCGTTCCTTTCCACTCGAAGGAGTACTGACGAAGCAGGCATGCACGACGCCATCAAGCGGCTTTTAGCGTTGCGAAATAGCGTCAAGGAGTTGCAGGAAGGAAAGCAGCAAGTGGTCCAGTCCGATGAGGACACAATTGCTTATGTGCGCGGATTAAATCTGGAACACGGATGTGTCGCAGGCCAGGACAGAGTTCTCGTCCTTGCCAACAAGTCCGATATCGCCAGAAAGCTAAATATAGATATGAACGAAACTGCAATGGAAGGCTGCACTAGAAGTGAGATGTTGCTCGGCGACAAGCACTCGGTCCATGTATCTTCGCATTCAATTAGCGCTAACGTCACTCCACTAGGCCTGATGGTTGTGCAACTTCGCTAAACTTCGGAGATACTTGCGACTCGCTTGGTGATAGAAACAGCTCTCAAACTCTTTTTACTTGTCCCCGACGCTGTGGATTTTCAAGTGGTGCTAACAGCCCGAGTCACTCATTGAGCCCTGAGCAGGAAGGCTTGGGGGTGTTATGGATGATTGGTCGGCAACACGTAAGTTGGATCGCCACGTTAGCGGTTAGTTCCGGTTTGCCAGTCGACCGGGAGGAATTAGGTAGCTGGAGGGCCGAACCGGGGATCACTTACGCATGGCTGGCGGTCCGGATCCCGCCTGACTCACATAGCATGTAGCTGACGGTAGAGTACTTGCTATACAATCCGATGCCATTGGGGTGGGAAGGGCGCAGTCTGCGAATGCCCCTCCGCCGTGGAGGGACTTGTGTCAGCTCCCGACATAATCTGGAAAGACGGCAAGTTTGGCCAAACATCGCGGCGTGACGCCTGGTGGCTTTCTCCGACGGCAGTCCTCTTGGGTTTCAGCGCGTTTCTCGTCTATGCAAACTGGGCGGCGTTCCAGAACAGCCATTACACCTTTGGTCCGTATATCTCACCGTTTTATTCACCCGAGCTTTTCGGCAGCTCCCCACATGCCTTGTTTGGCCCGAAACCGAGATGGTATCCGAACTTTCTGCCCTTTTCTCCAGCGTTGTTCATTCTCTGGATTCCAGGCCTTTTCCGTGTGACCTGCTACTACTACCGCGGTGCGTATTACAAATCGTTCTGGGCCGATCCTCCGGCATGTGCGGTGAGTGAGCCCCGGAAAAGTTATTTAGGAGAAAGAAGCTTTCCGCTCATTATGCAGAATTTTCATCGCTATTTTCTGAGGCTCTCGTACGTTGTCTGGGGCTTTCTGGTCTACGACGCGCTGAGGTCTTTCTTTTTTCCGGAGGGATTTGGGATCGGAATTGGGAGTCTCGTTTTAGTCGTGAATGTCGTGCTCCTCGCCGGATACGTATTCGGGTGTCATGCGTTCCGACACCTGATCGGCGGAACATTTGACCAGATCTCGGATCACCCCGTTCGGCACAATATCTACAACTTCGTGAGCCGACTGAACGCGGGGCATAAGAAGTGGGCATGGGCGAGCCTTCTTTGGGTTGCTTTTTCTGATATTTACATCCGTCTCTGTTCGATGGGCATCTGGCATGACTGGAGAATTCTCTAGATGCCGGAATTCCAGCGGTTCTCCTACGACGTACTCGTGATTGGAGCTGGCGGAGCTGGCCTGCGCGCTGCCATCGAAGCTGGAGCTGCAGGTGCGAAGGTGGGTGTGGTCTGCAAATCGCTACTCGGCAAAGCGCATACCGTAATGGCCGAAGGAGGCATCGCGGCGGCACTGGCCAATGTCGACGATCGCGATAACTGGCAGGTTCATTTCGCCGATACGATGCGTGGCGGCCAGTACCTGAACAACTGGCGCATGGCCGAACTCCACGCTAAAGAAGCTCCGGAATGCGTCCGCGAACTCGAGGCATGGGGCGCGCTCTTCGATCGCACGACGGACGGCAAGATTCTTCAACGAAACTTCGGCGGACACCGATACCCGCGGCTGGCCCACGTTGGCGACCGCACCGGGTTGGAGATGATACGCACGCTCCAGGACCACGGCATCCATACTGGGATGGAACTCCACATGGAGTGCACGGTACTCAGCCTGCTACTCGACGGGAATCGCATTGCAGGAGCTTGCGGATACGACCGCGAGAAGGGCCGCTTCCAGTTGTGGGAGGCGAAGGCCGTGGTGCTGGCCACCGGCGGAATCGGGCGTGCCTTCAAGGTGACCAGCAACAGTTGGGAATATACAGGCGACGGCCTTGCATTGGCGTATCGCGCCGGAGCCGAACTCCAGGACATGGAATTCGTTCAGTTTCACCCCACCGGCATGGTCTGGCCGATCAGCGTGAGCGGCATTCTCGTAACCGAAGGTGTCCGCGGCGAAGGCGGCGTCTTGCGCAACAGTGAAGGCCGCAGATTCATGTTCGACGACATCCCGGACCTGTATAAGGAGCAGACTGCGGACTCTGAAGAAGAAGGCTGGCGGTATACGCAAGGCGATAAGAATGCGCGCCGCCCGCCTGAGCTACTCACCAGGGATCATGTTGCGCGGTGCATCAATCGCGAAGTCAAGGCAGGTCGGGGCTCGCCGCACGGCGGTGTCTTCCTCGATATTTCTTGGATCAAGGAGCGCATGCCGAAATCAGAGGAGCACATCAAACGCAAGCTCCCCAGCATGTACCACCAATTCAAGCAGCTTGCCGATCTTGACATCACGAAAGAGCCGATGGAAGTCGGTCCGACGACTCACTACATGATGGGCGGAATTCGCGTCGATGGCGATTCGCAGATGTCCAATGTGCCCGGGCTTTTCGCCGCGGGGGAGGCGGCAGCGGGTTTGCATGGCGCGAATCGGCTGGGCGGAAATTCCCTGTCTGATCTGGTTGTATTCGGACGGCGTGCGGGGCGCTTCGCCGCAGAATTCGCCAATGCCAACGGTTCGGTAACGATCGATGAGGTGGAGCTTCAAACCACCGCAAACGCTGCCCTCGCTCCCTTTGATCGCGGCCATGCCGGTGAGAACCCGTACCAGATTCAATACGATCTGCAGGAGACCATGCAAAACCTTGTCGGGATCGTGCGAGTCGAGAGTGAAATGCAACAGGCGCTCGACGCGATCGGGCAATTGCGCGCGCGAGCAGAGCGAACAGGCATAGCAGGCAATCGCGAGTACAACAACGGCTGGCACACGACGATCGATATCGGAAACATGATGATCGTGTCTCAAGCAATTACCCGTGCTGCGCTGCTGCGAAAAGAAAGCCGTGGCGCGCAGTTCCGCGAAGACTTCCCCAACAAGGACTCGGAGTGGGGAAAGTACAACATCGTCATCAGTCGAAGCGCAGACGGTGAGATGCAAGTCGAGAAGCGCGCACTTACGCCGATGCCGAATGAGTTGAAGAAAGTGATTGAAGAGATGAAGTAGCGGAGACGAAAGAGATGGCCACACAAGTGACATTTCGCATCTGGCGCGGAGACCGCGCGGGCGGCGCATTCCAGGATTACACAACACCCGTTGAGGAGGGCATGGTTGTTCTGGACGCGATTCACCGCATCCAGGCGCAGCAAGCACCCGACATGGCGGTGCGATGGAACTGCAAAGCCGGCAAGTGTGGATCGTGCTCTGCCGAAATCAACGGCATGCCCAGCCTCATGTGTATGACCCGGCTAAGTGCCATCGACCTGAGTGTGCCGGTCATCGTGGAGCCAATGCACGCGTTCCCGGTCATACGGGATCTCGTCACCGATGTTTCATGGAATTTTCAGGCCAAGAAGACGATCAAGCAATTCAAGCCCCGCCCACCCGACGCGGCCGATGGAACATGGCGCATTCAGCAGGCCGACGTCGAGCGCGTGCAGGAGTTTCGCAAGTGCATTGAGTGTTTTCTCTGCCAGGACGTGTGCCACGTTCTGAGGGAACACAACAAGCACGACGAATTTATCGGTCCGCGTCTGCTCGTCTATGCTGCCGCACTCGAAATGCATCCGCTTGACACCGAAGACCGGGTCAGCGATTTGAGGCACAAGCACAATATCGGTTACTGCAACATCACGACTTGTTGCCGGCAGGTCTGCCCCGAGTCGATCACGATTACAGAGAACGCGATTATCCCGCTCAAAGAGCGCGTCGTGGACCGTTACTTCGATCCCCTGAAGCGGCTCTTCCGCATCCTCTAACTGAAACTCATTTCTCCCAATACCGGGGGGATTTGCTATCTAGGCCGGGCATCCTGGACATCAAAGGGAACCAATTCCTGTTCCAATTCTCCCCATTCATAGGCTGGATTTTGAAGCAGCCGCACGCAGCGATTCCAGCGAAGGATGGCATCGTCGTTTCCTGCCGGGCGGATTTTCTCTGCTTCGGCAAAATGGTGCAGAGCATGGTCGAAAAGCGCAACCAGTGAGCGAGGTAGTTGGCCGGCGTTGAGCTGGGCTTTTGCGCGTCGCTCATGCAGAATCCCAGTGTAGTAGAGGCGTTCGTACGGATCTTTGAGTTGCCGGAAGATCTCTTCGGCTTCCCGGTAACGATCAGACCCATCGCCGGTGAACTGATCTGTAAGGGCGAGACCAAGTAAACGTAATGCGAGCTGATGCTCCGGTTCGATGGTCAAGATATCGCGACAGATCGACTCTGCCTCTTCGGGTTCGTTCAGCGAGCGATAGAGTTCAGCCTTCGAGACGGCCTCAGCAATCCCAGCTGTCGAAATGCGCTTAACCTTATATTCCATGGCTCTTTCCCTCCACGTTCAAATTTCTCTGGCGCCGTGAATGTTGCGAACCGAGCCCTATTTCCCGTCCGGCAATTCCAGCAACAGCCAGATTGGAAGTCAGCTGCGCCTGATCCAACCCGCGCCTCAAACGCAACCACGCTGAGCACCAGCGGTACACGAAGTCGGCTGCCGCTTATCGTCCTGAAAGCCTTCAACGTCGCGCCTGCGAACGAGCCTTTGGTCAGTGATCAGCATCCCTGATGGCTCCAATATCCTCCGCGAAGAATTGATTCAGATCTTCCTCCATCTAAAGGATACGGTTTTCAACAGGGTCATCGCGCCTGCCTTCTTGACCACGACATTATGCTTCTTTCCCTAAGCGTAGTCCAGACTTGATTAGAGCCTCGCCAACGGCCTTTGCAGCTCGACATCTCAGTGATCAGCCCTGGTAAACACCGTTCTCATCCCTAACTCCTGAATGGTCGGCAAACCAGAAGTTGGCACTTGGACGAATAGTCGGCATCTCGTACAGTTGTGAGCTCACGAACAATGTGGCGAGCACTCGTCCGGGTAGCCGGCTATGCGTCCGCAATCTGAGCCCATCGACAGCAGATAGTGTTAACCGCTCGACCCACGTGGCCGAGCGAGCAATCGGTCTTCCGAGATAGCGACAGCCCGCTGGTCGCACTTGGGCGAACTTGGCGCGAATACGGGCACACGCGGAATCTTCGGCCGGTTGCCAAATGACCCGACCTTTCAGGAGGTAGACTGGCATCGCATAGGGAAGGGTCAATTCGGAATGCCGACGACGAAGGTAAAGACGAGAAAAGCAAATGACTGCAATTGAACCATTCCTGAACAGATTGATAGATTACGCTGGGCTCTTTCCTCCCGCAGGTCTCGATATGCTAACGTCGACCCGGAACTATGCCAGTTACCGCTCTGGTAAATATGCAAGGGCTCTGGGACGCTTGATTGTCCCAGTTGCGAGGCTGACAGAATTCAGCGCGGCATTGATGGAGGTTGGATGCGACGAGCAGCTGACCCCATGGCTCCTGGGCGCACTCAGCACGGGAGATGCGCAGCAAGATGCTCGCCTGATATCTGGGCTCGATAAGAGGGTCGCAGTTGTTGACGCCCTCGAGTGCAAGGCTGTAAATCTGGCTGAGGTGCATGAGTTGCTCTCCGCCGCACCCCCGAAGACAACTCTCTATGTCGAGTTTCCACTGAAGAGTTGCAGGCAAATGATTCCTGCACTGAAGGAAGGGAACGCGCGCGCAAAGATTCGGACCGGAGGAGTTACTGCCGATGCCATCCCCAGCGTCGAGCAGGTCGCGGAATTTCTCGCGGCCTGCGCCGAAGCAAAGGTTCCCTTCAAGGCAACGGCTGGACTGCATCATCCTTTGCGTTCCGTTCAACAGCTCACGTATGAACCGGGAAGCGCATCTGCTCTGATGAACGGTTTCATCAATGTCTTCGTCGCGGCTATCATCGCCTATTACGGAGCAACAGAAGAAAAGGTTTTAGCAGTGTTGAATGAACACGATTCCACCGCCTTTCGCTGGAGTATGCACGCTCTTGCATGGCGTGATCAGGAACTATCCGCGGAACAAATCAGAGAGGCGCGAGAGAACTTCGCTATCGGCTTCGGCTCCTGTTCGTTTACTGAACCTATCGCCGACCTTTTGGACCTCGGATGGCTCTGAAGAAACAAAATGAGCCGAGTTGAATCAGCTAACAACCGCTTTATCGGTTTGGCCATATGTCAGTTCAGACAACGGAGTGTTACCCAGGGTGCAAGCAGCGGATTCATAGTGCCGTGAATGATCGAATTGGGCCTCGAGGCAATCGAAGACTGCGGTTGTGGATAGCCGACCTCTCCAAGTTCCCAGCGAACCTATGGTCCTGCGATAACCGGCCACTCTGTTTGGTCATTCGCCTCCGGGTCGTCGGCAAACCGGAACTTTTCCATTTGGCCGAATAGTCGGCTTCTCGGACAAGTGGTTCCCGTAGTTCCTTGAAAACGGGATTTTCGGAAAGTTCGCGACCAGGAACCGGAATTTTCCGCAAATGTGGCCAGTCACGTCTCTTGATGACCTGAAGCTCGCGCCCTTCCATCTTCTGGCAAGCGAAGGGGCAATACATACAGATAAGCCCCACACTTGACACATGGAAATTTTAGCTAAACTCTGTGCTGCTGATGAGCAGCTTTTCCTCGCAACGCCATTCAGAGTTGTCGACCTGAACGATGCCGTCAGTTGCGATGTGGCAGTTGCGTGGTGGACTGGGATGACCTCACACCGTCGCGAAGGTATGGTCGTCAAGCCGCTCGATTTCGTCGCGGCAGGAAAACGCGGCGTCACGCAACCTGCAATCAAATTGCCGAGGCCCGGAATATCTTCGCATCATCTATGGCCCAGAGTATCTTCTGCCAGAGAATCTCGAACGATTGCGTGCGAGAGCCGTGGGAGCCAAACGTTCTCTTGCCAGCCGCGAGCTTGCATTAGGCGTTGAGGGTCTGGAGCGCTTCGTTCGGAAAGAGCCTCTGCGGCTCATCCACGGGTGCGTCTTCGGTGTCCTCGCGCTAGAGAGCGAGCCCATTGATCCGCGGTTATGAACTGATTACGGGCTTGGCAATGGTGCAACAGCCTGCTGCACAATTGCCAAGCGCACTCGCAAGATGGCATTTAGAAGTTGTCATAGCTTGGAGCTTCAAAAAGGCCTTTCATTGGCCGGTGCTTGAAATTAGCCTAAAATTCCTCCCTGAAAATCCTCGAATGCATCGCGCACGATTGCCTCGAGAGCGGCTACCTCTTCGTCCGTCAACGCAGCAAATTCATTCTCGCGTCGCTTCTTTCCAAGTGTTCCATTGTTCTTGCGAATGAATGTGAGGAGGTTCTCCGCGAGTCTGTCCGGCATCTCCACGGTATCCATGATGCGGCGCATCGCCTCATCATGGCGGCGCAAATACTCGATCTCCTGAGGCAAGTCGTGATCGATCGTCTGTTCGACGCAACCGTAGAGAAACTCCGCGTTATCCGTGCAATCGAAGTAACGGTATAAGTCAGCTGTGTCGTTCTCTACTTCGACGTTTCTCTCAGGTGTGGGACGCCATTCGATACAGCTCATCAGCGGTCCTGAATGCGCTCGTAAAGTATCCCGGTAGGTTTCGATGCGCGCCAGCATGACCGAAGACACCGGAAAAACCATTCCAGGAGGAGTGAAGCGTCTTTCGGCAAGAACATGGTGGATCAGGCAACGATGCAATCTACCGTTGCCGTCTTGAAACGGATGAATATAGACGAAGCCGAATGCAGTGGCAGCAGCTTGGAGTACCGGATCGATTGCATTCTCCTTCATCCTGTTGTTTGCTTCGAGCATTGCCGCCATCAGATATGCGAGATCCTGCGCGCGCGCGCCGATGAATTCAGGCAGAGGATCTCCCTGGTCGTCGCGTTCGCCGAGAAAAACTCCGTCGGGGCGAAATCCAGCACGAACAAAACGTCTGTCCTCGATGAGCACACCATGGAGACGGAGGATCTCATCGAGAGTCAATGAAGCTTTACCAGCCTGAAGCACCGCACGCGCCCATCGCTCCAGCCTTCTGCGGGGAGGCCGCTCTCCTTCGATCGCAAAACTCGCTCGACTGTCAGCCAGGAGCAGGAAGCTGGCGGCGCGCGTCACGACATTCGCACCCGTCCGGCCGATAATCTCGCTTGCCTTAGCCCCGAGCTGTCGCGCAACAACGTCTGCTAATGGCTTTGTCCGCCGGATGATCGGACAGAAACGGGATGTTCCGAGCAGATTGTCCCGCACCTTGTGACGGCGTGACAGTCGTGGCTTGCCTGTGAAGTAGGCTTTCTCATCCAGGAGATTGATTGCTGTCACAGATGGCAGATCCTCGATATCGAGAGTCCTGCCGGTCAGAAATTCGTACCAGAACCATCCACGCCGGCTCGCTGTCCCGGTTGGGGCACTGCGCACGAATTGTTCAACAACATCCTGCGGGACCGCCTCAAACAGTCGCTTCAAAATGAGCGGATCGACATTCTCGTGCCGAAGAGCAAATTCCAGATGACTGCCAAAATCTTCCCCGGGCCAATACCGCTTGTCGAAGATGATCCAATCCCGATCTTCTCTCCGGCTGCCACTGACGTGCTGCTCCGAGACCACGCACGGTTGCCGAACGGGGGCCTTTACGCCGAAGAAATGAACCAATGCAGACCAACCAACGAGGCGAGCATCTGCCGGTATGGTCTTCTCTTGAAAGGTTCGGGTTGGGCCCAGATTGAGCTGCACCGTCGAAAAACCTCTCAAGCAAGTCGACAATCGCTTCAAATATCATCTTCCTGTCGAAATTCATTCTATACGCTCAGCTGTCAAAATTGCATTAGTTGCGTCGAAAAACAAGTTATTTAGGAGATCCTCATCGAAAATTGGCTAGAATCAGCTCCAATTCTCGACGTTGATTCACTCTTCAAAAAAGTGGGCCCCATCCGTTCGCCAATCTTTTGCGCGGCCTAATACTTTCACTCTGGTATGCCGCCATTGATATCAATTGCGATTTGACCTCTGCGGAGTAATCCTAACCTGTATCTGCCGGGGATCTGATAAGGAGACCGGTCTTCGGTTTACGTGAGGTCAAGAACTTTCGACCTTTTCGGTCCAGATGTGTATCAAATAGAAGGTATGAATAAGCGAAGCGCCAATTCAGCGATGGGCCGCCCGAGAGGATTCGATACGACAGTTGCGTTGGATGCGCTATGCAGGTCTTCTGGGAGAAGGGATACGAAGGGGCGACGCTCAACGATTTGACAGACGCGATGCGCATCAACCGCTCCAGTATGTGGGCGGCTTTCGGCAATAAGGAAGAACTGTTCAAGAAGGCGTTTGAGCGATACGTCAACACGTATCAAGGATTCATCCCCGTCGCGTTCGACAAGCCTACGTTCCGGGAGACCATAGAATCTGCGCTACGTGGCACCGTAGACTTTCTATCAACACCGGGAAATCCGAAAGGGCTGCCTATCGCTGAATGCAGCGCTTGCGGTTGAGCGTGACTTCAGCCTCGCTGCTGCCGAGCGTATAGATCTTCTTCTCGTGACCTTTGCCGGACAGCACGACTGCGGTGCCTTCGGCGAGATCGCGTCGGCTGGCAAAAGCGGCAAGCCCATCGCCTGCGGGTATTCACGCTAAGATGCCCATGAGGTCCGGTAGATTGCGGTTATGAAGTCTGGAACGATGTCACATCCAGACCCGAGGATCATTTTCAACGGTTCTTCCCGCAGTTGATTGAGCAAGTGCAATGACCAGGATCTTGCATGCCCGCGCGTAACCCACCTAAAGATCGTTCCCGCATCGGCGTCCACAAAGGTCGCTTAGTCTTATATTGAAAAGCTATCTGCTTTAAGTTGTCTAGGGTAATATCATCGACAGTCGCCGCGGAGCTAAATGCAAGCCTTTATGACTCGTGTAGGGATCGAAAGGGAACAAAACCGCAATGCCAAATCACAAGTATAGGGACATACTCGAGAAGATCCAGGACGATATCAATTTGGGGCGCTACAAGCCTGGGCAACGATTGCCCAGCGAAACCGAGTTGGTCAGGCGGTATGGTGCTTCGAGAATGACTGTCTTCCGGGCGATGCATGAGCTGCAAACTATGGGAGTCGTTGTGCGGCGCGTTGGATCTGGAACATTCGTTGCCCAAAGTTCCAACGCCAAGAGTCATGTCTTCGGATTACTAATTCCTGAACTCGGACAGACGGAGATATTTGAGGCGATTTGCAAGGGAATGATGGATTCCCAAGACGCAGCCCGACACTCACTGCTTTGGGGTAACTCCTCGTCCAAAGAGAATGAAAAGGAAGAAGTGGCTGAGCAACTCTGCCAGCACTACATCTCTCAAAAAGTGTCGGGGGTCTTCTTCGCACCGGTGGAATTCTCTAGTGGACGGTTTCGAGCAAACCATAAGATCGTGGAGACGCTAGATAAAGCCGGGATTCCCGTAGTGCTTCTCGATAGATGCCTTGAGCCGTATCCACGTCGAAGCAAATATGACTTAGTCGGAATCGACAATCGCCGAACGGCATTCCAAGCCACAGAACATCTGATCCAGGCTGGCGCAAAACGGATTGTCTTCGTCGCAAGGCCGAACTCGGCGCCTACTGTCGACGCACGTATTGCGGGATTTCGTGACGCCATTGAGGCTCTTGCGCAAACACCAAATCGCGGTGTGGTGAACCTCGGCGACGCATCGGATCAAAAGTTTGTGAAAGCCGTCATGAAAAAAGACCGTCCCGACGCGTTTTTATGCGCCAATGACTTCACGGCAGGCAAGCTAATGCATACCCTTATGTCGATAGGAGTACGGATCCCTGAAGATATCAAGATCGTTGGGATCGACGATGTTAAGTACGCTGGCCTCCTTCCTGTTCCGCTAAGCACACAACGTCAACCCTGCCGAGATATTGGCAGAATCGCTCTCGCGATTATGCTCGATCGAATCAGCAATCCCGACCTTCCTGCGAGAGATGTACTCCTCGGATGTGAGATGGTCGTACGGCAATCCTGTGGAACGAATCTTAGCCGCAGTTGAGTGTCGCCGTCGCACTCGGACGAACAATCGCGGTGGACTGACGACAGTGAAGCAAATCGATTCGGATCGCTGTGCCCGTGCCGACTCCTCGAATGGGCCCTCAAATCTAGCTCCACATCGATCGATCGAGAACCTGGTCTTCGCAAGTTCCCTAGGGCACTTTTATCGAATACCCTGCATAATTTGTTGACAACTACATCCTGAGACACATACAAGTGCCATTGGGAATTGAAGAGCGTTTCTAACCTCTACGATTCCAATCGGCTCCCGCTTTCTCTGCGCATGACGAGGCAGGATAGCGCGAGCCATGACCGAAAACTTCCAGGAGGCAGTATGTACACGATTGTTTGTTCAACGGAGAGTCAGAAGACGGTACGACCAAGGAAATCAGCTTGGAATAAAACCGTGTCGACCTGCGTTTGGATTGCGCTCCTTGTTATCAGCGGCATGATGAATCCAGATTTTCTAAAGGCACAAACGAGCTACGGGAGTGTTGTCGGTACCGTTACGGATTCTGCGGGTGCCTTAGTTGCAGGGACGCAAGTTCGTTTGACTAACAAACAAACGAACGCGGAGCAGACAGCCGTGACCAGTTCCGCAGGCACGTATACCTTCATCAATTTGAACCCAGGCTCCTATAGCGTCAGTGCGTCACACCCGGGGTTTAAGGCTTCAACGACCGATCAGGTGGACGTCCAGATTGGCGGAACAACTCGGGCCGATCTGGCCCTGCAGGTGGGAGCGGTGACCGAGTCCGTAACCGTAACTGGTGCCACAGTTGGTATCCAAGGTGATAACCCGTCATTGGGTGGAGTCATTGAAGGCAGGCAGGTACAAGAGGCGCCTCTAAACGGTCGGAATGTGAATAACCTCCTCGATTTCGTGCCGGGTGTGGTGCCTGGGGGCGGCACCTCGGGAAGCACCGTGGCGAACGGTGGGACGGGTCAAGTGAGTCCGAATACGCAGGCGATTTCATACGGAAATTATCAGATCGGGGGGGCGTTCAGCGGACAAAGCCTTTTCTTCATCGACGGCGTCGGGTCCAACATCTCGGAAAACAATGTGAACACGCTCGTGCCAACGCAAGATGTGGTCCAAGAGTTCCGAGTATCAACAAATAACGTCAGTGCGGAATTTGGTGGATACGGCGGCGGCGTAGTCGAGATTTCCACCAAGAGCGGTACGAATCAGTTTCATGGAACTGCATACGAATATTTTCGCAATGATGCGTTAGATGCAAACGACTGGTTCTCCAACAACGCTGGCTTGGGCAAGGTGCCGCTCCATCAAAATCAGTACGGTGCCAACCTGGGAGGGCCCATTTTGAAGAACAAGCTCTTCTTCTTCTTTAGCTGGGAGCATGAATCCTTAAGTTCCGCTACTCCGACTAGTTATGTCATGCCGACGACAGCGGAATTGAACGGCGATTTTTCTCAAGACCCACAGACAATCTATGATCCCACTACCGGGCTGCCGTTCCCGCATAACAGCATCGCCGGCAGGATCGATCCAGCCGCTTTGAAGATTCTTCAGCTAGAGACGCCGAACCAAGCGAGGGTCAATCAGACGCCTTTCGTCAACAACACGTTTGTCTCCGTAGGTGCGGTCGGTGTCCAAACGCAATACAACGCCCGAATCGACGCTACGCTTAGCAAGGATACAGTGTTCGCACGTTACAGCTTTTGGAACCCGCACAACGAATCAGTGGACCCCTTCGGCAATAAAACGGGCGCAGGTCCTACCGGCAACGATACTCAAGAAGCAGTTCTCGGAGACAATCACGTGTTTTCTCCGAAATCGATCGCTGAAGTCCGCTTCTCATATTTGGAGAACTATAACTTCCAAGATCCGTTGAGCAACGGGTTCGACATGTCGACTATCAACGGTAATTGGGGCGCAATCCCAAGCGTCTCCGGGCTTAGCGACTACTCTCTTCCCGCACTTGCGATTCAAGGATATGGTGTAGGCCCGAACCTTTCACAATTGCATTGGAACAATAATGTCTGGGCTGTCAGCGGCAGTTTTACGAAGATTTTGGGAAAACATAGCATCAAGTCTGGCGGCAACTGGCGGCAAGTCCTCTGGGAGGCCTATCCAGGCAGCGGGGGAGTTACGGTAACCTCGCTGCCCGGCTTCACCGCGAGCCCAAACGTACCCGGGTCTGGAAATGCTCTTGCTTCGTTCCTGCTTGGAATTCCTTCGCAGACAAGCGTCACAGTGACGACTACCACTCACGCCTTTTTGCACAACTATGGCCTCTTCGTCGAGGACACTTATCAGACCACACCCAAATTAACGGTCACTGCTGGACTTCGCTGGGAACAGCCAGGCGCATTTTCGGAAGAGCACGATATCGATGCGGTCTTCCTTCCCAGGGCGCCCCTTACCATCGGAGGCATTAGTTCCTATACCAATCCGCTTGGCACTTCTGTACCTCTTCTGGGCTCGGCGGCATTGGTAAATTCACAACTCTATCCTTCTCGCAGGGAAGAATCGCTGCACTGGAAGACGTTCTCTCCGCGTGTGGGATTCGCATATCGCTTTGACTCAAACAGTGTCATTCGTGCGGGCTACGGCATTTCCTTCTTCCCGGCGGTTCTAGATCAAGACGGCCCCCAGTTGAGTTCGCTGACCCGGTCGGCAACCAACAACGTAAACTCGATTGGCGGAACAGTTGGAGCCAGTGTTGGTAATCCATTTCCAACCGGGATCACGCCTGCGCTCGGTCATTCTCAACAAGCCGTGGACAACCTTCTTGGAAGTGGGGTATGGGCACGAGTCCCGGATCAGCCGCTCGGCTATTCACAACAATGGAACTTGGCGGTCGAGCGCGCATTCGGCAGCAGCACCGTGGCAAGTCTCGCCTATGCGGGATCTAAAGGAACACATCTGATCATTGCCTCGCCCTATACGGGTTCTGGTCTGCAACTCAACCAGATTCCTGATCAGTACCTGTCGATGGGTAGTGATCTGCTGACTCCGGTTGCGAACCCGTTCTATGGAGCTCTTCCCGCAGGATCTGCGTCTGGCGGTCCAACTATCCTCAAGGGCAGACTCCTGATGCCGTATCCTCAGTATCCGCTCGGCGTCCTGCAGCAGGACGCACGAATCGCAGCTTCCAACTACAACTCGCTCCAGGCATATCTAACAAAGCGGTTCAGCCACGGCGGCATCGTTCAAGCCGCATACACGTGGGCGAAGCTGCTTAGCGATACCGATAACACGAGCGCATTCCTCGATGGTCAAGGAGGTACAGGGCTCGTTCAGGATCTTTATAACCTTAAGGCTGAAAAATCCGTGAGCCAGCAGGACACAAGACATAACTTTGTTGTCAATTACGGACTCGATCTCCCCTTCGGACATGAGCAGATGTACCTCTCGCACATCAATGCCGTGACAAACGCCGTCATTGGCGGTTGGCGCGTCAACGGAATCACAACTCTCCGGAGCGGAGTTCCGATTGCCCTCACCGCGAATCCCAATACGCTTGCGCAAGACTTTGGAGGCGGTACTCCGGGTTTCGGGGTAGGTAGTGGAATTATTCGCCCAGACTACACTCCAGGGTGCAACAAAAGCATCTCCGGCGATCGCTCTATCCGAGCTAAGCAGTGGTTCAACACAAGCTGCTTCACGGAGCCTGGACCCTTTGCCTATGGCAATGAACCCAGGGTTGACTCACACCTAAGAGCTGCCGGCGTGGTTAACTTCGATTTCTCGGCAAACAAGTCCTTCAACATAACTGAGAGAGCTCGGCTGAAGTTCAGCGCTGAAATCTTCGACCTCTTCAATCACCCTCAATTCGCCGAGCCGGGAGTGGGTCTAGGTCCCAGTTTCGGTGTTGTGAACCATCAAGCAAGTCTTCCTCGCACAGTTCAGCTCGCGTTGCGCTTCACATACTAGAATGATCCACCCGTCGTAGGGTCAACGATGCGACGCACCGCATAACCGGGTGCGTCGCCACAAAACGGGTTCGTCCCTGGAAACAATTGAGAGAATCTGATGACTTTTCGAAGAACTTTTGCTCTCGCCCTCATGTTCCCTTGCGTCTTTGCAGTCGGTACAAAGCTCTCAGCACAAGCTGCGTCTCAGCCGGCGTCAAACGTCATCATTGACTCAGACGGTGCCGTGCAAATTCACAGCTACACTGTGCCCCTTTCGAGTTTTCTCAGTCCCGAAGCTAAAACTTACGTCACCGATCATATGAGAGATATGCAGAATCCCGAGCTTCTGACGCAGGATCAGGGAGTGCCTCGTTTCATGAAACGCTATATTGAGCGAGATGAGGCGATCTTTGCCGTCGACCGCAAGGAAGCTTTTCTCGGAGGCGTGCATACCTACACATACGCGCCCCGTTCTGGCATCTCTGAAAGAAACAAAGCACGTGTCCTGATTAACCTCCACGGAGGTGGGTTTACCGGTTGCTGGCCCGGCTGTGCTGAACTCGAGTCGATACCGATCTCTGCGCTCATGAAGATCAAAGTTATTACGGTGGATTACCGCGAGGGTCCGGATAACAAGTTTCCCGCCGCCAGCGAAGATGTGGCAAGCGTCTACCGCGAGTTGCTGAAGATTTACAAGCCGCAAGACGTCGGCATCTACGGCTGCTCGGCAGGTGGCATGTTGACCGCCATGTCTCTGGCGTGGTTTCAAACGCATGGCCTGCCGACCCCGGGAGCGGTCGGAATCTACTGTGCGTCCGCAGGTGCATTCGGCGGAGACGCTACCTATATAGCATTTCCTTTCGGAGAGGGACGGATGCCTCCAGCTCACCCTCCCGCTCAATCGCAGCTTGGATATTTCAGCGGGACGGACAGGAATGATCCTCTCGTCTCGCCAATGAATTCTCCCGAGACGATCGCAAAGTTTCCGCCTACTTTGTTGATTACAGGCACTAGAGACTTCGCGATGAGCGGAACGATCCACACTGACACTGAATTATCAAAGCGCGGTGTAAAAACGGAGCTTCACGTTTGGGATGGCCTCTTTCACGGTTTTTTCTATAACGCCGAGGTGCCTGAGTCACGGGATGCTTTTCAGGTAATGATCAACTTCTTCGACCGAAATCTTGGGACGAAGTAGTTCTGACCTGTGCCACCGAAGATCACCGGCGAGGTTGCGCGATTCTAAGTCCCACACAAAGGAGACGTGCGATGCGAATAGCGCGATGTGCCTGTCGGTCTCAGAATCATCCCTGAAGACCAACCTGACCGACGTCTAATACGATCCCAGTGAATCTCAGCCTAGAAAGTGACAAAGCAAAGATGCGATCTCACACATCGAGAATAGTCCTTATCGTTTGCGCCGCGGCAGCCCTCGTGATGAACCTGAGAGCTGAGAAACAGAAGTCTAAGGAGCAATGGATCACTAGTTGGAGCACAGCAGTTCATACGCCCTTGACATTTCCCGGACTGCCTCCGACTCCGATCTTCTACAACCAGACCATCAGAATGATCGTGCGACCGACGATCGGTGGGCAGCGTCTTCGCGTCCGGTTCTCGAACGCTTATGGAACGTCTGCATTGACGATTGGTGCTGCAAGTATCGCACTAACGGACCACGGCTCCATGATTTCGCCAGACTCGAATCATCCGCTAACTTTTGGTGGAGCAACTTCAATCAAAGTTCCAGCTGGGGCGCCCATGCTGAGCGATCCAGTCGATCTGAAAGTGACGCCTTTCGCGGAACTATCCATCAGCATCTACGTTCCTGACCATACCCCGGCTACAACAACCCACTTCTGGGCGCAACACGATACTTACATCGCGGGGCCTGGCGACGCCACCGAAAAGAGCGAATTGGAGAATGCTACTGCGGCAACATCGTGGTACTGGCTTAGCGATCTCGAGGTCGCCAGTCCAGATAGAGCTGCAGCTCTTGTAACCTTCGGAGACTCGATTACCGACGGGGTTGGCGCGAAGCATGGGGAGTACGGCGATTGGCCCGATCAACTAGCGAGACGCCTGGCTGATACCAAAGAATCGCAAAACCTGGCGATCCTCAACGAAGGGATTGGTGGAAATCGTATCTGGCATGACGGAGCTGGAGTGAGTGCGTTGGCTCGCTTCGATCGTGACGTACTCGCACTACCTGGCGTCACCGAAGTGCTGATTCTTGAAGGGATCAACGACATCGGATGGCCTCATATGAAACCGCGCGCCTTGAAAGACGGCGTCGCCCCGCCCTCCAATCCATTTGCTTTTGAAACGGTAAGCTCAAAAGAACTCATTCTTGGGTATGAGCAACTGATTGAACGTGCACATCAGCATGGAATTAGGGTATTTGGGGCGACGCTGACCCCTTATGAAGGGGCAGACTACTTCAGCCAGGACGGAGAAGTTGTTCGCCAAGAAGTGAACGAATGGATTCGCCGCAGTGGAGCCTTTGACGGCGTTGTTGATTTCGATTTGGCAGTTCGCGATCCAGCCCATCCATCCCGGTTTCGAGAAGAATACCAGTCTGGAGATCAACTACATCCGAGCACGGCAGGTTATAAGGCGATGGCTGCCTCAGTTGACCTCGCGACATTGCGAGGCGGATCACGCTAGCTCATCGCGTCACACATCATCTTCGGAACAAGAACACGACAGGAGCGCGGAGCATGAGCTTGGGAAAGGCCCTACTTACCATAATTCTTGGCTGCAGCACATGTTACGGTCAAGCAGACAATTCATCTCCTGCACCGACTAATATCCCTGGGGCGGACTATCCGAGAATAAACGCGGATCGCAGTGTGACGTTCCGTGTACACGCCGATCAAGCTCAGAGAGTCCAACTGTTACTTGAACTCGGCCACCCGACCTATGCAATGACCAGGAAGACAGGTGGTATCTGGGAGGTCACGACCAAACCGCTGCTGCCAGGTTTTCACTACTACGCTTTCTCCGTCGACAGCTTCGAATCGAACGATCCAGGCAGTAGAGTTTTCTTCGCGGCCAGGAAAGAAGTGAGTGGCCTGGAGGTGCCGGCGCCGGAGTCAGAGTTTTTCGCGCTGAGAAACGTACCCCACGGAACGGTGCGAATTGAATGGTATTTCTCGGAACTGACAGGGCAACTTAGACGCATATACGTATATACTCCCCCAGGATATGACCAGTCCCAGTCGCGCTATCCGGTGTTGTATCTGCAACAAGGTTTTGGAGAAGACGAGGCTGGCTGGAGCGACCAAGGCCATGAAAACTTCATCTTGGATAACTTGATAGCGGAACACCAAGCCAAGCCGATGATCATCGTCAATGAAAATGGGATGACGGGTGTCCACTACGAGATTCCCACGCCACAGCCGGGCCTTAAATCGACTCCGCCGCCCACGCAACAAGTGGCACGCTTCTTTACGGATGAAAAATACTCGTTGTTCGACGGTATCGTCTCGACGGAACTCATACCTTTCATCGATGCCAACTTTCGCACGATCCCGGATCGTGAACATCGTGCCCTCGCAGGGCTCTCCATGGGTGGCGCACAAGCGATACGAATCGGTCTGCATCATTTGGATGAGTTTGCGTACATTGGCGCCTTTAGTCCAGCGGTTTCGCTTACCAACGTCACTAAGGACTACGGTGGCGTTTTAGCTGACGAGACAAAAGTAAATCAACAGCTCAGGTTGCTGTGGCTTGGAATCGGCACCGATGACTTCCTCTTCGACCCGGTCGAACATACTCATGAGACTTTGGAACGGGCCGGTATCGCCCACGTATGGGTGAAGAGTGAGGGATCTCACGTCTGGACTGTATGGCGGAAATATTTAGCGGATTTCGCGCCGAGGCTCTTTCAATGAAAGAGCCCATCGTCATGGTCGGATTGGGTGAGCTTTTATGGGATTTCTTGCCGTCCAAACGAGCCCTCGGAGGAGCGCCGACAAATTTTGCGTATATGGCAAACGTGCTTGGCGATCAGGGTATCGTGGCGAGCCGCGTCGGAAAAGACATTCTTGGTGAAGAGGCGTGCGACGTCATAGACAGTCTCGGACTTACAACCAGCTATGTCCAGCACGATGGGGAACACGAGACCGGCAGTGCAGGGGTTCTACTCGATCCTTCAGGTCTCCCAACGTTTACCATCAAAGAATCGGTTGCGTGGGATTTTCTCGAGTGGACGTCGGCTTGGGACGAACTGTCACGTAGAGCAGACGTAGTTTGCTATGGCTCACTTGCTCAGCGCTCCCCTAGCAGCGCAAATACGATTGACCGCTTTCTAAGCAACACCCAAAAGGGAGCGTTGAAAATCTTCGACATCAATTTGAGACAGTCTTTCTACACCAAGGGTGTTCTCCAAAAGCTTTTTCTCCAAGCAGACATCGTCAAACTTACCGACGAGGAAATGTGGCGAGTAGGTTCCATGTTTTTGTCTGACGGCCGTCATGATGAAGAAAGACTCGCCAAGAGGCTGCAAAGCGAATTTGATTTGCAATTAGTTTGTGTCACGCGCGGTGACCAAGGCAGCTTGTTGGTTTCCAAAAGTAAGGTAGTGGAACACCCTGGGCTGACTGTGAAGGTAATGGACACAGTTGGCGCAGGTGATGCGTTCACAGCATGCTTGGCACATGAGTTTGTAAGAGGTCGTTCCCTGACCGATATTAGCGAATCAGCGAATCGCTTCGCAGCATGGGTAGTGACTCAAGTGGGAGCTATGCCAAAAATGGAATCGAAAGAACTGCGCCAACTCCTTGCTGGTCCAGATCGTCCATCGAAGCAAAAACAAGTTTAGCGATGCCGCCCGCAGGCGGTTGCAATCGAGATTTAATAAAATTATTCGTTTCAGACGACCATATTTCGAGCCTATCGCGCTTCACCTAATTATTAGGAGACAGAAATGAAATTGGGAATTAGCATCTTTGCCTGGACATCTACAGTGTCTAACTCGCACATAGATCTCATATCCCAGATTCGCGATCTCGGCTTTTCAGTGTGCGAGGTTCCCATGTTGGCACCGACGATGCTTCCTTCCCGATCTTTGCGCAATGCATTTGAGGAGAGCGGTATTGAATGCACCGTCTGTTCCATTCTTCCGCAGAATGTGAACCCCATAAGTCCAGATGCGGCGGAACGCAAAAAATCTATCCATCATCTGCACAAGTGTGTCGAAGTTGCAGCTGAGATGGGGGCGCGACTTATCGGAGGTCCCTTATTTGCTCCTATTGGCTACCTTCCCGGTCACCGGCCTACCGAAGACGAAGTGACGTGGGCTACGGAATGTTTTCAGTCCATAAGTGGGCTGCTCGACCAGTATCAGATGACCTTAGCTCTTGAACCGGTAAACCGTTCAGAGAGTCTGTTTTTAAGAACCGTTTCGGATGCGCGCAAGCTCTGCCGAGCGATAAATCATCCTCGTGTCGGAATCGCAATCGACACTTTCCACGCCAACATTGAAGAAAAAAGTATCCCCGAAGCGATCATCTCCGCAGGAGCCGATCTCAGACATGTTCATATGAGCGAGAATGATCGCGGAGTGTTGGGAAGTGGCAACATAGACTTCCCAAACGTCATAGACTCCTTGACCAAGATCAACTATGAGGGTGTTTTGATTGTTGAGGGTTTTGGCTATTCTCCATCAGAACCCAATGCCCCGGGATATCTACTGGCGGATAAGACCACCTCTCCGATCGATCTAGCAAAAGGAAGTCTGAACTATCTCCGGAATATCCTCACTCAGCACGAGCTCGAAAACCAAATGATTAAGCAAACGTCAGCCGGATGAGGCAACATCCCCACCAACACCACTTTTACCTCAATGGGTCAGACATCGTGACTAGCTTTTGTTTTAGCGACCATTGTTCTCCGTCAATAGCATCCTCAGAATTTCGCGACGAGACTGATACCAGCAACCAGTAGGAAAGCGCCTACGATGCGGGCCGTGTTCAGTGGTGAGATTGCATTCTGAACCAGCCGAAATGATCGATCAGCAGCGAGGTAATCAGCGCAGCGGTCACAGTAAGTCCAACAAACGTCCCCGCACCCACTTTGTTCACTAGCGTGAGGCCAGCATAGACCTGTACTGCTCCTACCAAGCCACCGACGACTGCCCACCAGGGCAATTCCGCTAAGGCCCTCTGAGTAGGCAGCGGGTGCGGATGGATCAACGATGCATTAGCGAAAAAGAACGTTATAAGCGCAAATGATATGGCCGAAGCAAGCCACGGGTTCACGACATGCTTGTTGAGCTGACCGTTCATGGCCGCTCCGCAACTCTGTAGCGCACCTCCGATCATGATGAATGGGATGAACCATCCCGCATTGGCATTCATAAGACTCTCCTCTGTGTTTATTGTTGTCCGACTAGCATGCTCATCAAGATCGCTCCGCTGAGTGCGGCAAAGAGCGCCACAGGCACTGCGACTGCACCTACTCTCAAGAATTTCCAGAAACTCGCGTCGAGTTTTTCCCCGCCGGCGTCTTCGCCTGAGTCCTTGCGAAGTGCAAGCAGCCACAGAATCGTAGCCAGCGAACCGATGACGGAGAGATTTGGTCCGAGGTCCACACCGATCAGAACGGCATTCGCCATCAGGCCCTTCGTATGGGCGGCTTGAATTGTGCCGCCCGCTATCAAACCCAAGGGAAGATTGTTCACGATGTTGTTCGCCACGCCTACGACGAACCCGACAACAAGCGCACCAACGTTCTGGCCCAGATGTGATGCCCAGCGAGCCACTGTTGTGTCAGGTTCAAAGCCCCCCGACTCTCAACAGCATCGACCATGACAACCAGGCCAGCCGCAAGCAGAAGCGTCGACCAACTAATCTCGCGAGCAAGCTTGGGGAGTGATCGTCTGTCGGTGAGTGCATTGGCGATTTTGCGTCAACTGACAAATACTTGCTCAAACTTCAGGTTTACCGGCAACTGCCTACAATTCAGGCTACTCCGCGCGTAGGGCCTCCACAGGATCAACCGAAGCAGCGCGTCGCGCGGGGAGGTAGCTTGCAAGCAGCGCAGAAACCGCGAGCACTCCGGCCACTCCTGCAAGTACGCCTGCATCCCATGGTTGCGTGCCGAACAGGAGCTTGCGCATCAGGCTCGCCGTCGCGACTGAACAGATGAGGCCTGCAAGAATGCCCATCCCTGTCAGCCTTCTCGCCTCTTTTAGAATCAGTTGGTAGACAGAGCTGCGCTGCGCGCCGAGTGCCAAGCGCACACCAATCTCCCGTGTTCGCCGGCTCACTGAGTACGCAATCACGCCATACAGGCCAACCACTCCCAGCAGCAGAGCCATCGCCGCGAATCCACCTACAAGCCATGCGGAGGAGCGATGGAGGTATGACGACTGTGAGCGATTGATCCGGTCCTCCATCGTCTCCGCGTTGAAGGTCAGAATATCGGGATCGATCCCATGGACTGTCCCCTCCAGTGACTTCAACAGCTCCTGCGGGGCCTGGGCCGTCCTGACAATCACGAAAAATGAATTATCAGGTTCCTGGGTGAAAGGCGTATACAGTACCGGCTGGACCTCTGCATCCAACGGCCCTTCTTTGATGTCGTCTACGACGCCTACTATCTCTATCGCTGGTTGCGTGGCGTCATACCGTATCTGTTTGCCATCGGATCTTCTCCGGAAAAATACTTTCGCGCGAACGACTGGTTGACGATCATGACACGAGGCTTCGAGGCATCGTCTGTCTCACTGAAGTATCGTCCCCGCGACAGCCGCGCGTACATCGTACTGAAGTAGCCTCCGCTCACCCGGCGGCTGCTCGATTCGTTGCTGCTCCCATGTTGAGGCCTCCCGATAATCTCGAATATCGTATTTCCCTCGGCGACGTTGGCTACGGAAATTTGATGCGCCACAGCCACTGATTGCACTCCCGGCAGACGGCCGCTCTCCTCCATGACACGTCGTGCCAGCGCAACGAGGAGTTCGTCCTTTGCGTAGCCTTAGTGGGGCGCCGCTAATCTCATCATCGCCAAATGTTCCGGCTGAAGACCGATATCGGTGTGCAGCAGTCGATAGAAGCTCTTGCCCAGCAACCCCGCCCCCACCAGCAACACCATTGCGGTACATAATTCGAGCATCACAAGATTCGCTCCAAGATGCCTCCACACTGCCCTGACACTGGAGCGACCGCCTTCCGTCAGTCCTTCACGAAGATCGGTCCGAGACAGGCGAAGAACAGGCGTGATCGAAAACAGAATCGCCATCGCTAGACCGACGACCGCCGCAAAACCTATCACATGCAGGCTCAGCCCCAGTCCTCTTAGGTAAGGCATATCCATCTGCATATTTACGGGCACAAGAAGAGTCAACCGCTGGATCGCCCATAAGCGGCACACACCCCGATAGAACTCCCTGCCGCGGCAAGCATGACTCCTTCCGTCACAAACTGCCGGATCAGTCGCATGCGCGACGCACCAAGGGCTCCGCGAACAGCGATCTCATGCCGTCGATTTTCTGAACGAACCAGCATGAGGCCGGAGACGTTCACGCATGCGATCAGCAACAACAGCAGAGCCCCGCTCAACAACAGCAACAGGATCGGACGCAGGCTCCCCACAATCACTTCGGTCAGCGGCAAGACTGTCGCCCCCCGTCCCTGATCGGAGTCCGGATACTGTTTCGCCAACTGCTGCGCGATCGAGCTCATCTCAGAGGATGCCATCTCCAGCGTGACCCGATCGTTCAGCCGTGCGATAGACGAAAGTCCGTGGCTTCCACGATTGTTGGGATCGGAGGACTCACAAAGAGGCGTCCAAAACTCCGCCGAACCCGCGGGCGCGAAGTGAAAATCCGGAGGAAGCACACCGATAATGACGTTCGACACACCGTCAAGCGTGACGACCTGACCCAACACATCGTGCCGTTTACCGTACCTGTTCTGCCATGTGGCATAGCTCAGAATGACAGTGCGCGGCGCGCTCGGAGTATCCTCACCAGCACGAAAATCACGGCCAACAATGGGAGCCACTCCCAGGGCTTGCGCGCTTGAATTCGATCTTGAAATTTAGTGCGTGTATCTCTTGATGGCTTGACAGACTCCGACAGATAATTGCCTCATTCCAATGCAGCCCGTTGTTTTGCTAATTCAGCAGGTGCAAGCGGGAGGTATTCCCCCTGGTTCGCGACTGCCTCCTGGCCCTCGCGGCTGAGAATGTAGAGCAGAAACTCTTTGAGACGTGGCTCAATCGCCGTATGCGGTGGCCGGTTCAACTGGATGAAGATGCTGCGCGTCAGAGGGTAGGTACGGCTGCGCACGGTCTGCTCGTTGCACAACAAAAATGGACCGGCAGCAGAGATCGCGAGAGCAACCGCCTTCACGCCAGGTATTCCCTTTGCATGGGCAAGACCAGCCCACGCAATGCCATAGCGGTCGCGAGACAGGTCCTCCATCATCTGGGCCGTTGTGCCGGCACGAAAGGTCGCTTGCTTGGCATCGGTTTCGACGTATTGTTTGAGATTCTCATTCCATGTGGTGCCGCCGTGGAAGACGGTGAGCTCGAAGAAGTTAGACATGCCGGTCGGTGCATAGCCGTACGTTTGGATGGGCTTGTCGGCCCAATCTCCGGCGAGGCCGAGCTGACCCCAGGTGCGAATGTTCTCGGATTTCGGGCGGGCGTTGGCGGAGACCCATTTATATCCGTCGTAGGTTCCAGTACGGCCCGCGCCGAAGATCTGGTCGAGCTGCTTCATGGTCAGTTGGGTGAGTGGGTTGTCCTTGTTGACGAAGATGACCTGAGCCCATGTGCGGCCGAGGGCCTCATAGGCTCCGGTGGCGACCGTCACCTGGAATGGTCCGTCGTTTTGGAAGACCTCCGCAAAGGAGAGGAACTCGGTGAGCACTGGTTCGCGGCCGTTAGGCGCAAGATCGGCTGCACCTGCTTCGAGCGAGCCGATCGCGGCATCGCCGCTGAGTAGTGAGTCATCAAATGTGATGTCGGGCTGAAGTTTCTTGAAGCCCGCTTCCCAGGCCGTCATGAGGCCAGCAAGGGCGCTGCCAGAGTTGCGGATGGTGCCAGACACCTGCTGTCGTGGCGAGTATGCTGGCAGACCATCCATCCCGCTGTTGGACGGTCTGCCCTGGCCGAGGAGCGATGGTGTAACCGCGAGGAGAATGCATGCCATGCAGCTTTTACTGTTCATGATCGCGGTACCCCTTTCAACGTATGAACGCTTAGAAGACTACTTTGACTGCTAGCTGGAGTTGACGGGAGGAGTTGGCCGTGGGGCTCGTGAGCACGCCTGCGGTCGATAGCGGAGCGATGGTGGTTGTGCCTGTCGCTAAGGGTACCGCGGGGGCGCTGTAGATCTGTTGATCGTTGTTATTCGGTGGGGTAAAGTTCGTGTGGTTGAGCACGTTGAAATACTCCACCCGGAACTGGACATTGAACTCGTCCGATATCTTTCTGATGGCGTTGTTCTTGAACAGAGAGACGTCAAGATTGGCAAAGCCCGGCCCGGTGATGATGTTGCGGCTCGCGTTTCCACGCAGATAGGGGTTCGGTGTTCCCTGGCCGCCGGGGAAAGGGAAACAGGCCACATTCACGTAGTTGAGGCCCGAGGTCTTGAAGCTATGATTGACCGGATCACAGCCCGGAGTCCGGTCGGGATAGTCCCATGGATCGGTGCCCAACTTGCCCAGTGGATCGCCGCCGATGAGCGGTGTAAAGGGAGTTCCGGAGCTCTGTTTGTAGATACCGCCAAGCTGCCATCCGTTGCGTGCGATCGCGGTCAGTCCCTGCACATTCTTGTCTTCGGGTAGGTTGAAGATGGCGCTCAGAGCGAAGATTTTGCCGATGTCGAAATCCGACCGGCCATAGCTCAGCGAAGGTGCGAACCAGTCCAGCGAGGGCACAGAGTTGCCAAATGCGTCGCCTGCGATCGTTGCGGAGTTATTGTCAAGGCTCTTGCCGTACGTGAAGGAGGCTTTAAGTTGGAGGTTCTGTTTCACCCGAGCGGTGATGTCGGTAGCGAGCGCGTTGTAGGAGGATTTGGCGAACCACCAGAGCGCACGAATGTCCCCCGCGTTGGGATTGACTTGCGTGCCGGAAGGCTTGCCTCCCGCCGAAGGCCACAGATAGCCACCCTGCGCAGTGCGTGTCGGCAGAACGACGTTGGCATCCTCCACACGGAAGGGCTGATGCACGCCCCGCGAGCCGACGTAGCTGGCGGAGAAGGTGATGTCTCGCGCGATCTCATGCTGTAAGCCGAAGTTCCATTCCATGACATAGTTGCGCGCGGGGTGCGGATCGATATAGGCCTGACCGAGCCCCGAAGGAGTTGTCGTCAGTTGTTGTTGCACGAAGTTGGGGTCGGCACCAATCTTTACCGCGGGATTGGTAGTAGTGCCAGCCTCGAAGTAGGGCGCTGTGAGCACGGACAAGATCTCGAACTGGTAGAGCAGCGGCAGCACATCATAGAGACCGAATCCGGCGCGCACAGAGGTCTTATGGTCCTTGAAGGGATCGTAGACGAAGCCCGCACGCGGCTCGAAGTTCTTATAGGTCGGGTTAGAAAAGTAGGGATTGCCGAGATGTGGAGTTGCATCTGTAACCTGCTGTAGCGCGGACAGCTTACCCGCGACCTCTGTAGGTACATTGATCATCTCGTACCGCAGCCCGAGGTTGAGTGTGAGCCTCTGGGTGAAATGCCAGTCGTCCTGAACGTACCCGCCTACAAGAAACTGTCGCAGGTTGCGCGGCGTAAGTGTACTCGCAATCCCCGCTGTTAGATTTTTGGGCGTGTTGCTGGTGAAGCCAGCCGTGCTGCCATACTTGAAGAGGCCGTTCGGATTGCTGAGCGCCAGAATGTTGTTCTGCAGCCGTTCAAACGCAGCACCAAACTTGATGGTGTGCTTGCCCAAAGTCAGGAAGGCGTCGTCATAACCCTGAAATGTGGTGAAGCGGAAGAGATAGGCTGGCGACGAACCGACACCACCGACGATACGATCGATCCCCGGAACATTGATGCCAGGAGCAGTGCGACCCGGAATAAGCCCGAGCGAAGTATCGGAGGCCAGAGGGTTAATCGCGGAGGCACCGATATTGTTCGCGATGTTTTGCCGGTTCAGGCCGAACCGAACTGTATTGATGAAGTTCGGACTGAAGATGTGGTTTTCCTCCAAGATGAGGTCCTGGCGGCGCGTCTTTGAAGAGACCGTCGTGATGTTCTGCGCATCTCCGATGGTGAAGGGTGTGTTATCGAACAGGTAGGTGCCGAAGATGCTGTCCTTCGTTGAGATCTTGTGGTCGATACGTGTAGTGAAGAAGTTCTCGGTGACAAGCTCCTGTTTGATGAAGGTGTAGGTCGCAAGATCTCCCGTCTGAGCAGTCGTCTGGTTCGAGACCGGCATCAGCGGGATGTATTTCAGCAACCCAGGATCTGTGATGCGTGCGCGTGCTGCGTTCGAAAGAACATGCACAGTCGCCGTGTTGGAAAGGGCTTGCTGGATGGCCTCGAAGTCACCGAAGAAAAAGGTGCGGTTCCGAAAGATGGGGCCACCCGCAGACCCGCCATATTGCTTCCGGCTGAATGGTGGGATTACCGCGCCATCAAAGTAGTTCCTGGCATCGAGTGCGCTATTGCGGAAAAAGCCGTAACCGTTGCCGTGAAGCTGGTTTGTGCCATTCTTGGTGACCGCATTGATCACGCCGCCGGAGGTCCTGCCGTATTCGGCCGAATAGTTGCTGGTGATGACGGAGAACTCGCCAATCGCGTCGACACCGAGGTTGGTGCCGATGACGGACCCTGGACCTGAGTTGGCATAGTCGTTGATGCTGATGCCATCGAGGCGGTAGTTATTCTGCGAGGGTCGTCCACCGGAGATGGAGATCTGCGCCCCGAAGCCACGATTGCCGCGGCCTGCACCCTGGTCGAAGCCGATCTGGGTCGAGACGGTTGCGACTCCAGGTTGCAGTGCTGCAAGATCGGTCCAACTCCGTCCGTTGAGTGGAAGGTCGCGGATAGCCGCTCCGGTGACGACCGCACTGAGAGCGGATGAGGAGAGTTCGACGGAGGGAGGGGTATCGATAATCTCAATCTTCTGATCGACGGTACCTACGTTGAGTGAAAGCGGAAGACTGATCTGATCTCCAACGGAGAGGGTAAAGTTCGTGCCCTTCGGAGCAAATCCAACGGCCGATACCTTGATCAGGTAGTTGCCAGGAAGCAGGTTCGGCACCGTATAGAAGCCCTCCTGATTGGCCACGACGATAGCGGTCACGTTGGTCGAGAGATTGGTGATCGAGACCTTGGCCTTGGGGATGAAGGCGCCAGCTTGGTCGGTGACGGAGCCGGCTATGGTCCCGCCTGCGACCTGCGCGCGGAGGGCGGGACTGAGTGCAAGACAGAGAGAAAGAATCAGGACAACGTGCAGCGACTTCATGTTCATAGGAATCTCCTCGTAGGGTGCGCTTGCATGGGGCGCGTCGCGTTGCAACGTACTGTGATGTCGTCGGAGGTCTGGCGACGCGAAAGTTTCGTATTTTGGAGCGCGCCTATCAGGAACCATCAGAGCGAAAGAAGTCTGAATTCCAGGTGAAAAAATGTTCATGGTTAAATGCTTGAACCTCGTTCGAGAAAGAAGATAGAGTACGCGGGGTGTATTGGGATCGATACAGCAACGATGCACAACAAAATCTCTGAGAGACTCACGAGGCGCACGACACATGAGGGGCAGAACTATAGCTCGAAAGAGCGTATGCAGGCAGGTACCTGCCCTGTTACTCGGTCTCAGCGCCTTCGCGCTTGGCCAGTCGCAGATATCGTCCGGCCCCGCAGAGTCCCGGGTCCTGCGCATATGGGGTGCCGGGGTTCACGGCGAGTCTCCCTTTCTTCCAGTACTCGTTTTGCTCGAGGCCAGCTATCAGCAGCAACATCCTGAGATCCGCTTTGAGCACCATCTTTATGGCGATGACTCCGCGCTCGGAGGACTCTACTCGGGTGCTGCTGATCTGGCGTTGATGGAGCGCGAACCGTCCTACATCGAACTCGACGGCTATCAACAGGTGCTCACGCGCGAGAAGCCCTTCATACGCACGGTTCTGCTCGGCGCGGGGCGCAGACCAGGACATAGCTCGCCTCTTGTCATCGTCGTTAACCGCAAGAACCCACTGCAGAAGCTTGCGCTGGATCAGATCGACGCGATCTTCAACGCGGAACGGTCATCGCTGCCAAAGTCGAGGCGCGGCCCCATTCTTCTGTGGAACGAACTCGGCCTGGAAGGCGCGTGGCATAAGCGTGCGCTGCATCCGTACGGTTTTCACGCACAGAGTCCGGAGTCGCAGACGCTGGTGGCCGAGGCGATGGACGGAGTAGTTCGGTGGTCGTGCGCTTTCGTCGCCGTTGGAACGCCAGCAGGAGGACAAGAGGCTGCCGCCCGCGTGGCCGAGAGAGTTGCTCAGGACCGCTATGGCGTGGGTGTCACGACTTTAGACGTAGTTACGTCCGCAGTGCGTGCTGTGCCGATCGTGGATACGGAGGGAACCCCGCAGTTGCCTGTCGAGAGCTCGTTGCTGAATGATCGCTACGCACTGCGGCGCGGAGTTACAGCGCTCTTCCGCGACCGCCCCGGAGTCGTAAATGAAGAGGTTCGCCGCTTTGTGGACTATATGGCGAGTGATGAGGCGGAGTCGGTCATCCGCGCGGACGGAAGCTACCTTCCCCTCCGGTCACATGCGCAGCAGGCGGGAGGGAAGCGATGAGGGCATATACCTTGCGGTGCTTAAGGACGGTTGCGTGTGCGGCGGCGATGATCATCTGCGGATCCGTGCTGGTCGGACAACAGCCAGCGCCGGGCGGCCAGCAGAGTTTGGACCTCTCGGCTTTGCCCACTTACGTGCCTACCACTATGGTGACCGGAACGATCCGTAACTATGGCAACAATTACATCCCGGCGCTAATGAAGGAGTGGGAGGATGGCTTCGGGAAGATGCAACCCGGAGTCACCTTCGAAACCAGCCTTCCTGGGAGCGAGGCGGCCATGGCAGGTCTTTACGGAGACATCGCCGATCTCGCCTTCATCGGGCGGGAAAGCTACCCCACTGAGGTGCATGCCTTTGAGGAAGTGAAGGGGTACGCACCACTCGGCATCGAGATTAGCTCCGGCAGCTTCATGACCCCGCACAAGACCTTCGCTCTCATGGTCTTCGTCAACAAGGAAAACCCTCTCGCGAAGACGAATCTGCCCGAACTGATGAGGATCTTCGGCTGTGGATCGAACGCCATCACCGAGTGGGGCCAACTGGGTTTGACGGGCGCCTGGGAACATCGGCCCATCCATGTCTATGGGTATGCGCCCACCACCGGGATGGCTCGATTCTTCTCCAGTGCGGTGCTCGGTGAGAACGGACGCTGGACCGCCTCCATGCATGACTTCGACAACGGGCATCGGCCGGACGGCGAGGTTATCAATGCCGGTGTCTATGTACTCCGGGCGCTCGCGGCCGATCCAGACGGCATCGCGTATGCAAACTTCCTCTATACGACCCCCGAAGTTCGGGCGCTGGCCCTTGCCTCCACCAGCGGCTCGGGAATCCAGTATCATGAGCCGACCCGCGACAATGTTTTTTCTAGGCTGTACCCGCTTACGCGGTTTACTACAGTCTTTTTGGATCGTAAGCCAGGAGAACCCGTGAAGCCCGCCCTCAAGGAGTTCCTGCGTTACATCTTAAGCCGCGACGGGATGCAGGCAGTCGTCAACGACGGTGCCTACGTTCCTTTGAATGCAATGCAACTCGAAAAAGAGAGACACAAGCTAGATTAGGGTTCTTCCGCACATTGTGTGAAGGTGATGTGATGCGGAGCAACTTGCGCTTCGCTAAAACTCCATCCAATTCCTTTTGTGTCAGTTCTATAGTTTCTCAACGAATGCAAAAGAGCCTCGGCATTCCACGCCAATGCAGGCGTCAATCATCTTCCATTGCGGGGAGCTTGAGGACGACAAGTTTGTCCTGCATCATGTCATGCATGGTGTAGGGAATGCCACCGATGCCGAAGCCCGATTGCCTGCGTCCCGCGAAGGGCATCCAATCGGTACGGAAGGCGGTGTGATCGTTGATCATCACGGCGGAGGCGTCCAGCAGACGTGCCGCCGCGAGCGCCGCGTCGATGTCGGTCGAGAAGACGGAGGCCTGGAAGGCGAACGGAAGGCTGTTGGCGCGGGTGATCGCATTTGAGAGCTCGCGGAAGCCATAGACGCACGCCACTGGGCCGAAGATCTCGCTGGTCGAGACGAGCGAGTTGGCGTGGGGTTCGACCAGAAGGGTGGGCTGGAAGTGGCGGGTGCCGATGCGCGTCCCGCCGACGGCGATCGTGGCGCCCTCTTGGACCGCCTTTGCGACCCAATGCTCGATGCGCGTGACCTCTTTTGGCGCGATGAGCGGTCCGACCTCGGTTTTGGGTAAAGTGGGATCGCCCACGCGAAGCTGCCGGATGCGTTCAGCGAGGCGTTCGACAAACTCCGTTTTCAGATCGTGATGCACGAAGATACGCTGGACCGAAACGCAGACCTGCCCAGCGTGATAGCAGGCCCCTTTCGTGAGGGGCTCGAGGATGATGTCGAGGTTCGCGGAACGGTCGACGATGACCGGCGCTGCGCCGCCGTGCTCCAGAGCAAATCGGGCACCGGGCGCAAGCTGCGAGCGCAGGTGCCAGCCCACCCGGGCCGATCCGATGAAGCTCAGGAAGGCAACTCGCGGGTCGGTGGCGAGACTCTCGGAGTGAGCGTTTTCGTCGATCAGGACCGCCTGGCACCAAGGTTCAGAGAGCCCAGCCTCTCGCACCAGTTGTATGAAGTGCAGGCAGGTGAGCGGCGTCATTGCGGAGGGCTTCACCAGTACCGGACAGCCCGTTGCAATGGCTGGGAGCACTTGGTGAACGATGAGATTCAGCGGATGGTTGAAAGCCGAGATCGCCACTACCGGTCCGACGGGTTCGCGGGTGGTAAAGGCCCAGCGATTGGCCGAGGCCGGGGTGAGGCCCATAGGGATCTCGGCACCCACGAGATGCTCGATGTGTGAGGCCGCCCACTCGATACTGTTGATGGCGCGCGCGACCTCTACTTGAGCATCCGTGATTGGCTTGCCGCCCTCGAGTGCGATTCGCAGGGCGAAGGTTTCGCGATCCCGGTCAACTAGAGCGGCAAGCCGTTTGATGATCTCGATGCGTCGGTAGGGAGGTAACCAGGCTGCGCGATCAGCGAAAACCCGTGTGGCCCGGTCGAGCATGGCCTCGATCTCGGCGGGCGTATGGGGGGTGATCTCGGCGATGAGCGCGCCGTCGTAGGGTTGGGTGATGAGCATGGGGAGTCTACTTTCGCTTCAGTCGATGCGGCTGGGACGTGCGCTGAGTTCGTCGATGAGGACGCGCCGGTTCTCGGTGTAGTCGATCGGCACGATGACGAGGTGCACACCGCCCTGCTGGAATGCGGCTTCGAGCGCCGGAACCAGGTCATCGGCGGTGTCGATGCGGGTCCCAGTCGCGCCGTAGGCCGCCGCGTAGCGGACGAAATCGGGGTTGTTGAAGGTGAGGCCGAAGTCGGCAAAGCCTTCGGCCTCCTGCTTCCAGCGGATCATGCCGTAGCCATGGTCTTCAATGAGGAGCACGACGAGGTTCAACCCAAGACGGATGGCGGTTTCGAGGTCTTGCGAGTTCATCATGAAGCCACCATCGCCACACACGGCCATGACGCGCCGTTCGGGATAGAGCATGGCTGCCATCATGGCGGAGGGGAGGCCTGCGCCCATGGCGGCAAGAGCATTGTCCAGCAGGATGGTGTTAGAGATGTGAGTCCGGTAGTTGCGTGCGAACCAGATCTTGTACATGCCGTTATCGAGGCAGAGGATGCCGTTCTCCGGCATGACGGCGCGCACGTCGGCGACGATGCGCTGCGGGGCGAGCGGAAAACGCGGGTCGTCCGCGCCTTCGGCAACCCGCTTCAGCACCAGCGACTGCACCTTACGGTAGTAGGAGAACTCGTGCTTCGTACCTTCGAGCGCATCGGCCAACCGCGTCATGCTGTCGCCGACGTCGCCGATGACCTCGACATGCGGGAAGTAAATTTGGTCGATGTCGGCGGGGTTGAAGTCGATATGGACAACCTGTGGCCCGGTGGACTGCATGAGGAAGGGTGGCTTCTCGACCGTGTCGTGACCGACGGCGATGATCAAGTCGGCATGCCCGCTCGCGAGGTGAACGTAATCTCCACTCGAGAGCGCGGCGGTGCCGAGATAGAGGTCGGAGTTGCCGTTTACCGCTCCCTTGCCCATCTGAGTGTTGAAAAAGGGTATGCCCATACGGTGCATGGCCGCGGAGAGCGCGGGGGCGAGACCGGGCCGGTTGGCTCCGCCGCCCAGCACGATGAGCGGGCAGGTGGCCTCGGTGATGCGGCAGGCGGCCTCATGGATGGCGTTCTGCGCAGCGACGGGCCGGAAGGAGGGGCTGACGGGTACCAGCGTGTCGGAAGCGACGATCTGCGCGGCGATGTCCTCGGGAAGCTCGAGATGGACGGGGCCGGGGCGCTCAAACTGGGCGACTCGGAAGCCGTCACGCACCAGCGTGGCGATGTTACGCGCATCGATGACCTGACGCGCCGACTTGGTGAGTGGCCGCATCATGGCGACGGTGTCGATGATCTGGAAGCGCGCCTGGCGACTGTGCCGGATCGGCTTCTGCCCAGTGATCATCAGCATGGGCATCCCGCCGAGCGAGGCGTATGCTGCGGCGGTGACGAAGTTGGTGGCGCCCGGCCCCAGCGTGCTAAGGCAGACGCCGGGCTTGCCCGTAAGTCGGCCATAGGTTGCCGCCATGAATCCGGCGACCTGCTCATGCCGGGTCACGACCAGCTGGATGCTGGAGTGGTGAAGCGATTCGAGCAGGTCGAGATTCTCCTCGCCCGGCACGCCAAAGATGTACTCGACGCCTTCGTTTTCAAGTGCTCGCACGAAGATGTCGGAGCCATTGAGCTCCGGCAGGATAGGGGAGAGCGTCGTCTGCGGCGTGGGAAGCGTGGTGGACATCGATAGCCTCATGGCGCCTGTTCCGGAGCGGCTGGAAGTTTGGGGCGCAGGTGTTCCCAGCCTTTATCGACCCGCAGGATGAAGACGGGGTGAAATCTGGATGAAGCCGCGTTTATGTGGTGGCCCCGCAAACCGTGTGGCTGCGGTCCTGTGAGATGAAAGCAATTTCATACTTGTTTCAGTTGTCGCTCATCTCAAGCGGCCATCGTTCAATACGGCATAGGATGTATGCGTGGCCGGTTTTGGACGGTCCCCGCAGCATCACCATCCAAACCTTCACTCAGTCCGGGAGAAACATGAAAACAGCAACCGCCGCAATATGTGCCATGACCGTGAGTCTCTTTAGTCTCGTTCCCGCCTTCGCACAGGAGACGCGCGAACAGGCTATTTCTGCGATGCGCAAGGTCGAAGCCAAAGAGATGGACCCGACCTACACCACGCCCTCACCCTTCGCGATGAAGCTGACGCAGGAGGCGCTAGCGAAGCATCCGGAGGTGATCCTGATCGCCATTCATGCAACGCCGCCGGGCCACAAGAATGTCATCGTGGCGTCGAACTTCGGCCGTATCGGCAAGATCGGCGATGAGGATGATATGCGCTGCATCAACACCGGTAAGAGCAACCTGGAGGTGGACAAAACCGGACGCCACTTTGAAGATGAACTGGTGCTTCAGGATGCGTCGGGCAAGACCATCGGTGCCCTCGGCGTTGTCTTCAACTACAAGCCAGGCGACGATAAGCTCGCGTTGGGCAAGATCGCCAACGAGATCCGTGATGAGATGAAGTCGCAGTTGACGACGAAGGCCACTCTATTTGGCCCGATAAAGTAACACCGCACCTCAGTAGTTGCGCTGATTCCGGTTTGCGGTTGGTGGAATGACACATCGTCATCCATCAACCGCATTTTTACTGTTTCGCCGTTGAACGCAAGGATTACTCCTCCGTCGATCGGGTGAGAGGCAACGGCTCGATCGTAGTCTGGGAAAACGCGCGATTCGCACGACATTGACGGCAAGCATCGCGATGTGCCGACTCCACGGGTCACCTTTGAGAACAACTTGATGTCGGACTACCGGATAATCTTCCTGAAAACGGATGTGAGACTTATCGGATACTTTCTTCTACTTTTACGGAGGACTAAGGGCGGGACCGAAGCCCCGCCCTTGTGATGCGAGGATTGGGTTAGAAGAGGACCTTGAGGGCGAACTGGGCCTGCCGGGAGCTGGTTGCGGTGGGGCCTACGAGGACGCCGGCGGTTGCGGCGGATAGGGCTGCTCCGCTGGCGTTGAAGAGCTGGGTGCCAGCCTTCGGTGGTGGGCCGTAGTTGGTGTGGTTGGCGACGTTGAAAAGTTCGGCGCGGAACTGGAGGTTGATGGGGTGCTCCCAGGGCTTAAAGGTGGTGTTCTTGACGAGCGAGGTATCGAACTCATTGAGGTTGGGAGCGATGACGGAGTTGCGTCCCGCGTTGCCGAGGTGGGTGTATCCGGTGACCGGGTTGTAAGTGGGGAAGGCGAAGCAGGCGGTGTTGAGGAACTGGCGGTTCATCGAGTTGAAAGACTTGACCGGATTACCGGTGCAGCCGGGTCCCTTCAGACGGTCGGGAAACGCGAAGGTGTCGGCGCTCTTGAGGTTGAGAGGGTCACCACTGATGAGCGGGGTGAGCGGTTCGCCGGTGGAGAACTGGAAGATGCCTCCCCACTGCCAGCCGTTAGCGAGATAGGAAACACCATTGCCTTCTTTGACCTTGGGTAACTCGTAAAGATAGTTGACGACTACGTTATGAGCGACGATGAAGTCGGAGATGGCGCGGCGGCGGTCGGGTGCCCAGGTAGGCAGGCTGGAGACGGAGTTGGCGAAGGTGTCTCCGAAGGTGGAGGAGGAGCCGTCGTCGATGGACTTGGCCCAAGTGTAGGAGACGCCAAGCTGAGTGCTATGGCTGAAGCGCTTGTTGAGGCTGGCCTGCAGCGAGTTGTAGTGGGAGTATCCGGACATGAAGACAGCGCTTATCTGGCCGACGTTGGGATTCAGCTTTTGCGAGGTGAGGGTCGCGGTGGACACGCAGGTAGTGCAGTTAGGGCCGTAGAAGCCGTAGCCGATGGAGTCCTTGACTGGTTGCACGGTGTTGATATCGTCCACGCGGTAGGGAAGGTGAATGCCGCGGGAGCCAGCGTAGCCGACCTGCAAGGTGAAGTCGTAGGGCAGGGTCTGCTGGATGTTGAGGCTGTACTGCTGGACGTAGCCGCGCTTGGGGTGCTGGTCGGCATAGGCGTAGCGAAGGCCGACCGCGCCTGCTGCGTTCTCCTTGGTGTAGGCGTTGTTGGGGAAGTCTCCGGAGGCGAGTGCGGTGATGTTGCCGAGTAGGAGATACGGCGCGGTGAAGATGGACAGGCCCTCATAGAGATAGTTGAGGGTCTGGGTGTCGTAGATGCCGTAGCCGCCGCGGACGGAGGTATTGCCTTTACCGAATGGATCGTATGCGAAGCCGACGCGAGGTGCGATGTTGAGGAAGCTGGAATTAGGGAAGTAAGGGCTGCCGAGACGCCGCGCCGTGGCCGACACGGCGGGCAGGACGGCGATGCGGTTGGCGGTCTCCGTGGGCACGCTGACGGGCTCGTAACGCAGGCCGAGGTTGAGGGTGAGGTTGTTGAAGATGCGGTAGTTGTCGGTCAAGTACGCGCCATAGACGGACTGACGCAGGTCGCGGGGCGAGGTGCCCTGCTGGATGGGGCTGTTGAAGCTGGTTGGAGTTGCGCTGAGGAAAGTGGCGAGGCTCGAAAAGATGAACTGTCCATTGGGATTGGAAGTGCCGAGCTGGTTGTTCTGGAGACGCTCGAAGGCGAAGCCGAACTTGATGGCGTGCTTGCCGTGGGTGAAGTTGACGTCGTCGTAGAACTGGTAGGAGTTGAGATGGAAGTCGAACTCTCCGGTGGCTTTGAGTCCGCCCTGGAAGTTGGAGACGCCGCCGATGTTGATGAGTCCGACGGGTAGTCCTGGGACGAAGCCGAGGCTGGTGTTGGAGGCGGCGGGGTTGATCGCGGACAGTGTGGTGGGTGCGATGGAGACGACGCGGCTGAAGCCGAACTTGGCTGAGTTGACCAGGCTGGCGCTGAAGACATGGCTCTCGTCGACGGTGGCCAGGGTGCGTCGCGCCAGGTTGCCGGTGATGCGGATGTTGAAAGGATCGGGCGATTCAAGATCGCCGCGATCGTAGAAGTAGGTTCCGGTGAGCGAATCGTTGTCGGTGATCTTGTGATCGAGCCGCCCGGTGTAGAAGTTCTCGTGGCTGATCTGCGGGGTGTTGAAGGCGAAGGTGCCGACGTCGGCAGTGGGGCTATCGATGACGCCGGTGTTGGGCAGCGGGTAGAAGGTGAGGTAGGGTGTTACGGCTGGGTTGACGGTGTTCTGCACCTTGGAGGCGCAAGCTGCGTTGATGCAGAGCAGACCGTTGCGTGCATCGGAGTTGGGTACGCTGGAGGTGATGCTGATGCCCTGGTACTGGCGTAGACCTTCGTAGTCGGCGAAGATGAAGGTGCGATCGTGGAGGATGGGACCACCGGCGGATGCGCCGAACTGGTTGCGGCGGAACTCGGCGATGGAGTTGGGGACGTCGAACTGATTGCGGGCGTCGAGTGCGCTGTTGCGGATGAACTCGTAGACACTGCCGTGGAGTTTGGAGGTGCCACCGCGGGTAACGGCGTTGATGATGCCGCCTGCGGTCTTGCCATAGTCGGCGGAGGCGTTGGAGGTGACGACGGAGAACTCCTGAATGGCATCGACACCGAGGTTGGAGCCGATGACGCCGCCAGGGCCGCCGTTAGAGTAGTCGTTGATGCTGATGCCGTCGACGCGGTAGTTGTTCTGCTGCGGACGTGCGCCACCGACGGTGAGTTGGTTGCCGACGCCACGGTTGGCGCGCTGGTTGGTGACGGCGACGGCGGGCTGGGTACGGACAGAAGCGACGCCAGGTTGGAGGTTGGCGAGTGAGGTCCAGTCGCGACCATTGAGCGGCAGATCGACGATAGTGCGCTCGTCGACGACTGGCATGTTGGTGGAGGTGACGAGATCGATGCTGGGCGGCGTGCTGTTGACGACGATCTTGACGTCGACCGCGCCGATTTGCAGGGCGAAGTTGACCTCCTGCTGCGCTCCGACGTTGAGCTGCACGTCGTTGGCGGTCTGGGTGGAGAAGCCGGTGACCGATACCGAGACGGTGTAGGGGCCGATCTGCAGATTGGGAACCGAATAGAAGCCAGTGGCGCTGGTCACGGATTTGGTGACGATGCCCGTAGCCGTATCGGTGATGACAACGGTGGCGTTGGGTACGACCGCGCCGTTGCTGTCGGTGATGGTTCCGGCGATGGTTCCGGTGGAGACCTGCGCGAACGAGACGACTGCCGTGGCCAGCAGCAGCAAAGCGAAGAGAGAAAATCTGATTGGTGTGAAACGCGTGTTCATTTGATACCCCTCAATTCTGGCGAAACGGCCAAGGCGCTTTTCAACTCCGCAAACGGGTGCAAATTACGCCGGGGGTCATTTACTGGGGACGGAATGAAGGATTTGTGAAGCTTACATAAAAACTTGTTCACCTGATTTTTGCGGGCTCCTGGGCGCAGTCTGCGAAGACTACAAAAACCCTTGTCAATCATGGGTTTTGTGCATATTGGCGAAGGTCTGCTGGTGCCGATCGTATCTGAAAATCCAAGGCACAATACTCCCTCGGCAACTGTTTTGACCAGTGCCGTGGGGAGCTATCGTGGAAGTAGGTCTTTCTAGCGGGAGAATACAAAGATCACGAAACTGCCAGGTACGATTGCAGGGCGACGCTTGGGATTTGCTGGCGAGGCGGGCGGTTTGGGACCCAACGATGCCGAGACCGTGTAGACGGTGCCCGTGGAGGGGTCGACCGCCATCGTGCGAGCGCCAAGTTTTGTCGGCAGCGTTTGGAACGTGGAGTAGCCTCCAAAGGCGGAAGAACGCAGGATGCTCATCGTCCCGCTTTCGCCATTGGAGCTGAAGATGAGGTTATGTGCAGCATCGACGACTGCTGCGTCAGCGCCTTCCCCAATCGTAGGCGAGGCAATCAGTTTGCCGGTCTGGCTGTCGAGGATCGCCATCTTGCCGTTGTCGCAGACGGAGAAGAGCCGATGGTGCTCTGTATCGATGGCGAGGCCCGAAGGACCCTCGCCGGGGGACAGCGGCCATCTAGCGGTGATCGTCAGTGTTTTGGCGTCGAGGCGCAAGATAGCGCTGCCGTTCTCGATATTTACAAAGACGTTCCCGGAGCCGTCGGTGACCGAGAATTCGGGTTTGCCCGGCATGGGTAATGTAGCGATGACATGGTTGGTCGCGGCGTCGATCACGGTTGCGTCGTGGCTGATGCCATTGAAGGTGAAGACGCGCCGCTGGGTAGGTTCAAAGAGCACGGCGTCGGGGTTCTTGCCGGCGGGGATGGTCGCGAGAATCTTGTACGTGGCGCGGTCGAAGACGAGCACCGTACCGGCGCCTCCGTCGGAGATGTATCCAACCTTGCCCTCCTCGTCGAAAGCCACGCCATGCACATGCTGCAGGCTACTGATCTCGGTGATGAGCTTGCCGGTCCGCGTGTCGACCAGCATGACTCGATCGAGTCGCGCGACGTAGAGGATGTGAGCCTGCGAGTCGACGGTCATGTAGTCCCAGCTACCGTCTCCGCCGATCTTCCAAACCTCGCGCAGCTTGAAGGGCGCATCTGGGCTAACTGCGGCAAAGCTGGGCTGCGCAGCTGCGAGCATCGAAAAGAGCACAAACGCAGGCACGGACTTCAACAGGAGAGACATGGTGTGATTCCTTTCGATCTATGGCGTGGGAAGCAGAAACAGCAGCGACAGCCCGAAGACTATCCCCGAGACGACGAAGGTGATGACCATGAAGCCCATCATGCGGCGCATCTTGATGCCAGCGATGGCGAGAATGGGCAACGCCCAGAAGGGCTGGATCATGTTGGCTACCGACTCGCCCATGGCGACGGCCATGGTGGTGCCGGCGAGCGATGAGTGAAGCTGTATGGCGGCCGGTATTGCGAAGGGTCCCTGCACTGCCCAGTGCCCGCCGCCGCTGGGCACGAAGAGCGTAATGATCATGGAGGTGAGGTAGGTGAAGAAGGGAAGCGTGTGCGCGGTGGAATAATTGATGAAAACCTTGGACAGTACACCTGCAAGACCTGTCGTCGTGATGATGCCCATCAGGCCGCCGTAGAGTGGATACTGCAGGATCAGCGAGCCGGAGCTGCGGGCGGCCAGCTTGATGGCGCCGACGTAGGCGGCAGGCCTCCAATGCAGCAGCAGACCCAGCGAAAGCAGCGTCATAATGACGATGTTCAGATCGATCGTGCCGTGCGTGCGGATGACCTCGAGCACCAATGCACTCCCAATGAAAATCACCAGCAGTACGTTCAGGATCCAGGCATGATCGAGCTTCGCGCCGAAGGTGCCAGTGTCTTCCTTCACGACGGCGTGATCGTCCTCCTCCTGGAGGCGTGCGGGATCGGCTGGCTGCCTGTTCTGCGCGGTAGGCCCGATGTGGCGAAAGACCAGCGGCAGCAGGACGAAGAGCGCGGCGATGGGGATGAGGTTGTACTTTGTGAAGACGGTCTCTGAGAGCGGCGTGAGATGCCCGGTCAGCTTTTCCACGATGTTCAAGGCAGATCCATGCGTGGACTGCGAGAGCGCGATCGAACCCGAGAGGCCTTCGGTCGAGATGACGTAGCCGGTGTAGCCCGCTGCCACCAGCCAACCGAAATCCACCGGGATACGCTTGGCCATCTCACGCGCGAGCAGCGCAGCGGTGACCAGACCAAGACCCCAGTTGACCCAGGACGCCGCCATCGACACCACGACGATCAACGAGACGGCGTCCGCTGGTGAACGCGGCAGGTCGGCAATCTTCGCCAGCAGCCGCCGAATCGCCGGTGCGCTCGCCAGTGCGCGACCGGCGGTCAGAATGATGACCATCTGGAAGGCGAAGGTGAAGAGGTTGAAGACGCCCGCGTACCACGCTGCGGCAATCTGCTTCGGAGCCGCATCGGGCGCGTATAAGAACGCGAGTACAGAAGCGAGAAAGGTGAGGAGTACGGCAAAGACAAAGGGGTCTGGCATAACCCTCTCGAACAAGAAGACGAAAAAGGCGGTGGTGCGACCGAGCAACGACTGTCTGCGTACTTTGACGGGACGCTGTTGTGGGTTCAACTGAGGATCGATGGGCGTGGAGGTCGTCATGCGAACATCTCAACTCTCTTTTCATCTTCGGCAAAGTCGAAATCAAATCGTCCCCATGCTTCGCGAGGCGGCCTGAGATTTTCATGAAGCGTAAATGAAGAAGCTTTCATCTGGCCGGTCACATCTGTCATCGAGCTAGACGGCCTCCGTGATGATCCGTTGCATGTGGCGCTTGCGGGTAAGCCGAAAGAAGACGACCGGCGTAACGATCAACGAAAGGAGCGTGGAGATCAGCAGATCGCCGATGACCGCGATTGCCAGTGGCTGCAGCATCTGTGAGCCGGCGCCAATCGCGAAGGCCGACGGCAACATGCCGGTGATGGCGGCCAGCGCCGTCATCAGGATGGGCCGCAGCCGGCGGCGTCCAGCGTGCAGTATCGCATCCTCGGGGGGGACATGCCCTCGTCCCGGAAGCGAGCTTCTGCATCGAGCAGCAGCATACCGTTCTTCGCGACGATGCCGATGACCATGATGAGTCCCATGAACGAAGCTACGCTGAAGGGTTGCACGGCGCGGTCTTGTCTCCGTCGTCGTCGCCAACTACTACGGCGTGCTGGCAGCGGACGCAAAACTTACCGTCGGCCAGCGCGCACGCGATGAAGCCGACCGCTTCAGTACCATCACCCAGCAGCGCGAGGCTGCAGGCGAGGTCGCCCATGCCGATACAGTGCGTGGCGACATCCAACTCCAGCAGCGTCAACGCGACCTCAACGAGGCCAAGCTTGCCGCAGAACGCTCTCGGCTCGACATCGGCGTACTGCTCTTCCCCGATCCGACGACGCCGTACACCGTCGCCTCCAGTCTGACACAGCTGCTCACTCTGCCAAGCCGCGCCGAGATCGACGCGGCAGCCAAAGCCAACAACCCCGACCTTAGGGCCGCTCTCGAATCGATGCCGGGAAGCAGCGCAGCGCGGGGCGATACTGCGCTGCGACTGCGCTACTTCCGCGTCGGTCGTGGCGGCAGTAAAGGCACTGTTGGCCTTCTGTGCGCGCTGTATGGCTTCGTCGAGCGAGATGATCGTCGCCGCCTGCTGAGCGGACGCTGAGCCAACGGCGAAGATCGAAGCATAAAGAGAAGAGCCGACTTCATCGAGATCACTGGATGGGCCAAGTTGAGTGCAGAACATGGAGACAGGGGTAGCTATGTGCACGCTTCGTGAGGGCAAAAGCGTACACCGACCAGCGGAGTTGGAGTTGGGAGTTACTTCACTTCATAGGTAAGGATCTTTGCCATGGCTTTGCTCTCGCCTGGCGACACAGCGAGGAAGAGCCGATTCGCAGACGGGATCAGCAGGCCGGTCTTCGCGCCGGGAGCGGTGGTTACCTTCTCGGTCATCTTCAGATGATCCGGATCGGAGGTGTCGTAAATACCCATGTACCCTTCTCCGCCGGGGACATAGAGCCGCTTCGTAGCCGCATCGTACTGCACCTCATCCGAGCGGAGAGGGGCAGGCTGCGTACCGACGACCGCACCGGTGTCGGAGTTCATGACGACCACCATGCCAGGATCGCGGCAGACGACGTACAGCCGGTGCTGTGCGGGGTCGAAAGCGACCATCGCATTCTGCTTTGCCGGTGGGACGGGCCAAGTGCTGAGCACCTTGAGCGTTGCGCGGTCGAGCACCGCGAGCTGGTTGGTCTGGGTGAGGTTGATGAACAAGCGCGGATCGTCATCGACGAAGGCCATGGCCTCGACGTGGTTGTCTTGGAAGATCACTTTTCCCAGGATTGTGCCCGAATCCGGGTTTACGGCTTCGAGGTTTGCCGTCTTCAGGCCGACGTCCTTGCCGCCAGTAACGACATAGAGCGTGTTGCTAATCGCGTCGTACTTCGACGTATCGGAGCCCGGCGCCAATCCAACTGCGGACTTCTTTGTATAGTTGACCGCGTCACGCAACGTCGCGCCCTGCTTCTCGCTATCCGTGATGAGAACCGTAGGCGAGCCCTTGCGGACGAGGATGCTGTGTGGGTTGCCGAAGCCCGACACGGTGCGGAGATGGGCCGAGGTCGTGAGATCGAAGACCTCCAGCGTACCGTGATCCTCGGCCGCGAGCAATAGACGGTTTCGGTCGTAATCTACAGCGAAGTGGTCGAAGTCACCGGTATAGCCGGGGAGATTGACGGAGTGGATGAGCTTAACGGAGGAGGTTTCTTGAGCGAACGACGCGGGCAAGACGAGCGTGGCCAGCGATGCGGTGAGGAATACGGTTCGAATTACCGACATAGACATGGTGGCTCCTGGGACACAAGGAGTAGCTTGTTGATGCAGGATGAGTTCTGCTTGAAGTCCGTATGAAAATGTGTTCATGTAGGAGGCGCATTTGGCAGACAGATGCCGTTGATCGGGATGAATAGCTTTTCATCTTTGTTTCAGCAGAGCTTCATGGCCACGCAAGCTAATAAGGGGCGTAACATATATGCGAATCCTATTGATCGAAGACGAGCAGAAGGTTTCTACGTTAGTCAAACGCGGGCTCACGGCGGAGCGGTACGCCGTGGATGTCACCCCTGATGGCTTCGAGGGGTTGGAGTTTGCCGAAGTCTATCCCTACGACCTCATCATCCTCGATCTGATGCTGCCCCGTGTTACCGGTTCCGACGTGCTGCAGCGCATCCGTCGCAAAAACGTCTTTGTGCCGGTGTTGATTCTGACAGCGCGCGATTCGATCGATGACAAGGTGAAGCTTTTCGAGCTTGGCGCAGATGATTACCTCACCAAGCCGTTCGCCTTTGCCGAGCTGCTGATGCGGGTGAAGGCACTGCTGCGGCGCGGACCGGTCAATCGCTCCAGCACCCTGCGCGTCGACGACCTCGAACTCGATCGCCTTACCCAGCAGGTCAAGCGAGGTGGTAAGCGTGTCGAACTGACCGCCAAGGAATATGCGCTGCTCGAATACCTCATGCAGAACGCAGAGCGTGTCCTCTCGCGCAATATGATCATCGAGCATGTATGGGACCAGAGCTTCGACGGAATCACCAATATCGTCGATGTCTATGTGCGGCACCTGCGCGCCAAGGTAGACGAAGGGAACACCTTCAAGATGATCCGCACGGTCCGTGGTACCGGCTATATGATCCGTGGTGGGAGCGAGGCATGAACCGCAACTCCCTTCGCGCACGGGTCACGGCATTTTACGTCGCTATGCTGGCCATGGCGCTGATCTTCTTCAGTATAGCGGTTTATATCGGGGTGCGAGCCTATCTCACCAAGTCGCTCGAGCGCTCGCTGAATACCACCGCCCATAGCATTGAGGCCGACTACCTCGCGCCGCTCGAAGTCAAGGGGCCGGCTTGGTTTCAGGCTGAGATGAGTGAGTCATACCCGCCGGGTATCAGCGACCCGTTTGTACGTATCTTCGAAGCCGGTAAGGTGCTCTACGACTCCGGCGACATGCGCGATCCGCCAGTGCGGATCTCCGACCTGCCGCACCCCACCACGGCCGAAGGACTGAACGACTTTCACCGGACGCACTCCTCGACAGGTCAGCCGCTGATGGTCTACACGGTGGCGTACACTTCGCCCAACGGCAGGCTCATCCTCGTAGAGACCGGAGCAAGCATGGAGCCGCTGCAGCACCTGCTGCATAGCCTCTTTCTCATCCTGCTCATTGCCACGCCTGGCATCCTGTTCATCGCAGCCGTCGGCGGCTATATGCTCATGGCACGGCCTCTGCGGCCGGTCGTCGCGCTGACAGAGCAGGCGGAGCACGTAGGCCGTAAGCAGATGGGTGAAAGACTGCCGATCATTCCTTCGGGCGATGAACTCGAACGCCTCTCGCTTGCGCTCAACCGTATGATCGACCGCTTGGAGGAGGCACTCGCGCACAATCAACGCTTCTCCGCAGACGCCTCGCACGAGTTGCGCACGCCACTCACGATCATCCGCGGTGAGTTGGAGGCTCTGTTACAGATGCCGGCCCTTCCCGCGCAAGCGATGGACGGCATCAGCAGTGCGCTTGAAGAGGGCGACCGTATGTCGCGCATTGTTCACAGCCTGATGACCATTTCCCGGCTCGATGCCGGCGGCGAGCGCATGGAGATGGTGCCGGTGGAGCTGGCTTCGATCGTGCGTGTCACGCTCGAACACATGAGCTTGCTTGCTGAGGAAAAGAGCATCGCGCTCTCTTGCCAGACCGATGAGCGAATCTACGTGACCGGCGACGTCATGCGCTTGAAGCAGATCGTCGTCAATCTAGTCGACAACGCCATTAAATACACTCCCACGTGTGGAGCTATTGCGGTGCAGCTCTTTGCCGAACGGCAGCGCGCCGTACTTATTGTCTCCGACACCGGCATCGGCATCCCGGCGGAGGCGCTGCCGGCGGTCTTCGAGCGCTTCTACCGCACCGACCAGGCGCGCTCGCGCGTCTCCGGTGGCACTGGCCTGGGACTCGCTATCGTCAAGGCGATCTGCGGCAGCCACGACGGAACTCTCTCCATCGAGAGCGTCGAGGGCAAGAGCACGACTTTGCGCGTGGAGCTGCCGCTGCTGCAACTCTCGCAACGCGAGATCTCTGACCTTCACTCCATCGTCGTAAACCCGCAGACCGACCGTATGCCGTCTCGCGAGCAGGTCTGCGAGAAGCCGGCGGAGGACCTCATCCACCGGAAGGTGTAGACGAAGTTCAAAGTCTCCTGTCGTGGCCCGCGCATGAGTACCGCCGGGGCAGCAGGGAATCGCTGTCCTAAAAGCCAAAACAAACCCGTGCCGCATGTCCCCTTGCGGAATTGCGCACCGAACTGTCTCCCGAGGGACTCCAGCCAATGACCATGACGAAGACCATAACCGAGCTGCCGCTGACGACCAACAAGCATCTGATTCGCTGGGTCGAAAAGATGGCGGAGTTGACCTAGCTAAGCGCCATCCATTGGGTTGACGGCTCCGACGCTGAGTACGATCGTCTGTGCCAGCAACTTGTCAACAGTGGAACCTTCACGGAACTGAACCAAGAGCAGTGGCCAGGCTGCTTTTACGCCCGCTCCGACGCAAAGGATGTTGCGCGCGTCGAAGAACGAACCTACATCTGTAGTCTCAGCAAAGACAACGCCGGCCCGACCAACAACTGGGAAAATCCCTTTGTGATGCGGAAGAGGCTGAAGCAGCTCTTCAAGGGCTGCATGCGCGGACGAACCATGTATGTTATGCCTTACAGTATGGGCCCCATCGGGTCGCCTATGTCGCAGCTCGGCGTACAGTTGACCGACTCCGAATATGCGGTCGTGAATATGCGTATCATGGCGCGTATCGGCCTGGCCGTCTTCGCCGAGATTGATAAGGACCTCAAGCGCGTCGTGCCCTGCATGCACAGCGTTGGTGCTCCGCTGGCCAAAGGAGAGGCAGGTGTGCCTTGGCCCTGCAACGAAGACAAATACATCGTCCACTTTCCGGAGACGCGGGAGATCTGGAGCTACGGCTCGGGTTACGGCGGGGATGCGCTTCTGGGAAAGAAGTGCTTTGCGCTCCGTATCGCCTCGAACATCGCACGAGACGAAGGCTGGATGGCCGAGCACATGCTCATCGTCGGTCTCGAAATCCGCAGGGCGAAAAGACCTACGTGGCCGCCGCCTTTCCTTCGGCATGTGGCAAGACCAACTTCGCCATGATGGTCACGCCGAAGGGCATGGAGGGTTGGAAGGTCTGGACGGTTGGCGACGATATCGCATGGATTAAGCCCGATGCGACGGGCCAGTTGCGCGCCATCAACCCAGAGGCCGGCTTCTTCGGAGTAGCGCCTGGCACCTCCGAGAAAACCAACCCTAACGCTATGGACAACCTACGCCGCAATACTATCTTTACCAACGTCGCGCTTACGCCTGAGGGAGGCGTCTGGTGGGAGGGCATGACCGACACGCCGCCTCCCGAGTGCCTGGACTGGCGTGGACAGTACTGGACGCCCGAGATCGCCGAGGCTACCGGGGCGACGGCGGCTCATCCCAATGGCCGCTTCACCGCGCCCGCCTCGCAGTGTCCGGTCATTGACGATGCGTGGGAGGAGCCCGATGGCGTGCCCATCAAGGCCATCATCTTCGGCGGTCGCCGTTCGACAACCATGCCGCTCGTCTACCAGGCCTTCAATTGGAGTGCGGGCGTCTACACCGGCGCTACCATGGGTTCGGAAATGACCGCGGCAGCCGCAGGTACGCTCGGCAAGGTGCGCCGCGACCCCATGGCCATGCTGCCCTTCTGCGGATACCACACGGGCGACTACTTCCGTCATTGGATTCGCATGCAGCGCACGCTGACGAGTACACCTCGTATATTCCACGTGAACTGGTTCCGCAAGGGCGACGACGGCAAGTTCCTTTGGCCGGGCTTCAGCGAAAACATGCGTGTGCTCAAGTGGATTGTCGACCGCGTAAGCGGCCGCGCGCAGGGCAAGGAAACCTCCATCGGCTGGACCCCGCATTATGGCGACATCCACTGGAATGGCCTCGACTTTCCCGAGGCTCAGTTCGACGCACTGCAGAAGGTCGACCCCGTGGCGTGGAAGCAGGAGGTCATAGGCCATGAGGAGCTGTTCATCTCAGTGCACGACCATCTGCCGCCTGAGATGATCTACGAACGCGAGTTGCTCATCTGCCGTCTGTAGTGCACGAGCGATGAGGCCGGAGGCACGTCCTGGCTGTTCCTTTCCTTAAATGCGCTACGAGAAAGTGGTTAACAGGTATCTAGGCGAAACTGCGAAGCGCATTCAGGAAGTGTTTCAGTATGCGCGCCTGCGTCAATGTGTTTTGTTTTTTGACGAATTCGATGCCCTTGCGAAGGAGCGCGAAGACCGGCAAGAGTCGGGCGATATCAAGCGAGTGCTGAATTCCTTGCTGCTTGAGGTGGACCGCCTGCCAAGCTATGTCTTCCTGGTTGCTGCGACGACCATCCTGACCTTTTCGATCGTGGCAAGACTATAGCCTGTGACTCAGATGAAGGCGTCCAATGGCCAAACGATAAGAAACCGAGCTTTTTCATACAGTTAATATTGATGTGTAAACGGCGAGATAGATTCTCGTCTTCCCACTGATCCGCGTCTCAGGCGCGCAGCCGGCGAGCGGAGGCCGGAGAGCAAGCGGGATGAGAGTCCGGGTGCGACTTGAAGTTGTTTGAATGATTGTTCAACACGAAAGGAGTGAGCTGAACTTGCGGTTCCGTCCGCAGTAGCCTATCGGCATCGGCGTAGCTGGTAACGGCTGGGTCGAAAGCTGCCGAGACAAGGACCCTCTGTCGGTTCGACAGAGGGAGCCCCGTGAGGGGTTTCCTCACACTGCCAGCGTCAAGGCGGTGGGAGGGCCGGGCTGAGTGATATGTCTAACAAATGTGAACTGCCGTAGGTATCGTCAACATCGAAGAGCCAAAGACGCTGATAGGCTCTGGCCAAAAGGCACGCAGCCGGATGCTTCCACCCTGGACTTGGAGCACACGGACCTACAGGCTGCCGGTGTGCAGGCAGGGACTACGTCACGCGACCCTGTTCCATCGCAACGGACGATAGACTCGGGAATCCGATCACGTCGCCCGCGGCGTAGATCCGGCCGCGCGCATCGGCAGCGAGTTCACATGCCGCAAGATTCAACGAATCTGTGTTGGCCTGGCGCCCCACAGCGTAAAGCAAAGCATCCGACCAGATTTGCTTTCCGCTCTTCAGCTTCGCGCAGACTTTGCCCTCAGAAGATTTCGCAACCTCCTCGACTTCCTCACCTGGACGAAAAGTCACGCCCAGGCTGCGCATGTGATAACTCAGCGCTTCGACGATCTGCTGGTCGACGAAATCGAGTATTCGAGGGCGGCGTTCAATTAGTGTCACTGGAATATTCATAGCGGCTGCAATACAGGCATACTCGATACCAATCACCCCACCCCCGACGATGGTCAACGTGTGGTGCTCCGTCCTTAAGCGGCGAATCGCGTCTGTATCGATAATGGAGATGCCATCCACGGGAATCGCGTCGTTGTGAGCCGGTCGTGAGCCCGTTGCGATCAATACATAGTCCGCGTGGCAGAACTGCTCTCCTTCCAGATTCGCAACCCGTACAGTGTGCGGTCCGGCAAAGGACGCAGTGCCAGTCAATACATCAATTTCGTTGCGGCGAAATTGACTCTCAAACACCCGAACCTCGTTGGACGCGACTTCCTCGATTCTCTGCGCCAGGTTTGAGGCCGAGATCCGGCGATCCGTACACCCTGATCGGGTAGAACGCAGGACAGCCTCCCGAAGTGTCTTGCTCGGAATTGTGCCGGTGTTAATACTGGCCCCTCCAAGAGCTATAGAGCATTCGACCACCGCAACCTTTTTGCCGAGTTTGGCGGCCTGAATTGCCCCGTGATGTCCGGCAGCGCCGGAGCCGATCACCACCAAGTCGTAATGCTTTGCCGAACTATTGGTTCCGTTCATCGAAACTATTCTCCTGTAGAAGTTGACATAAGCGAGAGGCCAGGAGAGACGCGGGCAGAATGTCATCGATGCCGCATTCGAGCGCGTCCCACCAGAGCTCCGCCGTACTGGAGGAAGTCACAAGTAGGATTGAAGTAGAGAGATTGATATCGATGCAATTGACCCGTTCGACGAGATCTCTCCAATTGCCATCGGCCAGGGCGAGTTCCGTGACAATCACCGTCTTCTCGTGCGCCGAGTTGAGCAAATCAACTGCTGCCCTTATGCTGTGCACCCACTGCATAACCAGTCCGTGCGCTTCGATGTCTTGCAGGACCGTGGCTTTCGGGCTCCTGTTGGACACAAAAATTACTGTTCCTGCTTGTCTGTCGGTCTGCATCGATCCTCTAACTGATTCCACGCTAAGCCCTCTGGCCTTCGATCGGCCGTAAGCCGCCGTAAGCTCGCCGTGATACTGCGAAGCTTCGTGGAGCATAATGAATGCGGGAGAGAAGCAAGTGCCAACGTCGCCGTTGTCATCCGGAAAATCTCTCGCCAACTCTGCCGCCGACCCCGTGCCGGCGACGGCGGTTCGCGACCAATTGGCGCGGGTGGTGAATAGCCTTGGTTTCGTTTCGTCGGTCCGGTTATGTCGGTTTCTGACGCACATCGTGAATCGGACAATCGATGGAGATATCGATAGCCTCAAGGAGTTCTCGATTGCAATGGAGGTGTTCGACCGCACCTCGGAGTACGATCCGAACATCGACGCGATTGTTCGGGTCGAGGCTCGTCGTCTCAGAGCGAAGTTGAAGGCCTATTACGAGGAAGGGCAGGGTACGGTTGATCCGGTTCTGATTGGATTGCGGCCGGGCAGTTATGTCCCGGTCTTCCGCTGGCTTGACGCCCAACCGGCAAAGCATCGCGACGAGATTGGCGCCGCACCGCCACCGGGCCGTATGTGCATTGCCGTGTTGCCGTTCGTGAACATGAGTCCAGAGCCGGAGCAGGACTATTTTTGCGACGGGATCAGTGAAGAGATCACGAACTCGCTTACGCGGGTATCCGGTTTGAACGTGATCGCGCGGACATCGGCCTTTCACTTCAAGGGTGCCAACATCGATATCCGCGAAGTAGGGCAGCGTCTCGGCGCGAATCTTGTCATTGAAGGAAGCGTGAGGAAGTCCGGCGAACAGCTGCGGATCACTGCCCAGGCGATTCAGACCGAATCGGGTCATCACATCTGGTCGGAGACGTTCCGTCGCGAGCTCCAGGACGTGTTTGTGATCCAGGAAGAGATTGCACAATCTGTTACGGATCTACTCAGGCTTCACATGCCGGAAGTACAAGGGCCAGCGCGACCCTCGGCTCCAGATCTTGACGCATATATAAGGTACCTGCGAGCTCGATTTCTGATTCACCAGCAGTCGCCTGAAACGTTGCACGCCGCCCTGGAGCAGCTCCGAGGGCTCACAGAGACTTATCCGAACTACGCTCTTGCTTACAGCGGCATGGCTGCGGCGAGCGGCCTTCTTGCCCAGTTCGGGATGGTCTCGGGCCGTGATGTGTATCCAGAAGTAAAAGCAAACGCAGAACGCGGATATGCGCTCGATCCTGAATCCGGTGACACATGCACGGTGCTGGGCGCACTTCGTGCGTGGTTTGAGCATCGTTGGGATGAAGCCGAGAAACTGTATGACCGAGCGCTAAAATTACAACCCAGTCACGCGCCGGCGCATATGTTTCGTGGCATGGCCTTGTTGTGCCAGGGGGACATTAACGCGGCAGAGTCAGGACTTCGCCACTCGACTGAACTGGACCCGCTCTCGGCCAGCGATTGCGCGCGGATGGCTTATCTTCACTACGTAAAAGGAGACTACTCATCAGCCGCAGAGCATCTCCGAAAGTCTTTCGAACTGGACCGCGACTATCCTGAAGCGCGATTGTATGAAGGACTCTTGCACTTCCAGCAGCAGCGTTACGACGCGGTGATACAGTGTCTCTCGCCGTCTGCCTCGCCATTGGATATCGGTCTGCTTGCCGCAGCCCATGCCCGGGAAGGCAGCTTATCGCGCGCCGAAGAATGTGTCGAGAGACTGCGCCAATTCGCGGGGCGGCAATACGTCACTCCCCTGGCAGAAGGTTTCGCTGCAGTCGGGATGGAAGATTTCGATCTGGCGCTCCAGCGCCTGGACGAAGCGATCAACCACAAAACCAACTTCGTGAATCTGCTGGCGGTCGAGCCGTTTTTTCATCCTCTTCACCCTGACTGCAGGTTTGCCAAACTCATGAAAAAGCTGAACTTGTCGCACTGAAGGTGCCGCAAGCAATGCCGTTAGCTTACGTAGGGCTTACATAGGCCTTACGAGGCATTACTCCCCCCGCTTCCGCGTTCGAGGCACCATTGCCTCATGAAACGACGCACTCGAACAACCTGCTTGGCCTTCACCCTGGGGACACTGGCGCTGCTGGCGCGAGGCCAGAATCTCGCACCTCTATCCCTCCCGCCCACGGTTGAACAGGTGGCGGGACAACAGTCAAACCTCCCTGAATTGACTCTCGAACAGGCCGTTGAACAGGCTATTGAGAACAACAGCAGCCTGAAGACCGCCAACCTCGATACACTCCGGGCCGCAGACGATCTGGCTGCGAATAAGACAAAACGTTTCGCGAATACGCAGGTCACTGCGCTCGGCGCCCAACTGGTTACGAAGCCATCGGTTACTTACCCGGCGGGCTCGCTAGGGGTATACAGCGCGACCGGGCCGATCCCGGCGACGAATCAGAAAGTCGAGATCCCGCGAAAACCCGTAGGCATCGTGAATGTCTCGGTTGCCCAGCCTCTTTCGACGCAGTACCAGTTGCACTTGCAATTGAAAGCACTTGAGCTGGGGTTGGAAGGTACGCGCCAGGACCAGGTGAAAACGCGTCTGGAGGTGGTCGACCAGGTTCGACGTGCTTACTACGCGGTTGTCGAGACACAGAGCGCTTTGGATAGCCTTCAGGCGTCACTCCCTTACTACCGGGAGTCGCATCGTCTGGCATTAGTGAACCGCCGTAAAGAGACGATTCTCGAATCGGATTTGCTGAACGCCGATGCGCAGCTCTTGAACTTACAGAATGCCGTCAGCGATGCGAGCGACAGGGGCGCGTCGGCGAGCGAAAGATTGAACGATCTGATGGGCCGGGACGTACACACGCAGTTTCGGGTTGCGGCGATCGGTAATGCAGATACCGATCTCGCCACACCCGCAGCCATGGAAGCCCGCGCTCTCCAAAACCGGCCGGATCTGAAGAAGGCGAAACTTCAGGTGCAGCAAGCCAATTATGATGCGCGGGCGAAGAAGGCTGAATATATCCCCGACGTGAGTCTGGCATTCAGTTACTACACAACCGCGAACTTCGAGAATGTTTTTCCAAGCAACGTTGGGACAGTGGGCCTGTCGCTTCGCTGGGAACCGTGGGACTGGGGACGCAGGCACCAGGAATACGAGGAAAAGCGAACCAAGGAAGAGGAGGCAAAGGTTGGAGTTGGCGCTACGGAACGCGCCGTTCTTCTGGAGGTGAGGAATGCGCGCCGGCAATTGGAGAACACTCGCCGGCAATTGACCCTCAGCGATGCAAGTGAAAGTGCGGCCCGGCAGAAGCTCAAAGAGTTGCAGGAGAAGGTGAAGCGCGAAGCGGCATTAAGCAGGGATTTATATCAAGCACAGTCGGATCTGGCTTCCGCGGACAGCCAACAGCAACAGGCTCTCACTGCTTTCTGGAAGGCAAGAGCCAATTTGAAAAAGGCGATAGGAGAAGAATGATGCGTATCTCAATTGGAATTTTAAGTTTTGCTGCGTTTTCGGTTCTCGCCGGCTGCGCAAAGACGCAGAAGGCGGGGCCAGAGCCGGTTCCCGTTGTGGCGGAGATTGTGGCTACACAGCAGGTCCAACCCAGTTGGACTTACTCCGGCGAGATTCGTCCGGACACTGAGGTTCAACTGGCCTTCAAGGAACCCGGTTATATAGCCGCTCTGTATCGAGTGAAGGGCGTCGATGGTCGGATGCGTGACCTGCAAGTAGGCGACGAAATACCTGCCCGCGCCACACTGGCCCGACTGCGCAGCTCCGATTATGAGGCCTCGCTCAATTCCGCGGTCGGCCAGCAGCGCTCAGTGGAGGGTTCGCTCGATGTTTCGCAAGCGGAACTCAACCGAGCAAAGGCCGACCAGGCAAAGGCGGATCTTGATTTTGAGCGTGCACAAGCGCTCTATGCCGCCAAAGCAATGACTCGCCCGGATTACGATGCGGCGGTGGATCAGCACACCTCGGCGACCGCGAGTGTGGAAGCCGCTGTGCGTCAGATCGAAGCGCGCCGTGGGCAGTTGAGCGCAGCGTCGGCGCAGGCTGTCTTCGCGCGGATCAATCTTGGCGATACGAGCCTGAGCGCTCCCATGCCTGGAGTCATCGTCGAAAAGAGTGTGGAACCAGGCAGCCTCGTTGCTGCAGGGACAAGGGCATTCACGCTTGACGATACGCGCGTCGTGAAGGTGAACTTCGGAGCTCCCGACAGCATGCTGGCACACCTCAAGCTAGGAGCACCGGTGCCAGTGCAACTTGATGCATTGCAGGGGCGAACCTTCTCAGGGCAAATTACGGGAATCTCCGCCTCCGCCAACCGTGAGTCCCGGGTTTTCAACATCGAGGTTTCTCTCCCAAACCGGGATCGCCTGTTCAAGGTGGGCATGATCGCCCGCATTCGTATAGAGCAAGCGAATACGCAAACTGTGCCTGTAGTACCACTGACTGCTTTGATGACCGCGGAATCCGGTTCGAATAACTATTCGGTCTTCACTGTAACGGAGCGCGATGGAAAGCAGTTTGCGCAATTGAAGAGCGTGAGGATTGGTGAAACCTTCGGCAAGTCGGTCGTCATCGACGAAGGGCTCACTCCCGGCGAACGAATCGTCGTCAACCGTACTAACCAGCTAAGCAACGGAAGCCTGATCCGGATGGTCAACTAGGAGACGCAGCAATGACACACGCACAGAATGAGCAGTCCACGAACAAGAAACAGAATCTCGCCCGCTTCTTCCTCGAACAGCGACACATCGCATGGGTTTCTCTCGCGGTTGCGCTCCTCTGGGGAATCTACGGACTATTGAAGATGCCGCAACGGAAAGACCCGGACATTCCCGTGCGCCAGGCGATGATTGTCGTGCCCTGGCAGGGAACATCGTCCGAGCAGGTAGAGCAGTTGGTGACTAGAAAAGTCGAACAAGCGCTCGCCTCAAACCAGTGGGTGACGGAGATCAAAAGCGCCTCCCGGACCGGTTCGGCGATGGTCCAATTCGAGCTGGCTGAAAAGGGAAAGTACGACCGGGACAAGGAACTGGACGACGTCAAGATCAGGCTGGACGCTATCCACGACCTTCCCCAGGGAGCGGGGCCCATTCTGTACATCAAGGACTTCGGGGATACGTCCGCATTGATGCTCACAGTGGCCAGTCCGCCGGCGGACCCAGCCCAGGTCGCCGGGATGAGCAAGCTCGTCGAGACACAGATCCGGCAGGTCCGGAGTGGCTTGGATGCGCATGCCGGGTCACGGCGTTCCATCGTTGTGGTCTTTCCAAAGTCTATCGATAGCGACGAAGTTGAGCGCAAGTTGTCCTTCGTGACCCGAGACATGGCAGCCCAGCATCTATGTTCCGATGTGCGAGTGTTTTCGGGAGCTGGGTTCACAGGGGTGGACCTGGCTACGAATCTCAGCACTTCCGATCTGCAGTCGGCCTTGAGGAAGTTCGCAAATCAGGATCTGCAAACCGACGAGCTTCATCCCGATGCGTGGAAACCTGCGATCATCGACGAACCTGCAAACACTACCGCAGCCCTTCAGGCCGTGGCCGGTGATAAATACACTTATCGCGACCTGGACGACTTTACCGATACCCTTCAACGGAGCCTCAAGACGCTGCCGATCGTGGCGAAGGCGGAACGTTCCGGGGTACTGGATGAGAACCTCTTTCTGAATTTCTCGCAGCAGCGTCTGGCGCAATACAAGCTAAGGCCGGCGGATCTTTCCAATATCCTGGCGGCCCGGAATCTCCCGGAGAGCGGCCAAACGATCAATGCACGCGGACGCACGGTTAGCGTCAACACCACAGGCGAGTTCAAGAGCATCGACGATCTGCGGAATGTAGTGATAGGCACGTCGCAGAACGGAACGCCGCTTTACTTGCGGGATCTCGTGGACATCGACAGGGGATACGAGAATCCCCCTTCGTTCCTGAACCGGTACACGCGCCGCGACGAAAACGGCAGATGGATCACGACACGCGCGATTACGCTCTCGGTCCAGATGAAGAAGGGGGAACAGATCGGATCTTTTGGAAAACAGGTTGACGCCAATCTGGAGAACGTCAGGAAAACATTGCCGGCCGATCTGGTGCTGGCCAGGACCTCAGACCAGCCCCTGCAGGTACACGACAGCATTGAGCTCTTCAGCCACAGTTTGATCGAGGCGCTGGTGCTGGTGGTCGTCGTGGCTTTGATTGGCTTCTGGAGCTGGCGGACAGCCATTCTGATTGCAGTTTCCATGCCGATTACGCTCGCGATCACGTTCGGCGTCATCAGCACGCTCGGGATCGATCTGCAACAGGTCTCGATCGCTTCGCTGATCATCGCGCTTGGACTATTGGTCGATGTACCGGTGGTGTCCGGCGACGCTATCGTGCGCGAACTGGGCGCCGGGCAGCCACGGTCCGTCGCCGCGTGGCTCGGACCAACGAAGCTATTCAAGACGATGGCGTTTGCGACCGTCACGAATATCGTCTCCTATCTCCCATTTCTGCTGTTGCCCGGAGATACAGGGAAATTCCTATACAGTCTGCCTATCGTCATCAGTTGTTCGCTGCTGGCGGCCCTGCTCGTCTCCATGACCTTTGTGCCGCTCATCAGCTCGTTTCTCTTGCAAAGCCAAATCGAAACCCCAATTGAGGAGAGGCGGCAGCGTGGGTTCACGGGCTGGTATTTCCGAACGGCAAAGAAGGCGATTGAAGACAGAAAGCTGTGCCTCGCGGGCTCGCTTGTCCTGCTGATAGCGGGCGGCGTTGTCTTCTCCAGGCTGAAACCGCAGTTCTTTCCAAAGGATCTTCAATACTTTTCTTACATCGACGTGTGGCTGCCTGAAGACACTCCCGCGAGCGCGACCAGCACCGCCGCTCAGCAGGTGGAATCTATCACCCGCCGAGTAGCGGAAGAGTACGGCAAAAGCCACCCAGAGCATGGACACCCGAAGGATGTGTTGCAATCGATGACCACGTTCGTGGGCGGGGGCGGTCCGCGCTTCTGGAGCAGCGCCACACCTGAGGACAGGCAAACCAACTATGCTCAGGTGATTCTACGAACGAAAGACAATCATGATACGACCCCTCTGCTTGCCCTTTTACAGCCGGAACTGGACAGGCAAATTCCTGGAGCAATCATCGATACGAGGACCCTCGAAACGGGCAAGCCGGTTGGAATTCCAATTCAGGTCAGAATCTCCGGCGAAGATCTGCCACGTCTCAGAGCGGAAGCCGAACAGCTGAAGCAAATCTTTCGCGACATCCCCATCGCCGCCAGAGTTCGAGACGATTGGGGCGAGCCGAGTGCGAGAGAAGTGGTGCACGTCGATGCGGACCGGGCAAACCTAGCGCACGTCACAAACGCAGATGTCTCCGATTCCGTCGGTGCGGCTCTTCATGGCATTACGGCTGGAGTTTTGAGAGATGGCAACAAGCAGGTTCCGATTGTTGGACGCATGCAGATGGAAGAGAGGTCCCAACTCTTCGATCTGCGCAGTCTATACGTCTTCTCGCGCCAAGACACCCCTCCAGTGCCTCTCGATCAGGTGGCGACGACTGCCCTGAGTCCGGTAACGCCTAAAATCCGACGCTTCGATCAGTACCGCACGATTACTGTGCAGTGTTGGCCTACGCAGGGGCATTTACCTTCGGAGGTAATCGCAGCGGCGATGCCAAAGCTGGAGGCATTCCAGAAGCAGCTTCCCGACGGGTTCATATTCCGCTTCGCAGGCGAGCAAAAAGAGCAGGTCAGCGGCTTTGCTGATCTCACTACGGTGCTGCTCATTTGCGTTAGCGCCATTTACCTGGCACTCCTCGCACAGTTCAAGAATGCCTTCAAACCCCTCATCGTGTTTGCTGCCATTCCGTACGGCGTTGTCGGTGCAATCTTCTCACTCGCCATTATGGGCCAGCCCTTTGGATTTATGGCGTTCCTTGGGATCATCAGTCTCATTGGCGTCATTGTGAGCCACATCATTGTGCTGTTTGAATTTATCGAGGAGCGACGAGAAGAGGGCGAGGACTTGGAGTTGGCGCTGATCGATGCCGGCATCCTGCGTTTGCGGCCAGTGATGATCACGGTTGCGGCCACAGTGATTGCGCTGTTTCCGCTGGCTGCACACGGCGGCCCGCTTTGGGAGCCTCTTTGCTATGCGCAGATTGGGGGGCTGACGATCGCTACTTTCGTGACGCTTCTGCTCGTTCCCGTCCTCTATTCCTACGTCGTGCTGGATCTGAAGTTGATCCGTTGGGAACAAACGGAGCCCACGGCTCCGGCTGCTTCAGAGAAACCGGCAGAGATGCCCGCAATATCGGGGGTGCATGCGTGACTGATATGAACTTTGGGCACATCATCCAATACGCAACATTATTGTCGCTTCTGATGGGAGGTCTCGGTGTGGTTGTCGCGGTCCTAAATCACCGCGAGCAGGTGAAGACGCAGATCTTCCTGGCAATGTCTGCCCAGTATGACGAACTGTTGAAGAACTCTTCGGCGGCATTCTGGCTGAGCGTGCCAGTTGGAACGGAACTTCCTGAGCGGACGGACGATTTAACCATCTCAATGTTGCGATTCTGCACGCTGGTTTCATTAACCTATCTTCTTTTCTGCGAACGTCGCATACCAAAACGAATGTGGGAGTTGATGTTCCGTTCCGCTGAGCGGAGGTTCCGCAGTTCCTTATTTGTGCGTGAGTGGGAGCATGTGAGAACTGAATTCGAAGCATTTCCGGAGTTCATCGATCTTGTTGCTTCAGTGCATCATATGCCGCCCCATATTGAAAGGCTCGGCCCTGGACCAGTGTTACCCGCACAGAAAGAAGGACACCAGCTGCCATGTTGACATCTTCGGAGTTGAAGAAAATACCAATCTTTTCCTGCTTGAACGACGCGAACCTTATGTGGCTCTCGCAGCAGGCTGCCGATCTTCATCTGGAACCGGGTGAGTATCTCATTCACGAAGGGGAGCCCACCCCTTTCTTTGTCGTGATGGACGGAACCACGGAAGTGCTCAAAGATGTGATGGGGCGTCGAACTGAAGTCTCAGAGCACAAGCGGGGCGATTTCTTTGGTGAATTGGCGATTCTCATGGCAACGGCAGCTCCCGCCTCCGTACGCGCGAAGACAGCTTGCCACTTGGCACGGCTCGATCCGCAACACCTGCAGGAATTGATTCGACGCTCGCCCGAGTGCAGCGCGGTGATCTTACAGACCCTGAACGAACGGGTACAAGTCGTGCAGAAGTATATGCTGAATCTTCCCTCCAGCCGTGTGCAGATCGTCGGATCGAAATTTGATGACGATTGCCGAGAGATTCGTACCTTCCTGAGCATGAATCGAATCCCTTATGAGTGGACCGACCGCGAACGTAGCGCACATCTGGCTACGACCGACCAGGCTTGCGAGATTGCTGGCCTATCCGTCGTCGTGGATGGTTCGTTCTGCGTCAGCCATCCTCCTACGGTTCGTAAGATAGCTGAAGCGCTCGGATTCCAGACGGCTCCCCATCGCCAAAGCTATGACGTGGTGATTATTGGCGGCGGCCCAGCGGGACTGGCGGCGGCCGTCTACGGAGCCTCGGAAGGGCTCAGCGTCTTGTTGGTCGAGCGCAAGGCTCCCGGGGGTCAGGCTGGCACATCTTCTCGCATCGAGAATTACCTCGGTTTCCCCAATGGCATCTCGGGAGATGACCTCAGTCAACGTGCGTTCCGGCAGGCGGTTAAGTTCGGAGCCGAAGTGGTTCTTACCCGAGAAGTCCAAGAGATCACTCCGCATCCCGATGGCGCATACACGATTGGGCTCGATGGTGGCGATAGGGTTGCCACAAAGACGGTGATCCTGGCGACCGGAGTTGCTTGGCGCAGACTTGAGGCGGACGGCGTCGATCGCTTCATCGGACGTGGAGTCTTGTATGGGGCCGCACGTACGGAGGCCCCCACGGTGGCAGGGAAGCGCGTCTTTATCATCGGCGGCGGCAACTCTGCCGGCCAAGCTGCCCTGTTCTTCGCAGATTACGCGAGTTCAGTGACCATGCTGGTCCGCGGCGAAGATCTGAAGCGCAGCATGTCGCAATACTTGATCGATCAGATTGCTCTCGTGCCGGGCATTCGGGTGGAGACGGAAACTCAGGTACTCTCTGCAGACGGGACGGATTGCTTGAAAGCAATAGAAACCCGGAAAGCGGGGGAGCCTGTCATCCGGCAGGCTGCAGATGCTCTGTTTGTCATGATCGGCGCCGATGCGGTAACCAATTGGTTGCCACCTCAACTCCAACGCGAAAACGGCTATGTCCGCACGGGACGCGAGGTGAGCGACCAGCCAGGTTGGGCGGCAGATCGTGCTCCATTCTTACTGGAAACAAATCTTCCCGGTTTCTTCTGTGTAGGTGACATTCGCTACAACTCTATCAAGCGCGTTTCCAGCAGCGTAGGAGAAGGCAGCATGGCCGTTGCATTCGTGCATCAATATCTCTCGTCATTGGTCTGATGGTTTGCACAGCGATTGCGGTGCGTTTCAACCGTGGCTCACGGCTGCTCGATTTAGACGGCTCAAGTAGTTGAACTAGCCTCCCGGCCGCTCATGGGCGACTAATCTCACCTAATTCTCCCTACCATCGGCAAACTCATTGGTAAACACAAGCCGACTTCTGAGTACTGACTAGCAGGCGCGTCCAATCACGATAGGTTGGTAATAGCCAGTGGTAGGTGGCATAAGCCATTCGATATTGACGAAACCTGCGGAAAGTAGAGTCTGTGTCAACTCCGCTCGGAGAAGGCATCGATATTGCGACGAGAAGTGGAGATCTTTCCAGCCCTCCTTCTGCTCAAGCGAGATGTACTGATGTACGTCATAGGCATCAGTGTCAGTCCAGTCCCATACCTGGTGCACGATTCGACGCGCTCCTGTAGCACCGAAGAAAACCGGACCCTGAAACGTCGGACGGCTTTCTACGAGATCGTCATAATCCCTTATGCTCGCAACAAACATTTCGTCGCTACAAAGCACGCGGCGAAAGGAGTGGGCGGCAGCCTGCAGCTGGTCCGCAGAAAGGTGAGGGAGTGCATTGTCGAAAGCACAGATAACGTCGAATTGACCGGACGGGTACCTTGCCAAAGTCGTCATGTCTGAAACAAAGAAATCTATGAGGAGTCCTCGGGTTCCTGCCTCGCGCATGGCACGCTGTACGGCTGCCCGGCTAAGGTCTGATCCCGAAACTTGATACCCCAAAGTAGCAAGCCCAATAGCCTGAGTGCCGATCCCGCAGGCGCAGTCGTGAACGTTCAAGCGTTCTCGCTTTAGCTTGCTCCTGATGACTGCATCGAGCACCAGCGCTTGACGAGCGATGGCTCTCTCCCAATCTTCGAAGATGAGGTGATACGCATCGGCCAGAGAATCATAGAACTGCTCAACGCTTGGCATCTCTCGCTCCTTCACCAGTGGATCCACGATCCACGCTTCGTTTTCCTCGTCACCTGGATTGACTATAGGTAACGATAAACGCTCTTTGCTGCATCGCCTTCGGAGTATGTTCCAAACAGGGATCTATGCGGTTTCTTTCGTTTTCCATCTGTCGTCTAGTAATGTACAGCGGCATGTTGATCCAACTGATAGGATTGCCGCGATAGATGCCAGCTATGTAGCTAGTTGGGACCTCGATCAAAGCTAGTCGAAATTCATTCTGAGATAGGTACCGAGAAACGCCATCGTATTGACGCAAGAGCCAGTGTCCCGATCCATCCCCAGATGCTTTCATTTTCACGAATGGGGCGGGCGGGTTTCTGGATACGGACAATTACCGTAAGCGGGTGTTCCACAAACTCGCGCGGAGGCTGAACCTTCCGAAGCTCACGTTTCAGGTGATTCGGAGAACGGTTGCAACTCTGGCTCAGAAGAAGGGAACGGTGAAAGACGTGCAAGGTGTACTGCGACACTCTCGCACGGCGACCACCACCGATATCTACATGCAGGAGATTCCAGAAGGCGTGCGGGGGACGATTGATTCCATCCACCGCGAACTAACAAAGAGCCCCAAGCCTAGAGCTGCGGGTTCCACAACAAAGAGGGAAGTATCCCGGCCCATTGAAAAAACGATGGAGTCCGGAGGCGGAAAGGCCGGCGTTTCGGGACGCCGCACATTCAGAACGCTTATCTGGCTGCCACTGGAGAAATACGGTCAGCATCGGAGGTTTCTTTACTAGCTCGTACAGACGCAGGAGCATTTAGAGTCATGGCTGACTTCGGTGCTGCATTAGCTGAGATCGTGAACAAATACTGCGCTGAGTTTATTCCGGACGTGATCGTTATAGGCGGTTCGATCGCAAAGAGCGCTGATGTGTTTATCCCTTCCATGGAGGCAGGTCTCGATCCAAGAGGGCCGGAAGTGATCGTATCGAGGAGAATAGACGAAGCCGCACTAATCGGAGCTGCAGTTTTTTGGACTGGGATGTTTGCGAAGAAGCGATCCCCCAATGACCTACGCGCGAACATCTCTCAACAGGAATCCAGCCTATGAATCGTAGGAAATTCATACAGCTTGCAACTACATTACTAAGCTCGTCTGCGTCGATTCAATCGAATGCTATCGGAGCGTCTGACTGCGTTGAGACTATATACGCTGGAGATGCCGCGAAAGCCCGTTCCATCTCTTTTGACGAGCGATCGCTAATCATAGATGGGAAGCGATGCCTATTGATCTCTGGCGAGATGCATTACCCGCGATCTACACGTGATATGTGGCCTCAATTGCTCGATCGCTCTAAGGCCCTTGGTGTAAATTGTATTTCCACTTACGTCTTCTGGAATGTTCATGAGCCTGAACGTGACCGATACGACTTCACAGGTGGCCGAGATTTGGCGCATTTTCTACAACTATGCCAAGAGAGAGAGCTGCTAGCGTTTTTACGGGTCGGTCCATATTGTTGTGCGGAATGGAACTTTGGCGGTTTTCCATCCTATCTGCGTGACGAACCCAACATAGAGCTGCGGACAATGAATAATCCATATTTAGACCGCGTGGAGAAATATTTCGATCGGCTCGCGGAGGAAATTCGGCCATATCTCGCGCCTAACGGCGGCCCGGTAGCGATGATTCAGGTCGAAAATGAGTATGCGAATGTGGCGAAGCGTTACGGCGAAGCTGGCCAGGAGTATCTTCGCTGGATTGTAAATCTAGCCGAGCGAGTTGGATTCAAAATTATTCCAACCACCACTTGCGAAGGTGGTGCATCCGGCTCAATAGAGACGTTGAACGGAAATGACATACCACCGGAACGCGCCGCTGGTTTTCGTCTCAAGCATCCCAAAGAACCGATGATATGGTCGGAGCTATACCCGGGGTGGTACGACACATGGGGGCACCCACGACATACTGGCAGGGACGGGCGGGAATTGGCGACTTGCATACTCGAGTTTCTGGCAGAGGGCGGCGCGGGATGGAACTATTATATGTGGCACGGAGGTACGAATTTCGGCCGCGACAGCATGTATCTTCAGACAACAAGCTACGACTTCACAGCGCCACTCGATGAATACGGGCGCTGTACTCCGAAGGGTGAGTACTTAGGTCAGCTCCACAAGAAATTAGTAGAACATCGGTTGATCCTTTTGGAGGGAAACCGGACGAGCGAAAATGTGACAATGAATTTCCAGAAGACCACCTGGACTCGTGGTTTCCAACGATTGGAACTGCTCGTTAATCGAGGGAAAGAGCCGCAAACCGATGCTTCAGGGTGCTCAGTCTCACCTGGGGGTGCATGCCTAAGAAGCGGGGACGGGGATTATATTTTTCATACGGATCAAATTGACGCCACAAAGGGGCCTGCTCACGATGCAACTAAATGGAATGACATTAGCCCTCCTTTGATGTGGAGTGCATGGCATGAGCCACTGCCGCCACAGCGCGATCGAGCGAGCATAGTTAGAAGCAGCGAGCCCATCGAACAACTCAAGCTAACCAAAGATAAGACAGACTATTGCTGGTACAGTACAACGATCAATACGTGGAAAGGCGAAGAGCTTCTGGCCATCCCGTATGGAGGAGATTTTCTTTACGTCTATGTAGATGGTGAACTTGTCAGTCAGAGTGTCGCACCTTTGCTCGAAAACAGAGGCTTCATTGTCCCAAGCGGTAGCAACCAGCCAATGGTGGTGGCCGACCAGAATGAATCCAGTAAGACAGATGGGTACCGACATCAATTTAATCTCTCGGGGATGAAGCCAGGACGTCATCGGCTTGAAATTCTTGCAACCGCGATCGGCATGGTCAAGGGTGACTGGCAGATTACGGCACCTATGAATATGGAACGTAAAGGGATCTGGAATGGGGTGCTGCTGGACGGGGATAGTCTCAATACAGAGTGGTTCAACATTCCCTTTCTGTATGGAGAAAAGATTCACATTGCAACTGGGCCCGAACGGCAAAAATGGCTGAAAGTTCCCGAAATTGCAAAGCCCCTCACCTGGTATAGGGCAACATTCAATCTTTCCGATAACGAACTCGCACATGATTCTGATTACCGGATTGACGCGGCAGGCTTGTGGAAGGGATCGCTATTCGTCAACGGCCACGCAATCGGTAGATATTGGCTAATAGGTGCCCGCGACAGCGAAGCTGATCCTACTCAGTCCCATTATCATGTTCCGAGCGTATGGCTTAAGAGAACGAACGTCCTAATCGTCTTTGAGGAAAACGCAGTGATCCCAAGCAAGGTGCGATTTCAGAGAAGACTGTTTTCGGCCTAGCTCGAGGGAACTGCGATTGGAGATTCATGGATCTACGCGGCAATTGCTTAATAAGCAGACGAAGGGTAGTTTCTGCCCGCACCGTCCTTCTGTTCTGCAGCACAATTATGACTGTGCCGATCAAAGTGCCGGTGCTCGCCGAGCAGCCTAGTAAAAAACAGAGTCATCTTTCGCCAGTGGGTTGGGTTAATTCCTACATTGGAACGGGGGGCGGGGGCACTGAGTATGGGGGCACAATGCCCCTCGTCACGATGCCTTTTGGCATGACAAATTGGACTGCACAAACCCGTCAGAACAAGATTAGCGTCACTTCTTATGCATATGAGGATAGAACGATCTCGGGATTTATAGGAACGCATCAGCCAGCGATTTGGATGGGGACTACGGTTACGTGACGCTCATGCCTGAAGTAGGCCGAGTGAAATTGACACCGGATAGCCGCAAGCAAGTATTCTCGCGAGCAGATGAGATAGCTACTCCCTACTATTACAGTGTTTTTACAGGGGCAAGCCGTTCTCAGCGTATTCGAACGGAAGTCACAGCAACGGATCATTGCGGTTATCTTCGTTTCACCTTCTCTCGGGCTGCCAAGCCGCTTGTGCTGATTGAGGGAAGCCGAAAGGGGGTTTCTGGATATATAAGAGTGGATCAAAGTCGTCGCGAGGTTACGGGATACAACTCCGATCGAATGGATTCAAATCTCGGTCCTTTTACACTCCCTCACTTCAAAGGCTATTTTATAGTCGAATTCAGCGAGCCGTTTCAAAAATACGGAACCTACACAGGCTTGACTGCAGCTCCGGAAAATCATTCTGCCAAAGATAGCAACGTCGGTGCGTATGTTGGCTTCAGCCCGAAACGGGGAAAGAATGTCTCCGCAAAAGTCGGGACTTCGTTTATAAGTGTCGAGCAGGCACGTGCAAATCTAAAGGCGGAGATACCCGATTGGCAATTTGAGACAGTTCGGGAGGGCTTGAAGGACGTATGGAATCAAAAACTCGGAATAGTCACTATTGAGGGTGCAACAAAGGATCAACGCGCGATCTTCTATACAGGCCTCTTCCATGCTCTCCTCTACCCTAAGTTGTTTTCCGAAAATGGTCGTTATTACAGTGCATTTGATGATCAAGTGCACCGAGGTATTTCTTATACGGCGTACTCACTATGGGACACCTTCCGGGCAGAAAATAGCTTGATCACGCTTTTCGCGCCAGAACGTGTCAATGGCATGGTAAACGCGCTTCTTCAGGACTATCGGGAAGGAGGATGGATGCCGAAATGGCCAAATCCTTCTTATACCAACATCATGGTAGGTACTCATGCTGACGCTGTCGTTGCAGAAGCGATTAACAAGGGATTCCACGGGTTCGATTACAAGCTTGCGTATGACGCTGTATCCAAAGATGCCATGATTCCTCCTGACGGAGACACCAAGCGGCTATGGCTCGATCGTGAGGAGCATACGCCTTATGAGGCGCGCGCCGGGCTTACCTATTCCAAGCAACTTGGATACGTGCCGGTAGATAAGACTGCGGAAGCGGCCGCCAGTACTCTGGAAGATGCTTATGACGATTGGGCAGTGGCGCAAGTCGCAATGGCGTTAGGGAAGAAGGACGAGGCACCTTTTTACATTTAGAGGTCTCTCAATTACAAACTGCTGTTTAATCCTTCCACGGGATATATGCAGGGCAAAAACTTCGATGGTTCGTGGGCAAAGCTCGACGACGGGTGGACGGAGGGAGATCACTGGGTCTACACCTGGTCAGTCCTGCACGACATCCCGGGGCTCATGGAGCTTATGGGGGGCGCGGGCCCCTTCACCGCTAAACTGGACCAGCATTTCAACGGGGGACATAATAGGCACGATAACGAGCCCAGCCATCACATTGGCTACTTGTACGACTATGGAGGACAACCGTGGAAGACCCAGGCCGTCGTTCGAAAGATAGCGGAGTCTGCGTATTCCAATCAACCCGATGGGATTCAGGGGAATGAGGACTGCGGACAAATGTCGGCGTGGTATGTCTTCACGGCGATGGGCTTTTATCCTGTGAATCCTGCCTCAGGCGATTACATGATAGGAAGTCCGATGTTTAGCAAGGTTAGCCTCAACCTGCCAAACGGCAAAACATTTGTAATCTCCGCAGACGGAAATTCTGGCTCCAACATCTACATCCAATCGGCCACTATGAATGGTCAAGCCCTGAACGCTCCAGTGCTAACGTACAAACAGATCGTGGATGGTGGAACTCTTCATTTTGTAATGGGCGCTGCACCGTCCTCTTGGGGGTCGAACTGGAAGCCTTCAGCTATATCGTCTACACGCGAATCGCCGAATTACTGATGGAGGATCGCTTCATTCGCCAAAAGCTGCGCAGGTCTGCTACTGCTGCCCGCGGAAATCGCGCTTGCGTGCTGGGTTCAACTGATCCGCGCCGAAACGAGCAACCGGGCTTGGCAGGCTTTTCTGGCCTGAATAGGCAATTTCTGTCGAGAGCATTCTTGCAAGGTATGCCGTTGCGTCGCCGCTGGTCGATCAGCGGGTCTGACACATTGGATCTCAACTCTCCACTGACAAACGTTCTACCAACAGGATATTCGCCGACTTATGATTTGGGCAATCCCGCCAATATCAAGGAACAGGCTCACCGAATGAACTACATGGAATTCGGAAACTGGAACGAGTGTCATTTTGAGAAAGGAAACGTTACCAAGCGACGCAGAAATAGATAAAAGCAGTTAACGCTTGTTCGCAAAGTGCGAAATAGTTGAGCAATTAAGTTGTTATGAACGATCGTTGCAGAGCACTCACGCGGAGATTCATGCATGCGACGTCCCAAGGTAAAGTTGGACAATCTGGTCGCTATCATAACTGTTGCGGAAAAGCACGATATAGACGTTGCAGCTGGCGAAATGGGTTTGACGGCCTCGGCTGTCAGAAAGCAGATCGAGGTGGTCGAAAGCACGCTGGGTGTGCGACTCTTCGAGGGTAAGAAGGGCAATCTGATGCCTACGGAGGACGGTGAGCTATTCCTGGTAGATGCAAAAAGATCGGTCGAGCACGCGCTCCTAGCAGAAGAAAAGACGTTAGCGCGCCAAGCGCTCAGGAGGCACCAATTCTTAATTGGACACTCGACGTATCTTTCACCCAGGCTAATCGCACTCGTCAACCAGATTGGCATTGAGGACACACCACTGATACGCATCCAGCACATCAGCGGATTGACATCGGCTATAGTCCGACGCGTGCTTGAGGGATCGCTTCACGCGGGCTTTGGCTTCTTACCCATCCCCAATCCGGAACTGATGGTACACCCCATCTTTGAAGAGCCATTAGTCGCCTGCATTCCAAGCACCCATAAACTGACGATGAAGCCTTCGATCTACCCGCACGACCTAGAGGATGAGGCGATTATCGCCGTAGCGAGAGAGCCATTGCCTCAGCTACATCAACAGATCGAAGAGCATTTCGGGGAGTTTGGTATCAAACTTCACGTTGTGGCAGATGCGTTCGCACCACCGGAGGCACTGACGTATGTGGCACAAAAGGTTGGTATCTGTCTGCTTGCACGCACGTCTATCGTCGTTCAGCCGGGGATCACCGTCAAGCCTCTCTCGACGCGTGTATTGATGCGTAGAAGCGGCATCTTTATCCGTGCGGACAATCGTTCTCCTCTGGTACAGAAGCTGAGTCGATGCCTAAGTTGGATGGGATCATGACCTCCTAATACTTCGGCCAGGTCGCCGTAGAGTGCGAGACCGGACATGGCGGTCCCGTGTCCTCGCCATACGGAGCTATCTCCCCCCGGCCAATTCGCGTCATAGACATGGACATCGGCAGGGTCGAGACCGAGTCGCAGCAGGGGATGTGCTTGTGTCACGCCGCTGTCAAGAATGCAGACCGCGATGGCTTCTGGACCCGCCGCAGTGATTCGCTGAACAAGATCATCCACTACCGCCGCCTGTTCATCATTTCGCAATGCCAGGAACGTGGAAGGTGTGTCTTTGGCCCGCCTTACTTCGGCAACTGCATTCGACTCCATCACTACGCGGCCAACTTCAGTTTGCGTGCCGAAAGCTAAGACAACCTCTCGCTCAGGAAAGCTGATCCTTTCAGCGGACGTCCGCAGTTCGTGCAATCTGGCGATCTGCTCGAACGCCTCATGACTATCCCGCCGCAACCAGATTTCCCACCATCTCGCATCAGGAAGGTCATCGGGATCGTCCATTAGGACTGATCGAAAGGCCCCGAGTGCAATTGAATCGATTCGCGCGACAAGCGCCTCATTCTTGGGCCGTCCGCCTTCAGTAGCTTGTCTGGTGTCCGTCGCTGGCCGAGGCGCGGTTTCTTCAGTGCGATACCTCTCGATCTTCTTGAGAAAATATTGTTCTGCCCGCATGGGCACGAAAACAGTTGCGGAAATGCCATCTTGCCCGCGATCAGTTACCGAAAGCAGCTCAATCTTCTGTCTGCGATCTTCCAGCTTCTCTACGATCTTCTCCGAGCCACGAGGCATGCGAAATTCGAGATAAAAGCCTTCAGGATTGTATTGGGGATCACGAACTCTACGAGCTTCCAGTCCGGCGTGGAGTTCGCCAAGAGGGTGTTCAGGGACTGCAAAACAGCTTCCGCATGTGCCTCCCGGTCCCGGATTGGCGGCGGGGGAGTACGAGCCATTCCCGGAGAAATGTATGGCTCCGGTCGCCCCGTCGCCTGCACGTAAATGTGATCACGATTCCGGGGTAGTTCAGGCATGTGTCGTTTCGGATAATTCCAGGCTCTTTGAAGATGAGGTCCGTTCGTCTAGTGCTGAGAGCAGGCTGGAGGTAGTGACGTGACTTTGCTCTTGCAGCAAGGCATGCTTGACGGCGTCCTCGGCGGCTCGGCTGACGTCTGCTTGACTAAGACCTCGGACCTTCTCAACGACCACCTTCCAATCAATGTCTTTCCCCGCGAATGTCGCGAGGCGACTCGTGATGATGCGGCGGATCACCTTCCAGGACATGCAATGCGCCTATCTCGGCTCACCGATAGTGGAAAACGGGGGTGAAACCCTGACGTCTGTTGATCTGGGCTGGGCCTGGTTTTGTGATGGCTGACTGTGTCCTCTTCCGGCCGAGTGAAGCGGACAAAGCTGGGTGCGAACCAAATCACCCGGTGCGCTCCGGGGTGCGCTCTGACCTAGGCGGATGTGAACACAATTACGCTCGAAGTGAACGTGCTTCGCTCATGTGTTCGCAACCGCTTCGGGAATGGCAAGAGTCCGGCCTCGCGGAAGCCTGTTCCGCTGCATCCTTTAGTGCTCCAAGCGTTGTTGGAGTGGAAGCGGGAGTCCCTTTACCGGGGCGAAGCCGACTTCCTCTTTGCGTCGCTTCGTCTCAAGGGAGCGAAACCGCTGGGGCCGGACAATCTGCTCAAGCGGTACATTCGTCCGGCAGTGAAGCGGGCGGGCATTGAAGGGAAGATTATCGGCTGGCACAACTTCCGTCATTCGCTGGCAACCAACCTGCGGGCGATGGGGGTAGACGTGAAGGTGGCGCAGGAACTATTGCGGCACGCAAACGTCCGGACGACGCTCGATATTTACACCCGCGCGGTCTCGCAGCAGAAGCGAGACGCCAACGCAAAGGTCGTGGAGATGATGCTTCCGGGTGCCCCGAAAAAGCTTCAGCACCCTACAGCACCCTTGGAGCTTCCGGAGGCTGTCGGGCAATGACGCTAAACTACTCAATCTGTATGGTTTGTTGGTGGACCTGATCGGGATCGAACCGATGACCTCTTCCATGCCATGGAAGCGCGCTCCCAGCTGCGCCACAGGCCCACTCTCAGGAAGTACTCTTTCTATTCTGGCCGAGAGCGCGATATTAGTCAACGTGCGCGGGAACTTATCTCCCATGTCCCGGTGTCTAAAGCTAATAGAGTGAGCGAGCACTCGGCCGCCGGCGGCGCAGTTCCTAACACCTTTTTAGAGTGTCGCACGCTCGAAAGTTGCATAGCGATTCATCACGTCGTAATGTAAAGGACACCCGATATGCAGGCGGGCACGATAGTGGGCAATCTAGCCAGCGCGATAGGCATCACCACAGAAGACGTCGCTCTCATCGCTGACCTCAAGGCCGGCTCCGAGGAGGCGTTCGCTGTGCTCATCGCGCAGTACCATCAGCCGCTCTACTCCCTCATCGCACGCAGCCTCAACGACCCGGCCGACGCCTCCGACATCACCCAGGAAGTCTTCATCAAGGTATTCCGCAGCATTCGCGGCTTCCACGGCGAAGCCAGCCTGCGCACCTGGCTCTATCGCATCGCACTCCACGAAGCCTCCAACCAGAGACGATGGTGGTCTCGCCACAAAAAGCAAGAGATCACCATCGACTCCTCCTTCGAGTCCGATCCGGATGCGGAAAATAGTCATCTCAGCCTCGCATCGACACTCGCCGATCAGTCCGACTCTCCCTTCGACCACGCCGTTCAAGCTGAAGTTCGCGAGCGCGTCGAAGCCGCCCTTCGCCAGATACCCGAGGCCTTTCGCACCGTAGTCATCCTGCGCGAGATCGAAGGCTTCGCCTATGAAGAGATCGCCGAGATCCTCAACGTCAACCTTGGCACTGTGAAGTCGCGACTCACCCGTGGCCGCTCCGCCCTTCGCGCAATCCTGAACGCCGACGGCGCCCTCGCTGCAACCAACTCTGCGACTTCCATAGACCCTCAGACGTCTAAGCTTGAGGTGGCCCGATGACCCCCCTGACCTGTCTGAAGTGCCAATCTTCTTTCTCGGCGTATCTCGATGGCGATGTCAGCGGAAAGCAGATGCAGAAGATCGCATCCCATCTCGAGAGCTGTGCCGACTGCAAGCGAGAGTTTGCCGCATGGCGAACCACCCTCAACGCGCTCTCGTCCGTTGGCCCGGCCAAGCCACCTGCTGACTTGGCGCTTCGGCTTCGGCTTGCTATCTCGCACGAGCAGTCCAAACGCAAATCGAACTGGATCGATACCGTGAGCCTCAAGTGGGACAACACAGCTCGTCCGATGCTTCTCCAGGTCTCCGCAGGTTTCGCGGGCACCATCGCACTCGTCGGCAGCATCGCGCTTCTTCTCGGACTCTTCGCTGCGCCGGAGCCCGTGATGGCGAACGACGAGCCCCTCGGCGCCATGACCTCTCCCCACTATCTCTACTCCTCGGTCAACCCGCACGCCATCCTCACCGATCACGACGGAGTCATCGTCGTTGAGGCCAGCGTGAACTCAGAGGGGAAGGTCTATGACTACCGCATCGTCTCCGGCCCTGAGAGTTCTGCGGTCCAGAGCCAGGTGGTCGACCAGCTATTGACCAGCGTCTTCCAGCCGGCCAGCGTCTTCGGTGCTCCGGTGCGCGGGCGCGTCGTGCTGACGTTCTCAGGCATCTCCGTCCGCGGCTAGAAAGCCAATCGCCCTCCAATAAAAGTAAAAGTCCATGCAGACTGACCGCGAACTTCTCGCCTCCGCCTACAAACACTTCAACGCCCGCGACATCGACGCCGTCCTCAACCTCATGCACCACGATGTGGACTGGCCCAACGCGATGGAGGGCGGTCGCGTCCACGGCCACCATGCCGTGCGGGACTACTGGACACGCCAGTGGGCCATCCTCGACCCTCGGGTCGAACCCACGGATTTCACCTCCGAACCCGACGGCCGCACCGGAGTTCATGTCCATCAGGTCGTTCGCGATCTCACCGGCAAAGTCTTCGTCGATCACATGGTGCAACACATCTATCTTGTGCAAGATGGCCTTATTCGCAGCATGAAAATTAGCGAAACTCCCCTCTCCTGAATTGGCCCATTCCGTGGACAGGTTGCCTCTCACACCTTCGCTCCCATAAACTTCACGGGAGCGTCGAATCCATATCGTGTCCCTTTCAGCAAAACCGTCTTCCTCTCGCCATCCCGCCTTTCTCTCCGTGTGTCTCGCGTCGTCGCTTTTCTTGGCGCCTCTCGCTGTCCTAGCCCAATCAAGCTCCTCCAGCAGCAGTTCTGAGGGCAATCCCGACGCGACCATCTCGAAGGAGCCCCCCACCAAATCCGCGCCTCGCATCGCTCAACCCGAAGCCGGCGGCTCGGCCATCACGCTTGAAACCAGCGAGCCCCTCTTCGATCTTGCCGTTGCGCTAAACGTCTGCGGCTACGACGCCGACCTCGCCAACTCCGCCCCGGTGCGCCTCAGAATTCGCGATGACATCAACGCGCAGGTTGCCGCCTCCCCCGAAGCTCGCGCCAGCAGGGACGCGCTCTGCGGCTATGTCCGTGAGCACACGCTCAACGACGCCAGCCTAAACCTCGCCCAGTACATCTCGCTCGCTCTCTATCTCTCCCCGCCCCCAAGCCTCTCCCCCATCGTCGGCGAAACAGAGCTGCCGCCCGACTCCACCCAAGTCGTCAACATCCTCCCGCTCCTCAGAACCTTCGCCGACGACGTACACCTCCACGCCATCTGGGTCGAACATCGTCCCGAGTACGAAGACCTCCTCAAGCGCGTCCACGACCCACTCACGCGAACGATCCTCAACACCAACGTCTATCTCCATCTCCCGGTTAGCAGCTACGATGGGCGCCGCTTCCTCGTTCTCCTCGAGCCCATGCTCTCTTCCTCCACCACCAACGCCCGCATCTATTCGAACGACTACATCGTCGTCACTTCGCCCGCGGCCGAACCCCTCGGCGCAGTCCACATGGACGACATCCGCCACAGCTATCTTCACTATGAGATCGAGCCTCTGGTCTACTCTCGCGCCTCCGCGATGGAGCGCCTCCAGCCTCTGCTCAAAGCCGTTCAGGATGCGCCGCTCGACTACACCTTCAAGACTGAGATCGTGCCTCTCATCACCGAGTGCCTCATCAAAGCTGTCGAAGCCCGAACCATGGACGTTGGCATCTCCAAGCCAACCAAGCCCACCACGGTCAAGCAGCGCGCCGAGATCGAGCAGTACAACGCCGACCTGAGCGCCTACGAGCGTGAAGCCGAAGCCACCCGCCGCAAGGCAGTCGATCTCGCCATGCGCCAGGGGTGGGTCCTCACCGAGTACTTCTACAACCAGGTCGGTCAGATGGAGAAAGAGTCCGTCAGCCTCAAGGAGTACATGGGCGAGATGGTCTACGGCATGGACGTTGAGCGCGAGCGCCATCGTGCCCAGCAGGTCGCCTTCCTCCCCTCCGGCAGCCGCGATGTCTTGCGCCGCGCCCCGCAGCAGCTCACCGGCCTGCAACTCGCCGAAGAGAAGATCTTCAGGGGCGACCTCGACGGCGCCTCCGACATCGCCAACAAAGTTCTCGCCGATCCCAAAGGCGACCACGCCCAGGCCCACTACGTCCTCGCCCGCGTAAACCTCATGCAGCGCCAGCCCGGAGCCGCCTTCGCCGACTTTCAGGAGGTACTCGACTCCTCCAAAGACCCCCGAACCCTCGCCTGGTCGCACATCTACCTGGGCCGCCTCTACGACGTCAAAGACGATCGCAAGAAGGCCGTTGCCGAGTACCAGGCCGCGCTCACCGTACGCGACGCCCAGCCCGACACCAAAGCAGCCGCCGAAAAGGGAATCAAGGAGCCTTTCGTCGCGCCAAAAGTCGCTCATCAACAGCAAGAAGAAGATGACGACGCCCCGCTGGACCCCAGTGGCAAAGCCGAAAAAGACGCCTACCGCCCCCCGCCTCCACACTAGGGCATTGCCGTTGCTCTTGCCGTTGTTTTTTTTGCTTGTCATCCCGGGATCTGCTTCTGTCTTTGTTTTGCTAGTCGCTGCCCATGGCCATGACAAACCCGTTGGCACCATAGGGATCCACCCGACCACCTGCCGCAGGAGTAAGCTTTCCCTGAAATCCGCTTCATTCCTTTACCATCGAGCGTCTACCCCTTAGCACGAGGCCGTCTCCCTCCGGTAAAGTAGAGCAGGGAAGTTCTATGACGACGCGTCACAAAAAGCCCGGACGATCGCAGTCGAACGCCGCCCCCCCGGCCCTGTTCGATCACATCTTCCAGCGTCCCGAACTCCTCACCTGGGCCCTCACCCACCGTTCCCTCGCCTACGAGACCAACCCCGAGACCCTCCCCGACCCGGCCGCCGACAACGAGCAGCTCGAGTTCGTCGGCGACGCCGTCCTCGGTCTCGCCGTCGCCGAAGCTCTCTTCCGCCGCTTCCCAGCCTCTCGCGAGGGCGAACTAACCCGCCTCCGCGCCTCCCTCGTCAGCCGCAGCCACCTCGGCGAGGTGGCTGCCCGCATCGACCTCGGCTCGCTCCTCCGTCTCGGTCGTGGCGAAGAGCAAAGCGGCGGCCGCAAGAAACCCGCCCTCTTGGCCAACGCCCTCGAAGCCGTCATCGCGGCCCTCTATCTCGATGGAGGCCTCGACGCCGCCCGCGCCTTCATCGAAAGACACATCATCGAGCCCGCCCTCCCCGACCTCAACCTTGCGCTTCATGGCAGCAAGACCTTCAGCGGCGCCATCGGCGACCACAAATCCGCCTTGCAAGAACATCTTCAAGCCACCGGCGCAGGCCAGCCGCAGTACGTCCTCACCGACCAGAGCGGCCCCGACCACCAAAAACGCTTCCGCGTCGAGGTTCGCATCGAAGACAAATCCGGCGGCTCCCGCGCCCTCGCCGAATCTGAAGGCTCCACCAAGAAACAAGCGCAACAAGCCGCAGCCCGCCTCGCCTTCGAGCGTCTCATCGCCGAAGCCCGCATGGTCGCCGAAGCAGCCGCCCTCGACGTAACCGCGGAGGTGGTCGAATGACCCAACCCGCCGTCGTCTCCAGCCATCCCGACACACACAGCCCTTTCACTACCACCGGCGCCCCGCAATCGCGCAAGCCTGCTCCGAACCCCACTCACCGCCGCCACCCGGTCCATCACGACAGGCCCAGCGTCTTCACCGCCCTCCAATCCCTTCTGCACCTCATCGTCATCGCCATCTTCATCATCACCTTCTGCGTGCAGCCCTTCCGCATCCCCTCAGAATCCATGGAGTCCACCCTACTCGTCGGCGACTTCCTCCTCGTCGACAAGCAGGCCGCAGCCCCCGACGGCGCCGGCACCCTCCTCCCCGCCGCCGCCATCCACCGCGGCGACATCATCGTCTTTCACGACCCAGTCGACGCCTCCCTCCACCTCGTCAAGCGCGTCATCGGCCTCCCCGGCGACCACCTCCGCCTCCGCGATGGCCGCGTCTACATCAACGGCCACGCCCTCACCGAGCCCTACGCCGTCTACCGCCCCAGCCCGCCCGATAACTTCCGCGACAACTTTCCCCGCCTCCACAGCGCCGATCCCGAGATCGACTCCCACTGGTGGATCCGCATGCGCTCCCTCATCGAAAACAACGAGCTCATCATCCCCACCGGCAACTACTTCGTCCTCGGCGACAACCGCAACGACAGCGAAGACAGCCGCTACTGGGGCTTCGTCCCCCGCGAAGCCATCGTAGGCAAACCCCTCGTCATCTACTTCTCCCTCCAGACCCACGAAGCCGACGACACAGACGGCACCGGCGCCAGCATAGCCCAATCCGCCACCGCCACTCCCACCCGCCGCCACCCCGGCAAAATCGACTCCGTAGTCGACTTCGCCCGCTGGGGCCGCACCTTCCAAATCGTCCGCTAACCAGATCATTTATAAGAGAACTTCCGAATAATTCCAGCTTTGCTGTAATGTCGAAAGAACTCTTTCCAACTGAGGCTGTGCGTGGCATCGATTGCAACTGCAGCAGGACTCCATGACGGACTAAAGTTGCTCTTTGCAACCAGCGATGACGCGGCCCTCCATGATATCGGCCAGGAGCTGGCACCTGCGTTCTTCATCCGCATGGCTCCAGACTCGGTAGCCCTCTTCCAAAGCCTCGCAGAGCAAACCCCCGAGATCGTCGTCATCGATCTCGACACGATCGTTCCCACCGGCACCGACGTCTTCGCTTACATCGAATCCGTGCGTGCCGCCGCGCCGCAGATCTTATGCCTCGCCATCTCGCGCACCCCTCTGCGAAATGCACGCCAGCGCACAAAAAAAGCAGGCGGAGACGAGTTCCTCCTCGCGCCGGTAGACTTTCCCGAACTCCGAGAGTATCTGCTGGAGGCGGGCACCCGCCATCGCGAGCGGCTCGAAGCAAACCAGCTGCGCAGCGAGATTGCCCGCAAGAGCACCTTCTGCGAGATGATCGGCGGAAGCGAAGCCATGCAACGCGTCTATGAGATCCTCCGCCGCGTGGCATCGAGCAACAGCACCGTCATGTTGCGCGGAGAGAGCGGAACCGGAAAAGAACTCGCCGCCCGCGCCATCGTCTCCCTGAGCCCTCGCCGCAACCAGCCCATGATCAGCGTCAACTGCGCCGCCCTCCCCGAGACCCTGATGGAGTCCGAGCTCTTCGGCCACGAAAAAGGATCCTTCACCGGGGCTCACGCCGCCCATCCCGGACAGATCGAACTAGCCGACGGCGGAACGTTATTCCTCGACGAGATCGGCTCGCTCAGCCTGCCGCTCCAGAGCAAGCTGCTGCGCGTGCTCCAGGAGCGGGTCGTCCAGCGAATCGGCGGCAAAAGCCCGCGAAAGATAGATTTCAGGCTGATCGCCGCGACCAACGACAATCTGGACCAGATGGTAAAGAGGGGTCAGTTTCGTGAAGACCTCTACTACCGGATCTGCGTCATCCCCGTCTTCCTTCCACCCTTGAGGGAGCGGACAGGAGATGTGCCCCTCCTGCTGGACCACTATCTCAGGATGTATTGCACGGCAGGAGATCTGCCGCAGAAGCGTTTTTCGCCCGAAGCTTTGCAGGTTCTGGAGACAAGCACCTGGCCGGGCAATGTAAGGGAGCTGGAAAATCTAGCCCAGCGCCTGGCCCTCATGGTTGACGGCGATCTGATTGAAGTTCACCATCTTCCGGATAAGGTGATCTACGAGAATACGGCGAAACAGGACGAGATCCTGGTGCCTGCGGACGGCCTCGATCTCGACGATGAGCTGGCCCGTATCGAAGTCGCCTATCTCACGGCGGCACTACGCAGGGCTGGCACCAAGAACGGAGCGGCCACCCTGTTGCAGATCTCCAAGGAAAAGATGAAGTACCTCTGCCGAAAATATCAGCTCAATCAGGAGGGTTGAAATTTAACCCCCGTAGGGTTAAATTTGCCCCTAGGCGCAGGCTCCTGGAGACATAGAAGACATCGGCAGTGCAGGAGACCCCACAAATCACCTAGTTTTCGCGTGGAACGAGTTCCTTAGCGTTTGGCACGGGGATTGCAATCATGTATGGCAACAGCCACTAGCTGATTCAGACATTCGGAGGAAACACATCATGGCTATCCAGAAGAAATCATTGATCAGCAACCTCGAGTCAACCAAGAAGTCTGCCCCAGCCACCAAGAGCGCAAAGTCCGACGTGTCGGTATCGAACGCTCCAGTGGCCAGCCGTGTCATGCTGGCGAAGAAGGCCGCTGGCGGCGTCTCCCTGTCCAAACAAGCTCACCTGTCCAAGCAGGTCTCGCTCTCCAAACAGGCCCACCTGTCCAAGCAGGTCTCGCTCTCCAAACAGGCCACCCTGTCCAAGCAGATCTCTCTCTCCAAGAGAGCGGTGGAGTTATAGAAGCAGATATCTGCCAATTGGGCCTCTCTGACCAGATTTGATTGCACGCTTTTCGGTTTAGGCCGACGATGTTTCTTTGGATGTCTGTTCGTGGTTCTCTTATCGAAGTACGGAAAAGAGGAAGAGTTACGGCTCTTCCTCTTTCTCGTTAAGCTCTCCTTACCAGATCTTCCGATCGAAAAACTCCCTTAGCTCTTTGCCGATGAGACCCATGACGCTTCGACGTTGTACCGTGATCTTTGCCGTTCCAGTCATGCCATCGTGCAGAGTGCCATCGTTGGGTATCAATGCGTCGGCGACATAGTACTTCAGGATGTCTTCTTTCCCGCTCTTAGGCCCCTCGAGCGCGGCCGCCAAAGCCTCCGGTGCCGCCTGCATATACTCCAGGCGAGTGGTAGCCGGTGAGAATCGCCCATCCACCAGCAGATGAACCTTGGCCCCGTTCTGCACTCGCGGCACAGCATATTCCAGGACAAACATCCGAACCCGCATCTCTTCGGTCTCGCCTATCTCTGCAATCGTGGCACCGGCATCCAAGTACGTGCCCGCGAGATCCCGCAGATGCGACGTCATCACCGTACCCGCTATGGGCGCGCTCGGGGCAAGCTGTTCGGTCTCCTCCTGTGCGATGGTTCGCTCTACTCCCGCGCGCGTATGTTCCTGCGACACAGAGCTAAGATCAGCCTGCGTTAGCTGAGCCTGCACCCGTTTCACACCGGTAAGAGTGAACTCCTCCTGTGATCTCGTACGCCCGGCATCTACCTGAGCGTTTTGCATTCTGACTAAGGGCTCCCCAACAATAACGCTCTGCCCCTCAGCAACCAGCACCTCTGCAACCCGGCCGGGAACGATCGTTCTCACAACCTCGCGCCGGCTTGGCTCCAGGACAAACCTGGCGCTTACTGTTTCGTGCAGGACGGGTGCGAACAAAAGAGCCAGAAGAACAGCCGCAGCCACACTAAAGCGAGTGGCAGTGAACCACGATCGAACCCGGTCTTTTTTGTCCAGATACACAGTTTGAACGAACCTCAGAAAGATGCGAATACGCGAGCGAAAGATGACCACTGCTAGAGCCAGAGCGGGCACGAACGCCCAGTCGGGGCTGTACTTCAGAAAGACGTTATGGCTGAAACGTATCACGGTGTACAGAAGACTGTAGCTATAAACGCCAGAGAGGACGGCATACAGAAGATAGCCGAAACGCCGGCGCCTGGGTACATACTCCACCTCGACAGGAAGCCGAAAGATGCTTCCCCTTACAAGACTCGAAAGGTACGCCGTCGACTTCTCCTTGATATCCGAGAAGCCAATCACCTCGGAAAAAGCGTAGTAGCCGTCCAGCTTGATCAACGGATTCATATTCACAACGATCACCGCGACACCCGTCAACAGCATGATCTTGTACGCAAGATCGTGCGCGTCGCTTCCTGCAGGCGTCCCCCACCACACGATCGTCGCAATGGCACAGAAGATCATCTCCACCCATATCCCGGCGATGATCGTAACCAGACGTTGCCAGCGGTTCGCGTAGACCCAGGCTTCACTCACATCAACGAAGAATGCTGGAGTCAGAAAGATGAGATGAAAGCCCATCGCATGGACCTCTGCTCCGTAGTGTTTGCAAGTCAGCCCATGTGCGGACTCATGAAAGAACCCCAGTATCAAAAACAGAATCCAGAACTCCGCAAGATCGGATGCGCTCTTCTCCGTGAACGTATAAAACTGAACGGTATCTCGACCAATCTGAGCCCAGTTCGCGAAGAACAAAACCGTCATGAATCCGAACAGAAGCAGCGTAAGCCCAGTAAACCATCGTGAGTAGAGCCAGCGGGAGTAAGGATAGATCCAATTGAAGTATCGGTCAGGATCCCACGCAGAGAACTGCATGTGCGAGATGTCACCCCACTTCGACTTGCGATTGGTATGTTGATGCCTGCTGCTTTCAAGCTTCTGCTGCAGCGCAATATTTTTTTCGAGCGGTGTCTTGTACCAGAAATCCGCGTCATCCAGGCCGCCGGCGAACTCCTTCAGATCATCCGTGCTATAGACCACGCCATAAAGCTCCGCATGGGCCGCCGCTACCTCTTCGTACGAGCGTGTTCCATCGAACAACTCCACAATTCGCCACTGCTCTGGGCTAAATCGATAGATCTTGTCCGTGCCGCGAATGAGCGCAACAATAATCGGCGCCCCATCTTCCACATTTTCGCGGAACACCAGCGCAGGATCCAGCTTCGGATGTGTGCTCCGGCTTCTGCGTGAAGGGAGATCGGGCAGCGCCGCATTGAATGCTTCGGCGAGATTCATCTCGCAATCCGTACCGAGGCGACCGTGCCTGGGATAAGTCCCGGCAGCCGATTCTTCAAAACGGCAGTCACTTCAATCGTGCCGCTGCCAGGGTCGACGACGGGACTCACGTGTGTCACCGTCGCATCGGTCGTCTGCTGGAACTCGGGCGTAGACGATACAGTCACCACCTCCCCCCGCTTCAGCAGAGCTGCCTCTGCCCCGGGCAAAGTGAATCGCACCTCAAGCGGCGACGCGCCCATCACGCGAAAGAGCTTATCTCCGGTCGTTACATATTGACCAAGCCGCACATAGCGTTGCGCCACCACCCCTTTGAAAGGCGCAACGAACTTTGTCTTCTCCAACTCCAGATCAATCGATTGCAGGTTGGCCTTCGCGCTCAGCATCTCCCCGCGCTGCCGCTCCACTTCAAACTGGCTTGCGGCAACCTCGTAGCGGCTGTGGTCATAGGCCTCCTGGGTCGTGATTCCTTCCTTATGCATCGCCTCCGCCCGACGCATATCGGTCTCGCGAACCTGCAGTTCAGACTGCCAGTTCTTCAGGTCTGCTTCAAGACTCTCGACTCTAAACTTGGCCGTGTTGCGATCCGCCTCCAACTGGCGCGAATCGAGCCCCGCCATCAACTGACCTTTCTGCACCACGGTGTCCACATCGGCCGGAAGAGTCACGATCACTCCAGCTCGAAGAGCCACAATATCGAGTTGCTGCTCGAGCGTAATAGGACCGCTAACGACCAGCTCGTGCGGCGGCGCCACGCTCTTCGCGGGCTGAGGGGCTGATGTCTGCCTGGTGCGCGTTCCCTCTCCCTGCACGGCGGGCAGTTGAGCTGTACTCGGAGCGCAACCAAGACACATCGACAAGACAGACGCCGCAATCATCACCGCAAAGAGATGCTTCATTTCGATCCTCACCAGCCAAACCAACTCCAAAGCCTCGACCATGTCCAGAGAGCCGCATCACGAAACAGCACATATCCCAACGGGCGCATCCCCACTCGAATCTTTCCGAGACCCTGCATTCCCGGCCTCAGATCACCCTTCGGATTGGGTACGGCTACTCTCGCAAAGAAGACATGGACGTCGCCCATAGCTTTGCCCGATGGGCTGACCACACTAACCGTCCCGTTAAAGGTTGCGGTCGGGAACGACTCCAGTTTGATATTGGCCGGCGCGCCGGTCCGCAGAAGTTCGACATCCCGCTCCGGTACCGCGACATCCACGACCACGTTCTCCGTGCTCACCAACTCCACCAGCGAATCTCCGCTCGACAGTTTTTTCCCGACAAGATCTTCGACATGCGGCGTCGCAACAACGCCCGCTATCTCCGCATGGACCGTCGTTCGAGAGAGCCTGTCGCTCAACCGCGTCACTTCACCGTGCAGATAGTCCGACTCAAGTTGATGCTGCCCCGCAACCGTCGCATCGTTGTCAATCAGGGCGCGAGTCATCTGTGCCATCGCCGTGTTGTACTTCGCCTGTGCCGCAGCCAGACTCGCCCGCTGACCCCAATCCGTCATTTGAAGCAGCGGAGTTCCAGGCAGCACCGTGTCTCCCTCATGCACGAAGACCTTCTGCACCACGCTGTCTTCTTCCGCGTGAACATATTGAGTCTGGGCCGGGCTCACCTGCGCCTGTCCAACAACCCGCATCGGAAACGGCACCAGGATCAACGCAAGCAGCACGGCAGCGCACGTGGTCAAAATCAGCGCGCGCCGACGCTTCTCAATGGCCATAAAGCGGCGTCTTTTTTCGATGAGAGGCTCGAGTATGCCAATAAACGGAACTTCCTTGTAGAGCGAAGCATTCCGCAAGGCAAGAGTCGCCTGGCTCGCCAGAATCTTGATGATCTCAAAGTGCAGCGTAGTCAGAAAATCCGGATCGGAGCTCTCAAACGACAGTATTCCTAGGGTGCCTTCGTCATCTCCGAGAGGGATGGCATAGAAGCTGCGCGAACCAGTCGTCTCGAAGTAGCGCCGAAATTTCTCGCGGGTCTCAGGCCGCGTATCGCTGATCTCCTCCTCATGTTGCGTGACATAAACCTCCGTCTCCAACCCCGCCACCCAACTGAGCAGGCCATTGAGCGACACGACCTCCGGGCTCGAAAGATCCAGCTTTGTCACCCCGGAGACAGCCTGAACCGTAACTCTGTTTCTCTGTTCCAGTGCAATCGCCGCGCGCTCATACGGAATCACAAGCTGCGGTTGATTCACGATAGCCTGCAGGACCCGCTGCAAATTCAGCGTGGAAGTTATCTCCTGACTCACGCTAACCAGCGTTTGAAGAATCTCAATCTTTCGTTCTGCCTGCAAAAGAGAAGAGTTATGCAGCGCCTGCGCCGCCGATTCGGCCACCTGCGTCAACGTGAAGAGATCGTCATCGCTGAAGCGAAACTCCGGATCATAGCTGACCACCTCAAGCACGCCGGTCAAGGTCTCGTCTTTCACCAAAGGTGCAGCCATCAAGGAACTTGCCGCGGCCTCTGTTGATCGCAGATTCCGCTGTTGCAACGCATCGTCGTCTCCCTGCAACAAAACGGTTTCGCCGGTCTCGCCGACATCTCCCACGATGCCCTCACCCGCCACCTGGCGATCTCCCACTCCCGCGGCCGAATCCTCGCCAGCCTGCTGTATCAGCATCAGATCGTCTTGATCGACCATCCACAAATTGACTACGGTAGCTCCCACGAGATCCTGCACCTTCGCGCAGATCACAGGAAGCAGCTCCTGCATCTCGAGCGTCGCATTGAACACTTTTTCAATGTCGTAAAGTTGCGTGAGCCGAAGCACCGAAGCCAGGCCGGCATTTCGTTCCGACTCATAAAGCAGAGCTGCGCCGAAGGCAACCGCCGCACTGTCGGTCAACTCTACGACGGTTTCGAGCACCCCCTCCGTAGGTGGCTCAGAAAAACTAACAATCTCAACGCAGCCCAGTAACTCTTCCTGAAGTAAGACAGGGATATAAGTAAGAGAACTAAAGCTTTGGCGAATATCAAGATGCGCAAAGTCTTCTCGACTCAAATCCTCGGCGCTGAATTGCAGAATCGTGCGCTCCGTTGCCACGGCACCAAGGCCTCCCGAATCGAATGGAATCCCACGCCGGTCGACGGACACATCGCCTACGGCGGCCTTCAACATCCAGGCCGCCCTTTTGCTGTCGAGCAGATACACAAGAATCGAAGACCCCGGCAACAGATCGGAGATGCCGAGCGACAAAATCCGCGCACGAGGGCCGCTCTCCAACTCCCCTAACAGAGAGATCGAAAATCTTTCAAGCAGAGACGCACCAGCCGGATCGTTCAACGCTAGGCCCCAGGAAAACTATGTCGAATATTTCGCTAAATATTATCCTGTCGCGCACAGTCGTGTTGCGTTTTCTTTTTGTGATGAAAGGTCATTCGAACCCTTGTGGCATAACTCTTCTCCCCGTACATGCAATGGAATGCAAGGTGGGCCAGGAACATGGGCGAGGCTATGCCAATAGGCTAAGGATCACCACCATCACCACCCGGTCAGCCGAGCTGTTTGCCAGGCGATCAGCGAAATACCTGCTACTCCACTTCAAAGGCCACATACTGCAAGACCGACTGGCGTTCCACCTCTAATGCTACCGAGTCTCCCGGTTTGAAGTTTGCAAGCTGCTGCCGCAACTCCTCGGTGGTATTCAGCGGCCTCCCGTTGATCGCGCGGACTACGTCCCCTACCTCAAGCGAGGCGAGCGTAGCAGGCTCTCCCGATAGAACGCCGGCCACCACAACCCCACGCTTCGAGCGCAGTCCAGGCAAAGCCGCAGCGATAAAATCATTGAGATCGACCACAAAGATGCCGAGCGAGGGAATAAGATCCTTCTTCGGATTTGTGAGATCCGACAAGCTATCCACCATCGGAAGCGAATCAACCGCGTTGACCGAGAGTGTCATCTGCTTCCCGACGCGTGACACCACCATACGGAGCGGCGCTCCCCGCGTGTGCACATAGAGAAATGCCGTGTACTTTGGAAACGAGTCGATTGGAACGCCATCGATCATCTCCACAATATCGCCAGGTTTCAGCCCCGCTGCTGCGGCCGGCCCACCCATATCCACATCAGAGAAGATCACGCCATGATCTTGAGTCAGCTTCAGGCCCGCGGCAAGGTCAGGAGTGATCGCCTGCGCATGCGCTCCAATTGAAACCGAAGGTACAAATCCGTGCGCTTTCAACTCGTAGTACACAAAGCGAACTACAGGCTCGGGAACCGCGAATCCCAAGCCCTCGCTTCCGCCTCCAGAGCTATAGATAAAGGTGTTGATCCCGATCAAGTTGCCGTCGCGATCGATCAGCGGTCCACCACTATTGCCGGGATTGATCGGCGCATCGGTCTGCACGTACACCATCGGGCGATCCAACTCGGGCTGTCTGCCCACCGCACTGATGATTCCCTTGGTGATCGTATGGTCCAGCCCCTGCGGCGATCCAATCGCAATCACGGTCTGTCCCAAACGCACGTGAAACGGCTCCGGCAGCGCAATCGCAGGAAGGTCGTGAGCCTCGATCTTGATGACCGCAAGATCGGCGTATCGATTCGTGCCGATCAACTTCGCTTCGTAGACGCGCTGCGGATTCGCCAGTTGCGTGTGCCACGTTACCAACTCCACGGTCGTCGGCGCAACGATCACGCGAATGCGAAGCGCACCCGCGACGACGTGGTTGTTGGTCACGATATAGCCGTCCGGATCGACAATAACCCCCGACCCAATCACGCGCTGTCGTTGCAAAGTCGTCGGATCCGCATCGTCGTCGCTGCTTTCCGGTTTTCCAAAGCCGGTAACTTCTATCTGCACCACCGAGTGCATGGCGTGTTCGGCAACCTCATCGATGGCCTGGTCATACTCCCGCAAAATAGCCGACCTGTCGCCGGAAGCACCCGTTGTCTCTGCACTCTGGCCAGAGGCAGGCAACCATACGGAGAGGAATAAAAGAGCAGAGGCAACCGGGATCGCGAGTTTCATTCAAGACTCCTGCATACAAACTGACACTCTACAAATCTAAGTGCTGGCCGCCTCAGTGGCTGACTTTTTTCGACGGCATCCCGCCTCAAGCTTTGAGATCAACTACAAAGATTGCATACATCCCCGGCACGTGGAGTCTTTCAGCCCCTCATCCTCGCAATCCCGAAGAGCAGAATTGAACCCGACGCCGGTTCTCGTTTAGGATTTGAAGGTAGCTAACGGAGGATATGAGATGAGTTCGTCAACTGAGTCGATGTCTTGGGTGGATCGTTGGTGGCCCCTATTGGTCATTCTCTTTGGAGTGATCTTCGTCACGGTTCTGGTCGGCTTTCACCCGGTAAACTAGAAGACGGGTACGGCGCAAGCCGTGCCTTTTCCTTTCCAATCTCGCTAGCCGCGCGCAAAACCTGCACGCCTCCACTGCTATCATGATCCCGTGTCTGAGCCCACTCTCAACCTGGAAGGCTGGAAGCCCGCACACCGGCCTCAACCCATCGTGTTGGACGGCCAATGGGTTCGGCTCGAACCACTCACAGCCGCACACCACGGACACGCAATCTGGTCCGCTGTAAACGGTCATAACTCCGTCTGGGCGTGGCTCGGCGACGGCCCTTATACCTGCGAAAAGGATTGCCTTCAGGCTCTCCTCGCCAAAGAGAACGATACCGCCTCCCGCTTCTTCGCTGTCCTACCCAAACAGACCTCCAGACAGCCCCCGGGGCAAACACAAAGCGCCGCCGGCTACGCCAGCCTCATGCGGATCGACGCGCCCAACGGTGTCATCGAAGTCGGCAACATACTGTTCTCTCCCGAGCTGCAAAGAACGCGTGCCGCAACCGAAACCATCTATCTCCTGGCGCGATATGTCTTCGAGGAGTTGGGCTATCGACGCTACGAGTGGAAGTGCAATGCGCTCAATCTCCCTTCGCGGCGAGCAGCCGAGCGGTTCGGGTTCACCTTCGAGGGCATCTTCCGTCAGCACATGGTAATAAAGAAGCGCAGCCGCGACTCCGCCTGGTACTCCATACTCGATACGGAGTGGCCAAACCGCAAGCGCGCCTTTGAACGCTGGCTCGATCCCGCAAACTTCGATGCAGAGGGACGACAGATCAACCGGCTAACCACATGAGGCACTCTCGCAGATAATCCAACCGAAGCTCAAAACCGATGTTGTCCCAAAGAAAGCCCCGCAGCGGCGAGGCTCTCTCTGAGAGTTCTTACCCAGCCTAAGAAGCGCGTCTCTTCAAACCCGCAGCCGCCTGGTTTTCATCTTCACGGCTCTTCTGTGCCGAGTACTTTTCCTTGGCAGACTTGGGTTTCTTCTTATGCTCCGGCTCTTCGGAACTCAGCCTCAGAATCGGCTGTGCGGCCTCGGTAATCTTCGCTGCCGCTGCCAGCTCCTCATTCAGATTCTCCGTCAGCAGGTCGATGACATCTTGCATCCCCAGCGTCTTGGCCATGGCAATCGTCGCCTGGTAGCCCGCGATCTCATAGTGCTCCGTCCGTAACGCTGCGCTAATCAAACCGCAATCAAACGACGCGCCCTCCTCGTCCTTCTCCAAAGCATCTTTGCCCTCTTCAACGATGCCTTCCATCCCATTGCAGTGCTCTCCGGTCGGCTTCGCTTCCAGATGCCCAAAGACCTCCTTCAATCGTTCTACCTGGCCCTTGGTCTCTTCCAGATGCGCAGCAAACAACTCCTTGAGCTTCGCATTCTTCGCGCCCTTGGCGAGCTTGGGCAGCGCTTTCACCAACTGATTTTCCGCACTGTACATATCGCGCAACTCATCCAGCAAAACATCCTTAAGCGGCATATCTCTCTCCTGTGTCGATCTATAGTTTGATCCCGGCCCTACTGCCACTTGAGAATCAACTAGTGAGAGATGCGTTAGTCACGGGAAGTTGGCCGCCAAAACGTTTAAATGTCAAAGGGGCCACGGATCACCGCAGCCCCTTCAAATCCGTTCTGGCTACTGAACTACTTCTTGCTGGACGATGCCGCAGACTTCGAATGCGCATCCGTCGATTTGCCATGCGCCGCCGTCGATGACTCATGGGCCTTCTGCGAGTGTTCGTGCGCCTCAGCCACGTTGCCGGTATCGTGCTTATTGGCTGCGTTGATGTGGTGACCTGCTGCCTCGGTGTGATGCTTTGCAGCATCCATATGTGCTTGTTTAGCCATTGTGTCCACTACCTTTTCTAAGAGCTTCAGCTCTTGATCGGGTACGATGACATCGCTTCAGCCGGAGTTATCCCGCTTCCCCAGGCGCGATCAAACACTCATCCCCAATTATTCATCCGTTCAAAAAATCCGTCTCTCCCGCCGAATGCCGCCTTTCAAAGTCGCTAAATGTGGTGGCCGTAACTTGCGCAACATCTTCTGGGCGAGAAGGCGAGTCAAAAATAATCCAGGAGATCTTCGCCAGATTTGGCGTATGAGTTCTATCCAATTCGCTACAATTAAAGAAGAGATCAACCCAAGGGCTGCCTCCGGCGAGAGCTGGGCAGCCCTTCGCATTTAGCTCACCACAATTCACCACCAACACACCACGAAAGGACCACAACACACCACGGCCACGCATATCGCCCTAACGACGCGAAAAGCCCAAATGCGCCACCGCCGTCGCCCCTAACCCGCACAAAATAAATATTTTAGGCGCAACTCATCTTGATGCAATACCGCAGAGGCAAGGTGACAGGTCGTTCCCACTAAAAATGACATTTCTGATACATGCCCGAGACACTGTAACGGTGGGATCGCTCTATAGTTCCCAAAAAGATGAATCCATCCGTCCATCGGTTTCTGCTTATCTTCAGCATCTGCGCTGCCTGGGAGCTCATCTCCTGGGCTGCAATCTACAAGTATCTGACTCATGGCAAAGCCACCGCGGCCATGTTGCTCGGTATTCTGTTCATCGCTCAGGGAATGCACTGGCTCGATCGACTCAACCAGCAACAACGTCAGATCAGCGTCGGCTGGCTCCTGCTTCTCTTCCTCATTCTCACTGCAGCATTTTCAGTACTCTATCCCATCTCCCCGAAACACACCCTCAACGTTGGTTCTGACCGGGAAGATGCTCTCCGCATAGAACTCAATGCCGTCCACCACCACCAGTACCCTTATGATACCCATACCTTCCTGGGCAACCCGCCTACCCCCCTGCCCGGAGCCATGTTGCTAACCGCACCCTTCTTCGTGCTCGGGCACATTGCCTGGCAAAACTTCCTTTGGCTCGCCCTCTTCTTCGTCTTCGCGATTCGCTTCTTCCGCCACCGTGCAACCGCTCTCTTCTTCCTCACAGTGTTTCTTCTGCTGGCACCTGGAAATCTCAGCGACTTCACCTCGGGCGGCGACTATCTCACCAACTTCTTCTATCTAACAATCGCCGTCGCACTCTTCATTCGGTCGCTTGACCGCGCATTCTATGCCAGCATTGCTGCCGCGCTCTTTCTGGGAGTCACTCTCTCTTCACGCATCATCTATGCGGTTATTCTTATTCCATTGCTGGCGCTTACACTGCAACGCACTTCACGCTCTCGCACCGGAGCATTGTTTGTCATCGTTCTTATCGCCGCCGCCGCCGTCACTCTTCCAATCTTCGCTCCTCATACCTTCACGCGTCTCCTGCAGCAGCTTGACCAAAATGCAGTGAAGCTACGGTACATCCCGAGCGCACTTCATCCTCGCTGGACCCTTCCGCTGCTCGCCGTGTTGGTGGCCTGCACCACCTTTTTTGTGCGCATGAACCTCCCGCGTCTGTTACTCACCTTCAGCATCACCAGCTTCGTGATGCTTGCGCCCTTCGTCGTTTCCTTCGCCCTCCACTCGGAAAAGCTGCGGTACAACTTTGCCTATCTAAGTGTCTGCACCCTGTCCTTCTCTCTGTGGGCACTGTCGCGATACGAGCGCATATCCATGGGCACTTCACATTGCACTGGCTAAAGTTCATAACAGGCTCTAGCCAAAGTTGTGTCCGTAACCTGCGCGAGCTCCCGGGTGAGTCAAAAATAGTTCAAAGAATCTTCGCCAAAGTTGGCGTATGAGTTACATCCAATTCGTTACAATTAAAAGTAAGAGATCCACCCAAGGGCTGCCGGCGGCGAAAGCTGTGGCAGCCCTTCGCATTTAACTCACCACAAATCACCACCAACGCACCACGAAAGGACCACAACACACCATGGCCACGCACATCGCTCTAACGCCGCGAAAAGGCAAATACGCCCGCGGCCGCCCTAACCCACACAAAACAAGTATTTTAGCCTCAACCACCATGGATCCAATACTTTAGCGACACCCCCTCCCGCTAATCCATTGCATCCAATCCACTTCCCCATAAAATACCCCCAGGGGGAGGGCGGTACAAGGAGACGCAGGTTGCAGATCATTGAACCCTTCGACCACGCCGCGTACACGCTTCTCTGCTCAACCCACAGTGACAATCCGCTCATCTTCCTGCTCTGCGGATACGTGCAGGGTTTCGGCCTGCAACAGAGCTGCTGCGCGATTGGCCTGAACCGGACGTGAAAAGAGATACCCCTGCAGGAGATCGCATCCCTTCAAACAAAGCATCGACCTTTGCTCCTCCGTCTCCACTCCTTCCCTACGACCCCCAACTCCATATTCTTCGCCATAGAGATGATGGCCTCAAGGATTGGCAGAGTGCTGTTCGGTTCATGCAGCACCTGGATAAAAGAACGGTCGATCTTCAGCCGATCGATCGGAAGTCTATTCAGATAGTTCAGAGAAGAGTAACCCGTGCCGAAGTCATCAATCGCGATACTGACGCCCAGTCGCTTGAGCCTCTGCAACTGCCGCGTCGATTCAGCGAAGTCTTTAACCACCACGCTCTCTGTTAGTTCGAGCTCCAGAAACACGGGGGACAGCCCTGTCTCCTCGAGAACCTCTGCGACTCGATCGGCGAAGTCCTCGCGAGCGAACTGCATCGAAGAGATATTCACCGCAACCCGTACAGGAGGATGGCCCTCAAGCTGCCATTGTCGATTCTGCCGGCACGCCTCGCGGAGCACCCAGGTGCCGAGCGGAATAATCATCTGGCTCTCCTCCGCTATCGGTATCAGGCGAGAGGGTGGCACCACACCGAGAGTTGGATGAGTAAATCGCAGCAAAGCTTCAAACGCAGCGACACGGCCCTCGCGGTCGCACTGCGGTTGGTAGTGCAACTCAAAGCCTCTATGCTCCAGCGCTGAGGCCATCTCTCCCTCTAGTTCACGACGGTCGCTCAGAGCCTGGTTCAGTATCGGGGTAAACGCACGCGTTCCGTGATTGCCGAACTTCGCCTCGTACATCGCCAGATCCGCATTTCGCTCCAGTTCGTCGGCCGAGTCGCCGTCTTCGGGAAACAAAGAGATCCCGATGCTCGCCGTTATGCTCAACTTCAGATCCTCAAATTCAACTGGCAGCTTCAGAGTTTCGAGCAAAGCCCCGGCCACCCTCTTTGCGTCGGCTCGACCCGGAATGTCTTCAAGAACGGCCATAAATTCATCTCCACCCATCCGAGCGACGGTATCGCTCTCGCGCAGCCGCTTCGAAAGACGTTCGGCAACCTGTCGAAGAACCGAGTCTCCAGCCGCATGCCCATGCATATCATTAATCTGTTTAAATCTATTCAGGTCAATCCAAAGCACCGCAATCGATTTGCCATTTCGTTTGGCCCGGCGAATCGCAGTCGCCAGCCTCTCTTGCCCTAGCAAACGATTGGGCAGCGCGGTCAAACTGTCGTGGTAAGCATGCCGGCGCAACTCCTCCTGCAAGCGGCATCGTTCCAGCACCATCGCCGCCATCTGGCTGTGCGTCTCCAAAAGCTCAAGATCTGCCGGAAATGGTGGATATTGCAGCAGCGCATAGATGGTGAGCGTCCCCAGTGGATTCTTCTCCGGCCCAAAGAACGGAGTCGACCATAACGACTGAATCCCATTGCCGCGCAAAAGTTCGGTCCATGGTCTGCGTTCTGCAGTCAAGTCGGCGAGTATCAGCGCTTGGCTCTGGCTCAACGCTTCCAACTCGGGCACGCCTGTCATTCCGGCCGAGAGTTGCTGCAAATTCCGAATGAGCTTTTCCGGAACATCCGCAGAAGCCTTCAGATGCAGTGCTCCTCCCTCGAGAAGGTGAAGCGCGCATGCCCAGGTCGAGCGATGTCTTGCAAGCACCTCGACCAGAATACGGAAGATCTCCTCCGTGGGCTCATCACGCGCGAGCATTTCGAGCACCTGGTTTCGTCCCCTGTTCAACTGCTCCACCCGCATCCGTTCCTTGACCTCGGACTGTAGCTCTGCGGTACGGGCCTCAATACGGTTCTCCAAAGAACTTCTCTCCTGTCGAAGCTCCATCTCGATCTTCACGCAATGCGACACCTGGAGGCGCATCTCCGGTTTCAGCCAGCCCATGCATAGGATGGTGCTCAATAGAAGCAGCGGCGTCGCTGCGTCCATCCGCTCTACCCAAAGCCGGATCCTATGATTTTTCTGGGCCTGCCTCAGAAACCCTGCCTCCGTCGCATTCGTAGCGGCTCGTTCCTGTTCGAGCAAATGAGCCGTCCCCTCCAGCCCCTGATCGTAGTCAGCAATCCACCTCGCATCGACGACAGGTGATGCCGACAAAGCCGGAATGCCTCTGCCTGACGTGAAATAATAGGCGAGGCCGTCTCAAAGCCCGTGGATGCAGCATCCCCAAGTGTGCGCAGAGAAGACGCGAGCGTAGCTGCCATGCGGCGCGGCGCATCGGTGCCGGAGACTTCACCTCGCGCTCCTCCCATCTGCGTTTTGCAGCCTGTCCAACTGAGACCGGTACAACGTCAGCTCAGCCCTCTGCACCAGAACGGTTGACTTCTCGCTCCGCATCGGGTTCGTACCCAGCAGGCCGCCGATCGAGATTCCCAGTTGTAGTAGAACTAGGGCATAAAATATCTGATTCCCAATCCGCGGGCGCGGCTTCAGTTGATACTTCAGCAAAGGCAAGGAGACTCCCCAGGGAAACAATTCTGGCTACTCTATCGGCCTCGATCGGAAACTCGTAAATAGACGCTGCGTGCAGGTCAACGGAAGGTAACCGAAGCGTGCCAAACAGGGCGCTGCGCTCTGGGCAGAAGCTATGGGGTTGCGTGCAGCGCGTGCGCTTGCTCGAGACGAATTGACTCAGGCGGACCAACCCCATGGTGTCGGCCAAGCACCTCAGCGATACCGGAGTAGAACGGTGAATCTCTCAGCAAAAACCAGCACTCGCGATCGCCCTCCCCATAGCGCCAACCTCTTCGCTGCCGATAAAACTCCGACCCGTAAGAGACCAGCCACAACTCATACCGCGATGCTTTAGCGCTAATCACCAGGTTTCGACTCAGGTTTGGCCATGTCCGGCCTGCGTAATGTGTCTGCCATCCGGGTTGGATCAGGCAGCTCTCCGGCTGATCTGGATGCACCACAATTACATCAACGCGTAGACGTTCGACATCCTCAGGTTGTACAAAGCGATGGGCAAACTCCGGCGTATTCAGGCCCCACGGATCATACGTCGTCCACCCCGAATAGTAGGGCAGAAAACCAGCCTCCGTCGTAATCATGGAGCCATGTTCCGGCATAGTGCTCAACTCCTGGGCAATGTCCTTCGACTCGTTGAACTGCATATCCCGAAAGGTACGAAGCTCGCGGTAGAACGGCATCGCGATCAAAACGAGCCACGCAACGAAGCCAACACCTAACACCGTCCTGCGCGACGACGGTGTTGTCTGCTCCCAATGGACCGCGAGTAAAATAGCGGCCGCCAGCGGCAAATAGTAGAAGAAACGGCCGCCGATATTTTGATCCAGCCGCATCATCCAATAGAACGCCGTCGGAGTCGCGATCAGACTCACAAACAGATATCTTGGTCGCAATCCGCGAAGCAAAACCCCCGGCATCAGAACCGCCGCGTCGAACAGCAGATACTTGAGACTCTGCTGCATCGAATGAGCGACAACCAGCCGCAGCACGCGCCGCGCATCCGACTTCACGAGAAACGGAAGCGGAAAAAGTTCACCAAAGTAATGCACTCTCCACGCGAAGTACGCTATCCCCGGCATCAGAAAAAATGCCGCCACTCTCCCCAGCTCTACCCACTTCTCCTTCGAAGAGACCACCGCGTAAGCCAACAGAGGCAGCACAAAGACCACTCCATCCGGCCTGAACAGGCAGTACACCAGCGCGGCAAGCGAGGCCCAGGCCACTCGTCGCTCGATCACCAGCAGAGTCACCGTCGCAAGTAGCAAAGCATCCGGAAGAACCGCGAACCCCGCTGCCGCCGCGAAGATCTGTGGGAACAGCGCCGCCGATCCTGCGATCGTAAGCACGCGAAGCGTTGAGATTCGAACCCGCGCCATCCGCAGCAAAACCACAGCCAGTCCCAGCAGCGATCCCACATTGACCATAGCCGAGAACCAGTACGGATCGAGGCCAACCTTCATCGCCACGGCAACGAGTGCCATCCACGCAAAATCCGTCGCTCCCTCTGTGCGCGGTCCGCCAGCAAAAAAAGAAATGACACCATGCAGCGCAAGGTTTCTGCTGTAAGCAAACAAGATCATTGCATCTTCTGCAGGAAGAAAATACTTGGGCACAATCGCCAGAAAACTCAGCCCAATTGCGCCATAAATCCCCAGTAGCCACACGAGTGTGCGCTCCGGCCATGCAGGCCTGGCCTCTGGTTCCTCATGCGACGAGTCATCATGAGGCAAGGAGGTCGACGACGATTCCGGTTCATGATCGTGGATTGGGTTCGACAAGTATTGGCTGTCACTTTCTTGTACTACACGATGTTTCATGTGTTGTGCCGCGGCTATCAAGAGTATAGATTCCACAGATCGCCGATGAATCCGCCCGTTGCCCCATAACATTTTGGGGCGAGTGGCGGTCATCTTTTTTTGCGCAATGGCTCGCTGCGTACTAAACTTCAGACAGGGAAGAGTGGCCGAGTGGTTGATGGCTCCAGTCTTGAAAACTGGCGTACCTGAAAGGGTATCGGGGGTTCGAATCCCTCCTCTTCCGCCATTTCCCGAGTTTCGCCCAGAAATCGAGGTTTTCTGCCCTGTGTCACACATCGTGTGACACTTTTTAGCTCCGAGCAGAGAATTTGCGCCCGATACTTCGGTCCGGTCGCCCCTGACGGTATTTACCTTCAGAGGTTGATCTGCCGTGAAGTGTCCCAAGGTAAGTCTGTACATTCGAATCCGTGTGTTGCAGCGCCGCTATAGGTTCGTTCCTGCGGCATTCAACCGGAACGGTTCACTGCGTGCGGGATTTGCCTTGATCAGCGGCAACCCAGTGTCTCATCCGGAGGGCATTTATTACCTCCGCTTCCTGCGTGACGGTAAGCGCATCTGGAAGATGGTTGGCAGCGATGCCGACGCTGCGCTCGCAACCCTCCAGAACATTGAACAAGATCTCCGAGATGTCGCGCTTGGACGCACGTCGCAATCGACGAGTGCGCCTGGCCCTTCGGGCGAACCTCCGCAGCCTTCATCTCAGGTTTTCCTGGCTCCCGCCGTTGATCTATATATCGAGAGGCTTAAGAAACTCGGTCGCTCTTTTAAAACTGTTCGGGAGGCAAATCGAATCCTGGATCTCTTCGCGAGTCAGTATTTGACCAAGGTAATCTCCGAGATCACCTCCGATGACCTCATCTCACATATGGGCTTCTTGCGTAGCCGGGGTCTCAGCGAACGGACGATATCGAATCACATCATCCGCATCACAGCCCTCCTGCGGAAGCACAAGGTCGTAGATCTCCTGGGACACGAGGAGAAACCTCAGTACGATGAGCCGGAGGTGGAGGCATACGACGCGGACCAGCTTAAGACACTCTTTGCCGCCATCGATGACGAGGAGAAGCTCCTGTTTGAGTTCTTCCTTGGCACAGGGCTAAGGGAGCAGGAGGTCATGAACTGCTCTTGGCAAAACATCGACTTCAAAAACAAAGTCGTCAAGGTCAGGTCAAAGCCAATGGCAGGCTTCCGCATCAAAGACAAGCAGGAACGGTCCGTTCCAGTTCCCGATACCCTTATCGACTCCCTGAAGGAGAGAAAACGGACAAGTACCTCGACCTTGGTGTTCCCCGGTCCTGGCGGGAAAGCCAATGGGCACTTCCTTCGACTTCTCAAGGGACTTGCTCTGCACTCGGGGCTTAACTGTGGGGAATGCGTTGGCAAGCCGTACAAGACCAAAAAGGGGAAGTTGAAGCCCGCACGTTGCTGTGCCACACATCCGACCTGCAAAGACTGGGGTCTCCATAAGTTCCGCAAGACGTTTGCGACGCTCCACAACGAGGCCGGGGTTCCTGTGACGACGATCCAGCGCTGGCTGGGCCACTCGGATCTTGCAACTACTCTCCGCTACATCGCAATTGCCGATCTGCGCTCTGAGCGAACCCGAAGCCAGGTGAACGCAACCTTCGCGACCTTCAGGACTGGGCTGCCTATCTCGACGGACGGAATAGAAAACGAAGTTGACGCCCACTCGTCACTTTCGGACCCATCGCAGACTTGCGTGTCGCAATCGCAAAAAGAATCTTGCCACAAATATCGCGCCTAGCTCGCGTCCACGGTATTCACCTTTAGAGCCAATGAAGAGCTTGGCCGAGAAGAAGGGTGAAGACATGAATTTGATTGATCAACTCCGGGAGAGGAAAACCTTTCTCTCCACGGTGGAGGTGATGGACCTCCTCCGCATAACTAGGAACACACTGTGCAATTGGGTCCGCTGTGGCCGCTTGACCGCTGTTCGGGTAGGAAATGCTTACCTGTATGACCCCCAGATGTTGGCGGACTGGCTCGAGGGGCGAACGACTTCGACAGTTAGGCACAGGAGGGGAAAGTGAAGCAGGAACTTGATGCACGCCCCGGTTAGGGGCATCGTGCAGCTTAGAAATTGATGGCGGAAATGTTCCCCAGATTTGATTGGGAGAGCGAAATCTATGTAGCGGCCCTTCACCCTGGGGTATGAGGTCAAGATTCTTCATCCAGTAATTCAGGGCGGGAGGGAACCGGAAGTATTTATCTACAGGAGGCAGTATATGACTACGAAAGCAGCACAGTACGACAGCGAAGTTCGTGGATGTCCGCGAGAAGCAGAAAAGCGGACCCGCCGAAGTTCTGTACCAAAGAAGCCCCGCCCGATGATGTCGCTTGAAGAAGCAAGTGATACGGCAACAGAGAAGGGCAGCGGCGAGGTCATGGCCTACCTGTTGTTTGAGGCCAATCCCCGGAATGGGAAGCGCTACCCCAAGCCGACTTATGAGGATTGGCTTACGTTGCTGGGCGACCAGTGGACCAGGTGCGACCGGGGGATCGGCCTTTTCCAGCCGGAATTGCAAGAGGCCCTTCCCCATCGCGGACCGGTAAGGCTCATGATGACGGATGATGAGAATGCAGCCTACGATGCGCTTCCTGAGGTTGTGACCATCTACCGTGGATGTGATGCTAACTCGGCGTCATTACCGGGGATCTGTTGGAGCTTAAATAAGGACGTCGCCAACCTCCACCCGTTCTTGAGTCGATTTCGGGCAAAGAAGCCAGCGGTGCTCACAGCTTGCGTGCCCAAGCACTGGATTTTGGCCGTCAAGCTCGGACGGAAGGAAGAGGAGATTATTACATTTGCCGCCGACGTGAAGATGATCAGACCAGCGGATCCCGATCGCGCGGACGTGTATCGCGCGATCGGGATCCGCGAGGCAGAAGAAAATGGAGGAGATCTGAGAAGCCAGCGGCCATCGCTGATGTGATTCTCTGGTCGAATCCGAGCAAAGTTGTAAGGGATGCCCGCTCAGACCTTGCAGCGATATCTAACGCACACGGATTTTTCAACCACCACCCTTGCCTATATTGCCGATTAGCCCGACGATCAGGTGCGGGAGACGATCAATGCGACCTTCAGCGGTTTCGGTGGAGGTGCCGTATGTTGATGCCGAACAAGCATAACTCCCGACATCGTCCCTTCGCAGCGCAACCCCCAAAGTCGGCGACGCATCGTCACGGTATGGCCGAGGCATGCTGCGCGAATTCGCCGATTGAATATTCCCCGAATCGCATTGGCCAGGAGAGATCAATTCATATCTGCCTACAGAGGATATTTGCACGATGAGAAATAGAGCGAGAGAACACGGGTTGAACGCAGGAGTCTCCGCCGTCCTCCGCACTCTGCTTACACGTAGCGCCTCCAAAGCCCGGGCGGGTGGGTGATCGTGCTACTGGGGAATTATGGGAAATGTTCCCCAAAATCGATTGGGCGGGCGAGTGTACAGGTGTAGTGATATCCCGAGTGTCGAAACAAACGGGAAACCTAACTCCGATATTTCGGGCGGAAGGCACAGAAGAGGTATCTACCTTTGGAGGTCGTAAATGATGAAGAGAAAAGGAAGCAAGGCAACGAAGAAGGCGGCGGCCATCAGCTCTCAGGCCACTGCACGCATGACAACGAAGCACCCTGCGCAACCTCGGTCGACACATCGCGCATACGCGAACAGCGGCAAGAGATACGCGCTCTCCAATGATCAACTCCGCCATATCTTCGATCTCTTGGAAAAAGATGAGAGCATGCGGGATTTGCGCGAAGTAGCGGCGATCATCTCGAACACGGGTATAAGGACGGGCGAACTGTGTCAGCTTCGCTGGGCCGATGTCGATGTTCACCGGCGTAGGCTCATTCTCGCGAACACGATGAGTGCGTTCGAACGCTATGTACCTTTCGGACCGAAGACCCTTCAGGTTCTGGAAGTGCGTCGTGAACGCGGACCGGAAGCGGAATACATCTTGGGTAGGTCACCTCGGGCCCTCCTCCACCGCGTTTCTCATCAGCTTCGCACCGTTTGCGACAGTATTGGCGTTAGCGAAGTCACACTTCACCTCCTGCGGCGCACGTTCTTTGCACGCCTGGTCAATTCTGGAGCGAGCCTCGACTCGTGCATGATAATCGGCGGATGGAGGTCGCTTTCGACGATGACCAGGTTAATCCCGGGCACGGAGGACTGGTTCAAGTTTGCCGCTCGCAACCAGGCGCGTATTGAGGAGGAGCTGTAACCGACGACCGGGCTGAACTTCGCGTCCACCCAATGAGTGCATGCCGTCGGCAACGCTCGGGACGAATATTACAACTCCTAGGAGTTACGCGACTGGGGTGGACTCGCAAGTGTGCGACGCATGGGACCGCCAGATGCACTGACCTATGCCTCGTTAGAAATATTTTGGGATAATTCAGCCTCGAACCTCTATTTCGGTATTTACCTCCAAGGAAGAAATTCTTCCCGAAGAGTCGATACAGAAAGAGGTTTTATGAGTCTCAGTGCAGAACAACCGCTCGGATTACTACGAGACGAGCGCCGACTCCTTCTTCGAAGTGACATTGAGTCGTTACTTCAGCTGCCGGAAGAGAAGGTTCAACAACTCATCAATACGCGCCAGATCACGGCATTGCGCATCGCTGGCGAAGAACGATTCGATTCCAGGGATCTCGATCAATTGATCGAGTCCTACAAAAGTACTGCCGAGAGGAGGCCCCAATGACGAAAGGCGAGATGATGCCAAAATACGAGGCAGGTGAACGAACCTGCCCAATCTGTACCGCACCTCTTCCCGCCCATCAAGTCTGGCCGGGGGCGAAATATCACTTCTGCGGAAAGCCTGAATGCGCGGTGGTCGTCAAGGCGATAAAAAGTGGTCGCTATGTTGGCTCCAATGAACGCAGGTGCGAGGGTGCTGACTGCAACAACTATGTTCCTGAGGGTAGGTACGGGTCTCGGTCCAGTTACCTCACCTGCTCGGCACAATGCTGGTATCACCGTCACCTAAAGGGGAACCTGGTTCTGACGTGCGGTTGTGGCTGCGGTCAGGATGTTCTGCGACCGTGTAAGCGAAAAACGGCTACCGGACTTGTATTCGTGTCGAAAAGGCATCTGAGCGACTATCTCATCAATAAATATCTGACAGACTGCTGCGGGCCATTCCGAGAGCTTGTCGATGAGTATCTGAATGGCTTCGCCACTTTGCACTATGAAAATCTGGCGACAGTTCGGACTGGGCTCGGTCCCTTCTTCCTGTTCCTGAACGAACAGGGCATCGCTTCCCTTGAAGACGTTGCTCCCAAGACAGTAACCCAATACCTTGTGTGGGCGGAGAAGTCGGGCCGTCGCGGTGCGATTCATGACATTTCAGTTGTCTTGACATTCTTTAAGTGGATGATTGCCGAAGGTCGTCGGAAGGCCGGGAATCCGGTGGTTGGGTTGATTCACAACCAGCGGAAGAAGCGGCGCAGCCCGCGTCCCTACGCAAACCATGAGATCGATTTCATTTGGAAGCTCCTTCGGGAACGGGGTAATTCACGCCTGCGGCTCGCAGCAGCCATTGCCGAGGAAGCCGGTCTCCGTATTAGCGAGATCTGTCGACTGCGTGTCGCCGATATTGACATGGTCCAACAGCGTATCTTTGTTGGCTTACCGACCAAGACAAAACGCGAGCGATTGGCCTTCTTTTCGCACAAAACCGCACAGTGCTGCGACGCCTGGATGCGGGAACGTGACCCCGAGTGTGGCCACGATTACCTGTTCTACAACACCCGAGGGAATATGTTGACGTGTAAAGCCCTCGCCGACGAGTTCAAGCGCGTTCTTTGCACGACATACAGGGGTAAGAAGGTCAACGACACAGGTTTGGACAGGTGGTCGACGCACCGGCTTCGCCATACTATGGCGACTAACCTCGTTTCCGGCGGTGCCGACGCGGCAACGGTGATGGCCGCGGGCGGATGGGTTAGCTTTGACTCGATGGCCGGATACGCCCAGGTCGACCCGGCAGTCTCTCGTCGCGGTTACCAGGAGGCAATGCGCGTTGCCGATGAGCAGAAGCAATCCGTGCCACGCACCAAATCCCTTACTCCTGCGGAACTTCTGAAGTGGCGACAGGTGACAGCTGTAAAGTCGCAATTGGTCGGCGTTCGCTAACGTTGCGTGTAATCGAGGTTACACGCAACGTTTATATAATGCTGTTTATAAAGCACTTAAGTGCGACTACATGCGGTAAAGTAGTGTTTAGCCGCTTCCAGACGAACGGGATGAAATACGAGCCAGGAGAGAAGGTTCCATGAATTTTGAGCCGTTTTTGAATCACCTGCACACTCTGAAACAATGTAGTCCACAAACCATTAAGGCGTATCGCAACGACCTCAAACTGTTTGGAGCCTTTCTCCAGGACCGGTCGGTGTCCCGCATCAGTCGGGTCGATCACGCGCTCGTCAGTGAGTACATCGAATACATGCGACAGCAGCCAAATCCTAGGTTCGGACGGACAGGACTCGCCGATGCTTCTATTGCACGCCGTCTGGCTGCCGTATCCAGTTACCTTGAGTTCGTCCGCGTCAGCGATCCGAAGCTCCGGAATCCTTTAAAGGACTTGTCCAGGAGGTGGCAGAAAAACAACGAGCCGAAGCCGGTCGAAGACTACACGCTGGATTTGCTGTTGGCGAGCATCCCGAATGTCCGAGATCGAGTCCTCTTCAGCCTGCTACTCGCGACCGGACTGAGAGTATCCGAGGTCCACCAACTCAACCGTGATTCAATCTGCATCGACCAGGAGACTGACCCAAAGGGAAAGGTACATGTTATTGGATCTGGACAGGTCGTGGGGAAAGGCGGCAAACGCCGGAAGTTCTACGTGGATGAAACAACTGTGTTCGCGTTTGCCGAATATGTTGAGGCTCGTCGAGACGACAACCCTGCTTTGTTTCTTTCCGAACGCAAGCAGCGGATGTCTGTCCGAGCGATTCAATACACCTTGGACGCCTGGTGCCGGAAATTGGGCTTCTCCCACATCAACGTCCACCGGTTGCGGCATACCTTTGCAACACGGTTAATCGTGCTAATCTTTGGCGCATGTCGATCATTGGAGAGTGGTGGAACGAACTCGGCTCCAAGATGGTGATCTTTCCAGTGGGAAACGACCCACGTATCATCACGGGGACTTACCACACTGCGGTAGGGTCCGCACAGCAACGTAACTATGGCCTTGCTGGTGGTTGCGACGCAGCGGGTGGAACGAGCCAAACTGTCGGCTGGGCAGTGGCCTTTGAGCCACCCGATGCCGACAAGCCCGAACCGTCAACTTGCGCTTGGAGCGGACAGCTTCATGAAACCGCGCCTGATGGCTCGCCTCTGGAGTTCATAGCCTCTACTTGGGTACTCACCAGCGCATCAGACGCTGCTGACGATTGGGAGTCGACCCAGGTTGGTAAGAACTATTTCTTCAGAAATCCTCCGACTCCCGATCAATTGAATCGAGCAATTTCTTTAATCCGACAACGCCGATAATTCTGTTGAATCGTGTACTCCAACCTCCATTCTCTCGCGAGACAGCGATGCAGCTGAATGGAAGTAATAGGTCTAGAAGAGTCCAGATTCATGATCATCGGCCAGCCGAGTTGAAGCCGCTGGCTTTATGAACGCGTTAGCCAATCATGTCTCGAGAATGATGGTACTTACCAAAAAATGAATCGACCGGACGCCGATCGGTTTCGCATTAGGCCAGGCGATCGCTACCCACGACATCAGGGATGGACTGGAGTGCAGGGTGTCGAGCCGCCATAGGCTCTTTCGGCAGAAGCGGCTCCCTCTGCTCTGCTGTTAGTCTGCAATGCTCTCGAACTACAGAAACCCAGTTCTCATACCAATACCAACTGCCTTCCACACTGCTGCCGTATCCTTTTTTGGGATTCTTAGCGTCTTTCTCCTTCCAGAGTTCCGTATGCTGATGCATTCCAAAATTTCGATAGCCTTCTTCTTTCATCATCTTTAGGATGGTGCCCGGCTTATATTTCTTACGTTCAGTCTCCTTGAGGATGACCTTATTCATCATGCTCTCTGCCTCAGAACCCGCTGCAATGAATTCGACCACCCGATCCGCAGTATTTTTGTTCTGAGAGGTCTTCTTTACAAAGGCGATGCGGTAGGAGTACCGAGGATCGTCAAACTCATCTTGCCCCATCTCCGCCTCAAATTGAGCGACGAAGGAGCGGATGTGTGGCGGCAGATCGGTTTGGCTCGCCAACTCCTTCGCGGTTCGTTCATCGATGGTGGAGAATTGGATACTAAACGCCTGCTCACTCTCTAGCCCATACTTAGAATCGAACAGCCTCTTGATGGCGGAGTTAAAATTAAGCGCAGCGGCCATAAACTTTGCACTGAGCTGACTGTCAATACGCATGGTCATCTGATGCTCAATCTCATGGCGAATCCCAATTAGGAACATCAAGTTTGACCTGACGAGATGATCGACCGGACACTGTACAGAATCGAGGCACTGTTCCAGACTCCAATGCCTCTCAGCGCCATAACGAGTCTTGAGAAACTTCGGTCTCCCATTAGGGTTGAGTTGGCGGTATTCCACGCGTATCTTCCGATAATGAGCATGGAGCAAGTATGTCCACGCTACAACAGTCGTGACGATAAATAGCTCTGACTTGAATTCAATTTGGGGGTTATTGTAGATTTGCACTGCCGTGAGCATCGCCTCACGGGCCTTCTTCACTAACTCATTGGCAACAGAGCCTACGCTTCGTTTACGCTTGGCTATAGTGCAATGAGTTTATGCGAAAGTTCGCTTTATGGTCCGATCGGTAAACAACTAGGTTCAATGTATGTTTCGAAAATCCGTTCGGATAAACACAATTTCCCGAAATAATATTTCCAGCTACTTCATCAACTCCTTGAAGGCCGCTCGCACTTAAAGAAAGCCCTTAGACATAATTGTAGAAAGTCTCGCTTGGAAGATCCTTCTAGAGCTGGACACCTTGGCGGAGGAGATCATCGAGAACCTCGAATCCGGCCTAGCCAGCTTTCGCGCCGTTCTCATTGTCTAACGGGAGACAGTGTATCGGAGTATTCCCGGAGAGACTACGACGAGCGACGACGCGGAGGGACGCACATCAGTCTTGGGAATGAAACTTGAAATCCTAGACGCCGAGGCCGAGACGGTGCGGCGTATCTTCGAGATGTCAGCCAGCGGCGTGACCGTTCCCGGAATCGGAGGACATGGAATGCCGAACACGTTACTGCCCCGAAGGTTGGGAAGCTGAACGTCCGTGGAACCAGACGCGCGTTCGCCGTATCCTCCGGCAGGAACGCCACGTAGGGACCGTGGTGTGGAACCGGATGAACCGAGTCACGAACCCACGCACTGGGCGGGTTAAGTTGCATGCGAATCTTCCCGCAGATATTCTGAGAGTGTCTGGACGCACAGAGCCAAATTGGAAGAATGGTCGACCATTCTTCCCGTACTGTGTTACACATTTGCTACACTTTTTCGCGTTTCGCGTTGATATAAGGTGGTACGGAGCGGTATGATCCACGATGTGGCGAAGGCCACAAAAACCGCACCCGGAGCGGCTGAATCGATGTATCTGCAAGATTTCAGGCGACCTTCGGAAATGACTAGAGAAAATCCCTCCTCTTCCGCCACCCTATAACTCCGGGCCGCGGACACCCGTCCGACAGGAGCGAAATCGCCGTCGAGTCCATACATTTCGTTATGACTAAACCCATTGTGGCTGAGCCTACGCGAAAGTTTGCAAGACATAGGTGTCGGCGTAAGCGTCGCGTGAGAGTGACATTCGGTAGTTATAATCAGTCGTTTGACAATCCCGCCACAGGAAAGCTATTAAAACATTCATTGATAACCCCCAACAATACGTAGCCCGTAATCCCCCATTCACACCTCATTGATCGGAGGTTAATCGCCAGCCCTATAGCTTAGGGATATGCGAAAAAAAAGATTTTCTACTGCATCCAACCTTGTGGCGGCCATACTATTTTTCTTCCTGTGCTCCAATCTGCAAGCTCAGTACGAGAACGGCAGCCTTGTCGGAACAATCCATGACTCCAGTGGCGCCACTCTTTCCGGCGCATCCATAACCATCACCAACAACGCCACCGGAATCACCGCCAAGGCGACCTCCAACACCTCAGGCGACTACGAAGTCCCCTCCCTCCGCGTCGGCGTCTACACCATCTCTGCAAAATCTCCCGGCTTTTCGGACGCGGTAGCAAATAACATCACCATCTCCGTTGGCGTCCGAGAGCGCATCGACCTCTCGCTCCAGGTAGGCTCCACTCAGACCACCGTCGAAGTCAGCGACGTCGCCCTCCAGATCGAAACCGAGACCAGCCAGCGGGGCCAGACCATCACCCAGTATCAAAGCGCCGCCTTCCCGCTCGTCAGCCGCAACTACTCTGACCTCCTCGGCCTTGTCACCGGCTCCCGCCAGGCTCCCACCGCCGCCACCACCAGCTCCATCAGCTCGCTCGTCCGCGCCGGAGCCTACAACATCAACGGCCAGCGCAGCATGTTCAACAACTTCCTCCTCGACGGCATGGACAACAACGCCTACGGCGAGAGCAACCAGGGCTTCGACAACCAGATCATCGCCATCCCGCCCGATTCCGTCGCCCAGTTCCAGATCGTCACCAACAACGAGAGCGCAGAGTATGGACGCTCCTCCGGCGCCACCATCAACGTCGCCTCCGCCAGCGGAACCAACCGCTTCCACGCCACCGTCTACGAGTTCATCCGCAACACCGACCTCAACGCCGCCGGCTACTTCAAGCCCACCCTCGTCGGCACCAGCGGAAACGTCGTTCCCTTCAAGAAGCCGACCTTTAACCGCAATCAGTTCGGCGTCAACTTCGGCGGCCCCATCCTCAAAGACAAGCTCTTCTACTTCGTCGACTATGAAGGCTTCCGTCAGGTCCTCAAGCCGCTCAGCGTCAACACCGTCCCCACCACCAACGAGCTCAACGGCAAGCTCGTCGTCGACGTGCAGAATCCCATCACCGGCGTCGTCTACCCCAAAGGCACCGTCATCCCCGCCGCTGCCATCAACCCGGTCTCTCAACAGATCATCGGCTTCTTCAAGCAGATCCCGACCCAGGGCACAGGCCTTTCGACCAGCGGCCTCGCACAAGACAACTACGCCACCCAGGTCCCTTTCACCGACAACTCCGATAAAGGCGATCTCCGTCTCGACTACCAGCAAAACCCCAGCAGCTCCTGGTTCCTCCGCGTCTCCGATCGCAAAGAGACCGGCGTCAACCATCCCATCTTCCCGCTCCCCCTCGACGGCCAGACCAACGGCACCATCCGCGTCCTCGACCAGCAGATAGCCCTCGGCTACACCCACCTCATCGGTGCCAACAAGGTCGTCGATGCGCGCCTCGGCCTCTCGCGCACCAAAGCCGGCAAGTACTCGCTCTCCATCGGTGACAACGCCATCTCCATCCCCGGTCTGCCCTCCGATCCCACCGTCGCCGGCGGTCTTCCCTCAACCAGCATCAACGGCGGCTTTACCTCCTTCGGCCGACAGAGCACCAACCCCCAGTGGCAGAATCCCGCTCTGATCGATCCGAAGGTCAACTTCACCTGGATCAAAGGCCACCACTCCCTCAAGTTCGGCTACGAGTACGAGCACATTTGGATGGCCGTAAACGATAACAACCCCCTCTATGGCTCCTTCAGTTACTCCGGCGGCTTCAGCCTCTGCCCCAGCTCCACCGTCAACGGAGTCAAGGTTCCCACCAATCCGAACGGCCAATCCTGCGCGGACATCAAAGGCGCTGTCGCCGACAACTACTGGGCCGACTTCCTCTTCGGCACCACCAACAACTACTCTCTCGCCAACCTCTTCGTCGCCCACCTACGCCAGACCCTGCAAAGCGTCTACGCCCAGGACGACTGGAAGGTCGATCCCAAACTCACCCTCAACCTCGGCCTCCGCTGGGAGTACGGCTCGCCCTACTCTGAGCAGCACAACTACATCTCCAACTTCGACCCCATCACCCAGACTGTCCTCACTATCACTCCAGGCGCGGTCGCCGGTAACGGCATCACCCCCGTCTCCCCTGGCGGAACTTACGGCAAGACTCTCGTCAACCCCGACCTGAATGACTTCGCTCCCCGCCTCGGCTTTGCCTACGCTGCCACTCCGCGTACCTCCATTCGCGGCGGCTACGGCACCAGCTACGTCCACTACACTCGCGCCGGCTCCGGCGACATCCTCGCTATTAACGCCCCGCAGGCGCAGTTCGTCTCCGTCACCCAGAAGACCCCAAGCACCACCAACCACTGCCCCGTAGGCGGAGCCTCTGCAAGCTGCTACGTCACCACCGACCAGGGCTTCCCCACCGGCATCGCCACCACCTTCAACCCGGCCACCGACAACATCACCTACGTGCCAAAGAACACCCGCGACAGCTACGTCCAGAGCTACTTCCTCAGCGTGCAGCAGGAGCTCGCCAAGAACACGCTCCTCGACATCGCCTACGTCGGCAACCACGGCAGCAAGCTTCAGGGCTTTCTCAACGCCAACCAGAAGAATCCTTCCAACGGATTCGCCCGCCCCTATGGTAACTGGCCCAGCGACATCACTGCGGCCCTCAACGAGTTCTACTCGCACTACGACGCTCTTCAGGTTCGTTACGAACAGCGCTTCGTCGCCGGCCTCACCCTCCTCAACTCCTTCACCTGGTCGCACTCGCTCGACAACGCCAGCGCCTCCCTCGAAGGCAACAGCCCCTCTCCTCAGGACGCCAATAACATCTCGGCCGACTACGGACAGTCGGACTACAACCTGCCCATCAGCAACGTCACCAGCCTCGTCTATGACCTGCCCTTTGGACACGGTCGCCACTTCCTCAACACCGCCAACGGCGTCACCGATACTCTCCTCGGCGGCTGGCAGATCAGCGCTATCAACACCATGCAGGCCGGCACTGCCTACAACATCGGCTACTCCCCCAACTCAGCCAACGCCGTCTCCCCGCAGATCGCTGCCACCTATCGCGGCGCCAACGAATACCGCCCCAACGTCGTAGCCGGTCAGCCAGCCATCAAAAAAACCAAGCTGAGCAACGGCTTCATTCAGTACATCAACCTCGCCGCCTACACCCTTCCCGAGACCAAGGACGGAAACGGAAATCTGGTGAGCCCCTTCGGCAACGCCTCAAGAAACCCGGGCCGTTCGCCGGCCTTCTACCAGACCGACGTAGCCCTCAACAAAACCTTCAATACCCCGCTAGAGAGCCTGCGAGTACAGTTCCGCGCAGAGTCCTACAACCTCTTCAACCACACTAACTTCTACATCCCCGGCAGCGGTCTTAGCGGCACCTTGAGCACCGCAGCCACAAGCACCGCCCCGGCAAGCCTCAACAACCCAACCAGCGGCGGCCAGATCACCAGCACCTTCGAGCCCCGCATCTTCCAGTTCGGCCTCAAGATCCTCTACTAAACCCACCCCGGCACCTTCAACACAAAAGCCCTGCGCCAACCAGCGCAGGGCTTTTGCTGTCATCTTGGTCGACCTCCGGCGTGTTGTGGAGTGGAGTCCCATAGAACGCTAGAGCTATCAGCGAACGTATCCGGCGTTGATGGAGACGAACGAAATTACGCACTAGGGCGGCAGTAAACTCTGGGACCGTGTATCGAGCGCATCACTCGAATCGGAAGCGCCGCTCCATCCGATCAGGATCATCTGCACTCTTCACGATGAAAGTGATATATCCATCGTGGCGATGAAGCGTCCTTTATGTGGTGAAGTTGTGGTCCAGCTTCGCGAGGGTCTCGGTACCGATACTTCTTTGCGATGGCGGTCATGTCTTTAGGCCACCTTTTCGGTGTACTTATCGGTACGCTGGCCTATCCATTCGGTAGCGGTCTGGTGAGTGATTCGAAGATTCTTCCCGAGACGGTCAGATCCGGGGCCAACTGGGCCCAGGAGATCTTCAACTCCAGATAAGTCCTGCAAAAGTTGCGACCTATTGCCTTTTGTTAGCCACGGATGTATGTCGCGATTTCCTCGGAAGGTTACGCGGAGTTCAATATGTTAGTCGTTGATAGAAATAGTTAGTGGCCGACTCGACCGCTTTTCGCAAATTCGCTTCTGTGAATGGTGCGACAAGAACGTCGAATCCTCCGGCCTCAAGCACACCGGACCACATCGGGAAGTCGCTGCTCAGCGTGTACACGAGAATCGACGGCTGCGGCGCCATAGTAGAAAGCAATCCCCATAAGTTCCACCACTCGTGAGTCGGTAAGCTAGCCGGTATGAGCGCAACAGCGTAGATCTTTTGTCGTGTGTGTTGCGCGAAGTCATCGGCGTTGCCGCAAATTGTCAGTCCTACAACGGCGTTCCCCAAATGCCGCATATTCCGCTGCATGTCGGAAGGTATGAGTGCCAGAACATCTCCAATGGAGTTCTCGGTCATCGGCGCACCTCCGCTGGAATCGAAACATACAATATTCCTTAGGACTTCCCGACGGAAGTGAGCTAGCGGTGAGCGCGAGGGGCAAATCAAGGTCAGGTTCGTCTCTCGCCTTAGAATGGGACTAGCCAGCAGACACGTTTTGCTATGACAAATACCTCGACCCACCGACGAATGGATACAGTTCCCACACATGCCGCATTGAACGCATTATCACTCGTGCTCGCCAGCGAGATCTTTACGCGTTCCAATCGCCTCTCCCAGTTCCTAAGATTTGTGGTGGAGCAAACACTGAACGGCCACGAAGGTAGCCTCAAGGAATACACCATTGGAACCGAGGCCTATGGGCGAAAGGCTGACTTCGATCCAGGCCAGGACACGATCGTAAGGACAGAGGCGCGGCGACTCAGAAGCAAACTGAAGGAGTACTACGAGACTGAGGGCAAATCTGACGATGTAGTGATTTTTATGCGGACCGGAAGCTATGTTCCCGTCATCCGTTGGAGGGCGAGCTTGGATGGCCGGTCTCAGGTATCAGCACGAACACCGGATGAACTCTGGGTAGAGGGCGATGGGGTGCGGGTTGCTCTGACAGCCTTCCAGGCGCATGCGAACGATCCCATCGCGTCGGCATGTGCGTTTGGAATTACTGACGATTTGCTGCACAGGTTAGTTCAGGTTCCAGGCATTCGAGTCGTCTCGGAGACGGCGACCCGGTCGCGCCCGCAAGATTTGGATTCCCTTCAGGGCAACGGCGAACTGGAGGCACAGATCGTCCTCGATGGAACAGTTCGAAGCGAACACAATCGGCTGCGTGTTTCTGCGCGTGTCTCAACTGCTCAGGGTTTGTTACTGTGGTCCCAGCGGTTTGATGCTGCAACGGATGAAGACTCTGAGCTGAAGCTGCACGATGCAGTCGCCGCAGCCCTGCTTAGCCGCATCGCTCCCAGAGCGTCTATCGTCCGTCGTTATCTCGGAACGCCAACGCAAACGCTCTATCAGTTCTATTCGAAAGCTCTTGCGGCAGAGTCCCTTCTCGAAGAGAGTACTGTTGTCACGATTTCAGATTCTCTTAAAAAGTTCGAGGAACTAGTCTTGGAAGCCCCGGAGTATGGGCGACTCCATTGTGGTATTGCTCAGTGTTATATGGCTTTAGCGCAGAGAGGAGCACGCTCTTCAAAAGAATTTGTCTCACGAGGAGGTGAGGCTTGCAAGCGTGCCATTGCGATAGATCCTGACGCCATTGACGCGCATTCAACGCTGGGCTGCATCCTCGCTCAGGAATGGAAGTGGAAGGCTGCTGAAGAGAGTTTTCACAAAGCTCTATCGCTCGGAGACCAGCACGCAGCGCATCGTCAGTTTGCACAATTCTTACTGATTCATTCGCGCTTCGATGAATCCTGGAAGCACTTTCAGATCGCGGAGGGGATGGACCCCTTCTCTGCTCGACAGAAGTCGTCCATAGCTCGTTTCTTTTATTACAGCCGTTGGCATCGAGAAGCGAAGGAATACTACGCCAGAGTGATGCAGTATGGTCCGTTGCCGATCGAAGCCACACTGATTCGCGCGTTCACTGAGATACAGATGGGTGAGTTGAAGGACGCGGTTTCACTGGCACAGGGAGTTCGCCGCAGAGTGGGAACCGTGCAGCTCTACTTAGCCACAATCGCGGAGATCTTTGCACTTTCGAATGAGGTGGATCAAGCGCTGTCGCTCACCGCGAGCTCCGGCTTGCTGACGGAACAGTCATCTCTGAGTTATTTTCGTAAGGCTTGCTTGGCTTTAGCGTTGAACGAACCTGCAAAATCGTTAAAGTTTCTAAGCGAATCGTTCAATACAAAAGAGGCAGAGCTGCCCTGGATCGCTGCAGATCCGCGATTCGATAGAGTCCGCGACGAGGCGACCTACCAGTCTATTGTCCGCGCAGTTCTCTAGCCACCAAACCCCCCTCTAATTAGGGATCCGCGAAGGCTTAATGCATGGTAGAGTCATGGCCTTGCTCACGGTGATCTAACCTTCCCCTCACTTTCGAGGGGCTGTATCGCCTGCTTCACTCGAAATGGGTCTTCTCGAACAAAATTCCTATCTGATTGATTCTTGCTTCGGAAGTTGTTCTTGCGAGTGGCCTGTTTTGAGATTCCCTGATGAGGTCCGGCTGTGAAGAAGTGGTCTATTGCGATTCCGATATTGGTACTGGCTGTAGCCATCTTTCTCATCTTTGCCATCCGAGGTCATTGGGACTTCTGGAAGAGCAATGCTGTCCTTCAAAAAACAAACGATGCGTACGTGACAGGCGATCAGATTCCTCTCAGCACACGCGTTAGTGGGACCGTGCAGCGAGTGGGCGTGCAGGACTATCAGATGGTCAAAGCTGGACAGCCAATCGTTGAATTGGACAACTCGGATTATCAGGCGAGCGTCGATGAGGCGCGGGCTGCTATTAGCGCCGCACGTGCCGAACTTATCGCAAATCAGGACGCAAAGCGCGCCGCTGACGCGAACATTGACGCCGCGAAGGCGTCCGTTGAGCAGGCCCAGGCTGCTGCAGATGCGGCGCAAGCTGCGATCGAGGCCGCACAGGCTCAGGTCACACAGGCCGTCAGTGAATATCAGCGACAGGAGACGTTGCTCGCCAGCCGGGCCGCGACTCACCAGTTGTTCGAGCAGGTTCAGGAAGCCCGGGACGCTGCTCAAGCTTCCTTGCAGAGCCGTCGAGCCGATCTTGTGCGCGCCAAGGCGACAGTAGCAAGCAGCCGCGCCGCGCTTGCCGGGTCTCTCCAACAGAGAACAGCTCTTAACGCAAAGGACGCCGAACTACAGGCTCAGATCGCAGCGAAGACGGCAGCCGTAACCATTGCACAGGTAAGTCTTGCTTACACAAAGATTACTGCGCCTGCCGACGGTCGAGTCGGTCGACTGCAGGTTCATCCGGGGCAGCTTGTCGGAGCAGGCGTCCAGGTTATCGATTTCGTTCAAGACGGCGCCTGGGTCGAGGCCAACTTCCTCGAGACGCAGCTTGCTCATGTTCGTATTGGCGATACCGCGGACATCAAGATAGACGCCTATCCCTCTCAGGTTCTTCACGGCCACGTGAGCGAGATAGCTCCTGCGAGTGGGTCGGCGACAGCACTCTTACCGCCCGATAATGCTACAGGCAATTTTACGAAGGTCATTCAGCGGGTTCCGGTCAAGATCCTCTTCGATGGGAAGCCCTCCGAAGACATCCTCCGTCCGGGACTGTCTGCGGAGGTCACGGTTCACACCGATTCGCAGGAAACAACACAAGCGACTCAGCCGGGGACAGCCCACTAACGGAAGACATGACGACAGATCCACAAACCGAATCTGTCCAACGCATCAGACCTATTCTGGGGATCCTGGGCGTGTTGTTGGGTGCCTCGCTGGCTACCTTTTTCGGAAGGCTTTTGAGCGTCGGCGCGCCTGATCTTCGCGGAGCACTGCGGCTCGACTTCGACTCAGCTTCATGGATCGGCACTACTTACAACATGGGTCTAATGTTCATCGGCCCCTTCTCTGTCTACCTCGGCGGCCTGCTCGGGCCGAGGCGCGTCCTGCTTGTCTCCGCGACGATCTTCACCCTGTTGTGTATCGTGATGCCATTTGCCGGACATCTCTCCGTACTGTTGTTTTTGCTGGCGGCGGCTGGGATGACAGCCGGGACATTTTATCCCCTCACACTGTCGTTCATTCTGCGTAATCTCCCCCAAAGCTATCTGCACCTGGGAATTGCCGCCTATGCGGCGGACATCGTCATTACGACCCATATGGCGCATTCCTACGAAGGGTGGCTGATGGAAGCCCTCTCGTGGCACTGGATCTTCTGGACGATTGCGCTGCTCACACCCATCATGATCGCCTTGGTTGTCTTCGGCATTCCACCGCAGCCGATGCCGAAGCCAACGCCGGGACAGCCTTCGCCAAGCTGGCGTGGCTTCCTATTCTTCAGCCTCGGAGCAGCCCTGCTCTACGGGGCGATGGACCAGGGACAGCGACTCGACTGGTGGCGTTCCGGAACCTTTGTTGCGATGGTCGTGTCTGGTTCCTTCCTCATCTTGGCAGCAGCTGTCCGGCACTTCAGCAAGCCGAATCCCCTGATCAATTTTCCCTTCCTGCGGCGGAGAAACACCGTTCTGCTTGCCTTCATCATCATGATCTTCCGCTTTGTGCTGTTATCCGGGGTGGTGCTAGTCCCCAGTTATCTCACAGCAATCCGTGGATACAGGCCCGAGCAGGTCGGTCCTGTGCTCCTCTGGCTGGCGATTCCCGAGTTTCTCGCCGGCCTTCTCGCAATCTACCTGCTCGGGCGAGTCGACTCGCGTCTCATCATGGCGGCGGGGTTCGCCACGGTTGCCATTGCCGCTCTAATGGATTCGCATATTACTTCTGTCTGGGCCGGAAACAGCTTCGACCTCAGCCAAATTGTGCTGGCAATGGGAGAGGGCTTCGCATTCAACGGGATGGTAGGCACCATCGTACTCGACCTTATCAACTCAGGCTCCATGAATAAAGGACCTGATGTTCTCAGCTTCAGCGGCTTCTTTCAGACCATACGACTCTTTGGCGGAGAACTCGGCGCCACATTTATCCAGTTTTTCCTCCATAGCAGACAGGTCTTTCATGGGGATCTACTGTCAGCTGACATTCAGGGAGGTTCAACTCCTGTTATCGAACGCGCCCACATACTGACATCTGGAATGCATGCGCAGTCGGCGACTCAGGATATCGCTTTGGGCCGGGCCGCCACTTTGTTTGGGGGAAGCATTCGCCAGCAGGCTTTCACCCTGTCGATCATGGACGCCTTCACCCTCATTGCCTGTGTCGCAACAGCCAGTCTCTTGATCATCGCGTGTCTACACGGGCTGAAGGTTGGCTTCCGCCAAATCATTGCCACTTCGGCCAAACCTGCTTCATAGAAAGTCTGCTTCAGAGGACTATTGGAATGGTGAAAAAAAAGACATCTTTGCGTGGAGCAACATGCCGCATAGGTAAGAGACTACTGGTGGCGGCCTCCGTGGTGCCGGTTGTGCTCGTCTCGCCGCTATTGCTTCTCGCTCAGCAGTCTAACGCTGCTGCCGCTGCAGTGGATTTGCCCAACGCCACCAGCGTGCACCTTACGCTCCCTGGCGCAGTCGAGATGGCGCTAGCGCACAACCGCCACATTATGCTGGCCCATCTGTCGGTGACCGATAGCGAAGCGCAGAAGAAAGTGGCCGAGTCGCACTTTTATCCAATCATCAAGAACCAGTCTGCGGTCCTACACATTACAGAACTTGAGGGAGTAAGAATTCCTGCCGGAGCCGTCGGAGAGACACCTGCGGGCGTCTTGCCTGCAGAGACTCTCATTATTGGCCAGGGCGGTGCCACAAGCTATACGAGTGGGACCGAACTCGCCCAACCCATAACGCAAATCTTCAAAATCCGCGCGGGCGTAAAGGCCGCTGAGGCCGATCTTAACTCGGCGCACATTCAGTCTGATGACGCCGAGAATGGCGTCGCCCTTCTTGTCCACAAGCTTTATTACGGCATTCTTATTGAGCAGTTACGTGGGACGGCCGCAAAAGACGCCGTCGACGCCGCAACATTGGTAGAGCATGAGACAAAGCGGGGTGTCGATGAGGGGAAGCTCCTGGCCGACTCCGAGCTATCGAGTCGCGCAGACTTACTCGATAAACAGCAAACTGCTCTCGTCTCGCGGCTCAACCTTGACGATCTTACGTTGCAACTCGACGACGCGCTTGGCTTGCCGCTTGGCACTCACCTTATCCTGGACCCAGACTCACTCGGCGTTTCCTCAGTGCTTCCCACGCGTGCTGAGGCAATTGCACTTTTGCTCAACAAAAGCCCTGCGATATTGTCGGCCACGCAGACGGTAGACAAAGCGAAGGCTGGTGTCGCCGCGGCGCGAGACGAATACATCCCCGATCTAACAGGAGTAGCTCGCTACAGCTACCAGAGTGGCCTGCCTTTTCTGGTTCATAACTTTGGAACCTTTGGAGCCAGCTTCACTTACACCTTGTTCGACGGTGGCGAGCGCGAAGCCAAGCTCCAGGACGCACGTATCAAGCTCACGATGGCGCAGACTCAATTGAAGCAGACCGAGGCAGATGTAAGCATTGAGTTGTCGTCCGCCTATGACAAAGCAGAACAGCTTGAACAACTGGTAGGAGTGACAACTCAAGCTCTCGAGGCTCGTGAAGAGAGCTTCCGCATTCAAAGCGAGCGAGCAAAGGTTGATGCTCAACTCGCCTCTGGAGTGGCAACAGCCCATGCAACGTTGACCTCCACACGTATGAATGTGCTCAATTCTCAACTGAACTTGTCGCTCGCCCGGAACAACATCCGGCGTCTTCTGGGAGAGCGGCCGGAATGACAGATACCTCATTCATGGGCCAGCCACAACGGTGCGGTTGACAGGACGAGCTTCAAGACTCTGTGCCAGGGTGTCTCCTTCGGTTCCTTTCGAAGTGAAGCGAAAGAGAGTGCGTCTTTATAGGTGCATCTCGAGAGCACTGTTTGTTGGATTGTTTTCATCATGATGTGATCTTCGCCCAAGAACGAAAAGTCGTGCCCATGACTAACGTGCTGTCGAACTCACGCCTCCTCAAACCGATGTTCCGAAAACCTTCAGGTCACCCTCACGGCTAGCTCACCTTTCCTCACTTCCGTCGTAGGTCCTGCTCGAATAAGTTGAAACATGGCTGGGATGAGAAAGAAATAATTGATCTTAACTAACAGGTCGATTATTTTTTTTTGTATCCGACTAGTCTGCAAAACACCCATAAGAAACGCTAATTCGCGACTCGCCCGACCGATAACTAGATGGAAACACCGGAGAGCCAATTGTTTTTCGATAGTAATCGAGTGAGTGTTGACGCCGTTTCGGAGCAGGATCAAACTCCAAAATGCGTACTACACTCTGCAAGCGATGAAAGTCTCGTCGCTGCTGCAAAGCAAGGGGTTCACATCGCGTTCGTGGAAGTTTGTAACCGCCACTCGAGACGCGTCTTCACCACGGTCTATCGAATCACGAAGAATCATGAAGACGCAGAAGATGCGTGTCAAAACGCGACTCTTCAGGCCTTCGTTCATCTCAAAACGTTTGATGGGAGGTCGAAATTTTCTACATGGTTGACTCGAATAGCAATTAACTCTGCGCTCATGATCCTGCGGCAGAAACGACGACGCAACGAGACATCAATAGAGGCACACCTCGACGACGACGCGCGGGTTCCTCTAAATATTCCTGATCCGGCAAAAGATGTTGAACTGCACTACCTCGAGCGCGACAGGGCGGTACGTTTGAGAGGGGCCGTCACGCGTCTCCGTCCGGCACTCCGCGAGGTGCTCGAGATTAGCCTATCGTCCGACGGGTCAATCGAGGAGATTGCGCAGAAAGTGGGAATTTCTGTGGCTGCCACAAAATCGCGCCTAATTCGCGGGAGACGGGCACTTGGAAGATATATCAACGAACGAGATGCCAGGCCACTGTTTTGACCAGGTTCTTTGCAAATCTTCTTTCCCTGACATCATGAATCGCAAGTCAGGTCAGTAGGGCTCGGAGCAGGGAAGGGCCCACCTCCTCCGCCGTCATTTCGCCGGGTGGGGAAAGACAGCTGGAAGAGGGAAGCTTGTTGCGGCAATTTTTTGAGCGTAGTGTTTCCTCGTTTTTGCTGGGGGTTTTGGCAAAAACGGGTGCCAAAACGTGGTGTTCTGGTGGTCATTCTGTGGTGTTTTGCGTGGTGAACGTGGTGTTTAAGCAGCCGCTTTTTCAGACTCGAAAAATGCGCCACGGATTCTGGATTATTTTTCGAGGTCTCCGGTTCCGGGAGTTCTTTGCTTTGAAGTTTGGACGTCTAAGGTGCGTTCACAATAACGGGAGTTTCATCCAGCTTGACCACAAACGCATCCTCGTTCGAGAGGCCCTTCCCACCAGTAAACCGGGTGCCTGCCGTGTAAATTGCCGGATACGTGGGGAGCGCGACAATTCGTTCTTTGGGCTTGACCACCGCCACTCCATTAATTTGTGCCCCGAGGAAGACCGTGTAGAGAGGGCCATTTCCATCTTTGTCGAGTTTCACCAGAAAGCCCGCGGTTGGGTTTGGCGTAATGGGGGGACCGCCTGGGAACGTGGTTGAGGATGTGTTGCCGACGACCCAGGTCTCTCCCCCTGCATCCGTTGCTATCGCCTGCCCGTCGGAGCTGCCATCGGTCCCTGAGAGATATTTGAGGTAGAGAAGCTTTCCTTCCGGCGAGGCCTTGGCTACGAAGGCAAAATCGGCCGACTCCGAACACGGTGAGCAAAACGTTCCGGCTACGTAGGCGTTCCCGGCAGAATCCAGGGACACGCCAGTACCGATGGTTGTCTCCAGGCTGAGGGATGTTGAGTATAGGAGCGAGTCGCCCGCCGGGCTTAGCTTGGTAAGAAATGCCGAAGGCGATCCTCCGAACATGGTCGACTGGTAACCGGCGTAGGGAAAGTCATGCGAGACGGATTCGCCAGTCACATAAGCTGAAAGCGAGCTGTCGACTACGATGGCGGATATGGAATCGACGTCCGACCCGCCCAGGTAAGTGGAGTACACGAGCGATGCGCCGTTGGGCGCGATCTTAGAGACAAAGCCGCTGACGGCGCCGCCGGGGTAGTATTCATAGCCGTTCACAACTGGAAAGTCCGTCGACGTGGTAAATCCCGCCACATAGGCCGATTGAGATGCATCAATGGCGATCGCTCCGCCGTTCTCGCCGTTGGAGCCGCCGAGGTAGGTCGAGTACACGAGCCGGTTGCCCGACGGCGATAGCTTGGTAACAAAGACGGTAGCGTCACCCTTTTTTTCAAATTGCAAGGGCTGCCTGACGGGAAAGTTATCCGAGCGGGTTTGGCCGCCAATGTAAACACCGCTGGCATCGACTGCGATTCCATTCCCTGCGTCGTTGTCGCCACCGCCGAGATAGGTCGAAAAGAGGATGTTGCCGTGTGTGCCAAGTTTTGTTACAAATGCGTCTGAGTCGCCGGACCTGCTGCCCTGGATGATGCCTCCAACGACGTTGAAATTACTCGAATAAGTCTGTCCAGTAACATAGGTGTCGCCTAGACCATCGACAGCCACTGCACTCGCGGTATCGGTGTCGGACCCTCCGAGGAATGTGACAAAGGAGATTGTCGGGTCGATCACAAGTGGTTGCTTCGGATCATATTTTTCGATGGTGAATCCTGCAGTATCTCCCTTCAGAATTCGAAATCCCCCCTTGACGGGCACTCTCTTCCCACCGACCTCCTGATAGATCTTGGGCTGGGCATGACGAAGCTCAGTATTGTTCGCCATAGCGAGCACAAGGTCGCCGTTAGCTTTGTCCACCTCGAGAGTTGCTGCGCCTTCGAACTGGAGTTGAATCTGCCTCGGATCGGCCCCGGGCGCGAGAACAAAATCGTATTCCAGTACGCTCTCATCGCCATGGAAGATGAGATCAACGTCTTTATAAACACTCGGAACGTTGACCTGTTCGTACTGAGGGATATCAGTGTGCCAACCTGCCGGCATCTTTCCGATGAAATAGTTGCTGATCCCGCCAGTTGGCTTTGTACCCATAGGCTTCCAGCCGCTGCTACCCGAGAGGTGCAGTTTCACAAGGGTGCTTTGTGCGCTTTTTGGTTTAGTCTGGAGCTTCCTTAGTTGAGACACACTCGGAAAGAGCGATCTTGCAGGCTTCGCGGCTGCATGCTCCCCAAACTCAAGTGTGGCGCCATCGGAAGTTATTCCGAGCCTGAATCCGGCACCACGGCCGATCCATTGGAAGTCCGAAGCCGCTTGGCCGCGATTGGGCTCGAAGACGAGAGGAGTCTTCGCAGGGGATAGCTGGACCTCGACTCCTTGCGGAGTCTGAGGCGTTGGCTGGATATTCGGTCGGGTCTGAGTCTGAACCGCAGGTGCGACAACTAAGAGTGTCGCAGTTACAGCAAGCGGGAGAAGCGAGATGTGGGCCATGGCCATTGATCTCCTGTGTGAAGAATTGGGGCCCCACTGAGACAGTCGTTTCACTGGCTCTCACTTTTTTTCGCGCGATGTTTCTGATTCTGCTCGCTTCCCGCACCCCCGTCAATTCTGTACTCAGAATGACCGATACCTTCCACATTCCGAGGAGCCGATCTATCGACCGGCAGTGCGATCCTCTGAGCGTGAGGTCATTGTAAAACCTCATAGGTGACGTAGGCGAAGCGGGTGGAGTCGGGGGACCAGGAGTTGACGTTCATTGTTCCCTGGCCGCCGGTGGCCTGGATGAGTTTCTTCTGAGTGGGCGCTACTTTGCCGTGGTCGATTGCTACCAGCTTTAGTTCGATGGAGACGTTGCGCGGGTTGTGGTTGGGCGTGCCGGCGGGATAGCCGATGTACACCATCTTTTTGCCGTCGGGTGAGATGTGGGGGAACCAGTCTTCGAGTCCGTCGCTGACGACCATCTCGGCCTTCTCATCGTTGTGGCCTGCGCCTTCGGCAGGGAAGCGCCAGATGGCCTCTTTGCCGGAGCGGTCGGAGTTGATGTAGATCCACTTGCCGTCCGGTGAGTAGTCAGGGCCGTCGTCGTGGTGGGGGTTGGAGGTGAGTTGCTTCTCGGGGCCACCGGCGGCGGGCATGCCGTAGATGTCGAATTGGCCGCTGCCGTTGCGCTGGGCCACGAAGGCGAGCGTGCTGTTGTCGGGCGACCAGCCGTGGAAGTAGCTGGGGGAGTCGGGCGTCATGAGCTTTGCGTTGTTGCCGTCGGCGTTGGCCAGGAAGACCTGCGAGCCTTTTTGCGGCGGGACGGTGGCTGAGAAGGCGAGCTTTGTGCCGTCGGGCGAGATGGCCTTGTCGTTGTTGCACTCATAGTCGGCGGGGATGGCCAGCTTTGCGGGCTCGGCTGTGCCGTCTTGTTTGAGGACGAGCTTGTAGATGGCACCGTCGGAGTTGGCGATGAGGTACTTGCCGTCGGGGGACCAGTTCGGCGCCTCCCAGATGGAGTCGGCCGTGTAGACCAGATGCGAGGAGCCGGTGCGCAGGTCGTAGAGGAAGAGACGGCTGCGCAGATGCTGCTCTGCTGGGTGCGACGGAGTGGGCTGCGCGTGAGCCGGCGTTAGAAGGGAGGCTGCGAATACGGCGAGATTACAGAAGAAGCGTGTTTGGATCGGGAGAATCTTCATGGGGGTGACACTCCTCTTTTGCTGGAAGTCGCGAGGGGGATCCGCTTGTGACGGCTACTCTGGACCAGCATTCGCACGCTCTCCATCGAGCTTTGGAGAGTGGCTTTCTCTCTTGCGACTCGCAGCCGCCATGATACCGTGGGAGAACGAAATATGCCCGGCGCGATGGGAAGATTGAACTTCGACTCTATTGGTCGCGGCCGCAGACCGCGGACTATGGCGACCACATTTGTGGCGTTCGGTGGATGGCTCTCGGCTGTGGCGCTTTGCTGCGTGTCGTCTGCTGCGGTTCATGCTCAACAGGCACAGCCGAGTTCGGCTCCGGTGGTGGTGCAGCCTGGCGCGCCGGGAACTCCGAGCAGGCGGCTGCCGTCCTCTACCACCGCGACGGCTCCGCGAAGATCGCAGGCTGATGTTGAGTTCATGCAGGGCATGATCATGCATCATGGGCAGGCGGTCGTGATGACGGACCTGATTCCGTCGCACACGGAGAATAAAGAGATTCGCTCGCTGGGGGCGCGCATCGGCCTTTCGCAGGCGGATGAGATGAAGTTTATGAAGCGGTGGTTGAGGGCTCGCGGGGAGGCTATGTCGATGTCCATGCCGGGGATGCCGGATATGGATCGGAGCGGCGGTCCGATGCCGGCCATGCCGGGGATGCTGACGTCGAAGCAGATGGAGGCGTTGCGGCAGGCCAATGGCGCTGAGTTTGACCGGCTGTTTTTGACGGGAATGATTCAGCATCACAATGGCGCGCTGGTGATGGTCAAGCAGCTGTTCGATACACCTGGTGCAGGGCAAGATGCGGACCTGTTCGACTTTGCCACGGACGCAGACAACTCGCAACGGGCCGAGATTGGAATTATGCAGGATATGTTGAAGGAGAAACGATGAACCGTATGCAGTCTCTCGCATTTCGTTTGGCCGGTGTGGCCTTTGGCGCGGCTTTGGTGTGTTCCAGTTGGGGAGCTTTGCGGGCGCAGGCTCCGGCTGCTCCGGCTGCGAAGGCGGCTCCCGAGGAAGATGACAATCCGTTTACGCCGAAACCGGCTGTGCCGCTGCCGCCTGGTATGACGGGGTCGACGATGAACGATCCCCGCGTGGGGTTGAAGGCGGGACTGTATGACGCGGGTGAGACTGCGATGGGGATGGAGCACGTCGCGTTCTTGAAGAAGCCGAATGCGTTTCAACTGTCGTCGACGAATCCGGACGATCCTGCGGTTCAGAAGAGTCTGGACCTGATAGGGGTGGGTAACAGGGATAAGATTCCGAAGCCCATGCAACTGGTGATTGCGCAGCTTGCCTTCGCAAACTCCGATTTTGCGTTTCAGGGAACGCATCTGTTCCAGGGCAACTTCTATGGCGTTAGCTTCTATGACATCTCGAACCCGGCGAAGGTGTCGCTGATTACCACGCTGGTGTGTCCGGGCGGGCAGGGCGATGTTTCGGTGTACGGGAATCTGCTGTTCATGTCGGTGGAGATGCCGAATGGACGGCTGGACTGCGGAGTGCAGGGATTTCCCCCCCTGCCTCCACCAGCGCCGGGGCATGAGAAGGACCACCGGATTCCGACGGCGAGCCCCGATCGTTTTCGCGGCGTGAGAGTCTTCGATATCTCTGACATCAAGAACCCGAAGCAGGTGGCGGCGGTGCAGACCTGCCGCGGATCGCACACGCATACGCTGGTGGTGGACCCGAACGATAAGGACAACGTCTACATCTATGTTTCGGGAACGTCGTTTGTGCGGCAGAGTGAAGAGCTTGCGGGCTGCTCGGGGGAGGAGAAGCCGGACAAGGATCCGAACACTTCGCTGTTTCGGATCGACGTGATCAAGGTGCCGCTTGCCGCGCCGCAGCAGGCTAAGGTGGTTTCAAGTCCGCGAGTGTTTATCGATCCGCGCACGGGCGCTCTGAATGGCTTGAACAATGGCGGAAGCCACGATCAGAAGGCTGAGAAGCCTGCGGACACCAACCAGTGCCACGACATCACGGTGTATTCGGCCGTGGGACTGGCGGCTGGGGCGTGCTCTGGCAATGGCATCCTGCTCGACATCAAGGACCCTGTGCATCCGAAGCGCGTGGATGCGGTGAATGATCCGAACTACTCGTATTGGCACTCGGCGTCGTTCTCGAACGACGGAACAAAGGTGGTCTTCACCGACGAGTGGGGTGGTGGTCTGCAGCCACGCTGCCGTCCGACGGACCCCAACAAATGGGGAGCTGATGCGATCTTCAATCTGAAGGACGACAAGCTGTCGTTCGCGAGCTACTACAAGATGCCGGCCGCACAGACGGAGACCGAAAACTGCGTCGCTCACAACGGCTCACTGATCCCGGTTCCCGGGCGTGATATCGAGGTTCAGGCCTGGTATCAGGGCGGTATTTCGGTGATGGACTTTACCGACGCGGCGCATCCCTACGAGATCGCTTACTTCGATCGCGGGCCCGTCGATGCCAAGGCGCTGGTCTTGGGAGGAGACTGGTCTGCGTATTGGTACAACGGCTACATCTATGGATCGGAGATCGCGCGGGGACTGGATGTGTTCAAGCTGGTCCCGAGCAAATTTCTGACAAAGAATGAGATCGATGCGGCCAGCCTCGTGAAGGTCAGCGAGCTGAACGTGCAGAACCAGCAGAAGGTTGCGTGGCCGGCTCAACTAACAGTGGCGCGAGCGTATCTCGATCAGCTGGGGCGTTCGCAGGCGCTGTCGTCAGCGCGGATTGCTGATTTGAACAAGGCGATTGTGCGGACGCAGAGGTCACACCTTGGCAAGAAGGATCTGGCAAAGCTGCATGGGATGGCGTCGTCTGTTGAGACGAGCGCGTCTGACGCAAAGAACCCGGAGGATGCCAAGAGGCTGCATGCGCTGGCTCAGATACTGGAGAGTCCGACGGCCTGACGCTCCTCAGTGATGGGCCTGGTCTCGCTGGCCACGCCCATCACTAGAGAACAATCATCCGTCACAATCATCCGTCATAGATGGCACCTGTTAGTCCGGATACCTCTCACGCATTTTGCGCCACTCAGAATCGAACCGGAAGGCCTGGCGCGCTGGAGGTTGAGGCGTCTGTGTCTCAATGAACCGGAGTGGCTCTGATCCTCGCGTGTAGATTGCGTGCTTCGCACCGACTCCGGTCCAGCATAACGTTCCGGGCTCTACGATGTACTCTTTGCCTTCAAATACACAATCGGCCATGCCCGAAACAAAGTAGTAAGACTCCTCGAAGGGATGGGTGTGGTGGGAGCCGCCACCGCCTTCGGCAAACTCCACGACGAACATTGTCATATGGGCCGATCCAAAGTTGCGATCGACCATCATCTTTTGGCTGATCAGACGCGCACCGTCTCCGGTGTATCCATCCATCTGCAGGTTGCCGGGCGGCGGCAGCTGAGCATCTTCAAAGTGCCCCACAAAACGTGTACGAGCGTCGCCTTTATCGAAGCGTGCGACCTTCTCGGGCCAATCGAAGTCGCCAACGAAAAAGGTATCCTGCCCTACGGCCTTGGCCAGAGGCTGTGGAGCAATCATTTCCATCCAGCGCGCGCGTGTGCCGCTGTTTGATCTCAACGCATGTGCCGAGCCTACTAGAATCAGGGCGTAGTCGCCAGGCCCCATGCGGTAGGTCCGGCCATCCATCATCAAGTCCAACTCACCTTCCAACACGTAAAGGCTTTTCTCATAGGCGAGCACGCACTGCTCGAGATAGCCGCCGGGTTCAAGTTGGACGATTTGATGGGCCATGTGGACGGCCGCCGCAGAGGTCGAATGGTCGATGAACGGGACTCGCGAGTAGCCCCTGGCATGTCGGCGATAACCTTCGGGAATGGAGAAGTTGTCTTCTTCAAGCTTGATTACTGCGTGAGCCATGGTTCCTCCAAAAAAAGAATGTTGCACTACATGCGGCTGCCCAACGTGGCAGCGTCGACTTCGTTTTCCCAGCGCGCGATGACGAGAGTTGCCACACCGCTGCCGATCATGTTGACCACTGCGCGGAACATCGCCATGAAACGGTCGATGCCGAGGATGAGCGCCATGCCAGCCACGGGAATCGTCGGCACGACGGACAAGGTGGCGACCAGGGCGATGAAGGATGCTCCCTGCACACCGCTTGCGCCCTTTGAGGTGAGGATGGCAACGGCAAAGATGGTGAGCTGCTGCGCGAGCGTGAGGTGGGTTCCAGTAGCCTGTGCGACGAATAGAGCGGCGAGGGTCATGTAAAGCGCGGTGCCGTCCGTGTTGAAGATGTAACCGGTCGGCACCACGAGCCCCACGAGCGCCTTGGAGCAGCCTACCGCCTCGAGCTTCTCCATTAGCGTAGGCATGGCAGCTTCGGAGGAGACGACCGAGAGCACCAGGAGAATCTCTTCTTTGATATAGATCAAGAACCTGAAGATGTTAAAGCCCGCGACCAGCGCAATGCCGCCGAGCACAACGACGACGAAGAAGATGGAGGTGAGATAAAACGTCGCGATCAGTTTGAGCAACGGCCCGAGCGAGGCGATGCCGTACTTGCCTACCGTGAAGGCCATCGCACCAAAAGCGCCGATCGGAGCGAGGCGCACGAGGATGTTGACGACGGCGAAGACCGCCTGCGTCACCGTGTTGAGCAGCGCCAGCAGGGGGGTCGCGCGCTGCCCCAGCGAGGACAGGGCAAAGCCGAAGAGCAGGGCGACCAGCAGCACCTGCAGAATGTCTCCCTTGGCGAAGGCGTCGACCACTGTGGTTGGGATGATATGCATCAGGAAATCGGTGACGCCCATGGCTTTGGTCTGGCCCACATAGCTCGAGACGGCCTTGGCGTCGAGAGAGGCTGGATCGACGCGGAAGTCGCCCCCTGGATGCACCACATTGCCCACTACCAGCCCGATCAACAGCGCGATTGTCGACACGACCTCGAAATAGAGCAGCGCCTTGCCGCCAACGCGGCCAACCTTCCTCAAGTCCTGCATGCCCGCTATGCCCGAGACAACGGTGCAGAAGATGATCGGCGTGATGATCATCGTGATCAGGCGGATGAAGCCGTCCCCAAGCGGCTTCATGGCGATGGCGCGAGCAGGACTGAAGTAGCCTAGGCAAATCGCCAACGCAACTGCTACGAGAACCTGGAACCAGAAAGTAAAATAAAAAGGGGTTTTACCCTTCGATTCAGTCCCTGTACTTACAGGGAGCTGCTCTATACCGACGCTTTCCATTTTTTATGCCTCATCCTACGTCGCCCGGGAAAGTCCATGCCTGGGTTGCGCGCCTCTCAATGTCAGAGGCACTACTTAAGCCAAAGGTCGGGTTCACGGATCGACTCAGCAAGGTCGTGCAGGAAAGTAGCAGCCTTTGCCCCGTCCAACACACGATGGTCGCAGGAGATCGTCAGGCTGAAGATTGGCCGTACAACGATGACTCCATCGACGGCGACTGCTCTTTCGACGATTTGACCCACGGCCAGGATTGCAGCCTGTGGTGGAGTGATGATGGCGCAAAAGGAGTCGATGTGGAACATCCCCAGATTGCTGACCGTGAAGGTCCCGCCTGCGAAGTCTGTGGGACGGAGGCGTCCGGCTTTTGCTCGGTCCGTCAATTCGCGACGTTGTTTGGCGATCTCACCCAGCGTCGCAGTGTTTGCGTTGTGGACCACAGGTGCAACGACACCGTCCTCGACGGCCATCGCGATGGAGACGTTCACGTCAGGGTTGAGGCGAACTCCGTTATCGATCCAACTGGCATTGACGCGCGGATGCCGGGCCAGGGCGCGAGCCACGAGCGCGACAAGAATGTCGGTATGCGTGAGCTTTACTCCAGAGGATCGCTCGACTTCAGGTCCGAGAGCGGCACGCAGTGAGTTCAACGCGGTTGCATCTACGTCTCGCTGCAGGAAGAAGTGCGGGACTGTGGTCCAGCTCTGCACCGTTCGCTCTGCCATCAGGCGGCCGATCGAAGAGAGTGATTCGTGTTGAACCGCAGGAGCGGGAGCGTTCTTAGGACCGCCGTCGATGAGTGCCTGTATGTCCGAGGCAAGAATCTCCCCGCCTTCGCCTGAACCCTGCACGGAGTTGAGATCGATGTCGTTGTCTTTCGCAAGCCGGCGTGCCTTCGGAGAGACTCGTGCGGCGGAGTTGGAAGTCACCGGCTGCCGAGAAGTCTCGTCGGAGCTAACGGGGGCTCCTACAACTGGAGCGACCGCCGGCGTGTGAGGTTTTGCCTCCGCCGGCACCTCTTCTCCGGGCTTCAGAATCCATGCAATAGTCTGGCCGACTGGAATGTCGGTCCCTACTTCGCCGGTGATTCCGCCAAGTACACCGTCGGCAGTAGCCTCAACTTCCATCACGGCTTTATCGGTTTCGATTTCAAGCAACAAGTCCCCCTTCGAGACCTTGTCGCCTTCCTTCTTGAGCCAGGAGACGAGCTTTCCTGTCTCCTGCGCCATCTCGAGTGCGGGCATTACGACGCTGATAGCCATAAGTTATTGTTGGGATACGCATGACCTAGAGGCCGCAGCGTTAGCTCCCGATCCTCTCTTTTTGTGCGCTGGATGCAACCAGGTTGCGAACATCCGAACTAGGTTCTACTTCTGTCTCTCGCACGGTGGGAAGCGGACCGCCGACGGTGTAGTAGTGCGCGCCGGCGACGAGAAGCTTCTCAGCAGGGAAGCGCGTGATCACCTCATGGCCGGTCTCGGTGACCACGATCTCTTCTTCGATTCGAGCCGCGCTCCAGCCATCCTTCGAGGGCCAGAACGTCTCAAGGGCGAAGACCATTCCAGGCTTGATCTCCTGCGGATGATCCAACGAGACGAGGCGGCTGATGACCGGCTTCTCCCAGATGGCGAGTCCGATGCCGTGCCCGTATTGGAGTGCGAACGCCGCCTCTTCATTGGGGAAGCCAAAGTCCTGCGCCTTCGGCCACACCGAGGCCACGTCGCCGGTTGAGCGACCAGGACGAATCAGATCAATCGCGGCATCCAGGTAGTCGCGGCATCTCTTGTAAGCGTCGACCATCGCGTGAGACGAATAGCCGATCGAGAAGGTGCGGTAATAACACGTGCGGTAGCCCATGTAAGAGTGAAGAATGTCGTAGTAGACAGGATCGCCGGGCCGCATAATTCTGTCGGAAAAGACGTGCGGATGAGGATTGCATCGTTCGCCGGAGATCGCATTGACCGCCTCGACGTACTCTGAGCCAAGGTCGTAGAGCACCTTGCTTACCAGGCCCACAGCTTCGTTCTCCCGCATGCCCGGCTTCATCGCCATGTAAAGCTCGTGATAGGCCGCATCGACCATGGAGGCAGAGGTATTGAGAAGGGCAATCTCGTCCTTGGTCTTGATGACGCGGGCCTCGGACATCAACTGCTGACCGTCGATGACGGTGATGCCCTCGCGCTGCAAGGCAAACAAAACTGGCAGTTCGATGATGTCGATTCCTACCGGCTCCTTATGCAGGCCGCGCATCTCCAACTCAATGCGAATCTTTTTCGCGACGTCCTCTGCGCGGCCGTGCTCAGGAGACATCGTGCCGCGCAACATCGAGATGCCGGGGCGCGAGCGTTCTCCGAGCCACGGACAGTGCAGTTGATGATGTCGGGCTGCGGAGCCGAAGTCCCACAGGATGGGCTCATCGTTCTGTGGCAGCAGGACGAACCGGTTCGCTTTGTCCTGGGCCCACGTGCCAATGTGTGTCGACGTGAGGTAACGCACATTGTTCATGTCGAAGCAGAGCAGCGCGCCCATCTCAGACTTCGCAAGCAGATTCTTTGCGCGCTGAAGTCTCTCTACGCGAAGACGATCAAAATCGATTCGCTGCTCCCAATCAACTCCCATGGTTCCGTAAGTCGGCTGTGCCATTGTTGCTTCTCCCGTTTCTTGTCCTACGATTTGCTGCAAAGTTTCTTCGCTGCGTCAAAGAGCATCTTCTCGGTCGGTACGGTCAGGTCCTCAAGCGGCGGCGAGAAGGGTATGGGAACATGCATAGCTCCCATGCGAAGTACTGGGCCGTCGAGATCATAAAAAGCGCCTTCCGAGATCACCGAGGCCAATTCAGACGTCACCCCGTAGCGGCCGTACCCTTCGTCGATCACAATGGCCCGCGACGTTTTTTTTGCCGAGTCAATGAGCGTCTTTTCATCGAGCGGCCACAGGGTTCGCGGGTCGACCACCTCTGCGCTGATGCCGATCTCCGCGAGCATATCTGCCGCGCCCAGCGCCACCTGAACCATACTGCTGGTCGCTATCAGTGAGATGTCTTTGCCGACGCGCTTCACCTCCGCGACACCGAGAGGGATGGTGTATTCGCCGGTCGGCACGGGGCCTTTCAGCTTGTGGTGCATCATCTTGTCTTCGAAGAAGATGATCGGATTCTCATCGCGAATCGCGGTCTTCAAGAGACCCTTTGCGTCAGCAGGAGTAGATGGAATCACAACCTTTAGTCCCGGCACGTGGCATAACCATGCGTGGAGCGACTGTGAATGTTGAGCGGCAGAGCGCCGACTCGCGCCGAGCGTTGTGCGCAGAACCATCGGCACCTTCCACTTGCCCCCCGACATGTAGTGGATCTTCGCAGCCTGATTGACCATCTGGTCCATCGTCAGGGTGAGAAAGTCCCCGAACATGATGTCGACCACGGGGCGAATGCCAGTCATGGCGGCTCCGACAGCTATGCCGGTAAAACCTGCCTCGGAGATCGGTGTGTCAAAGACACGATTGGTTCCGAACTCCTCGACCAGTCCAGATAGCACCTTGAAGGGAGTACCTGCTTCGGCCACGTCTTCGCCGAGGATGCAGACTCGCGAGTCGTGACGCATCTCTTCTGCGAGCGCCTCCCTGACGGCCTGTGCAAAGGTCAATTCACGATCAGTAGTATCAGGCATAGACGTGCATCTCCACTTCTTCTAGTGCGGGGTAGGGAGTAGCGATCGCAAACTCCACAGCGGCTTTCATCTCTTCTCTTACTTCGCTTTCAAGTGCGTCGAGCGTTGCCTTATCCGTGAACCCTTCGTGAAGCAGCCGCTCGCCATGAAGCTGGATGGGGTCGCGGCCTGTCTTCCACTCCTGCTCTTCCTGCTTGGTGCGGTAGTACTCGCGATTGATGTCGCCCACATGATGGCCGGTGTAACGATACGTGTTGCAGAGAAGAAAAGCCGGACCGCCGCCTGCTCTCGCATCGTCAATGAGCTGCTTGGCCTTGCTGTAAACGGCCTGCACATCCTGGCCATCTACCGTCTCGGCCTTCACGCCAAACGCGGTGGCCCGCGCGCAGATGTCTCCTGCCGTAGTCTCGCTGTAGTGCGTGTACTCGTTGTAGAGGTTGTTTTCGCAGACGTAGATCACAGGCAGCTTCCAAAGCTGAGCGATGTTCAACACCTCATAGAGCAGACCCTGACCGAGCGCTCCTTCGCCAAAGAAGCAGACAGCCACCAGGCCATTGTTCAGGTACTTCGATGAGAAGGCGGCGCCAGTCGCGATGCCCATGCTGCCGCCGACGATCGCATTCGCACCCAGATTGCCGGTGGCAGGATCGGCGATATGCATTGAGCCGCCTTTGCCATGGCAGTATCCCGCTTCCTTCCCCAGCAGCTCGGCAAACATGAGATTCGGTGTTGCGCCTTTGGCCAGGCAGTGACCATGTCCACGATGCGTGCTGGTGACGTAGTCTTCCTTTTTGAGAGCTTCGCAGATTCCAACTGCGATGGCTTCTTCGCCGCTATACAGGTGAGCGAGGCCAGGCATCAACGCACGCGTATAGAGCTCATTCACCTGCTCTTCGAACATGCGGATGCGGAGCATCTGCCGATAGGCATGGAGCGCCAGTTCTTTGCTGAACATGTTCACGGCTTCTTCGGTTTGAGGTGTCATCTTCCAACTCCTGTGTCGATGCCAGATAGTTTCGCGAGAACATCGAAGATTACGGCGAAGTCCAGCTTGGCCCAGTTCAAGGCCCGTGCAGCAGTTAGAAATTCATTGGTGACGGCAGTGGTGGGGAGCGGCACATTCAACTGCCGTCCAAGATCCAGCGCCAGCAACATATCCTTCTGCATCATGTTCACGTCGAACCAGGCCTCCTCCGGCTGTTGAAGAACGAAGGGCCCTCGGTACTTGATCATAGGAGAGGCGATAGCGCTGTGAGTGAGTACGTCCACGGCAACTTCGCGCTTGATGCCGCTCTTCTCTGCCAGCAGCACGCCTTCCGAGAAGGCCAGCATCTGTACGGCAAGGCTCAGATTCGAAGCAATCTTCATGGACAGCGCCAGCCCATTGCCGCCAACGAGCGTCACCTTGGGACCTATATCCAACAGGATTGGCTTGACCTTCTCGAAGGTCTCAGCTCTTCCGCCGACCATCACGGAGAGATTGCCTTGCTGAAGAGTAATGACGCTTCCGGAGACAGGAGCATCGAGCATATCTGCGCCCAGAGCGCGAACCTTTTCCGCGATCTCACGGCTCAGATCCGGCCCAACGGTGCTGATGTCGACCAGGATCTTTCCTGTGCTGAGGCCAGCGAGGAAACCATTCGGCCCCTCGGCAATACCCTTCAACGCCGACCCATTGGTGACCATGCTCAGAACCACATCGGCTGCTTCGGCGACCTCGCGCGGAGACTCGGCGAACTTCATTCCCTTTGTGATCAGTCGTTCCGCTTTGGACCGCGTACGGTTGTACCCGGTCACTGAGTGGCCCTTGGCCAGGAGCCGGTCCACCATCTCGCTTCCCATTACTCCAAGGCCAATAAACCCGAGGTTCGCCATTCGATTCTGCCTTTCGTTTTAAGAGGAGTGCCCCTTAGGTGATTTACTTTTCATGACTGCAGAAACCTTCGAATCCTGATGTACCTGCTGAAGATGAGCACGCATCGCTTTGCGTGCACTGCTGGCACTTCGCTTTTCGATCGCTTCAAGGATGAGTTTGTGGTGGACCTGACCTCGCTCTGGGCCACCGGTAACGGCAAAGATTCCCAGCCGCTGCTCGCGCAGTACGCCTACTAGCGAATCGAGCAAGGACAGGATGAGGGGATTTCCAGCGGCCTCGGCCAGCGCCAGATGGAAGTCGAGATCGGCCTCAATATAAGCGTCAGGATTTTTCATACTGCGGTCCATCACCGCAACAGCCTCTCGCATCATGACCAGGTGCTGTTCTTCAATGCGCGTCGCAGCCAGCGCCGTGAACTCGGGCTCCAGAATCTCGCGCATCTCTGCAACATAGTCAGAGTCTTCGAGGTCACTGCTCTTGAGAAAGGAGTTGAGGGAATGGCGTATCGCCTGGGACTTTCCCGTGCTGACGAACGTACCGCGGCCTGAGTACGCCTCAACCAGCCCCTTCTCGCTCAAGGTCTTGACAGCTTCGCGCACCGCCGTGCGGCTGACGCCAAACTCCAGAGCTAACTCCCGTTCTGCCGGAAGCTGGTCCCCGGGTTTCAGCTTTCCATCTTTGATCGACTGCTCGATCTGCTGCACGATCTGCTCGTAAAGTCTCGCGGTTCGGACTACTTTGTACATGGGCATCCCCTTCATCTGGCCACCCTTGAGGGTGGTTGTGGTCGAAACACTATACAGGACGCCATGGGTTGAAATTGCCATATCTGGTAAATGATTCACATCTGGTGTTTGGTTATACCAATAGTCCAAAAGCCCAATCAGGCTAGAAAACACTTAAGGTAAAGCGGTTATACCAAAAAGCCACTTTAGAACAAAATCGCTGTCGATGCAGTCTACTTTTCAATCCATACCGTTTTGACATTCGTGAACTCGCGAATGCCGAAGGGCCCAAGTTCGCGTCCAAATCCAGACTGCTTAACCCCGCCAAACGGCACCCGCGGGTCGGAGGCGACCATCTTGTTGACGAAGACCATTCCTGCCTCCAACTCCTGGATCAGGTGGTCTCGTTCTGCCTCGTCCTGGGTCCATACACTCGCACCCAGACCGAAGCGCGTGTCGTTGGCGATGTGGATTGCCTCGTCTACATCTTTCACACGGAAGATGGTCGCGACCGGGCCGAAGAACTCTTCGCTATAGGCGGGAGAGTCGCGTGGAATGTCGGTCAGGACCGTCGGAGGATAAAAACATCCCTTTCCTGGAATTGGCTTGCCTCCAGTCAGCAACCTTGCACCCGCATCGACTGACTTCTGCACATCGCGGTGCAGATCCTCGACGGCACTGGTCGAAGCCAGCGGTCCGAGGTCCGTCGTCCGATCCAGCGGATCCCCAACTTTCAGAGCCTCCATCCGCGCAACGAACTCCTTCTCAAACCTGTCAGCGATGGAATCCTCGACGATGAATCTCTTGGCTGCGATGCAGGACTGGCCATTATTCGCAACCCGCGCCTTGACCGCCGTTGCAACGGCCTCGTCAAAGTTGGCTGACTTCATCACGATGTAGGGATCGCTTCCGCCCAGCTCCAGCACGACTTTTTTGATGGCTTTGGCTGCAGAGATGCCGACCTGAACTCCGGCGCCTTCGCTTCCTGTGAGCGTTGCGGCGGCGATGCGCGGATCGGCCAGAATGCCCTCTACCTTCGCGGCGCCGACCAATAGAGTTTGAAAGACTCCCTCTGCGAATCCCGCGCGAAGAAAGACATCTTCCACCGCCAGCGCACTCTGCGGAACATTGGAGGCGTGCTTAAGCAGCCCGACGTTGCCGGCCATCAGCGCCGGAGCGACAAAGCGGATTACCTGCCAGAAAGGGTAGTTCCACGGCATGATGGCGAGAACTGGCCCCAACGGTTGATAGCGTATATAGCTACGGTTTGCGCTGGTCTCGACCGTCTCGTCAGCCAGGAAACGCTCGGCGTGCTCGGCGTAGTAGCGGCAGGCCCAGGCAGATTTGACGGTCTCGTCGATTGCGGCCTGGATGGGCTTTCCCATCTCCAAACTCATCATGCGTCCAAACTGCTCTTTCTCCGCTTCGAGAATCTCTGCCGCTTTAATCATCCGTTCCGCGCGATAGGCGAAGCTGGTGTCGCGATGAATGACAAATGCTGCGGCAGCCTTATCGAGCTTTGTGGCCAACTCCTTGTCGGTCAGTGGATCAAACGTTTTCATGACTTCGCCGGTGGCCGGATTGATGCTTGCAATACCCATCTCGAAAGACCTTTCTCGTGGTGTGCCAGGGAGAGGCACTTGTGGTCTGACAGTTATACCGCAAGTCCGAAGTGGTTTGTCAAGCGGCTTCTAGAAATAATTTATTTTCAAATATCCTTGACCGGCGTTGTGGTGCGGTGGTAAAGCTGTCGTACCAAAATTTAAGGGGCGTATACGCAATGAACCTTCACAGAGCAGCCGGCCTTGTCACCAGAACCATGCAAGGGGTCGCTGTCGCCCTCGTGGTCCTATCTCTCTCCAACTCCGCGAGCGCCCAGACAAACACCGGCCGTATCCTGGGCGACGTCAGCGACTCCTCCGGAGCTCTGGTCGCCGGGGCCAAGGTCACGATTACCGATGTACAGCGTGGAACCAAGCGTTCCCTGGTGACAACGCAGGCAGGCGAGTATGTGGCCCCGGATCTTCTGCCCGGCATCTACACGGTGCGGGTCGAAGCTCCAACCTTCAAAGCCACCGAGCGCACTAATATTCAGATCGAAGTTGCTTCTGATGCCCAGGTAGATTTTGTTCTGGAGACGGGAGCAGCTACGGAGACGGTCACGGTCACGATGCAGGTGCCGCTCATCAACACGACCTCTTCCAGTCTCGGGGGCACGCTGGGAAACAAGGAGATCAACGATCTCCCTCTCAACGGCCGCAACTACGAGAATCTGCTCCAGCTTCGTCCCGGCATCGTGCGTTATCCCGGCGGGGGCTTCTCCACCACCAGCACCAACGGCCTGCGTGCCGAAGACAACGCCTACATCATCGACGGGCTGTTCAACAGCGAGCCGTTCTCCGGACAGAGCATCATCAATGGAGCCGGCATCGCGGGAGACTCCGCAACCATCCTCCCCGTCGACGCGATCCAGGAGTTCAACCTTATTGAAAATCCTCCGGCTGAATACGGCTGGAAGCCCGGTGCCATGGTTAACGTCGCGCTCAAATCCGGTACCAACACACTCCACGGCACCGCCTATGCCTTCGGCCGAAACACTCCGATGGATGCGCGCAACTACTTCAATCCCATCGCAGGAGGGCCGAAGAATCCCCGCAGCTTGGAACAGTTCGGCGGAACCGTCGGAGGCCCCATCCTCAAGGACAAACTCTTCTACTTCGGCGGATATGAGCGGCAAACTTACCAGGTAGCGAGTATCAGTCAGTTGAACACTCCGGTCACCGTCTCTCTCAATGGCGACCCGAAGAACAGTGTTGTCGACGCCATCGCAGGGGTCGAAGCGGCTGGCATCATCCCCAGCACCCCCAGTCTCACCATCGGAGGATGCACCGTAGGTCCGCCCATCGTCTGCAACGGTACGGGCTTTCCCACCAACAACGGCACCAACGCGGCCGGCCCTACGTTCATCAACTACGGCCTGCCCAACAACGTCACCAGCGACAACGCCGTAGCCAAAGTGGACTATCAGATCAGTCAACGTCATTCGGTCAGCGGTCTCTTTTTCTTCGGCAACAACAACGGAACCGTGTCCGACGCCAACCAGCTCCAGACCGCGTGGTTGACCCAGATCCATACTCGCGCCCAGGTCGTTGGAGCGAGCTGGACCTGGATCCTGAACCCCCGCTGGCTCAACGAAGCCCGCTTTGGCTACAACACCGTCTACCAACCCACTTTCGTCAACGACCGCAATAAACCGGCCTCTGCCTACGGCCTGAACACCGGCGTCACCAATCCGCTGTACTTCGGTCTGCCGCGCATCAACATCTCCGACTTCTTCCCCGCGCTCAACGAGTTGGGAGGATTCAACTGGCCGAAGATCCAGGGTCCCGACCGCAGATTCCAGTTCATCGATCACGTCTCCTACACCGTCGGCAAGCACGCCTACAAGTTTGGGGGCGAGATACACCGCGATAGCTTCACCGGCGGGGCCTATGCCGGTAGCCGCGGCCGCATCAAGTTCGGCTTCGGCACTGACGCATTCCCCGGCGCAACGCCGCTTGAAGACTTCTTCGCTGGGGTGCCCGCATCCGGTAGTCTGCTTAGCGGAGACCCCACCCGGCAGATTCACAATTGGGGATTCGCCAGCTTCGCACAGGACGACTGGCGGCTCACCAAGAACCTCACCCTTAACCTCGGCCTTCGCTATGAACTGAACACCGTCGTCAAGGAGGCAAACAACCTGCTCGGCAACTTCGATCCCAGCGTAGGTCTGGTTCAGGTCGGTCAGGGTATCAACGGGCCCTACAACGGCGAACACTACAACTTCGCCCCTCGCGTGGGCTTCGCCTGGGACATCACCGGAAGCGGCAGAACCGTGCTGCGCGGCGGGGCTGGGCTCATCTACGAGACCGTCAACTGGGAGTCTTTCCTTGCTTTGAACAACTCCCTCGGTATCAGCACCATCCCCACCGGCGCGCTGGGCGTAGGTCCCAACGGCGGCAAGGGAACCGGTTCGATCTCGGTCGGCACCGTCAACTTCACTGGCTCTGCGCTCAACTGGAACGCTGGATACAACAGCGGAGCGTCTACTGTCTTCCCCACCGGCACGATCAACTGCGGCGCGAACCCCTGCAGCATCCTCGGCATGGTGCAAAACTTCCGCACCCCGCAGGTTTACAGCTGGAACATCAACGTCCAGCACTCCTTCCGGCCCGACCTAGTGCTTGAGGCCGCCTATGTAGGCAACCACGGGCAAAAGCTCGTCGGCATTCACGACATCAACCAGAACGTTCCGTCGGCGGACTTCAACCACGACGAGCAGTCCGGCCGTCCCTTCAACGCTCTCTATCCCTATCTCAGCTTCATCTATCAGATGGGCAACATCTATCGCTCCAACTACGACGGTCTGCAGATGACCATGACTGCCCGCAACTACCACCACTTCACCGCCGTCGCCGGCTACACCTACTCTCACTCGCTCGACAACGTAGGCGCAAACTGGGACTTCGGCGCCGGCTCGGGCATCCCCCAGGACAGCACCCAGCCCCAACGCGAGTACGCCAGCAGCGACTTTGATATCCGCCACCGCTTCACTCTCACCACCAGCTACGCCATCCCCGGCCGAAAGTCGTTCCTTCAATCCCTCGAAGGCTGGCAGGTCAACTCCATCGTCAGCCTCTACGGAGCGCAACCCTGGGGGCCTATCGATACTGGCAACGACCTGAGTCAGACCGGAGAAGGAGTCGACCGCTGGGACTTCTTCGGCAATCCTCATGACTTCAAGTCTGGAGGTGCAGTCGGTATCCCTTATCTGGCAGGCGCAGATGCTGTCAACGATTCAGTCTGCATGGCTCATGCGCGTTCGATCGACACTCTGGGTACCGCCGGTTGCTATAGATCGGGTAACTCCGTCATGACTCCACCCGCGCTTGGAACCTTCGGCACAATGGGCCGCAATACCTTCCGCGACACCGGCTATAAGAACTGGGACTTCTCCCTCGATAAGAACTGGCACTTCCACGAGCGCTACGCAGCGCAGTTCCGCGCGGAGTTGTTCAACTTCACCAACCATCCCAACTTCGCCAATCCCTTCGGAGGCCAGAACGGCTGGGGTCACAACGATCCCTCCGTCCCAGGCCAGTTCGGCTGCGGCTGCGCGACCCCGGACGTAGCTGCCTCAAACCCTGTCATCGGCTCAGGGGGCAGTCGCGCTGTGCAACTTGGCCTCAAGCTTTCCTTCTAACGTTCGGCCTCGGGTCAAAGGCCGAACGCCGAAATTCAACTGCTTTGAAAACTGTGGAAGAGAGGAATTCCTATCGTGGCAACCATGCACTCGGCAACCAGGAGCTTCAAGACCATCGCATCTTTACTCACTGTCTGTGCCGGACTCTCTTCAGCCGGCCTCCTGGCCCAAGGGGCGCCGGAGCGTACTCTCGACGAGATCAAGGTTGAGGCCGTCCATCGTGCAGAGGTCGGCGGATATCCTCTCATCGGTCTCGATCCCAACGACGTCCGCGAAGCCTTCAAGTCCATCCACACCCGCGACAAGGATGAGTGGGCCGAAGGATTCATGGGGGTCGCCGACCGCTACATGGCCGAAGGCAAGAGCCTCGAAAAGACCGATCCCGCCAAGGCCAACGCAGACTACATACGCGCCTGGCATCTCTACTTCTTCGGCCGCTGGCCCACCGATTCGTCTCCCAAGAAAAAACTCTCCTACGCCAAAGGCATCGAAGCATTTCTCGCTCATGCCCGCATGATGGATCCACCCGTTGAGGTCGTTCACATCCCCTTCGAAGGCAAGGAGATCATCGGCTACCTGCGGCTACCCAAAGGCGCCACCGGCCGCATCCCCATGGTCATCGCAGTCAACGGACTCGATAGCCGAAAGGAAGACCTCACCGAGAGCTTTTCCGCCATCCTCCCCTACGGCATCGGCTACATCGCCGTCGACGGACCAGGCACCGGGCAATCTCCCGTCAAAGCCAGCCCCACCGCCGATCGCGCCCTCTCCAAAGTCCTCGACTACCTCGCCACCAGGCCCGAAGTCGACTCCCACCGTATCGCCATGCACGGCGTCAGTTGGGGAGCCTATTGGGGCACCAAGATGGCAATCCTCGAGAAAGATCGCCTCAAGTGCGTCAGCGTCCAATCCCCGCCCACCGACCTCTTCTTTCAGAAAGACTTTGTCGTGAACTCTCTGGTAGGCAACCGCGAGTATCTCTTCGATCAGATTCCCGCCATGATGTCCATCTTCGAAAATGTAACCACATTGGATCAGGTAATCGACGAGTTCTCCAAGATGTCCCTCGTCAACCAGCACCTGCTGGGCAAGCCAACCGCGCCCATGCTGATTCTCGCTGGCACCAAAGACACCCAGGTGCCGATCGCCGATGTCTATAAACTCCTCGACAGCGGCGACTCTCCGAAAGAGGCCTGGATCAACCCGCAGGGCGGTCACCTCGGCCGACAGGTAGGGGTCTGGCCTGATCCTCGCATCTTCAAGCAGGTCATCCTTCCATGGCTCGATCGAAATCTCAAAGCCACCCCATAAGTCACTGACACGCAGTCTTTCTGATTCTGTTGTGCGAATAAAGAAATAAAGATTAGCCATAACGATTCCGCAAGGAAACCATTGCGGGATCGTTAACGTTTGTCTTCGAGCATGAGCGAGTAGGAGCGAGTAGGAGCTTGCAGGTTTTGCAATCGTTCACACGCCTGAAGTGCGGCGGCCTTCCACAGCAGCTCGAATCAGTCGGAGCACATCTTCGAGCGCGATCTTCCAGACACTTGAAAATAATATGTAACCGTATATGTTATAAAATGTGCGGACTATCGGTTCTACAAGACTCAGACAATATCCTCAGACAGTCGCTTGTGGCTCTTCCACCCCTGCCCGCTCGCCTTTCGAAGTCAGATGATAATACATCGCAGGCGTAACGATCAGGCTCAGAACCACCGAGATCAACAGGCCTCCGATCACGGCAATTGCCAGTGGCTGCAGCATCTGCGACCCGGCACCCAACGCAAAAGCCAGCGGCAGCATCCCGCACATCGCCGCAGTCGCCGTCATCACGATCGGCCGCAGCCGCCTCTGCGCCGCATGCATCATTGCGTCAAGCGCCTCTGCTCCTTCGGCCCGTGCCCGTTCATCCGCATCCAGCAGCAGGATGCCATTTTTGGCCACGATCCCGATCACCATAATCAAGCCCATGAAGCTTGCGACGTTGAAGTCGGTTCGCGTAATCAGCAGCGCCAGAACGACTCCAGCCATGGAAAGAACGGAGCTAGTAAGGATCGCAATCGGCGCGGAGAAGTTTCTAAATTCAGCAAGCAGCACACCGAAGACCAGCGCAAGCGCAAGGATGAGAACCTGGACGAGCTCATGAAAAGATTTCTGCTGCTCCTGATACGTGCCGCCGTACTCTACCCGCACACTCGCCGGAAGATTCAACTTAGCCACGGCATCTTTCACCTTGACCATGGCGCCGCCAAGATTGGAACCCTCCAGTCGACCGCTTACCAGCACAACCTGCTCGAGATTTTCGCGACGGATCTCATTCTGTGGAGGCAGTTCTTTGATCTCGGCAAGTGCACCCAGCGTCGCGGTGTGCCCCGTCGCAGAGTTGAAGACCGTGTTCTCGATCGCGCTCAACGAGGAGCGATGCTCGTCCGACATGCGCACACGGACTGTGTAAGGCCGGCCAGCCACAATCACCGGATCGGTCGAAGGAAGGCCATCCAGCAGCGAGGTTGCGTCTTCTGCTACCTCCTGAACGGTAAAGCCGAGGCGGCTCGCCAAACCAGGATCCACCTGGAAGGTAGTCGCCGGCCCGCTCAGTGTGTTGTCGACGCCGTTCTGAGTATCGACGACCCCTGGAATCGCAGAGATGGCCGCCTGCACCTTCGGCCCCAGATCGTGCAGAAGTGTGGTGTCGTTCGAGAAGAGTTTAATCTGAATCGGCTCGGGAGAGTTCGAGAGATCGTTGATCATATCCTCAAGAACCTGTACAAACTCGACATCAAGCTCCGGCTCCTGCTCCTTGATCTTCTGTCGCACGTCCGAAATAATCTCATCGATAGCCCGCGATCGCTTCGTCTTCAGGCGAACCGAGATATCGCCGGTATTCGTCTCTGTCACGGCAGCAAGACCAAGCTGAAGGCCAGTTCGTCGTGTTGTGATCGAAACCTCCGGCGTATCGCGGAGAATCTTTTCCACGCGATCGAGCGCTTTATTCGTCGTCGCCAGAGAGCTGCCCGCAGGCATGATGTAGTCAAGGATAAAGCTCCCTTCGTCCATCGCTGGCAGCAAATTTGATCCGAGTGCGCTGTAAGCAAAGTAGCCAACTACGATGAGAACTCCGGAGATGGCTACCAGCGCCCAGCTTCGACGAATCGTCCAGCCGAGCACGCGGCTGTGAAAGCTGAGAACGCGGCGCATGAAGGGGCCGTTCTCATCATGGTCCGCGATAGAGTGATCCGCAGACGGCTTCGAGGATGCATCTTCGCGACGCTCGCGCAGAAGCGAAAGTGAGAGTGCGGGTGTGAAGGTCAAAGCCAACAGGAGTGATGTGAGAAGCGCTGCAGTCATGGTCACGGCCAGCGCCCGGAAGAAACTGCCGGTCACCCCTGTGACAGCAATCAGAGGAAGAAAGACAACCACAGGCGTGACGGTAGACCCGATAAGAGGAATAGTGATCTCGTGCAGAGCGGTACGTACCGCATCGACACGGGACTGCCCACGATCCCGATGCACGACGATATTTTCCACCACCACAATAGCGTCGTCGATCACAAGGCCGATAGCGGCGGCAAGGCCGCCAAGCGTCATCAGGTTAAAGCTCTGTCCAATAATCCAGAGAAAAAGAATTGTGACTGCGACGGTGACAGGTATCACCAGGCCAGCGATCAGCGACGAAGTCCAGTCGTGCAGAAATAAAAACAGAATCACGCACGCCAGCAAAAGGCCAATCAGAATGGCGTCGCGAACGCTGGCAATGCTCTCGCGAACAAGCTCCGACTGGTCATAGAACGGTGTGAGATGAACCCCCGGGGGTAGAGTTTTGCTCAGCTGAGCGATCTCGACGGCGACCGCAGCAGCCACGGCAACCGTGTTGCTGGTGGGTTGCCGCGTTATGTTGAGCAACACCGACGGTATGCCGTTAGCGTCGACGGTGGTGTAGACGGGAAGAGTAGCCGGCCCCAGAGACGCTACATCCGAGATGCGAATCGGAACACCGGCAGCCGTGGTTTTGACGACGAGACGTCCGAGCGATTCGACATCATGCGCCTGCGCACCCACCAGCCCGAGAATCAGCTGATGATCAGCCTCGTACAGTCCGGGAGAATCAATGATATTCGACGTCTGCACAGCGTTCACAAGATCGAGAACGGTGATGCCCGCAGTCTGCAAACGCGCAGGATCCGGGACGATATGAAACTCGGGAACTTTGCCGCCCTGAACCACAACCGTGCTCACCCCGGTGACCCGATTCAAAGGAGGTTTGAGATCATAAGTCGCGATCTGCCATAGAGCCGTGGGCGACACGGTGTTAGGCCCGCGGTCATCTGCTGTCAGCGCATACGCCACAATAGGAAAGGTCGCGAAGGTCAGGCGATTCGTTGTGATCTTTGCCGTGCTGGGCAGGCTCGACTGTATCTTCGCCAGGGCGGAGTCAGTGAGCTGTAACGTGCGGAACATGTCCACAGTCCAGTCGAAGAACAGACTCACCTCTGCAGATCCACGACTCGTGGTGCTGCGAACCGTCACAAGTCCGGGGACGCTGTTGACGGCATCTTCAATGGGCTTTGTGATCGTGACCTGCATCTGCTCAACCGGCATCACACCGTTATCGACGCCGATCACCACACGCGGAAAGTTCGTATCCGGAAAGACAGAGATCGGCACCTGAAAGGCCGCGTAGATCCCGGCAATCGTGAGCACGATGAGGAAGAAGAAGATCGGCTTGGCGGTACGCGTCAGCCAGAAGTTTTTTTCGTCGGCGGTAGGTGCATTCGGCAGACTCACTATTTGCCTCCCGCATCGTCGTCGCTCTTGCCTGCCGAACCTTTCTCCTCAGCCGGCCCCACCTTTACCCTCGTGCCTTCGTCCAGCCCATAGCCGCCAGTCGTTATCACCATATCGCTCGGCTTGAGACCACTAAGTATTTGCGCCGACTCATCCGTCTGTATGCCGACAGTGACAGCGCGCTTTGCAGCCGCTCCGTCCGGGCCGATGACCATAACAATCTTGCCCGCGCCCTCTGGCGACCGCTGAACGGCTTCCGTTGGAATCAGCAGCGCGTTCTCTACAGTTCTTCCCTTCAGAGTGGCGTGCACCGAAGTGCCGGCCTTCAGCTTGCCCTTCGGATTCGATACTCGCAGCCAGACTTCAACCGTGGTGCTGCCAGAGTCGAGCGCCGGACTGATCAGCGAAACCTTGGCATCTATGGGTTCTTCTACTCCCGGTACGGTTATCGTGGCGGGAGAACCCACACTAAGCCGCTGCGCCTGAATCTGAGCGATGTGCAACTTCGCGATCATGGCGGAGGTATCCATCACCGTCACGACGGCAGTTCCCGCAGCGACGGTCTCCCCTGCAAAGAGTGGTCGATCCGTGACGACGCCAGAGATCGGCGTTCTGATGTTGGTATAGCTAAGCTGCGCCTCCGCACCCAGGTACTTTCCCTTCGCAGAGGCGAGCTGCCCCTTTGCCGATTCCAGCGAAGCGCTGGTGCCAACCTTCGTGAGGGCCTCGTACTTCTGCTTCGCAATATCGTAAGCCGCCTGCGCCTGCAGTGCAGTCGTTCGCGCGGTATCGTAATCCCGTCCTGGTATCGCTCCCTGAGACAGCAACTGCTTGCGGGCCTCGAGAATGCTGTTGTCGAGATCGAGTGTGGCCTTCGCCTGTTCCAGATCAAGCCGGGATCGGGTTTGCTCTTCGGGAACTGCAGACTGCGTTGCCGTCGCATAGGCCCCTTGCGCTGCGTCGAAGGCACCTTTGTTATCCATCGCAGCCGCGGCGAGATCTTCGTTCTCAAGCGTTGCCACAAGCTGGCCGGCCTTCACATGGTCGCCCCGTTGAACATAAAACTTACGTACAGGCGCAGTCACCTTAGGTAAAATCGCGGCCTGTGCAACCGGGGCAAGAGTTGCGTCTGCGTCAATCTCCTCGGTGATCGAGCCGCTTCCGGGATGGACGGCTTGCACTGTGACCACGGGTTTATCGGCCGTATCGTCTGCCTTCTTGCAGCCGTTCAGAAGCAGCATGGAAGCAGACAGGAACATCAAAGATGCGGCCAATGCCGGTGTCCCAGCACGTTGAGTTGTCGTAGTTACTATTTTGTTGGCCACGGTTAAATCGTCCCCGTAAGTAGTTGAAGATTTGCCAGCGCAAGCTGATAGCGAATGGTGCCGTCCTGATGAGCAAGCTCTGCACTGGTCAAAGAGTTCTGTGCATCGACAACCTCGAGGACGGTCGCCTCGCCGGCGGAGTAGCGCATCCTGGTCAGGCGAAGGCTCTCCCGCGCCGTCTGTACACTCAACTCAAGCGACGCAAGCTGATCGTGAGCGAGGGAAGCCTCTCCATAAAACTCATCAAGCTGAGCGATCAGTGTGCGCTGTGTAGAAGTCAACGCCACCTTGGCAGCATCGCGAAGGATGTGGGCCTGCTTAATCTTGTGCTGCGTCGCAAACCAGTCCCACACAGGAATGTCGAGTGTCGCCGAAGCGGAGTAGCCAAGGTTGCGAACACCGTCAGGGCCGTTTCTGGCGAACTGCGGGGCATCGATACCATACGAGTAGTTAAGCACCAGGTCAGGCAGGTAAGCAGCGCGTGCGGTCGTAATGTCGAGATCCTTCGATCGCAGCGTTGCCAGGGCGCTCTTCAGTTCGGGATTATTCGCGGCTGCCTGCGTCTCCACCACGGCTCGCTCCGGAAGCGGAGTTGCTGCAGGAAGTGTCACACTGTACGGCGAGCGGGGATCAGGAAACAACAGCACGCCAAGATCAAGACGAGCCTTCTGCGCCTGCAGTTGAGCGTCCCCAAGATCCCGCTGCCGTTGTTGCAGCGTCAGCTGGGCCTTGATGACATCCGCATGTGCCACTTCTCTTGCTGTTTCGCGTTGCTCCGTCTGCTTCACAAAGTCAGCAGCCTCATTGGTAGCGCGCTGTTGAATGACAATCCGTACCTGCGCAGCGGTTGAGTTGTAGAAAAGTCCAACGACGGTCGAGGTCAAACCCCTGCGGCTGATCTCCATCTCCGCACTGGCGATTGCAGCAGCCGCGCCCGCGCGAGCCAGAGCAGTGTACTGTGCAAGTCCAATCGTCTCGGTAACGACGCCTTGGCTGATGTACTCGTGCACGACATTGTTGGCGATGAACCTGGGCGCCGCCTGTGTCCCGATCGAGCCGGCCAGACCATTCGGCTGAGTATAAAGATACTGATTGTGGTACACGACGGAGGGGAGCAAAGCCGCTCTTGCAATCGAACGGTCAAGCTGTGCGGCCTTGCTCGCTGCCACCGCCGCGGCAAATGCGGGCTCATTCGTTCTTGCCAGCGAGAGCGCCTGGTCAAGCGTAATTGCCTGACTAGCCTGGTTCGCATCTTGCACGGGCGTCGCTGTTACTCCACCGTTAGCCTGCGTGGCTCCAGCGTCAGTCCGCGACGCCGCACTTTGCGGCGACCCTGTAAGCTCCGGGGCAGCTATCCCGGAAGTGGTTGTCTGCCAGGCTTCAGCCGGTGATGGCGCGATGACCAACGCCATCACCCAGCCAAACGCGAAGATCGTGTTGAGTTGCAAGGTTCGTTTCATGGTCTGCTTCACACGCCCATTGCGCGGAATATCTCCCGCAGCTAGTCTTGGCCGATCACCAGCACGGTAAAGCTGTCGGGCACGATCGTGGGTCGCGGGCGAGGAGTCGCGGCGGTTGCAGGCGGGGTGGCCCCGAACTTGGCCGTTACGGTGTAGATCTTTCCGGTAGACGGATCGAACGCCATCGTTCTCGCGCCCTTCATCGTCGGAAGCGTCTGTATCACCGGATACGTTGCCTTGCTCGCATCGACGACGCTCAACGTGCCGTCGCCATTGGAAGAGAACACCAGCTTCTTGCCCGCGTCATATCCAGCGGCATCAGGCCCATCGCCAATGGTCGGCGTAGCCAGCGACTTGCCCGTGTGCGAATCGGTGACGGCCATCTTCTTGCCGTCGCAGACCGAAAACAGACGTCCGCCCTCCTTATCGAAGGCCAGCCCCGACGGCGAGTCGCAGCCGGGCAGAGGCCACGTGGCCGTAATCTTCTGAGCCTTGGCGTCGAGTCGCACGATGCTGTTTTTATCTTCGATATTCACGAAGATAGTTCCTTGATCGTCGCTTTGGGGGAACTCCGGTTTGCCGGGCAGCGCGACGGTGCCTATCGCTTGACGACTGGCTGCATCGATCACGGTCGCGTTCTTGCTTGATCCATTAAACGCCCAGACCGTATTGGTGGACCCCTCGTAGGCCATGCCGTCGGGATTCGTTCCGGTCGGAATCTTCGCCAGCGTAGCGAAGTTGGAAGTATCGAAGACCACAACGTTGTTTGCTCCCCCATCGGAAGCGAAGCCGGTCTTGCCATCGGGAGCGATGACGACGCCGTGGCATCGAGTCAATCCTTCAACGGCTCCGATGACCTTTCCGGTCGTGGTATCGACGACGTCGACCCGCGTCAGGTGGGCAATGTAAAGGCGGTGTGTTGTCGGGTCGGCAGTCAGGTAGTCCCAACCTCCCGTGCCTCCGATGGTCCATCGCTGTTCAATCTGAAATGGCTTTTGGGCCGTAGCAGACGTTGTCGTAAAGAAGGGAGCTAGCGTCGATGCGGCAAAGAGGAGAGAAGAGACAACTCGTCTGTTTGTATTCGGCATGTCAAAAACACTCCAGAGTCGAAGAAATTTGTTCCTACAAATATCGCAGAACCGGCTTAATGTACGCTTAAGACGCTACAACTCCTGTTTCCTGATTCCTCACGACCCCAGGATCCGTTCTTTCCGCTGTGGTCTCGACCAATGGCAGAGTAACAATGGCGCTCGTGCCGTGACCCGGTCTACTCTCCAGGCGAATCGCGCCGTGATATCGCAAAACGATCGCCTTTGAGATCGCCAGTCCCAGGCCTGTGCCACCCGTTCGCCGGCTGCGCGACGGGTCTCCTCGATAAAACCGATCGAAGACGTGAGGAAGAACCTCTTCCGAGATCCCTTCCCCATCGTCCTCAACCACCAATCGCGCCACCTTATCCCGGCTGCTGACGATCGCGCGAACCTCTGCGCCGGCTGCGCTATGTTGAATCGCGTTGTGAATCAGGTTGGAGCAAAGCAGGCGAAGCTGATCGGGATCGCAAAAAACGAAGACCGGACTATTCGCGTTGATCACCAGGCTGATGCGGTGGAAGCTCGCCAGCGTCCGAAAGTGCTCCGCCACGTCACGGAGAACATCGCCAAGTTCGACCGTTCGATACGACTCTGGCTGTTCCGCGCCATCCTCAAGCCGCGCCAGGGTCAGCATCTTGGCGACAAGTTCCTCCATGCGCTCCGAGTCGATCCTCACTCGCTCGAGTCCCTCTTCATACTCCTTCGCAGACCTGGTCCGCATCGTCAAAAGCTGCAGAGAAGACTTCACCACCGCCACCGAGGTCTTCAGCTCGTGAGCCGCATCGCTGACGAACTGTCTCTGTTGCGCGAAGGACTGCTCCAGCCTCAGCAGCGCCGACTCAATCGCTGAGACCAGCGGCTCAAGCTCTCGTACATAACGCGCCTGACTCGAGGGACCCAGATTCCACGACGTGACAGAGATCCCCCCCGCCTGCTCTGCCAGTTCATATAAAGGTTGAAGCCCGCGACGCAATAGATGCAGCAGAACCACGCCGGTTACCACGAGAAGGAGAAGGCCCGAGAGCGCATAGAAAGCAATTGCGTTCCGAACACGCTCCCACACCGGGTGAGTGCGCGAGCCGTAAAGAATAATGACATGCCGGGCAACGCCGCCCTTCGCATCCCCAGGATCGACGATCCGCAGACCTGGCCTGCGAATCACTCGATACCGAACCCCTCCAACCGTCAGATTGCGGAACTCCCTCGTATCACTGCTGGCCAACGCCTGTTCGCCGCCCGGCCACCCTTGCGACCCTATGACGCGGCCCCGGTCGTCGCGCACGATATAAATGTCTCGCCGTGGAGCGAGCCCTTCGGTGCCATAAAGCATCAAGTTGTCTTCAGGGTCTTCTGCGTCCTGCACCGCGCCAAGGACCGAATCTGCCCGGCCGCGAAGCATCACATCCAAAGCTCGGAAGTGTGAAATCCCCTCATAAACACTGGCGATCCCAATCAAGGCCAATAGGGAGCAGAGCTCCACCAGGAGCACAGCCGTGATCAGGCGTCGTGTCAGCGAGTAGGTCTTCATCCCGATTCGTCCCCGGCATCCTTGTAGTTGCCGTACTCCAGCACAAGTCTGTAACCCCGATTGCGCAGATTCTCGATCGTCGGCGGATTCGCTCCCTCCCCGAGCTTCCGTCGCAAATTCGAAACATGCGCCTCGATCACATTGGAGTGATGCACCCAGTTGAAGTCGTACATATGCTCCAGCAACTCTCGCTTGGAGACAATGGCGCGTGGGCGATGCATCAGGTACTCGAGAATCCGATACTCCATCGGCGAAAGCACAATCGGGTTGCCCGCGCGGAAGACGCTCTGGTCCCCGGTGTGCAGCTCCAGATCGCCCAGGCGCAGCGCCGGACTCGCCATCCCCTTGCCCCGGCGAATCAGCGCCTTCGCCCTCGCAATCACCTCTCCCAGATCGAAAGGCTTGCTCAAATAATCATCCGCGCCGCTGTTCAGGAGTTGAATAATGGAAGATCGTTCACTCCGCGCCGTCAGGATCAGTACCGCAGTGTTATCGCCTCGTTCGCGAAGCCTGCGAAGCACCGTTAGGCCATCCAGCTTCGGCAGCATCAGATCGAGAATGATCAGGTCGTAGCAAAGATTTTCAGCCAGATCCAGCCCCGTCTGCCCATCCTCGGCCTGGTCCACCGCGAAGCCCGGCCCATCGCGCAGCGCGTGCGCCACGTTTTCAGCTAGGCGAATCTCGTCTTCAACCAGTAGTACGCGCATGAATACATCTCAACATACAAAGCTTAAGTCAGCCTTAAACTGTCTGTCGGCCGAATGGTTTTTGACAGCGTAGAGGCCGATCAACCGGCCTTGGATCGAAAGCTTCTTCCACGTCTCTCCGGCCCCAGTGCAAAGATGAACAGCAGCATCACAATCACCACAACTTCAAAGATCGTAAGTGCTAAAGGATACCCCAGGTGATCGCGCAGGAGAAACTCGATCGACACCGCAGGCGACGCGATCAGCACCCCAAGCTGATACACGAAGCCCGGAAACAGGCTGCGCACCGAATCCGGTGAGAGTTCGTTCAGGTGTGCCGGGATCACCCCAAAGGCTCCCTGCACCCCGGTCTGCATCAGGTACGATCCAACCACAAGCGTCAGAATCGTTCCGCCGAAGGCCCATGCAGGAATCGCCGCAAGGCTCAACACCAGCGCCATCATAATCGCATATCGCCTTCCCACTCTTTCGGAGATGTATCCAAAGAAGACCGCCCCCGTGATGGCCCCAATGTTATAGATAATCGGAATCCCATACAGCGGCTTCATGCCCAGCACCAGAGAGCTCCCGATAGAGGGAACACTCTTCAGAAAGTCAGGGTAAAGATCCTGTGTCCCATGCGACAGACAAGACATCACCACCATCACCAGCAGCAGGTACGAGAAACTCCCCATGTGCTGAAAGAGAGTCTTGAAGATCGTCGTAACCGAGCCCATACGGTGCAGCTTCCATGCCTCAGACTCCGGCGACAGCGTGGTCAGGACGACGATCACCGCCGCCATCAAGGTCCCCACCAGGAACATAGCGTGCCAACCCAGACGCGGCATGATCGTCAACATCCCCACCGCGGCCAGAAGATATCCGAACGGATAGCCTCCCTGCATCATGCCGGAGAGAAGACCCCGCAACTTTCTTGGCGCATTCTCCATCGCGAACGAAGCCCCGATACCCCAATAACCGCCCATTCCAATCCCATACAGAGCTCGCATCACGACAAAGAATCCGTAGTTAGGAGAGAAGCCGCTCAAAACCGTGACAATCGAAAAGTAGACGACGCACAGCATCAACGGCTTCTTACGTCCAAACCGATCAGCCAGTGCTCCAAAGATCAGGGCGCCGACCGGACGCATCGCCAGGGTGATCGAGATCGTGAAGACAATGGCTCTCTTCTCCACTTGAAAGTGGCTCGCCAGAGTGTCGAAGAGAAAGACGATGACAAAAAAGTCGAAAGCGTCCAGTACCCAGCCGAGAAGACCAGAGGCCACCGCGAACTGCCAGCCGGGCGTGTTCTGCTCCTCTTGTAAACCAGTCAATTCATCTTCAATATGCATGCAAGGCCCTCGCTGGCATGGATGTTGCAGGCATCTGCAGTACCCCAGCAGACTTCTGAGCTAAAACTGCGTTTACTCTTCGCAGAAGGTGGGGAGAAAAAGCTAGACGAGCAAAGCGCGATGGCGTCTGCTGCCCGCCATCGCGCTTCGGTTAGAAGACAAACTTCGCTCCAAGTTGAATCTGCCGCGATGTCGACGAGGTCTGATTGAGAGCAGTGGGAAGAGAACTGCCGTCAAAGTCGTAGACAGAGTTGTTTTGGCCGAAGGTGTTCAGGAAGCCTGGCGAAAGATAGTTAGTGTGGTTGAGGATGTTGAAGAACTCCGCCCGGAACTGCACGTTGAAAGCGTCCGATATGCGCGGCACCTTGGTGTTCTTGAAGAGAGAAAAATCTACCGTCGTCAGGTGCGGACCATAGAAGCTGTTGCGTCCGGAGTTGCCGACAACGTTAGAGCAGAATTGACGTCCCGAAGGAGCCGCAGGTCCGGTGTAGCCGGCCGGATTTGGATTGGTCGGCGTGGGTGCGGGCGGCGGCAGGAAAGAGTTAGGCGCACATCCCAGAGGATTCGCCGCACTCGCGGTGCCAAGCGACAGCGGCGCCGTCGGTGGCGTAAAGCAATTCGTATTGATGTAGGCCAATCCCTTCCCCCCGGTGGGCTTGCAACCAGGAAGCAAGTCCGCAAAGTCCATGGAGTAGTCGCCGTTGAAGCCCGTGCCCAGCGGATCATTTCCTCCTCCCACCGTCACCGTGAAAGGTGCGCCCGTCTCCGCGGTAACGATGCTCCCAACCTCCCAACCGTGGACTGCGACGTTCGCAAACGAAGAAGAGAAGTTCGGCGCTGGAATCTCCCAGATAAAGTTGCCACTCAACACCTGTCTGATGTCGAAGTCGCAAGCCCCAACCCTCGCCTGCTTGAAGGACAGAAGAGGAACAGCGATCGAATTCAAATAAGTGTCACCCGTAACCGGAGATGAGCTAAGGTCGCGGCATTTGCTGAAGGTGTAAGACAGCTGCCCCTGAATGCCGTGATCCAGCGTTCGCTTCAGTTGAGATTGGAACGCCTCATAACTAGCCGCCCCATCGAACAGCACAGGACGAATCCCAGCGCCGCCGCCCCAGTTGGAGTCGACCCGTGTGCCCGTCTGGGTGTCCGCACAAGTGTGGGTTCCGGTAAGCGAAGATGGGTCACAGGGGAAGACGATACCGGCTCCGCTAACCACCGTCCCTGGCACAAGATTGACATCGTCCGCTGCCGCTGACAGGTGGAGCGAGCGAGAGCCCACATAGCCGAGGGTCACCATGAAACCCTCCCCCAGGTCTCGCTGAACGTTGAGGTTCCAGTTATAAACAGCTGCGCGCTTCGGGTGGATGTCGATATAACGATTTCGAATCTTCTGACGATTGAAGTTAACGTTCCCGTCGATGACTCCTGTTCCCAGCATTGCGTTCGGATCGGTGCCAATAATCTGGAAGGGAGCGGTCGCAGCCGTGTTCAACCCAAACTCATAAGGCAGAGGAAGCACGTCGAAGATCCCGAAGGCACCCCGCACAGCGGTCTTTCCATCGTGAAACGGATCCCAGGAAAATCCCACGCGCGGTTCGAAGTTTTTGGTCGTCGGGTTCGACGAGATGGGACTGTCCACGCCCACCGGTCCGCATGCCGTGCTGCTGGCCCCGCAGTTGACCAGCGTCGTAATCTCCTGGAAGCCCGCGGCTGCCACCGTGTAACCATTCACCGTATAGCCGGGGACTTTATTCGCATCGGTCGGTTTGGTCGTCGCCTCGTAACGCAGCCCCAGGTTCAGAGTGAAGTTCTTACTCACCGTCCAGTCATCCTGAACATAGCCCGCGAAGAGACTCTCACGCAGGCCCACCTCGGTCGACCCGCCCGGAGCAAGCGCATTCAACTGATCGGCTTGATTGCTCAAAAACTTCGCAAGACTGGAGTAGGTATTCATTCTTCCATTCGGACTAAGCTGCTCGAGAACGTTGTACCGCATCCGCTCAAACCCGAAGCCCAGCTTGATCGAGTGCGTGCCCTTCGTCAGGAACGCGTCGTCATAGATCTGACCCGAAGTCCACGCATGGTTGAACTTATTAAATCCATTGAGCCCATAAGCCGTCGTAAGACCGGCGACCGGCAGTTGCGGCGGAGCCTTCGACCCCGGCGCAATCGCAAGCGCAGCATCCGTCGCCACAGCGTTGCCGGAGACGGGGTCATTGATCTTGCCAATAATCCGGCTGACCCCGCCTCGCACCGTATTGGCAAACGACGGACTGAAGACGTGGGTCTCTTCCGCGGTATAGAGCTGCCTCCGGGAGAAGACACTGTGCACCGCATTATTCAGCGGATCGGCCTGAGTCTGCGGCCCCGAATCGAAGAAATAAGTCGCATCGAGATTGTCCCGGTTCGAGATCTTCTGATCGAAGCGGGTGATGACATAGTTCTCCGACGCATGCGTAGGCGTTGACACATTGATCGATTGAATCCCCTTCAGGTCGGGTGCGCCCGCAGGAGCAACCGGCCACAACGCAAGGTAAGGAACAATCGCAGGCACTGCGGCCGCTCTCGAGGCAGCGTCCGGAACATGGATCGTACCCGAGCTCGACTGGCTCTGCCGAATCCCTTCGTAGTCCACGAAGATAAAAGAATGGTCTTTGAAGATCGGCGCGCCCGCGGAGCCGCCAAACTGTATGCGGCGGAACGGCGGAATCTTAGGACCATCAAAGTAGTTGCGGGCATCGAAGATGCTATCGCGATCGAAGAAGTACGCCGTCCCATGAATCTCGTTCGTGCCCGACTTCGTAATCGCATTGATCACTGCACCAGAGGTACGCCCATACTCCGCCGTATAGTTGGCCGTCAGCACGGAGAACTCGCCGATCCCGTCAACGCCAAGGTTCACCCCTGTTGCCCCGCCCGGTGCCGCGTTCGAGTAGTCATTGGTCACCATGCCGTTCACCCGATAAGTATTTTCGTTGGCACGATGACCGCCATCGCTCAGCTGATTGCCAAACCCACGATTTCCCTTGTTGGCGCTAAATCCGGTCGTCGCCTGATTCGGAATGCTGACAACCCCCGGCTCCAGCGTCGCCAGCGAGGTCCAGTCTCGACCGTTCAGCGGCAGCTCCCGCACCGTCCTCGAATCCACGGTCGCGCTCAGCCCGGACGACGAGGATTGAATCGACGGCGGAATCGTCGTCACAATCACCGTCTGCGAGACCTTGCCGACAGACAGCTTTCCATCGTAGGTCTGTTGCGCGCCAACGGTCAGCACCAGCCCCTTTTGCAGCACTGTGCTGAACCCGTTCGCCTCGACCTTGACGTTATAGTTCCCCGGAAGAAGATTCGGGATGACATAGAACCCGGCATCGTTGGTCGTGGCGGATCGGCTCGACCCGTTCGATATATTTTGCGCAGTCACCAGTGCTCCGGCCACCACGGCGCCTGAGTTGTCAGAGATCTCCCCCGAAAGTGTCGCACCCGATACCTGTCCCGCTGCCGGCTTCGCAAAAACTGCACACGCGAGTAGCGCACTCAACGTGCCAACCAGTAAACGTGACCCAAGCTTTCTAAAGTCGATTCCAACCGTCATAGCGCCTCCAACTGCCTCAGTGAGAAAATATTTTTTCTGTGCTCGTGGCACAGTTCAGGGCTCTGCAAGTGCGTGAATATTGAACCCTGGCCATCACGCAGGCAATAGCTTGCGTATCAGTTACGAAACATTTGGAGATAACGCTACTACTCTTTTGAAATGAAGGAGTTTCGGCGACGGGTAACAGCCCGCAGTCCGCGCCTTTCCAATTGACACGACACAGAACGGGGGCTTATAGTTCGACGCTATCGTCAAGTTGTAACAAATGCGGGCTTATCTCTCATGATCTCGGAGCAAGTAGAAGCACCCTTCCGCATCGTCCGATTTGGCCTCTTCGAGGTCGATCTTGAAGCCTGCGAGCTTCGAAAGAAGGGCCTGCGCATTAAGCTTCAGGATCAACCGCTCCATATTTTAAGAGTGCTCATCGAGCGGCCCGGCGAGATCGTAAGCCGCGAAGAGCTGCGTCATCGACTCTGGCAGCCAGACACCTTCGTCGACTTCGACCACAGCCTCAACACCGCGATGATGCGGCTCAGAGAGGTTCTCGGCGACTCCTCCGAGAATCCCCGCTTCATCGAGACCGTCCCGCGGAAGGGATACCGGTTCGTCGCCCCGGTCCACCACGTCAGACCCGACACCGCAGCAGGTTCCGTCGTCACTCAGGACGTGAATCACGCTGGTCTTCCGCCGGGCAACGAATCGAAGGACCTCTATCCGATCGCCAGTGACGAGACCCCCGCTCCTGCCACCTGGGTCAGGAAAAACTTTCAGATCTCGTTGTTTCATGCGCTAGCTCTTGTCGTGGCTCTGGTTCTATTGACAGCGATCGTCTCGTCGATCTTCTTCAAACTCCGCTCCAACGGCATCTTTTCGAACGCCTCATCCAAGCCCATCACGTCTCTGGTCGTGCTACCGATGGAGAATCTCTCAGGTGATAAGAGCCAGGAGTACTTCGCCGACGGCATGACCGACGAGCTCATCGCAAGCCTGGCAAGAATCAGTTCCATCAGGGTGCTCTCTCGAACAACGGCGATGGAGTACAAAGACTCGCATGAGTCGCTGGGAAAGATCGCACGTGACCTCGGCGTCGATGCAGTCGTCGAAGGCACCGTTCTTCGCTCCGGCGATCGTGTCAGGATCACCGCAGAGCTCATTCAAGTCTCCACCGATAGGCATCTCTGGGCCGACACCTACGAGAGCCCCCTCGATGACGTGCTCACCCTGCAAAACCGCGTAGCTTCGGCAATCGTGGATCAGATCCGCATCCAACTCACCTCGCAGGATAAGACTCGCCTCGCCAGCCGGCGTCTCGTCAAGCCCGACGCGTATGAAGACTTCCTGAAAGGATTGTTCTACTGGAACAAGCGATCCAGGGAAGATCTCCTCAAAGCCATCGACTACTTTCAATCGGCCACCGTCAAAGACCCGCAGTACGCCCTGGCCTACGCTGGTCTGGCCGATTGCTATGGCATTCTCGGCGCAGCCATCGTAGGCACTGTTCCCACGATTGACGTCGCACCCAAGGCTGAAGCCGCTGCCATGAAGGCCGTCGAGCTCGACGACTCTCTCGCCGAGACCCAGACCGCCCTCGCAACCGTCCAGTTCAACTACAAGTGGGACTGGAAGGCCGCCGAAAGAGGCTTTCGCAGGGCCATCGAGTTGAACCCCAACTACGCGACCGCTCATCAGCGATACTCCCTCTACCTCACCGCAATGGGACGCCGCAGCGAAAGCCTGCAGGAGATGGAGCGCGCCCGCTCCCTTGACCCGCTCTCCGTCAGTATGAACTTCAGCCTCGGATGGCGACTCTACATGGCGCGTGAGTACGATCGAGCCCTCGTGCAGTTGAACGATGCCATCGAAATGGATCCATCCTTCGTCCTTCCCCATATCGTGCTTGGACAGACCTACGAGCAGATGGGAGACTACACGAAGGCGATCGCCGAGCTGGAGAAGACTGCAATCATGTCGCACCGGAGCACCCCGGTCATCGCAGCTCTCGGGCATGTCTACGCCGTCGCAGGCAGACCCGCTGAAGCTCATAAGATTCTCGAGGAGCTCCAGTCCGAGTCACGCACTGGCTACGTCTCTCCTTTTTACATCGCCCTCGTCTACGCAGGGTTGAAGGATGAGAGTCGCACCATGGAGTGGCTCGAGAGAGCCTACGCCGATCGCTCCAACAGCATGGTCTTCACCGACGTCGATCCCCGATTCGATAGCCTGAGAAGCAACCCGAAGTTTCAAAACCTTCTTCAGCGAATGAACTTCGTCAACTAACCATCTTCACGAACCCTAAACCTCGTCACGGACTAGCTGACTCGCTCCTGCCCCTAAAGCTTCGGAGACGGCAGTACCGTCGAGTTGCGTGGAGTCGTCTGCAATACCAGGCGAGTATCGCGAGCGAAAGTTACGTCCCGTCCGCGCTTGATCCACCGCTCATAGATCGAAATCGCCGCTCCATAGTAGCCGATCCCTGCAGCGACATTTCGCTGCTGCAAAGCCGTTCCGATGATAAAGCCGATAACGCCAAGGCTGTTGGAGGCAACTGCGTCTTTGCCAAATCCGCCGCCCGCTCCCTGGCCTTTGTCTACATCGAGTGGCCGCGCAGCCAGCACCAGCAGCGTGAAGGGAACCAGAAGTTTATCCTGCGGCTTTGGCTTCACCTGTCCCTCTGAATCGAGCGCAAGCTTGTCCGGTGCGGCCGAATCGGCTCCGGTAAGCGACGCCTGAACATTTTGCGTCACGCCGGTCGGAAGAATCAGCTTCTTAAAGTCGAAGTGTAGCGTTCCGCTGCGACCGAAGCTGCGGGCAGGCTTCGCCTCGGTCACCGCTCCGACGATGGTGGCGCCTTCGGGCACGGCGATCGTGTGGTCCGGGTTGTAGATAGGTTCCGCCACCGTAGCCTTGATCGCCTCACCGGACTTCGAGGTAGCAGAGCTCAGCGGGTCCCTGAGATAAGCCTGGATGATCCACGTCTTGCTGTCCGTCTCTGGCGGCGCAGGGGGCACCGCGACGGGCTGCGCCTTTGCCACCACGTCCACAACCGTCTGCGAAAGAGACAGTGGCTCGGAGCTTTCAACCGTCCAGGCCGTCTTCTTTTCAATCCGCTGAGGGTGATACGGAAGCTGCGTATAAAGAAACTGCTTTAGGCGGTCGCCCTTCTCCGGCCCCGTCACAATCGCAAGCTTGTCCTTCAGAATCTGGACACCATTGTCCCACTGCTGATGGACGAAGCCCCCTTTACGTGGCGGCGGCGCAACCAGACGATAGATCGGCGCACCATCGGTGGCGACACCGGTCACAAGAGGGACCGTCGTCCCATCCGCCAGCGTGACGCTCGTAAAGCGAACCACAGGAGTTCGAAACGGAGTAAAGTCTCCACGAAGCCGAGCGCTAACCCGGCGCGAGTGGTTCGCGTGCAGACTTACGACAGTACCGGAGACAACGGTCTTTGCTGGAAGTACCTCGGTGTTGTCAACATAAATCGGGTAGATTAGCTCTGCGCTTATCGCCTGGCCGACCCGCATGGGAAGATGATCTTCAATCTGGACCGGGAAGGGTGTACCTGCGGGAACGGTAAAGCTTTGAGCTGTGCAGATACTGGCGAAAAACGCCATGGAACACAAGGGGAGTCTTCGCAAATCCATACTCCATGATGAACTTCGAAACTTAACTGAACATTAAGACGTACGGATCGCAAAGACGTTGGGGTCAAAGAGACGTGGGATCAAAGGCGCAGCCAGGGCTCCTCAAATTGTCCGCAGTGATTCCAACCTTCATGCCCATTTAAGAATTGGGTGGCATCCTGTCTGTGGTCTTCGAAGACCGCAGGAGCAAGCCATGAAAAAAGATCTGTCACTCTTGACCACCGCGCTTCTGATAAGCAGCTCCTCCTTGGTCGGGTTTGGACAGGAGAAAACGTTGAGCCGCTCGCAGCTTCCACCCGCCGTCGAGAAGACCGTTCAGATCCACTCCCAGGGAGCCACCATCAAAAGATTCGTGACGGAACGGGAAAACGGAAAGACAGTCTACGAAGCCGAGATGATGGTGGACGGCCACACAAAAGACATCCAGATCGCAAAGGATGGAACTCTCAACGAGATCGAAGAAGAAGTCGCCATAGACTCTCTTCCTCCCGAAGTTCAAGCAGCATTGCGAAAAAAAGCAGCAGGTGCAGACATCACCAAGGTGGAATCCTTAACCAAACAAGGCACACTCGTCGCCTACGAAGCAGCAACCCTGAAGAGACATCAAAAAAGCGAAGTTCAAGTCGGCCCGACAGGAAAGCGACTCGTCCATCCTGAATAACCCACTCAAGTGAGTGTCCCTGGGAGTGACAACAAACACGCTCTACTTTAGAAGAAGAGCCACCGCTTGCGAGAGGGAGATGTCCAAAGGTAGCGGCTGAAAGTCACGATGGATTGAATGCTGACGTCGGCCTATCGTTTTAAAAAAGGCGATGCGTCCGTCGATCTTAACGTCGAGCAGCGTAGTCTTCCAGACACCGGGCCCGACGAGATCGCGTGTAGTCGCGAAGTTCGTCCCCCGATGAATGGTGCCCAGCAAACCGTATCCAAACGAAACGTCGTCGTCGAGGGCGCCGCTGAGTTGATGCAGTCTCCGGGATCGGCTGTCAGCGATCAGCGTTCCACTCATGCCATGGAGCGCCCGCTCCTCGAAGGTCTGCGGAACGTAGTTCGGGTTGGGCTTGTAGTTGATGCGAAGCCAGGTCCCCTCGCGACCGCCATCCTCGAACACGAAAGCCCGAGGCAGCAGATCGATCATCTGCCGTGCGCGGTTCTCGTCGCTCTGCTGCTCCTGCCTGCTGTTGCGAAGAGAAGTCGGATCGGCCGCAATCGACCTGATCCGTGCGATCTCCTCCGCGCGCCGGCTGGCAGAGAGCGGATGACCATCCTCCGCAATCAGGTATCGCAGCCTCCCCTCCCAGATATCCGCGACACGTTCTGTCCACACATGGCCCTTCGTCCGGTCCGAGGTCTCGATCGAAGTGTAGAGAAACGGCGGCCGCTGCGAGGAAGCCTCTCGCTCTGCGCTGACAACCGACCTCACCACATTCGAAAGACTTTCGTTGCTCTGCGCCCGCAAGCTCGTGCCATAGAATCCCAGCCCAACACTCAGTACCGAGAAGAGAAAAGCCCGGTTGAGTCGATAAAGGGAGCCGCGGGCATCTGCCATGAAGAAGAGCTTACAAATCGGGGATTAAGTGGACCTTAAGAAAAGCTCTGACGTCCTCGAACTCACCTCAAGAAACCCGTTCAGCAATCCTTAAGGTCCACTCACTAACATAGAGAGATGTCGCCGCGTCATCTGCTCGTTTTTCTGCTGCTCACGCTCTCCTGCTCTTCCTTTGCGCAGACTCTGCTCTCTGTCCGCGGTTCTATCCTCGATCCCACAGGCGCAGCCATCCCCGGCGCCGCCGTGCAACTCGAAACCACCTCTGGCACTCTCGCCGCCCAATCCACATCCGACGACCGAGGAAACTTCACCCTCAGCAACCTCTCCCCCGGCACCTACTCCCTCAGCGTCCCCGCCTACTCCGGCTTCGCCCCACACGCCGCCCCGCTCCACATCACCACCAGCATCTCCAACGTAAAGATCACCCTCTTTACCCAGTCCGTCAATCAGGAGGTCAACGTTGGCGACACCGACCAGTCCCTCTCCACCGACCCCTCCGCCAACAAAGACACCGTCGCAGTCTCGGGCGACGACCTCCGCAAACTCCCCGTCTTCGATCAGGACATCGTCGCCACCCTCACTCCCTTCCTCGACTCCTCCGCAGGCTCCTCCGGCGGCACCACCATCATCGTCGACGGCGTCGAGATGAAGTCCGTCGGCGTCTCTGCCTCCGCCATCCAGGAGGTCCGCATCAACAACGACCCCTACTCCGCCGAGTTCACCCGCCCCGGTCGCGGCCGCATCGAGATCACCACCAAGCCCGGCTCCCCCACCTTTCACGGGGAGGCCAACTTCATCTTTCGCGACGCCGTCTTCAACGCAAAAAATTACTTCTCTCCCGTCCGCCCGCCCGAGGCACGCCGCATCTACGAAGGCCACCTCGGCGGCCCCATCGGACGCGGAGGACACACCAGCTTCATCGCCTCCGCTTCCTACCGCCAGCAGAACACCGCCTCCGTCGTCAACGCCATCGGCCCCAGTGGCCCCATCAGCGAGAACGTCCTCACCCCCAACCGCAACTCGCAGTACTCCATGCGCCTCACCCACGACTTCTCCCCCGCCCATCGCCTCTCCATCGGCTACAACTTCGAGAGCTCCTCCAGCACCAACGCCGGCGTCGGCGGCATCACCCTCCCCGAGGCCGGCTACAACCTCAACTCCCGCGAAGACGACGCCATCTTCAACGATCGCCTTATCCTCACTCCCAATCTCATCAACCAGCTCCTCGTCACCTTCGAAAAGGATGAGGACGTCACCAAATCCGTCACCGACGCCCCATCCCTCCAGGTCAGCGGCTCCTTCATCGGCGGCGGCGCGCAGGCCGACATCGCCCGCACCGAAAACACCATCCACGTCAACGAAATCCTCACCTGGAGCCACGGCAGGCACTACGTCCGCGTTGGCGTGCAACTTCCGCAGTTCAGCCGCCGCGCCGTCGACGACCACACCAACCGCCTCGGCACCGCAAAATTCGCCTCCCTCGACAACTACGCCGCCAACACGCCCTACGTCTTCACCGCGCAGCAGGGCATCGGCCGCGGCCTCTACTGGATCAACGAGCTCGGCTCCTTCATTCAGGATCAGGTCAAACTCACGCCCCATCTCCAGGCCTCACTCGGCCTCCGCTACGACTGGCAGACCTTCCTCCACGACAACAACAACCTTTCCCCGCGCCTCTCCCTCGCCTACGCCCCCGGCAAAGGCAAGACCATCTTCCGCACCGGCACAGGCATCTTCTACGACCGCACCGGCGGCGACTTTCCCTCCACCGTCGTCCTCCACAACGGCGTCGTCCTCCACTCCATCCAGATCCAGAATCCCACCTACCCCATCCCGCCCGGCTTCGACTACAGCACCATCCCCACCAACCTCGTCCGCTTCGCCCCCCACGGCCGCACGCCCTACGCCATCCAGTACAGCTTCGGCGTCGAACGCCAGATCCACAAGTCCGTCACCCTCACCGCAGCCTATCGTGGCCAGGTCGGAGTAAAGTCCTTCCGCTCCCGCGACGCCAACGCGCCAATCCTCCCGCCCGACCCCAACCTCTCCGCCAACTACCCGCGCCCCAATCTCAACTACGGCCAGATTCAGCAAGTCGAATCCGGCGGCCGCAATCTCCTCAACGCCCTTGACCTCTCCTTCCGCGGACAGGCCGGACGCTGGTTCTCCGGTCAGGCCCAGTACACCCTCTCCCGCTTCGACAACAACACGGGAGGCATCAACGCCTTCCCGCAAAATCAGTACAACCCCAACGACGAGTGGGGTCGCGCCGATCTCGATCGTCGTCAGCGCTTCAACCTCGTAGGCAACATCAATCCCGACCACTGGCTCTCGCTCGGCGTCATCGCCACCCTCTACACCGGCACGCCCTACACCGAGACCACCGGCAACGACAACTTCCACACCGGCCTCGGCAACGCCCGTCCCGCAGGCGTCGGACGCAACACCCTTCAGGCCGGCGGCGTCGCCTCGCTCGACCTCCTCTACGACCACGACTTCCGTCTCACCAAAGAAAAGGGAGACAAGGCCAAGTTTCTCTCTGCCGGCATCTCCGCCTTCAACGTCCTCAACCGCACCAACTACACCAGCTACATCGGCTCTCTCAGCTCCTCACTCTTCGAGCACCCCACCGCCGCCCTCGCAGGCCGCCAGCTACAGTTCTCCCTCGGCTACCGTTTCTAACCCAAAGCCCGCCGTTGCTGTTTCCGCTGCCGTTGCCACTGCCGCTGCCGTTGTCTGCCCTTTTGGTTGTCATCCCGTAGAGATCTGCTGTTGTCGTTGCCGTTGCCGTTGCTCGTTTTTTCCCGACCCAACCCCAACCCGCAACCACCAAATCACGTCATCCTGAGTGAAGTTACTCACGGCATTTTGTGAGTAACGCAGTCGAAGGATCCCCGTATTTGCAGTTGCAGTTGCAGTTGCAGTTGCAGTTGCAGTTGCAGTTGCAGTTGCAGTTGCAGTTGCAGTTGCAGTTGCAGTTGCCGTTGCCGTTGTTGTTGCCGCTGCCGCTGCGTATCCTCTTTCCATCCACCCAAAAAACACGTCATCTCGACCGGAGCAACGGACGGCCTCATCGTCTGTTGCGCAGTGGAGAGACCCCCGTATTTGCCTTTACCCACCCACCCCGTCACTAGCAAACAACTGCAACAAAGCATCACTAGCCTCCTGCACATCCCGAATCTTGAACTCAGGATCAAGCTGCAGCGCCTTCGCCCGCGGCGCAAGCGCAGTCAGCGACTGCATCACCGTCTCCGCAGACAGACGCGGAGTACTCGGCCCCACCACCAGATACTCCATCCCTTCCACCTGCAGCAGCGTCTTCGCATCGCGGAACGAGCAGGTCGATCTCACGTCATATCCATGCTGCGTCAGCACCGTCCTCACAAACACGCAAAGGTCCGCCGACTCATCCACCACCAGCACCCGCGGGCCGTGCTGCTTCTGCGCCGCCCCCGTCGGCCGCTCCTTCAAATACGACTGAATCGCCTCCTCCTCAGTCGCATAGCTCTCCAGCAAAGCGGAGACCTTCGTCAACTTCAGCAGGTCCGTAAGAAACTGCGGCGACCCAGCCAGCCGAAGATCGCCCCCGCGTCGGCGCATCCGTTCAGCCAATCGCACCAGCAGCCCCAGCCCAATGCTGTCCAGCCGGCTCACCTCGCTCAACTCCACCACCAGCCGCGAGAACTCACGCGCCCCCTCGTCGAGCGCAGCCTCCAGCGCCTTCACCTCGGCGCCCAGAATAATACGGCCCTTACACTGAATCAGGTAGACGTTTCCAACAAACCGCGAACTCAGACTAAGCAGCATGGACTACCTCGTCAGCCAGGCTCTAAGCGAGATCGCTCTCGCCTACAGAGAAAAAAAAGATGACCTGAAGCTGTGGTCCCCAATCATCGCACCCGAAACCGTTCCAAAGCCATTCTTCTTTCACCGCGGAGGGGCCTCCCGCTGGTCGGAAAGAAAGATGGCTCGCGACCAACGGGAGCGCCAACCGAAGGGGTATACCCACCACGAAGTGGTCGCTCCACGCGCAGTGGGCCCGTCCGGCAGGACAGAGCGGGAAAAAATAATTCAAAAAATCTTCGCCAAATTTGGCGTATGAGTTATATCCAATTCGCTACAATTAAATTAAATAAGAGATCAAAACCAAGGGCTGCCTGCGGCGAAAGCTGCGGCAGCCCTTCACCTTTAACCCGTACCCAAATAACCATCAACGCACCACGAAGGACCACCGAAACACCATGAAATGCAGTCACCAATCACGAGAGCCCAAAGAGCGCAGGAGGGGGAACCCGCCCTAAAAGTCCGCTAACTAAAACAAAATAAGTATTTTAGCCACAACCCACATGGATGCAATGGTTTAGCGACACCCCCTGCCGCTAAACCATTGCATCCATTTAACTTACCCCTAAAATACCCCCAGAGGGGAGGGGGGTACTAACCACACCATCAAGGAGCAAAAAAAAATGGAAACCGCCATCTGCCGCCACATCAAGACCAATGGACGCCGCTGCAAATCACCCTCACTCAGCATCTCTGCCTACTGCTACTTCCACTCCCGTCTCCTCCGCCGCCACAGAACTCTCCTCGCAACCGCACCCGCCCTGCCCGCAGCCCAGCCGGACACCCCGCCCACGGCGACCGGAGCGCCCGAGTATCTGCCCGAAGCCCTCCCGCTCGAGCTCGACCTCCCGCCGCTCGAAGATGTCGAGTCCATCCAGGTCTCCATCTCCCTGCTCGTCGCCGCCCTCGCCCGCAATCGCATTGATTCCAAACGGGCAGCGGTCCTCCTCTACGGCCTCCAGCTCGCCTCCACCAACGCCCGCTCGGTTACCATCGAACCCGCCGCCGCCTCCATCGTCCGCACCCTCGCCCGAACCAAATCGGGCCGGGACCTCGCGGTCGATAATCAGTAGCCCAATAACCAGTAGTAGCCCTCTAGCCCAGTAGCCTGCCGAAAAAAGTCGAAGAGCCTTGCCAATCGGGGCAAGGCTCCGCACCATGGAACCAGACCACCGGGCTCGGCCAACGTCTAACGGAACAAGCAGAGAAGAGTAGGGAACAAGAGTAAGGGAACAAGGGCCCGGTCCGGAACGTAAGTCCTCTCATCCGATGCCATGGAAGTAGCCTTAAATCTCGATCCCGTCTCCCCGATAGCTCTCTATCGCCAGATCTACGACGGCCTGCGCGGCGGAATCGTCGGAGGAAGGTTCGAGGCTGGTGCTAAGCTGCCTGCCTCACGAGCTCTCGCAACCTCGCTCGGCGTCTCGCGAATTACAGTCACCGAGTGTTACGACCGCTTGATCTCGGAGGGATATCTCGAAACCCGTCGCGGTTCGGGAACCTTCGTCTGTTCCTTGCTGCCCGAGACGGGTATGTACGCCTCCAGTGTCACCATGGAGATCGATCCAGAGAACCAGAGTCCTGCGCCCATCCGGCTCTCCGCCTATGGCGAGCTCATCAACGCGCCGATCCGATCGCCCATACCCCCGGGGATCATTCGCCTCGACTCGCACGGACCAGATGTAGCCTCTTTTCCGCGAAAGCTTTGGACCCGGATCCTGGTTCGACGCATGCAGGAGGACGCCCCAGGCCTCCTGCAATATACCCAGGAGTTCAGCGGCAGCGCCGACCTGCGCGTAGCCGTGGCCCACTATCTGCGCATGTCCCGCGCTGTCGTCTGCGACCCGAGTCAGATCATCATCACCAGCGGATCGCAACAGGCCATCTACTTGGCCGCGAGAATCTTTCTCGATCCCTCCGACTTCGCCGCGATCGAAGCGCCCGGATACCGCTTCGCCGGACGGATCTTCTCCTCCCAGGGAGCCACCCTCCTGCCGATTCCAGTCGACCGGAACGGTATGCAGGTCTCGCAGCTCAAAAAGCACGCCGACAAGACGGTGAAGCTCGTCTATGTCACCCCTTCGCATCAGTACCCCCGAGGAGTTTCGCTCTCGATCCCACGCCGTATGGACCTGCTCGCATGGGCAAAACAAGCAGGCGCCTTGATCCTCGAGGACGACTACGACAGCGAGTATCGATACAACGAGAGGCCGCTCCCCTCCATCCAGGGGATGGTGTCCGATGCTCCGGTACTCTACATCGGAACTTTTTCGAAACTGCTGTTCCCCACCTTGAGACTGGGCTATCTCGTTGTGCCCCGTGCTTTTCAGGACGTTTTTACAGGGGCCAAACTGCTCTGCGATCTTCAAAGCTCTTCGATCGACCAGCGCATCCTCACTGACTTTCTCACTGAGGGACATCTCGAACCCTATGTCAGAAAGATGCGCATCATCTACGGCAACCGCCGTGCCCTGCTGGTCGAATCTTTGCAGAAACACTTCGGCCGCAGAGTCACAATCTACGGAGATCATGCAGGAATGCACTTCCTGGCTGACTTCCAGATCGACCTCTCAGAGTCGGAGGCCTTCGAGCGCGCCCTCGCCGCCGGGGTGCGGTTAGAGCGCGTCTATTGGCCGGGATCTTCCGAGGTAGAGTGCCCCGGCCACGTCCAATTCGTTTTTACCTTCGCGGCTCGCAGCGAAGAGGAGCTTGTTCTCGCAGCGGAAAAACTGGCTCGCGCCTTTCTCTCCTGACGGAATCTGATCGAATCGATTCGCCCGTCGCGTCACTCCGGCAAGTATTATCAGGGAGTCGCATAGCGATGTACTGCGGTCGAAGAACCCTAGACGCGATTTGCCCTAACGATTAGCCCATTGAGGAGAAGAGGATCCGGATGACCCGTCACACACGTAGAAACTTCCTCCAGTCTGCCACCGCCGCGATCGTCTGTAGCTCCACTCTTCTCAAGACTGATCGATTATTGGCTTCCCCCTTTGGTCTGCCGATCGGCCTCCAGCTCTATTCCGTCCGCGAGATGCTCGCAAAAGACTACGAGGGAACGCTCAAACAGATCGCCGCTCTTGGCTATCAGGAGGTTGAGGCAGCAGGCTACTTCGACCACTCGCCCGAGCAAGTCAAGAGCGCGATGTCGGCAGCTGGTCTCAAGTGCGTCAGCGCTCACTACTCCTACTCGAATCTCAGCAAAGACTTCGATAAGATCGTCGCCTTCAACAAAGAGCTTGGCGTGCAGTACATTATCTGTGCCTTTCCCGGGATCAAGGATCCGTCGCGATTGAAGGACACATCTTACCCTTCACTGATTCGCTCTTTCACCCTGGAGGACTATCGATGGAACGCCGATCAGTTCAACAAGTTCGGCGAAAAGGTGAAGGATGCCGGCATGAAGTTCGGTTATCACAACCACACAATGGAGTTTGGCAAACAGGATGGTGTCGTCCCACTCGACGAGATGATCCGCCTGACCGATCCTGAGTTCGTGACCTTCGAACTGGACTGCGGGTGGGTCATCGTCGGCGGCGCCAATCCGGTCGACTATCTTCAGCGTTATCCCTCTCGAATCTCCATGCTTCACGTCAAAGACTTCAAGCACACCGATAAGCCCGCGTCTGTCATGGAACCGCCTCCCGCGGCTGAATTGGGGAAGGGAACCCTGGACTATCGTCCGGTCTTTGAGGCGGCGAAGAAAGCAAGCCTCAGGCATTACTTTGTCGAGCAGGAAGCATATGACATCCCGCCGCTGGAGGCGCTTAAGATCGACGCCGACTATATGAAAAAACTTACAGTTTAGGTAGGGTCGTTACTCCGGATAAGAGCCCTTTTGTAGGGCCGAAAGCTCTAATTCTCGAACGTTGCGGCGGGGTCGTCGCTGAAATTGGTTCGTAAAATAATGCAAGTCAGCAGTGATCTAAAGATTAGAGGACCAGTCTTGGTGGCAAGATTTGTCAGTCGATGAATCGGCCACTTAATATCTATACTGAACGCCTAGTTTACAATGAGTACAGCCTGTATCTTACGCTGTAATGATGAAGTGTAGATTTACCGAGTTTGCACGACCTGCTTGTTTTGTTGAGAACAGACGTATGAGAAAACAGCAAACCCTGGAACACGCCGAGAAGCCGAAGAAACGCGGGAGACACCGCAGCCTCGAGGCAAAGTCAGCCATTCTCAAAGCGACACTTCAGTTATTGGAGCGCGAATCGCTGCGCAAAGTGACTGCCGACGCGATCGCAAGGCGGGCTGGTGTCAGCAAGGCCACTATCTACAAGTGGTGGCCTAACAAGAGCATGGTGGCCCTGGACGCTTATCTGGCCGGAATGACGGACAGGGTTGCAACGCCCGATACGGGGTCGGCCGAAGAAGATTTTACCGAGCAGTTGAAGTCATTGACCGCTTTCTATACCTCAACACTCGGACGGCTCTTCTGCCAGTTTATTGCAGAAGGGCAGAGTGATCCGGGATTTCTGGCGTCGTTTCGAGAACGTTTTCTCTACGCCCGCAGAGATGCTGCGCGCGTCATGTGGCGGCGTGGCGTGGACCGTGGAGAGATTCGCAGCGCTGTCGACGGAGAGATCGTTCTCGACCTGATCTATGGGCCCACCATCTTTCGATTGCTCGCCGGCCACGGCTCACTCAACGACTCAGAGTCCGAGGCAATGGTGGAAGCCGTCTTCGGAGGTTTGAGACGACTTGATTATCAGCGCCGCCCTCAGAAGAAGGCCGGCTCTCTTGTAAAACGCCGAAATGGGCAACGATGAGTCTTGTTCCACAGTCACCGCATCTGATTTCTAAACGCTTGGTTTTACTAAGATTCAAAAGAAGCTGTTTTTACACTGGCATCTCATAGACTCTGCGGTAGGCAAAATTTAGAAAGTATCGTCCCAAGGAGCTTTGATGTGGATCGTTCGTCTCGCGCTTAGGAGACCCTATACCTTTGTCGTCTTGTCGCTGCTCTTGTTCATTATCGGGCCCGTAGTCATGCTGCGGACGCCGGTTGATATCTTTCCGAACATTGATATCCCGGTCGTATCGGTCGTATGGAACTACGCGGGACTGTCGCCCGAGCAACTGAGCGATCGAATTGTGCTGCCCTTCGAGCGAAACCTGACGACAGTGGTCAACGACATCGAGCACACGGAGTCCCAGACACTGAACGGCGTCTCGGTAGTCAAAATCTTCTTCCGCCCGTCGGTCAATATCTCCCAGGCGGTAGCACAGGTTACAGCTGTCTCGCAGACAGCGCTTCGCCAGTATCCTCAAGGTACGCAGCCGCCGCTGGTCATCCAGTACAGCGCATCGAGTGTCCCCATCTTGCAGCTTGGCTTGTCCGGAAACGGTCTGAGTGAACAGCAGCTCTACGACTTTGGAACCAACTTCATCCGCACCCAACTGGCGACTGTTCAGGGCGCCTCCATGCCCTTCCCCTATGGAGGAAAGCAGCGCCAGATACAGGTGGATGTCGATACGCAGAAGCTGCAGGCCTATGGGCTCTCTGCCTCGGACATCGTAAACACCATATCGACTCAAAACATCATCCTGCCGGCTGGCGATATGAAGATGGGACACGTCGATTACCAGGTAGAGACGAACAGCGCATCAAGCTCAATTGCTGAGTTGAATAATCTGCCGATCAAGACCGTAAACGGCTCAACCACCTACCTCCGCGACATAGGCAATGTCCGCGATGGCTTTCCTCCTCAAACAAACATCGTCCGCGTGGATGGACAACGTGCCTCGTTGATGACCATTCAGAAGACTGGGAACGCTTCGACGCTCAACATCATCTCCGACGTGCGTGCTCAACTTCCGCTCATCGCCGCGCAGCTACCACCCGCGTTGAAGATGCAACCCATCGCCGACCAGTCCGTCTTTGTCCGTGGAGCAATCAGCGGTGTCGTTCGCGAAGCCCTGATCGCCGCCTGTCTCACTGCGGCGATGATCCTGATATTCCTTGGAAGCTGGCGTTCCACCATCATTATCGCCGTCTCCATTCCGTTGTCCGTAATCTGTTCCTTGCTGATGCTGGCCGCTCTGGGTGAAACGATCAACATCATGACGCTTGGCGGATTAGCGTTGGCAGTCGGCATCCTTGTCGATGACGCCACCGTCGAGATCGAGAACATCAATCGAAATCTGGAAGAGGGCAAGGAGGTCGAACAGGCGATTCTCGACGGTGCTGCTCAGATCGCAGTTCCGGCTTTTGTCTCAACGATCTCGATATGCATCGTCTTCGTCCCCATGTTTTTTCTGGGGGGCGTGGCGAGATATCTGTTCGTTCCGCTGGCCGAGGCGGTGGTCTTTGCAATGCTCGCGTCATACTTTCTGTCGCGAACCATCGTTCCAACCATGGCGAAGTATCTGCTGAAGCCGCATCAGCAGGAGCAGGCGACGCATGTCAGCCGCAATCCGCTGGTTCGTTTTCAACTTACCTTTGAACGCAGCTTCGAAAAACTTCGCAACTGGTACCACGGTCTGTTGAGCTTCTGCCTGGAGTATCGGGTTACGTTTCTTCTTTCGATTGGTGCCTTCTGGATCGCGTCCATAGTTCTTCTCTATCCATGGCTGGGACAGGACTTTTTCCCCTCGGTGGATGGAGGGCAGTTCAAGCTGCATGTTCGCGCACACACTGGAACCCGCATCGAAGATACAGCGAGACTATGCGACCAGATCGATGATGTAATCCGTCGCGAGATCCCCGCCGCAGAGTTGGTCTCGGTCATCGACAACATCGGCATCCCATACTCCGGTCTGAATCTCTCTTACTCGAACTCTGCTCCGGTCGGCACCGCGGACGCAGACATTCTGGTTTCGCTCGACGAGAAGCATCGCCCAACGGCCGAGTACACCCACCGGCTGCGCGACAAGCTCACCCAGCAGTTTCCGGGCACAGAGTTCTACTACCTGCCGACCGACATGGTCAGCCAGATCCTGAACTTCGGTCTGCCGGCCCAGATTGACATCCAGGTTGTAGGGCAGCAGATTGCACAGAATCGCGTCGTTGCCGAACAGCTGATGCAGCAGATCAGTCACATCTCCGGGACGACCGACCTGCGAATTCAACAGCCGTTCAATCTTCCGACGTGGACCATCGACGTCGACCGCACGCGCGCACAGCAGGTGGGTTACAGCCAGCGAGATGTAGCAAATAGCGTGCTCACCAGCCTCAGCGGCAGCTTCCAGACCAACCCCACGTTCTATCTCAATCCTCAGAATCACGTCAGCTATAACATCGCCGTGCAGACGCCGCAGTACAACGTGCAGAGCCTGCAGCAGCTCGAAAACTTCCCGATCGCGACGAATGGCTCGACACAGCAGCCTCAAATTCTTGGGAATCTGGCGTCGATTCGAAGAGGAGCCGAACAGGGCACAGTAAGCCACTACAATGCACGACCCGTAATCGATATCTATGGTGCGGTTGAAGGGACAGACCTCGCAAGTGTTTCGACCAGAATTGAGCAGATGGTCAAAGACAGCAAGGGCGAGTTGCCTCGTGGAACCGAGATCTACGTCCGCGGCCAGATCCAGACGATGCACACCTCCTTCACGGGGCTCGTCTATGGACTCCTGTTTTCGATCGTGCTCGTTTACGCGCTCATCGTAGTGAACTTCCAGAGTTGGCTTGACCCATTCATCATCATCGCCGCATTACCCGGGGCCTTGGCTGGAATTGTATGGCTGCTGTTTCTAACCGGTACTCACATCAGCGTCCCTGCATTGACAGGCGCAATCATGTGCGTGGGTGTAGCGACGGCGAACTCGATTCTAGTAGTCAGCTTCGCGAAAGAGCAGATGGACCTGGGATTGAGCGCTCTTGATGCAGCCCTCTCATCCGGTTTCACACGCTTTCGTCCAGTCATCATGACTGCACTCGCAATGATCATCGGCATGGTTCCGATGGCCCTCGGACTCGGCGACGGAGGCGAGCAAAACGCGCCACTCGGCCGTGCCGTCATTGGAGGACTTCTACTGGCTACCTTTGGAACGCTAACCTTCGTTCCAGTCTTCTTTTCATTTATGCATCGAAACGATCCTCCTCCCGTCGCACAAGATGCGGAAGAATCACTATGAGTCATTCAGGATCGTTCAACCTATGGAACGCCGCGCCCACAGCGCATTTGGAGAGATGTCAATGAACCCCGAGAACCCCGACGAGCAGAAGACATCAGCAGTAAACCGACGTCGAGACGTAGCTGAAGAGCAGCCAGCCAAGCACACTGCTCAGCAGGCAAGGCATGAGCCGCCGAAGGTTTCGCGTCGATCCTTGCTGTCTGTTGTCATGATCGCGCTGGTAGTGGCTGTGATTGTTGCGGTCGTTGGCATCGTCTCGCGCAAACATGCAAGCGCTGAACTGACGAAGTACACCGAGAATACCTCTGCTCCTCCCGTGACGCTGGAGAAACCTGTCATGCAGCAGAGTGCCCGGGAGATCGTGCTTCCAGGCAACATTCAGGCCTTCACTCTGGCGCCGATTTACGCACGAACAACTGGCTACGTTAAGGCCTGGTATCACGACATCGGAACACCTGTACGCAAGGGCGAGCTGCTTGCCGTGATTGAAACGCCTGAGCTCGACCAACAACTCGCCTCCGCGAAGGCGGACCTCGCAACAGCAAAGAGCAACGCCAGTATCGCGAAGATAACGGCGGATCGTTACAACGATCTGATAGGCCGCAATGCCGTCTCGCAACAGGACACCGACAACGCCGTACAGGCATTGGAGGCGAGGAATACAGAGATTGCTTCGGCTCAAGCGAATGTACAGCGGTTGGAGGAGCTGGTCTCCTTCGAACGCATCGTAGCGCCCTTTGATGGTATTGTTACCGCGCGCAACCTCGACATCGGACAACTCATCACGGCTACTGGAAGCACCTCGACCTCCGGCGGAGCAATATCGGGAAACAAGGAGATCTTCGATATCTCTGCCATCCGCACTCTCCGCGTCTTTATTAACGTGCCGCAGATCTATTCGCCGGATGCCAAAAATGGAATGATTGCGAAGCTGGTCTTGCCGCAGTACCCTGGCCGCACCTTTCAAGGCAAGCTTGTTCGTTCGTCGGACTCCGTCGATCCTGCAACGCGAACCCTGCTCGCAGAGGTGGATGTGGACAACCGCTCCGGCGAGTTACTTCCGGGAAGCTACACCGAAGTTCACCTTAATGTGTCGAGCGCCGTACCTGTTCTGATCGTGCCGGTGAGCGCCCTGATCCTGGAGCCGGACGGCTTGCGGGTAGCGACGGTGGATGCCAATCATCACGTTCACATGGCGCGTGTAGCGCCAGGGCGCGACTACGGTACGACTGTCGAAATCTTAGCCGGCCTCAAGCCAGGAGAAGCCATCATCGGCAACCCTCCCGATTCACTCACCGACGGAGAGGAAGTTCGCGTCATCAATAACGGCAACAGCCAGGGGAAGCGATGAAGGCCCGCGTCTTATCGCGTACAGGAGCGCTGCTCGGCGCCTCGTTGCTGAGCGGATGCAAAGTTGGACCGAACTATAAAGCTCCGGCCATGCCGGCTCCGCCCGCTTACACAGACGACGGCCACAACGGCGACTGGTCCTCGGCCAAGCCAGCCGATGGAGTCGACCGCGGGCAATGGTGGTCGATCTATCAGGACGACGAGCTAAACAATCTGGAGCAGCGATGTGCGGCTGCAAATCAGAACATAGCCGCCGCTCTTCACGCTTATGAGCAGGCCCACGATCTAGTTCGAGAGAATAAATCGTCTCTCTATCCAACCGTCTCGCTCGGCGGGTCGGCATCGCGCAACCGTGCTTCAAACAATACACCCTTGCGACCCTCAAACGTAGCCTCATCCTACTGGGACTTCCTCATTCCACTAAACATCTCCTGGGAGCCGGACCTGTGGGGTGGCATTCGCAGACAGATTGAATCGAGCGCAGCCAACGCACAGGCCTCCTCTGCGGATCTGGCCAATACGCGACTAAGCTTGCAAGGCCTGCTCGCGGTTACGTTCTTTCAACTTCGAGGACTTGACCTCCAGGCGCAGCTTCTTCGATCGACACTCGACGCATATACCCAGACACTGCAACTTACAGAGGACCGGCTGACAGGTGGCCTGAGTTCTGACAGCGATGTTCAGCAGGCGAAGGCGCAGTTGGAAGAGACCCGGGCCCAGCTCATCGATCTCGGGGTGCAACGCGCGCAGTTCGAACATGCGATTGCCGTGCTCGTCGGAGAATCCGCAACCGGCTTTCACATCGCCGAGCGTCCCATCGAAGGCGATCCGCCCAGCATCCCCACAGGCGTTCCGTCGGAGTTGCTCGAGCGGCGCCCGGATATCGCGGCCGCAGAACGTCGCGTCGCATCTGCGAATGCCTTGATTGGGGTCGCTAAGTCAGCCTACTATCCCACGATCCTTCTGGGCGCAGGTGCTGGCGTGCAAAGCTCCTCCATCAGCAATATCTTCAACTCGTCCAGCACGCAATGGAGCGCGGGACCCTCTGCCAATGAGGTTCTCTTCGATGCCGGCCGCAGAAGGGCACAGCTGGATTTTGCTGTAGCGCAGCGAGAACAAGCCACCGCGCTTTATCGCGAGCAGGTGCTCTCCGCATTTCGCGATGTAGAGGATCAACTCTCCGCCCTGAGAGTGTTGGAGCAAGAGGCTTCCGTACAGGACAAGGCAGTGAAGGCGGCGCAGAAGAGTACCGAACTCTCAACGCTTCGCTACAAGCGTGGTCTCGCGCAATATCTCGAAGTGCTCACCAATCAGACAATAGAGCTGACCGTCGAAAGAGCTGCTGCATCCTTGGTTGCTCGGCGAATTGTAGCAAGCACCCAGCTGCAGATGGCACTTGGAGGAGGCTGGAACTCCGTTCAACTTCCCCCCAACTAGGGCGGATCAATTAGCCCGCTCGCTCAACGGCTCCAACCATATCGGGAGTTCTACCAGAGAGGCGTCAGTTCACATTTGTAGAACAGACGCCTCTGTTCACCACTATCGCCGCTCTGGCAAAACGCTCCAGATGGCATCATCTTCCTGACCGAGAACCCAGGCGCAAATCCCCTGCAGGTGTTGTTCCTTGGCCAGATTGTAGCGATCAGCAAATCCCCGCTTCTCGGTATAAAAGATCCACTCGCGCATCTGATCCCGATAGAAGAAAAAATACGCGCTATGGTCCTGTGGGTCCCACTGCTCATGGCCGTCGTAGGTGTCACGCAGAGTATGTGCGTCAGCAGCGCTGATGTAATCTGCCGTAATGTTCGGCTTCTGTTCCTTGTCGTTCACGCCCGGGTCGCCGGCATACCAGTGGTATCCATAGAGTGCGATACCGAGCGATAGCTTCTCCCTGGGCACGACCTTCAGCGCATAATCCAGATTCTCATTCATCCACACCCATCCCCCGACCGGCCCAGGCGTCGTCCATCGCGTGTGTTGGTCGTACGTCATCAGGCAGATCAGATCGACCGACTCACTAAGCGCCTTCAGATCGAAGACGCCACGCCAATCCGCGAAGATCCACTTGCTAAATGCGCTGTGGCCCGGATGTCCCGGCGCATTAGGAACCACCGCGATCTGCAGTTGCAGGCGCTCTCGGTGCATGCCATCGGCGATGCGCTTCACCGTAGCCGAGAGAGCATCTCGATCGGTCCACGAGATATTCTCGAAGTCGAGTTGAAAGCCGTCATAACCATTCTGTTTGCACTCAGAGATCAGCGAACCAACCAACGCCGTCTGCGCCTGATCGCTGGTAAGCAAAGAATGCACACCGGTCTTGTCGAAGATTGCGATGATGGGGAACAGAGAGATGTGTCGCTGCTTCACCACTCGCATCACGCTCGGATCCGGCTCACCGTACACTAGTCCGTTCGAATCCACGCCATACCAGGTCGGAACGATGATATCGATCTTGGTCTGATGCTCCATGAAGTCGCGCACCGAATCCGGGTGATCGGTCATGTAGAACAGTGTCTTCGTCTGCGCGAAGGCCGTTGGCACAACAAAGAGAAGGCATAGCAGAAGCTTCGTCATCAAGACCTCTCACATGGCTGAAAGCAAGATCGATAAGTCCAGCGTTTAGGCGCTCTCAAGCGTCAAAGAAGGCGGCACATCCGCGGGTTTAGATCCAAACTCAAGATTCGGTTTGTCTCCCATCTCGAAGACGATGCGTGCACCATTCACAATATCCCGATGATTGAACCAGGACTTCGTGTACGGCTTTCCATTGAAGCTGATCGACTGAATATATTGATCGCTCGCCAAGTGACGATGTGCAATAATCTCAAGCCGTTTGCCGTTGCCTAGTTGCACATTAACCTCATCGAACAAGGGCGTGCCAAAGATGTAGTTGCCGCTCACAGGGTCAACCGAATAAAAACCCAGCGAACTCAGGATGTACCACGACGACATCTGGCCCACGTCTTCGTTGCCCTGCAATCCATCCGGAAGCGCAGCGTACATCTTCTCCATCAGCATGCGCACGCGCGCCTGTGTCTTGTGCGGCTGGCCCGCATAGGAGTAAAGATAGGCGATGTGATGCGACGGCTCGTTGCCATGCGCATACTGACCCACCAGCCCGGCGATATCGGGCGGTGCGTCGGCAGGCAGCGTCGATGGCTGATCGAATAACTCATCGAGCTTCTCGAGAAACTGCTTCTGTCCGCCAAGAATCTCAATCAACCCCGCTGCATCGTGCTGAATCCCAAATGTAGTCTGCCACGAGTTCGACTCGGTAAAATCGCGCCACTTCTTGGAGGTGCCCATCTCGATCGGATCAAACGGCGCAGCCCAGTCGCCGTTCGCCAGCTTGGGCCGCGCGAAGTTCATCGAGCGATCGTAGTAATTGCGATAGTTGCGCGAACGCGCCACCAGCATCGTTGCATCGTCCGAGTGGCCCAGCTTCTTCGCCACGTGTGCGATCGACCAGTCGTCATAGCAATATTCAAACGTCTTGCTGACCGACTCCTCTTCAAGATCGCAGGGGATGTACCCCTTCGAGCGGTAATAACCGAGGCCGCGATAGTCATCCACCATCGCACGCTTCATCATCACCTTGTAAGCGCGTTCGTAGTCCACCCCTGCAACGCCTTTGTTGCACGCCTCTGCAATCACAGCAGCAGAGTGATAGCCGGTCATCGTCCCGGTCTCGCAGCCCTGCAGCGGCCACACCGGCATTCCCGCAGGGCTCTCCTCCGCCATGCGAATCAGCGCGTTCGCAAAGTCCGGCACACGATCAGCCGACATCAGCGTGTACAGAGGATGAGCGGCGCGATAGGTATCCCACAATGAAAATGCAGTGTAGTTTCGCTGCCCATTACGAAGCTGATGAATCTGCTTATCCATCCCTCGATAGCGGCCATCGACATCATCAAACAGCGAAGGTCCAACACAAGCGTGGTACAGCGCAGCATAAAAGATTCGCTGGTGTGTCTCATTCTCAGTCTTGATCTTGATGCGTGAGAGCTGCTGATTCCACCTCTCCCGTGCGCTGCGGCGAACTTTTTCAAAGTCCCATCCCGGCAGCTCAACCTTCAAGTTATTCGCAGCAGACTCCGCGCTGACGCCCGAGATCCCGGTCTTCACCAGAATCACCGGATCCTTCGCCGTATCAAAGAACAAAACGCACTTCAAAGACTTGCCAGTCAACGGCTGCGCCCCCGCAGGAACCTCCGCCCCCTCCTGATAGAAGACAATCCGAGTCGGCTGCTGCGAGAACTTCATCGTGAAGTAGATCTGCCGCCCATCACCCCACGCTTTGGTGGTGCGTCCTCCCGCGAGTGTGTCCGGTGCGGTACGTTCGAGCGAAGCGGTGACCACGGCCGACTGCCCGTTGTAGGCGTAGCTATGCTCAAGGTCGACGATGATATGACCAGACAACGGAGCATCCTTGCCCGTAGGAAAGCTGTATCGGTGCAGCCCGGTACGCTCCGTCGCGGACAACTCCGCGCGAACGCCATAGTCCTTCAGAAGAACGGAATAATAGCCAGGTTCGACATGTTCGTCTGCATGGTCGAAGCGCGAGCGATAGCCCACATCCGGATTACTGCGCGGACCAGGAACAATCTTCGACTCGCCGGTGCCGGGCATCACCAGAAAATCCAGCAGGTCGCCGCAGCCCGTACCGCTCAGGTGTGTATGGCTGAAGCCCATGATCGACGTGTCGGAGATGTGATAGCCCGAACACCAATCCCACTGATCGTTGTAGGTGTCAGGACTGAGCTGGACCGCACCAAAAGGTACCGTAGCCCCAGGAAACGTATGCCCATGTCCGCCAGTGCCAATCCTTATATCAACCAGCGATGCGGCGTCGAAGCTCGCATCCGTCTTTGTGGACTCGTGGATCACTTTGCCGAATGCGCTGCTCTCAGACGCACCCACCGCACAGACAGCCGAGACGCCGCCAAGGAATCTTCTTCTGGAAATCACTGATGCTCCGTAGATACTAAAGATCACTAAGTCTGAATGTTGAATCTCAAGGACGAGTGTCGCGCAGACACTTACTCTATTGACGTAGACTAAACTGAACAGAGAGATAATTCGATCAAAATATTGACTGATCCTCGCTCAAAAAGTCACTACTCTGAAAATCTTGGGCAAAATTAAGTTTTTGCATCCATTAAGCCGTCAAAAACTCACATCCGGAACTCCAGACCAAAGATGACAAACGGGAAAACCAGCCGCCGACTGATGCTGCGCATGACAGCAAGAGCCGCAGTAGCCGTCACTCTTCGCCCCTCCACCGTCTTCGCAGTCGCAACGCCTTTTTCATCTCCCTCCAAACGCCCAGCCATCCAGGACAGAAGATTTCACAGTGCTGCCGTTGAGGAGTACCTCAAGAGCGTGAGCAGCAAGATCGGCGATCCCGAACTGGCATGGCTCTTTGAAAACTGCTATCCCAACACACTCGACACGACCGTTGAGTTCGGCACCTTCGAAGGCAAGCCGGACACAGCAGTCATCACGGGGGATATCCCCGCGATGTGGCTGCGCGACTCCTCCGCCCAGGTGTGGCCCTATCTCCCGCCGGCTGCGAAGGACGCCCAACTCCGCCAGATGCTCGAGGGCATCATCCGTCGACAGGCCAGATGCATCCTCATCGACCCCTACGCAAATGCTTTCATGGCGAACCTCGACGCGCCGCCGCTCGAGTGGAGCAGAACGGATGCAACCGAGATGAAGCGCGGCGTTGGCGAGCGAAAATGGGAGCTCGACTCGCTCTGTTATCCGATCCGTCTCTCCTACGGATACTGGCGCGCAACCGGCGACACCTCTCCCTTCGACAAAACATGGCACGCCGCGATGAAGCTGGTCGTCGAGACCATGCGCGTTCAGCAGCGCAGGCAAGGCCCCGGCCCCTATCACTTTCAACGCACCTCCAAGACGCCGACCGAAACCCTGCCTGGCGACGGATACGGCGCGCCCGTACTTCCCGTTGGCCTCGTCGCGTCCGGCTTTCGGCCGTCGGACGACGCCTGCACCTTCCCATTTCTCGTCCCGTCGAACCTCTTCGCCGTCACAACCCTCGGCTATCTCGCGCAGATGGCCAACGAGATCCTGCATGACTCAGCTCTCGCTAACCAAGCCGATGCATTATCGGGCGAGGTGAAGAAGGCGCTCCAACAACACGCCGTGGCGCAGACCGCCGAGGGAACTATCTGGGCGTACGAGGTGGACGGCTATGGCAGCCAACTGCTCATGGACGACGCCAACGTCCCGAGCCTGCTCGCGCTTCCGTACATCAACAGCTCCCCCGACGCCGCCCTCTACGCCCGCACCCGCAGCTTTGCCTGGAGCGATCGCAACCCATGGTTCTTTCAGGGAAGTGCAGGCGAGGGAATCGGCGGACCCCACGAGGGCAAAGACATGATCTGGCCCATGGCCATCACCACCTACGCCCTCACCAGTCAATCGGACAACGAGATCGCCCACGCCCTCGCCATGCTGAAACACGCTAGCGCTGGATCAGGCTTCATGCACGAGAGCTTCAATCGCAACGACGCCACCAAGTTCACACGAAGCTGGTTCGCCTGGGCCAACTCACTCTTTGGCGAACTCGTCGCCAACGTAGCCACGAGCCGCCCTGCGTTAGTCCAGACAGCCCGCTAACCCACCGTATACAGAACACTCGACGAAGCGATCAAACAAACAAAGCCCCTAGCCGCAAAGCTCCTTGATCGCCCGACCCAAGATCGTCACGCACTCCTCGAGTTCCGCAATCGGCACGCACTCGCGTGGACTATGCGCCGTCAGCATAGATCCCGGCCCGATCACCACCGCTTCAGCGCCCATTCGAGCCATCCACGGAGCCTCCGTGCCAAAGGCGATAGTCTGGACCCTCGAGTCAGTCTTTTTCATCACAGCCTGAATCACGGCACTATCGATGCGAGTCTCAAACCCGCCTTCCATCCTCAGAACCTCAACCTGTATCTCAAACCCGTCCCTACTCTCCTCCTCGAAACGACGAATAATCTCACTCAGCCGCTCAAGAACAACCTCCGGCCGTTGCGTCGGAACAGGTCTCCACTCCAACAAAAAAGAGCACTCAGCCGGAACAACATTCTTGGCCGTCCCCCCGCAAATCTCACCAACGTTCAACGTCGTCCACGGAGGAGAAAAAGCATTATTGCGGTCTACCATCAACTCCAGCGCCAGAGCCTCGATCTCTCGCAGCAACCGCGCCGCAGCAAAGATGGCCGACCGCCCAGCCTCCGGAAAAGCACTATGTGCAGCTCGCCCCGTCACCTTGATCGAAGCAAGACAATAGCCCTTCCCGGCACGCTCAGGAGTAAGCGAGGTGGGCTCTCCAACAATGGCGTACCGAGCACGAATCGCGTCGGACTCAAGAAGGAAGCGAGCCCCCCGGCAGCCAACCTCTTCGTCCGCCGTAAAGACCAGGCACAGCCGCTTGCTCATCTCACCAACATTCACCGACGAAGCTGCGGCGAGCACACACGCAAGAAAGCCCTTCACATCACAAGCGCCGCAGCCATGCAGCATCCCATCCCGCTCATGTAGCGCCGTTGCGTCCGCCCACTCAGCACCGAACGGAACCGTATCCGTATGGCAGACAATGGCAAGCTCCGTCTCGATCCGCCCCTCTTCCATCGGCTGAGGCGAGACAACAAGATTCACCTTCTCCACGCCCGCCGCATCGTCATAGCAAAACTGCCGAGAATGCCACCCCAGCGGTTCAAGAAATCTCTGAATCCACCCCATCACCGGGCGGTTGCTCATGCTGGACACACTCGGAATCGCCACCAACTCTCGTAGCAGTGTCTGCGGACGAATCATAGTTCTGTCCCGAGCCGCGTCTGCACGCCACGAAAGGCATCGATGATCTCATCCTGCATCGCATGACGCCCGTCGTCGATGACGACCCTCCCAGCGACAACAACGTCCCGAATCGCCCTCGGAGACATGCTGAACACAATATTCGTCAGCAACTCATCGGGCAGACTTCCCGCAATCGAAGCCTCGGAGAGATCGACGGTAAAGAAGTCAGCAGCCTTACCGGCCTCCAGAGAACCCGCCTCGACATGCAGCGACCGTGCACCAGCGCGCGTCGCGAAGTCGAAGAGCAGAACCGGCAAAGCCTCACCCTGTCGACCATCGAGGACCGCACGCTGCAGGTGTCGCAGACGCAGATTCGATTCCAGCTCGCGAGCATTCTCCAGCGCATCCGTCTGCGTATGGCTGTCCGTCCCCAGCGCAATCGAAACCCCTGCATCGATCAAAGCATCAGCATCAAGAATTCCATCCCCGAGGTTTCGCTCCGTCGTAGGACAAGCCCCCACCGTAATCTTTCCACGCCCCATCCGCTCAATCTCGCCAGTCTGCAGATGAATCGCATGGATCGCGGTAAAGTCCGGCGTCATCAGCCCCATCTCATCGAGAAACTCAAAGGGAGTCGCTCCATACTCAGCAATGCAGGCCTCAATCTCCGCAGGCTGTTCCGCAACGTGCATATGCAGCGGAAGACCATGCGTCTGCGCCCAGCCCGAAATAGCCTTGAGGTAATCACGCGGAACAGCCCGAACACTATGTGGAGCTAGTCCAAAGCTAACCGTCGAAGCCATCGCGGCAATCTCATTCCGCAGCATCTCCGAATCACGCAAGAATCTCTCCACATCCGGCTCGATAAAACGAATCTGGCCAGAGTCCGGCGGAAGCTTGAAGCCCGCGCGAACATAGGCGCACCGAAGTAGAACGATTCGGATCCCCACGCTCTCCGCAGCGCGAATCACCTGCTTCGCCAGCAGGTTCGGATCAGCATAGGCTTCACCCGCCGCCGTGCGGTGGAGATAGTGAAACTCCCCAACCGTAGTGATCCCCGCAAGCGTCATCTCAAGAGATGCCATACGGGCAACGTCGTAGATCTCCTCCGGCGTCAGTGCAAGCGCGCAACGATACATGATGTTCCGCCACGACCAGAAGTCAGGCCCACTTCTGCGCCTCGACTCCGCCTTGCCGCGCAACGCACGCTGAAACGAGTGCGAATGAATATCGATCATGCCCGGCAACAGCGCGCGTCCCGGCAAGCGGCGAACATCCGCGTCGCCCTCCGTCTTCACCGGTCCAACCGAGAAGATCGTTCCGTCATCCGCAACAACAACCTCGTAACCACTCTGAAATCGCCCATCAACATAAACAAGATCCGGCTGATAAGACACGCTCATGCAGCCTGCTTTCGTCCGGCAACCCAGACCTCACACACCATATTTTGTCCGAGCGTATAAGACAGGTCCCGCCAGTCAGCGCTCTCGAGCACCAGCAGATCTGCCTGCATCCCGACCTCCAGCCTCCCGACACTAGCAAGCCCAAGCGCCGCCGCCGCATTCACCGTGCACGCGGTCAGAGCCTCCGGCGCCGTCAGTCCATTCAACCGCACCGCCAGGCCCATCGCCGCCGCCGTAGAGAACAGCGGACTAGACCCCGGATTCAGGTCAGTGCCAATAGCCACCGCAGCACCAGCGTCGATCAACTTCCGTCCCGGCGCAGCAGCAAGGCCGAGGTGAAGACTCACACCAGGCAGAATCGTTGCAATCGTCTTCGACCTGGCGACCAACTCACACTGTTCGAGCGAACACACTTCAAGATGATCTACGCTCAGAGCTCCCATCTCAACTCCCAACTCCAGCCCACCGACCTGCTGAAACTGTTCCGTATGCAGCTTGATCCTCAACCCTGCGGCCTGCGCACAAGCGAGCACAATCCTCGCATCTTCCGAGCTCCACGCATGATGCTCAACAAAGATGTCCACCGCAGAAGCAAGACGCCGCCTCGCAACCTCCGGTATCAACTCGTTGCAAACCATCTCGCGATAAGCCTGTCGTTCAGTAGGCCGTTCGGGACAAATGTGGATCAGCAAAGTAGGTACCAAGCGACTCTGAGTCCGCCCCTGCAGCAAGCGAATAGCCTCAAGCATACGCATCTCCGCTTCGAGCGTGTACCCATAACCAGACTTCACCTCGATCGTTGTAGCTCCCGAACGCTGTAGCGCCTCAATGCGAGGCAATGCAAGCGTAGCCATCTCCTCGCTGCTCTTCTCCGTGGTCTCACGAATCGTATGCCATATCCCGCCGCCCGCCGCCAGAATCTCTTCGTAGGTTGCCCCGGTACTGCGCGCTTCAAAGTCCGCAAGACGATCGCCCGCCCACACTGCATGGGTGTGTGGATCTACGAGTCCAGGAACAACCGCGCGCCTGCCAAGATCAATCACCGACTCAGCAGAGCCGCTCCATTCGCGCTCCGGTCCAATCCACGAGATCACGCCAGCATCGACAGCAACTGCCGCCTCTGGAACGATCCGTAGTTGTCTCATCGCCGCTCCACGCTTCGGTCCGACTCCAAACGGAGTAACCACCTGCGAGATCCCAGCCAAAAGCAACTCGTTCATTTTGCCTCGACGCCATCTGCACTTTGAACGCCCGGCCTATCGAGGCCACGCTCAGCCGCGATCCTGTGAGCCTTCTCATATCCCGCATCGGCGTGGCGAATCACACCCATCGCCGGATCGTTGGTGAGGCAGAGCCGCAACCGCTGATCCGCCTCATCGCTCCCATCAGCAACAGCAACTAACCCGGCGTGCTGACTATACCCCATGCCCACACCGCCCCCATGATGAAAGCTCATCCACCCGGCCCCGCTGGCGATTCCTGTCGCAAAGTTCAGCAACGCCCAATCGGAGACAGCGTCCGAACCATCCAGCATAGCCTCGGTCTCGCGGTACGGACTTGCAACCGACCCGGCATCCAGATGATCGCGACCGATGACAATCGGAGCCTTCAGTCGGCCATCCCGCACCATCTGGTTGAACAGCAGGCCGGCCTTATCCCGCTCCCGATATCCCAACCAGCATATGCGCGCAGGCAGACCCTGATAAGCGACGTGCTCGCCCGCCCAGGGAAGCCACTGATTCAACCGCGCATCCTCAGGAAAAAGTTTGAGCAGCGCCGCGTCAGTAGCCGCAATATCAGCCGGATCACCCGACAAGGCAACCCACCGAAACGGTCCTCGCCCCTCGCAGAAAGAATCACGAATAAAAGCAGGTACGAATCCCGGATAGTCGAACGCATCATTCACGCCGGCGATCTTCGCCTGCGCCCGCAGATTGTTGCCGTAGTCAAAACAGATCGCGCCCCGGCGCTGCAGCTCCAGAATCGCCTGAACATGCTGAGCAATATCGCCACGCACCCGCTCGAGATAACGCTCCGGCTCCCGACTGCGCTCTGCCGACAAATCTTCATCTTCCTTAGCAATCGGCCAGTAGCCATAGAGCGGATCATGTGCGCTCGTCTGATCTGTAACAATATCAGGCACAAAACCGGACCGCACGATCTGCGGCAAAATGGCAGCGGCATTTCCGAGCAGTCCGATCGAAACCGCACGGCCCTCCTTGCGCGCCACTGTTGCCCGCGTAATCGCATCTTCGAGCGACGTAGCCACCTCATCCAGATACCGCGTCGCAATGCGGCGCTGAATACGGCTCTCGTCCACCTCAATACAGATACTCACTCCGCCGGCCAGCTTCACCGCCAGTGGCTGCGCGCCTCCCATGCCGCCCAGGCCTGCAGTGACAGTAATCGTTCCCTTCAGTGAGCCGTTAAAGTACTTCTGCGCCGCCCCAAGAAAAGTCTCGTAGGTCCCCTGAAGAATCCCCTGCGTCCCGATATAGATCCAAGAGCCCGCAGTCATCTGCCCGTACATCATCAAGCCCGCACGATCCAGCTTGTCAAACTCGTCCCAGTTAGCCCAATGCGGCACCAGGTTTGAATTGGCAATCAACACCCGCGGAGCCAGCGGATGTGTCTCCAGTACCGCCACTGCCTTCCCCGACTGCACCAGCATCGTCTCGTGGTTCTTCAGGCGATCGAGCGTCTGAACCAGCGTATGGTAGGCCTCCCAGTTGCGCGCCGCCTTCCCGCGCCCTCCATAGACGATCAACTCCTCCGGCTTCTCAGCCACCTCCGGATCGAGGTTGTTCATCAGCATGCGCTTGGCCGCTTCCTGAATCCAGCCCGGCGCTGTTCGTACATTCCCGCGCGGTGCGCGAATAGGGGTGTAAGCGCTCATGCGTGAGCGACCTCCTGCGTGTTCAACGTCGACGCCCAATGGATCTTCGCAAGAAACGCATCCGCCGCTGCCATCATCCCGGACAAGACCCGATCTCCCTCCCACGCCGGGCAATCGGTTCGAAACGCATCGCGAGCCGCATCCAGCAACGGCGAGACAGAACGATCGTCGCGAAGGTCAAGCGCCCGCGTAGCCGTCAGCCACTCGATCGCCAAGACCATCCTGCAGTGCGTCACCGACTGCATCAGCTTCAGCGCAGCTGTCATTCCCATACTCACAAAGTCTTCCTGATTCCCACTCGTCGGGATCGAGCACGCAGAGGCTGGCGTAGCCAGAACCCGCATCTCCGCGACCAGAGCAGCAGATGTCACCTGGGCCATCATCAATCCCGACTCGATCCCCGGCCGCGTAGCCAGAAACGCAGGAAGCCCCTCGTTCAAACTAGGATTCATCAGCCTCTCCGTCCTTCGCTCAGAGATACCCGCCAACTGGCAGAGGGCAATCGCAAGCTGATCCAGCACCAGCGCCAGCGGAGCTCCATGAAAGTTTCCACCAGAGATAAAGTCATCCTCAAATAGCAGAGGATTGTCCGTCGCGCTGTTCAACTCAATCGCGAACACCCGCTCCGCCTGACGCAGCGAGTCCCACATCGCCCCATGGACCTGCGGAACGCAGCGCAGGCAATAAGCATCCTGAACGCTCGTACTCGAACGATGCCGCGTCGATCCCTCAAGCAAATCTCGAAGCGAAGCCGCGCTATGAACCTGTCCCGGATGAGGACGCGCCGCATGAAGCCGCTCATCATAGGCTGCCGCCGTGCCTCGCAGCGCCTGCAAGGTCAGCGCCGCAGCAATCTGTGCCGACTGAAACAACTCGTCAAGGTCACGCAGCTGCAGACATCCGATAGCCAGCATCGCCTGTGTCCCATTCAGCAGCGAGATTCCCTCCTTTGCCTGAAGCTTCAACGGCTGCAGCCCGGCTCGCTGGAAACACTCCGCAGCCGGGCGCCGCTCGCCAGCAAAAAAGGCCTCGCCCTCCCCAATCAACACCAGAGCCATATGTGCAAGCGGCGCCAGATCCCCGCTCGCGCCAACGCTTCCACGCATCGGCACAACCGGAGTAATGCCAGAGTTCAGCAGGTCACACAGCCGCTCCGCAACCACCGGCCGAATCCCCGACAAGCCCATCGCAAGAATATTTGCCCTGATCAACATCATCGCCCGAACCACGTCCTCGGCTAGCGGCTCTCCCACCCCGCAGCAGTGCGAGCGCACTAGGTTTAACTGCATCTGCTCAATTCCATCGGCTTCAAGCCGAACATTCGCCAGCAGCCCTACCCCAGTGTTCAGCGCATACACCGCAGTCTCACCCTGAAGCGCCTCGTCCACCTTGCCGCGCGAGATCTTCATGCGGCCCAGCGCCGCTCCCGCAATCGAAGCGGACTCGCCACTTCGCGCGACACGAACAACTTCGTCAATCGTCAACGATCTTCCATCAAGTTCAACCATAACGAGCAGCATAGAGGAGCGGGGTCCAGTAAGCCATGCAAACCATTCGGAAATCCGCTCATAAATCAGAATAAACACCAAAAAAGCAAACCAGAATCCAACGAATCAATCATTCTCAACGCGTATCACACCGGATACCGCCGTGACATAAAACAATTAAGTTGCCCCTTCTAATGTCTAATTGCTAGGAACATAGGAGTAACCCATGGCACAAGACCTCGACCCCATCGACTACAACATCGTCCGCATGCTCGCCGAAGACGCCAGAGCTTCCTACGCCGAGCTAGGCCGCAAGGTAGGCCTCTCCCCCTCCGCCGTCGCCGAGCGAATCCATCAGCTCGAGAGCGCCAAAGTTATTCTCGGGTACCGCGCCCTGCTCGACGAAAAGGCCTTCGGCTACTCCGTCATGGCCTTCATCCGGCTCACCTGCGACAACACCCACTACCGCCCCTTCCTCAAGTTTCTCCCCACCATCGACGCCGTACAGGAGTGCCATCACATCACCGGCGGAGAAGCTTTCCTCATCAAAGTCCGCCTCGCCTCCATCGATCAACTCGAGCCCCTCATCGAACGCCTGCTCCCCTACGGAATGCCTACCACCAGCATGGTTCTCTCCACGCCCGTCTACCGGCAGCAAGAGGCATGGCTGCTCAGGCACGCCGGCTTCCCCGCACGTCCCAGAAAAAAATAAAGAAGTTTCGCAACGAAAAACCTCATCCCCACAACAACCCTAGTGCGAGGTCAGCGCCTTCAGATACAGATACTCAAACTCAACTCCGTTATAGAAATCGACAACGCGAATCCGTTCATCGCGTCCATGAGCACGAACATCATCGCGGTCCACGCCCATGCCCGAGAAACCATAACTCGGGATACCCGCGTTCATCGTGTACACGCTGTCAGAAGCACCAGTCTCCATCTCAGGAATCACCGGTATCCCGGGCCACATAGACTTCACAACAGTGTCAAGCGGACGAAATACCACCGGATCCAGCGGTGGCGGCGCCATCGACTTACGGTCGGAGCCCTTTTCGAACACCTCCCCGGCGTCAGTCACATACTGAACCGTCAGCGTCGGATCAGCAAAGATACGAATCAGCTCCTGGCGAATCTCTTCCTGCGAATGTCCTGGAAAGATGCGGCAGTTCACATTCGCAACCGCGCTTCCGGGCAGTGCATTTGGAGCATGTCCCGCCGACATCATCGTCGCAACGCATGTCGTATGCAGCAGTGAGTTGTAGATCGGGTCCTTCGACAATCGCTGCGCAGCCTCCGCATTCGGCACAGCCCCAGACACAGCCTTCAGATCCTCTGCCAGCTGCCCGTCTTTCGTCTTCGCGCTACTCGCAAAATAAACTCGCGTTACCTCATTCGTCTCTAAAGGAAAAGTTGTTTTCTCCAGCCGCCCAAGCGCATCCGCAACGTGGTAGATCGCATTATCAGGCCGGGGCAGGGAACTGTGCCCGCCAGGGTTCGTCGCCGTCACTCGATAGTCCGCATAAAGCTTCTCCGTCGCTTCAACGTCCATGCTGACAGCTCGACCCTTCTCCAACTCAGGTCCGCCGGCATCTGGATTCAGTGCAAACGCACCATCAATAAGATCGCGATGATTCTTCAGCAGCCAATCCACGCCGTTCGACTTCCCACCCTCTTCGTCAGCGGTCAAAGCAAGAATGATGTCGCGATCAGGAACAAAGCCTTCACGCCGCATCCGTATAAAGCTCTCGACCACCGCAGCATCGCTGTCCTTCATATCCTGTGTTCCGCGGCCGTAAAAATACCCGTCTTTCTCAACAAGCTGAAACGGGTCCGTCGTCCAGTCTGATCGCTTCGCCTCCACCACATCAATATGCCCGATGATCAGAACCGGCTTCAGGGTAGAGCCAGCGCGTCCTCGATACCGCGCCACCATATTGCCCTTCCTGTCATTCGGCCCCATCACCACCACGTCCGACTCCGCAAACCCCGCATCGAGCAGCCGCTTCTTCATTGCATCGGCAGCCACCGTCGTGCTGCCAACCGAGTCCGTCGTATTCGTCTCGATCAACTGCTGAAATATCTCACGCGCGAGAGCCTTATCGGCAACCGGCAATTGGTTCGGCTGCGCAAAAAGGGCGGACGTTAACGCAACAGAAATCAGACAAGCGGTAATCGATCTCAAGGAAGCGATCCTCATACGTCAAATTGAAAAGATGGTCTATATTCGCACGAACATTACATGCGACCCCAAACATTCCATCTTTTACAACAAGGTCCGGCTTACCTGCACCGCAAAAAAAGTCGAAAAAATCCGCATCGGGAAACTCCACCGTCAGGTACTCCCAAGGCTCGGCAAACATCAACCTTCTGGACACGCCGCCACCAAACGCTTATTACTCTAAGACACCACAAGAATCATTCCGACCGCGAAGTGAGTTCTGATGAACCGCAGAAAGTTCCTGGCCGCAACAGGTGCAGCACTAGCAAACGCAGCCATTCCGCAGCGCAGTTGGACAGCGGCAGCGGTCGGACCCGAATCTCGTGCAGCCGATCTTCGCCTGCGCATCGAGCCCTGCACTCTGGACATCGGTCGCGGCGTCCAGATCAACACCGTCGCCTACAACGGCCAGGTCCCCGGCCCTCTGCTCCGTTTCAAAAAAGGCAAGCCGGTTACGATCGACGTCATCAACGCCTCGAAAAACCCTGATCTCGTCCACTGGCACGGCCTCACCACCGATCCCCTGAATGACGGCGCTGTTGAAGAAGGCTCTCCGTTGATCGCACCCGGAGCGACCCTGCGCTATCACCTCACGCCAAACCCCTCAGGCACTCGTTGGTATCACACCCATGCCATGGCCATGGGCGACCTCTCCCTCGCCGCCTACACGGGCCAGTTCGGTTTTATTCTCATCGACGGCGAACCCGACCCAGGGCGTCACGACAAAGAAGTAAATCTCGCCATCCATCACTGGGGACCTCACTTCGTCCCCATGGTCGAAACCATGCGAGCCGAATCGCAGAACATGCCGCAGACCGCAGGCTCCGATGTCGGATACGATCACGCCACCATCAACGCGCACATGCTGGGCACAGGCGAGCCCATCCGCGTCAAACACGGTGAGCGAGTTCTCTTCCGCCTCCTCAACGCAAGCGCGACCGAAAACGCAGTGCTCGCTCTCCCGGGCCATACGTTCAAGGTCGTCGCCATGGACGGCAATCCGGTCCCCACTCCATACTCCGTCGAAGTGCTCTCCCTCGCTGTCGCAGAACGTGTCGATGCCATCGTGGAGATGAACTCCCCAGGCGTCTGGATCCTCGGTTCGACTCTCAAGCAGAGCCGCGACATCGGACTCGGAGTTGTCGTCGAGTACGCCGGCAGATCCGGAGAACCCGTCTGGCGCGACCCACAACCTGCTGAATGGGACTACACCCGATTCGCCGCCAAAGACCCAGTCGCAGATCCGGACGAAACCTTCACCCTCACCTTCCGCGACGCCGGCGCGCTCAACGGTTCGAAGTTCGACACCTGGACCATCAACGGTGACGCATGGCCCAACGTCAAACCGTTGATGGTCAAGCACGGCAAACGCTACCGCATGCTCTTCCGCAACGCCAGCGGCGACCAGCATCCCATCCACCTCCATCGGCACAGCTTTGAAGTCACCAGGATCGACGACCAACACCTCAGCGGACTCATCAAGGACACTGTCAACGTCATGCCGCTCCAAACCGTAGCCGTGGACTTCCTCGCAGACAACCCAGGCGACTCGCTCCTGCACTGCCATCAGCAGCTCCACATGGACTACGGCTTCATGCAGATCATCAAATACACGGACTAGCCATGGGCCAAGTGAAAAGATTAAGTTCAGTCACAGGCAAACTCGCCCCCGTTCTACTCCCTGCCTTCCTCGCAGGCGTCCTCACGTCGACCCTCGCCAGCCGCGAATACACCCTCGCCGCTGCCAGCCCACAGGCGAAGCATGCAGCATCACGCACCGACTGGCCAGTCTACGGCGGTCAAAGCGCAGACGATCACTACTCCGCCCTCCACCAGATCGACCGCACCAACGTCCACAAGCTCAAAGTCGCATGGACCTTCGACACCAAAGAGGCCGGCGGCCTACAGACCAATCCGCTCATCGTCGGCCGCGTTCTCTTCGGCTTCACGCCCACGCAAAAAGTCATAGCGCTCGACGCCGCCACCGGAAAAAATCTCTGGACCTTCAGCACCGGAACCCCCGGCCTCCAACCCACACGCGGCCTCAGCTACTGGACCGACGGAACTCAGAGCATCCTCTTCGCCGGTCTTCTGACCAACCTCTACGCCATCGATCCCGCAACCGGCAAACTCCTTTCCACCTTCGGCGACGGCGGAAAGATCGACCTCCGCAAAGATCTCAACGAAAAAGACGTCACTCAATCCTTCGCCGCCCTCACCACCCCCGGCCTCGTCTACAAAGACATGATCATCGTCGGCTTCCGCGCGCCCGAGACCGAGCCTGCACTGCACGGCGACATCCGCGCCTACGACGTCCACACCGGCAAGCTCCGCTGGATCTTCCACACCATCCCCCTTCCCGGCGAGCCCGGCTACGAGACCTGGCCCAAAGACGCCTGGAAGGTCACCGGTTCCGCCAACAACTGGACCGGCATGGCCCTCGACGAAAAGCGCGGCATCGTCTACGTTCCCACCGGCTCCGCAGTCAACGACTTCTACGGCTTCGACCGCATCGGCGACGACCTCTACGCCAACACCCTCCTCGCCCTCGATGCCAACACCGGCCAACGCCTCTGGCACTTTCAGGGTGTCCACCACGACATATGGGACCGCGACTTCCCCTCACCCCCGTCGCTCGTCACCGTCCGCTCCCACGGCAAACAAATCGACGCCGTAGCCCAAACCACCAAACAGGGTTATCTCTTCCTCTTCGACCGCACCACCGGCAAGCCACTCTTCCCCATCGAAGAGCATGCCTTCCCCGCCACCACTACCCCTGGCGAAAAAGCCTCTCCCACTCAGCCAATCCCGTCTATCCCCGCACCCTACGCCCGCCAGCTCCTCACCGCCGACATGCTCACCACCCGCACCCCCGAAGCCCACGCCTGGGCAGCCGAGCAGTTCAAATCCTTCATCAGCAACGGCCTCTTCGTCCCCTTCGCCGTCGACAAGCAAACCGTAGTCTTCCCCGGCTTCGACGGCGGCGCCGAGTGGGGCGGCTCAGCCGTCGACATCAAGACCGGCGTCATCTACATCAACGCCAACGACATCGTCTGGACCGGCGGCCTCACCGAAAACAAACCAGGCGGCAGCCTCGGCGCCAACGTCTACCAGAGCCAATGCTCCATATGCCACGGCGGCGATCGCAAAGGCAGTCCCCCCGCCTTCCCCTCACTCATCGACGAGCAAAAGCGTCTCTCCGACGCCCAGGTCACCGAGATCATCCACAACGGCAAGGGCCGCATGCCCTCCTTTCCCAACGTCGAAGCCGCTCGCCTCACCGCCGTCCTCGAGTACCTCAAAACCGGGGACACCGGCGGCAGCGCCACAACCCCCGCTCCAAAATCCGCCAACCGCTCGGAGATCGCCGGCGCCAAAATCTACGACAAAAACTGCGCCATCTGCCACGGCGACGACCTCCTCGGCGCACCCTCCAACTACCCCGGCATCCTCGGCGTCCGTCTCCGCCTCACCGACCAGCAGATCCTCGCCAACATCCACAACGGCAAAGGCCGCATGCCGTCCTTCCACAAACTCACCGACGCCGACACCGCCTCCCTCCTTCGCTTCCTCGGCGACAGCGCCTCCCCCATGGTCGAATCCGCCGTCACCGCCAACAACTCCTCCAAAAAAGAAGTAGAGTCCGCCCTCGCCCCACCCGGCGGCCTCGCCAAATACCGCTTCACCGGCTACCGCAAGTTCCTTGACCCCGACGGCTACCCCGCCGTCCAACCCCCCTGGGGCACCCTCAACGCCATCGACCTCAACACCGGCAAATATCTCTGGAAGATCCCCCTCGGCAACTATCCCGAACTCGCCGCGAAGGGCCTCGCAGACACCGGCACCGAAAACTACGGCGGCCCCACCGTCACCGCCAGCGGCATCGTCTTCATCGCCGCCACCAACTTCGACCACACCCTCCGCGCCTTCGACAGCCGCACCGGCACCCTCCTCTGGCAAGGCGACCTCCCCTACGCCGGCAACGCCACCCCCGCCACCTACATGGTCGACGGCCGCCAGTACGTCGTCATCGCCACCAGCAACGCCCGCAACCCCAAGGGCCCCCAGGGAGCAGCCTACGTAGCCTTCGCGTTACCCTAATCCAAGCAGCGCAACAAGCAGCGCAACAAGCAGCAAACAAGAAGGGAACTCAACCACGTGAACATGCAGATCCGTGTACGACTCGGCGCCATGATGTTCCTCGAGTACTTCATCTGGGGAGCCTGGTACGTCACCGTCGGCACTTGGCTCGCCTCCTCCCTCCACTTCACCGGCCAGCAGATCGGCCTCGCCGCCGGCACTACCGCCGTCGGAGCCATGATCGCCCCCTTCTTCGTCGGCCTCATCGCCGACAAGCTCTTCGCCACCCAGCGCGTCCTCGCCGCACTCCATCTCCTCGGCGGCATCCTCCTCTTCCTCGCCTCGCAACAAATTGTCTTCAGCGCCATCTACCCGCTGCTCCTCCTCTACTGCCTCTGCTTCATGCCCACCCTGGCACTGACCAACTCCCTCGCCTTCCGCCAAATGTCCGACCCCAAGCTCGAGTTCGGCCCCATCCGCGTCCTCGGCACCGCCGGTTGGATCACCGCCGGCCTCCTCGTCGGAACCCTCCGTCTCGAAACCACATCACGCCCCTTACAGCTAGCCGCCGCACTCTCAGTCCTGATGGCACTCTACTGCCTCACGCTCCCCGACACCCCGCCTCTCGCCCGCGAAGGCCGCTTCTCTCTCTCCAGCATCTTCCCCCGCGAAGCCATCGCTCTTCTCCGCGAACGCTCCATGGCCGTCTTCGCCATCGCCTCCTTCCTTATCTGCATTCCGCTGCAGTTCTACTACGCCTTCACCAACCTCTTCCTCAACGAATCAGGCGTCCACAACGCCGCAGGCAAGATGACCGGCGGCCAGATGTCCGAGCTCTTCTGCATGCTTCTCATCCCTTGGTTCTTCCGCCGCCTCGGCGTCAAATACATGCTCGTCGCGGGCATGTCCGCATGGGTTCTCCGCTATCTCCTCTTCGCCTTCGGCAACGCCGACAGCAAAGTCTGGATGTTCTGGCTCGGCATCCTTCTCCACGGCATCTGCTACGACTTCTTCTTCGTCACCGGCCAGATCTACATCGACCGCAAAGCCTCTCACGCTTTACGAGCCGCAGCGCAGGGACTCATCACCTTCATCACCTATGGCGCGGGAATGTTCGTAGGTTCGTGGCTCTCAGGAGCAGTCGTAGAGCGATACTCAACAACATCAGCAACCGGAGCGACGGTTCATTCGTGGCCTTCCATCTGGATCGTAGCCGCCTCTGCCTCCGCCGCCGTGCTCATACTCTTCCTCGTCACCTTCAGCGACAAAGAAAAATCACCAGTCACCGCAGTCGAGAGCGCCGGAGCAATCCCACTCGAGGCACCCCTCTAAAAAGGTATACAAGTCACGAAGTGACCGCCCCACGCGCAGTGGGCCCGTCCGGCAGGACACAATCTCTTAAGCCCACCAGGCCTCAACCGGAGCCTCCTTCAACAACACACGCGAAAGCATCGAGATCGCCGAAGACAGTCCTTCATGTGTAGAAGCCAGAGCATCCTCATGTTCAATGCTCATCACGTAGTCATACCCAATCAGCCGCAACGCGGAAGCAATCCTCTTCCACTCCAACTCGCTATGCCCCCACCCAACCGACCGAAACAGCCAAGACCGCTTCGCCATCTCACGATAGCTCTTCGTATCCAGCACGCCATTGACATCCCGCATCGCTCCATGGATCGCCACATCCTTCGCATGAAAATGAAAGATGGCCTCACCCAGCGCAGCAATCGCCGAAGGAATATCGATCCCCTGCCACCACAGATGACTAGGGTCTAAATTAATTCCCACCGAATCACCCACAGCCGCACGCAGACGCAGCACGGTCTCCGGGTTATACACGCAGAATCCAGGATGAGCCTCAAGCGCGATCTTCACTCCGGCATCCTTGGCAACTTGAGCCGCACCCTTCCAATAAGGAATCAGCCGCTCCTCCCACTGCCACGCCAGTGCCTCCGAAAACTCAGGAGGCCAAGCCGCTGTAATCCAGTTCGGCGTTACATCCTGCGCCGATCCACCCGGGCATCCAGAGAATGTAACCACCACAGGAACATGAATCTGCTCAGCCAGCCTCACCGTCTTTCGCAGCAGCTCATCATCGTGCCCTGCAATCTCTTTCTTCGGATGAACCGGGTTCCCATGGCACGACAGCGCACTGATCGTCAGCCCCGCATCCCCCACCTTCGAGCGATACGCGTGCGCCGCCTCTTTACTCGCAAGCAGCGAATCGAGATCAAGATGGCTACTCCCCGGCCACCCGCCCGTCCCAATCTCCAGCGCCTCAATCTGCGGATACTTCTTCAACTCCACCACCAGAGCATCCAGTGACAACCCATTGAATATCGGCGTAAACAACCCTAACCGCATCGATCATCCCCTTCCAAATATGCCCTAGCCCTAACCGTTGCCTTAGCCGTCGTCGTCGTTGCCCTTGTTGTTGCCTGTTCTTTTGTTGTCATCCCGTAGGGATCTGCGGTTGTCCTCGCCTTTGTTCTTGCCGTTGCCTGTCCTTCGTTGTCATCCCAGCAGAAGACCCCACGCACAAAAAAATCAAGCCGCAGGCTTCACCTTCTCATGCAAATGCTTCTGCATCGACTCCAGCGTAAACCCCTTCGTCTCCGGATACACAAACAGCACCACCAGAAACTGCACCACCATCATCGCCGCAAAGAAGAAGAAGGGAATCGACCGGGAATATCGAGCCAGCACCGGAAAGATACTCGCAATCAGCGCATTCGTAATCCAATGCGCCGACGAGCCCAGACTCTGCCCCTTCGACCGAACGCTCGTCGGAAACACCTCGCTGATATAAACCCAGATCACCGCCCCCTGCGAGAACGCGAAGCTGACAATATAAGCAATCAATACCACCAGCAGAAACTGCTGATGCGACTGCGTCTGGAAGATCATCGCAGCAGCCAGAAGGCAAATCCCACAACCCACCGCTCCCACCAGCAGCAGCTTCTTGCGTCCCACCTTATCGATCAGCGAAACCCCCGCCAGCGTCGCCACCAGGTTCATCGCCCCAATCGCCACCGCCTGCAGGTCGCTCGATACCCGGCTGAACCCCGCACTGGCAAAGATATCGTTCAAGTAGTAAAGAATCGCATTGATCCCCGTCAGCTGATTGAACATCCCAATCGAGATCGCAAGAAAGATAGGCAGCCTGTTCTGCGCAGAGAATAACTTCGTGGCCGACTCCAGCCGCTCCTGCCGAATCGACTCGATGATCTCCTGCACCTCCGCCTCAGAGTCAGGCGACCCCATCCGCTGCAGCGTCAGCGTAGCCTCCGCAATCCGGTTCTGTGTAATCAGCCATCGCGAACTCTGCGGAACACTCAGCAGCATGATCAGAAACAGAGCCGCCGGAACAAACGCCACTCCGATCTGCACCCGCCACTCAATGGCTCCCAATCCAAAGTGCGCCACAATCGCATTCGAGAGATACGCCAGCAGAATCCCAACCACCACATTGATCTGAAACAGCCCCACCATCCGCCCGCGCCACTTCGCCGGAGAAAGCTCCGCAATATAAACCGGCCCCAGCACCGACGAGCCGCCAATCCCCAGCCCGCCAAGAAACCGGAAGAACAAAAACATGGTCCAACTACCAGCCAGCGCACACCCAAGAGCCGAGATCACGTACAGCACCGCCATCCATCGCAGAGCCTTCCGGCTGCCCAGCTTCTGGCCCAGCGCACCACTGCCCATCGCCCCAATCACCGTCCCCCACAGCGCAATCGAGACCGTAAAGCCAAGATTCGCCGGCGATAGCTGATACTTGTCCGTCAGCGCATGGGTAATTCCGGCGATCACAGCCGTGTCGAAGCCAAACAGCAGGCCGCCAAGCGCACCAGTGATCGCACTCCTGGCCAGAAGAAATACAGAACTAGATTTTGTGGTCGTCATAAGGACAATGCCTATCCTAGCCTCTGAAACCCGAAAAAGACCAAATCTCGACCGGCCAAATTTCACCCCCAAAGAAAAATCAAAAAATCTTCGCCAAAGTTGGCGTATGAGTTATCTTCACTTCGCTACAATTAAAAGAGGAGATCAGGTAAAAGAGGTCAAAGAGAGATCAGGTCCCAGGGGTTGCCGGCGGCGTGAGCTGCGGCGGCCCCTGGCCTTTAAATGTCCACAACGCACCACGAACTCACCACGAAAGGCCACCAAAACACCACGATGAAGCAGCCCCAACAAGCTCCTCGAAGCCCGAAGACGTATAAATCAAGAGAAATCCACCGCTAACTCAAACAAAGCAAGTATTTTGCACGCAACCCACCTGAATGCAATAGTTTAGCGAAACCAACTGCCGCTAAACCCATGCATCCATTTCACTTATCCCCAAAATACCCGGGGGTGGGAGGGGTACCTCGCACAGCAACGCAAATCCAAAAATCGCAGTCTTGCCCACTTGCAGACCGGTTTCGGCCTCTTTCTGAAGAAACCTGTAACCTTATTGATTGAAATTGGCTCACATCCTGCTACGCTTATAAGTAACGGCGAAATATCGCCTTATGAAAGTAGGACGCATCATGGCAAACGGAACAGTGAAATGGTTTAACGACGCAAAAGGTTTTGGCTTCATCACCCCGGAAGACGGTGGAGAGGATCTCTTCGCGCACTACTCTGCAATTAACTCCAGCGGCTTCAAGTCCCTCCAGGAAGGCCAGCGCGTAACGTTTGACATCACCACTGGCCCCAAGGGCAAGCAGGCTGCAAACATCCAGCCCGCCTAATCCACCCCCTCTCCGCGGAAAAGCTGCAGAACCAGGCAGCCACCTCTGCGTCCAACAAAGTTACAAAAGGGTTGCAATGGCCGCCAGGCGTCCATCGCAACCCTTCGCAACTTGCCCTCCATTCCCCCCGCGCAGCCTGCAACTATCGAGTCATTCTGTACCTCATTGGTAACTGCTAAGTTACCTGCACTGCGACCCAGCAGGAGGTCTCCCCATGACTCGAATGCAGCAAATCTCCCTCCTCGTAGCCCTCACCCCCCCAACAGTCCTCTTCGCCTCCAGCGTCCCTCAGACCATCCTTCCGGATAACGTAATCACCTGCCAGCCCAACGCAAACTGCTTCAGCAAGAAGCTCTACGGTCGCAACTATAAGGTGATAAACTCCCCGCGCTTCACCGTCATGATCTCCGTCTCGCAAGAGGGTCCCTACACCCGCGCTGATGTCAGTATCGCCAACAACACCGTCCTGCCCCAGAATGTGACCCCGGAGGACTTCCGCGTCGAGGTCATCACTCCCAAGCCCAAAGTACTGCTGTATGTTCCACCCAGCGACCTGAAGGACCTTCCTTCCTCAGCCCCGGCCCCGCCGCCGCCCACATCCCCCACCCCCCAGCTTGGCTCCTCCCTGCTCCCCCACCAAACCGCCCCCTTAATCGGGGCGGGCGCCTTACAAGCCCCCGACGTCGACCAATCCGACCCGGAGGCAAAAACTAAAGCGGCCGAGCAGGTCGCAAGCGACCATCCTCTCGAGGCAACGTCTCTTTCTCCTAACGAAGTTGCTCGTGGACGGGTCTACTTCGAGCGTGTAAAACATGAGCAACTCGTCAATGTCGTCCTGCCTATAGCTGGTCTCGTATTCGAATTTCCTTACAACATGAGATAAACGGAGGCCGATCTCTCCCGAAGCGTCTCAGGATAATTGCTGGAAACCTGCGGTCCTCTCTTACGGGGGCCGTCAGACTATGATCAAAGCCATGACCGCCGACGCCCGAGCCAAAAAGATCAAAGTCCTTATCTTCGATGTGGATGGAGTCTTAACCGATGGACAGATCTTCGTCATTCCAAATTCAGAAGGCCACGGTATCGAAGCAAAAGGTTTCTCTGCACACGATGGGCTAGGAATGTCTCTCGGACGTCTCGGCGGCCTCCGCATCGGAATCATCACCAAACGTCAGTCACAGACCGTAGCCATCCGCGCTAAGGACTTGAAGTTAGAGTTCATCTACCAGGGCCAATCTCACAAGATGAACGCGATCAATGAAATCCTTGAGAAGACCGGCTACACGCTCGACCAGCTTGCCTATGTTGGGGACGACATTATCGATCTTCCAGTCATGCGCTGCTGCGGTCTCGCGATTGCCACCGCCAATGCTCGCCAGCAGGTAAAATCAGCGGCTCACTACGTTACCGCGAATACCGGCGGCTTTGGAGCCGGCCGCGATGCCATTGACTTCATCCTCTCGGCCCAGGGCACTCTTGAAAAAGTGATCGAGCAGTATCTTGACGAATCGAGCACTGCTGCTGCCTCTTCCGACGTTGGCACCGGCAATATGTAGATAACAAAGCGGCGAAGAAAGAACGAATAAAAACCGCGCTACAATCAGCGAATGACACCGGAAGTTCCGCCACCACTCGCTTGGGCTCACCCAGTCACGGCCGAGTGGTTTCTATCCAAGTTCGGCAGCCCTACCGAGCCGCAGACATACGGTTGGCCTGGCATTCTCGACGGCAACGCCACCCTAATCTCAGCTCCAACCGGCTCAGGCAAGACTCTAGCAGCGTTCTTAGTCTGTATCGACCAGCTCCTCCGGCAATCGATCTCAGGCCGACTGGCGCCCTGCACACAGGTTCTCTACGTTAGCCCCCTCAAGGCCCTCTCCAACGACATCCAGAAGAATCTCGATGCGCCCCTAGCCGAGATCCAGCAACTGGCAATGCAGCGCGGGTATCTTTGTCCTGAAATCCGCATCGGCGTCCGCACAGGCGACACGCTTCCAAAAGAACGTGTTGCCATGCTGCGCAACCCGCCTCACATTCTCGTCACTACTCCCGAATCCCTCTATATCCTTCTTACCGCCGGCAAGAGCAGGGAACACCTCCGCCGTGTTCAGACCGTCATCGTCGACGAAATCCACGCGGTAGCCGACGACAAACGCGGTGCCCATCTGGCTCTATCGCTTGAACGTCTGGACGCTCTTGTCACAGGCGAAAATCGTCTCAGCCCCGGTCAGTTCCTCACTGGCCTCGCTATGGCACCCCAAAGGATCGGCCTCTCCGCCACGCAGAATCCGATTGAACTTGTGGCCAGTTTTCTTACCGGCAGCCACGAAGACCGCAAACCCGCTACCATCGTGCAGGTAGGTCACCGTCGCGAACTCGACATCGCTATTGAAGTCCCAAGTGACGAGCTTAGTTCCGTGACCAACAGCCGCATGTGGGAAGAGATCTTCGACAAGCTCGCCAGCCATGCTCAGAATCACCGCTCTACCCTAGTCTTCGTCAATACTCGCCGCCTTGTCGAGAAGATTGCCTTTGAACTCGCCACCCGTCTCGGTCCCGAGCACGTCGCGGCACATCACGGTTCGCTCTCCCGCACCCTCCGGCTCGACGCCGAGCAGCGCCTCAAGAATGGGGAGATCAAAATCCTGATAGCCACCGCGTCCCTGGAGCTCGGTATCGATATTGGTGACATCGACCTCGTCTGTCAGATCAGTACGACCCGGTCGGTAGCGGTTGCCATGCAGCGTGTGGGACGTGCAGGCCACTGGCGTGGTGCAACTCCGAAAGGGAGATTCTTCGCGACCACACGCGATGATCTCGTCGAACAAGCTGCCCTCATCAGGAAGATGCGTGCTGGAGAACTGGATCAGTTACAAATTCCACCACAGCCCGCCGACGTTCTCATGCAGCAGATCGTCGCTGCCTGCGGGGCTGAGCCATGGGAAGAAGACGCCCTCTATAACGTTCTTCGTCGTGCCTATCCGTATCGCAACCTCACCCGCGAAGCCTTCAACGATCTCCTCACCCTTCTCACCGAGGGCATCGAATCTACCCGCGGCCGCTATGGTGCCTATCTCCTTCGCGACGGAGTCCAACACCACCTCCATCCCCGCCGTGGCGCCCGCATGATCGCCATCTCAAACGGCGGTGCCATCCCCGACACAGCGCTCTACAGCGTCATCCTGCAGCCGGAGGGCGTTCAGATTGCAACTCTGGATGAGCATTTCGCTGTCGACTCCAGCCCCGGCGATGTCGTTCTGCTGGGTACCTCAAGCTGGCGTATCCAGCGCGTCGAAGCCTCTGGTCGCGTCCTCGTCGAAGATGCCCACGGAGCACCTCCCAGCTTGCCCTTCTGGGAGGGTGAGGCCCCACAACGAACCGCTGTCCTCTCGGATGGAGTAGGCGAGCTCCGCGAACAAATCTCCGCTCTCACTCCTGATGTAGATCCCGGCTACCTGTCTCCCGCACAGCCAAAGGTCGCCGCAGCCACCGCATGGCTCATGCAGGAGTGTGGCGTCTGCGCCAGCGGAGCCCAGCAACTTATCGCCTACGTCGTCGCCGGTCGCGGCGCACTTGGTGCCGTTCCGTCCAAAACCACCATCATCGCGGAACGCTTCTTCGACGACGGTGGCGGCATGCAACTCATCCTTCATGCTCCCTTCGGTGGCCGCATCAACAAAGCCTGGGGACTGGCCCTGCGCAAACGCTTCTGCCGTGGCTTTAACTTCGAGCTTCAAGCTGCAGCCACCGACAATGGCATTAACATCTCCCTCGCCGAGCAACACAGCTTTCCCCTCGCCGATGTCTTCCAGTTTCTCACCGAACACACAGCTAAGGAGCTTCTTGAGCAAGCCTCTATCGCGTCCCCCATCTTCAAAAACCGCTGGCGATGGGCCGCCGGCCGCAGCCTGCAACTTCTCCGTTTCTCAAAGGGCAAACGCATAGCCCCTCAGATCCAGCGCACTCGTTCCGAAGATCTCATGGCCTCGGTCTTCCCACAGGCCGCGGCCTGCTTCGAGACCATTGTCGGAGATATTCAGATCCCCAACCATCCACTGGTCAACGAGGTGATGCAGGACGTCCTCCAGGAGGCGATGGACCTTGAAGGACTCATCGAAGTTCTTCGCGGGATAAAGGAAGGCGCCATCCGTTGTGTGGCGGTTGATACTGCAACTCCCTCCCAGTTCGCGCATGAACTCCTCAATGCCAATCCCTACGCTTATCTCGACGAAGCCGGTCTCGAAGCGCGTCGCGCCCGCGCTACCTCACTCGGCCGCAACCTTCCGGACCAACCCGGCAAGCTGGACCCAGCTGCCATTACAGCCATTCGCAAAGAGATCTGGCCGGATCTCCGCAACGAACACGAACTCCATGATCTTTTACATTCGCTCATCGTCTTACCGGTGCACGTGATCGGTACAGCTGAATCCAACGACTGGCGGATCTTTTACGACCGGCTTGCACGTTCAGGCCGCGTCCACACGATCGACTGTGGAGGAAGCCTGCGCTGGGTTGCTACCGAACGGCTGTCTTATGTCGACGCGCTGTGGCAAACTGCGTCGAATCGAACCAGTTCAGTCACAAAAGAAGAAGCCCTGCAGAAATTAGTTCAGGGATGGTTACAAATATTGGGACCCATCACCGCCACCGCACTCGCCAGCATCGTGAACCTTGAGCCCGCGGTGATCTTTCCAGCCTTCCTCGCGATGGAGATGCAAGGTCTCCTCATGCGCGGAGCATTCGAGTATCCCGCACCTTCTGCAGCGTCATCAACGGGAGCAGATTCAAACCATGATATCGAATGGTGCGAACGCCGCATTCTCCAACGTATCCACCGCCGCACGGTAACCACTCTTCGCAAGCAGGTCGAGCCTGTCACGCCGGCGGTCTATATGCGCTGGCTTCTCAACTGGCAACATCTGGCCCCGCAAGCTCAGCTCTCCGGCGAAGAGGGAGTCTTTGAAGCTCTTCGTCAACTTGAGGGCTTTGAAGCTCCTGCTGTCGAGTGGGAGCGTACCCTCCTCCCCTCCCGCGTCGCCAACTACGACCCCCGTTGGCTCGACGCCCTCTGCCTCTCTGGAGCCGTAGGTTGGGGGCGCATCTCACCTCATCCGGCGTGGTCTGCAGGAGATGGAGCCTCCCCGCGCCGGGTCATCCCCACCAACGCCGCACCAGTCACCTTCTACATACGCGAGACTGCAGACTGGCTTCCTTACGCGCTGGCTCAACAGTGCGTTGAAGAGGACAAGCTGGCTGCGGCCCTCAGCCCCGCAGCTCTGCAACTTCGAAAGCTGCTTCAGCAACGCGGCGCCTGTTTCGCCAACGATATTCAGCGCATCGCAAATCTCACACGGCAGCAAACCCAGCAGGCTCTGTGGGAGCTCGCCACCGCAGGCCTCGCAGCCGCAGACGGCTTCGACCAGCTTCGTGCCTGCATGGATCCCCGTCGTAAATCCATCACCAACGAGACCTCTGGCAGGCGCACGGCACGCAGTTCGGCGGGCAGGTGGTCGCTGCTCAACGCGGAGCTTCACGCCGCACCGACGGCGATCGAGCAGGCTCACCACACTGAGGCCGCTCTGGAATCCTTTGCCCGCCAACTTCTCAATCGTTACGGCGTTCTATTTCGCGACCTGCTCGTCTACGAATCTAACGCCCCCAGATGGCGAGATCTTCTGCCTATGCTTCGGCGACTTGAAGCTCGCGGTGAGATCCGCGGCGGCCGGTTCCTGTCCGGCTTTGGTGGCGAGCAATACGCAATCCCCGAGGCCGTCGAGTCCCTCCGCAACTCCCGGAACCGCGAGTGCAGCGCGATCATCGCCCTAGCCGCTGCGGACCCGTTGAACCTCGCAGGCGTCGTCATCCCAGGGGATCGTGTTCCCGCTGTTCCCGGCAGACAGGTCCTTTATTCCAACGGCAGGCTGCACTCAGAGGCTTCCGATGGCAGGGCTGTCGACCTCGTCCTGGGCGTTCCACCCTATGCGCCGGCTGGCCTTCCAATCTCCTCCTTGTTCTAAGGGAATTTTTTCCTGCCTGGGAGGGTCCCCCCCCATTACCGGCGCGTAAGTCGTTATTTATCAATTGCTTACGCGAAGCATATGCTCGCAAAAATGTCATTCTAAAGGGGTTACTTCTAAATTCGGCCAAGCAAAGGGGTTACGCTCTTTTCGACGCTTTCCAAAGCTGAATACCCCCTGAAGACTGCTGGCTGCTTTTCCCTATTTATCAAGTATATCGGATGGGAGCTAACTGATACGCCAAGCGGATGTACATGATTACACGGACTTTACCGTGTTCGAGGTGTTGACAGTCGAAAATGGGGCGCCAAGAGACGGCCTCAAGGAGTGGCAAGGCGAAAGATGAACGGGGCTGTTGCTCCTGAGAACGAGGCTTTGGCTGCTGGTCCTGAGAACGAAAAGGACCTCCTCCTTCCTCAAGCGCCTGCTTTCTCAGGTCTGACGGCGGTAAAAAAGTCCGGCGGTGAAGAACACGATAGCGACCATAATGGCGAGCCGGGCATGAAGGATGTTATGCAGACGCAGGCTGAGCAGCGCGTCCGCGAGCCACGCGGCAAAGCCCAGAAACCATATCCAAGCTGTCTTTTGGAAGATCCGCATGCAGCCATGCTCCCAGGAGAAGTTGCGGCCAGGGTCGAACGGGCGAGGTTCGCTGGCCTTGTTCTACACTAAGCAGTAGAGACGCACCTAGGAGAAATACGTTGTCACAACGCACATTCAGCATCATCAAGCCGGACGCCGTTCGTAAGGGCTACTCCGCAGCTATCCTCGCCGAGATTGAAAAGGCAGGATTTAAGATCGTTTCGATCAAACGGCTTTCGATCTCGAAGGCACAGGCCGAAGGCTTCTACCATGTCCACGCGGCGCGTCCATTCTTCGGCGAACTGACGGAGTTCATGTCGAGCGGACCCATCTTCCCGATGGTGCTCGAGAAGGATAACGCGATTGCCGATCTGCGCACGTTGATGGGCGCGACCAACCCGGCCCAGGCTGAGGAAGGAACCATCCGCAAGAAGTTTGCCGCCTCGATTGGAGAAAATGCCATTCATGGTTCGGATGCCGAAGATACCGCGGCGTTTGAGATTGAATATTTTTTCGCCGGTTACGAGCTGAAATAGTTTGGTTGATTTGGGACAGGCCGGCGGCGGGCGCAATCAGAGTGTTCTGGTCGCGCCCGCCGTCTCTGACTTTACGGGCAGTCGTCAAGAGCAGCCATTCCGTTGCTGCCACGGAAGCATAGACGGAGAAGGATAGATTGATGGGTGTTGCAGAGCCGCAGTTGAAGTTGCCGAAGAGGCCCTTCAAAGCTTATTTGTTCGATTGTGATGGGACGATTGTTGACTCGATGCCGCTGCACTACGTTGCCTGGAAGAGAGTCCTAGCGGAGTGGAGCTGCGAGTTTGGAGAGCAGACGTTCTATGCGTGGGGTGGGATGCCGGTCGCTGAGATTATCTCTACCTTGAATGTGCGAGACGGTCTTACGATGCCAGTGGAAGAGATAGCAAAGCGCAAGGAAGCGCTATATTTCGAGATTCTCCCAGAACTAGGGGCTGTTCCGGAGGTGCTGGAGCATATTGAGTTCAGCTACGGAGATCTCCCGTTTGCAGTGGTGTCGGGGAGTACCCGGGACTCTGTGACGGCTTCGCTGGATGTGCTGGGACTGCTGGATAAATTTGAGACGCTGGTCTGCGCGGGGGACTATGAGCGAAGCAAACCTGACCCGGAGCCGTTTCTGATTGCGGCGAAGCGGTTGGGAGTAAAGCCGGAAGACTGCCTCGTCTTTGAAGACACGGAGATGGGGATTCAGGCGGCTACTGCGGCGGGAATGGCATCGGTGAAGATCCTGCAGCCGTGGGAGCGAGAGGGCTTTTGTGGCTGACCATGGCGCGGTCTAGGTTTACTTAAAGTGCTTTGCGGAAGTGAATGCATTGATCGACTATCTCGAAGCCGAGTGCTTCATGAGCTTTCTGTGAGCTTACGTGGTCGATCCAAGTATCCGAGGCGACCTCCTTGCACCCATGATGACGTGCCCAATCTTCAGTAGCGCGCATCAGAGCTTTGCCGATGCCGTGACCTCGGAAGCCCTCATGAACAAACCAGCCCTCGACAAATCCAACGGGTTGTGAGGTGTCGCAGCCGTCGGCGTGGGAGCGCAGACCTGCGCCTGAAGAAAGCCGGTGAGCGCTCCTTCCTCATCGAGCGAAACAAAAAATGTCGAGGGGAGCGCTCCGCAAAGACCAGAGCACAGAAGGACGTCGACTTCCTTGCGATGTTCTTCTATCGATGTCTCTGGCCACAATTGCGAACACATCTTTGCTATCGCGTCTTGATCTGAAAGCTGAGCTCGCCGAATGCTGAAACCGGACATATTGACCCTTTAGAGAGAGGTTGAGATTGCGGCGTCTCTACTCGCGGACTAATGCTGTCCAGGTAAGCGAGCGGAAGGACGAAGAGATTTCTATTTTGCCCGGTCGCGACCGCGCTCCTGCGATTGACTTCGAAGCTCCATCTTACCGCTGTTTCGCGCGTGAGCAGGGCTTCACGTATAGTGGCGAGGGCAGTTGAAGCGAAGAATATTCTGCGGCAAACCGGCCAATATTTTGGATGCCAGGCAGGAAAAGTGATGAGGGAGAATGACGATGAGATGGCTAAAGATTATGCTGCTTAGCATGACAACTGCGATGGCGGCACACGGCTCGGTAACGAAGACTCCATTTGGGACAACCCCGGATGGTACGGCAGTGGATCTTTACACGCTGAAGAGCGAAGGCATCGAGGCCAGCGTAATGACCTTCGGGGCTCGCGTGGTTTCGATCAAGACGCCGGATCGCGACGGGAAGATGGCCGATGTGGTGCTTGGCTACAGCGCGCTGGATAGTTACGTTGCGGATAAGTCGACCTACTTTGGAGCGATCGTTGGGCGCTATGGGAATCGCATTGCGTTCGGAAAGTTTTCGCTCGATGGCCATCAGTATCAGATTCCAACGAACAATGGCGCCAACTCGCTGCATGGCGGCACCGTCGGTTTCGATCGCCTGGTGTGGAAGGGGCGAGCCATCGCGGATGGAGTGGAGATGACGCTGGTGAGCAAGGATGGCGATCAGGGATATCCAGGAACGTTGACGGTGCACGTGCGCTACACGGTTCATCATGGTGCATTGCGCATCGACTATAGCTCCTCGACCGATAAAGACACGGTCCTTAATCTCACCAATCACTCGTACTTCAATCTTTCAGGCGATCCGAAGAAGACCATTCTTGACGAGCAGATTATGATTCCGGCAGACCAGTACACGCCGGTGAATGCGAGTCAGATCCCTACGGGTGAGTTGGCTTCGGTAGAGGGCACGCCGTTCGATTTTCGCAAGTCTACTGTGATTGGCGCACGGATGAACGAAGACAATGAACAGCTGAAGATCGGCGGCGGTTATGATCACAACTGGGTGCTGCGCGGCAAGAATGGGGACGTAAAGACAGCGGCCCGAGTCTACGATCCTGCGAGCGGACGTGTTTTGACTGTGACGACAACCGAGCCGGGAGTTCAGTTTTACACCGGCAATTCACTCAATGGTGCGGCGTATGGCAGCGCGCAGCAGAGCAATGCTAAGAACACCGCGCTCTGTCTGGAGACGCAGCACTTTCCCGATTCGCCGAATCATCCTTCCTTTCCGACCACGGAGTTGAAGCCGGGCGAAGTGCGTCACAGCACGACGACCTTTACTTTTTCTACACAGGCGAAATAACGATTCGCCCGAACGCGGCGTGTGCGCTTCCGCCGCATGTGAGGTTTTTATCCGATGAATAAAGTTGTTCCGACAGCAGACGACGCTGTGGTAGATATTGCGCCAGGTTCTACGATCATGCTTGGCGGCTTTGGCCTTTGCGGGATCCCAGAGAACCTGATCGCCGCCTTAGTGAAGCGCAGGATTACCGGACTGCACACGATAAGCAACAACATGGGCGTTGACGGCTTTGGCATGGGGTTGATGTTGGAGGCAGGCATGATCGCCTCGCACATCGGCAGCTACGTTGGCGAAAACCGCCGGCTGGAGGCTCTGGTGTTGAAGGGGGAGTTGGATCTAACCCTGATTCCGCAAGGGACGCTCGCGGAACGGATTCGCGCAGGCGGCGCAGGTATCCCGGCGTTCTATGTGCCGACAGGTTTAGGTACGGTTGTGGCCGAGGGCAAAGAGACACGCAAGATTGGCGACAGAACTTATGTACTTGAACAGGCGCTTCATGCAGACGTTGCACTGATCAAAGCCTGGAAGGGAGACCGGTTGGGGAATCTGGTCTATCGGAAGACGGCGAGGAACTTTAATCCGGCGATGGCGGCTGCCGCGAAGGTAACGATCGCGGAGGTCGAGGTGCTGGTTGAGCCGGGTGAGCTTGATCCGGATCACATCGTTACTCCAGGAATTTATGTAAACCGCATTGTGGTGGGTGCGGCCTATCGAAAACCGATCGAGTCGAAGTTTATTCAGTCCGGAGGTGCGTTATGACAGGGAAGGAGCGCATTGCACGGCGGATTGCGCGAGAGTTTCATGATGGGTTTTATGTGAATCTCGGCATCGGACTGCCAACGATGATCGCGGGATATGTGCCTGCAGGAATCGATGTTATGTTTCAGTCGGAGAATGGAATGCTGGGTGTTGGTGAGCCTCCGACCGATGAGTGCGCTGACCCTGACCTTATCAATGCAGGGAAGCAGCCGGTGACAGAACTGCCGGGGTGTTCGTTTTTTGCGAGTGAGGAATCGTTCGCGATGATCCGCGGCGGTCACATGGATATGAGCATTCTTGGGGCGATGCAGGTGGACGAGCAGGGCAATCTTGCCAACTGGACGATTCCGGGAAAGATGGTGAAGGGCATGGGGGGCGCGATGGATCTGGTTGCGGGAGCGCGTCGAGTGATCGTTGCCATGGAACATCAGACGAAGGATGGAGCTTCGAGGATTTTGAAGGAGTGCACGCTCCCGCTGACTGGACAGAGTGTTGTGCACGATATTGTGACGGAGCTTTGCTGGATTCGGGTGACCGCTGAAGGGCTGGTGTTGACCGAAGTCGTGGAAGGCATGAACGTCGCTGAAGTTCAGGCGCGGACCGAGGCGAAGCTTCTGGTCTCTCCGGATCTATGCGTGATGACTGTCGATGCGCTGGTCTAGTCAAGTATCCGATTGCGAGATCACTCTTTGACGTTGACGCGAGTGCGACATCTGTGCGGTTTCGTTGTGGTATAACGAAATCTATCTCGGGTGCCCACCAGGGCATAACAGGGAAGTCCGGTGAAGAGCCGGCGCGGTTCCGCCACTGTAAGTGAGGAAAGCTGCTTTGAAGTACCACTCGGCCGATGGCTGGGGAAGGTAAAGCGGTGTGCAGAGTTTCTGCAACCTCCAAGCCAGGAGACCTACCCGAGAGTACCGGCAGACTTCTGCGGAGAACAGGAAGTTGCATGATTGTTATTTCCATACAGTTTCGTATTTTGTCTTTCTGCCTCCAACCTGCTGCCATGGCATCAGAAAGAGGTGTGAGTCTTGACTGACATGCATCGCCAACGCGTAGTACGGGCGGATGGGCGGCCCGTGAATATCGTGCAGCGGCGCGCGCACCTCTCCTATTGTTTTTCAGGATGCTGTTGCGGAAGGACGGAGCGCGGTTATGCGCAGGTCCCGGTCGAAACGTATAAAGAAGAGTGGACTCGCCGGAAGATGCGCAATACGGTCCATCTGACGAAGGCTGGATGCCTCGGGCCGTGCGTGCTGTCGAATGTTGCGAGTCTGGTCTTTGATGGGCGATCGGTGTGGTTTCACTCAGTCAACAGTCCCTGGCAGGTGAAGCAGATATTTGAGTACATCGATGCGATGTTGGAAGCAGATCGCTTTTTGCAACCGCCCGAAGAACTGCTTGAGTACGTTTTCAGCTTCTATGACTGGGACGTGCGACCTTCGGTTCCAGCCTCGATTGTTGCTGAGAGCGTACCGCCAGAGGTGCACGGCATAGCGCTCTTGACGCACGCAGATACCGACCTGATGACTCTTCAGAACGCGCGCGCAGCACTTCCCACAGATTTGGATGTTTTTCCTTATTCGCTGAACGGCTTGCGCAGCGAGGAACAGATGGTGGCGCTGCTAGAGGGAACCTTGGCGCGCATTCAGATTATTGTGTTGCGTTTGCATGGGCCATTGAACTCTGTCGCCGGATTCTCTCTTCTTCGCTCCAAATGCATTACGCAGAACCGACACCTCGTTGTGGTGAGCGGTACCGGGGAGATGAATCCAGAGTTTCTCAGTGCAGGGACCGTCGATCCGGATGTAGTCGCGTCTGTGACGACTTATCTTGAGCGCGGTGGAACATCGAATCTTGTGGAATGCGTGAAGTTTTTGTCCGACCGCCTCCTGATGACCGGGCACGGCTATGAGAAGCCTACGACTCCCTCAGAGCACGGAATTTATATGCAAGATTTAGAGCATGCGGAGTATGAAGACTGGCAGCAACGCGCAGATCCTGCGAAGCCCACTGTAGCCATCCTGTTTTATCGCGCTCATATTCTTAGTGGGAATACTGCATTCGTTGACGCTCTCGCTGAAGCACTGGAGTCTCATGGCTTGAATGCGCTCTGCGTCTTCACATCGAGCATGAAGGCTCTGGAGGATGGTTTTCCGGCGGCGCTTAGACTGGTGGAGCGACGCGTCAATGTGCTTATCACTACGTTATCTTTTGCATTGGGTGAGATAAATACCGGTGATGTAACACTCGCTGGTGAGAATATTTCGATCCTGGAGCGGTTGGGAGTTCCGGTTATTCAGGCGATCCCAAGCGGGATGCCAAGAGGAAACTGGGAGATCTCGCGCCGCGGCTTAAATGCACTCGACACGGCGATCAATGTAGCGCTCCCGGAGTTTGATGGCCGCATCATCTCCGTCCCGGTTTCGTTTAAGGAACGGGGAAGTGCTCAATCCGGGGATCTCTATGTTCCTCACCATGAGCGTGCAGATCGAGTGGCCGGAATCGCTGTCCGGCTTGCGAGGCTCCAGACTCTGTCCAATCCTTACAAGCGTGTCGCGTTTGTCCTTACAAACTCCTCGACCAAGGCTGCGCAGGTAGGAAATGCAGTTGGTCTCGATTCGCCGGCGAGTTTACTGAATCTGCTTCGCGCCATGAAGGGACGCCGGTATATTGTCGGAGATCTGCCGGAGTCGGCCGATGATCTGATTCACGACCTTCTTTCGCGTGGAACATACGACGACGCACATCCCCTCGATGGGCAACGCGCTCATCGATACTCGCGCAAGCTGTATCGGCGACGTTTCGAGCGCTTTCCTGATGTTCCGCAGAAACGAATGAAGGATATGTGGGGGCAGCCCGCTGATCGCGGGTATACGCTGCGGTCGTCTTTGCCGAAGATTGATAAGAAGCTGATGAGCGAGGTTGCAACCAAGATTGCCGCGATGAACTTTGAACCATTTAGCGATAGTGAAGACTACTTGTTTGCAGCAATGCATCTTGAAAACGCGCTGATTGCGATCCAGCCGCCGCGAGGATACGGGCTTAATCCCGATGCCATTTATCACACTCCTGATCTTCCGCCGACTCATCATTACACGGCGTTCTACCAATGGCTGGGGACTTCCGTGGAGAATGGTGGATGGGGCGCCGATGCGATCGTACATGTTGGAAAGCATGGAACCCTCGAATGGCTGCCTGGAAAATCTGTTGGTCTGTCGGAGGAGTGCTTTCCAGATCTACTACTCGAAGACATGCCGCTAATCTACCCGTTCATCATCAATGATCCTGGAGAGGGGAGTCAGTCGAAGCGAAGAGGTCATGCGGTGATTGTGGATCATCTAACACCACCCATGACGAGTGCAGAGACCTACGGACCGCTCGCGGCACTGAATCAATTGGTGAATGAGTACTACGCGGTAGAAAAGCTGGATGCGTCGAAACTGCCTTTCATTCAACAGCAGATCTGGGAATTGATTCAGGATGCGAACCTGAAAGCGGATCTCGATTTAAAAAATCTGCTGTCGCGTGACCATGGCGATCATAAACATGATTGGGATGACGAACTCACGCCCGAGGGAGTTCCGGTCACGCTGGCGGAGATGAGCGGAAGCGAGGTTGCCCATCTAATCGAAGACATCGATGGGTATCTGTGCGAACTCGGCATGGCGCAGATACGCGATGGTCTGCACATTCTTGGCAACATGCCACCGCTTCCGGAGATGCTTCGATCGATGACTCGACTGGAGAACGTAGGTTCACCCAGCCTGCTTGGTGCGATCGCCCGCAATCTTCAATTTGATTATCGCGAACTTCTCGACGCTCCGGGAAAGAAGCTGGATGTCGCTATTACTCTGTCTGACACCGTTTGTTACGCAAATGCTGACGTCCTCGATGTGCTGGATCGAATGGCTCTAAGCCTCTATACGAAACTTGAAGAGCTTGGCTTCGGTGTTGATCGTCTGGAAGAGTTGCAGCACGGCATCGTCGGATGTGCTTCGGACGAGGTCTCGAGTGCGCTCACGTTCGCCTGCCTGCAGATTGTTCCAAATCTTGAGCGAGCAGGCGAAGAGGTAGAGCATGTTCTTGATGCTTTGGAAGGCCGCTATATCCCTGCGGGCCCGGCTGGTGCGCCGACACGTGGTATGGCACATATCCTTCCGACGGGTCGAAACTTCTATGCGGTCGACCCACGCGCCCTGCCATCTGAAGCTGCGTGGCGCGTAGGTCAGCAGCTCGCTTGCGAGGCGATAGAGCGTTATCGTGCCGAAGAAAACCAGTACCCCGAGACAGTCGGGCTCAGCGCGTGGGGTACTTCGCAGATGCGTACGCACGGTGACGACGTAAGCGAGGTTCTGGCGTTACTCGGTGTGCAGCCGGTATGGAATAAACAGTCCAGGCGTCCGGAAGGAATCATTTTGATTCCATTGGAAAAGCTCGGCAGGCCGCGCGTAGATGTCACACTTCGTATCAGCGGTTTTTTCCGGGATGCGTTTCCTCATCTTATTGACATGATCGATGACGCGGTCGCGCTCGTCATTCAGCAGGATGAACCGCTGGAGATGAACTTTCCTAAAAAACATTATCTGCTGGATCTTGAAAAAAATAGTGATCAGGGAGCCGAAGAGGCGGAGGCTTCTGCGCGATTCAGAATATTCGGTGCGAAGCCAGGTACTTATGGAGCGGGCATTCAAGCCCTGATGGAGACACATCACTGGAAGACGGACGGGGATATCGCGCAGGTGTTTCTCGAATGGGGCGGCTATGCGTATGGCAAGTCGGCGAATGGCGTGGACGCGCGCAACGTCTTTGCCGAGCGGTTGAAGAGTGTTCAGGTTGCGTTACATAACCAAGACAATCGCGAACATGACATCTTTGACTCTGATGATTATTTTCAGTTTCACGGCGGTATGGTGGCTACCATCCGTGCTCTCACAGGAGTACAGCCGAAGGCCTACTTCGGCGATAGCTCCCGTCCTGATGCAGTCCGCGTTCGCGATCTGCGCGAAGAGGCTCTGCGTGTCTATCGCTCGCGTGTCATCAACCCGAAGTGGATCGAGAGTGTCAAGCGTCACGGTTACAAAGGTGGGCTGGAGCTAACCGCGACGGTCGACTATATCTTCGGTTTCGATGCGACGGCACATATAGCTCCAGATTTTGTCTATGAAGGACTCGCACAAGAGTATGTGCTTAACCGTGAGACACAGAGCTTTCTGAAACAGTCAAATCCGTGGGCGTTGAATGCGATCGCCGAACGTTTGCTCGAAGCAAAGGAACGTGGGCTTTGGGAAGACGTTAACCCTGAGACGCTCGACGCCCTTCGTGAAGTCTTGCTCGACAGCGAAACGTTGTTGGAAGCACGCGGTGAGACTAGCAGGAGCACAGTATGACCCGCCCGGCTTATCCATTCGCTGCGATTGTCGGCCAGGAACAGATGAAGATGGCGCTGCTTCTCGCTGCTGTGGATTGGCGTCTGGGAGTGCTTCTGCGTGGAGACAAGGGCGCGGGGAAGACCACGACGGCGCGAGCGCTCGCCGAGTTGCTCCCGAAGCCGGGGCGCTTCGTGAATCTCCCCATCGGTATAACGGAGGATCGTCTTTTAGGCGGGATGGATTTAGGCAGTACGTTGAAGGGTGAACCGGCGCTTCGACCCGGCCTGGTCGCAGAGGCAAACGGTGGCGTTCTTTATATCGACGAGGTCAACCTTTTGCCTGACCATCTTGCCGACGCGCTGTTGGATGCAGCTGCGACCGGCGTGAGCACAGTCGAGCGGGAAGGTTTTAGCGCAGTGCAGGAAGCACGATTCGTTTTGATGGGAAGCATGAATCCGGAAGAGGGATCGCTGCGGCCACAGTTGCTCGATCGGTTTGCCCTCGTTGCCGATATTACTGCCAGCGGATTGGCGATTGAAAGACGGGAGGTCGTTGAACGGCGCTTGATGTATGACGCCGACCCTTCACTTTTCGCGGCTCGGTGGTTGGAGCAGCAGATATATCTTCAGCAGCGGATAGCAGCTGCGAGGGTAATGCTTCGGTCTGTGCAATGTTCTACCGTTATGTTGGAGCACATCAGTACGATCGTTTGCGAACGTGGAGTCTTGTCGCTGCGTGCGGACCTTGCCATAGCGCGTGCGAGCTGCGCACAGGCGGCGCTGCTGGGTTGTGAAGCGGTTACGGAGGAACATATCGAGGCGGTGCTGCCGTTCGCCTTGGCTCACCGCATCCCGCATTCACCTCAGAAGCCGCCTCTTCCACAAACTTCTCCTTCACTAGTGCCCCAAACACCGGCGCAGAGCAGGGAGAGCGAAGAGACTGATGAAATGAACGAGCAGCGCTTTTCTTCTTTGTCAGTCAGAACACCCGAATTGCATTGGACTGGGAATGGCGGTAGAAGTGGAGCGATGGGTGGGCGCAAAGGGACTGCGCCGGGTCCGGTTGTCAGAAGCAGAAAGAATGAGAGCCCCACAGAACTGGATTCTCGCTCTTCCGTGCTGGAAGCTGTTGCTCGAACTGGTCGACCGAGTCCGCGTCTTGAGGATCTATATGAGAAGGTGCGTGAGCCGCTGGTGGGAACGCGGTTTTTGTTTGTTGTGGATTCAAGCGGATCGCATGCCGCGCGCGAACGGATGAGAGTGGTCAAGGGAGCGGTGGCCGGATTGATTGAACGTTCCCTGCGTCGTCGTGACGAGGTAGCCGTGATTGTATTTCGCGGAGAATCTGCCGAGATTCTAGTTGATCCTACAAGCGACGTCGCGGCGGTGCTGGCTGCTTTGGAGTATCTGCCGACAGGCGGGCGTACCCCTCTGGCGCATGCCCTTGAACTGGCGAATGGGCTTGTGACTCCCGAGACGCTGTTATTGCTTGTCACCGACGGACGGGCCAATGTTCCTTATTGCAGCAACGACGCCTGGTATGACGCGTTGCAGGCGGCGGCTAAGATTCAATGTCCCGGTTTGGTTGTCGACACCGAGTCGAGCAACCATGCATTCGGTAAGGCGAAAGAACTTGCCGACGCTATGCGCGTGGAGTGCATTAGCCTGTCGGAGTTTGAAGCAGGATATGATTTTGCCGTTCTGCTCAAAAGCAGCGTCGATCGATAACGTTTAGCGACTTTTTGAAGATGAGGGGACAGGGCGGCTCGGTGCGAGCTCGCCATATCCCCTTGGTATCCTGCGTCGTGCGGTTCTAGTAGACGTCTCGCTGGTAGCGCTTTTGTTTTTTCATGGTGGCCAGGTACTCGGCGGCGTGATCGAGGGTGCCGTTTGAGCCGCGGGCGATGACGTCGAGGAGCGCTGTCTCTACGTCCTTGGCCATGCGGGTGGCGTCGCCGCAGACGTAGAAGTAGGCTCCCCGCTCCAACCACTCGTAGAGCTCTTTGCAGCGCTCCTGCATGCGGTCCTGAACGTAGACCTTGCGGGCCTGGTCGCGGGAGAAGGCGGTGTCGAGGCGGGTAAGGACGCCGTCCTTGTGCATGGCCAGGAACTGATCTTTGTAGAGAAAATCCATGGCTTCGCGTTGTTCGCCGAAGAAGAGCCAGTTGTCGCCCTTCTGGCCGGTGGCCTGGCGCTCTTCGAGGAAGGCACGGAAGGGAGCGATGCCAGTGCCGGGGCCGATCATGATGACTGGTTTGGAGGTGTCATCGGGGAGGCGGAAGTTGTTGTTGGAGTGGAGGAAGATCGGCATCATGGTGCCTTCGCCGGCGCGGTCGCCGAGGTGTCCGGAGGCCACCCCCTGGCGGTCGCGGCCGTGGGACTCGTAACGGACTACGCGGACCGTGGTCTGGACGTTGTCCTTGTGCATGGCCTGGCTGGAGGCGATGGAGTACATGCGCGGGGTGAGGCGCTGGAGGATGTTGAAGAGCTGCTGTGGGTCGGTGACTACCTTGGGGAAGTTGGTGGCGAGGTCGACGAACTCGCGTCCCCAGCAGTACTCCTCGGCGCGGGCCTTGTTTTCGGGGCCGACGAGGCATTTGAGGCCTTCGACGGTGGGGGCTAGCTTAGCGTACTGGCCTACGGAGCCGCGGGCCAGCTTGCCGATGCCGAGGCGGGTGCGGAGGGCCTCTTCGAGGCTGATTTCTACCTTGTAGTGGTCGAGGACGCGTTCGCGGCCGGTGAAGTGGAGGGCTTCGAGGACCTCGGCTACGGCGATGGCGCGGTTTTCCGGGATGATTCCTACGGCGTCGCCTGGGGTGTAGGTCATGCCCTCTTCGAGGGTGAGCTCTACGTGGCGGGTCTCCTTCTCCGAGCCTTCGCCGGTGAGGAGGCGGTTGTAGGTCACGGTGGAGAGGAAGGGGTTGTTGCGGGTGTATTTGGACGCGTGTCCAGTTGCTTGCTGTTCTTGAGCTTCCACTTCGGTCATTTTTCTATGGTAAAACGCATCGGGGCAAAATGCTTGCAGGGACGTGTTCTTTTGCGGTCTTTTCGTGGTATTTCGCTGGTGCGTTTTGGTGATTTCGTGGTGTGTTGCTGCCTCTTGTCTTACGGTGTTTCTGAATCGAGTCTCTTGCAGACCCTCCCCCCTCCCCCCTTGGGGGTATTTTGCCGGGATGTCTTTTACTCCCATAGGTTTGCGGCTGGGTAGTGTCTGTAAACCTTTGATTGCAAACGGTTTGCTTGCAAAATACTTGCAATGAATGAGTTATGGCTCCTTTGAGTTGTCGCCCCTTGTTTTGCTTTGAATGAAAAACTGCAAGGAGCCTTAAGCGCCTTGCAGTTTTTCCTGCTGGTACAAGTATATCGGATTGGGTGGGGGTAATGCGTCACGCGAATCACCTTGTCTGGCGCGGGGATTTGCTAGTTGGGGGCTTGACAGGTTTTTCGCTGTGTCGAGTTTTTCTGATTCGGACGTTCGGTTGGTCGGGGCTGAGCTAGGCCTTGAAGAAGCCGGCCAGATGGGTGAGGCGCCCTTCCTCATTGAAATGAGCGTGGGTATGACCGCTGCTGAACTCGGAGCCGTCTTTGTTGTACATCGTCCACTCCGATAAGAGCTGGCCGTGGTGGGCAAGAAGCTCGTTGCTCTTGAAGTATCGTCCTGGGTTTTTCTTTTGGAATTGCGCGACGTGCTTAAGCAGATTGGCTAAGCCCTGGCCCTCCGCCATGGGGGTGGAGAACACAACGTCGTCGCTTACGCTCTGCCTGATGAGGCGTTCCTGCTCCATTGGTGCGATGTCCGGAGCGTAGGCGGTCTGGTAGGAGTTCATAAGCTGTTTCAGGGAGTCGATGGTCATAGGTGATTCCTTTCCTGCTGGCTCGTGCTGAGATTTTGTGTTGAAAGGCTCGGTTTGTCGCTTCCACCTTCTCCAAGATAGGTCGAAGTTTGTGCACGGTCGATAATCTAAACGCCGAAAGTGTTTACCTTCCGTCCAATATCGTATGGACCCGTTTCTTGATCTCATCCATCTGCTTCGGCCGCAGGCTACGCTCTGGGGACGGACTGACGGGGTTGGCCGATGGGGCGTGTCGTTTCGCAAGCGGGACGACCTGCTTTTTTGCTGGGTTCAACAGGGTGAGTGCCAGCTGATACGCCCGCTGGGGGCGCCGGTGCACCTTGCGCCCGATGACTTCGTTCTGATTCGTACCTCGATGCCGTTCACGCTTACGACGGATCCTGCCGTGGAGCCTGAAGACAGCGAGACGTTGGTCGCGGCGACCATGGATACGGACCTAAAGCTTGGGGAGGGTACGGACTCTCCCGTGATCCTGCGTGGGGGCAGGTTTGTGTTCGATACCGCGAATGAAGGTCTGTTGACGGGCCTGCTTCCTTCGCTGGTTCACATCGCGGCTGGGGACACGTCCTCGTGGCGTGTGCGCTCTCTGTTGAAGATGAATGAGGCGGAGTATCTGCAGCCGGGGCCGGGAAGCGAGTTCGTCATCGCGCGGCTGATGGAGCTGATCCTGGTGGAGATCCTTCGGAGTGAGGCGTTGCGGGCGAATCCGGAGCAGGGCCCGGAACAGAGTCAGGAGCATACCGGGCTGCTCGCCGGCCTTACCGATCCGGTGACGGCGCGTGCGCTTGCGGCGATGCACAGAGAGGTGGCGCATGGCTGGACTGTTGCTGGTCTGGCACGGCTCTGTGGTGTCTCGCGGTCCAGCTTTGCTGTGCGATTTCGCAGGATCGTGGGGAGGGGGCCGATCGAGTATCTGCTGGACTGGAGGATGGCCCTGGCGAAGGATGAGCTACGGGGTGGAACGCGGAGCATCGGCGAGGTCGCCCTGATGGTTGGCTTCCAGTCTTCGAGCGCGTTCAGTACGGCGTTCACCCGAGCTGTTGGGTGTTCGCCGAAGCGCTTTGCGGCTTCTGCCTTGGCGCTGACGCGCTAGGTGTGGGCGGGGTGGGGTGGTTCGATGAGGGCGAGGACTGGGTGGACCAGGGTGAGGATGGTGTCTGCGATCTCGCTGGAAGGGGGGCGGTTGGGGGTTTGGGCCCACTCTTTGGCGGCGCCGTAGATGGCCCATGCGGTTGTGGTGGCGATCATCTGGGGGGAGGTGGGTGCGGCGGAGGGGTGTTTTTCGAGGCCGTCGAGGAGCATGCGGCGGACGACGGCGATGATGGCGGACTCCATGTGGGGCTCCATCTGTCCAGGGCGGTCGGAACAGAGGAGCTGGGCCGAGGCGATGAAGTCGCAGACGCCTAGGACGATGGCGCGCAGGGCGGAGGTGCAGGTGTCGTTGAAGGTGACTCCGCGTTCGGAGAGCAGCTCGTTGAAGCGGGTGCCGACGGTGCACTCGAGCAGGGCGAACTTGTCCGGGTAGTGGTCGTAGAAGGTAGCGCGGTTGATGGTGGCGGCTTCGGCGATGTCCTGCACGGAGAGGCTGTCAAACTGCTTTTCTTTCATGAGGTTGACGAGGGCCTGCTGGAGGAGTTTGCGGGTGCGGAGGATGCGTGGGTCAGTGGTTCGTTCGGGGGTCCGCTCGGGTATCAACTCGGGGATTGGATCTGGCATCTTGTCGAGTTTTGTTGGCGAGCTGGACATTTTTCTTTTACCGGCTGGCTCTATTTTCCTTTAGCTGCTTGCTTAATCTTACTCGAATTTGACGACGCTGCTTGCTTAAACGACATTTGTCGTGTTTTTATGAATCGACACAAGTTGTTTAAGCGTCAGATGTCGTATAGGAGATTTTGTCATGCCCACTTTACTTGTAGTGAATTCCAGCCCCTTCCATGAGACCTCGGTCTCCCGTCACCTGTCTGAGGAGTTCGTTCAGAACTGGAAGCAGGCGAACGCGAACGGAAGAGTGATTACCCGCGACCTGACCTCGAGTGATCTAAAGACGGTCGATGCGGCCTGGGTTGGGGCTTCGTACACGCCCAAGGATGCTCGCACGGCGGAGCAGAAGCAGACGCTTGAGGTGTCGGACACGCTGCTCGGCGAACTGCGGGCGGCGGATGAGTATGTCTTTGGCGTTCCGATGCATAACTTCGGGGTTCCTTCGGTGCTGAAGTTGTGGATCGACCAGATTGCCCGTGTGGGCGAGACGTTTTCGTATGGGGACGGAGGGCCGAAGGGTCTGCTGCAGGGGAAGAAGGCTACGTTCCTGATTGCCTCCGGTGGGGCCTATGACGCTGGGACGGTGATGGCTTCGTACAACCACGTTGAGCCTTACCTGCGGTCGGTGTTTGGCTTTATCGGGGTGACGGATCAAAAGTTCCTGTCGGCCGGCGGCGCTTCTGCGCTGATGTCTGGGCAGGCGGATCGGGCGACGTTCCTAAAGCCGCATGTTGAGGCGATCCGTTCGCAGTTTGTGGCGGCTTAATCGCTTGGCTGGTTGTCGCTGGACTTAGTTGATCTCCAAGGAGGAGGTATTGGTATGAAGATCGCATCGCTAGTTGCCAGGTATCTGCTTGGCTTTATCTTTCTTGTCTTCGGATTGAACGGCTTTCTGCACTTCATTCCGACGCCTCCTCCTCCGGGAGTCGCTGGGGATTTCATGATTGCGTTGTTTGAGTCGCATTACCTGGTGATCATATTTTTGCTGCAGTTGATTCCTGCGGTGTTGCTGCTGGCGAATCGATTTGTGCCGCTGGCTCTGACGCTGCTTGCGCCGGTGATTGTGAATATTATTTGCTTCCATGCGCTGATGGCTCCGGCAGGGTTGCCGATGGCTTTGTTTGTGACGGCGCTGTGGGGGCTGGTGGCTTATGGGGTGCGGTCGGCGTTTGCGGGGTTGCTGCAGGTGCGGGTGTCGGAGACGGTCTGAAGAGCGGATAAGATCTGAAGGCTTTCTGTGTGCTCCGGACGGTGATACTGTCCGGAGCCTTCGTTCGCCAGGCGAGGATTGCAGTTCGAGACTAGATGCGGTGGTTGTCGGGTCGCCAGTTGACGATGGCCTCCTTGATGGCCTTGGGCTCCATGTTTTTGGTGAGGGCGCGGTGGGCGAGGTCTGGGAGCTCGGCGTCGGAGGCGAAGCGGAGGGCGATGAGCTGGGGGACGGTGAGCTCGTCGATGTGGGCGCGGTCTGCGGGGGGGAGAAGTGCCTGGAGGCGAAGACGCTCCTCGAGGCGGATGATGCGGTCCTGGGCTTTGAGGGCGGAGTCACGGGATGCGCCGGCTATCAGGAAGAAGACGATGGACATGACGATCCACCAGAGATTGGTGTGCTGGTAGGCGGGCCATCGGTGGATGGTGATGTAGATCGAGAAGACGAGGTTGAGCAGGAGCAGGGGAAGGATGATGAAGTGAAAGAGTGGGAAGAAGCGGGCGTGGTTTTTGAAGTTCTGTGCGGCGGGCATACGGCGTCCCTCTTTGCGTGAAATGATGGCGGGGTCAGCATAGCACTCCCTCGTGCTTGGAGATGCCGTCCTGCCGGACGGGTCTCCTCCGCGGAGCGCGTCACTTCGTGACGGGTATACCCCTTCGGTTGGCGCTCCCGCTGGTCGCGAGCCATATTCCTTCCCGACCAACGGAGGATCTGCGGCGTTCGTTCCGCTGTCCCCGGTTCGCCGCGGTCACTTCGTGACTTGTAGACCTTGTGATGCGGTAGCCTTGGGGGATGAAGAGTTCAGTGATCGCAAAGACGGGGAAGAAGCGGATTGGCGTGCATGTGGGGACGGCTGGTGGGACGTGGACTGCCGTCGAGCGAGCCGTGGCGGCGGGGGCGAATACGTTTCAGATATTCTCTTCTAGCCCGCGACAGTGGCGGGCGGCGGCGGTAAAGCCTGAAGACGCGGCGAAGATGCGGGAGCTGCGGGCGAAGCATGATGTGGGGCCGGTGGCGATTCATGCGAGTTATCTGATTAATCTTTGCAGCCAGACGGAGAGTGTGCGCGTGAATGGCGTGGCGGCGTTTCGCGGAGAGGTGGAGCGGGCGCTGGCGCTGGGGGCGGAGTATCTGGTGCTACATCCGGGGAGCTGGAAGGGGCTGACGCGCGAGGAGGGGCTGCGGCTGGCGGCGGAGTCGATTGAGAGGGCGATTGACGGTGTGCCATGGCAGGGGAAGGACTTCAAGATTTTGATCGAGAATACGGCGGGGGCGGAGTTTTCGTTGGGCGGAAAGCTGGAGCAGGTGGCGGAGCTGGTGGACAGGTTGAAGCCGTGTGCCCCGGTGGGGGTGTGTCTGGATACGTGCCATGTTCATGTGGCGGGGTATGACCTGGTGTCGCCGGATGGGTATGTGGAGACGATGCTGCTGGTGAAGGATACGGTGGGGTTCGATGCGGTGAAGGTGTGGCACTGCAATGATGCGAAGGCGGCGATGGGGTCGAAGCTGGATCGGCATGAGCATATTGGGGAGGGGACGATTGGGGCGGAGGTGTTTCGGCGGCTGCTGCACGATGAGCGGTTCGCGCATGCGGCGTTTATTGCGGAGACGCCGGTGGACGCTCCGGGAGATGAGGCGAGGAATGTTGGGGTGCTGCGGACGTTGGCGGCGGGGTGAAGCTGTACTGGGAGGCCTGGATGAAGAAGGCATGGGTTTTTGTCGTGGGATGCTGGCTGATTTCCTGCTGCAGTTTGATGCATGGGCAGATCGCGGAGGAAGAGCAGATGAGCGTGGCACCACCTCCGTCGGCACGTTTTCCGGCTGAGTGGTATCCGGCGGAGGGTAAGCAGGAGTTCTCGATGTTTCACGATACGGGCGCGCCCTATACGGCGGTGATGGTGACGACGGTGACTTTTGCAGCCTCGCCTGGAAGCAGCGAGATGAAGAGCCTCTCGGGCAGTACATTTCAGGCGCGGGACAGTATGGGCAGGACTAGGACTGAGGAGAGCCGTCCGCGGACGGGCGTAAATGGGGAAGCGGTCGATGCACACGAGGTATCGGTAAATGATCCTGTGTCTCACTGCAGCTTTCAATGGTTGGAGCCATGGGTTGCGGCGGGAGCGCCGACGGCGACGGTGAGATGTATGCCGAGGAGGGTGCAGTTCAATCAACCGAATATCTGGACACACGGGGCCGAGCCTGGACGGCGGGAAGAGCACTCTGGAACGCATACCGATGTCTATTTGACGGAGGCGCTCGGAGAACGGGTGATTGAAGGAGTTCGGGCTACGGGCGTGCGGAAGATCAAGACGATGGCTGATACCGATAGGAAGAAGGAACAGACGCTGGTGACGGAGATTTGGTATTCGGCGGAGTTGAAGGAGATGGTGGCGATGAAGGGAGTTCCGGCGGAGGCTGGGTTTTCAGACTTTGAGCTGAAAAAGATTGATCGCAAAGAGCCGGACTCAAAGCTTTTTTATCCTCCGGACGGCTACAAGATCGAGCATCACAGCTACTGAGAGATTGGAAGACCTGCGTTGGCGAGGGATGAACTGGATCAGGGAGCGGGCGTGCGTTGATCCTGGACGGTGAAGCCTTCGGGCAGAGCGAAGAAGTGGGCTTCCGGTTCGGAGGTTGAGAGGTCGCGCGCGGTGAAGGTTTGTTTGCCGGATTGCGGGGTGTCAAGCTTCGAGAGAATGTTGATCCCGAGTTGGGGGGAGTACCAGAACTCGCGCGTGGTGATCATCGGTTGATCGTTTCCGAAGACGCCGGGGTTGAGAGTGGTGATCTCGCGGTAGCCGATGGTGTCGATGCCTGCGACGTTGTTGTGGCCGAGGTCTTCGTGCTGCTGATAGCCGGCGTTGTCGGCGAGTGCGCCTGATGGATGGATTGCAGGCTGGTAGGTGGTGGTGACTGAGCCGGTGTAGGGAATCAGGAAGCAGCGCTTGATGTCGATCTGGCAGTTGTAGAGGGTGTGGTCGGCGGGATTTGAGATTTGAATGAAGTCCATGACGGATTCCATCTTTCCGTTCTTTGGGACGAGCAGCCAACGCTCCTGGTAGATGCGCCCGGTGCGGTCGCGCATGATTCGCCGTTTATTGACGAGGGTGTAGGTGCCGCCATTAGCTCCCATGGGCCGCGTCCACTCGGTTTCGAGTGTGAGGCTGAACGGCGCATTCGTCATGGGTGGGATGAAGATGCTCTCGAGAGTTTGCCGCGTTCCACCGTCGTAGGTCTTGACGGCGGGTGGCGGCGTTTGAGAGAGGAGCAGCGTGGAAGTGGCGAGGAGCGCGAGAGTGAAACAGAACGGGCGAATCACTGACGGTAGAGCTGTTCGCATGTCGGACTCCGGAAAACAGGAAGAATTATAGACGGCGAGGCATTTTACTTAGGCAGATCGATTGGGATTGAGGGGCTGAAGACGAAGGACGTGGATCTGAAGTAGAGGGAGGTGCAGTGGGGGAGGAGGACGCCGGGGGCGTTGCCGAAGAAGTCGACACGGTCGAGGCCCTTGTCTTTGAATCCTTCGTAGAAGCCGTAGCCTTCGGAGTTATCGCAGATGATGATTCCATCGGGGGCGAGACGTTCACAGGCGATGTCGATCAGCTGTGAGCGGGTGAGGCCGTCGATCACGATGACGTCGTAGCGGTCGGAGGCTTTGGTGGAGAGGATTTGCGCGACTTGCAGTGCATCGGTGATGGGCGCGGTTTTTTCTACGTAGTGCAGCTCGACGTTGGCGGGCAAGCCGGGTGCTATGCGTTCGTACCAGTCTTTTTTCCCTTCGAAGGTGACGACGTGCTTTGCCCGTGCGGACCACCACAGGGTGGATTGTCCGCCACCGAATTCGAGGATGGTTTTGCCGGTGTAGTTGCGGGCGCTTAGAAAATCCAGGCTGGAGTAGGTGTACCAGGGGATGGGTTCGCCATGCCGGGATACCGCTGCCATCTTCAGGCTGCTGCGGAAGTGACCGGTGCGCGCGCTGTAGAGGATGGGCGTCAGGATCGCGGTGAGGCTGTTGCGTATGGGGTTGGACAGCCACGCAGGCAAGAGTTTTTTTACGGGAGCGAATGTTTTGCGGATCGCGGATTGTGACACAGTTCGCTCATTGTAAGACGTTGGCTGGTGCTTCGCGTGAGTATTGCCTGTGAAGCGGGGATCAGGCGCTGAAGAGGTTGGTGTTGAGGAACTGGTTGCGGAACTTTTCCTGCGGGTCGTATTGGTTGAGGAGGGCTTTGTAGTCGGGCATCCTGGGGTAGAGACGCTGGAGGGTTGCGGGGGGGATGGTGTTGACCTTGGCCCAGTGGGGGCGGGCGTTGAAGGGGGCTAGTTTTTCTTCGATGAGGGGGAGGAGGGCTTGGACGGCGTCGTTTTCGGGCTTCCAGGTGAAGTGGATGGCGAGGGAGGGGCGCTGGTAGGCCATGCTGAGCCAGAGGTCGTCGGCGGCGACGGTGCGGAGCTCGGTGATGTAGAGGTGTGGGGTGATGCGGTCGCGGAGCTTCTCGACCGCGAGGATGGCGTCGTAGGCGTGCTCGCGGGGGACGAAGTACTCGGTTTGGATTTCGGCGCCGCTGCTGGGGGTGAAGTTGAGCTTGAAGTGGGGGAGGCGCTCGTACCAGGGGCCGGGGACGCCGAACTGCTCGGTGCAGGCTTCGGCGGAGTGGCCGGCTACGGGGTGGAGTTTTTGCGTGGCTTGCTTTGCGCCGAAAAACTCGGGCTCGAATTTCACGGAGGTGGCGCCGGGGTCGAGGCGGCGTTTGACCCAGACCTGGGTGGCCTGGTGATTCTGCCAGTCGGTGAAGAGGCTTACGCTGTAGCCGCTGAGGTAGATCTCTTCGAGGTGATGTTCGAGCTGGGAGAAGGAGAGGTCTTCGTAGACGACTTGCGCGACCTGGAAGGTGGGCTGGAGGTCGAGGGTGGTCTTGGTGACGACGCCGAGGCCGCCGAGGTTGACGACCTGGCCGAGGAACTGATCTCCATCCTTGGCGCGGGAGAGGGTGTGGAGTGCGCCGTCAGCAGTGACGAGTTCGAGTCCGGAGACGATGGTGGCGAGGTTGCCGTTGTTGCTGCCGGAGCCGTGGGTGGCGGTGGCGCAGGCTCCGATGACGGAGACGTGAGGGAGCGAGGCGAGGTTGGGGACGGCGAACCCACGGGCGTCGATGATGGGAGCGAGCTTGCCGTAGGTGACGCCGGCGCCGACGGTCGCGGTGCGGGCTTTGGCGTCGATGTCGATGGAGTCGAGTTGCTTGAGGGAGATCTGGGCGTGGGTGCTGTCGGCGATGGTGTTGAAGGAGTGGCCGCGGCCGAGGGCGCGCAGCTTGTCGCAGGTTTTGACGATGTGCTGGACCTCGTCGACGGTTTTGGGTTGGTAGAGGGTGTCGGTGTGGAAGGTGAGATTGCCGGCCCAGTTAGTTCGCGGGGCGGTCTGGTGGGCGGCGTCTTGCTCGGAGGCTGAGACGAAGCGGGAGAGCATGGCGGCGGTGAGGATGGAGCCGGAGCCTTTGAGGAACTGTCTCTTATTCATGTCTATTCACGTCGCGCACACTCGATTGGGTGAAGGCGGTGGCTGATTCTGTGAGACGCGCCACACCTTGTTGTTGGTCAGACCCTTATAAGGATTTGTCGCAATCTATGCAAGCGATTCGCTAGGAGCAGCTATTCAGGCTGACGGTTGACGGAGATTGGGAGCGTGAGGCGTTGAGGCGGGCTGGACGGTACAATCGAAAGAGTATGCCTGAGACACGAACGAGCGAAATCGGCGGGAAAACAGTGAATATCGAGGATAGTTCTTCTGCTGCGGAGGGGAATCAGCCGCAGCGGTATAACCCGGCTGAGATCGAGCCGAAGTGGCAGGCCGTGTGGGATGCGGATGCGTCGCTGTATGCGGCTGATGCGCATGATTCAGGGAAGCCGAAGTACTACTGCCTGGAGATGCTGCCGTATCCGAGCGGCGCGCTGCATATTGGGCATGTGCGGAACTATGCGATTGGCGATGCGCTGGCTCGGCATATGTGGATGCGTGGGTATAACGTGCTGCACCCGATGGGTTGGGATGCGTTTGGGTTGCCGGCGGAGAATGCTGCGCTGAAGAATGGCGTGCCTCCGCGGGAGTGGACGCTTTCGAATATTGCGGCGATGCGGAAGCAGATGCAGCGGTTGGGGTATGGCTACGACTGGGCCGCCGAGGTGACGACTTGTCTGCCGGATTACTACCGGTGGAACCAGTGGTTCTTCTTGAAGATGTTCGAAAAGGGGCTGGCTTACCGGAAGAAGAGCAAGGTGAACTGGTGTCCGGAGTGTTGCACAGTGCTGGCGAATGAGCAGGTGATCGGCGGGCGCTGCTGGCGGCATGAGGATACGGTGGTTGAGCTGCGCGATCTAACGCAGTGGTTTTTGCGGATTACGAAGTATGCGGATGAGTTGCTGGACGGGCTCGACAAGCTGGAGGGTTGGCCGGAGAAGGTCCGGACGATGCAGCGGAACTGGATTGGGCGCAGTGAGGGGGCTTTGATCGACTTTGCGGTCGATCAGGGTGTAGGGAGTAGGGAAGAGGGAGTAGAAGGCAAGATTACCGTGTTTACGACGCGGGTGGATACGATCTTTGGGGCGACGTCGGTGCAGCTTGCGCCGGAGCATGCGGTGTCGAAGGCGTTTGCGCTGGAGGATGACAAGCTGCGGATGGAGATTGAGCAGTTGCTGGCGGAGCAGCAGAAGGCGCGAGAGACCGATGCGCTGGGTGCCATTGAGAAGCATGGCGTGAATACGGGGCGGTTTGCGGTGAATCCGTTCAATGGCGAGCGGGTGCCGATCTGGGTGGCGAACTACATTCTGGGGGACTATGGGACGGGCGCGATTATGAGCGTGCCGGCGCATGATGAGCGGGACTTTGAGTTTGCGCAGAAGTATGGGTTGCCGGTGCGGCGGGTGATTGCTCCTGCCGACTGGACGAAGCATGAGGAAGAGCATTCGGCTCAGGCAGGCGCTGAGGATGTGGTGGGTAAACTTCCTTATCTGGCTGAGGATGAGGCCCTGCTGGTCGATTCGGGGGAGTGGACTGGGTTGGGTTGTGTCGAAGCGCAGGAGAAGATGGCTGCGTTTGCCAAGGCGAAGGGATTTGGTACTCCTACGGTTACGTATCGGTTGAAGGACTGGGGAGTGAGCCGGCAGAGGTACTGGGGGACACCGATTCCGATGGTGTACTGCGACAGGTGCTCGCCGGAGGAGCCGCTGCCGGTGGCCGAGAGCGAGTTGCCGATCTTGCTGCCGGAGCAGATTGATATTACGCAGACGAACGGGTCGCCGCTGGGACGGGTGGCTGAGTTTGTTAATGCGAAGTGCCCGAAGTGCGGTGGGGTGGCTCGGCGGGAGACGGACACGATGGATACGTTCGTGGACTCGAGCTGGTACTTCTATCGCTATACGGATGCGAAGAACTCGAAGGCTCCGTTTGATTCGGATAAGGCGAACTACTGGTTTCCGATCGATCAGTACATCGGCGGGGTGGAGCATGCGATTCTGCATCTGATCTACTCGCGGTTCTGGACGAAGGTGATGCGGGATCTTGGGTTGGTGAAGAACGATGAGCCTGCAGAGCGGCTGTTTACGCAGGGGATGGTGATCAAAGACGGCGCGAAGATGTCGAAGTCGAAGGGCAACGTGGTAAGCCCGGATGACATGATTGGACGGTATGGCGCGGATGCGACGCGGATGTATGCGCTGTTTGCGGCTCCGCCGGATAGGGATCTGGAGTGGCAGGAGGAGGGAGTTGCCGGGATCTCGCGGTTTCTGGGGAAGGTGTACCGGCTGACGACGAAGTACTCTGGTGCGGCACGGAAGGCTGGCGGTGGTTCGCGCGTGGGGGAAGGCTCTGCGAAGGAGCAGGCGTTGCTGCGGCGGCTGCATCAGACGATTGCGAAGATCACGCAGGATTTTGATGGACGGTGGCACTTCAATACTTCGATCTCTTCGATCATGATTCTGGTGAACGAGATTACTGCGAACGAAGCGGCGATGGATGCGGGGGAGATCTCTCCTGCAGCGGTGGCTGAGGTGTTTCGTGGGTTGATCTTGTTGCTGGCTCCGTTTGCGCCGTTTTTTGCGGCGGAGATGTGGGAGGAGCTTGGTGGCGAGGGTGTGGTGTTTCGCACGGCCTGGCCTGAAGTGAATGAAGAGCTTGCTCGGGATGAGGAGATGGAAATTCCTGTCCAGGTGAATGGCAAGCTGGTGAGTGTGGTGAAGGTGCCGGCAGGAAGTGATGAGGCTGCGGTGAAGGCTGCGGCTTTGGCTGATCCTAAGGTAATGGCGCGGATTGAAGGCAAGACTGTGGTGAAGGTGATTGTGGTGCCGGGTAAGCTTGTGAATCTTGTGGTGAAGTAGTGGAGCAGATTCCGCAGGATGGAGTGGTGGTTGCTGCTGGGACGGTTCGGGGGACGCAGTCGTTTGTGCATACGCTTTCGGAGTGCTGGCGGCGGCCTTCGCTGACGGCGCTGGAGGTGCTGTGGCGGTGGGCTTATGGGGTGCCGGCGTTGTTAGTGCTGCGGCATGAGGGATTGAAGATCTTGCAGGCTACTCCGCTGGACTATGCGGCGCTGAAGAGTATGACGGTAGTGGATCCGCTGGGGTCGGCGCAGACGCTGGTGAAGGCGTTGGCGCTGTTGCTGCCGCGGGTGATGGGTGTGGCGATGTGGCTGGCGCCGTTGTTGGTGGTGGTGTGGGTGATTGTGTCGGCGGTGGGGCGGACGGTGGTGTTGCGGCGGGCGGATAAGCGGCTGCATGCTCGTGTGGGAACGCTGATTGTGTTGCAGGCGGTGCGGGTGGTGGCTCTGCAGGGGAGTTTTGCGGTGTGGTTCTGGTGCATGGAGCGGGTGGCGGAGTGGACGGTGACGGGGCCGATTGCGTTGGGTGGGGAGCCGAACCTGGTGGGATATTTTTCGCTGGTGATTGTTGCGACGCTGGGGCTGTTTACGCTGTGGGCGGTGGTGAGCTGGGCGCTGTCGGTGGCTCCGCTGGTTGCGATGCTGCGTGGGTTGGGTGTTGTGGGAAGCCTGGCGGCGGCGTTTCGGTTGGGGCCGCTGAAGTCGAAGCTGGTGGAGATCAACCTGGTGATGGGGATCGTGAAGATTGCGTTGATTGTGCTGGCGATGGTGTTTTCGGCGACTCCGCTGCCGTTTGAGAGTGTGACGACGCCGGAGTTTTTGTTTTGGTGGTGGGTGGGGGTTACGGTGCTTTATTTTCTTGGATCTGACTTCTTCCACGTGGCGCGGCAGGTGGCTTATCTGCAGCTTTGGCGCGCTTACGAAGACTGAAAGGCTGTCCTGCCGGACGGGCCCACTGCGCGTGGGGCGGGCGTTCACACGCCTTTTTAAAGCTTCGCGTGGTGCCCCGTTGGTCGCAGGTTGCATTGTGCCGACCAACCGGGAGGACCGGAGTGTCGATCCTGCCAAGACCGGTACACGCGTCACGAAGTGACCGCTGCCCGCGCAGGGCGCTCGTCCGGCAGGACAGTCTCCAAGAAGATTTTCCTCTCGCCGGGACGCCGATTCTGCATCCTACGAAGATCGTTCTAAAAAAGGGAGATTGACTATGTCATTTGGGATCTATGCGATTGGCTATTTGGTTCTGATTGCGGGTGTGGCTTATCTGGCTCACCTGATGCATATTCCGCAGCATTACATCGTGGCAATTGCGGTGATCATGCTGGGAGTTGGGATTGTGACCGGGGTGCAGACTACTCGACAGAAAGACTCGAACTAGCCTCTGTCGGTGAGGGTTCGGGTACTAAAGTTTTTCCTCTGCGGGCGGAAAATACTGCATCCTATCTATGCATGGGCCCCCTCATTCCCCCTTTAGGAGAGAGATCATGTCCTCTGCCCTTTATGCTGCTGCCTATCTGCTTCTGATCGCCGGTGTATCCTACTTGGCTTATATGAGCCATATTCCTGAGTCCTACATTATTGCGATCGCCATCATCATGGTGGCGATCGGCGTGGTGAGCGGGATGGAGAGTGCGAGGTTGAGGAACACCCATCTGCGTCGAGGGCCCGGCGTCTTCTGAGGAGCGGTGTCGCATTTACACTGGGTAAGTGGATACCTCAACGATCGTCATTCTGGATTTTGGGTCGCAGTATACGCAGCTGATTGCGCGGCGTATTCGTGAGTTCAATGTATTTTCTGTTGTATTGCCTTGTACGGCCCCGCTGGAACAGGTGAAGGCGCTGAACCCGAAGGGTGTGATTCTTTCGGGCGGGCCGTGCTCTGTGTATGACACGGATGCGCCGGATGCAGATGAGGGTGTGCTGGCGATGGGTGTGCCGGTGCTGGGGATCTGCTATGGGTTGCAGTTTATTGTGCATCACCTGGGTGGAAAGGTGGTAGGGGCCGCGGCGCGGGAGTACGGGCACGCCGAGGTTACGGTAGTGGCGGAGACGCCTCTGTTTCGCGGGCTGCCGGGGACGCTGGATGTCTGGATGTCGCATGGGGATGAGGCGGAGGCGCTGCCGGTTGGGTTTCAACTGACGGCGAAGACCTCGAATGCGGTGGCGGGGATTGCGGATGACGCGAGAAGGATCTGGGCGGTGCAGTTTCATCCTGAGGTGGCGCATACGCGGCAGGGGATGGAGCTGCTGAAGAACTTCTGTTTGGATATCTGCGGGGCGGAGCAGGACTGGACGCCGGAACATTTTATTCAGTCGACGGTGGAACGGGTGCGGGCGCAGGTGGGAACGGGCCATGCAATCTGCGGGCTGAGCGGAGGAGTGGATTCGAGTGTGGCTGCGGTGCTGGTGGCGCGGGCGATTGGGGATCGGCTGACTTGTATCTTTGTGAACAACGGCGTGCTGCGGAAGGATGAGTTTCTGAAGGTGCAGACGACGATGCGTGAACAGTTGGGGCTGAAGGTGGTTGCGGTGGACTCTTCGCAGCGGTTTCTGGAGAAGCTTGCGGGCGTGACCGATCCGGAGCGGAAGCGGAAGGTGATTGGGAACGAGTTTATCGCCGTGTTTGATGATGAGGCTAAGAAGATCTGGGAGTCCTCTGTCGCGGGCGCAGAGGAGATCGCCTGGCTGGTACAGGGGACGCTCTATCCGGATGTGATTGAGTCGAGCAGCGTGCATGGGCCGAGTCATACGATCAAGAGTCACCATAATGTGGGTGGGCTGCCGGCAGATATGAAGCTGAAGTTGATTGAGCCGCTGCGGGATCTGTTCAAGGATGAGGTGCGGCGAATTGGGCGGGACCTGGGGATGCCGGAGGAGATTATTGAACGGCAGCCGTTTCCTGGGCCTGGGCTGGCGGTGAGGATTCTGGGCGAGGTGACGGCGGAGCGGGTGGCGATGTTGCAGGAGGCCGATCAGATTGTGGTGGATGAGATCAAGAAGGCTGGACTGTATCGGAAGGTTTGGCAGAGCTTTGCGGTGTTGTTGCCCGTCAAGAGCGTTGGAGTGATGGGGGATCAGCGGACTTATGCGAATACGTGTGCGGTGCGGGCGGTGGAAAGCGAGGATGGGATGACGGCGGATTGGGCTCCGCTGCCTTATGAGGTGCTGAGGACGATCTCGAGCAGGATTGTGAGTGAGGTTCGGGGGATTAATAGGGTGGTGTATGACATTACTTCGAAGCCTCCTGGCACGATTGAGTGGGAGTAAGGCTGTCCTGCCGGACGGGCCCGCTCCGCGCGGTGCGGTCACTTCGTGACTTGTATACCCCTTCGGTTGGTGCTCCCGTTGGTCGCAGGATAAAGTTCGTGCCGACCAACGTGAGGATCGATGCTGTATGGTTCGCCAAGACCGGTATACGCGTCACGAAGTGACCGCCCCACGCGTAGAGGGCCCGTCGGGCAGGACAGAGCTAGCTGATGTAGGCTGCGGCGTCGGTGACGTCGGTTCCTGCGTTTAACTTCATTGTGCGGAACAGTATCGTCAACACCGTGGAGACGGCGAGGTTCAACAATAGCGCGGGTACGGCTGCGTACATGGGGTACGTGCTGCCGAAGAGATGAAGAGGGTAAACCGAACTCTTCAGCCCCAGAGCTACTGCCATAGCTGTGCCGCTGAACATGCCTGCTGCCCAGCCGATGAGGAGCGCCCAGGGATTGAACCAGCGCGTGAAGACCCCGAGAACGACCGATGGGAAGAGCTGGCCCATCCAGATTCCGCCGAGCAGCTGCATCTCGATCGCGTAGGGTGCGGGGAGCTTGAGGACGAAGATCAGTGCGCCGAACTTTACGACGAGCGAGACGATCTTGGCCATGCGGGACTCTTCTTCAGGGAGCATCTTTCGCCGGATCAGCGCGCCGTAGAGGTTGCGGGTGAAGAGGTTGGAGGCGGCGATGGACATGATCGCTGCGGGGACGAGTGCTCCGATGGCGACCGCGGCGAGACAGAAGCCGGCGAACCACTCAGGAAACATCTTGAGGAAGAGCAGCGGTACGGCCTGATTGGGATCTTTGGTGACGACTCCGGCGGCTAGTGCGAGATAGCCGAGGAGGGCGATGAGTCCCAGGAGAAAGCTGTAGGCGGGCAGCATGGCGGCGTTGCGGCGGATTACGTTGGCGCTCTGCGCGCTGAGGACCGCGGTGGCGGTGTGGGGGTAGAGCATGAGCGCTATGGCGGAGCCGATGGCGAGGGTGGAGTAGCCGAGGAACTGGCCTTGTTTGAGGTGGATTGTGGCTGAAGGAGTGTGGTGGGCGAGGAGTTGGTTGGCGATCTCAAAGACGCGCGCGTAGCCGCCGAGTTTGTGGGGGATGTAGATGAGCGCGGCGAGGACCATGATGTAGAGCATGATGTCCTTGACGATGGCGATGACGGCGGGGGCGCGGAGGCCGCTGGAGTAGGTGTAGGCGGCGAGGATGACGAAGGCGGCTGCGAGAGGCCACTCGCCGTGGATGCCCATGGCTCCGATGACGACGCGGATGCCGACCAGTTGCAGCGCAATGTAGGGCATAAGGGCGAGGACGCCGGTGAGCGCGATGGCGATGGTGAGCCAGCGGTTGCCGTAGCGTCCACTGACGAAGTCGGCGAAGGTTATGTAACCGTGGCGGTGGCATACTGTCCAGAGGCGCGGCAGGACGAGCATCATGTAGGGGTAGGCGATGACGGCGTAGGGGACTGCGAAGAATCCCATGGCGCCTGCTCCGTAGAGCGCTGCCGGGACCGCGATGACGGTGTAGGCGGTGTAGAGGTCGCCGCCGATGAGGAACCAGGTGATCCAGGTGCCGAAGCTGCGGCCTGCGAGGCCCCACTCTTCGAGCGAGCCCATTCCTGCCTTCGGTCTTCGCCACCGTGCGGCCCAGAATCCGGCGAGCGTAACGAGCAAAAAGAAAAAACAGAAGACTACCAGTGCCGTCGTATGGAGTTGCAATCGTTCACCCAGGCTCTAGAGATTTGCCGCACTCACAGGTTAGCGCAGCGGTGCAGGAAGATGGATGCTTGCTCGGGTTAACTTCGTCCGTTGTCGCTCCACTCGTAGACGACTACGCCGAGGTCGTTGAGGGTTTTGATGACGGCCTCCATGTTTCTGCGAACCTCTGGACGCGCTTTGACGGGGACTTCGTGGGCCTCTTCGACGGCGACGACGCGTCCATAGGGCCAGGAGTTTTCGGGGATGGCATTGAGCGCGGTGGGCAGGTCGATGACGCGTACATTCAGGTCGCGGCGGCGGGCGCCGATGGGCCGCAGCATTCCGCCTACACCAAGGCCGCTGGTGTTGCCGTCGGCGACGACTACGTGCAGGGTTGCCATCTCGCCCTGCACGGTGAGGTAGGGATTCTCCCAGAGATTGAGGCTCTTGACGGCCATGTAACGGGTCTTCGATGGCGGCGGGATCAGCTCCATCTGCTGGCGGGCGAGGTTGTTCTCCTGCTGGTGTTCGGCGGCGAGAGCGTTCTGCGCGGCCACGTTGGGGATGGAGGGGATTGCGGGCCGGGAACAGCCGGCGAGGGCGAGCGGAAGCAGAAAAGCGGCGGGAAGGAGCGAGGCTCGTAGCAGCGAATAGCTTGGATGCGGCGAGTGTCCGGATAGCGAATGTCGGAATAGCGAGGGCACGATCACCAGCATATCAAGCGATGGCATTGATCAAAAGATCAAAGTTCTCGGCGATTTTACGACGAAGACGAGTAGTTATCGTCCGGTCCAAACGGCGGCGCGTTTTTCCAGAAAGGCCTTGGTGCCCTCTTCTTTGTCGCTGGTTCCGCAGAGTCGTCCGAAGATCTTTGCTTCCATGTCGATGGCTTGTTCGAGGCCGATCTCGCTGCCGTCGCGGACAGCATGGAGGCATGCAGCGACGGCCAGGGGGGCCATGGCGACGATGGTTTTGGCGAGAGCTTCGGCGCGCTCCATCAACTTGTCGGTGTTATCTGCGGGAAGCACCTCGTCTACCAGGCCGATTCGCAGGGCTTCGGTGGCGTTGATCATCTCACCGGTGAGCAGCAGTTTGAGCGCCATGGGCTGGCCGACGAGGCGCGGGAGGCGCTGGGTTCCGCCGTAGCCGGGGATGAGGCCGAGTTTGACCTCGGGCTGGCCGAGGCGTGCGGTGTCGCTGGCGAGGCGGATCGTGCAGGCCATGGCCAGCTCGCAGCCGCCGCCGAGGGCGAAGCCGTTGATGCAGGCGATGACGGGTTTTCCGCAGGTCTCGATGAGGCGAAAGACGCCCTGGCCGCGGCGGGCCTTGGCCTCTCCTGCGGTCGCGTCGATGGCGGCGAGCTCTTTGATGTCTGCGCCGGCTGCGAAGGCTTTTTCGCCGGCGCCGGTGAGGAGGATCACCCGGACGGCGGGGTCGGCGGCGAGTGTTGAAAATACGGCTTCCAGATCGTTGAAGACCTGGGTGTTCAGGGCGTTGAGGACCTGGGGGCGGTTCAGGGTGACGCGCGCTACCTGATCCTTTACCTCGCACAGCAACGTTTCGTAGTTCACGTACCTCTCCTCTGGCTATCTCGTGGGTGATCTTGTGGGCGCTCTCGCGCCGCACTCCAGACGATACAATCGAATCTATGATTAAGGGAATTACGCACGTCAGCGCGATAGCGTCGGGGGCTGAGTTTGACCGTGTCTCGAGCCTCTTTTCTGCTCTTGGTTTTGAAAAGGGCAAGGGGTGGCAGGATGCGCAGGGTCGCGGCGCTGCCTTCCTTGCGCCGATTGGCAATCTTGAGTTTGTAACGGGCAGGGAGCCTGCGGTGCCAACGGTGCTGATCGAGGTGACGCAGCTGGACCACATCCGTTCGCTCGTGGAAAAGTGGCTGCTGGCGAGCTATCGCACGGAGGAGATTCCGGAGATTCTCTCTGCCGCAGAGCTGACGCACTGGAACAGCAGGCTGTTTACGTTGCAGATCACGACTGAGCTGCGGATTGGGTTCTGGCAGTCAGAGAATCCGCTGCATGGCCAGCCTGAGGCTGTAGAGGGTGACCTGAGCGCTGTGGGTATGCGCTTCGCGGTGGTGACGACGCGCTGGAATACGGTGATCACCGACCGGCTGCTGCAGGGGTCGCTCGATGCGCTTCATCGCAGCGGCGTGGCGCGGGCTGATATTGAGATTGTTCGGGTTCCTGGTGCGTGGGAGGTGCCGTCGGCTGCACGGACGCTGGCGGAGTCGAAGAGGTTCGATGCGATTATTACGCTGGGGTGTTTGCTGCGTGGGGAGACGGCGCACTACGAGGCGATCTACAACGAGGTGGCGCGGGGGATTGGCCAGTCGCAGCAGGAGACTGGGGTTCCGCATGCGTTCGGGGTACTGACCTGCGAGACGCTGGAGCAGGCGCTCGACCGTGCGGGGCTGAAGGCGGGAAACAAGGGCTTTGAGGCGGCCAGCGCGGCGATTGAGATGGTGTCGATCCAGCGTAAGCTCGCGGCGCAGAACGGCCAGGGGAAAAAATAATGGGCACACGCCGCAAGTCGCGCGAACTTACGATGCAGATGTTGTTTCAGGGAGACCTGGGCAAGCAGTCGCCCGAGCAGGTGCAGAAACTTTTTTGGGCGTCGGTGGAGGATGTGGATGCCGAGACGCGTGGGTTTGCGGAGGATCTTTATCGTGTTGCGACGACTCGCGATGAGGAGATCGACAAGCTGATTGAAGAGCATGCGCAGAACTGGCGGCTGGAGCGGATGCCGGTGGTGGATCGGAATCTGCTGCGGGCTTCGGTGGCGGAGATGCTTGGATTTCCGAATACGCCTGCTGCGATCATCATCAACGAGACGCTGGAGATTGGACGGCGGTACGCTGCGCCGGAGTCGATCCACTTTCTGAATGGCGTGCTGGATGCGATTGCGCGGGATTTGCTGAAGAAGCGGCTGGCGTAGAGCTGTCCTGCCGGACGGGCGCCCTGCGCGGGCGGCGGTCACTTCGTGACGCGTATACCGGTCTTGGCGCGGCGAATACCTACGGTCCTCCCGCCGGTCGGCACAAACTCTTGCTTGCGACCAACGGGAGCACCACGCGAAGCGGTATACAGGTCACGAAGTGACCGCTGCCCGCGCAGGGCGCCCGTCCGGCAGGACCAATCCTAGGAGGTCGACTTGCGCGGCTTCTGCACCAGAAGGTTGGGAGCGACGATATTTCCATTCACGTCTGGCAGCTTCGGTGCGAGAGGGGTTGTCGTGTCCTTGTAGGTGCCGTCGCTTTGTTTGGTGATGAGGTGGACGGCGTTGTCTCCCGTGGTGCCCGCGTAGAAGGTCTGGTTGTCTGCGCTGACCACGCCGACGATCGGCGCGATGGGGGTTCCGAGAGCGGTCGACAGGGGGATGCTGCTCAGAGTGCCAGCGCCGGTGGGCTGAGGGGTGTAGGTGGGAACAACGGCTCCGCTGCCCTGATAGGCCACGAAGGCGATCTTCGAGTCCGAGGTGGGGAAGACGCCGGTGATGGCTGAGGCGGTGACACCGGGAAGCGCACCGGTGAAGACGGTGTTGGTGGTGAACTTCTGCGGTGTCGTTATGGGCGTTTGACCAGGGCACGCGGCGATGGGAAGGCCCGGTGCGGCGGCAGCGGTACTGCTGGCTGGGACCCCGATGGCGAGGTCGGTCAAGGTTGGCGTCGGCGTGACGGTTGCGCCGAGAAGGTGGAGTCCGTCGTTGGTGGTGGCGATTCGGTCGGTCTGCGGTCCGAGCACGCCGGCGTCGGGATAGAAGAGGTTGGTCGTGGTGGAGGAGGTGGTGGGGGCGGCGCCGCCGACGATAGTGGTCACCGGGCAGTAGGAGCGAGCGGTGGTTGGGTTGCCGCCGAAGAAGGCTCCGACGCTTGGGACACCGATGGCTACGTCGCTGGTCGATTGCGAGGACGTTGTCTGGTACCAGCCGGTGAAGGTGGAGTGAACCAGCAGGGTGTTGTTGGGAGTCGTGACGCCGGTCGAGGAGTTGTAGTCGCCGAGGGTGATGTAGACGGTGGAGTTGTCGGGCGAGAAGACGGCGTGGGTGGCGACGCCGCCGTACTGGGTCTGAATGCTGCCCTTGGTGTTGTAGAGGTAGACAAACTGGCGGATGGGGTCGGTGATGACCAGCGTTGTGCCGTCAGGCGAGATTGCGATCACGGTGCCGGGTACGGTGGTGTCCTGAGCGCCTATGCTGTTGGTGGTTGCGCTGAAGGTCATGAGTTCGAAGGAGCTTCCCATGTAGATGGAGGTGCCGTCGTTGCTGATGACCATGGAGTTGGGCTGATAGGGCAGGCGTACAGGGTTTCCGAGTTGAGGCTGCGTGAAGTCCACGGGCACGAGATAGAAGGAGTTGGTGCTCGCGATATAGAGATTGGTGCTGTTGACGCCTGGGGCGGTGACGAGGACTGGATTCGAGGTGATGGCTTTTCCGTTGCCGAAGAGGCCAATCTGATTGAACGGGGACGGATTGCAGGTGGGAGGCTGGCAGACTGCGGTGATGGCGGCGGCGCCTGGGAAGACGGGGGTCACCGAGGCTGCGGAGGCGGCGGGAATGGTTGTCGGGGTGGTGGATTCGAAGTTGAGAGCGAGGCCGGTGAGGACTGTTCCGTTGGTATCCGTTGCAACGGCGTTGATCGGTTGCACGTTGTTGGGATTTACGGTCACGCTGGTTGAGTTGCCTGTGCCAACGGTGGCGGTGAGTGCGATCGAGACAGGTGGGCAGGTGGAGAAGAAGCCAGCCGAGCTTCCGGCGTTCGCGATGTTTGCGGTGATGACGGTCGATCCAGGCTGCTGCGCGGTGGCGACACCGTTCTGGTCGATGGTGACGACGGAGGCGGTCTGCGGAGCGTAGGAGAGATGGCCGACCTGGCAGCTGATGTTGGCACCGTCTCCGGCCAGGACTCTGGCTGCAAGCTGACTGGTGACAAACTGGGAGACGCAACCGGTTGCCGGAACCGCGGCAGCTGGCGGGGGCACAGGCACGGCGCAGCAGCCGTTTCCGTTGGTGGTCTGCGCGCAGGTCGATGTCTGGGTAATAAAGGCTGCGGGGCTGCAGTTGGTGGCCGGGTCGTGGACGCAGTCGGTTGAGAGCGCCCCGAGGGTCACATTGGTGACCACGGGATGGATGAAGATCGGGAGCGGATTGCTGCTGACTCCGTTGCCGTTGGCTACGACGTAGACGGTGCCGGATTTGTTGGTGGGGTTGCAGGTGGTGAAGTCGGCGATGCCACCGCCGGTGTTCCTGTTCCAGGTGCCTGCGCAGAGCCGGCCGGTGGTTGGCTGGACGTCGGCGATGGTCATGTCGGGCTGGCCATTGGGGAGGAAGGTGGCGTAGGTGTAGCCGGACACCGTTACGGCGGTGCCCTTGCAGTCGATGGCTGCCGGTGAACTGACTTGGCCGATCTGCGCAAAGTTCAACGATATGCCGAAGATCTTGGGTTGGAGATTAATGGTCGCTACCTGGCCGACGACAGGGCCGGTGTCTCCGCCGTTGCAGAAGACTGCGGCTGTTTTCTTGGAGCAACCCGAGATCGAGACACCAAAAGGAATCGTGAAAAGCAAAAGAAAGACTAACGTGGCAAACCGACGCATTGAACCTCCCCGTCCAACCAGAACTCAAGCTGAACGGTCACACCGCAACCGCTGAATAGCTGAACCCATAGTGTAAAAGCTGCACAGACCGGAAGCAAATCTTCCGGGCATAAATACTGTTCGAACGTTGGTTGGACGATCCAGCCAATCATTTCGCATCGTGACAAGTTTGCTCCCTTTCGCGAAAGATTGCGGACGGGAGCGAGACCGGAAGACTTCTACTTTGCGGGCATCTCTGTCTCGAACCAGTTGAGGGCCCGCTCGAGAACGTCCCTGCGATGCGCGGGGTCGTGGAAGGCATGCCCCTCGTTTGGGTATATCACTAACTGCGTCTTCACGCCTTCGGCACGGAGCGCATGCCAGAACTCGAAGCTCTGCGGAGCGGGGCATTCGCCGTCGCGATCTCCGACGACGACCAGGGTTGGGGTCTTTACTTTTTTGATGTATTCGATGGCTGAGCTCTTTGCGTAGACTTCGGCGTCGTCATAGACGGTCTTGCCGAAGAAGGGCACCATCCACTGGTCGATGGAGTTTTCACCGTAGTAGCTCTTCCAGTCGCTGATGCCTGCTCCGGCGACGGCTGCTTTGAAGCGCGTGGTCTGGGTGACGCCGAACATGGTCATGAAGCCGCCGTAGCTCCAGCCGGTGAGGCCCTCACGATCTTTGTCGATGGGGAAGCGCTTTTCGAGGACGTCCATGCCGGTGAGGATGTCGTGAAGGTCACCGTAGCCGAAGTCCTTGATGTTGGCCTGGGTGAACTTCTCGCCTTGGCCGTAGCTGCCGCGCGGGTTGGGCATGAAGACGAAGTATCCGAGTGCGGAGAATGGCGCGCCGCCATATCCCGCGCCTGGCCAGCGAGGTGTGACGGCGCTAGAGGGACCACCGTGCACGCTGACGAGGAGAGGATATTTCTTTGCGGGGTCATAGTTGGCGGGGTGGAGGAGCCATCCCTGAACTTTGAAGCCGCCGTTGGTCCATTCGATGTTCTCGGTCTTTCCCCAGGCGGGTTTGAGGCTGTCGTTGAGGTGGGTGATCTGCTTGAGGTCGTGAAGGGGGCCGGCCCATACCTCGGGGGCGCGCTCGAAGGAGCTGCGGATGATCGCGATGGTGTGCTCTTGGGAGATGGAGACGCTCATGACCAGGTCGCCTGCGCCGATGGTCTCGGGGAAGGTGACGCTGGCCTGCGGGATGTCTCTGCCGGTGGCGAGATCGAGGGCGGTGAGGTGACTGTTGCCGCCTACGTGTTCGGCCATGGCGATGAGTTCGGGGCCGGCCCAGCCGAAGTAGGCGACCGATGCGGCGCGGCCCGGGGTTATGTTCTTTGGCTCGCCGCCGGTGGAGGGGATCAGGTAGAGATCGCCGCCGGTGGATCCCTGATCGCTCATGATGCCGCCTATGAAGGCGATTTGCTTGCCGTTGGGGGAGTAGCGGGGGACGGCGATCTGGAGGCCGTGGAGGGGGCCGGAGATTTTGGTGGGGTCGAGGATCGCGGTGGGAACTCCCATCGGCGCTCCGGCTTCCTTGCACATGTTTATTTTTGTCTTCTGGCCCTTGTCGTCGGTGTTTTCGTATTCGCCGCACGCGGCGATGAAACCGACGTATTGAGTGTAGAGTCTTGCGACCCACCAGTTATTTTCGCCTGGCGCGTCGGCAGCGATGTATGCGATGTTGCGCGAGTCGGGAGCCCAGTTGAACTCGTATACGTGAAGTTGGCGGATAGGCGAGATCCAATTTCCCAGGCCTGAAGCAACATCCACGCCATAGATTCGCTGCACCTCGACGCCGTCTTCGCCGATGACGCCGGACCACGGCTTCATGGCGGCGAGGGCTCCGGCGGAGCGGGTAGCGTTTTCGACGAAGAGGAAGGCGATGGATTTGCCGTCGGGTGACCAGGCGAGAGAGTCGATGTTCCCTACGAGATGGGTGAGTTGTTTCGATTCGCCAGAGCCCTTCGACCAGAGGAAGACTTGGTCTTGTCCGGGCTGATCTATCTTGGCGGTGCAGTCGGATACGAAGGCCAGAGACTCTCCGTCGGGCGACCACTTTGGATCGGAGCTGCTGCAGTTTGTTGCTCCTGAGCCGGTGGAGACGATCTTTTCTTTTGCGGGGTCTGGGTTTGCTACCTCGGAGAGGTGAATCTGGGTGCCGTCATGGGTGCGGACTGACCAGGCGACGATGGCTCCATCGGGTGAGATGGATGCGGCGGAGGGGGTTTTGGTCTGGCCGAGGGTTTGGATCAGGGAGCCGATCCGCGGGTCTTTGAGACTAGAGGCGTTTGCGTCGGACTCGGCGTGGGCTGCGGAGGCGGCTCCGAGCATCAGCAGGGCGGTGCATGCGGCGGCGGTGAAGGCGGTGAAACCAGAGGAGGGGGAACAGTCGCGGAGATCTGCCAAAGCCATTGGAAAAGCCTAGCATGGAGTGGGGATTCGCTTTTGTCAGGGACTGGTCGGAGACTGGTTGGGGGTCGGTCGGGGACGGGGGTGGGTGCAGCCGCAATGGTGCAATTGGCGGGATTTGAGGGTAGAGATCGCCAAAAAATTTGACGTTTCGCCGTTAGATTGCTATTGTAAGAAGGTTCCGCGAGTATCCGGACCGTGTCGTAGGGAAAGCTCAACGCAGTTGTTGGCAAGCTCGACGCACGGAGGGGTGGAGAAAAACCCACGCGATCACCAAGATTCGTCTCCCTGTCGCAAGGCGGGTGCCGAAGGATTGCGCTATACTGGATACAAGAGATTCACCGCAGAGCATTCCTGATCCGTGTTGTTCGGTCTGAAATGTTGTAAGTCTGCGGCCTATCGCAATCGTGCCTGCGACACCCTCCACCCTGGACGGGCTATGCGGGCCGGGACAGCGAAACGGAGTCGGCTCATCCTTGAATGAGGAAAGACGCTCGACCACCGTCGACTGTTTACGTCTGGTTTGTTGTACCGGTTTACAGACGCAGCAGGGAAGATCTTCGTCAGAGACGCTTCAGCGTTCTCATTTTTTTGCGTGTGCCGTGCAGGTACCGCACGAGGCGAAGCTTGAATCCTACCTGCGCGTCTCACACAGGTTTGGTTGTAGATGTTTTGCCGCGCATTAACAAGGAGTTCTAGTGCCTACGTTCCATCAGCTCGTCAAGCAGGGCCGCACGCCCACTCGTTATAAGACCGCCAGCCCCGCGCTCCAGGGTTCGCCCCAGCGCCGTGGCGTCTGCACCCGCGTTTACACCCAGACCCCGAAGAAGCCGAACTCGGCTCTCCGTAAGGTCGCGCGTGTTCGCCTCACCAACGGGATTGAGGTCACGACCTACATCCCGGGCATCGGCCACAACCTGCAGGAGCACTCGATTGTGCTGATCCGCGGCGGCCGTGTGAAGGATCTGCCGGGCGTTCGGTATCACGTCGTTCGCGGAACGCTCGACTCGGTCGGCGTGGCCAACCGGAAGCAGAGCCGCTCGAAGTACGGCGCGAAGCGTCCGAAGGCTGCTGCGAAGTAGTTTGTGGTTTGAAGCAGTTTGAGTTTTTAGATCAACCCGGCTGGCCTGATGGATTGGGCTGGCTGCATAAACCAGGTTCAGGGCTTGAGAGGTCTACGGTCCTGAAGGAAGACGAGAAGAGAGAGCAATGCCGAGAAAAGGTTACATCGCTAAGCGTGAAGTTGCTGCAGACCCGGTCTATAACTCGACCCTGGTCACAAAATTTGTCAACTCAATGATGTGGGGCGGCAAGAAGTCGACCGCACAGGGCATCTTCTACACCGCCATGACCAACCTTGAGCAGAAGGGTGGCGACGAAGCCCTCAAGCTGTTCAAGAAGGCGATCGAGAACTGCAAGCCGCTTCTCGAGGTCAAGAGCCGCCGTGTTGGTGGAGCGAACTACCAGGTGCCGATCGAAGTTCTGCCGGAGCGCCGCACCTCGCTCGCGATCCGCTGGCTGGTGACTTACGGCCGCGCACGTGGCGAGAAGGGCATGGTTGAGAAGCTCACCGCTGAGCTGCTTGATGCGGCCAATGGCCGTGGCGCCGCGATGAAGAAGAAGGAAGACGTTCACCGTATGGCCGAGGCCAATAAGGCTTTCGCGCACTACCGCTGGTAGTTGGTTTTCCAGCAGAGCGTCCTTAGATTTTGGGTTCAACGCAGTTTTTACCGCGAGCAGACGCTCGCAGATGAGAGATAGACCGTGGCACGCACTACACCTCTGAATCGTTGCCGGAACATCGGAATCATGGCGCACATCGACGCCGGCAAGACGACGACGACCGAGCGCATTCTCTTCTATACGGGCATCACGCACCGTATCGGCGAAGTGCACGAGGGAACTGCGACCATGGACTGGATGGAGCAGGAGCAGGAGCGCGGCATCACGATTACGTCTGCTGCGACGACCTGCACCTGGAAGAACATCCGCATCAACATCATCGACACCCCCGGCCACGTGGACTTCACGGCTGAGGTGGAGCGTTCGCTCCGCGTGCTGGATGGTGCGGTTGCCTGCTTCGACGCGGTCGCTGGCGTTCAGCCACAGTCTGAGACTGTCTGGCGTCAGGCTGACAAATACAAGGTTCCCCGGATCTGCTTCATCAACAAGATGGACAAGGCCGGTGCGGACGCTGTTTACGCGACCTCGACGATCGTTGATCGTCTGGGGGCACGCGCGGTACCGATCAACATCCAGATTGGTGCTGAGGCGAAGTTTCTTGGTGTTGTCGATCTGGTTACGATGAAGGCGATCTACTGGCACGACGAGACCATGGGCGCTGAGTACTCGGTGGAAGAGATTCCTGCTGACCTGCTCGACAAGGCCAAGACTGCACGTGCGGCTCTGATTGAGGCTGTCTCTGACTCTGATGACGAGATCATGCATCTCTACCTCGAGGGTCAGGAGCCTACTGAAGCTCAGCTGAAGGCTGGCATCCGCAAGGCGACCATCGCGATGAACATCTTCCCGGTGCTCTGCGGTTCGTCGTTCAAAAACAAGGGTGTGCAGACGCTGCTCGATGCAGTGGTCGATTATCTGCCCAGCCCGCTGGATATTCCTCCCATGATTGGCCATAACCCCGACAACATGGAGGAAGAGGTTATCCGCAAGGCTGATGACAACGAGCCGTTCTCGGCACTTGGGTTCAAGATCATGACCGACCCGTTTGTGGGCCAGCTGATCTTCATCCGCGTCTATTCGGGTCAGTTGAAGACCGGCGACTCGGTGTTGAATCCGCGTACCGGCAAGACGGAGCGTATCGGCCGCCTGTTGAAGATGCACGCCAACAAGCGCGAAGAGATCACCGAGATTCTTGCAGGCGATATCTGCGCTGCGGTTGGTCTGAAGAATCTCGTTACCGGTGACACGATCACTACGGATAAGCACCCTGTAGTGCTTGAGTCGATCGATTTCCCGGCGCCGGTTATCGAAGTGGCCGTGGAGCCAAAGACCAAGGCCGACCAGGAGAAGATGGGTATGGCGCTCGCTAAGTTGGCGCAGGAAGATCCCACGTTCCGCGTCCGCACCGATATTGACTCGGGCCAGACCATCATCGCCGGAATGGGCGAGCTGCACCTTGAGATCATTGTCGACCGCATGATGCGTGAGTACAAGGTCGAGGCCAACGTTGGTAAGCCCCAGGTGAACTACCGCGAGACCATTCGCGCGAACTCGGATGCTGAAGGCAAGTACATCCGTCAGACCGGCGGTTCGGGTAACTACGGCCACTGCAAGATCCGTATCTCGCCCAACGAGCCGGGCAAGGGCTATGAGTTCACCAACGATACGAAGGGTGGCGCGATTCCGAAGGAGTACGTCAAGCCGATCGATCAGGGAATTCAGGACGCGATGCAGCGTGGCATTCTGGCCGGCTACGAGATGGTGGACGTCAAGGTTTCGCTCTACGACGGCAGCTATCACGATGTCGACTCGAACGAAATGGCATTCAAGATCGCCGGTTCGATGGCGTTCAAGGAAGCTGCCCGTAAGGCAAAGCCGGTTCTCCTGGAGCCGGTGATGGCAGTCGAGGTTACAGTCCCCGAAGAGTACATGGGTACGATCATCGGCGACCTGAACTCGCGCCGCGGAAGAATCGAAGGTATGGAGATGGTCGGCACCACCCAGGCTATACGGGCCACGGTTCCTCTAAGCACGATGTTCGGTTACGCCACCCACATGCGGTCGTCCACGCAGGGCCGCGCTAACTATTCCATGCAGTTCAAGCAGTACGAAGAGGCGCCCCGCTCGGTCTCGGAAGAGATCATTGCCAAGGTGCAGGGCAAAGACGGTAATGACAAGTAAGTAAGCCGGTGCCGCAAGGTGCAAACAGTTTAGTAGTTGAACTTTAGAAGTACGAAACACGGAGAGAGTCATGGGCAAGGAAAAGTTTGACCGGTCAAAGCCGCACGTAAACATCGGGACGATCGGGCACATCGATCATGGCAAGACGACGCTGACGGCGGCGATTACGAAGGTGCTCTCGAAGCACAACCCGAATAACAAGTTTCGTTCGTTCGACACGATTGATAACGCACCTGAGGAGCGCGAGCGCGGTATTACGATTGCCACCTCGCACGTCGAGTACGAGACGCCGAACCGGCACTACGCGCACGTCGACTGCCCGGGTCACGCGGACTACATCAAGAACATGATCACCGGAGCCGCACAGATGGACGGCGCGATCCTGGTGGTTGCGGCGACCGACGGCCCGATGCCCCAGACCAAGGAGCACGTTCTGCTGGCGCGTCAGGTTGGCGTTCCCTTCATCGTGGTGTTCCTGAACAAGTGCGATGCGGTTGAGGACGAAGAGCTTATCGAGCTGGTGGAGATGGAGGTTCGCGAGCTGTTGTCGAAGTACGACTACCCTGGCGACGACACTCCGATCATCCGCGGCTCAGCGTTGGGCGCGCTGAACGGCGAAGCCCAGTGGGAGGCCAAGATCGACGAGCTGATGGCGGCGGTGGACAAGTACATTCCGCAGCCTGAGCGCGCGGTCGACCAGCCGTTCCTGATGCCGATCGAAGACATCTTCTCGATCTCTGGCCGTGGCACTGTGGTGACGGGCCGTATCGAGCGCGGCAAGGTGAAGGTTGGCGAGGACTGCGAGATCGTGGGCTTCCGCGAGACCCGCAAGACGGTCTGCAC
>NZ_JACHDZ010000003.1 GCF_014201375.1 Tunturiibacter empetritectus
AGAGCAACGATACCAAGAGCAACAACAAAAAGCAGAATCCCTATGAAGGAAAAACAAAGAACAATCCCTTGACACTAGTGACCTGCTCATAGAAAGTCGGCTTATCGCCTGCATCGTCTCTAGCGCCCCATCTGTATTCAACTCACGATTCGTTCAGGATGGTCGCAGCGAGCATACTTCCGTAGGTCCGCCATTGGAATCAGAACTCGTCCCCCGATTCTCCTGGTTGGCAGTCGCTTCGACGCTACGAGATAGTCGAGCGCACGTTGGCTAATGGAAAGAAGTTGCGCGGCCTCTTCGCGGCTCACCAGCAGCTTGTCTTCCGTCGCCACTATAGCGCGTTGTGGAGGTTTGCGGCGATGAACTTCGAATTGCGAACCTGCGTCTTCTCGTATTAGCGATTTGCCTATTCCTCTGTCGAAGTCAATGACATGCTCTGCCGCCATAACTCAACCTCCTATTCAAAAGTTGAAAAACCGTTCTCGAACCGAACTCGCAAAGATGATTGCCTCCATTTACTGACCACAGAACGCGTTCAGAGGCTCAACCCGTACCCCATGCTCACCTCGACATCATGCTTCGGCGTCACAACCTTCGACTCAGATAAGGCAACAGCCTGTTCCGGCTTGTAGGCACTCTGGTGCGAAACATCATGTCCTAATGCCTTTGGTAACTTTTCCAGACTGTCCGTAAATATCTGCGCGTCGAATTGACCACGCGAGATCGAGACATAAGCCATGCGACCGTTGAGCAGATCTCTTGCAGCAAGCTCCGTGTCTACGTTGACTAATACGCGTTCTGCCGTCTGGCCTTGGCTTGAATAGCTGGTGACGGCATACCCATGGTCGACATGCGGATGCTGTTGCGGATTGAATTCGACTTTGCGCACATCATCTAACCGCACCCGCATCGTTGCATCCCGCCCGATGTTCTCGATGGTTCCCAAATCACGATTGGCAATCTTCAGTTCCTGGCTGGGCGCGGTGAACTGGATGCGATCTCCAACGGAGAATCTCTTCTCTTCCTCTCGGTAGACGGAGACTCCGACCTGGCGGCGCGGATCGTAGCTGGTCTGCTCTCCGTTCCCTCGCACCACCGTCAAAGTGTTCGCCTGAGCGTTCACAGCAAGAACCCGCGAGTATTCGCCTTTCTCGATGCCGGTCTCCTTCGATGTGCGCGAGTAACGCAAGATGTCGTCGACCTGGTACTGCTGTGCCCAACTACGGTCAGCACCGGTCATCTCCTGACGCGGAACAAGCGTCCGCACGGAATGGTCCTGCCTGTTCACAAGCCCGCGCGATTGCAACTCATCATGTATACGTAAATTGATCTCGCTGCGGGAACGATTGTCCGGTGAAACGACGAGCGTTCCGGCGGGAGACTTGGCGTACTCCCGCGCAATAGCAGCAATACGCTCCTCGTGGCCCTTCACCTGATGTACTCGACCCTGCTGGTCAAGACTCTCGACGGCGGCGCCTACTTGCCCGCGTGCCAACTGTTCGACAACCTGCTTCAACTCTGGATCGCGCTGCCGAACGATGTCGTTCAATGTCGCCGTTCGCATTCCTGCTTCCTGCAATTGCGCGAACGGACGCCCTGCTTCTACGGCCTCATGTTGACGACTATCTCCCACCAACAGCACTCGATCATTCCGATGGAGACGTTCGATGAACTCGTGCATCTGGCGCGTGGACGCAAGCGACGACTCATCGAGTACATACAAACACTTCTCTCCAGTGTCGGTCTGTGTCCCTTTGGCAAGATAACGCTGGAGAGTTGAAGTCTCCATGCCGGCCTCAGCCAGCTTGTGAGCTGCGCGCGATGTCGGCGCGAATCCTTCGACTTTGTAGCCTTGCGCTTCAGCACCCTCACGCACCACGGCGAGCGTCGTCGTCTTACCTGCACCGGCGACACCATCCAGGCCCACGATCTTCTCGCGACTCAGGAATATCTCATCGACCGCTTGGCGTTGTGAACGGTTCAATTCAGGATGGCGATCTTCCGTCCAGATTCTCAGCTGTGGCGATACCAACATTGGATCGTCATAGCCGCGCTGATTGCCGCGCTGCATGTGACCGACGATCTCCCGCTCCATTCGGATCATTTCAGAGGTCGTATACAGTGACGCTGCTCGGCCATCCGTCCGCTCAATCGCCCGAAACTCCCCACGCGCCACCCGCTGTTCAAACTCCTGTCGAACATGACTGTAGGAAGCCTGCCCCATGCTGCGGTCGATTGCCGCTTGCAGGATCGCACGCTCGTCCTGAACAGCAGAGCGTTCAAAGACGTGATTGCGGGAATACGTCACCGACTGTTGCGCCGTCTTCTCCGGCTGCACCGCATGGTGCTCTTCCTGTGCCTTTGCGACGACACGATCTGCTTGATGGCCGAATCGAGCAGCCAGGTCGCGGTGCTGCTGCAATACCTCTGCAGGCGAATGGATTTCCTTGCTGTCGCGTGTGCGATGAGCTGCTACTTCTGCTGCGCCCGCGCCCTTTCTTCCAATCTCCTGTAGGTGTTCTTTGATCTGCACACGACGCGGGCTCGATGCTTCCAAATACTCCTGCGAATATCCTTTGATCTCCGGCTGGCCATGCTTGCCGCGTTCAATCTCATAGCCAAGGCCCTGCAACTTCATTGCAAGCTCGGATCGGTACACGGTTGTCGCATACTGTTGCGATTGGAAGAGACTGCGCTCTTGCAATGCGCGCGTCTGTCCATTGTGTCGCTCAGTCACATTGAAGACGACTGCGTGAGTATGAAGCTGCGGCGCAGCATAGCCGTCTACAGGACGAGCGGTGTCATGCTCGAAGGTAGCGGCGACGAACTTGCCTGTTGTCTCGGGCGCATGGACGTTACCAATGCGAGCCTGTGCGTAACGCTCCAACTCCTGCAACGCCACGCGAACACTTTCACGATGCGCCTCACGTACACGATCATCGCCACCCACAAGGGCTGTTAGCGAAACAGACTTGGGTGCGGAGAACGTCGCATCCCATCCTGCACGGTGTTCTGAACTGGTGATCTGCTTGCCGTACTGATTCTCGTAGGTCCTGGCAGGCTGGTGCTTGACGAGCTGCGCATCGTTCGCCGGGTGCCGTCCTTCGCTCAAACGAGCAAACTCTTCAGCCCCTACGTTGCCACGCAAGCCCCACTCCTTTGCGAGGCTCCCCTGCCACTCACTATGCCCTTGCTTATCGCGGCTCCAGTAGTGCTGTCGTTCAGAGGTGAACTCACGCGCGTGATACGTTCGTGCTTGTCCAGCAGATAGCGATTTAGAGATAGTCAACATACCTTGGCCCGTGAGACAGCAAATAGTTACTGTCTTGATTCCCATCGTAGCCGAGATTTGTGGATAAGCGGGTCGTTATTGCTGAAATATTTTTCGCCTCATGATCGTCGAAACCCCTATGGCCATTGGTTATTTCTAACTTAATCAAAGCTATTCGCGGAGTAATGGACCAGTGATTTGAGCCGTAATTACTCCACCAACACGAGAGTTATAGCTGACTCAATCGAGGCTCGATACGGTGCCTGAGAACATTCCCAACAGCACCTTCCACGTGAGTTCTAACTGGTGTACTCCATGCTCAAGACGGGGACGTTCTCACTCTCAAATAGCTCTCGTCAAGCAGCGCTTTGAGACGAGTTGAAGGGAGATTCACGTGAAGGCTATCTACGCTGCCTAGAGTTGAGCGAAGAGATGCCAAGTTGATAGACGAATCGGTCTGGAATACACAGAGACGTCGGAAGCCTCTTCGTCAATCAATCCATTTCGATTCATCCCACGGTTGTGATTGCGAATGCGCAGCATCCGATGTAGCCGATCCGGGGAAGATAGTGCGTCGCTGAGAGGATGGTTTCGGGGAGTGCAAAGGGGGCGGAGTAGCCAGTTGCCGTGCAGTAGAAACCTCGCCGCGAACTTGAGTCGATGCCGGTCGGTCACTCTCACGAAGCATTTCTGTATTTGGCAACTTCTTAAGACCGAATCTGCGACTGGTTGCAGGCCCAAAACTCGGCCACTCAAGCGCTGTCTTCTGCTCACTAATCCAGTGGGCAATTCGCAACCGAAGTCGAGCAACAATCCCGTCTCGATTCTCGGGCCAATCCCCTCCATAATTCGATGACCATTGGGGCTCCGTAGCCTCTCGTCGAAGCTGTCTCCATTCGTACCCGATGTCCTCTCTCATCACGAATGCTAAATAGGCGACGATCAGCCACGCCGCGACACCATAGAGCAGCGGTTCATGGACGAGTCGGCGGAAACTTTCGCCGTCGTAAAAATCTTTACGCAGGAGCTTCTCGACCTCGGTGGAATCCACGCTTTCAACCGGGGTTCTTTCTATGCCCGTCCATCCTTGTCCAACAGCAAAAGACGAGAGGTTAATAGAGAGATCATTCAGGCCTCCCTCAGTGACATCGGGAGCGAATAGCCACTGTCTCTTACGCCCGGGAGCCGTCTCCATGAGCCATCGGATTTGAGTCTGAGAATCTAGTTGATTTGCTGTCTCGGAACTGTGCCAATATGCCACCAGATAATACCGCTGCAGTGGCGGTACTTCCCAATGCAACCATGCCCAGAAACCGAGCAATGGGAGACACGGAAGCAGAGCCAGGATCAACGCGATCCGCCAGGGAAACGCAAACCGAATGCAGGAGATTTTCATTATGGCTTGTCCGTAGTTTTGGGACTGGTCCGGCGACGCCTCTGCGCCATGTAATCCTGCGCCCGTTGCTCCTTAATCGAGTCCGAACAGGCCGACATCTTGCGTAAATCTTCGGTTGTCAGTGGACCTTCCGAGGCTCTCGCAAACAGATTCAGCATGAGTGAGCGCATCCCCATAATCTCTGCCAGCAAGATAGGATCGGTCTGCTCCTCTGTACTGGCACCCGCGCGGGCGTGGGTAAGCGCCGCCTCGCGTAGCCATTCCGCCACCTTCTTACCGGCATCAGCCGCTGCTGCCTCAACCTCACCGAACTCCGCGTCGGTAAGGCGCGTGGCAATGGATCTTGCACGGGAGGTCTCATTTACCGAGACCGTAGATGCGGACGGCGTAACAGCTTCTTGCGGCTTGTCGGTACCGAAGGCCATTCGATTTGCCACCTGGAACAGATATTCCCTTGAAGCGCTTGGATGCTTCCACCGCACCACCGGTTTCTGCAAACGCCGTCGCTGACAGAGAAATGTTGTTCACTGCAGCGGCGTTTACAGCCGGAAACGCAAGAATCCAAGCAATTGAAAGCAAACACGTTATCAATCGTGAACTTTGGGTAGCTTTGCAGTTCCCTAGTGGGGATGACGTGTCAGCATATACCCGCTGCGAAGCAGCGTAGCTCTCTACATTTCAGCACCGAGACACCAGAGCCGGCGGCAACCATGCAAATTGAAAGCGGATGTTTTATTATGCAAGGATGATTGCCCGGTCCGTCACTCCATTCATTGAGCATTCCCTCGCCGAGCAAGCCGCTGTCGCTATCATCGGGCCGCGTCAGGTAGGTAAAACAACTTTGGCACGAGAGATCGCAGACGCGCGTCCAGGGTCGCTCTACCTAGACCTTGAAGCTCGGGAGGATCGAGACAGACTGGCAGAGCCAGCTCTCTTCCTTCGGCAGTACGAGAATAGCCTGGTCGTCCTCGATGAAATCCATCGCGTCCCGGAACTTTTCAGCTCGCTCCGGGGCATCATCGATCAGGGACGCAGAACGGGTCACGGTAAGGGTCGATTTTTAATTCTGGGGTCGGCCTCGATTGACTTGCTGCGGCAGTCGAGCGAGAGCCTTGCTGGACGAATTACCTACATCAATATGGGCCCGTTCAACGTACTGGAGCTGCCCGCCGATGAACCTACGCTCCTCCAACTTTGGACACGAGGCGGCTTTCCCGGCAGCTATCTCGCTCCAAACGACACGGTGAGCCTACGCTGGCGTGGCGACTTTATACGCACGTATCTGGAGCGAGACGTTCCCCTATTCGGGCCGCGTGTGCCGGCGGGTGTGCTGGAACGACTCTGGACAATGCTGGCGCATGGGCAAGGGACGTTGCTAAATGCCTCACGTCTGGCATCTGCGCTTCAAATCACCGCTCCCACCGTACAACGCTATATCGACTTGCTTTCCGATCTGCTGCTCGTCAGACGCCTCCAGCCGTTCCACAACAACGCAGGAAAGCGTTTGGTGAAGTCGCCCAAGGTTTATATCAGGGACAGTGGTCTGGTACACGCACTGTTGGGACTGAAAACTTTCAACGATCTCGCTGGACACCCAGTGTCCGGTTCCTCGTGGGAAGGATTCGTTATCGACAATCTGTTAGCCGCAGCGCCCGAGCGAACCGTCGCTAGTTTTTATAGGACGGCTGCAGGAGCCGAGATTGATCTCTTGCTGGAAATTCCCGGTCATGGACTGTGGGCAATCGAGGTCAAACGGAGCCTGTCGGGTCGTCCTGAGAAGGGCTTTTACATCGCTTGCCAAGACCTTAAACCCGCCAAACAGTTCGTCGTGAACTCGGGTCTTGAACCGTATCCCATCGATGCAAACACAGTGGCGATAGGCGTTCCGTCCCTTGCTCGAACGCTTTCGGCTTTAGCGGTTTGATTCCCGTCTTCGGGCGCTTCGCTACTGCCCAGCGCCGTTGCTCTTTCATATGTTTTGACACATGAGAAGAAGACATTCTTCTCATGACAGCGCACTACCCGGAGCGGATGCGTCCGTCAGGGCCGCGCGTTTTTTTGCGCGCCGCGCAGCGGGCGAAGCGCCTTGACGGACGCTGTAGCGGAGGGTAATCCGCGAAGGGTGTCGAGGGCCTACCCTGTTAGTTGCTTGTAAACGCCGACGATATGCATTTACGACTTAAAACTTCAGCTGCTAGACAGAGGATGATCCCCTTCAATCAAGGCGGAACTATGATTATGCTTGGAGGTTTCGCATAGAGAGACTAACCTTTCAGGATGCCCGAAACTGAGGAAAAATTGCCGAGCCCTACCCCTCCTGCGCCCAAAGTCAAATGGACGATCACTCTCGGAGGGGGAGAGTGGGCCACCATAAAGTATGGGGTGGTGGAATATCTGCGTCAGCGTCCGAAGATGCGCACCCTTACCGCAGCCGTCGGCATTCTTTGGGTGCTAGGATGGCTGGCCACAAGCGCCGGCTACAAATGGCATTCTCTCGTTTTCCCGTCCATTTCAACCTTCTTTGTGACGCCTACCCTGCTCTGGCTTGCCGTGGTGTCAGGCCCGGACTTTCAATTGGCTTTTGGGCCTGCTAAGACCGCTGAACCTGCGGTTGTTGTTCCTCCTGCCCTGAAGGGACTCCTGGACGTGGATACATATGGCATCGAGGCACTAAATAAGAGTTATGCTTCCACGGAGAGCTATGCAAGAAGCAGCTTCCGTTGGTCGATTCTTTCGCTGGTTGCGGGGATTGGTGTGGGCTCCGCAAACGTGTGGCTAGCGAACATGCGTCCAGACCTTGCCGTCCGAGAGCACACTGGCATGTTCATATGGGTCGCTGTCTCTACGTTTCTCGGCCTGTGCTCAATCTTTCTGGTTAGGTCCATGTTTCTATTTCGACGCGCATCGCGAATCCACGACCGATTGCTAGAGCTTCGAAGAGCCCTGACGGTCATCAAGTTGATAGAAGGTAATTCTGTCGTGGCGGCTACGCTCGATGCAGGGGCGATCATCTCTAGGCTACTGGAGCCGGGCGTCGATTCCCACCTTATTCAGAAGGAGAGCGACTCGTGAGTTGGTTTGAGAGCCACGTTTACATCGCTTCATGGACTGGAACATTGATCGCGGCTGTAGCCGTTGTGAAGCAGGCAAGCATCGCGCGTTAACCAATCAACTGGAATGCCGCCGTCGGGCGTCTAGGATTTCTGATGGCCATCTCCGCAGTTCTAACCCCCTCACTCGAACATGACGTTCGCATGTGGCTACTGGGACTGGTTGCCTGCTGGGGAGGTTTCATTTTCATCGGCGCGATAGCTGCTTCGCGCCGCGACTAAACGTAGTCCCAACCTGATGGCCCCTCGGAGCTGCGCACGTGGAATCCTTATCTCCATCCCATTTTTCTCAGGGCGAACTGGAGAAAATCTTCAGTTTCGAATCGTCCAGCAGTGTCCGACTCAACTCACGAGAAAACGGTCGTCTTGAGTTCAAAGAGCAATTCAACCTCGGCAGCGTGGACGAGTACGCGAAAACCGGAGCGGCATTCGCCAACGCTCAAGGCGGTTACATCGTCTTTGGGGTGAAGGACGCGCCCCGTGAGCTCGTGGGACTCAAGTCAGAGCATTTCAACACCTTCGATTCTGCAAAGCTAACCAACGCGCTCAATGAACGCTTTTCACCAGAGATTCGCTGGGAACCCCACACCCATCTTGTCCGGAATCTCAAAGTAGGTATCCTGTATTTCGCTGAAGCCACTCAGAAGCCAGTGGTATGTACGAAGAACAGCGGCTGTTTGCACCAAGGGGCTATCTACTACCGATACAGAGGTCGCAGTGAAGCCATAAGGTATGCCGAACTACGAAGACTTCTTGACGATGACAAAGCAAAGGAGCGAAATCTTTGGATGAAGCAAATCCGCAAGATCGCCGAGGTCGGAGTTGAGAATGCTGCAATCCTAGACCTTGAATCAGGTGAAGTATCCGGTGGTAAAGGAAGGTTCTACATCGGTGAGGAACTTCTTCCTAAACTGCAATTCATCCGGGAAGGGGAGTTCGTCGAAAGCGACGGAGCTATGGCACTTCGACTCCTTGGTGACCTTCAGTCAACCGAGGGACTATTCGTTCACTCAACCGTTGAGGTTCCAGTTCCAATCCGAGAGGCACAAATTATATCGGCCTTCCTGCGACGGCAGTCTGTGCTTTCACCAACTGAGTATCTGAAGGCAATCTGTTTCGAGCAGTCTTATTACCACCCTGTTTACTATTTCATCTTGCAAACGACGGAAACAATAGATGGCATCATCCCTCTCCTAAAGGGATTGGAAGTCAGAGGCAACGTGCGAGACAAGCTGATTGAGCGGTTACGGCATCCAAATGAGAGGCTTGCGATTGGCAGTTTGACCTCTTCCAACCCAACAGCGGTCGAGCGTCGGGCGATTGTGGCTCATCTACGAACTAAATCCCTCACACCGGAGACGATTCTCGCAGGGACTACAAGATTCTTCGAAGCACTGACACATACGGACTCCGTTGATTTCGACCAGACCTACCTTTTTGCATTACTGGCCGATCTGATACTTCCAAAGCTCTCTCAGCTGGAACAGTTAGAAAGGTCTGCATTCCGTAAGGCGCTCTGCCACTTGGATCTCACTTGGTATAAGGCTGCGCTATCATAAGCAGAAATCGGCGCGGGATAGGCGACGGAAACATTTCACGCTTGATGTAGTGCCGTGATATTTTGCTGTCTCGCTTCGCTCTGTTCACGGAACGAACTCAACTTGGCCACGGCGCTCAACTTGTGATCTGGTGACAAGTGCGCGTAACGAGTCGTCATGCTGATGTCCTTGTGACCGGCCAATTCCTGAACAGTTCTGAGGTCTACCCCAGCCATTACCAGGCGTGAGATGTACGTGTGGCGGAAGACATGCCAAGTCACGTCAGCGAGTTGCTTGTTTTGCTTGACGGCATCTTCCATGACCAGACGGAACCATGCCCTTGGGTTCTCCATTGGCTCGCCGTATCGAGTCAGGAAAACTCTTGGCGTGTGCGGCATTCGTCTGGTTTGGCATACCTTCAATGCCTCGACCGCCTCTTTGCTCAAGATCACGACGCGGCTCGACCCGTTCTTCGTAGCGACAAGCTGAATCTGCTGACGATTCAAATGCACATCCGGCCATTCTAAGGAATGCTGCTCAGACAGCCGCATGCCCGTCTCTATTGCGACCGTAAAGTCGGGCTCGTGGACTGGGCAACGCCTCCGGATAATGCTTCGAATCTGCGCCTCCTCGTCAAACGTGATGAATCTGAGGCGGGCATTATTCTCCTTGCGAAGTCGAACCAAGCGAGCAGGATTCGCGGTGACTTTTCCGTTCCGTATACCTTCCGCAAAGATCATCGACATAGTGGAGCGATATCTGTTGATGCTCGCTGGCTTGAGGTCCGTTCGTGTGCTGAAGTATGCCGAGATGGTCTGAGGGGTGATCTCTTCGGCCTTCATCTTTCCGAATACGGGGAGCAAACTGCTCAGATTCGAGATGTCCCCACGGTGGCTCTTCTTGTGGGCCTTGCTGTACTCCATGGCGTCCTTGGCAAGCTCCTCAAATAATACAGCTCTCTTGGCCTTAAGCGAGTCTGGGAGCTTCACTCCCATTCGCGCGTCGTTCTTGCGCTTGCTGTAGAGGTCGGAAGCCGCTTTGCGGGTTCCGACTTTCTCGCGGTGACGTTTCCCATCAACGTAATAGTTAACCCACCAAATGCCACTGTTAGGCGGGTGCTCAAAGACGCCACGAACGGGCTTCGGAGCCTGCCTGCCGCGCTTCGAAGGTGGTTCATCAGAAGCGAATAGTGGCTGTTTTAGTGGCTGTTTCCCTTCGTATTTGCTGCGATTCACTGCAACTGTCTGCGCCATGAATTAAGTATACAACTCATTGTTCTCAAGGGACTTACTTCGTTCCTGTGCAGCACGCTGCAACCCCCTGCAATATCTTCATTTTCCGACTCTTAATCGACTGGTCGTAGGTTCGATCCCTACCGCGTCCACCACTTCCTCCTCGAGTATCAAGTGAATACCGATTTCGGATGGTTGGTTCCGTACGTTCTCAACGGCTTCACGGGGAGGTCCTCGGCGAGCGAGGTGAAGAAGCACCCCGATAGACATAAGGCGAGACAGAGTCGCACTTCTACGACAGAACCCTAAAGATGCGAAGTCCCTTGTCCGATCGCCAGAGGTGGCCCATGACTTTGAGAATAGAGCATGTAGGCGTAGAAACGCCCGACGCGTCACCGCAACCGGCCCGAAACCACAATCTAAAAAGAGACAACAAACCTGATCACTCGTTTTCTGATGATCTAACCGAACTCTGAACGCTTAATGTTCGGGGTCTGTACTTGCTTCTGCGTGGCGGCGAGGTGCGAAGGTGCTCCATCGGTACGCCTCCTTTTCGTTAGGATCAGGTTTCGCTGTCCACGGCGTGGCGCTGATTCCATTCAGGTCGTACACGATCTTTCCATCCTTGACGGTGAGTTCACAGATGAGCTTCTGGTTGCCGTCGAAGCGCTTGTCCACCATATCGGTAAATCCGAACTCGCCTTTTTCCAGACGAAGCACCGCGACGTCCGCAAGCGACCCTTCAGAGAGATTCCCCAGCTCTTCATGGCGAATCTCACGGGCTGGATGAGAGGTCATCTCCGCAACGACCTCCTTGAGAGGCACACCCACAGCCATGATCTTATCGGCGACGTTCAACTCGTCTTTCATAGCCGCATTCATACTGGTGATGTGAAGATCGGTCGAAATGGAATCGGGAATAAATCCATCCTTGATCATCGGGACTGCGAGCGACCATTTGAAGCTGCCGCCTCCCTGCCCCACGTCAAAGTAGATCCCGCGTTTGCGACCCTCGATGAGAGCCTTGCTCGGACCCAGCGTGACCGGATCCTGCTCATGGCGAAGACCCGAGTACATGTGGGTGTATATATCGCCAGGGCGAAGCTTCTGGGTCATCAGATCGAAAATTGGGCGAGTTGGACGATCTACGCCGAAGTCGACCATGACGGGAATGTTAGCGCGGGTCCCAGCAATAACAGCTTGCTCGACCGGTGTCCATTCAGGACCTTCAAAGTGTGCCGTCTTGATACCGACGATCGTGTTGGGGTACTTGAGAGCCATCGCAGCGGTTGCCACTCCGTCCATGTCAGCGGTGTTCTGTTCGTACTTGCCCCCGCGCATTCCTGCGCCGACGATGTTGAGCATTGCAAAAACTCTGGTCTTCGAACGGTCAATGATGCGGTCCTTGAAGTCCTCGAAGTTGCGCCAGCCAGAACAGCCTGCGTCCACCACGGTCGTTACGCCGACCCGGAAGGTGAACCCATCCGGTGGAACGCTATTATCGCCAGCATAGGAGTTGCGCTCACCCGTGCCCGCGTAGACATGAACGTGAAGGTCAATGAGTCCAGGAGTGACATAAAGTCCCTTAACGTTAATGGTCTTTAGTGCATCGGTCGCAGGGATGTGTACGGCAACCTTTGCAACTCGGCCGTCTTTGATTGCCACGTCCATGATGGCGTCGACATGGTTCTTATCATCTAGGACATGGCCGTTGCTCAATAACAGATCGTATGCCGGCAAAGCCTGCTGAGCCGATAAGCTACCGCTTGTCGCGAGGGCAACTGCGAGACAGAAAGGCGCTATACCTTGTTTCCAGGAACACAAATTCATGACTCCCCAATCGATGCGTTGATGATGCAAACAAAGTTTGAATACGTGATACTCATTTGGTTTCGGCGCTGGGAACATGACAGGTCTTCAGTGCCCCGACGACGAACGTTAGACACGGGTCGCCTTCCAGCTTGCGTCTCCGTACTCTCCCATGTTGACGGTTCCGACGATTGTATTGCCCTCAACTATTCCACGAAACGTCCACGGAATTGTGTTTCCGCTAACGTCCATATTGCTATGCAGTTCAAGCTGGTTCGCATGAATGGAGCCTTTCAGATCGGCTTTGTAGAGTTCACCCTGCTGTCTACCAGTAAGGTCTCCTCCGCTTTGTTCAAGAATGAAGTGCTGCTCCCCGACGCCACGCGAATATTGAATCGCAATGGCCCACTTGCCGTCTACTTGTGCTGGGGCTCCGGTCGGAATGACAGGATCTTCATAATGGCCAGGTTTAGTGAGACCCTCGTAGATCGCATCCGCGATGATGCGGTCTTCCCCGGGATCCATCATGTACGGCATGATGGTAATCGAGCTGGCCATATGGGCGGGACGAGTGCCGGTGCCCCCATCGACAAGAATTCGTGGTGCGCCTGCATCAAGACGCGCGACAAGCTCAGTGCCCGTGATCTTCAGTGAGGTCGCATCCCAGTGAATACGGAGACGCGGTGAGCGGTTGGAAAGATCTTCTGGCTGCAGATACTCGGTCGTCACTGAAGGTAGCCCCTTCACTCGTCTCTCGATGTACTGAAGCCAGGAGAGCCACTCCTGCTGTTCTGCCGCATGGTCGCGTTTGTACCATTGGCGCACCGCAGCCAGCAGTCCCATCACCTCTTCCTTACTGCACTTGTACGCGCGGCCGTAGTTGTGATGCGGCGCTGCCTGAAAGTAAGCCGCCCGGCACAGATCTTTCTGTCCGATAAGCATTCCAGATGACTGCGGCCCGCGCATACACTTGCCTCCCGAGTAGCCGACTAGCGAAGCACCGTGCTGAATGTGGATGTTAGGAACAAGCGGCTCCTCAGCAGCGGCATCCACGAAGACGGGAATCCCCTTTTCCTTTGCTATCGAGCAGATACTGGGGATACTAAGCGGACCCCGTTCTGCATCTGGCCCCGACAGAATATAGATCATCGCCGTGCGCTCTGAAAGCTTACTGCGAAGCTCGTCTGCGGAGTCCACTTCAACGATCTCTACTCCCGTCATGCGAACGCCGAAGTCATAAGGATTCCGTGAGTGTTTAGGAATGATGACCTGATCGCGTGTCTTGATGTAAGGAAGAGCCTGAGACTTCTCCGGATCGGTTCCTGCGATACATGCAATCGTAGCGAGTGCAATGGCCGCTTCGCATCCGGTCGTAGCAATGCCCCACTCCGCCCCTGTCAACTGCCCCAGCTCTTTGCCAACAGCATCCATAAGCTCGTCGAGATGAACAAAGTAAAACGATGCGTCGTACATCGCCTGCTTCACCTGAGGCAGAGACCGGGAACCGCTGATAATGGTGAAAGTACCGCGACCGTTCACGATAGGCCGTACGCCAATGCGGGTAAAGAGATTGTCGCTCTCTGTGCCTTCATGCGTGATCGTCCGCTGAGCCGATGCCTTTTGCTGCGCCGTCGCAGCCAGGGGTGAGATTGAAGTTACAGCTCCAAAAGCCGAGAGCATGCCAGACTGCTTGAGGACTTCTCGCCGTGACCACCGTGCGGTGCGAAAGAGAGACATAAGAACCCGTTTCCTTTACCTGAAATAAGTCATGTTTTTGGAAGTGCACCGGCGGCTCGGATCAAGTTCAGATGTAGGCAATAAGATCGATCTCTACGAGCGAATTTCCCGGAATGCCTCCGGCCGGGGCAATCGTAGTGCGTACCGGAGGGATCTTGCCCCACCGGCCGCCGTACACGGTGTTCATCTTTGCCCAGTCGTTGATGTCGTTGAGATACACGTTGACCTTGAGAACCTTCTCCATGGAAGAGCCCGCTGCGGTCAGATTCTTCTCAAGTTCATCAAGAACATGCTTTGTGTGCTCTTCAATTGTCCCTTGAAAGTGCGCTCCGACTCCCGCAAGAAAAAGAAGGTTGCCATATGAAACGGCGCTTGAGAAGAGCGGGACCGGTTCTGAAGCTGGTTTGGCCGGATAGGATTTCTTCTCGAGCTTGCCGGTTACCTGCGCCTTCGCCGTCCCGGCGAGGGCTGCGCCTCCTGTTGCAACGACGGCTGCTTTGGCAGCGTTCTTGAGAAGACCTCTTCTGGACTGCTTTTCCATGACTGACTCCTTTTCTGTTGTTAGGCTGATCGAGCGTTGCGCGATGTTAAGGCGTTAGGGTGAAAGAGGGCTGCGCGAAGCTGACGGCCCACGATCTCGGCTTCGCCAGGCTGTAGCATCCACGTTCCAACGACGATGGTGTTTTCGTTGGAGTGAGAGCCAAAACGGCCAGATGAGCCTGTCGCAGGGTTCAGTTCAATTCGAGGACGCTGTGCACGAAGCCGCTCCTGAACCTGCTTTGGCGTGATACCAACAACCTGCGGGTCGTACGCAAGCATCAGATGCGGCACATGGTTGGCGATATCAGGCACGAAGATCTCCGTCTTCATCGTGGGAATGGTCTTCACCTCCCGAACAATCACATCGGCGCGGCGCCTATACTCGGCCTGATCCGCCTCGTCGTTCTGTTCGAGCAACCAGTCCACCGCAGCGACCATGCCGACGATCTGCTCCTTGGCAACCTTCATACCGCGGCCTACCGCGTCTGAGTTTGGGTTGTTGCTCTCCATCGCCAGATCGATAAGATGTTTTTTCCCGAGTAGCAGTCCCGCATTTTGTGGACCGCGTATTCCCTTCCCGCCCGAGAAGCAGACAAGATCGTAGCCCATGCTCGTGTACTTCCACAGATTCTCAATGGGAGGCATATCCGCCGCAGCATCCATATGGCAAGGCACGTTATGTTGATGCGCAATCTCAAGCCAGGTCTGGCGATCGATCTCACCCTCTTCGGCTGAATTAAAGAAGTTCGTCATGATCGTCTTTGGAGAGAATGCGCGTCTGTACTCATCCAGCGTTGTAACCTCGACGATGCGCACTCCACACAGCAGCATCGCGTGGTCGTACTCGTAGCGATGAGCTTTCTGAACGATCACCTCATTCTTCATGCCGCCTACACTCTCCGGAATCAGGTTTGCTGGAACGCCATTCGCGTTGGCAATGCAGGCAGCTGTTGCGAGCGTGAGTGCAGCAGAGGCGCCAGAACTCACCAGAGCTCCTTCGCATCGAAGTCGTTTGGCAATGTAATCTCCCGAAGCTATTTGTAGATCTTTCAGGACAACGGGATGCAGAGCCGCCTCTGCGACAGCGCGCTGCACCTGCGAAGGCATAACGGCGGCAGTGAGATAGGTGTAGGTTCCGGCGGCGTTGATGATCTTCTCGACGCCGAGCTTTGCATAGTAGTCCTCCGGTGACACAGACTCAGAGATGGGAGACAGGGCATCGGACCTCGACGACAGGAAAGGTATCACACCGAGAGCGGCCAGCGCAGCCTGCGACCAACCCAGGAATCGCCTTCGCGTAAAGATTGTTGAATCTTGTGCAGGGAATGTCACCAAAGCCTCCAGTAGCCACATCGTTCTAAGAAAGTAGTGCGATCAGATTCTGCCAAACTGGCGGACAGCCTCTGTGATGGAATGAAATTTTTCAATGAAGGGATACATAGAGTGTTCGCTGTTATCCAGCCTCTGTGCGAGAACGAGGATGTCAGCTGCATGCTCACGCGGCACCACCACGACACCGTCCTGATCAGCAACAACGATATCGTTGGCAGCAACCGCAACGCCGTCGCAAACGATGGGAACATTAACTCCCGCGAAGCGATAGTGATTCACCGAAGTGGAGGGCACCGGGCCCGTGGAATAGACTGGAAAGCCGATGCGCTTGAGCTGCGGCAGATCGCGAACTCCTCCATCGACGACCGCACCGGCGAACCCCCTGGCGAACATGGCCGTACCCATAAGTCCACCCATGCCGGCAATATCTGCCCCGTCTTCTACCTGCATGACATAAACGGATCCAGCCCCTCCGGAGTCGATCGCTTGAAGCATCCCGGTCAGCGCCGCTGGGTCTTGGTTCTCTTGTTTAATCAGCTTGACAGTGAGCGCAGCACCGGCAAACTTTGCGGGAAACACCGACTGCATGCGATGCGACATGTACCGCTTTTCATGGAGCGCCTGCTCGATAGCGTCGGAGACGGAAGCAGCTTCGACATGACGATACGCATCAATCATGGCTGCCGGATCCGCGGCATATTCTGCTGAGGTCTTCTGTGCGTCGGCGTTCACCTTCTGCACAAGGGTAAGCACTGTACAACAAACTAAAACGACCACAGCTATGCCGATGAAGGGACGAATCCAATTCGTCTTGTTCGAGGTCATGATAGAAAGGTTCTCCTCCACAAAATAATAGGTCTTTGCGCTTCAACTGTGATCCCCGGCCCTTCCAAATCCCCAGCACTTCCTTCGATATACAAAGGGCAGCAGCCGGCGGCATTACCGGCTGCTGCCGAATCGAACAAGTCGCTAAAAGATGAACTTGCCCGCGAGTTGCAGCGAACGAGCTCCACTCAACTCACCGGGAAGGGTCTGGACCCCGATAACCTGACCGAATCCACTGGTGCTCACAGCAGTGCTTGATTGAGACGCAGCGTTGAGAGTTGGATTTCCGCTTCCGTTCGAAGAGTTTGGATTTGCCGCACTGGGATGGTTGAACACGTTCAGAGCCTCAGCCCGGAATTGAATCTTCATGCGCTCACGCAGCCCAAAGTTTTTGAAAAGCGAAAGATTATCATACGAGAAACCGGGCCCATGAAGAGTATTTCTGGAGGTGTTTCCGAAGGCATAGTTGTAAGCAACTATGGTTCCAGAGGAGTTCAACGTCTGCGGAGCTACGGGAAGTGTGTAGGCTGTCGTGTCGATGCACGACGTCTTGTTGCCGGTAATGTAGTTGTGCAGACTGCAGTGAGCACTGGCCAGATGAACAAAACTCGGTCGGGTCGTACCCTGATCGAATCCTGCGCTGTTATAGCCGAGCACTACGTTGAAGGGCATGCCAGTCTGCAGATTTACGATGTCATTGAGCTGCCAGCCACCAAGTGTCTCCTGAACCCAGCGGTTTCTTCCTTTGAAGGACGGCAGATCGTAGGTCATTACGCCGACGAAACGATGCCTGATATCCCAGTTGGCGTTGCCATAGTCGGCTTTGATATTGAATGGCTGCGAGGCGGTACCGCCGCCGTTCGAATCTGAGCCAATGTCCAGATCGTGAGACCAGGTATAGCTCGCCTGTCCCGATAGACTATGGAAGAGCCGCTGACGAAAGATTGTGGTCAAGCCGTTGTAGTGGGAGTAGGCGATATTGTTGAGGTCGCGGATCGAACCGAAGAGCTGGTTTGGCCGCCGAGAGTTGAGCGTCGGCTTAGTAGTTTTGTAGGACGCAATCTCGTTTCCACTAGGATTGATGGGCAGATTGGTGTAGTCGCTGATATCCAGATGCAGAGAGTGAGACCCCAGATACTGAAGCTCAAAAGCCGCCCCCCTCCACAACTCCTGCCCAACGCTCACGTTCCACTGATAACTGCGCTGTGTTTTGTTCTTCGGGTCGTATTGAACTGCGCTCTGAAAGCTGCCGGGAATTCCAGCAGCTGAAGAAGAGCTATTTGCTCCCGCAGTTGGATCTGCTAAGGATAACTTCGTTCCAATTGCGCTGTATCCGACGAAAGCTCCCAGTGGATAGTTGTTGCTGAGCAGAGTAAAGCTATTGAGTTGGTTGGCGTTATAGTAAAAGCCCGCTCCTCCTCTGATCACCGTCTTATCGGTCGCGCGATAGGCGATTCCCAGACGCGGTCCCCAATTGTCATGTGTTGCGCTGGCAAGCTTGAACCCGGGAGTCGGAGTGAAGGCCCCTGGAGTCTGCGCAGTTGTGGGCGGAATCAACGCGGTCTCGTTGGCATTCAGCAAACGGGCGTAGCCGTTCAGACTGTAAGGGACGGTCGGCAGGTCATAACGCAGACCATAGTTGATGGTGAGCTTTGAGGTAGCCTGCCAGTTGTCCAGAACAAAGAATCCGTCACGCCACTCGCCCACCGAACCCTTGATGGTACTTACAGGCGTCTGATCGCTGGCAGGCAGGCCCAACGCAAAGTCGGCCCGGCTGTCGCCCGTCAGCGTGCCATTGAAAGTAAACAATCCAAGAGATTCGTTGGTCGCGGCACGGCCTAAGGTCAGTTTTCGCAGTTCTATACCAGTCATGATGCTGTGCTTCCCACGGGTGTAGCTGACTTGGTCATACCCGTCGAGCGTACGGTCGTCCTGGAACCAGTTCGTTCCGTTGTTTCCAATGTTCATGCCGCTTGCACTGGTGAGCTGGACATTGGGAATTCCAAGGTTTCCCGTTGTCGTGTCGTAGTTGAAGCCGGGAATGCCGAGAGAGGTGCCGGCTCCTTTGAGGTTGTTCACATACCAGTAGTTCAAAGAGTCCGTCAGAAACTTGTTGATACCGAAGTGAAAATCATTGACGAGTCGGGGCGTAATGACGTGGGAGTATCCGATAGCCAGATTTCGGCTATTACCAGGTCCGTATCCGCCGGCTACTGGAACCTGATTTCCGTTGGAGTAGGTCAGGTTCTGCCAGTGGTAGCGTACGAAGAGCCGCACCCGCTCCCCGATGTTTTCATCGACGCGCTCCAGCGTCTGGGCGATAAACAAGTTGTTCGGGAAGTACACATTGTTGAGGTTGTTGTTTATCCCCGCGACGTTCGGCAACGGCACATATGCCTCGTACTTTTTGGCAATCAACGCTGCAGGAGTCGATAGTTCGCTGGCCGGAATCTGATTGTTCGGGTAGTAAGCATTGTTGTTATACGGGTCTTTAAGACAGATGCCCGTACAGCTGCCGTTGGGATTCAGGGTGCCTAACGCTGAGAAGTCGCCGCCCTCCTGGGCCGCTGTCATGACGGTGGAGGTGCCGGCGCTCTGTGCCTTTTGATTGAGCTTCTCGTAGGAACCAAAGAAGAAGGTCTTGTTGCGGCCGTTATAGAGCTTCGGAATCCAGACAGGGCCGCCTAAGGTAAACCCATACTGGTTGTAGTTCAAAGGCGCCTTCTTCTGCGTAGGAGAGTCAAGAAAGTTGTGCGCGTTCAGAGCCGTATTCTTGACATAGTCGTAGACCACGCCATGAAAGTCATTGGTGCCAACCTTGCTCACGAGGTTGATGTGAACGCCGAGGTAGGCGCCATACTGTGCAGGATAGTTGCCGCTCTGCATCTGAACCTCGGAGATCATATCCGTGCCCGGGCGCGCAGGAGTGACGTTTCCCAGGTTATTCATGATCGAGACACCATCGAGAGTCAGATCGTTCTGAGTCTCACGCTGTCCTGCTCCAATAAAGTCGACGCCGGGAGGGTTTCCGCTGTAGCTGGTCTTCGATCCGATCGTGACGTTCGAGGCTAGCGCAGCCACCTCGAGCGCATTGTGCCCCTGAACCGGAAGATCCTCGACCTGTTTGGTCGAAAACGTCTCCCCGAGGTTCGCGTCGTCGGTAGAGAGCGGAGCCGTAGCGGCGGTGATGGTGACGGTCTCCGTTGTGGACCCGATCTTCAAGTCAAAGTCCGTACGCACGGCAAGGTCCACCGATCCGGGAACACCCACCGTCTGTTCCTTCTTGAATCCCCCCTTTTCGACGGAGAGATCGTAGACGCCACTCTTGATGAAGGTAATGGAGTAGTATCCCTGCGAGTTGGTAGTCGCCGTATACTTCACCTGCGTGGCCTCTTCCGTGGCCGTGACCTGAGCACCGACGACTGAGCTTCCGCTCGCGTCAACGACCGTCCCTACCAGAGCTGTGTTGTTAGCGATCTGCGCGGATGCGCCCGAAACACCAAGAAGACACATCAAACAAACTCGTAGAAGAACTTTGTTCACAGCACGACCTCCGAAAGACGTCCGTTGATTTATTCACAGTCCATTCGCCTGGCTTGCAGAGCGAAGGCGGTAGCCCACCGTCGGCTGATTCGGCAGGTACAGCGGTTCAAATCCCAGGTTAAGGATTAACAGGGATTTGATTACGGGGTCATCTGATTGTCATTAGGCTGTTGCCATGTCTTTAGCTAGGACAAATGTCCTAGGTTCGTCAGTTCAGGTGGACAAGTCCGCGCTGAAAAGCGTAGATCGTCGCCTGAGTCCGGTCGCGTGCACCCATCTTATCGAGCAGTGAACTGACATGAATTCTCACCGTCTTCTCAGCGATATGAAGATCCTCTGCGATCTCCCGGTTACTAAGTCCTCGCGTAATTCCGGCGAGCACCTCGCTCTCGCGTGGCGTCAACTCCAGAACCGGTGTGCGTTCGGCCAGGCGGTCGAGCGCAAGGTGAGGAAGATACCTTAGCCCCCGATCCACGTTCTGGATAGCATTCAAGAGCTGTTCTCCACTCGCATCTTTATTCAGATATGCCATCGCGCCGCTTCGTACCGCACGATAGATATCCTCGCTGCCCTGATAGTTGGATAGCACCACGATGCGAGCGGAGGAACACTCCTTGCGAATTTGATCGATTACTTCGAAGCCGCTGAGCCGTGGCAGGCGCAGATCGAGCACCACCACATCCGGACGCAGACTCCGGTACATTTCAACACCTGTCTCACCGTCGCTGGCTTCACCAATAATCTGGATCTGCGAGTGGCCCGAGAGCACCGAGTGCAGCGCCATGCGCGCAAGAAAATGATCTTCGATCAGCAACACCCGAATCTGTTTCATATCCCTATCCAACGTATAACATGATGCTCCTGCCTTAGCGACTGCCGTGCCGCGTTGAAAGACACCTTCACCGTCACCTCAGTACCGGCTTCGGCAGAGGTCTGCAGCCGGAAGGTGCCTCCGATCTTTCGCGCCCGCTCCTCCATCACGGGAATGCCGAAGTGGCCGCGACGCGAGCTGTTCGCCTCCGAGCCTTGAAAACCGCGCCCGTCATCGTAGATAGAGAGGCTCAGCGAATCGACCTCATACCTCAGCAAAATGAGAATCCGTGAAGGATTGGCGTGACGAATCGCATTCGAGACCGCCTCCTGGCCAATACATACCAGATGATGGACGCAGCCCGGAGCAAGTGGCTGCTCCTCACCCTCAACTTCAAAGGTAGTATTGAAACTCTCCTGGAGCGGATTAGCTTCAAGGACGCGACCAAGCGCTCGTGACAATAGATTGGTCATCTCGTCCGCATCACGCAGATCCCAGATGATTCGTCGCGCCTCCGCCTGGCAGTGCGAGACCATGCTTCGAGCCAGCTCGCACGACCGAGCGGCAGGAGTAGAGCTCGAATCACTGTCGCGAAATAACTTCGAGGTCGCCTCCAGCTGCCATGAGATCGCGGCAAATCCAGCCATCAGCGTGTCGTGGCACTCGCGGGAGATGCGATTCCGCTCTTCCAGTACGATGCCTATTCGACCCTTCATCAACTGAAGACGACGACGAAACAATTGTGTCGCAAGAACAAGAACAACAAGGCAAAGACCCGCAGCGAAATACCACGTCTGGTAGAAATAAGGCCGCTGTTTCACCTCGACCGCACTCACCGGAGAGGTCCAGTCCTCACCACCGGCCCGGGCTTGCACCTCAAACCTATAGGTTCCCGGCGGCAGACGGCGGTAACGAGCCACATGAGCGCGCGTATTCGTCCACTCCGCGTCGTACCCTGCGAGACGATAGCGATACTCCACATGCGCCGGATTCGAAAGCAGCTTCGCGTTGAAGAAGAACAAAATGTCAGGCTGCCCTGCCTCGAGTTCGATCCGCGAATCGCCCGTCCTCGTCTCGGTATCGGCGGCATCGGGATCGCTCGACAGTGTCCAGCCCGTGATTGTCGCGGCAGGATTTATCGTGCCTAGCTTCTCGGCAACATCCGTCGTATGTACGAAGCTCTTGGTCGTCGCAAACCACAGAGTCCCGTCAGGCTGAAGCGCAGAAGACGGCTTCGATGGTCCGCCACACTCTGAGGACCGCATTCCATCCGCCTTCCCCAGAGTCACAACTGATAACGGGTGCTGTCGCCCGTCGATCACCGCATGCAGCTCAGCCACCGTAAGGCGCACGATCCCTCGATAGGTGCCAAGCCACAGATGGCCGTCCTGATCCTCCGTCGCCGTGTTCACCGGTTGCGCCGGTGCGTTGACGTTGCCAGGCAGAGCAACCGCATGATCCTGCCTAATTGCAACGATTCCGCCGGCCTTGGTGGCCGCCCAGAGATATCCTCCACTATCAAGCACCAGCGAGAGCACATATGGATGAGGAAGGCCGGAGACCGCCGATACCGTTCCATCCCGAACACGATACAGACCACTGCTCGTTCCGACGAGAATCGAGCCGTCTTTATCCTCGATCAGGCATGTAATCAGCTTGGTCTCGACGAATTGTCTGCGATTTCGTTGATCCGGCTGCCCCTGCGGAAAGTACAAAACCCCTATATAAGTCCCCACCCACAGACCGCCGTGACTGTCGGCAAGAATAGAGCTGACAGCATTGCCTGGCGACTCGTTGCCAAGCAGATAGTGCCGATAGGAGTGGCCGTCATAGCTGTAGATTCCGTCGAACCACGTTCCTATCCACATTCGCCCCTTTTGGTCTTCTTCAAGGGCTCGGATTGCCGTAGTGATCGGCATGCCCGGAGGACTGGCAGGAATGATCTGGCCGTTGTGCCGCCGAAACAAACCGTTCCCCCACGTGCCAAACCACAGATCGCCACGGCTGTCCGCAAACACATTGGCGGCGTAGGAGGCGTGAAAACCCTCAGGTTCTCCGAACGGAGCAAACGCTCCTTTGTGCCATCGGCTCAGGCCACCGGAGAGCATCCCGACCCAAAGGTTCTGCTCGTCATCCATAAACAGAGTTCGGATGGCGTCATCAGGTAGTCCATTACGCGAGTCCCAGTGCGAGAGCCCGTCTGCAGCAAAACGCCACACCCCCTCGTGGCGGGTCCCCAACCAAAGATCTCCGGCGGAATCACCGAGCAGACCAGTGATCGGACTTGCGAGGGTTGCACGCACCACAGGATCGAATGCAGGGGCCTCGCCGCATAATACGCACTTGCGTGGAACCAGCTGCACTAGATGAGTCATCGTTCCCACCCAGATCCGCTGTGCCGCATCGCGATAGACCGCGACCTCAGTATCGGAGGCCGACGTACCAACCGGATAGCGTTGGACCTTACCGCTTTGCCAGTGGTAGAGCCCCGAAGAGGTGATGAAGAACATCCCTCCATGACCATCCTCGGCGAAGGGAGTCGTGATATCACCGGAGATCATTCCGGCGCCGGCAATCGCCTCGAGGTGATTGTGAACGAATCGTTCGATCCCGTTCTGGGTAGCGATCCACAGCACCCCTTGTGCATCACGAAAAAACGTTCGAATTCGCTCGTTATGAAATCCCGCCAGCTCGCTGATCGGAACGGTACCGGATGCGGTACGGTGCAGTATCCCGCTGCCATCGGTTCCAATCCAGAGATCGTCATTGCCCTCCGGAAGCACCGCATTAATAGCTTCATTATCAACGAGGCCACCGACCACAATGGGAAGGCTGTGAAAGTGCTGTCCATCGAAGGTGGAGAGCCCCGATCCGGTAGCAAGCAGCAGCAGTCCATCCGGCCGCTGCGCAATCATCCGGACGTTATTGTCAGGCAGTCCGTCCTCGATCTGCCAGTCCTGCTTCTGATACTCGGAGAGCCTGAGCGGAGACGATGTTAGCGCCCGCGCCCCACCTGCGAACATCTCCGCAGCTAAGCAAAGAAGAACACACAGAATCAGTCCCCTGCCACGACGAAACTGGCTCTCGGCCGAGATCGACCCCACGCGTCGCGGAAGACACGCTGTCGTCGCGGCGTAAGGGTCACGCTCCACTCGAACGGGATGGAATCGCCTGGTCAATATTCAGATAGATCTCAAGGCGAACACATATTTCTCTGCGTTGCAAGCGAATCCGCTCCGAACGAACTCGCTAGGCGTCGAGCGGACGTTCCGGATGCACCGTCAACCAGCAAAGCGCCCCGATCACAGCCAAGACCGCAGCAAGGGCAAAAGAGGTCGTCCAGCCGAAGCGCTGAGCGATCCACGGAGTCAGTGACGCCGTCACCGCACCCCCGATCTGGCCTCCCATATTCACCATGCTCGAAAACACTCCAGAGCTGCGACCTGCGATGTCGATGGAGACAGACCAGAACGAACTTTGCGACAGATATAGCGCCCCGGCCCCGCCTGCGAGGATGACTCCTGCAAGCTGCGGACTGTGAACCATCGATCCGATCACCAGAAAGCACGCCGTCGCAAAGAGCGCCACCGCCGCCAGACCAGCGCGGCCGACACGGAGCCCATACCGATCCGTCAGTCTGTCGCTGATCGCACCGCCGGCCAGACAGCAGATCGTCATCGACAGGAATGGAAGCATAGAGTAGCGAGCGCTCGATTTGAGATCGAAGCCTCGCACCTGCGCCATGTAAAGAAAGAACCAGCTGAAGAAGATCCACGCGATGTAGCCGAAGCTGAAGTAGCCGATCATCAGCGCCGGAAGATCGCGGCGATGGAAGATCGCACGCCACGAGATCGCAACCGTTTCGGAGCTGAGAGCGCGCTGCTCCTGCACGGTTCCGTTGATTCCCGCGTGAATCTCGCTCAGTTCCAGTGGACCGACATCTGGGTGTTCCTCGGGGGTATCCCGCGAGTAACGCCACCAGATGGCCCCCGCGATCAGACCGACAATCGCACTGAACCAGAAGGCCGCGCGCCATCCGCGATGGGTGATCAGCCACGTAAGCAGTGGTGGAGTGAGGCCGCTGCCGGCACCGACTCCGGCGAAGATAAGCCCGTTGATGAAGCCGCGCTCGCGGATCGGAACCCATCGAGCAACAAACTGATTCGCCGCGGGATAGATCACCGCCTCGCCTGCGCCCAGCGCAAACCGGATCGCAATAAGCAACATCACCGCATGCGAGATCCCTGAAGGCAGCATCGCCGTCAGCGCCGTCGCAATCCCCCACCACAAAACTCCAAGGGTCAGAACCCGGCGCGGGCCAAAGCGAGCCGCAAGCCATCCCGCCGGAAGCTGAAAGCCCGCATACCCAATAAGAAACGCGCTGAAGATCCAGCCCAGCCGCTGATTCCCCAGTCCATACTCTTTACTGATCTGTATCCCGGCGATCGAGATGTTGGTTCGATCAAGAAATGCGACGCCACTCAGGACGAAGAGCCAGAAGGCAAGCAGAAACCTGACTCGGGTATGGCGTTCGAAATACACTGGTGGTCCTCCTACCGCGATACGTGGCCCGGACAGATCTTTGCAATCGACTCTGACAGAGCGCTCCGACCTCCTATTGAACAACGCCTCGAGCATTTCTCTTTAGGACTTATGACCTATATCACTTGCAGAGACTTCGCCTGATGAAACTCAACACTGCCGGTCCATCGTCGTCGACGACACTGGAATCTGACAGCTAGGTCATTTAGCCTACTTGAGAATCGGCCGCTCGCCCGATGACAAATTACAGACGCTGCTGTCGAATTCGCTCTAGTCACTGATACATACTCTTCTGGCCCTTACCTTTGTGGCAATTGAGATGAAATAAACAAGATGCCCATTATCATTACACGCGACGACCCGCGATACGTGAGCTTGCAAAAAGGCCACAACGCGCGATTCCCCGAGACCGAGATCGACGCAGCAAAACGGATCTTCCTGTGTGAGACCTCCGCCGACGCGGCTGTTGCTCTTCAGCAGATCGTGAGTTCTGGCCTGCGGCCCACCATACGCAGCGGAGGTCACTGCTACGAGGACTTCGTCGCAAATAATCCCGGCGGCGCTATTCTGGATCTCAGCCTTCTCTCCGGCATCAACGACGGCAGAAGTGCCCCGCCCTACCGGATTGGTCCCGGAGTGCAGCTCTGGAACGGATACCTCGAGCTCTACAAACGCTACGGTGTAACGCTTCCCGGAGGGACCTGCGGCACCGTCGCGGCAGGTGGCCACATCAGCGGCGGAGGATATGGTCTCCTGTCTAGGCTTCATGGGCTCTCCTCCGACTGGCTGACTGCGGTAGAGATTCTGACGGTCAATGGGAGTGGGAAGGTAGTCCCCCGCCGAGTAGACGCCCGCCACGAGGCCGACCTCTTTCGCGCCTGCCGGGGCGCAGGAGGCGGTGGCCTGGGCGTGATCACTTCCTACGAATTCGACAAGCTCCCGCAGCCGCCAGTGGAGGTCGTCGAAGCTTACATCTCCTTTCCGTGGGAGGGCATGACAGAAGAAAAGTTCGTATCGCTCCTGAAGACATTCGGAGAGTATTGGGAGACCCACGGCCAGGATCCCGAGACCTGGGGGATGTTTGCGGTCCTGGTAGTCTCGCATCAGGCAGGCGGAGGACACATGGGAATGTCCATCCAGTTCTGTAACCCCGACGGCACATGCCGCGACCTGACCATACTCAACGATTATCTGGACCGCTTTCTCCAGTGCGGCTCCCCAGCATCTCCGGCAGATGGCACTGGCCATGCAGGACTCGCAGCCAGAAAAGACGCAGGCGACCCTCTCTGCTCTGGAGTCCACATCGTCCGACGACGAAACTGGCTCGATGCCACAGCCGGCAACAACAGCTCCGGCAGCAGCACCCGCGCAAAGTACAAATCCGCCTACATGAAACGCGGCTTCACCGAGGCCGAGGCCCGCTGCATCTATAAGCACATGACCCGGACGATCCCGAACGTCGATCTTCGTGGCTCGGTGATCGAAATGGACTCCTACGGTGGGGCGATCAACCGCAAAGAACTCCTCGAGACTACCTCCGTGGTGCAGCGAGCATCTGTACTCAAGCTCCAGTTCATGACCTTCTGGGGAGAACCTCAAGACGACGCCGGAAGACTTCAGTGGATCCGCGACCTCTACAAAGATCTCTACTCGGGCCCCGACTCCGACTCCGACCACAAAGAAACTCCTTGGTGGAGCTCCCGCCACGAAGGCTGTTACATCAACTACCCCGACCGGGATATGCTCTCCTACACCTACTGGCCTCAGCTCTACTATGGCCACGGAGAACTCTACCCATTCCTCCAAACCGTGAAGCGAAAGTACGACCCCAACAACATCTTTCATCACGCCATGTCGATACGCCCCTGAAGAGTCGAACCATAAGGAACTCCGATGAATCAGCGCTCCTCTCTCAATCGCAGACACTTCCTTCGCATCGTGGGAGCCGCCCCGCTTGCGCTGCGAACGAGCGTGGCGCGCGGGCTTCCATCGTCTCCGCGTCTTGCATACGTTGGGAGCGGCTGCGGCGAGATCTACGTCTTTCACATCGATGGTCCTAACTGGACGTTGAAGCAGATCGTAGCCTGCAAAGCCCCCGCCTCCCTCACAGTCCATCCGAATCGCCGTATTCTCTACGCGGTCAACCAGGTAGACAGCCACCAGCACCTGCCCACAGGCTCAGTCGAAACCTTCACCCTCGCACCTGACGGCAGACTTGCCGCTTTCAGCAAAACTTCCCTCTCGCTCTCCGCAACCCTGCCCCGTCACCTCGCCCTATCGCCCGATGGCAAAAGAGCCGTCGTAGCGATTCACGGTGGAGGAGCCTATAATCTCCTCGCCCTTCCCGATGACGGCCAGCCCGCACGGATAGCCGGAATTCTCAAGGAGACTGGCTGCGGCCCCAACGCACTGCATCAGCTCTCCGCCCATCCCAGCATGGCTCTCTTCGACACGACCCAACGCCGTGTTCTCACCTCCGACACGGGTAGCGATCGAATCAGTGTCTTCGCGGTCGACGAAACCAGCCTCACAGTGCACCAGAGATTCGCCACTGATGCAGGCAGCGGACCGGCCCATCTCGTTCTACATCCCAAAGGAGATATTCTCTTCGTTGCCAACCATCTCAATCGCTCCCTCTGCAGTTACAAATATGACCCGGAACAGGGCAGGATTCTCCACTGCATACAACGCGTCGCCGAAGACACAGGCGGTCCTTTGGCTCTCCATCCATCAGGTTGCACGCTCTACACCACTGGCGGCGGCGAAGACGATGTCATTCAAGCCTGGCACATCGATCGAACTACTGGCAGACTGAATCGACTCCAGAGCTGGCACCAGCACTCCGCGAGATCCGTCGCCATAACAGCTGAACGCAATACCCTCCTAGTCGTAAGCGATACCCTCAACGGCGTGCTGCGTTTTGCAGCAGAGCCCACCGACGGACGGCTCCATACCCCAAACCTGGCAGCAGAAGTGCCCGAGCCATTTAGCATCGCAATGCTCTCCGATCCCGTGTAAGCCGGGTCTTCGGATTCGCGTCTAAAGAGCAGGATGAGCTCGACGCCACTGAGCGACCTCGCTCGGGCTCATCGGAAGCGTCAACACTCTTCCCTGCTCACCCGAGCGAAATGTTGTCTCCAGCACAGCCATCACCGCTACAGCATCGATCCCTGGAATCGAAGCTGGCTGTCCTTCCAGCATCGCGTCCCTGATTTGCATGTAGTACATCTGCTGGTTTCCCAATGGCGCTGGAATCTCCGTGCGCCTGCCCGTCTCGCCGTCGTACAGAACGCCAGGGTCAGGGTCGTAGCCGAAGCCGGGACTACCAGGCACCATGCCTTCCTTCAGCTGCGTCTCCTGCACATCCGCACCGTACTTCACCCAACTCGCTCGTGTCCCATGAACGATCGATCTTGGACCACCTCTCGAGACCAGCAGCGACGCATGAAGAACAATCCGCAGACGTTCATAGTTCAGCTGAACATGAGCCCAGTCCTCCGTCTTTCCGCCTTCACGCAGCGTGGCAAAGCTTGCGCTAATCGACTGCGGGAGGCCGAAGAGATACAGCGCCTGATCGATAAGATGTGGCCCCAGATCAAACCACAACCCCGCACCTGGGCCCTCCTCCTCGCGCCAGCGCTGGCGCACGTGAGGCCGGTAGCGGTCCATGTGACACTCATAGTGTGAGACCACACCAAGCGCACCCGACTGCAGCACCGCGCGTGTGGCCTGAACCTCGCTCTCCCAGCGACGGTTGTGAAAGACCGAGATCATCCTTCCCTGCTCCTCCGCAATCTCCAGCAGCGAGCGCGCCTCGGCGAGCGTCACCGTGAACGGCTTGTCGACGACCACATCCTTCCCCGCGCGCAGCGCAGCCGAAGCAAGCGGAAAGTGGCTGTCATTGGGGCTAGCGATCACCACAAGATCGACATCGGGATGAATCGCCACCTCCGCGGCAGAACAGATCGTTACCTCACTCAGATCGTTCCGCACAACTTCAGGCCTGCTCGAACCCACCATCGTCAACGCAAGCCCCGGAACCGCACGAATCAATGGAGCGTGAAAGGTCTTCCCTGCATACCCATAGCCGATCAGGCCAACACGAATTGTCCGGGAATCTCCGCTCATCTCACCTTTAGGGTCGCCAGCCAAATATCAGCTTTCTCGGTACGCAGCCATCAACCGCGACTATTCGCCTCACTGCGATCTCGGAGGAGCTTTCGGTAAAGATCGATCGTCTGCTCCGCGATGGCCGACCACGCAAAGGTCTCTTCCACGCGTCTGCGTCCTGCCTCCCCGAACCTCTTCGCCTTCTCAGGATCAACGAGCAGGTCGGAGATCTTCTCCGCTAGATCACGCGAAAACTTCTTTGGATTCGAAGGGAACGTCGTCACCGGGTCCTGCTCAAACGGCACCAGATAACCCGTTACCCCATCCACCACGACCTCCAGAATCCCCCCGGTCGCGCTCGCGACCACAGGAGCGTGGCAGGCCATCGCCTCCAGATTGATAATGCCGAATGGCTCGTAGACAGAAGGGCAACAAAAAACAGACGCGTTACTGTAAAGCTGAATCGCCTCGGGCTTGGTCACCATCTTCTCGATCCATACGAGGTGCGAGTTGATCTTACTGACCTCCTCAACCTTTTCGCGCATCTCCGCCGCGATCTCCGGCGTGTCCGGTGCACCCGCGCAAAGCACGACCTGCGTCCCCTTCGGAAGATGAGGGATCGCCTCGACGAGATGCGTAACGCCCTTCTGCCGCGTAATCCGACCGACGAACAAAACATAAGGTACCGTCGGATCAACCCCGTACTTGATCAGCGCCGACGTGTCCGAAGTCTTTTGATACTCCTTCAAATCGATCCCGTTATAGATAACGTGAATGCGTTCCGGGCTGATCTCAGGGTAAGACCGGAGAATATCTTCCTTCGTTCCCTTCGACACAGCGATCACCGCATCGGCATCCAGGATTGCAGTGCGTTCCATCCAAGAGCTCATCGCATAACCGCTGCCTAGCTGCTCCGCCTTCCATGCACGCAACGGCTCCAGGCTGTGTGTCGTCAGTACGAAAGGAACGTTGAAGAGCTTCTTCGCAAGAAAGCCTGCCATCGACACGTACCACGTGTGCGTATGCACAACGTCAATCCCCGCAAGCGACTTCACCTGTGCGAGATTGAGACTCAACGCCTCAAGGGCCGTCTTGTACTTCCCCTCTGTGCCGTTTGTGATCTCCGACCATGGCTCTGCGCCATGCACATGCAGGTTGCCTTCATCGAACGATTGATTCCCCCAGCAATAAACCTCAACTTCGATCGACTTGGCCAACTCCCGACTGAGATATTCAACGTGAACTCCAGCCCCGCCGTACACATTCGGGGGATACTCTCGTGTCATCAGACCAACTCGCAAGCAAACCTCCTCATGTTCGGTATCGACCTTGAGCGTCGAATCAAACAGAGACACATCATACCGTTTGGATGAGGACGAAGGAGATGAAGAATAGAGGACGGCTAGAACGTGAACGCAAGCCCTGCCTGAACAGTCCGGGGCGATTGCGCCAGGAACAGGGTCTGGCCATCCGCCGACAGGAACGGCCGATATCCCTGCGCCAGAAGATTCGTGACATCGACCGTAGCCTCGAGTCCCGGCGGCAACAGACTTCCCAGCCGTAAGGTCTGCCGCAGATAGCAACTGAGGTATGCCTGATCGCTGAAAGGAGCGTAGGGATCAACCGCAGTCACCAATCGTGTCGGTTGCCAGCGATAGGCCGCTCGAATTGCCGTTCCACTGCGAAGCACCCTGCCCCGCAAAGCGACCGTCGCGGTCCGAGCACTCACAGGCGCCAGATCAGATCCAGTCCCAGGCAGGCCGACAGCAGCCCCATCTTTCGCGCCAAGCGCTGCCCCGGTGCCGTACTCCACCGCAAACCAAAGGCTCGTCGTCAGCGGCTCAGTCAACATGACATTCAGACCTCTGGCGTTGTAGCCGGCACTCAAAAAACGGAAGTTCCCCGTCGTCGAATCGGCGATAATCCCGCTCGCGCCACTCTGTCCTGTCTGCGCAATATCAGCAGCAGTCAACGCGCCGCCACCAGAGACTGCAACCCGGTTCAGAGAATCACTGTAATACGCAACCTGCACCATTCCGCGGCCAGTCTTCCGGCCAACCGTAAACTCCTGGTGCAGGCCGCCCTCGGTCTGGATTCTCCCTTGATAGATCACAGCAACAGGCAGCTCACGCTTCACTGTATCGAGCCCTGCAAACGACTGCAGATCCTGCGACGTGGCCATCCGATAGCCAACGTTCCAATTCTCGGTCGGGTGCGCTGTTACCTTCAAAAACGGCCGCGATCCGGAGGCATAACCAGACGTCCGGGCGACATACACGGTACCTCCCGCCTCCACGTCTACCAGATCCCCAAGCTGCATCTTCTGTCCGCTGGCCAGCTGCACGACTTGCAAGCCAGAAGATCCATCCGGCCCCAACACTTCAGGATGCACTTGATAGCTCAACACCGTCCGTGCCGCGCCCCCCATTCCAAGCTGCATTCCATATCCGGTCGCAACCTCTGTCGACTGCCCGGCTGATGGTGCCCCAGGTTGCGTCCCGATATCCGCACGCAGGGTCAAACCGGCTCCGTCATCGAGCACTCGGTCGAACGCAAAGACATTATGAATTCCGCTGCTCCCAAAGCCGCCATCGCCAGCCATAACCTCGGCACGCACTCTTTCTGCACGCTTAATCAACTCACGAACGCTTGACGAGACCATGATCACGTCCCCATCTTCAGCTAGCCGAAGGATGGGACGATTGGCGACAGACCGCAAAGTCCACTTCCAATCGTCACCCGGCTCGTCCGCCTTGCGACGCTCGGCAGGAAGCCATGCCGTCGATTCAAAGAGAGTGCTCAGAGTGAGATTGACGACCGCCTGTGCTCCAGACTGAAGCTGGAGGTTGCCTCGCATCGCCGGAACAAACAACGCTGCACTAGCGCGTACCTCATACTGGCCAGGAAGTAGATGCGCAATGAAATAGCGCCCGTGGAGATCTGTAAACGCGGTTCCAGCCATGGCAGAATCCGCAGCTATGACTTGTACCAGAGCACCCAACTGCGCCACTCCCTGCGCGTCGCGAACCACCCCTGAGACAGCCGCACCTTGGCCCACAGCAACGCTAGTAGCTGCAAGAAGCAGCATCAGCGGCAAAAGCGCGATCTTCACCTGGGGTCGTTGCACAGTGAATCCGTCCTGCGCGTCGAATGGCGGTCCGAATGATCCCGCACCCAGAAAAGTAGGGAGCGGCGTTACAGAGTGCGAGGGAACTGGTTATCGCGAATTGGAGTCTGCATACCCATGTTCTAAAGCCGCACCTGTCTAATCTACGATAAACGGCGCAGATTCTGCGATCTGCTGCTTCGTTATTCCATCATTTACTTTGATGTTGACCTGATACTTACCGGGCTGAAGACTCGCCAGCGGCAAACTCTTTTCAATCGTAACCTGATCCGCGTTGGGGTTGGTCTTCGAGGTCAACTCCTGCGTCTCAAGAATAGCTTTGTTCGTCGCCACATCCAAAATCTGATACTCGATCGTCGCGCCATTCTGCTTACTCTTCTCGTCGATTCCCAGGTTATACACCTGCATCCAGAAGTTCAGATTTTGCGCTCGATGAAACGTAACCGGAACCCCGATTCCAGTAGGGACCCGTGGAGTAATGTGGGTATCGCCAATAATGAAGTTTCCCGCGCCGATATCCTTCGACGGAACCCTCTCCATGGAAGAAGCCAGAATTAATGAAGACGAAGCAAGGCGGTCATCATCGTAGGCAGGCACATTCAAACTACGCTGCCACCTGCCAATATGGTCGGGATTATTGACGTCCTTGATAACGATGTCGATCTTGTACAACCCGGGACGCAGCGGCAGAGACTTCCAATAGACCGACTGATCAGCCCGCTTGCGCGCAAGCAGTTCGCTCGGCACCTGCACGCTGACCGTATCCTCAAAGGTCTGTATCGCCTTGTGATTCAGATTCGAGACGCGCCCCAGAATGTTCACAGTGCCCATCGCGACGCCGTCTTTATTGGTAAATGTGATGTCACCGTTTTTGATCTGTAAAGTCACAGGAACCAGAATCGTATCGTTGGTAACCTTCACGTAGTCGGTCCGAACATCAAATAGAAACGGCGGCCCAGTCAGAATCTTCGATGTCGTCATAAACGACTCGAGGTCTTTGAATTTGATCTCAGGCGGAGCCATCAGCTTGGCGAATCTGTCCAGCCGATCAAACTGCTTGCTCTGGTTCTGAGACGATAAGGGCCCAGCACCAAGCTGCTCCAGTCCGCCGCCCGAAAAACGGTCCGCCTGTTTCGACTGTCCCGACTGCTCATAGAGTGTTTGACCTGCACCCGGAGTATGCTTCAGCGCATCTTTCTCCGAGCGATCTATCGTCATGTGATAGTCGCCGCACATGCAAGTGTCGACAAACTCGATATCGATGTTATCCCCGATACCCGCTAAATATCGGTAGTGCCAAATCTCAAATGGAAACGTAGAGGTATTTCCGCCGCCTTCTTCGATCGGACGCTCGTAGCTGCCGCCGCTCGGGTGCGAGTCGATGCTGTCAGCCTTGCCGTAGGCGATGTAGATATGACCGCGATCTGTTCTCCATCCAGGTTTGCCGGCTGCAAAATGGTCGTTCGCATAAGCGATGCGCGCGTAGTGCTCTTCGCGAAACTCGTTCTCTGGCGAGTCAGGATTCGGATTGCGACGCAGCCAGAAGTTTTCAATAAACTGGTCGCGCTCCTCGTCGTTGCTCAAACTCTTGAACGCCTGCAGCTCCTGGTCTGTGATGATCCAGCGAACGTCCTCATCCACCCACTTCTTGTAAACACCCTTCAACTCAGCCTTCAGCGCCTTCTGCTGGTCGCGCTTCTCTTTATCGCTCAGAGGACGCTTCAGCGGATCCGGCTTCTCCACCGTCACCGGTCCCCTCGTCACGCCGTCAGTCTGTGCGGAGTCAGCAGGTGTCTCCTGGGCAGTCAAAGGACGCCCCCCCATCACAATCAACAGAAATAGGGTCGTGCCGGATACCAAGCGCCGAGAAGTCGTCATAAAGAAGGGGTGCACTCCTGTTACCAACCAACATTGTAGAGCGGTTACATCTTCGTTACAAGAGGAGACTATAACCCGCCCCTGATATCATCGCTGCTGTTCCTGGGCAAGCTCATAAGTCTCGTGTAACGGATAGTTGCAGGCTTTTGCACAATGTCTCGTAAAGTGATCTGACTCAAGTTTTGGAAGATTATGGAACGCAATTTCTTCCACTTCCGTACAGTCTTTAGCAAGCACCGACTCCCAGCCACCTCTGCACTGCCGCGGAGGTGCGATAGAAAGCGGCAATGAGCATAAAGAAAATCCTCTTGATCGTAGTTGCGGTCCTGGTTCTCGCAGGCATCGTCGTTGGTACCATCCTTCACGGTCAGGCCAACGTAACGAAAGTCTCCACCACCAAGGCCGCCCACCAGGATCTGGTCTCCATCGTCAACGGCACTGGCCAGATCAAGCCGAAGACTTACGTCAACGTCGGCGCCACCGCCTTCGGGCGCATCACTCACCTCTACGTCAAAGAAGGCGATCACGTGAAGGCCGGTGCGACCCTCGCCACGGTCGAAAGTGTTCAACCCCAGGCCACCGTCGCAGCCCAGCAAGCGACCATCGCCTCCTCCCGCACCGACATCACCAGCTACATCGCCGCAGAAAAGACCGCCGAAGCAAACATAGCCCAGGGAAAAGCCGACCTCGAACAGAAAAAACTCGACTTCGGACGAGCCGAGTCCCTATACAACGAAAAGCTGATCGCCAAACAGGACTTCGACGCCAAGAAAGCCGCATACGACATGGCTTCCGCTACGCTGGCCCAAAGACAGGCAGCTCTTGCACAAGCGACCGCCCAGACTGAATCGCAACGCGGCCACATGAACCAGGCAGTCGCCAGTCAGCGTGCAAACTTCGACGCCCTCGACAAAACCATCAGTCGCGCCCCCTTCGATGGACTCGTCACCAACGTTCCAGTACGTGAGGGCGAAACCGTCGTCGTTGGCATCCAGAACGCTGGCGGATCCACCATCATGACCCTCGCCGATATGTCCGTCATCACAGCTGAGGTCAAGGTCGACGAAACTGACATCGTCAACATTTCCCTGAACCAACCCGCTGATGTCTCCGTCGACGCGCTGCCAGGTCGGGTCTTCAAAGGCCACGTCACCGAGGTCGGCGATCAGGCGCTTCTCCGTACCACCGGTCTCTCGACCACACAGAGCACCACAGGTACCGAGGAAGCCAAGGACTTCAAGGTCGTCGTTACCCTCGACCAGGCCTCCGACGATCTTCGTCCGGGCCTCTCCGCCACGGCAAAGATCACCACTGCCCACAAGCCGAATGCCCTCACCATACCCATCCAAGCGCTTGTACAGCGTGACCCGGCCATCGAAACCGCACTCGCGGCGAACGCAGGCAAGGCGAGCGTAGTCGCCGTCTCCGCCTCCAGCACTCCCAACCGCAAACCTCAACCGGTCCAGGGAGTTTACGTTCTCCAGACAGACCACAAAAAACGCAGAGCGATTTTCGTTCCAGTCACAACCGGGGTCACAGGAGCCACAGATATCGAGGTCCTCAGTGGTTTGAAAGACGGCGACGAGATCGTTACTGGCCGCTATCGAATCCTGCGAACCCTAAAGAGCGGAACCTCCGTCAAAGTAGATAACAGCGTCGAAGCCGCAAGCGACTCCGACAAGTCATAAAAAATTGAAATATTGGCGAAAAGTCTTAAAATTTTGTTCTCGGAGTGACTCAGTCAATACCGCGGAACCATCCCACCACCCCAAACGTACTATCCTGAAACACGTAGGAGCACGGAGAACCGGATGGCCATCGAAACCGCAGTCGAATCCAACCTCAGCACCAGCAACGCCTCCGGACCTACTCCCGGAGACGTCATCGTCACCGACAATCTCTGGAAGACCTACGAGATGGGCGACCAGCAGGTGCACGCCCTTCGCGGCGTCAACCTCCGCATCCGCCACAACGAGTACGTTGCCATCATGGGCCCCTCCGGCTCCGGCAAATCAACTCTGATGAACCTCATCGGCTGCCTCGATTCGCCCTCTCAGGGCCGGTACTGGCTCAACGGCCACGATGTCTCCGAACTAAACGACGACGAACTCGCTCGCATTCGAAACAAGGAGATCGGTTTCGTCTTCCAGACCTTCAACCTGCTCGCCCGCGCCACCTCGCTCCACAACGTCGAGCTGCCCCTCATCTACAACGGCACACCAGCCGCTGCACGCACCGAGCGAGCAAAGAGTGTCCTCGAGTCGGTAGGACTCGGCACTCGCATGATGCACAAACCCAACGAGCTGTCAGGCGGTCAGCGTCAGCGCGTCGCCATCGCCCGCGCTTTGGTCAACAAACCCTCGATCATCCTCGCCGACGAACCCACCGGCAACCTCGACTCCAAAACCGGCGACGAGATCATGGCGCTCTTCGACGACCTCCACTCCAAGGGCAACACCATCATCCTCGTCACCCACGAGCCCGACATCGCCGAATACGCCCACCGCATCGTCACCATCCGCGACGGCGTCATCGCCGGCGACCATCTCTCGGCGCGCGTCCGTAACTAATTGCAAAGTCAGTTGCGGATTCATTGTGCCACGGTGACATCCGTACCCACCTCATTCCCGTCTAAAATGGAATGATGGCAAAAGCGTTTCGCCGCTCACGCTTCCTTGGAACTCTCGCTGCCACCCTATTGGCCTGTCCGCTGCTCCACGCTGACCCCGTGCGCTTCGATTTGGCTGGGCCGAAGGTAGACGTTCACGTCACCCGCTCCGGCAAAGTTCTACCCATTGCCCAGGTCCCCAGTCTGCAACCAGGCGACAAGATCTGGCTTCGTGCCGACCTGCCCCCCACACAATCGGTCCACTACCTTCTCGTCGCCGCTTTCCTGCGTGGAACCACAAATCCTCCGCCAGACAACTGGTTTTTTGAGATTCAAACCTGGAATAAAAAAGTCCGCGAAGAGGGCGTGACCATAACCGTCCCCGCCGAGGCCCAGCAGGTGATTCTCTTCCTCGCGCCCGAAACCGGCGGCGACTTCAGCACTCTGCGCTCCGCGGTTCGCGGCCGCCCTGGCATCTTCGTGCGCGCCTCGCAAGACCTCATCGAGGCCGGCTTCGAGCAAGCCCGCATTGAAACCTACCTCGCAGCCATCCGCCGTGTCCCACCCGAAGACACCAAAGGTCTCGCCGAGCACTCCGACCTCCTCTCCCGGACCCTCAACCTCAAACCGAACGGCGACTGCTTCAAACGCCCCGTCGATACCCAATCTACCTGCCTCACCCAAGCCGGAAATCAGACCCTCCTCGATGACGGCCACGGCCAATCCGTCGCCGACGCACTCAACGAAGGATCCAACTCCGACCTCATCAACCAGGCAAGCTATACCAGGCTTGCCGGCGGCGGAAACTATAGCCCCTACGTCGGCGCCATCGTTGACCTCATCCGCATCACCAGCACCCTCCACACCGCCAAATATCAGTACATCCCCGCCATCGCCTTCCCGGAGGGTGACGCCCTCAACCTCCGTCTCAACACCCCGCCCTCCTTCAACAACCCCAAATCTGTCATCGTTATCGGTCTGCCCGCGATTCAGGCTGCAGTTCCCCCGCCTCTGCGCTCGCCCAACCCCGAAGCCATCTCATGCCTGCTAAAACCGGAAGTGGCTCTTCCCGTTGATGGCGCACCTCTGGTCTACGCGACAGCTCTGGCGCACGATCTCGTCCTCCACCTCGACGGCCCCAACGGTGGTACCGACATTCCCGTCACTCCGGACGCCTTTCGAGGCGGCCTCGTCCTCGCTCACCTTCCCGCCCGTAAGCCACTGCCCCTCGATTCAAGCGTCCCTTCAGATACCGACTCCAAACCGAACACCAACTCCAGCGCACCCCCCGAACCCCATCCCACAGAAACAGCTTCTGCGCATCCAGGCACAAACACCATCACCGGCACCATCACCGGCTTCTGGGGTTTCGACCCCTTCAAAGGTCCCACCCTCAAGCTCCAGGACTCCCCGGGCAAAGACTGGAAGCTCGCCGACGATGATGTCCTGATTGCCGGACGCGAAAATCACCTCATGTTGAGCTCCACCGGCACCGCCTGCGTCGACACCATCTCTCTCGATACCAGCACAGGCAAACTAGTCGAAACCAAGTGGAAGCCTGCCGACAAGCCCTCTGCGATCGATGTCACCGTCTCCCTCAAATCCATCGACCCCGGCTCCCTCCATCTCGCCATCAAGCAATTCGGCGACGACAAAGCCGACACCGTCGCAGCCAAAACTTACTCCGAACCCGCCCGCCTCACCGCGCTCGAACTCCACGCCGGCGACACCACCGCCGATCTCACAGGCTCCAGCCTCGATCAGGTCCAGCAGCTCACCATCAACAACCTCATATTCACTCCTGCCCCGCCAAACATTCCATCCAACCAGGACACCGCGACTCCCACACCCGCACCTGTGAACCCCGACACTCAACTCCGCCTCACCCTTCCGCCTAACAGCCAGGCGCCCAAGCTCCGGGTTGGCGATCATCTCACCGCAAACTTTTCACTCAAAGACGGTCGCACCCTCACCCTTCCCGTCACCGTCTCACCCCCACGTCCCTCCGTTACTCTTCTCAGCAAAAACATCGGCCAATCGACGACAACCCCCATCCACCTGGCCGACCAGGACGACCTGCCCGCCGACCAGCAACTCACCTTCTCCCTGAAATCGATAGCCCCCTTCCCCCGCACCGGAAAGATCGAAGTGTCGAACGCCGACGATAGCCTCCACACCACCCTGAGCGTCGCCTCCGGCAACCTGGTGCTTCAGAACCCGCACACCCTCCTGGCCACTCTCGATCCCCTCAAAGACTTTGGCGCCTCCGCCTTTGGCCCGCTCCGCCTTCGCCCAGTCTCTCCTGACGGAACCACCGGCGACTGGCTCCCGCTGGTCACTCTCGTTCGCCTCCCGACCCTCAAAGACCTTCACTGCCCGGCGGACACCGCCCTACCCTGCACCGTCACCGGCTCAAGCCTCTATCTCGTCGACTCGATCGCCACCGACTCCGCCTTCACATCGCCCACCACGGTTCCGGAGGGCTTCGTCGGCACCGCCCTCACGCTCCCCCACCCAGCAAAGACCGGCTTCTTTCTTCGCCTCCGGGATGACCCCACGGCCGCAAACATAGTAATTCTGCCAATCCTGCTGCAGCCATCCTCACCGACACCCAATGCCTCCGCAACAGCAGCCGGTCCCAGGATCCTGCCCAAAAACTAGCAGCAGCCCTCCCCACGGGGCCGCAGCAAAGGCCGACAACGATGGGGAAGCGTGGCGGGGTTAAAAAATAACTTCCACCACGCACCTGCGGACCTACTCAACAACGCCGTCGCGAATCGCCTTCTGCACCTTGCTATGTTTCACGCTATAGGTGAAGTAGATCAGTAGTCCAAACGCGAGCCAACCCAAGACTACAACCTTGGTCAGCGTCGGCAAAGTCCAAACCAGATACAACGCACTGAGGATGCCCAGTATCGGCACCAGAGGAACCAGGGGCGTCTTGAACGGCCGATGCAAGTCGGGATTGCGCCGTCGCAATATCCAAACGCCTGCGCAGACGATCGCAAACGCCAGTAGCGTGCCCATGTTCACCAACTCGCTCAACTTGTCGATGGGCAAAAGTGCCGGCATAAACGCAACGATCGCACCCACTACGATATTCGAGATCCACGGGGTCCGGAACTTAGGATGAATCACCCCAGCCCACTTCCACAGAAGTCCATCCCGCGACATTGAAAAGAACACGCGAGACTGACCCAGCAGCATCACCAGCATCACGGTCGCGAGACCGAACACAGCGCCAATCTTCACCAGAATGCTGCCCCACCGAACACCTGTTACATCGATACCGACCGCAACCGGATCGCCGACGTTCAATGCCTTGTAGTTCACCAACCCAGTCAACACGCCCGAGACAACGATATAGAGCAGCGTGCAGATCACCAGCGACCCCAGAATGCCGATGGGCATATCGCGCTTCGGATTCTTCGCCTCCTGCGCCGCCGTAGACACCGCGTCAAACCCTATATACGCAAAGAAGATTGAAGCTGCCCCTGCCGTTATGCCCCCAATGCCAAAAGCTCCGGGGCCCTGGCTTGGCGGAATAAACGGAGTCCAGTTCGCATGAGCCTCCGCCGGATGATGCAGGATGTACCCAATCCCCAGCACTAGAAAAACTCCAACGACGCCCAGCTTCACAATCACAATCGCAGTATTCAGATTGGCCGACTCTTGAATCCCGATGATCAGGATCGTCGTAATCACCGTAATCGCCAGAAATGCCACCAGGTTGAAAACACCAGCCACATGCGGCAGAGCCGAAGCATCGATCCCCGCGGGCAAAGCTGCCAGCGCCTGCCAGCGATCGTGATACAGATACAGCATATTTCCCGGCGTCGTCGTCAGCTGCGGCGGAATATGAATATGGAAGTCCTGCAACAGCCCGACAAAGTACCCGCTCCATCCCGAAGCCACCGTAGCCGCGCCAAACGCATACTCCAGCACCAGATCCCATCCAATGATCCATGCCACAAACTCGCCGAGCGTCGCATAGCCATACGTATAAGCCGAGCCGGCAATCGGAATCAGAGAAGCGAACTCCGCGTAGCAAAGACCGGCAAACGCGCAGGTGATCCCAGCGACGACGAAGCTCAACATAACCGCCGGCCCTGCATGTTTCGCCGCAGCCTGACCGGTAAGCACAAAGATCCCCGCGCCGATGATCGCTCCAATTCCCAGCGTAATCAGATTCAGGGGGCCCAGCGTACGTTTGAGTCCACTCTCACCCTCATTCTCCGCCTCCTTCAACAAACGAGAGAGGGGTTTGACTGCCAGCAGCTTCGCCATTGATTCTTCTTCTCCACTTTCCTGAAACTGTCTACGACTCTTCCCTTGCTGCAATATCCATCCCAACCGTACGCGGCATCCGTGTCCACACCAGATACACCGGGATCCCCAGCAGAACGAGAACCAGGCCCGGCCAAGTGTATTGAGGTTTGTAACGCAATAGTACTGCACAAATCCACAGCGCCATCACGATATAAAGTCCCGGCAGCACAGGGTATCCAAACGCCTTATAAGGTCGCACCACATTCGGCTGCGTCCGTCGAAGCACAAACAACCCCGCAATTGTCAAAATATAAAAGACCAGCACGGCAAAGATCACATAGTCCAACAGCTGCCCGTAACTCCCCGACAGACACAAGAGACACGTCCAGGCCCACTGCACCCACAGCGAGTTCACCGGCGTCTTCGACCGCTCGCTCAACTTGCCCACCGATTTAAAAAACAACCCATCCTGGCTCATCGCGTAGTACACCCGCGCACCCGCCAACAACATTCCGTTCACACATCCAAACGTCGAGATCAAAATCGCCGCAGCCATCAGCTTCGCGCCGTAGCCCGCAAAGGCCTGCTCCATCACCGCCGTCGCAACCCTGTCTTCCGAGGCAAACTGAATCCCGCGGCCCGCAATCGTCGTCGCAGTCGCACTGCCCGCCAGCGGCAGCACACTCAGGTAAACGAAGTTGCACAGAACATACAGCAGCAGCACGACGCCCGTGCCAATCGCCAGCGACAACGGAAGATTCCTCTTCGGATTCCTGATCTCCCCTGCCGTGAACGTAACGTTGTTCCACGCGTCCGAGCTGAACAGGGACCCCACCTGCACCACCGCCACCATCGTCAGCAGTCCAACATAAGCCGTCGGGCCACCCACTCCCACCTGCACCGCGTGCATCGTATGCCATCCGGCCCCTTTCCAGAAGTTATGCCAGCCCGCACCAAAGTTCGCGGCAACCGCAACCGAGTTCTTCGCGAGCACACCCACCAGCACCACCGCCGCCAACGCCAGCACCTTCGCGGAAGTGAAGACATTCTGCACCGCCGCACCCATCTTCACGCCAAAGGTGTTCAGCAGCGTCAGCAGCGTAATCACAACAATCGCCGACAGGTTCGCCGTATTCAACCCAATATCCATATTGCCCAGCACCATCGGTCCCACATGCCACGCCGGAACATGCCCGATATGCCAGATCCAGTTCTGCGCGCTCACACTCGGAAAGAAAACCCCAAGAAACTTCCCGAACGCCACTCCCACCGCCGCAATCGTCCCCGTTTGGATCACCAGGAACAGCGTCCACCCATAGAGAAAACCCCACAACGGCCCCAACGCCTCGCGCAGATAAACATACTGCCCACCGGCCTTGGGCATCATTGCCGCCAGCTCTCCATAGCTCAGAGCGCCAATGATGGTCATCAGCGCAGTCACCAGCCAGGCTGCAATCAGCAACGCCGGCGACCCCAGCCCACGCGACATATCCGCCGACACAATGAAGATGCCCGACCCGATCATCGAGCCCATCACAATCGCCGTCGCCGAAAACAACCCCATCCCCTGTACAAACTGAGGAGCCGACGACGTTCCTTCGCCTTCAGCCGTTAGCACAGGGGTGTCAATTTCATTTTTTTTCACAAGATTCACGTTCGTCAGTTCTACCGTAAAACATCAAGAAAGTCTCTCGCCACTTTCTCAACCGACTCCCCCTCAGCAATCAACGCGCTGATTACCGCAACCGAATCCGCCCCCGCATCGATCACGCTTCGCGCATTCGCCCGCGTAACTCCGCCAATCGCCACAATCGGCTTGTTCGTCAACGTCCGCGCCAGAGCAACACCCGCCAACCCAATCACCGGCTCCGCGTCAAGCTTCGTCCCCGTAGCAAACACCGGTCCCACGGCAACATAATCCGCGCAACTCAACTCCGCTAGTCGAACCTGCTCCTCCGTATGAGTTGAGACCCCAACCCAGCGCCCCGCCCCCACAACCCGTCGCGCATCTTCAGGCGACAGATCCTCCTGCCCTACATGTACTCCATCCCATCCGGCAATCGCCGCAAGATCCGCCCGATCATTCAGGATCAATCGGCACCTGCTATCAGCCATCGTGTCACGAATCAGCGCAGCAACCCGCAGGATCTCATGAGGAACCCCCGTCTTATTGCGATACTGAAGCAGCCCAACCCCAGCTGCCTTTAGCTCCTTCGCAAATCGCTCAACCGCCAATCCGCGACCCGCCAGAAAACCATCGTCCAGAATCGGATACAAACGCGACAGCGGGATCCCCACCTAGCCTTCCTTCTGCCGCTCGAAGAACCGCTCCATAAACTTCGTATCGAACTGCCCCGACCGAAACTCCTTATCCGCAAAGATCTTCTCATGCAGCGGAATCGTCGTATGAATTCCCCGCACCACAAACTGGCTCAGGGCCCGCTGCATCTTGTTCATCGCATCTTCGCGATCCGATCCATGGCAGATCAGCTTCGCAATTAGAGAGTCGTAGTAGGGCGGCACAAACCCCTCCGCGTATTGCGCTGTATCCACCCGCACCCCATTCCCGCCCGGCAGATTGAAAGCCGTAATCTTCCCTGCGCTCGGCGTGAACTTCTCCGGATGCTCAGCATTGATCCGGCACTCGATCGCATGCCCGCGAATCTCCACCGGACGCGTAATGATCGACGTCAGCTTCTCCCCCGCAGCAATCCGCAGCTGCGCCTTCACAAGATCGATTCCTGTAACCATCTCGGTTACACAATGCTCCACCTGGATCCGAGTGTTCATCTCGATGAAGTAGATCTTGCCATCCTCATCCATCAAAAACTCGATCGTCCCGGCGTTCCAATATCCAATATTCTCCAGCGCCCGCTTGATTGTCTTGCCCAGCTCTTCTCGAAGCTTGGGTGTCACCATCAAACTCGGTGCCTCTTCAATCAACTTCTGGTGCCGTCGTTGAATCGAGCATTCACGCTCGCCCAGACTCATCACATTGCCGTGCTCATCGGCCAACACCTGAAACTCGATATGCCGTGGGCGCTCAATGAACTTCTCCATATACATATCGCCGTTCCCAAACGCATTCGCCGCCTCGGTCGAAGCCTGCTGATACATTCCCGGCAGCTCTTCTTTATTCCGGCAGATGCGCATCCCGCGACCGCCGCCACCCGCGACCGCCTTCAGAATCACCGGATAACCCACCTCCTTCGCCCACTCCAGCGCTTCGTTCTCATCGGCAATAATGCCATCCGACCCTGGCAAAATCGGCACCTTCGCCTTCTTCATCGTCTGACGCGCCGTGGACTTCTCGCCCATCATCCGCGTCACCTCGGGCGGAGGTCCGATGAACTTGATGTTCGATGCGCGGCACACCTCGGCGAAGTTTGCATTCTCGCTCAGCAGCCCATACCCAGGATGAATCGCGTCCACATCGGCAATCTCGGCCGCCGAGATCACCGCCGGAACATTCAAGTAACTGTCCGCCGATCTTGGCGGACCGATACAGATCGCCTCATCGGCAAACCGAACATGCAGAGAATTCCGATCTGCCTCGCTATACACCGCAACCGTGCGGATACCCATCTCCTTGCAGGCGCTGATCACGCGCAGTGCAATCTCCCCACGATTGGCAATCAATACCTTACGAAACATAAATGCAGGTGCCTTCCATCGATCTTTGCTGACGAATCTTTTGCTGACGAATCGCTACCGCCTCTTACCGGGCCCTGATGGCAAACAGTGGCTGCCCATACTCCACCGGCTGCCCGCTCGCTGCGATTCGCTTCACCACTTCGCCGGCCACATCGGCCTCAATCTCATTCATCAGCTTCATGGCCTCGACGATGCAGAGCACCTGTCCAACTTCCACCTGATCGCCCACCTTCACAAACGCAGGCGCGCCAGGCGACGGCGACTCATAGAACGTCCCTACAATCGGCGACTTCACCTCATGCAGCTTTTCCTCAACCTCAGCCGCCGGAGCAGCCGCCGCAGCAGCCACAGGAGCAGCAGCCGGAACCGATGCAGCAGCAGGCGCCGACGCCATCAACCGGCTCAACTGCGCCATATCAAATCCACCAGCAGGAGCAGCGGCAGCAGGCTCACCCGCGAACTTGATCCGCACCTTCAGGTCGTCCTGCTCCATATCGAACTCGGCGATGTCGTTCGCTTTCAGAAACTCGACCAGTTCGCGCAGCTCGTTCAACTTATTTCCGTCCATCATGTCTCTTCCCGTGCCTCTTCCGGCACCATGTCGTTTTTAGAGCTCTATCCAGGCCTTCACGCTGGGCGTCAAAACTTCGCCGCCATTAGCCGTCACTAAAACCATATCTTCGATGCGTAATCCAAACCGTCCCGGCATATACACACCAGGTTCGATTGTAATCACCATTCCCTGCTCTAACACCTGCGTCTGCCTCGCCGCAAGCCTTGGTCCTTCATGAATCTCCAGCCCAACACCATGCCCGGTAGAGTGGCTGAAGTACTTATCCAGCTTCACCCTCCGCAAAACGCTCCTTGCCGCTTCGTCCACCTCTCCGGCAGTCACTCCCGGCGCCACAGCGGCGACGGCGGCCTCCTGCGCTTCCAGCACAGAATCATACACGTCCCGCTCATCGCGCAACGCCTTGCCAATGTGCACAGTACGAGTCATATCGCTGCAATATCCGTCGAGAATAACACCGAAGTCCAGCGTCACGAACCCCTGCTTCGGCAACCTCGCCCCCGTCGCTCGCCCATGCGGCAGCGCCGATCGCTCCCCGCTCGCAACGATCGTGTCGAACGACATCCCCTCCGCCCCTGCAAGCCTCGCCGCGTACTCCAGCGTCGCCGCCACCTCCACCTCGGTCAGCCCCGCCTCCAGATACGTCAGCATGCCCTCAAACAGATCGCACCCCACCAACGCGGCGGTGCGTATCAGCTTCACCTCGTCGGCGTCTTTCACCTCACGCATCCGTGCCACCACCGGCCCCGCCGCCACAAACATCCCCCGCCGCACCTTCGCCGACAGCGCCTTCCGCATCGTCTCCAAAGCCGCCACCGTAGTATGGGCCGCATCAAATCCACAGCGCCTCACCTCAGTAGCCTCCAGCCACTCACAAGCCGCCACCACCGCAGGCTTCTTTGCAATCACAACCTTAGTCCCGGGTGCCTCTGCCCGCGCCTGCACCGTATACCGCCCATCGGTAAACAGCACTGAGCGTCCGCCCACCAACGCCAGCACCGCATTCGAACCCGTAAACCCGCACAGATAACGAACATCCGGCAGATGAGCGATCAGCATCCCATCGACACCAGCCGCCTTCGCCGCCGCAGCGGCTCTTTTCTTCCTCAAACTAAAATTCATCAGCTCTGATTCTACCCAACCCCAGCGTCCCGCACCCGCCTTTGGCCAACACCGCTCCACCCGGTATCATAGGAGTATGCCCGGCTCTCAATCCGCTCAGCCGTCGCGCTTTACCCGACGCGACTTCCTTATAGGCTCAGGGACCGCCGCCGCAGCTCTGGCTCTCTACTCCGGAGAGATCGCTCGCCACGAAGTCGACGTCGTCCAACGCCCCATCGCCATCGCGAATCTCCCCGCCGCCTTCCACGGCTACCGCATCGTTCAACTCAGCGACATCCACCTCGACGAGTACACCGAACCCTTCTTCTTCGAGCGCATCATCCGCAAGGTCAACACGCTGGCCGCAGATCTCGTCCTCCTCACCGGCGACTTCATCACCCACGGCTCCATCACGTTCATTGCCGGCAAACACGCCGCCCATCGTTGCGCGGAGATCATCGCCACCCTTACCGCCCCTCTGCGCTACGCCATCCTCGGCAATCACGACGTAGCAGTCAACGCCCCCATGGTCATACAGGCTCTCTCCAGCCGCGGCACGCCCGTTCTGGTCAACCAGCACCTTCCCATCGAACGTAGCGGCTCCCGCCTCTGGCTCTGCGGCGTCGACGACCCCGGCACCAGTGCCCCAGACCTCGACCTCGCCATCCCCACAAAGCCCGACGGTCCAGTCATTCTCATGGCCCACGAGCCCGACTACGCCGATTCCGTCGTCGCCCACCCCCGCGGGCCGCTCGTCGATCTCATGCTCTCCGGCCACGCCCACGGCGGCCAGGTCCGTCTGCCCTTCCTCGGGCCACTCATCCTGCCTCCACTAGGCGAAAAATATCCAGAGGGACATTACCAGTTCAATCGCATGCAGCTTTACGTGAATCGCGGCATCGGCACTGTCGGCCTTCCCTTCCGCCTCAACTGCCCCCCGGAAATCACCGTCATCACCCTTCAGCCAGCCTAAGCCGCGAGTGCCATAACGCTCGCATCTCCAGCGCAACAAGGAAAAGCCTTCCGTCAGCTCCCGAAGGCAGTAAAAAAGATCATCACTATTCCTAGTCCAAGCAGGGCCAGCGCACCCATCAGTCGTCCCAACACGCCATACCAGGGTTTGCCAGCAGCCGACCAGCAAAGTTGAATCGCAAACCAGAACGCTGCCACCGCGACAGCCCCAAACAAGACGATATACCCGTCGATGTGAACCGCCAGAAGTCTGATCAATCCGTCTACCGCGCCCTCGCAACCGGCTTCTTTTGTTTTGGCATCACAGCAATCGGCGAAGGCGGCTTCACGCCAGACTTCTCATCCATCCACGCATCCAGCAGCGTCTTCTTGAACCGCCACCGATTCCCCAGCTTGAACGCCGGAATAAACCCCTCCGACGCATACCGGTACAGCGTATCCCCGCTGATCCCCAGATACTCCGACGCCTGCCGGATGTCCATCACCTCACGCACCGTTGCCTGTACCGACACAGCCATCACAAGTCTCCGTTCGACCTAAAAGCAGTGCTCCAGCATGGGTGCCAGGCGCGGAAGCACCCAGCACCCTCTTTGTACCCCCTTTTGTCTACCGGCACAACAAAAATCTCCTTTGTTAACTGGAAGCTAACGGCTGTAACCCCTTCATCACCGCCAGTAAGTCCTCCCCTACCGTCCTCGTCTTCGCAATCGCATCCGCCAGCGGAATATCCGTGATCGCAGTCCCCTTCAGCACCACCAGACGGCCGAACTTGCCAGCATGTACCAGATCGATCGCCGCCACGCCATACCGCGTAGCCAGCATCCGGTCATAGGCCGAAGGAGTCCCTCCCCGCTGCGTATGCCCCAGGTTTACGCTGCGCGTCTCATACCCTGTCCGCTTCTCAATCTCCTCCGCCAGAGCCTGCCCAATCCCGCTGAGCCGCGCATGGCCAAACGAATCGACAGAGGTCCCATGAGTCGCCTGCCCCGTCTCCGGAAACTGCGCTCCCTCGGCCGCTACCACAATCGAAAACTTCTTCCCATGCTCGCGCCGATACTTCACCAACCGGCAGACCTCTTCAATGTCGATTGGCACCTCCGGCACAAGAATCACATCCGCGCCGCCGGCAATGCCCGCCGTAATCGCGATCCATCCCGCATCGCGCCCCATCACCTCGCACACCATCACGCGGTTATGAGCCTCCGCGGTCGAATGCAACCGGTCCACCGCCTCAGTAGCGATCCCCACAGCCGTATCGAACCCAAAGCAGGCATCCGTCCCATTCAAATCATTATCGATCGTCTTCGGCACGCCAACGCACTTCACGCCCTTCTCGCTCAGAGCCAGACTAATCGACTGCGTGTCGTCACCACCCAGCGCAATCAGGGCATCCAGCTTATGCTTCCCCAGCACCTCAACGCACTTCTCAAACCCACCCGGAATCTTCTTCACATTCGTCCGTGAAGACCGCAGAATTGTCCCACCCCGATGCAGAATCCCCGAGGTCGTCTCGAGCGTAAGCGGCATCGTCACATCATCCAGCACGCCGCGCCAGCCCTCCATGAACCCAACAAACTCATCCCCATGGTGCAGGATCCCCTTACGCACCGCAGCCCGAATCACCGCATTCAGCCCAGGACAATCTCCGCCGCCGGTCAACATTCCAATCCTCATTAATCTCTCCTTTTGACATCAGCGAAATCATACTCTGCTCTCTCCAAATCCTCATCCTTCGAATACGTTTGCTCAACTGATTCACAACGATCTTCTCCTCAATCGATGGGTCTCTCACTTGAACTGTAACCTCTGGCCAACGCACGACTCTCATTAGCGGATGGGAGATTCGGCATCTTCCCTCAGTCGACTCTGATTGCACCCAGCGAATCCGTCGTCACCATCGCTGACACCTACATTGAAGCGGCTTCAACCCCTTCGCGTCACCACTCGCGACAGCGCCTTTGCTATGCCAAAAACAAGAGCGTTGATGAAACACCTGGAGAAGAAATGAATAGAAACACCGTTCGATCCCTCGTATCCGTCTTTGCATCTCTGCTATCGATCACGTGGGCAGCCCACTCTGCCCGATCTCAGAGTGTCCCTTCGAAGAACGAACTTGGCCTCGTCATCGGAGCAGCCGAGACCCCCAGCATCGGCCTGCAACGCGGCGGCAACATCAACCTGAACTCCAGCCTCACTCTGGGCGCCGAATACGACAGGCATCTGCTTGGCAGTCGGACAACCGTCTCCGCAGGCGTTGATTTCTTCGCATCGCCATTCGACGTGAAGGTGAGTGTACCGGGTTCGGATATTAGCCCTCAGTACGCCTATCTCTTCCTCACACCGCACGTGCGAGTTAAACTCAACGCAACCGGGGTCCTCCAGCCGTGGCTCCTCTTCGGTGGAGGCTACGCCGACTTCGCCCCCGCCGCACCTCACTCTGGCAACGTCAACGTCTCTGGCACCGGGAACTCCGGCACCCTCGAATTCGGCGGCGGCATAGACACAAAACCCTTTACCCAACTCAAGGGCCTCCCCCTCATCGGTAGACTTCCCATCGGCGCCAGAGCCGAGGTCCGCGACTTCTACTCCGGCCAGCCCAACTACGGCCTCTCCACCACAAGCTCGCGGCAAAATAATGTTCTCTTCACCGGTGGTCTGGTGCTTCACTTCTAGCTCCTCCCTGCGTCGAACGATTCGTGCAAAGAGATCGCCAAGGAGAGTTCCGTTGAAAGTTTTCGTGCTGTCGGCCCTGCTTTTTTCCCTCCCAGTAACCGCCGCATTCGCAGCTCAGAAGGATATCGATCCCACCCAAAGCACGCTCACTATCCATGTCGGTAAAACCGGCCTGTTCTCAGCCGCCGGACACGAGCACATCGTCACAGCTCCCATTCAAGAAGGAACCATAGACGATGGTTCAACACCGCATGTCAGTTTCCGTGTCCAATCCGGGCGGCTCACAGTGCTCCCCGAAGATCATCAGGCTGAGGTTCAACACACCATGCAGGAACGAGTTCTCGAAAGCGCTCGCTTCCCCGAGATCCAGTTCAGCTCGGACCGCGTTCAATCCTCTGCAAATCGTCAATGGGAGGTCTCCGGGAAACTGACCCTCCACGGCGAAACCAAACCAGTCCTGGTGCACGTTCAACTTCTCGAAGGCAAGTACGAAGGAACAGCCATCATCAAACAAACCGACTTCGGGATTCAACCCGTCAGCGCAGGCGGTGGCACCGTCAAGGTCAAAGACGAGTTGAAGATCGACTTCTCCATCAAAACAAAATGATCAAACTCTCACTCGACCCAAAGCTATAAAACCAGCTCCGAAGAACCCAACTCGCACTCCTGTCTTTACCGCCACCAATCCGACCGCACCTCAACCCCACCCGCAACCTCGGTTGGCCGCCCAGGCTCGGGTGCCCACAACCGAATTCCCCGCTCCTCCGCCAACTCCAGCATTCGCTCAATCGGCTGTCGCCACGCATGTAGCGCCAGATCGAAGAGCCCCCAGTGAATCGGCATCATCAAACCCCTGCCGCCCAGCGCCTCAAACGCACGCGCCGCGCCATCCGGCCCAAGATGAATCGCGTCCCACAATGCGTCGAATGCTCCAATCTCCAGCATCGTAAGATCGAACGGCCCATACGCAGCGCCAATCTCCGCAAACCCGTCCCACCATCCCGAGTCCGCGCCGAAATAGACCTTATGCTTCGGTCCTCGAAACACAAACGCAGACCACAGCGTCTCGAAGCGATTGAACAAACTCCTCCCAGAGAAGTGCCGCGAAGGAACCGCGGTGATCTCCACCTCGCCTACCAAGACGCTCTGCGTCCAATCCAGCTCTGTGATTCTCCCCGCAGCTACCCCAAACCCCTGCAGCAGCTCTCCTACTCCCAGCGAAGTCACCCACTTCGCCTCACGCATCGAATCGAGCCGCGCCAATCCTCGAATCGTAGCCTCTCCCAAATGGTCGAAGTGATCGTGCGACACCAGCACCACATCCACAGGCGGCAACTCCTCCAACCGCATCGGAGCAGCAAAAAATCTCTTCGGGCCCGCCCATCGCGTCGGAGAGGCCCGCTCATCCCACATCGGGTCCATCAGCACTCGCAACCCATCAAACTCCATCAACAACGATGAGTGCCCCATCCAGGTCACCCGAAGACCACTGACCGGCCGCGCAGCATACACCGAGACATCAGTATGGAAAGGCCCCAGCGCCTTCGCCGGCACCGTCTCCGCTTTCTTCAACAAAAACCGCGGCAGCACTTTGAACATCGTGCTCAACCCACCGATCACCGTAGGCACCGGATTCAAAAATCTCCGCCCCACCTTACTCGCTCGTCGCAGCATCGTCGTATCGCCGGATACTAAAGTCCCCAAATCAAGCCCCCCTGCAACCCCTAAGGTAAATAGTAAAAGGGATTCGGCAGTTTTACGCTGATTTCCGCCCTGGGCTCCCCATTCAGGTCACTCCACTGATCCCCCACGCTCATCACAATCCGATACCCCGCATCCACAATCTTCTTCCGCTCCTCACTCTTGTAAGCAACCGTAGCCATCGTCTTCTCATCCCCCTCCCGCAGCGCAAGCCCCTTCCATCCCCGATACCCCGCGGCCTCTAGATTCCTCGCCGTCGCAGCCCTCTGTTCCCCCGGCCGCCCCGTAATAAAGAAGACCTCAAGCCCCGCAGCACGAGCTTCATTGAACAGCCGAAGCGTCCCCGGTATCGCCATATCCGCCTCTGCGGAGACCGCCCACTCATTGAACGGCACCGAGATAAATCCATAGTCCTCCCGCTTCATCTCGCAGTAGTTCGTCAGCGAAGTCTCATCGATATCCAGCACCAGCGCCAGCTTCTCGCCAGCCTTCTCCGTGGCGATCAGCCTCTTCAACTCAGCCTCCGCCCTCTTCGCTTGAGCATCCAGATCCGCCCAGTAACACCCACCCGTCCCCACGCAATCGGCATAGTCTGACAGCCGATACCGCGCCACACCGAAGTTCTCCATCGGCTCCGCCGCCACCAACATCGTCGGATCCGCCGCCGCCGTCTCCGCCGTAGCCACCGCGGCTTCCACAGTAGGCCTCGGGCCCACTTGTGGACGCAAGCTTGCCACCTGCTTCCCCGCCGGCACCGCACAAACCGGCGGCCCAATCTGCGCCAGGCAAACTCCACCAGCCAGCGCCACCACACCTACCATGCGCAACACGCCAGTTCCTACAGCACTCAACTCATCCCTTCGATGCAGTCGCCTCATCCGCATAGAAATCTCCAATCTCCTTCGCGTACTTCTGCTCCACCACCCGCCGCTTCAGCTTCATACTGGGCGTCAGCGTTCCATCCTCCACGCTCCACTCCTCGGCAACCACGCTCATCCGCTTCATACTCTCAAAGTGCGCCAGCCCCATATTCACCTTATCCACAATCTCCTGGTAAACCTTCACCACCTTCGCATCCTTCACCAGAGCCGCATGATCACCGACGGCGATCCCCTGCCCCTTCGCCCATCCCTCAAGCGCCGCAAAGTTCGGCGAAATCAGCACACACGCAAACTTGTGCCTATCTCCAACCAGAGCAGCCTGCGCCACCAGCACATTTGCCTTCAGCTTATTCTCAATCGGCTGCGGAGCAATCAGTTTTCCACCACTGGTCTTCAGCAACTCCTTCTTCCTGTCCGTAATCGACAGGTACCCATCCTTATCGATATTCCCGATATCGCCAGTCTTGAGCCACCCATCTGCAGTAAACGCCTCGGCAGTCTCTTTCTCCTTCTTCCAATACCCCACAAACACCGAAGGCCCCCTCACCTCCAGCTCTCCATCCTCCGCAAACCTGCACTCCACATTCTTCAGCGCCTGCCCCACCGTGCCAATCCGATGCGCCTCCGGATAGTTCACCGCAATCACCGGCGAGGTCTCCGTCAAGCCATACCCCTCAAAGATCCGAATCCCCACATCCGCGAACCACCCTGCCGAATCCATCCCCAGCGGCGCACCACCCGAGATAAACACCTCCGCACGCCCCCCAAACGCCTCGCGAATCTTCGTGTACACCAGTTTGTTCGCAATCTTCCAGCTCACCGAACCAGGCGTCTTCCCGACCAATATCTCCGCCCGATGCTTCTTCCCAACGCCAAGCGCCCAGCGCAGTATCTTCAACTTCGCCGGCGACGCAGCCGACTTACCCTCCACGGCCTGCCGAATCTTTTCATACACCCGAGGAACCGCAAGAAACACGGTCGGCTTCACCGCCTGCATCGCCGGCGCCAGCTGATCGAACTTCGGGCAATAAGCCAGCTTCACCCCATGACACAGCAACGCATAGTCCGTATGCCGCGCCGTCACATGCGACAACGGCAGAAACGAGATGCAGCTATCCTTCTCCGAAAATCCCATCTTTCCCGTCGAGAAGTTCACATTGCTCGTCAGGTTTCCATGCGTCAGCATCACGCCCTTCGACTCTCCCGTTGTACCTGACGTGTAAATAATCGTCGCCAGATCCTCCGGCTTCACCGTCTTCAGCATCCCCTCGAATCCCACATCTCTCTGCTGCTTCGCCGTCGCCCCCTCCATCAGCGCGCCAAAGCTCTCCGCATTCGCAAACTCTCCCGCATCCATCACCACCACACGCTCCAGCTCCGGCAGATCCCCCACCGCAGCCAGCTTGTCGTACTGCTCCCGCGTCGACAGCACCGCCACCTTCGCTCCCGAGTCCCGCAACATGTACCCAATCTGCTCCGGCGTCAGCGTCGGATACAGCGGCACATCCACCGCTCCAATCGCCAGGGTCGCAAAGTCCGTCACCGGCCACTCCCACCGGTTCTCCGACAGAATCGCCACGCGATCGCCCTTCCCCACGCCCCAGCCGCGAAACACATCCGCCAGCGCCCGCACCCGCCCATAAAGCTCGTCCGAGGTAATTGGCTTCCATGCCCCATCCGCGCCCTGCCCCATCATCACTGCCCGACTGCCCCAACCGGTAGTCCGCTCCAGAACATCATTCAACGTCGAAAAATCAAACATCGTCTCTCCCAAAATATGGTCCTGCTGTTGTCGCTGTCCAGTCTTCTTCACTCTCTAGCGTGGAAAATCAGCTGCTAGAGCCATGTTTCAGAAATCTCTGGCGTAGTTATTTGCGGCCCTTCACCCTGTCATCTCGCCTGAATCCCGCTTAGCAGCACATCCATCACCTGCGCAGCCGTCGCCTTCGAATCATAGACCCGCCCCGTGAACACAGCGGAACTCAACAGCTCATCAATCGCCCCGAACATGCAGTGAGCCACCACGCCATCCGAAACATCGCGCCGGAAGATTCCCTCCTGCTGTCCCCTCCGCACCACCTCGCGCACCACCTGAATGTACTTCACCAGATGATGATGCGAAAACTCCGCGATAAACTTCGCGCTCTGCCGCACCTCGGTCTGCATCAACACCGCCATGCTGCGATTCACCGCATGACTCTCCAGGTGAACCTGGGCGATGTACTCCAGCTGCGCCCGCGGATCATGCAGAGTCCTGAACTCCTCCTCCACCTGTCGATGAAACTTATCGAAGGTCGAGTCTATTGCTGTTCGCAGCACGTCGTCCTTACTCTTGAAGTAGAGATAGATCGTCCCATCCGCCACCCCGGCGCGCTTCGCAATCGCACTCACGGGCGAGCTAAAATACCCATGCTCGGCGATCACCTCCACCGCCGCATCCAGAATGCGCTGATATTTTTCGCTTCCGGGTCCCGTCGCCGGCACCTCTGCCTTGATCGAATCAGGCCTCGTCTTCTTCACTAATCGTTTCAGTCCAGGCCTCAAACCGGAAATCTCCGGTGCCGCCACTCTAATGAATCCACCCGACTTTGCCAAGAATGAACTGCGATTCATTCCGCCAAAATGAATCTTTATGCAATTCCGAAGCGCCTCACCAAACACATCAAAGACCCAAGCCAATCTAACCAGTCCCTCTCACGCTGCCACGGCGCGCCATCCCACGCCACACCACAGCAGCCTGATCCGCGCCTAAGCCTGAGGACGCGGAGTCAACCGAATGAACCCCGCAGCCCGCGTTGGCCAATCCGCCAGCATCGCCTGCCCCAGCCCACTCCCCGACTCCTTCACATGCTCCGCAATCAAAGCCCGCAGACTCTCCTGAGCCTCAACACCAATAGCACTAAACGGCTCGGCATCAATAAACTCCGGATGATACCTCAGCCCCGACACGAAGGAGCCGTCAGCATCAAGAACCCACGCCAGTCCGCCTGTCATCCCAGCGCCAAAGTTGATCCCCACGCGGCCAAGAATCGCCACCACACCACCGGTCATATACTCGCACCCGTGGTCGCCAACGCCCTCGACCACGGCAATCGCACCGGAGTTACGAACCGCAAAACGCTCTCCCGCCCGCCCCGCCGCGAACAATTTTCCAGACGTCGCGCCATAGAGAGCAACATTGCCAAGAATCACATGATTCCCACTATCCTTCGCCGCCAATCCACGCGCACGAATCACCAGCTCCCCACCCGACAGACCCTTCCCGACAAAGTCGTTCGCCTGTCCCTCGAGCACCAGCTTCATCCCATCCACTGTGAAAGCGCCAAACGACTGTCCCGCCGTTCCCGACAGGTTGAACGTAACATCCGCCGCAAGCTCTCCCTGCGCTCGACGCAACGCCAACTCGCCAGCCAACCGCGAACCAACCGCGCGATCGCTGTTAGCAATCTTCGAGTCCACCACAAACGGCGCTCCTGCATCCACTGCCGTCATGGCCGGTGCAACCCAGGCTTCATCGAGCGGAGGCCCCGCCACCGGCTGCGTATTCCGCACGCCCATAAACCGGCTTGGCCCATCCGACACCCTCGCCAGCATCGGCTGCAGATCGAGATTCCCATCGAACCGAACCTGCTCTAACAGATCCGAGCGCCCAATCGCCGCCTCAATTGACGGCAGACCATAACGAGCCAGCAGATGCTGCAGATCCCCCGCGAGCTGCTCGAAGAACCGAACCACATGCTCCGGTTTCCCACGGAACTTCGCCCGCAGCTCCGGCTTCTGTGTCGCAATCCCAGTCGGACAAGTATTCAAGTGACACTGCCGCGCCATATCGCAGCCCAGCACCACCAGCACCGCCGTGCCGAACGCGTACTCATCCGCGCCCAGCAGCGCCGCAATCAAGATATCCCGCGCCGTAGCCAGCCCGCCGTCGGTACGCAGCCTCACACGTCCGCGCATGCCGTTCTGCATCAGCACCTGCTGCGCCTCCGCAAGTCCCAGCTCCCACGGATTCCCCGCATACTTGATGCTCGAAAGCGCAGCCGCGCCAGTCCCGCCAGTATTTCCGGCGATCACGATGTAGTCCGCATAAGCCTTCGCGACACCGGCAGCCACCGTACCCACACCACAACCCGAAACCAGCTTCACGCCAATCGCAGCCTTCGGATTCACTCGCTTCAGGTCATAGATCAGCTGCGCCAGATCCTCGATCGAGTAAATATCATGGTGCGGCGGCGGCGAGATCAACGCCACCCCCGGCTGCGCGTGACGCAACCGCGCAATCAATCCGCTCACCTTGTGCCCAGGCAACTGCCCACCCTCACCAGGCTTCGCTCCCTGCGCCACCTTGATCTCAATCTCCTCAGCATGCACGAGATACTCCGCCGTCACGCCAAAACGCCCCGACGCAATCTGCTTGATCTTGTTATTCAGGTTCACATGCACCGCAGGCGCTTCCACCGCAGCCTCAGCCACCGCCGCACCTCCGCCCGACCGAGCCGCAAGGCTCATCCCTCCGCCCGCATCGACCCTCTCCGCGCCCTCAGGATGCACTCGATAGACCGCAGAATCCTCGCCGCCCTCACCCGTATTCGACCGGCCGCCCAGCATATTCATCGCAGCCGTAATCGTCTGGTGAGCCTCCGGGCTCAAAGACCCAAGCGACATCGCGCTAGCCACAAACCGCTTGCACAAACTCGAAGGCGTCTCCACATCACTCAACGCCAGCTCAGGCCCCGCCGGACGAATCTCCAGCAGATCCCGCAACACCGCAGGATCACGCGCAATCACATCCCGCGTATAGATCGCGAACGCACCCGCAGGGTCCGTAGGCTGCGGCACATTCCGCGCACTCCCCACCACCGACTGCAGCGCCTTCACCGTCGGCGGCTGCCACGCGTGAGGCTCCGAAATATCCGCCTTCCGGAATCGCACCCAGCCGTAGTCAGGCAATTCAGCCGAAGCCGAAGCCTCGTCCGGCGTCCAGGTCTGCCGCAACTGCCGCTCCACCTCGGCAAATCCCACACCAGACAACGGAGCCGGCGTCCCAAAGAAACATCGCGCCACCACACTCGAGTGCAATCCCAGAATGTCGAACAGATGCGCCCCACGGTAGCTATCCACCACCGAGATCCCCATCTTCGACATCACCTTCGCCAGCCCCGCATCGAGCGACTTCATCATCTTCCGCTCAGCATCCGCCGCATCAGTACCCGCAGGCGCAAGACTCCTGCCCGTCTCCAGCGCAAGCCACGGACAAACCGCTCCAGCGCCATACCCAATCAGCACCGCAGCATGATGAATATCCCTGCAGTCTCCAGCCTCAACGGCAAGCCCAGCCAGCGTACGCAGTCCCGCATCCACCAGCGCATGATGCACCGCCCCGGTAGCCATCGCCATCGGAATCGGCAGCCTCTCCGCACTCGCACTGCGATCGGAGAGCAACAGAATCCGAGCACCCTCACGCACCAGCTTGATCGCCTGCATGCACAGATCATCAAGCCCCTGCGTCAGCGTCTTCTCCGCACCAAAGACCGCCTGCAACTCCGCCAGCTTCAGCTCTTCCTTGTGCGGATACTCCCCCTTCCGCAGCGCCTCTACCTGCCCCAGCGTCAAAAAGGGAGAAGGCAACGAAACTCCAGGCAGCGGCGCATTTTTATCCAGCATGTGAGGCCAAGGCCCAAGCCGCGTATGCAGCGACACCACGCAGGACTCGCGCAGCGAATCAATCGGCGGATTGGTCACCTGCGCAAACCTCTGTCGAAAGTACGCATAGATCGGACGCGGCGACCGGGCAAGAAACGCCAGCGGCGTATCATCCCCCATCGAATACACAGCGTCCTTCCCCTCCAGCGCCATCGGCTGCAAGATCATCTTCACGTCTTCGCGCGTATACCCAAACCCACGCTGCACCGCAGCCAGCGCAGCCGAATCCACCACCGGCGCCTCAGCCGCAATCAGCGGAGTATCTTCCACCAGCTTCGCGTACGTCGCCCCCACGTCGAACAGCTCCAGCAGCTCCTCATCCTCATAGATCTTGTGCTGCTCCAGATCCACCAGCAGCATCTGCCCCGGCCCCAGTCGTCCGCTATGCGTCACCTCTTCCGGATCGAGATCCACCAACCCCGCCTCCGACCCCGCAACCACCAGCCCCGCGCTCGTTATCGCAAATCGACAAGGCCGCAGTCCATTCCGATCCAGCGCCGCACCCACCACGCGCCCGTCGCTGAACGCAAGCGCAGCCGGACCATCCCACGGCTCCGCGCAATCCGTGTGGTATCGCAAAAAGGAAGATTCATGATGCCCCTCCGACGCCGGCGGCAGCAACATGCGAACCGCCTCAGCCAGCGTTCTGCCATTCTGCGACAGCAGCTCCACCGCCTCATCCAGACTCGTCGAGTCCGTCCCATCCTTCGTCAGCACCGGCTTGCACTCCACCGGCAGCGTCGAGTCGCGAGCATCCATCCGCGCCCTATTTCCCCACACCGTATTGATCTCGCCGTTGTGTCCCAGCTTCCGCCCCGGCTGTGCCCGATGCCACGTCGGCAGCGTATTCGTCGCATACCGCTGATGAAACACCGCGAACGGCGTAACGTAGTCCTCCGAAGCCAGATCCGGATAAAAATCACGCAGAAAAACGCCCGTACACATCGCCTTATAAACAATCGTCTGCGACGACATCGAGCACACATACCCCGTCACATCACCCTGCTCATGCGCCCGCTCAAACTGCTTCCGCGCAAGATACAGCCGCCGCTCCATCGTCTCCGGCTCTGCATCCGCCGCATCAACCACCAGCACCTGGCGAATCTTCGGCATCGTCTCCAGCGCCGTCTGTCCCAGGTACTCGGTCCGCACCGGCACATCGCGCCAACAAAGAATCTCAAAGTCATGAGACTGCAGGCACCGCTCCACAACCTCCTCGGCACGCGTCTCCGCCACCGGAATCAGCAGCATCCCAACACCCAGCACTTGTTTGTCGTCAATAGAAAGATTCGCAGCCTTCACCAGCAACGACCGAGGAACCGCAGTCATCACGCCGACCCCGTCGCTGCTTTTTCCATCAGCCGCTGTCGCACCACGATGCGCCAGCCGTCCCAGCGCCGTCAGCGCCTGCTCCAGAATCACATGCGAAGACGTAGCCTCCACCGAAGCAACAAAACCCACACCACACGAATCATGGTCAAAACGCGCGTCAAGAAGCGACGGCGAAACCGCGGAAGACACACCCGCATCGAGGCGAGTTCGGGACAAACTAGCTGCCTGGGACCGTTCCATGCTTCACTATACGTCGCACCCGGCATCAAAATCCCGGTCACGACCCTTCCTTTTTGTGTGGAGCGCTCATCAACGAAAAAGCGAAGAGACTGACGAGACAGAATATGTATAAATATACACAAACAATGTATATTTATACATAACGACTACATCTGAGAAATAGCGCGTCTACTAAATTGAGCCGCTGTTGACGACTTAACTATGGAAACACAGGTACAACAAAACTAATGAAACAACAGCGTCACGCCGTAATTCGAGAACTGCTGGTCAAAACCGCGGTCACCAGCCAGGACGAGCTACGTCGAAAACTAGCCGGACGCGGATTTCATGTCACTCAAGCAACATTATCGCGCGATATCCACGAGCTGAGATTAAATAAAGGACCAAACGGCTACTCTCTCCCCAACGGCAACGACGACGACGAGGACGCGCTCCCTGGAATCCGCGAGGTCCTCGAAAGCTTCGGCCTCGAAGTCCGTCAGGCCCTCAATCTCCTCGTCCTCGTCACCACCACCGGAAGCGCTCAACCCATCGCCGCCGGCATCGACTACGAGGACTGGCCCGAAGTCATAGGCACCATCGCAGGCGACGACACCGTCCTCATCATCTGCCCCGACGAAAAACAAGCAAACCTCCTGAAGACACGAATCGAAGACTATCTTGGCTAACTTCACAATGACGAACGTACTCGATCAATCTGTCGCCGCACGCACCACCGCGCCCCGCACTGCCATCGCCGGCATCGGCGGCTACGCAGGCGGGGAGCTCGCGCGCCTGCTTCTGCATCATCCCCGACTCCGCGGAACCACACCCACACTCCTGGGCCGCGCAGGCGAGCCAGAGTCCACCAGTCCGCACTACCTCGAAGACATCCATCCCCAGCTTGCCGTCGCTGGCAACCATCACGCGCACCCGATCCTTCCCTTCTCCTGGGACCACATCACCGACGCCGGAACCGAAGTCCTGTTCCTCGCCACTCCCCACGAGCAATCCCGCGAGTGGGTCCCCCAGGCCATCGAACGCGGCATCAAGGTCATCGACCTCAGCGGCGCATGGCGTCTCCAGCACCACACCAACCGCGACATCTACAAGCTCAAAGACGCCAACGCCGACCACGCCACGAAGCTTCAACTGGAAGCCGTCTACGGCTGCCCCGAACTCCATCGCGACGAGATCCGCAAGGCCCGTCTCGTCGCCAACCCCGGCTGCTACGCAACGTCGATCATCCTCGCCCTCGCCCCGCTCCTCCAGGCCGCCATCGTCGACCTCGACCACGGCATCATCTGCGATGCAAAATCCGGAGTCAGCGGAGCAGGCAAAGCGCCGACTGCAAAGACCCACTTCATGTACGCGGCCGACAACCTCTCCGCCTACGCAGTCTTCGGCCACCGCCACACCGGCGAGCTCCTCGAGCAGCTTCACATCACCTCGGATCAAATCCAATTCACCCCGCATCTACTCCCCATACCGCGTGGAATCCTCTCCACGATCTACCTTCGTCTTAAAACCAAAACCGAAGCAGCCGCAATCACCGCTGTGCTCCAGAACTTCTATCAACACAGTCCTCTCGTGAGACTACGCAACACGCCGCACCTGCCGGAGATCCAACACATCGTTCGCACCAACTTCTGCGACCTCGGCTTTGCACTGGCACCCGACGGTAAACGTCTGATCCTGGTCTCCTGCCTCGATAATCTTTTAAAAGGAGCCTCCGGTCAGGCGGTTCAAAACCTCAACCTGATGTGCGGATGGAATGAAGAGGAGGGCTTGCTGTGAGATTTGTCGTCAAACTAGGCGGTGCCGCTCTCGAGGACAAGAAGATCCTCCACGCCTGCGGTAAAGCCATCGCCGACCTCGTCGCAGATGGTAATCAGGTCGCCGTCGTCCACGGTGGCGGCGTCCAGCTCACCCGTACCCTCGCCCAGATGGGCAAAAAGAGTGAGTTCATCTCCGGCCTCCGCATCACCGACGCCGAAACCCGCGACGCCGCCCTCATGGTCCTCGCCGGCCGCGTCAACAAGTCCCTCGTTGCGTCCATCGGCACGCACGGCCAGTCCGCCGTCGGCCTCTCCGGTGGCGACGGCCACGTCTTCCGCGCACGCAAGAAAAAAACCACCCCCGACCTCGGCTTCGTCGGCGAGATCGCCGCTATGGATCCCAAGTGGCTCGAGGCCATCTGGGCCATGGGCGCTGTCCCCGTCATCTCCTCCATCGCCCTCGGCTTCGACGGCGAGTACTACAACATCAACGCCGACGAGATGGCCGCCGCCTGCGCCATCGGCGCCAAGGCCGACACCCTCGTCTTCCTCACCGACGTCCCCGGCGTCAAAGGTGCCGACGGCAACGTCATGCGCTGGCTCACACTCGCCCAGATCCCCGCCATGGAGCAGGCCCAGATCGTCTCAGGCGGCATGCTCCCCAAACTCAACGCCTGCCGCGACGCCCTCACCCACGGCGTCAAGCGCGTACGCATTCTTCCCGCAGAAGCAGCATCTCTACTACCTGACCTCGTCTCCACACGGGTCAACGACGGAACGGAGGTCATGGTCGCATGAACGCAACACCGAACTTGCAATCCATCCAGGCAGCAGAGAAAAAACTGCTCCTCAACACCTACGAGCGCAACCCCATCCTCTTCGTCAGCGGCGAGGGCGTTCACCTGCACGACGAAAACGGCAACGCCTACCTCGACCTCCTCAGCGGCATCGGCGTCTGCGGCCTCGGCTACGCACACCCCGCCGTCACCGAGGCTATCGCTCATCAGTCGAAGCGCCTCATCCACACCTCCAACCTCTTCTTCCACGAGCACACCGCCGAGCTCGCCCTCCGCCTCACCGAGATCACCGGCCTCGACCGTGCCTTCTTCACCAACAGCGGCACCGAAGCCTGGGAGGCCGCCCTCAAGCTAGCCCGCGCCAACGCCGGCCGTCTCCGCGCCCAGGGCAAAACCATCGGCACAAAGTTCCTCGCCCTCGACCACAGCTTCCACGGCCGCACCATGGGCTCCGTCGCCACCACGGCCAAAGAAAAATACCGCGAACCCTTCATGCCCGTCATGCCCGGCGTCGACTTCGTCCGCTTCAACGACGTAGCCGACCTCCGCGCAAAGTTCTCAAGCGAAGTCTGCGCCATCTGCATCGAACCCATCCAGGGCGAAGGCGGGATCCACCCCGTCACCCAGGAGTTTTTCGCCGCAGCACGCGAGCTCTGCGACTCCACCGGCGCCCTCCTCATCGCCGACGAGATTCAATCCGGCATGGGCCGCACCGGCAAGTGGTTCGCCTACCAGCACTACAACATCCTGCCCGACGTCACCACCGTGGCCAAGCCCATCGCCAACGGCATCCCCATGGGCGCGATGCTCTGCACCAACGCCGCCGCCGAGGCCATCACCCCCGGCATGCACGGCACCACCTTCGGCGGCAATCCCCTCGCCTGCGCCGTAGCCATCGCCGTCATCGACACCATCAAGCGCGACAACCTCCTCGCCCACATCAACGAAGTAGGCGCGTACTTCCACAACCAACTCACGCAGCTAGCCAAACGCCACGACTGCATCACCGAAGTCCGCGGCAAAGGCCTCATGCTTGGCCTCGAGATCAACTCCGCCGACCTCGCCCAGCGCGTCGCCGCCCAAATGATGGAGCGCCGCATCATCATCAACCGCACCAGCGAGACAGTCCTCCGTCTCCTCCCGCCCTTCCTTCTGGAGCGGCAACACGTCGACACCGCCATCAAAGCCTTCGACGAGATCTTCACTGCAGCACTGGCCGGAGCAGCACCGGCAGGAGAAAAATCTCATGGGTAGCAAAACCGTCATGACCTCAAAACCCGAAACCGACGACCTCGTCCCCGCCCGCGCCCGCACTCCCCTCGGCATCCAGTCCGACACCGCCTTCAGCGAAGCCTCCAAGCGCCTCCACGGCCGCGACCTCTGCTCCATCGCTGACCTCACCGTCGAAGAGATGGCCGCCATCATGGAGCTCGCCCACGCCGTCAAGAACAACCCCGAAGACTTCCGCCACGCCCTCGACGCCCGCCAGATGGTCATGTTCTTCGAGAAGGCCAGCCTCCGCACCCGCCTCACCTTCGAGACCGCCATCAACACCCTCGGCGGCAACGCCATCTTCGTCGACCAGACCCAATCCCCCCTCGGAGAACGCGAGTCCCTCTCCGACATGGCCCACAACATCGAGCGCTGGATGTCCATCATGGTCCTCCGCACCTACGCCCACGACACCATCACCGAGATCGCCGCCTGCTCCAAGATCCCCGTCATCAACGCCCTCTCCGATCTCGAGCACCCCTGCCAGGCCATCGCCGACTTCTTCACCCTCGAAGAGCGCTTCGGCTCCGCAGAGGGCCTCCACTTCACCTACGTCGGCGACGGCAACAACGTCTGCCACTCCCTCATGCTCACCGCCGCGCAACTCGGCGCACACTGCACCGTAGCCACGCCCAAAGGCTTCGCCCCCAAACTCGAAATCATCCACAAGGCCATCGAGATCGCCGAAACCACCGGCGGCAGCATCACCCTCATGCACGACCCCGTCAAAGCCGTCACCGGAGCCGACGCCGTCTACACCGACGTCTGCACCTCCATGGGCTTCGAGCACGAAGCCACCAAGCGCGCCCCCATCTTCAAGCCCTACCAGGTCAACGAAGGCCTCATGGCGCACGCGCAAGCCGACGCAGTCTTCATGCACTGCCTCCCCGCGCATCGCAACGCCGAAGTCACCGACGCCGTCCTAGACGGCCCCCAGTCGCTAGTCTTCGATCAAGCCGAAAATCGCATGCACGCCCAAAAAGCCATCCTGCTCATGCTCCTCGGCGGAGCCAAGCGCACCTCCAACAGCCGCACTCGCGGAATCCAACCCCGCAAGCGCAACTAAATCTATCTTCATCAATTCGCACCACGGTATTGATGAACAAGCAGAGGCCGCAGCAAATGATCAAGATACTTCGACACCTCAAATGGTATGTGGTTTTGGGGGTCGTATTAGCAGTTTCAGGTTCGATGATTGGATGTGAATACTTCCCTGAGTCAACATTCGAATTAGCGAGTGAGTCGAGGCTGCCAAAATGGGTGACTCTCCCACCGGAACTCACGCGAGCCAATTCTTCGCTTACCCTGAATTATTACGTTGTGCCACGGCGTAGAGCGAAATTTATATTGCGAGATAAAAATGAACGTATTCTCAATAAAGAAAATGGCAAGATGGGATGTAGAGCGCCTTTTGAGCTAGAAAATCCGCCACAAGGATTTCCGTCCGGTTACCCGGCTTATGAAGCCATTACTGTTAACGACATAACTGAAATCATCGAGCATAGAAAGATGGAGCCGATCTTTTATGTAACAGATGATCCCGTCGTTTGGAAACAGTATGAGTCGATGGGTTGTTAACTAAGCGCTGCGGGTGGCCGATGGCTTGCCCCAAAGAAAGTCCAAAGCGCGTTTCTTTCGACTCAACTTGCAACTGTACATCTCTGAACTCGTCTCACCCGCTGAGTTTACCTCCAGCCAAACCTACTCCTGAGGTCTTCCCCAAATGTCAGTAATACTTGAAACCCTCCCCCTCGGCCAAAAAGTCGGCATAGCTTTCTCCGGCGGCCTAGACACCAGCGCCGCCCTTCACTGGATGAAGCAGAAGGGCGCCCTCCCCTACGCCTACACCGCCAACCTCGGCCAGCCCGACGAAGCCGACTACGACGAGATCCCCCGCAAAGCCCTTGAGTACGGAGCCGAAAAAGCCCGCCTCATAGACTGCCGCGGCCCCCTCGTCCGCGAAGGCATCGCCGCCCTCCAGTCCGGAGCCTTCCACATCACCACCGCCGGCGTCACCTACTTCAACACCACCCCCATCGGCCGAGCTGTAACTGGGACAATGTTAGTGACGGCTATGAAGGAAGACGACGTCAACATCTGGGGCGACGGCTCCACCTTCAAAGGCAACGACATCGAGCGCTTCTACCGCTACGGCCTCCTCGTCAACCCCGACTTGCAAGTTTACAAGCCTTGGCTCGACCCCACCTTCATCGACGAGCTAGGCGGCCGCGCCGAGATGTCCGCCTTCATGACCAAGGCCGGCTTCGGCTACAAGATGTCCGCCGAAAAAGCCTACTCCACCGACTCCAACATCCTCGGCGCAACCCACGAGGCCAAAGACCTCGAGCTCCTCACCACCAGCATGAAGATCGTCGCTCCCATCATGGGCACCGCCTTCTGGCGTGACGACGTCGCCATCAAGCCCGAAGAGATCACCATCCGCTTCGAAGAAGGCTTCCCCGTAGCCCTCAACGGCAAAGAGCTCTCCGACCCCGTAGCCCTCATGCTCGAAGCCAACGCAATCGGCGGCCGCCACGGCCTCGGCATGAGCGACCAGATCGAAAACCGCATCATCGAAGCCAAGTCCCGCGGAATCTACGAGTCCCCCGGCCTCGCGCTCCTCTTCATCGCCTACGAGCGCCTCATCACCGGCATCCACAACGAAGACACCATCGAGCAGTACCGCGAAAACGGCCGCAAGTTAGGCCGCCTACTCTACCAGGGCCGCTGGTTCGATCCCCAGGCCATCATGCTCCGCGAAGCCGCCCAACGCTGGGTCGCCAAGCCTGTAACCGGCGAAGTTACAATCGAACTCCGCCGCGGCAACGACTACTCCATCCTCAACACCGCCTCCCCCAACCTAACCTTCCACCCCGAGCGCCTCACCATGGAAAAGGGCGAATCCACCTTTTCCCCCCGCGACCGCATCGGCCAGCTCACCATGCGCAACCTCGACATCACCGACACCCGCGCCAAGCTAATCACCTACGCCCAATCCGGCCTGATCACCCTAAGCAAAGGCTCCGAAATGCCCCACCTCAACAGCAGCAACACTAAGGAATAGCCACACCGTACCATTGCTGTCGCCGAAACCGTCGTCATCCTGAGCGAAGCGAAGGATCCCCGTATTTCGCCTTTGTCGTTGCCTGTTCTTTGTCATTGCTTTTTTGTTGTCATTCCGCAGCAAAGCGGAGGAATCTGCTTTTCGTTTTTAGCTGAGACTAGAATTTCTATGAGAAGACTGACGATCCTCGGGGTTTCATGCGTTGTGATATTGCTTGCGGCTTATCTTTTGCCCAAGGTCGTAAGGGGCAAGCCGAAAGAAACATTTACGGAAACGCCGTCCGGAAATTACAAAGCCATTATCCGCACTCAGGAATTCAACAATTCTGGCCCAGTTAATGTAGATATCTGCATAGCCAAGATATCTGACCGAAGCATTCAGAACGAAAAGCAACAGTGTTTCCTTCACGGTTATGACTTCGATAGCGATCTCTCGGTCCACTGGCTTTCACCGTCAAAGATTGAAATCTCTTACAAGTGCGGCAGAGTGGATTTCTTCAGAAATTCCGCCTTCGTCTATCCGGATGGCCCGACTCCAGACGAATTTCACGCAATCCTTCGTGAGGATTGCCCATATTTTCGCTAATTCGTAAAGACAGGAACAGATGACGAACATCAATCAACAATCCGCCAAAATGTGGTCAGGCCGCTTCCGCGAACCACTCGACGCCACCTTCGAATCTTGGCAGCGCTCCTTCCCCTTCGATGTGCGGCTTCTCTCGCATGAGATAGCAGCTTCAAAAGCGCACGCAGAGACCATCGCGGCCGCCGGCATCCTCGTATCGGATGAACTGAAGCAAATGCTCTACGGCCTGGACCGCGTTATCCCGCTCTCTTTAGAAGAAAGCGCAAAACTCACCAACCTCGATGCCCTCCGCGACGCCCACAAACTCAACAGCCCCGGTGTCGGCTTCGTCATCTCCGCCTACAGCAGTATCGTGGCACTCAATCCCCAGGCCGAAGACATCCACCACTTCGTAGAACTCCAACTAACAAAGATAATCGGCGACCTAGCCCTCAAGCTCCACACCGGCCGCAGCCGCAACGAGCAGATCGCCACCGACATGCGCCTCTTCGTCCGCGAAGCCATCGACAACACCCTCGCCAGCCTCACAGCATGGCGCAAGGCCCTCATCGACCTCGCCGAATCCGCAGGCGAAGCCACGATGCCCTCCTACACCCACCTCCAGCGCGCCGAGCCCGTCTTAATAGTCCATTGGCTCCTAGCCTATGTAACGATGATCGAGCGCGACGCCAGCCGCCTCACCGACGCCCGCAAGCGCATGAACCTCTGCCCCCTCGGCTCCGGCGCAGTCGCAGGAGCAACCCTCGCCCTCGACCGCAACCTCGCCGCCCGCGCCCTCAACTTCGACGCCCCCACACCCAACAGCATGGACGCAACCAGCGACCGCGACTTCGCCCTCGACTTCACCCAAGCCATCGCCACACTAGGCATCCACATCTCCCGCTTCGCCGAAGAACTCACCCTCTACTCCACCGCCGAATTCGGCTTCCTCGATCTCCCCGAGCGCTTCTCCACCGGCTCCAGCGCGATGCCGCAAAAGAAAAACCCCGACCTCACCGAACTCATCCGAGGCAAGTCCGGCCGCCTGCTAGGCGCAGCGACAACACTAGCCACCCTCATCAAAGGTCTACCCCTCGCCTACAACAAAGACCTGCAGGAAGGCCAGGAGCCAGTCTTCGACGCAGCCGACACCATCGCCGGAATCCTAAGCGTCCTCCCCGCCTTCACCGCATCTCTCAAATTCCGCTTCGACACCATGAAGACCGCTGCCCACAGCGGCTACCTCAACGCCATGGCCGCCGCAACCTACCTCACCGACAAGGGCATCCCCTTCCGCAAAGCCCACGAGCACATCGGCAACGCCGTCCGCCTCGGTCTCGAAACCCAACGCGAGCTCCAGCAACTCACCCTCGAAGAACTCCGCGCCATCTGCCCCCAGTTTGGCGAAGACTTCTTCTCCGCCATCACCCTCGAAGCCACCCTCGACTGCCACGACGTCATCGGCGGCACCGCCCGCCCCCGCGTCAAAACCGCCCTCGATGAAGCAAAATCCCGCCTCACGGAGCACGCGTGACGACGAAGCCGGGTGCCCCATTCATGCAGTCTCACCGCATGAGTGGGGCTTCGCGCCACGCGCGAACCGCACTCTTCAACCCCCGCATCAAACTCCTCGATCACACATCCAATACTCTGCGAAAATAAAGAAGGAGCAAAACGCACGTTGTCCACTTCGCCTCTCATGTCCGTCAGTGAGTCCACCTCGACCACACGCCCCCGCGTAGGCGGAGCAACTGTGCGCAAAGCCAAACTCCCCGACGCCGTCGACATCTTCGACCTCGTCAACTCCCTCTCCGGCGACGGCACCCTCCTCCGCCGCAACTACGCCGAGATCTGCGAGAACATCCGCGACTTCGCAGTAGCCGAATCCCCCATCGACGGAGGCTCAGGCGGCGTCTTCCTCGGCTGCGGAGCCCTCCACCTCTACGGCCCCCACCTAGCCGAAGTCCGCTCCATCGTGGTCAAACCCGAAGCCAAGGGCCAGGGCGCAGGCGGCCGTCTCCTCCGCACACTCCTCGAAGAAGCCGAAGAGCAAAAGGTCACCGCCGTCTGCCTCTTCACCCGCATCCCCGACTTCTTCTTCCACTTCGGCTTCCGCGTAGTCGACCGCACTACCCTGCCCGACAAGATCTACAAAGACTGCCAGACCTGCCCGCGCCTCTACGCCTGCGACGAAGTCGCCATGGTCCGCGGCCCCCTGCCAAAGATCGCCGTCCTCGGCCCGTCACGCATCGCACAACCTGAACTAGTCAAACTCCAAACCGGCGTAATCCCCCACGCAGAGTAAAGAAGCCGTCCTGCCCGGACGGCTCTTTCAACCACTCAAAATAAATCTTAAAACCGTGGCGCATTTTTCATCACTGAAAAAGCGACTGCTAACCCACCACGTTTACCGTGCTTAAACACCACGTTTCACCACCCAAAACACCACGTTACGCACCCACATTTCGCAAAATATACTGCAAAACCCGCAAATCACCACGCCAGAAAATAATCCTCACCAGGCGTGATAAAAACCGTCCCGCTCCGAAAGCTGCACCTCAGTCTTAAAAAGTTCACTAAGCCGAACCGCCGTAAGCAGCTCCCCCTTCGACCCATCCGCCACAATCCGTCCCTCCCGCATCATCAAAATCCGGTCAATCTCCGGAGGAATATCCGCAATATGGTGCGTAATCAGCATGATCCCAGTCCCCTGCTGCGCCAGCCGCCGCAACAACCCCCGCAACTCCGTCTGCGCTGCCAGATCCAATGCATTCGACGGCTCATCTAGCAGCAACATCCCTGCCGACCCCACCAGCGCCCGCCCAATCATAATCCGCCTCTGCTGCCCCGCCGACATCTCCCCGACCATCTTCTCCGCAAAGCCCAAAGCATCAATCTGCTCCAACACCTCCTCGGCATAGGCCCGCATTGCCTCTGTCACAACAAGATTCGGCCACAGCGTACTACTAGAAAAAAAGCCAGTAATCACCGCATCCCGCCCCGTAGTCTGCAGCGTCTGCTTCCCCGGCAACTCTGCCGAAACCACACCCAGCCGCTTCTTCAACTCCGTCAGATCCCACCGCTCCCGCCCAAAGATCCTGACCTTCGTCTCCGGCTGCACCAGCGGATAACATTCGCAAGTAATAGTCTTGATCAGCGTCGACTTGCCACACCCATTCGGGCCAAGAATCGCGATGTGCTCCCCCGCATTGACCGACAGGTTGATATCGTGAAGAACAACATTCTCTCCACGGGCTACATTCACGTGGGCGAGATGAAGAAAAGGTTCTACTAGGTTCCCTTGCATAGCTTCAGAATATAGAGAGAGCCACTAACTTAGCATCACTCGGCCGTTCCTTGTGCTCAAATTGCAAGTCCCTAACCCTGTGCCAGTTTTGGCATCTGATGAAACAACATAGTCTCGAACGCAGCGTACAAATAAGAAGCGGAGAACGGAATGGCGGAAGAATCAAAGTTTGCTGACGAGCGCACAGCCTACGCCCTGCTGCGCATAGTGGTCGGCATAAATCTGATGATGCACGGCGTAAGCCGCATGATCGCAGGCCCGGGAGAGTTTGCCGCGAAGTTGGTCATGCAATTCAGCCATGCTCCGCTCCCAGCGTGGAGTATCTGGTTCTTCGGTCTAATCCTGCCCTCAATCGAATCTCTCCTAGGTCTCCTCGTTCTCATCGGCCTAAGAACCCGAGCAGCGCTCATCGCCGCGAGTCTCCTCATCGCAGTGTTGACGTTCGGCTCGGCGCTCCTGCAGGACTGGGCCGCCACAGGAACCCAACTAACCTATGCCCTGGTCTACTTCACGCTAGTCTTTCTGCATCGATACAACGGATACTCGATCGACTCCTGGATGAAGTGCCGCTAATCTCTTCGTTCCACCAGCAGCGGAACTCCATGTTTCGGCCGAAGGCTGATCGCAGGATTAAGCGCGATCTCAGCTGCTGATCCCGGGGGCAGGCTGAGCCGCCAGTCACGAACGATCGTAGCCAAAGACAGCACTCCCTCCATCCAGGCTAACCCTTCGCCGATGCACTGTCGGCTTCCCGCCGCAAACGGAAAGAAGGCGAATCGTGGCCGCGGTTCTCTTTTATCCACGGCAAAACGATCGGGATCGAAGCGAAGCGGGTCAGCGTAAAAGCGCGGGTCCCGATGAACGACGAACTGCGACGCGATAAGCACAGCGCCCTTAGCAATCGCGTAGCCGGCGATCTCATAAGGCTCGACACAGGTACGGGCCGTCACCCACACCGGAGGATAAAGCCGCATGGTCTCCGAGAAGACCTGAGTAGCATAAGGCAGACGCGAGTAGTCGTCCGCTGTTGGCGCTCGCTCGCCAAGAACCGCACGTGCCTCCTGCCACAGACGTGTCTGCACCTCCGGATGTTTCGCGATCAGCCATAACGCGAAGCTCAGCGCATTCGCAGTCGTCTCATGCCCCGCAAGCATAATCGTCAGACACTCATCATGCACCTGTTGATCCGACATGCGGCCACTGGAGTCTTCTACATCCACTGCTTCAAGCAGCATGGAAAGTAGGTCGCCCCGATCTCCCGGCGACCGGCGGCGCTCCCGAATCATTCCATAGATAATGGCGTCGAGATCAGCCTGTCCCTTGCGAATTCGCTTCATGGCAGGCAGAGGCAATCGCTGAATCTGTTCGGAGAAAGGCAGAATAGCCAGCGGAAGAAATCCCATGAACGCATCGACCGCCGTCGAAACCTTCTTCACCTCTTCGTGCGACTGAACGTCCAGATCGAACAGGCACTTGCCGACGATCCGCAGAGCCAACTCCAGCATATCTTCATGCACATCGCGAACCGAACCCGGCCTCCAACTCTCTGAGATCCCCGCAGCGTTTTGTCCAATCACCTCACCATACGCCGCAATTCGTTGACGCAAGAATGCTGGCTGCGCAAGCCTTCGCTGACGCATATGCAGTGGCTCCTCACTGGTCAGCAAGCCCTCGCCCAGCACAGTCTTTGCTCGCTGCATCACAATGCCGCGATGATGCTTACTTGCATCCTTGAGAAGGAAATCTTCAACTAGCTCAGGATGATTCAATTGGTAGATGTGTCGTCCGAAGACCGTGTAATGAACAAAGTCTCCATAACGACGCGCAGACTCTGTCATAGACTCCACCGCTGTCTGTCGAAACATGCGGCCAGAGACAAACCGTGGAAGAAAAGAAGGACCTGCAGGGTATCTCTTCGAGCGTCCAGGATGAATATCCAGTGCAACCGTAGTCATTTGGACCTCTACATGAGTTTAGACTCGACCAGCCATAATTTCGGCATCGGGCCCAAATGACTTACATCCCCTTCAGAATAGAGCCCACAATGCCGCCAACAACCCCACCCTCCGCAGCCTGCTGTGCGCGTTCCTTCGGCAGGTACTCCTGAATCTGATGTGCCAGCCGCGAGATAGGAAGAGTCTGCAACCACACACGACCGGGACCAGTGAGCGCCGCAAGAAAGACACCATCGCCGCCAAAGATCAGATTCTTGATGCCAGGAACGCGCTGAATCTGAAATGAAACGGTAGACTGAAACGCGCCCACATGACCGGGATGAACTCGCAGCGTCTCACCGGGAGCAAGATCCTTGATAACGAGTTCCCCAGATAGCTCAAGCCACGCGATGCCCTGCCCGCTGATCTTCTGCAACAAAAATCCGTCACCACCGAAGATCCCCGCGCCAAGCGACTGCTGAAAACCAACCCCAAGCTCGATCGCGGCGGTAGCGCAGAGAAAGCCATGCCGATGAACCAAGTACTCATGCCCCGGACCAACCTCCACAGGCACGATGTGTCCTGGCACTCGCGTCGCGAACGCCACCTCGCCGGGGCCTCCAATCGCGCGGTACTCCGTCATAAACAGCGATCCGCCTCCAGCCACCCTCGCGATAGCACCGAAGAACCCACCGCCGCCGGCATGTTGAGTGTGCGTGGTCATCTGAACAGAAGCAGTCATCCACGAGAGCTCTCCCGCCTCCGAGATGACCGCGTCATTCGCGCCAAGGGCAAACTCAAGGACGGGCATGGTAGTGCCAAGAATGCGACTTTGCATAAGGTCTCCTCATACCGCAACGCAACAAGTATACGTGGCCGGCGAACCTCCCCTTGTTCGGACAGCTCTTAGCCTGGTTTGCGCGAAAAGCCCGTACGAAACAACACCTCGAGAATCCGAACCGCAGCCTTCATACTAGCCTTCACATCACCCGAAACCTTGGAGGCCCCTCCCCTGCGCTTACGATAATCAACAGGAATCTCCTGAATGCGAAGCTTATTCCGTGCAGCACGAATCTGCATCTCGAGATTCCATCCATAGGTCAACTCTGACATTTGTAACTCATTAAGTGACGTTCTGCGAATTGCACGAAAAGGCCCCATATCGGTATATCGAACACCTTGAAAGACGCGTAGGAGAGCTCCGACCAAGTGAGCAGCAAAAACCTGTGAACCGAGCATCGACCCCGCCTCGCGCCTGCCACGAATACGCGATCCAAGAACGAAGTCCGCATCGCCGGCCTCTATCGGAGCCACCAGCCTCGGCAGGTCCGCAATAACATCGGAGCCATCACCGTCCATATAGACCAGAATAGTGCTCGAAGATATTGCCGCATCGCCCCCCACTTTACACGCCGCTCCGTATCCGCGCGCAGACCGGACAACACGCGCACCCGCAGCCTCGGCAATCGCAGCAGTCTCGTCAGTGCTCCCATTGTCGACGACGATACATTCGGCGATAAGCTGCCAGGGCATCTCAGAGACAACGGGGCCGATCGATTCGGCTTCATTCAGTGCGGGAATAATGACAGATATTTGTGGCGGCATCCTGATTCTTTGCGTCTGTTCAATCTGAGTTGCAGTGCGTGAGTGTGTGTTTAACGGAGGCCGACATACACTTCAATCTGAGCCTTCTCTGGATCAGCCGAACGCTGATCGTAGACTTCGTAGTCGGCTCGAAACGATCGCGTACCACCCAACTCAGCAACCGACATAGACCAGATACGCTGCCACGTCTCAGGAACAACCTTTGTCACCGGCCCTCTATTCGACGTAACAACAGCGTAGCGGCCTCCCGGAATATGTTTCGCAACGAACTTCGCAGGCACGTTGTGAATCGAAGACACAGGCAACCCGAGAAGATAGGTGTACTGGCCGCTATGATCCTTCTCATAGTCCGTATACACCGCAATCAGATCGATACCAAGCTTGTTCGGAATTTTTGCGGCAAGATTATCGCGCAGCAGTCTATGCCAGATCTCCCCGATCTTTCCTTTGCCGTTCCTCTCAGCCGTGTTATCCGTGCGAGCCGCTACGCCTACCACGTAGAACCCGGAGTGCTGCTGGATAGTCATCGCATCCTCTCTATGTTTCGCAGGTGCGATTATAAGGGCTTGCCGTAAAGGTGCAAGAGCGATCCTCAAAGGCTCCAACGAAGCCCGCAGTTGACACACGCCGGCGGCGGAGAGCTGGTCAGAAGCCCCTCGCGGAAATGTTGATACTCAGGCCCATTCCATATCTCTCGCAGGCTACTCTGCGTAGCGTCGCCCAGCGTAAAGCTACCGTAGCCCTTCATGCTGAAAGGCGCAATACAACACGGAAGTACCCGGCCGTTAGCGGTAATGTACATCAGAGACCACGGCCGTCGGCACAAAGACCACGGACTATCGGAGCGCTGCATCTTGATCGACTCGCCGGGATCAACTGCGCCGGACGCCGAAAACATCACACCCAGCTCCCGCGCAACCGACTCCGCCTCACGAATCAACGCCTCTTCCCGCTCAGTTGTGTGTTCAAACAGCGCCGACTCCGCACGCGCAAGAGAGTGTTCATCCATCGGCACATCGAAAAATACCAGCCGCTGCAGATAGACCTCAGTGACCCCAATCGAGTGAGCCAGGCGCACGAAGTCAGGAAGCTGATCCACCGTCTCGCGCAGACCAGTCAGCCACAGCGACACGCGCGGCTTGGGAGCATCAAGCTCACGTTGAAGCCGCGTAAAGTTCTTTACGTTGGCGACTATCTTGTCGAAGAAGTCCTTGCCCCGAACCATCTGAAAAGCCTCAGATTCAGCCGCGTCGAGCGATACGCGAAGTTCATCCAGACCTGCTTCGATCAGTGCCCGCCCATTTGCCTCCGTCAGCAAAGTCCCGTTCGTGTTGAAGAGAACATAGATGTTCCGATTCTTCAGATACTTCACGCGCTGAGCAATATCTTTGACCAGCATAGGCTCACCGATGCCGTGCAGCACAACCCGCGCAATCTTCGGATACTGGTCGATCAGCGAAGTGAAAAGCTCCCACGGCATATCAGCCTCGGGCTCCAGTTCTTCGTAGGTGCGCGGACAGGTCGTGCACAGCAGATTGCATCGGTTCGTCGTCTCCAGATAAAGACAAACCGGCTCCTGCGCAGCCACAGCAGCAAGATGCGCATCTGCCTCAGGCTTCTCGAAGTACCGGCGCATGCGGTTCTTCTCCTCTTCCGCCTGCTGCGCCGCGGGGCTAAGTCTCTCCTTATCATGGAGCAGGTCGTCGGGAGGAAGAATCGGAAGAAGTGTACTCATAGAGATTCGCTCGCTATAACTGGCTGGACGAACAAGCTGCGATGGATCGGCCACCGGTTGAGAACTAACTGAATTATGAACGCTGCAAGCACCGAGGCGTAGAGAATTTTATTAGCAAGAAACATCCTGGGACCAGGTTCTGCCAAAGGGGTCGTGTACAGATAGAAGAAGCCAAGAACATAGGTAAGAATCGGCAGATTCGGCATCAGTGTGAAAAACGGAATCAGCCAGACGATGTACCAGGCATAGTGGGGAGAGAACAGAAACATCAATGCTGACGCAAGCCCGAAGGCAGGCGGAAGAAAACCCGCAACCCCGTCCGAAGCAAACGGCTTTCTACGGTTGCTCCCGTCAGAGCCCGCGACCCGCCAGCACCACCAGACGACTCCCACGAAAACCCCAGCACAGAAAACGTAGTAGGACGCCGTAGAAAGACCACGCAGTCCAGGAATCTGTTGCGAAAGCTCCAGTAGAAAATATCGCGCACCAGTCGCCATGCCCTCTTCTTGTACATAGCCCCCAAGAAATCCAAAGACGAGAACGCCAACGCTCGAATAGGCCGCATAGCCCAGCGCAACAACGGCGGCAACCGTGGCAGGCATCTTGAAGTCACCGCGACGATAGAGCGCGGGAAATAGCACCAGCGGATAAAGCTTCAGCAGAATAGCGACACCGAGAAAAATCCCTGTCAGCACCGGACGTCTTCGAAAGCGCGCCAGCAGAGCAAGCGCAATGAATGCCATGACAGCAGAATCGAGATGGCCCGAGCCGGCGATCTCCCACACCAAGACCGGACACCACGCATAGAGCAACGTCTGCTCGCGGCGAAGACCAAGAGCCTGAAGAAGCGTCACCAGCGCATACATCGTCACGCCTTCAAACAGGACCATCACAGTCTTCACGAAAGTGATCGTCGGAGAGATCCACGTAATCAGATAAAAGAGCATCTGTGCCGCAGGTGGATAAATAGTATGGGCATAATCTCGCCGATTGATTTTCTCGAAGATGCTCTGATGCGGCGCACGCAGAAACGCAAGCACAGCATCGCCGGGAACATACCGATAGGGGCTGACGTGTGCATGTTGCACCACGCCATCCCACACATAACGATAGATATCACTCGACAGATAGGGCGGCTCACCTAGCGCAACCACACGGCACGCAACGGCGACACCAAGAATAATCGGAAAAGTAAATCTATCGACCGGTTGGGTTAGCACAAGAAACGCTGCCCCAAGATAGAGAATGCAGGACCACCCCGACACGCCGGAAAACCCAATCGTGAAGTGGTCGTACTCGCTGACCAATTGTCGCGTAAGTAAAAATAGAGCAACCCCAATCAGACCCAAGGCAGCGTTGGTCTGCCAGGCACGAGCGACCGACCAATGTCGGCGAACACGAGACCCCAGCGCAGCACTTGCAGCTGAATTCGTCGCCGAGTCGGTCGTTGCGATCATCAACCTTCCCCTCCCTGCAACCGAAGTTCACGCAGGTAAGTGCGAGTATGTTCGGCGCGATACCCTGAAAGCCTGGCAAACGACGGCGGCGCATCACCAAGCAGTTCTGCAACCAACAGCTCAAGCGTCTCTCGATCATCTACGTCATACCAAAGCGGCAGAACGACTACCTCAATGCCTGCCTTCTTCGACGCAGCAACCGTCTCGGAAAATACAGACGAAGTACTCCACGCAATATCGGCGAAGAGCTCAGAATGAGCCCGCTTGAGTCCGATCAAATAATAACCACCATCCACCGCCGGACCAAGAACAATGCGATCGCCTTCCTTCTGCAACTCCGCGACAGCCTGCTCAAAAGCGGAAGCCGGAACCGTGGGCGAATCGGAGTCGATCAGGCAAACACTCCCGTAGCCACACGACAAAAGATCCTGTGCCGTCGCAAGCAGGCGCTCGCCAAAGCTGTCGCCCCGCTGCGGAATCAGGGCGAAGTCCGCAGGCAGAAGATTGTCGAAGAGAGCTTCCTCGCCAACCGGGGTGTAAGAGATAACCCCAGCCGCGCCACCCGATCCAGCAACAGTGAAAATATTTTCAGCGGTGTCTTTAAGAAAGCAGACATTGAGATCCGCCGCCTGAGCCGGCGTAAGAGGAGGTGCGAGGCGGGTCTTCACCTTGCCGGCGCGCGGAGCCTTCGCCATCACCGCAAGAGCGGTCTGCCCGGCTCTCACAGCAAGCGGCCTCGCAGGATCGAGAATCGGGTAAGACATCGTTGGAGGAGTCATAGGACTAGACCGTCCACCACGCCAACCGGCGGCCGCCACTCAGAGTTGACCGAAGCTGCCGCCTTTTTTTCGCAGACCGCATACTGATACCAGCCATCATATTGCAGATCGGCTTCGCCCCACGGTTGCGAATGAATCAACGCCGAAAAGTCCGGCGCAGTCATTACATCAGCCTGTCGCGGCTCGCGATATCTTCCTGCGGGACTATTCGTCACCTTGGAGAGCAGCCACATGCAGCCAAGTGGTATTCGGGTGCGAAAGCCCGAGGTAGGCTCTGCGATAAAACATCGCCCCCCCGGCCGCAGAACCCGAAAGATCTCGCCCAGAACAGCCTCTCGATTTGCCACAATCAGAAAGAGTCGCGAGACCACAATTGCATCGACAGAGTTGGAAGCATCCGGGAGAGAGTGCGCATCCGCATGAGCGAAGGTGCAGTTCTGAAGGCTGCGACTGGCCGCCCGGGACTTCGCCCTCGCCAGCAACCTGCGCGAAAGATCGACTCCGGTGGTATGAATCTGCGGATACTCCTGCGACAGTCGACAGGCATAGAAGCCGGGGCCGCAACCCAACTCAAAAACCCTGGTACCCGGCGCCGGCCCCTCAGGAGGAAACAGCGCTCGACTGATCTCCGGGGTGTGATCGCGAAACAAGTACTCACGGCAAAGAGCGTAAAACCAGGAGCAACTCTCAAAGAGGCTGTCCGGCTGGTGCGCAGGAGGATGCGTGAAGGTTCTGCCGGGCATTTCGCAGTCGCTTGTTTCCATTCTTGGCCCTGTCAAGTTTTGAACGTGCGCTTCGGTCGAGAACTCCCTGATTTGCAATGACTCAGATAATAGACGCTTACTACTCTGGAATCTTCAACATTCTGCTCCTGCGTGGTTGGATGCACATCTTCCATTAAGGTTACGGCTACGCGAAATCGGTGGATTGCCGCTCCCGCTGCAGACAGCTGTCATCCGCCGACATTGGGGCGAAAGCCACCTCGGCAATCGAAATTGTTTGAAATTTTGAGCTTTTTGTTGATCGCAGAGAAAGTCGCACTCACGAATCCCCAGCCCACGGACCCAAACGCACCACGGCCCGCTCTATGCAGCAAGAGCGAGCCATCGCCGAGCGTTAGATTATTTAGCGCAACTCAATGACTGTCGCAACAACCTAAGCAACATCGCTCCAGTCAAGAATCACCTTTCCGGAGTTCCCCGACCGCATCGCCGCGAAGCCATCCTCGTAGTCACGCCAGTTCATCCGGTGCGTAATCACGCCCGAGATATCCAGCCCACTCTGAAGCATCACGGTCATCTTGTACCAGGTCTCATACATCTCCCGTCCGTAGATGCCGCGGATCGTAAGTTGATTGAACACCACTTGATTCCAATTAATCGAAATGTCCTCCGAAGGAATCCCGAGCATTGCAATCTTCGCGCCATGGCTCATATTCGCGAGCATATCCCGAAACGCATTCGGATTTCCCGACATCTCCAGCCCCACATCGAAGCCCTCCTGCATATGCAGCCTCTGCTGAATCTCCTTCAGTGGAGTCGCCCGAGGATCGACCGCAAGCGTCACCCCCACCTTCTCCGCCAGCGTCCTGCGATACTCGTTCGGATCCGAGATCACCACATGTCGAGCCCCCGCATGTCGAGCCACAGCCGCAGCCATAATCCCAATCGGCCCTGCCCCAGTAACCAGAACATCCTCGCCCAGCACCGGAAACGCCAGCGCTGTATGCACCGCATTGCCTAACGGATCGAAGATCGCCGCAATCTCACGCGGCACGCCAGCGCTGTGAATCCAGATATTCGACATCGGCAGCACAACGTACTCCGCGAACGCCCCGTTACGATTCACCCCAACGCCCAGCGTGAACGCACAAAGATGCCGCCGCCCCGCAAGGCAGTTGCGGCAGCGCCCGCAGACCACATGCCCCTCACCGCTCACCAGCTGCCCAATCGGGATATCGTTTACATTCGACCCAACCGCCACCACCTCGCCGACAAACTCATGTCCAATCGTCAGCCCCTGTTTGATAGTCGAACGAGCCCAAGCATCCCACTCATAGATGTGAAGGTCTGTGCCGCAAATCCCGGTAGCCAGAACCCGAATCTTAACGTCGTTGATACCCATCTCAGGCTCAGGAACATCCTCGAGCCACAGGCCGCGCTCTTCGCGGCTCTTCACTAATGCCTTCACTTGGGGGAACCTTTCCTGTTGCGTCTCGCAGCTGACTCGCGGCCTCGTCGAAGACAACCCGCAGTTAACATTCTAGTCTGCATTGCATCGTCCGCAGCCACCGCCCTACAATCGCCAGCATCAGGCTATAAGATGAGAGGACGTGATAATTTCTCAAGACTCACAGCGGAACGCCGCTCCATCTGATCAACCTCAAGCGAGACCCATGCTCTTTCCCACCGATGACCTTCGCATTACCTGGACCAAAGTCGTCCTCCCGCCCGTCGCCCTCGAAGATGAGCTCCCCATCACCGAAGCCGCTTCGGCGACCGTCTACAAAGCCCGCACCGAGATCATCAAAATCCTCCGCGGCGAAGACCACCGCCTCCTCGTAGTCGTCGGCCCCTGCTCCATCCACGACACCGACGCCGCCCGCGAGTACGCCGAACTCCTCAAATCCGCCATCGCCGAGCACTCCCGCGACCTCTGCATCATCATGCGCGTCTACTTCGAGAAGCCCCGCACCACCCTCGGCTGGAAGGGCCTCATCAACGACCCCTACCTCGATCAGTCTTTCAAGATCAACGACGGCCTCCGCAAGGCCCGCCATCTCCTCCTCGATCTCGCCGAGATGGGCGTCCCCGCCGGCACCGAGTTCCTCGACATGATCTCCCCGCAATACGTCTCCTCCCTCGTAAGCTGGGGAGCCATCGGCGCTCGCACCACCGAAAGCCAGGTCCACCGCGAGCTCGTCTCCGGCCTCTCCTGCCCCGTCGGCTTCAAAAATGGCACCTCCGGCAATGTGCAGATCGCCATCGAGGCCATCCTCTCCGCCAATGAGGCGCACAACTTCCTCGGCCACACCAAGCACGGCCAGACCGCCATCTTCGTCACCAAAGGCAACCAGGACTGCCACATCATCCTGCGCGGCGGCCGCAACACCACCAACTATGATGCCGCTGCCGTAGAAGACACCTGCAAGCAGATGGAAAAAGCCGGCATCCGTCCCCAGGTTATGATCGACTGCAGCCACGCTAACAGCCACAAAGACCACACCCAGCAGTCAGCCGTAGCCCGCAACGTAGCCGCCCAGATCGTCGCCGGAGACAATCGCATCATGGGCGTCATGCTCGAAAGCAACCTCGTCGCAGGCGCGCAAAAACTAATCCCCGGCAAACCCCTCGTCTACGGCCAATCCATCACCGACGCCTGCATCGACTGGCCCGAAACCAAAACCGCCCTCGCCGAACTAGCCGCAGCCGTCCGCTCCGCCCGCAGCTAGCCGAGAACTTCCACCAATGCCTCTGTTCAGGCAGCGCACAATTGGGTATATCCTCGTCTAGAAAATCGTATAGAAAATCATGCGCATCCACACTTCGCTCCTCGCCCTCGCAACCGTGACCGTCCTCGCCGCCACCGCCTTTGCGCAACAGTCCGCCGCGCCAAAACACGAGGACACCGAAGTCTACGAGCCCGTCCCCCCAATCGTCACACCAGGCACCACCGACTTTGCGCCTCCCTCCGACGCAATCGTCCTCTTCGACGGGAAAAACCTCGACCAGTGGGTCTCCACCAAAGACAAATCCCCCGCTCAGTGGACCGTAGCCGACGGCATCCTCACCGTCAGCAAAGCACCCGGATCCGGCAACATCGAAACCAAACGCACCTTCAAGAACTACCAGCTCCACATCGAGTGGCGAATCCCCGAGAACATTACCGGCAGCGACCAGGCCCGCGGCAACAGCGGCGTCTTCCTTGCCTCCACCGGCACAGGAGACGCTGGCTACGAGCTCCAGATCCTCGACTCCTACAACAACAAAACCTACGTCAACGGCCAGGCCGGCAGCATCTACAAACAAGGCATTCCCCTCGCCAATCCAAACCGCAAACCCGGCGAGTGGCAGACCTACAACATAATCTGGACCGCACCCAACTTCAACGAAGACGGCACCCTCAAGACCCCCGCCTACGCTACTGTCTTCTTCAACGGCGTCCTCGTCCAGAATCACTTCGAACTAAAAGGCGAGACGCGCTACATCGGCCAGCCCTTCTACAAAAAGTACGACACTGCCCCCATCAAACTCCAGGCCCACGGCGACAAAAGCGAACCCATCAGCTTCCGCAACATCTGGGTCCGCGAACTCAAATAGCAACCTTCCCACACCGAAGAGATGTTGATCTCCTCTCAAACTAACGTGTCGGAACTTCCAGCAGAGCGTCAAATATTCGGTTAGCAACCTTCTTGATGACAGTCTTATTCAAAAGATGGTTTTCCAATTGAGATTCGAGTACGAGAGCAGAGATCACAGGTCCCAGGGTTTGGACCGCGACCGCCCGACTGATCGCATCTTTTCCTTTCGCGGCTGCCCCTAGTATGTCTGCAAGCTTCTTTTCCTCAGTCCGGTAGAGGATTCCGGCGTACAACGTCTGCAGCCTCTTCTTCGATTCAGGATGCCGCAAGGCAAAAAGTTTGAACTCCAATACTAAAAGGGACCACGCCTGGTCCTCAGTGCGCTCGAGGAAAAAATTTCGAAGAGCATTCATGTTCCCGTCAACGGTCGTTGATGCGGCCAGAATCTTTTCCATTCGAGCCCGGTGACAACTCGCGCGGTCTTCAATGAGCGCGAGAAAGATGTCCTCCTTACTCTTGAATTGCGCATAGATCGCGCCCTTGGTGCGACCGGCAAGAGCCGCAATCTCTCCCAGTTCTGCCCCTTCGTATCCGTCCCGTACAAAGATCGTTTCAGCGGCCTGGAGTAAAAGCCCCCGCGTCTCTCTTGTTCTGAGTTCGTGTTTGTTGGCTGTTTTGACTGTCATCTTCTCTGATCTCATTTTAGTGAAGTAAGTTTTTTCTCGGCTGCGGAAACGCGCTCCGGACAATGGTACTGGGCAATCGTGAAGACTGTTCCTCATCATAGTGTGGTTCGAGGACGGACTCAGTCCAGGCTGACTGGAGCATCTGATGACTGCGAGCCCTAGTCCTTAGGTATGCCTGACCTCGCCGTCACAAGAGCCTGACGGAGCTCCTGATTGGTCTTGAGAAGATCACAGACAAGCGAGCGCAGGGAATTGAGTTGGTGATCCATTTCGAGGTGGGAATCGTTACTCCAACGGTTGTCAGTCGTGTGCGGAATTTCGCGGCTGTTCATGTTTCCTCTCTGTTGTCGCTCAAAGCCCAGAAAGTGAAGTTCTTGTTACAGGGTCGAAACGAGCGAGAAACTCTCTAAGAGCGCCGTCACACAGCCTCCATGACGGACGGCGCTTCTGCGGATCTACGAAGCAGGATTGACTGTGTTTTTCGCTGAGTTGCTCTTGTCGGCGTTCTTCAGCACGGTAGCGTAGTGCTTGGCAATACTTTTGGCGACGTGGTCCGCGACGTTTGTGCTCTCGGACTCGCCCCGCATCGTGGCCGTAATCTGTTCGCTCGTGTTCAGCCTTCCCGACGAATCGGTGAAAGTGACATCGAACTTCATCTGCGTGGTCCCAACAAACATTCCAGCAGGGCCCAGAGCCGCGCGCTTCACCGAGCTTCCTTCCTTGAAAGTCGCAATCGACAGGTGAACCTTGTACTGTGGGCACGCACCCTGACCATTATCTTCGCCACCCCGGTAGACATGCGCGACTTCTTTCGTACTCTGAATACGATCGATCAAGTGCTCGTAGACGAGTGCTCGATAGGCAGCCGGTACCTCAGCTTGATCCCAGTTGGGAGCGGACACAAGCACGCTCTTCGGTTCAATCGGGGCGTTCCGGCAGACAGTGTCCGAAAGTTTCCGTGGCGGGACAGGGGTTAGGACGAAGCTCTCAAGAGCACGGTCTGCCTCTTTGGCTGGTAGTAAGAAAACCGCAGCGTGATAGCCGCCGCTGCTGTCGGTGAACTCAACCGTAAGCATGTCTACCCGGTGATGCATAACAGCTGCAGCTGCAACGCCACCACCATCCGGAATCGTCATTCTCAAGAGCCTTCCGCCAATACCCCAGATTTCGACTCTCTGGTTGCCAGCACTCACCGCCGTTACAGCACTGCGCTGAATGGACGTATTGCCCGACTTTCCTGTGAACGTAAGAGCATCCCCGCTGAGCGTCAATGTCCCTTTTTTATTGGGCTTCATATCAGGAAGCCCATACACATGCTCAGCCTTGGCGGACTTCCAGGTTGCGACAGTGGCAAGAACGGCATGATCTTGGGAAACAACCTGGATGGTTGCAGCCGAGAGATGGGTTGGCACGCATAAAGACGCGTGAAGGATAAGCACGAACGGTGCACCGGATAGATATCTCATATACCTCCTAATAAAATACGTACTAGTAGGTATATATATAAATGCCTGACAAAAGTCAATTGCACTGCCTCGAATGGCTCCTCTTGAAGGAGCTGAAAATAATCTGAGCGCCCGAAGCCAAAACGCCCTTAGAAACCAGCGAAAGGTCGACAAGCAATAAAAATGTAGCGCCTCCATTCTCGGTGCTATCCTCCGGGTGTGCCACGCACGACCGTACTGCGCGAATCCGAAGATCCCCGCCACACCGCACTCGTTCGCCTCACGCATTGGATAACAACCGCAGCCTTCTTCGCCCTGCTGTTGACCGGCATTGAGATCGTCATCTCTCATCCCCGTTTCTACTGGGGCGAGACCGGCAACGTGAACATGACTCCGCTCGTCAACCTGCATATTCCTTCATCACGGGGGACAGTACCGACTGGCTATCGTGTCCTCCCCGACCAGAACGGCTGGAGTCGTTACCTCCACTTTGAGGCCGCATGGGTTCTCGTTCTCACGGGGCTGATCTACCTCGGGGCAAGCCTGTGGAACGGGCACCTCCGCAACGACCTGTTCCCTCCCCGTGGCCATCGCACCTGGCGAGCCTACCGCGACGTGATCGCAATGTACCTCCACCGCCGCCCACCCTCTGAGGTATCCGGGGCTCATGGTTACAACGTGATGCAGCGGACCGCCTACCTGACTGTAATCTTCGTGCTCTTCCCGCTCATCATCTGGACGGGCCTCGCTCAATCGCCGTCGCTTGTCTCCGCCTATCCCTTCCTCGCAACCGCACTCGGAGGCCGGCAGTCCGCACGCACGCTGCACTTCCTCATCTCCGGAGCACTCCTGCTCTTTGTCCTTACTCACATCGCCATGGTCATCCACGCAGGCTTTCGCAGCCATGTCCGGGCGATGATCACCGGTCGCCGCTCCGACACTCCCGCACCCACGCAAGCAGCTCCCCAACCTGTAGCATCCCTCCCGGAGCAGCCATGACTCCTATCTCACGACGCAAACTCATCACCTCTGGCCTGGCCGCGACCGCCGGAGTCTCGGGCCTCGCCGTCGCCTCCCATCTCTCTCGCCGCTTCGGACTCATCCCACCCGACTGCGCCGGTCCTTATGGCCTCGGCACCACACTCACCTACGCCGCGCAACGTCTCATCACCACGCACTCGCTGGCGCGTGAGTTCCCACGCGGAATGATCTCGAAGATGCCATTTGCCAACGCAATCGCCCCACCCAACGACGCCTTCAAGGCTCATCAGGCAAGTGGATTCGCCAACTGGAAGCTGGACGTCGAAGGCATGGTCGCGCATCCCACCAGCTTCTCGCTCTCCGATCTCCGCAGCATGCCTCTTCGCAGCCAGATCACCGAGGTCGCCTGCGAAGAGGGCTGGTCGTACATCGCCGAATGGATCGGCACCCCGCTCATCGACGTGCTCCACAGCGCAGGGATCCTGCCGCAGGCGCGTTACATCGTCTACCACTCCATCGATGCCGACTGGTGGGATAGCATCGACATGGCTGACGCCCTGCATCCTCAAACGCTCCTTACCTGGGGCATGAACGACGGGGACCTCCCGGTCTCCTTCGGCGGCCCTCTTCGCCTCCGCGTCCCCCGCCAGCTCGGCTACAAGAGTGTGAAGTTCATCCAGCGCATCACAGCCACCGATTCGCTCAAAGGCTTCGGAAAAGGTTTGGGCTCCTCGGAGCCCGAATTCGGCTATTCCTGGTACGCAGGCATCTAAAGACATCGGCGCGTCCGCACATCCGAACCGATCTGCAGCACGCTAGCAAGTTCGTCCTACGCCTCGAAGACACCCACCACATCCCCTGCGTCGCGGCTCTTCGGCAACTTCACAGCCGCCAGCATCAGCCATATGAACCCCAGGTATCGAGTGACTGGGATCAGAAAGTTTGCCGGATATACAAGCAGACTGAGCGAAGAGAACTCTCCCGCAACTGCGACAAGCATTCCCAGTACAACCAACCAGCGTGGAAGAAGACAAAAAAAATAGCACGTGACGCACACCCCTGCGGCCAGCAAGCCGAATCCAACCGCGTAGGCAGCTCCTCCAAACAGAAAGCTGAGAAAGAAGATAGCCCGAACCACCGGCACAGACGCGGCAACATCAGACAAAGACAACACCCAGCCGAATAGTCCGGAAAGAATCAACGCGCTGGCCGCCGTCAATCCGCCAAAGAGCGCGATCTTCGTACCCGCAGCCCGAACCCCCAAAAACTGCAACCGGCTGACCATGGTGACGGCAAAGAGCCCGAGAGGTACGGCGGAGGCGAATAAGAAGAAGTTGCTCACCCGGACAGCGGCGGGGTTTTGTTCAAAAAAGGCGCGGACAGCCTCAGCCGCCGCAAAAGGGTTGATATAAGGCGCCCCGTGCCGGAGCGTCGCGGCTGCTACGAGACCCGCCGCGAACAGCAGGATGTGTATCGTCCCGAGCAGAGTTAACGAAGGTCCACGAAATTTCGAAGATACTTTCATAATGTAATCGTTTATATTATAAATGAATATTAAATGCAATGATATTCTTACGACATGGACCACAAAGAGATGGAAAGAGGACAGCCGGCATTTCTGCTCGCGCAGTTGGGCGCGCATGCCGCCAATCAATTCACCGAGCGATTAGCTGTGCTGCAACTTACCCCAGCGGATGCGGGGATACTGCGGTTGCTGCGCGTCGCGGCGGCGATCAGCCAGCAGGAACTCTCCGAGAAGTTGCGCATCCATCCAAGCCGCCTGGTGGCCATCCTGGACAATCTGGAACGCCGCCAACTTGTCGAGCGAAAGCCAAACCCCAACGACCGGCGGCTGTATTCGCTACATCTGACGAAGGATGGGGGCGAAATCCTGGAGCGAATTGGTAAGGTGGCCCGCGAGCACCAGGAAGCGCTTCTCTCCGCATTGAACGCCGCCGATCGCAAGAAATTGACGGAGTTGCTCCAGCAGGTTGGAGACCAGCAGGGGCTCACGCGCGGTGTTCACCCTGGGTATCAGCGGCTGGGCAAGACGAAGCCTGCCGACCTCAAGCATTCCTGAAGTGCTGCACCAACCACCTTCGCGTCCTCTGCTAGCATTAAACTCTTGGCCTTTATGACAAATAGCATCAGCACCCCCGACACCTCCGATACCCCTATCCGCGTCCGCATCGCTCCCTCTCCCACCGGCGACCCCCACGTAGGCACCGCCTACATCGGCCTCATTAACTACCTCTACGCCCGCCAACGCGACGGCAAGTTCGTCCTCCGCATCGAAGACACCGACCGCACCCGCTTCGTCGCCACCTCCGAGCAGGAGATCTTCCACTCCCTCCGCTGGCTCGGCCTCACCTGGGACGAGGGCCCCGACCTCGGCGGCCCCTACGGCCCCTACCGCCAGTCCGAGCGCACCGAGATCTACCGCCAGCACGTCGAACTCCTCCTGGCCAACGGAACCGCCTACCGCGCCTTCGAAACTCCCGAAGAACTAGAGGCTCTGAGACAGCGCCAGATCGCCGCCAAGCTCCCCCCGCGCTACGACGGAGGCCACCGCCAACTCTCGCAGTTACAAATAGACGCCTACCTCGCCGAGGGTCGCCCCTTCGTTGTGCGCATGAAGGTCCCCGCCGGCCAAACCACCTTCCGCGACGAACTCCGCGGCGACATCACCTTCGACCACAACAACGTCGACGACCAGGTCCTCATGAAGTCCGACGGCTTCCCCACCTATCACCTCGCCAACGTCGTCGACGACCACCTCATGCACATCACCGACGTCATCCGCGCCGAAGAGTGGATCTCCTCCACCCCCAAGCACGTCCTGCTCTACAACGCCTTCGGCTGGGCCATCCCCCGCTTCTGGCACATGCCTCTCCTGCGCAACCTCGACAAGTCCAAAATCTCCAAGCGCAAAAATCCCGTCTCCCTCATCTACTACCGCCAGGCTGGCTTCCTCCCCGAAGCCATGATCAACTTCCTCGGCCTCATGGGCGGCGGCATGCCCGCACCCACCGCCGAACTCACCCCCGCACAACCCGCCGCAACAAAATCAAGCGAGACCGACATCTTCACCCTCCCCGACATGGTCACCCGCTTCGACGTCAAAAACATTCGCCTCGGCGGCCCCGTCTTCGACCTCACCAAACTCAAGTGGCTCAACGGCGAATACATCCGCGCCCTCACCCCCGAAGCCTTCTACAAGGCCCTCCGCGATACCATCCTCTCCGACGCCTACCTCCAGCAGATCGCCCCACTCATCCAAACCCGCGTCGAAACCCTTGGCGAGTTCGGCAACCTCACCCACTTCCTCTTCGCCGACGACATCATGCCGCCATCCGAAGTCTTCATCCCCAAAAAGCGCACCATCGAGGACGCTCTCGCCTTCGCCGCCGAGCAACTCACCGTCCTCGAAGCCACCGACTGGACCCACGAAGCCCTCGAGCCCGCTCTCAAGCAACTAGGCGAAGCCCAGCAGTGGTCCGTCAAAGAAAACTTCATGCTCCTCCGCGCCATCCTCACCGGCAGCACCATGTCCCCGCCGCTGCTCGAAAGCATGATCGTCTTCGGCAAATCCCGCACCCTCGACCGAGTCCGCCGCTTCCTCGAAACCCAGAAGAAGCTAGCCAACACCAAAAAATAACTAAGCCTTTTTAGAAACATAAGCGGCCCGGCACTCGTGGTGTCTTAAGACACCTGTTCTCCATATGCCAGAGCGCGACCCACCCGGACAGATTATTACTCAATTGTCATGTCGCCGAAACAATAGGGGCATACGCTCACCCGCAGTCCGAAATTCAACTCAAAGTGAGGCTGTCCCCATGGCTCTCGACCGACGCAGTTTCCTGCAGCTTCTAACCACCGGCGCTCTCGGCGCGACCTTCCCCTCCAGCATCGCCCGCGCCCTCAGCATCCCCGCCAACAATCGTACCGGCTCTATCGACGACGTCGAACACATCGTCTTCATGATGCAGGAAAATCGCTCCTTCGATCACTACTTCGGCACCCTCAGCGGCGTCCGCGGCTTCGGCGACCCTCGCGCCGTCACCCTCCCCTCCGGGAAATCCGTCTTCCATCAGCCCCACGGCGGCAACAACTACATCCTGCCCTTCCATCCCGGAGCCCCCAACCTCGGTCTCCAGTTCATCCAGGATCTCGCCCACGACTGGGACAGTACCCACGCCGCCTGGAACCAGGGCAATCACGATCAGTGGGTGCCGCAAAAAGGCACCACCACCATGGCGCACCTCACCCGCAGCGACATTCCCTACCACTACGCGCTCGCCGATGCCTTCACCGTCTGCGACGCCTACCATTGCTCCCTCCTCGGACCCACCGACCCCAACCGTTATCACATGTGGACCGGATGGGTCGGCAACGACGGTAAAAAAGGTGGCCCCGTCGTTGACAACGCCGAAGCAGGTTACGACTGGTCCACCTACCCTGAGCGTCTCCAAAAGGCAGGCGTCTCGTGGAAGATCTACCAAGACGCCGGCCTGGGCCTCAACGCCAGCCAATTCTGGGGATATACCGACGACGCCTACATCGGAAACTATGGCGACAATTCGCTGCTCTACTTCCACCAGTATCAAAACGCCCCCCAGGGCTCACCCCTCGCCGAAAAAGCGCGCACCGGCACCAACATCGTCGAATCAGGCACTCTCTTCGACATCTTCAAACAGGACGTAACCTCCGGTAACCTTCCCCAGGTCTCCTGGGTCGTCGCCCCCGAAGCCTACACCGAGCATCCCAACTGGCCGGCCAACTACGGCGCCTGGTATTTCTCCCAGCTCCTCGATATCCTCACCGCCAACCCCGACGTCTGGAGCAAGACCGTATTCATCCTCATGTACGACGAGAACGACGGCTTCTTCGACCACATGGTTCCCCCCACGCCCCCTCAGACCCGCTCCCAGGGCCTCTCCACCGTGGACATCACCAACGAGATCTTCCCCGGCAGCTCCTCCTATCCCGCCGGCCCCTACGGCCTCGGTGTTCGCGTCCCTATGGTCGTCATCTCTCCCTGGAGCAAAGGTGGCTACGTCAACTCCGAGCTCTTCGATCACACCTCCCTCATCCGCTTTGTCGAGAAACGCTTCGGCACGCAGTACCCCGGTATCACGGAGCCCAACATCACCAAATGGCGTCGCGCCGTCACCGGTGATCTCACCTCAGCCTTCAACTTCAAAACCCCCAACGACGCCAAAGTGCCTTTACCCAGCACCGTCGCCTACCTCCCGCCCGACAACAACCGTCATCCCGACTACGTTCCCACACCGCCCGCAGACCAGGCTCTCCCCATACAGGAGCCGGGAACCCGCCCCGCTCGCACCCTGCCCTATGAGCTCCACGTGCACGGCCGTCCCGACCTAAACGACCAGACCCTCACCCTCGACTTCAAAAATCCCGGCAAGGCCGCCGTCGTCTATCAGGTCCGCTCCGGCAACACCAAAACCGGTCCCTGGACCTACACCGTCGGCGCCGGGACAGAAGTCTCCGATATCTGGAACCTCTCCACCAACCCCGGCGGCGAGTACGATCTCTCGGTCTACGGCCCCAACGGATTCCTCCGCTCCTTCAGAGGCAAAACCTCAGGCCAGAACACCTCCAGCGTCCACGTTACCCTCCGCGACGAAAATCGCTCAGCTTTCGGAGTGGAGATCGTCAATCACGGCGCCGAGACCAAGGTCGTCATCGTCGACGCCTACACCAACGGCTACACCGATCGCACCCTCAAACCCAACGAAACATTCCTCGCTACATTTTCTCTCGCAAAGTTCCATAACTGGTACGACCTGATAGTAAAAGTCAGCTCCGACGACAGCTTCTATCGCCGCTTCGCCGGCCACATCGAAACCGGCGAAGACAGCATCACCGATCCGGCAATCGGAGCCTCCATCCAACATTCTCAAATCACTGAGATCTCAACCCCAGTACTCGCCTGAGCAATAGGCCGAAATAATCACCGCATCCATCATTAAGTAAGAAGGAAGCCCCGGATACACTGGGGCTTTCCTTCTTTGGCTGCGGGCAAGTCAACAGAGTTTGCCGCGTCCTTTTTGCTTGTCATTCCCGAAGGGAATCTGCGGTTGTCCCGTCCACGCCAACCATAAGCCTGCACTAAGCCCCGAACTGCCGCAGGTGATGGTCCAGGTGCTTATACATCCACGCCGACCACTCCTGCGGCGTCAACCTCCCGAAGAAGCTATGCGGATGCGTAGTGCAACCCGCCGGCCCGGCTGCGGCAAATCGGTCGATCAGCCCGCACAGCCGCCTCCGTTCCGCTTCCAGGTCCCGTTCGTCCTCCACCTCAAGCCCCGGCACCGTAGGCGAGTTCTTGCGCATCGGCTCGCCCTCTCGAAACGCCTTCGGCTCACCATCGGCCCAAGAATCCTACCGACTAACATCCGCGGCGGACGCCTGTCCCCTAACGCCAACTCCATTCCCCTAGCACAATGCTCCACCGCCTGCGCCGCATTCATTCTGCCCCACTGCGCCGCGCTATCAGGCCTCAACTGCGCCATCCGCCCCTTCACCTCTTCCACCGCCGACACTTCAAAGAGATTTTTCATGCGGAAAGTCTACTCCAGAAAAAGCCTCACCCCGTCGCGCTCCAACTCGCAATCGAAGCATCCCAAAGCCTCCGTCTCCGACCATCGAACGACCGAGCCACGTTACTGTCGCGCTGTTCTCACGCAAAATCTATTGGAACTCCCGAACCTCGTCTGCTAGTCTCTTCTGGTCCCTCCCAACGCGTTTTCAGGCCCCGGAAAAGAGTATTAGCCCGTATGAAGCAGCTTCGTCGAGTTGTTCTGCCACTCCTTACAGTGGCCCTGCTGGTCTCTTCCTTCTCCTCTTTCGCCCAAGCCCCCTTCTCCCAAACGCCGGAGCCCCGGATAAAAGGCCCCCTCACCGAAGCCTCCAGCGCAGTCCTCTCCAACTCACGCACTCCAAGAGTGCGCGACGCTGAGGACCTCGGCCCCGTCTCCTCCGAGACACTCATCCCAGGCATCACGCTCGTCTTCAAGCGCTCCGCCTCACAGGAAGCCACCCTGCAGGAGCTTCTCTCCGCCCAGCAAAACGCATCGTCGCCCCTCTATCACCAATGGCTCACCCCGGAGACCTTCGCCACCCGCTTCGGCATCGCCGACCAGGACATCGCAGCCACACAAAGCTGGCTCACCTCGCGCGGCTTTCATATCGACAGCGTCTCCCGCAGCCGCGACCGCATCACCTTCTCCGGCACCGCCGCGCAAGTCCAGGCCGCCTTCGGCACCGAGCTCCACCGTTACCGCGCCCAGGGCGAGCTACACTTCTCCCCAGCCGCCGACCTCACCCTCCCCGCCGATCTAGCCTCCGTCACCGCAGCCGTCCTCCACCTCTCCGACTTCCGCCCCAGACCAAACGTCAAGGTACAAACCCGTCCACGACCCGACTACACGACGCTTTCGACGCAAACCCACTACCTCGGCCCCAAAGACATCTACACGATGTACGACATGACTTCGTTCTTCACGAACCAAGAGCTGGGAGGAGGCCAGGGCCTGGCGGTCGTAGGTCAGTCCTATGTCGACACGTCGACTAGTTCGATCATCAGGCAGTTCGAAAGTGTCATGGGGGGAAATGGTTTCAGCCCCGTCCTGGTTCCCGGCTCCGGCGTAGAGGCCATCTCCCCTGGAGATCAGGGCGAATCAGAGATTGACATCGAATACTCAACAGGCATCGCTTCGAACGCCAATATCTTCTTCGTTTATGTCGGCAACAACCAAAACTACGATGTCTTCGATGCCTTAGGTTTCGCTATCGACCAGGACATCGCTCCCGTCGTCAGTATTAGCTACGGCATCTGCGAGTCGCTGATGAGCGTTACAGATATGGACGGAGGGAATGCACTCTTCGAACAAGCGGCGGCACAAGGTCAAACCATTGTTGCCTCCGCAGGCGACAGCGGCTCCACAGCCTGCGCGGGTTACACCACTTCGGAAGGTGTTCCGCTTGCCACACAACAAGCTCTCTCGGTCTTATATCCCGCATCCAGCCCCTACGTCACAGCAGTCGGTGGAACTCAGATGGCGGCCGGAACCTTCACCGCAGGATCCAGCCAGTATTGGGCAAGTGCAAGCCTCCACGATGCGGTTGGCTCGTTGCTCTCCTACGTTCCGGAGGTAGCTTGGAATGAGGATTCAACCTCGTTCGGTATCGCTGCGGGTGGCGGTGGCGCCAGCTCTCACTTCACTCGTCCGACCTGGCAGAGCGGCGTACCCGGAATACCATCCGGATCGTTTCGCCTCTTGCCAGATATAGCTCTTCAGGCTTCCATCGAAAATCCCGGCTTCCTCATATGTTCAGACGATCTTTCTCTCATCGGTTCGGAAGGTCAGACATCCAGTTGCGGCGACGGACTTGTAGGCAGTAACAACAAGTACACCGTAGCCGGGGGAACTAGTTTCGCAGCCCCCATCTTCGCCGGCCTCATCACCATTCTCAACCAGGCTAAGCATACGACCGGACAGGGAAACGTCAATCCGACACTGTACAGTCTGGCATCGAATCCGAAATCCTACGCCTCCGCCTTTCACGACATCATCTCTGGCTCCAACGCGTGCATCCCAGTCGTCAGCAACTGTGCGACTCCCGGGGAATCGGGCTATGCGGCAACACCCGGCTATGACCAGGCAACCGGTCTAGGCAGTGTGGACTTCAACAACCTCGTAGCCGCATGGCCGTCGACCAGCACCAACAGTCTTACGCCCACGTCCGTCTTGATTATCGGTTCGCAATATACGGCCAACCCAGGAGATATCGTTCCGGTTCAGATCGTCGTTACTTCGTCTTACGCGAACGCCGTTCCTCCTGCGCCCACCGGTGCCCTCTCGGTCTCTCTGGATGGGGTCGTGGCACAATCGTCCCTTGCAATCACATCAACGAATCCGTTATATAGCCAGGCGTCGGTCAACTACAGCTACGTGGCACCCCCCACTGCCGGCGCTCATCTTCTCACTGTCACCTATCCTGGCGACGCAACGCACTCTGCCTCGACTGCAACCTTTTCAGTCCTCGTAGGAAACGTAACTGCCACCGGCAGCTTCAGCGTTACGGCTGGCAATCTCACCGTTGCGAACGGGAGTACGGGAAGTACTCAGATCGCCGCAACACCCAGCGGCGGCTACACTGGCAAAGTTGCCTGGTCTCTCGCCGCCGCAACGACGAATGGCACAGCTGAAGTGTGCTATTCCATTAGCCCATCATCCTCCAACAACCTAAACGCGGCGACACTCACCATCTTCGTAGGTTCGGCATGCAACTCAGTGGCCCCGGCCGAGCGCTCGAACCTTCGCCCTATCAACTCTCGCGCTGCCTCGAAGCAGCAGACTCCATCCCCATGGCGCAAAACGCCGCAGATCGCTCTCTACGCCGGGCTAATACTCTGCGGCTCTCTGGCGGGTCGCCGCCGCAAGATCCGCCTGTCGCTGCTTCTCGCTCTGGCCTCCCTAACCTGCATCACCACCGTCCTCACCGGATGCGGAGGAGGCGGTGGAAGCAAACCCGGCACGCCACCGGCAGTAACACCCAATGCGACCACCTACACATTGACCCTGACCGGCAAAGACTCCGTCAACTCCTCTATCACCGCCTCAACCACCTTCACCCTCACAGTGAACTAACACCCCAGACTCAACACGAGAAGACTTGTTCTGCCGGACGGGCCCACTGCGCGTGGAGCGGGCGTTAGCACGCCTCTGTCCTGCTTCGCCCGGTCCTCCCGTTGGTCGGAAGTTGACAGCCGAGCAACCCGAACCCAGAGCAGCGCTAAACTATCAGCCAAACATGCACATCGCCGACCACCTGAAGTCGCTCGAAGAACAGCTCCTCAACCCAACCATCCGCCGCGACTCGAAAGCAGTCGCCGCCCATCTCACCGACGACTTCCTCGAGTTCGGAGGCTCAGGCCGGGCCTTCGACAAAGCCGCCATCCTCGAAGCCCTCCAAGCCGAACCACCCCGCCCGCCCTCACTCCTCACCGACTTCAAAACCAGAGAACTAGCCCCCAACGTCATTCTCGCAACCTACAAAGCCACCCGCCGAAACTCCGCCGGAGAACCCATCGGCCAATCCTGGCGCAGCTCCATCTGGATGCACGTCAACGGCCAATGGCAGATCACCTTCCACCAGGGCACCCCCATCCCCCGGGCCCCAAATCCACCGGCAACCCAAAAATAAATCTCAAAACCGTGGCGTATTTTTCAACCCCGAAAACCACGCGGCGAAACACCACGATCTCACCACAATCCACCACGTTCTTCACCATAAAAAACCATCACCAAACACCACGTTTTTCCCAAACACCCCTCAAAATACCAGTAAAACAGCAAAAGCCCCGGCTCTCACCGGGGCATATTTTTTTCTAAATTAAAACTTCAACCCGCCTTGAACATCTGCTTGATCCCCCGCAGCGCCTGCCGTGTCCGCTCCTCGTTTTCAATCAGCGAAAACCGCACATGCCCATCCCCATGCTCGCCAAAACCCACGCCAGGGCTCACCGCAACCTTCGCCTCCAGCAGCAGCTTCTTCGAAAACTCAATAGATCCAAGCCCTTTGTACTGCTCCGGAATCTTCGCCCACGCAAACATCGTAGCCTTCGGCAAGTCCACCGGCCATCCCAGCTTATTCAGCCCCGGCACCAGAACATCCCGCCGTTCCTTGTAAATATCGCGAATCTCCGCCACACACTCCTGCGGCCCATCCAGCGCACAGATCGCCGCCACCTGAATCGGCGTAAAAGTCCCGTAGTCGAAGTAGCTCTTGATGCGTCCCAAAGCCGCGACCAGCTTGGGGTTTCCCACCATGAAGCCCACCCGCCAGCCCGGCATATTGTAACTCTTCGAAAGCGTAAAGAACTCCACCGCGATCTCCTTCGCCCCCGGCACTTCCAGGATGCTCGGAGCACGATATCCATCAAACACAATGTCCGCATAGGCCAGATCGTGAACGATATAGATCCCCAACTCCCGGCACAACGCCACGATCCGCTCAAAGAACGAAAGCTCCACGCATTGCGCCGTTGGGTTCGAAGGAAAGTTCAAAATCAGCAATTTCGGCCGCGGGGACATACGCGGCAGATCATGCTCCAACTCCTCCAATAGCGCCTCCGCAGTCCCGCCCCGCATAGGAATGCTCTGCACCTTCGATCCCGCAATCACCGGCCCAAAGATGTGAATCGGATAGCTGGGATTCGGCACAGCAACGGTATCCTCATCATCCAGCACCGCCAGACAGAGGTGCGCAATCCCCTCCTTCGAACCGATCGTAACGATCGCCTCGGTCTCAGCATCGAGATCCACATCGTAGCGCCGCTTGTACCAGTTACAAATCGCCCGACGCAGTCGAGGAACGCCACGCGACAACGAGTACCGATGCGTTGCCGTCCGTTGCGCCGCTTCAATCAGCTTGTCGACGATATGCTTCGGCGTCGCGCCATCGGGATTCCCCATCCCGAAATCAATGATGTCCTCACCACGCTTGCGCGCCGCAGCCTTCAGCTCGCTTGTGATGTTGAATACATACGCCGGCAGCCGTGTCAGCCTTCGAAATTCTTCCATTCCCGTCCGCCCGCTCCTGTCTGTCCTGTTCCTCCATGATGCCACCACTCCATGAGAAAAACCGCCAGACGTATCGAGCCTACCAACAGAAGTTTTCTCGATCCTGCCACAACGAGCTACTAACACCAGCTATTTCGCCGTAAAGATCACCTGAACCGGCAGGCTCTTCGGCGGATAGCACGCCGCATGATCGCACGCCTGATACCGCAACGTCCCATCCACCGTATGCATCCCCGCCTCGGCCACCACCGGCAGCTTCACCGTAAACGCACCCGTATAAACATCCAGCTTCTCCGTCGGATCGAAGCTAAAGCTGTACGACGTCCCAGCTGGATACTCAACCGCCTCAGCCTTCACCCCCGTAGCCGGCTGCAGTTCAATCCTGGTCGGGATCAACAGCTCCGACTTTGGCGTATGCGAGTTCACATGGTAGCCATCCAGCACGCGAAAGTGCAGCTCCAGCACGCTGCGCTTCCCTGCCGCGACACTCTGCGGCTCCGCCCCATACACAACATACGACTTCGGCTTCACGACAGGAGCATCAAGACTCCCAACCTGCTGCGCCGTCAACGCGACCGGCAACCCGATCAGCAATCCCGCGAAGAACCTCGTCAATCCTATCGACCGCGTCACTGTCCACCCGCCGCCGCAGTCGCTCCCGAAGCAACTATCTTCTTGATGTGCGCCTCGATCTCGTCCTTGCTGCCAAGCCCAGCCGTCTCTTCAACGATCACGCCGTTTTTGTCGACGTAGAACGACATCGGCAGATAGTCCATCCCATCCGGTCCGCCATAAGCCTTCTGAATCTTCCCATCTGTCAACAAAATGGGATAGGTCACGCCGGTCTTCTGCGCCACCTTCGCGATCGCATCCTTGCCCGCATCCACGTCATCGGCCAGTCCGAGTACCTCAAAGCCCTGCGCCGCATACTGTTTGCGAAACTCTTCAAACCACGGCATCTCCACCTTGCATGGCCCGCACCACGTCGCCCAGAAGTTCACCAGCACCGGCCGGCCCTTGTAGTCGCTCAACGAAACCTTCTTGCCATCCAAAGTCGCAAGCGTAAAGGCAGGTGCAACTTTGCCACGCATCTGCATCGCCTCCGCCTCAGGGGACTGCGAATCCGCCTGCGCTGCCGATCCCGCCTTCTCCGGCACAAGAACCACGTGGTTCTCCTGAGCCTGCTGCATGGCAAGCCTCCGCTCGCGCAGATTATGCCATCCCGCCCACAACAGCAGCGCAATCCCACCCACCATCACACCAAAGATCAATCCACTCCGCTTCACGTAAGAATCCTTTCGGCGCAAACTCCGCGCCACACTAACCCTCTCAGTTTAGACGCAAAGCTCCTGTAAACGATGCAACGACAGCATTCTCCACAAGTTGCACAGCCGCCTCAGCAGAAAACCTCCTAAAGCCCACACCAGCGCTCCCCAACGCGTCCCTCTGCTAGCATCGACATGGTTCAGTCACTATGTCCAGCAAAGCCACCAGCCCAACCGATTCACCGCGTCCCTCCGAGTTCGTCCGCATCGAGGCAGCTGCTCTCAACGACCTCGCCCTCCGCCTCGACACCACGATGCTCGCCCCGTTCACCCAGGCCATCGATCATCTCCTTCAAGCCGCTACAAATCAGACCCGCGTCATCGTCACCGGCATCGGCAAGAGCGGCATCATCGCGCGCAAGATCGCCGCTACCTTTCGCTCCACCGGCACCCCGGCACACTTCCTCCACGCTGCCGAAGCAATTCACGGCGACCTCGGCATGCTCGCGCCCGGCGGCATCGTGATAGCTCTCTCCTACAGCGGCGAAACCGAAGAGCTGCTCCGCCTCCTCCCCACGCTCAAGCGCCTCAACACCACGCTGATCACGATCAGCGGCTGCGCCACCTCCACCCTCGCCCAGTCCGGCAATATCTTCCTCGACACTAGCGTCTCCACCGAAGCCTGCACCCTCAACCTCGCACCCACCGCCTCCACCACCGTCATGCTCGCCCTCGGCGACGCCCTCGCCCTTGAAGTAAGCCGCCTCCGTCAATGGACGCCCGAAGACTTCGCCGACCTCCATCCCGGCGGCCGCCTCGGCAGACGCCTCTCCCGTGTCCGCGAGCTGATGCACACTGGCGATGCCCTCCCAAAGGTCGGCGAATCCACACCCATGCCGCAGGTCATCTACGAGATGTCGCGAAAGAAACTCGGCATGACCACCGTCCTCAAAGAGGGCCAACTTGCCGGAATGATCTCCGACGGCGACCTCCGCCGACTCCTCGAGCGCGACGGCTCCCACGCCCTCGAGCACACCGCAGCCGAGATCATGAACTCACATCCTCACACCATTGCAGCCAGCGCGCTGGCCTCCTCAGCCCTGGCCATCATGGAGGATAAGAAGATCACCTCACTCATCGTCGTAGCCCCAGGCGGCCGCGTAGAAGGTGTCGTCCATCTCCACGACCTGTGGACCCTGCAACTCACCTGATCAATCGGAACCGCACATCCTTCTCCTAATCGGCATAACTCAACTCTTCTGAAGATCGTTTGCTAATAATTCGATCGTACGAAGAAGTCACGATGTTGTAGCACTCGCAAGCTGTTTGGATCAGCGCCGGACGATCCAGAATGTTGATCTTCCCACGGCTATACCCGATCACCCCGGCCCTCTGCATATCTCCCGCCGCCACCGTCACCGTCGACCGCTGCACCCCCAGCATCTGCGCCAGAAACTCCTGCGTCAGATGCAACGACTCCGACTCCATCCTGTCGGCAGAGGTGAGCAGCCATCGCGCCAGCCTCGCATCCACCTCGTGCATCCGGTTACACAACACCGACTGTGTCGTCTGCACAAGCTGCAGATAGGCGAACGAATGAACGAGTCGCTGTAACGTTCCACCCTTCAAAAACTGATCGCGCACAATAGAGGCCCGGATTCGTAGCCCCTCGCCTTGTCCCTGCATCAATACCGAGTGCGACATCTGCGGTTGATCCAGCAGCGCCGGCAACCCGGAGAACCCCTCACGGCCAATCACTCCGACCTCCACCGATTCGCCCTTCGCGGTTAACGCATCCGTCGAGATCAAGCCGCTATTCAAAAAATAAATGAACTCGATAGGCTCGTTGGGCTCGGAGAGGCGAGTCTCCAGAGGCAGCTCGACAGGCACAAGAAATCTCGCCAACGCCTCATACTCGGCATCCGGCAACTGGGCCAGTATGAGATTTCTTGGTCGCGGAAGTATCTCAGTCATAGTGTGGTTATTTCGCACCTGGATGTCCTTTGCACGAGAGTCGCCTCTCTAGCCGCAAAGACGGGTTGCCCACACATTGCAGGGCGGGTAGATGCGATTGATTGGACTATAGGCTTTATCAGACTAGAAAGTCCGTCGCATGAACGACATAGCAAGTCCAATTATGGGGTAACCCCATTGCATGCCCTATCAGCGAGAACAACCCTCATCTCAAAATAAATATCGACCGTCGGTTTAGAATGAAAACTCATCCTAAAAATGCCCACGCGAGCCTCGACGCGATAGGCCGGAAAGTGCCTTTTTTGACAATGCATCGCTGGTCGCAACTCTTCATCCCCACCCTCCGCGAAGCACCCGCAGACGCCGAAGTCGCCAGCCACAAGCTCCTCCTCCGCGCCGGCTATATCCGTCAGCTAGGCGCCGGCATCTACAGCTACCTCTTCCTCGGTAACCGCTCCGTCAACAAGATCACCGCCATCGTGCGCGAGGAGATGGACCGCATCGGCCAGGAGTTCTTTCTCCCCGCCCTCAACCCGAAAGAGATCTGGGAAGCCAGCGGCCGCTGGACCGGAATGGGCGAAAACATGTTCCGCCTCAAAGACCGCAAGGGGGCTGAGCTCTGCCTCGCCATGACCCACGAAGAGGTCATGACTTCCATCGCCCGGAACGAACTCCGCAGCTACAAGCAGCTACCCCAGATCTGGTACCAGATCCAGACCAAATTTCGCGACGAGCCCCGCCCCAAATCCGGTCTCCTCCGCGTCCGCCAGTTCCTCATGAAGGACGCCTACTCCTTCGACATCGACGAAGCCGGCCTCGACGTCTCCTACAACAAACACGACGTAGCCTACCGCCGAATCTTCACCCGTTGCGGCCTGCAGTTCGTCGCCGTCGACGCAGACTCCGGCGCTATGGGCGGCTCCGCCTCGCAGGAGTTCATGGTCTACACCGACGCCGGCGAAGACCTCATCGCCAGCAGCCCATCCGGCTACGCCGCCAACATCGAAAAGGCCACCTCGCAGCTGGCCCCCGTCCAAGACCTCGCCCCCACCGCCGACGGCCTCCCCGAACTCGTCCACACCCCCGGCCAGCGCACCATCGACGAGGTCGGCGCCTTCCTCAACCTCGCGCCAGTCCACCAGATCAAGACCATGGCCTACATGGTCGAACTCCCTGAAGCCGACCACGCCAAACTCGGTAAGCTCCGCCCCGTCGTAGTCTTCCTGCGCGGAGACCACTCCCTCAACGAAGCCAAGCTCCTCGCCGTCGCCGGCGGAGAACTCCGCCCAATGGTCGCCGAAGAGATCGAAGCCACCTTCAAGGCCCCCGCAGGCTACCTCGGTCCCATCGGCCTCGAGGCCGCCCCACATCCCAAAAAACCCGGCACCCTCGTCATCCTCGACAAGGCTCTCGAAGGCCGCACCAACCTCATCGCCGGAGCCAACAAGGAGGAGTACCACCTCCGCAACGTCACGCCCATGCGCGACTTCAAGCCCACCCTCGCCGCCGACGTCCGCAACATCGTCGAAGGTGAGCTCGACCCCATCGGCGGCCAGCCCCTGCGTCTCGGCAAAGCCGTCGAGATCGGCCACATATTCAAGCTGGGCAACAAGTACACCAAAAGCATGGGAGCCTCCGTCCTCAACCGTGACGGCAAAGAGGTCATCCCCATCATGGGCTGCTACGGCATCGGAATCGAGCGCATCCTCACCGCCGCGATCGAAAGCTCAGCCGCCGCCAACAAAGGGGAAGCCTACGCCCTTCACCCTGCGATCGCCCCCTTCCAGGTCGTCGTCACCATCACCAACATCGGCGACGAGACCCTCCTTAGCGCCGGAGAGAAGATCGCCGCTGACCTCGAAGCCGCAGGCGTAGACGTTCTCCTCGACGACCGCGACGAGCGCGCCGGAGTCAAGTTCAAAGACGCCGATCTCGTCGGTATCCCTTATCGAATCAATATCGGTCGCGGAGTCGCCGAGGGCAAGGTAGAATTTCTCGATCGCCTCCGGAGCGTTACCGAAGACGTCGCCCTCAACGAAGTCACCGCGAAGGTATCCGGCCAGATAACCTCCACGCTGCACAACTCGCTCTCCACAGCCGGCCTCTAACCGTCCAACGAAAGAGCCTCTTGCCAGTCAAACTCAAATACGGCAGCAACGTCCGAAACAAACTGAAAGCCTCTGGCCTGGAGTCGCAGATCCTGCGTGTGGCTCTCATCGCTCTGCTCGCCATTCTGGTCATCGGCTGCAGTGTCTTCGGCTACTTCTACTACCACTACCAGCGTGTCGTCGATGACCGTATCGCCTCCGGCCCCATCTTCGCCAGCGTCTCGCAGATCTACGCCGCGCCACGCGAGGTCCGCGCCGGGCAGAAACTCTCCGCCGCCGCCATCGCCGCCGACCTGCGCCAGGCAGGCTACAACGCCAACTCCCAGCTCGGCACCTACCAGCTCAACGCCGACAACATCTTCATCAAACCCGGCCCCGAGAGCTACCACAACACCGACGGCGCCACCATCAACACCACCGGCGGTATCGTGCAGAGCATCACCGCCGAAAACGGCGTCACCCTCAGCGCCTACGAGCTCGAACCCCAGCTCATCACCGCCCTCTCCGAAGACAAGAACCGCACCAAGCGCCGCCTCGTCTCCTACAACGAGATCCCTCCCCGCATGGTGCAGGCAGTCACCGCCATCGAAGACCGCGACTTCTTCAATCACGGCGGCATCAACTACATGCGCATCGCCAAGTGCGCCTTCTCCGACCTCGTCACCCATCACCGCACCTGCGGCGGCTCCACGCTCACCCAGCAGCTCGCAAAAAATCTCTTCCTCTCGCCAGAAAAACGCATCAAGCGCAAGATGATCGAGATCCTCATCACCTTCCAGCTCGAAGCCCGCTTTACCAAGAAGCAGATCTTCGAGATGTACGCCAACGAGATCAACCTCGGCCAGCGCGGCAGCTACGCCATCAACGGCTTCGGCGAGGCCGCACAGACCTTCTTCGGCAAAAATCTCCAGCAGCTCAACCTCGCCGAGTGCGCCCTCCTCGCCGGCACCATCCAGTCCCCCACCCGCCTCAACCCCTACCGCCATCCCGAGCGCGCCATGGAGCGCCGTAACGTAGTCCTCGAGTCCATGGTCGAAACCGGCGCCATCACCGCCAGTCAGGCGCAGGCCGCCAAAGCCGAACCCCTCCGCCTCGCCCCGCCCAACATCGACGCCAGCGAAGCGCCCTACTTCGTCGATCTCGTCCACGATCAGCTCGTCAAGCACATCGGCGACCAGGACATCGCCCACCAGAGCCTCCGCATCTACACCTCGCTCGACCCCGAACTTCAACGCGCCGCCTCCGAGGCCGTCGAGATCGGAATGAAGAACGTCGACGAGCTCGTCCGCAAACAGCATAAGACGCCCAAAGGCGAACAGCCCGGACCCATCACCTATCCCCAGGTCGCGCTCGTGGCCATCAACCCGCACACAGGACAGATCCTCGCCCTCGTCGGCGGTCGCAACTACGGCGCCTCCCAGCTCAATCACGCCGTCTCCCAGCGCCCCACCGGCTCCATCTTCAAACCCTTCGTCTACGCCGCGGCCTACAACAGCTCCCTCAACGGCCTCTCGCTCAGCAACAACGACACCGGCGGCAGCGGAGTCTTCACCGCACTCACCGAACTCAACGACGAAGAGACCACCTTCACCTACGACAATGGCCGCCAGACCTACACGCCAAAGAACCTCATCAGCGGCTATAAAGGCGACGTCATCGCAGCGTACGCTCTCGCTCACTCGCTCAACGCAGCCACGGTTCAGCTCGGCCAGATGGTCGGCTTTGACAACGTCGCGGCACTCGCCCGTTCTGCCGGAATCACCAACGCCCGCGGCACTCCTTCCGTGGCTATCGGCACCTACAACGCCACCCCGATCGACATGGCCGGCGCCTACACAGTCTTCGCCAACAACGGCGTCCACCTCACCCCGTGGATGCTCGCCTCCGTCCGCAACGCCAATGGGGACGTCGTCTCCGACTTCTCTCCCGACGCCAAGCAGGTTATGGATCCTCGCGCCGCCTACCTCACCCAATCTCTCCTCGAAGGTGTGATGAACTATGGCACCGCCGCCGGCGTCCGAGGCCATGGCTTCACCGCACCCGCCGCCGGCAAGACCGGAACCAGTCATGACGCCTGGTTCGCTGGTTACACCTCCAACCTCATTTGCATCGTGTGGGTCGGCAACGACGACTACACCGACGTCAAGATCGAAGGGGCGCACGCCGCTGAACCCATCTGGACCGAGTTCATGAAGCGCGCCATCCTCCTGCCCCAGTACTCCGACGTCAAGCCATTCGTTGCGCCCGCCGGCATCACCACCGCCCGCATCGACAAGACCTCCAACCTCATCGCCGACTCCACCTGCCCCAGCAACGTCCTCTACGCCGCCTTCCTAGACGGCACCGCGCCGGTCAACACCTGCAGCCAGATGAGCGAAAGCCCCCAGAACCTCATCCAGAGAATCCTAGGCATAGGCGGCAAGTCCGAAACAACCACACCACCACTCATCACCGGTGCACCCATCGTCCGCGTCCCACCCAACACCCCGCCTGACGGCAACGCCCCCGACACCACGCAGCAGCCAGCCCCACCCAAAAAGAAAAACTTCCTCCAGAAGATCTTCGGCGGCGGCAAGGATAAAGACAAACAGCAACAGCAACCCACCCCGCCCCCTCAGTAGTCAATCGTCAGCCGTCTAACACCCGATCTTCCCCCGCCTCACCACAGTTGCCCTCCCTATTGGAGCAGGCAACTCACCCACCCAGGGCTGACACTCCGGACACCAGTAGGTTGACCGAGCCTGCACCCCCTGCTTACGCATCATCACCGTCGCCCCGCACCGCCGGCACTCCTGCCCCTGCCGCCCATACACCCAAAGCCTCTCCTCACGATTCGACGAATGAGTAGTCCGCCGGTTTCCCGAGTAAGTCACGATCCCATCCCCGGCTCCATCCACCACGTTCGCCTTCATGTATCTCTGCGACACCTCCACCATCGTCTCCATCTCTCGCGATGTAATCGTCCTCATCGCGCGAAACGGATTCACCCCCGCCGCAAACGCCACCTCGCTCTTATAAACATTCCCCAATCCCGCCAGCACCCGCTGATTCAGCAACACCACCGCAATCTCCGCATCAGGATTCTCTCTCCCATACGCAGCCAGCCGAGCCGCCCCACCCTCCACGGTAAACTCATCCGACAAAATATCCGGCCCCAGCTTAGGCACCTGGCTGCTTCGCTCCAAAGACCGCGACGTATGAAACTCGGCAACCGGAATGTTGAATCCCACCGCCTCCCAACTAGCCGTCCTAACAACCACCCGCATCCGATCGCGGCCCATCCACCACTTCTCTCCCGTGCGATAAAGATGCCAGCTCCCGCTCATCAACATATGCGTCACCAGAATCAAATCTCCCGAGAAAAAAATCAGACACCACTTCCCCCGCGACTCCACCTTCTCGACAGTTCTCCCCACCAGCGGCGCATCGTCATTCACCCGAGCCAGCTTAGCCAACCCGGTATCGAACCCCGTCACCACCTTGCCCCCAATCGCCTTCTGCAGCGCCCGCGCCGCCCGATAGATAGTATCGCCCTCAGGCATAGTCTTCTCGTTTGAACTCTCTTCTACTCAGATGCACCAACCTCGCTTGCAGAATATTCTTCGCCCCGGCGATAATGATGACCCAGCAGGATGGCCACAATCGTCAGATCCGGATCTCGCCTGCAGTCCATTGACGCTCTTCGCGGCGCCATCATGATCATCATGGCGCTCGATCACACGCGTGATTTCTTTCACGTCTCCGCGGCTTACTTCTCACCTACCGATCTCACCCGCACCTATCCTTTACTGTTCTTCACTCGTTGGATCACGCACTTCTGCGCTCCCGTCTTCACCTTTACGGCTGGCTTCGGAGCTTTTCTGTGGCTCCAGCGCGACCGCACGAAAGCTCAGTTGTCGAGCTTCTTGCTAACAAGAGGAATTTGGCTGGTTTTTCTCGAGGTAACCGTCATGCGCCTCGCCTACAACTTCAACTTTGCCTCTCGTTTCCCGGTCCTCCTTCTGGTCATGTGGGAATTAGGCGGTTGCATGGTAGCGTTGGCCTTGTTAGTCCAGCTCCCGTATCGTCTTCTCGTAGTCTTCAGCATCGCGGTCATTGCGCTGCACAATCTCCTCGATCCAATTAACGCCGCGTCCTTCGGCAGCTATGCGCCGATCTGGAACATAGTCCATCAACCAGGAGCTTTCCTCGTGCATGGTCTGGTGATCGTTGTTGGCTATCCTCTGTTCCCCTGGATCGCGGTCATGTCCGCAGGCTTTTGCTTCGGCCGAATCTTTCTGCTCGAACCGACACGTCGCCAGAAGATTATTCTCATCACGGGCGGTGCAACGACGACAGCTTTCATCGTCCTCCGCGCAATCAACCTCTACGGCGACCCCGAAAAATGGTCGCGACAGCACTCCGCGATGTTCACGCTTCTCTCTTTTCTGAACTGCACAAAGTATCCGCCCTCACTGCTGTACCTGCTCATGACGCTTGGCCCGGCACTGATCGTTCTCGCCTCGTTCGATCGCCACCAGTTCAAGATTGCGAATCCTCTTATAGTCTTCGGACGCGTCCCTCTCTTCTACTTCATCGCACACTTCTATCTCATCCATCTGTTGTCACTTCTTACAAGTTGGATCCGTTACGGCGCCCACTCGTATCCAATCCTCTTCAGCTCTCCTCCGGCAATGGGTGGCCCCGCAAAAATCTTCCCCGAAGACTTTGGATATCCTCTTTGGGTCGTCTATGCTGTCTGGCTGTTCGTCGTCATCTCTCTTTACCCCGTTTGTCGGTGGTTCGCAAACATTAAGGCCACACGAACTGATTGGTGGTTTGGTTACCTGTGAGTCACGCATTCGCTCTCACCTCACCGCGAGTGCCCGGCAGCGGAGGTAACCCCCTGCGCACATTGAACCCCATAGCCCCCGCCGCAAATCCCACATCGAGCAAGAACTTTGCCATCCAATGCTCCGCCACCGCCACTCCATTCACACTCGCAATCAACATCCCACCTCGTCCCTGCGCATCCTCCTGGTCCTGCACCCGCGACACCAGAAACTCCGCCAGACTCCGCGCCACCTGCGATCTCTGCGGCTCTTCCTCCGGCAGAAACACCTGCAGATTCGGATTCCCCCGCCGTAGATAAGTCACCAGCGCCCCATCGCAAAGGATCACCCGAGCCCCAACGCTCCGCGTCAACGAAGATCCCACCTCCGGAGCCGCAGGCCACCGCATCAAAGCCCCATAAGGATTTGCCGGATCGGTCGCCGCCAGTTGCAGCATCTCCGTCTTGTCGCCTTGGTTCGAAGCCCGCAGCGACCTCAGCAGATCCACCGCCGCCGGCAGAGCAAACTGCGTCGCCCCCAGATCCGCCGCAAAGTACCCCCGCCGAATCTTCCCACTCTCCTCCAGCGCCTTCATCACGTCATAGATCGCCGAAAACCCACCCGGCAGACTCTCCGCATGCGCCGTCTCGCGAAACACCACCCCATAGCGCGTCAGCAACTGCTGCGCAATCGCGTGACTCCACTCCGTAGCCGATCTGTCCATGGCAAACGCAGCAGGATTCAGCGCCCATCGCCCCTGCGCCGTAGGCGGAGTCGTCCTTCTCGAACGGAATCCCGTCTGCTGATGCAGCCTACGCGCTGGCTTTCTCGACCCACTCGCCGCCGGCCTCTCGCAGTACGCACGCAACGCCGCCAACCCATCGTTGGTCAGCATCCCTCGCCACACCAGACTCCAAAGAGCTTCGAGCGTCTCTCCCGGATATCCGCCGCCAACACCATCATGCAAATCCTGAAAGAACGAAGCCCCGCGCCCCTTCAGATACTCCACAATCGCGGTCTCTCTCTCATTCAGCGCAGCAGGGTCATCGCTCTGAGCAGAACCAACTCCCCGCTCCTTCTGCTGCACACCCACCCGTCCAATCGGCCAAAGCACCGGCAGCTTCTCCGCGAGATAGAGCCCAATCCGCCCATCTCTCTCCCCAATCGGATCGAACCCAACCCAAACCACCTCTCCTGCGGCGATCAACGTATCCAGGTCCGAGCTCTTATACCCGACCAACCGCGTCGGCAAAATCTCCGTCTCCAGAATCGAAGCGGGTAGCGGCGCTCCCTGCAGATTCTCAATCACATCCAGCAACGCATCCAGTCCTCGCCGAGGCTGCACCACACCCTGCCACCTCGTAAAGAGCCGCGCCAGCGTCCTCTGCTCCACCGGCTCGACCTCCTTCCGCAACCGAGCCAGCGACCTCCGCCGAATCGATCGCAGCACCTCGTTATCGCACCACTCTCGATGAATCCCACCTGGCCGAAATCCACCCTCCACCACCTTGCCGCTCTGAATCAACCGCTGCAACACTGCTTCCAAACTCTCCATCGGCAGATCAAAACGCCCCACAGCCTCAGGCGTCGTAAACGGGCCATGCGTCCGCGCAAATCTCCTCATCAAATCCAGCAACGCATCCGGTGCTTCCTCAAGAAACGCACCCGGCAGCCCCGGTGGCAGCGGCACACCCAGCGCATCCCGATACCGCGCCGCATCTTCCACCGCAATCAATCGCTTCTCCCCGGCGACCTGCACCTCTAGAGCCCGCCGAGCCCTCATCAGCTTCCCAACTGATTCTGCAACCTCGTCCGTTACACATCGAGATCGCAGTTCCTCTCGTGTCAAATCCCCAAGCCGCAGCAACAGATCATGCACCCCATCCATATTCCGCGCACGATAGCCTTCAGCCATACACTGCAGTTGCTCCTCGGTTTCCTCAATTGCATTGATATCCAACAGCTCCCGAAGATCCGCATCCCCCATCAACTCCCGCAGCTGATCCTGATCGATCGAAAGCGCCTGCGCCCGTCTCTCGGCCAGCGGAGCGTCCCCGTCATAGATGTAGTTCGCCACATAGCTGAACAACAACGCCGAAGCGAACGGCGAAGGCGTCCGCGAATCCACCGTATGCACTCGCAGCGAGCGATTGCCAATATTCCGCAGCGTCTCCATCAGCGCAGGCATATCGAACACATCCCGCAGACACTCCCGGTAAGCCTCGAGCACAATCGGAAAAGAGGCATAACGGCTCGCCACACTCAACAGGTCATACGCCCTCTTCCTCTGCTGCCAAAGCGGAGTCCGCCCATCCGCTCTCCTCCTCGGCAGCAGCAACGCCCGCGCAGCGCTCTCGCGAAACTTCGCTGCAAACAGTGCCGTCGACCCCAGCTGCCGCAGCACCAGTTCCGCAGCCTCCTCAGCCTCTAGCAGAATCGGTTCAATTGCAGGAGCCTCCTCGGTCTCAGGAAAGCGCAGCACAAAGCCGTCCTCCGACCACATCGTCTCAACCTCCTGCCCGTTCCCCGCACGGAGCTTGGCCGTCACCGCCATCGCCCACGGCGCATGTACTCGACTGCCAAACGGAGTCAGCACACACACCCGCCAATCTCCCAGCTCATCCCTCACTCGCTCAATCACAATATTCCGGTCGTCAGGAACAACCACGGTAGCCAGCTCCTGGTCCGCCAGATACCGCAGCACATTCTCCGCCGCCCCCGGCTCCAGATCATGCTCACTCGTCAGGCGCGCCATCGCCACGCTCCGCGGAGCATCCCGCAACTCCCTCACCAACGCCCCAATCCTTCGCCCAAACTCTAGCGGCCGCCCAGCCTGATCCCCATGCCAGAACGGCATCTTCCCCGCTTCACCTGGAGCCGGCGTCACCAGCACCCGGTCATGCGTAATCTCGTCGATCCGCCACGTCGAAGCTCCAAGAATGAACGTATCCCCCGTCCGGCTCTCGAAGACCATCTCCTCATCCAACTCCCCCACCCGCACGGGCCCCCTGCCTGATCCAGAACGCTGCCCCGCCAGAAACACCCCATACGTTCCGCGATCAGGAATCGTTCCCCCGTTCAGAATCGCAATGCGCTTCACCCCAGCGCGCGGCGTAATCCAGTTCCTCGTCCTGTCCCATGTAATCCGCGGACGAAGCTCCGCAAACTCATCCGACGGATACCGCCCCGCCAGCATATCCAAGACTCCATCGAAGACACTCTGGCTCAACCCCGCAAACGGAGCCGCACCCCGCACCAGCGCAAACAACGCAGCGTAACTCATCCCGGGACTCTCCTCCTCCTCCGTCTTATGCTTCGACCGCAGCTCCGCATCCGCGACGTTCAACGGTGGATGAGCGATCACCGCCACCATCTGCTGCGCCAGCACATCCAGCGGGTTCCGCAGAAACCGCGTCGACTCCACATGCCCCTCATGCATTGCCCGCGTCACCGCCGCACACGCAATCAAATCCGCCCGGTACTTCGGAAAGATAATCCCATGCGACGGAGCCCCCACCTGGTGCCCCGCCCTCCCGATCCGCTGCATCCCACTGGCCACCGAAGGCGGAGCCTCAATCTGAATCACCAGATCGATCGCCCCCATGTCAATCCCCAGCTCCAGAGAAGACGTAGCCACCAGCGCCTTGATCTTTCCCGCCTTCAGCAGCTCCTCAATCTCCGTCCTCTGCGTAGCCGCAAGCGAGCCATGATGCGCCCGCGCAATCTGCTCTCCCGCAAGCTCATTCAGCGCCCCGGCCAACCGCTCCGCTACCCTTCGCGCATTCACAAAGATCAGCGTAGAGGTCCGCCCCTGAATAATCTCCAGCAGTCGCGGATGTATCGACTGCCAGATCGAAGTCCTCTTCGGCCCCTGCGAAGCCGGCCCGCTCGGCTGCTCCTCAATCTCCCCCAACCGCGCCATATCCTCCACCGGAACCTCTACCTTCAGTTCCAGCAGCTTTCGAGCCCCAGCATTCACCACCGTCACGGGACGAAATCTCGCCGCACCAGCCCCCACCTCTGCCTGCGAATCCTCGCGACCCGCAACCTCCATCAACACTCTGGCAGTCTCCTCATCAGCCTCTGCGGCCTGGCTTAAATTTGTGCCTTCCTTAGCTACATATCCAGAGGTCTCCGCACCGCCAAGGAATCGAGCCACCTCCTCAAGCGGCCTCTGCGTAGCGGACAGTCCAATCCGCTGCAGCCTCCTCCCCGTCAACGCCTCCAGCCGCTCCAGCGATAGCGCCATATGCGCCCCTCGCTTGCTCGGCACCAGCGCATGAATCTCATCCACAATCACCGTCTCCACCGACCGCAGCGACTCCCCCGCCTCCGACGTCAGCAGCAGGTACAGACTCTCCGGCGTAGTAATCAGGATGTCGCCAGGATGCCTCCGAAACCGCGCGCGCTCCTTCTGCGAGGTATCCCCCGTGCGCACGCTGATCTCCGGCATCCGCACCGCAACGCCCTCACGCTTGGCCATGTTGGCAATCCCAACAAGAGGAGATCGAAGATTGCGCTCCACATCCGCAGCCAGCGCTTTCAGCGGCGAAAGATACACCACCCTGCACCCACGCTCAGCCTCAGGAGCCGTCCGCATCATCAACTTGTCGAGACACCACAGAAACGCCGTCAGGGTTTTCCCCGTGCCCGTCGGCGCAAGTATCAACGTCGACTCTCCACGGGCAATCGCAGGCCAGCCCTCCACCTGCGGAGCCGTCGGCGCATCAAACACCGCCCGAAACCACTTCGCTGTAATTGTATGAAAGAGCGAGAGCGCCTCCTCGCCCACAAAATTCCCCGGCAGCAACGGCTCTGTCTTCTCCGGAACTATCTTCTTCTTCGGCTTAGAAGGCTTCGTCGTCTTTGTAGTCTTTGGCGGCATAGTCAAAGTGTGCGCTCTCAGCAGCATATTTGCCGCACACTATTGGATGCGCGCCCAAGCTCTCAGGTCCAGCCGCGACCTGTGATCGATCCCTTCAACTCCCGCTCGCCGGACCATAGAAATAGCAGTCCGCCGCAAACTCCACCTCAAAAAGATTCGTAGAATCCTCTGCCTGCTCCGCATTTCCCAACACCAGGTATCCGGCAGGAGACAGCTTCCGATGAATCTCCCTGAAGAGCGTCCTGCGATCCTGCTGAGAAAAATAAAGCAGCACATTTCTCAACAACACCAAATCAAAAGTCGGCAGCAAAGGCAACGGAGCACACAGATTGGCATAATGAAACTCGCACATCGACCGAATCTGCGGACTAATCTCCCACTCTTCACCATGTCGAGTCATGTACTTCAGCAGCATCCGCGCCGGCAACCCGCGATTTACCTCCAGCCGTCGATACCGCCCCTTCTGCGCATAATCGACAACATGCCGCGAGATATCGGTGCCGACGATCTTTACATCCCAGCCCGCAATCTCCGGAAAGTGCTCCGCAAACATCATCGCCAGACTGTAAGCCTCCTGCCCGGTCGAACTCGCCGCGCTCCAGATCCTCAGCCGCCGCTCCTCCATTCGTCGTTCCATCAGCCGAGGAATAAGAATCTGCCGCAGCATCTCAAACGGTCTCATATCGCGAAAGAAGCTCGTCTCATTGATCGTCATCGCCTCAGCAACCGCGCGATGCAGATGAGCCGGCCGCCCCGCCTTCAACATATTCACAAAATCCTGAAGGCTATCCGCACCCGACAATCGCGCGATCGGTGTCAGTCTAGTGTCAAACAGAGCATTGCGCGACGGATCAATCAGGTTCGCCGACTGCTCCAGCACAAGCTCACGAAGATAAGCGTAGTCCGTATCAGAGCAGGCCATCGTTGATCTCCCGTCGCGGCGCCATCGCGGAGCTTGCATGGTGTGCCGTCTCCATCTTCGTCAGTCTTCCCGCGTCAACTCTCTGCTTCAACGCGCCCGCGATCTCCGAAAGCGGAAGCGTTGCGCTTGCAATTCCAGCCTCAGTCACCTTGGCCGGCATGCCCCATACGGCTGAGCTCGCCTCATCCTGCGCCAGCACCACTCCCCCGCGTTCATGAACAGCCCGCGCTCCATCCAGGCCATCCGCACCCATGCCCGTCATCACCAGCGCCAGCGCAGACGCGCCATACATCCGTGCCGCAGAAAAAAACAAGTAATCCACCGCCGGCCTGCAGTGATTCAACGGCTCCCGCTGATGCAGCCGAACCCTGCTGCTCCGCCCCGCCACCCCCCCATCCTGTCTGTCCGTTAACCCGTTGCCCGCGCCTACCTCCATGTGCGCATCCCCCGGAGCCAGCCAGATCGTGCCCGGCCGAATCATCGCGTTCTCATACGCCTCTTTCACCCGCAGCGAACAGCATTTATCCAACCGCTCCGCCAGCGCTCCGGTGAACAGCTTCGGCATATGCTGAACGATCAACACTGGCACAGGAAAATCCGCGGGCAGCCGCGGCAGCAACTGCTCCAGCGCAGACGGCCCACCGGTAGACAGCCCAATCACCACCAACTCAATCGGAGCGGACGACCTCGGCAGCGTCGCACCAGCCAGAGTCTTAGGAGCATTGGCCGCCCCACTTCTCGCGACAACATTCTCTTCCTTCCGCTTTGCCCCTTTAGCCAGTGCAGCAATCCGCGGCAGAAGCTGCTGCGACAGCGAAAGCATCGCCGAAGCAAAATCACGCTGCTCCGCCGGCTTGGTCACATAGTCTGCAGCGCCACACGCCAGCGCCTCCAGCGTCGACCTCGCGCCGCGCTCTGTATGCGCACTACACATGATCACCGGTAGCCCAGGATTCTCTACCTGCAGGCGACGCAAAACCTCCAGCCCGTTCAGCCTCGGCATCTCAAGATCCAGCACCAGAACATCCGGCGACAGTCGCTTCACCGACTCCAGGCAATCCACTCCGTCCAACGCAACGCCGCACAACTCCATGGGCGGCAGCTCGCTCGACCGATCCTCCGCGTGCCGCTGAAACAGCTTCCACATCACTCCGCGCATCACCGCCGAGTCGTCCGCTGCAAGAATGCGGAGCGGCCGTTCCTCCATGGGTCCCATATCTGCTTTCCTCAGACTTTCTCTTCCACCCACAACCCTCAAGCTGCGATCACACCAAGCAGAAGCATCTTCTCCCGAAGGCTCTCCGGGGTAAACGGTTTCATCAGAAACTCATCCGCGCCATTGTCGAGCGCGGTCGTAATAAACGAATGATCAGCCTCGGTTGTCACCATCATCACCTTCATCTCAGGCCCAAGCTTTGCCTCGCGCAGCTTCTTCACGCACTCCAGCCCGTTCATCACCGGCATGTTCACATCCAGCAGCATCAGGTCGAAGGACTCCTCCGCCCGAAGCACAGCCAGCGCGTCGCTCCCATCCTTCGCCTCTTCACACACCACATCCATCCTGCCCAGCAGGTGCCGCAGATACTCGCGGATAAAGCTCGAATCATCAACGATCAGGACTCGCATCTATACCTCCATTCGAACTGCTCTTGAACAATCCCACCTCCGACAAGCGCGACGGCGACAGCCTCTGTGGATCCAGCTGCACCATCAAACCCGCATCCATCTTGTAGGCTCCATCGAACAACCACTTGCCCTTCGCCTCGAGCGTGCAGGGGTTGTCCTCCAGCATCCGCCGGCTCACCGTCACCACGCCGCCCACCGCATCGACCACCAGCCCAAAACGCTCCGCAGCCTCATCCTCCGCCATCACCAGCACGCAGCATCTGCCGGTGTGCGCCTCCATCCCCAACAGCGCCCGAAGATTCACCGTCGTCAGCACCTCGCCACGATAAGGGACAACACCCGCGATAAACGCCGGCGACATCGGCACCCGCTGCAGATCCCGCTCCCCAAGCACCTCGCGTATCTTCCTAGTGTCGATGCCGAACATCTCACTGCCCGCATACATCGAACAAAGCGACACCGCGTCACTCTCATCCTGAATCTCGTCGACCTTCTCCCGACCGGCTATTCTCACGCAACCTCCTGCCAGGCAGCCTTCGCCTTCACGCCAAACTCACGATGAACCTGCGTCAGCTTCTCCTTCACCAGAGCAAGCTCCATCCCCATTTCATGGCTCGCCTCACCCTGATCGATCAGCGTTCCGGTCGAAACATCCAGAACCTGCCGCACCACCATGCCACCGCGCTGCGCCCCTCCCACGCTGGCATCGCCGCAGATCAGCACCGTCACCATCACTTCTTCACCCGCCTGCCGCGCAGACTCCAGCTCCATCAGCACATTCCCTTCATCTCTCAGCGGCAGCAGCTCCCCGCGATACTGCAGCAACGGTCGCCCGCCAGCATACTCAATCTGTCCCAGCGGAACGCTTTCAATCCGCTCCACCACATCCAGCGGCAGCGCTGTTCTCTCTCTCACTCGATCCTCAAAGATCAGGAACGATGTACCCGTTGCCTCCTGCACCGCAGCCTCGCCAGCACCGATCTCACCGACCTCTTCTTCAATCGGCTTCACTCCTGCACGTGCCGCGGTCGCACCGATATCCAGAATCAATGCCAGGGTTCCATTGCCCAGCACCGTCGCGCCGGAGAACAAGCCGATCTCGCGCAGCACCGGCGAAAGCGGCTTCACCACAATCTCCTCAGGAGACATCAGATCATCGACCACCAGGCCGTATCTGCAACCCTCTGCTTCAAGCACCGCCAGGTAATGCCCCTTCGACTGGTCCGGATTATCAGCGTCCAATCCCAGCAACCGGTCGAGCCACACCATCGGCAACAGACGCTCTCGCAGCCGGTACAGCTCCGACGAACCAATTCGCTGCACCACCTGCGCAAACTCTCGCTCCGGTATATCCACCAGCTCCACCAGCGTGCTCTGCGGCAGTGCAAAGGCCTGCCCTCCACTCTTCACCACCAGCGAAGGAACAATCGCCAGCGTCAGCGGAACCCGAAGCCGCAGCGTAGTCCCCACGCCCCTGCGCGACTCGACCTCGACACTCCCGCCAACCTTCTCCACATTGGCGCGCACGACATCCATGCCAACGCCACGTCCCGAAACCGTAGTCACCGCAGCAGCAGTCGAAAATCCGGGCAGAAAAATTAGCTGCAGCGCCTCCCGCTCCGACATCCCCGCAGCGTCTTCCGCCGTCACCAGATTGCGTTCGATCGCCTTCTGCAGCACCCGCTCGATCGGGATCCCGGCGCCATCGTCTTCAATCTCGATCACCACCGATCCGCTCTGGTGGAACGCCTTCAGCCGCAGACAACCCTCGGCCGACTTTCCCGCCAGCACACGGTCCGCAGGCGACTCGATCCCATGATCGACCGCGTTCCTCACCGCATGGGTCAGCGGATCCTTGATCGCCTCAAGCAGGCTCTTATCCAGCCCCGTCTCCTGCCCGCTGAACTCAACCCGCACCTCGCGTCCGCACGTCCGGGCAAGATCCCTCACCATCCGCGGAAACTTCCCAAACAGATTCCCAACCGGCTGCATCCGAGCCTGCATCACCGTCTCACGCAGATCCGCCGTAACGCTATCCAGCCGTCGCGCCAGCTCAGGAAAGTTCGCCGCCTCCATCCCGCTCTGCAGCATCTGGTTGCGCGTCAACACCAGTTCGCCCACCAGGTTCATCATGCGGTTCAGCACATCCACGTCGATCCGCAGTGTCTTATCCGCACTCGCCTTCTCCGTCACCGCAGTCGGTTGTAATCCGCCAGGCTGCAACACAGGCGACGCCCCGCTGTTCGAAGCGGCCGGCGCAACACCCTCACTTCTCGTCGTCTCCACCAGAGCAATCTGCGGAGCCTCGATCTCCGGCAACTCCGCAGGCACCTGCCCATTCAGACTCGCCAGTTCGGCGATCAGCTCGCCATCTTCATCCCCGGCCCGAGTCCCTTCACTCCCGGTCTCCTCGATCAGCAACAGAATCGCCCGCAGTCCATCCAGCAGGCGAAGCAGTCCGCTGATCAGATCCGAGTTAACCTCAAGCTTGCCGTCCCGCAGCGACCCCAGCAGATGCTCTCCCGCATGCGCCAGCTTCTCCAGCCGATCGAATCCCAGAAAACCCGTCGTCCCTTTGATCGTATGGACAGCGCGGAAGATCTCCCCCAGCAATCCAGTATCGTCCGGCCGCATCTCCAGCTCGGTCAGGCACCGCTCCATCCGGTCCAGACCCTCCTGGCTCTCTGCAATAAATTCTTTGGTTAGCTCGTCCACACAACCTATATCGGGCGTGGAACGGTAACCATGAGGCCCGCCACTTGCTATCGGCCCCCGCAACCCGATAGCCTCAGTCACATCATGTCCTCCGAACTCTCCGCCGAACAGCCCAGCGCGCTCACTCCCGCACAAATCGCCGGCCTGCAGCAGCAAGCCGTCACCGTCGCGCACCACGCCTACGCCCCCTACAGCAACTTCCGCGTCGGCGCCGCCCTCCTCCTCACCGACGGTACCATCGTAACCGGCTGCAACGTCGAAAACGCCTCCTACCGCCTCACCACCTGCGCCGAGCAGACCGCCATTACCTCCGCCGTAGCCCTCCGCGGCCCCGGCATTCGCATCCGCGCCATCGCCGTCGCCAACCTCAACGCCACCGCCAGCCAGCCCTGCGGAGCCTGCCGCCAGACCATCCACGAGTTCAGCACCCCCGACACCATCGTCTTCTTCCCCGCCGAAGGCGGCTCCATCGCCCAGGCCACCATAGCGGAGCTCCTGCCCGCCGCCTTCCTCCTCTAAACAATATGTAACCAAAAATGATTCCAAAATGACCCAGACCATCCATCCCATCGACGTCCTCCTCCACAAGCGTGACGGCCGCGTCCTCACCGACGCAGAGATCCAGGCCTTCATCCACGCCATCGTTCACCGCACCCCGGAAAAACAGCTCGTCACCGACGCCCAGATCGCCGCCTTCCTCATGGCCGTCTTCCATCACGGCCTCAACCCGCAGGAGCTCGCCACCCTCACCACCGCCATGCGCTACTCCGGTGAGACCTTCGACGCCGCGCCCCTCCACAGCTTCACCGTTGACAAGCACTCCACCGGCGGCGTCGGCGACAAGACCTCTCTCCTCATCGCCCCCATCCTCGCCGCCGCGGGCCTCGCCTCGCCCAACGCCAACGGCATCCCCTCCATCTGCGTCCCAATGATCTCCGGCCGCAGCCTCGGCCACACCGGTGGAACCCTCGACAAGCTCGAAACCATCCCCGGCTTCAACACCCAGCTCACCCTCGACAACCTCCTCCTCACGCTCGAAAAGTGCGGCGCAGCCCTCGTCGGCCAGACCCCGCATCTCGTCCCCGCCGACCGCATCCTCTACGCCCTCCGCGACCACACCGGCACCGTCGAATCTCCCTACCTCATCTGCGCCAGCATCATGAGCAAAAAACTGGCCGAAGACCTCAACGCCCTGGTCCTCGACGTCAAAACCGGCAGCGGCGCCTTCATGCCCACCTACGACCAGTCAAAGCTCCTCGCCGAACTCATGGTCCAGACCGGCGAAGCCTCCGGCACCCGCACCGTCGCCCTCCTCACCAACCACGACGAGCCCCTCGGCCGCTTCTCCGGCAACTGGATCGAAGTCTGGGAGTGCGTCGACATCCTACGCGCCACCCGCAGCGAGGATCGCCACCCCCTCTCCGCCGACCTCATCCAGCTCTCCAACCTCCTCGCCGGATGGATGCTTCATCTCGCAGGCAAGGCCGACACGCCCGAAGCAGGAGCCAAGCTCTCCGACGAGATCCTCCTCAGCGGCGCAGCCTTCAAAGCATGGATCAGAGTCGTAGCCACCCAGTGCGGCGACGTCTCCCTCTTCCACGACCCCGCCGCCCACCACCTCTACACCGCCTCGCGCACCCTCACCGCCACCCACTCCGGATACCTCGCCTCCATGGACTGCAAACAAGTAGGCTGGGCCGTCCAGCGTCTCGGTGCAGGCCGCGCCAAACCCGGCGATCCCGTCAGCGCCCACGCCGGCATCGAGATGCATGCCAAACTAGGCGACCCGATCAAAGCCGGCCAACCCCTCGTAACCCTCTTCAGCGAAGACCTCTCGCTCCTCGACGAACCCGAGAGCATGCTCCGCGACACCCTCCACATCGCCCCCAGCCCGCCTGAACTCAAACCTCTCCTCCGCGAAGTCATCAAAAAGAACACCTGATTCCCAGCCCCAAAAAAGTGGACCCGGAGACCTTCGTCGCCGGGTCCTGCTCACACAAAGTACAAAAACTATTTGAGAGCAATCAGAACATCGCTATTGACGCGTACGGATGCTTCCTGCGTCTGAGCCTTGGCCCACTTCTCCTGCTTCGACGTTGGCAGGTGGCAGGTCATCGACGCACTCGTTGTCCGAATCTCACTGAGGAAGTACTGGTTCCCGTAGTGGTGAAAGACCAGCTTGTTGTCTGCCGAGGCATAGATATCGGGGACCGTGACCGCCGTCACGGCAACGCCCTTCTCTCGGTCTGAAATGGTCAACATCCGCGGCGTGCTGATATCGCTGCCGATGGTGTAGTATCCGGCAGGCAGCGTACGGCCATTCACCGTGAAGTTGAAAGGAACGTTTGCCGTGACCTTATGATCCTGGGCCAGGGCGCTACCAGCGGTGGCGATACCGGCGGCGACGAAGAGGGCGATTGCAGTAAGGTTTTTCATGACGATCTCCTTTGTGAGATACCTGTCTCAGGTTCCGATTGGTCTCTGGATTTCGTTCTCTCCGGAGCTTGTTACGCCCGGATACATTGCAACCGCATGGCCAAACCGCGCCAAACTCCCGTCCATCGGCAGCTCACTTTTATTTGCAACAAGATGGAACCGCAGCGTCCGCCCGCAAGCTGGCGGCCCTCACTCACGCCTCACTCTCCTGGTATCCGAATGGTTCCCCGCAGTATCTGATCGGCTCCCGTGTCCCCGCATCGTGTCTCTGGATCGTATCGGATCGCGCCCCGGAATCGCGATCGCGTGACCGATTCAGCTACACTCTCCTTCAACGGAGACCCCTATGAAACCGCGGCTCCTCGCCATCTCGGGCTCGCTGACCGGAACCGTTCGAGAGCTGAGCGATAGCCCAATCTCGGTTGGCCGACTCGAAGAAAACCAGCTCTGCCTCACAGATCCAGCGGTCTCTCGAAACCACTGCACCATCCAGCCGATCGACGGCCAGAACAACCAGGGCCAGAACAGCCAATATGAACTGGTCGACCTCGACAGCAGAAGCGGCACCTTCGTCAATGGATTGCCCGTCCTGCGCCGATCCCTCGACCACGGCGACACCATCCGCATCGGCAGCGCCAGCTTCCTCTATCTCACCCACGAAGACGAAACAGGCCCTCCCAGAAGGCGCGCAAGCGACCTCTCTTCCAACTCCTCTCTGGAGACAAAACGAGTCGCACTCCCGGCCATCGAGATCGGGCGCATGGCCCGCGACCTCACCGCCCTCTTCAGAATCAGCAGCGTCATCAACTCCATCCGCGACTCTCAACTCCTGCAACGCGAGCTTCTGCAACTCATCTTCGAAGTCGTCCCTGCCGACGAAGGAGCGGTCGTTCTCATCACCGATCTCGACGAAGAAACATTCGAAACCTGCACCTGGAACCGCCATACCGACTCGCCGTCGAAGATATCCATTTCAAAAGAACTCGTTCACCGCGCCTTCTGGGAGCAAGCCGCCGTTCAAATTAACGCCCAGATCGACGACGATCCAAGCGCCGGCGAGCAGCAGAACATCCTCTGCCAACCTCTTGTCGCCATAGAACGAACCATCGGCGTCCTCTATCTCACCTCTCTCCCTCCCGCGCCGCCCTTTGGCGAAGACCACGTCTACTTCCTCGACTCCGCCTCCCGCATCGCAGCCGTGACCCTCGAAAATATCCTTGCCCTCGATTCCCTGCGCTCAGAAAATTCAAAGCTGAAACGCCAGCTCAACACCGCCACCAACCTCGTCGGCGAAAGCCGCCAGATCCGTCAGGTCAGCGACTTCATCTCCCGCGTCGCGCAGAGCGACTCCACCGTCCTCATCCGCGGCGAGAGCGGCACCGGCAAAGAGGTCATCGCACGCTCCATTCACCAGAGCAGTCCGAGAAGCGAACTCCCCTTCATCGCCATCAACTGCGCCGCCATCCCCGAAACCCTGCTCGAAAGCGAGCTCTTCGGCCACGAGAAGGGCGCCTACACCGGAGCCCTCGGCATGCGCAAGGGAAAGCTCGAAGCCGCCGAAGACGGAACCCTCTTCCTCGACGAGATCGGCGAACTCGCTCCCCCCATGCAGGCCAAGCTCCTCCGCGTCCTCCAGCAAAGAGAGTTCGAGCGAGTCGGCGGAACGCACTCCGTCGCCTTCAAAGCCCGCGTCCTCGCCGCAACCAACAAAAATCTCGAGCTGGCCATCAAGTCCAACGAGTTTCGCCAGGACCTCTACTACCGCCTCAACGTCGTCTCCATCTCCGTACCCCCGCTGCGCGAACACAGCGAAGACATCCCCCTGCTAGCCCTCTACTTCGCCTCCAAATACGCGCAAAAAAACAAGCGCCCCTTCAAAGGCATCGCCTCAGAAGCGCGCTCCCTGCTGCTCGGCTACAGCTGGCCAGGCAACGTCCGCGAACTCGAAAACGCCATCGAGCACGCCATCGTCCTCGGCCTCACCGAAGAGATCCTCGCCGAAGACCTTCCCACCATCATCCTCGAGCAACAGTCCGCAAAACTCGCAGGAGGGAAGTACCACGACGTCCTGAACGAATCGAAAAAAGAGATGATCCTCAACGCCCTTCATGACTCCAAAGGAAGTTATCCCGAAGCAGCCCGCACCCTCGGCATTCACCCCAAATACCTCCACCGCCTCGCGCGAAACCTCAACCTGAAATCCGATCCACCCTAGTATCAAGCCTTTGCTGTCATTCTGAGCGCAGCGAAGAATCCCGACGAACTCCGCCCTGCCCAAACCGCTCGTCCCTTTCCGCCCACCTTTCCGCGCAGTAGTCTGTTCTTTATCAAACAAACCCGACCCAGCCTACCCGCCAGCCACCGCCGCAATCACCAGAAACGGCTCAACCCCCTTCCCCACAGCCTCCGGCAACAAAGCCTCCGGCGCACCATGCGACAGATCCTCCCCACACGCAAAGAACCGCAGAAACGCCCGTCGCCTCATCGTTCCATGCTCCCGAATCGTCCCGCACAACATCGGATACTTCGCCTCCAGCGCATCCAGCACAGAACGCTGTGTCACCGCGCCCCCAACCTCGAGCATCACCTCGCCACTCACCCCCGCCAGGGTCCGCAGATGCGCCGGCAGCAGCACGCGAATCATGCGAGCGACGAAGCCAAAGTCTGTGACCCCGAAGCCAAAGCCTGCGACCCAGAAGGCGACCCCGAAGACAAAGTCTGCACCTCCACCGACAGCACCGCCGGCAGGTCCCGCACGATCGGCGTCCAGCTATCGCCCCCATCGGAGGACCCATACACCTGCCCTCCCGTCGTGCCAAAGTACACCCCGCACTCGTCCAGAGAATCCACCGCCATCGCATCGCGCAGCACATTCACATAACAATCCTTCTGCGGCAGTCCCTTCGTCAGCGCCTCCCACTCATTCCCGCCTGACCTGCTCCGATAAACCCGCAGCCTCCCATCAAGCGGAAAGTGCTCCGAGTCGCTCTTGATCGGCACCACAAAGATCGTCTCCGGCTCATGCGCATGCACATCGATCACAAATCCAAAGTCCGTCGGCAGATTCCCACTCACCTCCCGCCACGAGTCCCCTGCATTGTCGCTGCGCATCACGTCCCAGTGCTTCTGCATAAACAGCACGCCAGGTCGCGACGGATGCATCGCAATATGATGAACACAATGCCCAACCTCCGCCTTCGGATCAGGAATATGTTCCGACCGCAGCCCCTGATTGATCGGCTTCCAGGTCTTCCCCGCATCATCGCTCCGAAACGCCCCCGCCGACGAGATCGCAATAAAGATCCTCGCCGGATCACTCGGATCGAGAATGATCGTATGCAGGCACATCCCGCCCGCCCCCGGCTGCCAGTGCGGCCCCGACCCATGCCCACGCAACCCCGACAGCTCCTCCCAACTCCCTCCACCATCCCCCGACCGAAACAGCGCCGCATCCTCCACCCCGGCATACACCTCATCCACATTGCTCAGCGAAGGCTCCAGATGCCACACCCTCTTGAACTCCCACGGATGCGGAGTCCCGTCATACCACTGGTGCGTCCCCGGCACCCCGTCGTAGAGAAACTTGTTCCCCGTCTGCACCCACGTCGCCCCGCCATCATCCGACCGCTGAATCACCTGCCCAGACCATCCATTCGACTGCGACGCATACAGCCGGTTCGGATCCACCGGCGATCCCTTCATGTGATAGATCTCCCACCCCGCAAAGTGCGGCCCCGTAATCTCCCACTTCTCCCGCTTCCCATCCGAGGTCATCACAAACGCGCCCTTGCGCGTGCCAACCAGCAATCTCACCTTGCTCATCGTCCCCTCCTCAAAAACAATTTGCGCCCACGCCCCACTTCCCAACAGCCACTTCTCCGGCCCATACGCTCAGCCCCTACGCTCATAGATGAATTCGTCCACGCCAAGGTACACCAAACCCACCCGGAAAAGGGAAATCGCTAGGCCCCTCCCCTCCCAACCGGTACACTCAACCAAAGTATTCAAACTGCGTTCATCTCAGCAGCAGGAGCGAAGCCTTTGTCTCGATTCACCGGTCTGCTCGGCCTCCTCACCTTCCTCGGCCTCGCCTATGCCTTCTCCACCAACCGCCGCGCCATCCGCTGGCGCACCGTGGCCTGGGGGCTCAGCCTGCAGATCGTCTTCGCCTTCCTCGTCATCAAATGGAACGCCGGCCAGGCTATCCTCCGCAACATCTCCAACGTCATCACCTCACTCCTCGCCCACTCGGTCGACGGCTCCTCCCTCGTCTTCGGACAGCTCGGCATCCCTGGCCGCCCTTTCGCCGTCCTCGCCTTCGCCGTCCTTCCCACCATCATCTTCGTCAGCGCCTTTTTCGCCATCATGTACCACATCGGCCTCATGCAGCACATCATCCGCATCGTCGCCTGGATCATGCAGCGAACCATGGGCACCTCCGGCGCCGAATCCACCAACGTCGCCGCCAGCATCTTCATGGGCCAAACCGAAGCCCCCCTCACCATCCGCCCCTTCCTCGCCGGAGCAACCCGCAGCGAACTCATGGTCATCATGACCTCCGGCATGGCCCACGTCTCCGGCGGCATCATGGCCGCCTACATCAGCTTCGGCATCAACGCCCAAGACCTCCTCTCCGCCGTCATCATGACCGCCCCCGGCACCATCCTCGTCGCCAAGATGCTCGTCCCCGAGACCGAAGTCCCCGCCACCATCGGCACCGTCCACATGCCGCCCAACGAAGAGCACAAAAACGAAAACTTCATCGCCGCCGTCGCACGCGGCACCATCGACGGCGGCCGCCTCGCCTTCAACGTCGCCATCATGCTCATCAGCTTCGTCGCACTCGTCGGCCTCTTTAACGCCATCATGCTTGGCATCTCGAACACCCTCTGGGCCCACGGCCACATCCCCTTCCCCCACTCCCTCAACGCCATCCTCGGCGTCGTCGGAGCACCCATCGCGTGGCTCATCGGCGTCCCCTGGCACGACGCCCACACCATCGGCAACCTCCTCGGCACCCGCACCATGATCAACGAGTTCGTCGCCTTCACCCAGCTCGGCGCCATCAAATCCACCCTTGCCCCGCGCACCTTCTCCATCGCCACCTTCGCCCTCTGCGGCTTCGCCAACGTAGGCAGCATCGGCATGCAGATCGGCGGCATCGGAGCCCTCGTCCCCAACCGCCGCAACGACCTCGCCCAGCTAGGCCTCCGCGCCATGCTCGCCGGAACCATGGCCAACCTCATGTCCGCCAGCATCGTCTCCATGCTCATCAAATAAACTTCGGACCAACCACCCCTTTGCAATAAAATTCTTCGCAATCCTGCTTCTCTCCCAACGGATCGCGTTACGAAGAGAATGCAGTAGCTGCGCGTCACAACGGAGAGAGAGACAGGAGAGCTCAGCGCGATGGCATTCCTCAGAAGCAGTAAAAACACTGCCGAGTACAAACAACAAGTTCAAATCGAAGAAGTAAAAACCACTGGGCTGCTCAATCTGGTCGTCGTCCTTGCCGTCGTCTCCGTCGCCTACACGGACTGGATCGTCGTAGCCAACATCTCCCTTGGCTACCTATACGTCCTTCCCATCGCCCTCAGCGCCTTTATCAACCCACTTCCCATCACAGTCGGGCTCGCGGTCCTGGGCAGCATCCTGCAGGAACTCTTCGGCCCCATCGGCGACAACACCCACGTCAGAATCATCCGTTTCATTATCACACTCGCCGGCTTCCTCATCGTCGGGTTTCTCGTCAGCCTCATCGCAAAACAACGCGCACGCCTTGCCGCCGAGGTGCGCCGCCAACGCGACGAGTATGAAGCGGATCTCCTCCTCGCCGCACAAGTCCAGCGTCAGGTCCTGCCTAAGGCTCCGATCGTTCCGGGCCTCGAGCTCGCAGCCTTCATGCAAACTGCCCGGCTCCTCGGTGGCGACTACTACGACTTCTTCCAGATCTCCGACGACATCGTCGATGTCGTCATCGCCGACGTCTCCGGCAAAGGTGCCGCCGCTTCTCTGCTCATGCCTTCCCTCGCCGTTGCCCTCCGTCTTCGTGCGCACGAGCTAAGCGGCCCAGCCGCGATCCTCAAAGATCTTGACGAATGCCTCAAGCAAATTACTCGGCCCGCTACTTTCGTCACCATGTTCTACGCCCGCTTCAATACCAGACTCCGCACACTGGAGTACGCCAACGGCGGCCACAACCCGCCCCTGCTCCTGCGATCCAGCACAGGCGAATCGTTTCTCCTGGAAGCAGCCGGTCCTATCATGGGCATCCTGCCCGACGCCCAGTTCTCCAACACTGTCATCCCCCTCGAACCCGGCGACATCCTCACCCTCTACACCGACGGCGTCACCGAGCAGGAGAACGAACACGAAGAAGAGTACTCACTCGACCGTCTGACAAAACTCATCCTGAGCAAAAAAGGAGAGCCCGCAACCACCCTCGTAGCCGACATCACCGAAGCCGTGTCCACCTTCGCTGGCACCACAGAACAAACCGACGACCTCACCGTGGTCATCGCCAAACTCCTGTAACCATCGTAAGCCGTCATTCTGAGCGAAGGATAGAATCCCAGCACTTGCCGTTCCCTGCACTTCCGCAGCGCAGCGAGAAAATACACATTCCTACCTCACCCAACCAGCCTCAGATAGTCCGGCTCATCTGCAATCGTTCGATACCGAAACTGCCTCACAATCTTCGCTCCCTTCAGAAAAAACAGCCCCTGCTTCTGGTGCCCATCCTCTTTGATCGCACCAATGCCATGCTTGAAGATCGCACCCTTCAACCACCCCATCCACACCGACGGCTGCAGCAGCGTCAGCCAGGGATTAATCCTCGCCAACTGAAACACCGGATTCTGATAGATCTTCGCCTCCGGATCGCTCACCCGCTCCACATCCCCAAGCCCGTAGTAGTCGAAGAACGGCTTCGCGCGCTCCGGCGTGCCCAGGTGCACAAATACCGGCCTCACCCGGCGTCGCGCCAACTCACCGCGAATCTCCGCAACATCGCTGATCGCCTGACGGCAAAAAGCGCACCCAAAGTGTCGCAAAAAGATCAGCAACACCGGCGAAGCCTCCGCCAGTGCAAGCAGGCTCGCACCCGACTCCGTATGAATCGAAGCCAGCACCGGCCGAACGTCGTCAGACGAACTCATGCCCGCCTCACCATCGGCTGCCACCCGATCACTCGGTCTTGGAATCGAACCTTCATGCCGCAACTTCGCTCTTGCCATCTCTGCTGAACACCAACCGAAGCCCTCCACCTCGCTTTTCAGTCAACCCCCCAAGCGATTCCGCGTCCTCTTCGAAGAGACAATAAATCCCCAAACCATGCGTATTTACCCACTCCAACTCGATAGACTCATAACAAGTACGAGCTCTCACGAGGATCAGATTCCACCGACTTGGGCGAAGGCAACTACTCCCCTTGAATGGAAGTTTCCCGGTAACTCCTTTGTAATGTGGCCTCGCAGCAACGTCTTTCTGCAATTCCCTCCTTCCGGCTAATTTAGCCGTCGATAGGGGGAGGGTACCCTCCACACCGTAACTTGTAGCCGCAAGGACCGAAATGACCGAGACCAACAAGACGACCGACCTCTACACCAAAGCTCTAGCCGCCGCCGACTACATCTGCAGCAAGACTCCACTCCATCCAGCTCTCGGCATCATCCTCGGCTCCGGTCTCGGCAACTTCGCCACCCACGTCAAATCCGCCACGCGCATCCCCTACGCCGACATCCCCCACTTCCCCCAATCCACCGTCCAAGGCCACTCCGGCCACCTCGTCCTCGGCCAGATCGCCGGCGTCCCCGTCGCAGTCATGCAGGGCCGCGTCCACGCCTACGAGGGCTACAGCATGGAGCAGGTCACCTTCCCCACCCGCGTCCTCGGCCTGCTCGGATGCAAAGCCCTCATCGTCACCAACGCCGCTGGCGGTATCCGCACCACCCTCGCGCAAGGCTCCATCGTCGCCATCTCCGACCACATCAACCTCACCGGAACCAACGCGGCCCTCGGCCCCAACGAGCCCCGCTTCACCGTCCTCGGATCCCCAGCCCAGCGCTTCTTCGATATGTCCACCGCCTACTCCCTCCGCCTCCGCACCCTCGCCATCGAAGAGGCCGGCCGCCAGGAGTTTCTCCTCACCGAAGGCGTCTACCTCGCCGTCCTCGGGCCCAGCTTCGAAACTCCCGCAGAAATCCGTGCCTTCCGCACCCTCGGAGCCGATCTCGTCGGCATGTCCACCGTCCACGAGGTCATCGTCGCCCGCCATATGGGCATCGAAGTCCTCGGCCTCTCCCTCGTCACCAACATGGCCGCAGGCGTCCCCGCCTACGGACGCGAAACCGCCGACACCATCGACCACGAAGACGTCATGGAGACAGGCAAGCGCGTAGAAAAGCAGTTCACCTGCCTCCTCACCGCCCTCATCCCCCAGATCGCAACCCTCCAACCCGGTACGCTCAACCAATTGTGACCATTACTGTAACAATTTTGGTGTATATGTGACCAGAAGCATTACATATACGCTCAACAATTCTCCACAATCCCCGGACCAGCCCTAAGCGCCCCAACCAACGCGGAGTCGTGCTCCCACCCGACATTCGCCCCAGCCTCCAGCCCCAGCCCCTCATACATCTCCGCCACCACCCCCTGCGCCGTCTTCGAGAGCACAAAACGGTCCGCCCGCTCGACGATCTCCTCCCCAAACCGTATCTTCGCCCGCAGCCCACGCAGCCCAAGAAATTTGAACATGTGCGACCCAAACTCCATATCGCCCCACCAGCAAACATCCGTCCCCACGGTCGCGCTCCCATTCACAAGATGCGCGTCCAACGAATACCGCAGCGCCGCAACCCGCAACGCAACCCCACCATTCAACACCGAGTGAAACAGCCCACGTCGAAATGGCAGCACCTCTGCTCCGTCGGTCGTCGTCCCCTCCGGAAAGAACAGCACCGGCAAGCCGCTCCGATAAGCCTCCGCCATCGCAGCATTCACCCCCGCATACGTCTTCGGCCCACCGCCCCGCTCCACATACACCGTCCCCGCCTGCGCCGTCAGCCAGCCCAGCAGAGGCCATCCACGCACCTCCGTCTTCGCCACCATCACGAACGGCTGCACCGAGCTGTACAGCAGAATATCCAGATAACTCAGGTGATTCGACACCACCGCCCCGCCCGACGGCACCGCCCCCTCCACCAGGCACTCGAATCCCAACACCCTCACAATCCGCCGGCACCATCCATGAATCCAGATCGCACCCTCAGCCCCAACCCTGGGCCGCCGCCACCAACAGTCCACCACCGCCGCCACCAGCATTCCCACGAACCAAAAACTACGCAGCCCCGAACGCAAAAATCGCCACACAGCGATCGCCACACTCACCTCAGCACCCCTCAAGAAATCTCTTCGCCACCCTCGGATGCAGCGTCTGCAGATCCAGCAGCGTCAAAAAATCGATCGTCTTGAAGTCGCGATCGATCGCCGGCTCGCTGCATATCTTCGCTCCAATCGTCAGATAGGCCCGCAGCAGCTTAGGAGCGCGAACCTCCGTCATCTCAACCTTCGCCGCCGGCAATCGAAACGGCGCCGTAGCAACCGTCAACAGCGCCGGCTCCACCATGCAGCCGCGCAGCGACTCATACACCGCATGGCCCATCTCCGCGTCCTGCGATGTCAGCGAGCAGCACCCCATCATGTACCGCCCACCGTTCACCAGCGCATACCGCGCAATCCCCCGCCACAGCAGATGCAGCACCTCCGGCGACCGGTGCTCCCGATGAATGCACGCCCGGCCCAACTCCACAATCTGCCCACGCATAGCCTCATACGGCTTGAAGCAAAACTCCTGCTCGCTGTAGTACCCAAAGTACTTCCCGGCCACATCCCCCATCTGCATCCGGTACGTCCCCACAATCGCGCCCGTGCTGCGCTCCTGCACAATCATGTGATCGCACACATCATCGAAGTGATCCTTGTCGTACCCATCCGCATAGGCCGACTCAAGCCCTTCGTTCATCTCCAGGTTGAACACCAGAAAGCGCAGCCTGTACGCCGCGGCCCGCTCCCCCTCGCTCAATGCCAGCCGTACAACGTAATCTCCAGCCTCCAGTCGAATATCCTTCTTCGACGGCAGCTCCGGAGACACAGCCTTATTCGGAAGAAGTGCGATAGACCGCGACTCAGTGACTGTAAGCATCGACTCTCCTTGCAACTTCCAGGATTGTGGTGCGTTCGATGTCAGTCTGCGTCTTCCTCTGTTACAGAATGTTCACGGCAAATGAACATTCGTTGAATCAAAAATGGTGCATCTCCCGCGACACCTCCTCTCCTTCCCTAAAGGTGTTAGTTCTCAGCGCGTCCACCGCCGCCCGAGCCTCCACCGCCGCCTGCTTCCGGTGCAGCACGTCGCTCGAAAACTCCATCGGCTCCTCGGCAAACCGCACCTCCGCCCGCACCCCGCGCAGCCCAAGAAAGGTAAAGACATGCCCCAGCATATTCCGGTCCCCCCAGTAGCAGACGTCATCCGCAACGCTCACATCATCCCCGTTGTCTTCTCGAAGTTCATAGCGAAGACAAGCCGCCGTCACCGGAGCGCCGCCATCCATCGCCTGCGCCAGCAGCCCGCTATGAAACTTCAGCAACCCACTTCCATTGCTCGTCGTCCCCTCAGGAAAAAACACCACCGGCAATCCCGCGTCCACCGCCGCCTGCATCTCCGCCCGCGCCTTCATCGCAGATCCGCCATGCCCCCGCTCCACATAAACCGTTCCCGACATCGTCGTCATCCACCCCACCACCGGCCAGATCCTGATCTCCGCCTTCGACACAAACACGCACGGATGCACCGCCGCAAACACGATGATGTCCAGATAGCTCAAGTGATTCGAGATCACCGCCCCACGCTCAGGAAAACTCCCCAAGACACTGATCTCAACTCCCATCCCTCGCATCGCCGTCGCACAAAAGCGATGCAGCCAATCAGCCCGCGCCTCACGTGTCGACGGCCGCGTCAACGCCAACTCCGCACCGAACCTCACAAACATCCCCACCATCTGAACGCTCCGCCACGCAGCCCGAAAAAAGTTCACCTGATCGAATCCTCACTCGCCTGAAGCCGCGCTTCTTGAACGAAGCCTCATCGCGCAGTCTATCCTGTCAGCAGTGCAGCCCAACGAATCCAATCTCAGCGTCGATAGCAAAGTCCCCGCACCCATTCATCACAACTGGCTCTATCGCCGCGTCGCACTTCCTGTCCTCGCGCTCCTTCGCATGGGAGCGTCGCCGGAAAAACTAGCCTGGAGCCTCACCGTCGGTCTGCTCATCGGCATCAACCCCATCCTCGGCAGCACCACCGTCCTCTGCCTCGCCGTAGCCTTCCTCCTGCGCCTCAACATAGCCGCCTCACAACTCGGCAACCACGTCGTCTATCCACTCCAACTCGTCCTCGTCATCCCGTTCATCCGCCTCGCCAGCCGTGTCTTCCACACCGCACCTATGCCCCTATCGGCAAACGAGCTGCTCCACGCCGCCCGCGAGCGTCCCCTCGCCCTCTCCCGTCAGCTCTGGCTATGGGAGTGGCACGCCTTCGCCCTCTGGGCCATCTTCGCCGCAATCGCAATCCCAATCATCGCACTCGCACTCACCCCATTCCTGCGAAGACTCCTTAAGCGCGTCGAACACCACCAGTACCCGCTTCTCTCATCAACACAACCGGACAACAGCCCACACTAGTCCGCCCACTTCGAAGGCGGCAGCGGCTCCGCGCTCTTCACCCACGCCGAATAGATCATGTCCCGCAGCTCTGTAGCTCCAGCCGCCAGCCTCTCCTCAGCAAATACCTTCCCCTCCGGCGTCCCCGCCCCCGCAAACGCACCATCCTTCTCCAACTGATACGTCTTCTCCACCAGCGAATTCGTATGCCGCAGATAAGCCACGTAGTCGGTAAACACATCCCCCAGCACCACCGGCTTCTCCGCAATCAACGGAGCCACCTCTCCCGGCTTCACATTCGCAGACACAAAAGTCGATTCGAACAGCGCATGAATCCTGTGCTCCGTTGTATACCCCTTCGGATTCGGCCCCGTCCACCCGTTGTACTGAATCGTCGTATGCAGCGGCTGCGAACCATCCGCGACATAGTGCCCCAGCCATCCCGCCAAAAACACAATCTCGCACTCCGAAGGTTTCGTATCTTTGTGGTCTTCCTTCAGCTTCCGGTAGTCCCGCATCGCACTCTTCAACCGCTCCCACACTTCAACGGTTACATAAGGCTGCAGCCCAACCTTCTCCGGCGTCAACGCAAGATCCAGGTGCGACTTCTGCGCAAACTCAAGCGCACGCACATAGTCATACCGCCTCCTCGGCAACTCTCCAACTAGGTCCGCCCACTCCAGATCGATATAGTGTTCCGGAAACTCAGCCGCATTCAGCTCCGGCTCCAGCGGCGACTTCCACCGGTCCGGCTCCGGCCCGTAGTATTCCAGCGCATCCAGCCCCTGCTTCGATCGCAAAAACTCCGGCACATCCGACGGCAGCGCAGCCCCTGCCAATCGATTGATCATCATGTGCCCATCGCGCCCCCAAGCCAAACTCTGTTGAACCGTCAGCACCGGCAGCAAAGCCACTGCTGCCGCAACCCGAACCAAGCCCATCCATCTCATCATGCCGAAAAGTATACGTGGCACTCACTTCACAAAAAATGAACAAGCCAAGCAACGCGAGGACCCACAAAGCCAGCGTCACCGAAACAAGGTATACAAGTCACGAAGTGACCGCCTCGCGCGCAGCGAGCCCGGCCGGCAGGCCACAAGCTTCTAAACCGTAACCAAAGCCCCCTCCACCGCCACACTCCCAAACACCCGCCGATACCTTTCAATCTCCTCCGCCGGCCCAGTAGACTTCCGCGCATTATCCGACAGCTTCACCGCCGGCCGACCCTCCACCGTCATCAGCTTGCACACCAGGCTGATCGGCTCCAGCGCAGTCTCTCCCCTCGGATGACACCCACGAAAATCATTCGTCAACAGCGTCCCCCAACCAGCACTAAATCGAATCCGCCCATGAAAGTAATCATGAAGCCGCAGAATATCCCCCACATCCAACCCATCGGACGCAATCAGCCGTTTCTTCTTCGCATCCCTGCCCCGCTCCGTCAGCCACGCAACATACTCGTCCCCAGCAACAAAAGGGTCCTTGCTATCGCACCGCTGCCCCGTCCAATCCGCCACCCAATCCGGCGCTCCAGCCAAAAACTGCGTCGTCCCAAAAGTATCCGGCAACATAATCAGCAACTCGCCGCCATAGCTCTTCTGCCAGAGCTCCAGCACACGATACTGCGACGCATGCAGCTCTTCATCGTCCCTCGCCAGCGCTGCCATCGCCATCGGCAGTTCATGCGCATTGGTTCCCATCGCCTCCAGGTCGTGCTTGTAAGCAAGAAAAGTATTCGACGTACCCGACAGACTCGGCCCCAGCGCCATCCGCATCACCTCAACCACATACTCCTGCCACAAAAAACTATGCCGCCGCCTCGTCCCAAACTCCGAGATCCTCACCTCCGGCACCGCCCGCAGCCGTTCCATCTTCTCCCAGAGCTTCGTCTTCGCCTGCGCATACAAAACATCCAGCTCCAGCTCACTCAGCGTACTCAACGCCGCCCGAGTCTTCATCTCACTCACCAGCGCCAGCCCGTAGACCTCCCACATCGTCACCTCTGTCCACAGCCCCTCAAACCGCACCACAATCTGCCCGTTGTGCTCGGTCACCTTGTAATCGGACAGCCGAAAGTCCCTCTCCAGCCACTCCAGAAACGCCGGCTCAAAGATCGACCGTGTCCCATAAAACGTATTTCCCGCCAGCCAGATTATCTCCGACCGCCGAAACCGCAGCCCGCGCACATGCTCCATCTGGTCCACCAGCATCGCCGTCGCGATATGCTCGGACAGCCGTACCGACACCGTCCTATTTGTGACCTCCGAAGTCACATGAATCTTTGGAAAGTTCTTCCAGATAAACTGCAGCATCAGCAGTTTGTAGAAGTCCGTATCCAGCAGCGACCGCACAATCGGGTCCAGCTTCCAGTTATGGTTATGGGCCCGTTCTGCAAAGTTAACGTTCATCCCAACAGTCTCGTCTCCAAATCACTTCAAAGCAACCCTCTTCCCTTTGGCCCTCCAAAGAGTCGACAAGTGGCCCTGTACATCGAATCGGCAAAGGGTTGATGATGATCTCGCAACTCCAGCAATTGCCAGCAGCACCTAAACGCCGCCTCAAACCTTCGCAAAGGGAGCTACCACGTGAAGCCCGAACCTCAGGCAACCTCATCCCCCCGCATCTTCGCCGAACCGGCCGAACGCGAGTGTCCCGAGTGCCCCTACCTGCGCATCTTCAAATCCACCGTCTACGTCCGCAACCACGACAAGAGCCTCAAGTTCTACGTCGACCAGCTCGGCTTCAGCATCGTCGCCGACGCCCGCTTAGACTTCGACGGCCGCTGGGTCGCCATCGCCCCTCCCGACGGCTCCGCAATCCTCGCCCTCATCGCGCCCAAGCCCGGCTCAGAGAACTACAAACTCATCGGCCGCAACACCCAGGTCGGATTCATCTCCGAGGACATCAACACCACCTACGAGCTCTGGCGCAACCGCGGCGTTCGCTTCCACCACCCGCCCCAGCAGACCATCTTCGGCGCCACCGTCGCCGGCTTCTACGACATCGATGGCAACTCCTTCGAACTCCTCGGCTCCAACCAGATCAGCCGCGAGATCGAGCGCCAGCGTCACGACGCCACCCAGAAGATCGAGGCCGAGCGCCGCGCCGCCCAGGAGTTCGAGATCGCCCGCCAGGTCCAGGCCCGCCTGTTCCCCCAGACCCTCCCCCCGCTCGAAACCCTCGACTACGCCGGCATCTGCATCCAGGCCCGTCACGTCGGCGGCGACTACTACGACTTCCTCTCCCTCGGCCACGGCCGCCTCGGTCTCGTCATCGGCGACATCGCCGGCAAAGGCATCGCCGGCGCGCTCCTCATGGCCAACCTTCAGGCCAACCTCCGCAGTCAGTTCACCCTCGCCCGCGACGAGCCCCACGCCTTCCTCCAATCCGTCAACCGCCTCTTCTACCAGAACACCACCGACAGCGCCTACGCCACCGTCTTCTTCGCCGACTACGACGACACCGCCCGCCTCCTCCGCTACGCCAACTGCGGCCACCTCTGCGCCATCATCCTCCGCCACAACGGCGACGTCGAGCGCCTCCACTCCACCGCAACCGTCCTCGGTCTCTTCGAAGAGTGGCACTCCCCCGTCGTCGAGTGTCAGCTCGCCCCAGGAGACCTCTTCACCCTCTACACCGACGGCGTCACAGAATCCTTCAACGAGTCCGAAGAGGAGTTCGGCGAAGACCGCCTCATCGCCGCTCTCGGCCGGCACTCCAAACTCCCGCCCCAGGCCCTCCTCACCGCCATCATCGACGAGATCAAGACCTTCAGCACCCACGAGCAACACGACGACATTACCCTCATCGTCGCAAAGTGCACCCCAGCAAAACAAAAGCCCATCCGACCAAAGGGGGGGCCCGTGCCGCACACCCCACCCAGAAAAGGTATACAAGTCACGAAGTGACCGCCGAATCGGGGTCCCCGCAAACAGGTCTTCGTTTACGGGGTGACTGAGCGCAGGAGGCCCGTCCGGCAGGACACCGGCTCAACGAATCTTGGTACTCGTGGAAATCAAAGAGAGTTTTGGAAATAAAATGACAAGCACGCTTGACAATCACTCTCATTTATGTCAAGCTTAGTTGTCTTTATGGAAGGGACTCTTGTCATGATCTGCATCCCAAAGTCAAAAGCCGAACTCCGCTACCTCTACCGCCTCGCTCCCACAATGCTTGTCTATGTCATCTGCCTCTTTATTGTTCAGAGGATCTTCCATCACCACCACCCCACCGGCTTAGTCGCCTACCTTCTCGCCGTGCTCCCTGCATTGCCGCTGGTTGGCTCACTCGTTATCGTTGACCTCTACATCGCCGAAGAATCCGACGAGTTCCAACGCTCCATCCTCATTCAGTCGATGCTCTGGGGTCTCGGCGGCGCTCTTTCGCTCGGCACCATCTGGGGCTTTCTCGAAGACTTCGCCAACGCGCCCCATATCTCCATCTTTTATGTCTATGTCGTCTTCTGGATCGTCATGGCACTCTCCCAGCCGTTCGTACGAATGAGATACCGCTGAAAGACACACTGCCAGCAATCGCGACCGACGCTGCAGAGATCAGCCAGCCTAATCCACCTCAGGAAAAGCCAATGAAGAACCGCCTCCGTGTCCTTCGCGCCGAACGCAACTGGAGCCAGGCCGATCTAGCCGAGCGACTCGAAGTCTCCCGTCAATCCGTCAACGCGATCGAGACCGGCAAGTTTGATCCAAGCCTCCCGCTCGCCTTCAAACTCGCTCGCCTCTTCAACAGTCCCATCGAAACCATCTTCACCGACGAAGAATAAGCACGCCCAAACCATCTCGCTCATGACATCTGTCACCTCACTTCACTGACGCCAGCCACTAACAACCAGACAATAAACCCGGCACACTGAAATCGTTCGAAGGAGCTCAGCCATGACCCTATCCCGCACAACCTACCGCCTCGTCATCCTTCTCCTGATCCTGGCTGGCATTCTTCTGCTGAAAAAGCCAGTCTTCGGCCAGGCAATCACGGCCGCACCCACCCGCTTCTCCGTCGTCATCGAAGGCGTCGCCCCCGGCAAAGGCCCCGACGTCCTCCTCATCCCCGGCCTCGCCAGCTCCCGTGACGTCTACGCCGCCGAAGCAAAGCTCCTCACTCCTGCCTACCGTCTCCACCTCATACAGATCGCAGGCTTCGCCGGCGAACCCTCCGGCCCCAATGCCACCGGCCCCATCCTCGCCCCGGTAGTCGAGCAACTTCACCAGTACCTCGTCGTCAACCACCTCCAGCCCATCCCCGTCATCGGACACTCCATGGGCGGCCTTCTAGCCCTCATGCTCGCCCAGGCCCATCCCGAAGACGTCAACAAGCTCCTCATCGTCGACACCCTCCCCTTCTACGGCCTCGTCTTCAACCCCGCCGCGACAGTAGAAACCGTCGCACCACAGGCTCAGGCCATGCACGACCAGTTCATCGCCATGCCCAACGATCAGTTCGCCGCATCCTCGCCCACCTTCACCAACCGCCTCGTCAAAGATCCCGAAGGCCAGCGCCTGGTCTCAGCCTCCTCCATCGCCTCCGACCGCACCGTCTTCGCCAACGCCATGCTTGAAGACCTCGGCACCGACCTCCGCCCTCAGTTAGCCACCATTAAGACGCCGATGACGCTTCTCTATCCCTATGAAACCGCGGAAGGCCCAGCCGACCAGGTCACAACCCTCTACACCACCGCCTACGCCACCAAGCCGAACCTGAAGATCGTCCGCATCGACGACTCCCGCCACTTCATCATGTACGACCAACCCGCCACCTTCGACAAAGCCGTCCAAACCTTCCTCAAACCCTGATAAATCCTTCATCCGACCAAAGGGAGGACCCAGGCAGCCGATCCACCAAGACCGGTATACGCGTCACGAAGTGACCGCCCCGCGCGTAGCGAGCCCGTCCGGCAGGACACAAGCCTCTCGTATGAAATTCACATGAAATCCGCGCCGTTACTAGCCAAAATTGATATCCTATAAAAGCCATGCCTACAAAAAAAGAACTCCTCGCCCGCCCCATTCAGCACCTCGACATCAAGCAGCACAACGTCGTTCCCCTGGTCGACGCGATGTCCCAGATGGCCTACTCCGCGCGTGACACCGCCCGCGCTGCCAACATCTACGACATGATGCTCCGCGACACCGACTGCGGCGTCATCCTCTGCCTCGCCGGCTCCCTCATCTCCGCTGGCCTTCAAAAAATCTTCGTCGACCTCATCCGCAACAACATGGTCGATGCCGTCGTCTCCACCGGCGCCAACATCGTCGATCAGGACTTCTTCGAGGCTCTCGGCTTCAACCACTACGTCGCCGGCGACGAGTACAAATACGGCGCAGGCGACGCCGAGCTCCGCGAGCTCATGATCGACCGCATCTACGACACCTTCATCGACGAAGAAGAGCTTCGCCAGTGCGATGAGATCACCCACCAGATCACCAACTCCCTCGAGCCCAAGCCGCACAGCTCCCGCGAGTTCATCCGCGAGATGGGTGCCTACCTCAGCAAAAACGGCAAGACCCCGCAGGCAGGCGGCCGCGACTCCATCGTCCTCGCCGCCTACGAGAAGAACGTCCCCATCTTCTGCCCCGCCTTTTCCGATTGCTCCGCCGGCTTCGGTCTAGTCGCCCACCAGCACGCCCGACAGGGCAAACCAATGGTCTCGATCGACTCCGCCAAAGACTTCTACGAGATCACCCAGCTCAAGATCGCCAACCCCACCACCGGCCTCCTCATGATCGGCGGCGGCGTTCCCAAGAACTTCGCCCAGGACATCGTCGTAGCCGCCGACATCCTCGGTGTCGAAGCCTCCATGCACAAGTACGCCATCCAGATCACCGTAGCCGACGCCCGCGACGGCGCCCTCTCCGGCTCGACCCTCAAAGAGGCCTCCAGCTGGGGCAAAGTCGACCTCACCTACGAGCAGATGGTCTTCTCTGAAGCCACCCTTGCCCTACCCCTGATTACCAGTTATGCCTTCCACAAGAACGCCCACGCTTCCCGAAAAGGGAAAAAATGGACCACCGTTCTTGACCAGGTTCCCGTAACCGCCTAAACCCTATAAAACCCTATAAAAAGCCGCCTTTTCCCGCGAATAGGCGGCTTTTTATAGTCAGTTTTTCCACCTAAGTGCTTTGCCTCCAATGTTGTCATCTGTGATAACCCACGGAGGTGTTATTCCCACTGCAACTTATTTTCTGTCATCCTCAGCCTGAAATCAGATTATTTCCGCTAACGGATCGGGTTCCTGTAACCTTTTCACCGAGCCCCCCATCCAAACTGCGCTGTAACACGTAAGCGGTATAAGTTTTCCAACGGTCACCAAACTTAGTTACTGATTAGTCGATTTGCAGTTACCATGGGTTACCGGAAAAAATGCACATCCTTCCTCTACTTGGCTACCTATCGCTCCTCACCACCTCTGCAGTTTTGCTCGTCGCTTTTCTGCGCGTTCAACGTAATAACCGTGACCTATCCGACCAGTTGACCCAGGCCCGCGAACAGCAGCATCAGCACACCCTACAACTCACCCACCGCTCCGAACTCGACACCCTCAAGGATGAGTTCATCTCCACCGTCTCGCACGAGCTCCGCACGCCCCTCACCAGCATCCGCGGCGCACTCGGCCTGCTCTCCTCCGGCATCATCGGCGACGTAGACGCCAAAGCACTCAACCTCCTCCGCATCGCCGTCACCAACACCGACCGCCTCATCCGCCTCATCAACGACATCCTCGACCTCGAGCGCATGGAGTCCGGCCGCGCTCCCCTGCAGATTCGCCGCTGCTCCCTGCGCGATCTTGCCCAGCAGGCCATCGACACCATGACCCCCATGGCCGACGCCAACACCGTTCATCTCGCGCTCGAGCCCTCCACCGTCGCCCAGGCCGCCTATCCCGAAGCCCTCTTCTTCGACGGCGACTCCGACCGAATCCTCCAGGTCCTCACCAATCTCCTCTCTAACGCCATCAAGTTCTCCCCAGCCGCTTCTACGGTCCGCATCCACACCGAAGCCGCCTCCGACTCCATCCTCCTCAAGGTCGTCGACGAGGGCCGCGGCATCCCCGCCGACAAGCTCGATACCATCTTCGACCGCTTCCAGCAGATCGAGCCCTCCGACGCCCGCCAGAAGGGCGGCACCGGACTCGGCCTCGCCATCTGCCGCAGCATCGTCCAGCAGCACTCGGGCTCCATCTGGGCCCAGCGCAATCTCGGCACCGGCACCACGCTCTACATGATGCTGCCCCGCACCACCCGCGCCACCGACGTCGCTGTCCCCTCCCAGCTCCCCCCCCGCGGCGAAGGCGCCATCCTGGTCTGCGACGACGACGCCGGCATCCGTACCGTAGTCTCCGAGCACCTCACCCGCCAGGGCTACACCGTCGTCGAAGCCAGCTCCGGCGAACAGGCCCTCATCCTCGCCGCCGAGCATCACGTCGAAGCTATCCTCCTCGACCTCTACATGCCCGGCCTCAGCGGATGGGAGACCCTTCAGCGTCTCCGCAACAACCCCATCACCGCCAACATCCCCGTCGTTGTGCTCAGTGTTCTGTCCTCCACCCTTCGCCCCCAGCTCACTGGCGACGCGCAAGGATGGGTCCAGAAACCCTTCAACGAAAATCTCCTCTTCGCAGAACTAGGCCGCGTCCTGCACCAGGGCGAAGGCCCAGCCTACGTCCTCCTCGTCGAAGACGACGAAGACCTCGCCAGCGTCCTCACTGCCAGCTTCCAGGACGCGGCAGTCCATGTCGATCACGCGGCCACCCGTCAGCAGGCGATCCGCCAGTGCATCACGCGCCCGCCAGACCTCCTCATCCTCGACCTCACCCTGCCCGACGGCGACGGCTTCTCCCTCGTCGAGTGGCTCCGCCAGCAGCCCACCCTGCGCACCATGCCGCTGGTCGTCTACTCCGGCCGCGAGATGTCCGAGACCGAGATGGCCAAGCTCCGCCTCGGCCCCACCGAGTTCCTCACCAAGGCCAAGGTCCAGCCGCAGGAGGTCGAAGAACTCGTCCTCTCCATGGTCCACCGCCTCCGCACCAAGTTCGCCGACCTCGCCACCGCAGGCCCAGCCGCCTAACGAAACACCCCTCCCGTCGGCCGTAATCATCTTCCTTCGCGACCAACGGAAGCGCCAACCGAAGGGGTATACCCATCACGAAGTGATCGCCCCGCGCGCAGCGGGCCCGTCCGGCAGGACAGTTTCCAATGACAACTCCACAAACGGGCATCGCATGAGAGAATAAAACTCGCTCATGCGACGCATACTCATAATCGACGACGAAGATGACATTCGCGAGGTAGCCGCGCTGTCTCTCGAGGCAACTGCAGGCTGGCAGATCCTCACCGCCAGCTCCGGCGCAGAAGGCATCGACATCGCCTCAGCCGAGCAGCCCGACGCCATCCTCATGGACGTCATGATGCCCGGCGTAGACGGCCCCACCACCTTCGCCAGGATGCAGCAGACTCCCGCCATCTCCCAGATCCCCGTCCTCCTACTCACCGCCAAGGTCCAGGGCGTCGATCAGCGGCGCTTCGCCGGACTAGGCCTCGCAGGAATCCTCTTCAAGCCCTTCGATCCCCTCACTCTCGCCGACCAAATCTCCACGGCCCTCGGCTGGGCCGACTAGTCATCCGCAGGATCCCGACGACCCTGACCTGCCCTGACGGCTTGTCCCTTTCAAATTCAGCACACTGCATTCCTCGGCAGGAATAACTGGCTACACACAAAAGCCCGTCCCTCGCCGCCTCCCATTACCTCCGTGTCATAGTGCGACATCAGACCATGACATTCATTCCACCCCATCCACACAATCCGCAGTAAACTACCCGCATGCTTAGCTCACCCAGCCGAGTTCGATCTTCCACCAAAGCACGCCACCAAAGCCCTCCCGCATGAAGAAAGCTGACCAGATCGACAACGTCCTCGCCAGCCTCTGGAAGAAGAACCTTCCAACCCTGCGCGAGCGTCTCGACCTGCTCGACCGCACCGCCTCCCTCGCCGCCTCCGGCACCCTTACCGACGAACCCCGTCTCGAGGCCTACAGCATCGCCCACAAGCTCACCGGCTCTCTCGGCATGTTCGGCTATCAGCAAGGCACCGACATCGCCCGCAAGATCGAGCACATCCTGAAATCCCCCACCCCCGCCCAGCTCACCACCCTCCCCGCGCTCGCAAAAGATCTCCGCACCTCCCTCTTCGCCGGTCTGTAAAGAAATGTCCTGCCGGACGGGCGCCCTGCGCGGGCGGCGGTCACTTCGTGACTCGTATACCCCTTCGGTTGGCGCCCCCGTTGGTCGCGAGGAAGATGATTCCGACCAATGGGAGGGACCACGCGAAGCTCTAAATAGGCGTGCGAACACCCCGCGCGCAGCGGGCCCGTCCGGCAGGATCAGTTACAAGCCAGCGCCATCCACATTCCCGTAGCCGTCCCGCTCGCACCCGTCACCGTAAAGTCCACAAAGTTCCCCGCCGCCACCGTCACATTGCCCTCCTGCGTACACGACGCGCCCGGCGCAACCGAACAAGCCAGCGACGTATTCGTCATACTCCCCGGCGTCCCCTGCCGCAAAATCACATTCACCGTGTTCGTCGTCTCACGTGAAAACACACTCAACTGCGTAGCCGTGCACCCCGCCGGAACCCAGGTCAATACAGCGTCCGTCTCCGTCGCCGCATCCGCCGAACTATTCACCGAATGAAACAGCAGATTGAACGACACCGAGTGATAGATCGAAGCAAACGGTATCCCACTCATACCCGCCCCACCGCCCCCGCCCGTCCCATTGGCGCCCGCCGCGCCTTGAGGAATCGTGAAGTTCAACACCGCCGCACTCCCACTCCCAACATTGGTCACGCTCGCCTGAGTCCCCGCCCCGCCCGTCGTCACCGTCCCCACGCTCACCGAAGCCGCCGCCCCAGCCGGTCCCGTCGCCCCCGCGCTTCCATTCTGTGCCAGCACCGCCCACACGGCCGGCGAGAGATCCGGCTCCGAACCAACCGACCCGGTCGTCGCAAGATAAGTTGAACCGCCAAAACTGACCACATCATTCGTGTGATAACTAACCGCGCCCGTCCACGCCCCGCGAAACGTTACCCCCACCGCCCCGGCCGGCCCAGCAGGACCAGCCACCCCCTGCGGCCCCTGCCCCCCCGCCGTCCCCTGTGCCCCCGTCGCCCCGACCGCTCCGGTAGCGCCAGCCGCACCCTGCGCCGCCAACAAGCTCCACACCGACGGGCTTGTATTCGGCGCATTCGCAAAGTTGTTCGCAGCCACCGAGATATAGCTCGATCCCAAATAGCTCACCGCATCATTCAAGCCATAGGTGGTGCTGAAAGAAAAGCTCCCCCGATAGACCATCCCCGCCGGCCCAGCAACTCCAGTCGGTCCCGCAGCACCCTGTGGCCCCGCCGGTCCCGAAGCCCCGGTCGCGCCCGCAGGTCCAGCCGAACCCGTAGCGCCAGTAGGCCCTGCAACTCCCTGAGGCCCCGGAAATCCCGTCGCGCCCTGCAGACCCGTCGCACCCGTAGCTCCCGCAGGTCCCTGCGGCCCAGCCTGCGCCAACAATCCCCAATAGCTCGGACTCACATCCGGCTCTCTTCCAACATTCGCCACCAGAGCGATGTAACTCGACCCGCCATAACTCACCGCACTCCCAACCGGATAACTGCTCCCCACCAGCCATCCGCCCACGAAGCTCACCGGAGGACCCTGCGGACCCGCCGCTCCATTGGCCCCCGCTGGCCCAGCCGCACCCGTCGGCCCTGCTGGCCCAGTCGCACCAGCCGGTCCAGCAACGCCCTGCGCCGCCAGCACCGCCCACTGCCCAGGACTCAGCGAGGGAGTATTCCCAACATTCCCTGCCAACAGCGAAACATAGGTTGATCCATTGAAGCTCACCGCATCATGCAGCGCATAGTTCGTCGACGAGACATAGTTCCCCGTATAGTTCGCCACCGGAGGCCCCTGCGGCCCCGTAGTACCCGTAGCCCCCTGCGTCCCCGCCGCTCCAGCCACCCCAGCCGGACCCTGCAAACCCTGCGGCCCCGCCGGACCCTGCGCCCCCGTAGCGCCCGTCGAACCCGTAGCGAACAAAGACCACTGCACCGGGCTCAAGCTAGGAGTATTTCCAATATTCCCCGCCACCAGCGAAACATAAGCCGACCCGCCAAACAGCACCCCATCCGCCAGCCCATAGTTCACCGCAGACGAGTAACTCCCGCGAAACGTCATCCCCACCGGCCCCGCAGGCCCCTGCGGACCCATCGGCCCACTCAACCCTTGCGCCCCCGTAGCTCCCGTCAACCCCTGCGCCCCAGCCTGCCCCGCAATCCCCTGCAGCCCCTGTAGCCCCGGAGGCCCATTCGGCCCCACCGAACCCGGCAATCCCTGCGCCCCCGCAATCCCCTGCGGCCCCTGCGCCCCCGTAGGCCCCGCCGGTCCCTGCGCCGTCAACACCCCCCACTGCCCCGGACTCGCACTCGGAGTATTCCCATGATTCCCATTCAGCAGCGAAGCATAACTAGCTCCCTGCCAAAGCACCACATCCCCCAGTGCATAGTTCGTCGTCGAGGCATAGGCCCCTTGATAAACCAACCCAGGCAGCCCCGGAGCACCGGCAGCACCAGCAACTCCCGTCGGTCCCGCAGCCCCGGTCGGTCCCGCCGGCCCGGTCAACCCCTGCAGCCCCTGCGCCCCCACAGGCCCCGCCGGTCCCTGAATCCCCACCGCCCCCAGCGCCAGCACACCCCACTGCCCCGAGCTAACCCCCGGAGTATTCCCATGGTTCGCCACAATCAACGAAACATAACTCGACCCCTGATACGTCACCACATCATTCAACGCATAGTTCGTAGCCGCGGCATACATCCCCTGGTAAGCCAGCCCCACCGTCCCACCGCTGCCACCCGAACCCGTCCCTGCCTGCGCCAGCACCGCCCACTGCGCAGTGAGTCCCGGCGTATTCCCCCGGTTCCCTCCCGTCAACGACACAAAACTCGACCCCGAATAAGTCACCACATCATGCAGCGCATAGGTCGAACCCGCCACATACGCCCCCTGAAAGCTCAACCCCGGCGCACCCGCAGGCCCAACCGGCCCAGTGGCTCCCGTAGCTCCCGCAGGACCCGCAGGACCTGCAGGCCCGGTAGCTCCTGTAGCCCCAGTAGCTCCCCCCGAAGCCAGCGCCACATCGAGCACCGCCGCATGCCCCGTCAGGTCGTTCTCTTTGCTGTCGAACTGCACCACCGCGGTCGTCGCCGTCAGCGCCACCCCATTATTGGTCGCCGGAGCACTCACCCACCCCTGCACCAGCCCCGTCACATCCACCACCACATAAGCCCCGGCCTGGCCCACCGACACCGTCTTCACCGCACTCCCCAGCGCCGGCAGCGTCCCATACGTCACGCTGTACTCCCCCCAGCTCCCGTTCACCGGCTGCACACTCACTGAGCCCGCCGTATCCATCCGATTGCAATAAAGCCGCAGCGTAGCCCGCGACACCTGCGCCGCCGTAGTCCCCGCCGGCAACATCGTAAGGTCGAACTGTAGCAGCGCCGTATACCCGCCGCCCACATTCAGATTCGAGATCGCCCCGCTATTGACCGCCTGCCGCGCGCTGTTCACATGAGCGTCCGCCACCAGCGTCGTCTCCACCGCGAACGCCGGCAACGCCGCGAACCAAAGCCCCGCAAGCCCCAACCCATACAGCAGAATCCGTCGTACCTGGCCCATCCAACCCCTCATGGACAGGCCCCGCGACGCACCTTCGCGCCAAACAAGACCAGCCATCGTCTCCACGATCAAAACTCAACAGCGCACGTCGAAGCTGGCTAGAAAGCGGCCCAGCAGTGTTACAAATCAAAACACACAACCCGGATCATTCCCGTTTTAGGCTAACCACACCCAAAACACAAGCACCTTCCTCTGCGACTTCCGTGTCAATCCCGGCTCCCCTCAAACCCGCCCCATACATCTTCCACACATCCGCATCCCATATAGTGTCAAAGGTCGCAACAATCAATCGGCACACGAAGAGGGACAAGACGGCATGAGCACCAATCCAACTCAGACCCCCAACCAGCCCGGCCAGCCCCCGCTCCCCGCCAACCTGGTCAATCTCTCTCGCCTCATCACCGCCTACTACACCCTCCATCCCGACCCCACCTTGCCCGCCCAACGGGTAGCCTTCGGCACCTCCGGCCATCGCGGCAGCGCCTTCAACACAGCCTTCAACGAAGACCACATCGCCGCCATCACCCAGGCCATCGTCGACTACCGCCGCGACCAAAACACAACCGGCCCGCTCTTCCTCGCGCAAGACACCCACGCCCTCTCCGAGCCCGCCTTCGCCACCGCCCTCGAGGTCCTCGCCGCCAACAACATCGACGTCATGGTCGACACCGACCTCGCCTACACCCCCACCCCCGCCCTCTCCCACGCCGTCCTCACCTACAACGCGACGCACAAAGATCACCAGGCCGACGGCATCGTCATCACCCCCTCCCACAACCCACCCGAAGACGGCGGCTTCAAGTACAACCCACCCAACGGCGGCCCCGCCGACACCACCGCCACCAAGTGGATCGAGAACCGCGCCAACGACATCATCGCCGCCGGCCTCACCGGCGCCCGCGGCTCCAATTCACAGATAAAAAAAATCCCCTACACCCAGGCCCTCAACGCCCCCACCACCCACCGCCACGACTACATCACCTCCTACGTCGACGACCTCGCCAACGTCATCGACTTCGAAGTCCTCGCCGGAACCACTCTCAAGCTAGCCGTAGACCCGCTAGGCGGAGCCGGCGTCCACTACTGGCCTCGCATCGCCGATAAGTATCATCTACCGTTACAAATCCTAAACCCCAACGTAGACGCAACCTTCCGCTTCATGACCACCGACTGGGACGGCCGCATCCGCATGGACTGCTCCTCCCCCTACGCGATGGCCAGCATGATCGCCAACAAAGAAAAGTACGACGTAGCCTTCGCCGCCGACACCGACCACGACCGCCACGGCATCGTCACCCGCACCACCGGCCTCCTCAACCCCAACCACTACCTCGCCGTCTGCATCCAGTACCTCTTCACCAACCGCCCCCAGTGGTCCGCGAAAGTCGGCATCGGCAAGACCCTCGTCTCCTCCAGCATCATCGACCGCGTAGCCAAGGGCCTCAACCGCCCCATGCTCGAAGTCCCGGTAGGCTTCAAGTGGTTCGTAGACGGCCTAATCGACGGCTCGTTAGGTTTTGTGGGGGAAGAGTCCGCCGGCTCCACCTTCCTCCGCCGCAACGGCCAGGTCTGGACCACCGACAAGGACGGCCTCATCCCCGGCCTACTCGCCGCCGAGATGACCGCACGCACCGGCAAAGACCCCGGCCAGTTCTACGCCGAGCTCACAGAGAAGTACGGCAACCCCGTCTACGAGCGCATCGACGCCGCCGCCACCAAAGATCAAAAAGCCAAGCTGGCCAAACTGTCGCCGCAACAAGTCACCGCAAATCAGCTGGCAGGCGAACCCATCACCGCCATCCTCACCGAAGCGCCCGGCAACCACGCCCCCATCGGCGGACTCAAAGTCACCACCGAAGACGGATGGTTCGCCGCCCGCCCCTCCGGCACCGAAGACGTCTACAAGATCTACGCCGAGAGCTTCAAAGGAAAAGATCACCTCAAACAAATACAAACCGAAGCCCAGGCCTTGGTCACCGCCGCCATCTCCTAAGTCGTTGCAGACCAACTCGAAGCCGCGCAATCCGCTCCCTTAAGCACCTTGGCAACAAAAAAAGCTGCATAGTAGACCCAAAAGATGCACACAAATGACGTTGTACTTCGTCTACCCTCTGCTATAAGGGAATTGAAGTAGGCGGCTCACGGTGCGATATCGGTAAAACTGCTACCCTTCCCATTCAAGCGTTAAAACTGGAAGGGGCTCCCCACACCCAGAAATAGCGTACGAAGAAAGAATGCTGAAGATTTCTGGGAGAGATGAATTTGGTAGTTTTATCCGTTGACTCAGCAGCCTATGAAACTGCGCCACCCAGTCTCAACCACTCCAGCAACAACGTAAGCAACAGACTCATCCCCCTGACGGCTCTGGCCTCAGCGACCTTCCTGCTCCACGGCTACCATCCCTACTCGCAGGATGGAGCCATCTACGTCGCCGGCCTCGAGAGAACCATCGACCCCTCGCTCTTTCAACCCGACGCCCTATTCGTCGACGGCCACAGCAGGCTTTCCCTCTTCTCCCATCTCCTGGCATGGATCTCGATCCACGCCCATCTCCCCTTCAAGATCCTTCTGCTGCTCACCTACTGCGTCTCCATCTTTGCCTTCCTCTTCGCCTCGCATCTCCTCGCCATGCGTCTGTTCCGTTCGGAGTACGCGCGATGGAGCGGCACCCTCCTCGCCGCCGTCTGTCTCACCATGCCCGCCGCGGCCACTTCTCTGCTGGTAGCCGATCCCTATCTCACCGCGCGCTCGCTCTCCACCCCGCTCACCCTGCTCGCCATCGTAGCCTGCCTCGATCGCTCCTGGACCCGCATGGCCATCTGCACCCTTCTCGCCTGCGCGCTTCATCCGCTGATGGGCATCTACCTCATCGGCTTCCTCCTTACGCTCATGCTCCTCAACGAGCGTCGAACGCGCGCGGCCCTCGGTCTCTGCGGAGCAGCCTTCCTCCTCTGCGGCCTCATCGCCTGGATCACCCGGCACGACCCCGTCTCCCCCTACTACCGCGAAGCCGCCCTCAGCCGCACCTACTACTTCCTCTCCCGCTGGCAATGGGACGAGATCCTCGGCCTCATCGCCCCGCTTCTCCTCATGGCCATCGCCGCCGTAAGGTCCGGCCTCCGTACCAATACCGGCAAGCTCTGCCTGGCCTGCGTCTTCACCGGAGCCACCAGCTGCCTCGCCTCCCTCTGCTTCGTCCACCCGGATCACCCCGATCTGCTCATGCGCCTTCAGGTGCTCCGCAGCTTTCACACCATCTACGTCCTCGGCCTCGTCATGCTCGGCGGCTTCATCGGCCTCCACATCCTTCGCCGAAGAGTCCTGCCAGGCATCGCCGTCCTGATCATCGCCATCGCCGGAATGGCCTATGGCGATCACCAATCCTACCCCGTCTCCTCGCACATCGAGTGGCCCTGGGAGCGGCCAACCAGCCCCGAGGAGCAAGCCTTCCTCTGGGTCCGCGCCCACACCCCTCCGCAGGCCCTCTTCGCCTCCGACTCCACCGCAACCCATAGCTCCGACGACGAACCCGGATTCCGCGCCATGGCAGAACGAAGCACCCTCAACGACAGCAAGGACGAGGGCGTCTCCTCTCTCTTTCCCGCGCTGGCAGCTGTCTGGGGCCCCTACCGCGACGCGCAACGAGGCCTGAATCAACTCACCGACGCACAGAGAACCGAGCGCCTGCGCCCCTACGGAGTCACCTGGCTCCTCCTCTCCCCCCAGGCCACCACCGCCTTCTCCTGCCCCTACCGCAACTCCGCCGTAGCCGTATGCCAGATCAACACGACAGCTGCAACCCTCGCAAAAAAATAATCCACCCCTAAGACGGCTGCTTCAAATCCGAAATGCCTGCTCGACCACGAGCGGTTCTCAAAAGGTCGAGTCCGATCCAACCAGCGCAGTGGCGCGGAATGCAGACGGATCGATCTCGTACGCCTGACGAAAAGCATGCGAGAAGCTGCTCCGGCTCGAAAAACCGACACAGCGAGCAATCTGATCAATCGACCCATCTGACGTAGCCAGAAGCTCCTTCGCACGACTAAGACGCGCCGACCTCAACAGACAAATTGGCGTCTGACCGAAGACCCGCGTAAAGCGAGAGGCAAACGCCGCGCGGCTCATCCCGGCAATCGATGCCAACGTCTCCACGGTAAACGTCTCTGAGTAACGATGAAGGATCGCATGCAGCGCTTTGGATAGTCCCCTATCAGCGAGTGCAGCTATCCAGGGCAGCGGTGGCGCGCCGCGTTCAATCTTCCGCCGCAACAGAAGAATTAAACACTGCTTCAACAGCGCCTCCGTCAAAGGTCGGGTCCCGAATTGAGGTCGCGCAGACTCTGCCAGAAGAATGATGAACTGCTCCCTCAACCCATCCGGTCCCTCAAAGTGCTCAATCATCGGTTCACCTAATTGAGCAAAAAATCCTGGTATACCGACGCCTTCGAAGCGAATCTCCCCACACACCGTAACGATACCGGTCGCCCCCTCTCCCGCCTGAATCGTGGGAACGCTCTCTTTGAACAAAGGTACACGCAGCCGGCGACGCGGCACACTGTCGCTCTCTTCCGTCTCATTTGCCCCCAGACTGTAGATGACATTAGGAGGCAGTAGAACAAAGCTATGCTGTCGTACCTCAACGGTCTTACCGTTTCGTATCCGTAAAACACCCTTTCCAGCCAGGCAGTAGTGAACCCCCGCAGCAGGACGCGCTTCAAAAGTAAGTTGGTGTCCTCGTCGGATATCGCAGGAAGCAAACGCCCCAACCCCCACCTCGAGATTGGCAAGAAGCCGCTCAATGACATCCAGCTTCATGCCTCTCCCTCTCCTCCAGGCTTCGGACGAATCAGCACCAAATCAAGACCTATTCGCACCTGCGAGTTCTTATCATAAGCCTGTAAACAACTCACCCCAACAGACTCAGTTCAAGGAGACAACCGCTATGAAGACATTCGCAATCACTCTGACGATCGGAGCACTGCTCTGTTCGGGAATCAGCTTCGCTCAAACCGATTCAGCCCAGGCACCAAACTTTACCGTCCCAACCCACACGCCCCATCCCTACAGCACCTACGAAAAACTCATCCTGAACAATGTCTCTCAGTTCCACAAAAACTTCAACAACCGCGACTTCAACAAAAACGGCGATCTCGTAACAGAGAACCTACACGTCGACTCTAACGGAACCGAGGTGAACGGCCGCGCTGCCTTTGTCAATCGAATCGGCAGGTTCGTTGGACCATTCCCTGACGTGAAGATTACCGATCTAACGACAGTCGTCGATGGCAATACAGCCGCCATTCGGTTCATCATCACAGGAACTCAAAAAGGCGATCTCCCGACCCCCGAAGGCGTCATCGCCGCGACCAACAAAAGCATTCGCGTGGACGGCACGGAGTTCTTTACCTTCGACAAAGAAGGCAAACTCACGGACTTGGTTACAGTCGAAAATCTTAGCCAGCTCGTACACCAACTCAAATCAAACTAAGTTCGGTTGAAGGTGAGGGCTTTGGCTTACCGTCAGCCACCTCAGCGCATCACTGCCTAAGCCGGAAGCTGCGATCTCAGAGATATCTCCTCGGAGATCGCAGCAGACAAGTCTGTCCATCTCAAAAAGTTTTGCACAGCCTGCTAACCTCGCAGCCACAAAAACTCGGCCACTTCCTGCTGACTCAGTGCGTCTAACCTCGCATGTAAGTGAGAAGGAGTTTAACGAATGCAGATTCAGATCAGCAGCGATAAAAACATCTCCATGCATAAAAAACTCTCCACCCTGATCGATTCCGACCTCCATCGGATCCTCAATCGATTCAAAGACGAAATCACCCGCGTCGAAGTCCACCTCAGCGACGAAAACGGAGACAAATCAGGAGCGCAAGACAAACGCTGCCGCTTAGAAGTTCGCCCTAAACGCCATCAGTCGCTGGCCGTCACCAACGACTCCGCCGACATCCCCAGCGCCGTCACCGGCGCCGCCTCCAAGATGCAGCGGCTCCTCAACAGCACCTTCGGCCGCATCCAGGACAAGAACCGCTCCCTCACCACCAGAGCCAGCGGCCAGGGCCAGAACCTCGTCCTAAAGCCCGAAGCCATCTAAGAACGCCCGCCAAGGGGGGAGCCATCCCCCCAGCGTGTTCTTCGCTGTCATCCTGAACGAAGTGAAGGATCCCGACACCGTCCACCCGCCCATACTGTCCGAACCTTTCAACCCAAACACTCCAACCGTTTCCGCTCTCACACCCCCACAAAAACCGCCATCTCGACCGAAGCGGTTTTGTTGTCATTCCGGACTCTGAGCGCTGTCGAACGGAGGACGAATCTGCTGTTGCATTTGCTTCTAGATACCCCAAGCAACTCAACTCCTTCAAAGGCGTCCCATCGAAGTGCATCTGGATGAAGGCGAAGGGCAGCAACGGTAAAGCCGTCGAAGGGCACGGATCCCGACACCTTCCAACCCAAACAGCCTCCCTCGAAACTCACCGCTATCAAAAACCTGTCAAGCCCCCAAACCTCAAATCCCCGCGCCCCACAAGGATTTTCGCGTGGCGCATTAGTTCCGCCCACAAGCTAAAATAGGAGCAGGAACAAAAAAGCCCCAGCGCTGGCCGGGGCATTTTCGTGGAGAGCCAAAGCAAAACCTGACGACGAGGAATTAGCCATAACTTACTCATTCTAAGTATTTTGCAAACAAACCATCCCTTATCAATAACTTACAGGCACAATCCCTCAGCAAACCATTGATAAGAAGCAAGTTCCGTACAAGATACCAGGGAGGGGGGAGGGGGGTACCCGTAGCCGACAAAGCAACCCGTGGTACCCTTTCCGCCGAAGAGGCTCAAACCCCATGGCCGTAACCCGCCGCACCTTCTGCTCCCAAGCCGCGACCCTCCTCCTCTCCCCAAGCCTCCTCCGCTCCCAAACTCAGCCCCAACCCAAACCCACCGCCCGCCCCGACGTAGCCGCCATCGACCATGATCGCATCCTCGCCCAGGCCAACCGCTACCTCACCCAGCCTCCCGTCCCCCTCACCACCCTCCTCTGCCCCCGCAGCCCCGGCACCCCCCACGACTTCTACTCCGAACCCGAAGATTTCTTCCCCGACCCCGCCAACCCCACCGCCTCCTGGGTCCAGCACACCGACACCACCCCAAATCCCGACGCCTTCACCGCCCACCGCGACGCCCTGCTCAACCTCAGCCTCTACGTCCCCGCCCTCACCGCCGCCTACCTCTTCACTACCGACCCCCGCTACGCCCAGCAAGCCGCCGCCCACCTCCGAGCCTGGTTCCTCACCCCCGCCACCAGCATGACCCCCAGCCTCCAATACGCCCAGACCATCCCCCCCGCAAAAAATGGCCGCCTCGAAGGAGTCGTCGAAGCAGTCCACCTCGCAGAAGTAGTCCAATCGCTCCCCTTCCTCACGAACTCCGAGGCCCTCACCTCCGAAGAGCTCACCGCCCTCACCAAGTGGTTCACCGCCTACCTCGACTGGCTCAACACCTCACGCATGGCTGGCCTCGCCCGGGACAACAAGAGCCACCACGGAACCTCTTGGCTCCTCCAGGCCTCCGCCATAGCTCACCTCACCCAGCCAGCCGACGACCGCCCCCTCACCACACTCCGCCACCAGTACAAAACCTCCACCCTCCGCGCCCAGATCGTCGCCGACGGCACCTTCCCCCACGAGCTCACCACCCCAAACCCCTACCGCAACACCCTCTTCAACCTCGACATGCTCGCCGCCATCTGCCTCCTCCTCTCCACCCGCTTCGAGAGTGTATGGGAGTACGAGCTGCAGGACGGCCCCGGCATGCACACCGTCATCGCCCGCCTCTATCCCTACCTCCTCAACCGAGGCACCTGGCCCTACCGAGCCGACGTCACCTACTTCACGTCGCTTCCCATCCGGCCACCCAGCCTCCTCTTCGCCGCCCGCGTCTACGACCGCCCCGAGTACGCCGCCCTCTGGAAGACCCTCCCCCCCGACCCACCCAACGCCGAACTCCAGCGCACCTTCCCCATCCGCCAGCCCATCCTCTGGACCACACGCCCAAAGCCCTGGCTACCCCCCGGCACCCCCGCGAAAAACTAAACCGGGTGCTTCAAACGAAACGCCCGCACAATCTCCAGATACCTCCGGGCAATATCGGTGATCACCTCAGGCCTGCCCTCCGCGATCATCTTCTTATCCACCAGATCCGACCCCACGCCAAGCGCAAACGCACCCCCCTCCAGGAACTCCGCCGCAGTCCCCAACATCACGCCGCCAGTAGGAATCATCTCGATCTGCGGCAACGGTCCCTTGAGCGAAGTAAGGTACTTCGGCCCACCCATCGCACTCGCCGGAAACACCTTCACAACATCCGCCCCAGCCTGCCACGCCGTCACGATTTCAGTCGGAGTCAGCGCGCCCGGCAACACCGCAACCGAATACCGATGACACATCTCGATCGTCGCCACATTCAGCGCCGGGCTCACCACAAACTGAGCCCCTTCGAGGATGCACATCCGCGCCGTCTCCGCATCCAGCACCGTCCCCGCCCCAATCAGGATCTCCGGTCGCTGCTCTGCCAGACGACGCATCACCTCAATCGCCCCCGGCACTGTCATCGTCACCTCAAGCACGGTCACCCCCCCGGCCGCAATTGCATCCGCCAGCGCCATCGCCTGCTCAATCGAATCCGCCCGCAGCACCGGCACCAGCCCAATCTCCCGCAACTCCCGCAGTACCGCAGCCTTCTCCATAGTTCTCCTCACTCTCAAATCTACCGCTGCACTCCAGCCGACCCACCCGCCATCACACGCTCCACCTCACCCAGCGTCGCCATCGAGCTATCCCCCGGCGTCGTCATCGCCAACGCCCCATGCGCCACCCCGCAATCAAGCGCCCACTGCAAACCCTTCGCTTCCATTAACCCATAGATCAAACCTGCCGCAAAAGAATCTCCACCACCCACACGGTCCAGCACCTCAAGATCATCAAACCGAATACTCTCGCAGACCTTTCCAACCGAATACCCAAACGCTCCCCAATCGTTCCTGTTCGCCGTCTTCGGCCTCCGCGTCGTCGTAGCAATCACCTTGATATTCCCGAACTCCTGGCACACCCGCGAGGCCATCTCCCCATAGCTCTCATAGCTATGCCACGGCGCACCATGCGAAGCGTCGCCCAATACCGCCGCCAAATCCCCTTCATGCCCAAACATCACATCCACAAACGGAGCCAGCATCCGATTCACATCGCTCGCTCCCTGCCGCCCACCGGCATTCTTCCACAGCGACGGCCGATAGTTACAGTCATACGACACGACCAACCCATGCCGCTGCGCCGCCACCATCGCCTCTCGAGCCACAGTAGGAGCCTCCATCGACAGCGCACACATCACGCCCCCTGTATGAAACCAGCGCACTCCCTCGCCGCCAAAGATCCCATCCCAATCCACCTGGCCCGGCTTCATCTGCGAGATCGGAGTATGTCCTCGATCCATCATTCCCATGGCGCCGCGCAATCCAAATCCACGCTCCAGAAAGTAGATCCCGTTGCGCGCCTCCCGCCCAATCCCGTCATACTCCACCCACCGCAGATGCGACAGATCAACACCGCCCTCCAGCATCAGATCCTCAAGCAACCGGCCCACAGAATTGTCCGCGAGCGCTGTAACAATCGATGTCCTCCGTCCGAAACACCGGCGCAGTCCACGCGCCACGTTGTACTCGCCGCCGCCCTCCCACACGCGGAAGTTTCGCGCTCCCGCAATCCGCTCTTCGCCCGGATCAAACCGCAGCATCACCTCGCCGAGGCTCACCAGGTCCCACCTGCAAGCGTCCGCCGTACGAATCGTCAACCCAGCCGAAGCATCGCTCATCTCAAGTCCGCAATCGACACGGGGTCCATATCGTCGTAAGTCTGATTCTCCCCACCCATCCCCCAACAAAAAGCATAGTTCTTCGTCCCAACCCCGGCATGGATCGACCAGCCCGGCGACACCACCACTTCCTTATCCGCCACTACCAGGTGACTCGTAGCATCGGGCGGCCCCATCAAATGCAATACCCGATGCGCACGATCCACATCGAAATAAAAATAAACCTCACTCCGTCTCATATGCGTATGCGGAGGCATAGTATTCCAGTTACTTCCGGACTCCAGCAGAGTAAACCCCATCACTAACTGGCAGCTCTTAATTCCATCTTTATAAATAGCTTTATAAATAGTCCGCTTGTTACAAGTCTCCGCAGCTCCCAACTGCAATCCCTGCAAATCAGCGAACTTAACCATTGCAGTCGGATACTCTGCATGAGCTGGATAACTCAAGAGATAAAAGTAAGCCGGATCCTTCGCGCTCTTACTCGAGAAAGTAACTGCTTTACTTCCACGACCTACGTAGAGACAGTCCAGCTTACCCATCTCAAAGCTCTTTCCATCTACTACCACCGAACCCGCCCCACCTGCATTTAGAACCCCAAGCTCACGCCGCTCCAGAAAATACTCCGCGCGCAACTCCGGTTCTGTCTCAAGCGTCAACGCCTCCTTCCCAGGCACAGCCGAGCCAATCACCGTCCGGTCAAGATCCACATAAGCAAATTCGATCTCCCCAACTTCAAACATCCCCTCCAGCAGAAAGGCCTCCCGCAACTCGTCGGTGTTCATCAACCCGTAGCGCACCGCATCTGCCATCTGATAAAGCCGCATTCCCTGTCTCCGATCCAATCCAGTATAAGAGTCCCCTATAAGAGTCCCCAGCTCTCCACATCCGCGCGCGCCGCCCTGGCTACTTCGCCGCGACGCTTCCTTCAACCGTCGGCTTCTCCACTTTGATGACAAAGATCGTGATCGTCTGCCCTGGCCCTTCAATCGCCTGGTGCGGTGTCCCTGCCGTAATGTGAAGAATATCTCCCTTGTGCAGCACATGGGCCGTAGCACCCTCCAGGCGCGATCCACGCGTCTCCCCATTCTCCCCTTCCTTCGGATCGACCACCGTGCCGCCCGTGAGTTCCGTACCTTCTCCGTCCACCACAATCAGAAAGTCGGAGTAGTGTGCATGCACCTCGGCCCCACCGCTCTTCGCCCTCGCCGTAATCATGGTGTAGTGCCCCGGATACCTCGCCAGCGTCGCACCGGAGCTCCCGCTCGCACTCGCCTTGGCCTTCTCAAGCTGCTCTGCACCGCGAGTCGCAACATCACTCGGCGTCAGCAGATTCACCAATTCAACCTGTGCTTGCGTAGCCGCTCCAGGCGCCGCTGTCTGCGACCATCCCGCCGATGCCATCAGCATCCCAATCCCAAAAACAGCCGTCAGCCTCGTCAACCAGTGCATATAGTTGGCTCCTCAAACAATACCCAACCATAAAGAACCATTGCTTCATCGTCAACCTCTTCTTCCGTTTGCTCCTCAACCCCGATCCCAGTACATTGGCCTAGATGCCCAACCAGCCCTACAACATCCTCGAAAGCTTCCGCCTCGACAACAAAGTAGCCCTCGTCACCGGCTCCGCCAGCGGCCTCGGCGCAGCCATCGCCATCGCTCTCTCGCAAGCAGGAGCCGCCGTAGCCTGTCACGGCAACCGCCGCGCCGCCACAGAGACCGCCGCAGCCATCGGCGAAAACGCCGCAGCCTTTCGCGCCGATCTCGGCTCCGCCACCGGCGCTGAGGATCTCTTCACCCAGGTCAAAGAAAGATTCGGCCGCGTCGACATCCTCATCAACAACGCTGGAACCATCCTTCGCGCCGCCGCCGAAGAGGTCACCCTCGAGGACTGGCAACAGGTCCTTCAGGTCAATCTCACCAGCGTCTTTCAACTCTCCCAACTCACCGCCCGCGACATGATCCCACGCGGCGGCCTCGGCACAAGCTGCGGCAAAATCGTCAACATCGCCTCCCTCCTCAGCTTTCAGGGCGGCATCCGCGTCCCCGCCTACGCCGCCAGCAAAGGCGGAGTCGCCCAACTCACCAAAGCCCTCGCCAACGAGTGGGCCCCCAAGGGAATCCAGGTCAACGCCATCGCCCCCGGCTACTTCGCCACCACCAACACCGAAGCCCTCCAGGCCGACGAGATACGCAACCGCCAGATCCTCGACCGCATCCCCGCCGCGCGGTGGGGACAACCCGAAGACCTCGCAGGCGCCGCCCTCTACCTCAGCTCTCCCGCCAGCAACTACGTCACCGGCACCGTCCTTACCGTAGACGGCGGGTGGATGGGCCGATAGAGGATGGGCAGATAGAAGACGGGCAGATAGAATCTGCTCCCACTTCAGCCGGAACAAGCATCCAAACATTCAAGAAGCCAAGGAGCACCTCATGCCGCAGAGCCCACACGATCGCGCCGCCGAGTATCACAACAAAGCCGCCCACGCCCATCAAGCCGCCGCCACTGCGCACGGCAAAAGCGATCACCTCACCGCCCACGAGCTCTCCAAACAAGCCCACGAGCACTCCACCAAAGCCTTCGAGCATTCGAAGGAGGCAAGCGACCGCTCCGCATCCAGTAAGAACTGACCGCCTGATGCAAACCGACGAACTCATATCGACCTAGACAAGTTCGACAAGCTCTAAACTGAACCATGCTTCGAGTCCCCTTCGACCAACTCCACGCGGCCCTCCTCCGCGCCATGCAGCAGCTTGGCCTCACCCACGACCGCGCCACCCTCTGCGCCCGCCTCTTCGCCGAAACCACCCGCGACGGCATCTACACCCACGGCCTCAACCGCTTCCCTCGCTTCGTCGAAACCATCCGCAACGGCAGCATCAACATCCACGCAGAGCCCACCAAAACCGCCGGCATCGGAGCTATCGAGCGATGGGACAGTCATCGTGGCGTTGGCAATCTAAACGCCCACGCCTCTATGCAACGAGCCATCGCCCTCGCACAACAACACGGCATAGGCGCAGTAGCCCTCGCCAACACCAACCACTGGATGCGCGGCGGAACCTACGGCTGGCAGGCCGCCGAGCAAGGCCTCTTCGCCCTCTGCTGGACCAACACCCTCGCCAACCTCCCGCCCTGGGCAGCCACCACACCCGCCCTCGGCAACAACCCCCTCGTCATCGCAGTCCCCCGCCCCGGCGGTCACGTCATACTCGACATGGCGATGTCGCAGTTCTCCTATGGCACACTAGCCGCCTACAGCAAACGCGGACAACCTCTCCCGGTCGACGGCGGCTTCGACACCGCAGGCAATCTCACCCGCGATCCAGCAGCCATCGAGTCCTCTCAGCGCGCCCTACCCGTCGGCTATTGGAAGGGCTCAGGGCTCTCCCTCGTCCTCGACATGCTCGCCGCAATGCTCTCCGGCGGTCTAGCCACCCACCAGATCCCCCGCGATCCACTCCGTGAGTCCGGCCTCTCCCAGGTCTTCCTCGCCATCGACCCCACCGGCATCGCCGATCCCGGCGAACTCACCTGCATCGCCGAAGGCATCCTCGACTCCCTCCACCACGCGACCCCAGCCGACCCCAACAAACCCAGCCGCTACCCCGGCGAACAGACCCTGCAGCTTCGAGAAGAGAACATGCGGCTCGGCGTCCCGGTCGACCCTGAAATCTGGCAGCAGATAACCCTCTCCGCAACCTCGTAACGGAACGCACCACAAGCGCCAATCGCCCGCCCACGAAATATCCAACACCTGATAGCTTTACTGCATCCATTAAACGCAGTCTCCACTTCTATGTGACTCTTCCTTTTCTCTTTGCAGTCTCACTTTAGGAGCGATTTGAAAGACCCTGTGAATGCTGCAAGTCCATGGCGGGATCGAATCAGCGCCCTGCAAAACATGCCCGCAGTCCTGCGCATCCTCTGGCAGTCAGGACGGGCCGTCGTAACGTGGGGTTTGTTCCTCCGCCTCATCGTCGCCATGCTTCCGTTCGGTATCGCGAAGATAGCCGCATACATCCTCAACGACATCGCAGAGGTCATCCGCGGCCACGCCCTGGCCTCCAACTTCTGGCACCTCGTCGTCGCCGAGGTCGTCCTTAACGTCTCTCTCGGCCTTATCACCCGAGCAATCGACTACTCCGACTCGCTCCTCGCCAATCGCTACACCCAGTACGTCAGTGTCCGCGTCATGGAGCAGGCCGCGCGTCTCGACCTCACCACCTACGAAGATCCCGTCTTCTACGACCGCCTCGAACGCGCCCGCGTACAGGCCACCGATCGCCTCGCCATGATCCAGCAGCTAGGCCGTCTGGTCACGCAGATCATCACCACTCTGGCATTTTCGGCAGCCCTGGCGTTTGCTTCTCCGTGGCTCGTCCTCCTGCTCGCACTCGGCGTTCTCCCCTCCTTCCTCGGCGAAACCCACTACGCCTTCCTCGGCTACGCAAAAAACTTCCGCCAAACCCCCGCCAAGCGTCAGATGGACTATCTCCGGCAGGTCGCCGGCAGCCGCGAAGGAGCCAAAGAAGTAAAACTCTTCGGCCTGAACAAGTTCTTTACCAACAGATTTCAGGCCTTAGCCGATCAGATCTACCTCGAAGACGTCACCCTCTCCAGATCGAAGCTCATCGTCGGCGGCCTGCTCGGCGTCATCGGCACGCTCGGCTACTACGGAGCCTACGTCTACGTCATCTGGCGCACCCTCCACGGCGCCTACAACATCGGCCAGTTCGGATTTCTCACCACCGCCATCCAGCAAGCCAGCTCCAACCTCCAGCAGGTCTTCTCCACCGCCTCCGGCATCGCCGACCAGGCCCTCTTCCTCACCGACCTTATCGCCTTCTTCGACATGAAGCCAACCGTTATCTCCAACCCTGACGGGCATTCCGCCCCCGCGAAGATCCAGCGCGGCTTCGAGTTCCGCAACGTCTCCTTCACCTATCCCGGCACCAACCGAACCGTCCTCAAAAACTTCAACCTCACCCTCTCGCCCGGAGAAAGAATCGCGCTCATCGGCGAAAACGGCCAGGGCAAGACCACCGTCGTCAAACTCATCACCCGTCTCTACGATCCCACCGAAGGCGAGATCCTGCTCGACGGGATCGACCTCCGCGAGTACAACCTCGAAGATCTCCACCGCAACATCGGAGTCATCTTTCAGGACTTCATGCGCTTCGAGATGACCGCGCGCGAAAACATCGCCGTAGGCCGCGTCGATCAGCCCTATCAAGACAGCGACATCGAGGTCGCCGCCCACAAGAGCCTCGCCGACACCGTCGTTACCAAACTCGCAGGCGGCTATGATCAGATGCTCGGTCGACGCTTCGAAGGAGGCGTCGAACTCTCCGGCGGAGAGTGGCAGAAGATTGCCCTCGCCCGCGCCTATCTTCGCGACGCCCAGCTCCTCATCCTCGACGAGCCCACCGCAGCCCTCGACGCCCGCAGCGAACTCGAGGTCTTCGAGCGCTTCGCCGAGCTGACCCTGGGAAAGATGGCCCTGCTCATCTCCCACCGCTTCTCCACCGTACGCATGGCCGACCGCATCGTCGTCCTCTCCGGCGGCCGGCTCATAGAAGAGGGCAACCACCAACAACTCATAGAAAAAAATGGACTCTATGCGAGCATGTTTGAGATGCAGGCCGCAAGCTACAGGTAAGCTTCACCCTCGCATCTCACCCAATCAGCACCGGCAGACGGGTCAACATCAGCAGATAATCGCACTCAGCAAATCGCAGTCAGCACCCGCCGCGGCGGGAGAACGGTTAGAGAAAGGCTCCATGGCACCATCTTCAGAGAATCCGGTCACCGCAGAACACCTTCTGCCGCCCACTGCTCCGGCACCGGAGCTGCCGACTGCGGGCCTTCCCGAAAAACCCTCCGTCTCTGACGCAGAGCTGAGAGCGTGCGCCGATGCCATGAGCCGCCAGTGGGAGATGGTGCCAGCCAGCACCAGATCGGACGGCCTCTCGAAGCGACTCGAAAGCCTGAAGCAGCGTCTTACCGAAGTCCTTCGCACGTGCAAAAAAACCGCCTCCATCCACGAGCTCACTCCAGAGCTCGAACTCCTCGAGAGCACCCGCATGCTCGAGTCCGCGCTCATCGCTGGAGACAACACCGCCGAAACCTTCGCCTCCCTTCCCCACGTCCGCGTAGACAAAGACAGCGAACTGCCGCGAGCCATCAATCTCACCGAGGGATACCTCGTCGCAGCCCGCGGCATATGGTCCGACGAGTCCCTCACCGTCTACGTCAACCAAGCCCAGCAACGCGATGCGCTCCTCCTCGAAGAGATCACAGTCCTCCCGCAAGCCCTCAAGCTCGCACAACTCGAATACATCCTCGACCGTGCCGAAGAAGCCTTAGCCGCCGGCCCGCTCCCACCCATTGAGCAGTCTCCCTTCTCCGCAATCCTCCACAGCATGCGCCGCCTCAACCAGTTCGAGTGGCGCAACGTCCTCGAACCCCTCATCGCCTTCGACTCCATCCTCCGCGAAGACCCCGCCGCCGTCTTCGCCCGCATGGAGGACGAAACTCGCCACACCTATCACATGCGTGTGGCAGAGCTCGCCCACTACGCCGACGCCAGCGAAGTAGAGACCGCCCAGATCTCCCTCAACCTCGCACGCAATGCCACAGTAACCTCCGACCCCGATCCTCGCCTCGCTCTGCGCACCCGCCACATCGGCTACTATCTCTTCGCCGAAGGCCTCCCCGAGCTTCACCGCCGCATCGGATACCACCCTCCTCCCATCGAACGCATCCGCAGCTTCCTCCGCCGCTTCAACGAGGACTTCTACATCCTCGGCATCTTCACCCTCTCATGTCTCCTCATCGTCGCCATCATCGCCCCGCTGGTCCCGCATCACGCCTTCTGGCCGGTCATGGTAGCGCTCCTGCTCGCGCTTCTTCCCGCAACCCAGGGCGGCGTAGACCTCATCAACAACACCGTCACCGCGCTCATGCACGCGGAGTCCCTCCCCAAGATCGACCTCTCCAAAGGAGTCCCCAACGACGCCATCACCCTCGTCGTCGTCCCCACCCTCCTCCTCAACGAGATCCAGGTCCGCGAGCTCTTCGACGAACTCGAAGCCCGCTACCTCTCCAACCAGGATCCCAACATCCACTTCGGCCTGCTCACCGATCTGCCCGACACCACGGCCCGCCCCCTCGACGAAGACTCCAACCCCCTCGCCAAACTCGCAGCAGACTGCGTCGATCATCTCAACGCGAAATACCCCCGCACCAAAGGAGGAGCCTTCTTCATCTTCCACCGCTACCGCGTCTTCAACTCCCGCCAGGGTGTCTGGATGGGTTGGGAGCGCAAGCGCGGCAAACTCCTCGACCTCAACAAATTTCTGCTTAACGAGTTCGACAGCTTCCCCCTGAAAGCCGGCCCGCTCGAAGACCTGCACCACGTCCGTTACGTCATCACCCTCGACTCCGACACGCAGCTCCCTCGCGGCACCGCAGCCCGCATGGTCGGCACCATGGCCCACCCGCTCAATCAAGCCATCGTCAACCCCCGCCTTCGCATCGTCACTCAAGGCTACGGCATCCTGCAACCACGCGTCGGCGTCAGTGTCTCCTCCGCCTCGCGCTCCCGCCTCGCCTCCCTCTACTCCGGCGAAACCGGCTTCGACATCTACACCCGCGCCGTCTCCGATGTCTATCAGGACCTCTTCGGCGAAGGCATCTTCGCCGGCAAAGGCATCTACGAGGTCGCCATCCTCCACGAGGTCCTCGACCGCCGCTTCCCCCGCAACGCTCTCCTCTCGCACGATCTCATCGAAGGCTCCTACGCCCGCGCCGGCCTCGTCACCGACATCGAAATCATCGACGACTACCCCTCGCACTACTCCGCCCACACCCGCCGCAAGCATCGCTGGGTACGCGGCGACTGGCAGATCGCCCGTTGGCTCTTCTCAGAGGTACCCGACGAATCCGGCAAGTCTGTCCCCAACCCCATCAACACCATCTCGCGCTGGAAGATCTTCGACAACCTCCGCCGCAGTCTCGTCGAACCCGTCACCTTCCTTCTCTTTCTCCTCGGCTGGTTCGTCCTCCCCGGCGGTGCACTCTATTGGACCATCGCCGGCCTGGTCCTCCTCCTCCTCCCAGTCCTCGTTCAACTAGGCTTCAACCTTGGCCGAGCCCTGCTCAAACTCAGCTTCGTCGGCGCACGCGAGGGCGTCCTCACCTTCGCCACCTCCTTCGGCTTCACCATGCTGAACCTCACCTTCCTCCCGCATCACATGTTCCTCGCCATCGACGCCATCGTCCGCTCTCTCAGCCGCACGCTTGTGTCAGGCAAACACATGCTCGAGTGGGAGACCGCAGCCCAGGCCGAATCCGGCGGCAGGTCCCGAACCCCGCTCGACATCTACCTTCAACTCTCCCCCGTCGCGGCTGTACTCATAGCGGTCGCGCTAGCCTTCCACAGTCTCCGGTCTCTCATCGCAGCCGCACCAGTACTCCTGCTCTGGGCCATCGCGCCTCTGGTCGCCATCTGGCTCAACTCACCACCAAGCCGCGAAGAAGGTCCTCTCACCCCGGAAGACACTCACTTCCTGCAGCAGCAAGCCCTCCACATCTGGCGCTACTTCCATGACTTCGGCGACGAAAAAAATCACTGGCTCATCCCCGACAACGTCGAAGAGCAGAACACCGTCCAGATCAGAAAGCTCTCCCCCACAAACCTCGGCATGCTCTTCAACGCCCGCCAGGCCGCATACGAGTTCGGCTTCCTCACCCTTCCGGAGTTCGCCCAGGCCACCCTCGGAACCCTCACCACCTACGACCGCCTCGAAAAGCAGCGCGGCCACATCTACAACTGGTACGACATCGAAACCCTGCGCCCCATCCTGCCCCACATCGTCTCCGCAGTCGACAGCGGCAATCTTTCCGCCTCGCTCTACACGCTGCGCACCGGTGCCCTCGATCTCCTCAAGCGTCCCATCCTCAACCCAGAGACCTTCGCCGGCCTGAAACAAATGCAGCAACCACCCGCCAAAACAACCATCACTCTAGCCCCAGCGGAACCCCCATCCGCAGCGATCCGATCGCATCTTCGATCCCTCGCGCAACAACTCAACCCCGCAAGCGACGCCTCTTCCAACCAGGACAGCAAGCAATGGTTCTCCAACGAGATCTCCAATCGCCTCGCTGCGTTATCTCTCTTCGCCGAGCAGTACATTCCCTGGCTTCATCCCAGGTTCGAATCTCTCTTCACCCCGCCCCAACTTGCCGGCTCCGAACACAAGACAGTTCCAACGCTCCTCGACGCAGCCGAATATGTAACAGAATTGGAATCAAAACTCACCGGCACCTCGCGCGACCTGCCAAAAGACTCCGCGCTCGCCACCGCCGCCGCCGAGTTACTGGCCCTCCTCCCCGCAACGCAGCAACGCCTCGCGCAACTCAAATCCGACATCACAACTATCGCCAGCGAAGCAGAGCGCCACGCCGACGCCATGGAGTACGGCTTCCTCCTCGTCGAGGCCCGCCAGCTCCTCTCCATCGGATACGACGGCATCACGCACGAGCTTTACTCCTCCTGTTACGATCTCCTCGCCTCCGAGGCCCGCATCGCCTCCTTCATCGCCGTAGCCAAAGGCGACATCCCCCAGCAGTCCTGGTTCCGCCTCGACCGCTCCCACGTCCTCGTCAACGGACGCGCCGCTCTCCTCTCCTGGACCGGAACCATGTTCGAGTACATGATGCCGTCCCTCTGGATGCGCACCTTCCCCGACACCCTCATCGCACGCTCCCTCGAGTCCGCCGTTCGCATTCAAAAGGACCACGTCCACAACATCCCCTGGGGGATCTCCGAATCGGGCTTCTCCAAAAAAGACCCTCACGGCCGATACAGCTACCAGGCCTGGGGCATTCCAAAACTCGCCTTGAAGTACGGAGCCGAAGATGGCCCCGTCATCTCGCCCTACTCCAGCTTCCTCGCCCTCGCTCTTCTTCGCAAAGACTCCATCACGAATCTTCGCCGCATGGCAGCGATGGATTGGATGGGCGCCTATGGCTTCTACGAAGCAGCCGACTACACGCAAGGCAATCAGCCCGAGCTGGTTCGCTCCTGGATGGCCCATCACCAGGGCATGTGCCTCCTCGCCGTGACCAACCTGCTAAAGAACAACATCGTGCAGGAGTGGTTCCACGGCACGCCCCGCGTCCGCGCAGCAGAACTCCTCCTCCATGAAAAAGCCCTCAGCAAGGAAACCCTCAAGGATCTCGAAAAGATATCGAAGTTACAGGCAGCCGAATAACAATCCACATCGCAACAAAAAAAGATGGGCAGTGGATTCAATCCCACCACCCATCTTTCTTTGCTGCGTCTGCTGTTAGAAGTGGAAGCCAAGCTCCGCCGTCAAAGCACGCGGCGTCACATAGTGCGTACCGCTGAACGTCGAGAGAAAGTTGTAGAGCGCATACTTGTTCGTGATGTTCACACCCGTCAGACGTAGGCTCCACTTGTTCTTATCGCCGTTGAACAGATTATCCTGACCGATTGAAGCATCGAACAAACTACGCTCGGCGATTCGCGGCGGGTGTTTATCGTCATTCTCCGTACCCGGCGCAGGAATCGACACCAGCGTCGACGTAAGCTGTGAGGCCAGACATTGACCGCCAGGGATTCCAACAAACGGAGTCGCCTTTACCCCATTACAAGTAAGCCCAGCCTGAAACTGCTGATCCGGAGTCAAACCGCTTAGATCAATTCCCGGCTGCCCGTTGATCGTAATCGACGGCCCACCATTAGCTGGATTGCATCGGCTATTCGGATCCGTCACGTTGTAGCACGGCACCGAACCCGCCGTCAGACCGCTGTCGAACCGCCAGTTGAATCCAACCCACGGGCTATGCTTTCCCGGAATCTGGTATTGAACGTGCGTGTTTTCGTTGAACCGTTCATCGTGGTCGATGCGGAAGGGATACCCGCTACCGCCTACAGTCGCTCCTGCCCCGGCAACCTGCGGAGGAAAGAACCGGGCCGCTACAGACGACATAACAATGAACGCCGACAAGTTATGGAAGTTCGGCACGTCAGCCCGCAAAGCGAATCCTGGGATCTTCGAGTTATGCCAGTCGATCGGAAAGGTGATCGGAGTATTCCCCAGCACACTAAAGTCGAAAGCATTGTGAGTGTACTTCCAGATATAGTCGCCGCTTACGACGAAGTTTTTCCCAAAGGCCTGTTGCAGTCCTGCATGAAACTCATTCTTGAATCCAGGCTGCAGAGTCCCCGAGACCCCCGGCGTACACAGAAGCAGCGGAGAAAGAACCGCACTCTCACAACCCTGACTCGACAGCACGAGGTTCTCATTGAAAGGTGACTCAAGCGTACGTGCGTACGACAGACGCAACACCGTGTTCGTCTGCTTCACGCTATAAGCTATGCCCACGCGAGGCTCAGCCTGTCGTGCAACCGTCAAACCGTTATAGAAATCGCCGCGGATACCAAGATTGAAGAGCCAGTTCCCCGCCTTGATCTGGTCCTGAGCGTACAAGGCCAGCTCCTTCACATCCGTGTGTCCAATAAAGTTGAACTGGCCGCCCCCACGAGTCAAATCGTAAGGCAACAAAACCGAAGTGAAGCTGCCTCCAATCGAAGGATCGTTCGACAACAACCCCGCCGCAGCACATTGCGATGGATCCGTAAACCCTGGCTGGGACACCCCATTGCCATCGACGCATGGCGAGTTGAAGGTCGAATTGACAATTCCCAGCCTGTCACTCTCCCGCAGAAACGTCTGCGAGTAGTTCGCCCCGACCTTGATGTTATTGATTCCCTTTACATACGAGAGATCGGTATGAATTCCAGCATTTGTAAGCGAACGCGTTTGAGCAATGCTCTGGTTCTGTATCGGCCCAAGATCAGCCAACGGATTCCCGCTCGGATAGTAGTCATACTGATCCTTGCGGATATACGGGCCAAAGTTGAAGACCGAATTCGCACCAATCGTTCGCGTATAAGTCGGAGCTATATCAAACGTCCCAATCTTCGAACGCTGATCCGTGTTCCCCACATTCCCGAACACAGGATTTGCTCCCGCTCCCCCGCTAATCACGTTCTGCACATTCAGATTGTCAAAGGCGTTCGGCGTCTGAAACCACGAACGGCTGTAGTTGAGATTCAAGTGGACCGAATCAACCTCCGTAAGCTGCCGGTCAATGCGATCGAACACATTAATCTCATTGCCCTTGTCATGAAAGACCGTGAACTCCGGAGGATCGAGAAAGCGTCCCGTATTCAGTCCGTCCACTTCAACGAAGTTCCCCCATTTATCCCCGCCATAACTCAGGTCGACTCCACCAGTCGCCGACCCGAAGCTTCCATACGACGTCGTCACACTCCCAGTCGGCTTCTTGACCCCAAGGCCCGACCGCGTCGTCACCTGAATCACAAGGCTCGTCTTCCCGCCAAACTCTGCCGGCGGCGCGCCCGAGATCACCTCAATCGACTGGATTGAGTTCGAAGGAATCTGGTTCGAAAAAACCTTGCTCTGCTGATCCGTAATCGGCTGGCCATCAATCGAAAAAGAGTTCGAAGCATGGTCGCCCAGCCCATGAAACAGACCATTCGAATCCGCAGCCACGCCCGGCGACGACAAAGTCACCAGCGAGCTAAGCGAAGAAGACTGGCTCTCCAGCGGCAGCTTGTCGAACAGGCCTCGGTCCACATCCGTATGGAACGTCGAATCGCTCTCCACCAGATCGCTGCCCGTCACATTCACAACAGTCGAAGTCGTTCCAATAGTCAACGCCGTCTTCACCGTGATCGGCACAAACGACCTGACTTGAACGTCCTGAGTCGACGATGCAAACCCAGTCAACGAAACTACAACGTGATAAGGATTCAGCGGCAGGTTCGTAAATTGATAATGCCCCGAACTATCCGTCGTGGTAATCCGGCTATACCCGCTCACCGGATTCTCGATCGACACCGTGGCGCCCGGCACAATAGCACCAGTCGCGTCGGTTACCGTACCAACCACAGTGCCGGCATTTCCAGCAGACTGCGACCACAAAGCTGTACTACTGAAAGCAAAGAAAACTACAAATAATGCGAAGATGACGCGCCGTTTCGACGTGTGCATACACAACCCCCTTGAGCTAAAGCCTGGTTTTTGACGTCGTTCTAAGCGAGAACAGAGTCAACAGGCGGCGGGCGGGTGAAGAGTGCAAACGTGAAAAAAGTCTTCATCCGCGTCGACGGATCGAAGACCTCTACTGCAGAAACGACGGAGGCAACTACCAGCGCAACCGGCGGCTCAGCAACTTCTACAGCAACGTGGGCCGTAATGCAGAGCGCACAGTCCGTATGCGAGATGTCGCCAACGGGGTGGGAGTGAACAGCCTGAATCGTCCCGGTCGTCAGAACCAGCAACACACAAAGCAGTGTGAGGAAGATCCTCCACGAGCCCGGTACATTCGGTTTTGGCCTTATGCTGATCACAATAAATCTAATATAGCGCAGTATCTTAGACGCAATAGCGCTGCAGAAGCGCACATGCATCATCCAAAATTCACAAGGCCCCTGCAGCACATTGAAAACTAAGGGCAATCCCTCATTTTCGCTACTGCGAATTTATTCTTGATAATCTTCAGACCAGCTGAACTTCCACTTTCTTAATCTCGCGATCCAGCAGCGTAATCCGAAAGCTCCGAATCTGCCCCGCACGAACCGGCTCAGCCTTCGTCGCGGCGGCGCTCGGTCCATTCTTCCACCGTGCCGCCAGCATCGAGCTGAACGACGACAGATCCGCCGCCGTCGACTTCGCCTCCTCCTTCACCGCAGCCTCCGCAACCAACCGCGCCCTCGCGCGAATCCCCTCGCCCAACTCCACCGTCCCCTGCTCGCCCGAAACCTCAATCAGCCGCCCCGTCACCAAATCCCCCTGCGCATGTTCGGCGATGTACTCATCCAACCCGGTCGGCACCAGCTGCTTCATACTCAGCTTGATTTGCCGCTTCTCCCGGTCGAAATCCAGCAGCTTAGCCTTCACCACCTGCCCAACCCGCAGCACATCCTGTGGCCGTTCAATCCTCTTCTCCGCGCTGATCTCGCTGACGTGAATCATCCCCTCCACGCCCTCCGTCAGCTGCACAAACGCGCCAAACTTCGTAAAGCTCACCACCGCCCCCTCCACCTGCGAGCCCACCACAAACTTCTCCGCCGCACCCACCCACGGATCGCCCAGCGTCTGCTTCAGCCCCAGCGACATCCGCCTCTCCGCCACACTCACGCCAAGAATCATCACCTCGACCACATCCCCCGGCTTCACCAGGTCCCCAGGCTTCCTCACCTTCTTCACCCACGACATCTCCGAGATATGCACCATCCCCTCAACACCCGGCTCCAGCTCCACAAAAGCACCAAAGTCCGTTACCCTCGTCACCGCGCCCCGCACCCGCTCGCCCGCCGCATACTTCCCCGCCACCGCATCCCACGGGTGCGCCATCAACTGCTTCATCCCCAGCGAGATCCTCTTCCCCGCCGCCTCCACCTTCAACACCTTCGCCTCAATCTGCTGCCCAACCGTCAACACCTCCGCCGGCTTCTCCACCCGAGCCCACGCAATGTCGCTAATATGCAGCAGCCCATCCACTCCGCCAATATCAACAAACGCGCCATAGTCCGTCAGGCTGCGCACCGTACCCGAAACCACATCGCCCTCGTTGATCTCCCCAAACCGCCGTTCCTTCGTCGAGCGATCTTCTTCCTCCGCCACCGCCCGCCGATCAACAACCAGATCCTCCTCCGCCACATCCAGCTTGATGATCCGGCAGCGAATCTCCTGCCCCACCAGCTTCTCCATCTCCGCCGCATCGCGAGCACCACTCCGCGACCCCGGCATAAACGCCCTCACCCCCACATCCACCGTCAGGCCGCCCTTCACCACGCCCGTCACCGTCCCCACAATCACCGACTTCTCCGTAAACGCCTGCTCCAGCGCGCTCCAATCCTTCGGCTGCTCCACCCGCATCCGCGACAGCTCGTAGTACCCCTCCTCGTTGCGCCCCTTCACCGAAACCAGCAGCTTGCCGCCCGTCTCCACCGTCTCACCCGCACTCTGGAACAGAGCCAGCGGCAACACACCTTCAGTCTTGTACCCAATATCGACGAACACCGAATCAGCCGATACCGCAACCACCGTTCCCGCTATCTGCTTGCCACCCTCACCCGACCGGCGCGAGTGCGTCTGTTCATACTCCGACAGAATTGCGTCGAACGACTCTGTCGACTCAGGGGCCAACTCGGTGGACTCGGGGGCTTCAATAGCTTCGGTGGGATCGAAAGATGGAACGCTGGGGTTTGACATTGAAAAGCTGGGCCTCATTCCTACTGATTCTGGCTAGAATATCACCGCATCCAGCCACCCCGCCTCCACCACATCTGCATCAACACACCACAATTTGCTCTCTCCAAATCTGCTCTCTGTCATAAACTCACCTCTCATGCTCCCCACCCGAAAAAGAACTCTTCTGTCATCCATCACGCTCATCACAGCGACGATCCTCTCCGTCGCTCATGAAGCACACGCCACCACCAAATACCAGGACCTCAACAACTACAACGCCTCCATCCTCATCACGCCCTCACAACTGATGAACGGATCGCCCTATCTCCTCACCGTCACCCTGCCGAACCAGGCCCTCTCCGTCAGCGGCAATTGGCAGTCTCATCACATCTCCTTCTTCTCCAACTCCAATCGCCACACCTGGTTCGCGCTCGCCGGCGTCGACGTCGAACTGAACCCAGGCACCTACCCACTCATCATCGAAGCAGCTTTCAAAGATGGAACCCACCAGACGCTGCATCAGCAATTGACCATCGAGACCGCACCCTACCTGCAGGTTCCCCTCACCGTGCCAGACAAGTTCGTCGAACCCGACCCCAAGGCACTCAGGCAGATCGCCGCCGACAAGATCGTCAAAGACAAAGCCTTCGCCTCCTCCGCCTCAAAACCGCAATGGACAGGCAACTTCTTCCCGCCCCTTCGTCTCGGGCCCGAGTCCGACTCCTTCGGGAACCAGCGCCTCTTCAACGGCAAGGTCGCCAGCGTTCACCGCGGCCTCGACTATCACGCCAAACTCCACACCCCCGTAGCCGCCATCAACTCCGGTCGCGTCGTTCTCGCACGTCCGCTCTACTTCGAAGGGGGCTGCGTCGTCATCGACCACGGCCTCGGCCTCATGAGCGTCTACATGCATCTCTCGAAGATCGAAGTCACTGCAGGCCGCCGCGTTCGTCGAGGCCAGATCATCGCCTTGAGCGGTGCCTCGGGCCGCGCCACCGGACCCCACCTCCACCTTGGCGTCCGTTGGCAAGGCAGCTATCTCGACCCAGCGAAACTATTTGAAATCCAGATGCCGCCCACAAAATAATCCATGCAAAGTACGCCCTACTCCGGCAGCGGTCACTTCGTGACTTGTATACCCCTTCGGTTGGCTCCCGTTGGTCGCGAAGAAAGATCTTGTGCCGACCATCGGGAGGCCCGGGCGAAGCCGGTATACCCCCCACGAAGTGGGCGCCGCCAGAGCGCCCGTCCGGCAGGACCAGAGCTTCAATCAACAAAAAATGCCTGTCAAGCCCCTCCCGCGCACAACCCAATCTCTTGCAACAACATACGCGTGGCGTATGAGTTACCACCTACCAGCTATACTGGAAACAGAACTAAAAAATCCCCGTCCAAAACCGGGGTTTTTGACTTTAACGGCATAACCCTTTTGTTTGCAAGAATCTGCGAGTAACCCTATTAGAATCACATTTTTGCGAGAGCGAATGAGCCGTAACAATATGTAAATAAAAGACTTACACGCCGGTAATATGGGGGGGGGTACCCCCGGGCTAGGGCAGAGGCTTGGCCGCAACCTTAGTCTCTTCCAGGTCGGTACCGAACAACCGTCGAAGCGGTCTCTGGATCGCACGCAGCAGTGCCCTGGCAGCCAATAAAGCAGCCACCAGCAACAGAACCGCAATAGAAGCAGCAACCATCGGATGGTGCGTCGCGAACCAAGTCAGCCCCACCGCCGCCACATCCTCGGTCGAGCTAAGCGCAATATTCGACACCGGCTCCGGGCTAGGCGTCACCGCAGCCCGCAGAGCCGTCTTCGACCCATGCGCCGCCAGCGCGACCGCAGCCCCGATCGCCGTCGCCAGCACCTGCATCTGCGGAGACAGCTGCGAACTCGCGTGATACGCCACCAGCGCAGCAATAGGAATTCGAACCACTGTATGCAGAGCATTCCAGATCATGTCGAAGGCAGGAATCTTGTCGGCCACGAACTCGATCGCAAACATAATCCCACACACCACCAGCACCCAGGTGTGCCCCAACGAGTCCAGACCAGGAGGCAGCGCAACCCAATGCGTACGCGCAAGAATCCCAAGCGTCAGCACGGTGGCATAGATATTCAGACCAGCCGCAAAGCTGGCAGCAATCACAAGCGCCGTAATATTGGCTGGACTGAAGCTCATTTGGCTGAAAGTGTACAGCCTCGCGAATGCAAACGTTCACTTTTATTCAATCGCGGCGAGCAGCCACTATCAAATCGACAGACGATGAGCCAGTATCAATCGACAGACGCCCTACCGGCGAACAGCCCGCTTGATCTGCGCATACTGCAGCAGAATGAAGCTGTCGGTCATCCCGGCAATGTAGTCAGCCACCACGCGAGCCAGGCCCTGCTTCTCTACCGACTCGAAGTGGTTCACCGGCAGCTCCTCCGGATCGCTGATCCAGTAGTCGAAGAGTGCCGTGACAACCTCTTCCGCCTTGTCATGCTCATGCTCGAGCGCCGGGCAGGTGTAAAGCGTGTCGTAGAGATACTGCTTCTCCTGCAGTCGCTCCGCCTCGACCTCAGGCGAAAACAGCGCCAGCCGGCTCGGGTGTCTGCGCACGTCGGCAAGCGATTCGGCCCCTATGGCCACCGTATTCCGTGCCGTATTTTCAATCAGGTCGTCGGTCAGAACGTTCTGCATCAACTGCAGCGCCTCGTTGAACAGAAACTTCTCATCGACCCCTGCATGTTCTCGTTCAACCGTCTTGTAGCAACGCGCAACAATCTCCACATGCTCGCAGATATGACTCACCTCAAGCAGCCCGGACTCGACCCCATCGTCAAGATCAGCCGTAAGATAGGCAATCTCGTCGGCCAGATCGATCAGCTGCGCCTCGAGCGGTGGTCTCTGATCCAGCAGCAGGCCTGTCAGATCCGGATGCTTCTCGATGCTGTAGTCCCGCGAGTGCTTGATGATCCCCTCGCGAACTCCCAGCGTAAGGTTCAAGCCGCGATGCGCCGCATAACGCTGCTCGAAGTGGTCGACGATGCGCAGAGCGTGGATGTTGTGGTCAAAGCCGCGACCATGACGCTTCAAACACCGGTCCAGCGCCCGCTCACCAGCATGTCCAAACGGCGGATGACCGATGTCGTGAACCAGCGCCAGCGTCTCGGCCAGATCTTCCTGCAGACCAAGCGCCGCCGCAGCAGCCCGAGCGATCTGTGCGACCTCAATCGTGTGGGTAAGACGACTGCGAAAGTGATCCGAAGCGCGACTGGTAAAGACCTGTGTCTTCCCCGCCAGGCGCCGGAAGGCGCGGGCCTGCACAATCCGCTCCCGGTCCCGCTGAAACGGAGTCCGTGAAGGCCGAAAGGGTGCCGGGTACACACGAGTCAGCAGCAGGTCGCCCGGATCGGCAACGACCGCGCATCGATGAAGATCGAACGCCATAGTCAATTTCTAGTGTAAACGGCAGAGGCTCCTCGAGATCGCTCGAGGAGCCTCAAACCCTAACCACGATAGGACGATGCCGCTATTTGACCGAAACGGTCCCGACCTTCGCCAGCTTCACGCGCGCGTTTTCAAGCTTATGCTGAACCTTCGCAACATCTGCAGGATCGGCATCCGCCGGCAGAGAGCGAGCATACTCTGTCATCGAGCGCTCCCACTGCGTCACCGCCATCTTCAGGTTCCCGGTCTTCTCATACACCTCGCCAAGATGATCGTGAACCGTGGGGTCGGTGCTAATTCGCTCATTCGCCTTGCGCAAATTTTCCTCTGCCAAAGCATATTGACCTGATTTGTAGTAAACCCAGCCAAGCGAATCCAGAAACGCACCATTCTGAGGATCAAGCTCAACCGCCTTGCGGATCAGCGTCAACGCCTCCGGAAGTCGAATACCGCGATCGGCCAGCATGTAGCCAAGATAGTTGAGAACTGTCGCATTCTGCGGATCGATCGCAAGCGCCTTGCGAAACTCTGCTTCGGCCAGATCGTACTGTTTCTGACGGTCATAAAGCGCGCCGCGCAGAAAAGCCACGTAGAGCTTCTCGTCGGGCTTTGTAGCGAGCGCGTCAGCACTCGTCAATTCGGCAGAAGCATCCTGATAGCGCTTCAGGCGAGTGTAAATCTGGGCCAAAGCCAAATGCGAGTCACGCTCGTCCGGAGTTCCCTTCGTCGCCGCCAGCTGCGCATTCGCAAGCGCAATCCCCTGATCAACCGAACCTGTATCAGCAAGCTGACCAGCATGCATCAGCTGAATCCCATGATCGTTCGGCATCAGTTTCGCGATCTCAGTAGCAGTCGAAGTCGCTTCCTTCCACTGATGAGCATCGCGATAGGCATCGATCTGACCTTGATAGCCGCTCTTGACGTAATCACCGCCAAGCGAGGCCATCTGCTTGTAAGCAGCAACTGCGTCTGCAGTCTTGTTCTCCTCGCGATAGATGATCGCCAGCCGATCGAGGAAGATAGAACGATTGGCCTTCTCTCCATCGGTGTACTTTCCATCCGGATGCGCAGAATCAGCCACCAGCTTGGTCAACACACCAATCGCGTCGTCATAACGACCCAGCGAGTCATAGATAAGAGCCTCATTGTAAGTGAGCTCAAGCGAGTCCGGAGCCAGCGGCTTGGCCTTCTCCAGGGTCTTCAGCGCTTCATCGTAATGCCCTTGTCTCCGCTCAATCTCGGAGATATGGATCTGCGACTGAGCGTCTTGCGGCTCAGCGGCCACAATGCCGTTCAACACCTTCAGCGCCTCATCCAGTTGACCATCGCCAAGCAAGGCATTGGCAAGACCACGCTCTGTATCGAGATTATCGGGCTCAGCATCCAGAGCCCGATGATAGGCAGCGATTGCGTCCTTATTCCTCTTCAGCTGCTCATAGCTCGCACCTAACGCGAACTCGACGCGAGGCGAACGATCGTCAACAGGAATAGCACTAAGAACGTCGGCGGCGCGCTTCGGATCTCCCTGCTCGCTGTAGAGCCGCGCCATGTTGAGCGCCACCTCCTCGGAATTGGCGTCAATACCCTGGGCAGCCTTGAACTGAGCTTCGGCCTTCCCCGAGTCGTGATTCAGCCCGTACAACTGGCCCAATAAAAGGTGTGTCTCCACATCGTTCGGCTTCAGTTGAGCAAGCTTTTCGTACTCTGCAATCGCGAGTTGAAGCATCTGTCCGGACTGAGAGCTCTGCATGTCTCCAAGCGAGCGCAGATAGACCTTTCCCAGCAGAGTATGAGCTTCGATATCATCAGGATTCTTGTTTACCTGGTCCTGGGCAGCCGTCACCGCCTCGCGGATGCGGCCGATCTTGAAGTAAAGGTCCGCCAAACCATCCTGCAGGAGGCGCGACTCGGGGTCGGCATCTAAAGCCAACTTGTATTGCTCCACCGCCTGTGTCGCATAGTCCGAGCGCCCCGCGTTGACCGCCATATCTTCATATAGCCGCGCCAGGCCATAGTGGTAGTAAGACAATGCGCGATCAGGCTTAGCCGAGGAACTGAGCAGGCTCTTCGAAGCAATTGGTGACTGAGCAACCATCGTGTGGGCAACAAAAAGAAGTGCGACAACGGGAATCAGCCTAAGTTGGCGAATAGACGAGGCACGTAAAAGAAGGATCATGTTGTAGTTTCCTGTGCCGACGGAATGGAAGTCGATACTGCGCGACTAGACACTGGTTAGACGATGCCGCCTGCGGATTGGATGCAGGCGGCCCAGACTAGCCGTTTGCGCAGCATGGCGGTGATTATATCCGTCATTGGCTCAAATCCGGAAGATTATCCATGCCGAAAGTGCCTGACACCGGTAAACGCCATCGCCACGCCCAGCCTGTCTGCAGCCTCGATCACCTCGGCATCCCGCACAGACCCCCCAGGCTGAATCACGGCTGTAGCACCTGCGCGGGCTACCACTTCCAGGCCATCGGTAAATGGAAAAAATGCGTCGGAGGCGACAACTGTGCCGTTTAGCGGCAGTACGGCTTTCATTGCGCCGAAGCGAGCTGCATCCACCCGGCTCATCTGGCCTGCCCCGATACCTACTGTCTGACCATGCCCAGCACTAAACCGAGCGTAGACTATCGCATTCGATTTCACATGCTTGCAAACTCGCCACGCAAAGAGCAAAGCACGCAACTCCTCTGCGGTAGGCGTTCGTTTGGATACGATCTGCAGATCTCCTTCGCTGATACGCAACCGATCGGAATCCTGCACCAGCAGACCACCTGAAACCTGCTTCAAGATACGTGGAGTTTCTGCGGACGAAATCTCAAGGAGCCTAAGATTCTTCTTCGCTCCAAAACGCTCTAACGCGTCAGAGGTAAACGAAGGTGCAACGATCGCCTCGACAAACAGTTTGGAGATCTCTTCGGCTGCTGCTGCATCTACCTCGCGGTTTATCCCAATCACTCCGCCAAAAGCCGAAACCGGATCAGCCTCAAGTGCCCGGCGGTAGGCTTCAACAACGGTGGATCCAGTCGAAGCCCCACATGGATTGGTGTGTTTTATGATGACAGCCGCCGGCTCATTGAACTCACTTACCAACTCCCAGCAGGCGTCCAGATCCACGATGTTGTTATAGCTCAGTTCCTTACCCTGCAACTGTTTGGCGTTAGCCACACCTTTTCCGCTGCCGTCTGTATAGAGTGCAGCCTTTTGGTGGGGATTTTCTCCATAACGAAGCGATTTGAGAAGAGGATCACTGACACGAATTGTTGTTGGTAACTGCTCTGACAAAAAAATCGCCTTGCCGCTTGGAGTTTCAATGCTTTCCAACGCCGTCGCTATGCCCTCATCGTAGGCTGCAGTGACTGCGAAGGCCGTCTTGGCGAGCCTCCAGCGTGTCGCGTGGGTCAAGCTGCCCGAGTTCGCGTTCATCTCATCCGCCAATCGCGAGTAGTCCGCAACTGAGGTCACAATCGCGACATCCGCGAAATTCTTGGCCGCCGAACGAACCATAGAAGGCCCACCGATATCGATATTTTCGATTATGTCTGCGAACCCAACGCCGGCGCGACTCGCCGTTTTCTCGAAAGCATAGAGGTTTACCACCACCATATCGATCGGCTCAATCTGATGTTCGGCGACCGAAGCCATATGTTCAGCGTTATCACGAATATGCAGGATCCCTCCGTGGACCTTCGGGTGAAGTGTCTTCACACGGCCATCAAGCATCTCGGGGAATCCGGTCAGTTCGCTGATATCGCGCACCGGCAGACCAGCTTCCCTCAGCACTCGAGCGGTTCCCCCTGTTGACACAAGGTCCACGTCGAACGAAGCAAGAACTCGCGCAAAATCAACTAGTCCTGTTTTATCGGTAACCGAGAGTAGAGCGCGGCGAATCCGCCGTAGATCAGTTGGAGTAGTTAAGGAAGCAGAGTCGTGTTCGATCATCACTCGACTATTCTAAGCCCAGCACAAGCCGAGCATGTCGTCAGAGCAGAGCCGAACCAGTGAGCGAGCTTGCGTGCACGATCTCATGCGCGATACACCAGCGTTTGAGTCCATTCGCGATATTCTCGACGGCGCGTGGATCAGCGTAGCTGGCAGTCCCAACCTGAACTGCGGTCGCTCCTGCCATCATGAACTCCACTGCGTCCTCGGCCTGTACGACTCCTCCCATGCCGACGATAGGAATCGTCACATTCTTTGAAACCTCATGGACCATCCGCACGGCAATTGGCTTAATCGCAGGTCCTGAGAGTCCGCCGGTGATGTTGGCAATACGAGGTCGACGGGTCTCGACATCGATCGCCAAGGAGACGAAGGTGTTGACGAGAGAGACCGCATCAGCTCCACCGTCCGCCGCGACGCGAGCCATTAATCCAATGTCGGTCACATTAGGTGAAAGCTTCACCATCAGAGGCCTGTGAGCGGCTGCCTTGCACCGTGCCACCAGCTCCCAAAGCTGCGGCGGATCGGTCCCAAAGACCATGCCTCCGTGGCTGGTATTGGGACAACTCGCATTCAGCTCATACATCGCTATATCGGGGGCGTCGTTCAGGAACTGGATGACCTCGACACAATCCTGGATGGTGAACCCAAAGACGTTCGCAATAATAACCAAGCCGGTGATTTTTCTCAGCTTGGGGAGTTTTTCTGCGATAAAAGCTCGAACCCCCATGTTCTGTAGCCCAATCGCATTCATCATCCCGGCGGCAGTCTCTATGATCCTCGGAGTCGGGTTTCCTGCCATTGGCTCGCGCGAAAGTCCTTTGGTGACGAACCCTCCGATGCGATCGAGAGAGACTATTTCCTCGAATTCGATCCCATATCCGAAGGTTCCGCTTGCCGCAATCACCGGCGAGCTTAACTCGACGCCGGCAACGGTCACCCGCATATCGGGGCCTTTAGTTCGTGCAGTCGCGCTCACTGTCCCGATTCCATTCCCATACCTAACTAGTGTAGCGGTAACTTATCGCTCGCCATCGATCCAGGGAAATGGAAGTATCGGAGATATCGTAAGTTTGCATGGCAGGAAGACGCTAAAATGTGAGGTGATGATTGATCTTGCATTTGTGCGGGCTAATTTGGCCCTTTTAGAAGAAAAGTTGCGTAATCGGGGAATGGATCCCGCCGCTGCACTCCGTAACTTTGTTGAAATCGACCGCGAGCGCCGCGAGGCTATCACTCGGGTGGAGACGCTAAAAGCACAGCGAAACAAATTAACGGAAGAGATTGCGAAGCTCAGACGTGAAGGCGTAGATACAACTGCACAGACCGAGCAGACACGCGCCCTGAAGTCTGAAGCGGAGTTGCTCGAGTCCTCCGCATCAGTCTCCGACGAGCGCTTGAAAGAAATACTCCAAGCCCTACCCAACTTACCCCAGGATAGCGTCCCCATTGGGCGATCCGCCGACGACAACCGACAAGAGAAGATCTGGGGCGAGAAAACAACCTTCGATTTCACGGCGAAACCTCACTGGGACCTGGGCGAAGTGCTGGGCATTCTCGATTTTGGCCGCGCCGCCAAAATCTCAGGCTCCCGTTTTGTTGTCCAATTCGGCCAGGGAGCCAGGCTTGAACGCGCCCTCGCCAACTTTATGATCGACCTTCACACTGGCGAGCACGGCTATACCGAAGTCCTGCCACCGTACATGGTCAACTCTAAGTCCCTCTTCGGCACGGGCCAACTGCCCAAGTTTGCCGAAGATCTCTTCCATTGCGACGACAAAGGGGGCTACCAGCCCGGGGTTTACCAGGAGAACGATCACTGGCTCATTCCCACTGCTGAGGTTCCAGTCACGAACCTATTCCGCGATGAGACACTCGACGAATCGCAGCTTCCAATATCCTTCTGCGCCTACACCCCTTGTTTCCGCTCCGAAGCAGGCTCCTATGGCAAGGATGTTCGTGGCATGATCCGCCAGCACCAGTTCCAGAAGGTTGAGTTGGTCAAGTTCGTACGTCCGGAAGACTCCAACTCCGAGCACGAACGGCTCACGCGCCACGCCGAGACCGTGCTTGAGCGACTTGGCCTCCCTTACCGACGAATGCTGCTCTGCACAGGCGATATGGGCTTTTCTGCTGCCAAGACCTATGACCTCGAGGTGTGGTTGCCCGGTCAGCAGCTCTATCGCGAGATATCCTCGTGCTCCAACTTCGAAACCTTCCAAGCCCGCAGGGCAAATATCCGTTACCGCCCTACCAAAGCAAAGAAGAGCGAGTTCCTTCACACCCTGAACGGCAGCGGACTCGCTGTAGGGCGCACCTACCTTGCGATTCTGGAGAATTATCAGCAGCGGGACGGCACCATAAGGGTTCCAGAGGCGTTGGTACCCTATATGAACGGCGACACGGTGATCGGCAAGCAGCAGCAAGGCTGGAGCTAAGACATGTTCAAACTGATTCGCAACTACATCTTCTGGGCCTACGAACGGGGTAGCTTTCACTATGACGTCATGGTGACAGCCATTCTCGTCTTCATGTTTGTCTCACCCCACTTGATCGACTTCAAAGACAAACCTGTTGAGACCGTCGCTCTCCACGCCAGCGAGGTGCTGGTCCGGGAGGCTGGAACTGCAGGCGGGAGTAGCCGTTTTATCTATCAGGTTCGAGCTGAGGATATGGGCGGCGCCAGTACGGACGCCGAGCGCCAGGTCGCCATTTTGCGGTTGATCGAACCGATCTCAGGCGAGGTGTCGATCCAGCGATACGAACCCGTTCGCGACGCGCAGGGCAAGATCATCGCCTACAACGCCTGGGTTCTCCGTTAACTTTTGGCGTAGAAAGCATCCAACTCTCGGGGTACCTGACTTATGACCACATTTCGTCGTATCGTTGCATCACTTTTCCTGTCATCCGTTGTTTCCGTCATCGCACCAGCCTTTGCGGTTGCGCAGCCGAAGCCTGGGCACCTGGATGAAGTTCTTCGGCAGATGGATGCGGCGAGCTTGAAGTTCCAGTCGGCCGAAGCCACTTTTCAGTGGGACCTTTACGAGAAGGTTGTGCAGCAGACGACGACGCAGAAGGGCACCATCTACTTCAAAAAAGAGGGGACCAAGACCGTGATGGGGGCAAAGGTCACGTCCCCCTCCATCAAGATTCTGGAGTATCGGAACGGGATTTTGACTCTGTTTGACCCTGGCACGGATCATGAGACGATCATCACTCCTAAGGGCAACCAGGCTCAGATGGAGAGTTTTCTGACGCTTGGGTTTGGCGGCAGCGGCAGGGAGATGGCCAAGGCGTGGACGATTTCAGATTTGGGTGATGAGGTGGTGAACGGGGTGCAAACGGCAAAGCTGGATCTGGTGCCAAAGGACCCTGCTGTCCGCAACAATTGCACGCATATGACGATCTGGGTAGACCCTACGCGCGGCATTACTCTGAAACAGAGCTTCTACATGCCGTCCGATGATTATCGAACGGCTGTTTACTCCAACATCAAGTACAACCAGGGCGTCGATACCAAGCCTTATCAGATCAAGACAGACAGCAAGACGACGACTGATTCACACTGAGCTGTCACTCAAGCATTCATCTGTCTGGCTATCGGTCCCTGCGTGGCTTAAGCGTCGAGTAGAAACTGGCCGTCGCGCATGATCTGCTCTTCTCCCTGGGCGTCGCCTAGCCAGATGCTGAACTCGAGGCCGACAACGTCTATGTGGGTGGAGGACTTCCAGGGGGCTCCGGTGTGGGCGCCGTAGGGGTCTCCGAAGGCGATGTGGATGCCCGGGAACTTCTCGTCCTGGAGAATGTTGCCGATGACGCGGTCGACGCCAATGTTGGTGCCGATGGCGAACTCGCCTACTCGGTCGGAGTTTTCGTCGGTGTGGGTGTAGGCCCAAAAATCGCGCTCGAGGGCCTTGTTTTCGCTGGAGGCGCGGGTGATGCGGTTGCCTTCGATGTTGATGGTGAGAGGGTGGGCGCGGAGGATGCCGTAGCGGGCGCAGAGGAAGTCGCCAACGACGCCGTCGACGACGAAGACGCCGTTGACCTCGCCTGGGGCGGTGAAGCACTCGCCGCCAGGGAGGTTGCCCCACTTCTCGGTGCTGATGATGCCGGAGGTTTTGAACCAGCGATAGTCGGGGTTGAGCTGTGCGTGGATGTCGGTGCCGGCGGGGGTGGTGGCGCGGACGTAGGTGGCGGCGCGGACTTTGTCGAGGACAGCCTGCGAGAGGCGGTCGATGGCGAGGAAGTCAGCGCGCATGCCCTGGGTCATGATCTCGGGGGTGATGTTGACCATGTGGGCGTGGCGCATGCGGCGGCGATTGACGACGTCGGTCATCTGCATGCGGCTGTGAAGCTCGTTGGGCTGGACTTCGACGGCGAAGATGCTGACCTGCGAGGACTCCATGTCTTCGAGGATGGCGGCGGGCAGATCGATGAGCGGACGGGGCGCGAGGGCTTCGAGGACGAAGGCGTTCCAGGTGCAGCCGATCTGGTCCAGCTCCGCGACAAGGGAGGCGGCGATGGTGAGGCAGCGCTCGTCGGTGATGAGGGTGACCTTCTCGTTTGGCTGGATACGCAGGCAGGTCGTGACGGCGTTGCGAGCACCTGGGGTGAACTCAGGGGGGAAGGCGGTGGTGCGGAGGTCTGGTGCTGCCTGCGTTGCTTGATCAACCATGGGTGCGGCCTTCCGGATAAAACTTCTTTCTAAGATAGCTTGTTACTGATGAGTTACAGGAGAAAAAGGAGTTTGAGAGGGTATCTACGGCTCCCCCTCCCCGGCACTTTTGCGCTAAAGTCTTCCATCTTTGAGGCTTAGGTTTGGACTTTCCTTTTTGGCTTAGATTGACTTAGAGGCAAAGTCTTGAAAAGACAGATGCTTCTTCCGATCACTGCCTGTAAAGTCCTTATTCCAATGGCCTGTGAAAACGAAAACCCCGACACGAGGTCGGGGCACTCTTTGGTCCTGCTTTAATTATATCCGGTTTGTTGGGGTATTGTGCCACGCGAATATCCTTGTCTGGGGTGGGGATTTGCGATTTTGGGGCTTGACAGGTTTTTGACTAGGTGCAGGAGAGATAGGGAAAGATGTCTACCATTGATATCTGCAATGCCTCTGACCGCGTGCGATAATCGCTGGGTTCCGACACGGTTCTATGTCCCCCACCCGGAGATTGTCCGATGCCTGAGACCGCTGCGACGTCGCCCACTCTTACAACTGAGATTAAGTATTACCGAAATGACGTAGTGCTGGTGCTCTGTCACGGCAGATTAGTCGCCGGCTCCGAAGGCGTTCTTTACACTACCGTTCATCAATTCATCCCAGCAAAAAAGAGAATTATCTTGGATCTGGCCGATCTTCAGCACACAGACAGCATGGGTCTAGGAACGCTTGCACGCCTCTATGTATCTGCGCAGTCGGCGGGTTGCAGTTTAGAGCTCATGCATCTGAGCAAGCAGATTCGTCACCTTCTAGGGCTGACAAATCTCTTCGACGTTTTTACGGTCATTGCAGAAAGTGGAATCAAGTTTCTCTGATGCCGTGCCGCAGCAGATTCCTCCGGGAACGCCAACAAGAACGGCAACTATAGGCCGGCGCGGGTTTCGGCGGCCATGTAGTCGACTACGGACTTCAGGCTGCCGGTTTCACGGAAGGCTTTTAGCTGGCGGTCGGCTCCGGAGCCTTCGCGGAGCATGGTGTGGATGTAGTTGATCTCGGTGCGGCTGCCTAGCTCGTCGAGGACGTCGTCGACGAAGGCGAGGTACTCGATGATGAGGTCGCGGACGGGGACCTCGGCTTGTTTGCCGAAGTCGATCATCTTGCCGTCGAGGCCGTAGCGGACGGCGCGGAATTTGTTCTCCATGAGAAGGGCGCGGGAGTACTGACGGTAGTCGATGTTCTTCGAGTGGAGGTGCCAGAGCTTGCAGGCTGTGGCCTGGATGAGTGCAGCGATGGCGATGGACTCGTGCGCGCGGAGGGGGATGTCGCAGATGCGGACCTCGACGGTGTCGAAGAAGGGATGAGGGCGGACGTCCCACCAGATTTTTTTTGCGTTGTCGATGGAGTTGGTCTTGATGAGGAGGTTGACGTAGCTCTCGAACTCGGAGTAGCTGGCGAAGCTGTCGGGGAGGTTGGTGCGGGGGAAGTTTTCGAAGACCTTGGCGCGGTAGCTCTTGTAACCGGTCTCCATTCCGAGCCAGAAGGGAGAGTTTGTGGAGAGTGCGAGGATGTGGGGGAGGAAGTAGCGGAGGGAGTTCATGATGCGGATGGCGGCTTCGCGGTCTTCGATGCCGACGTGGACGTGGAGGCCGAAGATGAGGTTGGCGCGGGCTACGAGCTGGAGGTCTTCGACGACCTGGGCGTAGCGGGGGTCCGGGTAGATCTCCTGAACGCGCCAGTCGGCGAAGGGGTGGGTGGCTCCGGCGATGAGGAGGAGGTTGTGCTCTTCGGCGAGGGCGATCATGTTGCGGCGGAGGTCGAAGAGGTCTTCCTGCGCGACCTGGATGTTGCTGCAGATGCGGGTGCCGACTTCGATGACGGATTGATGCATCTCGGCCTTGACGCGCTCTTCGAGACGGAGCTTGCCTTTGGCGAGCATCTCGGTCGCGATGTGGGAGCGCAGGTCACGGGTTTCGGGGTCGACTGTCTGGTACTCCTCTTCGATGCCTAGCGTGAAGGATGGCCGCATACACTCTCCGTGAAACAGAAGCGTATCACCATCCTGTCCTGCCGGACGGGCCTCCTGCGCGGAGGGCGGGCGTTCACACGCCTTTTTAGAGCTTCGCGTGGTCCTCCCGATGGTCGGAATGATGGTGATTCGCGACCATCGGGAGCGCCATGCAAAGTGGTATACCCGTCACGAAGTGACCGCCCTCCGCGCAGGAGGCCCGTCTGGGCAGGACTCCGTTCTTCACTTTTCTTTCTTTGCTTCTTTCTTTGCAGCGGGTTTTTTAGCAGCCGTTTTTTTCCCCCCGGATTTCTCCCCCGGATTCAGCATTGCTGTCCAGCGGAGTTCGGGCTTGACCGGCTTCTGGGCCTTCTTTACGGCGAGCTTTGATACCTTGTCGACGATCCAGTCGAAGCTCTCCTTGCCGACGGCGTGCAGGTCGGCGTCAGGTGCGGGGTTCATGAAGTCGATGGCGTAGGGGATGCCGTCTTCAACAGCGAACTCGACTGTGTTGAGGTCGTAGCCGAGAGCTTTGCAGAGGGTGATGGCGTCTTTTTCTACGCGCTTGAGGAGCTTCGGGTCGTACTCCGGAGGATCGAGGACGTAGCGGTGCTCGTGCGGACGGCGCGGGTCGTAGGGCATGATGCGGACATCGGTTTGACCGACGACGTAGCAGCGGAAGTACTCCTTGAAGTTGACGGCTGCCTGGAGGGTCATACAGAGGTCGCGGGTCTGGTCGTAGGCGTGGAAGAACTCGTCGCGGTTGTGGACGTGGAAGACATCGCGCCAGCCTCCGCCGTCGTGGGGTTTGAGGAAGGCCGGGAAGCCTACGTAGTCGAAGACACCGTCCCAGTCGAGGGGAAATTGGAGGTTACGGAGGGAACGCTCGGTGATCTGCGGCGGGAATTTTTTGTGGGGGAGGAGGACGGTCTTGGGAACGGCTACGCCTAGTTTTGCGGCGAGAGCGTAGTTGAAGAACTTGTCGTCGGCGGACCACCAGAAGGGATTGTTGATGATCTGCGTGCCGGTGAGTGCCGCGTTTTTGAGGAAGGAGCGGTAGAAGGGCATGTCGTGCGAGATGCGGTCGACGATGACGGCGTAGCCTGAGGGCGCGGCCATTTGCACGCCGCCTACGCAGACGAACTCAGCCTGAATGCCTTCAATCTCCATCGCGTTGATGCGATCGACCAAGGCTCCGGGAAAGGTATTTTCCATTCCGAATAGAACACCGATCTTCTTCACTGAAATCCTCCATGCGGGTTGTGGTTGGGTTTCTCCTGCAGTGTCCTGCCGGACGGGCCGCCTGCGCGGCGCGCGGTCACTTCGTGACTTGTATACCGGTCTTGGTTCGATGAGGTGTTTAGATCCTCCCGTTGGTCGGGTCAAGGCCTAGCTTTAGAGATAAGTTTGCAGCATTCTCTGCCACCAGGGCCAGTCGTGGCCTGTGTTGTCGCCCCAGACGTCGAGGCGGCAGGGGATGTTTTTATTGCGGAAGATCTGCGCCATTCGTTCGTTGTCGTTCCAGCACTGATCGTGAACGCCGGTGGCGAGGACGTAGGTGTTACGGCGGTAACGGTCGAGATACCACGAGTCGCTGATGTTGGGGAGGTAGTGCATGGGGATGTTGAAGTAACAGTCGTCGTCGTAGTAGCCGCGGAGGAAGTGGGACGGGTCGTAGGCGCCGCTCATGGAGAGCATGCCGGTGAAGACGTCGGGGTGGCGGAGGGCGATGTTCATGGCGTGGTAGCCGCCGAAGCTGGTGCCGATGGTGCCAATGCCGGAGTACTGGTTGAGCTGGCGGATGAGGGGGACGACCTCGTTGATGATGTAGTTGCCGTACTGCACCTGGCGGGCGATGCGCCAGCGAGGAGGGACGTCGCGGTTGTACCAGCTTTCGCCATCGACCGAGTCGACACAGTAGAGCTGGAGGTGGCCGTGCTCGAGCTTGTCGTGCACGGTGCTGACCATCTGGCGATCTTCGAACTCGTAGAAGCGGCCTTGGGAGGTGGGGAAGACGACGGCGGGATAACCTGCGTGTCCGAAGACGAGCAGCTCCATATCGCGCCCGAGGGAGGGTGAGAACCATTTGTGGTATTCGCGTTTCATCGGGCTCCCTCTGCTAGTCTGATGCAATCGTAGTTTATTTGGAGCAGCTTCTTTCGCATTGAAACAATCATCGCCATCTCATTCCATTCCTGCGCTTCAGCCTCTCGAGAGCGAGACCACGCTCGTCCATCTGCCCGAAGCCGTCCATTTGCCCGAAGAGGCGATTAGAGAGCATACCCCAAACGACCTGGATTCTAATCCGAGATACAGCGTCAGCGAGTTTCACTCGGAGATTCTGCCGGATGACCGGGTTGTTTCGGTCTATCTGCCGCCGCAGTATCTGCAGGAGGAGGAGCGGCGCTTCCCTGTCTTCTATTTGCACGATGGGCAGAACCTGTTCGATGGGCGAACGTCGTATCTTGCAGGGCGAACGTGGAAGGCGCATACGACGGCTGACGAGTTGACTCTGAACGGTGAGATTGAGCCGGTGATCCTGGTCGGGGTGGCGAATACGGGGCTTCGGCGGATGGCAGAGTACACGCCGACGCGGGACTTCAAGCTGGGCGGGGGGGAGGGGCGGAGTTACGGGCAGTTGCTGGTTGAAGAGTTGAAGCCGCTGATTGACGGCTCGTATCGCACTTTGACCGATGCAAAGAATACCGGGCTGGGCGGGTCGTCGCTGGGCGGATTGATCTCTCTGTATCTGGGGTTTTCGTGTCCGGAGGTGTTCGGCAAGCTGGCGGTGATGTCGCCTTCGCTTTGGTGGGATCAGCGCAGCATCCTGCGGGTGGTCGAACGGACGGAGCCGAGGCCTGAACTGCGAATCTGGCTGGATATCGGGACGGCAGAGGGAGTTCGTCATGTTCGCGACACGGAGATGCTGGAGCGGGTGCTGCTGAAGCGGGGCTGGCAGACGGGCGAAGACCTTATTTATGAGAAGGTTGATGGGGCGGTTCATGATGAAAACGCGTGGTCGGCGCGCTTTGGGGATGTGTTGCGGTTTCTTTTTCCGCCGGAGTGAGGGAGTTTGCGCTTGTTTGCGCTTCTTCGTTGCGAAAAGGCGCATTTTCGGCCATACTTAGATGTTGGGTAATGTATCTCAAGTCCCTGTCCGATTCGACAGCGCGGCTATGTCACCCAAACCAATAATGTTCTGAAAGGCATTGCCCGTGTTGATGATTCGTTTGGCGCGCGTTGGAGCGCGTAAGCAGCCACATTACCGCATCGTTGTTATTGAGAAGGACCGCGCCCGCAACGGCCGTTCGGTCGAAGTAGTGGGAACGTACAATCCGCGCACCAACCCTGCAACGGTTGATCTGAAGCGCGACCGCATCGACTACTGGACTGGGAATGGCGCACAGTTGTCGGAGCGTGTGGGGAAGCTGATGGCGCAGAAGCCGGCAGAGGCAGTCGCGGTCGCCTAGGAGTTACTGGTCAATGCTATCTTTGGGCATGAGGTAATGGTTCCCAAAGATAGCTGACACAATAGGTTCTCTGAAGCACGTCCTGGCATCGTTTCACGTAGACTCCTTGGTATTGCACAGTCGAAATGCAGTGGCCTTGCAAAGCAGAGGGCCCGGGGTTTATAACCCTGGACTTCCTGCGACCGGTGTATCGCTCGTTAGCAGCACTTCCTGGAAGATCTCGCAGTAGACGAGACAAAGGGAAAGGGCTTGAGCGTTATGCCGAGACTCCCAGACCCAGAAGGTGTGTGATGACCCAGGCAACCCAGTTTCCTGCAGGGGACAACCCTGTAAAGAACATGACAGACCTTGTAGCAGAGATAGCGCGTGCCTTGGTAGACGACCAGGACAGTGTCTCGGTCGAGGCCATAGAAGATGGCGAATGTACCGCGATTCGCTTGCGGGTCGCTGCCAGCGATGTTGGTAAAGTGATCGGGAAGCAAGGCCGGACAGCGCGTTCCATGCGTACGATTCTCAGCGCGGCCAGCATGAAGCTGAAGCACCGCTTTTCGCTCGACATCGTGGAAGAGGACCACCCCCCTGCACCATAACCTTCCGAGTAACTCGCAGGATCCGGGCTTTCGTATCTGTCCGGATTTTGTTCTATGACGCAAACCACACCAGCCTGGATTGTGTTGGCACATCTGCTTCGGCCGCAAGGTCGCAAGGGTGAGGTGCTGGCAGAGTTGTTGACGGATTTCCCTGAGCGGTTCGAGGAGCAGAGGAGAGTCTTTCTTGCTGCCTCGGGCTTCGCAGGGGAGGAGTCGGGGGCACGTGCCATGGAGGTGGTTGCGTTCTGGCTGCCTGTCGGTAAAAACGAGGGACGCATCGTGCTGCAGTTTGCGGGCATCGACACAATTTCGGATGCTGAGACGGTCGCAGGATTGGATGTGATCGTCCCGCGAGAAGAACGGCGTCCGCTGGATGACGATTCGGTTTACATCAGCGAGTTGATCGGCTGCACGGTGTACGACGGAGCGACGGCGGTGGGTGTAGTCGAAGATGTTCAGTTTGCTACGACCGCGGATGGGGCGCGCAGGCTTACCGACGCAGCGCCGCTGCTGGAGATCACTTCGCTTGCCGGGGATGAGATTCTCATTCCTTTCGTGAAGGCTTTTCTGGTGGCGGTGGATACAGCGGCGAAACGCATCGAGATGAAGCTGCCTGAAGGTTTGATTGAGGTCAATCGAAGCTCGGGCGACAAGAGCTAGAAGTGGTAAGCCACTCCTAACGAGAGGATTGGATAGACGGGGACCCTCTTCAGGTCTTCGTTTATTTTTTTAATCTCCTGCGTGAGACTGGCCTGGGCCTCGGAGTTACTGGCGAAGCTGGTGCACCCCTGGTTGGTACAGGCGGTACCGGTGAGGTTGACGTTGATGGTGGGCGCGCCCGTGTAGGCAACCCCTAACTCAACAGGGATAGAGAGCCGCCGACTGGTGCGCGGGAGAATATTGCCGAAGCCGAGCAGCAACATGGGGGAAAAATTGCGGGGATACGCGAGCGACATGTTGCCGTGGACTGGATCGACAACGCTGTTGACGAAGTCCTGATCGCCAAGGGAGAAGTTCTGCCCCGCTGGCACTGTCGCGGTGGATGAGACGGTGTTTTTGGAGTAGAGAATGCCGGGGCTAATGTGGAAGCTGTGCCCCAAGGGGAACCAGTCAAGGGTGCTCTGCGAGGATCGGAAGTGAAGATTTGCGTCGTAGTTGACGCCGTCGATGCCGAAGGGATAGGCAAAGGCAAGGAAGTTGACGCCGGAACGGAGATTGAAGCGGCGAAAGAGCGGTGTCGCCAGTTCTGCGCCGGCTCCTAGCGTATTGGCCTTGATGCCAAAGGCTGCCGTACGGAAAGGTCTCTGAGACGGCAGTTTTTTTGCTTTCGGGGGTGCAGGGGCGACGCGGATGACTCCTTCGGCGCTGGAGGATTCGGCGGTTGGCCTATGCAATTCTTCGGTCGATAGGCTCGCTGTTGCCGGCAGGGCCAGCGCGAGTTGCGAGGGTGCAACAGGATTCGAGGGCGTCTGCTGCTGTGCTGTCGTGACGCTGAGAGATGCCGACAGGAGCACTAGAAGAACAGCGAGTTTTGGACGAAGCATCGGGACGCTCTTTCGGCTCGCCACAGTGATCTGAAGGACCGAAGTCGAGGCGCAGGTCATCATAGCGAGATCCTGGAATGAGATCAGTCGCGGGTTTCACAACTTCCAAGTGATATGGTGCAATCTGGGAGTCAAAAAACGAGCGGCTGTAACGCACTCATCGACCATGCGCTTTGACATCATTACGATCTTTCCCGATTTCTTTGCTGGGCCCTTCGACTACGGGATTCTGAAGCGTGCTCGCACGACTGGCCTGGTGGAGATTGCGACGCATGATCTGCGCAGCTTCACGCATGATCGCCATCGAACGGTGGACGACCGGCCGTTTGGCGGGGGCGAAGGGATGGTGTTGAAGGCGCAGCCGATCTACGACGCTATGCAGTCACTGAATATTTCTCCGAAGGGGGAACGCGACAAGAGCAGAGAGACTGTGATTCTGCTGTCGGCCCAGGGGCAGCCGTTTACTCAGTCACTGGCGCAAGAGCTTTCGACGACGGAGCGGGTGTTGATTCTGTGCGGGAGATATGAGGGCGTGGACGAGCGGGTCAACGAACTGCTCTGCGACCGGGAGATTTCAATCGGCGACTATGTTTTGTCGGGCGGAGAGTTGGCGGCAGCGGTGATCGTCGATGCGGTGGTTCGGCTGCTGCCGGGGGCTCTGGGGAATCCTGACTCGTCGCGATTTGAGAGCTTCGGCGCTGATGAGGTTGCGGATCTGCCTGATTCGGCGGATGGACCTCCGCGGTCGACTTATGGGTCGGGTGGGCTGCTGGACTATCCACACTACACTCGGCCTGCGGATTTTATGGGCATGATGATCCCGGAGGCGCTGTCGGGAGGCAATCATGAGGTGATCCGGCGATGGCGGAGGAGGATGGCGTTGAAGAAGACTTTGGAGAACCGCCCGGATTTGTTGGAGAGAATTGAGATTACGGATGAAGACCGCGAGATTCTGGCAGAGCTTCGGGGATTTCACTAGGGATTGGCCTGCCGGCCGGGCCCACTGCGCGTGGGGCGGTCACTTCGTGACTTATATACTGCTTCGCGTAGCGCTCCCGTTGGTCGCGAGGAAGATGATTCCAGAGGCATTTTGCGCTGATTTCGTGTACACTAAAGGTCGAGTCCAACATAGGAAAGTTGTGTCATGTCCATTCATCCGATTATGCAGAAACTGGCCGCGAAGTTCGAGCGGACCGATTTACCCGCGTTCGCCCCTGGCGACACAGTTCGAGTTCAAGTAAAGATTCGTGAAGGCGAGAAAGAGCGTCTGCAGGCGTTTGAGGGCATGGTGATTGCCTGCCGTAAGGGCGCGCAGGGATCCTTTACCGTTCGCAAGATGAGCTTCGGCCAGGGCGTCGAGCGCATCTTCCCGTACAACTCCAAGGTCGTCGATAAGGTGGAGAAGGTTCGCTCCTACGAAGTTCGCCGCTCGAAGCTGTTTTACCTGCGCGGTCTGCGCGGCAAGGCTGCTCGTCTGCGCGAGGTTGAGCGCGCCGCCAAGTAACGATTCCGTTCCCTGTTTTCCACTGAGCTTTCCACTGAGCCACGACTTCGGTCGTGGCTTCGTTTTGTGCGGTGGTTATACACTCGAACGTGAAGAGCATGGCCTCGATTCCCTCCACACGCACTCTCCGAAAGGTGACGGCAGCCACTGCCAAGCAGCGCATGCTGAAGCAGCTGGTGTGCAGCGATGCACCGGAGCAGGCTCTGCGGTACTACGGCTTTCAGCGAATCGCCGGTGTCGATGAGGTGGGGCGTGGGGCTCTGTTTGGCCCGGTGGTGGCCGCGGCGGTGATTCTGCCGGAGGGCCTCGACGAGTTGGCGAATGCGGGGCTGAAGGACTCCAAGCAGATGACGCGGGAGGAGCGCGAATCGCTGAATCTGCAGATACGTGGGATGGCGCTTGCGGTTTGTGTGGCGGAGGTCGATGCGGAGACGATCGACCGAGTGAATATCTACCAGGCTACGCGGCTGGCGATGCTGGCTGCGGTTCAGGGGCTGGCGATGGCTCCGGATCATCTGCTGATCGATGCTATGCGGCTCGATCATCCTTGCCGGCAGACGAAGCTGATCTATGGAGATGCGCTGAGCCTTTCGATTGCCGCGGCTTCGGTGATCGCTAAGGTACATCGCGATGCATTGATGCGTGAACTGGACGCGGTGCATCCGGGATATGGGCTGGCTTCGCACAAGGGATATGGGACACCGGAGCATCGGCGGGCGTTGGCTGAGATTGGGCCTTGCGCCTTACACAGGAGGAGCTTCTCGCCGGTCCGAGGGGTTGATCCTGATGCAGAGCTGGAGGAAGCGATGTCGGCTGAACTTCTCTTTGAGGACGCTGATCTGGATGCGGGCCTGGAGGGCGAGTGGGCTTGAAGTTGATGTGCGTGACGGCGCATCCTGACGATGAGTGCTACGCCTTTGGTGGGGCGCTGGCGTTAGCGGCGGATCGAGGAGTCGAGACGTACGTGGTTTGCCTGACGGATGGACAGGCGGCTACGAACCGAGGCGATGCTGCGGATGGAGAGGCGCTGGGGAGTATGCGGCGGGATGAGTTTCGCGCCTCGTGTGAAGTGCTGGGCGTTACGCACTACGAGCTGATGAACTACCAGGACGCGGAGTTGGAGTTTGTTGATCTCTCGCGCGCCTCCGAAGAGCTGGTGGTGAGGATGCGGAGATTCAAGCCGGATGTTGTGATTACGTTCGGCGGAGACGGCGGACAGAACACTCACGCGGACCATATGATCGCCTCGATGGTGACAACCGCGGCGTTTCACTGGTCGGGACAGCCGAAGCGATATCCGGGGGCGGGCGATCCGCATAAGGCGCAACGGCTTTACTATGTGACGGCGAACTTTGTGATGCGTGACCGACACCCCGCGATGATGATGCCGTGGAGTGTGGCTCTGGATATTCGGTCCGTGCGAGAGCGGAAGAACCAGGCGTTTCGGAGACACGTGTCGCAAGCACCGTTGATGGAGAAGACGAAGGATATCTTCGAGCGATACGGAGCTGAGGAGTTTTATGCACTTGCGGCTACCACTGAGCCTCAGGTCTGCAGGTTGCAAACGGATCTGTTCGAGGGTCTGAGCTAGTTCGATTTCTGCAAATTCGAAGCTTCCATCAGGAGGCTCTTGCAGTTCGATGGACTGTCGGGTTGAGCTTTGTTTTCTGTGTTTCAGGGAGGGTGTGATGCGTGAGATCGATGTGGAACGTGCGGTGGATCCCTTTGCGTTATTCGGCTTGTGGTTGAGTGATGCAGAGGCTGCCGAGTTGAACGATCCGAATGCGGTGGCGCTGGCTACGGCTACACGGGAGGGAGTGCCCAGTGTGCGGATGGTGTTGATGAAACGCGCGGATGAGCGCGGATTCTGTTTCTATACGAATGCGGAGAGTCAGAAGGGTTTGGAGTTGGCAGAGAATCCGCGGGCGGCGATGTGTTTTCACTGGAAGTCGCGGCGGCGACAGGTGCGTGTCTCGGGATCGGTGGCCGAGCTGCCGGGTGAGGATGCGGACGAGTACTTTCATAGCCGGTCGCGGCTGAGTCAGCTTGGTGCGGCGGCCTCCGAACAGAGTCGCGTGCTGGCCTCGCGAGAGGCGCTGGTGGAGCGGGTGAAGGAGTTGGAGCGGGAGTTTCCGGGGGAGATTCCTCGACCAGAATACTGGCGAGGGTATGTGCTACGGCCGGAGCGGATTGAGTTCTGGAAGGACGGAGAGGGACGGCTGCACGACCGGTTTCTATTTACGAGAAGCAGCGGAGTCTGGAATAAGGAGCGATTGTTTCCTTAGAACTGCGCGGCTCGTGAATGATTTCAGAAGACGAAACAACAAAGGCGAGATGCGGAGGTCTCCCCCTACGCCGCGCGCTGAGCTGCACGTCTCCGGTCGAGATGACGCATCTTAGAGCTCAAAGAGACTGAGTTTGTCCGGTTGAATGAGATGGCCTGGAGGTCAGCGGAGTTGGAACTCGGGGCTGCCCATGACGAGGGCGGTTAGCAGGTTGAGGGTGTCGGTGGAGTTGGTGGTGGGAATTTCGGTTATTTGCTTGTGGATGAGTTGATTGGTCTGGGTGGAGACGTCATTGCCGATGAGCGTGTCTTCGAGGACGTGGAGGGCTATGTCCTGGCCGGCTGCATCGGGTGGAGGCTGGTTCGGGGTGCCATTGTGGATCTCGGCGGTGAGGAGGGCTTCGGAGAACTTCGCTCTGTTGGTGGACATCTCCGACGCGGGCGCGCTGGCGGGCTGGGACATGAGGCCGAGTGCGAGGACGTGGGCTGAGTCGAACTTTTGATTTGCGAACTTGTTGCCGGTGAGGGAGTAGGCGAAGTTGAGGCGATCGACGAGAGCGGTGGAGTTCATCCACAGGTCGGCGGTGATGTAGTAGCCGGTCGGGGGGAGCGCGTAGTAGAGGGGCATGCCCATCGTCTTGAGGGTGTTGACCAGGGCGCCGGGGTTGACCGGGTCGGTGGCGGTGGTGCGGAAGGCGGAGGCAACGAACTCCATCGGAGTCTTGACCTTGTTGCGGAAGTACTTCTTCGAGTTGAACTCGGGAGACTGGACCAGGGTGCGGAGGATGGCTTTGATGTCGCCGTCGGTGGCGAGGTAGGTGGCGGCCATGCGGTCGACGAGGGCGGGTGGCGGGTCGTCGGCGAGGAAGCGCTGGGCTAATTTGTAACTGATGAAGTGCGCAGTGTGCGGGTCAGCGGCAAGGATGGTGAGAGCTTCGATTCCCTCTTTCATGCCGGCTTGCGTCGCCGCTTGAGAGGCGTTGGGGAGGATAGGTTCTGAGGAGATGGTGCGCCTGAGCCACTGTTTGGGGCCGGGCTCGTGTTTTTTGTAGTCGTATTGGAAGGGGCCACCCTGGTTGGGGCGATCGACGGTCCAGCCGGTGAGGATGGCGGAGAGTGCGGTGACGTCTGCCTGGGTGTAGCCGCCGTTGACGCCTACGGTGTGGAGCTCCATGACTTCCCTGCCGTAGTTCTCGTTGAGGCCGTGGTTGCCCCTCTTCGACTTGGGGTTGGCAGGGTTGACTCCGTTGGCCAGGGAGTCTGGGCCGATGGATAACCAGTTGTCGAGGTAGATCATCATCGCCGGGGTTTGGGCGGTGGCGAGGAGGAGGTCGCGGAACTTGCCGAGGGCGTGTTTGCGGATGGCGTCGCGCTCGTAGCTGGCGGTGTACCAGTTGTCGGAGTCTTTGCCGATGAAGATGTTGAAGTGGTTGAACCAGAAGTCGGACATGACCTCCTGGAGCTGGCGTTCGCTGAGGATGGCGCGGAGGATCTTGGCCTGGGAGAGCTCGTCGATGAGGTAGTGGGGTGCGCCGATGTTGGCGGCCATGCCGTTGAAGATCTCGCGCTCGCGGGGGGTGAAATCGCTGAGCAGGAGATTTTTTTGGTCGCCGCCGACATAGGTGGTGAAGGCGATGCGGTCGGGGATGGGCAGCTTGATGAGCGCGGCCATTCGCTGATTTTTGGGGAGGGCGAAGAGCTCTCCGGCCACGCGTGCGGCGGTATCCTGGTCGGTTTTCTTCTGGGTGGCTGCTTCGGCGTCGGTGGGTGGGGGCGTGATGAGTTTGCCGTCGGCGTTGGTCTTTTTGCTGGCGATGTCTTTGTTGAGTTTGTAGACCTGGACCTGGTACATGGCGAGGAGGAGGGGTTCGGTGGGGTAGGGGCGTTTGCCTTCGGCGGTGATGGCGATGGTGAAGTGGTCGGGAAAGAGCTGGAGGGCTTGGTCGGGCTGGAGGTTGAGGGTAGTGTAGTCGGCGAGGCGGCGGTCGAGGGCGGCGTCGGGGATGGCGGCGGGGTTGAGTTGCTGCTCGAACCACCTTTCGGGGGTGAGGGCGATTACTTTTTCGAGGTCGCCGGGGCGGGGGCCGAAGGTGAAGCGGCTGAGGATCTGCTGGGCCCGTTCCTGCTGGGTGAGGGGGATGAGTGGGGCGGGTTTGGCTGGCTTGGACTTTGCGGGTTTCGGCGTGGGCTTGGGCGGAGTCTGGGTTTGGGGGTGCGCGGGGGCGGCGACGGCTAGAGCAAGGAGAATCGGTAAGAACCTTCGCATAGACGCCTCTGGCTGGTTAGACCTGACATCGGGTTCGAAGTTGCGTTTTCGCTTTGGTGGGAGGAGACGGTACCCCCTCCCCTACTGGGCGGTATTTTTGGCGTAAAGCCTTTCGATTCTTTACCTTGCGGGTGACCCCTGGCTGCAAGGCATTGCAAATAAATGAGTTGCGTACAAAATACTTGTTATCAGCAGGTTAGCAGGGAGTTCGATGGCGGCGATCCCCTTCTCTCATCCCTGTATCAAGTATAGCTATTGGAGGCTAACTGATACGCCACGCGAATCTGCAGGGCTGGCGCGGGTTTTGGTGAGTTGGGGGCTTGACAGCTTTTGGGGTTTCCCAAAATGGTGAGGGTGTTGACTGTGGTCGCGGTGTGGTGGGCTGTGGAAGCGTCGGCGAGAAGCAGGTTCCTCCACTTCGGTCGGAATGACACGTTAGAGAAGGGCCGGAATGACAACACTGAGGGTGAATTTGAAACATCGTAAGAAACCGGTATGGTGGGCTCACGAGTGTGGTTCGTGCGGCGACGGGGCGGGATGCGGGCGCTATCGCCCATGTGCATGTGGCGAGTTGGAGGACGACGTACGGGGATTGTGCCGGAGCTCTATCTTGCGGGTTTGAAGGAGACTGAGCGCGAGGCTTCGTGGCGGGAGTGGCTGACTCTGGATATCGATGTGTTTGTTGCGGAGTTGGAGGGTGAAGTGGTTGGGTTCGCCAGCGGAGGGGCGATACGGGAGCGTGTGGAGGGGTTCGATGCGGAGTTGTTTGCGATCTACCTGCTGCGGGAGGCGCAGGGGCATGGGATTGGGACGGCTCTTGTGAGGAGGCTTGCTGGGTCGTTGAAGGAGAGAGGGTTCGGGAGCATGGTGGCCTGGGTGCTCGAGGACAATGCGTCGGGACCGTTTTATACGTGGTCTGGAGCGGTGCGAGTTTGTTCCAAGGAGATGGAAGTGGGTGGGGTGATGCTTCCGGTGGTGGCTTATGGGTGGGGTGATCTTGAGGCGATTGCGGCAGGTGTTGGTAGTGGGTCAGTTTGAACTCAGGGCAACCAAAGTTACCTATAACCCCGTTTTTCGTGCACCTACCTCCGCAGTCAGTGCCCATAACCTACAAGGCGTAATGAACTCTGCCGGAGGGAGACCTTGCTACTCAAGCAACGCACGGATCCGCTCAGCCGTTACTGGATCATGGCTTACCGTTCTTGTACAACCGCGTTTATCAACAAGCACGACGAGCAACTCGTGTTTGCCTTCGATCGAACCAAAGCGTTTTGTTACAGCCTCTCGCGTCCGCTGATCCGGCATCTTTATTGATAGGCCTGGTGGCCAACCCATCGTGAGAAAAGTAGTAGTGTCTGGCACAATGACAAGGTGCAGAGCTGTCATGATGTCGGAACGCTTGGAAAGTAGTCCGATTTGTCGACTGAACTTCTCAGACTGCGGACCAGCGGCGACGACATAAAGTACAGGCTGGCTGTTGAAGCCAAGCGAAGTATCTGGGTGTTTGCTCTGAACCTGCGCATGCAGATTTGCCGCCAGAAGAGTCATTCCCAAAAGACTCCGCAGAGATCGCATATTCGGTTAGACACTCGAAGGGCGCACGTTGTTCCTGCAAAGTCGGATTGTCGGAGACTTTGGTCATTTACTCCAAACTGACCCACTACCCGGGTGGTTGATGGTGGTTTTTTCGTGGTGAGTTTGTGGTGGATGATGGTGGCTTTGTGGTACACCCGCACGACAACAACGGCGACCGCAGATTCTATTCCACCTCCTGACCGTGGCCAGCTCGATAGAGACCAAGCTAAAGCCTTGGGGTACCTAGAGGCAACGACAACAGCAGGTTCCTCCCCCGTTCGACTGCTCTCAGGGTGCGGAAGGACGACAAAAAAATAACAACAACAGCAAAGGCAAAATACGGGGGTCTCTCCACTGCGCTGTTCACGGTGAGACTGTGAACAGCTTCGGTCGAGATGACGATTTTGGTGGATGGAAGAGCGGCAACGCTTGGAGTGTTTGGTGGGTGTGTGCCCTAGACGGAGCTGGGGCGGGTGGGGATGGGGGTGGGGGTTTTGAGGCGCTTCATTGCGGTGTAGGCTACGCGGGCGAGGAGGAGGAGGGTTAGGACTGCGGTGACCTTCCAGGGGGCGTTGTTGCCTTTTTTGACTAGCCACCAGAAGTGGACGACTCCGGCGCAGGCTGCGAGGTAGACGAGGCGGTGGAGACGCTGCCAGTTTTTGCCGCCCATGGCTCGCATGATGAAGGCTGGTGAGGTGCAGGCCAGGGCGAGAAGGAGGAGCCAGGCGAAGAGGCCTACCTGGATGAAGCGGCGCTTGAGGACGTCTTCGACCATGCCGGGCCAGATGAGCTTCCACTGGGTGACGAGCGCGCTGGGATGGCCGGCGTGGAGGCCGGTGAGGGCGGTGGCGATGTCGTATCCGGAGAAGAGGAAGATGTAGGTGGCGAGATGGAGGGTTGCGTAGAAGAAGGCGTAGAGGCCGATGAGGCGGCGGAAGCGGATGAGGAAGCCGAGGCTGGTGGCGAGGCGGCGGATGGGTGTGATGGCGAGGGAGGCGAAGAGGGTGTAGAGGGTCCAGTCGCCGGTGTAATGGGTGATGTAGTTGACGGGGTCGGCGTTGAGGGCGAGGGCGCCTGAGGTGTAGAAGTGCAGGAGCCAGGCGAGGGGGGCGAGGCAGAGGAGGTGCACGAGGACTTTGAGGAGGATGATGGCGCGCTTGGACATTGGGCTGGGGTTAGTTTAGCTCGGGTGCTGGGATTGCCGGGCGTGTTGATGCCCCGGGCAGAATGAGTGGGAAGATGCAAGGAACGCTGTAGCGAGTGGGAAGCTGCGATGATGGAAGAAGGCGGTGGCGATGCCAGTTCTTTATCTTCGCAAGTTGACGGGAAGTGAACGCAGCCAGAAGGCCAACCGGCAGCTTGCGCACTTCCTCGCTTTCATCGCGGGAGCGGCAAATGCCGGGGGATATGTGGCGGTGAAGCAGTATACGTCGCACATGTCCGGGATTGTGTCGGCGATGGCGGATGCTACGGCGGCACGGGATGTGAGGTGGCTGGCGGCGGGAGTGAGTGCGTTGCTGGCGTTTCTGGCGGGGGCAGCGTGTACAGCGATCCTGGTGAATTGGGGACGGAGACGCGATCTGCACAGCGAGTATGCGTTGCCGATGATGCTCGAGGCTGGGTTGCTGTTGTGCTTCGGGCTGATGGGCGGCCATCTGGCGCGTAATGGGTGGTTTGTGGTGCCTGCGACGGTGGCGCTGCTCTGTTTCACGATGGGGCTGCAAAATGCGATTATCACGAAGATCTCTCAGGCGGAGATACGAACGACGCATGTGACCGGCATGGTGACAGACATTGGGATTGAATTGGGCAAAGCTTTGTATTGGAACCGGCGGGGCGAGAATGAGGGGCTTACCGCGGTACGGGCAGATCTCGAGAAGCTGTGGCTGCTGGTGTCGCTGGTCGGATTGTTCTTTGTCGGGGGCGTGGTGGGGGCAGTGGGATTCAAGAGGATGGGTTTTGCCGCGACGCTGCCGCTGGCTGTAGTGCTGCTGATGCTCGCGTTTGTTCCGATTATGGACGATGTGCGGGAGCGGAGTGCTCGTGCTTCGTAACACTCTGTCTTCGGGAACAATGACTAAGGATGTGTCCTGCCGGACGGGCCCACTACGCGTGGGGCGGTCACTTCGTGACGTATATACCGCTTCGCGTGGCGCTCCCGTTGGTCGCGAGGCGTACCAGGACCGCCACCCGCGCAGAACGCACTTCCGCATCAATAGAATTTTTTCAGGTCCATGCCGGTGTAGAGGCTGGCTACTTGGTCGCCGTAGCCGTTGAACATCTGCGTGGGGATGTTGCGGGGGAGGAGGCTGGAGTCGAGGCGGCGCTCGTGGGCCTGGGACCAGCGGGCGTTGTCGAAGTTGGGATTGACATTGGAGTAGAAGCCGTACTCGTCGCCGTCGGCCTCGTTCCAGGTGGTCGCAGGCTGCTTGTCGGTGAAGTGGAAGCGGACGATGGCTTTGGCGGATTTGAAGCCGTACTTCCAGGGGACGATGACGCGTACGGGAGCGCCGTTCTGGTTGGGCAGGACCTGGCCGTAGCAGCCGAAGGTGAGCAGGGTGAGGGGGTTCATGGCCTCGTCCATGCGGAGGCCTTCTCGATAGGGCCAATCGTAGCTGGAGGGCTCGTAGGGCATGACTTTGCGGTTGTTGTAGGAGAAGAACTGGATGTACTTCGCGCTGGGGAGGGGCTGGCAGAAGTTGATGAACTCGGAGAGGGAGTAGCCGTCCCATGGGATAATCATGGACCAGGCTTCGACGCAGCGGAAGCGGTAGACGCGGGATTCGAGCGGACGGTATGAGAGGAGGTCGTCGATGTTGATGGTCTGGGGCTTTTTGACCATGCCGGTGATCTGGACGGGCCAGGGGCGGGTTTGGAGGCGGTAGGCTTCGTGGGAGGGGTCGGACTTGTCGGTGCCGTACTCGTAAAAATTATTGTAGGTGGAGGCCTTGGCGAGGGGAGTTTGCGGGTCGTCGAGGGTGTACTTGCTGGAGATGGTTTTGAGTTGCTCGGCGGCTTGCACCGTTGTTGGCGGATTGATGAGGGAGGGGATGGTGCGGGCGGCGAGGGCGGCGGCGCCGAGGGTGGCGGCGGAGGTGAGGAAGCGGCGGCGGGAGTGCTGATGCTCCTCGAAGACGTGCTGCGGGGTGATCTCGGAGGATCGGATGGTGGCTTCGAGGCTGGGCGATTTGCGGAGGAGCATTGGGTTGGTTTCCTCGTTACAGATTACTGCCAGTAGGTAGGACGCGGAATGCGGGTTCGGGTTACAGGCGCTGATGGTAGTACGGCTGGGGTAGGGCGATGGATGGCGGGGATTTCTGGCGTGATTTGGGGTGGGTGGGTGTGAGAGATTAGAAAGCAATGACTTCCATGCGGGTTGTTGCGGGTTTGGGTGCGGTTTCGGTGCTGGCGCTGGTGGTTGCGGGCGGGGTTTTGAGCTGCCAGGAGCTGCGGGAGACGGCGAATTTGGCCGGAGAGCAGGTGAGGCCGGCGGTTGGGGTGCGGGGGATCGCTGCGAATGAGGGTTCGGCTGCGCTTTGGCAGAGTCTGGTGAAGCTGCGGACGCGGGCGAGTCTGATGATGATCGTGGCGCATCCGGACGATGAGGATGGCGGGATGCTGACCTATGAGGCGCGGGGACAGGGCGCGCATGTGGCGATGCTAACGCTGACTCGGGGGGAGGGTGGGCAGAATCTGATGTCGGCGGATTTCGATGATGCGCTGGGGCTGGTGCGGACGCAGGAGTTGCTGGCGGCTGGGCGATATATGGGCATCGACCAGATGTGGGGGACGCAGGTGGACTTCGGGTTTTCGAAGACGAAGGAGGAGGCGTTCGAGAACTGGGGGCACGATCGCGTGTTGTATGACGCGGTGCGGGCGGTGAGGCTGTATCGGCCGCTGGTGGTGACGGCGGTGTTTATTGGCGGGATCACGGATGGGCATGGGCAGCACCAGGTGTCGGGTGAGATGGCGCAGGAGGTGTTCGATGCTGCTGGGGATCCGAAGGTGTTTCCGGATCAGATTGCGGCGGGGTTGATGCCGTGGAGTCCGCTGAAGGTTTATGGGAGGGTGCCGTTTTTTTCGGTGACGTCGAAGGGGATGTATGACTATGCGACGGGGAAGTATGCTCCGGCACGGTTTTATAACTATGTGACGAAGGAGTGGACGACGGAGTCTCCGAAGGCGAATGTGACGGTGCCGGAGGGAGACTATAGCCCGGTGCTGGGGATGACTTACCTGCAGTTTGCCCGGATGGGGCTGGGGCTGCAGAAGTCGCAGAATGGCGGGATGGGTATACCGGCGGCGGGTAGATTCGATGTGGGGTATCACCGGTATGGCGCTCGGCTGCTTGATGGCGCGCAGCCTCGTGAGGAGGAGAAGGGATTCTTTGATGGGGTGGATACAACGCTCGCGGGGATGAGTTCGCTGGCTCCGGGCGAGACTACTTTTTTGAAGCAGGACCTTGCGAGGATCGACGGGTTGGTGGGGCAGGCTGTTGGGGTTTACAAGATTGCTGCGCCGGAGAAGGCGGCTCCGTTTTTGCGAGATGGATTGAAGGCGACAGATGAGTTGATTGCGAAGGTGGAGGCCAGTGGGCTGACGGCTCGGGAGAAGTTCGATCTGCTGCATGAGCTACGGGTGAAGAGGATGCAGTTCAACGATGCGATTGTGCAGGCGCTGGGGATTAGTCTGCGGGCGCAGGTCGCGGGGAAGGCGGAGACGGGGCCGTTTGCGCGGTTCAGCGATGGTGCGGAGACGTTTGTGACGGCGGTGCCGGGGCAGAGCTTTGCGGTGAAGACGCTGGTGGTAAATGGAAGCAAGGTGCCGGTGACGCTGAAGGAGGCGGGGCTGGAGTCGAGTGCGGGGGCTACTTATGAAGGCTCGGGTACGAAGGCTGGTGCTGGTGAGAAGACGATTGTTAGCGGTGAGGCTTACGAGGATCTTTTTCAGGTGAAGCTGCCGGAGGATGCGAAGGTGACGCGGCCTCCGTTTACTCGGCCGGGGATTGAGCAGGCTTACTACGATGTGGCGGATCCGGCGATGCGGAACGCTTCGCTTCCCTTGCCTGCGCTGACGGCGTGGGTGACGTTGGACTATGACGGCGTGGAGGTGAAGCTGGGGCAGGAGGTGCAGACGCTGCATCGCGTGACGGGGCTGGGGACGGTGTATGAGCCGCTGGTGGTGGCTCCGGCGATCTCGGTGGCGGTGTCGCCTTCGGCGGGTGTGGTGCCGCTGACGGAGAAGACGCTGATGGTGACCGCGCGAGTGAAGAGCAACGTGAAGGGCGTGGCGAATGGCACGGTGAAGCTCGAGCTGCCTGCTGGGTGGACGGCTTCGCCTGCGACTGCGGAGTTTTCGTTGATGAAGGATGGGGATTCGGTGGATGTGCCGTTTGTGGTGACGCCGGGGAAGATGGCGGAGACGGCTTATACGATGACGGCGGTTGCGAGTTATGCGGGGAAGGAATATCGCGAGGGGTACAAGACGGTTGGATATGCGGGATTGCTGCCGGCGAATCTTTATCGGCCGGCGACGTACCGGGCGCGCGGGGCGGATGTGAAGATTGCTCCGGGATTGAAGGTGGGGTATCTGCCGGGAACCGGGGATGAGGTGCAGGCGTCGCTTGAGAATCTGGGCGTGCATGCGACGACGCTGACGATGGGCGATGTTGTCGGTGGGAGGTTGAGTGGGTACGACGTGGTGGTGCTGGGGGTGAGGGCTTATGCGGCGCATCCCGGGCTGGCGGCGGCGAATGGGCAGTTGCTGCAGTATGCGAAGAACGGCGGCGTGGTGATTGTGCAGTACAACCTGGGGAACTTTGATTATGGGCCTTACTCGTACTCGCTGGGGAGCGCGGAGAAGGTGGTGGATGAGAGGGCACCGGTGCGGCTAGTAGTACCGGAGAGCCCCGTACTGAGCTGGCCGAACAGGATTACGGAGAAGGACTTCGATGGATGGGTGGAGGAGCGTGGGCACGGCTTTATGGAGACGTGGGACTCGCAGTATGTCGCTCCGCTGGAGACGCATGATCCGGATCAGGATCCACAGAAGGGTGGGCTGCTGGTGGCGAAGACGGGCAAGGGCGCTTATGTGTACGTTGCGTTGGCGCTGTATCGCGAGCTGCCGGAGGGGGTGCCGGGAGCTTATCGGCTGTTTGCGAATCTGTTGAGTTTGGGGAAGAGTGCGGCGGCGAAGTAGTTTGTGGGTAGAGCGACGGCAAAGAAGAGACAAGAACAACAGCAGATCCCCTTTGGGGATGACAACAAGAAAGACAAATGCAAATGCGAATGCGAAGGACGACATGATGACTGGTGAGAGAGAAAGCCAACTGATTGAGGCTGCGGATCTGCTGCTCGATGCGCGTAGAACGGGAGTGCCGATCGAGGATCTGCCGGAGGCTTTGCAGCCGAAGGATATGCCTGAGGCTTATTCGCTGCAGGATCGTATTGCAGAGGCGTATGGGGAGATTGGCGGGTGGAAGATCGGGGCTCCGAGTGCGGAGGCCGAACCGTTGTTTGCGCCGATGCCGTTGGCGTGGATGGCGGGAGATGGCGCGGTGGTTGGCGAGGTGAGGAGGTATCGCGGATTGGAGGCGGAGATTGCTTTTTTGATAGGTGAGGATCTGCCGCCGAGGGCGACGTCTTACTCACGGGAGGAGGTTGTGGCTGCGATTGCTAGCTGTCATCCGGCGATCGAGGTGATTGAGAGTGGCCTTCGTGATCCGTTGAAGGCGGCGCGAATGTCGATGCTTGGCGATCTTCAGATGCATGGCGGGTTTGTGTATGGGCCGGCGGTGGCAGAGTGGAAGAAGATCGACTTCAAGGCCGAGCATGTAACGATTGCGGTTGATGGGGCGGTGAGAGTGGAGCGGACGGGATCGAATACCTCGGGGGACTTGATGCGCCTGCTGCCGTGGCTGGCGAATGAGGGCGCTACGAGGACTGGTGGGTTGAAGGCCGGACAGTGGGTGACGACGGGAAGTTGGACAGGGGTGACTTCGGGCGATCCGGGATCTGTTGCGGATGTAAAGTTTTCTTCCGCGGGCGAGGTTCATCTGCGGTTTGAGTAGGTCTGGCTTTGAGGCTGGTGGTGCGGGGAGCTCCGGTTCCCTGCTCTCGCGGAGTCGAGGGTTCAAGCGCGAGGCGAAATGCGGGGGTCTCTCCACTGCGCTGCTCACGATGAGACTGTGAGCAGCTTCGGTCGAGATGACGATGTTTTTATTTGGATGAAGAAAACGGCCAAGTTTTATGAAGCTAAGTTGGCTGCTTTTCTCTCGGGTCGGCTGAGCTTCATGACCAGGCATTTTGCGGCGCCGCCGGCCTTGAGAAACTCGGTGAGCGTGACCTCGATGACGTCGAAGCCTCGGGACTCAAGTTGGCTGCGTAGATCGTTGCTGATGTTGTTCAGGATGATGGTGCGATCGACGTTGATGGCGTTGCAGGCGAAGCAGACGGCATCCGACTCGGCGACGATGATTCTTTTTTCGAGTGGGTAGAAGGCTTCGATCTTGTCGAGGGAGGCTCGGTCGAAGGCCTCGGGAAAGTACATGACGTAGCCACCTTCGAGGGGAGCGAAGCAGGTGTCTAGGTGGTAGAAGCGCGGGTCGATGAGGTGGAGTGAGGTGACCTCGATGCCCCAGATCTTGCGGAGCGCGTGATGGCTGGAGGGGACGGTGCGGGGGCCGTAGCCTACGAAGAGGCGGGTGCCGTCGGTGGAGAAGAGGGCGTCGCCTTCGCCTTCGAAGGGCGTGGCGCGTGGGGTGTCGATGACTTTGTAACCGGCTTGCTCGAACCAAAGGCGGAAGTGTGGCTCTTCGCCCTGGCGCTCGGGATGAAAGAAGCTGCTGATGGCGACGGTGCCGTTGCGCTCGAGGCCGGCGTTGGCGGTGAAGACCATGTCGGGGGAGCCGGGCTGAGGCTCGACGAGCTGGACGTCGGCGATGGTGCTGACGGCTTCGTAGAGGCGCTGCCACTGCTCGGCTGCGCGGGTGCGCGAGGAGGCGTGGACGTTGCCGGCCATCCAGGGGTTGATGACGTAGTTGACGTCGTAGAGCCTGGGGGGACACATCAAGAAAGTCGCGGAGGCGGAAGGGATCGTGGCCAGGATTGCCGGGGTGGTGATTTCGATGGGCTGCGTGCTCATGGTTCAAGCATGAAGGAGCACGAAAGCCGCGTCAATGCTAATGATTATGCATTTGTAACGAATATTTATACATAAGAGATTTGTCCTGCCGGACGAGCCCACTACGCGTGGGGCGCCCACTTCGTGGGGTGTATACCGCTTCGCCCCGAGGCCTCCCGATGGTCGGCTTGAGATTCTTGATCGCGACCAACGGGAGCGCCAACTAAAGGGTATGTCCGTCACGAAGTGACCCTAATACTTTGTTTCGCCGGTTTTGATGTCGATCGACCATGGTCTGGGTTCGGGGAGCACAAGTTGACCTTCGCCGATTCGGAGGGGCATCCAGAGATAGCGCGAGTCCCATAGATCGTCTGGCTTCCACTGGTCGGCCATGAAGACGACTGCGGTTGTTTTAGTGCCGGGGATCGTCAGGAGCGTGGAGGACTGCGAGTGAAAGGTCTTGGCTGCGGGGGGAGCGATGTCTTTGAACTGGGTCCAGGGGCCTTCGAGGCTGGTGGCTGTGGCGTAGACGTTGGGGTTGGGGCTCCATCCGCTCATATGGGAGCCGATGACGTAGTAGAGGCCTTTGTAGTGAACCAGGGCACCGCCTTCGAGGCGGGCGGGCACGAAGCTCATCTGCTTTTCGACGTTGAGGTAGTCGGGAGAGAGCCGTGCGATGAGGAAGCCCCTGGTGGGGCGGCTCTCGAAGATGAGATAGGCTGTGCCGTCGTCGTCGATGAACTGTCCGATGTCACGGCTCTCAAGGCCGAGGGGGCGAAAACTCCTGACGTAGCGATAGTCTCCGTCGACTGTGTCGCTGATGGCGATGGCGACACGGGCTACTTTGTAGATGCCGTCGTCGATGTGGGCGTAGAGGACATACTTCTTTGTTGCGGCGTTGTAGAAGACCTTGGGGCGTTCGATGATCCAGCCTGGACCAAAGTTTTCAGGGTCGGAGAGTTTGAGAACCTGGTTGCGGAAGGTCCAGTGTACGAGATCCTTCGACGCGTAACAGCTCACGTAGCGCTTGTTGGGATCGAGACCCTGGGAGCGGTCTTCTCCAAACCAGAAGAAGGTGTCGCCGATCTTGAGGATGCCGCCGCCGTGTGCCTGAATCTGCTGACCGCGATTGTCGAACCATACGCCTCCGGGGGTGATGGCGCCGGAGGCGTCTCCTCCGCGCAGGAAGAGAAGACAGGCGATAGAACAAAAGGCAGCGAGACGCGGCAATGCTGAATGCGATTTGCCTGCCAGCAGAGCCATCAAGTCTACCTTTCGTTCGACTGCCCGCGATCAAAGTTGGCGTGAGGCGCCCTGGTTCGAGGTTGCGTCGTCTAAAGATTCCCGCGCAGCTCTTGTTCTCTTTCTATGGCTTCGAAGAGGGCCTTGAAGTTTCCCTTGCCGAAGCTGCGGCTGCCCTTGCGCTGGATGATCTCGTAGAAGACGGTGGGGCGGTCTTCTACGGGCTTGGTGAAGATCTGGAGCATGTAACCTTCGTTGTCGCGATCGACGAGGATGCCGAGTTTTTCGAGCTCGTCGATGGGCTCGTCGATCTTGCCGATGCGGGTTTGCAACTCGGTGTAGTAGGAGTGGGGGACAGTGAGGAAGTCGACTCCCTGTTGCTTCATGGCGGCGACGGTGGCGAGGATGTCGCTGGTGGCGAGGGCCATGTGCTGGACGCCGGGACCCTGGTAGAAGTCGAGGTACTCCTCGATCTGGGACTTGCGGCGGCCTTCGGCTGGCTCGTTGATGGGGAACTTGACGTAGCCGTTGCCGTTGGCCATCACCTTGGACATGAGGGCGGAGTACTCGGTGGAGATGTCGTTGTCGTCAAAGTGCTGGTAGAGGCCGAAGCCCATGACGTCGCGGTAGAAGTCGACCCACTGGTTCATGGAGTTCCAGCCGACGTTGCCGACGATGTGGTCGATGTGGAGGAGGCCTACTGGACGGGCGATGTGGTCGTGCTTGACGGCGTGGTAGCCAGGGAGAAAGGGGCCGGTGTAGTGGGTGCGTTCGACGAAGGTGTGGATGGTGTCCCCATAGGCGGCGATGCTGGCGGTGGTGACGCTGCCGTGTGCGTCCTTCGATTCTGTTGGTTCCTGAATGCTGCGAGCGCCTCGGCTGGTGGTCTCGAGCCAGGACTGGCGGGCGTCGTCGACCCAGAGGGCGATGGAGTGGACGCCGTCGCCGTGCTTGTCGACGTGACGGGCGATGTCGGAGTCGGTGCGGAGGGCGGTGGTGAGGACGAAGCGGACCTTGCCCTGCTGGAGAACGTAGCTGGCGCGGTCGCGCTGGCCGGTCTCGGGGCCGGAGTAGGCGACGAGGGACATGCCGAAGGCCGCACGGTAGAAGTAGGCGGCCTGGCGGGCGTTGCCTACGTAGAACTCGACGTGGTCTGTGCCCTTGAGGGGGAGGAAGTCGGGCGTGGCTGATTCGTGCTGGGGCTGGGTCGGGGCGTGTGTTGCCATGAGGAAATTCTCCGATGCGGCGCAGGCCTGGTGGGCTGCGTGCAGGATGAGGATAGTTCAAGGGGGTTGGGGTTGGCTAGGGCGGGTCAAGCTCAGGTGCGGGCGGGGAGGATGGTGGCGCGGCACTCGCCGAGGCCGATGCGGGGGTGGCTGGGGGATTTGCAGGAGCCGCGCAGGATGATCTCGTCGCCGTCTTCAAGGAAGGTGCGGGTTTCGCCGGTGGGGAGGAGGAGGGGTTGGGCTCCGTTGCGGGTGAGTTCGAGGAGGCAGCCAGCGGAGTCCGGGGTGGGGCCGGAGATGGTGCCGGTGGCGAGAATGTCTCCGACCTGGAGGTTGCAGCCGTTGCTGGTGTGGTGGGCGATGAGCTGCGCTGGGGTCCAGTAGAGATCTTGTGGGTTGGATTCGCTTAGGAGAAATGGCTGGAGTTTATTGGCTTTCATTCTTTTGGTCAGAATAAATACTTCAAGTAATACATTTAGACTTCCGTGTTTTTGGTCGGTGACTGAGTGGAGGTAGGGGAGAGGCTTTGGGTCGGTGGAGGGACGGGGGGATGCGGGAACTCTGAAGGGCTCGAGCGCGGGCATGGGGGTGACCCAGGGGGAGATGGTGGTGGCGAAGTTTTTTGCGAGGAAGGGGCCGAGGGGCTGGTACTCCCAAGACTGAATGTCGCGGGCGGACCAGTCGTTGAGGAGGCTGATGCCGAAGAGGTGGTCGGCGGCGGTGGTGATGGGAAGGGGAACTCCCTGTGTGCTGGGTTGGCCAATGTAAAGTGCCAGTTCCAGTTCGTAGTCCAAATTGTTGGTGGGAAGGAAGTTAAGCTTGGCTCCTTCGGCGGATGAGCGAGTTTGTCCGATGGGCCGGATGATGGGTTCGCCGCTTACGAGGAAGGAGGAGGCTCGCCCGTGATAGCCGATGGGGATGTGTTTGTAGTTGGGGAGGAGGGGCTGGTCGGGGCGGAAGAGCTGGCCGACGCGGGTGGCGTGGTGGATGGAGGCGTAGAAGTCGGTGTAGTTGGGGATGTGGACTGGCTTTTGGAAGGATGATCCGGCGATGGAGTGGAGGGCGGCTTCGGCTTTTTCTTTGTGCTCGGGTTTTACGTCGGCGTGGAGGAGGGTAGTGAGGGTTTTGCGGAGGAGAGCCCAGGATCGAGGGCCCTGGGACATGAGGAGGTTGAGGGTTGGGGACTGGCAGGCTTCGGTGAGGGTGGGGGGGAGGAGGCCGGAGGCGGCGCAGGCGTAGAGGTCGAGGAGGTGGGTGCCAATGGCTACGCAGAGGTGTTGCTGGTCTTCACGGGTGAAGGCGGCGTAGGGGAGATGGGTCAGGGGGAAGTCGGTGGTGGGGTGGTTGGCGTCGGGGAGCCAGCTCTTGTGGGCTGCGATGCTTGGTTTTGCCATGGAGCATGATAGCTCGAACGGCACGGCATTCAGGCTATGTCCTGCCGGACGGGCGCCCTGCGCGGGCAGCGCCCACTTCGTGGGGGGTATACCGGCTTCGCCGTGAGGCCTCCCGTTGGTCGGCACAAACTTCAGCCTGCGACCAACGGGAGCACCAACCGAAGGGGTATACGCGTCACGAAGTGACCGCCCCACGCGCAGTGGGCCCGTCCGGCAGGACACTAGCTCTTAGTTGGCGGGCAGTTCCCTGCTTGGGACCCCGGTTTTCTTGCCTGATAATTTCACGAGGATGGTCTTCAGGATGACGTAGAGGACCGGGATGAAGAAGAGGTTGAGGATGGTGGAGAGCACCATGCCGCCGACGATGGCTGTGCCGACCGAGTGACGGCCGTAGGCTCCGGCGCCGGTGGCGAAGTAGAGAGGACCGACGCCGAGGATGAAGGCGATGGAGGTCATCAGGATGGGACGGAGGCGGAGTTCGGCGGCTTCGATGGCGGCTTCGGTGATGGTGCGGCCCTGAGCGAGGAGCTGCTCGGCGAACTCGACGATGAGGATCGAGTTTTTGGCCGAGAGACCGATGAGCATGACCAGGCCGATCTGGACGTAGACGTCGTCGACCAGACCGCGGAGGGAGACGAGCGAGAGCGCGCCGAGGATGGCCATGGGGACGGCGAGAAGGATGATGAACGGCAGCGCGAAGGACTCGTACTGGGCCGAGAGAGTGAGGTAGACGACCAGCAGGCCGAGACCGAAGATGATGATGGCCTTGCCGGCAGACTCGACTTCTTCGAGGGCGAGGCCGGTCCAGGAGTAGGTCATGCCCTGGAGCTTGTTCTTCTCGAAGAGCTTGACCATGTTGTCGTTGCCCTGGCCGGAGCTGAGTCCAGGGGCGGGTGAGCCGTCGATCTCGGCTGAGCGGAAGAGGTTGTAGTGGTTGATGACCTGGGGGCCGGAGATCTGGGTGACAGTGGCGAGGTTGTCGAGCGGGATGAGCTGGCCGCTGTTGGAGCGGACGTAGTACTGGCGGAGATCCCCCGCGTTGCGGCGGAACTGCTGGTCGGCCTGAACGTAGACACGGTAGGAGCGGTTGTTGAAGTTGAAGTCGTTGATGTAGCTGGAGCCCATGAAGGTACCGAGGGCGGCGGTGATCTGGGTGAAGGGCACGCCGATGGTCTCGGCCTTCTGGCGGTCGATGGTGACCTGAAGCTGCGGGTCGTTTGAGGTGAACTGGGTGTTCATGGCGGTGAGGCCAGAGCCGGGGGCGCTGCCCTGCGCGACGAGGGTGTGGGCGACGCGGGCGATGTCGTCGAAGGTGTTGCGGCCTGCGTCCTGCAGGATGAACTGGAAGCCTCCGACGGTGCCGAGGCCGGCTACGGCGGGGGGCTCTGCGGCGAAAGCGATGCCGCCGGGAACGCCGAAGAGTTTAGGCCCTACGTCGCGGACGATAGCGTTAGCGGTGAACTTTGGACCCATTTTGGTGCGGTCGTTGATGGGCTTGAGCGGGGCGAAGATGAGGCCGGAGTTTGGCGAGCTGCCGCCGGCGAGGGAGAAGCCCATGACGGAGAAGGTGCCGAAGACACCGTCGTTCTTGCGAACCACGTCTGCTACGCGGTCGGCGAACTCGCCGGTGTAACTAAGCGAGGCACCTGGGGGCGTCTGCACGATGATGAGGAAGTAGGACTGGTCTTCCTGCGGGATGAAGGCGGTGGGGACGTAGTTGTACATGAACGCCGTGGCCGCAAGGGCTCCGACGAAGAACAGGAGCATGACGTAGCGGATGCGGACGACGAAGGTGACGACCTTCGCGTAGGTGCGGATGACCCACTGGATGATGGCTTCGATGGGGTTGAGGAGAAGCCCCATGATGCCGGTCTTTTTTTCTTCGGGGCGCAGGAGAATGGCAGCCAGCGCAGGGGAGAGAGTGAGGGCGTTGAAGGCCGAGATGGCGATGGAGAAGGCGATGGTGAGCGAGAACTGTTTGTAGAGAATGCCGGTGGTTCCGGGGAAGAAGCTGACCGGGATGAAGACCGAGATGAGCACGAGCGAGGTCGCGATGACGGCGCTGGTGACCTCGGCCATGGCGATGCTGGTGGCCTTGTGGGGATCGGAGGAGGTCTGCTCCATGCCCTTGCCAACCTTCTCGTGCGCAAGTGTGTCGGGGGCGTAGGGGTCGGGTTCGCTTAGTTCGTGACGCTCGGGGATGACGGAGTGTCCGGAGAGGTGGCGCTGCACGTTTTCGATGACGACGATGGCGTCGTCGACGACTAGACCTGTGGCTAGAGTGATGCCGAAGAGGGTGAGCGAGTTGATGCTGAAGCCGAAGACCTTGATGAAGGCGAAGGTGCCGATGAGCGAGACGGGGATGGTGACGGCGGGGATGATGGTGGCGCGCCAATCCTGCAGGAAAAGGAAGATGACGATAACGACGATGATGATGGCTTCGCCGATGGTGGTGACGACTTCGTGGACGGACTCGCCGATGACGAGGGTGGTGTCGACGGCGATGATGCCCTTCATGCCGGGGGGGAAGTTTTTCTGGAGTTCTTCGAGGACGGCGCGGCACTTCTTGTCTACGTCGAGGGCGTTGGCGTTGGAGAGCTGCTGGACACCGACGCCGATGGCGTCTCCGCCGGAGTATTTGAGGGCGGTGCTGTAGGTTTCAGCGCCTAGCTCCGCTCGGCCGATGTCTTTGAAGAGGACGACGCCGCCTGCGGTGGGATTGTTCTTGATGACGATGTTTTCGAACTGCTTCGGATCGTCGAAGCGGCCTAAGACTCGGACGGCCATCTGAAACTGCTGTTTAGGATCGGCCGGAGGTTGGCCGAGTTGGCCGGCGGGGACTTCCACGTTCTGCTCGGCGAGGGCGTTGGTGACGTCGAGTGCGGTGAGGCCGCGGGCGGCGAGGCGGTTTGGGTCGATCCAGAGACGCATGGCGTACTTGCGCTCGCCGAAGATGATGACGGCACCGACGCCGGGGACGCGCTTGAGGGCATCGCTGACGTAGACGTCGAGGTAGTTGGAGATGAAGGCCTGAGAGAGGGAGTGATCGGGCGAGATGAAGCCGGCGGCGAAGATGAAGTTCGAGCTTGCCTTGGTGATGCTGATACCGGTGTTGTTGACTGTTGCGGGGAGACGGCCTTGAACGGTGGCGACGCGATTCTGCACGTCAACGGCGGCGATGTCGAGGTTATAGCCGGTCTGGAAGGTGATGATGATGGACGAGGTGCCGTCATTGGAGCTGGTGGAGCTCATGTAGCGCATACCCTCGACGCCGTTGATGGCCTGCTCGAGGATGATGGTGACGGCGGACTCGACGTCCTTGGAGTTAGCGCCGATGTAGTTGCTGGAGACGATGACCTGAGGCGGCGCGAGATCGGGGTAGAGCGAAATGGGCAGGCTCGGGATGCAGACCGCGCCCGCGAGCACGATGAGAAGCGCACAGACCGTGGCGAAGATCGGACGACGAATAAAAAAGTCTACGAACAAGGCTGACCTCTAACCGGAGCGGCTGGCCCCGGGGTGGAGCGTGAAACTGTGCGGAGCCCAGACGAACTCCGCAGGAAGAGAGGAATCCCGTTGCTTAACCGAGAGGCTTGACCGGCGCACCTTCCTGCAGAAACTGCAGGCCGGAGGTGATTACTTTTTCTCCCGTCTTGAGACCACCAAGAATGGGATAGGTGTTGCCGACGGTTTCGCCAACTGTAACCGGGACCTGATGGGCGACGTATCCGTCCCCTTTCGGGGTTGCGACGTAGACGAAGGTCTGGCCGCCGATGAGACTGACGGCGAGGACTGGGACTGTGGGCGCAGGCGCGCTGCTCCAGGTGATGCGTGCCTTGACCAGCTGCTGGTTGCGAAGGATGTCCGCAGTGCGCGGGACGCTTGCCTTGGCGAGGATGCTTTGCAGGCCGTTGTCAACCTGCGGCGAGATGAAGTCGACGACAGTTTTTACCAGGACGTTGCCGGCGGTATCGAGGATCTCTACCGGAAGGCCTTTGCGAATGCTGCTGGCGCGTTCGGTGGGGATGTAGATGTACGCTTCGAGGTCGGCGTTCTCGTCAACCGTGGTGAGCACTGTCGTGGGGGAGACGTAGTCGCCGAGGTGAACGGGGATGTCGCCGACAACGCCGTTGAAGGGGGCGCGGATGTCGTAATAGGCGAGCTGCTGCTTCTGGGTGTCGGTGAGGGCCTGGTTGGACTCGAAGTCGGCCTTGGAGTTTTCAAAGGCCTGATTGGCCTGGTCGTAGGCATCGCGCGAGACGACTCCGGCCTCGAAGAGCTTGCGCTGGCGCTCCACTTCGATCTTGTTGTAGTCGTAGAGGGCCTTCTTCTGCGCCTGGGTTCCCTGCTGCGACTGGACGGTGGCCATCTGCTTGAGGGGGTCGATGCGCATGAGCACCTGACCGGCCTTGACGGCCTGGCCGGACTTGACGAAGATCTTGACCAGGTTGCCGTCGACCTGCGGCTGCATGGTGGAGGAGCGGCGGCTCTTGATGGTGGAGACGTAGGTGTCGGAGGTGGGCACAGACGACAACGATACCGGCGCTACCTTTACCGGCATGGCTTGCGGAGGCGGCTGGGACGGCGGGGCGGACTTGCAACCTGCGATCAGACATGCGGCCGCACAGACAAGCACCGGGAGGACGCGGGGGGTATTCAAGATCAGGGGCACAGAACTTCTCCTTCACAAGCGACGACTTCGAAGACAAGCCACCAAATGAGTTGCAATAAGCGGTGGGCAGGAAGAATTACGGCGCAAGATTCTGCGGATCAATGTCTTACTGGGTCTTACTGGCTACGACTCAAGATTTCCATTTTAGATGACTACGTCCCCGTAAAGGGTTCGGAATCTGCATTGAAAAGAGTTTCGAATGCCTCCTAATCCGTTCCAGGAGAGTGGGTCAGGCGTCCAAACTGCTCTTTTCCGCAAAGGAAAAGGGGTTGAAGCTTTGATGACGATCGAACGCATCGGCGTGTTCGGTTCGTTTGAGCCAGTTTATGACAAGATACGTGATCGGAGTAGCGAGGACCTCGTAACCGACCTTGAGGGCGTAGCCGGTCACGATAATATTCAGGAGGATGCGGACGGGATAGATTCCGCCGAAGGTGAGAGTGATGACGAGGACCGTGTCGACGGCCTGGCCGACGATGGTGGAGCCGATGGTGCGGGTCCAGAGTTTGCGTCCGTTGGTGAAGAGCTTGAGGCGCGCCATGGTGTAGGAGTTGGCGAACTCGCCGGCCCAGAAGGCGATGAGGCTGGCAGCGAGGATGCGCGGGATAAAACCAAAGACCGTGGAGAAGGCCTGCTGGTTGTGCCATCCGGGGGCGGAGGGCAGCGCGATGACGATGGCTCCGATGAGATAGAGGAGGGCGGTGCCGAAGAAGCCCAGCCAGATGGCTCGGCGGGAGGCGGCAAAGCCATAGACCTCGGTGAAGACGTCTCCGAAGATGTAGGTGATGGGGAAGAGGAGAACCGCTCCGCTGACAGCGAAGGGGCCGATGGACCAGCTGCCGATCGCGATTGGCCCGAGGAGGCAGACTTTTTGCGCGATGAGGTTCGAGACGAGCAGGATGACGACGAAGGCGGTGGTGAGAGCGTCAAGATATTTGAAGCTGCGGGGAGTCGATGGCGTGGCACTCGGTTGGATCGTTTGGAGTTGCGTGGGCATCGTTACCAGTATGCCGTGTGGGAGCGAGGTGCGCCAGTTTTTGACAGAGCATAGCCTGCTTGTTAGCGTTAGAGGTGGTGAGGGTGCTGGGTACGCCCTCCGCCTGGTGCGTCCCCGTCGTCTAGCCCGGCCCAGGACACCGCCCTTTCACGGCGATAACATGGGTTCGAATCCCATCGGGGACACCAAGAAAGAACTTGTCTTCTAGTTCTTCTCGCGCTCTCCTATCTGTCCGCAGTCTGGGTCGACACTTTCCAAATAAAAATCTGCTGAGGGCACACGCAGTCAACCCTGACCGGGGCAATGCTGTGTAGCGATTTCATGGCCAATCCGTGCGGGTCCTAGCACGGAAGGTGTAGAGAGTTTGCGCGGGTTTGCGGGTATCTTTGCTGGAGATTCACCTTTTGCTGATCGTTGGGCCTGGAACGCTTGTTTCTTTTTCTGCATGCATCGAGCTGTCTGCGAGGGTGATGGGCCCGCGCCGGCAAAAATTTTTGATCCTTTCCAGGGAGCCCCGATGGTTAACGTAGCCGCATTCCTTAATTTGCTGGTCGCCTCGCCACTGTTCCAGTCGCGCCTTACTGTTTGGGCGGACGATCGACGATCAGGCAGCTTGATGAAGCGCCGGTCGGGGGGCATACGGCTTCTGACTGCGACGCTCGCGCTGCTAGTGATGACGGCATGCGGCGGCGGATGGAATGGATACTCGGGTCAACCTCCGACCATTACGAAACAGCCGGTAAGCGTGACCGTGAATGTGGGACAGACCGCTACCTTCAGCGTTACCGCGACGGGAACCGGGCCCCTTACGTATCAGTGGTTCGACAACGGAACGGCGATCTCCGGAGCGACTTCGAGCAGCTACACCACGCCGGCGGCAGCGAGCACCGATAGTGGTTCCGTGTTTACCGTGACGGTTACGAATGCGGCGGGAAGCGTGACCAGCACGCCGGCTACTCTGACGGTGGCTGTCGGTTCTACGACCGTGCCGCCGAACGCTCCGCTTGTAATCAGCCAGCCGGCAAACCAGACCGTGCAGGTGGGCCAGACCGCGACCTTCAGCGTTACTGCTTCGGGGACTGCTCCGCTTACCTACCAGTGGTCCAAGAACGGGACTTTGATTCCCGGCGCGACTTCGAGCAGCTACACCACGCCTGCGACGGTGATCGGCGATAATAACTCGCTGTTTACGGTGACTGTGACCAACGCGGCCGGAGCAGCCACGAGCAATCCGGCTACTTTGACGGTCATACCTTTGGCTGGCAGTCTGGCTTGCAGCTCGTCCACTCCACCGTACAACTCTTCTGCAACTCTGACTCCTACCTTCTCGGGCGGCACGGCGGTCCTCGGATCGACTGGCGTGGGGAGCAGCGATATTACGTCGTCGGCAGTCAGCGGCAACTCCTACTCGACTCCGCTGCTGACCTCTCCTAAGACGTATACGCTGTCCGTCACGGGCACTGGCGGTGCGGTCGTTTCGTCCACCTGCACGGTTACACCAACGAGTGTGACGATCTCGCCGATCTCGCCTGCGAATGCGACGATAGCGCCGGGGACTCAGGCCTTTACTGCGACTGCCTCCGGGGGCGCTACGAATGGCTTGATATGGACGGCCAGCGCAGGGAGCTTCGCCGGTAATGTATGGACCTCTCCAAACACAGTCGGGACCTACACGATTACAGCTACCAGCGTCGATGAGCCTTCTGTTTCGACGACCACGAGCGTAACCGTTAGCGTGCCGGTGATCACGACGCAACCCTCCGGCGTGAATCTCTGCAACAATGCCTCGACCACGCTTTCTGTCGTCGCGATGTATGCAACGACGTATCAGTGGTTCTTCAACGGATCGCCGATCGCCGGGGCTACCAGCTCGAGCTACTTTATCCCCAGCGCAGTGGCGATGGATGTCGGCAGCTATTCGGTCACGGTTACAAATGCCGCGGGCAGTGTCACCTCGAATGTCATCAAGGTGGAGGTTGGAACTACGATTACCTCGAATCCGGTGAGCCTGACGGTCATCGCGGGGGCGACCTCCTCGCAGAGCCAGACTGCCACGTTCTCGGTTGCGGCTGCGGGCGACGCTCCGTTCAGCTACCAGTGGTATGTGATTGCTCCGGGCAGCTCGACAGGAGTTGCGATTGCGGGAGCGACACTGAGCACGTATACGACGCCTGCGGTGAACGTGAGCATGAGCGGCGCGAAGTACTATGCCACGGTCACAGACAGCTGCGGAAACGTGCTTACAAGCGCGTCGGCTACCCTGACGGTCAATCCCGGCAATGATCCGCCAACGATCATCACACAACCTGTAAGCCAGACGGTGGCGATTGGCAGCACGCCCACGTTCACTGTGGTTGCGGTCGGATCGCCTACGCTCACCTATCAGTGGTATCAGATACCTGCGGGCAGCGTGAACGGTATTGCGGTCTCGGGCGCAACCTCGGCCTCGTACACTCTGCCGACGACTGCGACCAACATCAGCAATGATCAGGACGGCTACTATGTCATCGTGAGTAACAGCTATGGGACGGCGCTGTCTCAGACTGCCACGCTGACGATTGGGAGCGGGATCCAGATTACGAAGCAGCCGGTAAATGATTACGTCAACGTGGGAGATCCGGGTACCTTCTCAGTGACGGCTACTTCAACGCTTCCTTTGACCTACCAGTGGTTTGAGGCCGCACCGGGCAGCGCTATTTTCTCTGCGATTCCGGGAGCAACGAGTGCGACCTATACCCAGGCCACAACCGCTGCTTCGGACTCCGGTTCGGTCTTCTATGTGGTTGTGAGCAACGGAAGCTCTCCCGCGGTTACGAGCAACTCGGCTTCCCTCTTCGTCGGAACTCTAACTGGCATCGGCAACCTTTGTTCCGGTTGGAAGCTGCTTGGCAATGCCCTTCCGCCTACGCCCACCTGTTCGATTCAACTGGTCGCTGCGACTATCGGTCAACGCGGGGAGATCGTCTGGCCTAACCTCATCTCTACGGGCAACATTCAACTTAGTTTCACGATAACCACCAGTGGCTCAAGCAGTCCGCCGGCTGATGGCTATGCGATGGTGTTGGGAGATCCATCGCTGGGAGCGACAACCACCAGTATTGGGACGACTGGAGGGGGACTAGGTGCGGAGGGAATTCCGGGGATCGTACTTGCCTTCGACGATTATCACGATCCGGGCGATCCACCTGTTCCCTACATCGGCGTAGGCAGGGGAGAGACTGCTCTGTGGGAGAACCCCTACTTCAACGTTAATAGGAATATCGCGCCGCTCGCGGCCGCTGGAGCCACGGTAGTCCATAACTACGTTGTCTCGCTTGTGCAGGGCATGATGACGGTGACGATGGATGGCGTTCAGGTTTTCTCAGGCAGCGTAACGGCTCCTCCTGTGGCCTATCTTTACTTCACCGCCTCTACCGGTGCTCTCGACGAGCAAACGGTCATCAGCAACCTCTCAGCCACGATTACTGCACCGTCCAACTGACGCGGACGAGGAGAAACCAGAGATGCGATCGCTTTTACTAGTCTGTGTTTGGATTATCGGGATGGCAGGTACGGCTCTGGCGCAGGCGCTCCCCGGGGGACCAACCCATAGCGGAGATGCCGCGTTGACCTATCACTGGGTTCATACGAATGCCCCTCCAAATGGAGGATGCGGATGCTTTCCGCTGAATGGCGGCGGCATCTCCGGCTCGTGGAACTTCGGAGGGCGATTGTCCGCGGTTGCCGAGTTCAGCGTCGACCACACCAGCAATGCGCTCTCTTCCAGCAGATCGTTGACGCTGACTTCCTATCTCGGTGGGGCACGCTATCGCCTTCCTCGATTCTGGAGGCATGGGGATCGCGCCCTTGAGCCGTTCGCCCAAGTGCTCGTTGGAGGGGCGCACGCAGGCGGTGGAATGGCCGGTGTGGCCGATGGCACCTCTGCCTTTGCCGGTCGTCTCGGTGGCGGAGTCGACCTGCCGTTGACCCTCGGAATCTCTGTTCGCCTTATCCAGGCGGACTACTACATGACCACTTTCGCTAACTCCGCAGACAATCGCCAGAACAATATTCTATTGGGCGCTGGAGTTGCTATTCACTGGCTTCACTGAGTAGAAGCTCGCAGACTCGCTTGACGAAGGGTCTCGGCGGCGGATTCGGGTGTGATGTCCCGCTGCGGAGAGCCTAGTAGTTCATAGCCAACCATAAACTTTCGGATGGTGGCCGATCGAAGCAGAGGCGGATAAAAGTGGGCATGAAACTGCCACTCCGGATGTTCTTCGCCGTCGCATGGAGCGGGATGCAGACCCATGGAGTACGGAAAGGGAGTGTCGAAGACCTGATCGTAGGTTGCGGTGACCGAGTGCAGGATGGCTGCGAAGTTTGATCGCTCCTTGTCGGTGAAGGCCTGCAGATTGGTGACATGGCGGCGCGGCAGGATCATCACTTCGAAGGGCCACACTGCCCAGAACGGCACGACCGCGACGAAGCTCTCGTTCTGTGAGACGATGCGTTCGCCCAGCGACTCTTCCAGTTTTTGGTACTCACACAAGAGAACCGCGTGGTTCTTTGCGAGGTATTCGCGCTGGCCGGCGAGCTCTGAGACTACTTCGTCGGGAATCGAACGGCTGGCCCAGAGTTGCCCGTGCGGGTGCGGATTGCTGGCCCCCATCATGGCTCCACGGTTCTCAAAGATTTGCACGTAGTTGACGTCATCGCGTGCGCCGAGCTCTGCATACTGTTCGCTCCAGACATCGACGACGGCGCGAATCTCGGGTACGGACATCTTCGCCAGCGTGAGGTCGTGGCGCGGGGAGAAGCAGATGACGCGGCATACTCCGCTCTCGCCTTCTGCAAGGAGCAGGCTTTTGCTGCCTTCATCGCTCGAGAACTGCGGGGCGTCCGGCTTCAATGCGGCGAAGTCATTCTCGAAGACGTAGGTGCTGGTGTATTTGTCGGTTCGCATTCCGCCTGCGCGTACGTTTCCCGGACAGAGATAGCAGGTTGGATCGTAGGTCAGTGCGACCTCTGTGGTCTTCGTCTCGGTTTGCCCTTGCCAGGGACGCTGCGTGCGATGGGGAGAGACCAGAACCCACTCGCGCTTGAGGGGATTGAACCGCCGGTGAGGATTCTGCTGGGCTAAAGGAATCACTGGACACCGCCGGTTGCTGCCATGGCGAGCGCTCCGTCGGAGGGAGCACTGATGAAGCACTGCGCGATGATTCCAGTCTTTGCTGCATACTCGTCTTTCAAGGTGGCGACGAATTGCTCCGCCGCCTCCGCACGAACGACATTCACGGTGCATCCCCCGAATCCGCCCCCGGTGATGCGAGCGCCGAAGCACCCTGGCTGCTGCGTGGCAATCTCAACCAGCGTATCGACCTCTTTACAGCTTGCAGCAAAGTCATCGCGCATACTCTTGTGAGCCTCCACCATGATGCTTCCAAACTGCTTCATATCGTCGTGCAACAGCGCCTCCCGAGCATCCAAAACGCGTTGATTTTCTGTGATGATGTGTTTGCATCGCGCAAAGCTGGCGGCGGACATCTTGCTTTTGCAGGCTTCGAGATCTTCCAATGTTGCGTCTCGAAGCAGCTTCACGTGAGGCCGCTCGTGTTGCAGGACGGCCTGGCCGGCCTCGACCTCGTCGCGCCGGTCTCCATATTCTCCAGTGGCCACGGCATGTTTCACCATCGAGTTGCAGATGACCACACGCACCTGATCCGGCAACGGGAGAAGCTCGAAGGTGAGGGAGCGGCAGTCGAGCAGCATCGCGCGATGCGCCACGGCACCGGCCACGACGAACTGATCCATAATGCCGCTCTTTGCGCCGACGTACTCGTTTTCGGCGTGACGGCAGAGGTTCGCGAGTTTTTCGAGAGGTAGGGTGGCTCCTGCGTGGGCCAGGAGTGCCAACGCGGTCGCCACTTCGACGGAGGCAGAAGAGCTTAGTCCGGCTCCCAGAGGGACATCTCCTGCGAGAGTCATATTGAAGCCGCTTACCGCGATGCCCTGCTGTTTGAGAGACCACAGAACGCCAGCGGGATAGTCAGACCAATGCCTTTTCGGAGCGCGCTCCAGAGAGGCCACTTCGAAGGAGACTTCTTCGTCGTAGTTTGCCGAGTAGAAGACGGCGCGTTGGTCTTCTCTCTGACTGAGGACGGCGACGGTTCGAAAGTCTATCGCCATGGGCATGACCAGGCCGCCTGTGTAGTCGGTGTGCTCGCCGATCAGATTGACTCGAGCGGGAGCTGCGAAGAGCTTGCCCTCGAGACCGAATCGCTGCTGATGAAGGCGCAGCGCCTCTTCGTTGTACATCATCATTTACAGAACCTGCATTTCTGGAGTTATTGACTAGATCCTCTCACAACCGCATACGTGCAGATAAGGCACTTTGATCACTCTTCGCGGAGAACTTCCAACGGCTTTCTGCCCAGGATGCGGTGACTCGCCACCCAGCCGGTTGCTACGGTCAGGGCGGCCGTTCCGAGGAGCGCGCCGAGGGTCCACCACCATTGGAAGTGGTAGGCGACGGTGAGTCTTGTGAGCAGCACCCGGGCGATGATGTTTGCGAAGAGGATGCCGACCGCGCCGGCGACCAGACCAAGGACCGCGAACTCGATGGAGAATACGGTGGCGATGCGTGCTCGCGTGGCACCCAGGGTTTTGAGGACGACGACCTCGCGGATGCGGCGATAGCGGGTTCCGGCGATCGAGCTGGCGAGGATGACGATGCCGGCAAAGATGGAGAACGCAGCGAGAAACTGGATCACATAGGTGATCTGGAGGACGACTGCTCTTACGGTTTCGAGTGCCTGGGCTACGTTGATGACGGTGACTGTTGGGTAGGAGTTGTAGAGTGCGCGCTGCAGCTCGCCGACGTGATTTGGGTCGGCATGGACGCCGCCGTACCAGACGACTGGCAGACCAGCCAGTGCCGGTTGCGGAAGAATAAACTCGGCTCGTGAGTAGGCGTGCTGGCCGTCGGACTTGGTGAGAGCGACGACCGTGGCGACGAACTGGGTGTCTTGCGCGGCGAAGGTGATGTGCGAGCCGACATGAACACCTAGTCTGTCCGCCTGACGTTTTTCTATGGCGACGACCGGACGCTTCTCGTCTGCGGACCACCAGTCTCCTTCCACCGTTTTGGTTCCGGGAGGCGAGGCGGCAGACCAGGTCAGGCTGATCGACCGCAACATTCGCTTGGGGAAGTTCTTCAGCTTCGCTTCGTTTGCGGGGACGCCGTCGATGTCGACGATGCGGGATGAGACGACGGGAAGAAGCTCCGGCGGTGCGGTGACGCTGGGCTGTGATTTTAGCAGCGTGCGAATTCCGTTGACCTCTTCGTTGGTGATATCGATGAGGAAGACGTTGGGCAGGTTGGGCGCGGCGGATACGTGGAGCTCGGAGACGACGGCCTGCTGGACGAGATAGACCGTCATGATCTGCATCACGCCCAGCCCGAGTGCAGCCAGCAACGCAGCGGAGGGATTGCCTGGGCGATAGAGGTTTGCGAGTCCGTGACGAAGCGAGGACGGTAGATGGAGACGGGTTTTGGAGAGGAAGAAGCGAAGTCCGGCGAGTACGGCTACCGAAGCAAGTAACAGCACCGCGAGGACGGCTACCAGGCCAAAGGAAAAGACCTCGCCTACTACGAGCGAATCGCTCAGTGTGGTTGCGATTGCCGCGAGTCCTGCGAGGATGAGTATGGCTGCGGCGACTTGTGCGAGATTTTTTGTGATCTTGCGCCAGGCTGCGGTTACGAAGGGGTCGTCGTTATCTTCGACTGCACGGCGAAGAATCAGGATGGGGCGGACTCCGCGGATATCGAGCAAGGGAGGCAGGGTGAAGAGAAGAGTGGTGAGCACGCCGGCTGCGAGTCCCGTGATGACGGTGCGTAGCTGGAGATGAAGCTCGGTGTCGACGTGGATGAGCCGCGCCAGCAGGTGGGGGAAGCTGAGCTGTACAGCGACACCGAAGGCTACACCCAGCAGACCTCCAGCGAGCCCCAGCAGGAGCGTCTGCAGAAGGTAGATTTTGATGATCTGGCCTGAGCGTGCGCCGAGGGACTTCATAATTGCGATGGTGTCCAGCCGCTGCTGCAGGTGTGCTCGCATCGCCATGGCGACACCAATGGCACCGAGGACCAGGGCCACGAGGCTCATCAACGACAGGAGACTTGTGGCGCGGTCAAGACCTTGCGTGAGTGCTGGGTTGGTCTCGCGGTAGTCGATAATTTGTGCCTCTGGAAGGAGCTTTTCCAGACGGGCCTTCAGGTCGGCGACGGCTTTGTCGGAGATGGGTGCGCCGTTAGTGGGCGGAGGGACCTTGAAGAGATAGCGCTGGCCGGCGTGGCTTCCGGGTGCGAGGAGACCGCTTGCGTCCAGGCCCGCCCGCGAGATGAGCACGCGTGGACCGGCTGCGAAGTTACCTGAGAGACGATCCGGCTCATTGACGACAACCGACCCGATGCGAAAGAGCTGCGTGCCGATCTTGAGTTGATCTCCAATTTTGACGTTCAAGCGAACGAGAAGATCGTCAGCCACTGCGACGGTGTTGGCGTCGAGTACGGTCTTCAGTTGGGCGGACGGGGCGAGTTCGACTTGTCCGTAGAAGGGGTACTTTGTGGGGTCGACTGACTTGAGCGAGACCAGTAGCGGGTCGAGTGTCTTCGCGGAGGATGCCATCGAGAGCAGCTCGGTGACGGGGGTGATCTCGACGCCGGTTGCTGCGATCTCGTCCAGGGCCTTTTGCTGGTCGGGAGTTGGCTGCTGGAACATTCTCGCGGAGAGATCGGCGGCCATGATGCTGCGAGCTCGATTGAGCAGGGTGCTGCGGAAGGACGAGGAGAAGCCGCGTACTCCGGTGAGTGCGGCGACGCCGATGGCGACGGAGAGAATGACGAAGAAGAACTTTCCGCGGGAGGAGTGCATCTCGCGGGCGGCGATCTTCGCAGCGGAACGATAGGAGAGAGTCGCCATCAGCCTTCGGTCAGGGCGGCTTCGCGGGAGGTCTCGGCCGGGGTGGGATTGATCTCGTCGGCGATGATCAGGCCATCACGCAGAGTGATTCGCCGGTTCGCGTAGGAGGCGAGCAGCGGATCGTGAGTGACGAGAACGAGGGTGGTGCCTTCGGTACGATTCAGATTGAGGAGGAGTTCGAGCACGTGTGCGCCGTTGGTAGTGTCGAGATTTCCAGTGGGCTCGTCGGCGAGGACGATGGGCGGGCGGAGGATGAAGGCGCGGGCGAGAGCTACTCGCTGCTGCTCGCCGCCAGAGAGTTGGACCGGATAGTGGTCCATGCGGTCTCCGAGGCCGACGCTGGTGAGCAGGTCGCGCGCGCGGGGGAGGCCGTTTTCTTTGGTGTCGTCGTTGAGCTCGTGCGGAAGGAGGACGTTTTCGAGTGCGGTCAGCGTTGGGATCAGTTGATACGACTGGAAGACGAACCCGATAGTTTTTCCGCGAACCTGGGCGAGCTTGTCCTCCGGAAGATAGCTTATCTCTGTGCCATTGAGTCGAACACTGCCCGCGCTTGGAGTGTCGAGGCCCGCCAGCAGACCGAGAAGAGTGGATTTTCCGCTACCGCTCGAGCCCATAATTGCGGCGAACTGACCTTTCGGAACTGTGAAGTCCAGTCCTTTGAGGATGTCGACGGTTCGGGGGCCGTTGCGGATCGACTTGCGGAGGTCTTTCACAGCGATCATGGGAGTTTGGTATGTCAACTTCGGGACTCTCCTTCTTCGGCAGCGGTTTTGTTACTTTGTAGAGATGTGGAGAACAGTGTAAAGATGCGGAGAACAGTGTCTGTAGCTATTCTAGCGGTCTTGTCTTTCGTGGTGGCGACGCTGTCGCTGAGTGGCTGTCGCGCCGATAAGACGACGAAGCCGTCTGAGGTGGCGGATTCGAGTCAGCCGGTTGCCGAGAGCGCGGCTCCGGATGCGGCTCCCCTGCCCTCACCCGTGGCCACGAACGATAAGCGGCCGGTCATCGTGTGCTTCGGCGACAGCCTTACTGCCGGATACGGAACTGACCTCGGGCAGAGCTATCCTGACTACCTTCAGACGGATTTGAATGCGGAAGGATATAACTACCGCGTCGTCAACGAGGGGATCAGCGGCAATACCACCAAGGACGGTGTCGATCGCCTCGATCAGGTGCTTGCGCTGAAACCCGTGGTGGTGGTGGTGGAGTTCGGTGGGAATGATGGGTTGCGCGGCCTTCGCATTGAAGACTCACGCACAAACCTGGATAAGATTGTTGGCACCCTGAAGGCCAGTGGCACGAAGGTCGTTCTCGCGGGAATCACTCTGCCGCCCGACTACGGCCCTGACTATATCAAGCAGTTCAACGATACCTACGCTACGCTCGCGGCGAAGTACCACGTGCCGATACTGCCGTTTCTGTTGAAGGGCGTCTTCGGCGTGGACGGGATGATGCAGGCTGACAGAACCCATGCGACGAGCGCGGGGAATCAGATCGTGGCGAAGAATGTGCTCCCTCTTGTGAAGCCGCTGCTGAAGAAATGATCTTCTACCCGAGAACGACGATGGGTTGCATCAGCGTGCCGGCGACGCGTCGGGCGATTGCAAGCAAGTCTGTGGGAGTGGTGAATACCTTGATCAGGGGAGCCTGCGAGAAGTCGGGGAGATTGACCTGCATTCCGTTTCTCAGGCGACCGGCGAGCTGATCGTCCACGGTGACAGAGGGCATCTCTGGGAGCAGCGTGCGCGGGTGCGGCAGGAGCGCCTCAAGTTCGGCTACCGAGGCAGTCTTTAATTGGTCGACGGTAATCGCCTGTTCGAGAGAGAATGCTCCGGCACGTGTCCTTCGCAGAGTGGAGAGATGCGCTCCACAGTTCGCCAACTGGCCAATCTCGTGGGCTACGGAACGGACGTAGCCACCGGCAGAGACGGACATGACAAAGGATGCGGTGTCGCCTTCGAGAGAGGCGAGCTCGAAATTGTGAATCGTGATGCGGGCGGGTTTTACCGCAACTTCCGCACCAGCTCTTGCCAACTTGTGGGCGGCGACGCCGTTGATCTTCTTCGCGGAGAAGATTGGGGGAACCTGGTCTAACTCTCCACGAAATTTTTGACTTAGTGTTTGCAGCTCTTCGAGCGTCAGGCGCAGGGGAAGCGCTTCGCCCGCAGGCGTTCCATCTGCGTCGAAGCTGTCGGTTGCGAAGCCAAATCGGATGTGGCCTGTGTAGTGCTTGTCTGCCTGCCCGAAGAACTGCGCGAGACGGGTGTATTTACCGAGAAGCAGCGGCAGGACACCGGTGGCCATTGGGTCTAGCGTGCCCAGATGGCCGATGGACTTTTCGCCAGTGGCCCGGCGGACGATGGCGACGACGTCGTGCGAGGTAATGCCGGAGGGTTTATCGAGTACAAGGAGACCATTCATGCAGTCTCCAGTTTAGCCGCTAGAAGCTGTTTCCCTGCCGGCGGACGAGAGAAAGGAACTCGTTGCGCGTCTGAAGCTGCGTCTTGAATACGCCGAGCATGGCAGAGGTGACGGTGGATGAGTGCTGCTTTTCGACTCCACGCATCATCATGCAGAGGTGTTGCGCCTCGAGAATCACAGCTACGCCCTGCGGGTGAATTGCATCGGTGATGGCTTCGCCTATCTGACGGGTCAACCTCTCCTGAACCTGCAACCTTCGGGCGAAGACATCGACGAGACGAGGGATCTTGCTTAGCCCGATTACCTTCCCGTTTGGAACGTACGCGATGTGTGCCTTGCCGAAGAACGGCAGAAGGTGATGCTCGCACTGCGAGAAGAACTCAATGTCTTTTACGATGACCATCTCGTCGTAGTCGACGTCGAAGAGAGCTTCGTGGAGAACGTCGGTGACGTTCATCGTGTAGCCGCGCGTGAGAAACGCCATGGACTTCTCCATGCGTTCGGGAGTGCGCAGCAGGCCATCACGCGTGGGATCTTCTCCGATGCGGAGGAGCAGTTCGCGATAGAGATCCTGGGTTGAAACGGTGTCGAGCAATGGTGGCTCAATTGTGGCCAGGGTGCGTGCCATAGGACGGGCCTTTCTTACAGCGTGCCTGGCGTTGGTGTCGCGTCGCCGGCGTAGTCGAACGAGTTGTTACTGGTCTCCTCAACGTGAACCCGCTCCAGATGGGCGGCGGGAAAGCGTTGAAAGATGCGGTAGATCTCGATACTTAGATTCTCCGTCGTCGAGACCATATTCGCAAAGCAATTCATGGTGTTAAGGTTCATATGGTCGAATCGGGCCAGTAGATTTGTTTGCGCGAAGGCATCAAGGTCTGCGAGATTGCAGACCATTCCGGTGGCCGGATCGACCGGGCCGCTCATGGTTATCTGCACGGTGTAGTTGTGGCCGTGGCCGTGGGGATTGTTGCACTTGCCGAAGACAGCGCGGTTTTTTGCTGCGTCATACTCCTCGGTGTGGAGGCGATGCGACGCGCTGAAGTGGTAGCGGCGATTGAGATGCGCCTTCATGGTTCTCCATAGTAGTCCGCGAAGAGATCAGGCATCTCGTAGACGCGGACGCGGTGCAGCTTGGCGTGAGGGATCTTGTTGTCGAGACGGTGCCAGATTGCGATGGCGATGTTCTCGGTCGTGGGGATGGTGGTTTTGAACTCGGGGACTTCGAGGTTCAGATGGCGGTGGTCGTAGACGCTGACGACCTCGCGCTCGAGAATTTCCTTCAGTTCTTTAAGATCGACGACGAAGCCGGAGGTGGCATCTACCGAGCCTGCGACTGTGACCTCGAGTGTGTAATTGTGACCGTGGCCGTTGCGATTGGCACACTTGCCGAAGACGCGCTGATTCTCTTCAGGCGACCACGCCTCGTTCCAGTAGAAGTGGGCGGAGGAGAATTCGGCTTTGCGGGTAAGAAAGATCATCGTTATTCCTGTGGTTAGACGTGTTTATAGGATGGGTGGATGCAAACCATGGTAACTAGGGGGATGTGTTGTAGTTACGTCCCTTCCAGAAGACGTTTTTCTTGAAGTGATGACGCCTGACGCTGCGCAAAAGCAGATAGATGAAGAATGGAACTCCCAGGATAGAGATTGCTATGTCGAATGCTGGAAAGTTGGAGCGTGCAACGCGGGAGTAGAAGCGCCACAGCGTCCTGACCCAGATGAGAAGGATAACGTTTCTCTGCCACGGCTGCAGCCAGTAGAGGCCAAACGCCGCGACGGGCAGGCCGAAGAAGAGAAGGACGTCGAGGACGCGCCAGAGGGCAAGAGCGACGGGTTTTGGGAAGAGGAGGACGAGGTTTTTCGTCCAGCCTTCGATCATCTCGGAAGTGGTCCAGTACATTCGCGTGGCGAGTGCCTCGGGGGCGTAGCGGAAGCGGATGGTGCGGGAGCCTCGCTTGATGTTCTCGGCCAGTGCGACATCCTCGAGAATGCTCTTGCCGACGACGCGATGTCCGCCGACGGAGAAGTAAGCCTCGCGTTCGACGAGGAGGAACTGGCCGTTGGCGGCGGCGAGGCGGCTGGCTGGATCGTTGACCTGCTTGGAAGGGTAGACCGAGGCTAGTTCCGAGAAGACCAGCGGCATGACGGCGTGCTGCCAGAAGCCGGTCACGATCTGGCGCGGGGAATAGGAGAGCAGAGCCGCGTTGTGGCGATCGGCTTCGCGGAGGGAGCGGGAGATGTCGTTGGTCTCGTGGAGGGTGTCTGCGTCTGTGAAGAGGAAGTATCTGCCGCGTGCGGCCTGTGCGCCGGCCCAGCAGGCGTTGGTCTTGCCGGTGAATCCTCCGTTGGGGCCGAGATCGAGGGGCGGCGCGTCGAGGACGAGGATTCCTGCGTGACTGGCGGCAGCTTCGGTAGCGATGTTGCGTGTGTTGTCGGTTGAGTCATCGTTGACGACGATCAACTCCCACTGCTGGCCGAGGAGGAAGCCGGGCTCGGACTGGCTCAGAATGGAAGCGAGACAGGCGGGCAGCGAGCGCTGCTCGTTGCGGGCGGGAATGATGACCGAGAGTTCGAGCTCGGGTGCTTCGGTAGAATTCGGATGCTGCGCGGGGTCGGTGTCGGTCACGACTTCGTATTATAGGAAGTGGAGCGACTTGTGCGTAGATTCTTGATGAGTGCCGTGTTGGGGTCGCTGCTAGTGGCGGGGTGCGACCGGGGCAGCCATCCCGGGAATATCGATAAACCTGCGCCGCAGTTTGTGATGGGGGACGGCAGCCGGACGGTCGATTTGAGCAAGCTGCGTGGGCGGGTGGTGGTGCTGAATCTGTGGGCGACCTGGTGCGCGCCGTGCATCGAGGAGCTGCCGAGCCTGCTGGCGTTGCAGAGGCAGATGCCGGAGCTGGCGATCGTCGCGGTGAGTATGGACCAGGACCCTGATGTGTATAAGCGGTTTCTGGTGGACCATCACGTCGACCTGCTGACTGTTCGAGACGAGGATCAGAAGGTGAATGCGCTGTATGGGACGGTGCAGATTCCTGAGACCTACGTTATCGATAAGCAAGGCGTGTTGCGGCGAAAGTTCATCGGCGCGCAGGTGTGGACCAGTCCCGAGATCACCAGCTATCTCTCGAAGATGTGAGTCTGGCGGCTCGCTGATATTATCAGTTCATGACACAGCTTGATGTTCTTTACCGCTATGGAGTTCCGCCGACCGAAGCCTCCGTTGTGGCGATGGCCAAGATGCGCGAGGTGTACGGTGTTCGCCACATGGCGCTGGACGAGGCGAAGAAGACGGTGCGAATCGAATACGATGCGACCCGTTTGACCGAGCCTGTGATCCATCAGTTGCTGCGGCGCGCTGGACTGGATATCGTAGAGACGATGCCTATGTTCACCGTACCCCCACCGCCTGAGCCTGCGGCTGCGAGCTAGTTGCCCGAAGACGGTTTCTCCGGTATTTTTAGGATGCTCTTGTAGTTCACTTCCCTGTTTTGCGCGCCCGTAGCTCAGCTGGATAGAGCATTTGGCTTCGAACCAAAGGGTCGGGAGTTCGAATCTCTCCGGGCGCACCATTCTTTCAATTTGGCGAGGCACCACTCTGCCGTTATCTTCGAGACGGCGCCTGATGTGCCGTACGATGGTGATCGCGGCTGCGTGCTGTAGCGTCCTTATAACCTCGAATGGAGTGTGCCTTAGATGTCGACTCAAAGCCGCAGGAAGTTTATGAAGTCTATGGCGACAAACGCAATCACGCTTTCGGTTGCGAAGAGCGGGATGGCGCAGTCTCGAAGTCATCGCGAGAACGAGAAGTACGTGGTCGCCGCTTACTACTTCGGCAACTATCATCAGGACCCACGCAACGATGTTGCCCACGGCAAGGGATGGACCGAGTGGCAACTTGTAAAGGACGCCAAGCCGCGCTTTGCCGGACACAAGCAACCTAAGGTTCCGCTATGGGGCTACGGGGATGAGTCCGATCCGAAGGTCTTTGAACAGAAGATCCGTGCAGCTGCACATGCGTCGATCTCGGCCTTCATCTTCGATTGGTACTGGTATGACGACGGCCCATTTTTGCAAGGCGCTCTTGAAGGGGGGTATCTACGCGCGACCAACCGTGCGGATGTTGAGTTTGCCATTATGTGGGCGAATCATGACTGGTTCGATTTGCATCCTGCGAAGTTGACGGCTCCGCCACACCTTCAATTTCCAGGGGAGGTCACTACTGCCACGTTCGACAAGATGACAACCCACATCGTCGATGCCTACTTCAGCCAGGACAGTTATCTCAAGGTCGATGGGTGTCCCTACTTTTCCATCTACGAGCTGTATCGATTTGTTCTCGGGATGGGTGGGGTTGAGAAAGCAGCAGCAACCCTGCAACAGTTTCGCGAGAAGGTGAAGGCAGCGGGGTTCCGCGACCTGCATCTGAATGCGGTCACATGGGGTGTTCAGCTTTTACCGGGTCAGACGGAGGTGACAGATCTGAAGGATCTGCTTGCGCGTTTGAACGTCGATAGCACAACCTCGTATGTGTGGATCCATCACGCGCAGCTGGCAAAGTTTCCTGCCTCTGAGTATCAGGATCTGGCTTCGGCTTATGATGTCTATCGAGCTACTGCTTCCGCCAAGCTGGGCAAACCCTATTACCCGAATGTTTCCATGGGATGGGACTCGTCGCCCCGGGCATGTCAATCGGACATCTACACTCAATCGTCGTATCCCTTTATGCCTGTAGTGCAAGGAAACACGCCACAACGATTTGGCGAGGCACTCCGCTCTGCGAAGCAGTTTCTCGACAACTCTCCTGACCTCAAAACCAAGCTGCTTACCGTAAACTCGTGGAACGAATGGACTGAAGGAAGCTATTTGGAGCCGGACACGGAACACAAATACGCCTACCTCGATGAGATCCGTGCAGCGTTCGGCAAGAAGGCTTAATCAGCTGCAGGAACGGCCATTCCGCGAGTAAAGTCCGACTAAGCAAGATGCGTGGTTCTGTTGGCCGGGACGAGTAAGTCCTCGATACGCACCGGGAGATCGCGGACCCGGACACCCGTCGCGTGATAAACCGCATTAGTAATGGCCGAGGCGATTCCAGCCAGCCCAATCTCTCCGACACCTCGCGCGCCAAGAGCGTTGAGCTGATAGTCCGGATAGTCGAGGAAGGTGACATCGATCTCCGGCGTATCCGCGTTCACGGCAACGACATAGTCGGCGAGGTTGTTGTTGATCGGAGCACCCGAACGTGGGTCGTACATCGTCTCTTCGAACAACGCCATACCGACACCCATCACCACGGCACCTTCGATCTGATTGCGGGCGGGCCGCGGATTCAAGATGCGGCCGGCGTCGATGACCGTAACGACACGGCTGACGCGAAGGCGCGCGATCTCCGGCTGCCAGGTCACCTCGGCAAACTGTGCACCGTAGGAGTGGAACGAGACCTTAGGCTTTGCGGCTCCAAAGGTACTGTCAGACTTGCCTGTGCCAGAGACCGAGTTGACTTTGGCGATCCTTAGAATCTCCGCCATCGGCACTGCACCTTGTTGCTGTCCCTTCAGGCGCACCGTTCCGTCAACAAGTTCGAGGTCCTCCGGTTTCTTGCCTTTGAAGGGCGATCCGTCGGACTTGATCGCTGCGAGCACGAGGGCTTTGCCTGCGTTCTGCGACGCCGCAAGGACTGCCGGTGTCATGGACGCGGTGACCCACGAGCCGCCAGAGATGGGTCCTGGTGGAAGCGAGGAGTCGCCCAGCACAACATCGACTCGGTTGACTGGAATTCCCGTCTCGTGGCTGACCACCTGAGCCATGACGGTATAGGTTCCTCCGCCGATGTCCTGCGTGCCACAGGCGACACGCGCCGAGCCGTCCTGAAGAAGTTCGACCGTCGCCTCGGTCTCGATTCGCGCCGCCAGCCACGAGCATGCTGCCATACCCCAGCCGAGCGTCAGGCCGTCGCGCTTCATCGAGCCGATCTCCGGAGTGCGCTTCGCCCAGCCAAACTTCTCTGACCCGACCGTCAGACACTCCTTCATGTGACGGGAGGAGAATGGAATATTCAGGCTCTCGTCCAGCGCCGGCTCGTTCTTCAAACGCAGTTGGACGGGATCCATCTTCAGTGCGATCGCAAGCTCATCCATCGCTGATTCCAACGCGAACAGACCCGGCACTGCGCCAGGTCCACGCATCGCCGTTGGGTTGCCGACGTTACGGCGAACCAGGCCTCCGGTCACCAGCAGGTTCGGAGTGCTGTAGAGGAATGGCGTGATCTCACCGCAACCTTCGTTGTAGTCATCAAGCATCGACGTGTGGTTGACGTAATCCTGTTGTACTGCTGTCAGCTTTCCATCGGCGTCGGCCGCAAGCTGGATTCGTTGATCGATTGCGGGTCTGTGGCCTACGCTCTCGAACATCATCTGGCGGCTGACCACCAGCTTTACGGGGCGCCCGAGATTGCGCGCACAGGCAGCGGCCAGTAGTCCATGGGGCCACGGCCACAGCTTGCCGCCGAATCCCGATCCCAGGAACCGAGTGATCACCTGAACCTGTTCGGTAGGAACGCCCAACATCTGCGCCATCACATCGCGATGGTTCACAACCGCCTGCGACGTCTCATACAGCGTATATTTCTTCCCGTCGAAGACGGCAACAGAGGCATGCAACTCAATCGGGTTGTGGGTCTCGACCGGAATCCTGTAGACCGCATCAACCTTCACCTTCGCCGCCTGCAACGCCGCCGCCGTATCTCCACGCTTGCTCTTCTCGTCAGGCTTGTCGGTCGTGAGCGGAGTTCCGAGCAGCTTCTCGCCGGTATCCGGCTTCTCTTTGTTGTAGGTCACCTTCACGCTCTCGGCCGCCGCCCGTGCCTGTTCGACGGTCTGCGCTACGGCGACGGCGACGTACTGGCCGTAATAACGAATCGTGTCGTCCTCAAGCGGAGGGCGCTTCTCATCCAGGATGAGCGTGAAGCCGGTTGACGGGGGCACACGATAGAGCTTCCCGATGTTCTCTCGATGGTAGACAGCGACGACACCGGGCATCTTCTCCGCTCCGGCTGTGTCCAGGTGCGCGATGGTTCCATTTGAGATAGTTGCACAAACTGGCCATGCGTAGAGCAGACCCGGAAAATGATGGTCTGAAGCATACATCGCCGAGCCACTCACCTTGAGCGGGCCATCGATCCGGGGCGTTGCGACGCCAATCACCTTCGACTCCGTTACCTGGTCCATCGTCGTCTCCTTAGGCGCTTTGGCTCGCCTGTCCCATCGCGTGCGTCAGGCAGCGCTTTGCCAGCTCTACTTTGAATCCGTTCTGGCTCTGAGGTTTTGCACCGTGAAGTGCAGCCTCTGCTGCGGTCCGGAAGGTGGCAGAGCTCGCAGCCCTTCCGAGAAGAGCTTTCTCTGCTTCTAGAGAGCGCCACGGCTTCGTTCCAACCCCACCCATCGCAACGCGAATGAACTCGATCTTGCCGCTTGCATCCTGCTTGATCACAATCGCCGCCGAGGCCAGCGCGAACTCATAGGAGGCACGATCGCGCAGCTTCAAGTACACGCTCTTTGCGCCAGCCGGCATCTTGGGCAGCGTAATATGTGTCACCAGATCGCCCGGCTCCAACACAGTCTCACGCTGCGGAGTAGCTCCCGGAACGACGTAGAACTCCGCTACCGGCACAGCCCGCTGGCCCTTCACTCCCTCGATATGAACCACGGCATCGAGCGCCATCAACGCGACGTTCTGGTCGGAGGGGTTGGTCGCGATGCAGTGCTCGCTTGTCCCCAGGATCGCAAGCATGCGGTTGTAGCCACCGATAGCAGAGCAGCCTGAACCCGGCTCCCGCTTGTTACATCCCGTCGCCGTATCCCTGTAGTAGACGCAGCGTGTCTTCTGAAGCAGGTTGCCGCCCGTTGTCGCCATGTTGCGCAACTGCGGCGAGGCACCGGCCAGCAGCGCCTGTGACAGAACCGCATACTGCTCCTTCACGGTCGCATCCTGGGCCACGTCTGCGTTTCGCGCAAGAGCTCCGATCTTCAGCCCACCGTCGGCAGTCTTCTCGATCTGGTCAAGCGGCAGACCGTTGATGTCCACCAATCGGTTCGGTCGCTCTACGTTCAGCTTCATGTAGTCGATCAGGTTGGTTCCACCCGCGATGAATCGCACCTCTGCGCCATTCTGCGCCGTGGAGGACTTCGCCTGAGCCTTCACTGCCTCCGGGATCGTCTGCGCGGTTACCAGTTCGAAGAGTTCCATCGCCCGATCTCCTCCTATGCCATTCGTCGAACTGCCTGGACTGCCGCAACGATGTTGGGGTACGCTCCGCAGCGGCAGATATTGCCGCTCATCGCCTCCTTCACATCGCTATCCAGTGTGCCCCATGGCTCCTTCACCATGGCGACGGCGGACATGATCTGTCCGGAGGTGCAATATCCGCACTGAAAACCGTCGTGCTCCACAAACGCCTCCTGCATGGGGTGCAGATGGCCGGGTTGGCCAAGGCCTTCGATAGTGGTGATCTCGACGTTTTGCTGCATGCCCGCAAAGGTAAGACAGCTGTTCACGCGCCGGCCATTGATATGCACGGTGCACGCGCCGCATTGCCCGTGGTCGCAACCTTTTTTAGTGCCGGTGAGATGCAGCGTCTCGCGCAGGGTGTCCAGCAGCGTCGCACGGGGATCGATCTGAACCGAATGCGACTGGCCGTTCACCTTCAGAGTCACGGGCATGGTTCCGGTGATCGCCTGAGCTTGAGGAACTGTTCGCTCCTGCGTCTCTGCTATCGCAGCAGAGACGGCCAGCGGAGTGACTGCTGTCGCCGCCGTGGCCACACCCGCGGCTCCCATGTGGGACAGAAAGGATCTGCGGCTCAGCTTGCCTAAAGAAGATGCCGGTTCTTTTGTGTCTCTCTCATTAATGGCCAAGCTCCACCTCCGGACACGCGCGCTTCAAACATACGAAGTTACGTTCATAATACGGCGACATCTCAACCACAACCAACTTCTCCCGACATTCTCTTAGGTACTGCGCCCGGCTTGCCGCAGCGAGCGAAATCCTATATCTTTAAAAGGTTGCAACCCCACGCAATGTGCGCCCGTAGCTCAGTTGGATAGAGCATTTGGCTACGAACCAAAGGGTCGGAGGTTCGAATCCTTCCGGGCGCACCATACAAGCTCAAAATTCAACCTTGTGCATTGCCGCAGACACGAATTCTCCTGTGGTTAACTTGCTTTGTCTTAGTCGAATCGACTGAGACGTTTGTACTCGTCGCGAACGAGCACGAGGATCAGTCCAAAGATGACGCCGAGGGTGTCTATCATAACGTCTGACCACTCCAACGGATTGTTGTAGATAACGTGCTCCAGAAACTCCAGAAGATATCCGAAGCAGACGACCATCGCGGCCAGGGCGAATCGAGACCAAAGCGAGATTACGCTGCTGACCAGCAGAAGAGTCAAGGTAAAAAAGGCGAGCACATGGCCCACGCGATGGTAGTGCCCGGTTGTGTGTAGCAGAAGCTTGTCGTGATTGGGCAGGAAGGACAGGACGCCAAGCAACACCATCGAGACGCAACCCAGAACAATGACTGCGGAGCGGCGCTTACGTTCTTCCAACATATCCTGATGGTCTCATTCCTCTACCCTTTGCGCGAAATACGATGAAGCAGGACTCTGCGGGCCTCGACGAATCCCATTCGAAGGTAGAGCTGGATGGCGCGATCGTTGCCGGCGCTGACGTGGAGCCAAGAGACCAGACCGTCGCGACGATGCCTTCTTACAAGATGCCAGATTAGATTTTCGGCATAGCCCTTGCCACGGTGGTCGGGGTGTGTGCAGATTCCGCTGATCTCAGGATAGCTCTTCGCAGGGCCGTCGAGTTTGAGTCGCTCGCCGCCCATCGCAATGAGTTGGCCTTCAGACCGCACCCCGAAGTATGAGCCCATCTCGCAGGTTCTGCTGCGAAAGAAGCCCGGAAATGCGAGGTCAGTGAGGGATACCATCTCGGGTGCCTCCCGGTTTGAGAGCGAGACGATCTCGACCGTCGCGGCAGGCGGCTCGATCTGCGCGGGAAGGACCATCTGGAGACACTCGAGCGTCTGTTCGAAGACGAGTTGCGTCGGATGGGGGTAGCTTTCGCCCGCAATCCAGACCGATTCGCCCGGCACCAGAAGAGAGTGAAGTTGCAGGAGTGCCGCTTCAGTCGGGGAGGCCACAGCGGCAAAGGGCGCGACATCCGGAGGATAGCGGCAGCCTTCCCCGGCTGAAATCGCGAAGTGCCGGTGCTTCGTGTGGAGGGCGGTCCAAACCGGATTTGCGAAGAGACTCTCGGGCAGATCGAACATTCTTATAGAGAATACGGCGTTCCACAGTTTCGACTGTATCTCCAGAGAGCCGGCGAGTGCGGGGGGCTTTCCCTGCGATTGTTACTGGCCCAAGAGAATCCCGGCTGATAATCGAGCGTCTTCGATTGACGACCAATTTAGTCCTTATTACACTAGATACTGGTACGAGGAGTTGATCCAGCCTCGTGGAGATGGGCTCGAGGCTGGCGGTTGTCAGCCTGCCGGAGCGCCGCCAGGGAAGAGAAAGACGTTATGTTGCAGGCATTTATCATTACGCTCCGCGAGGGGGTCGAAGCATCTCTGATCGTCGGCATCGTCTTCGCCTACCTCTCCAAGATTGGCAGGCCGGAGCTGAAGCGGACCGTCTTCTGGGCTCTGGGCTCAGCAATTGCTGCCAGCGTGGCAGGCGCAGTCGTGATCGCCCGGAGCCAGTTCAATACGGACATCTTCGAGGGCTGGGTGATGCTGGGCGCCGCCGCCTTCGTCATCAGCATGATCTGGTTCATGCACAAGACGGCCCGCACGATGAAGGGATCGATCGAGGAGAAGATCTCCCAGTACACTGGGTCTGAAGGCGCGTCGAAGGCGGGGCTGTTCTTCTTTGTGTTTCTGCTGGTCCTTCGCGAGGGCGTCGAGACGGTGTTGATTCTCTCGGCCGTCACCCTGAACTCGACCGAGCTGCTGAGCTTTACCGGAACGCTGTTGGGGATCGCAGTGGCGGTTGTGTTCGGTGTACTGTTCATTCGCGGCAGCGTGAAGATCAACCTGCAGCGATTCTTCCGCGTCACCACCGTCATCCTTTATTTCGTGGCGTTCCAACTTATCGTCAGCGGCCTGCATGAGCTAAGCGAGAATGGCGTGCTGCCGTCGAGCCCGACCGAGATGCGCTTGATCGGCCCCATCGTCCGCAACGATCTCTTCTTCTTCGTCACCATGCTGGCGTTAGCCGGACTGATGATGCTGTTGGAGTACAAGCGCCGCACACCCGCCGTGTTGAGCGCGAACGCGACCCCCGCTGACAAGCGCCGCGCCGAGTGGACCCAGCGCCGCGAGAAGATGTGGATGACCGCCGTCGTTGCGACGAGCTTCGTCTTCATCTTTCTCTCCACCGCGGAGTTCATCTATGCGAAGAGTTCTACCGCTCTCTCTCCAACCGCTGCGGTGACGCTGGTGGGTTCGCAGGTGACGCTGCCTACGGCTGATGTCAGCGACGACAAGCTGCATCGCTATGGCGTGCATCTCGACGACGGCAAGGGCGGCAACGTAGAGATTCGATTTCTGCTCTTCAAGAAGCCCGACGGGAACATCGTCTCGGTTGCTGATGCCTGTCAGATCTGCGGGCCGGTTGGCTTCTACATCGGCGACCAGGGGATCACCTGCAAGATGTGCGCTTCGCCTTTGAACGCATCTTCGATGGGGCAGAAGGGTGGCTGCAATCCCATCCCGTTGAAGTCGACCGTGGGTGGGGGCCAGCTGGTGATTCAGGCTGCGGATCTTCGCGAATTGGCTCCGGTCTTCGAACGATGAGGGCCAAACGATGAGGAATCGCTAAATGTTCTTTCGCCTCCTCATGGAGAGCTTTCGCAGGCAGCGCCGCCGCAAGATGCTGGCCGGTGTAGCGATCCTGCTTGGGACGACGGCCGTGACGGCGATGCTCGCACTGGCGACTACGATTGGCGATCGAATCCACAAAGAGCTTGCCGTGTATGGGGCGAACATCGTTGTCTATCCCAAGGCAGATCTGCTCGACGTGAAGGTCGGCGGTGTGGATCTCAAGCCTGCCTCAGGTGGCGCGTACCTGAAAGAGAGTGAGCTGGCGAAGCTTAAGACCATCTTCTGGGGAAACAACATCACCGGCGTCTCGCCGGAGTTGCCCGCGCTGATGGCGATTGCGCGAAAGGCTGGCGATCCGCTTATTGCTGTGAATGCCGTCGGATATTGGTTCGATCACGACTTCAATACTTTTAAGACCGGAGCACCGACTCTGCATCCGTGGTGGCGTCTCGAAGGATCATGGCCCATCCCCAGGAGCAATCCTGATAGCAGAAGCGTGGTGGTTGGGACAAATCTCGCGAAGAAACTTGGCCTGAAGATCGGCGACACCTTCGTCACGCAAGGGACACAGTCAGCGCCCTCCTCGCGACTGACTGCAATCGTTGCCGGCATCGTCACGACAGGCGGCGAAGAGGACAACGAGATTCTGCTTACGCTCCATGACGCGCAAGCCTACGTTGGCGCAAACGATGCCGTCCGCCGTGTCGAGGTAAGCGCACGGACCAAACCGGAGGATGCTTTTGCGCGGGTCGATCCTGATTCCCTGTCTCCGAAGCAGCGGGAGATCTGGTACTGCAGGCCTTATGCGAACTCGATTGCTTACCAGATTCGCGAGGCGATTCCTGGAGCGCAGGCGGAACAGGTGCGACGCGTGGAGCAGAGTGAAGGCAATGTGCTGAAGCGGATCAGCGGGCTGATGTGGTTGATCAGCGCTGCGGCTCTGCTGGCCGCGGGGTTTGCGGTGAGCGCGGCGATGGCGACTGCGATTCTTGAGCGGCGTGGGGAGATTGGCCTGATGCGGTCGCTGGGTGCGAGTAAAGGCTCAATTGCTCTGTTGTTCTATGCGGAGGCGGGTCTGCTCGCCCTGATCGCGGGAACGATCGGCTATCTGCTTGGCTCGGGGCTTGCAGCGTGGCTCGGCGCGAGGATCTTTGCCGGTGACGGCGTTGCGGCGGAGGCTGTGTTGATTCCGGTCCTGCTGCCGGTTGTCGTCGCGCTGGCACTGGTGGTCGCGATTGCGGGAAGTTCGCCCTCAATCCGGACAGCTCTGCGCATGGATCCCTCGACGATCCTGAGGGAAGATGCCTGATGGTGAAGCTGAGCCTCGTCGGAATGTTGCGTCGGTCGCTGGTGCATCGCAGGGCGCGGAGCATCTCGGCGTTGGTTGCGATGACGGTATCGGCTGGTGTGGCAACAGCGCTTCTGACGCTCTACGCGGATCTCGACGCCAAGTTGCATAAGGAGTTTCGCAGCTTCGGCGCGAACATTGTCCTCTCTGCTCCGGCTTCGGCGCCTCTGCCCACCAATGCTCTGGCCCGCGTGCAGGAGGCTGCGGGGCCTGATGCGTTGGCCGCAGAGTTTGCCTATGCCGTGGCGACGACCGATACTGGAACGCCGGTAGTTGTGGCAGGAACAGACTTTGCTGCGGTCAGGCGGCTGGACTCGTGGTGGCAGGTACAGTCATGGCCTGATGCCACAGCCACGGACGCTGCGTTGCTTGGTCAAAGGGCAGCGCAGTTCATTGGGAATGAACACGCGGTTGCTCTGACCTTCGCAGGACACTCCATCACGCTGAATGGAGCCGGACGAATCAAGACCGGTGGCGATGAAGACAGTCGCATTTACATGCCGCTTGCCGCCTTCACCGCGTGGGCAGGAGTTGGGCCAAGCGTGATTGAGCTGCAAGTGCCGGGAGGCGCGGCGAAGGTCGAGGCAACCATGGCGCGTCTTCGGCAGGAGTTTCCCGAGATGCAGGTGCAGCCCGTGCGGCAGCTGGTCGAGGGAGAGTCGAAGATCGTCGACCGCACGCACGCGCTGATGTATGGAGCAGTGCTGCTGATTGCGCTGACGGTGGCGGTGAGTGTGTTGGCGACGCTCTCAGCGAGCGTGCTCGAACGACGACGGGACTTCGCTTTGATGAAGGCGCTGGGCGGATCGCAGATGCAGTTGATGGGAATGTTTTTGCTGGAGGCTTTGGTGCTGGCGCTTGCAGGTGTGGCGGTGGGCTTTGTCGTGGGGTCGGCTGCGGCGTGGGCTATCAGCGAGGGGAACTTTCATACTGCCACATTGCCGCGGCCGTCGGTGCTGCCTCTGGTCTTGCTGCTGAATGTTGCAATTGCCGCGATGGCAGCGTTATTCCCTGCCCGGGTGCTGCGCGGGCTGCAGCCGGCTGCGCTGCTGAAGGGGGAGTGAGAAGATATGACTGTGAGCGAAGTGAAGGTAGTGACGGGACCGCTGGCTGATCCAACCGGAAGCACGCGGGACGACTGCGCCGTGATCGCGCTGAAGCACGTGACCCGCGAGTACGCCGGGCATGGCGGAGTAGTGCGTGCGCTTGGGGATGCCACCTTTTCGATCGTCGCCGGGGAGTGGGTCGCGATCACAGGGCCCTCGGGTTCGGGCAAGAGTACGCTGGTCAATCTCATTGGCTGCCTCGACCGGCCAACGGCGGGTGAGTTGAAGATCGACAACGTCGATACTGCGTCGATGAGTGCCACGGAGCTTGATCGATTTCGCGCGGACAAGATCGGCTTCATCTTTCAGCAGTTCCATCTCATCCCTTACCTGTCGGCTCTTGAAAACGTAATGCTGGCGCAGTACTTTCACTCGATGACGGATGAGGCTGAGGCGCGGGCGGCGCTGGTGCGGGTGGGGCTGGGCGACCGGGTCTCGCATGTGCCTAGTGAGCTGTCAGGCGGCGAGCAGCAGCGGGTCTGCATTGCGCGGGCGCTGATCAACAATCCGCCGATTTTGCTGGCGGATGAGCCGACTGGGAATCTGGATGCGGCTAACCAGAAGATTGTGGCAGAGCTGCTGCAGGATCTGCATAGGAATGGTCACACGATTGTGATGGTGACGCATGATCCGGAGATGGCGGGACTGGCGCAGCGAAGGATCGCGCTGAGCCATGGGCAGGTCTTCTGCCACCCCGTCAGTGGGCCGATGGTCACTTTGCGGCGGTCGACGGACCGTTTGTAACTGGATTTTTTATTTTTGTGGTGGATGTGTGTTTTTGCTGGGGGTTTTGGCGAAAACACGTGTTTTGGTGTGGTGTTTTGGTGGTGTGGTTGTGGTGGATTGCGTGGCTGATGTGGTGTTTCAGCAGTCACTTTTTGGGGTCTGAAAAATACGCCAACTTTTTCAACATTATTTTTGGGCTCGCTGCGCTGCTTGGTGTCCTGCCGGACGGGCCCACTACGCGTGGAGCGGTCACTTCGTGACTTGTATACCTTTTCCGGGTGGGTTGGGGCTTTGGTCCTCCCGTTGGTCGGAGGAGGGACCCTGATGCCGACCATCAGGAGGCCCGCACGAAGTGCTAGCGCTCGCCCCACTTTAGTTTGGAGCGGAGGACGCTGAAGAGGCCGTTCGGACTGTGGCGGAGGAGGCGGACCGCAGCCTCCGAACGCTGGCAGTGGACCAGGTCGCCTAGCTTGAGCTGGACTGCTTCCTGGCCGTCGACGGTGAGGTAGATCTCGTTGGGGACGCCTACGACTTCGACGCTGACGGTGGAGTCTCCGGGAACGACGATGGGGCGAATGGTGAGCAGGTGGGGACAGATAGGAGTGACCAGCATGGCGTTGACGCTGGGCATGACAATAGGCCCGTCGGCAGCGAGGTTGTAGGCGGTCGAGCCGGTGGGAGTGGAGACGATGATGCCGTCGGCGCGGAAGGTGGCGACGGCCTGTTGGTCGATCTCGACCGAGAAGTCGCCCATACGGGCGATGGTTCCTTTGGCGACTACGACGTCGTTGAGGGCATCCCACTGCTTGACGATCTGGCCGTCGCGGATGATCTCGGCTCGCATCATGCTGCGAACCTCGATCTCGGCGCAGTTGTCGCACCAGGCTTCGAGGGTGGTGTAAAGCTCGGAGAGGGGGATCTCGGTGAGGAAGCCGAGGGAGCCGAGGTTGACGCTGAGGATGGGGGTGGTGGTGCGGGCGAAGGCGCGGGCTGCGGCGAGGAGGGTGCCGTCGCCACCGAGGACGATGACGAGATTTGGCCTGTGGTTGGGGAGGTCTACGCGGGCGATGGGGTTGACGCCCGAGACGTAGGCGGCACTGTCGGGGTCGAGCAGGTAGTGGTAGTTGCGAGCTTCGAGCCACGCAATGAGATCGCGGAGGATCCCGGCGAGTTCCGGCTTCTGAGGCTTGGAGATAATGGCGGCCTGGAGCATTGATCTTTAGTGTAACTGCATGCAGGCAATCATTCGAAGTCGTTGTCTTAGTGAGATCGGGTGCGAGTGGGGACGGATGAGCCTGTTACGAAACTCGCTGCTGCCACAACTTCTTCGGACTGTACAGCGAAGTGTTATGGCTGCTACTGCTACTACTTACCCGTGGCGGGTGACATCAACTGCTGCATGAGACTCTGACTATCCGGAAATCCCCACTGCTCCACAATCTTTCCAGCGACGACTTTGTAGATGGCAGCCTCATGGATGGTCACTTTTTGGCCGTTAGGGGCCATACCTGCGAACTCGCCTCGCTGGGTTCCAGTCGATGTAAACCGGATTACGACGCGGTCACCCTCGGCAATGATGTCGTCTACCTTCTCGTTCCAGTCGGGGAATGCGGCTCGATGGCCTGATACCTCACCCTTGATACCCTGTATTCCTTTCCACTCGGTTCCCCCGACAAAGTGGCAGATAAAGTCAGCGGAATACAACTCATCTGCCACGGCGAGGTTGCCCCTGCTCCACAGCTCGGCCTCGGATCGGAGGATGATTTCTTTATTGTCGGACAAAGTGGAATTCGGCCGAGTGGAGCAGCCCACGAGGCTTGCTGCGATGAAGATGAAGGTGATGCAGGGCACAAGACGAGTCTTCATGAAACGTGATTATAGAGAGTTTCGTAGCAGCCTCGGATTAACCCGCCAGGGTTTGAAAGCCGGTCGCTGGCGAGAGCAGCGCAACCTTGACGGGGTATTGCAGGACGATGCAGCGCGTGTATTCGCTGAGCTGTGACGACGGGCCGTTAGACTGAACCTGATACCGGCCGCCGGCTGCATCTCAGACAGAAGGCGGCACACGAGTTCCCTGCTGCTGATATAAGTTCAGTCTGAGCCTGGAAATGGCTTGGCTGCTCGGGCCTCAGTTGCAAGTTGCGTGCAACATCGATTTTGGCGGTGGCATCTCAATTAGATACGGTACGGACGAGGTGATGGCATGGGAAAACCGGCACGGTTGGTCCTGATTGCGGTGGGTGCTGTTCTGGCGCTGATCGTCCTTGCGGCTGTTTGTGTGCCGCTGTTCCTCAACACGGATAGCTTCAAGGCAAAGATCGAATCGACGCTGACGAAGTCGCTGGGACGGCAGGTGACGATCGGGAAGGTGAATCTGTCGGTGCTGTCGGGCAGCCTGGTGGCGGAGAATGCGGTGGTTGCGGACGATCCGCGGTTCAGCACGCAGCCGTTTATCCAGGCCGATAAGGTGAAGATCGGGGTGGAGATCCTTCCTCTGATCTTCAGCAAGCAGGTGGTCATTCGCGGGTTTTCGATGCAGTCGCCGAAGATACAACTGCTGCGGGCGGCCAATGGAACCTGGAACTACTCCACGATTGGAACGGGCGGCCAGCAGACGCAGAGTGAGGAGACCAAGCAGGCGTTTCCGAACCTGACTGTGGGCGAGGTGAACGTGGAGAACGGTCGGATTAGCGTCGGCGCCGGACCGGGAACGACCGGGGTGGGGACTGGGCCGATTCGCGTGTATGAAAACGTGAATTTGAAGGTGAGGGACTTTTCTTTTGCGAAGGCGTTTCCGTTTGAGGCTTCGGCGAATCTGCCTGCGGGGGGATCGGTCGCCTTGAAGGGATCGGCTGGGCCGTTCAACCAGACGGATGCTTCGTTGACACCGTTTTCAGGAAATCTTGAGATCAAGCATCTCGATCCGCTGGCTGCGGGGTTTGTGGATGCTTCGGATGGCGTTACCGGCACGATCGACGCCATGGTGCTGGATGCGGCGTGGAGCGGGACGCAGATGCATGTGACCAAGCTGCTGGTGGATACGCCGAAGCTGACGCTGGTGCAGAGCAATGGGCCGAAGCCGCCGAAGCCGGTAAAGGCGAATGCGGAGGGGTCGTCGATGCTGGATAACCTCACGGTGGATGATGCGCAGGTGAAGAACGGAACGATTACGCTGACGACGGCGGGCAAGCCAGGCAGTGCGGTGTACAGCCAGGTGAATGCCCAGGTGACGAACGTCTCTCCGAAGAGCGCTTCGCCGTTCAACTTGAGCGGGCAGTTGCCGAATGGTGGAAGCGTGAGCGCGAATGGTACGGCCGGACCGTTCAACCAGGCGAACAATGCGAGCACTCCCGTGAATGGGCAGGTGACGTTGAAGCATGTTGAGATTGGGACGGCGGGAGTGCTGCCGCCGGATGCGGGGATCAGCGGCGTGGCCGATATGCAGGCGAAGATTCAGTCGAATGGGCAGACTTTGAATGCGCAGGGAGCGGCGACGGTTGTGGGGATCAAGCTGGCGAAGGACGGTGTGCCATCGCCGAAGCCGGTGCAGTTGCAGTTCACGCTGACGCAGAATGAGCAGGCGATGAACGGCGTGGTGCAGCAGGCGGTGGTGACGATTGGCAGCGCGGTGATCAATCTGTCGGGGACGTATCAGACGAGCGGGCCTTCGACGGCGCTCAATATGAAGGTGGTCGGAAACGCTGTTTCGATCAATGAGCTGGAGGCGTTTTTGCCGTCAGTTGGAGTGCATCTGCCGACAGGCTCGCGGCTGCAGGGAGGGACGCTGACGACGGCGCTGGCGGTGACGGGGACCTCGGCTGCTCCTGTGATCAGCGGGCCGGTGAAGATTAACAACACGCAGCTTGCGGGGTTTGATCTGGGATCGAAGCTGCAGACGCTGTCGTCGCTTACGGGCGGGAGGATTGGTTCTTCTACGGGATCGGGGACGACGATTCGCTCTTTGAGTATGAATGTGCGCGAAGAGGGCGGAAATATTCGGACGGATAATATTGCGCTGGATGTTGCTGGAGTGGGGACGGCGACCGGTGCGGGGAGTGTGAGTGCCGGTGGAGCGCTGAACTACAACGTGGTGCTGAAGCTGACGGGCTTGTCGGGTGGTGGGGGTGGGACGCAGCAGGCCAGCTCTGGCGGAGGCGTGGCCGGGCTGGCTGGGGCGCTGGGCGGGTTTATTCCGGGCGGCGGTGCTGCTGGTGGTGCGCTGGGTGGGCTGGGGGGGCTTGCCGGAGGAGTGCTGAAGTCGGGGATTCCTGTGGCGATTGGCGGGACTACTAGCAATCCTACGTTCAGCCCGAATCTTGCAGGGCTGGTTGGGGGAGTGGGAGTTGGTGCGGCGAAGGGCTTGCTTGGCGGGCAGCTTGGCGGGCAGCAGAAGGGTGGGAAGACGCCGCCGAATCCCCTCGGCAATGCGCTGGGTGGTTTGCTTGGGAAGCATTGATGGATGCTATGTCCTGCCGGACGGGCGCCCTGCGCGTGGCCACCCCACAAACGAAGACCTGTTTGTGGGGACCCGGTTCGCGGCGGTCACTTCGTGACTTGTATACCCCTTCGGTTGGCGCTCCCGTTGGTCGCGAGCCAGCTTTCCGACCAGCTAGAGGTCGGTACAGCCTAGAGGAAGCGTGCGTGGAGGAGGTACTCGTGGTTGCCTTCCATGCCGAGGATGGGAGAGTCGATGAGGTCGAGGTCAGTGCCGTGCTGCTCGATGACGGAGTCGCGGACGCGCTCGATGGCGGCTTGACGCGCGTCGGGGTCTCGAACGATGCCTCCTTTGCCGATGTTGGCGCGGCCAGCTTCGAACTGCGGCTTGACGAGAATGATGGTGGTTCCTTGCCAGGGCTGATCGGGCGTGCTGAGAGCTGCGAGGACAGCGGGGAGAACGAGGGTCGCAGAGATGAAGGAGACGTCCATGGCGAGGAAGGCTGGGGTGGGGGTGTGAGGGATGAGGAGCTCGCCGTGGGTGAGGAGGCGGGCGTTGGTGCGCTCGCGGAGGGTGACGCGGGGATCGTCGCGAAGCTTGTGGGCGATCTGGCCGTAGCCGGTGTCGACGGCGAGTACGGACGCTGCGCCGGACTGGAGCATGCAGTCGGTGAATCCTCCGGTGGAGGCGCCGATGTCGACGCAGGGGAGGTTGGTGAGGTTGATGGACCAGTGTGCGAGGGCGCGCTCGAGTTTGAGGCCGCCGCGGCTGACGTATTTGAGATCGGAGCCGAGGAGGCGGATGACGGCGTCGGAGGAGATGGAGGTACCTGGCTTGTCAATGCGCTGCTCGTCGACGAGGACGCGGCCAGCGAGGATGAGGGCCTGGGCGCGTTCGCGGGAGGCGGCGTGGCCTTGATCGACGAGAAGCTTGTCGATGCGGGACTTTGGTGACTTGTTGCGCTGGAGAGGTGTGGGGTCGCTCATATTCGGGTCTGCTGGGTTAATCGTGAGGAACAAGGATTGTTGATTTTCTTTATGAAAATGAAATTGCTTATTCGATACGGGAGGTGATGAAGGGCTGCCACAGGGCGATTTTTCGGGTAAAGTAGCTCTGGTGTGCACTGGATGAAGTAACTTGTTTGAGGTTACATGGGGTTGCCTGAGGGAACCTAAATACTTGGCGTTTTTTGCAATCTGCAACTGTAGTGGGTGCGTTTTATGTATAGAGAAACGGGACTCGTGAATTCACCACCACCCTCGGGGCAGGACGACGCTGTTCTGCTTGGCCATGTGCAGAGGGGGGACGAGTACGCCATGGCGGCGCTGTTCGACCGCTATTCGAAGGTTGTGTACTCGGTGGCCCTTCGGGTTCTCCGCGACCCGGCCGCGGCGGAGGACGTGCTCCAGGAAATCTTCATGCAGATCTGGCGTAATCCTGATGGCTTTGTAGCGACTCGCGGTAGCCTTGGCGGCTGGCTCGCTGTGGTTTCGAGGAATCGGTCGATCGATGCGCTGCGTAGAAAGCGCCCGATGGAATCGGTCGACGATATGGCGTTGGCTTCGAACTACAACCTTGCGAACGAAGCGGAACGAAATAGTTTGATGGAGAAGGCACGGGGTGTGATCAATCTGCTGCCGGTGGAGCAGCGTAAGACTCTGGAGATGGCGTTTTTTGATGGACTGACGCACTCCGAGATCGCGGAGATGACGGGCGATCCGCTAGGTACGGTCAAGACGAGAATCCGCAGCGCGCTCACCTCGCTGAGAAAGGCGTTCCCAGCATGAGCGAGCCACGGCGTATCACATCGGAAGATCTGGCGTTGTTTGCCATGCAGTTGCTTCCTGCGGAAGAGATGGCGGAGATTGCCGCTTATGTGGAGCGGTCTGAGGACGCTCGGCGAGAGTTGGCCGAGATTCAAGGCGACCTTGCAATGTACGCCCATACGGTGGAGATGCAATCGCCGTCTGCGGAGGCTCGGGATCGGCTGATGAAGCAGGTCGGGCGTGAGAAGAAGGCGACTCCGATCGATCGTCCTGTTGAGCCTGCCGCTGTTGCCAGTGCGAGTGCGAGCGTGGCTGCGAATGATGAATTTGGAAGTGCGGCGGGAAGCCTCTACTCGACGGAGGAACCACCGAAGCCGGGGGTTGCCGGAAGGGTGCTGCCGTGGGTCGGCTGGGCGGTTGCTGCTGGTCTGGCTGTGGCGGCTGGCTCTCTCTACAAAGAGCGCGAGACGCTTCGCAGCGCGGTGACGGACCAGAGCAGCAGGATCGATCATCTGACCGCGGATGCAGCGGCGGCGCGCCAGGTTCTGGATGCGATGACCGACAGCTCCGCGCTGAGGGTGACATTGAACGTGAAGGGTGCGCCACCGGCTGTTCCACAGGGCAGAGCGACCTATGTCGCTAGTAAGGGGACGCTGATCTTCCTGGCGACGAACCTGGAGCCGCTGCAGCCCTCGAAGACGTATGAGCTTTGGCTGATTCCGGCGGGCGCAGGACAGAATCCGATTCCGGCGGGTACGTTCCGTCCGGATGCGCGCGGGAACGCTAGTGTGATTATGCCGACGCTGCCTAAAGGGGTCGAGGCAAAGGCGTTCGGTGTGACCGTGGAGGATGAAGGTGGCGCGACGACACCGACTCTGCCGATTGTCCTGGTTGGAGCTGCTGCTGGAGAGTAACTCTAGAGCGTCAGATCAAATGTAGCGGAAGAAGCCATCCTTTGCAGGATGGCTTTCTTTTTGCGGTCATCAGTTGTCTGGTGTGGTCTAGGGTTGAGTGACGCGAACCGCGACACCTGCGCCTTGCAAGGGGACGGTGGTGTCGATGGCGTCCGTATCGGTGCGGATGACGGTCATGAAGTTCGAGTCCGGCGATACGACGTAGACCTTGCCGGTGGGCGTGCCGCTGGTGACGGCGATGTAGTTCGGATGGCCGTTTTTGAACGGTGTTGCTGCATCGATATTGATGCTGAGAGGTAGCGGGACGGTTGCGATGACGGTGTTGGTGTTGAGGTTGATGACCGAGACCGTGCAGGTGGTGGTGGCGGCGGTGACGGCAACTCCAGGGGCTGCGCAGGGCAGGTTCTTGTTGCCCTGGTTGACGACGTAGGCGCGGCTGTTGGTGGTGTCCTGGAGGACGCCGACCATGACCGGGTTCACGCCGACTGGAACGGTCGCGGTGACGGTGCCGAAGCCGATGGCGTCGACGGGATTATTGAGGTCGCAGTTCGGGTTTCCGACCTGAGCGGTTGCCGAGCAGAGGGGGATGCTGATGATGCTGAGTGAGCCAGGGTTGACGCCATCGCCTGCGTTGGCGACGAGTACCTCATTCCGAACCGGGGCGAAGTCTGCCCAGAGCGGGTTAACCGTCGCGGGATTGGTGCACGCGGGAGCGATGCAGAGCTGGATGGGATTGGTGGGGTTAGTGGGATTGGTCTGGCTTACCGGGACCGTGTCGAGCGCGTTGGTCTGGGCGTTGATGACTGAGACGGTGCCGTCGCCCTGATTGAGAACGAAGGCGCGCTTGGCATCGGCGGTCATGACCCCGTAGACGGGATTGACGCCCAGTGGAAGCGGCGTAGGGTCGATGGTGTTGGTTGCCACTTCGATGGTGCTGGCCTGGCCGGGTGCGCCTGGAGTAAGGCTCGGGCTGAGGGCGTAGACGCGCGGGGCACCGGTTACGCCGACGGTATAGACGGGCGTAAAGGCCGGAGCGATGGAGAGCTGCTGGCGGAGTGCGAGGGGAGAGCCGGTGAACTGCGAGATGACACCCTGACCGGGATTGATGGTCGGATCGGTGACGTAGGTGTTGGCGCCTTCGGGAAGGATGGCGACCGGATTGGCACCGGGGAGCAGGGTGGTCTGGAGGATCTGGCTGGTGAGCAGCTGGGTGTCGATGTCGAAGCTGGTGAAGGTGTGGTCGCTGTTGAGCGTGTATCCGGTGTTGGCGGTTGAGGTGGTGGTGGTGCCGCCATTGAGGATGAGGTAGTAGGGGTTCACACCGACGTTAGCGGTGATGAGGATGGTGTCACCCGAGAAGTCCACGAAGGTGATTAGACCTGGCTGGGGTTTGGCGGAGGTGCCGGTGTTGGAAACGGCTACGGCAAACTTTTGCGGCTGGGCGGCGGGCCCGACAGGGTTGATGGCGCTGACGACGGGGCGGTAGTTGTTGCCGCATCCACTGACCGAGGCCAGAACGGCGGCGACCGCTGCGAGGCTGAGTGTAGCGCGGAGGGCCTGAGTTGCAGACCTGACGGAGCGCCGGTGTGGCCGCGACTGGGTGGTTCCTTGTGCTTCGATACTTGCTAAGTGCAAAACTGCTCCCGCGTTGGTGCTGGTGTTGGCTATGCTCAAGGTTCGATTGTAAATCACGGAATGGCATGAGGTTGGGATGGGCGAGGAAATACAGGGATCCGGGAGGGATGCGCAGAGAGAGCCACACTGGGCGAAGGCGATTCCGCGGTCTCGGGACCGCTGGCAGTCGAGGTGGCTGGTCAGGGTGGTGGCTCCGCTGCTGGTGCTGGGAGCGGTCAAGGCTTGCGTTTCGACGGTTGCGGGAGGCTCGGCGCGGTCACTTCTCTTCCCTGTCGGGTTCAGCGTGGGGTTCGCCGGGTTGGTGTGGATGCTGCGATCGGCTACGTTGCCGGCGGCCGGGGTGGGGCTGCTGGTGTGTCTGATTTCGGCGCTGGTGGTGAGAGTGCCGGGCGGTTTGGGATTTTTTGCGCGGCCTGCGCTGTGTGCTTTGATTGCGCTGTTTGTGCTTACCTTCGTCGCGACTCGATTTGGCATGCGGCGGAAAGAGGCGCGTGGTCTGGCGGAGGCTCGAAGCGGGAGGCGCGCTTCGCAGGTGGTGGCGAACCTCGGAGTCGCGGCGTTGTGCGCGGCTATGACACGATATGGGGCGGGATGGTATGGCGGGTGTCTGGCGGCGCTGGCCGAGGCTACGGCGGATACGATGTCCTCCGAGATTGGGCAGGCGCTGGGTGGGAGGACGTGGTTGATCACGAAGTTTAGACGAGTGCCGGCGGGAAGAGATGGAGGAGTGAGCGTTGCGGGGAGTTTGAGTGGAGTGGTGGGCGCGGGGTTGGTGGTGTTGGCGGGATCGCGTGGTCTTGCGGGGTGGAGAGAGGGTGCCGTCGTGTTTGGCGCTGCTTGTGCGGGCCTGGTGTTTGATAGTGTGCTGGGGGCGACGGTGGAGGAGCGAGGGTGGCTGGGGAATGATCTGGTTAATTTTTTGTCGACGGCGTTTGCGACAGGGGTGGTTTGGTTGTGGCTGTGAGTAAGTCGGCGACCTCATTTTCATAAGAAACGTTTTACAAATTGGAGACGGAAGGCGGGGTCTCTCCACTTCGTTCGAGATGACGATGTCTGTGGGCTAGGAAGAAAAGGCAACCGCAGGTCCCCTTCAGGGATGACAACAAAAGGACAAGCAACGACAACAACAACGACAACGACTCAACAACAACAGCGACGGCAACGACAGCAGCTAACTAGATTTCGGGTTTGCCTTCGAGCCAGCTGTGCAGGAAGGCTACGTTGATGTTGAGGCGGAGGGCGGTGTAGCTGATGATCTCGTGCACATAGCGCATGGTCAGGTCGTAGTTGCTGATGTGGCCGAGCGAGGGGCGGGGCGAGGTGTAGACGTCGAGGCCGGCGTCCTGGCAGAGCTGGCGGATGCGGAAGAGATGGGTGCCATCGGAGACGACGACGATGTGGTGAAGGTTGTTCTCGTGGGCGATGGCGGCGAGGCGGTGGACCTGCTGCTCGGTGTCGATGGAGCGGGTCTCGGCGATGATGTTGGCGAAGGGGATGCCGTTGGCGAGGAGGTAGTCGCGGCCTACTCCGCCTTCGGTGTTGCCGGAGTCTTTGTCGGTGCCGCCGCCGAGGGTGATGACGAGTGGGGCGATCTGTTTGCGGTAGAGCTCGACGGCGTGATCGAGGCGGGCGTGGAGAACGGGGGAGGGGTGGCCGAGGTACTCTGCTGCTCCGAAGACGGCGATGGCGTCGGCTGGCTGGGCGTTGTCCTGGCTGGCGACGGTGTCGATCTGCACGTAGAGCCAAATGCACCAGGCGGTGGTGATGAGGAGCAAGAGCCCGAGGACGCGGCAGAGGTAGAGACCGCGTGTGGTGCTTCTGCTGCGCAGATTGGATTGAGGCGCGATCATGTTTTTCCAGAGAGCGAGCGAAGGCCCAAGGCTATGCCAGAGAGTTCAACTTTTGCATCGAGCTAGTCTACAGGGTTGGACCTTGAGGCTCGACGCAAAAAGTTGTAGAGGGTCGGTTTGAGGACAAATCGTTAGTGCTGGAGGGCGAGGGCGATCTCGTGGGTGGGGATAGCTCCTTCGCGGAGGATCATCCAGGAGTTGCCGCCGCCGGAGAGATCGACGATCGTCGTAGCCATAGTGCGGGCGGTGGGGCCGCCGTCGACGATGAGGGGGATCTTGTCGCCGAGCTGCTCGCGAACTCCGGTGGCGTAGGCGCACTCGGGGTGACCGGCGAGGTTGGCGGAGGTGGCGGTGATGGGCAGGCCGAGGCGGGTGACGACGGCGCGGGGGATGGCGGCTTCGGGGACGCGGAGGGCGAGGTTTCCGGTGTTGGCGGTGACTCGGAGGGGAAGCCTGGAGCCGGCTTTGACGACGATGGTGAGCGGGCCGGGCCAGAACTTTTCGGCGAGGCGATCGAAGGCGGAGTCGAGATGGCGGGCGAGCTCGTAGGCCTGGGCTACCTCGGCGATGAGGAGCGAGAGGGGCTTATGGCGGGCGCGGGCTTTGAGGTCGTAGATGCGATCGACGGCCTGGAGATTGACGGGGTCGACGGCGAGGCCGTAGAAGGTGTCGGTGGGGAGAGCGACGACGTTGCCGTTGTTGAGGCTGGCGACGACGTAGTCGATGAGCGCTGGTTCGGGCTCGTCGGGATGGATGCGGAGTGTTTCGGCCGTCAAATCTGGCTCCTGTGCCGGTTGGTCCGTCCGCTTGGGCCGGGTGTTGCTGGCGATGCCGCAGTATCGCACCTTAGCATACCGCCTCTGTGGGCTCAAGGACAGCGGGGCGAGTGAGAGGCGGGGACGGCGTAAGATTTGGGGAGATGCAGACTCCGGAGCTGGTGGTTTCGAGTAGAGCGAATGCGCGGGTGAAGCAGCTGCGGGCGGCGTTTCAGGGCCATGCGCGGCTGAGTGGCGGGATGGTCGCGATTGAAGGCGATCATCTGCTGGAAGAGGCTCTGCGAAGCGGGATGGTGCTGAAGAGTGTGTTTGTGAGTGAGCGGCGGGCGGTGCCGGGGATTGTGCCGCGTGGGGTGGAGGTGCTACGGCTGACTGAGGAGGTGTTTGAGAGTGTGGTGGAGACACAGTCGCCGCAGGGGGTGGCGGCTTTGATGGTGCCACCGGTTAAGACTTTGGCGGATTTGTTTGAGGGCGCGGCGGCGACTTTGATTTTGATTGCTGCGGGCGTGCAGGATCCGGGGAATCTGGGGACGCTGGTGCGGTCGGCGGAGGCGTTTGGTGCGAGTGGAGTGCTGACGACGCCTGGGACTGTGAGTGCGTGGAATCAGAAGGCGCTGCGGGCTAGTGTGGGGAGCGTGTTTCGCGTGCCGGTGGTTGGTGTGACTGCTGCGGAGGTTGCGGAGTTGAAGGGGCGCGGGGTTCGGTTGATTGCCGCTGTGGGGGCGGATGATTCTGGTGTGGTTGCGGCGCAGGAGATGGATTTTGTGGCGGCTTGTGCGGTGTTGATTGGGAATGAAGGCAGCGGGCTGGCGGCGGAGTGGATGGCGGTGTGCGATGCGCGGGTGACTATTCCCTGCCCTGGGCCGGTGGAGAGCTTGAATGCTGCGGTGGCTGGGAGTTTGTTGTTGTATGAGGCGAGCCGGCAACGAGCGGTGCGAAAGGTCTCCGGATCATGAATCACTGCAGGAGTGAGTCCAGGACTATGGTGATGCGATCTTCTACTATCCCACCCATCGCGATGAGACTGCGATGGATGGGGCCCCCTCGCATTTGTGACGCATTGAGGAGAACAACGACAACAAAGACGAAATACGGGGGTCTCTCCACTGCGGCGGCAAATTGCGCCGCCTCCGGTCGAGATGACGGCGATTTTTGCAGGGAGTGAGGGAGAGGAATGAGTTTGTTTGATGCTAGTCCGATGAGTGCTCCGGCTGCGCGGGGGCGGCAGACGCCGTTGGCGGAGAGGATGCGGCCGCGGACGCTTGCGGAGTATGTCGGCCAGGATCATCTGCTGGGTGTGGGCAAGCCGCTGCGGTTGGCGATTGAAGGCGATGACCCTACGTCGATGATCTTCTGGGGGCCTCCGGGGACTGGGAAGACTACGCTGGCGAAGATTATTGCGCAGATGACGGAGGCTAGCTTTATTGAGTTCTCTGCGGTGTTGAGTGGAATCAAAGAGATCAAGAATGTGATGGTGGAGGCGGAGAAGGCTGCGAGTTTTGGGTCGCGGACGATTCTGTTTGTGGATGAGATACACCGATTCAACAAGGCGCAGCAGGATGCGTTTCTGCCTTATGTGGAGCGGGGGACGATTCGGCTGATTGGGGCTACGACGGAGAATCCTTCGTTTGAGATCAATGCGGCGCTGCTGTCGCGGTGCAGGGTGTATACGCTGGTGGCGTTGACGGAGGAGCAGATTGTCGGGCTGCTGCGTCGCTCGCTGGTGGATGTTGAGCGTGGGCTGGGAGCTAGTGGCGTTGAAGCGGATGAGGAAGCGCTGGCTACGATTGCTTCTTACTCGAGTGGGGATGCGAGGAATGCTCTGAATGCGCTGGATGTGGCGGCGAAGCTTGCTGTCTCCCTGGAACCAGCGGGGCGCGGGGAGAGGCTGATTACGAAGGCGCTGGCGGCGGAGGCTTTGCAGCGGCGGGTGTTGCTCTATGACAAGAAGGGCGAGCAGCACTATGACATTATCTCGGCGCTGCATAAGAGCGTGAGGAACTCGGACCCGGATGCGGCGATGTACTGGCTGGGACGGATGCTTGAGGCTGGGGAAGATCCGATGTACTGCGCGCGGCGGATTGTGCGGATGGCGGTGGAGGATATTGGGTTGGCCGCTCCTGAGGCGCTGAATCTTTGTTTGAGTGCGCGGGATGCGATGCATTTTCTGGGGCATCCGGAGGGGGAACTGGCGTTGGCGCAGGCGGTGGTTTATCTGGCGCTGGCTCCGAAGTCGAATGCGGTTTATACGGCCTATGGTGCGGTGAAGGCGGATATTGAGGCGACGGCTGCGGAGCCGGTGCCGCTGCATCTGCGGAATGCTCCGACGAAGTTGATGAAGTCGCTCGACTACGGCAAGGACTATCAGTACGCGCATGATGTGGAGGGGCGCGTGGCGGATATGGAGTGTCTGCCGGCGGGGTTGGCGGGACGGCGCTACTATCATCCGACGAATGAAGGGCGAGAGAAGCTGCTGGCGCAGCGGATGGAGGAGATTTCGCAGATCAAGATTTCACAGATCAAGGGACGAAAGCGGGAGCCGTAACGTGATACGTTAGCTCGGTTCCCGGATCATTGACTCCTGAGGTGCTTGCTTGGAATCCTATCCTCCGCTTATTCCTTATCTGGTGGTTCGCGACGCCGCGGCTGCGATCGAGTTTTATAAGACGGCTCTGGGCGCGATGGAGATCGTGCGGCATCAGATGCCGGAGTCGACCAAGATTACGCATGCTCATCTTGTGATCAGTGATGGAAGCATCATGCTTTCAGATGATTTCCCGGAGATGACGGGAGGCAAGTCGTCGACGCCCGAGGCACTGGGCGGCTCTCCGGTGACGATTCATCTGCAGATGGCCGATGTGGACAGCTTCTGGGAGCGTGCGGTTGCGGGAGGCGTGACCGTGACAATGCCGCTGGCCGATCAGTTCTGGGGCGATCGCTATGGTCAGTTCACCGACCCGTTTGGGCATAAGTGGTCTGTGGGGCAGACGAAGGTTTCGTTGAGCGAGGAGCAGTTGAAAGAGGCCGCGCGGGTTTGGTTCAAGATTTAGCGGCGATAAGTCAGAAGATAATTATTGGCTTGTTCGACGGATGAGACCGCGGATCAAAAGGAATAAGAGAAATGGATGAAGAACAGAGCAGGTTTCTCAACGAACGTCTTAGTCGTCTCGCCGAAGAACAACCAAGAATTCTCTTATTGAGAGATAAGCTACTGCAGATTGGAGGCACGCACTTAGTTCCTCCCACAGAGCCAGACCCCGATCTCGAAGATCTTCTTATTCAAGGTTTCACAATTGAGGGAAGTGTCCGCTTTGAAGAAATGGCTGAAAATTCTTGCCATTGGAATGTCGCTGCACTCTGGCTTCAGAAAAAACAGGCGTTGGTTGCAGTTGCGACCGGCTACGCGCTTAGCGATGACGGACTTTGGCGTCAGCATTCTTGGGGGATCCAAGATGATGCAATCTTAGAGACAACCGAGCCAAGGAAGTGTTACTTCGGGTTGCATATGCAAGGAACGGAAGCCAATTCCTTCTCACGCCGCTTCTTCAGCGAATAAATCACCTATTCGGCGTACTTCAGTGAAGCGGTAGCCAGACTAGACGAGGGTTAAGAGATTTGCGTCGCGCCAGATGCGCCACTGGCCGTCGGAGCCGCGGCGGAGGGCGGTGAGGACGTTGCCGGCGTGCTTGCGGGTCTGGCCGCCTTCGATGGGGGTGAAGGAGACTTCGAGGAGGTTCCAGCAGAGGGCGAGGTCGCCGCTGATGGTGATCTCCTGCACGTTGGAGCGGCAGGTGAGATGCACCATCGCGATCATCGCGGCGAAGGCTTCGGCGAACTGCTTGCGGCGCATGGGCGCGCTTCCGGAGGTGAGGAAGATTACGTCGTCGGTCATTAGCTGCATTTGGGCGGTTAGGTCTCCGGCTTCGGAGGCTTCGCCCCAGGCGTCGATGAGGGCGCGGATCTTTTGCTCGTCGGATTGCGTGGACTCGGCGGGCTGTGAGGTCATGGCTTCACGTCCTTTTCGAGGGCGGTGAGGACGATGTCCTTGGTGAGGAGTTCGGGGAGGACGTCGGCGGAGGAGTTCTTCATCGCGGGATAGATAACGTAGGTGGGGACGCCGCTGCGGTTGACTGAGGCGAGCTGTTTGGTGATCTCAGGGTCGTACTGGGTCCAGTCGGCCTTGAGGAGGGTGACGTGGTTTTTGCTGAATTGATGCTGGACGTCGGCGGATTTGAGGACGGCGCGCTCGTTGACCTGACAGCTGAGGCACCAGGCGGCGGTGAAGTCGATGAAGACGGGATGGCCGGCGGCGCGGGCCTGATCGAGGGCCTGTTGCGAGTAGGGCGCCCAGACCAGCGTAGTGTCCTTCGGTTGATAGAGGGGGATGGCCAGGCCGAGGGCGGCGATGAGGAGGGCGGCGATGGCGCTCTTCCAGCTTGCGGGCCACTTGCCGAGCGCCCAGCCGGCGATGGCGAGGGCGAGGAAGCACCAGAGGAGGCGGGCGAGGTGGTCGACGCCCTGACTGTTGCCGCTGTGGAGGTTGCCGTAGACCCAGGCGAGCCAGATGGCCGTGCCGAAGAGGGGGACGGCGGTCAGTTGTTTGAGGATCTCCATCCATGCGCCGGGGCGAGGGAGGATACGGGTCCATGCGGGTTGGAAGCTGAGGAGAAGGTACGGAGTGGCGAGGCCGAGGCCGAGGGCGGTGAAGACGGCGAAGGTGACTCCGGCGGGTTGTGCGAGGGCGAAGCCGATGGCGGCGCCCATGAGGGGCGCGGTGCAGGGTGTGGCGACGATGGTGGCGAGAACTCCGGTGAAGAAGCTCCCGGTGTAGCCCTGCTTCTGGGCGAGGCCGCCGCCTACGCTGGTGAGGGAGAGGCCGAGGTCGAACTGTCCGGCGAGGGAGAGGGCGAAGAAGAAGAGGCCGGCGGCGAGGACGGCGATGAAGGTTGGGGATTGAAGCTGGAAGCCCCATCCGGCCTGACTGCCGGTGGCGCGGAGGATGAGAAGGACGGCGACGATGATCCAGAAGGAGACCAGGATGCCGAGGGTGTAGACGATGCCGTGGCTGCGGAGGCGGCTGCGCTCTTCGCCGGAGGATTGGACGAGGGCGAGGCCCTTGAGGAAGAGGACCGGGAAGACACAGGGCATCAGGTTGAGGATGATGCCGCCAACGAAGGCGAGGCCGATGGCGCTAAGGGTGGTGACGTTGCTGGTGGCTGGGGCACCGGGGAGTTTGCTGCCGGGTGCGGGGGCGACTTCGCCGGGGGTTACGGGGGCGGCGATCTCGTAGGCTTCGGTGTCGGAGAGCTTGAGGACGCCGTGGAGTTTGGTGGGCAATACTTTTAGGTCTTCGGAGCGGCGAACGAAGAGGCGGACACCGTCGGAGGTGGGTTCGATCTGCTGGGGGGCGGCGTTGGCGATCTGATCCTGATCGGCTGGGTAGAACTCGGCGTTGGTCTCGCGACCGCCGGTGACGAGGTTCAGGACGAAGTCGGTTTTGCCGCCGGTGATGGTGAGCTTGGCGTCGGCGGGGAGCGGCTTGGGGATGAGGGTGAGGGCTTCGCCGATGGCGCCGACGGGTTGTGCCGGTGCCGCGCCGGGGACGACGTTGAGGTTGAGGCCGAGGTGGGCCTTGCCGGGGATGCAGACCTCGCGGCAGACGAGCCAATTGATCTTGGCATCGAGATGGATGGGGCCGGGCTTGAGGGTGCTGGCGGCGGTGAGTTGGACCGGGAAGGCGACCTCATCTTCGTAGCCGAAGTCCATGAGCGGGCCTAGCGGAAGGCGGCTGGGAATCGGGAACAACATGGGACCGGCGGTGATGCCTTCGGGGAGGGTCCAAGTGATTTTGGGTGGCTCGCCGGAGTCGCCGGCGTTGATCCAGTAAACGTGCCAGTGCTCTTCGAGAGTGAGGACGAGGCCGACCTGGAGGGTGCCGCCCGGGGCGATGCTGGGGGAGAGAGAGACTAGTTCGGCGGTGAGATGCTGGGCTTTGACGGGGCCCGGGCCGCCGTCGCCGACGACCTGAAGCTGGGCGTGCGCGGGAGTAAGAAACAGGGAGGCGCAGGCGAGGAGCAGGAGGGCGGAGAGTTTGCGTACGTTATTCATTCAGTTCCAATTGTAGGGGTTCGGATGTGGGGTGTTGTCATCGGGGTGTCAGGTAGCGGTGTTCGACCATGATGCAGCGACCCATGACGACGTGGATTCCTGCAGCTTCGGCACGCGTGGCGGCTTCTAGATTGACGATTCCCTGCTGGACCCAGAGGTTGGGGAGGTTGAGCTGGATCATCTCGTCGACGATGGCGGGGATGAGCTTTGGCAGGCGGAAGACGTCGACGATGTCTGGTTTGATGGGGAGATCGGAGAGTGATGCGTAGGATTTTTCGCCGAGGACGTGGGGGACAGAGGGGTTGATGGGGTAGAGCTTGTAGCCGTGCTGCTGCATGTAGGCGGAGACGTAGTGGCTGGGCCTGGAAGGGTCTTCCGAGAGGCCGATGACCGCGATGGTGCGCGGGTTCTCTTTGGCGGTGACGCCTAACATGCTGCGGATGATCTCTGGTTCGTTCATTTTTGTTTTGAGGGTCTCTACGTCGGAGTCTATCTGGGCCATGCGCCTAAAAGACGGCGGATGACGAGCAGTTCGCCGAGGTGGTAGGCGTTGTGGTCGGCGACGAGGAGAGCCTCGCGGAGCAGGTTCTGACCGTCGCCCCAGCGGAAGGGCTTGTAGAGGTCGGAGTTGGGATCTTCGATCAGCGAGTGGAAGTGTTCGGCGTCGGAGCGAATGGTGGCGATGCATTGATCCCAGGAGTTGGTCGTGGGTGGCTGCGGAGACTTGGGCCAGTACTCGTCCGGCCACTTCAAGCCATGATAGCCGCCGGTGGGGGGAGCGGAGAAGTTGAGTATGTCGCGCTGTGTGATGCGGAGGTGATCGAGGATCTGCCAGGCGGAGTAGGGGAGGTTGGGTAGAACGGTGCCGCGGAGACTGGCTGGAAAGTCGTTGATGACTTCGTCAAAGGTGGCGTGGGCCTGACCGCCGTGGAGAAGGGCGATCAGCTGTTTGCGCAGGGGCGCTTGTTCGTCTGATGTCTGCTTCTTGTCGCTCGTCTTACCTATGCTCGGTTTGGATATGCTCACTGAGTTTTGCCTCCGATGTCCCATTTGTTGGATGCGACCGAGGCACCAGAGTTACATCGGTTTGCGGGCAATTACGACGGTGAGAGGTGGGAACGTTGTGAGCAGGCTGCCTCGTCTCTTTTCTACGATGAGACCGGCGGCGGCTAATTCTCTGGCGTATTCACCGGTGAGTTTGTAGTCGGAGAGGAGCGCGATGCCGCCGGGTTTGAGGACGCGGACGATCTGCTGAAGCGCTTGAAGGCGGGTTGGCCGGTCGTAGATATTGTGGATGCAGAGGTTGGAGACAATAACGTCAAAGGTGCCGTCAGGGAAGGATATCGTCTGCGCTGGCTGGCTGAGGAGGGTGCAGTATTGAGAGATGCCTTCGAGATCGAGGTTATGCTGGGTGGCCGCGGAGGAGTTGCCGCCCATGTCAACGTTGGACCAGACGTCGATGCCGGTGGCGTGGCCTGTGCCTGAGAGCGCGGCGATGCGTTTGGCTGCCCCTGCGAGGAGAAGGCCGCGTCCGCAGCCTACGTCTAGTACATTTTCGTCACCACGCCATTGGTGGAGGCTGAGCATGAAGTCGCGATGGCGAAACTTGCCTACTTTGACGTAGAGAAGGAAGAGAAAGCCTTCTGCGATGAGGAAGCCAGCAGGCCAGTAGAAGCTGCGAGCATTTAGTTCGACCGGACCGAGGTGAAGGATGTGCGGTGAGAAGATCGCGAAGAGCAGGCAGGCGGTGCCGATGAGAAAAAAATTGCGCATGACGGCGGGTGCGTCAACGCCGTAGTCGGGCTTCGTTGATAGCGAGGAGGACAAGGGCTTCTCCAAGCTGATGTCTCCTCAATGTGAGACATCAGCTTGAATGAGTATCCCTTGTCCTCAGTTTCTGCGACAGTGCCGCTTGTCATACCGGGGAATGACAGATGTCATGCAACGTCGTCGTCTTCAGCAGCTTCGGCTGGGAAGTTGCCCTCGCGGCGCATGCGGAGGTAGCCGCGGATGAAGGGCTCGAGGTCGCCGTCGAGGACCTTGTCTACGTCGCCTACTTCGACTCGGGTGCGTAGGTCCTTGGCCATGCGATAGGGCTGGAGGACGTAGCTGCGGATCTGCGAGCCAAACTTGATGTCGAGTTTTGAGTCTTCGAGTTTGCGGGCGGTGGCCTTCTTCTTGTCGAGCTCGTACTCGTAGAGCTTGGAGCGCATCATCTTCATGGCGCGCTCTTTGTTCTTGTGCTGGGAGCGCTCGTTCTGGCAGCCGGTGACGAGGCCGGTGGGGATGTGAGTGATGCGGACGGCGGAGTCGGTGGTGTTGACATGCTGGCCGCCTTTGCCGCCGGAGCGGTAGGTGTCGATGCGGAGGTCTTCGGGCTTGATGTCGATGACGATGGTGTCGTCGATCTCGGGCGAGACGAAGACCGAGGCGAAGCTGGTGTGGCGGCGCTTGGCTGAGTCGAAGGGGGAGATGCGGACCAGACGGTGGACACCGGTTTCGCCGGAGAGCAAGCCGAAGGCAAAGTCGCCGGTGATGGTGAAGGTGGCGGATTTGATGCCGGCCTCATCGCCGTCCTGGATCTCGTTGATCTCGACCTTGAAGCTCTGGCGCTCGCCCCAGCGGATGTACATGCGCATGAGCATCTCGGCCCAGTCCTGACTCTCGGTTCCGCCGGCGCCGGGGTGCACGGTGACGATGGCGTTGAGGGGATCGGTCTCCTCGGAGAGCATGGTTTTGGATTCGAGCACTTCGGCGAAGTTGAGCAGAGCGGGGATCTCTCGGGCGAGGTCGGGCTCGGTGTTTTCGCCTTCGCGGGCTAGGTCGAAGTAGGCTTCGATGTCGTCGGAACGGCGGGCGAGTTCGGCGTCGTCGGCCAGGAGTGTTTCGAGGCGTTTGCGCTCGCGCATGAGTGGCTGCGAACGCGAGGCGTCGGCCCAGACGGTGGGGTCGGCTATCTTCTCTTCAATGATGGAGAGTTCGCGGCGGAGTCTGGAGGAGTCAAAGATACTCCCGCAGAGCGCGCACTTTGTCGCGGACCGGGGAGTAGGAGTATTCGAGATCGCTAAGCATAAGGTTTGATTTTAGTGCATTTCTAACTAAGAAAGACGCGAAGGATAGGGAATCAGTCCCGGCGTATCTCAGACAGCCGCGGGTCCGCAAGATAAATCAGATCACAGATCGCGAATACCTCTGTTGCTAGAGTTCCAATAACTGCATTACGGTCTAAAGCTTGAGAGATGAGCGGACTTGAAGCAATATTACGAGCACTGGAATCCTGAACCATGAATGAAGGCCCTGTTTCCAGTTGCCGGAAAGCCACCGACACGGCTTGTCGATCAGAAGCTTGTGTATCTTCACCCCACTTTCCAACGATCAAATCAAACATTGCGTCGGGCATTGTATGAAAACGAGTCCATTCCACGAAGTACGCTGCAATCGCTGCGTCAGAACGGTAGACGTATCCCCAGACACGCGAAGTCATTTCACCACAACAGGCGCATGGTCCGAATAACTTTTGATCTTCAGAGTTGATCTCTAACTCAAGTTCGCTCTGTTGAGGTAAGGTGATACGTTCCATCGCTACATCCTAGCAACAGACATGTGTCGGGTCAGACTAAGAACGAGCGCAAGCGTTGTCACAAACGCACAGAGGTAAGCAAAAAGGTCGCCGTGGGCGGCGTAGAAGGTGAGGTCGTGCTCGTAGCCGAAGTGGACGCGCAGGCTAGAGCGCAGGTGGCGCGGGAGTGCGGTGATGACGTGGCCGTAGGGGTTGATGGATGCGGTGACGCCGGTGTTGGTGGCGCGGAGGACCCAGCGGTGGTTTTCGATGGCGCGCATGCGGACCATGTTGAGGTGCTGCCAGGCGGCGCTGGTGTCGCCGTACCAGCCGTCGTTGGAGATGTTGATGAGAACGTCGGCGCCGTGCTGGGGGAGCTGACGGATCTCGTCGCCGAAGATGGACTCGTAACAGATGAAGACGCCGTAGGTGTGGCCGCCGGTGGAGAAGACGGTGCGCTGGGCTCCGGGGGAGAAGGTTCCGACTTCGTTGAGGAGATTCTTTGCGAAGAAGAAGAGGTCTTTGAAAGGGACGTACTCGCCGAAGGGGACCAGGTGCATCTTGTCGTAGTGGCCGTCGAAGGTGCCGTCGGGATTGATGAAGGAGGCGCGGTTGTAGGGGGTGTAGCCGGATTTGTTGGTGGGGCTGGGCTCGAAGCCGATGTTGCCGACGATGACCGGCGCTTGTGCGGAACGTGCCAGGGCGGACATCGCGCTGCGGAACTGTGGGTCTATGTCTTCAAAGGGCGCGGGGGATTCGGGCCAGACGATGAGGTTGGTCGCGATGGGCGGGTTGGCTTCGGACTCTTCTTGGTCGCGCGGTTGGACGAGGTAGAGGGTCTGGGTGTCGCGGAGCTCGGGGGTGCCAAGGAGAAACTTTCTTGAGGGGTGGCGGCTGAGATAGGAGAAGGAGTCGAGGAACTGCTGGGTTGTCGGTTGGGGGCCGGTGTTGGCGGCTCCTACTTCGAGATTTTCCTGGACGAGTGTTGCGGTTGCGGTGGTGGTCGTCGGCTTCGGGTTTGCGATGAGGCGAAGGCCCAGGACGTACACGACGACGATGAGGACCCCGGCGATGGTGAGCGCGGGACGGGTGTACCGGCGTTCGCGGAGGCGGACGCGAACGAGCCAGAGGGCGTTGACGGCCGCGATGACGAACGAGAGGCCGTAGGCTCCGGTGATGGGGGCGAGGCGGGTCAGCAGGGGGTTGTCGACCTGGGCGATGCCGAGAAGATCCCACGGGAGGCCGGTGATGCGAGCGCGGGCGAGTTCGACGGCGACCCAGGCGAAGGGGACGAAGACCAGCGCAGACTGACGGCCGAAGCGAGTTCGGAATGCCGCGAGGAGCGCTCCGAAGAGAGCGTGATAGAGGCCGAGGTAGAGACAGAAGAGGATGAGAATGCCGGCGGCGATGGGCTTGGCGAGGCCGCCGTAGAGATACATGGTCTGGTAGATCCAGTAGCAGTTGCCCAAGTACCAGAGGAAGCCGCAGAGATAACCGATGGCGGCTCCCTGACGCAGGGTAAGTGGGTTGTTGTTCTTGTTGTTAGCGAGGAGCGCCCAGAGGAGAGGAAGGAGTGCGACCCAGCAGAAGGTGGTTCGCCAGACAGGGACGGGCCCCGCGATGGGAAAGGGCAAAACCTGAAGAATGCCGGAGAGGACGGCCATGGCCCAAAGTCGCAGGGGGATAAGTCGCATCGCGTCTGAAGTCTAACATTGAGCTGACAATTTCCAGTTAGTTTTCAGGCGGTTGCGAGATACAATGGATGCGCATGGATTTCGTCATTCATCTCGTTGCAAAGATTGTTGTCCCGCTGTTTTTTATTGGGATGGCGGGTTCCGCAGTCGTGATCGTGGTGAGTTTTGCAGAAGATTTGAAGGAGTTGCTGGGGGATGAAGAATAGCTGCCGACGGTGGAAGCAGGATCGTACTCTGCTCTTTCCGGTGGGTGTTGGCAGTGTTCCACTTAAGGTGGGGGAGTGGCCGTCGAACATGCTGAAGTTATTCAGTGTCGCTGGCTGTTCGGGTTATCAAACAGCAAACCACAATGGGATCTAAACAGACGATCACTAAGCCGCAATCGAACCGCGTCCGCCTGGTCGTGGCGTCGTCGGTGATGCTTACTTTTATTTCGTTCTGGCGAGCGGCGGCGATCGTGCTGAACGACCTGGGGTCATCGGCATTCTACGCAGGTGGCATTGCGGAAGAGGCGGTGGGCAAGGCTGCGCCGTGGTTCATCCTGGGCGTGATGCTGTTCAGCTTCGCGGTGCGTGCGGTGTACGTCGAAAGCTGCAGCATGTTCACGCGCGGCGGCGTGTACAGGATTGTGAAGGAGGCGCTGGGCGGAACGTTTGCGAAGCTGAGCGTGTCGGCGCTGATGTTCGACTACATTCTGACGGGGCCGATCTCTGGCGTCTCGGCCGGGCAGTACATTGTCGGCTTGCTGAATGAGGTGTTGCGGCTTTGTGCGGCGCACCACTGGGCTATCAAGTTGGTGGTGCATCCCAGCGGCTCGGCTCGACAGTTGCCGGTGGATGGAACCTCCGCGGCGATTGCAGGACTTATCACCATCTACTTCTGGTGGCAGAACACCAAGGGAATCGAGGAGTCGAGCGATAAGGCTCTGAAGGTGATGAAGATCACGACTGTGATGGTTGTGATTCTGCTTTCCTGGGGAGTCTTCTCGGCGATTCATGTGGGGGCACATCTTCCGCCGTGGCCTACGCCGGACAATCTTCACTTCAGCACCGATGCTCTGGGGTTCTTGAAGCACACGGGATTCATGAGGTCGCTGGGCTTGTTCGGTGTGCTGATGGCGTTTGGACACTCGGTGCTGGCAATGAGCGGGGAAGAATCTCTGGCTCAGGTAAATCGCGAGATTGAACATCCGAAGCTGAAGAATTTGAAGCGCGCCGCGATCGTGATTGCGATCTACAGCTTCATCTTTACGGGTATCGGTACGCTGCTGGCGGTGATGCTGATTCCTGACACGGTGCGAGTGCCGGTCTATCGCGATAACTTGATCGCTGGAATGGCGATGTTCATGGTAGGGCCGCTGGCGGTGCGGATCGGCTTCCGCGTCTTTGTGGTGATTGTGGGATTTCTGATTCTTGGCGGGGCAGTCAATACCGCGATCGTGGGTTCGACCGGCGTACTGATGCGGGTAGCCGAGGATGGGGTACTGTCGGACTGGTTTCGTAAGCCGCAGAGGAAATATGGGACCAGCTATCGCATTGTAAATCTGGTTGCAGGGCTGCAGGTCTTCACGATTCTTGTGACTCGAGGCAACGTCATTATGCTGGGCGAGGCGTATGCGTTTGGCGTGATCTGGAGCTTCACCTTCAATGCGCTGGCGATGCTGGTGCTGCGATGGAAATATAAGGGCGAACGCGGCTGGAAGGTGCCGCTGAATATTCGGATCGGGAAGACGGAGATTCCTCTGGGACTACTCTGTGTCTTCCTGGTGCTGCTTACTACAGCAATCGTGAATTTATTTACCAAATCGGTAGCTACGGTAAGTGGAATTATCTTTGCGGCTGCCTTCTTTGTAGTTTTTTCTCTTTCGGAGAGGGATAACAAGCGTCGTCACGATCTAACCACGAGACAGATGAAAGAGCATTTTCAGCTGGAGCATCAGGATAATGTGGGGCGTGAGGCGTTGGATATTCGCCCAGGCGCGGTCGTGGTGACAATGCGCGACTCGGCCGCACCGTTTGCGCTGAAGTGGGCTTTGACGCACACCAATACGGACGATCAGGACCTGGTGGTGCTGGCTGCTCGAATGATGGGCGCGGGCGGACCGGAGTATGTCGACGCGTCGGAACAGTTATTCAGCGAACACGAGCAGATGTTATTTACCAAGGCTGTGTCTGTCGCCGAAAGCTTCGGGAAACATATCTCGCTGCTGGTAGTTCCCGCCGGAGATATTTTTTCGGCGCTGGTGCAGACGGCTAACTCGCTGGATGCGGCGGCTGTGGTCTCCGGACTATCGACCAAGCTTACTGCCGAGGAGCAGGCTTACCACGTTGGCCAGGCGTGGGAGGCCCTGCCTGAGCCGAAGCGGCAATTTACTTTTTATGTCGTCAAACCGGATGGTGAGTCACTGAGCTTCCACATCGGTCCTCATGCACCTACGATCGAACCGCACGAAGTACAGCTTGTGCATCGTCTGTGGCTCAACATTCGGCGCGCGCCGGATATGCAGGATCTACACCACAGCGACATACTCGCCTATGCTTTGACCCGCATGGCGACTGAGTTTGCGCGGGACAAACAAGGAACTCTGAAGGATCTGCAAAGGTGCATTGACGAGTCCCATCATCGTCGCGGACTGGGGGGCTCGCGGCACGAGGAGTTGGATGAAGCTGGACCTGGGTATGCGATCCGCGCTTCGAAGACCGTACCTAGTACGGAAGAAGATAACGTCACTGCCGCTAAAACGAAATAGCCTGACGAGTTACTTATTGTTTGCATCGGGTTAGTTGCTTCTGTATCGTCATGAGGTGGCAATAAAAAAATTGGTCCTATGAGTAAGTCGACCTGATGAGGCCACTGGAGGTAACACGTGGAAGTTAGCCGCATAATTGCCGAGATAGATGCCCAGATCGTAAAGCTCCAGCAAGCTCGCGCGCTACTGGCTGGGACGACGGCAACGACAAAGCGCACAGGCCCTGGCCGTCCCAAAGGCAGTAAGAACGCAGCTGCTGCAACGGCGGCAGCAACGGCCCCTCGCAAACGCAAGTTGAGCCCCGAGGGCCGCAAACGAATCGCCGACGCGATGAAGAAGCGTTGGGCCGAGCGCCGGAAGCAAAATGCAAAGGGATAAATTTCCGGAAGATTTCCGGTAAAGAAAGCGAAGGCGCCTCCAGTCGGGGCGCCTTCATTTTTCGCTCTGGACAGCTGTGATGATGCCTAACCTGCAGGTTGGCCGCGCGCTTAGCGTGTGATGATGACCTCACGCAGGCTGTCTTTGGCAAGGAAGAATCTGAAGTTACTAAATTCACTAAACAGGTTTTCGATCTTGCGATTATTGAAGATGTTGAGCAGAGGATAGTTGCCTGCGCGCTGCATCTCGACTACATCGGTATCGGTCAGATGATAGCGACAAAAGAAGGTCTCCGGGCTGCTTGTCTGGTGAAAGAAGGCGAGCATAAGGCCGCCAGGTTGTAGAACTTTGTGGATGCGTGCCAGCACAGGCGCTATCAAAGGTTCGGGCAGATAGTCCGCCGTGTCCCAGAAGATGACGACGTCAAAGACACGGCCCGAAAAATTGAGATTACTTTCGAGAAATCGATCGACATCGAACCTAGGTTCCTGCCCGTCTTCGCCGGGAGTGAGCCACTCCGGCTTTGAGGCCTCGTCTACGACGCTCGCCATATAGATGCTGTGGCCCAAGCTGGTGATGTAGTTGATGTTGGTGGACGAGGTAGGTCCGATGTCGAGGATACGCAGAGATTCCTGCGACTGCAGGTGCTTCAATAACTCTTTCCACCCGCTGGAGTGACGCGGGATACGACCGGTGTCGCCACCTCGTGGAGTGCTTGTACTATCGCTACCGCCGAAAAGGCTGCGCATGAGCCCGCTTCCCTTTCTAGTTCTATGCCTGTGGTTGAGTGAAGAGAGGAGCGCCGGACTCGACTGGCGCGGAGTGCGTTGCGGCAGGAGTGGAAGACTTGGACTTTGCTTCGGAGTTGCCTTTGAGTTCGACGCTTCCCTTCAAGACCGCGCTCTCCTCGATGCAGAGTCGGCCGGCCAGGATGTCTCCGTTGACGATGGCCGATTGCCGGAGGTCGACGCGCCCCGTGGCTTGCACGTTGCCGGTCAGATGACCGAATACGGTGACGTCGCGGACGTTGATATCGGCCCGTACGCGCGCGTTGGGTCCAATGGTCAAGCCGCTCTCTTTGAGAGTGATGGTTCCTTCGATGTCTCCGTCGATGTAAAGGTCTTCCTCGCCGGAGAGTTCTCCTCGAATGACGACCGACTTACCGATGACGGTGGAACCCTCTGCTGGTTTCATAAGCGTTTTGTTCTCCCTTGAGGTTCTGCCTGCTACACATGCACCTTGCCCGAACTATACCCAAGCTCATGCCGGGAGGCAAACCGCGAATACTTTGTCCCCCTTCGTGAGTCATAAGAAGAACCATAGAATGGGGAGATGAGAGGTGTGGATTGGTAAGAGGTACCGTGGACACATGCGAGGCAGCTTCAGTCAGCAAGCCCCGATTCATGGCAGTTTCTGGGCAAATGAGGTCACGGAAGCGGAACTTCTCTGGATATCTTCTGTTCCTGGTGGCCGCGGTGGGAGGGGTCGCCCGTGCACAGAACGCCACTACGACGAAAGATGTAGAGGAAGCGACCCTGCAGTCGATACCGGTTCGCTCCTGGATCGTCGACGCAGCGAAGAACGAGTTGGAAGCACTGCATCACACAGACTCTTACCTGCGGTATCGCACGCACACGGTGAGCGAGAAGGGCGACATGGTTCGCGACGTAGTTGAGAGTAAAGACGGGACGGTGGCGCGGCTGATTATGAAGGACGGAAAACCGCTGACGGAGGAGCAGGATCAGGGCGAGCGGCAGCGGTTGAACGACATGATCGCGTCACCTTCGGCCTACTTCAGGCATGTTCGGAATGGTGAGTCGGACCGGAAGATGGCAGATAAGTTAGTGCCTCTGATGCCGGATGCGATGATCTATACCTACACGCCGGGGCAGCCGCAGTCGGGCAAAAATGGCGGGGCACCGGAGGTCGTGATCGACTACAAGCCGAACCCGAAGTTCAGTCCGCCAAGTACTGAGGCCCAGGCGTTGACCGGGCTTGAGGGGCGAGTCTGGATCGATGCCAGGTCGCACACACTGGTTCGTATGGAAGGGACGATCTCGCGGGGGGTGAACTTCGGCTGGGGCATGCTGGCCCATATCTATCCGGGAGGCAAGCTGGAGCTGGATCAGACCAGCGTTGGAGAGAATCGATGGATCTTCACTTACTTCTCGATGAAGCTGAGCGTGAGAGCGCTGATGCTGAAGACGGTAAACGTGCATACCGAGTCGACGGCCAGTAGCTTTCAGAAGCTTGGGCCGATGAGCTATCAGGATGCAATTCGGATGATGCTGGCTACGCCGCTGCCGGAGCGGTAAGCGACATCACGCGGTTACGCGAGCCTTGGCATTGAGGGTCTGCCGGCGCACGGTGAGGGACTCGATGCGGTCGCGCCGGACTTCGAAGCCTCTGCCGATCGTCGTGGGCACCGTGATCTCTCCGCATGCGCTGACGGCAACCTCCGGCTCGATGATGTCCTCGGCCCAGTAGCGGCTGGAGGCGGAGACGTCGCCGGGCAGCGAGAAGTTAGGCAGAGAGGAGAGGGCGATGTTGTGGGATCGGCCGATACCGGTCTCCAGCATGCCGCCGCACCAGACCGGGATGGCGCGCTCTTCTGCCGCATTATGAAGGGCGATGGCCTCGCTGAATCCGCCTACGCGGCCGACTTTGATGTTGATGATGCGACAGGACTCCATGTCGATAGCGGCGAGGGCGTCGCGACGGTTGCGGATGGATTCGTCGAGGCAGATTGAGGTTAAGAGGCGCTTCTGCAGCATGGCGTGGAAGTAGAAGTCGTCGTACCAGAGAGGCTGCTCGATCATGAGCAGATTGAATCGGTCCCATTCGACGATGTCGTCAAGGTCCTTCATGCGATAGGCGGAGTTGGCGTCGCAGCTGAGGGTGATGTCGGGCCATCGTTTGCGGACCGCTTCGAAGATGCTGACATCCCAGCCGGGCTTGCACTTCAGCTTGATCCGCTGGTAGCCGGCAGCGAGTTCAGCGGCAATCTTATCCATCAGGTGGGCGGGCGAGGGTTGGATGCCGATCGAGACTCCGCAGGGAATAACGTCGCGGGTTCCGCCGAGGAGTTCAGCGAGCGAGACGCGTTTGGCCTGGGCTTCGAGGTCCCAGACGGCGTTTTCGAGCGCAGCTTTGGCCATGCGATGGCCGCGAACCTGGCGGAAGATGTCCGGGCAACTGCCGCCGCGTTCCACATTGGCTTCGAGCAGACGGGGGGCAAGCTCCGACTCTGTGATGAGCCAGGCGGTGTCGATGGTCTCGTCGCTGAAATAAGGGTGTTCGCCGGCGACGCACTCGCCCCACGCGGTGAGGCCGTCGGATTCGAGTTCGACGAGGAGGATGCGGCGGCTGCTAGTGAGGCCGAAGCTGGTCTCAAAGGGATGAGCTAGCGGCAGGTTGATCTCGCGGAGGTGAATCGCGTCGATGTTGAGCATGTGCAGTCCTGTCTTTCCGAGTTGCTGGATCGTAGCGGGTCTGTTGGGCGTGGCTCAGTGAAATTGTACTGCGATCGTGGGGCTGGTGGGTCAGATCTCCACGGTGTTCTTCCACGGACCGAGGAGGAAGGTGCCGTTGCCTTGTGGGTCCCGTTCGTATCCAACCACGGCCAGCCCGCGCTGAAACGCCGCTTCGAGGGCCGTCCGGTTGTTGCTCTGCAGGGTTCTGGCGAGGTTTCGTTGCTGAGCGTCCTGCTTCCATTGGTAGATCGTGTGGGGGACGGTGATGCGTTCGACGATCTGCTGCGGCTGCGGCTCGCCTCGCAGCAAATCAGCGACGTGGCGGGAGCGCAGCCACCACTCCGCGTAGAGCCTGTCGGTGGGAAGGCCACCTTGCAGCGGGGAGGAGGAAACCCCGTAGAAGTCAGGGTGATAGCGCCGCACAATGGTGCCGAGCCGGCTGATATTAAGGTGTGAGTTCTTGATCTCGAGAGGATCGAACGTCCACTCCATCAGGTCGAAGCCGCGGGCGATGGCATCGTCGCGCTGCGCGAGCTTGAGGCGGCGGCCGATGCCGGCGTTGCGGTACTGGGGGAGGACGGCGAGCATGTAAGAGTGGAGATAGGATTTGCCGTCCCGATAGCCCGGCAAGGACATCGCGAAGCCTACGAGGATCTCGCCGTCAAAAGCTCCCAGCACCTGGCCGCCGATGCGCTGTGCGACGACGAAGACACGCCGGGGGACTATGTCAGCGTCGCTATAGCGCCAGACTTCAAGCTGGAGGACGACGCAGCTCTCAAAATCCTCGAGGCTGGTGAGGGATTGAATGTGGATGGCTGTCTGAGGGCTGGCGTTCATGACCTTGTCGACTCGGTGGTGGCGTTCTTCGCCTGGTTCCATAGTATTTCGAGCTGATCGGGGCTGGAGGCGGCCAGAGCGGCGCTATTGCCCGCTGCAGACTCCATTGCAGCGAAGCGACGGCGAAACTTTGCGTTCGTAGCACGCAGAGCGGATTCGGGATCGACCTTGAGATGTCGCGCAAGGTTGACGGCTGTGAAGAGAATGTCGCCTAGCTCCGCTTCGATCGCTGTCGTGGAGCTGTCGGGCGAGGAGGGATTCAGCTCGGCCTTGAGTTCGTTGATCTCTTCGGCAAGTTTGTCGAAGAGGCCATCGGAGTTGGGCCAGTCAAATCCTACTTTTGCGGCGCGGGAGCCTAGTTTGCCCGCTTCCATGAGGGCCGGCATCGAGCGAGGGATCTCGTCGAGCATGGATGTTTGCGAAGTTTGCGTTGATTTGAGTGCCTTCTTTTCGGTCTGTTTAATCTGCTCCCAGTTGCGCAGAACGGCGTTGGAATCAGCGGCCTCCGCGTCGCCGAAGATGTGGGGATGACGGCGAATCAACTTGGCGTTCAGATTTTCCGCTACATCCTGGATGGTGAAGTAGCCGGCCTCGGAGGCCATCTGGGCGTAGAAGAGCACCTGGAGGAGGAGATCGCCGAGCTCGTCCTTTAGATCGGGCCAGGCGCGGCGTTCGATTGCATCGAAGACCTCGTAGGTCTCCTCGAGGGTGTGGCGCTTGATGGAGTCGAAGGTCTGTTCGCGGTCCCAGGGGCAGCCATTCGGAGCGCGCAGACGGGCCATGATCGCCACTGCCTCAGCTATGGGGTCTGTGGCAGAGGCGGCAGCTTGCGGGAGATTCTCGGGGATCGACTCGGGCATATCTTCCATATCTTCTATCTTCTGCTTCAACTTTACCCGATGACTTATCTCTATGACTTAGTAGATGACCGGGCTTCCGGAGTGGAAGTAAATGCATTATCCTTTGCAGGATATGGTGCCAGAGCCGGAAGCGAACGCGAAACCAAGAACCCGCAGGAGCCGCTGGGTTCTACTGCTTCTACTGCCTTATCTTGGGCTGTGTTTCCCCATAGTCTATGCGCGTTCCACACCGGCGCTCTGGGGATTTCCGTTCTTCTACTGGTATCAATTCGCCTGGGTCATCCTGGCATCAGGGTTGTTGGCGATCGTCTATCGCAAACTCAAGACATAGGCTTCTGCACAGGTCGCCTCGGGTGTTTTAAGGCAACGACGTCAAAAACGAACGCGCCGACAATAACATCGGCGCGTTTCAAGTTCTGTTGCGTTAATTTCGCGTTGAGGAAGCTGACTACTACTGGCCGTTCGGCTTGGTGGAGGAAGCTGTGCTCGGCTGGTCGCTGTTCATGTTTGTCATCAGCTTGATGTCGACTCGACGATTCTTCGCGCGGCCGGCAGCTGTGCTGTCACTGGCGACCTGCTGATCTTTTCCGATGCCGATCAGGTAGAACTTATGCGGCGGGATGTTGTATTTTGACGCCAGATAGTTGACGACCGCGTCGGCGCGATGCTGGCTGAGCTGATAGTTATAGGCCGCGTCGCCAACGGAGTCCGTTCCGCCGGTCACTTCAAGGATGTAACCGCGAGTGTTGGAGAGGTTTGCGGCTAGATCATCGAGCTGCTTCTTGTCCGAAGCGCTCAGAACATACTTGTCGAAGGCGAAGGTGACGCTCACGTCGGAGATCTGCTTGTAGTTGTCTAGGTTGGCTACTACGCCGCTCAGGCTGTCGACCCGGTTATAGGCTTCCTTCGCGGATTGGTTAGCGGCATCGGCGGACTGGCCTGCTGCGAGCGCGTGCTGATCGGCGGTGCTCGCCGCAGATTGCGCACCGGCGATTCCGGTCTTTGCCCGCTCGTCGGTATCGACGATATTTCTATGATCGGCGGCGGTCTTGGTATCCAGATCATTGGTTTGCTGGATGATGGGAGCGGTCTGGGAGCGAACGTAATTTTTCGTCGAGCAGCCGACCGTGAAGGTGAGGGCAAGAGCACTGGCAAATACGGCGGGGCAGGCAGATTTGATCTTCATGTCTCTATCGTTATTGGATCTCATTCTTTCCACTCTCCTGGTAGTAAGTGCTGCAACAGACCAACCACAGCAGACAATCAGATGCAATCAGAGTGCCAATAATATGCCTGCCAGTAGGCTATTTATTTTCAACTAGTTATCACTATCAGCAACGTAATCGATCCGCGCGCAGATTGGGAAGCGGGAACTTTTGATCAGCTGTCGCGTCAAATCTACTGAGCAAAGATATGCACACTGCGGTCTGCATGAAGCTGCGTCTACACTGAGATGCGGGCTCCAATACCAGGCGATGGATCTTCATCAGAAAATTCGAACTCTCCCCACCCAGCCAGGTTGCTATCTCTATAAAAATGCTGAGGGCGAGGTTATTTACGTCGGCAAGGCGAAGAACCTTCGTGCACGGGTGCGCTCGTATTTTCTGGAGGCGTCGCAGGCGAATGCCAAGACCGGCACCCTGATGCGCGAGGCCGTCGATGTGGAGTACATCACGGTCGCCAATGAGCACGAGGCGCTGGCGTTGGAGAACAACCTCATCAAGCAGAAGAAGCCACGCTTCAATATTCTGCTGCGCGATGACAAGACCTATCCGTACATCAAGCTGACGATGAATGACCGCTACCCGAAGGTCTTCGTAACGCGCAGATTGCGCAAGAACGGTGGGGCTTACTACGGTCCTTATTTTCCGGGGAATCTGGCCTATCGGCTGGTGGATCTGATCCATCGCAGCTTTCTGATTCCAAGCTGCAAGGTGGATCTGTCGCGATATCATCCGCGGGCTTGTCTGCAGTACTACATCAAGCGCTGCCTGGGGCCTTGCCTGGAGGGGCTGACCACACCGGAAGCTTACCGCGAGACCATACGTGACGTGCAGCTCTTTCTGGAGGGGAGGCCGAATGAGCTCGAGCAGTCGCTGACGAAGCGAATGGAGGCTGCGGCAGAGGCGGAGCAGTTTGAGATGGCGGCGCGGCTGCGAGATCAGATCGTTACGGTTCATCAGATGCAGGATAAACAGCGCATGGCGAGCGCCGACAATGAGGACGCCGACGTCTTTGGCTACCACTTTGAGAACGAGATGCTCGCGGTCAACCTGTTCCACATGCGAAGCGGGAAGATCGTGGACCGGCGCGACTTCTTCTGGGAGGATCTGCCGGAGTCCTTGCTGGATGCGGCGACGGAGGCGGTTTCGGAGGTGGACGAGTTGGAGGCACTGCCTCGCATGGAGCCCGACCCTGCGGCGCCTGCACCGGAGATCGGCGAGGGTATCGCCATCGTGCAACATGCAGCGGTGTCAGAGCTTGGCGGGGCGTTCAGTCCGGGAGTGTTTTTCTCTGCGCTTCTGAAGCAGCTTTATCTCGATCAGAGTTATGTGCCGCGATCGATTCTCGTGCCGGTTGAGTTTCCTGACCGGGCGCTGCTGGCTGAGGCGCTGACGGAGAGAACCGGAAAGCGAATCGAAATTCTTGCGCCGCAACGAGGGGAAAAGCGATCTCTCGTCGACCTTGTCTGCCAGAATGCGAAGCAGTCGTATGATCAGCGGTTTCGCGTGCTGCAGCCTGGGATGAAGGCGATCCAAGAGGCGCTGCAGGATGCGCTCACACTTGAGGAACTGCCACGCCGGATTGAGTGCTTCGACATCTCGCACATACAGGGCGCCGAGACGGTAGCCTCCATGGTGGTATGGGAGGATGGCGCGATGAAGAAGTCCGACTACCGGAAGTTTCAGGTGAAGACGGTTACAGGCGTCGACGATTTTGCGAGCATGCGCGAGGTGATTCAGCGTCGCTACAAACGGTTGCAGGAAGATAAGAAGCCCTTCCCTTCCCTGATCCTGATCGATGGAGGGCTAGGGCAGTTGCACGCGGCGTATTCGGCGCTTGAAGAGATCGGCGTCACACTGCAGCCCCTGGCTTCGATCGCCAAGAAGGAAGAGATCATCTACGTGTATGGGCAGGAGAATGAGCCGGTGGTGCTGGACCGGCGGTCTCCGGTGCTGCACCTGATGCAGAAGATTCGCGATGAGAGCCATCGGTTCGCTGTGACCTACCATCGCAAGCGACGCCAGATGCGGGACCGCGACAGTGAGTTGCTATCGATTCCCGGCGTTGGGCCGAGAACTCGTCAACGATTGATCGAACACTTCGGCAGCGTACGCGGGATTAAGCAGGCTGGGCCGGACGCCCTCACTGCTGTGGTGAATGCCGCTACCGCCGAGCGGATTCGTAGCTACTTCGCAGCAGAGGCATCTGGCAATGCGGTGCTGCCCGTGTTGAACTAAGCTTACTCGGCGCTGTCGGTCGGCGGAACGGCACCACCGAATTTAAAGGTGTTGCAGGCTGCGATTGTTCCCTGCTGGAATCCGCGTTTGAACCACCCGACGCGTTGCGCAGACGAGCCGTGGGTGAAGCTCTCCGGGCTTACAGTTCCTCTCTCTAATTTCTGGATATGGTCGTCGCCAACCGCGGCCGCTGCCTGCAGACCGGCTGTGATATCGGAGTCGTGAACGATGTTGCGCTGCGCCGTGCTGTGTGCCCATACGCCCGCGAAACAGTCCGCCTGGAGTTCAAGATCGACAGAGAGGCGATTCCTCTCCGACGGATTTTGACCTGATAGCTGGCGCACTTTGCCTTCGATTCCGAGGAGATCCTGCACGTGATGGCCTAGCTCATGAGCGATGACATAAGCCTGGGCGAAGTCTGCATTGCTGCCCCCAAGGCGTCTTAGCTCATCCCAAAAACTGAGATCGATGTAGACCTTTTCATCGGCCGGACAGTAGAAGGGTCCGCTCTGCGACTGAGCGGTGCCGCAGCCGGAGTATGTGCGACCGCGAAAGAGCACGAGCGTGGAGCGCTGGTAGTTTCTGCCTGTCTGCGTGGGCAGAAGCTTGGTCCAGGTGTTCTGCACATCGTCCAGCGTCCAGGAGACGAGCTGCGCGGATCTCTTCTCCTGAGGCGATTCAGTAGTTAGAGGCCGGTTGGCGGCGGAAGGCGTGCTCTGTTGCGTTGAGGGCGGCGATGCGCTGTGGCCGGAGAGATAGCTGCCGATATAGTTACGGCCAGTGACAAGACTGACGACAAGCAGAATCAAAAAACCGACGATCCCGATCCCACCGCCGCCAAAGCTTCCGCCACCGCCACCGGAAGAACCACGTCTGTCTTCAATGTCGCCGCTGAGTCCGCCGCCAGGTGTCCAATCCATCGTTCACTCCAGAAGGTGCGTCTCCATCTTATAAGTAAGATCTTTTCTTTGGCCGCACTCGAGTCAGGTTTTCTCACCAATTTACTTGCGGTCATGCGGCGGAGGTGTGCTACTCTCCGGGAATCGATGCCAAACAGCAAGTCCGAACTGCCCCGCGTCCTGAACGCATCCCACGCGACCTCCATTGTCGTGGGCATCATTATCGGGAGCGGCATCTTTCTAGTGCCGCGAGAGATGATGGCTGCGGTGGGCTCGTCCGGCATGGTCTATGTGGTTTGGATCGTGGGTGGGTTGCTCTCGCTCTTCGGCGCGATGACCTATGCGGAGATCGCTGCAGCGAGACCGCGGTATGGCGGTGAATACGCTTTTCTTCGCGAGGCTTATGGTGATCTAACCGGCTTCCTTTATATGTGGACCCAGATTACGGTGGCCAAACCTGCCTCATTGGCTACGATCGCTGCCGGGCTTGCGCGCGTGTTGGGGACCTTCGCAGTCTTCAGCTTCTTTGCCCACCCGGCTTTCTTTCATCTCTTCTGGGGACAGATCTTCGCCATCTCGGTGACGTGGCTCATCACCACTCTCAACATCATTGGAACGAGAAGATCGGCCAACGTACAGCTTCTGCTTACGTGGCTGAAGGGCCTGCTTATTCTCGTGATTGCGGGATTTTGCTTTGGCGCAGCAGGCCAGCATGGGTCGTGGCACAACTTCAGCACAGAGTTTACGGGAGCACGTGGAGGCTTTACAGGCTTTATGATTGCGCTTGTTGCCGCGTTGTGGGCCTACGACGGATGGAGCGATGTCGTAACCATGGCGGGTGAGGTCCAGAAGCCGCAACGCAGCATGCCGCTGGCCTTGGTTGGAGGGGTTGCCATCGTTGGCGCGCTCTACATGCTGACCAATGCGGCGATTCAATATGTGTTGCCCGCAGCAGCCATCGCTACCGCAGACCGCCCTGCAGCCGACGCGATGCGCCTGGTTGCTGGATCGTGGGGTGCAACGCTGGTGTCGATCGGTATGGCCGTCAGTATCTGCGCGACCTTCGTGGGGTCGTCGCTCTCCGGCGCGCGCGTACCATTTGCTGCAGCCCGCGATGGATTGTTCTTCAAGCAACTAGCTCATGTGAACTCGCGATTTCAAACGCCGTCGACAGCATTGATCCTTCAGGCCGTTCTGAGTTCTCTTCTGCTGCTTGCCATCGGAAAGTTTCAGGCACTCTTTTCGCTGGCCATCTTCGGCGAGTGGCTCTTCTATATGCTCACGGCCAGCACGATCTTTGTGTTTCGCCGCCGCGACCGAGACACGCCGCGTCCGTACAGCATCTGGGGATACCCGGTGTTGCCGGCACTGTTCATTCTTGCGGCTGCTGTGCTGCTGGTCTTTTCGTTTGCCGATCAGCCGCGGAACTCCCTAATCGGAACCGGAGTCATTCTGCTGGGAGTTCCGCTGCACTACCTGCTGCAACGAAGACGAGCTGCCTAGCTGCGATTCTGGATGACACGCTCGTAAAGGCGGAGGTACTCGCTGGCAGGCTTATCCCAGGAAAAATCCTGCGCCATGCCTCGCCGCATCATCTGAGTCCACTCCTGTTTGTTGCGGAAGGTTTCAAGGGCACGTTTAATCGCGTCGAAGAATGCCCCCACGCTGTAGCCCCAGAATTTGAACCCATTTCCGCCACCGTTCGGCTGTTCGTCGATGGTATCGTCAAGGCCGCCCGTAGCGCGGACGACGGGAATCGTACCGTATTTGAGGCTGTAGAGCTGGTTTAGACCGCCTGGCTCGTAGCGGGATGGCATAAGAAAGATGTCAGCGCCTGCCTCGACCTTGTGCGCCATTACGTTGTCGAACTTTACCTTCACACGCACCTTAGCGGGATGACGCTCGGCCATCTCCACCAACAGCCGTTCGTAGTACTCTTCGCCGCTTCCCAGAATGACCAGCACCATGTCTTCCTGCGCCAGACGATCCATGATCTCGACGATAAAGTCTGAGCCTTTCTGGGTGGCGAAACGGGAGACGACTCCGATCACAGCGGTGTCGTCACCGACATTCTCCAGTCCGTAAGCGTGAAGCAGATCGCGACGGCACTCTTTCTTGCCGGCGAGGTTTTCGGCCGTGTAGTGCGCTGCAATGTGGGAGTCGGTTGCCGGATTCCACTCCTCGGAGTCGATGCCGTTCGTAATTCCTAGGAGATCTCCGCTCCGTTGGCGAAAGACTCCTTCGAGCCCGTTGCCGAACTCGCTCGTTTGGAGCTCTTCGGCGTACTTGCGGCTGACCGTCGTGATGGCATCCGCGTATACGATGCCGCCTTTCAAAAAATCGACTTTATCGTAGTGTTCGAGTTTTTCGACCGTGTACAGATCCCAAGGAAGGAGCAGCTTTTCGATGGTCTGCGAAGGAAACCAGCCTTGATAGCCCGCGTTGTGAACCGTCAACACCGTTGGGACGTTTCGCAGAACGGGATCGAAGTAGTAGATGGAGCGCAGCATGACCGGGAGCATCGCCGCCTGCCAGTTATGAACGTGGAAGACATCGGGGATGCCGAGCATCTTTGAGGCTTCGATTACCGAGCGGCAGAGCAGGCCGAAGCGCTCCGCGTTATCGGGATAATCTCCGGACGGCGTACCGTAGAAGTTCTCGCGGTCGAATAATTCGGCGCAATCGATGAAGTACGTCTGGACCCCACCCTTGACTCCACCGTCGAGAATACGCACGAAGCGGTTATAGCCAGGAAAAGGAATTGTCATACTGTGCAGCACCACCGGAGGGTTCGGGACAGCCTTCGCGACCTGACGGTAGTAGGGCAGAAAGACGCTGACGCGATGACCGAGTTTAGCCAGTGCGCGTGGGAGCGCACTCACCACATCTGCCACCCCACCCGACTTGGCCCAAGGGGAGCACTCCGATGCTGCGAAAATAATATGCATACCTTCGTCCTTTATCTTTCCAACCAAACCGTTAGTCTATAGAAGAGCACAGGAACAAACCGCAAACATTGGATGCAGATGAAACGTAAGCCGAAGCTGGGGCAGAATTTTCTCGTCGACGACTCCGCCCGTCACGCCATCGTCGATGCCCTTGGTGATCTTAGCAAGCGCACCGTCATCGAGATTGGCCCCGGGCATGGCGCGATTACCGACATACTGGCTACACGTTGCCACAAGCTGATCGCACTCGAGCTTGACCGGAGCCTGGCAGCGGAGTTGACCTTCCGCTTTCGCGATCATCCGCAGGTACAGATTCTCGAGTGCGATTTTCTCAAGACGGACCTGCGAACGCTGGTGTCGGAGGGCGAGACGGCCGACGTGATCGGAAATCTGCCGTACTACATCACGTCGGATATTCTGCTGCAACTGTTTGCAACTGGCAGCGCCGGTACGCTTGCCCGCGCTGTTCTGATGATGCAGCGGGAGGTGGCGGACCGCGTCTCGGCGGCACCGGGGGTTCGCGACTATGGCTTGCTCTCAGCGACGGCACAGATGACCGCGCAGGTCGACAACCTCTTCACGCTTGCGCCGTCCGCGTTTTCGCCTCCTCCCGATGTTTACTCCACCGTGCTACGGCTGCACTTCGCGCCGCGGTTTGTTGAGCTTGGAGTGGATCCTGAAGGGTTCAACCTCTTCCTGAAGCAGTGCTTTGCGCAGAAGCGCAAGACGCTGCAGAACAACCTCCGCGCGGCTGGCTACTCGGCGGAACAGCTCTCTCGAGCGTGGCCAGCCAGCATTCCCGCACAGGCACGCGCCGAATCACTCGCATTGGAGTCGATGGCAGAGCTCTACCGCTCTTTGTCGCATGTCGTTGCCGGTAGTGACTGAAGAGATTTTTTCCCAATGCCTGCGGTCTTGCAGTATCTCAATGACTGTCCGCTGCAACCTGCTCCAGCATCTTGGCCGCACGTAATCGAACGCGTTGAATCACGGCTGTGTCGTCCGCGATTGCGGCCAGCGTCGGCGAGATCGTTCCCAGTTCGAGCGCACGTCCCTCCTTCACCTCGTCAGCGAAGGAGTTCATCTCGGCATCGAGACCGAGGCGATCGTAACGGTGCAGAAAGTCCAGCCTACGGCCCTCATCCAGCGTGGAAGCGACTCCGAGGAAGATATCTGTCAGCGTACCTACAGTTTTGTTCTCTGAGTAGTTGTAGACACACGATCCGGACCCATCGGAGCCGGTGTACGTAAGCGTCTTCGTGCCGGTGTCGGCTATGTTCTTCGCCTTGGAGGCGCATTCGATGTTGAAATAATTCAGCGAGCGGGCAGCCTTGAAGACCTTTGCGACGATGCCCGAAGTCAGGTTGATGGGTCGATCGACATGCTGCGCCACCTGGCCCCGCATCGAGGTTTGCGTTGCTGGAATCTCGGCCTGATCCGCCTGATAGGTGCCCGTTCCGTTCTCATGTATCCGCAGCGTGAACCGCGGAACGGGAAGCCCTGTGCGGTCGAACTGAAAAGTGACCTCGGAGGTGAGAGGCGCCGCCGCCGCAGGTTCTGCCGTTTGAGCAGCAGCCACAAGGCAGGAACCCAGAAAAAGCGCTGTGCCAAGCACCATGCTCCCTGTCGCTCTCATCGGCGCGCGCCCTGGAGTTCGAGTGTCTGGGCAGTATGGATGTGGCAGATCGCAATCGCCAACGCGTCGGCAGCATCTGCGGAGTCGAAGGCGTTCTCGTTGTCGAGCAGACGCCTCACCATGAACTGCACCTGTTCTTTGGCGGCCAGTCCGTAACCAACCACGGAGCTTTTTATCGAGAGCGGAGCATATTCGGCGACGGGCATTCCGCAGGTCGCGGCGGCCAGCATCGCCACACCGCGCACCTGACCAAGCTTCAGCGCAGACTTTGCATTCGCCGAGAAGAAGACCTCCTCGATGGCGACGATCTCCGGCTGGTGGAGGGTCATCAAGGCGGTCAACTCAGAGTAGACCTGAGCGAGCCGTTGAGGTGTCTTCTCTTTTTTGTTGAGCCGGATCGTACCGGCCGCCAGGTGAACAAGACGAGGCGTGCGGGAGTCGCAATCGACCTCCACCACGCCATAGCCGGTGAACTCCGTCCCGCAGTCGATGCCGAAGACTCGCATGGGCGAAGTGTACTGCATCAGTGCCAGCTCTTCCTATGACCAGAAATGCACCTGACGAATTTCTAGACTAAGCCAATTCCATTTTGCGGCTGGAGCTTCTTTGATTGAGATGGCCGATAAAAGGCGCGACAGATCACCTCCGAAACAAAAGACTCGAATACTGCGCCAACCAATTCGCCAATCAATTCAAGGAAGAAATCACCCATTGTCGCTACCTCGATATCCCCTCCAGAGGGGAGCTGGCCGTGGCGTAGAGTTTGCGCTGCATTCTGCCTGCCAGGAAGGCCTGCCGCCCAGCGAGCACGGCATGCTGCATCGCCTCGGCCATCAGCAAGGGGTCCTTCGCCGCAGCTATCGCTGTATTCATCAGCACGGCGTCGAAGCCCAGTTCCATCGCGATCGCAGCGTCGGAGGCCGTGCCCACGCCCGCATCCACGATCAACGGCACCTCCGTGATCAGTTCGCGCAAAATGCGCAGGTTGGCCGTATTTTGCAGCCCAAGCCCGCTGCCGATGGGAGCGCCGAGAGGCATGACCGCCGCCGCGCCGGCGTCAATCAGCCGCTTGGCAAAGACAATATCGTCGGACGTATACGGCAGCACAGTGAACCCTTCTTTGACCAACACGCGGGTTGCTTCGAGCGTAGCCTGCACATCGGGATAGAGCGTCTGCTGATCGCCGATCACCTCGATCTTGACCCAGTCCGAGAGCCCCACCTCGCGCCCCAGTCGCGCCGCGCGGATCGCCTCGTCGGCGGTGTAGCACCCGGCCGTATTGGGCAGCAGGAAATAGCGCCTGGGGTCGATGAAGTCCAGTAAGGACTCGCTCGTGCGGTCGAGGTTGACCCTGCGGACGGCGACCGTCACCATCTCCGCTCCAGAGGCTTCGATGGCAGCCTGGGTCTCGGCACCATCTTTGTACTTCCCTGTACCGACGATCAGTCGCGATTGAAAGGCTCGTCCTGCGATCACCAGAGGTTTCATAGTTAATATCCTACCGTTAGAATGCTGGCAAAACACAAACGGCTCGCACTCTGGAGAGCAGCGAGCCGTCTGGCGGTGAACTGTTGAGATTGACCTAAGGCGTCCATACTCGGACTTGGCCTCGGCGTGGACTTTTCTACTGCAAAAACACCGCCAGGACTAGAGCTATGGACGCTCTAAGCCTCAGTCACCTCACGTTGCGTTGAACTACATGTACTGTCAATTTTCATAGGCTGGACCATCCTCCTTTCCCGTGTAAAGGCAGACTACTCCGAGCTCCGGTTGCGTGCAAGTAGGCTGCAAAAGCGTGGAGATGGTACATCTGCAGAGGTTGCAATCTGCATCAGAGACTTAGTCGATCCACGCGTCGAAGAAGAAGGGTTCTCTTTATGAAGGCAGCAACTATTGTTGGAATTATCCTTATTGTTCTTGGGATTATCGGATACGCCACCGGCGGCCTCTCCTTTACGCACGAGAAGAAAGTTGTCGACGCGGGACCGATTCAGATCTCGCGCCAGACTCAGGACACATTGCCACTCTCTCCCATTCTGAGCACGGTCGCACTGATAGCGGGACTTGGTCTGGTCGTCGTTGGAGCAAAGTCTCGCTGAGTCAGGCTTTATGTGAGCGGTGAAGCACCAGACTTCACGAAACTTCTGGACACGAACAAGCCAGCTGCTATTTGAGATAAGCGCGCACGAGGTCAATCAGGTCTTCCCCTAGCTCCGGAGTCAGAGGGGCGTGTCCATCGCGCAACAGATGCAGCCGGATATGATCCTCAAGCACCTCAGCCATCAGCCCGTTGATCCCGCCACGCGCCGCTGCGAGCAACATCAGCACCTCGGCGCATTCGTGATCCTCTGATGCCAGGGTGCGCTCCACACGGTCCATCTGGCCTCGAATCTTCTTGACCCGGTTGAGCAATTTGATCTGGGCCGATTTGGTATGCGACATCTCTCTCCCCCTTGTACCCTACTGGGGTATACTATACTGGAACCGATTGAGTCTGGGCCATCCCTCAATCAAACCTCTCCAAACTTCGAAAGGGTTCAACCCGCCTGACAATTTGCACTCTATTCACTTTCAGGCCTGAAGATAACAGTTCAATGATCCGAAAACTCAACCAGATTTGCCTGCTTGCGGGCACATGCATGTGGCTATCAGCCTCCCCATTTGTGACGGCACAGACACAGCTTGCAACAGAGACGACCGAGGCATCCCAGATCGATGCTCCTGCTCCGGCCACTACTGCTCCAGACACTAGTGAAACCGACTCACCAACTATGTTTCGTCACTGGGAGCATTCGCGATTCTTCATCGGCGGTCAGGCCAACATCATCTTTCAGGCGCATGGGCCGTTCCATTCGCCCTACGAGGGCGTCAACAGCCTGCTGTCCCGAGGGGAATATAAGACATCTCTGCTCGGCACGCTTTATCTGGGTGCGCAAGTAGTGACTAATCCGAAGTTCGCGCTGGACGCTCTCTTCGATCTCGAATCTGCAGGGGGCCGGGGCGACAGCGAGGCCCTGGGACTGGCCGGCTTCACAAATCTCGATGTGGTCCGTAATCCGAACCTCGGCTCGACGCCCTACATGGCCCGCGTGCAACTCCATCAGACGATCGGCTTCACCAGCAAGCTCGTGGAAAATACCCAGTCACAGTTCTCCCTTGGTACTGAGGTGCCGGAGCGCCGCCTGGAGTTTCACGTCGGCAAGATGAGCCTGCCCGACTTTCTCGACATCAACAGCATCGGCAGCGACAGCCACCTTCAGTTCATGAACTGGACCGTCGACAACAACGGCGCATGGGACTATGCTGCCGACACGCGCGGCTATACCTACGGCATCGTCAGCGAATACGATGACAAAGCCTGGTCCGCGCGATATGCCCTTGCGCTGATGCCGACCGTAGCTAATGGAATCGATCTGGACTGGGCTCTGCGGCGTGCCAGCGGGCAAAACTGGGAGTTTGAGCTGCGCAAGCCTCTCCTGGGAAGACTGCTCCCTCCTGATCGCAAAAGCACCGTCCGCGTACTGAGCTACGTGAACCACGCTCACATGGGTCTCTATCGCGACTCCAATAGAGCATTTCTCGCTGGCGAAGATCCTACCCCGGACATCAAGCTGCATGAAAAGTTCAGTGCGGTGAAGTATGGCTTTGGCTTGAATTTCGAGCAAGAGGTGACGAGGGATCTGCGTGTCTTTGGCCGCTTCGGATGGAACGAGGGCCAGCATGAGTCCTTTGCCTACACCGAAGTCGATCAGACGGTGGAGTTGGGTGGCGACTACTCCGGCCGCGGATGGTCGCGCCCAAACGATAAGATCGGGCTGGTCTTTGTCTCGAATGCCATCAAGAAAGATCACCAGGACTATCTGAAGCTGGGCGGCCTGGGTTTTCTGCTAGGCGACGGCAAGCTGAACTACGCACGCGAGGACATCCTCGAGAGCTACTACAACCTTCACACCTGGCGGGGAATCTACTACGCGCTGGACCTGCAGTTCATCGAGCACCCCGGCTACAACCAGGATCGAGGCCCTGTGCTGGTCGAATCGGTCCGCATGCACGTCGATTTCTAGGCGTTGCGCCTACCTATACTTTTTAGGTGTAAAGTCCTCGGAGGAAGAGACTTAAGTCCAGACTTCCGACTCTTAGCTCATCCTGTAAGTGCGGCCGTGAAACCGTATACTCATCGGGTGAACCAGCTCGGCATCGTTCTCTTCGCGGCGTTCTTTCTTGGACTTCTCTTTGGCAGCTTTCTCAACGTCTGCATCTCGCGTCTTCCCCAGCGTGAGTCGATCGTCCACCCGCGTTCACGATGCCCGGAGTGTGAAGAGCCCATTCGCTGGTACGACAACATTCCCCTCCTAAGCTGGGCTCTTCTTCGCGGACGCTGTCGTGACTGTCACACAACCATTCCTTGGCGCTATCCGTTGGTCGAACTCGCAATGGGTTTATGGCTGTTGAGTGTGGCTCGCTTGTTTTGGGACGCTATGCACTTAGATACGACGATTAGAGCAAACTCGATACCTTTGCCGACCGAAGCCCAGATCATTGGCTATTCCTTGTCTCTGGTTGGTGTCGCCATCCTCGGTTTTCTGCTTATCGGCCTGATGGTGATGGATTGGCAGACCATGATCCTGCCTGACTCCTTCACGCTTGGCGGGATCGCCATTGCTCTCTTCCTTGTCTGTACGCAAGCCCTCTTTCTCGGCCCGAACGAAGATGAGGTTGTCCTGACCAAACACCACATTCAACTCACCAGCCCTGGCGGCGTCGTCGATCGCGGCAATCTCTTCTTTACCGGTCCGGAGAGCCTGATCTTTGGTCGCATCGCGGCTGTCTGCGGAGCAGCACTTCTGCTTCTGCTCATCCGCTGGCTCTACAAGGCCGTCCGCCACCGCGACGGCATGGGCCTTGGCGACGTGAAGCTGCTTGCCATGATTGCGGCCTTTCTCGGCTTCTGGCCAGCGATCCTCGCCCTCTTCCTCGGAACGTTCGCGGCAGCGGTCTATGGAGTCATCCTTCTGGCGCGCGGCAGAGCAGGAGCGACCTCCAGACTCGCCTTCGGCAGCTTTCTTTCGATTGGTGGACTGGTCAGCGCGCTCTGCGGTAATCACTTGATCAATATGTACATAGCATTACTTCGATAGCTGCACGTCGTCCGGACAATCGCTTGACACTTGCCAGCCGCAATCTTAGAGTCGAAGATGGCCATGCACAGTTACCCCTACATTTGGAACTACCTTCCACTCGTGCTTCAGGTTCTGGCCGCCCTCGGGCTGGCTGTAGGCATGGTGGGGGCCTCGTTTTTCATTGGAAAACACAAGAACTCACGCACCAAGGCCGCAGCCTACGAGTGCGGGATGGACGCGATCGGCGACGCTCGCGGCCGCTTTACGGTGCGGTTCTACATGGTCGCGATGCTCTTCATCCTGTTCGATGTTGAAGCTGTCTTCATGCTGCCGTGGGCTGTGATCTTTCGTCGCCTGCCAGCGATTACCGGCTCGCGCATGTTCGGCTTCTACGAGATGCTCGTCTATCTCGGCTTCGTCGCAGTCGGCCTCTTTTACGTCTGGAAGAAGGGCATCCTGGATTGGGCGAACGATAAGGGAGACCTCTAATGTACGATCCAGCCTCTGCCATCAAGGGCAAACAGGCCGTCTTCGAGGCGCATCCTGAAAACGCCGCGGTCAAAGCACTGGCCGACCTTGCGACGGACGCCAAGTTCGACCGCGCCGAGCTCACCATCACTGTCGCTCGCGAGAACATCGTGGCCGCAGCCAAAGCCGTCCAGCAGGCTGGTTACAACTTCCTTGAAGATGTCACCGCAGTCGACTGGTACCCCACGGAGCCACGCTTCCAGATCTCTTACAGCATTCTTTCGCACAAGTTGAAAGAGCGCGTGCGGTTGGTGGTTCGCCTCGATGGAGAGGACGCTGCGTTGGACAGCATCACTTCGGTCTGGCCCTCTGCAAACTTTTACGAGCGCGAAGTCTTCGATCTCTTTGGAGTTCACTTCGGTGGCCATCCCAACCTTCGCAGAATCATGATGCCGGAAGACTGGAAGGGGCATCCATTACGCAAGGACTACCCCGTGGAGGGCTACCGCTAATGACTCCCCCAGTTGAAGAACTTACCGGCGTAACGGCTATCGACCCGGGCATTGACGATCTCATCGCCAACTCCGCACGTAATCGACAGAACCCGCCGTCCAAAGATCAGACCATGATCATCAACATGGGTCCGCAGCATCCCTCGACCCATGGCGTTCTTCGGCTGGTCATCGAGGTCGACGGCGAAACCATCGTCGGGCTGGCTCCTGACATCGGCTACCTGCACACCGGCATCGAGAAGACCTGTGAGGCCAAGTTCTACCAGCAGGTCGTCCCCATGACCGACCGCATCGACTATCTCTGTCCCATGACCAACAACCTCGCCTACTGCCTTGCGGTGGAGAAGTTGCTGGGGCTGGAGATTCCCGAGCGCGCGCAGTATCTTCGCGTCCTCTTCAACGAGCTCACCCGCATCCAGTCGCACCTGGTCTGGCTCGGCACCCACGCCATGGACATCGGCGCGCTGACCGTCTTCCTCTACTGCTTCCGCGAGCGTGAAGACCTGCTGCGTATCTTTGAAGCAGTCGCCGGCCAGCGCATGATGACCAGCTACGTCCGTGTCGGCGGCCTGAGCCTGGAACCGCCACGGGACATCTACGACAAGATCCGCACCTTCCTCAAAAACTTTCCTGCACACGTTGAGGAGTACGAGGGCCTGCTCCAAACCAACCCCATCTGGATGAACCGCCTGAAGGGCGTGGGCTATCTTTCGGCAGCAGATGCAATTGCGCTGGGCGTCACCGGTCCCCCGCTGCGTGCCTCCGGAGTCGACTTCGATGTTCGCCGGGACATGCCTTACTCCGGCTACGAGAAGTTCCAGTTCAACGTTCCCGTCTCTGATGTCGGCGACGTGTGGGCGCGCTACATCGTACGCATGCAGGAGTTCCGCGAGTCGGTCAAGATCTGCCTGCAGGCGCTTGATGGCCTTCCTGAAGGACACATCGTCGCGGACGCACCGAAGATCATTCTGCCGAATCGCGAGCAGATGAAGACCCAGATGGAGTCCCTCATCCATCACTTCAAGATTGTGACGGAAGGCTTTGGTGTTCCGGCAGGCGAGGCGACCAGCTCCGTCGAAGCGCCCCACGGCATGATGAACTACTACGTCGTCTCCGACGGCACAGCCAAGCCCTACCGCGTTCACATGCGCAACCCTGGATTCGCAACCCTGCAGGCACTCGAAACCATGTGCAAAGGCCGTCTCCTCGCCGATGTCGTCGCCGTCATCGGATCGATCGATATCGTTCTGGGCGAGATCGACCGCTAACCTCTGATGCTCGAAGCGCGCCTCAGAGCTGAACTTTGGACCTCGTGGGCTTCGCTGCTTCGCTCCTACGCCGCCGCCCATGGAATGAACAGCACGCACCATGCAGTAGTTGAAGTGGGAGCAGAAGAGATTACACTTCGTGTGGCCAGCCGGTGGCTTCGCTTCACGCACGAGACGATGGAATCAAGTAATGGAAGCCGCTCTACCTTCAACATGCAGGAAGATGGAACGGTCAAACTGAACGGTATCGCCGAAGAGATGGACCTTGCCGCCGAGAGGCTGGCGCGGGAGATGATGCAGAGTGAGTGAAATAGCCAATACGATCTTTTCGCCAGAGACGGCCGCACGCTTCGACCATCTCGTCACCATCTACCCGCTCAAGCGGTCGGCGCTCGTGCCCATGCTGCTCTACGCACAGGATGAGATCGGCTATATCTCTGACGCCGTCATCGCCGAGATCGCCCAGCGCATCGACCTTCTGGAGTTGGACGTACGCAACGTGCTTTCGTACTACTCCATGCTGCGCACCAAGCCTGCTGGTAAGTACAACGTGCAGGTCTGCACCAATATCTCCTGCATGCTGCGCGGTGGCTACGAGATCCTCGACCACTGCAAACACAAGCTCGGCATCGGCCACAAAGGCACAACCCCGGATGGTGTCTTTTCGCTGGAAGAGGTCGAGTGCATCGGCGCCTGCTGCTGGGCGCCTGCCATCCAGATTAACTACGACTTCCACGATGACCTCACCACAGAAAAAGTCGACGTTTTGTTCCAGATGTATCGCGACGGGCTAAGTCCCAACACAACGGGAAAGGACGTGAAGTAGATGCCATCACTCGTCTCGCATCCCGATGAGGTCAAAGTAGTCTCCCGCCGCTTCGGCATGGGGGCCACCGACATCGACAAGTATGTTGAACTCGATGGCTATAAAGCCGTTCAGCAAGCCATCGCCAAGGGACCCGAGTGGATCATCACTGAGATGAAGGCCAGCGGTCTGCGTGGCCGTGGTGGCGCCGGATTTCCTACCGGGATGAAGTGGTCCTTCGTTCCGAAGCAATCTGAAAAGCCGAAGTACGTCCTGGTCAACGGTGATGAATCCGAGCCCGGTACCTGCAAGGATCATGTCCTGTTCCTGCACGATCCCCACGCCGTCATCGAAGGCACGATGATCGCGGGCCTCGCCATCGGCTCCAAGCTCGGCTTCATCTATCTTCGCGGAGAATATCGCTACCTGCTGAAGATCGTCGAGAGGGCAGTCGCCGACGCTTACGCGAAGGGCTTCCTGGGCAAAAACATCTTCGGCACCGGCGTGGACTTCGACATTATCACGCAGACCGGAGCAGGAGCGTACGAGGTCGGCGAAGAGTCTGCCCTGATGGAGTCGCTCGAAGGCAAACGCGGAGTGCCACGCATCAAGCCTCCCTTCCCTGCCGTCGTTGGGCTCTACGGTGGCCCCACAGTCATCAACAATGCAGAGACAATCGCCAACGCACCGCACATCCTTCTGATGGGTGGCGAAGCGTATGCCAAACTCGGCAGCGAACGCAACGGCGGCACACGCCTCTTTGGTATCAGCGGCCATGTCGAGCGCCCCGGCGTCTACGAGCTCCCCATGGGCTACAACCTAAAGCGGGCCATCTACGAGGTTGCGGGCGGCATCAAGGACGGCAAGAAGCTGAAGGCTGTCGTCCCCGGCGGCTCGAGCTGTCCCGTCATGACCGCGGACGAGATCGACGTAGGTCTTGACTTCGACCAGATGGGCAAGGCCGGCACCATGCTCGGTTCGGGTGGCATCGTGGTGCTGGACGAGAGCGTCTCCATCGTCGAATTCGCGCTTCGCACAATCGCGTTCTACCAGCACGAGTCGTGCGGCTGGTGCATTCCCTGCCGCGAGGGTACGGACTGGATCAAGAAGACTCTTACGCGCGTCTACAACGGCGGCGGCAATAAAAAAGATGTCGACAACGTGCAATATCTCGCCGAGAACATGCTGGGCCGCACCTTCTGCCCGCTGGGCGACGCAGCAGCCATGCCCACCATCGCCTTCGTCAAGAAGTTCCGCAAAGAGTTTGAGGATTACGTAGAGGGCCACAAGGCCGGAACCCCCATCATCACCGTAGAACAGCTGGTCGGAGCGCATTAAGCCATGGCAGACGTAACCCTTACCGTAGACGGCAAAAAAATCACCGCACCCGCAGGCACGCTTCTGCTCGAAGCCTGCAAGTCCGCCGGTATTGAGATCCCCGCCTTCTGCTACTACCCAGGTCTCTCGCTGCAGGCCGCGTGCCGCATGTGCGTCGTGCGCATCGAGAAGATGCCCAAGCTCCAGACCGCCTGCACTACGCCGGTCACTGAGGGCATGGTCGTGACCAGCGAGTCGCCCGAGATCGCCCAGGCCCGCAAGGCTACGCTGCAACTTCTCCTCGGCAACCATCCGCTCGATTGCCCCGTCTGCGACGCCGGCGGCGAGTGCGAGTTGCAGGACATGACCTTCAAGTATGGCGCTGCCGACAGCTTCTACGCCGAACCCAAGAACCATCGCGAAGAGCAGAAGTGGTCCCCCGTCGTCTACTTCGATCGCCCGCGCTGCATCCTCTGTTACCGCTGCGTGCGCATGTGCGGCGAAGGCATGGACGTCTTCGCTCTCGGCATTCAGAACCGAGGCAGCTCCTCGGTCATCGCCCCTAACGTCCCGGCACAGATGTCTCCCGACGACCTTGCCCACGTGGACTGCGAGCAGTGCGGCATGTGCATCGATGCCTGCCCCGTCGGCGCGCTCACCTCCGGCACCTATCGCTACAAGACTCGGCCCTGGGAGATGAATCACGTCTCGACCATATGCACGCACTGCGGCGATGGATGCAAGACCACCCTAGGCGTTCGCAGCACCACGGACGGCTCGGAGATTGTGCGCGGCGATAACCGCGACAAGTCCGGCATCAACGTCGACTTCCTCTGCAACAAGGGCCGCTACGCCTTCGACTTCGCCAACAATGAAGACCGCATCACCCAGCCGCTCGTCCGCCAGCCCAACGGCGAGATGGAGCCGGTCAGCTGGGAGGTTGCACTCGATCACGTCGGCAAGAGGTTCCGCGAGCTTCGCGACACCCGAGGCGGCAAGAGCATCGGCGTCATCGGCTCTAATCGCACCACCAACGAAGAAGCCTACCTGCTGCAGAAGTTCGCTCGAACCGTCCTTGGCACCAACAACATCGACCATCACCGCACCGCAGACTACGTCGCCTTTGCCCGCGCCCTCGCCGGTACCACCGATCGTACTGCCAGCCTGAACGACACGCTGACCGCGCCGGCCATCATGATCCTCGGCGGCGATCCAACGATTCAGGCCCCCGCCACCGCGTGGAACATCCGCACCAACGTCCGCAACAACCGTGCACGGCTCTACATTGCCAACTCTGCCGAGATCAAGCTTCGCCGCCAGGCCAAGGCCTTCGCGCACATCGCACCCTTCAGCTACGGCGCACTGGCCAGCTTCCTCGCCGGAGACGACAGCGCTGTTGATGCCCTCACCCACTCCGGCGCAGACGCATCCTCCTTCCACGACTTCCGTAAAGCCATCCGCGCAGAGGAGAGTCTTCTCGTCCTTCTCGGGTCAGAGTTCCGCGGCGCCGATCTGCAGCGTCTCCTCGCCTTCGGCAAGACCTTACCGAACCGCAAGTTCGCTCTTATCTCCGACTACGTCAACTCACGCGGCGCCGCCGACATGGGCCTGCTCCCCGATCTGCTCCCCGGATACACTCCGCTCGCAGGCAACACCACCTTCGCCGAGTACAACACTCCAACCGCCCCGGGGCTTGACCTGCTCGAGATGTTCGAGGCGGCTGGAAGTGGTGAGCTCTCCGCGCTCTACGTCGTCGGGTCCAACCCAATCTCTCGTTATGGCGTAGACCCCGCCTCCCTGAAGGACACCTTCGTGGTGGTGCAGGATATGTTCCTCACCGAGACAGCGGCCCTCGCCGACGTCATCCTTCCAGCCGCGAATCTCTACGAGAAGTCCGGCTCTGTGACCAACAGCTACGGCGATCTCCAGCTCGTCAACAAGGCTGGCGACCGCGCCGGAGTCCGCACCGACTTCGAGTTGATCGTCCGCATCGCCGACAAGATGGACGCAAACATGAAGGCTCTGGTTCCCTTCGGCAAGGGCACGCGCGCCGATATGGGTCAGTCACGCGGCGCACAGTCCGGCGAGGCTGACCGTCACGCCGTGTGGCTTTCTGCGAACAACATGGAGCCGAAGCTCAGCCCCTTCGATCCCTTCGCAATTCTCGACGAGATTCAGCGCCTCGTCCCCGGATACAACCTGCTACGCCTTCAGTTGCTCAGTGGCAACGCTCAGCATCTGCAACCCGCAGTAAACGCCAACGACCTCGTTCAAATAGGCAACCGCCGCGACCTCGTCCTTCCGGCGAACGATACACTTTTTACCTCGGGCACCCTGGGACGTTACTCCGCCATGCTCTCGGACCTGCAGCATAACGAGAGCCTTCGTCCTCCAACCGGCCTCACCCAGATCCAGACCGCAGCCGACTAAGCAGACACTACAGCAGACGCACACAACTACAGGAGCCCAACCCAACACCGTGAGCCACCTCAGCCCATTTCAGACATTTCTGCTGCTCAGCATCCTCAAGGTTGCGGTGGTCACCGTCCTCACGCTGATGGCGGTCGCCTATACCGTTCTGCTGGAGAGAAAGTTCCTGGGCCGCATCCAGAATCGCTGGGGACCCTCCCGCGTCGGACCCTTCGGCCTGATGCAGCCGATGGCCGACGGCATCAAGCTCTTCCTCAAGGAAGATCTTCTGCCTATCGCGGCAGAACGCCCCCTCTTCATCGCCGCGCCGATCATCGCGCTGACCTGTGCGCTGATCTCCATCGCGGTCGTCCCCTTTGGCGGTATGCAGACGGTAAAGGGCGTCGAGATGTTCAACATCGCCGACCTCAACATCGGCCTGCTCGTCATCCTGGGCATCACCTCCATCGGCGTCTACGGCATTGCACTCTCGGGATGGTCCTCGAACAATAAGTTCTCCCTCCTCGGCAGCCTCCGCGCGACCTCGCAGATGATCAGCTATGAACTGGCTCTCGGCCTTTCGCTGGTCGGCGTCGTCCTCCATGCACAGTCTCTCAGCCTGCGCGATATCGTCAACAGCCAGGGCGCACACGGTGCCTGGAGCTGGAACATCCTCGGCGGAGGACAGATCGTAGCCTTCTTCATCTACATCATGGCCGCCTACGCAGAGACCAATCGCGCGCCCTTCGACCTTCCCGAAGCCGAGTCCGAGCTCGTCGCCGGCTATCACACCGAGTACAGCTCCATGAAGTTCGCCATGTTCTTCATGGCCGAGTACGCGAACATGATCACCGTAAGCTGTGTCGCGTCGCTGCTCTTCTTCGGCGGAGCCTCGAGCCCCCTCGGCCATCTTCTCCCAGCGGACTTCGGCGGTCCCATCCTCTCCGCCATCTTCCCGATCCTCTGGTTTGTGGCGAAGGTTCTCGCCTTCCTTCTGCTCTTTATCTGGGTGCGTGGTACGCTGCCGCGCTTCCGTTACGACCAGCTCATGAGCTTCGGCTGGAAGTTTCTCCTGCCGCTCGCCATGGCCAATATCATCGTCACAAGTTTAGTCATTGCCCTACGCAGTTAGCGCCACGGAATAAGTAACAAGGTGTTTTACAATCAGCAGATAGCCCAGTTCTTCGAAATCGGCCTCTGCCCTGTTTCAAGCGTCTCAAGCGATTCACAAAGGACCTGACGGAACATCATGCAACTGGCACTCTTTCTCATCTTTGGCGGGCTGGCCGTAGCGGGAGCGTTAAACCTGCTCCTGCAGCGCCATCCCATCAACAGCGCACTCTCGCTGGTCGTCGTCATGATGTCGCTGGCGGTCCTCTACTGGTCGCTGGGGGCCGAGTTCCTCGCCGCCTCCCAGGTCATCGTCTACTCGGGCGCCATCATGGTCTTCTTCGTCTTCGTCATCATGCTCCTGAACGCAGGTGAAGAGGAGCGAACCACCGGCAGTCGAGCCGCCTACCTCGTCGGCTTCCCCGGCGCCGCTGCCATCTTCTGCCTGCTCAGCTTCGTGTTTCTCTCGGAGCGCAAGGCTCTCGGCTACACCAACATCGGCGGCTATCTCAACCACGTCACCAGCAACATCTCCGAGATCAGCACGATCCTCTTCACCAAGCTTCTGCTCCCCTTCGAAGTCACCTCGATCCTCATCCTGGTAGCCATCCTCGGAGCCGTTGTGCTCGCGCGAAAGGAGCAATAGAGATGTCCGCACAGGTGCCTATCGCCGCCTATCTCATCCTCGCCGCCGTGCTCTTCTCCACCGGCGTCGCGGCCTTCCTCATCAAACGCAACCTCATTACCATCTTCATGTCGATTGAGCTCATGCTCAACGCCGTCAACCTCACCTTCGTCGCCTTCGCGCATATGTGGCACCAGCTCTCCGGCCAGATCTTCGTCTTCTTCGTGATGGTGGTCGCCGCAGCCGAGGCCGCCGTCGGCCTTGCCATCATCATCGCCATCTTCCGCACGCGTGAAACGCTGAACGTCGACCAGATCGACCTGATGAAATCGTGACCTCTATGCCCTCTGCTTCCATGATCTCCGACTACCTCTGGCTGATCCCGCTCGTCCCCTTTGCCGGCTTCCTCATCAACGGCACTGTGGGCCGCAAGTTTCCCCGTCCTCTCGTCTCCGCCGTCGCTCTGCTCTGCACTGCTCTTCCAGCCGCAATTGTCGCGTGGCTTTGGATCGTCATGAAGGCCGATGGCGCGCCCGAGGTCCTCCGTGTCGTCAGCCAGCCGTGGATCGCAATCACCGGCCTCCAGATCGACTTCGCCCTCACCGTCGATCACCTCACCCTCATCATGCTCGGCGTGGTCACCGGCGTCGGCTTCCTCATTCACGTCTATTCGGTCGGCTATATGGCGCATGAAGAGGGGTACTGGCGTTTCTTCGCCTATCTGAACCTCTTCATGTTCTTCATGCTCGTCCTCGTCCTCGCCGAGAGCTTCCTCCTGCTCTTCGTCGGCTGGGAGGGTGTTGGTCTCGCCTCTTATCTGCTCATCGGCTTCTACTTTCAAAAAGACTCCGCCGCCAACGCAGGCAAGAAAGCCTTCATCGTCAACCGCATCGGCGACTTCGGCTTCCTGCTCGCGATGTTCCTTCTCGTCCGCGAGTTCGGCTCCCTCGACTTCTCCCACATCTTTCAGGCGATCAGCGTCAATCCCGAGTGGCACGGAGGTATCCTCACCGCGATCGCGCTCCTGCTCGTCCTCGGCGCAGTTGGAAAATCCGCGCAGATTCCGCTGTACGTCTGGCTCCCCGACGCGATGGAAGGCCCCACTCCCGTATCCGCGCTCATCCATGCGGCAACGATGGTCACGGCCGGCATCTACATGGTCGCCCGCTGCCACGTTCTCTTCGACCGCAGCCCCTACGCGCTCGGCGTCGTCGCCATCATCGGCGCAGCTACAGCAATCTTCGCCGCCTGCATGGGCATGGTGCAGCACGACATCAAACGCGTCCTCGCGTACTCCACCGTCTCCCAGCTCGGCTATATGTTTCTGGCCTGCGGAGTCGGAGCCTACACCGCCGGCATCTTCCACCTGCTCACCCACGCCTTCTTCAAGGCGCTGCTCTTCCTCTCTGCTGGCTCGGTCATACACGCGCTCTCGGGCGAGCAGGACATGCGCAAGATGGGCGGCCTCCGCAAGCGCATCCCCATCACCTTTTGGACCATGACCATGGGAGTCTTCGCCATCGCCGGCATTCCTGGATGGGCAGGCTTCTTCTCCAAGGACGAGATCCTCTATCAGGCCTTCGTCTCAACAAATCCTCTCGGCAAACTGCTCTGGCTCGTCGGGCTCATCACAGCGGGAATGACCGCCTTCTATATGTTTCGCCTCTGGTTCAAGACCTTCTTTGGCCCCGAGCGCTTTGAAGAACACACCGATCTCCACGACCACGGAGCAGCCGTCCACACTCACTCCGGCAGCCACGCCGTGATGGTCGTCGACCCGGAAGACAACCACGCACACGGTGTCCACGAATCCCCTGCGGTCATGACCGTTCCTCTGGCCATCCTCGCGCTGCTGTCGATCATCGGCGGGTGGGTAGGGATTCCCGCTGCGATGGGGGGCCACAACGAGATCGAGCACTTTCTCGGACCTGTGTTCTCCACTGGAGCAATTGCCGAAGCCGCAACCACCACTGCCTCCCGTGGCTTGGAACTCGGCCTTGCGACAGTCTCAGTTCTCGTCGTTGCCATCGGCTTCTTCTTTGCCTTTGTTTTCTATTACAAGAAGCCCGGCACCGCCGCAGCCCTCGCAGCAAAGATGCCCGCTCTTTACAACCTAGTCGCCCACAAGTTCTATATCGACGAGGTTTACAGTGCTCTCATCGTCTCCCCGCTGCTCATGTTCAGTCGTCTCTTCCTCGGTGGCATCATCGACGGCGGCATCGTCAACGGTTCAGGCGCCGCCGCGGGAGCAACCACACGAGGATTCAGCTCTCTCGTCCGCCGCGTTCAATCTGGAAACATTCGCTCCTACGCCGGCTGGCTCGCACTCGGGGCCGCCGCAGTTCTGCTCGTCATGATCTTCGGACGCTCCATCTGGATGCACTAACGTTGTCCCGGCTCTTCTATTTGCTTCTTGTTTGATTTGTCATTCCGCAGGAATCTGCTTCTGTACTTGTAGTTCGCAACTGCACCACCCAAAGGAAACGATGAATATCGACCACACCATCCTGACCGTACTCATCCTTGTCCCCCTCGCGGGCGCGGTCCTGCTGGCCTTGCTGCCCGACAAGGGCAGACTGATGCAATGGGGTGCTCTCGCGGTCACTCTCATCACCTTTATCTGCACCCTGCATCTGCCCGCACGCTACGACTACTCGGCTGTCGCCGGCAGTTTCCAGTTCGAACAGAACCACGAGTGGATCAACTCGCCCGCCATCCGCTATCACCTCGGCGTCGACGGCCTCTCCATGTGGCTGGTGGTGCTCACCGGCTTCCTCGCTCCCCTCGGCGTCCTCGTCTCCTGGAACACCATCGGGGACCGCAAGAAGCTCTTCTACACCCTCTTCCTCCTGCAACAGGTCGCGATGATCGGCATCTTCGTCTCGCTCGACCTCTTCCTCTACTACGCCTTCTGGGAGCTTTCGCTGGTTCCCATGACGCTGCTCATCGCCACCTTCGGCCGCAGCGCCAACCGCCGCCGCGCCGCCATCAAATACTTCCTCTACACCTTTATCCCCTCGGCGATCCTGCTTGTCGGCATGCTCTGGGTCTACGCCCGCACCGGCACCTTCCAACTCCCGGAGCTAGCCCAGCTTGCCGCCGCCCACAATATCTCCAGCAACAACGCAGCGCTCTGGCTGGCCTCGCTCGCCTTCCTCGTAGCCTTCGCGGTCAAAGTTCCAGTCTTTCCGCTTCACGGCTGGCTCACAGACGCAATCACCGAAGCCCCCACCGCTGCCGTAATGGTTCTGGTCGGCAAACTCGGCCTCTACTCCATCCTGCGCTTCTCCTTCAGCATCTTCCCCGAGCAGTCGCGTCATATCGCACCACTCATGATCGCCCTTGGAGCCATCGGCATCGTCTACGGTGCGCTCATCGCTCTCGTGCAAAAAGATCTCAAGCAACTGGCCGCATACGGCGCACTCGGACACGTCAGCGTCGTGGTGCTCGGCATCTTCACCTTCACCATCGCGGGCATCGACGGTGGCATCTACGCCACCCTCAACGAGGGCATCGGCGCCGGTGCCTTCTTCATCCTTCTCGGCATCCTCTACGAGCGCTACGGCACCTACGACATGCGCGACTATGGCGGTCTTGCCGCCAAGCTTCCCTGGATGGTGACCCTCTTCGTCATCACAACCCTGTCTGTGATTGGCTTGCCGATGCTTAACGGCTTCGTAGGCGAGTTCCTCGTACTCACTGGTGGCATGCAGTCCGCCGTCACCCATCACACTCGCTGGACGGTGCTCGCCACCACCGGCGTCATCCTCACCGCCTCCTACATGCTGTGGATGATTCAGCGCGTCTTCTATGGCGACCTCAACGAGAACACAGCCGACGTCCCAGTCCCTGACGTCACCGCCCGCGAGCACCTCGCACTCTGGCCTCTCATCGCAGTGATGTTATTCATGGGCATCGCGTCCCCCTACTGGTTGCGCGCCATCGATACCGCAGGCACCTACCTCGCGCAGGAACCGCAGCCCATCGAGCTCCCAGCCGCCATCAGCACCATCGTCCCACAGACATCCGCCGCCCAGGAGGCCACGAAGTAATGTCCCCTAACGTCCTGGCCCTCCTTCCCGAGCTCATCCTCACCCTCGCCGGTGTCGTCGTCATGCTCGCGGAGCCATGCTTGAAGCCAGGCTCCAGCCGCAAGCCTCTTGGCTGGCTCGCCATCGCCGGCACCGTCGCCGCCCTTGCCGCAAGCTGGTATCAGATTCAGTTCGGCACCATTCACGCCTTCTCCGGCACCATTCAGGTCGACGCCTTCTCGGTGCTCTTCCACTTCGTCATAGGCTCCGTCGTCCTGGTCACCCTGCTGGGCTCAATAGATTTCTTCGAAGGCAATGCCAGCCACGCAGGCGAGTACTTCGCTCTCGTCCTCTTCGGCGCAGTCGGCATGATGCTGATGACCTGCTCGGTCGAACTCCTCATGGTCTTCGTCGGCCTCGAGATCTCGTCCATCTCGACCTACATTATGTGCGGCTTCCGCAAGGGTCAGGCCACCGGCACCGAGTCCTCCATCAAGTACTTCCTGCTCGGCTCCTTCGCTACTGCCTTCTTCCTCTACGGTGTGGCCCTCTCCTTCGGTGCGACGGGCTCGACCAACATCTACGCCATCGCCCACGGCCTCGAGACCACAGCCACCCCAGCCCTCGCCTTTACGGCGCTCGCGCTCATCCTTATTGGTCTCGGCTTCAAGGTCTCCGCCGCCCCGTTCCATGTCTGGACCCCGGATGTTTACCAGGGCGCACCAGCACCCGTAGTCGGCCTCATGTCGACCGCACCCAAAGCCGCTGCCTTCGCCGTCCTGCTGCGCATCACCTTCACCGGCTTCCCAACCTATCAACACCGCTGGGCCATCCTCATGTGGGTTATGGCAGCCCTGTCCATGACTGTCGGCAACCTCGGCGCTCTTATGCAGCGCGACGTCAAACGCATGCTCGCTTACTCCAGCATCGCCCATGCGGGCTACCTGATGGTCGCCTTCACCGCCTTTCCCTTTGACGGGATCGCCGCAGCCTGTTTCTACACTGCGACCTACGCCGCAATGAACGTTGGAGCCTTCGCGGTAGTCACGCAAATAGCCGGCTACGACGAGCGCGCTCGCAGCATCGACGACTTCACCGGTCTCGGCCAGAAGCGTCCCTACCTCGCCGCTCTGCTCAGCTTCTTCCTGCTCTCGCTCATCGGAATCCCCTTCACCGGCGGCTTCTTCGGCAAGTTCTACGTCTTCTCAGCGGCGATCCACGGCGGCAACGTGTGGTTGGCCGTCATTGGCCTGCTCAACAGCGGCGTCGCCTGCTTCTATTATCTCCGTCTGCTGGCTGCGATCTACACTCGCCCTGGCAGCGAGAGCACACGTCTCAATCAGCTTCGGCGCATCGGTGTTCCTGCGGCGATTGGGATTGGTCTTGCCGCTGTGGCGACGGGCGCTCTTGGCATCTTGCCCAGTGGTGCGGTTTCCTTCGCAGAGTACGCCAGCCACTCCACTCTCATCGAACAGGGCCGACAGGAGTGTGCTGCCTCTCCCGATAGCTGCCACCTCCAGCTGCAGTTCGACGAGAAGTAACTACGTCCTGCCGGACGGGCCCACTGCGCGTGGAGCGGCCACTTCGTGGCGTGTATACCGGTCTTGGCAAGATGATAGACATAGGTCCTCCCGTTGGTCGGCACGAGCTCCTTTCCGACCAACGGGAGGACCTACACTGTCTCTTCACCCCAAACAAGGTAAACAAGTCACGAAGTGACCGCCCTCCGCGCAGGAGGCCCGTCCGGAAGGACAAATAGACAAACAGAAAAGCCTCCGCAAACACCGGAGGCTTTTCTGTGCCACAAACTCCCAGCCCAGAAGCTTACTGAACCTTGAGGAAGATGATGACGAACGTGAACAGCGCAAGCGACTCGATAAACGCCAGACCAAGAATCAGGAAGATAAAGATTCCAGGACGAGCACCCGGGTTACGTGCCAGCGCCTCGGTTGCCGAAGCGGTTGCCTTACCCTGACCCAGACCGCAAAGACCAGCAGCCAGCGCCATGCCCAGACCAGCAGCCAGAGGAACCCACTGGGCTCCGGGGCTTGCAGCGGCAGTGCTCTGCGCAAAAGCCGGCGTTGCAAACAGCAGCGCGGCCAACGACATAAAGAGATATTGCAGCTTCTTCATCGTGTTACTCCTGCCTCCGTGGATACGCCGCCAGTGGGTGGTTGATGCTCACCGTGCTGGCACCCTCACGCTATGCGGCGTTGTTACACACTGCGAGAGGAGGCTCCCAACGCAGCGAAACTTGGTAGCCCAGGGCTTCAGCCGTGGGTGATGCGAAGCATCAATGATCGTGTGCCGTTGCCAGCGAGAGATAAATCGCCGCCAGCAAAAAGAACACGTACGCCTGCACCACAGCCACGCCAAGGTGCAGCCCCAGGAAGATCAGCGGAATCCCAACTGGAACCAGCGAGAAGAACGCAATCGTCACCAGGTCTCCCGCAAACATATTCGCGTAGAGACGAACGGTCAGCGAGAGAACGCGAGCAAGGTGCGAGATGATCTCAATCGGCAGCAGCAGCGGGTACAACCACCATACCGGGCCGAGAAACTGTTTGATGTACGCCCAGCCGTTCTCGCGGATGCCGTGATAGTGATAGTAGATAAACGTAACCAGCGCAAACCCGAGCGGTACGACGGCGTAAGCCGTAGGCGACTTCAGCCCCGGAATAATACCCATCAGGTTGGCCAGCAAAATGAACAGCCCCAGAGACGTCAGGTAGCTCGTGAAACGCTCCGACCCGTGGCCGATGATCTGCTCGCCCTGCTCCGAGACAAACTCATGGGTCATCTCTGCCAGATGCTGCGCGCCGGCTGGCTTCTCGACGCTTAACGTCATCCGTACGAGGATGAAGTAAGCAATCAGAACGAGAAACACAAGCAGCTCCATCGCGAACGAATCCGTAATCGGATAAGCCGGATACTTCGGATGCACATGCACGGCCTGCAGTAACGAGGTCGTAAACGCACCGAAGTGCTGATTCAAAAATTGGGTGAAGAGAGTCTGTGTCGGCATATAAATAAAAATTTCTGTTCCATCAAATCCGCGAACGCCCGGCCTAAACCGACCACGCCTTCATCAGCCTCAAACCCTCGACCGTCAGTGCAAACACACCCAGAGCGAGGCCAGCGGCAAGCGCGTAGACCGAACCATTCAGAATCTTAAGGCTAACATAAAGCAGCACTACGGTCAGCCCCAGCCGAAGGAAGAAACCAAACAAAATCAGCCCCATCGGCTTCGCTTTTCCTCCGCCATCCATCCGGACCATCACTGCCGTCATCAGCCGCAGCCACTCGAACAGCCCCGACCCAGAGATCAGCGCCCCCACCAGCAGCAAAACCGCGGACTGCCACCCCATCTTCCACCACACCAGCGGCGCCGCAACCACGGTAATCACCACCAGCAGCCGCAACGCGCTCAAAATCGTCCGTTTGAAGTCCGCGTCGCTAAAGCTCTCCATCGTCTTCACAAGATCATCCTCACCTGCGCTCTTATCCACGCTTGATGTACCGCGACGCCGTCCGAAAGATCTGGACGAATCCAGCCGCCGCTCCAAGCAGTATCCCAACAATCGCGATCCAGCTCTGATGAAAGTGGCGATCCAGCCAGCTCCCCACCAGCCACCCGATCACGCATCCAGCCGGCAGCGCAATCGCCAACTGAATCATTGATTCAGCCTTCACCAGCTCGCCGAGCGCACCTTTACCGTTCCCGCCCGCATCATTACCGCCGTTCCCTGCTCCATCATCCGTCATAGCAGGACTATTACACCACGCACAGCACCCACTGACACACCGAAGTATCCTTCTCGAGCCCTCATGCCTCGCTATACTGGGGTGTCAGTAACATCCAGCCAAAGGAATCCCTGTGTACGAGTCGGAGTTCGAAAAAAATCTTTACCAGCAACGCCGCGACAAGCTACAGCAGATCGCCGCCCTGGGTCAGCTCGAAGGCCTCAGCCTCGCGGAGGCGACCTATCCCAATCACTACGCCGCCAGCCACACCATCCCCGAGATCCGCGCCGCCTACGACTCCCTCACCGCCGAGCAGTTCGATGTCGACCCCATTCTCGTCAGCATCGCTGGCCGCATCATGGCCATCCGCGTCCAGGGCAAGGCCGGCTTCGCGCAGCTACAACAAGGCGGCCAGCGCTTCCAGATCTACGTCCGCAAAGACGACGTCGGCGAAAACATCTTCGCCCTCTACAAGCTCCTCGACCTCGGCGACCACATCGGCGTCCGCGGCCATCTCTTCCGCACGCGAACCGGCGAGCTCACCGTTCACGTCGGAAGCTTCGATAACCTGCCCGCCCTGACCTTCCTCACCAAGGCCATGCTCGCTCTGCCCGACAAGTACCACGGTCTCGAAGACACCGAACTGCGCTACCGCCAGCGCTACGTCGACCTCTTCATGAACACCGGCGCCACCAAACACGCCACCCCGGAAGAATCGCGAAATGACGGAGCGCAAAGCGAACCACCGGAACCCGAAACACCAAACGTCCGCGAGGTCTTCGTCAAACGCGCCGCCATCCTCCGCGCCATCCGCAAGTTCTTCGACCGTCGCGGCTACCTTGAAGTCGAAACTCCGATGATGCATCAAATAGCCGGAGGTGCAGCAGCCCAGCCCTTCACCACGCATCACAACGCGCTCGACCTCGACCTCTTCCTCCGCATCGCACCCGAGCTCTATCTCAAGCGCCTGGTCGTAGGCGGCCTCGATCGCATTTACGAGATCAATCGCAACTTCCGCAACGAAGGCATCAGCACCCGCCACAACCCCGAGTTCACCATGCTCGAGTTCTATCAGGCCTACGCGAACTATCACGATCTGATGACCCTCAGCGAAGAGCTCATCATCTGCGTCGCGAAAGAAGTCAACGACACCACCATCACCCACTTCAACGGACACGAGATTGATCTCGGCAAGTGGACCCGGCTCTCCATGCGCGAGGCCATCATCAAATGGTGGCCGCCGAACGCGCCAATTCAACCAGCCGTAGAAGATTTTTCTTCCGAGGAAAAGTTCAAGGCACTCATTCATGAAGGAGAGAAGTTCGCCGACCCGGAGAAGTCCTCCTTCGATCGAGCCCTCAATCGCCTCGGTGCAGACTGCCACTTCGTTCGCGAGTTCGTCCTCGACAAGGGCGCACCCTACGGCAAAGCCATCTCCGATCTCTTCGAGCTGAGAGCCGAGGCCCTGCGAGGCGGCGAGATGGGCATCGAGGAGCCGCTCATCCAGCCCACCATCATCTACGACTTCCCCCTGGCCGTCAGCCCCCTCTCGAAGATCAAGCCCGACGAGCCCGACTGGGTCGAGCGATTCGAGTTCTACATCGGCGGCTTCGAGGTCGGGAACGCCTTCTCCGAGCTCAACGACCCCGACGACCAGCGCACCCGCTTCGAGCAGCAGATGGCCGAAAAAGCCCGCGGCGACGACGAAGCCCACCAGATGGACGAGGACTATGTTCGCGCCCTCGGCTACGGTCTACCCCCCACAGCAGGCGAAGGCATCGGCATCGACCGCCTCACCATGCTCCTCACCAACTCCAAGTCCATCCGCGACGTCATCCTCTTCCCCCTCTTGCGTCCCCAGGTCAAACAGGCCGACGCAGTCGAAGTCAAACATGGCGAGTCAGCCGAATAGAACACAGCCCGCCGAATAGCGCACACGCGGCGACGCCAACCCCGTCGCCGCGCCTCAAACGCGTTATCCTTACTTGTGGCCACCTCCGCGACAACCGATCACGTCCTCGCGCCCGCGAAGCCCCATTCGTTGCTCGCCGACTACGCCACCCTCTTCAAAGTCCGCATCTCCACCATGGTCATCATCACCGCCGGAGCCGGCTTCTACCTCGGCAGCCTCCAGAGCGGCATCAGCCCCTTCCACGCCGGCCTCCTGCAAGCTCTCCTCGGAATCACTGTCGTCACCTGCGGTAGCAGCGCCCTGAATCAAGCCCTCGAGCGCAAGACCGACCGACTCATGCACCGCACCGCCGATCGCCCTATGGCCGCCGGTCGCATCTCCCTCACCCACGGCCTCGTCCTTGGCTTCGCAGCCACCTTCCTCGGCTCCCTCTACCTCGCCTACACCACCAACCTCCTCACCGGAACCCTCACGCTGCTCACCGCCATCGGCTACGTCGCCATCTACACCCCGCTCAAGCGCGTCACCACGGTCAACACCTTCATAGGCGCATTCCCCGGAGCGTTGCCACCCCTCATCGGCTGGACCGCCGCACGCGGCGTCATTGAGTGGCCCGGCGTTGCCCTCTTCGCTATCCTCTTCGTCTGGCAGTTCCCTCACTTCATGGCCATCGGCTGGATGTACCGCGAAGACTACGCCCGGGCCGGCATTCGCCTCACGCCCAATCTGCCCAACACCCAGTACGCCGCACAAAGTACAGTCATTCAAGCGCTCTTCTACGCGATCCTTATGATCCCCGCCAGCCTATGGCCCGCAGCGCTCCACACAACCGGCTTCTTCTATGCGGCAGCAGCCACGATCCTCGGCGCAGGCTACCTCTGGTACACCATCCGCTTCGCGCGCATCCTCCGCAATCCCGACTCCGACTCCTCCTGCCTCGTAGCCCGCGACCTGCTCCGCGCCTCAGTGATCTACCTCCCGCTACTTTTAGCCGCCATGATGCTTGACGCCAAAGGACGCCTGCTCTTTTAGACCAATGCCCTCATCGACCCAACAAGTCAATCCGGAGTACCGCACCCCGCCTGCTGTCATCGCGTCGATCATCGCCATCAGCGCAGTCGCGTCGCTTTTTCTCGCGTGGCTCGTCTACTATCACCCTCCGGTCGACGTAGCAGGCACTCACCTCGTCTTCCTTCCCGCGCTCGACGCCGTCCTCAACGCCCTCTGCGCCGTCTTCCTTGTCATCGGATATCGCTTCATCCGCCGCCGCCAGATCACCGCACATCGCAACAGCATGTTCGGCGCCTTCATCGTATCGAGTGTCTTCCTCGTGGCCTATATCGCCAACCACGTCCTACACGGCGACATGCTCTTTCCTAAGACCTATCCCACGGCGCGCTTCATCTATCTCTGGATCCTGCTGACACCCCATATTCTTCTCGCGATCATCTGCCTGCCCATGATCCTGATCACCTTCTTCCTGTCCCTCACCGGCCGCTTCCCCGCACATCGCCGCCTCGCACGCTGGACCTACCCCATCTGGCTCTATGTCTCGGTCTCCGGAGTCATCGTCTACGCGATGCTCGCCGCATACCGATAGCCCATCCTTTGAACACGCAGACTCCAAGCACGACTCTTATGCAGCCAGACACCCGCAAGCTCCTCCGCACCGGCCTCCTCATCTTCGGGACTGGAGTCATCGCAGCAGCACTCATCTTTACCAGCTTCGGCGGCATCACCCGCCATCAGGGCCCGCACACCAACCTCGGCTGGCTATCCCTGATGCTAGCCATGGGCTGCCTCCCCACCGGCTTCCTCACGCTTCTTCTGGCAGCGATCAAACTCATCGGCGACCGCCACCGCTAAACCCTCCACTCAATAAAAGAGCCCCGATCATCATGATCGGGGCTCTTTATCAAACCATTTCCGAGCGAACGAAACGCAGAAGCAGTTACTTCCCAAGTGTCGGAGGATTCGAGCTCCTACCCACCGCCGGCCCGGTCGCTCCCGTACTCACGCCATCCAGCGACGCCTGGTACGAGATGATTGTCTTCAGCGTCTCATATGGAATTCCCGCCAGCGGCAAAAGGTGCCCGTTCACCGCGAGCATCGGAGTCTGCTCCACGCCCACATCCTGCGCCAGCTTGATCGAAGCATCTACCTGATCCTTGGTCGCCGGAGTCGCCGCACATGCATCGATCGCCGCCGGATCCAATCCAGCCTTGGTCACCGCATCCTTCAGCGTCTGATTCCCCGTCTCTTCCGTCAAAGCAGCTTGCGTATCGAACACCGCGGCCGAGTAGACAAAAAACGCATCGTTCTTCTGCTTCTGCACGCAGTACCCATAGGCCGCCGCCTTGAACGCGAAGGGGTGCAGGTCCACCAACGGAAAGCTCTGGTACACCACACGTGCGTTCGGGAAGTCCTTCACCAGCTGGTCCATCGTAGACTGTGCTTCTTTACAATGCGGGCACTGCAGATCGGCGAACTCCACCAGAAGAAGATCCTTGCTCGTCGCACCGCGCGTCGCACCATCGGCGCGAGCCTGCAGCGTCTTACGCAGATCAGCAAACGGAGTCGCGCCAAACGGCACCACCGCGTCGCCCGCAACCGCATGCTTTCCATCCGGCGTCACAAAAAACACCGTCGGCTGCACCTTCGCGTTGGGACCCTTCCCCGACACAAACACCACCACCTTGCTAACACTCGGCGCCGAAGTGGTCTGGATCGCCTCCACCCGCCAGATACGGTCCGGGTCGTATCCCCACAGTGCCTTCAAAAACGCATTGACCGCATCCACCGTAGGCGTAGACGCCGTAAAGAACTTCTGGTTCACCGGAGGAAACGGATCCGCCTTGGTATCCTGCCCCAGGCTCTGCAGCTTCAGGGGAGCGTCAGACTTCTGCGCCGCAGGAGCCGTCTGCCCCGCAGGAGCCGTTTGCGCTCCCGCACCCGCTGCCGTCTGCGCTCCCGCCACTGCCGTAGCACTCAGAGCTACCACGCCCGCCAACATCCAATTCGAAATCTTCCCATTCAAAATCTTCAAAGACACCATCCTCCGCCGTCGCTATTCGCGCAGCTCCTCTATTACACCTGAACCTTGACCGCAATGGGAAACCGCCGCCCCATTCCGAACGACTTTCTCGTAACTTTCAACACTGGAGCCGCCTGCTGCCGCTTGTATTCGCTCTTCTCAACCAGCTGCAACACCGACCTCACCAGCGCCACATCCAATCCCTGCTCCTCGGCAATCTGCTCCGCCGAGCAATACCGCTCCACATACGCCTCCAGGATCGGGTCCAGCACCTCATACGGCGGCAGCGAGTCTGTATCCCGCTGCTCCGGCCGCAGCTCCGCCGAAGGTGGCTTCGAAATCGTCTCCCACGGAATAACTTCTTTGACGCGGTTCACATACCGGCTCAACGCATACACTTTCATCTTCATCACATCGCCGATCACGGCCAGCGCGCCCACCATATCGCCGTACAGCGTGCAGTATCCGGTCGACATCTCGCTCTTATTCCCGGTCGTCAACACCAGCGCGCCAAACTTGTTCGACAGCGCCATCAGCAGCGTCCCACGAATCCGCGGCTGCAAATTCTCCTCCGCAAGCCCAAACGGCGTCCCTGCAAATAGCGGCTGCAGCACATGCTGAAACTGCGCGAACACATCATGGATCGGCAGCAGCTCAAACCTCACGCCAAGGTTCTTCGCTAGCTTCCGCGCATCCTCAATCGAGCCCAGCGACGAGTACTCCGTCGGCATTCCCACGCCGATCACGTTCTCCTTGCCAAGGGCCTCCACCGCAATCGCTGCCACCAGCGCCGAATCAATTCCCCCGCTCAACCCAACCAGCACCTTGCTGAACCCGCACTTCCTCACGTAGTCCCGCGTTCCCAGCACCAGCGCACTCCACATCGCAGCGACCTCGTCTACCTGAGTCGCAGCCGCGATCGCCTCGCCATCCCGAGTATCGAAGACCACCAGATCCTCAGCAAACGAAGCCGCCCGCGCCACGACATGACCATCCGGCCGAATCACCAGCGACGAGCCATCAAACACCAGGCTGTCGTTCCCGCCCACCTGGTTCGTCATCGCCACAAACGCATGATGCCGCCGGGCCAGCGCAGCCAGCATATTCTGCCGGACCTGCGGCTTTCCCTGCCAATAGGGCGAAGCCGAGATATTTAGAATCACCCGCTGCTGCCCCACAAGCTCCTTCGGCTGAGACTCCCAACGCCCCATCAGCTTCTCAACCGGATCGACCGGATACATCTGCCGCGGCCAGAATCCCTTGTCGTTCCAGGCATCCTCGCAGATCGTAATCGCCAGCGGTTCCCCGCCGACACAGACCAGCGCCTGCTCCGTCGCCGGCTCAAAGTATCTCTGCTCGTCGAAGACGTCGTAAAACGGCAGCAGCATCTTCTGCTGCACGAAGCTCACCCTGCCCCCATCCATCAGTGCCGCGACGTTCCTCACCTGCTTACCCACGCTGGCCTTCGAAGCCATCACCGTCCCGCACAGAATCGCCGGTCGACCCGCAACAGCGGTCCAGCCTGCAAGCTCCGCGACCACCTGCTCCGCCCTCGCAATGAAGGAAGCCTTCTCAAGAAAGTCCGCCGGCGGATACCCACACACCGCCAGCTCCGGAAAGACCACAAGGCCCACGCCCAACGCCTCGGCACGAGCCGCATATTCAAGAATCTTCTTCGCATTCCCGGCGAAGTCCCCCACCGTCGGGTTGATCTGGGCAAGCGCTATCTTCACCCTTCAAGTCTACCGCTTAGGAGCCTGTCCCGCTCAACACCACACCCACCGTGCGCGCCAGAATCCGAAGATCCATAATCAGACTCCAGTTCTCCACGTACGCCGTATCCAGCGAGATATAGCTATCGAACGAGGGATCCTGCCGGGCCTCCACCTGCCACAGCCCGGTAATGCCCGGCAGCACATCCAGCCGCCGCAGATGTGCAAGATCGTACTGCTCCACCTCAGCCGCCATCGGAGGCCGCGGCCCCACCAGGCTCATATCGCCCTTCAGCACGTTATAAAACTGCGGCAGCTCATCGAGAGAATACTTCCGCAACACCCTGCCTACCTTCGTAATCCGAGGATCCTTCTTGATCTTGAACAGCACGCTGTCGCGCTCGTTCATGTGTTCCAGATCGGCCTTCAACTTATCCGCGTTCTGCACCATCGTCCGAAACTTGTAGCAGGAAAACGCGCGGCCTTTTCGCCCAATCCGCTGCGCCTTATAAAAGATAGGCCCTGGAGAGTCCAGACGAATCGCAACCGCGATCGCCAGCATCACCGGTGAAGTCAACACCAGCCCAATCACTGAAACTGTCGTATCCAACACCCGCTTCAGCAAAAATCCGCCGATCGGAAAATCTCTGCGGTGCAGCGGAATCGTCGGAAACTGACCGACATATTCGACCTTTGCATTCCACGCCAGGCCGTCATACATATCCGGAACCACACGGACATCGATGCCGGCGATACGAGCCTCTTCCACCATGCGGATCACCATCTTCTCCTCCGCCGGAACAGAAAAGAATATCTCATCCACAAACAACGATCGTGCCAGCGACAGGCAGTTCCTCGCATCGCCGATCACATCCGCATTGCCTGACTCCGCCTCACGCTCGGTCAACGCCACAAAGCCCTTGAATCGAAACCCCAGATGCTGCAGCGTGTCGATATGGTTCCTCAGCGCGTGCCCCACGCGCCCTGCGCCCACAATCAAGACATTCCGCGTCTCAATACCTGCTCGGAATCGCCGATAGACCATCCTCCGCCACAACGCGCGCCGCAGGCACAGCAGCACCGTCGTAAACACCACCATCAACCCAACCACGATTCGCGAGATCGCCTCCCCGCTCGACAGGTAAAGCGTCCCGCACAGAAGCAGGCCCGAGGTCAGCGATGCCTGAATCGTCATCCTCTGTTCATGCAATCCGCTATGGTGCTGAATCGTCCCATACAGCCCATACGACCGCGTAAAGAAGATCAGACAGATTCCATACCAGCCAATATAAAAAAACAGAAGGTTCGGGGAGGATCGGATCAGATGCGGGACCACATGCAGCGCAGGCACATCCGCGGGCGTCGCCACACGGAACCTTAGAGCTACAACAGCCGCAATCACCACGGTCAGCAGGTCCAGCGATGCCCACACCGTGCTCGTGATCGACGGCCTGCGGAAGACCCCGTCGCCGGCCCTTGACGCCCGTCTTCCATTCCCAGCGTATTTTCTCTCTGAAACGATGACCTGCTGCAGATAATCCGGTGTCGCCATAGCGAACGCCTTTCAACTCAAATAATCCCAGGGCCTTGTAGTCGATAGGATGCCCAAAGTTGAAGCTCAGGGGTACCGTCGATAAAAAAACACGCGAAATAATACAGCGCTGCGGGTCATTGAAAATTTTGGCTGCTATCTGGAGCATACGTCTCAGACCGGGGCTTGGCAACAGATACTGCAACAGTTTGCAGAACACCTATAACACCTTCATGGGAGTCGCTTTAACGGAGCCGCGCCTTGCCTCATGCCATAACCCTAGACCGGAGTAACCAACTCATCCAGCGCCAGAAACTCTTGAAGTATCGGATCCTGACTGCGTTCCATCTCTTCCATCGTTCCGAAGAAAATCGCTTTGCCTGCGCTCAAAAACACCACTCTATCCGCCAGCTTCTTCGCCAGCCGCATGTCGTGAGTGACCACAATGCTGGTGAGATGCAGCTGTTGCTTCAACCGTTCAATTAAATCTCCGAGAAGATGTGCCATCAGCGGGTCCACCATTGTCGTCGGCTCGTCATACAGCACCGCCTCCGGCTGCGACGCCAACGCCCGCGCAATTGCAACCGACCGCTTCATCCCCGTCGACAGGTCGGACGGCAGCAGGCCCTCCATCCCCGCGACCCCCACCATCTCCAGCAGCCCCTTCACCACCTGCAGAATCTGGTCCTCTGCCATCTCCCCGCGCTCCCGCATCGGAAACGCAACGTTCTCTCCCACCGTAATCGAGTCGAACAGCGCTCCGTTCTGAAAGACCATCGTCACCTTGCGGCGAATCTCCTGTAACTCCCTCTCCCCAAAGCCACAGATATTCTCCCCCGCAACCTTGATCATTCCCTTATCCGGCTTCAAAAAACCCAGCAACATCTGCAGCGAAACCGACTTGCCCACGCCGCTTCGTCCCAGGATGCACAGCGTCTCCCCCGGCAGCACATAGAAACTCACATCCTCCAGCACCACAAACTCGCCGAACGACTTGTACACATGTTCAAACGAGATGTAGGGCCCAGGCTTGTTCTTCACATCCGGCACTGCCTCGGCAGCAGCCTCATTCTGCTCCGCCGCCTGCTGGATAAAATCTCCCACCTCCGCCGACACATCCTCCGAGACACTCTCAATCAGCGGAGTATCCGCGGTCACCTCGGGCTGCTGTTCCTCGATCTTGTCTTCCTTGTCATCCCGCTCTGCCATCTCAGCGACTCCCACCAACCAAATCAAGACACAAATCTAGCCTAACCCATCGCCCCGCTATGTATCCCGCTATGTATCCAACGCATCGACATGCCGCTCCGCCTCGACAAACTCCTCCGGCGTATTCAAATTCGCAAACCACAGATGCTTCGCCGCCTGTTGCGCCTCCGTCAGCATCTCCCATCTCTCAAGATCGTCGTTCCCCGGTCCGGGATAAACGGAAACTGACGACTCTTCTCCCCACGGCAAGTTGAAAAACACTTGATGCAACGGCAATCGTTGTCTCTCTGCCAGTTCCTCCCCTGCGTTCTCAAGCACAGGAAAGACCTTGTACTGGCCCCGCTCGACCGCTTCGTAGACAAACGGTGCAACGTCTCGATGCAGCAAACAAAACAACGGCTGCGGTGTCCCAAACACCGTAAACAACGCCACCCTCGTACCTCTTATCTTCGAGAGGACACCACTGAAAGCAATAAAAGAGGATAAAAGCACCGAAGGAAAGAACGGCATGTCCACTGGCATATAGAGATTCCACTCATGCCTCGAATGCCTGAATGACGCCTCGATGCCTCCGATCGGTCCACATCCCGGGTGCAGATCTCGAACCAGTGGCGCAAATCGCTCCAATGCAGGATCGTTACCGAGAATACTTACCTCCGCGCACACACGTCGCAGCTTCGTCGTCGCATGAAGCGCAAGCGTCTTTCCCGCCAGTTCCAGCAGCGCCTTATCGCTTCCCATCCGCGAACTCTTCCCGCCGGCCAGCACATAGCCCCCTACGGGAGGGAGGTCTTCCCGCTGCATCAGGCGCCCACACCACTCAAAAACCGCACAATCGACTCGATCCCGCGATGAAAGTTCGCTAGATGAAACTTCTCGTTCGGAGCATGAAGATTGTCATCCGGCAGCCCGAATCCCATCATCACCGTCGGCACCTTCAGCTCCCGCACAAAGTCGCCCACTATCGGAATCGACCCGCCCCCCCGCACAAACACCGTCTCCTTGCCGAACACCTCACGCATCGCCTCAGTCGCAGCCTTCACGTAAGAGTTATCCGTGCTCACCACAATCGGATCGCCCGCATGAATCAACCGCACCTCCAACGCAACTCCCTTCGGCGCAATCGACTCCACATAGGCCTTGTACTTCCGAAAGCTCTCCGCCGGCGTCATATCCGGCACCAGCCGCATGCTCACCTTCGCCACGGCCTTCGCGGGGATCACCGTCTTAGCGCCCACTCCAACGAACCCACCCGGCATCCCATGTACGTCGAGCGTCGGCCTCGCCCACGTCCGCTCCTGCACACTCAACCCAGGCTCGCCCGTCAACACACTCGACCCAACCTCGGTAGCGCAATAGTGTTCTTCATCAAACGGCAGCGCCTTCCACGCCTTCAACTCATCCGCCGTCGGCTTCTGCACCTCGTCATAAAATCCCGGAATCAAAATCTTTCCATTCTCATCCTTCAACTTCGCAATCACCTGCGCCAGCGCGACAAACGGATTCGGAGCCGCCCCGCCATACATCCCCGAGTGCAGATCCGTCTTCGCCCCGCGAGCTTCGATCTCGGTATAGATCATCCCGCGCAACCCCACGCACAGCGTCGGCAGCTCCGGCGCAAACATCTCCGTATCGCTCACCAGCGCCACATCCGCCTTCAGCTGATCGCCATGCTCCCGCACAAACGCAGCGATCCCCTCGCCCCCAACCTCTTCCTCGCCCTCAACGATCACCCGCACATTTACCGGCAGCGTCCCACCGCCCGCCGCCATCAGCGACTCCAGCGCCTTCACATGCATCCACATCTGCCCCTTGTCATCCACCGCACCGCGAGCATAGATATTCCCATCTCTCTCTGTAGGCTCAAAGGGTGGCGACTTCCACTCATCCAGAGGCTCCGCCGGCTGCACATCGTAGTGTCCGTAACAAAGCACCGTAGGTTTGGCCTTCCCATCCGCTGCCGGAGCCGCATGCAGCCAGTCCGCATACACCAGCGGATGCCCCTTCCGCCCCGCGGTACTCGTCTCAATCAGACGAACGTTCTCCATCCCAATCCTCTTCAGCTCCGCCGCAACAAACTCCGCAGCCCGCCGCACATCCCCCGCATGCTCAGGAGCCGTAGACACCGAAGGAATCCGCAGCAGCGCCTTCAGCTCCTCGACAAAACGCCCCTTGTTCTCCCGCCCAAACGCAACCGCCGTCATCATCTTCATCGTCACCGATTCACTCCTGGACCATTCTCACGCCGGCAAAATCTGTGCCCGGCAAAACACAAGTATATGTCCGCTCCACCCGGCGACAATCATTCCCCTTGCATCTCATCCCTCACAAAGCGTAATTAATGCGGGCTGAGGAAAACACCATGACCACCTCCCTCAAAGACGGCACCATGATCGACAAACTGGCGCAGTTCGACCTCCATCAGGAGATTGCCGACGCCGAACAGAAGAAGCCCTGGCAATCCGGCCACTACGCCAAGACCCTCTTCAAGAAACACGACCTCCGAGTCGTCCTCATCGTCATGGAGAACGCCGCCCGAATGAAGGAGCATCACGCAGACGGAACCCTCTCCGTCCAGGTTCTCAAAGGGCAGATACGCTTCTCCGTTCACAGCAAGCCTCACGACCTCAAAGCCGGAGACCTCATCACTCTCAGCGCCTCCATCCGCCACGAAGTAGAAGCCCTTCAGGACTCCGCCTTCCTCCTCACCATCTCCTGGCCCAGCAACCAGGATCTGCTGGCAATGAAGCATCGCGGCTACGGCACCTAGCGTCGTTGTCTCTGAAACACGCATGATGTCCTGTCTGAAAGAAGCACCATCACTCTTACAGATCGGCGCTTCCTTATCGCCGCACAGAAAATTCTTATCTTCCTCGCAAAACGGCGCGCGGCGGCGAACAATAAGCACATGAGCGCCCAACCCTCCGGCCAAACCTGGAACACCGAAGCCTACGCCGCCAACGGCCGCTTCGTCGCCACCCTTGCCTCCGACGTCGTCGCTCTCCTCGCCCCCCAATCCGGCGAGCACATCCTCGATCTCGGCTGCGGCGACGGCGCCCTCACCGAACAACTCGCCGCCACCGGCGCCATCCTCACCGGCGTCGACGCCTCACCCACCATGCTCGCAGCCGCCCGTCAACGCAACCTCCACAGCGCAGTCAAATTCAACGTCGAGCACCACGACGCCACCGCACTCCCCTACCACAACCAGTTCGACGCCGTCTTCTCCAACGCCGCCCTCCACTGGATCACCGGCATCTCCGGCCATCAGGCCGCGCTCGCCGGCGTTCACCGCGCCCTTCGCATCACAAATCCACAGGCCCGCTTCGTCGTCGAGATGGGCGGCCACGGCAACGTCGCCGCCATCCGCACCGCACTCCAGGCCACTCTCGCGCCCTTCCACATCGACGCCGAAGCCACCGCCGCCAGCTTCTTTCCCTCACCAGTGCTCTATCGCCGTCTCCTCGAATCCGCCGGCTTCACCGTCCAATCCATCGCGCTCATCCCTCGCCCCACGCCGCTCCCCAACGGCATGGAGTCCTGGCTCAACACCTTCCGCAACGGTGTCCTCGACCGCCTCAATCCACACGATCGCGCAGCCGCCATCACCAGCATCATCGCCCTGCTCAAACCCATCCTCCGCGACGCCGACGGCAACTGGGTCGCCGACTACGTTCGCCTCCGCTTCCACGCCACCCTCCGCTAAGCGCCACAATCCCAAAGCAAATTTCAACGGAAAGCCCGCATCTAACTTCAATAGCTCGCCGCCTCTGTGCCTGAGAATCAATTAAAAGTCGATGAATCATCTCAGGCAGACCAAACATCATACTTTTACGTCTAATGAAATAACTAACTACCCAATGCCTATGAAAATAAAATCAGGTCACTCCCTCTGCGCCACCAATTTGTTCCTGTCACTGTATCTTTTCTGCGGCAACGCAGGGGCACAGAACAGACTGAACTCCCTCTCGGATAAGCCAGCCACTCTCAAAACAGTCAGTGCCGACACCACCTCATCGTCCTCGCTCGACAACTCCGACCTTCCCGACGCTCCTCAGGCACCTATCTCAGGCCCGGTCGCAGTGCAGGAAGGCGTTCAGACCAAGCGCATCCTCGGCATCTTTCCAAACTTCCGCGCTGTCAGCGCCAACACCCATCTCCCACCCCAAACGGTCCTGGAAAAGTTCAAAACTGCCTCGCAGGACAGCTTTGACTACTCCTCCATCTTTCTTCCTGCAGCAGTCGCCGGCATCAATCAGGCAACAAACTCAACTCCCGAGTTTCGTCAAGGTGCTGCCGGCTACGGACGCTACTATTGGCACGCCTTCGTCGATCAGGCCGTGGAAAACTACACCGTCGAGGCCATCTTCCCCGTCGTCTTCCGCCAGGACAACCGCTACTACACCTTGGGACACGGCGGTTTCATGAAGCGCGCCGGCTACTCTCTAAGCCGCGTCGTCATTACACGCAACGACGCTGGAAATGACACCTTCAACATCAGCGAGATCGTCGGCGCAGGAGCTGGCGCCGGACTCTCCAACCTTTACTATCCCTCGAGAGAACGTACCCTCGGCAACACCGTCAGCAAGTGGGGGTCAAACGTCGGTATCGACGCCGGCACCTTCCTCTTTCACGAGTTCTGGCCCGACATCAACCACAAACTATTCCACGGCAAACAACCCAGCCAGTAAAACATCGGCCTGCCTTCCCCACGGCAGGCCGTCCTGGTTCTCTCCTCAGAACCTACCGGCCGTCCGACTCCGGCCCAAGATTCGCAAGGCACTGCTCCAGCACCCCATTCAAAGCCTCGATCGAACCCTCCGCCACCCCCCGCCACAGCTTCCCTTCGATCTCCTTCACCATCTTTTCCGCCGTCTGAAGCAGCTCTTCCCCCTCAGCAGTCAGCTGCGCCGTAAGAATCCGGTCATTCCCCCGCCCTTTATTCCGTACAATCCATCCGTCTCTCTCCAGCCCCGTCAGCAGCGACTGCGCCGACTGCGGCGTCATGTAGCACAACCGCGACAGCTGAGCCCCAGACGCCCCCGGCTGCTCCCGAATCGTCTTCAGAATGTGCAGCTGCGCCGTCGTCACGCCATGTGGCCGCAGCGCCTCATCCATCTGACTGCGGAAGTGGATCAGGATGCGCTTCATCATCTGCGCCGCCCGCCGTCTCTCCGCCTGTCGTTTCGTACCGTTAGAATTTAAAGAAACCATATCAGTCTCCTGATATCATATCAGGAGACTGATATGGCAACAATGACTGCACCTTCGCCCGCACCTGGCCGGCTCAGGCCCATCGCCGCCACGCCTGCTGCGTGGAAGCCCCACCACAACCCCTGGGCCATCGCGCTCACCGTCACACTCGCCACCTTCATGGAGGTCCTCGATACCTCCATCGCCAACGTCGCCCTGCCCCACATCGCCGGCACTCTCGGCGCCAGCTCCGAAGAGGCCACCTGGGTCCTCACCAGCTACCTTGTCTCAAGCGCCATCGTCCTGCCCATCTCCGGCTGGCTCTCCAACCGCTTCGGCCGCAAGCGCTTCTACATGGTCTGCGTCGCCCTCTTCACCATCTGCTCTTTTCTCTGCGGCATCGCCAACACGCTTCCCCTTCTCATCGTCGCGCGCATCCTTCAGGGCGCAGGCGGCGGCGGCCTCGCGCCCAGCGAACAAGCCATCCTCGCCGACACCTTTCCCATCGAAAAACGCGGCCAGGCCTTCGCCGTCTACGGCATGGCCGTCGTCGTCGCACCGGCCATCGGCCCCACCCTCGGCGGCTGGATCACCGACAACTTCAACTGGCACTGGATCTTCTTCATCAACATCCCCATCGGACTCATCTCGCTCTACCTCAGCAACCGCATGGTCGAAGACCCACCCCACCTCAAGCAGCGCATGGAGCAGGCCAAGCACCTCAAGATCGACTTCCTCGGTCTCGGTCTCGTAGCCTTCGGTGTCGGTTGCCTCGAGTTCACCCTCGACAAAGGCCAGGAGAAGGACTGGTTCGGCGATCCCATGATTCGCACCTTCGCCATCCTCGCCGCCGTCACGCTCATCTTCTTCACCTGGTGGGAGTGGCACCACCCCGACCCCATCGTCGACCTCAAGCTCCTCAAGAACCGAAACTTCGGCACCGCTGTCTTCCTCCAACTCATCCTCGGCATGGTCCTCTTCGGCTCGACCGTCCTCATCCCGCAGTACCTCCAGGGCCTCCTCGGCTACACCGCCGAACGCGCCGGCATGGTTCTCTCCCCCGCAGGCTTCGTCATGATGCTCATGATGTTCGTCGCCGGCCGCAGCCTCGGAAAGTTCGACCCACGCCTCATGGTCTGCCTCGGCTACCTCGTCACCGCAATAGGCATCTACAACCTGACCCGCCTCGATCTCAACGCAGCCTTCGGCACTGTAACCCTCTGGCGCATGCTCCAGGTCATTGGCCTCGCCTTCATCTTCATCCCCATCAGCACGCTCAACTACGTCGGCGTTCCCCCCAGCAAGACCAACCAGATCTCCAGCCTCTCCAACTTCGCCCGCAACCTCGGCGGCAGCGCAGGCACGGCGCTCCTTACTACCTATCTCGCTCGCAACTCCCAGGTCCAGCAGGTCGCTCTCTCGGCGAACGTCATCCCGGGTAGTGTCCCCTACAACCTCTACATGGACCGCATGAAAGAGATGCTGATGTCGCAGGGTATGTCTGCCGCCAACGCCTCGCAGATGGCCGTAGGCCAGGCCTATCAGCAGATGCTCCGTCAGGCCTCGATGCTCAGCTACAAAAACGCCTTCGCCATCCTCGCCTGCACCATCTTCCTGCTCACGCCCCTGCCCTTCATCATGCGTCTCCCCACCAAAGCCGCCAAACCCGACCCCGAAGCCGCGGGCGGACACTAACCCCTGGCCTCAACGCCCTAATCCAGCACCTCGGACACACCCTACAGCGGCAAAAAGCGGGTGCCCACATCTCGAATTTGAGATGTGGGCTCTCGGCGACGCCTTTGAATAAGCGAGGAGCCGCTAACGACCCGCATCCAGCTGCATGATCGTCTGAGCACGCTCAAACGCAATCGGACTCACCGACACCGAACCCTCAAACGGCCGCGCCAGGTCCGCAATCGCCGACAGCGTCACCGCCACCACAAACGTCAGCGCCAGCACCTGGCAATAGTGCAGCCACTTATTGTCATTCCCCAACAGGCACGAAGACCCCACCGTCGCGCCTCCACCAGCCAACAGCAAAATCCATAACACAACCGGCAGCCGCACACGAAGCTGCTCCTCCCGCAGACTGCGCCTCTCCGAAAGCTCACTCAACACCCGCGTCAGGTGGTCCACGCTGTTCGCCGCGCCGGCATCGTCCTTCACCGCAGCGAGCAGCTTCCACATCTCCACCTCAATCATCTCGCCCGCCCGGCTCTCCTCCTGACGCTGCATCGCCGGCCACTCCTGGTGCACCACCGCATCCGCGTACTTCAGCCCCAGCGCGCGAAACGCCTCTCTCTCCGCAGCCGGCAGCGCCGACGCCACCCGCGTCACGGTCAACAGCGAGCTAGCCTCCTGCGCCGCATTCACCTCCGCAGCCCGAAAATCTATCCAGACCGTATACAGCATGAAGCCCAGAATCACTCCATACGTCGTCCCCAGAATGCCCAGCTGCCATCCCGTCACATCATTGATCAGCTTGCGATTGGGAATCGGCCACGCCCGATTGAGCACCAGCACCATCGCCACCGAAACCAGCATCGCCAAAACCACCATCAAGCTACTCTGCTCGTAACTCAGCATAAGATTCCCGCCTGAACGAAATCCCGCAACTGACAAGTCAGCTTACATCCCGTCTCCGCTTCCCGCCATTCCCAAAGCCATCCGAAAACATCTCACCAGATTCACAAAGAAAGACTAAAATTCTCGAGAGTGAACAAACCAGCCTCCAACGCGGTCTATGTAGTCGTCGCCGTAGTGCTCATCCTCGCCTCTTCAGCGAGCGCGACTCCGCTCCCCGCCGCGTCCACCCTGCTGGCCTGCACCGCCGCGCAGCTCTCGCTCTCCTTCGACGGCGAAAACGGCAACTTCGACGGCATGTCCCAGTCCGGCACCCTACTAGTCCTCCGCAACATCGGCGCCGAAACCTGCACCGTCCCCGGTCGCCCCGCACTCGCCTTCGAAGACGCCTCCAACACCAAACTCCCCATCTCCCTCGAAACCCCGCCCGGCATGCACCCCGGCCCGGTCATCCTGCCCGTAGCGATCCCTGCAAACGCCGAAGCCACCGGCGAGCTCCACTGGGTCTCCGGCGAGGTCTTCGACAACAGCAAGTGCTTCACCCCGGCCTTCGTAGCCATAGCCTTCGGCGCCGAAACCCTCCGCGCTCCCTTCACCGGCCACCTTTGCGCGCCCTCAGGGCAGGACGCCAAGTACCGCTTCGCCTATCTCAAGCGCGATCCGGTCTACGTCCGTTCGAAGTCCTAGCCCGCTCGAATCCGTCACCCATGAGCTCCAGATTTGCCGTATCTCACACGGCCAACTTCCCTGCCAACCGCGCCACCCATACCAGTTACACTAGTATTTGGGACAAAGTGCGCCCCCGAAGGATACCGTTTTGCTCAACTCAGTCATTGCAAAAGTCTTTGGCACCAGTAACGAACGCGCCGTCAAGCGCATCCAGCCCACCGTCGCGCAGATCAACGCGCTCGAGCCGACCATTCAGGCGCTCTCCGACGAGGCTCTGCGCAACAAGACCGCCGAGTTCCGCCAGCGCATCGCAGATTCGATCTCGCACATCGCCGACACCCCCGAGAACGCCGACGAGCGCAACGCCGCCGAAAAGGCCGCCCTCGACGCCATACTGCCCGAAGCCTTCGCCGTAGTCCGCGAAGCCGGCAAGCGCGCCGTGCAGATGCGTCACTTCGACGTGCAGCTCATCGGCGGCATCGTCCTCCACTCCGGCAAGATCGCCGAGATGAAGACCGGCGAAGGAAAAACCCTCGTCGCCACGCTCCCCTGCTATCTCAACGCCCTCGCCGGCCGTGGCGTCCACGTTGTCACCGTCAACGACTACCTCGCCAAACGCGACGCCGAATGGATGGGCAAGATCTACGGCTTCCTCGGACTCACCGTCGGCGTCATCGTCCACGACCTCTCCGACGAGCAGCGCCGCGAAGCCTACGCCTCCGACATCACCTACGGCACCAACAACGAGTTCGGCTTCGACTACCTCCGCGACAACATGAAGTTCGAGCTCAAGGATCAGGTTCAGCGCGGCCACTACTACTGCATCGTCGACGAAGTGGACTCCATCCTCATCGACGAAGCCCGCACCCCGCTCATCATCTCCGGCCCCACCGACCAGACCACCGACAAGTACGCCCGCGTCAACGTCATCATCCCCAAGCTCGAACTCGGCGAACTCATCGAAACCGTCGAAACCAAAACCTGGTCCGGCGACTACGTCGTAGACGAAAAAACTCGCTCCATCACGGTCACCGACGAAGGCTGGGAGAAGATCGAAGGCCTCCTCGGCATCGGCAACATCGCCGACCCCGAAAACTGGGATCTCAAGCATCACGTCGAAGTCGCCATCAAAGCCCACTCCCTCTACAAGCGTGACGTAGAGTACGTCGTCAAGGACGGCGAAGTCATCATCGTCGACGAGTTCACTGGCCGCCTCATGCCCGGCCGCCGCTGGTCCGATGGATTGCATCAAGCCGTCGAAGCCAAGGAAGGCGTGGCCATCCGCAAGGAAGATCAGACGCTCGCCACCATCACCTTCCAGAACTACTTCCGCATGTACAAAAAACTCAGCGGCATGACCGGCACCGCCGAGACCGAAGCCGCCGAGTTCGACAAGATCTACAAGCTCGACATCGTCGTCACGCCCACCAACCGCAAGATGCTCCGCATCGAAAACGCCGACGTCGTCTACCGCACCGCGCAGGAAAAATACTTCGCCGTCGCCGACGAGATCGCCCGTCTCCACGGTGAAAAACAGCCCGTCCTCGTCGGCACCACGTCGATCGAAAAGTCCGAACTCCTCTCTGAGATCCTCAAGCGCAAAGGCGTCCGCCACGTAGTCCTCAACGCCAAGTTCCACGAGAAGGAAGCAGAGATTGTCGCCCAGGCCGGCCGCCTCGGCATGGTCACCATCGCCACCAACATGGCAGGCCGCGGCACTGACATCCTCCTCGGCGGCAACGCCGAGTTCATGGCCCGTCAAGATCTCGTCCGCAAGCAGCAGGCCCGCGCCGTCTCCGCAGCCGAAGGCATCATCAGCCCCGTCGCCGGTCCCGGCATGGTTCGCTTCTACTACACCGGCCAGGAGTTTGAAACCACGCAAGCCAACTGGGACGCTGCCACCGCAGCCCACGAGGGCGCAGCCAAAGCCGAGCACGAATCCGTCATCGGCGCAGGCGGCCTCCACATCCTCGGCACCGAACGCCACGAATCACGCCGCGTCGACAATCAGCTCCGCGGACGCGCCGGCCGTCAGGGCGACCCCGGCTCCTCGCGCTTCTTCCTCTCCCTCGAAGACGACCTCATGCGCATCTTCGCCCGCGAGTGGGTCTCGACCCTCCTCCAGCGCCTCGGCATGGAAGAGGGTGTCCCCATCGAATCCGGCATGATCTCCCGCCGCATCGAGGCCGCGCAGAAGGCCGTCGAAACCCAGAACTTCGAGTCCCGCAAACACGTCCTCGAGTACGACGATGTCATGAACAAACAGCGCGAAGCCGTCTACGGTTTGCGAAGGCAGTTGATGGAAGGCGTAGACCAGAAGCAGCTCATCACCGACGACTACACCTCCACCATCCTTTCCAACATCCTCGACGAGAACGCCCCTGAAAAGGCCCACGCCGACGTGTGGAAGCTCGAGCCTCTCTTCGCGCAGCTCTACGACATCTTCGGCGCACACCTCGAAAAAGAGATCGACGCCACCACGCTCAACCGCCACGAACTCGGCGAAGCCATCTTCCAAAACCTCCGCGGCCGCTACGACATCAAGGAGAACATCCTCGGCGCCGAAGCCATGCGCTACCACGAGCGCATCGTCATGCTCTCCGTCCTCGACGGTCTCTGGAAAGATCACCTCCTCGCCATGGACCACCTCAAAGAGGGCATCGGCCTCCGCGGCTACGCGCAACAAGATCCACTCGTCGCCTACAAGAAAGAGTCCTTCGAGATGTTCGAAGGCATGATGATGCGCTTCCAGGAAGACACCGCACGCCACCTCTTCCGCATGCAGATCATCGGCCCCGACGGCACGCCAATCGAATCCGCCGAGCAGCTTGCTCAAGCCCAGGCCCACGCACAGGCTCTAGCCCAGGCTCAACAAGCCCAGCAGCTAGCCTCCGCCAGCGCGCAAAGCGCCCTGCCCCCATCCGGTCCACCGCAACACACCAACGCCCCCGCCGCGCGTCAAAACCCACCAACCCCGCCACCAAACCGCGCACCCTCCACCACCATCGACGCCCTCGAGCGCGAGTTCCAGAAGAAGAAGCAGCGCGAACTCGAGCAAGCCCGCTCCGTCAGCTCAGCCTCCGCCGACACCAACGGCTCCGGCCCACGCCACGCCGGCGAAAAAGTAGGCCGCAACGACGAGTGCCCCTGCGGCTCCGGCAAGAAGTACAAAAAATGCCACGGCGCCAACGCCTAGTTCGAGCACGAACGAGCAAGTCAGCTTGGAACCAGCGAGTCAGCGATAAACCCGTCAGCGAGTCAGCAAGTAGTTGCCCCGCGCAAGAACTCCGCTGATTCGCTAACCAGCTGACTCGCTATTTCTCCAGATCATCCAGCAGCAGCTTAGCCTTCGTAGCCAGCGTCTTCGCCCCTTCGGCATCGCCGGACTTCAACGCGTCCTGAGCATCCTTCCAGAAGTTCTTCACCTTACTCACCTGGGCCTTTTGCTCTTCCACCTTCTGCGCCGGCAGCGCATTCAGCCTCTTGTCGATCGACGCGATAAGATCCTCTGCCTCCTGTTTCGTCTGCGGATTCGTCTCTCCCCCCGCCGTCAAAGCACCCACCGCAGCATCTGGCGACGGAGCAGCAGCGGCGCTGGCCACCTGTGTCTCCGCCGGCGGTGGTTCAACCGATGCGACAACCTTAGGCGTCTTCTTCCTCTTCTTCGGCTTCCCTGCCTCGGTCGACACCGGCACCGCCGGCAGCTTTACCGGCGGCTCCTCCACCATCGGCAGATCATCCGGCTCCGGAATATTCTCAAGCGCTACCGGAGCCATCACAGGCGGCAGCGGCGCGAGCTGCGGCTTATGCCGGCATCCCGCCATCCCCATCGCCAAACCAAACCAGAGAGTCGTCCATGCGATCTTCTGCGTAATGTTGCCCGTACCCTTCAAACCCGTTCCCCTAGCTCTTTCTGATTCTGAACTACTCCTGCGGCCTTCCTGCTCTCGCCGCCAACTCCCGCCGCAGCCGGCAGCCGAAACGTAAAGGTCGTCCCACGCTCGACCGAGTCCGGGTCGGCATTGGATCGCACCTCCATCGCTCCGCCATGCAGCTGCAAAATCCGGTACGTCATCGCCAGCCCAATTCCGCTGCCCTTTGGTTTGGTGGTGAAGTACAGTTCGAAGATACGCGGTAATAGCTTCTCAGGTATACCCTCTCCTTCGTCAATTACTTCAACCACCGCCAGCTGGTGGTCCCGCCGCATCCGTACCACCATCGCCCCGCCCTCGGGCATAGCCTGCATACCGTTCAGCAACAGGTTCAACAGCGCCTGCTGCATCAGCTGCGCATCCACCCTCACCATCAACGGATCCTTCGGAGCATCCACCACCACCCGCACCCGGTTCTCCTTCATCTCGGCCGAGGTCAGCTCCATCACAACCGCAACCACCTGCCGCAGGTCATGCTCCCGCAGATGCAGTTCCATGGGTCGCGAAAAGTCCGCCAGCGTCTGCACCACTCTGTCCAGCCGCTGCATCTCGCCCGCCAGAATCTCCACATGCCGTTGCGCCCCGCCAAACGCCTCGGCCCCGCCGGGCGCCAGCTTCCCGCGCAGCAGCTCCAGATGCAGCACCATCGCGTTGATCGGGTTCTTTACCTCATGCCCTACCCCGGCCGTCAGCCTCCCAATCGCCGCCAGCCTCCTCGCGACCTCCAGCTCCTGCCCCAACTGTGCCACCGACTCCATATCCCGCAGGGTCAACAGCGTCGCCACACTCCCCACCCCGCTCAATCGATCGTCGATCCGGTCCAGCGAGAATTGCACCTGCCGCCCATCCTCCAGCGTCAACGCCTGCGCACTCACCTGGCCCCCCTCGGCGAACGCCTCCAACACCGCCTCTCCCAGCACGCTATCCGGAGCAAAGATCTCTTCCAGCCGCATGCCAACCAGCTTCTCGTGATCTTCGTTCAACGGGGCTCCCAGAAAATAAGCCACCGCATCCGACACCATCACCGCCCGCCGGTCCGCCGTAAACAGCATCACGCCATCTCGCAGCGTATCCAACATCTGGTTCAGATTCGCCTGCAGCGCCGTATACCCGGCCTCCTGCGTGCGCATCTGTTCTCCCAACCGGTCCAGCGTCTTCGTCACCCGCACCACCGCGTCATTCCTTACTCCGCTGTCCAGCAACCTCTCCGAAATCGCGCCGCCCGTCAGCGTCAAGCTCTCCAGCCGCGCGCTGATCGCCTCCAGTGGTCGCAACGCCACATTCGCCAGCAGCCCAGCCGACAACATCGCCGCCAGCGCCGCCAGCGCCGCAAAGATCAGAGCATCCAGTAACCACGGCTCATAGGCGTTCTTCAAAAACGTCGACCGCACCCCAACATGCACCACCAGAAACGGAGCCCCATTCCGCTCCAGCGACTGCGAGATATCCAGCACCCGCGGCTTGCCGAACACCACCCTCATCTGCCGCGAGATCGGCCCGTTCTGCACACTCGCCAAACTGAACCGGAACACCGCCGGCTGATCCACCGCATCCGGGTCCGTACTCAATAACGTCAACCCATGCGCATCCGTCACGCTCACGTCCTGCACCGTAGGCGAGTAGCGCACAATCGTATTCATCACCTGGGTCAGAGCCGTCTGGCTCCTGAGCGCATCCACCACCGCCGCATGCAGCGCCTCGTCACTCCGGTCCACCGGCGGATTCGCCCGCAACCCCGTCTCCACCGCCTTCCGCATCTCCAGCCAGACCTCGTGCACCAGCACATCATTCGCCGCAGCCGTCTGCTCGATCCTCTGCCGCAACAGCTCGCCCACGAACAGTGCCGAAAGCACCAGCACGATCGCAAACGTCAACCCCGTTGCCGCAAGAACCAGCTTCGTCTTCAGCCGCATCGTTACTCCGTCACAGCAGCGTTCGAATATTCCTTCAGCTTATTCTGCAACGTCTTCGAACTGATTCCCAGGATCTCCGCGGCCTTGGTCTTGTTGTTATGCGTCGCCACCAGCGTCTTCAGAATCAGCTGCCGTTCTGCCTCATCCACCGTCGTCCCCACCTCCACCCGCACCGAGTTCGACTCATCCAATCGCCTCTGACCATCCTCAAATTGTGCCGCATGCGCAGCCGCAACAACAGACTCTACGCCGCCCACCCGGTTAGGAGGAGGCGCAAATCCCGGCTCCCCAAAGTGCGGCGGCAGATGCTCAATCCCCAGCATCCCCGACCCTGCCAGAATCACCGCCCGCTCAATCGTGTTCCGCAGCTCCCGCACATTGCCCGGCCACTTGTAACTCTCCAGCCGCGTCATCAGCGAGTCCTTCAACCCCGCCACCGTGCAGTGATGCCGCTCATTCATATCGTCGATCATCTTCTCCGCAATCGCAGAAACATCCATCAGGTGATCCCGCAGCGGAGGCATCTGGATATTAAAAACATTTAGCCGATAGTAAAGATCCCCCCGCAGCTCCCCGCTCGACACAGCCTTCTCCGGATCTTTATTCGTAGCCGCCACCACCCGCACATCTACCGGCGTCTCGATCTTGCTGCCCAGCCGTCGCAGCTTCCGATCCTCCAGCACCCGCAGCAGCTTCGCCTGGGTCGCCATCGGCATCTCGCCAATCTCATCGAGCAGCAGCGTTCCCTCCTCCGCCAACTCAAAGCACCCAGCCCTTCGCTCCAGCGCCCCGGTAAACGCGCCCTTCTCGTGCCCAAAGATCTCGCTCTCGATCAGCGTCTCCGGAATCGCCGCGCAGTTCACCGCCACAAACGGCTTCAGCCTCCGCGCACTTAGATCATGCAGCGCCCGCGCCACCAGCTCTTTTCCCGTCCCGCTCTCGCCCGTCACCAGCACCGACACATTCGACGGAGCAATCCTCTCGATCATCGCAAAGATATCCACCATCTGCGGCGACGACCCCACCATCGGCCCCAGCACGCCCGTGTCTCTCAGCTGCCGTCCCGTAGCCTCCAGCTCCGCATCCGCCTCCCGCTGCCGGCTCGCATTATGCAGAATCGTCTTCAGCCGAACCGGATCCACCGGCTTCGGAATATAGTCGTACGCCCCCATCCGCATCGCATCGACAGCCGACTCAATCGACCCCTGCGCCGTCAGCATCACCACCGCAATCCTCTGCGGCAGCTCGCCAATCCGGCTCAGCAGCTCCATCCCATCCATCCGCGGCATCTTCAGGTCCGTCACAATAATCGCGGGAGCCCACGACACCGCCTTCTCCAGACCCTCCATCCCATCGGCCGCACACTCAGCCCTGTAGCCCCAGCTCTCAATCAGCTCCGTCAGCCCACTGCGAGCGTGGACCTCGTCCTCAACAATCAGTACCTTCTCCAATACACTCTCCAAACCAAAACCATTCGTCGAACTCAAGACAGTCTCCTAAGCAGCCACCGTCCACAATTAAATTCGTAAGCTTCCCAACAGGATGCACCCTGCTCAACCACATCCCCAACCACATTCCCAGCCCGGCACGCTCCGCAGAACCGTCAGAATTAACCCAGTCCTCGCCGAAGCCCCATAGCGGGACCCTGTGCCTGATGCTATCTCTAAGGATATCCTTGAAATCATGCTAGAGCCCGAAATTACCGCAGAAGCCTTCTCCGCCCTCCGCCAGCAGCCCAGCGCCCCTCTCTTATTGGACGTCCGCGAGCCCTGGGAGTTCCAGACCGCCCACCTCCCCGGCTCCACCCTCATCCCCATGGGCGAGATCCCCTCCCGCGCCCACACCGAACTCGACCCCGACGCCCCCATCGTCGTCCTCTGCCATCACGGAGCCCGCTCTCTCAGCGTCACCATGTGGTTGCGTAATCAAGGCTTCGAGCACGTCCAGTCCCTCGCCGGAGGCATCGACGCCTGGTCTCGCACCATAGACCCCACCATCCCGCGCTACTAACCCAACCCGTCCATTCCAAAGGCCGTCTAGCCTGAACCGAATGTCCGTCATCCTAAAAGGGGCGCCACCCTAAAATAGCCGTCATCCTGAACGCAGTGAAGGATCCCCGTATTTCGTCTTTGCAGTTGTAGTTGCAGTTGCAGTTGCAGTTGCAGTTGCAGTTGCAGTTGCGGTTGCCCTTCTTGTTGTCATCCCCGAAGGGGATCTGCGGTTGCTTTTGCCGTTGCCCGTTCTTTTGTTTGTCATTCCGTAGCGAAGCGGAGGAATCTGCTGTTGCCTTTTTTGCTCGTCATTCTGTTCCTGAGCGAAGCCGAAGGGTGAGGAGTCTACCGTTGCCCTTTCTCCCAGACGTTCGATAATCCACAACAACCCCGCAGGAGGTCTAAATTGAAAAAGCTCCTCCCCCTGTTCCTGCTCCTCCTAACCCTGACCACCCCAGCCCAACAAAACCTCCCGCCCAACTACCAGACCATCCTCACCAACGACACCTTCAACGTAATCCGCGTCCACTACGCCCCCCACGAGAAGGTCCCAGTCCACGATCACCCCGCCACCTCCACCGTCTACGTCTACCTCAACGACTCCGGCCCCGTAAACATCATCCACAAGAACCCTCCCCAAACCATCACCCGCCCCCCCACCCACCTCGGAGCCTTCCGCATCAGCCGAGGCCTCCTCGAGCGTCACTCCATAGAAAACCTAAGCGACCTCCCCTCAGACTTCCTCCGCGTCGAACTCCCCCACCTCGACCTCGGCAACACCCCCGACTTCCGCGGCCCCGCCCCCACCGACCTGACCCACAACCTCAACTCCACCGAGTTCTCCTCCCCCGGCCTCTCGGTCCTCAGAGTCCTCTGCGCCTCGTCCTCCCCGTGCAACGTGCCGCCCTCCTCAACCCAGTCCGTCGTAGTAGCCCTCTCCGACACAACCATCCTCCACAACGGCCAACCCACAAAGATCAGCCTGGGCACTGTAGTCGCCATCGCTCCCAGCCAGCCCTTCCAGATCGCCCCCACCACCCCCACAGAGCCAGCCCACATCCTCCTCATCTCAAGCCATTAACCCATCACCGACGGGCGCCCCGCCGAAACACGGGTGCCCCATTCATGCAGTCTCATCGCATGAGTGGCCATTGGCGCACGCGCGAACCGCTCTACTCTAAGTTAGCGAAACTGTCAGATTCGGCCAAGGACTAAACCACGCACAGAGAGCTTATCCCACGTAAACTCGTAACCCTTACATCAAGAAAAGCTCAACTCTGCGGCTGCGGCTGAGGATTCGTCTGGTCCGGCTCGGCGTTCCCTTCCGGAGACGCAGGCTCTCCCGGCTCAGCCTCCTGCACCGGCGCAGTCAGATTATCCTGAATCCTCTGGCCAGGCACTCCCGGCAGCGGCCGATTGATCGGAGCCTCCGGAGCCTCCTGAATCCGCGGCTCATCCTGCTGAGCCTGCCGAATCTTCGCGCTCCGCTCAACCACCCCATTCAGTTCCTGCTGCTGCCGTTGGGAGGCCGCCTGCTGCTGTTGCAAGAGACTCGCATCCCGCTGCCTCTGCGCCTCAGCTAGAGCCTCCGGGTCCACCACTGGCCGCGGAACCGGCACAACAGCAGGCGCAACCGCCCGCCGCACCGAGTGATGCACCCCCTTATCGGCGACCAACGGCTCAGGCGGCGGATCATCCGGAAAATTCGGCTGCGCAGGCCGAGGCGCCGTTCGCACCACAGGCTGCACCGCTGCCGGAGCCTGCTTCTTCTTGCATGCCTGCCCCACCATCAAGGCCAACCCCACCACCGCCAACCCCGCACCCTTCGCCAACCGTGCCAGCATCCCGTACCTCGCCCTCATTGGATGCGGCCTCCCCGGGCGCCGCACCTGTCTCTCCCGCCAGAATCCTCCAGCCAAATGCCTCTCCGTGCTATTGTTGTGCCATCCCTCCCGGCGACCTCAAAGATTTCACCGTCTCCAGGAGATCAAAAGCAAGATCAAAACCGGCTCATCAAACTGCCTTCCCCACCATACAACCGCTCCCCGATAGACTCCATCAAACCAGCATAAGTCAACACTTAGCAGCCAAACAAACAACATAAAAGCGTTGAAATTTCCAGCCCTTCTGCACTTCCTGTAATCCACTGCAAGTACGCTTCTGCCGACTGATCCTCCCAACTCCCCAGGAGACCAGTAAGCAATGCTCGAAATCGTCAAAACCTTTCTCAAGAATGTCCCCGTCATCGGCCACGGTCTCCTTCAACTTCGCCGCGCGCAGTTCCGAAACTCGGTCGACTACTGGGATCAGCGCTACCGCAAGGGTGGCGACTCAGGCGCAGGCAGCTACAACCGCCTGGCCCGGTTCAAGGCCAACTTCCTCAACACCTTCGTCGAGCAGCACCGCATCTCCTCCGTCATCGAGCACGGCTGCGGCGACGGGGCTCAACTCAAACTCGCCCGCTATCCCAACTACACCGGCGTCGACATCTCCCCCAAAGCCGTCGAGATATGCCGCACTCTCTTCGCCAACGATCCCACCAAACGTTTCTTCGAAGCCAGTCTCCTCCCCGCCGCCGTCAAGGCCGACCTCGCCCTCTCGCTCGACGTCATCTACCACCTCGTCGAGGACCACGTCTTCCACGACTACATGCAAAACCTCTTCGTCTCCGCCAGCCGCTTCGTCGTCGTCTACTCCAGCAACATGAATCAGGACTGGCCCTACAAGCACGTCCACCACCGCGCCTTCACCGACTGGGTCGCCCAACATCAACCGCAATGGTTTCTCCAGTCCAAAACCCCCAACGACTACCCCTACGACCCCAACAACCCCGACAAGACCTCCTTCGCCGACTTCTACGTCTTCGCCGTCACCAGCTAGGCAGTATCGACATAGAGCACATCCGAAGCACCTGACAAAATCCAGACACTTATCCCGACCCAAAAATAAATCTCAAAACCCTGTCACTTTTTTCCCCACCACAAACAACACCATCAACCAACCACGAACTCACCACAAACCACCACATTCTCACCATCAAAAATCCACGTTCAAAACACCCTTTTCCGCAAAACCCCCAGCAAAAACACCCAAACCCACAAAATTAAAAAACTCCCAATCAGCGAATCGGTTTTGCCCGAAAGCAGTCGTTTGGTGGAAGGATCACAACACGCTGTCCAAGAGAATTCGAAGACCGATTCACTTCGCCCGAGGATGCGTCTCGTCATACACCTTCTGCACCTGACCCACCGTCAGCTGCGTATACCTCTGCGTCGTCGACAGCCGCTCATGCCCCAGCATCTCCTGAATCGCCCGCAGATCCGCCCCCTCCTCCAGCATATGCGTCCCAAACGCATGCCGCAGCGTATGCGGATGCACATCCGCCGCCAGCCCCCGGCTCAACGCAATCGCCTTAACAATCCTCCCCACACTCCGCGTCGTCAGCCTGCAATCCCCACGCATTCGGAGGTTCATCATCAGCGGCCCCTCATGCACCAGCGCGCCCTTGCCCGCAGCCATCAGCTTCGCCTCACGCAGCGGCAGATAAGCCCGGAGAGCCACCGCAGCCTCATCTCCCAACGGCACCAGCCGCTCCTTCCGGCCCTTGCCGCGCACCAGCACCGCGTCATCCCTCCACTTCACGCTACTCATATTCAAACCCACGAGCTCCGAGTTACGAATCCCGCACCCATACAGCAACTCGAAGATCACCCGATCCCGCTCCGGCCACGCCGAAGCATCTCCCTCCTCCGCATCGCCACTATCCACCGGGTGCCCCATCCTTCGCGCACCTTGCGAAGGGTGGGAGACGACACCGCCCATCCCGCCAGCCCTCTTCTCGGTCGAACCATCCAGCGAGTTCAAAACCCGATTCACCTCTTCCATACTCGGCACCCGCGGCAGATGCTTCGGCAGCTTCGGCGTACTCACCAGCAGCGCCGGATTCTGCGCCACCTTCCCCTCCTTCGCCAGCCACTTGAACCAGCTCCTCACCGCCGCCAGCGCCCGCGCCGCACTCGCCTTGGTCAGCCCCCGCTCATACAACGCTCCCAGATAAGCGCGAATATGCAGATGCTCCACTGCACCCACCTTCGCCCCCTCCCCCAAAGTCTCCTTCAGATAAGCCGCAAAGATCCGCACCTCGCGCGCATAAGCCCGCACCGTATGCTCCGACGCGCCCCGCTCATTCGCAAGCATCGCCAGAAACCCCTCGGCCAATCTATCGAATTCACTCATCTCTTCCCGCATAAATCCTCAACTTTCAGGGGACTCTGCATAACCCGGACCACGTCCACATATCTGGAAAATCGGGTGCCCCACATCTCGACTTTGAGATGTGGGCATCGTGCGAAGCACGATCGCTCTCCCATCCCGTTCCAACTCAACTCGCCTCAGCGCGTCTCTTCCCGCGCGGATGATGCTCCCGATGCACCTTCTTCAAATGCCCCAGCGCCACATGCGTATAAACCTGCGTCGTAGCAATATCCGCATGACCCAGCAGAGTCTGCACACTCCTCAAATCCGCACCATGCTCCACCATGTGCGTCGCGCAGCTATGCCGCAGCATATGCGGACTAGCCTTACTCCCCGTCCCCGAAGCCGACCGCACCATCTCCCAAACCCACTGCCGCGTCAGCGCATTCCCTCGCACACTCAAGAACAGCGCCCGCTGTAGCGAATACCCAGCCCGTTCCAACCCACTCCGCACCAACCCCGGCCTCCCCACCACCAGATATCTCTCCAAAGCCTCCACCGCCGACCGCCCCAGCGGCACAATCCTCTCCTTATCGCCCTTGCCCCTCACCTGCGCCCGCGCCTGGTCCAGATGCACATCCTCCACCCGCAGCGCGCAGATCTCCCCTACCCGCAATCCACCCGCATACAGCAGCTCCAAAATCGCATGATCCCGCAGCGCGAGCCCATCCGCACCATCACTCCGAGCGGCAACCCCGGTCCGCTCCAGCATCTCGGCCACCTCGCCCTCAGCCAGCGACTTCGGCAGCACCTTCCAGCTCGCAGGACTCTCCACATTCACCGTCGGATCATGCGCGATCCGTTTATCCATCAGCAGCCAGCGATAGAACCCACGCAGACAGCTCAGCTTCCGCGCAATCGACCGCGACTCCACCCCGTGCCCCCGCAGTCCTTCCATAAACCCGCTCACATCCGCCTGAGTCGCCCCCACCAGCAACCCGTCCCGCACCTCGACATGCTCAGCAAACTGCTCCAAATCCCGCTGATACGCCTCACAGCTAGCCGGCCGAAGGCCCTTTTCCACCCGCAGATATGCCACAAACTCCCGCACTGTCCGCGCGTTCCCGCCAGCTTGACCAATCTCATGCATAGAAGTCGATTATCCCGCTCCCCAAACCTCTGTGCCTGCCGACTCGCAACCCGAACCAACCTAACTACGGACCAAGCCCGTCACTTGCGTCCTGCCGGACGGGCCTCCTACGCGGAGGGCGGTCACTTCGTGACGCGTGTACCGGTCGTGGCAGGATCATCTGCAACGGTCCTCCCGTTGGTCGGCACAATCTTTCCTCCGACCAACGGGAGGACCACGCGAAGCTCTAAAAAGGCGTGCGAACGCCCGCCGCCCGCGCAGGGCGCCCGTCCGGCAGGACAAACCTCCCCTAAAAAGTCTCTTCTCTCCCATCGCGGCATGGGGTATCTTCCATTCAAATGCGTTCTACCACTCTCAGGCCCGCTCTCCTCGCTCTCTGCCTCTCCGTCCCCACCCTCCCACTCGCCGCCCAGTCCTTCCTCCTGCCGCCAATCTCCTTCACCGGCGCGCCAGCCTTCTCTCAGGCCGACCTCCTCAAAGTCAGCGGCCTGCAGCCAGGCGCCACCGCCACCCAGGCAGACGTTCAAGCCGCCGCCCAGCACCTCAGCGACACCGGCCTCTTCACCGACATCCGCTTCGAGTCCAACGCTACCGGCCTGGTCTACGATCTCAAGCCCATGCCGCCGGAAAATCTCCTCCCCGCCACCTTCACCAACTTCGTCTGGTGGTCTCCCTCCGAACTCATCTCCGCCCTCAAAGCCCGAGTCCCCCTCTACACCGGAGTCGTCCCCACCGCAGGCAACCTCCAGGACAGCATCTCCTCCGCCCTCAAAGCGATGGTCGCGGAAAAAGGAGTCACAGCCAACGTCGTAGCCATCGCCCACAGCGACCAGCCCGGCGCCACCCCATCTTCCATAGCGTTTGCAATCGAGTCCCCCGAGGTCCGCGTCCATACCCTGACCCTGGTTCACGCCTCTCCCGCCATGCAGCCAAAGCTCGACAAAGTCATCAAAGAGCAGACCGGTCAACCCTTCACCAGCGACATCACCCGTCCCGCCATCACCACCGCACTCACCTCGGCCTACCACAATGAGGGCTACCTCGACATGGCCGTCCTCAATCTCACCCAGGCCCCACCCCAGGTCACCCCCACCGGCGTCGATCTCGACTTCACCGCCACGCTCAAAGAAGGCCAGCCCTACCAGCTCTTCGAGCTCACCTGGCCCGGCTCCGACATCATCAGCACCGCCGACTTCAACAAACAAGTCAAGATGAAGCCCGGAGACATGGCCTCCGAAGCTGCCCTCCGCCAAAGCCTGGCCATCATCGCCGGCGCGTACTTCGCCAAAGGCTTCGAGGACGCCCAGGTCAAGGCCCCCGCCACCTTCGACCACCTCAGCCACCACGTCTCCTACAACATCCTCGTCGACCCCGGCCCGCAGTACCACATCCACAGCATCAAAGCCCTCGGCCTCTCCACCGAGCAGCAGAAGCAGTTCGACTCCGCCTGGCACATGAACCCCGGCGACTTCTACGACGTCACCTACCTCACTGGGTTCCTCCACAACAACAGCGCCATCCAGTCGCTCGCAGGCTACTCCGCCACCTACAACGCCGTCGCCGACCCCAACACCCACCTCGTCGATCTCACCATCACCTTCGCCAAGGGCGGCGTACTCAACTAGCGCCAAAGAGGCGCCCTGCGCGGGCAATGATATCCCATCGCGACCAACGGGAGCGCCAACCGAAGGGGTATACAAGTCACGAAGTGACCGCCCCCCGCGCAGTGGGCCCGTCCGGCAGGACAAGAACGCCCCCATTCCCTGTAAACTTGGAGCAGTCATGTTTGAAAACCTAAGCGACAAACTCCAGCGTTCCTTCAAGACCCTCCGCGGCCAGGGCACCATCTCCGACGAGAACATCTCCGACGCCATCCGCGAGATCCGCCTCGCCCTCCTCGAGTCCGACGTCAACCTCACCGTCGTCAACGAGCTCGTCGAGCACATCCGCATCCGCGCCATCGGCGAAAAGGTCGCCACCGCCCTCAGCCCCTCAGAGCAGATCGTAAAGATCGTCCACGACGAGCTCGTCAACCTCCTCGGCCGCGACACCGCCCGCTTCCAGAAAGCCTCCCAGCCGCCGAGCGTCATCCTCATGGCAGGCCTGCAAGGTTCAGGAAAAACTACGACGAGCGGCAAGCTAGCCCAGTGGCTTAAAAAAGCCGGCCACCGCCCCATGCTCGTCTCGGTCGACGTCTACCGTCCCGCCGCCCGCGAGCAGCTAGCCATCGTAGCCCGCTCCATCTCCGCCCAGCTCTACGAGGGCAAGCTCACCGACTCCGATATCGCAAAGCCCGGCACCGAAGCCGTCCTCCGCCTAGCCAAAGAGGCCAAACGCGACGCCGCCAACTTCGGCTGCGACATGCTCATCGTCGACACCGCAGGCCGCAACCAGATCGACGCGTCGCTGATGGACGAGATGGCGCAGCTCAAAAAGCTCCTCAACCCCTCCGAGATCCTCTTCGTCGCCGACGCCATGACCGGCCAGGACGCCGTCAACTCCGCCAAGGCCTTCAACGATCTCCTCACCATCACCGGCGCCATCCTCACCAAGATGGACGGCGACGCACGCGGCGGCGCTGCCCTCTCCATCCGCCACGTCACCGGCGCGCCCATCAAGTTCCTCGGCACCGGCGAAAAGCCTGACGCCTTCGAGCCCTTCCACCCCGACCGCATCGTCTCCCGCATCATGGGCCACGGCGACATCGCCACCCTCCTCGAGCGCGCCGAATCCACCCTCGACCGCGGCAAAGCCGAGCAGTTCGCCAAGAAAGCCCTCTCCGGCGACGGCTTCACCCTCGACGACTTCCGCGACCAGCTCCGTCAGATCAAAAAGATGGGCTCCATGAAGTCCATCCTCAAGATGCTCCCCTCCGTCGGCCCCTTCGCCGGCATGCAGCAGGCCGTCGAAAACGTAGACGAAGGCCAGTTCACCCGCGTCGAATCCATCATCAACTCGATGACGCAAAAAGAGCGCCTCGACCACGAGATCATCAACGGCAACCGCCGCAAGCGCATCGCCAAGGGCTCAGGCACGACTGTACAGGACGTCAACAATCTCCTCCGCCAGTACGCCCAGATGCGCAAGATGTTCAAGTCCATGGGCTCAGGCGGCGGCATCAAAGCCCAGCAACGCATGATGAGCCAAATGCAAGGCAAACAAAAATTCGGCAGATAAGGCCCGCAGAGGCGGTGAACCGCTAGACGGTTGAATCTCGTGGCATCGTCAGCCGCGCACCGTTATATTGTTCGGATGATAAGACCCCTGGGTATCTGGCTTGTTACGCTCCTGCCTTCAGTGCCCCTCCTATGCATCTATCTGGCATTTCGAAATGTCCTAGACTCAAAAAAATTCGAAATGCGAATGCTTCTAATGCGTGGAGAAACTCATACTAAATACCTTGCGGCTTACGGTAGAAGACAGGAGAACACCACTCCAAATTTTGAAGATGAAGCTGCTCTCAATACCTTTGTTACTGGAATCGTGAACAAAATCTATCGCCTGCAATACTCAGATTGGGAGTATTTCTATGCGATCTTGTTCAATGTCGTTGTTACCGCGCTCCTAACTGCACTCGCGATGTCTACTGCGGGAATCTCCATGGGTCTACCTCCCGCTCTTACAGACCATCTGCCCAAAAACGCGGAAGTTACAAACATTATTGCCGGGGGAATTGGAGCACTCCTCTGGAGTATCTACGAATTCGCAGAAAGGTATCGATCTGGAGATCTTGCTCCCGACTCTCTTTTCAGAATGGGAGCTAGAATGCTTCTCGTGGGTGCGGTGGGAGCACTGGTAGGCGCTGTCATAAATGAGCATCTTGCGTGGCCGGTTGCATTCGGAGTTGGCGTGCTACCAATTTCAACTGTTAGAAGTTTTATCTCGGAGAGAACTCTTCGGGCGCTTAAGCTTCCCAGCGCAACACAAATTAAAGAGAATCCGCCCTTTACTTGCCTTCAGGGATGGAATCAAGATGTGTGTGAAAAGCTCTTGCGTGCGGGCATCTCATCTGTCGAACAGCTAGCCTGTACAAATCCATTTCAAATTTTCCTGAGATCGAATCTCGACTGGCGAGTGATTCTCGACTTGTGCGATCAGGCTTTGCTGGTTGTTTACATAGGGGAGAAAGCCGAAAAAATAAGACTATTAGGATTCCGTTCAGCAGGTGAACTTGCTGAAATGGACTGGTCGAAGGAGGATTCAGATTATTTTTCTGACTTTACCCGCGAACAAGCTATAGGACAGATTGCCGATGCCCTTGAGATGGATGTTCTACAGGTGAAGATGCTGATACGCAGTCTTTCGGAAGACATAACCGTATCTCTCATTGCCACGCTCTGGTCGGATGACACTCCAGGCGACCACCACGACGAGGACGACGAAGAATTAGAGCAACCGAACAAAGAGATTTTGACGGGTGGCTCACCTACACTCTCTAACTAGACCACAATTCTCGAGCGGCGGCCAGCCCATGCATTCTTGTCGCATGAGTGGGCATTCGCGCCACGCGCGAACCCCTGCCCTTCAATCCCGTAGCCCCGAGTGCATGGCGGGTGGCCCATACATCAAATCAAACCTATACATCTGCTGCCCATTCATGCAGTCTCATCGCATTAGTGGGCCTTCGGCGGGTGGCCCACATCTAAATTGACACAACAGAATCGGGTGCCCCATCCTTCGCAGTCTTACCGCGAAGGGTGGGAAGGCATACAGCCAGCCGGACTTGTAAATCCCTTGCGTCATCCTCCTCCCAAACGAGTCACGCAATCTGCCGCATCCACCGGCACAAGTACCGCATCTCATACGAACCGAAAAGCTCTGAGCAGCATCCTATTCACTAAAAATCAGCGGCTCACAGAAGGTTCACAGAAGATCAAAGGAGAGTGTATGTCGAAGCTAGCCAATAAAGTGGCACTTGTTACCGGCGGTTCCCGAGGAATCGGCGCAGCCATCGCAAAGCGCCTCGCCGCAGATGGAGCAAGCGTCGCCATCACCTACGCGAAGGACGCCAACGCAGCCTCCGCCGTAGTCAAAGCAATCGAAGGCAGCGGCGGAAAAGCACTCGCCATCCAGGCGGACGCGGCCGATACCAAAGCGATCAACGGCGCCGTCGAAAAGACCGTCGCCACCCTCGGCCGGTTGGATGTGCTCGTGAACAACGCAGGCACCGCCATTCCGAAACTTTTCGTGGAGACCACGCTCGAAGAGATGGATCAGATGATTAATATCAACTTCCGCGGCATCCTCATCGCAACCCAGGCGGCACTTAAAAACATGAACGATGGCGGTCGCATCATCATGATCGGCTCCTGCGTCGGGGAGAAAAACATGACTCCCGGGCTGGCAGCCTATGGAGCCACCAAGGGAGCCGTAAAGATGTTCACTCAGGGCTTATCCCGAGAGGTCGGCAGCCGCGGCATCACAGTCAACAATGTACAGCCGGGCCCCATCGACACGGATCTCAATCCCGCCGCAGGCGACTGGGCCGCCCCCCAAATAGCCAACACAGCGCTCAAACGCTACGGCACATCAGACGAGGTCGCCGCCCTGGTCTCCTTCGTCGCCAGCCCCGAGTCTTCCTACATCACAGGAGCCAACCTCACCGTCGACGGTGGAACCAACGCCTGAACCAGCACCATCGAGCGAATCTGCGCGGGTGCGGGTGCCCCATTCATGCAGTCTCACCGCATGAATGGGCCTCGACGCGAAACCACGGACCGTCTCTGCTCACGCTGAGTGCTACACTCATCGCCCTAAGGAGACATCCCATGAAATTCATCACCGGGTGCCCCATTCATGCAGTCTCATCGCATGAGTGGGCATTCGCGCCGCGCGCGAACCGCTTTCCTTCAATCCCGTAGGCCCCGAGTGCATGCTAAACTCCTCGCCACAAGGAGACACCCATGAAGCACGCCATCCGCGTGGCCGCCTTCGCAGCGGCCGCCCTCAGCACCTCTGTCCTCATCTCACAGGTCGAACAGAAGACAAAAAGATTCCCTCAATTTGAAAATCCAGACGTCAAAGTCTGGAAGACGATCGTCATGCCGAACCAGCCCCTCGCAATGCATCACCACGATCATCCGCGAGTCATCATCGCCCTCACCGGCGGCAACATGAACATCGTCGACCCCTCCGGCAACATCGAGCCCCACGTGTGGGAGACCGGCAAAGCCTACTGGCTCCCCGCCATGGCACCCAACACCCTCCACTCCGACATCAACGCCGGAGACAAGCCCATGGAGGTCATGGTCGTCGAACTCGAAAAGGAAAAATAACCTCGACGGCGCATCTGCAACTAGAAAAGAAACCTCTCACGTATTCCATCCAGTAGCCACTCTCCGTTCGTACCTGCCTTTGAACGTCTCTTTCAAAGAAGGAGGCACGATCATGCCGATCCTCTCCTGTCCCGACGGCGTGTTGCTTCTAGGAAACGTGGTAGAAGCGCTTCGCCGCCAGTGTGAGCTACCCGGAAAGACAAGGTCAGCCCACGAGATCGCCCTCGAAATGGACACAGCCGAAGCCCTCAAAGCCTCGTACCGTCACGCGGCCGACCACCTCGTCCACTGTCCTCTGTGCCGCAGATTGATCGCCGGCAGGAAGTCTACAGTTAGCCTGCACACCGACACTCTCCAGCAAACCCCCGAGAAAAACCTGGCCTGAACCTGGGAAAACAGCCCAAAAATCGCATGTCAAGCCCCATCCGCGCGAAAACCCGCTCCAGACGCCGCTTTTCACGTGGCGTATCTCCCCGCCTCCAACAGCTATCCTGTTAATAGGGATCATAGAAGTGGCAGCGATGAAGTTGTGCCTTAGTGGGGGAGGTACAGTATTTGGTGCGACATACCCCCCGCAACTCATTCAAAACAAGTATTTTGTGCACAACCAGCTTAGTTTGAATACTTTACAGCCATAATACCCCTGTAACCATATGCAAACAAACAACTTTCGTACAAGATACCCTAGGGGGAAGGGGGAGGGGTACCATCACTCCAAACTCAGCCTGAAAACAATCGGGACATGAAAGAAATTGTTATTGCGTCTGTAACAAAATCTGCATCACACCTCCATCGGGCGAAGTTTCGCCGAACGGAGAAAACTAAAGATGCTTATCCTTCTGCTCATTCTGATTCTGGTGTTCGGCTTTGGCGGCTATCGTATGGGACCTGGCCTCGGCTATTACGGTGGCGGCGGTATCAGCCTCATCCTGCTCATCGTTCTCATCCTGCTCCTGCTAAAAGTTATATAACTGAGACGGGCCTATTCCGCGCAGCCTTCAGGCAACGAAGGGCCCAATCCAGCCTCTGCCCTCTAGTTGAGACTACCTTCGCAACACGCTAGGATAAGGCACTAGCGAAGCCTGCTCATGCCATCCACCCTCCAGACCCGCAACACCCGCCAGAAAGACGCCATCCGCGCCGCCTTCCTCGAGGCCAACCGCCCCCTCTCTCCAGACGAAGCCCTCTCCCTCGCCCTGAAAGAGGTCGACGCCCTCAGCATCGCCACCGTCTACCGCAACATCGGCAGCCTGGTCGACGACAAGTGGCTAACGCCAGTCGAGGTCCCCGGTCACTCCACACGCTACGAGGTCGCCGGCAAGGCCCACCACCACCACTTCCAATGCAACACCTGCGGCACCGTCCACGAACTTGAGGGCTGCGAGATGCAGTCCCGCCCCAAGCTCCCGCGCGGTTTCAAGTACTCCGGCCACGAGTTCTTCGTCTACGGCACCTGCTCCTCCTGCGCCAAATAGCAGCCTACCTCTTCGACCCACCCAGCAGCGATCCCAGTACCCCGCGGATCAGCTGCCGTCCCACCGTGCTCCCCATCGTCCGCGCCGCGCTCTTCACCGCAGCCTGCAGCACTGTATCCCCGCGCCGCGAACTCCCCTGCCCCAGTACCCCGCCCAGCGCAGTCCCCGCCGCCTCCATCCAACCCGAGCCAGAGTTCGCTGGAGCACCCGCTGGACCAGCAGCCACACCCCCCGAAACCGCAGCCTTCCCCTTCAGCCGCTCATACGCCGACTCCCGATCCACCACCGTCTCATACACCCCCGCCACCACCGAATTTTTAATAATCGCCGCTCTCTGCTCTGGAGTAATCGGCCCAATCTGGCTATGCGGAGGGCATACCATCGCCCGCTCCACAATCCCCGGAATCCCCTTCTCATCCAGAAATGAGATCAGCGCCTCCCCCACGCCCATCTCTGTAATCACCGTCTCCACATTCAACTTCGGATTCGCGCGAAACGTCTGCGCCGCCGCCTTCACCGCCTTCTGATCCCGTGGCGAAAACGCGCGCAGCGCATGCTGAACACGATTCCCCAACTGACTCAGAACCGTATCCGGTACATCGATAGGATTCTGTGTCACAAAAAACACCCCGACCCCCTTAGACCGAATCAACCGCACCACCTGCTCGATACGATTCTGCAAAACAGAAGGCAGGTCGTTGAACAGAAGATGAGCCTCATCGAAGAAGAACACCAGCTTCGGCTTCTCCTGATCTCCAACCTCCGGCAGCTTCTCAAACAGCTCACTCATCAGCCAAAGCAGAAACGTCGCGTACAGTTGTGGTGACTGCAACAATTGATCCGCCGCCAGGATATTCACCACGCCCTTGCCACTCGAATCCACCTGCAGCAAATCATCGATATTCAGTGCCGGCTCGCCGAAGAAAAGATCTCCCCCCTGCTGCTCCAGCGCCACCAAACCACGTTGAATCGCGCCGATACTCGCAGCCGAAATATTTCCATACTGCGTCTGATACTCCTTTGCAGCTTCGCCGACATGCTGCAGCATCGCCTGCATATCCTTCATGTCCAGCAACAGCAAGCCACTGTCATCGGCGATCTTGAAGACAAGAGTCAGCACGCCAGTCTGCGTGTCATTCAGATTCAGAATCCTGCTCAACAGCAGCGGCCCCATCTCACTGACGGTAGCTCTCACAGGATGTCCCTGCTTGCCGAAGACGTCCCAAAACACCACGGGACACCCCGCAAAGTTCCACTCCCCCAGACCCATCGCCGCAACCCGCGCATCGAATTTCGGCGAACTCTTCCCCGCCTGCGAGATTCCCGACAGATCTCCCTTCACATCCGCCGCAAATACCGGCACCCCGATCGAACTCAACGCCTCCGCCATCACCTGCAGCGTAACCGTCTTGCCCGTGCCCGTGGCCCCCGCCACCAGACCATGCCGATTCGTCATTCCCGGCAGCAGGTAAAGTTCGTCAGTGCCCTTCGCAATCATCGGCATCTCAACCATCGAGTATGACCTCCATCTACCTGAAGACTACACACCCATCTGCCGACGTCAACACCTTGTCATCCACCACCTTGCATCTGCCGCTTCGATTCTCTACATTCGCTAGAAGAGCCTCGCCCGGAGAATAATCAACAGCATGCGAATAACGCGCCGCAGAGCCCTTGCACTCCTTGCCACAGCAGCCCCCGCTCTCAAATCTGCTTATGCGCAGCAGAACAAGATAACAATCGCACCCGGGCCCTTCGTCGGAACGCCCACCTCTTTGCAAAGCTATCGTTTTCCTGGCTGGTTCGCCGATGCAAAATTCGGAATCTGGGCTCACTGGGGTCCGCAGTCCGCGATCGAATACGGCGACTGGTATGCGCGCAACATGTATCTCCAGGGCACAGACCAATACAACTATCACGTCGAGACCTACGGCCATCCATCCAAAGTGGGCTACAAAGACCTTGTCCCACAGTTCAAAGCTGCCCGTTGGGATCCCGATCACCTTATGGATCTTTACGTCAAAGCCGGCGCCAAATACTTTTTCTCCATGGGAGTTCATCACGACAACTTCGATCTGTGGAACTCAAAGCACCAACCGAGATGGAATGCGGTTGCTACGGGCCCACAACGCGATATCGTCGGAGCCTGGGCAGCTGCTGCCCGCAAACGAGGACTCCGCTTCGGAGTCAGCGAGCATCTGTCGAACTCATACGATTGGTTTACCCCTTCGCATCTCAGCGACACCACCGGCCCACTCGCCGGTGTCTCGTACGACGGCACCAATCCCGCATTCTCAGACCTCTATCACAACTACGAAGGGGAACCATCCGGCTTCGCGGAGACTGCTAAGGATATGGGTCGCGTTGCACCCGATCGCTGGAAGCTCCAGTACTTCAATCGCATCAAAGATCTAATCGATCAACACCAACCCGACCTCCTCTACACGGACGGAGGCATTCCATTCGACGAATACGGCTACTCAACGGTCGCCGAGTTGTACAACGTCAGTGCGAAACGCTCCAATGGTAAGGTTGAAGCCATCTACTTCAGCAAACAGGCTGACCAATGTTCCAGCGGCACCTGTGCGCTTGACCGCGAACGCGGCGTCCTTGACGGTATAGCTTCCAACCCCTGGCAAACCGACACGTGCATAGGCGAGTGGCACTACAAACGCGGCGTAGCCTACAAGAGTCCAAAGAAAGTGATCGACCTTCTCGTTGACATCGTCAGCAAGAACGGCAACCTGCTCTTGAACTTCCCTCTACCTAATAGCGGCGAACTCGATTTTGCTGAGCGCGAGATTCTTGACGGTATCACTGCCTGGATGTCCGTCAACAGCGAAGCCATTTATGCCACCCGTCCATGGAAGATCTACGGTGAAGGCCCCTCTACCAAAGTGACTATATCTTCGTCAGGCAAAGAGTTTGATCCCAACGAAAGCAAGAAACCAGATCTCAACGCCTCAGATATCCGCTTCACGACAAAAGGCTCGACTATCTATGCCTTCGTTCAAGGCTGGCCCAAAGGACCTGCGATCATTTCATCACTCGCTACGAATCGCGCACAGAACCCGCCTAAGATTACTAGCGTTAAACTCCTCGGACGCGACGAAAGTCTAATGTTTGTTCAGGGCGCTGACGAACTCTCCGTAACGCTGCCCACAAATCCTCCGCCAACTGCAGATATTGGAATCACCCTAAAAATGACAACGACGTAGAAGGATCTCAGGTCTTTCATCTTTTAGAGATCTTTCACCATCCGTACCACTTCGATCGTCTCCCCACCGCCTACCGGAACCTGCCTCCGATCCATTTCCTGATATCCCTTTCGCGCATACAGCGACACTCCGGTCAGCGTACTGCCCATTTCAAACTTGGTGAACCCTTCCGCCATCGCCGATTTCTCAGCCGCCCCAAGAATCAGCGCCCCCAAACCCGTCCGCGCATACCCAGGATGGACAAAGATAGCCCGAATCTTCGCCGCATCCTGCCGCGGATCCAATCTCTCTGGCGCAATCTTCTCCACCTGGTGATCCCCGCCATAGAGTGTCTTCCGAAAACTCCATCCACCGCATCCAGCGATCTCACCGCTTTCAGCGACCGCTACAAAGTAAGTCCCATCCGCAATTAGCTGGCTGTCCACCGTAAAGACCGTAGCCAATGCGCCCTCTCTCTGCGCGAGAGAATAGTCCGCAGTTTGAAGTCCCCGCACCGACGCAACTATGAGACTACGAATCTGAGCCACATCGTCCGAGGTAGCAATCCGCAAATGAAATCTTTCCATCCGAAAAGTGTATAAAAAGCGGTTCTGAACATGCCTCGCTTCGCAGTCTTCTCAGTCAACTACAACCGCTTCAACCCTTTTATCAATCTCATCAATGTCCCGACAAAATCGTAGTCGCCACCTTGTCCGTCCCCTCAATCGCGTACTACACTCCTCCCCATGACGTTCACAATGCCTCGCACCCTCAAGCTCGTCGTCGCAGCTCTTCTCCTCCCCCTCGCCACTGGCGCCATGCAGGCTCAGGACTGGGCCAAGACCCGTCTCGAGGCCTCGCCCCGCCATCACGAATACGTCCCGCTCAAACACGGCGACCGCACCGTTCAGGCCTTCGTCGTCTACCCCGAGGTCAAAACGAAGGCTCCCGTCGTCATTCTCATCCACGAGATCTTCGGGCTGAGCGACTGGGCCAAAGAGATGGCCGACGAGTTAGCCGCGCAGGGCTTCATCGTCATCGCGCCCGACCTGCTCACCGGCTTCGGCCCCAACGGGGGCGGCTCCGACGCCTTCCCCAATCAGGACGCCTCCGTTAAAGCCGTCTCCGGTCTTGATCCCGCCGTAGTCAACGCCGACCTCGACGCCGCAGCAGACTACGGCAAAAAATTACCGGCAGCCAATGGCAAGCTCGCCGTCACAGGCTTCTGCTGGGGAGGCGGCAAATCCTTCGCCTTCGCCGCTCACCGCAAAGATCTCTCCGCCGCCTTCGTCTTCTACGGTCCGGGCCCCTCGGATGTCACCACAATCACCGCCCCTGTCTACGGCTTCTACGCTGGCAATGATGCCCGCATCGGCGCAACCCTGCCTGCTACCACCGATGCTATGAAGGCTGCCGGAAAAAAATATGAGCCCATCACCTACGACGGCGCAGGCCACGGCTTCATGCGCGCCGGCGAAGATCCCGGCAACACCGTCCCCGGCAACAAAACCGCACGCGAACAGGCCTTCACCCGTCTCGTCACCCTCATCAAAGAGATGAAGGCAGCCCCGGTTGCCGCCAACGCCAGGCGCAACAAGACCGTAGCGCAAAGATCACAGCCCGCGGCCTCCTGCCACGCCAACACGGATACTGCAAAAGCTAACCCGACACCACAACCCATAGAGACAACTGCAATAATGTAGCTGTGGCCGCTGCTCTCAACATCTCGCTTCAGGATCAACTGGATCGCATCACGCAAAACACCCGTGCCCTCGTCCAGCCCGAGCGCCTCGCTGTCTCCGAACGGGCGACCGAAGACCTCTTCAACACAGGCATCGAAGACCGCATCCTGAAAGCCGGGGCACACGCTCCGTCCTTCACCCTCGAAGACGCCCTCACTCACAAGCCCGTCAGCTCAGCCGATCTCCTCGCCCTCGGCCCGCTCGTCGTCAACTTCTTTCGTGGCCGCTGGGACCCCTACTGCGTCACCGAACTCGAAGCCTGGCGCGACCTTCACGCCGACCTCCGCAGACGCGGTGCCATCTTCGTCGCCATCTCCCCGCAGACCACCCGCCAAAACAACTTCACCCTCGAGCAGCATGGCATGCAATACCCTCTACTCTCCGACCCCGGCGCAACCACTGCAGAAAAATTCGGCATAGCCCATACCATCCCGCAGGACCTCCGCAGCTACTACCAGTCCATCCTCATCAACATCCCCTTCAACAACGCCGGCCTCAGCTATCACAATGCCACCGAAGCCAGCTGGCGCCTCCCGATCCCTGCCGTCTTCGTCATCGACCAGACCAACACCATCCTCTTCGCCGAAGGCCACGCCGACTTCCGTGTGCGCCCCGAACCCGCCGACGTCCTCGCCGCTCTCACCCGATAAGCCATCCTCCACGATTTAGAAGGTATCTGAGCCGGCTCACGGCAACATCTTGCGATATTCGAACCGTGCGTTTATCGTAGTTATAGTCCGTCTATCGAACATCTGGTCGATAACGTCACGGAAAGGGACACGCATGAGCCTCACCCCACGCCAAACCCTCGCATCATCCGAAACTTCCCCGCCACCCGCTCCTCCCGCAGCACCCAAACCCACCCCGGCCTCCTCTCTCGACATCTTCACCGGCGATCCCAACTTCATGACCTCGCTCGCCCGCGGTCTTATAGTCATTCAGGCCTTCACCCAGCAATCTCCGCAGATGACCATCTCGCAACTCAGCGTAAAGACTGGCCTCTCCCGCGCCGCAGTTCGCCGCTGCCTCTACACCCTCACCAAGCTCGGCTTTGCCGGCGCAGAAGACGGCTCGCGCTACTCCCTCCGTCCGCGAATGCTCACCCTCTCCCACACCTACACCACTTCGAACACTCTCTCCACCGCCGCCCAGCCTATCCTTGAGCGCATGTCCGCCGCTCTCCGCGAGTCCTTCTCTGTCGCCACGCTCGACGGCGAGGACATCGTCTACATCGCCCGCACCCAGGTCAACCGCGTCATGGCCGTCGATCTCCACATCGGCAGCCGCCTACCCGCCTACTGCACCAGCATGGGCCGCATTCTCCTCGCCTATCTCCCGCCCGAACAGCTCGAGCAGTATCTCGCCAAAGCTGTCCTCACCCCACACACCACGCGCACCATCACCTCCGTCGAGAAGCTCCGCCTCACCCTGCGCAACGTGCGCCGCAACGGCTACGCCCTCGTCGATCAGGAGTACGAGGTCGGCCTCCGCTCTCTAGCCGTCCCCGTCTTTGCCTCCTCGGGCCGAGTCGTAGCCACGCTGAACCTTAGCGGCAACGCCCCTCGCATCTCCGTCCTCGAGATGCAAAGCCGCTTCCTCAGCCATCTTCGCAATGCTGCCAACGAGCTAAGCGCCTTCCTCAACTAGAGCGGATTTCCTGATGGTGTGCAGCACCGTGTCTTTCTTGTTGTCATTCCGCAGCGTAGCGGAGGAATCTGCTGTTCGATTAGCCCGACACCTTAAAGCAATCTGATGTAACATCGGCACATTCTGGCGAACTAAGCGCGCGTCAAGCCATCATCTCCGCGAGCTTCAAGACCGTCCGCCAGTTTCGCATCGTGCTCACCGTCTTCAGCTTCGAATCAAAATACGCATTCGTCAACTTCGTCTTCGCCGCTCCGGTCGCGAGCTTCATATAAATCTCCCGCCCGATGACTGCAAACTCATCCGGCGCTGATCGCATCACATCCAGCCCAGCAACCAGATCCGGCCCTGGCCGGTCCGCGAGAAAAGAAACATGCAGCATCTCTTCCGCAGCCCCAGCCTTCAATAACGGATTCCCCCGGACCGCCGCCTGCATCTCCACAGCCGTCCGCAGCACCACCGGCACCTTCAATCCGAACTGTAACTCCACCTGTTGCGTAATGGCATTCTGTAGTCTACCCACTACTTTGTCGTCAGCGCAGAAGACCACATTCCCACTCTGAATGTAGGTCACCACCTCGCCACATCCGGCAGCGACGAAGAGACCCGCCAGCTCCTTCATCGGCAGCATATTCTTTCCGCCCACGTTGATGCCGCGCAGCAACGCAACGTGTTTCATGGTCGCCTTCGCTTTCATCAGGTCACCTTCCTAGACCGGCTTAGACCGGCGCCACGCACCGCGCAAACGTTACTCCAGTCTTCGTCTCCACAGCAACATCCCCATCTCCCATCGGCACCACGACAGCCCGCCCGGGAGTCAACTCCAACTCTCCGTCAGGTGTCCTCACCACGCCACTCCCCGCCAGGCCAACAAGACAACCGGCTCCCGCAAAGTCAACCGTCCGTTCGCTCGTCGCAGAGATCTCAAATCGATCCACCACAAAATACCTCTGCTCAATCAACCTCGTAAATCCGTCCATCTCCCGTGACGCAACCTTACCCGCGTCCGTCGTAGCCTTGATCACCTGCAAGCCCTTCTCCAGATGCAGCTCCCGAGGCCGTCCATAGTCATACAGCCGATAGGTCACATCGCTGGTCTGCTGCGTCTCCAGCAGCACCACCCCAGGCCCGATGGCGTGCACAGTCCCAGCGTCCACAAACAGCATGTCCCCCACCGACACCGGCACATGCTCCAGCAGCAACTCCATCGTCCCGCTCTCGACTGAAGCCGCAACCTCCTTCGCGCCCACGCCCGCCTTCAACCCCAGCGCGACCGTCGCATCCGGCTCCGCCTCCAGCACGTACCAGCACTCGGTCTTTCCCCGCGTCTCCCCCATTGCCTTCGCCTGCGCATCATCCGGATGCACCTGCACCGAAAGCTTATCTGCCGGAAACAAAATCTTTACCAGCAGCGGAAACTCGCCACCCATCTTCTCCGCAACCGAAGCCAACGTCAGCCCCTTGAACGCTCCACTCTCCACCACACACTGCGGCCCAGTCAGCCAGGCCTCCCCTACCAGTTCCGTCGTGCCAGTCTCATCAAACCAGGGCTTCAGATCGCTCTTCCCCCAAACTCTTTCGCTAAACCACGGCTTCAATCCAAACGGCGCAACTCTGGTCCCAATTGTCATACTTCAAGGGTATCAACTCCCACCTTTGGGTGGCATTACAAAACTCTTACACCACATCTCCGTTCACCCCTGATAGCGTCAGTACTAGCAGTTCAGAAGCACCCGAAACACAAGGACAGCGAATAAATATGACTCCCCTCAGCACCATCGAAGAAGCCCCGGTAAAGGCGCCCAAGCTCGCCGCCGTAGTTCCAGCCGTCGCCGAAGTCACCCAGAAGATCAAGCAGGACCTCCGCATGGGCCGCGAGCACCAGGAAGGCCGCATCAACTGGATCACCACCATCGCCATGGGGCTCTTCCATGTCGGAGCCATCGCTGCCCTCTTCTTCTTCTCCTGGAAAAATCTGGCTGTCTTCGTGGTCATGTACTTCTTCGCGATCAACGTCGGCATCGGCGTTGCCTATCACCGCCTGCTCACCCATCGCGGCTACAAAGTTCCCAAGTGGGTCGAATACTTCGTTACCATGTGCGGCTGCCTCGCGCTCGAGGGCGGCCCGATCTTCTGGGTAGCCACCCACCGCGTTCACCATCAAAACTCCGATCAGGAAGGCGATCCGCACACTCCGCACGACGGCACCTGGTGGGCTCACGCCGGCTGGATCCTCTCCGGCCGCGCCCTTCACTCCGAGACCGCCCTCCTTGGCCGCTACGCCCCCGACCTCACCAAGGACCCCGTCCACGTCTGGCTCAGCAAATACCACTACGTTCCCCTGGTCGTCACCGGCGTCCTTCAGGTTGCACTCGGCGCAGCCCTCGCACCTGCAGGCCATCACTTCGTAGGCGCCCTCGGCATGGTCCTCTGGGGAACCTTCCTCCGCGTAACCATCGGCCTCCACGCGACCTGGCTGGTCAACTCCGCCACCCACCTCTGGGGCAAGCGCCGCTTCGAGACCAAAGACGACTCCCGCAACAACTGGTGGGTCGCCATGCTCACCGGCGGCGAAGGCTGGCACAACAACCACCACGCCCATCCCGTCAGCGCCCGCCACGGCCTCGCCTGGTACGAGTTCGACATCAACTACTACTGCATCTGGCTCCTCAGCAAAGTCGGGCTCGCGGAAAAGATTCAGATCGCCAAATTCGATCCAAAGAATCCCAAACCCGCCGGCGTCCTCTAAACCGGTCTTCTAAACCGAACGTCAGCAAAACAAAAGGCCGTCCTCCGAAAGGGGTGACGGCCTTTTCAATCTCTGCATCCAATCTCGACAAGCATCCAACTCCGCGCTATCCTCATCCGGAACTGCAACCGCTTCAAGGGCCAATGGCAAATCCTCAACCCGAAAAGAGGCAAAATGAAGCGCACAACGAAGCTCCTCCTGACAGCCACATTTCTTATCGCCGGCGCCTGCGCCACACCCACGCCTGCAACCGCGCAACCCGGTTACGGCGGCCCACCCCCCAGGATTACCTGCTCCTCCGACGACGGCCGCAGAAACTGGTGCGACATCGGTCCCTCTCGCGACGTCCGTCTGGTCCGGCAGATCAGCGACTCCCCCTGCGTCCAGGACGACACTTGGGGCGTCGATCGTCGTGGCCTCTGGGTCGACCGTGGCTGCCGCGCCGAGTTCTTCATCGGCCGCAGAGAACCGCCACCTCCTCCTATCACCGTCACCTGCTCCTCCAACGACGGACGCAGAAACTGGTGCGACATCGGCCCCTCTCGCGATCGCGACGTCCGCATGGCGCGACAGATCAGCGGCTCTCCCTGTATCCAGGACGACACCTGGGGCGTCGATCAACGCGGCCTCTGGGTAGACCGTGGCTGCCGCGCCGACTTCCTCGTTGGTCGCTTTGAACCGCCTCCTCCTCCCGTCACAATCACCTGCTCCTCCAACGACGGAGAACGAAACTGGTGCGACATCGGCTCCCGAACCGAGGTTCGTCTCATCCGGCAGATCAGCGGATCTCCCTGCGTCCGCGGCCAGACCTGGAACATCGACAATCGCGGCCTGTGGGTAGACCGAGGCTGCCGCGCCGACTTCGAAGCCCGCTAGCCGAGCATCACCAAACCAAAAAGCCGTCCTCCGAAAGGGGTGACGGCTTTTTAAAATCTCTGCAACCAATCTCGACAAGCATCCAACTCCACGCTATCCTCATTCGGAACCGCAACCACTTCAAAGACCGTGCCAATCTTCAACTCGAAAGAGGCAAGATGAAGCTCACAACCAAGCTCCTCCTGATAGCCACCCTCCTGATCGCGGGCACCTGCGCCACACCCACACCCGCAGCCGCGCAACCCGGCTACGGCGGTCCACCCCCGAGAATTACCTGCTCCTCCGACGACGGCCGCAGAAACTGGTGCAACATCGGGCCATCTCGCGATGTCCGCCTGGTCCGCCAGATCAGCGGCTCCCCTTGCATCCGCGACAATACTTGGGGAGTGGATCGCCGTGGCCTCTGGGTCGACCGCGGCTGCCGCGCCGAGTTCATCGTCGGCCGTGCAGGACCACCACCTCCGCCGCCTGGACCCGGCTCCGGTGCTATCGTCACCTGCTCCTCCAACGACGGAGGCAGAAGATGGTGTGACATAGGCCGTAGCCGCGATGTAAGACTCGTCCGGCAGATCAGCGGCTCCCCTTGCGTTCGTGGCCAGACCTGGGATGTGGACCGACGAGGCCTTTGGGTTGACCGAGGCTGCCGCGCCGACTTTCGAGTCCGCTAACACTACCCCGCAGGAAGTCGATTACACCCGAATCGGCTTCCTGCGGCTACACTAAGCAGCAATGCTTCGCACCATTCGCGCCACTCAGTATGTCACCGCCCTCCGCGAAGGCGGCTCTCTTCCCGCAATTATCGAGGCCGACGACCTGGGTCTCTACGTCGTCAAATTTCGCGGCGCCGGTCAGGGTCCCCTCGCGTTGGTGGCCGAACTCGTCGCCGGCGAAATCGGCCGCACCCTCGGTCTCAACATCCCCGAGCTTGTCTTCGCTCACGTCGATCCCGCACTCGGACGCAACGAGCCCGATCAGGAGATTCGCGACCTCCTTCGCGCCAGCGCCGGACTCAACCTCGCCCTCGATTATCTCCCCGGCTCCTCCATGTTCGACCCCGCCGCCGGCGACAAAGCCGACCCCCACACCGCCTCCCTCGCCGTCTGGTTCGACGCCTTCACCCTCAACGTCGACCGCACCCCCCGCAACGCCAATCTCCTCAACTGGCACAGCCAGCTCTACTTCATCGACCACGGAGCCGCCCTCTACTTTCACCACAACTGGCCCGACGCCGGCCGCCTCGCCGACTCTCCCTTCGCCGACATCCGCAACCACATCCTTCTGCCCTGGGCATCGAAGCTCGAAGAAATTGCGGCTCAAGCAACCACCCGCCTCAACTCTTCGGTCCTCAACGAGATCCTCGCGCAGATTCCCGACGATTGGCTTCAGTCCAGCCATCCCACTCCCGCCGAGGCACGCGCAGCCTATCTCGATCTCCTCACCCGCCGTCTGGCAGCATCCCCAATCTTCACCCAGGAGGCCATCCGTGCTCGCGCCCATCTCATTTGACTACGCAGTTATTCGCGTCGTCCCCCGTGTCGAGCGCGAAGAGTTCCTCAACGCAGGCGTCGTCGTCTTCTGCCTGCAACAGCGCTTCCTCGAAGCCCGCATCCACATCGACAATCAACGCCTTCGTGCCTTGTGGCCAGACCTCAACCTCGATCTGGTTCGTAACCACCTCGAAGCTTTCCCGAAAATCTGCGCCGCAGATCCCACAGCCGGTCCCATCTCGCAACTCAGCCAACGCGAACGCTTCCACTGGCTCGCCTCGCCGCGCAGCACGATTATCCAAGTCTCCCCCGTTCACACTGGCCTCTGCGACGAGCCTGAAAAACTCATGGATAATCTAGCCCGGCGCTACCTAACCCCGTGACCAAAGCCCCACCAATCAAACATCACGACACGCGCAAGCGGTACGCCTGGCTCTCATCCTTCGGGTCTGCCACCGGATCCGCCACCCGGTCCTCCTCTGACATCGCAATCGCCTCACACCACACCATCTGAAACCCGTCTCCAAAAACAACCGCCTGCTCCGGCTTCTGATACATCACCTCGAGATCGCGCGGCCTTCCGGCAAATCGACTCTGAATCCTCTCAACCAGCTGCCGCATCACCTGCTCTCCAAACGGGTTGTACATATATAAGAGGCAGGGCCCCTCCGGCCACTCCAGTTCCAACGCATCACCACACACAATCCGTATCGGCGACAGCGCCTTACCAGCCTTCGTCCACACCTCTGCATTTTCCTGCGCGAGTTCAGCCAGTCCCGTATTCAACTCCACCCCGACGACCTCGCGAAATCGCATCTCAGACGCAAGCAGCACCGCGCGCCCCTTCCCACATCCAAAGTCGACAAAGGTGTAGTCCCCGATGGCATGCGCAGGCCCAGACTCAAACCATTTCTTCATCGCTCCTCTAAAGCGCGAAGGTGGTATCGCCGCATATCCCGCAATAAATCTGTCGTTAGCATGCCCGACCGCCAGATCATGTCCAGGGATCAATCCGTCGGTCCTCACTCCGTGATGTACGTCAAACGGATGAGCCGCTCGCACCTCATCAGGCCGCCTCAGCCTGCGTCCTATGCTCTTGGCCGCCGACGTCACCGTTCCCGCCACTCCACGGTTTTCTAGCGACCACCGAACCCTTTCCAGGACTCCCACTGCCACCTCGCCGAAAGCATCGCTCTCTATAACCCAAGCCGCAACCGACCCATGAGACTTACCAGTTATATTCTCATGTAGCATGAACATCACCCGACGTCGCGGAGCTATCGCTTTCTTCATCACACTCGGCGCTCTCCTGGTCGGTGGCCTCATCACTCTCAACATCACCTGGATCATTCTCAACAAGCGCACCGTAGCCATCGCCGTCCTCGGCGTGATCCTCTTCGCCGCACTCATCGCCGGCGTCGTCCTCAACACCGTCTTCCTCGTCCGCGAGATCCGCCGCAACGAGCGTCAGGACTCCTTCCTCAACGCCGTCACCCACGAGCTAAAAACCCCCATCGCCAGCATCCGCCTCTACCTCGAAACCCTCCAGCGCCGCCCCATAGAGGAACCCCAGCGCCAGGAGTTCTACAAGATCATGCTCTCCGACTCCGACCGTCTCCTCGCCACCGTCGAGCAGGTCCTTAAAGCCGGCCAGCTTGGCCAACGCCAACGCCAGCAAAACCGCACCCTCATCAACATGGAGTCCCTCGTAGCCGACTGCATCGCCATCACACTCCAGCGCCACCACCTCCCCGCCGAAAGCATCGTCCTCGAACCCATCTCCGGTGTCGTCCGCCTCTACACTCAGGGCATCGCCGAAGACCTCCGCACCGCCGTTCTCAACGTCCTCGACAACGCCGTCAAATACTCCCCTGAAGGCGTTGCCATCCGCTGCTCGCTCGCCATCTCCAACTACACCTGGGTCGCACTCCGCGTCACCGACACCGGAGTCGGTCTGCCCGCCAACCAGTTCAAACGCATCTTCACGCGCTTCTACCGCGTCCCCGGCCGCGCCATGGCCAAGATCAAGGGAACCGGCCTCGGCCTCTTCCTCGTGCGCAACATCGCCCGTCAGCACGGCGGCGAAGCAACTGCCACCAGCCCCGGTCCCGGCCTCGGCACCACCATCTCCATCACCCTTCCCCTCGCCGCGCCAGCATCCTCCTCAATTTCTAACTAGAGCAATCTTCGCTCCTTCGTCTCAGGATAAAAAGCAAAACGTCATCTCGACCGGACCCTGAGCGCAGTCGAAGGGGCAGTGGAGAGATCCCTGTATTCCGTGCCGCCACCCAACGTACAATCGCATCAAAGTTCGTAGTTCATCTCAACCGAATCCGTGACCTCCATGTTTCTGCTCTGGAAATACTTCGCCTTGGGATTTAGCGCGCTTCTCCCGCTCGTCAACCCCCTCGGCTCCGCGCTTATCTTCCTGGGCCTTGTTGGCGCTGCGCCCATCGACATCTATCGTGGTCTCGCCCGCCGAATCGCCATCAACACCGTCATCTTCTTCGCCGTTATCGAACTCATCGGCTCGTATCTTCTCGGCTTCTTCGGCATCTCTCTGCCAATCGTCCAGGTCTCCGGCGGCATGGTCATCGCCATGATCGCCTGGTCGCTCCTGAACCAACCGGACAGCACTCCCAGCCCAGAGAAGACCGAAGCCGCAGCCCCTGCCGTCACACCCGCAGAGATCGACAGCCTGCAGCAGAAAGCCTTCTACCCCTTCACCTTCCCCATCACCGCCGGTCCCGGTTGTATCGTAGTCATGCTCACCCTCAGTGTGCACACCGAGCAGACCACCCTCGAAGACAAAGTCCTCGCCCACGCAGGCCTCTTCATCGCCGTCATCGTGCTCAGCGCTCTCATCTATCTCTGTTACGCCTATGCCCCGAAAATAGCCCGCACCATCTCACCGGCCACCGCGCACGGCATCCTCCGTGTCGTCGCCTTCATTCTGCTTTGCATCGGAGTTCAGATAGCATGGAACGGCCTCAGCGACCTCCTCACGCCTCTACTGCAAAGATCGTAACGCAACAAGTTACAAAAAAGCTAAATCGGAAACGCCATGACCGAACCCACCGCCCCACTCATCGTTCTCGTCGAAGACGAAGAGCATCTTGCCCAGGGCCTCCTCTTCAACCTGCAGGCCGAAGGCTATCGCACCCGCCACGAATCCGACGGCGACGCCGCCCTCGCCTATCTCCTCGCCGAAAAAACCACCCCCGAAGAACACATCGCCGCCATTCTCCTCGACGGCATGCTCCCTGGCGCCGACGGATTCACCATCGTCCGCGCACTCCGCGAAGCCCACCACTACACACCCATCCTCATGCTCACCGCCCGCTCCCGCCCCGAAGAGGTTCTCGAAGGCATCGAGGCCGGCGCCGACGACTACCTCGCCAAGCCCTTCGACCTCAACATCCTTCTCGTCCGCCTCAAATCGCTCCTCCGCCGCACCGCCTGGCAGAACGCCTCAACGCCAGAGACCCCACCGCCCGCCATTGCCGATCAGACTGACGAGTACGCCTTCAATCATCGCACCATCCGCTTCGACACTCTCGAGCTCATCGCCCCCAACCGCATCACCCACCTCACTCTCATGGAGGCCGATCTCCTTCGCTACCTCACCGAGCGCGAAGGCCAGATCGTCTCACGCTCAGCCATCCTCGAAGACGTCTGGCGAGTCCACGAAGACACCGATACCCGTGCCATCGATAACTTCATCGTCCGTCTCCGCCGCTACATCGAGGACGATCCCGCCGACCCCCAACACCTCGTCACCGTCCGCGGCATCGGCTATCGCTTCCTCGCCAACCCCTAGAACATCTAAATTAATGGGAGGCCCCCAGACGATGGTCACGGAAAACGTCCGACAGTCTGCCGCCAAGTCCTCCCCTAAATCCAGTCAGGAAAAAACATGAGCCTGCTCCAAACAGAGAACACAGTCGCCGGTCTGCGGCTAGCCACCACCGAGGACGCCGATTGGCTGGTCCCTTTCCTCAACCGCACCTTCGCCCCCGACAACTACTTCAAGCGCACCGAGCGCACCAATCCCTCGCAGGTCGCAGAGTACCTCCGCAATGGCTTCTTCCTGCTCCTCGAAGACGCAGGCGGGTTGTTCGGTCTGGTCTACACCGAACTGCGCGAGAACAGCCGCGGTTATATCGGAATGATCGCGACCGATCCCGACCGTCAGCGCGGCGGAATCGGAACGCATCTACTGCAGATCGGCGAAGAGTTCTGCAGCAACCGTGGCTCCCGTGTCATCGAGATCTCAGTCGTCAATCTCCGGCCAGACCTCGTCGCGTGGTATCAGCGGAAGGGATATCAAATCGTCGGCGAAGCACCCTACGTCCGCCCCGAAGTTCTTATCCTTCCCTGCCACTTCATTCTCATGGAAAAAAGTCTCGCTCCGACGTCCAACGCCGGCGCAGAAAACTCCAACTAACGCCGCCAGGTAAACGCCAATCGGCAGCCGAACCGAGGAAAGCCTACCGCGCCTCCTTCCACCTCCGCGCCTCCTCCGGTGCAAGAATCCGATGCACCTTGCTCAGCAACTCCGGCAACCGGAAGGGCTTCGCCAAAAAGCTCCAGCCCTCCTGCTCCAGCCGCAGCTTCTGCGCGCTGTCCACCATCCCACCCGAGATCATCAACACCGGCAGCCCGCCGCGGATCATCTTCAGCTCCCGCGCCAGCTCCATCCCCGACTTGCCCGGCATATACAGATCCGTCACCAGCAGATCGATCTCCGGCACACTGCGAAAGATCTGCGCAGCCCGCTCGGCGTCGCTGGAGCTAAAGACTCCATAGCCTTCATGTTCCAAAAACGTCCGCGTCAGCGCCCGCATATCCGGATCGTCATCCACCAGCAAAATCCTGCTCGGCGAAAGCTCAACAGCACGACGCTCAGAGGCAAAAATATCTAACGACATCGGCGAATCACATAGTTGTTCTGAATCTCGGCTCCAACTTCCACCACCACCACGTCTCAAACTCCCGGCTCGCATTCGGCATCAACAGCCACGCGAGATCCTCGCATTCAGCATGTTGCTCTCGGAAGATGGAGTGCACAATCTCTCCGCGAGTTGCCTCAGCACAAACTCAGCGCCTAACTCCTTCTCTCTCAATCAGCAATTGTCCACACACGCGATACACTTGAACCAGTTCCACCAAGCAGCAAACAAATGCGCATCATCACCCGCTACATCCTCCGCGAAGTCACCTCGCACGCCCTCCTCGGCGGAGCCCTCTTCACCTTCGTCATCTTCATGCGCGACCTCGGGCGCATCCTCGACTTCGTCGTACGCGACTCCGCCACCATGGGAGACGTCGCCCGCATCATCGCCTTCACCCTGCCTCCAGCCCTCACCGTCACCATTCCAATGGCCGTCCTGGTCGGCATCCTTCTCGGCCTCTCACGCCTCGCCGCCGACAGCGAGATCACCGCAATGCGCGCCAGCGGCATGGGTGCCATCGATTTCGTCCGCATCGTCTCCATCGTCTCCGCCGTAGCCCTCGCGCTCGGCCTCTTCAACTCACTCTACCTCGCCCCACGCGCCGCCTCCGGCCTCATCGCCCTCGGCGAATCTCTAAAGTCTTCGCAAGCCTCCTTCGAAGTCCAGCCCCGGGTATTCTACGAAGAGTTCAAAGACCGCGTCCTCTACATCCAGGACGTCAGCCCCGCCGCCGGAGCCGCCCTCTGGCATCACGTCTTCCTCGCCGACCTCACAGAGCCGGCCGACCCGCACATCACCACCGCCGACCAGGCCATCGTCGTCAACGGCACGCCCAACACAGCCGACGCGCAGACCATCCGCCTTCATCTGCTCAACGGCGGCCAGCACGATACCTCCTCCACCGACCCCAACCAATACAACATCTCCACCTTCTCGAGCACCGACGTCCCCATCGAGACCGAAGCCCCGGAAGACGCACACCTCGGCCGCGTCAACACGCCTATCCAGGCGCTCTCTTTACCCGAACTCTGGCGCCGCGCCAAAGCCGATCAAGCCACCAGCGGCCACGAATCCTCCGTCTACCGCATCGAGTTCAACAAGCGCTTCTCCTACCCCTTCGCCTGTCTCGTCCTCATGCTCGTCGGCGTTCCGCTCGGCATCTCCTCCAAACGCGGAGGCAAATCCACCGGCTTCGTCCTCACCATCCTCCTCGTCTTCATCTACTACTTCCTCTCGTCCGTAGGAGTAGCCTTCGCGCAATCAGGCAAGCTCTCGCCCTTCCTCGGCGTCTGGGGAGCGAACCTTCTCTTCGCTGCCGCCGGTGCGCTTCTCCTCTATCAAATGTCCCGCGGAGGCATCGCCCTCAGCCTCGTCTCCACCATCGGCGTCTGGCTCAGCAAGCTCATCACACGCCTCACCAGCAACGGCCACGAGTCCGCCAACGCCCGCTCCAACCACGACGTCGCCACCCTCCTCCGCCGCTTCCGCAGCATCATCCGCATCCAGTTCCCTCTTCTGCTCGACGACTACGTCATGCGCGAGTACGCAACTAACTTCGCCATCGTCCTCAGCTCCTTCTCCACCCTCTTCCTCATCTTCACTTTCTTCGAGCTCATCGGTCCCATCTTCAAAAACCGCACTCCCCTCATCACCGTAGGCGAATACCTCGTCACGCTCATCCCCTACATCCTCTACAACATCACACCCCTGTGCGCGCTCGTCGCAGTCCTCGTCACCTTTGGCTCCCTCAGCCGCACCTCAGAGCTCACCGCAATGAAGTCCAGCGGCATCAGCCTCTACCGCATCATCACGCCAGTCCTCATCGTCACCATCCTCATCTCCGCCGGCCTCTTCGTCTTCGACGAGCTCTACCTCCCCGCCGCCAACCGCCGCCAGGAAGCTCTCCTCTCCATCATCAAAGACAAGCCCACCCAAACCTTCTTGCGCCCAGACCGCCAGTGGATCTCCGGCCAGACCAACAACGCCGGCGAACCCTCCCGCATCTTCTACTACCAGTACTTCAACGCGGAAAAAGACACCTTCGCCAACCTCACCGTCTTCGAGTTCGACCCAGCCTCATTCACACTTCAGCGGCGCATCTTCGCCGCAACCGCCCAATGGGACCCCAAAGTCAACAACTGGGTCTTCGACAACGGCTGGCAGCGCACCTTCTCCGGCGAAACCATCGCCAGCTACCAACCCTTCACCGTTGCCACCTTCCCCGAGATTCGCGAGCAGCCAACCTACTTCAAGAAGGAGTACATCCCCTCGCAGGAGATGAGCTACACCGAGCTCTCCCGCTACATCACCGACCTCAAGCAATCCGGCTTCGACACCAAGCGCCTCAGCGTACAGCTCAACAAAAAGATCGCCTACCCGCTCATCACTCTAGTCATGGCCATCCTCGCCATCCCCTTCGCCCTATCGATGGGCAAAAAGGGCTCGCTCACCGGCATCGCCACAGCCATCGGCCTCGCCATCACTTACTGGGTCGTCGCGCTCATCTTCGAATCCCTAGGCAACGTCAACACCCTGCCCGCAGTCCTCGCCGCCTGGACACCCGATCTCCTCTTCGGCATCACCGGCACCTACCTACTCCTGCGCACCCCTACTTAGCCGTCATTCGAACGAAAACGTTGTTACCTCGCCCCTACCTCTGTTGCTGCTTTTTGTTTGTCATTCCGCAGCGAAGCGAAGGAATCTGCTGTTGTTTTCGAATCTTCGAATGTACCGATAGCTCCAAGCAGCAGCGGACCCACCCGTCCGCCGCCGCTCTTTTTCATCAAGCCTCGATAGCTGCGGCCAGCTTGTTAAACAAGCTCTCCCAGCCCATCCCATGACCATCTCGCGAACCCTCAGTAGCGAACTGTTCATGCCGCAACCGAATCTCCGTTCCGCCCTCGACATCTCTCAAAAACACCGTCACCATCGAGGTCTCCGTCGGAGCCCAACTTCCGTTCCACGTAAACTGCAGCAGCTCGTTCGGAATCACGCGTAGATACTCCCCGCGAACCGCTACCTGGCGCTTTCTCTCTTCCTCCGTCATTCCCTCCTTGGCACACATCATCCCCTGCGACAAAACTTCGTAAGTTCCTCCCTCACGCACATCGAGCGTTGCGCTCACAAAGGTCATATCTCCGGGCGCATGCCATTTCTGCAGAATCTCCGGTCGCGTCCAAGCCTCATAGACCCGTGTCCGGCTCGCACGAATCACTCGTGTCAACTCAAGCTTCAAATCACTTCCATCATTCTTCTTCTGTTCCAGTTCCAGAGTTGCCATTCCGCACATCCTCTCCCGGCGTCTCCGCCGTCTCCAGGTAATTCTGAAGGGCATCCAACTGGCCCGTCCAGAAGGTTTCGTAGTAGGCAAGCCACTCCTGCGCTGCCCGCAAACTATCCGCATTCAACTGCACCATCCGAAAGTTGCCCTTCTTCTCCCGCCGAATCAAATCCGCCCGTTCCAGCACCTGCAGATGCTTCGAAACGGCCGCCAGCGACATGTTGTAAGGCTCCGCAATCTGCCCCACCGTCCGGGCCTCCCGGCTAACGTCCCGCAGAATCGCCCGACGCGTAGCGTCCGAAAGTGCATGAAACACGGAATCCAAAGAAGTAACTGACAATTCAACCATGCGGTTGAATATAACCCAAAACCCAAAACTATTCAACCAAATAACTAAATAGATTTTGCCGCCGCACCAAAAAACCACCAGTTCACCTCCGATTCGCCCAAACGTCCTAAACTGGAACCACAATGACTGCAAAGCTCTCCTCGATAGCCCTCCTGGCCGCTCTAACCACCGCCGCCACCGCCCAAACCACCCCGAAGGCAACAACCACCACCCCGCACCACACCACCACAACCGCAAAGACCGTCACCACACCTCCCAACATCCCCAAGGTAGTCGGCCTCCCCAGACCCCTCTACACGCTCAGGTACATCGACACCAAAATCGGCACCGGCGCACCCGCCGAAGAGCGCAAGTACTACACCGTCCACTACACCGGCTGGCTCACCAACGGCACCAAGTTCGACTCCTCCTTCGACCACCCAGGTGGCGAGCCGATCACCTTCCCCTACGGCGCACATCGCGTCATCATGGGCTGGGACACGGGCTTCCAAGGAATGCACGTCGGGGGCAAACGCCGCCTCTTCGTTCCATACCAGTTGGCCTACGGCGAATCCGGCCGTCCCCCCGTCATCCCGGCCAAAGCGGACCTCATCTTCGACGTCGAACTAGTCTCCATGTCCGACACGCCGCCCCAACCCAAGACACCTCCTGCTGCACCAACTGCGCCCGAATCCCCTCAAAAGACCGTACCGACTACTCCGTCGACTCCAACCACTCCGACAACGCCGTCGACTCAAACCACCCCGACAACCCCAACCACTCAAACTACGCCGACAACTCAAACCACGCCAACTGCTCCGAGTACTCCAACCACTCCAACCACCAATCCTCCGCACCCTGAGACCCTCTAGCCTCATCTGATCCCTAGCAACCCCAAGGACACTCAGAAACCAATATGCTGGAACGACTTAAACCGCTCGCACCCTACCTCAGGCGATACTGGAAGAATCTCGCCTGGGGCGGTGTCGCGGTCATCCTCTACAACACCATCAAGGTGCTCATCCCCATCGTCATCGGCCACGCCATCGACGACATGCAGAACGGCATCACCGAATCCAAAGTCGTCCACCACACCCTTCGCCTGCTCCTCATCGCGGTCCTCTCCGCAATCTTCCTCTACATCACCCGCCAGGTCATCATCGGAGCCTCCCGCGAGATCGAGTTCGATCTCCGCAACGATCTCTTCAGCAATCTGGAACGTCAGGCCCCCAGCTTTTACCACACCACCCGCACCGGCGACATCATGGCGCGCACCACCAACGACCTGAACGCCGTCCGCCAGCTCCTCGGCCCGGCGATCATGTACAGCGCCAACACCATCGTCTTCACCGCAGCCGCGCTGCCCTTCATGTACCGCATCAGCCCTCGGCTCACCTTCTTCGCCTTCGTCCCCCTCCCCATCGCCTCGATTCTCGTCCAGTACTTCGGCAACCGCATCCACCGCCGCTTCGAGCGCATCCAGGCCATGTTCTCCGACATCTCCGCCAAGGCCCAGGAGAACTTCTCCGGCGCCCGTCTCATCCGGGCCTTCGCGCAGGAAGACGCCGAGATCGACTCCTTCGAAACCGCCAATCTCGAGTACATCAAGCGCAGCCTTCATCTGGTTCGCCTCATGGCCATGCTCTGGCCCACTCTCGAGTTCGTCCTCGGCCTCTCGCTGATGATCACGCTGCTGGTAGGCGGCCACGAGGTCGTAGCCCACCACATCTCCGTAGGCCAGTTCACCTCCTTCAACGTCTACATGGTGCAGCTCACTTGGCCCATGATCGCAGTAGGCTGGGTCGTCAACCTCTTCCAGCGCGGCACCGCCTCCATCGTCCGCATCGACGAGCTCCTCAAGCAACAACCCGCCATCACCGATCAGGACGTCACCCCGCAGCAACTCCATCGCTTCGAAGACGCAGAAGAGATCGCCGGCGACATCGAGTTCCGCAATCTAACCTTCGCCTACCCTGATGCACCCGCAGTCCTGAAGGACATCAACCTCCGCATCCCCGCAGGCACCAGCCTCGCCATCGTAGGCCCCACGGGCTCCGGAAAATCAACCCTCGTCGGTCTCGTCCCACGCCTGCATGACGCCGCTCCCGGCATGGTTCTCGTAGACGGCGAACCCATCCGCTCCTACCCACTTGCCGACATCCGCCGTCAGATCGGCTTCGTCCCGCAAGAGACCTTCCTCTTCTCCGACACCATCCGCCAGAACATCGCCTTCGGCCGGCCCGACGCCTCGCAGGAGCAGATCCAGGACGCGGCCAACATCGCGCACATCGGCAACGAGATCCTCGAGTTCCCCAAAGGCTTCGAAACCATGGTAGGCGAGCGCGGAATTACCCTCTCCGGCGGCCAGAAGCAACGCACCGCCATCGCCCGCGCCATTATCCGCGAGCCCCGCATCCTCATCCTCGACGACGCCCTGGCCAGCGTCGACACCTACACCGAAGAGCGCATCCTCAACGGCCTGCGCCAAGGCATGTGCACCCGCACCACCATCTTCATCTCCCACCGAATCTCAACCGCCCGCAACGCCGACCAGATCGCCGTCCTCGTAGCCGGCCGCATCGCAGAGCTGGGAACCCACGAAGAACTCATCGCACGCAACGGCTACTACACCAGCCTCTTCGAAAAGCAACGCCTCGAAGAAGAGCTAGCCGTAACCACCTAGCGAGTCAGCAAGTTAGCAAGCCAGCCGGCTAGTTAGCTGTAAGCCTGACGAGGAGACGAATCGTATTTGCCAACATGCTGCTGGCTAACTAGCTGACTCGCTGACCAGCTGACAAAACTACGCCGACCACCCCGAAGCAGCAACCTCACCGACAGGCCCATACACCTCCGCCTGCGGAACGAACCGCTCCTCCCGCGTCCGCAGCTCTCTTGGCAACACCCTGCCTGCCTCCGGATCGCGTGCCACTACCATCCATGCCTCCCGAACATTGCGAACAAACCCGATCACCTCTTCAAACTGCTCCTTCGACTCCAGATGCGATGCCTCCAGCGTCATCGTGAACATCGTCGCGTAGAAGTCTGCCAGCGAAGCAGCCACCGTTCCGCCCAGATCCGGACGCAGCCGGGCCTGAAGATACGTCAGAATATCCAGCACCTTCTTCACCGCGATGCGTCGCCCGCGAACGTCGTCCTCCTCCACACACTGCATCGCCCGATAAAGAAACCGAACCATGCCATCGTAAAGCGCAACGATCTGCTCAACTCCGGTTGCGCCCCCCAAAGACTGCTGCTGATAGTTTCTTTCACTCATTGATTTATCCACTCGGATTCTGGTTGAAGCCGGTAACGGCGCTGTAAATCTCATTCACCTGGTTCAGTTGGCTGGGAATGGACTGCAGGATCTGGTTCGCAGCATTCAGCTCATTTGTAAGCTGTGTTTTCTGCTCCGAGAGCAACGTATCTTCGTTAGCGATGTCTGCATTCAACGCCTTCTCCTGCGCCGCATTCTGCTGCTGCGCAAGATAGATCGCGCCGTTGGGAGCCTGCGTGCCGAGATTGTTCACCGCCGTTGTGAGCGTCTGGCCGAAGCTGCCTGAACTCTGAAAAAACCCGGTAACGTCGGAGAGATTCGAACTGAGCGCGCTACTGAGCGTACTCGAGTCCAGTGTCAGAGTCCCGTCGTTGTTCAGACTGATTCCCAACTGGCCAAAATTGTTGATCGAGCCGCTCGCCGACCCTCCGAAGAGCGCCCCCGTTAGCTGGCTCTGCAACTGAGCCAATATCGGACTCCCCAGAAGAGCTGGAGCAGTGCCTGTAGAGCTATTCGTCTCCTCGGTATTAATGTCCTTAACCACCGTGTTATAGGCGGAGACAAAGTTACTCACAGCCGTTTCTATGTCCGTCGTGTTGTCGGTAACCTGCACTTGTACCTGCGTCCCAGGAGAGGCAGACGAGAGCAGCTGAAAGGTCACACCGGAGATCGCTCCGGTCACGGTGTTGGACGGACTCGTGACGTGAACCCCATCCACGGTTATTTGAGCGTCTTGTCCCTGCTGACCGCTATTGGGAGGGCCCGGAAACGTTATGCTGGTGGCACCATCGGCCAGGGTGCTGGTGATGGCGGCCAGTTGTCCAGCCGCACCGCTGGTTCCGCTTACAAGCGAGAGCCGCGACCCGGAAGAATCCGTAATCACGCTGGCAGTGACACCGATGGCGGCCGAGTTGATCGCGGCAGCCAGGCCCGTAAGCGTATTGCTGCCATTGGTAGCAGTGTCAAACACTTTGCCCTGAATCGTCACGGTACCGGTAAGGGTATCGCTGGCACTCGGGATCCCGGTCGAAACATCGGATGAGGTCTGCGCCAATTGGGTAATCGTGACCGTGTGACTACCGGCCACAGCCGACGAACCAGCAGAGGTAAGACTTAACAGATCGGTATTGGAACTCGATCCCTGCTTCTCCGCAAAGACTCCGTTAAAATCCGTCAGCGACTGCAAGGCTGTCGTGAGGCTTCCGAGGTCAGTCCCAAGCCCGCTGAAGACCGTATCCTGGGCCTGCAGCGTAGTCAGTTGATTCTTCCACGGAGTTTCAATCGCCTGTTCCGACGCCTGAATCGCCGTGACGGTTGTCGCTACGTCAAATCCCTGGCCGCTGGTCGCCGATCCGAAACTTAATCCAACTGTACCCATGTCATCTTCCCGCTTTCCTACACGGCAATAAGCAATCGTCGAGCCAGCCTGATGGCCCGTTGAATTAGAAATCTCTAAGTGTGATCATCGGAGGCCCATAACCGAAGCAGCGGCGACCGGACCATCTCATCCGGCCGCCGCTCGCTTCCACGTCTTACTGCAGCAGCTTCAAAATCTCCTGCTGCACGCTGTTGGCCTGCGCCAGCGCGCTGATACCGGTCTGGCTCAGCACCTGGAACTTCGCCAGATCGCTGGTCGCCTGACCGTAGTTGGTCGAACGAATGCTGCTCTCAGCAGACGAAAGGTTCACCTCTTCCGAACTGGCAACGTTCGCAGCGGCGTTCAACTGGTTGATGCCGGCGCCGAGGGTTCCGCGTTGCGCCGAAATACCGGAGATCGCATTGGTAATATCGGTCAGCGTGGTTTTGGCCAATGCTGCGGTCGTCAGCGTGTCGGTAGCGGGAGCGAACGTGACCCCGCCAATGCTGGTCGAACTCAAAGCACCGGTCGTGGTGGCAATCGTCGTCGTTCCCGCTGTGGTACCGTCGGTGACCACGAAGTTCGTCGCAACCGCTGAAAAGACACCGGTGCTGTTGAAGTTCGTCTTGCCGCCGATGTTGCCGATCTCTGTGATGATGCTTTGAAACTCCGTATCGGCCGCAGTCGACTGCGCCGCGGTCAAACCACCGTTAGAAGCCTCAGTCGCCAGTGTCGTCGCCCGGTCGAGCAGGTTCGTCACCTGCGACAGAGCGCCATCGGCGGTCTGCAGCAAGCCAACACCGTTCTGGGCATTCTGGGCCGATTGGGTCAAAGCAGCTTCGTTGGCGCGAAGACCGTCAGCAACCGAAAGGCCGGCCGCGTCGTCCGCGCCGCTGTTGATGCGCGAACCAGAAGAGAGCTGTTGAAGGACATTCTGGAGACTGCCCTGTGTCTGGTTGAGGTTGTTCTCTGCATAGGTTGCTGCAACGTTGGTAAGAATGCCCAAGGACATGGGTAAACGCTCCTGTACTGCTCGGTTTGAGTTACCGCGACGCCAGTCCCGGGTGTCCGACCGGCGAACTCACCTCACTGCCGAAGCAGTCTGTGAGATCCGGTTCACCTAGCGGTAGGCTCCGCGTTCAAACCCCTCATCGGCGTCACCCGCGCCGACTTTACGCAAATCTCATTTCGCTCCACCGTCATGGTCACCTTCCACATGCTCCTATTGACAGCAACTTCCCCGCCGATGAGACATCTGGGAGGAGTCCTTAAACACATGATCGAACTGACACGCCTCAACGGTAGTCCTCTCGCCGTAAACTGCGACCTCATCAAATACGCCGAAGCCTCACCCGACACCGTCCTCACCTTGATCACCGGCGAAAAGCTCATCGTCCTCGAGCCCTGCAGCCAGGTCTCGCAGCTCACCCTCGAGTTCCGCGCCGCCGTCCTTCGCCAGGCCTGGCCCGAGGCCGCACCCGCTCTCATCGCAAGGTCCGCGCACGACGCCGACCAGCAGCTTCGCAACGCAGACAAGAATCCAGACCGCAAAGCCTCTCACGAATAATCAACTTCACCCTGGAAGAGGAGACCCATGGACATCGCCAGCATTGGTGGTATCGCTCTCGCCCTCATCGGCATTCTCGCCGGCATGATGGTCGAAGGCGGCAGCATCGCCCAGATCACCCAGCCCACTGCGGCCATGATCGTTATCGGGGGCACACTCGGCGCCGTCATGCTCCAGTTTCCGATGAACATCTTCCTCGCCGCCATCAAGGCCGCCGCAAAAGTCTTCCTCCACAAAGGATCAAACGGAGAAGCCACGCTCGCCCAGATCGTCGCCTTCGCCAACAAGGCCCGCAGAAGTGGCATCGTCTCCCTCGACGCCGACCTCTCCACCGTCTCCGACCCCTTCCTCCGACAAGCCCTCATGCTCGCGGTCGACGGCACCGAACCGTCGGAGGTCCGCAAGATCATGCAGCTCGAACTCGACAACAAATCCGAGATCGAAGAAAAGATCCCCGCTGTCTTCGAGGCCGCCGGCGGCTACTCTCCCACCGTCGGCATCATCGGCGCAGTCCTCGGACTCATCCAGGTCATGAAGAATCTCTCCAACATCGATGAGGTTGGTCGCGGCATCGCCGTCGCCTTCGTCGCCACCATCTACGGCGTCGCCATGGCCAATCTCATCTGTCTCCCCGCCGCAGGCAAACTCAAGTTCCGCCACCGCGAAGAGCAGATGATCAAAGAGATGATGCTCGAAGGTGTCATCTCCATCCTCGAGGGCATGAATCCGCGCATGATCGAGACCAAGCTCCGCACCTACCTCTTCGACTCGCATCCACCCAAGTCCGGCAAGGCCGCAGAGGCTGGCGCATGAGCAAGAAGAAACATCCCGAGCACGTCAACCACGAGCGCTGGCTGGTATCCTACGCCGACTTCATCACGCTGCTCTTCGCCTTCTTCGTCGTCCTCTTCGCCTCCAGCCAGTCGGACAAGAAAAAGCAGCTCAAGCTCTCCGAAGCCATGCAGACCGCCTTCACTCCCCTCGGCACCTTCGACGCTCACTCGAAGACGCCGCCGCTCACCGACATCAACGCCTCCGCGATCACCAACTCCATCCCCTCGCCGATCGTGCGTCCCCTTCCATCCTCAAGCAGCGCAGAGAGCCCGCAGGAAACGTTAGAAGAGACCGAAGCCCGCCTGCGCAAACTCATCGCCGAACAGGTCGCCGCCGGTGGCATCCCTCCCGGCGGCATCGCCATGCGCATCACCCCAGATGGCCTCGTTATCTCCCTTCACGAAGCCGGCTTCTTTCCCTCCGGCTCCGCAGAGATTCGCCCGGCATCGATCCCCATGATCTCGATCCTCGCCAACACCCTCCCCGCAGGTCCACTCCGCGTCGAAGGCCACACCGACAACGTCCCCATCCACACCGCGCAGTTCGCCAGCAACTGGGAGCTCTCCACCGCCCGCTCCACCGCCATCGCGCGCCTCCTCCTCGAACGCGGCCCTATCGATCCCGCCAAGCTCGCCGCCGCTGGCTACGCCGAGTTTCACCCCGTCGCCAGCAACGACACCGAAGACGGACGCACCCAGAACCGCCGCGTCGACATCATCCTCCTGCGACACGCCGCAGCGTCTCAATGAATCTCCCAGGCATCAAAGTACCCTAATCCAGCATCTGCAATTCAAAAAACTGTACGCGTCCGAAAACCGCGAGTTTCACGAGCCCCGCATGAGAAACTTCATGGATGGAACTGCCGGATAAAGCGACTTGCCACCGGGCTCTCCAAACCCGCGATCCTCGCTTCGACGGCCTGATGTTTGTAGGCATCAAGTCCACCGGCATCTACTGTCGCACCATCTGTCCGGCTCGGACCGCGAAGTACGAAAACTGCACCTTCTTCCCATCCGCCGCAGCCGCTCACGAAGCTGGGTATCGACCCTGCCTCCGTTGTCGCCCCGAAACCGCCCCTGAGTCAGCTTCATGGCGAGGAACCTCCAACACCGTCTCGCGCGCTCTGGCCCTCATCGCCGACGGCGCGCTAGACGGCAAAAACAAGACCGTCGAAGCACTCGCCGAACGTCTTGGCGTCGGTGAGCGCCAACTACGAAGGCTATTCCTTCAGCACCTGGGAGCCTCACCAATCGCCGTAGCCCAAACCCGGCGCATCCTCTTCGCCAAACATCTCATCCACGAAACTCAAATGCCCATGGCCGAAGTTGCGCTCGCTGCAGGCTTCAGTAGCCTGCGCAGGTTCAATGAACTCTTTCAAAAACTCTTCCATCGCCCACCCAGCACACTGCGGCGAAAGTCTTCCGCAAGTCGTCCAGTTGCCGAGGCAGGCATCACACTCCGCCTGTGTTATCGCCCGCCTTACGACTGGCAATCCATGCTTAGCTTCCTTCAAGCTCGAGCAATCCCCGGTGTCGAAGTGATCGAAAAAGAAACTTATCGACGCACGGTCGAAGTTGATGGCTCGGTGGGAAGCATCGCGGTGGCGCACCTGCCGCAGAAGAATAGCTTGAGCGTCACAATCATCTTCCCATCCGTGAAGTCTCTTCCGGCAATCGTAGCCCGCGTGCGTCGCCTCTTCGACATCGGCGCAGACATCGAGACCATCGACGCACATCTCTCGCACGATCCGCAGCTGGCGCCGTGGGTAGCCCTACGCCCGGGCCTGCGTGCCCCAGGCGGCTGGGATGGATTCGAACTAGCCGTTCGCGCGATCCTCGGCCAGCAGATCAGCGTCGTTGCCGCCCGCAAACTCGCAGGACAACTCGTCGCCCTCCACGGCAAGCCGTTACTAAAGAGCCCCAGCATACCTGCAGGCCTCACCCACACCTTCCCCACAGCAAAGCGCATCGCCACCGCAAAATCACTAGGCCTGGGCATGCCCGCCGCACGCCTCGCCTCCTTGAAAGCGCTCGCGCAAGCAGCAGCCGACGACCCCAACCTCTTCCGTCCGCTTGGAACAACCGAAGAAGCCATCGCGCGTCTGCGCACCATTCCTGGTATCGGCGACTGGACCGCCCAATACATCGCCCTCCGCGCACTTCGCGAGATGGACGCCTTCCCCGCATCCGACATCGGCCTGCTCCGTGGCGCCGCAAAGGTCGATGGAACCCCCGCGACTCCAACCAGCCTCCTCACCCGCGCCGAGTCGTGGAGACCCTGGCGCGCCTACGCGGCACAACACCTGTGGGCCGCCAACGCAAACGAAGTTTTTCCTAGCGAGAGAGCACATGCATGAACCCCTAAATCTGCTGATAGATCGATTCGACACGCCGATCGGCGAGATGGTCATCGTAGCCGATCACGACGGAAACCTGCGAGCCGTTGAATGGACAGACCATGAAGACCGCCTGCATAAGTCCCTCCGGCTTCACTATGGCCACAACGGGTTCAGGCTTGAGCCAGCCAGCAATCCGTCTGGACTATCCGACGTGATGAAGCGTTACTTTGCAGGAGAGCTCGCCGCTATAGACGAACTCCCCGTACGCACAGCCGGCACCCCATTTCAACGCGACGTCTGGCGCGCGCTGCGCACGATCCCACATGGCACAACCGTCTCCTATGCAAAGCTCGCCGAACAGATCGGCAGACCCAGGGCCGTCAGAGCAGTCGGACTAGCCAACGGCTCCAACCCCATCGGTGTAGTCGTCCCCTGTCATCGCATCGTCGGATCCAACGGTTCGCTCACAGGCTACGGCGGAGGCATCGAGCGAAAACGCTGGCTGCTGCAACACGAAATCAAACACCAGCCCGAATACCTTCCCCTCCAACTCACTTGAGAATACAATCGCAACAGCAAAATAATTCCACGGGCATATGTATCCCTTGCCCCGATATCTTCGTCAAACCGTACAACGATGAAAAAAGCTGTGCACCTCTTCGCGACGCTGCTCTGCCTCCTGACTCTTCTCGTCAGCGCAGCCACCTGCGTCACGATCGCACAGCCGAAGCAATCCTCCTGCGATCACTGCCCCAAACAATCGCCCCTCGATCCCTCCTGTTGCAGCGCACAGCAGCAGCAAGCACCTGCAGTAGCTTCTACACAGACTGAGCCGCAGCTCCAACTCCACGCAATCCCTGTCTCAGCACTCGGCTACGAGATCTCATCCCCACTGCTCGCACCCGTCCTTCGACTCACGGCACCGCCTCCACTCCCTCCTCGCACCCCGCTTCGTATCTGATTCCCTCTTGAGCCTCCCCGCGTTACAGCGCCTTCAACGCTGTCCTCAACAACGCACGCCTCAAGACAAGGAACTCTCATGCGCTCCATCCTCACAGCGGCCCTGTTTTCGTTGGCCTTTCTCACGCCATCGCTGACACTGGCTCAGACAAACCAACCCATGCCAAACATGCCCGGCATGAAGATGGACTCCGATCAGACATCCCCGCCTGACAAGACCACCATGCCAATGAACATGAGCATGGACATGATGAAGCCGCCATCAAACCTCATCGACGCCATCCTCAATCACACCACCTCCGGCACCAGCGCCGAACCCGCCTCCACTCCCGTCTCCATGCTCATGCACTCAACCCACGGATGGATGCTCATGCTCCACGGCACCGCCTCCATCTCCGCGATCCAGCAACACACAGCATCCAATCCCACCGGGCCATCCCCCGACGCCTGCAACCAACTCAACCTCTCCTGCCCCAGCCCCGCCAACGCCCGCGGCGGCGACAAGGTCTACTCCACCAACTGGATCATGCCCATGGCCATTCGTCAGCTCGGCTCCCACGGCCAATACGGCCAGCTCACCCTCCGCACCATGCTCTCGCTCGAACCCGCCACTATCTCCAGCCGCCAGTTCCCCGAGCTCTTCCAGCAAGGCGAAACCGCCTTCGGCAAACCCATCATCGACGGCCAGCACCCCCACGACTTCTTCATGGAGGTCGCCGCCCTCTACGACCTCCGCCTCGGCAAACAAACCCTCCTCAGCCTCTACGCCGCCCCCGTGGGCGACCCCGCCATCGGCCCCACCGCCTACCCCCACCGCCTCTCCGCGTCCGAGGATCCCATCGCCGCCCTCGGCCACCACCAGGAGGACTCCACCCACATCGCCTTCAACGTCTTCACCGGCGGCATCACATGGCGCTGGCTCCGCTTCGAAGAGTCCGGCTTCCACGGCGCCGAGCCCACCGAGCAGCGCTGGGGCTTCCAACCCTCCCCCAACGGCCACGCCGTCGACAGCTACTCCTCGCGCATCACCTTCGCCCCAACAAAAAACCTCAGCACCCAATATTCCGTCGCCCACATCGTCAGCCCCGAAGCCCTCTACCCCCACGAAGACCAGCAGCGCCAGACCGCCTCCGTCATCTACAACCTTCCCTTCGGCATTCACCACAACACCACCAGCATGCCCGGCATGGACATGGGCACCACAGCAACCAACAACTGGTCCACCACTCTCATATGGGGCCGCACAAAATCCCTTACCGACAACAGCAAAGTAAACTCCTACCTCCTCGAATCCCTCCTCAAATTCCGCACCCGCAACTACGTATGGACACGCATAGAAAACGCCGGCCGCTCCAACGAACTCCTCATCCCCCCCGGCTCCCCACTCCCTCCCAACTTCACCGAATCCCCCATCGGCCACGTCGCCGCCTACTCCTTCGGCTACGATCGCGACTACCGCGTCCTCCCTCACCTGCTCACCGCCCCAGGAGCCCAGTTCACCACCTACACCACACCCAGCGCCCTAGTCTCCACCTACGGAGCCCATCCCTGGGGAGTAGTAGCCTTCGTCCGTTTCAGAATCACCGGTAACTAACTCCAGCAGGACAATCCAACAACATGCAATCCACCAATAAAATTTAATCGCCATCAGCGGAGCACCCGGCCGGGTGCCCCATCCTCGCGACGGTCTCATCGCCGCTAAGGTGGGCATTCGCCGGGTGCCGGGTGCCCCATTCATGCAGTCTCATCGCATGAGTGGGCATTCGCGCCACGCGCGAACCGTCTTCCCTCACCCACGTACAAATCCCCGAGTTGCCTCATCCATCGCAGTCTCACAGCGATGGGTGGGAATGTAAAACTCCAATACCGGGTGGCTTCACCCAGCCATCCTGCGGCGTGTACCCTAAACCCAAATGCCCCAAAGCCCTCCCATCCTCTACCTCGCCACCACCAACCCCGGCAAGCTCCGAGACTTCGCCGCCGCCGCCTCTCCGCAGATCACACTCGCTCCCTTACCCAATCTCAAACAAATCCTCGCCCCCGCCGAAGACGAGCCCACCTTCGAAGGCAACGCCCGCCTCAAGGCCATCTACTACTCCCTCCACGCCCCCAATGAAATCGTCCTCGCCGACGACTCCGGTCTCGAAGTTGACGCACTCCACGGAGCCCCGGGCGTCCGCTCCGCCCGCTACGCCGAAGACCACAACTTTGCCCCAACAGACTCCGCCCCCCTCACACCCGACGAGCGCAACAACCTCTACCTCATCATGAACCTCACGGACATCCCTCTCACCGAACGCAGCGCCCGCTATCACTGCGTCCTCGCCGCCGCACGCAACGGACACATCCTCGCCATCGCCCACGGAGCCGTAGAAGGCGAGATCCTAACCGCCCCCCGCGGCACCGACGGCTTCGGCTACGACCCCCTCTTCTACCTCCCCGCCCAGCACAAGACCATGGCCGAGCTCGACACCACCACCAAGCTCACCTTCAGCCACCGTGGCCGAGCCTTCGCCAGCCTCCTTGACGAGCTCGCTCCCTACCTCGAACCCCACGCTTGATAGACTTCCACCCATGCTACCCAACCTCCATATCGATCACCTCGTCTTCCGCGTCGAAGACCTCGAACCGACCGAGAAGTTCTACCGCGCCCTCTTTGGCGAACCCGTCGCTCAGGGCAAAGACTTCCTCGTCTACCAGATCGGCGAAACCACCCTCTTCTTCACCCCATCCACCAAGCCCATCGCACCCTACGACAAGGAGCAGCCCGGCCTCAACCACTGCGCCTTCGGAGTTCACGATCCCGCCGACCTTCGCAAGATCGAGGATCACCTGAACAAATCCGGCCTCAAGCACAGTGGCATCGGCATCGACTCGCACGGAGGCAAAGAGTACATCTGGTTCAACGACCCCAACGGTTTTCGCCTCGAGTTCTACTGCCGGCCAGCCTAGAAATAGCGACTCTGAAGCGTCACAATCCGCCCGCTATTCGACGCGATGCAACTTAATCGCACAAACTTAACGATAACCGCACAAATTCCTTTACTTTCCTTGACGCTGCTAATCCCACGGCGGAATAATCGCGATGCTGCACTTTTTCTTATCTCCATAAGTGCATCCATCGCGATTTCAAGGAGTCCCCATGGCCACCGCCGCCCCGCCAGCCCCTCCTGCCACCCCGCCACTCAAAGGTGTGCAGCCACTCCGCGCCGGCCAGGGCCACTCCTTCCTCTGGCACAAGCTCCACTCCCTCTCCGGCATCGTCCCCATCGGCGCCTTCCTCGTCGAGCACATCATCTCCAACTTCGAGACCCTCAACGGCCCCCTCGCCTACGCCCAGCAGGTAAAGTTCCTCAACTCCCTCCCGCTCGTCCGAGTCCTCGAGTGGACCTTCATCTTCATCCCTCTCGCCTTCCACGCCCTCTACGGACTCTTCATCGCCTTCCGCGGCCGCGTCAGCGTCAACGTCTACCCCTGGGCCAGCAACTGGATGTACGTCTCCCAGCGCATCACCGGCATCATCGCCTTCTTCTACATCGTCCAGCACATCTGGCGACAACGTTTCAGCGGCATCTCCCTCCCTGAGAACCCCGGCGCAGCCTTCCATAAAGTACAGGTTGAACTTTCGAACCCCTGGATGCTCGCCATCTACGTCATCGCGATGATCGCCACCACCTGGCACTTCGCCTACGGCATCTGGCTCTTCGCCGCCAAGTGGGGCATCACCCCCGGCGAAAAGGCCCGTAAGAGATTCGGCTACGTCTGCACCGCCTTCGGCCTGGCCCTCTGCCTCATGGGCCTCGCCAGCATCTACGCCGTAGTCTGGAAGTACCCCAACGCCCCCGACAACGTGATGCCCGCCCAACCCGCCGGCATCGACCTACCCGCACCAACAGTCCCACCGCCAAACTCAACAAACCCAGAGCAGCCGGGGGAAACCAGATAAATGTTCTTTATTGCCGCTACGGATATCCTGTTTTGTCTGTGTCTCGGCATGGTGGCAATAGGAATGCTCGTGAGCAATCTCATGTTCCAGCGCATGAGTTGGGAGATAAGCCCGCCGAATTCGATTCGCGAGAGTTTTTCAATTTTGTGGATAACGAGTGCAAAGTCAAAATCAGTGCTGCATAGACATACGTTGATGCACCCTGAATCGAAGATTCGATTGATTTATAGGACGGCGGGCGTAGCCGCGATCACAGGATTCGTCGGCGTAATAGTAAGTATTTTCACAACATGCTTTTTGATACTGCACTGAGGTCACCATGGCAGCAACACCCAGAATCATCGTAGTAGGCGGCGGCCTAGCCGGACTAGCCGCAGTCATCAAGATCGCCGAAGCCGGCGGCAAGGTCGACCTCTTCTCCATCGTCCCCGTCAAGCGCTCCCACTCCGTCTGCGCCCAGGGAGGCATCAACGCCGCAAAGGACCTCAAAGGCGAAGGCGACTCCGTCCTCAAGCACTTCGACGACACCGTCTACGGCGGCGACTTCCTCGCCAACCAGACCCCCGTCAAAAACATGACCGCCCAGGGCCCCGCCATCATCGACCTCCTCGACCGCATGGGCGTCCCCTTCAACCGCACCCCCGAAGGCCTCCTCGACTTCCGCCGCTTCGGTGGCACCCTCTACCAGCGCACCGCCTTCGCCGGAGCCACCACCGGCCAGCAGTTGCTCTACGCACTAGACGAACAGGTTCGCCGCTATGAAGCCGAAGGCAAAGTCACCAAGTACGAAGGCTGGGAGTTCCTCTCCGCAGTCCTCGGCTCGAAAGGCGAAGCCCGCGGTATCTGCGCCATGGACCTCCGCACAATGGACACCCGCACCTTCCCCGCCGACGCCGTCATCATCTGCACCGGAGGCAACGGAGCCATCTTCGGAAAGTCCACCAATTCAGTAGTTTGCACCGGATCAGCTCAATCAGCACTTTATCAACAGGGAGCCTTCTACGCCAACGGCGAGTTCATCCAGGTCCACCCCACCGCCATCCCCGGCGAAGACAAGCTCCGCCTCATGTCCGAGTCCGCCCGAGGCGAAGGCGGCCGCGTCTGGGTCCCCAAAGACAAGAACGACAAGCGCACCGCCCGCTCCATCCCCGAGACCGACCGCTGGTACTTCCTCGAAGAGTGGTACCCCAAGTACGGCAACCTGGTCCCCCGCGACGTAGCCACCCGCGCCATCTTCAAAGTCGTCTACGAGCACGGCATGGGCATCGACGGCCAACCCATGGTCTACCTCGACCTCACCCACCTCCCCGCCGAACGCCTCAACAAGCTCGAAGGCATCCTCGAAATCTACGAAAAGTTCGTCGGCGACGACCCCCGCGAAGTCCCCATGAAGATCTTCCCCGGTATGCACTACACCATGGGCGGTCTCTGGGTCGACTTCGACCAGCGCACCAACATCCCCGGCGTCTACGCCGCAGGCGAGGCCGACTACTCCATCCACGGAGCCAACCGTCTCGGCGCCAACTCGCTCCTCTCCTGCATCTACGGAGGCTTCGTCGCCGGCCCCCACGCCCTCGCCTACGCCAAGGCCCTCCCCCCGCAAGAGGGCGACGGTGGCCACGCCGCCGAGCTCGCCCGTCAGAAGAAGTTCAACAACCAGCTCCTCAACAACCCCGGCACCGAGAACCCCTTCAAGCTCTGGCGCGAGCTCGGCGAAACCATGACCAAGCACGCCACCATCATCCGCTACAACGCCGGCCTCGACGAAGCCGACGCCAAGATCGTCGAACTCCTCGAGCGCTACGAGAACGTCAACCTCTCCGACAAGAGCCAGTGGGCCAACACCAGCTTCGCCTTCACCCGCCAGCTCTACAACATGCTCCAGCTGGGCCGCGTCATCGTCCAGGGCGCCCGCCTCCGCGACGAGTCCCGCGGAGCCCACTACAAACCCGACTTCCCCGAACGCAACGACGAAAAGTTCCTCAAAACCACCAAAGCCAGCTTCAAAGACAACGCCCCCGCCTTCGAGTTCGAAGAAGTGGACATCAGCCACATCACCCCACGCCCCCGCCGCTACGACGCCACCGCCTAAATGTACGGAGTCATTCCATGTGCTGCGAAGAGATGCGGACGGCTCTGAAGGATCCAGATTCCGGCTTTACCGTTGCTTCAACTGGAGATGGACTAGGAGTCCGAATAGATCTTGGCAAATCTAGCTCTATCACCACTACAACCTGCTTATGGTGCGAAAAAGAAATTTCACAAGACGAGTTGAAGACCTATCTGCAAGAAGCTGAGTGACGAATGATGCGCTGCGTTGCACTAGAAAAGAGCGAAAAGATCGTAGGCAACAGTTGCCTTGTCTTGCGTTTCCGCCGTCTAATGCGGCATGGAACGCATAGATCTCGTCTACATCGCCCTGTCCGTCATATTCGCAGCAGTCATGGCATATATGTACCTCTACACCACGCACCTTCACCCCAACGAGCGGACCATGGCCCTCAAGGGCCGTCCTCCGGTCAGCAAAGAAGAAGGCATAGCAGTCGCCACGCTGGAAAAAGAACGCCTCCACAAAACCGGCAGCTTCTAACTCCACCCTTAGCGACTGCAGCCCGCACCACCAAACGCCTCCAGCTCAACCCCACGCCGAAGGCACAGGATATCTGCAGGCCCTAAGGAGCAGTCGCATGCCCAGCACCATCAAAGTCGAGATCAAGCGCCAGTCCACCCCGGACGCCCCCTCCACCACCGAGACCTTCGCAATCCCCTACCGTCCGGGCATGAACATCACCTCGCTCCTCGGCGAAATAGCGCTCAACCCCGTCGACGTCTCCGGCAAGCCGACCACGCCCATCACCTACGACTCCAACTGCCTCGAGGAGATCTGCGGCTCCTGCGCGATGTTGATCAACGGCAAGGCCACCATGGCCTGCTCCGCCCTCGTAGACAAGCTCACCGGCCCCAACAAAGACCAGACCATCACCCTCGCCCCGCTCTCGAAGTTCCCCGTAGTACGCGACCTCGCCGTAGACCGCTCCGTCCTCTTCGAAAACCTCAAGAAGGTCAAAGCCTGGGTCCCCATCGACGGCTCCTACGACCTGGGCCCCGGCCCACGTCAGGCTCCTCAAATTCAAGAACAGCGCTACCCCCTCTCGAACTGCATCAGCTGCACCATCTGCATGGAGGTCTGCCCCCAGTTCAACGACGTCACCAACTTCGTCGGCGCCGCCACCATTGCCCAGGCCAAGCTCTTCAACATGGACCCCTCCGGCTCCGTCCTCAAAGAAGAACGCCTCCGCGCCCTGGCCGGAGACGGCGGCATCCAGGAGTGCGGCTTCGCACAAAACTGCGTCCAGGCCTGCCCCAAACAGCTCCCCCTCACCGAAGCCATCAGCGACATGGGCCGCGACGTCTTCATCCAACAAGTAAAAGACCTCTTCGCCCGTTAGGATGGCCGATTTGAATCATCCTCTGATGCCGCAACCGCTTAGAAATATAAGTTCTTTAGTCGTTTTCTTGCTTCTTCCGGCTCTGGCACGACCAGAGACACTGCAAGATAATCCCACAGCTACGGCGCCACTAACGGGTTCTCAATCACAAACGCTGGAAGTCGCGAAGGTCGGGAAAGACGTTTCATCGCCGATCCTGACTCATTCAACCGAACCAAAGATCCCAAAAGCTGCTCACAAGGCAAAGCTTGATGGTTTTGTCATTGTGAACTGCTATGTTGAACCCGATGGAACGACAAGCAACGTCCACGTCGCCCACACCATAATCAAGGGAGCTAACAGCCCTGCAGATCAGCAGGCAGTGAAAGAACTCGAAGAAAGTGCCATTGGGGCTGTGCAGAGCTACAAATTCAAACCCTCCAGAAAAAACGGCCAACCGGTTCGTGTCGAACTCAACGTCCAGGTCCACTTCAAAAGCTAGCCGGGTGCCCCATTCATGCGGCCCCATCGCATGAGTGGGCATTCGCGCCACGCGCGAACCGTCTTCCGTCACGCAGCCCTAAATCTTAGGGTGCCCCATCATGGCAGTCTCACCGCGATGGGTGGGAATGTAAAATTTTGACTCATCTGCTTATGAACTCCAAGCCTTCCGCACACACCGCAAGCGTCAAACCGATAAGCTCGTATCAGGAGAAAAAATGATCCAACTAGCAGACGCCCGCCGCATCATCGCCGCAGCAGAAAAGAAGGCCGAAGAACTAGGCCAGCCCATGAACGTAGCCATAGTCGACGAGGGCGGCAACCTCATCGCCTTCGAGCGCATGACCAACGCCTGGCTCGGCTCCATCGACATTGCCCAGAAGAAAGCCTGGACCTCCCGCGCCTTCGACATCACCACCAAAGACCTCGGCGACAACTCTCAATCCGGCAACCAGTTCTTCGGCATCCACGCCTCGAACGACGGCAAGGTCATGATCTTCGCCGGCGGCATCCCACTCAAGAAGGAAGGCAAAGTTGTAGGCGCCATCGGAGTCAGCGGAGGCTCCGGCGTACAGGACCACGCCGTAGCCGAAGCCGGCACAGCCGCACTCTAAGCCACGCAAACAAATACGGAGATGCCCCGCCGGCCCGCGGGGCATCTCCGCCTCGTTACTGCTCTACACAGGAAGCTGTTTGTCGAAAGTTACTTCGAAAATATCGAGTTCGCCGGAGTCCTCTCCTCATTCGAATGAATCCGGTTCTGAGCGCGTTTGGCACTCTCCATCGCTGCATGATCCATCTTCTGCTGATCGGTCTTGCCAACCTCTGTCGCGGTACTCCCCTCTTCAATCGCTTCGTGCGAAGGACGTGCGCCGGTCTTCGAAGAATTCATACCCTGTGCCATAACATCACCTCTCCTTCAACAGATGGCATCGCACACCATGAAGGTTGCTCCAACGCACCATCCAGCTCTCAACAAAAAACGAAAATAAACTTAGAAAGAATGGCGTATTTTTCGACGCACAAAAATGTGGTGCAACAACACCACGTTAGCCACACAATTCACCACGTTCTCACCACAAAAACACCACGTCAACCCCACGCTTTTTCCCAAAATCCCACACAAAAACACCTTTTCCCACGCACAGAAAAAAATCGCAAACTATCGCCTCAAAAAACCACAAGCAAGGAAAAAAACACACTTGTTACAATCGGCTATTCCGCAACCGAAAGAGTGGCGAGCCAACATGCACAAACGCGGCATCTTCGTCTCTATCCTTCTCCTTCTCACCCTGCAAGCCCACTCCCAAACAAACTCCCCAAAATCAATGACTGATCCCGCCGCCGTCCACCAATCCGCAATCGTCATCGACACCCACGCCGACACCCCCCAACGCTTCATCGACGAACACTGGGACTTCACCGATCCCCTCAACGGCGGCATGCTCAACTATGACAGCGCCAAACAAGGCAATCTCGACGCACAGTTCTTCTCCATCTGGGTCGACCCCAACCAATACCCCGCCAACGCCAGCGCCCACCGCACTCTCTCGCTCATCGACGGCACCCTCGAGCAGGTCCGCAAACACCCCGACAAACTCGCTCTCTGCCTCTCCTCCGACGACATCCTCGCCACCCACGCCCAAGGAAAGTTCGCCGTCCTCATGGGTATCGAAGGCGGCCACTCCATTGAAAACGACCTCGGCCTCCTTCGCGACTACTATCGTCTTGGCGTCCGTTACATGACCCTCACCTGGTCCAACACCAACAACTGGGCCGACTCCTCCGGCGACATCGAAGACGAAAAAGTCCACCACCACAACGGCCTCACGCCCTTCGGCAAACAAGTCGTAGCCGAGATGAACCGCCTCGGAATGATGGTCGACATCTCCCACGTCTCCGATAAAACCTTCTCGGACGTCATCGCCACCACACGCACCCCCATCATCGCCTCCCACTCCTCCGCCCGCGCCCTCACTCACGCCGCGCGCAACATGACCGACGAGATGCTCCTCGCCATGAAGAAGAACAACGGCGTCGTCATGGTCAACTTCTTCCCCGCCTTCATCGACGAAGACTGGCGCAAAGCCTGGGCCGCGCAGGAGCCCGAACGCAAAAAAGCGCAAAAAACCCTCGAAGCTGAGTACAGAGCGAAAGGGCAGCCAGTCCCCTACACCGCCTCCGACAAGGTCGATCGCGAGTTCGCCGACAAGATCGGCCGCGCGCCCTTCAACTCCCTCATCGATCACTTCGACCACGTCATCAAGGTCGCCGGCATCGATCACGTCGGCATCGGCACCGACTTCGACGGCATTCCCGTCCCACCCGCCGGCATCGACTCCGCAGCCGATCTCCCCAAGATCACCGCCGCCCTCATGGCTCGCGGCTACTCCGCCGACAACATGCACAAACTACTCGGAGGCAACCTGCTCCGCGTCTTCCGCGAAGTGCAGGCCGCCTCCGATCACAACCCATAACCGATTCGATGCAAAGGTTAAGAACTAGACCTTCTCGCCTACCAACTCAATCTTATGTATCTTCGGAGCTTCAGAGAAAAGTGTCTCCGCATTCGCCATCAAAGCCTTCGCAATCTCACCATTCAAGTGAGCCTCACGCCCCGCCTCATCATTGAAGGTGTCAAACACCCCGAACACCCCACCTTTATCTTCCTTGAACCCATACCAGTGCACGGTCCCGGCCTCTGCCTTCGCCATCTCCGCACCTTGCTTCAGAAAAGCCTCAACATCCGCTTCTTTCCCCGGCTTCGCCTTCAACTCCGCATACAACGCAAACTTCGCCATCTTGTAGATCCTCCACTGGGTGAGATGCATAAAACATTACTTGGTTACTGTCTTTTGCATCTCAATCGCTTGAGGAAAACATGCGCAAAGATAAACCTTCCATCCTCAGGGGAATCGTTACAGGCGTCACAGCCGGCATCGTCGCCACACTCATCATGGATCAGTTTCAGAAACTAAGCAGCGCAGGAGGAAAAGCACTCGAAAAGCAGAAGAAGCTTGCAGACGGAGAAGCCCCATCGCAGATCAATCGCGAGCAAGCAGCTTCTGAGCAAAAGGCTGCGGAGCAAGAGGGTTCAACCGAGATCGTCGCTCGTAAGATCGCCGAAGTAACCCACACCGATCTCAGCAAGGAAGAAAAAAAGAAAGCCGGGCAGGCCGTCCACTACACCTTCGGCACTTTAATGGGCGTCGTCTACGGCGTCTCCTCCGAACTCCTGCCCGAAGTCACTACCGGTGCAGGCACAGCCTACGGCACGCTACTCTTCCTCGCCGCAGACGAGGTCGCAGTCCCAGCCTTCCAGCTATCTCCCTCGACCACCGACGCACCCGCCACTGATCACCTCCAACACTGGGCAGCTCACGTCGTCTACGGAGGCTCTCTCGAACTTGTTCGCAGCCTCCTCCGACGCATTCTCTAAGACATCCCCACGTTGCTCCCACCGCCCGTCTGCGTTAGCCTGTTTGTTGGAGCTACAACCGCATGATGCTTCGCACTCTCGCACTCTCCCTGGCCCTAGCCGTATCCGTCCAGGCACAGTCACCCCCAGCGCAATCGACCCCACCGCCCCCAGCCGACGCTCTACCCGACGCCCCCAGCACCACAAGCAACATCAAAGCCCCCGTCGTCCCCACCGGCCCCACCGCCGTCATCGACACCACCATGGGCCGGCTCACCTGCAAACTTTACGACAAACAGGCCCCCGTCACCGTCGCCAACTTCATCGGTCTCGCCGAAGGCACCAAAGACTGGACCGACCCCAAGACCCTCCAGAAGATGCACCATCAGCCCTTCTACAACGGCACAACCTTCCACCGTGTCATTCCCAACTTCATGATCCAGGGCGGCGACCGCGTCGGCGACGGCACCGGAGACCCCGGCTACTTCTTTCAGGACGAGATCGACCCCGACCTCACCTTCGACACACCCGGCCTCCTCGCCATGGCCAACGCCGGCCCCGGCCCCTCCGGAGGCGGCACCAACGGCTCTCAGTTCTTCATCACCGAAGCCGAGGTCCCGCAACTCAACGGCAAGCACACCATCTTCGGCCAGTGCGACGCCCACACCGCTCTACTCGTCGCCTCAATCGCGCGCGTAGAACGCAACTCCAGCGACAAGCCAATTACGCCAGTCGTCATCAATCGCATCACCATCGTGCGCGACGGCCAGCCGATGCCTCCGCTACCAGTGGCGCCCGCCGTACCTGCGACACCAGCCGCCACCGCTGCGCCACCCAAATAATCTTCCGGCCTCCGCGATCTCAACGGAAACGCCTCTCTGCTAACAAAGCACTCAACCAGTCACTGCAAGGAGATTTCGAAATGCCAACCAAACCAGGCACGTACGCAACATTCAAGACCAGCGAAGGAACCGTCGTCTGTGAGCTCTTCGAGAAGGACGCGCCCGAAACCGTCGCCAACTTCATCGGCCTCGCCGAAGGCACCAAGGAGTGGAACAGCCGCAGCAAGAAGGGCGCCAAGCTCTACGACGGCACTATCTTCCACCGCGTCATCCCCCAGTTCATGATCCAGGGCGGCGACCCCGAAGGCACCGGCATGGGCGGCCCCGGCTACAAGTTCGCCGACGAGACCAAAGGCTCCAAACACGGCTTCCAGGAGAAGGGCAAACTCGCCATGGCCAACGCCGGCCCCAACACCAACGGCAGCCAGTTCTTCATCACCGTAGCCGACACCAGCTGGCTCACCGGCAAACACACCATCTTCGGTGAAGTCGTCGAAGGCTACGACATCGTAGAAAAGATCTCCAAGGTCAGCAAAGATGGCATGGACCGCCCCAAAACCCCAGTCGTCCTCGAATCCGTCACCATCGAACGCGTAGCTTAACTTCGTTTTGAGTAACGAGAAAGGCCTACTCTTGGAGTAGGCCTTCTGTTTGCGGCTTTCTGGGATATTTGCTTCGGTTATTAGTGCTAGGGTTTTCCGTAAGATTAGGAGTGTTGGTGAAGACTACGAGTTACCTTCTTTTTTTGGCTGCCTTCATTTTCTATGCAATGATCTGGCGGGCAATTTGGCGGCTCGTGAGTGAGAGCAGACAGGCCAACCCCGATAGACACTTCGGCGTTTTTGGTGGCTCCCAGCTTGGCGTGTTCACAGAATTAGTTATCCCACCAGCAACCTGAGACGCCAAATTGTAATGCGCTTCATATTGACGTTCGCATTATTATGCGCAGCAATGGCATGCATCGGATATTCCATGCTTCACAGTACAGCGTAGCGGTAAGCTTTCCTCAACAACTTACGAGCAGTAGAAACCCCCACATCTATACCCGCGAAGAGCCCACTCTAACGAGAGCCCTAGCGAACAAAACTCGCAAAGATCAGCAGCCCGATCGCCACCACTGCCGCCAACTGCATCCACAACACAGTAAGAAAAAACCACGCGGACGATCGTTCTCTCCTATCCGCCGTATCCAAAATCTGATGGAAGCTCTGCGTGCCGTCCAAATTAACCTTCGTTCTGTGCGATTACCCGGAGCCTCGCACGTATCAAAACTATCTCTTCAACGCGAAGATAGCGCAGGCCTGTTGCCATCTGCCTTGAGTGAATATCGGCGCAACACTTCGCGCCATTAGTTATTGTTCGTATCTCTCACCAGTTCTTTCCCAAATCAGAACCCGTTGTCTTCCCAGGCACGATCAACAGAAAAGGCCTGCTCATCGAGCAGGCCCTTTCCATCGACTAAAAAACTTCTAGGCCACACCAATCACCGTGCACAGCTCCTTCACCGAATCCGCGCTCTTCTGCAGCGCAGCCTGCTCCTCCGGTGTCAGCTTGATCTCGATGATCTGCTCCAGCCCCTTGGCCCCAAGCTTGCAAGGCACCCCGACATACAAGCCCGAGATCCCATACTCCCCCTGCAGATAAGCCGCGCAAGGCAGAATCTTCTTCTTGTCCTTCAGAATCGCCTCCACCATCTCCACCGCAGCAGCCGATGGAGCATAGTAAGCCGACCCCGTCTTCAGGTGCTTCACAATCTCCGCGCCCCCATTGGCCGTACGCGTCTCCAACTCCTTCAGCCGGGCCGGTTCAATCAACTCCGTAATCGGAATCCCCGCCACGGTCGAGTACCGCGACAGCGGCACCATCGTGTCGCCGTGCCCACCCAGCACAAACGCAGTTACATTCTCCACCGACACTTCCAGCTCTTCCGCGATGAACGTCCGGAACCGCGCCGAATCCAGCACGCCAGCCATTCCAATCACACGCTCGCGCGGAAACCCAGCCTGCTTGAACGCCGTCTGCGCCATCGCATCCAGCGGATTCGACACCACAATGATGATCGTATTCGGCGACGCCTTCACCACCTCGCCAACAACCTTCGACATAATCCCATGGTTAGTCGTCAGCAAATCATCCCGGCTCATCCCGGGCTTACGCGCAATCCCCGCCGTAATCACCACCACATCGGAGTTCACCGTATCCGCATAATCATTGGTTCCGATGATGCTGCAGTCGCGCTTCTCAATCGGCATCGCCTGCAGCAGATCGAGTGCCTTGCCCTGCGGCACACCCTCCACCACATCGAGCAGCACCACATCCGCAAGCTCCTTCGCCGCAATCCAATGCGCCGCCGTCGCTCCAACGTTCCCCGAACCAACAATCGTTACCTTCTTCCGCATTCCTTCTCCTTGTCTTACTATTCAAAAAATTTGTTACGACCACTTAGCCGATTCCCAGAGGTAAAGCTCGTTCCCATCCAGGTCACTAAAGTGAACGAAGCTTCCACCTTGATCACGCTGAACCTCACCGACGTCCTTCACACCCAGCGACTTCAGCCTAGCCGCAGCCGCATCAATCGACTCGTCAATGCCCAAACCGATCATAATCGACCCCGGTGTCCCCGGAGCTGGATGCTTCTCCGACGTCGGATGCAACCCAATCGTGAAGGACCCCGCCTCAACCGTTGCCCAGTGATCTCCATAATGACTGCTTACCTTCAGCCCAAGAACCTCACTGTAAAACTTCAGCGATGCATCCATGTTTGCCACAAAAATCGTTGCATTGCCACCTGTGATCATCACTGACCTCCTCGGAAGCTAGCCCATATTCTCAATCATACGGCTGGCAAACTCGCTCGTCTTGGCCTTCGTCGCGCCCTGCATCCCACGCTCAAAGTCATACGTCACGAACTTCTGCCCAATCGTCTTCTCCATCGAAGACTCAATCAACCGCGCAGCCTCGGTCCAGCCGAGAAAATCAAACAGCATCACACCCGAAAGAATCACCGACCCTGGATTAATCACGTCCTTATCCGCATACTTCGGCGCAGTCCCATGCGTCGCTTCGAACACTGCGTATCCATCGCCGATATTGCCACCCGGCGCAATGCCCAACCCGCCGACCTGAGCCGCAGCAGCATCCGAGATGTAATCCCCGTTCAGATTCGTCGTCGCCAGCACGCTGTAATCCTCGGGCCGCAAGATAATCTGCTGAAAGATCGAGTCCGCAATCCGGTCGTTGATCAAGATCTTCGTCTTCCACTTGCCACCGCCATGCGAATCGCCGATCGAAGCCAGAACCGACTTCACCTCAGCGATCACCTCTTCCCCAAACTCCTTCGCGGCAAACTCAATGCCAGGCTCAATCAGCGCAGCGTTCTCCTCGGCAGTCAGCTTCGGATTCGCCTCCACGTTCCCCAGAATCCAGCTCTCCCGCTCCGTCACGGTCTGCTCGCGGAACTCCTGCGACGCAACCTCGTACCCCCACTCGCGAAACGCCCCTTCGGTGAACTTCTGAATATTTCCCTTGTGCACCAGCGTCACCGTCTTGCGCTTGTTGTCGAGCGCATACTGAATCGCCGCTCGCACCAGCCGCTTCGACCCCGTAATCGAGATCGGCTTCACCCCCACACCCGAGTCCAGCCGAATCTTCTTCTTGGTCCCCTTCAGCATGTCATCGTTCACAAACGCAATGAACTTGTCAGCCTCAGGCGTACCTTGCCGAAACTCGATCCCGGCATAAATATCCTCAGTATTCTCACGGAAGATCACCACATTCAGCTTCTCCGGATGCTTCACCGGACTCGGCACCCCGGCATAGTACTTCACTGGCCGCACACACTGGTAGAGATCCATCAACTGCCGCAACGCCACATTCAGGCTGCGAATCCCCCCGCCCACCGGCGTCGTCAGCGGTCCTTTAATCGACACGCGAAAGTCCACCGTAGCCTTAACCGTGTCATCCGGCAACCAGTTCTTCGTCTGACGATAGGCCTTCTCCCCCGCCAGCACTTCGTACCACACAACCGATCGCTTCCCCCCATAAGCCTTCGCCACCGCAGCATCGAACACCCGCTGCGAGGCCTTCCAGATATCCCGCCCCGTTCCATCTCCTTCGATGAACGGAATAATCGGATGATCGGGAATCGTAAACTTTCCGTTGTTATACTCGATCGCCTGCCCATTCGCCGGCACTGGAATTCCGTTGTAGCTTGTTTGCATCGTCGTCGTCTCCGCAGAAGAATTCGAAGACCGAGGCTACCATCCGCGCAAGACGAGTGGCAACCGGTATGCGGCATACGCGTGCGTTTATCGAACCAAGTAATAATCCACCGTCGCAACTACCCGTACTTTCTTCATGATGCTAGCGTCCGCATTGGTCCCGCCACCATCTCCCTCGTCACCCGCAGCCGCACCACTCTCCGCAGCCGAGATCGAAAACACTCCCTGATTCGCCGACCGGATCGATCCCACTTGGCTCCCCGAGTCCGCAGCAAACCGATCCGCCGACGCTCGCGCATTCCGGGTCGCCTCCGTAATCATGTCCGGCTTCAGCGCATTCAGCCCCGTAAACTGATACCGAATCCCACCCTGCCCATTCCCGCCCCCAACTACGATCCCTGCTTGCACCAGCTCCGCCGTCTTCTGCCCCGCCTTCGCAATCTTATCCACGTCCTTCGACTACACCGTCACCGTCTGCTCCACAATGTACCGCGGCCCGGTATTGTTCCCGCCGTATTCATTCGCCAACTTGTCCGTCACCTTGATCTGCCCCACCGAGATCTCGTTCGGTTGAACTCCCTGCGCCGCAAAAAACTTCAGCACAGAGTTCTTATCCGTCTCGCTCTTCGCAAACACCTGTGGCAGATCATTCCCCGCCTCCTTGAAGCTCACCGGCCAGATCGCCGTATCCGACTTCACCGTCCGCTCCACCAGTCCCTTCACCGTCACATACCGGTCCGCCAGCTTCAGGTCCTTGATCTGCGACCCGAGCACCCAACCACCCACCACCAACCCCAGCAGCAGACAAACCCCTAAAACCGCAGCAGGAACAAACAGCGAAGACCGTTCCGTATCCAAGGAGAAACCCTCCCTCCAACAACAGCAGAAGAATGCAGCAGCACAAAGCCTATGTCAACAACAAGCCCAGTCATCTCGTAGATTGAATCAACTCTGACGGTCAAGCCCAGGGAGTTCGATAGCATTCGTGAAACCGCCGCACTTCCCTCCCTCGACCAGAACGATGCCCGCCGCAATGTGGCTCTCCGTAACATCGGTCAACGGGCCAGAAACAATAAGCGTAGAGCCGTCATCCATCAGGAATCTTGCCTCCACCATATTGCCGAAGACAGCACTCGCAGGCGTGGATTGCGTCGCGCCAGAACTAAAACAGGGAGATCCCTGCACCTTGATACTGCCTTTGAGCAAAGCGCTGCTGAAATAGTTCGAAGCCGCTCCGTTCCCCGGATTCGCCACTGTCCCGCCCTGCTGCAGCGTCACTTGGAGTGTCACTGGCACTGCCTTCGGAACGCCATTCGGACCAGCCAGAGTGCTCCCGGTTCCAACATAGACTCCGCTCACCAATGGAAACGATGTCGCGGTGAATGTTCCCGAAAGATTCGCGTCGCACGCAGGCGCATGTCCGCCCAAAGACACGGTGTAACTGCCAGACCAGGGCTCTCCGCTTCCCTTTGGAGCCGTACCTTTGATTGATATCGTGTCCAGAGGAGAGTTTGCCGGAGTCGCCGTAAAACTCCCATCCGCAGCAAGAATCCCGCCTGCCACGTCCCCAAACCCGAACCCCGCCTGAACGTTGTCGCAGAAATTACTACCGAAACCTCCCGCGATCACCTGATCGCCCACCACATCGAAGGTCATTGCAAGTCTGACACCACTCGAAGGAGGAGGAAACGAAATCCCGTTCGTCGGCATCGGCCCGACGAGAAGCCAATTTCCCGCCAATGGGCTTACAGTCGCCGATGTACTTCCCCCACCGCAACCACAAAGCAGCAAACTAATTCCACAAGCCGTGAAACTCAACAAGGCCCAAGTCTTCATGTCGGTAGAACTCTAGCACGCGCTATATTTCGCGACCATCGAAAAGAAAAAAGGCCGACGAGAGATCTCATCGGCCCTTCCTTCTTTGGGACAACCACTAAAAGATATTCCAGAGCAGCTGGTTATAAACATCGTGGTGGAACTGCACCTCAGGCGCCTTCACAATCGTCCCCAGCAACCGGGCACAGCGATCCGCCGAAGCCTGCTTCAGATCCGCATACCGGGCCTTCACATCCTCGCCCAGCAACTCCGTCGTCCACTCCGCCGCACGGAAGTTCTCGAGCGCCGTATAGACGTTGTCCGGCAGATACCGCTCCGCCTGACGCAGGTTCTTGATCTTCGAAGTATCCCCATGCAGACCGCTCTTGAAGATCGAGTACAGCGCCAGGTAAGGGTTTGCATCCGGCCCAACCGACCTAACCTCAACCCGCGCCGACTTCTCATTCCCGATCGGAATCCGCACCATCGATCCACGATCCGTAGCCGAAGCCTTGATCTGATTCGGCGCCTCGAAGTGAGGATCCAGCCGGCGATATGCGTTCACACTCGCATTCAGCAGCAGGCAAATGTCGTTGCCATGCGTCAAAATGCGATCCGTAAACTGCCACGCCATCTTCGAGATCTTCTCCTCGCCCTTCGGGTCCCAGAAAAGATTCTTGCCGCCCTTGGTAATCGAGACATTGGTGTGCATGCCGCTGCCATTGACGCCGACAACAGGCTTCGGCAGAAAGCTCGCCGTCATGCCCATCTGCGTCGCAACCTGTCTACAGATCAGCTTATAGAGCTGAATCTGATCCGCGGCAGCCACCACCTCTCCATAGCTGTAGTTGATCTCAAACTGCGAAGGCGCAACCTCAGGATGGTCCTTCTCGTTCTCAAAACCCATCGCCCGCTGCACTTCCGCCGTCGTATCGATGAACTCCCGCAGCGGATCGCCAGGCAGCGAGTGATAGTACCCGCCCTTGTTCACATACTCGAAGCTGCCCGTCTCGTGATAGCTCCGCTCAGCATCGATCCCCTCAAACAGGAACCCTTCAATCTCATTCGCCGCATTCAGCGTGTAGCCGTTCTTATCAAACAGCTCCTGCGAAAACTGCTTCAGCACCCCGCGAATATCAGCGCCATACGTCGCACCGTTTTTGTCGATCACCTCGCCGAACACCATCACCTTGCCCGCGCCAAATACATCCGCCGGCACCCAGTAAAACGCGCTCCAGTCGATCCCCAGCCGCAGATCGCTCTCCCGCTGCGCCGTAAATCCGCGAATCGACGAGCCATCGAAGGTCAGGTTGTCGTAGCTCTTCACCAGAAACTTCTTGTCGTAGTCCAGCATGTGCAGACGGCCTTCGAGATCGCTGAACAACACCGTCACAGCCTTGATCCGCCGCTCATCGGTCAGGTACTTCAACCGTTCCTCCCGAATCACATCGGCCGCAACCCGATTCCGGCGCTGCTCCTTGGCCGCCAGGTTCAGGTCCTCAAGTTCGCCGTAGGAAAGCTCCAGAAAATCACGAAATTCGCTCAAAATAACACTCCTTCTGCAATGAGATACACGTCTTACTGCAACTGCCGGGAAAGATGTTTTTAGGTGATTGGAAGAGGGCGCGCCTGACCTTGATCAAACCGCTCCACACCTCAAAACTAACAGAAAATTCACCGGCAAGAAAGCAAACTCACCCATCCAACGCAAAGAACATCTACGACCAACGCACTTCCATGCGCCTGAATCCATGCGCCTGAATCGTGGTCCGCTGCAAACACGTCTAATCAAATGTCTGTCCGAACCCTCGGCGAAAAGGATACGCATGCAATATAAGACTCTCGGTGACACCGGCCTCCTCGTCTCCACCCTCTGCTTCGGCACCATGACCTTCCACGGCGGCACCGGCCTCTTCCGCGCCATCGGCACCGTCGATCAGGCCGGAGCCGACCAGCTCATCAAGGCCTCCCTCGACGCCGGCATCAACTTCTTCGACACCGCCGACGTCTACTCCGAAGGCGAGAGCGAAAAGGCCCTCGGCCAATCCATCAAAAATCTCAACACCCCCCGCCACAGCGTAGTCATCGCCACCAAGGTCTTCGGCCGCACCGGTCAGGGTCGCAACGACGTCGGCGCCTCCCGAGGCCACATCATGGACGCCGTCGACGCCAGCCTCCGCCGCCTCCAGACCGACCACATCGACCTCTACCAGATCCACGGCAACGACACCGTCACCCCCATCGAAGAGACCCTCCGCGCACTCGACACCCTCGTCCAGCAAGGCAAGATCCGCTACATCGGCGTCTCCAACTGGCAGGCCTGGAAGATCGCCAAAGCCCTCGGCATCTCTCAGTTCAAAAACCTCGCCCGCTTCGACACCCTCCAGGCCTACTACTCCATCGCCGGCCGCGACCTCGAACGCGATCTCGTCCCCCTGCTCGAAGCCGAGAAGACCGGCCTCCTCGTCTGGAGCCCACTCGCCGGCGGCCTTCTCTCCGGCAAGTTCTCCCGTGAAAATCAGCGCCCCGAAGGCTCCCGCCGCTCTGAGTTCGACTTCCCTCTCGTCGACAAAGAGCGCACCTGGCGCATCCTCGACGTCATGGCCCCTATCGCCAAGGCCCACAACTGCAGCCCCGCCCGCATCTCTCTCGCCTGGCTGCTCGCCAAACCCGTCGTCACCTCCATCATCATCGGAGCCAAACGCCTAGACCAGCTCGAAGACAACCTCGCCGCAGTCGACCTCAAACTAACCACCGAAGAACTCAAGCAGCTCGACGAAGTAAGTGCACTCCCGCCCGAATATCCCGGCTGGATGCTCCCATTCCAGAGCGTCAACCGCCTCGAACCCATCGCCCGCACAGTACCAGTCACGCCGAAGAGCTAGACCCCGGAGGACACTGGCAGAGAGTCAGTATCCTCCGGACAATCAAAGCCGGGTGCCCCATTCATGCAGTCTCATCGCATGAGTGGGCATTCGCGCCCCGCGCGAACCGCTTTCCACCGAGGCGCCAAGCACCCAAAAGATTAAGCTCTCGCAAATTACCCATTCTCTGGCCGCCAACGACCTCACCTTCAGCAACAAACGCCTATAAACTTGAATCAGGATCATCATGACGACAACCAACAGCAAGACCATCCCCAACAAACGCATCGGCCTCATCCAGATGTCCTGCGTCCCCGACACCGCAGCCAACCTCGACAAAGCCGCCGACCGTGTCCGCGAAGCCGCCCGCGCCGGAGCCAACGTCATTTGCCTCCCCGAGCTCTTCCGCGCCCAATACTTCTGCCAGCGCGAAGAGCACGCCCTCTTTGACACCGCCGAGTCCATCCCCGGCCCCTCGACCGAGCGCCTATGCGCCGTCGCCAAAGAAGAAAATGTAGTCGTCATCGCCAGCGTCTTCGAGCGCCGCGCACCTGGCCTCTACCACAACACCGCCGCCGTCATCGAGACCGACGGCTCCATCAAGGGCATCTACCGCAAGATGCACATCCCCGACGACCCCCTCTACTACGAGAAGTTCTACTTCACCCCCGGCGACCTCGGCTTCAAAGCCTTCGCCACCACCCAGGGCTCCGTCGGAACTCTAGTCTGCTGGGACCAGTGGTACCCCGAGGCCGCCCGTGAGACCGCCCTCCGCGGCGCCAGCACCCTCTTCTATCCCACCGCCATCGGCTGGCACCCCAGCGAAAAAGCCGAGTACGGCGACGCCCAGTACTCCGCCTGGCAGACCACCCAGCGCGCACACGCCATATCCAACGGAGTCTTCGTCGGCGCCGTCAACCGCGTGGGCCACGAGCACGGCGACGTCATCCACAACGGCGTCGAGATGCTCGGCCCCGGCGACCACACCCCAAGCTCAGGCCTGGAGTTCTGGGGCGGCAGCTTCATCGCCGATCCCTTCGGCCGAGTCATCGCGCAAGCCAGCCACGACAAAGAAGAGATCCTCATCGGCGAGATCGACCTCAAGCTCCAGGAAGACACCCGCCGCAACTGGCCCTTCCTCCGCGACCGCCGCATCGACGCCTACAACGGCATCACCAGCCGCTTCATCGACTAGATATGTTGAAACCCGAGCGCGTTATCGCACTAGACAGCATCGTCGGCGAGGATGACACAGACACGCGTCTTCTAAGAGAGATGGCCGATAAGGCTGAGCGTTACATCCTTTCATTCGCTTGGTGTTTGCAACTGAAAGAAGGCTTCTTCGCAGACGGATTCGGCGGCGTCCTCGCGATTTTTCTATTTCGCGCTGATATCTCAAACCTTGGCCAAGACCAATGGACCTGGGTATTTGTTGGAGATATTCCATCCGCCTATCTAGAGAAAGATCGTGATTACGGGAGCCCTCAAGACGCGTTCAAACGCTATATAGAAGGACTTGATGAATGGGTCGCAGCTGCACGTGCGGGACGTTCACTTCGCGGATTAATCCCAATCGAGGCGCGCACCGATTTCGAGACCACCAATGCCATCTCACGCAGAGCTGATACATTGCGCCAACACATCCTTCCACATATCAGTAACAACCGTTTTCACCCGGGTCCACAGTCACAGCAATAGAAGAAGCTGGTGCCATTTATGCACGGCATGAGTGGGCATTCGCGCCACGCACGAACCGCTTCTAGGTAAGCCAAGCCTTCAGGCTTGGCCCTCCCTCGCGGCTAGGAAGAAAGGGCTTTAGCCCCTGGGTGTGCTTTTCTCGATGCCCACAATCCGCCAAAAGCCGGGTGCCCCATTCATGCAGTCTCACCGCATGAGTGGGCATTCGCACGAAGTGCGAACCGCCTTCCCACTATGCCGGCAAACAACTCCCGCCGCCATAACTCTGTCAACCCCCAAACTATGCGAAACCCGCTTCAATCCAGCACATTCGCGTGGCGTATCAGTTATCTCCAAACAGATATACTTAAATAAGCGGGCTCTTTCGCCAGCAAGCGACCGATGCCTACGCCAGTTCATCCAACCGTGATCCAAGGTTGTTACTTTGTCTTAAACGCCTCGGAAGTCCACCACTAAGCCGCATGATTGGAATACTTTGCACACTTTTTGACCGGGGAGGGGGTACCCTCCCAAGAGGGAGCAGCTAGGTGAGCCGCACGACCGACAACCCGACCCACTACCGCATGCCCGCCGAGTGGTCCCCACACGCCGCCACCTGGATCGCCTGGCCTCATAACGCCGAAGACTGGCCCGGCAAGTTCCAACCCATCCCCTGGGTCTACAGTGAAATCGTTCGCCATCTGTCCCGCGTCGAAGACGTCCACATCCTCGTCAACGACCTCGCCGCCGAGCGCCGCGCCACCAACCTCCTCCGCCGCGCCGGAGCCAACCTCGCCCGCCTCCACTTCCACCACTGGCCCACCGACCGCGTCTGGCTCCGCGACTCCGGCCCCATCTTCGTAAAAAAGATGACCGAAGCCCCCATCAATAAGATGACCGAAGCCTCCACCAAACACCCGCAAGGCGAACTAGCCATCACCAACTGGCACTTCAACGCCTGGGCCAAGTACGACAACTGGCATCGCGACGACCAGATCCCCAACCACGTCGCCAAGCTCTACAACATGCCCCAGTCGCAACCCGAGAGCGTCAACCACATCGGCCACCCCCACCGCCTCGTCCTCGAAGGCGGCAGCATCGACACCAACGGCGCCGGCCTGCTCCTCACCACCGAAGAGTGTCTCCTCTCCGAGATCCAGCAGCGCAACCCCGGCCTCGGCACAGAAGCCGAAACCCGCGCGCGCCTCGAGCAGGCCTTCCACGACTACCTCGGCATCGAGAAAGTCCTCTGGCTCCACAAAGGTTGCGCCGGCGACGACACCCACGGCCACGTCGACGACATCACCCGCTTCGTAGGCGAAAACAAGATCCTCACAGCCGTCGAGCCCAACACCCACGACGAAAACCATCTCCCCCTGGCCGAAAACCTCGACCGCCTCCGCAGCTTCCGCAATCTGGCCAACCAGCCCTTCGAGATCGTCGAGCTCCCCATGCCCGCCCCCGTCGTCTTCGAAGGCCAGCGTCTCCCCGCCAGCTACGCCAACTTCTACATCGCCAATGGCCTCGTCCTGGTCCCCACCTTCAACGACCCCAACGACCGCCACGCCCTCAACATCCTCGCCGCCTGCTTCCCCGACCGCGAGATCATCGGCATCCACGCCGTAGACCTCGTCTGGGGCCTCGGCACACTTCACTGCCTCAGCCAACAGGAGCCCGCATGACGGTGAATACAACACCCTATCGCGCCGCCATCGAGAACTACATCGCCGCGAACGCGAACCCGACCCACAAGTTCGGCCATCAGCCCCGCCTGTACGCCCTCACCCAGCAGATAGGCCACGGCCGCAAATATGACGACGACGTAGTCTTCGCCGCCGTCTGGCTCCACGACCTCGGCGTCTTCATCGGCCAACGCCCCGAAGACCCCGAAGCCCTCAAGACCTGGGACCACGTCGCCTACATCGTCGAGAAAGCCCCCGCCATCCTCACCGAAGTCGGCTTCCCCGCGGAAAAAATCCCCGCTGTCCTCGACGTCATCTGCACCCACCAGCCGCAAGACACGCCCCTCACCCTCGAAGCCACCATCGCCCGTGACGCCGACATCCTCGAGCTGCTGGGCGCCATCGGCATCACCCGCACCCTCGCCAAACTCGGCAGCGACACACGCTTCTGCACCTTCACCGAAGCACTCCACGCCCTCAAAAAGCAACTCGCCACCCTCCCCGATCAACTCAAACTCGACACCTCTAGAGCCCTCGCCATACCCCGCTTTCACATCATGCAATCCTTCCTCGACGCCCTCGAATCCGAAGCCGGCCCCAATCTCTCCTAGTCGCAATCAGCTCAAAGCGAAGCTAAACTAGCCTCCATGCCCTCCAGCGAAAACGACGTAGTCTACCTCCGCCAGGCCCTCGCCGAAGCCAACGACGCCGAAGCCAACGGCGAAGTCCCCGTCGGCGCCATCGTCGTCCACGGAGACAAGATCATCGGCCGCGGCCAGAACCGTGTCCTCCGCGACTCCGACCCCACCGCCCACGCCGAGATCGTCGCCCTCCGCCATGCCGGCCTTCACCTCCGCAACTATCGCCTCGCAGACTGCACCCTCTACGTCACCCTCGAACCCTGCGCCATGTGTGCCGGAGCCATCCTCCACGCGCGCCTCAGCCGTCTCGTTTACGCCGCACCCGACCCCAAAGCCGGAGCCTGCGGCAGCGTCCTCTCCGTCATGAACCACCCCCAGCTCAACCACAGAGTCGAAGTCATCCCCAACCTCCTCGCCGAAGAGTGCAGCACCCTCCTTACAACATTTTTCCGTAAACGCCGTCAGGAAAAGTCCCAGGCTCGCATCCTACAAAACGAAGCAGCGAGCAGAGAGACTGCCGAGAAAGCACCGAGGGAGACACTCATGGCGACAAAGAAAAAATGGTCCGCAGAGGTAGACACCGACTCAACTCATCCCGACGAGGGCCTCTTCAAAAAGAGCTCTTCCTCTATAGCCAAAGCCCTCGCCACGAAGAAGGTCTCGCCCAAGGGTCCCGCCTCCGGCATGCAGATGTTGAACTTCTACATCAACCGCGCCGGCAAAAACTTATCTCAGGAACGCCACGCCGAACTGGAAAAAGCCAAAACTCTTCTCTCCGAAATCATCGCCAAAACAAAACCAGAATCCAAAAAGCCAGCCACAAAATCCGCAGCAAAAAAAGCTCCAAAGAAAACAGCAAAGAAGGCCACGAAAAAAGCTCCCGCGGAAAAGAAAGTCCCTGCAAAGTCGACCGCAAAAAAAACCACCAAAAGATAGGAGTCTTCCATGTCAGGTCGTCTCGCAGGCAAAGTAGCCATCGTCACCGGCTCAGGCTCCGGCATCGGCCAGGCCATCGCCATTCGCTTCGCCAGCGAAGGAGCCACCGTCGTCGTTGATTACCGTAACCACATCGAGCAGGCCCAGGAGACCGCCTCCAAAGCCGAAGCCGCCGGCGGCAAAGCGATCCTCGTCCAAGCCGACGTCTCCATTCTCGCCGACACACAAAACCTCGTCGATCAGACCTACACCCAGCTAGGCCGCTGCGACATCCTCGTCAACAACGCCGGCATCGAAAAGGAAGCCGCCTTCTGGGACGTCACCGAAGCCGACTACGACGCCCTCCTCAACGTCAACCTCAAGGGCGCCTTCTTCCTCACCCAAGCCTTCGTCCGCCGCCTCCGCGACGCCAAACTCCCCGGCCGCATCATCAACATCTCCTCCGTCCACGAGGACATGGTCTTCCCCAACTTCTCCACCTACTGCGCCTCCAAGGGCGGCATCCGCATGCTCATGCGCGACCTCTCCGTCGAGCTCGGCCCGCTCAACATCACCGTCAACAACATCGCCCCCGGCGCCATCGCCACCCCCATCAACACCAAGCTCATGGAAGACAAACCCAAGCTCGACGCCCTACTCAAAAACATCCCGCTAGGCCGCATGGGCACACCGGAAGATGTCGCCGGCCTTGCACTCTTCCTTGCCTCCGACGACGCCGCCTACGTCACCGGCTCGACCTACTTCGTCGACGGCGGCCTAATCCGCAACTACCACGAGCAATAATTGCAACGTCTCAAACGAGGATCACCGATGATCACTGATAACGGGATAGAAATCTTCACGGCGCTTCAAGACCTGGTTCATCCGCATCGCACAGCCCTTCTCGTCTACGACATGCAAGTCGGTGTCGTCCCGCAGATCAAGAACGGAGCAGAGATTCTCGCAAAGGTGCGCAGTCTCCTGCAAGTTACCCGGCAAGCGGGAATAAGAACTATCTTCACCCGCCACATGTCGCTTCCTCTTGAGCTTATGGGCTCCTTCCAATACCGCATGGCCATGGCATGGCAAAAAAAGCAAGACCCCGCCGAAGTCTCCTCTCCTTTTCTCCGCGACTCCCAGGCCTTCCAAATAGCTCCCGAACTCCAACCACTCTCAAGCGAAGCGATCTTCGACAAGCTCGCCATGTCAGCCTTTGAAGGTACTCCCTTGCAGTTCACCCTGCGCGACTGCGGCATCCGCAGTATTCTCGTTGCCGGCATCGCGTTAGAGATTGGCATCGAACCGACATGCCGCCACGCCGCCGATCTCGGCATCATCCCCATCCTCGTGCGCGACGCCTGCGGCGCAGGCAACTCCGAAGCTGCCGATCAATGCGTCGCCTCCCTTGAGCACATGGGAGACACTATCGTTACCAATCTCAAAACCGTCACCGAGCTACTCGTTGGCCTTCCCGGGCCGGAAACAAACAAATCCTGACCTATTTCATAGACGAAAGCCTCACCGCAACCACGACGAGCCACCACCATCAGCGCGTCGCGTAGTAAGCCGTCAGATCCGTATTCGGCGGTGTAATGTCGAAGGCCCTCAGCATAGTCACGATCTGCCCACGATGGAAGCTCGAATGGTTGATCGCATGTAGAACAATCTGCCAGCGAGGCACACGGAAGACAGCGTCGTCAGGCAAGACCGTGGAGACTACAAACGTAAGGTCATCCTTTGAAGCCGCTTCGAGCCATCTCCGATAACCCTCCCAAAGCTCCGGCCACGTCTGAACCAGAGACTCCAACGAGTGCTCAGGAGCAGAGCCACGAGGCAGCCGATCGTTGTCCACCTCTACCAGCCGGCGAAGCCAAACCCGCTCCCCATCGTGACTATGGCGAAATGTCTGCAGAAGACTCGAATGGGACGCACCACAGTTGCGGCCAAGCTGCTCCTCCGTCAGCGGCGAGCAGGCCTCCAGCACCCGGCGCGTAGCCCACGCGGAGTAACCAATATGCGCCAGCAGAAGCTCTCGAAGCTGAGACATAGCAGGATTGTAATTTAGCTGCTCGAACGGCCTGCCACGCAACAGGTAAAATAGAACTCTATGGATCTCACCGTCTACTCCGCCTCCTGGTGCCGCGACTGCCGCGAAGCCAAGCGCTTCCTCACCACGCACAACATCCCCTACAAAGAGATCGACATCGAGAACACCCCCGGCGCCGCCGACCTTGTCATCGCCAACGTAGGCAAGCGCGCCATCCCACAATTCGTCATCGACGGCAAGTGGGTCCAACCCTACCGTCCCGGCGAAGGCTTCCTCCACGACGAGATGGCCGACCTCCTCGGCGTAAGTTAGGCGGATGAGTTACGCGTGTCTACAATTCGGACACCACAGGCATCTTTTGAAATGTTGCGTCGCACCAGCGCTTCTATCGGCATGTTTGTTCAACGGCGTCGCCACTGCTCAGACAGTAATCGTGCAATTTTTAAACGGCCGCAATGGGAAGCCGGTAACCAAAGCCCGCGTTTACATTGGACTAGATAACGGTAAACGTGGCGAACCACTTGATCTTCGATCGAACAGTCGAGGCGAGGTTGAATTCGATATCGGCAGCGCAAAAACTTTCCAGGTGACGGCTGTGGGAGAAGTCCCGTGCCATGAGCAAGGCGTCGCCGTTTTCGATTATTCGATCGAACAGGTCCGCCGGACAGGAATTGTCACGAGTAACAACTGTGGTCCAATGAAAGTGGAACCGACGAGCGGCCGACTTACTTACTTTGTGAGACCGGCGACGTGGTGGGAGCTGTTCAAGAATTAAACTAGACTCTCCCCACAACACACGTCGCCAGACCAGTTGAGCACGTAAACAGTTTGTAATTTGCTAAGAAGCATGAGGAGCATCCTTTGATCGCCCGCTACACACGCCCCGAGCTAGGCCGCATCTGGTCCGACGAAAACAAGTACCGCTGCTGGCTCACCGTAGAAGTAGCCGCCTCGCAGGCCCTCTCCAAGTTCGGCCTCGTCCCCCAGTCCGCCGCCGACACCATCCGCGACAAGGGCGCCTTCACCGTCGACCGCATCAACGAGATCGAAGCCGAAGTCCGTCACGACGTCATCGCCTTCACCACCACCGTCGCCGAGCACATCGCCGACCCCGAAGCCTCCCGCTGGCTCCACTACGGCCTCACCAGCACCGACGTAGTCGACACCGCGCAATCCCTCCAACTCAAAGAAGCCTCCGCCATCATCCGCGCCGGCATCGTGGCCCTCTCGGACACCCTCAAAAAACGCGCGATAGAGTTCAAGCACACCCCCATCATCGGCCGCACCCACGGCATCCACGCCGAACCCTCCACCTTCGGCCTCAAGCTGCTCCTCTGGTACTCCGAGATGCAGCGCAACCTCACCCGCTTCGACGCCGCCGCCGAAGACCTCCGCGTCGGCAAGCTCTCCGGAGCCGTCGGCACCTTCGGCCACCTCAAGCCCGAGCACGAAGAAGCAATTTGTAACCAACTCGGTCTCAAACCGGTTGCGATAGCAACCCAGGTCGTCCAGCGCGACCGACACGCCGCCTACATCTCCACGCTAGCCGTTCTGGCGAGCACGTTAGACAAAATAGCCACCGAGATCCGCCACCTCCAGCGCACCGAAGTCCGCGAAGCCGAAGAGTTCTTCTCCGAAAAGCAAAAGGGCTCCAGCGCGATGCCGCACAAGCGCAACCCCATCACCAGCGAACAAATCTCCGGCCTCGCCCGCGTCATAAGATCCAATGCGCAGACGGCATTCGAAAACGTAGCCCTCTGGCACGAGCGCGACATCTCCCACTCCTCCGCCGAGCGCGTCATCCTCCCCGACTCCACCATCCTCGCCGACTATCTCCTCGCCAAAACCGAGAGCCTCATCGCCAAGCTCCTCGTCTACCCCGCCCGCATGTTGAAGAACCTCGAGTCCACCGGCGGCCTCATCTTCTCCGGCCAGCTCCTGCTCGACCTCGCCGAATCCGGCATGTCCCGCGAGGACGCCTACCGCCTCGTCCAGTCCCACGCCATGAACTCCTGGAAGAACGACCTCATCTTCCGCGACGAGATCGCCAAAGTCCCCGGGATCACCAGTCGCCTCTCCCGCGAAAAGCTCGCCCGCGCCTTCGACTACAACCGCCAGCTAGCCAACGTAGACGCCATCTTCGCCCGCGTTTTAGACAAGTAGCTTCAATACTCTTGTGGCGTCTCGCTGTTCCCTAAAACACCGAAATGTGAACCGCCTCTATACGGTAAATTCACTTGTCGTATACTAGGTTCATACCCTATCTATGTAAGGACCATCGATGAGCTTCAAGCAGGCCCTGAAGAACAACTTACCCGCGCCATTATTTCACTTTCTCAGGGATGTACCATCCAAAGCCAAAGGATTGTTTGAAACCAAGCCTTCAGGACAAGGTCCCATTCCTCCCTTGCATCTCATGTTTGATGGACCTAGAAGTTACGAACACTTCATCAACATGGGAAATGAGACACTGGAGTTTTACAAAACAGCGGTAGGTGTCAAACCTGCAGACTCAATTCTCGACATAGGATGTGGAATTGGCCGTAAAACCATTCCGTTGCTTGATTATCTCAACCCCGAAGCGCTTTATGTGGGTTTGGACATCGATCGTCGCGGAATCGATTGGCTTCTCCGAAACGTGACCTCCGAAAATCGACGGTTTGTATTCCTTCACTTGGATATCTACAACAAATTTTACAATCCGAAGGGCGCTCTTCTTTCGAGTCGCCTCGTCCTTCCTTTCCCTGACGCATCATTTGACATAGTCGCTTTGTGGTCTGTCTTTACCCATATGTTTCCACGCGACATCGCGCACTATCTCTCCGAAATCTCTCGCGTCTTGAAGCCAGGTGGACGGGTCGTTGCTTCTTACTATCTCTTGAACGACGAAATTTTGGCTCTTATGCAAGATTCTAAGACCGATGTCAACTTCGCCTATCAGCTTGAGAATTGCCGCACGACCAATCCAAACATGCCTGAGGATGCTCTCGCAGTAAACGACGCTTGGCTGCGAAGGGTGTATGAGGATCTTCGTCTCCAACCGGAACAATTTCTCTACGGCGGCTGGTCTAAACACACGCCTTATCCAGGAACCGACACCATCAATTTGCAAGACATCGTGATTGCCCAAAAGAAATAAATGTTTGTGATGAATATTGCAGCGCTCGTTCAGTATGCCCGCGCCGTCGACTACAGCCGCCAGCTAGCCAACATAGACGCCATCTTCGCCCGCGTCCTCAACCAATAGAAATTTTCCGCCAGAGCGAACACTCTTCCCCCTCTGACCTGCATCCGATCTAGGGGAGTTCTCATGCAGAAGAGGCCGTTCCGCAAAGTAATCCGAGCCGCCGCCACCCTCGCCTCCTTCGTCCTGCCCCTCGCCGCCCAGAACCCCGACTACGACCAGCCCTACCGCCCGCAAGTCCACTTCTCCCCCGAAGAGCACTGGACCAACGACCCCAACGGCCTCGTCTTTTACCAGGGCGAGTACCACCTCTTCTTCCAGTACAACCCCGAGGGAGATCAGTGGGGACACATGAGCTGGGGCCACGCCGTCAGCACCGACCTCCTCCACTGGCACGAGCTTCCCGTCGCCATCCCCGAGCACGACAACACCATGATCTTCACCGGCAGCGTCGTCGTCGATCACCAAAACACCAGCGGCCTCTGCACTCACGGCGACTGCCTCGTCGCCATCTACACCGCACATACCAAAACTCCCGACGGCATCCGTCAAACTCAAAACCTAGCCGTCAGCCTCGACAAAGGCCGCAACTGGGCGCAGTATCCTGGCAACCCTGTCCTCGATCTCCACCTCGCCGACTTCCGCGACCCCAGCGTCAGTTGGGATCCCATCGCGCACCATTGGGTCATGGCCGTCTCCCTGCCCAAAGAGCATAAGGTTCGCTTCTATTCCTCCACCGACCTCAAGCAGTGGACCCAGCTCAGCGACTTCGGCCCCACCGGCGACATCAACGGCGACTGGGAGTGTCCCGACCTCATCCGCATCCCTTCCTCAAACAGCGCAAAGAGCATCTGGGCCCTCAAAGTAGGCCTCAACCCAGGCGCCCCGCAGGGCGGCTCCGGCGAGCAGTACTTCCTCGGCGACTTCGACGGCAAATCCTTCCACCAGTCCCGCCAGCGCGGCTCCCACGGCTGGACCAACTACGGCAAAGACGACTACTGCGCCATCAACTTCAACAACCTGCCCAAAGATCAGAAGCCAGTCCTCCTCGGTTGGATGAGCAACTGGCAGTACGCCGCAAAGATCCCCACCACACCCTGGCGAGGACAGATGAGCCTTCCCCGCCGTCTCTCCTACCTCAGCGACGACGCCGGTCTCGCCCTCAAACAGGAGCCCATCGTCGCTCCCCTCCGAGGAAAAAACTACGAGCTCTCCGCCCTCTCCACCAACACCTCTGCCCTCTACGGCAGCGCCCACACCCTCCAGCCTCCCTTCGAGATCCGCCTCCACTTCGGCCAGCCCGTCGAACCCGTCTTCGGCCTCAAGATCTTCTCCGACCAGCAGCACTGGACCGAAGTAGCCTTCGACACCAACAAAAAAGAGTTCTACATCGACCGCACCCACTCAGGTGCAGCCATCAGTCCGGACTTCCCCACCCGCACCAAAGCGCCCCTCGTCACCACTCGCCCCTACGACCTCACCCTGATCGTCGACCGGTCCTCCGTCGAAGCCTTCGCCCAGGACGGCACCATTGCCATGACCGACCTCGTCTTCCCCGTCTCCAACAATCTTCAGATCCAGATCTTCCCCGACGACGCCAAGCCAATCCAAAGCGAAGGCCAGCTCTGGGAGCTCAAATCAATCTGGTAGCCGCTTCCAACGTCTTTGTTGATACGATTCGAAGGCACGCATCGCCGATCGGAGTCCTTCATGAAGAAAGCAGTCCTAGCACTGTTCGCAAGCGCCGTGTTAGCCAGCAGCGCCATCGCCGCCCAACCAGCAGACGTGATGGTCCCCATCCGCCAATTCGTCGACGGCTTCAACAGCGGCGATACACACTCAGCATTCGCAGCCTACGAAGACGGCGACATCACCATCATCGACGAGTTCTCTCCCCACCGATGGACTGGCCCCAACGCCGCGCACGAATGGGCCGCCGACTACGAAAAGCACGCAGCAGCCACCGGCGTCACCGACGGCATCGTGAAGTACGAAGCCCCCACCCGCACCGAAATTGAAGACGACCTCGCCTACGTCATCATCCCCACCGTCTACCTCTACAAGGAGCACGGCAAACCGCTCGCTGAGGAAGGACAGGCAACCTTCGTCCTCCACGCAGAGCCGGCCGGCTGGAAGATCCGCAGTTGGACATGGACCGGCGTCAAGCCGCACCCGGCAAAGTAACTCCGCTAGAGCAACGCCGCACTTGGTGTAGGGTCGTCTTGGCTTTTTGTCTGTCATTCCCAAAGGGAATCCGCGTTTGCAGTATTTACACCATCAGGCAAGTCCATAAGAACCATGCCTCATCCTTTAAACGCATGCGGAGTGACCGAGGCCGAGGCCGAGCCCTGTTCGAAAACCATCAGCCCGTTATACGATCTCTCTATGAGTGATTTCATTCCAAAAGCAGCAGAAGTCAAGACCCGCGGGCTAAGCCCGAAGGCACAGAAGCTCCAGGCCGCGCGCGAAAAAGCCGCAGCTCAGGCAAAGGGCGGAGACAAATCCCTTGCCGGATCATCGACCGCTTCCGTCAAGGCAAAGGACTCCTTCGCCGGAACCAAAAAAACAACCTTCCAGCGCAAAGCTGTCTAGCAACGAGGGCACCGGCCGCGAATGTCGGTGCCTCGAACACACAAGCGCACAACCCTCTTCCGAATCACCACACGCCCAAACTTCATCCAATCGCAGTCAGCCGCCTGACCGAAAAGGATCTCCCATGTCCCGCACCGCTCTCATCGCCGGAGTCACCGGCATCGTCGGCATCAATCTCGCACAACAGCTCCTCGCCAACGGCTGGCAGGTTCACGGCCTCGCCCGACGCCCCGCGAACAACATCGAAGGCGTCAACTTCATAGCCGCCGATCTCCTCGATCCCGCCGCTCTGCGCTCCGCCGTCGCCGGCCTCAAGCCGACGCACCTCTTCCTCACCACCTGGCTCCGCCAACCCACCGAAGCCGAAAACATTCGCATCAACTCCGCGATGGTGCGCAACATCCTCGGAGCCGTCTCCCATGCAAAATCAGTCAAACACGTAGCTCTCGTCACCGGCCTCAAGCACTACCTCGGTCCCTTCGAGGCCTACGGCAAAGGCAAGCTCCCCGCCACGCCCTTCCGCGAAGAGCAGCCCCGCCTCGACATAGAAAACTTCTACTACGCGCAGGAGGACGAGCTCTTCGCCTCCGCCACCCATCATCTCTTCAACTGGACCATCCATCGCCCTCACACCATCGTCGGCTACGCCCTCGGCAACGCCATGAACATGGGTGTCACCCTCGCGGTCTACGCCACCATCTGCCGCGAAACCGGCCGCCCCTTCCTCTTCCCCGGCTCCGCAACCCAGTGGAACAGCCTCACCGACATGACCGACGCAAGACTCCTCGCCCGCCATCTCGAGTGGGCCTCCACCACCCCCGCCGCGCGCGATCACGCCTTCAACGTAGTCAACGGCGACGTCTTCCGCTGGAGCTGGATGTGGTCTCGCCTCGCCGACTGGTTCGGCATCGCGCCCGCTCCCTTCCCCGGCCACGCCACCCCACTCGAGCAGCAACTCGCCGGCACCGAAGAGATCTGGAGCACCATCGCAAAATCCCACAACCTCATCGAGCCCGACCTCAACAACCTCGCCTCCGCCTGGCACACCGACGCCGACCTCGGCCGCCCCATCGAAGTAGTCACCGACATGACCAAGAGCCGTAAGTTCGGCTTCCTCGACTACCAGCCCACCGACGAAAGCTTCTTCGACCTCTTCACCCGCCTCCGCCACGACCGCATCATCCCCTGAATCGTTTTCGTTACATAACGCATTGAAGGAGAGTCTCCTTTACTCATTCAAAAAGCGCCCAATACGATAAGCTCCACGATAGCCCTAAAGGAGCCTTAGTGATGAGCAACGTTATTCTGCGCAAGGCGAAGGCTTTCGCTACCATAGTTACGATTACAGTCTTAGCAGCAGAATGTATGCCTGCCTCATCTCAGAAAAAGCCGTGTCCCGCCCTCGTAACCAACATTCAGGATCATAAGTTTCAACCTGGTCAAGTCTGGGCATACGAGGGCCGAGCTAACGAGGCCGCCTCCACGCTCACGATCTTGCGAATCGACTCGAATGAAAAAATAGGAACCATTGTCCAAGTTCGAATAGATGGTCTCAAAGCGCACAATCCACGTGGTGAGATTGTTCCATCCGTCGAGCATATGCCGTTTACCCACGATGCCATGCTTCTCAGTGTCACTCGGTTGCTTAAATCAAATCAGCCAATCCCCACGCTTGAAGGTCTGGACCGTTGGCAAGCTGACTGCGGCGGCATCTACAGCATCTCAGTTCGCGACGCCATAGATGTAATGGAGAAAACCCTCAACGCACCATGAAACTTGATTTAGTCCAGATCGTAGACACAGCCGTAGCCGACGCCTACCAACGCGGAGGCCACCACCTCGTCTGCCACCCCGGCTGCTCCCAATGCTGCATCGGCGTCTTTCCCATCGCGCACGAAGACGGAGCCCGCCTCCACGAAGGCCTCGCCATACTCGAAACAACAGACCCACAACGAGCCGCACGCATCCACGCAAGAGTAGCCGAATCCCTCACACGCCTGGACCCCTGGTTCCCCGGCGACCTCACCACCGGCATCCTCAACGAGGACCACGAAGCCGCCATCCTCTTCGAAGAGTTCGCCAACGACGAGCCCTGCCCCGTCCTCGACCCCGACCACGGCACCTGCGACCTCTACGAGCACCGCCCCATCCTCTGCCGCACCTTCGGCCCACCCATGCGCAGCGAAGGCGACAACGGCGAAGTCAACCTCGCCACCTGCGAGCTCTGCTTCATCCACGCCACCACGCAAGAAATAGCCGCCTGCGAACTCGACCCCACCATCCCCGCGCAAGAAGAAGCCAGCAACCAGGCCTTCAACGCCGCCCACCACCTCCACGGCCAAACCCTCATCGCCTACGCCTTACGCAAGCAGCAACCCTGAATGCAGCACCCCGCCATTCGCTCTTATCAGTCTTTCATCCCTTGATCACCGTTACGCCTTCCACCCCATCGGCGATAATCATTCTGTGCCCCAGCCCCTCCACCCCGAAGCCCCAACCAACATCACCCTCGCCGTCACCGGAGCCAGTGGCAGCATCTACGCCGCCGAGATCCTCCGCGCCCTCGCCGCCGACGACCGCGTCACCAAAATCAACTTCGTAGCCTCCGACAGCGCCCTCCGCGTCTTCGCCGAAGAGCTCAACCTCAGCGGCCGCAACGACCTCGCCGAAAAGCTCCTCGGCGCCCCCTGCCCCAAGCTCCAGCAGCACGCCGAAACCGACATCGGAGCCAACATCGCCAGCGGCAGCTACCCCACCAACGCGATGATCGTCCTCCCCTGCTCCATGGGTACCCTCGCCTCCATCGCCAACGGCCTCGCGCAAAACCTCATCCACCGCGCCGCCGACGTCTGCCTCAAAGAAAATCGCCCCCTCATCCTCTGCATTCGCGAGACGCCCTTCAACCGCATCCACATCCGCAACATGCAGCTAGCCTCCGACGCCGGAGCCACCATCTTCCCTGCCATCCCCACCCTCTACAACCACCCGCGGAGCACCCAGGAGATGGCCCGCAACTTCGTCCACCGAGTCCTCGCCCACATCGGTCTGCCCCAACCCACCGCCTACCAGTGGCAACCTGACTAAAACATTGTCCTGCCGGACGGGCCTCCTGCGCGGAGGGCGGTCACTTCGTGACGTAAATACCGATCGAGGCAGGGTAAACCTCTAAGGTCCTCCAGCTGGTCGGCACAATTTCTCTACCGACCAACGGGAGGACCATCCGAAGGGGTACACAAGTCACGAAGTGACCGCCCTCCGCGCAGGAGGGCCGTCCGGCAGGACAGTTTCTAAAAATACCCCGCAGCAAACGTCCGACCACCCCCACGCATAGGCGGCTGCGACCGCAAAAACTCCACCGTCCCCTCAATCACCGGCTTAGCGCACTCCGCAGGAGCCAGATGCCCGCACCCCTCCACAACATCCAGCACCGACTGCGGCACCCCCTTATGAATCGCCTCGCCCGACGCCAGCGGGATCAACTCATCCTGCGCGCCCCAGACAATCAACATCGGCTGCGAGATATCATGCAGACGAAAGTCCAGCAGATCGCGCCCACCGATCATCGAAGCCGTACTCCGATTCACCACCCACGCATTCCCCTGCAGCTTCCGTACCATCGCCTCCGCCGCAAAGTCCGGAATCACTCGAGGCTTCGGCGTAAGAATCGCGATCAACTTCTTCACCCCAGCCGGATCGCTCGGAGTAAACAACTCCGGCCCAAACGTAGCCGGAAAATATAACCCCGCGCTGTCATACACAATCAGCCGGTCCACCATCTCCGGATGATCGAGGGCAAGCTTCATCGCCACCCATCCGCCCATCGACCAGCCACCCACATCAGCCCGCGAAACATGCACCGCGTGCATGAACTGAGCCACCGTCTGCTCCTCGAGCGAGATCGAGTAACTCACATCCGGCTTAGGCGATCTGCCATACCCCAGCAGATCCGGCACATACACATGAAATCCCTGCGCCGCCAGCGGAGGAATCATCACCCCCCAATCTTCCCCCCGCGCCCCCAGCCCATGCACCAGCACCAGAGGAGTCCCATCCGCAGCGCCCGCCTCAAAGTAATGAAGCCTATACCCTCCAGCTTCGATGTAGTCGCTCTTCACACCCTGGCGCCAAAGATGAAATCGAGTATGCTGATCCGCAAACCAAAGCGGATACCTGTAAAAGGCCAGCCCAACCGCCGCGGCCAAAAGCAAAACAACAACCAGAACGCGCAGTGCAAGCTTCATAGCCAGGTCATCTCCACTTACAGCTTCAGAGGCTTGCCAAACTCTTCTCCAAACACCGTATGTCCTATCTCAAACCGTCCGCCATCGAACTTGTCCGGGCCCTTGGCATGTCCAATCGCCAGCAACGCCACCACCCAATAGCTCAGCGGCAGCCGCAACACCTCATGCACTTTGTCCTGTTCGAACCCTTCCATCGGTGCGGTGTCGTATCCCATCACCTCCGCCATCAGCATCATGTGCGTAAACGCCAGCATCACCTGCTTGTTCAGCCATGCCTGCATCTGCCCGCTGCTAAAGCTCGACATATAGTTCGGCACGCTGCTCTGTGCCTGCGCTGCGTAGCTCTCCGGCATCCCGCCCTTGCGCCCCTTCTCCAGCACCAGGTCCAGATCCTTGCGCCACCCATCCGTATCGCCGCAGGCCACAATCACCGCCGACGCCTCTTCCACCTTGCCCTGGTTATAACTCGCCCCACGCAGCTTCTTCTTCTGCTCCGCCGACTGCACCACCACAAACCGCCAGGGCTGAAGGTTATATCCGCTCGGTGCATGCAGGCCGGCATCGAGAATCTGCCGCAGATCCTCCGCAGGAATCGGCACACTATCAAAACTCGGTGTCGCCCTGCGCTCTTGAATTGCCTGGCTCAGCGTCTTTTTATTTTTTGTCATTGTTCTCTTTCTCGTCCCTATCAATAGAGTGACAGTTTTACCTGGAAGGTGAGTCTTGGTCCGGCGCATTCTTTTCCGTGCCGCTAAAACGATTCTCAAGATATCACTACCCAGTCAACCGCCGGGAGAAGATCAAAAAAATGGACCCCAGCGAGCCCTTCATCCGCTCAATGAATCTGGCTCATCGCCTGCTCCGTCGCAAAGGGATTCTGTCCAGCGACCTCCGCAATCATCCACACTCCATGAAACGGCTTCCTCAACTCCGGATAAGCCGCCACCAGCGCTGCCATCGCATCCGCGTTGCGCTTCCGTGCGGCAGCCGCATCGCCAAGCTCGTCCACCTTCAGGTGCGCCGTCACATCCACCTTGTCGTTCCCCAAAGAGTCATCCACGCCAAGCGCAGTAAACCGGTACTCTGCACCATCTGCACCCTTCACCACCAGTGGCGACTCAGCACTCACGCCCTCCGACAACGCAGGTGGAGCAACAGCCGTCTGCTCAGCCTTCAACTTCTCAAGATGCGTACTCTGAATAAAATTCGTCGGCCGCAGCAGATTCTCGGCCTGCTGATAGTAGAGCCACGCATTCCAACGTTCCTTCTGCATCGTCATCTGCCGCGCCTGCGTCCAGTACCACAGCCCATCATGACCCGCCGCCAGCAAAGGCTTCGGATAAAACCCCGCCATCACCCACTGCCCCTGATCCTGCCGCAGTAAAAACGACAGCCGCCACGGCGCGCTGCCATCCGCGACATCCACAATCGCAAATCCATACCGCCCAGGAGCCAGCCCCGAGATAACAAAATCCGCCTCAGCTACCGACTTATTCAGCGAGCAGAAAAACTGCGCATCCGGCACCGACCCATCCGCCGCCCGCTTCAGCTGCGTTCCATCCAGCAGATACACCTGCTCCACCTTCAATGTGCCGCCCTTCACATGCGCAGAAGTACTTCCAACAACATCTCCAATGCCGCCAAAGTCCTTCGCATACTCAGCCGCCGTAGCCGCACGCAGACCACTCACATCCCCGGCCTGCACCTTGGCCGCCAGCCCACGCGCCGCAGCAGCTAAAGCCTCCCGCTCAGCCCCCGTCATCTGCGACTGCGTCGTGCACACCTCAGCCGACGCCACCCCTCCCACCAACAGACCCACCGCCAGCAATCCAGTCTTCCATCTCATCATCACGCCCTATCAGCCTGTCGCGTCCATCGAGCACTCAGAGAAACTCGAGCACTCAAAGAAATCAGATGCCCGATTCGAGACCCGCGAAAGTCATCCTCAGTCTACAGCCACTCTCCCAAATCCAGACAGTGCCATAGCCGCAGAAAACGGCCACCAGCGACAGACACGCTACATAGGAAAACAATCGAGGTCATTCGCAAACACGATCGGACCATCAAAGCGCCGCCGTATCTCGGTCATGCTCTCCTCCTCTTTCCCCAGCGTTCGCAGCATCCGGTGAGAGAGCACCAGCTTCTTCACATGAGCATTCCCCGCGGTCATTCCGATCACAGACGGTGGCATATGCAGTCGTCTCTCCACTCCAGTCGCGCCTTCAGGAACAGCGTTATGGGCCACCAACAAATCCGCATTCATAGCCAGCCGCGTCAGCCCCTCGCCTTCGCCGTTTGTATCGCCGCTAAAGACGATGCGCTTGCCACCGATATCCACTCTCCACGCCAACGCAGGAACCTGGCCATGAATCACGCGTACCGCATACACCACCACGGCGCCGCTCCGAAACACAAGCGCCGGCTCCGCTCCCGCCACAACGTTATGCGGTTGCAACTGGTAACTCCCCCCAGTGCCCGGCTCCACGAGTTCACTCAAGTAGCGAAACGCGCCGTGAGGATCGCTGAACATATCACGGACAAACTCCGTTGTGGACGGCATGAAATCGTTTCCAGGAGGACCAAAGACCGGCAACGCGCGCCTTCGGTCTTCAAACCACGACGAAAAAATCAACGCAGGAAAGTCACTGCTGTGATCGACATGAAAGTGGCTGAAGAGAAACACATCCGGTTGCGACATCTGCGCCCCGCTCTCCCCAAATCGAAGCGCACTCCCACCCCCTGCATCGAGGATCACTCTCGCCCTGCCGTCCTGCCAGATCAGATAGCTCGTCGACGCTCGTTTAGCCTGCGACTCTGGTCCGCCCGACCCAAGCACCTGCACCGCCAAACCCGTAGAACCGCAGGACTGTGCCGTAGCAGACACAAAACCGCAGACCAGGCCACACAAACCGAGAAGCAGCAGACCTCTTACCCGAACCTGCACCCACTGGCGATCCAATCGCATGGCCCGAGCATACGCCGTCCCAAAACCGCAGGAAAACACAAGCGGTCCCGCTGGTTTTGACAGAAGAGTGACTCTCCCACCTTCATTCCGCGATAATCTATGGAGGGCAGTCCGTATCCGCTGCCGATAACGTTGCCCCACAACAGAGCGTCCTACCACTACATGCAAAGCACGGCGCCAATTCGCTTCCTCACCTCCGCCAGCTTCGCCCTCTCCGCTCTGCTGTCGGCCCAGATCGCCACCCCGGCCCCGCAGGCCACACCCTCACTCCAGTCAGTGTCCACCCTGCCGCCCACGGCCCCGACCAGCGCACCCGCGCCGCTCACTCCAGCCGCGCCACTCACGCCAGCCCTGCCTCTCACGCCCGCCCAGGAACAGCCAAAGCACGCCCAGGTCACCCTCGCCAACGGCATCCTCTCCGTCACCGCCGACAACTCCAGCCTCAATCAGATCCTCCGTCAAATCTCCCACGAGACCGGCATCAAGATCATAGGAGGCGTCGTAGACGAGCGTGTCTTCGGCAAATACGGCCCCGACGCACCCAGTCAGATACTGGCCGAGTTGCTCGACGGCACCGGCAGCAACATACTCCTCGTAGCACGCGAGGGTGCCACCCCGGCACAGCTCATCCTCACCCCTCGCCAGGGTGGTCCCACACCGCCCAACCCCAACGCGCAGGCATTCGATGACAAGTCCGACACCGAAGAGGCTCAACCAGCACCAGAGCAGCCCCCACCCTCCGCCGAACCACCTTCCGCCCGAAACAGCACGGTCCCGCCCATCACCCCGGCCGAACCAGCTTCAGCAGCTCCAACCGACGGGTCCCAGCCGGAGTCCCCCAATGGCGTCAAAACGCCCCAGCAGATCTTCGAGCAGCTCCAGCGCCTCCGCCAGACAGCTCCACCGCAATAGCATTTCAATGTGTGATTGAACCTCAAACAGACCGCGACTGTCAGCCCTTCTGCAGCGCCGCCTAGCTCTTCAAAACCTGCACCGCAGCCGTCACCTGACGAGCAGCATTCCCAGCGATCTGACGCGCATGCATCTGGAACGCGCTAAACATTGCAATACAGACTCCGTAAGCCACTAGAACGCCCACCGCCAACGAAGCCAACACCGCAGACACCAACACAATCGACGAATTCACACCCACTCCTCCGATTTACAGGCTGCCGGCCCTTTCCGCCGGCAACAAGACTTTTACATCGTCGCTATTGTTACAAACTTCCGTGGGATTACAATGACCCGAAAGTCAAGGTTATTGCACCTTCGGATACATCTTTCCCATTCCGGGGTTGCCCCGATCCAAACCGCCCTTCCCGCCCCAACAAAATCTCTCCCTCAAAATGCCGTATTCTAGAGACTTGGCCGAACCTCGCCATAGACATCTCATGGGCATTACACACATCACCGTCCGCGGCGCTCGCCAGCACAATCTGCGCAACGTCGACGTCAGCATTCCGCGCAACACCCTCACCGTCGTCACCGGCCTCTCCGGCTCCGGCAAGAGCTCCCTCGCCTTCGACACCATCTACGCCGAAGGCCAACGCCGTTACGTGGAGACCTTATCGGCCTACGCCAGACAATTCTTAGATCAGATGGAGCGCCCTGACGTCGACGCCATCGACGGCCTCTCCCCCGCCATCTCCATCGAGCAGAAAACCACCTCCCGCAGCCCTCGCTCCACCGTCGGCACCATCACAGAAATCTACGACTACCTCCGCCTCCTCTACGCCAGCGTAGGCCAACCCCACTGCCCCAACTGCCACCGCCCCATCACCCGCCAGTCCGCCGAGCAGATCGTCGAACGCATCGCCAGCCTCTCCCCCGGCGAACGCATTACCGTCTACGCCCCCATCGTCCGCGGCCGCAAGGGCGAGTTCCGCGAAGAGCTCGAAGCCCTCGACCAGCAAGGCTTCCGCGCCCGCATCGACGGCGAGATGACCGAGCTCACCGAGGGCATGCGCCTCGAAAAACGAAAAAACCACACCATCGAAGCCATCGTCGACCGCATCATCCTCAAGCCCCTCCCACCCGACAACACCACTGCAGCCCTAGCCAACGCGGCACCCAAGTACGACACCCGCCGCCTCGAAACCAGCGTAGCCAAAGCCCTCCAGATGGCCAACGGCCTCGTCCTCATCGCCATCCACGGCATGGACGAAACCCTCTACTCCTCCTCCATGGCCTGCCCCGACTGCGGCATCAACGTCCCCCGCCTCGAGCCGCGCAGCTTCTCCTTCAATTCCAACTACGGCGCCTGCCCCAACTGCCACGGCCTCGGCAGCATCTATGACTTCGACCCCGCCAAGACCATCACCGACTGGTCCAAGCCCCTGCTCGACGGCGCCATGGGCCCTGGCAGCGGCTCCGCGTACCTCCTCCGCCTCATCAAGCTCTTCGCCGAAAAGACCAAGATCAACATCAAGCTCCCCTTCGAAGACCTCACCACCGAACAACAAAATCTCTTCCTCTACGGCCCCCCGCGCAGCGAAGCCGGACGCACCGGCTTCCACGGCATCTTCAACTACCTCCGCACCAACCTCGAAGACACCAAATCCGAGGGCTACCGCGAGTACATGATGCAGTACATGTCCGCGACCATCTGCCCCGTCTGCAAGGGCCGCCGACTCCGCCCCGAGTCCCTCGCCGTCACAGTCAACGGCGCCTCCATAGCCGACTTCACCGGCCTTCCCCTGGTCCGCGCCCTCGACGCCGCCCGCAACATGAACTTCACCGGCCGCGACCGCATCATCGCCGACCGCCTCCAGCGCGAGATCATCGAGCGCCTGGAGTTCCTCAACGCCGTCGGCCTCGGCTACCTCGCCCTCGACCGCAGCGCCGCCACCCTCTCCGGCGGTGAAGGCCAGCGCATCCGCCTCGCCACCCAGATCGGCTCCCGTCTCCGCGGCGTCCTCTACGTCCTCGACGAGCCCTCCATCGGCCTCCACCAGCGCGACAACCAGCGCCTCATCAACGCCCTCGAAGACCTCCGCGACCTCGGCAACACCGTCCTCGTCGTCGAGCACGATGAAGACACCATCCGCAAAGCCGACTACGTCCTCGACCTCGGCCCCGGCGCAGGAAAAAACGGCGGCCTCCTCATCGCTGACGGCACCCCCCAACAAATAATGGACAACCCAGCGTCCATCACCGGCCAGTACCTCGCCGGCAAAATCGAAATCGTAGCCCGCACCAACCCACGCGAACTCACCGGCAACTGGATCACTGTCGAAGACGCCCACTCCCACAACCTGCAGAACGTCACCGCCCACTTCCCCCTCGGCGTCATGACCGTCATCACAGGAGTGAGCGGCAGCGGAAAATCCACCCTAGTCAACGACATCCTCTACCGCTCGCTAGCAAAGGAACTCTACGGCTCCCGCGAAGAACCCGGCCAGCACGGCAAGGTCATCGGCATCGACCAGCTAGACAAAGTAATCCAAATAGACCAATCCCCAATTGGCCGCACCCCACGCAGCAATCCTGCTACCTATACAGGAGTGTTCACGGCGATAAGAGATCTCTTCGCCATGCTCCCCGAGTCGCGCGAGCGAGGCTACAAACCCGGACGCTTCTCCTTCAACGTCCAGGGTGGACGCTGCGAAGCCTGCCAGGGCGAAGGCCAGCGTCGCATCGAGATGAACTTCCTCCCCGACGTCTACGTCCTCTGCGAAGTATGCAACGGACGTCGTTACAATCAAGAGACCCTCTCCGTCAAATTCAACGGCTACTCCATCGCCGACCTGCTCGACCTCCCCATCGCCGACGCCGTCCCGATCCTGAAAGACATCCCTACCGTAAACATCAAGCTCCAAACTCTCGTCGACGTAGGACTCGGCTACATCCATCTCGGCCAGTCCGCCACCACGCTCTCCGGCGGCGAAGCCCAGCGCATGAAGCTCGCCCGCGAACTAAGCAAGCGCCAGACCGGCCGCACCCTCTACCTCCTCGACGAGCCCACCACCGGCCTCCACTTCGACGACGTGCGCAAGCTCCTCGAAGTCCTCCACCGGTTAACCGACCTCGGCAACACCGTCATCATCATCGAGCACAATCTCGACATCATCCGCAACGCCGACTACATCCTCGACATGGGCCCCGAGGGCGGCGAAGGCGGCGGCCGCATCATCGCCCACGGCACGCCCGAGCAGATCGCCACCGTCGCCGCCTCCCACACCGGCAGCTTCCTAGCCCGCTACTACGCCTCGCACGCTTCCAACTTCGCCAGCCGCAACGGCACCAGCCACGCCGGCCCCCAACCCACACACATCGCCGCCGCCCCTGACGCGATCAAACACCTAAAAGCCAAATTCATCGCGCCCGAGAAGAAGACCGGTCTCGCCAAAGCCAGCGCCAGCAAGCCCGAGGAGAGATCCCCCAAAAGCATCAAGCCAAAACCTGCAAAGAAGTCCACAATAAGCAAAGCAGCAAATCAAAAAGAATCGGCACCGAAGAAAGAACCCGCCTCAAAGCCCGTCCCAAGCACGAAAAAAGCATGAGCGAACTAACCCCGAACCCCGCCACACCAGCCTCCGGGTCCCCCGCGTCCCGATCCCTTGGCTCGGACATCACCCAAAGCACAGCCGATTTTTTCTCTCCAGATCCTGTCGCCGCCGGCCCCCACAGCCGAAGCCAATCCGACGCCCCCGTACGCCCGATACTCCCCGAACGCCCGATACTTCCCGAACTCTCCCTCCTCCCCGAAGGCGAGGCCATCCTCCAGCCTCCCATGGACAACACCCCCAACGACGCCCCTGAAGACCCTCCGCACCGCATTCCCAACCTCGGCCACGCCCTCCTCTTCCTCGCCATCGCCGGCCTCTTCCTCTTCCTCACCCAGCTTCTCCTCCTCGGCCTCACACACGCTCCAGCGATCGGAGGCAAACTCTCCGCCGCTTCCATCCCGCCCAAGCTCCTCATAGCCTCCGAGGCCATCACCTACCTCGCCACCCTCGCCCTCTCCTGGTTCGTCTTCCCCTTCTTATGGAAGCGCCCCTTCGCCAGCGGCATCGACGCGAACCCCGACGCAGCCCGACGCAACGCCTTCCGTCTCATCCCCCTCGGCCTCACCCTCTCCTTCGTTGTGCAGGCCATCTCGTCGGTCATCGCCATCCCCAAAGACATCCCCATCGACGACTTCTTCCGCACCCCATCCGACGTCTGGCTGGTCACCCTCTTCGGCATCCTCGTCGCACCCCTGTTCGAAGAGATCCTCTTCCGCGGCTTCCTCCTCCCGGCCGTCGCCATCGCTTACGACTGGCTCTCGCTTCCCCGCACCCCCGCCGCCCGCGAGCTCTGGCAATCCAACAACAAGATCTCCACCCCCGCCCTGGTCTTCTCCGCCGTCTTCACCAGCATCCTCTTCGCCGCGCTCCACGGCCAGCAGACCGCCTTCACCTGGCCCGTCCTGCTGCTCCTCTTCTGCGTTTCGCTCATCCTCAGCGCCGTCCGCATCCGCCTGCGTTCCGTCCTCGCCTCAACCCTCATCCACGCCAGCTACAACTTCACCATCTTCCTCACCGCCTTCATCGCCACCGGCGGCTACCGCCACCTCGACAAGCTCTCCCACTAAGCCTCTTCCGCCCCCAAGGGCTCAACCGCTTCCCCACCAAGCAAACGCCGGTTCAAAGTCCCTCCCGCAAACAACATCTCTTCCAGCGCTTCATCCACCGCAGCCTGTGCCAGAACACTCCCCCCGGAGCCTTCCATCTGAAACTGCGCGCAACGCCTCATTAGCTCTTTGATAAAAGCGCCGCTCACACCCTTCGTTCGCCGAACGATCAGCTCCAGCAGCTCCTCCGACATCTGCAGATCGCGCGCATACAGCTTTGTCAGCTTCGCACGGCCCTCCTCGTCCGGTAACGGAAACTCAATCGCCTGATCGATACGCCCCGGACGCGAGACCAGTGCCGGCTCAATCTGGTCGGGACGATTGGTCGTCAGGATAAACAACACCTCGGCATCTTCCCGCAGTCCATCCATCTCATTCAGCAGTTTGTTCAGCAACACCTCCTCGCCCCCGTTTCGCATCTGTGTTCTATCCCGGGCGATCAGGTCAACATCCTCAATCACCATCATGGAAGGCTGCAGGAACCGTGCCAGGCGAAAATATTCTCCGATCAATCCCACCTGCTCGGCCGTCACCAGCAACGTCGTATGATTCGGCAACTGCGAAGCCAGATAGTGGATCGTGTGTGTCTTGCCCGTTCCCGGCGGCCCATAGAACAGCAGTCCCTTCCGCGCCTGAAAATGCATCGACTTCAGCGCGTCGCGTGCAGCCATAAACCCGCCGACATTACGATCGAGCGTAGCCAGCGTCTTCTGCGGAAGAATGACATCCTCCCGGCTCACACTGGCCAACCGATGCACCTTCACCGAACTGCCGCCTCCCATCGGATGATGATGCGCCTCAAGCGAAAGGACGCGGCCGCGATAGCTGCGGCCCTCGCTGATCGCCTGCTCGAGTTGACGAAAGAAATCCTGCGAGAACCCGGAGCCCGGTTCGCCTGCGGCAACAGCAATCTCGACGTTTACGCCCACCTGAAAGCCGAATCGCCCACCCGTGGCGAGCATGATCGCAAAGGGTACCCCTTTCTCTCGCCCCATCCACAATCCATTCTTCAAACAACGTGCCGGTTGCGCGTCGCCAACATCGATCTCGTCGTACTGCAGTGGCCCCGTATCCACAGGAAAGTGAGAGCTGCCGAGCATTTGAGCGAACGTAAGACCCTCGTGCGCATTCGGTGAGACAAGTCCAGTCAATCGAGTCTGCGGTTCCCGTTTCAGCAACCCTTCCAGCCCGGTCTGAACATCGATCCGCGACGTAATCGGAAACTGGCGTGCCGCTGTCGCAATGTCGCGAGCCGAGACCCCGAAGTGCTTCAATAGCTTCCTGGAAAGCTGCGGCTCACGATACCCGTTGCCAACCGAAAAGGAGAAACCCATGCATCTCTAATACCAGCTTCTTCCGGCGTGGTGTGCTTTTTTCTCAAACTCCGACAATATCTCTCCTAAAGACCAGTCAAGCCCCAAAGCAAGCCAACTCCATGCAAAAGAAGGACATCTCCGTGGCACATTAGTTTCCCTCAACTGGCTATAATAGAAACAGCAAGAAAAAGCCTCGGCCGAGCCGGGGCTTTCAACGTTAAACCCACAAGGAGGAATACAAGGCTAACCCCACTGCAATGAAGACTTTGCCAACCATAAATCTCCCAAAGTATTGATTCCAGATACTTTGACACGTGAAGCAGACCGGAGTCCACCTATAAGTAACCTGAATCGAAGACTTTGCACCAAAATGTACCCGCGGAGGGGTATCCTCTAAAATCGAACTTGACCATGCCAACCGACAACCGTACCGCTCTCCTCAACCTCATCGCCACCCACTCCTTCAAGCTGGGCGACTTCACCCTCGCCAGCGGCCAGAGGTCGGACTACTACATCGACTGCCGCATAACCACCCTCCACGCCGAAGGCGGACGCCTCTCCGGCCTCGTCCTCTACGACCTCATCCACCAGCACCTCCCCAACCCTGAAAAGATCGAGGCAGTAGGCGGCCTCACCATGGGAGCCGACCCGCTCGTCTCCAACACCGCCAGCGCCAGCGCGTGGGCCCTCGCCGACTACAACGAGATCGCCGAACTCTCCGACGCCCTCGAGCTCGACCCCGGCCAACGCAGCGACGAAGGCCCCGCGCCTACCCTCCTCCACGGCTTCCTCGTCCGCAAAGCCGAAAAGACTCACGGCACCGGCCGCCGCATCGAAGGCTTCCTCAAACCCGGTGCCCACGTCGTTATCGTCGACGACGTCTGCACCACCGGCGGCTCCACCATCACCGCCATCGAGGCCACTCGCGAGGCCGGCATGCACGTAGCCGGAGTCCTCTGCCTGGTAGACCGCGAACAAGGCGGCCGCGCCAACATCGAAGCCGCCATCCCCGGCGTCCCCTTCCTCTCCGTCTTCACCGCCTCCGACGTCCGCGCCGCTCACATCGCCCCGCGAAAGAAAAAATGAACGAAGCTGACCAACAATCCAAGGCGCTCGCCTTCCTGCGCCTCTCCATCGGCCTTCTCTTCCTCATCTTTGCCGAGTACAAACTGGTCAACACCGAATTCATCTGGGGAGGATTGGCCCACGACCTCGGTCAGCTCCTCAACGAGGGCGCCTACCCCTTCATCCGCCCCCTGCTCAAAAACATCATCCTCCCGCACGCCGTCCTCTTTGCCGCCGTCATCGCCATCTCCGAATTGTTGATTGCACTGAGCTTGCTCACCGGAGTCCTGGTCCGATGGGCAAGCCTCGGCGGTCTGACCATGATGCTGCTCTTCCTCCTCACTTCGAACTATCCCGGCCCCAACTCCCCCTTCTGGCTGTACTTCGGCGCCTCTCTCGACAACTCCGTCCTCGCCCTCTGCTTCATCGCTTTCCTGATCAGCCCTCCCCACCAGCGCTGGGCTCTTCGCCGTCCCAAACAATAGGGGCGATCGCCCCCTTCCAAACAAGCCCCGCCGCACCCCCCGTTTTCCTGTGCCTAAAGGCTGCAGATGGAAGCTCCCGTTTATTTTCTTGACTGACTTCTATCGCCGCTGGTAGGGTTCGTTCGTTCTTCAAACAATAAACAATTCGGGACCTGAAAAGTTGCATACCTTCCGGAGGTTTCACGTGATCGCCCTAAAAAAACTAAGTCTTCTCCTTCTTCCCATATTGATCCTCGGTCTGTCCCCATCTCTCTACGGACAGGCTGTCAGCGGCACGCTGCTCGGCACGATCAACGATCCAACCGGAGCCGCAGTTGCCGCAGCGAAGGTCATCGTCATTGAAACGGCTACGCAGACGGCTCACGAAACCGTGACCAACGAAAGCGGCAACTTCACCCTGCCCAACCTTCCGCCAGGGACCTACAACATCACGGTCGAAGCGAATGGATTCAAGAAAGATACCCATGAGGGCATCGATCTTCTCACCAACACCTCAACACGCGTCGATTTCGCTCTCGTCACCGGCAGCGCATCCGAGACGATCACCGTATCCACCGCTCCCGCGCTGCTGCAAACAGACCGCGCCGATATCTCCACCACGCTTGAGGCGCATCAGATCTCCAATCTCCCCCTCAGCAGCGGCAACAGCTTTCAATCCTTGCTCAATACCGTTCCCGGTATGGCGCCCGTGGTCTTCAACAACTCACAGTTCTTCAACGCCAACAACGATCTTTCTGTAAATGCGAACGGTCAGTCCTCCTACGTCAACCTCTATCAAATTGAGGGTATCGACGACGATCAGCGCACCGGAATCCACATCATCCTCGTTCCCCCCGCCGCCGCGATCCAGAGCGTAGACATCACCACAAATAACTTCGAGGCGGAGTTTGGCCGTGCCGTCGGCGGCGTCGTCAACGTCACCCTCAAATCAGGAACCAATCAGTTTCACGGCTCTGTCTTCCAGAACATGGAAAACAACGGCGTCAATGCTCGCAACTACTTCGCCAGCGGCCCGAATGGACGCCTCGTCTACAACTACACGGGCGCTTCTATCGGAGGCCCGATCTTCAAAGACAAACTCTTTTTCTTCGGCGACTTCCTCCGCACCTCCGATCACGAATCGTCTACGGTGAATACAAACATTCCCTTCTACAACGTTGTTGGCAGTAACCTCGATCTCAGTAAATACGCTGGCCAGGTTTACGATCCGAAGACCGGAGACACTGCAGATTGCAACGGCGGCCCAACCCCCGCTAACTGCGGTAAAGGGCGCACACCGTTTGCAGGCAACCTAATTCCTCTGAGCCGCCTGTCGACCCCGGTGAACGACAGCAACATTGGTTTGACTGTTCTCCAATCCCTCGACGCCCTCGCGAGAGATCCCAAGACCAATCTCGCTTCCGCTGCCTATATTGCCGGTGCGAAGACCAACAACTTTTCCCAGAACTCCCCCTTCAGCAAAGATGCCATCAGCTACGACATCAAGTCAGACTGGACGATCTCCCAGAAAGATCATTTGAGCGGTCGATTCAGCCATCAAAAAATCACCACCTTCCAGGCGCCCCTGTTCGGATCCTTCCTCGGCGGCCCGGCAGGCGGCGGCTTCGAAGCGACCGGTACGGCAACCGCTTACAGCACCGGCGTCAACTACGATCATGTCTTTTCGCCAACCTTGTTCACTGAAGTTCGCGTCGGCGTAGCCCACCTTCGCAACTCAGCGCAACAGTCAGACTTTGGTCAGGACGACGCCAAGAAGCTCGGCATCCCCGGCACCAATCTCAGTTCGATCGATAGCGGCCAGGTCGCCTTTCAGGTAAGCAACTTCGCCGGCAACGGAGAGAACGGCACCACCAATCCCCTCATCGGTTACTCCCAATCGCTCCCCTGGCTCCGCGCCGAGTCGAACATCGACTTTGCCAACAACTGGACCAAGATCCTCGGCAACCACGCGCTCAAAGCGGGCGCCGACATCCGCCGCATCCGCGACGACCTCCTTCAGGGAAACATCAACGCGGCCGCCGGAACCTTTTACTTCAGCGAAAACCAGACCTCCACCCCAGGCGCGCCCTCCAAGGGGCAGGCGAACGATATCGCCAGCATTCTCTTTGACACCCCGTATCAGGTAGGGCAGGACACGAACAGCACCTTCCCCGCCTACCGCCAGACCTGGCTCTTCTTCTTTGTCGCCGACAAGTGGCAGGCTACCTCGAAACTAACTGTCGACGTCGGCCTGCGATATGAGTTGTACCCACCCGCCACGCCGCGCAAAGCAGGAGGATTTTCCAGCTTCAACCCGGCAACCAATCAGCTGACTATCGCCGGCATAGCTGGAAATCCCTCGAATATCGGGATGAAGACCGACTACACCAACTTCGCACCCAGGCTTGGTGCTTCCTTTCGCGCCACCGATTCCACGGTCCTCCGAGCCGGATTCGGCGTCAGCTACGTTCCCTTCGTAGATAACTCTTACGCCTACAACTATCCCATCAAGACCAGCACCGACTACACCAACATTCCAACCTATGGAGCCGCCGTACTGGGCTCCACGAATCAAGCAGCAGTCAACTTCGTAAGCGGAATCCCACCCACCCCGCCCGTCCCCGTCGATGCTAATGGAAAGATCACAGCAACCGGCAACACCTTCCTTAACAGCCTTGGCAACCTTTACATCCCGCTCAACTTCAAGAACGCCTATGTCTCCTCCTGGAATGCGGCCATCCAGCAGGCGCTCCCGCATGACAGCTCCCTCCAGATCGCTTATGTTGCCAACCACGGCACGCGAATTGACTCCTCGCAGAACATCAACGTCCCCAGCGTCTACGGAGAAAGTGCTGCCTTCGATCCGTTGAACATAGCCTTTGGAAAGACCGCCTCCGTAACTCAATTCTTTCTGGGCTACTCCTCCAACTACCAATCGCTGCAAGTACAATTCACTCGCCGATTCACCCACGGCATAGCTTATAGCTCAGCCTTTACCTGGGGCAAGGCGCAAAACTATGTGACCACCCCACAAGATGGAGCCCTGCTCTTCTACAGCGGCGACCGCCGTCGCAACTACGCCCTTGCGGACTTCGACCGCAGGCTCAACTTCTCCCAGACTCTCACCTGGGAGCTGCCCGCTGGACGCAATCACAAGTACTTCAACTCAGGTATCGGCTCCTACGTACTTGGTGGCTGGAAGACTTCGGTCATCCTGTCGGCGGTCTCGGGCCTGCCATTCACCCTCACAACAACCAGCGCAACCCCCGGCACCACCCAGACCGTCGATCAGGTTGCCCCCTTCCACGTCCTGCACCATCACAGCAACCCTAGCGGTGCCCAGTGGTTCGATCCAACCAGCTTCAGCGTCAGCAGACTCACTGGCTGCGTATCCCCCGGTCCATGCGTCGTCGGAAACACGCAACGAAATCAGTTCCGTGGCCCCGGCTACTTCTCAGACAACCTGTCGCTCTTCAAAAGCTTTCCTATCTTCCGCGAGTCGTCTCTCGAGGCTCGCTTCGATGCCTTCAACCTCACCAACACACCCGCCTTCGGTCTGCCCGGAACCACTTACGGCTCCAGTTCGTTTGGTGTCATCACCGGAACCCTCGGCAGTGGCGTCGGCAATGTCAACGGCGTCGGCGGCCCACGTGTCCTTCAGGCTGCAGTCAAAATCTCCTTCTAACCAGGAGAGAAGTCCCGGTCCATCTCAACCGGGACTTCTCTCCTGCTTCCAGATTTACCTTCAAGATTCAATACTTACCCGAAAGCTTCGCATCATCAACCGCTCAAGAACGATGCAACTAATTGGCTAATGGATCGTCTTAAGTTCCTGTTCCCGCATTACGCCAAAATGGCACCGACGAAAGAGGAGTTCCAATCATGAAGAGTGTTTCCCGGCGACAGTTCGTAGGGGGTTCGGCTGGCTTAGTCGCATCGCTCTCATTGCCGATGCGCGCATGGGCCGCAACTTCGCCCTTCAAAATCGCCGTCATCTCCGACGAAATCTCGCAGGACTTCGATCACGCCTGCTCGGTAATCGCCAACGACTTCGGCCTCCACTACGTCGAGCTTCGCGAGATCTGGGGCAAGAACCTTCAGACAGTCTCCGACGCCGAGATCGCAGAAGCACTCAAGATCCTCACAAAGTACAACCTTCAGGTCACCGATATCGCCAGCCCGCTCTTCAAAGTCGACTGGCCCGGCGCACCAAAATCCAAATACAGCTCCAAAGAAGATCTGCACGGCGCCGCAGAGTCCGCCTACAAGCAGCAGGACGAAGTCCTCACTCGCTCCATCTCTCTCGCCAAACAGTTCAAGACTGACAAGATTCGCTGCTTCGACTTCTGGCGCCTCGACGACGTCGCTCCCTACCGCGCAGCCATCAACGAAAAGCTTCGCGCCTCCGCTGAAATCACCGGCCAGCACGGCATTCTTTTGGTCATCGAAAACGAGTTCGCCTGCAACACCGCCACCGGTCGCGAGGCCGCCAAAACCCTCGAAGCCGTTCAATCCCCGCACTTCGTTCTCAACTGGGACCCAGGCAACGCAGTCATGCGCGGAGAGCTCGACGCCTTCCCCGGCGGCTGGGACGCTCTTCCCAAAAACCGCATTCACCACTGCCACTGCAAGAACGCCGTCAAAGACGACTCCGGAAAGATCGTCTGGTCCCCCGTCGACAAAGGCTTGATCGATTGGACCGCTCAATACCGCGCCCTCAAAGAGTCCGGCTATCGCGACGCCGTCAGCCTCGAAACCCACTGGCGCGGAGCAGGCACTCCTGAAGCCTCCACGCGCATCAGCTGGGCTGGCATGAAGCAGTGCCTGATCAACTCGGGAACCTTCTAGCGCTTCACCTTCCAGCGCCGTCATTCGGAACGGAGTGAAGACTTGATTTAGTTCGCTCTTGTTCTTTTTTAAATACTCGGCAAGCATCCTGCCTCAATCTCCTAAGGAGGAGAAACAATGATCACCCGACGAGAGTTTCTCGACACACTCGCAGTCAGCGCAGCAGGCCTCGCTGTCGCCTCCACCGCAAAGAGCTACGCGCAGATCATGGGCTCCAACGATCGGCTCAACTTCGCCGTCATCGGCGTTCGCAGCCGCGCCTATGCTCATCTCTCCGCCCTCAAGGCGAACAAGAAAGATGCCCGCATCGCCTATGTTTGTGACGTGGACAGCAACACGCTGAAGAAGTTCGCCGACGACACCCAAAAAGAGATGGGCGAAGCACCAGCCACCGAAAAAGACTTCCGCCACATCCTTCAGCAGAAGGACGTCGACGCTATCACCATCGCCGCGCCCGACCACTGGCACACCCCCATGGCCATCGCCGGGCTGCAAGCCGGCAAGCACGTCTACGTCGAAAAGCCCTGCAGTCACAACCCCGCCGAAGGCGCGCTCCTCGTTGAAGCCCAGAAGAAGTACGGAAAGCTCGTCCAGATGGGCACGCAGCAGCGCTCCTCCCCCCACACCATCGAGGTAGTCGACAAGATTCACAACGGCCTCATCGGTCGCGCCTACTTCGCCAAAGCCTGGTACAGCAATGTGCGCAAGTCAATCGGCACCGGCAAAGAAGCACCCGTTCCCCCGCAGCTCGACTGGGATCTCTTCCAAGGCCCCGCGCCGCGCCGAGCCTACACCGACAACATCCAGCCCTACAACTGGCACTGGTTCAAAACCTACGGTACCGGCGAGACCCTCAACAACGGCACCCATGAGGTCGATGTCTGCCGCTGGGCCCTCGGTGTCGACTTTCCCGACCGTGTAACCTCATCCGGCGGACGCTATCAATTCAAGGACGACTGGCAGTTCTACGACACCCTCGTCACCAGCTTCTACTACCCCGACAAGATGATCACCTGGGAGGGCAAGAGCTGTCAGGGCATGAAGTACTACGACCGCGACCGTGGCTCGGCCATCATGGGAACCACCGGCACCGTCCTCGTCGACCGCGACGGATACGAGATCTACGACCTCAAAGGAAACAAGACCAGCGAGCTCAAAGCGAACAAGGATCAAACCTCCTCTACCGATCTCACCGGCCGCGACTCCATGACCGACGCTCACTTTGCGAACTTCATCGCCGGAGTCCGCAAGGGAGAAAAACTCAACGCTCCCGTCTCCATCGGAAACGTCGCCGTCACCATGCTTCAACTCTCCAACGTCGCCTGGGATGTCAACCGTGAACTGCAGCTCGACAACACCGATGGCAAGGTACTCCACGACTCCGAAGCCATGAAAGGCTGGGGCCGCGACTACGAAAAGGGCTGGGCACCCCACCTCTAGCCCTCACAACACACGATGCGGACTGCCGCAGATCACCAGTCCGCATCTCCGCTCCAAATCCGCCGCGGCCATCTCATCCATAAAAGATTCAACCACCGGCCGGCGGAGCCATCACAACCGAAATGAACCCCAGGAAAGCGCGAGTCCCGACCTCATGACCAACCCCCTCTCACGTCGCAGCTTCGTCCAATCCGGCGCTCTCCTCGCGGCGGCAGGAATCACCTCCAACGCCCTCCCCTCCCTCGCGCTCCAGCCCTCGCACGCTACGGGAGCCTCCTCACCCATCCAACTCGGCCTCGCCAGCTACACCTTCCGCAACTTCACCCGCGACCAGATGATCGGCTTCATGAAGCAGCTCAACATCACCAACCTCAACGTCAAGGACATCAAAGACCATCTGCCCGTGGACCCCACCGAAGAGGCCAAGGCCCTCGCCGACTACACCGCCGCCGGCATCAAGCTCCACGCCGCCGGAGCCATCTACTTCCCTAAAGATGACGACGCCGACATCCGCAGCAAGTTTGAGTACTGCAAGCGGGCCGGAATCTCCCTCATCGTCGCCGGCGACCCCTCCCCCGAAACCCTCCCCCGCGTAGAAAAATTCGTCAAGGAATACGACATCCGCATCGCCATCCACAACCACGGCCCCGAAGACAAGCTCTGGCACTCCCCCCTCGACATCCTCAAAGCCGTCAAAAATATGGACCCGCGCATCGGCTGCTGCATCGACGTCGGCCACACCGTCCGTGCCGGCACCGACGTCGTCCAGGCCATCCACGAAGTCGGCCCCCGCCTCTTCGACGTCCACATGAAGGACCTCACCAACTTCGACAGCAAAGAAAGCCAGGTAGCCGTAGGCGACGGAATCATGCCCGTAAGAGGCATCTTCGAGGCCCTCATCAAAACCAAATACCAGGGCTTCGTCGACCTCGAGTACGAAGTCCACGCCGACGATCCCATGCCCGGAGTCATCGCCAGCTTCTCCTACATGCGAGGCGTCCTCGCAGGAATGGGCTATCTAACCCACGGCTGATCCCACCCTGTGTTCTCCGCGAGCCCCCGTCTCAAAGCCGCCCCGATGCCAATCTCCTGCCCGCAATGTCACCGTGGGCAGGAGGATGTTATCCTGCCGCAGGCTGGCACGGTGTAGCTTGCGCTGCTGCAGACTCAGGATGGGCCCATCCACACAGCAGTTGTCGAGAAGAAGGAGCAGCATTTTGAACACGCTTGAGATCAAGATCATGAAGTACGGAGAGATCGAAGCGGTCGAGTTGAGTGGCGCTCTCGTCCTCGGCACTCCAGTCAACAACCTGCGACAAAAAATCGACAACCTCACCGCTCACGGAGCAAACCAGTTCGTCTTCAATCTCACCGCAATCACCCGCATGGACTCAAGCGGCATCGGCCTTCTGGTCATGATCATGAGTTCGACCAAGGAGGCGGGCGGAGCCTTGAAGCTCGTCAATCCATCCAAGCAGGTAACGCAGACCCTGAAGATGTGCAACCTGCTACCACTCTTCGAGATCTTCTCCGAAGAACAGGAAGCGATCTCCTCCTTCGCAAAATCCTGAACACGCGAAATCCTGAACACCAGAAACGCATCCAAGAATCTGCGCTCCAGCCGCAGGTCTCCAACTTCTCCTGCTCTGTCACCGGCAGCATACAAATGCGCTAGTCAAGTACTGCTTCCAGAGATGTTGATCCACCGGTAAGCATCAACTTCCCAACCTTGACAGTCTTTTGCCGTGACGCGCATAGTCGATACCGGTCAAACGTTTGCCTAGCCATATCCCTGTCCACAAAAGGACGCTCCCCTATGGCGGCAGATCCCCAACGTTTCCCATCAGGAGGCCATCATGCAGCACTTTCGTTCCAGCAGCATCACTCCACTCACGAGGCTCCGGCACTCTCTGCTCGGCCCAACATTGCTCGTCATCCTCTTCAGCCTGTACGCAGTCACCGCTCACGCTCAATTCCGCGCGTCCATCCAGGGAACCGTAAGCGATACCGAAGGTGCCGTCATTCCGGGAGCAACCCTGACCCTCACCGATACCGACACCAATCACCCCGTCACCGCCATCTCCAACGACAGTGGTGTTTATAACTTCAGCGCCCTCGCACCTGACCACTTCACCCTCACCGCAACGGCAAAGGGCTTCAAGCAGCAGGTCATCCAGGATCTGCACATCGTCCCGGAGCAGGCCAATGCAGTCAATGTGACACTATCTCTGGGCGAGGCGACAACCAGCGTCACCGTATCCGGCGATGCCCTTCCCGCACTCGACACAGAGACCGCCTCGATCAGCGGAACCGTAGACGGCAACCAGATCCAGCATCTCCCCTCCACTGGCCGCGACGTCTTCCAGCTTGTGCAACTCGCGCCCGGCGTCTTCGGCGACGGCGCACAGTCTTCAAACCCTGGCAATGCCAACCAGCTTCCCGGAACCCAGGGCCCCGGCGGCGCCAACCGAGCGAACGGTATCTTCCAAACCGAAAACGGTCCCCAGGCCAATGCCAATGGCGGTCAGTACGAGACCAACGGCATTCAGATCGACGGCATCAGCACCGTCAGCGCAGTCTGGGGTGGGACCTCGGTCATCACTCCCTCCGAAGACTCCGTCGGCAACGTCAAAGTCCTTTCGAACGGTTATGACGCCGAGAACGGCCGCTTCAGCGGCGCTCAGATTCAGGTCACCTCGAAGACCGGCAGCAATCAATACCATGGCAGCGCCTTCTTCCGCGCCAGCAGGCCCGGCCTCAATGCCTACCAGCGCTACAACGGCGCAGGCACCTTCCAACCTGGAACCCCGGCCGATCGAGGCCTTTTGCGAGACAGCGAACGTGCCAACCAGATCGGCGGAAGCGTTGGCGGCCCTATCCTCCACGATAAGCTCTTCGCCTTCTTCTCCTACGAAACTCAGCGAGACAACTCGCAAACTCCAGGCACTGGCTGGTACGAAACTGCAGCGTTTCAAGCCCTCGCCCCTGCAAACAGCATCGCAAAAACATACCTCAGCTTCCCAGGCTCTCTAGTCTCGTCTTCGTCGCTCATCAATCAGACCTGCGCCAATGCCGGCCTGACCGAGGGCGTCAACTGCGTCACGATTCCCGGTCAAGGTCTCAACATCGGTTCGCCCCTCAATCAGCCTCTAGGGACCCAGGATCTGACCTGGCAGAGCACCACCAACCCCGGCGTCGGCGGAGGCCTGTCCAACGTACCCGATATCGCCTTCTTTAACACCGTCAACCCCACTACGAGGACTGCCAGCCAGTACAACGGACGTCTCGACGCCAACATCACCAAGAAAGACCACGCGGCCTTTGCCGTCTACTGGGTCCCTCTCGTCACGACCAACTACAACAGTTCGGTCCGCGCCTACAATCTTTTCAATCGCAAGCAGAACAACGAAGCATATTCCGTCATCTGGAACCACATCTTCTCGCCGACCTTCCTCAACGAAGCTCGCGCCAACGACGCCGGCTATCGTTATAACGAGATCACGTCCAACCCGCAGGCCCCCTTCGGTCTGCCGCTATCGATCGTCGACAATCTTGGCAGTATCAGTCTTGGCACATTCGGAGCCGGTGGCCCCGGCGACTACAACCAACACACCTTCACCTACAAAGACATCGCCACGAAAATAGCCGGCAATCACACAGTTAAATTCGGCGGAGAGGTGACTAGGCTCTACTATCTTAACAACAACACCGGCGCAGCACGTCCCCTCTATAACTTCTACAACATCTGGGACTTTCTCAATGACGCGCCCCACGGTGAAGCAGGCAACTTCAATCCCGCAACCGGCACCCCTTCCACCAACCGTCAGGACACTCGCGAAGATCTCTACGGCTTCTTCATCCAGGACGACTGGAAGGCTCGGCCGAATCTGACCCTCAGCGCAGGCCTACGTTACTCCTACTTCGGCCCGTTTTCCTCTAAAGAAAACAACCTTGGCGTGGTCGTTCTCGGCAGCGGTCCCAGCGCCTTCACCGACCTCGCAGTCCGGGATGGTGGCAATCTCACCAAAGCGCAAAAGGGCAACTTCGGACCCCAGTTCGGCTTCGCCTTCAGTCCCGACATGTTCCATGGCAAGGCCGTCGTTCGCGGCGGGTATGGACTCAACTACAACCAGAGCGAGATCTCAATTACGGCCAACTCAGGCAATAATCCCCCTGGGATTCTTGGCGTGGCCTATGCCAGCGGCAGTCCCGCCGCCATCGATCCGCGAATCGTCTACAACATTGCGAGTGATCCCAAATCGCTCTTCGGCTACCCGCCCAACCCTAACGCGACTGGCGGCTTCAACTCCGTAAACCTGCCGTTGGCTGGCGGAGCCTTCCTCTACGCCTATCAACCCACCCAGCCCACCATCTACACCCAGCACTTCTCGCTCGACACCCAGATAGATCTCGGCCACCAGTTCGTCGCCACCGTCGGCTATCAGGGAAGCACGACCAAGCACCTCATCGTTCAATCCTTCCTGTACATCAACGCGTTCGCAGAGGGACAAACACAAAATCCCCTTGTGCAGAACATCGACGAGTATGCAAACACCGGCAACTCAAACAACAACTCTCTGCTGCTAGGCTTCAAGCACCAGATGTCTCACCAGTTCATGTTCGACGCGGAGTTCAACTACGCGAAGACGATGGACACCGGCTCCGGTCCGTTCTTTCAGAATCAATATCCTTACCTGCCTTACCTCGCATACGGCCGTTCCGACTTCAACTACGGCAAAGCGTTCAAACTATATGGCCTCTGGCAGCCAAAGTTCTTCCACGGCAATTCGCTTCTATCGAAAGTAGTGGATGGCTGGTCGGTCAGCGGCATCTTCAACCTGCACACCGGCTTCCCCTTCACCCCAACCTATAACGTGCCGGGTGGCAACCTCTACTACGCCGCCAGCGGATACAACACACTGCGTCCGGCCTCGTATAACGGAGGCGCAAAAAGCAGCAGCAGCAATGATGCCTTTGAGAACGGCAAGCCTAACCTCAACTTCCCCGCCGCCGGGCCCACCCAACCCTACTTCACCGCACCCGTCGCGCCCACCGCGGGCTCTTCCGGCTTCGCATCCGGCCTACCGCAGCTTCCCGGTATCGCCCGCAACTCCTTCAACGGCCCAGGCTACAAAGACGTCGACGCAACCCTCACCAAATCCTTCGGTCTGCCGAAGGCAAAGATCATTGGAGAAGATGGCGCCATCGAGATCAGAGCAGACGCCTTCAACCTCTTCAACAACATCAACCTCACCCCGGGCTCGCTTAACACCAACATCCTGGTTCCCAACTTCGGTCAGGCCAACAACGCCCTCTCCGGCCGTATCGTCAACCTCCAGGCCCGCTTCAGCTTCTAGTGCCTCATCTTTCTTGCAGCACAAGAGATGCTCCCTCGGGAGCATCTCTTTCTTCAACGTCCTAAGCCGCGTAATCGGCCACCCGGCGCAAAAAAGAGGCCGACGCAATCCAAAAAGTGGCTGCCTCATTTATGGTGCAACTATAGGTGTAACGTCATCCCGATATTTTTTCTGCGCGGAAAACAACAAAACCCGCGTCATTCCTGCCCCCGCACCACGTCAACAAGGCGCTAATTCACCACGTTTCACCACCAGAAAACCACGTTGTCACCACAAATTCACCACAAGCTGCACACCCTGGAGAGATCTCTCATGATTCGATCCCGCACACTCACCCTTGCCGCGCTTTGTGTCTACTTTTTCAGCTCGTTCTCCCTCACCGCCCAGCAAGCGGAGCAGATCCGCATCGACGTTAACGCCCCCACAACTCCCTTCCCCCACTTCTGGGAGCAAACCTTCGGCTCCGGTCGCGCCATCCTCTCCCTGCGTCAGAGCTATCGCGACGATCTCCGCACCGTCAAAACCGTAACCGACTTCAAATCAGTGCGTTTCCACGGAATCTTTCTCGACGAAGTAGGCCTCTACGACCCCGATGCGACGACCCAAAATCCCGGTCTCCCTCCCGAAAAAGTTCAAGGCGCCGGCATCTACAACTTCTCCTACATCGACCAGATCTACGACGGCCTCCTCGCCAACAACATCCGCCCTTTCATAGAGTTAAGCTTCATGCCGCGCAAGATGGCAGCCGACCCCAACCAGACGCAGTCCTTCTTCTACAAGCCCGTCGTCTCGCCACCAAAGGACTACGCCCTCTGGGACGCAATGATCGCCGCCTTCGCCCAGCACCTCATCGACCGCTACGGCATCGACGAAGTCGCAACATGGAACTTCGAAGTCTGGAACGAGCCCAACCTCGACTTCTGGGGCGGCCGTCCCAACATTCCCACCTACTTCGAGCTCTACGACCACACCGCACTCGCGCTCAAAAAAGTCAGTCAACGAATCCGCGTAGGCGGCCCAGCGACAGCCCAGGCAGGATACGTTGCAGAGTTCCTCCAGCACTGCAAAGACCACAACATCCCCGTCGACTACGCCTCCACCCACGTCTACGCGAACGACACCTCAAAAGATGTCTTTCACACCGACGAACAGATTCCCCGCGACGTCATGGTCTATCGCGCAGTCAAAAAAGTGCACGACGAGATCGCCGCCTCACCCTACCCAAAGATGCCGCTCATCTTCAGTGAGTACAACGCCAGCTACTCGAACGAGCCCGACGTCACCGACACTACCTACCTCGGATCGTGGCTCGCCAACAACATTCGCCAGTGCGACGGCCTCACAGAGTCGATGAGCTACTGGACCTTCTCCGACGTCTTCGAAGAACAGGGAGTCGTCCGAACGCCCTTCTACGGCGGCTTTGGCCTCGTCGCTGCAAATGGCATCCCCAAGCCGTCCTTCAACGCCTTCGCCATGCTGCATCGCCTTGGAGACGTCAGAATTAAACTAGAGAACGACGACGCACTCGCAACCAAATCGAGCGATGGCGCCGTAGAAGTCGCTCTCTGGAACTACGCCCCACCCTTCGGCGTCGGAGCCGCCTACACTCCTCCTCCCGCCAACAGAGGCCCAGACAAAAGCTTTCAGCTAACCTTCGCCAACCTCCCATCAAGCGCAAAGGTCGAAGTGTTGCGAGTGGATGATGACCACGGAAACGCGGTGAAAGAATTTGATGCCATGGGCAGGCCGCGCGACCTCACGCAGGATCAGATCAAAAAGTTGAGAGCCGCCGGTGCCATGTCGCCCGCAGAAAAACTCCGGCTCTCCAACGGTCATCTGCAGATCGCCGTGCCGCCACACGGCCTCGTCCTTCTCATCGTTAAGTGAAACGGTCAAATAAACAGCCCGCCCCGCTATCAGAACGAGGTCACAAATGATGCGCCGCCGAAGTAGACTCCTTCCACTCTCTCTGATTCTTTTGTGCACTGCGTGGCCATGCTTCTCTCAGTCTCAGCTGCCAGCCGAAGAAGTCGTCACCATCGACGCTCACGCCACGACAACGCCATTCCCACACTTTTGGGAGCAGATGTTCGGCTCCGGCCGCGCCATCCTCACCCTGCGCGAAGCCTATCGCGAAGACCTCCGCGCCGTGAAAAAAGTAGCGGACTTCCGCTACGTCCGCTTTCACGCCATCCTGCACGACGAGGTCGGCGTCTACAACGAAGACGAGCACGGCAACCCCGTCTACAACTTCGCCTACGTCGACTCCATCTACGACGGCCTCCTGAAGAACGGCGTTCGCCCCGTCGTGGAGATCAGCTTCATGCCCAAAAAGCTTGCCTTCAACCCCGACGCTCTCCACCCCTTCTGGTACAAACAGAACGTCTCGCCGCCCAAAAGCATGGAGCGTTGGGATGACCTCATCCAGCACTTCGCCCAGCACCTCGTCGATCGCTACGGCATCGACGAAGTCTCCCAGTGGTACTTCGAAGTCTGGAATGAACCCAACATTGACTTCTGGAACGGCATCCCGCGCCAGGAATCGTACTTCGAGCTCTACGATCACACCGCCCGCACCCTCAAGTCGGTCAGCCTACGTCTGCGCGTAGGCGGCCCCGCCACCGCCGCAGCACAGTGGGTTCCAGAGTTTCTCCAGCACACCGCGGACAACCACATCCCCGTCGACTTCGTCTCGACCCACGGCTACGCCGACGACACCGTCCACAACATGTTCGGCACCAACGAAGACATCCCCATGGACGACCGTGTAGGCCGCGCCATAGCCAAGGTGCGCGGAGAGATCAATCACTCCCCCATACCTCATCTTCCACTCTTCTGGACCGAGTGGAACGTCCCCGGCATGATGGAGGCCCGCGACACCATCTACGTCGGCCCCGCGCTCGCCAACACCGTCCGCGAGTGCGACGGCAACGTAGACATGCTCTCCTTCTGGACCTTCTCCGACGTCTTCGAAGAAGGCGGCCCCACCAGCACCCCCTTCCGCGGAGACTTCGGCCTGCGCGCCTTCGACGGCATCAACAAGCCCAGCTACTACTCCTACGGTCTCCTGCACCAACTCGGCGACCAGCGTCTTGCCAACACCTCCAACAACATCATCGTCACGCGATCGACCAACGGAGACCTCTCCATCGCAGCCTGGAATCTCGTTGACCCCGGCCAGCAAGGTATCTCCCGCGAGCTTAACCTCCATCTGTCCGGCGTCCCGCAAAACGCGAAGGTCGCGATACAACGAGTCGACCAGACCCACGGAAACGTTCTGCCCCAGTGGGCAGCCATGGGAAAACCCAAAAACCCCACACCCGCCCAGGCCGAGCAGCTAAACCGCGAGACCGCGCTCCCCGCCCCGGAGCAGACCGCGCTTCGCAATGGAACTCTCCGCCTCAGCCTTACTCCTAATGCCCTGGTCCTGATTCGAATCGAAGACTCGCAACATTGAATCGCCAACAAAGACAGAATCGCTTTACCTCTCCACCGAGCAAGCAAAAAGAAATTTCAATTTAGGGAACCCCGCCGACGCAAATCTCTGCATCATAAGGCAGAACAGATAAAACGAAACGCCGCAATGGAGGAATAGCTCTCCTCCATTGCTATCCCGTCCAAAGAGATGAGGATAAAATCTGCATAGTGCATAGAACGAGAGGGCTATTGAAACTTATCTCCATAGCGGGGCGTTCGGTTGAAGACACGCCCTCTCGTGCGCCAGAGATCTGCGTCTTACTCGGTCAGATTCTCATCCTCCTGACAACGCTTCTGGTAGTCGTCATGCCCGTGACGGAGTATCTCTGGACCTTCGACAAGTTTCTCCGCGGTGGCCAGGACTGCGAGTTCGGACTTCTAGCTCTCGCCGCAATCCTCTGTCTCGTGCTCGTTCTCTCCCATCAGCGCAGAGCGGTCCTTACCCTGATCCTTACGCTTCGACGCGTGTTGTCTTCCCTCTTTCAGCCAGCCGATCCATCCGCCAGGTTTCCCTCCGGCCTGGTTGCGCCTGTGCAGTTCAATCTGACGCGTAGCATCTCCCTTCACTCCATCAATCTCCCCCTACAAATCTGATAACTCTCTTCGTGCGTTCGTAGTCGCGACTCCCTCCAGTCGCATGCGGTCTCTACCAAACTGATCTGTTCTCATACAGCCGATCATGGAGAAGCAATGAAGAAATCAGAAGTCTTCCACGCGTGGGCCAGAATTCTCGTCGGACGCGCCCCCTCCCTGTCTATCGAAATCACCAAAGAATGCCCTCTGCGTTGCCCCGGTTGCTATGCCTTCGACTCCGCTCATCTCGGCGGAGACACCCAGCTTCGCGAACTCTCCGACTTCAAGGGAGACCAGCTCGTTCAACGGGTACTCGAACTCCTCGACAAAGAAAAGCCCCTGCACGTCTCCCTCGTCGGCGGAGATCCCCTCGTCCGCTATCGCGAGCTCGAACTCCTTCTCCCACAGATCGAAGCTCGCGGCATCCACACCCAGATCGTCACCAGCGCATTCCGCATCATTCCTGCCGAGTGGAAGCGCTTCAAAAAGCTGACCGTGGTCGTCTCCATCGACGGCCTCCAACCCGAGCACGACGAACGCCGCGCACCCGCGACCTACGACCGCATCCTCAAAAACATCCAGGATGCCAACATCACCATCCACTGCACCATCACCGCGCAGATCGCAGACCGCCCCGGATACCTTGACCAGTTCCTCCAGTTCTGGAGCAGTCAGCCTGCCGTAATGAAGGTCTGGTTCAGCCTCTTCACCCCGCAGCGCGGCGCCACCGATCCAGAGATCCTCACCCCACGCCAGCGAGCCAACATCACCGCCGAGCTGCGCGAGCTCCGAAAGAAATATCCGGCCCTCGATATGCCGGATGTTGTTCTCCAAGAAATCTCTTCTCCACCAAAGAACCCCGAAGAGTGTATCTTCGCTCGAACAACTATGACCGTCTCCGCGGACCTCTCAACAAAAATCACCCCCTGCCAGTTTGGCGGCAACCCCGACTGCGAACAATGTGGCTGCATCGCCTCCATGGGACTGGCAGCAGTCGGCCACCACCGCGTCCTTGGTCCACTCACCGCCGGCCACCTCTTCCTGGCCTCCGCCAAAATCGGCGAAGTCTGGCGAAACCTGCAAAGCCCCCTTTCTCCAAAACCGATCATCCGGATAAAAGCATCTCCATTCGAAATCCTGTGAGGAAACATGCACTTTGAAAACCGGAATGGGATTACACTTCATGGCAACGAAAGAGGAACGATGATCGAAGAATGTATCGGCCGGCCCGAAGTAGAACTAAGGCGCGAACTCGTGCAGTTTGGCCGATGGCTCTCTCGACTCGGCTTCATGCCGGGCACCTCGGGAAACCTCTCCGTCCGGCTCGATCAGGAGCGCCTACTGGTCACCCCCACCGGCATGAGCAAGTACCTCATGCGTCCCTCCGACATGGTCATCGTCGACCTCGAAGGACGCCAGCTCGCAGGCTCCAGAAAGGTCACCAGCGAACTCAGCATGCACCTCGCCGTCTACCAGATGAGAGCCGACATCGAAGCCGTCGTCCACTCCCATCCCCCTATCGCCACCGCCTTCGCCTGCGCCGGCCGCGCCCTCGATGAGATGCTCTGCCAGGAGGCCGTCATGACCCTCGGCTCAGTCCCGCTGGCCCTGTACGCCACCACCGGAACCGACGAGGTCGCAGCCAGCCTCAGGCCCTTCATCCCTCATCACACCGCCATCCTCATGGCCAATCACGGCGCCGTAGCCTACGGCCCCACCCTCACCGATGCCTTCCTCAAGATGGAGACCGTCGAGCACCTCGCCCACATCCGCCTCGTAGCCCACCAGCTAGGCTCCACGCAGACCCTCAGCGACAATCAACTGGACGACCTGATACGCGCAAGACAAAAGTACCTCCGCAACGCAACATAGCAACAACGCAGCTTAGCAACCGCCGCCGACGCCCAGAGCCTCACGCCCGTCCAAAGTCGATAAACGCATGTTGCGGATCGGTATGCAGCAGCGTCACATCCACCATATCCCCAACATCCAGCCCCTGCTCGCCACGCACCACCTTGCCCTCCACCGGAGGATCGAACACCCGCACATACGTCCCCTTATCATTCGCGCCGGTAATCACTCCATGGAAGCTCTTCCCCACGCTCCCAGCCAGCGCCACCGCCGCCACTCGCTTCAGCATCGCCCGTTCCACCTTGCGCCCAGCCGACTCTCTCTCGTTGCAGTGCGTCGCAATCGCCTCAAGCTCTTCATCGGTGTAAGGAGCAGCCTCGCCGGCCAGCATCGCCTTCACCACCCGCTGTGTCACCAGGTCCACAAACCGCCGGTTCGGCGCAGTCGAGTGCGCATAGTCCTGCGCCGCCAGCCCGAAGTGCCCCGGCTGCTCTGCATCATCATCGCCCTTAGCCAGAACATACTCCCCCGGCCCCATCAGCTTGATGATCGCCAGCGACAGATCCGGATAGTGCACCGCATCCGACGCCCTCTGCGCCTGCAAAAATGCGTTCAGCGCGCCCGAGTCAGGCTGAGCCGGCAGCACCGTCCCATGCCGCCCCACAAGCTCCACAATCCGCGCCCACCGCTCCGGCGACCGCACCACCCTCCGAATCGACGACCGCTTCGCCTCCCGCAGCATCCGCGCCATCGTCTCGTTCGTAGCAATCATCAACTCTTCAATCAAATCACTCGCCCGGTTATGAAACGCCGTCCCAATCGACTCCACCTTGCCATCCACCACCACCGGATCGGCCTCCACGCGGTTGAACTCCAGCGCGCCCATCTTCACCCGCTGAGCCCGCAACGCCTGTGCCGCCTCATCCTGCCGCCGCAGCTGCTCCTGCAACTCAACCGAAGCAGCCACCTTCGCATCCGGCCCCGCCTTTCCTTCAAGCCACGGCCCCACATGGCTGTAAGCAAGCTGCGCCTTGTTCCGAACCTGCGCCCTGTAGATGGAAGTGTCCTGCACCTTCCCTTCGCCATCCACTACAAACTCAACAACCACCGCCATCCGATCCTCGTCTTCATTCAACGAGGTCAGATCCGTCGAAAGCTCGGTCGGCAGCATCGAAAAGTTCCTCACCGCCGTATAAACCGTCTGCGTCTGCTCCGCCGCATGACGATCCAGCGGCGTATCCTTCAGCACCGAAGCTGCAACATCGGCCACCCCCACTCTCACGCGAACCCCACCGTCCACGCGCTCGGCCACCTCAATCTGGTCCAGATCCCGCGAGGTGTCATTATCGATCGAGGACCACAGCAGCCCCCGCAGATCGCGAACATCCGCATCGGCCTTCGCTCCCCCAGCCGCACGAATCGCCGCCACCTGCGTGTCGCTTCCGTCAGGAAAGTCAACAGAAAAGCCCTCGCGAACCATCTCAGCGGAGGCAGAACCAACCAGGTCAAAAGTATGGGTAGACATGCAAGGGAAGCCTACCACGCGAGTGCTAACCCTTCGTAGCCGTCTGCTCCAGAGCCAAAGCCAGCCGCCCCGCCCACCGAGACACCCGCTCCGCATCCGCGCCTGTCGCCTCATCGCGGCTACCCTCCAGCACCGTCAGCTGCACCGCAAAGTTCCCCACCGTCGAGCTCTCCGCCGCACCACGAAACAACTCCAACCCCGTAGCCTCCTCAGTCAGCCGATTCAGAAAATCGTTCTGGCTCCCACCACCCACCACAAACAACCGCTTCAACTTTTTGCCACTATGAAACGCCACGCGCTCCAGCACATCCGCATACCGAGCCGCCAGGCTATGAAAGATCAGACTCGCAAACGCCGGTGCATTCTCTGCACCTTCCTCTAAAGGCTTCAACCCCATCCGCACCCGCTGCGCATTAATCCTCTGCGGCATCCCGCCCGCAAGCAGCAGATCAGCGTCATCCACATCCAGCAGCCCCTCCGGCTTCGCCACCTTCTCCGCCGCTGTCACCAACTCCGGCACACTCCACTCCCGGCCCTCCGCAGCCCACTGATGCAGACACTGCCGGATCAACCACATCCCGTTCACATTCTTGTGAAAGCAGACTCTCCCCCCCACCGCTCCAAGGTTCGTGAAGTTCTCCGCCGCCACAGCCGCATCATTCCTCGGCTCCTTCAGCACAGTCCCTACTAGCGACCATGTCCCCGAGCTGAGATAAGCCCAGTCATCCCCCACCGCAGGAATCCCCGCAATCGCCGAAGCCGTGTCATGACAAGCCGGAGCGATCAACACCGTATTGCGAAACGCCGCCAGCTTCGCCAGCTGGCCACTCAACCTGCCAACCTCAGTGCCCGGAGGAACCAGCCTCGGCGCCAGCGCAACATTCAGCTCCGCCGCTTGAAAGATCTCCTCGCACCACTGACGCCCGTGCAAATCCATCATCTGCGAGTGAGTCGCATTCGTAAACTCCGCCACCCGCGCCCCACCCCAGCGCGACAGAAAATACTCTGGCAGATTCATCCACTGCTCGCCTGCAGGCAGTCCCTCCAACCGATCCGCATACAGCTGATACAGCGTATTGATCCGCAGCAACTGCACTCCCGTGCACTCCCGCAGTCGCTCAGGCGCAATCTCCTCGTACAGCCTCTGCTCCGCCTCAATCGTCCTCTCATCGCGATAGCAAAACGGATCGGCGAGCGCCCTCCCATCCGAATCCACGCGCACATAGTCCACAGCCCAGCCATCCACCGCGATCGAGCGCACGCCCTCCACTGCAATCTCCGCGCAGAGTCGAAGCCCATGCTCCAGCCCAGCTTCGATCATCCCTAAATCCCAGCGCAGCCTCCCATCCGTCTCACGCGGAGCATTGGCAAACCGATGCACCAGCATAATCACCGGCCGCCCCGCCACCCAGCGCAGCAGCGACACCCGGCAACTCTCCGCCCCCAGGTCCACTGCCACCAAAGCCCGCGTATCCTCGGGAACCAGCGCCACATCTGGCGTCCGCCTCATCGCGCGCCTCTCCTATCGCAAACCCTATCGCAGATACGCTTCCGTCAAACCACCATCCACCGGAATCAAGTGCCCCGTCGTGCATCGAGCCAGAGGCCCCGCAAGAAACATGATCGCCTCCGCACAATCCTTCGGATCAATCGGCTGATGCGTCAGCGTCCGCGTCGCATAAAACTGCGCCAGCTCATTCCGCAATCCATCATCCGTCTCCGTCTCTTCAAACGGCAGCTTGTACTTCTTCAACGAAGCGATCACGCGATCACGCGGAAACATCGTCGACCCCTTCACCACCGTAGCCGGACTAATCCCATTCACCCGCACCTTCGGCGACAACGAAACTGCCAGCTCCCGCACCAGGTGACTCAACGCCGCCTTGCTCACGTCGTACGCCTCGCTGCCACGCTTCGCCACAACAGCATTGGCCGAACTCGTCAGTACCACGCTCGCATCGATCCCCTGCTCCGCAAAGATCTTCGCCGCCTCATCCGTCAGCAGATAGTTCGCCGTGACATTCACCTCCAGCGTCAAAGCCCACTGCGCATCGCTGATCACACCATCCGGCGACGAAGGAAACAGCGCCGCCGTATTGATCAAAATATCGATCCCGCCAAACTGCTTCACCGTCGCCTCGAGAGCAGCCTTGATCGCCTTCCGATCGCGAATATCAATGCTCGTCCAGCTGACCGCCTCTCTCCCGGCAATCGCCTTCACCTCCTCAGCAACCGCCTCCGCACCCTTCACATCGCGATCGGCCACCACAACATGCGCCCCGCGTTGAGCCGCAAGCAGCGCAACCTCGCGCCCAATCCCACTCCCGCCGCCAACAACAAGAGCCACCCTCCGGCTCAACTCTTTCTCCGGCGGCTGTCTGCGAATCTTCGCCTCTTCCAGCTTCCAGTACTCAATCCGAAAAGCCTCATTCGGCGGCAGCGCAACATAGTTCGCATGCACCGTAAACTGATCCGCCGAAGCCGCCGGCCCAGCCTGAGGAATCTCCATGCAGTCCACGCCAGCCCCCAGAGCACCCGCACCCTGCATCACGCCGATCGCATTGACATAAAACTCCCCAGTAATCCGCGACTCCGTCTTATTCTTTCCAAAGCTGAACATCCCCACACCCGGCACCAGCACCACAGTAGGGCTCGCATCGCGCACCGCAGGCGAATCCTTCACCGCGTGCTTCTTGTAGTACTCCGCATACTCCGCGCGATAGGTCTCAAGCGAACTCTCAATCAACTCCTTCAACTCCGCCGGATCACCCGCCGGATTCCACTTGATGAACATCGGCCGAATCTTCGTTCGAATAAAATGGTCCGGGCAGCTCGTCCCCAGGTGCGCCAGCTTCTCTGCCTGCTCCGAGTTCACAAACTCCATCACCTGCGGCATATCGCTAAAGCTCCCAATCCATCGCTGCTTCCGCGACACCACCCCACGCAGATAAGGCATCACCTGCAGAACAATCGCAGCCCTGTCTTCGCGGCTCTTCACCTGCCCGCCGCCAAAGTGCTTATGCCCCGCAACCGAACCGTGCCGCTCAATAAACTGCCCCAGCTGATCGATGATCGTAATCGTATTCAGGTAGCTCTCGCGCTGCGTCTCTCCCCACGTAAACAGCCCATGCCCGCCCAGCACCACGCCATCGCACCCCGGCGTCTCCTCCACGATCTTCTTCAACATCATGCCCAGCTCAAACCCTGGCCTCTGCCACGGCAGCCACGCCAGCTTATGTCCAAATTCTTTATTGAACTCCTCCATCTTGATCTTCCCATTCGCCGAGGCCGCCAGCGCGATCCCCCAGTCCGGATGAAGATGGTCCACATGCGCAAACGGCAGAAACCCATGCAGCGGCGTATCGATCGAAGCGGCCACAAGATTATTCCCAAACGTGCACAGCGGATACATCTCCACCATCTCGTCTTCGAGATCTACTCCGCGATACGCCTTCTCCAGCGCCAACAGCTTCTCCATGTAAAGCGTCGCAAACCCCGCGCGCTTGATGCTCCCCGGATCGCCGCCGCTCCCCTTCACCCACAAAATCTGCTTCGTCTCTCCATCCAGCGGATCGACCTGCTCCAGCTTCGAGCTCGTATTCCCCCCGCCAAAATTAGTGATCCGCAGATCCGAGCCCAGCAGGTTCGATCTGTACCTCAGCAGCTCCGGTGCATCCAGCTGCGCCGCTACCGCCTCATCCCAACGATCTTCCAAAAACTTCAGGCCGCCCTGTGCCGTCATGTGTCAACCTCTTCGTCTGGCCTAAATCCAGGCCCCGACTATCATTCCACACGCAACACCAATACGGCAACTATTTCCAATGAGAAAATAGCAGTCAGACTGAAACGGCATTAAGCGAATCCCGGGTCACCATCTTATGAGCCACATAGTTATAAGGTGGCACCGTCTGCCCCCTCAGTAGCGACAGTCCAAGATGAATCAAACTCGGCCCGTACGAGCTCGCCTCATGCGACACCGACCCAATCAACGGCGACTTGTCCCTCCGCATCTCCTGCATCGCCTCCGCAATGCAATCCTGCCCCACAATCGCCACGTGCTTCTCGCGCTTCTGCTCCCGCACCGCATCTACCGCGCCCAACGCGCTCGAGTCGGTAGCCGCCGCAATCAAAATGCGCCTGTCCTTCGGATGTCGCTGCAGAAAATCCGAGATCAGCTTCTTGCTCCGATCCCGCATCCCCCGCCCGTCGATCCGCACAAACACCTCCACCGGCAGCTCCGGATGTCCGCACCTCACCCCTTCAAACGCACCCGTAATTCGGCTCTGCACCAGTTGTCCCGCCTCGGCCAGATCGAGCCCAATCACCCAATCCACCTTACCGTCCCAGTTCGCTGTCGCGTAGGCGCCCAGCGTCTCTCCAGCCTCAATCCCGACCCGATAGTTATCCACCCCGAAGTAAGTCGCATGAGGATGCGGAATATCGATCGCAATCAGCGGAATCTTCGCCCCCGCAATCTTGTCCCCGATCATCGGAGCCACCTCCTGCTCCACCTGAAACTCGATCACCAGATCCACCTTGCTCGAAACGAACTCCTCCGCATTCCGTAACGCAGTCGCCGCGTCATAGCGGTTATCCAGAATCAGCAGATCGACCCCCACCGCAGCCGCAGCATCCTTCAAGCTCTCGGTCACCTCCACCGAAAACGGCATATCCGCGCTCTGTCCGCCAAAGCCAAACCGCATCTTCTTCGGCCGCGTCACCTGCCGGTACGTCCCATCAGGAGACTGCGAAAGATATCCCCGGTGAACGAACGTCTTCAATACCCGGTACACCGTCGTCTTCGAGATTCGCGTCTGCCGATGGATCGACTCCAGCGTCATCGGCTGGTTCTCCGCCTGCAGCAGCTCCAGAATATCCAGCGCCTTCGACAGCACTGGAATCAGATAAAGTCGTTTCGAAGTCTTTCGTACAGCCATAGTCTCCCGCCGAGGAGCGACCACTCAGCCGATCCATTATGCGGCACCTGCCCCGGTTTCGCTAATGGAATTCCCATGCAACAGCTTTCAAAACGTCAGAAACTCTCTTCCCCAAAACGCCTCACCCCGCGACGATCAGCAGGAAACATCTCTAAGCATAGGTCGAAACGCTGCGAGCGTTCCTGCTCTCCCGCTCCCGCGTAATCTTCTCCACATACCCGCTCTCCGCCAGCGCCTTCAGAGGCTCCGCCGGAAGTCCGCGCGCAACCCTCCACTCCCTCACGATCGGCCGCACGTCCTGCCAGAAGCTATCCCGGAAGCACTCCTCAGCCTCCACCAGCCGGCACTCCTGCTGCAACTCCGCCAGCTTCCCCTGGTCGATCAGCGCGGCCTTCGCATACAGCTCCTGCGCCGTCGCCACCGTCTGCACCATCGCCTCCACCTTGCCCTTCAGGTTGTGGCTCTGGTCGATCATGAAGGCAACATCCGCGCGATCGCTCACCTCCGCGCTCAAAATCTCATGAAAGATTCGAAACACCTGGTAAGGATCAATCGAGCCCAGCGTCAGGTCGTCATCGGCATACTTCCGGTCGTTGAAATGAAATCCACCCAGCTCCTTCACATGCAGCAGCCAAGTCACGATCTGTTCAATATTCGTCGCCTGCGCATGATGCCCCGTATCCACCAGCACCTTCGCCTTCGGCCCGCACCGTCGCACCAACTCCAGAGCCATCCCCCAGTCCGCAATGTCAGTGTGATAAAAAGCCGGCTCAAACGGCTTGTACTCCACCAGCATCCGCTGTCCCTCACCCAGCGCGGCATGGGTCGCACCCAGCACCTCTTCCATCCATCCAATCCGCTTGCGAATACTCTGCGTCCCCGGATAGTTCGACCCATCCGCAATCCACAGCGAAACATCCTTCGACCCCAACGCCTGCCCAATCGCCACCGACTCCAGCAGATGCTTCAACGCCATCCCGCGAATCTCCGCGCTCGGGTTCGCAATCGATCCATATTTGTACTCCGCGTTCTGAAAGAGATTCGGATTGATCGACCCAGCCTTCATCCAATACTTCTTCTCGAGCGCCTGAATCGCAGGAACATCCGCCCTCCCGTTCGGCAGGTCCCACAGTACATGCAGCGCCACCGTCGGGCTCGCACCCGTCAACGCATTCACCTGCGCCGCATCGCTGAACTTCTCTTCAATCGTCGTCGCCGCCCCACCCTGAAGAAACTTCCCGAACCGCGTCCCGGTATTCGCAAATCCCCATGATGGAACCTCAATCCGAAAACCATCCAGCGCGCTGAAAACTCTCTGTGCCTTCTGCTCTGCGACCCCTGCACCGTTGTTTCCCATCACTCGATTTCCTCTTAGATCTAAGATATTACGAAATAGAAATATACTCTCTATTGAAACATAGGCAGACTGCTCCTTTTTGCTGTCGTTTGTCAAAAGATTTTTTCCACGCTTCAAACAATCAGAATCACATCCAGAAATCGTGGCCCATGCACCCCCTTGATCCGTGTCATCTCGATATCCGCCGTCGCAGACGGCCCCGAAACAAACGTAGTCGCAAGGCCAGCCATCTCCTGCAGCCGCTCCATGGCCTCCGGCACCGTCTCCACCACATCCTCCGCCTTTACCACACACAGGTGATAATCCGGCACCAGCGTCGTCGCCCGTCTTCCCTGCCCCGCCACACTCTGCAGTACGAACGTCCCCGTCTCCGCAATCGCCAGCGTCGCCCCCGTCATCACCCCATCGACACCATCCAACTCATGCGAAGACAATCCTTCATCCACCACAAACTCCACCCCGCCCGCCGAAGGTGGCATCCACGAAACCGGCAGCCACCCAACCGGCAAGCCGACCGGCACCACCATCCGCCGAACGCCCCGCTCAGCCAGTATCTCCGCCACACTCTGCCCTACGCCCTCACTCGTAACCCGAACCACCCGCCCATCATAGTCCCGCAAACGATCCTCCAGCAGCGCCAGCACCTTCTTGCGCTCCCGAGTCCCCTTCCGTCGATACTCCCGCGCAATCCCATTCCACCCAATCCACGCCGCAGCACCATCGGACGTTCCACCCGTAGCCGCCCTCACCCTGCGCAACACTTCAGCCCGCGAATTTGTAACCATATCAGTTTCCATCTCTCCCCCGCCTCTCCCACCAGTCCCGAAACGTCTCCTTCGGCATCTCCTCGAGATCCCTCGCCTGGGTCCACCCGCCCAGCAGCCCCGGCAGCCACCCGATCCACCCTTGGCCTCGTTCATCCTTCCGCACCAGCGGCCTCTCAGCCATGCGCCCCAGCCGCTGCGTCGCCCTGAATCTCCGCTCGCTCCGAAAGATCATTGCCATCGCCTTCATCGCCCCGGCCTCCACATCAAACAGACCCGCGACCCCAGCCGTATTCTGCTTCACCACCTTGTTGCGCAGATGTATCAGCACCTCCGGAATATTGATCTTCACCGGGCAAACCTCATAGCAAGCCCCGCACAACGAGGACGCATATGGCAGCGACTGCGCATGATGCATCTCCTGCAGCTGCGGCGTCAGAATCGCCCCGATCGGCCCCGCATACACGCTCCCATACGCATGTCCCCCCGTCTGCCGATACACCGGGCACGCATTCTGGCAAGCCCCGCAGCGAATACAGTTCAGCGTCTGCCGCCCCTCTTCATCTGCCAGAATCTCCGTCCGCGCATTATCCATCAGCACCACATGAAACACCCCCGGACCATCTCGAAGACCATCGTCAGCAGAAGCAGCATCCACCCCAGTCCAGATCGAGTTATACGGATTCATCCGCTCCCCGGTAGCCGACCGCGGCAGTAACTGCAGCATCACCTCCAGGTCCTGAAATCGCGGCAGCACCTTATCGATCCCTGCAATCGTGATCAGCGTCTCCGGCAGTGTCAGGCACATCCGTCCATTGCCCTCACTCTCCACAACGCAAACCCCACCTGTCTCCGCAATCAAAAAGTTCGCCCCACTCACCGCCGTCTTCACCCGCAGAAACTTCTCCCGTAAAAACATCCGCGCCGCATCAGCCAGATCCTGTGGCCGATCTCCCAACTCCGGCAGATTCATCTCACGCTGAAAGATTTCGCGTATCTCCTGCCTGTTCTTATGCAGCGCCGGCACCACAATATGCGACGGCCGATCCTCTCCCAGCTGAATAATCAACTCCGCAAGATCGGTCTCATACGGATGAATCCCCGCAGCTTCCAGCGCAGGGTTCAGTTGAATCTCCTCCGTCGTCATCGACTTGATCTTGATTACCTCGTCCGACCCCGAAGCCTTCACCAGCTCGACAACAATCCGTCGCGCCTCCTCCGCATCCCGAGCCCAGTGCACCACCCCACCCGCGCGCGTACAGTTCGCCTCAAACTCCTCAAGATAAAAATCCAGATACTCCATCGTGTGCCGGCGAATCTGCTTCCCTGCCTCTCGCAGCTCCTGCCAGTCCGGCATCTCGCCCACCACGCGAGCACGTTTTCCCTGAATCACGTCCGTAGCATGACGCACATTCTTCCGCAGTTGCGCATCTCCCAACATCGCCTTCGCCGCCATCGGAAACGTCGGCGCCGTCTTCGGATCCAACCCACCTCGACTCATCGCCCCACCCCGTCTTCCCCCGCCAGAATCTCCGCCAGATGCACCGTCTTCACGCCCGTCCTCTGCCGATGCAACGCCCCCTGAATATGCATCAGGCAGGAGTTATCGCAAGCCGTGCAAGCCTCCGCCTTCGTATTCAAAACCGCCGTCGTCTTCTCCGCCAGCATCGCGCTCGAAACATCCGCATTCTTCACGGCAAACGTCCCGCCAAATCCGCAGCACTGCTCCAGCCCCTGCAGCTCCACCAGATCGATCCCCCGCACCGCCTTCAACAGCCGCATCGGTCCATCGCCCAGCAGCAGATTCCTCAGCCCATGGCAACTAGCGTGATACGTCACCCGATGCGGATAATACGCCCCCACATCCTCTAGCCCCAGCCGCTTCGTCAGAAACTCCGAGAACTCAAACACCCGCGGCAGCAGAGCATCCACCTCCGCAATCAACTCCGCCCGTCCGATCGCCACAGCCATCTTCGGATAGTGATCCCGCATCATCGCCACACACGACGACGACGGCACCACCACAGCCTCCGCCCCGCGAAACTGCGCCACAAACCGCTCCAGCAGCGGCATCGCCTCCGCCTGGTAGCCGGTGTTATAGTGCATCTGCCCGCAGCAAGTTTGCCCTCGAGGAAACTCCACCGTATGCCCCAGCCGCTCCAGCACCCGCACCACTGCCTTGCCGGTCTCAGGAAACAGCGTGTCGTTATAGCAGGTAATGAACAGTGAAACTCGCAGACCAACCTCCAGCGACGCACGATCTCAAAACAATTCAATAGAGAGTATATTTCCCTAACGCAACTCGCGTCAGGTACGATAGTACCCGCTCCAACCCAGGCACCACCATCATCGATCAGAACGAGGCTACGTGGGACCCAATCCTTTCATCGGCGTCATCTATCACTGGATCGGCGGTTTCGCCTCCGCCACCAACTTCATCCCCTTCCGCGGCATCAAGCGCTGGTCGTGGGAGATCTACTGGCTCATCCAGGGCTTCGCCGCGTGGATCATCGCCCCAGTCGTCCTCGCTGGCCTCCTCGTCCCCAACCTCTTCGGCATCCTCCACGCCGCGCCTGCATCCAGCATCCACTACGCCATCTTCTGGGGCATCCTCTGGGGAGCAGGCGGCCTCACCTTCGGCCTCGCCATCCGCTACCTCGGCATCGCCCTCGGATACGCCATCGCTCTCGGCCTCTGCACCGCCTTCGGCACCCTCATCCCGCCCATCTACGATGGCTCCATTCACGTCATCCTGCACGAAACCTCCGGCCAGATCATCCTCGCCGGCGTCCTCCTCTGCCTCGTCGCCGTAGCCGTCAACGGAGCCGCCGGCCTCTCCAAAGAGCGCGAAGTCACCCCTGAAGAAAAAGCCGAAGCCGGAGAGACCGACTACAACTTCGGCAAAGGACTAGCCGTAGCCATCTTCGCCGGCATCATGAGCTCCTTCTTCGCCTTCGGCCTCAAAGCCGGCGCCCCCATCGGAGCCCTCGCCAAAACCGAACTCCTCGCCCACAACAAGCTAGACCTCTTTCAGAACCTTCCCGTTCTGATAGTTGTCTTGTGGGGAGGCTTCCTCACCAACTTCGTCTGGTCGGCCATTCTCATCCTCAAAAACGGCTCCATCAAACAGTTCACAGGCCAACCCGGCCTCAACCCCATGCGCGCCACCCACGCCTCCGGTCAAACCCTGGTCGACTTCGACCCCCTCGACCCCTCCACCTACGACCACCTCGCCCCAAAAACTCTCGTCCAGAACTACATCTTCGCTTCGCTCGCCGGCGTCATCTGGTACTTCCAGTTTTTCTTTTACTCGATGGGCCAGACCAAGATGGGCAAGTACGACTTCTCCAGCTGGACCCTCCACATGGCCAGCATCATCATCTTCGCCACCCTCTGGGGACTCTTCCTCAAAGAGTGGCGAGGCACCAGCCGCCGCACCAGAACCCTCGTAGCCACAGGCCTCTTCCTCCTCGTCAGCTCCACCATCGTCGTAGGCTACGGCAACTACCTCAAAGCCAACGAGACCCCCACCACCATCACCACCCGTTAGCCATCCATCACTCTCAAAGTCGTTATCCTGAGCGAAGTTGCTCGCGGCACTTTGCGAGCAACGCAGTCGAAGGATCCCCGTATTTAGCTTTTGCCGTTGCCTGTTTTTTGTTGTGATTCCGCACCCTGAGCGTAGTCGAATGGAGGAAGGAATCTGCTGTTGCCGTCCTTAACCCAACAGCCCAGATCATTTATCCAAATCCTCAAGCGCATACCGCCCCAGCGCAAACGGACGCGAAACCGCCGGCTTGCTATCCAGCGGATAAGAAGGATAAGGATCAACGGTCCCCGTAGGAAAACCCCAGATCTTCCCTGTCCGCAGATCCACCACAACCTTCCCGTACACCTGCCCCGTCCCATCCGGATACCGCAGATTCTGCACTCCCGGCTCGATATAGAGCGCATGAGCCGCCGCCGATTCAGCCGCAACCGGTGGAGGAGACACATACGGCCTCGCAGCGTTCGCAACCAACGCCATCGCAATCACAAGCAGAAGAACATTCGTCAGCGCATCTTTTCTCACGAGGACCTCCCTCACAACAAAACTCCGTCGCATCATTCCCATTTTGGACGAGAATCCGCACCAAAAGCCTCACGGCAGAGAAACAACTCTCAAGAACCTAACACTCGCAACCTCCCCGCCGATAAAGCCTCCATGTTCTCAAAGCCGAAGTTCTCCGACGGAAGATTTTGCCCCCACTGCAACACCGAATCCCTGCATCGCTCTCACCGCCGCGGCTGGGACTGGTTCTTCCACTACCTGGCTCTACGCCCCGTTCGCTGCACCTGCTGCTGCCAGCGCTTCTACGCCCCCCGAAACGCCTACGGCCCCCACATCCGCCCCCATTCAAGCCATTCGCGATAAACTAGAAGGAACATGATCCCTACCCTCGAATGGCTCCCAACCGGCGTTAACTTCCTCGACCAGACCAAGCTCCCCCTCGAGGAGACCTATGTCCTCGCCACCGACTACAACCAGGTCGCCACCGTCATCCGCGACATGATCGTCCGCGGCGCCCCAGCCATCGGCGTCTCTGCCGCCATGGGCATGGCCATCGGCATCGACCGCAGCTCCGCGACCACCCTCCCCGCCCTCACCGAAGAGGTCGCCGTCATCGCCAAGACCCTCGCCGAGACTCGCCCCACCGCCGTCAACCTTTTCTGGGGCATCGACGAGATCCGCAATCTCTACATCGAACTAGCCTCCAAAGACACCCCCATCCCCGACATTAAAACCGCAGTCGTAGCGAAAGCCCGCCGCATGTATGACGAGGACATCGCCGCCTGCAAACAGATGGGCGCGCACGGCGCATCGCTCCTCCCCAAAGAGGGCACCGTCCTCACCCACTGCAACGCCGGCGCTCTCGCCACCTGCGGCTACGGCTCAGCCCTCGGCGTCATCCGCGCGGCAATCGAGCGCGGCCACAAGATCGACGTCTTCGCCGACGAGACCCGTCCCTTCCTCCAGGGCGCCCGCCTCACCGCATGGGAGCTCATGAAGGACAACATCCCCACCACCGTCCTCTGCGACAACATGGCCGCCTCGCTCATGCGACAGGGCCGCATCCAGGCCGTCATCGTAGGTGCGGACCGCATCGCCGCCAACGGCGACGTCGCCAACAAGATCGGCACCTACGGCGTAGCCATCCTCGCCAAAGAGCACAACATCCCCTTCTACGTCGCCGCCCCCTGGTCCACCCTCGACCTCGCCACAGCACACGGCGACAACATCCCCATCGAGCAGCGCGACGCCCGCGAGGTCACCCACTCCAACGGCAAGCAGATGACCCCCCACGGCGTAGCCATCGAGAACCCAGCCTTCGATGTGACCCCCGCCAAATACGTCACCGCCATCATCACCGAGCGCGGCGTCCTCACCGCCCCCTACAACAACTCCATCCAGACGATGGCGAAGCAGGCCGAACCCGAACTCACCGCGGTCTAGGAATCTCAAAACTGAAATCGCCCGCGGATGAACCCGGCAATCTCATCTGGGTGTGTTCACTTACCTGGACACACCCAGTAACCCACCACAACCAACTCCGCACAACGATCTCCCGCCATCGTTGTAATCAGCTTTACCTGCATCAAACAAAGTTGAACGCTTCGTAGGCACGCCACGCCTCTCCTCTCCCGAACTGGCACGAAACCCATCACATCCGTATCCTTAACAGACACACCCCGCGTGAAACATCCCCTCTTCAATCCGCGTGTCCATTCTCTTCTACGCGGCAGCCTCCTCGTCCTCCTCAGCCTCGCCGTCTCGCTGCTTCTCTCCGACTTCCCCCACAATCGCGCCACCCCCTTGCTGATCCTTCCCGTCCTCTCCGCCGTCGCCGGCACCGCCGACACCGTCCGTTGCATGCAGCGCCGCTGGAGCTTCTATCATGCGGGTGTCATCCTCTGCATCTACATGGACCTCATGGCCCTCTGCATGATCCTCTTCTTCCTCCTCTACCCCTACGCCCGCTGGATAGCCTCCTCCCAATAGCAAGCCTTCTCCCAATGGCCCGCCGCATGTTTCACACCTCAACTACCCTGTAGCCTTTAAAATTTCCTGCGTTATACTCGCCGCACCGGAACAAGCAGAGAGCAACGGTTCCAGGCACGATCCAACCTTAGGAGAATGACCTTATGTTCAAAGGATTCCGCGATTTCATTCTGCGTGGCAACGTCATTGATCTTGCTGTCGCCGTCATCATCGGAGCCGCGTTTACAGCCATCGTCACCTCGCTGACTGAAAAGATCATCAGTCCTTTGCTGGGAGCCATCATCGGCAAGCAGGACTTTGGGTATCTGGTTGCTCACGTCAACGGGGGCGTAATCAAGTACGGCGACTTTCTCACCGCCATCATCAACTTCCTCCTTATCGCCAGCGTCGTTTACTTCTTCCTCGTACTGCCCATCCAGTACCTCCTGAAAAAGTTCCACCCCGCAGTGGTCGAGCCGCCAGCCACCAAGCCCTGCCCCCAGTGCCTCGGCGACATCCCCATCCCCGCCACTCGCTGCAAGTTCTGCACTCAACCCGTATAGCCTTCTCGCGAAAAAGGACCACGGTCATTCGGCGTTGAGGACGGTTTCGAAGAGCAGAATGCAGACCGTGGTGAAGATGATGTCGTAGCCGAGGAGCTGCTTGATCCAGGTGTTGATCTGGATGGAGTCGAGGTCTGCGGTGAGCACGCCGGTGGTGGCCTGGACCATTGCCAGGAGGGCGGGGAGGGAGATTGGGAGGAGGAGGAGCGGGAGAAGCAGTTCGCGGTTGCGGGCGCGAAGTCCGAGGGCAGCGAAGAAGGTGCCGTTGACGACTAGCGCCCAGGTTCCTAGCGGCAATATGAGAGCGAGGAGCCAGACGTTGCCGAGGGCGTGGAGGTTGAAAAATACGATGAAGATGGGGGCCAGGACCGCCTCGACGGCCAGGACGAAGAGCATGTTGGCGAGGGCTTTGCCGAGGAAGAGGGCGGAGGCGGGGGAGGGGGCCATTCGCTGGGCTTCTAGTACGTTGTTGCGCTGCTCCCGGGTCCAGGACTGGTTGAGGGCGGTGATGGAGGCGAAGAGGAGGGCTACCCAGAGGATTCCGCCGGAGATCTGGCGGGCCATGGTGGGGTAGCTGGTGGGATCGAAGGCCAGGCCGAAGACTACGACGACCAGGAGGGAGAAGAAGAGCATCCCGTTGATGGAGTCGCGGGAGCGCCACTCGAGGCGGAGGTCTTTGCGGAGGTGGTCGAGGACGTGCTGGAGGTACTTCATGCCGGCGCGTGGCCTTTGGTGAGGTCGGCGAGGGTTGCTTTGGCGGCGCGGAGGTAGTCGGCGGGAGCGAGGAGGAGCTGGAGGCCTCGCTGGCCGGCGGAGATGGAGATCTGGTCGAAGAGCTCGATGGTCTCGTCGGCGAAGGCTGGGAAGGGCTTTTTGGCTCCCATGACGGTGACTCCGCCGCGGATGTAGCCGGTGAGCGGCTCGACCTCTTTGAGGGAGGCTAGTTCGGCTTTTTTTGCTCCGGCGGCGTGGGCTAGTTTTTTGAGGTCGAGTTCGGCGTCGCCGGGGATGACCGCGAAGACGTGGTCTATCCCTTTTGGGCCGCCGGCGCCGGTGTTGGTGTGGGCGAGGAGGGTTTTGAAGACCTGCTCGGGGGGGAGACCTATCTTGCGGGCGACGGAGATGGCGGTGAGGTCGTCGGGATCGACCTCGTAGGGGCGGAGTTCGTAGGGGATGCCCAGGGTGTCGAGGAGGCGGGCGGCGTTGGTCTTGGCTGGAGCGGGCGTCTTCACCCAGCGGCCTCGGGGTGGGAGTCCGGGGCGTCGATGATCTGGCCGTTGCGCATGGTGAGGGTGCGGTCGGCGAGGGGTTCGGCCAGGACGGACTGGTGGGTGGTGAGGAGGATGGTGCGGGCACCGGCTACTCCGTTGACCGGAGCGACGGGCCAGGTGCGGAAGTCGGCGAGGAGCTCGACCATGTGGCAGGCGGAGGCGGCGTCGAGGTTGGAGAAGGGCTCGTCGAGGAGGAGGATCTCGGGGTCGGTCTGGAGGACGCGGGCTAGCGAGGTGCGTTGGCGCATGCCCTGGGAGTATTGTCCTACGGGGCGGTTGAGCTTGGGGTCGAGGCCGACGGCGCGGAGGGCCATCTCTGGATTGCCGACGCAGGCGCAGCCTCCTTCGCGATGGAGCGAGGAGAAGTAGTTGAGGTTCTCGATGGCGGTGAGCTCGTCGTAGAGCATGGGCGAGTGGCTCATGTAGGCGATGCGGCGGCGTTCGAGGTGGGGATGGCCGGAGAAGACGGTGACGCGGCCGCGCGTGGGGGTGATGAGGCCGGCGATGATGCGGAGGAGGGTGGATTTGCCCGCTCCGTTTTCGCCGAGAATGACAGTCGAGGAGCCGGTGCAGAAGCTGGTGGTTACGTTGCGGAGGGCGGCGAAGGTGCCATAGATCTTGGAGACGCCGTCGAGCGAGATGCAGTCCGCGTTGGCAGCGGAGGAGGTCGGAGTGCTGCGGGTTGTCTCTGCCGTCTGCGTCATATTTTTTCGTGCGCGGCGGTTAGCGGGTAGCGGGAAGGGCTGCGGCGGCGGTGGTGGCCGGGGTTGCAGAGGCGGGTGCCGGGGCGTACTTGGAGGCGCATTTGGCCTGGAGCTGGGTGGCGTGGAAGACGCCGTCGTGGCCGTAGGTGCCGACGGCGAGTGCCTGGGCGTCATCCTTGAAGGTATCGGGCGGCGGCTCGGAGCCTTGGTAGACGACCGAGAGTTTGCGGCCTTGTTCGAGGAGGTCGAAGGTGGCGCTGGTGCCTACGCGATGAATGCTGCCGGGGGCTACGTTGCCGGCTACGCGGAGGTGGCGAACGTAGGCTTTGTTCCCCATGCCCTGCAGCTCGCCGATGGTGACGTAGTAGCTCTTGTTGTCGCGGCCGCCGGTAAAGGAGAGATAGGCGATGGTGGCCACAATGATCAGTGTGGCCACGATGAATTTGACCGGACTCTTATGGGGTGAGTTTGCCATGTTCTTCGTCTTTCAGTCTACGTTCGCGGGTTCGATTTGGGTAGTCAACCGGTTGGGGGGTACCCCCTCCCCCCCTTGGGGTATTTTGGGCGGAAGTTTATTGAAATGAACAGGTTACGGAGGGGGTGTGTCTGTAAGCTATTCCATCCAAATGGCTTGTGCCTAAAATACTTGTTTTGTTGCTGTTACGGACAACGATCTACTTTCTTTGTTTTGGTGCTCTGCGTTTTGATTCCCTACTTCTATTTTAGACGATCGGCGCAGGTAATACGCCACGACAAAAGCCGTGCTGGACGCGGGTTTTAGTGACTTTGGGGGTTGACAAGATTTTCAGCCGAGGATGATTCGTTCGATTTTCGCGAGATTACTACTAACGTATAACGTACCGTTTTGAGTCGACGACCCTGAGGCAGTTCCACTGTCCTCGGTGTCTAACCTGATATGAGCTTTAGAATGTGGGCTGTGCGTCTGGTCCGCTTTGCAGGTTGGGTGGTTCTGTCTTTGGTGCTGCTCACTTTTCTGGCAGTGCAGATTCAGCTGCTAATATCGCGCTGGCGAGCCGAGCGGCTATCCGCAGATATGCATCAGATTCGCCTCTACCAAAGCACGTGGGCGGATGCGCAGCGCCTGATGAATCGCTGGGGAGCGTGGGGCCACTACGATGGCAGTTGCACGGCTGCAAGTTGCCAATACGCAATCGGCATGGGCACCATCAGATATCAAAACCCCGATGCTCCCCGCCGCGTCTGGGTGGAATGGTTTTCCGCGCACGACCGACTCAATCTCTATGAATGGCTCGGTGGCCGCGACGCAGTAGTCTATGCTTCCTTCACCGTCCATGACGGTACCATCTGGAGAACAGGCAGCGGGATCGGCGTCACCGTCCCCACCAGGAGGATCCGAAGGGATAACGATTGGCCCTGGAGTCTCTCTATCAGTGCCGCCAGTCGCCAGCGACTTCATCGGACGATAGAAGACCCGTTCAGTTTTGGTTTTCTGGGTTCTGAAGACGAGCTCGCCAAACACCTGTACTACAAAGTGTGGAGGCCGGGTGGCTGTGAGATCAACTGCCAAGTTGAGATTGTCTACTATTCCACCCACACTCCACCAGCCGAGATCGAGCGTCTGACGTCGTATAACTTTTCCTGCTTTACTCAGTTGATCGCGTGTGCACACATTGAAGATCTATTGCCTGCATCCAAAGAGTGGCACCTCTACGACGAATACCAATCCAGCCCCACTGTGCCGATACCACCTTCAAGGCCCGCATCGAGCTATGTGATGCCAATCCCGCCTCCCTGCAGCAAGATTCCTGTTTGGGCGCACTCGCGGGACGTCCGCTATGCTTTAGCCGTCGAAGTTCTCCCGACGACTGCCGATGACCAGAAGTTCGATCCCAGGATGGCAAAGGTCCGGGTTGTCAGTTCTCTCAAGGAGCCTGCTCCCTGGCTGTCTGGCGCTGTCGTACGTGCCTATCCCTACGGGAATGGAAACATCCCGCCTGAGGAAGGCCAAGGGTTGATTCCCGGAAGACGGTTCATCGTGTTTCCCGTTGGGAACGATGAAAAGCACGACATCCTAACGAAAGATTCGTCAATCAAACTCGACCGATGCGGTGTGCTCGAAGATACTCCTGAAACACGGCGTGAGCTTGAGAAGGGATTTGCACAGAATGACACGCTGAATCCTTAAACCCCTCAACTTATACGGCGTGTGCGGGTGTGAAAAAATAAGATCCAGGAGTCGTTGAGGATGGTGGCAGGTGGAGAGATCGTGAAGAAGGATAGCGGCTCTGTGCCTTATGTTTTGCGTCCGCATCGAGTGGGAGACATGGGGTGGATTGTCTATCGAGAGGGTCTCGGATATGCCGAGCAGTATGGATGGGATGAGACGTTTGAGGCGTTGGTGGCGCAGATCGTGAGTGAGTTCCTCATGAACTTCGACCCTGAGCAAGAGCGCTGCTGGATTGCTGAGGTGGATGGCAAAAGTGTGGGGCATGTGTTTCTGGTGAAGCATCCGACGGAAGCAGAGACGGCGAAGCTGCGATTGCTGTTTGTTGAGCCAAGTGCGCGAGGTATGGGGTTGGGAGATGCGCTGGTGAGCGAGTGCGTTCGTTTTGCGCGGGGTGCGGGGTATAAGAAGGTAGTTTTGTGGACGCAAAGCATTCTTACTGGCGCGCATCAAATCTATGAGAAGGCTGGGTTCAGGCTGCTGAAGGAGGAGCCGCACCATAGCTTCGGGAAAGATCTGGTGGGACAGACTTGGGAGCTGGATTTGATTTGACGGGAGTGAGAGAGCGAAGCAGAGATATTGTGGGATCTCCGCTTCGCTTAGGATCTCCGCTTCGTTTTAGAAAGCGCTTAGACGCTGGTGGCGGTTACGGTTTTGGTTTCGGCGGCGGTGGTGTTGACGCTGTCGGAGATGGTGGAGAGGAGTTCGTCGGCGTTCTTCTCTTCGTCAAGGATGCTGTCGAGGAGGTCGGCTGAGTCGTCGTCGCCGAGGAGTTCGGCCCAGGTGCGGAGGGTGCCGTAGACAGCGATCTCGTGATGCTCTACCTGCTGGGCGGATGCGATGAGGGTGATGTCGCGGATGCTGGCGTCGGCTGCATCTTTGATGTTGTCTTCGGCTTCGGTGATGAGGGCGGAGATGGCCTTGCAGGTTGAGGTGTCGGCGTTGCCGTTGGTGGCGTCTCGGAGGATGCTTTCCACTTTGGCTACATGGCCCTGGGTTTCGGTGAGGTGATTGCGGAAGGCGGTGGCAAGTTGCGGGTCGGTGGACTTCTCGATCATGGTGGGGAGGGCTTTGGTGATCTTCTGCTCCATGTCGAGCGCCTTCTTGAGGTTGGCGATGTAGAGGGTGCGGAGGTCTTCGATGTTTTCGGAAAATAGCTTCATGGGGAGTTCTCCTTGGGATTTTCGCGAGATTTCTCGCCGGCTCAGATTGAGCCGTTTGGGGCTGTGTGATTTTTTGGTGAGAGCGGCGAACGTTCAAGCCGGGGTGCTCACGGTCCTACTCGTTCTGCTGGGTAGGATGCGAGGTTGTGAAGAGGGTTGGCTGTGGATTTCGGCTTATTCCTGCTGGGGTGGGGAAGTCGCGGCATCGGTGAGCGGAACGCGTCACAAATTATGGAGTGGGTCAGTCTCCGGTAGCCCGTGATTCGGGCATAGTGGTCGCCTCCACTATTGCGGCCCATATCCATCGAGAAAAAACTAATGTCCGGAAGGATCGACGGGTACGAAACTCTCGGCCTGCTTCGGATCGCCTTTCCCGGAATAACGGGCCAAAACCGGGTATGGAAAGACAGGTCGCGAGCGTTCCATCACGAGATTGCTTGATCGTCGCGCGATCAGCTCTTCAGGCGCCTCTCCCTTCTCGACCCAGGTCTCCAATGCGGTTAAGGTGTCGAACTCGGTGAACCCCGGACCTCCGCGGCCGTGATGCACCCCAGGGATGAGAAACAGCCGAAAGAAGTCTTCGGTCTGTTTGCGCCCTCCCATCAGTTTGGTGACCCCTTCGTAGTAGCCTATCGAAGATGTCGCTGGAATGGCTCCATCGGCCCAACCATGCCACATGACAATCTTGCCGCCTCGCGCTTTAAAGGCGCGCAGGTCGACAGAGGTTGCGTCGTAGATTCTTCGCGCCCGGGCGAGAGTGGCGGGATCGTGATCAAAATCGAAGTTGAGAGCATCGACGTTTTTTCTTGTCTTCTCGTCCACAAAATATCTTAGGTACTCACCAGGCAGTTCCATGTTGGCAAAACGCGGCGGATAGCCGGGACTTGGAGTGCCAAAGTAGTTCCAACCCTCCCACTGCGTCTCAGTTCCCGGGATATACGGATAAGCCCAGAGCACTTCGCCCTTGGTATTCGTCGCTGGGGACATCAGGCGCTTGATTGCGGCGACCTGCTTTGCATTCAGGCAATCAGGGGCGGCGCTCGCGGAGGCGCACGCAATCATCTCGGGCTGCCAGTTGCAGGAGGTCGGATCGGTGACGAGCGCTTCTTCGACGCCAGCCTGTGCCCCACAGTGCTCCAGCACGGATTTGTGCACCGCTTGAGCGGCTTCGGCGTTTAGCACAGAGCCGCCATGACCGTCGCTGACGGCTTGCGCAAACCAAGCTGCAGCGATCGTGTTGCGTCCGGTGTAATCGTAGACGGGTGCACTGGGCATCAATCCGTCGAAGTCGTCCGGAAACCTTTGCGCTTCCAGTAGAACGGCTTGGCCGCCTTTGGAGTTGCCGCTCATGTAGGAATACTTGATAGGCCTGCCGTAGTAGCGCGTGGTGATGGATTTCGCAATGAGGGTGACGACGTGATTGCTGCGCCAACCGAAGTCCTCTTGTAATTCCGGGGCGTTTGCGGCCCAAACGCCGTCAAACCCCAAAGCGCTGTCGTGGCCGCCATTTCCTGTGACCGAGGCATAGCCCCGCGCGAGACCGAGATTGCAGGCGTCCGACAAAACGTTACCGCAGAAGCCTCCGCACGCATAAAAGAAGAACTTTTGGTTCCAATCGCCGGGCAGCGGCAGCTTCAAGTCGAACTTGTTTTGTGGCGCAACGTAGCCGGTAATGTCGCAGTACAGATGGATCCGGCTCGCAATGTGAGAAGCACTGCTCCCATATCCGCTGGGATTGAGTATCCACTCCTTCAGGCCGCTTGCGGGAACCTCGACGAGGCGTGCCGAGGTAATGAGAGCTGGACCTCCGGGAGCGTTTTCAAGGTTCAGTTCAGCCAAAGCGGAGCACTGTTGTGCGTCAGGGACGGGTGGCGTTCCGCCGGGCGTATTCTGTGCCGTAGCCAAGGTAGACGCAATCAAGTAGAGCACGATAAGGAAACCGATTCCGCTCACTCGGGGTCTAAAACTGTTTGCTTGGCGAGGAAGCGTTTCGGCCGATTCGGGTGGTAGACGCTTCAAAACCGCAGCCTCCATCTCAGCCTCCTTCTCCGTGCTCCGCTGTTACTGCGTTTGATTTCCCGGGTACCTGGAGCCGAATTCTGCAAGTTTACCTAAGGAGGCCGGGTCTCGTTTGGTCGGGCCACTGAGGCGCATTTAGCGCGTACACCAATTCCGATCCGGTCTTGTTGGTTACTTCAGTTGACTAAAGGAGATGGTGTGTTTTGAAAACCGCTCTTCGGAAATTGGCTCGGGTCTCCGGTCACCCTAACTGAGCTTCAACGATAGCTAGTGTGTTGTCGGCTAGTCGGAGACTGACCGCTGCAAACATTGCGGGAAGCGTCAGCGGAGATGCGTGCATCGTATACTTACTCGATAACACGGCTACTTACTCGTAACACGGCAGAACGGGCAGGGGAGAGACATGAGCGAAAACGGGAACGGGGCAAACGGCAATGGCAATGGGGCGCACTCGCACGGCAACGACTACAAGGTGCCGACGGGGCGAGCGGAGTGGATTGTGAAGCGTAAGGCCGAGGCGGCGCGGACTGGCGACACGAATATGAGCCAGATGCACTTTGCGCGAAAGGGCCTGATTACCGAAGAGATGGCTTATGTTGCGCAGCGGGAGAAGATTGCGGCGGAGCTGGTGCGGAGCGAGGTGGCGAAGGGAACGATGATCATCCCTGCGAACATCAATCACGTGGAGCTGGAGCCGATGGCGATTGGGGTGGAGTCGCTGTGCAAGATCAATGCGAATATCGGGAACTCGGCGCTGGTGTCGAATGTGGATGAGGAGTTGAGGAAGCTGCATACGGCGGTGCACTTTGGCGCGGATACGGTGATGGATCTGTCGACGGGTGGGGATATTCCGATGATTCGAGAGCAGATTCTGCGGCATTCGCCGGTGCCGATCGGGACGGTGCCGCTGTATGAGGCGCTGAGCCGGGTGAAGAGGGTGGAGGATCTGAATATTGATCTGTACCTTGAGGTGATTGAGGAGCAGGCGCAGCAAGGTGTGGATTACTTTACGATTCATGCGGGTGTGCTGATTGAGTATGTGCCGTTGGTGGCGAAGCGGATTACGGGGATTGTGAGCCGTGGGGGGGCGATTCTCGCGCAGTGGATGACTTCGAATCATAAGCAGAACTTTTTGTACGAGAATTTTGACCGGATCACGAAGGTGATGGCGAAGTATGACGTGAGCTATTCGCTGGGCGACGGGCTGCGGCCTGGGTGTCTGGCGGATGCAAGCGATGAGGCTCAGTTTGCGGAGTTGAAGACGCTGGGCGAGTTGACACGGCAGGCGTGGAAGAGCGATGTGCAGGTGATGATCGAGGGGCCGGGGCATATTCCGATGGACCAGATCAAGCTGCAGGTGGATAAAGAGGTTGAGCTGTGCGATGGGGCTCCGTTCTATGTGCTGGGGCCGCTGGTGACTGATATTGCTCCGGGGTATGACCACATTACATCGGCGATTGGCGCGGCGATGATTGGGTGGCATGGTGCGGCGATGCTCTGCTATGTGACTCCGAAGGAGCATTTGGGGCTGCCGAATGAGAAGGATGTGAAGGACGGGATTATAGCTTACAAGATTGCGGCGCATGCGGCGGATGTGGCGCGGCATCGGCCGGGGGCGAGGGATCGGGATGATGCTATCTCGCATGCCCGGTACACGTTCGATTGGGATAAGCAGTTTGCGTTGTCGCTTGACCCGGAGACGGCGCGGGGGATGCACGATGAGACGCTGCCGGATGATTACTACAAGGAAGCGGCGTTCTGCAGCATGTGCGGACCGAAGTTCTGCAGCATGAACTGGTCGAGCAAGGTGGACGAGTTCAATGCGAAGGAGCATGGGCTGCATAAACAGGACCTGACGCAGATTGTTACCGAGCAGATGGCTCTGCGGGGGTAGCTTTCGGCGGTTGCGGGGAGTGTGAGCGGCGAGGGCAACAGCAAATGCAAATGCGGGGATTCTTCGCGTTGCTCAGAATGACAAGGGTTATTGATTGTTTATAGAAGAAGGCCGCGTCCTTGGTTTGGGAGGCGGCCTATCTCTTTGGGGAGGAGTTTGGTTTGGGTTGGCTCTGAGCGTTGGCTGGGAGTCTGTTGCGTCGGGGGCGAGTGGGGCTGGGCTGCGGGGCTGCACGGGGTAGCTCAGAGCTGGACTCGAAGGACGGCTCGAATTGGTCAGCGCTGAAGTTGAAGGCCATGCCCGCGATGCGGTGGAGGATGCGGGTTGGTGTGGGCTGGCAACAACTTACACCGTAGGGCGGCAGCACAGGGGTGAGTCTAGAGAATATCTTTCTCCTGTTTATCGGATCGCATGGCAAGAAGTGCAGGAGCAATAATCATTGCGAGAAATACCAAAGCTAAAACCAGATCATGGACCATTGGGGAGTCTCCTTTGGGCGGCTTTGACCGTCTTGAGAGTAATCATGCGGCAGGTGACCAAATGGGGATATCCCACCTCGGCAACGACAGATGCACCTTTTGGGGGATGGTTTTATTTTTGTAATGCTCATGTCCTGCCGGACGGGCGTCCTGCGCGGGCGGCGGTCACTTCGTGACTTGTGTACCGCTTCGCGTGGTCCTCCCGTTGGTCGGAGGGTAATGTTTGCCAGCTTTGGGGTGATGGCTGATTGTGGTGCTTGGAATGGTGGTTTGTGGTGAGTTGATGGTTATTTGGTGGCTTCTTTGTTGGCAGCTTCCAGGATGGCGGCGGAGCGGTTGAGGGCTGCGGCCAGAGCGGCTAACTGGGACTGGGCTCTGGGAGCGTCCGGCGCCTCGATGCCCTCAGTGACGCCGGGGATGACGACGGCGGCATAGCCGGTGAACTCACCTGGAGCGTAGATGGTGTGTTTGTACCAGAAGCGCTTGGGCAGGCCTTCGGGGTTGAGGAGAGCACCTTCGGCTTCGCGCAGGGACTGGTTGAGCGCGGCGGGGTTCGCTGGTGGCGCGGACTGGGTGGCGCGGATGGCTGTGCCGGCGGCGGCGAAGCGGTTGGCTGCGGCCTGGGCGGCGGAGAAGTCGAGAGTCAGGTTTTTGGTGGTGGCTTGTTTCTGCGCAGCCTCGAGGTAGCCTACGATCTCTTTGCCGTAGAGCTGGTAGTCGTAGGGGAGGACGTCGGCGTCGGCCATGTGGAGGATCTCGAGGCCGAAGACGCGGGCCTGCTGCTGCTCGTAGACGAAGGTGGGGTCGGCGAATTTGGTGAACCAGTTGTAGTTGTCGAAGACGGAGTGATAGACGCCGTAGGGGCCCTCGGAGCCGATGTCGGTGGAGGGGACGCCGAGGTGCTGGATGAAGGGGGTGTAGTCGGAGCCGGAGCCTAGGGTGCCGATGTGGACGTCGCTGTCGGTGGAGTCAACGGGCTTGTGGCTGCGGCGGGTGGGGGCCGTGGCCTGGTCGGCCTTCCACTGTTCGTAGACGGTGCCCCCCTTGGGGCTGGCGACCTCTTTGGTGACTTCGCGGACGAACTGTTTGAGCGAGGGGACGGCGGCGGCGTCGAAGTTGGGGCCGGCTACGCCTACGTCGGTGTTGAAGTAGGCTACGGCGTGGGCGAGGTGGGTCTCATGCTGCTCGGCCCATTCGGTAGAGCCGATGAGTCCTTCTTCTTCGGCGTCCCAGCTGCAGATGACGATGCGGCGTTGCGGCTTCCAGCCTTGTTTGAGGAGCTCGCCGAGGCCGTGAACGGTTTCGAGCATGGCGGCGGTGCCGGAGTTGGGGTCGACTGCGCCGTAGACCCAGGCGTCGCGGTGGTTGCCGGCCACGACCCAGTCTTCTTTTTGGGCGGGGTCGGTTCCGTCGATGGTGCCGATGACGTCCCAGATGGTGCGGAGTGCGATGTCCTGCTCGAGGTGCATGTGGACGGTGATTTTGGGAGGAGCGGTGTGGGTTCCGTTTGTTCCGAGAGTTCCGGTTGCTCCGAGATGATAGGTGAAGGGGAGTGCGCCCTGCCAGTCGCGGGGGGATTCGGCTCCGCCGAGGGCTTTGAGGATAGGGGCGGCGTCGTGGTATGAGAGGGGGTTGGTGGGGATGCTGGGCTGGTTGTTCTCGAGCTTGTCGACGGGGATGCGTTTGGAGTCGGGGAGCTCAGGGGTGGAGGCTACGCCGGGGGTGGTGGGGTCGCCGGGGTAGATGGGGAGGAACTGGATGGAGCCGCGCTGGACGGCGGTCTCGGGGCGGTAGGGACCGCGGGGGTAGATGTCGCCGCGGAAGTAGCCGTCGTCGGCGGGGTCGGAGTAGATGAGGACGCCGACGGCTCCGTATTGCTGGGCGATGTAGGTCTTGATGCCGCGAAAGTTTTCGCCGTAGCGGACGAGGACGATCTTGCCTTTGACGCTGATGCCTAGTTTGGCGAGTTGCTGGAAGTCGGCGAGGGTGCCGTAGTTGGCGTAGATGACCTCGGCGGTGACGTCGCCTGATGGGGAGGAGCCGTTGAAGGCGGGGAGGATGCGGGGGTCGTCCTGGAAGGGGTCGCCGCCGAATTTGTTGGGGTCGACATGCTCGGGCGTGGGGCCGGACATGAGCTTTTTGCCGTCGGCGTCGAAGGCTTCGATGACGATTTTGACGGGTTTGGTGAGGAGGACTTTGTAGGGGACGATCTGGGTTTCTAGGCCGGCGGCTTTGAACTTGTCGGCGACGTAGACGGCGGTGGCGTAGTCCTCTGGCGAGCTGGCCCAGTGGGGGGCGGCGGTGAGGGTCTTGAGGTGCTGGCCGGCGAGTGCGGCGTCGGGTACGGCCATGAAGACTTTGTCCCACTTTGCCTGCTGGGCGAAGTTGCGGTAGCCGAAGACCTGAGGGGTGGGAGACTGGGCCAGGGTGAGGGCGGCGAGAGGGAGCAGGCAGGGTACGGTGCGGAGACGAGTCAAGTCGTGGGCCTCGGTGTGGGTTTGAGATATCAGGGTATCGCAGAATCGAGTTTTGGAAGATCTTCTGCGGGTAAGCTCTGAGGGCAGAGTCTTCTATCGAGGCGTTTGAGTCTCTGCAATGGGTTTGCTGCAGACACGTCGAAGCGGTTCACGATGGATTGTGAGCCGCTTCGACCTATTCGCGATAAACTAGATCCATGGAGCAGCGTACCCCCACTCTCCGCAGCGTCGCCTGGCTCTGGTTTGGAATCAGCGTCGCTGTGCTCGCCGTCGGCTTCCGTCAGGCCATCTTCCTAGTTCCCACGGACGCAGCGCAGGGCAACGTCGGGCGCATCTTCTACTACCACGTCCCTATCGCGATGTTGAGTCTGATCTTTCCCTACATCAACTTCGTTGCCTCACTCTTCTATCTCTACTGGCGACGTCGAGACCCGCTGAAGGCCCTCACCGCGGATGCCCTCGCGCTTTCCACTGCAGAAGTAACCGTCGTCTACTCCAGCATCTGCCTGCTCACCGGTATGCTTTGGGGACGCGCTACCTGGGGCATCTGGTGGACCTGGGACCCACGCCTTACCAGCATGCTGCTCCTGTGGCTGCTCTATGTCAGCTACCTCATGCTGCGCCGCTTCTCCTCTACCGGCCAGACCCATACTCTCGCCGCGGTTCTCTCGGTCTTTGCCGCAGTCGATGTTCCCATCGTCTACATGTCCATTCGCTGGTGGCGCACCCAACATCCTGCGCCAGTCTTCGGAGGCGGGCCTGACTCAGGTATCGATCCCTCCATGCTTCCCGCCTTCTATTGGAATCTGGCGGGCTGGACCTTGTGGGGTATCTGCATCGTTCTCTTCCGTTTCGCCCTCGAGCGCCGCCGTCAACTAGCCGAACAGGAAGCCGCCCTGCAGGCCATCGAAGCTTCTTTGGAGATTCCGCAATGACCTGGCGTTCGTTCTTCGATCTGAGCACTATGCCTCACCGGCACCTGCTCTTCGCCTACGTGGCTGTGTGGGTTATTCAGGGAGGATACTTCGCATGGACCGTCTGGAACTGGGTTCATGTGCGGGATGGCCGCCGCTAAAAATCAACGAAGCCGCGGGGGACCACAGCTTCGTTGTCCGAGTAGGAATTGCACGTGATGCTGTCAATCGTCCTTCGATAAATCAGCATCGCCAACCTAAACACCAGATGGCATCCAGAAGTTTCGGGGAATAGTGAAAAACTCTTCGCCTATCGCACTTCCCCTTGCCGCCCTTGGAACACCTCGATAGACTCCGAACAGTGCCCACGTCCCACCTTTCTTCCTTTCGTTTCGCCATGCTCGCAGCGTTTGGGCTCCTCAGCCTCTCAGGTTGCCGCAGGAGCAGCTTCCCCGACGTTCCAGCCGGCTATCGAGAGTACGCCTACATCAGCAACGGGGGATCGAATACAGTCACGGTGCTGGATCTCGTCTATCTGCGTCAGGATCGCACGCTCCAGGTCGGCGCGAACCCAACCAATCTGGCTGTCAATCCGGCTCGAAATGAGATCTACGTCGCCAACGCTCAGTCCGGTACCATCTCCGTGATCGACGCCGAGGCGAATCGTGTCGTTGCGGCTATTTCGGTCCACCGCCAACCGTACTTCATCGCTGTCGACCCCACTGGACACAGGGCCTACGTCGCCAACTACGGTTCCAACAGCGTCAGTATCGTTGATCTCGATCATCGACGCGAAGTCTCCGTCGCGGGTGCCGGCGAGCAACCCGTCCAGGCGCACCTCTCGCCTGATGGCCGCACCCTTGTAGTCACGAATCATGGCAGCGGCAGCGTGTCTCTCTTCGATGTGATTCCCTACGACTCCGCCAAGCCGTCGTCTGGATCGGCCATACATCTTCGTTCGACATCTTCCGGCTGTCCGGGCGCGGCGGACACTGTCATTTTGCCCGACTCCTCGAAGGCATTCGTGGCCTGCTCCGCGGGGCATCAGGTGATGGCGGTTGGTCTTGCGGCAGCGCCTGGATCGTGGGCTGCAAAACAAAATCCATCTCTTACAACGGACCATATGCTGGCCTTGCTTGATGTCGGGAAGACCCCTGTTCATCTTGCAATGAAGCCGGATGGCGGGGAGATCTTCGTTTCGAATTTTGACTCGGACAGCTTCTCCGAGATTGCTACTTGGACCAATGAGGTTGGGGGAACTTACGCGATTGGAAACAGGCCGGTTCGCGGGATTGTGAGCCGTGACAACAGCATGCTGTGGGTGGCGAATCAGGGGGCTGATTCTATTGGGCTTTACAGCATCGATGATGGCAAGCTGGCTGGTAGTGTTCGCACGGGTTCGGGGCCGGGTGCGCTGGCGTTTTCGGAGGATGAGCACATTTTGCTGGCGGCAGATACGCATTCAGGCGATGTTGCGGTGATTCGGACGGCGGGAAAGCAGGGACCGGCGCTCTTTACCATTCTTCCCGCTGGAATCTCTCCCAACTCGATTGCGATTAAAGCGATCCAGGGAAAATAGAAACTTCGAGAAAAAAGTTTGGCGTGGTGGTCGGCTGGATTTCTGTCGTTTTCGTGGGTTTTTGAGGAGTGTTTTGGAAAAAATGCGTGTTTGATCGTGGTTTTTTGATGGTGTGAGCGTGGTGAAATGCGTGGTGGAGATGGTGTTCTGACATCGTGTTTTTCGTCGCTGAAAAATACGCCACGTTTCTCAACTTTATTTTTTGGGTGCTTCTAAAAGATTTCAGGAGGGCGGGCGTTCGCACGCCTTTTTAAAGCTTCGCGTGATCCTCCCGTTGGTCGGAATCATCTTCCTCGCGACCAACGGGAGCGCCAGGCGAAGCGGTATACATGTCACGAAGTGACCGCTGCCCGCGCAGGGCGCCCGTCCGGCAGGACAGCGTCTTTCAGGTCTTGCGGGCCAGTACCAGGGTGATGTCGTCGGGTTGCTCTTCGGCGCCGATCCAGGCGTCGAGCGCCAGCATCACCTGGCCGGAGATAACGTGCAGCGGCTGATCCCGGTAGCGTGCAACGACCTCCATCATCCGCTCTTCGCCAAACTCGCCGAAGTCGTTCTCCGGCTCCGTCACGCCGTCGGAGTAGGCGACCATGATGTCTCCCGGCTTCATGTGAAAGCGATCTTCCTCGTATTGCATCCCGTCCATGAGCCCCACCACAGTACCTCCCTTGTCGAGCCGGCGAATGTGACCGTCGCGGCCGAGGACCAGAGGCGGAAGCTGACCGGCGTTGGAGTAGGTCATCATGGCGGTGGCGACGTCGTAGTGAGCGAGAAACAGGGTTGCGTACTTCTCCGGCTGCGTGCTGCGGTAGAGGTGCCGATTGAGGAGCGAGAGGATGCGTCCCGGCGATTGGAATAGCTCGTCGCAGTCTCCGCCACGGCCTTCCCTGCTGGCCATGAGCCCGGCCACACTGGACTCGCTGTAGACGAGCTCCTCGCTGGCGAAGCGATAGGCCCGAACGGCGGAGTGGAGAGTTGCCATGAGCAGCGCCGCGGAGATTCCCTTGCCGCTGATGTCGCCGATGGCGATGCCGACTCCGGTCTCGCGGCGGTCCACCATGCCGGCATGGGCTTCTTCGTGGAAGACGAGGAAGTCGTAGTAGTCGCCGCTGACCGAGCGTGCAGGGCGACAGACTCCATGCAGATCGAGCGTTGCGAGTCCCTGCGCGTGCAGTGGGAAGAGGTTGGCCTGCACCTCCTGCGCGATCGAGATCTCGTTCTGCAGGCGCTCTTTCTCCTTCTGTTCTTCAAGGAGGCGCTTCAGTGATCCTGACATGGTGTTGAAGGATCGGCTTAGTTCGGCCAGCTGATCGTTACTTTTTACCCCGATGCGGTAGTTTAGATCCCCATCCTCGATGTGCTCTGTTGCGGTATAGAGATCGGCCACCGAGGAGGTGATGGAACGGCTGAGACCGATTGCCATCCACAGCGCCAGAAGCTCAATGAGCGCGAAGACCACGCAGAGCAGGGTGATGGCGATGCGCAGAACGCTGGTGACAATACCGCCGAGCGAGGAGCCGAACAACTGGTTGTAGAGCAGAGACGGCCGCGACGAGACGGCAATGAGAATGTTGTCTCGCTCTCCGGTGTCCCATTCCGTAATCGGTTCGGTCGAGGTGAAGCTTACGCGTGCGTCAGCGAAGTTGACGGCCGGCGGCTCCGTACCCCCAACGATCCAGTTCGATCCGCTGTTGATGCCGTCTGTCCCGACTGCGAATCTCACCTTCTGATTCGATTGTTGAGCAGGTGCGTTGGTGGCGCCGGGATTCTCCTTGCCGATCTCATTGGCCGCTCTTCCGGCACGCTGGGGCAGCAAGCTTGCCTGTCCCAGGCCCTCTGAGGCCAGCTTCAGAAAGGCGCTGTCGACCGGCAGGCTCGACATCAGGGTGAAGATGCGTCCGTCGTCCCACTTTTTCTGGTGAAGGGCGACAAGGTAAAGGTCCCGACCGTCAAGAACCAGTCCTGAAAACCCACCACCCTGCAGCTCCGTCGCCCAGGGGGGGAGACCGAACGGAGCTTTCCCGCGATATTTTGGGCCGAGGTCGAGTTGAGCGCCGTTCATAAAGGCGCGTATCTCGCGATGCAGCCTCATGCGGGGCATATCGAGACGAGCTACCTCTCCGGCCCGCTCGATGATCTCGATCTGATCGCGAATCTGCTCCGCCGAATCCTTGGGGCGTTCGGCGACGAGCGCAGTGGTCAGGTCGGCGCGGTGGCCACTCTCGTTTCTCATCTGGACTAACTCGGCCTGTAGCCGGGAGTCGGTGAGGTGGATGGCGAACTGTCCTGCGGCGACATAGGCCAGCACAGCAACCAGGGTGAGGAACAGGACAACCGGTGCGAGACCGATGAGGAGATAGGTGAGCACCAGTTTGTTGCGAAGGCTCCAGAGCAGATGCTTTCGCACCAGCTGCCAGATGAGGGGGATGACTACCGAGACCAGCGCGATACCGACAAAGAACTGCAGCACTCCCAGAAACGTCCCGAATCCGCCTGGGATCCAGCGACGGACGAATAGCACGCAGAACCACAGTCCAAGCCACGCTGCGGCGCCGGCAAGACCTGTCGGCAGCCGTTCTCTCAGCAGGCTAAGAACGCGCGGCCCGGTAGGGCTATTCGGGTCTTGCATCGTTTGCCGCCTCCAGTTCCGCCTGCCGTGCCAGCTTTAGGGTATGTCTTGTTGCTGAAAAATGTGCTCCTGCCAGCAAGAGCAGGCCGGAGAGAAACGCCCACATCATCAACCCTACTGAAATATAAAATGGACCGTATACGGACTGAAAATCAAGCCAGGGGAGAGCCTTGATATAGAGGTACTTCGCCATCTGCCAGAGCAGGCCGATGACGATGGCCGTAGGCAGAACCGCTCGAGCGGGTATTTTTCTGTAAGGCAATACCCAATAGATTAGAAAGAACATCAGGATGCTCGCAAGCCCTGCGCAGAGCTTGAGGAAACCGAAAGAGACAAAGTGAAAGACGACGTTTTCTGTATGGCCGAAGAAGACCCAGGCCAGGATGGTCTGCTGGCTCGCCGTGGAGGCGACCGAGGCCATCGCGAGGAAGCCGACCGCAAAGGCCAGCCCAAGGGATACGGCCTGATTGTGGAGGTAGCTTCGATTCTGGCGAACTCCCCAAACCCTGTTCAGCGCAACCTCGAGCGGAAGAAAGACGCCAGTGGAGGTGATGAGCAACATGACCAGCGAAAAGAGCTGCGTTCCCTTGTGGGGGTGGGCCAGCAGCTGCATGTTGCGCATGACGAAGTCCTGGCCGACGGGAAGGAGATTCTTCATCATGTCGCCGACGATGGCCTCCATCGAGCGCGAGTGAAAGACGCTGCGGCAGAGGGTTAACAGCAGCACGATGAAGGGGAAGAGCGAGAGGATCACGTTGGCGGCTACGCTGAAGGCGTAGGTATGGACCTCTGTGCGGGCCATGTAGCGGGCCAGGGCGATGATCTGCGCCGACAGGCCGTATTCGCGAACGACGGGCGCGACGTCCTCGATCGGCTTCGGCGGCAGATCCGGCTGGTCGGTCTTCGAAGACGCGGGAGCGGCGGGTTTGTCGGGAAGAATTGACGGCATAGGAGAGTTCGATGCAAGATTCGGCGAGCGGCGACCGGCGATTCACTCCGATGCTAGCAGAGGGTGTCCGTTTTTGGTGGTCGCCGGTGTTGGCTTAAGAGAGCTGGCGGGTTGGAGCGGTCTTGAGGTTGTGGTGAGGCTGTCGTGAGACGTCGCGAGGCTGTGGATGCGTGCTATGGCCCATTGCGACGACTCGGCTAGCACGGAATCTTCGGACGCGCTCCATTGCTCGAGTTGGGGGAGGAACTGCGTGTCGCCGCTGTTTCCCATGGCGATGGCGACATTGCGATGCAGGCGCTTGAGGCGGGTTCGCTCGAGGGGAGAGCCCTTGAACCATCGCTTGAAGGCTGCGGAGTCCATCTCGGCGAGCCAGGTGAGGGACGGGTTGATCAACTGTCTTCGCGCGAGCATACCATCGCTTTGGGAGGTGGGAGAGCGGCGGTTCCAGGGGCAGACGTCCTGGCAGATATCGCAGCCGAAGACCTGGCGGCCCATCGGTTCGCGTAGCTCTTCGGCGATAACGCCTTTTTTTTCGATGGTGAGATAAGCGATACAGAGTGAGGCGTCCATCTCACGCGGTGCGACCAGCGCGTTAGTGGGGCAGGCGTCGAGGCAGCGGGTGCAGCTTCCGCAGCGGTCCGCAGAGGCTTCGAGTTCGAACGCGGACGATACCGGGATCGACGTGACGATGACGCCGATCAGAAGCCAGGAGCCAAGCTTCTGATCGAGGATGCAGGTGTTCTTGCCGACCCAGCCGATGCCTGCCTTTGCGGCTGCGGAGCGCTCCACCAGGGGGCCGGTGTCGACGTAGCAGCGAGTCTGGCAGGCGAACCGCTCGTGGAGTTGGGATTCGATTTTTTTGAGGCGGCTTAGTAACTCGTCGTGATAGTCGGTGGGGGCGAGTTCGTCGGGGTTTGCGGGATCGGTGCGGCCGCTCCAGGCATAGCGGGCGATCCATCCGGTGTTGGGTGGGGATGAGTCGATGGAGAGTGGGGCGGGGGCGTTGTAGTTCAGCGCGCAGACGATGACCGAACGCGCCCAGGGAATGGCGACCTGCACATCGCTTCGGAGCAGGACGCCGTGCTCGTCGCGACGCTTGAGGTAGTCCATCTCGCCTGCTCGGCCTGCATCGATCCAGGCTTCGAATCGGTGCGCGTCGAGTGAATTTGCGTTGGGAGGGACGGAGGCAGAGGCTACTGGCGCTACTCCTGCGGTGTCGAAGCCGGAGTGCGTGGCTAACTCACGCAGCCATTGTTTGAGGTCGGAGGTCCATGCTGCGGCGGGTTGTGCTGTCTGCTCCATGAGGCTCTTTATCCCCGCAATGAAGCGTCTTCTTTATCACCTTCAGGATAAATTGCTGAGAGATACGCTTTCCATCGAAGCTAAAATTTCGGCGGGGCTGCAAGGATTGTCTCGTACTGATTGATCTGGTCGAAGGTGTAAGCCTGCATGTCCGCGCCGGTCTCGTGCGCCTTGTACCAGCGGACTAGCCAATCGAGCGCGTCGGCAAGATGCAGGTGCGGCGTCCAGGCCAGGTCTGCGCGGGCTCGGCTTGCATCGAGTTTGAGATAGCCGGCTTCGTGCACGCTGGGGTCTTCGTCGAGAACCCACGAGGCGCCGTCGCCCCAGGTCCTGGTCATGCGCTCTGCAATCCAACCTACGGGGCGCGCGTCGTCGTCTGCCGGGCCGAAGTTGTAGGCTGTTGCGTACTTCGCGGGGTCTGCGGAGAGCAGCTTTTCGGCGAGGCTCAGATAGCCGTGGAGCGGCTCAAGCACATGCTGCCAGGGACGTATCGCGTGCGGGCGGCGAATGGGCACGGGCTTGCCGGAGAGAAAACCTCGGACGAGGTCGGGGAGCAAGCGGTCGAGCGACCAGTCGCCTCCGCCGATGACGTTGCCGGCGCGTGCGGTGGCGATGGCTACCCGGTGGTCGGCGATCTTGTCGACCGGGAAGTAAGACTGACGGAAGGCGGCTGAGACGATCTCGGCGCAGGCCTTCGAGCTGGAGTAGGGATCGTAGCCACCGAGGGGATCAGTCTCGCGATAGCCCCACACCCACTCTTTGTTCTCGTAGCATTTGTCGGTCGTGACCGAGACTACGGCGCGAACCGACGGCGTACGGCGAACCGAGTCCAGCACACGCGCTGTGCCGATTACGTTCGTCTCGTAGGTGGTGATGGGATCGTCGTAGGAGAGACGCACCAGGGGCTGGGCGGCGAGATGAAAGACGACCTCTGGCGCGAAGCTCTTCATGGAGCTCTCTAGATGGGCCGCGTCGCGGATGTCACCGCGGATGTCTTCCACTCTGCTGCCTATGCGGGCGGCGTCGAAGAGGCTGGGTGTCGTGCAGGGGTCGAGCGAATAGCCTCGAACCTCTGCACCCAGACGAGAGAGCCACAGAGCGAGCCATCCACCTTTGAAACCGGTATGCCCGGTGAGGAAGACGCGCCTTCCGGCCCAGAACTTCGCATCGTGCGACATGAACCTCCGCCTCTCTTGTTTCTAAATCCGTAGACCGAGTGCGCTCGATGATGATTCACATCGCGGCGCGAGCGATCTACCAGGTCTTCCAGGGTGCTTTGCCTGTCTGCCAAAGCTCTTCCAGATGCTGCTTTTCGCGCAGAGTATCCATCGCCTGCCAGAAGCCGCGGTGGAAGAAGGCATGAACCTCCCCTTTGTTCACAAGCGTCTCGATGGGCTCCCGCTCGAACATCTGCGAATCATCGGTGACGGCATCTATTGCTGACGGTTCGAGGACGAAGAAGCCGCCGTTGATCCAGCCTCCCTCGTCGGACGGCTTCTCCTGGAAGGAGTAGATCTGCGTGTTGTTGAGTCCCAGTGCGCCGAAGCGGGCGATGGGCTGAACGCTGGTGAGCGTGACGGCCTTCCGGTGCTGTTTGTGAAATGCAATCGATGCGGTGATATCGACATCTGCGACGCCGTCACCATAGGTCATGCAGAAGGGTTCGCCCGGATCGAGGTACTGCTTCACGCGACGAAGGCGGCCACCCGTTCCAGTCAGCTCGCCTGTATCGACCAGCGTGACGCGCCAGGGTTCGGCGACGGAGTTGTGGACCTGCATCTTGTTCAACTGCATGTCGAAGGTGACGTCGGACATGTGGAGAAAGTAGTTCGCGAAGAACTCCTTGATCACGTAGCCCTTGTATCCGCAACAGATGATGAAGTCGTTGATGCCATGCTGGGAGTAGATCTTGAGAATGTGCCAGAGCATCGGCAGTCCACCGATCTCCACCATCGGCTTGGGTCGAAGCGTGGTCTCCTCCGACAGTCGTGTTCCAAGTCCACCCGCGAGGATGACTGCTTTCATGCTTTGATTTCCTTTTGCCCGGACGTGCTGCGAGCGTTAGCGTTCGTGACCAAGTATCTATGTTGTATCTCCGTTTCGCCAAGTAACGTCTAATTCCCTCTAATTGCCCGACAAGCTATTTGTAACCGTGGACGTCAAGGACAGGTTGTCCCCTTCCGCTACTCCGGCTACATCTTCAATGATCGTGAGTGGTTGCTTCTTCAGTTGTTGATACATACGGCCAAGATATTCGCCGATGATGCCGAGAAGCATCGCATTGATGCTAATCGATGCCAGGCTGAGAGCGGCCAGTGTGGCAAAACCTGCCGGCCATTGCGAGCGGAAGATCAGCTTTGCCGAGGTGTAGCCGATGATCGAGATCAACGTGATCACCGAGATGATAAGTCCGAAGTAGGTGGAGAGACGAAGCGGCACCACCGAATGATTCAGGATTCCATCCAGCGCGAGCGACACCAGCTTTGAAAACGGGAATTTACTCTCTCCGCGGAGCCTGGCATTGCGGCTGTACGGGATTCCAACCTGCTTGAAGCCCATGGTGGCGATGGTGCCGCGCAAGTAAGGTTGAGCGTCTTCGAAGCTCTTGAGGAGGTCGATGATCCGCCGGCTGATCAGGCGAAAGTCGCCCGCGTCGACGGGAATCTTCTCTTCACTGAGTCGATCGATCAGACGATAGAAGATGACTCTTTGCAGATTGAGAAGCCAGGACTCCTGCCGTTTGATGCGGACGCCATAGACGACATCCGCTCCCTGCTGCCACTCCTGCAAGAAAGTCGCGATCAACTCGGGAGGATCCTGAAGGTCAACGTCAAGCTGAATCGCTGCGTCGCCACCCGCGCGTGTGTAACCGGTCATGATCGAGCGCTGGAATCCGAAGTTTCTCGAGAACCGATAGGCATGGACCCGGCTATCTCGCGCGGCGAGATCCCGCAGAAGGGGAAAGGTCTGATCGGAGCTGTGATTGTCGGTGAAGACAAATTCGAACCGGTATAAGTCCTCTAGTTTTTCTGTCTCTGCGCACACGGCATCGTAGAAAGGAAGGATGTTCGCCTCCTCGTTGAAGACAGGCACTACGATTGAAATAAGCGGCTTTACTGGGGTCAAAGAGGCTCTCTTCCTGCTCTCTACTTTAGTGTGGTTTCAGCTAAAGTCAACCATCACGAACGGACTCCCAGGTTTTGGTGAGGCCCTCTTCTAGTGAGAGGGCTGGCCGCCAGTTGAGAGCGGAAAAAGTTCTCTCGACAATCGGTTCGTAGGAAAAGATCTCGCCTGTCTTATACGGAAGGGCGCCGTAGCGAATGAGCCCGTGGCGCCCTGTGATGTGCTCGATCCGTTCCAGGCAATCTCTCACCGTAACCACCTCACCGGAGGCCAGGTTGAAGGAACGACCCTCGATGCCCTCTCTTACAAGAGCGCTGACAACGCCCTTTGCTACATCCTCTACGTGGATAAAGTCGCGTGTCTGCCTGCCTTCGGTGACGGCAACCTCTTTTCCGTCGAAGAGAGATTGCAGCACCTGCGGGATGAGCATGCGCGGAGCCTGGAAGGGACCATAGACGACGGATGGCCTGAGAACCACGACGGGAAGCTGAAAGGCGCGATGAAACATCCTGGCATAGGCTGTGATCGCCGCCTTGCTGGCGCCGTAGGGCGAGGCGGGATCCGATGCGGTGTTCTCATCGAAGGGTCCGGTGACGGGACCGAACTCCTCTCCCGAGCCGAGGAGGATAAGCCGCTTCACCTGCGTCTCCGCGCAGGCCGTCATGAGATCGAGCGAGGGAAGAAGATTCGTCTCGAGCGTACTTCGAACCGCTGCGGCGCTGCGGTCTGTCGTTACTGCTGCGTGAAGATGGACTACGTAGTCGGGCTTCGCGGATTGAACTGATTCTGCCAGCTTTTCCGGGCGGTCGAACCAGAGCGTTTCGATGGATCTGGCTGGGTGTTCGGGACGACGAGCGGTGCGGCTGCGGTCGACGACGGCAATGACGGTAGCGTCGGCTCTCTGAAGCTGGTCGACAACATAGCCGCCGAGGAAGCCGGTTGCCCCGGTAACGACGACTCTCTTCCCGGAGAGGTCTTCCCTTCTCAACATCTGCCTCCGCTGACTATAGCTTCGAAGATTTCTACTACTTCCCAATACAGATTCATTTGCATCTTGCTCGCACCATCCATGCTCGCACCATATTAGATGAACCGAGGTTGTGCGCCAGAGCACGCAGTGTGGGATCGACGGGGCAAGACGGCATTGCACCAGACCCACCTTTGCCGGTAGACTTGTCCTAGCTGGGCAGGATCTCCGAATCATCTGAGAGATGCCCGGTTATAGATCACTATCGATGGATGTGCACTCTTCGCAGCCCCTGGCTAGTATTGAGGCTGCCGTCGAGAGGTTAGTTACAGTTCCTCAGACTGCAATTAACACCACACTGGCATCTCTGCTTTGGCCATGCCAAAGACAAGGTCCAGGGTGATTGACAAAAGTGCGGAGAGTTGGCAGAGCCCGGTTGAATGCACCTGACTCGAAATCAGACATAGGCGTAAGTCTATCGGGGGTTCGAATCCCTCACTCTCCGCCATTCAATCTCAGTATGTCTGTTATCCGCCAACACTGTGGCAAAAAACTCTCGAGAATCCCCAAATTGGATGGGTGCTGCCGTAGGTTCGATTACGCTTCATCTGGTGGCTCATGCCCACATCCATGCGTGTGCTGCCGCAACTGAGCGACTCCGTCGAACACCAGCATCGACGACTAGTGCGTCAAGTCAGTTTCTCTGGACGCAGATCAGTTCGAGTCAGCGTTTTCTTAGGTGCCGCCTGCTCCTTGTTCAAGACTGCTTGCTCCATCCTGCTTATTTTCTCTGCAATTGCCAAACTGATGAAGTGATTAAGAGAGATGCCTTCGAGGTGCGCAAGATCGTTGGCTTGCTCGCGAATAGATGGAGAGAGGCGGAGCGGGAAGCTTTGGTGTCGTTTGTACTCTTGGGTCATTCTGCCGCTCCCGTCGTGCTGCTCAACAGACGTTGCAACTTGAGCACCAATACTGATCCGAGAGGCGCTAAATAGCAATACCTTAAATAGGTTACCTTTCAATTCGTGGTAACCGCGCTCGCAATTATTTGGTTGCTTGAGCGTTTGAATTGTCAGTTACTCGATGTTTGTGGGTTGCGACACTCCCCTAAAGCAGGTCAATAAGAAAGTTTGTTTTCCGCGAAAAGCGAAAGAAATAGCCGCTTTTGATATCAAACGATGGATTAATCGCAAAATCCCCAATCCAAAGTCACGGTACCTCCCTATACAAGATGACTGCAAAATTTTGCGGTTACTTTTGGAACTTTTGTGTTCTCGATTCGGCCTTGGAGGAACTATGTTGCAGCTGCCCCGTAAGCCCTGGTTTGAACGCGATGAAATGACTTCCTGTCTCCGATTGCTGTTGTCTTCAAACTCCCCAGCCGTAACTCCTCTGAGATTTCAATTGTCGCCCCCTGTCGCCAATCCCATGCTTGAGACGCCAAAAGAAACTTCACCGAGTTTCGTTCGTTACTACCGAAATCAAAAGGAGTTTTCCATGCTGAGCAAATCTATGTCGTCTTTGAATGTGGATCGCGTTGCAACGCTGAACGAGGGTCGCGCGGGAAGATCCGTTGTGGAGAATGTCATTCGCGTGAGTGCGGCACTGCTGTTTTTTCTCACGATTTGCCTGGCATTTACCGGATGTGGCTCAGGTGGCTACCCCGGAGGTGGCGTCGTCAGTTTATCGACTTCCGCAATCACCCTAGATGCCGGTCAGTCCTTCATGGTCAACTCAAAGCTCACCGGGACCCCGATTGTTACCTGGGGGCTATCGAGCGCTGCCTGCACCTCGAGTGCGTGCGGATCGCTCTCAAGCACGACTGGAGCTTCGGTCGTTTATACGGCCCCTGCCAACATCACTTCACAAATGAAACTGACTCTGACGGCAGGAGTTACAGGCACAAAAAATTCCAGCATCGTAAGCATCACAGTCAATCCTGATCCCACAATTTCCGGCGCGCCTCCAGTTGGGACCGTAGGCAGCCTTTATACCACCACACTAACCGCTGCCGGCGGCACGGGCGCGCTGGCATGGAGCATGGCTGGCGGTTCCCTTCCTGCCGGTCTCAGCTTTAATACCGCAACAGGCGTGATATCCGGTACTCCCACAGTCGCAGGTACCTCTGCCTTCATGGTTCAGATTACTGATTCGAGCGACGTCCCAGACACAGTGAGCGCGCAAGAAACGATTGTGATCTCGACGGGTTCAGGTACCGGGCAATCTGGGCCGTTAACCGTTATCGGCGGAAATCCTCCTGCCGGAACAGTAGGAACACCCTATACGACCACCCTTGCAGCGTCGGGTGGAACCTCACCTTACTCGTGGAGCATTATCTCCGGCACGCTTCCTACCGGTCTCGCCCTCGCTTCCACAACAGGCGTTATCTCTGGAACGCCAACAACGCAGGGAACATCGGCCTTCACTGCTCAAGCTCTGGATGCAGCCCGGACTAAAGCAAGCGCACCTTTCAGCATCCTCATCAATCCCCAGACGCCTCTTTCATTGACCATTACAAGTCTGCCTGGCGGAACGGTGGGTGTTCCCTACACGGGTACCATCGGGGCAACCGGCGGAACGCCGCCTTACACCTGCGCAATCACAGCGGGCACCCTGCCGGCAGGCCTCACGCTCAACGGCTGCGCAGTTAGCGGCACGCCAACGAGCCCTGGAACAACCACGATCACCGTAAAGATAACGGACTCAGGCAATCCAGTTGAGACTGCTACAGGCCCGGTCACCATCACCATTTCGCCCGCGCCTCTTACGTTGACGTTCTCATCGCTGCCAAACGCAACTGTTGGCGTTCCCTACACGGCAACGATCGGGGTGGCTGGCGGTACGGCTCCTTACTCCTGCAATGTCACAGTGGGAATATTGCCAGCGGGACTTTCCTTCTCGGGCTGCGTGGTCAGCGGCACGCCAACGGTTGCTGGCACCGCAAACCTCACGGTCAAGGCGACGGACTCGAGTAGTCCTGTCGAGACGACTACCGGACCGGAGAGCCTTACGGTTCTGCCTGCCCCGCTTTCGTTGACGCTGTCATCGTTATCCGATGCGACTGTTGGCGTTCCTTACACGGCGACGATCGGGGTGGCTGGCGGTACGGCTCCTTACTCCTGCAATGTCACAGCGGGAATATTGCCAGCGGGACTTTCGATCTCGGGCTGCGTGGTCAGCGGCACGCCAACGGTTGCTGGCACCGCAAACCTCACGGTCAAGGCGACGGACTCGAGCACTACCACAGAGACAGTTACGGGGCCGGTCAGTCTGACGGTCTTGCCCGCCAGCGTAACCTTAACTCTCTCTTCGCTACCGAACGGGACGGTCGGAACACCGTACAACGCGACAATCGGTGTAACCGGAGGGACTGGACCATACACCTGTGTGATCGCTGCAGGACTCCCTGCCGGACTCACAGCTGCTAACTGTGTCATAACCGGAACCCCAACCACTGCGGGACCAGCGACCGTTACCGTGAGAGTTACTGACTCAAGTAGTCCTGCGAATACCACCACAGGACCGGTGTCCCTGACGATTACTGCGGCCATTGCAACCTTGACTCTAACGTCGCCACCAAATGCGACGGTTCAGACGCCTTACAGCGGATCAATCGGCGTTAGCGGAGGAACTGGCCCATACACCTGCACCATCATGGCCGGCACGCTTCCTGTCGGACTGACTGCGACGAACTGCCTTATCACTGGAACGCCAACGACTGCAGGCACAGCAAACCTTACAGTCAAGGCTACCGATTCAAGCAACCCCGTTTCAACAACCACCGGGCCGGTCACCCTGACTGTCTCGCCCATCTCACCGCTAAGCCTGACAGGATCTCTTCCAAACGCAATCCTCGGTGTGCCTTATACGCAGACTCTGACTGCCACAGGAGGAATCACTCCGTACAGCTATCAAATCAGTGCCGGAAGCCTGCCTCCCGGACTCACTCTCGCCACCGATGGAACCATCAGTGGAACACCGACTGCACCTGGAGCAAGCAGCTTCACAGTGAAGGTCACTGACACCGAGGCCACTCCGCAAACTGCAACCTTGCCGCTTGTGTTACTGGTGGTCTACCCCACAACTCCGAACGATGCGGAACTGACTGGCCCTTACGCCTATCTCTTCCAAGGTTACGACGACGTACTCCTCGGCGTTCTGGCCTATCAGACGGCGACAGTCGGCAGTTTCACTGCAGATGGAACTGGCGTTATCGGTAATGGTGAGTTGGACGCCAACCATCAAGCTTCGAATCCGACCGGAAACACGATCAGCAGCAACGAGTTCCTCGGCACCTACACAATCGGTACCGATAACCGCGGCATGATGACGATCACCAACTTGAATGCAGATGGCACGACGGCCGGAACCTCCACATACGCGATCGCGGTGAAGGCGCCTGTATCTCCGTCCACTATCTCCGCAGAGGCGGACATGATCGAGTATGACAACGCTAATCTGGCTGGTACCCGTGGTTCGGGTACGATGCTGGCCCAACAACCAACGGCCTTTACAGCTGGCCTTAATGGCAAGTACGTCTTCGGACTCTCCGGCGACGCACCCTGCTTGCCCGCCTGTACCGCAGGCCTTATCGCAGGCCCTGCAGCGGCTGTCGGCCAATTCACAACCTCTGGTTCGAGCATCGTGGGTACGGGCGACTCCAATAATGGAGCGACAAACTACCATACAGAGGTTCTAGGCGGCAGCTTCACAACTGCTGATGCAAACGGCAGACTGGCTCTGACGATGACCACGGAGAATACTCCGACCGGCTATCCCTCGGACTATGCAGTCTACCTGGTGAACGCAAACCGGTCGTTTGTGATTTCAACCGACAAACACTCCAGCTTCATCCTCCTTGCTGGTTCAACGCAACTCCAGACGCAAAGCACCTTCAGCAATGCGTCAATGAACGGGCCATTCATCGGGTACGAAAACTCCGCAACCAATCCTGGCTTGGTAACTGGACTGGTTCTGGAGAACGTACTCAACCTCTCCACCGCAACGATCTTCCGAGGAACGGCAACGGCTGACGGAAACTGCCAAATTACCAACGTAGATCTTGGTGGGACAACCGCGCTGGTCAATACCCTCACGGGGCTGCTGCCCGGCCTCACTGGGTTGCTCGGCGGCCTGCTTAGCTCCGATGCGACAACCGGACCGATCACCTGTGCTGTTGCTTCTTATGGACGCGGGACGCTGCAATATCCCGTACCCACCTTGCTAGGCATACCCACCGGACCTGCACCTGCTCCGCGTGTTTTCTATCTCAGCTCACCGGCTCACGGGTACTTCCTGGAATCTGGTTATGCCGGGCTAGGCAACATTGAAGCGCAGACTGGAGCTCCCTTCACGACGGCCACCTTCGATGGAACGTTCGTGTACGGAACCACAGCGGCTGCTTCTTTGGCAAGCGTCAACGCCTCCGGTTTCATCGTTGCCAACGGGACAGGGAGTGCCACTTCCACCGTCGATGAAAATGTCGGCGTCGGAAACATCAATCTGCTCAGCCTCGGTGTAACCAGCACGAGGTCTTACACCCTTACCGATGCGACGGCGGGCCGATTCACCTACGGCACGGATGTCATCTACGCGATTACGCCAACCAGGTTCGTTCTGGTTGACACGAACCCGCTGACGACCTCGCCCTCCATCACGCTGCTGTACTAGTTCACCAAATCCCAACACCGGGGCGTAAAGCCCCGGAAAGGAGATTCAAATGTTGCGTTCTCTCAATCTCGCTTTGGTCTTCGTTATGGTTGGAGTCTCTGCTGCCATCGGGCAGCAGAGGCCCGACGACCCGGCATTCTTTGTTCCCCGTTACTCTGTCTCTCTCGGCTTCAACCATATGAACGCAAACGCACCTCCCGGACAATCTGATTACTTCGGCTTGAATGGGGGATACGTCTCCGGCGATTTCTACTTTTCCCATTGGCTTAGCGTCGAGGGCGAGTTTACTGGGGGGCACGCTAACGACATCAGCCTGCTGGGACAGGATCTCACCCTCACCACCTTCCAGGCCGGGCCCAAGGTGTCACTGACAGGCCATCGTTTTGTACCCTATGGCCAGATCCTCTTCGGCGGCGCTCACGGAAGCGGCTCTTATTTCCCGACATCAACCTCGTTCACCACCAGCGCAACCAGCTTTGCGTTCTCTCCCGGCGGCGGCGTCGATATCAACCTCACCCATCGCATCGCCATTCGCGCCGTCGATGCCAACTATTTAAGAACTTCCCTGCCAAACGGTTCCACCAATACGCAGAACCACCTCATGATTGGTGCCGGCATCGTCATCAAGTTCGGCGAACAGGACTCACCTTCAACTCCCGTTCACATGGTGGATCACCGACCCAGGGAAATTACTTTCACCTGCGATGCCAATGCTGCCACCGTCGACGCAGGACAACCCCTGCAGATCACAGGTCACGCAGAAACCGAACCGGAATACCTCAACGTCAACTACACTTGGGCATCCAGCGGAGGTGCCATAGTAGGGTCTGGCCCGCGAGTCTCCGTCAACACCGCGGGTTTGGCCGACGGCACCTATCATGTCACTGGGCACGCCTCTTTGGCCTCCAGCTTTTCGACCAAAGCCGACTGCGATGCGGACTTTAGTGTCACCTCGCACGCCGGTTCACTTGGGCATGACTCTAACGATGCTGATCCAATTGCACGGGCTAAAAGAGAAGCTATCTTCCACGAAAATGTTCAGGACGCTCTCTTCGACTACGACAGCGCCGACATCCGGGCCGATGCGCAGACCGCTATCGAACATGCCGCGAAGTATCTGCAAGACAATCCATCAATTCGTGTCCTGGTTGGGGGGTACGCGGATGAACGCGGCTCGGCCGAATACAACCTAGCGCTCGGGGAAGAACGCGCCAACGCCGCGCGGAACGCTCTAATCGCAGCAGGCGTTGATGCCGATCGAATTCAAGTTATCAGCTTCGGAAAGGAGGCGCAGATATGCACGGCTGAAACTGAGAGTTGCTGGCAGCAAAATCGCCGAGCAGCTTTCCAAATGCATCCCTGACGGCTAGCATGGCCGTTCGAGATGACGAGTGGGGCGTCCGCAGCCAGTGGACGCCCCCTTCACACCTGTTACCACTCGATCCACGGAGACCTTCATGAGTAGCTCACTCTCAAACGTTGCAACTTCTTCTTATGAGGGCGCACTACATAATCCGAACTCGTTGCCTTTTTCAGCACTGATTCCCGCTCTCTCGTTCGTCTTGGACTTGACCGAAGGACATCCGATGGGACATGTTCTTCGCTCTTGCATGATAGGCATGCGTATAGGAGAACGGGCTGGTTTGTCTCAAGAGATGCTCTCTCATCTCTATTCGGCAATTTTGTTCAAGGATGTTGGCTGTAAGGGCAACTCTTCACGCACGTTGGACAAGATGGCTCCGAATCGGAATTCATCTTTGATCGCTAAAACACTATCGGACAATATCGACTCAAATTCGGAAAATACAAGGACCAGCAAGCATACGCGGACCTCTTCCTTGTGCTGTGGCTGGGCTCAGACGCTTCCGCAAAGTTCGAACATTCTTTCTAGCTGCAGCACCGCTGAGTCTTTTGATACGGCCGCTAGTCTTCCTTGTGAGCGTGCCGCTCGTATCGCTAGAGATTTAGGCTTGCCGTTCGAGGTCTGCGAAGCGATCTACCAATCCGATGAACGCTGGGACGACGTGGAATCAATTCAGGGGGTACAGGGCGAAGAGATATCGTTGCTTGCTCGCATCATCAAAATCGCTCAGACACTGGACATTGCTGCGGAGCGATACGGCCCCGTAACCGCTATCGATCTCGTAGCCAGACGCTGCAGTAGGTGGTTTGGTGACGGGTTGCTCACAGTCTCAGACGTACTGCACGACCACTGCGAGCTGTGGAGTGATCTGCAATCGCCAGAGATCTTGTCTCACGTGATTAATCTTGCTCCCGAAGGCTACCGACAGTGTCCCAATATATTTTTGGTGGACAATATCTGCCTCGCGTTCGCAGAGGTGGTGGACGCTAAGTCTCCTTTCACCTTTACTCACTCTACCGGTGTTGCCAGGATAGCGGTCTCTATTGCTAAGGTGATGGGTCTGGATTCGCGCGATACCAAACTGCTGGAGCGCGCAGCTTTACTCCACGACATTGGAAAGCTCGGCGTACCAAATGTCATACTAGAAAAGCCCGGCAAACTCACAACTTGGGAATGGCACTATATCTATAAACATCCTCAATACACAAAAGAGATTCTCGATAAAATTCCGGGATTTGAAGAAATCGCGGAAGTAGCAGCAGCACATCACGAAAAACTCGATGGCTCAGGTTACCCGCGAGGACTGCAGGGTCCACAGTTACCGCTTCTCGCGCGGATATTGACCGTTGCGGACATCTACGATGCTCTTTCATCCTCACGGCCTTATCGACAGAAACTCCAATGTGAGGAGGTTCTCACCCTAATGCAGGATGATGCACCGCTAACTCTTGATCAATCCTGCATGGAAGCGTTGACGATGGCAATGAGACAGTGAGTCCATCATGAATTTGAAACCGATGACCTCTTTCCAGTGGACGTCAGGGCAAACTCGCTCGGCCACAAATCCGCACGGTTTCAGAGCCCGAATCTGCCCACCTGGTAGGGCAGTATTGCTGTCTTCCCCACTCCGCCGGTTCCCGGTAGCACGTTCAGTGGCGTCGAATCGGAAGATCCCCTCGCATTGAATTAGGCGAACCACCGCAGAGATAATGCTACAGATGAATACCGCTGAGCGCCCTTGTCGTCGCCTGCGGTGCGCTGACGACAAGCCGAGGTCTTGGTAGTTGTCGTATCTTAGTGAGTGCAGTGGGGAAAATGCACTCACCGAAAGAGCGCGACCGCCGCAATTTCCTCAGGACGACCCATCGACCAGCGGTTGCGAGAGAAGTACCCTTGCGTTTCGATGCAGCGATTTTGTCGCGGATACGTTCCCCCGTGACTTCACGCTCAAACTGCGCGAAGGACAGGAGCACATTCAAGGTCAGTCTGCCCATGGAGGTTGTAGTGTTGAACTGCTGGGTTACCGACACAAAGCTAATCCCCTGCTTGTCGAATTGTTCGACGATCTTAGCGAAGTCGGCCAGAGAACGTGTGAGCCGGTCAACCTTATAGACCACCACATTATCGACTCGTTTCGCCGCGATATCGTCCAGAAGTTTCTTGAGCCCCGGACGTTCCATGTTGCCACCAGAGAACCCGCCGTCGTCGTAACGGTTAGCGACGACATGCCAGCCCTCATGGCGTTGGCTCAAAATGTAGGCTTCGCACGCCTCTCGTTGGGCGTCGAGGGAGTTGAAGGACTGCTCCAGCCCTTCTTCAGAGGATTTGCGAGTGTAGACGGCGCAACGGATGCGCGTCGCATGAGTCACGGTTTGCGAACTCCGAAGAAAAGTGGCCCGGACCACCGAGTCCCGGTAATCTCGCGTGCGATCCTGGACAAGCTCGAGTACCGCTGTCCACGATATTCGTAACCATTCCCGAGGGCGATGACCTCGTGCGTTTCACCGTGCCATAAGCGGAGGAGCCTCGCTCCGCTTTGAGGTGAGGAGTCAGCTTTCTCTTGTGACGGCCCTTCCCCTTTCAAAGTCAAGGCAATTTCCCGTAACCGTCTCCGCGCCGTATGCGACAAGCCCCCGAACTCTTTTTCCTGGATCCGGTAGGCCAAAAGAGCGACCATCAACTCCTTACGGAGTTTTGGGGGCGGATCATAGCTGAAGTTCTCTGCCCAAGTTGCAAGTAATTGGGCTCTATCTAGGGTGGGTAGGACCTCAATTCGTGCCGAAAGTGTTCCGCGCATTACTCTCCATATGGGCTGAAGAATCAGCCGTGTGGACAGTGACGCTCTGGTCGGGCGGACAGTCAAGTCCAATCACGCCTCTGTCGTGAATAAGCACTCACGTAGATGCGGCTTGCTCCGCCGACTGCGATCAGGCCTCTAACGGTCTGGCCGTCACTCAATAAGTGCATTGGCGTGTTATCGCCAATCCAAATTCATAGTCGCCATAACCAACTTTTCGAGAAATTAGATAATGAATTCGTGTTGCGTTGCCATAAGAACTTCGCGCAGTATCTCACTTCTTTGATCATTACAGCTGGGGTTGCCCCCGGATCTTCAACCCCAGCGGAAGCGGCTGCGCCGCATGTCGTGTCGTCAATATGACGATGCCGAATCACACAACACAAGGTCTAAGTTATGTTCCTCTTGCAACATGCTGGCGGCTCGCTCGCCGACGATGACACAAGGTGCCATTGTGTTTCCGGTCGTCACGCGCGGCAGAATAGAGGCGTCCGCTATACGAAGACCTTCGATACCATGAACCCTAAGCTTATTGTCGACCACTGACATATCATCTCGGCCCATCTTCGCCGTGCCCGATTGATGCCAAAAGTAACGAGACCATTGCGGATATATTCTTCACGTGCTGGGCCGGTCAGGTTCGCCGGAGCGTGCTCGCGTTTCGTGTAAGGACGAAGGGCAGCAGCATTACCAATTTCACGAGCGCGTTGCACCCCAAGAATCAGATCCTCGAGATCTCTTGGGTTGGACAGATAGTTGGCTTCGACTTTCACCTGGTCAGAAGCTTTCGCGCCTGTGAGATGAATCGAGCCTCTACTCCTTGGCCGCATTCCCATAAAAAGTGTCCAAGCGGCTTCGGGAGGTGGATACTTGGCCGCGTTCTCGGGTGTGAGGAACGGGATGCCGATTCCATAGGTATAGAAATTCGGCGCGTCCAAGGACGGGTCTGTTTTCCAGAAGGCCACGGCAGCACTTCTCGCTTGCTGTGGCAGAGGTGCGTCGGTTGCTTCCCATACAAGGCCAAGCGCGACGTGATCATGCAGTTTGCGCCCAACGCCGGGTAGGTGTTGCTTTACGGTGATCCCAAACTTACCAAGCTCGGCCTTATCGCCGATACCAGACTGCATGAGCAGCTTCGGTGTTTGAATGGCGCCCTGAGAGAGCACAATCTCCAAACTGGCTTTGGCTTGGCGAAGCTGTCCTTTGTACTCAAACTCGATCCCGGTCGCGCGACTGCCGTCCAGGACAATGCGAGTTGCCAGGGCACCCGTCAGCACGGTTAGGTTGGACTGTTGCAGCCGAGGATAGACATAGGAACGGTAGGCGGACTGCCGTTTCCCGTCGTTGACAATGTTGTCCACGACAGCGCACCCTCCATCCTCCTTCATCATCTGACCACCGGAGTTTTGAAATCGCTTCAGGCCGGAGGAATCTGCAGCATCGAGCACTGCGAGAGAAAAGGAGTCCGGATCATTCACGGGCTGCACATGCATCGCTCCGCCTACACCGTAAAATGCTGGGTCAGGAGTACCGGTCCAATCTTCCACTCGACTCCGATAGAGTTTGAGGATAGAGTCATAACCCCAGTTTCGATCACCAGCCTCGGTAGCGTACATGTCCCAGTCCGCCTGGTGTCCTCTGGACCAAGTGCCAACATTTATGCTGGATCCGCCGCCTACGACCTTCCCCATTGAGTAAACAATCGAACGCCCGTTCAGGTTAGGATTTGGTTCAGTGACGAAGCTCCAATCGAGCTCACCACCTAGATTCATTGGCCAGCGATCGGTGTCCAGCACCTGATCGGTCTCGTCGCTTCCGCCCGCCTCAAGAAGGAGGACACTGATCTCTGGATTTGCGGCTAGCCTTCCAGCAACCACTGAGCCGGACGATCCGGCGCCGCAGACGATGAAGTCGTACTGATCTTTAAGTTCCGAGTTGTGTGAAGCTGTGCTCGTATGGCTCATATTCTCACCTTCGTGATCGCAGGCGCGATCTACTAAGGCGAGTATGGCTGATGAATGGAGTAGTTTCTTTCAGCAAAGAATCATGCTTACAGCAGAAGATCACTGAATTACACACTGTTACTTTTGAGTTTTGCCTTGTCCGCGCCGGTATTCACTTGGCGGCAGACCGAACCTCGCGTGAAAAGCAGTGCTGAGGTGAGCATGGCTGGAAAATCCACAAGCCGCAGCTATGTCGATCAATGGAAGGGATTGAGCGACAAGAAGGTCTCGGGCTTTTTGCAATCGAAGCTCGCTGAGATAGCGGTGAGGTGTTTGTCCAGTAGTTGCTTTGAATGTACGCAAAAAATGGGCACGACTGTAGCCGCTTTCCGCAGCCAGCGTTGACAGGTCTAAGTCAGTGCCGAGGTCGACACGCATGCGATCGATGATGCGTCGGAGTACACGATTAGGCAGCAGATATGCTGCTGTTTTGAGAGCAAAGTTCTTTACACGTGACGCAAACATCAGACGGGTGGCAAGGGCAATCGTCAACGAATCCGTGTAGAGGGTTCCGTACCGGCCTCCAGCATTGGATTCGTTATGAAGGAGGCGGAGGAGATTTCTGAGATCGGGATCGCCCGTTCCGTGGTGGTCTTGCGAAGGTTCACTGGGCCGTGCATCAAGTTCTTCTTCCATGCCGGTCATAAACTCTGGTTCTAAAGCAGCAACTATCACTTCATGACTGGAGCGATTGCGGATGGCTGGTCTGAGACCTGGCTGGCAGGTCGTTATGGTATCTGGATACTTCTTGTATGCAGAAAAGCGGCCACCTCGAGAGGCAGTTTCACCTTCGGCAACATGACCTTCCCAAAGGATGAGGAAGTGCCTGCCCATGGCAAGTTCCGGAAATTCACTGGGCACAATGGTGCGTCGCTCTACTGCAAAGTTCTTCCATCCCAACTCGACGCTGGACGGCTGTCGCAAAATGGATTCACTTAGGAACCGTGCTATATCCGGGCTGGCTGGCGTAACGATGCGATCCTTTGCTCTGCCTTTACTGGACATAGCGATCCTCCCACTTTGTACAAATAGTTGTTGCCGCTTGCCTAATGAAACGTCGCCGAGACAAATCAACGATATACACAATATGAGATGACTGATAAGCAGGAGCGAATGCAACCTGCTTGGAGCGCGGGGTCACCTCCGCGCGCCCTTTGGTGTCGAAAGACAAGTTCTGGCAGTGCGAATGTGGACTTGGAGGTTCTTATCGATCGATGCTGGAGTTGTAAGTGTGAATCTCGACGAGCGATAAATCTCCAATGCGCTCATCGAGCGTGGCTGTTGCCTCAATGAGTGTATGGGCATGTTGCCGTTGTCTGAAGGACGAGAGCCCGCTTTCGCCGCCCCCGCTGTTCATTCACGAACGCTAATTCGTTCCATCAAGTTGAGTGAAAGAACACTTTGGCTCTCTAATTGCCCGTCATTCCATACATATCCGCCGTAACCCGGAGCACAACATGGCCGCCCTGCTGCGGGATCTGCGATTCGCTTTACGCCAACTGCGCAAGTCTCCCGGCTTCACCATCGCCGCGTTTGTCACGCTGGCACTCGCCATTGGAGCCAACGCCCTTGTCTTTGGAGTATTGAATTCGCTGATTCTGCGCCCGCTGAATGTGCCTCAGACAGAGGGACTTTTCGTCATCCAGCACGGGAGCGACGGCGGGTGGCACTCCTTCCCGCGATCCGCTTGTCCTGGTCAGTGTCGTTCTGACGATGCTGCTGCTGGGACTGGTAGCTACATGGATCCCTACCCAACGCGCACTCGGAGTCGATCCTCTGATCTTGCTGCGGGAGGAGTGACTCACTTTCGCATCCAAGTTGCAGCATACCGGGCATCTCGGCCCATAGACCATTCCGTATGGGACCGTAGAAAACTGCGTTCCGCATCTTCATTTGATGCCAATCGTGTCTCATCCTATGAGAGAGTCTCACTGAATTTAAGCTGAAGATCGTACCTCCGCTGCGGTGCATCAAGTGGTGTGAGATTGGCTCAAGGCAGGATTTTTTGTCGCTGTGTGTTCTCTTTGTAATAACCCCGATCAAAGACAACTCTCTTCCATCTACTCCCGTCACACCACTGACTGCACTTCGGGATGCAAGATGTGTAAACCCGGCAGCTCAGGCGCTCTGTCCGCCGAAAGGTCTCATGAAACACTTGAGTAGAATTTCCCCCGCTACCGCGGCAATGGCGCTCCTTTGTGCTTTTGCACCGGTCTCACTTGCGAGCGCTCAGCAAACCGCGCCCGATAACTCACAACAGAATAAAAACCAGAGCCAGAACGCTGACAACCAATCAAATTCGACCGCCGATCGCATGACCACGGCGAAGATCCGGAAAGCGATCATCGCGGACAAAACGCTCTCAATGTATGCCCACAACGTGAAGATCATCACGCTCGACGGCCAGGTCACCCTGAAAGGGCCAGTCAAATCGGAGGAGGAGAAGCAGCAGGTTGCTTCCGACGTATCTGCGCTGATCTCAGCAGATAAGCTCACGAATCAGCTCACTGTTAAACAGTAGGCTTCGCACCCAAGTCCACTCATCATCAACGCTTCAAAAGTTTCAAAGGAGTTACACATGTCAAGTAAACACGTTGCAGTTTTTGGTATTTACAAAACCCCCGCTACCGCAGAGGCTGCTGTAGATCACCTCCTGTCCAAGGGATTCACCAACGAATCGATCTCTGTTCTTCTCCCAGATGATGACAGCACGCGCGCCTTTGCTCACGAAAAGAGCACAAAAGCTCCCGAAGGCACTGCGACTGGTGTGACAACGGGGGGCGTCATTGGTGGGACCCTTGGCTTGCTAGCAGGGATAGGCGCCCTAGCTATCCCCGGTGTTGGTCCGCTCATCGCAGCGGGTCCGATCATGGGTGCGCTTGCGGGCCTTGGGGTCGGCGGAGCAGTTGGTGGCATCGTCGGAGCTCTTGTTGGTCTTGGCATCCCGGAATATGAAGCAAAACGCTACGAAGGCGCAGTTAAGGACGGAGGATCACTTCTTTCGGTTCACTGTGACACTTCGGAACAGATCGACGCCGCTAAAGCTGCGCTCAAAGAAACTGGGGCCCAGGACGTTGCGTCTGCCAACGAAGCGGGCAACGAAGATACTAAAGGTGGTCGCGGAACTTTCGGAAATATATCCGAAGGACATCACGTATCAGATGATCGCATTGAAGATGCGACCGAAGTCGAGGAAAAAGTAGGAACACGCGTCTAGCTACTACGAGTAGAAAAGGGGCCGGTCTCATAGAGACCGGCCCCTTTTCCTTGCTCACTGAGGTCTGGATCGTCGAGGTGGGCCAACGTTCCACCGAACATAGACCCGATGATATCGCGAGTCCCTCTCACAACTAAACGAGCATTAGGTAGAGGGCGGCAGTCACGAATGAGTCCATTACGACTGCGGACTAACTCACTCTGATGCGTGTGCTTTAGAAGACCGAGCAAACGCCGGGTTCTCGGCTCCAAATCCTTCCTTGGCTCGCTCTATTCAAATACGCTTTGTGGTCATCTCCGATGACGATACCGTCATCCTTAATAACACCTGCCGCGTCAAGGAGTGGCTTAGCCGCGGCAGAAGCGCCCATGACCTTTAGGTGAACGAAAGCATCATGGACCCAGGCAACCGCAGCCCCCTCTCTGGAAAGCTTCGTCGCGCCCTCCTTTGAAAGCAGCACGTACACTGCATCAAAGAGTACAGAAGAGCCACCGGCTAATTGAAAGTCGGCCTCAATGGTGGTGCCGTCGGAGGCGTTGGCGCCTCCGATCTTCGGAGCGACGATCTTCAGGTAAGCCCCGGCAGCCGTCACGGCCTTTTTTAGAGCCAATATCGTTTTTGCATCGGACCCGTCCTCTACCAGACATCCGATAACCTTGGTCTTTACTCCCGGTATCGCCTTCTTGAGGATGCTCAGTGCATCAGACGTTGGAAGGTCCGTTCTGACTGGAACTTTTGCCGGGACGGCTTTGATTGCGTCAAGCATTCCGAGCCCATTGGCCACCCTCTGGGCGATCTCCGGGCTGACATTTACAAGTTGTCCGAGCATTCTTGTTCGTACTGCCTTGGTTTCCACTTTGCTCAACTCGAAGATGAACGCCGAGATGATGTGGTTCTGTTCCGGTTCCGTCTGAGAGTTGAAGAACATCAACGCCTGAGAGAAGTGGTCTCCAGAAGATTCGGCTCGAATCCGCAGCTTGTCGCCGTTTTCAGATCCACGGAACGAGGTAAATCCGTTCTTGGGATCCTGCCGCGGGGAGTCCGCTTCAAGAGAGCTAGGCGAATACGAAACGCGGCCCTTTTGCGGGATCATGGTCATGTGTCCGTCTCGCTGCATGTTGGCCATCGGGCAGCGTGGAGCGTTTACGGGAATTTGCTCGTAGTTTGGGCCACCGAGGCGGCTTAGCTGGGTATCTATGTAGGAGAGATTACGCCCTTGCAATAGCGGATCGTTCGTAAAGTCAATTCCCGGAACGACGTCGGTTGTAGCGAAAGCAACCTGCTCGGTCTCGGCGAAATAGTTATCGACATTCTGGTCCAGCACCAATCGTCCGATAATTTTTAGCGGGATGGTTTCTTCCGGAATAAGTTTAGTTGCGTCGAGCACATCGAACTCGAACTTGTTCGCAAACTCCTCGTCAAACAGTTGAACCCCAAGCTCCCACTCTGGAAAGTTCCCTTCGTTGATCGCGTTCCACAGATCTCGACGATGGAAGTCAGGATCCGCGCCTGAGATTTTCAGGGCTTCGTCCCATACAATCGATGCCATTCCAAGCGTTGGACGCCAGTGAAACTTCACATAGGTAGAGCCCCCTGCTTCATTGACCAGCCGAAAGGTATGGACCCCAAAGCCCTCCATCATCCTAAAGGAGCGAGGGATAGCCCGATCTGACATGATCCACATCAGCATATGAGTGGATTCTGGAACGAGCGAAACAAAATCCCAAAAAGTATCGTGTGCGGTCTGGGCCTGAGGGAATCCACGATCTGGCTCCTGCTTTGCGGCATGGATAAGATCGGTAAATTTGATGGAGTCCTGAATGAAAAAGACGGGTATGTTATTGCCGACGATGTCCCAATTGCCTTGATCGGTGTACATTTTAACCGCGAAGCCTCGAACATCGCGAGCCGTGTCGGAAGAGCCCATGTTGCCCGCAACAGTCGAAAACCGAGTGAACACCGGAGTCTTAATTCCAACCTTGGTGAGCACTCGCGCCTTCGTAATCCCCTCCAGCGAGTGAGTCAGCTCAAAATAGCCTTTCGCACCAAATCCTCGAGCATGAACGATGCGCTCCGGAATACGCTCATGGTCAAAGTGCTGGGTCTTTTCCACCAGCAAATGATCTTCAAGGAGAACAGGCCCCCGCACTCCGGCCTTCAGCGAATTCTCGTCGTCTCCGACAACGAGACCTCTCTGGTTTGTTAGTTGAGGATGCGTGGTGCCCGCAATTTGATGGAATTCTCCACCGGCACCTGTTTCATGATCTGCCGCCACGTTCTTGGCAGACTTTTTTGTCTTAGACATGTTTTGACCCTTTATGTAATGAGTTGAACTTACTGCTATACCGGAGTCTGTCCTCAACGGTCGTCGGTCGCGCAAGATGGGCGCTGGTATGGCAGCTAAACATGGGATGCAAAATATGAGAGACGTGGAATGTTTGACATTATGAACGTTTAGAGAGCTTGCATAGCTTATCTATCTAGAAATCTCGAATCACACGAACTGACCATATAGAGAATGGCATCACATATTCAGTACCGCCGTGTGTCTCTCATCTATCCCATAAGTGGTCCATAGAAATGCCGACAGTTGTCCCTCTCACTCCAGAAACGGAATGGCTCCCAAAATTACGTCACCTACCAAATTGGGAGCCCCCACTCACCCCGACGCTCGTTCTGGCTCCGCATCCTGATGACGAAACTCTCGGATCGGGTGGTCTTATCGCAAGACTTTGCGGGCGAGGTGTTCCGGTAGTCGTGGTTGCTATTACGGATGGAGAAAACGCTTATGCCGACACACGAAATATGAGTGGGATTCGAGTGCAGGAACAGGTTGAAGCACTTTATCGGCTTGGCGTACCGGAATCTATGATTCGCCGCCTGCGCCTGCCGGATCGGGATGTATCCGCCTGCGAAGATCGGCTCGTTGATTCACTCTTGCCGATGGTAAAAGGCGGAATGCACCTTGTCGCACCGTGGAAACGCGACTTTCATCCCGACCATGAGGCGGCAGGACGAGCAGCAGCTAGAGTGGCCCAAATCAGGGGTGTCATCCTCACCTCTTACCTCTTTTGGACGTGGCATCGGGGTGTACCCGACATGCTTGAAGGACTGTCTGTCGAAAAGGTCTCACTTACCGATGCTGAACTCCAAACAAAACGTTACGCCTTGGAGGCTCATGCATCTCAATTCGATCACGCTGACGGCCAGCCTATCCTTTCACCCGAACTGCTGATGCCTACTCAACGAGACTACGAGGTCTACATCCGGTGAGTATAGAAACCAAAGTCGAATCGTCTCCCGCTTTCTTTGAGGAGAAATATCGAGAGAATGCTGACCCCTGGGACTTTTCGCACAGTGCTTACGAACTGGGACGTTACGACGCAATCATCAATGCGATCGCTCATCGAACTTATCGCTGGGCATTTGAACCGGGTTGTTCCATCGGCGTGCTCACAGAACGTCTAGCAGCATATTGCGGCACTGTTGATGCCATCGACTTTTCGCCGACTGCAATCATGCAGGCTCAGAGGCGATGTGCTCATTTGCATAATGTTGAAGTACGTTGCGCAGCGCTGCCAGACGAAGTGCCAGCGAAGAATCTCGATCTCCTCGTTTTGAGCGAAATAGGCTATTACTTCACCCCTCAAGCTTGGCAGCAGATCTCCTCCACATTAGTCGATTCGATTGCTCAAGGCGCTACCGTTTTGGCTGCGCATTGGCTAGGCCATTCTCAGGATCATTGCATCTCAGGCGATGAGGTCCACGAGATTCTGCTTGCTCATCCGAAGCTCTTGGTCGACCACTCGGAACGCAACCAAAGTATGAGGCTTGATCGGCTGGTGCGTTTGTGAAAGCTCCTTGGCATATCGCGATCGTCATTCCGGCTCGGGATGAACAAGATCTTCTTCCCAGATGCCTTCGGTCCGTACAAAAGGCCCGTCTGATGCTGCCCTCGCACGTGACAAGCGACCTGATAGTCGTTACCGATCAGTCAACTGATGAGTCCTTCCGCGTCGCACAGGAAATCGTCCAAGAAAGCGGAATAGTCATCGAGATTGAAGCGGGCTGCGTGGGAACCGCACGGGCGCTAGGTGTGCAGCTCGCTTTAGAGCGCTATGAGGGACCAAGAAAACTCTGCTGGCTGGCGAATACCGATGCTGACTGTGAAGTACCTGTCACCTGGCTCGAGGATCAAATGGAGTATGCGAAGACAGGAGTTGCCGCGGTTGCGGGCATTATCGATGTGGACTCCTTCATCGATCACGACTCCTCCGTCCCGGACAGATTCCGTCTTTCTTATTTAATCCACTCGGACGGAACTCATCCCCACGTGCATGGAGCCAACTTTGGAGTGAGAGCGGATGTGTATCTTCAGGCCGGGGGCTGGCAAGATCTTCCAAGCGCAGAAGACCTTGATCTGTGGCGGCGCCTGAAAATAGGAATACACCAACGCATATCAGATGCTAGCTTATGTGTCTTAACCAGTGGAAGAAGGATAGGGCGTGCACCACTCGGCTTCGCAGATGCTCTTGCCGCACACAATGGAGTTACGGGATGACAACGGACGAGCTGAAGTCCCGACTGACAGACGTTGTTAAGCAGAAGCTGCCACTCCCGGGAGGGGGGCGTACATCCGAGCGCCATCAGCTACTGGCCGAGACAGCGCGAGAGGATCTCAGCTTGGCGAAGCTTGCAGAAGCTCATTGGGATGCGGCGGCAATCCTCGCGGAGGCGGGACGCCGTGCTGAACCTAACATGTTATACGCGGTTTGGGGTTCTGAGATCCCGGGCCACGCAGTTCGGCTGGAGCGAACTACAGATGGTTTCCAGATCAGTGGCGAAAAGCCGTTTTGCAGCGGGCTTGGAATAGTAGATCGAGCCCTCCTCACAGTCGGGCTACCACACCCACGCCTCGTCGAAGTAGACCTGAGAAAAAATTCAAGCCAGATCAGCTACGATCTGGAAGTCTGGAAGACGGAAGCTTTTCGGAACACTCAGACGGGGGCGATAACACTCCATGAATTGCGGGTGTCACCTGACTCCCTGATCGGCGGCCCAGCCTGGTACCTTGAGAGACCGGGTTTCTGGCACGGTGCCTGTGGGCCAGCGGCGTGCTGGGCTGGAGGCGTTGCCGGTCTATTAGACTTTGCCCTCGTTAGCAAACGTGACGACCCTCATACCCTGGCGCATCTTGGCGCAATGCAAGCCGCTGTTTGGGGAATGTATGCACTATTAAAGCAGGCCGCCGATGAGATTGATGCAGCCCCTTCAGATTCGAAGGCTGCACAGATTCGCGCCTTGAAGGTCCGCCATTTAATTGATGGGATGGGTACGGCGACACTTCAACGATTTGCCCGGGCGTATGGTCCCTATCCGTTATCGATGAATGAAGAGACAGCGAGTCGCTATCAGGAAGTGGGTCTATATATGCGCCAGTCCCATGCGGAACGTGACTTAGAGTCTTTGGGCCAACTAACGCTAACCGAAATTATTGAGTCCTGAGAATGCATCTCGTCGCTTTTACTGTCCTAGTCGTTGACATCCCCGACTTTCCCAGAGTTCGCTTTCCGCGGACGCGATTCGCATTCTGCTTCGATTTTCTCGTACTTGGATTGAAGTTCATCTAGCTCTAGGTCGCTTAGATTCTCGATGTCTATCATCTGGTCACGAGCCTTATCAATTGCGCGGATAAGCTCGTTGAGCTTTAAATTAATAGCGCGTGAGTCGCGATTTTGCGTGTTCTGGATGAGAAAAACTATAAGGAACGTGACAATCGACGTGCCGGTATTGATGACCAATTGCCAAGTATCGGAAAGCGAAATAGGGGACCCATAGCGGCCCAAAGCACAATGACAGAGCCGGCTCCAGCGAACGCCCACTTCGAGCCCAGCCAGCCGGAGGCGGAAGCTGCGAACTGCCCGAACCAATCGTTTGTGGTTCTCACTTGCACCTCAATTGGTTTTCTATCCATATCGTTCCCCTCAGAGCGACAACTGGTCGAGTTTCCATAGGTTCTGTAACGGAGACGTCATCCCTATCGTTATGGGATGTCTCCATCCACCCCGCCATTTGCATAGAAAGTAAAAACCTCCCATCATTTCCTGACAAGCAGCAGGTCAATAATCACTGAGGTATCCTACATGGGGAGTCAGGAGACCAAGTGCCGGATACGAATCGTGTGGTTTTCGTAGTAGACGACGAAGTGGTGATCGCCCACACCCTTGCCGTCATTTTAAATCAAGCTGGTTTTAGGGCGAGCGCATTTGATCACCCGGACAAGGCCATTGCTGCTTCTGTCGACCTGACGCCAGATCTTCTCATCAGCGATGTTGTGATGCCAGGCATGACCGGAGTTGAATTGGCTATCCACTTCCGTCGAACGCAGCCAAAGTGTAAAGTGCTGCTCTTCTCGGGACAAGCCGCGACTGTAGATCTGCTGAAAAAAGCGCGGGAGCAGGGCTACGACTTCGACCTCCTGTCCAAGCCCGTCCATCCGGCTGATCTTCTTGTAAAGCTACGAAGTTGACTTCCGAATTCATTGTGCAACAAACAGGTGAAGTATCGAGTTAAGTGGTAGCTGGTTTAGGCCAACCTTTCGTTCCCTAATGTCCTCAGATAGTCATGGACTCGCCCTTCGTTTCTAGCGGCTCCTTTGAGGACGAAGGTCAAAAGCTCAAAGCCTGTGAAGAGAATCTTCGACGCTATCACCAGCTTGCACTGGCGGGTAGGTTGGTCGGTGCGACCATGCATGAGGTCAACAATCGCCTCGCTGCTTTAACTAACCTTATCTTCTTGGCCAGATCGTCGGGCCAATCCGAACCACAACGCACCGAATACCTTGATGAGGCGGACCTTCAGCTCCGCAGTTTAGCGGAGATCACCACCAGAAGTCTTACGTTCATTCGTGTGGACGCGGAATCGAAAGAGGTCGATCTGGTTGATTTGGCCACGTCCGCCCTTAAACTTCATCGGGAACAGATTGCAAAAAAGAGGATTAATGTTCAGACTCGCTCATCCGATGTTGCACGGGCTTGTGTGAACAAGGGTGAAATCTTTCAGGTTCTAACCAATCTTCTCTTGAATTCTTTGGACGCTGTTCCACACTCAGGAAATCTTCACGTTCGTGTTGCCATCCGCAGCTTGAACGCGATCATCACGGTTGCTGACAATGGTTCGGGAATTCCGAGATCGATGCAGAACACACTATTCGACTCGTTCAAGAGCAACAAGTCTGAAGGAAACGGTCTAGGCCTTTGGATCGTCAGAGAAATAGTTCAAGGGCACGGCGGCGCCATTCGGTACCGCACAAGCAATAGGCAAAACAAAAGCGGGACGGTCTTTCGGATTGTGTTACCGATCCAGAGAGCATCATGACTGCTTACGAACCGCCCAGCTCAATGGATATCTTCAAAGAGTATTTGTGACCTCGCGATTCGACCGCTATCGTGTGCGGCGGACTTGGATCAAATCTTGTAGACGCTCAAACTAGTTAGTAATCTGAAGTGGAATTATCTGAACCACGTTACGGCTGGCCTGCGCCCCCACCTGCTCCATAAATGTTGCCAGTCGTGTAGCTAGCGTCGTTTGCTGCGAGTTGCACATAAATGCTTGCGAGTTCGGCTGGCTGTCCTGCTCGGCGTAGTGGGTAAGTTTCGCCGAAATGAATTAGATGATCTTGGGTTGCTCCGCCTGAAACCTGAAGCGGTGTCCAAATCGGGCCCGGCGCGACTCCGTTCACCCGAATTCCTTTAGGGCCAAATTGCTTCGCCAGCGATTTAACGTAGTTCATAGTCGCAGCTTTGGTCTGAGCATAGTCATACAAGTTGCCCGCAGGATCATAGGCCTGCTCAGACGTGGTTGCGATGATGCAAGAACCCGGCTGCATGTGGGGTAGTGCCGCCTTGATGATCCAGAACGGAGCGTAGATGTTGGTCTTCATGGTGGCGTCGAAGGCTTCCGTGGTGAGTTGAAGGATGTCTTCGCACTGTTGTTGACGTCCAGCGTTGGAGACGATGATATCTAAGCCACCAAACGCTTCGATCGTTTTACTTACAAGTTCCTTACAGTAACTCTCCTCGCGAAGGTCGCCTGGGATCTGGATGGCCTTACGTCCTTCAGCTCTGATCAGTTCAACAACTTCGCGTGCATCAGGCTCCTCCGAAGGGTAATAGCTGATGACAACATCAGCGCCCTCTCGCGCATAAGCGATCGCGGCGGCCCTCCCCATGCCTGAGTCTCCGCCGGTAATAAGAGCTTTGCGTCCCTTCAGACGGCCCGATCCCTTGTAGCTCGTCTCCCCGTGATCCGGTCTTGGATTCATCTTACTTGCGAGTCCAGGCCATGGTTGTGATTGCCCCGGATATGGTGGTTTCGGATATTTGGAGGTCGGGTCAACAAAAGGTGCAGCGGTGCTAACACCCGTTGTCTGAGCTTGCGCACTCGGTACAGCAGCTGTGACCGCGGCGGATGCGATGCCCGTTCCTAGATTGGCAACAAGATCACGGCGGGAAATTGGATTAGCGGAACTCATATTTCGGGATCTCCAGAGATTGCGGTGAGTTTAGTAGCATTAGCCACAAGGCCCTTCAAGATGCGGCTTCTGCCCAAGGATCGATCACGATCTTTGTCACATTTTCTTTCTTGTCTCTCCAGACCTCGTACATCTCGGGGGCCTGCTCAAGCGTGATGCGATGAGAGATGATGTAACTTGGATCGATTTGTCCCTTCTCGATCCGCTCAAGCAGAGGCTTCATGTAGTTATGCATGTTCGTCTGGCCCATCTTCATGGTGATGCCTTTACCAAAGGCCGCCCCAAACGGTACTTTATCCAGGACGCCGCCGTAAACCCCAGGTACTGACAGCGTGCCGCCCTTACGCACAGCCTGAATCGCCTGTCGGAGGACGCTAGGCCGATCCGTCTCCATCATCAAAGCGACTTTGATTTTGTCGTAAGTTCCTTGCAACTGTGCAGAATGAGCTTAGAGGCCTACCGCATCAATGCAGGCGTCCGGCCCTATCCCTCCGGTTAGATCCTTGAGTGCGGTAAGTACGCTGACATCCTCCTCAGAATAATCAACCGTAATTGCACCGAGGCTTCGCGCCATCTCAAGACGTTCCGGAAGACGATCAATCGCGATCACTCGCGCAGCGCCAAGCAAAAATGCGCTTGCCACAGCGAACTGCCCGACAGGTCCGCAACCCCATACCGCAACCGTATCTCCTGGCAGAATCTGTGCATTCTCAGCCGCCATGTAACCGGTCGGGAAAATATCGGAAAGGAAGAGCACTTTCTCATCCGGGAGGTCACTTTCGATCTTCAAAGGACCTACATTAGCGAAAGGAACACGAGCATACTGCGCCTGCCCGCCCGCATAGCCACCCATCATATGCGAGTAGCCAAAGAGGCAAGAGCCAGAATATCCATAAGCCGCCTCCATTAGATGGGCATTCGGATTGCCTTCGGTTCTAGGAATCTCGCCGCTTTCAGATTAAGCCATCTCTCTGTGCCTAGGTCCTGCTGCAGCATCTCCGGGCGGCCACTTTGTGGAGTCTGCCACAGAACCCGTCGTCAGTGGATCACCAGGGCCCATGTAGTGGCCGCCCCCGCCAAAGAGAACTAACAAGATGATGAGAATGACTATTAGAGGCATGGGCGGAAGTGTAGCACGCGGTTCCCTTGGATCTTCCATATCCGGCGCATATGGCCCAAACAGTCTGAGGTCGCAACACATGAAACGATCAAGGGACAGAGCAAAGTGAATGGGGTTATAAGACAGATAATGAGAAGGGCGCGAATTAGCCAGGTAAGGATGCTGCGAAAGTCGGTAGCGTGCTTTCGCTTCAAACTTGCCGGACGCTGGCAACCATCGACGGGTGCAGACGATAACCCTCGTACAATATGTAATTGCGGCACGAGCTGTTTACCAAGGGAGTGCAATGGCTAAGAAAAAATCCGAAAAGAGAGCTATAGAGACACTTGATAAAGCAGTCAACAATGCTATGAAGAGTGGCGTCAGCGGAGGTCTGGTTGATCAGACGGTGGCATCCGCGATGCATGCTGCGACTGTGAAAGCCGCTAGAAAGGCAGCTGTTCCAACCCTAGATCGTGGTAAAGCCACGAAGCCACTGTCAGCCAAAACAGCAGCAAAAATTCAGCAAGAGATTCTGGATTGATCAGCCCTGGGCGGAACGCGAACGGAACAGAGTTCGGTGGCGACGCATCAGCAGCACCAGAGCCCGCCGGAGATAAATTGCAATCAAGGGCATCGCGATTGCACCCACCAGGCCCCAAACGACAAGTGCATGCCACTCCCATTGCCAGATATCACGAATTAGTCTCCAAGGGTGATGGCTCAGATGCTCGATCTGCTGTCGGCTCAGCGGAAGACGGCTAGTGTGAAAAAGATGTACTCCTAACTGAATGAACGGGATAAACAAGAGTAAGTGGATGGGTGTCATTGCATGCGCACCGACCTGCGATGCGATCTGATTCAAGCCGAACGCCCAAGCGATCATAATCACCATAATCGTGGTGAGTCCCACCGAAGGGTTGATCCCGATGACTATTCCCAGTGCCAAACTCCACGCTAGACGGCGGGGTGATACACCTCCACGTAGTTGGCGCAGCAGGGGGCGCAGTATCTTGCAGCGAAAAAACTCGCGTATCGACTCAGGGACAAGCACGAAGTGGTGAGACGCCTTTCCGCGGGTCTTGGTTGTAAACCAAACTTCTATATGTGGGTGACGTGTCTACTCGCCAGCGTGAGCAACGTCAGCCTGCGCTTGGTCGACTGACGGAGCTTTGAGGGCACGGGCATGCACATAAACACCAGCCAGTTTCGAAGTCTAGCCGAAGAACCGCTTTGGCCAGCCGCCGCGCCGTAAGAAACGCTCGAAGCCGCCGCTTTAGGTAGGCGGAAATCGGAGTGCAATCTATCTTTTCTGCCTCTATAACCCGCGTATCAATTCAACCATCTTGGTTGGGTGAATCGGTTTGAGGACGAGCGTGAAATCGTACCCTTGTTCGTTGGCAATTTTTGTCATCGTTCCCGAAGAGTCCTGCCCAGAAAAAATCAACATCTTGCACTCAGGTGCGATAGCCCTAACCGCCATCGCCAGTTCGACTCCGTTTAGTCCCGGCATCATTACGTCGGTCAATAGGTAGTCAGGCGGACTAATCTTTGCAGCCTCCAACGCTGCTAGCGGGTCAAAGTATGGAACGGCGTTGAACAAATTCATCTGCAACACGACAGCGAACATCTTCGCGATTTCTTCTTCGTCGTCGACCACGAAGATACTGGGCTGCGTTTCGAACGGGTTTTCCATCTTTATACCTAAGATGCGTATCGCCGGCCAAAATCGGATAGCGGATTCTAGAAAGTTGGCATCCGCATGGCGTATTTGGTCATTTGGCCAGCCAGATTTGCAACAACAGATTGACGCCATATCATCCTAGCCATCAGCCAAGAGCGGAAGGAGCGAAGAACGCAACCTTATCGCTATAAATTTCCTCAATCGGAGAAGAATAGGCTGATTACTGTTCCCGATCTTCCCGGACGAGTCGTGCTTCGCACCGCGATAGTTCCACCACTTTTTGCTATCAGGTCTTTGGTGATCCAGAGGCCAAGACCCGTACCTCCGATGCCTTTTGTCGAAAAGAACGGTTCAAAAAGCTGTGCCTGCACATCCGAATCCATCCCGGTCCCATTGTCTGCGACAAGCAGCCGAACTCCTTCCGACCCAATCTTGCGGTTTCGGCTCCTGTGGGCGCGGATCACTAGCTTTCCCCCATGGCGCATGGCGTCGTACGCATTGGCCACAAGATTCACTAGCACTTGTCTCAGCTCCCCTTCAAAACATAGGAGGGGAGGGCTCGTTTGGCAATCGGTTGTCGCGACAATGCCTGAGTTTTGCAGTCTTCCACGATAGAGAGACAGCACCGAATCAGCGAGTGCCTGAAGGTCGACTTCCGTTCGATTGGAACTTTGCTTATGAAACCGCAGAGTGTGTGTTGCGATGTGGGAGACGCGTGCGAGTTCCTCCTGCGCAGTCATAACGTACTGTAGTGTCTCCGGATCATCGACGCGAGAACTCAGAATGTAGAGCAGGTTCGTTACGGACTCAAGCGGGTTGTTGATCTCGTGTGCGATGGAGCTGGCCAGCCGTCCAGCAGAAGCGAGCTTTTCGCTTTGCAGTAAAGCTTTTTCCGCCCGCTTGCGGTCGGTTGTATCGCGGATAATGGCTGAAAAGCCGACGAGCGTCCCGGGAGCTTCCATGTGCGGCGTCAGGCTCACCGAGACGTCAATAGAGCGGCCCGATCGATGGAGGGCGAGGGTTTCGCGGTGGACTTCCTCGCCACGTCGGAGTCTCTCTTCTGTGTCTCCCATTGCATCAGGTATAAAAAGCGATTGCAGCATTCGCCCCTTACCCTCCACCGCCGTATATCCGAAGATCTGCTCCGCGCCGTTATTCCAGCTCTCGACCTGGCCGCGTGTACTCAATCGAATGATGCCGTCCGCGGATCGGCGCACGATTTCGGCAACCTCCTCGAATTCGCGCCTCGCCCTCAGAAGTTCAGACTCGTACAGCCTTCGCTGCCCCGCGCCGAAGACACTTAGGTGAAAGCGTGTAAGCTTGCTGCTCTCATCCGTATGAACGGCGGCGTTTACGAAAACGGGGACTTGACTGCCGTCAGGCCGCCGGATGGTCAAAACAATCTCATCGAGGGAGCCACGCAATCGAAGGCTCGGCAGGAATTGCGTCTCGTAGAAGATAACGCTCCCACGGGTGAGCAGATCGTCGAGGTTCAGTCCCGTTAGTTCACCGCGATCCCGGCCAACCATTGCGAGGAACTTCTCATTAGCGTGGAGAAAGGTCCCATTTTCCGCGATTACAACGAAACCGCTGGGGAGCGACTCTAATGCATTTACCGCAAAGGAGCTATCTAGGCCAATAATGGGAAGGGTTTCTCGTGCAGAAAGTTCTGCAGAGCTTTGACCACTTCTTTCGGAGCGCTCATGTGTGGACAGTGTCCCGTCGCGTCGATCATTACGAATTCGCTCGTCGGAAGGCACTTGTGAACATATTCTCCCACGCTTGTGCCAGCGATCGCATCTTTTCTACACTGCACGATCAAAGTGTTCGTTCTGACTTTCACGAGATCGGACCTATTGTCGGACAAGAAGGTCACCCGTGCGAAGTGGTTCGCAAGGAAAGGGTTCATCCTACAAAAGCTTGCTTGTAGTTCATCGGCAAGTTCTGGCGTCTCGGGGTTGCCCATAATTACTGGCGCCATTGTGGCGGACCAAGCGACATGGTTGCTCTCAAGCGACTCGAGCAAATCTTCGACGTCACCGCGTTCCATGCCACCTTTGTAGTCGCCAGAATTTATATAGCAAGGCGACGGACCGATCATAGTGAGACTTGCGAAATATTCAGGTTGTTCAATCGCGGCGAGCGCACCGATCATCGAGCTGACAGAATGGCCGACGAAGTGAACATTGTGCAAATTGAGTTCTTCGATGATCTCTATGACGTCTTGAGCGTACCCCCGCAGGGTACTATAGCGAGTCTTATCGAAGGCGGCTGCGTCGGATAGTCCCGAGCCGACATAGTCGAAGAGGACCACCTTGAAGTCATCCGTGAAAGAAGGCACGACGTGCCTCCACATGTTCTGATCGCAGCCGTAACCGTGTGCGAACATCAGTGTTCGATCGCCGCTCCCGAGGATCTTCACGTTATTGCGATGACTCGCTGTCATGGGCACCCAACAGCAAGTATGGCAGATTGAGAGGATACTCGGCTCTAGAAATGTCGCCGAATCACCTCACCTGGAGCGCGTCAACGATTTGCTTTCAAAATGTCGATCCGAATAGTAAAGGACCAAAATGAGCTCTTGGCGCCCAAAGTTCGTCGGCGCTGAACGAAGGCTAGGTAAACTTAGCTGGTTGGAATTAGCTTTTGTTAGCGCCATTGAGATCACTATTTTAGCGTACCCATGGGTGAATAAAAGCATTAGGCTTCGTCCACTTCGGATTCGTCCGGGATTGAGTCCGCATGAAGCTCGATGGCTGTCATCACTGCATTCGCTATGAACACTAATGTTTTCTTTTGATGTTCCGACAATTGCCTTGGCCGAGTGTCGAGCACGCATATAGAACCGATAATCGTGTCGTCGTGGGCTTTCAGTGGGGCGCCAGCATAGAAGCGAATGCCGTTGTCCTTGAGGAAGCAATCATGAGAAAAGCGCTCATCTTCCGCAACGTCAGGAATCACCAAGCTTGATTCCGAAAAAGATGCCTGACTGCAGATTGACAGGTCACGATCCGATTCCGGGGAAGTCAGTGAGGCCGCGGGCAATCCACACTGCGCCTCCCAAAATCTTCGTTGGCCGTCCATGACTGTTATGAGTGCAATTGGGGCTTCGAACGCTCTGGCCAAATCTGATGCAAGACGGCTAAAAACTCCCTCCTCTGGTCCGTCAAATAAATCTATTCGCTCCATTTCTTGAACAGTCTCACCCAGTACGGCGTCAACTGGGCCTTCCGTTTCAATTTGAGCTTCGGAAGGGTACAACAAGGAAGAGAGGTATTCATTCAGCAATTGCAATGAAGACACAACGTGTTGCGCGTCTTCAGTCGGGATGCGGCTTCTAAGATTAGACAGAACATCGTCGCTGCTTAACACGCAAGCTACAACCACAGCTTGGGGGAAGCGTAAGCGGATTTGGTGGCATCGCATCCTCAGGTGCCGTACTGCACGGGGAGGTACACCAATGACGCAGACAACATCAGATTCAAGTTCAGCCAGTGTTTGTTGAACGTCAGATGTGTTGTAGTCGGCTGACATCACCGTTGCTGAAGCTATATCTTCCAGGACTTGCAACGCGAGTTGACACGCTACCTCATCCGCTAAATCTCTTGCCGGTATACACACCACGGTTTTTTCGGTTACGCGGGATGGGGAGGCGATGGTTTGAGAGAGGTTATAGACATTTTCCACGAGCTCTTCAATTTCCTGAAGCATCTCCTCTGCACGTGTCGCTGTGATTTCTTCAGCATATCGAGCTTCCTCGATCATAGTGAGCGCCGGGATAATGACTGTGTCGTAAACTTCAGCTCTTGGCGTTGTCGTCAAAACATGGTCCAGCAGTGCCTTTGCTTCGTGTGTATTTGATGAGAGTATTCGCTGATAAAAGCGCTCCGAAGGGGGAGGGATTCGCTCCTCACCGAACAGCACATCGAGAAATTGCAGCTGAGGAACCTGCCGCCCCATAACAACAAGACAAACGGTAAGAGGAGTCGAAAGCAATAGCCCAGGTAAGCCCCAGAGAAGTGTCCAAAAAATTGCGGCGATCAATATCGCGAGAGCTGACATCCCGGTAGATGCGCCGTATAGCAGAGGCTCTATGAAGTTTCCTGCTATCAGTTCAAGCACTAGATATAAGATCACAGTCCAAATTAGTTCACTCCAGTGCGCAGAGACTGCGATCGAAACGAGTAGTGGGCCCGCGGCCGCAATTAGAATTCCGATGTAAGGTACGAAACGTAGAACACAGGTCAATACTCCCCAAAGCAAAGGCTTTGGTACACCGATCACCCATAGAGCGCCGCTCACCGCAACCCCGTAAAGGAGATTCACTACAAGTTGCATCAGCAGATAACGACTGACGCGGCGACTTGCATCCTCAATGGCCGTCGTCGTGACATGCATACGTCCTTTTCCAGCCAGTCGTAATGCTCTGTCTCTTAAATCTTCCCGTCCCAAAAGCATAAAAATGAGGAAGATTACAACTATGAAGATTGTTGTCAGAGGGTGGATGAGGGGAACAACAGTTCGGCTTGCCATGCTCATTACTGACTCGTCCGGCTCTTCGATTCGGACAGTGAGAGGGCCGGTTGGCGTTGAGGAGGAAATTGGAGTGTTTGATCGATTAGCTGTCCTTTGCTTTGGAGCCACGGGAAGAATCGGTACCGGTGATACCGCCCCCCCGCTTGCGATCTGCTTGCTAATACTGGTCAACATTCCAACCGTGCTGCTCAACCTACCAGCGGAATTGAGATGAAGGGCTCCAACCTTGTCAGTGACGTTCTGTTGATACTGCGGAAGTTCCACCGCAAGACTGTACACCTGGCCGAGAACCGCCCAACCCAACGCGCCTAGGCTCACGCACCTGAGCACTACAGTCGTTCGGCGTCACCAGTCCTTTGGACATGATGTCGCTGACACTGAAGCTGGCCTGGTTAGGGTTTGGGAAGAAAGGGATGCGACCGTCCATGAAGACCTGGAGCCATTGCGTCTCCGCAGGATAGATCGCCACTAGTTTTCTATTCGTTCCCCGCTGGAGCCGTGGGTTCGAGCAGATTCGTCTCAGTTTTGTATAGCACGGATGTTATGACCGCAAATATTCACGCCACGCAAGCTCCCGAGAGCGTTGTGCCATCGACGACTAGGATCGCGCATCTTCTATTGAGAACAGCACAGTGGGCTCAAACTCTATGCGCACGTACTCAAAAGAAGCTAGATCTTCAAAAGTCGTAATTGTCGGGGCAGGACCTGGAGGACTAGCAGTTGCAATGCTGCTGGCGAGGTCGGGAGTCCAAGTCAGCGTTCTCGAAAAGCGTAACCAGGTAGGCGGTAGAACCTCAACGATCGAACGAGATGGTTTCAAGTTCGACGTTGGTCCAACATTCTTTTTGTATCCAAAGGTTCTAAGAGAAATATTTAAAACTTCAGGATACGATCTGGATGCCGAAGTGCCGATGACTCGGCTGGATCCTCAGTACAGGTTGGTGTTCGGTGCAGGGGGTGAGTTACTGGCGACGCCGAATGCTGACCGCATGAGGCAGGCAATTGCAATGATCTCACCTGCAGATGCGGCTCGTCTCGAAAACTTTATGGCGCAGAATCGGAAAAAGCTAGCTAGCTTCATACCGTTTCTACAATCTCCCTTCGAGAGCTGGAAGGATTTGGCAAAACCGGAAATGATGAGGCTACTGCCTTTGCTGGCTCCGTGGAGGTCTTTGGATCAAGATTTACAGCGGCACTTCAAAGACGAGAGAATTCGGCTCGGCTTCAGCTTTCAGTCGAAATACCTGGGAATGAGCCCATTCCAGTGCCCCAGCCTGTTTTCTATTCTTTCATTTCTCGAATACGAGCACGGAGTATTTCACCCGACAGGAGGATGTGGTGCGATCACCCAGGCAATGGCAAGGATCGCTCGAGAGATGGGAGTAAAGATTCTGCTCAACGAGCCGGTAGAGCGAGTGCTAGTGGAAAACGGAAAGGCAATCGGCGTAGAGACAGCGCACTATACCCTCCCCGCTGATGCGGTGGTGGTGAATGCAGACTTCGCAGGTGCGATGCGTCAAATGGTTCCGAATCATTTGAGAAGGAAGTGGACGAACGAAACTCTGGCAAAGAAGGACTACTCCTGTTCGACGTTCATGATGTATCTGGGAATCGACGGGTGCTACGACGATGTGTCACACCACACAATCTACCTGGCGGAGGACTACAGGCAAAATCTGAAGGATATTGAAACGCTACACAGGCTCTCAGCAAACCCGTCGTTCTACGTTCAAAATGCGAGTGTTACCGACCTTACGCTGGCCCCAAAGGGGAAGAGCACCCTCTATGTACTCTTACCTGTTACACATGAGACTGGTTCAAAAGGGAGCAACTCAGTGGATTGGGAAAAGGAGACCCCGCGGTTTCGAAAGCTAGCCTTTGAACAACTGGCAAAGATTGGCATCAAAGATGTCGAGAGACGGATAGTAACGGAGAAGATTATGACTCCATCAGGCTGGAGCGGCGAGTTCAATCTTTACAAGGGGGCCACCTTCAGCATGGCCCACTCGCTGAAGCAGATGCTTCATCTGCGTCCTCATAATCGATTTGAAGATGTGGGACAGATGTACCTCGTTGGTGGAGGAACACACCCAGGCAGCGGATTGCCTGTGATCTTCGAGTCGGCTCGAATTACATCGCGACTCCTGCTAGAAGACCTGAAGATCGAGCCTCAGTGGGCGAGCTCTGTATCCGCAATATCTGACGATAAGTTGGTCGGCGTGGCATCATAGCGATGCCGATCTCTGCGATTAGGGAAGAGACGCCTCACTGTAATCCCCTGCGTATGGACGAAGTTGTGAAAGTTGATGTCGTCAGACTTTCTTCGCTTCGCGAGACTCAGCGCACATGGGCCGCGCTGCCGATACAACAGCGTCTGACCGTACTACAGCGTGCCAGGTTTGCGATGTCGGGGATGGCCGACGCGTTCTCCAACGCAATACCATCCCATCTGTGGCGGACGCCCGCCGATACCAGAGTCGCAGAGGTACTTCCACTGCTGGCTGCGTGCCGCTTTCTGGAGCAACAGGCAGAAAAGATTCTAAGGGTGCGACGATTGAGCCGACGAGGGCTACCTTTCTTGCTGACAGGGATCAGCAGTGAGATTCAGCGCGTCCCTTACGGAGTTGTTCTCATTCTGGGACCAGCGAACTATCCGCTTTTCTTGCCCGGAGTACAAACCTTGCAGGCATTAGCTGCGGGCAATGCGGTGGTGTTGAAGCCCGGGAGCGGCGGAGCCCCCATAGCGCGACTCTTTGCAGAAGCGCTCTATGTTGCGGGCCTCCCACGCGGTTTGTTGGAGGTGACGGATGATTCGATCGCGGTAGCAGAGGAGGTTCTACGGTCTCCCGTGGACAAAGTGATCTTCACGGGTTCTGCTCTGAATGCACGAAAGATCCTACGAGTATGCGCGGAAAAGATAATCCCATGTGTGGTGGAAGCTTCGGGATGCGATGCCGTCGTTGTGCTGCCTTCTGCTGATTTGAATCGAGTGGTAAAGGCGGTGACGTTTGGTATCCGTCTGAACGGCTCGGCTACCTGCATGGCTCCGCGAAGAGTATTGCTGGTAAATGCATCCGAGGATCGAAAGAAAATGCTGGTCAGCATGTTGTCCAAGGAATTCGATGAATGCAGGCCCACGCATCTTGACGAGATCACGCGAGAGAATCTGCGCGAAATGCTATATGAGGCAGAACTTTTGGGCGCTCGCGAACATGGCTCGCTCACTTCAGACCAGCGACCGATTCTAGTAACTGAGGTGAAATCCGAGATGCGCCTTGCTCAGGCCGATCTGTTCGCTCCTGTACTGTCGATAATCGACGTATCGAGCGAGACAGAATTATTAGCGGCGCAGGAGGCCTGCCCTTTCGCGCTGACGGCGTCGGTGTTTGGGCGTGAAGAAGAAGCGAGGCGTTTGGCGGCGGCGCTCAACGTGGGCACTGTGCTGATCAACGACGTCATCATCGGAACTGCGGATCCGCGTGTCCCGTTCGGCGGCCGAAGAGAAAGCGGATTCGGTACTACCCGCGGTTCTGAGGGGCTGCTTGAGATGACCGTTGCAAAAGTGATTACCGTTCAGCGCGGTAAGAGTCTTCGTACCTATGAAGTAATGGGTGAACAGCATAGGGAGTTGTTCAATGGCATAATCCAGGCGTCGCACGCGCAAACGATAAGTCAGCGATGTCACGGCTTCGCTAAGGCGGTACGGGCAGCAGTGGCGCTCAGGTAAGGTAGCGAAAGGAATAGCATGCGGGACGGTGAAACGAAAGTTGGAGTGATTGGAAGCGGACTTGCCGGGTTGGCGGCTGCTTGTACCCTGGCTGCTCGTGGATACCAAGTGGAGGTGTTCGAAAAGAACGCGTGGCTGGGGGGCAAAGCAGCGCAGTTGCGAACCGCAGGATTCCGCTTCGACATGGGGCCAACAATTCTGATTCAACCTTCGGTCCTGAGAAGAATCTTCGATGAAGCTGGACGGCGCTTAGAAGACTATGTGCCCATGGTTAGACTTGATCCACAGTGGCGCTGCTTCTTCGAAGATGGAACAAAGATGGATCTGCACGATGACGCGTCCGCAATGGCGCAAGAACTCGAGGAAATTTGGCCAAGGATGGGCGCGGGCTACCTGAAGTTTCTTGAGACATCAAAGCAGCTGCATTCGATCAGTGACCGATTCTTCTTCTGGAGATCGATCGGGTCGATGAAAGACACGATGGATTTGGGTGGAGCTTTCGACATCAAAGTTCTTAGAGACGTGATGCGAATGAGGCTGGGTAAGACAGTTGCAGGTACGATCCGAGAGTTCATCCCAGATCCGAATGTCGCGCAGATGCTTGACCATTTTGTGCAGTATGTGGGAAGCTCACCCGATGCTTCGCCCGCGATTCTCTGTGCAATCGGACACATGCAGATGGAGGAAGGAATCTGGTATCCGCTCGGCGGAACGCGCGCCGTGCCAGAGGCTCTTGTGAAATTGGCTGGCGAGCTTGGTGTCGTATTTCACACGGAGACCGATGTGTCGCAAATTATTACGGATGTCCCACGGCACGGTGGACGAGCCGGTGGCAAGGTGACTGGACTCGTTACGGCAATGGGCAAAGTCCATCATTTCAATGCTGTCGTCTCAAATGAAGACGCGGTGCGAACCCACCGCGAGCTCGTCGGCGGAGCGACTGCGAAGGAGTTTGAACTTAAGCGACACTACGAGCCAGCATGCTCCGGCGTAGTGCTCTACCTTGGGCTGAATCAGCGGTACGAACATCTGGCGCATCATGACTTTGTGTTTTCGCGCGACCCTCATGAGGAGTTTCATTCAATCTATGAGTTGGGTGAGCCTGCTCCCGACCCCACGTGTTATCTGGCCGCAACGGCCGCGACCGATCCGACAAGCGCTCCCGAAGGCGGCGAAGCGCTATATGTGCTCGTACACACACCGTATCTGCGCGAACATCATGATTGGTCCAAAATGCTTCCTGCGTATCGGCAGGTGATCTTGAATAAGCTAAAACGAACCGCGGGGCTCGAGGACATCGAGAAGCGTATTGTCTTCGAAGCGGCGCTGACGCCACAGGATATTCATGAGCGTTACCGGGTGTTGAAAGGAGCTATCTACGGGATCTCAAGTCATGGAGTCTTTCAGGGCGCATTCAAACCGGCCAATCGCAGTAAGGAACTGGCCGGAATGTATCTGGCAGGCGGAGCTGCGCACCCAGGACCTGGAATGCCTATGGTGATGATGTCGGGATGGATCGCTGCGGATTCGCTCGATCATGATGCTCGGGGTTGAGTCGTAATGAGGCAAGCAACTATATGGATGCGCCACCCATTTCGTTGATGACGCTTCGATTCTTTCGGAGAATCGTGCGCAGCTACTTTCGACGGCATTTTCACGCCGTAAGGGTAAGTGGAGCTGAGAGGCTTTCGACGCTGGCCAAAACAATTGCAGGACCGGTGATCGTCTATGCAAATCACAGTTCGTGGTGGGATCCGATGGTGTCCGTCTATCTCGCGGAGAGACTAATGGACGCGCGCCAGCACTACGCTCCGATGGATGCAGCTGCACTAGAGCGATATGCGATTCTAAAACGAGTGGGCATTTTTGGCGTCCAGATGAACTCAGCACGCGGAGCGGCGCAGTTTTTGAAAACCAGCAAAGCAATTTTGACGGCGGGCGGTGTGGTATGGGTTACACCGCAGGGTCGCTTTGTAGATGGCAGGGCGAGGCCGCTGGAGTTCAAACCGGGTCTGTCTGCCTTGGCATCGCGAGTAGCTGCAAGCGCCGGTCGATGCACCGTAGTTCCGCTCGCGATTGAGTATCCGTTCTGGGACGAGCGGTTGCCGGAATGCTTACTGCACTTCGGAGAGCCAATGAAGGTGAATTCAGGGCAGGACGCAGAGATATTGCAACAGCAGTTGGTTGAATCGCTGGAGGCAGCGATGAACACCTTACGCACAATGGCCATAGAGCGCGATGCTCGAAACTTCCATACCTTGTCGCATGGAAAACTAGGTATGGGCGGTTTCTATGGAGGTTGGCAAAGACTAAAGGCGTCCTTGACCGGCCGGCCCTTTGACCCGGAGCACACCGTGATGCCGAAACGTAGTGCGGATCTGGTTTCCTGCGAGGACCACACCGATGATGCTTGAGGCTCTCACAATAGCGGCGATGCTCTGCTCTTTGGCGCCCGCAGTATTGTTTTGCGTAAACTGGCGGCGATATCTCCCTCCACCGCAAGCCGAGCCCTCATACCTGCCCGCTCTTTCGGTTCTAATTCCAGCGAGGGATGAAGAAGATGGAATTGCTGCCGTGGTGGAAAGTGTTCTCGCAAGCACCGGCGTGAGCTTCGAAGTGATCGTGATGGACGATTGCTCGTCCGATCGAACGGCCGATATCGTCGAGGCGATCGCGAAGAAGGATGCAAGGGTGAGACTGGAGCGCACTCAAGCATTGCCAAGCGGTTGGAACGGCAAGCAGCACACGTGTTGGACCCTGGCACTTGCTGCCAGGCACGAATTGCTCTGTTTTGTAGACGCCGACGTACGACTAAAGCCGGAGTGCCTGGCCCGTATGACAGTCTTCTTGCAGCGAGGCCGACGGGGGCTAGTCACTGGTTTCCCACAGCAGGCGACGGAGACGTGGCTTGAACGGCTCCTGTTGCCCCTGATTCACTTTGTCCTACTTGGATTTCTTCCCGTCGAACGAATGAGGAATACTACCGATCCGGCGTTCGCAGCAGGCTGCGGGCAGTTTATTCTCGTTCGTCGAGAAGACTACTTCGCATGTGGCGGACACGCAGAGATTAAGACAACGATGCATGACGGACTCCTTCTTCCGAGGTTGTTCCGACAGTATGGATATCGAACAGATTTGGCGGATCTAACTGATCTCGCGACGTGCAGGATGTATCGCAACGCTCTGCAGGTGTGGCAAGGGCTTGCCAAAAATGCAACGGAGGGACTAGCGTCGCCAGTAAGAATTTTGCCGATCAGCCTGCTTCTATTTCTTGGTCAGATAGTCCCGTTCATGCTGGCAGCATGGCTATTGCTGGTGCGGGAATCTTCGGTTGCAGAGACTGTCTATGTGTTAATCGCAATCACTGGAGCGTGGCTGCCGCGTTTTATGGCGGCGTACCGATTTCGCCAGAGCTGGCGCGGAGCGTGCCTCCATCCCCTCGATGTTGGCATACTGCTTGCTGTACAGTGGTACGCTCTTACACGAAAGATAACCGGTGGAAGTGTTAGGTGGAAAGAGCGGTCCTATTCTCATTTATAAAGGCGAGGCACTTAGAGAGAATCTTTCTCCACGATCTACGCGCGGTTTAGCTAGCGTTGAAGCTGGATTAGTCCTGAAAAACGCTTCTCGTCACCTATTCCGAAATGACCGGCGACTCGGGAACTGCGAGCTCGGCTTCTCGGTGAGTGATAAATCGCCAACGCACACATTCAGTTGCTAGAACCTGGAAGTGTGTATTGGCCTGTTGGCAACAGGCGAGGGTTAAGTGCCAGGGCTTGCTTCGAACACCATTGCCAAGTGAACGAGCCTGAGCGTTCTACACGAAGCTAGTGGAAGCCGACAACTTTAGTTTATCGTCGACAGCACTCCGGCTACGGCGCGCCAGAGATGTCGCTTCCCTGAAGGATATACAGGGTACCTACTGTGGTGCCTTCACTCGGCCAGTTCGTAGTCACGAAGGCGAGCCCGTTCGTTCCCCAGCGAACCATGCGCCACGGAGCGCCGAGCACGTCCGGAATTGCGATCGTCTTCAGCAGCGCCTGCGTGTTGAGGTCATAGATGTTCAGCGTGTACGAGTTGGCTCCCTGCCCTGAGTTGTTGATCCCGACCGTGCTTGAGGACGTGAGGACGAAGGCTCGATTTAGTGCTGAGTCCGTGGCGACCAGGACACCCTGGCCCGAATCGAACTTACCGACCTGCACCGGCCCGACCGGATTTGTAATCACACCCGAGTCGCTGTAAAGCAGCTTGGTTCCCGGATCGTAATGAACCTGCAGCCCGAAGCCGCCCGAATTGAGGCCGTTCGCAGGCGATACGCCGGACGGGGAGACGGTAACGCCGTAGATTTCTTGCGGCGAGATCCCATTTTGCACTTGACCGTAAAGCGTATTCGCATCGGCGCCCCATGCAAGACTGCTGAACTCGACGCCGCTTGTGTAGTACGAGAGCGTGTTCGGACGAGCGGTAGCGTTGTCATAAATTGCGAGAAGACAGCTGTTGGGCTCAACGTTCCCTATGCCTTCCGATACCGCAATCGTTTGAGGATTTCCGGGAGCCACCTTAATCGCTACAGGAAACGTGCAACTATTCTGCGCGCCCAGCGTGCCTGTAGCTCCAGCACCCATCGGAATCGTGAGACTCAATGAGAAAGACGGCAAGGAATACTGCTGAACGATCGCCTGGCCTAAGAAACCAGCATAGAGATAGCTTCCATCGTCAGAGAGCGCGATGGTGCTCGGTTGGTCGGCAACGGGAATCGTCTGCCGGATAGCAGCAGCGGCCGGGTCGATGACGGCAATCGTATTGGGCGACACGGGATCGCCAGCGGGAACCGAAACGTAAAGCAGGTTGCGTGCGGAGTCCCAGGCAAGATCGCTGCCTGAGACGTTGAGCACCTGCATCTGCGCCTTGGCTCCCAGATTCGGAACCACCGTGAAGCCTATCGAATTGGAACTGCCTGTTCCCGGACCATTGCTAACCGCGAGTAAGCTTGCCACCGGCTGGCTTAGCGCTGCCGCGGGAATAGTGACGACCATCTGGGTGTCGGAGATGGAGTCAATCAACAGGTTCTGATTGTTCCACGTCACTTGAGAGGATTGCGTAAAGTCGCGGCCCGTCAGCGTCACTTGCGTGTCCGCACTCCCCACCGCAACGCTGACCGGCGTTACCAACGCGAGCGTAGGCGAGGGCGCGACAAAGCCGCCAACTGCGGACGTAACACCCGTAGGCGTAACAAACGAGCCATCGATCAGGTAGACCTGCGAGGCGCCATTTGCCGCAAGTCCGCTCGCTCCCCAGCGAACAATGGTCGAAGCGCCCTCGAGACCTTCGACCAGCATCGAGTTGATGTAATTGAATCGATCGAGACCGAAGGCCTGAATGTACTCTCCACCCGGAGCGGGATTGTTGGGGTAAAAGCCGTAGGCGTTCAGATAGAAGCCGAGGCGCTGCGTAGTATCCAGCGCAAAGGGATTTTGCTCGTATGAGAGGGTGTTCTGGACCTGCATCTGGCCCAGAGCCTGGCCGGTTGCAGCATTCAACACATGCCCATATCCGTCGATCAGGTTCCCGGTCGAAGGATCGTAGGCGAGATGCCTCACGAAATCACCAAGCGCGCCCCCGTACGCTTGCGCCAGGGTGATGCCACTGGCCGTGACTGAAAACACATCCTCCGGTCCACCCGAATAAGCCGAGTCTGTCCCGTAAAGAGTTGTGCTGTCTTTGCCCCAGACCAGCGAGTCATAGACATTGGGGTACGCCGGCGGACCAACGGTTGTGGCTCGCGAGATACCATCGTCGTAGACCGCAACACCTCCGACAGCGCTCTCGGGATTCGTGTCGCCTGTATGGAGCGAAACGGCGACCGTATGCGGCTGTCCTGGAGCAGCAGTCACAGCCGCCGTCGTATTCATAACGCCGTTGGCGCCCTTGCCCAAAGCAAATGTAATGTCCGGTGTAAGCGATGGAAGGATGAGGCGTTCGATCTGGCCCGTCGACGGCAGTGTAGCGTAGATGTAGCTGCCGTCGGAGGTGACAGCGATGCCGGCCGGCTGACTCGGAAGCGTCTGGGATGCGATCACGGTTCCCTGGAGCGGATCGATCGTCACGATGCTGTTCGGATTGTTCGCCGAGCTGGAAAGAGTCGACGCGACAAGGAGATTGTGGACGCTATCCCAGGCCAGATCCGCCGCAGCGACGTTCACCGTACGCACACGATTACTCGCGCTGATCACATTCAACGTTTGCGTCTGGGACGTGCCTCCACCGGGGGCTGGATTCGAGACCGCGATCGTGACCGTGCCGACGGTCGAAAGCACACTCGCCGGTACCGTGACCGTAGCCACAGCGCTCAGCTGGCCCGTGGTGAACGGCTGCACCGCGGTTCCGTTGATCAGAATCGTTGACGATTGAAGGAAGTTGCTTCCACTAAGCACAAGCAGGAAGTCTGGCGCTCCTGCCGTCACAGCTGTCGCTGAGAGGCTGTTGAGCACAGGTGCAGGATTCACAATCGGCAGCGTCAGCGTATTTGCGCCCTTGACCCCCGACGCCGAATCGGCGACCGTGATCGGCGTCGACCCCGTTGAAAAGGTGATCGCGCTCGTAACCGTGAATTGGATCGAAGTAGTCGAGATGAAATGCGTAGTGAGCGGGATGCTGCTGGCAGAGACGACTGTGGTGGGCGTGAAGTAATTGCCGGTCAATGTGACCGTCTGGGGTGCATTGCTTACCAGCACGGTGGAGGGGGCGAGCGAGTCGAGCTCAGCCGGGTGCTCAGAAAGAGATACTGCGACGGTCTGCGAGCTGCCGCCACCCGGCGCGGGGTTCGACACCGACAAGGTCAGAGTGCCCATGGATGCCAGAAGCGCGGCCGGGGCCACAGCCGTAAGCTGTGTTCCGCTGACCAGCGTGGTCGCCAGCGATGTCGTTCCCGATATCACCACCGACGAAGAATTAAAATTTGTGCCGGTCAGAGTAAACGTAGTGTCGGCAGAGCCTGCATACAAAGAGTTCGGGGTTATGCTTATTAGCGTCGGTTTCGGGTTCGTCACCGAGACCTGCTGCGTCGAAGAGCCGCCGCCCGAGGTCTGACCGTCCGGATTTGTAACCGTGACGTTCGCAGCCGATGCTAACGCCGCCAGGTTTGCGGGCACTGTCGTGGTGAGTGTCGTCGCATTCACATAGGTGGTTGTGAGTGCTGTTCCGTTCCAGCTGATCGCCGACTGCGGTTGAAAATTGCTTCCCGTCACCGTCAGCGTGAACGGCCCCGAGCCCGCAGGAACATTTGTCGGAGATACACCCGTAACGGCGGGTGCGGGCGCCTGGGTGCCACTTCCGCCGCTGTTACTAGTTGTGCTGCCGCTGGAACCGCCAGAGCATCCAGTCAGGCTTAGGGAAAAAACAACCAACAGTATAGGCAGGGAAAGGAACTTCAAAAGTTTGGTCATTGAACCCAGCAGACGGTGGATTTTTGGCGGAATTCTGCAGCCAATTGTATGGCAAGTCCAACCTTCAAACGAAGAATTTATCCAGAATTCGCCCAGGACCTAGCAGTTCAACCTGCCTCTGGAACCTCAGATCACAGCGAAAGCGTCGACTCGTGTCGGGTGGCGAAGATGGGAGGATTCTAGATCTGAGCCCAACGAGTGGTAAATCGCTAATGCACTCATCGACGATTCGATCACTGCCGGGAAGCCGACTTCTCATTACTAACCTTTGGCGCTACCGCACCGAAGATTTCGCTAAGGACTGCATCCACCGCCATTCAATCTGTTCCGGACATCAGGTCTTCCGTCGCCATTTCGCACTCAGAAAAACTGCCGCACCGCCACCGACGAGCAGGAGCGTTGAACCGAGTACCTTGGCGATCGCCAACCCTTTGTGCGGTTCGTCGTCAGGCGGAACGAGCGCCAGAACAATCGTCAGCAACGTCGTAATCAGCCCGACAGAGGCGAGTAGAACTGCAACTGCCCTTCCGCCCGGAAACCGTATTCCTCCGCGAGGAAAAGGTTCGCGCTGCAACCGGATCATCGCCAGAAAGAGAAAGACAAATGGGATGAAGTAGGTGACGATCGACATGCTTACGAGCAGATCATAGGCGCTCTGCACCGTGCTGCCGGCCTGGCTCAGCAACGCACAGAGCATTCCCGCCACGCCATAGAAGATGATCGCGATCCATGGCGTTCCCCACCTTGCATGGACGCGTCCGAAGGTCTTCGGCAGGTAGCGGTCGATGCCCGCCACAAAGGGCAGCCTGGAGGTGGAGGAGAGAAAGGAAGCGGCTCCTCCGATGCTGTTGAGCGCAAGGAAAAGCGCGATCACTACGACCACCCACGAAAGTCCGAGACGTGCACACATTACCTGAATGGCGCTTGCGAAGCCGCCGACGCCACTGATTTCCGCGCTCGGCAACGCGATAAGCATTGCGATTGTTCCAGCTATATAACTGCCGGCGAGAATTACTCCCGAGACGATAAGGGCGCGTGGAATGGTGCGCCGGGCGTTCTTGATCTCCTCGCTCATAAAGGAGCCCGTCTCGCAACCACCGAAGGCGAAGAAGATCGTCGACCAGAAGATCGCATTCTTAAGATCGGCGTGAGGAGTCATACTCACCGCCGTGAACTTCGTCGCGGACCCGAAGCGGAAGACACTGACGCCTGCGACCATGAGCAGGATGAGGATTGGAATCCAGCTGCCAAACGCTCCTATGCTGTTGAGCCACTTCCCGAACTTCAACCCAAGAACGTTGAGCACGGTAATTACCGCGAGCCAAAGCAGCGCAAATAAGAGGTAGTAGCTGCCGGTGGTGGCTAGCTTCTGTCCGTGGGGAAAGGCGAAGAGCAAGCTACCAGCTCCGAAGTAGAGGACCGCGGGGAAGTATGGAAGATTACTCATCCAGTAGGTCCAGGCAGCGAGAAAGCCCGAAAAGTCGCCAAAGGCACGCTGCGTCCAGACGTAGAGTCCGCCCTCGTCCGGGTAGCGCGCCGAGAGTTCGAGCACACTCGCAGCGAGAGGCACGAAGAAGAAGAGACACGCGAAGATCCAAACCAGGATCGTGCTCGGACCGGCCGCAGCCGCGGTGGCTACCCAGCGCAAACTCAGTCCGCCCGCAATGTAGAAGAGGGTCAGATCGAAGAAGCCCAGTTCGCGCTTCAGGAGTTGCTTCTCTCCCAACTGGCCGGGCTCCGTCATCGGGCGTCATCCAGATCGCGAAGCACCGCCATCGCAGCATTGCGCCCGTTGATGCCGATCACGCTGCCGCCGGGGTGGGTACACGCGCCGCACAGATAAACGCCCTTCATCGGAGTTCTAGCGGCGAGGCGCTTGCTCCACATATAGGCAGGAAGGCACTCGCCCTGGAAGATATGTCCGCCGGTGAGGCCGACCTTCTGCTCGATGTCAGGCGGTCCCAACACCTGCACATCGACAACGGCCTCTTGCAGATTGCTGCAGAAGCGGCCGATCGAGCACAACGCCAGGGCCTTTGCCTCGCTGCGACGCTCCTCCCAACTGCCTGACGCAAACTTGTAGGGAACGTACTGCGCGAAGACGCTCATGGTGTGCAGGCCCGCCGGAGCTACGGTTGCATCGTGCACACTCTGAAAGTAAAGCTCGCACCAGAGCTGCTCCGGAAGGGACCCCGCACGAGCTGCCGCATAGCCGGCTTTCCACTCGGCCTTCGTCAACGGAGCATTGATCTGGCCGTAGTGATGCGGCTCGTCGACTCCGGACCGAGCGGTAAAGTCTGGCAGCTCGCGAAGCAATACGTTCAGTTTCACGGTGCATCCTTCGATTGGCACCGCGCGCACCTTAGCAGCCCAGGCTGGGTCCGCACCGGCATCCAGCATGCGCAAGGTGCGGATCGGGTCTGCGTTGGATACGACCACCCGCGAAGTGATGCGCTCTCCACCCTCTAGCAACACGCCCTCGCCGGGAAGAATCTGCGCAACGTTGACGCCCGTGGCCACAACTGCTCCAGCCTCGCCGGCAGCATCGCAGAAGTAAAACGACACCATGCCCATGCCGCCCTTCACATAACCCCACATACCCGGCATCCCGCCGAGCCGGCCGGAAGAGTGATGGAAGCGAATCGAGGCTGTACCGGCGTCGAAAGGACTCGCGTTGGTGCCAATCACACCTTGCCCCAGATAAGCAGACTGCAATCGCTCGTCGACAAGATAGCGCTCGACAAACTCCGCCATCGACCAGCTGAAAAGAAGATGGTGCGCCTCGACGTCATCTTTGAGCAGATCTTCGAGTTGCTCCTGTGTTGGCGCATCACCAATCCACAGATCGCGCCGGCCGTCGTAGGAATTGTCACTTGCAGGTCGAAGCGCATCTCGCAATCGACGAACCACGTCATTCATCGCACGCCAGCCTTCAACGTCGCGCGGCGAGAAGCGACGAACTTCTTCTTCACATCGCGTGTCATCATCCCAAAGCTGAATACTGCTGCCATCCAGAAAGGGTACAAACAGCCCGTTGACAGCGGGTGTCCACGTAAAGCCGCGGCTGGGCAAGCCGAGTTCTTCGATCACGAGCGGATGCAGCAGCCCGGCAAGATAGGCACAGGGAGACATTCGGATACCGGGAAATGGCTCTTCAACCGTGCAGGCTCCCCCAACTCGCTCACGACTCTCAAGCACCAGTACGCGCTGACCTGCCCGCGCCAGGTAAGTCGCGCACGCCAATCCGTTGTGGCCCGCCCCCACAACGATCGCATCCCAGTGACGCGCGGCAATTTCTTTGAGCGGCACCGGAAGCACGACTTTCCCCAAGATTGCCGCCGTCGCAGACATACAGGCCAGTATCAACGTCCGAGTCGTAATAGCAAAGCAAAAACAGATGTGGACCTCTGATACTGCTGCAGCCAGACTGCGTCCGACCAGTTGGAGCGATCTGGCTTCCCTGCTCTTCTTCCCACTTGCGAGACAAAATCTTTTGCGGAGAATATCGTTGCAGGTAGTGGTCAACTTCATGATACGAGGACAGGGGCACGTGTTGAATCGTAGAAATTTCCTGAAAGCCGCGGGAACAGCAACCGCGGAGACGTTGCTGGGATCAAGGATGTATGCGCTCACAACAGCTCAGACCAGCCCTGCCGTCCCAGTCGCGCCCAACGATCACATCCAGTTCGCGCTGATCGGGGCAGGCATTCAGGGCCAATTCGACACAAAGACCGCAGTGCAGGTTCCCGGCGTGAAGCTATTGGCCGTAGCAGACTGCTACGACGGCAGGCTCGAGCACAGCAAGGAGCTTTGGGGCAACGACCTCTTTACGACGCGTGACTACAAGGAGATCCTCGCCCGCAAGGATATCGACGCCGTCCTCATTGCCACGCCGGACCATTGGCACAAGCAGGCAGCCATCGACGCCATGAACGCAGGCAAGGATGTCTACTGCGAAAAGCCGATGATCCATCTGTACTCCGATGGACCCGAGATGATCGAGACCGCTCGCACCTCAAACCGCATCCTCCAGATCGGAAGCCAGCGCGTAAGCTCGATCATCTATTCGAAGGCGAAGGAGCTGTTAGCTTCGGGCGCCATCGGCCAGCTCAACATGGTCACTGCGCGCTGGGACCGCAACTCCTCCATGGGCGCATGGAACTACACCGTACCTCTCGACGCATCGACCGAAACCTGCGACTGGCCACGCTTTCAGGGGACCGCTCCCAAAATTCCCTTCAACGCCGAGCACTTCTTCCAGTGGCGCAAATGGAAGGCATACAGCAGTGGCGTAGCCGGCGATCTCTTCGTGCACCTCTTCAGCGGCACTCACTTCATCACTGGATCGCACGGCCCCACGCGAGCGATGGCAACCGGTGGCCTGCGCTTCTGGAAGGACGGACGCGACGTGCCCGACGTCATGCTTGGCCTCTTTGACTACCGCGAAGGATTCAACCTCAGCCTCCGTGTGAACTTCGTCGACGGCGGCGAGGAGAGTGAAGGGCTGATCTTTACCGGATCGGAGGGAACCATGGAGATCGCCGGCAGTACTGTCAGCGTAAACCGTGTGCCACTCAAGAAAGAGCCGGGCTACACCATCGGAACCTTTACCGATGCGATGCAAAAACGCATCCTTGAAGACTACCAGCAGAAATATCCGGTCACGCATCCATCTGGCGGTCCAACCGCGGGGTTTGAGAAATATGTAGCTCCCGCCGGATACAGCGACAGCTATGACCACTTCAGTAACTTCTTCTCGGCGGTTCGCACGCGGAAACCGGTTGTGGAAGATGCGGTGTTTGGCTTCCGCGCCGCCGGCGCTGCCCTACTGAGCAATCTCAGCATGGAGCGTGGTGAAGTTGTGAAGTGGGACCCGGACGCGATGAAGCTCGTGTGAAATATCTCTGAAAAATCAATTGATCGCGACGCAAATCCTCTGAAAGTCAATCTCTAACTCAAGAATTCTTTGTAAAGGATGCCGGCTTCAAACGTTTTTGTAGGGCGAAAACTGTCGACACTCCTCGATTGACAAGCAAGTAAAACGCAGACTATCTTTGCCGGCGCAATCCACCCCATGCGTACCGGAGTTGCCAACGTGAGATACAGAGCAAGCAAACCTATCCCTGCGAAGCCAGCCTTCGCGCGCCTCGTCGGAACACTTCTCTTAGCCGCAGGTGCACTTGCCAGTTCAGCTGTCGCTCAAAACACATCAGATCTCGGCCCCAACGTTTACATCTTCGACCCCAGCATGTCGACGAGCCAGATCCAGGCAACGGTCGACTCCATCTCCAACCAGCAAATAAGCAATCAGTTCGGCACGCAGCGCTATGCCCTGTTGTTCAAGCCCGGCGTCTACGGTAGCGCCGCTACTCCCCTCAACTTCACGGTAGGCTTTTACACCGAGGTCGCCGGATTGGGTGCTTCGCCGGACGATGTCGTCATCAACGGCTCCATTGATGTCTACAACCAGTGCTTCGGCTCGAACAATTGCATCGCGCTCGACAACTTCTGGCGGTCGCTGTCGAACCTCGCCATCAACGTCAACACGCCTAACTTCGGTTGCTACTCCGGTGAGTTCTGGGCCGTGTCGCAGGCGGCCCCGATGCGCCGCGTCCACATCACCGGCAACACCACGCTCATGGACTACTGCTCAGGCCCCTCGTATGCGAGCGGAGGTTTCATCGCCGACTCTGAAACCGGCTCTATCGTCAACGGGTCCCAGCAGCAGTTCTACGTCCGCAACAGCAACATCGGCAGCTGGTCGAACGGGGTCTGGAACCAGGTCTTCTCCGGCGTCGCAGGAGCGCCGGCGCAGAGCTATCCGAATCCTACCTACACGACCCTCCCGAGTACGCCGGTCAGCCGCGAGAGACCATTCCTCTACAGCGACAGCAATGGCAACTACAAAGTTTTTATTCCTGCACTACAGAAAAACTCGTCTGGCGTCAGTTGGTCGAGCGGAAGCACGCCTGGTCAATCAAAGTCCATCAACAACTTCTTCATCGCGACCCCCTCCACCAATGTGGAGGCGATTAATCTCGCACTGCTCTTTGGCAAGAGCCTCATCCTCACTCCGGGCGTCTATGAGCTCAAAGACTCCATCCGCGTCCTCTATCCCAACACCATCGTTCTCGGCCTCGGCTTCGCGACGCTCGTCCCGCAGATCGGCCGACCTGCGCTTACCGTCACAGATGTAGACGGAGTGCGGATCGCAGGCCTTATCGTGGATGCCGGCCCGATCAACTCCGACGTGCTCGTCCGACTCGGCAGCTCGAGGCTGAGAAGTCTGGACAACCGGTTCGGGATTAACCTTTTCCGGGATCACTCCTCGAATCCATCCTCCTTGAGCGATATCTTCTTCCGCATCGGCGGAGTCGCCGCTGGAAGCGCCACCACGAGCCTCGAAATCAACAGCAACGACGTCCTGGTCGACGACATCTGGGCATGGCGCGCAGACCACGGCGCTGGAGTCGGCTGGATCGTAAACACCGCAGATCACGGCATGATCGTCAACGGCGATAACGTAACCGCAACCGGCCTCTTCGTGGAGCACTACCAGAAGGAGCAGGTGCTGTGGAACGGCAACGGCGGCGAGACCATCTTCTACCAGAGTGAACTGCCCTACGATCCGCCGAGCCAGAGCGCATGGACCGACGGAACCGCCAATGGCTATCCGTCGTACGTCGTCTCCAACTCAGCGACCACGCATCAGGCCTACGGCCTCGGCATCTACTCCTTCTTCAATCAGGGAATCAACATCATCGAAGACAATGCGATGACCGTTCCCAACGCAAGCGGAGTCGCGATTCACGACGTCGGCACAATCTGGCTCAATGGCAGCGGGCAGATCACCCACGTCATCAACGGACAAGGCGCAACGGTCAACAGCAGCAACGCGGATACACTAAGCCCTGTCGTGCTCTACCCATAGACACCCAGCATTTCAGAGACAGATTGCATCGAACATCACTGAGGGACGCAGACGTCATGCTGTCCCTCAAGTGCTTTGTCCCATCGCGTCACTCAAAGCATCACAAGTTACACCTCAGGCCATCACGAAGCACAATCACGTGCTCACCTCCAGCTCGTCGAACCTGCGCCACTTGTAAAACCAGATCGAGACGATCCAGCTCAAGGCAAAGAGTCCAATGATGACGTAGCCCAGCGTGCCGAAGTTTTCATTGAGCGTTCCAACCCAGGACCAGAACGTCCCGTGAAAGTGAAACTGGTCGGCCATCAACCCCAGCGCTTCGATCCCCCCCACCATCACTGCGACGATGACCGAGATCAGGGTAATCGTCATGTTGTAGTAGATCTTGCGAATTGGCTTCACGAAGGCCCATCCGTACGCGCCCAGCATCAAAACATTGTCCGTCGTATCGATCAGAGACATGCCTGCCGCAAACAACGCAGGAAAAACCAGAACCGACCAAAGCGACAATCCCCTTGCGGCCTCGGAGGCCGAGAGGCCAAGCAGTCCAATCTCCGTCGCGGTATCGAATCCGAGGCCAAATAGAATGCCGAGCGGATACATGTGCCAGCTATGCCGGATCAACGCGAACATCGGTCGAAAGAGGCGAGATAGAAATCCGCGGCTGCCCAGCAGCAGATCGAAGTCTTCCTCAACGTAGCGCTCCCCTCGACGAACCCGCCGGAAAGCAAGATACACCGACCGCAGAACCGCCATGTTCACGATTGCAATCCCAAACAGAAATAGCGTCGAGACGAGCGTCCCAACCACTCCGCCGATATGTCTCACGGCATCCAGTCGATGTTGCAGCGACAGTGCTGTAGCCGAGATCGCAATAGACCCCAGCACCACAATCGTCGAGTGCCCCATTGAGAACATGAAACCCACCGCGACCGGACGCTTGCCCTCCTGCATCAACTTGCGCGTTACATTGTCGATCGCTGCAATATGATCGGCGTCCACCGCATGACGAAGGCCGAAGCTGTAAGCCAGAAACGCAGTACCCAGCAACACTGGATAGTGTCGAAACGCAAGAAACGCCCACATCCATGCGGCAACATTCATCAGCAGCAAAAGGCTGTAGATAGCGAGAACCTTGCGCCTGGTATTGGCCGCAATATGGTCAAGCACGCCGCTAAGCAGATCTTTCATCCAGTCCTTACTAAACAATACGAATCACAGTACAACATCAGATCGAGCAGCGTCTCATCCGCCGCAGAAAGTATCTTCAGATCTTCGAAGAACATCCCACCTCAAGGAGCGACCCTGGTCAAAGCCGTAATCTCCTCAACAAACTCGGGCCACGCTTCACATAGCTCCTCCCGTTCACCGGCGTCATAGTCCTCAAACTCAAATCCCGGGCTCACCGTACATCCGAGCAGCGCCCAGCGTCCTCCTTCAACCAGCCGCGAGCCTTGCCACACGCCCCGCTCCACCACCACCTGCGGCCTCTGGCCACGCAGCAGATCGTTCCCAATCACCACCGTCTGGCCCTTTCCCTTCTCGACCAACTGCAGCATCTCCACCGCATCCCCGGCATAAAAATGAAACACCTCATCCGACTTCAGCCGGTGCATCTCGCTGAACGTCTCCGACTCCAGCAGATAGTAGATCGCGGTTCCAGTCCGCCGCGCCCCCGCGTATCTCTCATCGCCAAACGCACTGGCCTCCACCTTCTCCGCAGCCTCGTAGGTCCTCACATACCATCCACCCTCGCGCGGATGCGGTTGCAACCCAAGTAATTTCTTCACGTCCTCTGCAGTCATCCAAGCCCTCTCACGCTATGCTGGTACTACTCCACCCATTCTAGTTTCCCGCGCCTCACAGGAGCCCTGACCTGATGCACCTCCGCACTCGCCTGGAGCACTACTTCGGCTTCTCAGCACACGCGACCAACTGGCGAACAGAGATCCTTGCCGGCCTCACGACCTTCATCACGATGGCTTACATCATCTTCGTGAACCCATCCCTCCTCAGCAAAACCGGCATGCCGCTCGCCGCCGTCACCACCGCCACCTGCCTCTGCGCAGCCTTCGGCAGCATCCTCATGGGAAGCATCGCCAACTACCCTCTTGCCCTCGCGCCCGGCATGGGCCTCAACGCCTACTTCACCTACACCGTCGTCCTCGGCATGGGAGTCCCCTGGCAAACGGCACTTGGCGCCGTCTTCCTCTCCGGCATCATCTTCCTCGCCCTCACCTTTAGCGGCATCCGCCAGCGCCTCGTCGCCGCCATCCCCCATCAACTGCACGCAGCCGTCGGCGGAGGCATCGGCCTCTACATCGCCTTCATCGGATTTCGCAATGCCGGCATCATCGTGCCTAGCGCCGCCACCACGGTCACCCTCGGAAACCTGCGCGCACCCGGCACGGCCCTGGCAATCTTTGGTCTCCTGCTCATCGCGATCCTGCAAGTCCTCCGCGTGCGAGCCTCCATGCTCGTCGGCGTCCTCACCACCACCTTCCTCGGCATCCTCTGCCATCAAGTCCACTGGGAGCCCGCGCACTACGACCTCTCCGCCATCAAAGTCACAGCCTTCCACCTCGACATCCTCGGCGCGCTCCACATCGGAGCCTTCGAGATCATCTTCGTCTTCCTCTTCGTCGATCTCTTCGATAACATCGGCACCCTCGTCGCCGTCACCCAGCGCGCCGGACTCATCGCCCCCGACCACACCATCCCCCGCCTCAACCGCATCTTCCTCGCCGATGCCAGCTCCACCATCGTCGGCTCCCTCGCCGGCACCAGCACCGTCACCAGCTACATCGAGTCCTCCGCCGGAGTCGCCGCAGGAGGCCGCACCGGCGTCACCGCCATCGTCACCGGCATCCTCTTCTTCCTCGCGCTCTTTCTCGCTCCCCTCGTCGGAGCCATCCCTACCTTCGCCACCGCACCCGCGCTCATCCTCGTAGGAGGCCTAATGCTGACCGGCCTGGGCGAGATCGAGTGGGACGACCCGCAGATCGGTATACCCGCCTTCCTTACCGTCGCGACCATCCCACTCACCTGGTCCATCGCCGACGGCCTCAGCTTCGGCCTCACCAGCTACGCACTCCTCCAGCTCCTCACAGGCCGCGCCCGCCGTCAGGACTGGATGCTCTATCTCCTCGCCGCCCTCTTCCTCCTGCGCTTTGTCTTTCTCATCAGCAAATAACCCACGCCACGAACCTCACAGCCCCTTATCTCTGCCTCCAATCCTGCGAAAGAGTCGAGACAGAAGCTGAGGAGAAGTTGATTCATAGATGAGCGAGCCGGAGACGTTCAGCTCTACCTCGGTTCCTGCTCCTGCTTCACTCCACACCGCCAGATGTGCGCCAATCCGTTTGGCGCGCTCTCGCATACCAGGCAACCCCCAATGTCCCGCGCGTTCTCCCACCTCCAGAACCTTCCGGTCGATCCCCTTCCCATCGTCGCGAATCCGCACGCGCAGCAGCCTCTTCCCATACGTAATCTCCGCTTCGATCTTCTGCGCCTCCCCATGCTTGAAGGAGTTTCGCAGCGCCTCTCGTACGATATGGTAAACATCGTCCCGGAAGATCGGATCCAGCGGCTTCGCTGTCCCTTCCTCGACGACAGAGAACCCAGGCCTCGCCCCCTCTTCGATCTTGGCCCCAAGCTCTTCTCCCAGCGCGGTGATCATGTGAGCGAGATCATCGTCGACCAGCGTTGAAGATCGTATGTCATAGATTGCGTTCCGCCCCTCCACCATCGCCTGGTCCGCGCTCTGCAGAGCGGTGTCAAGACTCTTCTCCGCCTTGGAAGGATCTCGTGGAATCAGATCCCGGGCCGTCTGAAAATGAAGAATCAATCCCTGAAAACTCTGCAGCAGCGTGTCGTGCAACTCGCGAGCGATTCGCGTTCGCTCCGACAGCCGCTCGATAAACTGCACATCCATCCGCGACGTGACCTGGCCGACATGCCACTGATAGACACCCCACGCCAGGGCCCCAACCGCCGCCGCACACAGCAACAGAAACCAGTTCGTCTGGTAGAAAGCCGGAACCACCGTCAGATTCAACGATGGCCCATCCATATTCCAGACTCCATCGCAGTTCTCGGCGATGACGCGGAACGTGTAAGACCCTGGGTCGAGGTTTGTGTAGATGGCCTCCCGCACTCCAACCGGCTCGCTCCAGCCTCGATCGAATCCATCAAGGCGATACTTGTATCGAATTCGCTCCGGCAGGGAAAGATTCACACCGGAAAAGCCGAACGTTATCCGCCGGCTAACAGATGGAACCCGAACAGCCGTCTTTATATCAATAAAATCTCCATCGACAGAAACCGAATCGATCTTCGCCAGAACCGGCGCGGCACCCCGTATAGCTCGAATCGGATCGACGACCGAAAGTCCGTGGTTCATGGAAAACCAGATCCGTCCCAGCGGATCTTCGACAACCGATTGCTGCCTCTTGACCCCCTCGACTCCACTCAGGCCATCACTCGTCCCATACTCTCTTACATCCTCCGCGATCGCGCCGCTCAGCAGCCTGTCGCGCCTCACTCTTAAAACATGATTAGACGTCGCAACCCAAAGCCAGCCATTGGTGTCCTCCGCAACTCCGAAGATCTGCTCGTGCAGCGACTCCGGCACATTACGAGGAATATGGATCGTACCGGCGTTGAAATACGCGAGCCCCGACGTCGTCCCGACCCACAGCACGTGGCTTGAATCCTCAAGCAGGCAATCGATATCGGGCGAAGGCAGCCCATCGGTCTCTGTATAGGTTCGCAACTGGCCGCGTAGCAGCTGAGTCAAACCAACCGGCGTTGCAAACCACATGCTTCCGTCGGCGCCCTCCACCATCGCTGTCACAGTATTCGACGGCATCCCATTCGCCATCGTGTAGGAGGTAAACTTACCGTCCTTCAGTTCACTCACCCCGCCGCTGAGAGTCCCAGCCCATACCGATCCGTCGCGATTCTGATGAACCGCATACACACTGTCCTGAAGCAGCCCGTCCGCATGCGTGTAGGTCTTCGTCTCGAAGCCGCCCTTGGCAACACGCAGCCGTGTGAGTCCGCCTCGTTGTCTGCCCGCCCATAACTCATCGTGGCCTCCCGTAATGGAGTACACCACATCTCTATCCATGCCTCCGGCGGTCACGCTCTCGATCTTGCCGCCTTTCAGCCAGTGCAATCCGCCGTCGAAAGGGGCGAACCACGTGCGTCCTTCCGCATCGACATAGACCGGACCGCCGCTCGTCGATCGCAAGTCCCGGTCAACCGCATAGCTCACAAAAGTGCTGTCGCGAAGCCGTTCAACACCTCGCGGCGTTCCCAGCCATATATCCCCCTCTCTATCCTCAAAAACAGAGTTCACCGCCAGATCGGACGCCACCGTACCGTCGTCATCGAAAGAGACGCCGCCGGCGTTGGACCGAAACAGTCCATGAGACGTGCCGATCCAGGTGTTTCCATCCCTGTCACGAATCGCCGAGAGCGCCGACACCTTCGAAAGCTCCGAGGGCACGCCTTCGCGAGTGATTCTGGATCCGGTCCAGCGCAGAACACCCTTGTCGGTTCCAATCCACAGCTCACCGTTCTCCGTCGGAAGCAGGCAATTGATCCTTCCCTCCACCCCTGGGGCTACGTCGTGAATCTGCCCGTCTTTCAGATAGAAGAGACCCTTATCGGGCGTACCCAGCCAGATGATGCCGTCGCTGGTCTCCGCGATCGCCGTCACCGAAGTATTCGGTTTGGCAAATCGGTGAGTCGCCACGCCCGTCGCCCAGCTCAACCGGCTTGAGAGCTCATCGTTCATCACCGCCGCCTGAGCAGGATCGGATCTCCCCGGCGTCGGCGGTGCGGTAAGCACCTCGAACTTGCCGGCGTGGTATCCAAGCGGACCCAGAGCCAGCGACGAGAGAAGCGCCGAGCCATCCCGGCGCCGCCCAATCGATGTAATTCCAACCTCTGCCTGACTGTGGCCAGGGTCGAACCTCCCATCGCGATATCGCAGGATCGTAGTATTCGCCAGAAGAATCCACAGATTCGATTGCGAGTCCGCGATCAGCTCCTGAACAGGGCCGATCGGAAGCGCCGTTGGCGTCTGCTGCTCGAAGACCTGAAAGCTCAGCCCGTCGAAGCGAACTAGGCCCTTCTCCGTCCCGATCCACAGATAGCCATTGGGCCCCTGGGCTATCGAGGTCACCGCCCCCCCGGTGAACCCTCTCTCAAGCCCCCAGCTCTCCCGCATGTACTGCGAGATAGCCCGGTTCGGATCGACAGCATAAACCGTCCGGGCGAAGCACATCGCAACAAACACGGCCACCAATTTTCCGACAAGCCGATAAACTCTCATAGCGCCATCATGGAAGATACTCGAACTTCTCCAGAACAACTTCGCTGTCCTTCAGCATCGGATACTTGTCGCTCGCAACCACGTAGAACAACAACTGCATCTTCTCGTGGCCAGGCGACGGCACCCCCGAGGTAAAGACATGCTCCGCGACAACCGGAGCGCCTTTGTGAATCGAGTCTCCGCGCACTGTCACAAACTTCACGCGCCCCGGCTCCCAGTGGAACGAGTGAGTCACCTTTCCCGCAGGCTCCACGAACGGAGCCACATTGCCCGGAACATAAAAAGGCTGAATGCCAAACTGCGCATTGTCCTTACTGGAGCCATCGCCCCACTGACTCATCTCGACATCCACCTCGCGGTAGTTCTGCTCTCCTCCAAAATCGTCGAAGGTATTCAAACTCAGTACCGAGGCCGGTTCCAGATGAGACGTGTCTCGCACCGTAAAGAGGTACGTTCCATATCCCAGGCTTCGCGTCATCTCCACCTCCGCGCAGGACCACTTATTCCCCTTCTTCCTGATGCGAAGATGAAGCGCCCCCTCCGGATCGACCCACGCGTTATCGCCTTCGTAGGGAAGATTCAACCCTCCGCGATCCGAGGCAATCGTCCGTACTCCCCAGTCATAGCCACTGAATTTGATCGGCACCGTAGGTGCAATCTGAGGCTTGCCCACGCCATCCACAATCGCCACCGCAGCCACCGAGCCGCCGGCCGACGGTGGCACATCCAGCGTCGGCGGTGGTTGATATCCCGTATCTACCAGCATCGCGGCATACTTGAACCCGAGATGAGTCGACGTACTCCAGGTCGAGTCCGCCCCGATGGGAAGAAAGGGCTGATCCGGCCACGGCTGAACCCACCACGGCCCGCTCATCGCATAGATAACGATTCGTTGGCCAGGCCGCGCGCCACTGACACGTCCCGAGATCGTATCCACCCGCTCGCGGCCGCCCTGTGCAGCCGGAGGAATCTTCGTAAATTCAATAGTCGGACTGGCTACGTCCTGCCGGGAGCGGCACCCAGCCAGCAAAAGCAGAGACACGGTAAGACAAACCGCATAGCCCATCGAAACCGACGAAACCGCACTCCGCGTCAGGCCACGCCGATAGCCCGACAGACACCGCACGAAAAAGCCATCTCTGGAAGCGTTCGCATAATGTTGAGCCACAAAACCCCCGGAAATTAACTCAGTCTTCTCAGTTGAAATAGCAATCATAGTCCATCCCGCTCTCCCCCCATTCAACAGACACGATCTCCCTCCAGCCCAGTTCCAGCAAAGAAAACGCCCCAATCTCATCGTTCTTCCCGGCGCAAAACAGCCTCCGCAACAGAGCATCTCGGACCATCGAAAGCCCTCGCTCGCATGGTGTAAGATATGGTCTTCCGCCCACGTAGATGCGGTTGGATCGTTGCACCAGAGATCCGCAGCTTCGATACGAAGCGGATGCAGTTTATGGATCAAAGTGCCCTCGGGCGGCGTTCCACGAGGGAACGTACCTGAAGCTCCGACAACACCACCCTGGGCAGCCACCTCAATTTTGTAAAACACCGGAGTTCTTCACATGGCAAAAGGCGTCAACAAAGTCTTCCTCCTCGGCAACGTCGGCAAAGACCCCGAGATCCGCGCCACCGCCGGCGGCATGACCGTCGCAAGCTTCTCTCTCGCCACCGCCGACCGGCAAAAAGACGCCCAGGGCAACTGGGCCGACAAGACCGAGTGGCACAATATCGTCTGTTTTCAGCGCACCGCCGAGGTTGTCCGCGACTACGTCAAAAAGGGCTCGCAGATTCTCATCGAAGGCAAGATCCAGACCCGCTCCTGGGACGATAAAACCAGCGGCGAGAAGAAGTATAAGACCGAGATCCTCTGCAACGAACTCACTCTCCTCGGCGGTAAACCCGCGGGCGAAGGCGCCTCCACCGGCGGCTACTCCAAGTCCAACACCGCCAGCTACGATCAGCGCACACCCTCCAGCCAGCCCGACTACGCCGACGTGGGCATCACCGACGACGACATCCCCTTCTAAAGACGACTCTCTTCTCATCTGTCCATCGAGTCGACGAGTTTGAGCACACAAAGAGAGGAGGAGGAGCTACCAGCTTCTCCTCCTCTCTTCGCTTAGACTCTTCGCGGAGAGACTGTCCCCCTCCCGTCCTGCCGTCGCTTAATCCGTACGCAACGCCGTCATAGGGTCAATCCGTGTCGCTCGTCGCGCCGGAATATAACAAGCTGCCAAAGCCACTCCCATCATCAACACCATCACGGCGAGAAAGGTCGACGGGTCGTAAGGCCGCACCCCATACAACAACGACGAGCCCGCGATCGTTCGAGTCAGCCCCAGCGCAACGATCAGCCCACACCCGGCGCCGATCAGCGCAAGCCTGCTGCCGTGCCCCAGCACCCACCGAAGCACATCCCTGCGATCCGCCCCCAGCGCCATGCGTATCCCGATCTCACGCGACCGCTGCCCCACAAGATAAGAGATCACGCCATACATCCCAATGCTCGCCAGCACCAGCGCCGTGCCCGCAAATACTGCCAGCAGAATCATCGCGAACCGCCGTGTGGCAAGCGTGTCGGAGATAACATCGTCCATCGTCTCCGGGTTATAAACCACCTGCTCCTGATTCATCTGGGTCACCGATCTTTCGATGCTCTTGAAGCTCGGAGTAGCGCCGGACTTCGAACGCACCACCGTATCCATCCCCAGCACAACCATACTCAACTGAACCTCCGGCAACTGCATCATCGATTGATAGGTCTCAGCACGCAGCGGATTGACCAGGTCGCTATCAAGTCCCCATTGATTCACATGCCCCACAACCCCCACCACCAGCGCCGGATCATCAAACTGATCAAGATGAATGCGTTTACCGATCGGATCGGCATCCCCGAAGAACTTCCGCGCAAACACATCATCAATCACAATCACCCGCTGCGACTTCTCATCATCGGTGTCCAAAAGGAATCGGCCCCGCAGCAAAGGAATCCCCATCACCCGCAGATAGTCTGCACCGACCAGATACCGTATCGCCGAACGCATCGTGTTCTGACTTGCCGGCTTCGGTTCTCCCTCCAGCCAAAAGAACTGCTCATCATCCGATATCATAGGCAGCGCAGCCCACGAAAACGATACCGCTTCAACATCCGGCGTAAGAGCGGTCCTCCGTTGCGCCTCGCGCAGATAGGCTCGCATCGCGTCGGGACTCGCACCCTTCATCTCCGGCGCAGCCTCGAGACCAAACGTCATCACACCCTTCGAACGAAAACCCGGATCCACGTTCGACAGCTTCACCATGCTGCGAATCATCAAACCCGCGCCGATCAACAACACCAGAGCCGAAGCCATCTGAAGGATGACCAGCGAATCCTGCATCCGGTGACTTGCGACACCAGTCCCGCGGCCACCGGACTTCAGCGCGCTCTGCACATTCTGTTTAAACATCTTCATCGCAGGCGCGAAACCAAACAGCGTCCCCGAAGCCAGCGAGATCAACGCCGTAAAGCACAGCACCAGCCAGCTCAAATGAATCTCCGCGGCACGCGGCAGCCCTTGCGGCAGCATCTTCACCAGCGCCTGCGTTCCAACAGCAGCCAGCACAAGGCCCAACCCTCCGCCCAGCACGGAAAGGATCAAACTCTCCGTCAGCAGCTGCCGCAACAGGCGCCCGCGACTTGCTCCCAGCGCCGACCGCACCGCAAACTCCTGCGCGCGGACATTCGACCTCGCCAGCAACAGATTCGCAACATTGACACAGGCAATCAGCAGCACAAACACGACAGCCCCCATCAAGACCACGAGCAGCGGGCGCACTTCGCGCACCAGCGACTCCTTGAACGGCACCAGCCTGGCGCGAATCCCCTGATCCTCCGCCGGGAAAGTCGCCTCAAGGCCTCGCGAGACTCTCTCCATATCCGCCTGCGCCTGCTCCAGCGTCACCCCCGGCTTCAGCCTCGCGATACCGTGTATCCCAAGCCCCGCCGCCCGATCACTCAACGCAGGATTTTGAAACTGACCGATCGGCACATAGATATCGCTGGCACGAAAGTTATTAATCGCAAGGTTGAAGCTCGCAGGCATCACCCCGACAACGACATAGTCGCGTCCATCGAGTGTGAGCGCCTTCCCAATCACATCAGGCCGCCCTCCAAGCTTCCGCTGCCAGAACCCCGCGCTGATCATAGCCACAGGACTTTGCCCAATCTCATCTTCATGCTGAGCGAACAACCGCCCCATTACCGGCTTCACTCCCAGAAGAGGAAAAAACTCCGAAGAGACAAGCTCGCCCCGCACCTCCTCCGAAGCCCCCGTACCCGTCAGGATGTACCCTGTGCCGCGCGAAACAGCCAGTGCACTCAAAGTCTTGTTATCGCGCTGCCAGTCACGAAAGTTCAGGTAGGAGATGGAGCCTTCATTGAAGTTCTGCTTAGCCGCATGGACCGTAAGCAGCTCCTCGGAGTGAGGATAAGGAAGTGGGTTCAGCAGCACCGCATTGATCACAGAAAACAGAGCCGTGTTCGCTCCGATTCCGAGCGCCAGCGTCAGCACCGCCACAACAGTAAATCCACGACTCTTCCCCAGCACACGCAGACCAAACCGAATATCCTGCCACAGAGTCTCGATGCCAGGAAGCCCCTGCCTCTCACGATAGGCCTGCCTCGTCTGCTCCAATCCACCAAGCCGAATCAAAGCCTGTCGCCGTGCCTCCTCCTCCGACATTCCGGAGCGGACATTGTCCTCGATATGCATCTGAAGATGGCTCTCCAGTTCGTCAGCCAGCTCCGTGCCTCCGCTTGAATTGCTCAAAGCCCCAAGAACCCGCATCCAGAACGCCCGCAGTCTTCTCATAAACCCTCCTCTACAACAGAGAAGCAACCTGAGACCAGAGCCAGTGTGCGCTGCCCCGCATCCATCCTAGTCTCGCTGAGTCTCCCCGGACCACTCCTATTGCCAACCCATACATATTCGCACTTCCCCTATGGCATGGCAATAGGTATCTCAAAAGACTGTCGAAATTCAGAAGCCTCTCTTCAAGCAAAGCTCAGACCGATAAAACGCTGCTACGATAGACGCATGGGAATGAGGTCTCCCAAAACCGCCGTAAGCACCCGGCTGATGACCTCTGCCAATTCGATCTTCTTAATCTGAGGAACAACGAGGCAGACGATGTCTTATCTCTGGGTCACAATCGGCAGTGCACTGGGCGGCTTACTGCGTTACACCATCACGCGCCTCACCCTCACCTACAGCATCGGGTTCCCCTTCGGCACCATCCTCATCAATGTGCTCGGGTCTTTCGTCATCGGTTACTTCGGCACCCTCACCCTGCAAAGCGGCCGCTATCCCGCCTCCGAGAACCTCCGTCTCTTCGTCATGGTCGGCATCTGCGGAGGCTTCACCACCTTCTCTTCCTTCAGTCTCCAGACCTACGACCTGATGCGCTCCGGCGCATGGGGCAGAGCCCTCGCCAACGTTCTCCTCTCCGTCATCCTGTGCATCGCCGCAGTAGCCGCGGGCCATCTTCTCGCCCACCGCACCGTCCCCGCCCAGGCCATCGCCGAAACAGCCCACGAAGAGTACACGGGGTAAAGCAGAGTACACCGGGTAAACTAACCTCATGATCGACGAAGCCACCTTCCGCCGCGAATCCGACCGTGCCCTCGAGTCCCTCAAGCAATCCCTCATCTCCGCCGAGGACGACGACGCAGGCTTCGAGTTCGAAGACAACAACGGCGTCATGAACATCATCTTCGAGAACGGCTCCAGCAAGTTCGTCATCACGCCCAACACCCCCATCCGCCAGGTCTGGATCTCCGCGCAAGCCACCAGCTACAAGCTCGACTGGGCCGAAGCCACCGGCGTCTTCACCCTCACCAAAACCGGAGAAGACCTCAAGGCCCTCACCCAGCGCCTCCTCCGCGAGCACCTCAAAGACCCCGCCATCACTCTCCCCTGAAGCGTTTACCACTACGCCGTAAAGAACCTGCTTGCCAACTCGCAATACCGTAATAAACTGAACCCTCCTAAGCGGCCATCCCGGCCACTGGGAATACACACAACTGACGAGGAACGCTCCCGTACTTGGGAGGATGGGATAGCCATCATGACGCCGAAGCTGTCCGTAGCGATCATCACGCTCAACGAAGAGGCCAACCTGGCCCGTACCCTCGCCAGCGTCCAATTCGCCGACGAGATCATCGTCGTTGACTCCGGCTCCACCGACCGCACCCTAGAGATCGCCGCCGAATTCAAGGCCAAGCTCTTCCTCGAACCCTGGCAGGGCTTCGCCGCCCAGAAGAACTTCGCCATCGAGCAATGTACCGGCACCTGGATCCTCTCCCTCGACGCCGACGAAGCCCTCACCCCCGAGCTCCAAGCCGAGATCAGCGCTCTCCTCGCCGCCTCTCCCTCCGCCGACGCCTACCTCCTCCGCCGCCGCAATCTCTTCCTGGGCCGCTGGATCCGTCACGGCGGCTTCTATCCCGACCCCCACCTCCGCCTCTTCCGCCGCCACTCCGCCAACTTCGCTCCTCCCGCCCGCTTCACCGACCGCCCCGTCCACGAGACCATCGCACTCGACGGCGTCACCGAGACCCTCAAACACGACATCGTCCACCACGCCTACCCCACCCTCGAGAGCTACATCGAAAGCCTCAACCGCTACAGCACCCTCGGCGCACAGCTCGTCATCGACAAGGGCCACACCAGCGACTCCCGTCTCGCCCTCCTCCACAACGTCCTCATCCTCCCCATCCTCACCTTCTTCCGAAACTACCTCCTCCGCCTCGGCTTCCTCGACGGCCGCGAGGGCCTCCTCCTCCACCTCTACCACTCCACCTACACCAGCTGGCAGTACGCCAAGGCCTGGCAAACCGCCCGCAGATCCTGACCACAGAACAAAAAATCTCGCGGTGAGTTTATAGTTCCGTCCTCAAGAAAAGTAATCATCATTTTCGATCGCGCAGTGGAGCCCCCGAACAATAAGAAGCTTTCTCCGTCAAAAAGTAATCGTCATTTCGACCGAAGCTGCTCACGGTTTTATCGTGAGCAGCGCAGTGGATTGCGGCCACATCTCTCAGTCGCAGAGAACCGATTCATGCTGCGGTATCCGTCAAGACCCCCGCATTTGTCTTTGCCGTTGCCGTTGTTTGCTCCCTCTGGTGTAAAACAAAACCATGCCCAAACGCATGACCCTGGCCCTCCTCGCCATCTCCACAATTTATGCCACTCTTCCGGTTACAATCTCCGCGCAAGCCATCGCCGCCAAAACCACCGGCATGAAGCACCTCGACGGCTACCTTCCGCTCGACTGGGACGCGAAGACCGGCAAGCTCTATCTCGAGATCCCCCACCTCGACGCCTCCAGCCGCAGCCCCGACCTCCTCTACACCCACTCCCTCCCCTACGGCACCGGCTCCAACGACCTCGGCCTCGACCGCGGCCAGATCTCCTCCGGCGAAATCCTCCACTTCGAGCGCACCGGCCCCAAGGTCCTCCTCGTCGAACCCAACCAGCACTTCCGCTCCACCTCCGCCGACCCATCCGAGCAGCTAGCCGTCCATCAGTCCTTCCCCGAGTCCGTCCTCTTCGGTTTCAAGGTCGAAGCAGAAGACCCCAGCGGCGCAGTCCTCATCGACGCGACAGACTTCTACCTCCGCGACGCCCACGGCGTAGCCGAAATCCTCACCACCACCAAGCAAGGCACCTACAAACTCGACCCCACTCGCTCCACCATCGCCCTCGACGCCACCAAAGCCTTCCCCAAAAATACCGAAGTAGAGTCCATCCTCACTTTCACCACCGAAGACCCAGCCAAAGCAGAGTTCGTCACCAACGTAACCCCCGACCCCCACGCCCTCACCCTCCGCGAGCACCAATCCTTCATCGAGCTCCCCGGCCCCGGCTTCACCCCCCGCCGCTTCGACCCCCGCGCCGGCTACTTCCCCACCACCTATCGCGACTACGCCGCCCCGCTAGGCGCCCCGCTCGACCAGCACTTCATCATCCGCCACCGCCTCCTCAAAAAAGATCCCTCCTGCAACCACGCCTGCGAAGCCGTAACCCCCATCCAGTACTACGTCGACCGCGGCGCCCCCGAGCCCATCCGCACCGCCCTCCTCGAAGGAGCGCGCTGGTGGGATCAAGCCTTCCAGGCCGCAGGCTGGGCCACCGGCACCTTCCGCGTCGACCTCCTCCCCGCCGACGCCGACCCCATGGACATACGCTACAACATCATCCAGTGGGTCCACCGCTACACCCGCGGCTGGAGCTACGGCTCCGCAGTCGTCGACCCGCGCACCGGCGAGATCCTCAAAGGCAACGTAACCCTCGGCTCCCTCCGCAGTCGCCAGGACTACCTCATCGCCGAAGCCCTTTTGAGCCCCTACGTCAACGGCAAACCCCTCCCGCCGGCAAACGATCCCATGCTAGCGATGGCCCTAGCCCGCACCCGCCAGCTAGCCGCGCACGAGACCGGCCACACCCTCGGCCTAGCCCACAACTTCGCCGCAAGCTCCTTCCCCCACACCCCTGATGAATCCGTCTCCGTCATGGACTATCCCCACCCCTACATCACGCTCAACAAAGAAGGCATCCCCACACTCACCGAAAGCTACGGCGTCAACATCGGCATCTGGGACAAGGTCGCCATCGACTACGGCTACCGCGAATTCGATAGCGCCAGCGGCAAACAGAGCAACGCCAGCGGCAAACAGAGCAACGCCAGCGGCAAGCGCAGCGAAGCCAAGCACCCAGAAGAAGACCCCGCCGCCCTCAACGCCATCCTCGAAGCCAGCGAAAAAACCGGCCTCATCTACATCACCGACGAAGACGCCCGTCCCCTCGGCGGCACACACCCACACGCCCACCTATGGGACAACGGTACCGACCCCGCCGATGAACTAGACCGCATCCTCAGTATCCGCACAGCCGCCCTCGCCCGCTTCAACGAAAACGCCATCACCACAGGCACTCCCATGGCCCAACTCGAAGACACCCTCGTCCCCCTCTATCTCCTCCACCGTTACCAAACCGAAGCCGCAATCAAAGAGATCGGCGGCCTCGACTACCGCTACAACCTCCGCGGCGACAACCAACCCGCGCCCGAGATCGTCCCCTCCGCCGAACAGAAGAAAGCCCTCACCGCCGTCCTCAAAACCCTCTCCCCCGACACCCTCACCCTCCCCGAATCACTCCTGAAGATCCTCCCCCCACGCCCCCCCGGCCTCCCACGCACCCGCGAGTCCTTCCCCTCCGAAACCGGCCTCACCTTTGACCCCATCGCCACCGCCGAGTCCGCCGCCGACCTCACCCTCAACGTCCTCCTCGACCCCGCCCGCGCCTCACGCCTCGTCCAGTACCACATGCGCCTCGCCGACGCCCCCTCCCTCCGCGGCGTCCTCGAAGCCATCTCCAAAACCACCGCCGAGCGCCCAGAAGGCGGCCACACCATGTCTTCCGAAGTAGAGCGAGCCGTAGAGTTCCGCGCCCTCGAAGCCATGCTCTCCCTCGCCGTCAACCCGCAAGCCTCCACGCAAGCACGCGCCATCGCCCGCTCTCACATCAACGATCTCCTCAAGCAGTGGACCATCGCCGCCCCACTCACCGACACCGCCGAAGCCATCCACCGCGCCGCACTCATCGACCGCATCAACGACTTCAACCGCGACCCCGCCAAGTTCATCCCCGCCAAGCCCATCGAAGCCCCACCCGGCATGCCCATCGGCACCGAAGACGCCTTCTGATTCCCCCGCAGAGACCGAATCTCCAGAAGATCCACAAGGAAATCCCACAAACGATACACCACCTCCCGAACCCATCTGGACTTAGCAATAGAAGAAATCTCTCTTCTTGAATATATTCAACTCAACATGAACAACTCGGCCGCTGCGCTCCTGCCTTCCTCTTGGTTATCCCTCTTTGTCTTAGCCATCCTCGCCTCAACCAGCTTTGCACAACCGGCTCCCTCTGCGAAAAATGCTTCGTGCGCAATCGATCATGCTGCCCCAACCGCAACCGAGTTGGCGTTTTACCGTCAAGACTATAAAAAGTCGGGCGACCTCGCCGCCGCCGAATACAAGGCCGACCCCAAAAACAGCCGCAGCCGGCAGCTTGAGATTGACAGCCTGATCGGTCAGGGCAAACTCGACGAAGCCAGAAAAAAAACCGATGCATGGACCCTCGCAGAGCCGGCAGATCCTGTCGCGATTGTCACCGCCGGCGAACTCCGCCACTCTGAAGGAGACTGGCTCGAGTCCTATGCGCTCATGCTCAAAGCGCTCAAGCTCGACCCCTGTCTCCCCGCCGCCTACGAGGGGCTGGCCGACTATGAAGCGCTCGCCGGCTATCACGCCACCGCCCAAAAACACCTCGCACTTGCCCACCAACTCAGCCCCAATAACGAGAACATCCGCTTCGCCTGGATCAACTCCCTGAATAACGAGCAGTCCGCGACCGAACTTGCAAATTTTGTCCACGAAGCCAAAGCGTTAGACGACAAGCGCAAGACTGCCCTGGCCAGGCGAATCGAAGAGCAAGACTCCGGCCTCAAAAATCGTTGCGAACTATCTGCTGCAACCGGCCCTCTGCGAATTCCGATGACACCCGTCTACGGCGCCATCGGTATCGACCACTACGGCCTCGAAATCGCCTTCAACGGACACAAGCGCACCCTCCAGATCGACACAGGCGCCAGCGGGTTTCTCCTCACGCACAGCAAATTCTCCGGAATGGGTCTGCAAAAGCTGAGCTCCTCCCGCGTCTGGGGCTTCGGCGATCAGGGGTCCAACGCCATCGAACAATTCACCGCCGCATCCGTTCGTATCGGAGGCATTGAGTTCAAAAACTGCAACGTCGGTGCTCTGGAAAACTTCAGCGTCATGGGTGGAGGTCACATCGGCCAGGCCCTCGATACGATCGACGGTCTCGTCGGCACTGACATCTTCTCGCGCTACCTCGTCACAGTCGATTACGTAAAGCATGAGATTCGCCTTGAGCCGTTGCCGCAACCCTCCTCCGCTCCTACAGCGCCACTGGACGCGCTCAGTGGTGACCCGGCAAATGACCTCAGCAGCTTCGACCGCTTCAAAGCGCCATCCATGCGGAACTGGACCAGCATCTACCGCCGCGGCCACCAGCTCATCATGCCAGTCGTTATCAACAGCGGCAAGCCGACACTCTTTATTGTCGATACTGGTTCCTTCACCAACTTGATCGACACGGACTTCGCGAAGCAAGTGACCCGGACAAAGGACTCCATAACCTTCGTGCAGGGGCTCTCCGGAGTCAGCCAACTGAAAGAAGCTGGCAGCTTCACCGCAGACTTCGCTGGCCTTCGGCTACCCGTCACCGGGATGGACTCGCTCAACCTGTCACGATTCGACGGAGTTCACGGCTTCCTCGGCTACCCCACCCTCGAACAGCTCGTCATGCACATCGACTATCGTGACAACCTCGTCCTGTTCGAAGCACCCAACGCACACAAGTAAAAAAGAGACGTAGGACCAGCCGATTCTTCCTGTTAGGTTGAGACCGTACAAAACTCCCTCGCCGCAAACTCACGCCACCAAAACACCACGTTGCCACCATCAATCACCACCCAAACACCACTACAACGCCCAGCCACAGACGCCATCCCGGTCAATGAATTCGATCCCGCCGGGGAATCGGTAGCCAGCTTCGCTAAGAGCAAACCTGCCAAAAATCTTGTCAAGCCCCATGCCTGCGAAAACCCGCGTCAACACAGGCGATTCGCGTGGCGTATTCACCCAGCCCAACTCTCTATAATTAAAAGTAGGAGGTTGAGCTACTATTCTTTGTTGACACGAAAGAGAAGGTAAATTGCTGATTTCAGATATTTTAGGCACAACCCATTGCGAATGAATACTTTGCAGACACATACCTTCTGCAACTAACAGAAACCAAAGTACTTCCCTGCAAAATACCCCGAGGGGGGAGGGGGGTACCTACCCGGCCACCCGCCAGATATACTCGCTCCTCGGTGCCTAACTCAATGCCCAACACGCCTCCAATCCGCGTTCTCGTCGCAAAGCCTGGCCTCGACGGCCACGACCGCGGCGCTAAAATCATCGCCCGAGCCCTCCGCGACGCCGGCATGGAGGTCATCTACACCGGCCTCCGCCAGACCCCCGAGATGATCGTCTCCGCCGCCATTCAGGAGGACGTCGACTGCATCGGCCTCTCCATCCTCTCCGGCGCCCACAACGTCATCGTCCCCCGCATCACCGCCCTGCTCCGCGAGCAGAAGGCCGAAGACATCCTCCTCGTCCTCGGAGGCACCATCCCCGACGAGGACCAGCCGAAACTAAAAGAAAACGGCGTCTCGGCCATCTTCGGACCGGGAACGCCGCTTGAAACCACCATCACCTTCATCCGCGAGAACGTAAAACCGCGAACCCTTGCTCTTTGAAAACTCATGTCCTGCCAGACGGGCGCCCTGCGCGGGCAGCGGTCACTTCGTGACGTGTATACCTTGTCTTGGCAGGATGATATGCATCGGTCCTCCCGTTGGTCGGAATCAACTTCCCTCGCGACCCACGGGAGCGCCAACCGAAGGGGTACACAAGTCACGAAGTGACCGCCCTCCGCGCAGGAGGCCCGTCCGGCAGGACAAAAGTCTTTACCAGGGCAGCGCCTTACCAAGGTGAAGAAACTCCCCATTCGGCCCACTGTCCTGCAACGTAGCCAGCTCCACCGAGGTCTTCGCCCCAGTCACGATATCAAGCTGCGCCCCCTCGCCACCCATATCCGTCTTCACCCACCCCGGGTGCGCCGAGTTCACCTTGATCTTCGTATCCTTCAACTCATGCGCAAGATGAATCGTGAACGAGTTGAGCGCCGACTTCGAAGCATCATAAGCAAACGTCTTCGCATCGTAGATAAACGACCCCGGCGTAGCATGCAGCGTATTCGAACCCAGAATGCTCGAAAGATTCACAATCCGCCCACCCAGGCTCTTCTTCAAAAGAGGCAGCAACGCCTGAGTCAGCCCTACCACCGCGAAAAAATTCGTGTTGAACGTCTTCTGTAGAATCTCCTTCGATGTCTTCGTGGTCTCATTGCCTTTACGGCCGTCGAGAAAGATTCCCGCATTATTGACCAGAATATCGAGATGTCCATAGTCCTTCTCAAGCAACTTCGCAACCTCAGCATAGTCTGCTGAATTCTCCATATCGAGCTTGACCGCCCGCGCTTCAACGCCATCCTTCTTCAACTCCGCCACCGCAGCTTCGCCCTTAGCCTCATCGCGAACGCCGATCAACACGGTAATCCCAAGCTTCCCAAGCTGCCGTGCGGTCTCCAGGCCAATCCCCTTATTACCACCCGTAATCAGCGCAACCTTCTTGTCAGTACTCATCCAAACTCACCTCATCAGCGATCTGACTGCAAACCATCTACCCATGGGATGCCCGAGACCCGAGATACGCCGCAAAACGTTCCGCATACTTTGGCGGCAGGCCCCTCTTCTTCATGTCCTTGCCCACCACCACATGCACCGTCTCGCCCTCACACAGCAACGCGCCATCCCCAATCCGCAGCACCTTATACCCGAACTTGATCACCGCGCCACGAGCCGCCACCAACCTCGTCTCCACCACCAACTCATCGTCATACCGGGCCGGCGCGCGATATCGCACATGCACGTCCACCACCGCAATCCCGCAGCCCTCCTCCACCTCCATTCGCTTGTAGTCCAGCCCCATGCACCGGATCAACTCCACCCGCCCCACCTCAAACCAGATCAGGTAGTTCGAGTGATACACCACGCCCATCTGGTCGGTCTCGGCATACCGCACCCGTACCCGGGCCTCCCCCACACGCTTCTCTGCGACAACTTCAATCATCCAGACAGTCTACCTAATCTGAACCACAATTCAGATCGATCTGATCCGGTCGCAACAGCTACAAATCCCCGCAACCATCAGCCCCTGCCCCAAACCGGCTTCCTCTTCTCCAGAAATGCCGCCACCCCCTCGCGAAAATCATGCGTTCCTCTGGCCTCTGCATTCGCCGCCAACGCCTCCGCAACCGCCGCATCCAGCCACGCCTTATTCTGCGCCCTCAGCAGCCGCTTCGTTGCCGACATCGCCTCCGGACTATTTGCCCTCAACATCCCCACCAGCTCCAGCGTCCGCGCCGTCAGCTTCTCCGCGTCAACCACCTCATTCACCAACCCCAACCGCTCCGCCTCTTCGCTGGTAAAGATCCGCCCCGTCAGCAGCAGATCCCGCGCCGGCTTCTCTCCAATCTGCAACACCAGAAAAGCCGACACCACCGCCGGCACAAATCCGATCTTCACCTCCGTATATCCGAACTTCGCCCCCGGCACCGCAAGCGTAAAGTCGCACATCGTCGCCAGACCCGTCCCCCCGGCAATCGCAGCTCCATGTACCGCCGCAATCGTAGGCTTCGGCAGCTCATACAAGGTTCGAAACAGCCGCGCAATCCGCTCCGCGTCCGCAGTATGTTCCGCAGCGGACTTATCGTTCATCCTCTGCAGCGCGCTCAAATCCAACCCGGCACAAAACGCCTCCCCCGCGCCCGCGAGCACCACCACGCTGCAGTCGCTCGCGGCAGTCTCTTCCATCGCCTGAATCAACTCCTGCTGCATCTCCGGTGTCATCGCATTGCGCCGCTCAGGACGATTCAAAGTAATCATCCGAACCCCGTCCACGTCCGTAACCAAAATAGTTACATAACTCACAAAAAACCCCCTAACTCTCTACTCGACCAGCCCTGCTAACTAGCTGATTCGCTGACTCGCTACGTTCACTGCACCCTCTCCCCATACTTCCGCAATATCTCCGCGCTAGCCGCCAGTAACCCATCCAGCGGCCGCAGTGGCTCCAACTCCGCTCCCAACGCCTTCAACTCCGCCAGCAGCACCTCCGTCGCGACATTTCCCACCAGCGCATCCTGGGCAAACGGACAACCACCCAGCCCGCCAATCGCCGCATCGAACCGCCTGCACCCAGCCTCATACGCCGCACGAATCTTCTCTGCCGCCTGGTCCGGCCTTGCATGCAGATGCACCCCAATCTCAATCCCCTCATGCACTGCCAGAACATCCGCCACCAGATCGCTGACCTGTTTCGGCGTCGCCAGCCCCACCGTATCCGCCAGCGAGATCTGCGTCACCCCGTTATCCGCCAGCAGATCGCACGCCGCCACCACTTCGTCAATATCCCACGCCTCGCCATAAGGATTCCCAAACGCCATCGAGATGTACGCCACCACATCCATTCCCGCCTTGTACGCCAACGTGCCCACCTTCTCCAACTCCTCCAGCGCCTCCTCCGGCGTCTGACTCTGATTCCGCTGCAAAAACGTCGGCGACACCGAATAAGGAAACCCCAGCGTCTGCACGCTCCCCGTCTTCACCGCCCGCTCGGCACCCTTCCCATTCACCACAATGCCAATAATCTCGACATCATCTGGCGGATCAAGATACTCCAGCACCAGCTCCGAATCCGCCATCTGCGGCACCGCCGACCGCGAAACAAAGCTCACCGCATCGATATGCTTGAACCCCGCCGCAATCAACACCCGCAGATAATCCGCCTTTACCTCCGCTGGCATATTCTTCGGCAAGCCCTGCCAAGCATCCCGCGGACACTCAATAATCTTCACCAAGTTACTCACTCCCTTGTCGTCCTCTTTCTCTGTCACTGAACGACAATGACAGATTTATTCATTCGTGGCGATCCAGTCCAATCCTCCACCACACCATTCTTAATAGAAGAGCCTTCCATTCCTCCGAAAACAAAAACAAAAGCGTGAGGACCGAAGCTTGCATGTGCACCAGCCGTGGCGGAAGAAAGAACTATTACAAACCGCTTCAAGACACTAGCTCGAATTTTCCTAGCGGGAAAGGTCACCTTGCCTGTGAGATCAGTGATCAAATCAGCCTCACTACCTTTAGATTCGGCAGAGTAATCCCGATAGCTTTCACGAACTTTCGCGCCGCTAATCGAATTGTTTGATGTATCTACGACAGAGACCTCCCAAAGTGGAGCCTGCAGCGACTCGAACGGATAGACGAAGAGAAGAATCACGATAAGCGCTATGACAATTTGAAACTTCCTCACGTCTGCAAAACCCCCGGATTAAACCTAGCCACATCCGGATTCAAACTAGCCGCCTCCAATGCCGTCATCAGCACCTCCCGCGTCTTCACCGGATCAATAATCGAATCAATCCAAAGCCTCGCCGCCCCGTACCTCGGATCGGCCTGCGCATCATACGACGACTTAATCTCGTCATACAGCGCCTTCTTCTCCGCATCCGACAGCACCTTCCCCCCACGCTCCATCTGCTTCGCCCTCACCTCCGCCAGAGTATTCGCCGCCGAAGCCCCACTCATCACCGCATACCGAGCCGTAGGCCACGCAAACAAAAACCGCGGATCATAAGCCTTTCCGCACATCGCATAATGCCCCGCCCCAAAACTCCCACCCACAATCACCGTTATTTTGGGCACAACCGAAGTGCTCACCGCCGAAACCATCTTCGCCCCGGCACGAATAATCCCACTCCACTCCGCATCCTTCCCCACCATGAACCCATTCACATCATGCAGAAAGATCAACGGCACCAGACTCTGATTGCAATCCATAATGAATCGCGCCGCCTTCTGCGCACTCTCCGTATAGATCACCCCGCCGAACTCCGTCCGCTTCTCTCCCGCCTGCGGCCCCACAGCAACCGTCTGCGACTGGTGCACCTTCTGATTCGCCACAATCCCCACAGCCCGTCCGCCAATTCGAGCATATCCACACAACACCGTCCGCCCAAAATCCTCCTTGTACTCATCGAACTCCGAGCGATCCACGATCCGCGCAATCACCTCGCGCATGTCATACACATTGCTCGCAGCCTTCGCCGGATCAGGATCGATCAACCCATACAGATCCTCCGCGGCAAACTTCGGCGCATCCTTCGCTGCGTCGTACCCCACGACACTAAACGGGGCCTTCGCCGGCGAGCCAATCTTCCCCACCAGAGAACGTAACCGTGCCAGGCACATATGATCATTCGGCTCTTTGAAATCCACAGTGCCCGAGATCTCCGCGTGCATCGCCGCCCCGCCCAGCTCCTCAGCGTCGGTCTTCTGCCCGATCGCCGCCTGCACCAGCGACGGCCCCGCCAGAAACAACCCCGATCCCTCCGTCATCAACACCGTATCCGTCATCACCGGCAGATAAGCCCCGCCCGCCACGCACATCCCCATAATCGCCGTAATCTGCGGCACCCCCAGCGAGCTCATCACCGCGTTATTGCGAAACACTCTGCCGAAATCATCCGTATCCGGAAACACATCCTCCTGCAGCGGCAGAAACACCCCCGCCGAATCCACCAGATACAGAGTCGGAATCCGATTCTCCAGCGCAATCGTCTGCGCCCGCAGCACCTTCTTCGCCGTCATCGGAAAAAACGCCCCCGCCTTCACCGTCGCGTCATTTGCGACGATCATGCACAGCCGCCCACTCACCCGCCCCAGCCCGGTCACCACCCCCGCCGCCGGCGCGCCGCCATACTCGCCATACATCCCATACGCCGCCCATAGCCCCAACTCCAGAAACTCACTTCCCTCATCCAGCAGCAGCGCCAGGCGCTCCCGCACTGTCAGCCGCCCCTTGGCCCTCTGCGCCTCCGCAGCCTTCGCCCCGCCACCCAGCCGAATCTCATCCTCCGAGACCCGCAACGCCGCCATCAACACCTGCAACGCCGCACGATTCGCACCGAACCGCGCCGCCTTCACATCCAGCTTCGACCCCAACGAACTCTCCAACTTCCATCCTCCGATAACCGGCCAATCACAAAAGCGTGCCAGCCTAGCATCTTAGCTGCACATTACGTTCACCGTCTCGTCCGAACCCGTGTACCCTATCTTCGAACTGAAACCAGAGATAGTTCAGACATCCCACGGAGACACGGAATGAACCTCCGAACCAAACTCGCACAGTTGATCCTGATCTCCGGCGCGCTTCTCCTGCCTGTCCACGGCATCGCTCAAACTCCCACCGTCGACCTCGACAAATCCATCGACCTCTCCGTCGGAAGCCACGCGAAAGTTCAGCAGCTCCTCTTCAACCTCCAGCAAGCCGTCGCCCAGCACAACCCCGCCGCCGTCGCCGCCCTCGTTCACTACCCCATCAAGGTCAACCCCGGCAAGCGTCCCATCACCATCAAATCCCCAAAGGCCTTCATCAAGGACTACGACCGCGTCATCACCTCCGACATCTCCTCGGTCATCCTGAAACAAAAATACGACGCTCTCTTCGTCAACTCCCAGGGCGTCATGCTCGGCGACGGCGAAGTCTGGATCACCGGCTTCTGTCAGGACAAAAATTGCAAAAGCTCCGACATAAAGATCGGCACCATCCAGGACACCACAAACCTCAAGCCATAATCAGGTCCGGGTGCCCCATATCTCGATTTCGAGATGTGGGCATCGTCCGAAGGACGACCGTACTCTTCACTTGTGCTCTACCATCAAGTCACTATGCAACTCCAACCCACCGACGCACTCCTCGTCATCGACGTCCAAAACGACTTCATGCCCGGCGGCGCATTGCCCATCCCAGACAGCGACGCCGTAGTCCCCCTCATCAACGCCCTCGCAAAAAAGTTCGACCACGTCATCCTCACCCAGGACTGGCACCCCACCCAACACATTTCCTTCGCCACCACCCACGCCGCAACTCATGCGAACGCCCAGCCCTACGAGACCATTCAGGCCCCCTACGGTCCCCAGACCCTCTGGCCCGAACACGTCCTCCAACACACCGAAGGCGCAGCCTTCCATCCCGCCCTCTCCATCCCCCACGCCGAACTCATCCTCCGCAAAGGCTTCCGCCGCCACATCGACAGCTACTCCGCCTTCCTCGAGAACGACCACACCACACCCACCGGCCTCGCTGGGTACCTCCGCGAGCGCAACCTCACCCGCCTCTTCCTCTGCGGCCTCGCCTACGACTTCTGCGTCCGCTACTCGGCCCTCGACGGCCACGTCCTCGGCTTCGAAACGGTAGTCCTCGAAGACGCCACCCGCCCCGTCAACCTACCCGGCTCAGTCGATGCAACAAATCAGTCCTTCTCTGCGAACAGAATCGCAAAAATTCCAAGCAGCGAACTCGGTGTCTAAATGACAGAACACCTCACCGCTTCTGAAAGATCCTCTTCGGACAACTGGAAGGAAGTAACTGCGACAGTATTATCCAGCACTTACCATCCTGCCCGTCTCCGCGATTTGTCTGATGACTATCAGGACAATAGTTTTTTCGTGGTCAGTTTCAGTTACACCGTCGACGGAAAGCTTTTCGTCGACGAATACGAACGCAGCGAACCGCTGGATAGAGGGCACGAAATCGTGATTCTCTATAACTCTTCAAAGCCAGGCGAAAACAACCTTTCCGAAGTAGCTCCCACATCAAGATCTCGCATTGTTGGTTGGGTTGGAGGGGCGATTCTTGCGGCACTCATCATCTATCTCGCCAAACATTTCGACCTGCCTGATGAGTTTTAAGAGCTAAGAGACTCGTTCCCTTCCAGCCCCAACTCCCCCGCCCGCGCCTGCATCGCCCGCAGACAGTTCCCCACATGCTCGTCCACACTCAACCCCAACAACTCCGCCCCATCCGTAATATCCTCCCGCTTCACTGCCCGCGCGAACGCCTTATCCTTCATCTTCTTCTTTACTCCCGCCACCTCCACCTCGTGAATCGACTTCGAAGGTTTCACCAGCGCACACGCCGTCAAAAAACCCGCAAGCTCATCGCAGGCAAACAACGCCTTATCCAGATGCGACTCCCGTGGCGTTCCCGAGTAGTCCGCGTGCGCCAAAATCGCATGCACCACCTCCTCCGGCCATCCCAACTCCCGCAGATGCCTCACTCCGACAAACGGATGCTCCTCCAGCGAAGGATGCCGCTCATAGTCCATATCGTGCAGCAGCCCAGCACTCGCATATCTCCCGACAAACTCCGCAGCCTCTTCCCCCAAAAGTCCCAACCGCGAAGCCTCCATCACGCCATAGGCCTCCGTGCAAACCGAAACCGCCAGCCCATGCTTCCGCAGACTCTCTCCCTTGGTCCACTCCTCCAACAACGCCAGCGCCTGCCCTCGCCCAAAACCATCGCTCATGCAATAACTCCTCCTCTCCAAATCTAACCCGATCCCCGCCTATCTCCTCCCCGCTGAGCCAGCAAGTTACCACTTTGGTTCCTTTCCGGCTTTTTCCGACATTTGTGGAGTCTTTAGCGGTTTTTTTGTTGACTCACCCGAGTCCCAGTGTCAATCTAGGCACATCATATGTTCCGTTATCGGACATGTGCTGGGTCCTTGCTCTGGGTCCCTTCGCAACAACACAACTTATGGCAACCATGATGGCACCTGTCGAACAACGTGAGGTACTACGTTGCGACCACTGCAGTTTGGTGCAGTTTCGGACAGCCAATGCGCTGTGCCGCCGCTGCCACAAATGCCTCGAGGTCGAAGAGCCCGAACCAGCTCCCGCACCACTGGCGCTGGTTCCCCCACCATCAACCCAGGAAGGCGGCCTGCAGGTAGCCAGCGCCGTTCGAGACCTGCGCCACGTGCGCAATCTCTCGCAGCGTCAGCTTGCAGCTCGCATGGGAGTACCACGCACCTACATCTCCAAGATCGAGAATGGCAAGGCCATGCCGACCCTGTCCTCCCTCGATCGCCTCGCTCGCGCACTCCAGGTCGACATCTCCGCCCTGCTGCGCGACTCCAACACCCGCCATCGCGACGAGACCGCGGTCCTGATGACCGATCCCTTCCTCGCCGAGATCGCCACCTACACCTCGCAACTCGACGAACTACAGCGGTCCATCTTCCTGAATCATGTTCGCGAACTGGCCGCAGGACGCCGTCGTACCGCGTAAATAGCGTCCCTGCAACACCGGCCCGCAACACCGCTCCACGACCTCCAGGGAGGCGTCAGCATTTCACGTGACGCCTTCCTCTCCTTCTCCCCTCAACTCCCCGCCTCCCTCGCGCGAAAGATGTATAGGGCGTTCATTGCGCGCCCCCCAGCGGTGTGCTAGCGTCAATATCTGCGAGGTCGCTTTGCGCGCATCATCACCCCTACCGAACTCCAGCCGCGTCCCCAATCGCAGCCATGAGCTCTCTGCCGAAGAGCAGAGCGTCTACCGGCAGCTGGATCCAGCAAAAATTCCCCAGCACGTCGCCATCATCATGGACGGCAACGGCCGCTGGGCCGGAAAACGTGCCCTCAAGCGCTTCCTCGGCCACCAGAAGGGCGCCGAGTCCGTTCAGTTCGTCGTAGAGACCGCCTCGCGCATCAACCTGCCCTGGCTCACCCTCTACGCCTTCTCGCTCGAAAACAATCTCCGCCGCCCCAAGTCCGAAGTCAGCTTCCTCATGAAGCTTCTCAAAAGCTACCTCGTCGGAAACGTCAAACGCATGAACGACAACAACGTTCGCATGGCCTACATCGGCCGCACCCACGACCTGCCGCAGGAGGTCCAGGACACCATGCAGTGGGCCTCGGAGTCCACGGCCAAGAACACCGGCACTACCCTCACCCTGGCCCTCAACTATGGCGCCCGCTCCGAGATCGTCGACGCCGTCCGCACCATCCTCACCGACCTCACCACCGAAGCCCACACCCGCGGCTGTTCCGTCGAGGATCTCCTCGGAGCCGGCGCACTCGAGTCCCTCGACGAGCCCACCATCGCCCGCGCCCTCTACACCGCGCACATGCCCGACCCCGACCTCGTCATCCGCACCTCCGGCGAGCAGCGCATCTCCAACTTCCTCCTCTGGCAGATCGCCTACTCCGAGATCTTCGTCACCGACCGCCTCTGGCCCGACTTCAACGGCCTTCACCTGCTCGAGGCCATCAACGCCTACCAGCATCGCGAGCGCCGATTCGGTGGCCTCGGCGAAAGCTTCACCGACGAAGACCTCAACAACCTCGAGCCCGCCGAAGAAGTAGCCGCCGAGATCAAGGACCACCTCATCCCCAAATCGGACGCCAAAGCCGAGAGCAAATCAGAAGCAAAGCCCGACGCCGTCCTCACCCGCCGCTAGCAAGCTAACAATAGTCCTGCCGGACGGGCCTCCTGCGCGGAGCGCGGGCGTTCGCACGCCTTTTTAAAGCTTCGCGTGGTCCTCCCGTTGGTCGGCACAATCATCCCTCGCGACCAACGGGAGCGCCAAACCGAAGGGGTATACACGTCACGAAGTGACCGACCTCCGCGCAGGAGGGCCGTCCGACAGGACACCCGCGTCTCGCGCCGTGATAGTCACGCCCTCTCAATCTGCTTGGCAGCCGCGTCGATGATGTCCGTAATCGCGTGAATCTGTTCCGTCGTCAGCGGCCCCTTCTTCATCCGCAACGACATCCGGAAGTTCTCGACAGCGCGTTCGATCTGAGGAGAACGACCACTCCCCTGCTCACTGCGAGCATGGTCCATCCTCGCGAAGATCGCATCTACCATCGCCTTGTTCTCGGCGAGTGACTTTGCCCCTTCTTCCGTGATCGTATAAAGCTTCCGCGCGCCCTCGGAGACCACGGTCGCGTGCCCCATCTCCTCGAGCATCGTCAGCATCGGATACACCACGCCCGGACTCGGCGCATACATTCCGCCCAGCCGCTCCTGGATCGACTTGATGATCTCGTAGCCATGGCTCGGCTTCTCCGCAATCTGCTGCAGGATCACGTAGCGAAGATCGCCCGCGCCGAAGAACCGCATCGGGCCTCCCCGTCCTCCGCGAAAACCATGCCGCCCTCCGCCAAAGTCGCCAAATCCACCTCGTTGATCGTCCCTGTGTCTCTCACCACGGCCTTCTTCTCTGCCATGGCAACCTCTGTAGTGCTCGTGTAAGTGCTCGTGTAGTTTTCTCATGCCATGGATAGTACTAAGATATATCTTGATAAGTCAAGATATAAAATAAAATAATCTTCCCCAGCCGATATCTAGCCCGATATATCCTGTTCAGGACTTCATGAAACGCATTCTTACAGCCTTAGTTCTCATCCTCGCCGTCTTCGCCCTCATCTTCTTCGGACAGCTGTGGATGATCACCCTCTTCAGCGCCATCGTCGCAGAACTCGCAGCCTACGAGTACCTCAAGCTGGCCTCAGTCGGTGCCGAAGCCCACGGCGCCAAACTCCGCATCCCCATCTGGTGGATGATCCTCGGAACCGCCCTCGCCTTCGTCGTCACCCTGCCTAACTTTCCAGTAGAAGCCCAGCTCCCCGTACTCAGCGCGCTCACCCTGGTCCTCTTCGCCTGGAACGGCTTCCGCGCCCCCCTTATCCAGGTCCTGCCCGACACAGCCCAGGGACTCTTCGGCCTCATCTACATCGCCTATCCCCTCACCCTCGTGCCTCTGCTCTGGAAGCAGGAGGACGGCCCCGCCCTCGTGCTCTTCCTCATGGTCTGCGTCTGGGCCGGCGACATTGCAGCCCTGTACATCGGCCGAGCCTTCGGCAAACGCAAGCTCGCGCCCCGTCTCAGCCCTGGAAAGACCAGGGCCGGCTCCATCGCCTCCATCATCGGCAGCATGATCGCCGGAGGCATCGTCATCGCCATCGCCGACGCCCTCACCGCCCACGGCAACACCCTGCTCCACATCTCCGAGCCGCTCTGGCAATCGCTCCTGCTAGCCGCAATCCTCAACATCGCCGCTCAGCTAGGCGACCTCCTCGAGTCCGCCATCAAGCGCGGAGCAGGCGTCAAAGACTCCGGAACCATGCTCCCCGGCCACGGCGGAATCCTCGACCGCATCGACGCCCTCCTCCTCGCCGCCCCAGTCCTCTGGTACATCCTCCTCCTCAAGGACTACTTCGGCCTCGGCCGCTTCTAGCCCCCAAAACGATTCTGCCCTCCGATAGTGGGCCAGTTTGAAAATCCGGGCAACCAGAGTTACCTATAACCCCGTTTTCCGCTAGCCGCTGTATCTTAGCGAATATGGCTTTTGGCTGGCGTTCACTTTTGGGTAGGCTAAGTGGTTCGCGCGGAGACACACCGGCTGTCAGCTTTGTCTTGCTAGAAAGCAAATTTGAACCGCTCCCGGACTATTTGCTCCTTGACCGTGCCAAGTCTGCGTATGAGAAAGCGCAACCGAAAGGCGGGATTGAACTGCTCGAGGACCGTACGGATGCTTCTCGAGTGCTGAGGGTTGAGAACTTCTTTTTTGCTTTTCATCAGGCCCAGCGGCAGTACTCCCGCCCTTCGTTCAAGAATCCTGAAGTGATTGACCAGGCTTGGAGCAATCACGTCTGCTGGTCGAGCTTCGACTGGGCTTCACCGGCACTCAAAGAGAAAGATAAACAAGGTGCTCGCAAACTCATGCTGCCTCTGGTCGATCTTCTGTGGACTCCAAACACTACAGGTCTTTTCTTCCCGGATCATGGCTTGACCATCCCAAGCATGGGCGACCTCAACGAAAGCATGCGTTGGGCAGATCGGAATGGCATTCCGGTGCAAGAACTTTTCCCAACAATGACATCGCCGAAGCCGAAATAGAAACTCAGCCGCTGGAGCTATTTCCTTGAAAGTCCAGTTTTCGTAAAACTTCAGTCTTACGCGCCAAACTGACCCACGACCCCTCCTCCCATGCCCAAATCCTGTCAACCCCCAATGCCCTTAAAACCCGCACCAATCAAGAGAATTCGCATGGCGTATTAGTTACCCTCAAACGGCTATACTTGAAGTAGTTCTGAAAATAGTCTTTGAAGTAGTTCCGAACTAACCTGGACATTCACAAGAGATGCGACGTAACTCCTTTGTTTGCACGTATCTGCAAGTAACTCTTTGTATATGACATATTTACGCGACAACACGACCCACATCTCCATGCAAAGAAAAGACTTACGCGCCGGTAATAGGAGGGGGGGGGTACCCCACTTCGGGCCAGCCGTGCTGCACACCGCCAGCCTCCTTGAGTATCCGAACCAATCCACACCCCCCGAGGCCCACGCCTCGTGAAAAAGCTCGCAATACTCGGCTCAACCGGCTCCATCGGCCACAGCACCCTCTCCATCTGCGAGTCCTTCCCCGACCGCTACCAGGTCATCTCCCTCGCCGCTGGCACCAACATCGACTCCGCCTTCGCCCAGTGCCTCCGCTGGCGCCCGAAGGTCATCTCCCTCGCCACCGAAGCCCTCGCAGCCACTCTGCTCACCCGCCTCAAGGCCGCAGGCATCACCAGCATCGAAGTCGTCCACGGCACCGCAGGCACCATCCACGTCGCAACGCTGCCCGAGGTCAACTTCGTAGTCTCCGCAATCGTAGGCGTAGCCGGCCTCGAAGCCACCTACGCCGCGGTCTGTGCCGGCAAGACCATCGGCCTCGCCAACAAAGAGTGCCTCGTAGCCGCAGGCGAGCTCATCCTCGCCGCCGCGAAGCAGCACAACGTAGCCCTCCTCCCTATCGACTCCGAGCACAACGCAGTCCACCAGTGCCTGCGCGGCGGTACCGCAGCCGAAGTGAAACAGATCTGGCTCACCGCATCGGGCGGCCCCTTCCGCAACACCCCTCTAACCGAGTTCGAGAACATCACCCCACAGCAAGCTCTCAAGCATCCCACCTGGGTCATGGGTCAGCGCATCACCATCGACTCGGCCACCATGATGAACAAAGGCTTCGAGGTCATCGAAGCCTGCCGCCTCTTCAACCTCCCCGCAGCCCGCGTCCGCACCACCATCCACCCTCAATCCACGGTCCACTCCCTGGTCGAGTTCGTCGACGGCAGCATCCTCGCCCAGATCTCGGTCACCGACATGCGCCTCCCCATCCTCTACGCCCTCGCCTACCCGGAGCGCGTCGCCGTAACTGAAAAAGAGTCCCTCACCTTCGACCTCACCACCCTCTCGCAGCTCGACTTCTCGCAGCCCGACCTCACCCGCTTCCCCTGTCTCCGCCTCGCCTACGAAGCAGCCGAAGCGGGCGGAAATGCCTGCATCGCCCTCAACGCCGCCGACGAGATCGCCGTAGCCGCATTCCTCGAAGGACGTATCTCCTTCCTCGGCATTCCACGTACAATAGAGACTGTGCTGCAGCTAACTTCAGGTCAATCTCCGGCGTCTATCCTCGATGTGCTTGATGCAGATCTTGCCGCGCGCGCCTCGGCCCGCGAAGTGATTGCCCGCCAACTCACCGGCGCTCAACGGTAGTCTGCAGCTAACCAGGTAACGAGGTCCTTCCGAACTTCATGGCAACAATCGTCCAGCTCCTCATCGTCCTCGGCATCATGGTTCTGGTCCACGAGTTCGGCCACTTCGCAGTCGCCAAGCTCTGCGGCATCCGCGTGGAGGTCTTCTCCATCGGCTTCGGCAAGCGCCTCTTCGGCTTCCGCCGCGGCGACACCGAGTACCAGATCGCCGCAGTCCCGCTCGGCGGCTACGTCAAGATGGCCGGCGAGATGGGTTTTGCCGGAAATGAACTCACTCCCGGCAGCGTCGCGCCCACCGATCCTGGTGACTTCAACGCCCATCCCCGCTGGCAGCGCATCCTCGTCGCGCTCGCAGGCCCCATCGCCAACTTCATCCTCGCCCTCGGCCTTATGACCGGCGTCTCCATGCTCCACAACGAGGTGCAGGAGTTCATTGACGGCCCCGCCTACACCGACTACATCACCCCAAACACCCCCGCAGCCCGTGTCGGAATCCGTAGCGGCGACACCATCGTCCACTACGACACCATCGAAAATCCAACATGGGACCAAGTCGGCACCCGCTCTCTCCTAAACCTCAACCAGACCGTTCCCTTCTCCTTCGTCCACAACGGCCAGCGTGTCGACACCAAACTCTTCGTTGAAAACAAGGGCGCTCCCGACGACTTCTCACTCGACAACCTGGGCATCATTCCGAAGATGCAGACGACGCCGGTTCAGGTCGACTCGCTTGAGCCCAACATGCCTGCAGTTCGCGCCGGCCTCAAGCCACACGACAAGATTCTCAGCATCGACGGACTCCAGATGCACTCAGTCCCCGCTCTGCTGTCCTACCTTCAGGATCAGGCGGGCAAGCCCGCAGACCTATTGATTCAACGCACTGCGGCTGATGGTGCAACACAGATTCTGCCAGTTCAGGTCACTCCAGAGCTCGCTGAGACTCCTGGTGGGCCTAAGCAGAAGGATTACCGGCTTGGTTTTGTGGCGGTCCAGCCACCTGTAAAGGTAGAGCGGCTGCCGCTGGGTAAGGCGATGGTCGCTTCGTGGGAGTTCAACAAGAAAGGCTCTTTGCTGATAGTCGAAGTGCTGAAGCGGCTCTTTACACGGCAGGTTTCGGTGAAGAGTCTGCAGAGTCCGATTGGGATTGGGCAGCAGATTCATCAGGCGGCGCAGATGCCCGGATGGATGCCGTTGATTGGTTTGATGAGCTATATCTCGTTGAATCTGGGGATCTTCAACCTGCTGCCGATTCCGATCCTGGACGGCGGGATGATCTTGTTTTTGTTGATCGAGACCATCATGCGGCGAGATGTGAATCAGCAGATCAAGGAGCGCGTCTATCAGGTTGCGTTCGTTTGTCTGTTGGCGTTCTTCGCGTTCGTCATCTTCAACGATCTGACGAAGCTCAACCTTTTCACGAAACTTAAACCTTAGAAGATTTTAAAAAAATATTCCCTGGTGCGAACGTGATTCGCTCCAGGGTTTTGTTGTTTTTGCTGGTGTTTTTGGAGGGGTGTTTTTATGGTGAGAACGTGGTTGAATGCGTGATGAACGTGGTGTGTTGACCGTCACTTCTCGGCGCACGAAAAATACGCCAACTTTTTCAACTATTTTTTTCTGGGCCGGTTGCGGCCGCTCGCAGTTCAGCCAGGATCTCACCGACTGCCTTTCGCGCTTCGTCCTCGCGGTCAGGGGGAAAGCTGATCGCGCCTACACGAGCGTGCCCGCCGCCGCCGTAACGCTCGCAAATGGCAGCGAGATTGACCAGCTCGGACGGCATCAGCTTCGTCCACGGGTTTGTTCCTACCGATACCTTAGTGCGAAAGCTCGACTTGCTTAGTCCCACGTTGTAGGTTGCGTCGGGATGCAGGTAGTACGGGATGAACTTGTTGTAGCCCTCCGTCGGCTGGTCGGTGATGTCGAAGGTGATCACGCCGTGGTTCGCCGTTGATCGCTGTTTGATCAGCTCGAGCGCGGCCCAGTGCCGGTCCATCAACGGGCCAAGCTGCTCCTGCACGAATCCCTTGTCCAATACCTGCTGAAGACTCATCTCGGTCAGGAGCGGAATCAGTCTCTGCACCAGGGTAGGGTCCGAGGAGCTTTCGATGACCATCGTCAGCTTCATGGCGGGCGCGGCCATCTCTACCGCGGCCTTGGCGCTCTCGTAGCGCGCACCGTCGACGATGTCGGCCCACTGGATCAGCTCCAGCATGGGGGCTGTGTCGAAGCCGAAGTTGACCTGGGCTATATCTGCGATGAGGCTGGTGCAAGAGATGTAGTTCGGGTTGAAGAACTTTCGCATACGTTGCGATCCGTCGGCCTGTCCTGCTTCAAAGTTCTTCTGGTCTTCGGGAGTCAAAAACGCGCTCTGATGATGATCGAACCACCACGTCACCCTGGGCGAAGCAGAGTATTTGAAGTCCACGATCGCATTCTCGCCGCTGCCGAAGTCGCCTTCGTCGAACAGTGCGCCGGCCCGATGCACGAGCCCGTGATAGGAGTACGAGGTCGCCGTCTTCACACACTCCCGGTGAAACCGCGTGAACAGCGAAGCCGAACAGGCGCCATCGAAGCACTTATCGTGATAAAAGATCTTGCAGTCCAAATCGGCTCTCTCCCGCGCTCAACACCTTTCTTGAAGGTGTGAAGAGTCAAGCATAGCGTACCTGAATCACTTAGCGATCTATCTCGCTTCGCGGAACTCCATCTCGCTTGGCGGAACTTTTCGCGAGATCTTCTCGTACCTCAAATCCAGCCCCACGAGGATTCCCTTGCAGACCGACACTCAGTATTCATCGCCCGACACTCCGCTGTCTCCAACCCCGCAATCACCGATCGAGCGCCCATCCCCTCTGCGCAATGTCTTCTTCGGCACCGAAGGGCTTCGCGCCGGCTGGAGCATCCTTCTCTTCGTGGCTCTCTTCGCGGCGTTTCTCTTTCTCGCAAACTTTATCACTCACAAGATTCATCCACCGACCCACCACACCTCACCGGACCATACCATCCCCTTTTTCTTCATGTTTCTGAACGAGGCCGTACCGTTGTTGGGAGTTGGAATCGTCACCTGGATTATGTCGAAGGTGGAGCGTCGCCCGGTTGGTGTCTACGGCCTTGGAGGCACCAGGAAGCTGCCGCACTTTATCGCGGGACTCGCGTGGGGCATTATCTGCCTGACGCCGTTCATCCTCATCCTCTGGAAGGCTGGTTTTCTTGTCTTCGACAATCGCCTCCTCTTTGGCAGCGACATACTCCGCTACGGCGCGCAGTGGCTGGCGATGTTCTTCGCTGTCGGTCTGCTGGAGGAGTACTTTACTCGCGGCTACCTGCAGTACACGCTCACTCGCGGACTGGCCGGGCTCTTTCGATGGGCCTTCAAAACCCCTCACGGCAACGTGCTTGCCTTCTGGACTTCGGCTGTCATCTTTTCGACGCTCTTCGGTCTGGTCCACAGCAGCAACCCCGGCGAGTCTCCCATCGGGCTGGTTACTGCCGGCATTGCCTCTATGATGTTCTGTCTGGTTCTGTGGCGTACGGGCTCTCTTTGGTGGGCCATCGGCTTCCACACTACCTGGGACTGGGGGCAATCGTTCCTCTATGGGGTAGCCGACAGCGGCATCATGGTGCAACACCATCTTCTTGCTACTCATCCTGTCGGCAAACCTCTGCTGAGTGGGGGCACAACGGGGCCTGAAGGCAGCATCGTTATTCTGCCGATCCTTATCCTGATCGTCCTGGTCATCCTCTTTACCCTGCCCCGCACCCACTCCGGTTATACGCGTCTGCTGGACTGCCCCATCGAACCTTGAGTACGCGTGATCAGATCAGCTACCACGGATCGAAGCAATCATAGTTACGCTGCAAAGCAATTCGGCCATCGCGAAGATGAAAGAAGATTGCAAAGGAAGCCTTCATTTCAGTGCCAGCTGCCAGCGTTCCAAACCCAATCGCGAGAACTCCAGTCCAGCGAGCTTCGACAGCTACGCGGTCCCCTTGAACTATCTCTGAAACGATCTCATACTGCTGCCGTTGAAGGACTTTTAGACCCTGCTGGCTACGCTGCAGAATATCTTCGAGGTTGCTTTCCTGCCCGTGTTTATTGAGTTGATTGGGCATCTCAATCTGCCGAACATCGTCCGCAAAGAATTTACGGAGAGCGTCTCCTGCCTCACCACTTTGGAGTGCGTTCAAATACGTTCGCACTACGTCGATGTTTTTGTCTTCTGCATTTGTCATGTGGTCAGTCTCCCCGTGATTTGCGCGGATTTCTGGCAGGTCGCAGACGACTTGATCAAGCGAACTGAACTAAGCGATCGGCGTTCCCTGGTATCGCGTCTCTGCAAGGTCAAGCTCTCGCTCCATCGTTCGGAGCACATCATCTCCAATGCGTCCCTTATCCCGCAGAGAGATGAGCGTGCGTCGCTCGGCTTGGAGGGCATCTTCCAAGATGCTTCGCAGTCGCGTCATCGTCTCCCTGTCAACCGCCTCGAGGTCACCCTCTTCGCCTCCGCCAACAGCTGCGAGCTTGTGTCTATAGCGATGAATGAGATCGTCGTATAAATGCTCCGCATCATGGCCATCGCGCTTGCGCCCTTCCTCGAGATGGTGAACGGCCGCTCGTAGAACGATGCGCCTCGCCTCCTTCTCTTCTGGATCCATTCCCGAGTTGCCTGCGAGGCCAAGGACACGAATCAGCGCGGGTAGCGTGAGGCCCTGCAGCACCAGCGTGACGAGGATCACGCAGAAGGCCAGGAACACGATCAGGTTTCTCGTCTCGGACCTGCCATCTCCGAGTATCTCGGGAACTGAGATCGCGGCTGCGAGCGCAAGTACGCCGCGCATCCCCGTCCAACCCACGACAAAGACCTCGCGCGGCTGCAGCTCTTCTTCCTTGTGTTTCATCCATCGCCGATCGACATAGGCTGCGATCTTGAAGACCGGAATGACCCAGACGATTCGCAACAAAATCAGCACAACGCTGAAGACGACTCCGTAGAAGATCAGAGTTCCTTTGCTGAACCTGCCGTGAATTCCGGCCAGCACGTAGGGCAGTTGCAGGCCGATGAGCACAAAGACCAGCCCATTCAGCATGAACGTCAACGCATCCCACGCTCCAACGACCTGCAACCGCACGGCTGGCGAGAAGAACTCTGTGCTCTTGCGGCTCATGTAGATTCCGCAGGCCACTACTGCCAGAACACCTGATGCCTTCGCGTGCTCTCCTGCGAGATACGCTGCGTATGGAACGACGAGACTCACGACCAGCTCGACGGGGCCGTCGTCGATGAACTTCTCCAGCCAGCCCACGATGATGCCGATCAGGAGGCCGATCAGAAGTCCACCGATGACCAGATACAGCAGCCTGAAGAGACCGCCGCCGAGAGTTGGCGTCTGCCCTCCCTGGATGATTCCGATGCCTATTTCGAGAGCGAGCAGACCGGTTGCATCGTTGAGCAGACTCTCTCCCTCGAGGATATCGACGATGCGTCTGGGGAGGCCGATGGACTTTGCGATCGAAGTCGCGGCGATTGCATCTGTGGTTGCGACTACAGCGCCGAGCAGAAAGCCGGCCTTCCAGTCGAGCGCGGTGATGAAGTGGTCGGAGAAGAATGCGACTCCCCAGACGGTGAAGCCGACCAGACCGAACGCCAGCAGGCCGATCACAACTCCGTTGCGGCGAAACTCACGCCAGGACATCGACCAGGCGGAGGAGTACAACAGCGGCGGCAGAAAGACGACGAAGACGACGTCGGGATCGAGCGGAACGCGGGGCATGCGCGGCAGGAAGCTGATGATGAGCCCCGCCAGCACGAGCACGATGGGATAGGGCACACTTAGTCGCCGCGCCATCGCTGCAAAACCTGCGACCAACACCAGCAGCAGCAGAATGACCGTCTCGACTGCATGCAGACTCGATCCAGCTTCCATGACACCCTCGTTTCGGTCCGGCACTGCGTTGCGAACCGGACCACATCCAATGTCGCATCACTGATGCTACGTAAACCAGATTAAATGACATGCGCGGTTGTCTGTCGAGTTGAGCGCCGGGCCACGCTTCCATTTACACTTCGATCAAAGCTATGAACCCGTACGAATCGATCGCCGCCGCAGCCTCCTCGGAAGAAGCCCGAACCGCCTTGCAGGTTCGACGCAGACGGATCTTCTATCGACTCGTGGTTATCTTTACTTTGCTGGTGCTGCTCTCCGGCGTGGTTGGTTTCTTCTATGCGCGGCATTGGACTCACCAGGCGATGCGCGATGCTCTGCCGCAGCTGGATGGTGCGATCTCTATCGCTGGGTTGTCCGCTACGGTGTCAGTTCAGCGCGATGGCCACGGCGTTCCCCATCTTCGGGCGAGTTCGCTGGACGATCTGGTGATGGCGCAGGCGTATGTGACAGCGCAGGACCGGTTGTGGCAGATGGATGCGCTGCGCCGACATGCCGCGGGCAATCTTGCCGAGATACTTGGAGCGCCGCTGATTCCGCATGATCGCGCGCAACGCACCCTGCAGATTCGCGCTGCTGCCGACCGCGCGCTGGCTACTCTTCCGGCGGATCAACTGCATCTGCTGGAGCGGTACTCTGCCGGCGTGAATGCGTCGATTGCAGACCAGAGCGCTCATCTGCCACTGGAGTTTCGACTGCTACGCTACACGCCTGCGCCGTGGACTCCGCGCGACAGCCTTCTGATTGGGCTGGTGATGTTTCAGGATCTGACGAACAGCTTTCCGCAGGAGTTGAATCGCGAGGCGCTGACTGCGCGGCTTCCTTCGCATCTGGTTGGGGACCTCTATCCTGTGGGCTCGTGGCGCGACCATCCACCGGCTCAGCCTGTGGTTGATCTGACCGCGCCGCAGCAGGATATTCCGGATATTCCGCTTGATGAATCGCAGACGAAGCTTCGCAGGCCGGCGCCGACGGCGAGTGCGACGGCTACTCCCGAGGATCTGCTCGCACTGCAAGAGACTCTCAAGAACCCCGTCTGCGAAGGCTGTTTTGCGGGGTCGGGCGACTGGGTTGTGTCGGGCGCGCATACCGCTACCGGCAAGCCGCTGCTATCGAATGACATGCACCTGACGCACAATATTCCGGGGATCTGGTATCAGGCGGATCTCGAAGCGCCTGCACCGAATGGAGATCTTCACGTCTCCGGCGTCTCGCTGCCCGGCGTGCCGTTTATCATCGTCGGCCACAACGCCCATGTTGCGTGGGGATTTACGAATCTCGGCGCAGAGGTGCAGGACATCTACATCGAGCACACGCGCGGCAGTGGCGACACGATGGAGTATCAGGCGCTCGACAGCAGCTGGCATGCGGTCGTCCATCAGCAGGAGATCATCCACGTCAAAGGCGCGAAGGATCTTGTTCTTGATGTGCCCGCCACTCAGCACGGTGGCGTGAATACACCGATCATCTCGGGCATCTTTCCCAGCGAGAAGCGCAGCCTCTCCCTTCGCTGGACGATCTACGATCCTTCAAACATCACGCCGTCGTTTCAAGCCATCGACAGCGCAACCGACGGAGCCAGTCTTGTCGCTGCGTTCTCCAGCTTTGGCGGCCCCGCGCAGAATCTCGTCTATGCGGACGACCAGGGTCACATCGGCTACCATGCCGTTGGAAAGATTCCGATTCGCGGCAACATCGCGACGCCAAGCCCCATCAGCCCGGTTCCCAGCGACGCGCTCGACACTACGCAGGATTGGGCCGGCACGATTCCATACGAGATGCTTCCGCGCGTGGTGGACCCACCCAACGGTATCCTCGCCACCGCCAACGCCCGTGTCACCAGCGACGACTACCCTTATCCGATCACGCTGAACTGGGCCGCTCCTTATCGCAACGAGCGCATCTGGAAGGTGCTTACGGCGCGCGCCGCGGAGACCAAAGACCATCTCACGGCGGCCGACATGCTAGCGCTCCAGACCGACGTGTACTCCGATGTCGATCACGCGATCGCGCAGCGTCTCGCCTACGCCATCGATCACGTCACCAAGTCCGAGTTCACGACAGAAAAGACCGCCGCGAAGCGTCTTCATCAGGCCGCGGATCTCCTGCGCGACTGGAACGGCAACGTCGATGCGGACGCCGCCGCCCCGGCAATCGTCGTTGCGACTCGCGCCGCACTGTGGCCTCTGCTGCTAGACCCGCAGCTCAGTGCGCAGCCCCAGACGAAGTCTGATCTTCAGCCCGGCAGCCCTCGCACGGGAGCCGCTCTCTATACCTGGGGCAACAAGGCCTACGCGGAGGAGTGGCTCATCATGCACACTCCCAGCCGATGGCTGCCCCCGGCGTATCCCACCTGGGACGACCTGCTCACTGCCGCCGTCTCAAAGGCCCTCGCCGACAACCACGCTCCCGCCGACCTCTCCAAGTGGCGTTACGGTCAGTTCCGTCCCATCGACATCGAACACCCCGTCTACAGTCAATCTCCGATCCTTCAGCGCGTCATCGGCCTGCCCACCAGCCCCGGCCTCCAACCCCAGAGCGGCGACGACGTCACCGTCAAGCAGGTAGGCCGCAGCTTCGGCCCCTCGGAGCGCTTCACCGCCGACCTCTCCGACTTCGACCACAGCACGCTCAACCTCGTCCTCGGCGAGTCCTCGAACCCGCTGAGCGCCTGGTTCATGGATCAGTGGCCCGCCTGGTACCACGGCACCACCTTCCCGCTGCCCTTCAGCCACGCCGCAGTCGATGTCGCCGCCACCCACACCCTGACCCTCACGCCTCGGTAGCAAAGATGCCACAATCCCACTATGCGTGGGGCGGTCACTTCGTGACTTGTATACCCCTTCGGTTGGCGCTCCCGTTGGTCGCGAGAGAAGATTGTGCTGACCAACGGGAGGACCACGCGAAGCTTTAAAAAGGCGTGCGAACGCCCGCCCCACGCGCAGTGGGCCCGTCCGGCAGGACCTGGAAGGGCGTTGTCACAAGCCTGTCAACCATCTCCGGGTAAAATCTCTTGCGTGCACGCGGGCCGCGAATCACCCATCCTGAAAAAGAGGACAACTCAATGGCACACCCGTTCTGTCACCTGGAGCTAGGCAGCACCGACCTCGCAAAAGCCAAAACCTTCTACACGAGTATGTTTGGTTGGGAGATAACCGATACTCAATTCGGGGAAGGCATGACCTACTCCACCTTCAAACCCGAAAGCACCGGTCCGGGCGGCGGCATGATGACACAGCCTGTCCCCGGAGCGCCCTCGTCCTGGCTGCCCTACGTCGCGGTCGATGACATCCACGCAGCCACAAAACAGGCCGCGGGGCTCGGCGCGAAGGTCCACGTGGACGTTCAAGAGGTGCCGAATCTGGGCTGGTTCAGCGTCATCAGCGACCCCACTGGCGCAGCGCTCGGCCTCTGGCAGCAGAAGGTGTAACACCTCCGCGACTCGTCCCAACGGGCAGCAAATTTGGCTGTACTTTTTTGCTACCTTCTAGCCGGAGCCCGCACTTCGGCGCATGTGTGTGCGGGTGCCCCACACATCGCAGTCTCATCGCGATGTGTGAGCCTTCGCGCGCAGCACGAACCGATCTCCTCACATCGCCTTCGCGCTTCGTTCAGGCTACGTCATACACTAATCAGCAGATGCGATCCTCTCACCTTCTCCTGGCCCTCACTCTGGCAACGACACAAGCCGCAAGCTTCGCCTACGCACAATGGGATATCGAAGAGTCTCACACCACCGCCAGCCTGCGCGGCATTCACAACGTTGGTGGAGGAGTCGCGTGGGCCAGCGGAACCGACGGCACTGTGCTGCGCACCGAAGACGGCGGCTATCTGTGGCAGACCTGCGCGATACCGCCCGGCGCGGAGAAGCTCGACTTCCGCGGCGTTCAGGCCTTCGACGAAAACACCGCCATCGTCATGTCCAGCGGCCCCGGCGACCAATCCCGCCTCTACAAAACCACCGATGGATGTCAGACATGGAAACTGGTCTTCACGAACCCCGACAAAGACGGCTTCTGGGATGCAATCCAGCTCAAACTTGGCCCTCACAATCGAAAAGATGATCCTCCTGAACACATTGGCGTGATCATCGGAGATCCTGTGAACGGCAAGTTTGCTGAATTTGAAACGAAAGACGACGGAGATCACTGGTCAAGGCGTGGTGGAGGAGAAGCCGGTCTTCCCTCTGCTAAAGACGGAGAGAGCCTCTTTGCTGCCAGTAATTCGTCTTTAGTCCTCACGAGTAACGGTTGGGGGGAGATATTTGTAACCGGTGGCGCGTCTGGCGCGCGCAGTCGCGTCCTGTCCGAATTCGTAAAACACGACCCCAGGGTTTCATGGAAATACGTGGGCGGGAACATCCCACTCTCAGCAGGCGAGTCCGCGGGCGCATTCTCGATTGCAATCGCGCCAGGAGACGACCAGACCGCCAACACTCCCCCTAATGACCAATGGACTCTTTTGTACCTTGAAAAGGGTACCTGCGTAAGTGTCGGCGGCGATTATAAAAAACCGTCAAGTGCAACCGGCTCCGCAGCGTTCAGCATCGATTCGGGCTTACACTGGGTTTCCGCAGCCACTCCACCCCATGGCTACCGCTCCTCGGTAGCCTACGACCCTACCCAGAAACTCTGGATCACTGTAGGCCCCAACGGCACCGACATCTCCACTGACGACGGCAAAAACTGGCGTCCGCTTACACCTTCGTCCACTGACCCTGCCGATGCCGACAAGAACTGGAACGCTCTCTCGCTTCCCTTCGTGGTTGGTCCGCATGGACGTATTGGTCGGCTGCGCACCATCGATCAAAAGGCAATCGTGACAAAGAAACCTTAGTCGTCAGGATGATTCCGATGCGCCATCGAATCGAACAAGATTACTGAGGCTGCTGTGGCGTAGTCGGTGTCGTCGTGCCACTTCCTTGTGTGCCGGACGTTGGAGATGATCCGAAGCCCGAACTCGGCGACGAGCCAAATCCGGAGCTGGGTGAAGATCCAAATCCAGAGCTTGGCGAAGATCCGAACCCCGAGGTTGGCGACGATCCAGTCCCTGCGCCTCCAACTCCCGAGTTCAGGGAACCGGCAGACCCAAGACCCTGGTTCCCTCCGCCAAGCAGGCCCGCAGCCGCCTTCATCTGCTCAATCCGAGGATCGTAGATGAACTCCCACGTGTTGTACGACGTCTGCTCGTTCAACACCTTGATCGAGGTGCCTTCCTTCGGAATCCCCACGCCGACAAACGGCGCACCGCCTCCGGAGAATCCGCCGGACGACTGGCTGGCGATCCCGGCGGCCGATCCCAGGGTGCTGTTAGCGCCCGTCCCAGTCGAAGCTGTTCCGGAGTTGTCCGTCGATCCTGTTGAACCCGTCGGCGTCGACGTACCTGGGCCTGAGGCTCCAGCTCCCGCCGTGCTCCCCAGATTCGTTCCGGCGGAGCTTGAGCCTCCCAACGTAGTTCCGGAGGAGCCACCGAAGGCGCTCGACCCGCCCGACCCCGACGAACCGAACGCACTGCTAGTCGACGAGCCAAACGCGGAGTTTGAACCAGCAGCCCCTGCACCAATACCTCCAGCCGAAGCCTGTCCCGCGGCAGAGCCCAACCCAGGCGCAAGACCCGTCAGCGGCTGGCCGAAGAATCCCTTCACCGTCGTCTTCGCCTCACCGACGTGGATCAACCGCCAGTCCGACTTGCCCGTGAAGGGGTCCATATACTCCTGCCGCAGATACTTCACCGGAGTTCCCTTGGCCAACGCGTCCATCGTGCCGGGATAGGAGTTGTTCTTGCGGTAGTAGAGCTGGATCGCGCGCACGTACTGGTTTCCGCGATGCACCGCCTCCACCTCCTTCTCACGCCGCAGCTCCTGCGCCATCTTCGGCGCGGCAATACTCAGCACCAGCAGAATGATGAAGATCGCGACGATCAGCCCTACCAGCATGAAACCCTGCTCCGCCTGCCGGTCGTCGGCGCACGGAGGATTCTGCGCAGGATCGCGCGGGATACGAACCTCGAGAAAAAGCCGGGAGCAAAGTCTCTTCATCGCCTCTACCTCAAGCGACAGCAGCTTCACCGGGCGAGCAGTGGCAGCGTCTGCTTGTTGTTATTCGCCATATCCTCAACCTCTACCGAGTTGGCCGAGATGGTGATTACCTTATACCTCCGCTGCACGATGTCGCCATCGGAGGCAAGGAACACATCCTCCCCGTGCAGCAGAAACGCCCTGCGCGTTCCGTTGGCCGCGGTCGCCGTGCCGAAGAACTTCAGGTCGATTGGCGGCGGTGGTGGAGGCCCTGGAGGTGGCGGCGGGGGGCCCGGAGGCGGAGCCTTTACCGCTCGCACCGGCGCTATCGGCTTCGGAATCTCTACCGGCGCCGAGTTTGCCGAAAATATATTCCGTCCGCTGCCCGAGTACACCAGCGACTCAGTCACCAGCATCGCATCCATTCGCAGCGTCGGATCAAGCTGCGCCGAGGTGGTCCCAAGCTTCTTCGCCGCCGCGCCAGCGATGTTTCCCGACGGCAGCGCGACGACCGCTCCCGCAGCAGGAGCAGACCTCGCCGGAGCCGTCACGACCACAGGCGGCGCAACCGGCGCAGGGCTGTCATCGCGCAACTGGTAGTACAAGACCCCAGCCGCAACCAGCACGAACGCACCAATCGCAGCACCCTTCTTCTGTTGATCCGCCGTCAGCCGCATCATCGCCGGCCTCCTGCATCGGGGCCTGCGGAGGCTATGCCCGCCGCCTTCTCGTCTGCGCCGCCAGCCACGTTCTTCTCAGAGCCTTCGGTCCCCACGGGCGATCGCAGATACGTCGTAAGCCGCAGCCGCAGTCCAACCGTCCCGCTCTGCTGTCCCGTCAACGTGAGGCCGCTGATCAGGAAAAACATCTTGTCCCGCTCCAGCGAGTTGATAAAGACCACCAGCGGCCGATACTCTCCGCTCAAACTCGCGTCCAGCCTTGCCTCCGTGAGCGCCCCAGCAGTGCCATCCATCACCGGCGCATAGGCGTACTGTACGCGGGTTAGCTTGACTCCCTGCTTCTTAGCCAGAGAACCCAGCTCTCCCACTACGCCGGATACTGCAAATGGAAGTCGTTGCTTATAAAACTTGTCGGAATCCTTCGTAGCCTGCGCAAGCTTTTCGTCCAGACCTTCCAACGGCTGTCTGGCAATCTCCGCCGTCTTCATCTGTACCGTCTGATCTGCGAGCGCGGCCGCGTTTTGATTGTTCGCCGCGCGCCAGGCAAAGGCCATATGCGCCAACAGATAAAGATTCACCACCCCCAGCGCAACCACGCCCGCAATGTGGAAGTTCTTCAGCGTGCCCAGCCGGCTCGCCTTCTCTGCCCATTGCTTTGCCGCAACAGCGGTTCGTTTCTTCTCAGCTACTGTCGTCATCGCGCCGCTACCTTCTGCGCCGGAGCTTTCACCACTCCAGCCCTTGGGAGCGCACTCTTCGGAGCAGTCGCCCTCTTCTTCTTCATCACACCCGAATCACTGTCCGAGGCACTCTTATCTTTCGCAGAGACGTCCTTCCCAGATCTCTCCGGCAGCGGGTTATAGCCACTCAACACATCGAACTGCACCGCACCGGGAGCCGTTACCTGCGCAGCATTCCGGTTTCCCTCCTGCGTCTGCGTCTGCTCCGACGCCAGCCTCGGCGACAGGAACCGCTGCGATGTCTCCAGATTCCTCACCAGCTGCACGGCCTTGTCGCGATCCCCGCTCACCCGCAGCCGGATATTTACATCGCCTTCCTTCGTAATCGCCGGATCGATGCTGGTCACCTGCACCCCAACCGGCAGCACCTTCTCGAGGTCCATCATCACGGCCGTCCAGCTGAAGCTCTTCTCGGCAAACATCTGGTTCAGAAAACGCGACCGCTCCAACACCGCCATATTCTGCGGCTGGTGCATCCTCGCTTCGTTCGCCTGGCGCTCATGCTGATACCTCTGCGTCTTAGCCTTCAGCGCGTCCATCTGCGCCTGCGCCACGCGGGCCTTGGCATTCAAGGAGTGCAGTGCAAACCCCAACCCCACCGCCAGCAGCGCCAGCACCACCATCGCCAGCCGGAGCTTCGCAAACAGCGGCCTCAGTTCAATAAACGGTCGATTCGCAAGATTGACAGAGATTCGCATCAGTTCTTCAGCGCTCCCCGGACGCCGGCCAGCCAGCCTCGCGGCACACTCGCCGTCACCGCTCCCGCCTCCATCATTCCTGCATCCATCATCTCGCGCACGCGCAGGCCCTCCAGCCCGTTCTCTTCAGTGGCTGTCATCAGCGTCCCCACATCCAGCGTTCCCGCCATCAGCAACTGATCCGGAGCCGTATGCAACGAGTCTTCAAAGTAAGCCGCCGCCACACTCACCGCCTGCGCCACCTCACGCGCCGCTGCCTGCGCCTCAATCTCCCGCACCAAAGCGGAATTCAACATCGAAGGCGGCATCTCAGAGGGCGCATCAAACCGATCCCATCCCTCCGGCCCCAGGGGCTCCTGTCGTGCCCACTCCTGCACCGAACTCTCCCGGTCCACCAACGGCATCGCACTCTCAACAAGTTCAACCGGAGCACCCGCACTCGCCCCCATATCCACAGAACGATGCAGCAGCAGAACTCCCGCCTGCACAATCGCCGTCGTCACCGAACCCAGCCCGGCGTTAACCACCAGCACCGGCGACGGCGTCTCGTCCAGGCCCGCCAGCGCAGCCAGCGTACTCGGCAGCACTGCTCCCGGCAGATATCCCGCAGCCAGCACCATCGCCTCATACTCTTCGAGCACAGCCTTCGGAATCGCAACTGCAAGCAGCTTGATCGTTCCCTTCTCACTCGACATCACCTGGTAGCTCACCATCGCATCATCCGCGTCGAAGGGCAGCAGCTTCTTCAAACGAAACCGAACCAGAGGCAAAGCCTCCGCCACCTTAGTGGGCAGCTGATCGAAGTCCAGAAACAACACACGCACCGCCGAATCCGGCACCACCAGCGTCACATCCCGCAGCCGCCCTGCGCCCCGCTCCGCCCGATCAGACGATCCACGGCCCGAGACCGCATCGAGCGTCCTCTTCACCGCCGCCGTCACCGAGCTCTTGTCAACGAGATTGCCGGCCTTCAACCCAGGCGCAACCGCACCGTTCGCCAGGTCCACCCGTGCCACAGAGGTCAGCAGAGCTGTCGCATCCTCGGCCCGCGCCGCCACTACGCCCTCTGCGCGAACCTCAACCGCCAGCCGCGGCCGCGTGCCCAATGTCTTCGGTAAAATTTCCATTCCGTCCTAGACTACCTTGCTCTATCGATTGTCACTACGTCACCATCATGGTGCGCGGTGTCAAATCGTGTTTCCGCGGCCCGCCTACCGCCCCGCCTCGATAAACGTAACCTTGTTGATCTCCTTCAGCGTTGTAATCCCATCCCTTACTCTCTCCAACGCCGAATCCCGCAGAAAAGCCATACCCTTCTGCTTGGCCTTCTTACGAATCTCGCTTCCCGGCTTCTTCGCCAGCAGCATCTCACGAATCTCGTCGTCCAGCTCCAGCAGTTCGTGGATCGCCGACCGTCCACGATACCCCGTCCCGCCGCACTCAATGCATCCGGGCCCCTCGCGAAAGTTGAACCCGCGCCACTCGTGCAGATCCAGACCGCTCGCCAACAACTCTGCGTCGCTATAGTGCACATCTCTCACGCAAAATTCACAAACCTGTCGCACCAGCCGCTGCGCCAGAATGCAGTTCAGCGCCGAAACAAAGTTGTAAGGCTCGACGCCCATATTCAAAAACCGCCCCAGCACGTCGACCACGTTATTCGCGTGCACCGTTGTAAACACAAGGTGCCCCGTCAGCGCAGAGTTGATGGCAATCTGCGCCGTCTCCGCATCGCGAATCTCTCCGACCAGGATCTTGTCCGGATCATGCCGCAGAATCGACCGCAGCCCTCGCGCAAACGTCAGACCCTTCTTTTCATTCACCGGAATCTGTGTGATGCCGCGAATCTGATACTCGACCGGATCTTCAATCGTGATGATCTTATCTTCTTCCGATTTAATCTCGTTCAACGCCGCGTAAAGAGTCGTCGTCTTACCCGAGCCCGTCGGCCCCGTCACCAGCACCATGCCGTACGGCTCTTTGATATACCGCCGAAATCTCTCAAGATCCTTCGCCGCGAATCCCACGACATCCAGCGACAGCGACTTAAACTTCTCCGACATCGACTCTTTGTCGAGCACACGGAGCACAGCATTCTCTCCATGCACCGTCGGCATAATCGACACACGGAAGTCGATCAGCCTGCCCTTGTACCGGACGCGGAAACGTCCGTCCTGCGGCACGCGCCGCTCTGCAATATCCAGCTCGCTCATGACCTTGATACGCGACAGAATCGTCTGGTGATGCTCTCGTGCAATCGGAGCCATCGCCTGCTGCAGCACGCCGTCAATGCGGTACTTCACCAGCAATGAATCATCGAACGTCTCGAGGTGAATGTCCGAAGCGCGCCGTTCGAGCGCAGTAAAGATCGTCGTGTCCACCAGCCGGATAATCGGCGAGATATCGTCTTCGCTCGTCAGCCGTTCAATCGAGATATTCGAGTCCTGGTTCTCATCGCCGTGCAGCACATCGAACGCAAGACCCTCACTGGCCTCATCCAGCACGCGCTGGCTCTGCTCTGTCTTCTTCAGCAGTTCGGTAATCTGGCTCAGTGTAGCCACCCGCGTCACCAGGCGCTGACCCAGCAGACCGGAGATCTCGTCCAGCACCATCAGCTTCGAAGGATCCGAGACCGCAATCGCTAGCTTGCCCTCCATCTGTTCCAACGGCACGAAGTTGTACCGGAACATCATGTCCACCGGCACGCTCTTGAACAGCTCATGCGAGATCTTGAAGTTCTTCAGGTCCACGAAATCAGCACGATAGCGCCGCGCCAGCGACTGCGCGCGCTCCACCTCGCCCATCCCTGCCTCATTAATCGGTATTGCCAACGGTGCCATTGCCATATTCGTAAGACTCCTGTTCCAACCAAACCGTCACTCACACCTTCGCGTCATTCACGGTGTGTTCAAACGATCTTTTCTGCGCGAATCCCCTTTGAGGGAAACCCGAAATCCGCAGGAGACGAAACTTCCGTCCAATCTTCTATTATTCAGCAGAATCACCTCTTATGGTATCCTCCGCGCAACCCCGTTTAGGCTCACAGACCTACGTCTTTTGGAGGACCCAACAATGAGCACCTACCCACCCACCTTAGCCGCGCTCGCCCCCAAAGCCATCAACTGGTCCATAGCCCTCAGCATCCTGCTGATCCTGGCCGGCCTCTTCGCTATTCTCGTCCCGCCGTTCTCAGGCCTCGCGGTCACACTCATCTTTGCCTGGGCCATGATCGTCAGTGGAATCACACACTTCGTCTTCGCCTACAAGACCCACACCACCGGCGGCGTGCTCTGGGAGCTGCTCGTCGGCGCCATCTACCTCTTCACCGGCGTCTATCTCCTGCTCCACCCGCTCGACGCCCTCATCGTCTTAACGCTGATCCTTGCCGTCTACCTGGTCTTCGAAGGAATCGTGGAGATCATCCAGTCCTTCCAGCTTCGCCCCCGCCACGGCGCAAGCTGGCTTCTGTTCGACGGCATCATCACGCTCATTCTTGCGATCATGATCTGGCGGTCGTGGCCTGCGAGCACGGTCTGGGTCATCGGAACGCTGGTCGGTATCAGCATGATCTTCAGCGGCTTCTCCCGGCTCATGCTCTCGCTCGCCGCCAAGCGCGTGCTCAAGCAGAGTCTCTAACGGATAATGTCCTGCCGGACGGGCTCCCTGCGCGGGAGGCGGTCACTTCGTGACGCGTGTACCCCTTCGGTTGGCGCTCCCGTTGGTCGCGAGGAATCATTGTGCCGACCAACGGGAGGACCACGCGAAGCTTTAAGAAGGCGTGCGAACGCCCGCCTCCCGCGCAGGGAGCCCGTCCGGCAGGACATATCTTCTAAGGCTGATCCGTATTCAAAGAAGCGATCAACGCATCCGCCTGCGCAATGGACGCATCCAGGCTCACCATCAGCACATCCACATCCGTCGACATCTGCGCCGAAGTCCCCTTCAACGACCCAATCGCACGAGCATTCAAATTGTGCTTCAGGAAAGTAACCTGATCCCGAAACGCAGTAATCACCGGCGTCATCCGCGCTTCAGTCTGCCGCATCGACTTGATATACCCCGCCTCACTCAACCGCGACTGCCGCAACATCACCGCCGACTGCGCCTTCAGCTTCTTGTTCTCCATCCCGTCGATCTCCTTCTGCCACTCCTTGAAGAGATCCCCTGAGACCTGGTCGATCGAGTCGATGCGATTATGCAGCTTCTGCGCACTATCCGCAGCCTTTTCGTACTCTCCGTTTAATTTTTTATAGTTCCTCTCAAGCGACCCACCCTGAAACCCAGTCAGCGCCTGAAACGACTCCATCGTCGTCTTGATCTGTTCCTTCGCCTGCTGCTGGTCTTTCTTCGAGTCCTTCACGCGCGACACCAGAATGTCCCGCTTCTCCTTGCCAAACGTCTTCATCGCCTTGTAGTAGGAGCTGGTACACCCAGCCAGCACCATCAGCGGAGCCACCGCCACCACGCCTCGCAACACCCAACGCCGAGAGATCACAGTCAACTCCTTCACCCCGTCAGAGCTTGACGAATTGTAACCTCTCCCCCCGAATCCACCTGGAACCGACAGAATCCCGAAGATAAACCGAATCAGTTCCTAGGCCGCAACAGGAAGCCGATCGCCCCTCGACCGCAGCCATAGCTCCATAGCAATCGTATTGATCGAAAAGCCGATCCAGAACGCAATGCCGAAGAACTGCCCCGGCTCAAGATGGGTCAACCGGCTCGTCGCAAAGAACACACCCATCACCGGCCGCGTCGTTGCGATGCCAAGAAGAATCGCAACTGATCGCAGCATCCAGCGCATCTTCACAAGCGCCTCGCCCCGCCGCGCCGCCACAAAGGCTCGCCCCAGTGAAACCAAAAAGAGACTATTGAAGAGAAGCACCGCAGATCGCTCCACCCACCCACCAACGGGATGAGCGCTCATGGCATACGCGGTAAACCCCACCCAGGCTCCCAGCAGAAAGAACAGCCGCTCCGCCCACATGGCGCTGGATCGTTGCAACAGCACAAACGGGGTCAGCAGAACAAACACCATCGCCGGAAGAATATGCGCCAGCGTCAAAGCAGCATGCGACGCGAACACCGCATCCAGGGCCGCCGTGGGCGACGTCCCGCCCTGCGTCGGATGAGCCAGCACCGCCACTCGACGCAACACCACCGCGACCGCAATCACAACGCAGATCCAGAAGCCCACCTTCAGCCAGCGAGGATACCCATACGCACTATACCCAGAAGAAACGCCGCGGCCAGCGCCCCCTCGCATCTCGATCACCCGTGCCGGAGCCTTCGCATCCATAATCCCTCCCTGCCGCAAGGCCGAGCCGCACTCCGCTCAGGCCCGCAAAAGGTACGCAAAGAAAGATTCCGCCGTTCCCTACTGACCGCCCGTTCCACCCGCGCTCAAACTGAAGATCGGCAGATACAGCGCAATCAGAATCGTCGTCACCACCAGCCCCATCATGATCAGGATCAACGGCTCGATCAGACTCATCGCCGCAGTCAGATTCGTCTGCACATCCTCTTCAAAAAACTCCGCCACCGAGTTCAACATCTGCGGCAGCGCGCCGGTCGACTCGCCCACCTCGATCATCTCGATCGCCAGCTCCGGAAACACCTTCGTCGCCTGCAGACTCACCGACAAGCCCTTGCCCTCGCGAACCGTCTCGACGGATTTGTAAACCGCACTCGCAATCTGCCTCGAATCGATCGACTTCGCCGCCGTCTCAAGCGACGGCACCAGCGGCAAACCGCCCGTCAGCAGCGTAGACAGCGTCCTCGAAAACAACCCCACCTGATACTTTAGCCACACACTGCCAAACACCGGCAGCTTGATCCGAATCTTGTCGATCAGGCTAGCGCCCGCATCCGTCTTCGACCAGCGATACAGCAAAAATCCGACCACACCCACCACCAGCGCCACATAAATCCCGTAAGCCTGCGCCTCCCGCCCCAGGTCGAGCAGAAACGTAGTCAACGCCGGCAGCTTCGTCCCCAGCTGGTCGTAGAGCTGCGCAAACCGAGGCACCACAAACGTGATCAGAAAGATAAACAGCGCAATCACCATCACCACCAACAGCGCCGGATAGATCAGACTCGCCTTCAGCTTCTTCCGAAACGTCAGCGACACCCGCTGAAAGTCCAGAAACCGCTGCAGCACCTCCTCCAGATTGCCCGACCGCTCTCCCGCCAGCAGAGTCGTCGTATACACAATCGGAAAGCCACCCTGCGCCTCAAACGCCTGCGAGATCGACTCTCCCGTCTTCACCCGCGCCGCCACGTCCTCCAGCTGCGCGCGAAAGTGCGGAATCTTCTGCCGCTTGCCCAGCAGCTCCAGCGAGCCCAGAATCGGCAGCCCCGCCTTGATCAAGGTCAGAAACTGTTGATTGAAGACCAGGAAAGTCTCCAGCTTCACCTTCTTCTTGCTCGCCCCCAGCACGCTCTTGGCTTTGACGGAATAGACAAAGTACCCCGCCTGCGTAAACCGCGCCTTCAACTCCTCCGCCGTAGCCGCCGCGTGACTCTGCTCCATCACCCGTCCACGCTCATCCGCCAGTTTGATCACAAACTCAGTCATAGACCCTACGGCACCCGTCTCCGCTCAAAGTTACTCGTCCATCTTAGACGCTCCCGCCACCAAAACGCGTGTCAGAAGGACACCGTCTCCCTCCCCCTCCAAACATCTTGGATTTTCTTGCCGCCGAAGCGCCCAATTACCCAGCAGCCGCAATCCCAGCCAGCATCACCTCGAGCGACTCCCGCGCATCCTCCACCGCACTGCGATTCCCCTCCAGACGGCTGATCATCAGCGCTCCTTCCAGCGTCGCAATAATCGTATTCGCGATCCGCCGCGCCCGAACCTCACCCCGAATCTCCCCCTCCGCGATCCCATCCTCCACAATGCTTACCAGCCGAGCCTTCCACTCCTTCATCGCCACACACACCAGGCTCCGCAGCAGCGGATTCCCATCATCCGCATCGATCGCCGTGTTCATCAGCGGGCACCCGCCCGGAAAGACCCCCGGAGTCTCCGCAAACCGCCTCACCGAATACTTCAGCTTCTCCACAGCCCCCGGAATCGCATCCTGTCCCTCCCGCCGCGCCTTCGCCACCCGCGCCCACGCATACCGAAACGCCTCCGCCGCCAGCTCCTCCTTGCTCTCGAAGTGCCGGTACACCCCACCCTTCTCCAACCCCGTTGCGTCCAGCACATCCTGCATCGAGCACCCGGCAAACCCCCTCTGATTGAAGATCGGAGCCGCCTCCTCGATAATCCTCTGCCGCGTCAACTCACCTTTTCCCATATCTCTCCCCTCGCCGCCCTACCTGCTCCGAAATCCTACAGCAGCAAGAAAACGCATCGTACGGCGCCTCTCATGAATCAGATGCTTAAAGAAACCGTTCAGTCTCTTTTTCGAGACTCTTCGCGAAAACCGAGAGGAGATCCAGAAGTCCATGGCCACCGCCACCCTCATCGAGCCAGTCCAGGCCGCTCCCCCACAGCCTGCCAAGTCCGTAGCCCGGCCCCAGCGCCCCCGCCCCGTCATCAACCCCTGGGTCGTCGCCCTCACCGTCACCCTGGCCACCTTCATGGAGCTCCTCGACACCTCCATCGCCAACGTCTCGCTCCCCTACATCGCCGGCGGTCTCGGCCGCTCCTACGACGAGGTCACCTGGATCCTCACCACCTACCTCGTCGCCAACGCCGTCGTCCTGCCGATGTCCGCGTGGCTCTCCCGCGTCTTCGGCCGCAAGACCTACTACATGGCCTGCGTCGCCCTCTTCACCATCACATCGTTCTTCTGCGGCATCGCTCCCACCCTCGGGATCATGCTCCTCTCGCGCGTCCTGCAAGGTATCGGCGGCGGCGGCCTCGCCCCGGTCGAACAGGCCATCCTCGTAGACGCCTTCCCCCCCGCCAAACGCGCCTCCGCCTTCGCCCTCTACACCGTCGCCATCGTCACTGCCCCGGCCATCGGCCCCGTCCTAGGCGGCTGGATCACCGACAACTACAACTGGCGCTGGGTCTTCTTCATCAACATCCCCGTCGGCCTGCTCTCCCTCTTCCTCACCAACCGCTTCGTCCACGACCCACCCGCCTACGCCGAAGAGCGCAAGACCGTCCGCGGCCCAGCGGTTAACGGAAAGCCAGGAAAACTTCGCGTCGACGGCATCGGCATCGCCCTCGTCGGCCTCGGCTCCGCTGCCCTCGAAGTCCTCCTCGACCGCGGCCAGATCGACGACTGGTTCGGCTCCCGCTTTATCATCACGATGTTCGTCATCGGCATCTCCTGCCTCACCGCCGCAGTCTTTTGGGAGCTTCACGTCCCCGATCCCATCATCGACTTCCGCCTCCTCAAGGTCCGCAACTTCGCCCTCGCCAACTTCTTCTACTTCGTCTTCGGCTTCGGCCTCTTCGCCTCCACCACCATGATCCCGCAGCTCCTCCAGTCCCTCTACGGCTACCGCGCCATCGACGCCGGTCTGGTACTTGGGCCGGGAGCCTTAGTCATCACCTTCCTCGCCCCCGTAGGCGCGCAGCTGGTTCAACGAGGCATCGTCAAGCCCCGCATCCTGCTCTTCGGAGCCGTCATGATCGTCGGCATGTCCTTCCTCCACTACAGCCACTTCAACCTCGACACCGACTACCGCCACTACGCCCTCGCCCGCGCTCTCCAAGGCCTCGGCTACGGCTTCTTCTTCGTGCCGCTCTCAGTCATCGCCTACTCGCAGTTGAGCCCGGCGCAAAACAACAAAGCCTCATCGCTCACCAACTTCTTCCGCAACTGGGGCGGCAGCTTCGGCATCGCCTTCATCACCACCATGTCCGAGCGCCGCCAGAACTTCCACCAGGACCGAGTCGGCTCAACCATCGCAGCCTCCTCAAGCACCTTGCAGGAGAACATCCACCAGACCGCCGCGTACCTGCAAGCCCACGGCTTCTCCCCAGCAGACGCGGTCACCGCAGCCTACGGACGCGTCTACGACCAGCTCCACGCCCAGACCCAGCTCCTTGCCTTCATGGACTGCTTCCACATCATCGGCATCATCACCCTCATCGCCGCCCCGCTCGTCCTGCTCACCAAGAGCTTCAAACCCAGCGGAAAATCCGAAGCAGCCCACTAAGGCAAACAGTCGCAGTTCTAAAGGCACTCGCCAACGACTACCCACAAACCGACATATCGGTACTAATCCGATGTGGCTGAGCGCGATGGCGATGATGCGTTCATTGAGCCTGTATGCGCCGCGCGGGGGAAAACCTAAACATCCCCTCGCTCTTGTTTGGCTTTTCGGAGGCCCCGGTATTCGCCAGGCCACGTCCGTTGGCTTCTTTTGCGACCTCAGCAGGCCTTCCACTATGATCGAGGGATTCGCCACGCGCAAGTTTCTCGCCGAGGAGAAGCGACGTTGGGCTGTGGCAAAACGGTCTCTTCCGTCACTCAAGATTTGACAGCCTTCCGAGGCTGTTCCTGGATTCCTTGAAGGAGTTATTGCATGGCGACTGCTTATTCGCGCAAGACCTCGGAGATACGTAGCGCTGGTCTCGCGATCGCAACAGCCGGTCTAATCGCCGGGACATTGGATCTAACGGAAACCCTGATTGTGTTCGGAGCTAAGTCTCCTCTCGTGATCGCTGCAGGCTTGTTGGGGATGCAAAATGCTTCCCGCGGCGGCGCGCCGATCTACATCCTGGGAGCGCTGCTGCATTACCTGATTGTGTTTTCCGCGGCGGCTATCTACTTCGCAGTGAGTCGCAGGTTGCATTTTCTGCTCGAACACTGGCTGATCTGCGGCTTGTTCTTTGGCGTAGCGATAGATGTTGTTATGAGAATGATTGTTCTTCCGCTTTCGGCCATGCATGCGAGGGGACCTTATCAGTACCACGAATTGGCTCACGGGCTGGCCGCTCACATGATCCTTGTTGGGCTTCCTATAGCGTTCAGTGTTCAGCGGTTCGGCAGAGTCGCTGAGCCGGAGGGTGAAAATGTCGGCCGTTAAGTCTCGCAATATTCTCGTACTGGGAGCCGGAGAACTCGGTCTCCCGGTCCTGCGCAACCTGGCGCGCCGCGCAAAGGCTCCCGAAAGCCACTAAACTTTCGCAGAGCCCAGCCGAAACATGCAGCCCGCGCACTCGAGAGGTTCTCCCAGATACGCGGGCCACGCAACGCAATAAATCGTCAGCCTGCGTTCGCAAACGAGACCTTCGGAAAGTCGATCTCAACCTGCGCCGCCTTGTTGAAGTAGTTCGTCAACACGTTCAGGGCAACGTGCGCAATAATCTCCGCCACCTGGCCATCGTTGAAGCCGGCCGCGCGAACCGCAACCAGATCCTGATCGCTAATCTCTCCGCGAGTCTCAAGAACGCGACGCGCAAACGTAAGAGCAGCAGTAGCATGGGCATCGCGGCCATGCCCGTTGCGAGCTTCCCCAATCTGCTCCGGCGTCAGGCCAACCATCTTGCCGATAGCCGAATGAGCCGACAGGCAGTAGTCGCACTCATTCTCTTGCGCCGACACCAGCGCAAGCTGCTCCCGCGTCTTGGCGTCAAGCAAACCTTTGCCAAGCGCACCGCTCAGCCCAAGATACCCTTCGAGCACAGCCGGCGAGTTGGCCATTACCTTGGTCATATTGGGAACGATCCCAAGCGCACCGTGGACGGCGGTAAGTAGATCCTTGGCTTTACCCGTTGCAACATTCTGATCGATAGCGGAAAGACGCGACATAGAAATTCTCCTCATGGGTTGAAATAAGCTGCAAGCCTCAACTTCTGGCTCACTTGTTTTTTGATACCGAACGATCGGTAAAGTTACAAAGAAATTTACTAGAACCGTCTACCAGCAAAAAAAGAAGCGAACGAACGGTCGGGATACTCTAAAGAAACTGGAGCACCGTAAGTCGGAAGCGAAGGGAGATCCAACATGGCACACTCGACCGTCAGCGATGAGGACCTGCTCAGCCGGTCTGCCGAGGTATTTCGCACCTACGGCTTCGAAGGAACCAGCCTCGCACGCCTCTCGGAGGCAACCGGACTTGAGAAGGCCAGCCTCTACCACCGCTTCCCCGGAGGAAAGGAGCAGATCGCATTGGCGGTAGCCGAAGGAACGCACGCGTGGCTGCGGCTGCACGTCTTCGAGCCTCTCAAAGAGCCTGGAGATCCGCGAAAAAAACTTCGCGCCGCCATCGAGCAGCTGCGAGACTGTTACGCCGACGGCACCCTGCCCTGCGCCTTCGAAGTGCTCTCCCTCGCCGGCGGCAGCCCCGAGCTTACCAACGCTCTCAAAGACGCACTCCAGGCCTGGATCAAAGCCTTCACCGAGATCGCAAAAGAGAGCGGCCTGCCCACCGCCGAGGCCCGCAGGAGAGCCGAGCAGGCCATCGTCCAGATCGAAGGGTCCCTCGTCGTTGGCCGCGTCCTCGGCGACGCCAAAGCCTTTCGCAGGACTCTCGACGAGTTACCCGCCATCCTGACCAACGAATAACCAGCCCGTCACGAACCGGAGCGCACCACCAGCGCCTTCTCCACAGTCTCCAACCCCTCAAGCCACTAGGGGGCCCCTGAAAGGCCTCCTGAAAAATAAACCTGAAAACCGTGGCGTATTGTTCTGCTCTCAAATAACGACTGCTAAAACACCACCTTCACCACACAAAACACCACATCGTCACCACTAAAACACCACGTCCAAAACACCACTTTTCCTGATGCCACCCTCAAAAACGCCCCAAAAAGACACAAAAAAGCCCCGGCAACCGCCGGAGCTTTTTTTCTAAACCAAATCCAAAAAAACTAAACGCTGAAGCTCGATCCGCAACCGCAGGTGCTCTTCACCGCGGCATTCTCGAACTTGAACCCGGCCGCCTCAAGCGTCTCCACGTAGTCCACCGTGCAATTCTGCAGGTACATAGCCGAGGTCGCGTCCACAAACACCTTTAGATCCTCGAACTTATAGACCTTATCCATCATTCCGCTCTGGTTTTCGAATGACATGGAGTACTGGAAACCCGAACATCCGCCACCAACCACGCCGATCCGGAGACCAGCAGGAACCGGAGTCTGAGTCGCCATAATCTCCCGAACCTTATTGATCGCGGCAGGGGTCAGGGTCACAGGCGTAGTCGAAGCAGGTGGTGCTCCAACAACAACTTCGGGGGTAACGGATGCAGTAGCCATCAGAAAATCTCCTTGTCTGATTCAGACATCTTTAAGTGTATGCGCCTGCCACCGCTCCGGCAAGCCCTCATTCCATAGGATGCGCCGCAGCCCGTTCCGATTCAGCTGTTTGCCTAAGAAATCCTGCTACTATCCACCAGTACCTCCCTCTAATTAAACATGAAGCTTCTCCTTTTCATCTCGAACGCCTTCATTAACACTATGGGCATCACCCAGCCCTCGGCGAAGACCGCAAATCGTGCAGCGTGGTTCATCTTTATCATGTTGTGTGCCGTCCTCACCACGGTCGCAACCATAGCATTTCTGGGCATCCGCTGGGCCTTTCAGCACTAGCGTTCCAGCCCCGTTATAAGTTAGTCTCCCCCCCGAAAAACCCTGTCGAACCGCACCCTTCCAAGCGTATGATTGCGGCGGACGGCCTGCTCCGAAGGACGCAAAAACGTCGCACGACTCGGAACATGGACCGCCCGAAAACAAGAACGTCGGCCCTGTCACAGGGCGGAGGAACCGCTATGAGCGCTTTACCTGTTCTCCTAATCGTCTGGGCGGTATTTTCGGCCTGTTTCCTCGCGCTACTCGCCTACAAGGGACAACTCACCCGCTATGAAGAGGACCAGCTCTTCCTCAGTGACAACGCAACTCACGAACAACACATTCAGACCGAGATCGTTCGCAAGGTAACTAAAATCGCGCCATTTGTCCGCGTCTTTGGCGTTGCGGCAGCGGTTATGACCGCAGGTATCATCGGCATCTTCACCTACGACGCCTGGCAACATCTAAGGTAGATCGCCGAAAGAACGCGCCAACCATCCCGCAAGGACTGAATCGGCCCACTGCTAGCCCGCCACGCTGATCGCCTTGGAAAAATCGTTCCAGAACAACTGGAGGTAGAGCCTTCCTGATAGAAAGCTCTGCCTCTCGCGGTTCGACGTGTGTCATCGTCGCTTATTGCATACTTTACGGCCCAGCTTCTACTTCCCTCTCACGGCGATCACTTCTATCTCAATCAGTGCCCACGGAGCAGCCAGCGCCGCCACTTGAAAAGCACTCCTCGCCGGCTTATTCGGCTGATCCTTTGTGCCGAAGAACTGCGTATACGCCGCCTGAAGCCCCGGGAAATCCAGCTTGCCACCCTTCTCCGGATCGCCCGCCAGGAACACCGTCATCTTCACGACGTCCTTCATATCCAACCCTTGCTCTTTCAGCAGCGCCTGAATCTTATTTAACGCGCTCATCGCCTGCGTCTTCGTATCGCCATAAACCGCAGCAGTCCCCTTCGCCTCATCGGCAGGCGTCACAGGCGAAGCCAGCTGCCCGCTCAGATAAAGCGTGTCTCCAGCCCACACACCATTCGCGATAGGCGACTTCTCATTCGGCTGCAGATGCTTCACTACAACCTGTGCCTGCACTCCACACGCAACAGCCATCAACGCTGCTGCCATCACACCAAGCTTGATCTTCATCAGTCACTCCCTATGCTTCCGAAAAAATTAGCTAAGCACCGCGCCAACGGCCCCGGCAAGTCTCGCCGACTTCACCTTATCGGAGATCATTCCGACCGCACGACGAGCACTCAGCGCGGCACCCTCCTGCCATCCCACAATATGGCTCGCCGTATCGCCGGCAAAGTAAATCGGCCCATCCGCCTGGATGATCACGTCATATCCACTCTTGCCGCCACCATATTTACTGATCCACGAGCCCTCATTCCACGGCACTCGACTCCATCCGCAAAACACAGGATTCATCAACTCTTTTCCATGGCCCGGATGAACCTTCTCGATCGAAGCCCGCGACGCCGCAAACTTCTCGTCCAGAGTCATGTCGTAGAACGGTGTATTCAGCTCATCCGTATAACCCGAGACCACCACACCCGTCTGATGCATCAACCGCGACGACGGATACCATATAGGGCTAGGTCCCTGCATCAGATACGACAGGCCGCCGTAGATGTTGTAGTCCTGCTCCCAGAACCTTCTGCTCTCCCACGCAATCTTGTAGGCGCCGCCCATCGTGCTCTCGTCCACAACCTTCTTGAACGCAGGCGACAGGTCATTCGGAGTCTTCTTCAAGATTGAGAACGGCATCGCAATAATGCAGTAGGAAGCCTCCACCTGCCTCGTCGCGCCGCCCTGCGTATACGACACGCGAACACCATTCGAGGTCTTCCGGATCTCCGTCACCGGCGAGTTGTACTGCACCACGGGCCCCAGCGCCTTCGCAAACGCATATGGGATCCGGTCCATCCCGCCCACCGGCTGCATCATCGTCGCCTGCCAGTCCCAGTCCTCTTCGACAAACAGGTCAAACCAGAAGTCCTCATCCAGCAGCACCCGCATATCCAGCGGCACCTCCGGCACCCCCACCTGGGCTCCGGCGCCAGGCGTCGTCTTATATCCAGCTCGCTCCGACCCGACATATGCACCGTTATCGTCGAGCGGTCCATAGACCTTCAGAAACGCCGTCATCCGTTCGCGGTCTTCCTTGCTCAACTCCGAGTCCAGCGCGCCATGTGCAACACACTTCGACAGCAGCTCCGACACATGCCCCCGCGTATCGTTGATCGCCTTTCTCTGCGGCACTGGCTTCCCCTCGTTCGCCCGGTCGTTCTGAAGTAGGGTGGAGCGCGACGTATTGATCTCCACCTCCATCGGAACGCCGAGCTCCCGACAATATCCCAGCATCGTCCAATGTGTGCTCGGCAACCTCGCAGGGCCAAGGTTTTGATAGTTCCCCTCTTCCCACTTAATCGCCTGCTTCGATCCATCGCAGAAGCAAACCTCAGCGCCGGCCCGGCCCGTCCAGTTACGCCCACCCGGTCGTTCGCGCGCCTCCAGCAGAGTCACTTCGTATCCCAGCTTCTGCAGCTCATAGGCTGATACCAGACCGCCGATCCCACCACCCAGCACCACCACCTTTACGCCCTTGCCCGACCCGGCCGCCGCGTGAATTGGCTCAGCCTCCGCACCTCTCATCGGCATCAGCCCGAGAGACTGCATCGTCGCAAACGCGGCGCTATAGCCACCCACCTGCCCTACTCGCATCAGAAAATCGCGCCGGGAGATCCCCATCATGCCACCTCTTTCTTCCAATGAATTCAAATCCTAATGCAGCTGCAAGAGAACGAACATCCTGGTGGAACGGAAAGGAATGGAAGCTTCGCCAAAGACATCGCGGGAGCCGCATCGCCTGAAGCACGGAGCTAAACAAATCAGTTTTTCGAAAAGATATGTCTACTCTATCGCAAAACTTCGGTGCTGGTCAGCAAATTTCGGCAATCGATTCACAGTCGGAGTGGCCAAACGCGACAAAGATGACGATCGTCATAAAATAAGACTCGAAACTTCAATCAACCCAAGGTCGATCTTCGATGAGAGTAAGCCGTACAAAAGCAGCAGAGAACCGCGAACGAATCCTTGATGTTGCAACCAGGCTCTTTCGAGAGCGCGGCATCGATGGCATCGGTGTCGCCGATCTAATGAAGAGCGCCGGTCTCACCCATGGCGGGTTCTATGGCCACTTCAAATCAAAAGATGATCTCGTCGCCCAGGCCTGCGGACGCGCCGTCGTCCGGATGCGTGACAACTGGATCCGCACCATGGACCACTCCAGCGATCCCCTGGAAACCCTCGTCAACGAGTACCTCGTCACCAAACACCGTGACAACGCTGGCCGCGGCTGTCCCATAGCCGCCCTCGGCTCCGAGATTGCACGTCAGGGATCCGTCACGCGACATACCGTCACCGAAGAACTAAAGCCCTTCATCAACTACCTCTCCGAAATTGTTCAGGGCCGATCTACAAGTCTTCGCCGCGAACGAGCCATCGCACTCTACGCCAGTCTGGTCGGCGCTGTCGTCATCGCCCGGGTCGTTGACGATCTCGAGTTTTCCCAGGAAGCCCTAACCGCCGTGGCCAAGGCTATCCAGAGCAAAGGTGCGAAACGGAACGCTCCAGCACCTCGCACGCCGACACCACGGACGAAAAAAAGAACCGTCTCACGCGCTCCTCGCGAAACAAAAGCGTAGTTCACTCCGCTGTCGCCTTCATTCTCGAACACAGTAAGATCTATCTCCCGTTGCAGAAGTAAGACAACTCGATACGCGACAACATATAAGATAGGGCCATCGGCAGCATCGACTGCGAGGTCCCATGGCTTCCTCCACCTTCCCAACTCCGTACGCTGATAGTCACTCCAGAACGCAGGTATCCACGAAGACCGCGAGCGTTCCCTGGTACATCTGGTGCGGCGCGCTCGCTGTCACCTCCTCCTCGATCGGCGGAGCCTGGGACGTCTCCTGGCATCGCTCCATCGGTCGCGACAGTTTCTGGACTCCAGCGCACATGGCCATCTACGCCTGCGGAGTTCTAGCTGCGATCATCTGCGGCTACCTCATGCTGATCAACACTTTCGGACGCTCTTCAAGAGAGAGAGCGGCATCGGTCAATGTCCTCGGCTTCCGCGCCCCGCTCGGGGCCTTCATCGCAGCCTGGGGCGGCATTGCGATGATCACCTCGGCCCCCTTCGACAACTGGTGGCACGCCGCCTATGGTCTGGACGTCAAAATCGTAAGTCCACCCCACACGCTGTTGATTTTCGGCATTCGCGGCGTCGGAGTCGGCATACTTTTTCTCATCCTCGCCGCAATGAATCGCTGCGCAGTCGAAGGACAGCAGGCCAACGAACAAACCTTCAAGACCCTGCAGCGCCTCCTCCTCTACGTTGGCGGTCTCTTCATAGCCGGTCAGATGTTCTTTCTGATCGAGTACACCTGGGACGTCCAGCTACACTCGGCCTCTGCTTACATCGCAATGGCCATCGGCCTTCCGGTCGTCTTCGCCATGCTCTCGCAGGCGTCTCGTTACAAGTGGGCCGCCACCTCCGCCGCGATGGTCTACATGATCTTCGCGATCGCAGAGATTCTCATTCTTCCTCTCTTCCCCGCGCAGCCGAAGCTTGGCCCCGTCTTCTATCCCGTCACCCACATGGTCCCGGCGAAGTTCCCCGTCCTCATCTTCGCTCCCGCGCTTGCACTCGATCTGCTCTGGCAGCGAACCCGCAGTTGGAAGCCCTGGATGGTCGCTCTCGTCTCCGGCTTTTTGTTCGTCTCCGTGCTGGTCATCGTGGAGTGGCCGTTTGCCACCTTCCTGCTCTCCAAGGCATCCGAGAATCGCTTCTTCGGCACTATCTACTTCGACTACAACTCCCGTCCCGACGGCCTCGATCGCCTGCGTCTCTTCCTGCATCCCGATCACGGCTCCGTTCTGTTTGGTGGACTGCTACGCGCCGCAATCTATGGTTCCATCGGAACCTGGATCGGCCTCAGCTTCGGACGCTGGATGCGGAGCGTGCAACGGTGAAGCGTTTGTCCAATCCGATTCGCGTCCATCTGCTCCTCTTGCTCTGTGCCTTCGCCGCTCCCCTTCGCGCCCACGCTCACGTAGGGAGTAAGGATGTCTATGAACAGGTCGATGCAGGCCCTTACAAACTCTTTGTCACGATCCGCACCCCAATCGTGATTCCCGGAGTAGCTTCCGTCGAAGCACGTTCGAGCGGTGCGACAGTCAAAAGCATTCGCATTACTCCTCTTCCAATCACCGGCGAAGCGTCGAAGCATCCTCCCACGTCCGACCCTATGACCAACTCCACCGCCGATCCGGCATTCTTTACCGGCAGCATCTGGATGATGGCCTCCGGCTCCTGGCAAGTCCGCTTCGAGGTTGTAGGAGACGCCGGAGATCAAATCGTCTCGGTTCCAGTACCCGCCGTCGCCCTCTCGACGTTGAAGATGCAACATGGCCTCGGAATCACTCTCGGAATCCTTGGCCTCTTCCTGATTGTCAGCATGGCCGGTATCGTCGCCGCGGCTGTCCGGGATGCTCGCCTGGAACCCGGCGCCATTCCATCTCCAAATCGCAGACGTCGAGCCATTCTTGCAACTGCAGGCAGCCTCGTGGTCATGGCTCTCTTGATATGGGGCGGCGCGGCCTGGTGGAACGTCGAGGCGGCCAGTTACGCGCTGGATGTCTATCACCCCATGGCGCTGACACCGGCACTCTCAGGCAATACCCTCGATCTCAACTTGCAGTCTTACGATGGAGGCAAGGAGCGTAGCTTCCGATCCAACAAAGACTTTCTTCCCGACCACGGACACCTGATGCATCTCTACGCGATTCGAGAGCCGGAGATGGATGCTGTCTTCCACCTGCATCCCGTACTCGCCTCCGCAGGAGACTTTCGTATCGCGCTGCCTGCCATGCCCGCCGGCACCTACAAGCTCTACGGCGACATCGTTCACGCGAACGGCTTCCCCGAAACACTCGTCTCCACCATCACCGTTCCAGCCGATATGCCGGGCGGACCGCTCGGCCCCGACGACGCAAAGGGATCTCCGCAGCCGCTCAGCCAGGGTCAACTCGGCAACTCCTACAAACTACCTGATGGATACATGATAGTGTGGGATCGCCCCTCAACCATCAGCGCAAACACCGCATACGCCTTCCGCTTTCATCTGCTTGACGCCAACGGAAAGCCTGCAACTGACGTTGAGCCTTACATGGGCATGGCGGGTCACGCAGCCTTCGTCAAGACCGACGGCGCCGTCTTTGCGCACACTCATCCAGAGGGTTCCGCTGCGATGGCTGCGCTCATGCTCGCCAACGGAAGCAACGAGTGGAGCGCAAGCGACAACCACACAGTGATGAACATGGACATGGGTTCAGACAGCGCGCCAATCTCCAGCACCGTCCAGTTTCCCTACGGGTTTCCCTCCCCTGGCCGTTATCGAATCTTCATCCAAATGAAACACAGCGCGACCATTGAGACCGGAGCCTTCGACGTCACCGTTCCATAGGCGCTCTCATCTGCGTACAGCCGCAAACGTCAGAAGTTGAGCTTCAACTGGAACTCCGTGCTCCGAGGCCCACCGATGTCTGATGTGCCTGAACCACGCTGCACGCGATTCTGATCGTGATCGCTAAAACTATTGGGACCATTCAGCAGGCCGCTCGAACTGCCAGTGGTGGTATTTGCCAAAGTACCGTTTTGATAGTCTTTGAAGTTCGAGAAATTAGCAACGTTGTAGAACGCGATGCCGGGGACCAGGGACAGACCCTCCCGTATGCGAGAGAGACGGATAGGATAGGAGAAGTTGACATCGAGGGCACGGTAGAACGCGTTCTCGGGCCCATGAGCCTCCGGCACTGGGACGATAGGCTGCTGTGTCGCTTGGAGAGCAACCAACTGCTGCTGACTGAATAGCCCGGCTGCGACGAGAGCCTTGCCGGCTGGTGTCAACTGACCGGCCTGCGTCGCGTTGTATTGGTTAATCAAATTATTCAGGTTCGTGCCCTTGTACTGATGCATGAAGTATCCGGGATTCGTTCCGGGTACAAGATCACCGATCGTGCCGTCACCGGTTACGTCGGACTGGAAGATACCAGCCGTTGAACCGCCGCCGGTTCCTCCATTATCAAGATTTAGATCGGTGGCCGCCGCAGAGTAAAAGTGACCGATGATACCGACCTGTGGTCCATACTTCAGTGTTGCCGATCCGCCGAACGAGATCGCATGCGTGTGATCCAATCCATTCCGGCCAATATATTGGGTAGGATTGTCCCAGTCGTACGAAGGCGAAGCGAAGAACTGGTCCCCTACGCCTGTGTTGCCGTTGTTGATGGCGGGGTTTGCCGTCGAGACGATACGGGAAAACGAGTAGGAGATCTGCAGATTGGAGGACATAATTCCAGGAGCCGGATGGGCCTTCTGCTCGCGGAAGACCGCCTGCAGCGCATCATAGCCAGATCGCCCGACCGGTAGCAGGAAAAGCCCCTCTCCCAGCAAAGGATTGGCACCGGGAAACGCCGCCCCCGTATCGGGAGTGAGTCCACGGTAGGATGCTGGATTGGTGTTGTTAAAGGTTCTCCCCGAATCGACCCCATTCGCCGCGAAGTCCAGGATCGAAGCTCCAGCCGCTATGGAACACGTTATTGCCGCGCTCGTGGATCCACCAGCGCATCCGAAGCCGCTGGTGGTTGTTGCTATGGCATTTCGGGCCGCGGCGGTGTTGAGATAGCGAGCAGCTCCAAGATGATTCACGTCAATCTGTTGAACGATCTTAAGGGTTGAGTTATGAACGTAATCGACTGAGAGGATGCCACCCTTAAAGATCTCCCGCTGAATGCCGCCGTTCCACTGTTCGGAGTACGGCGTTCGGTAAGGAGCCCCATAGATGGCAGTAGCCGTCAACGTATTTCCGACAAATTGACCATTGCTGGCGGGCCCAACGGATGCGGTTACCTTCTGGAAGAGATTCGAAAGGTTGAGGAAGTGCTGACCTGCCTGACTGATTGGTTCTGTGCAAAGCGTAGCGATGGAAACGCCGCCATCGCTCGTAACTACTGTTCCATCCGGAAGCGTTAGCGAGTTGGTTCCCCCGCAAATCGTGTGGTTTGCGTCGTTGAAGAGACCCATTTTGAGAAGCGGGCCACGGGCGTTGAGAGTATTGTTGAAAACGTCACTTTCGTAGAAGATGCCGAATGCTGCACGAAGCACTGTCTTGTGATCGCCGGGGCTGAAAGTGAAGCCAAGCTGAGGACCGAAGTTTGCATACGGCTGGTGAACCTTCTTACCAAGCCCAGGCTGAAACTGATCGAACAGAGGGGCGCTTCCTGAGCACGGTGACAGCAGCCCTGGGGCGACGTCCGAGCACGGAGGGGTTGCCAAGTCCTGGTTGGCCCGGCCGGTATCGACGCTCCAGCGAAGACCCGCTGTGAGCGTGAAGCTGGGACGGATCTTCCAGTTATCCGAGATGTAGGCTCCCTGGCGCCAATCGGTGAGTCCGCCACCCGGAAGGTTGAAACCGGGGTTCTCTGTTGAAAAGCCCTCTCCGTTTCCGAATCGGACCTGGGAAGGGAAGTACCCATTCACGGGGTCGGAGGGGCAGGTGCCGGGAGTTCCGTTCCCGCAATTTGCGACCAGATTGCCAGCCAACAGACTCACACGAGGAGAATCCTGAAAGAAACTGGCAAATCCTCCACCAAGAATACGATTCAGGCTATATCCGTACCGGATCAGATGGGAGCCCTTGGTCCAGGATCCGTCGTAGCGTATTTGTTTATCCGACTGGTAGGTATTCTGAGGAGCATCAACGTTCGGACCGGAGTATAGTCCTAACGACGCAAGACGGAAGTTTAGGTTCTGTCCGTTCGCCCCTTGAAATCCGTTATATACGCTGGTGTTTCCCGCAGTGCCGTCGACCAGAAGATTGTGAAACTTCTCATAGCTGCCGCGGAAAGAGTGAGTGAAGTGTCCCGTCGTGAAGTCCGCGCCACCCGCAAAACCGGGCGTATTGTCGCGGTTGTTGTAGATCTCATAGCCCGCGCCAAAGTTTGAGCTGGACTTGTTGACATCATAGTTCGCACGAACAAAGTAGTGCACACTCAAGGGTCCGTTGTAGTCCAGGCGAACTGTCGAATACGTCTCACGATAAGGAGAAGGAATGGTAGGGTGCGCCTGCTGAATCGCCAGGAAGATTGGGGCCATGGTGATCGAAACGGGAGACTCCTGCTTGATGCGCTCCGCATTTCCGAAGAAGAACAGCTTGTCCTTAATGATCGGTCCGCCGACGCTTCCTCCGTACTGATTACGCTGGAAAGGAGTATCAATCCCTCCGGCAGTGTTCGCAAACAGCGCGCGGTGATCCTGGAAGTTGTAGAAGGCTTGCCCGTGAATCGAGTTGGTTCCGGAGTTGGTCGATACCAGCACCTGGCCGGTAGAAGTCACGTCACCCGAGACATCCTGTGTCGAGCGATTCAACTGAAAATCGCCAATGGCACCTTGGGAGACATTGAAAATGGTGGTTCCCACATTCTCGTCAGTAATGTCCTGACCATCAAGCAGAATGCGGGTCGTGCGACCAGAAACACCGCTGGTTGAGATAGCCGAGTAACCCGCCTTTGTGGGGTCAAAGGATTCGCCACTCTGCAGAATGACGCCCGGTTCAATCTGAGCCAGATCAAGGAAGTTGCGACCATTGACAGGAAGAGTATCGATCTGCGCACGTGTAATAACATCGCTTACACCCGCTTGCTCGGTGTTCACCTGCAGCGCTCCGGCGTTTACTTCAACAGTCTCCGTGGAGGCGCCTATGGTCAGTTTGAAACTTCCCGTAGTTGCGGTACCGGTGCGAACGACCGTTTTGACATTAAGCTTTTCAAACCCAGACGCCGATACAGTCACCGTATAGGGACCGGGATTCAGAGGTCCAATGCTATAAAAGCCGCCCGAGTCTGTGGTCAACCTCTTCGACGAGTTGGTATCACTCCCGACGACCACGACTGTAGCATTAGGCACGATCGCTCCGGTGCTATCTGTAATTGTCCCTTGGATTGATCCACCGTTAACCGAGATCGCCTGCCCCGCTCCCATCACTGTGATGGCGAGAAATAGTACTAGCAACCCACATAGTGTCTTCATGATTCGTCTCCTGTGCCTCGCAAGATAATCAAAAGCGATGCCGCGATGCATGACCGCGGATCGACAAACTGAATTCAGGCCGACCTTTCGCAAACCGAACTGCGATCTACGCGGTCGTTTTTAGATAGGCATGTGTTCCATCACGTCCATTACTGAAGGAATGTTGTTGACCGGCCGAATCTGGCCTGCACTACAAGCACTCTTCGCTATATGCACGAAAGATCTCTAATCCGAGATGGAACGGATCGTAATCACGCCTGGGTTCTATTTACGCTACGTTCAACGCTGTTAGGGTGGGATTTGTTCCAGACGTACTGCCACACGTGGTGGAATCTTTCGAAGAACTGCGGACCATACGATCTTCCTTCTAGGTACGGAAGATTTGACGAGACAGGTTCGCATCGATAGTGGGGAAACCCAAATTCGCAACACCCTGTAAGCCAATAAACTACTTCGAAATAATCGAATCGATACTTGGTACGACTGACTTTAGGGGAACGCGATGGGATCTGCTATGGCCGCTTCTAAAAAGTTTTCCATAGCCACTCCTCTTTTTCGCAACTGATAATCCGCGAAGCTCGCGAGTGCGATAAATCGCTCGTGCTCTACATTTTTTGGAATTACCCTGACTCTTAACTTGTTGATAGAGAGCACCCGACTCTCAGCCGTTCAAAGGCACGCGCCAAACTATTTCAAAGAATCCCTGTCGTCGGACGAGTGCGACGATATGAAGAATCTATATGAATAATTTTCCTGCCCAAATGCTGCCAAAAATGAAGCGCAAGTGCTTTGTTTCTGGTGCCCGGAGGGGGACTTGAACCCCCACGACCTGATAAGGGTCTGCGGATTTTAAGTCCGCTGTGTCTGCCGATTTCACCATTATTATGTGTGGTTTATGGTAACGGAGCAATTAAATGTGTAAGTCTATGTGTAAAGTTCACTCCAAGTAAATTTGTGGGTAGCGGATTTCGATTGGCGAAGTTCTCGAATATACGCTTTGAGAATCGAGCAGTTCTCCGTCAGACTACGGCGACTCAGGCCCCGTATCGCGGGCTTCCTGATCAGCAATCGCGTACATCGGATCGGTTCTAGGAGTTCCGGCTGCAGCGGTGGGTGGAGTATCAGCGGCTTCGGTATAGAAGGCGCGACAAGCGTGAATGCTATATCCACGCTTTTTGGCCCGCGACCGCAATCACGTTGGGTATTCAAAATGCACCTTTTTTCCCCTGATTGGACATAGGAATGTCGACGGCGCTCGATGTTTGTGCATTTTGTGCGGCTTACACCGCACCTTGAATTGCCCCAACACTTGCCGGAGTTGACGAGTCGCCCGAGAAGTCTCAGTGCTGTATCTGGACCGCACGGTTGAGATTGTTTGACGTGGCACAGTTCTGGATGGTGCGGTCCAGATACAGCGACTTGAAGGAAGCCGCTTTGTCCGGGGCCGCTGGTCTATGGGAGTTGGATAGGCTTGAGCTGTTTGTGGCAGCGATGAGGCCGGACGTTTTGGTGTTCTGAGAGCTCTTGACCTGGGAGTTGATGGCGACGGATGAGCGTCGGCCCGTGACCAGACTGGTCTGTTGCCCTTGAAGAGCGGCCTTGAGGATCGGTAGGGGCGTAGGACAGGCAGGGATGGTGAGGCACCAAGTCCGTTCGAGGCTGAGGTTGGAGGTTCATGCGGCTTTCCTGTCTGGGAGCGGTGGAGGACGAACCAGCAGTTGAGCCGAGGAGAGCCGTTCGGTCACGTACATCGTTCCGCCGCAGTGTGGACACTTCGGAAGAACGGTTGACCGGGTGGCTTGTTGAGCAGCGTGCGCTGGCAGGTCTGGTGAACTCTCAAGGAGGTTGAAGCAGAGTGGCAGCAGCCTGGCTCGTTGCCGATTGGCGAGGAAGCCGAAGTTGCGGATGCGGACGAAGCCCGGTGGGAGCAGATGGAGCAGGAAGCGGCGGAGGAACTCGTCGACCGGCAGGCTGATGACTCGCTTCCTGTTGCCGTGCGCGGAGTCACGCCAGCGGAAGCTGACCTGACCATCGGAGAGTGATCAGCCTGCTGTTGGCGATGCCGACGCGATGTGTGTATGCGCCGAGGTAGCGCAGGGTGTGCTCGGGTCCACCGAAGGGACGCTTGGAGTAGACGACCCAGTCATGACGGAACAGGACTCTAAGCCAGGCGGCGAAGCAGCGTGGCTCAGCGAGCGATGCGAGAGGTCCGTGGAACTCAAGCTTGCGATCAAGGAACGCGGTCTTGAGACCGGCGATGAACTTGCCGCGGAAGACGCGTCCGAGCACCTTGACTGGAAAGAAGAAAGATCGTCGTGAGGAGATCCAACCGGAGTGATCCGGGGCCAGACCTCCAGCGGCGATGACACAGTGGACATGAGGATGATGTTGCAGCCTCTGGTCCCAGGTATGAAGCACGCTGAAGAAGCCGATCTCCGCGCCCAGGTGGCGCGGATCAGCCTTGCGACTTCCTGCTGACTGAGGATCTGCGGCAGCCGCAGCACCTTCTTCGGATAGGGCGTCTCGGCTGCACTCCAGCCTCGCTTCAACACCTGGATGTAAAGAAAGCGCAACGCTGCCAGCCGTTGCGTAACGGTGTTGGGGGCCAGCTTCCAGGTGCGAAACATCGCTGCCTGATACTGCCGAATGTGATCCGGGCCAAGCTTGTCGGGCGAACAACGGAAGTGCTGAGCGAAGTGCTCGACGGTGCGGATATAAGCGTGAATGGTTCCTGGGGCGTAGTTGCGACGCTCCAACTCTTCCAGCATGATCTGACGTAGATGGGTCACAGAGAATCCTCCTTCTCTGCGACAAACGCTAGATCATCCACTCAACTGCCTGCCCAGCGGACGCTACGCGTGCGATACTCCGGACATCATGGGCTGCCGAAGCGTCCTGAATCGACTTTCGCCTCTTTTTGCTAACTCGCTATCCTTCAGCCTGTTGCAGGCGAAAATCGATTCAATTCCCATAGCCTGACCGCATCCGCCGCAAACGCAAGCGGCTCCCTTCAAACGGCTCTATCTTAACTGCCCGACCAGCTGATCCTGGCGACTACACGGTTCTGCGTTTTGGGCAGTCAAGATAGAGTCCTAACGTTTTGTGGAAACTGTGAAGGCTAGTTAACTGTCGGTCGGTAAGATAGTTTCAAGTTGCTGACAATCGAAAGCAACTGGCGAGAAGCGCTTTTATGGAGTTTGAATCAAAGCATTTGGATGTTGCGAACGACTGGACTTGTTCGCCAGCCCAATCGCACGTTGAAGCCGCGATCTGATTCTATGAGACTATTTCACTACCTATGCCGAGACTACTAGACGGATTTGCGCTCACTGAGACTACCTTCATTCAGGAATGGACAAAGCTTTCTGGCGTGAGTTCCCTGTTAGCGTGCGCGGATGATGCTGGCATTCGTATTGGAATTTGGGGCGGTTTAATTCGAAATTTCGTTCTCGATGATCGCCCGCTCAGTATTGAGCAACAGTCACCAGAGGGACAATCACTAGGGGAACAGTCGCTCCATCTGATCGACTTCGTCGACCCCTACTCGGATATTGATTGCGTTTTAGACCGAGTGGATGATTGGCATCTCATTGCGCAATCGATCTCGTCCAGCGTCGCATTTGCCGGATATCACCGCTGGGAAGTCCAAGCTCTTGATCGGATCACATCATCTATGAATAACTATGCGCGGATTTCAGCAGAGTCTCTGATCGCGTGGCACGAAGGATTTGATCATGAGCGGAGGCCGAAGATTAGCCTTCAGGGGTTGGATGGCAATATATTCGCGCTTCTGGAGAATCCTGCTGTCCGGGTGGAGTTCCGCGCTCAGGCCGACGGGATCCGTCATCGAAATTCCTGGCAAAACATCCTCGACTCTCTCAGGCTCTCGAGATTTGTCTTCCAGTACGAAAACGAAGCGAAGCAAGATCAACAGCTTGTCTTTCCTGACGAACAAAGGATGGAAAAGATCGGAGAATCTTCCGCTACGGAAAATATCGGAAGGAACAATTGGTTACGGTTCGACTTAGCCGTGCTTGATATCATCGTAACTGCCCGGTCGCTGTCGTCTGCAGCGAAATATCTACTCGAACTCTATCATCGCCTTCCAACAGCAATTCGTGAAGGTTCCGCGATTCTTACGAGGTTTCATGCGCGCTACCAACCTGAGATGAAATTTATAGGAGGACTCGTCTATCGCCAACGAGATTCTCAGAAGATTCGCCTCCGGTTGCTCACTGACATGGAAGGGAACCTATCGCATGGAGGATTCAGGAGCACCGTGCCGTGGACACGCATCTGGTCCTTGGGACCTAACGGGGATAACTGGCTGTCGGCATGAGGATTTCAGGAACGGCGTTGCAGTCGTTTCGTGGAGGCCCGTCAACCAGATCTCATCATTTAGTCAAACGCAAGCATTCGACCTGGCATCCGTTGCACAAATAGTGGAAAACGAACCCAATTATAAGCAAACACCATTGAAGTCGCCAATGAATGAACAGACATCGAAAGAAATCGGTCGATATTGGAAAATATTGTCAATCCCTGGCATCGTGCGCATAGGTCCGAGCCTAACGTTGAGATTCGACCACGCCTACATGGCCCAATTTTTCGGGCACAATGTACAAACTTTGGTTGGATTGGTTGATCCAGAGGACGTGAAATGAAGGTAAACCTCAACATATTCGGGCCGCCCCGTTTGCCAGTGACAAATGAAGACCCGCTCGTCTATATCTCACACGGGTTTAAGAGCGATGGCGAAAGTATGATCAGGCTCGAGAACCTTATAGGACACGTGATGCCGCGTGCGACCACCTATCGATTCCAATATGAGTGGAGACATTCGGTTGTTCGAAGTGGCGCAGAACTAGCTAACACCGTGTTCGGAAACACCAAGAAAGACAGGCCACTACTTCTGGTGGGTCACAGTATGGGTGGCCTCGTATCGCGAGTTGCTAATTTAATTCTCACTGACCCAAAAGCCTTTGCTGCAGAAGTTCCTAAGCTTAAGTCTTTTGATTACGGAGACGACACCAAGCCGTTGAAGGCGTTCTGTTTCGAATCAAAAACGAAGCGAAAAGTGAATGGGATCGTTACATTGGCCACTCCCAATTCAGGGGCATTCTTGCAAGGACAGATGAGCTCCTATCTGGCTCTCGCGCAGTGGGGTGTCAATCTTGCAGCTTCACTGCGGCATCCATCTGTCCACGATTTGACTACAGCCCGTTTGTTTCGCTTTCTACAGCAATTCTCAACCGACACACCCTTTTTGTCAGTTTCCGGATCGAGCATTAGTCGGTTTGGGACAGGCGCAGGACTACTTAGCCAAACAGCAAGTAAATTGGGACTAAATCTCACGTTTCCGAACGACTGGGTTGTTGAGGACGTCTCAGTAGATCTTTCGAAATCGATACTTCCCAACGAAATTATTCACCACGGCAATGCTCTGTACCTACACCTTCGAGCTTATGAGAACTGCACAAGTGTCACGCATTCATCCATTCACCAAGAGCGCATTGTCGCCGACTACATCGGCGATTTTGCTTCACGCTGCTAGAAAGATCTACTGGCTTCGCGTGATCCGCAGATTCACCAAGTCCTCCGAATCAGGCGCAATCGAAGCAATTCCGAAGCGCCCGCAAAATCGCGTTTTCTTCGAATCGCAGACAGTCTTGCTTTAGAGGGCAACCTTTGATCATGAAATGTCCAAAGTCCTGGAAGACGCGATCAAAGATCTCTATGTGGTTTCTGCGGTTACCCACTTGCACAGGACACCTCGCCTTATAAATGTTGTCACTCTTCGTACGCAATTCTTTGCTTCATGCCACGCCTTTACGACAACTCTATGGGCACACCTTGAAGAATACGCAACCGAAGCACTCACAGTGTGGGGATGATTGGAAGATTTCAAACACTGTCAATCGTATCAGGCCGCCTGTACTCAGGAGCCATCGGCTGGCCCATCTGTTCGCGGTTCAGCAGGCAGATCTTACGCAAATTAATCAGACCAAGAAGTTCCTATGACGGTCTCTCTGCGTGCGCAGAAAGCAGCAATGCGGTCATGTGGCTCCTTTCATATTTGTCAGTGCTCCACATAAGGTCTTGCAATGTTTGTATTTCTGTGATAGACGTTGTGTTCGGCCAGCATAGCAGCAGCTAATATCAGCCCGAATGCAGCTTCGGCTTGTTTGATTGATCGAATTCCTCAGTTGCGAGTCACCAGTCCAAAACCCTCCGACAGCCGATGTCAAACTTCAATGAGTCTCTTGTCAGTCGCATTCTAGAGAGCCAAGGAGAAGGGGAATCATGTTTAAAAAAAGCAAGCGTCTCAATCTCGACGCGATAAAGGCAATTCTTATCGGGGCCTGCATTTCTCCGGTCGCTCTTGCGGGACAATCAGATGCGGGCTTTAAGCAATTCGACAATAGCATAGTAAGACTCCCCTCTTCTCAATCGGGCATAGCTGCCCTGAGCAATGATGCGAAGTCACGCAAATTGGAAATACACTTCACCCTTAAAACAACAAATTTGGAGGAACTCGAAGCGCGCGTGGCGAGAGGTGAAATCATTTCATCTCAGGAGATGACAGAAAAGTATTCTGGTAGCAAAGCGCAGTATAACCAACTGCTTAATTGGCTCAAACCTCGTGGCTTCCAGATAACCCAGGTCAGTGCCGACTTCACTAATATTTACGCAAAAGCGAGTGTTGCGGACATTGAAAAAACTTTGGGTGTGAAAATGGTCGTCGTTACCTATCAGGGAAGAACCGAACCCTCCGCTATTACTCCGCCTAAACTTCCGATAGAGGTCGGCGATAGCGTTATTGCGATTGGCGGTCTTCAGCCCGTTATTCAGGCGGTGAAACACATTGTTACGCGAAAACAATCGGGCGCGATGGGGGGCGACGACAAGGCTCCCGTGCCCCGGCCAGCGTTTGCAACTCAACCCACCTTCAAGGTCAATGAGATCCTCAATGCGTATGGAGCTGGCAATTTAGGAGTATCAGGACGTGGAGAAAGAATCGCAATTCTGATTGACACCTTCCCGAAAGTGACCGATTTGCAGACGTTTTGGCAAAAAGGTGGCTTGCCTATTACCCTGGATCGGGTAAAAGTCATCAATGTTCAGGGTTCGACGGCACCTCTTTCCGCGCCCGACGGAGAGGAAACGCTAGATGTTGAGTGGGCGAGCGGCATCGCACCTGGAGCCGAAATTAGGGTCTATGCGTCAGGATCGCTGGATTATGACGCCCTCGATAGGGCCTTGGACACGATTTACTCCGATGCTCAAAAAATGGATGGACTTAATCAAGTGTCGATCAGTCTGGGTCTACGAGAGGACTTGGTCAGTCCTGACGAAATTAAGGCCGAACATATCAAGTTCCTTAGATTCCAAGGGCGGGGTATCACTGTATTTGTATCGTCAGGAGATGCTGGGTCAAACCCTGATGCATCTGGACATGCAAGGAGTCCCGATCCGCCGCAGGTTGAATACCAATCCTCTGATCCTTCTACTGCAGCCGTTGGCGGCACAACACTCTCTCTAGATCGTTCGACAGGCAGAGTTCTTAGTGAGACGGGGTGGATAGATAGCGGAGGAGGCGTTAGTGCATCATTCCCCCGTCCGGTTTGGCAAACTTCCGCGGGTGCGACTTTTCCAGGCAAACGACTAGTTCCCGACGTTAGCGCCGTAGCGGATCCAAATCCAGGCGCATTCGTCTGGTTCAAAGGTAAGGAGTGGCCTGTCGGGGGAACCAGTTGGAGTGCTCCAATGTGGGCCGGGTTCTCTGCACTCATTGGCGAATGGCGTCGGGCACACGGTAAACCGCCTTTGGGTTTTCTGCCATTCACTTTGTATAAGTTGCAAACGGGCTTGGGAGTTAGAGACATAACTAAGGGTTCTAATGGATTTTATAGCGCTGGCGTGGGCTGGGATCCAGTCACCGGCCTAGGCGTACCAGATCTTGGCGAACTGGTGAAGTCAATTCCCTAACTAGAAGATTATTAGGATAAGAATTGCGCTGTCGACCTGAAAGCAAACTGAGTAAGGTGTGTGAGAATCAAGCCAAGGACACTTGCATGAAGCATCTCGAAGTTCTGTTGCTCGCGATTGGACTGTGCCATCCCCCCGAGAACCCCTTCTGTGCCTATGGTCAACAAAGCTCTGTTCTGCCAGATCTTTGTGCAACCGATCCAATCTACCGAGCCTTTGAAAGAGTTCAGGCGGAGGCGTACCGCTCAGACAGTGGCCTTGCATTCCAATTCCTGCTCGATAAGAAGCTTCAGCAGGAAAATTGGAGAAATGTCCAAAAACGACTAGATGATGCACGAACGCATTATGGAGTATCTAAGTCTTACCTAGAGGGCGGTATAACCGATTTAACATCCTCCAAAGACATTCCTCTTCCAACGTGTTACGAAAATCCACTGTTATTTATCATGCTTTACCAATATGCATCGGACATAGAACTTGCGCGCCGCGCGCTACACCTTCCGCTTTCCCATCCAATGAGATTTGGATCGCTACCGAGTAATGATATTAATGCATACACTTATGTTTTCTCCGATACGCGCGAGGAAGTGGTAGCCATAAACTATGAGCTCTCGCCATTCATTTATCATATGACGGAACTTGCAGCGACTATATCTCATCTTAGCCAAATAACAGGCGACCGGTCGGATTCTGAGCTAGTTACTCAGGCCCTGCTCTCCATGGCACATAACCCAGAGGCAAAGAAAACGTTCACTGAGACGCTAAGTTCTTTTGTGCTAGGTAAGCCGGTACGAGAACCTCAGATCTCTCCAGATGATTTTATGTTAGTAATTTCTTTTGCCGCCGGCATGGAGCGTTTCGTCTATGCCCACGAATATGCACACGTGATTCTCGGCCATGTCTCGTCTTCTGAGTTCATTCCACTGGGTGCTACGGGAGATTCTGAGCACGTAGTTCTTCTGCGTACGTGGCGTCAAGAGATGGATGCCGATGCGCTGGGCTATAAGCTTCTCCTTCATGCGATGGCGGGAGCTGAAAGTCAGGATCTGGATAAAAAATTTAGCGAGTATTATAGGTTTGCTTCGATGGGCCCGCTCTTTTTCCTTGATTGTCTAGAGCTGCTTGACGACGCTAGGATAATTCAAGAAACGGGCGAACTGCCACATGAACTAAGCGAAAAAGAAAAACGGGCTTTACGTAGCTGTACCAATCAAGCGTTAGCCGAATCTCCTGAATGCCTAGTGCTCGTCCGGGACACACATCCGCCAGCATGGCTCAGACGAGAAGTGCTTGCACGCGTTGTGCAACAAGAAATGCATCCCGACCACAATTCGAAGGTTGCTAAGGCCCGCGCAGCTGCTATGACTTATGGCATTAACATTCTATATAAGCAATCTTTGAATGCTTTATATAATAATTTGCTAGCTGATTCTAGAGCGGCGGCTAGTTACCAGCCTCTCGTTCGGTAAAACCGTGAGGAGTTTTATTATGCGATCTGACCAAGTATTCTTTTACTGTTGCAGTTCCGTCTGTTTTGAGCTGCATCCGTGGCGTAGTCCTCGCTGTCGCGGAAGAATTCTGTATTCATACAGCCTCAGCCAATGTCGGTGATAGCTTCAATTTGATCATTCCGGCCTATTACGCAAAGTAGCTTCCGCAACGGGACGATAGCGCCCGTGTGAGCTACCTTCTGCGTCTGAGGATAACATCGTTCATCAGTCTAATTACGCGCGCGTCGAGGTGCAAGCGTTGGCAGGAAAGATCCCAGAAACACTAGTGAGTCGATAAAAAAACAGGAGCTACGGATCTACGATTGACGACGCTATACCATCATAACTGTAATAAGAATAAATCAATCCTAAGGGGTTGCCCTTTGAAAAGTAGGCCTCCCGCACATCACGGATCGCCGAAGCCATGTCCTTGCCTTGTGCCATCTGATCGATTAGATCATCTCCAAACCGAAGGGCAAATTTGTTCGGAACGGGTGCCTCTGTCGCAATGACGCCCCGCGCCCCCAAAAGAAGCAGTGACTCTGGCAGAGTGAGCTCATTACTTGAGAAAATTCCAGTTTCACATGCATTGAGTAAGACAAGGGGGTTTCTTTGAAAGAAGGGACCTTTTTGTTCGTCAGCGTGAATCGCTAGGTTCATGAGGTCTGTAGCCCTCAAGAAATCAATTCCACTTTGAGAAAAGATGAGCCTCTGCCCCGGCGGGTTGAGAGTGAGCAGAACATTATTTCCATTTACGACTTCGTTGACGTACCCGTTCGATCCGTGGGTATAGACCAATATAAAATCCAATGAATCTCCGCTCTCCTTCAAGGTCTTTAGAAAGGAGCTAACTGAAGAAGCCGTAAGAGCATTTCTAGGATGCACCTTATTGGTAAAGTACGCCGACTGTTGCTGAGCCGAAAACTGTACTGGGTAGTCTTCACCTTGATATGTACCGAAAAGCGAGACGCTATCGGGAGACAGCGGCGAATTTTTAACAACTGTTCCTACGGATAGTCTAGCCAAAGAGTCGACCGCTATCTCATACTTGAAACCCCAGAACGCTCCGGGCAAGTTCTGGCCACGGGAATCGGTTGAGGCAGGGTCGTTGAGTAATTGCCAAGGAAAGGCTACACCGGATGTTCTAATTAAAATTCGCAGAGTGTGGCCATCCGAAGCAGTAAACGCCTCAACCTTATGTATAAGCCGTTTGAGATCCGGATCTCCGTAAAACAATCGCGAGTAGATGTAGTGTCCTAACAAATAGAAACTGTCTAATATCTTCTCTTCGTCGGACTCGCTAAGCGTTATAAAATCGACCGTATCGAGATCGACTGAACCATTAGGAGACGCGGTAAGCGCGTTTTTAAGATCCACATTTTCTTGGTCTGTTATTCCTTTTAGCGTTGCGGCTGCCGCTCCCTCAAATGAAGTTAACTCTCGACCGGTGAAATCTCCAGTCGGGAAAAAGCGGAGCTGTCTTATGCCGGACTCGAGTTTCTTAGAAAACTCCAGACCTTGAAGCTGGCGGACCAGTTCGGGGTTGATTGCCTCAAAGCCAACGTCAAAGAGCTGTTGAGCTTGTGGCCGGATAGTGATTATCAGATCGGGCCTGAATGTTCGCTTGTCCGAAACATATGGCGAGAAGCCACCAGGCTCAACATTATGAGATGGTGCCCGCTCTGATCCCTGTTCAATATTCATATTAGCGACGATGGCTAGACTTCCATACCGAACTGCCGTCTTCGAGTTACGTATCTCGATCAAGATCTCATTTGATCCAACTTCCTGCTTTGCTAGGTCACGTTTGGGAATGATATGAAATCGAGCCTCTGTTGAAGTTCCGGTAGCGGCATGATAGACGATTCGTTTGACCTGGATGCTACTGGTATTTCCCCGCCCCACACATAATCTACAGGTCATAGTTATGGTCAGCGGCACATCTTCGGCCGCGTTCAGAATTCTGGAATCGACAGGTCTCGATGTAGCAGTAAGGACGTTTGAGGAATTGAGAGGTCCAATGAAGAATCGAAGTAACGTGTTCTGTCCGTCAAACAGATGGTCGGGTTCAGTGGGAACCGTCGGGGTGAAGGTCGCATTATATACAGGTTGAAATCTATTGGACTGCGTGGCTGAGCCCGCTGGAAGTATGTCGCCCACGCGACCCTCGAGTATCTCCGTCTTTGCCGATTCGGCTACTAGATCTGCGCTGGCGCTACTTGCCGGAGATCTGTTCGGGCCCTTGGTAACCTTGTAGTCAATCGAAGGAGTACTTCGTTTCTCGGTAGGTTTTGGCTTGGAAGATGTTGGCAAAATCTTACTAGGCGTCTTAGGTTTTATGTCCTCTGTCTTGTCGGGTTCCGGACTCCCAGTCTTGCTTAATCGTTGTGTACTTTCGCAACCGGACAAGAGAATAATCGCCAATAGCGTGACTTTCTGTAGTGATCTAGTACATCGAGTGAATTTCATCCGGTCACCATCGTCAAATGCAGAAGAGGAATTGATCTAGCTTTGCGACAGCTAGACTCCGAGATCTCCTCAGAAAGTCACTCCTATGGGGCAGATAACGTGTTTACGCTCCACATGTAGTAATCAGGAGAGTCAGGAAGCAGTTTGTAGCTCGCCGGTCCTGTTGGGTCTGCAACAAAGCAATTATTATTTTGCGTTCCACCCTGATCAACGCTAAGAGTCAACAGTGGCATGGACGAGTTGAGAAGTTCCCAGCGGCCACTCAGTGCATTTAGCAGAGAAATTTGATCCGCGCCTAGAATTGGCAAGCCCTCCGAGCACTGTCCACTTTGATAATATGTCTCGAAGATGCTCCAGCCACGGTTATCGTCCGCCATGCCTCGATCGGAGAACAGCGTCTCCCATTTGCCCGTTTGATGATTGAAAATTGTTGCATACCAAGTGGAATTGGCCGTGATTGGGTAGTCTTTTGTAAAAATTTCTATTTCGTACGCGGGTAAGTTCTGGACCTTTGCTTGCGCGTACTTTCCAACGAACGACTGATCAATAAGGATGCCGTCAGTCGCACTAGGACCAGGAATAGGTCCTCTAACAAAGTTACCGCCTCCTGGAGCACAGAAGTCGTAAACGTATAGAGCTGGGGTAGTTTTCACCGCATTTGGATCGGCGCTAGGTTGAGTGATATACGCGGTTCCTACTTCGAGACAACTCCCATTCGGCGGCCGGGTCGTGGCGGCATAGAGGACCTGCTGCGAGGTCGCACTTGCGGGAAGGCGAAGGCTGATTGTTTTCTCTGCATAAACAAGATGTTTTGCGTATATCCCAGAATAGATATTTTGAGAGGCCGGGATCATCATCACACCTGCATCTTCATGATCCTGATTGACGGTGGAAGATAAAGGCTTATTCCACAAGCGCCAAGTTCTAAAGCGGGATATATCAGATTTGGAGGCACCGGCGGGTGCTGGAACCGGCGCTGCGGCTTTAGGCACAAGTGGGTTAGGTGAAGGATAGGGGTCGGGAGCTTTCTGGTTTGTTCCCTTATTCGGTTGCTGACTCTGGCAATCCGATAGGGTTCCAGGCGCGACACCAACAACCACAGATATTAGGAATAGGCAGAATTTAGGACGATGATTCACTAAAGTGATCCTCGTTTCTCAGGAGTTTAGTGCGAGGAATAGCGGGCCCTAATTCGTCAAGGAATAATAGCCCACTTCTTGATAATAGTGAGATATTTTATTGACACAACTATCTTCTTGTTATAAATTTCGAATCTCAAGACAGAACGGGGCGCGCAGTTAGGCCAGTTAACTCGGGCAATTTTGATCACGATTCGGCAAGGTTTAGCTTTCTCCGATAGAGAAAAGGAAGCTTTATGCGCGTGACTTGTATTTTTGAAAGAGCCCTGTGCCTCTGTCTATTGATATCTTCTCCATTCCTGTCGTATGCACAGGCGACAATGGACAATGCTGATGTGATACGCCAAAAGCAACTTGGTGACACTGACGCTCAAATAATCGCAACAATCAAGAGACACCACACCGCGTTTGTATTCGACGATGTTTCGAGGCAAGCTCTCGTTTCGGCAGGAATTTCGATGGCCGTTCAATTATCCATGTACGGATCTAGTAATAATCCTCCGAAAAGCACGACGACGACCTTGCAAAACCGAAATCTGATCTCTCCGCCGCTTCTTTCACCAAACTCAAACAAAACCACTTCAATTCAGGCAGGAGATAGTCCCGCAAGCAATGCGGTGGCTGGCGCTGCGAATTCCCATGGGAGTGGTCCGACGCCGTCTGATTTGCAGGTTCTTTCAACCATCATTCAACCTTTGGGATGCGGCGCTGTTCCATCGCCCAGTAATAATTTTATTACGACGAACCCTGTTACTCCGGCTCCCACCATTATGGGACCGGAGGCGCCGAAGGGTACGTGGGTCATGCTGAACGCAAATAGCTCAGGAGCCGAGATATATACGAAGTCTACTGTTTACGTGGGCTATATAAATCGTCTTCGCTATGGAGCGTCTCTAGGCGGAGTTGTCACTATGCTTGCAGTCCCTCCACTCCCCTCGCAGTTATTTCCATCTTCACCAGTTGCAACTCAGAATTCACCGAACACAAATCAAAAAGCTCCGAAGCCCGCCCCCGCAACGGCTGCGACCGCTGGTCAGCTGATACAGAGCCACTTCAACGACTTCAATAATTGTCTATTTAACAAAATACAACCGGAAGTCAGCGCATTCGAAGGGAAATTGGCTTCCGAAGAAATTATGCTAAATGGTGCGACTACGAGAATAAAAAGCACATTAGATTCGTTGCAGCCCATTGCCAACAGCGCTAACGAGGCGAGGGCCGCGGCCGATCTGTCGATCTTCCCAAGACAAGACATTCCTCAATTTCCCATAGCGGAGGTCACGCAACTGAGGGGTTTGCTTCAGCAATTCGCTTCCCTGTATACGCAATTCTCTCCATGGGCATCTTCTGATAGCACGGATACCACCAATTCGGCAGTGTTTCAGGCGGCTAACTCGTTGGCGGGAACGTTGACCGCTACGTTGGACAAATATTTAGATCAAGGAACCATCGGCGCAACCGAAGCCGCCAAGGGCAACGGGACGACGACAGGCATCCCTAACCCCATGATTGGGGCAGAAACCAAAGTGGGGGGGGTGCCGTCGAAAACAGCCCTAGGCACTGGAACAAACGCTGGGACAGTTTCCGATCCAGCTAAAAGCGCAGATGCCGCCACTGTCGCGAACAAGGGCGCGAACTCCAGCTTGGGTGGCGGGACGTTAAATCCGCCTATAATTCCTGTTGGGTCGAAGGAGGTTACAAATTACGAAGCAAATCGAACCTTTGTGCAAGAATGGCAGATTCAGTTTGAGAAGGTCGCCGGCGCAAATGACAGTTACTTCATCACATACTACGCGCCGCCGTGCGGTGGCTATTTTGGGCAAGGCACTTCTACTCAAATGCAGTTGACTGTAATCGATAATTGGGATCTTACGCAGAAGTTGACGCCAATAACCCTTGACAAAATAATTTGTGAACCGGCTATTACCATTACCAATGGTCTAGGCTTGTCTTTCATTTCGGATCGGACCCCCGCTTTCGTTCCCGGAGTCGAGAAAAACTCACAGGGCATTCCGATTCTGGATTCAACCGGTAACCCCGTCATAGTTCAGACTTTGGGGTACTCGACAAACGCGCTAGTCAGACCCGGCTATGCTCTTCAAGTAGATGCGTCACTTTGGTCTCCGAAGCAAATGACGTTCGAAATGCATTGGAGCGTTGGAGCAATGCTAACTGCTGCAACCGGAGGAGCAACTACTGACATTATCACCGGTCCTGCATTTTCCTTTAAGCGCCGGGCATTCTTTGTGTCGCCAGTTTACGACCTTGGCTTGCGAACGGAGTACCAGAAGGGATTTGTGATAGGCATGCCCCAGGGCAATCTGACTTCTCCCCCTACACAGCAAGTGTGGAAGTCCGGCTTTGGTTTCACCATTACATTTCCATTCAATCAAAGTACTAACACGACAACATCCACAACAAATAGCGGAAACGCTAGCCAAACCCCAACTGGAACTCAGCAGCCGAAAGGGTCTGACAAAGCCAAAACGAAATGACCTTTTGTGTTCGTGGCTGTCAGCTTACGCAAGATCACCCTGCCGCGATCATTCGCTTATAATCAGGCGTGACTGCGCAATTAGGAGAGTCTGGCAGTCTATTGTTTAAGTCCAAAGTATGAGTATGGAAGTTATCGGCAATATGAGCAGATTTCTCGGGGATGACCTACGCGATTAATTAGCACCAACGCAAAAATTGCTATTGCGGCTTCGAGTTTTCGATCTACGCGTTTGAGGCTCTGAAAGATGGAACTCGGAAGTCGGCAAAGTCCCTTGGTTCATATTCACTACTTCAACCCTCGTTGCCAGTGAAGTTACCGAAATGGCTCATCGAGAAAAGTCTTTTTCGCGACAGACTTTGAAATAAAGCTCAAAACGCCATAATGCAGCGCACCATTGTCAAAAGTGTTCACACTGGATTTCGCAGTTGGTGCCCCATACATGTATCAGATCTGCGGTGCAAACAGGACGTCTACATGCCGTTGCATGGTTGCATGGATTCACCGCCCTGGATCTTTGCTATCAGCAGGTGAATGCGTGTCCAATTTCATCAGTTGCATCGATCCGATTGAAGGAGAGGGCCTTATCTCTCAACCACCTTCGTTGACCGCAAAGACCAGCTTGTCCGAACTCAGGCACGCTAATTTCAGCTCATGTGGAGACCCTGCGATATTTCTAGGTTTACAGACGACCGTCCGATACGCTGTCCTACCTCTTGAATCTCCGGAGCTTCCTGGAGTGCCGTGGCTTTCGTCACATTCCGGCTTAGCTCCTGCCCTAGCGTCTTTGCATCGTTTGTATAAATCTTGACGTCGAACTGCGCACGCGAGACGGACACGTAAGCCATGCGGCTGTTCAGCAGTTCCCCGTGTGCTTGTGAAGAGTCCACATGAATCAAAACACGGTCTGCGGTCTGCCCTTGGCTGCTGTGGCTCGTCACCGCATAACCGTAGTCGAGATGCGGATGCTGCCTAGCGTTGAAAGCGACCTCACGTCCTGAATCCATGTTCAATTTCAGATTGCCGTCCTTGTCGATTTGTTCCACCGTGCCAAACTCGCGGTTAGCGAGCGTTTGGTCGTAAAACGGAGCGGTCACCTGCACTCTGTCCCCGCGGGCAAAGCTGCGTTCATTGTCGCGATAGACAGTCACTCCTTGCAGACGTCGTGGATCATAACTTAGTTCTTCGCCGCCACGACGCTTCACCGTCACTATGTTTGTCTTTCGATCGGTGGCCGTTACGCGTGCATATTCTCCAGCCTGTATTCCAAGAGGCTTGCTTCCTTTGGAGTACCGGATGACGTCACCTTTTTCATAATTCTGTGCATGCTGCCGATCCGCCCCCGTGATGTCTTGGCGTGCATATAGCACATGCACGCGATGCTCTTCCGCGCTGACTTTGTTCTGTGCCTGCATAGCGCGATGGATGCGCTGATTAATCTCGCGGCGAGATTCATTGTCGGGAGAGACCACCAATGTGCGCTCCGGGGAGCGTACATACTCCCGCGCAATTTCACTGATACGTTCTTCACGCTCTTTGATCTCCACCACGCGGCCCTGTTCGTCGAGATTGCCAATGGCTGCGCGCACCTCGCCACGTGCAAGTTGCTGAACGGCTTCTTTTAGCGCGGGATCCTTCTGCCGGATGATCTCATCGAGATATGCCGTGCGCAGGCCAGCTTCCCGCAACTGCGCATAAGGTCGGCCAGCTTCGACAGCCTCATGCTGCCGCGTGTCACCGACGAAAAGCACGCGATCATTCTCCTTTAATCGCTCCACAAACGTGTGCATCTGTTGCGTGCTCGCCATGCTCGATTCATCGACCACATAGAGCCGTTTTCGACCGTCGTCGTCCCGCTCCCCGCGTGCAAGGTGACGTTGCAACGTCTGCGTCTCGATACCAACTTCGGCCAACTTCTGCGCAGCTCGCGATGTCGGAACGAGTCCCTCGATCTCATAGCCTGCACGCTCAGCAGCTTCTCGGACAACGCCTAAGGAGGTTGTCTTCCCAGCCCCGGCTACACCCTCCAAGGCCATCATCTGATCACGCGTCGTCAGAACTGCCTCGACCGCGTGCCGCTGGCTCACGCTGAGATGTCCATTTTCTGCCAAAATCTGTTCTCGAACGTTCCCGTCAGCCAACACCTCGCGCGTATCCTTGCCCAGCTTCATCCGCTCGATCAGCTCGCGCTCGTAGCCCTGCATCTCGTGCGTCGTGTACGCACGGCTAGCGGCTCCTATTCTTCGCTCTACCTCGACCAGACTCTCGTCCGCGGCACGGCGTTCAAACTCTACTCGAATCTCCAGCAGACGAGCTTCACCCATCGTGTGTTTCAACGCGTCCCTCATAAGAGAACGCTCATCTACAACAGCCTCGCGCTCCATGCCGCGCTCTCGTGCGTAGCTGAAGCCCTCATGGGCCGCACGTTGCGAAGACCCGGGGCCTAGCTCTACAACATCTCGTTTGGCCGCTTCTCTAAGCACACGCTGCGGCTGCTGGCCGTACTCGATGGCCATCTGCTGATGACGCGCGCGAACCTCTTCATGGGAGAGCGGCTGCTTGGCATCACGGGTCTGGTGGGCCGCGATTTGCGCAGCGCCGGCTCCCGACGTTCCACGGGCTGCCATGTGATCGACGATCTGCTGCCGCCGCGGACTCGACGCTTCCAGGTAATCGTGCGAATATCCTTTAATCTCCGGCTGTCCGTGTTCGCCGCGTTCGATCTGGTAGCCCAGCCCCTGTAAATGCGCGGCCAGCTCCGAGCGGTAGACTGCCGTTGCGTACTGCTGCGTCTTGTACAGCTCCTGAGGCTGCAAGGCCCGAGTGTTTCCATCTGCGGTCTCAGTCAGGTTGAAGACCACTGCATGCGTATGAAGTTGCGGTGCGGCATATCCATCAACGGGTCGGCTGCTGTCATGCTCAAACTTCGCCACAGCCCATGCACCAGTCGTCTGAGCCGGAGCGATGCCACCAATGCGGGCCTGGACGTATTTCTCCATCTCGTCGAGCGCCGTCCTGACGCTCTCGTGGTGTGCCTCGCGCACACGACTATCGCCGCCCACCAAGGCGGTGAGCGATACAGACTTCGGTGCGCTGAATGTCGCATCCCATCCGGCACGATGCTCCATTGTGCGCACCATCTCGCCGCGCTCATTCTCATACTCACGCGCGGTTTGATGACGTACAAGCTGCTCTCCGGTCGATGGGTGCTGGCCTTCAGACAATCGGGTGAACTGTTGCTCCTGCACCTCACCAGCCAATCCCCACCGCTCCGCAAGCCGGCCCTGCCACTCGCCACGCACCCGTTCTCCTTCGGTGTAGTAGTTCTCTTTGGCGTTGGCAAACTCCGCTTCGTGATAGGCCTGCGCCTGTCCGGAGCTGATCGGCTTGGAGAGCGTCACCATGATTGCATCACTCGAAATACGGATGCTGCTCGTTCACTTTCGCTGGCTGTTGTTCCTGGCTCTTTTGGACTCTCTGCGGCAACTTCCGCTGCGGGGCTGGCTGCATGACCGGCTCTTCTGCTTCGATTGGCGTCTGCTCTGCTGCCGATCTCATCTGAACTCCCGTCTTCAACTTTCGCTCGATGAACTTTTCGGCGTGACTCCGCAGCTCGACGTAAGGGAAGTGCATCTGCACGACCAGATTGCCGTGCTTCAAGTAGCCGTGCAGTGGATCGAGTCCACCAACCTCGGATGCCATAACCAGGGGCTCACGCGTTATGTCACGCTGTTCGCTCTCGCGCCCGCGTGGGAAGGCGCCCTTTACACGCGACTCGCGGAAGCGTTCTACCTCGATCTCCCCGATGGCCTTTGAGATCCATTCGGACGCGTGCGGCTCGCTCGTCTTCAGGAAGATCTTCGTCGCTGGCTGGCTCAACATCGCCTCGGCAACATGGCCGTAAAGTGCCTCGACCTGAGCTTTGCCCTGGAAGCCGAGTACCATCGGGTTATTCGATTTGCGGTTCTCCGTCACCGCCGTCTTGAGTTGTGGGAGATGCTGTAAGCTGGCCAGCTCGTCGAGCACGAACCAGGTTTTGCGCCGCACTGTGTCGTCGTTCATCATCCGCAGCACCAGCAGGTCGAGCCACAGGCTCACCAGTGGCCGCATCCGCTCGCGCATCGTCGGCTTCGATGTGATAAACACCCAGCCTTTGCGCTGCTGCGCCCACTCAACGGTGCTCCATCGTCGGTCAGTTTCACTCTCTGTAGGGAGCAGCTTGAACGCATCGGCGACCATATTAAGCGACCCCAGAACTCCGCTTCGTTGGTTCGCCGCCCCGCGGTCGATCATGGCCGCCATCTCTGTTCCTTCGATCCGTTTGTCGATCTCATCTGCGTTGCTCATCCAGTATGTGAGCTCTTGCGGCGTCGGCCGGAGATTGATCAAGTGCGCGAAGATCTTGCGCGGCGCTTCGACGAAGAACCGGTTCTCCCGCCCCTGATCCGGGAACAAGCTAACGGCTAAGGTCAGGGCCTCTGCTTCGTGCGGGACCTCATCGCCTGGGGTCCAGAACGGACACCGGGCATCGAGCGGATTCAGTACCACGTCGCCGCGCCCTTCGTTGTAAAACTGCGGCAGATATTCCATCGCAGGGTCGTACACGATGGCGGCTTCGCCACGGTCGGCGATCTGCGAAAGAAGCTGGCGGATCGTCGCACTCTTGCCGGTGCCGCTGTCGCCCACGATGAGGAAGTGCATCGCCTCGCGGTCACGCGGAATACGGACCCAGCTGCTGAGGTTTTTATGCACGAGTCTGTCCCACCACGTTTGCTCTTCATTGACGAACGCAATGCCATCGGGACGACCCAGCTTCGCATTGAACTCCGCCGTCCTCACCAGCTCCGGGCCGCGCAACCGCCGACCATGCTTCCAAACCATCCGCCGCGCGCGGTCCTTCGGAACCGCCACCAACAGTGCTAGGACGAAGAATCCTGCCGTCCATTCAGCCGGCGCCTTTATCAAGTCCCGGGTCCTTTGATCTTTGAACACGAACCTGCCCAGCAGCGCGTGCAGCCCTCGGTGGTTGTACGTCCCGGTCACATATTGCAACTGCGTAATGCCGTCGCTCACGCCCTCATCCGTCAGCTGGTACCCGTGCCTCCCGTCCGGACCGGTCACTGGCTCGATCTCGTCGTCGATCAGCAGCCGTTGGCCCTTGCCCACGACGGCCTCCAGCAAGGTGTACTTCCCCGTCGCGGTCGGCGATCCCCGGCCTAAAGTTCCGCTCCTCAGATAATCCGTCAGGTAAAGTTTTTGCGCCGCTGTCCATCGCTCCCTGTACTGCATCGTCAGCGCGCCGGCAAGGAACACGCCCGTCAGCAGGATCGCCGCCCACGTCCACACCGGCGTCCGGTTCGGCCATGCTTTCGAGTACTCTTTACGCCCCCATTCCGCCATCCCCCGCAGCCTCCTCCAGTTGGGTTTTCCGCAGGACCGGACGGACCGCCTGCAGGCGTTCACGTGCTCTCTCTACCTTCGTCGCATCCGCCCGTTCGATCAGACCGCGCAGCTCCGACTCAACCATCGGCTCACCCTTAGCCGTGCGGAAGCTCAGGTTTAAGAACAGCGACCGAAGCGCCAGCAATTCAGCCAGAATGACCTCACCAGACTCCATGCCGCCGTCGGCCGGCGCGATGAGCAGCGCGTCCCGAACCCACTCGGACAATGTCTTTCCCGCCCCGCGAGCCCGCTGTTCCAGCATGGCGAACTCTGCCTCGCTGACTTTCGTGCCAACTGATTTTGTACGGAGTGGCGGTTTCATAGACCACCGCCAAAGATCGAAGCGGGAAGTAGGCCACACGTACGGTGTACGTTGCTCAGTTTCGGGCAGCGGGGCCAAAAGCTGGCTAAGGGATTGGAACTCATATGGTTCCCCATCAGCAACCTGCGTTCGCCTCAAGAGTACCGCGTTTCTCGACGTTTTTCCATTGCCCGAATATTTTCAGCAAGTTCCCCAGCTATAACCTCAGGGTACTGTGCAGCTCCCATTCTGGGGTGACGTGTCATGCCTACAGCCGATGCGAAGCAGCGTGCTTTTTCTCTGAGGCGGAACGGAGTCCAGATGGAAGCCCCAGACGCAGCAAGGCCGCCTCCGAAGAGACGGCCTATGACAAGCGGCTCGGGTTATTCTTCGTCTCGCGTGATCCCCTGAGCAGTCGCCCACCTGATGCCTGATCGAGTCAGATGCTCGATATCAGCGTCGGTCAGTCCTTCCATCCCGAACCCGATTGCATAGGTTCCGTCTAAGGATCGGAACACAGCGTCGTATAGGAACTCCTGGTCGCAAGAGAGTTTTTGATCTACCTGCCGCCCTTCAGAGAAGTAGACTTCGATCTGTCTACCCGGTTCTACTTCTGCATAGTCCCTACTCTGAACGCTTTCCCCTAGGAAGCTAAGGTCGTCTCGCAACCAGTACCGCACCCCTAAGAGTGTCGAGTCCGAAGAGCGCAGCCAGTCGTAAAAAGCCGTCCAGTTGCCGAAGCCAGCATCCTGGTACGTCGTGTTTTCGACCGTGACTTCCTGGAGCGGCCAACACAGTTCCTTTGCAAGCGTCAGTTCATTGCCGAGCACGACGAGCATACAGGGCCTAGTCATTTGGGAAGGCATATCTCGGCTCCTAGTGAAGTACGCTGTTGATCTGCGCTAAGCGTTGAGCCTGAACGCCCAAGCCATCCTTGCCAGCAGCTATCGCCCGCTTGGCAAGTTCGGCATAGAGCTTCAACGAGCGCTGAGACAGACCCTCCGGGAGCTTTCCGCTCTTGAAGAAGTCTCTAATCAGTTGCCGCTGACTGTCTCCAAGCATCCGCCCGATTGCTCTATCGCCAGCTAGGTCGAGCCCTTCCTCACCGGCCAGTGTGGTCAGGCCAGCTCCCGTACCCATAACTGAGAGACCGACGCCCGCAGTCACCCCTCCGACTACGGAGCCGATGGTGAAGACTTTGATGGCCCCCATGCCGTTGTTGCCGATCTGACCGAAGATAGCGGCGTTTGCTGGGCCGTCGATTCCGGGATGATCGAACGCCGGTGCTCCACGGGCATTCGTCACGCCACTACTCTGCCCGTCATAAGAGTTGTAGCCGATGTCGATGCTACCGCTGCCGTTCGCAGCGATGCCGGTCACCGTCCCCGGAACATAAGTGGCTGACTGGCCACTTCCGGTTTTCACTCCTGCGCAGGTTCCAGAGGAGACCGAGACACTTTCGTGGTTGTCGTCGATTCGTGATTGGACCACGCAGTCATGCCCGTCTGGATCAACACTCGAAAGCGGGTTGTTCCTCACATAGCTGTAGAGATTGAAGCTCTGAGGATTGTCCATGTCGGCATAAGGAATGGAGTCTGGAATATCACTCCAGTCCGGCGACATGAAACGCCCCATCGAACTGCTGTTATATCTAGCCCCGAAGTAATCCAGCCCTGATTCAGCGTCTCTTTCTTTGCCGGTAGAACGGTATTGCGAAAAACGTGCGTTAGTTGCACAAGCGGCGGACTCCGTCATAGGCATGTGGGCCTCCGAATCCTAGTTACAAACCCCAGGTCTGAAAATTGAGGCTTGGCCCACTCGCCACGACATTCGAGCAGTCTCACATAACGGCGCCAACTTGCAGGGCATAATCGTTCATTTTGCTTTATCTTCTGATCCCTTGTCGGATTCACCGGTTTCGTTGCTGTAATCTGCGAAACTAAAAGAACACTCCAAGTTGAGTTCAGCCAGCCCGCGCATTTGTTCGGGCCAAAGAGATGGACCACCTCCACCATGTTGAGACCACCAAGGACAACTGACATACATCTTGACGCACGGTTTTTCCTGAAGATCGCGCAGCGCTTCGGCCTTTCGTCGCAAACGATCTAGAAGCCAATCAAGGTGGTGTCGGGCATCTCTTGATGAGACATATTCCTCGGAGGACAAAAACCATGCATTCAACTTTCCGAGGCGCGTTCGGCCCAAACTGTTAGGCAATGACACTTCTCCCTTCACGACTACTCTAGTCGGGAGCTGGCTAAGCTGCTGGGTCACGGCCGATGGATGAATGTCACCCGAATAAATGATCAGTACCGCACACGTCCTCTCGCACGCGTCAGTTAGAGCGTCTAACGGAGTGAATCGTGAATCTAACTCTGAGCGACTACGCAGAGTCATGGGATATGGTCTCCTATGTTACCTATCGTTTTTTCGATTCCGTTGACTACACCGCTGACATCACCATTCGACATGATCTTTCCATGGAAATCATTTGGTAGTCCCTCGTCGCTCTTTAAGGATTCGAGTGCGCGGCCCCACTCTCGTGGCGTTAGGTCCTCGTCGAATGTCTTGTTGAGAGCATCTGCAGTTGCTTTTCTGACAGTATTTGAGCCAGTTTGAAGCGTTTTTGGCTTTTCTCCGGTGGGGGTCTTCTTGTCCTTGTCGTCGGGATTTGGATTTGCGGTGTTCGCAGGAGTGGCTATTGGTGGGGCGACAGGCTTCGATTTTCCAAAGTATTGATTCCAATACGAGGACACCGCGGCATTAAACCTTAGTGAGCGTTGTATGAAATCATGCCATAAAAACTGAAAGTCTACAGGCTGATTGCATGCGCAATCCGGATTAAGCCGATAATGACCGTCAGGATCGGTGCGTGACAGCGGATTGTTTTCTACGTAGCCATACAGGTTGAGACTCTGTGGGTTCTCTAGATTCGCGTACGGAACAGGGTCGGGATCTTCACTCCAGTCGGGTGACATCCACCGCCCCATGCTGCTTCCATAGTATCTAGCGCCGAAGTAGTCGAGGCCTGATTCGGCGTCCCGTTCTTTGCCGGTAAAATGTGTCGGGTCATTACCAAGGGAGCTAAGAGCGTCGCCGAACGGCAACGACGTGTATGAGGTGGGACTGATTGGTACAGCCTGCGAACCGATGTCTCCCTGTCCAGCGCTCTCGTAGCGCTTGGTCCCTAACCAGTCCGTTCCGGCCCAGAAGAATTGATTTGGTTGCCATGATCCGATCTTTTCCCCATCGATCGTGGCGCTCTGAACCACGTAACCTGAAGTTAGATTGTTATTGCTCAAAATCTGACCGTTTTGGTCATACAGGAAAACTTGTGCTCCATTCGGGCCATTCTCAAAGGCAAGGTGACCTTCTGAGTCGTACCTGTATCTTGACGTTCCGCCGAGAGTATCGACACGCCCGATACTGTCGTCTGGGTAATAGTAATAGTGTTGGCCCAGGTTATCTATGGTGACATTCCCGGCCGCGTCGTAGCTAAAACCCCCACTTGCGTCGGCCCTGTTGTTGTTGCCCGAGTAAGTGAAGCTTGACTGGGGAGCCGACCCGGTGCCTGATGCTGTCTGGGTCTTTCGGTTGCCGAACGAATCATAGGTCCAACCAAGGATGAGGCCCGCTGCAGAAGTGGCGCCCTTGAGTTGATTGAGGGGGTAGTACGTATAAGTCCAGTTCCCGTTGATACTGTCGTTCGCACTGTTGACATTCCCATTCGGGTAGTAGGTCAAAGCGACGTTGTAGCCGATCGAAGAGTCTGCGTTGAATTGGCTTTTTGTAAGCACCCTTCCACGCTTGTCGTAGGTTCTATTCTCGGTCAAGCCATTTCCCAATGTGCGAGAGGCCAATGTGCCAAAAGGACTGTACGTTGCGTTGGCGAAAATTTGATGCGAGTACACGGTTCCCAAGAGACCGGTTGTGGCTTTGTTGGAACTTGCCGCCATAGCGTGCCCCGCAGCGTCGCGGGTCACGGTGATATAGATTCCACCTCCGTTATCGATAAACGTGACATTGCCTGCAAGGTCATAGTTTGCGCCATTGCTGCCCGTTGATGTATTTACTGACGTTCCTGTTGCGTTGGGAAGCTGAAAGTGCCGTCCAGCCTGACGGCCCATCGCATCATAATAATAGCTATAGCGCGAATAGACTCCCCCATAGATGGCTGAGGACGAGCTTAGGCGGCCAATCGTGTTCGTCAGGGCGAAAGTGTTCCACGCGACGGTTTTTTCGTCGTAGTTGTAGAGATATGTTGCCCCGTTTTGCGGTGATGGTGTCTTCGAAAGGAGGCGGTTTAGTGCATCATATGCGTAAATCACTGAGAGACCACGAGCGTCGGTCTTCGTGATCACGTTGCCGTCGGCGTCGTAACTGTAGCTTACAACTCCTTGGGGAAGGGAGGACGTTGCGGCGGTCGGACAGGGCACAGAACTGCTTTCGGGATTGGATGCACATATCAATCGAGAAAGAGAGTCATAGGTAAAACTGCGAACACGCGGCAACTCGTTGCCGGCGCCTTTCTGATACACCCCAACAAGGTTGTTCAGAGAGTCATAACTGTAGTCAGTCTCAAGAGTTGGGGTCGGACTGGTGGCTGAAGGCTCCAAAACCTGTTTTAGCCGACCCAAGCCATCATTTGTACGTTTCCACTGATTACCTGACTCATCCGTGAAAATGACCGAGTTGGCATTGTAGAGCCACGATTGAGTGCTGTTGTCCGGTTGGGTCTGCAATATCTTTCGGCTCAATGGATCATAGCCGTAGGTGGTTATTCCATATGTTAACTCGGTGATCGTCCGAAAGGGATTCGAAACATGCAGCAGCCTTCCCATTGGGTCGTAGTCCCTGGTTACAGTGATGTTTCCACCTGGATCGGTCAAGATCGTGGTGCTTAGCCGACCGAGGCCATCATAGGAATCAGTGTTGGTAATAGCGGTCCCGTTCGTATCCTGCAGAACCTGCTTTTGAACTGACCAGCCAGCAGACGAGTCGGTATAGTTTATGCTGCTAGTGCCATTTCCCGACTGATTCGTAGTTCCGTCGACTGTTGAGGGCGGGATTACTTTCCTTATCCGGTTCAGTGGATCGTCATATTGGAACTGGGTTACCTGGCTGTTCTCATCCGTATGAGAGGCCACGCTACCCGTAAAGTAATTATATGTGTAACTGTCGACATGCGATGTACCACCTGTTGTCGGCCGTGTAACTTTTGTGGCATACGCATCTATAGGAGTCGATGGCGATCCTACGACATTAGCGTTCGAATATTCATAATTTGTAGTGTTGCCCTTTGGATCGGCGGCGCTTACTCGCATCCCAGCTATGTCATATTTGTAAATGCTAGGCGCTTGCCACGAACTGCAGATACCACCAGAGAAGAGAATACAGTGCTTCTCGGATGTGAGGTTGCCGCGAGGTCCGATCATCGTTGCTGGGTAATTCGCATCGTCATGATTCAGAATCCCCGCGCTACCACTCAAAGGAAATTCATCATAGTTGTATTGGACCATTGAAAATGGATTTCCGGCCCCGTCAGTCACAGTAATCTGCGACGGCTTATCAACGATAAAGGCCTGCAGGTATGGATATGATCGTTGGGTAGAATTAGGGTTGTTCCAAAGATAATTCGTCAACGTCTTCCGGAGCCATCCATTCGGAGGCGAGGAGGCAACTGTGCATGGAGAACCCGAGCACGCGTAATAGTCGGATTCATCCTTCTCAATAACATTGGAATAGGTGTCATATCTCATCTGCACCTGACGTTGCAGCGGTGTACTTCCATCGTAAACGGTCGTGACGATCTGGCTGGGAAGGGGAGGGGTGTCTCCATAGACCGACTCAAGAAGATGATTACTACTATCATATCGATTACGTGAAATCTCCCGAAATGAAGGGGCGCCTTGAGGAAAGATTATGCTGTTAGTAAATCCCTTGCCTACATAATTAGTATAACCATCTGGGTCCGAGATCTTCGACGTTAGTTGGTTTGACCCGAACACATATGAGGGGAAGCTATAATTCCAGTGGTTCTCACCTGATCCAGAGGATATGTAGGAATCTTTAACCACAACACAGGAGATGTAATTGAAGCTTCCGTATCCTCCGCAGTCGCCCCGGATGCCCCAGTTGAATTTAACGTAACCGCCCGTTGGAAACGTGATCTGCTGGATGGTCCCCCAGGTAGGATGATACGTAAAGCGATATAACGACGTCCCGTCTGGAAGCGATATCGATGTTACGGCAGTAGTGGTTGATGGAGACATTGGCTGAACATGGCCGGTGACATTGCCCATCGTTCCACTTGGATCGAGATTTGAGAGCTCCGAGTCCGTTGGGTGGGGAGAAGTATAACCTCCAATCGGAATTGTAGTTACGGTAATCGTATATGTTTCATTAGCTCCATTCGCATCGCGCGTTGTTAATGTATAAGTTCCTGCAGGAATCGGTCCAACTTGTGCGATAGGAAAGGTTGTCGTAAACGCCGGCCGTCCCGCACTATCCTGTGTTAGTGAAGCAGTATTTCCATTAGCGTCTTCAAGTTGGCCGTGTTGCCAAAACTTGGCCTCTCCCCAATATTGGGTCCCGTTTGGATAAATGAGTGGCGGTCCATAGCCATCTTTGGTAGTGATTCCTATGTTAGGCCCGAGACCGGGTATAGAAGTACGGATGCTTAAGCCGTCTCCTATATAGCCGTTCGTTGGTGAATTCTGGTACTCCGTGCATTGCGAATTAGGATTCGCTCCGATTCCACTGACATACGCTATGTCCATGTCATGCGTGGCGCCATTCTCGTCGGAGTAGAGATAAGGGCCAAATATCTGACATCCTCGTACGGTCGGTCCGGTGGTGCCATTCCCATATACTGGCGTGTAATCCGGAATAGTAGTTGCGTTAGAGGTCAGGAAGGGGCCTGTAGTAGACCATGGACCAGTTGGGCCGGCGGGAGCGTTGTAGCTACCAGGAATCCATCCGAAGTCGATAATCGTTCCATTGGTAGTGTGGACGTCCGTCTGCTGCAATGTGACGGTCGACGAGGAATTATAGAGAAGAGTGAATGGAATACGTGGTCCACGACCGCCTGCGGGCCCTGTCGGAAATGGAATTTTCACGGACAGAGTGCCGGTGAGATGGTCGACATCCCACACGGCGTCAAGATTCTGTGGAACAGGAGTCCCGGAAGGATTATGCTCATCGGCATAAACTCCTGGTGCAGCCTGAGCGTGACCAAAAGAAGATCCAAGAAGCAGGACTACCACGAGGAGACGTGCGGCACAGACAGTTATCCTCACCATCCCAATGTCGCCTTTCCGACACACCGGATATTCATAGATCAATCGAGGCGAGGTTTTAGAGTCGCGAACGATTTGCGCGAGAGGTCGAAAATTATTTTGAAAGATAGGAAAACGACCCAAGTGGGCTGTGAAATTCTGGACACCAAGGCGCATAGCAGCTCCGAAGAGTAAGTTGCACACACAAACGGGAAAGGTTCGCTACCTTGGCCGATGGACTTTATCCATCTTTAATTCACAGGATTGCCTAAATCGCAGATGCAATGTTAGGTCGCTTCGTTGTGCCAGTCTGAAACTAACCGCAATCTGAATTTGAGTCAATACTTTAAATTTGATCTCTATCTTGCTCGTTCCCGGATGAAAGTCAGAAGCGAGCTTACCCTTGACTAGGTGTTTAGTCGCAGGGTTAGATGGGTTGGATCGAGTTTGAAGCGTTGCGGTTCTTTTGTCCAGATGGCGCAGATGTATTCGTAGGGTGTGAGTCCTTTGAGGGTCTTGAGTCTTCTGGCGAAGTTGTAGGCATGGACGAAGTCGGTGAGATGCTGCCGGAAGTGTTCGTTGGTCTGGTAGTGGAAGCGTTTGACGGTGGCTTCCTTAAGGGTTCTGTTCATGCGCTCGACTTGGCCATTGGTCCAGGGGTGCTTGGGCTTGGTGAGGCGGTGGTCGATGTCGGCTTTGGCGCAGGCGAACTCAAAGGCGTGGGCGCGGAAGAGTTCTCCCCGTTGGAGCGCCAGCTTGATCTCCGCAGCGGCGGAACACCGATTGCCGGGCGTAGTGAAATGCACTCCGTTATCAGTGAGCACGGTATGGATCTTGTAAGGCACAGCTTGGAGAAGCGTATTCAAGAAGTTGGCCGCAACCCGCTGAGTGGCCTTCTCATGCACCTCCACGAAAACGAACTTGGAAGTGCGGTCGATGGCGACCAGAAGATAGAGCTTGCCTTGCTCCGTGCGCACCTCCGCGACATCGATATGGAAGTAGCCGATCGGATAGGATTTGAACTTCTTGCGCCTGGGCGGTCTCCTTCCACATCGGAAAGTCTGGAAATATCGTGCCGCCGAAGGCAGCGGTGCAGCGACGATCGGGTCAACTCCGAGATCGTGGCCTGCAGCGCATACAGGCAGTCGTCGAGCGGCAGCAGTGTATGCCGGCGAAAGGCAACGACAACAGCTTCCTGTTGAGGGAAAGAACCGTAGACTTCGGTGCCGGCGGCGCGTTTGAGGACGCGGACAAAACCCGATTTGCCGGAGCCGTTCTCTCCGAAGATGACCGTTACACCCGACGCGAAGAGGATCTCCGAGCCGGTCTTGAGCGCGTTGACACCGTCCCCAACCTTCAGGCCGTCTAACCGGACCGTCTCTACCAGACTGCTATCCAGTTGCTTTTCCTCAATTTTCGGAACGGCCTCAAAAGGCTCTCTTGAGAGTTTCTTCTCCGATTGCAGCAGCTTCATATAACGGTCGATTTCGAGATCGGACGCCGGGACCCTGTTCTTTAAGAACATCGCCCGCAATGGCGCGAAGCCATCCGTCCTGGTCGTTTGCCCACCGTGGCAGGAGCGCTTGCGGCGCGCGAGCGCCGGGGTGTTGTTGTTGATTGAGCATTAACCAGACCTTCCAAGGCGGTACCGCGAAAGCGAAACAGGGGAGTGTGAAACTATAGTCCATTTAAACGACCAGAGGAAACATCAATTCCAACGCCCAACACCGATGAGAAGTTGTCGACGGAAAAGATGGCGCCTAGGGTGCATTGAGCCTATGGAATGTCTGGCACTGCACTAAACGATTAAATTATCCCGCAGGCTCGGTCGGAATATCGAATGCCATTATAGTGAGCGTAACTTCGCGATTTTGATCGTTAGGTTGTACGAATACATAACAGAATGTACTTTCATCTGCTTTACCAAGGTCACGCTTGAAGTTGGGATGCTTGGGACCGGTCTCGGCAATCTTTGCAAGGACAGCAGTGAAATCTGCATTCCTGTTGAACACGATGACTGCGGTCTTCGTGTCTCTCCAGCTCAAGTAGGAAAGAAGTTGGTCTATTGTTGCGAGGAAAGCTTTCTCGCCTTTCCAAAACTTGCACTCGCCAATAAAAACGTTCTTCCCGTCGACGCGAATAAGAATATCGGTCTTTCCCTGAAAATTGAATGTCTCGCCGGTCGCCTGACCTTGGAAAGCACCGTTGAGTTGCACAAGGAAATGGGAGCGCAGATCCTCCTCTCCCATGGAGAAAAATGCGTGCGGACTGAGTTCCATCACATGCACCATGTGTTTCACGATGCGCAGGATTTCCTGATAATCCTCCGTGGAGAGAACGGGCTCCGGTTTGAAAGGGCCCGACACTTTGATCTGCTCGATCTTCGGCACGCGTCTGGCAACTGGAACAGAATAGGTCGATGGCTCCCCTTCACGCTTTTTCATCGGCAAGCCTATGGCTGCTGTCATGCCTGCATCAGCGAGGAGCCTGTCTTTCCTCGATTTCAATTGCGCCGTCACCAAATTTTCAAGCTGGCTGTTGAACTGGGCAGTTGATTCTGACAAGGAGCGGAGATAACCCTTGATCGAGGTAACAGTTGCTTGATACTCCCGTTTGATCGCCTCCGCGTTTTGATCCGTTCGCAAGTAGGAGAGCAATATTTCGCTCTTCCCAATCTCGCCCCGCGGGGGGCTTAGTGAGTAGGTTTGGGGCTGAATTCGGAAGAACTCCGCATCGCCGTCGAACGGTACGGCTATGACCGTTTTGTTGCCTGGTACGTAAAAAGCTCGCGACCGATCGTGAATCATACGCATGGGATCGCGGCTCACGTCAATCTGAGTTTCACCTGAATGTGCAATATAGATATCCTCGTCCCGGGTGATGGGGACATTGAGCCGAAATTCTTCTATAAGTGCCTGCACAAGATCGTGCTCGCTAGCATTCAATAGCGTGTTTGAAGGTAGAGACTGAACGCGTTTTTTAACCGCCTCCGTTTGTCCCTGAACAATGCCGTATATTTGGAATTTGTTGAAAAGAAGTTCATCACTCATGTTTTCAGCTTTTCTGTCTCCTCACGCCGCAACTAGAGGGCGCGCTGCCAACGAGGTTTATTGCTTCGAGCAGTGTAGATTTACCCGACTCGTTGTCTCCGACAATGATGTTTAGGTGTGGGCGGATCTGGAGATTCAGTGAAGCTACCGAACCACTTTTCGCCATTTCTGGATTGTACAGAGAGCGTCGATTTCGCCACTAAACCGACGTGCAGAATATTCTTACAAGGCAGTTATGGGCGCGAATGACCCCAGTCAGTAGGGACTTTGCGGCGACCATATCGCCTTTATGTAGTGCTGTCTCGGCGAGCGTCGGGAGGCTGTATGTCCATCGCTCTGTCAGCGAGCGACGACTACCACCGTTCTTGCAGATCCGTTGAAGATAGGAAGTCCCTTCTCCCATACCGAAGCAGGGTCTGACAAGAGGAGAAGTAGAATGTGACGATAACCGAGCTAGGATATACGAATCAGAGAATGGCATACACAGCGCTGACTACACCGTACCGAGGGTCTTGAGCGTGCGCCCGGTACCGGGCCGAGGCGGGCCGGTTCCGGCCCAAAAACATGCCAGGATGCTTCCATCCTGGCCCTCTCGAGTGAAAGGTTTGGTGCGGGCGGGGGGACTTGAACCCCCACGACCTGATAAGGGTCTGCGGATTTTCATACCACTTCGGCTTTCGCCGCCCCGATAAGCGAGTTCGTGGTCTGGACTATCCCTTCACCATTCCCCATATGAGGTTTAGGTGCTGCCCGTCTAGTCTCTACACCTTCCCAGAAGTGACTCCGGGCTTGGCTCGGGATTGCCGGATAAGGTTTCCCCGACTTTGAGCAGTTCTACTCCGCCGGTTTCCCGACGGGCACTCAATTACATAAGTCCGCTGTGTCTGCCGATTTCACCACGCCCGCATGATGAGTACAACAGAACCATCATAAAGCACGGAGCAAAGATCTACGCTTCATCAGCTAAGGGGATGGCTTTCACTCGGCCTGGACCTTTCTTCGAAATCGGCTCCTTTTTCGAACGGGGTCTCATGATGTTGATGGCGGAAGCATCCAGACGTGTCTTCAAGTGGGCTGCGTAGTACTTCTCGATCATCTCGACGCTTGTCCGACAGTTCTTTGCGATCTGATAGATATCGGCTCCTTCGAGCAGACGCAGGCAAATGTAGGTGTGGCGGAGGCTATAAGCCGTTCGCGGCCTACCGTCGCGGTCAGTGCGAAGCTTTTCTTCGCCAAGTATTGCGTTGAACAGATCGCGCGGCCATTTCGGGAACAAAAGATCGGTAGGTCCTGGCTCGTGCCACTCGCCGTTGGCGATGGAAGCAGTACGGCTGCCTGATCTCCCCGGCCCGCCATCTGGTCTTGTGCGAGCTTTCAGCCGTTGGAATGGATGCACTGCTCCGGCAGTGCTCTTGCAATAGCCAACACCACGCTTTCCACGTACTTCGATCTCTAAGATGGTTTGGCCGCTGCCCTCGTCTTCAACCACCGTGACATCGCGAAACTGAAGACGCAATGCCTCATCGGGACGTAGGCCCGTGTTGGCGGAAAAAAGAACGTAATCGTGAAGTTGCTCCGCTTCCCAACGGAAACGGGGCTGCTTGGGATCGTGCGCGCGTTTTCGCGTCGCCTCGTAAAGTTGCTTGTACTCCTCCGGGGAGAACCACGCTCTATGCGAAATCTTGGACGACGAGCGGTATGGTTCCGACAGGTCCGGCAGATGATCTATCCATCCATGCCGCAGGGCTGTCTTGAAAATCTGGCGGAGGGTCACGATTTCCTGATGCATGGTGTTGCGCGCTGGCGGCTTGCCACGCGTAGCTTTGCATTCTTCGAGCCTATGGATGCGATATTCGTTGATCTTGCCCGCCGTGATCTCAGGAAGCACCATGTTCCCAAAGAATGGGACGAGGTGACCATTCGTACGCGCATGCTGTCCACGAGCATAGGTTGGGCTACGTTGTCCCTGCGTGATGATGTCGAACTCACGCAGGTATAACTTCGCAGCTTCGCGGAACATCTTCCCGCTTTTCAACTCACCGTCGCGAAGTTTACCTCGAAGCTGCAAGTACCAGTCTTCTGCGAACTCCTTTGCCTTGGAGAGACTGTCTTCCTTCGTGGTCGTGCGTCGATTCTTGCTTGCCAGATAGCTTGCGCATTGCCAGCTAGAACTATTGGGACGTCTGTAGATGTGTACCTTGCCGCCAAGGATCGTGTGATGTTCGGACACGCGCATTCACCTCCACACTCTCATGAATAACACGAAAAATGTGTGAGGGTTGCGTAAGGTTTGTGATCATTCTCGAAATCTAACATGTATTTTATTTTCATGAATTTATGTGAGATAGACGTACAAACTGAATCGATTTTAAGTCCGCTGTGTCTGCCGATTTCACCATCCGGGCTTGCGAGAGAGGACCCGCCTGCACCATCTTAACGCATTCCGAAAGATTCCCGTCAGGGAACCTCAGCCGGCATCTTTGCGTATCTTCGAAAAGTTTGCATCTTATCTCGATCGGTTCCCCTCTATGCCTTTCCACGAAATCCTGATGCAAACTTTGTCTGCGCTCTGGGACACCAAGCTTCGCAGCTTTCTTACAATGTTCGGCATCGTCTGGGGGATCACTTCGGTGATCCTGCTTGTTGGCCTTGGCATCGGCTTCAACGTGGATCAAAAGGAGCATCTCCGCACGATTGGCACCGACATCGCCATCATCTTTGGCGGCAAGACCGGTGCCCAGGCGGGAGGATACGCCGCAGGCCGAGACATTCATCTCACCGTTGATGACGCCATCGCTATCCAGCAGCAGGCCCCTCTGGTGAAGACCGTAAGCCCCGAACTCCGCCGCAGCGTCGCCGAGGTCAGCCAGTGGAACGCAGCCAACCGAGCCGTGCGCGGAGTATGGCCGGAGTATCAGCGATTCCGCTCCCTCACCGTCGAGCAGGGGCGTCTCATGACCGCGCAGGACGAGGACGAAGGAGCACGAGTCATTCTGCTCGGTGCCGAAGCCAGCCGGCAGCTCTTCCCCGGTAAACTAGTCGTCGGACAACCTCTGATGGTAAGCGGCTATCAATACACCGTCATCGGAGTACTCGCAAAAAAGAAGCAGAATGGCAGCTACGGCAGTGGCCCGGACAACACGCAACTCTTCACAACCTACTCCGCAATGGCCCGCGACTTCCCACCCACCGAAGGCCCAGGAGTCATTCGCGGATATGTAAACAACATCGTCGTCGAACCGGTTTCCGCCGGCATGCACGAAAAAGCCCTGGACCAGGTCTCGCGAATCATCGCAGAGCGTCACCACTACGATCCCAACGACAAAGAAGCTCTCTGGATATGGGACACCCTCGAAGGCTCGAAGTTTACCGAACGCATCTTCAGCGTCATGACATTTTTCTTCGGAGCCGTAGCGCTGCTCACACTCGCCCTGGGCGGAATCGGCGTCATGAACATCATGCTGGTCGCAGTCACCGAACGCACTCGCGAAATCGGGGTCCGCAAAGCCCTGGGAGCCACAGCCATCGATATCAAACGCCAATTTCTCGTCGAGTCAGCAATCATCACACTGGTCAGCGGACTCGGCGGCCTGGCACTCGGAGTCGGGGTCTGCGCCGCAATGCGCTACGTCCCGCTTCCCGACTTCGTGCCGCACCCCGTAATCTCTCCAGTAGCTATCGCCGCATCGCTCACCACCCTTGCAGCCATCACTATCTTTGCAGGAATGTACCCTGCCCTTCGCGCCGCCAATCTTAGCCCGATGGAATGCCTGAGGACAGAATAGAGATGAGCCTGCTTGAAATCATTCGCCAAAGCCTCGACTCACTCCTCCGCAACCGTCTGCGCTCTGGCCTCACCATGCTCGGAATTATCTGGGGACTGGTGACCGTCGTCCTTTTGCTCAGCTATGGCAAGAGCCTCGGCGAAGGCGTACTCAATGGCTTCATGGGTCTCGGGGACAACGTCATCATGGTGTGGGGGGGCCAAACCAGCATGCAGGCTGGCGGCGAACGATCCGGTAAAAAAGTAAAGTTCCTTGACGGCGACACGGAAGCAATTCGCGACGCAGTTCCCTTCCTCAAAGCAGTCAGCTCCGAGACTGACGACGGCTTCAGCTTCAAGTACGGCTCCAAGGTGGTCAACATCCAAAGCAAAGCAATCGACTTCCCCTACGGAGGAATGCGCCGGCTCAACGTCGATCAAGGCCGCTACTTCGAAGCAGCTGACTTCACCGATCATCGCCAGGTCGTCATCTTCGGTCCGCACGCCGCGCAAAAACTTTTCAACGGCGATCCTCCCGTCGGCGAGTCGGTCCAGATCGAAGGCCACGTCTTTCAAGTGATCGGCGTTCTAAAAAACAAAATCCAGGACTCCTCCAACAACGGTCCCGACAATGAAAACGCCTTCGTCCCCTTCGACATGATGCGCCTGCTCCGCAGCCAGCGCAACCCCGACAGCATCGTCTTCCAGCCCAGCGCGCCCGAACTCCACCTCAAGGCACTGCAGGCCGTACGCGCCGTGCTCGCCCAGCGGCACCACTTCGATCCCAAGGATGACAAGGCCGTCCCCAGTTGGGACACCGTCGCCGACTCAGCCGAGATCATGCAGTTCAGCACCGCGCTCGACCTTCTCCTCGGCATCATCGGCGCCATGACGCTTGGCGTCGGTGGAGTCGGCGTCATGAACATCATGCTAGTCTCGGTCACCGAGCGCACCCGCGAGATCGGCCTGCTCAAAGCTCTCGGAGCACGCCGCAAAGACATCCTCACGCAGTTTCTCCTGGAAAGTCTGACGTTAACCTTCCTCGCAGGCATCGTCGGAATGATTGTAGCCGTCATCGTCGCGTACCTTATCCCACCGATGCCGCTCTACTCCGACATCTACAAGACAGCCAACCACGAGGGCGACATCCTTCTCCGCGCCTCCCCAACCATCATGCTCGTCTCGTTCGCAATCCTCGCCGCAGTCGGCGTCATCTCCGGGCTTCTACCGGCAGTGCGCGCCTCACGCATGGACCCCGTCGTCGCTCTAAGACACGAGTAACCCATCCGTTTCTCCCGACCAACGGCGAGACCCCGTGTACTCACCCCAGCCAAGACGGGTATACAAGTCACGACGTGCCCGCCCGCACAGAGCGAGCCCGTCCGGCAGGACGCATTCCCTAATTTGCCAGCCGATACCGAATTGTCTGATCCTCAAGAAAATACTCTGCTGAGCAATCCGAAGCCCCGCAGATCATTGACTCCAGCCCCGCACACTGCTGCTTCGTAATCAGCCCCAACGACCCGCACGACGGACACGCCAGCACCGCCCAATAAGGGTTATCCGCCTTACCCAGCTCGCCCGCCTGCTCCAGCAGAAACAACGTACCCGGCTGCATCTGCTCCGGGATCCACACTTCAAGTAGGTTCAATTCCGCTACCATGCTTGCCTCTTCTCCCAACGGTTGTCTGCGGTTCACGACTCACGTTCTAGCGCCAATACCGAATTGTCAGGCTGCGGAAGAGACCTCCTGGATGACTTTGTGTCGCCGTCGCTCTATGCACTACTTCTGGTGCAAAGAATAACGGAATTCCCGCTCCTGTCAATCCCACATTTTGCACAGAAAGAAGACAGCGTGGTTCACCCTATTGTCCCGCATACAACGCACGATAGATCTCACGATTACGCAGAATCGCCTGCACGTACTCCCGCGTCTCACTGTAAGGAATTGACTCAACGAACTCAGCGATGTCTTTGTAGTCCCCGATTGCTATCCACTGCCGCACCGGCACGTCCCCTGCGTTGTAGGCAGCCAGCGCATACTCAGCCTGGCCACCGAATCTGTCCATCACCTCCCGCAGATTCAGTGTTCCCAACTGCAGGTTCGTCGTCGGATTCAACAGCATATTCGCATCGAAGTGTTTGATTCCCTGCTTCTTCGCCGCCGACTTCCCCACCGAAGGCAGCAGTTGCATCAGCCCCCAGGCGTTTGCATGACTCACTACTCCTGCATTGAACTCCGACTCTTGCCGAATTAGCGACGCCACTAGGAAAGGGTCCAACCCGTTCTTCCGAGAGTCCGCCGTCAGATCCGCCCAGTACGGCTGCGGAAACAGAAGCTTCCAATACACCGTCGGAACCTCATCCAGGGGTAGCGAAAAAAAGGAGATCCCGCTGTGCTTCATCGATTGAATCGCCCGCGTTGTCTCCCCATACGACGAGTAGATCTCCGCCTGTGCCAGCGTGCCCCATTCGCTCGAGGTCTCACTCGCCTGAATCTCCGGCCCGATGTATTCATTCAGCGCCGCATTCGCCAGCAGCCTCGCCTTGATCAGATGAGGCTCGTTCTCCGGCAACTCCCCCGTCAAATCCGGAACCACCGGCACGTGCACCGCGCTCAAAGCCGCAGCAGGAGCGACACTCGCCGTCTGCGTCTTCAGCACATTCAGTCGCTGCCTCGCCAGTCCCGCATAGTAGGAGTGGATGTACGAGGCAGTCAGCGCGCGATAGTAGTTCACAGCCTGCCCGAAGTTCTTCTCTTCATCCTCGTAGATTCGCCCGCGCCAGTAGAGCGCCCCAGGAATCTCGATCCCCCCGCCAAACATCTGGATCTGCTCCTCCATCAACCGCGCCGCCTCGGCATAGTTATGCTGCCGATAGTTCATCCACGCCGCCCGCCAGTGTGCCGAAGGCGCATATAAACTCTTCGGAAACAGCTTCACCAGCAGCGCATAGTGATAGGTTGCCTGTTGCGCATCATGCTTCAGCAGATACATATTTCCGCCGGAATACAGTGCCTCCTCCAGCCACCGGCTCGTCGGAAAATCCCTCACCATCCGCGCAATTAAAGCGTCATGTGCGCTCTGGTCATCCTCATTACGCGACAACTCAGCCAGCAGATACAGCTTCAGCGCCGCACTGTCGTCCCTGGTGTCCGGCAGCTTCTCCACCTCTCGCCGGCTGATCTTCTTCAACCTCATATCCGAGGCCGCAGCGTAGATCAACAGCGCATCATGGTCCGCCGAGCTCAGACCCGAACCATCCCGCTCGATCGAGTGATACTCCTCCCCAGCCTCCGCATATCGCTTGGCGTTGAACAACTGGTCCGCATGAACCTTACGCTCCGCAACAATAGGTGGCATATTCATCGCCTGCAACTGCGTACGTGCCTGAGCCGCCTCAACGCTTAAAGGAAATCCAACATAAATACTTCTGAAAATAGAAGCCGCGTGCGCCGTGTCGCCCGAGGTCTGGTAAGCCCGCGCCAAAGCATAACGAAAGTCGACGTGCGACCCCTGCGCCGAATCCGCGAGCGGCACCAGAACCTTCAACGCGCCTTGTGGATCATTTTGTTGCAAATGAGCATTCGCCAGCGACACCGGCGCACTCGCGTCGAAGATGCTCTCAGGATGTCGTTCCGCAAAGCCGTCCAGCAACCCATACGCATCTGCCCCATGCCCGCCCTGTATCGCCGCCTGCGCCCCCAGGTAATCGGCGTAGTCGTCCAGTGCCGTACCGCTTACATTGGCCTGTCGATAGCTGTGCACCGCCTCGTCATACCGATGATCCAGCATCGCAGCATGCCCCAGCGCCAGGTAAGCCGCCGCCGCGCCTTCTCCGGGATGCTGTCGCGCATAAGCCTCCACCCCGCTGTAAGCCGCTGCCGATCGAGTCGCCGCCAGCTGCTGCGCCATCGGACGAAGCTGCTCTGAAGCCTTGAACGCACTTGTCAAACGAATCGTCTGCGCCGTTGGCTTCCGCGAGACGATGTGGTGCTTCCGCCTCGCAGCGCCCTTCTTCCCCGTCGCCTTGCTGCCCGGCGTCTTGGCAGATGTCCCGGCCTTCGCCTTCCCGCTCGCCCCCTTCGTCTTCGATCCCGAGGCCTTCCCTGCGCCTGCAGAAGATGTCCCAGACTTGGAAGGTGTCGGTGCCTTCTTAGGTTGTGGTTTAGACTGCGGAGTCGCCGGTGTTGTGGTCTGCGCCTGCCCAACCGTGTAGCCCGCCGAACACGGCACGCTCATCCCCATCAAAGCAGCGGCAACTACCGCCGACCAAACCTTACCCCTGATGGTCCCCATTGTTCCCTTGTTTCTCCAACCCACATCTCCACTCTAAGCTGAGCCGCTCTGGCTCCGCAGCACCAATCGACCGCGAACCACCACAGATACCACTAAAGATACTTCATCGGATGCGTCCACCTTGCGCCAATTGCCTCTCTTATCGGCGCCGAGCGCTCCCGAGATTACCAATTGCCAATCTTTTTCCACAACTAGGGTAAAGATCTCCCATTCAAGGCCGAATAGACAAAGAGGACTGCAGATATGCAGGAAAAATCCAGATCTCTCTTGTCCCGCGCTTGCGTTCTCCCACTCCAAAAGAGTTTCCAGACCTCCCCTGAGGAATACTATGCGCCTAAGCCTGTTCACCCGTGCCTCTATCCTCGCCCTTGCTTCCATTCCTCTCTTCGCCGACCCTATTCCCTACGCAAACGTCGGACAACTAGCTCCGGACCATTCCTTTACGGCAACCGGCAACGGAATAGTCACCGCCTACTTCTACTCTTCCAGCGCCGGCAACGATGACAAGATCATTCTCTGGGACAAGACCTCCAACACACGGACCGCCCCCTCTCTCGACAACCACAACTCCGCCATCGGATCCTCCATCTCACTCTCCGTCAAAGCCGGTGACTCCCTCATCTTCGTCCTTGACGACGTCACAACCGGCCAGGACTTCAGCTCCGTCGACTACTTCGGCGTTGTCTCACCAGCCAACTACAACGACGACGGCTACAACCACGCCTACTCCACCCCCTACTCCGGCGGAGTCAGCGGTATTCCTGCAGGCATCTATCTCGGGATGGAAGATCTCGGAGTCATAGGCCTCAAGCCGCTCACCGGCTCCGACCTCGATTACAACGACGACAACTTCGTCGTCACCAACGCCACCGCGACTCCAGCCTCGACACCGGAGCCGAGCACCATCATCCTCTTCGGCACTGGCTTGGTCGCAGCAGCCGGCGCCCTCCGCCGCAAGTTCGCCCGCGGCTAAGTCCTTTCTCCATCAACGTTCGGCAACACCGGAGAGCGTGAACCTTCCAGGCCATGTTCTCCGGTAACCGCTTCTTTTCGGCAACAAGACCTCTCCGCAAAAGCAGCTCCCCAATCCTAACTTTGCTCTCTAGCTCACCGACATTTACTATGTTGTAGATACTGAATCTTCCGCTCCTTAAAACGGGCGATTCAAGTGTTTGTTTCCGCACCTTTTCATTCATGCCCGCCATCCAATCTCCAGCCACGGAAGAGGTACACCCCGACGTAGCGCTTGTAGCGCGCGCGAAAGAGGGGGATACCGCAGCATTTGAGCAGTTGGTTCGTCAGTATGAGCGCCAGATCTTCCGGGTAGCGCAGCATATTACTCAAAACCGTGAAGACGCCGAAGACATCACGCAGGACGCATTCCTCAAGGCCTACGAGAAGCTTGACCAGTTCCAGGGAAACTCGAAGTTCTCGACTTGGCTCGTCCGCATCGCGGTCAATGAGAGTCTCATGCGGCTGCGCAAGCGCAAAACCAGCAAGACCGTCTCCATGGACGAAGACGTCCAGACCGACGAAGGATCTATCCCTCGCGACTTCGCCGAGTGGCGGCCGAACCCCGAGCAGCAGTATAACCAGGCTGAGCTCGCCGACATCCTCCGCAAGACCATTCAGGGTCTTCCTCCAGGATTCCGCACCGTCTTCACTCTTCGTGACGTTGAAAATCTCTCCACGGAAGAGACTGCGGAGGCACTCGGCTTGAGCGTTCCCGCAGTGAAATCCAGATTATTGCGCGCGCGGCTTCAACTGCGCGAGCGTCTCAGCCGATACTTCCGGCAGAAGCAGGAGGGCCAGCCAGCATGAACTGCACGGACCTATTGAGCCATCTTTCCGACTACTTCGATGACCAGCTCACCACCGAACTCCGCGAAGAGATCAGCGAACACACCGCCGGATGCCAGCACTGCCGCGTCGTGCTCAACACGACCCACCAGACCATCGAGGTCTACAAGGGCAACGAGCTCTATGAGGTCTCTCCCGGGCTACGCGAGCGCCTTCACTCCGCTATCATGGCCAAGTGTCTCGCCAAAAAATAACTTTTCCGCTTAGACGTAACGAAGCCACCTCGATCAGATCCGCCCCGCCGCCCTGAGAGCACCAATCTCCACATCCGTGAACACCCTCGACCGGATCAGAAACCGGACCCCTTCCCCGTTCTCCAGCGAAAACATCCCCCCACGTCCCGGCACCACATCTAATATCAGCTGCGTGTGCTTCCAGTATTCGAACTGGCTCCCGCTCATATAAAACGGAGTCTCCCCCAACGTCGCCAGCAGCACATCCCCGTCGCCGACTAGAAACTCTCCACGCGGATAGCACATGGGGGAGCTGCCGTCACAGCAACCTCCCGACTGATGGAACATCAGCTCCCCATGTTTGTTCGACAACCTGCCCATCAACTCCACAGCGGCAGGCGTCGTCACAACCTGTTCCGGTAAATCGCTCATCTCTACCCATGTCCTCTAAAAAAATCCCATCGCATTCGGGCTATAGCTCACCAGCTGATTCTTCGTCTGCTGATAATGCTCCAGCATCATCTTGTGATTCTCGCGCCCAACGCCCGACTGCTTATACCCTCCAAACGCCGCATGAGCCGGATACAGGTGATAGCAGTTCGTCCACACCCGTCCCGCCTCAATCGCCCGCCCAAAGTGGTAAGCCCGATTCATATCTCGCGTCCAAACGCCTGCGCCCAGCCCATAGAGCGTGTCGTTCGCCAGCGCCAGTGCCTCATCTTCATCGTGGAAGGTCGTCACCGAAACCACCGGCCCGAAGATCTCCTCCTGGAAGATACGCATTTTGTTGTTGCCTTTGAAGACGGTAGGTTCAATATAGAACCCCTCGGCCAGATCGCCCGTCTGCGTAGCACGCTTCCCGCCGATCAGCACCTCCGCACCCTCCTGCTTGCCGATATCAAAGTAAGAAAGAATCTTCTCCATCTGCTCGCTCGAAGCCTGCGCCCCGATCATTGTCGTTTTATCCAGCGGATTCCCCTGCTTAATCGCACCCACGCGCTTCAGGGCACGCTCCATGAACTGGTCGTAGAGCGTGTCCTGAATCAGTGCGCGCGAAGGGCAAGTACATACCTCGCCCTGGTTCAATGCGAACATCGTAAAACCTTCCAACGCCTTATCAAAGAACGCATCATCCGCGCTCGCAACATCCTTGAAGAAGATATTCGGGCTCTTTCCGCCAAGTTCCAACGTCACCGGAATAATATTCTGCGAGGCATACTGCATAATCAGCCGGCCCGTCGTCGTCTCGCCCGTAAACGCAACCTTGTTAATACGTTTGCTAGAAGCCAGTGGCTTACCCGCCTCCAGCCCGAACCCATTGACGATATTCACCACGCCCGGCGGCAAAATATCCTGGATCAGCTCCATCAAAACCAGAATCGACATCGGCGTCTGCTCTGCTGGTTTCAACACCACGCAGTTCCCTGCCGCCAGCGCCGGCGCCAGCTTCCACGTCGCCATCAAAATCGGAAAGTTCCACGGAATAATCAGCCCAATCACACCCAGCGGCTCATGGTAGTGGTAAGCAATCGTGTCCTTGTCGATCTCCGAGATCGACCCCTCCTGCGCCCGAATCACGCCTGCAAAATAACGGAAATGATCGATCGCCAGAGGCATATCCGCGGCCATGGTCTCGCGAATCGGCTTCCCGTTATCCCACGTCTCCACCGTTGCCAGCATCTCAAGATTGTCTTCAATCCGCTGCGCAATCTTCTCCAGCATCCGGCCGCGTTCCGTCGTCGAGGTCTTCCCCCAGGCCTTCTTCGCCGCATGCGCCGCATCGAGCGCGCGATCCACATCTGCCGCGTTCGAGCGCGCAATCTCGCACAGCACCTGCCCCGTCACCGGCGTCACATTCTCAAAATACTGTCCCGACAGCGGCGCCACCCACTCCCCGCCAATGTAGTTCTCATACCGTTTCTTGATCGACACAGGAAACCCAAAAGTCCCCGGCTGAACTGCAGTCATCGTAGCCATAGAATCCACTCCCTCGAGATCGTTATCTACACCGCGCCCGAAATTGTAGTCCTCCGCACCGAAATCTGTCACAGCCCTCAGCAGACAGCCTCAACCACCCTTCCTTTTTCGCTGAAGACGTGAATAAAAGCGTACTGCAGCAGCATGATCGTCTTGCCATCCGCAATCTCACCCCGCTCGATCCCTCCCATCGCATCCTCAATCGAAAGCTCCAGAACCTCAATGTCTTCGCCCTCAACAAAGTTTCCGCCGCCAACCGTCACCCTGCTGCCGCTGTCGTACTCCGCCAGAAAAAAGTAAAGCTTCTCAGTCACCGACCCCGGACTCATAAAAGCCTCAAATATCTTTCGGACATGCTCGACGCGATATCCCGTCTCCTCCTCCACCTCAGCCTTAATCCGCTCCTCCGGACTTGCCTTATCCAAAAGCCCCGCCGCAGTCTCAATTAACAAACCCGGATGCCCATTCACAAAAACCGGAAAGCGGAACTGCCGCGTCAGCACAACCGTGCGGCGCTCCAGGTTATACAGCAGAATCGTGGCACCATTGCCGCGGTCATAGGTCTCCCTGCTCTGCTGCTGCCACGTTCCATCGCTCCGCTGCAGGTCGAAGGTCGTCTTCTTCAACACGTACCAATCATCCGACAGCGTTTCAACTTTCTTGATCCGCACGCGGTCTTTCATCGAAGGTGCCTGCACGAAATTCATCCTGCCGAAACGATATCGTGCAGTTTCGTGCAAAGTCAAGTATTATCGTGAAAAGGAAAATGTTAACCACTCACCGAAAACAGCAGATCCTCTCCATCCTGAAGCGCCAGGGCCAAGTCATCGCAAAAGAAGTGAGCCAGACCATGGGCGTCTCAGAAGACACCATCCGGCGCGACCTTCGCGAAATGGCCCACGAGGGCCTCCTCCAACGCGTTCACGGCGGAGCCCTCCCTGCCTCTCCCGCCGTCGCAGATTTTCCCAGCCGCGAACGAATCGCCCCCGAGGGCAAAGTAGCCATCGGCCGCGCCGCAGCTAAGATGATTCAACCCGGTCAGGTCATCCTCCTCGACGGCGGCACCACCGCCAGACAAGTCGCACGCCACATTCCTCTCTACCTCAAGGCCACCATCGTCACCCACAGCCCCACCATCGCCCTCGAGCTCATCAACCATCAGAACATCGAAGTCATCCTCATCGGGGGACGTCTCTTCCGCCACTCCGTCGTCGCCGTCGGAGCCTCAGCAATCGAGGCCATCGCTCAGATCCACGCAGACACCTACTTCATGGGAGTCACCGGCATCCATCCAAAAACCGGCCTCACCACAGGCGACTACGAAGAAGCCGCGATCAAGCGAGCCCTGAGCCACGCAGCAGCAGAAACCATTGTCCTTGCCTCCACCGAAAAGCTCAACGCAGCCTCACCCTACGTCGTCGTCCCGCTCACAGAGATCAGCGGCATCATCACAGAACGCTCTGCGGAAAAGACTCTTCTGCGCCCTTACGAAAAGCTCGGAATCACCGTCACACGAGCCTGAGAGAGCCCCGGCCACCGCCGAGGCTCTCTCATTATCTTGCGACAACCCTGAAGTCATCCGGCTCCTGGGCAAGCGGCTTGTCCCATCCGCAGCACGGAACAAGATGATCACCTGCCTCCTCCGGACCCCACGTGTGAGGCTCATAAACATACACAGGCGTATCTTCCTTCAAAACAGGATCGACAATCCGCCAGGCCTCTTCAACGTAATCCTGTCGCGCAAACAACGTAGCGTCCCCGGCAATCGCGTCCGTCAACACCCGCTCATACGCTTCCATCTCCTCTGGACTCGGGTGGCGGCTAGCAATTAGTTCCACTGACTCGCGACCCGAACCCTCAAGCTCATTCGCAATCGAGACCGACATCGCCACCGTCATCTCGGGACTGATCCGGAAGCGCATATAGTTCTGCGCCGTGTTCGGCTCCGTGATGTTCGTGTGTGGTGGTTTGCGAAACCGCGCCATCACCTCCATGCACGTCACCGGAAGATTCTTTCCGGCACGAATGTAAAAAGGAACGCCATCCCATCGCCACGAGTTAATCCCAAGCTTCAGACAAGCAAACGTCTCCACCTTGGAGTTAGGCGCAACACCCTTCTCATCGAGATAGCCACGAAACTGCCCGCGAACCAGGTTTTTCGCCTCAATTGGTGGAATTGCCTTGAGCACCTTCACCTTCTCATCACGCATCGACTCAGCATCGCCGCGCGCAGGACACTCCATCGCAAGATTACACATCACCTGGAAGATGTGGTTCTGAATCACATCGCGAATAGCGCCAGTCTGGTCGTAAAACCCCCCACGGCCCTGAACCCCAAAGTCCTCCGCCATCGTGATCTGAACGGTCTCAACATAATCGCGATTCCAGATCGGTTCCAGGAACGCATTTGAAAAGCGAAAGGACACCATATTGTGAACCGGGCCCTTCGCCAGGTAGTGATCGATGCGAAAGATCGACGACTCGGGAAACGCAGACAGCAGAATCCGATTCAGCTCCTGCGCCGAAGCCAGATCATGTCCGAACGGCTTCTCCACAATCATCCGCGCGCCTTTGGCCGAACCCGACTTCACAAGCTGTTCGACAACCTCCTCAAACAGAGAAGGAGGAATCGCCAGATAATGTGCTGGTCGCTCCGACGAACCCAGAGCCTTTCGCACCGCAACGAACGTCGAGGGATCCACATAGTCTCCATCGACATACTGCAGCAGCGCACTCATCTTCGCCCACGCGTCCGGATCTAGCCCCCCATGCTTCTCGAGACTGTCCTGGGCGCGCGCCTTGAACTGATCAAGGTTCCATCCAGCCTTCGCCACGCCAATCACCGGCACGTTGAGCGTGCCCCGCTTGACCATCGATTGAAGCGCCGGAAAAATCTTCTTATAAGCAAGATCGCCGGTTGCACCAAAGAAGACTAGCGCATCGGAATGAGATTGACTCACGAGTTTTCTCCTTCAAGTCCCAAGACTATTTTTCGTGTGGCTTCTCAAGATGGCCGCCAAAGGCAAAGCGCATCGCAGACAACAGCTTGTTGGAAAAGTCGGCCTCACCTCGCGAACTAAACCGCGAATAGAGCGCCGTCGTCAGCACAGGAGTCGGAACGCCTTCATCAATCGCAGCCTTGATCGTCCAGCGGCCTTCCCCAGAATCCGAAACTCTTCCGCCATACTTCGAAAGCTCAGGGTCCACAATCAGCGCAGACGCGGTCAGATCCAGCAGCCACGACGCAATCACGCTCCCGCGTCGCCAGACCTCGGCGACATCAGGCAGGTTGAAGTCGTAAAGATAGTGTTCAGGATCGCGCAACGGCGTCGTCTCAGCATCGATCTCCGCCGTGTGCTTGCCAATGTCAGCCGCCTTCAGTACGCCCAGCCCCTCGGCATACGCCGCCATCATCCCGTACTCAATTCCGTTATGCACCATCTTGACGAAGTGTCCGCCGCCAGTCTCGCCGCAGTGCAAATACCCCATCTCCGCCGTGCCACCAACCTTCTCACGCCCCGGAGTCTTGGGGATATCGCCCACCCCAGGTGCAATCGTCTTGAAGATCGGATCCAGATGCTCCACAACGGCCTTCGGTCCGCCAATCATCATGCAGTACCCGCGCTCCAGTCCCCAGACGCCTCCACTGGTGCCCACGTCGACATAACGGATTCCCTTGGGCTCAAGCTCTTTGGAACGGCGAATATCGTCGATGTAATACGAATTCCCACCGTCGATCAAAATGTCGTCCTTCTCCAAGTGAGGCACCAGTTCAGCGATCGTCTGATCCACCACTCCCGCAGGAATCATCAGCCAGATAGCGCGCGGCTTGGACAGCTTGCTAACAAAGTCCTCAAGCGAAGTTCCTCCCGTGACGCCCTTCTCCTTCGCAAGGTCAGAGACAACCTGTTGCGACCTGTCGAAGACAACGCATTCATGCCCATTTTTAGCCAACCGTTTCACCATGTTGGCTCCCATCCTGCCCAGGCCTATCATTCCAAGTTGCATTGAACGCTCCCTCCCAATACTTGCTGGTTCACTGAACATCAAAACGGTGCAGAGTTTTCTTGCAACCGCAGCCGCCGACCCTTATTTGTTCTTCCTGTATCTCCGAATCAAATTCGTTGTAGAAGTATCATGCGAAAGCGCAGGCTCCGTCTTGCTCTCAAGCTCTCCAATAATCTTCTGGGCCAGCACCTTCCCAAGCTCAACGCCCCATTGATCGAAAGAGTCGATGCTCCAGATAGTACCCTGCGTGAACACCGCATGCTCATAAAGAGCAATCAACTTGCCCAGCACCTCCGGAGTCAGATGATCCGCAAGAATCACGTTCGACGGACGATTGCCTTCGAACACACGATGCGGAACCAGCCAATCCGGCGTCCCCTCAGCCTTCACCTGCTCCGCCGTCTTGCCGAACGCCAGCGCCTCAGCCTGCGCAAACACATTTGCCATCAGCATGTCATGATGCTGCCCCAGCGGATTGAGTGTCTTATAGAATCCAATAAAATCGCAAGGAATCAAACGCGTCCCCTGATGAATCAGCTGATAAAACGAGTGCTGACCATTCGTCCCAGGCTCGCCCCAGTAGATCGGCCCTGTCTCGGTCGTAACATGTGTGCCATCAAGAGTTACATGTTTTCCGTTGCTCTCCATCGTCAGCTGCTGGAGATACGCCGGGAACCGCTTCAGGTACTGCTCATACGGCAGAATCGCAACCGTCTGCGCATCGAAGAAGTCGGTGTACCAGACCGTTAGCAGCCCCAGCAAAACTGGCAGATTGCGGGCGAACGGTGCAGTGCGGAAGTGCTCATCCATCTGATGAAACCCATCCAGCATCGCGCGAAAGTTATCCGGCCCAATCGCCAGCATCGTCGACAGCCCAATTGCCGAATCCATCGAGTATCGGCCGCCGACCCAGTCCCAAAACTCAAACATATTTGCCGTATCAATGCCGAACTTCGCAACCTCCTTGGCGCTCGTCGAAATCGCGACAAAGTGTTTCGCAACCGCCTTCTCATCACCACCCAATCCAGCAAGCGACCAGTCCCTCGCCGAGTGAGCATTCGTCATTGTCTCCAGCGTCGTAAAGGTTTTCGAGGCGACGAGAAACAGCGTCTCATCTGCATTCAGATCCTGCACCGCCTCAACAAAGTCCGTTCCATCTACATTCGACACAAAGCGGAACGTAATATCGCGCTGGCTATAGTGCTTCAACGCCTCATACGCCATCACCGGTCCAAGATCCGAGCCGCCTATCCCAATATTGATGACGTTCTTAATTCGCTTGCCCGTATGTCCCTTCCACGCCCCACTCCGCACCCGATCCGCGAAGGCCGCCATCTTGTCCAGTACCGCATGAACCGCCGGCACAACATCCTCGCCATCGACGACGATCTTTTCACCCTTCGGCGCGCGCAAGGCAACATGCAGCACTGCCCGATTCTCGGTGATATTGATCTTCTCCCCGAGGAACATCGCGTCGATCCGCGCCCTCAGTCCCGACTCCTCCGCTAACTGAACCAGAAGTTTCAGCGTCTCGTCCGTAATGCGATTCTTCGAGTAGTCGAGAAAGATGCCCGCAGCCTCAAGGGTAAAACGCTCTCCCCGCCCAGGGTCATCAGCAAACAATGCTTTAAGCTTAGTGTCTTTGATCTTCTGATAATGAGCACCCAGTGCCTTCCATGCTGAACGCTCACTCAGCGGCGTCAATTTCGTCGTCATCTGCATACTCCTTGCATCTCTGTTTGTTTCCGCCAGACCAGACTACTATTCATTCCCGTTACAAATATCGTGTTGAAGAGGGAAGGTGGAAAAACCTGTAACATTCCCGCAATTTTAACGAAGACTCCCGGAAAGCAGCCTATACAAATCCACGGACCCAACTCCAGCATCTCTTTATTGATGTTCGAAATGCAAATAGATATTCCATAAAAAAGCTGACCTATTTCATCGCCCATAAGACACACTTCGACGGCATAAGTTACCACTCTCCGAAACAAGGATTGGACAGGTCTTGCATCCTAGACGGCCGCCGCGATCAGTTAGATGCAGGTCCTTCAGATCCCGATCTCAGTCCGTATCGCGGCCGCAATCGTATCGGCATGGTGCCGCATCAATGGCTCTGATTCCGCTTCGATCATCACGCGGGCCAGCGCCTCGGTGCCGCTATAACGAATCACCACTCGACCCGAATCAGCAAGTTCCACCTCGGCGGCGCGAATTGCAGCTGCCACGTTCGGAATCCCCTGAAGCGGTCTTTTCTCGCGCACTTTGACGTTCACAATTACCTGCGGAAAAACCTTCAGATCTGCCACAAGCTCCGCCAAAGACTTCCCGCTCCGATGTACGACATCCAGCAACAGCAACGCCGTCAGCAGTCCATCCCCCGTCGTGCTGCGTCCGCTAAAGATAATATGGCCGGACTGTTCTCCTCCCAGGGCCGCCCCTGTGGCGATCATCTGCTCAAGAACATACTTGTCGCCTACCGCGGCGCGAAGCATCTCAATTCCGCTGCGTTTTAGTGCCGCCTCAAGCCCCATGTTAGACATCGTCGTCGCAACCACCGTCGAGTTCGTCAAAAGTCCACGACGCTGCAAATCGCGTGCCGCGAGCAGCAGCACCGCATCCCCGTTCACAACCCGACCATGCTCATCTGCAAAGAGCGCACGGTCGGCATCGCCATCAAACGTAATGCCCATCGACGCTTTGCAGCTTTTCACCTTTTCGGCAACGATCTCCGGGTGCAACGCACCGCAAGCCTCATTGATATTTCTCCCGTCGGGACTGGCATGGGTAATCAAAACCTCTCCGCCGAGGTCGGAGAACAACTGAGGCGCGACCGACGAAGCAGCCCCGTTGGCACAGTCGACCACGATCTGCTTCCCATCCAGTGAAAGCTCTGGGACGGACGCCAGCAGAAAGCGAACATACTCTGCGCGATCGGCCTCATTCACAGCAGGCGGCACAGTCCTTTGCGGCACAGCCCTCGACGCCGCAAGTTGGCGGAAGATCTCCTCTTCGATCGCAAGCTCCACCGCATCCGGAAGCTTATAACCATCTGGTCCAAAGAGTTTAATGCCATTGTCCTGCCACGGATTATGCGAGGCCGAGATAACGACGCCGGCTGCGAAGCCATGAGTATGCGTAAGGAACGCAACAGCCGGGGTCGTAATCACACCAGCGCTTTCAACAGAAGCACCGCCCGCGTCCAGCCCGGCAGTCAACGTTGCGGCAATCCATTCGCTCGACTCGCGAGTATCCATCCCGAGCAACACGCGGGGCCTCGGAGTTTTCACGCCGAGAATATGCGCCAGTGCAAGTCCGATAGCGTATACCGTAGTCGCATCAAGGGGCGACTGCCCAGCGACAGCGCGAATGCCGTCGGTTCCAAAGAGCTTCTTCATGACTTGCTGGTCTCCATTATGTTTGCTTCGTCCCTCTGAGTCTGAGTTATTTCGGCTTCAAGCGTCCCCTGTGCAAGCCGCGCACGTATCGTCTGGCCCGGCGCAGCATCTGTAGAAGAACGCAACAACGTGCCGTCTCCAGCGCCACCTTGCAAGTACACCAGAGCATAGCCGCGTGACAAAACCGCAAGCGGCGACAGTACATCAAGCCTCGTCGATGCCCTTTCAACCCGCGTACGACGGCCGCCAACGTTCTCCATCGCGGTGCGCTGCAACCGCTGTGTGGCGGCCTGCAAACGATGGTTCGTCGCGGCGATGCGAACAGAGATATCCTGGCGGCGAAGACGGTCGCTCTCCGCATTCAGACGTTGGGCGGGAACGCGAAGACATCGTTGCGCAGCCGCGTCAAGACGAAAGCGAAGTTCGTCGAGCCGCTGATCCTTCCGGCTGACTGTATCTCGCAATCGATTCAAAACCGCCTCTGCAGAGAGTCGTGTATAGCGCTGTCTCGCATGCATCAAATGGAATCTTCCGGCACGCTTCACCCTCGCGCCCAACGCAGCAACGCGCTCCTCGATGCGATGTTGAGCGGCAGTAATCAGTTCCGCAGCAGCCGACGGCGTCGGCGCACGAAGATCCGCAACGAAATCAGCAATCGTGAAGTCGGTCTCGTGGCCAATCGCCGAGACCACAGGAAGCGCGGACGCGGCAACTGTGCGCGCCAACGCCTCGTCGTTGAAGCCGGCAAGATCTTCCATCGAGCCGCCCCCTCTCGCAATCACAATGGCATCGACTAGCGAAGAGTTGGTATTGAACCAGCGAATCCCCGCAGCAACAGACTCCGGACTGGAGGCACCTTGCATCATAGCGGGATATACCAACAGATTCAGCCGCGCATGGCGACGGCGAACTACCGTAACGATGTCGCGAATTACCGCGCCGGACAGCGAAGTAACGATGCCAACGCACTTCGGAAACGAAGGCAGCTGCCGTTTACGCTCCGCGTCGAAGAGTCCTTCCGCCAGTAATCGCGCCTTCAGTTGCTCGAACGCAAGCTGCAACGAACCGGCACCGCGAGGCTCCATCGTTTCCCCAATGAGTTGGAGTTGCCCCCGGCTCTCATACACCGAGACGCGGCCGCGAACCAGAACGGCAAGCCCATCCTCAGGCCGGAAGCGCAACAGTCCTGCCTGACGGCGAAACAGCACCACCGGTAACTGAGCCTCGCCATCCTTCAGCGTAAAGTAGATGTGGCCAGAGGGTGCCGGCCTGCAGTTGGAGATCTCACCTTCGACCCAAAGATCGCCATAGGCCGTTTCAATCTCCTGCCTTATGTTCATCACAAGCGCGTGAACGCTCCAGATACGACGCTCTGTTGCCCGTTCGCTCATGTCCGAAATACTTCGCGGGGTGGGCTTTATCGCAATCTCGCAAGACTCTTCTCTGCCAGAAACCGGCTTAGCAGAAGCAACAACCGCTATTGCGCCGTCTTCTTCAAAGAAAGAGAAAAGCTCCGATTGGAGCAGCGGGTCCGGCGCAGGGATTGTCGAGGTCTTCGACGTCGACCGTCTTTGGGTCCGGACCTTCCCCCGCCGCGCTCGCAGGCTGGCCAGTGTCGGCGGATTGTCTTCCCGTTCGGACATCTTGCCTGAGTCTAGCATCGCGACGCAGCCAATCAGACGGTCAACGGCGCAGCCGTCCCACAAACCAAAGAAGCAAACTCAGAAGAACACTGATCAGAATGGAAGTTGCGATGGGAAAGGAAACCGACCATACCCGCCCATGCCAGCTAAGGTCACCAGGAAGACGACCAAGGGGAAGATTCAGGCGATTCAACCCGAGGATGAGCGCACCTGCCAGAGCCAGCAGCAACCCGAGGATGACAAGAGTACGACCCAGGTCAGGCATGTTGCACCACTCTAAGCAGTCGCCAGCAGCGCAGAAGCCTCACGCAGAAGCTCCGCAGGCTGACACGGCTTGGTAAGAATGCCTACAGGTCGCGACAAGGTACTGGCCCGCTCCCGCACACTCTTCAGATTGGAATAAAAACCGGTCAGCATAAGGATGCGACACGCCGGCAGCTCCCGCGTCACATCGTTTACCAGCGACAGTCCGTCCCGGCCAGGCATGGACACATCACACAAAAGAAGATTTGGCTCAAACTCGCGAGAACACTCCAGTCCCTGATCTGCGGAGTAAGCGGCCATCGCCTTGAAACCACTCTTCTCAAAGATGAGAGTCAGCGTATCGGCTACAAGACGGTCATCATCAACCACCAGAACTCGCTTCATCGGTGCCCTCCGTGCGAATCGTTCGGGTTGCGTGCGTCAACACATGCCTGAAGAATCCAGACTAGGCCTCAAAAAGCATATTTGTCGAATCAAAATTCAATGATTTCATCTCTGAAGAGATAGACTCCGCTCTTCAAACAGAGTCAACGACGAGGCTGTGCAAAAGAAAGTTTGCGAACCACGGCCTGCGACTTCACCCGTACAGAATCGCAACTTCAGTCTCTGGTAAGGTTTACGACAGAACGCTGACTCCGAATCGATTGAGGATCTCACCTTGCACGTCGCCGCATTCATCGCCGGTCTGCTCTTTTGCCTGGGAGTCGCCCTCGACGCCTTTCAGACCATCATCCTTCCCCGCCGTCCCACCGGGCGATTTCGAATCACCCGAATCTTCTTCATCGCCACCTGGGCCCCCTGGGTCTACATGGCCGAACGCGCCACAGACAAAAAGCTGCGCGAGCAGATCTACAGCATTTATGGCCCGCTCTCTCTTCTTCTGCTTCTCCTGCTTTGGGCGATTCTTCTAATCTTCGGCTTCGGAATGTTTTATTTCTCCATGCATTCCCCCTTTGGTGACGCCATGATGACCCACGCCAACAACCCCTTGGCACAGTTCGGCACCGACCTCTACGTAAGCGGCACGACCCTCTTCACCCTCGGCCTGGGAGATGTCGTCCCCCATAGTCTTCTCGCACGGGCCTTCATTATCCTCGAGTCCGGCGTAGGCCTCGGCTTCGTCGCCCTCGTCATCGGCTATCTTCCTGTGCTCTATCAGGCATTTTCGCATCGCGAGATCAACGTTGCCCTCCTCGATGCACGCGCCGGCTCCCCTCCCAACGCCGCCGAACTACTCCGCCGCCATGCCTTCGAAGGAAGCGAAGAAGCCCTGATCGATCTGCTGGAGGAGTGGGAGCGCTGGTCCGCCGAGATCCTCGAGTCGCACATCTCCTACCCCATTCTCTGCTTCTACCGCTCGCAGCACGACACCCAGAGCTGGCTCGCCGCCCTCATCTCAATCCTCGACACCTGCGCCCTCCTGATCTCGGTCATCGAAGGCACCCACTCCCGCCAGGCCCAACTCACCTTCGTCATGTCCCGCCACGCCCTCATCGATATCGGTGAGGTCTTCGAAGTTCTCGAACGCAACCCCGGACAGCCTCGAACCGACCCCGACCGCCTCCCGTCCAAAGACTTCTACCATCTCTGCGAGGCGCTTGGCGAAAATCAGCTCCGGCTCTGTGGCGATCCCGCCGCGGCAAAACGCCTCCACACTATCCGTGCTCTCTACGAGCCTCACGCCCACGGTCTCTCCGAATACCTGCGCCTGCCCCTCCCCGTCTGGGTCGCGCCCCCAAAAGTAAACGACCAGTGGAGTCTTCTGACCAGAATGCGAACCGACGCCGCCACAGCCATGAAGTCCGCAGGCGACCGCACGCCCTTCTTTCCCGACGAAGACCACGGCTGATTCCCGCAACCCACAACGAAGATTCGGGATGCAAGGCGTACAGCCCTCGCATCCCGAACTTCTTTCCAAATCTGTATCCAGAAAGCTACTGACCAGCAGGCCCCGCAGGCGCAGGATTCAGCTTCTGAGCAGCCAGCGTCCCGGCAGCGCCCTTAGCGTCTTTGTCCTTCAACTGCGCATAGATCTTCTTCGCCAGCTCAGGCTTCCCCTGTGCCTCATACAGTTCCGCAAGCTGCAGTTGCGCCAGGCCGGAAGGCACAGTCGTCGTCGGCTTGGCCGTCAGCTCGTTATAGATATCCACAGCCTGAGAATCACGCCCCGTCTGGCGATAGAGTTGTGCCAGCGAAAGCTTCGCGAGCGCCGCAAGATCCCCATTCCAACCACCCGCCACCTGCTTCAGCGTGCTCTCCGCCGGGCCGTTCTGTCCCTCTTCCATATAGGTCAACCCACCAAAGTAGCGAGCCACCTTGCCATCCGGGGTCATACCGTACTTGTCCGCGACGCCCATGAAAAGATCATTGGCCGCCTTAGCCCGTTCGGTCGGAGACGCATACGTCTTCACCCCAGCAGGCACCGGCTGCCCAGGCGCTGCCAGCGGCGTCTGGTAAGCCTGCATGGCTGCGCCAAAGGCCACGGAAGCCTGATTTGCGCGGCTGTTATAGATCAGAAAGCCACCCACCACCACCAGGATCGCCGCGAGGGCAATTGCACTGGTAGCGATCACGGAGCGGCGGTTTTCGCTGGCCCACTCAAGGCCATGCTGTGTGGTATCGACGAACTGGTCATGCTTGAGAGCTTGCTTGGTCTGCTGGTCCACTTTGTCTTGTTCTTCCTTTTTGCTCGTCCCGCGTTGAGGGATCTGGTAGCGCGAAGTCACAGCGCAGAACTTTAAGTCTATCAGCGCGGTAATCGAAGTGCGACTCGCCCGCGCCTGAATCGCCTCAAAATCAGCAACGCGCGCAAAATGAGGCAATTCCGTGCACTCTCTATGCCCTGAATTTGAACCACTATCTCTGTACCCTCTCCAGAGGGTTGACAGCCCCACGGTAGAGGCGAAGACTTGTACCCGAAGGAATTGCGCCCACTTATGAAGACTGTAGCCGTCGAATCCGCTATCGCGACCCCGCCCACTACCAACAAACACCTCATCCGCTGGGTCGAAAAGATGGCCGACCTCTGCCAGCCCGACCGCATTCACTGGATCGACGGATCGCAGGCCGAGTACGACTTCCTCTGCAACCAGCTCGTCCACACCGGCACCTTTACCAAGCTCAACGAAAAGCTCTGGCCCGGCTGCTTCCTCGCCCGCTCCGCCCCCAACGACGTCGCCCGAGTCGAAGACCGCACCTTCATCTGCTCCCTGTCGAAGGATACCGCCGGTCCCACCAACAACTGGGAAGACCCCTTCGTGATGCGCAAGAAGCTCAAGGCCCTCTTCAAAGGAGCCATGCGCGGCCGCACCATGTACGTCCTGCCCTACTCCATGGGCCCGGTCGGATCGCCCATGTCGCAGATCGGCGTCCAGCTCACCGACTCCGCCTACGCCGTCGTCAACATGCGCATCATGGCCCGTATCGGAGCCCCCGTCTTCGCCGAAATCGACAAGGACGAGAAGCGCGTCGTCCCCTGCATGCACACCGTAGGCGCACCCCTTGCACCCGGCGAGCAGGATGTCCCCTGGCCCTGCAACGACGAGAAATACATCGTCCACTTCCCCGAAACCCGCGAGATCTGGTCCTACGGCTCGGGTTACGGCGGCAACGCGTTGCTCGGCAAAAAATGTTTCGCCCTACGCATCGCCTCCAACATCGCCCGCGACGAGGGCTGGATGGCGGAACACATGTTGATCGTCGGCGTGGAATCGCCCAAGCGCCCCGACGGCACCACCGAAAAGACCTACGTAGCGGCCGCCTTCCCCAGTGCCTGCGGCAAGACCAACTTTGCCATGATGATCCCACCCGCAGGCTTCGAGGGCTGGAAGGTCTGGACCGTAGGCGACGATATCGCCTGGATCAAACCAGACGAGAATGGACAGCTCCGCGCCATCAACCCTGAGGCCGGCTTCTTCGGCGTGGCCCCCGGCACCAGCGCCAAGACCAATCCCAACGCCATGGCCACGCTGGCCAAAAACACCATCTTCACCAATGTAGCGCTCACCCCCGAGGGCGGCGTCTGGTGGGAGGGCATGACCGATACCCCACCCGCCGAGCTCATCGACTGGCGCGGCAACCGCTGGACCCCGGCCATCGCCAAGGAAACCGGCCAACCCGCCGCCCATCCCAACGGCCGCTTCACCGCTCCGGCTTCGCAGTGTCCCACCATCGACCCCGACTGGGAGAATCCGAACGGTGTTCCCATCTCCGCGTTCATCTTTGGCGGTCGACGACCCACCACCATGCCGCTTGTCTATCAGGCCTTCAACTGGTCTGCCGGCGTCTACATTGGGGCCACCATGGGCTCGGAGACCACTGCTGCAGCGGGCGGTGCTATCGGCAAGGTGCGGCGCGACCCTATGGCCATGCTGCCTTTCTGCGGCTATCACATGGGCGACTACTTCCGGCACTGGCTCAAGATGCAGCGCAACCTCTCTGCCACGCCCCGCGTCTTCCACGTCAACTGGTTCCGCAAGGGTCCTGACGGGCAGTTCCTCTGGCCTGGTTTCGGCGAGAACATGCGTGTTCTCAAGTGGATCGTCGATCGTGTCCGCGGCCGCGCCCAGGGCAAAGAGACGCCCATTGGCTGGACGCCGCACTTTGACGACATCAACTGGAAGGGGCTCGACTTTCCGCGTGAGACCTTCGACGTGCTCCAAACGGTAGATCGCGGCCAGTGGAAGCAGGAGGTTATGGGCCATGAGGAGCTCTTCCTCGCCCTTCATGACCACCTGCCTCCGGAGATGATCTATGAGCGCGAACTGCTCATCTGCAGACTTTAGTCAGGTGTTTTTTTCTGTATGGTGGCATGTGCGTTTTTGCAGGGGTTTTTGCGAAATGCTAGTGCTAAAACGTGGTTTTCTGGATGGTGAAACGTGGTGAGATCGTGGTGAAATGCTGGCTGAAAACACCACGATTTCAGGTCACGAAAAATACGCCACGTTTTGACAATTTATTTTGACCTGCCTTGTTCAGAGTTATTTGGCATGGCTGTTCAGAGCCAACTGGTTCGAAGGTTCCGGTTCCCCCTTTGAATGGTGATTGACCTTCAAAGTCTCCCGGAAGCAATATTCAGAGAGCTAAGCAGGATCCTATGTCGAATCAGCACGCTGCACCCGTCAACCCCGATCCGCGGCCGCCAGTGCCAGAGCCCAGCCACGCCGAACGCTCCCGCACCCTGCTTCACCAGGCCAGCGTGGCGACGCTTTCGACCGTCTCCCGCAAGCAGCCGGGCTTCCCCTTCGGCTCCCTGATGCCCTACGCGCTCGATGCTGCGGGGCGGCCCCTGTTCCTCATCAGCACGATGGCGATGCACACTCAGAACATGAAGGCGGACCCACGCGCCAGCCTCTTTGTTGCCCAGCCGGCGGCCGATGGGGACGTGCTTGGGGCGGCACGTGTCACCCTCGTCGGGGCGGTCCACCAGATCATCGAGAAGGAGAAGCCTGAGGCTCGGGAACTCTACCTAAAGGCTCACCCCAACAGCCACTACTGGGTGGACTTTACCGACTTCGCCTTCTTTCGTCTGGAGCCGGTGGATGTGTACTACGTGGGCGGCTTCGGCGTGATGGGCTGGGTCACTGCGGCGGACTACGCCGCAGCCTCTCCCGACCCTCTTGCCGGGACAGCGCAGGGCATCCTGGACCACATGAACGCCGATCACGGCGACGCGCTCGTTCTGCTGACGAAGGCACATGCCGGGCTTGAAGCCGAGTCGGCAACGATGACCTCGGTCGACCGGCTGGGGTTCCATGTTCGGGCCGTCACACCAGCAGGAGTCAAGGGTGCGCGCATCGCTTTTTTACGTGAGGCGAAGACGGCTGGGGACACACGTTCCATTTTGGTCGAGATGGTAAAACACGCGCGCCAGAACAGTGCACTCCCCACAAATGCCTATTGACTCCTATCTTCTTTGCCTTTATCTTTAACTAGTGGCAAGACTCCCTTCGGGTTGAGTCAGTCATAACGAAGTCCACCCACTTCGTTGCTTTACCGGAATACCCACGCAACAGCCCCCACCGCGCTGCGTGGGTTTCCTTTTTAACATCCCTTTGATTGTTTGGAGGAGGCCAAATGGAAGAGCAGATCACGCTTGCGAAGCTCCAGTTTTGCCTTGCACTTCAGGTTCGAGATTGGGAACTGATGAGGACTAATCCGATCGCCGACACAGCATACTGCTCCGGCAGTATGCTGTGTCGGCTCTTACATCAATCGCTCCGGAGAGAGCGTCGTTCGGGACTGACACTCCTCGCTTGCAGGTCGGGACTACTTCGGTGCTGGCCTTTGCGCTTTAGAAATTCAGCTTGAGGGCCAGTTGTATTAAGCGCGGATTGTTGACGATTGAACTCACTGAGCCGAAGGAGTCTGAGACTTGGCCCGCAGCCGGTGAGTTGAAGTTGATGTCGGCGATTGGCGATCCGTATTGCGGATGATTGAACAGGTTGAAGAACTCAGCGCGGAAGTTCAAGCCCATCTCACGGGGCAGGCGAAATTGCTTGATGAGTGAGAAGTCAGAGTTGACGAAATCGGGTCCCGCGACGGGGACACGATTGGCATTGCCGAGTTTGCCTGCAGCCGGTGGAGCAAAGCATTTAGGGTTGATCCAGTTGTACGTGCTGTGATTTGCTGTGTGCGTATTGCAACCGGGAATCTGGTCGGGCCGGTTGAAGTTGAAGCTGTTGCCGCCTTCATTGAAGGTAGTGCCCGACTGGTTACTGCTGTCGATCAGTGGAACCGGGAACCCGGAGGAGATCCTTTCAATCAGCGTAACCTGCCAGTTGCCTAGAAGACTGTCGGTCACAGGGCCCCAAGTGTTTCCGAACGCTTTGCCTTTGCCGAAGGGCAGATCATAGATGATGCTTGCGGTGAAGCTGTGATTCAGGTTGATCTGCGACAGTCCCCAGTCGAGGTTTTCCCAGTTGGGCAGCGGAAAATACGGGGCGCTCAACAACGAGCCAAGGCCGTCGCTTAGACCATTGTCGTAGGTGCGCGAGTAGGTGTAAGCGATCAGCGCGTAAAGACCATGCTTGGGCGTCTTGGTCTCTGCTTTAATCTGCAGCGAGTTGTAGTGGGTTTTGCCCACATCACCAAAGAGAATGATCGAGTTAAAGTTCTTGGTGGGGTAGGGATAGATGTAGGGTGCGCCACCGGGCAGGCAGCCGATCGTATAGGTAGAGTCGACTCCGCAAGCAGAGGGGCTGTTGACGTTGATGGCATTGCCGCTTACCAGTATGTGGCCGGCGACCGCGCCGGCATAGCCGGCGGTGAGCAGAACATCGCCCGGTAGCTGGCGTTCCACGTTGACGTTATATTGATGAACCCTGCCGGGCTGGAAGTTGGGTGGCTGGTAGTAGAACGTACCCTGGAAGTTGTCCACAGTCCCCGGTGTGGGTGGAATGGGAAAGCCGGTGGAGAGGTAGAAGGTTCCCGAAGGTTTCTGGCCGTTGAGGGCGCAGAATGAAGTTGCAAAGGCGCATCCCGCGTCGGCGAATTGATCGGTCTCGCCGAGGTTGGGTGGATTTTGCCACAGGCCCTGCGCGCCCTGGCTCCAGACGGAGTCGTGATAGATGCCGAAGCCGCCGCGGAGCACTGTCTTGTCGCTGCCGAGAACCTTCCAGGCGAAGCCCAGACGGGGTTCGTACGCGCCCCCGAACCTGTTGATGCCCGCTGATCGGCTCACTCCGTTCTGGCCGGCGATCTGAAGCTCTCGGGTCGAGGGGATGTAGTTCGCCATCCGGTTATGGACCTCGGTGATCGGACTTGTGACGGCCCACGCCAAGCCCAGATTGAGGGTCAGCGACGGGATGATCCGCCAGTCATCCTCGACGAAGGGCCTTACGATCTTCCAGCGGCGGCCGGTGACTGCGCCATTGAATGTCTGGTCGTGGATGGCGCCTCCGCTGATCCCCATGAGCAGGTCGGCCAGGGGATTACCTTGGGCTACACCCGCCCCGCTGAAGTTTCCGGTGGCACCCGGGAGCAAGAAGCCGGATCCAAAGGCTTCTGTGCCCACATTCATCTGATTGGCACGGAGATCGATGCCGACGTGAATATCGTGTTTGCCGCGGATGAGGTCGAGATCGTCTTTGAAGGAGTAGATATTGGTTCCACCCTGGAAGGGAGAGTAGCCGCGATCACCGATTGCCCAATATCCGCTGGTGGGCAGGACGGAGACCACACCTTGACTGTAGGAGCCTCCGGCAATAGGGGTACCGGTGGCTGAGCAGCCGGTATTGGCATTGGGAATGCCCAGGAGAGCCGATCCGCAGGTGAAGTTACCCTGTGAGTCAATGTAGTTGAAGATGCGGTCGTAGCCGAAGGTTGCCTGGTTGAGTGTGGTGGCCGCGAAGACGTGGCTCCAGCCCACGCCGGCATTGCGTGCGTGATTGATGAGGTTTTCATTGCTGCCGAAGGCATTGGCTTCGGCTAGGTCGGGCGCGCCGCCGGGCGCAAAAGAGAACGCCTGGTCGTAGCTGAAGCGGCCGAACAGGTTGTCGTTGGCCGTGAGCGTCTCGTCCAGTCGAATATCGAATTTGGTTTCGTTCAGGATGCGGACTGGCTCGTTGAGATAGTTATAGCCATTACCGGATGCATTGGGCGTAGGGTAGATATTGAGCAACCCCTGTCCGGCGCTGTTAATCAGGTTTGAAGGAATCTTGTTGCAGTTCTGTCCCGGTGCCTGGCTGCCGTCGGCGTTCGCGGGTATCGCATTGCCGGAGGCGTCGCACTGGAAGGCAGGGTTTGATGATCCGTACACATTAGGGTTGGCGATGGCGAGACCTGTTTTGGGAGTACCGAAGGGGTCGGCCGAAAAGTCGCCTTTGCGCATGGCCAGGGAAGGAACCAGCCCGGTAAAGGTGATTCCCTGACGCTGATACTTCTGCTCGCCATCCACGAAGAAGAACGTTTTGTTGTGGAGGATGGGCCCCCCAATAGAGCCGCCAAACTGGTTCAGATTGAACTTTGGGGTTGTCGTGGAAAAGGGGCCTTTCGCGTCGAAGGCGGTGTTGCGGACGAACTCGAAGAGAGATCCGTGGAAGTTATTTGTACCCGACTTGGTTGTGACCAGCACGGTGGGGCCGGCGCGGGAGCCGTATTCCGCGGAATAGCTATAGGTGAGCACCTTGAATTCCGCGATATCGTCGATGGAAGAAAAGACGCCAATTCCGCCTGCCGTCAGTTCGTTATTGTCGACTCCATCGAGGAGCCAATCGGTACTGTTGGGCCGGGAGCCCCCGACAGACAGGGAGAAGGAACCGCGCGCGGCCACCTCGCTGTCGGTGCCGGAGGTGAAAAAGCTGTTGGGGTTGGTCTCTGCTGTAGCGCCTGCGGTGAGCGTGGCGAGTTGAACGAAGTCGCGACCGTTTAAGGGAAGCTGCGACACCTGCTGCGAGGTGATGACCTGGCCGAGGGAAGGGTTATTGGTCTCGGCAGTGACGGCGTCACCGGAGACTACCACTGTAGTGACTACTGTCGCAGGTGCGATGGAAAAATCGAGCTCACGAGCTTCATCAATCTGGAGACGCAGATCTTTGGACTCGGCGCTTTGAAAGCCCTGCATGTCGACGCGCACGGTGTAGTTCGCCGGTGGGAGTAACGGAATCAGATAGTGTCCGGCACTGTCGGTCTTGCTGTCTCGAGTGAGGCCGGTTGCCTGAGAGGTAGCTTTGACGGTAGCTCCAGGGATAGCCGATCCGGATTTATCGAGGACATTGCCGGAGAAACTTCCAACGGCCTGGCCATGGAGGGCAGGCGGGATCAGAAGTGCGAGGACACAGACAACCAGGAGAAGAAGTATCTTGTGGGATTTTGTATCGGCTGGGCCTGCAACCGATTTCGGACACGTCGTACCAACCATCGTGCGTCTCATAATTAAACCCTTTCGACAACCTAGGGTGGTTCTTGTATCGACCGCGCTGCGCTGGATTAGATTAATAGACTGTAAGAATTGGTTGGTCGAAAGTCAACGTAAGTTTTGCCGATTCACAGATTTCGCGGTTTTCAGGGAACTTCTACCGTAACGAGCTCGCTGAATTGGCCGGTTGGGCCGAACTGCGGACCAGCTGCTTGAAACTCTTGTCTTCATGTTTTCTGTTTTCTGTTTTCTATCTTCTGTCTTCTGTCTTCGCATGCGAATGCGTTTACGAAGGACGTTGAGACCGTAAACTAACGTAGCGATGCCACTCGAATCTCCCAACACCGCTGCAGAACCTCCGATGGTAGACAAGTCCGGCGGCTTCGCTCCCCTGAAGATTCCTCTGTTTCGAGATCGCTGGATTGCGAGCACGATCTCTTCGGTGGGGACGTGGATGCAGGACACTGCGGGCACTTGGCTGATGACCTCGCTGACCACCTCGCCTCTACTGATTGCGCTGATGCAGACCGCGGCCAGCCTGCCGGTGCTGCTGCTGGGGCTACTGGCTGGGGCTACTGCGGACATCTTCGACAGGCGCAAGCTGCTGATCTTCTGGCAGGCGTGGATGCTGGCTTCGGTCGGCGTACTGGCTGTGCTCACCTTCGTTGGTTATATCTCGCCGTGGGCCCTGCTTGCGTTTACGTTTCTGCTGAACATCGGGTCGGCGATGAACAACCCGGCGTGGCAGGCGATTGTGCCGGAACTGGTGCCTCGCGAACTGATACCGGATACGGTGTCGCTGAATGCTGCGAGTAATAACCTGGCGCGTGCGGTGGGCCCGGCGCTTGGTGGATTGATGGTTGCGGGTTTTCAGCGGGTCTACACCGGCGCAGGATCTGTGTTTGCGCTGAATGCAGTGTCGTTTGCAGGCGTGATCTGGGTGCTGGTGAACTGGAAGAGGATTCCGCTGTTCAAGTCGGCGCTGCCGTCGGAGCGCATCGCGGGTTCGATTCGCTCGGGGCTGCGGTATGTGCGATACGCTCCGGATCTGCAGTCGTCGCTGGTACGCGCGTTCATTTATACGTTCTTCATCTCGGCGATCTGGTCGCTGCTGGCAGTCGTCGCAAAGCGTGATTTGAAGCAGGGTCCGCTGGGCTACGGAATTCTGAACGGGTCGCTTGGGTTGGGCGCGGTGATCGCGGCTACTACGCTCCATCGCATTCGTCAGCGATTTTCCGCGGACCAGATTCTGGCGGCATCGACGCTGTACAACGTGGTGGTGCTGCTGGTGCTGGCGTTTGTGCGCAGCCCGTCGATACTGATCGCGACGCTGATCCTGTCGGGCGCGGCGTGGACGAGCACGATGTCGACGATCAACGTCTCGGTGCAGCTTGCGGTGCCGGCGTGGGTGCAGGCTCGCGCGCTGGGGACTTACATGACGACGTTTCAGGGGGGCATGGCGTTTGGTGCGATTCTGTGGGGATACATCGCGGAACATACTTCGACGACGATCGCGCTGACTACTGCGGCGTGCGGTTTGTTGATCACCTTTCCGTTCGCGCGACGGTTTCATATCCTGCAGGGTCCGCTACCCGACCATACGCCGTATCAGTGGAAGCATCCGGCACCGCAGCTTGCGCTGGATACGGAGCCTACCGACGGGCCGGTGCGCATCTCGGTTGAATATTGCGTGCCGATCGAAAATTATGCGGAGTTCACCTCTGCGATTCACCAGCTTCGAGGCGTGCGTCTGCGTGATGGTGCGATACGCTGGGGCATCTACCGCGACGCCATCGATCCAACACATTTGAACGAGACCTTCGTGATGGAGTCGTGGCTGGATTACCTGCGTTCGCGCGAACGCATTACTGCGGCTGATGAGGCGATTCGCGCTCGCGTGCGTGCGTTACATCAGCATGAAGATCCGCCGAAGACAACGTACCAGATCTATGCGCGCGAGGTTGCGAATCCGATACCGTCCGGCTCTCCTGCGAGCGCTGTTGAAACGAAGCCGTAATACTGGACCGAAGAGTTTTCTTTCGTTCCTGCAGATTTTTGCGGTTCTTTGCGAGAGGTAAGACGGAGTCAAGAAGCGGCCAGTCTGCAAATCTCTGAAAATAATGGCGCGGTGAGTTGCCAGGTTTCCGGGAGGGCCGAAAAAGTGTTTGGCCGTCGGCGTGCTGCTTACCCGGGCAGGCCCCTTTACTGAAAACTTTCCCGAGGTCTCGCCATGAGGTTAACGCTACGTGTGTTTTGCGCTACATCCTCGTTGGTCGTTGCGTTATTTTTTGCCAAATTCGCTTCTGCCGACACCATCCCTAACCCGTTTCTTGCATCGACAATGCCGCAGATGGGCAGCGGCTCGATAATGACTTACCCCGTCCCAAACGGCTCGGCGACCCATAACGCTGCCAATGGATCCCCTGAGGCGGAAGACTCTTTCCTTCCGCTCTCTGAGGAAGACTACGATGACGCAGTTGTCTTCAAGGCTGCTGCTCCTGCGGCACCGGAGACGCGCAACTTTGTCTTGCTGGGGAGCGGACTGCTGACCGCTGCGGGCTTTATTCGCCGCAGAAAGGTCGCGGTACAGATCGCTGAGTAAACTGTTGCGATGAATGACGACGGGCACAGCCAAAACCAAGGCTGTGCCCGTGAATTTTTCAGAGTTGGGTTAGACTGCGGATCCGAGTGCCAGATCGATCAGGGTTTTTTCTTCGATCTCGTGAGCCTTGGCCGAGCCGGTTGCCGGTGTTGCGCTGGCACTGCGCTTGACGCTGAGCACTGCGCGGTCGCCGGCCATGCGGCGTAGCAGAGGCATGACGTAGGAGAAGGCTCCCATGTTGGCGGGCTCTTCCTGGACCCAGATGATCTCTTGTGCGTCTGGGTGCTGGTCGAGGGCGGCCTGCAACTCTTGCTCTGGCCAGGGGTACATCTGTTCGAGGAAGATGATGCCAACGCTGAAGTCCTTGCGCTTCGCGCGCTCGACGCGGAGGTTGTGGCCGATTTTTCCGCTACAGACGAGAAGGCGGCGTGGATTTTTTACGTCGTTGTCGGGGAGGACGTTCTGGAAGTGCTCGATGGCGAAGTCGGCCAGGGTTGAGGAGGCATCGGGATGGCGAAGCATGCTCTTGGGGGTGAAGAGGACGAGCGGCTTGCGCCATGGACTGAGAGCCTGACGGCGCAGGAGATGGAAGTACTGCGCTGCGTTCGAGGGCTGGCAGATCTGGATGTTGTCGTTGGCGGCGAGCTGCAGGTAACGCTCGATGCGCGCGCTGGAGTGCTCGGGGCCCTGGCCTTCGTAGCCGTGCGGGAGAAGCATGACGAGGCCGGAGAGGAGGCCCCACTTGGCTTCGCTGGCGGCGATGAACTGATCCATGATGATCTGCGCACCGTTGGCGAAGTCGCCGAACTGCGCCTCCCACAGGACGAGAGCTTCGGGAAAGTCGCGGGAGAAGCCGTACTCGAAGCCGAGGACTGCGGCTTCAGAGAGGAGCGAGTTGTAGACCTCGAACTTTCCTTGCTTGTCGCTGAGGTGAGCGAGGGGCGTGTAGCGGACTTCGGTTTCAGTATCGACCATGACGGCGTGGCGCTGGTTGAAGGTTCCGCGCTGCGAGTCCTGTCCGCTGAGACGCACGGGAACGCCAGCCTCGAGGACTGAGGCGAAGGCTACGAGCTCAGCCATGCCGTAGTCGAAGAGGCGTGTGCCTGCGCCCATCTCCTGGCGCTGCTCGAAGAGCTTTTTCACCTTGGGATGGATGTGGAACTCTTTGGGGTAGGAGGTCAGCGAGGTGACGAGTTGATTGATGCGCTCTGCTGGCAGCCCGGTGGGTACGTTGTACTCGGGCTCGCATTCGCCGCCTTTGTAGGGGTCCCAGTAGGCGGGCAGCTGAGCCAGGTGCGGCTTGTGATCAGCCTGGCTCGCGGCCTTCTGATCGTCGAGGAGCTCTTGCTGGATCTGCTGGACCTCGGCTGTGGGGTCGACGCCGATCTGTTTTGCATAGAGCTGGTAGAGCGCGGGGCGATCCTTGATGATGGCGTAGCGGCGGGGCTGGGTGACGGTGGGATCGTCGACTTCGCTGTGCCCGTGTTTGCGATAGCCTACGAGATCGACGACGATGTCGGAGTGGAAGCGATTGCGGTACTCTGCGGCGATTGCAGCGACTCGCACGACGGCGTCTGGATCTTCGGCGTTGACGTGGAAGATCGGAATGGGAAGGCGCTTTGCGATGTCGGTGGCGAATCGTGAGGAGTTCGACTCTTCGGGGACTGCGGTGAAGCCGAGGAGGTTGTTGACGATGACGTGGATAGTGCCGCCTACGTTGTAGCCATGCAGGGTGGCCATGTTCAAGGTCTCGGCGAGGATGCCTTGACCTGCGAAGGCTGCGTCGCCGTGGATGATCAACGGAAGAACGTGGTCGTTGCCGTCTTTGCCGATGCGCTCCTGCTTGGCGCGGGTGCGTCCGAGGACTACGGGGTCGACGGCTTCGAGGTGGCTTGGGTTCGAGGCGAGATGGAGCGAGATGGTTTTTCCGTCGGGGGAGTGGTATTCGCCGGTCGCGCCGACGTGATACTTCACATCTCCACCACCCATGGTGCTGCGCGGATCGACGTCTTCGAATTTGGTGAATATCTCGGAGGGAGAACGGCCTATGGTGTTGGTCATCACGTTGAGGCGGCCGCGATGGCTCATTGCGATCATGGCCGTGGCGACGCCGGTTCCGGCGCTGACGGCGAAGACGCGATCAAGGAATGGGATTAGCGCTGTGATCCCCTCGAGGGAGAAACGTTTGGTGCCGAGGTAGCGGGACTGAATGACCTGCTCGAAGATGTCGGCGCGAATGAGTTGCGTGAGGATGAGTGCTTGATCGGGCTTGGCCGGGAGTTGTTCGATGCGCTCCTGCAGCCACTGCCGCTGTTCGTTGCTGGGAAGGTGCATGAACTCTGCGGCGATGGTTCCGCAGTAGTAGCTGCGCGCTTCTTTCGCGATATCGCCTTCGGGTGCGGGGGTGGGAAATGGCTCGGGAGGAAGGTACTGGCCGAGAGGGTCAAGCGATGCCTGGAGGTAGCCCCAGCGGCGGAAGATATCGAAGATTGTCTCTCGTTCGTGTTGTTCAACTGCGGATGTTGTTGCAGTCAGTGCCTCTGCCTTCGTGGCCATTGCTTCCTCACTTCAGATCTATTCGCGTGATGCGCGTCCTCTTCTATGCTAGACCTTTCGGCGGTTGGGTGCACGCTCTGGAGGGGCCTGCCAGGGGCTGTGACCATAAAGTTGCACCCCTCTTTTGCCCCTCTTTGAGATCAGCTAGCGAAAAAACAACGGGGCCAGCCAGCGGTTCTTCTGCTCTGGTGTGTTGGAGGGATTTTCCCTGTCGGTGGAGATGTTGTAAGCCATTTTTTCCCAGCGGGTTAGGGCGGAGTTCCCGATTATCGGACAAGCCTTGGAGGAGCGGAGTCGCGATGGGCCGCTTATAGTGAGAAGTTATGGTGGTTGAGGCTCGCAGGGTTTTGGTTTTGCTCGCAGGGGTGGGTCTGATGGGTTTGTCCGAGGGGGCCGCTCTGAGCCTTCCGGGGCAGGCAAACACAGTTGCGCAGCCATCCACTCAGGAGCCTGCACAACAGGAGCCTGCACAGACTGTCGATCCTTCTGCTCCGGTCGCTCCTGCTCCAGCCACTCCTTCTGCTCCGGCAGCGAACGACGTGAAGGCTGCGGACGTGAAGGCTGGGGAACGTCCGCTGCCGGATATTGCTGCTCTGATGCATGACGTTGAGACGAATCAGAGAGCCGCAGAGGCGATTGAGAAGGACTATCTATATCGGTCTCTGGTGACGGAACAGCGGCTGGATTCGCATGGCGGATTGAAGAAGACCGAGACCAGGGAGTATGAGGTCTTTTGGGAGAATGGCGTGCCGGTGGCTCGGCTGGTAAAGAAGGATGGGCAGGAGCTAAGCCCGGACGAGCAGAAGAAAGAGAGTGACCGGATTGACAAGGACTCCGAGAAGGCCAAGGAGAGACGAGAGAAGGCCGATGAGAAGGGGAAGGAGTCGGATGCGCGCGGGCACGAGCTGATGACGGCCTCGCGGGCGCTGGAGCTGGGAAGCTTTACCAATCCGCGGCGAGTGCAGCTGAATGGCAGGGACACGATTGTGGCGGACTATGCGGGTGACCCGAAGGCCAAGACACGAACCAAATTCGAAGAGGTGGTTCGGGACATGATGGGCACGGTATGGGTGGATGAACAGGACCGTGTGCTGGTGAAGGCTGAAGGACACTTCGTGAATAACTTCAAGATTGGCGGCGGGCTGATGGCGAATATTCAGAAGGGGACGAGCTTCTCGATGGAGCAGAGAAAGGTGAATGGCGAGGTGTGGCTGCCGGCGAGAGAAGAGGGCCAGGGGTCTGCACGAGCCTTGCTGTTTCTGGGTTTCAACGGCCGCGTTGAGGCGGTGGAGTCGGACTATCGGAAGTTCAAGGCGACTTCGAAGATTGTGCCGGTGGAGAGTCCCATGCCGGAGTCTATGCCTCAGTGATCTTCAGGCTTTGGTGGAGGCGGAGCGTGATCTCGCTAGAAGCCGGTCGATGGCGACGAGAACCATCCCCAGGACCCAGAAACCTAGCAGCAGGAAGGCTGTGTTGAGGAGTGCTCGAGGGTACCCGAGGAGGGTGACATCGGCGAAGTGATAGGGGTAGAAGCCGGTTAATGCTCCGCGAAGGATGCAATAGGCAACGTAAAGCAGAGGATAGACGAGCCAGTAGAGGGGCAGGCTCCAGCGCAGGGTGCCTTTGGGAACGAAGAGAAGCCAGTAGAGGACGTAGAGGACCGGCGTCACGTCGTGCAAGGCTGTGTCCAGGACTGCGTTGAGACCGGTTGGACTCCAAGTCGCACGGAGCAGGAGCGTGTAGATAAGCCCTACAACGAAGATATAGAGCGCGACAGCCGACTGCGTGGAGGGACGGGTAAGGAGGGTGTCGGCGTCGCCGCGAAGAAAGCACGCGGTCGTTACGATGGCGAGGAGCAGGTTTGTGAGGATCGTGAAGTAGCTGAGTGTGTTGATGACCCCGAAGATTAGGGAGCGACCATCTGCGACCAGTCCTTTTGTCGCTGAGATGATCTGTACGAGGACGGCTAGCCAGGCGATAAGGGCTATGAGGACGAGAGAGGTCTGTTTGAGTGTTCCCGTCTTCGGCATCGCGCCACCACGATAGCAGAAAGGGGAAGAAGATCCCCGATTTTCAGGAAAGCATACGTTAAAAACGCGCAAAGGGATAGCCGAGGCCATCCCTTCCGCAAAACTTGGTTGTCGCTGTAGTCGTAGTGCTAAAGACTAGAGAGGCTGGACGTCAGACGCCTGCCAACCCTTGGGTCCCTTTACCACGTTGAACTGTACAGCCTGGCCCTCTTGAAGGCTCTTGAAACCGTTCGAATTGATCGCCGAGTAGTGTACGAATACATCCTCGCCATTCTGACGGCTGATAAAGCCAAACCCCTTGGCATCGTTAAACCACTTCACTGTTCCCTGTTCCATATCCGTTATTTCCTTATTACTGTTGAATTTGCCGCTAGATCCAAATCGGGGTTCGTACAGTACGAGCTTTGCAGAAATCCAATCTGTTTCAAACGATGTGTGAAGGTTAGCACAGTTGCCAAGTTTTTTTTACTTATTCTCCTAAATAGTTACAACTGCACTATTTATAGTGCAAGAAATGTGAATTTTAGGGCGTAGTTGAGGATATCGGGGTTCGGCGGATTCGACAAACGTACTACCACAATGCTAAGTATCACGCAGCGTTATGCTTTGAGGTGGGTTCGGACGATCTCTTCGGCTTGATTCAGCACCTCGTGGAGGGTCATTGACGTGGAGTCGAGGATGACTGCGTCTGCGGCGGGCCTGAGGGGTGATTCGGCCCGGTTGCGATCGCGGTAGTCGCGGTCTTTCAGTTCGCGAAGGACGGCCTCTTCGTTAAGGCGCTGCTGCTCGGCGGAGATGGGATCGGGAGACTGACGGCTGGAGTTTTGGCGGGCGGTCGGTTCGTCGGCGTTCGATCCAATGTTCGATGTGGGAGCGGCCTGGCGGTAGCGGCGATTGCCGCGAACCTCGGGGGCGGCGTCGAGGAAGATCTTGACTTCTGCGTCGGGAAAGACGGCGGTGCCGATATCGCGGCCTTCCATGACAACCCCACCGGCCTCACCGAGCAGGCGCTGCTGGTGGACCATCCAGGCGCGAAGTTGCGGGTGGACGGAGACTTTGGAGGCGGCGTTGGTGACATCGGTCTCGCGAATGCGACGGGAGACGTCCCGGCCGTCGAGCAGGACGCGGTTGCCTTCAAGTTGCGGCTCGAGGGTGATGCGGGTGTGGGCGGCGAGGTCCAGGAGCGGGGCCTCGTCGTCGAAGTCGTAGTCGTTGTCGATGGCTTTGAGGGCGAGAGCGCGGTACATGGCGCCGGTCTCCAGATTGAGGAATCCGAAGCGGCGGGCGAGATGAGCGGCGAGGGTGCTTTTGCCGGCTCCAGCAGGCCCGTCGATGGCGATGACGGGGCGCTGGCGCTTTTTGGTTTCAGGCTGCGTTGCGGGTGCGGAGTCCACGTGCGGCTGCGTCATCCGGCTTATTCCCCTTCCTCACGTTTGAACTTGCGGGCGGGAGGCCGATTGCCGAAGGGCTTCTTGTTGCCCTTGAACTTGTCGAAGGTGCTGGCGGGTTTGCCGGTTCCGGCGGCGGATTTGCTGTAGGGTTTTTTGCCGGCGAAGCTGCCAGTGGATTTGCCGGCGAAGCTGCCGCCTGAGAAGCTGCCGCCCGATTTGCTGTATGGCTTTTTGGCGCCGAAGCTGCTGCCGGTTTTGCTGTACGGTTTTTTCTCGCCGAAGCCGCCGCTGGGTTTGCCTTCGAAGGTGCCCTTGGGACGCGGGGTGCGAGGTGCGTCGAACTTGCGGAAGGGGGGACCGTCGGGACGTGCTGCGCGGCCCTCTGTGCGACGGGGTCGGGCTTCGGAGTCACGGGTGTCGCGGGTGGCGGGGGTGTCACGGGAGAAGTTTTTGCGCGGAGCGAAGCCGTTGGTGCGGTCGCCGCCGTCGAAGCTGCGTTGCGGGCGGGCGGAGAAGCTGCCGGGTTTGCGGGGGCCACCGAAGCTGGGCTTGGCTGGCCTGTCGCCGAAGGTGCGGCGAGGTGGGCGGGCGTCACCGGAGTCTGCGTCGGGACGGGGCGCGAAGTCGCGGCGTGGGGGGCGAGCGTCGCCAAAATCGCGGCGGGGTGGACGGGAGTCGCTGCTGTCGCGGCTGAAGCTGGGCTTCCCGGCGAAGCCTTCGCGCTTGCGGCCGAAGGTGCCTGGCTTGGAGAAGGTCTTGCGCGGACGGTCGCCTTCTCCGGCGGAGGAGTCGTTGTAGGGGCGCGGAGTGTATTCGCGACGGGGTGGGCGGCTTTCGCCTGAGTCTGCGCTGCGGCGGTAGGTGGGGCGGTCGCCGCCGGTAGTGGGGCGATCGCTGCTGAAGCGGGGCTTGCTGCCGAACGCTGGCTTGCTGCCAAAACTGGGGCGGCTGCCGAAGGATGGCTTTGATCCAAAAGCAGGCTTCGAGCCAAACGAGGGCTTTGCGCCGAAGGATGGTTTCGATCCGAAGGAGGGCCGCTTCCCTGCTCGGTCAGAGGCGGGCTTGTAGGTGCGAGGAGTGCGGGGTGCTTCGGCACTGTCGCCTTCGTTTGGCACCTCGGAGGAGGACTTCGCTGCGGCGAGGCGGTCGGCCTTCTCTTCTTCCCAGGGCTTGGTGAAGCTGGGGCGGTCGGGGCGGTTGGATTCGCGAGTGAATGGGCGGCGCTCGCGTGGGGAAGGAGTTGATTCTGAACTGCGACCAGGTTTGGTTACAAATCCAGTGCCGACCTTGCGGGGCTTGGGAATGAACTTCTTGATGCGGCCGGTCTCCTCGGCGGATTCGGCGCTGTGGCCTTCGGTGGTGGCGGCGATGGAGTCGACGTCGTCCGGTGCGGGAGCGGCGATGGCGAGGAAGGCGGGGAGTTCGCCGGTGACGTGGAGGACGGTGCGGCCTTCTACTGCAATGGTCTCCAACTGGCGCGCGGAGATGAGAGCGTGGATGACATCGCGGATGCGCGAGCGGGCGGCGATGGGCGAGAGGAAGGTCTCGATGTCCTCCTCAGAAGCTACGATGGCCTGACCGAGATAGAGAGAGATGAGTGCGGAGAGGGCAGTGGGCTGTCCGGCGTTGGCTCCGGCCTTGATCTGCTTGGTGAAACGGGTGGTGATGAGCTCCCAGAGTGTGGCTGCTCCATCGGGCTGGGGGACGGGGATGACGCGGAGGTGCTGCCAGAGTTCGGTGAGAGAGCGCAGTACGGCGGTTTCGGTGACCTCTTTGCCGAGCTGCGTGGTGAGGTCGTAGGAGCTCATGCCGGTGGAGTGGTCTTTGGCTCGCTCGGCGAGGAGGGTGTAGGTGTTGAGGGCGAGCGGGGAGACCTTCGTGGCGCCGCTGGTGGTGGGGGGCTGCTTCCAGGCCTTGTCGCCGCGCAGGGTGAAGATGTAGGGGAAGGCGAGCGGGGAGACGATGAAGTCGGGTGTTTCACTGCCGGTGCCGCTGGGTGAGCCGAGGAGATTGAGCGGGATGGCGCCGCTGTCGAGGATGAGACGGGAGAGGAGGCTGCGGGACTGGTCGGTGTCGGCGAGGGTAGGCGTGGCGTTGGGGGTGCCGAGGATGGCTTCGACGAAGGATGGCGCGGGAGCGGGAAGCTGTGCGGCGCGGGGAGTGAAGAAGACCAGGCCTGAGGTGTTGAGCCAGTCGCGAAGCATGTTGAGGGTGAGGATGGGATCGGTGTTTTGATGCCAATGCGCGAGACGGGCGGCGGCGAGCTGGTCAGCCGTGGGAGTGCTTAGGTTACTCAAGGTGTTGCCTTCCTGCTGGGCGGAGCGGGGCTCGCGCTACAACATATCCTTAGCCTGGGCTAAAAGGATGACACTAAAAGATTGGATTCGAGCGATAAGCGGCCGGATGCGCTGAGATGCTTTTTGTATGTCTTTATAAGAATACCGCAAAGCGGCGGGGTTCCGTGGATGAGTGAAGGAATTGGTAGCGGGTCGATTGAAACCTGGGCAACCAAGTTATCTATAACCTCGTTTTCAAGGAACCTCAATTCAGACCAACCGGAGAGGAAGCGAAACCGTTGGCGCGATCGTTCAGGGAATACAAGCAAGCTGCGAAACCTTGTATGCTACCGTTGCGCTACCAAGAGGCTGCAGCACAATGGAATTTCGAGCTGATAACTCTCCTCCAGAAGATGAGCCGGAATTAGTGGGCTTACGCGTCAGTGCTGGCCTGCTCGCGAGTGTAGGCTGCATATTCGCCATTTACCCACTTGGTTTTGCTCTGCTGCTGATCGTTCTCGCGATTCAAGTTCTAACAGGACGAGCTTCGACCTTACGCCCTCAATCGTGGCCGCTGATGCTGATCGGTATGTGTGTTTCCGCTGCAATTACATATCTGATCTTTTGTGCTGCTTCAGCTCTTAGGAAGAGACAACTGTGGGCTGCATACCTGGCCATGCTATTTGGAGTCATGTTTCTCCTCCTAAGCGGAGGTTTCGTTTATGACCTTTATCATCCTGAGCGAGCTGGCCCAGATGAAGGGTTCGGAATATTCTTCATACCCTTTTGCTTCCTTATCGGCATGTGGTGGTGTGTTTATCTGAACCTGCCTCACGTGCGTCGCCAACTCAGGCGCGCATGATTATGGGATTGGCTGGCCCGCGGCAGTCATTAGTTGGACCTGCTGGCGGTCGTAGGCTTTGACGCCGTCGGGGAGCGGGGCGTAGTTGAGTGTGGCTGCAGCGGCCTGTCCGTCGGTGATGACGTACTGGATGAAGTTTCTGAGGGCCGTTCGCTTGGCGACGTCGGGGCCGTCCTTCGGGATGATGAGGAAGGTGAGGGTGGAGATCGGGTAGGCGTCCGGCGCGGAGGCGGGGGCGTTGACGATGGGAGTGCGCGGGTCTTTGGAGAGCTGATCGGTGAAGGCTGCGATGGCGGCGGTGGTGCTGGAGGTATCGGGCAGGATGTATTTGCCGGCGAGGTTTTTGACCGAGGCTACGGGCAGCTTGTTCTGCTGGGCGAAGGTAAGTTCGACGTAGCCGATGGCTCCGGGAGTTTGACGGACCTGGCCGGTGACACCCTCACTTCCCTTGCCTCCCATGCCGACGGGCCAGTCGACGGAGTTGCCCTTGCCGACCTTCTGCTGCCACTCCGGGCTAACGGCTGAGAGATAGGTGGTGAAGGCGTTGGTGGTGCCACTGCCATCGGTGCGGTGGGCGACGAGGATCTTGGTGTTGGGCAGAGCGACGCCGGGGTTGTCTTTGACCAGGATGGGATCGTGCCAGGAGGTGATCTTGCCGAGGAAGATGCCTGCGATGGCGTCTGAGGAGAGCTGGATCGGCTTGGCGAGGCCGGGCAGCGAGTAGGTGATGCAGACGGGGCCTGCGGATTCGGGGATCTGGATGACGGGCTTCATGCCGCTGAGTTGATCGTCGTTGAGCGCGGCATCGGAGGCGCCGAAGTCGACTGTGCCGTTCTTGACCTGCTGGACGCCGCCGCCAGAGCCGATGGATTGATAGTTGATGCGGACGTTAGAGTGGGCGTTGGCGAAAGCGGACGTCCATTGGGACATTACGGGATATACGAAGGTGCTTCCAGCGCCGTTGAGTTCCACGCTCTGAGCTTCGCTGCCGCCGGAGCTTGATTTGCAGCCCGCAAGGGAGACCATAAAAAGAGCGGATGCAAAACAGAGAACATAGGCTGATCGGAGACGGGGGCTATCGATGGATTTGCGCATAGGTTCTCCAGTGGAACGAAGATGGATATTAGTTTGGTTGCATGACCATGGAGAGATGGTTGCCGCCAGAGGGGCATATTTGCAGAGTCTTTACAGAGGCTGAGTCTTTATGGAGTTAGATGCGCTGGAAGGCCTTCGCAATGTCCTTATAGGAGTAGCGCAAGGCGATGGGTCTGCCGTGAGGGCACGCGGTGGGGTGCTCGGTCTTTCCAAGGGCGTCGAGCAGCCATTCGATCTTCGAGTGTTCGAGGGGCTGATTGATCTTGATCGCGGCGTGGCAGGCGATGGAGGCTGCGATGCGACGACGGCGGGCTTCGGAGTTCTCGGTCTGGCGATTGCGGTCGGGGATGGCCAGGACTTCTTCGAGGAGGTGCTCAAGCTCGCGGCCCTCGAGACCGATGGGTGCAGCCTTGACTGCCAGAGTGCGAGGGCCGAAGGGCTCTGCTTCAAAGCCGTTGCGCTCCAACTCTTCGGCGATCTCGGCGAAGGTGATCATTTGGGCGGGGAGGAGGTCGATGAGCAGAGGCATGAGCAGACGCTGTCGCTGAATCTGTTCGGTGTCACGGTCGCGGAGAACCTTTTCGAAGAGGATGCGCTCATGAGCTACATGCTGGTCGATGATCCAGAGCCCCTCTTCGTTGGTGGCGAGGATGAAGGAGTCGCGGAGTTGGCCGAGTGGCTTGAGGGTTGAAAGCGCGGTGAGCGTGTCGGCTTGCTGAGGCGAGGCTGATTCGTAAGTGGATTCGGCGTCGGTGGATTCGTAACCGATGGGGATCGAGTGCCCGGAGAAGGCGAAGCGGCCGGGAGAGGGTGGCACGATGGGAGCGGCAAGGTAGAAGGTGGGGGACTTTATGGTTTCAGCTGAGGTTGGATTGTCCCACTGGGCGGTTTCGGAGCCGTTCGAAAAATAGAGGGCGCCTTCGCCTTCGACACTCAGAGGAGCCCGCTGATGGTCTTTGAAGGTAGATGGTGGATGCGTGGGGTCGAAGACTGGTTGGGGGATAGCGTCGCTGCCATCGGGAGGGCCGGGGAGCGGGCTTACGTCGATAAGGAGAGAGCTTGAGATGCCTTGCGGGCCCTTCTGAAGCGCGGTGGCGAAGCTCGCGGCGGGACGGGCCTGCATGAGCGTGGTTCGGATCGTGTCGCGGACGAAGTCGTGCACGAAGCTTGGCTGGCGGAAGCGGACCTCGGTTTTTGCTGGGTGGACGTTTACGTCGACCTCTTGGGGGGGCATCTCGAGATAGAGCAGGACGACCGGGTAGGAGGTTGGGGGGAGGATGTTGCGGTAGGCCTCGGAGAGCGCGTGGAGGATGAGTTTGTCGCGGATGAGACGCTGATTGACGAAGACGTAGATGGAGTTGCGATTGAGCTTTTGCAGTTCGGGTTTGGAGACGAAGCCTGTCATGCGGAGGAAGCCGGGATCGGGCGTTTCGTAGTCTTCTTCGCGCTTCCAGGGCGGGGGTTCGGGGAGGCCGGCTCGGGTGAAGTCGAGTTCGGCTGTGGTGGGGAGCATGTAGTTGCTGGTGTCTCTGCCGAAGATCTGGAAGAGGCGTTCGGCGGCATTGGCAACGGCGGGGGCGACGAGGAGAGCCTGGGTGGAGGAGTGAAGCTCGATGTGTTTTGTTGGATGAACGAGCGCGTAGTGCGTGACGAGGGCGGCGATATGGGAGAGCTCGGTCTGCTCGGACTTGAGGAATTTGCGGCGGGCGGGGGTATTGAAGAAGAGATCGCGGAGGGTGATGGTGGTGCCGACGGGAAGGCCGGCGTCTTCGACACGGAGGATATTGCCGCCGGCGATCTCGACCAGGGTGCCTGATGCCTCTTCGGCGACGCGCGTCTCGAGTTGGAGGCGGGAGACGCTGGCGATCGATGGCAAGGCTTCTCCACGAAAGCCCAGGGTGGCGATGGAGAGGAGGTCGTCCGCGCTGCGGAGCTTTGAGGTGGCGTGGCGCTCAAAGGCGAGAAGAGCGTCGTCGCGCACCATGCCGTGACCGTTGTCGGTGATGCGGATGAGCTTGCGGCCTCCGGCTTCGACCTCGATTCGGATGCGGGTGGCCTGAGCGTCGAGGGAGTTTTCGAGGAGTTCTTTGACGACGGAGGCGGGTCGTTCGACGACTTCGCCGGCGGCGATCTGGTTCGCCACGAGGTCGGAAAGGATGCGAATGCGGCCCATAGGTCGATTGTACGAGGAGCGATCTTGAGATGTCGTGAGGTGTATCGGAGATGTCTTGAAGGTGTGCCGTCAGGTAAAAAATTCCGACGCGAGAAGTGAAACTATGGCCCTTTGTAAGTTTAGTCAACTTATATCAAGAGATAGAGGATATCACTGTCTTCTCGCAGGGAATTTTAGTTCCACTTTGCATGGCAAAAATTTGCACACTGACAAAGTGGCAATCTTGCGTATGCGCTAAAAAAGACCGAATTTACGGACTTCCTGCGGGATCTGAATTGGCTATCAGAATGCAACCAGATGGTTGGAACGGCATTCATTCGGCACTTATGGAGTGTTATGAAACTTAGAACTGTTGGACTTTGCATCCTTGCCTTGGCTGTTGCTTGCACGTCGGCAGCTCACGCAGACACGTTCTCCTTCAACTTCACCGGCTCAGCTTTCAATGGATCGGGGACCATAACGGCATCCGCAAACGGCAGCGGCGTCTACACCATCACCAATATATCGGGAATCGTTGATAATCAGGCCATCTCCAACCTGCTCAGCGTCAACGCCTTCGATAACAACGACAACCTGCTCTACAGCCCTGGTTTCCTGTTTGGAGCCTATAACTTCGATACCCAAGGGGTCTCGTTTCAGCTTGGAAGCGGGGGAGACAGGGTCAACATTGGACAGGGTGGCTTCCTCAATTTATTTGAAGTTGCCGACCTGGATCCTTCGAAAAGCAATTGGGATATCACTGAATACATCAACATCGACGTAGAAAAGATCGCATCTACCTCTCCGGTTCCTGAACCGGGAACGCTTGCCCTTCTGGGCACGGGGATCCTGGGAGCAGCTGGTGTCATGCGTCGCCGTCTTACCACCTAAGCCTTGTAGGCAAACAAAAGCCACCTTATGGCAGGTGGCTTTTGTTTCGTTAAGGGCTAAAGCACCCGCGGCCTGGCGGTTCACTTTCTTTTTTTCGAGGCCCTCGCCCTGGCGACCTCGGTGTCGCGATCCCCAACCATGTGTAACCGCATGAAGTTGGTGGCGCCGGATTTGGTCCTCGTACCGGCGACGATGCCGACGATCTGGCGCTGGTGAACATGACCTTGCGTTTCCAGGATTTGTTCGGCCATGTCGACCAATTTGTCCGTATCGCGAAAGCGCGCGCAGAGGATAGGGGAGGTGCCCCAGAGAAGCATGCAGCGGTTGATGACCTTCTCGAAGGGCGAGAGCGCGAAGATGGGTGGATCGGGGTGGTACTTCGAAAGAAGCCGTGCCGTCATGCCGCTTTCGGTGAAGATGGCAATTGCGGCTACGTCGAGGTCGTCGGCTGCGTGCGACATGCACTCGCAGATGGTCTCCGCGATGGAGAGGCGGACGCTGGGGTGATGGCCGAGGGCAGGGCGAGGATCGAGGCGGATCTGGTGCTCAGTCTCGGTGATGATCTTGGCCATCATGGCAACGGCTTCGACGGGGTACTTGCCTGCGGCGCTCTCGCCGGAGAGCATGACAGAGTCGGTGCCGTCGTAGATGGCGTTGGCGACGTCTGACGCCTCGGCGCGGGTGGGGCGCGGGTTGTCGATCATCGACTCCAACATTTGGGTCGCGGTAATGACGGGTTTGCGGAACTCGGCGGCTCGGCGAATGATGTGCTTCTGGATCGCCGGAACCTTTTCTGGTGGAACCTCCACCCCCAGATCGCCGCGGGCGACCATGATGGCATCGGTGACTTCGAGGATGCTGTCGAGGTGCTCGATGGCCTGTGGCTTTTCGAGTTTGGCGACGACCCATGCGTCGGACTTGAGAGCGGCCAAACGATTCTTCACGTGGCGTACATCGTCGGCGGTGCGGACGAAGGAGACGGCGACGGTATCTACCCCTTGAGCGATGGCGAAGATGAGATCCTCTTCATCCTTCTCGGTAAGGGAGGGGACGTTGACGGCGATGCCGGGGAGGTTGATGCCCTTGTTTTCGCCGAGCATACCGCCGTTGATGATCTCACAGGTTACGTCTACGCCCTTGACGGCTTCGACGCGCAGCTCGATGAGGCCGTCGGAGAGCAGGATGCGTGAGCCGGGCTCGAGGTTTTCAGCGAGCGTCTTGAAGGTTGTGCCGACCAGAGCGGCTGTGCCTTCGATCTCTTGCGGGGTGATGGTGAGGCGCTTGCCGGCGATAAGCTGCACGGGCTTATGGCCTTTGAGCTTGCCGGTGCGAATCTTGGGGCCTTGCAGGTCGGCGAGGATGCAGATGGGCTTGCCCTCCTCTTTCGAGATCTTGCGGACCATGCGAATGAGTTCGGTCTTTTGCTCGTGGGTGCCATGAGAGAAGTTCAGGCGGGCGACGTCGAGTCCGGCGCGGACCAGCTGGCGAAATATCTCCGGCGTACTGGAAGCGGGGCCGAGGGTGGCGACGATCTTGGCGCGGCGACCACGCTCCATTGCGGCAAAGGGGGCAACGTTGGGCATTGAGTTCACAGATTTCTTCATGGGTCGCTTGCGGAAACTTTCTCACCATCGCGAAGGAATGATGGTATGGCCAGTGAGTTTTACCTGCCGTGGCCATTCTAACCGGGCAGGAGGGTATTTGGGGGCGCGGGTTTGGAATGAGGCAGATGAGGGTGGAAGAAACGAGCGTGAAATTCGGCGTTGAACTCGGCTCCGCAGAGAACGCAGAGCGAGATGATGTAGAGCCAGAAGAGAAGCGCTATGCCGGCGCCAAGGGAGCCGTAGACCTGAGAGTAGTTGGCGAAACGTGTGACATACCAGCCGAAGACGACGGTGGCAAGAAACCACATGGCGGTGGAGACGAAGGCCCCGGGGAGGGTACGCTTCCACGACTGCTGCATGGGAGTTCCCATGTGATAGATGAGGGCGGTGACGCCTATGCTGCCGGTAAGCGCGACGCTCCACCGAATGAGCAGAGCAAGGATATAGACCGGGGTACGGGCGGAGGGTGTGATGTGCAGGGCGAGCCAGGTTGTGATGAAGTGACCGAAGACCACAAGGATGCTGGCGAGCGCGAAGGGGACCAGCGAGAGGGGAACCAGAAGGAGTGCTCGCAAGCGCCGCTGCCAGAAGGTCCAGCAGTCGAACGGGAGGTCGTTCGCACGGCGCAGGCCTTCCATGATCGTGGCCAGGACGCTGGAGGCGCCGATGAGGCTGACGAGCGCCGCAACGCCCAGGGCGTGGGTGGAACGGATGGTTTGTGGTGAAGCGACAAAATAACTTTGCAGCAGGGGGCTGACGTCCGGAGGGAGAATGCGGTCGAAGAAGAGCGCGAACTGGAAGCGCAGGGGAGTTGTATCGGGAACCATGCTGATAACGGCGGCAGCGACGATGAGGGCTGGAAAGAGTGACACCATCGCCGAGTAAGCGGTGGACTGGGCGAGGTTGAGGCTATCGTGCCTCATTGCCCGGAGCAGTGTTCCATGAAGGATTCTGGGGAGACGGAGGAGTCTTCTCATGGGAGACGTCCAGGGGACGAAGGAGACGGACTATGCCTTCCACCGGTTGAGGAAAGCCGTGACGGCTTCAACGCTGGTGTGCTCGAACTCCTTCTCGTGTTCGGCGTAGAGGAGGTTGCCGTGAGCGTCGATGACAGCGAGAGAAGGAATGCCATGGGCGATGGGAACATGATACTTCTTTGCCACATCGACGTTATGGTCCACATGGCCGGTATCGATGTGCACAACAAGGAAGTGCTTGGCGAGGAGTTCCGCATTGGGGCTTTGGCGGTAGTAGTAGTCCAGAACCTGGCAGTCGCCGCACCAGTTTGCACCGAAGTCGAGGATGATGCGCTTGTGTTCGCGGCGGGCGGTGACCATTGCGGCGGCAATGTCGGCACTGGCATTGGCGGTCTCGGAGTAGAGGTTCCGGTTGACCGTGAAGACAGCCTGAGCAGAGGCCGGAGTGAGCGGGGTAAGAGTGAGCGCTAGAAGCACTACTGCGACAGTGCGGATGATGCGATGTGTCGTGTTCATAGAGGCCTTGTTCGTGGGACTGTGAGGACGCTCGTTGCGATCGGATATCTCATGCGATCCGAATATCCGGAAGTCTATCGATGATGCATGAAGATCACGGAGTGACGCAAAACTATGACGCGCGAAGACGGCGAGAGTTACTTCCCGGCGTAGTAACCATCGCGGGTCTGGACGACGAGGCCTTTCTGGTGAATGTCGACTGCGACCTGATGGTAGCCGTTGGAAGCTGCGTCCTGAGTGGGGGTATAACCGAGGCGGTACTGTGCCCGGAGCTCCTCCGCAATCTGGTTATAGATCTGAGCGACGTCTTGATTTTTCTTGACCTCGAAGAGGCGGCCGCCGGTCTCCTGTGCCATACGTTCGAGGATCTTCTTTCCGTCGACGTGGCTCTGGGTGGGATAGTTCCCCCCGTTCCCGCCACCGTTGCCTCCACCAGGATAGCCCCCGCCACGACCGCCGGGGTAGCCGCCACCTCCACCAGGATATCCGCCTCCGGGGAGGCCACCGCCAGGGTAGCCGCCGCGGCCGCGCTGTTGGTTGTTGTTCTGCGGATGGGTCTCTTCTCCCTTGAAGTAGATGGCGTAGATGACGGTATCGGCCCGCTGCGAGGCTTCGATGGATCGGACGAGATTCTCCTTGCTGTTTCGGTCGACGCCATCGGAGAGGATGATCAGGGCTTTGCGGCCGGTCTGCTTGCTCATCAGCTCGTCGGAGGCCAGAAAGAGAGCGTCATAAAGAACGGTTCCACCCCGACTGTGACGTCGGCTGTCGCTATCGTCGTCGACGGAGTTGGGGCTTGGAGTATCGATCTCTTTGAGCGCCTTCTGGAGAAGCGGGCGCGAGGTGGTGAGGTCCTGCAGCAGCTCGGTTTGGCGCGCAAACTGGATGATGAAGGCCTGATCCTTCGGGTTGGTCAGCATCTGGTCGAGGAAGGTGCTGCTGGCGGTGCGTTCTTCGTCCAGTACGCTGCGCTGGGACTGGCTGATGTCGACTAGAAGACCGAGGGTAAGGGGGAGATTGGTGTCCTTGTCGAAGTAGCGAATGGTCTGTGGTTTACCGTCCACCTGGAGGGTGAAGTCGTCTTTTGTCAGGTTCTGGATGAGTGCTCCCTTTTTGTCACGGACGACGACGGGGAGATTGACCAGACGGGCGTCAACTGCGATCGTGCCCCCGGCGGGTGGAGGAGACTGATCGGAGGGAGAGTTTTTTTGCTGCGCGGCGAGGTCCGTAACGTGGAGGGCAGGGCTGAGGAAGACAACGGCCATCAGAAAGGGCCAAAGTAAGGAGGGGGCGGTCATGTGAGTTTAGACGACCCCGGCTTGATGGGGTTTCAATTCAGGGGCAGACCTGACGTTTTTGCTGACGAGAAATCTTTGACTTGCTACTATCGAGTCATCGTTTCAATCTGCTCCTCCTTGCTCCTTTTCGGGTCAAGTGGGGTGCTTGAGTAAATTCTCGGCCCATGTGGTCGTTGTAGGTCATCGAACTCTGAAACCGCCGCACCCCCGCAGCTCTTCGCGATTGTGAGCGGAAATTTCTGAAGAAGCATGGCGAATGACAGGCAGGATTGCTCCACGCTATAACCTGTTGACACTCCCATTGCAGTATTCTGAGTGGGTTTGGAGATGCTGGAAAATAGAACGCAATGGACCTAAGCAAGACTGTTGGCGAAGCGTCGCTGGAGGTGGGGTTGGCTGATTGTGCTGCTCCTGAGGCCACTTATGCCCAATCGCGCTCTGAGTCTATTCGTTGGGTGCACCTGACCGCCACGTTCTTCACTCTGCTGCTGTTTTCCTGGCTGGGAATCGTGCTTTCGCGACAGTCGGATGGGGTTGCGACGATCTGGTTTACCAACGGACTTTTGTTTGCGCTGGTGGTTACGCGTCCGAAGAAGACCTGGATCCCTTATTTCATCGCAGGTTTCCTGGCCGATACGCTGGCCGATGTCCTCTACGGCGATCCGCTGCGACTGGCGATCGGCGTGTCGGTTGCCAACTCCGTGGAGGTCATTACCTCGTCCGTGTTGTTGACGCGTTGGTTCGGCAGCCCTTTGCTGCTGACGAAGCGCCTTCCTTTGCTGGGCTTTCTCGGCGTCGCGGTCGTTGGGGCAACGGCTGTGACCAGTGCACTGGGAGCTTCGTGGACGATGCTCTTTGTGAACGCAGGCCCCTGGTGGATGCTGTTTCGCACCTGGTACCTGGGCGATGTGCTGGGCATGGCGATCATCGCGCCGCTGGTCTTTATCTTGCAGCGGCCGGGTTTCTTTACGATGCTCCACCGTCAGCAGCTGCCGAGAACACTGTTGTTGCTGATGGTTCCTGCCGCCGCGACAGCACTGGTGTTCAGCCACAGCAAAGACCCGCTCATCTTTTTCATCTTTCCCGCGCTGTTGCTGGTGGTGTTTCGGCTGGGTTTCCCTGGCACTGTACTCGCCGTCTTTGTGATTGCACTGATCTCGATCTGGTTCACCGTCACCGGACATGGGCCGTTGATGTTGATCACTGGTACAAATCTGCTTCATAAGATTGTGGTTGAGCAGATCTTCCTTGCGGTGGCCCTCTTCACCTTCTTTCCGGTGGCGGCTCTGCTTGAGGAACGTAAGGCGCTCGAGATTTCGTTGCAGAAGAGCGAACTGCGATACCGCGAGCTGGCCAATGCGGATGCGCTGACCGGCCTGGCGAACCGGCGAGCCTTTGATGAGAGGCTGGAGGTGGCATGGTATCGGGCGATGCGGGAGGAGCAGTCGCTGGCACTGCTGCTGATCGATGTGGATCTTTTCAAGGCGTATAACGACCTCAATGGACATGTTGGCGGAGATGAATGTCTGCGCTGCATTGCGAAGGTGATTGCCAGTGCGCTGCAGGGTAAAGCTGAGATCGCAGCACGCTTTGGGGGCGAAGAGTTTGCCGTGATCCTCCAGAACACGACAATCGAAGTTGCGATGCAAGTCGGTGAAGACGTCCGCGAGGCCGTCGCATCCCTCAAGGTGCCGCACTCGGGAAATCAACTTGGAATCCAAACCATCAGCGTAGGTGTGGCGGCGGAGGTACCGAACCGGAATACCACGGTGATATCTTTGCTGACGGCCTCCGATCACGCGTTGTATCGTGCCAAGTATCTGGGACGAAACCGGGTAGAGTCGGCAGCGGCATTGATGCCAAAGAGCGAGATGTTCACTGCGGATTCGACGGTCTGAGCCGCGGATCTGCCATCTCGTGTTGTTGCAATGGCAATGGGTTGAGAAGCATGTATTTTGACGGGATGATGCGACCACTTCTTTGGCTGACAGTTGGATGTTTCTGTGCGCTGTCTGGAGTGGGTTGCGCTTCAAACTCGGCTACAGCAGCTACCTCGGCGCACGCTACAGCGGAGGCAACGGTAACGAAGCCTCCGATGGGATTCGCAAAGACCATCGTGCTATGGCCGAACGGAGCGCCAGGTGCGTTGGGAGAAGAGGAAGGTGACATTCCAAAGATGTATGTGTATCCCGCCCCCGGCGCCGGCGTGCATTCTGCAGTGATCGTGATGCCAGGGGGAGGATATGTTCACCTTGCGATCGAAAAGGAAGGTGGGGAGGAGGCGCGTTGGCTTAATGCGCATGGCGTGACAGCTTTTGTGTTGGCGTACCGGCTCGGGCCGCGATACCACTTCCCTTCTCCAATGCTGGATGGTGCGCGGGCGATGCGCTATGTGCGCAGCCACGCTGCAGAGTTGGGAGTGGCGAAGGATAAGATCGGGCTTTGGGGCTTCTCCGCGGGTGGTCACCTGGCAGGTTATCTCGCAGCGGTAAACGATAAGGGCGCCGCGAGCGCTGCGGACCCAATTGATAGAGTCAGCGACAGGCCCGACTTCGCCATTGTCTCCTATGGCCGGTTTACCATGGACGCCTCGATACCCAGAAAGACTAACCTGGAGGGGCTGCTGGGCAACCATCCGACGCAGGCAATGCTGGACTCGGTCTCGGTGGTGAAGCTGGTGACGAAGAATACCTCTCCCTGCTTTATCTTCTCTACGACGGCCGATCAGCAAGTAAGTCCACTCAATGCGACGGCGTTCTACGACGCATTGAAGGAAGCCGGTGTCCCCGCGGAGCTGCACATCTTCGAGCGGGGACAGCACGGGACGGGAATGGCGCAGGGGATGAAAGGAATGGCCGAGCTGGCCATCTATCCGACTCTGCTCGCGAACTGGATGGAGATGCACGGCTGGATGTCGCAGGAATAGTGTGACGGAGAGATTGTTGTGCTCTTCAACACAGATGGAGCAAAATAGTTGATCCCAGGCTGCGAGGAACGAATAGACTGCATTTGGTATCGCTGTGGAATAAAAGGTCGAAGGCAAACGTTTACAAGTTGCGCGGCAGCACGCATTTTTTGACGGCGAAAGAAGTTGCTTCGTTCGGTTACGGCGTTGACGAGGATAGAGAGACACGATGCTGGCACGATCCTGACTTGTTTTTCGAGGTATTTCTTGAAGGCTTCTGCGCTCGAATCCCAGCGATCCTGGGTTTGGAAGACGATTCTTATAGCAGCGCCGGTTTCGCTGGTGGTGGCAGGGCTCTGGCGAATCGAGCATGGGGCCGAGTTCGGGAAGTTGAGCACCATCTTTATTGCGATGTCTGGCACTGCCGTTGCCCTGTGGGCGTTGTGGCGCGAACGCAGCCGGGTAGAGAAGCTAAGAGGAGCCGAGCAGGCGCATTCGCAGTTTTTGGCAGCCGCTGAGACGAGCCTGGACGCCTTTGGGCTCTTTGAATCCGTGCGAGACGAAGAAGGCAGGATCGTGGACTTCCGGGTTCTCTACGTCAATGCCAACGTCGAGAGACTGATCGAACGATCACGTTCCGAGCTCCTCGGACATACTTTGTGCTCAGTAACTCCGATAAAGGCAACGGGGCCGATGTTCGCCAGGTTTTGCAGGGTTGTCGAGACCGGGGAGTCACTCAACGAAGAGTTTCCCGTAGATTACGCGAGTGTCAAGGCGACGTGGCTACGAACCCAGGTGGTCAAGCTCGGAGATGGGCTGGCCATCACGTTCAGCAATATAAGCGAAGCCAAGGCGACTCAGGAGCGATATGCCCACCTGGCGGAGTTTACCGGCTCTGTCTTTCAGAACGCTCCCTTCAGCATCGTCGCAACCGATATTTCGGGAATGATTACGGCAATGAACGGGGAGGCAGAGAGGCTCACTGGGTATCGCAGCGAGGAGTTAGTCGGGAAGGCTTCGCTGACCGTGCTGCACGACGAGCGAGAGCTGTTGGGGAGTTCGGTCGCGATTGACTCCTCCGCGACGCTGGAAAAATACGGCTTCGAAGTTCTGACGACGAGGGCAGCCCAGGGAGAGATGGAGGAGCAGGAGTGGACGCTGATCAGACGCGACGGCGGACGAACGCCAATCAATCTGGCCATGAGAGCCGTGAAGACCGAGGCGGGAGAGGTAACCGGCTTTGTGAGCATCGCATTCGATATTACGGATCGGCGGCAGATGATGGAGTATGTGACTCATCTCGCCACGCATGATCAATTGACGGGGCTGACAGGGCGCGCGCTCCTGCAGGACAAGACCGTCCAGACGGTGGAGCTGGCGCGACGTTACGGGACGAAGGTCGCGGTCTTTGTGATCGATCTGGATCACTTCAAACGTATCAATGACTCCCTGGGACATTCGGCGGGAGACCAGATTTTGGTCGAGGCGGCCCATAGACTGCGTCGCTCGGTACGCAGCACTGATGTGGTGGCGCGGATAGGAGGGGACGAGTTTGTGGTGGTCATGCCGGACATCACCACCGTGGACGACGTGGAACAATGCGCAGTGAATCTTGTTGCTACGCTATCGCCGGAGATCTCAATCGAAGAGCACCTGGTGCACGTGACCGCGAGTGTCGGAGTCTGCATCTATCCCGACTTCGCAAGCGATGCCAAGCACCTGCTGAAACGGGCAGATTCGGCGATGTACGCGGCAAAGGAGAATGGGCGGAACCAGTTTCAAATCTTCAGCGAAAGCATGTTGAAGGAGACGGCAGAGCGCCTGACGATGGAACATGCGCTACGACACGCCTTGGCGAATAAAGAGCTCAGCATGCACTACCAACCGCAGATCTCTTTGACCACCGGAGCGGTGACCGGAATGGAAGCGTTACTGCGTTGGACCAATCCCAGACTGGGGAGCATCTCGCCGTCGCAATTTATTCCGTTGGCGGAAGAGACGGGGCTGATTGTGCCGATCGGGGAATGGGCCTTTATGACCGCATGTTGCGAGGGAAAGGCGCTGCAGGACGAGCTTGGCATGGATCTAACGGTTTCAATCAATCTGTCGCCGCGGCAGTTTCAGCAAAAAAATCTCGTTCCTATTGTTGAACATTCCCTGTCGAAGAGCGGTCTGTCTCCAGAGAAACTGCAGATCGAGATCACGGAAAATATGCTGATGGTCAACTCGGAACATGTTCTGGACAAGTTGCAGAAGATGAGGGAGCTGGGAGTCGGAATATCCATTGATGACTTCGGTACTGGATTCTGCAGTTTCTCGTATCTGCTGGAATATCAGGTCGATCGCTTGAAGATCGATCAGAGCTTCGTGAAGAAGGCTGGAACTGATGCCAACGCCGCCGCAGTGGTTCGAACGATAATTGCAATGTCTCACGGACTCAACATTAAGGTAGTAGCAGAAGGCGTCGAGACCGATGAGCAGATGCGTTTCCTGTTGCGGAGAAAGTGCGACGAAGCGCAGGGCAACTTCATTGCGAAACCAGTGGCTATGGCGGAGTTTAGCGACGTGGTACGACAGTACGCCGATGGCCCTGCCGCTCGTGCGTCGGAGCCGGCAATCGGGTTGGTTCGGTAGAGGGCCCCGTGACGCAACATCGATTACGGAGAAATCTCCCTCGGCCGTAGCAGTCATTGAAAAAATAAAAAAAAACTTCTAAGTAGTTGCCCGACTGCGACGAATCAGGTGATAGATGCCTAACAAGATGAGGGCGCCAATAAGCGACATCAAAAAGCCAGCGGACTGATCAGGCTCATAGTGACCAATAGCGCGGCCGAGAAAGGTCCCAAGGAAGGACCCCGCTATACCGATCAACATGGTTATAAAGATGCCGCCGGGCTCTTTGCCTGGCATGATCAGTTTGGCGAGTGCGCCGACGATGAGACCGATAAGAGCCGTCCAAAGCAAATGAAGCATCGCTGTTCCTCCATGTTTGGTTTTCCGGGGCGGCCGGATACGTCTCGATTGATGGAAGAAGAATACTCCTACTTGCTGCGGATGCAAGGGTTTGATGCCGGGATATGTAGATTCCTTCTGTGGGAGACCGCTCGGACCGGATGTGACGATGAGCTAGGCGCCGCGGACGATCAGGTCGTTCTTCCAAAGGGCCAGAACGACGTCCATCTGGCTGTTGTGTGCTATGTCTTCGCCGTCGGTGACCTCGGCCCAGAGTGCGTTGACAGTTTTGTGCGTGCCGGCGTTGAGTAGCGCCACGGCACGAAGGGCATAAGCCTTGGCTTTGTTGGATGGAGCATATTGTCCGGCAGGAATTCCCTTGACCAGACCGGCTTCACAGAGGCTAAGGAAGGCGAACCGGGGGCCTCCTTTTCGCTGGGCCGAGGGGCTGGTCGGATAGAGTTTTGCGGTCGCCTGCTCCCAGCGAGCTGCAGGTGTGATGGACTTGCCGTAAGTATCCATGCGGGCCGCGATGAGAGCGGCTTCGCCATATTTGTTAGCCATGCTGTCTCCGGTATGAATTGTTTCAGATTACAGGTGGGGTGCGATCTCTGGTCGTAAACGTTGTGCTTGCGCTCCGACTGAAGACTTTCAAAAGCGAAACAATGACTCGGCGAATCGCCTTCGGTTGCACTCTGCATGCTCAGGACTTTGAAGATTTTGCCGAGGGGCTTGTCGGCTTGGAAGTACCAGGGTTGTCCTGCCAGAGCTTGATGCCACCGTCGATCGCGTTGGTATTAGCGCCCAGGATCACGTGGTTGGGCAGGGACTTCATCAGTTTGGCGTTGCCACCACCGAGCAGGACAGTGTCGCATACCATCGCGGCTTTGAGGCGGCTGATGATGTCCAGAACCGACTTCCTCCAGCGCTTGACACCACGACGTTCGAGTCCCACGAGACCGATGTACTGTTCGTAGGTGAATCCCTTCCTGTAAGGCAGATGAGCGAGTTCGAGCGGGATGATGACGCCATCGAAGATCATTGCCGAGCCCAGGCCGGTGCCGGTGCCAAGGAAGAGCATGCGGCCGCCCTTGTAGCCGCCGAGAGCCTGCATCGCAGCATCGTTGATGAAGCGTAAAGGCTTGCCGAACTCCTTCTCGTAAGGAAAATCGATCCAGCCTCCGCCAAGGTTATGAGGCTCGGCGATTGGACGATGGTGGACGACCGGACCGGGATAGCCGATGGAGACGCAGTCGTAAGTCCAGCCGGCGGTGGCCGCGAGGACATCCTTAGTCATCTGTTCGGCGGTCATGGCAGGACCGGAGGGGATCTTGATAGGGACGCGCATATCTGTGGAGGCGACCTTTACGTTGGTGCCTCCGATGTCGATGACCAGAACTTTCATTGAATTGCATGTTAGCAGTGTTTGGAGAGGTCGCTGGACCGGTCTCGATGGGAGTTTTTTTGTTGGCCGCTCGATGGCCATTTAAGAGGCTGAACGCTCCGGGTTCTAAGCGCCAATCTGCGAGCTATTTATGAGCTTGACGCCAGGGTTCAAGTCAAAAAAATCTGGCCGCTCTCACTGCGTACAAGCGAAAAAATAACGAATACGGAAATCTCTTATCGTCATGTTTTTTTACTATGCCAAATGGAAAACTAAAACAGTAATTATTAGATAATAAAAGGTATTTACTTATTTTATGTTATCTTATTGACATTTATATTTTGATTGAATTATCGTGGTGTTGGGCACACTTGCCCTAGAGATAGATATTATGCGTCGAATCATTGTGGCCACCCTCGCCCTGTCCCCCATGTTGCTTCACGCTCAGGCAAATTCGCCTGCAAAAACCCAGACCGTTGGCACTAACCTGCGCTCTGCACTAGTTGCCCCAGCGTTCACTGGCTCTGAGTCGGATCGCGGCTCCATTCCAAACGCTGCCCCTCTTCGTATCTCGACCGGCGTCAATGCTCCCAAGTTGGTTTACACCGTCGCTGTCGAATCAGACGCCGACTTCGCTCCAATGGCCCAGTTTGATCGAACTGCTGTTGTTGCGATGACGGTCGATGGGAGCGGCAAACCGACGGATCTAAAGATCGTTCAGTCGGTCAACCCTGTGATGGACCGCAATGTTCTGAACGCGGTCAGTCAGTATCGCTTCACTCCGGGCACGCTGGATAACCAGCCCACTGCTGTTCCCGTCAATCTGGCTGTTGTTCTGCGCGCTGGGCGCTAGCTCCGCTGTTTGACCTGCAGCCTTCTCTCACAGCAGAGATCGTTGAGGAGGCTTGGATCAAGCTAAAAGGCAGACTCTTACGAGTCTGCCTTTTGTTTGCGTTGCGAAATCGTGGCGTCATTGCTGGGCGGCGGCGGGAGGAGCGGTAGGGCTGGTTTGGCTTTTGCTGCTGGGATTGGGGCGCAGTATGAGGAAGAGCGCGATCGCTCCGACCACGACACAGGTGATGACGATCAGCAGGAGCGGGCTGCAGAAGGCTTGTCTTTTCTCAGGCGGCGGGGTGGGGGAGGAGGCCATGTGGGGTTGGATGCAGGATGGGAAGTTCGCGAAATTTTATTGCGCGGTGAAAGGGTGGTGTTTCTGGGGTTTTTTGCCAAAACATGGTGGCTGGGTGTGGTTTTTTGATGGTGTGATCGTGGTGGAATGCGTGGTAAACGTGGTGAAGAAACACCATAGGATCAGCTGTCCAAAAATACGCCACATTCTTCAGATTTATTTTTCGTTCCTCTTTATTTTTCGTTCCTTAATTCAGTCGTTGAGATTCGGTGGTGGGAGCGGCTGCGCCTGATCGCGGCGGGAGTCCTATTCCCTGCCCGTTTTGGGACCAGGAACGTGGGTGGAAGGGCTGTGGTGGGCGATTTCGCTTGATTGGCGGGGGTGTAGGTGGAATACTTCAGGTGAAAAAATACTGTGAATCGACGCGCACGCGATTCTGGGGCCAGGGACTTGTGGGGATACTGGAGGAGTCATGGCGAGTGTGGCTGGAGTGAATCCTGATGAGGGCGTGATCGCGCCTGGTACTCCAGAGGAGCTGGCTGGGCCGGCGCAGGTGGATTTGAGCGCAACCCGACCCGTGGCGCGTGGGGAGCGGATCGGCAGCATGGATGTGCTGCGTGGCTTTTCGCTGATGGGCATCCTGGTGATGAACATCTGCGACTTTGCTTATGGATATCGCAACTACCTCTACCCGTTGAGCACGGTGAAGCCGGTGTTCAGTGGGCCGCATTGGAAGATCAACACCGCGGTGTGGTTTCTGCGCTGGATCTTTGCCGAGGGCAAGATGCGTGCGCTGTTTTCGATGCTGTTCGGGGCAGGCGTGATCCTGCTGACGGAACGGGCTCTGGCGCGAGGGGCAGGGATCAAGGCGGCGGATATCTTTACGCGGCGCAATATGTGGCTGGTGCTGATCGGAATGATTCACGGCTACCTGATCTGGGACGGCGACATCCTGTTCTACTACGGCGTGGCGGCGCTGCTGTTTCTGTTTCCCTTCCGTAATGTTCGGGTGAAGCGCCTGATGTGGACGGCGGGAATCATTCTGTTTATCAACTCCGTTCTGCTGATGGGGGGGCAGTACGGAAGCGAGTACAGCGCGAAGCAAGCGGCGGCGAAGGCCAATGCGAAGCTGGCGCAGCACCAGACACTGACAGAGGATGAGATCGGTGATCTGAAGAAGTGGCAGAGCGTGCAGGATCGGTGGCGTGCTCCCGACAAGAAGAAGTACGAAGACATCGCCGCGATGCAGAAGGGATATTGGAAGGCGCAGGGCCATGTGGCGGGCAATGTGTTGATGGGGGAGTTGAAGGGCGCTTACTTCGGCTTCGGGGACTGGGTGGGTCTGATGTTGCTTGGCATGGCTCTTTACAAGAACGGTTTTTTGCCTGGCCGCTTGAGCATGAAGACGTACTCGTGGATCGCGGTGATCGGGCTGGGGGTGGGGTGGGCGGTGACTGGCGTGGGCGCGTACAAAGCCTGGGCAGGACACTTCGACATGTTCAAGACGTTGATCTGGATGCAGGCTCCCTACGACATCGGGAGGATTGCAGGAGCGCTGGGAAATGCCGCGCTGCTCCTGATTTTGGTGAAGGCGCGAGTGTTTCGGTGGCTGCTGGCGCGGATAGCGGCAGTGGGGCAGATGGCGCTGTCGAATTATCTGCTGACGAGCCTCACCATGAAGACGATCTTCGTGTGGGGCACGTGGCACTGGTACGGCTATGTGGAGTACTACAAGATCTACTATGCCGTGGCGGGGATGTGGATCTTCAATATGGCGTTCAGCTCGATCTGGCTGCGATACTTTGAGTTTGGCCCGATGGAGTGGGTGTGGCGGTCGCTGACTTATTGGAAGCGGCAGCCGATGCGCATTCGGGCTGTGGCTCCGTCACCAGTAGTTGCCGATGCTATGGCATAAGCGCTTGCTCGGATTACCATTGGACTTTACCATTCGACCTGGACGCCGAAGAGGGTTATCAGAAGCGCGGCTTGATCCGGGCTGATGATGAGACCACTCATCGTGGTGGGTGTGCCGCGGAGGCCGTCGATCCTGCAGCCGCGTATGTCTGCGTGGTCCAGCTTCGCGTGTGAGAGGTCGGCGCGGCTGAGGTCGCAGTCCCGGAAGATGGTGCCGGTGAGATCGGCGCCGTAGAGGTCTGCCTCGGTGAGATTGCAGCGCTCAAAGACGCACTGTTGAAGGTGCGCCATTCGCAGGAGAGCGAAGTCCATCTTGCACTCTTTGAAGAGGACACTTTTGAGTCTGGCTTCGGTGAAGATGGCTCCGGTGAGTCGCGTTGAGGTGATCTCGACGCGCTCGATGGAACTTCCCTTGAGGTCGCCGTTAGCCAGGTCGGAGCTTTCGATGCGGGAGTCGTGCAGGTGCAGGCCGTAAGCCCTGGGATCGGCCAACGTAACGGAGTGCAATAGGCAGCGATCGATTCTGGTGGACTGTCCGCGTGGACTGAGGAGCGGTGGCAGGGCCGTGTCTGACGCGATGGCATCACTCACCTGTCCGGATTCGAGCTGATCGGTGAAGGTCCCGGTGAGGAGATTGAGTTCGATCTGGGGGGCGATGCGGCCCCTGGTCTTCGTCGCCATCCTTTTCAGAATAAATGTGGGGCGCTATTTTCTCGTCAATGCGTTTGCAGCGTCGTCGATGATTGCTGCGACCTTTGCCGGCGCGATGGCCGGAAGTACTATAGGGCGGAAGTATTATGGGGCAAGGAGCAGGAGCCGTGACGACACGTCCGAATGAGGTTCACGCTCAACTTAGTACTCAGCTCGGCAGTGCGTCAGTCCGGATGTTTGCGGCCAACGATCGCATGAACCAGATGCTGATCGAACATCTTGATGCTGCGGCGTGGAGAGCAAAGCCACTCGGCAAAACTCGCTCCATTGCTGCGATCTTCACGCACATGCATAACGTCCGCTGCAAGTGGGTCAGGCTTACGGCTCCCCACCTGAAGGTTCCTGTACTGCTGAACCGTGCGCACTGCACGCAGGAGCAGGCTCGTGCTGGATTGGCCGAGAGTGCCGCTCGTTGCGGGGAGATGTTGGCGGAAGCGCTCGACGAGAGTGGCGGTCGCATCGAAAAGTTTCGCAGAGACGGCTGGGCTCCGGCGTGGCCGGTTGGCGTGGAGATGCTGTGCTATATGCTGGCTCACGAAGCGCACCATCGCGGGCAGGTTTGTATGCTCGCGCATCAGGTCGGATCTCCGTTGCCGTATGAGGCTTCGGACGGAATCTGGAATTGGGAGAGGATTTGGAAGGAGTGCGGGGCACGTGGTCCGGGGTATGGTGCTTAGTTTAATCGCTCGCTAGAACCTGTTTCTTTGGGTTGTAGACGTACGTGATAAAGGCGTATCCCACGTTACGGCGACGATGGGCAGTATCACCCACAGGTTATGCCGATGGTTTCGAAAAGTAACCGAAGTAGGCCTAAAACTCCACTTTTATATGCATACTTTTGCGCACACCAAGGTGACTTGGCTGCACATTCTTTTGAATTGAACGCGTAACTTTGGCATCCTACGTGCCTTCATTGGTTGGAAGATGAGTTTCCCCATCTGCGTAAGGACGAATTGAATGCGAATCACCTGGATGTTCGTAGCGGCTGCACTTTCGTTCCCTGCACACGGCGCGTTGGCAGATAGTATCCAACTCACCGTTCACACGAGCGTCACCATAGATGTGTCCAGCCCCAACGATAACTTCTTCGGCCAGTACGATAAGGTTCAAGGGCAGCCGTTCCTGAATAACCGTCCGAGCATCTCGACGAACGTCGTCATACCGTTTTCGAATGTGTCGGTTCTGCTGCCGACGGGGAGCGTCTTCGAGGATGCTTCGGTTGGGATCGCGGGGCCTCCGCTTGGCACCATGGTGCTCGGGACGGGACACGAGTTCGCGGGAGCGCCGTTTGGTGCGGTGATCAATCACTCTCTTCCTTCTGTTGCGCCTACGTTCAGCAAGAATGGAATCTCCGATGTGTCGGTCGATCTTCTCTTTACCGGGAAGACGACGGTTGCTGGGGAGAAGGTGTCGACGAACATTCAGGATCTGAATTTTGTGCTCAGCGGATTTATTCAGTCTGCTCTTCTGAATCCTGGCTCCAACTGGGCGGGCTACCTGGGAGGGAGTGGGCAGGTGGTGATTCCGTATACGGTTGAGTTGACTGTGGACTATTCGCCGGTGCCTGAGCCTTCGAGTCTTGCTCTGTTTGGGATTGGGCTGCTTGGGTTGAGTGGCGTGGTTCGGCGGAAGCTTCGGTCTTAGCCCAAGTTCGAAGGCGATGCTGATCAACTGTCTGGGACCGAACGGCAAGCTCATGGTGATCGGTGCAACCTTCGATCCCATTGATTACGGATGTTCCGCAGCAGATTTCAGGTTGGCGAGACCTTTGTCGAAGTCGGGACCGATCATCTTGTCCATGGTGGTGAAGACGCTCATCAGTTTGCCGGGGAAGAGGTCCATCGGGCCTTTCATGATCCAGTTGACGCGGGTGGCTGAGCCTTGCGGTTCGAGGACGAAGTCGGCGGTGTTGTGGCCTTCGAAGGGCTTGAGGAAGTCGATTTTGATGGTGGTTTTGGCGGGCTCGACGGAGAGGATCTCCATGCGGCCTTTGCCGACCTTGCCGTTGCCTTCCCACTCGTAGACGGAGCCGACGCCGCTGGATGGGCCGGAGTAGGTGGTCTTCATGTCGGGGTCGAGCTTGGCCCAGGGCGACCACGCATTCCATTGATGAAAGTCGTCGATGAAGGCGGAGATCTTTTCGGGTGGAGCGGTGATGGTGGCGGAACGCTCTACTCGGAAGGTGCTCGGCTTGGTGAGCGCGAGAAGAAGGACTACAGTGACAGCCAGAACAAGGATGAGGCCAAGGGTTTTTAACATAGTGGCTCCTTACGATCTCCTAGGAGTGAGCCGCCAGTATAGAAGTGGAAAGACGGTTCGCGCCAGTGCGAATGGCCACATTTCCAAATCGAGATATGGGGGCACCCGGCTGCTGTTTACATCCCACCCTTCGCAAAGTGCACGAAGGATGGGACACCCGATCATTTGTGTTGCTTGAAGTGAGTAAGACTAAGGATGGGCCACCCGCCGACTTTTCGTAATGTCGTCACAACTCTTCGAACTGAGGGGAGTATCCACTGTAACCGGGTCCTCAAACTCATACTTGTCCTGAACTCGTACCTTGACCCAGGGTCGTTTCCGGGCTAGTGTAGACGTGCCTTAGGAGAGGAATTTAGGAGGCGTTCATGCGTCGATCTCTTTGTCTTCTGTGTCTACTGCTCTTTGGCGGTTGCCTTGCGGCTGAGGCCGATCCTCTGGTGACGGTTACCGTCAACTTCGTCTACCACAACTTCGACGACACGGGCTCAACCACCTTCTCGTTCGATCCCGACCAGGTGTTCTACTATCTCCAGCCGTATTACTATGGCGATTTCTTGTACCCCCTCCTGCAGTCGCCCGACTTTCCAAGCCCGTACAGCTTCGACACAGTAGACTTCTTTGACGGCGGGTTAGCGTTCACCAACTTTGGACCAAATTTCATATACGATTTCGAAATCGACGGTACCTGCCAGGACATCCCCCCTGTCGCAGGCACCGGGGCCGTGCCTACCTTCGTAACAACGACCTGTTATGGTAGCGGCGTCTACGATGGTGTCGGGTATGGAACTGAGCAAGTCGAGGAGATCACCTCGCTCGAATACGTGGTGACGGGAGGTGAGACCACCCCTGAGCCGTCAAGCTTCATTCTGCTTGGCACTGGGCTGGCTGGTCTCTTTCAGATTGGCTTCCGCCGCATGCGAGCTGCCCGGAGAGCTTCATAGCTGGAGCTGCACCTGCGGACTGCGCTAACACTCGCCACCAGTGGCTCGCGAATCGCTTGATACGCTCAGTCGGGCTGGCGAAGATTTACGTTATGCCGAAAGAAGCAGTTCGGGCGTAGCGTGAATGCCCAGATTTCAAAATCGAGATGTAGGGCCAGATATAGACTTTTAGACGTGGGTCGTGGTTCACGGCATCCACTACATGAATAACACCGGCCTGTTTCTCTTCAAGGACATTATCTCTTTCGGAGTTGCGTTCTATCTGATCAGCTACTATGGCCGGAAAGCGATCGTGGCTGAGAATCAGAGATGATGGTTCGCGGGGGAAATTCTAATTCGAATTCTCGCTAGATAACTCGTGCACTGGGCGTGCGCGGACGGTTCCCGTGATTACTGTGGCGGGGGCAGGCGCGCACGCTGTTATGTGCGGCCTATAAGGAGGTTACTTTGCTGCAATTCGTCCAGATTCACATCAGCAGTCTAATTCCTTTTTTCATGGCACTATGCGCTTTAACCTTTCTCGTCATCACTTTGGTAGTTAAACAAAATCATAAGCACAACAGAACAATTTCAGCACCGCTAAAGACACTACTCTACTTCTGGTGCGGGAACTTGGTCTTTTTAGCGGGATTCATGATTGCAGTCGCCCTTCTAAAGACCTGAATTGAACAAACAACGGCAGAGCCGAAGCCCTGCCGTTGTTTGTATTTGCGCGAAGCGCTTTCGCCGTGACGCGGAGTTACTCGGCGGCTAGTTCTTCTTGTTCGCCTTCCATGCGCATCTGCTCTAGTTCGCGCTCTTCGGCTTCGATGGCGGAGGCCACTTCCTGCTGGACCTGGGCTGCCGCTTCCTCTAGCTCGGGTGAGAGTTGGACGTTGCGGTAGTACTCCATGCCGGTTCCGGCGGGGATGAGGCGGCCTACGATGACGTTTTCCTTGAGGCCACGAAGCGTGTCGATGGAGCCGTTGATGCTGGCTTCAGTGAGTACGCGGGTGGTCTCCTGGAAGCTGGCGGCCGAGATGAAGCTGTCGGTCGAGAGCGACGCCTTGGTGATGCCGAGGAGGAGCGAACGGCCGATGGCAGGCTTGCCGCCGGACATCAACACGCGCTGGTTCTCGGCGTTGAAGCGGAAGCGGTCGGTCTGCTGATCGACGAGGAAGCTGGTGTCACCGACTTCTTCGATCTTGACCCAGCGAAGCATCTGACGAACGATGGTTTCGATGTGCTTGTCGGAGATGGTAACGCCCTGGAGCCGGTAGACTTCCTGGATTTCGTTGACGAGGTACTGCTGGAGTGCGCGCTCGCCGAGAACTTCCAGAATGTCGTGCGGGTTGCGAGGACCGTCGATCAGTGCATCACCAGCACGGAGGCGTTCGCCTTCCTGCACGTTGACATAAGTACCGCGGGGAACGCTGTACTCCTCTTCCTGACCGTTGTCCGCGGTGACGTAGACCTTGCGCTGGCCCTTCGACACTTCACCGAAGCGAACGACACCATCGATCTTGCTGATGATCGCCGGGTCGCGTGGCTTGCGAGCCTCGAAGAGTTCGACGACGCGTGGGAGACCGCCGGTGATGTCCTTGGTACGCGTGGTTTCGCGTGGGATCTTGGCAAGGATGTCGCCGGGGAAGATCTCGTCGCCGTCGGCCACCATGAGGTGAGCGCGTGAAGGCATGAGGTAACGCTTGTTGCCTTGAGCGGACTTGATGATGATGGCGGGCTGACGCTTCTCATCGGAGGAGTCGGTGACGACAAGACGGCTGAGGCCGGTGACTTCGTCGACTTCTTCGTTGAGAGTGAGGCCTTCCTGGAGGTCCTTGAACTGGACGGTTCCGGCGATCTCGGTGAGGAGAGAGAAGGTGTAGGGATCCCACTCGCCGAGGCGCGTGCCCTGGACGACCTGCTGGCCCTCTTCGACCTTGAGCTTGGCACCGTAGACGACAGCGTAACGCTCCTTCTCGCGGCCCTTCTCGTCGACGATGGCGAGCGAACCGTTGCGGTTGAAGGCGACCAGGCCGCCGTCCTTGGAGCGAACGGTGACGAGGTTGATGAAGCGCACGGTGCCGACGTTCTTGGCCTCGAGGTGCGAGGCGTCGGATACGCGTGATGCCGTACCGCCGATGTGGAAGGTACGCATGGTGAGCTGGGTGCCAGGCTCGCCGATGGACTGTGCCGCGATGACGCCGACGGCTTCGCCCATCTCGACCATCTTGCCGGAGCCGAGGTTACGGCCGTAGCAGAGGATGCAGACGCCGCGCTTGGACTCGCAGGTGAGAACTGAGCGAATCTTGACGCGCTCGATACCCGCGGCCTGAACGGCGTTGGCGAGATCTTCGTCGATTTCCTGGTTGACGTCGACGATGGTCTTGCCCTCGAAGTCCTTGAGCTTCTCAAGTGAAACACGCCCGATGATGCGGTCGCGCAACGGCTCGATGGTCTCGCCGGCTTCGATGATGGGGGTGACGTAGATGCCTTCGACGGTGCCGCAGTCGTTGTGCGAGATGATGACATCCTGCGCAACGTCGACCAGACGGCGGGTGAGGTAACCCGAGTCAGCGGTCTTGAGTGCGGTGTCGGCGAGGCCCTTACGTGCGCCGTGGGTCGAGATGAAGTACTGCAGCACGGTGAGACCTTCGCGGAAGTTCGCCGTGATGGGGGTTTCGATGATTTCGCCCGAGGGCTTGGCCATCAAACCACGCATGCCGGAGAGCTGGCGGATCTGCTGTTTGGATCCACGAGCACCGGAGTCGGCCATGATGTAGATCGGGTTCATGGCTCCTTCCTTGTCGGCACGCTTCATGTTGTTGAACATCTCGTCGGCGACGCGCTCGGTGACTCCCGACCACATCTGGATGACCTTGTTGGAGCGCTCACCGTTGGTGATGGCTCCGTCGAGGTACTGCTGCTGCATGGCGAGAACCTGCTTTTCGGCATCGCCCACGACCGTGTACTTGGAGTCGGGGATGACCATGTCGTCGAGCCCGACCGAGAGGCCGGAGCGCGTGGCATAGGTGAAGCCGAGGTCCTTGACGCGGTCGAGAGTCTTGACCGTGACTTCGAGGCCGAGGTTCAGGTAGCAGTAGTTGATGAGCTGGCCGATGCCCTTTTTCTTCAGGAGGCCGTTGACGTAGGGCATGCCCTCGGGGAGCGCATCGTTGAGGATGGCGCGGCCGACGGTCGTGTTGATGTACTGCTTGTTGAACTCGACCGGCTCGGTGTGGGTGAGGTCCTGATCGTCGTACGCGGTGGTCATGTCGAGGACAGGGCCGGTGTAGCGCAGACGGATCGGGGTGAGGGTCTCGACCTGCTTCGCTTCGAGGGCCATGAAGACCTCTTCGATGTTGGCGAAGACGCGGCCTTCACCCTTAGCATTGACCTTCGCCTTGGTGAGGTAGTAGAGACCGAGCACGAGGTCCTGCGTCGGGACTGTGATCGGTTGCCCAGACGCCGGGGACAAGATGTTGTGCGAAGCGAGCATGAGCACGCTGGCTTCAATCTGAGCCTCAGGCGAGAGCGGGATGTGAACGGCCATCTGGTCGCCGTCGAAGTCCGCGTTGAAGGCGGTGCAGACGAGCGGATGGATCTTGATCGCCTTACCTTCAACGAGCACGGGCTCGAAGGCCTGGATGCCGAGACGGTGAAGCGTCGGAGCGCGGTTGAGAAGAACCGGGTGATCCTTGATGACCTCTTCGAGGATGTCCCAGACGATTGGCTCCTGCATCTCGACCATCTCTTTAGCCTGCTTGATGGTAGTGCAGTGGCCGGTCTGCTCGAGGCGGTGATAGATGAAGGGCTTAAAGAGCTCGAGCGCCATCTTCTTGGGAAGACCGCACTGGTGCAGCTTCAGCTCGGGACCGACGACGATGACCGAACGGCCAGAGTAGTCGACGCGCTTGCCGAGAAGGTTCTGACGGAAGCGGCCCTGCTTGCCCTTGAGGGTGTCGGAGAGCGACTTCAGCGGACGGTTGTTCGCGCCGCGGAGAACGCGACCACGACGGCCGTTGTCGAACAGAGCATCTACGGCTTCCTGCAACATACGCTTCTCGTTGCGGACGATGACCTCAGGTGCGTGGAGGTCCATCAGCTTCTTGAGGCGGTTGTTGCGGTTGATGACGCGGCGATACAGGTCGTTCAAGTCAGACGTGGCGAAGCGGCCGCCGTCGAGCGGAACGAGGGGGCGAAGCTCAGGCGGGATCACGGGGATCACGTCGAGGATCATCCACTGCGGCAGGTTGTCGGACTTGCGGAAGGCCTCGACGATCTTGAGACGCTTGGAGTACTTGAGCTTCTTCTGCAGCGAGGTCTCGGTCTTCATGCGCTCGCGCAGCTCGATGGCAAGCTCGGTGACTTCAACGCGCTTGAGGAGTTCCTTGATGGCCTCGGCGCCCATCATGGCCTTGAAGCCGGAGGGGCGGTACTGTGCATCCAGCTCGCGGAACTTGGTCTCGTCCTTGATGACTTCGCGCTCTTTGACGGGCGCATCGCCTGGATCGACGACGACGTAGGACTCGAAGTAGAGGACGGCCTCAAGCTCACGCAGGCTGATGTCGAGCAGGTGGCCGATGCGCGAGGGCAGGCCCTTGAAGAACCAGACGTGCGAGCAGGGGCTGGCGAGCTCGATGTGTCCGAGGCGCTCGCGACGAACCTTCGAGAGGGTGACTTCGACGCCGCACTTGTCGCAGATGACGCCGCGGTGCTTCATGCGCTTGTACTTGCCGCAGAGGCACTCCCAGTCAGTGATGGGGCCAAAGATTCTTGCGCAAAATAGTCCGTCGCGCTCTGGCTTGAAGGTACGGTAGTTGATGGTTTCCGGCTTGGTGACCTCGCCGTGCGACCAGCTGCGGATCTTCTCGGGGCTGGCGAGCTGGATCTTGATGGCGTCGAAGTCGGCGATGGGTCCGGTCAGTTCAAAGGGGCTGGAGCGAAACATATTTGGCGTCTCCGTGTGCAGTGTCTGGCGTTTTTTGCGCCTTGCTGCTGGTTGCTGCTGCTTTACTTCTGCTGGGCGGTGGGTGGTTAGGTCCGTCGCCTGCTTCTCTTTATTGCTCTTCCCCTTTGGCCGGCCCTTCGTGAATGTTGAGCGTGAGCCTCATTCAGAAGGACCGTGCCTGGAGTGGAGCTGTATCGACTAGTCTGCTGCGGCGATGGCTGGCAGTGCCGGCTTCTTCTGGTCGGCGAGCTTGATCAGCTCGACATCCAGGCAGAGGGACTGCAGTTCGCGGATAAGCACGTTGAACGACTCGGGAACACCCGGCTCGATGGCAGCTTCGCCCTTGACGATGGCTTCGTAGATCTTGGTACGACCGAAGACGTCGTCGGACTTGGCGGTGAGCAGCTCCTGCAGGATGTAAGCTGCGCCGTAAGCTTCAAGGGCCCAGACCTCCATCTCACCGAAGCGCTGTCCGCCGAACTGCGCCTTACCGCCCAGCGGCTGCTGGGTGATGAGCGAGTACGGTCCGATGGAACGAGCGTGGATCTTGTCATCCACAAGGTGCGACAGCTTGAGCATGTAGATGTAGCCGACGGTGGCGGGCTGTTCGAAGGGTTCTCCGATCATGCCATCGTAGAGCTGCGATTTACCTGAGCTTGGAAGCCCAGCTGCTTTCAGCAACGCCTTGATCTCGGTCTCGCGTGCGCCGTCGAAGACTGCCGTGCCGAACCAGATACCACGCTTCATGCCGGCGGCAACGCGCAGGGTCTGCTCGTCGTCGAGGTCAAGAAGCTGGTTGAGTGCAGCGGTACCGGCGAAGCGCGCCTTGAAGAGCTCGCGGACTTCATTGGCAGACTGCATGGTTTCGGCGAGTTCGGCGACCTGCTTGCCAAGCTCATGCGCGGCCCAGCCGAGGTGCGTCTCGAGGATCTGACCGACGTTCATACGCGAAGGCACACCGAGCGGGTTGAGGACGATCTCGACCGGGGTTCCATCGGGAAGATACGGCATGTCTTCCTCAGGGAGGATTCGTGCGATAACACCCTTGTTACCGTGGCGGCCGGCCATCTTGTCACCGACAGAGAGCTTGCGCTTCATGGCGATGTAGACCTTGACCATCTTGATGACGCCGGGCGAGAGTTCGTCGCCCTTCTGCATCTTGCCGATCTTCTCGTTGGTGATCTTGCGGAGAACATCGATCTGACGTGAGGTCATCTCCTCGATCTCGTCGATCTGCTCGTTGACGCGGGGGTCCTTGTCGGCGTAGCGGATGCGCTTGAGATTACGGGTGCTGATGAGCTCGATGGTGTCGCGGTCGAGGATGTCGCCTTTGTTGAGCAGCTTCTTGTTGGTGCGCTCGTCATGGAGATCAGCCAAAACTTCTTTGGCTCCCAGGATTGCTTCGAGACGCTTGAGACGCTCGTCGGTGAGAATACGAATCTCGTCGGCAAGGTTACGCTCGAGCTTCTCGATCATCTCCTGCTCGATCTGCTTGGCGCGCTCGTCCTTCTCCTGACCTTTGCGGGAGAAGATGCGGACGTCGACGACGGTGCCTTCGATACCCGGAGGGCACGTCAGCGAAGCATCGCGAACATCGCCGGCCTTTTCGCCGAAGATGGCGCGGAGGAGCTTCTCTTCCGGCGTCAGTTGAGTTTCACCCTTCGGCGTTACCTTGCCGACGAGGATGTCGTTGTGACCGATCTTCGCGCCGATACGGATGATGCCCGAGTCGTCGAGATCGCGCAGTGCGTGCTCGCTGACGTTGGGGATATCGCGAGTGATCTCTTCTGGCCCAAGCTTCGTGTCGCGGGCTTCGATCTCGAACTCCTCGATGTGGATCGAGGTGTAGTAATCCTCGCGGACCAGCTTCTCCGAGATGAGGATCGCGTCCTCGAAGTTGTAACCGCGCCACGGCATGAAGGCGACCAGAACGTTGCGGCCGAGGCCGAGTTCGCCCTGCTCGGTGCAAGGACCGTCGGCGATGACCTGACCCTTGACCACGCGGTCGCCCTTGCGGACGATCGGCTTCTGGTTGATGCAGGTGTTCTGGTTGGAGCGCTTGAACTTAGTGAGCTGATAGATGTCCGAACCGACCTCACGCGAGAGCTGAGTGGGGTGATGCTCGCCTTCTACGCGCACGATGATGCGCTCGGAATCGACCGAGTCGATGATGCCGTTACGCTTGGCCAGGATGACGGCGCCTGAGTCGCGGGCGGTGACGCCTTCCATACCAGTACCGACGAACGGAGCCTCAGCGACAAGCAGAGGAACCGACTGCCGTTGCATGTTGGCGCCCATCAGTGCGCGGTTTGCGTCGTCGTGCTCGAGGAACGGTACGAGCGATGCGGCGACCGAGACCAGCTGTTTCGGCGAGACGTCGACGTAGTCCACTTCGGACTTGTTGACGAGAACGAAGTTGCCCTGGCGACGGGCGTCGACGACATCCTGCACGATGTTCAACTTCGCATCGAGCTCGATGTTCGCCTGCGCGATGGTGTGGCGGTCTTCTTCCCAGGCCGAGAGGTAGAAGCTGAAGGGGGCGAGGTCCATGGTGCGCTTCCCAGCCTTCTTCAGATCTGCGTTCTTGGCACGAGCCTCTTCGATCTCGAGGTAGTCGCCCTGACGCAGACCGGACTCGCCGGCGTTCGAGACGGAGACGTAGTCGAGCGCACGGCCATCCTTCACGCGGCGATACGGCGACTCGATGAAGCCGTACTCGTTGATGCGCGCAAAGCAGGAGAGCGACGAGATCAGACCGATGTTTGGGCCTTCCGGCGTCTCAATCGGGCAGATGCGGCCGTAGTGAGTGGGGTGCACGTCGCGGACTTCGAAGCCCGCGCGCTCACGGGACAGACCACCGGGCCCAAGGGCGGAGAGGCGGCGCTTGTGCGTGATCTCCGAAAGGGGGTTGGTCTGGTCCATAAACTGCGAGAGCTGCGAGGAGCCGAAGAACTCACGAATCGCCGCCATGACTGGCTTGGCGTTGATGAGGTCGTGCGGCATCGCGGTCGACATCTCCTGATAGACCGACATCTTCTCCTTGATGGCGCGTTCCATACGGACGAGGCCGATGCGGAACTGGTTCTCCATCAGCTCACCGACAGCGCGGACGCGGCGGTTGCCAAGGTGATCGATGTCGTCGACGACGCCGATGTTCTTGCGCAGCTTGAGGAGGTAGCGGATGGTGCCGTAGAAGTCCTCAGGCGTTAGCGTGCGGTGGTCTAGGCCAGAGGGATCCTGGTTCTCGTAGAGCTTGATGTTGAATTTGAGGCGGCCGACGCGCGAGAAGTCGTACTTGCGCGGATCGAAGAACATGCCTTCAAAGAGCGCGGTCGCGGTGTCGAGGGTCGGTGGGTCGCCCGGACGCAGCTTGCGGTAGATCTCGATGAGAGCTTCCTCGGGCTTGCGCACGGAGTCGCGGCGCAGGGTGTTGGTGATGATGTTGCCCACGTCGTCGCGCTCGGGGAAGAAGACCTCGATGCTGGAGACGCCGGATTGGATGATCTTGTGCAGCTTATCGGCGGTGAGCTCCTGGTTGGCTTCGTAGAGCAGTTCACCAGTGGTGAGATCGACCACGTCGGCGGCAGTCATCGCACCATCGAACTCGCTGGTCTCGACTTCGACTGAGTCGATCTTGTGGCTGCGCAGACCCTTCATGGTGTGAGCGGAGATCTTGCGCGTGGCAGGAGCGATCTCCTCACCCTTGACGGTGACGGCATGGGCGGGACGGGTGCCCTGCAGGTTGCTGAGCTGACCTTCGGGAACAACCTTCCAGTGGAGCTTGCCGTCAGCCACGTTGATGGTGTCAACGGTGTAGAAGGTCTTGAGGATTTCTTCATCCGTGCGCAGGCCGAGCGCGCGCAGGAAGATGGTGCCAAGGAACTTGCGCTTGCGGTCGATGCGGACGTAGAGGGTGTTCTTCTGGTCGTACTCGAACTCGACCCAGCTGCCGCGGTACGGGATGATCTTGCCGAGGAAGTAGGTGCGGTTGTTCGCTGTCTCAAAGAAGACGCCGGGCGAACGGTGGAGCTGCGACACGATGACGCGCTCGGTCCCGTTGACGATGAAGGTGCCGTTCTGGCTCATCAGCGGAATGTCGCCAAAGAAGACTTCCTGCTCCTTCATGTCGCGCAGGCTCTTGACGCCGGTCTCGGGGTCCTTGTCGTAGATCTTCAGACGGATGGTGACCTTGAGAGGTGCAGAGTAGGTCATGCCACGCTCTTCGCACTCTGCCTGGTCGTACTTCAGCTGCAGGCCGACGGGGTCACCGCACTTGGTGCAGAAGTCAGGGGTGTTCTTGTTGTAGGTTCCGCAGAAGTTGCAGAGCACGTCGCCCGGGTGGAAGGGGTCGGTGATAACCATGTGGCCGCAGTTGGTGCAGGCCGTGCGCAGGTGGTTGAGGCCCTTGAGGTAGCCGCACTTGCACTCCCAGTTGCCGATGGAGAAGTCGACGAACTCGAGCTCGGAGACGTTACGGAAGTCGGTGATGGGGAAGACGGAGGTGAATACGGACTGCAGACCGTTGTCTTCGCGCTCCTGCGGGAGCTTGTCCATCTGCAGGAAGCGCTCGTAGCTGCGGCGCTGCACTTCGATGAGGTTAGGAATCTGGATGGATGTGGGGATCTTGGAAAAATCAAGACGGCTTCGGATCGCGCGCATTTCGCTGTTGTTGGACTCGCCAGACATGCTCTCTCCTGAAAACTGACCTTCGAGGCCTCTCGAGTGCGTCTGCCGGCAATCGTATTGCTGGCTTCACTCGTTAGGGGAGGGCTTCGGTCAGGCCCTCCGGGTTTGCTTCTGATCGCGCAGTCTTGAACTTCTTCGGGTCTTGCTGTCCTCGATGGCAGCGAGCCCCGTGCGCAAAATGTCTTGCCGTAATGGTCCGCGGCACGGATAAATCTTGAAACTTTTACTACCTGCAGGCGTTCGAAGCTGCTATAAAGAACGCGTGCAGCGTACTGTTGGCTCCTTTAGCGGAGACAATGCCGATAAACACGGCAAAGCGCTCGCGGGGACAGCATGCCCCATGAGCGCAAAGGTCGACTTGTGCACTGTTTCTATATAAGTGGTGTTAATGCCTGCCGCCATTGAGGTTCGCCTACCCCAAAGTTGCGCCGCTCGCATGTTTCTTATTGCACTATGCGCATCCGCTGCTCGAAGCGTATAGTGGCCGGTTCCTTAACCTGTGAAGACAGGATGATCCGGGTACAACGAAGTTTTTTCTGGATACTGCTGGCCGCCAATGAGCACGTCAAGGCGGAACGAATTTTCTCTAACGTCAAGAATATCGCGTTCCGCCTTATAGTGCAAGCTGCCAGTTAACTACTTGATTTCGATGGTTGCAACGCCTTCGAACTTCTTGGCGATGGCAGCTGCGTCATCCTTCGAAATGTTCTCCTTCAAAGCCTTGGGGGCTCCGTCGACCAGGTCCTTGGCTTCCTTCAGCCCAAGAGCGGTGACTTCGCGTACAGCCTTGATGGTGTTGATCTTATTCGCGCCCGCATTCTTGAGGATGACGGTGAACTCGGTCTTCTCTTCGACCGGAGCCGCTGCCGCTGCGCCGCCGCCCGCTGCCGGGGCTGCAACTGCCGCTGCTGCCGAAACGCCGAGACGCTCTTCGAGCTTCTTGACCAGAGCCGAAGCCTCGAGGAGGCTGAGGCTAACGATTGAATCTTCCAACTGCTGGATGTCTGCCATGTTATTTCTCCAATTAGAACTGAACTTTGTGGTGCCTATTGCTCTTCCAAAGCCTGACTGCGCTTTGGCTGCCTATGCCTTCCAGGGTTTCCGTTGCGCCCAGACCAGCGCCCCCGGGAAGACCAGGCGAAACTTGTTTTAGCCCTCGACCGGGTCCGTGGTCGCGGCTTCCCCACCCTGCGATGCGGTGGAGTTTTCGGGCTGCTCAGCGGTTGCATCGGCGCCGGGAGCTTCAACTGCGTGCGCCTCGGCTACGAGCTGACCTTCAGCGGCGGGAGCCTCAGCAGCGGGAGCCTCAGCTACTGCGACAGGAGCTTCCTCCACCTTGGCCTCTGCGACAGGAGTCTCTTCAACCTTGAATTCTGCCTTCGGAGCTTCAGCTGGGGCTGCCGGAGCGCCAGCGAACTTGCCCTTTTCAACGCCCTGATTGATGACAACCGCGAGATTGCGGCCGGTTGCGTTGATGACGGTGGCCAGACGCTGCGCAGGCGACTGAATGAGGAAGAGGAGTTTCGAGAAGAGCTCTTCCTTGCCCGGCATGGTGGCGAGATCGCCGATCTCACGGACGTCGATCACCTTGCCGTCGACGATACCCAACTTGAAGGTGAACTCGGCGTTGTCCTTGACCCAGGTCGAAAGCGCCTTAGCCAGAGCAACAGGGTCGCCCGAGGTGTAGGCAACAGCCGACACGCCCTTGAGGCCCTGCAGCGCCGACTCGATCTTGGTGCCTTCGCTGGCGCGTGCAGCCAGCTTGTTTTTGACGACGTGGTAGTTTCCGCCGGCGGCGCGAACCGTCTTGCGCAGTTCGAAGTCCTTCGCAGCGGTGAGGCCTTTGAAGGTGCCGATGATAGCGGAGGTCGAGTGTTCGAGCTCGATCGCGAGCTGCTTCACCTTCTCCGTCTTTGATGCTCTGGTCAATGCCATGACTGAATCCTCTTCGCTTTCGCTTGCCCGCTCCTCGCTTCCGCGCCAGAGGGGTTTCGTGCTAACTAAATTGATTAGGCCTTGCCTGCCAGTTCGGCAGCGGCGTAGTCGAGCTGAATGCCAGGGCCCATGCTCGAGCTCAGCGTGACGCCCTTGATGTACTTGCCCTTGGCGGCCGACGGCTTGGCCTTCACCACGCTCGTGATGACGGTCATCGCGTTATCTACCAGCTTCTGCGGATCGAACGAGAGCTTGCCGACCGGAACGTGAACCAGCGCAGTCTTGTCGGTGCGAAACTCGACCTTACCGGCCTTGATCTCTTTGACCGCAGCGGCAACATCGGTGGTAACCGTACCAGTCTTCGGGTTAGGCATCAGCCCCTTTGGACCGAGCACCTTGCCGAGACGTCCGACCGAACGCATCATGTCAGGGGTCGCGATCAGAGCGTCAAAGGCAGTCCAGTTTTCTTTCTGGATCTTCTCGACCAACTCCTCACCACCGACAAACTCAGCGCCGGCAGCCTCGGCTTCCTTGATGCGATCGCCCGAGGTGATCACGGCAACGATCTTCGACTTGCCCAGACCGTGCGGCAGAACCACAGTGCCACGAACCATCTGGTCCGCGTGGCGGGGATCGACGCCCAAGCGCATGGTCAGATCGACGGTCTCGTCGAACTTCGCGTACTTTGCTTTTTGCAGGAGCGGAACTGCGTCCGCCAACAGATAAGGACGGGGCTCAACGAGCGCACGCGCCTTTACTAGATTCTTAGAGAGCTTCCTTGCCATTTTCCCTCGTCTCCCACCCCTCTGGAGTTGATCTCTCCGGGCGTGGTTCTCGACTGGCCTCAACTGGACATTGAGGCACTCTTATGAGTATGCCGGGAAATCAAGGAAACGTCAACAAAATATAGACCTGATTGTGACGCTTGAGTAGAGATTATCCTGTCTTCAACGCCAAATCCTAGCCAAATTCAGGGTAAAACCGTCAATAATTCCGGCACCTTGAACCAGAGATGGTTGATGGAGGATCTCGGGCTCAATATCGGGCCGATAGATACCTACGACTTCTCGTTCGGGATCGATCAGCCAAGCCAGCTTCGCACCATTCGTAATCCACCTCGCCATCTTCCATTCGAGTGCCGCCAGCTCATCGGACGGCGAGCGCAGCTCAATCAAAAAGTCAGGGCAGATCGGCGAAAAACGGTCTTGGTCTGCCCGGCTGAGGGCGTTCCATCGGAAGGCTTCGATCCATGCGGCGTCGGGGCTCCGCATGGAGCCGTCGGGCAGGGTAAAGCCGGTGCTCGAATCGAAGACATAGCCGCGCCCGTCCTTCTGGGCCCATGTGTCGAGTGCGCTGATAATGGCCGCGTTTCTTCTCCCGGTGCGGTTTCCTGCGGGCGACATGACAAGAATCTCCCCATCCACCTCGCGTTCTACACGCGCAATGTCGTTCGCAGCACAGAAGTGCATCAGGTCTTCATCGCTCATCGGGGTTTCGGGCCGGAAGCGAAACGGCGGTCGCTTTCCCGCCAAGGCGGAGTTCATAGGAGAAAGTCTACTAAATCGGCCCTTGACGGATTCGAAGTGCACGCCTACTCTCGACATCATAAGGCGAACAGATGGCGAAAACAACTAGCACATCACTCTTTCCAATTCTTCCCCAAACTCCTGTAGGCATCGCTCGTATGGCGGCCGAAGCAGAGCATGCCGACGATGGGCATCTGATCGAATTCAAGAAGTTGAAGGTACGAAGCATCCTGAATAAATCGGTGTCGAAGCGGCAGCTGTCCCTGGCCTACAGCATCAATCCTTACCGGGGATGCGAGTTCGGCTGCAAGTATTGCTATGCGCGGTATACGCATGAGTTCATGGCTCCGAAGGCTCAGTTGGCGCCCCGCGAAGACGAGCTTACTGCGGTGGATTTTCGCGATCCTCTCGTCTTCGAACGAATGATCTTCTTGAAGCAGAACGCCGCATGGCTGCTGGAGCAGGAGTTGAAAAAGATTGATCCGAGAGATGAGGTTGCACTCGGCACAGCAACCGATCCCTACCAGCCGATCGAGCGACGGGCAAAGATTACGCGCAGCCTGCTCGAGGTGTTTGCGCGAAAGGAAGGTTACCGCCTTGGGATTGTGACCAAGTCGCGGCTGATCGAACGCGATATCGATCTGCTGGTAGAAGTTGCTCGCCGCAATACCCTGGTGGTGCATGTGACGATCACGACACCGGATGCGGCACTGGCGCGTCTGCTCGAGCCGCGAGCGCCCCGGCCTGACCTGCGTTTTCAGGCAGTGAAGCGACTGCGGGAGGCGGGGATCGTCGCCGGAGTCTTCGGCTCGCCGCTGCTGCCTGGCATCACCGATAATGAAGAGGCGCTGGACGGCATGGCTCGTCGCTCCGCTGCCGTGGGAGCAAGTTTCTTCGCCGCGCATCCACTCTTCCTCAAGCCGTGCTCACGTCCTACTTACCTGAGCTTTGTTCGTGAGCACTTCCCTGCCCTCCAGGCCGACTACGCCAAACGCTTCGCCACCACAGACTTCGCCGGGAGAGAGTACCGCGAGCGTCTTGCGAAGATGGTCGACCGCGCGTGTAGGCGGTACGGCCTCGGAAAGCGTTCGAGCGACGCCCTGCTCACTCGAAACGAGGAAGGCGGCGGCAAAAGACCCACACAGAGTGCGGGAACAAAGGCAAGACAGCAAAGGCTCTTTGCCTAGAGTTTGAGAGGAGTGAAGCAGGCAAATGTAGTGGAGCAAGGGCAGTTAACGACGAGAGAGGACGCCTGGAGGTCATCGTCGACAGACAATGTCGGTGATGTTCCTTGCGTCCTCGATTGTAGAAAACTTAGTCGGTGCGAACAGCCGTGAGTTAGCCTACGACTTCAATACCCATCGAGCGGGCGGTGCCGCGGATGGTCTTTGCCGCAGCCTCGACGGTGGTCGCGTTCATATCCGGCATCTTCTGGGTGGCGATTGCGAGAATCTGCTTCTCGGTCACCTTGCCCTTCTTCTCCTTGTTCGGAGTGCCGGAGCCCTTCTCGATGCCGGCAGCCTTGAGCAGGAGCACCGGAGCCGGAGGCGTCTTGGTGATGAAGCTGAAGGTGCGGTCCGCGTAGACGCTGATGACGACCGGGATGGTGAGTCCGGCCATGTCAGGCGCCTTGGTGCGCTCGTTGAACTGCTTGCAGAACTCCATGATGTTGACCTGGGCCTGGCCGAGTGCGGGGCCGACCGGAGGTGCAGGGGTGGCCTTGCCGGCCATGATCTGAAGCTTGACGTATCCAGTGATCTTCTTCGGTGCCATTTCGGTAAATCCTCTTTACTCTTCCAGCGGCGGGCGTTGTTACATCCGAACGCCTGCTGCTTAATGTTATTTCAAAACTCTCAACTACTCGTCGACGACCTTGTCGACCTTGGAGAACTCGATCTCGACCGGAGTCGAGCGGCCAAAGATGCTGACCATGACCTTGAGGGTCTGCTTGTCCTCGTTGATGTCGTCGACCGCGCCGGTGAAGTTGGCGAAGGGGCCCTCGTTGATGCGGACCTGCTCGCCCTTCTCGTACTTGACCTTCATGCTCGGCTTGTTGCCTGCGGTCTCGGTGCGGAAGAGGATGGAGCTTACTTCCTGCTCAGAGAGCGCGACCGGGTTGTCGCCGGTTCCCAGAAATCCGGTGACGCGCGGCGTGTTCTTGATGACATGCCACAGGTCGTTGTCGAGATCCATCTCGACCAGAACGTAGCCGGGCAGGAAGACGCGCTCGATGGTGTACTTCTTGCCGTTGCGCAGCTCGGTGACCGGCTCGGTCGGAATCATGATGCGGCCGATGCGGTTCTGCAGACCGAAGGCAGTGATGCGGCTCTCGAGGGACTCGCGCACCTTGCGCTCAAAGCCCGAGTAGGCATGAATGATGTACCACTTGAAGTTCTCATTGACCGGCGGAGCCAGCTGCTCAGAGGGTTCTCCCTGAGGATTCTGCTCTTCCGGATTTTGCTCTTCTGCCGCCATCGTTGTGCCTTTTTCACGCATCGTGTACTTCTCTCTACCGCTCTTGCTCGGAATCAAATCTTTTTAGTGCTGGGTTAGCCGGTGCAACAGGGCTTCGATCGCCCGGCCGATGATGTTGTCCACCAGCCAGAAGTATGCGGCGAAGATGAAGACGGTGACGAGAACAACGATCGTAGTCGACTGAACCTCTGCGCGCGAGGGCGAGATCACCTTGCGCATCTCGCTGCGAACGTCCTTGAGGAACTCGCCGAGACGGGCTGGCTGCGACTTCAACTGCTGCAATCCGGTGCTGGGCTGTTCGGTTACCGCTATTGTCTTGGCCATAGTAACTGCCTCAATCTTCGTGGTGCGTTGTGGTGTCTGTTCCCGGACTTGAGGGACCGGGCAAACTGGCGGGGGAGCTCGGATTCGAACCGAGAAGTTCGGTTTTGGAGACCGACAGTTTAACCGTTGAGCTTACTCCCCCAGGTTGTGCGGAGTGAGACCTGCGCCTCACCCCAGAATCCGGCTGGAGACTACTTCGTTTCCTTGTGGTCCGTGTGCTTCCGGCAGGTGTTGCAGAACTTCGAGAACTCGAGGCGACCGGTGGTCGTCTTCTTGTTCTTCGTCGTGGAGTAGTTCCGGTTCTTGCAATCCGGGCACTGAAGAGTAATGATCTCGCGCATAATGAAAAATCTCCTTCTAACGTGGCCAGCCACCTCGGCTGGCAAGCAGCGTAGTGACACGCCGCAACACAGGGCAATGGCCCCTGCAACCAAATCCTGATTGTGAGACGGAAGAAAAGCGGTCAGGCCACGCTCGTCCTCTCAAATTATCTCTTAAAACAGTGTTTCAGGAAAGCCATAGCTCCGATCTGCCAGAACGATGGCCGCCAAATAGAACAAGGAAGCAATAAACGAGAAGACGGCAGGATTCTTCCTGCCGCCTATCGTTCAAATCTCTACTTGATGATCTCGCTGATGGTTCCAGCTCCGACGGTGCGGCCGCCTTCGCGGATAGCGAAGCGCAGACCCTTCTCCATCGCGACTGGCGTATG
>NZ_JACHDZ010000004.1 GCF_014201375.1 Tunturiibacter empetritectus
AGAGCAACGATACCAAGAGCAACAACAAAAAGCAGAATCCCTATGAAGGAAAAACAAAGAACAATCCCTTGACACTAGTGACCTGCTCATAGAAAATCGGCTTGTCGTCAGTGACTCAATCTGGCTGAAGGGGGAAGGACCTAGTCCCATTGTTCCTTGGGTGGTGCCCCGTACCATAGATTCGGAAGGCGAAGATGGAGTTCCCATGAGAACGGAGTTGCTGCGATTCAACGGCGCCGTCGAACACGATCCCTCCATCGAGGCGTGGATGAAAGAGCGTGGGGGTGAGTTGGGAGTCATCGCGCAGGAGTGGTTTGAGAGGATGCGACGATGCGGGGATGAAGTGCGGGAACTCTTGCATGATGGATGTCCGGTGGCGTGTTTGGGAGATGCGCCCTTCGGCTACGTGAATGTATTCGCCGCGCACGTCAACGTGGGATTCTTTCATGGCGCAGCGCTGCCGGATCCGGCGCGATTGTTGCAGGGCACCGGCAAGTTCATGCGCCATGTGAAGCTGAGGCCAGGGACGGCGACAGACGCCGCATCGCTCAGCAGGCTGATCGATGCGGCGTACTCGGACATAAAGGTTCGCGTGGAAAACGGTTAGGCAACAGCGTCCGAAGCAGTAGCTAGGCTCGGCGGCCGTCTGGGGTGAAGATTCCTTCGAAGGCGGGCCAGTAGGCCCAGATGAGGAAGAGCTCGAGGAGAGTGCAGACGAGGCCGGGTCCGATTCCTGCGCCTCCGGTTAGGGTGATGTGAAAGACGAGGATGTTGACGAGGATGGGGCCGAGGATCACCAGGCCTACGGGGACGTAGCGGCCTACGATTAGCAGGAGACCGGCGATGGTGTAGAGGATGCCGTGGAAGGTGAGCCAGCCGTGGGTGTACATGAGGGTGGCCATGACTCCGGCGTCTCCGGGGATGGTCTGCATGGGGATGAAGTGGAAGAAGGCGTTGAGACCAAATACGAGAAAGACTAGTCCAAGAAGAATGCGTGCGATCAGGACGGCGATTTTCATAGGCGGCTAACTCCTTTGATGGGATCTGGTAGAGAATTCTCTGTGTGTGCTTCAATTGCGTCAAGAAGATTGATGGGATAAGTCGAATCTATGCTGAATAGTGGTAACCCTGGTGTCACCATGTCGTTGGCTGGGAAGGTTGCACTGATTACGGGCGGTTCGCGCGGGATTGGCGCGGCGACGGTGCGGATGTTTCGGCAGGCGGGTGCGAAGGTGGTCTTCAACTATCGGTCGGCGGCGAAGGAGGCCGAGGCTATTGTTGCGGAGTGCGGCGGTGCGGAGGTGTGCCGCGCGGTGGAGCAGGCTCTTTCGACCCCGGAGGATGGTGCGGCGCTGGTGCGCGCTGCGGTGGCGGCGTTCGGGCGGGTGGATTGCGCGATTCTGAATCATGGCGTTTGGCCTGCGCAGGATGCGCCGATCGCGGAGATGACGAGCGAGCAGTGGCGTTCGACGATGGGGACAAATCTGGATAGTGTGTTTGGGGTGGTGCGGGCGGCTGTGGCGCAGATGAAGGCTCAGCCGAAGGTTGGCTCTGCGCGGGGGCATGTTGTCTTGATCAGCTCTACGGCAGGGCAGCGGGGCGAGGCGTTCCATGCAGACTACGCGGCGACGAAGGGGGCGCTGATCAGCTTGACCAAGAGCCTTTCGACGGAGCTGATTGGGGAAGGGATCTATTGCAACTGCGTTGCGCCGGGATGGGTGGCAACCGATGCTACGGTTGGGGTGCTGAGCGATCCTGAGGTCTCGAAGAAGCTGCTGTCTCTGATTCCACTGGGGCGTCCGGCGCAAGTGGAGGAGATTGCGGCTCCTGTACTTTTTCTTTGTACGCCGTTCGCTGGGTTTATCTCGGGCGAGATCTTCAACGTGAACGGCGGCGCGGTGCTGGCGGGATGAGCGGAGTGTCCATGAAGCAGGTTGTGGTTAGAATCGGCGTTGCGGTTGCGCTTGGATTGGGCTTTGGATTGGGGACGACTCAGGCGCTGTGGTCACAGGCCAGCGAGATTCCCAGTGCTGCGCCGGTGATGCCTGCGGGGCAGACGCCGGAGCAGCGTGGACGCAAGCTGATGGATGAGATGGTGGAGGCGCTGGGCGGGGACGCGTGGCTGCATCGCCGCAATATGCGCGAGCTTGGGCATGTTGGGCGCTTCTTTCGCGGCACACCGACGGGCATCGTGATTGACTTTACTTCGACGCGCCAGTTTGCGACGGCTAATCGGTTCGAGGCGCTGCGGGTTGGTTTTATTACGGATAAGAGCATCCTTCTGCCGGGGAAGAAGATCGATATTGTGCAGATCTGGACGGCTGGCAAGGGATACGAGGTGACCTATAAAGGCCGGACTGAGCTGCCGAAGGATCAGGTGACGGACTTTTACCGGCGGCAGGAGCACTCGGTGGAGGCGGTGGTGAATACGTGGCTGAAGGCTCCGGGGGTGGTGGTGGTGTATGAGGGGACCAGCATGGTGGAGCGGCAGTTGGCGGAGAAGGTCTCGATTCTTTCTGCGGACAACGATGGGGTGACGTTGTACCTGGATGCTACGACTCACCTGCCGCTGCGGCGTACGTTTGAGTGGAGGAATGAGACCTTCAAGGACTTCGACGAAGACGCGGAGGAGTATGCGGACTACCACACGATCCAGGGGCTGCCGACGGCGCTGACGATCAGCAGATATCACAATGGGGATCTGGCGAGTCAGACGTTTCTGCTGAAGGTGGAGTATGACGTGGATGCTCCGCCGGATATGTTCAATCCGGATGTGTTGCTGAAGAAAAAGCAGTAAGAAAAAATAGTGAGAACCACCGGGCCTGAGTAGACTCTGTGCAGACTGAAGGAGCGAGACGCTATGAAACGGAAGTTCGCAAATATTCTGGAGACGGTGGGGAATACGCCGGTGGTTCGGATCAACAGGCTGGCGCCGCCGGATGTGGATCTGTATGTGAAGGTGGAGGCGTTCAATCCGCTGGGGTCGGTGAAGGACAGGCTGGCGCTGGGTGTGATTGAGGACGCAGAACGGCGCGGGACGCTGAAGCCGGGGCAGACTGTGATTGAGGCTACGAGCGGGAATACGGGGATTGGGCTGGCGATGGTGTGCGCGCAGAAGGGGTATCCGCTAGTGGTGGTGATGGCGGAGACGTTCAGCATTGAGCGGCGGAAGCTGATGCGGTTTCTGGGGGCGAAGATTGTGCTGACGCCGGCGGCAGAGCGGGCGGTGGGGATGATCAAAAAGACGAATGAGCTGGCGGAGAAGCATGGGTGGTTCAGGACGCTGCAGTTTGAGAATGAGGCGAATGCAGAGATGCACTCGCGGACGACGGCGCAGGAGATTCTGAGGGACTTTGAGGGCGACCGGCTGGACTACTGGGTGACGGGTTTTGGTACAGGTGGGACGCTGAAGGGCGTGGCTCGGGTGCTGGCGGAGAAGCGGCCTGAGACGAAGATTGTGGTGTGTGAGCCGGATGTGGCGCCGATGATCTCGAGCGGGGAGGCACAGCCGCGGAATGCGGATCGGACGCCGTCGGGGAGCCACCCGGCGTGGACTCCGCACCCGCAGCAGGGGTGGAGCCCGGATTTTATCTCGAGCCTGACGCAGGATGCGATTGATGAGCACCGGATCGACCAGGTGCTGCGGATTACGAATGCTGATGCGATGAAGTGCAGCCGGGAGCTGGCGCTGAAGGAGGGGATCTTCGTGGGGATTACGTCGGGGGCGACCTTTGCGGGGGCTCTGAAGGTGTGTGCGGAGGCTAGGAAGGGATCGACTGTGCTGTGCATGCTGCCGGATACGGGAGAGCGGTACCTGAGCACGCCGCTGTTTGCGGATATTGCGGTGGATATGACGCCGGAGGAGCTGGAGATCTCGCGGTCGACACCGGGGGCGCAGCTGCAGGCGGCGGGGTGAGTCCTGCCGGACGGGCTCGCTACGCGCGAGGCGATCACTTCGTGACGGGTTTACCCCTTCGGTTGGCGCTCCCGTTGGTCGCGAAGATAATTTCTATGCAGACTGAGCTGCTGTTTCGACGGTCGGCGTGGCTCGGCGTTTATACTCATCCTTGCCATGAGCGAGACTACGACGGATCAGATTGCCGACGAACAGACTGCGGCGCGTACTACGATGGACATTCTCGAGATCATGTCCCTGCTGCCGCACCGCTACCCTTTTTTGCTGATCGACCGCGTGGTCGAGATGGAGCGGAAGCAGCGGATTGTGGCGATCAAGAATGTGACGATCAACGAGCCGCACTTTCAGGGGCACTTTCCGGACTACCCGATCATGCCTGGGGTTTTGATGGTGGAGGCTATTGCGCAGACGGGGGGGGCGCTGCTGCTGACGGAGATTCCCGATCGCGACCAGAAGCTGATGGTGTTTACGGGAATCGAGAATGCGCGGTTTCGACGGCCGGTGCTGCCCGGGGATCAGCTTCGCATTGAGGTGACGGTGCTGCAGTGGAGGAGCCGCGCGGTGAAGATGCTGGGGAACATCACTGTGGACGGCAAGCTGGTGTGCGACGCTACGGTGATGTGCCAGGTGGTGCCGCGGGTGGTGAAGAAGACTGCGCCAGAGGCTCCGACAGAGTGAGCATTCATCCGACAGCCATCGTTGCGGCGGGGGCGCAGATTCCTGCGAGTTGCACGGTTGGTCCTTACTGCACGGTTGGTCCTGACGTTGTGCTAGGCGAGGAGTGTGAGCTGGTCTCGCACGTGGTGCTCGATGGGCACCTGACGATGGGGCGGGGTAATCGCATCTTTTCGTTTGCCTGCATCGGGATCTCGCCGCAGGATTTGAAGTATGCGGGCGAGCCGACGCGGGTGGAGATCGGCGACGGGAATACGATTCGCGAGTACGTTACGATCTCACGCGGGACCAGGGGCGGCGGGGGAGTTACCAGGGTCGGGAGTGAGTGCCTGATCATGGCGTACACGCATATTGGGCATGACTCGCAGATCGGCAATGGATGCATTTTGGCGAATTCCGCCACGCTGGCAGGCCATGTGACGGTTGAGGATTACGCGAGCGTCGGCGCGCTTTGTCCGGTGCACCAGTTCTGCAGGATTGGGCGGTACGCTTACATCGGCGGCGGGACTACGATTACACAGAATGTTCTTCCTTACTCGCTGACCTCGATTGAGCGGAACAACCACGCATATGGCTTGAACAAAGTTGGGCTGGAGCGGAGAGGGTTTACGCCGCAACAGCTGAAGGAGCTGCGCGCGGCTTATCGTACTCTGCTTGCGTCGAAGCTTAATATCTCCGATGCGCTGGCGGCCATTCGCGAGATGATTGCATCGGGCGGCGCGGGGGAGCACGTCGCGTATCTCGCGGACTTTATTGCCAACAGCGAGCGTGGGATTATCAAGTAGGCGTTTCATGCAGTCTCTGGCACAGAGCATCAGATTGGAGTTGGCCCGTTATGATCTTGTCGGTTCCGAATCGTTTCGTCCTTGCTGCTTCCCTTCTCGCCGCAACTTTGTCTTTTTCTGCGAGCTCAGAGGCTCAGGCGGCTCCGCCTCTGCGCGTGGCGATCGTTGGGCTGGTTCATGGTCATGTGCAGGGTTTTCTGGGTAAGCTTGCGGCTCATCCTGAGATCACGCTGGTGGGCGTCTCCGATCCCGATCCGGCGCTGCGCCAGAAATATATCGCGAAGACACATCTACCTGGGAGTATGTTCTTCGCGACCGAAGCGGAGATGTTGAAGCGAACGCAGCCGCAGGCGATTCTGGTCTACACCTCGATCGCGGGGCATCGAGCGGCGATTGAAGAGGCTGCACCACTGCATATCGCCGCGATGGTGGAGAAGCCGCTGGCGACTACGGTGGAAGACGCGCTTGCCATTCAGGCGCTGTCGGAGAGATATAACGTTCCTGTTCTGACGAACTACGAGACGACCTGGTACAACTCGAACACGGCTGCGGTGAAGATGCTGGAGGAGGGGAAGATTGGCGAGCTGCGGAAGCTGGTGGTGCATGACGGCCACGAGGGTCCGAAAGAGATTGGCGTTGATCCGGAGTTTTTGAGCTGGCTGACTGATCCGAAGCAGAACGGTGCTGGGGCGCTCTTCGACTTTGGCTGCTATGGAGTGGATCTTGCTACGTGGATCCTTCATGGCGAGCTTCCGATCTCCGTGACTGCCGTTACGCTGCAGATTAAGCCGAAGATCTATCCCAACGTCGATGACGACAGCACGGTGGTGCTGACCTATCCGCATGCGCAGGCGATACTTCAGGGCTCTTGGAACTGGCCTTTTGCTCGGAAGGATATGGAGATCTACGGGGCGACCGGGTATGTGGATACGGTTTATGAAGATGCAGCGCCTGGTGCGAAGCTTCGCGCTCGTTTGACGGGGGAGAAGGCTGAGCACGTTGAGACTGCGCCGCCGCTTCAGGCTCCGCAGAACGATTCGCTGAACTATCTTGCTGCGGTTCTGGCTGGTACGGTGAAGCCACTGCATGATTTGAACTCTCTCGACACGAATATTACGGTGGTTCGGATTCTCGATGCTGCGCGACGGTCTGCACAGTCTGGGAAGACGATTTATCTCGCTCGTGAAGTTGCGGCAGGAACCAAATAGTCTCTATCTCAATGACGCTATCGAACGAATCAGAACGGCTGGGATTGATTGCAGGGAACGGACGCTTTCCGTTTCTCCTGCTGGATGCTGCGCGTGCGCATGGGTTGCAGGTTGTGGTTGCGGCGATCAACGAAGAGACCGACCTTGAGATGAACGATCGTGCGGCTGCCGATGCCGGGGTTCGCGTCCACTGGCTCTCGCTTGGGGAGCTCTCGCGGCTGATCGAGACTTTTCGCGCGGAGGGTGTGACGCGGGCCGTGATGGCTGGTCAGGTGAAGCACAAACAGATCTTCTCGAGCATTCGGCCGGACTGGCGGCTGGCGAAGTTGTTGCTGAACCTCCGCACTCGGAATACCGATATGCTGCTGGGCGCGGTGGCGAAGGTTCTTGGCGATGAGGGGATTGAGCTGATCTCGTCAACGCAGTATCTGGAGCCGCTGCTGGCGAAGGCTGGTGTGCTTACGCGGCGGGCTCCTGATGCGGAGGAGGAGAAGGACATTGTTTACGGCAGGGCTGTTGCGCAGGCGATTGCGGGTTACGATCTGGGACAGACGGTGGTGATTGCGGCGCAGGCTTGCGTTGCCGTGGAGGCGATGGAAGGAACCGATGCTACGATTGCGCGCGCCGGAGAGCTTTTTCGTACGCTTGGAGTGGGAGACGAGACGACGCTTCGGCGCGCGCTTACGGTGGTGAAGGTCGCCAAACCTAATCAGGATATGCGCTTCGATGTGCCTGTGATCGGCGTTGCGACGATCGACACTATGAAGGCCGCGGGGGCTACCTGCCTTGCGATTGAAGCAGAGAGAACGCTGATATTTGATCCTGCGACGATCTTCAGTACGGCGGACGACGCCGGGATTACGATCGTCGCAAAGTAAAGATCTTGTCACAGATCTGTAAAGGCCTGTGTTGGAGGGGTAAAATTGCCCTCAGTATATTCGGTGCGCGTCTTACGCGACAGCCATTCGTCTACAGCTAAGAGAACGACATAAGGGGAACCACCATGCGCAAAGCGGTTTGGATCGCAGCAATCATCGGCGTAGCAGCGGCGTGCGGCGTAGGTATAAGGGCGTATGCAGCGCCCGCCGCAGACACAATACAGGCTGGAGCCGTGGCGCCCAACTTTACCCTGCCCTCGCAGGAGGACAAGCCGGTGAGCCTGACCGACTACAAGGGCAAGTGGGTCGTGCTCTACTTCTACCCGAAAGACCAGACGACCGGCTGCACAATTGAGGCGCATAACTTCCAGCGCGACATCGCGAAGTATGACGCTCTGAATGCGGTTGTTCTGGGCGTGAGCTTGGACACCGTGGAGGGGCACAAGACGTGGTGCTCGAAGGATACGTTCAGCTTCAAGCTGCTGGCTGATCCGGATCACAAGGTGGTCGATCTGTACGGAGTTCCGGTGAAGAACTTCGGAGTGGCGAAGTTTGCGAATCGTGAGACGTTCCTGATCTCGCCCGACGGCAAGGTGGCGAAGGTGTGGGAGAAGGTCGATCCGAACGTCCACAGCACGGAAGTTCTGGCTGAGATCACGGCCGCCAAGAAGTAAAGACTTATCAGCAGACGCAAAAAGGCCCGGGCTCTCAATTGAGGAGTCCGGGCCTATTTGCTTGCCTTGATGTTAGTTACTTCTTTTTTGGAGCAGCCTTCTTTACAGCCTTCTTTACGGCCTTCTTTGCAGGAGCCTTCTTGGCTGCCTTCTTAGCAGGAGCCTTCTTTGCTGCTGCCTTCTTCGCTGGTGCCTTCTTTGCTGCTTTCTTAGTTGCCAAGGTAGTACCTCTCTTCTTTAGTTTTTTACTGCTTGCCGTGCTCTTGTTGCCGGCCGCCTTTTTGGGGGCGACCTTACCGCCGCGCAGAGCACTAACCTTCTTCGCGGCAGATTTCGATTTGGCGGCGGCCTTCTTTGGAGCGGCCTTCTTCGCCAGAACTTTTTTCGGTGCGGCTTTCTTCGCAGCAACCTTCTTGGCTACGACCTTTTTCGCGGCCTTTTTGGTGGCTGCTTTCTTCGCAGGAGCTTTCTTTGCCGGCGCCTTCTTTGCTGCGACGGCCTTCTTCACCGGAGCGGCCTTCTTGGCTGGCGCAGCTTTCTTGGCTGGCGCAGCTTTCTTTACCGCCGGCTTTGCGGGACTCGCGGAGGACTGGCTCTTCACCGGCAACACCGACTCTCTGGTTGGGGGCTCATAGCTACGCACCGGAGAGGGGGGCAGAGCGAACAGCTTCGCCTCTTCGGCGTGGGGATCGTCGTCGGTGTCTTCTTCGTCGAGCTGAGCTTCATCATCGTCCGAGGTCATCGTGACCTCTTCTTCTTCTTCGTCATCGTTGAAGCGGCTGTGCAGATCGTCCTGTTCGTCATCGTGTTCATCGCCGAAGTTATGATCGTCATCGGCTGCGGCTGCGTGAAGCTTGATGGTGTCGTCGAACATCATTTTTGTTATCCCCTCACTGCTCTCTACTTCTATCGTTCTCTGCGTTGCCTTACCAGCTTCGATGCAACAAGAAACATCTTTACTTCCCGGGACGAGATTCTAGCAACAGGATGCATCCAAGCGCTACCGAAGGCAAGCAATCTTTTTCACGAGGTAGCTTATCGTGTAGCTTTCTTTTTCGTTTTGGTCGTTGAACTCTGCCTGGCTGCACCCGCAGTCTTCTTGCCTGCGGTCTTATTTTTCGTTGACGCTCCACTTGTCTTCGAGCCAGTGCGCCCGCGGGCTGGATGCGCAGAACCCTGATGAACACTGGTCGAAAGGGTGCGCGCGCCTCTTCTTCTGCGAGCTCCTCTGACGCGCACGTGGGTCCCGGGTGCGAGCTTCACCGGCTCTGCGACTGCGAGGGAGGCACCTGGCCGCACCGCGCTTGAGGAGAGATGATTCCATCGCCGCAACTCTTCGACCGAGACGCCGAATCGATCGGAGACGGTGACCAGCGTGTCGCCATGACGCACGGTGTATCGCTGCGGTCGCGTGCTTTGAGCGACGGTCACCGGGATAACGAGTTCGTCTCCGGCATCGACACTGTCCGTTGCAGAGAGGCCGTTCGCGGCGTTGACGTCGCTGATGTGGGCATGCAGCGAGGCGACGATGCCGTCGAGCGACTCGCCGGAGCGGACCACGTGAAAGCGCCAGGTGCTGCGTTTGTCCTCGGGAATCTCCTTGAGGCGCTCGGTGAAGACGTCGCGCGTGCCGATGGGGATGTGCAGATCGAAGGGCATGTCGCCCGGCGTGGTCATGCGCAGGAGGCTGGGATTGAGGGCTACGATCTCCGGCAGGGAGGAGTTTGTAACGTCGGCGACCAGGCGCAGATCAATCGCGTAGTCGACCGACACGGTATCGGAGACGACGGGTTCGTTGGGCACCATCTTGTCGAGGCCGTACTTCTCGGGGTTCTTGGCCATGATGACGGCGGCGAGGATCTTCGGGACGTAGTCGCGGGTCTCGCGGGGCAGCGCGTTGCGGCGATAGAGCTCCCAGAAGTCCGCATAGCCGGTTCGCTGCACGGCACGCTGCACGTTGCCTGGACCCCAGTCGTAGGCGGCCATCGCGAGATACCAGTCGCCGAACTGGTTGTAGAGGGACTTCATGTACTTCGCGTAGGCGATCGAAGATTTTTCGGGGTCGAAGCGCTCGTCGAAGTAGCCGTTGCGCGCGAGACCGTAGGCACCGGTCGGCATGAACTGCCACATGCCCCCTGCGCCCGACCTCGAATTGAGCGCCTGAGGTTGAAAGCCTGATTCAGCTACGGCGAGATAGATGAGGTCCTGCGGGACACCCTGGGCCGTGAGCGCCTTCTGGATCATGGTCTTGTATTTTCCGGCGCGCTCCATGCTCGCAAGCATGTGGGCGTGGAAGGAGGGCGAGTTCGCAAAGTACCCGATGTAGCCCGCGACCTGATCGTTGATGACAAGGGGCAGGTCGGAGGAGATCTGCAGCTCCGCCTTCAGCTTTGCGGTGAGCTCGGGGTCCGCGGGGAAGGTGAGGTCTTCGGCTGTGTCGAGCGGCGCCTCTTCGATCTTCGGGGAGAATCCGTTGCCTTGCTTCAGGGCTGCCATCTCGAGCGAGTTGACCGCGTTCAAAAGATGGTCGAACTCATCGGCGAGTTGCGGGTCGGTCTTGAGGTCCATGCCGCTGGTGAGCATGAGGTCGACGGCAGAGTCGAAGTCGAGCCGTGCGGCGTCGAGACGGCCGGCGCGATAGTTGTCTACGCCGCTGCGATAGGCTGCCTCGGCGGAGTTGATCAGCTGCTGCACCTTGAAGGCCCGGGCGGAGTTTTCGATGGACTGCTCGGTGGAGGGAGCGGCCTTCGCGGATTGCGTTGGGGCTGGAGTGGATTGGGTGATCGTCGGAGCGGTTGTCGATGCGGGGGCCTTGCCGGGCGAGTCTGTCTCATCCTGCGGGCAGCCCGTCAAGAGTACGAGCGGCAGACACGCCACCACGAGTGCTACCGTTCGCACCGAATCGCTTAAAGTCATCCGCACCATCTTCGCTTCTCATTGTAAGGGGTGCAAGAAGCAAATTTGCGGCCACTGTTGGTATAGAACCTTTGTGGATGCGATGCGCGCTCTCAAATCAGAGCGAGGCGGCGTGCTGTCGCAGTGCGATCAACATTCCGTTCGGGTTATCGGCTTCGGATCAGGACTGCAGTCGCGTCATCGGTGTGGTTCGATCCGTGGCTGAATCTGCACACCTCCTCGATGAGCCCCTCCACGCAGGCCGAGGGCTGCAGGAAGTGATCGGCCAGCCGGGCTGCGCCGTACTCTTCGTCGCTGCGGTTCATCGCCTCGGTGATGCCATCCGTATAGAAGAGGAGCTGGGTGCCGGGCTTGAGCGTGACCTTGTATTCGGGATACGTCGTCGTTCCGAGTCCGAGCGGCATGCCGGTTCCTATGTCGAGGAAGGAGCACTCGCCGTTGATGAGGAGAGGAGGGAGATGTCCGGCGCTGGCGATGGTGATCTCGCGGGATCGCGCGTCGAGCACGCCGTAGATCATGGTGACGAACTTGCCCATGGGAAAGTCTTCCATCAGGATCTGATTGAGCTGCATGAGCGTTTTTCCGGGAGAGGGGTCGAGCTTGACCAGCGAGCGCAGGATGGCGCGTGTTGCCGACATCAACAGGGCCGCCGGCATCCCCTTGCCCGAGACATCGGCGAGCACGATGCCGCAGCGATGGTCACCGAGATCGATCAGATCAAACCAATCGCCGGCGACGGCTCCGGCTGGATTCCACGCGGTTTCAAACGCGAAGCCACAGACCAGCGGGACCGCCTTGACGAAGAGCGATTGCTGGACGGCGCGGGCGTCGTCTGCTTCGCGCTGCATCTGCTCGCGCTCCTGGCGTTCGTTGCGAAAGAGCCTCGCGTTTTCGATCGCCACCGCGATGTGGGCGGCCAACGCCTCCATGACGGCGATCTGATCGTCCGAGAAGGCGTTGATCTGCTTGTGATCGACGCACAGGGCTCCGATGACTTCGCCGTGAAGCAGGAGCGGAACTGCAACCTCGGACCGCGTGTCGAGTTCGCAGGCCACGTAGTAAGGATCGGTCGTTACGTCTCCGGCGTAGCGCGTTACACCGGTTGCAGCGACGTGGCCGACCATGCCTCGTTCGCCGATCTTGAGGCGGTCGCCTTTGCAGTAGGTTGAGCATCCACGCACGCCGTGGAGCACCATCTCGTCGCCCCCCGCCTCGCGCAGCCAGACGGAGACCTCGACGCAGCCGATCGCAGCGGCGATATCGTTTACGACGCGGTCGAACAGCACATCGAGGTCGAGGGTGGAGGTGATGAGTTGCGCCGTCCGCTGCAACTTCATCAGGGCCTGGATAAAATCGCAGGTGGAGTGAATACGGTGGGGAACTGCTTCGAGCGCATCGAGCTCGTCGATCGGATCGAGCGGGGGTAGATGGGTCGCCATAGTGTCCTCCTTGACAAGGACTGGACGTGAATCTATGCCCGTTTGATGTTGCGGTCAACGCCGCGATGCAAAGTTTGAGATTCTGAACAGGCTCGACTTCTGGAATGCCGTCGAACGAGATTGTCCGCTGCCTGCAAGTCGTTCGAGATCAATGCGGCCTGACCACTACCGCAATCTGCCGTTCCCTTTGTAGAAACGCATGGGTGTTAAGATGGATATTGAGGCTACCCAGCTACAAAATGGATCCAAGTCACATCCGCAACTTCGCGATCATCGCGCATATCGATCATGGCAAGTCCACCCTTTCCGACCGGCTCCTTGAGCTGACCGGTTCGCTGACCTCGCGCGAGATGCAGGCCCAGGTGCTGGACGCCATGGATCTGGAGCGCGAGCGCGGCATCACGATCAAAGCCCACACCGTCCGCATGATGTACAAGGCGCAGGATGGCGAGACCTATCAGCTGAACCTGATCGATACGCCGGGCCACGTCGATTTTTCTTATGAGGTTTCGCGCTCGCTGGCATCGTGCGAAGGGGCGCTGCTGGTGGTCGATGCGTCGCAAGGTGTGGAGGCGCAGACGCTGGCGAATGCCTATCTTGCGATCTCGAACGGACTCGAGATTATTCCGATCATCAATAAGATCGACCTTCCCAGTGCTGACATCGAACGCACCAAGGAGATGATTGAGAAGTCCGTGGGGCTGCCTGCGGATGATGCGATCGCCGTCAGCGCGAAGACGGGGCTGAATGTTGCCAGCATCCTTGAGGCTGTGGTGACGCTGCTGCCGCAGCCGGAGGGCGATCCCGAGGCTCCGCTGCAGGCGTTGATCTTCGATAGCTGGTTCGATCCCTACAGAGGCGTGATTGTGCTTGCGCGCATCATCAACGGCAGGCTGCGCAAGGGAATGAAGATCAAGGTGATGTCGAACGGCAAGACCTTCGACGTGGAGAGTATGGGCGTGATGACGCCGAAGCCGGTTGAGCTTGCGGAGCTGAGTGCAGGCGAGGTTGGTTTCTTCGTTGCCACCATCAAAAACGTTGCGGATACCAAGGTCGGCGACACCATTACTTCGGTCGAAAATCCCTGCGCTGAAGCTCTGCCGGGTTTTGAAGATATCAAGAGCATGGTGTTCGCGGGGCTGTATACCGTCGATTCCCATGAGCACGCGATGCTGCGCGACGCGCTTGAAAAGCTTCGCCTCAACGATGCTTCGTTTTCGTTTGAGCCTGAGTCTTCGGTCGCGCTTGGGTTTGGATTTCGCTGCGGCTTTCTTGGGCTGCTGCATCTGGAGATTATTCAGGAGCGCCTGGAGCGTGAGTACGATCTCGACCTGATTACGACTGCACCGGGTGTGCGCTACAAGATCACGATGACCGACGGCAGCGTGCGTGAGGTGGATAATCCCTCGCGCTGGCCGGAGACGACCGAGATCGAACAGATCGAAGAACCGGTGATCATGGCGAAGATTCTGACAAACGAAGAGTATGTCGGCGGGATCCTGAAGCTGGTGGAAGAGAAGCGCGGACGCCAGCAGAACATGGAGTATGTCTCGGACACGCGCGTTCTGATTACGTATGAGCTTCCGTTAAACGAGATTGTGCTGGATTTTTACGATCGCCTGAAGACCGTCTCGCGTGGGTACGCTTCGCTCGACTATCAGCTTGCTGGCATGTGGGTTTCGCCGATGGTCAAGATGGATATTCTTATTGGCGGCGATCCTGTGGATGCGCTTTCGATCATCATCCACAAAGATTTTGCGCAGCAGCGTGGTCGCGCGCTTGTTTCGAAGATGCGCGAACTCATTCCACGACAGATGTTCGAGGTCGCGATTCAGGCTGCGATCGGTTCGAAGGTCATTGCGCGTGAGACTGTAACCGCGATCCGGAAGAATGTAATCGCGAAGTGCTATGGCGGCGACATCAGCCGGAAGCGTAAGCTGCTCGAGAAGCAAAAAGAGGGCAAGAAGCGGATGAAGCGGATTGGCAAAGTTGATATTCCGCAGGAGGCTTTCCTTGCGGTCCTCAAGGTGGGCGAGGAGTAGCCTGATTGCACAGGGGTTTCAGGCGCTTCGAGTTTCCACTCGAGCTTTTTTTTTGGTGGAATACTGTTGATCAGGCAATTTGCGTGCGATTCCGGCACACATCTGGATTAGATGCGGAAATTTGTAACCCGGTAGTAACGTCGATCTGTGGAAACCCTTGAAACAGCGATAGTTGCTGAGAGCCGGTCATCGCTGGTTCTCATTACTTTGGGGAAGGTCTGGCAATACGCTGATTCGTATGCACTTAGACTGACACCCAGAAAGCGGCCACGCTGTCAGGAGCGGAGGTTCGACGACTTTCGCCTATGCTTTGGTTTCCACAATCCACAGGTTTTTCCACAGGGGTCTTGTGCTTAGCCCCAAAAACAAGCAAAACGCAGCGAGGAGATGACTCCTCGCTCCGTTTTGACGTGAACTTCTGGAAGTTACTGCTTCGGTGCAGCGGGTTTCGGCGTTGTCGTTGGACGCGGACGAGCTGTCGTGGGGGCCGGGGAAGACGGTCCGGACGGGGCCGGCGCAGCAACACCGGAAGTGGTGTTGTACGCGGTCACAACGGCCTGGGTGACGTCTGTGCTCTGGTTGGCCCACATCACATTGCTCTGCTGTCCGCTGACATCGAGCAGCAAGGTGTAGCCATTCTTGCTGACGTAGTCCTTCAGCGTGACTGAGACCTTGGCGGCTACCTTGCCGTAGGCTTCCTGCAGATCCGCGTTGTAGGCGGTCTGGGCATCCTCGGCGTTGCGGTTCAGCTCCTTCTCTTTGGTGTCGATGTTGCGCAGGCGAGTAGCGCGCTCTTCATCGGAGAGAGTTGCGGGAGCACTCTGCAGCTGAGCCTTGAGCGAGTCGACCTCCTTGGAGAGGGTGTCGATCTGATCCTTCTTGGGCTTGTACTTGTCCTGAATCTGCTGGACGGCACGCTGGCCTTCGTTGGTGGCGAAGACCGCCTGCTCGAAGGCGACCAGCGCGATCTTTGCGGGGATGGCCTGGGGCTCAACGGCAGCGGGTGCAGCGGTGGCAGGAGCGGGAGCTGCAGCAGTCTGGGAGACTCCGGCGGTGGTCATCAATCCGGCGCCTAGCGCGGAGATAAGAACGAGGGTGCGATTCATGCGGTCTGTGGTACTCCTTCAAAATTTCGATCTCTTCGGTCGGTCGATGCTTGTTACAAAATTTTTGCCTGTTACAAATCTCTGGATAAAACTGATTCGGCTTATCGACCACATCGTCTTCGGTGACTACGGAGGTCAGCTTTCAAAGAGATCAGCTGCGATTGGCCAACTCTCCGTAGCTCCTTAGACGAACTCTGTCATGCCCGGGGTTACTTCGGCAGTGCAGGCTTCGGCGCGGCCGAGGCGTGTGGGTGAGCGGCGGGAGAAGGCGCGGATGGAGTCGGCGGTGCGACGCCTGAAGACGCGTTGTACGCATCGAGAACTGCGCGGGAGATATCGGTGCCCTCGCTGGTCCAGAGCACGCTCATCGAACCGCCCTGCTGGCCGGTGATATCGAGCAGCATAGTGTAGCCGTTGTCCTCGACGTATTTCTTCACGACTGGGGCGAGCTTCTTGGCGACTGCTCCGATGGCTGCCTGCTGCTCGCCGCCGACGGCCTGCTGTGCATCTTCGCCATCGCGCTGGAGCTGTTTTTCCTTGGTGTCGATGGTACGCAACTTCGCGGCGCGTTCGGACTCGGTCAGGGTTGCAGGGGCGCTCTGCAGCTGCTTCTTAAGGGTGTCGATCTCCTGTGCCTTGGCCTGCAGCTCTGCCCCTTTGGGCTCGTACTTCTTCTGCAGGGCCTGCAGAGCGCGCTGTCCTTCGTTGGTTGCGGCAGCGACCTGCTCGAACTCGATGGTTGCAATCTTCGCGGGGACCGCGTGTGGCGCGACCGGGGCAGGTGCTGGGGCCGGAGCAGGTGCGGTCTGGGTGGGAGCTGCAGCGGGTGCAGCCGGTGTGCCAGCGGTCTGGGCCACTCCGGCAGCGGATGTCATTCCCGCAGCGAGGGCGGTAACAAGAGCAAAGGTGCGATTCATGCGGTGTGTGGTACTCCTTCAGGGATTGATCAAACCTTGTACGGCTTCTGGCGCACCATCGCGTGCCGTCTGGGCCGTTCCCTACCTCCACTCGATCAACGCACCCTTGAGACAGAGCACGCCCATCTTTGACCTCGCTTGGACCGACTGCTGTGACGGCAAATCGGCGGCAAAACGAGAGGGCTGCCGGAACACATAGATTATAGGGTCCAGCCAGAGCAGGGTCAATCGAGCCGATTCGCCAGCAGGCCTGGGGCTGACAGGCTACGGAAAGATGGACTGGGATTGACGCAATATACTGTTTTTCAAATTTTCCAGATGCGGCCTGGCAGCTTCTGCGGGAGATTGCCAGCGTACGGCTGGCTCTGCTTTTGGCGACCGAATTGCTCCTTCATGAAAGAGAACACGTTGGATTGAATCCGGTGTGTGCCCGGTACCGCCCCGGCTCAGCAGAAGCTACACCCAACCGATGGTGTGGTCCATAAGCCCGGAGGTCTGCTTCCTTCATCGGAAGTCTTTCAGGAGGCCAGTGACTGGCCATTTACTGTAGAGGGGCCGCTTCGCGAAGCGGTCCTTCTGGTTTTTGAACAGATTTTCTGGTTTTGAACTAAATCGTGCCCAGGAAGTCGTAGAAGAGAGCCCTTGCCAAGTGGCTTCTTTGGGCGTACCCTAGGAGTTGCCTTGTGAACCGGCTGTGGGTGCCGATCGCTGTGTGGTCATCAGAAAGCTACGAATCGGGTAGGTTTGACGACCGAAGACACAGGATTACAGTAGACCGGATTTATCGGACTCTGTCGCAAACAGGTAGAGGGTGAAAATCAGGTTCGCCGCTGTCTGGCGCTCCGGGCTGTGCGTAACCGGCAGATTGTCCGTGTGATTGCAGCCGAATACCAATAGTAGACGTCCGTTCGAGTAAAACTTGAGACCGTTTCATCCGACGCTGCAAAACCGGTTTGGTTCCTCCTCCGTGAGTTTCACGGGGCAGGAGAGGCTTTCTGCGTGGGAGAGAACGCTAATTGCGATCTAAAGCAATAGGAAGTGGAAGCATGACTTCAGAGCAGAATGTACCCGAGGTAGATTCTCACCAGGGTTCGACAATGTCTCCCGGCCAACAGGACGGGGAGGCGCAATTTGCCGGGCAGAACGTCCCGCACGGCATGGGTCAGTCCAAAAGCAGCCGCCGTCGCCGCAGGAAGCGGAAGAGCAAGGGTGGAGACTCCCCTCAGGGCGCCCAATCCGCAAACCAATCCGGCGATCAAAGTGCTGGACAGCCGGTAGGCTCCATTCAGGGCGCTGCCGCTCCGCAGAACTTTCAACCGCAGGGTGGTCAGGGCTTTCAGGCCAACGCCGGCCAGCAGCAGAACGGCTCCTCCTCGAGCGGCAAACGCTGGAAGAAGAAGTTCCGGGATCGCGACCGTCAACGTTCGCCTGAGAACCCTGGCAATGTAGCCAGCGGCAGCAACGGCGGCGGGTTCAGCAGCAATGGCGGCGGCTATCGCGATCGCGACACGCACCAGCCCGGCAACAACAGCGGCGGCTTCAAACGCAAGGGCAGCGGCGGCAAACAACAGCAGCGCGGTCCTCGCAGCTTTGTTGGGCCGATGGATCACAGCTATCGCGCAGTGAACGGCAACTTCGCCGACACTCCGCCTTCTACGATGGATTCGCATAACGGCAACTACCAGGGCCGCAGCAACGGCCATGGCGGCGGACGCAGCTATCAGAGCGACTCCCAGCCCATCGACTACTCGCAGGGCCGCGCCATTCCGATTGCCGAAGACGCCCCGACGAAGATCTTCTTCTTCATCGAAGACCTCTTCTTCATCGCCAAGATCTCTGAGACAGCGCGTAAGCTCGGGGTCAAGGTCGCCTTCGTCAAGAACGACAAGGAGGCGATTGCCTCGCTGGTCGGCGGAGAAGAGGAAGACCGGCCTGGCCTGATCGTCTTCGACCTGAATAATGCAAACGCCAAGCCCCTCACGCTGATTCCCAAGCTGAAGACCAAGCTGAAGCGCAGCACCTCGATCATCGGCTTCCTGTCGCATCTGCAGGGAGATCTCAAGGCGAAGGCCGTCGAAGCGGGATGCGATACGGTGATGCCGCGTGCAGCCTTCTCGCAGAATCTGCCGAACCTCCTCCGCCGGTATGGCATGGAAGAAGAAGAAGAGCCTAACTTCAATATGTAATTCCGCATGCGTCCTGCCGGACGGGCCCACTTCGCGTGGGGCGGTCACTTCGTGACTTGTATACCTTGTTTGGGTGAGGTTAGCTGCTTTGGTCCTCCCGTTGGTCGGAAGGAAGCTCAGTCCGCGCTAGCCTGGAGGCCAGTTCATGTGCCTGCCGCCGAGCAGATGAAGATGCAGGTGGTTCACCGTCTGGCCGCCATCGTCGCCCGTGTTGACGACGATTCGGTAGCCCTTGCTCAGCTTCTCTGCGCGCGCGATCTCGGCCGCCGCAGACATCAGGGAACCTAACAGCGCAGAGTGTTCCGCCTCCGCCTTCGCGGTGGAAGCGATGTGCTGCTTGGGGATGATGAGCAGATGCGTGGGGGCCTGCGGATTGATGTCGGGAAAGCCGATGCAGAACTCGTCCTCGTAGACGCGGTTTGCCGGGATGTCTCCTGCGACGATCTTGCAGAAAAGACAGTCGGAAGCTGCGAGATTACTCGGCGGGATCTTCATTATGGTTGAAAGTACTTTGGATGCTGCCCTGCTGTCCAGGGGTCGTAAGCTAGCGCGAAGGCGGCGCGGCTTGCCGTCGATGGGTGCCCGTCAGACCAAAAATCGATGAAGGGATGCGGGGTGGGGTCGTCGAGCGAGTTCTCTCCAAGCTTCTGAAACCCTTGCTGGGTGGTGGTTTGCGGATCGGAGACGATGCCGTGGATGGCCTCCTGCCCGTACACATCGGCGGCGTGCTCAATCGAGCGGCTGAAGCTGTTTTCGATCGGTTCGGCGAAGAAGTTCAACACGTTGAGTACGAGCACCAGCACCGCCAGACAGGCCCAGTCGTTCTGCGAACGAATCTTCCATCGCGAACCGTATCTCGCCAGCAGCCACCATGTCATTCGCTGCCCTGCGAAGAATCCGACGAGCAGCAGAACGGCACTGAACAGGACGCCCTGCACGATGTGATGGAGCGCGTAGTGGCCTAGCTCATGGCCGAAGACGCCGGCGAGTTCATCGGGCGTGGCCGCAGCGATTGTTGTATCCCAGAGCACCAGACGCTTCGACGGGCCGAAGCCGGTGACGTAGGCGTTCATGCTGGTGACTTTGCTGCTGGCTCGCATGAAGAACATTTTGTCGGGAGGCAGGGTGACGCCACTGCGCGCCACTACTCTCTCCAACTGAGCCACCAGTGCCGGATTGCGTTGCTGCAATGGCTCGAACTTGTTGAAGAGCGGATCGACGAGGATTGGGGAGAGAAAGACGCCGAACAATACGGCGACCATCGTCGGGATCCAGAACCAGAACCACCAGCGCTTCGGAGACCACCGAATGACCCAGAACAGCACCATCACCAGGATGCTGGCCACGAGCCATTCGAGCAGAAAGCTTTTGCCTAGATCGGCAAACCAGCTTCCCCAACGCTGCACCGAGAGCCCGTATGCGAGCGACACATGGTGGCCGTAGAGTCGCAGAGGCGCGTTGAGCAGCGCGGTAAGCAGCAGGAAGAGAAAGACGAAGACGAAGGATTGCCCCCAGCGGCTCTTCGTCACTCTCTCGGCGAGGTCGCGGAGGCGCGATGGCACACCCAGCGCCAGCAGCAGAATAAGCTGCAGGATTTCCCACCCTTCGCCTAGAAGATGCAGCGCGGTGCGGTCGCGGAACAACTCCTTTGCCAGCTTGAGCTTGTCCGGAGGCAGCGTATAGGCCGTGTGATTCTGTGCGGCCTCCCGCAGAGCCTGGGCCTCAGTGGGGGTGGTTCCGAGGGCTTTTGCTGAAGGAATCGTGATTACGAAAAAGCTGATCAGCAGAAGCAAAGCTGCACGGACATTCATCAATCAAAAGGCTCCATCCTGATGAAGCCAGTGTGCATGATTCGTTTGCGAGGCGCAAAGATCGAACGGCGGCGTTGCAACCTATCGGTCCGATCCAGCTCCTGAGGACTCGGCACCGATCTCCAACCCGAAGCGCGATAGCTCGCGCTTCTGCAGGTTGTAGTCGATGAAAAAGCCTACTCCGATAGCCAGGGGGATGATGCCGACGGCCGATCCTGCCAGGACATCCCGCTCCTGCACGATGACGCTGAGCGCTACAAAGAACAGGATCAATCCCACCCCAACCGAAACCAGAACAATTCCTGTACGACGCGCGTTGCCGAGGCTGCGCAGAGGATCTCTGACGCGCTTCTCCTCGTCGCCGGAGCCCAAGAGCCTCTCGATCTCGGCAATGGGAACGCCACGCGCAATCATCGCCATGCGCTGCTCTGCCTTGTTGCGGCGCTGTTGAGCTTCAAACCAGATGCCAGAAACGATGGCGACGGCACCGACGGCGCAACCGGCTACCGGCACAATAAACGGACTTGATAGGAAATCCATAAGCTACCTCCTCTTTCTGCCCGCGTTAGACCGGGAGGCACTCCGAAAGTTTCACTCGCCGAAATGAAACTTTCGGAGCACTCTATTGTCTAACTTCGCTTGGACGTCGATCTCACCTTCGAGCAGCTGGTACGCGACCATCAGGCGATGGTCTTTCGCACGCTGCTGCGTCTGACAGGCAGCCGCGAGCACATCGATGATCTTGCCCAGGATGTCTTTCTGCGTCTTTACCGGGCGTTGCCCAGCTTCCGCGGCGAAGCGCTGATTACTACTTATCTTTACCGGATCGCGGTGAATGTTGCGCAGGACGAGTGGAAGCGTCGCAGCCGTGACGACCGCTCCCACGTCTCGCTCTCGGACGAGACTTCGGCGTGGGAAGAGCGTTTGGCGCACCCCGACAGGAACGCGGAACAGCAGATCGAGGAACGCGAGTTCCAACAAGCGGTTGACGAGCAGTTGCAACGCCTCAGCCAAATCGAAAGAACAATCCTTATCCTTTATCATCAGGAAGAACGTAGCTACGAGCAGATCTCGTACACGCTGGGGATGCCAATCGGCACCGTGCGGACCCATCTTCACCGCGGACGCAAGAAGCTTCGTGAAGCGATTCAGCAGAATCAAACCAGTGAGAGGAGAACAGCATGTCAGACGAATTGATGAACTCGCGGCTGGTAAGGGCCGACGATGAACTGGACCGGCGCGTTCTCCACGCTCTGGAGACTGCGCCCAGGGTGGAAGTTCCCGCCGACTTTGCCGCCCGCGTCGCTGACAGACTTCCTGCCCGACGCCCGGTTTCGCTCACCGCCACTCACTACGGCCGGAACGCAGTGTTTCTGGGCATGATTCTTACGCTGGTCATCCTCATCGCGGTGACGCTGTACAACGGCAGGCACGCTAGCTTTGGACTGGCTGAGTCTGTTCTTCTCGGGCAGTTCCTCGCGCTGACGGTGTGGCTTAGCGTCCGCCGCCACGGCGTCGAGTAGGCTGTCGACAAAACCCGTCCGGCTGCGTCCAATCCTCAGTCGTCTGCGGAGAATCTGCACGGAGTGGCACGAGCTGCTCGGCGTTACACGCTACAGCGGCACTTCCGATACACTCGGCAGCAGGCGCATTTTGCAGGCGAAACGAGTTTCCTTTTCCATGAAGAGACAAAGAGCGGTAGTGGCCGGCGTTGGGTTTGCCGGTCTGGTAGCGGTGACGATTTCGTCTGTTGGTACCAGTGCAGTGGCGGCAACCCGCAGTGAACCCGCGCCGGCGGCGGTGCTGATCGACACCATGGAGTCTGAGCTGCATCGCGCGATGAGCTCGCTAGGCAACAACGCGACGGACGCAACCCAACAGCCCAAGCCTTACTTCCTCAGCTACGCCGTCTCGGACAGCGACAGCATGAGCCTTACCGCGCAGTTCGGAGCGATCACCGGCTCTCGCGAAAACCACCGTCGCACCGCCGATGTGCAGGTTCGTCTCGGCACTGCCGCAGAAGACAATACGCATGGCGATCACCGGAATAGCGCACTGACCACCATCCCCTTGCCGCTTGCCAACGATAGCGACGCCATCGCTCGCACACTGTGGTTCGCCACCAACCGCGGCTACGGAAAGGCGCTGGACGGCTATCTGAAAGTGAAGACGGAGCAGCAGGTCCGCGCAAAAGAAGAGGATGCCTCCGCCGATTTCTCAAGCGAGAAGCCAGCTTCGGCGATCCTTCCCCCTTCGCCGGCGCTGGTCGTCGACACCGCGGGCTGGCAGACCCGCCTGCGTGAACTCTCCGGATTGTTCAAGCAGTATCCAGACGTCTTCTATAACAACGTTGCGCTTGAGGCGACCACCGAGACTGATTATTTTGTCTCGTCCGAAGGCGCGAAGGTGGCGACACCGAACCATGTTGCGCGTCTTGTTATCGTTGCCCGTACCCGCGCTGCCGACGGCATGGATCTCTTCCGCGCCGAGACCTTCGAGGCCGACGAGGTTTCGCATCTGCCCGATCAGAAGGCGCTGATCGACAAGACGCTGGCCATGGCGAAAAATCTCGAAGCGTTGCGCGCCGCGCCGGTTACCGAGCCCTTCAATGGTCCTGCGATCCTGAGTGGCCGCGCGTCTGCCGTCTTCTTTCACGAGGTGCTTGGACATCGCCTTGAAGGCCAGCGCCAGCGTGGCGATGACGAGGGGCAGACCTTTACCAAGCTGCTTGGTAAACAGATTCTTCCGCCGTTTCTCAGCGTCTCCGACGATCCCACGCTTACTGACTTTCACGGTGTGTCCCTCAGCGGCCACTATAGCTACGACGACGAGGGTCAGCAGGCGCGTCGTGTGGACCTGATCAAAGACGGCGTCCTCGACACCTTCCTGATGTCGCGCCTTCCGATCGCCAGCTTCTCCACCTCGAATGGGCATGGACGGGCCGAGACCGGACACATGCCGACGGGCCGCCAGGGAAACCTCATCGTCACCTCCTCGAAGACCGTCAGCGACGCCGAGCTGCGCGAGATGTTGAAGGCCGAGGCGAAGAAGCAGGGCAAAGCCTACGGGCTCTACTTTGAGGACATCTCTTCGGGCTTTGCCGTTACTACGCGACGGTCGCCGCAGGCCTTTCAGGTAATTCCTCTGGTTGTCTATCGCGTGTATGTGGATGGCCGCCCAGATGAACTCGTCCGCGGGGTCAGCATTGTGGGCACGCCGCAGGCGGCACTGAATCGCATCCTCGCCACCAACGACAAACAGGATATCTTCAACGGAATCTGCGGGGCCGAATCGGGGAGCATACCCGTCAGCGCTGTGGCTCCTGCCATGCTGGTCAGCGAGATTGAGACTCAGCGTCAGGCTCAAGGCACTGCGCGGCCACCTATTCTTCCGCCCCCTGGGACAGTTATCTCTACCGGAAAGAGTGGCCAGTAATGAAATTACCTTATCAGTTACAAATTGGCAGTTTTTCCGCGATTCTCTTTTTGACTCCTATATTTAGTGCACTCTCAGTTACAAATTCTGCCGCTGCGGAGACACCTCCCGCAGTGAACGATCCGCTGCTTCACGCGATGCAGGTAGAACTTGAGCGCGAGAAGGCTCTGCTGCTTCCCGGAATGCAGCATCCCTACTTCGTGGAGTATCGGCTGGACGATCTGGCCTCGTACGAGGCTGTCGCCAACTACGGCGCGCTCACCCGCGAGGAGGAGAATTGTCAGCGCATCGTCCGCGTCACCGTGCGCATTGGAGACTATGCCGTGGACAGCAGTACCAGCCGCGGCGACGGCACCCTGGAGCTTGCGCCTACGGACGACAACCCCGAAGCGCTGCGGTACGCGCTCTGGACAGCGACCGACACCGCCTACAAGAATGCGCTCCGCGCTTATTCGGCCAAGCAGGCTGCGCTGAAGCAGTTTCAATCCCTACAGGCTCAACCCGACTTTGCGCGGACCAAGCCTGTTGTCCAGGTCTCGCCCGTCGTGACGCTTGAGCTTGATCGCGACGAGTGGAAGCGACGCATCATCGAAGCCAGCGGCCTCTTCGTCTCGGATCCCCAGGTTCGTTCCTTCGCCGAGCACGTACAGTATTCAACTGCGAACATTCGCGGCATCGCGCTCAACCGCTACCTCGTCAACACGGAAGGGACGGTAGTGCGCCAGGGCTACACAGGTTACGACGGGGCGATCAGCGTAGGCGGCCAGGCAGCGGACGGGATGCGCCTGAGCCGCGATAACGGCACCGTTGCCGTAAACCCGAAGGAGCTCGAAAGCGCTGCGGCTTTTCACAAACGCGCAATTGAGGATCTGAAGAGCTTTGAGGAGCTTCGAAACGCGCCGGTGGTTTCAGCGGACGACTACCACGGACCTGTGCTCTTCAGCGGGGATGCTTCGGCTGACGTCATCGACCGTCTGCTTGTGCCGAACATCGAAGCCGATCGGCCCGAGATGGGAACGACTGCACGCACCACCGGCGCTTACTCCTCGAGCTTCAAGGCACGCGTCCTTCCGGAGATGCTCAGCGTCACCGATGATCCGCTGCAGCCGAAGTTCGACGGCAAGGCGCTTCTTGGGGCCTACAGCATCGATGACGAGGGCGTTCCCGCGCAGTCGGTCGATATCATCGTCAACGGCAAGCTCGAAAATTTTCTTATCGGCCGGGAGCCCATCAAGGACTTTGACACCTCGAACGGGCACGGACGCGCCGCACCTGCGCAGGCTGCTCACTCCCGTGCCGGAGTCATCCTGGTCAAGGCGAGCCAGCCTTTGTCGCGAGGTGAGCTGAATAGGCGCCTCCTCTCGATGGCGAAGGAGCAAGGTCGCGACGTCTACTCTGTCGAAACCCTCGGCGGCGAACTTCTGCCGCGCCTGCTCTATCTCGTGCATCCTGACGGGAGGCGTCAGCTTGTGCGCGGTGCGATCTTCGATGAGCTCGACAATCGCAGCCTGCGCTCCGATATCGTCGCAGCCGGCAACGACCCTTACGTTTCGAACTCCCTTGGCACCGTACCGCAGACCACCATCGCGCCGAGCCTGCTCTTTGACGATATTGGCGTGAAGCGAGCGACGCTGGAGCAGCAAAAGCTTCCGTACTACGAACCGCCTGCGCTGCCTGGCAAATAGAGTTCGCGAACGTCTCCTCGCATGAGCATCAACTGGCTAGTCGGTTCGAATCAAATAGGGTGCGGCGGCAGGATCCTTGGGGTGAATGCTGTCGGCGACCTCAGTGGCGTTGCTCTTGTTGGGGAACTTCGGGCTGATCCTGACCCAATGCCCTGTCGGCCCTGGGAACTCGATCACCTTGGCGGTGGCGTAGCGCCGCATCATCTCTTCTTTCAGCTTCACGGCGTCGGACTCTCGCGCGAACGCTCCTACCTGCACGCACCAACGGCCGCCGGGATCGGCGTTGGCGCGAACCGGTGCGGCGAATGCCTCAACCTTGACTTTAGCGACGCCGGCGCGATAGACCCCGGTCGCCTTAGCTGCCGCGAGCGAGAGATCGATGATGCGGCCATGCACGAAGGGCCCGCGATCCGTGATCTTCACGACGACCGATTCGTTGTTGGTCAGGTTCGTCACACGCACCATCGTTCCCATGGGCAGGGTGAGGTGGGCGGCGGTCATCGCGTTCTGGTCATAGACGGTGCCGTCAGCGCCTTTTCGCCCGGCGTAGGGAGGCCCGTACCAACTGGCCATTCCGACTTCGCTTGAGACAGGCTTCCCCAGATTGCCCGGGACCGGAGCAGGCGGGGGTGACGCCTCGGCAGCAGTCCCATCTGCGGTTGAGTTTCGCGGGGAGCGAGAGTTTTTGCCGTGGCTTGAGGCCGTCGTCGTGGCCGGTGGAGGCGGTGGCCGGTACGCCCGCGTTGTCTCTTTATGACAGCCGCTGATCGCCAGCGCGCACGCCGACAGCACTGCGACAGTGCCAAGCCGGACTATCGTCACGGCTTCGGCGCGTCCTTTGGTGGTGGCGCGGGAGGAGCAGAGGATCGTCTCGCGTGATCGTCCATTCGCGAGGCAAGCTTGTGCAACTCCGCCGCAGCGGTTCGCAGGGCTTCGGAGCTGTTGCGGCGCACGCCCGGCACCACCTCGTCATTGATGTACTTCACGACGTTCTTCAGATCTGCTTCGAGATGTGTCGCCGCATCCCGCAACGGCTGCTCCCACGATCGTTTCGGCTCTTCGGTTGCCATGCGCGTACCTCTACCTCTTGATTAGATGACGCGGAAAACGCAAGCGTCAACGCTCATCGCATCAAAGTGCCGGGATGGTAACGCCGGTAGCGACGGGCATTGCTCCGCCGGCCGGGCAAATACAACTTGCCCCGACGCTCCTGCGTCCGTTATACATAGGCAAACGCCCACATCATGTCGTTCACGTCATGGACCAGCCACTGCTCTTTAGCCGGAGGGCGCAATTTGCTCACCTTAAGAAGCCTGACTGATCTTACTTTCATGGGATGGTCGGATGAACGCAGTGATTGGGGTCACGTAAGCATGCGTTGGTTGCTGATGATAACGTTGCTGCTGATTGCTGCGAAAGCACATCCGCAGGCACCGGTCCCGACACCGCCGAAGACACTCGCCACCCCCTCCGAATCGACCTCAAACGATCTTCCCGACGCTCCAGGCCTTCCCGACGCTCCAGGCGCAGTCGATTCCGCTCAGAGCAATGTCGTCGCCATAGCCCAGACCTCCTTCCAGCAGACCGGCGATGGGGTCAAACCCTGCAACGCCTTTCGTGCCATGAAGGTCGTCTACTACAACCCTAATCGTCTCGACGAGATCCCCAAACCCTGCAGCAATCTCATCTATCCGTATCAAAAGTTTCTCGGCACGAACATCATCATCCCAATGACCTGGCAGGAGAAGGGCTATCTCGCCCTTCACGAGCTCGCCGACCCCGCCAACTTCGTCACCATCGTTGGTACATCGGCTATCTCCGTGGCCGCTGATTCCGACTCTGCTTACGGCCCTGGCCTCAAGGGATTCGGCAAATCCGTCGGCGTCAGCTACCTGCAGGACGTGACGGGCCAGTTCTTCGGAGCCTTTGCGATCCCTGTCCTGTTCCATCAGGATCCGCGCTACTTCCGCATGCCGAAGGCTCCCCTGTCGAAGCGAATCCTGTACTCGGTCTCCCGCACCGTCATCTCACGCCACGACGACGGCCGCTCCATGCCCAACTACTCCGTCCTGTTCAGCTATCCGATTGAGGCGGTCCTGGCCAATCAGTATGTGCCCGGCGTCCATAATGACGCCTCCTCTACCGTGACTCGCATCGTCACCGGATACGCCCTCGATCCCGCCAACAATCTGCTCAACGAGTTCCTCCCCGATGTGGCCAGCCACGTCCACGTCCGCATCATCTTCGTGCAGCGAATCCTGAACAACGTCGCCAACGGAAACAGCGGCGTCAACCTGCAGTGATTTATTTATCGCCAAACTGGGGTCCCATCCACCGCCTCACGTCGCCATTCAATGCAGATTATTGCCGTTCGATACCACATGCTTCGATATGACCCGTTGACTGGGTACTGTTAAGAGGTGAGTCCATTAGGATCGCCGCTGCATCTGACAGGAAAAGCAACAGATAGCTCGAATCAAGATGCACACCTCTGGCGGCAAGCAGCATCAGATCAGCAGCCTGAAAACGGATCGAAGTAGATAAAATCAAGTAACAATCCAGACGATAACAAGACATCAGACGGACACTCAGGAGACAAAGTAAATGCCGAAGGCCAAAATTGCGGAAAAAGCTCTCACCTATGGAGCCAAAGCAGGTTGGGCAGTATTCAACAAACTGAACTCGTTCAGCCCCAACGCCAGCTTCACCCCAAAGTGGAGCGACAAGCCGCTTCTCAAGAGCTATCAGAAAGAGAAGCCGCCCCTCGGCTGGCCCCGCACCACTGACTCCCTCTGTCCCAAGTGCATCCCGGAGATTCGTCAGCAGATCGTCGATGGCAAGCTGCCTCACGAGATCCTGCTCAACGAGAAGGTCGGCGAGATCAAGGCGCAGATTATCGAGCGCGACGGCGAGATCCTGATGGTCAAGGACTGCCCGATCCACGGCCACTTTGAAGACCTGATGTCGATCGACACCGCCTTCTTCAAGCACCTCGAAGAGGTCTTCCCCGGCCGCGACATCCGCGCCCACAACGATGAGAAGCTACACAACCACGGCACCTCCACCGTCACCCACGGCCGCGGTTCGGTTCTCACCATCGACCTCACAAACCGCTGCAATATGATGTGCGATCCCTGCTTCATGGACGCCAATCAGGTCGGCTTCGTCCACGAACTCACCTGGGACGAGATCAAGACCATGCTCGACAACGCAGTCACCATCAAGCCCAAGCGTCAAATGTCGGTCCAGTTCTCCGGCGGCGAGCCCACGCTCTCCCCGTACTTCCTTGACGCCGTCTCTTATGCCCGCAAGGTTGGTTACACCTCCGTACAGGCCGCGACTAACGGTATCGAGTTCGCCAAGTCGAAGGAGTTCGCCAAAGCCGCTGCTGAAGCCGGTCTCCGCTACGCCTATCTGCAGTTCGACGGCATCGGCAACGCTGCCAACTCGCACCGCAAAGTCGGCAACGCGTTCGATGTGAAGCTCCAGGCCATCCACAATCTGCATGAGGCCGGCGTCGACATCGTCCCCGTCACCACCATCATCAACGGCATCAACAACGAGCAGGTCGGCAACATCATCCAGTTCGCGCTCGACAACCCGAAGAAGATCAACTTCCTCTCCTTCCAGCCGGTCAGCTTCACGGGCCGCGACGAAGACATCTCGGACGAACGCCGTCAGGCTCAGCGCTACACCCTGTCGCACCTCGCGCACGATGTGAAGAACCAGACCGGCCTCGGCGAACCGACCCGCGACTGGTTCCCCATCTCCTTCATGTCCACCTTCTCCGACTGGGCCGACCTCGTTCACGGACCGGATCGCGACTGGGGCCAGCTCTCCTGCGGCTGCCACCCAAACTGCGGCATCTCGATGGCGCTGATGATCGACAAGGAGACCAAGGAAGCAGTGCCGGTCACCGCGTTCATCAATGCAGACCGCCTCGCCAAGGACGTCGCCCGCATCAACGACGCAGCCCGTGGCAAGTGGCTCTCGATCATCGGCGTCACCCTCGCGCTGCTTCGCAACTACAAGCCAGAGGCTGCACCGACGCACTTTAAGATCAAGGACCTGCTGCAGAAGTTCGATAAGAGCTTCGGCGCGACCGGCCGCAGCTATGGCAAGGTCACTGCAGACCGCACCATGGCCGACATCGAGAAGCGCCGCGGCGACCGCTGGAACTTCCTCTTCATCGCCGGCATGTGGTTCCAGGATCTCTTCAACTACGACTTCCGCCGCACCGAGCAGTGCATCATCCCGTACGCCACACAAGAGGGTGAGATCAGCTTCTGCGCCTACAACACAGGCGTGGGCTGGCGCAACATCATCGAGAAGATGCACATGACTTCGACCCTCACCAAGTGGTACGAGGAGCATGGCCGTCACGAGATCTTCGCCGGCGGTAAGAAGGTTGGTCTCGAAGCCGAGATGAAGTACGACCTGGTCCTCAACGACGAGCATGTCAACGCCGCCGCCAACGACACCTTCGACAAGTCCGGCATCGCGAAGAACTCTCGCGAAGAGAAGATCCGCGCACGCGATGCGAAGATCAAGCAGGACGCCGAAAACGCCCGCATGGCCAAGCTCTACCGCAAGGAGATCCTCCAGGAACCCGACGCTCCCGCTGGCTTCATCTCCCTAGGCGAGATCAAAGCCGCCCCAGCACCCAAGGTAGAAGAGACCGTCTCCGGCGACTAATTCAAATCAACAGAAAGGCCGCCAGCAATGGCGGCCTTTCTGTTGCGGCACGAACCCTCTACTTATGAACATCCTCATCGGTGCGCTGCACCTATGCGTCAACACGAGGGTCCGGAGGCAGCTTGGTGTACAGCGACACCACATCCGTATCGAGAAGATACTTCACAGCTCCACCTTGCGAGCCTTGCTGCGGGACCGCCGGAGATCAAGACCGGAGCCCGCCAGCGGCGAGTTTTTAAAGAAGGCGGACATGGTTCGGGCGTTCTGCGCAGGAGTGTGTTTCGCCTTCTTCCATTCCTCAGGAGACACAAGCACACCGACGAGTTTGCCGTTGCGCGTAATCTCCTGCGCACCCTGCGCCGGGCCGTTTCAATCAACTCACTGAACTTTGCCTTCGCCTCCGCCACTGCCCAACTTGCCATCTCACGCCTCCATGATGACTATTCTAGTCATCCTTTTTTCGTTCACTTCTCGCCCAAAGCCGCATCACCGCTCGCGCACGGCACTTCATCGCCTTCGTCCCCTCCCGCAAGAACCGCTCCAACATCTCCTCCGCCTCATCCCGCAGCGAAGCCTCCTCGAGCGCCAATAGTCCAAGTCCCTCCACCGCCGAACACCTCACCACGTTGCTCTCGTCCTCTGCCAGCAGCGACATCGTCCGAGCTGCCCTCAGCCGCTGCATACGAGTATGCGCAACCCTCGGCACTACCAACCCAAGATGCCATCGCGTCCGCGACTCTTCCAACGGGAGCGTCTCAAGCAGGCCTGCGAGTTCGTCGGCGTAAGGCTCCAGCAGTCTGCCGTCCGTCTCTGTGATCCGCCGCGCCACATCGGCGACGCGCTTGCGTACCTCGACGTCCTCGCCGAAGAGCTCCCGCACTAAAGAACGAACCGCGGATCTGTCGGCAAGGATCTCCCCGGCGATCTCGCGCGACATTGCCAGACCCCATCGCTTCACCCTGAGCCGTTGCCCCAGAGACTCCATGCGGCGAAGTTGTATTTTCATACTCCCCCCACCCGTACCCGAAAGCGTGCAAAGTATTCAAAGTAAATACTTTGACCTTGGACTTACAGATGATCCATGTTAACCACAGAAGGCCCGGCATTTGTGCCGGGCCTTCTACTCTTCCTGGATCAATTGTAGCAGCGGTGTCAAGACTGTTTGGCTAGTCGATGTGTTCGCTGGTAGCCGGGTGAGAAGCGTCAGCTATACCAACTACAGGCAGAGACTACATCCCTGTCGCTCTGGCGGTACGATACCGGCGTCCTGGCTTGCGAGGAGTTGCGCCAAAGGCCCACTCGCGCACCGGACCCACATCGACGTGGACAAACTGCGACACCGGATAGTACCCGACCCCGCCGGCGTGCAGAGAAAGTGCGGTATTGCGAAGCTGTACCGTTGAAACTCCCGGTACGCGAAGGTCGATCGCATGACCTTCCATGTGCTGGCTGTGCTCGGCGACACCGGTCTTTACCGACGAGTGCCGCAGCGCCTCATTCGTCTCCGGTGTTCTGTACCCGCAGACGACTTGAATGACGCCACTAACCCGTCCGAGCCGCGACATCATCGCGTGAAGCACGTCGAACTCCTTCGGCTCGTAGTGCACCACGTCCTGGGTGTAGTGATCGCGCAGGAAGTAGTTCAGCTTCTCGAGCGCCTCTGGAATATAGGTGTCGCCGATCCGGTAGATAACATCGAGGCTCTCGCCGGTGTGCAGATTCGTCATCCGCAGTTGATAGGGCTTGCCGTCGTCCGGCAACTCGCCCGAGACCGCCCCGGAAGAGATCTCATCGGGCATCACACCGGGCACCACCTCTTCGCCCGTGATCGTCACCGGATGCGTTTTGGTTCTGGAGGAGGTATGGAGAGTGTTGCGCAGACCGGCATGCACCCGGGTACGCGCGGTCCTAGCCCACGACGGACCGCTCACCCCAAAGATCAATATCATGGTGGCCGCAACCGCCGCAAAGCCTTTCGTGCGCAGTCTACGCATCTAAACTCTCCCGTGTCCCAGCGTTCGAATGCTTGCCCTCAATTGCGGTCCGCGATTCGTCATTTCCTTCTTCCAGTTTATCGGACTCATCTCCGAATAGATGACGTTGCTTCTGTAACTTTAGTGTCATATTTGGATCGGCTTGCAAGCTTCCTAGACCGTCGTTCTGTAAGTCGTAACCATAGCTCTATCAATGATTAGCTTCTGCCAGCTCCAACCACGCTGTCATACACGAGTTTCGCCGAAGCTATATCCTCGATAGCAATCCCGACCGATTTGAATACCACAGGTCTATCTCTTCTCTCTAACTCCTTGCCCTGCAGCAGCTCTCCAATCTCAGCACTTATCTGCGCCTTTGCCAGCAGAATATCCCCGGGTTCCCGCAGGGCGGCTTCTCGCGACTCGACCACGACCGCTCCCTGCATCGCCTCTTCGTCGAGCTCCCTGCGATTTGGCGTCACGGCGCCGACCGCGCAGACTATCGCATCCTTCTTGAGCCATCGGCCAAACAGCACCGGCTCCGGCGAACTTGTCAGCGTCAGCACGACGTCCGCGCCGGATGCGGCCTCCTCCGCCGTCGTGACCTGTGCCCCAACCTCCTCGGCGAACCTTCTTGCGTTGCTTTCGGTTCGGCTCCAAACGCGAATCTCTTCAAACTTTCGAACCCTCGACAGGGCCCGCAGATGGGACCGTGCCTGAACTCCGCTTCCCAGAATGCCCAGCACCTTCGCCTCTGGCCGCGCGAGCAGGTCGACAGCCACGGCCGATACTGCTGCCGTCCTCATCTCGGTGATCAGCCGCCCGTCCATCATGGCCAGCGGCTCGCCCGTATCTGCACGAAACAGTTGAATCACCGCCTGATGCGTGTGCTTTCCTCTATCGGCGTTGCCTGGGTAAAACGTGACCATCTTCGCCCCCATCACGTCTCCGTAGACGGCCGGCATGACGGCGAACCATCCAGCGTGTGCGGCCACCGACATCACCGTTCGTAGCGGCTGCACCAAGCGACCGGCAGAAAAATCCATCAGCGCCTGCCGCATCGCTGGAATCAGCTCGTCATAGGAGAGCGACGCCTTCACTTGTTCTTCATCGATAGATAACACTCGGCCGCTCCACAGATCGTCTTCCACTATCGAACGAGCCAGACCGACCGTGCGTGTGGCACCCTAGTAGATATGCAGCTCGACCCAATTCAGCTTCGTGTCCTCGGCTCTCTGATTGAAAAAGAGATCACCACGCCTGAGAACTACCCACTCTCGCTCAACGCCCTGGTCAATGCGTGTAACCAGCGCTCCAGCCGCGAGCCCGTGCTGGAGCTGACGGAGGAGGAGGTTCGGCAGGCGCTCCATACCCTCGAAGATCTTGCCCTCACCACACCGGTCCACGAGGCCCGCGTCCCCAAGTACGAACATCGTATCCGGACGGTCCTCAACCTCCGTCGCGACGAGACTGCCGTCCTTTGCCTGCTGATGCTGCGCGGTCCTCAGACACCTGGCGAGCTTCGCAGCCGCGCCGACCGCCTCTACACCTTTGATGATCTTGCGGCCGTTCAGTCTACCCTTGAACGTCTTGCCACTCGTTCGACGACGGACGAATTGACGCCAGAAAAGGGCGTTCCGCTGGTGACGGTCCTTCCTCGCCAACCTGGCTCCCGCGAGGCCCGGTACGCTCATCTGCTTGGAGCATTGCCGGACCTCACGGCTTACCCATCCGAGCGAGTGGAACCCGGCACCTCGACCACTCAACGGATGACTCACCTGGAGGCTGAGGTCGCGAACCTCTACGCAGCCATTCAAACTCTGACGTCGCGCATTGACCACCTCGAAGCCGGCCTCGAAGGGCCAGCAGAAGCATCTGGGTCTGGCGGCGATTCCTCTGTAAGATGAAGTTTCGCCTCAACCTGCGCCGCTATGCCTGACTCGACCACCAAAGCGCCTGTCACTCTCAATCGCCGCGCTCAGTTCCGGCGGGAGAGCGATGCTGAGCACGACAGTCTCGCGCGACTGGTAACACTGCTGCCGGAGGCGATCCTCTGCTTTGACCGCAACTGGGTGATCACCTACGCTAACGCCGAAGCCGTTCGAGTCAGCCGCATCCAGCCCTCCGATATCAACTCCAAGACCCACTGGCAGCTCTTTCCCGAAACCGTCGGCACGGCTTTAGAACGCACCTATCGCACTGTAATGCAGACTCGCATCGCCCAGCATGTCGAGCACTTCTACGCTCCCTTCGACGCCTGGGTCAACGTGCACATCCTCCCCACCGACGAGGGCGTCGCTCTTTATTACCACGACGTCACCGACCGCAAACGCGCCGAGACCCTTCGCGACTCGGCGGTTCGTCAGCTGGAGCAGATCTTCGACGCATCGCCAGATTCCATCGTCTGCATCAATCGCAACTGGATCTGCACCTTCGCTAATCGCGCAGCTCTCGACATTCTCAAGACCGACACACTGATTGGTGAAAATCTTTGGGAGCGCTTCCCGTCGAACCAGAAGGAGCCCTTCCGCTCTCACTACCGCACCACGATGGACCGGCGCATCGCCACAGAGTTCGAAGCCTACTACCCCGAGCCGCTCGACATCTGGTTCCGAGTCTCCGCGCGTCCCTTCGAAGATGGCATCATCATCTTCTCCAGCGATATCACCGACCGCAAGGGTGCAGAGCTGCTTCGTAATGCTGCCGCCCGCCAGCTCCGTCAGGTTCTCGAAACTACCACCGATGCTGTCGTAAGTCTGAACCGCGATTGGAACTTCACCTTTCTCAATCGCCAGGCCAGACAGCTTCTCAGTCCCGTGGGCGAGCTCCTGGGTAAAAATCTGTGGGAGAAATTTCCCACTGCGGCCCACCCAAAGAGCGACACCCGTTATCACTTCCATCGAGCCATGGATAACGGCATTCCCGGCGAGTTCGAGGCCTTTTATCCGGAACCATTCAACATCTGGTTCTCGATTCAATGCCGGCCTTACAACGACGGCATGGTTCTCTTCTTTCGCGATGTTACGGCTCGCCATCAATCCGATCAGATCCTCAAGCGACAGCAGGATCTTCTCGCCTCCGTCCAGCAAACCGCTCGCGCCGCGACCTGGGAGGTAGACTACGCCACGGGCATCGCCACCTACGGGGCCGGTTCTTATCCTGTCTTTGGCCATCCTCTTGCCGACATCCCTGACGCTCGCGCCTTCAAGAAATTCCTTCTCCCCAGGTATCTGCCTACGATTGCTTCGGCAGTGCAGGCAGCCGTCGAGACCGGTCAGATGATCGTTGTGGAGTGCCAGATACAGGCCGCAGATGGTCGGGTTCTCTGGATCGAAAATCGAGGCCAGATTATCTTTGTCGACAGCAAGCCTGTCAGCCTTCGCGGCCTTACCATTGACATCACCGACCGCAAGAAAAGCGAAGAAGCCCTTGTCACGAGCGAGGCCCGTTACCGTGTCCTTGCTGATCTGAACCCGCAAGCCATATGGATGGGTGCGCCCGATGGCAGCATTACCTACGCCAACCAGGGATTCCTCGACTACATCGGACTCACGATCGAGACACTCGGTGGGCGTAATTGGCTCAATACCTTCCACTCTGAAGACCGGCAGCGTGTCATGCAAGCCTGGACTCACTCGGTCGCTACGGGAGCCGAGTATGATCTGGAGGCCCGCCTGATCCGCGCTAAAGACGGCTCTTCTCGCTGGTGGTGGCTGCGTGCTCAGGCTGTCCGCGACGACTCAGGCGAGATTCTTCACTGGCTTGGTGTCGCCATCGACATCGACGACCGCAAGACGTTTGCTGAAACGCTCCAGCTACGTCAGGAAGAGACCGAGCGTCAGCGTTCCGAACTGGAGTCCATCTACCAGACTGCCCCCGTCGGGCTCGCTCTCTTCGACGCTGCTACTCTTCGCTATCTGCGGATCAACGATCGTCAGGTAGAGATCATTGGTCTGCCGCGAGAGAAGATCCTCGGCCAGGTCATCACCGACATCGTCTCCCTTCCGGGGCTTAAGGAGCTGCTCGAGACAGCGGCCTCCGGCAGACCGGTCCGCAATCAGGTGTTGCGCGGCGAACTCCCCGGACGTCCCGACGAACAACGTTCCTTCAACGTCAGCTACTCTCCCGTCTTCGCAGCAGACGGTTCGGTCGAGGCGATCGCCGCTGTCGTCCTCGAGGTCACTCTTCAGAAAAAAGCCGAGGCTGCTCTCATTCAGAGCGAAAAACTGGCCGCAGTGGGTCGCCTGGCCAGCTCCATCTCTCACGAGATCAACAATCCGCTCGAGGCCATTACCAACCTGCTCTACCTCATCGACCTCTCTGCCGATCTGCCCGAAAACACACGCGAGTATCTCCACACCGCGCAGGGCGAACTCTCCCGCGTCTGTCAGATCGCCACGCAAACGCTCCGCTTCCATCGTCAGGCCGTGCGCGCCACACAGGTCAACGCTGCGGATCTCGTCGACGCCGTCCTCAATCTCTATCAGGGTCGGCTCGCCAACTCGCACATCAAGGTAGAGGCCACTTACGTGACGAGCACTACGATACTCTGCTTTGAAAACGACATCCGACAGGTCCTCAACAACCTGATCGCAAATGCCATCGACGCCATGCGCGCCAACGGCGGCCGTCTCATCGTCCGCGCCCATGACGCTACCGACTTTTCTCCGAACTGCGCGCAGCCGCGGCACGGCATTCGCATCACGATCGCCGACACCGGCCACGGCATGTCGCAGGCCGTAAAGGCTCGTCTCTTCGAGCCCTTCTACACCACCAAGGACCTCAACGGCACAGGCCTCGGCCTCTGGATCTCCGCTGGCATCGTCACTCGCCATCAGGGCAGACTCACTTATCGCAGCAGTGAGCATCCGATCAACCACGGTACCATCTTCTCTCTGTTTCTTCCGTGGGCAGAGGTTGATGCGCCCAACTCAGCTTAGCCGATCGCAGCCAGCCCCGCCGATTTCCTCAGTGACCATCGCCCTTCTGACCGCTTGAGGGTATCCACATCTTCCCGTATAAATCCTTCTCATCGAGCAATTGTTCAAGACCGAAGTATTATGGCTCGGTAGCTCTTTTCTGCGCACACCCGCGCGAACTGCCGCATCACGACCGGAGAACATCCTCATGCAGAAGTCCGCAACCCGCAACATCCTGACCGTCATCCTTCTCGCCGTCGGATCCACTACGACGGCCTTTGCCAGATGGGTCACAAGGCGAACACTATCCTTCTCGTCGACTTCGACCATCGCCCCTCCACTTCTCTGAATGGCGACTGGCGCACTATTGTCGACCAGTATTCGACAAGCATCTACACCCTCATCAGGAGCTTCGCAAAGATGACTTCTTCATGGATGCCCCCTTCGATCCAAAATGGCCATCCGCAGGACTACAACTTCGCCAACGCGGCCACTCTTCGCGTCCCGGGCTACTGGAATACACAGCGTCCAGAGCTCCTGTACTACGAAGGGCCGATCTGGTACGAGAAGGTTCAACTTGCAAAAAAAATGCGGATCATGGTTGAGCCGTAGTTTCGCATTTTTACTGGTATTTTGAGGGGTGTTTTGGAAAAACATGGTTCGTAGACGTGGTTTTTTGCTGGTGTAAACGTGGTGTGATGCGTGGTAAACGTGGTGAAAAAGCAGTCTTTCGCACGGCGCGGAAAAATACGCCGCGAGTTTCGACTTTATTTTTGATCGGCTTTCCGCGGATGGTCCCTGCCGGGAAGTTGAGCTGCACATTTGTCCTGACAACGGCCATCTGGCGATCCGTTGAGGAGGATTTGAAGCTGCTTGTTTCACTGGGTTTCGTCAGGGAAGAACCCACGGTTGGTGGGTTGAATGACAAGGAAAAAGGGTGGAGACCATAGGTCTCCACCCTTTTCGTTGGACTGCTGTGAGCGGTTAGAAGTTGAGCTTGAGCTGGAACTCTGTAGACCGAGGTCCGCCGATATCGCTCGTACCCGATCCGCGCTGAACACGCTGCGGAGCGTGATCCGAGAAGCCGTTCGGGCCGTTCAGCAAGCCACTCTGTGAGGCAGTGGCGGTGGGTCCACCGGCGGTTGTTGTATTGGCAAGACCACCGTTCACGTAATCCGTGAAGTTAGAGAAGTTGCCGACATTATAGAATGCGATGGATGGCACCAGAGACAATCCTTCGCGGACCCGGTTTAGACGTACTGGATACCCGACGTTGACATCCAAGGTGCGGAACCAGGGATTCTGTAACGCGGCTGATTGAGGAAGCTGTGCGATTGGCTGCTGTACTGCTTGAAGCGCAGACAACTGCGCCTGGCTGAAGAGACCAGCGCTGATCAGCGCCTGACCTGCCGGAGTTATCTGGCCGGCATTCTGGCTGTTGTACTGATTTATCAGCTTGCTGAGGTTGTTCCCCTTGTATTCATGCATGTAGTATCCGGGGTTTGTGCCTGGAATCAAGTCTCCGATGGTCCCGTCGCCGGTTACGTCGGTCTGGAAGATGCCGGCGGCTGGACCACCGGTGGTGCCGCCGGGGTCTAGAGTCAGGGTTACAGCAGCGGGCGAGAAGAAGTGCCCGATGATGCCTACTTGGGGCCCATATTTAAAGGTCGCCGATCCACCAAACGAAATCTCATGGGTGTGGTCCAAGCCGTTGCGACCTATGTACTGGAGGGGATTATCGTAGTCGTAGGAAAGAGACTGGAAGAACTGGTCGCCAGAGGTGGCGGCTCCCGCGGCGGTGTTGCCTGACGAAACGATCCTCGAGAGAGAGTAGGCGAGTTGCACATTCGAACTGACGATCCCCGGGGCGGGGTGAGACTTCTGCTGCCGGAGCAGAACCTGCAGAGCATCGTACCCGGAACGCCCAATCGGAAGTATGACGAGGCCGTTGCCGACGTTTGGATTGATGCCCGGAAACGCAGCACCGGTCGCAACGGTACCGCCATTTGCAATGGCAGGACCTCCACCGAACGTCACGTTTCCTGAGTCAAGCCCGTTCCCTGAAAAGTCGGCGATCGTAGCGCCAGCCGCGATTGCACAGGTAATGGATGCGGAAAGGCTTACGGAGCTGCACCCGAATGAAGCTGCTGTCGCCTGAATAGCATTCGTGGCAGCAGCAACGTTCAAAGTGCGAGCAGCACCGACGTGATTCACATCAATAATCTGCCCCACCTTCAGCGTGGAATTATGAACATAATCGACGCTCACGATACTGCCCTTGCGGACCTCGCGCTGGATGCCGAAGTTCCACTGTTCCGAGTAAGGCGTTTTGTAGGGTCCACCGTACGCTTGCGTGATTTGAAGAGAGTTTCCAACGTAAGATCCGTTAGAGGCGGCGCCTGCCTTTAACGTGGAGGCCTGATAGGCCGCCTGAACGTTCCGAATATGCGGAGCCGCCTGGCCTACAGACTGTCCACAGAAGGTTGAGAAGGGAGTGCCATCCACGGGATCGGAGGTGAGTGAAGACCCATCAGGAAGGAGAAGGGTATTGGTTCCACCGCAGATGACAGGGGTGTTATTGAACAAACCAGCTTTGATCAGATTGCCGCGAGCGTTGATGGTGTTGTTGAAGACGCTGCTTTCGTAGAAGATACCGAAGCCAGCGCGAATCACCGTCGTGTGATTCCCAGGGCTGTAGGTGAAGCCGATTTGAGGAGCGAAGTTTGCGTAGGGCTGGTGAGTTCTCTTCCCAAGTCCGGGCTGAAACTGGTCGAGCAGGGGGGCGCTGCCCGAGCATGGAGCGATTGCTGCGGCCACATCGGAGCAGGGCGGAGTCGGCAGGTCCTGGTTCGCGCGATCGGTGTCAACGCTCCACCGGACGCCGGCCGTCAGAGTGAAACTGGGAGCGACCTTCCAGTTGTCGGACACATAGGCAGCTTCACGCCAGTCTTCGAGGCCGCCTCCAGGCAGGTTGAATCCAGGTTTTTCTGTGGAGAAGCCTTGACCGTTGCCGAGACGAGCGGTGGTGAAGCCATAACCGTTGATCGGGTCGTGCGGGCATTGCCCTGGGGTACCGTCTGCACAGCTTGCAAGTTCTTTTGCAGCGGTGATTGTGACACGCGGCGCAAGACCGAAGAAGTTAGCGAAGCCGCCGCCGAGGATCCGGTTGATGCTGTAGCCATAACGAATATTGTGTGTCCCGTGGGTCCAGCTTCCGTCATAGCGAAACTGCTTGTCGGATTGATAGGTGTTCTGCGGAGCATCCACATTCGGGCCAGAGAACAGGTTTTGGGCAGCATACCGGAAGTTGATTCCTGGAATGCCGTTATACACGCTAGTGTTGCCTGCGGTGTCATCGCCCAGCAGATTATGGAACTTCTCGTAGCTACCGCGGAAGGAGTGGGTGAAGCGACCGGTGGAGAAGTCGGCACCACCTGCTAATCCAGGGGTGTTGTCGCGGTTGTTGTACAACTCGTACCCGGCACCGAAGTTTGAGCTCGAACGGTCTACGTTATAGTTTGCACGAACATAGAAATGTCCGCCGAAGGGGCCGTTGTAGTCCAACCGGACAGTGGAGTAGGTCTGGCGGTAGGGGGAGGGGAGAGAGGGGTGAGAGTCCTGGATGGCCCGAAATAGAGGGCCCAAGACGATTGCGTTGGAGGAGTCCTGCTTGACGCGCTCTGCATTGCCAAAGAAGAAGAGTTTATCCTTGATAATCGGGCCGCCGATGCTGCCGCCATACTGGTTCCGCTGGAACGGCACGTCTATGCCGCTCGCAGTTCTTGCAAAGAGCGCGCTGTGATCCTGGAACTGATAGAATGCCTGGCCATGGAAGCTGTTGGTTCCGGAGTTGGTTGAGACCAGTACCTGGCCAGTCGAAGTTACGTCGCCCGAAACGTCCTGTGTGGAGCGGTTGAGCTGAAAGTCTCCGATGGCGCCCTGCGATACGTTGAAAATAGTGGTGCCCACCGTTTCGTCGGTGATGTCCTGCCCGTCCAGGAGGATGCGGGTTGTACGGCCTGAAACACCGCTGGTCGAAATAGCAGAGTAGCCCGCCTTCGTCGGGTCGAACGACTCTCCGCTCTGAAGGATGACACCAGGCTCAATCTGAGCCAGATCGAGGAAGTTACGGCCATTCACAGGCAGAGAATCGATCTGGTCTTTGGTGATAACGTCGCTGACTCCAGCCTGCTCAGTGTTTACCTGAAGAGCGCCGGCGCTAACCTCGACGGTTTCTGCTGAGGATCCAAGGGTAAGCTTGAAGCTTCCCGGTGTCGCAGTACCAGTACGAACCACGGTCTTGACGGCGAGCTTTTCGAAGCCCGGGCCAGAGATGGTCACCGAGTAGGGCCCGGGATTAAGAGGGCCGACGCTATAGTATCCCGCGCTATCAGTAGTAACCGTTTTGGTGGACCCTGTATCTGTACCTAGAATCACTAGGGTCGCATTTGGCACTACCGCGCCTGAGGGGTCCGTGATCGTTCCTTGGATCGATCCGCCGTTGACCGAGGTGGCCTGGCCGTAGCTCAGCATCGCAGTGGCGAACAGCAACATAAACAGCGTAAAAAGCTTTTTCATCTTTCAGCACTCCTGGGTTCGGGACGGAACATTCCTAGCGTCGGGGATTGATTCAGTCTGCCGGTTCCAATGTGCATGCATCTTTAGGGCCATTGCGAGGTAAATTCTTTTCTGATGAAATTTTCTCTATAACCAAGGGGTTTTCCCCGGCTGGGAATAGGAAGATCTACTCTTGCATCTACCTAATTGATGGAATAAGAGATTTTATCTCCCGAAAACTGTATTGGCATAAATCACTGTTCCCACGGCAGATTGAGTGGGCCTTATACACTTGCCTGATAGATAAGTTTCGGTAAACCCTGAATTTTATTTAAATGAAGTCAAAAAGCGTTCAAATCAGTTGAATTGTCCAAAAGAGATCCCAGCTTGACCTACTTCAAGTGCACTTGACCTACTTCCAGGGCACTTGACGCGCCGCGTTGACCGTCCGCTTGATCCGCGATCCGGGGTTAGGCTCTGATCTTCTTTGCGACGAGCCCATGCAACGTCTTCATTCTCTTCTCTATAGATAGAGAATGTCGGGGCGGAATCTACATCTCGGCCCAGCGGCGCAAGAGATTATGGTAGACACCGGTCAGTTGTACGGCTGTGGGGTTGCCGGGGGTCTCGAGCGCCAGACGCTGGATGGCTGTGTCGAGATCGTAGAGGAGGGTTCGGTCGGCGTCGCTGCGAATCATGCTCTGCACCCAGAAGAAGGAGGCTACGCGGGCGCCTCGGGTGACGGGGGTGACGTGGTGCAGGCTGGTGGCGGGATAGAGCACCAAGTGTCCGGCGGGGAGCTTTACGGAGTGAACGCCGTAGGTGTCTTCGACGGAGAGGTCGCCGCCTTCATACTCCTCCGGGGCGGACAGAAAGAGCGTGGCGGAGATGTCGGTCCTGATGCGCTGGCCGGTGGAGGCGTTGGCGCGAATCGCGGTGTCGACGTGGGTGCCGAAGTGGCCGCCGCCGGTGTAGCGGTTGAACATCGGGGGAAAGACTCGCAGGGGGAGAGCTGCCGACATGAAGAGCGGTGACCGGGCCAGGGCTGCGAGAACCATCTCGCCTAACTTGACGGTTACGAGATGGCCCTCGGGGAGTTGGAGGTTCTCCTTGACGCTCTGGGCCTGGTAGCCGGCTGTGACTTTGCCGTCGACCCACTCGGCTGCGTCGAGCGCCACTTTGGCCTGCTTTACTTCGGTTGCGCTCAACACGTCGGGAATCGTAATCAGCATGGTGTTGCTCCTTCGGCAGTACAAAGCAGGCCGTGCGGTCTCGGCCTGCTTGGGCGCTTCTCTTCCAGCTTAGAACTTGAAGTTGATTCCGATCTGCGCGTTGGCTCCGGCGCCTGGAATCAGATGGCTGGGATGGGGCAGATCGATGTAGTAGCGATTGAGGAGATTGTTGACGTTGGCCTGCAGCTCGAGGCGATCGGTCAAGGGGCGTCGCACCATTGCGTTGAAGATCCAGTAGCCGGGGACCTGCTTCATCTCGGTTGCGAGTACCTGGTAGTGAACGGCGGGGGCGCCGCTTGGAGTGAGATAACTGATGGGGCCGGAGTAGGCAGTCGGGACAAAGGGGACCGTGGAGCTGGCGGTGCGGCTGGCAACGTAGTTTCCGCCTACACCGACGTTCAGCCGCAGCGGCAGGCGATGGGTCACGAAGAGATTGAAGGTCTGCTTCGGTACGTTGGCCAGGGGGAATCCGACGGAGGTTGGAAAGAACTTTGAGAAGATGACTTCGCTATCAAGATAGGCATATCCTGCGACGATATCCATTCCCTCGGGCAGCCTTCCGACCAGAGAAAACTGCACACCCTTCACGAGCTGGTTTCCGGCTGCCACGATGTTGTTGGAGTTTGTGGGGTCGGTCTCGCGGGCGTTGTCCTTCTCGGTTCTGAACCAGGAGCCTTCGGCGAGGAGTCGCTCGTTGAGGAAGCTCCACTTGGCGCCGACCTCGTAGGTTTCATTTTCCTCAGGGGCTGCTGAGCTGTTGGCGAGGCCGATGCTCAGGCTCAGCGATTCGGCCGCGGGGTTGAAGCTGGTGCCGTAGTCGAAGTAGACGCTTCCGCGGCTCGACGGCTTGTAGACGAAGGCTGCGCGGTAGCTTGGCTGCTCATCGATACGGCTGATCGGCGCGACTGGCGCAGTTACGGTTCCCCCTGCGGGAGGAGTGGGTTGGTACAAATTGTAACCAGTATCGAACCTATCCCATCTGACGCCGCCGCTTGCTTCAAACAGGCGACCCAGCTTGATTGTGTCGACGAAGTAGAGTCCAACACTTTTTGCTTTTGTATGCACGATCGAGCTGATGTAACCGTTACCGCCGAAGGGCTGACTGGCATTTGGATCGATCAGGGTCGCTGTGGGCACGGTGTTGATCTTGTTGATGGTGTAGCTGGTTCTGATGGGATTTGAGATCTCCTGTCCGCCTTCCACTCCAGCTACCAGGGCATGCTTTACGCCGAAGGTTTTAAAGCGCGCGGTGATCTCGGTCTGGTCCCACAGGTCTCCTTCGACGCTTTTGACCTGGATCTGATTTCGGTTGACGATGATCTTGCTCGGATCGCTTGCGGCGGTGTAGGCACACGGCAGAGCTGTGTTCACGGCAGAGGTGGGCAAGGACGACACGAATCCACCAACGGGCACGCTGGCCGGAGGGTTGGAACAGATCTGCGGTTCTGTAATCTGCGCCTGCCGGGGATAGTTTGCGGCACGTGCGATGGTATGCAGATTCAGGTTCGGGGAAAATTCGTGCTCGGCTTTGAACGTCAGAATATCGTCGTTCGTCTTGAGGTAGTTTTCATCGGGGAAGCCGTAGTAGCTGTGCCGAATGGACCCAGGTGCGACTGCGTTGTTGAACCACGGCAGCCCGTAGTCCGGCGTGTCGCTCTCGGTCATGTGCAGGTAGCTCAGGGTCGCGCGGGTCTTTGTGTTGAGTCCAATGGAGACTGAGGGCGCGATGCCGAACCTGCGTATCTCTGCGTAGTCTCGCCCGGCGACTCCACCCTCCTGCCCCATGAGGTTGACGCGATAGCCCGTGCCACCCAGCACATCAAGCTCCGGTTCGTTAATGTCCGCCGTGATCCTGCGAGTCTTATCGGTGCCGAACTGCGTCTGCACGTTTACGAACTGCTGCACTACAGGAACCTTGCTCTCCTGGTTGATGACGCCACCGGTTGAACCGCGTCCAAACTGGATGCCTGCAGGCCCTTCCAGCGCCTCGACCTGCTCGTAGTTGAAGGAGTCTCGGTAGTAGCTACCGAAGTCACGGATGCCGTCGAGAAAGATATCGTTGCGTGCGGTGAAGCCGCGGATAGTCAGGTTGTCTCCCTGTGCGCCTGCCTCGCCTGCCGCCAGACTGATGCCTGGTACGTTGCGCAGGGCGTCGCGCAGAGTGGAGACGCCCTCATCCTTCAGGACAAACTGCGGAACCACATTGACACTCTGTGGAGTATCGATCAGCGGCTCGGTGAGCTTCGACAGTGAGACCGAGTTCGTGACTGAATCAGTTACAGATATAGTATCCTTTGCCTGCACTCCTACGAGCATCGTCGTAGCATCTTCCACGCGGTAGTTCAGGCCAGTTCCTTCGAGCAACAGGCGCAGCGCCTCGTCTTCGCGATAGAGTCCCACCACTCCCTGCGAGTTGAACCCTGCCACAGTTCCTGAGGGCAGCACAATCTTCACGGTGAGGCCGGTTACTCTCTCAAATGCTTTGACTGCCGCATCGAGCGGGCCTGCCGGAATATCAAACTTCTTCAGCGGCAATGAAGCGTCCACCGCGCCACTGACCGCCGGATCTGTCTTCTCGACTGAGGCTATCGCCGTCTTGGAGCCACCCATCGCCGCATAAGCCGCCAGCGTTCCTGCCGCGATCCATCCGCGGCTCCCGCCAATTCGTGCCCGGCTCTTCTTCTTCCCTGATGTCGTCTTACGCGTCGACTGCTTCATTTCGTATCTCCGTTTAAGCTCCGTGCTCGGTGAGGGCGATCGCGTTCTCTTTAGTTGAGAACAGCGTCGGTCTTCACGTCTCTCTGTCAGATCGAAGGCTGAGGGCGACAAACGGGCGCACCTCATCGTCGACCGCTAACCCTCGAAAAAATCCCCGCGATGACGTGATCTCCGGAGAAATCTTTGAGGGGCCTACTGATATGTCATGGAGTTTCGAGCCGAAGTAGAACGATTCGCAGATCGAACCTTATAATACAGAGAACCTGCAGTCACTCGGCTGTAGCTTCTAGGTCCTCGCGGTCTCCGCCAAGAGATAATCCGCGGGGATCTGGCTAAACACTCCAACTCCCAATCAAGCTCCTGAATCCAGTGCTGAACTGCGATGACTTGAATATACGACGTGATGAGTCCGAGATCAAGTGAATAGGCGACAAATTTAGTCTTAGTTCGTTTAATTGTCCTCTGGAGCCCCGTTGGCTACTTTTGGCTGCTTAATGCTGAGTCGCTAGTTCGCGAAAAATCGCTATCTATATTGTGGGAAGCTCCTCTAAGGAGCTGCCCTTTTTATCCTTCGGAACCTTGTTTCCGACCTCGGATTCCCCTAAGTCCCGCCTTTTCTGCACCACATTCTGGCTTCGGAGAAACCGCACGTTCAGGCGGCTTTACCCCACCAAATCAAGCATTTATCATAGGAATACACATGGCTGACGATTTGTTTCCGCAAGACCCGAAGAATCCCAACGCACCCTCCCCGCAGGACGCGAACTCCAACAACCCTCCCCCCGCCGGATCTCCTCCGGACGGCTCGACCGTTCAGGGCCGCGGCGCGGCGTTTATGCTCTCCATCAATATTGAAGAGGAGATGCGGAGGTCGTACCTCGACTACTCCATGTCGGTCATCATCGGGCGCGCGTTGCCGGACGTCCGCGACGGCTTGAAGCCTGTTCACCGGCGCATCCTCTACGGCATGCAGGAGATGGGCCTTCAGTTCAACAAGAAGTACACCAAGTCCGCCAAGGTCGTCGGTCACGTGATGGGTAACTATCATCCCCACGGCGACTCTGCTATATACGACACCATGGTTCGACTGGCTCAGCCATTTTCTCTCCGATATCTCTTAGTAGATGGTCAAGGGAACTTCGGCTCCGTCGATGGCGACTCCGCCGCAGCGATGCGTTACACAGAGTCGCGGCTCACCCGCCTCGCCGGTGAGATGCTCGCGGACATCGACTACGACACCGTCGACTTCTCTCCTAACTACGATGAGTCGTCACTTGAGCCTACCGTGCTTCCGGCTCGGGTTCCGAATCTTATCGTCAACGGCAGCTCTGGCATCGCCGTCGGTATGGCGACGAACATTCCGCCGCACAATCTGACTGAGATTGTGAACGCCTGCATCTCGCTGCTGCAGAAGTCTCCTCAGGATCATCGGCCTGATCTGGATCTGGTGCTCGAGCATGTCCTCGGACCTGACTTTCCGACTGGCGGCTATCTCTTCGGCAAGACCAATATTCCGCAGGCTTATCGAACTGGACGCGGCCGCTTCATGATGCGTGCCAAGTGCAGCATTGAAAACATCTCCGGTGGGCGTCAGGCGATCATCGTCACGGAGATTCCTTACCAAGTCAACAAGTCGAAACTTATCGAGCGCATCGCTGAGTTGGTCAATGAGGGCGTCATCACCGACATTGCACGCGATGAGTTTCGTGATGAGTCCGACCGTGATGGCATGCGGATCGTCATCGGGCTGAAGCGTGGAGCCGAGAGCCAGATCGTGCTGAATCAGCTGCACAAACACACGCAGATGCAGGAGTCGTTCTCGATGATCTTTCTGGCTGTGCACAATGGCCAGCCGAAGGAGCTTCCGCTCGATCAGGCTATCCGGGCGTTCCTCGATCACCGGACGGAGGTGGTGCGTCGCCGGACTGCGTTCTTGCTTGCGAAGGCGCGCGACCGTGAACATATTCTGCTTGGCTACCAGATTGCGCTCGACCATCTGGACAACGTTATCAAGATTATTCGTCAGTCTTCGAGCCGCGCCGATGCTCGCGAGAACCTGTTCTCTTACTTCTCGAATAAGCGGATCAACCTGCGTGGTACGGAGCTGCGCGGCGTTACGCTCGACCCTGCGAAGTACGGCGTCGATATGACGTTCAGCACTACCGGGACGCTGATTCTTTCTTACAAGCAGATCGACGCGATCCTCGAACTGCAGCTCTATCGTCTTACGCAACTCTCTATCGATGAGCTGCTGAAGGAGCTTGCTGAGGTTCGCGATAACATCACGGAGTTTGAATCGATTCTGGCTTCGCCGGCGAAGTTGCGCAAGGTGATCGTCAAGGAGCTTACCGAGATCCGCGATAAGTATGGCGATGCTCGACGTACGCAGATTATCGATGAGACCGCTGAACTGCAGCTCGAAGACCTTATTACTGATGAGCAGGTCGCGGTTACGGTTTCGAATACTGGATATCTAAAGCGCACGCCTATCTCTATCTACCGGCAGCAGCGTCGCGGCGGCACTGGGCGGCTTGGTATGAAGACTCGCGAAGAGGACTTTGTCGCGCAGCTCATCATCGATTCGACCCATGCGTATCTGCTTTGCTTCACCAATACAGGCCGTGTTTACTGGCTGAAAGTGTATGAGGTTCCCGATGTTGGCGCGGCCGGCAAAGGCAAGGCGATGGCTTCGCTGGTGGCGCTGCAGCCTGGGGAGAAGGTGGTTACGATTCTTCCGGTGAAGGATCTTGAGGAAGAGAGCAAGTACATCTTATTTGCGACGCGCAATGGAACGGTGAAGAAGACGGCGCTGAAGGACTTTTCGAATGTGATGGCGCGTGGAATTATCGCTATCAATATTGAGAAGGATGATGAGCTGATCATTGCGCGGATCACGGATGGGCAGCAGGTGATCTTTATCGCGACGCATGATGGTATGGCTATCCGCTTCAATGAGCAGGACTTACGCCCGATGGGGCGGCCGGCTACGGGCAATCGCGGGATTACGTTGAAGAAGGGCGACTATGTGATTGGGGCGGCGGTGACGCCTTCGAACGAGGCGCGCAACAAGCAACGGCTGGAACGTGCTGCTCAGAAAGGGCTTACGGACCAGGTGGAGGCGGCGATTGACGAGGCTACGGAGTCGTCTGAGGCGCAGCCGCTGGAACTTGCTGAGCCTGGGGAACTTGCGGCGCCGGTGGCTTCGGCTGAGGTTGCGGCGAAGCTCGAAAAGCTGGATAAACAGCTGGGTTTGACGCCTTGCCTGGTGCTTACGGTGAGTGAGAACGGGTTCGGGAAACGGACCGATGTTGATCAATATCGCCTGCAATCGCGTGGTGGTAAAGGGGTTATCAATATGAAGACAACTCCTAAGATTGGCAAGGTTACGAGCATTCAGCTGGTGGATGACACGACGGAGATGATGGTGATCAGCCAGTTTGGGAAGATCATTCGCATTGATACGAAGAGTGTTAGAGCGGCTGGGCGTAGTACGCAGGGGGTGAAGCTGCTGGACCTGGAGGATCAGGACAAGGTGGCCGCCGCTGTCGTCATTCCTCCCGAAGAGGCGAAGACACAGCCTGAAGAAGGCACTTTGTTGCAGTAATTTTTTTCTGACGTGGTGACGCCCGTTTTTGCTGGGGTTTTTGGCAAAAACGGGCGTTTCTACGTGGTGTTTTGGTGGTGTGATCGTGGTGGATTGCGTGGTGGACGTGGTGTTTTAGCAGTCACTTTTTGGGGCTCGAAAAATGCGCCACGGTTTCCGGATTTATTTTGAGGGTGTCCCGTTTTGGGAATATAGCAGTATTTACTCAGACTGATCTTCAACCGTTTGGAAAGCATCTTTTGCTTCCGGGTAAGGGTCCCCGAATTTCCGATAGGTTCCCCCAACCAGTCGCTTACTGATTTGATATTGCAGGGTCCCTGATTTTTGAACTTGTGAAACAAGCCAATCCTTTCCCTGCCACCCAATTGCTTCAAATCCTGCTCCAACCCTCTTCCAGTTTGGCAGATGAAGCGCTTGCAAGGCTCCCCGAAACTCAACCGCACTTCCGTATCTATCGTCTACGTCTGGAGAAGTCGCCTTTTTTATAATCTTCGTCAGACGCTTCGATTGATAAGGTTGTGTCGGGCTTAACGCTAGGAGTTTTTGGCTCATTGTTCGACGTGCGATGCATTCGTTGACCAAAAGGCATGCGTCGCAATCATCCATCTCATTCAAATTCTCATAGCCTTGAGAATGGAGCTTTTTGATCCCAGCATTGTCTAAATGTGATGCGAGTTGATACGGCAAAGGCCCGTTGACCATTTCGTGTAAGACGATGCCAACTTGATAAAGGTCGGATCTCGTACCATAGGCATTAGGTACCGTCCAACCTTCCGGTGGAACATAGATTGGACTATGCCTCGACGAGTTGACCGTGCCACCTGACGTGGTAAGTCTCTTTACTGACCCGAAATCACCCACCTTTGCTGACGATTTTTCTCCATTCACTGACAACAAAATATTGGCAGGCTTCAAATCTCTATGAAGAAGCTGATTCTTGTGAAGTTTACCTACTCCTCTGAGTACGTCCATTGCATAGTTCACAGCGTCCGCCTGACCAATTGAGTTGTCAATTACTTTTGACGATAGATTCCCCCCGTTAACGAGCTCCATCGCCATAAGTATGTACTCTTCGCCCAGCATTTCCGCATCATGCAGTACCACAAGATGATCCGCGTCGCCGTCGGCAGTCGCTGTGACCAAAAACTTTGCTTCTTGAAATACTTCGCTGCTTTCGGTGTCTACATCGCAGATCTTTATGAACACTTCGATCCCTTTTGGAATATGTTTTGCCCGAAAGGCATAACCGTTCATTCCATCCGTATATTGCGAAATGAGTTCATATTTTCCTGAGGCGCTCGCGAGTTCCCGGACCTTATCGCTACTCTCGGTAGATAAACTCATTTGGGTAGCTGCGTCCAGCCTGTTAATACTGCGTCATTCATCACCTTAGGGGTAAAAGGGGCTCCGGCGTTAAAGACTACTTCTGGTGTTTTACCGGCGATGCTGCTAAATTTCTTCTCTTTTGTTCTAAGAGTCTGCGGGGCTACCAATTGACATGCCACCTTGCAGTGATCGGCTGCCAGTTGGATGACCGCTTCAACTTTGATTCGAACGGACGAGGAATTTCCAAATTTAGCCTTTCCTGCTTGAAGAATGGCGATCTCGTCAGGAGCCTCATGCTCGATCAAGGAACAGAGTGTCTTGAACAGTGTAGCGAGACCCGCGCCGTCTGAAACATTCATGGGCAATGCCAGCTTGCTTAAAGCAGCATGTTCCAAAGCGGGTTCGCTTTGTGTTCCACTTACTACCGTGTGCCTAAGTTGTGTAGTTTCCGTAACTATACTTAATATCTTCATTTATTCTCTCAATTTCTTAGTGATGAGCAGATTTACCTGGTGGTCATCTCCGCGCTTAGGCGCACAACGCCGGTTGTGACGGTCATGCTGCGGGACCAGTCTTGATAGCCGGTTTTCTTTACTACGATCTGGTGTTTGCCTGGGGCTAGATTCAGCGTGGATGGTGTGCTGCCCATGAAGTTTCCGTCTATCTCGATGTCGCAGTTTGGAACGCTTGCGTCGACTGTGATGGACGACTGTGGAACGGAAGCGACTGTTGGTGCGGCCGGTGCACCGCCGTATCCGCCTTCGCCGAAGCCGGTTGCGGGAGATTTCAGTTCGCTTGAGTGCGCGGACCAATTGGCGAGTATTGCTGTGCAGGCATCCTGTACGGAGCCGCCAACCGACAGAGTTGATTTGCTGAAGATTGAGTCGCCGGTCTTCTGCACGAAGACTGCAATTTTGTCTTTGTGCGCGAAGACGCTTTTGCCACCTTCGTGATCCAGCTCAACGATGTAGTTGCTTGCGTCGACGCGATTGTTCACCAGAACCTCCGGGCAACGCTGTCCGAAGGTTTTGATAATTTCAGCCGTTTGGGGGCGTGCTCCGCCTGACGAACTGGCACCGAAGGCGCCGTGAGATCCACCCGCCGAGCTTTGGGTCGACCATGAGTTGCTATCGGTTACATAGACGCGGGGTTTGTCTTGATCACTTGCAGGTACAGCGGGCGCTGCACTTTGTTGCGCTTGGGCGGGATTGCCGAATCCAGAGAGAACCAACAGGAGTGAAGCAAGGGGGTAACGCATGTTTTCGTACGACCTAATCTCATCAAGTTTGAAGTCAAGACGAAAGTTACGCTGTCTCCCTTCGCAAGACAAGTAGCAAACTCATCATTCACCACGAAAGTCGCAGAGGATCCCACTTAGGTGGGCGTGCCTCGCTGGTTCCGCATCTAACGAAAGGAACGAGCTAAGGGGAATGAATTCATGTCGCGTCAGATACAAAGTACAAAGGGCCGTATGAGCGTGGATAAAGACAAATACGGGGATCCTTCACTCCATTCGGGATGACGACCATCAAGAAGGAATCTTCAAGAATTGGTTCCTGGGGCCGATGAGTTTCCGGGTTTGATTTTTTAGTTGTTAACGCGAAAAGGGGAATGAATCGATGTCTCATCCAGATCAGGCACGGCCGCATGAACACGAAGAAGTTGAGAAGTCCAAAGCTCGCACCGCTCACGCGGAGCACGTAGAGCCAGAGAAGGGCCCGCATGACCCGAAGGAGATCAATCCGAAGATGTCGTCCGATGTTCACTACTGGGCGAAGGAGTTTGGGGTGACGGGGGATCAACTGCATGAGGCGATTCGCGTGCATGGCACGCATGTCGAAAAGGTTCGCGCGGCGTTGAAGCATCACCAGAGCTAACTGATACGGAGATGCCCGCTTTCGTGACTGCTGTGTCGTCACGAAGGCGGGCATTGTTTTGTTTCTTTGAGCTGTGGTATTTCGCGAGTGCTACTGGCCCTTGTAGGCGTTGGTATAGCCCTTCACGAATGACTCACGAAACTCGGTCTTGAAGGTGTCTTTGTCCATCCCCTTCGGGATCTTCGCGTGAGCGTAGGCCTTGTTCTCAGTAGGACGGAACGACTGACCACGCGATAGGTCGGCCTGGCCCTGGTTGAAGCCTGCAGCATAGCCTTGACGGGCCACCATGTTGGGGGTGCCGTTCTCTGGATAAGCTATATCGTAGCCGCGCGGCGAGGACCAACTATTCACATCGCTGTCGTGCGGAGCTTGCGCCAAACCAGCGGGCACAAGGCTGAAAGAAAGCACACCAGCAAGCATGAGATGCGCCCAAGCGTTTTTGCGAAAAATCATAAGAACCTCCAGACGGGCAGCCTTACAGCACTACACATCTGAGAAGTACGACTCTGTAACTATCGGCGGGGTTGCCCTGGTTTGCGCGGCGCTGCAACACGAGGTATAGAGCGCAGACAACTGCGTGAAGAGGGTGGGTGGAAAGGGACGAGCGGTTTGGGCAGGTCGGAGTTCGTCGGGATCCTTCCCCATTCGACTTCGCTCAGGGTCAGGATGACAGCAAAGGACCGCCCCTCTTCGCAGGTTGAAACTTTGCGGAGAGGGGCGGTTTTGTTGCATGGAGAACCACGGGCCCACAACTATTACTGCAGCTTTGTTTCTATTGATTCAGATCGTGGAGGGTCTGTCCGACGGCTTCGCCGACGTGTCCTGCGGCATCTTTTACGTTGCCTATGACGCGGTCCGCAGCGCCTTCGGCGACCATGTTCTGGTTGCCGATGAGCTTGCCTGCGCCCTGCTTGATGGCGCCCGCGAAAGAACCGACCTTGCCCTCGGCCTGTTTTCTGGTGCCCCAGGCGAAGGTCTTGCGGGCGGCGTCGGTGAATCCGTCATAACCGATGTCGTAGGCTGGCTCGGGTTGATCTGAGAGATCGACGAAGAGCAGGAACGTTACGGCGATGCCGACTCCGATGCCGGCCAGGATCCAAGGGAGTCCCTTCATAACAAATCCTCCAGTTGGTGAGATGCAGAGTTTGCGTGGCGTGGATGAAAAATCTCTGGTCCGACCCCTTCGTGACTGATGGGACAGGGTTTGGACGGGTTGCGGGAGGCTGGGGGGCGAATTTTCTGCTTCGATTCTTTATTGCGTCTCTTTGTTTGTCGATTCTTTCGTGCTTCGATTTTTAGTGGGTTGCGGCGCCGGTGCGCAGCGGCTGGAGATCCTGATCGAGCATCCCGGCGAGGTCCATGGCGAGGCCTGCGCCCTTCGCGTCGGTGTAGGTGCCTAGCGTGCCCTTGAGCTCGACGTCCTTCTTTTTGCCGGCGACCTCCTCGGTGCAGGGGGTTCCGGTGAGGTAGGAGGCGGTGAAGCCGATGGTGCGTTTGGCGGTGGTCTGCTCCTGGATGACGACGTGGAGGGTGCGGTCGGCGTTGGCGACGGTGTCGACTACGATAACGCCGGTGAGCCCACTGATGGCTTGACGGATCTGGCCGGCGATGGCGCCGGTGGAGTCGTCGCCGGCGACGGTGAGCAGCACGTGGATCTGGCCGGAGGGCGTGGTTCCGCTGGCCGGGCAGACTAGCCAGTGCTTGCGGGGATCGGGCTTGGCGGAGTTGATGAGGCTGGTGAGCTGCGCCTGGGTGAGCTTGTTGAGCCCGTCGGTTTTGAAGTCGTCGGAGGAGAGGCCGAGCGTCTTCTGGACGTCGGGCGACCAGGCCGCCATTGCGGTTCTGGAGGAGCTCCTCGGCTTGTGCGGAGCGGGCGTTTGCGCTGACGCGATGGAGCCGGTGAGGCCCAGGCTTATGATCCCCAGCCCTATGAGACTTACGAGCACCCTTGCCGAAATGCCATAGATCCGATTCTTCACATCCCCCTCCAATCCTGCTCTTTGAAAGCTACCGCATGTGAAGACGATCCAGCATGCCAAATAGACGAAATCGGCTCTGGGCTTGTTTGGTAGATGATGCCTGATCTTGAAAGGGATCGACTTATTGCAGATACCCCTTGGGGTTACTTTTTTGCGATGTGGGTTAAGATCCGGGTTTCGATGTGGGTTTCTGGGGTTTCCTAACTGCTGCCGTTCGTGACTTTACCCGTCTCTGGCCACGCTCTCGAATTTAAGATCCACGCAGCGGGGAGATTCCGCATCTAACCGGGAATGACCAAGCTACGAAATGCGGTCCTACTGGCTCCTCTGCTGCTCGCGACCGGCATCGCTCCGGCATTTGCGCAGCGTTACGATAACAACCATTACGCTAACAACAATGCCTACTACAGCGGGATGCGTAGTGGTGGCCGTGGCGGCAACTACTATAACGATCGCGATCGCCGCTACTACCACGACGACCACTACCGGGATAACCAGGGCGGCATTGGACCTGGCAAGGGCGCGCTGATCGGTGCAGGGGGCGGCGCGGTTCTTGGCGCGGTATTCGGCGGTGGCCTGAAGGGCACCATCATTGGCGGCGCCGCGGGTGCCGGGATTGGCGCTGTGGTCGGCCAGGCCGCTCAGAACAATCGCGACGATCGCTATCACCGGTACTAGACGCTTTCTAACCTACGCAACTAAAGGAACGATCCCATGCGCCTCTTCTCTCGCCTCGCACTCTGCTTCGCTCTGACCACGGTTGCTCTGGGTGCTTCGGCTCAGCAACCGTCGGCCGCCACCATTACGCCTTCGGCGGACTCGACTGCAGCCCACAACTGGACGAAGGAGCAGATTCTTACCTGCACGGTGTCCGACTGCTGGCAGCTTGCGGGCAAGAATGAGGCGACGTTCTTCGATATCGTCCAGCAACTGGCGGAGATCTCGGCGCAGACGCGGGGCCTGGCGCTTCCTGAGAGCGCTGAGGCCGGCAAACGCGCGGGCGAGTACATCAAGGCAAAGGCTAAGGCCGATCATGGACAGCTGCTGTATGCCATCGTCGACGCTTCCGTGCGCCGGGTAGGGACCAAGGCGTCGACGCCGCCGGCGAACTGACTCCGGGGACAACACTCCGGCTTCATAACGGGAGCGAGACGCTAAGATAGTCTGCATGCGTCTTCTCCTTCTGGTTATCGCTTCGCTTCTTGCGTCGGGAGCAGTTGCTCAGAAGCCTGCGGCATCGACACCGCTGCCTGCCTCGATCGATATCGTCAAGCTGGAACAGAATCTTTGGACCACGATGGCTGAAGGCGACTTCGGGGCGGTCCGTAGTCTGTTTACTGAAGACTTCATCCTGGTAGATGAGCATATTCAGGCTTTGGATACGCTGCTGATCACGCTGAAACACTGCAAGCTTGAGTCGTATGAGCTTCGTGATCTACAGGTTCGTATTCTGACGCAGGACTCTGCGCTCACGGCGTATCACGTGGTGAATACATTCCAGTGCGGCACGGCGGATAAACCCACTGTGATGAACAATGACAACAACTCCGTTACGGTCTGGGTTCGGCAACCCAAGAGCGGGAGATGGCTTGCCCAGGTGCACACGGAGACGCCTGCGAAGCCCTGACTGCGGGCGGCGTAATTCTTCGAGCCTCTGCTTCCGGGTCGCGTCGAACAAGCTGGGTTGCTGCTGCTGGATACTGTGGGTGCTTCTCCGTCGGGAGACTCTCTGCCTTTCTCGATCGTGCCGATCGCTCCATGTCATAACAGGTTGCGAAGATCCCGATATGGGACGCGCGGATTTGCCTATCGATTTGTTCGATAAAAACCGGCGGCCTGGCTCAGCGGCAAACTAAAATCTCGTAATAGAAAGTTCAAGACGAAATGCAAGATAAAAAGATGCCTAGCCTGTAAGGAAGCGAAAGTATTTATAGAATCGAAACTTTTGTCTGCACTTTGCGTCTTCACTTTTATTGAGATTGCGCCCCTCGAGGCACACCTCCCCAGAGGAAAAGATGATTTATGGTTTCAAGCGGTTCGCGATCACGCTGATGCTTCTTTTAGCGCTCAGCTTTGCCTTCGAGCGCCAGGCCCACGCGTACGTCGATCCTGGCTCCGGCCTGCTTTTGTTTCAAGGGATCAGCGCGGCGATCTCAGGAGCTCTCTTCTACTTCCGCCGCCGGCTGAAGAACCTCTTCGTCAGAACCCAGGAGAAGCGGGAGACCGGCACATCGAATCGGTCCAGCTCGTCGGGATTGGTCGGAGATTCAGAGCTCTAAGCCCATTAACATCAATATCGGGCGCGGCGGCTTGCTCACGCAGCCGCCACAGCGTCGAAGCTGCTGCTTGGCTTCTGTTCTGAATCGCGCGGCAGAGATTATTTCGGCGAAGACTTACTGCTGCGGATCCTCCGGCATAATCGCCCCTGCCTTCACCCACTGTTCGACTGTCGCGATGTCCGCATCGGAGAGCTTGGGCTGCTTGGGCGGCATGGGCATCGGGTCCTTCGCGGGTCCCTCATGGCGAATCAGCCGCACGAGGAGGCTGCTTGCGGGATCTCCGGGGATCAACACAGAGCCATCGTGGCCGCCCTTCAACATCCCTGCCCGCGTCTGAATGTTCAACCCGCCGCGATGGTTGATCCCGCCGTGACACCGGTAGCAGTTGGCCTGAAGGATAGGCTGAACCCTGGTTGTGTAAAACTCGGGCTTCGCTGCCTCATCCTGTGCCGCCTGCACGGTTCCGACGCGAAACCCCCACCCCATCAATCCGGTAGCGACCAGTCCTAAGCCCACCGACATCCTCTTCATCACTCCTCCTGTTAACGACCAAGTATACGGAACCCACCTCGTCACTTACGTGCTCTCTTACCAACGTTTAACTTAGGAGTTGCTCTGGCGTTCCGCGCCTCCGAAAACATGATGCGTTTGAACGCCCCCATACCGGCCCTTCTGGCGCTTGCGGCTCTGTGTTTTTCTTCTGCAAGCAGCCACGCCAAACCGATGCATCATCCCTCGGCTCATAAGAAGACTGTCGCCGCTGCAGTGGCGAAGCATCCAGACAAACGGAAGGCCGCTGCGAAACCGGCTCATGCGGCGCATGGCACGAAGCATCACAGTACGCCGAAGGCCGACCCTCCTGTGAGCGCCCGTGTCCGTGCGCGGTCTGCAAACCGACGCCGCCTGCGCCACTCGGTCAGTGCCTCGCTTCCGAAGGCGACGCAACCTGAGATGACCGCCTCAGCCAGGGCATCTCAGAAGGCGACCTCGGAGGACTTCCTGAAAGCGGCCGCGTCGACCCAGGTGGAGACCCAGGCCGCTTTGGCGATCCACGGTACGTCGCGTCCCGAAGAGGTCAACGAGACTCGTCAGGCTGCGGCTGCACCTGCGCGCAAGACCGCGTCTTCGCCGAAGCCGGTCTCGGTGGCCAAGCCGGTTCCTGTTATCAGCGTGGTTCGGCCGGCGACGGAGAGGCCGCAACTGGCCAGCGTCGAAGAGGTGGCGTCGACTCCTGTCATTCTGCCTAATCTCTATAACAAGCGTGGCCGGCTTATCGTTCCTCCGCCGCTGAAGGGATCTCACGAGATTCTCGTTCATCAGAACGAAGTGGCCGACCGCGATGGGCTCTCTCGCATTCAGGATGACAGCGACCTTATGGACATGCGCAGCAAGAAGCTGCTTGTCGCGCTGCCTGAGAACGACGCTCTTCAGGTGGACGACCGGCTTCCGGTTAACCGGCGTTACTGCCGTCCGTGGACAGCGCAGTTTCTCGCGACTCTGGCGCGCGCGCACTATGCTCGCTTCCATACGCCGCTGCAGGTGAACTCCGCTGTACGCACGGTTGAATTTCAGCAGCACCTGTTGCACATCAACGGCAACGCAGCACCGGCTGAGGGCGACACGGCCTCTCCGCATCTGACGGGGCAGGCTGTCGACATTGCGAAGCACGGCCTCTCGCTGGCGGAGATCGCGTGGCTTCGGGGCTATCTTTTGCCGCTCGTGCAATCGGGAAAAGTTGATGTGGAAGAGGAGTTCCAACAGTCGTGCTTCCACGTGAGTGTCTACAAAAGGTATCTGCCGCTGGCACCTGAGCGCGACCTCGCCATTCTGCATCATGGCGGGACTTCTGCTCTGGCTGCGGCTCTGCGGTAGAGCTCAGTTTTTCGTCAACTACAATCTCTCGCGAGATCCGCTTCGCCAGCTCTTGATCGCCGCATCCAGCGCCTGCATGTTGTGAACACCGTCTTCGCCGGTGGCCGCAAAGTGAGGTCCTCCGCGCAGGGCAACGGCAAAGCTATCCATCATGCGCGTGTAGCCATCCCCGTTGTCTACGGTGACGCGCTCGACCACGTCGCCCGCACGCCGCACAACAATCTCCACTGGGCGATCAACCGTGAGACCCCCCTCGGCAGTCATGACGCCTTCGCTGCCGTTGACCTCGACCAGAGAGCGATAGGGCGTTCGCGCACTCGTCGTCACCGTAGCAAAGACGTTGCCCGTCATCTCCATCTGCAGCGAGGCGACGGCCTCCACCTTGCCTGACGAGGCGTCCTTCCTGGCCAGAGTATCGACGCTGATCACGTCTTCGCCGAGAACGAAGCGGAGGGCGTCGATGCAGTGCACGCCGACATCTCCAATGGGTCCGCCGTAAGCCAGCGTCGCGTCGATAATCCACTTTCGTGCGGAGTTTGTGGCCGGATAGCAGTACTCGGCACGCGCAAGTTGTGGCTTTCCGATGAGGCCGGCGGTGATCTGCTGGCGCATCCACTCCAGGCTTCGGTTGTAGCGAAAGTTCTGCGCTACGCCGAAGAGCAGATCGGCTGCGTTGGCTGCTCGGTTCATCTCCTCGGCTTGCGTCGCGCTCATGGCCAGCGGCTTCTCGCACAGAACCGCCTTGCCGTGCTTGAGCGCCAGCAGCGTATCGTCGCGGTGCATCGCGTCGGGCGATGTGATGAAGACGACGTCGACGTTCGGTGAAGAGCAGAGTTCTTCGCGCGTGGCGAAGCAGTGAGGGATCTTGTACTCCGCGCAGTTGGCGAGAGCAGCCGTATGGTCGCGCCGCCACATTCCGCTCAGCGTCGCATGCTCACACTTCGGAAAGGCAGGCAATAGGCGACGGATCGCGTGGTGACCAAAGCCAAGAATCGCGAAGCGCACAGGCGACTGCGTCATGAGACCTCCCAAAAAGATGAGTGACGATATCGGTTGGAGAGTTAGTGGGCGTCGGTCTTGAAGATCTGTTCGGCGAAGAAGTTCTCCACCTTGGCCTGGTCATGCACCATCTCGAGGTAAGCACTCTTGAGCAGTTGAGAGCGCACATCGCGCAACTGCTGGCGGATGGCCTGCTGGACACGCGGATCGTTCACATCGCGCTGACCTGCGGGGTCTCGGGAGATCAGTTTGTAGATCGCATAGCCAGCCGGACGCTTCGTCTGTGCATCGAGCAGGGGAAGGATCTCGGTGATCTGGCCGGCCTTCAGCTTGGTCACGGCGGTGAAGACGGTAGGATCTGCGTGGAGCTGCGACTCGCCGACGAAGCCCATATCTCCGCCGTTGGGCGCGGTCTCAGGCTGCTCGGACCAGTTGCTGGCGATGGTGCCGAAGTCCTCACCGCTGTCCAGGCGATTCTTCAACGCCTGAATCTTCTTCTTTGCTTCGATGTCGTTGGTGGCTTTGCTTCCCTGCAAGTTTCCCGGCTGGGGTGACGGCTGACCGGTCACCTGAATGGTCGCCAGGTGATATTTGGTCTCAAGCAGATTGAACTCGGCCTTGTGCTGGTTGTAGTAGCTCGCCACATCGGCGTCGGTGACGGTGATCTTGGAGTTGATCTCTTTGTTCAGCAGCTTATTGATGGTGAGGCTGCGACGCAGCGAGTGTTTTACATCGTCGATGGTCTGGTTGCTTGCCTTCAGCCGTTCCTGAAACTGCTCCTCCGTATAGGGAGCCTTCATCTCGGCGAGCTTCGCGTCGACCTCTTCATTGGTCGCGGTCAGATTCATCTTTGCTGCGCGCTGTTCGACGATCTCTTCATCGATCAACTCGCGGAGGAGGTTCAGGCGCATCGAATCCGCCTGCTCGGGTGAGGGCTGCTGCTGTTGTTGAGCGGCGTCTCCGAGTTGCAATTTGTAGGCCTTTTCGAGATCTGCCTGCATGATGGCGTGGCCGTTGACCGTGGCGACGACATCGGCGCTGTGCCCGTGGTTGCATCCCGCAACCGGCAGGAGCCCGGCGGCCATCGTCAGCAGCAACGGAAGCGAGGCGGTGCGAAAGGAGCGCGTGTTAGAAGTACGTTCGTTTTCGGTCGACAAGCTCGGCACATCCGTGTTCCGCATCCAGATCTCCTGCATTCTTCTGCTAGTTGCCGGGTTTGGTCGCCGGCGGGGTTTGAGGCTGTGCCTGAATTGGTGTGGGCGGCGGTGGCGGCGTCTGCCCGGAGGCAATCAGCGCGCTATCGATCATACGATACACGTCCTCGAGCGGCTGCGCTCCCTCCACCTTTTCTCCGTTGATGAAGAGCGCCGGCGTGGAGTCCACCCCCAGGCTTTCGCCCAGCTTGATCGACGCTTTGATTGCGGTATCATCCTGCTTCGTGAGGCACGCATTCAGCAACTCCGCGTTGAGATTCTGCTTCTTTCCCTCGTCGCGTGCCAAGGTGTCGAGTGTCTCGTTGGCCTTGGCGAGACTCTTGTCTGGCCCGCCAAGCTCTCCGGCGTGAGCGTGGATGTAGTCCACCAGATTCCAATAGCCTATTGGACTGTGGGCGCCTACGCAGTTGGTATCGATCGCCGCGCGCATGGCCCAGGGATGCTGGTCCAGCGGGAAGTCGCGATAGACGATATGAATCTGATCTTTGTAGCGCTCGGTCAGCGCGGGAAAGAGCTGCTCGTGCATCTTCGCGCAGTAGGGGCACTCGAGGTCGTCGAAGCCGACGATCAGCACCGGCGCATTCGCCGGGCCACCGCGCGAAGGACGCCCATCGCCGCTCACGAGGAGCTTTGGATCCTGGCTGATATCGAACCTGGTGAACTGTGCCAGGGTTTTGCCGTCGGTCGAGAGCAGAAAGTCTGCGGGCTTGCTCGACTTGCCGTCGGCCAGAAACGTTACGCTGATCTTGTCGAAGCCGGGAACCTCGCTCCTGGTGCGGGATCCAATCTGGATCACATAGGCCGGTGGAATCGACGCCCTCGAACGGATCAGCACCTCCACCCTGCGCGTGAGCTCGGGAGAGAGCTTGTCCGAAGCGGAGGCGCCAGTCTGGTTCGCAGTCTGCGAAGAGGTCTGTGCATGGCAGCCGAGGGCGGCCAGCGTAGAGGCAAAGATCAGGGCTCGGAACGGCTTCACAGCGATCAACACAATACCTCGATTATCTCACGCAGAGGCAATTTACAAGGCTTCGGACCCCTCTTAGCGGCTCCAGGGGCGGCCCCAAGACGAGCCCGGGAACGGCCGCGCCATCGGCCCTTAGAAGAGGCTCGCGGCCCGGCGCAGATTGCCCGCGGTTCCGATGTTGAGCAGCGTGAAGTTGAATCTCTCCGTCGTCTCGTTTCGGACCGAGCCCAGCTCGTACTTGCGAACCTCGACGCTGAAGCCGCAGCAGTCCCAGTTATAGGACCCCTGCACCGCTCCATACTGCACCAGGCCGGTGTTATTCGCGTTGAGATCCAGGCCGACATTCCCTGCCACGCCCAGCCCCGGCCTGGTCGGCGAACCGTACCCCAGGAGCAGCCGAAGCTGATTGAAGTCTGAGACCGCGGAACTCACTCCTTCTGTATAGAAGCGTCCCGGAGCGTTCAGCCTCGCGTAGCTGAGGCCGGCAAAGACATTGTTCTCATGCACGTCCACCATCACGTTGTTCGAGGTAAACTTCTTCGCTCCGGTATCGAGATCGAAGTCCCACTCCACATCCATGTGCGACGAGGTGCGCACGCGCAGACGCGAGACCAGAGGCGAGATGGCGCGGGGCTCGGTGAGAAACGCGATTCCGGAGAAGTTCAGCGTCGTGTCGAAGATGTTACGCCGGCCGTTGATCACGGCTCCGCCAAAGTTCTCGTTGAAGAAGTACTTCTGCGTCAGCCGCCAGCTGAGCAGGGGGTGACTGCCGCAGCTGGGCAGCGCGTCTTTCCCGTTGCCGATCTGGCCCCTGGTCTGAATCTTGCCGCTATCGTCATCCCAGTACTGTGTCTGCGCTGTGGCCACGGGCCTATCTTTGCAGGGCCGGACCTTCGTCGGTCGCAGGAACAGCCGCTGCGTCACTCCATACTCCAGCTCGTTCGTGTTGCTTACGATATCGGCATCGTCGAAGCGCAGGACACTCAAAAAATTATTCACGCCGGTTACGTAGCGGTAGGTCAGCTCCGGCTCGATGGTGTGCTTCACGTCATTGCCGCCGAATAGCTTTTCGACGCCTGGCGAATCGAAGGTCCGCTCTACCACAGGCGCCCGCAGATCCGTTTCGACCTCTACGTCCGAACGGTTCAGCGGGGTCGGAAGCTCGACCGGCACTCCCATCGGCGAGTAGGGAACCTGCCTGCTTCTGGTGTACGCGGTCTCGCGAGCGCCCACCGACGCGAGCACGTGCCATCCATCGAAGCCTAGACGATAGGCGAGCTCAGGATGCACGTCGAAGCGCTGCGTTAGCCCGCCGGTCGAGAAGCCCGGTTGCACCCTCGAGAGCCCGGCGTGCGAGGCATCTATGCTCCACAGCAATCCGGTCCTGCCGATCTCATGCTCGGTGCTCCTGAAGTCGAACGACGGCGCATGAAAGATCTTCACCTGTTCTTCCGGGATTGCCGGCGTGGCCGGCGTCGCGGCTACGCCAGCCTGTTTCAGGCCCTGATATCGATCCACACGCGCCGACGCGGAATATCCGTCCCACTGGTGCACGCCATAGACGATCGAAAGGATGTCGCTCGACACTGCGACGCTGAAGTTTTCGGCAAACGCCTCGCGATAGGCGTACGAACTCAGATACTCCACATCCCCAGCCACTCTCGTCTGCGAAGTGAAGTCGTGACGCCCCGAAACAGTGGCATCTTCTCCGCCCTGATTCAGGTACACGCCGTTGGTGTAGATGCCACGGTCGAGCAGGCCGGTGTATCGGGCCTTCGCAAAGTCGTTGCCCAGTCCGCGATATCGAAACGTCGCCGACTGCTCCCACCCGCGGAGGGAGTAATACTGCGCGCCTACGGTGAGGTCGGTGCTGCGGTTGATCGCCCAGTAAAACTCCTCGCCGAGGGTAAATCCCTTGGTCGACGAGTAGCCTGGCACCGGGATCATGAAGCCGGTCTGCCTCTGCTCCGAGTCCACCGGATGGGTCACGTAGGGCAAAAACAGCACAGGAATATTCATCAGCCGGAAGGTGCTGTTCTGCGCCTTCGCCTTCTCGCTGTCCACGGCAAACTTTCCTGAGTAGAGCATCCAGTCGGGGTGCGGGAGCTGACAGGTCGTCAAGCTGCCGTCGTAGATCTCGTAGGACTGCGGCCCTGTCCGCACGACCATGCGCCCGGTGAATAGAAACGGATTGCTGCTCGAATAGGTTAGCGTGTGCCCCGCGCTCTTGAGCCCCACCGAGCCGGTTACGTCATAAAAAGTCGCTGTCTGTAGCTTCAGATTCATGGTGCCGTGACTGGCGGTGAGGTCCTCGTGATTCGCGCCTCCGCTTACGTGCAGATGGCCTGTCGCGGTTAGCTCATCAGTCTCTTCGTCATACTCGATATGGTCGGCCTGCACCACCCGGTCGCGATAGTGAAGCTCCACGTCGCCATTCAGCACATAACGGCTCCCTAGTTTCGACTGCGTATCCGACAGCATCGTCACATCGGTCGTGCCATCGGTCGCGGGGAGCACCTCTGCCACCGGATACTGCGTCGCTCTGGGATATTGCGTCGCTCCGGGCGCATCCGGCAGGCTCGTGGGCGTCTGCGGCGCATCAGAAAGGGGGGTTGCCTGACTCGTCACCTGCTGGGCCCACAGATGTGGATGACTTGCCGTGGGCACCATGATAGTTATCAAGAGGTAAACAGCCGTCCGGAGGTTGCTCGAGCAGCTTCCGTGTGCCTTCGCGACGGCAGGCAACGGCCTCACGCCGCCGAACAGCAAAGGCAGTCGGCGCAGCCAATGGGTGTTGATCCCAGGTTCGTCCGGCTTGAAACTTGATTTGAGACTAATCAGGCGCACCACTCTTTGAGGCTAAACGATTTTACGGAAGCGAGTTTGGAATTGAGCACAATGAGCTCTGCACAGCGTGACCTGCTACCACTGGACGAAACCGCGGCCGAAACGGAAGCTGGCGCGCCGTTTGCGCTTAGGGAACAGGTAGCGCAACGTCTTGCCGCCCACCGGGCCCGCCGGACCCAGCAATCGGGCTCGGCGGTCACTCCCATTGCGCAACCTGGTCCTGAGAAGTCACGCTCCTCCCGCATCGCCGCCGCGGTTGCGGAGCGGTACGCCAACTCGCCGAGCTACCGCACGTTTCTCGCCGAGCAGGCCGAAGCTGCGATTCGCGAGGCCGAAGCTGCCGCAGAAGTTGCCGCACTCAGCGCCAAGGCCGTGGCTGATGCTCAGTACCAGCTGCTGGCGGATCTGGACCAATGGACGCTGACTCCCCCCACGCCTATGCCGCCTGCGCCAGTTGCTGAGCCGAAGCTCACTGCTGGGGAGCTCTCTAACGCCGCAGCTCTTGCGCATACTCTTCCAGCGACCGCTCAGGTTTTATCCCCGGCACTCACTGTAAGGCTCTACGAAGACGCAACCCGCGGCCCGCTGCAGGAACAAGTTTCGCCGCCCAGCCGTCCCCTGATCTACGAGACCTACGAAGCCTTGAATGAGGAAGAGACTCTCGCGCTCGATGAGGAGATCGCCTTCCGCCAGGCTCCCGTCTTCGAAGAGTCCGGGCCGCCCATCGAGATTCCGGCTAACCTTATCGAGTTTCCCCGTCAGCTGGTGGCGGCAAGGAAAGCTCGGCCGCGGCTGGCGGAAGGGCCGCTCCGCGAAGAAGCCGACCAGGCGCCTCACAGCCACCAGACGGCGCAGCTTCGCATCTTCGAGGTGGAGGCTGCCCAGATCTCTACCACTCCAGAGGTGGAATCGGTTGCGCCTGAGTGGTCCTCGATTCTGCTTGCGGCCCATCCGGTTGCTGCTCCGGTTGAAACTCCAGAGGCCCCCTTCCAGTTTGAGCATCGACCCGAGGCCGCGCCTCTCAACCTGCGGCTGATGGCTACGATGGTGGATGGCTGCATCATTACGGCTTCGTTTTTGTGCTTCGTTGCAGCCTTCGCGCTGACCGTGGGGAAGCTATCTGCTAACCCGGCGAATCTTGCTGCCAGCAGCGTAACTATGAGCCTGCAGATCGCCGCGATCGGTGCGGCTGGAACTCTCGTAGTTCTCACGCTGCTCTATCAGCTTCTCTTCTTTACCTTCAGCGAGGCGACCCCCGGTATGCGGTACGCCCGCATCGGCCTCTGCACTCTTTCGGATGACAATCCCACGCGCTCGGCCATGCGCCGACGCATCTTCGCGACGGTCCTTGCTGCCTGTCCGCTGGGTATCGGCTTCCTTTGGGCCTGGATGGATGAAGACGGCCTCGGGTGGCATGACCGCATCTCCCGCATGTATCAGCGTAGCTACTAAGAGATCTTGTCCTGCCGGACGGGCCTCCTGCGCGGAGAGCGGGCGTTCACACGCCTTTTTAGAGCTTCGCGTGGTCCTCCCGTTGGTCGGAATCATCTTCCTCGCGACCAACGGGAGCGCCGACCGAAGGGGTACACACGTCACGAAGTGACCGCCGCCCGCGCAGGGAGCCGGTCCGGCAGGACATACCCTAGAAGGTCGTGCTTACCGTCAGGCGGAACGTCTTTCTTGGCTCTCGCAGGATATAATCAGCCCCATAGAACTGAAGCGCCTGCTGGTAGCTGAACTGCCCTGCTCCGTTGGTTGGGAAGTAGCTCTTGAAGGTATTCACGTTGTCCGGGCCAGAGTTCGGAACCGCCAGCTCCTGCGGAACGGTCTTGTAAAGACGCAGCGGATTGTAGGCGTAGAAGATCCGGAACGGCGCGTTGACGATCGGCAGAATCACCTGCAGCTCGGCGCCGAGGGAGTCTCGCGGAACGAAGTTCGTTCCTGGCACAATCTTCAGCAGGTTCGGGAACTGCACCGACTGGCCGCCAAAGCAGGCGCCGTTGACGATCGTGGGGCAACCATACTGTGCTCCATCGATCAGCGACTGCCCCGCAGTGCTCTGCCGCAACTGGCCATGCAGCGCATCGAAGGTCATGCCGAAGTCGTTGAAGAAGGCGAAGGTCACCTGATTCACAATCGGAATGCGGTACTCGATGTTCGAGACGAGCTGCGTGTCTCCGCCGATGGACACCATACGGTAGATCGGCAGCGGAATCTGGACCGGGCCCAGTGCGGGGTTGGTCGGATCGCGCGGAACCGAGGTCCCATCCGGGTTGGTCAGGATGTACTGAACTTTGTTCGGAATGAAGGTATAGGGACCGACCGACCGGATGTCGAAGCCGCGCAGATCGGATTCGCCACCGCTGTAGAGACGATGCGTCGGGGGGGCGACCTCGCCGCCGAAGCCCGAGGTATGAGCCAACTGGATGCGATACCCAAGCACATTGTGGCCCTCGCGGTTCACCCTTAGACCCTTCATGGGGAAGAACTGACGATAGCTGGCAATCGGCGAGAGGTACTTCACGTTACCGCCCACGCCTGCTACCTGGACCGAGACGTTGAAGTCCTTGCCGTTGTGCGGCCCGACCGCGCGATCGAGGCTGGAGAACGTGAAGCTCGGCGTTACGACCGAAGTAATGATGCCGGACAGCTGATTCTGTCCCGCAACGCCAGACCGGAACGCGAGGGATTGAAAGACGTTGGTCGTGTTCTGGTTGAACGTCGTTACCGAAGACCGCGACAGCGAGTACGAAAGACCGACACGCGTCACGCCGGTCTTTGCAAACAGATGTCGCAGAGGTTCGCTTGCCGAGATCGTCAACCCTGTCGTCGACTGGTTATAGTTCGTCAGCAGCGACTGCTGTGCCGTCGTCAGGTTGCCCGCCGCCTGGCCGGTCGCCGACTGGCTCTTCGAAGGATTGAAGTCGTACTTGCTGGCGAAGATCTGAGCGCCCAGCGAGATCGGCTTGTCCCGCAGATAGGGCTCGGTGAAACCCAGACTCAGGTTACGCGACAGGTCGCCGATATTTGCCTGCACCGAGAGCGTCTCTCCAAGTCCGAGAAAGTTATTGGTCTCGTAGTTCAGCCCGACAAAGGTTCCCGACAGCCCGCTGATGCCGCCGTTCAGGCCGATCGAGTTCTTGCCCTTCTCCTTCAGCTTCAGCAGGAGATCGACGGTTCCGTCGTCAGTATTCTGGCGGCTCTCGGAGTCCTGCTCGGCCTTCAACGGCTCAAAGTAGTTGAGCTGATTCAAACGCAGAATCGAAAGGTCCCAGAGCCGGCTGTTATAGACCTGCCCTTCTTCCAACAAGAGCTCGCGCCGAATCACCTTATCGCGCGTAATCGTATTGCCGGTAAACTCGATCCGCGAGACGTAGAACGCTTTGCCTTCATCGATATCAATGTTCAGCTTGATCGTCTTATTGGCTTCATCGATGGTCGGGACGGGCGTGCCTACGAAGTTGATGAATCCGCCTTCGCCAAAGGCCTTACGCAACTGATCCAACCCTTTGCCGAACAGGGTCGCGTTGAAGTATTCGCCATCTTTCTGAGCGAACTGCGCACGCAGCGCCTTGGTATTCGTGAAGTGGGTGTTGCCGGAGAAGGTGATCCCGGCGAGCTTGTAGCGCGAGCCCTCTTCTACGGGCATCAGGATGTCGATCCGCTTGCCTTTGGACGGGTGCAGTGTGAACGGATTGATTCCGCCCGCATCACGAATGTGCGTGGTTGGCTCGCTGGTCAGAGCCTTGAAGTAGCCGCGGTCGCGATATGCCTGGCGCACGCGCTCGGTGTCTTCATCCAGCTTGCTCGCGTCGAAGGTTCTCGCAAAGAGATTCTCCAGGATGATCGAGTGCGGAATTCCGATCGGCCGCAGGTTCTTCATCGAGGCGCGCAGGGTGCGATCGTTGATGCTGTTGTTGCCCTGGAAGGCGATCTTGCCCACCTTTACGGTCGGCCCCTCTTTAATGTTGAACGTGATCGCCACGGCCGCTGGCGGAATCGTCTTGACCTCGGTCCGGATGGTGGCGAACTGGTGTCCGTGCTCTGCCAGCAGGTCCCTCAGCACCACCTCGGCCCGCTTGATCTTGGTGGGGTCGTACTGACTCTCGACCGAAAGGGGTACCTTCGCCTTTTTGAACCGGTCCAGAATGTCCGACTGCGTGATGGAGCCGAGGCCCTTGTAGTTGATCTCGCGAATCGTCGGCTTCTCTTTGACGTAGATGATCAGTTGCACGCACTTCGGGCTGTCGACGCGCTCAATCCGCACATCGTCGAAGTAGCCGGTGTTCCAAAGCGAGTTGAAGTCCCGCTCCACCACCAGCGGGTCGTAGAGATCGTTCTGCCGGCTGTAGAGCCTGGCGAGCACGGACTCCTTGGGAATGCGTCGGTTACCGATCACCTGGGGCTGACACAGCGTCTCCACGTTACCGGACAGCGATCCGGCCTGACCGGTGAGCGATTGGGCCGAAAGCGACTGGGCCGAGAGGGACGAGGCGGCCAGCGCCGTAAACGCAATCATGTACGCGGCATAAGCGATGCGGGAGCGTCTGGAGCGCGTGCACACAGTCTTGGTCTTGCTTTTCAGGGAGCTTCCGCTCTCTCGATTCACGGTAAAGATACGCACACCCTCACTGCTCTAAAAATGACGCTCGCCAGCACTTTCAGCGAAGTCCTGATTATATGGGAGCGGCCAGCCGTTAGCGAGTTCGCCCCGTGGTTCTGGCTGGACAACCTCAATCCAACCAACGAATTTCAGCGTGATGCTTTGACGAACGCGCGCACCCAAAGGCACCTGCCACTGGCTTAACTCTCCAACTCCGCCGTAATCGTGAACTCCTGCGCCGACCCGTCCCACCGGACCGTCAGCACATTCGGCTGGCAGCAGACCTGGCAATCCTCCACATACTGCTGCTTCGAGCCGCCTGACTCGTCCACCGTCGTCTCCACCCACTCCCCACAACCCGCGCACTGAAAACCGGCTGCATGCATCCGTTACCTCTCGCTCAACCTCACGGTGTCTTCGTCTCCCCTTTAAGATACTTGTCGAACCAGCCCACCGACCGCGTCAGCTCATCCACCTGGTGCTCCCGCTTGATAAAGCCATGCCCTTCTTCGGGGTAGTACACCGCATCCACCGTGCGTCCCTCCTTCTTCAGAATCTCCACCACCTGCTCGGCCTCCTCCTTGGGCACGCGAATATCCCGCTCGCCCTGCAGCACCAGCAGCGGAGCCTTCTCCTCGCGGATGTACTTCAGCGGCGAAGAAGCCTCATAGACCGCCTTGTCCGCCACCGGATCGCCTAGCAGCGTCTTCTCATACTCCTGCAGCCGCGCGTCGGAGTGCTGCAGCATCGTGTACCAGTCAAGAATCCCGTACTCATCCACGGCCGCCGCCCACATATCAGGATTCTTCCCGATGGCCATCAACGTCATAAACCCGCCATACGAGCCGCCCCAGATCCCCACCTTCTTCGCGTCGATAAATCCAGTAGCCTTCAGGAAATCGACGCCGGCGATCTCATCCTTTAGGTCGGCGCCGCCAAGGTCTTTGTAGTTCGAGTTCTGAAACTCCATCCCGTAGCCCGTTGATCCGCGCACGTTCGGCGCAATTACTACGAACCCACGCGATACCAGCAGAATGGCCCGGGGATTGAAGCTATCTACCGTCTGGCCCGTCGGTCCGCCGTGCGGCATCACCACCACGGGGGTCGTACCATCACGCTTCAAGTTGAACGGAACCCATACAAACGCCGAGATCATCTTTCCATCGAAACTTTTGTACGTCACCAGTTGCGACGAAGGCAGCACAGCCGCCGCCAGCACCGAACTCTCATTGTGTGTCACCTGGGTAATTGCGCCGCCAGCACTCAGCAGATAGAGATTCGGCGCATGCGTCGAGTCCTGATGGGAAAACAGATAGCTGCCATCATCACGAAACGCCGTCGGCCCGGCACCAGCAGTATTCAACCCCGCCGGTATGCCGCGATCGCTCGCCTTCAGCGTCTTCGCATCCACAAAACTAATCGTGGCTCGTCCATCCGCGTTCAGGGTGTAAGTAAACGCGTCCCCCTTCGGCGAAAATTCCCCCGCGTGCCCCTCCCACTGCGTATCCGTCACCCACCGCTGCTTCTTCGAGGCGATATCCAGCAACGCGACATTCAAATAGCCGCCCTTTTCATTTGAAGTCAGCAGCAGGGTCTTGCCGTCGGGCGATATCGCGGAGGCTAAGACGAGCGCCTTCCCAGTATGAGCCGTCAGCTTCTCGGCCGCACCACTCTTGACATCCAACCGGTAGAGGTCCGCATCGTCGAGCCCCACCTGGCGCACCACGTACAGGCTTCGTCCATCCGGGCTCCAGTCCTCAACATCCCAGAAGGCCTTCGGATCCGTCTCGTGGGTCAAGACCCGCACCTTCCCCGTTGCCCACTCCATCACCGCGATGTTGGTCGAAGCCTCCACCTTCACCTTGTTGTCAAACGCCAACCACTTGCCATCTTTGGAAAAAAGCGGACTGCTCTCACTGGTCTTGTCCGTATTCGTAAGATTCCGTGGCTCCCCTCCACTCACGGCAACCGCGTAAAGGTCGTAGAGCTCATCGCCGCCCTTGTCCTGCTCGTAGACGATCTCTTTGCCGTCTTTGGTAAACGTGGGGCTGGACTGCCGGTCATCCGACTTCAGCAGCTGCCGTGCCCCCGTTCCATCCGCCTGCATCAACCAGAGATTAAGACGCCCCGAAGCATTGCTGATGTATCCGATCTGCTTACCGTCCGGCGACCATGTTGAACCTCCGAGGCGCACCGTCTGCAGCAACTCGGCTACCGGCATCGGAGATGACCCAGCCGCGCTCTCCGCCGAAACCACGCTCCTGGGGTCCGTCGCCACCCTGTCACCCGGTCCCGAAGCAAATCCCAAAACCGAAGCCAGCAGAACTAATCCAGGCAACAAGCGGAAGCGTGTCATCGCAGACTCCATAACAAATCGAAGTGAACACCAGAAACCGAACCGGGCCAGACTAGCACGCTGCGACCCGCAATTTCTCGCCGGAAAATCACATTCGGCCACAGGCGTTCAACGAATGCGAAGGATCACTTCTCCCCGCTGATCTCCTTCGTCACCTTGCCCTCAGCATTTAGAAATGCAACACGGTTCCCCATCAGGCTTTAGGCAAGACCCACCTTCTCGACGGCAAGGCTGGAGGTAATAAGACCGCGTTCACTGGTGTTGGAGAGACTGACGGTCTCGTAGCTTTTGGAGCTGAGATCGTAGACCTGACACTCATCGAAGGGGCGTGAGTAGATATGTAGTGTGACGGCGCGGGAGCCGAACGCAGGGGGATTGACGACAAGATGGATGGGTTCGTCAGAGTCGACCTCGGCAGGATTGTTAGCGTCGATGATGTAGCGGTCGGTGGGTGCGAGCTCACAGAAATGCGTCGCGGCGTCCTGGTGGACGAGGCGGTAGTTCTGCACCTGTACCTTGCCAAAGGCGATGCCCATCCAGCAACGCTGGTTCGTGTGATTGTGAATCCTGCTCTTCTGCCCGATGTCCCAGCAGATAGCGATGAGATCGAAGAGCGATGTATGAAGAATGAGATTTCGCGTGTAGCGCTCCGGGCTGAAGTAGAGATACGGATGCAGACTCTCGATGGAGACCGGATTCTCACGCATATACTCGAGCACGGCGTTGTCGGTAAATTGCTGTTCCGGAATTTCGCTTAGCCCGGTGGCGAAGGCGCTGATGTCAATCATGGAAGTTCAACTCCTACAGTGTCACTCCCGATTGTTGCTGGTCGCGACGAGGGGAGTCAAGGAACTCCAGAGAGACGGGCGCATTCGGACAGCAGGAGTCAGTCGCGGATTGAACCTTACCTGATATCGGCCTGCCGCTTCCGTACCTCAACCAAAGTCGAATAAAACGTAGCCCCGCCGCCGATATCGGTCAGCCTCTCCGATGTCAGCGCATTCACATTCGAGCCGTTTGCCGAAAGCTTGTTCCAATCCAGCCGCGCCGCGACCACGCCCGCCGCCACCTGCGCGTTCACCAGCGCGTGCAGGGTGATGCTCCCGCGCCCGTTGAAGACCTCCACCGCATCGCCCGTCGCGATCTCTCGCGCTGCCGCATCGGTCGCATGCATCTCAAGTAGGCCAGCCGTGCGCGCCTCCATCCGCTGGTGCAGCGGAATATTCGCAAACGTCGAGTTCATGTAGTTGTCCGCCTTCCGCGGCAAAAACTCCAGTGGATACGCGTCCTTCGCCGCATTCGCGCGGGACTCGGTCGGCGCGGCAAAGACGGGCACGGGCAACAACTCGCCGCGTCCGCTTGATGTTTTGAACCACTCTGCTGTGCTGAACGGCAGCACGTCACCGTTTGCATCCACCGGCATCTGTAGCGGGACGTGCCCCTCCCGCTCCAACCGCTCGCGGGTAACTCCGACAAACCAGGGGTTCTCGCTCTTCAGCGCTTGATCGATCAACTCGTCCTCGCGATCGTCAAAGCACGGCTCGTCAAATCCCATCCGCCGCGCCAGCTCCCCAAACATCGCGACGTTGCTCCGCGCCTCACCCAACGGCGCAATCGCTCGGTTGCTCACCTGCGCGAACAGATGGCCATACGCTCCCTGCACATCCTTGACCTCGAGAAACGTCGGCGCAGGCAAGAGCACATCGGCATAGTCCGCCGTATCGGTAAAGAACTGCTCGTGCACCACCGTAAACAGATCGTCGCGCTTCATTCCGCGCAGTACATCATTCTGGTTCGGAGCCACCGCCGCCGGGTTCGAGTTATACACAAACAGCGCCTTCACGCCTGGACCATCTGCCGCATCGTTGCCCAGCCTAGTCAGCGCCTGGCCCAGCTGACTCATATTCACCACGCGCGCCGGTCTTCCCAACGGACTGGCCAGCATCAACTCCGGCATCTGCAGCGCCTTGTCGTTGAACGGAAATGAACCCGACGTGGAGAGCAGCAACCCGCCGCCCTTGTACTTCCACGCACCTGTCAACAGCGGCAGCATGCAGACCGCCCGCGCCGCCGTGCCGCCGTTCTCGCTCCGCTGAATTCCGTAGTTCAACCGAATCACAGCAGGCCCTGACGAGCCGTTACGCCCCGCCGCAGCATAGGCCCGGGCCAGCCGCACGATCGCGCCCGCATCAATTCCAGTGGCCTTCGCTACATTCTCCGGCGAGTGCTCCGGCTTCAGCGCATGAGTTCGCAGCTCGTCAAACCCGTTCGTGCACGCAGCGACATACTCGCGATCCTCGAGCCCCATGCTCAGGATCACGTGCATCAGCCCCAACGCGAGCGCTGTATCGGTTCCCGGATTGATGGCCAGATGCTCATCGGCGAGCGCAGCCGTCCGCGTCCTGTACGGATCGATCACCACCAACCGCGCCCCCTTGCGACGCGCCTCTTCAATGAACGGCCACAGGTGCACATTGTTGCCGTGGATGTTGGCGCCCCAGGCAATCACCAACCCTGCATGTGCGAAGTCCTGCGGTACCGTCCCCAGCTTCACACCGTAGACAGCCTTCAGCGCCGTCCCGCCCGCCTCGGCGCAGATCGTCCGCGCCAGCTGGGAGGCACCCAGCCGATGAAAGAACCTGCGGTCCATCGACCCATAGCCAAGCTGCCCAATCGTCCCGGCGTAGCTGTAGGGCAGCACACTCTCCGGCCCGAACTCCGCCGCGATCTTCGTCAGCTTCGCCGCAACCTCATCCAGCGCCTCCTCCCACGAGATGCGCTCAAACGCCTCCGCCTCGCGCCCCTTGATGGATCCATAGCCCAGCGGCCCCTTCGCCGCGCCCTTTCGCCGACGCATCGGATACAACAATCGATCTGGCGAATAGACGCGATCAAGGTACTTCGCCACCTTGCCGCACAAAAATCCGCGCGTTACAGGATGCGAAGGATCGCCCTGCACCTTCACCGCCTTGCCGGTCAGCTCATCCACCGTCACCAGCACGCCGCACGAGTCCGGGCAGTCATGCGAACACACCGCATGAACAACCTTCCTTGCGCCCTGTTGCACGACCGTTTCGACGGGATTTACAGCCATTCCATTATTTTAGTCTCAACAGCCTGCACCCGCGCCAATCGCCGTTGTATGCTGCTCCCAACACTCAGAGCAAGCTGACAAACCCATGCCTCGCCATCACCTGTCCTCTCCAGCACGCCTTGAAGCCTTCTCCGACGGAGTCATCGCCGTCATCATCACCATCATGGTGCTTGAGCTCAAAGTTCCCGGCCAGAACGGAATCGCCGGGCTCTACTCTGTTCTCCCAATCCTCGCCATCTATGCCATCTCCTTTGCATTTACGGGGATATATTGGATAAATCATCACCACCTGGTCCACCGCACCGAGGAGGCCGATGAGCTCATCCTCTATTCCAATCTCTTCTTCCTCTTCTGCTTGTCTCTGCTGCCCTTCCTCACCTCTTATGTGCTTGAAAAAGAGATGGACTCCTTCTCGGTCGCCCTCTACATCTCTTCGATGGTCGTCACCGGCTTCAGCTTTCTGCTGTTGCGCCTCTCCATTGGCCGCCGCCTCCGCCTCACCGGCAAACTCGAGACCCAGGACACCTCCGTCCAGCGCAAGCATCTCTACTCTCTCTTCACTTATCTGGTGGCTATTCCGGTGGCCTTCTCCCATCCCCACGTGGCTCTCGGCCTGTGTGCCTTCGTCACCGTCATCTGGGTGACGCCCACCGCCGGCGTCAAACCACGCGAATCCGATGACACCGGCGACAACGCCCACTTCAACCGCGATTAGCTCGCTATAAAGCTGGCTCACGAAGCATCTCCGCATCCACCGCCTCGGTCGCTCGCCGTTCGAAGCGATCCCGAAGCACCATGAACGGGCGCTCCACCAACCCGTACAACACGCCAGCCGCCACCAGGCACGTCACCGCATAAACGACCACCGTCTTCCACTCCGGAGAAGCCGTGAGCGTGGGCAGGTACCTTCGATCCAGATTTGCGACCTCCTTATGCGTCAGATAAAGACTGAATGCAAGCGTAGCCAGCAAACGCGACCCCGGCACTGAAAACCTGCTCAGCCACCCATTGCGGCTGACGCTCGAAACCACCAGCAAACCCAACCCAATCGCGAGAAGCGGATACCCGATCACCGTTCCCCACGCAGCAATCTTCGTTGCATCGCCCATCGCATCGTCTCGAAACATCCAGCAGACCGTCCCTGTAAGCGCGATCCCTGAAACCATCGCCGCATGACCTCTGCGCGCCAGCCAGGACCACCATTCCGGCCGGAAGATCCGCACCAGTGCCAGCGTCACCCCAACCACCAGTCCATCCAGCCGCGAGTACGTCGGATAGTACAGATAGCGGTAGTAAAAAATCCCAAAGTCGTCGGGTACCTCCCGTCCACTCCATCCTGACGGCGCAATCAGAGGCAACAGCTTGTAGCCGCGAAAGCAGGTCCCAAACAGAATCACGCCACCGATGACAAAGACCGTCTTGCGCAAAGACGGCCTTCGCATCAACCAGATCACCAATAGCGGAAGCACCAGATAAAAATGCTCCTCCACACACAGCGACCACACATGCGAAAAGGCATGCTGGCTAAAGTCGACGAAGAACAGATTGACCGTGAATGTCAAAAACTGCCACAGCGGGGGCAGCACCGGAGACTCCCGCCATGCAGGAAACACAAGGTAGATCCATAAAACAGCAAAATACGCGGGAAGAATCCGATAGGCTCTCCGGCGGTAAAAACTCCGAATCGAAGGGCGATCGCCAGACGCGTAGGGCTTTAGCAGCTGCGTCCCGATCAGATACCCGCTCAACACAAAGAACAGGTCGACCCCCATCCAGCCAAACTGCGCAACAACTGCCATGCTCTCCGGAAGAGATGATTTCAGGTGATACAACATCACCGCCACGATCGCGGCCGCCCGCAACGTGTCCAGCCCCGGCAATCGCGCTGCGTACGATCGTGTCATCAACATCCTTTGTCAAAACAATAACCGGCAATTCCCTTACTCTCCGAAGACAGGTCGAAGACTATCCAAAGGGTGCACAGACAGTTACCGTAAACAATCCGGCCGCCGAATCCTTCACCCACATCGGCTACTATCAATTCAACCTGACACCGCATTTTATGAAGCAACCACACGAAGCAACGTCAGACCAAACAGCTTTTCCTTCGAGGTTCCTCATGCCACTGCGTTCCTCTCTCCGCCTTGCTTCCGTCTTCCTCTTCCTTCTCGCGCCGATTACTCTACCTGCACAGACCGAGCCGCTCCACACAGCCTCCCGCCAGGAACTCGACGTCATCAAGGTCCTCCTTGCCCAGGAGGCTGCCTGGAACCGCGGCGATCTCACCGCCTTCGCCAGCGGCTACAAAGACTCCCCTGACACCCTCTTCATCACTCACCAGATCTCCCGCGGCTACGCTGGCCTGCTCGATCAGTACAAGCGCGACTACCCCAGCCACGCCGCCATGGGCACCCTCACCTTCTCCGATCTAGAGGTCCACACGCTCGATGAAAACTTCGCCGTCTGCATCGGCAGGTATCATCTTGACCGCGGCAAAAAAGATGGCGGCAACGCCGGAGGCATCTTCTCCCTCATCTTCGAAAAGACGCCGGACGGCTGGAAGATCATCGTCGACCACACCACTTAGCCGCGCGGAGCGCTATGCTCGCTCGCCACTAAGCTCCGCGATCAGCCCTTCCAGCTCAGCCCGCACCTTGGCGCTCATCATCTCAAACAAGAAACCCGCCCCGCGCGTCCTTACCATCCTGCTGGTTCCCTCGCACCGCAGCACACGGTCATGCGCTCGAAAGATTATCTCCACCGGCGTGCCCGGAGTTAGTCGCAGCCGGGCTTCTGTTTCGATGTAGCACCCCCCCTGACTCACATCGAGCACACGCCCGCGAAACAGCATCGTCCCATCCTTCACCATCACCTCGGCCCACGCATCCACGGCGTAGCGCGTATGCTCCCGCCGTTCGACGATTCCCTCCACCGCAACACTCCGCCGTTCCTTCTGATCCTTTTGTTCTTGCTGCTCTTCCTGCTCCGCATGGCCATCGAACTGGCTCTCGACTTGACCCTCGAACTTGTCCACGCCCGCCTCCCAGAGATCTTACCCATTCCGCGAAGCGAGAACGGCTGATCCAATCATCGGCGCAGATCCCGAAAGCATTAAAGCTTTGAAACTCACGCCCAATCGCTCCTCTGCAGCACTCTCAATTTATTAGTTTCCGGTATCCAAACCGCTCCTCAAAATTGCGGGCCGGCAATCCAACCCCAGCCGTCCGACATACCTCTTATTAGCGTGTGGCTGTGCAAGCCGAGCCTAACGGAGACACCGATGCAATGCACAAAATGCCACTACGGCAAGCTCTCGCGCACAAAACGCGTCGGACTTCTCGAGGGCAGTGTCCTCCCCTTCTTCGGCTACTTTCCGTGGACCTGCTCCACCTGCAAGCAGCGAGTCCTGCTCAAAGACCGCGGAGAACGAAGGCGACTCGTCCGCGATGACGACTCAGGTCCAACCCGATCAGCCTGCCCACAAGAAAACGACCTCCACCAGCTACGGTGAAGGCCGCTCGATCTCAAGTCTGAAGACGCTCAGACCGTCATGATCTCTTTTTCCTTCGCCTTGAATAGCTCTTCCACCCGTTTGATCTCCACGTCGGTCAGCTGCTGAACCTCTTCGTTCGCCCGCTTCTCATCATCGGCCGAGATCAACTTGTCCTTCGCAGCCTTCTTGATCTGGTCGTTTCCATCGCGACGAATATTCCTGATCGCAGTCTTGTGGTCCTCGAGCGTCTTGTTCAGTTGTTTCACCACATCCTTGCGCCGCTCCTCGGTCATCGGGGGTACCGGCACGCGAATCACCTTGCCATCGGTCATCGGATTCAGCCCAGTACCCGAGGTGCGAATCGCCTTCTCGATCGCCGATACCATCCCCGCGTCGTAAGGTTGCACCAGGATCAGCGTCGGCTCGGGCGTAGAGATCTGCCCCATCTGGGCCACCGGGGTATCCGTGCCGTAGTAATCCACTTTGATCTGGTCGAGCATGTGCACATTTGCCCGCCCTGTCCGCGCCGACAGCAGATGTCCACGGAAGTCTTCGACCGTGCTCTCCATCTTCGCCTTCAGCTGCTGATGCGTGCCTTTTAGCGCTTCGATCCCTGCCATTGCCGATGCCATACGTTCTCCTCCACTGCCATCCGATATTTTACAGAGACGCGCTCCACCGTGCGAGGCTAGCCGCGAAAACCTGCCCTGGCCCCGTGTCCTGCCGGACGGGCCTCCTGCGCGGAGGGCGGTCACTTCGTGACGCGTATACCAGTCTTGGCTGGATTGGCTGCATAGGGCCTCCCGCTGGTCGGCACAATCTTCCCTCCGACCAACGGGAGGACCAGCCGAAGGGGTACACAAGTCACGAAGTGACCGCTACCCGCGCAGGGCGCCCGTCCGGCAAGGACAGCTTTAAAGAGCAGCGAGGATCTGATCGGCGATGGCGGCAGCTTCGACGGCAGGGCGGACATCATGGGTACGAAGGATATGCGCTCCAGCGAGGATGGCCGCTACGTTCGCGGCAGTGGAGGCGTGGAGGCGGTCGTCCATCGAAGGGGTTGCGCCTTCGAGAAGAACCGACAGGCTGGGGCTTTGGGCTAGAGTGTGGGCCAAGAAGCCCTTGCGCGAGATGCCGGCCAGGATCGGTAGAGCGAACCGGCTGAGTTGGTCGAAGTGCGCCAGCAGTGGGTAGTTTTCGTCGAGACGCTTGCCAAAGCCGAAGCCTGGATCGAGGACGATTTTGTTGCGTTGGACACCGGCTGCGGTTGCGGACTCGAGGCGCTCGCCTAGTTCGGTGAGGATCAGAGGCATGACTGCTTCGGGCGCCAGTGCGGGAAGGCTCGGCCACTCCTGGGGGTGGCCCCGGGTGTGCATGAGTATGGCTCCGCAGCCAGACTGGGCGCAGGTTTTGGACATGTCGGGGTCCCAGAGGTGACCGCTGACGTCGTTGATGATCTCGGCTCCTGCTTCGAGGGCGCGGCGAGCGGTAGTGGCGTGGAAAGTGTCGACAGAGAGGATGGTGCCGGGTTTTTCTTTGCGGATGGATTCGAGGACGGGGAGGATGCGGGATTGTTCTTCGCCTGGGGAGAGCGGGGTGGCGTTGGGACGGGTGGATTCTCCGCCGATATCGAGGATCTCGGCGCCTTCTTCGAGCATCTTCAGTGCCTGGGCGAGGGCTCGCTCGGGGGCGTGTTGGGGAGAGTAGAAGTAGCCGCCGTCGGAGAAAGAGTCGGGCGTGACGTTGAGGATGCCCATGATGACGGTTCGCGCGCCGAGTGGGAGGATGCGAGTGCGGAGGTGCCAGTCGTGATGGGTGCGACGGGTGAAGGGCATGGTTGGATTTTAGCTGTCTGTCCTGCCGGACGGGCCCACTGCGCTTTGTCACCCCACAAACGAAGACCTGTTTGTGGGGACCCCGATTCGGCGGGCGTTTCGCACGCCTCTTTAGAGCTTCGGGTGATCCTTCCGTTGGTCGGAACCACTTCCCTCGCGACCAACGGGAGCGCCAACCGAAGGGGTATACAAGTCACGAAGTGACCGCACCACGCGGAGTGGGCCCGTCCGGCAGGACATGGGGTCTCTTGGAAAGAGGATGCTAGACTGCGCGGATGGTGAGGCTTTCGGGATGCGGTGCGGCTTGGCTGCTGGGGATTGCGGTGTGCGCCCAGCCACTCTGGGCACAGACGCAGGACGTTGGATGCGATGGAGCGATCGTGGCGAAAGCTGGCCGGAGCGGGCCTTGCACCCCGTTGGGTCAGACGATTGCCGTGCTGTTGGAGGAGACCGCGGTGGCGCGGGATCACTGGGGCATCGCGGTGGTAGCAATGGACGGCGCACCGATCTATTCGTTGAATGAAGGACAGCTGTTTCAGCCGGCTAGTAACGCGAAGCTGTTTACTACTGCAGCGGCGATGGCTCTGCTGGGAGCGAAGGCGACCTATCAGACGAAGGTTCTGGCACGGGGTGTCTTTGAAGATGGCGGAAAGCTGACGGGCTATCTTGTGCTGGTTGGAAATGGTGATGCGAACTTGTCGGGCCGAGTGCTGCCATATGTGGCTCCGCTGCCCGGGCAGAAGCCTGATGCGGCGGAGTCAGGCCCTGCTCCGCTGCGGTATCTGGAAGAGATGGCGGACCAGATCGCGGCGACTGGGCTGAAGAGCGTGCGGGGAGATGTGATTGGGGATGACACGATCTTTCCGTGGGAGCCTTATGCGCAGAACTGGGCCATCGACGATGCGGTGTGGGGATATGGCGCGCCGGTGTCGGCTCTGTCGATCAACGATAACCAGATCAAGGTGACGGTGACGCCCGGAGATGCGGTGGGTGCGCCGGCTAGTGTGGTGATCGATCCGGCGATGCCTTATTACAAACTGGATGTTGCAGTGACTACGGGAGCGGCGAAGAGTGGGAACACGGTGCAGATGGAACGCGCTCCTGGGTCTAGGGTGTTGCGAATCTACGGAGCGATTGGTTTGCATGGGCAGCCGGATATGGAGGAGATTGCGATTCAGGATCCGGCCGCTTATGCGGCGATGGCGCTGAAGGGAATGCTGGAGGCTCGCGGGATTCATGTGACCGGAGAGGCCAGGGCGCGGCATCGGGTGTTGCTGGATACAGAGAGCTTCAGTCGCGAGTCGGGCGCGATTGTGGATGTTGCGACGAAGGAGGTGACGCCGCAACAAAGGATCGAACCGCCGGACGATGCGGCTTTTGACATAGCTGTTACGGGAGAAGAGAGGACTCTGGTTAGTCACGCGTCCGCTGCGCTTTCTGAAGACGTCGTTGTGACGAATAAGGAGAGCCAGAATCTGCATGCGGAGTTGATGCTGCGTCAGCTTGGACTGGCGCGTGGAAGAGATGGGACGATCGCGCAGGGGGCGCGGGTGTTGCGGCAGTTTCTTGTGAACGCGGGTGTTGATAAGGATGATTTTGTGTTCTTCGATGGGTCGGGGTTGAGCGGACATGATCTGGTGACGCCGCGGGCGACCGTGCGGTTGCTGCAGTATGCGACCGGGCAGACGTGGTTTGTGGATTGGAAGAGCAGCCTGCCGGGTGGGGGAGTGGATGGGTCGCTGGAAGGGCGGTTTACGAAGGCACCGCTGAAGGGGAAGGTGTTTGCGAAGACGGGGACACTGGGGGAGGCGCGGGCTTTGAGTGGTTATGTGGAGTGTGCGAGTGGGCGGACGGTGATCTTTTCGATCATGGTGGGGAATCACCTGCCGCAGGTTCACGCGGACCGCGAGGTGATGGACAAGATCGTTGAGGCGATTGCGGCAGCGAATTAATTTCGAGAGATGGATGAGAGAATGAGAGGATGATTCGGGCTTTTTCTTTGTTGTTTTTATTGGGAGTGATTGTCGGATGCAAGTCGATAGCGCCACCTACTCCGCTGGCGGATTTAAATGCGCAGCAGACGCATGGACACGCGGTGTACCAGGCACATTGTGCGCAGTGCCACTATGACCGCAAGGATGCGGCGCTGCACGGGCCGGCACTGATTGGGATGTTCAAGAAGCCTTATCTGTCGAGTGGTGCGCCGGCGAATGATGAGCGCGTGACCGCGACGATTGTGCATGGGCGCAACCTGATGCCGGCACTGGGGAGTACGCTGGATCCGCAGGATCTCGATGACCTGCTGGCGTATCTGCATACTCTATGAGCGATCCGGAAGAGATAAAGAAGCTCGAAGCGCGGGCGCATGGGATGTTGCCGGGTGTGGCGGGGATCGCGCTGTTCATGCTGGTGCTGACGATGGTGAATGCGTTCGCTGCGTTGAGCGGCAAGTTTGGTGTGGGCGCGGGGAAGTATGGTGTGCTGGCGTTGTGCACGCTGCTGGCGGCGGGGGTGTTCGGGCTGCTGCGGCTGCGGCGCTGGGGCTGGGCGCTGGTGCTGGGTGGGTGTCTGACGCTTTGTCTGGGGAACTTGTTCGTGTTTGAGAAGACGCACGCTGGGCCGTTCCTGGTGCAGGGATTGTTTGCGCTGGTGTTCTTTCTTTATCTGGTTAGAACGGAAGTTCGGGATAGGTTGCGATGAGCTGGTGGCTGCGCCATATCGGGTGGTGGCCGCCGCTGTTTGGGACGGGTATCAAGGTGACGCGGCTGGATAAGGATCTGCGCGCGATTGATGTGGAGATGCCGCTGCGGCCGTGGAATCGCAACTATATGGGGGTGCAGTTTGGCGGGTCGTTGTTTGCGCTGACCGATCCGTTTTACATGATTATGCTGGCTACGAATCTTGGGCCGGAGTTTGTGGTTTGGGATAAGGCGGCTTCGATACGTTACAAAAAGCCTGGATTGGGGCGGGTTCGCGCGGAGTTTCGTCTGACGGCGGAGCGTCTCGCTGAGGTTCGAGCGCTGGTCGCGGCGGAGGGGCGGACGGATGTGCGGTTCCTGGTGGAGGTGAAGGACGATGCGGGGGGAGTGGTCGCGGAGGTGGAACGGGTGATCTACTGCGCTACGAAAAAAGCGCATGAGGAGAAGAAAAAAATGAGGGGTGGTGGCGAGGGATGATTTTTGCCGTTTTGCTGGTGTTTTTTGAGGGGGTTTCGGGAAAAAGCTGGTTTTGGGTGTGGTGTTTTGGTGGTGTGGTTGTGGTGGATTGCTGGTGGGAGGGTGGTGTTTCGCCGCGTGTTTTTGAAGGCTGAAAGATACGCCAGCTTTTTGGGATTTATTTTTCTCTGCACAAATCTCTGCACAAGATTGTCCTGCCGGACGGGCGCCCTGCGCGGGCAGCGGTCACTTCGTGACGCGTGTACCGGTCCTGGTGGGTTCGCGACTTGGGTCCTCCCTTTGGTCGGGATCGGGGTTCTACTGCTTGCTTATTTGCTGGCTTGCGTGTTTCCCATGGAAAGGGCTGTCTGCCTGGCGTAGGTCGCAGTTGTCTGGACTGAGTCTATCGGCACACAGGGGCGCGGAGCTACGTTCTGGCCAGGGAGGACCGCTGGACCTGCGGTTCGCATCTGGCCTGCGGGACACGGCTGCAGAAGCAGCGTCGGGCGTAGATCGGCAGGCAGGGGCGGAGCCTCGATGGAGCCGGTCAGGACAGCATTCTCCTTCGAGCCGGGCCAGGCGTAGGGAGCCACACGGATGGGTCCGTAGCCCACTACCGGGAACTTGGTCGGCACCGTAAAACTCCTGTCGACCAGGACGTAGGCCGACTCAGCCGTCTTGCCTAGCAGGCGGTTGTCGGAGGCCAGCTGCAGGACGTGATCGCCTACGGTTACGGTGAGGGTCTTGTCGTCGAAGGCTCTCTTCTGTTCGACCGCGCCGGGGAAGGGATCGTTCGAGATGATCGTGGTGCCGACGCCGGGGACGTAGATGTAGACGTATTTGAGGTCCTTGATCTCGTAGTTGAGCGCGGCCTTGCCGGTCATCCCGTCGACGGTCAGGGTGCCGCGGCTGATCGAAACCGAGACTGTTTTAGGTGGCTTCTCTTTCGGGGCGTGCAGCTTCTTACCGTTCTCGTCGTATCCGAGCTCGTTTTTGGTCTGCATGACGGGCTTGTTCTGTGCGTCGAAGAGTGGGTGTCCCTTTTTGTCGCGCTGCTGCCGGATCGGCGGGTTGAACATCAGCTTTCCGTCGGGGTCCTGTTGCTGCTTGCCTTCCGCGTCGAGCATCGGGGTGGGCGGCAGCTCCACCACGGTGTTTGGCCCGGTGTACTCCTGCTTGCCTTTTTTGTCCTTAACGGCTGGTGCGGCGGGTAGCGGGGTGGTTGAAGCCGGTGCAGCTTTGGTCTCTACGAGGGAGGGTCCGGTCTGCGCCTGATCGGGCGCGGGCTGGATGGTGGGCTGGGATGTGTCTGCGGGCTGCGGGGCGGGCTGCGCCGCCTGTATCTGCTCCGCAGGCTTTGTCTGCTGGTCGGTTTGGACCTGCGCGAGGGCGTGGCCGACTGAGGTAAAGGCCAGGGCCAGACCGAGGAGGCCGGAGAGCGATGGAGTATTCGTTTGCGTTATCGTCCGCATGATTGAGATTCGCGTCATTGAGGTTCATCCTCCGTATTTCTCTGCTGTGCTGTGCACACGGCGTAAGAGTCCCTAATGGGGAGCATATGCCCAGTTCGTAATCTTTTGATGGTCTTTCTCCAGTTACGTCTACGACTTCCGGGTCATTACTTTCTGTGTACCGGGGAGGAGAGACGGTGTCAGGACTGCTACAACGTAAAAAATTAGACGGGACTCTTGACATATTCCGATATCGGAATGTAATGTTTTGGGCATGGCAAGGGCAACCACTACTTCGGACAGTTTCAATGCGGTTGCTGAGCCTCGGCGGCGGGAGATTTTGAGCTATCTTGCCGGGGCCGAGCGGCCGGTTGGAGAGATTGTGGCGGCTCTTGGCCTTCCGCAGCCTTCGATCTCCAAGCACCTGCGCGTGCTGCACGACGTGGGGCTGGTTCGGATGCGCTGCCAGGGCCGCCAGAAGCTGTACCGAACCAACGCTGAAGCGATACGGCCACTGCACGAGTGGGCTGCAACGTTCGAGCGGTACTGGCAGCACCAGTTGCTTCGTGTGAAGGAGCTGGCGGAGGCTACTGTCCGCCATGGCGCGGCCGATTGGAATTCGGCTGACTCAACCACCCCAGACTCAAAGACACCAGGCTCAAAACCACCAGACTCAAACACATAAGGAGAGATGATGATTGCTACTGACAAGACGCTCGAAGACATGACTTTTACGATTAACCAGGAGATCCACGTTAAAGCGCCGTTGGATGTAACCTTTGCCGCGCTGCTGGAGCAGCTGGGGCCCGGCAACGAGACCGAGGATGGCAAATCGATGAACATGAAGATCGAACCGTGGCCGGGTGGAAGGTGGTATCGCGACCTGGGCGACGGCAATGGGCACTTCTGGGCCAATGTGCAGGCGATCAAGCGGCCTACGCTGCTGGAGTTCTCTGGTCCGTTGTTCGCGTCGTTCCCGCTCGTGAACAACGTGCAGTATCGGCTGAGTGAAGTCGCTGGGGGAACGCTGATCACGTTCAAGCACACGGCGCTCGGCTTGCTGACGGAGAAAGACAAGGCAGGGATGCCCAAGGGTTGGAACTCAATGCATGAGCGTGTCCGCGTCCATGCCGAGGCCTCGCGCAAATAGCAGCTCGAGGCAGAGGCAGCTCTTCGATCCCTGCCCGGGACTGGACCAATTCGATTCCTGATCCCGCTTTGAAGGACACACACCCGAAAGGAGAACCGCATGCTCGCACAATACTTACTCGCAGAGTTTGAAGCTCAGGCTCCGGTTACGCGGAGGTTTCTCGAGCGCCTTCCTGAGGACAAGCTCACCTGGAGGCCTCACGCGAGGTCGTTGACCGCCGGGCAACTGGCCTATCACCTCGCGTTCGTGCCGGGAGGAGTCGTTCGCAGCGCTCAGAAGAACGAGATCACGCCGCCAGACTTCCAGTTCCCCCAACCTGCAAGCGTGCAGGAGGTCCTCGACACCATGGACCGGAGCGTGGCCACGGTGCGCGAGGTGCTGCCGGGATTCGATGACGCGGCGATGAACGCAACCTGGCGCATCGTCGACGGCGACAAGGAGATTGCAGCTATGCCGCGCATCGCCTTCCTGCGCAATATCATGCTGAACCATTGGTACCAGCACCGTGGTCAGTTCTGCGTCTACCTGCGCCTGCTCGACGTTGCTGTGCCGTCAAGCTGGGGCCCTAGCGCTGACGAGCGTTCAGCGCTCCAGCCGGAACCTCAGCCGGCGTAATCGCGGAGCAGCGGAACTGCCCGTCGCGCAAGGAGGAGAAGGCTATGTGTCCCGTGTGCTTGGCAACCGCAGCGCTGATCGCCGGCAGCGTCACCTCTTCGGGTGGGCTGGCTGCTGTTGCGATCAGGAAGCTTGGAGTGAAGCTGTCTCGCGAAGAGAACGGAGCGGGAGAGAGTGCTCCGAGGTCGAATCAGTCAACCGAATAAGGAGAGAGAAGATGTCAACGAGCATGATGGAGAAGGCGAAGGTCGTGTCGCAGGAGGAGTGGCTTGCGGCTCGCGAGGGGCTGCTGGCTAAGGAGAAACAGCTTACGCGGGAGCGTGATGCGTTGGCGGCTGAGCGCCGGCGGATGCCGTGGATGGCGGTGGAGAAGCAGTATGAGTTCGAGGGACCGAGGGGCAAGGCGAGTCTGCTGGACCTGTTCGAGGGGCGACGTCAGCTGATCGTCTATCGGGCTTTCTTCGAGCCGGGTGTGTTTGGCTGGCCGGACCATGCGTGCCGCGGCTGCTCGCTGGGTGCAGACCAGGTGTCGCATCTCTCGCATCTGAATGCGCGCGATACGACCCTTGTGTACGCCTCGCGCGCGTCGCAGCCGGAGATTGAGCGTCTGAAGACGCGGATGGGCTGGACGATGCCGTGGTACACCATTACCGACGGCTTCGACGTGGACTTCGGCGTGGACCAATGGCATGGCCATAACGCGTTTATCCGCGATGGCGACAAGGTGTTTCGCACTTACTTCATTAACAGCCGCGGGGATGAGGCGATGGGTAGCGTGTGGAGCTATCTGGACATGACTGCGCTGGGACGACAGGAGGAGTGGGAGGATTCGCCTAAGGGCTACCCGCAGACTGCGCCGTATAAGTGGTGGAACTGGCACGATGAGTACGCGGCGAGCGCAGCGCCTGACGCTGGATGGGCCAAGGTGGTCGACAGCGCCAAGGTGACGCTGGGCCTGAAGGACTGACGCGGAAGAACGTGGGTTTGGGCGGGTTGGATACAATTGAGGAATGACTCCGCCCGTGGCCCCGTTGACTCCAGAGCTGGTGCAGATTGATCTGACGCCGCGTAAACCCGCGTCGAAGCCGGCTTGGTTGAAGGCGAAGGCTCCAATGGGGGAGACCTTTCATAACCTGAAGAAGATGGCGCGCGAGCTGAACCTGCATACGGTGTGCGAGAGCGCGCAGTGTCCGAATATTGGCGAGTGCTGGAATCAAAAGTCGGCTACGTTCATGATGCTGGGGAATCTTTGCACGCGGCGGTGCGGGTTTTGCGCGGTGCCGAAGGGCAAGCCGGAGCCGATTGATTTTGATGAGCCGCGGCGGGTGGCCTATGCGGTGGCGCAGCTTGGGCTGGCGCATGCGGTGATTACGAGTGTGAATCGCGATGACGATAATGTGGGCGCGGCGCGGGCGTTTGTGAGTGTGATTGAAGAGATTCGGATGCAGGCTCCGGGGTGCAGGGTGGAGGTGCTAACCCCGGACTTTCAGGGGAACGAAGAGGCGCTGCGGCTGGTGGTGGCGGCGTGGCCGGAGATTCTGAACCACAATATTGAGACAGTGCCGCGGCTTTATCGAGTGGCGAAGTCGGGTGGGCGGTATGAGAAGTCGCTGCGGTTTTTAGAGCATGCGAAGGAGCTTGCGGCTGAGATGTTTGGCGAGTCGCTGGGGGATCGGCCATTTGTAACCCGTCCTTTTGTAACCAAGACAGGCATTATTGTGGGGATGGGCGAGGAGATGCATGAGCTGCTGGCGGTGTTTCGCGATTTGGCGGATCGGAAGGTGGATATTCTGACGATCGGACAGTATCTTCGGCCGTCAAGGGATCATCTGCCGATGGCTCGGTACTATACGCCGGAGGAGTTTGCTTTTTTGAAGCATGAGGCTGTGGGGATGGGCTTCAAGCATGTGGAGAGTGGGCCACTGGTGCGGAGTAGCTATCATGCGCAGGAGCAGGCGGAGTCGACTGGGTTGGCTTAGCGATGACCGCACCTCACCACGTAGAAGGTGATGAGTTGCGTGACGCGCTCTGGCTGCAGGTCCGTAAGATCTTGATGGAAAAGTGGGATCCCATTGGAGTTTGTGGAGAACCAAACGCAACGAATGAATACGACTCTTACATTCCCAGGCTAAGGGCACTTCTCCGTGCTGTCTCTGGAGTTGATCCGGTTCTCGACTATCTTGACTGGGTTGCGAGCGAACGAATGGGTTTCACAAGTCAACGTGAACAAGGACGCGCCGCCGCTGAATCTCTTTGCAAGTTGAATTTGACTGATCCCCACTAAATGAGTCATCGCCGGTTGCTTCCAGGCATCTTGCTTGGGTTTTAAATAAAGTCCTAAAGGATTAGTTGACAAAAGTGGGTTGGTTGCTGCTTAATCTACTAAAGGATTAGGAGGTGGGCTGGTGACGACGCAGACGAAGACGAATCAGGGGCTGACGCCGCTGGAGCTGGAGATTATGCAGGTTCTGTGGGAGGCGGGGCCGTGCACGGTGAGCGAGGTGCAGCCGAAGTTGAAGGCGGAGCTGGCCTACACGACGGTGCAGACGATGTTAAATGTGCTGCTGCGCAAGAGCAAGGTGAAGCGGGTGCAGGAGGGGCGCGCCTTTCGCTACCGCGCCGCCGTGAGCCGGGAACGGGCGACGGGGAGCGCGTTGAACGACATGGTAAAGCGGATGTTTGGCGGCTCCAGTGAGGCGCTGCTGATGGCGATGGTGGATGCGCGGCAGATCAGCGCGGAGGAGCTGGAGCGGGTGGGAAAGAGGCTGGCGGCGGCGGAGCGTGACGCGGCGAAGGAGGAGAGATGATCGAACGGACGCTGGTGGAGTATGTGGCGAATGCGTTGTGGCAGCTGCCGATGCTGGCCGGCGGCGCGTGGTTGTTGCTCGCAGCCGTGAAGGCCGGACCGCGGATCCAGCATGGGGTGTGGTTGATGGTGCTGGGTCTGGCGGTGGTGCTTCCGTTGCATGGAATGGGTGGGGAGCTGGCGCCGGTTCGAGTGCGACCGGACGTGGGGGTGTTGGTGGGAGTTCGTGATGTCGCGCCGGCTGGTGGGGATTTGACGACGGGGAGTATGCAGCGGGTTAGCGAGGAGCCGGCAGAGATATCGCTTCGTCCGCGGCGTGTGGAGGTCTCGGTGACGGCGGCGCGGTGGGTGGTGAGTCTGTATGCGGGTGCGGTGATCTTTGGGCTGTGGAGAGTGATCTGGGCCTGGCGTGCGGCGCGGCGGCTGGTAGAGCGGTCGCGGGAGGTGACGCTGGCGGGAGAACAGACGGTGGTGCTGGGGGACTATGGGCGGCGGCTTCGCATCAGGCTGCCGCAGGTGCGCGAGAGTGTGGAGATCTCGAGCCCGATGATTGTGGGGGTGATTGCGCCAGTGCTTCTTCTGCCGGTGGAGTTTGCACGGTATGAGGCCGAGGAGATGAGGGCGGCGCTGCTGCATGAGCTGGCGCATGTGAAGCGGAGGGACACGCTGGAGAATGCACTCTGCCAGTTGGTGGCGCTGCCGGTGAGCTGGCATCCGGTGACGCAGTGGGTGCAGGGGAGGATTCGTCGGACGCGCGAGATGGTGTGCGATGCGATGGCTGCGGAGGAGATGCGATCCGAGATTGGGTATGCGCGGTGTCTGCTGGCGCTGGCGAAGGGCATGATGGCGGGGCGGGAGTTTGAGCGGGAGACGGCAGGAGTTGGGTTGTTCCAATTGTTCCACAGCAATGTACTGGAGGAGAGAGTGATGAGACTGATGGAGAGTGGAGCGGTGATGGGATTGCGGACGAAGTTGATTCGCGCGGCGAGTGGAGCGATGGCGATGGTGGCGACGATGGCGGTGGCTGCGATGTTTCACCTGACGCCGACGATGGCGCAGGAGCAGATGCAGGCTCGGGTGCCGGAGATTGGACAGAGTGCGGTGCCAGAGGCTGGCCAGAGTGCGGCGCCGCAGGTTGTGCCAGATGCAGCTCCGCAGGTTGTGCCGGATGCAGCTCCGCAGGTTATGCCGGATGCCGCTCCGCAGGCTGCGCCGAATGCCGCTGCTGCTTCGGATTCAGCAGAGCGCAAGGTCACGGCCAGTAGGAAGCAGTCCGATGTCGTGGCAAAAAAGGGACAATATATCTATCACTGGGATGGCTCGGAGGATGAGCCGATCACGATCGTCAATGGACGGGTTCGAAAGCTCACTCCTGAGGAGCGCAGACAGATAAGGCAGCAGATGGAAAAGGCGAGTAAAGAGATAGCGGCGGCGACGGCGAGGATCAATAGCCCGAAGTTCAAGAAGCAGATAGAAGAGGCTGCCGCGGCGGCGGCAAAGGTGAATAGTCCGGAGTTCAAGAGGCAGATCGCTGAGGCGCAGTTGCAGGCCCAGAAGGCGAATGAGATGGTCCATAGCGAGGCCTTCAAAGAGCAGATGGCCGAGGTGCAGCGGAATCTGAAGGCGATGGAGATGCCGCGGATTCAGGAAGAGATTGCGAGGGCTACGGCAGAGGTGAATAGTCCTGAATTCAAGCAGCAGATGGCAGATATGCAGAAGGAGCTCGATGGAGTGGTGCAGCAGCGAATGGCGGAGGCGATGAAGCAGATGAAGGAGGCTCAGGAAGAAATGAAGGAGATGTCGCCGAAGTAGAACGTGCCGGAGATCGTACGAAAAAGCCACTCGATGGGATCGGGTGGCTTTTTTGTTGTCTGAGGATGATTACTGGATTGTCCTGCCGGACGGGCCTCCTACGCGGAAGGCGGTCACTTCGTGACGCGTGTACCTTGTCTTGGCAGGATCGCGGCTTGGGTCTTCCCGTTGGTCGGGTCGGATTGCCTGTTTGTGGTTGGACGTAAGATGATTTCACTCTGGGCTATGGGCTCAAAAGGGGGATCGGGCTATGGGACAGGTTGAGGTTTCGTCGAGGCTTGGGCTGAGTGAGTTGGCGCCGCGGCTGGTGCAGTCGGAGATTCGCGCGATGAGCGTGGCGTGCGATGCAATGGGTGGAGTGAACCTGGCGCAGGGAGTGTGCGACACCGAGGTGCCGGAGGTGGTAGCCGAAGGGGCGATTCGCGCGATTCGCGATGGGTTGAATATCTACACGCGGCTGGATGGGATTCCACGTCTCCGGCGAGCTATCGCCGAAAAGGTCGCGCGAACGCTGGGGATTGTGGTGGATCCCGAGCGCGAGGTGCTGGTGACCAGCGGCGTGACGGGAGCGTTTCAGGCGGCGGCAATGGCTCTGCTGAATCCGGGCGATGAGGTGCTGGTGTTTGAGCCGTTCTATGGGTATCACGTGAATACGCTGAGCTCGCTGCGGGTGGCGGCGGTGGCTGTGGCACTGACTGCGCCGGTTGGGGAGCTGGGCTGGGGGTTGGACCTGGCCGCGGTGAGAGCGGCGATTACGCCGAAGACGCGCGGTATGGTGATCAATACGCCGTCGAATCCGGCGGGGAAGGTGTTTACGAGGTTTGAGCTGGAGGGGTTGGCGGGGATTGCGGAGGAGTTCGATCTGTTCGTGTTTACGGATGAGATCTATGAGCACTTTGTGTATGGAGGCGCGACGCATCTGAGCCCGGCGTCGATTCCGGGGATGCGGGAGCGGACGATCCTGATGTCTGGGTTTTCGAAGACGTTTTCGGTGACGGGATGGAGGGTGGGGTACCTGATCGCGGATGCGAGGTGGCTGGGGTCGATTGGGTACTTTCATGATCTGACGTATGTGTGCGCGCCTGCTCCGATGCAGCAGGGAGTGGCGGATGGGGTGGAGCAGCTGGGGGAGGATTTTTACAGTGGACTGGCGATGGAGCATGAGGTGAAGCGCACGATGATTGTGGAGGCGCTGCGGGAGGCTCGGATGACGCCGCATGTGCCGGATGGGGCGTACTACGTGCTGGCTTCGGCGGCTGGGCTGCCTGGGGCTACGGCGGCAGAGAAGGCGCGGGCGCTGCTGGCGAAGACGGGAGTGGCTTCGGTGGCGGGATCGGCTTTCTTTCGGCCGGGGAAGGGTGAGGACCTGCTGCGGTTTTGCTTTGCGAAGAAGGATAAGGATCTGATGGAAGCTTGCCGGAGATTGCGGGAGCTTCGTTAGCGCGGCTTGCTTGCGGGTCCACTAAGATAGTGGTGTATGCCGCCTTTCTCTGAGGTGACGCGGATTGAAGCTGCGATCAAGAACAAGAGCTCGAAGGAGCTGGAGTGGTCGCTGTGGTACTGTCGGATGCGGCAGGCGGTGCCGAGTGCGCGGCCGGCGGATCTGAAGTACTGGCGCGGGATTGAGGCGCTGGTGAAAGAGACGATAGCGGGGCCTGTTGCGGCTAAGGTCTATCCGGTGAAGAAGAAGAAGGCGGGGCGTGGGTTGGGGCTGGGGCCGGTGGATGGCGGTGAGGATTCTTGAAGGACTCTGTCCTGCCGGACGGGCTCCCTGCGCGGGAGGCGGGCGTTCGCACGCCTTTTTAAAGCTTCGCGTGGTCCTCCCGTTGGTCGGAATAATCATCCTCGCGACCAACGGGAGCGCCAAGCGAAGCGGTATACGCGTCACGAAGTGACCGCGCTCCGCGCAGGAGGCCCGTCCGGCAGGACATGATCTTCTAAACCGGATTGCCAGCCGAGTCCGTACTCCAGCTCTCGGTCTGAAACGCGATAAATACCGCAGTCCACGTACCCTTCGACGGCAGACTGATAAACAACGCACCATCCTGCCACACGCCGTTATCCCCACTGAACCCGCCGCCTTTACCAGCCACAGGGTTTCCCTGGTTCATGTGGATGTCGTGGATCCCATCCACCTTCCCGGAGTCGGCGTACGCACTGCCGAATGCGTAGATCACGCCGTCTTTATCCGCGATCGTCATATTCAGCAGCGTGATTACGGCGTTCTCCAGCGCCTTCACCTTCGCCCGCTGGATCATCTCCTGCTCCGCACCGCCACCCTTGGCCTTCGCACGTGCCTGCGGCAGCAGAGTCATCTGCGCCTTCGTAATCATGGGCGCGCCGTTTACGGTACTCCGTACAAAGTCGAGCGCCAGTCCGCCCGGTTCACTTTTGAGCGCCGTCATCCCCATGGGCAGCGCCTGCAACCCGGCCAGATCCGGCGGCGTAAAGTCTTCGACGATGTCGTACAAGACCTCAGAGCTATCCACCGACTGAATATTGACCGCAACGGTGAACGGGCCGCCTGGGGCCTGCATCGTGATCTGGTAGTGCGTACTCGCCCCCGTGACGACCTTGCCCGAGGTCGGCTTTCCGGCCAGCACACTGTAGTTTGTAATCGGCATCCTTACTCCTCACCTCTCGATGAATGAAGACATCACAGACACCATCTCACACGCCTGCTTCGTCTTCGACGTCCTCCTCTTCGTTGTCTTCATCGTCCTCCTCTTCTTCTGCGGCGTCGTCATCTTCTTCCTCGAGTTCGTCGTCGTCCTCGTCATCGTCGACAGCAGTTGCGGCGTTGGTTGCGTCGCTACTGGCGTGCTCGGTTGGATTGCTGGTTGAGTTATCGAACATCGCCGTCGCATCCGGCCCGATCTTGTGCAGGATCTCGTCGAATTCCTGATTATTCAATGCATCTGCCATTTTAAATCTCCTATTTTCACGAAAAATTTAAGTACTGGTATGGCGATATCTCCAACCTTGCCCGTTGGATGCGGATTTATCCAGCCCGGCACCCTCCCGATTTTCCAGAGCCTGTTTCTTCGCGCGCGGTATTCTGTGGGGGAGAAGGAAATACGAATATGCTCTCAGCCCTGCTTGCCCTCGCCGCCGCCAATCTGATCTGCCTCATCCTCCTTCTGCTTCGCAAGCAGCCGGCAGCTGCGACGGACACCCGCCTCGCCCAGATGCCCGAGCAGCTTACCCGGCTTGACGCTCGAAATGAGGCGCTCGACGCTCATCTGCGAAGCGGCCTGGCTGAGATACGCCGCGACGCCGCCGACGACGCCCGCCGCACCCGCGAGGCCGCCGCGACAGACTTCACCAGCCTGCGCACCGAGATCACGGCCACTATCGCCGAACTGAGCGGCCTGCTGCAGAACGGCCTCAATGCCTTTCGCAGCGACAACAAGACCTCCGACGAGGTCCTCCGCACTGCGGTTCAGCAGAATCTGGATTCGATCGCGCAGCGGCTCTCTTACTTCATCGCTGAGGTCAATCGCAATCAGATCGAGGCTCGCGAGGCCCTGCACAGTCGCTTGAATGAGCTCTCCGGCGAGGCTAACGACCAGCAGGAGAAGCTCCGCTTTACCGTGGAAGACCGCCTCTCGAAGCTCAACGACGCCAATACCGCAAAGCTCGAGGAGATGCGCGTCACGGTTGACGAAAAGCTTCATGCCACGCTCCAGACTCGGCTTACGGAGTCGTTCGGCCAGGTGACGACGCACCTCGGCGAGGTCCAGAAGGGCCTGGGTGAGATGAAGGAGCTTGCGACCGGTGTGGGAGATCTCAAGAGGGTTCTCTCGAACGTCAAATCGCGCGGCGTGGTGGGCGAGTTTCAGCTGGGCCAGCAGCTTGAGCAGATGTTTTCGCCTGAGCAGTACATCAAGAACGCTCGCATCAAGCCCGGGACGCTTGAGTCCGTCGAATACGCCCTCAAGTTCCCCTCAGGCGAAGGCGCTGACAGCCACACTCTGCTCGCCATCGACGCCAAGTTTCCCAAAGAGGACTGGGAGCGGCTGGAACACGCCTACGAGACCGGGACCGTCGAAGAGATCGCCGCGGCTGGCCGAGCCTTTGAGCGTGGCATTCGTTCCGAAGCGAAGCGCATCTGCGACAAGTACATCGACCCACCCACCACGATGCCCCACGCCATCATGTTCCTGCCGACGGAGAACCTCTACGCGGAGGTCGTCCGCCGCCCGGGGTTGCAGTCAGAGATACAGTCGAGCTGCCGCGTCACCATCGCCGGGCCGTCGACTTTTATGGCGATCCTTACCAGCTTCCAGATGGGCTTTCACACCCTCGCCATTCAGAAGAAGGGCGACGAGGTCTGGCGCGTCCTCTCCAGCGCGAAAAAGGAGTTCGAGACCTATGGCGGGCTGATGCAGAAGGTCGAAGACCAGGTCGGCACGGTTCAGAACACGATTCAAAAGCTCGGCGTCCGCACGCGGGCCATCAACAAGGCCCTCAAAAACGTATCCTCTATTGACAACGGCGTCCCCGTATCCAACCTGATCGGGTTCGACGACGTCCCGGGCATCGCCCCGCTGCTTGCCGCCTCGGGCGAGGAAGACTGAAAAGATCCTGCCGCCCACTTCCCACGGTCGCCTGCTGTTGCTTTACACTCACTGAGGCGCTCAGTATGCTTGAGGTTGGCCGTGTCGACCTTGAGCGACAAACATCCAGGCTTCAGATTCCAGACGTAAACAGGAGAACGCAATGGCAGCAGTAGACGAGAAGGTAAAGCAGATTATTGTCGAGCAGCTTCAGGTGGATGAAGCGGAAGTCACCCCAGGCGCAAGCTTTCAGGAAGATCTAGGCGCAGACTCCCTCGACGTCGTCGAGCTCGTCATGCAGTTCGAAGAAGCCTTCGACATCCAGATCCCCGACGAGGATGCTGAAAAAATTAAAACCGTCAAAGACGCCGTCGACTACATCGAAAAGAACCAGAAGGCGGCCAAGTAAAAAATGGAGCAACGTCGCGTCGTCGTAACCGGCCTCGGCCTCGTCTGCGGGGTCGGCAAAACCGCCCCTGAGGTTTGGGAAGGGCTCATGGCCGGGCGCAGTGGCATGGCGGAGATCAAGGCATTCGACCTGACTGGCCATCCCGTCCGATTCGCCGCGGAGGTCAAGGACTTCGATCCTCTTCTCTTCGTCGACAAGAAAGAGTCCCGCAAGATGGGCCGCTTTATTCACTTTGCCCTGGCCGCGTCGGCCGAGGCGATGGCTCACTCCGGACTAAAGATCACCGAAGAGAACCGCGATCAGGTGGGCGTCCACATCGGCTCGGGCATCGGCGGCTTCGATGTCATCGAGCGGGAACACCAGAATCTGCTCAGCGGCGGCCCACGCAAGGTCTCGCCGTTTTTCATCCCGGGTTCGATCATCAACCTTGCCGCCGGCCACGTCTCGATCAAGTACGGCGCGCGCGGGCCGAATGAGGCGACTGCGACTGCCTGCACCACCTCGGCGCACTCCATCGGCGACGCCTTCCGCATCATTCAGCGAGGCGATGCCGACGCCATGATCGCCGGTGGCACCGAAGCGTCTATCACGCCGCTCGGTGTAGCAGGGTTCGCCGCCATGCGCGCCCTCTCCACTCGCAACGACGACCCCGAGCACGCCAGCCGCCCATTCGACAAGGATCGCGACGGCTTCGTGGTGGGCGAAGGTGCGGGCATTCTCATCCTCGAAGAGCTTGAGTTTGCCAAAGCACGGGGAGCAAATATCCTGGCGGAAGTTCTTGGCTACGGCCTCTCTGCCGACGCCTTCCACATGACCGGCATGGCGCCCGACGGCGAAGGCTGCTATCGCTCCATGAAGCACGCCCTAAAAGTTGCGGGGATCTCACCGGACCAGATCGACTACGTCAACGCGCATGCCACCTCGACGCCTCTCGGCGACGCGCTCGAATCGAAGGCGATCGAGAACGTCTTCGGCGAACGCGCCACCGGCGGCAAGCTCATGGTCAGCTCCACCAAGTCCATGACCGGGCATCTTCTCGGCGGCGCAGGCGGCCTGGAAGCCGGCATTACCATCCTGGCCATGCAGCACCAGATCGCGCCCCCCACGATGAATATCGTTGAGCTCGATCCGCAGTGCCGCCTGAACTACGTTCCTAACAAGCCCCTGCCTGCGAAGATCGACTACGCGCTCTCGAACTCCTTCGGCTTCGGCGGCACCAATGGCTCGCTTGTCTTCAAGCGCTGGACTGAGTAGTCAGCAGCAACCGTGATCGACACCAACCGCATCAACCAAGGCCCGGCTTCTGTCGGGCCTTTCCTTTGCCTGCGAACACGACCGCGCCACGAAGGAGCAAGCGAAACCTTCCCGCTGCGAGCCTCGTCAACACACAGTCCAGCCAGTATAAAAGTAGTCGGAGACCCGTTCATGAAGCTTCGCCTCACCCTCTGCCTCCTCGCCGCCACTCTTACCGCCCAAGCCGAAGTCTCCCTCCCCAAACTCTTCTCCAGCCACATGGTCCTGCAGCGCGACATGCCCATCCATCTGTGGGGCAGCGCTAATCCTGGTGAATCCATAACCGCCACCTTCCACGACCTTACCAACACCGCCACTGCCGACGCCACCGGCCGCTGGAGCCTCTATCTTCCCCCGCAACCCGCTGGCGGCCCCTACACGCTCACCGTCCGCAGCACGAACACCATCACCTACGACGACATCCTCCTCGGCGATCTCTGGTTTGCTTCAGGCCAGTCCAACATGGAGATGCCCCTCGACGGCTTCGGCCCCGACACGCAGATTGAAAACGCAGATAAAGAGATCGTCGCCGCCAACTACCCCGACATCCGCCTCCTCCTGATCGAAAAGGACGCCGCCGACTACCCCAGCGAAGACGTTCGCGCCACCACCGGTTGGTCACTTTGCACCCCCGCTTCCGCAAGGACCTTCTCCGCCGTTGCCTACTTCTTCGCTCGCGACCTGCAAAAGGCCCTTGAGGACAAAAAGCAGCACGTCCCCATCGGCCTGATCGACTCCACCTGGGGAGGCACGCCCGCCGAAGCCTGGACTAGCCTCGACGCCCTGGGTTCCAACGCCTCGCTGATGCCTGTCTTCGCCGCTCGCGCTGCACAAACAGATCGGGAAGCCACCGAACTACGTCTCGACGCGCTGGACAAACAGGCCCGCGCTGAGGGAAAGCCCACCACGCCCAACCGCGACTGGCACCCGAAATTAGACTCCTGGCGCCCCGCCGCACTCTACAACGCGATGGTCGCGCCCTTCACGCCGCTCCCCATCAAAGGCGTCATCTGGTATCAGGGCGAGGCGAACACCGCGCTGAACCGCGCCAGTCTCTACGACAAGGTCTTTCCTACCCTCATCGAGGATTGGCGCGAGCACTGGGCTCAGGGCAACTTCCCCTTCCTTTACGTGCAGATCTCCGCCTTCTCCAGCACGCCAAAGGAAGACTGGGGCGAACTCCGCGACGCCCAGCGCAAGACCCTCTCCCTGGTCAATACGGGCATGGCCGTCACCATCGACATCGGCAACGAGCACAACGTCCACCCCGCCAACAAGCAGGCCGTCGGCGAACGCCTCTCCCTGCTCGCCCGCCGCCTCGTCTACAACGAAGACCTCACCGCCTCAGGGCCACTCTTCCGCCTTGCCTACCCGGACAAAGGCGCGATGCATGTCTGGTTCGACAACGCCGCCGGCCTCCACACTAAAAACGGCGCACCCGAGGGCTTCGAGGTCGCCGGCGCCGATCGCATCTTCCTCCGCGCCAACGCCACGATCAATCACGAGCCGAGCGGCGACAGCATTACCGTCTCCACCCCCTCTATCCCCAACCCGCAGTACGTCCGCTATGCGTGGCCCAACTCCCCCCAGGCCAACCTCTTCAACGGCGCGAATCTGCCCGCCTCAACGTTCACCTCGCTGCAACTACCTACTCAGCCCTAGCTGGTCATTCCTAGCTGGTCATGGCGGCTGACGCAACACTCAAGATGAAGATCAACACCCACCAGCCCACCACTACGGCCGCAGCCTTCCCACGACTCACCTTCGCCACGATCGAGGTCCCAATCACCAGCAGAATCAAATTCCAGATGCCGATCACATCGAAAAAACTCAGCGCGGTCTTCAACCATGGCGTCGCGTCCGGCATAAAGTAGGCGGGGTTGGTCCCCACCGGATTCTTCAGATTAAAGCTCTCCGCATTCCCACCAAACATCACCGTCACGAGTGTCAGCAACCCGCTCAACAGCCGCGGCAGCGAGGCATACATCCACACGCAGAACATCTGCGCAAACGTCGTCTTCGCCCCCAGCCCAAAGTTGAAGCTCGCCCAGTTCACCAGAGCCCCAATCGTCGAGATGAGCAGGATAATCACCGGCGTCGCATACGACACATACTTATACCCCGCCGACATGCCCTTCATCCTGGCCGCCCGCTGATCCGGCGGCAGGCTCTGCATCTGCTCCTCCTGCTTCGGGCTGTCCAGAATCACGTTCTCCACCACGCGACCGAAGCCCACCTGCCTGTCGATCGTGAAGGTCACCCCAATCGACACGATCACCGCGAGCAAAAACGGCAGCCACCAGCTCGTGCTCCGCAGAATATCGGTGAACGTCTTTGAGGGAGCGATGAACGTATCCACCACGCGCTCCACCTGGCTCAACCCCGGCTGTCCCGACTGCGCATCCACCGCCACCACGTCGCTCATAGACTCTCCTCGAACATAGTCTTCCGGCCAATTCGGCAACTCACTGCTTACGAATGTCTTCGCATTCTAGCCCACCATCACCAACCATCCATCAAAAAACTTCAGCCCACACCGATCCATTGTCAGTGCTCAGTTCCCAGTCCCCATCAGTTGAATGTTGTCCGGTGAACTCGCAGCATTGGTCATGATCTGCAGAATCGCGCTTCGAGCTCCTGAGGCAGTGGGGGCGAAGGAGATCGTCAATGTGCAGTTTGCACCTGCGGCCAGACTACTTCCGCAGGTGCTGGCTTCGATCGGGAAGTCACCCACATTCGCACCCGTGAACGTCTCTCCAGAGAGAATGAGAGTAGCATCGCCTGCGTTGGTCAACGTCACTGTTTGAGGAATCGAGGTCGTCCCAATATCTCGCGGCGCAAAGGTAAGGGAATAGGTCGACAACGACATCGATCCCACGCCCCCTGTTCCTCGGAGGTCAATCGAGCTTTTTTCGTACGTAACAAGATCTTCCACGAAGTAAGCGGCCATTTCTGAACCTACTGGACCTGTCTGGGACGGGGTGAAGGTGACGGTCACCTGACATGGGGTCTGCGCACACGTTCCGGACGATATTGCGAAATCGTTGCTCAAGGGATAGCCATCAATTGAGGTAATCGAAACCGGATCACCGTTCGGAGCGGAGATTGCAATTGTTTGAGGCGCGCTCTGAACCCCGACTGCGGCAGGGCTAAAAGTGATGCTGCTTGGCGTAACCGATGGCGACGGTGGGTAGCCATAAACACTCAGCGGAATCGATTTTGAAATTCCAGACGTGGTGTCTGTCACAGTTAATGTGGCGGTATTGACACCTAAGTGCAATGCGACACCGGAGGTGGCCAATTGAACAGTCGCGGCAGGCGCGAGCGTGAAGTTCCCAGTGTCGCCGGGGAAAGCACCTGCGTCTGGTCCAGTTACAGTTACGGACAACGTCAAAACAGCGGTCCCTGTGTTATTTACCAGGCCTGAGGTCGAAAGCGAGAACGAAGGGACCCCAGATGGACCTGGAAATCCATATCCACTTAGTGGGGTATTCCCGTAACCCGTAACCAGCGTCGCCGTTCGCGGACCACCTGCAGTCGGTTTAAACGTTACGTAGTAATAATCCAATATGAAGCTCGGATTGCTTTGATCGAAAGTGTTGTTCTGGACTAGCGAGAAATCGGATGCATTCGGGCCAACAATTGAACCCGGAGCGTTGAACATCGCGCCAGGGAACGGAAGGTACGCAAGTAGCCTGTTCGATAAAGCTGGACTGGTTACCCCGACTGCCAAAACTCCAAAATCAAAAGCCCCTGGAGTGAACGAGATCTCGCTCGTCAACGGCACATTCACAGAAACTGTTCCGATCCCGGGATTTCCGCCGTCCATCACGGTTAAGGTTACAGTTCCACTCGGACCTTCATTAAGTTTACTGGTCTGCACATCTGTCGCCTCCACCTGTATCGTGCAAATAGACTGTGCAGGCAGGAGAGCACCACAATTATTGGTCTCCGACGCGATCGAGCCACTTGGAGTTGAGCTGATCGTAATAGGTCCCATCACGATTGGCGTCATTCCGTTGTTCGTCACAATCACCGGTTGGGGAATTCCGGGAAGGGAAAAGGTGAGCGATGACGGCGATAAGCTGACTGAACCACCCGTATGGGCCAAGCCGGTACCACTGAGAGCAATGGCCTGAGCGGGTGCCCCGACAGGCCCAACCAGCAAAGTAGCGTTGCGCACTCCACTCGCGGTGGGTAGAAATGCAATCTGTATCGTCCACGTCTGCTGAGGAAAGAGAACCCCGCCAAAATTTTGACCGTACGGAAATGAAAAATCTGCAGCCGCTGCACCCACGATTTGAACACCATAGTTAGAGAGGTTCACTGGACTCGAACCATTGTTCGTTACGATAATGCTCTGCACAGCAGACGGAAAGTTCAGGTACGCCGCAGGAAACACAAGCCCCGTCGTCGAGATAGACAGTCCACCTCAGGTCGAAGTCAGTTGCACCGCCAAGTTCGCCGGAGCCGACGTCAACGTAGGTTGAAACGGGCCTTTACCGCCAACCAGACTGAAGAGGCTCGACGAGTCCAGCGTCGGATTTTTCGCAAGATCCATCCCGGCGCTAACCACATTCGTCGGTGCCATTCCTCCGGGCGGCGTCGCAGCCGCAAATAGTATTCCGCACGCTGACCCGTCCCCGGCCACGCCTCCGGCGGAGTTGATACAGCTCGCCAGCGCATCCGCCAGCGTGTAAATCTGCGTTACGGGCACGGTGGTTCCACTCGGGACACTCAGCCCCGGCACCGTGCCAGTCGTGGTGTTCGCGAGAATGGCAGCTGTCGCAAAGGCACTCGCGAGAGCGGTCGCGCCCGAGCTCCCCGATCCAATCGCGCTGTACGAGCTCATGAACGGCGCCAGCGGCCACACCGCCGCCACCGTCGTCAGCTCGTTCACGTTGATCGTTGTCGTTGGCCCCAGGCCGCCGCAAGCTCCCAGCGCAGCCATCAAAGCCAGTTGAGGATTCGTCAAGCCGTTTGGCAGACCAGGATTGCCTCCCGTGGCCGTCAGGTAAACCAGCGTCGAAGGCGTTGGGCACACGTATCCGCTCAGGGTGAACTCGCCATTCGCATCGCTCGTGACAGCCTGCGTCAACAGAGGCGTCGCCGCGGAACCATCCCCTGCCGTCCCCACCGCATACAGCTGAATGGTCGCGTCACTCACTGGCTGTTGGCCGCCATAGGCGGTTCCGTGCACACGAAAAAACGCTACAGGCGCTGCCGCATCGCCGGCCGGTCTCTGGGCGCATCCTGCGAGTAACAAAGAGAGACACCCAAGCCCCGAAAACGCGCGCAGAAGACGGAGTTCGGTCCGAGGCATAGCGAAGCGAAAGCTTTTATCCCGCAGGCTTCCGCTGTGTTTGCCCCGCACCAGGTTCAATTCAACTCCCGATGCAGCCGCCACAGGACACTCTACCGAATGATTGTCGATCCACGCTTTACCCACAGTAAACCTCTCTTCGCACACATAGGTCGCGTCTGAATTGCCAAATTGCTTGAGGGACGAGTGCACCCGCATTCTAGCCCGCCCCACAAATCCATCCAACAAGAATCGTGCGGCGAATTCGTGACGCACCTACGTGGCTACGTTGCGCCTCTTTCGGTCGCACGGTTGGGCAGACACAGTCTCGACCATCAAGATGGAACAAGCCTGACCGCGCGGCCTAGAACGGCAGCTATGCTCTGGTCTTAACATCCACCAAACCTGTCAAGCCAAACCAGCAAATCACCGTGTCAATCCAGCGCCTTCGCGTGGCGTATCAGTTATCCTCCAACCGCTATACTAAAGAAGACTTCACGAAAGCTCAGCACCACCAGCCAGGGCTTTTCTTTTTTAACGCTCGTACCCCCTATGACTCGAGAATTGGAGCCTGCTCCTTTACCTTCCCACCGCCCACTTGCCACCCGCGATCTGCACCATCTACGCTAGCCTCGAGAAGAATCAAGACAAACCATGACGATCCAACAAGAAGTAGAATCCATCCTCGCCGCCCTCGGCGTGCCTGCTGCCGCAACCACAAAAGGCGAGCTCACCGTCCGCACCCCCATCACCGGCGAGGTCATCGCGCAGATCCCCACCATCACCGCCGAAGCCGCGCAAAAGGCCATCGCCCAGGCACACGCCGCCTACCTCGAGTGGCGCAACGTCCCCGCTCCCAGGCGCGGCGAACTCATCCGCATTCTCGGCGAAGAGCTTCGCGCCAACATCGAACCCCTGGGCCGCCTCGTGACCATCGAAACCGGCAAGCTCCTCTCCGAAGGCCACGGCGAGGTCCAGGAGATGATCGACATCTGCACCTTCGCTGCCGGCCTCTCCCGCCAACTCGCCGGGCTCACCGTCCCCTCCGAACGCAGCAAGCATCGCATGATGGAGACCTGGCACCCCCTCGGCGTTGTCGGCGTCATCTCCGCCTTCAACTTCCCCGTCGCCGTGTGGAGCTGGAACGCTGCCCTCGCGCTCGTCTGTGGGGACGCCGTCGTCTGGAAGCCCAGCGAAAAAACTCCACTGACCGCGCTAGCCACGCAGGCCATCTTCGAGCGAGCCGCAAAGAAGTTTGGCAATATTCCAGTCGGCCTGGCAACTCTCCTCATCGGCGATGCAAAGGTCGGCGAACAACTGGTCGACAGCCCTCTCATCCCACTCGTCTCGGCCACCGGATCGACTGCGATGGGCCGCGCCGTAGCTCCGAAGCTCGCCGCACGCTTTGCCAAGGCCATCCTCGAACTCGGCGGCAACAACGCAGCCATCGTCGCTCCCACCGCCGACCTCGACCTCACTCTTCGCGCCATCGCCTTCTCTGCGATGGGCACTGCCGGCCAGCGCTGCACCACGTTGCGCCGCCTCATCGTCCACGAGAGTGTCTATGACAAACTCGTCCCCCAGCTCAAGAAAGTCTATGGCTCGGTTGTCGTCGGCGACCCTGGAGCACAAGGCACCCTGGTAGGCCCGCTTATTGACGAACGATCCTTCAACGCCATGCAGAAGTCCCTCGAAGAGGCCCGCAGCGCAGGCGCGACGATTACAGGAGGCGAACGCGTTTTCACAGCGAACCCCGGGACAGCCAACCCCGAGGCCTTCTACGTTCGTCCCGCCCTTGTCGAGATCTCATCACAGGCTGAGGTCGTCAAGCGCGAGACCTTCGCACCAATCCTCTACGTCCTTAAGTACACCGGCTTCACCGACGCGCTCGCCCTGCACAACGATGTCCCGCAGGGGCTTTCGTCTTCGATCTTCACCATGAACCTTCGCGAAGCGGAGCTCTTCCTCTCCGCCACCGGCTCCGACTGCGGCATCGCCAACGTCAACATCGGCACCTCTGGCGCGGAGATCGGTGGGGCGTTCGGTGGCGAAAAAGAGACTGGCGGCGGACGCGAATCCGGCTCCGACGCGTGGAAGCAGTACATGCGCCGCGCCACCAACACCATCAACTACGGCACAGATCTTCCGCTGGCGCAGGGAGTTAGCTTCGATATCAGCTAACCGTTTGCAACTCGAGGTCAGGCCGCAAGTCCCAGCGTCGAGTTGATCGTCGCCAGTGCGGCCTTCTCCTCATCTGAAACCAGGGTGCCGCCGAAGCCAAGAAATCCGCCTTCCTTTGTCGCCTCCGCGGTCGCTTTGGCCACTCCTGCCAGCCACTGCTTCACTTCGGTCGCTTCTTCAGGTGTGGCCTTCTGTGCCAGCAGATCCGACGTTCGCTTCAGGATCTCTGTCGCCGCCGCCTGCACCTGAACAGGGGTTGCACCTGCTGGCGGTTTCGGAATCGACATCTTCTGGGTCAGGTCTTGCGCGAGATCCTTCAGCAATGGAGTCTGCGCGGTTCCTGCTGCCTGCAAAATCATCTTGCCTGCGGCGGTGGACTCCTGAACAAGGCCAATGGGACCGCTCGGACTCGCCGCCACAACCAGAATGCTCGCCATAAACGGAGAGGAACGCAGGAGGTCCCACTCATCAACGCTGAAATCGGCTCTTGTGCTCATAGAAAGTCCAGCCTTCCGTCCCTTGCATCGGCAGGATCTCTGCGAAGGGCTATGGGATTCCGACAGCAAAAGATTGGCCCACCAATCACCGCCGGACCTTGAGGCTATCGATGCAGGTCAACCCTGTCAATCGGGCAACGGTGAATTTAGCGAGAACAAAGAATGACTGAGTGCTCGAGTTCGCCTTGTCCCCTCATCGCGTCGATGTACGATGACTCGAGGAAAGGATTACCATCAGCCTGATGAATCGAAGCAAAAGAGCGTCTCTCTTCGCCATCCTCTTAGCCTGTGCCCTCGCCGCTTCGGCTCAAACCGCACCCGTCCGTCCCCGCATTCTCGGGATCTCGCACGTCGGCTTCTTCGTCTCCGATCTTCCGAAGGCACTGGACTTCTGGCACGGTCTTCTCGGTTACGACGAACCCTACGATCTCAAGAACCCCGACGGCACCATCAATATCGCTTTCATAAAGATCAACGAGCACCAGCACGTCGAACTCTTCAACCAGCAGCCACCGGCAGGCTCGGGCCATCTCAGCCACATCGCCTTCGTTGTCTCGAACGCTGAGCAGATGCGTCGTTATCTCGCTTCTCGCGGCGTTCCGGTTGGCAACAAGGTCAGCAAAGGCAAGACCGGCGACCTGAACTTCGAGATCAAAGATCCCGACGGCAATCTCGTCGAGTTCGTCGAACCCCAGCCGGACGGCATGGAAGCCCACAACGCCGGCAAATTCCTGCCTGCAACGCGCATCTCCGACTCTATCTACCACCTCGGCTTTCTCGTCGGCAGCAGCGAGAAGTCCATCAAGTTCTACGGCAACGTTCTCGGCTTTCACGAGTTCTGGCGCGGCAGCTCCAACGGCACGCAGCTAAGCTGGATCGACATGCAGGTGCCCGACGGCAACGACTACGTCGAGTTCATGCTCTACCCCGATCTTCCCGCACCTGATAAACGCGGAGGCCAGGAGCACATCTCGCTTCTGGTGCCCGACGTTCAAAAGTCCATCGCGATTCTCGAGGCTCGCCCAGCCTTCCAGGCCTACGGCAAATCCATCGCGCCACACACGGGCGTCAACGGCAAACGTCAGGTCAACCTCTTCGACCCCGACGGCACCCGCGCTGAGTTGATGGAGTCCGAGACAGCAAACGGTAAACCCGTTCCACCGTCCACGGCACCACCACCCCGCTGACTCGCTGACTCGCTGACTCGCTGACTCGCAAAAACATAGCTGCAGCGAAGCGACTCCGTCGCAGCTATCTCTCTCATCGAAACTACTTCGCAGCTGCAGCGACCTTGCCCGCCAACCGGCCATCCATATCCGCCAGCACATAAGCCACGACGGACAACATCGCCGCGTTCTTCCGAAACTCCTTCGGATCGACCTTGTCCAGCGTGTCCGCCTCGGTGTGATGCCAGTCGAAGTAATGCAGATCCTCGGTTCGCGGAGCCAGCGCAGGGACGCCGTCGTCGGTAAGCGGCTCGATATCGGACCCGCCTCCGCCCGGCAGTACCTTGTCCGCGCCAATCGGCCCCAGCAGCGAAGCTATATCCTGCAACGCGGCAAACGACTGCTGCTGATCCGGCGGCAGCTTGCTCAAATCAAACGGCGGCGCCCCTGGCATCAGCGACTCGAATCCGCCATATCCAATCCCCAGAGGCTTCTCCGCGCCTTCATCCATCTCGATCGCCGCGACCTGTTCGCCGAGCTTCGACCCAATCATCTTGCGATAAGCCTTCCCGCCCGCCTCGCCGTTCTCCTCATTCACCCAGAAGACCAGACGGATCGTCCGCTTCGGCTTCAGCCCCAGCTTGTGAATCAGCGTCACCGCCTGAAACGTTCCCATGATTCCCGACCCATCATCCTGCGCGCCCTGGCCCACATCCCACGAGTCGATGTGCCCGCCAATCACCAACACCTGCTCCGGATGTTCGCTGCCAACGATCTCGCCCATCACATTTCCGGCTTGCACCTCTGGCTCCATGTGTGCGTCCATCTGCATATGCACCTTCACCGGCCCCTCTTTGCAGAGCCGCTCAATCATTAGCGCGTCTTCTATTGAAATGGCGGCCGCAGGAATCTTCGTCACCTTCTCGTCGTAGTAGAGCGAGCCCGTATGCGGCGTCTGCATCGCCAGCCCCGTAGCCGACCGCACCAGCACGCCCACTGCACCCTTCGCCGCAGCCCTTGACGGACCAAGCGCGCGATACATCACGTTCACTCCATAGCCATGCCAGCCCGGATTGAACACCACAATCTTTCCCTTCACCTGCTCCGGGGTCATCGCATCCAGCGCCTCAAAGCTCGACACAAACACCGCATCCGCCGTAATCCCGCCCTTCGGCGTGCCCACGCTCATGCCGAGCCCCAGCATATGCAGCGGCTTGGTCACCGGCGCAACGATCGCACCCGACTCCTCGCCCCGCACCCAATGCGGCACCATCACCGGCTGCACGGTCACATTCTCGAGACCAGCCTTGCGCATCAACTCCGCGCCCCATTCGACCGCCGTGTTCAGCTGTGGCGAACCGCTTAATCGCTTGCCGATGTGATCGCACAGGTACGTCAACGCCACATATCCATCGTCATCGGTTTCGCCTGCCTTCAGAATTCGATCCGCGTCGGCCTTGTACTTCGTCGCGAGCGGCCCATGGATAGCCGGCATCGACACCGGCGGCGGCGTACCCGGTGCGCCAATCTGCGCCACCCCCGACTGAACAAAAAACAGCACAGCCCCCATACCAAAAGCAGCAAGACCTTTCATGTGAATCTCCTTTTATTTGCTACGGATTCATTGACCATAAAACCTCGCTCCTCTAAACACAAGAAGATGATCAAAATCTGCGGACGGCAAAGCCTGCCTAAAAACCGCACATACGCCGTCATCCCATTTCCTGGCCGTCTCGCGTAGCATCTCAATAACGAGCGCATGATCAACCACCGAACTCCCCGCCATCTCCTCTCCATCTGTCTCGCCTGCACTCTCACCGCAGCCGCTCCCATCGCCTCATCGCAGACTCTCGCCCGCCCCGGCTGGGTTGGCTCCGGCATCACCACAGACCTCTGGTGGAAGCGCGCCATCATCTATGAGATCAACCCCGCCGACTTCAGTCCAGCCGGAGACAGCCCCCTCCACGGCATCGCCCATCGCCTCGACTACATCCACTCCCTCGGCACCGACGCCATCCTTCTCACGCATCTGCAGTCCGATCCCACTCACGCCGAGACCATCGATCCCACCCTCGGCTCCCTCGACGAGTTCGACGATCTCCTCCGCGAAGCCAGCAGCCGTCATCTCCGCGTCCTGCTCGACCTCGACCCGGCCATACCAGCCGACGACCTGCCCAACGTCGCCCGCTTCTGGCTCAACCGCGGCATCGCAGGCTTTCATGTCAGCGGCACCAGTGAAGCCGCCCATCAACAGGCCTCAACCCTACGCACTACGACGGTCAGCTACATGGGCCAGCGCATCCTAATCGCCGATGCGGATCCCAACTTCGTCGCAACCGCCCAGCCTCAACCGCAGCCTCAACCGGCCACTCGAGGCCGCCACCACGCACACTCCCGCTCGCGACGCCAATTGCACGCAACTACTCAGAAATTCACAGCACTCGACACCCAATTCCCGCAGCTCCTCCTCGACGACCGCCTCGGCGCCATCAACCCCCTCAGCGCCGCCGCCATCCGCCCCATCATCGACCGCCTCCAGGACATTCAACAGGCCGGTCACAGCCTCCCGCTCCTCGCCACCGACGGCCCCGCCTTCACCCGCAGCATGAGTCGCTACGCCGACGGCCAGCACGATCTCGCCATCGCCAAACTCCTCGCCACGCTCCTCTTCACCACCAGCGCCGAGTCGCTGCTCTACTACGGGCAGGAGCTAGGCGTCCGCTCCGCCTCTCCCTCGAGCGCAGCTTCCCCGCTGATCGTGTGGGATGCACCCGCGCCTTCTCAACCCGCCCCCGTCAGCGAAACCTATGTCCCGTACAAGCCCACCACCAGCGAGACCTACGTCCCCTATAAACCACCTGCCAGCCAGACGCCAGTTCCAAACAAGCCCCCGACGACCACGGCCAGCGCTCCGCTCGACGCCACGCCGAACGCCGCTCTCGAGGACGCCGACCCCGACTCTCTCCTCAACTGGTATCGCCAGCTCAGCGCGCTCCATCACGGCAACTCCACCCTCGCCTTGGGCACCAGCCTCACCATTAATCGCGACGACCAGAACGTCCTTGTGCTTGTCCGTAAACCAAAGCTCGTCTCGGCTACCTCTCCGGTCATGATCCTGCTCTTCAACCTCACCGCACAGCCCGTCCAGCTTTCGCTCAAATCCGACACGACAAACCTCGGCCTGCGTGGAAGTTTTCTCCGTACCGTGTTGCGCTCAGACGACAGCATCGGCACCATGCATCTCGACGAGATGACGCTGGCACCCTACGCCGCCTACATCGGCGAACTCCGATACTAGAGGGCCGTTATGCTGACGTTCCCATCCGAGGCGCGAATGCTGAACGGAACACCGCCATTGTTCAAATGCCCGTGGAGATGGTGGCCGCCCGACTCTCTGCTGTCGTAGTGATCCATCGTCAGTGGAAGCGTGCAGTTCAAGTGTCCATCCCCAGTCGCCACATCCATGTCTGCGGAGAGAGCCTGCGGCAGCCGGATGGAAACCCGCCCATCCGAACTCTTGATCCGCGAAGCACTCGTAAGCTGAGACCCAGGAGAAAGCGTAAAGTCCAGGTTGCCGTCGCTCGTCTCTACCTGAACCATCGTGAACTGCCCATCGATCTTCATACTGCCATCGGAGCCGCGAGCATCAACGGTGCCAATCGCGTTATGAAGGCTGACACTGCCATCCGAGGCAACCAGGTGCACATCCCCTTTGATGTTGTTGAGCTCAACCGAACCATCGCCGGAATGGACCTGAACCTTGCCCGTCAGATCCTGCGCAGACAGATTCCGTCCGCAACCTTCGCATCCAGATCCAGCTTTGCCGGAGTCTCCACCGTCACCTTCGTCCTTCGGCTAGCGTTCCATTGAATGCGGAAGGGACGCGGTTTTTCTTTGAGTGTGAAGGAGACGTGATCGCCCTCTTGGTGCTCCTCAATGGAATACTCGTTCAGATTCTGAGTGGACTCCACATGAACTCTGATCTCCTTGCAGTCGCCGCAGGAGTGAATCTCAAGACCGCTGTCGCCCGTCTCCACCTTAAGCGAAGCAGCCCCTCCACCCACGGCATAGACCTTCTGCCAATCGTGCTCTGAGCTCTGAGCAAACACCGCAGAAGATGTGGAAGCAAGCATAATCGCCGCGGCCGTAGCGGCGAATCCGATGGAGCGCGTAACGAAAGAGGACATAGTGATCTCCTGGCCGCAAGAAATGGCAAAGAGGAGTACGCGGAGGAGACCGGCACGGTTCCACGCCTGTTTGTTTTCCATTTAAGTTCCTTGTTTTCGCTGTCATCCCGCCCTAAGCTTTCCGAGGGGGAAGAACTACACCTGCCTGGCCAATCGCCTACGCCAACTCCCCAACCGTCAGTCCAGCCCGGCGCACCGGCAGCAGCGTCTCGTATCCCGCATAGACGCGGTCAAACACCGCATCCCAGCTGCACCCCAGCGCATACTCCCGCGCCCTCAGCCGCATCCCATCCAGCCGTGCCCTGTCTCTCACCAGATCCGCAACCGCCGCCGCAAAGTGATCATCTTCCGTTACAAATCCCGTCTCGCCATCCCGCACGATAAACTTCGGGCCGCCATCGGGAGTCACCACCGCAGGCACACCGCTCGCCAGCGCTTCCAGCACCACATTCCCAAACGTATCCGTATGCGAAGGAAACACCAGCACATCCATATTCGCGTAAGCCTGTGCCAGCGCGGCCCCACGCAACACGCCTGCAAACTCAGCGTCTGCCAGCTCCAGCCGCAACTCCGCCTCATCGCTGCCATGCCCGACGATCAGAAACTTCACGCCGCCCACTCCCATCGCAGCAAGCTCTCTCCGTACCCGCGCCAGCAGCTTCACATTCTTCTCAATCGAAAGTCGCCCCACATATCCCAGCACCACCGTCCTGTCACTCACCTCGCGCGTACGGTGCGTCGGCGAAAACCACTCCGTGTCCACCCCGCGCTGCATCAGGTAGCAGGGCCTTCCCGTCGTTCGCTCCAGCATGCGGCAGAGCTCTTCATTCGGAGCAAACAAAACCTTTGCCAACTGGTAAAACCGCGAAGTAGCCCAGAGCGCCCCCGCCTCCACCCCGCGCTCGGTCGTCGCACCCGCCCGCGCCGACAGCCTGCCCGTCAGCCACCCCATCCTTCGTGCCGCATACTCATGCACATTCGTGTGCCACGACGCCGCCAGCGGAATCCCCAACTCCCACGCGAAGTACGCGCCAAACATCCCCAACTCACTCGGCCCCGTAATGTGAATCACATCCGGCTGAAAGCTCTCCAACTGCCGCCGAATCGCTCCACCATGCCGCCAGAACAGTGTGTCGAACTCGAGATCCTTCTCCATTCGAACCGACGTGCGGCTCCGCCCCAGCTCCAGCGTCCTCAGCTCCCCCACCTGCTCGAAGGCCCCCACCCTGCCACCTGCGCGCACGCAAAGAAACGGCAGCTCATGGCGCTCCGCATACGCCACAAAGTTGCGGCTGGTATGCGCGACCCCATTCACCTCATGGAATGAGTCCGGAAAGTAGGCAACACGCGGCACCCGCATCGCTTTAGACTACCTCTCGCGCTCCGCAGTCCGGAAAGATCTTACACAAGATAAATCGAAAAAGAAGGATAACGCCGACCAAAGGGAGGCCCCATACCGACCGCCTATCAAGACCGGGTACACGCGTCACGAAGTGACCGCCCTCCGCGTAGGAGGCCCGTCCGGCAGGACAACAGCCGCTAGTCTCTAAGCATCCAGCTTAGCCAGCGTAGTCCGCATCTCCCCGCTGTCATTCCACGCCATTCGAAGCCCGCTCGACACCGGCCCTGCGCCCATCATTCGAACCACCACCAGCACCGCCCGGAAGAACGCAGGAGCATGGCCCGTCGTCCACAACCGCGTCATCGGCTGTATCACGCCCTCGGCATCCGGATGGTAGACCCGTTCATCCCACAATCTCGACCCCTCCGGAAACTCCGGATAGTTCCGAATCGCATCCAGGGTCGACTGCAGAATCCTGTGCTTCCATGGCTCGGCATACTGCGGCATAAACAACACATGGCTCTCTCGCTCGCACCTCACCTCGTGCACAAACTCGTTGAAGCTCGTCGCCTTCGTCAGATTCACGTTCGCATTCGGTTCAACGCCGTGTCGGTCGCCGCCGCTGATCACCAGCTGGTTCCACTTCCCGGCAAGCGTGGAGGTCTCGCGGTTCTCCTTCCAGTCGCGCAGCCCGTTCAACTCCAGCGCATGAACGAACTGCCCATTCACCGCCAGAAACTCGTTCACCAGTACCTCATGCTTCTCCTTGCCCACGCGATAGAGATCCCACAGCGGGTGGTTGAACACAATCAGCACTCCCGGCAGCTCATCGAGCTCCGCCAGCATCTCGGTCAGCAGCTTCGGCGCTCTTGTTGCCACCGGAATCGCGGTAAAAGCAGCCATCCGCTCCATCCACTCCGCTCCAGTCGCGCTCGGCAGATTGTGGATCCCCAGGTGAAAAGCAGTCGCCCCGAACGGCACCGTCCACTCCACCGACACCGGAATATGCCGCGACGACGGCACCGTCCGCAACAGCATCGGCGCGTTGATGTCGTCGTGATCGGTAATCGAGACCAGCCCCTGAATCTGCAGCTTCTCTTCGATCTGCTTCCGCTCCAGGTCAAACGCCAGGCTGGGCGTCAACGGCGGCGTCCAGTAAGCCCGCGCATAGTCCGGATCTATTCCCGTCAGCCGCTTGCTTCGTCGCTCACCCCACTGAATGATCGGCTGCAGAAAGCTCCAGTCCTTCGACAGCTCCGAGATGAAATCCAGCGTCTCCTTCGACTGGTTCGTATGGCTGTGCAGCGAAACGCCGGTCACGAAGCCCTTCGCCGCCTCCGGTTCCCGCCACAGGTACGACACGCTTGACTGGCTCATCGGGTAACCCCCTTGGCTCGTAAGCCCTCAGGCTGCTTACGAGTGCAGTATGGAGGCCCTATGTGACGAGGGGATGACTGCACCAACAATGCAGCTTCAAAATCCCTAAACCCCGTATCTACAATGATTCCCCAAAGGTTGTAGCCAGCTCCTCAAGACGAATTCCGAAACGTAAATCGTCCGGCTCGTCTGACAGGGATCTCGCAATGGCGCAGCCCACCGTTGTGGTTAGAACCCGGAGCGCAACCAAAAATCTAGTTCGGCTTACCGCTCGAACCCCTGTTCGACTGCGGCTGAGACCCCGACGACGGCCTCCCCGCCGGCCTCGACTGTGGAGCAGGCCGGCTCTGGTTGCTCGGTCGAGTCTGCTGTGTCGGCCGAGGCTGCGGCGCAGGTCTGCTCTGATTCGTGGGCCGGGGTTGCGTAGGCCGAGGCTGCGGCGTTGGTCGGTTCTGTTGCGGCGGTCGGTTCTGTTGCGGCGGTCTACCACCCTGCCCCGGCTGGGATGGACGGCCCACGCTCTGACCACCGCCCGGCCGGCTTCCATTCCCCGGCCGATTTCCATTCGAACCACCGGGGCGATTCCCCGGCGTAGTTCCCGGACGACTTCCATTTGAACCGCCCGGGCGGTTTCCGGGCGTGGTTCCAGGACGCGAACCTCCTGGCCGGCTCCCGGAATGCCCAGAGGTTGGGCGCCCCGGACGGTAACCCGGCTGACCATAACCGGGACGGCTGTACCCAGGGCGATTCGCTGACATCGGTGGCCGATAGTTCGACGGACGATATCCCCAGTTGCCGCCGTATCCTGGACGGCTACCGTATGGCACCGGCCGTGGACGATAATACGGCCGCGGCGGACGGTATCCTCCACGCCATCCACCCCACGGACCATGGTTGTAGTAGATGCTGCGCCCGCCCCAGTTCCATCCCCATCCACCCCAGCCCCACGGCTGGTTGTTCACTAGCAGTGCGCCAATCCCGATCCCCACTCCAAAGCCAATGAGCGATGCCGCCACCACACTGCCAGTACTCGGCCCCACATAAACGACCGTCGGGTCATACTGCGGGATATACACCACTTGCGGATTCGTCGGCTGAATCACATAAATTGGCTGCCCCGAACTCTGTTGCACCTCTACCTGCTGCTGCGGCGTGCTGCGCAACGCCCCAGCCGTATAAGCCTGCGAACGCAACCGTTGAATCGACGCCGACACCTCCTGCTGATTCGACGACACAGCACTCCCGATCGCAGCATAGTCGTCGATGTTCTCGGCCATCATCTCGATCACCGATGGAAAGCTGGTGAGAGCAATAAAGGCAGGGTCGAAACCGTTTTTCTGCGCCGCGTCCGTCAACTCCGTTCCGCTCAGATTCTTATTCAACGCCAGCCAGTTATCGACATCCAAAATCTCCTGAGGATTCGTCGAAGCCGTCGTAATCTGCGCCAGCAGCGAGTCAGGATAGAGCGCTATCGGCGCCAGCAACTGATCCAGTTCCGCAGGCGTAGGTGGTGGTGGCGCAGCAGTCGCTTGAGCCAGAAGGCTCGCCCCGAAGCTTTGGAACATCAACAATGCGACCAATAAAAGAGCGGCAGGAACACTTGGTTTCCGTTGCATGCAAGACCTCAACAAAGATATGTGCCGCGAACGATCAAACGAACTTCTTCCAGCTTCAGCCAGAACAAGATCCTATCAGAGCAAAACAGCGATCTACCTTACCGCGTCTTTGCGATATCCGGCCCCATCATCTCCTGCACACTCGGTGCCGGATGATCTGGAATCTCCTGCTTCTCCAGCCTCGCCTGCTCCCGTTCATAGTCCGACTCGAGATGATTCTCCGTCAGCCCCGTCTTCAGCAGTTCGAACGCCTGCTCCGGCGTATCCGCAAACTGAAACAGCTCCAGATCCGCCGTCGCAATCGCGCCCTTTTCCGCCAGCAGCTCCAGGTTGATCACATTCTTCCAGTAGCTCGACCCGTAGATCACCACCGTGATCTTCTTCGCCAGCTTCTTCGTCTGCGCCAGCGTCAGCAGTTCGAACATCTCATCGAGCGTCCCAAAGCCACCCGGAAAGACCACCAGCGCCTTCGCCAGATAAGCAAACCAGTACTTCCGCATAAAGAAGTAATGAAAGTCAAAGCTCAGCGCGGGCGTAATGTAAGGGTTCGGATGCTGTTCAAACGGCAGCTGGATATTCAACCCGATCGTCTTGCATCCAGCCTCATACGCACCGCGATTGGCCGCCTCCATAATCCCCGGGCCGCCGCCCGAGGTCACCACAAATCTGTGCCGCCGCCCCGGCAGCGTCTTCGACCACGACGCGACCAAACCCGCCAGCCGCCGCGCGTCCTCATAGTAGCGAGCCATCTCCACCGCAGCCTCAGCCAGCCGCAGCTTCTGCGCGCTCGCCTCGCCGCTCGCTATCTCCTCTGGACTCGCCGGCTGCGCATCTTTAGGCGCCGGCTCGCTCGAACCCGTATTCGCCAGCAGCTCCAGCTCCGAGCTCGCCACATCCAGCGCGCGAAACCGCGCCGAGCCAAAGAAGACAACGGTGTCCTGAATCCGCTCCCGGCGAAATCGCGCCATCGGCTCCTGATACTCCGCCAATATCCGCAGCATCCGCCCATCGGGCGAACTCAAAAACTCCGCATTCTCATACGCCAGCGGAGCCTGTTCCTGCGTCTCGGGCACCTTAGGATTCATACACGCTCACTCATTTTGAAGTCGCTCATCGCTCATCGGCTCATCCCCGGTAGTCGCGATAGTGCACCGCCTCGGAGATGCCGATCCAGACATCCAGCAGCCCAAGCCCGGAGATCATCCCCCGCACCGCGCCATTATGCAACACCGCCGCCAGCCACGGCCGCGCCAGAATAAACTCGTTCCGGTCCCATATCCGCGTCCACCACGGCAGTACCATCACCAGCACGCCCAGGTACACGCAGAACAGCACCAGCACAAACAGCGACAGCCGCTGCAGCCAAACCGGCGCTGATCTCTTTGCAGGTTCTCCCTGATTCACCGGCCGTTCTTCCACAGTCGGCTCAGGGTTCGGAAATAGTTGTGGCTGTCCGGACATCAAACTCCGCATCAAACGTTCTGCGCAAAAACCTCTTCTGCTCGAATAACTCTCAAGTCTGACACTAGCAGAGCGCTTCGTCCTTGTCTCTCCAACCGAAGCATCATCCCAGGCTCCCCCCAACCCACGTCGCTCATTTTGCGGGAGTTGGTAGCCCAGTTGCCGGAGTTGGCAGCCCAGCCGGAGCCCGCGTATCGTGCGGAAAATCCAGCCGCAGATCATACGTCGAACGCGTTCCCGTCACCTTGATCGGCAGCTCCAACCCCGCACCATTCTTCTTCAACAGCTTGTCGAACGGGCTCAGCAACATACTCTTCCACCCCGTCGTCATCTGCGAGGCCGTCGCCTGTGTCCTCACCTTCCCATGAAACTCAAACGTACTCGGCACCAGTTGCATCTGCCCATCCGCCAGCATCTGCGCCCCCGGCATCTGATAGTTGAGGTCCGTCACCTCCAACACCGCATTCGCAATCGAAAACTTTCCACTCAGCGCCGAACCCACCACCTCCGCCTCCTGTGCATTCGCCTGCTTCGGCTTCCCCTGCGCCCTCATGCTCAGCGAGTCCATCTTCGCCTGCATCTCCGGATTGTTCAGCATCCCGTCCTTGATCGCGAACGTGCCCTCCGCCCTCATCTTGCGCGACACACTCACAGGCCCCGCAGGATCTACGAAATGCACCTTCGCCGTAAGCCCTCCGCGCATCAGCGGCGGGTTCGACTTCAACGCAAGGCTCAAAATATCCTCAAGCCGCCCCCGCTCGATCACCACACTCAGGTCCGTGTTGTGCCCCGACACCCCCACCGCCCGCGTCACCGCTCCACGCGCCGTAATCTCCGTCCTGCCCAGCCGCGCCCGCACCGGATCCAGCCACGTATCCCCCGTCGTCCCATCCACCACCGCATGAAACTCCGTATGCAGTGGCACCGCATGATCGCTGATATCCAGTCGAAAGTCCGGCGTCTCCGTCGTTCCATCTGCAGTTAAATTCCCCAGCGTCCCGCCAAATCTCCCCGTCGAAGACAAGATCCCACCCAGCCCATGGATCGAAGACAGGTCCGCATGTGTGAACTCGTAGTCTCCATCCAGCGGCGTGTCCCGCGGATTATCACCCTGCCACGGCCCAAAGTGCCCCGACGACCGCACCTCTCCCACCGGCTTCGGATTCACCAGCACAGCCGTATAGTTCAGCGGCTTCTTCGCCCCCACATCGGTCAGCAAAACGCTCTTGATCGCAAACACCAGCGGCTTCTTCCCCGGCTTACTCGTCTCCAGCGTCACCTTCGCATCCGTGCACTCAATCCTGTCCACCACAATCCCCAGCGCCGGCTGCCCCGCCCGCTTTGGATCATCCGGCTGCCGAGCACCGCGCTCTCCCTTCGGCGGAATATTCACCCGCAGCCCCTGCACCTTCACCGTCACCAGCCGCGTCGTAGGCCGCAGCAACTCGCGCCATCCCGCCCTGAACTCAAACCGATCGATCTCCAGCATCGGCGGCGCATCGGGCCTCGCATCCGGCTTCGTCGGTCCCGCCAGGTAGAGAATCCGCAAGCCCCCACCGGTCACAATCATCTCCCTGGTCATCGAAAGCTCAAGCCGATCCAGCTCCACCGGGCTATGAAACCGCGCCGAGAGCGTCTCCACCACCTTCTTCCGCAGCATCGGCTGCATCTGCCTCAGCCCCCACCGCACCGCCAGCGCACCCGCAACCAACAGCACCGCAAAGCTCCCTCCCATCCAAAGCAACCACCGGCTCCGGCGCTCCGTCGATGCCGTCTCCATCACCTCATCCTTCAATACTCTCTCCTGACGCTTCCATGCTACCCGTCTCGCGCTCTTCGTTAGACGTTAGAAGCTATCCAGAAAGTGTCCTGCCGGACGGGCCTCCTGCGCGGAGGGCGGGCGTTCGCACGCCTTTTTAGAGCTTCGCGTGGTCCTCCCGTTGGTCGGAATCAGCTTTCCTCGCGACCAACGGGAGCGCCAACCAAAGGGGTATACCCATCACGAAGTGATCGCCCCACGCGTAGTGGGCCCGTCCGGCAGGACCAGTTCTTAGACGGACGAACACACCGCCGCTAAATCCCCTCCGTGCCCCTGAATTGCGACAGCCGCTTCTCCCGCCCCTTCCACTCCTCGGACGAAAACAGCCTCGGCCCCACCTCGATCAGCCGCGGCATCATCTTGAACACCGCCACCCTGTTCCAAGGCCCGCCATTGCGCATCCGAAACCCCTTCTCATTCAGGTCGCTGACGATGCTCGCATAGGAAAAGTCCTGCCCCAGCAGCTCCATCATCAAGATCAGCGTCTGGTTCTCCCTCGGGTCCACCTCCAACCGCATGCAGTCCTCCGAGATCCGCAACCCATAAGGGATCTCCTCTCTAAACGCGCCCTCTGTCGGAGCCTCCTGATCCGGTAGCTCCCGCCTCCACTCCATCGACACCAGTTGCCATCCAGCAGCCGTCCGCTGCCTCATCATCTCCGGGCTAAACGGCCCCGAGACCACATCGCGAACCCGTTCAAAATAAGCCATCCCAGCCTCCGCAATCGAGAACTCCGCTAAGCAGAACGTGCAATTTTCCCACCAAACTCGCGGCTCAATGCAAAGCCCGTAACCCTCAGACCCAGCAAAACATAACGATGATCGAATCGACGAACCCGCATCCACCACTGTCCAAACACACGAAACACTGTTCGTTTTCGAACTGCGTCGGGTCCTGCCGGACGGGCGCCCTGCGCGGGCGGCGGTCACTTCGTGACGCGTATACCGGCTTCGCCCCGGGCCTCCCGATGGTCGGCAAGAGATCTCTTGGCGACCAACGGGAGCGCCAACCGAAGGGGTATACGCGTCACGAAGTGACCGCGCCGCGCGTAGCGGTCCCGGCCGGAAGGCCACATCCCTATCGCTGTACCTGAAGCTGCGCCCGCTGAATCTTCGCCCGGACATCCTCCCCGCGAAAGATCGGCGACGAGCAAGCCTGCGCCGTACAAAGAAACAGCGCATCCCGCTTCAACGGAGGATACGTAACGCTGGTCGGCAGCGGAGCCGGGTCGGCCGGATCGCGTATCTCAATCAACTCATGCGACGTAATCGAGCGCAGCGCAGCCGCATGAAGCGCCATCACCTCAGCACTCGCAGCCGAGCCAACCACAGTCACGTGAATCGGAGCCTCCGTCATATCTTCATTCGCCAGCAACACCCCCGCCGACAGCGGCTGCAGCGCAACCGACTCCGCCGCAAGAAACCGCATCGCCTCCGCAGCAGTAGCCCGAAACCGCTCCTCCCCCGAAGCAACCGCAAGCGCCGAAGCAAACCTCACCAGCGCAACATTTTCATCACGATCAGGATGCGGCCGGTACGCAGCATCGGTCGGCGTCTGTGCCGTAACAAATCCCCCACCCGCCACAGTCGGCGCAAAGTGTGCCGCAATATACTGCGCCGCCGCAGCCGCAGCCTTCAAATCCCCGCGATCCCCCGTCACGTTATAAAGCGCCAGAAAAGCCTGCCCCATCGCCAGCGCATCGCCAAGATAAGGCCCGGCAGCATCCACATCATCGTGCCGAAAACCACCCCCAGGCAAACTGCGATGCACAACGATCCAGGCCGCCGCCCGCTGAGCCTGCGCTAACGCCGACCCATCCCCGCTCGCCGCATAGTAGTCGCACAGCGCCGCAATCATCCACCCATTCTCGCGAGCGTACACATGTGTATCCACCCGCGGAATCCCCTGCTCCCTCCGCCCCGCATCCGCCAGCTTGAAATAAGCCTCGTTCTCCTGCCCATCATGCAGATCCGCATCCTGCGAAACAAAAAACACGCCCGCAGAAGGTGCCATTAGAAAATTTGTAACGTAACCATGCACAGATTCCGCCGCCTTCAGATCCTCCGGACTCTGCGTCTGCGCAAAGGCGAGCGAATACTCCCGAAGCGCATTCGCCTGAATCGAGATCAGCTTCTCATAGTGCGGCTCCGTCCAATGCCGCCCAACAGAGTACTGATACATCCCACCCCACACCGGGTCCAGCAGGTTCGTCGCATCATGCAGCGTATCGGCCGCACGCTTCGCATACTCCGCGTTACCCCGCCCACCCTGCCGCATCGCATACTCCACCGACTCTTCATCCAGATACTTATGAACAAACCCCCACCCACCAATCGGCTTGTCATACTGCTTCTCATACAGCGTTTCGATCCGCGTCAGCAGCACCGGCCTGATCGCCGAATCCGAAGCCGGCCGAAACGCAGCCTCCCCCTCAATACTCGGCCCCGGCGAAGGATCATCAATGATCGCCTGCAGCATCGACGACATCAGCTTCGGCGGCAAATACCCCTGCCGCTTCACAATCTCCGACCCATCCGCCGCAAACACCACCGTAGCCGGCCATCCATAGTCCTGATACCGATTCGATATATCCGGCCGCGAATCCTGATCAACCTTCACCAGCACATATCGCTCATTCAGCAGCCGCACCACCGCCGGATCGCGATACGTCACCTCATCCATCACATGGCACCAGTGGCACCACACCGCCTCCAGGTCCAGCAGCACAAACTTATGCTCCGCCCGCGCCTGCGCAAACGCCGCATCCGACCACGGCTGCCAGTGCAGAGCTGCCGGCGCCGCAGGAGCCGAAGCCCAACCTGAACCAGTAAGCGCCATCAAAGAGAGTAGGACTGCCGAGCGTAATCGCATAGTCACTCCAAGTACGAATCACAGCCCTCAAGCGGATTCTTCTTGAACTCTACTGGAAGGGAAGCCCTGCGCGGGCGGCAGGTGTTCGCACGCCTTTTTAGAGCTTCGCGTGCTCCTCCCGCTGGTCGGCACAAAATCCAGCTTGCGACCAACGGGAGCGCCAACCGAAGGGGTATACAAGTCACGAAGTGACCGCCCCACGCGAAGTGGGCCCGTCCGGCAGGACACGCGCGTTTCACACACCAATGAGAAAATAGAAACAAATGCTCCAACTCTCAGCAGCCGGCAAACGCTTCGGCCAAAAACTCCTCTTTGAAGACGCGAACTGGCTCATCAATCCAGACGAACGCACCGGCCTGGTCGGCGGCAACGGCACCGGCAAATCCACCCTCCTCAAGATCATCGGCGGCATCGAGTCCCTCGACTACGGCACCATCACCCGCAACAAGGGCGTCACCCTCGGCTACCTCCCGCAAGACGGCCTCGCCCTCCGCGGCCGCACCGTCTTCAGCGAGTGCCTCTCCGTCTTCGACCATCTCCACGAGCTCGAGCGCGAGTCTATCGCCCTCACCACCACGCTCTCCGAAGCCGACCCCAAATCGAAAGAGTACGCCACCGCCGCCGAGCGCTACTCCGACATCGCCGACCAGCTCCACGTCCACGACATCTACAACCTCGACTCGCAGGTAGGCGCAGTCCTCGGCGGCCTGGGCTTCTCCAAAGAGGACTGGGAACGCAACACCGAAGAGTTCTCCGGCGGCTGGCAGATGCGCATAGCGCTCGCGAAACTCCTCCTCCAAAAGCCGTCGCTTTTACTCCTAGACGAGCCCACCAACCACCTCGACATCGAATCCCGCAACTGGCTCGAAACCTACCTCCACGACTACCCCAACGCCTACATCCTCATCTCGCACGACCGCTACTTCCTCGACGTCACCGTCAACAAGACCGTCGAACTCTGGAACAAGCGCATGCACACCTACCACGGCAACTACGAGAAGTACGTCGCACAAAAAGAAGAGCGCCGCACGCAGCTGATGAACGCCTACAAAAATCAGCGCGACCGCATCGACGCCCTCGAAGCCTTCATCAACCGCTTCCGCTACCAGGCCACCAAGGCCAAGCAGGTCCAGTCCCGCATCAAAGAACTCGAAAAGATCGAGCGCATCGAAGTCCCCGAAGACGAGTCCACCATCCACTTCTCCATCCCGCAGCCCCCGGCCAGCGGACGCACCGTCCTCGAAGTCAACAACCTCAAAAAGATCTACCCCACGCCAACCGGCGGCGAAAAACTAATTCTGGACGACCTCAGCTTTACCATCGAACGCGGCGACCGCATCGCCCTCGTCGGCGCAAACGGCGCAGGAAAATCCACCCTCATCCGCCTCCTCAGCCGTCAGGAAGCCGCCACCGCAGGCACCATCCGCGAAGGCCACAACGTCCTCTCCGACTTCTTCGCGCAGGACCAGTACAAAGTCCTCGACCCCAACGCCGGCATGTTGGACGACATCAGCGGAGCCGCACCCAAGGTCCCCGTCGTCGAACTCCGCTCCCTCCTCGGCTGCTTCATGTTCTCCGGCGACGACGTCTTCAAAAAACTCGGCGTCCTCTCCGGCGGCGAGCGCAACCGCTACGCCATGGCCAAGATGCTCGTCTCCCCCAGCAACTTCCTCCTCCTCGACGAGCCCACCAACCACCTGGACCTCCGCGCCAAAGACGTTCTCCTCGACGCCATCCGGAACTTCACCGGCACCGTCCTCTTCGTCTCCCACGACCGCTACTTCATCGACGGCCTGGCCACCCGCGTCTTCGAAGTAGAAGACCGTCGCCTCCACATCTACCCCGGCAACTACGAGGACTACCTCTGGCGCAAACAGGGCGGCCCCGAAAAAGTAACCGAACAGATTACAAACTCCCTAACCCCAACTCCCAAACCCTCAATCGGAGTCACAAGTGTCGGTTCAGGTGAAGATGCAGGAGCAGGAACAAATGCGGGTGCCCCACACATCGACTCTGATGTGTGGGCATCGAGCGAAGCGAGACCGCTCTCCTCCGAACCTGTCATCCCAATCAAGCGCCTCAACCCCATCAAGCTGAAGCAGCTCGAAGACCGCCTCCATCACGCCGAAGAAGAGATCCCCCGCCTCGAATCCCTCATCGCCGCCGCCGAAGCCCGTCTCGGCAACTTCACCTCCGCCGATCAATCCCAAAGAGACGCCGCCGAGCTGGACGACCTCCGCACCAAACGCACCAACCTCCTGGCCGAATGGGAAGAGCTCTCCCTAACTCTCGAGGAGCAGCAAACCGCCTGACCCAGGCCCATTCCGGTGCAAGCAAGCCTACAATTGCAGGACAGGGGCACCGACATGATCTATCGAAAAATCAACATAGAACTGATCGTCATCGAAGAGGAATCCGAGGCAGTAGTCGAACAGTTGAACGCAGCGCTCGACCGCCTTGAAGATGGGCACACGATCTTCGGCGGGGAGATCGAAACATGTGCTATCGAAGAACCAGGAACACCACGGAGATCAGCGCTGACACACACTCTGGCTGCCGGTGAAACGGCGGCTTCCGCTGTCAAGGCGGCAGGCGAAAAAGTCGTCAACGCGCTCCGAAAGGTACTCTGATCTAAAATCGCAGCCAACCCCGCACTCTCGGCGCACGAATCCCTCGTCTCTAGACTGAACGCTCGAAGTATCGAAGGCAATCCGCATGATTCTCAAACAGTACTACCTGGGCTGTCTGGCCCACGCTTCCTATCTCGTCGGAGACGAGGCAACTTCGACGGCTATCATCGTCGACCCGCAGCGCGACATTCAGCAATACCTCGCCGACGCCGAAAAGTTCGGCCTCCAGATCCGCGCCGTATTCTTAACGCACTTCCATGCAGACTTCATCGCCGGCCACCTCGAGCTGCGAGACAGTTGCGGCGCAACCATCTATCTCGGCTCTCGCGCAGAAGCGGAGTACGCCTTCACAAAAATGAAGGACGGCGACACACTGGACCTTCCAAACCTACGCCTGCAGGTCCTCGAAACCCCCGGCCACACCATCGAATCCATCTCGATCCTGGTCTTCGATCTTGAGAAAAATCCCGCGACACCCTACGCAGTCCTCACCGGCGATACGCTCTTTATCGGCGACGTTGGCCGGCCCGACCTGCGAGCCTCCCTCGGCTGGACCGCAAACCAGCTCGGCGGGCACCTCTACGACTCCCTCCACAACAAACTGCTGACCCTCCCCAACGAAACCCTCGTCTACCCCGCGCATGGCGCAGGATCGCTCTGCGGCAAAAACCTCTCCTCCGACACCGTCTCCTCTCTCGGAGATCAACGTCGCTTCAACTACGCCCTCCAGCCCATGTCGAAGGACGAGTTCGTTCGTATCGTCACCGCCGACCAGCCCGACGCCCCGGCATACTTTACCTACGACGCGATCCTCAATACTCGCGAGCGCGCCACGCTCGACAAAAATCTCGAGGAGGTCCTTCGACTCGTCGATCTCAGCGAGGTCCTTTCGATGGGTGACGCGGGCGCTCACATCCTCGACGTCCGTGACGCGGCCGAGTATGCCAAAGGACATCTCCCCGGAAGTATCAACATCGGCCTGGGCGGACAATACGCAACTTGGGCAGGCACAATTCTCGATCGAACCAAACCCATCGTCATCGTCGCAGAGCCGGGACGCGAGCAGGAAGCCGCCCTGCGCCTGGGCCGTATCGGTTTCGATCACGTCAGAGGCTATCTGTCAGGCGGCATGGAAGCGCTCGCAGACAGACCGGACCTGGTATGGCCGACAGAACGTGTCACCGCCCAGATCGCAGCAGAAGAACTGGCGACAACAACTCCGCCCCTGGTGCTCGACATCAGAAATCCTCGAGAGTGGACCACCCGTCACATCGCCGGCAGCGTAAACATTCCACTCGCCCACCTGCAAGAACGCATCGCCGAGATCCCCCGCAACCGCCGCATCGCGGTCCACTGCGCCGGAGGCTATCGTTCTTCGATCGCCGCCAGCATCCTCCACCAGCATGGAATCACGAATCTAATCGAGGTAGCAGGCGGTCTCGCCGCCTGGGAAGCCGCCAAACTACCAGTCGTCTCCGAAGCCCAGCAACAGACCCAGGGACAGACTGCCACGCAAACCGTCTAAGCCACCGTCGAACCCAAACCGCGTCATCTCGGCCGTTCTTTTGTTGTCATCCCGCAGGAATCTGCTTTTGCCTCTCTCTCATTCACCCCGCCAGCGACACATAGGCCCAAGCCGTCGCCGTCGGTGAGCTGCGACCCGAAAATAAAGTTGGAAAACCTCGCGCATTTTTCGTCACCACAAAAGTGCGTGTTAATTCACCACGTTTACCACGCAATTCACCACGTTCCCACCACCCAAAAACCACGTTTTGCGCCCACATTTTCGCAAAACCCCACCAAAAAACCACGCAAAAAAAATTATCTTCCCTCGCGCAGACGAGCCGCCAGCCTCTCCGGCAACCCCGCCATCAAAATCCGCCCTTGCGCCGCCGTCAGGTCATACGGCACGCGATGATAAACAATCTCCCGCGCCTCCATGTCATACACCACAAACGCCGCCCGCCAATCCGAATCCCGCGGCTGCCCCACCGACCCCGGATTAATCAGGTGCCGAGTCCCCTCTGGAATCAACATCTTCCAGCTCTCCACCGCGTTCTTCGTCCGGAACTGCGTCTTGATCTCGTGCCAGTCATGCTCCTTCTGCGAGAACCCACCCTGCAGATGCGTATGCCCAAAGAACGTAATCGCCGTAGCCGCCTGCTGCAGCGGAGCCCACGCATCCCGCATACTCAAGATGTACTGGTCCTCATTGAGCGGCGATCCATGCACGCAAGTCACATCCGGCTGCTCCGGAACCACCGGCCCCTGCGGCATCGCCTTCAACCACGCCAGATTTTCTCTAGTCAATTCAGCCTTAGTCCACTCCGCAGCCGCTCTAGCCACAGGATTAAACCCCACTGCCGACGTCAACCCACAACACACCCGGTCGTGGTTTCCCCGCACATTCACCTGTGCCTTGGCCCGCATCAGCGCTACAACCTCATTCGGACTCCCGCCATACCCCACCACATCGCCCAGGTTCCAAAGCACGTCATATGGCTCTGCCGCGGCAAGAACTGCGTTCAATGCTTCGAGGTTCCCGTGAATATCTGAAATCACCAGCGCGCGCATACGGTCAAAGGGGCCCTAAACGACATAAGGCACAATTCTCAAGTCTATAGGTATTCATTCGTTCAGGGAAATCACCCGGCTCCCACGCGACCAATCACCGCTCAAATCACCGTTCAAACCGAAGCCAGCGGCTGCGACCTGTCCGTCTTCATCGTCGGAGCCGACGCCAGCAGCCTGCGCGTATAAGCATGCTGTGGCTCCAGAAAAAGCCTCCTCGCCTCCGCCTGCTCCACAATCACTCCATGCTGCATTACCGCCACCCGGTCGGCCACCTGCGCCACCACCGCCAGATCGTGCGAGATGAACAACATAGCCAATCCATGCTCCTGTCGCAGCGCCTTCAACAGTTCAAGAATCTGCGCCTGCACTGTCACATCCAGCGCCGTCGTCGGCTCGTCTGCGATCAGCAACCGTGGTCGATTCACAATCGCCATCGCGATCAAAATCCTCTGCCGCTGCCCCCCCGAAAACTGGTGCGGATAGTCCTTGGCCCGAAGCTCAACCTCCGGCAACCCAACCTCTTCCATCGCTTCCAAAACCCGCGCCCTCACCGCTCGCCGCCCCATCTCCTGATGATGTGCAGCCACGGCCTCCGCGATCTGTGCCCCCACCGGCATCACGGGATTCAACGCCGTCATCGGCTCTTGAAAAATCATCGCGATCTCGCGCCCCCGCCGCCGCCGCATCGCCTCCTCAGGCAGTGCGAGCAGCTCCTCCCCATCGAATCGAATCGCCCCACCCACTCGCGCGCTCTCCGGCAACAGCCTGAGCACAGCCAGCGAAGTCGCCGACTTTCCCGACCCTGACTCCCCCACCAACCCGAGTGTTTCCCCGGCATTGATCTCGAACGAGATACCTTGTACAGCCTCATGCCGCCCAAAGCCGACCGTAAGATCACCCACCTCAAGCAACATCGCAGAACCCATACCCTGCATGGTACCGAACATCCTTATCAACCGTGCCCCAATCCTCAAAAAGCAAGCCGCGCAACTGGGTAGGACTTTGAGCCACAAATAGCGTCTAATCTCGATGACAGCCCTATGAGCTACAACCCCCATCGCGTCCTCGTCTTCACCGCTTTGCTCCTTTGCGGCCCCACTTCCTGGGCCCAGATGCACAAGGTCGCCAAGCCCGAACAGGTCGTCCGTGCGGTCGGCGTCTACGAGTGGACCGGCGACTTCGCGAAGCCAAACGCCAGCCGCCTCATCCCCGTCTCCCTCTTCATTGACGGCAAGCTTGAGGACGCCGGCATCTATGTCGCCCGCCCCGTACCCTTCGCCCTCCTCAGCGGAAACGTCTACGAACTCCAGACTGCAGGCATCGACAAGGGTTATCTCGATCTCGCCTACGCAAGGCATCTGCAGGCCGTCGAGGCCACCGGCGACCTCGCCTACGACGATGGCTGGTTCGGCTACGGCAGCGTCAAGCCACTGGCCGCACCAAAGAAAGCCGCAGCCCTCAAGCCCTCGAAGACACTCCCCATCCTCACCGGCTCCAAAGGCGACACCAGCCATCACACCGACGCTAAAACCAACACCGACGCAACCGCCACGAGCGACGATCCGAATCGCCCAACTATGAAGCGCCGATCCGATAGCTCCACCACCGACACCGCCAGCTCAAGCCCCCCCACTTCAACGACCTCTACTGCTTCCACCTCCACGGACGACCCCGATCGTCCCACGATGAAGCGTAGATCCGACAGCGCCGATACCTCGACCGCCGACACCACGACCGCGTCAACCGGTAGCACTCCCGCAGACGACCCGGACCGTCCCACCATGAAGAAAAGATCGGACAGCACTGACGCCGCGACCACACCATCCAGCGCGTCAAACACGCCCGCCGACGATCCCGACCGCCCAACCATGAAGCGTCAAACCTCTGGGACGTCCGACACCACCACCACGGACAGCGGATCGTCCGCTGCCAGCACCTCAACTCCATCCGACGACCCCGATCGTCCGACCCTGAAGCGCCACTCCGCCGAAGACGCCAAGAGAGCGCATGACACCAACTCCGTTACCGGAACCGGCTCGCTCAACGACGACCCCAGCCGGCCCAACCTCCATCGCGGCAAGCCCACCAGCGCCATGACCGAGTCCGATCTTCCCAAGCTCGTCGGCATCCCCCAGAATCTGCATCAGATGGTTGCTGTCTCCGATGCGGCCACCCGAGACCCTCACGCCTTCATACTCGAGTGGGAGGACGCCGCCCAGCATGCAGCCGTTCTCTCCAAGATGCAGGCCATGGCCCAGGCGCAACTCGCCGCATATAACGCAACGAGCACCAAACCTGCCGCAACAACCCCCGCCCCAACCGTAAAGAAGACAACAACAACAGCCACGCGGACCCACCGAGCCACTTCCACCACTCTCCCGCCCGTCCTCCTCTCTGACGAAGAGTTGAAGGCCTACACCCTCAGCTACGGCGGCGCCGCCACCTACGTCTACTCCGCCCACACCGCGGGCACGGGAGCAGCGCTGCGCTACGTCACCATCGTCGCGCAGGACAACGGCCTCGGCGAACTCAAACCCGCCATACAGAGCGTGACCGACGCGGCCCACCTCGATCGCACTCCGCTCATGCGCTTCGTCGATGTCGTCGATGCTGAAGCCAGCAACCGCGCCAGCCTGCTCTTCGAGCTCCGCAGCCAGAACGCCCGACAGTTCGGCCTCTACCGGGTTATCGCCTCGCACTCCGAGCAGATCTTCCTCACCGGCACAACGCAATAACGCTCCTCTTGCGCCGGTTCGTCTACTTTTAACTCACCACCCACGCGTAGTATTTTATGACAGAAGCGCTTTGAAACGCAGGAGGTTCGTATGCATCGTCTCTCCGCCGCCCTCTTTTTTCTCTCAGCAACCGCCTCGCTCGCACAGTCTGCCACCGTCTCCGGCAGCAAGCCCGACGCCTCCGCAGTCATCCTCAGAAGCATCCCCGCCGGAACGGACTGCCCCATCGGCTTCCGGGCCAACCGCCAGTCAACCGCTCAAATCCTCTCTGCAAATAACGCTGACAAGAACAGCCCAGCGCTGGGACTGCATCTTATTCTCGATCACCCCGCCGCTCCTGCCATCGAGAGCATTGAAGTCACCGTCTACGGTGTCTCTCCTAAAGGCCGCATCCTTCCGACAGACTTCCAGGCCGCCGACCCAAACACACGCGACACCGTCTCAAAGTCATTCCTGCTGCAACGTTCGGCCAATGACAAAACCCTAAGCAACGCCGATGTCTGGATGCATCACGTGGGCGCGCTACGCTGGGTCGATCTCAATGAAATCCGCTACACCGACGGCACCAACTGGCGTCCATCCAGCTCCGCAAAGTGTCGAGCCGTTCCCAGCGACGTAATTCTCGTGGGCCAGCGCTAAATAAGAAAGTAGTCAGCGGTTATCACAACGGAATATTGCCATGCTTCTTGGCAGGATTCTTATCCCGCTTGGTCGCCAGCATATCGAGCGCCGAGTTCAATCGTCTGCGCGTCTCACTCGGCCGAACAACTGCATCGATGTATCCCCGCTCAGCCGCCACATAAGGATTGGCAAACCGCTCACGGAACTCCTCCACTTTGTCCCTGCGAGCCTCCGCTAGAACCGCCAACTTCTCTTCTTCCGTAAACGCCTTGCCCTGCGGCCACATCGCTTCAGCCCGGCGCACGGTCAGATCAAGTTCACGCTTGTAAACGATATTCACCGCGCCCTCAGGCCCCATCACCGCGATCTCCGCCGTCGGCCACGCCAGGTTCAAATCCGTCCGCAGATGCTTTGAGCTCATCACGCAGTACGCCCCGCCATAGGCCTTGCGCGTAATTACGGTAAGCTTCGGAACCGTCGCCTCCGCGAACGCATACAGCAGCTTCGCTCCATGACGAATGATGCCGCCATGCTCCTGCTGAATCCCCGGCATAAACCCGGGCACATCTTCAAACGTAATCAGCGGAATATTGAACGCGTCGCAGAACCGCACAAACCGCGCGCCCTTCACACTCGCATTGATATCCAGCACCCCCGCGAGAAACGCTGGCTGATTCGCAACAATTCCCACTGGCCGCCCCGCCATACGCGCAAACCCGACCACAATATTTCTCGCAAAGTGCTCCTGCACCTGAAAGAAGTAGCCATCATCCACCACACGCGAGATCACAGCCACCATGTCATACGGCTGATTACTCTCCTCAGGAATGATCGTATCGAGCGCAGCATCCGCACGGCCCGGATCATCCTGCGTCGGCCTTCTTGGTGCGTCGTCGAGATTGTTCGACGGCAGAAAACTCAACAGCTCCCGCACCGTAGCCAGACACTCCTGGTCGTCATGCGCCATAAAGTGCGCCACACCCGAGATCTCGTTATGGGTCACCGCACCGCCCAGCGCCTCCTTGGTCACATCCTCGTGCGTCACCGTCTTGATCACGTCCGGCCCGGTCACAAACATGTAGCTCGTCTTCTCGGTCATCACTGTAAAGTCAGTAATGGCCGGCGAGTACACCGCGCCCCCCGCACAAGGCCCCAGAATCGCTGAGATCTGCGGAACAACTCCGCTCGCCAGCGTATTCCGCAGAAAGATATCCGTGTACCCAGCCAGCGATACCACGCCCTCCTGAATGCGTGCCCCACCCGAGTCATTCAGTCCAATCACCGGCGCGCCCACGCGCATCGCCATATCCATAATCTTCACGATCTTGGCGGCGTTAGCCTCCGACAGTGATCCCCCAAACACTGTAAAGTCCTGCGCGAACACAAACACCACGCGCCCATGCACCCGCCCGTAGCCGGTAATGAATCCATCACCGGGAACACGCTGCTCGGCCATGCCAAAATCTGTCGCCCGGTGCGTGACGAACTTATCCGTCTCTTCGAACGTGCCTTCGTCCAGCAGAAATTCGATCCGCTCCCTCGCCGAAAGCTTGCCTGATTTACGCTCGCGCTCCCGCCGCTCCTCGCCCCCGCCCTCTTCGGCGATGGCGTGGCGAGCGGCAAGCTCTGCCAGTTTGCGTTGATGATTGAGTGACTTCGCCACAGGAACGTCTGCTTGAACGGGATGCTCGGCTGCTGCCATAGAACGGAATTCTAGCAGCGCGCCACTGCAACAGTCCTGCCACTTTCATAGCATTCCATGTCTCCGCACTCCAGCACACGCCTACAATCAACATCAAACGCAGCGAGAGGTGCCAAAATGTTCCGATCCAACAACTGCGTCGCGATCCACCTAGAAGACATCACGGCCGCCGAAAACTTCTACACTAACGTGATGAAGTTCAAGCTGTTGACCCGGTCCGACGGCTACCTCGAATACGACACCGTCCACTTCCTCCTCTACGTCAACCGCGACCTGAACACCCAACCGCCCATCCCCAGCTTCACCGTCGAAGACATCAGCGCCGCAAAGCAGTCCCTGCTGGAAAACGGCTGCGAGATCCTCCGCGAAGACCAAAACTCCCTCTACTTCCGCGACCCCTTCGGCATCACCTACGACATCATCCAAGGCAACGCCAAAAGCAAATAAAAGGCGAATATAATCTCCAGTACGAGCCGTGTCCGCCCCCGTCCAACCCGACCGCTTTCACTTCCTGCACATCGACCTCAACAGCTTCTTCGCGTCGGTTGAGCAGCAACTGCACCCCGAATATCGCGGCCGTCCCCTGGCCGTCGTCCCCACCATGGCCGACACCACCTCCTGCATCGCGGCCAGCTATGAGGCCAAAGCCCTCGGCATCAAAACCGGCACCCATGTAGGAGAAGCCAAAAGAATCTGCCCCGACATCATCCTCATCGCCGGCAATCACGCCGATTACGCGAAGTACTCCCACGAGATCGCCAAGGCCGTCGAGCTCGCCTGCCCCGTCTCCCACACCCCCTCCATCGACGAGATGGTCTGCGAGCTCATTGGCCGCGAACAGGAGCCGCCACGGGCCCGCAAGATCGCCCTCGAGATCAAACAGTCCATCTACAAGAACGTAGGCGAAGCTCTCCGCTGCTCCATCGGCATGGCGCCCAACCGCTACCTCGCCAAGATCGCCAGCGACATGCAGAAGCCCGATGGGTTGATTGGACTTTTACCATCGCAACTGCCGAGAGCCATCGCGCACCTCTACCTCCGCGATCTCCCCGGCGTAGGCGCACGCACCGAAGTCCGCCTCAACGCCAGGGGCATCACCACCATGGAGCAGCTCCTCGCCCTTGACCGCAACGGCATGCACAAGCTATGGGACTCAGTCTGGGGCGACCGCCTCTACCACTGGCTCCGCGGTGCCGACAGCGGCGACGACGGCGCTCCCGTCTCCACCGGCATCCAGAAGTCTCTCGGCCACTCCCACGTCCTCGCCCCCGAATATCGCTCCCACGAAGGCTCCTGGGCCGTCGCACATAAGCTCCTGCACAAGGCCGCCATGCGCCTGCGAATGGAGAAGTTTTACACCAACTCCCTCACTGTCAGCATCCGCTTCGCTCTCACGAAAGAGCAGACCGGGCACATCAAATCGAAGCGCCACACTAGCGGCATCAAGCACTCCGGTTGGGCGATGGAAGCCCGCTTCCGCGAGTGCCAGGACACCCTCACTCTCCTCGAAGCCCTGCGCGGCGCCTGGGCCCAGCGCCCCCAAGGCGGGGACTTCACCAAGCCCTTCTTCGTCGGCGTCACCCTGCGCAACCTCATCCCCGAAGATGAACATCAGCCCGAGCTCTTCGCCGACCCCAACAACCGCGCCGACCTCTCCGCCACCATGGACAAACTAAACCTGAAGTACGGCCACACCACGCTCCACTTCGCCGGCATGCTTCCCGCCCGCGAGTCCGCGCCAACGCGCATCGCCTTCACCCAGATCCCAGTCCAGTACGGCGTCGACTACATGTAGCCTCGATCACCCACAAAAAGGGGCCGAAGACGCGTCAGCCTCGATGGCAGATCGCGCCGTGCGCGCAGCACGCCTTTAATCCCCTAATCAGCCACATTCAACCCTTCTGCTTCTTAGCTGTAGTAATCACCACCACGCTGATCAAAACAAACGCACTCCCCAAAACAGTCCGCAGCCCAAGCCCTTCGCCACCCACAAAATATCCCAGCACCACCGCCACCACCGGATTCACATACGCATACGTCCCCACCTTCGTAGGCGACTCATGATGAATCAGCCACACATAAGCCGTAAACCCAATAATGGACCCCGCAACAATCAGGTACACCAAAGCGAACCAGGCCCCACGCGAAACACTTCCCGGATGAAACCTGCGAAACTCGCCCGCACCAGCCGCCACCACCGCAAGCAGCAATCCGCCGGTCAGCATCTGCGCACCCGAGCTCATTACCTTCGACTCCGGCAGCGGCAGCACACGCGACAGCACCGAAGCCGCCGCCCAGCTCAGCGATCCCACAATCAACGCTACCGCGCCGGTCGTCTCAATTGCCGCCCCACCCAGGTTCAGCGAGTGGCTCATCAAAACCGCCACCCCGCCAATCCCGATCAGTAACGCAAACGCCAGCCGAACCGTAAGCCTCTGCGTCCGCAAAAAAATAATCTCCGCCAGCGCCATGAACACGGGAATCGTCGCCATCATCACTGCGGCAATCCCTGAAGCCACACGCTGCTCCGCCCAAAACAACAATCCGTAGTCGCACACGAAGATCAGCAGAGCGATTAGCGATATCGACCCCCACTGCCTCCTGTCGGGCAGGCTCTCCCCCTTTGCAAGCATCCATCCAAAGAGCACAAGCCCCGCAACCACAAACCGCATCGCCGCACAGAGAAAAGGCGGTATCTCATGCACCCCCACGCGAATCGCAAGAAACGTCGATCCCCAGACAAAATAGATAATCGCGAAAGCCAACAAGGTCTTCCACGCAGGACGATCAGTCACGGCTTCCATTGCCAATTTCTACCACGCAGCCACGCCTAAAACTGTCACTAATCTTCTGGCAATCGTTCATCCGCCCTTTTGTGACGCAAAGCATGACATCTGTCACCTCCAACTCCTGACGTCCCACACTACTGTTGCCGCGCAATCCATCGCATCATCGTCCAGTAATCCAACACAGGAGACCGATCATGCCGCTGACCGCAATCGCCTACGAGACCGAAGTCCAGTCCACCAACGGACCTCAAATCGCGTCGAAACAGTCCATCGCCAGCCTCACCGGCGTCACCAAACGTTACGGCAACGCCCTCGCGCTCGACCGCCTCAACCTTGCCCTGCATCCTGGCGAGATCGTCGCTCTCCTCGGCCCCAACGGCGCAGGCAAATCCACCGCTATCAAACTCCTCCTCGGCCTCATCGCGCCCACCTCCGGCTCCACCCGCGTCTTCGGCAGCAACCCCCGCGAGGCCGCTACCCGCACCCGCGTCGGCGCCATGCTCCAGATCTCGCGCATCACCGAGATGCTCAAGGTCCGCGAACACCTCGACCTATTCCGCAGCTACTACCCTAACCCTCTGCCCATGCCCGATATCCTCCGCATCGCCCAACTCCAGGGCATCGAAGACCGTCTCTTCGGCCAGCTCAGCGGGGGACAGAGGCAGCGCGTCCTCTTCGCCCTCGCCCTGTGTGGCAACCCCGACCTCATCTTCCTCGACGAGCCCACCGTCGGCATGGACATCGAGGCGCGCCGCGGCCTCTGGGCAGAAATTCGCGTCCTCGCCGCGCTCGGAAAAACTGTCCTCCTCACCACGCACTACCTCGAAGAGGCCGACGCCCTCGCCGATCGCATCATTGTCATCAACAAAGGCCGCGTCATCTGCGAAGGCACACCCGCGGAGATCAAACACAACAGCGGCGGTCGCAGAATCCGCTGCTGCACAACCCTTTCCAGCGAACTACTGCAATCTCTTCCCACCGTAACCAGCGTCGAGCGCAACGGAGAAGCGACCATCGTCACCGCAGTCAACGCAGAAAACGTAGTCCGCGAGATGCTTCGGCGTGACGAAACTCTCAGCGGCCTCGAGATCGCAAGCCCGGCCCTCGAAGATGCCTTCCTCGCACTTACCAAGGCCTGACAATTCATGCCGACACCCGCACCCACCCAGACAAGGAGACTCCAATGTACCCCGCCGCCATCCTCCAGCCCGCCACAGCCAACGTCCCCGACATTTACCGCAAAGAAGCAAAGTACGAGTTCGTAAAACTCCTTCGCACCCGTTCCTTCTCTCTCGCAACTATCGGCTTTCCCGTCATGTTCTACATCATCTTCGGCCTCGCCAACCGTCACGCCTTCGACGGCAGCGTTCATATGGCCAAGTACATGCTCGCCGGCTATGCCTGCTTCGGCCTCATCGGCTCAGCTCTCTTCGGCATAGGTGTAGGTCTCTCTTCCGATCTCGCCGCCGGTTGGCTCGAGCTCAAACGCGCAAGCCCCATGCCCGTCTCGGCCTATCTCTTCGCCAAGTGCGCCGCCGCAGTTGCCTTCGGCCTCATCATCGTCACTATCCTCTCCCTCATCGGCATCGCCTTCGGAAACGTCCACCTCTCCCCGACAGAGCTCGCCGAGATGCTCGGCATGACGATGTGCGGCTCCATCAGCTTTGCCAGCATGGGACTCCTCCTCGCCCTTATCGTTCCCGCAAACGCCGCCCCCGGCATCATCAACCTCATCTATCTCCCTATGTCCTTCCTCAGCGGCCTCTGGATTCCAATCAAGTTCATGCCCCACTGGCTGCAGGGCATCGCGCCTCTTCTGCCTACCTATCACCTCTCTCAGCTCATGCTCAGCATCTTCCACTACAACGACACCATGTCCCTCATCACTCACTGGAACGCCCTCATCGGCTTCACCTTGTTGATGCTCGGAATCAGCCGTCTCCTCTTCCATCGAAAAGAGCAGAACGCATAACCAGCAACGCGGTACACTTTCCGCATCAGACGAGAAGGGCACCCCCGATGATCTTTGGCGCACACGTAGTCGTATACAGCACCGATGCATCCGCCGACCGCGCCTTCCTGCGCGACATCCTCAGGCTCGCCTCCGTGGACGCCGGCCACGGATGGCTGATCTTCGCGCTACCTCCCTCAGAGATCGCCGTCCATCCAGCCGAAGCGAATGACCGGCACGAACTCTATTTCATGTGCAACGATCTCAGTGCGGAGATCTCGGCACTCGGAAAAAAAGCTGTAAAGTGTTCGCCGGTGCAGGAAGAGAGATGGGGTTCGATTGTCAGAGTTCAACTTCCCGGCGGAGGCCAGGTCGGCCTATACCAGCCGAAGCACCCAACAGCCTCCAGCGATCTTTCCGACTGACACGTGACGGCAATTCAAGCCATCGAAACCGACAGACCAAGATGAGCGAAAGACCACAAAGACCAACCGACTCCGGGATTCAAACGGCTCCTCTTCTTTCGCAAAGAACGGAGCGAATAAACCGGACAGGCGAAAAACCACAGCGGCGTAGACTTGCTCTGGAGCAATCCATGACCGGCAACGACAACATCTCGAGCGCGCGCGAAAGCAAATGGCCATGGATTTGGCTGGCCTACACTGGCTTTCTCTTCATCGACCCCATCCTGGAGCCGAACCGGCATATCTGGCTCGGCACCATCGCAGTCTTCATCACCTTTCTTGCGCTCTTCTTCGGCTACGTTCGCGCAACGGACGAAGGCCGCCCACTCCGTTTCTGGATGATCGGCGCCACCTTTCTCCTTGGCCTCGTTACCTTCCCATGGAACTCCGGCGCCATAACGTTCTTCGTCTACGTCGCCGGATTCCTGCCCTTCAGCATCCAATCGAAGAACCGCGTTCTCGCTCTCTTCTTCGCTGAGTCTCTCGCCATCCTCGGCGAAGCGTATCTCTTCCGCGCACCGGGACCATTACACATCGGATGGCCGAACGCCATCATCGGAATCTTCCTCCTCATCATCATTGGAGGCGGCAACATCTTCTTCGCCGAGCAGAAACGAGCGGAATGCAAACTGCGCGTGGCCCAGGAAGAAAACCTAGCCCTAGCTGCCGTAGCCGAACGCGAACGCATCGCCCGCGATCTCCACGACGTTCTTGGCCATACCCTCTCCGTCATCGTCCTCAAGGCAGAGCTCGCCGGCCGACTCGTCGAGAGCGACCCACAACGCGCAGCCCGCGAAATCGCCGACGTAGAAAGCACTGCGCGAACCGCCCTCAGCGAAGTTCGAGAGGCCATCGGCGGCTATCGCTCCCAGGGCCTCACATCCGAAATGGAGCGAGCCCGCAAGACCCTGCAATCCGCTGGCGTAGCCCTCTCCTGCGAATCCCCCGTCCCTCAACTCAACGCCTCGGAGGAGACCGTCCTCTGTCTCACCATGCGCGAAGCCATCACCAACATCGTGCGACACGCCAAAGCCACGCAATGTCGCGTACGTTTCGCTCGATCCGAAGACGGCTATCACTCTCTTCTCATCACCGACGACGGCGCACAGCCCAAAATCAGAGAAGGGAACGGACTACGGGGCATGCGTGAGCGTATCCAGTCTCTCGGCGGCCGCCTCACCATCACAAACAGTCCAGGAGTTACCATCCTCATCGAGCTTCCTCATATTCCCAATGCACAGAACGATCCAACACTGTCGACAGACTCGAGCGAAATCAAAGCTCCCTTCGTGACCACATGAGCACCGCCATCCGCGTCATCCTCGCCGAAGATCAAGCCATGGTGTTGGGCGCTCTCTCCGCGCTCCTCGAGCTCGAAGCAGACATCTCCGTCGTAGCCACCACCGCCAACGGCCGCGACGCCTTCGAAGCCGTAGGCCGCATGAAACCCGACGTTCTCGTCACCGATATCGAGATGCCTCACATGACCGGCCTCGAGCTAGCCGCAAACCTGCGCACCAACCACCCCAGTGTCCGCACCATCATCCTCACCACCTTCGCCCGTCCCGGCTATTTGCGCCGAGCCCTCGACGCCGGAGCCCGCGGCTATCTCCTCAAAGACCGCCCCGCCAAAGAGCTTGCCGACGCCGTCCGCCGCGTCCATCGAGGCATGCGTGTCGTCGACCCCGCACTCGCCGCCGAAGCCTGGAACGCAGAACTCGATCCCCTCACCGACCGCGAACGCCAGATCCTCCAACGCGCCGGCGACGGCCGCAGCAGCACCGAGATAGCCACTGAACTCCACCTCTCCGAAGGCACCGTCCGCAACTACCTCTCCGAAGCCATCGCAAAGCTGGGTGCCTCTAATCGCGTCGATGCCGCCCGCATCGCCCGCACCAAAGGCTGGTTATAACTTCTCAACACACAGGCAACCAATTCCTCAGAAGACCTTAGCACCCTCTCCTGCATCCCACCTAGTTGAACGCATTGAAACAATGCCAAGTAAAGAGATGAAGCAAGGAGACTTTGAATGAACCGCCAATCCATCCGCACCACCCTCCGCACCGTTGCCCTCTGCGGCGCAGCAGCCCTCCTCGCTACCGGCTGCAATAAAAAAGCCGACAACACTATGAACTTCACCAGCGCTATCAATAGCTACTACTCCGCGCACCCCGCCTGCCTCTGGTCCGACCCCGTCAAATTCCCAGTGCAGGCTGACACCTCCAACAACAGCAAGACCTCCAACTACGACGCCCTCGTCGATCAGGGTCTCCTCGTCCGCACCACCGCCGAAAAGAAAGTCCTCATCATAGCCAGCAAGCAGGTCAACAACTACGACTTGTCCGACAAAGGCCGCGCCGCCTGGACCGCCGACACCACACAACCTGGCTACGGAAACTTCTGCTACGGCCACCGCAAAGTCTCCAGCATCGACAGCTCCACCCCCACCACCAGCGACCCAGGTGCCACCACCCAGGTCAACTATCACTACACTCTCGCCGATGCACCCGCCTGGGCCACCGCCGCCGAAACTCAAAACGCCTACCCGCAACTCCAGACCGAATTGGCAGCCCCCCAAAACGCCCAAGCCACCCTCACAAACACCAGCAACGGCTGGCAGGTTTCCTCAGCCAAGCCCGCCAGCACCGCTTCGAGCAACGACGGCAAGATCGTGGAATAATCAAACAAAATGGGCCGACGGAGAAACATCTCTTCGCCGGCCCATCTGCATTTCCTTCCCTTACTGATCATCCTCCGCATCACTCGGTCCCGAGCGCATCGCCGCCATCGTCGCGGCATAAGACTTCATGTCGTACTCATGTGGCGGCACATCCCCCGCAAGATTCTTCACGAAATAATCCCACCGCCGCCGGGTCATGTACTGACTCGCCTCGCCATACCCATGCGCGACATTTGGAATAATCAGCAAATCAAAGTCCTTGTTCGCCTTGATCAGCGCATCCACCACCAGCAGAGTGTTATTCAGCGGAACATTGTTGTCCATCGAACCATGCGCCAGCAGCAGATGCCCCTTCAGATTCTTCGCCACATACTGATTCGCCTGGCTGTCATAGTTCGTCGTTCCGTCGGCATTCTTCACCAGCAGCCCGTTCCACTTCTCCGCCCAGTCATCCTCATAGTCCCTCTGGTCGTGGTTCCCACTCTCCGCAATCCCCACCTTGAAGAAATCGGGATAATGAAACATCGCCGCAGCCGTAGCATTTCCGCCGCCCGAGTGCCCATACATCCCCACCTTCTCAATATCGATCCACGGATACTTCGCAGCCAGCTCCTTCATTCCCGCCACCTGGTCCGGAATCGTATTGTCCCCCAGGTCGCCGAAGTAAAACTCATGAAACGCCTTCGACCGAAACGGCGTTCCCATCCCATCGATGCACACGACAACAAACCCGAGCTCCGCCAGCGACTGCCAATCTCGATGTGCCGCCGAAAACCCGCGTCCACCACATGATCCCGTCTGCGGCCCCGGATAAACACTATTCACAATCGGATACTTCTTCGACGCGTCGAAGTTAGTCGGCTTGAACATGTAACCGTACAAGTCCGTCTTCCCATCCCGCGCCTTCACCACAATCGGCACCGGTGGAATCCATCCATAAGCCACCAGCTTCGAAACATCCTGCTTCGCCACCTCGACTACAATCTTGCCACTCACATCCCGCACCACCGCCGTCTGTGGCTCGGTCGCGGTCGAGTACACATCGACAAAGTACCTCCCATCCTGCGACACCGTCACCGCATGATCTGCATTCTCCGGCGTCAGCAGCTTCATATCCTTCCCATCAAACTTCACGCTGTAAAAGTGCGAAAAATAGGGGTCGCGCCCGGGCTCCTTGCCCACCCCAAGAAAATAAATCGTGCGCGTCTTCTCATCCACGTGCAGCACCTGGGTCACATTCCCATCGCCACGCGTGATCTTATTCTTCAAATTTCCTGTCGTGGCATCGTACAAATACATCTGCCCCCAGCCGTCTCGCTCGCTGAACCACAACAGCTCGTTCGTCTTCGAAAGATACTTCCAGTTCACCTTGTCATTGCCGCTCTCGAAGAACTTCGCCGCCGTCTCGCCCATCACATCCAGCACTTCACCAGTCGAAGCATCCGCGATCCTCATCCACTCCTGCTTGTGATCCCGCGACGTCGAAACAAACGCCAATGTCTTACCATCTGCGCTCCACTGCACATCGTCCCACCCACTTCCACCACGACAACTCACGTCATCGCACAGAGTAGACCGGTGCTGATCCGGCTGCATCTTCAATCGAATCACCTTCGCCGCCTCTCCATTACGCGGCACATCGATGATCACGCGCTCGATCATCGTCACATCCTTGTCGCCCACCAGCGGATACTTCCACGCCTTCAACTCCGGATGACCATTTGTCACCGGAACCAAATACATCTCACCCGTCTTCCTCTGGTCCTGCTGAAACGTAGCAACCTTCTTCCCATCGGGCGACCACACCAGGATCGCGTTATCACTCGTCGTCCAACCGGCGTTATCGGTCGCGTACCCATAGTCCTTCACTCCATCGGTGGTCAGCTGAGTCTCCTTCCCCGTAGCCACATCGCGCACCCAAAGATTCCAGTCGCGGACAAAGGCTTCCTTCGTCTTATCCGGTGCAAGAACTCCGTGAATCTTGTTTGCCGCCTGCTCTCCGCCAGCCGCGATAACCTCTGTGCAAACGCCCGCGCCGCTCAGGTCACAACGAAACTTCCGCGAACCACTCCCCACGACAACCGTCTTGTCTCCATTTGAAAACTCAGTCTCGGAGATCATCAGATGCCACGCATCCGCCTTCATCTTGCCGCCTGTCGCACTCGTCAGCGCCGCAGCCAGCTTCGCCTGATCGAACGCAGGCGTCTTCGTCCCCTTCACAGGATCGACCACGATAAACGTGATCCCCTCCGGCCCATTGTCGCGATACCAGAACCGCCCGTCCGCCATCCATGTCAGCCGCGCCACGCCGTGATACACCAGCGAGTTCACGTTATATCCCATAAACTTCTCCGCCCGAGCGTAGTCCTCGGTCGTAAGCTGCCTCCCCTGCGCCACTCCACTCACGGTGAAACAGTACCCCACCACAATTCCAGCGACAGCCAATAAATGCTTCTCAAAAAACATACTTCAGGCCTCCGGGCGTTCACACCCTTCAAAGTGTGCGAATGACGCTTAGTCTACAGTTCCTGTGCCCTCCGGTGATATATGAAATCGCGCAATGAAGACCCCCTGCATTGCAGCTGCAGTTGTCCTTGACTTTGCCTTTCTGGTTGTCATCCCCGAAGGGGATCTGCGGTTGCAGTTGCCTCTGCATCCCAATCTCACCCCCCACGCACACGCCACAACACCTGCCGCAAGATCCCCATCCACACCGGCACATCACCCGCAGTCACACCCATCCGCAAAACCAGCCGCCGAATCTGCGCCTCATCGCAGTTCGCGGGATGCCGCTTCGTATATCCAGTTGTCTCCAGCACCTCGGTCAAAAGCGCCATCAGCCGCTCCATCTCGCCCACGTTAGCCGCCTCAACCGCCCCTCCCCCAGCAACCGAACCCTTCCCCCGCACCAACTCATACAAGCAAACCGCCACCGCCTGCCCAAGATTCATCGAAGGATGCCGAATCTCCTTCTGCTCCTCCATCGGAATGGTCAGCAGCCAATTACAGTGGCTCAGTTCCTCATTGCTAAGCCCCGTCTTCTCCGAGCCGAACAGCACCGCGACCCGTCCCCCACCCGCCAACGCCGAGCCAATCTTCTCCCCAGCATCAGCTAGCGCATGCAAAGGATGCTGCAGTGCCCGCTCCCCCACCGCCGTCGTTCCCACCACCACCGTGCAATCCGCAACCGCCTCGGCAACGCTGACAAACACAGTGGCCCCTGCCAGCACCATAGACGCATCCACCGCCGATCGCGCCGTCTCAAACGGCACCGCGTACTCATTCACAATCCGTAGATGACGAAAGCCAAAGTCGTGCATCGCCCTCGCCACCGCTCCGATGTTGTTCGGATTACGCGCCCGTACCAGCACCACAACCACTCGGTCCCGCTGTTCACCTATCATCCTTAAGATTCTAGGCGCACAAAAAAGCGGCCGGCTAAATATCCGCCAGCCGCTTCGTCTTCGTCGCTACAAGCTACTTCCGCTCGTGCGCCTCTGCATGCGGATGTTCCTGCGTGTTCGCGTTGTGCTTGTCGTTATAGATCGACCTGCTGACGTTATTCTGCCGCTGGTTGATTTGCTGGTGCTCCTGTGCGTTTAGATGCCCGCCGTTCGCAGCACGGTCAGCCGCAACCTGATGATTGATGCTCGCCTCCCTGTGTTCCAGATTGCCCGTCTCATGCGCGGTAAGCTGGCCCGACTGAACCCCCTGTCCAATACGCTGCTGCTGATTCGCCGCCCGCACACCGGGCCGCGAGAACGCCGCATTCTGAGGGCGCCCGCCGTTGACCGACGCGAAGTTGCTGCGGTCAGCGTGTGCCATCTGCACATGGCTCTGTTGCTCCGCAGTAGGAGCAATATGGTTCTCCCGTGCGAACCCAGCCTCCTGCGCCGAAGGACGAGCCTGGATGCCACCGGTCCCGCCATTGAAGCTCGTGCGATTGTAGACCGTCGTGTGGTTGATCACCGTGTTGTCGATGTACGTATTGTGGATCACCGTCCGATTCACATTGACGACCGCGGTGTTATACGCAAAGCTGTTGCCAACCCAGCGTCCGCCACCAAAACCAACGCCGCCATAGCCGAAGCCATAGTTCACGCCGCCATAGAAGCCCACATGCGGCCCCCAGTAACCAGCGTGGAAGATATAGGCGCCACCACCCCATCCCCAGTAGCCAGGCGTCCACAGCAGTCCAACCTGCGGCGGCCGAACCCAAACACCAGGGACCCAATAGTAGCCCTCATCACCATACGCCCAGTAGCCGGGATTCCAAAGATATCCATCGCCGGGACAGATCGGCTGCGTATAAACCGGCAACACCGGCGGCGCAAAGCCCACCGAAATAAAGACTCCTGCAAAAGAAGCTGCGGGCAAAAGCGCAAGAGCCGCGCCCACCACAAACTTACGGACTAAATTCGTCAATCTCATACATCCATCCTTTGGTTGGCCTCACGGCGCCTTGCCGCAGTGCTCAAGTTGTTGAATAGCCTGAAATCTCAACCAGCCATTCGCTCTCTACCCTCCGTACAAACACGCGACCTCGACGGAAGTTCCGCACAAATGTACGGTAGGCTCCCGCGAAATCCGCAAGATATCCCTCGATGGTTGTACGAATACGAGCGCGGAGAAGTGCGAGGGCGTCTCGCGTTGCATGCAAACAAGTTTTTATTTTCTACCGGCGGTTCATTCCAAGCAGACTAAGAAAGAAGCTGCCGAATATCGCTTCCACCCCCAGCATGAAACAGGTCGCCGACGGCAGAGTTAGACGCAACATGCGTTGAGGCGAAAGATTTCCGAATCCCGCATTATGCCAGATGTGGATGGCATAGCCAAGAATGCCGAGGCCAACCAGTAGAAGTGCGGCTCCAAACAGCAGCCCCACTTCCAGATTGATGTAATTAAAGATTTGCTCGAACTTCGGATTCGGTGGCAGAAATCCCTCCTGCGTGCCGAAGACCCGTGCGCTGACGGCGAAGACGGAGATATGAGCTCCGATAAGAACAAGACCCAGCGCATAGGTGAGGGTGTCGACGTCGAAGGTCCATCGCCCCACGGTCTGCGGTCCCGGGATAAGCCACAGCGAAAGGAGGATGCCGACGAAGAAGGTGACGACGCCTGGAATCAAAAAGAGCCACCGGGGGCTGAAGAGAAGAAGAAAGCGAAGATGACGCCAGCCATCGCGCCAAGATCGCAGGTGAGGCGGGCGGCTGCGCCCATCGGGAGACAGAGTGGTGGGAACCTCCGTCATACGTAGCCCTGCGAGGGAGGACTTTACCACCATCTCTGAGGCGAACTCCATGCCCGTGGTGCGCAGGTTGAGTGCGAGAATGGGATCCCGACGGAAGGCACGCAGTCCGCAATGGAAGTCGCGAACCGGGATGCGGAAGAAAATGCGACCGATCGAAGAGAGAACCGGATTGCCGAGGTAGCGATGAAGCGGCGGCATGGCTCCTGGCTCGATGGTGCCCGAAAAGCGGTTGCCCATGACGAGGTCGTAGCCTTCGTCAAGCTTTGGCAGGAAACGGGGAAGATGTTCGAAGTGGTAGCTGGCGTCGGCGTCGGCCATCAGGATGTACTTGCCACGGGCGGCCTCGATTCCGGCGATGAGTGCTGCCCCGTAGCCGCGAATGGGCACATTGACGACGCGAGCACCTTGCTCGGTAGCGATCTTTTGTGAACCGTCGGTGCTGCCATTGTCGGCGACAACAACCTCGCCGGCAACATTGTTATCGCGGAGAGCGGCGACCGCCTGGCGAACGCAGAAGGCCAGCGTCTCTGCTTCGTTAAGGCATGGCATAAGAATAGTTACGGTCAGATCGCTCATTGTTTGCATGTACCAGAGTGATGATATGGGACTAGTGGCGTCAGGGGTGAGGGTTTTCCGTGCTAGTTGCCGCAGGAAGATTAAGAGGAAGAGCGTAAAAAGGGGAGCTATCCAGCTCATGCCAGCCAGCCGAGATGGGGTTTGTGCCCGTCATGAGGCCAGGGGTGAAGTAGCCGATCAGGACCTTGTCTCCCTGGCGGCGCACGACGTCGATGGCTTCGTTGCGGTTGGGCATGGCGGCGAAAGAGGGATAGAGAGGCGTGGTTGGCACATAGATCTCAGTGAGGACGCGGACGCCGGCCAGTCGCGCCCAATAAGGATCGTAGAGGCAGGCGGTAGTTCCAATACAGGCGACGGTATCGCCAGGGCCTACGCCCATGTCGTTGAGAGCATGAGCCGCCCCGAAGATGCTGGGGCTGTACCAGCCGGCAGGCAGCCCGGCGAAGGGTAGTTCCCGACGAAGTTCTCCGACCGTCCGAGCGGATTCGCCGACAGCCAACAGCGCAAGCAGAACCACTGCCGCCGAGGCTGCGGTGCGCGTAGCAGAGGCTTGAACGCCAGTAGAAAGACGGAGTGCCGCGAAGAGAGGCAACAGGATCGCGAGAAGGCCGACGGTGATGTAGCGATCCTCGATGTTCACCATGCCATAGATACCGAGAACCCCGAGGCCGAGCAGAAATGGTGCGACCCAGAAGGCATTGGAAGATGGTTGCCAGTCTCGGGACGGGCGTCCTCCCATAAGCACGAGAAGAACGAGGAGGAGCCACGCCTCGGGATGGTTTGCGATGTAGCGAATGATGCGCACGATGCACTGGCCCACAACGAGGATCTCGATGTGCGGGTTCATGTGCGCCTTCACCTGGTCGTTCCAGAACGAGTTGTCGAACCAGTCGGGATAGGTGCCATAAGGAAGCTGACGATAGCTGAAGATGCCGGGCGATTGGAGTAACTGCCTTTCGGGGTGCTTGAGATGAACCTCAGATGCACCGAAGAGCGACGTCTGGTTGGGCTGGAGATGCATCTTCTCTGTGCCGCTGATGAACCACGCGTAGTTGAGGGTGCCGGAGTCCCCGAAGTCGAAGCGGCCCTTTTGCCTGGAGAGCGCAGCAATAAATGGACCCGCAATCACTGAAAAGCAAACCAACGCGAGCAGACTTGCCGCTGCGATCCTGCTCGCAGAATGCCGCTGCCAGAAGGCGCGAAAGAGAATCAGCGTAAGAACACAGAGGAGGGTGAAGAGGAAGGCGAAGGATTTGGTGAGGTAAGCAAGGCCGAGGAAGATGCCTATCAGTGCGGCGTACCGTAGCTGGCTCGTGGCGAGATGTTTCAAGAGCGCGGCCAAGCCGAGAAGCAGGAAGGCCTGTAGGAGCGCGTCGGGACGGACCTTGCCCATGCTGAGTTCGCGCTGAGTCGAGATGACGAGCAGACCCACGCCGAGGTAGCGGAGGGTGTAGCGGTCTAAAACAAAAGATGCAGGAAGAAAGGATGCGGCGTTTGATGAAGCCGTCGAGTCTTCGCGGAGATCGCGAAGCTGGATAAGAGCGTCGGTGAAGGCGACGATAGCCAGCATCTCCAGCAGGAACACGCCGAAGTTGACCATGTAGTAGGCGTGAAGCTCGGTGAAGCGAGTGGAGTGGAAGACGATGTGGCCGAGGGCCAAGGCAGCGGGGTAGAGTGGGTTCCAGTAGCCGTTGACGACGCCGTGCCAGTTGTGAGCGCGGATGAGGTCGCCGATGTCCATGTAGGAGACCGCGTCACCGTCGATCTGGTACGGATCGTAGAGCGCGTAGCCGAAGGTTGCGAGGGCGGCAAGAAAACAGTAGACGGGCCAGAGGCGACGCAGCCAGTAAGGGAGACGGTTAGGCTCCGACAAGGGGAGTGTCATGCGGCGGGGAGATCCTCCGTGTTGATACTTCCATCATCGCAGATGATCCCTATGGAATGGCTGCTACTTCAGAGGCGGTATGCAAAGTAAAACGGGCGGCAGCTTGCGCCGTCGCCCGTTAAGTTTTCCTTACCTGAGGGTTGTTACATATCCTTGACGCCATCAACGAAGGCCTTCAGCTTGCGGCTGCGGCTGGGGTGGCGGAGTTTGCGGAGTGCCTTGGCCTCTATCTGACGGATACGCTCACGGGTGACCTGGAAGGACTGGCCGACCTCTTCGAGCGTATGCTCGGAGCCGTCTTCAAGGCCGAAGCGCATCTTGATCACACGCTCTTCGCGCGGAGTGAGGGTGCGGAGCACCTGCGAGGTGTACTCCTTCAGGTTGACACTGATGACGGCGTCCGCCGGTGAGACGGCCATGCGGTCTTCGATGAAGTCTCCAAGGTGCGAGTCTTCCTCTTCTCCGATAGGAGTCTCAAGCGAGATGGGCTCCTGCGCGATCTTGAGGACCTTGCGGACCTTCGCGACCGGGATGTCCATGCGACGGGCGATCTCTTCTGAGGATGCTTCGCGGCCAAGCTCCTGCACAAGCTGACGGCTGGTGCGGATGAGCTTGTTGATCGTCTCGATCATGTGCACCGGGATACGGATCGTGCGGGCCTGGTCCGCGATGGCGCGGGTAATGGCCTGACGGATCCACCACGTGGCGTAGGTCGAGAATTTGTAACCACGACGGTACTCAAACTTATCAACAGCCTTCATGAGGCCGATGTTGCCCTCCTGAATGAGGTCGAGGAACTGCAAGCCACGGTTGGTGTACTTCTTCGCGATCGAAACGACGAGGCGAAGATTGGCCTCAATGAGCTCCCGCTTGGCGCGCTCGGCGTCCATGTCGCCCTGGATCATCTCGCGCTGTGTGCGCTTTAGATCGACCAGCGAGATGCCAGCGTCAGCTTCGACACGTTCGAGATCCGTGCGGCAGTTCTTCTGTTGGCGGCGATACTCCTTGCGCAGCTCTTCGGACTTCGAGGCCTCGTGTTTGGCCTCAAGGGTCTTGATCTGGCGCTCGAGGGTGCGCATGGCGTCAACGGTCTTGTTGACCTTGTCGAGCAGCCGCTTCTTTTCGCCATTCGTGTACTTTAGCTCACGAACAATGCGGTTGATATAAACGTGTTCGCGGCCGATAAGCCAGCGGGTCTTGCGAGTATCTTTGGCCTTGGCCTTGGCGTCTTTGCCCGCAGGCGCTTCGAGCTTTTCTTCGAGGGCGTGGAGCTTCTTCTGGTGCTTGACGATGACGTCGATGCGGCCGGCAGTAGCGCGGACGCGAGCCTGCAGAATCTCTTCCGTAAGCTCTTCTTCATCGAAGGTAACGACTTCCTTGATGTTGCGAACGCCTCGGCGCAGGTCTTCGCCGAGGCCGACGATCTCGCGAATGACAATCGGCGAGCGCGAAATAGCCTTCATGACGCGGAGCTGGCCGCGTTCGATGCGCTTGGCGATCTCGACTTCGCCCTCACGGGTGAGCAGGGGAACGGTGCCCATCTCGCGGAGGTACATACGGACGGGGTCGTTGGTCTTCTCGAGCGTGCCGGGCGACAGGTCGAGCTCTACGTCGTCGGACTCTTCGCCGGCCTCAGGCTCGTACTTGTCGCGGCCACTGGCGCGCTCTTCTCCCGAGAGCACGTCGATGCCCTGCGTGTTGATGGTGGTGAGAAGGTCATCGAGATCGTCTGGGGTGGTAATATCTCCAGGCAGCAGGTCGTTGACCTCGCCATAGGTGAGATATCCCTTCTCTTTCCCTGTGTCGATGAGCTTGTCTATATCGTCTTCGTACTTGTCAATTTCTTCAGCCACGGCTGTGCGCACTCCTGCAAAAGATTCTGATAATTGGGATGCCGCTGGTGGTGATTGTGGTATTCAGGCGGACTTGTCCCTTGGTTGTGACGTAATGGGCAGGGAGCAGATTGCGGTGTCAGACCGCGTTGGCAAGCCCAATTGACCCTAAAGAGGGTCTGGGCATTCGAAGGCACACTTCCCCAGCGAATCACAGGATACCACAATAGTTAGACGCATTCCGACGAAAAAAGATTCGGCGGAGCCGCGCGAAGTGGCTCGCCCTTCATGCCGTTCTGGTGGCGCGGACAGCGGCGCAGGTGAATATCTTTTCCGGCAGAACCGTAGTCGTGTTGGCAATGGCTGCAACGCAAATGGTAGATAGTCTGGCCGGGGAAGGACTCAGAAGGAAATCCAGTCCGGGAGATGACAATCTGGCCATGCTTATTCCTGTATCCAGGGGTAGTGCTCTGAAAAGTAGTCATTTCCTCAAAGGAACAGCATGTTTGGCGAACCACGCGGTCAGTTCGTCCTCGCTTAGGGAACCGTCAGCGAGGTGCAGAAAGGTGAAGTACTTTTCTTCCGGAGGCGAGACGATCTTCAGCCCGTTGAGGCGCAGAAAGCCCTCTGAGACGACGAGGGCCGTTCGTTTGTTGCCGTCGATGAAAGCGTGGTTTCGAGCCAAACCAAAAGCATAGGATGCTGCGAGTCTCGGCAGGCTGACAGAATCAGCATAGGCGAAAATATTCCGGGGCTTGGCGAGGGCTGAGTCGAGCAGCGTCTCGTCGCGTATCCCGTCAGAGCCGCCATGCTCTGCTAATTGCATGGAATGGGCAATCAAGACTTCTGGTTTGTCTATCCAGATCGGTTCGTCCATTTGCTATTCGGCAAGCTTCTTCAGAACGTCGCGATTTTCGCGCATCACCTGTTCAAACGCGTCTAGTTTCCTGCCAAGAGCGGCGTCGTAAGGAGAGAGCCGGATTCCGTCGGGAGATTCAGTTACATAGAGCGTATCTCCTTTTTCAACATGGAGATGGCTCAAAATCTCCTTAGGCAGCACGATGCCGACAGAGTTGCCGATGGTGGTGATTTTCACTGCTGTAGCCATGAAATCCTCCTATTCTTATTATAACATCTGTAATAACAAAGAACCGTTAAGCGCAGTTTTCTTTAGCTCTCAAATCCCGGTCTGGAGCGGCGGATTCGGGCAAGAAGCGAGGCCGGCCGCAGGGACGGCGGATAGTGGAGCATGCTGGCCAGGAAGGCCGGCAGGGTATCGCGAGCGATCCGCAGGCAGGCAGGTACAACGTACAGGTTCATGACGATCTCGGAGACCAGGAGCGAGGCGGCAGCTCCATAGAGGCCATAGGCTCGCGCCAGCAGGTAGCACAGGACACAGGCGACGCTGGTGCCGAGGATGTAGTAGGTGGCAAGCCGCTGATGCTGATTCGTGGAGGTCATCAGAGTGCCGCAGGTGGACCACAGGGCGTAGAGAACCACGATGACGAGAAGAATGCTGAGCAGGGGCCGGCTGGGCGGCACGTGGCCACCCGTCCAATGAACCAGGAACCAGGGACCGAAGCTCAGCATAACCAGAACCAGGACCAGCGCGACGAGGAGAGCCAGCTGGCAGGCGCGGCGGAGCAGCGTGCGGGTCAGCTCATAGTTTCCCGCCCCGAAGGCGATCGACATCTCGGGCTCGAAGGTGTTATTGACCATCTGAACCATCTGAAGCGCCACCCGCGAGACGGTGCGGGCCGTGCTGAAGATAACCACCTCGGTGGGCCCCAGAGCATAGCCGACGGCTAGCAGACTGCCCTGAAGGCTGAGGGCATTGCCGAGAGGAAATCCCATAAACGCGAAGGCCGGACGGGCGAGCTTGCGAATCTCGGCGAAGCTGGCATGTTGCCACCCGTACTCAATCCAGGGAATGTCGCGGCGCACCAGAATGCAAAAAAATAGGGTGATGGCCACGTTCACAGAGGCAAAGACCAACGCCGTCGTCCGTGCTCCCGCGCCCAGAGTGACCGCACCGATCATGCAGCCAAAGGCGAACAGCGAAAACATGTTCTTGAGGAAGGTGCCGTAGGGATAACGGCCCACTGCTCGGTAGGCCGACTGCAGCAGTTGCTCCAGCTGACCGAGCAGCACGGAGACCCCAAGGTAGAAGATGATCCACTTGGTATCGGACTCCCCCAGTGTGGTGAGTCTCAGAAGGCGCGAGGCAGGAAGATAGTAGAGGGTTCCCGAGAGCAGGGCGATCGTCGCCGTGCAGATGAAGGCAATAAGCCACCAGCAGCTCTGGAAGACGCGGAGCGCAGCAGCACGGTCATCGCGCGCCACCAGCATGGTCATCTCATTGCCCGCAACCGAGCCGAAGCCGGCGTTGCTGAAGCTGAGATACGCAGGGATGGAGTTGACGATCATCCATTCGCCATAGAGCGGTACGCTCCAGAAGTGGAGGAAGACCGGAATCTGAACGAACTGAATCACGGTAGTGGAGAGTTTCCCTACCCAGTTGGTCAGGAAGCCGAGCATCAGCCTTCGCTTTGTGGACCCGTCCATAGTCATGACTGAGTTTTGTTTCCTGGTGGTTTCCCGGTGATTCCCTGGTTGTTTTCTGGATACAGAGCAAGTCTACTTTCTTCTCGCCCGCAGATTTGAAGGTTGTTCCTCAGAAACGAGGAAGAGACGTCATTACTCTTTCAGCCTTCGGTCAATTTGAATCTTTTCGGCGGTCAGCTTGGTGTCGTCGTCGCCCCTGCGGTGAGCTTCGGCGATGAGGGTCCGAAGCTCGCGCTGGCGGCGTTCGAGCTGACGATATTTGAGCGTTTCGAGCGTGTTGTTTACGCGCTCCGTCATGGATTGAGCGTTGGCGGAGGCGCTATCGGGGTCTTCTGTCTCCTGAAGGGTCCGAGCCAGAAGAATGCGACTAGGTTCGTCGGGTGCGGCGTCGAGCGGGTTAGACGGGGCCGGGGCGTTGGCAAGGGACTCGAGTAAAGCGGCGGAGGGAAGACTCTCGTACCACTCAGGATGTTGGATGAGTTGTTCAGCAGCCAGGACGCGAGCTGGGTCACCTTCGCGAAGAACGAGAGCGCGGAGAAGCACCCGCTCTGTCTCGCTCGCTGGGTCGTGCGCATGGGAGCGAACGCTCTCCACTCGTTGTGCAGCAGCCTGTTTCAGCTCCTGACGCAGGATCGCAGAGTCGATACCAAGTTTTTGCGCAGAGTCCGCGGCGAACTCGTCACGCTGAATGCGGTTCGGCATGCGACGAATGTGAGGGAGGAGGAAGTTGAGAGCCTTCACCTTGGCATCCGAGGTGCGGCCGGGAAACTGTTCGCGCGCGCGATCGATCAGGTAGTCCGAGTGGCGCTTCGCACCGCGCAGGGCTGCCATGTACAGTTGAACGCCGTGCGCGCGGATGTACCGATCCGGATCGAGGCCGCCCTCGAGGGTAACGATCTTTACCTCGAAGTCCTCTTCGGTGAGCAGCGCGATGGACTTCTCCGTAGCTGCGGTACCGGCGGTGTCAGGGTCGAAGTTGACGATGACGCGCTTGGTAAACCGGCTGAGCAGGCGGATCTGCATCTCCGTGAAAGCAGTTCCAGAGGTCGCAAGGACGCCCTTGATGCCCGCCATGTACACGGAGATACAGTCCATCTGGCCCTCGACCAGCAACGCGAAGCCGAGGCTGCGGATCTCCGCCTTCGCTTTATCCAGGTTGAACAGGACCTGGCCCTTGCTGTAGAGCGGGGTCTCAGGGGAGTTGAGATACTTCGCAATGGGGCGGCCCTTTTCGTCTTCCGCGTCGAGTGCGCGTGCAGTAAAAGCGATGGTCTTCCCCTGCTCGTTAGCAATCGGAAAGGTGATGCGCTTGCGAAATCGCGCGTAGAGCTGGCCCTGGCCGCCATCGCTCTGCTCTTTGGCGCTGAAGAGGCCGCTCGCCCGCAGGACTTCGTCCGGAAAGTGTTTGGCAAGCTGCTCACGCATATGGTTGAAGTCGTCAGGCGCGTAGCCGATGCGGAACTTTGCGATGGTCTCAGCCGTAACGCCGCGTCCAGTCAGGTACTCGCGGGCGCGGGCCGCCTCAGGGGCTTTCAGCGCTGCTTCAAAGTACTGCGTCGCGGCCTCGTGAACGTCGATAAGCTGCCGCCGAAGGCCGACCTCGCGGGCCTCCTCAGGAGAGCTGAACTCACGTTTGGGCAGCGGGATGCCGCACTTCGTGGCTACCACCCGAATAGCCTCGGGAAAGCTGATGTTCTCCAGCTTCATCACGAAGGTGAAGACGTCGCCTTTTTCGTGGCAGCCAAAACAATAGAAGTAGCCGTGATTCGCGTTGACGGAGAAAGATCCCGTCTTCTCCTTGTGAAACGGGCATAGGCCGGTGTAGTTCTGGGCGCCGGATTTGCGCAGCTTGATGTAGTCGCCGATGATCCGGACGATATCGGCCTGTTGCTTGACGGTTTGTGCGAAGTTGTCAGACATACGTGCAGCGAGGGCGTTCTACCGACGTCCTGAACGGATACGGATAAGGGATCTCTGTTTGTAGCCCGTATATGAGTTTAGACGGAGAACAAAATCGGCGGAGTGGACCTTCGCTCAACGCAAAAGAAAAGGCTCCATAGGAGCCCTCTCTTCTCTTGACCTCGCAAAGTTTGTCGCAGCGACTAAACGCCGGAGTTGTGCTTCACCGCAGCCTCATATCCAGCAGTAAAGTTCGAGCGGTACTCCTCGCGAGCCGCTCCCTTGACCGGAGGATGCAGGTAAAGGTGAGACGACTTCGCGTCGATCTTACGCTTCGCCGTTATGTCCAGTTGAGCCGCTTCCACTCCATCACGGTAGGCAGACTGCGCCTGCTCGGTGCCTGGAGGAGGCGTATTCCAGCTGCGGCTCTCGGTCGTTGGTGCCTGGTTTGCCTGGGCGTGTGCGAAAAATGTTGCACCGCCCATAAGTGCCACTGCAATCAGTGGTGTTGCCATTCGAGTTAGGTTCTTCATCGTGTTTCCTCTTTCCTTCCAGGTCAATAGATGCACCCGAAGGCCAGAGGGAAGTTACCATAACCCAATAATTAGTAGCAAATTCACCCAGAACGGCTGCGTAATCCCTTGCAACGTTGAATATTTTCAACACTACATATTCGTATGGCCGCCGCGCATATCCTCATTGAACGTCGGCTTGATGAACGCTAACGCATGCGCCAGTTCAGCAGCATACTGCGCACGATGTCCCATCAAAGCCTCGGTCGGCGTGGCATACTCGGTATCCGCCGCCAGGTGAATCAGCCCCTCGCCCGCAAGTGCCGCTGCCGTCTTCTTCAGCTCCTCCACGGTCGAGTTCAAGTACTGCGCATCCCGAGGATCCAGCAGCCACACCGGCTTTCCGTCACCCAGCACGCCCGACAGCCAGAACACCTTCGCCGCCAGATACTCCTGCCGCTGTCCCTCGGTCGTGTCGTTGAAGTTGAATCGCTTCTTCCACGGGCTATAGAACCGCGTCGTCACTGGAACCGGCTGCCGATTCCCGCTCTTCACCAGCTCCAGCTGCCCCTGGTCCATCGTCTTTCGCACCGCGTTGTAGATAAATCCCTCGGCAAACGGCTGCTCCGGAGCCTTCACGATCTCCGCAAACGTCACCGTCATCGACGCCGCCACCTTCGCATGCAGCGGACTTCCCTCGCCGTCCTGCAGATGAACCTCGCCATGCACCAGAAACGTATCCGCACCCGAGGTCGATGCATGGAACGGCCACGTAAACTTCTCAAAGCTGAGCGGCAACCCATGCAGCGTCAGGTAGTAGTCCTGCTGCGGATTCTTCAGCCGCTTCGCCGTCTCCCCCAGATAAACTCCAACCTCGGCCAACATATCCGCCCTGCTGAAATCAAACTTGTCGCTGAGCTCCAGCACCTGCGTCTTCGAGTGATCCGCAGCCAGCGCCAGCATGAAACGCGTCGTCGGGTTCCCTGAAAAATCCTGCCCTGTCGCGCTCGAAACCACCACCAGCCCAGCCGCCTTCGCCGATGCCTCAACCTGTCCAGCCAAAACCTCTTGCGTTCCCATTGCCATCTGCCTCAATCGTCCTTTACGTTTTGCGTATCTCCTATTTTACGGCTTCTGTCTATAAATCGCTGCATTCTTGTCCTGCCGGACGAGCCTCCTGCGCGGAGGGCGGTCACTTCGTGACGCGTGTACTGGACATGGCAGGTCCAGCAGCATAGTCCTCCCGCTGGTCGGCACAATCTTTCCTCCGAGCATCGCGAGGACTAGCACCTTACCCTCGGCACGACAAGGTATACACCCCACGAAGTGGGAGCCCCGTGCGTAGCGGGCCCGTCCGGCAGGACAACTGCATCCGATATCCCATGAAAGCCGCTATCCTCCACTCCACCAACCAGCCGCTGCGAATCGAAGACGTCCCCACGCCCGTCGCCACCGCGGGCCACCTCCTCCTCCGCGTCCTCGCCTGCGGAGTCTGCCGCACCGACCTCCACATCGTCGAAGGCGATCTTCCCCTCATCCAACAACCCCTCATCCCCGGCCACCAGATAGTAGGCGAAATCATCGACGGCGCAACGCCCGACCGTCCCCACGGCATGCGAGTCGGGGTCTCCTGGATCGGAGGAACCGACGGCACCTGCGCCTTCTGCCGCCGCGCCGAAGAGAACCTCTGCGACAACCCCGTCTTCACCGGCTACACCATCAACGGCGGTTATGCCGAGTACGTTCTCGTCCGCTCCGACTTCACCTACCCGCTCCCGGACGCCTTGGATAACACCCACGTCGCTCCCCTCCTCTGCGCCGGCATCATCGGCTTTCGCAGCCTTCGTGTCGCGAGCACCCAGCCCGGAGAACGCGTCGGACTCTTCGGCTTCGGCTCCTCTGCCTCGCTCGCCATCGCCGTCCTCCGCCACTGGAGCTGCGAGGTCTACGTCTCCACCCGGGGCGAATCCCATCGCACTCAAGCCTCGTCTCTCGGCGCAACCTGGGTCGGTACGGAAAACGACAAACCGCCCGTCCAGCTTGACCGCGCCATCACCTTCGCTCCCAGCGGAGCCGTCGTCGTCAACGCACTCTCCAGCCTCCGCAAAGGCGGTATCGTCGCCATCAACGCCATCCACCTCGACCAGATGCCCGCCTTCGACTACGACAAGCTCCTCTGGGGCGAACGCCAGATCCGCAGCGTCGCCAACATGACCCGCCAGGACGCCCTCGATTTCCTGCAACTAGCCGCCGAAATCGGTATCCGCCCCCAGGTTCAGGTCTTCCCCCTCGACCGCGCCAACGACGCCCTGCAAGCCATCAAACACGAAACCTCCAACGGCCCCTGCGTCATCGTCCCTTAACGGATCTTCAACAGTGGATCGACGCACTCTCATCACCGCTGCGTGATCCATTCCTGCATCCGGTCTGATGCGTCTTAGTACACATGGCTAGCCAGACTTCGCTTTGATGCCTGGATGCATCGAGTGTCGCAAAGCCTTCAAGGACTCACGGGCACCGGCGTTGGTGGTGGCTGTACTTTGTAAGCCTTGCTGAAGCGTACGCGGATCAGCCAATAGATCATTACGGTAAAGGGCAGAAGGGCGAGCACTGTCAGGAAGATAGAGCCACGCAGGAAAGCGGGAAAGACTTGTTGTTGGCCAAGGAAGAAAGAGCCTGTTGCGATAAAGAGTCCAAAACACATGCGCCAGAGGTGACGCGTGATGCGCTGTCGGCCCGCGATTCCTCCTTGAGCGAGCATACGAATGTCTCCGGCGGCGGCGAGCAGGAGGACGACACCGAAGAAGAAGCACATGCCAGCGGGGGCGTTTTTGTCGGGATGGTGGAGGGTAAGGACGCCGAGCGTGATGACGGCGGCTGCTCCGCCGAGGCCGACCAGAAGCGCGGCCCAGTCAGGTCGGCCTATGCTCCTGCGGCGGCCCGCGAGCCAGGCGGTAGTGATCATGTAGAAGGTGACTATGCTGCCGATGATGTTGCCGCGCTGAGATTTCAGTATTGCGAGACAGAGGCCGCTCGAGGCCAGGGTTAGCATCGCGATAGTGAAGACGTTTCCCGACGCCCGATGCAGGCGGCTGCCCTTGCTCACGGCAATCGCGAAGGTGCCGGACAGCAAGCCCATCGTCCCACCGAGGATGTGCAGAATCAAGAGCGGAAGTCTCATGCGTCCAGGCCCTCCCAACACCCGCGATTGCGAGATCGATTGTGGAAAGAGTCTACGCGCTCTGCGACGGAGAAGTTTCGCAGATGAGGAGCCGCTTCAGGGCGAGAGAGCGCCGACATTCTCACTTCGCTGCATCCAGTCGCAGCAACGCGAAAAACCTGTCAAGCCCCAATCCATCCCATCCCTCACCGAATCAATAACATCTCCGTAGCGTATCAGTTACCCCTAACCCGCTAAACTAGAAGTAGCAGATCTAAATCAAAAGTTAGCGCCCAAATAGAGTCGGGAAGGAACTCCGCACCTCCAAGTCCAAAGCTAAAGTATCTAAATCGAATACTTTGCACACCTTTGACAGGGGGAGGGGGATACCACACATGGAAGTCAAAACGAACCTCGCCGCCCTCACCACCGAAGCCCGTAACCCGCGAACCGAACACATCGACGAGCTGCCCACTCTGGAGATGCTCCGCCTCATCAACGAGGAGGATGCCAAGGTCAGCACCGCCGTAGCTGCTGTTCTTCCGCAGGTCGCCCAGGCCATCGACGCCATCGCCCACCGCTTTGAAGCAGGCGGCCGCCTCTTCTACATCGGCGCAGGCACCAGCGGCCGTCTCGGCGTACTCGACGCCAGCGAGTGCCCTCCAACCTTCTCGGTTCCGCCAACCCTCTTTCAGGGCATCATCGCCGGTGGCGACAGTGCCCTCCGCAAATCCAGCGAACAATCCGAAGACTCCCCGGAACAAGGAGCTGCAGACCTCGCCGCTCACGCACTCACCGCCAACGACACCGTCCTCGGCATAGCCGCCAGCGGACGCACCCCCTACGTCCTAGGCGCCCTCGCCCACGCCCGCAAACTAGGCGCACTCACCATCTCTCTTACCTGCGTCCCCAACTCCGCGATGGCTGAAGTTGCGGAGATCTCCATCGCTCCCATCACCGGACCCGAGATCCTGACCGGCAGCACGCGCATGAAGGCCGGCACCGCCACCAAACTTATCCTCAACATGATCTCCACCGGCGTCATGATCAAAACCGGAGCCGTCTACGGCAACCTCATGGTCAATATGCAGGCTAGTAACGTCAAACTCGTAGACCGCGCCCAGCGCATCATCATGGCCGCCACCGGCATCGATCAACCCGCCGCTGCAAAATTGCTTTCCGAAGGAGGCAGCGTGAAGACCGCTATTGTCATGCAGAAGCTCTCCATCGACCGCCCCACCGCCGAAGCAAAACTGAAAGCCCACCACGGCAATCTCTCCGCGCTCCTGAATCGGAAGCCTTGAATCAGAAGCCCCGACCGCACCGGGTCCCCCGAGAGAGAGGCAGGTAGACTGAGGGTATGTCGACCGGCCGCGTGATGGCGTTGGACGTGGGAAAGATTCGTGTGGGCGTGGCGCTCTCCGACCCACTCGGATACACCGCGCAGCCCCTGTTAACGCTGTGGCGCAAGACTCGGGGAGAAGATCTGCGCAGCCTGCTACGCCTGATTCGCAAGCATGAGGTAGTAAAGATCCTAGTGGGCAATCCGCTGCACATGTCAGGCGAGGTAAGCCCCTGGGCTGCGAAGGTGCATGAGTTCGCCGAGGAGCTGCAAAAGCGCTCCGGCCTTCCCGTGCAGCTCTGGGATGAACGCCTCAGCACGGTCGCAGCACACGAGATCCTCAATGAAGCCGGACACGGCCGCCGCGAGCGCAAGTATGTCATCGATCAGGTAGCGGCAGTCGTCATCCTGCAAGGTTGGATGCAGGCAACAGCACAAGCCGAGGCGAAGGCTGCGCTGGAGCGAAGCGATCTCAGAAACAGGAACGACCAAGACCCTCCCGAAAAGGAATGACCACTCGCATTCACGCCCCGGCAACTTCAAATCCATATCATGGTCGCTCATGTTAACCTCCACACGAACGGTTTTATCCGCCGCAAGCCTCCTCCTCACCACCGCAACCCTCACCGCCCAGCAGACTCCAATGAAAAATCCCTTCCTCGGACTCATGACCGCAGCCGACAAGCATGCCAGAGCGCACAACGCCCAGACTCCGGTGCTCTCCCCGCTCGATGCAACCCTCTTAGGCTCCAACCCACCGGTCAACATGGCGGAGCTTCACAAAGCGGGCTTCAAGGTCGTTCCCTGGACCACCAACGACCCAGCAAAGATGCGCGCCCTCATCGATCTTCGCGTCGATGGCATCATCTCCGACTATCCGAACCTCCTTCAGCAGGTCGTGAAGGAGGAAGCCGCCGCACACCCCAGCGAAGCCGCTTACTTCAAGAGCTTCGACGTCTCGGCCCATCGCGGAGGCCGCGGTCTGCGCCCCGAAAACACGCTGCCCTCCTTTGAGGACGGACTCGATCATCTGAGCACCACGCTCGAGACCGACACTGGCGTTACAGCCGATCATGTGTCTCTGATATGGCACGATCAGTTCCTCAATCCAGAGTCCTGCCGCCGGGTGGATGGCACCCCCTACACGCTGGAAAACCGCGTCTACACTCGCGATATCTCGCTCGCTGAGGCTCAGAGCACCTTCATCTGCGACAAGCTGCATCCGCAGTTTCCCGACCAGAAGAACGATCTCGCACTCTCACCGGTGGCGGTAGCCTTCGCAGAACAGGAGCATCTCATCAGCCCCTATGTTCCGACCCACGCGGAACAGCTCTTTCGCTTTACCCGCTTCTACGCTGAGTACTATCGCACCGGCGCGGGCAAGTTCCATCCGGACGCGGCCGCCCGTGCGGCCAACGCGGAGAAGGTCCGGTTCAACCTCGAGACTAAGATCCTGCCTCTGCCCGATGATCCCGCAGGGCCCAACCGGCCGCTGGCTAACTCCCATGAGGAACCCAAGACCAATCACACGGTTGACCCGCAAACCTTTGTAAACACGCTGTGCGGAGCGATTGTGCGGAACCACATGGAGTCGCAGGCGGAGGTGCAGAGCTTTGATTTCCGGACGCTGATTCTGGTCGAGGAGCAGTTTCCGAAGATCCCCACCTACTACCTGACCGGACCGCCGAAGATGCTGAGCACGGAGTTCGTCCCGGTTGCCCTGCGGCAGTAATTTTCTGTTTTGCGGCAGGATTTTTTCTGACGTGGTGGTTGTGGTGTTTTGCAGGGGTTTTTGTGAATTTGTGGCTGCGTAACGTGGCGTTTTGGCATGGTAAACGTGGTGTAGATCGTGGTGAATGTGTGGCTGGAAACACCACAAATTTTGCGACGAAAAATACGCCACGTTTTTCAACTTTATTTTTGAGACCCTAAGAGCTGTCCTGCCGGACGGGCTCCCGCGGGAGGCGGTCGCTTCGTGACTGGTTACCGGTCTTGATGGTTGAGGCCTTGGGCCTCCCGTTGGTCGGAATCTAGAAGAGGCTCAGTTTGCGGGGCATCTCTATGCCCAGATGCTCATAGGCTAAGCGCGTGGCTACTCGGCCTCTTGGGGTGCGGTCCAAGAAGCCAATTTGGATGAGGAATGGCTCGTAGACCTCTTCGAGGGCGTCCTGCTCCTCGGCTAACGCTGCGGCTAAGGTGTTGAGGCCTACGGGGCCTCCGTCGTACTTTTCGATGATCGTGCGGAGGAGGCGGCGGTCGAGCTCGTCGAAGCCGTGGGCGTCTACTTCAAGGAGGGATAAAGCAGCTTGCGCGGTGGGGCGGTCGATGACTCCTTTGGCTCGAACCTGGGCGTAGTCCCGGACTCGGCGTAACAGGCGATTGGCGATACGTGGAGTTCCGCGGGAGCGCATGGCGATCTCGGCGGCGCCGTCCTGATCGATGGGGACGCCGAGGACTTCGGCGGAGCGCTCGACTACGAAGCGGAGCTGGTCGTCGGTGTAGAACTCCAGGCGCAGGAGGATGCCGAAGCGGCTGCGCAATGGGGAGGAGAGCAGGCCGGGGCGGGTGGTTGCGGCTACGAAGGTGAAGGGGCGGATCTCCATCACATGGGTGCGGGCAGCGGGGCCCTGGCCGATAATGATGTCGAGTTTGTAGTCCTCGAGCGCGGTGTAGAGCTTCTCCTCGAGGACCGGTTGGAGCCTGTGGATCTCGTCGAGGAAGAGGACCTGGCGTTCGCGCAGGTTGGTGAGGATGGCGGTGAGGTCGCCTTGAATCTGCAGCGCTGGGCCGGAGGTCTGCTGGTAGCCGACGCCCAGCTCGTTCGCGATGATGGTGGCTAGAGTCGTCTTGCCGAGGCCGGGGGGGCCGAAGAGGAGGACGTGGTCGAGGGCTTCGCCGCGTGACTTTGCTGCTTCGAGTGCTATCGCTAGTTGTTCCTTCGCTTTTTCCTGTCCGATGAACTCGCCCAGGCGCGTGGGGCGGAGCTTGAGCTCGAAGGCGTCGTCGTCCTCGGCTCTGCCGGCGGAGACGAGGCGCTCGGCCTCGGTCGATCGTGCTTGATTGAGATCGATCTTCGGTTTGTTTTTGAAGGAGTCCACTGAGGGCGATGGTACGGCGAAGACGGTTTGGGATGCAAATGTTTCGGTGAACGCTTTGGCGTGCGACGCGGGATGAGGACAAATACAAATGCGGGGGTCTCTCCACTGCGCGACGACGGTAATGCTGTCCATCGCTTCGGTCGAGATGACGAGTTTTTTGAGTTATTTTGGAGGATAACAAACAACGGCGAGAGCTGGCTTGGAAGAGTGATACATTCCCAACCATCGCAAAGTGAGCGATGGAAGGGGCACCCGATGATCTGGGCTTGGCTTGGGGAACGGCATCGGCAAGAACAACAGCAGATCCCTACGGGATGACAAACAAAAGGACAGGCAACTGCATGGGAACCGTTAGTCGTGGAGGGAGTAGACTACGGAGCCGTGCGGGGGGAGGACGACCTGGAAGGAGTTCTGGAGGCCTAGCTCTTGTCTCTGCCAGAGGTCGCGGACCTTGTACTGGGCTTTGTCGATGTAGCCGTACTCGGCGAAGGTCTTATCGACTTGAACGGGAGCGTCGCTGAGATTGAAGATGGCGAGATAGTGCTTGTCTCCGCGGATGGAGTGCGAGGTCCAGGTGATGAGCGGTCCGTCCTCGGTGTTTTTTTCGCTGGCTGTGGAGTCGCGGTCCATGTCGATGACGGCCTGATTGGTGAGAAGCGACTTGAGCGCGTCGTCCATCTGGGTGAGATTTCCGCCGACAAAGAGGGGCGCGCGCGCGATGGCCCAGAGGGTGATCATGGTTCGTTGCTCATCTTCGGTGAGCCTTGAGTTGCGTGGTTTGCCCTCGCCTGGGTTTGGGCGGAGCTGGCCGATAGGGAGCATGTCCGCATCCGGCCACGCTCCGGGCCTTGTCTGATCGGCCCACTTCGCGAGGAGGGCGAACTGACCATTTACGCTCTGCGACCATTCGGCCTCGGGATCGTTGTCCCAGTGGTCCCAAACGTCGGCTGAGATACGCCACATCTGCGCGTTCTTTGCCACCTCGCCGGCGTGGTCGAGCGGCGTGGGTCCGGGGGAGAGACTGAGGACCATGGGACGGCCGGATCGCTCGATGGCTTTATGGATCATGCGAATCTCGGCGCTCTTGTAGGGGTTTGCGATGCAGTCCACTTTTAGGAAGTCGACGCCCCAGGAGGCGTACTGCTTGATCAAGGCGTCGTACCAGGCTTGTCCGGCGAGGTTGGCTTTGACACCGAAGTTGTCCGGGTTCCAGGAGCAGGTGTCGGTGGTGTCCGCGGCCATGGCGGCGCGATAGCGGGTGGTGCCGATGTGGGTGTTGGCGAAGACGGTCTTTTTGGGTATGCCTCGGAGGATGTGGATTCCGAATCTGAGGCCGTCGTCGTGGACGGTGTCGCTGAGTTGCTTGAAGCCGTTGCCGGTGGCGGAGGAGGGAAAGCGGTTGGGGGCGGGCTCGTACTGGCCGCGGAGGTTGATGGTGTAGCGCAGAGCCTGGGGCATGGAGATGTTCTCAGGGTTTTGGAGGTACCAGCCTTCGTCGATGACGACGTATTGCCAGCCGAACTCCTTCAACTGCGCGGCGAGAACGACGGTGTTGGCGCGGAACTGGGACTCGTTGATGGTTGGGCCATACGCGTCCCAGCTGTTCCATCCCATGGGCGGTGTGGGGGCTAGCGCTTTGTCCTGGGCGATTGCCGGGATTGCGAGGAGAATCGCCAGAGCCGCGCTAAAACGCTTCATCACCATGCGAATAAACATATCAAAGTAGGGGTGGGGCGATCTTCTGCGGTTAGGTGGAGAGTGCGCAAAGACAATACGGGGATCCTTCGGCTGCGCTGCTCGCAAAGTGCCGCGAGCAACTTCGCTCAGGATGACGGCGTCGGGGTGGAGTCTCAATAACGCCCCGCAAGGAAGAGCCGGATATCTTCATCGTGGTTGATTGCGATTAGACTGGACGGATTCGTGAAGTCTTACACCAGGAGTAGGAACTTGATCAAGATTCGCTTGGGCATCTGTGTGGCAGCCTCCGTTATTTCTTTCTCTACAACTCTGATCGCGCAGTCGATTCCGCCTGCGGTGAAGGCGGCGGAGGCCTCGATTGACGGGGAGAAGATTCGCGCGCAGGTGCGGTTTCTTTCGGACGATCTGCTGGAGGGACGCGGGCCTGGGCTGCGCGGGAGCGAGATTGCGGCGAAGTATATAGCGACGCAGTTTGCGCTGTATGGGCTGAAGCCGGGTGGGGATAACGGGACTTTTTTGCAGCAGATTAATTTTGTTGGAATGAAAGTGATTCCGGAGAAGACGACGATGTCGCTGATTCCGAAGAAGCCTGAAGGAAATTCGATTGATCTGTATTCGATTGACCTGAAGTATGCGGATGATTACACGGTGAGCAATCGGATGCTGACGCCGAGCGTGGATATCGATGCGCCGATTGTGTTTGTTGGTTATGGTGCGATTGCGCCGGAGTTTCAGTGGGACGACTATGCGGGAGTGGATGTGAAGGGGAAGGTGATTCTGTGCATCGTGGGTGATCCGCCTTCGAATGATCCGAACTTCTTTGGTGGCCATGCGCTGACGTACTACGGACGGTGGACGTACAAGTTCGAAGAGGCGGCGCGGAGGGGCGCGGTGGGCGCGCTGATTATTCATCGTACGGATCTGGCGAGCTATGGCTGGGATGTGGTGAAGAACTCGAATACGAGCGAGAAGACTTATCTGCGGGATGATAAGGATCCGCAGCTGGAGGCGGCTAGCTGGATTCAACTGGATGTGGCGAAGAAGATCTTTGCGGCGAGTGGACTGGATGCGGATGCGGAGATTGTTGCTGCGGGGAAGCGTGGGTTCAAGGCGGTGGAGTTGCCGGTGCGACTGAAGGCGCATGTGGAGAGCACGGTGCGGCCGTTCCAGTCGCCGAATGTGGTGGGGATTTTGCCGGGGGCGAACGCCGGGGGCAAAGACCAGGCGGTAATGTATACGGCTCACTACGATCATCTGGGGTTTGTGCCGGGGATGGCTGGGGACAATATCTATAACGGCGCGGCGGATAATGGCACGGGCTGCGGGATGCTGCTGGAGATGGCGCGGGCGTGGGCGGAGTCGGGGGTGAAACTGCCGCACTCGCTGATCTTCGCTTCGGTGACGGCGGAGGAGCAGGGGCTGCTGGGGTCGGAGTATCTGGGGCAACATCCGCCGATTCCTGCGGGGCAGATTGCGCTGGATATTAATTACGACATGATTCTGCCGATCGGTGTGCCGCTGGAGACGAATGTGAACGGGGCGCAGAGGACTACGTTCTTCCCGACGGTAGAGGCTACGGCGAAGAGGTTTAGTCTTGCGATTGTGCCGGATCCGAAGCCTTCGGCAGGGAGCTACTATCGGTCGGATCACTTTAGCCTTTCGCGTGTGGGGATTCCGGCGTTCTCGATTGAGACGGGGAATCTCTATGAAGGACATGATGCAGCGTGGGGACATAAGCAGCATGAGGAGTTCACGGCGCATGACTATCACAACTTCAGCGACAACTTCCACGAGGATTGGGACTTCAGCGGGAATGCGAAGCTGGACCGCTTTGGCATGGAGCTGGGGTGGGAGGCTTTGAGCGCGCCGGCGATTATTCAGTGGAAGCCGAAGGATGAGTTCGAAGCGGCGCGGAAGGCTAGCCAGGGGAGATAGGGCGCGCGTATAGCCTGAGAGGCTCTGCGGGTCAGTAGAAGTCGGCGCAGCTTAGGAAGTAGCCGCAGGTTCGGCAGATGAGCTTGCAGCGGCTGTCTTCGAGGCGCGAGGAGCAGGTGGGGCAGAAGCGGGAGTGGTGCTCGGTGGCTATCGGGCAGGAAGCAAGGGGCTCGTCTGCGGTTGCTTCGATGGCTGGGATCGGCGGCATTTCGAGATGCTACCGCGGATGGGATTTTTTTCAAGGTCCTTTGGCGCAAGCGGCGCATCGAAGAAGGTACTGTTGACAGGTAACAGTTGAAAACAAAAGGAGAACTACGATGGATCGCACTGGCAGCGCAGTATGGCATGGCAAGATCATGGACGGCACCGGCACCATTTCCACACAGAGCGGCACGTTGAAGGACACGCAATACAGCTTCAAGACTCGTTTTGCCGATGGTGTGGGCACCAACCCCGAGGAGTTGATCGCGGCGGCACATGCGGGCTGCTTCACGATGGCTCTGAGCGGCCAGCTTACTGAGGCAGGCTTTACTCCCGACACCATTGAAACGACCGCGACGCTGACGCTCGATGTTCATGGCGCGCCTACGATCACCAAGATTCACCTGACCACGAAGGGGACGATTCCTGGCATCGATAAGGCGAAGTTCGATGAGCTGGTGCACAATGCGGAGGTCGGCTGCCCGGTGTCGAAGGTGCTGAAGGCGGCGACTATTACCGTCGACGCTACGCTGGTTTAGAGGAAATACGTCCTGCCGGACGGGCCTCCTACGCGGAGGGCGCCCACTTCGTGGGGCGTATACCTTTTCCTGGCGGGTTATCGGCGTTAGTCCTCCCGTTGGTCGGCACGAACTTCAGCTCGCGACCAACGGGAGCGCCAACCGAAGGGGTATACAAGTCACGAAGTGAACGCACCGCGCGCAGCGGGCCCGTCCGGCAGGACACTTCAGTGAGCGTGGCCGTGATGGTCATGGCCGTGGGCGCCGATTGCCTCAAACTCCGGCGGCGCGGCGCAGCCATAGGTGGTCTCGCAGTCGGTGATCTCAAACTGGATCGTGGTGTGGGTGATGTGAAAACGGTCGCGCAGAGCGCACTTGATGTCCGCGAGGATGCTGCCGCACTCGGACATGGGCATCTCGGCGATGGTGACGTGGCTGGCGAGCGCGTGGGACTGTGAACCAAGGCTCCAAACGTGGAGGTCGTGGACATTGAGGACGCCGCCGACCGAGGCGATCGCCTGACGAATCTCGCCGAGTTCAAGGTTGCGCGGTGTGCCTTCGAGCAGAATATTCAGCGTCTCGCGAATGATTCCGACGGAACTATAGAGGATCATGCCGGCGATGAGGATGGAGAGCACCGGGTCGATCCACGACATGTGGGTGAAGAAGATGGCTGCACCGCCTGCGATGACTGCGGCGGTAGAGAGCGTGTCGCCGAGCATGTGCAGGAAGACGCTGCGGATGTTGACGTCGCCGGAGAACTTCCAGAGCAGGGTCGCGATGGTGCCGTTCATCAACACACCTGCAGCGGCGACGTACATCATCAGCTTAGGCTGCACTTCGACGGGTGCGCTGAAACGGTGGATGGCGGCAAAGGCGATCCATAAAGAGAGCACGACTAGGGTTGCGGCGTTGACGAACGCGGCGAGTACCCCGGCACGCTGGTACCCGAAGGTCTTCTGATCGGTTGCAGGACGCGCCTGAAAATAAACGGCTACGAAGGACAGCACAATGGCGAGCAGGTCGCTGACGTTGTGCCCGGCCTCGGAGATGAGGGCCAGGGAGTGTGCTCGCAGACCGAAGAAGAAGGTCGCCCCGACATAGGCCAGGGTGAGCACCATGGACAGCTGCAGGACTCGCTGCATCTTGCTGTTCGGAGTGGCGACCATGTGCATAGCTACAAGTGTAGTCTGCGCGGGCTACGGGTTCAACGAATGCGCGGAGATTTGATTGGAGTGATCGACTAGAACGGTTGGTCGAGCTCGCCCTCTTCCTGAGAGGGATAAGGCACAGGTGGGCGGGCGCCGAGACGCAAACCGCTCCAGGTCTCAGCCACGATGATGCTGTTGGCGGGATTTTGCGGAGCGTATCGAACCTGAATGGGAAGATCCGTGCGAACGCCATGAACCAGTTCTGGAAGCATGGTGACGTCTTGAGCACACTCGTAGGTCACGCCGGCGATGCGGTAGACGTAGACGATCATCTCTGGCGTTAGAGGACCCTGACGGGCAGGTTCCGGATCGTCTGCAAGATCGAGGGCAGGTTTACGAACCTCCGCGATCATGGTGTCCATGATGGTTCCGTCGGTGATGCGGCCGATGCGGGCAAGAAGATCGCGGCGTTCGCGCTCCAGCTCTTCGGCGGAGGGTTTTTTGCGCGTGAGGATGTAGCTGACGACGCCGATTGCTGTCGCGGTCGTTGCTCCAATGGCGATGAGGACTCGCGGCGTACGGAGGGCAAGCGGCAGGTGAGTTGGAATCAGCGAAAACACAGTCTCTGCCCAAAAGCATAGCCCATCGCGGAGGGATCGGGAGGGGGAAGGTGCTGTGTCAGTAACGTTCTTTTGGGGGATTGCGACGAAGAACAGATGCTCAAAAAAACTTGAAATAGAGGTTCCCCATTCTTATTCGCTGGGCGTAGAATTCCGTCGAAGTTCAAACTAAATGGCGCGAGTGCCCGGGAGCGACGAAGATGAATGGAAAGACATGGTTTAGATCCCTGCTGGGGTTTGCGCTGATCGCGCCATCCTGGTCGCTGACTCTCATCGCTCAAACGCCTGTTGCGATTACCCCTGCGAAGATGCCGAAGGTCGCCACGGTGGGGGAGCGCTTTCAATCGTTCAACATAGAGATGGTTGAGGTGACTGGCGGACGTTTCTGGGCTCCCTACAAGAAACAAGGCAGCGCCGAGCAGGATGTGCCGGCTAGTGCGAAGAACTCGGCGCCTGCGGGGATGGATCCTTCCGCGTTTCGGTACCGCGAACCGATCAACCTGGCAAACCCGCGGTTGCGCAAGCTTGCGGCGGGGCTGGCGCCTTCGTATGTAAGGGTCAGCGGGACGTGGGAGAACACGACCTACTTCTATGATTCGGACGAGCCTGCGCCGGCGACTCCGCCAACAGGTTTCAACGCTGTGCTGACGCGGCCAGAGTGGAAGGGCGTCATCGATTTTTCGAAGGCGGTGGATGCGAAGATCGTGACGTCTTTCGCGATCAGTCCCGGCGTGCGCGATGCAGAGGGCGTATGGACTCCGGTGGAGGCGAAGAAGGTGCTCGCGTATACGAAGGCCGTCGGGGGAAGTATTGCAGCAGCCGAGATGTTCAACGAGCCGACCTTTGCCGGGATGGGGGGCGCGCCGAAGGGCTATGACGCCGCGGCGTATGGAAGAGACTTCAAGGTGTTTCGCGGCTTTGTGAAGGAGGCAGCGCCTGAGATGGTGATTCTCGGCCCTGGATCGGTGGGAGAGATAGGGCTTGCGGTGGGCCTGCCGCCGAATTCCTTGATCAAGACTGAGGACATGATGGCGGCGGCCGGGCCTGGTGTGGATGCATTCTCGTATCACTTCTACGGGGGCGTCTCGAAGCGATGCAATGCGATCGGGTCTTCCCTGCAGACGACACCCGACGCAGCGCTGACGGATGACTGGCTGTCGCGAACGAATCGGGATGAGGATTTCTATGCGAAGCTGCGCGATCGCTTTGCTGCGGGCGCACCGCTTTGGCTGACCGAGACAGGGGAGACGGCGTGTGGCGGCAACCCGTGGGCTTCGGACTTCATCGACAGCTTCCGGTACCTGAATCAACTTGGAACTTTGGCGAAACGGGGTGTGCAGGTGGTGATGCACAACACGCTTGCAGCGAGCGATTATGCGCTGGTGGACGAGGCCACGCTGCTGCCGAGGCCGAACTTCTGGTCAGCGTTGTTGTGGCGCAAGCTGATGGGCACTACGGTTCTCGACGCGGGCGCTTCGCCTTCGCCGAATCTGCATCTCTACGCGCACTGCCTGCGGAATCAACCTGGAGGTGTGGCGTTGTTGGCGATCAATGCCGATCGCACGACGGTTCAGGAGCTTACGGTGCCTGCGAAGTCGAAGCGCTACACGTTGACGGCGAAAGACCTGATGGACAACAAAGTGGAGCTGAATGGGGTGGAGTTGCAGGTGAACTCCGACGGGGATCTTCCTTCGCTTGAGGGAGAGGCGCAGGCGGCAGGGATGGTTCGTCTTGCTCCGGCGAGCATCACGTTTCTGGCGTTTCCGAGTGCGGGAAACGCGAGCTGCCGCAAATAATCGCTGCGGTTGTGACTTGGCATCGATCTGATTGGTCGACCTGGTTGACGGAGAGGGGATGCGCCGGAGTCGAGGGTTAGAGGAACGGAGGATTGACGATATACTGAAGATTGCCCATGAAGCCGCCTTCTTCCACTATTGCCAAGTCTAAAACTTCCACTGTTCCGCTTGACGCAGCCCACCCGCTGGATCTGGGCGACGGACGGCGGATTCGCTCTACGACCGTCATCTGCGTGCGCCGCGGCGACTCCGTGGTGATGGCTGCCGATGGGCAGGTGTCGCTTGGCGCGACGATTATGAAGGGGTCGGCGAAGAAGATCCGGCGTCTGTACCAGGACAAGGTTCTGGCGGGATTTGCGGGATCGACCGCCGATGCGTTCTCGCTGTTTGCGCGGTTTGAGACGAAGCTTGAGCAGTATGCGGGCAACCTGGGGCGCGCGGCGGTGGAGCTGGCCAAGGACTGGCGCACGGACAAGATGCTGCGGCAGCTTGAAGCGCTGTTGATTGTGGCGGATTCGAAACATACATTTCTGCTGTCGGGGACCGGCGATGTGATCGATCCGGATGAGGGGATCGCGACGATTGGCAGCGGCGGCAGCTTTGCGTTGGCCAGCGCGCGGGCTTTGATGGAGAACACAGATTTAAGCGCCCGGGAGATCGCGGTAAAGAGTCTAAAGATCGCCGGACAGATCTGTATCTATACCAATGACCAGATGACGGTGGAAGAGCTGAAGTCCGAGACGGTAGAGAACCAGTAGGCTTGACGGTTCGTAGAAGTTAAAAGATTCGTCGCTGCGACATGCGACAAGGAGTACGGCACTATGGCAATTTTTCTACCTGGAACTGCTGAAGATCAGGCGCTTGCGCTCGATGAGATGACGCCGCGCGAAATTGTGACGGAGTTGGATAAGTATGTTGTGGGACAGCATGCGGCCAAGCGGGCCGTGGCGATTGCGTTGCGCAACCGCATGCGTCGGCAGAAGCTTCCGCCGGAGCTGGCCGATGAGATCATGCCGAAGAACATCATCATGATCGGGCCGACCGGCGTGGGGAAGACGGAGATTGCGCGGCGGCTGGCGAAGCTGACGAACTCGCCGTTTCTGAAGGTGGAGGCCTCGAAGTTTACTGAGGTCGGCTATGTGGGGCGCGATGTGGAGTCGATTGTGCGTGACCTGGTGGAGATCGCGATCGACATGGTTCGCGAAGAGAAGATGGAAGAGGTGGAAGATAAGGCGGAGCTTGCGGCGGAGGATCGTTTGATCGACCTGCTGCTGCCTCCGACGCCGACGGCAGCGACCGCCGCTGCGGCTACGCATGAGCCTGGGAGCAATGTGATTCAGCTTCCTATGGCTGGGGCGGTGGATGACTCCGAGGAGAAGCCGGGGGATCGTGAGCACCGGACGAGAGAGAAGCTGCGGCAACAGTTTCGCGAGGGCAAGCTGGATGAGCGCACGGTGGAGCTGGATGTGCGCGACCGCAACCAGCCGAGCTTTGAGGTTATCTCCAATCAGGGCTCGGAGGAGATGGATATCAACCTGAAGGATATGCTGCCGGGGCTGTTTGGACAGCGCACGAAGAAGCGCAAGATGAAGGTGGCAGAGGCCTTCGACTACCTGGTGCAGGAGGAGGAGAGCCGGCTGATCGATATGGATCAGGTAAACCGGCTTGCGGTGGAGCGGGTTGAGGACTCGGGGATTGTGTTTCTGGATGAGATCGACAAGATTGCGGGACGCGAAGGCGGGCATGGGCCGGATGTCTCGCGCGAGGGCGTGCAGCGGGATATTCTGCCGATCGTTGAAGGGACTACGGTTAGCACGAAGTATGGGATGGTCTCGACCGATCACATCCTGTTTATTGCTGCGGGTGCGTTTCATGTGTCGAAGCCGAGCGATCTGATTCCTGAGCTGCAGGGGCGTTTTCCTATTCGCGTGGAGCTGAACTCGTTGACGGTGAACGACTTTATTCGCATTCTGACGGAGCCGAAGTCGTCGCTGGTGAAGCAGTCTACTGCGCTTCTGGAGACGGAGGGGTTGAAGCTGGAGTTTACGAAGGAGGCGATTGCGGAGATGGCGCAGTTTGCTTTCAGGGTGAACGAAACCACGGAAAACATTGGGGCTCGGAGGCTGCATACGATTCTGGAGCGGGTGTTGGATGAGATCAGCTTCCAGGCGCCGGATCTGTTCAAGAGTCCGCGGGCAGAGATTACGGAGGAGGGCGTGGTGGGCGAAGTGCCTGTCTCTGCGTCGCTTACGTCGGACCCGCAGATGCCTTCGCCCCCGCTGCCGGTGATCGAGCGGCAGACGGCCACGGGCGTGGAGAAGGTGATTGTGGTTGATCCGGAGTATGTGCGGCAGCAGGTGGCTTCGATTGTGAAGGACCAGGATCTTTCGCGGTATATTTTGTAGACTCTGTCCTGCCGGACGGGCCCCACTACGCTAGGCCACCCCACAAACGAAGACCTGTTTGCGGGGACCCCGGTTGGGGCGATCACTTCGGGATGGTATACCCCTTCGGTTGGCGCTCCCGTTGGTCGCAAGCTGAAGTTTGTGCCGACCAACGGGAGGAGCGGGGCGAAGCCGGTATACACGTCACGAAGTGACCGCTCTCCGCGCAGGAGGCCCGTCCGGCAGGACAGTCTCTTAGAGACATAACTTTTACAACTGACTTTGAAGAGTGTTTTCGATGCTGGAAGACTGATTTTCGACGGCGTTGATGAAGTCTTGTCCCGGCCTTGTCATCCCTCCGTCAGCCCTTGGTCAGTGTGAGCAACTTATTGAGGCACATTGGGTTTAATGGTCAGGCACGATTTGAGCGTATTGTGACGTTTCCCCTTCTGTTTCATCTAAATGGACAGAGGTTTTATGAAAATGTCAGGGCTCAAATCGGTACTTCTGCTCTCCCTGGCGACTCTGTTTACGCCTGTCTTTGCTCAGCAGCCAGGCGCGAACCCAGCCCGCCCAGGAACACTCAACTATGTCGAAGGTCAGGCTTCGATCGATGGCCGCCAGGTGACGGCGCGCTCTGTGGGCCAGGCCGAGGTGGAGCCGGGTCAGTACCTTGCGACCGCTGACGGCAAGGCGGAGATGCTGCTGACGCCGGGCGTGTTTCTGCGGCTGGATAAGAACAGTACGGTGAAGATGATCAAGCCCGACCTGACCCACACCGAGGTGAGCGTTGAGCAGGGACGCGCGGAGGTAGAGGCGGACAAGCTCTACCCGCAGAATATGATCCTGATCGATCAGAAGGGCGGCCAGACGCAGATCCTGAAGAACGGCTTATATGAGTTCAATGCGGATGCGAATACGGTGCGCACGTTTGACGGGAAGGCGGCGGTCTATCCTGGCAATGATCTTGAGAGCGAGGTGAAGCCTGTGGAGGTGAAGGGCGGCAGGCAGATTACGCTCGTCGGCGAGACGGTAAAGCCTGTGAGCTTCAACAAAGACCGTTCTCAGGATGATCTGTATCGCTGGAGTCAGCTGCGGTCGCAGTATCTGGGTGAGGCGAACGTTAATCTGGCGGCACAGTACGCCGGGTATGGTCCTGAATATGGCTACGGCGGATTTGCACCTGGTTGGGCATGGGATCCCTATCTCTACGGATATGACTGGCTGCCGGGCGGTGGGCCGTTCTTCAGTCCGTTCGGCTACGGCTTCTACTCGCCGTACTACCTGTATGGCGGCGGCTTTGTGTATGGCCGTGGGTTCTATGGGCGTGGGTACGGCTACCGTGGCGGCTATGGGTTCCGTGGCGTCAGCGGCGGCTACCGTGGCACAGCAGTCGCAGGTGGAGGCTTCCACGGCGGTGGTGGATTCCAGGGCGGTGGTGGTGGCGGTGGATTCCACGGCGGCGGCGGTGGTGGCCACCGGTAAGTCCGGGTTACACACGCGAGAGAGGGCTGGATGGTCGAAGACGATATCCAGCCCTCTTCTTTTTTGTTGACTCTGTCGACTGGAGTACAGACATGCCGTGTCCAGAGGCACAGCATCTTGCCAACGCATGAAGAGGTCGGTGGAAAGGGACGAGACCATTCGTCGGGATCCTTCACTGCGCTCAGGATGACAGCAAAGACTAATACGCCAGCTTGATACAGCTTCGCCAGCTTGATACGGCTTCATCAGCCCAAGACAAAACGTGTGGACTGACAAGCTTCCTTCGCTGGAAGAAGTTGTGTAACGGTCTTTGGATTGAGGTCACTACTATGGCGTTGCCGCTCTTTCGCCAGTCTGGTGTCTTGGCGGAGCAGGCTGGCGTGAAGGAGTGGCGTATCCGATGGAAGGGTTTGAGTCAGGTGAGCCTGGAGTAGAATCCGGCGGCTATCGGGGTTATCTCGAGGCTTCGGCGTGACGGATTTTTATGTATGAATTCGTCGCGGATACCGCATAATTGTCCAACAAACCGCGTTTGAATGTCTGTAAGGCTGACGAATAGGTGGCGAGTATCAGGGTCCCCGCTTAGTGAATGCGACTAGTGCGAAGACCCCAGCGGGAGGGTCCGGTATTTTGGTCTGTAGTCTTTTCCGTTGTCTTCAGTAGAGTTGGTCCAGGCAGCGGTTGGCCCATCGCAGGATGGTCTGCGCTGAGTTCTCATTCTGGGCTGTCGTTCCTTATAAATTTTTGTTTTGTAAAAATCTCATTCGCTATCGCGCGAACGATGGTTTGTGGACTATTGTTCTCGTTCAGGGTTTCAAGGTTTCAGGGCTTTACGGTGATGGCCAGGTTGCTGTCATCGGACAAGGTAATAAACGCATCCCGCGTGGCCTCTGGGTCAAGGCCAAATCCAAGTGCGACGATGCCCGGGTCCCCGATGAACTTTGCTTTTCTTCCCGATCTTCTGGCGTTGTTGATCCTGATTGTGATCCTGATGCTGCTGCGCAAACGGCATCCTCAGGAGCGTGCCGACCTGTGGCTGCTGGGCCTGTTCTTTACGCTGGTGGAGGCGGCGGCGCATACGTTCTACGCGCCGAACGGACCGCCGCAGAAGATTCTGCATGTGGTCGTAATGGACTGCTACCTGCTAACGGGGATGATCTTTGTGTGGGCGTCGGGAGTTTACCCGGTCTCGAAGACTGCGCGGATGCTTTACCTCTCGCTGAATACGCTGCCGCTGCTGGCGCTGTGCACAGTGTATGGGCTGCACTTGAATCAGGGGATTGTCTTCTTTCCGTGCATGGCGGCGGGGATGGTGATCGGGGTTTCGAGCTCGCTGTATCTTCGCCGCAGCTGGATAGCGGCGGTGCTGCATGTGTGCGGGTGGATGGCGATGGGATATCTGATCCACATCTCTGACTACCGGGCGGCGGTGTACTGGAGCCTGTGCTGCGTGTACGCGACCGCGGCGCTGAACTTCCAGCGGCGGCTGCCGGCGGGAAGCACGGGCAGACTGGCGATTGTGACCGGCTTTACGATCTGGGCGCTGTGCCTGTTGCTGCATCCGTGGATCGTGCAGTATCGCGCGTATGCCGATATTGCCTCGCATATTTGGAATATGCAGAAGTCGCTGATCTCGATCGGGATGATCCTGGTGATGCTGGAGGAGCAGATCTCGAGCAACGAATGGCTGGCGCTGCATGATGAGTTGACGGGGTTGCCGAACCGGCGCCTGTTTGCCGACCGGCTGACGATGGCGATCGACCGGGCCGACCGCACGCGCAACCGGCTGGCGCTGATCGTTCTGGATCTGAACGGCTTCAAGAAGATCAACGACACGTTGGGACACCAGGCGGGCGACGCGGTGCTGCTTGAGGTTTCGAAGAATCTGCGCCGGGGTGTGCGGACGTCGGATACGCTGGCGCGGCTGGGCGGCGATGAGTTCGTGATTGTGGCGGCGGATGTGGAGCCGGAGCAGGGACTGGATCAGCTGATGGAGACGGTTCGCAGAGCGCTGGAGCGGCCTCTGGTGGTGGAAGGAAAGCAGATGGTGGTGTCGGCGAGTGTGGGGATGGCGGTGTACCCGCAGGATGCGCAGGATGCGATCCGGTTGCTGCGGGTGGCGGACCAGAGGATGTATGCGTCCAAGCACCGGCCAGGAGCCCAGTCGGCCAAGGGTATTGGTGGCTTAACTGCGGCGGCGGTGGACTCGCAGATGGCTGCGGTGGCGAGTGGCAGAGGTCGAGTTTCAGCACTGTGAGATGAGCGAGTGAAAGACAAAGGGCAAGGACTTTGAACGGTCTGTGCCCTTTTTCTTGGGCCTTTTTTCTCGGCCGCAAAACTTTTTGTGACTGCTTTGGTTGCTAACCATTTTTTGTGTAACTGCTTTGGTTGCGAATCAAACCGATGTCCTCCGGCTGTATGTCCGCGGCCGTCGCGCAACTCGTTGCCGTGGAAGTTCTCCAAGTGGTCTACGCAATTCGGCGGCCTCTCTAGAGGCCGCCGAAAGGGAAAAATGTTGAATCGGTTGAGGATTAGCGAGTTGCTGCGGCTGGTTCGCTGATCTCGCTGAGACGTTTTTCGAGGATCACTTCGAGATCGACGATGGCCTTGGAGAAGCCGTCGATGCCTTCCTTCAGCTTGTCGGTGGCCATGCGATCTTCGGCGTGCATCTTGTCGAAGGTGGCTTTGTCCATGGGGATCTTCTTGATGTCCAGGCTCTGTGCTTTGGCGGGATCGAGCTTGCGCGGCAGCGAGCCCTGGGCTTTTTCAAGCTCGTCAAGCAGCTTCGGTGCGATGGTGAGAAGGTCGCAACCGGCGAGCTCAGTAATCTCACCGATGTTGCGGAAGCTCGCGCCCATGACGACAGTCTTGTAGCCAAATTTCTTGTAGTAGTTATAGACGGTGGTGACGGAATGAACGCCGGGGTCATCGGCAGGAGCGTAGTCCTTGCCGGTGTCTTTCTTGTACCAGTCGAGAATGCGTCCGACGAAGGGCGAGATGAGGGTGGCCTTGGCTTCGGCCGCAGCGATGGCCTGGTGAAGACCGAAGAGCAGTGTCATGTTGCAGTGGATGCCCTCCTTCTCGAGGATCTCGGCGGCACGGATTCCCTCCCAGGTGGAGGCAAGCTTGATGAGGACGCGGTCGCGTGAGATACCGGCCTTGTCATAGAGAGCGATGATGGCGTGGGCTTCGTCGATAGACTTCTCGGTGTCGTAGGAGAGGCGGGCGTCAACCTCAGTGGAGACGCGGCCGGGGACTATGTCGAGGATCTTGAGGCCGAAGGCGACTTCGAGAGGCCGGAAGGAGGCTGCGGCGATTTCTTTGTCCGAAAGGTTGGGGCCTACTTCTTTGCGTACTGCCTTGAGCACGTCGTCGACGACGGACTGGTATTCAGGTTTCTCGGCGGCGGCGGCGATCAGAGATGGGTTCGTCGTCGCATCCTGTGGGCGGAACTGCTGGATGGCGTTAAAGTCTCCGCTATCGGAGACGACGGTAGTGTATCCGCGGAGCTGTTCGAGTAACGATGCCATAATTGTTCTCCTTGGCTGTTGGTACAGATTTTATCAAGCTCTGAGCGATTGCGCTGTCTGTTAGAGCGCGGCGGGGGCTATCCGGCGGCAAATTGATTTTCGAGGACGCCGAGACTGTCTATTTCCACTTGGATGCGGTCACCGGGCTGAACGGCTCCTACTCCTGCGGGAGTTCCTGTGGGAATGAGGTCGCCGGGCTCGAGGGTCATGGTGGCGGTGATGTAGCGGAGCAGGTCGGCGATGGGGAAGATGAGATCGCGGGTGCTGCCCTGCTGCTTGACGACGCCGTTGAGCCGGGTGGTGATGGTGACGGGCGACGGAGCTTTGGCATCGGGTCCGTTTGGGAATCCGACCGGGTCGATCTCGTCCGAGACGATGGGGCCGACGGGGCAGAAGGTGTCGAAGCCCTTGGCGCGGGTCCACTGGCCGTCTGACTTCTGGATGTCGCGGGCGGTGATGTCGTTGACGCAGACGTAGCCGCGAATGTAGGGGCGGACGTCTTCGTCGGGACCGATCCGGTAGCAGCGGCGGCCGATGACGATACCCAGTTCCCCTTCGTAATCAACGCGGTTGGAGATGGCGGGCATGCGGATGGTGCCTTTGGGGCCGAGCAGCGAGGAGGGCGGCTTGAAGAAGAGAAGTGGCTCTTTGGGGACTTCGTTGCCTAGCTCGGCGGCGTGGTCGCGGTAGTTACGGCCTACGCAGAGGATCTTCGACGGGGTGACGGGAGGCAGGAGATGCAGGTCGTCGAGCGGAGTGGGGTCGAAGTCGACTGCGAGGGTGGGGATGGGGACGCCGCCGAGGATGCGGGTGTTGAGGTCTTCCTGCGGGGCTTGCATGGGAAGCGTGGCCCAGAGGATGCCGTTTCGCTTCTCGACCAGGGCATAACGTGGGAGAAAGGTGCCGTTTTCAGACGACAGATACTTGCAGTAACGCATGTGTTTTTTTATTGCTCCCTTAATGTTTCCTGCACGTCAGCGCTTGGGGCGCTCTCGTTACCTGTGGCATCAACCGCGGTGACGCGATAGGCGTAGTGATGCCCTGGGATGGCGGTTTGATCGCGGTAGGCAGGACCGACGATCGGGGATGGGTTCAGGCGCGTTGCTGGTCCCGCAACTTGGCCTGTCGAGCTAACTTCCTGTCGATACACACTATACCCGGCAAGATCGACATCTGTGTTGGGGGTCCATGAAAGATCGATGGATCGGTCGGATGGGGTGGCTCCTCCGGGTACGGCTTCTAGGCCGGTAGGGATGGCGGGGGGGAAGGTGTCGAGCATGGTGATGGTGACCGGGGCGGAGACCACGCTGCGAGCTTCGAGCGAGTGGCCGGCGAGGGAGAGCTTGCGAATGCGCCTGGCCGTGTATTGGTAGCTGTCGCCCTTCTGGGTGGTCTGGTCGATGGTGCCGCCTGCGTCTGCTGCTTGTTTTGGAGTCTCCAGCTTCACTTCGTCCAGGGTCTTCGGCGAGGTTGATGGTGTCGCCTGAGGCTTGGCGGAGGAGAAGGCGGAGGGAGGCGAGACCTTTCTGGATTTGCTTCGCAGTGCAGGCTTCGGTGTGGTGGAGGAGGCTGCATTTGCTGGGGTGGAAGTTGGAGTCCCCGTGGAGGGCGAGACCAGATGGCGGTCCAGCTGGACCTGCGAGTTTCCTGGGACCTGCGAGTAGCCTGTGGTAACCCCTTTCGGCTGCTGCCACTCGAGCTGAATGCCCGCCCGGACGGACGTTGCGCGGAGCTGCTCGACTGGCGGGGGGGCGGCGCCGGCGGCGGCGAAGGCTTCGGCGGAAGAGCCTGCGGAGCGGTTGTGGGGGTTGAAGAGCTGGACCTTGTAGGCGAGGAGCGAGGGCGGATCTGCCATCAACGAGCTAGGAAGAACCTCTTCGGCGTGGCTCGGTCCACTTTTCACCGGGAGACGCTTCACCACGGTGCAGGCGGGAGTAGAAGCGGGCGCCGGGAGAGAGGTGCGGCAGATCTCCGCGGTGATTATGCCTTTGATTGCAAGGTGATCGGTAGTCTTCTCAGGGGTCGTCCAATGAAGTATGACGCTGTCGCCGACTCTTTCGGCGGTGAGGTCCTTTGCGACCTCGGGCAGATTGAGGGAGGGGGCATGGGGCGGGCCGGGACTGGCGCAACCCAGGGCGAAGACGATCGGCAGCGCGGCGGCTGCGAGGGGGAGCCATCGCCAAGTCTGCGAACGGCTGGGGATGAGCAGAGACTTCATGGTCTGTGACCATCATAGGTCATAGGCTAGAGTGTCGAGTTCGATAGACCGGAGGGTCGGAGAGCGTGGGGGTCCGGCGCGGGATCTGGACTGGCGCTTCGTAACAGATCTTTTTTCGAAGAGCGCCGTGTGCAGATTAAAAACCTGCATCCAATCCAAGAAATGAGGCCATCCGTACATCTTTTGACTGGGTATCAACGTCTGTTGGTGTAGCGAATAAAATCTATGAGCAAAACTATCTCCTCCCCCCTTCTACCCCCCGCTGAGATTCCCGCTCTAACTGACAGCCTGATTCCAGGCAGCGAGGCAAGGCGGTCGATAGGCGTTCGCCACCTGCAGATCGATGGGGAGGCCGCCGAGTCGTTCATCGCCGAAAAGCGCATTGGGGAGCGCATCAAGCACCTGCGGCTGAAGAAGTCGATGGGCCTGGTCGAACTGGGCCGCCACACAGGACTGTCGGCCAGCTTTCTGTCGCAGTTGGAGACGGGGCGCGTGGTGCCGACACTGCGCAATCTGGCGCGCATTGCGATGGTGTTCTCGAAAGACCTGAGCTACTTCTTCGATCCTGAGCCGCAGACGCTGTTCCGGGTGCATCGCCGGGACGAGCGGGTGCGCCTGCCGCAGACCGGGGCCGACGATCCTGCCTACTTCTTCGAGAGCTTGGGTTATTTGGTTCCCGATCGCCAGCTTGACCCTTACTTCGCGGAGTTTCTGCCGGAGAAGGAGGGCCGTTTGCCGCGCGCACACCAGCACGTTGGCTGCGAGTTTCTTTACCTGCTCTCGGGTACGCTCGCTGTGCGGCATGGCGAGGCGGTTCATCATGTGGAGGCAGGGGACGCGATCTACTTTGACGCGAACACGACCCACAGCTACATGTGCACGGGCAAGACAGCGGCGACGGCTGTGATCGTGACGCTGCAGCATCCGCTGCTGATGCAGCTTGGGAGTGGAGCGCGGTCGGTGAATTCAACAGCCAACGGCAAGGTTCGGGGCATTCCGGGCTCGATGCTGTCGCAGGCTGCTGCCGCATCTGCCAAGAAGGCTTCTCCGCAGATGCACTAGGATTCGCGGAGGAGTTTGCTTAGCGGGCCGACGAGATCGTCTTTGCCGCCGGTAGCTTCGCTACTGCCGGCAGCTTTGGAAGATTGACCCTCATGACATCGAGGCGTTGAAGCACTTTGCGAGCCAGCCCAGTGAGCGGCCTGGAGTTCAGCCTGCTGGTCGGGACCCAGTGCAGATCGCCCTTTGCGGCGGGAACGGCACGGCGCAGGCCGCGGTCCTGCGGTCCACTGGCGGCGTAGACCTGCACATAGTAGTTCGTGTTGGTGATGGCGTGGCGCAGGCGCAGCAGAGGTTCGCGGCCCTGGACTGCATCCTGCGGCAGCGGCGGCAGCTCGTACATATTCGGCATCAGGCTGGCTTCTTCGGCGCGTAGCTCGAGGAGAACTTCGGTGAGGGTGCCGCGCTTTCGCAGGCTGAGCAGGTACGCGGCAGGACGGCTAAGCTGCGCGACGCGAGGCGGTGTGAGGTGCTCACCGCGGGTCTTGCACATCGCATAGACAGGGCAATGAAGACAGAGCGGAGCCTTGGGCAGACAGATGGTTGCGCCGAGCTCCATCATGGCCTGGTTGTGATCGCCGGCGGCGTTGGTCTGTTCGCCGATGCGCCGGTTCGGCACAAGGGCAGTGGCCTGTTGCTGGACGAAGGCACGGCCGGCGGCGTCTCTCTGCTCCGGCCTTCCGGTGAGGCGCAACAGGACGCGTTCCACGTTGCCGTCAACAACGGCAATACTTTCTCCGAAGGCAATGCTGGCGATGGCGGCGCTGGTGTACTCGCCGATGCCGGGGAGAGTGCGCAGCTCCGCGGCGGTGCCGGGCAGGATGCCACCACGCTCTTCGATGAGGAACTTCGCAGCCTTGTGCAGCATACGCGCCCGGCGGTAGTAGCCAAGGCCCGACCACAGGGCGAGAACTTCAGCCTCGGGTGCGAGCGCGAGAGCGAGGATGGTGGGGAAGCGCCGGAGAAAGCTCTGGTAGTGCTCGACGACGGCGGCGACGCGTGTCTGCTGCAGCATGACCTCGGAGAGCCAGGTGCGGTAGGGATCGCTGACGTGGCGCCAGGGGAGCTCGCGTGCGTGGGTACGGTACCAGCTCATCAGCCTTCGCCGGAAGAGGGCGGCGTCGAGAGGTGTGCTTCTGGGATGCACTCGATCTTCGTTGATGATCGCTGGCCTGGGTAGGGAAGACATCGCTGCAAGTCTATAGCTTCGTGGAAGGATGCATACTGAAAATTTAGTCGAGCAGATACCCCACAGTGCGTTCATGGAGATAGAGGCGAAGAACAGACCGGGCAGAGCCGCTAGCAGTTCTGATACAGCGGCTAGCAGTTTTGATACTTCCAGTTGCGCTGCTTGCCCTCGGCAATCCACTCGATTGCAGTGGCGACGCGTCTTTCGCGTGTCTCGGGGCGTTTGGCGTCGGCGATCCACTCGGTATACTCGCGCTTGCAGCTCGGGCTGAAGGCTGCGAAGACTGCGGCGGCCTTTTGGTTCTTCTTCAGGGCGGCGGCGAGCTCCTCCGGGGCTTCGACCGCAGCCTTTGGAGGCTTTACCACTTTGTTTCTGCCTGCCATAGGGCTGGTGTACTCGCCACGGTCGATGAAGCCGGTGGCCTGGCGGATGAGGGAGAGCATCTGCTTGTCGGAGGGCAGGTCCTTGACGGTGGTGATGCGGCCAAGCGTGCCCATGCCGCCCCGCTGGACGATGCCTGCCTCGTCTAATACTGCGCCGATCTCTTTGCCCCAGAAGCCGAAGCTGCAGTGCTCTTTGAATGCCGCCATGTTACCGAGGTTGACGCCGCCATACTCGAAGAACGGCATGCTCCACTTGATGCTCTCTTCGACGTTGGGACAGGCTTTGTGGATGAGGCAGCGTAGATGCTCCAGGATTGGCTGCGCGAAGGGCTTCGACTTCGCGACGTACATGTCTACCCGGGGGTTGAAGTTTGCAGCTGGCATGCTTTCTCTCCCTGTTTTCGAGGACAGCAGTTTACACGGTGCTCGACCTTACACGGTGTTAGACCGTCTCGCCCTCCTTGGTTTTGGGCACGATGGGTTCGGGTTTGACCGGGTACGGCGGCCCCTTGGAGAAGACCTTCTGCATCTCGGTGTCGTAGTTGTAGATGTCGTCGAAAAAGTGAACCTCGCTGTCGTCCTCGACGATAGCGGTGAGATAGAAGATGACGATCGGGAGAGGCGTCTTGAGGCTGACGGTCTTGTTATCCGGGCCGCTGTTCATCGCCTCCTGCACCTTGTCGAAATCCCAGTCGCCCTGGCCCTGGAGAACCCAGGCGGCGAGGTCGGCGGGCTTCTGGACGCGGATGCAACCGTGGCTGAAGTCGCGGCGGGTCTGCTCGAAGAGCGAGACGGCCGGGGTGGAGTGGAGGTAGATGTCGTACTGGTTGGGGAAGATGAACTTGACCAGGCCGAGGGAGTTCTTGGGGCCGGGCTTCTCGCGGACCATCACGGCGCCCTGTGCCACCTGATGGGCGGTGTAGTCGGTTTGGACGATGCCCTTGTTGTTGGTGACCTCAAAGTTTTTGCTGGCGAGGTAGCCGTGGTTGGATGCGATGTGCGGCACCAGCTCCTTGCGGGCGATATCGACCGGGACGCTCCAGTAGGGGCGGAAGACGAGGTACTTCATCATGTGCGTGAAGACGGGGGTTTCGTGCTGGCCCATCACTTTGCCGACGACGACGCGCATGGTGAAGTCGAGCTTGTGGTCGGGGTCATAGCCGCGCAGAACGAACTCCGGCAGGTTGACCATCAGGCGGGCGTGGAGGTAGGGCTCGGGGAGCCACCGCCAGCGCTCGAGAGAATCCTGTAGCTGGGCTACGCGGAAGTCCATCGGGACGTTGAGCGACTTGATCGTCTGCGGCGTGAGCTTGCCGTCTTCGGTTAAACCGTGGCGATGCTGATAGTGCTTGACGGCATCAGAGAGTGTGGCATCGAATGTTATGGGCATCGGTGGTACGGGGTCGCCTGGCGCTGGCAGGTCACCTTCAAGTCGAAGCCGGGTCACTAGCGCGCTCTCTCCCGGATAGGTGCCTCCAACTGAAACAGCCTTGGTCACTGTCGGGAGCGGCTCTTCGTTTGCCTGCGACTGCAGTTTGGCGAGGTTCATGTAGTGTGCCAGTGCAGCTTCGGTCTGGCGATATTCTTCGGAGTCAGGTTCGACTCCGAAGATGAGCTTCGGCACGTCGGTGGCGTCTACGGCGTTGTCGGAGACGAACTCGGCGAGGTCGTACTTCTTGTCCTGTACGGGGATTTCGAAGTTGAAGTGCGATGGATTGACGCGGCCTATGCGCAGATCGGAGATGTAGCGCATCACGTTGACCGTCATCGCCACGTCGAAGAGGGAGATGGCGTCTTCGGATTTGCTGTTGAGGGCCTGAACGCGGTCGGCCCAGCGAGGTGCGTCGTAGTCTTCTGGGATCAGACCCTTCGTCGCGGCGTCCTGGAATGCCTGAATGAAACCCTTTGCTGAGACGGTGGGTGCTCCGTCGCGAGTCCAGGCGACCTCGTAGTTGCGGTCGTCGTAGAAGGTGGCCACGATGGATTGGTAGTCGGAGAAGTTCGGCCAGCGCAGGTTGGGAACCTTGGTGGTGTCGACCTTTTCGGGCGGCAGCACTTTTTTCTCAACCATCTCGTGCAGCTTGTCCGCGTACGCCGTCGTGTTGGGTTGTGACTTCGACTTGCGGTGACGGTGGCATCCGCCCACCAGCAGCAAAACCGTAAGAGCAGATGCGGTGCAGGCGGTGCGGAGAGAGACTTTCATCATTACGGACGAGACCATCCTTCAGGGCGCAGCAAATTTATAAGGGTGCGGACCCATTATGCCGTATCTCCGGACAATTCCGCGCAAATCGGCCGGGCGAACAGTGGCGATGCGGATACAGTTCGGCTTCGCGACTGCCGGTCCTGCCGGACGGGCCCGCTGCGCGCGGAGCGGGCGTTCACACTCCTTTTTAGAGCTTCGCGTGGTCCTCCCGTTGGTCGGAATCAACATCCTCGCGACCAACGGGAGCGCCAACCGAAGGGGTACACCCATCACGAAGTGATCGCCTCCCGCGCAGGGAGCCCGTCCGGCAGGACATGGCTTCTAACGCGCGATCTCCGGTAGCAGCGAGAGGCAGAGAATCGCCTGCATGAAGAGGATTGCACCGGAGAGCACGAGAAACATCCTGCGCTGGCGCATCTCCAGCACGTCCGCAAAGACTCCGCCGACGAAGGTGAAGAGAAATGGCAGCGCCCACAGCCAGGGTTGCGATACCGTCTGCGTAGTGACCAACGGAAAGAGCAGCAGAATCATGACGAGCGGCGCGGTGTTGCCAAAGTAGCGGCAGCGCCGGGTGGAGACGTAGAGCAGGAGCGCCACGAGCGTCGCTACGACGATGGGTGCATTCGCGGGGCTGAGGAAGAAGCGTTTTGCTCCATCAAGCGAAAACCAGAGACGCGCTCCGCCGCCGGTGAAGATGTAGCTGAACGGCGCGAGGCGGAAGGCATAAGACGCGAAGAGGATCGCCAGTGCGCCGACGGCCGCGAAGACGAGAATCTGCATGACGTAGCTGCGCCGGCGCTCCGCGAGATACATCATCCAAACGACCGCCATGACAAAGCCGATGATCGCTGCGAGCAGATGCGCAGCGGCGGTGAGTCCGAGGGAAAGAGTGAGCAGCGCGATTCGCGGCCGCCATTTACGGCGCGGCCCCTGCATCGCATGGGCGACCCCCATCGCGGTGTAGACAAGGCCATAGAGTCCCCACATCGCCAGAACTTCGTTGTTGGGTGTTACGGCGGACCGGACGATTGCAGGACAGAAGCAGTAGAGCCCGAGCGCGAAGAATCCGCCTTCGTTGCCGAAGAGCCTGCGCGAGACCCACCAAAGGCCGCCGCCAAGCCAGATCGCGAAGAAGAGGAAAGGCAGATGCAGAAGATATTTGACGCTGAAGAGCTCGTGCCGCGCCTCCCACGTCGAGCCGTTCAGCGAACCCTGTGTGTAGAGCCGGTTCTCAGGCTTACGAATCTTGTCCGCGCCGAGCATCACCAGCCGCTGTACTGTGAGTGGAAGGCCAGCTACGCGATAGGCGAAGGTGCCGTCGCCGTTGAGATTGCCGCAGGTGGTGAAGTAGCCGGCCAGCGGCGAGGGGCGCTCCCACATCTCGCGGCCGCACTCAGCGTAGCGATAGTCCTGTTGCGAGAGCTGCTGTCGGCTGACGACCCAGAGGCACTCGGCGAGAAAGACCAGCAACAGCAGCGCAGCCAACTGCTGCGGTCGTCCGAACTTGATGCGGGGGAGCTTCATTCCCATTCTGAGGTATGCCGGCCTTTATCTTTCTTTCGAGTCTGATCTCGCATCCGGTTGTCCGGGTGCAACTGGCGTGCACTTTGCCGCGTGACCTGCACCGCCGGAGGGCTTCGGCAGCCGCCTCATCGAGTGTATCGTGAGAGATATGCAGTCGCTCTCTTTTACCCCTGGCCGTGCCTTTCTCTCTGTCAACTCGCCCGTCGTTCCGTGGACCGTGGTCTTTGAAGACGAAGGTGTCGCCGGATACTTTTATGCCTGCGATCGCTCGCAGGAGGTGCATGAACACAGCATTATGGACGCGATGCTGATCTACAACGTGGCCGCGCTGGCCAAGAGCGACGCCGAGCTCAACCGCCCTGAGCCGCAGCGCATCGCCTCGGTGGAGTGGTCGCGCGATGGGCTGCAGGCGGTGCTCTATCTCGATGGAACCGCGCAGGCTCTCTATGACTTTCAAGCGCGATGCGGGTACTGCCGCATGAACTTTCCAAACTTCATGTCGGAGCAGGGCGATACATGGCGCAAGTCCAGCCATGCATGGTCGGATGCCGCGTTGCAGCGCTTTGAGTCGAGTCTGTACGCGTGACGAAGCGGCTTCGAGCCGCAGCTCAGAAACGGCTTCGCGGGTCAGCTCAATAACAGTTTCTCGGTCAGCTCAAAAACAACTTCTCCACGTCGAGCCAGTCGTTGACGCGCTTGTAGCCTGTGACTCCGGCGTTGTGGGGTGAGCTGTAGAGGATGCCTTCGCCCATGAAACGTCGGAGCTGCCGCGGGTTGTCGTCTATCAGATAGTCTGCGCGGAGGATGCTTTTGTCGCCACAGTAGACGATGTTGGATGCGGGGATGAACGGGAAGTGCTTTGCCAGCCAGCGGTACTTCGCCTGGAAAGAGGTCGGCACCTCCATCGCGGCGGTGGCGATAAAGACCTCGTAGTTACCGTGCAGCCGCTCGAGGACACGCTGCGACTCCGGCATCACGGCCAGCACCTCGAAGAAGTCGTCGGACCGCAGATAGGCGTCGAGTATGGCATGACGATCTGTTGAGACGACGTCCCACAACCACTTACCTTGCAGGTCTTTGAGGGTGACGTTCTCGCCGAAGTGCTGGTTGTAGCGCAGTAGATGCTCGCCGAGCGCATCCGCCATCACCTCGTCCATATCGATGCAGATTCGGGGGATTGCCATCAGATCTTTGTTTTAGCAGGTGTCCACGCAGGTGTCCAAAAAAAGCGGGCCCGTGCCCTTCTCGACCCGCTCTTTGGGTGCTTCGCGCGCGCGAATCGCGATAGGCTAAAGTCAATGCTCACGATCACCCTCCGCAACCTGCTCCTCAGGTTTTTCCTGGTGTCCTGCAGTCTCTCGCCGCTCTTCTCCCAGACTTCTAAGCCTGCTGCCAACGCAACGACGCCGCCAGCGATCAACGAATCAACGCATAAAGAACCCACCCACGCCGACCTTCTGCGCGGAGCCTACGGGCCCTATCGCGCCAACAACGATCTTCTCTTTTATCGTCTCGACCTGCGCGTCGATCCTGAAAAAAAGTTCATCAGCGGAAGCAATACGATCCGCTTCAAGATGCTTGCGGATGGCACGCGCATTCAGCTTGAACTCTTTGCTACTTTGCAGATCGACAAGATTTCTATGGGCAAGACCACGTTGAAGTATGAGCGCGATGGTGGAACCTTCTTCGTTGACTTCCCCAAGACTCTGCACGCTGGCCACACGTACTCGATCGACGTCCACTACTCGGGAAGCCCCGTGGAGACTGGCCGTTTCGGCTGCTTCACGTTCAAGCAGGACACAGCCGGCCATCCCTGGATCAACACCGCCTGCGAAGAGACCGGCGCGAGCGTCTGGTGGCCAAATAAAGACCAGTGGCGCGACGAGCCGCAGGAAGGAATGGAGATTAACGTCGCTGTTCCGAACGGCCTGATGGATGTTTCGAATGGAAAGTTCATGGGAAAGAAGGATCTTGGCGACGGCTTCACGCGCTGGGACTGGAAGGTGCACTACCCCATCAATAACTACGACGTGGCGTTGAACATCGGCAACTACGTCCACTTCGACGACAAGTTCGGCGACCTGCCTCTGGACTACTACGTTCTGCCGGAGGATCTTGACGGGGCGAAGCGCCAGTTTGCGCAGGTGCCCGGCATGATGAAGGCTTACTACCACTACTTCGGCGAGTATCCGTTCAAGAAAGACGGCTACAAACTCATCGAGGTTCCGTACGCGGGCATGGAGCACCAGAGCGCCGTGGCCTACGGCAATCACTTTCACAACGGCTATCTCGACCGCGACTGGACCGGCGTCGGCATCAGCCCGCGCTTCGACTTCATCATCATTCACGAGAGTGGACACGAGTGGTTTGGCAACGCCATCACGGCCGCCGACAAGTCCGATATGTGGATCCACGAGGGCTGGACCACCTACCTGGAGTGCCTCTACGTCGAGTACAACTACGGCCACGAGGACGAGGTGAAGTACGTCAACGCGCTGAAGAAAAAGGTGAAGAATGACCGACCGATCATCACGGCACGCGGCACCAACGCCGAGCCTCCGCAGGATCAATACTTCAAGGGCGCACTCTTTATCAACACCCTGCGCAGCATCGTGGATGACGACGCCCGCTGGTTTGCGCTGATCCATGACTTCTATCAGCGCTTCAAATATCAGAACATCATGACCGAAGATGTCGTACAGTACTTCAACCAGCAGACCGGGAGGAACCTGACGCCGGTCTTCGATCAGTACCTGCGCCATACGGCGATTCCCACGCTGGAGCTGAAGTTCGACGAGCCCGCGGGCACGGTCCAATACCGCTGGCAGGCCGACGAAAAAGACTTTGCCATGCCTGTGCGCGTAGGCTTGAAGGAACATTGGGAGATGATCCATCCCACCACCGAGTGGCAGACCATGAAGACGCCGCTCACCAGAGATCAGTTCGATGTGGCGACCGATCTGTACTACATCAACGTCGACAAACAGTAAGGCGCATACTTAACAACTGGCGAAAGCAGTGCTAGACTTCGAGTTTTCCGCTGTAGTTGAATTTTTTCAGCGATCGAAGTGAGTGGAAAGAGAGACGTCAAATGCATCCGGATCTTGAAAAGATGATCGTATTGCAGGCGCACGACGTAGAGGCCAACCGGCTTCGCGATGAGATGGTGGCTTTGCCGAAACACGTCTCGGCGCTGGAGACCAAGGCGAAGGCGTACCAGGGTCAGCGCGCCGTCATCGTCGACCTGATCGCCAAAGAGGAGGCACTGCGGCGGCGGCAGGAGTCCGATGTGAAGGATCAGAAGGCCAAGATCGACCGCACGCGCAAACATATGGACCTCGCCACGACGACCGTGCAGGTAACCGCGTTCGAGCACGAGATTGCCTTTGCGCAGGCAGAGATCAGCAAGCTCGAAGATGCCGAGATCGAGAGCATGGAGCGTAGCGAGGGGCTGGAGTCGCAGAAGAAACTTGCTGACGATGCCGTCACCGACGCGACCGCAACGCTTGAGCGTGAGCGAGTCCGGGCGGCCGACACCATCGCTGCGGATAAGACCCTGCTGGCTGCGGTTGAGGAGAAGCGCATCGCCGTGCGTGCTGAGATCGGCGAGGCCGCGCTCTCCACCTACGACCGCATCGCAAAGGCGAAGGGAACGGCCGTAGCCGAAGCGCTCAATCAGAAGTGCATGGCCTGCCAGATGATGGTGCGGCCGCAGCGCTGGAACGACCTTCGCGATCGCAGCAACGACGAGACCATGATGACCTGCGAGAGCTGTGGCCGCCTGCTCTACTACGATCCGGCGCGCGACGCCCCCCAGCGCAAGACCGTACCAGTGGAGAGCATCGCGGCGTCAATTATTCGATCGCTCTAAAACCATCAAGCACAATACCGGCAGTGGTCTGCGCGAGATCTTTTAGAGCGGGCCTTTGCGTGCGGTCTGTCTTGTCCCTGGCGAGGCACCCTCGGCTTTTCAACGGCTCTCGTTCAGCATTTTGTCCGAAACTCTCTGAATCCCGGCCTCGCCGATAGAAATCTAATTCCCACACATGGCAGCTACCGTAGTCGACCTCCCCGAGGCCCAGCTCTCTGAAGCGAGTAGTCCAGAGCACCACCCCACTGTGGAACGCCCCTGGCGTCCGCGGATCAACCCGTGGATCATCGCCATGACGGTGACGCTGGCGACGTTTATGGAGGTGCTTGACTCCTCGATTGCCAACGTCGCGCTGCCACATATCGCCGGCGGCCTGGGCGCTACGCAGGACGAGGCCACGTGGGTGCTGACGGCGTATCTGGTCGCGAATGCCATCATCCTGCCTGCCGGCGCCTACATGACGACGTTCATCGGGCGCAAGAAGTTCTACATGATCTGCGTTGCGCTGTTTGGCATCAGCTCCGCTCTCTGCGGCTTTGCTCCTTCGCTTCCGATCCTGATCTTCTGTCGCATCCTGCAGGGCGTTGGCGGCGGCGGTCTCGCGCCGTCAGAACAGGCGATTCTTGCCGACACCTTTCCTCCCGAGAAGCGCGGGCAAGCCTTTGCGATGTATGGCCTCGCCGTCGTCTGCGCGCCCGCGATCGGGCCCACGCTGGGCGGCTACATCACCGACAACTTCGACTGGCGCTGGATCTTCTTTCTCAACGTCCCCATCTGCCTGATCTCGCTGTTCCTCACCTCGCGCATCGTCGAAGATCCGCCTTATGTGAAGAAGCAGGTCGAGCTCTCGCAGAAGGGCGGCATCAAGCTCGACTTTCTCGGCTTCGGCCTGCTGGGTCTCACCTTCGGCTCACTCGAGTTCATTCTCGACAAGGGCCAGGAGGACGACTGGTTCTCCTCTCACCTCATCACCTTCTTCGCGGTGACCATGGTCGTTGCGTTCATCGCGATGATCTGGTGGGAGCTAAAACAACTGCGCGAAGGCCATCGCCCGATCCTCAATCTCACACTCTTCAAACGCCGCAACTTCGCCATCAGTTTCCTGCTGATGTTCGTGCTGGGCTTCTCGCTCTACGGCACGACGATCCTGATCCCGCAATTCGTGCAGACACTGCTTGGCTACACCGCCGAACTGGCCGGGCTTGTCCTCTCGCCTGCAGGACTGATGATGATGTGCATGATGCCAATCGTTGGCCTTCTTGTGGGCAAGGTCGATCCGCGCAAATTGATCGGCTATGGCTTCGTAATGTTGACGCTGTCGCTGATCACGATGCATACGCTGAACCTTGGCGTCAGCTATGGCTATCTGGTGTTTGTACGATGCTTCCAGGCATCGGGACTCGCCTTCCTGTTCATTCCGATCAACACGATCGCTTATATCGGCGTGAAGCAGTCGGAGAACAATGATGTGTCCGGCCTGACGAATCTGGCGCGAAATATCGGTGGCTCTGTAGGAACCGCGTTCGTCGCCACGATGCTCACACGCCGCACGGCGAACCATGAGACGAACATGGTCCGCAATCTTACGACGGGCAATGCTTCCTTCATGGACCGGGTGGCAAAGCTGAAAGGAATGTTCGGCGGCCATACCAGTGGCAACCCCATGACTGGCACCGGCTCCCACACCGCCCAGGCTTATCTCTACAACGAGCTGCACCGTCAGGCAGGGATGCTTGCCTATCTCGACATCATCCAGTACATGGCAGTCTTCTGCGCCTGCATGCTGCCTCTGCTCTTTTTCATCCCGCGGCCGCCCAAACATGCAAGCCCTTCCGCCGGCCATTAGACCTGTGCAAGTTACAAATTGCCGATTCCTACGCCCGGGATAACTCTACGCTGAGCAAAAAGCACGATCGTCTGCACGAAGCTGCACCTTCGAAGCAAACGCCTGAAACCACTTCCCAGACTGCATTCATTTTCCTGTCGGGGCCAACATCAACAGCCTCTCTCATCCCAGGCAGAGCTTCCACATTGACATTCCTTGCGGCAAGGCGCACCATCTTTGCGTTATCAGGAATCGATGGGTTGCAGCGTTGAACCGCAGACAAGTTCAAGACTCCCCTCGGTAATTCCCCGGCCCCTCCTTAAACCCGGCCCCGAAGAAGGAGAAATCTATGAAGAATCTCACAGCTAAAGTGTTGCTTACCGCGGGCCTGGTCACGCTCGTGGGCGCCATCCATCACACCGCTCGTGCCGACGACGAAGATTCTTTCTTCATCGAACATCAGCGTATCGCCGAAGGCTTCAGAATTGCACCGGTACGGCTCAATCTCGAGCATAAAAACCCGGAGATGGTGGGCCTGGGCAGCTATCTGGTAAATGCCATCGGCGGCTGCAACGATTGTCATACCAACCCCAGCTATGCCGTTGGAGGCAACCCGTTCCTGGGCCAGCCCAAGCAGATCAACACGGCTGGATATCTCGCCGGCGGCCAGACCTTCGGTCCGTTCATTTCGCGCAATCTCACCCCTGAAAACGGACTCCCGGCCGGCCGTACCTATGCAGAGTTCAAGAACATCCTGCGAACAGGCATCGACTACGATCACCTTCACCCACAGATCAGTCCGCTTCTCCAGGTGATGCCGTGGCCCACTTACCAGAGCCTGAAGGACCATGACATCAAGGCCATCTACGAGTACCTGAGCGCCATTCCATCGATTCCGCCCAGTTCGTAATTAGGTGATTTTAACTGCCGGACTCACTCGGATCTTCCGCGATCTTTGCACCGCAGTCTTGGGACGACGAGCACCTCGGCTCGCAGGAGCCGTCCAGTCCAATACAAGAGCAGTGGTGCGCCAAATGGGGTCCTTATCAGACTGATGCGACCTAATTGAATTGCAACTCCGTCGTAGGGCGAGCAGTCCTTTACGAATTCATTATGCCTTCTTGACGAACTCGTTATAGCCGGCTCGTTAGGCTCTGAATATCAGCGCCCTGCGGCATGGCAGCTCCTTCTGCCAGCCACCGCGGCTGGTTGGAATGGAGAGCTTCAGTGAAAAACAGGATAACGTCATGCGGCCAGCGATTCGGTCTGGCTGCATTCACCTTTGCAGCGGGAATGGCTCTTTGTACAAGCGATCTCCGGGCTCAGACGGCAGAGCCGAATCTGCAGACGGCCGTAGAAAATACTCAGGCTACACCGGAGCATCAGACAGCTCAGGATCAGAAGATTCAGCAACTGCAGGACAAGCTCGAAGAGATCCAGAAAGAGCTGATGGAGCTCAAACAGGCAAGTTCCTCGGCTCCGGAGACCCACCACACCACGACGGCGAAGGCCTCAGTTGCCGCGGCCGATCTGAGTGAAACGGAGTCGGAGGTCACCGACCCAGCCAGCCCGCACTCAGAGCCGTTCGCCTTCGCCGACTTCACCTGGCTCACCGGCAACCCACGAACCAAGGACACACCGTATGCCACCAAGTTCTTCACGCCGGATATACGTTCGGACGTGAGTTACACGTACGACTTCCGCCATCCGCAGGACGACACGATCGTAGGGTCGAGCGAAGTGTTTCGCTCCAGCGAGGTTGCACTGACGGACCTTGGAATCGGCGGCGACTTCCACTACAACAATGTGCGTGCCCGCGTTTTGAGTCAGATCGGTCTTTACGCCACGGCCACGCCGCGCAACGATGCCAGCCCCTCGCGCGGCCAGTGGGACCTTGCCGACGCCTATCGTTATGTAGGTGAGGCCAACGCCGGCTACCACTTCAACCTGCAACACGGCCTGAACGTCGACGCCGGCATCTTCCTCTCCTACATCGGCCTGTTCTCGTTTTACCAGTTCGATAACTGGGCCTATCAGCCGTCCTACGTGTCGTCCAACACGCCCTGGTTCTTCAATGGTGTGCGCGTGCAATGGTTTCCTACGGCAAAGTTGAAGATTGAACCCTGGTTCATCAACGGCTGGCAGTCCTACGGCCGGTTCAACAATCGGCCCGGGCTGGGCGGATCGATCCTCTATCGGCCAAACGGGAACTGGTCAATCGTCGGCAATCAGTACGGCTATGGAGAGGATGCGCTGGGCGTAGGGTCACGTACCCGCTACCACACCGACGATAGTGTTCAGTACAAGTACTACGAGCGGCGCGACTCCTTCCTCAGCAAGGCCGCCGCAACTCTGACCGGCGACGCAGGTTGCGAAAGCGGCGGCGGCGTAAGCTGCTTTGGCAACGGGAAGACTGGACCGAAGCAAAGCTTTCTCGGCTTCATGGCCTACAACCGCTTCTGGTTCGACCATGACATCTTTGGCCTGACCCTTGGTGGAGGACGCATCAACAACCCAGGCCGTTACTTGGTCCTTCTTCCACCGATCAACGGAGCGACCGCTGCTTCAGGAACACCCTACTTCACCGAGAACCCGGGTGATCCGTTCAAAGCGTGGGACGCCTCCGTGACGGCAGACTACATGCCGAACCAGTACTTCACCTATCGGCTGGAGTACAACCACCGTGCGGCGAACGTCCCCTACTTCGCCGGCCCCGGTGGCGTCACTCCGCCCGGAGGCAACACCGGCGCGGCGGGTTCTCTCGTCTCAGGTTGGAGCCCGGACCTTCGCAACAGCGAGAACCGCCTGACCGTGGCGTTTCTGATGAAGTTCTAAACCGCCGACAGAGCCGCAATGCAGTTCAATGCAGTTTGAGGGAGCCTCCGGCAATACGCCTGAGGCTCCCTCTTTTTTATTTGAAGCGATCTCGCTGGTGGAGGGAAAGATGGACTTGGAAATCGGCGAGGCCCACAGCGCTCTACGAGCCTCGAGATCATCGCCAACTCCACGTACCTAAACCGGGAACGGATTCCGTTCATGGAACTGGACCTGGTGCCAGTACGGATAAGCCTTCGGCAGCTCGCTCGCCTTATCGAGCTTAGCCACCTGCTCTTTGGTGAGCTCCCAGCCGATGGCTCCGAGGTTCTGCTTTAACTGCTCTTCGTTTCTCGCGCCGACAATCAAAGTTGAAACCGTAGGCCTGCGCAGCAGCCAGTTCAGCGCGATCTGCGGCACGGTCTTGCCGGTCTCCTTCGCGATTTCGTCGATGGCATCCATCACGGTGTAGAGATACTCGTCTGGAACCTGCGGCCCCGCATCAGTCGCCAGCTTCGAGTTCAATCGACTCTCCTTGGGAATGCCGGTGTCACGGCGGATCTTACCGGTCAAACGTCCCCAACCCAGCGGCGACCACACCAGCGCGCCCACACCCTGATCGGCGGCCAGCGGCATCAGCTCCCACTCGTAGTCGCGCCCAACCAGCGAGTAGTACACCTGATGGCCAACATAACGCGACCAGCCGTAGCGCTCGCTTACGCTCAGGGACTTCATCAGATGCCATCCCGAAAAATTAGAGCAGGCGATGTAGCGAACCTTGCCTTGGCCCACCAGGTCATCGAGCGCACGCAGCGTCTCCTCCACCGGCGAGGTGGCATCGAACGCATGCAGGTGATAGATATCGATATAGTCTGTGCCGAGCCGCTTCAGCGAGCGCTCCGCGGATTGAATCAGATGGTAGCGCGACGAGCCCACATCGTTCGGCCCCTTGCCCAGCCGAAAGGTCGCCTTGGTCGAGATCATCACATCGTCGCGATTGTGCTTGGCCAACGCCTTGCCCAGCGCCTTCTCGCTCTCGCCATCGGAGTAAACATCTGCCGTATCGAACAGGTTCATCCCCGCATCCATACAGATATCGACGATCCGGTTAGCTTCCTCCTGCGTCGTCTCCGACCAAGCCTTGAAAAACTCGTTGGCAGTGCCAAACGTCCCCGCACCGAAGCATAGCTCCGGCACCTTCAGGCCCGACCTTCCAAGCTGTCTGTATTCCATGCGAATTTGGATGCAGCCAGAGGTCATTCCGCACTAGATTTTTACCTCTGCTATTTTTGTTTTGGTTTTTTTCGGTTTGTGGGCCGCGTTATCCATTTAACTCCCCAGTTGGAGATAGGTCAGATACTTCCGGTCCCCGACCGAGGTAAAAGGAACCATCTTCACCGGCCCGTTGGTGCTCTCCAGTATCCACTGGCCTTCCTTGTCCTGCTGTACAGCGAGGGCCTGCGCCCTGCGCGCCACCACTGGGCCGGAAGCCAGCGCAAACAACACCCTCGGTCCAAACATTACTGCTACAGTCTCCGGATGCGCCTCATCCAGTATCTCGATTCTCGGCTTCATCGGCAGTTCCAACTTCACCGTATCACCCGTTCGCCATCTGCGTTGAACCGTCGCAAAGCCCGACCTGACCGTCATCGGGACAGGGCTTCCATTTACTTCTAGTGAGGCTGCATCCGCCCATGCTGGAATTCGCAGCTTCAGCCCAAACAAGGCCGGTTGCGAGGTCTTCATCCGCAGACGAATCTCCGGCGACTCCGGGTAAGTTCCCTCCTGCTCCATCTCTATCTTTGCTTCACCCTCGGCCCACCGCAGAGTAGAAGAAAGATAGAGATTCACCGACACTGCTCCGGGCTCGTGAAAGTACCCGTTGATCCAGTAGTCTGCGACAACCTGCGGCAGCGTACCCGAACAGCAGGGCCACCGGTGGACCGAATAAACTCTCTCGCCACCAGATCCAGCGACGCCGCTGGACGAAGGACGTGAGTGATAGTCCGAATAGTAGAACGCATGCCCATCCTGTTGTAGCGGCATCGCTCCGAGGACGGTGTTGTACATCACTCGTTCCATACTGTCGCCGTAGCGCCCTTCGCGTGTGCATCGCAACAGATAACGGGTCAGCTTCATGTGCGCATACGATCCACAGGGAGTCTCGAAGCTGTTATGGCTCGTCGCGAGACTCGCAAAGACCTTTCCCGAATCCGGCGCCTGCAACATCTCATCGGGTCCCCACCCGCCAGTCGCAAAGCTCTGAGCAAGAAGCATATCGAAGCCATTCTTCGCTGCCTGCAGATGTTTTTCACTTCCTCCCACCATGTAAGCCTGCATGGCCGAACACAACGCATTCACATAGCTGTATGCGTGCTTGCCGCCGAGCACGTTCTCCCCACGCGCGAGAGGGTCGAAGTAGGTCGCGTCATCCATATAGCGCTTCGCCATCTCGCGATATTCGCCTCTCTCGGCTCCCATCTGTGCCGATACGAGATACAAATTCTCCGGAAGCGTGTAGCTCTCGTCCCAGGTCCAGGAGACATCCTTCCCATTCCGCCAGATCACTTCGCGATCCACTGCGTGCCCTGGCAGTTCAGGTAATGCGGCCTTGCGTGTGCGCTCAAGAATCGCGAGAGCTTCCTCGTCGCCGGCCAGCCTATGAGCATCCATCAAGCCGCAGACCAGCTTGTCGAAGCAGTAGGCCGGAAATCTATTCTTCGCGAAATATTCGGTTGCAATCGTCTGTGAGTAAAGCTGGTTCAGATGCACGGCTCGCTCACGCAGCGCCGGATCGCCCGTGATCGCATACATTCGCGACAGTGCCGAGACCCACTGTCCAAACGTTGCACTCGGCGCCAGCCCCGCGTCTTCTTTCCTGTAGTCGTAGTCCGCCCGGTATTGATACCACCCGCCGATATCTTCGCCCGGCGCATCCTGTCCCACCATCTTTCGGAAAGGCATCAGCAGGCTGTCATCACTAAGCCCCATCAGAACAGTCCGAACGTTCTCGATCTGAGCTAGATGCGGCGTACTAGTCAGCGTCACCTGACCGTAGCCCACCTCTTCAAGCGGCTGTGCACCGACCGCGGCGAACCCCACTCTGTGCAGCGCTCCGCCCGCGGCTACGGCGGCTCCCCCCTGCAATAACGCGCGTCTGGAAATCCCAACTCTCACTCAAACATCCTCCGCCTGAGCAGACACATCTGTCACTAACCAGCCACATTAGGAGTAAAGAATCCGTCGGCGTGCAACTAATTCGGCTGCTCCGAGCTACTTCGCGTATTGCGCATGTTGATCTTGCAGGTGGCGGACTCCGGCGGATTTCGCCACCATATCTGGAAGTCGCGGGTGACGTCGGTCAGGCACATCGAGCGAAGCTGAGCCTGTACATCCGGATCGCGGTCGGTAAAGTACGGGACGTGCGTCGTGTCCTCGACCACCACCTCGGCCGCGCGAACACCGGCGAGGATGCGCTCGCGGTCCGCAGGAAGCTGCTGGTGCGGCATCAGAAACCATGCGTCCGGAGAGCCGATCGTTGGATAGTAGCCGTGGACTCCCGTCGCGTTCGACATCATCAGAACTTTCTTCGTCGAGGCAATCTCGAGAATCTTCGCCATCTGCGCAGCATACTCGGGCTCTGCGTAGAGGTTCTTTGTAATCAGGGAGCGATGAGTGCCCCTCCACTCGGCCAGAGTGAGCCGAGCCTGCCCCAGCTGCGCACAAAGTCCGATGCCGATAAAGAGGATCAGAGCGCGATTTTGCCAGCGAGGAACGACGAGCAGCGAGATGCCAAGCAGCACACCCGCCACAACGATGGGATCGTAGATGATGTGCTGCCCGTCGCCCTTGTAGGCTGCGAGTGCAAAGAAGATCTGCAGCGCAGCGCAAAATGCGACGGCGGCGTGCCTGGGATCGGGTTTACCGCTGCGGATCATTACGGCGATCGCCCGGGCTCCCATAACAGCCAGGGCGAGCGTGCTGAGGATCCACCATGTAATCGGTGTGACGACGTAATACGCTAGGTAGTACTTCAAACTGTGGCCGGCGGGGTGCAGGAAGCCCTTCAGGTCGTTGTAGTCCATCTTGCCCGACGACCCGTAGTAAAACTTTAATCCCAGCATGGGGAACGCCGTTACCAGAGTGGATTGAACCCCGAAGTATGCGCTTAGGCCAACGAACAAGACAACGTACGTTAGAACGCCGGGAGCAAAGCGCCGGACCAGAAGCCGGATCGAACGGTCGCTGTTGAACCACCAATCCGCTGCGAGATAGACAGCGAGAAGGCCGGTGAGAAGCAGCGGCAGCGAGGGAACGCTGAAGCAGCCAACCACGGAGACGGCAAGTGCCGCGTCCGCTCGCCCTTCCACGAGAAGGAGCAGAGCAAACAACATCGACAACTGCACCAGCGAATAAGGGAAGTTGGGGTTGACCCACAGAAGAAGAGGAGCGACCGCGACCACCGCAGCGAGATAGAGCCATCGCGAGGAGAGGCCACGCAGAAAAGACGCCCAGAACACCGCCATCAGGATCAACACAACGACGGTGCAACCGATCATCGGCCAGTAGCCGCGACCGAAGATCGCAAACAGGACGTGCTGAATCAGGACTGGAAGAAGTCCGTACTGATAAAAGGCATCCACCCCCAGGCGAAGATGTTCGGCCAGCATGTAGTCGAGATTGAGGAAGTTGCTTCTGTCCGCAAAGACCCAGAGGTAGTACGAAAAAAATATGGGCAACGAGAGGAGATCCAGCAGGACGAAGCTGATCAGTAGGACGACAAATTGCGTTACCCTGCCTGGCGTGTGGCTGTCTTCGATCATCGTCTCCCCGACGAACTAGGTGGCTGTGGAACGCACTCTAGCAGGCAGACGGAGCCATAGCAACTAAGAAATAGGAGTTCTGTTCGTACGCTCGGCGAGCACGGGAGACTTCTTTCGCTGTAGTCCCTCCGACGCGCTTTCGCTCTACTCCACCGGCTTGTCGACTTGAGACTGATACACCTCTTCCACCCGCATTACGGTATCAATCTCGCTCACCGGCTTGTCCGTCCGGATCTTCAGGATGCGCGGAAAACGCAGCGCAAATCCGCTCGCATGACGACCGCTGCGCATGATGTTGTTGAACGCTACCTCGAGCACCATCAACGGTTCCACCGTGCGAAAGAACCCCTGGTCGTCGAGGGTGTGCTCCATCATCCAGGCGCTCATCTCGCCGATCTCGACGTCCGTCAGGCCCGAGTAGGCTTTGCCGACGTTGAGCAGCTCGCCCTTATCGCCGCGCACCGCAAACGTGTAATCGCTCAAGATCCCTGCGCGACGTCCATGCCCAAACTCCGCCCCAGTCACCACCACATCGAGCGTCGCCAGCTCGCGCTTCAGCTTCACCCACGCCAGCCCACGCCGGCCCGGCTGATAGATCGACCCCGCGGCCTTCAACATCACTCCCTCGTTCGCCCGTGCCCTGGCATCGGCATAGGCCCGGTCGATCTCTTCGGCCGACTCCACCAGCCGCGACGGCGACATTATCAGCCTCTCCACTGAGGCACTCTCCTCGGCTGCAAACAACACCGCCTGCGAATCACGCGCCCGCTCATCCACCACCAGCGGAGAGGCCACGCGCTCCACCAGTCGCTCCACCACCGCCTCCAGCCGATTGCGCCGCTCCCGCAACGGCAGCTCCAGCAACAGTTCGCCGTCGGCGTACATCAGGTCGAAGGCCATAAAGACGACCGGCACCTGCTGCCGCCACTCGTTCGAGACGCGCTTGCGCCCTATCCTCTGTCCCAGTACGGCGAACGGCAGAGCACGCCCCTGCTCGAAGTCCCACCCCAGAATCTCCCCGTCGAAGATCAGGGAGCACGGGATCAGCGAACCCGCAGTCGCACCCACCTCCGAGCGAACCTGCGCAAACGCCTCCTCGAGCTCCGGAAAGCTTTCGGTCACATCTTCTTTATTGCGCGAATAGATTGCCACGCGCCCCGGCTGATCGGGGTCTCCGCAGTGTATCTGCGCCCGCATCCCGTCGTACTTGTCTTCGAGAAATGCTTCCACGCCCTGGATTACCGCGGCGTTCGCGACCGGCACCTTCGCAGGCTTTTCCGTAAACCGGTCCATCGCCTCCTCGGGCGTCTCCACCGGCGAGGCAAGCATAAAGCCCAGTGGATGAAACAGCCGCATCCGGGCCTCATGCAGGGTCCCGGAGAAGGCTCGCAGCACTGCGTCGCCGAGATCCGCCTCCAGCATCACCGCTCGCCGCACCGCGTCCACGGAAGCTCCAGCCGCAGCCGCAATCGCCTCCTCCACCAGGCTCTGCTTCACCCCAATCCGCATATCGCCCAGCATCAGCTTCAGCAGGTACTTCGCCTCAAGCGGAGTCGCTCGCCCCAGCAAGCCCTCGACCAGAGCCGCACGAATCGCCGTCGTCTTCGCCACCGCCATCGCAGCAAACGTCTCGGCCACGTCGGCCAGCGTCAGCTCGGGATCCTTCTCCGCCCTCGCCGCGGGCAATAGATCGAAGGCCGCCGCACCCATATCTCCGTGCCGGCGGTAAGCCGCTGTCAGCATCTGGTCGCTGGCTCCGCTGACCGCCAACAACGCCTTGGACAGTAAAGCCCCGCCAGCGTTCAGCTTCCGCGAATCCGCCTCAGGAAACGGCGTTCCGGCAAGATAGAGCGCCAGCAACCCTGAGTCTTCACTCTCCGGGCTCGCTGCGTGCATGGCCGAGATCGTCTCAGCGATCGCCGCGCGTTTTTTCAGCTTCCCAGCCTCCTTCGCCAACCGCTCCGCCAGCTCCGCGACCACCGCAAACAACGCCATACCTTCAACCCCTCACCGCGCGTGCCCGATTCCCCGTTTGGTATCAACTGATTCCACTCCAGTAAAGATGCCAAAAACGGGCTGGCTGCACCCTGCGGACAAGGAGTAACATCTAAATAGATATGAACGCAGTCGCAAACACGGTGTCTCTCTCCCGCGTGGCCCAGTCTCCCGACCGCCACGACTTTGCCTAGCTGCGCCTCTCCTCGACCCCGACTCTTCTGATCCCCTAATCCTTTTTTACTCAATGGAGTAGCTATGTTCGACCGCCTCGATCAACTTGAAGCCCGTTACGAAGACCTCGGCAGGCAGATGTCCGACCCCACGCTGGTCAACGACCAGAAGAAGTTTCAGGCCATCGCCAAGCAGCACCGCGACATGGAGCCCACCGTCGAGAAGTTCCGCGAGTACCGCAAGATCCGAGACGGTATCGCCGAGGCCAAAGCCATGCTCGCCGATCCCGACCCCGAGGTAAAAGAGATGGCACAGGCCGAGCTCGACACGCTTGAGCCGCGCCTCGAGCCAGTTGAGGAGCAGCTCAAGGTTCTGCTCCTCCCCAAAGACCCCAACGACGAGAAGAACGTCATCCTCGAGCTGCGCGCCGGCACCGGCGGCGACGAGGCCGCACTCTTCGTCGCAGAGGTCTTCCGCATGTACATGCGCTTCGCCGAGCAGCACAAGTGGAAGGTCGAGATCCTCTCCCAGACCGAGTCCGGCATCGGTCACGGCCTCAAGGACATCACCGCCATCATCGAAGGCGAAAATGTCTACTCGCAACTGAAGTACGAGTCCGGCGTCCACCGCGTGCAACGCGTTCCCGCGACCGAAACTCAAGGCCGCGTCCACACCTCCGCCATCACCGTCGCCGTGCTGCCCGAGGCCGAAGAGGTCGACATCAAGATCGAAGCCAAGGATCTGCGCATCGACACCTTCTGCTCCTCCGGTCCCGGTGGACAGTCGGTGAACACGACCTACTCGGCCGTGCGCATCACGCATCTGCCGACCAACACCGTCGTCAGCTGCCAGGACGAAAAATCGCAGATCAAGAATCGCGAGAAGGGAATGCGCGTCCTCCGCGCCCGTCTCTATGAAGTGGAAGCCGAACGCATTCACCAGCTCCAGGCCAAGGACCGCAAGCAGCAGATCGGCTCGGGCGACCGCAGTGAGAAGATCCGCACCTACAACTTCCCCCAGAACCGCCTCACCGATCACCGCATCGGCCTCACCAACCACCAGCTCGCGATGGTGATGGAGGGCCAGATCCAACCCACCATCGACGCCCTCATCGCACACTACACAGCCGAAAGACTTAAGGCCGACGCAGAGGCTGCCTGAGGCTGCTTCCCGCCGGCGTGGCAAAGAACGACGAGACGGCTGACGTGAAACTCCTAAAACTCGAGAGGAGGATTTCGCGTCAGTCTCTTCCAGAGGATTACCTATGATCAGGCAGCACCGGAGCGGTCACCGCTCTGCCCGTCCCGCGATGCACGCCGTCTTTCTCGCCGTTGTTTCAGCTCTCTTCGCACCTCTTCTTCACGCACAGCCCGATACCAAGACGCCGCCCTTCAACGGCATCGCCCATGTTGCTCTTCGCGTCCACGATCTCGCCGCCTCCGTCGCCTTCTACGAGAAGCTGGGCTTCGAACAAGCCTTCGATCTGCGCAAAGACAACGTCCCCTACGAGTCCTTCCTCAAGATCAACGACACCCAGTTCATCGAGCTTCACGCGGCCACCCCAACCGAGCCCGATACCGGCCTCCTGAGCCTCTGCTTCGAAGGCGCCGATCTTCAGGCGATCAACGACGACTACCGCAGCCACGGCCTTACGCCCACGCCCATCCTTAAAACAAATGCCGGGAACCTCCGTTTCATCCTGGGAGGCCCCCTTCAAACCTCTAGTCCACAGACCATCGAGTACACCCAGTACCTCGCCGGCTCGCTCCACAGCGAAGACCAGGGCAAGCACCTCGGCCCCGACCGCGTCGGCGAGAAGCTGATCGTGGTCTCGGTTCCGATGGCAGACCCCGCCTCTGCTCGCGACTTCTACATCAACCAGCTCAACTTCAAGCCCATCGCCAACGATCCGATGAGCCTCCACATGCCCGGCGAGAGCGGCCAGGAGCTTGAAATCATACCCGCAACCACCGGGGCGCACGCTCGTATGACGCTCGAATCGAGCAACCTCGCTAAGGCCGCGCGCCACCTGCACAAAGAAGGCATCTTCGCCGTCAAAAACGGAGCCACCCTCACCGTAATCGACCCCGACGGCAACGTGCTGATCCTCGAAACCCGCTAGCGAACCATCTCCCTTCTGCTAACGTAAAGTCACGCATGCGCCTCTCTCCACTTCTCGCACGCCTGCCTCCCGTCTGCCTTCTTGGCTGCTTCGCCGCTGTCCTGGCCCAGCAGCCCGCCCCCGCACTCGAACAGATCCTCTCCCGCATCGAAGCCAACACGGAGCAGTACAAGTCCACCGTCCCCAGCTTCCTCTGCGACGAGCACATCACCTCTCAGGAGATCCACAACGGTCAACTCAAGCACGAGACCACCGTCGAAGCACTCTTCCGCGTCACACGATCGCCTTCGCCAGATGGCATCGTCGCAGAGTCTCGCGAAGTGAAGTCGATCAACGGCAAACCATCGAGCATCAAGAAACTCAACATGCCGATCTCGTTCAGTGGAGGCTTTAGCGGCGCACTCGCGAAGTTCCTCTCCGCCGATCGCCGCGAGTGCTTCGACTACCAGTCCGATCGCTCCTTCCCAGTCTCTCCCGGTATCGAAGCCTTCACCTTCGCCGCCCGCGAATCTGCCGCGAAACAACCGGCCTGCGCCTCAATCCAGCCTGGCACCACCGGCAAGTTCGTCATCGACTCCGCCACGGCGCAGGTTACGCACATCGAGCGCACCGTTCCCAACCCCGTTGGCAAAGATCAGGCAGTTCTGGGCACAGCCTCGGTTGACTTCGCACCCGTCACCCTGAACGGGAGATCCTTCTGGCTGCCCACCACGATCGTCGCCTTCACGACCGAAACTCCGAAGACCAACGCCTTCCGCTTCACTGCGAAGTACAGCAACTACCATCGCTTCGCCGCCAGCTCCACCATTCTCCCCACAACCTCAGACACCACTCAGCCGCAGTCAAGGTAGCCGCAGCATGACCCTTCGCCAGGCCATCACCAACGCCTCTGCCGAGCTGGCCGCCAACCCACACCTCAGCGAACACGCCCACCGCGACGCCGAACTCCTTCTCCTCCACACGCTTCAGATCTCCCGCGTCACACTCATCGCATATCCCGACCGCGACCTCTCCCCTGCCCAAGACGCGCTCTATCAGATCGCCATTAGACGCCGCCTCCAGCTCGAGCCCATCCAGTACATCACCGGCGAGCAGGAGTTCTACGGTCTGCGCCTCCACGTCAGCCCCGCGGTCCTCATCCCACGCCCCGAGACCGAGCATCTCGTCGAAGCCGTGCTCAAGCTGCTCCCCACAGACCGGGGTGTAAAGCTCGTCGATATCGGCACGGGGTCAGGAGCCATCGCCATCGCACTCGCCGTCCACCTTCCACTGGCCACGATCACCGCCGTCGACCTCTCCCTCGATGCTCTCGCCATCGCAGAGCAAAACGCCCGCGAGCACAACGTAGCCGATCGCATCCAGTTCCTTCCCTCCGATCTCCTCGCCGCTGTCAAATCTCACGGCGAAACCTTCGACGCCATCGTCAGTAACCCACCCTACATCCCCGAATACGACCGACCCACCCTGCACCCCCAGGTTCGCGAATACGAACCCGCCGCCGCACTCTTCGCAGGCGAGACCGGCCTCGACCTCTATCGCCGGCTCATTCCGGAAGCCCTGAGCGCACTCAAACCAAACGGCATACTCGCCCTCGAAATTGGCTACGGCCAGCAGCAGTCGCTCACCCATCTGCTAGCCGGATGGAACCATGTCACCTTCATCGACGATCTGCAGCAGATCTCCCGCGTCGCCCTCGCGCGCAAGCCGAACCCCTTCGACCCGAACCGATAAAATCTGTCACAATGAAACCGTCGACTCTGTCGTTCGTATTACAGTTGGAGTCCTTGTTCCATGAAAAAGACCGAACTTCAAGACCATCTCTACGCACTCGAAGAGCGTCTCCTCCATCCCGACCGAGAGGCCGACCGCACCGCCCTCCTCCCACTCTTCGCCGACGAGTACAGGGAGTTCTGCACCTCCGGCCGCGTCTTCAATCGCCAGCAGACCATCGACGTGCTCTTGTCCAGCTCAGCCCGCCCCGCAACCATCCACCACTTCTACATCGCACAACTCGCAGAGAATGTCGTCCACGCCACCTATCGCGCCACCACCTCAGTCGCCGTATCCCACCGCTCCTCCCTCTGGGTCTTTCGCGATAACCGCTGGCAGCTCCTCTTCCATCAAGGCACCATCGCCAGTTGACGCATGTCCTGCCGGACAGGCCCACTACGCGTGGGGCGGTCACTTCGTGACGTATACCGGTCTGGGCAGGATGGTCTGCGTAGGGCCTCCCGCTGGTCGGCTTTGAGATTTCTTATTCCGACCAACGGGAGGACCGCTGTTGCTCGGTCAAACGAAACAAGGCATACAAGTCACGAAGTGACCGCCCTCCGCGCAGGAGGCCCGTCCGGCAGGACATAAGCCTCTAAAGTCCTGCGTACCAGTCGTACCCCAGCTTCGTCCAGTAATCGTCGGGCCGCATATCCGTGTACGCGATCAGTCCAATCCGCTTGATCTGTTTGTAACCGTACTTGATCGGCATATGTAACCGTATCGGTGCACCATGCCACTGCGCCAGCGGCCGCCCCGCCATCTCAGTCACCAGCAGGCTCTGCGGATGCATACAAGCCTGCAGGCTAAACCCACAGTAGTAGTCCCCATCCGGCGTCTCCATGTAGACATACTTCGGCAGCGATCCATCCGGCTTCCTCTCCGGAGGATACTTCGCAATCAAATCCGCCAGCCGATACCCACCCCAGTGCACCACCTGACTCCATCCTTCGATGCACTTGAACTCCGTCACCAATTCGTGGTGCGGCAGGCTCGTCATATCGTCCATCGTCAACAGCAGCCCCGGCGTCCCTGCGTCGAGCGTGTTGTCAGACATGCCCGCCTCCTCCTGTCCACGCGGCCGCTTATTCCCCTGGGACTTCTTCAACGCCGCAAACGCCGCCGCAAACGCGGGCGGCATCTTCACATCACTCTTCTTTTCTCCGTTCCCGCCGACCATCGTGCTCGCCGTCCCTCCCTGCATCATCGGCCCTTCGCCCATGCCCGCGTCGCCATTCGGATCGACCTTAGCCTGTGAACCATCTCCTACTACCACCAGTGCCTTAGGAGCCACCTTCGTGTCATGCTCCACTGGGCCAGCTTCTTTCTTCGTTACGTACTGATACTCCCACGCCGTCACGTCATCGACATAGTGAGGAAGGTCCTTCGCATTCGCCACCCCCACCATCTGCAGCCGATAACTCTCAGGCACCAAATCCATCTTCAATCCATAGTTCCCGTTGGTCCGCAGCTCCATCGATCGAGCCACCGGATACGTCGGCGCCAGCCCGCGCTCATCGAATACGCCGCGTGACATCTTTGCATTGAACTCCAGCGTCTTACGCAGCGGCTTCGGTATCAACTGGTCGCCCGGGCTACGATCGATCCACCGGTAAAATCCATACCCTCCCGCCGCTGCCGCAGCCGCAACCAGAAAACTCCGGCGCGTCCCCTGCCCCAACTGCGCCTTCACCTCCGCATCCAACGCCTCGACCTCTGCGGCACGCGAATCTCTCCGCTCCCGCTCTCCATCGCGCTCCCAGTAACGGTCCAGATCGTCGTCGCGATCCTTCTTCTCCTTCTCCCACTTGCGCCTCTGTTCCTGCTCCTCGCGCTCCTCCCGTCCGTCGCTCATCCCACCCTCCTCTCCTCTTCCAGCGGAGCCTTCGCCGCCGGAACAATCTCATACCCACTCACCATTGAGCGGAAGTTATTCCACCCCGCAAGGATCACTTGCACCACATGCACCACAAAGAATGCGCAGAAGCCCATCGTCAGCCAGAAGTGCTCCCACCGCGCCATCTCATAGCCGCCCAGCAGCGACGTAATCCAGTGCACCTGGGTCGGCTTATAGATCGAAAGCCCCGTCACCAGCGACCCCAGCCCCATCAGAACAACCGACGTATAAGCGATCTTTTGCGCGCCATTGTACTTCTTCTGCGGCGGCAAGCCCTTGCGAAGATGCAGATCCACCAGCGTCACTTGGATCGCATCCAGAAAAGATCTGCGCTCCGGCACCAGCACCCGCCACTCCCCCGAGATCAACAGATACGACACATACAAGATCCCATTGATCGCGAAGATCCACATAAAGAAGAAGTGATAACCCAGTCCCTCGGTCACCCGATAGGGCGCATTGATCAGCTTCCAGAACCACGGAGGAAACAGCCGCACCACCGTCAGCGATCCAACGCCCACCCGATACACCGCATGCGGATGCTGATAAGCGTTATCAGAATCATTCCAATAGATCAGCAACCCGCTCCAGATCATCGTGAACAGCACCGGAAAGTTCACCCAATGCATCCACCGAATCGCCAGGGGATGCTTCTTCTCAAGCCGTACCGTCGCCACCGCAGGCTCTCTTGCCTCTACGGGCGTGACGACTGCATTCGCAGCAACTGGCAAAGTCTGATCCGTCGAAGGTGCAGAGACAGCGACCGCGGCCGGCTCTTCCGCCGCTTGATCACGCGCTTCCACCCTCGGAGCCACAGAGATCTCCGGCGCAGCCTCGACCCTCTCCTGTGTAGTCCCAGCGGCCGGCTGCAACTCTTCGATCGGCTCACGTCTGTCTGTAGGTTTTTCAGGCATTTGAGCTCCCATCGTGCACTCTGGCGCACAGCTTTTCAACCCATGAACGTCCGCAACGTTAGAGTTTCTTCTCCCGGCAAAGGTTACGCGTTTTTTTTGCGAAGCGGCTGACCTACCTCAACTGCACCTGCACCTGTGCACCCGTCTCGTCAGCAAACGTAACCTCCTTTGCGCTCATCACCGCACGCGCCCCCGCCCCACGTCCATCCAGCGGAAAGACGGTCGCATGATCGGCATCGGTCCAGCACGCCAGCCCCTGGACGCAGCCCAGAGTTTGCGGCACCCCCGGAACCCCGCTCCAGCCCTGCACCAGGTATCGCCGCTCTGTCCCCGGTTCCTCCACCAGCACATCGTTCGAAAAGTTGATATACAGCCGTGCCCCATCGACTGCCACACCATTCCGCTCCATCTTGCCCAGCGGATCACGCAGAAAGATCCGCTGCCGGAACACCGCCACGAAGATCACCAGCAGCAACGTCCCCACAACCAGAATCCTTGTCACTTTTTCTCCTCGTGATACTCCTGCTCCGTGTTGATCCCCCACAGCGCAGCTTTATCTACATGCCCAGCAACAATACCATCTACGGCCGTCATTGCAGTCAACATACTGTGGTCCTGGTTGTTGTACTTATGCATTCCGTTTCGCCCCACCAGAAACAGATTCTCGAACCCATCGGTAAACTCTCTCAACTCATCGAACCGGTCATACGTCCCGAAGTACGCCGGATAGGTCTTCGGCACCCGCACCACATGCCCATCGGAAACATCCTCTGCATTCAAAATCCCGATCTTCGCCACCTCGGCAATCGCAAACTTCTTCAACTCTTCATCCGGCATCTTCCACAGATCGTCGGTGTCGTAGCAGAAGTACTCCAACCCAATCCAAACCTTCGTCGGGTCCGCCACCAGGTACGGGCTCCAGTTGTTGAAGATTTGTAACCGTCCCAGTACCACATCCGGCTCCTGAACGTAGATCCACGTATCTTTCAGCAGCCCACCATCCGGCTCCTTCACCTTCAGCCTGTCCACCAGCAGCCCCACCGTAATAAAGTCGCGATATTGCAGACCCGCGCTCACCTCGCGCACGTTCTCGGGCACCGGAGCATCCAGCGCCTCCACCAGCTCGCGCATCGGCATCGTGGAAAAGAAATAATCTCCCGCGAAGGTCTGCCGCTCTCCCTCCGCATTCACCGCGTCGATCGACACCACCCGCTTCACGCCGCCTTCCACGGAGCAGTGAATCTGATCCACCTTCCAGCCCATGTGGATCTCGCCTCTGCCCTCGCGAACGAGGTCCGCAACATGCTCCCAAAGCTGCCCCGGCCCAAACTTCGGATACATGAACCGCTCAATCAAGCTCGTGTCCGTGCCCTTCTGCGCCAGGTCGCCCGTCTTCACCCTACCTCCAACCGCCTTCTTCAAAAAGTGCTTCACCGCCGTCGTCAGGCTCAGCCCCTTGATCCGCTGCGCCCCCCACTCCGCCGAGATCTCATTGCAAGGCGTCCCCCAGACCTTCTCTGTATAGCTCTTGAAGAACGTCAGATAGAGCTGCCGCCCAAATCGGTTAATCAAAAAGTCTTCAAGACTCTTCTCCGGCACAATCTGGCTCATCTGCGACTTCATATAGCTCGTACCAACACGAAACGTCCTGGCCAGCCCAAGATTCTTCAACGTCGTCGCGGTCAACGTAATCGGATAGTCAAAAAACTTCCGCAGATAGTAGATCCTGCTCTTGCGCGGACGAATCAGCATCACCAAGTCTGGATCAGGATCAGGCGTTGCAGTCACCATCATCTCAACCGCCTCTTCGCTCTCCGTCTCATCCTCTGGCTCCTCCGCGGCATGCGGATCGATCGGTCCTGCCCCACGCAGCACGGGCTCCTCCGGCAGACGCGCCGGCACCGCTACGACTCGCTTCTTCCCCTGATAAGAGATCTCCGACTCCGACCCCGCATCGCCCACATCGGGCGGCATCAGATCCACCCACCACTGCATCACTCGATCGCTCTTGGAGAAAAACCGATGGCCGCCGATATCCATCCGGTTGCCCTTGTACCTGATGGTGCGTGAGATTCCACCAATCTCCTCACTCGCCTCCAGGATGATCGGTTTCACATCCGACCGTCTCAGCAGCTCCAGCCCTGCGGTCAGCCCTGCAGGCCCCGCTCCGATAATCACTGCTCTCCGCGACATGCGCCTGCCCGCTCCAGACGCGCACACCGCGCCAAACCCAAGCTTATCGTAAACAAATCGCTCACTGCCAGAGCGCAACCCCGGTCCACTGGCTTCATCTCCATTTGCTACACTGTGCCCATAGCCCGAAGGCAGCTGGCGAAGGAGCCCTTACAAAAAACATGCCCGAGCCTCCCCCGCGCAACGTCTCCTTGTCCGAGCGCCTCCGCGCCCACCTCGCCATCGCCAGACTCGATCACTCCATCAAGAATCTCTTCGTTCTGCCCGGCGTCATCGTGCCGCTCAGCGTCTATCCGGCGCTCTTCACACCCCATCTCCTCGTCACGCTTCTGCTGGCGTTTGTCGCCGTCACGCTCATCGCCTGCAGCAATTACGTCATCAACGAAGTCCTCGACGCGCCCTTCGACCGCCTTCATCCCACCAAACGCAATCGCCCCGCCGCGCGCGGCCTGGTCAACATCCCCGCCGCCTACGTGCAATGGCTCCTGATGATGGCCGCCGGAATCGCCATCGGCCTCACCATCTCGCGCATGTTCGCCCTCGTCGCGCTCATCCTCTGGATCATGGGCTGCCTCTACAACTTCCCGCCTGTCCGCACCAAGGACGTACCCTACCTCGACGTCCTCACCGAGTCAATCAACAATCCTCTCCGCATGCTGCTCGGCTGGTACGCCGTCACCAGCGTCCTTGTCCCACCCGTCTCGCTGCTCATCGCCTACTGGATGCTCGGCTGCTACTTCATGGGCCTCAAGCGCTTCAGCGAGCTCTCCGAGATCGGCGATCGCGCCGTCGCAGGCGCCTACCGCGCATCCTTCAAGCGCTACACCCCCGAGTCGCTGCTCGTATCCGTAGTCTTCTATGCCTCCACCGCGATGCTCTTCCTCGGCGCCTTCATCATCCGTTACCGTATCGAGCTCATCCTCGGCTTTCCTCTTGTAGCCTTCACGATGGCGATCTATCTCAAGCTAGCCTTCAAGCACGACAGCGCCGTCCAGAACCCAGAAAAGCTCTACCGCGAACCTCTCCTCATGGCCGCCTTCACCTCAACGGCTCTCGTCATGGGCCTCCTCCTCTTCATCCGCATCCCACGCCTCGAAATGTTCTTCACCCCAACGCTACCCTCCGCCACGCCGCCAGTCGTTCAGCCCGCGCCGGTCCTATACACTCAGCCCGGCTCAGAGCAGCAGCGGCTTAGAACCTCCGTAAAGATATGATTTCGTCGCAGAACTCCAGCATTGAAAGCAGATCCGACAGTCTTGCTCTCCCCTGGACAGCCGTCGCCTTTCTGATCCTCACCGCCGTCCTCTCTCTCCTCTGGTCGCACCACAAGCTCATGTCGCAGGACGAGTTCTTCGTCCTCCAAACCGACAGCGTGCCCAGCTATACCCAACTCCTCCGCATCCAGCGCAGCTATCCCATCTCGCTCGATCCGCTCGTCTACCACACCCTCGCGCACTTCGCGATCAGCGTCGTCGGTGCAGGAGCTTTCGCCCTCCGGCTTCCCTCTCTGCTCGGCTATCTCCTCATGCAGCTCTGCCTCTTCTACTTCGTGCGCCGCATCGCCAACGAACACGCCGCGATCTTCGCCATGGCCTTTCCCGCGATGACGGCGACTCTCTTCTACTCCGCCGAAGGCCGCCCCTACGGTCTGCTGCTCGGCTTCTACGGTCTCGCCATGGTGAGCTGGCAGCGTGCAACCCGTCGCCAGTCGCAACGCACCGGCTCCCTCATCCTCCTCGCACTCGCGGTCGCACTCACGCTCAACACGCACTACTTCGGCGTGCTGTTGCTCCTTCCCCTCTGCGCCGCAGAGCTCTTTCGCACCATCCAACGCCGCCGGCTTGACCCTCCCGTCGCCGCAGCCATCATCGCCGGCATGGCCTGCATCGCCTTCGCGTTACCATTCGAAAAGTCCGCCGCCGAGTTTCGCAAGAACTACTACAACGCCGGAGACGTCGGCTACCACGCTATCACCCAGGCCTATCGTTCGCTCTTCATGGACTACACCCACGCGAGCCTCCGCATCCAGCACCTCGCCGCCATCGGCCTCATCGTCTTCGCAGCTCTGCTCGTCTTCGGCAGCGTCCGCCAGCTTCGCAACAAAGAACTCCATCTCCCCAACGCAGAGCTGGTCTTCGTCCTCGTCCTCGCCGCACTGCCTTTCTTCGGCTTCCTGCTGGCCTTCTTCGTCACGCACTCCATCGAGGTCCGCTACGTCCTCGGCGCAATCCTCGCGCTCAGCATTCTCCTGGCGATTGCCCTATTCCCGTTACTTCGAAGCGCCAATACCGCCACCCTTACGCTGTCCGCACTCGCCGTCGCGATCCTAGTCACGGGAGCCATCCGCATCCACGCCGAGCAGGCTAAGACGCGAGACTTCATTGCCTCGCTCACACTAAGCCCACAGATCAAGGCCGCCATTCTCTCGAGCCCAAGCGGCCTGCTCTACCTGCAGGAGATGGGCACCTTCGAAGTAGCCAGCTACTACGAGCCCGACCCCGACGTGCGCTCCCGCATGGCCCTGGTCTACTCCAGCCCTCAGGAGCTGCTGTGGAGCCGGCGCGACACCGAGTCTCTCACCGCGGAACACATGCGCCACTTCACCGGCTTTCCCATCATCCCCTACGAGCAGCTCGCCACCGAACCCGGCAATCACGTCTTCGTGCTCCTGCACAGCGGCTGGAACTGGACCGACCAGGCCCTCGCCGCCGCACACGCCGACATCACTCCGTTAGGCCCCGCCATGGGTGGCGACGCAGCCTCCGTGCAATTCGCACCCGACTCCCAAACGCAATCCTCAAAATACTCTCGCGACCTCAGCCACTGAGGAGCTATCAAGCAACGACAGTCTCGACAGCTTCAGCACGATGGGCCAACCGCATCAGCAGCACCAGCAACAGCAGCGCTCCAAAGTACATATAGGACTGCAGCACATTCCATCCGCGCCTGCCTGCCAGCAGATTCGTCGCGGCCAGAAAGTTGTCGCAAAGAAAAAACGCCAGCCCCCACAACCACGGCCTTTTACTCTCCCAGCACCCATACGCAAACCAGAACCACGCAAAGATTCCGAACACAATGCCGTAGTGGTGCTCCCAGGCCATCGGCGACGCCGCCACCGACGCCAGCCCCATCGCCGCAATATCCGCCGTCGATCCGCGCAGCCTTCTCCACGGATACAACAACACTCCCCCAATCAGTACCAGCGAAGTCAGCACCGTCGTGCGGTACACCCACGCGACATATGGCGTATAAACATGCGGCGTGTACCCCAGATTCTCGCCGTTGAAGATCATGCGATTCAAAGTCCCGAACATCGACTGATTCGCGTCGTGCGACTGCGCCTTATGACTCAGGCTCGCCAGCACGCCCACGTAATCGAGATTGTTATGCCAACCGAAGACCGCCACCGACATCGCCACCAAAACAACAGAGCAGATCAGAAACGCCCACATCGCGCCCCATCGCCTGCGCACCACCATCCACACCAGCAGCAGCACATACTGGGGCTTCACAAACGCAAGCAGCGCCGCCACAACTCCCGCCTCGCGCTCACGCCCCGACGTCCACAGAAAAAGCATCAACGCGAATCCAAACGAAAGCATCGTCTGGGCGTTCCCCAGCGCGTATCCCTTTAGCAGCGGGTAACACCCCAGACAAGCGAGGATCACCGCAAGAATATCCATCCAGCTCAGATCCGCTCCGCGCCTCCGCAACAACCTGCGCCCCATCGCCAGCGACACCGCCGCAACCCCAACCACCGAGAGCCACGAAAACACAGCCAGCAGACGAAGCATCGCAGCATCGCCCACCCCCAGTCTGCGCAACGCAACCAGCGGCAGCTCGCTCGCCAGCGAGTAGATCAGCGTGTCATACAGCGGAGCCGCGTAGATCGGCTTCGTAGGATTCGCGTCGAAGTAATCCAGCGACTTCATCATCGGCAGCCAGGAGTCGGTCCACTGACGCACATGCATAAAGTCAGCCACATAGCTCTTGATGCTGCCAGGATTTCCCAGATGCAGCGCGCGGCAGATCCCCCACTGAACCACATTCGCAAGAAGTAGACTGCACACCACGAAGAGGAGCAGTCGTCTGTCGTGCGTGCCCACGCTGGAGTTGTCCACTGTTTTGACCGTCACGCTCTCACTCTATCAAACGGTCACACTCGCTGAAACGAACAGAACAATCCTTCTCTCGAACTTCCAGGTACACACATGATCTGCGCAACTTCACGCAACACCGATACTCACAAAAAACGAGCCCGCCATAGCAGACGGGCCCGCATCCTCACGAAGCACTTCGACCTTACGAAACCGCAACCTCGCGGCCTTGCACTTTAAAGTCAAGGCCGTTCTTCCCCGCGGTCACCACCACATGGTCCCCATGCAGCACGCTGCCGTCCAGAATCTTCACCGCCAGCTTGTCCTGCACCAGCCGCTGAATCGCTCTTTTCAAAGGCCGCGCTCCATAAGCTCGGTCGTACCCCGCTTTGAAGATCGCCTTCCTCGCACCGTCGGTCAGCTCCAGCGTAATCTTTCGATCCGCCAGCAGCCTCTCCAGGTCCTTCAGCCGCAGATCGACGATATGGGTCAGCTGCGCATCGGCCAGCGGATGGAAGATCACAATGTCGTCCACGCGATTCAGGAACTCCGGCTTGAAGTGCTTGCGCAGCTCATCCATCACGCGAGCCTTCGCCTCTTCAAACCCCTCCTCGCCCTGCGCCCACGCCGTCGACATCTGTCCCGCGCCAACATTCGAAGTCATGATCAGCACAGTGTTCTTGAAGTCCACCGTCCGTCCCTTCGAGTCCGTCAGCCGTCCATCATCGAGCACCTGCAGCAGCACGTTGAACACATCCGGATGTGCTTTCTCAATCTCATCAAACAGAATCACCGAATATGGCCTGCGCCGCACCGCCTCGGTCAACTGTCCGCCCTCGTCATACCCAACGTATCCCGGAGGCGCGCCAATCAGCCGCGCCACGGCGTGCTTCTCCATATACTCGCTCATGTCGATCCGCACCAGCGCGGCCTCGTCATCGAACAGGAACTCCGCCAGCGCCTTCGCCGTCTCCGTCTTCCCTACGCCCGTCGGCCCAAGAAAGATGAACGAACCAATCGGCCGCTTCGGATCGCTCAACCCCGCACGCGAACGACGAATCGCATTCGCCACCACACTCAGCGCCTCATCCTGCCCAACGACGCGCTCGCGCAGACGCTCCTCCATCTGCACCAGCTTCTGCGTCTCGCCCTCCAGCATCTTCGAGACCGGAATCCCGGTCCACTTCGACACCACCGCGGCGATATCCTCCTCGTCCACCTCCTCCTTCAACATCCGCGAAGGCCGCTTCGCCACACCGGCAACAGCGCCCGACTTCGCCTCCGCCTCATCCTCGCGAACTGCGGCATCCTGCTCCGCCGTCAACTCGCGCAACTCCGCCTCGCGCTTCGGAAGCTCGCCATACTGCAACTCCGCCGCACGTTGCAGATTGCCCTTGCGCGTCTCTTCGCCCATCTGGAACCGCAGCGACTCCAACTGCTCCTTCAGTTCCGCAATCTTGCCAATCGCACCGCGCTCCTTCTGCCATCGCGCACGCAGCCCGGCCGACGCCTCCTTCACCTCGGCCAGTTCGCGCTCCACAATCTCCAGCCGCTCCTGCGAGCCCGCGTCCTTCTCCCGCTTCAACGCCGCGCGTTCAATCTCAAGCGAAGTGGCCCTCCGCTCCAGGTCATCAATCTCCACCGGAACCGAGCCAATCTGAATCGCCAGCGCCGCCGCAGCCTCATCCACCAGATCAATCGCCTTATCCGGCAAAAACCGATCCGAGATATACCGATGGCTCAACACCGCCGCAGCCACAATCGCCGAATCCTTGATCCGCACCTTGTGGTGAGCCTCATACTTCTCCTTCAGCCCACGCAGAATCGCAACCGTATCCTCGACATTCGGCTCGCCCACATACACAATCTGGAACCGCCGCTCCAGCGCAGCATCCTTCTCGATGTACTTCTTGTACTCACTCAGCGTCGTCGCGCCAATCGCCCGCAGGCCCCCGCGAGCCAGCGCAGGCTTCAGCATGTTGCTCGCATCCAGCGAACCCTCGCTTGCACCCGCGCCCACCAGAGTATGTAACTCATCGATGAACAAAATGATCTCGCCGTTCGACTCTTCGATCTCCTTCAGCACCGCCTTCAGCCGATCCTCAAACTCCCCGCGAAACTTCGCCCCGGCGATCATCGCGCCAAGGTCCAGCGAGCACACGCGCTTGTTCTTCAGAATCTCCGGCACATCGCCCAGAAAGATCCTTCGCGCCAACCCCTCCACAATCGCAGTCTTCCCCACGCCCGGTTCGCCAATCAGCACGGGATTATTCTTCGTCCTGCGACTCAGCACCTGCACCACCCGGCGAATCTCCTCGTCCCGCCCAATCACCGGATCGAGCTTCCCACGCCGCGCCAGGTCCGTCAGATCCTTCGCATACTTCTCCAGCGCCTGAAACTTCCCTTCAGGATTCTGATCCGTCACCCGCTGACTCCCCCGCACCGTACTCAGCGCCTTCAGGATCGCCTCATGCGTCCCGCCCAGCGCCGCCATTGCCAGCTGCACCGGGTCATTCTTCGCCTTCGACAGCGCCAGCAGCAGATGCTCCGTCGAACAGTACTCATCCTTGAAGTTCTCCGCCTCTTTGAACCCCTGCTCCAGCACCTTCTGCAGCGCATTCGACATCCCCGGCTGCCCCCCGCCCTGCACCTTCGGCAGCTTCGCAACGCCCGCGTTCACCCCCGACAGCAACTGCTCCACCGGCACCCCAATCTTCTCCAGCACCGGGATCACCACTCCCTCCCGGTCCTCAAGCAGCGCCGCCATCAGATGCAGCGGCAGCACCTCTGGATTGCCATTCTCCGCGGCATATCCGCTGGCCGTCTGCATCGCCTCCTGCGACTTCACCGTCAATCGATCCCACTTGATCGCCATAACTCCCTATCTCCTCAATAAATTTGAGCTCTTCGCCTAAATTAGACGCATCAGCGCACCCATAGGATGCGAAAATCTGATAGCAAGTCACTCACATTCTACGCCTTGCCCATCCCGGCCAATTCCTCCGACTCCCTTCGTGGTTCGCGGTGCCAATCTCAGCCACCACTCACTGCTAGCTCCCTTATTAATCAGCTTTGTTAGCCCGTCACAGACTGCCGTATCGATCAGAGTTAGTCTTTCTGGTGAGAGCAACTCTGACATGCAGGAGAGTTTTTGCGCGAACGAATCATAAGAAGTCGACCGAAACCATGGAAGGAAGTCGCGGCAGACTCACGCTCGTGGACGCGCGTGTTCAGGCACTTCGAGTGGTACACCTCCTGGGTAGCCTGGGCTCTCGGCAACTGGGCGTTTCTGGACGTATTGGACCATCTCGGAACTTTTTCCGTACTGATCGCGGTCATCTTCTATTTTTCCGAGAGCGGAGACCGAAAGAAGCAGAGACACTACCAGGCCTGGCAGGTGATCAACACCGCCCAGGGAAAGGGTGGCAGCGGTGGCCGCATCGAAGCACTCCAGCAGTTGAACGCTGATCATGTCTCATTGACCGGCGTCGATGCGAGCAATGCCTTCCTTCAAGGGATTCATCTTAGCGACGCAAACCTCAGCCGGTGCGACCTTCACGCATCCGATCTCCGCGGCAGCAATTTCACAAACTCGCTCTTCACCTTTTGCATCATGAACGACGCAAATCTCCGAGGTGCAACTCTCTCCGGAGCGAAGATGGAGAACGTCAATCTCAACGGCGCGGATCTGAACGGTGCGAGTATGCAGAATGTAACCTTGTCAGGCGCTAATCTGGATGAGGTCGATTTACGAGGGGCTGATATCGAGAATATTCATTGGGTGGGGATCGATTCGATTCGCCTGGCCAACCTCGCTGGAGTAAAAAATGCTCCACCTGAGTTCCTGAAGTTTGCCTCCCAGCACGGCGCAGTAAGCCTCGAATCGGACGACCAATGGGGAAAGCTGATGCAATGATTCGTCAGGAGAAATAACCCCCCGGAAAGATAAAAGCCACCTCTGCAGGGTGGCTTTTGTCTTCTTCCGACTGCGATCTACTTCCCGTCCTCAGTCCCCCGGATGAACCCAGCCACATCCGCATGGAACTGCTTCAGCACCTCCTCGTTCACATACACCATGTGCCCGCTCTGGTAGTAGTGGTAGCTGATATTCGCCTGCAGCTTCTGCGGAATCTGCAGATGGTGCATCTCGAACTTGCCTTCAAAGTAAGGCGTCGCCAGGTCGAAGTACCCACCCGCCAGCATCACCTTCATCTTCGGGTTGGACTTCATCGTGTACGCCAGGTCGGGCATCACGTTCGTCCCGCCCTCCTGCTGATTCGCCGGCGGTCCCCCCGGAGGCTGGTGCCGCAGATCCCACGAAAAGTCAGCATCCACATAAGCCCCCGGCTTGTATGTCTGGTTCTCGCCATACTTCAACTCCGTCCGCATGTACTGGTTCAACGCCGCCGTATACGCCGACGAGATCGCATTGCTCTGCGGGTCATACTCCGCGTCCGCGCTCAGCGGATCGATATCCGGCCCCTTGTACCGAGTATCCAGCCGCCCCGTCGTCGTCTCATCATCCAACTGAAGCTGCTTGCTGAACGCAGCCCCGGACACTCGCAGATTCGCCCTCATCAAATACGTCACCGGCAGCCCGGTATATTGATGCAGCTTCTCCGCCACCGCCTGCTTCCTCGCCTCCGGCAACTCCGATCCCTGCAGCAGCGCGTTCATATAGTCGCCGATCGCATACTGCTCCACCTCGGCCAGAAACGGCTCCAGCGCCGCAGGCTGCGTCGGCAGTTTGTGATGATAGAACGCGCTCGCCGCAAAGGTAGGCAGCCCTAGCGCATAAGCCTGATCCACACCAGGATTCCACTTCGGACCATCGATGCTGTTATCGAAGCTCAAAATCTGCGAAAGCAAAACAATCCCATTGAGATCCACATTCTGCAAAGCAGCCGAAAGCACCGCGCTGCGCGGCGTCCCATAGCTCTCGCCCAACAGATACTTCGGAGAGTTCCACCGGTTGTACTTCGTCAAAAACCTGCGAATGAACCGGTCGAACGCATGCGCATCCTGATCCACACCCCAGAACGCCTTCTCTTTGTCCTTGCCCATAATCCGGCTGAACCCGGTCCCCGGCGCATCGATAAACACCACATCGCTCACGTCCAGCAGGCTGTAATCGTTATTGACGATCTTGTAAGGCGCTCCCTCATCATGCTGCGCGTCCGTCGTCACCACTCGCTTCGGCCCAAACGAGCCCATATGCAGCCACATCGTCGCCGACCCCGGTCCGCCGTTATACAGAAACGTCACCGGCCGTCCCACAGGCGCATCCTTTTTGAAGTACGCAACATAAAACATCCGCGCCGTCGCAGGAGCCTCCTCAGGCTTGTCCGGATCGGGCGTCTTCTCTCCCGTATCCGGCAGCAGCTTCCCATCCAGCCCCAGCATCGCATCCTGCGAATCGGTAGATCCCACCGTCAGCGTCCCCGCCACCGCACGGTAAGCGATCGTCTGCCCACCCACCGTCACCGAGCCATCCGTACTCGAGTCCATCGGCGGCTCCGCAGGTTCAACCACAGGCGTCCCCGTCACCACCAGCTTCTGGTCCTTCTTCTTCTCGCTGTCCTTCTTCTCCTGCGGCCCAGCCCCCATCGCCATCGCAGAGGCAAGCAACACGCCACAAGACACACTGATCCGAACCAGATTCCTCGACATCCTCGCACTCTCCAAAAGGCATATTTCCAGTGCCAGCAGTATATCCGCACGGGTTTCTACAAGCACGAACGCAATTTCGCTCGCGTTTAACTTCGGCTGACCCTTGACTTGAGACCCTGCCCTTGAAGAAGAATGGGACGAATTACTCCGCCCGCAACGCCTCCACCGGATTGATCGAAGCCGCCCTTCGCGCCGGAATATAACTGGCCAGCAGAGCCGCGGCAGCAAGCAGCAGAGCCACTCCGCCCAGAGTCTCCACATCCCACCTCTGCGCCCCAAACAGCACACTGCGCAGCAGTAGCGTAGCCGCCAGCGAGCACACCAGCCCCAGCGCAATCCCCGCCATCGCCAGCCGTCCACCCTCCTTCAATACCATCCGCTGCACCATCTCCCTCTGCGCCCCCAGCGCCATCCGCACGCCAATCTCCCGCGTCCTCTGGCTCACCGAGTAGGCAATCACCCCATACAGCCCAATCATCCCCAGAAGCAGCGCCATCACAGCAAACCCACCCACCAGCCACGCCGACGAACGATGCAGATAAGCCGTCTGAGAATCGTTGATGTGCTCCAAGATCGTGGACTCATCCGGAACTCCGATACCCGGATCGAACTCATGGACCGCAGCAACAATCGTAGGCAACAAAGTCTTTTCGTCCTGCGAGGTGCGAACGATCACGTTGAAGTAAGTATCCGGGCTCTGGTCCGCAGGAGCGTAGATCGCCGGCAGAATCGGCTGATCGAGCGAAGCCTCCCGCAGATCATCCACCACCCCAACAATCTCCCTGATCGACTTGGGCGACAGCGCCGTATCTCCGATCCTCGCGCCCAGCGGGTCCTGATTCGGAAAGTACAACCGGACGAATGCCTGATTGATGATCACCACACGAGGCTTCGTCCCATCCTCGTCGGGAGTGAAGAACCGGCCCCGAATCAACCGCGTCTTCACCGTCGAAAAGAAGTTGGCAGTGATGTCGCGCTCGTTCACCTCATTGTGTTTGCCGTTGTACTCCCGCCCGACAAACCGTATCCAGTCCGTATTGCCGTTTGACGAGGCCGGAAGCTGGCTCGTCGTCGCCACCGCGACCACCCCCGGCAAGGCTGCAATGCGATCGAGCAGCTGCCGCCGCGCTACTACGATCTGCTCCTCCTTGGGGTAAGTCTTGTCCGGTAAAGAGACCGAAAGCGTCGCCAGATGGTCCGGCTGAAAGTTCAAATCGACATGCAGCAGATGATAAAAACTCTTGCCCAGCAACCCCGCTCCCACCAGCAAAACAACTGCGATCGCCAACTCCAGTACCGTGAGGTTCGCTCCGATTCGTCGCCAGAGAACACCGGCAGAGCCGCGCGAACCCTCTGTCAGACCCTCTCGCATCTCGTCGAACGAGAGCCGCACAATCGGCGTCAACGAAAAGATCACCGCAGCCAGCGCCGCAATCGCCAGGGCAAAGCACGCAACGTGAAAGTTCAGTCCAAGTCCGCGAAGATAGGGCATATGGCGCAGCATGTCGAACGGGATAAGCCGTAGCAACGCCTGCGAGGCAAAGACCGCACACACCAACCCAAGCAAAGAACTCCCAAACACAAGCAGAACACCTTCGGTTACAAATTGCCGTGCCAGCCGCAGCGGCGAAGCCCCCAGCGCTCCCCGCACCGCAATCTCCCGCCTCCGGCTCTCCGACCGCACCAGCAACAGGCTCGCAACGTTCACACACGCAATCAACAGCAGTAGCCCCGCACCCGCCAGCAGCAAAAGCAGAATCGGGCGAATATCCCCGACGATCAACTCCGACAGCGGCTGCACCACGGCACTCTGTCCCCGATTCGAGTCAGGATACTGTCGCTCCAGCTGCTCCGCTATGGCTTTCATATCTGCCAGCGCTGCCGCAACCGACACGCCATCCTTCAGTCGCGCCACACCGTACATCCCATGGCAGCTGCGTCTCAAATCGCACTCATTGGCCGAGCCTGCATGCATCGTCGTCCAGAACTCCGCGTTATTGTGCGGCGCAAACTCAAAGCTGTCCGGCATCACCCCCACAATCGTGTACGGCGTGCCGCTCAACGATACCGCCTGCCCCACAATATCTTTCCTGCCGCCAAAACGCTTCTGCCACGTCGAATAACTCAACATCACCGTACGTGGCGCGCTCAACAGATCCTCTCCCGCATAAAAGTCACGCCCCAGCAAAGGAGCCACGCCCAGCGTATGAAAGAATCCATCCGTCACCCGCTCCCCCGCCACCGGCTCAACCCCCGACGGCGTACTCAACAGATAGCCCGTCCCCTCGTACGCATCGAGCGAACGAAAGCTGCGATTCATCCGCTTCCAATCGAAATAATCGGGATAAGAGAGATTCGAACGCGGAAACAGAGCCGCGCTCTCCGTAACGTCAGCAAGGCCTTCAGGATTTGGATAAGGAAGCGGTCTCAAGAGAGCAGCATCCACAAACGCAAAGATCGCAACACTAGCCGCAATCCCGAGCGAAAGCATCAGCACTGCCGTAATCGTGAACCCAGGATTCTTCCCCAGCTGCCGCAGCGCAAAGCGCAGATCCTGCCACAGCGTCTCGAAGAAGGGGGCCGTGCCCCGCTCGCGATAAGCCTGCCGCGTCTGCTCCAACCCGCCAAGCTTCAGCAGCGCATCCCGTCGCGCATCCTCCTGCGTCATCCCCGCGCGCACGTTGTCCTCGATATGCATCTGCAGATGCCCTTCAATCTCGCTGGCAAACTCCTGCTCCCGCCGCCCGGCAGAGAACATCCCAACCAATCGTCGCAACGCCGCACGCAGCCTCTTCATGCCGGATCCTCCGTCCCCCCCAGAAACCGCGCCAGGATCGCTGTCGTCTGCTCCCAGTTGCTGGTCTCTCTTTCAAGCTGCTTCCGCCCCACCCGCGTCAGCTTGTAAAACTTCGCCTTGCGATTGTTCTCCGACACCCCCCACTCCGACACAATCGCCCCCTCCTGCTCCAGCTTCAGCAGCGCCGGATACAGCGTCCCGTAGTTCAGCGAGAGCACATCCCCGCTGGTCTGCTCAATCCGTCGCGCGATCCCATACCCATGCAGCGAGCCCATGCTCTCCAGCGTCTTCAACACCATCAACGCCAGCGTCCCCTGCCACACATCCGCCTTCTCACCCATTCCAAGCTCTCCTATTGCCTTCAAATAGGAGTATGCACCCGCCTCTATTGGAAAGCAATAGAAGACAGCAAAGCATCCCCAACCAAAGCCCCTCAACCAACGCCGCTGCTCGTCTCTCTCTCTCTCTCTACGCACTGTTCACTTGCGAACGAAGTAGTCCGTTTCCGGACAAATTCACCTCCACCACCACGGCAGCCCGCCCGCATCTGCAGAAAATAAATTACTTGCAGCCCACACTGTTTGGCGGGAAACGTGCCACCATCTCTCCGTAGGCCCCTGTCCCCGGAGGATTTTTTTAATGCAGACCCTGCTCCAGAACCTGCGCTTTGCCATTCGCCAGCTACGCAAGTCGCCCGGGTTCGCCCTCACTGTGGTGCTCACCCTGGCCCTTGGCATCGGCGCCAACGCAGCCGTCTTCACCCTCTTCGACCAGGCCTTGCTCCGGATGCTGCCCGTCCAGCATCCCAAAGAGCTCGTCCGCTTCGAGTGGTCTGGAGGCTTCTCCGGTTCGGCCAGCAGCTTCGGCGGCGATCTCACTAACTACTTCTCCTACCCCATGTACAAAGATCTCCGCGATCAGAATCAAGTCTTCTCCGGAATGATTGCCGCGATCAGAGCCAGCAGCGGAATCTCCTGGCACAACCAGGCAGAAGATAACGATATCGAACTCGTCAGCGGAAACTACTTTGACATGCTCGGTCTCAAGCCCGCCCTCGGACGCCTCATGAACGCCCAGGACGACACCGCGAAGAGCGCCAATCCTGTCGTGGTTCTCAGCTACGACTACTGGAAGACTCGCTTCGCCGCATCCCCCGACGTAGTCGGCCAGACCGTTCTCATCGAAGGCCACCCCTTCACCATCCTCGGTGTCGCTCCAGCCAACTTCCAGTCAGCCATCGGAGGCTACAAGCCCGGCGCCTTCATGCCGCTCAGCATGGTCGAGATCGTCCTGCCCGGAACCGCCTCCCGCGACAACCTGAACAACCACCAGTCCATCTGGCTCACACTCGTCGGCCGCCTCAAACCGGGAGTCTCCGCAACTCAAGCTCAAGCCAGCCTCGAACCACTCTGGCACAATCTGCGCGCCCACGAGCTCACCCTCTACAAGAACAGAACCGACCACTTCAAAAAACGCTTCCTCGACGACTCGCATCTCAAAGTCCTCGACGATTCAACCGGCTTCGCCCCTGACCGCATGGACCTCAAGACGCCGCTGATCATCCTGATGAGCATGGCCGGACTGTTAGTCGCGATGTGCGCCATCAACGTAGCAACCCTTCTGCTCCTCAAAGCCTCCAGCCGGGCCCGCGAGATGTCCATGCGCTACGCCCTCGGCGCGAAGCAGAGCCGGATCGTCTCGCAGCTTCTCCTCGAAGGCGGACTCCTCGGTCTGGTCGGCGCAGCAGCCGGCCTGCTCATGGCTCCGCTCGTCACCAACACCCTGGTCCGTCTTCTCACCAGCGCCAACCCCGGCGAAGAGCCCTACTCCAGCGCCATCGACGCCCGCGTGCTCCTCTTCACTCTGGGCGTAGCTCTCATCGCAAGCCTGCTCTTCAGCATGGCGCCCGTACTGCACTTCCTCCGTCCCGACCTCGCCAACGCACTGCGCCAAAGCACCGGAACCGCCTCCAAAAGCTCGCAGAGATTCCGCAAGGTCGCAGTCGGCGTGCAGATCGCTCTCAGCGTCTTGTTGCTCGGCGGCGCAGGCCTGTTCGTCAGAACCCTCAACAATCTTCACCACCAGCAGGTAGGCTTCGACACCAGCCATCTGGCCACCTTCAACTTCGATCCCTCAGACTCCGGCTACGGAGCGGACCGCATGATCCCAACCGTGACCAACGCGCTCGATGCCGTGCAGCGCATCCCCGGCGTCCTCTCCGTCGCAGCCACCAACGATGCAGAGCTCACCGGAGACTCCCACTTCAGCGGCTTCTCCGTCGAAGGCCATAAGTTCACCGACGACGAGAAGACAGACTTCGAAGCTCCCTGGATCACCTCCGGCTACTTCGCCACGCTCAAGCAGCCGTTGCTCGTCGGAAGAGAGTTCACCGTCGCAGACTCGCACGAAGCTCCAAAAGTAGCCGTCGTCAACCTGACCTTTGCCAAGCGATTCTTCGGATCGGCGCAGAATGCCCTCGGCCGCATGATCTCCGAAGGAGGAGACACTCCAACCCCTCCCGACACAACCATCATCGGTGTCGTAGGCGACATCAAACATCAGAATCTGCGCACAGAGATAGGATTGGCGGTCTATCGCCCCTATCCACAGATCAAACACCCACTCGGAGTAAAGATCTACGCACGCACCACCCAGTCTCCCGAGATGGTCGAATCCGCAATCCGCCAGGCCATCCACGGAATGGATCCCACCCTCGTCGTCGACGGCATGCGAACCATGGACGAACAGGTCGATCGCGTCACCGCCGACGAACGCGCGCTGGCTCTCCTCGCAGTCGGCTTCTCAGCACTCGCTATCCTGCTCGCAGCGGTCGGACTCTACGGCGTACTCGCCTACTCCACCGAACAGCGCACCCGCGAGATCGGCGTACGCCTCGCCCTGGGATCGCAGCGAAGCGGAGTCGTCATGCTCGTCGTCCGCGAGATGTCGATCATCGCCGCAATCGCCATCGTCGTCGCCCTGCCCTCCATCGTCTTACTCGCAAGGCTCTTCCGCAGCCAGCTCTACGGCGTCACCACATCCGACCCCGTAACCCTGATCGTAGCAGTAGCTCTAGCAGTGGTCATGGTCACACTAGCCGCCGTCCTCCCCGCCCGAAGAGCCGCCTCCATCGAACCCATGCAAGCCCTCCGCACCGAGTAGCCCGATCCTGAGCCGACTTTTCGGACAAGTGACGAGACGCGCGTTTATGAGGACTAACCTGCGCGTCCAGTCCAAGCTCAATAAGTGCATTGGCCTGCTATGACTTATTGAGGTCGTGGAAGTGCACGGCTATGAGTAAGCTTATTTGATGCAAGGGGCAGCAGGCTCAAGCAGGTGGCATGTTCGATAGACTGCTGTCTTGTTGCTTTGCCGTCACGTTTGTAAATCAGTTCCACGCACTGTTCACCAATGTATGGCGACGTGCATCCAACACATCGTGCCGCTGCCATTGCCATCGCCGATCCTGCCCATGCTCGCGAAACGGGTTGAGGGGATTCCTGCAAACGCAGAGGGGTGGAGCTTCGAGCCGAAGTGGGATGGTTTTCGCACGGTGATCTTCCGCAACGGCGAAGAACTACTGATTCAAAGTCGCGACGGAAAGCCGCTCGACCGCTACTTCCCGGAACTCCGCGATCCTCTGCTGCAACAACTGCCGCCACGATGCGTTCTGGATGGCGAGATCGTTATCGCACGTGAAGGCGGTCTGGATTTCGATGCGCTAACGTTACGTATCCACCCCGCGGCGTCGCGTGTGAAGACCCTCGCCGCACAGTCTCCGGCATCGGTTGTCTTCTTCGACCTGCTTCAGCTTGAGGATCGTGATCTACGTGACGAGCCTTTCGCCGTAAGGCGCCGTGAACTCGAACGAATTCTTGCCAATGTGCAGACTCCGCTGCATATGACGCCTGCGACGCAGGATCGCGCTACTGCGAAGGACTGGTTCACGCGCTTTGAGGGCGCAGGCCTCGACGGTGTGATAGCCAAGCCTGTTGCGGGGCCGTATACGCCCGACAAACGCACCATGCTCAAGATTAAGCACGAACGCGACTGCGACTGCGTCGTCGCCGGCTTCCGCTGGCACAAAGACAATGAAGGGACTGCCGTTGGTTCGCTGCTGCTGGGTCTCTACAACGACGCAGGGAAGCTACAGCATGTTGGAGTCTGTGCCAGTTTCACCGCGGCAAAACGCAGGGAGCTGGTAGAGTTTCTCGCACCCTATCGCGAAGGAGCCCTGCGCGACCACCCGTGGGCAGACTGGGCCGACGAGGGGGCACAAGCGAGTGGCCGCATGCCCGGCGGCCAATCGCGATGGAACGCAGGCAAAGACCTGAGCTGGCAGCCGCTACGTATTGAGCTTGTGGTCGAGGTGGCCTACGAGCACATGCAGGGCGACCGCTTTCGCCACCTCGCCCACTTCCGGCGCTGGCGTCCTGACAAGCCAACAGGAGACTGTACCTACGAGCAGCTCGAGGTCGTTCCACCGCAGGAGTTGATGAGCATCTTCCCGGAACGCGCCTCCTGAGATAGATCCACTAAGCAGTGGTTCATGATGGCTGCTCTTTCGACTCGCGCCATGCCCGGGTTGGGTCATCATCCGGATCAGGCACCCCCTGCGCGGGTCTCGATTCCTCTGGTACGTGGCGCAGGTTCACGCGAATGCGATACCAGACATAGGCCGACCCGCGCATCCGATCTACCAGCACATCATCCGGGGCCAGTAGTGCCGCGGCTTCCGGGTGCTGTTGCTTCCAGCGTTCCAGCCCGGCCTCCGCCGCAGCCTTATCGGGTGACTGCGCAATCACGATGAGCGGCATAGTCGACTGCCGGCGACCCTTCTTCGCAACAGGATCAGCAAGATCCACGTCTTCTCCCACCGCCTTTGTGATCTTCTTCTTTACGGTCTTCTTCACGGCAGAGGTGCGAGACTTCGAGGGTTGCACTCGCGCGGGCTCGCCCTCCATTTTGCGGAAGTGCGGTGGCCATGGAGCATCGCCAACGCCCTCTGCCTCATCACGGGCAGCCATTTCCAGCAACGCATCGAGCACGCCTGCATGCTCATTCATCGCGGCGTGCGGGTCGCCAATCTTCGCAAAGCGATCTGGCATCGTCAACACGGTAAAGTCGGCAGGATCGCACGTCATCACTTCATCCCACCGTAGCGGCGTACTCACGCGCGCGTCGGGGAGTGGCCTTACCGAATAGGCCGAACAAGTGGTGCGATCTTTCGCGTTCTGGTTGTAGTCCAGAAAAACACCATGACGCTCTTCCTTCCACCACTTGCTGCTCGCCAGCGAACAGCGTTTCTCCACCGCGCGCGCCAGAGCCAGCGCCGCTCGGCGTACCTCGGTGAAGGTCCACCGTGGCTCGATCCGTATGTTGATGTGAATGCCGCGTGACCCGCTGGTCTTCGGCCACGCTACCAGTCCAAGCTCATCAAGGAGAGCCTTTACCTCCATGGCTACCGCGCGTACATCGGTCCAGACCACTCCGGGCTGCGGATCAAGGTCTACGCGTAGCTCATCCGGATGATCGAGGTCTCCGGTACGCACCGGATGCGGATGCAGCTCCATACAGCCGAGGTTGACGATCCACGCGAGGCCGGCCGCGTCATCGACGACTACTTCCTCGGCGGTACGCCCCGAAGGGAACGACAGGGTCACCGTGCGCATCCACTCCGGCAGGTCACTGGGTGCGCGCTTCTGGTAGAAGGGCTCTGCCTCCGCACCATTCACAAAGCGTTTCAGAACGACCGGACGATCCACAATGCCACGCAGCGCACCCGGCGCCACGGCCAGAAAATAGCGGACGATATCGAGTTTTGTGAGCTGCACGCCGCGCGTGAAGTATGGCTTGGACGGGCTGCTGACGCGCACCATGCGGCCAACTACCTCCAACAACTCCGCGTCGTCTACCTTCGCCATCCCGACCCTCACCGACCAAGTGTGATGCGTTCTGTACGCGGCACGTCTCCAATAACTCCGTTCAAGTTAGCGGCAGTAAGATCCCCCAAACCTGTCAAGCCCCAAAGCCACGAATCACCGCGTCAATCCAGCACATTCGCGTGGCGTATCAGTTATCCTCCAACCGCTATACTGGAAGCATGGGAATAAAGGCCCCGATTGAGCGAGGGGCTTTCCTTATGACCCCGTAACTCATTCATTCAAAGTATTTTATACGCAACTCACTTAGAATCAACATTCTACAGACACCACCCATCGCCAAATGACTGAAATAAAACAACTTCCGTCCAAAATACCCCAAGGGGGAGGGGGAGGGGTCCAGCCGGCAGAAACGCTATGCGACCATGGAAAGATGCTTAGAAAAGTAGAAGATCGGGCCCCGCGCGTCGTCGCGGCCCAGCAGCACGGACCAGCCGCAGCCATCACCCGCCGCGCCGCAGACCGCCTCCGAGCCGGACACCTGTGGGTCTACCGCTCGGACGTCGAGTCCCTCGTCCCCCCGATCGGCGCCACCGAGATCGAGCCCGGAGCCCTCATCACGGTGATGGACAGCCGAGGCATCCCCCTCGGCACCGGCCTCTACAGCGCCGCCTCGCAGATCGCAGTAAGAGTCGTCTCAAACGAAGCCGCACTCTCCCGAGCCGCCTACCTCGAGCAGCTCCGCGAACGAGTCCTCGCCGCCCTCGCCCTCCGCGACGAAGTAGCCCCCGAGTCGATGGAAGACGACGCCTGCCGACTCATCTTCTCCGAGGCCGACAACCTCCCCGGCATCGTCGCCGACCGCTACAACGACCTCGTCATCCTCCAGCTCCTCACCCAGGGCACCGCCCAGGACGACGTCCGCAACCTCCTGACCGAAGTCTTCCGCGACCACTTCCGCACCGACACAGGCGGCATCATCCTCTGGGAGCGCCCCGACCCCAAGATCCGCGAACTCGAACAACTGGCCCACCCCGCACCGGGTCCACTCCACCCCCCACACCATCAAGACGCCACCGAAACACCACAACTCACCACCATCTTCACCATCAACGGCCTTCGTTTTCACTTCGACGCAGGCTCCGGCCAGAAGACGGGAGCCTTCCTCGATCAGCGGCTCAACTACGCCGCCGCAGCCCGATACGTAACCGGCTCCGCGCTCGACATCTGCACCTATCAAGGCGGATTCGCCCTTCACATGGCCCAGAACTGCCGCCAGGTCACCGGAGTAGACGCCAGCCGCAGCGCCCTCGAAGTAGCCGACCGCAACCGTGAGCTAAACCCCGATCTTCCCGCTCAGGTCGAGTGGATCGAGGCCGACGCCTTCGAGCTCCTCCGCGAGTACGAATCCACCGGCCAACAGTACGACACCATCGTCCTCGACCCGCCCGCCTTCGCTAAGTCCAAGCGCGCCGCCGAAGGCGCCATGCGCGGCTACAAGGAGCTCAATCTCCGCGCCATCAAGATGCTCCGCCCCGGCGGAACCCTCATCAGCTGCTCTTGCTCCCACCACGTCCCCCTGCAGGAGTTCACCGAGGTCGTCTCCGCCGCCGCCTCCGACGCAGGCCGCCGCGTCCAGCTCCTCGAGACCCGGGGTGCCGCCCCCGACCACCCCGCCGTCCTCACCCTCCCCGAGACCAGCTACCTCAAGTGCCTCATCTGCCGGGTGGGGTAAGAAAAACGCAAGCAATCAGGATCCAAATCGCGGTTCGAAAGAGGCGCGCACACGATCACGAATCCAAAATCACCCGAAGCCACAGAATCTCCGATAGAGAATGACCACAAAACCGCACACACAGAAGGTTGATGTTGTAGTACTCGGCGCTGGCGCGGCAGGAATGATGTGCGCCATCGAAGCCGGCAAACGCGGACGACGGGTGGTCCTGCTCGATCACGCCGAGCGCGTCGGAAAAAAGATCCTGATCTCAGGCGGAGGCCGCTGCAACTTCACCAACATCCACTGCCGCCCGGAGAACTTCCTCTCGGAGAATCCCCACTTCGCAAAGTCCGCCCTGGCCCGCTTCACCCCATCAGACATGGTCGCCATGGTCGAAAGACATGGCATCCGCTACCACGAGAAGACACTGGGACAACTCTTCTGCGACCGCTCCGCCCACGACATCGTCACGATGCTCGAGCGCGAATGCGCAGAGGCCGGTGTCCGCATCATCCTCGGCGCCAAAGCCATCTCCGTCGAGCGTACCGACCATCTCGAGGTTCATACCCCGGAGGCAGTCTTTCAATCCGAGTCCGTAGTCGTAGCCACCGGGGGCCTCTCCATCCCGAAGATGGGCGCAACCGCATCCGGCTACACACTGGCCGAGCAGTTTGGTCTACGCATCGTACCGTGCAGACCGGGCCTCGTCCCCCTCGTCTTCAGCGCCGAGGATCGCGAACAGTGGTGCGACCTGGCAGGTGTTTCAGCCGAGGTGGTCGCTCAAGCGGGAGCCCGCCACCGACAGGGAAGCTTCCGCGAAAAGATGTTGATCACACATCGCGGGCTGAGCGGACCAGCGATCCTGCAGACATCGTCGTACTGGCAGCCGGGCGAGACCATGACTGTAGACCTCGCGCCAGATCTGAACGTCCTTGCCCCATTGCTGGCAAGAAACGCGCGAAGAGATGCCTCCGCAGCGGCGAATGCGATGCGCACGGTCTTGCCGGCCCGCATGGCAGAGCGATGGGTTGTGCTCCACGAGCCAGTCGACTGGACAAACGCATCCTTAGCCCAGATGGAACAGCATATCCATGAATGGCACCTGACTCCCGCCGGCACCGAAGGTTATGCCAAGGCCGAGGTCACCGTGGGTGGCGTGAATACCGCAGAACTGGACGCAAAGACAATGCAGAGCCGCAAGGTACCTGGCCTTTATTTTATTGGCGAGGTCGTCGATGTAACCGGATGGCTGGGAGGCTACAACTTCCAATGGGCATGGGCCTCTGGAGTAAGCGCCGGACAGTCAGCCTGAACATGTACAGCATCGAAGCCCTACGATTCACTGAACGATCAGCGTGAGATTGACACTTCGCGTCAAGCCAGCGCTCGTCGCCGTCGTTACGACAGTGTAAGTCCCCGCCGTCGTCACCGGGCCTGACGGGCCGCCCGGATTCGATCCACTCGTTAAAGGAATCTCCCGTCCCACACCGCAACCGCTCGCAGCAAGCAGGAAACAAAGCAGAGCAAAACCGGCCACACTTGAGCGGCGCGCTGGACGCAGCACCAGCAAACCAAGCGGGAACAAAGTCGCAAATAAAATAACGTCCGAGCGATTGATGAAAGGACGGCTGGACAAAGCAGAGGCTACGCCAGTCAACACGGTTACAGAAACGGTAGTCGTACTACCAAGTGGAATGCTGGAAGGCGTGACATTACAGGTCGAGTTTGCGGGCATTCCCGCGCAGGTGAAAGTTACCGTGCCGGAGACATTGGACGCCGAACTGAGCAGCAATGGAAAGACAGCATTCTGACCACTTGTGATACTGACGCTGGTGATCCCATTGGTGGTGAGCGCAAAGTCCACACCCGGTCCGGTAAGCGAGAGTGTCTGAGGCGAGTTACCCGCGCTATCTGTCACCATAAGCGATCCAGTACGCGGCCCACCAACTGTCGGCGCAAAGGCGATCTGCAACACGCAAGCAGCATCAGGCGCAACGTTTGCTCCGCAGGTGCTGCTATTCGGCAAAATCACAAAGTCTCCGGTAAGCGAGATGCCTTGTATCGAGAGCGGAGCGCCAACATTGTTGGTCAACGTAATGGCTTGTGAAGCAGACTGAAGCCCAACGCCTGTAGGAGGGAACACAACCGTTGAGAAGGGTGCCAATGACACACCGGGCGGTGCGATGCCGATGCCGTTTAGCGCCACCGTCTGGGTTCGATACTGGTCCGCTACCGACAGTGTGCCCCTGAGAGGGCCAACGTTCTTTGGAGCGAAGGCGACGTTCATGGAGCAAGTGGAGTGCGGGTTCAGCGAGTTACCGCAGGCATTCACAACTGTGAAGTCTCCGCTTGTGATCTGTGCCGCAATGAGAGTCAACGGCAGATCGCCCGTATTTGACAAAGTAATCTGCTGTGGAGCGCTCGCAGTATCTACCTGCTGTGCCCCAAACGTGAGTGTCAGCGGCGAGAGTGCGTCCGTTGCGGGAGATGTTCCGATTCCGCTCAGCGAAGCCGTCTGGATTCCCACATCATCGGTCACGGTTAAGGTTCCGGTTCGAGTTCCAGACGCACTAGGCGTGAACACAATCCCAACCGTGCATCCGACCCCTGGCCCGAGGGTCGGACCACAGGTATCGACGGTGATTCTGAAATCTCCCCCGTTTATGATCGCCCCTTGCAAGCCCACAGCGTTATTACTCGTATTGGAAATAGTAATGTTTTGAACCGGGCTGGTTGCGTTGAGAGTTGTTGAAGGAAAAGTAAGCACAACGGGATCGAGAACAATCGCCGCAGCAGCCAGTCCAGTACCCGTCAATGTCGCGGTTGCCTGCCCACCGGCAACATTACCGTAAATAGTAAGGATCCCGCTTCGACCCCCCGTCGCGGTAGGTAGAAAGCTGATCTGAATCGTGCACGTCAAGTTGATAGCAATAAGTGCTGCCGTACAGTTATCAGTCTCATTGAAATCGCCCGTAACTGCCACCAGGCTGACCGTGAGCGGAGCAAGCCCTGTATTTGTAACTGTAATAGTTTGTGCCGCACTCGCGGTACCGATCGACTCACCGTTGAAGGTAAGCGCAATGGGGTTCAAACTAATGACCGGCTGTGCTGCAATAGCTGCCGTAACCAGGGGAATCTGCCATAACCCGCGACCGTAAGTTCCAGCGCGCAACTCACCAGTGCGTCCATCACCAGTAGCCATGGCTGGTGCGGCCGCAAGTTCTACAACAGGAGCATTCGGCAAGCCGGTGCCGTAGACACTCCAGCAATTAGCAGTGGTGCACGTCGTAACCCCGGTCGTAACGTACACACCCGTATCCATCGCAACGTAAATCGTATTGGCATCGTTCGGGTCGACGACGACGCTGTTGGCCGGAGCGTCAGGCAGGTTGCTGCTAATGTTGCTCCAATGAGCACCAGCATCAATGGAGCGATAGAGATGAGCTGCGTTGACCCCGTTTCCCGCAAAGCCCATCACTGTCGCATAGACAGTCTTCCCGGTCGCATCATGAGGATCTGCTGCGACCGCCGAAAGGTCGAACCCCCCGGAGTTGAAACTAGTCCCTTGGCCGTTTGTAACAGGAGACGTTGCAATATCCGTCCAGGTCGTTGTGCTATTTGCGGTGCCCGCCGTAGTGATGGAGTAGAGATGGCCTCCAACGCTGCCGCCCCCATCAAGTTTCCCCGCCATACCGGCATACAGAACCGGAGAATCAGAGTCTCGCACAGTCGATGCATTGTTTAGGAGTCCGCCTGCAGCCAGAGATCGCAGAACTGGATTTTTACTAACACAGGATGTACCTAGAGGGCCGGCCAGAAGACTGCTGATTGCGTTCGAGGAAGGCCACGATGACCCACCGCTCACTGGTCCGCGCCACACCCTGCAAGTCCCGATAAGAACATTGGAAGGGAGGACGGGATCAAGCAGCCAGGGAGCATCGATGACCGAATCATCTTCATCCACCTGCGCAGGGCCAATCGTCGGCGTGCCCACAAAGTCCGCAGAAGAGCAGGCAGCCCCCTTGGAACATTGACGGATACTCACACCGGCGGCAGTGGACACGTACCACAAGGAAGGATTCGTCTGGTCGATTCCAACGGTACCGCCTTCGCCCGTTGAAAGCTGCGGCCACGAGCTTAGACCCAGAGATGTCGTTGCCGCGGTGCCATTCGCACCAAGACCGACAAGCACGGTACCGGCATCGGAGGGATGCTGCGCAAAGCTGACGACCTCCGCCAGCGAGCCAAGGCCGCCGTTGAGATTTTGGAAGTGAGTCGCATCATCGGTGGAGCATGGAGTTGACTGCTCGTTCACACCGTCGGTCGACCGCCAGAGGCCGCCATCGTTGCCAAGGTAAATCAGCGGTTGCGAGGCCGTAGCCAGCGTGGCAATCGCATGTTGAGCCGGCGCCACCTGTGCGGGCGCAGCACATCCATTCAACGCATTGGTAGTGTTGCGCAGCGCACATCCCGCGGAAACAGCGCAGCGGAAAAGATCGGCCGTCCCGACATACAGAATCGTGCCCTGAGTCGAGCCGCTCGGTCCCGATGGCGCAGCCGCAAGCGCCAGGTTATAGTCTGCCTGTGGCACGACAGTGCTGCCATTGCCAATCTCCAGCGCAGCCGATGGCAACTGCTTCCCGAAGGTGATTGTTCCGTTGCCGCAGTTCCCTCCGGAAAGACCACATACATCCTGCCACAGCCCTTGATCGAGATTGTTTTGATCAACCGTCAGCGCAAACGTATCGCCCGTATTGGGCTGCACGGCCAACGCCCCGCGAAAGATCGGACACGATGTGCTTCCCAACGATGTTGGATCCGGTGGACAGTTCATCGCAGTAAGTCCCTGTCCAGGCTGATTCGCCAGCCGGGTCCAGGTCACGCCATCTGCCGACTCGTAGTAACCGTGATAACGAATCGCACCATAGAAACGGTGGCGAACGGGATTCCAGACAACTGCCGTCGCCGCTCGGCCACCGAGAAGTTGACTGGGAGATTGTGGGCTCTGCACCGACTGACTGCCGTCCATGATCGTGGACATCTGCCAGGTCACGCCGGCGTCGGTCGAGTAGTAAAACCCCATCACGCTGTTCGTCGCATCCGGCGCATTGACTAGAACACCCTCCGCCGCCTGTGAAACTGCTGCAACGACAGTGCCCGGAGTAGCCGTACTCCATGCAAAACCTGCGAAGCCTAGTCCACTGAAGAGGTGGTTGCCTGCAACGCCATCCTGAGAGTTTTGAATAAGCGTCCACGTCACGCCGTTATCTGCCGAGCGCAACAGTCCGCTTCCGTAAAAGGAATCGGAGGCGTCGTTAGGATCCCCTGTCCCTGCAAGGATCACGCCAGATTGAACACTGATTGCACCGATACTGAGCGACGGAATCGCGGCGGTTCCCGCATTCGCGCTGAAGACCGGCAGCGTATCCGTGAGCGGGACGAAGGTGACGGTGGCCGATGGTCCAGCCGCATTGATCGACTTCCAAACTCCACCGCCTATCGTCCCAAGATAGACCGTATTGCCAGTTGGATCAGCAGGGTCGATCGCAATCGCTGTGACCCGACCGGTCACATTGCCATAGGCGATGCTGGCAACCTGATGCGGCCCAACTGCCTGCCACGGCGCGCTCAAACTCGACAGTTGCGCTGAAGCAGCTTGCTCCACCAACATCGCCGCGTGCTTCTGCCGAGCGGAGTCCATGACTTGTGCAGCCGGTACATCTCCGGCAAGAGTACGGCCATCGACAAAGCGACGCGACCTGACCGTGTGCGACGAGAGGGAATTAGCCGAAGGCACGCTGCCTTCATGCTGCGCAGCGGTCGGTACGGGGGACAGCTGACCGAAGACAAGAACGGGCACCGTCAACGCGAGAAAGAAAATGACTGCAGAAAAGAAGCGACTCGCCCAGTAGGGGAGATGCTCTGCGAGACGCTCGTGTTGTGAGGATAGAACCAGGCCCATAGCGTGTGATCCGCGACGTAAAAGACAGCTAACATTGATGCTGCAAGCTGACATCGGATGAGTCAACGCTAGAGCAGGAGAAGGTACGACAGACAGTGCCAGAACGGGATGAGAAATCTCTCATGAACGTTCGACGTTTGGGCGTTACCGGGGCTCTGTGGCCACCTCTTCAAAGCTTTCCAAATAGCAATATAGTGGAGGTCAAGCAAAGTCCGCTATTTCTCGAATCTACCATTAGCTGCAACAGCGCCACAATCTCATCATAGTTGTAGGCTTTCCTCGAGGACAGCAGCAGGTAAGACTTTATGGGAATTCTTAAAACGCCAGCGAACCCTGCTGTGGAAGGATCTTCATCTGCCGCATGTACTCTTTCGAATCGAACTTCTTCCCCGTCGACGCGCCGGACATATATCGAATCTTGCCGAAGATGGGCCGCGTTCCCCAGGCACGATCGAACTTCCCCAGTATCGCCCAGGCAATCCCCGCGTAGCCATTCGGGTCCCTGCCATCCAGAAAATACTTGTCGTTGAGATAGATGGAATACTTCATCGCGGTAGCCACGTCAGGCGTCCACTCCAGAATCTTCTTCGCCCAGTACATCCGCAGATAATTGTGCATCCAGCCATATCGAACCATTTGAATCTGGGCTGCGTTCCAAAGATCGTCATGAGTATGCGCGTTCTCTAGTTGCTGAAGCGTATACAAATGCTCCCGCTCATCTCGGGCGTGTTCGGCAATCGTCGTCCTTGCCCACTGCTCTGCACAATCAGGCGAATCATAGTTCGGCGTGTAGCGCACGAAGTTGACGGCGAGTTCGCGCCAGGCGATCAGTTCATTGAAGTAGCTGTCGCGCGCAGGCTTTAACTTCGGGTTCGCCTTCGCAGCCGCTTCTACGGCAAGCGCAATCGTGATGGGACCAACATGCCCGTAATGTAGATAGGGCGACATGCAGGAAGTTCCATCCGTCTCTGGATGATTGCGCTGCGTGTCGTAGTCTTTCAAAAGCTTTCGCGTAAAAAGTTCAAGACGCCGAAGTCCAGCATGGGTCCCCCCCTTCCATGCTTCCACCGGAGGAACGCTACGATCGAGCTCCTTCCAGTCGCGTGTCATGTCCTCATGGACGGAGTCGGCATAAAATCCTCGAGGCCGTTTCCATTCTCGCTCCACGTGAATATTTTCGTAGGGATGCAGGTACTCCGGCAAGAGGCGATACAAGCGCGGCCGGATTGTGTACGCCCCATACTGGGCCTTTTCCATCAGCTTCGAAGGAACCACGACATCCGTATCCACAGTCCAGAACGGAATCTTAATCTTCGATGCCAACGCCCCACGCCACTGTTCTGGCACGCGCATAGGATTTTCATCCCCAATCAAAAACGCCGCACGAACGTCAGCAAGGAACTGCTTGTGCGATTCGCGCGGAGCACGACGCATCACAAACGAGATATTTCGAGCCGCAAGATCGACCTCGATATCCGGCAACCCTTGATTGAGAAAAACATAGTGGCGCAGATTCGCGTGGGGAAAGTTAGAAATCCCCGCAAAATAAACTACAAGCGGAAGGCCAAGCAGGTTCGCTAAGTTAGCGGCGAGATCGACCGCATGATTATCGATACCTCTCTGCGCCCTTTGCATCCAGTAAACGACGCATCTTCCGTCCGGATCCGGAGGTGCGTCTCGTCGCACCTTCACACGGGGATCTTCCGACCACTCACGCAACTTTTCCGAGGAAGCAGAACTCACTTGAGACATATCTCGAGTGTACGAGGCGGTGCTATAGTGATTTGACCGCAACAAAAAATGCGACCCGAAGGCCGCATCCTTGTAAAAACCATCTGCGCTACCAGAGTCCCCACGCCCGGCTGATGTAGTCGCTCATCGTCATCGTAATCAATACCAAAAACGTGAAAAATCCTGCGGCAACCGTCAGCTTGATCAGATTGGACTGATATTTGACGTGCATAAAAAACAGAATCACTACAACAGCCTTAAAGCTTGCAATAGCCAGCGCTACGACTGGATTGAAAATCCCCAGATCGACATAGGCCGCGCCTACCGTAATCCCGGTAAAGACCAGCAATGTGGCAAAAACAATTCCATAGGTCACCGGCGTGATGATGTGGTGATCGGCGTGTTCTGGATTAATTACATTCGACGGATCGTGATACTCGGACATGGGTCTTCTCCTTCCAGCCAAAACGGCGTTATGCAGTCGCGGCTAGTAGCCGGGGTGTCGGTTGATCAGATAAAGCAAGGGGAAAAGAAAGAGCCAGACGATATCCACAAAGTGCCAATACAATCCGAAGTTTTCGATAGGCGCGACATACCCCGAGGAGAACTCCCCTCGATTGGCACGCCATGTAAGCCAGAATAGAAGCCCGATTCCGAGGACCATGTGGAACGCATGCATTCCCGTCATCGCAAAGTAGAGGAAGAAGAAGACCTGTGTCTTCTGCGCCATATCAGGTGCGAGCGGCTTCTCCTTCAATCCATACGCCTGAGGATTGATGAATTGAGATACATCAAAGTGCGCACCTGGGATGTGATGCTTCTCCCACTTCTCGTGGTACTCAACCGCTTTGATACCGAGAAAGGCGACCCCGAAGAAGGTCGTGAGCACCAGAAAAAGAACAAGAAGCCCTTTCTTCTGCACCTCCGCAGCCCACACCCCTAACGCCATAAAAAATCCCGAGGTAATCAGAATGGCGGTGTTAGCCGCCCCCAGAGGAATGCTGAGCTGATTGGAGGACACGACGAACGCATCATGGTACCAGTTGCGGTACAGCAGATAGGCGAAGAACAACCCGCCAAAGAACATGATCTCAGTCAGCAGGAAAAGCCACATGCCAAACGTGGCAGCCTCGCGCTGCTGCTCCTTCGTCTCGAAGTGATGGCGGTGTTGTGGCAGAACGACATGCTCATGTTCCGCCGCAACCGCAGTCTCGTGCGTGTGTGGATGCGTAGCTACGATCGCATTATCCAACGGTCGTCACCTCTTGTGCAGTCTTGTGGGCGAGCCATTCGTAGTCATAAGCTTCATGATCAACGACTGGCGTCTCGATAAAGTTTTCGGTCAGCGGTGGCGACTGAATCTGCCACTCAAGCCCGGTGGCCTGCCATGGGTTATTGCCTGCAATCGCGCCATACTTCAGCGACCAACCCAGGTACAGCAGCGGTAACATATAACCAACGCCGAGCACCGTAGCTCCCGCGGTTGATAGTACGTTCAGCACCTGGAACTCCGGCGGATAAGCATGGTAGCGCCGTGGCATTCCCAGGTAGCCAAGAATGAACTGCGGCAGGAAGGTCAGGTTGAATCCGATAAAGGTCGTAACCGCTGCAAGCTTGGAGAGCGACTCAGGATACATACGCCCGGTCATCTTCGGCCACCAGAAATGAATGCCCGCCAGGAACGCCATCAACATCCCACCCACCATCACAAAGTGAAAGTGAGCGACGATGAAGTACGTCTCCGTCAGATGAATGTCCATGCCCAGCGCGCCCAGGAACACTCCCGTCATACCGCCAATCGTGAACAGTCCCAGAAACCCAAACGCATAGAGCATCGGCGTCTCGAACGTAATCGACCCCTTCTGCAGCGTAAACGCCCAGTTGAAGATCTTGATCGCCGAAGGAACCGCCACAAGCATCGTCAGCAGCGAGAACACGAGCGCCGAGTAGTTGGACACACCCATGATGAACATATGATGGGCCCAGACAAAGAACCCAAACAGAGCAATCGCCACCGACGAGAATGCGACCGCCGTATAACCGAACACCCGCTTGCGGCTGAAGGTACTAATCACCTCAGAGATCACACCCATGCCTGGAAGAATCATGATGTAAACCGCGGGGTGAGAGTAGAACCAGAAGAGATGCTGGAACAGCAGCGGATCGCCGCCCTTGGTCGGATCGAAGACGCCAATTCCAACCAGCCTCTCGAGAGCAACCAGGACCAGCGTGATTGCCAGAACCGGCGTTCCAAGCACCATCAAAATCGACGCGGCGTAATTTGACCAGCAGAACAGCGGCATACGGAACCACGTCATGCCAGGCGCCCGCATCCGGTGGATCGTAACGATGAAATTCAATCCGGTAAAGATCGACGAAAATCCAATGATGAAGACTCCCGTAGCGGCCGTCACCACATGGGTATTCAAATAATGTGTCGACAGAGGAGTCGTGAAGGTCCAGCCCGTATCGACGCCACCCAGAACCAACGCGGCCATCGTAAAGAGACCGCCGATCCAGTACAGATACCAGCTCAGCAGATTCACCTTGGGAAAGGCCAGGTCCTTCGCGCCAACCATGATCGGAATCAGGAAATTTCCCAGAGTCGCCGGCACCGATGGCACAAGAAACAGGAAGACCATGATGATGCCATGCATGGAGAAAAACTTGTTGTAGGTGTCGGAGGCAACCAGATCGGGCTGTGGTGTCAGCAGTTCCAACCTGATGAGACCCGCAAACGCACCCCCGATGAAAAAGAAGAACGTAATCGAGATCAGATACAGGATTGCAATGCGCTTGTGGTCGCCAGTAAACAACCAGCTGAGCAGCCCATCCTCATTGTTCAGATAGTTACGCTTCGGAATCGTAGCCGTTCTCTGATCCGGCAGGTTGACGATTGTGTGGGTTGCACTCATGGCTTCACCGTCCCTGGCGTTGTCGGCGCCGTTTGGTTCGACTGTGACGTGGTCAGCGTCTGCTGCACACGGTAGTTGGTCTGCATAGCTTTGATGTACTCGACCAGATCGATCAGGCCGTCTTCGCTGATCTGTCCTTGATAGGTCGGCATAATCGGCGCATATCCAGCCGTAATATGTTGCGAAGGATTCAGGATCGCGTCACGCAGATAGGCGTCGTTGACCAGAACCTGGGACCCGCTGGCCAGTTGCAGCTTCGATCCGTAAACACCCGCAAGATTTGGCCCGCGCGCCGCCGCACTTCCCGAATGGCATGCGTTGCATCCCATGCTGGCAAAGAGTCTCTCGCCATTCTGAGCCAGCGACATTCCGCTGGTGGACTCCTGTGTCCATTTGTCGTAGTCATCCGGGCTCAACACCGTAACTTCGCCGATCATCGCCGAGTGATTCGTCCCGCAATATTGCGTGCAGAAGATGTGGTAGGTCCCCGGAGTCGTGGCCTGGAACCAGACCGTCGAGTAGCGTCCCGGAATCACCTCGCGCTTGACGCGAAAATCAGGAATAGAAAAGCTGTGAAACACATCCTGCGAGATCATCGTCAGCTGCACAGGACGGCCAGTCGGCACATGCAGCGCGTTGATCTCATGCTGTCCGCCAGGGTGCTCCGCCTTCCACATCCACTGCTTGCCGACAACATAGATATTCATCGCATTGGTCGGAGGATTGTAGATGCGGAAGTACAGCAACGCGCCCCAGACAAACACAATCAGGAAGAGAGCGAGAGGAATAATGGTCCAGGTCGCCTCAAGCAAGGTCGAGCCTTCCACCTGGACCGCGACCGGGTGCTTCTCCTTGCGGTAGCGAATCGAGAAGCCAAAGACCAAGACGCCTACCAGCACCAGACCGACTACCGTGATCAACAGCAGGAAGAAGTAGAGCGCGTCAGCGTAGGGCGCAATGGTCGACGCCTCGCGCGGAAAGAGCGCCGAAGCGTTGAGCCACTTCACCAAAAATTGCCACAGGACTGGACTGATATGCATCGTTACCCTTTATCCGTTCTCTTTCTTAGTCAGGTCGTGTTCGCGCGCGGAGTTGACATCTCGTCGAAACATCAAAAACATGAAGCCGCCTAATCCTGCCACCGTCACCATGCCGCCAAACTGCACCACACGCGCAATGATCAGCGAGTGCCTATTCGTCTGCGGATCGTAGTGATAGCAGTAGGTCAAAATGTTCGCAACCGGAGAACCAATCTTGTTGCCCGAAGCGTCGATCAACCCCAACAGCATGTCCTTCGGCGAGTACTCCACTCCGAGGTAATACTGCGCCAGCTTGCCGTCCGTTGTAACAATCTCAATTGAGCTGGCATGAGCGAACTGCGTCAGCTTGCCATCGGGTCCAGGAACCTTGACATATCCAAAACCGACCGCGCTCGTCACCGCATCAATAGCCGGCCGCTGTCCAGTAAGGAAATGCCAACCGGAAGCGGTCTCCGGGCGCCCATACCGCTTTACATAAAAAGCCTTCTTCGCAGCCGCGGTCTCTGGCGTCTCGCTCGGATCGATGCTGATAATGACCACATCGAAATCCTTCCCAGGTGTCAGCTTCACCATCTCCAGCGCACCGGTCAATCCGTCCAGTTCCTCAGAGCACAGCATGGGACAGTTGTAATAAACCAGCGAAAGAATCGCGGGGTGCTTCCCAAAGTAGTCCCCCAGCTTCACAGTCTTCCCTGCGTCGTCCACAAACGAAGCGTCCAATGGAAGCTGTTGGTTCAGATGCTGCGAAACGCCAACCTTCTGCAGCACCTGCGGCAGTTGGTCGCCAGAGTTGTCGCCACTCTGCTTATCGCCGTAGCTTGAGACCTGGCCAAACAGAGGACCGCCCAGCAGCGCGCAGCAGAGAATCGCCGCCTGCCACCCACCCCGAATTGTCCGCCCGTATCTCATATCTCTCTCTATGCTAAATCTGCCTGATCAAATTCTTTACTTCGTTGGAGTAAGCTCTACCTGACTAGCTGCTTCCGCTTTGCCATAGCTCATCTTTTGTTCCCGCGCTTCGATGACCTCAAGCTCATATCCAGTTCTCGCAAATCCAGAGGTCAACGGAGCCAAAACCACTGGCTTCTCGTCGCCAGCCATCTCGACAGTAGTCGCTGCCGCCTGGCTGTTGACCGGCAAGCCACGTTGCGCGATCAACTCCATCGCACGAGTGATCGGAATCCGGATCGAACCATTCTCGGTGGGAGTCACACTGTAGTTGTCGAGCAACAGATCCTCGCGCGCATGCATATCCGCCGTCGCCTGGTTGCCGTCATCTATATCCAATCGCGGCTCAGGAAAGGTCGACGTCATCTGCTGAAATTCTCTCTGCTGCATCTCCGGGTTGCTGGCCAAATCTTGACGCTTGCCGTTGGTCGTCTCAGCACCAGCAAAGTCCGAAAGTTTGTTCCACTTGGTCGTCGGCCCATCCGATTTTTCAATCGCCGAGTTGATGACCTTACCCATCACAAAGCAGAAGACGAAGAAGACCAACACAAACCCAAACAAGCCAGCTAAAAACACCGCGACTCCACCGGCGTTGACGTCTGTCGTTTCATACCCGGGCGAGTCGTCATTGCGGACATGAGCGTCATGCGGTCCCGGAGTTTGATGCATCTCGTGATCGTTAGTGGGCATGTTCAGGCTCCAACATCTCTTCAACGTGAGGATCGTTCACGTTGAGCAAAGGACGTGCTTGCATCTCTCTCATATAAAACCAGCTCCACAGCGAGATCACAGCTACAGGCACAGTGATGTAGGCAAGAATTCCAACATTACCGGCGAGGTGCAAATTACCCGCAGCATCTGCGAAGTTCGGCTCGATCAACCAGAACATATCCAGGCAGCGCGCGAAGAGCATGAAGCAAGTCAGCCAGATCATCTTCTGCTTGTTCCGCTTCAAATCGCGCGACAGCAGCAGGCAGAAGGGAATCAGCCAGTGGCAGATGAAGTCCGCCGAGCAGACATACCACCATCCACCGTGAATCCGATTCAGGTACCAGGGAATCTCGTCCGGCACGTTGCCCGACCAGATGATCAAAAATTCGGCGAAGCAAAGGTAGATATTGAGCATAGTGAAGGCGAATGCCAGCTTGCCCAAATCATGCTGCTCCGTCGCCCTCAGCATCGTCTTCATCGGCTCAAACCGCGACAGCAGGATCACCGTCAGAATGCTGAGCGCGAGTACCGCGTAGCCTTGCCCCACCAGGAACTGCAGCCCCCAGATCGACGAGTACCATGTGATGTCCAGTGACTTGATCCAGACGATCGCACCATCCGTGAGCAGAATGACGTAGATAAGAATTCCGATGCCGCTCAGGTTTTCAAACTTCACCCGCCAGCGGTCAAAGCTTGGCTCGGTCCCGCGCTCCGGATCGGCATCACGCTGAAGCGACCACTTATTCAGAAGAAACGCGAACAGGCCGAGGATCGCAAAGATCACAACCGTCTGAAAGATCGCGGCAGCCGGATTCAACATGGCCCGCTTGGCATTCAGCGTCATCGCCTGTTCAAGCGATACCGCGTGATTCGACAACGCCTGAGCCACCGCTCCAGCAGTCGGAAACGCCGCCCACTGGTACAGATGCTTCCACAGGAAGATGATCGGCACAAACATCAGGCCTACCAGCCAGATGGTGCGCGTCATCGCCTCAAGTGGTCGGCGAAGCAACAGGCCCCACTTGCCGCCGCTGACATATTGCAGCATCAACATCGCCAGTCCACCGCCGGCGAAGGTGAAGCAGATCATGTAGCCCAACAGATAGGCACGAAGGATATGGTTGCGTCCCTCATGACTCCACGAGAAAGCAAGCAGGGAGACAATCGTGGCGACCGCAAATACGATCAGCGCGCGCATCCGCCACGCCGAGAGAATCTCCGGCGCAGCGAGCGACGCAGGCAGTACTCGCGGCCCGTGGTGGGAGTGATCGTGTTGCCCGCCGTTATGTTCGTGTCCAGATGACATGCGTTTCAAGCCTTCGTTCGGAAGCTTCCGAGGTTACTGCTTCGGTGCGGTTTGTCCGGCAGACGCCGCCGGCGCAGCTGCATTGTTTCGTGATGGTGCAGCCGCCGGCGTTCCAGCAGCACCGGCTCCCGCAACAGGGAGCACATAAAGTCCATTGTCAGGCGTGCCCGTCACAGCAGTCGGAGGCAGCACCCACTCATCAGCGAAAGAGGCCGGCAAGCCCTCCCGTTCGGCTATGCTTGCAAGCGGCTCAACATGAGCGCCCGATGCGACGTCAGCCTGCGTCGCCTTCTGGCTCAGCTGCAGTGCCTTGATATAAGCGACAATCGCCCAGCGGTCCGCCGGCACAATCTGCGCCGAATAGTCAGGCATGGAACCGTACCCATTCGAGATCACATGAAAGAAATGCCCCAGCGGCGCAGTCTCGAGCCGAGCCGAATGAAAACTCCCGGCCTTCGAGTACCCTCGCTGCACAATCATGCCAATCCCATTTCCTACACGCGAGTGGCACGGCGTGCAGTAGACGTTGTAACGCTCCTGCCCGCGCTCAAGCACCTGCATCGTCGCCGGGAAGGGCATACCGTCGCCCTCTTTCCCATTCACCAGCCCGGTATAGAAATAGCCATCTTCATGCAGCTGATTTCGCGCAACCGTATTCTCAACCTGCGGGCGAACAGAGCGGCCGTCCGCATAGAAATCAGTGCCACGCTGAGGAAAGAACTTCGGCTGATTATGCATATCCTGACGGCAGCCCGTCACAGCCAGCAGAGACAACGCTGCGGTGGCGAGGCCAAGACGTCGGAATGTCAATCTCACTTGCGTATTAATGATCCACCTCCACCACGGAGACCGCAGGGAACTGCTCGAGGAAAGCCCGCGTCTCGCTCAGCGAGAACTTCGGATCGACGGCCTCGAGACACAGAAAAAACTTATCGGTCGTCGCGCCATTTCTGAAGTTCGGCGCGTTGAACACAGGATGATAAAGCTGCGGCAAACCATTCAGCGCAATCATTCCGAGAGCAGCCGAGAAGCCTGCGAACAAAATCGTCCACTCGTAGGCCGGAATGATGAACGCAGGCCAGGAAAACAACGGCCGCCCGGCAATGTTCAACGGATACGCCCACACATTGATCCACGTCTCCATCAAAAACGCCGTCGTTACCCCCATCAATCCACCAATCAGGCACACCAGCGGGACGCGCGTCTTATGGAAGTGCAGCGCCTCAGCCGCCTCTTCCACCGGATAGGGCGTATAGCACTCCATGCGTCGATAGCCCGCACGGTGCGCCTCCTCCGTGGCATGAACTAACTCACTGGGCGTATTGAACTCGGCCAGTAATCCGTAAACTCCTTCGCGCGGCGGCATCAGGCGGTCTCCTCAGTGGCTGTCTCGGCATCGACACCGCGTGTGACCTTGGTCTGCGGCAGCATCATTCGAATCTCGGACATCGGAATCATCGGCAGAAAGCGAACAAACAGGAAGAACAGGAAGGTAAACAGACCCATCGTTCCCACGTAGATCATGTAGTCCCACTTCGTCGCGCGGTAGGTACCCCAGCTCGAAGGAAGATACTCGCGGTAGAGGCTGGTAACGACGATGACGAACCGCTCAAACCACATACCCGTATTGACGATGAGCGACAGAATAAACAAGAAAGTCACGTTCACTCGCAGCTTGCGCGACCAGAGCGTCGTCAGCGGAATCGCGATGTTGGTCAGGATCAGGATCCAGTAAGCCCAGCCCATCGGGCCGAACATACGGTTCCACATCATGAAGAACTCCCAGTGGCTGGCCGAAAACCATGCCATGAAGACCTCCATGCCATACCCGTAAGCCACGATAGAGCCCGTCGCCAGCATCACCTTGGCCATGTTGTCCAAATGCCGCAGCGTCACCAGATCTTCCATGTGGTAGAACTTCCGGATCGGAATCGCCAGCGTCAGCACCATGGCAAAACCCGAGTACACAGCTCCAGCAACGAAGTAAGGCGGGAAGATCGTCGTATGCCAGCCCGCCAGTGCCGCCACCGCGAAGTCGAAGCTGATGACCGTGTGCACCGAGAGCACCAGAGGCGTTGAAAGACCCGCCAGCAGCAGGGAAGCCGACTCATAGCGAATCCAGTGCCGAGTTGATCCGCGCCACCCCAGCGACAGCATCCCGTAGAAGTACTTCGCGGCCGGCATCGTAGCCCGGTCGCGCAGCGTCCCAAAGTCGGGAATCATTCCGATATACCAGAAGATGATCGAGATCGAGGCATACGTCGAAACCGCGAAGACGTCCCATGCCAGCGGGCTGCGGAACTGCGGCCAAACGTTCATCGTGTTCGGGTAAGGGAAGAGCCAGTACGCGAGCCACGGACGGCCAACGTGAATCAGCGGAAACGTTCCCGCGCAGACCACCGCGAAGATGGTCATGGCCTCGGCAAACCGGTTGATCGAGTTACGCCAGGTCTGCTTGAACAGCAGCAGAATCGCCGAGATCAGCGTACCCGCGTGGCCGATACCGATCCACCACACAAAGTTGATGATCGCGAATCCCCACGCGCCCGGAATCGTAACGCCCCAGATTCCGACGCCTTTCAGGAACAGCCAGGTACAGCCGATCACCAGACCCATGGCGACACCGGCGGCCACGATCAGGCCAAAGAACCAGCCCAGTGGAGTGTTCGACGTCAGCACGATGCCCGCAATCTTCTGCGTCACCGACTTGAAGTTATGGCCCGGCGCGATAACCGCGTATTCGCCAGTACGCGGGTCGATCATGGGATCAATCACGGGATCAACGCTCGGGTCCTGCATGGGTCCTTTAGTCGCCATTATGCCAGCTCCGGATGCGGGTTGATGACTCCGGCCGTATAGGTCGTGCGCGGACGGAAGTTGAGGTCAGCGAGTACCTGGTAGTCGCGCTCCTCAGCCTTGGCCTTTGCCACCTTGCTCGCCTTGTCGTTGATATTGCCGAAGGTGATAGCGCTGGTCGGGCAGGCCTGCTGGCATGCCGTCACAATCTCGCCGTCACGAATCTCGCGGTTTTCCTTATCCGCCGTAATCTTTGCCGCCTCGATGCGCTGCACGCAGTAGCTGCACTTCTCCATCACTCCGCGCGAACGAACCGAGACGTCGGGATTCCGCATGAACTTCAGGCTCTCCGTGTCGTAGTCCGAGTACAGCAGGAAGTTGAACCGGCGAACTTTATACGGGCAGTTGTTCGAGCAATAACGAGTCCCCACGCAACGGTTGTAAACCATCGTGTTCAGGCCCTCCGGCGTATGCACCGTCGCACCTACCGGGCAGACCTGTTCGCAACCCGCATTCTCGCAGTGTTGGCAGGCCATCGGCTGGAAGTGCGCCTTCGGCGCATGCAGATCGCCTTCAAAGTAAGTATCGATGCGCAGCCACTGCATGTTGCGCCCAACCTTCACCTGCTCACGGCCGACGACGGGGATATTGTTCTCCGCATAGCAGCTGACGATGCAGGCATTGCAGCCAATGCAGCTGTTCAGGTCGATCGCCATGCCCCAGGCATTCTGAATCTTCAGCGTCGACGGGTCCTGCTTCTCGTAGTTCCAGTTATCCGGGAAGAACGAGTTGTCGTGCGGCACCTTCTCACCCTGCGGCGAGTAACCCACTTTGTCGATCAGCGTCCCGCTCGCCCCGCCTTCATGAGCGAAGTTCGGATTCTTCTTGACCTCATCGACCGTCGCGTAGCGGATGATTGAACGCTCCTCCGCCTCATGTCCAGCCAGAGAGTACACACCGTCTTTATCCGAGAGCGGCTTCTCCAGATCGTGCTGCGCAAAGCTGCCGCGATGCTCGATGTTGTGGACCTTCGTGATGCAAAGATCGTACGTTCCAGGAACCTTCTTTGCAGTCGCGCCTGAAACCGACAACAGCCCATCGGTGGTGCGAATCTGGTACGCATCAAACCCGACGCCCTCGCCAACACGCCCCGACTCAACGCCGCGGCCAAAGCCGAGATGAACCGTGATCACGCCATCGGGATGCCCTGGAATCATCATCGCCGGCGCAATCACCTCGCGGCCGTTCAACGAAATCTTCACCGGGTCCGACTCATCGAGCTTCAAATCGGCGAGCGTGTTGATGCTCATGATGGCCGCGTTATCCCAGCTCAGGTTCGTCACCTGTTTGGGTAGCTCCTGCAGCCAGCCAACGTTTGCGAACCGCCCGTCGTAGATCGAAGGATCAGGCCGGAACGAGATCTCAAGCCCACTCGGAGCAGCAGCCGCGGGGAATGACGCCACAGCGCTCTTACCCGCACCACCAGCCTTCGCGGTAAACGCGGTTCCTTCCACCCAGCCATCGTGCAGCGCCTTACGCCACGAGGTAGCAAAGTCGCCCTTGATGTAAATCTTCGCATTCGCAACCACCACGTCGTAAGCCGACTGCTGCGGATCCGCCAGCAACGCCTGCAGCACATCGTGCGCCGACTTGCCGCCGTACATCGGATCGATCATCGGCTGAATAATCGAGATCGTTCCGTCATACGCGCGCGCATCCGACCAGCTCTCGAGGTAGTGCGCTTTATTGATATGCCAGTTCGAGATAGCGCCCGTCTCATCCACATGCGACGCAAGCTGTGCCGTCACCGGAACATTCGCGAATGCGTCTCTGAAACCAAGATCCCACGGTGCCGAATAGATCGGATTGACGCCAAGCATCACCAGCCACTGCACCTTGCCGCCCTTCATATCGGCCACCAGCGACTTCAGGTCAGCGACCTGTTCGCTCGGCATCGGGTTCACCGTCTCGGTGTAGATAACCGTCTTGCCCACAGCACCCAGCGAAGAGTTCAGCGCATAAGCCGCCGCATGAACCGCCGGCGAAGCCTGCTCGCCAGGAATCACAACGCACTTTCCGCCGCTGTTCTTCAGGTCGGCGCTCAAAGCCGCAAAAAACTTCTGCTGCTCCGCGGTAGCGCCCTGCGGAGCCGAGCCACTCGCCAGCGCCTGCGCAAACGTCGCAATCTCGCTAGGCTTGAGCGCCAGCCGATGCTCCGCCTTGAACCCTGTCACCGTCGGCATGGTCTCGACGACGTACAGCCGGTTCATTGTCTTACCCTCTTCATACCGATGGCGTTCCGCATAGTCCGAAGCCAGCGGCAGGAACCCCGGATGCGCAATCCCACCCAGGAAATCCGCATCGAGCGACAGAATGACGTCTGCCTCTTCCAACTTGTACTGCGCATCGGTATAGCTGCCGAACGCCGCCTTCGAAGCCGCACGCGAGGAGTCCTGATTCACCGGCTCCCACTGCACCATCTTCGCCTGCGGATATGCCGCCTGCACCTGCTTCCACTGCGCCGCCAGCGTCGGAGACGTAATCGTCTCGCTCAGGAAATAGATCCCCTGCCCACCAGAGCTCTTCTTCGCAGCGGTAGCAAAGGCCTGCTGAAACTCGCCCCACGACGCAACTTCGCCGCGATGCAACACATGCTGCGATCGGTCGGGGTCATACAGATCAAGCAGCGTCGCCTGCGTAAACGCGTCCGACTTGCCCTTTGACATCGGATGCTCAGGATTGCCATCGACCTTGATTGGCCGGAACGAATCCGACTTCACCAGCACCGGAATCGCGCCGGTCGGGAACGGATACGCCGTCGCAAAGTACATCGGCTTGCCGAGGACCAGGTCCTCCGGCTGCTTGATGTACGGAAAGATCGGCTCATCCGGCTGCTTCGTACAACCCGCCAGTCCAGCCAGCGCCAATGAGGCGCCCATCACCTTCAGGAAGCCGCGCCGGCTCACCGCATCGACCCACTCGCCAGCCCCAGCCTGCCGCGGAAACTCTTCCCGCATCAACTCGTGGAACGCCGGCGTATCCGCCAACTCATCCAGATTCTTCCAGAAGCGTCGCCCCGTCTTGCCATCCAACTTGGCATGGACCTCTGCCAGCGTCATCTTCGCCGGGGCAATCTGCGTCACCACTACGGGTTGTCCTGCCGGTGCTTTCATCTCAGCCATCGTCTCGTCTGTTCCAGTCTTGTTCCCAATCTTCATCATCGGTGGCACGTCTCACAGCTCGACAGCTGCTCCGGATTGCGGATGTGGTACTGAGCCGTCAGATACTTGCCCAGGTCCATCTGGCTCGTAAACTTCTGATAGCTCGCCGGCATCGTAATCCCCAGCGGAGGCACATCGCTCGACGTCGGCCCATTTGCCTCGGTGTTCATCTGCAGCATCGCCACCTCCGGCCCTTTGCCCGAAGGATTCATCGTCGTGCAGCTAACATTCTGTGCCGTAGCCCCGCCGGTCACCGTGCTCGTACACCACACCGGCCTCTCACTCGAAGGCCCAGCCCACGCCATGTTGTAGATCTCGCTGGTCGGCCGCAGATTCACCGCCGGATTACGATGGCAGTTCAAACACCACTCCATCTGCAGCGTGTTCTGCTGATACATCAGCGGCATCTCATCCACGCGTCCATGACAGCTCGCGCAGCCGATGCCCTTGTTCACGTGAATCTCGTGATTGAAGTAAACATAGTCCGGCAGGTCATGCACCCGGATCCACTGAATCGAAGCGCCCGTCGCCCAGCTCTGCCGCACCGGCTCCAGCAGCTCGGCGTTGGTCCAGATCTGCGCATGGCAGTTGATACAGGTCTTCGTCGGAGGAATCCCTGCATACGCAGCCTTCTCCACCTGCGTGTGACAGTACTGGCACTGCAGGCCAAGTCCCTCAACGTGGTGCTTGTGGCTGAACGGTATCGGCTGATCCGGCCGCTGGCCCTGCCGCGTCACCCACGGTGATCGCTGTAGCTGGTCCAGCGTAACGCCGAGCGCGATGACGATTACGCCCGTCAAGACAAGGCTGAATCGAGCCAGCGCGTTCGAACTGCGGTCAAAAACTTGCGCCATGAGTGCGTTCCTGCTTCCTCTGCATTACCTGAGCTAAGGGTTGAGAAGTTGCTGTCAAGATTTAAATACTGCGCCGTCTACTTTGCCGCGCAAATCAGACGCGGCGGCCGGAGCGTCTGCAATTGACCGCCCCGAAAAATTTCTGTCTTCGAAACTCAGAGTATAGCAGTGGAAAACCCCACCTCAACTCATCCACAACAACTCGCAACTGTTTTTACTGCTGCAACATCCGATTATCGAACCCGCTTTAAATCCCACGCACAACATCTCGTGCATGCCTGTTCATCGGCTGAAACTGACCACTACATCTACCCTGCCCGAAACGTATCGGACTTGTAAATGCAAACCAACTTAGTCCGAATTCTGCTAATCGCGCAAGACTTCCGCGCCTCTCCTGCTATACCGTCAGTCTCATGCCGCGTCCACACCACATTCCGCGCTCTCCCCGCTACGATGCCGCCCAGGCCTTAATGGATCTATCCGCCGCCGATCCCAACCTAGGCAAGCTCATCGAACGCGCCGGCCCCTTCACCCTCCGCGTCTCCAGCACCCAATCGCCCTTCGAAGCCTTAGTCGAGAGCATCATCTATCAGCAACTCCACGGCAAAGCAGCCGCCACCATCCACCGCCGCCTGCTCGAAAGCTTCTACCCCGTCACCGCCAACGAGCACTTCGCCGCTCAGCACCTCCTCGACTGCCCCAACGAGCAGCTCCGCGCCGCCGGCCTCTCTCACAATAAGTCCCTCGCCCTCCGCGACCTCGCCGCCAAAACCATCGACGGCACCGTCCCCACCCTCATCCGCATCCGTCGCATGCCCGATGAAGCCATCATCGAGCACCTCACCCAGGTCCGCGGCATCGGTCGCTGGACAGTCGAGATGCTCCTCATCTTCCGTCTCGGCCGACCCAACGTCCTGCCCGTCGACGATTATGGCGTCCGCAAAGGCTTTGCCCTCACCTTCGGAAAACTCAAACCTACTGACAAGGTCACCCCCGCCGATCTTCCCAAGCCCGACGTCATGCATCGCCGCGCAAAGAAATGGCAGCCCTGGTGCTCAGTCGCCAGCTGGTATCTCTGGCGAGCCTGCGACCTCGCAGCCGGAAAACTCACTCTTCCTCCCAACTCCAACACCTGAACCGCATCCAACACCTTGTCCCGGTAAAATGAGCACGATGAGTTGAATGTGCCGACCAACGGGAGGCCCAATACAGCTAGAACCGCCCAGAAAAGGTACACAAGTCACGAAGTGACCGCTCTCCGCGCAGGAGGCCCGTCCGGCAGACAAAGCAGTACAAAAAAGGATCAATGGCAAAGTCGAAGACATCCGCAAAGAGCAAACCCTCCGCCGCCGAAGCCCCACGCTTTGTCTGCATTCACGGCCACTTCTACCAGCCGCCCCGCGAGAACCCCTGGCTCGAAACGGTCGAAGTCCAGGACTCCGCCGCCCCCTATCACGACTGGAACGACCGCATCACCGCCGAGTGCTACGCCCCCAACGGAGCCTCCCGCATCACCAACAAGAAAAACGAAATCATCCGCATCATGAACAACTACGCCCGGATGAGCTTTAACTTCGGCCCCACCCTCCTCAGCTGGCTCGCAGACAAAGCCCCCCGCGCCTACCGCATGATCGTCGATGCCGACAAAGTCAGCGCCCAGCGCTACAGCGGCCACGGATCCGCCGTCGCCCAGGTCTACAACCACATCATCATGCCCCTCGCCAACCGCCGCGACGCCCTCACCCAGATCCGCTGGGGCATCGCCGACTTCCAATCCCGCTTCGGCCGCAAACCCGAAGGCATGTGGCTCGCCGAGACCGCAGTCAACCGCAGCGTACTCGACCTCATGGCGCAGGAGGGCATCAAGTTCACCATCCTCGCTCCCGTCCAGTGCGCCCGCGTTCGCCGCCTCGATCCCCCCGCGGGCACCACCTCCAAACCAAACCTCGACCCCGTCGCCGCAGCCACCGCCCCAGCCGAAGAACCCTGGAACCAGACCCCCAGCGCCAACGTCGATCCCACCCATCCCTACCTCGTCAAACTCGATGAAGGCCGCAGCATCGCCGTCTTCTTCTACGATGGCCCCGGCTCCCGCGCCATCGCCTTCGAAGGACTCCTCAACAGCGGCGAAAACTTCGGCAGCCGGCTCCTCGGAGGCTTCCACCCAGCCTCTCCCGGCGATCCCGAGATCGCCCAGCTCTCCCACGTCGCCACCGACGGCGAGAGCTACGGCCACCACCACAAACACGGTGAGATGGCCCTCTCCTACGCCATGCACTGGATCGAAGAAGGCAAGCAGGCCAAGCTCACCAACTACGGCGAGTTCCTCGAAAAGTTCCCACCCAAGTGGGAGGCACAGGTCGCCGAAGACACCTCCTGGTCCTGCGCCCACGGCGTCGAACGATGGCGTTCCAACTGCGGCTGCAACGGCGGCAAGGCCGGCTGGAATCAAGAGTGGCGCGCTCCCCTGCGGGAATCCCTCGACTACCTCCGCGACGCCACCGCGCCCTTAGCCGAACAGCTCTCCCAATCCCTCTTCAAAGATCTCTGGGTCGCCCGCGACGCCTACATTCAGGTCGTCCTCGATCGCTCCCCCGCCTCCATCATCCGTTTCTTCGCCGACCACACCATCCGCCACCTCACCGAAGACGAGCGTGTCATCGCACTCGAACTCATGGAGCTCGAACGCCACACCCAACTCATGTACACCAGCTGCGGCTGGTTCTTCGACGAGATCTCCGGCATCGAAACCATCCAGATCATCGCCTACGCCGGCCGCGTCCTCCAGCTCGCCGCCAAACTCTTCGGCCCTCCAGGCGCAGCCCTCGAAGCCGAGTTCCTCACCCGCCTAGCCCGCGCCAAAAGCAACGTACCCGAGATGGGCGACGGCGCCGAAGTCTATCGCCGCTACGTTACCAACATGAAGATCGGCCTCGAACAGGTCGGCGCCCACTACGCCATTAGCTCCATCTTCCGCGCCTATCCCGAGCACGGCGAGCTCTTCTGCTTCGACGTCCACCGCGAAAGCCAGGAGGTCTTCAACTCCGGCCGTGGCCGCGTCGCCCTCGGTCGCGCCCTCCTCTACTCCCGCATCACCGAAGAGAGCGAAGAACTCTGCTTCGCCGTCCTCCATCTCGGCGACCAGAACCTCTCCGCCGCCGTCAAAGCCTACAACTCCACCAACCCAGCCGAGGTCGAAGCCTTCGCCACCTTCTCCACCGACATCAGCACCGCCATCCGCCGCGCCAACCTACCCGAGGTCATCCGCCTCATCGACCGCTTCTTCGGCGAGACCGCCTACTCCCTTACCTCTCTCTTCGCCGACGAGCAGCACCGCATCCTCAGCACCATCCTCAACCAGACCGTCTCCGAGATGGAGCACTCCCTCCGCAAGATCTACGAGGACCACGCCTCCCTCATGCACTTCCTCACCGAGTCCGGCATGACCGCCCCGCCCGCCCTCGCCACCGCCGCACGCTTCGCTATCAACGCCAGCCTCCGTCAGGCTATCGAATCCGAAACCTTCGACACCGCCGAAATAGAAGCACTAATCGCCCGTGCTGAGGCCGACCAGATCCCCCTCGATACGTCGCTCCTCAGCTACACCACCGGCCAGCGCATGAAGCGCGCCATGATCCGCCTCGAAGCCGCAGCCGCCGGCGATCCCCAGGCCGCTGATGCTCTCGCCGCAGCCATCGAAGTTGCAGAGGCCACCCACAGGATGCCCTTCGAAGTAAACATCTGGCAGGCCCAGAACATCTGGAACGACCTGCTCCGCCGCAGCGACACCAACTACTGGACCGACGAGTGGAAGGAAGGCTTCAAAAAACTAGGCGAGACCATGAACATCAAGGTCGACCAGCTAGTCATAGAAGAAGGCGTCAGCGCGTTCTAGAAGACCGCACAGGCGTCAATACCTTGAAAGCTCATGCTCTCCTGACGGAAAACTCAGGCTGTGATTGTCGAAAACGGGGTTTTGAGTTGGCTACAAGAGGTTAAGATCAGCCGCAGTAAGTAGCGGTTCAATAGGACGTCCCCTTGCAATTCGGACCTTATCGACCGTAAGCATCTGTGACCGGCGTCGTTACATAACGCTGCAGCACAATTACCAGACCCAATTCCAGCATGATGATAAGGATAGTGAGGAAGTCGGCAAAGAACATGAAGGTTATACATCCCAGGAGCACCCCTGAAGCTAAGAAGTTCCTGGTAATTCTGTTGCCTGCGTTGAGGAACGCGGAGATTAGACCCCATACATAGTTGATTCCAATGACACCGAAGTACCAGAAGTCAAGGAAGTACTTCGCCATGTACGTGTGCACTCCGTCGATGATCTTCTCACTTCCAAGGTCGCCTATCGCCTCAAGAGACTTCGGAGACCAGAAACCTGGCAACGCGGAGTAGATGAAATTCCAAGAAGAATGCTCGTACGGATACACACGCACGATCCAGCACATGTTGGAAATCGGTGTAGATATGTAGGAGATCAGCCACAGGTAAGCAGCTGGCCAATCATAATAGGCCGGTTTGATCTGCAAATATCCCAGCAGTGCATCTACACCAAGGCTGCTGCGGCCATTGCCAATGGCATTGGAAGCCAGAAGCGCAACCGCGAACGTCGCTCCCGCAATGACATAGATCTTCGTCTTACTCAATGGGGTGCGAAGTGAAAAAACTGCGAGAGCCTGGAAGAACATGATGAGCAGGTAACCCCGCGAGGCGTAGATCAGAAAACATGCCGGACTGAAGAGATACAAAGCCCAGCGCCTCCAGAAAGAGCTCTCCAGCGGAGCCGACACAAAGAGCACCATGATCGCGGTAAAGAGCGGCTGACGCAGTGAACCATATTCTTGATAGGTCAGTGTGTCCACCCCCGCAAATCCGAAGATGGGTGGCAATCCATACAGCTTTAGGTTCATCAGCATGATGGATAGCACCAGAATCACACTCGCGAAGTGTATTCGTCGCAACCGCGTGACATTGATGCTATAGGCATCATCACTCCAGGGCCTGTAACGCATTGCCTTGTACACCAGGGAGAGTGTCCAGAACCCTGCTACGTAAGAGATCGCGGCAAGAGCAAATAGAAAAAGGCCCACCGAGAAATCCGGGAAAGAAGAATAAGAGATCCTGAGCAGTAGCGTCGATAGCATCAGAGCCCATTCAACAAAGAACAAGTGAACGGGGCTGCAATAAAAAGGAGTGTCCTTCGGATTGCGAAAATGCCATAGCTTCGTCGGCTGCACGTATTTCCTCTTTGGACAAGCTATCGAGCTTAGGTTCTATGCCAGGTAAGTTGAGTTCGCAGGCGGTTCAGCTTCGATGCGACTGCGGGTGTCTGCCGCGCCTGCTCCATGGTGTAAGTCAAAAAGACCCAACCATAAGCAAGAAGGAAGCCGCAGACAGCAAAACCAATCATGATCAGCAGGCGAGGAGGACCAGACTTATGGTCTGGCGGGATGGCCCTATCGATTACCTGAATGATCGGTGCAGCTTTAGCCTCGTCGACCCGGGCCGCTTCGTACTGGCGTGAGAGCACCTCAAACAGAATCTCGTGATACTTCACATCCCGTAGTCTTCGAACGTAGTCGAGACTACCTGCAGGAAATTGAGTTGCGCCGATTTGAGTGTCGCCGGGAGCCATGCGCCGCTGATTATCTTCCAGCGTTGAAAGCTGGCGCTGCTGTGTCGCAATCTCCTCCTTGAGACGAACTACGTCCGGATTATCCTCGGTTCCATACGCACGTATTGCCTGCAGCTGAATCTCTTTGCTGGCGATTTGCGCTTCAGTTTGAGCAATCGTCTGCACTGCCAGTTGCGCCTGGCCGGTTACAGTAATAATCCCCGTTTTTTGCTGGGTATTCTTCAGCTCCACCTCTGCGGACTCTAGTGCGCTCTTCTCGTTGCTTAGCTGCTGCTCGAAGAAAAGACGCCGCTGGGAAGCTTCGGAGATGGCTAATGTCGAATTCATCTGGTACAAAGCGTCAACGTAAAAGTTTGCCAGATCGCTCGTCTTTTGGGGATTATCGTCTTTGGCTGTGATCTCGATCAGACCATTCTTGGCGGCCTCAAACTGGATGTGACCCTCCAGGCGTTTGCGCGTCTCATACATGCTTTTTGTGTGCCACCGGTCCTGCAAATGGAAAGTGCTGATCGCCTGGTTGGCGATGGTTTCGCTCTGAAGTATGCCTACATACAGATCTGCCGGATTCTTGAGGAGGCTGCTCGCGCCTCCCCCAAGCGAAGACAAGGAGCCAAGTTGCCCCAGTAGCGACGACAGCGAGGATTGAGGGGCCTGGGGCGGCATAATTAACGCCCTCGCCGAATAGGTTGGCTTGATGAAAAAAGCGAGGAAGACACCGAGCAGAGTAAAAACTATCGTGATCGCAACGAGCTTCGTCTTGCTTTCGGCGGCAATCAGCAGCATATCCAGGAGCCGAATGCCCGGAGTTGTTGCTTCCGCCCTTGTTGGTGGGTGTTGCGGAGCACCAACGAAATCTTCAGAATTTCCAGACAAACTAGTACCAAGCATAGAACAAGCTTATCGCACCCTGGCTAAGTTCATCATCTCTTCCTCCTACTCCAAAACCACGTCCAAAACGAAAGATATCCTACCTTCGATAACCTTTCCGACATCACATTAATTGCGTTGTGAGACTGGCGCGCAGCTAAGTCTCGCATTGGTGAATCGAAGCCATCATTCTCCTCTACACTTAACTCAGCGAAACCAACTCTTATCGAGGCGAATCCCATCTCCTCGCATCGAATCACCAGTGAAAGCCACCCGCCGGCCAACGGAAGGCCCAAAGCCGATCCCGCACCCAGAAAAGGTATACACACCACGAAGTGACCTCCCGAACCGGGGCCCCCGCAAACAGGTCTTCGGGTGGCCGAGCGCAGGGAGCCCGTCCGGCAGGACACCGGCCTTACCCGGCCTGCCTGAGCAGCCCGTCAACTCCGCCAGTGCAGCGTCATTGGCCCACTCAGCGGATGCTCTCCCATCCCCTTCAGCCTCGCCTGCTTCAACGCGAAGTACCACTTCGCCGGCTTATCCGCGTCATCGATCAGCATCAGCCCCGGATGAAACCTCAACCCCTCCGCCTGCTCGATCATCGTCTCCTGATCCTGCCGCACAAACCGCGCCCCAAAAAAAGTAGCAATAGAAGTTACAAATGGAACCCAGTAAAAAACATTCCACGCCGCAACCACATCAATCCGGCAGGTCGAAGCAGTCACCGGCGTAATCGTAGTCAAGCTCGAAAACCACTTCTCCCCCGCGCGAATCGTCTCGTACCGCCGATTCGGCAGCACAAAATCAATCGTCGTCGTAATCGGCTCGCCATAAACTCCCAGCAATTTATAAGGCGCCGAGTTCGCGCTCGGAGCATGCGACGACATACGGAACCCAGCATTCCGCCCGTTATTCTCCCGGTCCTCCAGCGGCTCAAAGTGCTTCGTCTTCTCATGAATACTAGCCGCCGAACGCCACCACCACGCCTGGTGCACAAACGGCCCATGCGCCGGATCCATCAACCCGATAATCCCGTGGTCCACATTGCACGGCAGCTCCGCCTCCAGGTGCGCGCTCCGAAATCTCGCCGAAAACTTCGGCACCTCCGGCACCGGCGGCAGCGCCTCCACCCCCTGCACTCGCCCCGCACCAGCCTCCGGCAGATACACCCACGCAAACCCATCGCGCTCCTCACAAGGAAACGCCCCCGCATAAATCTTCGTCGGGTCCAGCGTCTCATGGCTCGTCAGCGAAGGAATCTCCCTGCACTGCCCGCTGCAAGGCTCAAACTTCCACCCGTGATACTTGCATGTCACCGTCTCCCCATCGAACCACCCAGCCGACAGCGGAATCCCCCGATGCGGACAGAGATCCCGCATCGCAAACAGCTTCCCGCCCGTCTTCCGTCCCAGCAGCAGCGGAATCCCCAGCAGCAGCGCCTTCGCCGTCTTGCCTGGACGCAGCTCCCAGGCACGCAGCGCCGGATACCAATCCCCAAAGATCAGCTCCGTCGGCGGACCAGAAGCCCCACTCATTTGTGCAGGTTCACTCATCATCAGTCAGCCTGAGTCTACGACAAACCCATCCACCCACATAAAAGTCGACCGCGGACGCACGACACACAACGCAATCTCCCGATTCGAACAGCAACACAGACGAAAACAATCCGCCTTCTCTCTTCTCAATTCGCTTTGATCCGTCGCTACCGCCGATCGACGTTAAACCCTGCCTTTATCCGCGCTCCTCCGCCTCAATCCGCGGTCGCTCTCATACACTGTTCACGTGACCAGCCCAGCCACAGAGACATCCCCGGAGACATTCCTAGGGACGCACCGCAATCGCCTCATCCTCTTCGTCCTCTGGCTCCTCTTCTACGCAACTCTCACCCTCTTCGTCCCCCCGCTGCTCGACGACGCCGACTCCGTCCACGCCGAAGTCGCCCGCGAGATGCTCCTCCGCCACGACTGGGTCACCCTCTACGCCAACGGCATCCGCTACCTCGAAAAGGCCCCCATCCTCTACTGGAGCATGGCCCTCAGCTTCAAGCTCTTCGGCGTCAACACCGCCGCCGCGCGCCTTCCCATCGCCCTTACCGTCCTCTCGCTCGCCCTCCTCCTCGAAGCCTTCGCCCGCCGCGCCTTCAGCAGCCCTGAGCAACCTGAATCCCCCCGAGCCGGCCTCTACGCCGGCCTCATGCTTCTCTCCAGCTTCGGCATCTTCATCTTCACCCGCATCCTCCTGCCCGACGCCGACGTCTGCCTCTGGCTCACCCTCGCCCTCTTTTTCTACTGGGCCACCGAATCCAACCCAGTCCAGCAAGCCGACGCAAGCATCACCCTCTGCTGGCTCTTCGCCGCCGCCTGCGCCATCAACGTCCTCACCAAGGGCCTCATCGGCATCGTCTTCCCCCTCCTCATCGTCCTCGCCCACCTCATCCTCACCCGCCGCAGCCTCCCCGCCGTCCTAACCCGCATCCGCCAGCTCCACCCCATCTCAAGCACTATCGTCTTCCTCGCCATCGCCGCCCCGTGGCACATCCTCATCGCCCTCGCCAACCCCACCCAGGGCCACCCCGGCGCACTCACCTTCGCGCGCGGCCACTGGTCCGTCCCCCTCCCCACCGACGGCAACGTCCACGGCTGGCTCTGGTTCTACTTCGTCAACGAGCAGCTCCTCCGCTACCTCAACCTCCGCGTCCCCCGCGACTACGACACCGTCCCACTCCCCCTCTTCTGGGCCCTCATCCTCCTCTGGATCATGCCCTGGAGCGGCTTCCTCTACCGCGCCCTCGCCACTGTCCCCTGGCGCAAAGCCCTCCGACCGCGAGTCTCCATCCGCACCCTCACCCAGCGCGAAAACACCTACCTCCTCCTCGGCCTCTGGGCCATCATTCCCGTCCTCTTCTTCTCCCTCTCAACCCGCCAGGAGTACTACGTCCTCCCCGCCCTTCCCGCCATGATCCTCCTCATCGCCGCCTGGCTCGACCGCGAAGCCACCGAAGCCGAATCCTTCACCGTCCCCAATCCCCTCGTCCGCTCCGGCCAGCGCATCTCCGTCGTCCTTCTCGTCCTGGGCTCCGTCGCCGCCCTCACCGCAGGCTTCTTCCTCCTGCACTCAGCCCCACCCAACCCCGCCATCGACCTCGCCTCCCTCCTCAAACAAAACCCCGGCGCCTACGCCCTCTCCTTCGGCCACTTCCTCGACCTCAACGCCCAGGCCATGGGAGCCTTCCGCGACCCGCTCCTGCTCACCGCCATCGCGCTCTTCTCCGGCACCCTCGCCAACTGGCTCCTCCGCCGCGCCTACCAGCCCCACGCCGCAAACCTCTGCCTCGCCGCCGCCACCCTGGCCTTCGTCCTCGCCGCCCACGTCGGCCTGCAGATCTTCTCCCCGGTCCTGAGCTCCCGCCAACTAGCCACCGCCATCGAGCCCGAACTAAAGCCCAGCGACATCATCGTCATCCACGGCGAATACGAGAGCGCCAGCACCCTCGGCTTCTATCTCCAACGAGATGACCTCCACATCCTCAACGGCCGCAGCTCCAATCTCTGGTACGGCTCCTTCTTCCCCGACGCCCCACCCATCTTCGAAGACGCTCTCTCCCTCAAAGTCCGTTGGCTTGAACCTCGCCGCATCTTCCTCTGGCAAAATCTCTCCGACCCGGTGCCTTCACTCCCCGGCAAGACCTTCTTCATCGCTCAGAGCGGCGGCAAAGAGATCCTGAGCAACCAGCCCAACCCCTATTGAAGTCCTGCCGGACGGGCTCCCTGCGCGGGAAGCGGGCGTTCACACGCCGTTTTAGAGCTTCGCGTGATCCTCCCGTTGGTCGGCACAACCTACCTCGCGACCAACGGGAGCGCCAACCGAAGGGGTATACAAGTCACGAAGTGACCGCCGCCCGCGCAGGGCGCCCGTCCGGCAGGACATCATCTTTTGAAAAGGGGGTTCCTACAGACCAGCCTTACTAATCCGTCTTCCAAACAAACAAAAACTCCTCATTACTAGACGTAGCCAGACTGATCTGCTGCTGCCGGGCAGCCCGGCTCAACGCCGATCGGATGTTCTCCTTCGAATCCGGAAGCTGTGCCAGCGGAATCTTCAACGCGCTCCCAGGCGCAAGCTGCGCAATATCACCCAACAGCTGTGAAATGATCTCTTTGTGTTTCCCATCCCGACCCTTGGGGACATTGACCTGCAACACCGACTCGAACTTCATAACCTTCGACGCAAACTCGCCATCGTCACTTCCCATCATCCTCTCCCTTATCGTGATCTGAAACTGACGTGACGCTAACGTAACACTAAACACAAACAGATGCACCACCAAGTTGACAGGTTGCTTTTCTCAACAGACCTCAACACGCCCTAAACTCCCCCATAACTGACAGATTTAAAAGAGTTAACCCGTATCAACCAAACAGGTCTACGGTCAAAGTAGAAGGTGAAACCCATGACCGCCACAAACGTAAAGCTGCAGATTGAAGTCGTCCCAGTCGCAGAAGTCCCCACCGAAGACATAGTCGCCGTCCCCAAAAGAACCAGGCCAGTCGTCCTCATCGTCGACGACGAGCGAGTCATCGCCGACACTCTCGCCATGATCCTCTCCCGCAGCGGCTTCTCCACCCTCACCGCCTACGACGGCCTCACCGGACTAGAAACCGCCCAGGACGCCCTCCCCGACCTCCTCATCTCCGACGTCGTCATGCCCGTAATGACCGGCGTCGAACTCGCCATCGCCGTCACCCAGATGATTCCCACCTGCAAGATCCTCTTATTCTCCGGCCAGGCCGCCGCCGTCGATCTCCTAAAAGAGGCACGCAACGCCGGCCACAACTTCACCACCCTTACCAAACCCGTTCATCCCACCGACATGCTCCAGCGCATCTCCGAGTGCCTTGCGACACCAAAGACCACCTTCCCGCATACACAAAGCACCGACGACTCCTTAGACCCCGCAATCGTCCTCGTCCACTAACCTGTCGAACGCCCGGAGAGCCGCCGACCCACTTCGTGGTGTATACCGGCTTCGCCCCAGGCCTCCCGATGGTGGACGGAAGATATCTCATCGCGACCAACGGGAGCGCCAGCCGAAGGGGTATACAAGTCACGAAGTGACCGCCCTCCGCGCAGGAGGCCCGTCCGGCAGGACATAATTCTTGTCCGCTTGCTTCACAAAGTCCTCCAGCCTCTGCCCCTTCTTCTGCACAAACTCCCGCCCCAGCACATCTACCTCCTGCATCCGGTCAATCCGAAACACCCTGAAGTCCTTCCGCAGCTCGCACCACGCCGCCAGCGTCCACGCCCCACCCCAGAAGTACAGCGCCAGCGGCCTCACCGCGCGCTCGCTGCTCTGCCCATCCTCCTTCGCATAGCAAAACGCCACCGCCCGCCTGCCCACGCAAGCATCATGCAGCAGATCCAGCCGCTCCTTCAAAGACTGCACCATCCGAAACCCCGGCGCATACATCAGGATGGAATCCAGCCGCTCCCGCAGATCCGCCGGCAGCACCGCCTCAATCCGCTGCAGCGCCTGATCCACCGAAGCCACGCTCGCAGCCCCGCCCCACGCCTGCACCATCCGTGCCCCCAGCACCAGCGCCGTCAGCTCATCCCGCGTAAACATCAGCGGAGGCAAGTCCATATCCCGCCGCAGCGTATATCCAACCCCGGCCTCCCCCTCAATCGGCATCCCCGAGATCTGCAGATCGCGCACATCCCGATAGATTGTCCGCTCCGACACCTCGAGCTTCTCCGCCAGCATCCGCGCCGTCTGCAACCTGCCGCCGCGCAGCACCCGTACGATCCGGAAGAGTCGATCAGCCCGTCGCATGCACCTATCCTAGTTTGCGCGCCATACCAAAGAGAAACGTCTTGTTGGCACCCAGAAAATGACTCCCCGCGACCAACGGGAGCGCCAACCGAAGGGGTATACCCGTCACGAAGTGACCGCGCGCCGCGCAGGCGGCCCGTCCGGCAGGACGCTCAAGCAGGACACTCAAATCGAAGTATGCAGACCAATATGATTCCCCTCCGTATCCTTCAAGCAAGCAAACGCGCCATGCCCCCCGGGAATCACAGTACGCGGCATCAGCATCAACCCACCAGCCTCGCGAACCCGAGCGATCACAGCATCCAGCTCGCCATCGCAGTTTAGATAGACCATGGTCCCGCCCCCACCAGGCTTCCTGAACGGCCGCTTCACCAGCGCGCCAGCCACACCGCCCGCAGCCACCGGAAACACCCGCATCGGATCGCCAAAGTCGCCAAAATCATCCTTCTGCATCCTGCGATCGAGAATCGTCTCGTAGAACCTCGCTGCCCGCTCCAGATCGGCACACGGAATCTCGAACCAAACCGCCCCTGACTTCGGCTGTTCCTTCATATTGCCTCCTCTGACATTACGAACACAGACGAAGCATACTGACACCCTACTGACACCGTACTGTCAGGAGCCTTTACCGAATCTCATCAAAATCCACCCACCCGGTATCCCCTCAGGCACCTATTTCCTAAGCAGATTCCCGCACAGTACAAGCCTCCAGGTAAGCGCACACCAGAAACACCAGCTCCTGACGCAAACCCTCAAAATGCTTCTCCGGATCACCGGACTCCAGCAATCTCCGGCTCACCCCGGCCATTGCACTCATCAACATCGAAGCCACAATCTGCGGATCCTTCGTCAGCCGATCGCGCGCCGTTATCAGCATCCCAACAAGCGCCTTATTCGTCTCTACGCCGTTTCTCAGCGCAATCTTCGCTCCATCTACATCCGAGCTCACCGAGTACAACGCCACACTCGTCTTCGCATCCCTCATCTTCGCCTCAAGAAACGCGTTGATCAGGGCCGTCGCCATCTCCTTCAGACCCTTTCCCCGCTCCTCTCTGCACACCCTGCGCATCGCCCCGGCCACCTCATCGAGATGTCGTATCAACGCCGCCTGCAACAACGAGCTCTTATTCGGAAAGTATTGATACAACGTCCCCACCGACACCCCCGCCCGCGACGCAACCCGCGTCGTCGTCAACCGTTCCTTCCCCACACTCAACAAAACCTGAATGGTCGCCTCCAGAATCGCATCCACGCTCGCAGCCGAACGCGCCTGAACCGGCGATTTACGCGGCTCCAGCAGCACCTGGGAACGTTGCGTCAAATGCGAACTCCTAACCTGAGGCTTTCTTCATCTAACCACAGGTAACCGCGACAGCGACAGCAGCGCACAGACAAGAGCAAGCAGCGCACCGACAAACCGCACCCGCGCACAGACAAAAAAGGAGCAACAGCATGACGCAACAGACCAATCTAGCCGGAACCTTCACCTTCCCCGGCACCTCGATGACCGTGAACCGCATGGGCTACGGCGCCATGCAACTCGCCGGCCCCCACGTCTTCGGCCCGCCGAAAGACAGAGACGTCGCCCTCGCCGTCCTCCGCGAAGCCATCGCCGACGGCGTCAACCACATCGACACCAGCGACTTCTACGGACCCCACGTCACCAACCAGATCATCAAAGAAGCCCTCCACCCCTACCCCGACGGCCTCGTCATCGTAACCAAAGTAGGCGCCCGCCGCGGCGCAGACGCTTCCTGGAACCCAGCCCTCTCCCGCCAGGACATCATCGACGCCGTCCACGACAACCTACGCAACCTCGCCCTCGACCAACTCGACGTCGTCAACCTCCGCGTCGGAGGACTTGCCGGCCCAACCAAAGGCTCCATCGAAGCCCCCCTCACCGTCCTCGCCGAACTCAAAGCCCAGGGCCTCATCCGCCACCTCGGCCTCAGCAACGTCTCCCCCGGTCAGCTCGCCGAAGCGCAAAAAATAACCCCCATCGTCTGCATCCAGAACCTCTACAACGTAGCCCACCGCACCGACGACGCCTTCCTCGACGACCTCGCCAGGCAAGGCATAGCCTACGTCCCCTTCTTCCCCCTCGGAGGCTTCACACCCCTGCAATCCGCGGTACTCGATTCAGCCGCAGCCTCCCTCCAATCCACCCCCATGCAGGTAGCCCAAGCCTGGCTCCTCCAGCGCTCCCCCAACATGCTCCTCATCCCCGGCACCTCATCCCTCAACCACCTGCGCGAGAACCTCAAAGCCGCAACCCTCGAACTCCCACCCGCAACCATCACCAGCCTCAACGCAATCGCTACAGCGCCGAAGCCCTAGCGCGATAACCAGGCACGATAACCAAGCGCGTCTCAACTCGTCTATAGGCATGAGCGCCACTGGCAGTCACAGTGGCGTTCTGTGCTCTACTATCCGCACCGCAGTTGCGTGTGGCGATACGGGCCGGTATGCGCCGACCGGAAGCGGAAATCCGTATTCTGGAGAACTCCATGCCGAAGAACGTGATCTGTCTTCTCGCCCTCGTATGTTTTGTGGCGGTTGCCTTGCCCGGCGGAACCCGGCAGGTACAAGCGCAGGGGCCACCGGCTCCCTATCCAGCCGCCGCTCCTCTCGACCAGTACCTCATCCCGGACAAAGCTGCAGAGATCGACCTCGCTCGCAGCGCCGCTCCCGCATCTATCTCCGACCAGGCCGAGGTGCTCGTGTTCACCAGGGACGGATACGTCACCGCAGCGAAGGGCGGAAATGGCTTTGTCTGTCTGGTCGAGCGGTCATGGGCCAAGTCCACCGACGATCCCGAGTTCTGGAGCCCCAAAATCAGGGCACCCCACTGCCTGAATGCGCCAGCCGCAAAGACCTATCTGCCCATCGTCCTCAGGAAGACCACCCTCGTGCTCGCGGGAAAGTCAAACATCGAGATCGCGCAGACTCTCCAAGCGTCATGGGAGAAAAAAGAGTTCCCGGCGCTCGAGCCGAATGCGATGTGCTACATGATGTCGAAGCAGCAGTACCTCAGCGACAATGATGTGCACTGGCATCCGCACATGATGTGGTACGTTCCGGGCGACTCGGCTAAGAGTTGGGAAGCCAATCTGCCGGGCGTGCCGGTGATTGCGGGCAATGTCCCCGAAGACCGGATGACCATCTTCATGATAGTTGTTGACCACTGGTCCGACGGCACGCAGTTTACCCACTAAAAGACGCTGCCCTGCCGGACGGGCTCCCTACGCGGGAAGCGGGCGTTCACACGCCTCTTTAAAGCTTCGCGTGGTCCTCCCGTTGGTCGGCACAATCTTCCTCGCGACCAACGGGAGCGCCAACCGAAGGGGTATACCCATCACGAAGTGATCGCTCCACGCGCAGTGGGCCCGTCCGGCAGGACACGCTCTTTCTAATCCCCGCTATGCGACAGATTCTCGAACCGCGTATAGTCCGACAGATACGCCAGCTGAATACTCCCTGTCGGACCGTTTCTCTGCTTCGCAATGATGATCTCCGCCTTCCCCTTCAGATCCTCATTCTCCCGGTCGTAGTACTCCTCGCGATGGATAAAGCACACCACGTCCGCATCCTGCTCAATCGAACCCGACTCCCGCAGATCGCTAAGCAACGGCTTCTTATCCCCACCCCTCTGCTCACTCGCACGCGACAGCTGGCTCAGCGCCACCACCGGCACCTTCATCTCCTTCGCCAGCGCCTTCAGCCCACGCGAGATCGCCGAGACCTCCTGCGTCCGATTTTCAAACCCCTTCTGCGACCCCGAGGACCCCGTCATCAGCTGCAGATAATCGATCACGATCAGATCAAGCTGCCCATGCTGCTGCTTCAACCGCCGCGCCTTCGCCCGCATCTCCGCCAGCGTAATCCCCGGCGTATCGTCGATAAACATCTTCGACTCCATCAGCCGCTCAAGGCCTGCAATCAGCTTGTCGCGGTCGGTGCGCATCAGCATTCCAGTCTGAATCGCCTTCGAGTTCACCAGCGCCTGCGACGCCAGCATTCTGCGCAGCAGACTCGCCTTGCTCATTTCAAGCGAGAACACCGCCACCACCTTGCCCCCGCGCACCGCAGCATTCTCCGCAATGTTGATCGCCCACGCCGTCTTGCCCATCGAAGGCCGCGCCGCAATAATCGTCAGTTCCGACTCCTGCAACCCGCTCGTCATCCGGTCGAACTCGATGTAGTGCGTCGCCAGCCCCGTAACCTCGCGCCCCTGCTCATACAGCGCATCAATCGACCCGAACGACTCCTTCACAATCGTCGCGATATCCGAAAACCCATACTGAATCGCGCTATCGGCCACCTCCGACAGCTTGGCCTCCACGTCACTCAGAACATGAATCGCCTCATCCGACTGATCGGACGCCCTCGTCACCCCATCCGCAAAGATGCCCATCAACTGCCGCAGCAGGCTCTTGTCCTTCACAATCCGGACATAGCTCTCAATGTTGAAATTCCGCGGAATCCCCTCCGTCAAAAACGCGATATATCCAGGACCCCCTATAGAGTCAAGCTCTCTCTTCCGTACCAGCTCCTCTCGCAGAGTTAGGGAGTCCACGCCGCGACCCGCCGCCAATAAATCGGTGATGCACCGATAGATGCGCTGATGCGAATCGAGCGAAAAATCTTCCGCCCTGAGCCTTCCCGTCGCATCGTTGACCGCAAGCGCATCCAGAAGCATCGCCCCTAAAACAGCAACTTCGATATGAACCGACGCGGGGAGACCTTCTTCCGAAACTTTTAGTTGGGCGAATGATGCCATAATGACTCATTGTCCGCTGTCGCATGGGCCGTTGCAACCCACGCTTTCCTCACGTTATTAACGGCTTTCCCAGAGTTTATTCACAGAAGGAGCAGTACCCTGGACAAGTACATTCCAGAGTTTGACGAAGACGAAGCACGAAGCAAACTCTCCGATCTCACACGCGAACAACTTCTGGAGATGATCTCTGTCCTTTGCCGTTGTTCGTTCTTCTATCCCCGCCCCAAACATCACCGAGTTTTTGCACGATCTCGCCCTACCAGCTTTGGGGAGCGCTCAACCAAACCTCGTCATCTCGAGCTTTGGGAACCACCCACCAAACCTCGTCATCTCGACCGAAGCGACAGACAGTCTCACCGTCTGTCGCGCAGTGGAGAGACCCCCGCATTTCGCCCGTGCCACCCACCAGGCCAAATTAATCCCGAAAACCTGGCACACTCTTAGCAGCCGGGAAACTAACCGAAGACACAAAGAAAAGAGACACTTCATGGGAGCAGAAAAGACATTAGCAATCCCCGAAGTGGCCCAGCGCGACAAAGCCTCCTTCGAGGTTCTCCGCGTCTGGATCGCCGAACAGAACCAGCACGTCAGCATCCGCAGCGGAGCCTGGGAGGATCCCTTCGCCTGGGGCATCGTCCTCGCCGACCTCGCCCGCCACATCGCCCTCGCCCACCAGCTTCAAAACAAAGACACCAACCCCGAAGCCTTCCTCAACCGCCTCCTCGAGGGCTTCGAGGCCGAGATCGAAAACCCCACCGACGAACCCGAAGGCGAAGTCACCCAATAACCGCGCTTTAGCACCACTTTTTTTGAAGCCGTCATCCTGAACGCAGTGAAGGATCCCCGCATTTCGCCTTTGCCGTTGTTAGTTCTTCTGCCCACCCACCAAACATCGTCATCTCGACCGAAGTCACGCAGTCTCATCGCGTGACGCAGCGGATGCGGCCACATCTCTCAGTTGCAGCGAACCGATGCATTCTGCGGTATCCGTCAAGACCCCGCATTTCGCCCCTTGCCGTTCTTTGCTCTTCTGTCCCCCGACAAAAAAATCGTCATCTCGGCCGAAGCGGACCACAGTCTTATCGTGGACCGCGCAGTGGAGAGACCCCCGCATTTCACCCGAACCCCCACCCAGCCAAAATACATCTCAAAACCCTGGCGTATTTTTAAGCGCCGAAATGTGTGGTGCCAGAACACCACATTCACCACACATCCCACCACATCCAGCCACACAAAACACCACAAACAAACACCACGTTTTCGCGAAAACCCCCGCAAAAACGCCCCTCCACCGGCCGAAAATTATTTGTGCTTGTAATCCTGAAAAAGATCAGGAAACTGCTGCTTCAAAGCCGCCATCTTCGGCACATCGCAAACCTGAATGTACGGATTGTTAGGATTCTTCTCCGCATAGTCCTGGTGATAGTCCTCGCCATCATAAAAAGCCTTCAGCGGCGTAACCTCTGTCACAATCGGCTTGGGAAACACATGCGCCGCATCCAGCTGAGCAATATAGGCCTTAGCCACCTTCTCCTGCTCAGGCGACGTATAAAAGATCACCGACCGGTAAGAAGTCCCCACATCCGGTCCCTGTCGATTCAGCTGCGTAGGATCATGCACCACCGAAAAGAAGATCCGCAGCAGCGTTCCATAGCTAACCCTCGCCGAATCAAACACAATCTTCACCGACTCCGCATGCCCCGTCCCCTCCGAAGAAACCTGGTCATAAGTAGCGGTAGACGCAGATCCACCCGAATACCCCGCAGTCGTAGCCGTAACCCCCTTCACCCGCTGAAACACCGTCTGCACGCCCCAGAAGCAGCCACCCGCAAACACGGCAGTCTCATGCGTTGCCGCAACATGCGGCTCATCCATCGCAGGAGCCGGAATCGGCTCTTTCCTCTCTGCCCCCATCACCATGCTCTTCCCCCTTCCAAACAAGATCAAAGCAACCACCACCACAGCCAGCACAATCAAACCTGTCTTCAAAGTAGAACTCATCCTGCACCAACCCTTCCCACCTTGGACGCCCAAACCCCACCAGCGGTTACATTTCAATGCAGCCGACCAACGGGAGGCCCGACCGAAGGGGTATACCCGTCACGAAGTCACCGCCGCCCGCGCAGGGCGCCCGTCCGGCAGGACCAGCCTTGACGGACTAAAAAGAAAAAACTAAGCCACCCGAGCCCTACCCTGAATCTCGATATAGACATGAATCAAACTAACCGCAGCAGGCGTAACCCCAGCAATCCGGCTAGCCTGCCCAATCGTCTGCGGCCGCACCCGCGAAAGAATCTCCTTCATCTCGCTCGAAAGCCCGCTCACCGACGAGTAATCGAACCACCCCGGAATCGCCCGCTTCTCAGCCCGCCGCATCTTCTCCATCGACCGCCGCTGCTGGTCCAGATACCCCGAGTACTTGATCTCCGTCTCCACCGTCTTCATCTCATTCCGAACCCACGCTGGCAGCTTCGAATCCCCAGCAGCATCCATCGCCGCCACCCAACCCCCAAGCGCCTCATCCCCATCCCGCAATCTCTCCCGAAGCACCGGGGCAACCTCTTCGATCGGCACCTCAGGCCGCTTCAAAAGCTGCGCAAACGTCTGTCCACTAACCCCAGCCGCATCGCCATCCAGCCTCTCCCGCAACGCAGTCGGCAACTCCTCCGCCCGCACATGCGCCGAACCCAACAGCCTCTCAAACGCCGCCCCCCGAGCCTGCTTCGCCTCATACTCCGCCCACGCCGCATCATCGATCAGCCCCATCCGCCTTCCATGCGGAGTCAACCTGCTATCCGCGTTATCGATCCGCAGGTGCAGCCGAAACTCAGCTCGCGAAGTAAACATCCGGTAAGGCTCATTCGTACCCTTGCTGATCAGATCGTCGATCAAAATCCCCGTGTAAGCCTCCGTCCGATCGAGCGTAAAGCCATCCTCACCCCGCACTGCCAGAGCTGCATTGATCCCCGCCATCAAACCCTGACACGCAGCCTCTTCATATCCGCTCGTGCCATTGATCTGCCCCGCAAGATAAAGCCCGGCAAACGACTTCACTCGCAGCGTACGATCCAGCTCCGTCGGATCGATCGCGTCATACTCAATCGCATATCCCGGCCGCAACATCTCCGCGTTCTCAAGCCCCGGTATCGACCGCACCATCGCCGCCTGAATCTCCATCGGCAGGCTCGTGCTCATGCCGTTGATGTAGACCTCATGCGTATTCAACCCCTCCGGCTCCAGAAAAAACTGGTGCCGCGTCTTCTCCGGAAACCGCACAATCTTATCTTCAATCGACGGACAGTACCGCGGCCCAATCGCCTCAATCTGCCCCGTATACATCGGCGACCGATGCACATTCTCCCGTATCAGCCGCAGCGTGTCCGGCGTCGTATGCGCGATATGGCAGTTGATCTGCCGCAGCGGAATCTCTTTCGTGCGAAAGCTGAACGGCGTCGGATCTTCATCTCCCGGCTGCTCCTGAAACTGACTCCAGTCAATCGTGCGGCCGTCGAGCCGCGGCGGCGTCCCCGTCTTCAACCTGCACTCCCGCAGCCCAAGCCGCTTCAACGCCTCCCCCAGCAACACACTAGCCGGCTCGCCACTCCGCCCCGCCGTATACTGCTGCTCCCCGCAATGAATCAACCCATTCAGAAACGTTCCAGTCGTAACAATCGTCGCCGCAGCATGAATCGTCCGCCCATCCCGCAGCCTCAACCCCCGCACCACCCTTCGCGGAGATCCTATTGACCTTTTGTTGTCATTCCGCAGCGCAGCGGAGGGATCTGCTTCTGTCTCTCTCTCGTCGGAGGCGACGCTGTCCTCCACAATCAGGTCCACCACCTCAGCCTGCTTGATGAACAGATTCTTCTGCCCCTCCAGCACCTCACGCATCTTCACGCGATACAGCGCCTTATCGCACTGCGCCCTCGGCGACCACACCGCCGGCCCACGCGAAGTATTCAGCAGCCGAAACTGAATCCCTGTAGCATCGGCAACCTCGCCCATCACCCCGCCCAGCGCATCCACCTCGCGCACCAGGTGACCCTTCGCAATCCCGCCAATCGCAGGGTTGCAACTCATCTGCGCAATCAAATCCAGATTCAACGTAAAGATCGCTGTGCGCAGCCCCATCCGTGCAGCCGCCATCGCCGCCTCGCACCCAGCGTGCCCCGCACCCACCACCACCACATCAAACTTCTCGGTAAACATCATCAGCACTCCATTGCAGCCTTATCGGCCCTGCGTATGCGAAGAACCAATAACGTTGCTCTTTCCGTCACCGGCCACCAGCGCCGGAGTACGCTCCAGACTCACAAGGCTTCAGACTCCCGAGAGACCTCCTTAACTTCAATCGAGAAGCCTCCGCCATCTTCAATGATATCGCCGCATCTACCTCCACGCACCAAAGCTCTACCCACCAAAGCCACCGCGGGGATTTCACCTCCAATTCAACATCCGCTCAACCCATAGTCATCCACCACTGCTACCGTCCGCATGTCGCTCAGACAATCCCGTAACTCAGAAAGAAGGACTCATCATGCTTCGACCCCGATCAAGCACCCTCCTATGCGCCGTACTTATTCTGTCCTCCTCGGCACTCGCACAGAATCAGACGGTCCCCAACCAGACCATCCCCGGCCCCGGAAACGCTCAGGCCGTCAAAACCGCCCAGGCCTCCCCTCTCGTCCAAAGCGCCTACGACTTTCTCATCGGCCAGACCTTCCTCCTGAAGGACTCGAACCTGCGCTACCAGACACTGGACGCCCTCGCCAACCCCAACACCTGCATCCTCCACCGCGCCAACCTCAAGCTCGCTGATAAGCAGAACATCGTCGCTGAACTCCTCGCCCAGGGCCTCCTCAACCGCGCCGACGACACTACCTTCCCCGGCGGACTTCTCGCCGGAGTCTTTCCGCCAGTCCTTCACGACCCCAGCGCCTGCCCCCAGCTCCCCCAGTCCTTTTGGTCCGCTCCCGGAAGCGCCTTCGGCAGCCACCACTCCTACCCAGGCGGTCTACCCGTTCATGAGTCCAATAACGACACCGCCGACATCAACCTCGGCGAGGAGTACGCCCACGTCTACGGCAGCACCGACCCTGCCACCGGTACCGCCGCCCTCAACATCCTCGGCATCTACCTGCCTCACCCCGACAACCCCTCCCCGAACGCCCTGAAGCTCGACCACGACCTCCTCCTCGGCGCACCCCTCTGGCACGACTGGGCCAAAAGCATCGTCTTCCAATGGAACGCCGACGGCTCCGAGTTTCTTGAGCTTTCCATCGGCGGCAGCGGCGCTGGCCTCGACAACTACGGTGCAGCCGGCGACGCCCGCACCGGCGGCCACCACATCCTCTCCATCGCCGAATCCATGCTCCGCGGCTTCTCCCCAGCCTTCATCATCACCCAAGCCTCAGCCCACTCCGCCCCTACCAGCGGAAATGAGTTCAAGGTCGTCAACTGGATCCGCGCCGCTGCTATCATCGCCCGCCTCGACCTCGTCGCCAAGGGTTACCTCATCACCGACAGCCACGGCAACCTTCGCCTTCCCGCCCTCCGCCAGACCGGTCAGGTCGACCTCCTCGCGGCAGGCCAGACCAACATCCTCACCGAATACGAGCTCCACAATCTATCCGACGCCGACTTCACCTTCTCCGGTCCGGCAGTCGCTGCCGACCAGCTCGTCCTCGCCCAGCTAGCCCCAGCCTTCGGCTATGACCCCACCCAGACAGCCGTCTACAACAACCGCTTCCGTAACGTAGTCCTCAGCAACTACTCCGCCGAACGCCTTTACACCATCTACTCCCACTCCGGTCTGGACGGTGTTCGCAACGAGATCGCCAAACTCCACGCCGCCGGTAAACTCTGACCCACATTCTCTAATAATCAAACCCCATGCGGATAGGCTGAGCATCATCCGCATGGGTGCATCTCTCTCCCCTCGAATCTCTTCTCTTCGCAACCAAATTCAACCTTCTTCCCTACACGCCCACCGCCATACAATCACCGCATGACATTGCGACAACTTGTACTCTCGACCTTTCTACTTGCCTCCCTCCCGGCGTGCGCTCAAACGACCGCAACCGCGAGCCAAAACAGCCGGGGTCTCTACTCAGCCATCACCACGGATCCCGCGCCGGACAAAACCAACCCGTCAGCCTTTGCCACCTTTCAGATCCCCAGCCACGGCGCGCTCCTCAATGCACTCGCCTACATCGCGCCCGGACCCGCCCCACATCCCGTAGTCCTTCTCCTTCACGGCTTCCCCGGCAACGAGAAGAATCTCGATCTCGCCCAGGCCATCCGCCGCGACGGCTGGGACGTCGTCTACTTCGACTACCGCGGCTCCTGGGGTTCCCCCGGCGACTTCTCCTTCACCCACTCCATAGAAGACACCCAATCCGCCATCGCCTACCTGCGCGACCCCGCAAACGCAAAGAAGCTACATGCCGACCCATCGTCCATCGTTCTGGTGGGCCACAGCATGGGCGGCTTCCTAGCCCGCTACGTCGCCGCGCAAGATCCCGCCATCAAAGCCGTCGGCCTCATCTCCGCAGCCGATATGGGCGTCGACAGAGCTCAATCCATCAAATCCGACCAGAGAGACGCAGCCATCTCCGCGCTCGCCGCACACCTTGCCGCCGAAGGCATGGCCCCGCTCGCCGGATGCACCCCCGAAAGCCTCGCCAAAGAGGTCGTCGTCAACGCAACCGCATGGAACATCCCCGCGCTCGCTCCAAAGCTAGCCACCCGACCCATGCTCGTCATCACCTCCGATGACGGCCTCGCACCCTCCAACGACGCCTTCGTCGAGGCCCTCCGCAAAACCGGCAACCAGGAGATCACCGTCATCCACATGGCAACCGACCACTCCTACTCCGACCAGCGCATCGCCCTCGAAAAGGCAGTCCTCGACGGCCTCGACTACCTTCAACATAAATAGTGCCGTTACACGCCGCCGAGCCACCGGATATTAAACTGCCCTCAGCTTCGTTGCATCTAAACAGCGAAGCAGACGGAGCAACCTTGAACCAACTCGCGCTCAGCCCGGCCAGCCTCACGATCCCAAATGCATGTCTACTCGCGCTGGATTTTCCTCACTTCCGCCACACTTGGTTCTTCGTCATCTTCCTGTTCTGCGCTGCGATCGTGCTCTCAAATGTAATCCACTATGCCCTCTTTCGCCTTCTGCGCCGCAAAGAAGAGGAGAGCAAAAGCCTCGGCTGGGGCCTTCAGCGTTACCTCGGCAAACCCGCCCGCGCCATCTTCTTCCTCACCTGCCTCCTCCTCATCCTCCCCGCCGTACCCAGCCTACCCGACAAGGTCGAAGACACCATCCGCCAAGGCCTCATCATGGCGATGGTCGCCTCCATCGGCTGGTTCGCCGTAGGCTGCATCTACGTCCTACAGTCCATCATGTTGCGGCGCTACGACCTCAACGCCGAAAACAACATCCAGGCCCGCCGGGTCCACACCCAGTTCCAGCTCTTCCGCCGCATGCTTATCAGCTTCGTCGTCATCATCGACATCGGCGCCCTCCTCTGGACCTTCAACGACCCGCGCATCTGGCACTACGGCTCCGGCCTTCTCGCCTCCGCCGGCATCGCCTCACTCATCATCGCGACCGCCGCCAAATCCACCGCCGCAAACTTCTTCGCCGGCCTGCAGATCGCCGTCACCGAGCCCCTCCGCATCGACGACGTCGTCGTAGTCCAGGGCGAGTGGGGCCGCGTCGAAGAGATCAACTCCGCCTACGTCGTCATCCGCATCTGGGACCTCCGCCGCCTCATCGTCCCCTTGAGCTACTTCATCGAAAACTCCTTCCAGAACTGGACCCGCGAGTCCTCTGACATCCTCGGCACCGCCTTCCTCTACGTCGACTACTCCATCCCCGTCGAGGCCCTCCGCCAGCAACTCGAGTCCATCGTCCACCCCTCGCCGCTCTGGAACAAACAAGTCTGCGGCCTCCAGGTCACCAACCTCACCGACCGCTCGATGGAGCTACGCTGCCTCATGAGCTCGCGCAACTCCAGCGAAAACTTCGACCTCCGCTGTCTCGTCCGCGAAAAGATGACCGCCTGGATCCAGCAGAACTATCCCGCCGCCTTCCCCACCACCCGCTTCGCCTCCCGTCCAGACAGCTCTGCCCAACCGCAGGAAGGTCAGAGGCTCGCAAATCCCCTTCAACAAACCGACCACCACTAACCCAACTCTCCCATACGACCAATGGGAGGGCCCACGCGAAGCAATCACAAGTCACGAAGTGACCGCCTCCCGCGCAGGGAGCCCGTCCGGCAGGACATATCTTTCACCCACCGCAACGCAAAATCGCTATAAACTAGCCATCCATCGAGGTTCCCCATGCTAGGCCAAACTCCCATCATCGCCTTCATCCCCACCCGCGACGCCGCTCAGTCCCGCAGCTTCTACGAGGGCCTCCTCGGTCTGCGCTTCATCGACGACGACAAATTCGCGCTCGTCATGGAAGCCAACGGCACCATGATCCGTATCGTTCGCGTCGGCAACTTTACTCCCGCGCCCTTCACCATCTTCGGCTGGGAGGTCCAGGACATCCACCAGTCCGTAGCCGACCTCACCGCCAAAGGCCTGACATTCACCCGTTACCCTCACTTCGAGCAAAGTCCCGACGGCGTCTGGACCGCGCCCGGCGGCGCCGCAAAAGTAGCCTGGTTCGCCGACCCCGACGGCAACACCCTCTCCCTCTCACAGCACTAGGTCCAACTCCGACCAACGGGAGGACCGAAGCAGCTCGCCTCGCCCAAACAAGGTACACAACTCACGAAGTGACCGCCTGAACCTGGGTCCCCACAAACAGGTCTTCGTTTGTGGGGTGGCCGAGCGCAGTGGGCACGTCCGGCGGGACATCTCTTCTAAAGCCCCATCAAAACTCCACCCTCAACCCCAACTGCACCTGCCGCTCCGGCGACTGTCCCGTCGACGCCGCCGTAAACGTCCCGAACGGCCGCACATTCAGCCCCTCCGCCGCAACCGTTGCAGCATTCTGAAACACCAGCGGCGTAACCCCATTCACCTCCGTGCCCACAAGATACGCGCGCTGCATAATCGCCGAGTAGTTCTCCCGGTTCGTCAAATTGAACGCCTCCGCAACCCCACGCACCTTCACGCCCTCGCTCACCCGCACCGCCTTGGTCAATCGCAGATCGACGCGCCCCGTATCCGGCAGCCGCAGCGTATTTCTCCCCACCGTCGGCAGATACGTCGCCCCGCCCGCGCCGTTGATGCTCTCATGTCCCCCGGTCAGCCGCGTGCCGCCAAAGATATCCGGGCTGTAAGGCCTCCCACTCGTCTCCGTAAAAATAGGCGCCACTGCCCAGCCATTCACCGTGCTCCTCAGCCAGTGCTGCTCGATCGTAAACCTCGGCTCCCACACCACGCTGGCCACAAACTTATGCGGATAGTTCAGCGCCGAGAGCCCCTTGTCATACCGCACATCGAACGGATCGAACTGCGCATTCGTCCGCGGAATCGCGCCACCGCTCTGTCCATAATCAATCGCCTTGGCCCAGGTCCAGCTCGCACTGAACTCCACGCCCCCACGGCTCCGGCGCCGCCCCTCCAGCACCAGCGCGTTATAACTCGCGTTTGCATTTGAAACAATATCGGTTACAGGTCCAAAGTTCGTATTCAGCCTCTGCGAATAGACCGGAACCACAAACGTCTCACCATCCCGAACCCCCACTGCGCCCGTCCCGCCCTGCAGCTGAAACTCCTTCGTCGCAACCGCCGGCGCAATATTAATATCTACCGAGTTCGGCAGCTGCCGGTCAAGATTCAACAGATACGTCGCACTCGCAATCATCCCCGCGCCCACCTCGCGCTCAATCGAAAAGCTCCCCTGCTGCACCGCTGGCAGCCGAAATCTCCGATCGAAGACCATCGCCGAAGTCGTCTTCCCCACAGCTGCCGGTGGCGTCGTCACATACGAGCAGGCATAGCCAAACCCCTGATTCGCAATCTGCGGACAATTTGTAACCGTCGTCGGTAAGATCAAAACGCTGGCCGTAGAAGAGGGCAGCGCAGTCCTGGTCAACGCGCTGCTCAAGGTGGCGCCGGGCAGCCTGCCATAAAACAGGCCGTACCCAATCCGCACCGTCCCCCGGCCCGAGCCGAACGGCTCCCAGGACACCCCCACTCTCGGGCCAAAGTTATTGCGATCCTCCGGGAACACACTCGTTGCGCCCTTCTGTCCAAACACCGCGTCGAGCGTCGCATTGGGCTGCTGCGGCAGCGGAGAAAGCTCATATTCGTAACGCAATCCGGCACTTATTGTCAGCCCTCGCCTTACCCTCCAGTCATCCTGCAAAAATCCCGCCCACTCCTGCGTGTCGAACGTCACCGCCTTTTGCCCAAAGCTCTGCGTAAAAGAGCGAAAGCAGAAATCATGCACCGCCGCCGTGATCGACGGACAACCGCCATTCGGATACGCGTTCACGTCGAAGGTGTAGTCCGTAATCCAATCCACCAGCCCGCCCGCGCGTCCCGAAGTGATCCCGCTGTCGTAGTGAAACGCTCCCTGCGGATTATTGAGACTCGAAATATCGTCATGAACAAAGCTGACATCGACCCCCGCCTGGATCTGATGACGCCCCCGCACGACCGTCAACAGATCGGCCAATTGAACCTTGTTCTCATCCGGATACGCCGTGCGCCCCAGCGAGGTCGAAGTGCCGAACGTAAATCCATCCGGTCCAATCGCAATCACGGGAGCATATCCATCGGGACCCACCGCCGGCTCCTGCGGCAGCGGCTTCGAAGCCGTCTCATACTGAAGGTCTCGCCCATACTGCACGCGCAGCTCGTGGCTCAGCTTCGGCGACACCGTCCACATCCATCGCCCCAGCACCGAATCCACCTTCGCATAACGGCTCCCCAGGCTTCCGGCTCCCAGATCCACCACCGGCGCAGATCGCGCCCCGGACGGAGAACTCGATCGCGCCCGGTCATACTGCACACTCAACCGATGTCGCGCCGCTGCCTGCCAATCCACTTTGCCGAAGTTGATCGTCTGATCTTGCCGCCGCGCCACAGTTCCCGTCAGGCTGTCGAGATAGTTCAACGCAGCATCTACCTTCGCCGGTGTCACGCCCCGATTGCCCAGCAGTGCACTCTGCATAGGCGTCAGCAGATAAAAGTTCGGATCAGCGGGAGTCGAGACCGCCGGAAACGACCGCACCTGCTGATCGTAGGTATAAAAGTAGAAGAGTTTGTCCCTCACCGCAGCCCCGCCGACGCTGCCTCCAAACTGCTGCCGAAGGTCGCTTGGCTTCACCGCCGTGCTCGTGCTCACACCGCCCACATAGGTCGTCGCAATCGAAAAGGGATTCGTCGCGCCAAACGCACTCGACCGAACCAGGTAAAAACCCGTCCCATGCAAAGTATTCGCTCCACTCTTCGACACGGTCGTAATAATTCCTCCCGCCGCATGCCCATACAGCGCCGAGTAGTTCTGCCCACTCACACGAAACTCCTTTATCGCCTCCTGAGAAAACGTGTAAGCCGCACCCGCATGACGCCCGTACCCGCCGCCCCCATCCACACTGCCCGCACTCACTCGCTTTGACGATCCAGTCTCCGCCGCGTCTTCTATCTCCGCGGCACTCTCTCCGCCCGTCCCACGCGGCACCGCGCCAAAGCTCTGGTCGTCATCTCCGCCATCGACTCGACTGCTGTTCTGCGTCGAAGCAACCCCGCGAAAACTCAACAACCCATCCCCCTCGGGATCGGCGTTGACCGTCGGCGTCAACAGCGCAAAGTCCTGCCATCGCCGCCCATTCACCGGCGTTCGCTCCATCTCCTCCTGGGTCACGACGCTGGCCGTAGCCGTTGATGCCACCTCGTCGACGCTCACCGTAGCCGGCTCCGGCATCGCGGCCACGTTCACCGAACTAACAACCCCGGCAACCTTGAGCCTGGCCTCCACCGAGGTCACCCCGCCAATCTCCACCACCACCGGCTCCAGCGTCAGATTCGCAAATTGCTCATAGCCCACCACCACCCGGTACTCTCCCGCTGGCAGGTGCGTCACCACAAACTCTCCCCTGTCCTCGGTCTTCGCAACCGCAGTCAATCCGTTGGCGAGATTCTGCACCTGCACCACTGCGCCCTTGAGTGCAGCGCCCGTCGCATCCACCACATATCCGCTGACCTCGCCATCGACCGCCGTCTGTCCCCACGCGCACCCCCCCAAGGCAGCAGCGGCACTACACCACAGCAAGCAGGCCCGGACCACGTTCCTCACACCCGCGCTCAACCTCGCGCGTCCCAGACAGAACGACATGCACTCTCCGCGGATTCTGTACCGCTCTACGCCGCAACCACGGGAAGATGGAAAAGTAAGCTCGCCATGCCCTCTCGCTGTCCAGGCAAAGCGTCGCAGCCACAAGCTGTTCCACACCACGCAAAAAAAAAACGGAACACTATGAGATTAGCCGGAGACGCCGCAATTATGAAAGGCCACTTCCGTGTTAACCCCAAAAAGGGCGACAGCCGAAGCCGCCGCCCTCACAAAGTGACACTAGGGTTAGAACTGCGCCCGAACCGACAACTGAACCTGGCGGGGAGTGTAAGTAAACCCGCTGGCATTCGAGTTCGTCACGGAACCAAACAATGGCAACGCCGAGTTCGCGCTGCTCGTGTTGAACGTCAGCAGGTTCCCCGTCACTTGTTTTGCCGCATTGGTCGTAGTTCCGATGAAGTACCCAGTCGTATTCACCGATGTGACGTTCTGACGGTTCAAAATGTTGAAGCTCTCGCCAAGCAACTCCAGCTTCAACCGCTCAGCAACTGTAAACCTCTTCGACAGCCGAAGATCCAGCACATTCGTACTCGGCAGCCGAAGCCCATTGCGCTCAAACCCCGGCAGCCGGAAATTTCCGTTGCCAGTACCAGTTCCACCCGATCCGTTCACACCGCTGCCCACAGCATTCAACTGCGCGCCATTAATAAGACCGGTCGACAGTGTCCCGCTGGTAGCCAGCGAATAAGGCAACCCGCTCTGCGCCGAGAAGTTTGGCGAAACTTCATAGTCGTTCAGCAGATAACTCTTCCAACCCGTAAAGCGCCACGGCGACGTCGCCACCGCAGTCAGCACAAATCGGTTCGGAACATTCTGATTGGAGTTTCCATACTCCCCGCGAAGATTCGTCGGATCCACCAGCGCATTTGCAGAGGTACCAGTCTGGTTGTTTTCGCCGTAATCCAAGGCATGCGACCACGTATAGTTCGCGCTGAACTGCAGGTTGTGCGTAAGACGGTGCGAGATCTGACCAACTAGACCCTGGTAGTTCGAGTTCACTCCGCTGAAGATGTTCGTCTTCGATCCGAAGTTGCAATCCGTACGCTGACTCGGACAGATCTTGGAAGACACCGTGCTCTTCGCAAAGAAGTTCGACGTAAAAGTAGAGCCATTCGGCAGCGGCCCCTTCCCCGACGTATCCACCACAGTGTAGGTCACTCTGGTCGGAGCAGGCAGGTTCAGGTCGACAAAACTCGGCAGACGCCGCCCAAACGACCCCAACCAGGTCACGCTCAACACCGTGTTCCAGCCAAGGTCCTGCTCAACCGTCAGGTCAGCCTGGTGAATCTCGGGCAGTTTGAAGTTCTTGTCGAAGAACGTCGAGTTCGGGGGCGTCCCCGTGTTGACCAATGCCGGAATCACCTCTGGAAACACCGGCGCACCCGCCGCAGTCGACGTGTAGCTAAAGCTCGGCTGCCCGTTGAGTGAGCCCGTATTGATCAGCGCGTTATAGATCGTCGAGTTGATCACGCGAGCGAAGAACTCTCCATAACCTCCTCGCAGAATCGTCTTGCCGCTTCCGAACACATCATAGGCAAAGCCAACTCGCGGACCGATGTTGCTCTTGTTGCTAGGCAGCGACCCCGTCTGCGGAATCGAGGAAACAATAAGATTGCTGACTGGCGACGGCAACTGTTCATACTCATACCGAATGCCGCCGGTCAAGCTCAGCCGTGGATTCAGCTTCCACTCATCCTGCAGGAAGAACCCATAGTCGCCCGTCGTGAAGTTGAGGCCAGGAATACCGAAGCCCTGCGTATACGAGCTGTAGTTATGAGCCTGCGGAACCGTCGCAGGATTCTGCGAGAGGTATAGGTCCGTTAGATAATTCGTCAGCGTGGAATAGCTATATCCGCCATACTGTGCGAAAAGGTTGTTGATCAGGTCGTACGTGTGGATGTAGTCGCCGCCAAATTTGATGCTGTGGTTTCCACGATTCCAGTTCACCGTATCGGCAACCTGATTGCGGCGCTCGTCCGGCAGCGCAGCACGCTGCAGAAACGTCTGCGTCCCAAACGTAAAGCCGTTAGTAATTGCAACACTGGGTGGAAGCCCCCCAAAGGGATTGGTATAGCCGCCCGACGTCGGGCCCACCAGGTTCGACGTCTCGTACGTCGACGGATCCTGCGCAAACTCGAACTCAAAGTCGCGCCCATACTGATAGCGGACTTCGTTGCTGATGTTGTTCGTAATTACCGTATCCAGCTTCGCGATGCCGAACGTATCGCGCACATAATCGTTGCCAAAGCTATGCGAACCATCGAAGACCGTCGCGCCAGTCTGAATTCCAGCCGGCGAGATCCACCGCAGCCGGTTCACTTCAAACGAAGCATGATTCTTTCCGTTGATCTGCCAGTCCACCTTAGGAAAGAAAATCGTCTGATCGCCCGCACGTGGCACATTGCCGAGCAGCGTATTCAATCCTGAAAGACCATTGACGTAGTCCGTCGCCGCAGCGCCATAGCTGGCCAGCTTCAGGTTGGTCTGTAGCGTACACGCCGCCGCGTCGATCGTGCTTGGCGCCGTCGCTCCTTTTCCGCCGCACACCTGACCCGCCGGAAGCGCCGCATCAGGAGTGGCAAAGAAGCTTGTGGGGTTGCTTGCCGCCGCGACCGCCGGGAAGTTCCTTTGAAAACGATCAGCCGCAAAGAAGAAGAACAGCTTGTCTCGAAAGATCGGACCGCCAACAGCCCCTCCCCACTGCTTGCGTCGATCGGTCGGCTTGAAGTTCACCGACGTAAAAGGCCCATTCGGAACCAGCTGCTCGGTCTTTGTCGTAAACGCGTTCGCAGCGCCCCACTCCGCATCGCGATCGTAAAAGTACGCCTCGCCGTGAAACTGGTTGCCGCCTGACTTCGTGATCGAATTCACAACGCCGCCGGCGGACCGGCCATACTCCACCGTGTAGTTCGAAGTATTGACTTGGAACTCCTGAATCGAAGCCTTCGCCGTCGAATAGCCTGCGCGTGTGCGTCCACGCTCTTCAGAGAAGTAGGCCTGATTGTCATCTGCTCCGTCGATGGTTACATTATTCAGCAAAGTACTCTGCCCGCGAAAACTCAAAAGCCCGAACCCGCTCGAGTCGGCAACCACTCCCGGCGTGAGCAAAGCGTAAGCCGACCAACGGTAGTTGTTCACCGGAAGATCCTGCAACTGTTTCTGATCGATCACTCCGGAAAAATCAGGAGACGTCGTATTCAGCGCTGGTGCCTCACTGGTCACCTCAATCGTCTCACTCGCCTTGCCCAGAGGAAGTTTGGGAGAGATGTCGGTCAGCAAGCCAACCTCAACGATCACCTCGCCAGACCGATAGGACTGGAATCCAGGCGCAGTAATCGTAACCGTGTAGGTTGCGGGTTGCAGATGGATCGCCCGAAAGACGCCCGAATCATCGGCCTTTATATTCTGCTCAGCGTTCGTCTTGTTCGAACGCACCACCACCACCGCGCCGCTAATCGCCGAACCGCTCGCATCCTCTACTGTTCCGCCAATCGCACCATCGACTGCCGACTGCCCGTAACCCTGCAACCCTGTAACCGCACAGAACGTCGCAATCAGCGCGCCCCGCAACATCCATCTCGAAATCTTCATCTGGTCTCCTGAATTTTGTTTCGCCCTGCAGACTGCACATCGTTCCGCGTCTGCTGCGAGCCAAGTTCTGCTTGTGTCGCAAGTTCTCTCAGACTCGCATAGCGCCGTTAACATGGGATTACGATTTGTAAAATGCTGTTTTTACAAGCTCCTGCGCGACCACCCGTGGATCATCACATCCCCTCGCGCTCGCCCGCACCATCCGCGCCACGCGCGAAAACTTGTACACTGTTAATAGAAATGTTTATTGATGAAGCAAGAATTCGTATCAAGGCCGGCGACGGCGGCAACGGCTGCATGGCCTTCCGCCGCGAAAAGTTCGTCCCCAAGGGCGGCCCCTCCGGCGGCGACGGCGGCCACGGAGGCGACGTCCTCATGTCCTCCTCCCTCAGCCACAACACCCTGGTCCACTTCCGCTTCAACCCCGAGCACAAGGCTCAGCGCGGCGGCCACGGCCTCGGCTCCAACTGCTCCGGTTATGCCGGCGAAAGTATCACCCTCAAGGTTCCAGTAGGCACCCTCGTATACGACGACGCCACCGGCGAGCTCATCCACGACTTTGCCCGCCCCAACGAGACCATCGTCATCGCCAAAGGCGGGCGCGGCGGGCGCGGCAACCAGCACTTCGCGACATCCACCCATCAAGCACCCCGAGAGCATGAGCTCGGCCGCGCCGGCGAAGAGCGCACCTACCGCCTCGAGCTCCGTCTCCTAGCCGACGCCGGTCTCGTAGGCTACCCCAACGTCGGCAAGTCCACCCTCATCTCGCGACTCTCCGCCGCCAAACCCAAGATCGCCAACTACGCCTTCACCACCCTCGAGCCCAACCTCGGCGTCGTCCAGGTCGGCGACTTCCCCCACACCGAATCCTTCACCGTCGCCGATCTCCCCGGCCTCATCGAAGGCGCACACCTCGGCGCTGGCCTCGGCATCCAGTTCCTCAAACACATCGAGCGCACCAGCGTCATCGTCCACCTCGTCGACGTCTCCGACGCTGGCGCCGCAGAAGGCACCGCCCGTCCCGACCCCGTCGCCGACTACAAGGTCATTACCGACGAACTCAAGAGCTTCGACCCCGCGCTCGCCGCCAAGCCGACCATCCTCGTAGCCGCCAAAGCCGACGTCGCCAATCCCGACAAGCTCAAAAAACTCACCGCCATGGCCAAGCGCCGCAAGCTGCCCTTCTTCGTCATCTCCGCCGTCACCGGCGAGGGCATCGAGCCGCTAAAATTCGCCATCGCCGAGCTGGTCGCCGCCCACCGCCCCATCGCCCTCGAACCCGAGATCGTCGAACCCGTAAAACTCAAGCCCAACTACCCCCCACCCCCAGGCTCCGCCCGCGGCCGCGCCTGAATACGACTTCGAAATCTTCAAACAGCCTGCAATGATCGGGTGCCCCATCCTTCGAGACTTTGCGAAGGGTGGGACGCGATACCGCTGCCTGCTCGTTGGTTGTCCTTCCCAGCCTGCTTGATTTCATACTGACCCACAACCCGAGCTTGCCGCAGGGGAAGAACCCGGCTGTTCTCATTTCTTCCTCTCCTCACCCCCATAACTCTTCCCCCACAAATGGATGTCAAGCCCCCATCCCAACCAAACCACCTGCAATCAGAAACTTACCCCTTGCGCATTAGTTTCACCTAAACCGCTACAATTGAAACGGTCAGATTGTGTGGGATGTTCCGACACCCCGCAAGTGCCGAAAACACTCTAACCCTTTGTTTCCAATTATCTGCGGATAACCCGTTTAGGATGATATATTTGCGAGGGATAATCTCCCGTAAACCGTTGATAATAAAAGGGTTACACGCGGGTAATATGGGGGGACCTCCCGAGTACACGGCAGCGACCCATCACCCTCTTGCCATCCTACCTACAAGACGCGTAAGGTTTAAGCCGCCCCAGGCATCTGCTGGGACAGGTGGTATCCAGCCAAAGTCGCCTCTCACGAGACGAAGCGCGGCGGAGCTGCACTGGAGATTGCAATGAGTCTGACCACGTTCTCAACGGAACGAGCCGGCGCCCAAGGTGGGCGACAGGCCGATTCCACCCCCAAAGTCACCGTCCCCTCCCTCCTCGAAAAGAAACTCCTCCGCCGGCCCATCAGCGCCATCACAGCCTACGACTACGCCAGCGCCCGGCTCGTCGACGAGGCTGGCCTCGACGTCGTCCTCGTAGGCGACTCGCTCGCCATGGTCATGCAGGGACACGAAAACACCCTCGCCGTCACCATGGACGAGATGCTTCTCTACACCCGCGGCGTGCGACGTGCCGTAAGACGCGCCCTGCTGGTGGCCGACATGCCCTTCGGCAGCTACCACACCGACGACCGCGAGGCCCTAGCCAACGCAATCCGCTTCGTCAAGGAGTCCGGAGCCGAAGCCGTCAAGCTCGAAGGTGGCCGCGAACGCGCCGAGCTCATCCGCAGAATCACCGCCGCCGAGATCCCTGTCATGGGACACATCGGACTTACTCCCCAGAGCGTCCACCGCATGGGAGGCTACAAAGTACAGGGCAAGACGATGCAGGCGATCGACGAGCTGCGCACCGACGCGCTCGCTCTCGAGGAGGCAGGCTGCTTCGCCATCGTCCTCGAGGGTGTGCCCCGCGAACTCGCCCACATTATCACCGAAGAGCTCCGCATCCCCACCATCGGAATCGGTGCCGGCCCCGACTGCGACGGACAGATCCTCGTCCTCCACGACATGATGAGCATGACCTTCTCGCCTCCGGCAAAGTTTGTTCGACGGTACGCCGACGTGGCAGGAGTCATGCGCAAGGCGTTGGAGGAGTACCGGCACGACGTCGAAGCCCGAACCTTCCCTGCGGACGCCGAAAGCTACCACTTCTCGCGCGAGGTCCGCGAACTGATGAATGAATCGACCGAATCAGCCGAGCCGGCCGAACCGATCGAAGCAGTGGGGTAACCGCCAGACCGCATCGCCAGACAAGAACGATCTCGATGTCGAATCGAGCCCATCGGTTCGAGACTATCGGTGGTGGTGCGCGTCTGTCTGAAGAAGATCAGAAGATTTAGAGAACCCGCAGCAATGCGGCCAAGAGGAGCTGTCATTCAATGAAGATCGTGAAGAGTGTTGCGGAGATGCAAAGCATCTGCCGCGAACTCCGGACGCAAAGCGTCTCAATAGGCTTTGTGCCGACGATGGGTGCGCTTCACAAAGGTCATCTCTCCCTGGTCCAGCGAGCCCGCTCTGAATGCCAGACTGTCGTGGCGTCCATCTTCGTCAATCCCCTCCAGTTCGCGCCCGGAGAAGACTTCGCCCAGTATCCACGAACCTTCGAGGAAGACTGCAGACAGCTCGAGGCGGAAGGAGTAGCCATCCTGTTCGCCCCCGAGGCAAAGGAGATGTACCCCAGCGGCGCTGTAACAACCATTACCGTATCCGGCATCGGCGACCGCTTGGACGGAGCCTCCCGCCCAGGACACTTCACCGGGGTAGCCACCGTTGTTGCCAAGCTCTTTCATATCGTCGCCCCGCATCGCGCCTACTTTGGTCAGAAAGATGCCGCGCAGATCGCTGTTCTGCGACAGATGGTTCAGGACCTCAACTTCGACTTGGAGCTGGTGAGTTGCCCTATCGTGAGAGACTCCGATGGCCTGGCTCTGAGCAGCAGAAATAGATACCTTAGCGTTCCGGAGCGCGAACAGGCATTAGTCCTGCATCGTGCGCTCACTGCAATCGAGCAGAGCATCGCCCAAGGCGAACGTCGTAGCTCAACGCTCTTACAGATTGGACGAACCACTCTGGAGACGGCAACGGGCGTAAAGGTGGACTACCTCGCCATCGTCGACGCCCGATCGCTTCTCCCCGCGACATCTGCGGAGAGCGGCGCGCTCGTCGCAGTGGCAGCCTATGTGGGCCGCACGCGTCTGATCGACAACCTACTCGTCGTCTGAAGCCGCGAACGGTCGATAGCACCAGAGCGGACTCTGCGAATGACACGGAAGTACCATGTAACCCTCGTAATTGCAGGTATATTTCGTTTTCCGCTTTAGTAACATGCAGGCAGCATCATTTTGGTTACGAATTGTCCCTGAATTGCCGCTGTAGAAGCTACGGACCTTCAAGGGAGCAAGACGGACCGCAGGGGAAGAGGCGACTTTAGATGCCGAGCACTTCCATTCACGAGCTCGCGATTCAGCAGGTCGAGCGGCTTTCACGAAGAGGGTTTCAGCGACTGTCGCTGCCGGGGCCTCTTGAGAACGCCTTCGAGCAGTCGACGCTCGCTCGACGATCCGAACGCCTCTGGCTCGAAGGCCTGGTAGCGATTGGCCTCTTCAATATCTATGTCCTTGTAGACCACGTTCTTCAGGGGGGCGGCTCATGGCTTCCGGTGCAACTCCGCCTGTGCATTGTCACGCCTCTCGCCCTTCTGATTAATGTCAGCATGCGCTGGAGTCCAAACAAGATCTATCGCGAAACAAGCATCGCCGCAGTGAGTTGTCTTATAGGAGTAATGCATCTTTACATCGAGAGCAATAAAAATGCGCCCTCCTCCGCGTACGCTCAAGTAGGCCTGATTGTCGCGGTCATCTTTGTCAATGTCGTGATGCGGCTTCAGTTCTTTTACGCTCTCAGCGCATCGGCCATTATGCTGGCAAGCGATCTTGTCTTCATTCAACACGATCACTTCCTGAACTCTTCGGAGAAGCTGCTCGGAATCACTCTGGCGGTCTGCGCCATCTCGATGACCGTGATTGCGAACTACAGCACCGGCAGAGAAGAGCGACTAGGCTTCCTGATGCGGCTGCGTAGCGAGATCCAAAGCAAAGAGCTCTCCTTCCTGAACGTTGAGCTGCAAAGAATTTCGAGCATCGATAGCCTGACTGGACTGGCCAATCGGCATGCTTACGAGCTGCAGTTTGCCAAACTGTGGAGCGAGTCTGTCGACTCCGGCTCATGCTTATCCGCCATCGTGATCGACATCGATCACTTCAAGCTCACAAACGACACCCGCGGACATCTGTACGGCGACCGCGTCCTGGTGCGAGTTGCTTCTTTGCTGCTGCAAGGTCTGCGTTGCAAGGACGACTTCGCAGCCAGATTCGGTGGGGAAGAGTTCGTAGTTTTGCTTCCCGGCACAACCCAGGAAGGAGCAATGATCGTCGCCGAACGCATCCGCAAGCTCGTCGAGGTGGCTGGTTCTCCAGCGCTCCCTGAGCCCGGCAGCCATCCAAGGCTTTCAACGGTAAGCTGCGGCGGAGCATCCTGCTACCCGAGCGACATTACCTGCAAGGAGGACCTGTTGGAGGCGGCTGATAAGGCGCTCTACCGGGCAAAGGCGCTTGGTCGCAACCGGGTATGCTGGGGCGAATTATCGATCAGGCAACACCAATCATCTTCCTCATCCAGGCGACATAGGATTTCGTTAAAAAGCGATCCGCTGCCACTGACAAGTGTCGACTAACCTTCGATATTGGTGCTCGCGTATTCAGTACTTTCACCCGCTGAATTCGATCCTAGGGTAGTTGTTCCATCACGTGGCATCGACACGAACTGCCGTTTAGATAAAGTTATTTTCCAATGCAGAACTTGCTGAAGATGAGGTTCAGTATGTCGTCGCTCGTTGTAGAACCCGTGAATGCATCGAGAGCGCGAAGAGTTTCGTAGAGATCCAGAAGGATCATCTCGTGAGGGATGATTGCGGTTGCCGCGCGCCGTGCTTGATGAAGAGCTGCCAACGCGTCCGATATTGATTGCTGTTGCCGTTGGTTTGTTAGAACTGCGGTTTCGATGTTTGGGATCTCCTTCGTCATCAGCGACAGGATTGCGCGACGTAACTCCGGGATACCCGATCCGGTCAGCGCAGACGTCCGAACCATTTGAAGAGCAGTTTCCGGGATCTGCGATTCCGGGTGTTCGAGGTCTTGTTTGTTGATAACAATAAGGAAAGGCCGGCCCGCTAAAGCGGCTGCCGTTGCTTTATCTTCTTCGTGTGGCGCCGCAGTGGCATCGAGGACGAGAAGCACTATGTCGGCTTCTGACATGGCTTCGCGAGATTTCTTGATGCCTATGGACTCGGCCTCGTCAGCGGAGTCGCGCAGGCCTGCGGTATCGATGAGTTCGACTGGGATGCCGTCAAGGGAGACGCGTTCTGTGACCAGGTCTCGGGTTGTGCCCGGCGCGGCGGTGACGATGGCGCGGTCGCGTTCGACCAGACGATTAAAAAGAGAGGATTTACCGACGTTGGGGCGGCCGACGATGGCCATGGAGAAGCCTTCGCGGACGATGCGGCCGTAGGAAAAGGAGTGCTCGAGTGCGGTGAGGGGGGCCTGGATCGCTTCGATTTGGGTGGTGATTTGGGCCTGTGGGAGGAGATCGATGTCGTCTTCGGCGAAGTCGATGCCAGCTTCCATTGCGGCGATGAGGCTTATAAGTCGTTGTTTTATTGGGGTTATTTGGCGCGATAGCGATCCGCCTAGCTGCTGGGCGGCGATGCGGGCCTGGTGGAGGGTGATGGATTCGATTAGGTCGTGGACGGCTTCGGCCTGGGTGAGGTCGAGGCGGCCGGAGAGGAAGGCTCGCTGGGTGAATTCGCCAGGTTCGGCGAGGCGGGCGCCATGGGCTGCGCATTGGCGGAGAAGGTGGTCGAGCAGGACGGGGGAGCCGTGGGCGCCGATCTCTACTACGTCTTCAGAGGTGTAGGAGTGGGGAGACTGGAAGTAGGTGACTACGGCTTCGTCGAGGATTTCTCCTGTGGAATCAAGGATTTCTGCAAAGCGCGCCTGGCCGGGGGCGAGGGGGTGGCGGAGTTTGAGGAGGGGTTCGGCGATAGCGCGGGCGGCGGGACCGGAGAGGCGGACGATGCCGATGCCGCCGCGGCCGGGTGGGGTGGAGATGGCTACGATGGTGTCTTCGGATTCTTCGGAGAGGAAGCTGGAGCCGGAGTTGGGGTTGGAGTCGCTCACCTGGATTTTTTCCTTGGATTTTCTATGGTAGCGGGAAAAAAATCGGTGTGGTGCTTTGTGGCGTTTTTCAGGGGTTTTTGCGAAAAAGCGTGGTGCAGGACGTGGTTTTTTGCTGGTGTGATCGTGGTGGTTTGCGTGGTAAACGTGGTGTTTAAAACCATCGTTTTTCCGCGCTAAAAATGCGCCAGCTTTTCCAACTTTATTTTTGCAGGCAGGCAGAGGCACCAGCAGATCCCTGCGGGATGACGGCAAAAGGGACAGACACCGGCAACCGCAACGGCAACCGCAGATCCCCTTCAGGGATGACAACAAAAGGGCAAACAACTACAACCGCAAGTGCTAGTGCAAGTGCAAAGGCAACGGCAACGGCAAGTGCAAGTGCAAGTGCAAGTGCAAGTGCGTTTACGATTGAGGGATGGCGACACAGTTTTCGAATGAGGCTTTGAAGTTTTTGCGGGGGCTGAAGAAGAACAACGACCGCGAGTGGTTTGGGGAACGGAAGGACGTCTACGAGAAGCAGCTGAAGGAGCCGATGCTGGCGCTTATCGGCGAGGTGAATGAGGCGATGGCGGAGTTTTCGCTGGAGCACGTGCGGCCAGCCAACAAGATCCTGATGCGGATCTATCGCGACATTCGCTTCAGTAAGGACAAGCGGCCTTACAAGCATCATGTGTCGGCGTGGTGGGCTAGGGATGGATTGCAGAAGACCTCGGGGGGTGGGTTCTATCTACAGGTGAGCTCGACTGATGTGCTGATCGCTGCGGGAGTTTATATGCCGGAGCGGGAGCAGTTGCTGGCCATTCGACGACACCTGGTGGATCATCATCTGGAGTTTCGCAAGATCATGGCGGGGAAGAAGCTGCGGTCGCTGATGCAGGAGACGGAGACTCTTTCGCTGACGCGGCCGCCGAAGGGGTTTGCTGCGGATGATCCGGCTATCGATTTGATTATGTGCAGGCAGTGGGGATTGTCGGCTACTCTGCCGGTGGAGCGGGCGACTTCGGCGGGGCTGCTGAAGGATGTGGTGGAGCGGTTCAAGGTTGCGGCGCCTTTGATCAGGCTGCTGAATACTCCGCTGGTGGGGAAACCTAAGAGGCCTATGTTTTAGAAGAAGAACGTGTCCTGCCGGACGGGCCCACTTCGCGTGGGGCGGTCACTTCGTGACTTGTGTACCTTTTCCCGGTTGAATTAGCGGCGCAACAACTCGCTTTCGGTTGCGTACGTCTAATCCGGAGACGTGGAGGACAGGATGAGCGTGACGGCTATCGTTGTGGCGGTGCTTTGCGTTCTGGTCCTGGGGTTCCTCGTGCGGCGCGTTCTTGCCCGGCGCGAGGTTCGCGAGAAGAGCATTGAGCCTGAGGCTTTGTATGCGCTGCTGAAGGCGAAGAAGATTCTGCTCTACGATGTGCGCCAGCCGCTGGACTTTCTGGCGCATCCGGAGATTATTCCCGGTGCGACGAGGATCGCGCCCAAGGACATCGCTGAGCATACAGCTGCGTTTTCTCGCGACCAGAACTCGGTGATCTACTGCACGGGCGGGGACCATGAGACCAGCAGGATGGTGTTAGGAAAGGCCCGGGCGCTGAACTTTACACGAGTGAAGATGCTGCGAGGCGGCATTACGGCGTGGAAAGAGAAGGGGTATCCGGTGGAGGCTTATACGGAGTCCTTTCACCTGGACACGGCGACGTAGATTGGTTTTGTTAAGTAGATTTGTTTGTTGGTTTTGCTTGGCGCGGTGATGTAGCTGAATCTGATGTCTCAGAACTGGTCTAAGAGTTCAGGAGAGCTTGTAAAGACTAGCCGACTTTATTGAGTGAACAAGGAACTGCAAACGCAAAATGCGGGGGTCTTGACGGATACCGCAGCATGAATCGGTTCGCGCAACTAAGAGTTGTGGCCGCAATCCACTACGCCGTGCGATAAGACCGCACGGCTCCGGTCGAGATGACGCATTTTATTAGCTCCAATGGCGATGACGCATTGTTTAGTTTCTGGACAGGTTCCAGGGTCGAGACGCAAGGCACCCGAATCTTCCCAACCCGGGTTTGAGGTGTTTAGAGCTTGTTTTTTACTTCGGTCATCAGTGAGCCGATGGGATTTGTGATGGCCTGCTTCGCGATGGTTCCCAGCGGTTCGCCGCGGCGGTACATCAGGTAGGCTGCGATGACTCCCGATGCGATGGTTGCGAACAGGATCAGCTTGCTCATAGAGCGGCGATTTTCGGCTAGTTCTAATTCCTCGGTTCCCATGTTTCCCCCTGGAGCGTTGCTGGCTGTAGGATGCAGATTTGTTCGAGCGATGCGTTTACAGCGATGATCTTTTCTTTCGTTTAAACGAGGGGACGGAGTGCCTCGTAGCTGACGCCTACAGCTTCGAGCGAGGTCATTCCTTCGATGGGTGGGTCCTGCTCGACGAAGATGTGCTGGAGGCCTGACTTCTCTGCGGCGGCGATGATGGGTTTGAAGTCGATGTGGCCGCGGCCGATCTCGGTGGGGCGGTGGTTGGGGTCGACGCCGAGCGTGGTGGTGACGGGAGTGCCGGCGGGGAAGTCTTTGGCGTGCATGAGGGGATAGCGGCCGGAATATTTTTTGAAGTAGTCGATGGGGTTGTTGCCGGAGGTGACCATCCAACCGCAGTCGAGTTCGAACTTGACGAGTTTGGGGTCGGTTTCTTTGAGCAGAATCTCGTAGCCGGTGTGGCCGCCGTAGTCGCGGAACTCGAAGTTGTGATTGTGATAGGCGTACTGGAGGCCGGCCTTCTGGGCCTGGGCTCCGATCTCGTTGGCTTTGGCGGCGATCTTTTTGAAGTCGTCGAGGGTGAAGGCTTTGATGATGTCCATCATCTTCGGCAGGTCGGCGCCCTGGATGGTGTTGGGAAGGAGGACGGAGCTGACGGCGTAGTTGGCGCCGAGGGCGTTGGCCTGGTCGAAGAGCTGGGCGTTGTCCGCCATGCCGAAGAAGAGATGTGCGCTGGGGCATTTGAGGCCTGCGTCGTCGAGCATGGATCGCATCTGCGCGGCGGTGATGTCCTGGAGTGGGAAGGACTCGACCTTGCGGTAGCCGATCTTGGCGAGGGCGTGCAGGGTGGCGACGGCGTCCTTTTTCAGCTCGTCCTGCACGGTGTAGAGCTGGATTCCGATGGGCATGCTGGTTTCGCCGAACGCAGAACGGAGGGGCAACAGGGAGGAGAGGCTGACGGCGGCGGACTGCTGCAGGAAGAGACGACGTGAGGGATGCATGCTTCTCCTGATCTTTACGGAATGCTGCTTCGGCTGATAGGCCAGTCTACTTGGCGTTGGCGAAGCGGTGTCAAGGGAATAACGTTATGTCAATTTGCCTGATGGTGGTGAGACTGCGAACGCAGATTCCCTTCGGGAATGACAAACAAAAGGCCAAGACGACTCTACACGAACTGCGGAGTTACTCTACACCAACTGCGCGTTGCTCTACACCAACGCGGCGTTGCTCTAGAAGACGTGGCCGAGGCCGAACCACCACTTGCGATGGTCGTTGTTGCCGGAGGCTCCGCCGATGTAGATGGGGCCGAGCGCCGTGCGGGTGACGAGGACAAAGCTGCCGTCGTAGGCTTCGGATTCCAGTTCGTCGGCGGCGTTGAGGTTGTTGTAGACCTTGCCGCCTTCGAAGAATCCGACGACGTAGACGCCTTCGCCGAGGAGGGGTGGGAGCTGGAAGATCTTGCGCTCGTAGCCTCCTTGAAAGAGCCAGTACTGGGTGCCGAGTAGCTCGTTGCGGCCGTAGGAGCCGAGACGGAAGGGGCCGCCCAGAGGGAAGCCCTGGAGGTCGGTGACCTCAGGCGGTGCGCCGAAGGCTGTGCCTCCGCTGGCAGTGAGGAAGAGGCTGTTTTTTTCGCGGAAGGGAAGATAGCCGGCGATGCGGGCTTCGGCGAGGGTGAAGGGGTCGTTGCCTTTGGAGGGCTCGTGGCGTTCGATGCGGAGGAAGGTGTTGACGCCGCGGAAGGGGAGGACGGAGTTGTCGGTGTTGTAGGAGGTGAAGCGCAGGGAGGTGACGCTCTGCTGCTGGGGCGGGATGGAGAGGTTGTCGAAGTCGATGCGCTTGGTGACGGAGTACCAGTACTCGTCCTGGCCGAAGCGGAGTTCGGCGCTGCGGCGCCAAGTGTAGCCGGCGTCGAAGCCTACGCCGTTCTGGTTGATCTGGTACTGCGAGGTGCGGGTGCCTGCGTTGTAGAAATCGAAGCGGGTGCTGGTGGCGTAGGCGCGGGGGGCATAGAAGAACTGGCTGTGCGCGGTAAAGGGGCGGTAGTATTCGCTGCGGACGCCGTAGGAGTAGCCGAAGAAGATGTCGGTGCGCCACTCGGAGCGGAAGCCGCCGAGATTTTGAAAGATGATGCGGCCGGCCATGCCGAAGAGGACGTCCTGGGTGTCGGAGCCGTCGATGTTGATGGCGAGATCGAGGAAGGGAGGGCCGTTGTAGCGGGGGTAGGTGTTGACGGCGAGGCCGGGGGCGCCGTTGCGGTCCACCAGGTTGTAGCCGGCTGCGTTGAGGGTGCCGTAGCCGACGTAGCGGGTCATCTCCTGGTCGAGGAACTTTGTGTCAATGGGTTTGTTGATGATCTGGTGGAGGCTGCGTTCAATCTCGACCGCGGCTGGGGTACTTACACCTGCTACGGTTACAAATTGCGGATTGGGTGGTTCAGTTTTGCGGCGGGAGTTGCGCTGGGCGATGTAGGCGGCCCACTCGGCGTCGTTGACGGAGAAGCGATCGAGGAGCTTGGCTTTGGCTTCGGAAGCTTCCACGCCTTTGGGAATGATCTCGGCGGATTTTGGGAACATGGTGCTGGTGAAGCCCTGGAGTTTGGAGGTGATAAGGATGTCGGCGGCTTCGAGGCTGCGCATCTCGTTGGCGGCGATGGCGATACTGACGAAGTTTCCGGTGGTGGCGAGGAATGAACCGGGGGTGGTTTGCGGGCCGCCGCTGTTGTCGAGGTAGCTGGCGATGATGATGTCGGCTCCGTTGGCCTTGGCGACGTCGACGGGGAGGTTATCTACTGCGGCGCCGTCGGTGTAGGTGACGCCGTCGATGACGACCGGGACGAAGAGGGCTGGGATGGACATGGTGGCGCGGAGGGCGCGGGCGAGGGAGCCGTTGTCGAAGACGTGCGGGCGGCCTGTGTTCATGTTGGTGGCGACACAGCGGAAGGGGGTGGGGAGGTCGTCGAAGGATTTGAGGTTGTAGTCGGCGAGGGTAGCGGCGTCGAGGATGAGGCCGACCTGCTGGCCGGTGTTGAGGCCTTCGGGGAGAGAGAGGCCGTGGCGGAGGCCGAACTCGAGGCGGTTGGGGTAGTCGACGCGATCCTGTTTGCGGCGGTAGGAGAGATCGGGGAACGGAGTGCGGCCGCCGATGGCTTTGTCCCAGTCGATGTTCTGGACGAGGTTGCGGATCTCGTCGGGGCTGCGGCCGGTGGCGTAGAGACCGCCGACGAGGCCGCCCATGCTGGTGCCCACGATGAGGTCGATGGGGATGTGATGCTCCTCAAGATACTGGAGGACGCCGATGTGAGCGAAGCCGAGGGCTCCGCCGCCTTCGAGGACAAGCGCGACGCGGGGGTGAGGTTTGGCGGCGGGTGCGGTTTCGTGGGACGGAACGGCGGGAGCGTTGGATGGTGCGGGCGTCTGGCCGTGCGCGAAGCAGGTGGCCAGGAGTGCGAGAGACAGGAGCAGAACGTGATTGTTCCTTCGCAGCAGCGGCATTCCAAAGTCCTCCAACATCGGCGGCGGCTGGCGGTCCGGACGGGAAAGAGTTTTGTGGAAGTGCGATCTTCCTGGCAGCAGACAGAGTGGCCGATTGCCGCGCCCAAACAGCATCTCATCTTTTCCTTATTTGCGTGTTTGCTTTTTGGGACGCAGACGATCTGTCCGGAGGAACTTTTATGATTGTTTATCTGTTTTCAATGAGGCGGCAATAAAACCCTCAGACGAGACGACCGACCCGCGTGTCGGGAAGAATCGCTGGATGAGGCAATCGTGAAGCGCTGAGTCGAGGTCAGCGCAACAGTCGCCGATGACCGCAAGACGGTAGTCAGCGTCAGAAGCCTCGATAAGCGTGGATAGCACGACACCGCTGGTCGCAATGCCGAAGAGAACCAAGGTATCAATATCCTTGGCGCGGAGGATCATAGTGAGATCCGTGCCGGGGAAGGCGCTGATTCGGTGCTTGGTGATAACGATTTCATCGTCTTGCGGGCCGATGAGAGCGGGGATCGTTGCATGCGGTTCCAGGAACAGCTTCTGATGTTGCTCTGAGGATTTAATCGCGCCAAAGAGTGCATTTCGGGAGCTGACTTCGGGGAGTCCCGGTCGAAAGCCTACCTGGATGTGAATGATGGTTATGCCAGCAGCACGAGCATGATTGAGAACAGTTGCGGCTCGAGCGAGAAAGGCGTCTTTGCCCTCTCTCGTGTAGATGGAGACGATACCGGCTTGACAGTCCATGCTCAGGACGGCGGTGTGGGCCGGATCGAGCGTGAATGTTTCAGCCATATCAGACTCCCCTGGCGCGCTGTCCTGCCGCTCCATAATTGTAGTTCAGAGCGGCGGCTCACCCTTCGATCTACATCAGCTCGACGATGCGGGCAGCGCTTTGCGGATGATGGGAGCCACCTTCGTGCCTAGGAGTTCGATGGCGTGGAGGAGTTTGTCGTGGTGGAGGGCGGCTACGCTCATCTGGAAGCTGATGCGGGAGATGCCGCCGAGGGCTTCGTTCATCTTGAGGAGCTTTGCGGCTACGGTTTCGGGGTCGCTGACCATGAGAGCGCCGGTGGGGCGACGGAGGGCTTCGAACTGGCTGCGGGTGACGGGCGGCCAGCCGCGCTCTTTGCCGATCTTGGTGAAGGCTTCGGCGTAGCCGGGGAAGAAGTCGTCGGAGGCTTGCTGGTCGGTGTCGGCTACATAGCCCAGGGCGTGGATGCCGACTTTGAGCGACTCGGGGGCGTGGCCGGCGTGCTTGCCTGCTTCGCGGTAGAGGTCGATGAGGGGCCGGAAGCGGTGGGGCTCGCCGCCGATGATGGCGACCATGAGAGGCAGGCCGAGCATGCCGGCGCGGATGAAGGACTCTGGCGTGCCACCTACGCCGAGCCATACGGGAAGCGGGTTTTGCAGCGGGCGTGGGAAGACTCCCTGGCCGGTGAGCGGCGCGCGGTGCTTGCCGGACCAGTGAATGTTGTTGCCCTGGCGGAGGGCGAGGAGGAGGTCGAGCTTTTCGGCGAAGAGGTCGTCGTAGTCTTCGAGCTTGAGGCCGAAGAGAGGGAAGGATTCGATGAAGGAGCCGCGGCCGGCGACGATCTCGGCTCGGCCGCCGGAGAGGAGGTCGAGGGTTGCGAACTCCTGGAAGACGCGGACGGGATCTGCCGCGCTGAGGACGGTGACGGCAGAGGTGAGGCGGATGGTTTTGGTGATGGAGGCGGCGGCGGCGAGGATGACGGCGGGGGCGGAGTCGAGGTACTCGGTGCGGTGATGCTCGCCAAGGCCGAACTGGTCGAGGCCGACTTCATCGGCGAGTCTGATCTCTTCGAGGAGATGGGCGATGCGCTGCTGCGCGGTGACGGTGTGGCCGGTGATGGGGTCTGGAACGAGTGCGGCGAAGCTGTCAATGCCGATCTGCATCGGTTGTCCCTCTGAGTTTGATTGTCTCTTAGGTTGATGCGAGGGTCGGGGATTTGATTCATGGGGAGGGTTTCGTGGGCAAACGTGACAACAGTAGATTCCTCCCCCGTTCGACTACGCTCAGGGTGCGGAATGACAACAAAGGGCAACGGCAACTACAACAACAAATGCGGGGTCTTGACGGATACCGCAGAATGTACCGGTTCGCTGCAACTGAGAGATGTAGCCGCAATCCACTGCGCTGTTCACGGTGAGACTGTGAACAGCTTCTGTCGAGATGACGTTTTTTGGGGGTGCGGTTAGAAAGACAGGCAAGTGCAACTGCAACTACATGGCCTTGGCCGGGGAGTGGGTACATCCCACCCATCGCAAAGTGCGCGATGGATGGGGCACCCGATCACTTGTGCTGCTTCAGAGATTGATTGGTTAGAACCAGTGGTCGTGGTCGTGGCAGCCTTTGCCGTCGGTGACTGAGGTGAGCTTCTGGTCGGCGGCGGTGAGGGAGCGGCTGTAGCAGTCGCCGAGCGAGTCGTTGCTGCGATAGGAGGCGCTGGAACTGCCGACGCCGGGAGCTGAGACGGTGAAGTCGGGGTTGAACTGCAGAGTGTCTTGCGAGTTCACCTGCTCGTGAGTGTTGGACTGAAAGTATTGGAAGCCGTTGAAAGATTTCGAGTCGGTGTGGAGATTCTGCTGATTGGAGGAGACCACCTGCGTGAAGGTGCCGTTGGGATTGTTGACGAAGGAGTAGTCGAGCGTTAGCGGGAAGGAGATGTGCTTCGATGTTTTTTGGACGAAGAAGCCGTCGCGGGTTGTAGTCTCGGAGTCTACGGTGCTGGTCTGGACGAGGTTCTGAATCTCGGGGCCGTTGGCTACGTTGACATCGAAGGTTTGCGCGCTGAGGAAGTTTACTTTTTCGGCGACAGTGGTTTCGACGCGGCCGTGTGAGGTGTTGACGTATCCGGTGATGGCGAAGGCGCGGTTGGAGCCTACGTTGACGGTGCCGGTGGTGGTGCCGGTGGCGTCGGTGGAGAGGTTCTGGACGATCTCGGGATTCGGTGTGGTAAGGGTGTTGCTGAGGACTCCGCCTGTGACTTCTTTGCTGCCGTGGTCGGTGTAGACGAGCATGTTGGCGGTGGAGAGGAAGTATCCGTTGGCGTTGTATACGCTGATGGCGACGGTGTGCTGGGTGCCGTCGGCGAGGAGGCCGGCGAAGGGGGTGAGGTCGACACGGTAGGGTTTGAAGTCGAGGGTCTGAACGCCGGTGATGGGCTCCCAGAGATAGGGGTCGAGGCCGCCAGTATAGATCCATGGATAAACGGGGGCGACGCCGGCGGGTTTGCCGTCGATGCTGACCTCGGTTTCGCGGAAGGCGGTGTTGCCGCAGGTAAGGAGTTCGCCGGCGACCGCGCTGGGGACGCAGAGATACCAGAACTCGTCGCCGATCTGGCTCTGGGAGATGACGTCGAGGTAGACCTTTTCGACGTTGCGCGGGAGGTTGAGGGTGGCGGTGGCCTGGTCGGTGGTGGTGTTGAGGGTGACGGGGCCGTTGCCGGAGCTGATGGGGACGACGACGTCAGGCGTGACGGGCGCGGGTGCTCGCCAGGATGCGGGGTAGAACTCGAGCGCGGCGCTGGCGTAGATGATGCCGGTGTAGGTGGAGTTGACGATGTTGCCGATGGAGGCGAGGCCGGTCTGCGGAGATTTGAAGAGCGCGGTGAGGTCGGTGAGGTCGCGTTCGATGTGCCAGGAGGGGCTGAGGGCGGCGCGGGGTTCGGCGGTGGTGCCGTAGAAGATGTTGGTGTTGCCGAGATAGAACCAGGCGCTGCGGTCGAACTGGCGGCCGGCGGTGACGGTGAAGTCGGCGGTGAGGACTACCTTGGCCCAGGGGCCGGGGCAGGCGGCGGGAGGCGCGTAGGTGAGGGGAGCGCCGTTGAAGTTTTCAAAGGCGGCGTTGCTGAGGAGCGAGACGACGCAGGGCTTGGTGGAGGGACGTGGGACGAGAGGCTCCGCGGTGACTGGGTTGGACGAGCCTACCTGCGGAGTCGGTGGGGCGAGGACGACCTGCGCAGAGGCGGTGCCGAGGGCTAAGGATGCGAGGAGGAGGAACTTTGAGACGGAAGGGAGGACTCCGTCGACGCGCGAGAGGGAGAGTGCTTTGTGCATGGACTTCACTCCTTGGATTTTCTGGCCGGTTTACTGCGGAGGAAGATATCACACCGCTGCAACGAATGAAATATTTTTGAGCATATCTATAATTTTCTTTCATATTAATGAATGAACGATTGGGATATTTTCTTCTGTAAGCGCCAAAGATGCGTTAGCGGTCAGTTTCCGGTTAGCCCTTTATACGGCCTAGAACCGGATCAGGCCTGGTTGCAAGAGGTTCTGTGCGAAATCGCCCGGTTTCATTGCGTGGCGTAACATTTCGACAGACTTCGCCGTTTCTCCGATAGACCCCTTTTACCAAGGCCCCTTACAACGAGGGAGGGAACATGAGTTCCACGAAGAACCCAGGCAGATTCGCAGGACTGCTGTATCTACTCTTCTCAATACCTGGCGTCTTCGCCATGGTCTATGTTCCCAGCAAGTTACTCGTGCACGGAAACGCAGCGGCGACGGCCAACAACATTGCGGCCTCCGAGACGCTTTTTCGCCTCGGCATCGCGGCCCAACTCATCAGTCAGGCCGGTTTTATCTTAGTGGCGCTGGCTTTATACGACCTGCTCAAGGGGGTCAACCGGCGGTACGCCCTCGCTCATGGTGACGTTCGTTGTTGTCTCGATCCCGATAGCGTTTCTGAATGAGCTGAACTCAATCGCTGCCCTCGTTCTGGTGCGCGGGGCTGACTTGCTATCGCTATTTGAAAAGCCTCAGCGGGATGCTCTGGCTATGCTGTTCCTTAATCTTCATTTTCAGGGACTTGTTGTTGACGAAATATTTTTTGGTCTGTGGCTCTTACCGCTCGCGCTGCTGGTGTACGGGTCGCGATCGCTGCCGCGCTTCCTGGGTATCTGGCTCGCCCTCGATGGCCTGGCGTGGGTGATCCTGAGCCTTACGGGCATACTGTTGCCGCAATACTACGACAAGGTGTTTACCTACGCTCAGCCCGCCTCTTTCGGGGAGGTGGCGTTTATGCTCTGGCTTGTCATCAGGGGCGCCAGGTCGCCAGCGCTGGACGCCACAGCCTTATCGTCGGCGGTTAGTTAGGATGCACTTCGCGGGTTGTCGGCAATCCGGAAGTTTGCACTTGGACGAGAAGGCGGCCATCAGGAATCTGACCCACTACCGGAAACTTTGCGGTGTTGACTAGTGGAATCGATTCGGCGGGACGCTACGAGTTTTGGCGCATGGAGGCTGAAGGGTAGGCCGCGATATTTTTATCTGGCTATTGTGGCTAACTTGCCATCACGGTTATCGCGTATGAATTCGTGACGAAATTTGGTGCATAGATCGTTGGGTAAAACACTTTTCTTGGGGATCAGACTGCTTCCTAAAACGAAGGTGCTGGTGAGGTTTTTGCGGCTGGAATCGGGGATTTTTCTTGGAATTTATGAGAAAAATGTACCTGTTTTCGAACAAAACCAAGAAAAACCGGAAAAAACCTGTGGAAACCAAAGAAAGGGAGTTGACAAAGCGCGCGGAAAGGCTGAAGGTGAATTGCGGTACGGTTCTCCGCACCCGCATGAACACTGGTGATTTCGCATTGCAAAACTGGATGCGCTTTACGAAAACTTTATGCGGGCCAGGCGAGCAGACCTTAGACTCTATATCGAAAGCAAGAAGGAGCACTACATGGCAAAGGGAATGACAAAGACAGCGCTGGTTCGCCACCTGGCGGAGAAGCTCGAACTCACCAACAAGCAGACTGCTGGCTTCCTGGAACTGCTGGCCGAGACTGCCGTCAAAGAGACCAAGAAGAATGGCGAGTTCACCATTCCTGGTATCGGCAAGCTGGTGAAGGCAGAGCGTAAGGCGCGTCTTGGCCGCAACCCGCAGACGGGTGAGACCATCAAGATCAAGGCCAAGACCGTGGTGAAGTTCCGCGTGGCCAAGGTTGCGAAGGACACAATCGCACCGGTAAAGAAGTAGTTCTAGAGCGACGCTCGCGTGCGCCAGTTGGTGCGATGGTGTCGCAGGAAAAGGGCCCTCCCCGATTGGCGTGCCTCAGAGTCTGGGCTGCTGATGCGCGAGAAAGACTAGCCCGCTGTGCCCACGATCTGATGTGGGTGCGGCGGGTTTTCCCTTTATAGATGGCGGATTCCTCTTTGACTCGACCGCACGACTACTTTCTTCTGACAGATCGCTTAGGATTTGGACAGTGGAGCGAAGGAGACCTTCCACTCGCCCTTGAACTATGGGGCGATCCTGGGGTGTCTTCGCTGATTGGCGGGCCCTTTACCGACCGTGAGATCGGTGCGCGGCTAGCTCGTGAGAGAACCATATTGGTCGATCACCAGGCTCAGTATTGGCCTGTCTTCCTGCTTCAAAGCGATGATTTTGCCGGGTGTGCCGGACTTCGGCCGTACGATCTCGATGGCCGCATCTTCGAGATGGGAGTCCATCTGAGAAAGAGTTACCACGGGCAGGGTCTCGCTCAGGAGGCCGCACGCGCCGTTATCAAATTTGCGTTTGAGACGCTGCAGATCCGAGCTTGTTCGCAGGACACCACCCGAAGAATGCCTCGTCGAAACGTCTTATCCAAAGGCTTGGGTTTTCTTTTACGCACGAAGAGTTCTATGCACCTACAGGCGCAAATCACCTGTCCTATCTGCTGATGAATCCTGGCTGTCCCGAAACTCTCTAGGCTCTCCTGGGTGCGGGCTTGAGGAAGGCGCGGACGATGAGGGAGAGACCGAGTGAGATGAGGACGCCTTTGATGATGAGCACGGAGTTGTAGCGCCAGCCGAGTGCAGCGAAGGAGACGGCTACACCCCACATGTAGATCTCGGAGAGGAAGGCTGTGGGCCACGTTGGCCTCGCCGGGGACGCTGGGACTCGCGCTGCGAATGCCGGGAAGAGGCGTGGAACCTTGGCGCAGTAGTCAAGATAAGGAGCACCGAGTTTTGCGGTGAGGAAGGACTCTTCTGCAAAGATGAGGCGGAGCTGGAAGAGGGTGATGGCGAGGATAGAGAAGATGGCTCCGCTGGGCGGCATGAGAAGCGCGAGGGCGAAGGTGTCGAAGAGCGTACCAAGGTAGAGCGGGTTGCGGAGATAGCGATAGGGACCGGCCGCTACGACGCCTTCGCCGTGCATCGCACCAGCCTGGACGATGGAAGGATCGAGGTAGGCTGACCCCCAGGTACGCAGGAATGCTCCTGCCACGGCGCAGAGGATGCCCAGGACCAGAACCGCGATGGTGGCGGCGCTGAAGCCGATCCAGCCACTGCGCGCGGGCCACGCCGCGAGATACTGCCAGGTGCGGATGGAGTCCAGATGCAGGAGACTGTTCCACGGGGCGATGAAACCGAGAAGATAGATGACTACGATGATGAGAAAACGGAGACGGAACTCGAGGGCTGAGGCTTTCATGTGATTCGGCGATTTCTTTCCTGCTACTTGTGTGTCTCGTCTTTGTAGACGACGCCGGACTTCATAACGAAGGGGACGTGCTGGAGGAGCTTGACGTCCTTGAGCGGGTCACCGTCGATGGCGATGAGGTCGGCCCACTTGCCGGGATCGATGGAACCGACGCGATCCGTCCAGCCCATGAGGTCGGCGGCGTTGAGGGTGCCGGTCTGAATGCCTTGCAGGGGAGACATGCCGAACTGATTGACATACACATCGACCTCGTGTGCGTTGAGTCCGTGTGGATAGACGGCGGCGTCGGTGCCGAGTGCGATTTTGACACCGGCTTTGATGGCCTTGATCGCATTCTGCTTTTCGACGGCGCTGACGTCTTTCATCTTCTGCTGGTAGAAGGGCGGAAGGTTGCCGTACTGCTGCATCCAGTCGACGAGGTAAGCGGTGGGGACGAGGTAGGTGCCCTTCTTCTTCATGAGGGCGATGTCTTCGTCGTTGATATAACTGCCGTGCTCGATGGAGTCGACGCCTGCCTCGGTGGCGAAGAGGATGCCTTGCGCGCCGTGAGCGTGCGCTGCAACCTTGCGGCCGAGACGATGCGCGTCAGCTACGATGGCCTGCATCTCTTCGAGGGTGTACTGCGATGCCTGCGGGTCATCGCCCTTGGAGAGGACGCCGCCGGTGGCTCCGATCTTGATGAGGTCGGCACCATACTTGATGTTCTCGCGGACCTGGTGCTGGACGGCGGGGATGCCGTCGGCTACGCCTTCTGCGTGGTAGTGAAACTCGTAGGGGAGAAGGTTCTCATCCATGTGTCCGCCGGTGATGCCGAGGGCTGGACCGGAGACCTGCATATGCGGGCCAAGGATGTGGCCGGCGTTGATCTCGTCGCGGAGGGCTACGTCGGTGAAGTCGTTCGCGCCTACGTTACGTACCGTGGTGAAGCCAGCTTCGAGGGTGACCTTCGCATTTTCGACTCCGATGATCGCCTCTTTCGCGGGCGTCATGCTGAGTTCGAAGTAGGGATCGAAGTTGTTGGCTGCAGTGAGGTGGGTGTGCACGTCGATGAGGCCGGGCATGACGGTGTATCGGGTGAGGTCGATCTCGGTGTCACCGGCTTGCTTCGGCGTGGTGGCCGTGGGCGCGATGGCGGTGATGCGGTCGCCCGTGACGATGATGGTCTGCGCTGCAGGTTCGGCGCCGGTTTTTACGTCGAGGAGATGACCGGTGCGGACCAGGGTGCGGGGTGTCGTCTGGGCGTGGATGCTGAGGAAAGCAATTTGTAACAGAAAGAGGAATAAATAAAGTTTCACGTGATGGGCTTGACGCATGTGGTGTCTCCTGACGTGTCTGCGAGAGTCTTGAGTGCTTGTTTGGGTGCTTGTATTGCGTGGCCCGCATTGATGAGTGACTTGATCTTGTGCAGCCAGAAAGACTACTGTCCGCCTAACGCGGAGAGGATGGCGTCGAAGTCTTCGAGGCCGGAGTACTCGATGATGACGCGGCCTTTGCCCTTCTTGTCCTCGATGCGTACCTTGAGGCCGAGCGAGCGGCGCAAGCGGTCTTGCGCTTCGCGGACGTTGGGGTCTTCGGGTTGGGCGTTGACCTTGGACTCCTTCTTCTCCTTTGCTTCGGGGTTGATGAGGCCCTGCACGTAGCTTTCGGTCTGACGGACGGAGAGCGACAGCGCCATCACCTTTTGGGCGGCTGTGATTATCGCTTCGGGCGAATCGAGCGCGAGGAGGGTGCGGGCGTGGCCAAAGGTGAGATCGCCGGACTCGACTTTTTGCTGGACAGATTCCGGTAAACGCAACAAACGAAGGAAGTTAGCTACACTTGCCCGCTCTTTGCCGGTGCGGAGGGCCATCTGCTCCTGGGTCATCTTGAAGTCGCTGCTGAGGCGCTGGTAGGCGCGGGCCTGCTCGATGGGGTTGAGGTCGGCGCGCTGGAGGTTTTCGACGATGGTCATCTCGAGCGTCTGCTCGTCCGAGACCTGACGAACGATCGAAGGGATGGTGGTCTTGTTGGCTTTTTTGCTGGCCAGCCAGCGGCGCTCGCCGGTGATGAGCTGATATCGCCCCCCGCTAAGTGCCCTCACGACAATGGGTTGCACTACGCCGGAAGCTGCGATGGACTGCGCCAGTTCGGCCAGCTTGGCCTCGTCGAAGTGGCTGCGCGTCTGGAAGGGGTTGCGTTCGATCTGGTTCAGGGGGATCTCGAGCGGCTTGCCGGTGGACTCGACGACTGGAAGCGGCGGTAGGGGTGCGGGCGCGGCGGGGCGTTGCGGGAGGAGGGATTCAAGGCCCTTGCCCAGGGCTCGACGTTTGGGATCTGCGGTGGCGGTTGGCATCGTTTGTGACTTTCTGTGTGTGAAGTATTTGTCCTGTATTTGTCCTGCCGGACGGGCCCACTACGCGTGGTGCGGTCACTTCGTGACTTGTATACCTTGTTTGGGTGAGGTTAGGTGCCTGGGTCCTCGCGATGCTCGGGTGTAATTTGTTTGCTATTTGCTGGACTGCCAGAAGCGGGGTTTCTTTTCGGGCTTGTTGAAGGACTTGAGAGCGCTTGCGGCTGCCGCGGCTGCTGCTTTTCTGCGTTTCTCTTCGGGGCTGTCCATCTTGTTGCGGGTCAGAAGCTCGAGGGCCAGCTCGCGATAGGCCTCGGAGCCGCGTGATTTGGAGTCGTAGAGCGAGACGGGCTTGCCGTGGCTGGGCGCTTCGGCCAGGCGGATGTTGCGGGGGATGGTGGTTTTGAGGAGCTTGTCGGTGAAGAAGGCCTGCAGGTTCTCCGAGACCTGCTGGGAGAGGTTGGTGCGATCGTCGTACATCGTGAGGAGGACACCTTCGAGGACGAGGCCGGGGTTGAAGCTCTGGCTGACGCGATCGAGGGTACTCATCAGCTCGGAGATCCCCTCCAGGGCGAAATATTCGGCCTGCATGGGGACGAGGAGGCTGTCGGCGGCGACGAGGGAGTTGAGGGTGAGGAGATCGAGGGCCGGGGGGCAGTCGAGGAGGATGAAGGGGTAGTCGGCGCGGATGGGCTCGATGGCGTCGCGAAGCTTGTACTCGCGGCGGTCGAGGGCGATGAGCTCGATGGTGGCGCCGATGAGGTTTTTGCTGCTGGGGACGAGCTTGAGGGTGTCGATCTCGGTGGAGAGGAGAGCTTCAGCGATGGTGGTTTGGCCGACGAGGATGTCGTAGATGCTGAGGCGGGCCTCTTCGCCGTCCCTGGCGCGGGCAAAGCCGAGGCCGCCGGTGGAGTTGGCCTGGGGGTCACAGTCGATGAGGAGGGTATTGAGGCCTTCGAGGGCCAGGGCCGCCGCGAGGTTGATGGCCGTGGTGGTCTTGCCGACTCCACCCTTTTGATTGACAACCGCGATGACCTTGGACGGCTTGGGGGAGGATTTATGGTCTGCGGGCTTTTGGGTGGTGTCTTCAGGCTTGGGAGTGAGTTGTTCAGTCGTCATTGCGGTAGATGAAGGGTATCGGGTGGAGGGTAGCGTGGCAATGGGGGCGTCTGTGCAGAACCGCTGACGCCTGTGGAGAACTTGTGGGATACGTGATTCAGGGCCTGAATTGTGGGGTTTCCGGAGGGGAGGTGTGGAAATCTTTGTTCCACGTGGAACAGTTAATCGTAGGTAGCGTCATCGCGAGTGGCACGGACCAGGGCACTTGATTGGGTGGAGGGGATAGGGATGGGAGGATGGAGGGTGAAGCCGGGGGGCACGGGTGGGGCGGCTCCAACCAGGAGGAGGAGATCGTTGGTAGCTCGGGATGTAGCGGCGGCAAGGGCCACGGCCATATTGTCCACGGCGCGAAGGGTTACGGTGTGGAATTGGCGGCCTTCGGGCATGGTTTCGACGCGGGCGGACCAGATTTCGACCGGAATAGCGAGAGTTCGCACGACTTCGCGGAGGAAGGTGGCCTTTTTGTTCTGGGATTCGGCCAGGGTTACGGCTATCCCAGGGTGGAGGATGGCGATGGGCAGGCCTGGAAAGCCTGCTCCGGAGCCGAAGTCGAGGAGGGTGTTGGCCTCGGGGGCTAGATGTTGTCCTGCGAAAAGGCTTTCGCCGAAGTGCCGGCGAACGATCTCCTCGGGGTCACGGATCGCGGTGAGGTTGGTGCGGGCGTTCCATTTGAGCAGGAGTTCGAGATAGACGGCGAGCTTCGTGAGGATAAGGGGGGCGGCGTCCGGGAGATAGGGCGAGAGGAGTGAGGCGATCTCCGCCTCTGAGAGGATTGGCATGGAGTTTCAGTATCTCAAGGTTTGGGCTTGAAGGAGGGGAAGTATGTTCCACGTGGAACATGGTGACAGGAGGTGGTCAGGCTACGGAGGTGTGGATCGGGCGCGGAGTCCAGTTGGCGGCCTGTATGACGAAGCGGTCGAAGAGCGCGCGGGAGCTGGGGCTCAGGTCGTAGCTGCGCTCGGGATGCCACTGGACGCCCAGGACGAAGTGTGAGGTCGCACCTTCGCTGGCCTGTCCACCCTCTACTGCTTCAACGACTCCGTCCTGCGGACAGCGGGCAGCGACCCGGAGGCCGTCTCCCGGGATTCCAATGGCCTGATGGTGGCTGGAGTTGATGGGGAGACGTAGGAACTCATCCTGCTCGAGGGCTTCGCCGGGGTCCAGGAAGGATCCCAGGAGGGAGTCCGGGGCGATCGCGGCGGTGTGGGCTACGGCTACGCTTCTGCCGGCGGTATGGTTGACGGGAAGGATTGCGAGATCCTGCACCAGTGTGCCCCCGCGCCAGACGTTGAGAAACTGGAGGCCGAAGCAGATGGCGAAGACTGGTTTATAGAGGTTGTGGGCGTCCTGGATGAGGAGTTCGTCGACGTTCTCCCGGGCGTTGTCGGCTGGGGAACACTCGGGGATGGGATCCTGGCCGTACTTCTGCGGGTTTACGTCGGCGGGACTGCCGGGGAGGAGGACTGCGTGGCAGGTGTTGATGAGGTCGGCGATAGCGGTGGGGGTGGCGGCGAGGGGAATCTCGACGGGAGTGCCTCCGCTGCGCTCGACCGCGGCGGCATACTGGGGCCAGGAGCGCTGGTTATAGGCGAGGTCAGTGCTGGTAGGGACGGGAATGGCGATGCGGGGCTTCATGGCTGATTAATCATACGACCTGTTGCTGTGTCCTGCCGGACGGGCGCCCTGCGCGGGCCGCGGTCACTTCGTGACGCGTATACCGGTCTTGGTGGGTGAGGTGCGGAAGTCTTCCCGTTGGTCGGGAAAGGAAGATCGCTCGCGACCAACGGGAGCGCCAACCGAAGGAGTATACAAGTCACGAAGTGACCGCCGCCCGCGCAGGGCGCACTTAGTTGCTAGCAGAGTAGTGAGTGTAGGTGGCGGAGATGGATTCGTAGAGACGCCGAGTCAGGGCATCGGCATCACGCGTACTGAGCCCGGCGGTAGGAATCGGATCGCCTACAACGATATAGATGGGCCGTGGGTGCAGCGCGTAGACGTGGATGGGAAGAAGCTCGTAGGTTCCGATGAGAGTAAGGGGAACCAGGGGGACCTGGGCCTTGATGGCCATGTAGGCACAGCCGGACATCATCGTCTGGAGCTGGCCGTTGGCTGCGCGGCCGCCCTCTGGAAACAGTACGAGCGGCAGACCGTGCTTCAACGTGGCAACACCGCGGTTGAGGCTGGCAATCAGCGAGCGGGGGCTGTTCGAATCAACCGGAACCTGGCCGGAGCGGTTGAGGTACCACCCGATGAAGGGGATCTTCCAAAGGGACTGCTTGGCCAGAATCCGGAACTGGAAGGGGAGCTTTGCGAAGAGGACCGGTGTGTCCATGTAACTGAGGTGGTTGGAGGCGTAGACGGCGGTCTCATGCTCGTGGAGCTTCTCGCGGCCAATGATTTTGACGGGAGAGAGGCTGATAAGGAGGAGGGTGCGCGCCCACAGGTGAGCGATGGCGTGCTGTTGGCGGCCGGACTTATCCCATAGACCCGCGAGGAGGGAGATACAGCCGAAGCTCGCGGTAGCCAGACCTACGAGGGGGATGAGCAGGAGATAGGAGAGCAAGCGCAGGGCGAAGGGCGGCTGCTTCGAGGTGAAGGCAGCGGCGGGAAGATCCGGCTCCTCTACCGAGAGGATGGATTGGGCCGACGGCTTAGATTCGGCGGATGCTGCGACTTCGGTGCTCTCGCTTTTGTCTTCGTTCTTGTGCGCCACGTTGTCCGCCAAAGGGGAGTCGTTCATAGCTCTCCGGCTAGACGGCGGATCTCGCCCACTAAATAGACGGAGCCGGTGGCGATGATGAGGCCTTCGGGCGGCGTCACGGCACGAGCCTGGGCGAGAGCGGCGGCAAGGTGAGGGGCGGCGTGGGCAGGGATATCGAGAGCATGAGCGGCGGCCAGGAGATCTTCGATGTGGGCGGCTCGCGGGTTGTCGATGGGGGCGAAGACGATGTGGTCTTTGCGGCGTTCGGGATCGGTCGAGGAGGCGTCGAAGAGCGGAAAGAGGATCTGACCCATCTCTTTGAGATCTTTATCACGAAGGCAGCTGAAAAGGAGCGTTCGAGGCTGGGCTTCAGGAAGCTGCGCGATGGCAGCCCGGAGGGTCCAGGCACCAGCCGGGTTGTGCGCTACGTCCAGCAGGAGCTGCGGGCCTTCGGGGAAGGTAAAGAGTTCGAGGCGGCCGGGCCATTGCGTGTTGCGGATTCCCGTTTCAATCTGCGCATTGGTTATTTTGTAACCTGTTTGGTTGCTTTCTTGCTTCATTTTGGAAAGTTTGTAACCTCTAGAGTTACGTAAATCCGCCGCAGCAGCGATTGCCAAGGCAATATTGCGCTGCTGATGATGCCCGGACAGGGGCGAATCCACTTCGAGGGTCTCCCCATCGAGGGTGAGGATGTAGTGATTTGCAGGGAGCGGCCCTGCTTCCTGGCCAGCGGTTCCGGGATGTTGTGGAACACCGGCAGTATGGCCAGGTACGCTGGTGGGGATGTAGTCGGCGGCGTTGATGGCGCGGAGGTTGAGCGCGGCCGCAGCCTCGCCGATGGCCTGGTTGGCTTCAGGGTGCTGGGGCAGCGTGATGAGCGTGCCGTTGGGGCGCAGGATGCCGGCTTTTTCGCGGGTGATCTCGGCGATGGTGGTGCCGAGATAATCCTGATGGTCGAGCGCGATGTCGGTGAGGATGGAGAGGAGCGGGTCGACGATATTGGTGGCGTCGAGACGACCCCCAAGGCCGACTTCAAGGACGGCGATGTCTATCGGAGTCACCGGGGTCTTCTCCGCCTGCGTTGCGCTCTCTCCCGCGAAGTAGAGAAAGCCCACCGCGGTGAGAACCTCAAAGAAGCTGGGTGGGTAGGGCAGGTCGCCGGCCTCGACGAGATGGCGGGCGGTCTCGTCGACTTGAAAGTAGAGGCGGGCAAAGTCTTCGTCGTGGATCTGTTGCCCGTCGATCTGGATTCGCTCGTTGACCCGGACCAGGTGGGGCGAGGTGTATAGGCCGGTGCGGTAGCCTGCGGCGGTGAGGATGCTGCTGAGAGTGGCGGCTGTGGAGCCTTTACCGTTGGTTCCGGCGATCAGAATCGAGGGGAAGGCGGTCTGCGGGTTGCCCAGGGCAGCGGCGAGGACCCGCATGTGGGCGAGATCGAACTTCCGGCGAGGGGTACTGGGCGTTGAGGGGGCAAGTTCCTGGCCCAGAGCGTAGAGATGGTCGACCGCTGCCGTGTAGGACATGGGGTTATTTTAGGCGATGGCGTGAGTTTGAATACTCGGCTGGAGTGACTAACCGGTCGAAACCCTGCCAATTCCACTCACGTGCCGCCTGTAACACCAAGGTGGGATATCGAGGGTGGTTCGACGGGTCGATAGTGGGGTATCAACAGTTGCAACATGCAATGTTTTGCAACCCAATCTGCCCGTTCGAAACCTGGAGGGTTCACAAGACCCAAGGGGAAAAAGGAGAAGTCTATGCGCTTAGCACTTGGTATCGCTTTTGGAATGATCGCCGTAGCACCATTTTTAGGCCGTTGGAGAGCGAATGTCTGGTTGAGGAAGCATGTCCCGGCGGAACGCACCATGAAGAGCGTTCCAGAGATTGCTTAACTAAAGAGTTAACAGACGTTACGAGAGAACGGGACCGTTGCCCACAGGGGTGCGGTCCTTTTCTTCTGCTTTTGGGAGTCAGGCGGTGGGGTTCCTTCGCTTTCAACGCAAGAACGGCGGACAGTCGTGTCGCCGTCCGCCATCGCTGCCGATCTTTCGGTTATCGGTTATTTGCGGCGGCTATTTGGCGGCCGCGCGTCCGCCGCAGAGACTGAGACTGTCGACGCCGCTATCTCTGCTTCGCCTGCCGGGAGATCATGACCACTTTGGAGATCTCGCTGGGAATGCGGGCAGGGCTTGCCAGCATTGCGGTCCTGGTGAAACGCGGCGAGCCGGTCCAGCTTGGCAGTCGGAACAGATCGAAGGGGTGGGCTGCGGGAGTCTTGTCGTCGCCCTGTTCTGGAGAGTGATGGTCGCGAAGCTCGCCGAGAACGATGGAGCGCGTGGTGGCGCGTTCCGCGGGGGAACTCGACTCCCAGTAGAGGCGGAAGCCCTGACCACAAACCGAACAGTGAATATCCTGCCGGAACTCAGACCTTCTCAGTAAGACCTGCATGTTGTTGTCGTCCTTGCGGGCGATTTCTCCCGAATCCTGTGGACACTCAGAACATCCTTACCGTAGCCGGACCGGCTGAGCGAGGCCATAGCACGCCGGTGTGAGGGTGGCGGGCCAGTAGTAACGTTCGCAGTTATGACCGACCGGCGATTGTGTTGTGTCCCGTTCGCAACCAGCCGCCTCAACGCGATTTGCAGCAACCATCTATTCTTGAAGATGTGAGCGAACAGATGATAAGGATTCAGCTTCCGGACGGTTCAGTGCGCGAGGTTTCGCGCGGTACTACAGCGTATGAAGTGGCGATGAACATCTCGCCGCGGCTGGCTGCAGCAGTGGTGGTGGCGCGGATTCGTCCGCTGACGCCGGTGACTACGGGAGCCGCGGTGGAGGATGAGACCGCAGAGGCTGCAATGTATGGCGGTGCCGAGAGCGGCGAGCGGCTGGTGGATCTTGCAGCGCCTCTGATGGAAGATGTAGCGCTCGAGCTGCTGAAGGAGAGTGATGAGGCCGCACTGAAGGTGGTGCGTCACTCTGCCGCGCACGTGATGGCGACGGCGATCCTCGAACTCTTTCCGGAGACCAAACTTGGACATGGGCCGGCGACGGATTCGGGCTTCTTCTATGACGTCTACCGTGAGACGCCGTTCAGCGATGAGGACCTCGCCGCGATCGAGACACGCATGGCCGAGGTGGTCGCGCGGGATGAGAAGTTCCTGCGTGAGGAAGAGTCGCGCGAGATGGGATTGAAGGACTACGCCGAGCAGGGCGAGTTCATGAAGGTCCACTTCATCGAGAAGTTCACGCAGCCGGGCGATGAGATATCGCTCTATCGCAACGGGAAGTTTGTGGACTTCTGCCGCGGGCCGCATGTGCCTTCAACGGGGCGCGTCAAGGCGTTCAAAGTAACGTCTGTCGCTGGAGCTTACTGGCTGGGCGACGAGAAGAATCAGCAACTGCAGCGGATCTATGGCACGGCGTTCTTCAACACGAAAGATCTTGACGCACACTTCAAGCGGCTGGAGGAGATAAAGGCTCGCGACCACCGTGTGCTGGGCAAGCAGCTCGATCTGTTCTCCATCCAGGAGGTCGCAGGATCGGGGTTGATCTTCTGGCATGCCAAGGGCGGGCTCATTCGCAAGACGATGGAAGACTGGATGCGCGAAGAATGTATCCGTCGTGGTTACGATATGGTCTACACACCCCACATCATGCGGCGAGAGCTTTGGAAGATCTCCGGACATGAGGGTTTCTATTCGCAGAACATGTATCCGCCGATGGAGCTTGACGACGCGGAGTATCGGCTGAAGCCGATGAACTGCCCCGGCCATATTCTCATCTACAAGAACTCGCCGCGCAGCTATCGTGATTTGCCTATTCGCTATGCGGAGCTGGGAAATGTGTATCGCTACGAGCGCAGCGGAACGATGCACGGCCTGCTGCGAGTGCGCGGATTTACGCAGGATGACGCGCACATCTTCTGCACGCCGGAGCAGATCGTAGGCGAGATCGATGCCTGTCTGGACTTCGCCGAGGCTGTGTTGAAGACTTTCGGGTTTGCTGAGTTCAAGGTGGAACTTTCGACATGGGACCCGAAGGACCGCAAGAGCTACGTGGGAACGGACGAGCACTGGAACATTGCGACAGGTTCGCTGTACGAGGTGCTCCACGCCAAGGGGATTCCGTTTAAGGTGATCCCCGGCGAAGCGGCGTTCTACGGTCCAAAGATCGACATCAAGCTCGTCGACGTGCTCGGCCGGCTGTGGCAGTTGTCGACGGTGCAGTTCGACTTCAATCTTCCTGCCCGCTTCGAGCTCGAGTACAAGGGCGAAGACGGTGAGCTGCATCAACCCGTCATGGTGCATCGTGCGCTGTTCGGTTCGGTGGAGCGCTTCTTCGGTGTGCTGATCGAGCACTACGCCGGCGCTTTTCCGTTGTGGCTCGCGCCGGTGCAGATCGGAATCGTACCCATCTCGGAGAAGCATGTGGACTATGCCGCTGCGGTCAAGGCAAAGCTCGAGGCTGCGGGGCTGCGTGTCGAACTCGACCAGCGAAATGAAAAGATGAACGCGAAGATCCGCGAGTTCACCCTGCAGAAGGTGCCGTTTGTGCTGGTGATGGGCGACAAGGAAGCAGCTACCGAAGCCGTTAGTGTAAGAACGCGCGGAAAGGGCGATGAGGGCAGTGTCGCACTCGCCGACTTTATCGAACGAGCCAAAGCGTTGGTCGCCTCCAAATCAGTTGCACTTTGACTTTACGAGAGTTGCACTTCAAGAGGGATGCAGATGGCTTCGCTCTCCGATCAGGACCGCGCAGCAGCGATTGCGATTCTCGAGCAGTTGCGCGAGCGGATCGCTGCTGTCGCCGGTGAGGATCGCGAACGGCTCTTTCAGATGCGGCGATACATCCTCAAGCGGTTGGAGTTCGACGAGCGAGGAACGCCGACGCAGCGTCGCAAGTTGAAAGAGGCGAAGCGGAAGAGTCAGCTTGGGCTCTGCGCCCTCTGCCACACCGCGCTGCCCGACCGTGGCGCAGAACTTGACCGCTTTCGTGCCATCGATGGGTATACTGCAAGAAACACCCAGCTGGTTTGTCATAGTTGCCATCAGAAGGCCGAAGCAGAACGCGGATTCGCATGATGTTGAGACTTGTTCGGCGAGAACTCCATCGCGGTTGATCAAACGATAAGGTATCGACAGAGAGCGCGAGAGTAGCAGCGGAGGTCGCGGATCTGTTGACTGACAAAGGTTTAGTTTGAGCCTGCAGACGGAACGGCAGTACAATCAACAGGGGACCGATGTTTACGATTAGCGACAGTATTCATATCAATGCTCCGATCGAGAGATGTTTCCTGCTTTCGACCAACATTGAGTTGGTGGGAAAGACGCTGGGAATGAAGCCGATCGAAGGTAAGACCCGGGGAATGATTACCCCTGGAGACAAACTTCTGTGGGCGGGATGGAAGTTCGGTTTTCCCCAGATGCATGAGACCCTCATCACCCGGTACGAACGGCCCATGTTTTTTCAAGACACCATGGGGCGTGGCCGCTTCAAGCGATTCCAACACGACCATCACCTCTTCTATATTGATGGACGGACAGTGCTGAACGACAAGATCCGGTTCACTCTCCCGCTTTCGTGGGCGGGAAGATTGGTAGCCCGCGCGATTCTTGTGCCTTACATCTCGCGGGTTCTGCGCCGCAGGCTGAAGCTGCTGAAAAGGATTGCCGAGAGTCAGGAGTGGCGAAAGTATCTTCCGGAAGAGATCGAGCAGGCCAGTGCTGCGTCGTAATCTTCGTCTTCCGGCACTCTCCCCAGACGCAACAAACATAAGCTGCATCGGGTTAACCACCCCACGAACAGGCACGCCGATTTGTGCATCAAATAGCAATCGGACTGTTTCGAGGTGCTTAAATGAGGGCTGTAGTCCTGCATGAGTATGGTGGACCGGATAAGTTGAAGTATGAAGTTGTTCCCGATCCGGTTGCCGGCAAAGGTGAGGTTTTAGTGCGGGTCGCTGCGACCAGCGTGAATCCGATCGACTACAAGATGAGAAGCGGAGAGGCGAAGGAGCATTTTCCGTTGGAACTTCCAGCCATCATCGGGAGGGATCTCTCAGGGATCGTGCGAGAGGTTGGCGAAGGCGTGAGAGGCTTTGCACCGGGCGACAAAGTAATGGCGTTCGCGACAAAAACCTATGCTGAGCTTGTTGTAGTTAAGGCAACCGATCTTGCGCTCGTTCCGGAGAAGCTGGACCTCGTGCACGCTGCGGCCCTCCCTCTGGTGACCCTGACAGGAGAACAGCTGATCACCCGTGGGACAAAGATACAATCCGGACAGACGGTTCTGGTCTCGGGTGCGGTTGGCAGCGTTGGCCGGTCTGCGGTGTGGACCGCCAAGAAAGCCGGAGCAGTTGTGTTCGCCGGTGTAAGGAAGTCGCAGCTAAAAGAGGCGGAGATTTTGAAGGCCGATCACGTGATCGCGCTTGATGACGTGGCAGCGATGGAGAGGATTGGATTCGTCGACGCGGTTGCGGACACGGTTGGCGGTAAGACCGCGAACCTGCTCTTGGCGAAGGTAAAGCAGGGAGGGGTGTTCGCCTCGGTACTTGGCCCCCCATTGGACGCGAAGATGCACCCCACTGTCAAAGTCGAGCCTGTTCAGGCTGTTCCAGATGCTAAGACACTGAAAACGCTGGCCGAAGATCTGGTCGCCGGACGATTTGCCATTCCAATCGACAGGATGGTGCCGCTTGAGGAGGCAGGGCAGGCACAAGCCGCAGCCGCAAAAGGTGGGATTGGAAAGATACTGTTACTGGCGTAATCTATTTCTGTTACGCCAAGTACTCAAGAGTAAACGGTGACCGGGCCCATGGAAACAATTCGATTAGAAACCTGGATTGATGCACCCGTAGAACGGTGTTTTCTGCTTTGCCTGAGTGTTGATCTTCATCTCGCGTCGGCGCATTCCTCCCGAGAACAGGCAGTAGAAGGGGTCACGACCGGCCTGATCAGCGAGGGCGAGACGGTTACCTTTCGCGGTCGTCATCTCGGAGTGAAGATGCGGCACAAGAGCCGAATCGAGGTTCTGCGGCCCTACTCGTACTTTCGCGATGCCATGGTCTCAGGCGTCTTCTCGCACTTCGAGCATGAACATCACTTCGCGGCGATGGATGATGGAACCCGGCTACGAGACGAGATTCGATTTACCGCTCCCTTGGGCGCGATAGGGCGTCTTGCGACCAAGCTTCTGGTGAAGCGTCACCTCAGCGCGTTCCTGTTGCAGCGAAATGCGGTGATCAAACAGGTGGCAGAGTCCAACGACTGGCACCGCTATCTGGATGGTCAATCGGTGACCATCTCAGTCGCTCCCGAAGGAAGTTCGGCGAAGAGATGGGAAGCAACCAGCCTGCTGACTCGCTCCCAGAGTTAGCCGCTCAAAAAATCGCACCCCATCGTCCTCTACGAACCTCTACGAACCAGACGAACGCATCGTCAGCGTCGGCGAAAGCTGTTGCGAATAGCGCGCGTTCGGTCGGCCGTAACGAGCGGTTGCGCAGCTGCGGGGCCCTCCGGGTAGAGAACCACAAAACGCCCGGGGCCTTCGCCAGAGGAGGCTGTCGGCAGGCCGGACTTCGCCAGCGCAAGGTGAAGCATGCGGCGCTCGCGCGAGGTCATGGGCGGAAAGGAGTAGGGCCTGCCCGTGGCGCGAACCTGTTCGATGGCCGTCTCGGCAGAGTGTTGGAGCTCCCGGTCGCGGTTTGCTTTAAAGCCTTCCGCGTCGAAGAAGATGAGGTCGTGCTCTTCGGGTTCGAGCCGGAGGATCTTGGCGGCGAGATGCTCGATGGCGTGGAGGAGTTCGCCATTGCGGGCAAGAAGAAGGGGAGTATCTGTGCCGGTAAACTCGACGCAGATTACCGGGAACGAGTCGGGGGCAGAAGCGCCGGGTAAGGCAGAGGGGGCCGCGCCGGCGGGAGCGTCAGCGTTCGGTTGCACGTGGCCGTTGCAGGCAAGAATTTGAGATTGCAAATCGAGACTTCCTGTCTCTTTCAAAACCTCCAGGAAGTCCGCGATCTTCTTCACCGCACGGCCCTGATCTATCAGGGGGTTCGTCATTTATATAAGACCGATTTCGAGGGCATGGAGTTTCACCCTTTTTTATTTTGATTCTCTCAACGTACTACACAGCTCAAATCTCTTCCAGCAATCAACCGTCTACCGCTTTCCCGAGATGGTCGTAGGCGCTCCTGCCTTGCGGCGAGCACGTTTGGCTGCGATCTCGCGCATCTCCCGGCCAAGGCTGGTGCGGTTCATCACCGACTGCTGAATGATGCTGATCAGGTTGCCGATGGTCCAGTAGAGGGCAAGACCCGAGGCGTAGTTCCAGGTCATATAACCGGAGACCGCGGGCATCATGAACGCCATCATCTTCTGCTGCTGGGGATCGACGCCGGGAGACGGCGTATAGAACTGCACCAGGAACTGGCTCACGATCATGACGATAGGAAGGATGTGGTACGGGTCTGCGCTCGAGAGGTCGGGCAGCCAGAACCAGTGCGCCTGGCGCAGCTCCACCACCTTGGGCAGCATGCTGAAGAATGCGAAGAGCAGAGGCATCTGGATCAGCGTCGGAATACACCCGCCAAACATGTTGACGCCGTTATCCTTTTGCAGCTTCATGATCTCGACGTTCATCTCATTGCGCTTGGGGTCGGTTGCCTTGTACTTCTTGTAGCGCTCCTTGATGGCGTCCATCTGCGGTTGAATGCGCTGCATCTTCAAGCCGCTCTGCATCGTCTTCACGCGCAGCGGCAGAATCAGCAGGTTGATCAAGACGGTCAACAGCACAATCGCCCAGCCCCAGTTCGAAGTAATGTGGGCGTGGATGAACTGTAGCGAGAGGAAGAGATACTTTCCGATCGGGCCGAAGAACCCAAAGTCGAGCAGCGGCTCCAGCGAGATCGTATCGCCTGTTGCATGAATGCCGCGCAGAATGTTCACAGCCTTCGGGCCAACATACACGCGGGTCTGAGTGCGGCCGCTGGTATCACCCAGTGCAGCGCCGAGGACCGGCACCTCAATCGCTCCCTTGGCAGGCGCGCCCGATCCCAGACCGGTACGCCGAATAGTCTTCGCCACGTCCAGCTGGTTATGCAGCATCGCCACGGTCGCGGTGTCTGGAGAATCCGGCAGGAAGATCGCGGCGAAGTAAGTGTCGCTGGTGCCGGCCCAATCGAACGGCCCATTGAGCGTCTCGCCTCCCGAGACCTTCTTCGGAGCCAGATGCTGTTCCTTGGCATGCTGTGCGTAATCCAGTTGCGCCCCCGCATACGCCGACGCATTATCCTGATCGCCAAATCCACCCGGCCAGTTGATCAGTGCGCGAACCGGAACCCCACCTTGCGTAACCTCGACATCGGCATGCAGAACATACGTCTCGTCGAACGAAAACGTCTTGCGCACCGTCGTCGCGCCGTCGGAGTAGTTGAACGTCAGGCTAGTCGGCGCAGCAAGCGGCCCCGTAGCCGACGGCACATACAGCGCCTTACTCAAGGTCGCCGTCAACGCCGCATCGTACGTATACAGCGACAGCGGAAATCCAAACTGCTGCGCCGCCTGCGTGTGCACCAGGTTCAGCGGCTTGCCGTCGGAGTCCTTGTACTTCTTCAAAATCCAGCTCGACACCTGGCCGCCGCGATTGGTGAACGTGATGCTGTAGAGCTCATTCTCGACCGTCGTAGTCGCCTCAGCAGGAGCCTGCACCGCAGGAACCGCCGAGGTCGAAGGAGTCGCCGCAGGGGAAGGCAAATTTGCCGCAGCCACCGGAGCCGAAGCGGGCACCGGCGCGCCGGGAGCCGCAGCAGCGCTCTGGCCGGCGTTGGGCGAGCTCGTCTGCGGGTTATTCTTCGCGCGAAAGTACTGCAGGCCAAAGAAGACGGTGACCAGGACGAGCATCATGACCAGGAGCGATTTATTGTCGCCACCGCCCTGTTGATTTGGGTTTTTAAACTCTGCCAAAAGAGACTTCCTATTCTTTGCTAAACGTGAGGCCGCCTCCGCAGACTTTGGAGACGCTACCCCTATGATAAATGGTCTGTGGAAATAGGGGCGGCCGCGGCCCTATCCGAGCTTCGCAGAGGCACCGGATCCAGCCCGCCCTTCGCAAACGGATGGCACCTGCCGAAGCGTCGCAGCGCCAGCCAAGTCCCCTTCGCCACACCGAACCGAACCAGCGCAACATAGGCATACTCCGAGCACGTCGGAAGATAGAGGCACTGGCTGGGGCTGAAGGCATGCAGCACCGGCGACACGATGCCCTTGTAAATCCCGTAAGCCACGCGGACAGCGAGACTGGGCTCAGAAAGAGGCGATTCCGCGAGACTGGCTTCAGTATTCTTCATCTGTCTAGAGCGATGTCGCCGAGGTCTGCTTCTGGGAGCGATCCCCAGGCTGCCGACCGGGCTGCCGTACGGGGTCTCGATCAGCCACCTTCTGAATGGCCCGAAACACCGTGGCAACCTCGCGCTCCAGCGTCGGAAAGTCGAGATCGATCACGCTGCGCCGCGGATGCAGAATCACATCGACCGGCGTGCTGAGCGTCGACAGGTTGCTGCGAACGGCCTCGCGCATGCGGCGTTTGATGCGGTTGCGGTCAACCGCCTTTCCCATCACCTTCCCCACCGTCAGGCCCACCCGCGCGCTCGACGCATCGGCATCCCGCAGCGGAGTTCCGTCGGCCCCAAGCAGCGGCCGAACAGCAAAGAAGTAGCTCATCTGCTTCGCAAACTGTTTGCGGCTCGCCTTATACACGCGCTGGTAGTCAGCGTGTTTCCGCAGACGAAAGATCGAATTTGGCTTTGAATTCCCTGGCATACGAGCAGCGTTCTTAGCGCACGAGCAGCTTGTCCACTCTTTCCATGGTACAAGCTTCCCTCCCTCTCCCGAGCCTGCCTCTTCAAAGCGGCACGCCATCAGAGCACTCTCCATATGCAAATCGGGATGCAAATCACGCAAAGAAGCCCGTCTCCACGACGGGCTTCTCGAGGGACGACACTATGTGTCCCTTCAGGTTATGCGTCCCTCTAAGACGCTAACTATTTCTTATCGCTCGGGGTGTGCTCTCCACTCTTCACGGAGGTATCTTGTCCCGGTTTCTTCGTCGTTGTAGTTCCTGGGTTATTGCCCTGCGAAGGATTGTTCCCTTGGTTTCCCTGATTTGGCGGATTCATATTCTGTGCCATAACGATCATCTCCTATGCCGGCCGTCGACCACTATCGCGACGTTGCCGACCCTGAATAGGAGACCTGCCGCAGCAGGATGGTTGCCCAAGAAGGTTGACTTACTTGCTGATAGATGTTGGTTTAGCCGATACAATTCCGCCGAGCGGGGAGAACTCATTTCGAATCTGGACGATGGGCTAGTCAGGCCTACGCAATCCTGATGTCAAAAAGACACAGACCACCGTAGGGAGCAATAGCCCTCCTCGATGGTCTATAGAAACCATGGATACTTTTTTGAGATTGCTTTCATTTACGGGTTCCGAGGAACCAAACATCAAGAGCCTTGAAGGCGTTGATTCATTGTACGCAAAAGACTAGTCGCGGAAACCGGCGCTGACGGCGATCTTATGACGGCCCTTGGCGCGGCGACGGCTAAGCACAGCTGCTCCCGCCTTGGTCTTCATGCGGGAAAGAAAGCCGTGGGTCTTGGCGCGATGGCGGCGGTTAGGTTGAAAAGTACGCTTCGGCATGACAAAAAACTCCTGCGCAGGGTAGAACACCTGCTCAAACTTTTAGGCTGTTGCAACAATCTCTGAGTATACCCGATTAGACCGAATTTTCACAGCCCAATCCACTGCGTCCTTTGTGCCAGTGACGAACTTCTTTTCAGCGAAGAGTCTTGATCGGATTAGCCATCGAACTCCTTCGCAGCGACGACGGAGTGCGATGGGAGACGAAAGTTTCAAAATGAGACGACTCAACAAACTATTCTGTAAAAGAAAATCACTGCCACCAATGCGCGCACATGCGCCTCAAAACAGACACACCGGATATCCTGATAGTGATATCAACCAACCACACAAGGAGACCGGATCGCGAATCCTTTATCACACCAAACTTCGCAGTGGTAGAGAAGAAACATCCAGGCGCAACGTATTTTCTCCCTGCTACAGACGCTTGATTTCACCGTCTTCACTGCTAATGGTGCAACTTCTTTTTTTTGATCGGAAGCATTGAAAAACGTCGTCTTTTCCGTGCTACTATCGAACCCGATTCGCAAGACGTTTTTCTGCAAGCCCAGCCGTCCCGCACTCTGATTCACGTTGAACTACTCCTCTCCGCAGCTAAGGTTGCAAGGGTGCCCAGCGGAGAGCATTCTAGCAACACAGGGGCCGTGTGAACCTTGTCCTCAGGGGCCAGGTATGGACTCCTATTTGCTGCTTATCGTGTGAACCTGCACGACTGAAAGAAGTGCCACGTCTGGTTTGGAACAGGAAACAAGACAAGGAAATTAAGAATGTCATTCGTTCCGACGGCTACCGCCGTATTGAATTATTGGGTTCGTATTCTGGCTGCCCTTGAGAAGAAGATCAACCGCCAGTCTTACGAGACATGGCTCAAGCCGACACGGTTCTCACACCTCGAGGGCAAAAAGCTCTTCGTGCGAATTCCCTCCACCGACTTCCAGCACATCGGCGACCGCTACGCCGACCTCATCCAGGAAGCGATCGACAACCTCGGACTCGACGTCGAATCGGTAGCCTTCACCACGCCCGAGCAGGACCCGCGCGCACCCAAGGTGAGGGAGGACGGCGGCTTCGCTCCCGTCCCCAGCCACAGCCAGAGCGCACCCCGCCAGCGCCTCGGCGCCTCGTCCAACTCCGTCTCAGGGCCGACGCCCGAGCAGGCTCGATTCGACTGGAGTGCAGCCTCCCAGCTCAACCCGCGCTACCAGTTCGACGCCTTCGTCATCGGCAGCGGCAACCAGTTCGCCACAGCAGCAGCCCAGGCCGTAGCCGAACGGCCCTCCAAGGCCTACAACCCGCTCTTCCTCTACGGCGGCGTCGGCATGGGCAAGACCCACCTGATGCATGCCATCGGGCATGACGTAAAGCGCAGGCAGCCGCACGCCTCCATCAGCTACGTCAGCGGCGAAAAGTTTACCAACGAGATGATCAACTCGGTCCGCTACGACAAGATGACCGGCTTCCGCGACAAGTTCCGCAACGTCGACGTCTTGTTGATCGACGACATCCAGTTTCTAGCCGGCAAGGAGCGCACACAGGAGGAGTTCTTCCACACCTTCAACACGCTCCACGAAAGCATGAAGCAGATCGTCATTGCCAGCGACCGCCCTCCCAAAGAACTTGCCGACTTTGAAGATCGTCTGCGGTCGCGCTTCGAGTGGGGTTTGATCGCCGACATTCAGCCGCCCGATCTCGAAACAAAGGTCGCGATCCTGCAGAAGAAGGCAGAGAGCGAACAGACGCAGCTTCCTACTGACGTAGCGATGTTTATCGCCTCGAACGTCCGGACCAACGTGCGTGAGCTTGAGGGCGCGCTGGTACGGCTGATCGCCTGGTGCAGCATGCATGGCGTGGAGATCACGCTTGCTGTAACCCAGCAGTGCCTGAAGCAGTTCATCGACACCCAGGTTCGCAAGATCACGATTGAGACCATTCAGCGCACGGTGGCAGAGCAGTTTGGGATGCGGGTTGCGGAGTTGAAGCAGAAGAATAACTCCCGCCAGATTGTGGTGCCGCGGCAGATTGCGATGTTCCTGGCCAAGCAGTTGACGGAGGCTTCCCTGCCGGAGATTGGGCGGCAGTTTGGCGGCAAGCACCATACGACCGTGATGCACTCTATCTCGAAGATCGACGAGCAGCGCCGCGCCGATAAGGACTTGAATCGGACGATCAACAAGCTGATGGAGACGCTGAGCTAACCCCTGAAAAGAACAGGTGTCCTGCCGGACGGGCTCCCTGCGCGGGAGGCGGTCACTTCGTGACGCGTATACCGGCCCAGGCAGGATGATCTGCATCGGTCCTCCCGTTGGTCGGAACAATCATCTCTCGCGACCAACGGGAGCGCCAACCGAAGGGGTATACCCATCACGAAGTGATCGCCCCGCGCGCAGCGGGACCGTCCGGCAGGACAGAATCTCTCCCAAAAAATAAAGTTGAAAACCGTGGCGTATTTTTAGCAGCCCAAAAACACGCTGCTAACTCACCACGTTTACCACGCAAACCACCACGTTCTCACCACCAAAACACCACACCAAAACACACCTATTTCCCCAAAAACCCCAATTAAAACCCCCATCCACCAGCGCCAGAAAAAAATCTACTTCGGAAGATACTTCGCAGGAATCGGATTAGCAGGAGACTCCGAATCCCAGAAGATGTTGACGACCCAATACCGGTCCCCATCCTTCAGCAACTGAAAACTATTGATCCCTCTAGTAAAAGGAGCAGGATCATCAGCATTATGGCGAGACTCATAAGCGCTCCAGATCTGAACAATATTGCCGAACTGCTCGATCTCATTGTGGATAGAGCGCTCAAAGAATCCATTCGCACTCATACGCCCCTGACTGCGAGCGATATAGCTATCAATCGTAAGAACCACCGCATCAGCATGGCCACTAGTAGGTGACATCACCGCGGGAATAAGGCGCGCATCCGGGATAAAGAGCGAGCGCATACGGTCCCAGTCACGCTGCTGTCCCTTAGGCCCGGAGATGACGCTGTAGACAGCGTTCAGGATTGCTTCAGGAGATTTGACGTCCTCGGGCTTGGCCTGAGGCCAGTCGCTTCGAGTTGCGATAGAGCCGATCAGCGTGGGAGGAGCTGATGGCTGCGGCGTTGCTGCGGTCTGCGCCTTCGCGGCGATGCTCGCTAGTGTGACGAGTAAGAAGATGGAGGCGATTCGGTTCGCTGGCTTCACGGAAGCTCCTTTGAGGAACAGTGTTACTTTACTGCGAGCGGGGGCATTCCGGTTAATGCGAGGTCGTGCTCAGGTCACAGAATGGATTGTGAAGCGTAGAAGAGATAAGTAGATTCATCTACTTCATTGCGGAATGTATTTGCCTACAAAGTTGGCGTTGAGATCGTTTGGAGGAGTTTGCGCGATGGCGAAGGGAGAGGAAAGGAGTGACGCGGTGACGATGAGACCTCGGAGTTTTGTCTGAAGATGCGGGATCATTGGAGCTCTCTTCGTCCGCAGTCCAGGTCTGGGGATCGTAGACTAAGCGTGATTGTTCCGGTTGCGTTACCAGGTGATGTAGACGCCTTTGCGGATCCATTGAGGATTCTCGATCTGCTGCATTATGAAGTCGGCTACGTCTTCGCGAGAGATACGGCTGCCGTTTGGGGGTAAGGCCTCGCCGTCGATGCGATAGGTGCCGTGGCCGGGCGTGTTGGTGAGCATGGGAGGCATCACCATAGTCCAGTCGAGGCTGCTGTGGGAGAGGGTGTTCCACTGCGAGATCTGCGAGGCCACAGGCCACTTGAGGAAGGTGTTGTAGACGATGTTCTGGACAATCCAGCGGCGCCATGCGGGTTGCTTGTCAAGCGAGTCGGGGAGCGCGCCGGCGGAGCCGAGGACGATGATGCGGCGGACGGGCTTCGGCTGGGTGAATGTCTCCTGCATGGCGGCGACGATCTGGGGGACGGCGCGTTCGAGGACGTCCTCCTTCTTGAGGGAGCTTGCCCCGAGCGCCGACAGGACTACATCGGCGTCTGCGATAGTCAGACGGACTGGATTGGGGTCAAAGACGCTGCCGTGGACGACCTGAACCTGGTCACGCAGGGGAAAGGTTTCAGGTGTGCGCAGGAGCGCGGTGACCTGGTATCCGGCGGCGAGACAGCGCTGGGTGAGGAGTCTTCCGGTAGCGCCACTGGCTCCGAAGAGCGCGATCTTCATGCTGAACTCCTTTGAGCTTCGGGACTGATTATCCTCGCAGGTAAGATGTAAGTGTGAAAAAAGTGGTTTGGGTAAAGCGCTCATTCTGTTTTGTTTGGTGAACATTCCCACGTTTGGGGATGGGTCTTCTCAAAAACCGGGAGCAGTGGCTGTGAAGAAGTGGGATAAGGGGACGGTTGATGTGGAGGTGCGGGCCCGTCTTCCTGAGTATGCGTTTTGGGGCGACCGATTTTCTAAAACACGACTGCCCCATAACCGTCTATTTATGAGATTGATGGGAAGGATATCCACTTTTCAAGCGACAACGGTTACTGCTACTAGTATTTCTCTCTTTTCTCTTGTTTCTTAGAAGCAGTCATAGGCATTGGTTTAGGTTCTGGCAGATTTCGACATCGCACACAACAACCTTGGTTTCCACAAAGAAATCTGTCGCGCTGGAGGCCGTTTCACCCCTAGAATCAAGCAGACGCTGAACGGCCGAGATGCATCGTGGGTTCGATTCGGTGTACAGTTTGGCCAGCAGCAATCAACGAAGACGGAGACAAAACTGTGACGAGTGCGACCCAGGAGCCCGAGATGACTTTGCCGACCGAGACGAGTGCAGCGCCAGCCCCAACTGGCAACCTCGAGATCACCGTCTCTCGCGCGGAGTTGCTGCGAGAGTTGACTGCTGCCCAGAGCGTGGTCGAGCGGAAGACGACGATTCCAATCCTGTCGAACTTTCTGTTCGAGGCGACGCAGGGCGAGGGTGGCGACCGGTTGACCATTACGGCGACTGATCTCGATCAGAGCCTGCGAACGAGCTGCGCAGCCAAGGTGAAGAAGGGCGGCGCGTGCACTATTCCGGCGCGCAAGCTGTACGACTACATCAAGCTGTTGCCTGAGGGCGAGATCTCGATCAAGCTCATGGACAACCACTGGGTGCAGATCCGGGCGGGGCGATCGAATACGAAGATGGTGGGAATGGCGAGGGCGAACTTTCCGCAGGTGCCGGAGTTTCCTGCCAGCGGCGCGGTAAAGATCTCGGTGCCTTCGCTGAAGAACATGGTGTCGAAGACGATCTTTGCGATCTCGAACGAGGAGTCTCGGTACACGCTGAATGGGGCGCTGCTGGTCCTGAAGGCGGAGAGCATGGCGATGGTTGCGACGGATGGCCATCGGCTGGCGCATATCGAAAAGCTGGGCGAGACGCTGGATGGTGTGTCGGGTGAGAAGAAGACGCTGATTCCACGGAAGGCGCTGAGTGAGCTTTCTTCGCTGCTCGGGGCGACGGAGGCCGAGACGCTCGAATTTGGCGATGACGATCAGACGTTGTTCTTCAGGGTTGGTGGCCGGGTGTTGACCAGTCGGAAGCTGACCGGGCAGTTCCCTAACTATGAGGCCGTGCTGCCGCGGGATAACAACAAGTTTGTGATCGTTCGGTCAGAGGATCTGATGGGTTCGATTCAGCGCGTGGCTCAGTTTGCGGATGAGCGGAGTGGCGCGATCAAGATACGGCTCGAACAGAATGAACTGAAGCTCTCTTCTTCGAGCACGGATGCAGGTGAGTCGGAAGACACGATCGAGACACCGTATAACTATGATCCGCTGGTGGTGGGATTTAACAGCCAGTATCTTATCGATTTTTTGAAGGCGATCGGCAACAGCGGTGAGGTACGTTTGGAGTTCAAGGATGCACAGAGCGCAGGTCAGATGCGGCCCGAAGATGCGAATGAAGATGTGAAGTATAGATACATCCTCATGCCCATGAGAATCTGATTTGGCGATCGCAGCAAAGCAGCAGCGCATGAGAAATAAAGCATATTTCTGCCATTTGGCAAAGATATGCTTTATTTGAAAAGCGCTAAAAGTAAAAAGCAAGAAAGTGGCTTGTCATCAAAGGCGCCAGCGCTGGACGCACAGCCTTCTCGTCGGGTATGCGCCGTCGCGGCAGGCGATGGGCGGACTATAAGGTGGAAAGATCGCACATACGCGGGAGAATAAACCAAGGGCTATTCAATCTGTAAAACCCCCGCTGCGATCATGTGAGACGCCTTTCATTCTGCTTCCTTCACGCAACGGAAGCCGAGCGCGCCGGACCTGTCATAGCTTGGAGCCATCATCAACAGCTTTCCATGGTTATCGTTTCGATAGGCTTGGGGAAAATACCAGATAGATCCCTGCGGCTTGTAGTAGCTTCCTCCGCGCAAAATTCCTCCGCGCGTGTGCTCATCCACATATTCATCGGTCCACTGCCAAACATTTCCGACCATATCCATTACGCCGAATGGACTTGCACCCGACGGGTGCGCATCGACGTTGTGGCCCTCGCATAGTGCGCCCTAGGTCCGGCCGCGGCACTGCCTTGTCATCCCAGTGATCGCCCCACGGATAGGTTCTGCCATCTGTTCCCTGAGCTGCAAACTGCCACTCCCATTCGTGAGGCAGGCGCTTACCCGCCCACTTCGCGTACGCGCGAGCGTCCTCAATCGACACCCAGGTCACAGGTTTGTTATCCCATCCTTCGGAATAAGTTCCATTGCTCCAGTCCTTCAAAAAATTGAGATCGTTGCTCGGATGATAGTGCGCTGCGTCGAGAAACTTCTTGAACTCAGCGTTGGTCACGGGATATTTGTCCATGTCAAACGTCTTCAACTTCATAGGATGCTCGTGAAATCTTCGCGGAGTATCTTCCCATGGATATTGAACATCGACGCCAACATCGTCAGAGCCCTCAACCTCTATGCCTTCCACGCGAAATAAATAGTTGCCACCCGGAATCTTGATCATGGCTTCGGGTGTTACCGACGTCGGCTTAGTAGAAGCGATCTCTACAATGCTTTGCGGCAGGGTCTTCCACTCGTGTGAAAAACTCGCGAGCTTCGACTCTGTCATTGATTTCATCGTCCCCATCAACTCATGCATCGCAGCACTCGGTTCACCCACCGTGGCGAGGATCATTCCATATCCATGCGATTCAATCGGAAAGGACAGAATCGCGTCACTACTCTCTTTCTCCGGCGTCAGTTCAACCCCGTGATAGAGATCGAAGTAACGGGTGCCCTGTTCGAATGGAATCGTCATCTGGCGTCCCTGAACGTCGTACTCATTACGATTGACGATCGTCCAGACAGTCTGTCCGTCCAACGGCCATCGGCTGGAAAAGATCCCATAACGATGCATCGGATAAAGAGGCTCCCACCCAGGACTGACAAGGAAGGGTGCGACTCCGCGCTCCATCGTCGCCATTCTTCGCGTCGCCTCAGCATCTCTCGGAGTCACCTGATTCCAGATCCCCCAAACGTTCTCCCAACTCTCCCACCCCTCGCCGTTGAAAAAGGCGTATTGCAGGTCATCCGTTTTATCCCGATTCCATCTGCCCTGGATATTTACTTGGTGACGCGTCTCAAGCCACCGGTACTTATCAACCGTCGGCGCAAACTGAAACTTGTACTGACCCCATGTCAGGACGTTCCACGCCAACGCCTCATCAGAAGGCCCATTCTCCGGTTCGAATGCGAGAGGGTGCCCCACCTTTTCGGCAGCAAGCGAGAATGCAAGCGGCACACCATCCTGCGTGTCACCGTTGATGCCGTCCGCACCGATCTCCTTCATGAACTCAGCGGTCGCCTGTGCCCATGGCTTTCCCGGATCGCGCGTGCCCTGATCCCACATCATGATTGGAAAAAGCACCTTCACTCCGCGTCGATGAAAATCCTCAGCCATATTGCGAAGTCCTTCGACCCCGCCCGGCATCGAGCGCACTATATCCTGCTGATTGCGATTGTCGATGCCCATGTTGGGGTAGGTCGCCCAGATCAGCACCGCATCAATCCCGCCATATCGCTTCTTCAAATCGTCAAGATATCGATCGACGGTGTATTTACCTGCTGCTGGATCATAAAAATAGCGATCGTGCACCATCATCTGCGGCTGTATGAAACTGGATTGAGCCCACTGTAGCGCGGGAAGGTCATACCTTGATCCGTCATAACCGACACGAATTCGCCGTTCGGTGCGCCAATCCGTTACAGCCCTTATCCACTCATCGTGCGTCTTTGCCGTGCAGGGAACATTTCCACCCTCCCATGGCATATGCAGCGTCAGACAAGCTGGAGGCGGGATCTGTTGTTCTTTTGGCTGATAGCGCCAGTCCTGTGCCTTCCCTGGGGATGTGAGTCCAGCGGCGAAAAGGCAAAGACATATTGAAAGTGCAGATTGCTTCCGTCCTGTTAGAGTATTCACTCGTTCCGCCTCCATCTTGCGTCCTGCCGTCCGTCTTCGTTCTATAACTCGTTCGCTCCGACGCCCGCCAACATCTGTTCCACCTCAGCCATTCGCGGCATGGAGGTTTGGGCCCCTGTCCGCGTCACTGAAAGCGCCGCTGCTGCTGCTGCGAAGCGTGCGCTTTCGACCGGATCTTTCTTCATCATCAAAGCCGTCGCAAACGCTCCATTGAAAGCGTCTCCCGCAGCTGTTGAATCGACTGCCTGAACCGCAAACGGCTCCAGTCGAGCACTCAATCCATCAGCCGATGCAAGATAGGCTCCGCGGGATCCAAGCTTGAGGACTACCCCTCGAACCCCTTTGCGCATAAGAGTCTGCGCCATCATCACAGGCTCGTCGACTTTAGCCGCTTCATCCCCGATGAAGAATGCCGCCTCCGTCTCGTTTGGGGTGAACCAATCGACCTTGTCGAGAAGGTCCTCTGGCAATTGCTTCGCCGGCGCAGGATCGAGAATCAGCGGCACACCCTCACGGGCGCAGATCGTGGCCAGATGTTGAACCGTCTCCGTAGGAATCTCCAGTTGCGTTAACACCATCCCCGCGCCTCGAAGAATCTCGATGTTTGCATCCAGATATTCAGGCGTTACCTGAGCATTGGCGCCTGGCGTGATCACAATGCAATTTTCCCCAGTTTCAGACACGACGATCACGGCAACACCAGAGCTGCATTGCGAAGTTGAGACACCGTCGACATTCACACCCGCATCTTTCAAATGCTCTTTAAGCTGCGTACCGAAGGCATCATCTCCGATTCTTCCAATCATCGCGACCGAAAACCCCAGGCGCGCTACTGCAACCGCCTGGTTCGCGCCTTTTCCCCCAGGATGAGTCTGGAAGGCTGTCCCGACGACGGTCTCTCCCTCGGTGGGAATCCGCGCCGTGTACGCGACGAGATCCATATTGATGCTCCCCACCACGACGACTCCCTTCTTTTCAACGGGCATAGGCCTCCTAATCTCGCAAACAGGATCAATAAATAGGAGCGAGCGCAATCGCGCTCAATCCGCAGAGGAACAATACAAACATCCAAAACAGGTAAGTTTTGGCTCGAGCGGGCGCGGTTGCAAATTCCTTCCAGATAAAGACTCCCCAAGCGGCAGAGATCATCGTAGCTCCCTGACCAATCGAATAAGAAACCGCCGGCCCCACAATATGCGCGCGAGATGCCACAAAATTAAAGGTCGCGCCTGTACACCAGATCACTCCGCCGAGGATGCCCCAAAGATGCCACGATCCGCGTGCCGAAGAGTACCCACTCATCGACACGGGCTCGCTCTTATCCAACGGCTTGCGCATTAACAGATAGTTGAATGGAACGGCGCATAGAGCGACGCCAATCGCGAAGAACATTGCCACGGCATACGGCCCAGGAGCGCCCTCGCCCAACATGGACCGTGAGACAAACGGATAGAAGCTACCCATCAACAGGCCCGCTGCCAGGCAGATGACGAACCCGCGCATGCTCAGCGATCGGCGTTCCGTCTCGCGCAGCCGGTACGCCATCGCATCAAGAACGATCGCTCCCACGACGAGTGCGATTCCGCCAAACAGCATCAACGCATTGCCGCTTGGTGAAATAATGTAGCTGCTGATTGCCCCGACAATAAGCGCTAGCCCGATTCCAACCGGAAATGCAACGGCCAAACCAGCAATCTCGATGGCGGCAACGAGCAGCAGGTTGGCGACATTGAAGAGGATGCCTCCTGTCACCGCGAGTCCGATGTGGGATGAATCTGCCGCCATCAGGTCGGCTAGAAAGGGTCGGCCGACGTCTCCCATGCTGCCCAGCGTAAAGCCCCAGATCAAAGCTGCAAGGATCAACCCGATTACATAATCCCAGTAGAAGAGCTGGAATCGATAGCCCGGACCCAGCTTCATCGTGTTGGCCCACGAACCCCAACAGACCATCGTAACGAGCATCAACGAAAGAGCAATCGCATAGGTTTGAGGCTGAAACAATGGTCGGGCTCCTTCTACATCTCTGCAACCGTTGAAAATCTTCAATTGGCTGGCTTTAGATGAAAGCTTTCAAATAGAAGCCTCCGAAGCATAAAAAGACCGCGGTAGTTTGTCAAGGAAGTTTTATGCACCCCTTTCAATCGATCGGCCAAGAATCAGAATCGTTATAAGGTATGCGAGACTCAAAGTATGCTCCGGGGCCGCTCCAATCCTGAGCATCACAGCAGTTCAGGCATTCGCCTTCAACGACACGCTCAGAAAAGCACACGAGCCGGACGAATTCAAATCCGCAGGAGTTAGCGAATGGCAAACATGAAGCAGATCGCAAAGATAGCTGGTGTCTCACTCGGCACCGTATCCCATGTTCTTAACAAATCTGCTCCCGTTCGCGAAAACCTTCGCAAGCGGGTCATGGACGCCGTCGATGCGGTCGGCTACCAGCCCAGCCAACTGGCGCGTGGCCTTCGTCTGGACAAGACCAACATGATCGGCATGATCATTCCAGACGTGACGAACCCATTCTTCCCGGCCGTAGTTCGCGGCGCAGAGGACGTCGCCTTCGCAAACGGCTATCGCCTAATTCTCTGCAACACTGACAACGACCATTCCAAAGAGATCGTTCACCTCAATGAACTTCGAACGTTCCTTCCGTCCGGCCTGATCGTGATTCCATCCAACTTCAGTGACCTCACCGCACAGGCCGAGTCGTATCGAAAGTCTGGAACAGCAGTCGTCTGTGTCGACCGTCTTCCCAAAGGGTGGGAAGGCGACACGGTTACTGCTGACAACGAGAAGGGAGCCTATGAGGCGACCAGCTACGTGCTCCGGCAAGGACATCGGCTCCTTGCGATGGTCATGGGCCCACGCCATCTGACGAATGCGCAAGACCGCCTGGCAGGCTTCAAACGCGCACTACACGAAAAGAAGATCCCAATCGGTCCCGAATATATACAAGAGGCAAGCTTCGACCAACACGGCGGTTACGCGAAGACTATGCTGCTTCTTCGCATGATCCCGAGGCCGACGGTGATCTTCGCAGCGAACGACATGATCGCGTTCGGCGCCCTGCTGGCCTTTCGCGAAGCCGGCCTCCACTGCCCCGAAGACATATCCCTGATTGGTTTCGACAACCTTCAATTTGCCGAGATGACCAGCCCTCCGCTCTCATCCGTATCCCAGCCAGGCTTTCAAATGGGAACCACAGCCGCTCAAATCCTGATTGATCGTGTCCGCGGCGATGATGGCCCAGCAAAGCATCTCATCCTTGAAACAGCGCTGAAGATTAGAGACTCAGTTGCTCCTCCTAGCGCGATCTCCGCCCAGAAATCCCCCTCCTCTCGGCGGGGCAAACTCAGCAAGTAGGCGATCTTTTCTCTGCGATCTGTTGTCTTCGGCGGTATGCAGATTTTGCCGTTGACAACATCGCAATGCGTGTTCTAGTCTTCTCGGCGATCCAAATGAAAGCTTTCAAGCGGGCCCGATTCTTGAGCAACCGCAGGAATTGCACGAATCCCAAAGGCCGCATCTCTTTATCTCATTCGAGGTGTCGCCTATGCTCAGCTAGCCCAATACGATCAGGCTGAAAAAGACTTCGTGGACGCCGCGCAGCTCGAACCAGATCAGCCGCATAGCGTAGTTGCTATGAGCATGCTGTACTCCGATCGCAATCAACCCGACAAAGAGAAGGCGCTCCTTACCAAGCAGCTCGCCATTACCCCCAAAGACTCCGTTACAAATTACTTGCTTGCCGACCTCATCATCCGTGGGGGAGTTCAACCTGGCCAGCCAGCCTTCCAGGAAGCAAAAGGCTATCTCGCCACCTCTCTCGCTACGAAGCCAGACTCCGCCGAAGCCCAGGTTCTTATGGGTCACCTGTTAGAACAGGAAAACAACATCTCCGACGCGGTGGGTCACTACGGCAAAGCGATCGAGTTAGAGCCGGACAACCGTTCTGCACTCGACCGTCAGTTCATTCTTCTGCGCAGGCTGCACCGCAACGACGAGGCGGCTCAAACCCTCCAACATCTCAAATCGGTGCTGAATAATGAGATCGAGCAGGAAAGGAAATCTTTCCCTGCCCGCACCAGTGCCGCTCCGCAGGGCCAGCCGTAGTCATTGTTGTTCAGCCGGCGAATACACCTTGATCCAGTGGGTACGCATCCTCGTCCGAATCACCTGGTCGCCGGTCTCAGAGACGATTGCATTTGTCTGCTCGGCATGTGGCAGTCGATGCAGTTGCTCTTGATCGAAGGACCCATCGTCTTTTCCATTCCACAGCTCTCCACGCGATGGCAAGTCAAGCATCTCGCAGAGTATGACGCCGCCGGCCGCTCCGCCGCATGTACATCGTGGCACGTAGAGCACCTCATCTCCGGAGACGATAAATAACACCGGCTCCGCTTCAACAGACCCACCTGGTTCGCGTGCACATCAGGGTGCATGTCTGCGCTTGCAGTATCCTCGCTCAGATATCGCGCAAGCGGTTCCCCGGGTATGAAGGAAAATGCAGGCGCGATCTCCTTCTGTGCGGCACCGTTATGGCAAAGTGCGCACAGGTCCACCTGCCTGTCTCGCGCGAAATGCTTCGGGTTCAATATCAGCGTCTCCTGCAAATGCCTCTTAGGTTGCCCCTTTGCAAACAGCGCCGCATGCCGCGATCCCGGCCCATGGCACACCTCGCAGGAGATCCCGGGGACCAGGCTCTCTCTGTCATATCGGTTCCCCATCGGGTCGTCCGAGAGCGCTTTAATATAGCTGACATGGCACTCCAGACATCGCCGAGACGCAGGTCGATCAAAGTTTGGCGGACCATTCCTATAGCCCGGACTATTAATCCATCGGCCGCCATCCGACCAGTAGCTTACCGGCAACTCGAACAGCTCATCTCCTCGCCAATACAGATAGCTCTGTCCACGCACTCCTGAGCCAACCACCACACCAACCTCTTCGCTTCTCCTCTGGAGGTCTCCGGCAAAACCAGTAACGGCGGCAATGTAGTAATTCGCGCCTCTCTTCTCCATCTCATAAGAGATGCCAGGGTCGCCGATAGCTGGCGCAGGATCAGCTATCTTCAGAGTGTTTGAGCCCTTAGCGAAAGAACCGAGTATGGCCTCGCCTGTCGGATTCTGTGAAGTGAGGTGATGCGCCGTATGCACATAAGACAAGCTTTGTTCGACGTGACACGACTTGCATGTTGCATCGCCCACATAGCCTTCGCGCACATGGGATCCCTCCACTACGTCATGCGATATCTGTAGTCCGTGACTGGTCCGCGCGTGTCCAATCAAAATCAACCCCATCGCGCACACGGCAATTGTCCGGCCTGATGAGTTCACCCTTCGCGCACCCCATTCCAGAGCTCATCCAGACGATACAACAGAATTTTGAAGCCCTGTCATATGTACATACGGTCCCGAACACCCCACGATTAGTCGGGTTTTATATGTGGCACCAATGCTACTTTGTGATTGTACTGAAGGTTGGACCATTCAAGTCTGAGTATGCCGGCAAAATTGAACTCTTATCTCTCAGCTGCAGATGCTCTGCTGAGAACAACTTCAGTAGGCAAGGAGCTAAAATACTCGATTCTCGTAAGCGTTACGAATATTCACACGTCCTGACAAGAGCGCGCGGGTGTTCTCTGGGTCGCATCACTCCGGGAGTCAGGGAATTCATACGAGGACTACACGGAGAAGAGAGACTAGGCAGAGGAGCAGCTTCATGACCGGAGCGGGCAACGTAGCCGAAGATTGGAGCAAGGATGTTTCTCTGTGAAATGGAGTGTCGAGTGGCATGTCGCTGCTCGGCACTTTTTTGTTTCCACCCAATTTACTTAGCGCCAGCGGGTTACACTCGATCGCAGCCGATCTAGAATCCGCGTGGGCAGCCAAGCCTCTGGAACTTACTCGTCACGAAGGGCGGTCCTCATACTTAGGGACCCAACTACTCGGCTAGATTGAGGGTTCTTTTGCATGGATCGATAAAAAAGAGTTATTCATTAATCACTGGCGCAGCTCGACTTCGGTTGCGCCTTGTCCGCCCTGATTCTGCGGAGGCTCGGTGACGGTTGTGACGTGAGGATGATTGCGGAGATATTCGCGCAAGGTTCGACGCAGGACGCCCATGCCGGTTCCATGCACGATGCGAATGCGCGGCAATCCGGCCAGAAAGGCGCGGTCGAGAAAGCGCTCAACTTCCGTCTGCGCTTCGTCGGCGGTACGGCCGATGACGTTGATCTCGGAGGTCATGTAGTCGGTGTCGTTGTTGACTGTGGCTACGGTGATGCCTCCGCGTTTGCGCGCGGCTTCGAGCGGCGTGACGACCTTGACGGACTCAACCTCTGCAATGTCGTCGATGGCGGCGCGCATCTTCATCAGGCCCATGGAGACTTCAAAGGTCTTGTTATCGAGGATCCGGTCCACCCGCGCCTGACGTCCCAGGGATTTGAGTTTGACGAGGTCGCCGACCTTGATGCCTTTGGGAATGTGGGGTTGAGCGGCGGGGTCGTTCTTGTCGGCTCTTGTTGTGTGCGCGACGACGGTGGAGTTGAACTGCTCGGAAAATTCGCGACGAAGGGTTGCCATGCGGCGATCGGAGTCGCGAGCAATTTTTTGAGCGAGTGTCTTGTCGTCGATGGCTTTCACGGTCTCACGCAGCTGATAGGCGAAGTCTTCGAGGAGAGAACTCAGCTTGGCTTCGAGCTCTTTGGTGCGAGCTTTTTGTTCGACGCGGCCTTCGACTTCGACGCGGGCTTTTTCGCGGGATAGCTCGCGTTCACGCTGCTGCATTGTTTCGCGCTCTGCGGCCGCCGCGGTGAGCTGGTCGTGGAGCTGATCGAGGAAGGCCCCGATGTCTGCGGTTTGTGTGGTCATCTGGGCGCGGGCTGTTGCGATGATGTCCGGCGCAAGGCCGAGTCGCGCTGCGATGTTGAGACCGGCAGAGGCTCCAGGTACGCCGAGCCGCAGTTCGTAGGTGGGGGTAAGGGTTTGCTGATCGAAACCGACGGCTGCGTTGAGGACGCCTGGGTGATTGGCGGCGTAGACCTTCAGTGAGGTGAGGTGAGTCGTGATGCAACACCACGCATTGAGCGCGAGGAAATGGGCTGCGATGGCGACCGCGAGTGCCGCGCCTTCTTCGGGATCTGTGGCGGAGCCCAGTTCGTCGAGCAGGACGAGCGAGTCGGTTGTGGCTTCGCGGGAGATGCGATCCAGATTGACGACGTGTGCGGAGAAGCTGGAGAGATTGCGCTCGATGGACTGGGCGTCGCCTATGTCGGCGTAGATGCTTTGGAAGAGTGGGAGCTTCGCCTCCTCCGCAGGAACAGGAATGCCAGCCTGAGCCATCAACGAGAGCAGGCCGAGGGTTTTGAGAGAGACGGTCTTTCCTCCGGTGTTGGGCCCGCTGATGATGAGCTGCTTCGCTTCGGGAGGGAGGATGATGGTGAGTGGAACCGGCGTTCTGGGTTCTATGCCTTCGGCCAGGGCGTCCGCACGCATGCGAAGCTCCAGCAGGGGATGGCGTGCGGCGGTGAGCGATAGCTCCTGGGTGAACATTGGGCGGGAACAATTGAGAGTTTCGGCGAAGCGGGCGCGTGCGTGGTGCGATTCAACCTCCGCAAGGATGCTCGCGCCGAGATGGATGGCGGTAGAGTTTTCCCCGAGCGCATGAGTCATGGCGACGAGGATTCGGTGTATCTCTGACTGTTCTTCATCAAGGAGCCGTACTAGCTCGTTGTTCTGCTCGATCGTCTCTAATGGCTCCACAAAGACGGTCTGGCCGGACGAGGACGAGCCGTGAATGACGCCGGGGACCTTGCGCTTGAACTCGGACTTTACCGGGATGACGAAGCGATCGCCGCGAATGGTGATGAGATCTTCCTGCGTGCTGCCACCTTCGCTGAGGCTTTGCAGGGACCTGCGGAGACTCGCTTCGATGGCGCGGTGTTGGCGCTCCATGGCGCGACGGATGCGATTGAGTTCGGGGGAGGCGTCGTCGTTGAGGCTGCCGTCGGGCTCGATCTTGCCGCGCAGGAGGCGAAGAAGTGGCGCGAGGTCGTAGTCGAGCAGAGCAGCGGAGAGCGCGGCAATTCCTGGCCACTCGTAGCGGGTCCCCTTTGGGGAAGGGTCGATGAGGTTGCGCCACGCAGCGACGCGTTCCACGACGGCGAGAAGATCACGAATCTCGGTGGACTCGAGGGCAGCGCCTTCGATGCGGGCTTTGTCGAGAAGAGTGGTGGGATCGAAGAGTCCGCGGAACTCGAAGCTTCCGCCTCGCATGAGCATAGCGCGCAGCTCGGCGGTGCGTTGTTGCTGCTGGTTGATCCAGGCCAGGTCGGCGCAGGGTTCGAGCGCGAGAATCCAGGCGCGGCCCAGGGGGGAGAAGGTGCGGCCGGCGATGTACTCACGGAGTCGCGGCCACTCCAGGGCGGCGGCGCTCACTTCGCGCAGCGGGGAGGGGATGATCGGCAATAGCTCTGGTGAATTCACTTCTTTTATCGTACCCTCGCAGGGAACTACCGACCGAAACCCTGCGTAGCAAGGAGAGCGCGGGGCCGGCGCCTTGAGTGGTTGGAGGTGTGAGATGGTCTGTCAGGCATGTGGGTCTTCCCTTGTTGATGGTGTTCATTTTTGTGCAAAGTGCGGGGCCCAGGTCGCTGCTGCGCAACCAATGTATGCTGCTTATCCGCAGCCGCCGGTGCCCATGGCGGCGCCCCGGGTACAGCGGAATCTGCAGACGCTTGGAGTGCTTTGGTGTGTCTTTGGAGCGTATCGGATTATCGGCGGGTTGATCGGCATGTTCTTTCTGCGCGCATTCGCGTTCCGCAACTTCGGCGGGTTCGACTGGCCGTTCAACAATCATAGCGGCCTAGAACACTCGTGGATGGGTGCGTTATTTCCCCTGATCGCTGCTTATACGGTGGCTATGGCGGCGCTTGCGGTGTTTGTTGGCTATAGCCTCTTGACGCGGCGACCGTGGGGGAGGACCTTTGCCATCGTCGTGGGAATCTTGACTCTGCTGAAGCCACTCTTCGGCACGGCGCTGGGGATCTATACGCTTTGGGTGCTGGCTCCAGGGGCTTCGGGTCTCGAGTACGACGCGATCGCAGACCGAAGCTGAAGGCTGGACGTAAACTGGAGACATGAACTTTCCAGCTACGCGTCTGCGCCGTCTGCGCCGCACCGAGGCTATGCGGTCTCTGGTTCGCGAGACTCATCTGCACCCCGGTGCGCTGATCTACCCGTTGTTCATCTGCCCTGGCGAAGGAATACGCAAAGAGATCAGCTCCATGCCTGGGGTCTTCAATCTGTCGATCGATGAAGCCGTGAAGGAAGCCGAGGCCTGTGCCTCGCTTGGGTTGGGAGGGTTGCTACTGTTCGGCCTGCCGTCCGAGAAAGACGAAGAGGCTTCCGGCGCTTGGGCCGACGACGGCATCGTGCAGCAGGCGCTGCGAACGTTGAAGAAGGACAAAGCGCTTGATTCTCTGGTGACAATCGCTGACGTTTGTCTGTGTGAGTACACCTCGCATGGTCACTGCGGTGTTGTGGCGCGGGATGGTGATCATTACGAGATTCAGAATGATTCGAGTGTCGCGCTGATTGCGAAGACGGCCGCGTCATTGGCCAAGGCTGGTGCGGATATTGTCGCTCCTTCGGACATGATGGATGGGCGGGTTGAGGCGATTCGAGAGGCGCTCGACGCGGGCGGGCACGAACAGACTCCGGTGATGAGCTATGCCTCGAAGTTCGCATCGGCTTTTTACGGACCATTCCGCGAGGCGGCTGACTCTGCTCCGCAGTTTGGCGATCGTCGCAGCTACCAGATGGACGGGGCGAATCTGCGCGAGGCTATGCGGGAGATTGACCAGGATATTGCCGAGGGCGCGGATATGTTGTTGATGAAGCCTGCGATGCCGTATCTCGATGTAATTCGCGCGGCGCGGGAGCTATACGATTTACCCATGGGCGCGTACCAGGTGTCGGGGGAGTACTCGATGCTGCATGCGGCGTTTCAGCGTGGATGGCTGGAGCCAGAGCGCACGATGATGGAGTCGCTGCTGTCGATCCGACGGGCTGGAGCGGACTTTATCGTGACGTACTTTGCGAAGGACGCGGCGAAGGTGCTTGCGTAACAAACGATTCATAAGGGTGGATCCCCTCAAGCTAAGGCGAGTTGATGGGATCGTCGAAGCTGTCAGGGGGAAGCTGGGTGATGATCGCCTCTGCCCCGAAGCGGGCGCGCAGCTGAGCCAGCGTAGTGTCCTGCTGCATGGGCGGGACATAGCGGATGTTGTAGTTCGCGATGGTACTTGCTACGAGGTAGAGCTTCGCACCTGGAATCGTGCGCCAGTAACTCTCGCGAGCCTTTTCGGTGCCACGCTCTCGATCGCGTTCAAGCTCTGCCTGCTGATAGCGCGCAGCGCGTTCAAGGAAGATGCCCTCCAGCTTCCCGTCCTGATCGAGAAACCAGTCGACAAGTTTCCCGCGATAGAGAATACCCGCGGCGAGAGCGTCGATCTCGACGTCGAAGTCTTGCTGGCTTCGAGGCAGAGAACGCGTGGTGAACAGCAGCTCCCACTCCGAGACATAGGTAAGCAGAAAGTCATCGCAGAAGCGCTTTAGCAGTCGGTGCATGCGCTGATTGGTGCTGTAGTCGCCGTAGCGCGAGACGATCAGGCCGGACGCCCACCCCTCCAGCGCGCAGAAGAGCCACAGCAAGGAGAGAAAACGTCCCTGCTCCAGAAACGCACGTAGGTATGAGTCCGCCAGATGGGCTCTTGCGATGAGAGGATTTGACGGCGTAAGTTCAGGGCCTGGCAGAAGCGAACGAAATACGTTGCGGTATGCCTCCGCTTTAGAAGATCCCAAAGCAAAGGTGGGCAGCTCGCCCAATGGTGTGTGAACCAGCAGGATCCACGAGAGAACAAATGGAACCACCGTCACGAGCAGCGAAAAGACGACCTCTTCGGTGCGAGTGCGTTGGTACCTTCTTGCGGGAATATAGGCGGAGAAGAAGAGGCGGTAAATAACCCCTGGCGCAAGCAGGTAGCCGATCAGCAGAAATCCCGCGACCAGCGCACTCATGGTCTAGGCGGGCTTGCGGACGATGCGGAAGCGGTCGCCTCGGTCATCGGTGAAGAGGGCTACCCCGGTTTCGGCCAGATCGCGTCGTACCGCGTCGATCTTTTCGGTAAGCGTGGTTTCCGAATCGGCCTCCTCCTCGAAGACGCTGTTGCGCAGTGCGCTCGTCAGCCGGGCTACATTACTAACCATCGGAACATTCTCCCTGGTTCGATTATCAAGCCTCTGTCAAGCGTTTTCGCTGAAATTTCGCTTTAGTTCACTCCTTCGTTACCTGTCGGCGGCATTTATTCAGGACGCGCCTTCATCTACTCATGACGATCGACAGTCCTCTTCGCGAGCGGTATGGTCGCGGGCCATCTATCGATTGCCCATCGCTTGAGCGTAAAATTGAAGTGTTTCGAGTTCCCTACATCCTATGGAGTGTTCCTTTGGCAGATACAATCTTTGATCTTGTAGTGCTCGGCGGTGGACCCGCCGGATATACCTGCGCGATTCGCGCGTCGCAGTATGGTCTAAAGGCGGCCCTGATCGATGCGAATGACCGGCTGGGCGGAACGTGCCTGCTCTGGGGCTGCATACCCACCAAGTCGATGCTCTTCTCTGCCGAGCTATGGGATCACCTGAAGCACGCCGACCGGTATGGCATCGAAGTGACATCGCCCAAGCTGAACTGGAAGGGCGTACTGGCGCGCAAGGACGATGTGATCTCGCGTCACGTCAAGGGTCTCGACTTCCTGATGAAGAAAAACAAGATCAACGCCATCAAGGGTTATGGTCGCTTGACTGGTCCGGCGAAGGACGGCGTCCACACCATCGAAGTGAAGACAGCCGATGGCAAGACCGAAACCATAAAGGCAAAGAACGTGGTGCTTGCGACCGGCTCGGACGCGCGCATGCTGCCGGGTTATACCCCGGACACGACCATCCTGACCAACTACGAGATTCTGAAGATCGACGAAGCCCCCAAGTCGCTGGTGGTGGTGGGATCCGGTGCAGTTGGAGTCGAGTTTGCCTCAGTCTTCAAGAGCTTCGGGGCGGAAGTGACGGTCCTTGAAGCGTTGCCACGCATGGTGCCCGCGGAGGATGAGGACGTCAGCAAGGAGCTGCTGCGTCTCTTCAAGAAGCGTGGAATCGACGTGCACCTCGGAGCGAAGGTCGATAAATTTGAAAAGAATAAAGACGGAGTAGTGGTTCACTTTACAAAAGCCGATGGCACCGGCGAGACCAAGCAGGCCGAGAAGGTGCTGGTAGCAGTTGGCCGCGCACCGCGAACCTACGACGTGGGTCTCGACAAGGTAAAGATCACGCCTGATCGTGGCTTTATCGTCACCAATGAATGGATGGAGACGACCGAACCAGGCATCTATGCGATCGGTGATATCGTCGCCGGCCTGCCTCAGTTGGCGCACGTCGGCAGTATGGCGGGGCTCGTGGTTGCGGCCAGAATAGCCGGCAAGTTTGCCAAGCCTGTGAACCGCACGCACATTCCAGGCTGCACCTACTGCGATCCGCAGATTGCGAGCGTCGGTCTTACCGAGGCGCAGGCAAAGGAGAAGGGCTTTCAGGTCAAGGTCGGCAAGTTCCCGTTCGTCGGCAACTCGAAGGCTACTATCCTCGACGCGCACGATGGCTTCGTCAAGGTCGTCTCGGACTCGAAGCACGGCGAGATTCTTGGCGTCCACATCATCGGCACCACCGCAACAGAGATCATCGCCGAAGCCGTTACTGCAATTGAGTTAGAGGCGACGATCGAAGAGATGATGTTCACCATCCACGCGCATCCGACGGTCGCCGAGGCCCTCCTCGACGGCTTCTCAAGCGTTGAGGGCATGGCGGTCAACGTCTAGTTTGTATCAAGGTTCAGACTGCAGCCGGGCCATTTGGCTCGGCTGTTTTCTTCAACTGTGAGAACCACAAACAGCTCATGCATATCAATCTCCTCAATCTCGGTCGCGTCCCATACCGCGAAGCGCTCGCCATCCAGCAACAGGTCATCGTCGCCAGAAAGCAGAATCTGATAGGCGATACGCTTCTGATGCTGGAGCACCCACCCGTATTGACGCTTGGCAGGAACGCGCATCGCTCCAACGTTCTCGCTAGCGACGAACAACTGGCACGCCGAGGAGTAGAACTGCATGAGATCAACCGCGGCGGCGATGTAACGTATCACGGTCCAGGCCAGCTGGTCGGGTATCCCATCATCGATCTGCGCGGCGACCTGCCCGGCAAAAAAGGACCGCATCTGGGCCCAGTCGACTACGTTCGTCTGCTTGAAGAAGCCTTAATCCGCACCTGCGGCGACTTCGGCGTGATGACCCAGCGCATCTGCAAGCTCACAGGGGTTTGGACTATGGCAGGAGGAAGCATCCGCGAGAAAAAAATCGCGGCGATTGGCGTTCACGTCTCTCAAGGCGTCACCTCGCATGGCTTCGCACTCAACGTAACCACGGACCTAAGAGACTTTGACTGGATCATCCCTTGCGGCATCACAGATCGACAGGTAACGAGCCTCGAACTGGAGGCCGACCCCGGCCGCCAGCCGACGATGGAGTCTGCTCTCAACTCCACCGCCAGAAACTTCGGCCGAGTCTTCGAGCGGCAGATGCTCTGGTGCGAATCGGTCGATCAACTCCTTGCCACGCATGTATGAAACGCGAAATTCCGTAAGACGGCCGCTGTTCGCTAACCGCACCGTGCAGCCAGGTTTCACCCAGCAGCCGTATAATCCCATTTGCGCACGCCCGATTGCGGACCGGGCTGATACCAGGCGGTCTTAGCCGCCCGCACCTGAAAGCCGCACCTGAAGTTAGGGGAGAAGAGAGATACATGCCGACTGACGTAGTTATGCCCCAGATGGGCGAATCCATCACCGAAGGCACCATCACAAAATGGCTCAAAAAACCGGGCGATGCCATTCAGCGGGACGAACCTCTTTTTGAGATCTCGACCGACAAGGTCGATGCGGAGATTCCTTCGCCCGCCGCCGGCACTCTGAAGGAGATCAAAATCTCCGAAGGAACTACGGTCCAGATCAACACCGTCGTCTGCAGCATCGACGAAACAGGCTCGTCAACCGCACCTGCTGCCGCACCCGCCAAGGCTGAAACCGCGGCCGCCCCTGCAGCGAACACCGTCGCACCGGCCGCAGCTCAGGGAAATCCCCCTGCCGCAGCAGGTCCGGGAACCGAAGTCCTGATGCCTCAGATGGGCGAGTCCATCACCGAGGGGACAATTACCAAGTGGCTTAAGAAGGTGGGCGATACCGTCCAGCGCGACGAGCCTATCTTCGAGATTTCGACCGACAAAGTTGACGCCGAGATCCCATCGCCCGTAGCCGGTATCCTCTCCGAGATCAAGGTTCAGGAGGGTGCCACCGTTACGATCAACACGGTCGTCGCGGTTATCGGCGGCGCTGCCGGAAAATCGTCCGCTCCGGCTGTGTCTACTCCTGCTCCAGCCGCGGCTGCTTCGGCGCCTGCGGCCTCTGCAGTATCTTCCGCTGCGGCAGGCGAACGGGTTCGCTCTTCACCGCTGGTACGCAAGATCGCAAAAGACAACAACGTTGATCTTTCGCAGGTTCCAGGCACAGGAGCCTCGGGCCGCATCACCAAGACCGACATCGTCAGCCATCTGGAGCAGGGTCCGAAGCCTGTCTCCGCCGCGTCCGTTGCCCCAGCGGCCTCCGCGCCAGCCCCATCCGCTGCCAAACCAGCTGCTCCTCAGCCGCAACCCGGCGAACTCGTTCCCATGACCAAGATGCGCTCCATCATCGCGCAACGCATGGTCGAGTCCAAACGTACCAGCCCACACGTCCACACTGTCTTCAAGGTGGACATGACGCGCATCGTCAAGCTCCGCGAGAAGGAGAAGTCAAAGTACGAACAGCGCAACGGCGTCAAACTGACGTACATGCCCTTCATCACCCGCGCTGCTATCGTCGCGTTGCGCAAGCACCCCATCGTCAACGGTTCAGTGGAAGGCGACGCAATCCGCTACAACAAGAACATCAACATCGGGATCGCCGTCGCGCTCGACTGGGGCCTCATCGTTCCCGTTCTGAAGCAGACCGAGGAGAAGAACTTCCTCGGCATCGCGCGCGGCATCGTCGACGTCGCCGATCGCGCCCGGAACAAGAAACTTTTACCCGATGAGATCTCCGGTGGCACCTTCACACTCACCAACTCCGGCATCTTCGGCGAGCAGTTCGGCACACCGATCATCAACCAGCCACAGAGCGCGATTCTCGGTATCGGCGGCCTTAACAAAGAAGCCGAAGTCATCACCGACAAGGACGGCAACGACTCCATCGCGATCCGCTCCATTCAGCGCTTCACGCTTGGCTTCGACCATCGCATCGTAGATGGCGCCGACGCAGGCAAATTCATGTCTGACTTCAAGGCATACCTCGAGAACTGGTCCGAGGACATCGGCTAATCAGCTTCAACTTTAAACACAAAAAAGCGCGGCAGACTTGAACTAAGTCTGCCGCGCTTTCTTTTCTTACTGCCGCTACAGCAGAGCCTTCGCCCGCAACACCAGCTCAACCGCCTCATCTGCCGTTGCACCAACCGCCGACAGATGCCCCATCTTCCGCCCTTTACGCGGCTTATGTTTCTCATACAAATGCAGCCTAACCCCGGGCACAGCCAGTGCCGCATCGAATCTGGGCTCGACAGCCTGCCCATCCTTCAGCCAGAGATCTCCGAGCAGATTCGCAATGGCAGCAGGTTGCACAACACCAACATCACCCAGCGGCAGAGCACACACCGCCCGCACCAACTGCTCAAACTGCCCCGTCACACAAGCTCTCACACTCGCGTGATAGCTGTTGTGCGGCCGCGGCGCTAGCTCATTCACCAGCAGCTTCCCATCGGTCGTGCAAAACATCTCAACCGCGAGAACTCCCTCAAGCTGAAACGTATCGGCAATCGCCTCCGCGATCTCTCGAGCCTTCTCCTCCATCTCCGAAGAGAGTGGAGCGGGAATCACGCTCCAGGCCAGAATCTGTTCCTCATGGTGATTCAGCGCCGCAGGATAAACCTTCACCTCGCCATTGGGAGCACGCGCCACCAAGACCGAGATCTCCCGCTCCAGATTCACTGCCTTCTCCACAACGCCCGCGCGCTCGCCCAAAGCCTCCCAGGCACTCCTTACCTCATCTTCGACAGAGGCGCCGGCAGCAAATCCAACCTTACCCTGACCCCGCCCGTCGTATCCGCCAGTCGCACTCTTGCAGAAACATCTACCGCCAAGTGCAGTCACCGCATCCCGTAACTCATCCAGCGACCGAACCGCGCGATACTCCCCAACCGGAAATCCATTTCGCCGCAGCCAGTCCTTTTGCTCGATCCTGTCCTGAATCACCGCGAGCATAGCACCGCCCGGCCGCACCGGCGCATAGCTGGCCGCGGCTTCCATACTCGCCGGCGAGATCTGCTCAATCTCCAGCGTCACCACGTCGCATCCGCGCGCAAGATTCGCTGCCTCCCGCGAATCATCCCATCCCGCCTCGATGCATCCATCCACCACAAACCGCGCAGGGCAAGCCGGATCCGGATCAAGCACAAGGATGCGATACCCCATCCCACGAGCCGCCATTGCCGTCATCCGCCCCAGCTGCCCACCACCAAAGATTCCGATCGTCGCACCCGGCAAAATCGGCTTCGCATTCGAAGAACCAGAGCTCACGCGCCAACCTCATCTTCTCCGACCACCTGCGCTAAAACCTCATCCCGCCGCGCCATGCGCCAGGCCATTAGCCTCTTCTGCAACGCCGCATCCGTAGTAGCCAATATCGCGACAGCTAACAACCCAGCGTTCGTAGCCCCAGCTGCTCCAATCGCCAGCGTTCCCACAGGAATACCCTTCGGCATCTGCACAATGCTCAATAGCGAATCCATCCCTTGCAGCGCTGTCGCTGGAATCGGCACGCCAAGCACCGGCACCACAGTCTTCGCCGCAATCATCCCAGGCAGATGCGCCGCCCCGCCAGCGCCGGCAATGATCACACGAAGCCCGCGCGCAACGGCAGAACCTGCATAGTCAAACAAAAGATCCGGCGTCCGATGAGCCGACACCACCCGCACCTCATGCGCAACGCCAAACTCCTTCAGCACCTCGACGGCGCCTCGCATCACCGCATAATCGCTGCGGCTCCCCATCACAACTCCAACCAAAACAGTGCCCAGCGGCTCGGCGTCCATGGCCCGATTATACGGTTTCCAGTGCACGCCGCGCCCTGGCAGCGCTACGAACGATTCGCCCATAGACTCGCGTTCAAGCCCACATCTCCAACTTCCTTAACCGAAAACGCGCCCTCTCCCTCGAAGGCCTCGACCGCGTCCTCGCATCGCAAAAGCTCTCCGTCGAGCACATCCTTCCCCTCGAACTCAACGCCCTCAGCGCCGCCTCCGCTCCTGCACCAACCGAAAACAGCGATCCCATCGAGACCGTCCCCGTCGTCTCCCCCTCCGCCGCCATGGACGACGCGCGCATCCCCCCCGCCTCCATCATCGAAACCATCCAGGTCTCCGCCTCCCGCCTCCAGGACAACCGCGCCCGTCCCTCCAGCAAATACGCCCACTGGCAGCGCTTCCTCGCCATCCGCGCCGACGCTCAGCAATCCGCTGCCATGGACCCGCTCCTCTCCCCCGGAGCCATCGCCGTCCTCGACCGCCACTACAACTCGCTCGCCCCCTACCGCGCCCACCAGCCCACCCTCTACGCCGTCCGCTGCGGAGCCGCTCTCCTACTGCGTTTCGTAGACTTCGACGAGGGCCGTCTTATCCTCCGCCCCTACTCCCGCGACTTCCCCGTCCAGCTCCTGTCTCTGGCCACGCACGAAACCCCGGCCGACTACCTCGTAGGCCGCGTCTGCCTCATCTTCTCCGAACTCTGAACGCCACAGAGCAAGGCGCCGCAGGCGCGTCAGCCTCGATGGCAGATCGCGCCGTGCGCGCAGCACGCGGTTGTTTGTTCTTGCATCATGACCTGTAATAAGAATCGCAATGCTACCCTGTCCAAGCGATGAACCTCCGCATAGCAGCCATCCGCTCCGGCACCGACCCCGTCCGCAAGCTAACCTACGGCTCCTTCCATCGCTGGCTCGAAACGCCCTTAACCTGCCCCCGCTGCGACGCCACCTATCTCCTCGCCGTCGACTGGGACCAATCCTCCGACCGTTGGTTCCACGAGACCTCCCGCCCCCTCATCACCCTTCTCAAGAAGGCCATCCACATGGGCCACACCACCGATCACCGCGTCACTCACTTCGAAACCGAAGGCGTCATCGTCGAAAGCATCACCCCGCCGCTCCCGTAGCATCCAGCGAATCACCCTCAGCCCACGAATCAGTACCGACGCACGAGGTCAAGCATGGACGTATCGGCTCTCTTCCGCATCTTCGACCTCGCCTGGATCTTCTCAGAAATTGCCCTCCTCCTCATAACGCGGACGCGCAGCGGCAACCCCAGCGCCGACATACAAGACCGAGGCTCTCTCCGCATCTTGTGGATCGTCATCTTCGTCGCCATCACCCTCGGCAGCTACTACGGCGAGACCCACCCCCACACCATCGACCATGGCGCTCCCTGGGTTCGAGCCACCGCCCTCACTCTCCTCCTCCTGGGTCTCGCCATCCGTTGGACAGCCATCATCACCCTCGGCCGCTCCTTCAGCGCCAACGTAGCCATCCACGCCACGCAAACCATCCACAAGACAGGACTCTTCCGCTTCGTCCGCCACCCATCCTACTCTGGCTTGATTCTCATCTTCGCCGCCATCGGCCTTCACACCCGCAACTGGCTGGGTCTGACGATCATCTTCATCCCCACCACAGCCGCGCTGCTCTACCGGATCCACGTAGAAGAGTCAGCCCTCCGCCGCGCCTTCGGCCACGAGTACGAGATCTACAGCAAGTCCACTAAATGCCTCATCCCCGGCATCTATTAGAAACAACCCCCAGGCGGTTCAGCCGTCTCCATCTCTCAGGACACACACCAACCGCGAAATCCCCGCAGAGCGCCCCTTGCGGCTCCCCGGGGACAACCAGCCTACGCTACCGCCAACTCGTACTCTTCCGCGCTGATATCCACGCTCAAATCGGTCACCGAACCAACGCTGGTTACGCCCACTGCAGGCTTCTTCCAATCACCCAGCGACCGGCTCAACATCGATGCCGCGCAACCTTCACCGCAAAGAATGGTGATATCCCGGCTCCGCGCCAACTCCGCATCCCACGGCATAAACGTGACGCCGAACGACGTAACCTTGGCGAGAACCCAATGATTGCTGGTCTTCTTCTGGACCCCGCAAACGCATGTATAAATCGCAATTGCTGCCATATATCTCTCCTCTCCGTTCCGCTGTTCCCGCGAACTGTGTGCTACGTCTTGCATAGTTGCACTTGGCCTGCCAATGCTGCGAAAACGTCCGTCTTTCTTTGTTTTCAACGCGACTGCCGAATCCCGTCACCACTCCAGCGACGCCATCGAATGCTCTGGATTGGCAAGAATAGGAAAACATTTTCCACTCTCCCGTCCGAAGGGTAATTTCTTCAGAAAGAGAGCGGGGACACACTCATCTGATGCTGGAAGACCGATCAGCGGCCCACAAAAGCAATCACAAGCGAAGAATTAACGAAATCCTACCTTTAGGCCACAGGAGTACACCCTGCGCGGGCGGCGGTCACTTGTATACCCCTTCGGTTGGCGCTCCCGCTGGTCGCGAGCCATCTTCCTTTCCGACCAACGGGAGGACCCAAGCGCATCACCCCACCAAGACAAGGTACACAAGTCACGAAGTGACCGCGGCCCGCGGGGCGTTTCCGTCCGGCAGTACCGGCAATTGGAGACCATGCGGCTCCCCCGCTACCGTCGCAGAATCTGAATCAGCTCGATGCTGAAAGAACCGCTGGCCGCACCCTGTTCCGGGTCTACCCTCAGCTGCCTCAGGACACCGGACCACTTCGCCACCGAAGACAGATCCACATCATAGGTATGGAACCCCGCCGCCGCCGGATACAACCAGAAGTCGCTATGTTTTTCCTCGTTCCACCCAACATCCGCGTCAGTGATGAAATAGATCTGCCCAAAGCCTGCATTCGTTGCGTTCTTCATCCTGATGCGGACAAACGTTCCCGGCGTGATGGCAACTCCAAGGCGATCCGTAGAAAAAATGCATGGATCGATGTTATTGACGATTCCATTCAGCGAGCCGCCACTCACGCGCAACTGACTTATCCCAGCTCCGTTCTGCCAGCCCACCGCGTTCCCATCGGAGTTGAACTTCCAGGACTGAAGAACCGTCGGCTCCGCCTCCGGCTTGCCGATATTGCTGTTCTGTTCCAGTTCAATCCCCGTGCAATTTCCGTCGCCTCCGAAGAACAGTGTGTTCGGCGCGTTAGCGTACTTGTTGTTGTAGATCTTGCCGGTCGGACGATTCCCTTGCACCCAGTTGGCGACTTCGATCTGATTGTTTCCCAGCTTGCGTGCTGAATTATTGCTGAGAAACGTGCAGTTCCGAATGACGAAGTTACGCGTAGTGGGATTCAGATAACCCGGCGTAGCGAGGATCTCAATAGCCGGTCCAGCATTGTTCTTAAAAGTGCAACCATCCACCATCACATCTTCGTTATCGCACTCAAAGTCCAAACCCGTGTTATCCGGGCAGGCATTAAACGGCGTGTCGCTGATCGTAACGTTGTTCAGGGTCACGTCTTTCGAGAACATAATCTGCAACGCCGAGGTTCCCGTAGCGGCGTATCTTGCGCCTCGTTGAATCGTCGAATTCCGAACCGTGCACCGGGTCACGCTGGTAAGAAAGAGGCTGACGAACGAGGTCCCATCAACTGTGTTGTCATGCAAATTCAGATGTTCCATATACACATCGGTAAACTTGTTCCTCGACGCATTCGTCCTATCGACGCAGTGATGATTTCCCCAATCCAACGCGATCCCCGCGCCAGTGTTATAGACTTCAGTGTTGGTGATCTTAAGGTCAGAGAGCACACAGGTCTCGTTATTCGGTGTGTCTTCCACACCGGTAACTCCAATTCCATACGACCACGTCACTCGTCCGCGGTCCGCAGGATCCTCTATGTTCTTGAAGTCATGAGCCACAATGTCATCCAGATAGACCGACTGGTTGTGATACGAGTGATCATAAAAAATCACGATTCCCGCGCCACCGTCGCATACCTCCAGGTTCGAAACCTTCAAGTAGGAAGAGTTATTCAATCTGAGACATCGGTCCGTCGGCTTGCCATCGCGCTGAATCTTGGGTCTCGCTCCCTCGCTATACGCCGCCACTGTAATAAACTGCTGCGCGTTGCCGGCACCATTAATCCTCAGCTCCTCCCGCCACACGCAGCCACGCTTCAGTAGAAGAGAATCACCAGGAGAAAAGGTGTGCTGATTGATCGGCGTGAAGTCCTTCCAGGGGGCTGTCGCTGATGTTCCGCTGTTCTGGTTGTTCCCGGCGGTGTCCACATAGTAAGTTTTTCCGGCCGCGGGGGAGAAGCCCCCAGCACTTGCGCGAAGAACGCCGGGGGAGAGCGTGAGTCCAGCCGCCGCCCGACCGGTCTCGTGGAGAAATCGTCTTCGACTTTGTCTCATCCTCTGCCAACCCGCCTCTCAGACGCGCACGTCTCAGACCATCTCCGAGCCTTCCGGTAGACAGTCTAGACGAGACGAGTAACGGACGCATTCAGCGAAAATTAAGCATGCAATGCTACCTTCGTCATGCTGTAGATCCAATGCATTGGGTTATTCCTCAATGCATCGAATCCAGCATCAGAAATGGAGATATAGATGCGAACGATGCGAATGGTTGTAATGTCAATGGCGGTGCTGCTGCCCGCTGGCTTCCTGTCCGCCACGGCGCAGACAAAGTGGGACGTAACCAATACATGGCACATTGGCGGAGAAGGCGCCATGGACTACCTAACGGTCGATCCCGAGACCCACCGCTTGTTTGTCCCCCGCGGCACCCACACCCTGGTGATCGACTCAGGCTCAGGCAAGGTGCTGGGCGACATTCCGGGACAGAAAACTGCACACGGCGTGGCGATCGTCCCATCGCTGGGACGCGGCTTCATCACCGATGGCGGCGGAGACGGTGCCATCGTCATCTTCGATCTCAAGACCTATGCCGTGCTCGGAACCCTGGCCACAGTGCCCGATTCCGACGGCATTATCTACGACGCTGGACTCGACCGCATTCTGGCTGTCTCAGGAGACAAGGGCATCCTCATGTCGTTCAAGCCGGACATCGATCCGAAGAGCGGCAAGATCGATACCCCCATCGAGCTGGGCGGAGCGCCTGAGTTTCTCGCCTCCGACGGAACCGGAAAGGTCTACATCAATCTGGAGGACAAGGACGTAGTAGCCGAAGTTGACCTTCAGTCAAGAAAGGTCCTCGCGCGCTGGCCCGTCACCCCCGGCGGCAAACCCGTGGGAATGGCCTTGGATAAGAAGACGCATCGCCTCTTCATTGGCTGCCGCAAGCCCCAAAAGATGATCGTCATGAGCGCCGAAGACGGCAAGGTTCTCTCCGACCTCCCCATCGGAGCAGGCGTCGACGCCACTGCGTTCGAGGCAGGCCAGGCTTTCGCAAGCTGCCGCGACGGCTCCCTTGTAGTCATTGGAGAGAAGTCAGGACAGTTTGCCGTTCAGCAAATCGTCAAGACTCCCTACGGGGCGAAGACGCTGGGCATCGATCCGACCGCCCACAAGATCTATCTCCCAACGATGGAGTTCGAAGAGCCCAAGCCCGGTGCAACAGCAGCGCGCCCCAAGGCAAAGCCCGGCAGTTTCATGATCGTAGAGGTCGGCGAGAGTGCGGCGCAGTAGATAACAATAGAAATCCGAGCAACCTGCCAACCGCACCCTCTCCGGTTGGCAGGCAAACCCGAAGCAATGGCGGATGAGTCCCCGTGAAAGCGGCTCATAAAAAACTAATCGCGTGTCTTGGTAAACTGGATTAATGCTCTCAAGGCTATACGCAAAGTGGATGTACTCCTGGGAGACAGCCCTCACCACCCGCGATACCAACCGCATCGTCCGCCCCCTCGAGTGGGGCTTCGACTGGCTCGAGGACTTCAGCCCCTTAGCCCGCGCAGCCAACCCGCACCCCGGCGACACGCCCGTGGCAGAGGACTTTGCCCGCATGACCGCCGTCAACCGCGACATAGTCGCACGAGCCGACGAGTTCTTCGGCTACGAAACCCCCACCGACTTCCGCCTCGAGCGCCGTCACCCCCAGCTCTACCCCACCAACGTCCGCCCCGAAACCCTCGAAGAGGATGCCGAGCTCAAACGCCAGGCCGAGACCGGCGAGATCGAAGAGGCCGAGTTCCTCCGCTTCACCTCGCCCATCCGCACCCGCTACCCAGAGAACGACATCGTCAACGCCCGCTGGTATCCCGCCCATCCCGAGGCGCAACGCGAAGCTCGCTTTAAAGGGCTTCCAGTTAAACCCAGGCAGGCCATGATCATCATGCCCCAGTGGAACGCCGACGCCTTCTCTCACAACGCCCTCTGCACCCTCTTCAACAGCTTCGGAATCTCCTGCCTCCGCCTCTCCAAGCCCTACCACGACGTCCGCCGCCCCGCCGAACTTGAGCGCTCCGACTACGCCGTAAGCTCCAACGTAGGCCGCACCACCGAGGCCTGCCGCCAGGCCGTAGTCGACATTCGCAGCTGCATCGACTGGCTCGAATCACAAGGCTACGAGCACTTCGGCGTCCTCGGCACCTCGCTCGGCAGCTGCTACGCCTTCATCGCAGCCGCCTTCGACCAGCGCCTCCAGGTCTGCGCCTTCAACCACGCCTCCACCTGGTTCGGAGATGTCGTCTGGGCCGGCCAGAGCACCCGCCACATCCGCGCCGCCTTCGAGCAAGCCGGCCTCACCCAGGATCAAGTCCGCGAGATCTTCTCCATCGTCAGCCCCATGTCCTACATGGACCGGTTTGCTCAAAGCTCCAGCCCAGCAACCCCCAAGCGAGTCCTCGTCGTCCACGCCACCTACGACCTAACCTTCCCGCTGAAATACTCGCTCGACGTCCTTACCAACTTCGACGCCCTCAACATCGACTACGTCTCGAAGGTCCTCCCTTGCGGCCACTACACCACCGGCGAAACCCCCTACAAGTACATCGACGGCTGGTATCTCGGCTCCTTCATCTACAAATCCTTCAAGCACCTCGCGCAAACGAAGACCGCCGCAGCGCTCGAACCTCAAGCAACTCTCAAGTAACGGTAATCCTAAGCCGTCGCCGCAAGTGAAGCGGCTTGCGCTTGGGGCTTCCTGCGGAGGATGGCCGCGGAGATCAGCGTGATGAGCAGCCCGACGGGGAACGGTTCTATGAAGGTGTAGAGAGCGTTGACGAAGGGGTTCTCGTAGAGCTGCTGCTCATGGCGGATGGAGGCGACTTTGGCCTGGATCGCTTCGGCGGTGCCGGGTGCAGATTGAGCCTTCTCAATGAGCTTAGCGAAGTAACTGTCCATGATGCCGTGCATGAAGTTGAAGTAGAGTATCTCCCACGTGACAACATAGAAGATGCACGAGATGAGCGTGATGCCGATGCCGATGCCGAAGGCGCGCCCGAAGGTGATAGTGCCGCCGGCAAGGTTGTCGCGGTAGGAGCGGATGCCGAAGTAGACAAGGAGGAAGGAGAGCACGATGGTCGTGTAGCCGATGACCAGCGCTTTTTGGCCGTGGTTGAGGTCGCTGAGGAAGCGAAGGGTGCCGCACATCATGACGGAGGAGAGTACGCCGGAGATAAGGCCGAAGGTAACAATGGTCTTCTTCAATGTGAGGCTCCTGTGGAGGTGAACTTGAAGACACTTTGCCGGTCGGAGGCGGTGCTTGTCGTCATGCTTTCGGGTGATTTTGGGGATAAGCGGTCGAAATCATGCTTTGGGGTGAGCGTTTACAGCAGTTTCACTGCCACTGCGCCCAATCCTACGATATGCGAGTGCCGTTTTGACCCTAATCCGCCTATAGAGTCAGACATGAATAGGTAGGGCGATGGCCCGTAAATCAAATCTACTTATGCAATAGAAACCGCCGCGCAGAAGAGCATGTTTCCTCCCCTCTCGACGGGTGTAATGTCTGCACCTTGAAGCAAATGTGACTGAGGAAATAATGGAAATGGGTCGGCGACTCTGATTGCTGGAATTACTGCATCTGGCCACAGCGGATTGTCTACGTACTCAGCTCGGTACAGAACCATGGCATGCTGAACAGTAGCTATGAACAAAGGGCAACCGGTTGCCAATTCGTTAATTATGTCTCTATTAGTCAGGGTATGTACGTGCCGGTAATGATCGATCGCAGAAGTAATATGGGAAGTAAAACTCACTCCATTGTCGTCCACCCAAGTCATATTTAGTGCTGCAACGACGGCGCTGACGGTCGGATCGCCTTTACACTCAGTATTCCCGTGCATCGCAAGAACGATTTTCATCTGATCCAACGGATGACCATAGAAGTTGAAAAAAGTCGAAAGGCAAGCGGCCCAGCAGAATAAGTCGCACTTCTGAAGCTGAAGCGAATTCAGTACCTCCTGTTCATTTACACCGACAATTGTTTGGGCTAGGGCTTGCTTCGTTCCGAAACTCAGGCCTATCGCGATTGCTGCACTAGATGAAATGAAATCTCGTCTGTTCATCGCACATACTTCCTCCAATTTATAGGTCGCGGGGAGCCTCGAAAGTATGCCACCCACTATGGAGTGCGGCAAGCGCATTGTTTTGCGATGCTCGAGCACCGTATCGATTTCGGACCGTGATACCGCACCCTAAAGGTTGCTTCTCCAAGGATCAAGATGTTGTGCACGAGGGTTTCGGTTGGCGAATAATCGCCACCAAGTCACTCGTCGGATCTCTTAGGGGAGCAGGCCCAGTTGTTTACCCAGCTGCACGGCCTGGGTGCGGCGGCGTGCGCCCAGCTTGTCGAAGGCCCGGCTGCAGTGGGTTTTGACGGTGTTCTCGCTGACGAAGAGGCGGTCGGCGATCTCGCGGTTGCTGAGCCCCTCAGCGATGAGGCTCAGAATTTCGAGCTCGCGGGGGGTGATGCCGAGGGCGTCGAGCTGGGGCTGGTTCGCCGTGAAGGGGTCTAGCGCGGCAGGCGCGGCAGTGGGGACGAGGACTTCGCGGAGGATGATCTTTTCGCGAGGTTTGGTGAGCTTGATGCCCAGCCAGATGCCGAAGGCAGAGAAGAGGACGGCCACGATGGCGCCATAGATCTCAAAGGAGTGCTCGATGACCAGGAACTGGTACTCCGACCAGCGGAGGACAGCGATGAGGACGCCGCCGACGAGGCCGAGAAGTAGGACGTGGCTGAGAACGGTGCGCTTCATCTCTGTTGGGTGGATTTTACTGCGGTGGCCGATTCCAGGCCTAATCCTGAACTCTGCCATCACAAAGACCCAGGCACGCGCCACTTACCAATAACAAAGCCTCGGACTCACAACTTCACAACGCGCAGAGAAAAGCCACGAACCAGAGACTTCTCAACGTCTCAAATTCGTGGCCTTCTAATCTTTTCTTTGATTGAACGAAGCTGCTTATCGATCACTATGGAGGGAGGAATCGAAATCCTCTCGCGGCGTCCTGCTCCATTTGGCGACAAGAAGCGGAAGAATCACCATCATCGAAAACGCAATTCCAATATAGAAAGTCTGCATAAGGTGATCCTCTCCAAAGCTGCTTGCTGTAAGTAAGAACGCCAACCGCAGACGAATGGATGCCCCCGGCAAAACCTTATTCGTTCGAATTCAAATGAACGGCCGAAACATCCCGAAATATTACGTTTTCAGAGGCAACCAAGCTGCAACGACTCAACACGATTAGAAACAACTTTGGCGAACAGCCTCGTAAACTGCTCGTACCTACCGCTCAGGAGGCCCTCGATGTCCATAGCAACCAATCCCGCATCCGCAACGGAGATGTTTGAAAAGTTCGTTGCTGCGATCAACAGCCACGACGTTGAAGCTCTGATCCGGCTCATGACAACCGATCATCTCTTCGTAGATTCGTTGGGTAACCGTGTACAAGGAGCCGCTTCCATGAAGATCGGCTGGCACGCATACTTTGCCATGTGCCCGGACTACGCCATCGCAGTCAGAAAAACGCTCGCGGAGTTCGACACTGTCATGGCGACAGGCGAAGCCGGCGGCACGATCGACAACATCGCCTGGCAAACACCCGCAGCCTGGCTGGCAACTATCAGCAAAGGGCAGGTAGCCGAGTGGCGCGTCTTCGCCGACAACAAGCCGGTCTATGACATTCTGGCGCTCAGACCGCGCAAGCAGTCCTAGGATGAGAACCAAGGAGCAGAACAAAGAAGCAGAACAAAAATAAAGTTGAAATTCGTTGCGCATTTTTAGCCCTCGAAAAGTGCATTGTCTTGCACCCACGTCAGCCACGCAATCCACCACATTCTCACCATCGAAACACCACACCGAAACACCCTCTTTTCCCAAAACACCCGTCAAAAACCACAGCAAAACCACAAATCGCCACCCCACCATCCCCCAGAAAAAAAAGCCCGGAAAACCGTGACATAAAATAACGCCATGCCCATCGACCGTAACGCCCCGCTGGCCGCCGCCGACCCCGAAATCGCCGTTCAAATTGAAAACGAAGTAAAGCGCCAGCACGAAGGCCTCGAGATGATCGCCTCAGAAAACTTCGTAAGCCGCGCGGTTTTAGAGGCCGCGGGCACCGTTTTCACCAACAAATACGCAGAAGGCTACCCCGGCAAGCGCTACTACGGCGGCTGCGAGTACGCCGACGTCGTCGAAAATATAGCCCGCGACCGCGCCAAACAACTCTTCGGCGCCGATCACGTCAACGTCCAGCCCCACTCAGGCTCGCAGGCCAACGCCGCCGCCTACATGACCATCCTCAACCCCGGCGACTGCCTCCTCGGCCTCGATCTGGCCCATGGAGGCCACCTCACCCACGGCCACAAGCTCAACTTCTCCGGAAAACTCTACAGAATCGTCGGCTACCAGGTCCGCAAAGACACCGAAACCGTTGACTATGATGAACTTGAAGCCACTGCACTCCGCGAAAAACCCAAGGTAATCGTAGGGGGAGGCAGCGCCTACCCGCGCCAGTTCGACTTCCCCCGCATGCGCGCCATTGCCGACAAAGTAGGCGCCCACTTCATGGTCGACATGGCCCACTTCGCCGGCCTCGTAGCTGGAGGAGCCCATCCATCGCCCGTTCCCCACGCCCACATCGTCACCACCACCACTCACAAAACCCTGCGTGGACCGCGCGCCGGCATGATCCTCTGCAATCAGGAGTTTGCTGCAGGCGTAGACCGCAGTGTCTTTCCTGGCCAACAGGGTGGCCCACTCATTCACATCGTCGCGGCCAAAGCAGTAGCCTTCAAAGAGGCTCTGGCGCCGGAGTTCGCGACCTATGCGAATCAGGTAGTTACCAACGCCAAAGTCCTCGCCGAAGCCATCGCCACCGAGGGCTATCGCATCATCTCCGGTGGCACCGACACGCATGTCATCCTCATCGACGTATTCCAGAAAGGAATACTCGGCTCAGAAGCAGAACATGCTCTGGGAGAGGCTGGGATCACAGTCAACAAGAATGCAATCCCCTATGACACGAACCCGCCGATGAAGCCCAGCGGAATCCGAATCGGCACGCCAGCCTTGACGACAAGAGGCATGAAGGAGCCCGAGATGCGCGTCATTGCCGGCTGGATCGCGCAGGCTCTCGAACACCGGACCGATTCTACCAAGTTGCAGCAGATCCGCAACCAAGTGCTCGAAATGGCGGAGAATTTCCCCCTGTACAAATGGCTGCGAGAAACATAACCTTCTCGAAATCAAAGTGTTTCAGCTAAATAGACATCGTAGGTGCGGTATACGGCGTGGCAACTTCGGTCCACCGCTGCAGCCGATAACGAATCTGCGAGTATAGTTTTCGATTGAAAGGCTGACATAGGCCGATGGCAGTGAACCAGGAGCGCTGTCTTTTCGAACCTTCGAAGGAAAGGGGACTTTATGGCGATGCAAATGTTGACCTGGTTGATCGCCATCCCCCTGCTAGGCCTCGTCACCGGCCTTCGGACGATGACCGCTATGGCCGTTCTTTGCTGGTTCGCCTACGCGGGCCATCTACCAGTAGACGATAGCTGGGCGTCCTGGAGCGGTAAACTCGTAACCGCAATCGTCTTTACCGTGCTGGCATTAGGCGAGCTCGTTGGGGACAAGCTACCCAAGACGCCCAATCGAACGGCACCGTTTCCATTGATTGCGAGGCTTGTCTTTGCCGGTCTTGTTGGAGCGGTCGTGGCCGCAGGACTCAACGGATCCGGAGTCGAGGGCGTCATCCTCTGCGTGCTGGGATCCTTGATCGGTGCCTTCGCCGGCATCCTGATTCGCCGAGAGATCGTATTGCGGTTAGGGTGCAAAGACTGGCCGGTGGCGCTCGTCGAGGATCTGAGCGCGGTCCTGGGCGCGGTCCTCGCGATGGGGATTGTGACCGGATAACGCGTTTTGCCGCAACTACATGCTCAACTTCTCTCCCGTCTTGCAAAGTTGCAAGACGTTGCAGCTCCCCCGATACGTCAAAAAATATGGCAAAACTCAATCGTGTCAGAGTAGTATGTGCCATACGAATGCGCGGGATAGCTGAAAGCGAATCCCCGCATGGGCCTAGGACGAGTGCCGAAGCAAAGGAATCTGTTCCTGCTGAAAGATCAACTGCTGGGGCCTCTACTGGGAGGTAGAGACATGACAAGAAGCATAACGCGGATTGTGCTGACGATTTTGATGTACGCGGGAGTTGTAGTCTTCCTGTTTCCATACTTCACGGGAAGAATTACAACCGGCATTCTCTTCATGATCATTGGCGCTGGCGCAACCGTGCTCTTCGGAATACTCCGCTGCTACCTCACCGAAGGCGACTGCGGCCGTATCCCCCATCACAGTCGCGATTGGTAGATCACCGTCCGGACCACCACCGAATGTCCATCGCCCCAGATCAGCCTGTAATCGCGCCAAGTTTCTGACGTTGCAAAAGCAGAAAGTTTTGTGATCATTTTGTGATCATCTCCTCTTCAAAACAGAGCACTTCCGCATCACAGTATTCAGCTCTTTAAGAAGAGGAAGAAATATCTATGCTCACTCCAGCGCTTATCAGCGTCATCGTCACTTTGATTGTGGTCGGATTGCTGCTTTATTTGATCGGCTTGATCCCGATGGACGGCACCATAAAACAAATCATTCGTGTAGTGGTCATCATTGCGGTGATCATTTGGCTCCTGCAAACATTCAATCTGCTTGGTCCTCTGGGCTTCCACCACGCGCTACGTTAGGTCGACTTCGCCGCAGAATCATATCTCACACAACGCGGTCAGGTCAGCGATAGATCAAGCGCCAGCACTTCAGCGATCTTCGCTGCTGCCTGCGTGGGCGTACATAGACTGGTGTCGATCGAGAGCCGTGGCTTCGGCAGAAATGATCCCTCGAATCCTCCCGCCGTATGAATCTGATCGAACAGCGTCTCTGAAGTCAATTTGCGATATTGAAGTCGCGATGGACTATTCAGTCGCCGCTTTAACTCGCTTAGCGGACAGACGAGTTCGACAAACTCCACCTCATCGCCTCTCTGAGCAGTGGTGTTCAGCGTGTTCGGAAGAAAGCAGGGCCGCACCGTCGGTTCGGGTGCGAAGGTAAAGATGAGGGCCGGCAATTGGCTAAGACTGGCCTGATCGAATACCGAAAGCCAGATCTCTTCCCGCAGTGCGACGAAGCCTGGCGAACCGAATTCGAAGACCGACAGAAGCAGATCGACCGTGAGATGGTTGTGGAAGAGTTTGTAGCCGGTCATCGCTGCCAACTCCTGCGCGACGCTCAACTTTCCGGTAGCGGGCAGACCATAGAGAAAGATCAGCTTCATCGATTTGTATCCTTCACACGCAACTACTCCGCGCCAAGTATACGAGTCCCATCCCTCAGGCCGTTCGAGACGGCGCAACTGATCGCAGCCATCCCTCCATCACATCGTGTCCAACGACGCCAGCCTGCTGTTTCACAAGCTTGCCAGCCGAAAAGATGGCGAAGTTGGGGATACCGCGCACCTGGTACCGAGCGGCGAGCTGCTGGTGTTTGTCTATATCGACTTTCAACACGAGGGCGTCTCCCGCCATATCCCTTGCCGTGCGCGCAACCTCTGGAGCGGCAGCATGACAAGGTCCACACCACTCCGCCCAGAAGTCAACGAGAACGGGCACACGAGAGTTTTGCACGATCTCATCGAAGAGCGCCGCATCGACTTGCAAAGGCTCGTCGAGCGGCGGCAGCGGAGTCTTACACGCGCCGCAACGGCCTGTGTCGGAAAGGTGATTTGCAGCAATGCGATTCTTCTGGCCACACTGTTTGCAGCTTCGAATTGCAGGCATTAACGTCTCCCATTCCACTGAAATTAGATATTTCTTTGCCGATTTGGTCTCACCTGCGAGTTGTTCGTAAGCAGTGTTCCAGCGTTCCTCTCGGCTTGACAACGTGCGGCTAAATCGAGATCGAACGAGATTTCCGCGCGAATATCACGGCCGACAGCTCAGGCGCGCCGACGATATCGGATGGAAAATTCGTAGGTCGGGTTCGGTGGAAAGAGCCGCGCTACCAGGCGAAGGCGATCCGCAAGGGCCAACGGAGCGAGCAGTGGATACTCACGCTCCCGAAGTTCAGAGTAATCAAAGTCCACCGAGAGCGAAAGCTGGTAGATAGCAACTGCGTCCGAGAAAGCAGATTCAAGGAAAGCCGTTTTGGCCTTCTCGTCGATCACCGGTTTGCCGTCAATCTTTTCCGCCTTCCCGCCAAGCGCGAGACCGCGGCTCTCCCAGGCATCCTGGCTGGTCTCACCGCGAACATCAGCCAGAGCCTGTTCCCAGACGAGCTGGTCAAAGGCCTGTGGAACACCCACCGCATCGACGAAGGCGTGGCCAACATTGATGAAGAACTCGAACGCCAGCGCAAATCGGTCCCCCAGCAGACGAGTAGAGATGAACACGCCTTCCGTGCCATCGTGAGTCACGTTGCGATGACAGATCGCTTGGTCGCCAAGTTCAGGCGTGTAGGCCGGCGCAACCATCGTAGCTTCGCTGCCCCGAGCCTCGCTCAAAGCAAGCGGCACAAAGTAGTAAGTCTTGCGCGAGATTGCACCGGAGATGGTGATCGGCACAGCCTGGACCATGCGCTCGAGGTCACTTGCCTCAAGGTTGTTATCACCAAACGCCGCATAACGAATGCCGTTTGGCGCCTGCCGCACCACCGCCTCGCGGATCACCTGTGCTGCCTGTACCAACTCGCTCTGAACACCTTCTGCCATAAAGCAGTATTCTACTGGTATGGCGCAAGCATCGCAGAACGGAAGTTCAGCCTCGCCTCGAACCTTTGGCGCTGGCTATTTCTTTGGTGTACCTCTGGGGGACCTGGGCTGGTTTACCAGCCTCCTGATGAGCTTTGCGCTGGGGTTTGCGGCCTTCTTCGCGGCGACCTTCTGCGCAATCCTCACAGTTCTCTTCTACAACACGGCAACCCACCATGCGGTCGATTTCTCGCTGACCTACACGCGGGTCGGATTGCCGGTGGGCATCCTGGTGCTCCTAGTGGCGCTGTCTTACCTGGGCACCTTGTGGATACGCAGGCAGCTTCGCAAAAGCTAATAGCCAGTCTGATAGCTTTCGCTCGGTTCTCCAAATAAGTCTGAGAAGGGATTCGCTCGATACGGTCTATCGGTGATATCTGCTATTCTTCGCTCTCAGAACACTTCCTGGAGGACCACCAAGTATGTCATTCGTTCGTGCCTTTGCGCGTTGGGGCTGCTGTACGGCTGCAATCGCAAGCTTCGCCGTTCCTTCCGTCGCCGCAGACAAGAAAGCAAAAGATGCCGCGGTCGAAACCCCCTCCTACTACGGACCGCAGCCCGCGACCGAGAACATCGATCTGACGATGTATGCGCGCATCCGCGAAGAGGGTTTCAAGCACTCCCACGTCATGGAATTCGGTGGGGCGTTGGCTGATGGGATCGGACCCCGGCTAACCGGATCACCGAATATGGCGAAGGCCAACGCCTGGACGCGCGAAACGCTGACGAAGATAGGCCTCGAAAACGCGCACCTCGAAGATTGGGGCGAGTTCGGCATGGGCTGGCAGCAGATCAACACCTGGGTGCGAATGGTGTCGCCCGATCCAGAACCCCTCTGGGCACAGGCTGCCCCGTGGTCCCCTGCAACCAACGGTACGCTCACCGGCGAAGTCGTCTACATGAACGTGCAGGAGATGAGCGACCTCGAAAAATACAAAGGGACGCTCAAGGGCAAGATCGTTCTCCTCGGCGCAATGCGTCCCACCCCCGACATCACCGAGCCGCTATTCCGCCGATACACCGACGCAGAACTCAAAGAGATGGAAACCTATGAGTCGCGTGGCGGACGCTTCACTCCAGGTTCTCCGGAGTTTGCTAAGTTCCTCGCCGACCGAATGAAAATCGCCGAGATTCGCAAAGCCGCTCTCAAGATGATGGCGGAGGAAGGCTCGCTTGCCGTGCTGACACCGAGCCGCGATGGCGGAGACGGAGGTGGAACAGGCATCATCTTCGACGACAACGGTGCGAACCTCGCCCGCGACGCACAGAAAAAAGAAAACGCAGTCACCATCCCCAACGCAGTGATGATGATCGAGCACTACAACCGCCTCGGACGCATGGTGGAAAACCACGTCCCGGTAACGCTCGAGCTCAACATCGAAACGAAGTTCACCGGAGACCACGAGCATGGCTTCGACACGGTCGCAGAAATCCCCGGAACCGATCCCAAGTTGAAGGATCAGGTCGTCATGGTAGGCGGCCATCTCGACAGCTGGATCTCCGGTACCGGCGCGACCGACAACGGCGCAGGTTCGATCGTCGCAATGGAAGCCGTTCGAATCCTGAAGTCGCTCGGCATCAAGCCCAAACGCACCATCCGGATCGCGCTCTGGTCTGGTGAAGAGCAGGGTCTCTTCGGGTCACAGGGATACGTCAAGCAGCACTTCGGTACCTTCGCAGAGCCAAAGGTTCCCGAGCCTGCAAGCGTGCCCTCCTTCCTGCGTCAGCATGGCGCTTTGTCCACGACCAAGGAGTGGGAGACCCTCGACGCCTACTACAATCTGGACAACGGCACCGGCAAGGTACGCGGTGTCTACACGCAGGAGAACTGGGCGATTGCTCCGATCTTCAAACAGTGGATCGCGCCCCTCGCCGACCTCGGCGTAACGACGATCTCCAACCGCAACACCGGCGGCACCGATCACTTATCGTTCGATGCGGTTGGTCTCTCCGGCTTCCAGTACATTCAGGATCCGATGGACTACGAGACGCGAACCCATCACTCCGACATGGACACCTACGACCGTCTGCACGCGCTCGATCTCGAGCAGGCAGCGGTAGTCGAGGCGATCTTCCTCTACAACACCAGCGAGCGCGAGGCCATGATGCCGCGCAAGCCCTTCCCGCATCCAGAGTTGGAGAAGCAAAGGACTGCGCCAATTCCAGAAATCTATCCGAACGCAGTTCCTCCCGCCAACGCAGCGAAATAAAAACACAAACAACTATCATCCAGCTCACAGATACCCCCTTCCGAGGGGGTTATCTTCGTTAAGTGGCCAACCTAAATTCGGAGGTTTGATGATGACTGATCAGAAGACGAGCGAAGGAATAAAAACCTGCACCAGCCGATACTCCGTCGACGAGACTGTCTCCCGGCTCGAAGCTCTTCTCAAGGAAAAGGGAGTCAAGCTATTCGCAATTGTGGATCACTCCGGCGAGGCGGCCACAGCGGGCTTCGAGATGCATCCGACAAAGTTATTGATCTTCGGCAGCCCGAAGGCCGGCACTCCCATCATGCTCGCCGCACCATCGGCAGCGCTCGATCTTCCACTAAAGATCCTTGTTGCCGAAGGAGCCGACGGCAAGGTACTGCTCTCCTGGAACGATCCAGCATGGCTGGAACAACGCCACGGCTTCCCCGCGGAGCTAACCGCCAACCTCGCCGCAGCAGGGATGCTCGCCACCAAAGCAACGCAGTAGCCGAACTCATTACCCACAGACGGCCTTACGCCGAAAGCAGTCCGGGCTATGGTCGTTCATGATCCCAACAGCCTGCATCCACGCATACACAATGACAGGGCCTACAAACTTGAAGCCACGTTTCTTCAGAGCAGCAGAGATCTCCTCAGACAGTGGAGTCTTTGCGGGAACCGGCCCCGTATTTTGGATAGGCTTATTGCCAGCCATCTTCCAAACGTAAGTTGAGAAGTCCTCTCCCGCGTCGGCCATAGCCACATAAATCCGTGCGCCGTTGATGGTTGCTTCAATCTTGGCACGTGAGCGAATAATGCCCTCGTTCTGCAGCAGGCGCTCGACATCGGCTTCACCCATACGAGCAACCTTCTTCGGATCGAAGTTCCGAAATGCCCTACGAAAAGCCTCGCGCTTACGTAGGATGGTGAGCCACGATAACCCTGCCTGAAAGCCATCGAGCATCAAAGCCTCCCACAGCACACGGCTATCGCGCTCCGGGACGCCCCATTCCTGATCGTGATACGCGCGCATCAGTGGATCGTTGTCTGCCCATGCGCACCGGTGAACAGCATTCTTCGTCTTGGTCATTCGGCAGCCATCTCCTGATAGTCACTCAATCCTACGATGGACGGCGTCGCCGTTGGGCCTCAAAGCCACGCACTGAGCAATCGCCCCGCGCTCCCAAGCACCTTCAGCGAGTCGGTTCGGCCTGTGAAGTAGCGTGCGTTGATCTCAGCAGACCCAAGATCTTCAAGACTACGGAACGCGCTGAGTTCAGCAGCGATATCAGGCGGAGTGAAGAAGAGCTTGAACGGCTCTCCGGCCTGTTGAACCCGTGAAGCGAGAGAGTCGTGGGCCAGTTGCTCGAAGAATGGAAGCGCGGATCGCGGTTGGCCGTAGTCGAGAACGAGCGCACTGCCAGCAGCCTGTGACGCCAGAAACCTGGTGGTAGCACGGAAGGCCGCAAGCGTAAGGTACGGGACCACGCCGAGCCATGCGAACACAGCCGGTGCCCTAGTGTTGAATCCGCTAGCCTGTAGCTGATCAAGGAGAGACTGCTCTTCGAAGTTCACTGGCACATAAGTAAGGTTTCCCGGCGCAGAGAGCGCAGTGTCTTCAAGAAGCTCTCGCTTCCACTGCTGCGTAGCTGGATGGTCCACTTCGAAGACGCGAAGCTGGGGATAAGGATTTCGATGAGCAAAAGTATCGAGCCCCGCCCCAAGCAAAACATACTGGCTGACGCCCTGCGAAACAGCCCGAGCAAGAGTGTCTTCGGCGTAGCGACTACGTGCAACCAGGAAAGCCCGTAAACCAACAGAGAACGGCCGATCCTTTCGATCCGGATTGCGAGTCGGCGTCCGGCGCAACTCCTCCGCGTAGGAGCCGCCGAGAATGGGGACCGCAACAGGGTCCTCAAAGACGAGGGGCTTCGCATCGTAGAGTTGGTGCGCCGCGCGCCGCAAGGCTACGCGAAGGGCAGTGCGTGATGGACTCGCCGATTGCATGCGATTCGCTTACCGCGCCTAGGCGCCCATCCAGCTCAAGGTCTGCGAGAGATAATCTTTCATCTCCTTGCGCGGGACAATCGCATCAAGGAACCCATGCTCCAGCAGAAACTCGGAGCGCTGGAAGCCCTCCGGAAGCTTCTGCCGAATCGTCTGCTCGATCACGCGAGGCCCCGCAAAGCCGATCAATGCCCCCGGCTCTGCGATATTCAGATCGCCGAGCATCGCAAAACTTGCGGTGACGCCCCCTGTAGTTGGATCAGTCATCACCGAGATATAAGGAATCTTCGCATCATCCATGCGCGCCAACCCCGCCGAGATCTTCGCCAGTTGCATCAGCGAAGCAATGCCCTCCATCATGCGCGCACCGCCAGAGGCCGCAACGATGATCAGCGGATGTCGTGTCGCCAGCGAACGATCGACCGCCCTCGCAATCGTCTCGCCGACAACCGCTCCCATGCTCCCGCCAATAAAGGCGTACTCCATCACGCTCATGACAACGCTGTGTGGCCCAAGCTGTCCAATGGCATTGACGATCGCATCGTTCAACCCGGTCTTCGTCTGCGCCTCCGCCAGACGCCGCTTGTAGGGCTTCAGATCGGTAAAGTTCAAAGGATCGGTCGAGCGAAGTTCCAGGTCGACAAGCTCATACCCCGGCTCCAGCAGATTCTCAATGCGCGTACGAGCGTCAATACGAAAGTGATGACCGCAGTGCCAGCAGACGCGCTGGTTGGCTTCAAGCTCAGCCTTGAATAGAATCTTGCCGCAATCGGGGCAGCGGATCCACAGTCCCTCGGTCCGAACCGTCTTCTCCGAGTCGTTGACGATCTCGTTATCTTCGCGCTTGAACCAACTCATCCTTGCATGCCCTTTCCACCGCCGCCCTGTTCATTGTAACGACTGAACAGTTTGCACGGTGCGTTGGTGGTTGAGCTGGAAATTTAGAGCGCTTCGGCGAGGCGAGAGTAGAGACCAGCATGATTGGTCTCATACAGAACCAACAGCCTCTGCCGCATCAGGTAGTACGAAGAGGCCACTTCGTGCAGATAGAAGGGAATCCGCATCTGTTGCCGTCCGAAGAAGGTCGCAATCATAATTTGTGTGACTGCACGACGCAGCTGCAAGCCATCGCGGCGCATGCGCTCGGCGATGATGATGCCTTCGTCGAAGTTCCACCGTTCAACGTACGAGGCGAGCGCGACCAGGATACGGGCGTTTTCTCGCATACGCTGAACCCCTTCAAGGCCACCCATCAAACTCCACATCTCTGCCGGCTCCAGGTTGAGAGCATCCTTCTGTGGCACAAGATGATTCAGTGCCACGGTCATTACACCTTTAGACTCAATCGGATGAAGCTTGGCCACAAGCTCATCCCATGTGCAGCGAGCCAGGCGTCTTGCCGTCAAATAGGAATGGAGAAGGGCACAACCCAACAGAATAGTAACCAGCGCGGTAATGACTATGGGTGCCATATGGGTTACGTGTGGTCGCGCGTCCGAGTGACCTGCTGAAGATCGTACTGCACTCGACTGTGAAGAGCAACGAGATAATCTTTCATTTCGTTCGAAAGAGGCGCACGGACACGTTCCGGCCTCCAGAAGGCCACCGCCCAGTACAACAAGACGGCAATATAGAGGAAAGAGGGGAAAAGCTGGACCACTCGATATTGTTGCGTCCATCCCAGAAAGAGACTGGCCAGGTCGCTGACAGCGGAGCCGAAAGCCCAAAGCGTCAATCCCTGGGCGAGGGCCATGACGTGGTTACGCCATTCCAGACCTAACCTATTGGAAGCAAAGAGCATAGCGAGAAAGAGTCCACAATCGAGCAACGCAGTGAACAAGTCTCCCCGAATCTCCCAGATCCCGGCAGTCGAACCCGGCGGGGTCTTTATTGCAAGGCAAAGTCCAGCGGCAACGGCTGTGCCAGTCACCCCGACGAGCACAAACGAAGAGCGTGCGTCCCGAATCCACGTTCCCGTCGGGCGCAAAACCACCCGAGCGATCTCGAAGATCAGACCAAGCTGAAAAAGAAAGTCCCCGCCAGCCAAAATCCAGTAGGTAGTTCTATAGACCTTCGGCGTGCTGTAACGAGAGATTAGAAAAAGTCCAATCGAAACTAGAATGGAATATGTAACAAAGCCAGTGAAAACGGGGAACTGCCGCCACCGTTGGCGAAGCAACAGTACGAGCAGCAGGGCGGCGAAACCGACAAAGTTCGCCGCCCACAGGATGTTATCCAGAGCCGGAAAGTTCATTCCTGCCTCGCAGGCGTATTCGGAACGATCTTACAACCCTAAGACGGAGATGACGATACTCGCGTAGTCGCCTAGAGAAAGTGCAACAGAAGCGACCAGCGGATGGGGATTTCCGCCCGACATGTTTGCAAACATCGGAGCAGCGGTGGAGAAGAGGACAGCGACGGTGAGCGCGAGATTGCGGATTGACTTATTCATGGGGAAGGCTCCTTGTGCGCAAATGTGCGCTTGCATCAGCCTAGGCCATGGATGCTTTCTAATTAAGAAAAAACATGCGCTAAACCTACACAAAAGAACCATCTATTGTGGGATGGACGATAAGATCGTTCTCGATTACGACTATCGCTGACCTGAACGAACGACTATCCGAGAGTCTTTTGTGGAGACTCTCGACCACGCCCCAAGAGCAGTGCCCTTGACGATTTCGAAGCACCAGCCTTCCCCTTTCGGTCCAAGTGAAGCAAAGGCAACAGATGGCGGAGGCCTGCCTCTGTCGCGCACCGTCGCACGTGGCCCATGTATCGTGTGTCAGGGGCCGCGGAGGGTCAATTGCCGTACATCTATATCGACAGGATCTTCCATGAACTAAGGTCTGAGCTCTTATCGGCCATGCACTCCGCCCTGGAGGCACAAGGGCGCAAAGGGCCGGTCGACGTGGACCGCCTCTATCGTGCGTTCACCCGCGCAGCAGCTGGAAAATGCGCGAATCCTCAGCGCGTGTCCGAAAAATGCATAGTCGAAACGATGACCTCCAAACCTCGCAAGGCCAAAGAGGCACGAATTGACGAGTAGGAGTGTGCTTACAACTCTTACCTTCAGAACAGATCTTCCGACCACATCAAGCTCCTGACACGCGTCATCGAGTGCATCTCAGTGAGGGGCCGCATCGACGATCCTAGGTAGGGCCATCGGCCTGACGAAGTCAGAGGTATCGTGCCAGTCGCCATACAAGCGACAACAAACTAAAGAGTCAGTGCCCCGAGTGATACGGGTGGCCGGCCAAGATGGTAAAGGCGCGGTAGACCTGCTCCGCCAGCACGACCCGCGCCAGTTGGTGCGGCAGAGTCATGCGACCCAGCGAGAGAAGCAGATCCGCCCGCTGCCGCGCCTCCGGGGACCAGCCGTCCGCCGGCCCGACCGCAAGCACCAGCCGCTGTGTCCCCTCATCGCGAAGCCGCCCAATCTGACCGGCAAACTCTTCAGAGCTATATTCCTTCCCACGACTATCAAGCAGAATCGCATAAGCCGGAGTCCGCCCCGCCTGCCGGTTCACCCAGTCCAGTAACGCAGCCTCGTTGTCAAAGAATTGAGACTCGCACTGCGAATAATGGATAGTCCTTTGGACATATTCCGCTATTATGCGATCGTTCGAATCAGTCTTAGACTGAGCTCGTCGAGGAGTAATGGCGCAGAGAATAATCTTCATTTCGCGCACCCGCAAAACTTTCAAAACTCGTTTATTCCGAGAATCATAACTTTAGGGCTCGTAGATTCGCATTCTCACAGATATTCGTAAGCTGGTCGCTAAAACACTGCATTCCAGAGAGAAGCGGGATTTTTTTGAATGGCATTGCACGTGCAGGGACATTCCATGTCGATTGCATTTTATGTAGCTCCCGAGCCCGACACATCTAGGAGAATCTCAATGTCTTCGAAGTACTTTCGCTACTTAGCTCCTGCGGCCCTCGTCTTTGCCTCAGGCATCATCCAGGCACAGACCAGCAAAGGTACCCTCGCAGGCACAGTGCGCGACAGCACGGGCGCGGTGCTCGCTCACGCTAAAATTTCGATTGTGAGCCAACTGACCGGCGAGGAAAGAAATACCTCCTCGAACGCCGAAGGAGCCTATCGCGTCGAAGCCATCAACCCCAGCATCTACGGCATCCATATCGAGGCCCCCGGATTCAGCGCGGTAGACATCAAGGACGTGAACGTCCTCCCCTCCGTCGTCACCAGCTACGACGCTACTCTCACCACCGGCCAGGTCACCACCTCCGTTAACGTAGAAGCCAGCACTAACGGCGTCAATCTCGACGACGGACATCTCTCAAGCACCATTGGATCGACCGAACTTGCCAAACTGCCCATCTTCTCTTTGAATCCGGTTGAACTCGTGGCCACCGTACCCGGAGCCCAGTTCATCAACGACAACTCACTCAGTCTGGGAGGAGTCGGCGGACAATATCTGCATGTCGAGGTCAACGGCGCCCGCCCTCGAGCCAACAACTTCCTGCTGGATGGACAGGAGATCAATGACATCGGCCTCGGCGGTCAAGCCTTCCAGCCGCAGATTCCCGACATGTTCCAGTCCGAGGTCATCTTCACCAACAACGCTCCGGCAGAGTATGGTCGGGCCGGCGGCGCTGTCGTCAACCTCATCACTAAGGCCGGCTCTAATCGGTTCCACGGAAGCGCCTTCGAGCTTTACTCCGGCTCCGGCCTCAACTCGGTCGACGGCATTACCCGCAAAGGGTCCACCAGCCGCGCGAATAAGGCTCGATTCGATCAGCACCAGTACGGCTTTACCGCGGGCGGTCCCCTCTGGAAAGACAAGCTCTTCGCCTTCGGTGGAACCATGTTCACCCGCTTCTATGGCAACGCTACATCCACCCAGATCGAGCTTCCGGACGCAGCTGGATACGCTACCCTGAATGCGATCGGCGGACCCCAGGTGGCCCTCCTCCAGAGCCTGCTCGCCAGCGGTTCCTACCTCACCAATTACCAGCAGATCACGACCGCTCCGGTCGAATCCATCAATGCCGGCGCGCAAAGCGGTTGCCCCGTTGGGGGATGCATCGTCACCACCGCGAACTTCCTTCGTCCTCCCGTCTCACAGCAGTCCCCCGATACCCAGTGGTTCTATCGCATCGACTTTACTCCGCGTGAGAAAGATACCTTCGGCTTCCGCTATCTCCACGACCGCAACAACTTCAACCCGGACCTGGGATTGAATACCTCCGGCCTTCCCGGCTTCGACGGACAGGTCGGCGGACCCACCGAGCTCGCCTCGGGAAACTGGACCCACGTCTTCTCTCCGAGCCTGCTCAATGAGTTCCGCGTCTCCGAGACCCGCATCTCTTTCACCTTTACCGCCCTGCCCAGCGCGTTGGCCAACCCGGTTGCCAACGTCGAGAACATCAACTTTACCGACAACGGTCTCCCCGTCCTCGGCCTATCTCAGAACATCCCCCAGGGCAACAAGGAAGACGCCTATCAATTCCAGGACACAGTCGGCTGGACGAAAGGCAAACAGTCCCTCCGCATTGGCGTTGACGTAGGCCGTTCGCTCGATACTCTTCTCGTTGCACAGCAGCCCAACGGACAGCTTAACTTCGCCGCCGACACCAACGGTACTGCACTCGCCAACTTCCTCAACAACGATCTCGGCGTCAGCGGAACCGCGGTCAGGAGCTTCGGCCCAACCCGCATCGACCCCCACGTATGGAGGAGTGCCTTCTTCGCCCAGGACGACATCAAGCTCTTCCCAAGCCTGACCATCAACCTTGGACTCCGGTACGACTACCTCACCGATCCCGCCAACGCACTACCCTTTCCCGGTGTCGATCTTGCCAACCCGTACGGGTCCATCACCACGTTCAACAAAATCCGTACTGATAACGCGAACTGGGGGCCGCGTTTCGGCTTTGCCTACTCTCCATCGACCGGATGGCTCGGAGGAGGTAAGACCGTCTTCCACGGCGGCTTTGGCATCTACTACGACACCAGCTTTACCAACATCGCCATCAACTCCGCCCAGACCGCGCCAAATGCGGTTTCCGGAACCCTCACCTCTACAACAGCCAACCCGCTCGGCAATGCGACTAGCCTGATCCCCACCATCCCCCCTCACCTGAGCCAACATTCCACGGTAGGCTCCGGTATCGACAAGAACATCAAAAACCCGAGCACGTACCAGATAAACCTTGGAATAGAGCGTACTCTGCCAGGAAGCCTCAAGCTGGCCATCAACTACGTAGGCAGCCGCGGACGCAAGCTCTACGCCAACCAGCAGCTCAACTACCTTGATAACAGCACGCCGGACGCCGTCGCCCTCGGCCAACGCCTCAACCCCAGCCGCGGCATCATCAACGTACGCACCAACAGTGCCGCATCCGAGTACGACAGCATCCAGACCGACGTCTCCCGCCAGTTCAAGCACGGCTTGTTCTTCCGCGCAGCCTACACCTATGGCGCAAACCTCGACGACGGCTCCGAGATCTTCACCACTTTCGCCAACTCCACCTCTTACTCGGCCAACCTTGCACCCGGCGGACGCAGACAAGATTGGGCACGTTCAGCATTCGACTTCCCCCAGTACTTCTCCGTCTCCTACGCCTGGTCTCCGGCCGGCTTTCATGCAGAAAACCACGCTTCCAATCTTTTACTCGGAGCCGTCACTCGCAACTTCACCATCTCCGGCGTCACTCAGCTTCAGTCTGGGCCGCCTAGCACCTTCAACTTGTTGGGTCTCGATACAAATAACGACGGAAGTACGGCCAATGACCGTCCGCTGGTGGGCAATCCTCATGCGCCTGTCACTACAGCGGGTATCGACGGCTTTTACCTTGGACCAGATAACAACGGTAACAACCCTGTGCCCGGCACCTACTACGACATAGCGGCCAACAATCAGTCGAACGCGCTCAATGTCGTGACTCCCGATCAGGTTCACTGGCTTATCCCCAACGGAGGAGCTGAAATTACGCCTCTTGAGATCGGACGGGATAGCTTCCGTAATGCCGGAACTACCAACTGGAACTTCGCCGTCGAAAAGGACATTCCTTCGCCCTGGACACACCTGGAGTCTGCAGCCTTCCAGATACGTGCCGAGGTTCAGAACGTCTTCAACCACAATGACGTAGGCATCGTCGACACCAACCTCCTCCACATCGGCAGCGGAGACAGCTTCCTCAACGCGCAAAACGTCCGGGTCAACACCAACCGCAATCTCCGCTTCTGGGCCAAGTTCGTCTTCTAGATTAGCTCCCAAGCCACAACAGCAAAACTACGGCCCGCCTAAGTTTTAGGCGGGCCGCTCTTTTAGCAACCTCAAGACCTCGGGTAACGCGTCCCCACATAAAATAAAGTAGCAATCCGTGTCCTATTTTTCAATAGCGAAAGCACGCTGTTTCGCGACCACGTTTACCACGCAATTCACCACAAACTCACCACAAAAAACCATCACGAAACGCCTGTTTTTTCCAAAAACCCCCTGTAAAAGCCCAGTATTTATTTGGTTCTCGCTTTTTTTGCCGTGGCAGATTTTTTTGCGGAAACTTTCTTCGCCGTTTTGGCCGGAACCGCCGGCTTCCCGACGACTTTCTTAGCCGCCGCTTTGACTGGCACAGCCTTGGCAGCAGCTTTCTTTACAACTGCAGTGGATTTCGTAACGGCTGCGGTCTTCTTCTGTGACGCGGCCTTAGTTGTCTTCTTCGCGCGGCTCTGCTTGATACGGGCACTCACCTCTGCATCAAGCTCTGCCACACTGATCGTAGTAGCCGACTTCCGCAGTCGTTCCAGCCCGTAAAACGCGCGCTTCTCCGCAGAAAAAACATGGACGATGAAATCGACATAGTCCATTAAAATCCATTCGCCCTGGCGACGGCCCTCGACAGAGTTAGGGTAAACGCCAAACTCGCGCTTCAGGCGAAGCTCAATCTCATCGGTGATGGCCACATTCTGCCGGTCGTTCGTTCCGTTGCAGATCAGGAAGTAATCGGTCAAGCCGCTCTCGGCCGGATCCAGTGCGAGAATGCGGATATCTTCAGCTTTCTTGTCTTCGGCGGCGGCAGCCGCGGCGAGCAGCAGCTGATTGCTTTCAATTGAGGGCATGAGACTCCTTGGAGTTCCATGGTAGCGGGTTGCGGCTCTGGAAGCCAGCGTCTCCAACGGAACGGCAACTTCCTGCCTCGTACAGTGATCAATCCAGAACCGTCGTAGATACTCGTAGGCACTTTGCCTGCTCATTGCCACCGCTAGTCCCGAACGCTCCGCGATATGCCCTATCTTTTCTTAAGGTGAAACAAGATGCGCCCGTTCGCCAGCGTCAGCTCGTCGGAGACTGTGAAATGCTTCCCAAAAGTCTCGCGAAATGCCGTTTCGGTAACGTGTTCGTAGAGTGCATCGCGTCCGCGCAGAAGCTCCTGGAACTTCTGATCCGTCGCTGGCACCCATTCAACAATCAGGTGTCGCGTTGTCAGCTCGCTGCAGAGCGCGGCGATGCGGTCCATCGGAATCTGATTATGGAGCAGCAGATGGTGCAGGACGGCGAGCATGATCACGGCGTCGAAGTGGCCTGCACAGCGGCTCAGGAACGAGACACTCTCCCGGTTCTCCCATCCAGTAGCCGGGCTGGGATGAGCGAGATCGACGCATAGCGGAAGGATATTCTTGCTGTTCTCCTTCAGGCCTGCGTACAGGCGATCGACCGCCTGCAGATCCGTGTCGATCGAGACGACCTCGGCGTCAGCGTCCGCCGCGAGATTCGAATACACTCCGGTGTTACAACCCACATCGAGCGCCTTCGCAGGACGCGCACTACCCAGCACCGCGCTCACAAACTTGCGCTTGTCCGCATGATCTTCGTCGCTGTAGTGGTTCGCCGTCTCAGCGTAGTGCGACCAGGTAGAGGAGCGGTGAGCCGGCGTCACCTTCCGCATATGATTCAGCAGCGTCCTCATCGTTCTCAGCAAAATTTGCTTCGCAAGGTCAGGGTCTTTCACGGATTGCGGCGTCCCCTTGCCGGCCCTGCCTTTCTTCGTCTTCGCGAGCAGCGACGGTAGCGTAACGGTCGACAGAGCTGGCCGCCGGAACCGCGAAGCCAGCGAAAGTGCCGGATAGACCTCTTCCGGTTCATATCCATCGCGGCGTGTCAGCGAGGTTCGCAGGGGCCATCCCAGCCGTGAGTAAGCCAGCATCGGCAACAGAAACGTTCGAACGAACTGGCCGTACGCAAGCCAGATCGGTTGATGCAGGTCTCTGCGTTCGATCGAAAGCACATCGACAAAGATCGGCTGCGCCCCTTGGAACAGCACATTTAGCGGCGTCGCGTCCTTCAGCTGCCAACCCTGTTCGATGAGGTCGCTGCAGAGAGTCAGAGTAAGCTCTGCCGCCGCAAGCCACATGCCCGGACTCCACTCCCATGGGTAGGACTGGAACGAGATGCGAGGATGGCGCAGTACCAGCGTCTCGGCGTCAGGGGATGACACCACCTCGCTAGCCACAAGCCGTCCCTGCGCAACCAGCTCCGAGGCGAGCGGAGTCGCCAGGAACGTAAGAATCTCCTCGTCGAAGGGAGCTCGAATGCTTCGGTAAGCTCCATCGGGACGAACCTCGATGCTGCCCGCCGGATCGCGAAACGTGGGGAGTGCGGGGCGTGACAAAAGCTCTGCCATAGAAAGTTACGATTCTGCCGCACGCACAAAAGCGGCCGGTTAACTAGCGAAGGGGACCCTGACAAAGCGCAATACTTGTAGAGACACACTTCCATTCCGGAAAGTTTCGAGGAAAACAAAGTTTCGACGGTGACGAACATGAGAAGATCCGGAACGGGCCTGCCCTACCGATAAAGATGATGTCTCTGTATGTAATCCAGAACATCCGGCGCAATCAGATCGACGCAAGGATCACCCGCCTCCAGCCGTTCGCGAAGCCCGGTGGCTGCAGTATTGTCATGAACGTTGCCGAGCAGATGGACACGGCTCTGCTGATGCGCATCGAGCCCCAGCGAAGAAAGATTCTCAATCGGGAACCCCGGCCGGCTCACGACGATCCACTCGGCGAGCTCCAGCAGGCGTTCGGGCTCATGCCATCGCGGCAGGCCAAGAAAGCTGTCCGCCCCCACCAGATTGAAGAGTTTGGCCGCTGGCATCCTCTGTGCCAACTCGCTCAGAGTCTCCACGGTGTAGTTCGGCGCGCCGTCAGCTCGAGGCGCATCGAGCTCAGAGGCCTCAAATCGAGGGTCTTCAAGACACGCAAGCTCCACCATCGCGAGTCGGTCCTCGAACGAAGTTACCGTACCATCAAGCTTCAGAGGCTGACGTCCAGCAGGAGAAAAAAAAACGCTGTCCAGTGCAAACCAATCCGCCGCCGCAGTCGCGATGGCGAGATGACCATGATGCGGCGGGTCGAAGCTTCCGCCAAAGAGAGCTACGCGCATGCACTATTCTCTCGTGGGCCCGCGCTTTTAGAACGGAAGATGAAAGACGAACCCCATGCTGACCTGTTTGATCGGGTAGTTGTGGCTGTTGTTGCCGAACGGATCCAGCCCGCCATAGCCAAACTCGGCGACACGATAGTCAAGAATAGGCAGCAGTTTGATGTCCAACCCAGCCAACCCCTCGTATTCGAAGTTATTACGCAGAATCGGGCTGTTCCCGACAATTCCATTATCGGTAACCCCGGCTTCGGTATACAGCAACCCGTAATCCGAACGGCCAAGGCCAACTGAGCCTTGAACGTACGGCTTCAAAGGAGCAAGCGGAGTATGAAACACCGCCCGTACCCCGCCCAGCACCGAGTAGATTCGCGCTCCGCCGCCATTGAACTTCTCGTAAGCCCCACGCTTGGTCGTCAGGATGCTGCCGCGCAGATCCCCCCCCAGCGTAATCGGTCCAAGCTTCTTGAAGTCGTAGTAGACGCCGCCGGTACCGCCCAATGGATCCACCGAGTTCGAGCGAGCACTTGTCACATTGGGATTCTGCTCCGGCGACGAGGCAATATTGCTGAGCCGATCTACGGTGAACATCCCGTAGACGCCGAATTGCGCGTGAGCGGAGGTGGCACTGACAAGGGCAACGATGGCAAGAAGAAGGAGAACTGCTTTGCGGAAACTCATGTGCCGTTAGTTTACTAGTTCGCGCGGCCTCAGTGCACCGGAGGCCGCGAATTTGCCCGGCGAGGGATCCACTTTCGGTTAGGAGCAACACTCAGCAGAGACAGATCTCTCAGTGCGCAGCACCGACCCGCAGCTTCAGCACCTCGTCAAGAATCCGCTCCGCCATCTCCGTCTTGCTCATCACGGGAAACTCAACCGCGCCCTCCTTCGTCAGAAAGCTGCCCGCGTTCTGCTCCGAATCGAACCCGATTCCATCCTTCGAAACATCGTTGACCACCACCGCATCCACGCCCTTGCGCTCCAGTTTGGCGCGCCCATTCGCCACGGCATTCTCGGTCTCGGCCGCGAACCCCACCACCAGTGTTCCGTCCCGCCGACGCCCCACGACCTCCCGCAAAATATCCACGGTTCCCGCCAGTTCCAACGAGACCGCCTGCGTTCCTTCACGCTTCATCTTCTGGTCTGCAACACTCTTCGCACGGTAGTCACTTACCGCCGCAGCCATTATCACCACGGTCATCTCATTCAGCCGAGCCATCACTGCCGCCCGCATATCCTCCACGGTCACCACATGCTCCACCTCAACCCCCGCAGGGCAAGGCAGCCCCGTCGGAGCGCTGATCAACACCACCTTAGCCCCACGCCTCCTCGCCGCGACCGCGACCGCGTACCCCATCCGCCCGCTCGATCGGTTCCCGATAAACCGCACCGGATCGATCGCCTCTCGCGTACCCCCTGCGGTCACCAGCACCGTCTCACCGGTGAAATCCCGGCCCTGCCCCACCGCGCCCTCGATGCCCTCAGCCAATGTCTCCACAATCGCCGCAACAATCTCCGTCGGCTCCGCCAGCCTTCCGCCTCCAACCATCCCGCAAGCCAGATACCCGCTCCCCGGCTCAATCACTTTCACTCCACGCGCTCGCAACGTAGCCACATTCGCCTGCACCGCCGGGTGCTCCCACATAGTCACATTCATCGCCGGAGCCACGATTACCGGAGCCGCCGTCGCCAGGTACATCGTCGAAAGAAAGTCATCTGCCAGTCCATGCGCAAACTTCGCCAGCATATTTGCCGTCGCCGGAGCCACCACCAGCAAACGCGTCGACTGCGCCGCTTGAATATGCTCTACGCTGCTGTGTTCCCCCGACTCGTCACCCTCCGCCGAGCCAGTCCCCGCCTCCTCGCCCCATAGAGAAGTAATCACCTTATGCCCGGAGATCGCAGCAAACGTGAGCGGCCGCACAAACTCCGCCGCCGCCGCCGTCATCACCACATGCGGGTCATACCCGGCATCCTGCAGCAGCCGCACCAGCTCCACCGACTTATAAGCCGCTATCCCCCCGCAGACCCCAACCGTAACCTTCACTCGCTCTGCTTTCATATGTTCTTCACTCGGCTGCGGCAAATACTCTCACTCCGCGGCACTTCTCGGCTCGTCACTGCGCCCTGGGCACATAACTCTATCGTATCGAACCACATCAGCGACACATTCAGTTGCAGACCCCTTACCCAATGTTGAAATTGACTCTAATCTGAGTTTTGACTTCAACGGGTTCACCGTTGAGCAAATAGGGTGTGTAGGTCCACGTCCGGACCGCAGCTAAAGCGGATATAGCGAGGTCGGGATCGGGAGTGGAAACAATTCGAAGCGAGTGAATGTGCCCGTCAGTACCGATAGTCGCAGCAAAGGTGACAGTTCCTGAAATGCGATTCCTTCTCGCAGACTCCGGATAAGTAGGATTGGCACCTGCGAGTTTGTGTCCAGCCATTACACCGGGAGCAACTCCTGTTGCACTTTTATCAACTGGAGTGAGTGTCGTCGGGTCAATCGTAGGCGCAACCATCGAGGCGTTGCTCTCAAGAGTGCTCACGCGTGCAGTAGCCTTTACTTGATTGCTTTCTTTAACATTAATCTCTGTGGCAACGTTACGATTTTGAAATGCCCCAATAGCATTTCTGAATATGACTTGAGATCCGAAATCGTAGCTCAAACGTAGAGATATCTTGCTTGGGTCGAAGCAGTATGTCGGAAACAGGCCCAAAGGCGGATAGGCAATATTCTTGATCTTCTGGTCGAGCATAATACAGTCCAAAGCAACCTTGCCGAAGTTCTGCCTACGTAGATCGGGTGAAGAGTCTTCCATCTCCTCGGCGCTTGGCATCGGATGTACAACCTGGTTGAGGAGCAGCTTCAACAGAGAGGGTGGCGAGCTCGAAGATTGCGTTCTACTTAAGCCTTTTTCACTGCGAATCTCCGTTGCGGTGTAAGAGGGGAACGTATACGCCACTTGGAAGGAAGTAGGAGTAGTCCACCACTCCTCAATTGTTCCCTGTTCGGTTTGCTTGCCCTGTTCTCCAAGAAGCTGGACGTCAAGTTTTAAGTGCCATTGCCTTATACCGGCGGTATCGAGAGAGCTGGAAGCTTCAGCTTGATGGAGGCGTTCGGTTAGCGGAGCGTGGTCATCGGCGCGGGCGGCAGAAACTAAAATCAGGCAAAGTGCAAAGGTTTGTATTACTCGGCGTATTTCCATGTGCCGCCAGTCTATCGATCCGATCCTCTACGAGCAATCGGATATATTCCCGTTATTTCTTCGTAGCCACCGGCGTAATCCTCAACGCCAGCGCATCACACTCCCGCAAGCCCTGACAAGATATAGGCATCAACCCATCCTTAGCCAGACAAACTTCCACCGCCGTCAGGCGATGATCTGCGCAACTCACCACAACGCTCCCTTGCGGAAACGAAGGATTCGCCTTCGCAAAGAGGTCGAGAATATCCTTCGGACGCATAGGTTCCTCATGCTTCAGCTCACGCAGCTTCTTCGGAATCCTCACGGAATGAAACGCCTGATGTTCCAGACCGAAAAACTCATCCGGCGACATCGTGGTACACGTCCCATGCTTGCTCCACTCGTGCTCCAGCAGCGGAAGGTCAGGAGTAATATCCAAACTCTTCTCAGGCTGTGCAGGTCCCTGCCCCTCTCCGCAGTTCACTGGATAAGATCCGTCGTAGTTTTGCGGCCATAACCCATGCAACACAAATCCCCGAGGCGCCTTACACTCTGAACCCGCTCCCGGAACCGAACAGAACTCAGGCCCCCACGCAAGATTCATCAGGTAAAAATCGAACTTCCCCGGCTCTCCTTTTGCTTGTGCGCCAGCGCGCGAGCAAGAAACCAGCATAGCCAGCAGCGGCAAACGAATCATCGCAAAACGTCGCGCATAAAGAGGCTTCATAAGGCACCATGCTAATGCAGTCTCGACAAACAGCCCCAGAACCAACACGCTACAATCACCAACAATATGATCGCCCACCTTCGCGGACGCCTCCTCTCAAAATCTCCCAATCAGGCCATCCTCGAGTGCGCCGGTGTGGGCTACGACGTCACTATCAGCGTCACCACCTTCTCAGCTTTGCCCAACGAAGGTGCAGAAGCTGCGCTCCACATCCACACCCACGTCCGCGAAGACCAGATCGCCCTCTTCGGCTTCTCCGAGACCCAGGAGAAGCGCCTCTTCGAAAAGCTCCTCACCATCTCAGGCATCGGCCCCAAGCTGGCCATCACGGTCCTTAGCGGCATCGACGCTGGCCGCCTTATCACTGCTATACGGTCTGGCGATCACGCTACCCTCACCCGCATCCCCGGAATCGGCAAAAAGACCGCCGAGCGAGTCGTCCTTGAGCTCAAGGACAAACTCGACGACCTTGCTGTAGCCATCCCAACGACCACCGGAGGCGCTCATCATGGTCCCGCCGGCGACGACGCCCTCTCCGCCCTGGTCAACCTCGGCTATCCCCGCCCTGTCGCCCAGAAGGCCATCGAAACCGCCATTAAAAAAGACCCCGACGCTGCACACGACTTCGAAACTCTCTTCCGCGCCGCCATGGCTGCCATCCGCTAAAAATAAATCCGCAAAACCTGTCACTTTTTTGAGCGCTCAAAAAAGTGCACTTCCAGCCATGCAAAACACCATAACGTCACCACGTTTCACCATCCAGAACACCACGTTTTGCAACCACAATTTGCAGAAACCCAAGCAAAAACACCCCTTCACCACGAGCAAAAAAAATCACCACAAAATCAGATGGCCTCGAAACCGTTTTAGCGATTTCGAGGCCATAGGTTTGCAGACGGCCCGTAAGCCGAATTCTGTTTTAGACGATCATTCCTCTACGCGACGCATTACTGCGGCGCTTTAGCAACCTACCCGCAAGTTTCGGCTCCCTTGCTGGCAAAATCGCCAGATTCGGGTCTCTCCGCCTGGGCGCATCGGGCCGATACGCTCTTGCCGCCTGAAGAGAAGCGGCAAGATCCCTGCCTATTTGGTCTTGCTCCGTGTGGGGTTTACCCTGCCGCGTCCATTACTGGCCGCGCGGTGCGCTCTTACCGCACCTTTTCACCCTTACCCCGGGCCGCTTGCGGACTTACTAACGTAAGTCACCAGCCTGAGGCGGTTCGTTCTCTGTTGCACTTGCCGTCCAGAGGCCTTGACGCCTCCGTCCCGGACGTTATCCGGCACACTGCCCTGCGGAGTTCGGACTTTCCTCCCCCGCCCACACCTTGCGGTCCGAGCGGCAGCGATCATCCAGCCGCCTGCAGTTTCAAGTGTATCCCACCGGTTGTCTGGGCTCACCAGATACTAACGCTGCGCGCGGCACAAATTAGAAATTCTCCAGCAACGACACGTTGGAATTGTCCGTATGAGCTAAAACGGCAACCCGCCGGCCGTCTGGAGAAGGAATAGCGAACCATATCGCCATGCTTGATCCTTCTAGCTCTGTCCTGACCTTGCCCATGAGATCGACCCTCAGAAGTCCTGAGCGACTCCCTCCGGAACTTCTACCCATATAGCCGCCCAGCCACAAACTTCGGCTGTCCGGGGCCCAATCCATACCCATGATGAGTGGCAATCCCGATATGGAAATGTCCCGTTCTGTGCCGCCGCTCAGATCAAGGATACGCAGCCCGGACGCTTCGTATGGGTTCGCTGACTTGGGGCTGGCCAGATATCTTCCGTTGGGAGACAGACTCCACACGCTGCCCGGTCCATCATCGGACTGCCTCTTCGCGGCCAAAAGCTCCCTTCCTTTTCCTCCCGTCGGGTCGAAGGTGAAGAATCTCTGCTGTCCATTTTCGATCCGGCTGTAGATGCACAGAGTAGAAGGGAGGTTTGCACACTTATAGTTTCCGATCCCTGGCTCTTCGAGAGCCAGTTGTGAGGAACCGCCCGAGAGGGGGATGCGCATGAGCCGCGAATTGTCTGAAGGCTTGCCTGATGAAGGAAAGACCAGGTACAACGCGCTCAACCCGTCGGGGGTCAACTGAGGAGGGCCGAGGTTATCTTTTCCGCCCACCAATAAATCGGGATGTGTTGCATCGATCGATTGTCTGAATATATGGTTGGGCCCATCGCGATTCGAGACGAACAGAACAGCTTTGCTGTCCGGCGTCCAGGCGGATGGCAAATCGTCCCTGTCATCCAGGGTGAAACGGCGAAGCGCGTTCAATTGCTTGCCTTGCGCCGGCAGCTCCGCCAAGTAAACGTCTGTCTGGAACTCCCGGCGAAGCAAAGCGATGCGTTTTCCATCGCTCGTCACGCTAATACCAGCGATAGGCGTTTGATCATTTGTAATACGGGTGGCAGAGCCAGAAGGCCGTCCTGTGCGTGAGTCCAGGTGGACCCACCAAAGGTTAAAGTTTTCGTCGTTAGGCGGAGCCTCCTGCAATGCGTAAATCAGGCGTCCGTTGTCGGGCCAGGCAATCGCGGTGCCCAGGCGAAAATCCGGCAGTACCATCTCGCCTTTGCCTGTCGTCGCATCGAACACTTCAATTCGCATTCCGAGTCCGACCGGACTGAAGCGGTCAGGCATCCTGACGCAAGCAAATCTCTTGCCATCAGGCGCCCACGCAACCGGGCCGAAATGATCCCCACCTCCGTCAACGATCTTACTGGTGGTATTTTTGTCGGTATCAATCAGCCATATCTCTTCGTCATCCCACTTGCCCTTCAAAAATACGATTTTTGAGCCATCTGGCGACACTCTGGCAGACAGGCCTACATCCGCAAGTTTTCGCGGCGTCCCCCCTACGACCGATATCTGCCAAAGGCTGGGAGGCTTCTTTTCCAAATCATCAAAATGGGACACGACGAGGTGAAGGCTGTCAGGAAACCAGCTCTCCGGCATTACATCAAGATCCTTCGGCAAGGGCACAGAAATGGTCTCCCCACTGTCAACATTTCGCAGATAGAGTCCGGTGGGATCCGAGTAGGCCAGATATTTGCCATCCGGCGAGATCACCCCACTGGTCAGCGGCGCGTCGTGGGGATTCGCCGTCAACCGTCGCTGGCTGAAGTTTGGTCGAGAACCCTGGAAATGACCAATGACGGCTGAACGAACCCAAAAAGCGAAGGCGATCGCTCCCAGAATCGCCGCTGCTAAGGAGGCCTTCAACTCCCAACGCCGCTTCGTTGCACCCGATTGGGAAGATTTCGGCGTCTCTGGCGGGGCAATCGACACAACGTTCGACAGCAGGCTCGGACCGGGTCTGCTGCTGGTCCACTCGACTGGGACCATGAAGCGGTAGCCGATCCGTGGCAGAGTCTCGACGAACTTTGGCCGCTCAGCAGAATCCTCGAGAGCCTGGCGCAGCTTTTTCACTGCGGTGTTGATCCCGTGTTCGAAATCGACAAATGTGTCTTTAGGCCAAAGGGCATCACATAGTCGCTCTCGCGTGACGATTTCTCCCTCTGCCAGCAAAAGCATGCGAAGTATCTGGAACGGCTGATCCTGAATGGCGACCGTCGCGCCGTCTTTTCGCAACTCGCTGCGATTCAGATCGACCTCATATCGGTCAAACCGGACACAAATCGCATAGGAACGGTCAGTGACCAAAGGAAGCCTCGCTTCGTGGTCTCGGATTTTACTCCAACGCCTTTACGAGGGGCGCAGGACACAGTTCACCTTGAACGCTAAGGCTCACATTTTATTGCGGTTTCTGCAGTTCACCATCAATTCACCCGCGGTGCATTGATCGCTCCTGCCAGAGGTGCGATGGTGCTTCCACTCGGGATGAGGGGCGTCGTCCGGCGAACCTCACGACCTCCCAAAATCCTCGGATTGCAATCCTGGTTTAGACCTGGGACTACGTTGTAGTACGCCTCCGGGTACTGGAAGCATCCGGCAAAACCATGCAGTTCAACCCAGACCTTAAGGAGGTCTAAAAATGAACCACCGATTGCTCTCGAAAGTCTCAATAACCACAGCGTTCGTTATGATCGTTTGCTGCGTTGTGATGTCCAGCACTCCCGCCCCGGCTCAATTGCCGGATTCTTCTAACCTTTCTCACGAGCGGGGATGCTCGAATAGGACGCTGTCCGGCGATTATGGCTTCGCTTCCCAAGGTGTCCTACTTAACGTCCCCGGTGTCCCACCCGGAACACCATTCCGCTCGGTCGGCGTGGCTCATTTCGACGGCAAGGGTAGTCTGACCTGGGTGGAACACACGGTCGTTGGCGGCGTGCCGCTAAACACCGGTTGGACTCCGGCCACCGGCACTTATTCCGTCAATCGGGATTGCACTGGAACGGCGGTGGTTTTCACCCCCAACAGCCCTGTTGCACTGGATCTGGCCTTTGTGGTGGTCAGACAGGGCAATGAAGTCCATACTGTGCTCGACGCGAATGCAATCACCACTGTCTTCACTAAAGTCGACTAAGTGCAAGAGACAGGTTTCCCAGGCCTCGTTTCTGAGACCTGGGATGCCAGGTTCTACGTCACAATTTCTGGCCGACCCACATCGTAAAGTTGACACCTCTTTGGGGCTGGGTGAACAAACCCCGCTTGATTGCGTATGAGAGAGCAAGGGAAGTCTCGCTTTGGAGACCCCCTCGGGCTGGTAGTCTCAAGCGTAGTATCAAGCGTATCCAGGGTAGACAGGCAATGGAATTCAAAGAGGCCGTAAAGATCGCGCTGCAGTCGCTCTGGGCGAACAAGCTTCGCTCGGTGCTGACGCTGCTCGGCGTTGTTATCGGCGTAGCCAGCGTAATTGCGGTAGTGACGCTGGTCAACGGCGCGAACACCTATGTCACCACAAAGTTCGCCAGCTATGGCGCAGATGTCTTCACCGTCTCGAAGATGCCTCAGATCATTACCAGCCCGGAGGACTACCAGCGGTATCAGAAGCGCAAGGACATCCTCTACCCTGACTTTCAGTATGTGGCGGCGAACTGCAGGCACTGCATCGGGATTGGCGCGCAGCAGGCCGTGATAGGGAAGATCGTGCGCGGGACCGAGTCCTCGACCGATACCAACATCCGGGGGTATACGTGGCAGATGCCTTCGCTGCAGAACCTGAACATCATGCAGGGGCGCGGGTTCACGGAGGCGGACCAGGAGCATGCCTCGCATGTGGCGATCATCGGGACCGATATTGAGGACCATCTTTTTGCGGGAGTGGATCCGCTGGGACAAGAGCTGCGGGTCGACGGCACTCCGTACACAGTGATTGGGATCAGCGAGAAACAGGGGAGCACGTTTGGCGCGAGCCAGGACAACTGGGTGGCCGTGCCGCTGACGGCGTTTCAGAAGAGCTATGGGACGGCGAAGACGCTGACGATTTATGTGAAGGCGGGCGCGGCTGGACCGGTGCTGGAGACGGCGGCGGACGAGGTGAGGGTTCTGGTGCGATCGAGCCGGCATGACGCTCCGGGAGCCGAGGATTCGTTTGAGCTGGATACGAACAACACGCTGGTGGGATTCTTCAGCATCGTGACGCGGTCGTTTGGGGCGGTGGCCGGGGCGGTGGCGCTGATCTCGCTGGTGGTTGGCGGCATCGTCATTATGAACATTATGCTGGTGAGCGTGACGGAGCGGACGCGCGAGATCGGGATCCGCAAGGCTCTGGGCGCGCGTCCAAAGGACATCCTGATGCAGTTTTTGATCGAGTCCGGGACGATGGCGCTGGTGGGCGGAGTCTTCGGCGTGATCGGGGGAATCCTGGTGGCGCAGGTGATTACGATTCTGGCCGGATTTCCTTCGACGATTGCGCTGTGGAGCGTCATTGCCGGGCTGGTTATGGCCACCGGTACGGGAATCTTTTTCGGGGTCTATCCGGCGCGAAAGGCCGCGCAACTGGATCCGATCGTGGCGCTGAGATCGGAGTGAGGCACGGCGTGAGTAGGGACAGAGGGCAGGGAGGTCGTTGATGCAGATCGCCGATACGAAAGAAACGGTAGTGATGGCTCTGGATACGCTGCGGGCGAACAAGCTGCGCAGCGGCCTGACGATTCTGGGAATTGTGATTGGCGTGATGACGGTGATTATCATCTCGTCGGTGATTAACGGATTGAACTCGAGTGTGTCTGGCCTGGTGGAGTCGCTGGGGACGAATGTGATCTGGGTCTTCCGGTTTCCTGTGATTGGGGTGCGGCCTACGACGGAGATGCTGACGCGGAAGCAGTTGACCTACGAGGACGCGATGGCGATGAAGGAGTTGCCGCATGTGGTGGCGGTGACGCCCGGATTGCAGTATCGGGACAAGAGCGGGGTGGAGGGTACGGTCGCGGTGAAGTACGGCAGCAAGATCATGGAGGGGACGACGCTGGAGGGGGACACGGCGAGTGTGAAGGATGTGTATGAGCTGAACTTGAGGGATGGCCGCTTCTTTAACGAGAGTGACGTTGAGCGGGCGGCGAACGTTGTCGTGCTGGGGATCGATACGGCGGACGGGCTGTTCGGCGCGACGAATCCGGTGGGCGAGGAGGTGACCATCGCGGGCATGACCTTTACCGTCGTGGGGGTGATGGACAAACAGAAACAGGCGTTTGGGGGAGGTAAGAACCCGGAGGACAACAAGGCGTTCTTCCCCGTGACTACGTTCCACAAGATCCACCCGGAGATATTGGATTACTGGATCAGCCTGAAGTTTGATGACCAAAAGAACAAGACGCTGGTGCAGGATGAGCTGGAGGAGCTGCTACGGCGCAGGCGGAAGGTGAAGAACGAGGCGCCGGACAACTTCGCGATCTTTGGAACCGATTCGCTGACCCGTCTATGGACCACGATCACGGGTGGCCTGTTTTTACTGCTGTTTGCTCTCTCGAGCGTGGCGTTGCTGGTGGGTGGCGTCGGCGTGATGAATATTATGCTGGTCAGTGTGACGGAGCGAACGCGGGAGATCGGGGTGCGCAAGGCGATCGGCGCGAGCAAGCAGACCATCCTAGCGCAGTTCACCCTGGAGGCCATTACGCTGTGCGCTGTCGGCGGCGTGATTGGCGTGCTGATCGGCAGTGCGATCGCTCTGGTGCTCCACCTCTTCTTTCCTTCCATGTTATCGGCGCTGTGGGTTGCCCTGGCCTTCGGGTGCTCGTGCGGGATCGGACTTCTCTTTGGCATTTACCCGGCGTGGAAGGCGGCGAATCTGAATCCTATCGAGGCTTTGCGGTATGAGTAGCTGGCGTGTCCTGCCGGACGGGCGCCCTGCGCGTGGCCACCCCGCAAACGAAGACCTGTTTGCGGGGACCCCGGTTCGCAGCGGTCACTTCGTGACTTGTATACCCCTTCGGTTGGCGCTCCCGTTGGTCGCGAGGGAGATGATTTCGACCAATGGATGCCGCTGTGATAGCCGTTAGACTAGTGGGATGGCCATCACCATTGAGGCGATCACGACGCTGTTGACCCTTGCGGGTCTGGCTTATCTGCTGCTGGCGCTGTGGGGGACGCGGGACTTTGCGCACTACTGGCGGCGAAAGAGCGTCGATGCCGGCTTTGCGCCGGACGTTACGATTTTGAAGCCGGTGAAGGGTGTGGACCAGCGGATGTATGCCGGGCTGGTGAGCCACTGCCGGCAGCAGTATGCGGGTCGGTTCGAGATTGTGTTTGGCGTGAGCAGTCGGAACGATCCGGCTGTGGGCGAGATCGAGCGGCTGCAGGCGGAGTTTCCTGGATGCGCGATTCGGCTGGTGGAGTGCCGGGAGCGGCTGGGGACGTCGGGCAAGGTGAGCAATCTGGTCCAGATGCTGCGCGCGGCTCAGTATGAGTATGTGGTGATCAACGACAGCGATATTCGCGTCTCGGCGCAGTATCTGACGCGGGTGATGCGGTGTTTTTCGGATGCGAAGGTGGGGATGGTGACGGCTCCTTATATTGGCCGGACGGCGGAGGGCGGGGCGGTGTGGTCGCGGCTGGAGGCGCTGGGGATCTCGACGGATTTTCTGCCCGGGGTGCTGACGGCGCGGAGGCTGGAGGGCGGGATTCACTTTGGGTTGGGGTCGACGCTGGCTACCAGCAAGAGCGTGCTGGCGAAGGCGGGGGGGCTGGAGTCGCTGACGGAGTATCTGGCTGACGATTATGAGATGGGCGCGCGGATCGCGGGGGCGGGGTATCGCGTGGAGCTTTCGAACGAGGTGGTGGAAACGACGGTGCCGGAGTATCACTTTGGCGGGTTCAAGGACCATCAGCTGCGATGGGCGCGCTCGACGCGGGACTCGCGCAAGCTGGGCTACCTTGGGCTGGGGATTACGTATGCGGTGCCGTGGGCGGTGATGACCTGCGTTGCGAGCGGGCTGGCGCTGTGGAGCTTCTCTTTGCTAAGTGTGGTGCTGTTGGCTCGAGTGGCGGTGGCGCTTTCGGTCGGGGTGGGCGTGCTGGGCGATGAACAGGTGCTGCGCGATCTTTGGCTGCTGCCGTTGCGGGATTTTTTTGGGTTGGGTTTCTGGATGTGGAGCTTTGCCGGGGATACGGTGGTGTGGCGCGGGGAGTTGTTCGCGCTGCGGGATGGGCGGATTACTCCTGTGCATCCTGTCGGGTCTTAGGCTGCGGGCCGTGTCGATCAGGCGGTGAACTGCTTCAAGAAGATAGCATGTCCTGCCGGACGGGCTCCCTGCGCGGGAGGCGGTCACTTCGTGACTTGTATACCGCTTCGCCTGGTCCTCCCGTTGGTCGGAGGGAAGATGATTCCGACGGATGCGAAATACGGGGGGTCTCTCCGCTGCGCGACAGACGATGAGACTGTCTGTCGCTTCGGTCGAGATGACGATGTTTGGGGTGGTATGGGTGGGTTGTGGAACAAACAGCGGCTATTTTTTTACTATCGCTACTTTTTCCCGAGGATGGGGGCAATGGCCTTGCCTACGTTGGCGGGCATGATTCTGGGTCGGGCGGAGGGGGCGACCTGGGCGGCGAGGTTGGGTGGCCAGTAGGGGTCGGTGGCGGCGACGGGGCCTAGCGGGACGTCAGGGATCTTGGTGCTGATGGCGGTGTTCATGGTGTCGATGAAGGTGTTGGCTACGACGGCGTATCCGACGTTGGTGGGGTGGATGCCGTCAAGGGCGAAGATGCCGCCGAGGAAGCTGGAGGTTCCGGTGTAGCCGTCGATGGTGACACCATTGGTGAAGGCCTGGTTGAAGAGGGCGTTGATGTCGACGAGAGTGGCGTTGGCGGCTTTGGCCTGAGCGGCGATGACCTGGTTGAAGGCTGCGACCTGGGCCTGGACAGTGACGACCTCGGCGGCGGAGAGGACGCCGGAGTCGGAGATGGGCCCTTGTTGATGGCCGGTGAGGATGAGGGGAATCTCGGCGGTGCCGGTGGGGTTGACGAGATCGCCGGGGACGATGCCGAGGACCTGGCTGAGAACTGCGGTGGGAAGGCCGGTTTGGGCGGAGACTTCGCCGAGGACGAGGGCGGCTGGGGTGAGATAGGGGACCCGGGTGACGTCGGGGATGTTGCCGATGACGAGATGGGCCGGGGCCTTGGTGGTGAGTTCGGTGATGAGGGCCTGGTACTCACTGGTGAAGGTGGCGACGGAGGTCATGCTGCTGGGCATACCGGTTATGTCGGCGACGAGGGCGTCGTTGTTGCCGATCCAGAGGAAGATGGTGGTGGGCTGGGCGTTGATGGCGGAGGTGGCCTGGCTGTTGGCCTGTCCGTAGCCGAGGCCGGGGAAGCCGAGGACGAGCTGGTTGAGCTGCTGCTGGCCGGGAGCGGGATTGACCAGCGGGACGGTGTTCATGACGTCGTTGAGGAGGGCTCCTGGAACGGCGAGGTCGGTGACCTGGGTGGCGAAGTTATCGCGGCCTTTGGTGGTGCCGGGAGCGGTGGTGATGACGGGTGGTGGTCCGAGCGATTCGAGCTGCAGGACGTTGGGCGCGCCGGGATAGCCGATGAGAGGTTGGATGATGTTGAATCCGGCTTGGGCGGCGAGGACGGGCGCCCAGCCGTGGACCTGGGTGGTGTCGAGGAGCGAACCGCTCTGGAAGCCTGCGGTGAGGGAGTCGCCGAGGAAGACGGTGTTGGAGAAGTTGCCGATGTTTTTGGCCTGCTGGGCCTGGAGAGCTGCGAGCTGTTTGGCGGCGTTGCTGCTGGCGCTGTCGTTGTTGCAACCGGGGAGGGGGAGGGTGAGAGCGGCGGCTAGGCTGGCGTACAGTGCAACTGAACGGCTATTCATTTTCATGGCGACGGACGGACCCCTTGGAGACGCCGCGAACTCCAGGTGGAGGCGCGGCGGGTGTGCTTTCTGCAGACGTGGCTTTGTATCACACTCGGGGTGCGATGGGGAACAAGAGGTATTTGGGGCAGGGGGTGAGTTTGGTTCCGGCAGTGTCGCCATTTGAACTCCGGATACGAAGAGTGAGGTGGACTGCGGGCTGGAGATGGCCAGTTTTCAACCGGATGTGACGTTCAACCGTAGGTAACGAAGGAGAGGACATTGCCGTCGGGATCTCGCACGTGAAAATCAGTTCCACCCCAGGGGTGCCTGGTGACCTTTTGAGCAAACTCGACATCCCGCGACTTGAACTCTTTGAACAGGCCTTGAACGTTTGAGACTTCGATGGAAACAACGATTAATGATTTCTCCTGAGCGGCGGCTTGAGCGAAGAAGGGTTGGTGCACGAAGCGGAGGTGCAGGCAGACGTCATCTCGTGAGACTGCGCCATAAAACGGAGGCAGGCCATGGAGGAAGTCGATCTCGAAGCCCAGCTTCTGTTGGAAGAAAACGGCGCTTGTCGTGACGTCGCGCACGAACAAGATGGGCGTGACCTTTTTGAGGACTAGCTGGCTGGATGGAGCGCGCGGCGTTCTGGTTGCTCCGGCGGTTGCCGCTTTCAGGTCTGCCCATTTTTGATAGCCAGCTTCAACTGCGACGATCTCCTGCGCCAGGGCAAGGGGGAACTTGAGCGCCAGCACTTCCTGGTCTGTCAAAGACTGATAGCGTTCGAGGCGGCGTACTCGTTCGCCGATGGAATAGTCTCCTTCGCGATGCCAGCGGAGGAACAGTTTGGCTTGCTTGCGGTAGGTTTCAATGGTGGGCATAGGCACATCCCGGCTGAGATTTTTTCAGCGGGCGGGCCTGGCCCTTTCGGCAGAGGGTGCCGACGTGCCCCACGGGAACAGCCTTATGTTAGGGCGGAGGGTATTTCGTGTCAAACGGCGTGACTCGTGGCTCCGGCGTCGCCATGCGTTCGCTGCGATTCTCGGCAGCTGCCGTATCTATTCACAGTACGACCGTATCTGTGGAGGTATTTGGGGAGGTATCTGCTGGAGGGGGGAAGGCGACGGTAGGATAAGGATGTGAAGAGCTGGGTGGAGGTTTCGGAGGGGCGGCTGGCGGGGAACTACGGGCTGCTGCGGGAGGCGGCTGGTAGGGAGACCGCGGTGCTGGCAGTGGTGAAGGCCAATGCGTATGGGCATGGGGTGGCGGTGTGTGCTCCGGTGCTGGCGCGGGCGGGTGCGGAGTGGCTGGGGGTGACCGATGTGGCGGAGGGCGCGGGGGTTCGGGAGGCTCTGACTGGGGCTGGAATTTCGCTTGGGGAGCAGCCGGGAGTGCTGGTGATGTCGGGGTTGCTGCGCGAGGATGCGGTGGATGTGATTCGGTATGGATTGACGCCGGTGGTTTGGCTGAGAGAGCAGATGGAGTGGCTGGCGGAGGCTGCGGGGCGGAGTGGGGGCGGTCCGGTGGCGGTGCATGTGGAGATCGATACGGGGATGGCTCGGCAGGGGGTTGCGCCGGGGCGCGAGTTGGAGGCGCTGCTGGGGTGGGTGACGGTGCAGACGGCGGTGCGGGTGGATGGGGTGATGACGCACTTTGCTTCGTCGGAGGTTGCGGGGTCGGCGCAGACGGTGGCGCAGAGGAAGAGATTTGAAGAGGCGATGGGTGCGGTTCGGGCGGCGGGGTTGCGGCCGGGGTGGGTGCATGCGGGGAACTCTTCGACGGTGGATAACCAGGGTGCGGAGGGAAACCTGGCGTGGCTGCGTGGGCAGGCTGGTGGGGTTGGGGCAAAGTCGATGGTGCGGGCAGGGATTGCGCTTTATGGGTACTGTCTGCCGATTGAGGGTGGGGGCTTGAGTGCGGTGCGGCAGGAGCTGCAGCCGGTGATGACGTGGAAGACGCGGGTGATTGGGGTGCGCGAGGTGCAGGCGGGAGAGACGGTTGGGTATAACGGGATCTTTGTGGCGGAGCGGGCGATGCGGTTGGCGCTGCTGCCGGTGGGATATGCGGATGGACTGCGGCGGGAGCTTTCGGCGTCGAATGCGCGGGCTGGTGGGTGGGCGATGGTGCGAGGGCAGAGGGCGGCGATTGTGGGGCGGGTGTCGATGAATTTGACGGTGGTGGATGTGAGCGGGATTGGGGGGGTGGTGCTGGGGGATGAGGTGGTGGTGCTGGGGGATGGCGTGACGGCGGAGGATCATGCGCGGTTGGTGGGCACGATCGCTTATGAGATTGTCTGTGGGGTGCAGGCGGCGAAGCGTTGTGGGATTGCCGGTTAGGCCAAGATAACCAATGCGAAGTGCGCCCTGCGCGGGCGGCGGTCACTTCGTGACTTGTATACCCCTTCGGTTGGCGCTCCCGTTGGTCGCGACGGAAGATGATTTCCGACCAACGGGAGGAGCACGCGAAGCTCTAAAAAGGCGTGTGAACGCCCGCCCTCCGCGCAGGAGGCCCGTCCGGGACATTCGCTTCGATCTAGCTTTGGGGTTGGTGTTCGCTGAGGAAGGCGAGCAGGGCTTCGTTGAATTGTTGCGGCCGCTGAAGCGGGGCGAAGTGGCTTACCCCTTTGAGGAAGACGAGCTTTGCATCTGGGATGTTGTGGGCGAGATATTCGGCGTGTTCGTTGCGGATGAACTCGTCGTGCTCGGCCTGGACAATCAGGACTGGCACGCTGATCTGGGATAGATCGTGCGCGGAGTAGTTGGGCTGGGACCTCATCATGACGCCGATGGCCTCAGCGAACTGGTGGAAGTGGTCGGGTGTGGCGGAAAGTTGGGCGTAGTCCTGCAAGTGGCGCGAGAGGCAGCGGGAGAGCAGGGGGTTGTGTTGGTTGATTTGTTTCAGGCCGCTGGGGTCCATGTTGCAGCCGAAGAAGAAGGCGCCGGCGACGCGGGTGGGGGCTTGTGCGGCGATGATGAGAGCGATGCAGGCGCCGTCGCTCCAGCCGATGAAGGTCGCTTGTTTGAGATGCAGGGTGTCCATGACGGCGAGGACGTCGGAGGCCATGAGCTCGTAGGTGTAGGGGCGGGTGTCGCGTGTGCTGCGACCGTGGCCGCGGCTGTCGATGAGGATGACGCGGTGGCCGGCTTCGAGGAGCGCCGGGACTTGATGACCCCAGTTGCCGCTGTGGCCGAGGCCTCCGTGGAGGAGGAGGACGGGCGTGCCGGTGCCGTAGGCGGCGTACCAGATGCGGGCTCCCTCGTGTTCGACGTGGCCGTGGAGTTGGAGCGGCGGGAGTGCGACGCCTTCGGCTTCGAAGTTGTTCAGCCCGTCGTCATTAATTTCGTCTTGCATCTCTAACTTCATCTCTGAGTGGACCTCCTCGAGCTGCTGTAGAAGAAGTCTATCGTTGTGGTGGAGCGGTGCCCCATTTGCGTGCATGGCGGGTGGGCCGTTAACATCAGCTGAGAGAAACGAGGAAACACTTCATGGAAGCTATCAGCGCAGCGCGTCGTACCGAAGATATCGCGCTCGATCTACTCAAGTTTGTTGCAGCGCAGGCTAATGTTGGAAGCAAGTCGGCTGGGTCGACCGGTTTCGGAGTTCCGTCTTCGGCCAAGGGTGAGGACCAGGTGACGCATCTGCTCGAGCTGTATGCCCGCTGCCGCGAGGCGGTTGAGGCTCCGGTCGAAAAGAAGTAGTGGCGGGCGGGCAGGCTCTGCGGGTCGCGGTGATTGGGGCGGGAGCCTTTGGGCGGAATCATCTGCGGGTGCTGCGGGAGTTGCAGCAGGCGGGGCAGGCGGTGGAGCTGGTGGCCGTGGTGGATCGGGATTCGGCGGCTGTGGCTACGGCTTCGGAGAAGTTCGGGGTGCCGGGCTTTGCGACGATCGAGGCTTGCCTGGCTGGAACACAGAGCGGGGTTGGGCGGCTTGATGCTGCTTCAGTGTGTGTGCCGACGGTGCATCATGCGAGTGCTGCTGCTCCGCTGCTGGCGGCTGGGGTGGATCTGCTGATCGAGAAGCCGCTGGCGGCTAGTCTGGCCGATGCGGATTCGATTCTGGAGCTGGCTCGGAGGCATGGGCGCATCGTGCAGGTGGGGCATCTGGAGCGGTTCAATCCGGCGGTGACGGCGGCGCGGGAGCATCTGCATAAGCCGATGTTCTTTGAGGCGCATCGGCTGAGCATCTTTACGCCGCGATCGCTCGATGTGGATGTTGTGCTGGACCTGATGATTCATGATCTGGATATTGTGTTGAGCCTGGTGGCTTCGCCGGTGCGCGAGGTGCGGGCGGTAGGGCTGCCGGTGCTGTCGCGCAAGGTGGATATCGCGAATGTCCGGGTGGAGTTTGAGAGTGGGTGTATTGCGAACTTTACGGCTAGCCGGGTGAGCACGGAGCGGGTGAGGAAGCTGCGATTCTTTCAGCCGCATCAGTATCTCTCGCTGGACTTTGCGCGGCAGGATCTTTTGATGATCGATGTGACGGCGGCTGCGGGGATGGATCCGGCGATGCTGGCTGCTTTGGCGGAGAAGGCGGGTGCGCAGTTGGGAGCACATCCTTCGGCGGGGCTGTCGCTGAAGAAGGTGACGGTGGAGCTGGGGGAGCCGTTGCGGCTGGAGATTGAGGCGTTTCTGCAGGCGGTTCGTGAGCGGACGCGTCCAGTGGTCTCGGGCGAGGATGGGCGGGCCGCGCTGGCGCTGGCGCTTGAGATCAATGAGGCGATTGCGGTGCATGCGGAGCGGGCGGGGCTTCGGGATTTTATGTAACTGCGCCTTGCGCGGGCGGCGGTCACTTCGTGACTTGTATACCCCTTCGGTTGGCGCTCCCGTTGGTCGCGAAGAGATCTTGTGCCGACCATCGGGAGGCCTGGGCGAAGCCGGTATACGCGTCACGAAGTGACCGCTCCACGCGCAGTGGGCCCGTCCGGCAGGACAGAGCTTCGATCCCTTATTCTTTGCTGATGAGATCTTCTCGTGTTGTGATGTTTGCGTTGTGGGTCGGGCGGGTTGCGCTGGCGGTGACGCTGCTTTCGGCGGTGGCGGATCGATTTGGGTTGTGGGGGCCGCCTGGTTCTCCACGAGCGGCGTGGGGCGACTGGGCACACTTTGTGGCTTACTGCGGCGTGTTGAATGGCTTTGCGCCGAAGGCTTTGATTCCTGCGCTGGCGTGGATTGCGACCGGGTTTGAGATTGTGTTTGGAGTGGGGCTGCTGATTGGATACAAGCTGGAGTATGTCGCGTATGGGGCGGCTGGGCTGTTCACGTTGTTTGCGCTGGCGATGACGTGGAGTCTTGGCGTGAAGTCTCCGCTGGATTTCTCGGTGTTCGCGGATGCGGGTGGTGCGTTGTTGCTGGGGGCACTGGCTTCGGTCGTCAAGCACGAGGGGCGGCGGTCGGAGCGCGGCTCGTATGTGTGACCGATGCCGGGGAGCGGTGGGCGGAGGATTAGCTTCAAAGTGCTTCGGTCGAGATGATGGTCCTGCCGGACGGGCGCCCTGCGCGGGCGGCGCCCACTTCGTGGGGTGTATACCGGCTTTGCCTAGGGCCTCCCGATGGTCGGCACAGATCATTCTTCGCGACCAACGGGAGCACCAACCGCAGGGGTAGAGTTAGTCCATTTTTTTGATGGGGACGTTGTCGGGGATTCTCAGTTCGAACTGGTCGTCTTCGAGCTTTTGATTGAGGGCGAGCTTGGTGAGGGTTAGGGTCAGGGTGTACTGGTCCTGCGGGCGGCGGATCTCGATCTTCATAGGGAAGGGGGTGTCGCCGAACTTCTGGTAGTTGCTGTAGAAGGCGCGGGTGACGACGGTGCCATCGGGGCCGTAGATGTCTTGCTGGTAAGGGAGCAGGTTGGCGCGGCTGATGTGGATGACGCGAACGGTGTGGGCGGTCTGGCCCCGGGGCTGGGCGAGAAACTCAAGGTCGTAGTCCGGCTCCTCGATAAGGTCTTTGGGATTTTTATCGTTGGCGATCACCCGCGTGTCCTGGGTGAGGGAGACGACCTGATCGGGGCCGAGGCCGTGGATGAGAAGGGAGTCGAAGAAGACGGCGGGGCGGAGGTTTTCGAGGCCGTTGGTGGAGGGCTTGGTGACCTCGCTGGTACCGGTCATGGCCAGATTTCGCCTGGGTACCCAGAGCCTCCAGGTCTTGCCGTCGCTGACCATGTCGAGCGCTACCGAACCGAGAAAGGGGACACGCAGGAGGACGCGGAGGTCCTGCGGCTTTCTGAGGAAGATGTAGCCGCTGAAGCTGGGGTACTGGGTCTCTTTGCCCTGGCGGCCGCCGCCGGTAGTGGCGACGATCTCTACGCTCGCGTTCATGGTCTGGGCGGCGTTGAAGCGGACGTCGACCTGCTTGAGGAGATCTTCGAGCTCGGCGTTGAGGACGACGTCGGCGGGGCGGGTCTTGGGGACGATGCGGGTATGGGTCAGGCAACCGGTCAGCGCCGGAGCCAGCCCAAGGATTGCCATCGCCGCCGCTTGTCTTATCCTCATGAGCACAAACTTCAAGTATATCTTTCCGGCTCGGTTCCGGTGGTTCAGGCCGTGACGCGGTAATCTTCGACTATTTCCGTGTACGCATTGGATGTTTTGAGGTTCCGATGCGTTTCTGAAACTTCCTGGGTAAAGCGGTTGATCAAGGGGTCACTCCGGTGCCGGAGAGCTGCTGTTTCTGGGCGGCGCGGTAGGACTGGACCTGCTGGGCGTGCTCCTGCAGGGTGGCGGAGAAGCGGGTGTGGCCGGAGGCGTCGCTGACGAAGTAGAGGTAGTCGGTGCGGGCAGGGCGCATGGCGGCGCGGAGGGCGGCGATGCCGGGGTTGGCGATGGGCCCGGGGGGCAGGCCGGTGTGTTTGTAGGTGTTATAGGGGGATGGGGACTGGAGATCGGAGGCGTAGATGGTGCCGCGCCAACGGTTGTCGAGCAGGGCCGCGTAGATGACGGTGGGGTCGGTGGCGAGGGGGATGCCTTTGGCGAGGCGGTTGACGAAGACGCCGGCTACGAGGGGGCGCTCGGCGTCCTGGCGGACCTCTTTTTCGATGAGGGAGGCCATGATGACGGTGCGGGCGACGTCGTTGGTGAGGCCGAGCTGGGCGGAGACCTGGTGGAAGCGGCGGACCATGGCGGAGAGGATCTGAAGCGGCGTGGCGTGGCGGGAGAACTGGTAGGTGTCGGGGAAGAGATAGCCTTCGAGCGAGACGGGGGGTGGTCCGTCGGAGGTCCAGGCGGCGATGAGTTCGGTGTGCTGGCGCTCGGCGGCGAGGAAGGCGTCGCGGGGGCCGAAGCCAGCGGCCGCGGCTGCCTGGGCGATGTCGAAGATGTTGAAGCCTTCGGGGATGGTGAAGGCGCGGGTGTAGACGTCGCCGTGGAGGATGCGCTGGTAGACGTCGGTCATGGGGAGCTGGCCCTGGAAGCGGTACTCGCCGGCTTTGAGGGTGCCTCCCTTTTTTAGGCGGAGGAGGTAGAAGGCGTAGCGGCTGCGGATGACGCCGCTGTGTTCGAGCTGGGTGGCGATGGTCTCGGTTCCGGTGCCGGGGGCGATGTCTATGAAGGTCTCGGTGGAGGGGCCGTAAGGCGTGTAGATGACGCCGGCTGCGACGGCCAGGGCGATGAGCAGAAGCAGGAGGAGGATAGCGAGAAACTTCAAATGCGTGCTCCGTGTTTTTTCTGACGGGATGGGGCTGTCGTCGGACTACCCGTCGGGCGATTTTCCGGGCTATCGACAGGTTGACTGCGGATTGGCGAGGGTTATCTGGCTCGTTGTTCTCATTTTACGGCTGACCTTTCCGGATAACCGAGGCGTGCACGTCCGTAGACTCAAGTTTGTGACTGCCGATGGGTGGGAAGGAGGCGCTGGGGTGGTTTTGCGGTCCGCCATCGTATAATCGAGTTTTGATCAGAATGCGTTGCCGCGCGAAGGGTTGCGCGCTCGCCAGTACCATCCGGAAGGCCCCATGCCAGAACAAGTAAAAAAGAGGCTTGCAGAAGAGATCAAGTTGCTGGAGCACGAACTTACGACCGAACTCCCTGCAGAGATCAAGAAGGCCGTCGCACTGGGCGACCTGAGTGAAAACGCGGAATACCACATGGCCAAGCAGCGCCAGGTCTTCGTCAACGCCCGGCTGGGGCAGTTGAAGAAGCGGATGGGCGAGCTGGCGATGGTGAACCTGGTGAATATCCCCAATGACAAGGTTGGGTTCGGCTCGCGGGTGACGGTCTTCGACTCGAGCAAGGACGAGGAGATCCAGTATCAGCTGGTGACGAGCGAGGAGTCGGATGTGTCCAAGGGATTGATCTCGACGACTTCGCCGATCGGCCGGGCGCTGCTGGGCAGACAGGTTGGCGATACCGCTACGGTGATTACGCCGAACGGCAAGCGCGAACTTGAGATTCTCAAGCTGCTGACCATTCACGACGCCCCCGAGGAAGCATAGACACGCGGCATCGCAGGTGTGGTGCACGTGTGGCGATGTGATTATCGATTGTGATAACAAGGAAGCGGTAGAGACGGGGGATTCGCCCCGGAGGATTTGTTTTTTGACCTGGACAAGCGCATTCGGTAAAGGCAGCGGCTGGCTGCTGCAGAAGATTGTGAACGGCCTAGCGCTGACCCGCATCTCGCCGAACGCACTGACGTTTATCGGGCTGGTGATCAACATTATCGCGGCGTGCTTCTTTGGATTTGCGCGGCCGAATAATGCCAATCGGATGTTTTTGTATGCGGGGCTGATCATCATCGGGGCCGGCGTCTTCGACATGGTTGACGGGCGGGTGGCGCGGAAGACGAATCAGGTTTCGGTGTTTGGCGCGTTCTTTGATTCGGTGATGGATCGCTACTCGGATGTTGCGATTTTCTTTGGGTTGCTGATCTACTACGCGCGTGGAAACCGGTTGTTTTATGTGGGGCTGGTGGCGTTTGTGATGACGGCGTGCGTGATGGTGAGCTATACCCGCGCGCGGGCTGAGGCGCTGATTGGGACTTGCAAGGTTGGGTTTATGGAGCGGCCGGAGCGCATCGTGTGCGTGATTCTGGGTGCGCTGTGTAACCGGTGGGGCGTGATGGCTCCGGCGCTGTGGGTGCTGGCGCTGTTTGCGACGCTGACGGTGATTCACCGCATCCGCTACACCTATCTGGAGACTGAGCGCAGGAAGTTGCTGGCGGCGCAGGCGAAGTAGGCGAGCAGTCCTGCCGGACGGGCACCCTGCGCGGGCGGCGCCCACTTCGTGGGGTGTATACCGGCTTCGCCCGGGCCTCCCGATGGTCGGCACAAGATCTTTCTTCGCGACCAACGGGAGCGCCAACCGAAGGGGTACATAAGTCACGAAGTGACCGCCGCCCGCGCAGGGCGCCCGTCCGGCAGGACACACCCTAGGGCAGGATTCGCTGGAGGATGTTGGTCTTGGCGAGGTCGATGATCTCGTCGCCACGCCCGCTGAAGACGCTTTTTGCCATATAGAGCGAGAAGCCCTTCATCTGGTCGAGGCTGATGTGCGGCGGCATGGAGAGCTCCTGTCGATTGACCATGACTTCGATCAGTGCAGGCCCCGGAGTTGCGAATGCCGTCTTCAGTGCAGATTCGAGGTCGTTTGGTTTCTCGACGCGAACGCCATGAATTCCGATGGAGTTGGCGAGATCGGCGAAGCTGGGGTTGTCGAGGTCAGTGCCGTAGTTGACGATGCCGCCCGCTTTCATCTCGAGTTCGACGAAGGCTAGAGCGCCGTTGTTGAAGACGACCATCTTGATGGGGAGCTTGAGTTGGCGGAGGGTGAGGAGATCGCCGAGCATCATGGCGAGGCCGCCGTCGCCGGAGAGAGTGACCACCTGACGCGTGGGGAAGGCTGACTGAGCGCCGATGGCTTGGGGGACCGCACAGGCCATCGATCCGTGGGAGAAGGAGCCGAGGAGACGACGGCGTCCGTTCATGGTGAGGTAGCGGGCCGACCAGACGGTGGGGGTGCCTACATCGCAGGTGAAGATGGCGTCATCGGCGGCTAACTGGTCGATGAGTCTTGCGACATATTGCGGGTGGATGGGCGTCTTGTTGTCGTCCGGGCCGGCCAGTTCGTTGAGACCTTCGCGGACTTTTTTGTAGTCCTTTGTCCTGGCGTCGAGGTGGGCGCGGTCGGTCTTTTTGGTGAGCAGGGGGAGGAGTGCGGCGAGGGTGTCCTTGATGGAGCCGACGAGGCCGAGGTCGACCTTGGTGCGACGACCGATCTGGTTGCCGCGGAGATCCACCTGAATGATCTTCGCGTGGCTGGGGAAGAACTGCGGATAGGGGAAGTCGGTGCCGAGCATGAGCAGGACGTCGCAGTCTTCCATGGCGTGATAGCCGGAGCTGAAGCCGATAAGGCCGGTCAGTCCAACGTCGTAGGGATTGTCGTACTCGATGTGCTCCTTGCCGCGGAGCGCGTGGACGATGGGGGCCTTCAAGGCTTCGGCGGTTGCGATCAACTCTTTGTGTGCGCCCTTGCAACCTGCGCCGCCGAGGATGGTGACCTTTGCTGCGGAGTTGAGGATCTCTGCGGCGTCGCGCAGCTCGTCGTCGTTGGGGCGGATGACGGGCTTTGCGCTCCTGATGGGGATGAGGTTGTGATCGGGAGGAGCGCTGTGGAGCAGGACGTCGCCGGGTAGCACGATGACGGAGACGCCGGAGAGGTTGATGGCGGTGCGCATGGCGATCTCGAGCACGCGGGGCATCTGCTCGGGGATGCCGACCATCTCGCAGTAGTGGCTGCACTCTTTGAAGAGATTTTGCGGGTGAGTCTCCTGAAAGTAGTTGGTGCCGATCTCGGCGCTCGGGATGTGCGCGGCGATGGCGAGGACGGGGACTCGGTTGCGATGGCAGTCGAAGAGTCCGTTGATGAGATGGAGGTTGCCGGGGCCACAGCTTGCGGCGCAGACTGCGAGGGAGCCGGTGAGATGCGCGTCGGCGCCTGCGGCAAATGCGGCTACCTCTTCGTTGCGCACGTGAACCCATTCGATGGTGCCGTCGCGGCGGAGGGAGTCGGTAAATCCGTTGAGCGAGTCGCCCGGGAGACCGTAGACGCGCTTTACGCCGGCGTTCTTCAGGCTTTCCACGATCAGGTCAGCGATTGTCTTTGCCATTCTTGTCCTCGGTTTTTTCTGCAGGTTTCGCAACAAGTGGGCTTGATGGAATGGGATGGTCTAAATCCCGTAGACTTGATCCCGTAGACTTGGATGCGATGAGTGTGAAACCAGTTCTGTTAATTCATGGCGGTGCATGGGCGATGCCTGACGACGCCATCGCGGCCCACGAAGCCGGCATCGCGAATGCGCTTGCTGCCGGTTATTCTCTGTTGGAACGAGGTGCGGCTGCGGTGGATGCCGTGGAGGCAGCGGTCGCGGTGATGGAGGACGATGACACCTTCGACGCAGGGCGTGGATCGTTTCTGACGCAGGACGGCCGGGTGCAGATGGATGCTTTGCTGATGAATGGGGAGAACCTTCGTACGGGGGGCGTGGCTTGCGTGGAGCGGCTGCGGAATCCGATACGGGCGGCGAGGCTGGTGCTCGATAAGTCGCCGCATGTGTACTTTGTCGGGACGGGAGCTGAGCGGTTTGCGCGGCAGCATGGCATGGCGCTCTGCGACAACTCGGATTTGGTGGTGCCGCGGGAGAGGGAACGGCTCTATAAGGCTCAGGCTGACGAACTGGCGGGGCTGCCGGATGAGACCTTCTCGGGGAGCCTTGAGTCGCACGATACGGTGGGCGCGGTGGCGCTGGATGGGCATGGGAATATTGCGGCGGGGACGAGTACCGGCGGGACGTTGAATAAAGCTCCGGGACGGGTTGGCGACTCTTCGCTGATCGGGTGTGGGTGTTACGCGGATAATCTTTCGGCGGCGGTGTCGCTGACGGGTTGGGGTGAGCCGATTATGAAGCTGGTGCTGGGGAAGTGGGCGGTGGATCGTGTGGCGGCTGGGGCCAGTCCTGACGAGGCTGCGCATGAGGCGATTGATTATCTCTTCAACCGTCTGGGTGGGCATGGCGGGATTATTTTGCTGGGACCGGATGGGCGCGTGGGGATGGCGCACAATACGCCGCGTATGGCCTGGGGTTTGCAGACGGCTGCTGGGACACAGCTGGGCGTGACTCGGAATTGAAGTTAGAGGGGCTTGGTATGATGTAGGCCTGCGGAGGCTCTATGCGTGTTGCTGCGATAGCGTTGTTTCTGTTGTTGGCAGGCGGTAGCCTTGCGGCGCAGGTAAACGCTTCGAGCGCGTCCACAAACCTGAGCTTACCGACAGCAATGGCCAGAGGCCATGAGGCTTCAAAAGCCAGCGACGTGGTGCATCCCATAACGCTTAGTCAGAGTTATGAACACTATGTCCACGAGATCCCGCTCGCGCCGGACAAAGATCAATACTTGAAGCCGGTCTACTCTGCTTGTCAGGAGCACTTAGCAGTCAAGAACGCGGTAGCTACGCCTTGGCTGCCGAGGAAATAAAATATAGGTGATGCTGGCTGCGCCGTTGTTTACCGATACGCGTCTGGAGGAGATTCATCGCCGTCTGCTGGCGCATTACGATCGGCCACCGGTGCGGGAGGTGTGGGATCCGCTGAAGCAGTTCATCTACTCGATGCTGTCGTCGCGGACGAAGACGGAGATCTCGCTGGAGGTCATCCGTCGTCTCGAAGAACGCTTTGGTAGCTGGGAGAATCTTCGCGACGCTTCGATTCCGGAGATCGAAGATGCGATTCGAGCGGTGACGTTTCCTGAACCGAAGGCGATCAACCTGAAGACCGCGTTGGAGGAGATTACGCGACGCTGTGGATCGCTCTCGCTGGAGTTTCTCAAGGGGTATCGCACGGACAAGATTCGCTTGTGGCTGGAGCGCTTCGATGGGGTGGGGGTGAAGACCAGCGCGGCGGTGGTGAACTTCAGCACGTTGCGAAGGCGGGCAATGTGCGTGGATAGCCATCATCTTCGAGTGACGCAGCGGCTGGGGTTTGTCGGCAGGAGTGCGGATGCGCGGGAGACGGAGAGCCGGTTGATGGCGATGGCTCCGGTGAAGTGGCCGCCGGAGATGCTGGACGAGCACCATTCCTTGATCAAGATTCATGGTCAGCAGCTTTGTACGAAGAATCATCCGAGGTGCGTTGCTTGTCCGCTGCTTGATCTTTGCCCTGCCGGTGCAGGTGCCTGGGAGAAGGGTGTGATGGGAGCCGGGCAGGCAAAGTCCACAAAACAAGGTCATTGAGCGGCGATTTTGAAGGGGGGATTGCACAGGTAATCACGCGGTCCCCGGTTTCCCCTTGCGTGCTGAATGGTCATTCATGTAGAACATCGCGTCGTCAAAGTTGTCGTTCGGGCCGTCGCCAACGGGGCTGGGCCTGCCGACACAACGGGGGAGCAACACGCATGTTTAACTTCAAGTCGCGGCTTTTCTGCTTCAATGCTCTGGCCGCTGTTCTTCTTCTGGTGTGCTTTTTCTCCACCGGTATACAGGCTCAGAATATCTCTACAGCGCAACTCAATGGCACCGTTCACGACCAGACCGGAGCGGTGATTCCGAATGCTGCCGTTTCAATTACGGATGAATCAAAGGGCTTCTCGCGTTCGACGACCACGGACGCGCAGGGAAACTATCGCCTGCTGCTGCTGCCACCAGGGACCTACACGGTGCAGGCGACGGCGACAGGCTTCAACACCTATATCAGCAAGAATGTGATTCTGACGACGGGCGAACAGGCTGAACTTCCATTGTCTCTTTCGGTGGGCTCGACGCAGATTGTTACGGTGAGTTCGGGTGCGGATATCATCGAGACGCAACGGAGCTCGCAGTCCACGACGGTCGATCAGCTGCGGATTGACAACCTGCCGACGAACGGACGCAACTACATCAACTTCACCCTGACGAACTCGCAGATTGCGCGTGACGCTGCACCTTCGGTGGGTGCGATTCCGACCTCGGGGCTGAACTTTGGCGGAGTTCGGGCGCGGTCGAACTCCATCAATGTCGATGGCGCCGATGCGGGGGATTACATCTCCGGAGGCACGCGATCCACGGTGTCGCAGGACGCGGTGCAGGAGTTTCAGATCATCACGAACGGCTTTGCGGCGGAGTATGGCAGGGCGTCGGGCGGCGTCGTGAATATTGTGACCAAATCGGGAACAAATGCGACCCATGCAAGCGCCTTCGGGTTTCTGCGCAATCGCTACATCCAGGCGACGAACCCGTTTTCGACCGTCGATCAACCGGCGTACACGCGGGTCCAGGCGGGGTTTACTATTGGCGGCGCGATCGTTCCGGATAAGACGTTTTACTTCTTTTCAACTGAGATTACGCGGCGCCAGGAGACAGGCTTTTCGGATATCGGCTCGAACAACTTTGGACTGACGAAGATCGATGTGAGCCAGTTTTACGGGCTTCCGGGCGGTGCGCTTTCGATTCAGGGAACGCCCGAGCAGCAAGCGTTTCTGCAGGCCGCTCCACCGACCACTCCGGGGATTCAGCAGTACATTGCGCTGGTCGGATCGGGGTCATCGCTGGCTACGACTGGTCAGAATCCTGCGTTTCTGCAGTCGACGATTGGACCCAGGAACTTTGTGACCTCGGGTCAGCCGACGCCTGCTTCGTTTACGCCGCTCAACAGCCTGATCGGAAACTTTCCCGTAACGGAGAAGACGGAGATTTATTCGCTGCGTATCGATCACAAGCTGACGAGCAATCAGCAACTGGTTCTGCACGCCAGCGTCAGCCCCAGCTACATTACGGGCATCGAGGAGAGCGCGGCGAACCAGAATATCGGCGAGAACTCCTTCTCCCGCACTGCGACGCAGAGCCTGCATGACGTTGCGATTGCGGGGCAGCATACGATCCTGATCGGCAACAACAAGGTGAATGAGCTGCGCTACCAATATGCGCGGCATCCGGTACGATTCGCCAATACGGACGCACCTGGCGGCAGCAGTACCGCTGTGAATATTCCGGGCTATGCGTACTTCGGCAAGACGCCGTTCTCGGTCGTCGACCGGATCGAGAATCAGAATCAGCTGCAGGATAACTTTACGTACACGCGTGGCGGTCACACCTTCAAGGCTGGGGTGGACCTTCGGTACATCCCGATCAATCTGAAGCAGGGGCAGCTTTATGGCGGCGGCGACTATACGTTCGCTGCGTTGAATGCAACCGATGTTTCGCCCTTGCTTGAGGGGCTGCCAGGCTTCTCGCCGGTGCAGGCTTACGGCCTGGGAATTCCGCAGTCGTTCGCGCAGGGCATCGGTCAGACGACGTACAAGTACGATCTGAAGACGCTTGGCGGATTTCTGCAGGACAGCTGGCGCGCCACCAGCAGACTGACGTTGAACCTCGGGATTCGGTACGACATTGAGGCCTTCCCGACGCAGCTTGCTTTGAATTCGAATACGAATGACGCGGAGAGGATCTACGGGATACGCGAGGGCATTCGGCTGCAGGATAGCAACGTTGCGCCTCGGGTTGGAATTGCGTGGGATGTGCGCGGCGATGCGAAGACGGTGATCCGCGCGAACTACGGGCTGTTTTACGATCGCGCTCCGGGAAATCTTCAGTCGCAGTCGAGCATCTTCAATTCAACCAAAGTGCCGCTGGTGATTCTTGGCGGCGGGACTCCGTGCAGTGTGGCGAGTCCGAATGCCGCGGCGAGTCCACTGAATCTGAACGCTTCGAATACGTTTCAGGGATCGCTGGCAAATCCGAACTGCCTGGGCGCGAGTGCTGCGGGGGTCAACTATCTTCCGAGTCAGCAGCGGTTCGACCCCAACAACTCGAACTCCGTCTTCGTCAATCAGAACTTTCTGGCTGCGGGTTTTCCTCTGGCGATTCTTCCCTCCGGCCTGCCTGCGTCCCTTCACTACGTGACGCCCTATGTGCAGCAGATCTCGTTTGGAGTGGAGAAGGACCTCGGGCGCGATCTTTCGCTGAACGTTGCCTTCAACTCGACCGGGGGGCGGCATCTGAACCGTCCTGTCAACGTGAATCCGGTTAATCCGCAGCTGCTCGTCGCCAACTGGCGAAATGCAGTGAACGCCGTGAAGGCTGGGACGGCAGCGCCTGGCACTGCCAGCCCGACATCAAACCCGCTGACGGTTGGAACGGCGGCTGGGGTTAATCCTTGCGGAGTTGGCCCCACGGGACCTTTTGTCACGCCTGCGCTGCTGAACTTCTTTCGCCGGTCCGGGTTGAACACCTCGCTTGCGACCTTTCTAGCGAATCCAAACGTGGGGGCTGGACAGTGCGTTGCCCTGGCCAGCGAGATTGCTGCCGGAGATGGGCTTGGCGTAGGCATTCCTGTTCCGTTCGGCGACATGACGCCTAACCTGACGACTGGCACCTCGAGCTACAACGCTCTGAGCGCAAATTTGAGGAAGCGCTTTTCGACGAACTATGAGTTTCTTGTGAGCTACACGTGGTCGCATGCGATCGACGACTCGACCGATGTGGTCTCGACCTCGGATGCTCCGCAGAGTAACTTTGTGCCCAATGCGGAGCGTAGCACCTCGACCTTCGACCAGCGTCATCGCCTGGTGCTGTCGGGGGTATATAACTCGGGCCACGTTGGCGGCTCGGGATTCTTTCCTGCGGCGTTCTCCGGAGTGACCGTGGCGCCGATCTTTGAGATCTCTTCGGGCCGACCATTCAATATTCTGACCGGAACCGATACGAACTTCGACTTCGATCCGCTCACGGACAGGCCGAACGCAGTTGCTCCCGGCAGTGGGAAGACTAGTTGCGGTACTGCCCCGGTGTTGTCCAAGTACTCTCCGACGGGAGCGTTCAATCTGCCGTGCTACGCGGATGCACCCGCCGACGCTGGCCCTGCGAGCAGCTACTTTGCCGGCAACCTTGGCCGCAATGTCGGGGTGAAGCCCTACACTGGGTTCACGGATCTGCGAATCGCGAAGGCTTTCACGTTTTCGCATGAGATTGCGCTGCAGGTGACTGCGGACGTCTTCAACCTGATCAACAAGAACAACACCCTGGACGTGAATCTGCTTTATACCGCGGCTGGCACGCCGACTGCGTCGTCCGATCCACGGCAGTTTCAGTTCGGAGCGCGCGTTTCTTTCTAGGATGCAGGGGTTGAGGTGATACCTGGAGAACCTGCGACGATGACCGGAGCCGCTGCCCGCCCCGGCAGCGACGCCAGCTCCTGCGGTTCCTCAGTAGGCAGGCACGCTAGTTCACCTTCAGATTGGCGTCGGCGTCCATGACCAGCGACTCGCCTTCGACCAGCAGGGAATGGAGTTTCAGCGAGTCGAGCGAGAGGGCGTAGCCGGTGGTTTCGGTCGAGCGGCTGAGGAGTTGACGCATCAGCACTGCGGCGTTGACCTTCATCTGTGCGGGGACCTTGTGGCTCAGGAAGGGGGCGAGGATGAAGTTCAGCTCCCTGGATTCGCTGAGCTTTTCGATTCGTGCGTCGCGAAAGCCGATGCTCTCCTCTTCGGCTTCGGGGATCAGCGAAACGTCGGTGTCGGTGGTGAGGGAGACGCCGAGGCAGGTGCCGCGGACGGATGTTCCGAGCTTGGATTTGGCATGAACGCGGACGACGATGCGGTCCTGCACGAAGGTGACGTGGGGTGATTCGGCGTAGACATAGCAGGGCGAGTTGGCGTCGCCGCGGAGGTAGTAGCGACCCTGCGGACCGTTGAAGAGCTGTGCCCGCAAGGTGCGCTCCAAGGCCTGTGCGGAGACTTTCACCTCAATCGCCGAGGCCGCGTGAGACGCAGAGAAGAGAAGAGCAAGGGGGAGCAGGATTCGGCGCATGTTGTTAAGAGCATAACGGCAGTCGCGAGATAGAGCTCGCCGTTTTACCTTTAGCTTTCCAGCTTTGGATGGATGGTAATCTGCTGACCATGAGTCGAAGATCTTCTCTGTTCCGCGTCGTGCTTTTTTGCGCTGCGATCTCGCAGCTTTCAAATGCTCAGGCCAGGCGTATGGTCTTGATCGATCAGGACGGCTCCGGCCCTGGCGGTTCCAACCAGATGGCGATGATGGTGCTGCTGCAGTCGCCACAGGCGGAGGTGCTGGGCATCACGATGGTGAGCGGAAATGCGTGGGAGCCGGAGGAGGTGCAGCACACGCTGCGTATGCTCGAACTCATCCATCGCACCGATGTTCCTGTTGTGCCGGGAGCGATCTTTCCGCTGGTCCGCACCGAAGAGGAGTCGAAGCTTCAGCAACAGCTTTACGGGACGTTCCCCTGGTATGGGGCGTGGGGCGATCTGGCCGCGACGACGAGTCGTCAGCCTTACCACGGGCCTTACGTTGTTCCAAAGATGGAGGAGGGCGAGCCTACGCTGAAGCCGCTGGCGGAGGACGCAGCGCACTTTCTCATTCGTCAGGTTCATGCGCATCCGCATCAGGTTACGATCTATGCCGCTGGCCCACTCACGAATATTGCGCTTGCTATCTCAATCGATCCGCACTTCGCCGAACTCACGCAGGGCATCGTGATCATGGGCGGCAGCCTGAGTCCGCAGACGGGCGATCCGGAGTTTTCCAACAATCCGCGGCACGAGTTCAACTTCTGGTTCGATCCCGAGGCAGCCCACATTACGCTTCGCGCGCACTGGCCGCGCATCGACCTGACGACGGTCGATATCTCGATCAAGACAGCATTCACCAAAGCGATGCTGGAAGAGATTGCTCGTTCTCCTAACCCAGGTGCGAAGTATCTGGCGGCTTACACGGGCGAGTTTTACTACTTGTGGGATGAGCTTGCGGCCGCAGCGTGGCTCGATCCCGCGATCATCACTAAAGAGGAGAAGCTGTACGTTGATGTGGATTTGACGCGAGGCCCGTTCTACGGAGACACGCTTTCTTGGACTGCGGCCAACAAGCCTCAACTTGATGTACAGCTTGTTCACGTCCAGGCAGATCTCGATCTACCGCGATTCAATAAACTTTTCCTCGAACTGATGAAGGGGCCGCCACAGACTCCGGTGAAGTGACTGCGGCGTTCCGTTCACACTAACCGGCGCGACTGTCTGTATTCTGTAGGTGATAACCCATCCTGTAGCGACAGGATGTCTGGCCGACAGGGAGGGCTTGATGGAAAGGCGTGACTTCTTGACCGCATCACTTGCAACCTCGGCGCTTGCACTCGCGAGTCAGGTCTCTGCTCAGACCTCATCCGGCAAGCCGCGCGAATACTATGAGATTCGCAGGTATCATCTGCAGACCGGACCGCAGATTAAGCTCACTGACAGTTACATATCAGAAGCATTGATTCCCGCGTTGAATCGAATGGGCATTGCGCCAGTGGGGGCCTTCCATCTGGACATTGGACCGGAGACGCCGACGCTTTATCTTCTGCTGCCGTGTGCAAAGCTGGAGACGCTTGTCTCTGCGGAGTTGCAGCTCGTGCACGATGAGCAGTTCATGAAGGCCGCCGAGCCTTTCTGGAGTGCGCCTGCAACGGCTCCAGCCTTTCAGCGGATCGAGAGCTCACTTCATATTGCGTTTGAAGGCTGGCCGAAGCTGACTCCTCCAGCCGCAACGGCAGAGCACGGCAAGAGGATCTTTCAACTTCGTACCTACGAAAGCCCCAGCAATCAGGACCATATTCGCAAGGTCGAGATGTTTCATCACGGGGAGTTCGACATCTTTCAGCGTGCAGGATTCAGCCAGGTCTTCTACAGCGATACGCTGATCGGTCCGCGTATGCCGAACCTCACCTACATGCTTAGCTTCTCGGATCTGACGGACCTCAACGTCAAATGGGACAAGTTCCGCACCGATCCTGAGTGGATCAAGTTGAAGGGGTCGCCACGTTACAACTTTGAAGAGATCGTGAGTAACATTTCGAATCTGATATTGAGCCCAACGGCTTACTCGCAGATCTAACTGCAACACGTTCCCTCTCGTCATGGTGAACGCAAGGAAAACGATGGATATCAATCAACTGAACGAACACTTTGGCCTACCGGGCGTCCTCGCATTTCACGCAACGGAAGGTGGACTTGTACGCGCCGACATTACGGCGCCACATGCAACCGCAACCGTCTACCTGCAAGGCGCACACCTGACGGCGTGGCAGCCAGCGGGCCATCAGCCTGCGATCTTTACCAGCCGCAAGACCGATTACGCGCCGGGCAAGGCGATTCGCGGTGGAGTGCCGATTGCGTTTCCGTGGTTTGCTACGCGGCATGATGGAAAGACTGGGCCTTCGCATGGCTTCGCGCGGATTCAGGACTGGACGCTTGCGTTTGCCGCGCTGGCTGGAGACGATCTACACCTTACCTTTACGCTTGGGCCCAACGATCTCAGCCGAAGCCTGGGGTACGATCACTTTCGTCTCGCTTATCAGCTCACCATTGGACGCACGCTGACGATGCAGCTGACCGTGGCCAACGATGCCGCTACGCCGCTTGTCTTCGAGGAGGCGCTTCATACGTACTACGCCGTGGAGGATATCCACGAGATTGCGATTGCTGGTCTCGACGGAGTCAGCTACCTCGACAAAGTCGACAATTTTGAAAAGAAACTGCAACACGGCGATATTACGGTCACGGGCCCGACGGATCGTGTTTATCTGGACACGGTTGGGACTTGCACGTTGAACGATCATGCGGGCAAGCGTCGCATCGTAGTGGCAAAGACCGGTTCCACCACTACGGTTGTGTGGAATCCCTGGGAAGAGGGAGCAGCAAAGTTGGCTGATATGGACTCGACGGAGTGGCATGAGTTCGTTGCGATTGAGACGGTGAACGCCGCGGTCGATACGATCACTCTCGCTCCAGGCGCTACGCACGCGATGCAGGCTCGCGTTTCAGTAGAGGAGCTTTCTGCGTAACGGAGCCGCTAAGCGTGAGGAGTTGGGTGTGGGTGATTTTGCAGAACCGGCGCGGTGCCGATAGTCTCATAGCGTGATGCTCATCCTTGCCTCTGGCTCGCCACGTCGCCACGAACTTCTCATGCAGGCAGGTCTTACGTTTACCGCCGAGGCTGCCAACCTCAACGAAGATCTGTTACCGAACGAAGCTGCTGCCGCGTATGTTCAGCGGCTTGCGGAAGAGAAGGCGCAAGCTGTCTGGAACGCTTATAGAGCTTCGGACACTGCTGAGGATCCGCTGGTTGTTCTTGGCGCGGATACGTGCGTTGTTGTTGAGGGACAGATTCTGGGCAAGCCCACAGACAGCGCCGATGCACGCCGCATGCTGGAGCTTTTGAGCGGGCGCACTCATGCGGTGCTGACGGGTATCGCTGCCATCACGGCGAAGAAGACGGTTCGGGATCTCGACATCACCCAGGTGACCTTCAACGTCATCACAGACTCGGAGATTGGGCGATATATCTCGAGCGGCGAGCCTCTCGATAAGGCGGGAGCCTATGCGATTCAGGGCTACGCGGCACGGTGGATACCGCGCATCGAAGGCTGCTACTTCAACGTGGTGGGTCTTCCGATCGCTCGCACGATTACTCTTCTGGCGCAGGCCGAATCGGACACGTCTGTTGCGGAGAGGGTCTAGGTCGAAGACTGCTGATACTGCTTACTCGATGCTGGCGATCATCGCTGCGAGCAGGGACGTTCGCGGGACAAGATGTTCGATGACGACGGACTCGTGCGGGGCATGGGCTCCGTCGCCTACTGCGCCCATGCCGTCGAGTGTTGGTACGCCGAGAGCGGCGGTGAAGTTGCCGTCGGAGCCCCCGCCCGTGGAGGCTTCCTCGAGCGTGAAGCCAAGTTCGGCTGCGAGGGCTCGGGCTTTTTTGAAGAGCGCAATCGTTCCCGGTTTGCGTTCCATCGGAGGACGGTTGATGCCGCCGGTGATGGTGAACTCGCAGTGGGGATCTGAGACTTTGAGTTTGCGGAAGAGCTTGTCGACGTAGGTGGCGTCGCTGGCCTTGGCAATACGGACGTCAATCTCGGCAGAGGCGTGCGAAGGGACGACATTGGACCGTGTTCCACCAGCGATCACACCACAATTTACCGTGAGTCTGCGGTCGAGATTCGTGAATCCGGATATTGCCTGGACCAGCTTTGCGAGTTCGAGAACCGCCGAGTGGCCGCGCTCGAAGTCCACCCCGCTATGCGCGCCAACGCCTGTAACCTGCACATTATATTGGCCGACGCCTTTGCGGGCGGTCTTGTAGGCCAGCCCCTGTGCCGGCTCCAGGACGAGTACGGCGGATGACTCTCGCGCCAATCTCTCGGTAATCGGCCTGGAGATCGTGCTCCCTACCTCCTCGTCGCTGTTCAGCAACAGCGTCACCGGACGAGCTAACCTAAGTTGTTTCAATGTGTTTAAGGCTGTCAACGCCATGATGACTCCGGCCTTCATGTCCAGAACGCCGGGTCCCCAGAGGCGGCCGTCCGTGTTGCGCCACGGCATCGTCTTGAGAGTGCCGAGAGACCAGACGGTGTCGAGGTGGCCTAGAAGCAGGATAGGTTTTTGTGTGGAGCGGGTTGGGCCGAAGCGGAGCTCCAATACGTCGCCAAATTGGCGCTGTTTATGGCGTTTGGAGCGGGTGCCGATCTCTCGAGCCCATTGTTCGACAAGGGCGGCGGCTGCGTTAACTGCCTGCGGGTCTTCACTTGGAGATTCCTGCTGGACGAGATCTCGCAGGGTGTCTTCGATCCACCCCTTTTGCTTGTCCACTGCGCTGAGGATCGCTTTGGCTTCCATGGACGGATGTTATAGCAATCAAAAGGATTAGTTGGCCGGCTTCTTGAGGAAAAAAGTAGTCATCCTTAGAGGGGAATGTGGCTTATTTGCCACAACGGAAAGAGTTCTTTCCGCTATAGTCTCGGTGATGGTTCTATCCGGAGACGCCTACTCGTGGCATTGGAAGCTCATTTTGAGCAGACAATTCGTTCGGAGATAGAGTTCAGCGGTATCGGCTTACATAGCGGGGCGCCTGTGCTGATGCGATTGGTCCCGGCGCCGGCTGGATCCGGTATCGTCTTTCGTCGCACGGACTTAGACAACTTCGAGATCGCGGCGATTGGGCGGAATGTCGCTAAAGTTAGCTATGCGACGAGCCTGATGCGGCAGAGCGTTTTGATCTCGACGACGGAACATCTGCTCTCTGCTCTTATCGGCTTTGGTGTGGATAACGTGATCGTCGAGGTGGATAATCTTGAGGTTCCCATTCTGGATGGGAGTTCTCTGCCTTATGTGCAAGCGTTTCATTCTGTTGGGCTTAAGCAGCAGAGGCGAAAGCGTGAATACCTAAAGATTTTAAGAGAGGTGGAGGTTCGGGACGGATCCAAGTTTATCGGGGTCTATCCGGGGTCGGGGTATCGGATTCAGTATACGATCGACTTCCCGCAACCTATTGGTTATGAGACGTTTAGGGGCGATCTGGCGACTGGAGATTATGTTAAATTAATTGCTCCGGCGCGTACCTTTGGGTTTAAAGAAGATGAGGCTATGTTGCGGGATATGGGGCTGATTCGTGGGGTTTCGGACGAGAGCGCTATTATTCTGTCGCGGCAAGGTGTTGAAAATGGGCCACTTCGGTTTGATGACGAGTTTGTGCGGCATAAGGTGTTGGATCTGATTGGGGATCTGGCCCTGGCGGGGCGGAGAATTCAGGGTCATGTGGTGGCCGAGCGGGCTGGGCATGCGATGCATACTGCTCTCGTGCAAAGACTTATGCGTGACCGCTCGGCGTGGGAGCTGGCGCACGGGTACGATGAGGTGGCGGAGCCGGCCAGGGTGATGGGCCAGCTGCAACCAGCCACGATTTCGTGATTTTGTGGTCGAAACGCGTGGTTCGTTGATGGTGGATTGTGGTGACGATGTGGTGATTTGTGTGGCTGCTAAGCCGCGCCTCCGCGTGGTGCGGGCGTGAGGGCTGTGGCGGCGATCGCGTTGGGGTCGAACCTGGAATCGTCCTTTGGGGATCGCGAGGCGAATCTTGTGGAGGCGGTTCGGTTGATTCGGCCGCTGGGTGAGGTGACGGCGGTCTCGTCGTTTTACGATACGGAGCCGGTGGGGTTTCTGGAGCAGCCTAGATTTCTGAATGCGGCTTTGCTGCTCGAGACGGCTTTGGAGCCAGTGGCTTTGCTGCGGGAGCTACTTGTGGTGGAGCGGGCGATGGGAAGGGATCGGGTTGGGGCCGTCGCTAAGGGCCCGCGCGTAATCGATCTGGATCTGTTGCTTTATGGCGACGTAGTGGTGGAGACCGAGGAGTTGGAGTTGCCGCATCCGGAGATGCAGGCGCGGAGCTTTGTGCTGGAGCCTTTGGCGGAGATCGCGCCGAAGATGATTCATCCGGTGTTGGGCCTAACGGTGAGGGAGATGCTGGAGCGGCTTCGCGGGTAGATAGCGTACAGGGCAGCTCTTTTAACGGTTAGGAAGAACAGACAGCAGCAAAGGCAATATCAGTCGTTGCGGCTTCGCCTTCACTCCTGCCTTCGGCAGAGCGGAGCCCATTCCTCGCGCGAGTGCGGCGCTATGAATGGGAACCGGGCAAGGACGAAAGACAGGGATTCATCGCGGCGCTCAGGATGACGACCTCTTCGCTGCGCTCGGGATTGACGACCCTTGTCCTTGCCTACGGATAAACCGCTCTAATTGGCCCCGTCTGTTTTTGCGAACCTGACGGTGTAGTCTCCGACTCTCTTGCCGTGAGCCATCCCAACTGTGATGTCTGAACGATAGTGGATGCCCGCGTAGAGCCTGGACATGGCGGCCTCCTGCATCTGTGCTTGAAAGTAGGTTGCTGCGTCGGGGAAGAGATAAGACAGGACATCGGAGCCTGCGGCGGAGAAGTCGGAGTGCCCCGAGACATAGGATGGAAAGTTTGGCAGTCCGGTCTGGGTCTTGATCGAGGGATCGAGCTGCGAGGGTCGGGGGTTAAAGTAGAAGTACTTCGCATCCCAACAGGCAACGGCGGCGTCATGGAGGGCCATATTGAGCAGCGCGAAAGAGCGTGAGGCGCGAACCTCGCTGAAGCTGGCAGCGCTGATGTATGGCTCGGCGATGGCGTCCCAGTGTCCGGGAGGAGTTACGGTGCTGACTCCATCGGCCCATTTGTAGACCGTCGCCTGCTGGTCGCGGGTGAGGCTGTTGACGATGCTTTTTACTTCGGCGGTCTCGGTCTGCATTTGAGTGGATGAGGTGGAGGGAGGCGGGCCGGGCCGCTCGTTGACGATGTCGGCTGGAGTCATCATCCACGCCTTGACCTTGCCGAAGACGGGCAGCATCGGAGGGCGAGGGGGACCATCCTGGCTGATCCAGGGGATCTCTCCGCGGGCGGTTGCGTTGGCGGCCAGGGACTGCCAGATTGCCGGCGAGCCACCGGCTGCCTTCATTCCGTCGGTGGCGGCGCGGGCAGCGAAGACGGCGGCTACGGCTTTGCCGAGGGCGACTCCGGCGGCGATGTCGCTGGCGGACGCTCTGCCGGAGATGAGGGCGACTTGTTGCTGCTCGGCTGCCTTGGCGTTGATCTCGTCGACCGAGGTGGGGAACAGGAGGGTGAGCAGAGCGGCGTTGACTCCTGCTTCGACAGCATCCTCGGAGGGATAGGAGGGGATGTCGCTGGTCGGCAGCAGTGCCTTAATGCCGGTGTCGGTTTTGAAAGGAGAAGGGCGATTGTACTGGTACTTGTAGTACCAGGCGGTCTTTAGCGCCTCAAACTGCGCGACCGAGACGTAACTGTAGGCGCGTGCGGCGTAGGGAGGGTTGCTGAACGGATATTGCGGATTCGCGAATGGATTCGCGGGGTTCGGAACGGGATAGCTTCCGTCCGGATTAGGCGAAGGCGGCAGATCGGAGCGCGCTGCAATCTCGCGCATGATCTGATTCCAACGCAGGACGCCGCCGCTGCTCCAGTAGGTGATGGCTGTCTTTTGCGCATCGGTCAGGCTGGCCTGGGCGGTCTTGATGGAGGCTAACTCGGACTGATAGCCGGGATCGCTTACCGGGGCCGGCGCTGTTACAGCGATCTGCGTGGGGCCTGAGAGAACGATCATCTTCCAGGCACCTGCATTGGCGTCGGTGTTCGCCGGAGTGACTGCGGGCAAGGGCTCGGAGGAGGGGATGTCTTTACTGCAACTGGAGGTGCTCAGGGCCAGAGCAAGGAAGATCGCGGCTGAGATCGATGTGCGGAGGAGAGGCGTTTTTTGTGTGACGATCGTGGTCATTATCGTTTTCAAGGGGTGGCTCGCTTTTCGAAGGGAAGGGTGTACATGAGGCCGGTGGTGAAGGTGCTTGCCTGTCCGACGTTGCGGCCTTGAAAGGTGTTGGAGTAAACGAACCAATACTGGAGATTGACTATCTTCGGGACCGGGACCTTTACGGTTGCGCCGGCTTTGGAGAAGTTGGTCCGGTTGGAGACGAAGGGCATGTCCTGGGGTCGGATGTCTCCTCCTCCGCGTGCCTGTTGCACGGAGAAGTCGCCGAAGAGCGAGACGTTATTTTTCCGATAGCCGACGCTGGTGCCGTAGTTGAAGAGGTTGGGCATCGCGACCTGATTGCTGAGATAGAGCTGGCTGTTGGTGTAGTAGCTGGAGCGGTCGAGCGTCACGTTGCCGCGAAAGGTGTAGGCGGCGGTGCCGTTGAGATAGAGCCCGCGCCTGCCGAGGAAGTTCAGTGTGGCTCGTCCGGTGAGGGTCCTGCTGTTGGTGCCGAGCGAAAGCGGCTGAAGGTCGGGTGTGTAGTTGGTCATGGGAAGCGTGCCCGACAGCACGGCGATCGCTCGCAGAGCGCCGAACTTCCGGACGGGTATGCTGATGAGCTTGTACTTTGCGGCGAGGGTGAGGTCCTGAAATCCCGACTGGCCGTGGAGCACACCCTTGCTTGCGTCGGTCCAAACGTAGGGCACGTTGATGATGAAGTCGAGCCGGCTGGTCACGCCGTAGTTGGCTGCCATGGTGATGGTTTGCGTCGTGATGGTGCCGATGTTTCCGTTGACGCGCTGGAGGCTTCCCTGCCAGTAGCTGTCCCAACTGTCGTGCGTGTAGAGGGCTCCTGCACAGAGGGACTGCTTCGCCAGCATGATGCCGTCGTCGATGGTCTGAGCGTTAAGCGATGGGCAGAGCAGACACAGGAAAGTGAGACAGGCGGCAAGGAGAGCGGTATGTCTGGCTCTCCGCTCTTTGGGTTTGGGGCTGCTTCCGGCGCGAACGGACCGGAAGCGGTAGAAGAGGAGCGGCAGGCGCCTTGGCAGCGGGTTTTGAAACCCGGAGGATGCTGGCGCGTGATTCGAAGTCATGGTCTTTCTCCGTGTCGTTAGAGGAGGGCATACGCACGGCTTCGTGCGGAGCTTAGCGATCATCGTGTGATTGCGAAGCTTGGCTGCGAAGAGATTCGTATACCTTGGTCACGAGGGAGTTTATGCGCGCACGCGGGTGCTGTCTTCAACTCAAAGGATGATTTTTCTATCCATCGTGTGGGGGACGGGCTTTGTGCCGGGGGCTTGCCCGGGGTACACTCTGAGAATTCTCGTGGGCGGTTCTGCTCGCGTGCGAATTTCTGATTGGAGCTTGACTATGTCTTTGATGATTTCGAGGAGTGCTGGGTTCTGGAGCCGTTTCGAGGAGCGCGTTGCTCCGTTCAACCTGTTGCAGCACCCGTTTTATCAGGCGTGGTCGAAAGGGGAGCTGACGCGTGAGGATCTGCGGGAGTATGCGGCGGAGTACTGGCATCATGTGTCGGCGTTTCCGACTTATCTGAGTGCGCTGCACTCGCGGCTGCCGGATGGGGAGATGCGGCGTGAGGTTCTGCGCAATCTGGCGGAAGAAGAGGGCGTGGATGCGGCTACGGCTCGTCCGCATAGCGATCTTTGGATGGACTTTGCTGCTGGGATGGGCGCGACGCGTGGTGAGGTGGAGGGGCGCGCGGTGCAGCCGGAGATGGAGGCGCTGATGGCTACGTTCCGTGAGCTGATGCTGGAGGAGAAGGCTTCGGCTGCGATGGCGGCGCTGTATGCGTATGAGTCGAAGGTGCCTGCGATTGCTGCGACCAAGGCTGAAGGGCTGGCGGAGCACTATGGGACTGAGGGCGCGGCGGCGCGTTACTTCACGCTGCACCAGACGGCTGATGTTGCGCATGCGAGCGTGTGGCGGGAGTTGATTGAGAAGCAACTTGCCGGTGCGCCTGAGGACGAAGAGGCGGTGCTGGCGGCTGGGGAGCGGGCGGCGAAGGCGCTTTGGGTCGCTCTGGACGGTGTGGAGCGGCAGCGGCTGGCGGTTAACTAAGCCTTATCAATTTGAAGAGAGGCCAGGCGAAGATGCCTGGTCTTTTTTTGCGCGTTGTTGCCCCAAGAGATTCGCTTGTCAACGAAAAGCAACAGCAGATTCCTCCGCTGCGCTGCGGAATGACAAACAAAAGGCGAGCAGCAACGACAGGACGAAAAGTAGCGAGCTGGTTAGAAGCGCATGTATTGGGTGTCGTGCTGGTGGTGCCAGTGCGTGACTTGGTGGAGGGCCTGGGCGAGGGAGTTGACGACTACGTTGGGTTTGCCGCTGCCGAAGCGCTCGATGGATTGCTCGGCGGTTTGGTCGAGGTCGTTGGCGGAGTTCCAGAGGCCGACGACGATGCGGTTGTTTGGCAGGTGGGAGCGGACGCGCTGGCAGATGGCTCGGGCTTGCGAGAAGGCGAAGGGTGGGAGTGCGGAGATGAAGACGACGGTGTTGGATTCGGTGGCGAGGGAGTCGAGGATCTCGCTGGAGATGGTGGAGGCGGAGAGGAGGAGGGTCTGATGGTTGGCGCGCTCCATGAGTTGGCCGAGCATGAGCGTGGTGAGTTCGTCGGCCTGGTCGCTGACGGAGATGCAGATGACGGCGAACTCTTTTTCGATGGGGCGGCGGGAGGGGCGCGGTTTGACGGCGTCCGGCGCGGCGTCTGGGGCGGCGTTGGCGGGCTCTTTCTGGTGGTAGTCGGCTAGTTCGGCGACGATCTCGCCGATGGTGAGGAAGAAGAAGTCGGAGCGCTTGTCGTCGAGGTTGCCCTGGTGGCGGTCCTGCTCGACGAGGGCGAGGGCGGGGATGAGGACGGAGTCGTAGAGCTCGACGAGGGGCTTGCCGGCGAGGAAGCGGTTGGCGACGGCGCGGGCTTCGCGCTGATCCATGGCGAGGAGACGCTCGTAGAAGAGTGCCTCGGAGGAGAGCTCGGCGTCGGTGCCGAGGAGGGTGTGGAGGAAGGACATCTGGGGGACGTGGCGGCCGAGGACGACGATGCAGACGGTGAGCGGGGTGGAGAGGATGAGGCCGGGCCATCCCCAGAGGAGCGCCCAGAAGATGGCCATGGCGAGGAGGGCGAGGGAAGAGATGCCGGTGCGGGTGCTGTAGAGCCAGGGCTCGACGAAGTTGGTGGCGGTGAGCTCGAGCGCGAGAAAGAGGCAGAGGATGAGGATGGGCGGCCACCAGGTGGTGGAGATGGCGACCGAGACGATGAGGGGAAGGGCGAGGCTGGTGGCGGTGCCGACGTAGGGGACGATGCGGAGGATTCCGGCGAGGACTCCCCAGAGCGTGGCGTCTGGTACGCCGATGAGGTAGAGGCCCCCGCCGAAGAGGAGGCCATAGGCTGCGTTGACGGCGAGTTGGAAGAGGAGGTACTGGCTGATGCGGGTTGCGGCCTCTTGCAGGGCCTGGGTCATGAGGTTGATGCGACCCATGCCGGCGAGAAGGAGGATCCGGTGGCGGAGGTCCTCGCGCTTCATCAGGAGGTAGATGGTGAAGACGATGACGACACCGACGGTTCCGATGGGGCGGAGGAAGCGCATGAGCAGCTCGGTGGTGGTCTGGAGCTGAGTGCGGTCGGGATCGATGACGCGGACGGGCTGGACTTGTACGGGCGTTTGCGAGAGCGGCGTGGGAGAGGAGGGGGCGATGTCGCCGCTGATGTCTTCGACGGCGGTAAAGGCTTTCTCGAGAGACTGCTCGGCGGGCGAGTGGACGGTGGCCATCTTCTGGTGGATGTTGAGGCGGTAGGCGGGGAGGGTGCGGGCTACGTTGAGCAACTGCCGGGCGACGACGTAGCCGACACTGAAGATGCTGAGGAAGGCGAGGATGCCGATGATCGCTACGGCGAGGACGCGGGGGACGCGGCGGGTTTCGAGACGGCTGACGGCGGGGGCGAGCAGGAACGACAGGGTGAGCGCGAAGGTGAGGGGGATGAGGAGTTCGCGTGCGAAGTAGAGGATGAGCACGATGACGGCGAGCACGAGCAGGGGCTCTACCCTGGGGATCTCAGTTGTGCGAGCGCGGGACATAGAAGTTGTAAGACCTCGCGGGACCTGATGGATGCTCTGCGCTTATGCGGGCAAGAATACATCAACGTGCGGGCGCGCGGGGTATTGCCGCGTGGATAGGCTAGACTCTTGGTTGCAGATTTGTGGAGGTGAAGGGATGAACGAGACGCAGCCGGTGAGCGCGCGAGAGCGCTATGTCTTTGGACAGGAGCGGCGGAAGCAGGTGAAGCGCCAGCATCATAAGGTGTGGACGGCGAAGCAGCGGCGGGAGAGTCCGCTGAAGCTGCTGGAGGTGTCGACGCGGGGGCGGGTGCCGGCGCTGGTGGCGTTGAAGAACAAGTTGATGGCGGCGTCGCCGTTCGGGTACTTTCGCGGGGCAGTGCCGGTGATGGCGTATGACCTGTCGCTGGTGGGGAGTACGGGGATCTGTAATCAACTGTGCGGCGATGCGCATGTGAGGAACCTGGGGGCGTTTGCGGGGCCGGATGGGCGGTTGGTGTTCGACATCAATGACTTTGACGAGACGATTGTTGCGCCGTTTGAGTGGGATGTGAAGCGGATGGCGACGAGCCTGGTGCTGGCGGGACGTGGGGCCGGGGCCAAGGATGCGCGTTGCAGGGAGGCGGCAGCGGTATTTCTGGAGAGGTACCGGACGATGATGCATGCGTTTTCGCGAATGCCGGTGCTGGAGGTGGCGAGATACCAGGTGCATCGGCTGGGGAGTGTGACGCCGGTGGCGGGGATCCTGATGATGGCGGAGCGGGCTACGCCCATGCATACGCTGTTGACGTTGACGGAGGTGGAGGGGCGGCCTTCGGCGGCGAAGAAGAAAGGGAGCAAGACGGCGAAGGATGCGGCTAAGAGCTCGGCGAAGAATGCGGCTGGGAGTTTGGCTGGAAGTTCGAAGCGCGCGCAGCGGGTGTTTCGGACGATTCCGCCAAACCTGAAGAGGGTGACGGGCGCGCTGGCGGAGCAGGTGGTGGGGTCGCTGACGATGTATGCGGAGAGCCTGCAGCCGGAGCGGAGGCATTTTCTGGCGCAATACCGGCCGATGGATGTTGCGTTCAAGGTGGTGGGGACGGGGTCGGTGGGGCTGCGGGACTACGTGGTGTTGATGGAGGGAAATGGGATGAAGGACCCTCTGTTCTTGCAGATCAAGGAGGAGGTGGCCTCCGGGTATGCGCCTTACGTCGCTGGTGCTTTGAAGGGACGAAGAGGAAAGCAGCATCAGGGACAGCGTGTGGTGGATGGGGAGCGTGCGATGCAGCTGCAGTCGGATCCGTTTCTGGGGTGGACGACGATGGACGGCAGGGATTACCTGGTGAGGCAGTTGAACGATCACAAGGCTTCGATTCAGCTGCAGGATCTGAAGGCCGCTGGTTTGCTGGAGTACGCGGGGGTGTGCGGCGAGATGCTGGCGCGTGGACATGCGCGGGCCGGAGATAGCGCGATGGTGGCGGGGTATGTGGGGACTTCGCCGCGGTTTGATGAGGCGGTGGGGGCGTTTGCGGAGGCTTATGCGGATCAGACGGAGCTGGACTGGAAGCAGTTGGTGAAGTCGCTGAAGAAGTGACAGCGATGGGAAACCATCTTTATCCAGGGTGGAGATCGATCGTGGCGCTCGCACACACACCGTCGCACCACACTTCTGCGTCCCACCTGCGTGTGATTGGGTGGCCTCGGGTATTCTTTTATAAAAGCAACTGACAGGTGAGTCGTCTCCGCGGCGGGTTGGGTTCCGGATCTAACCAGAGTCGCGAGCTGCGCTTCCTCCTGTGTGATCTCTTACTAGTAACGGGGTACGGGTAGATGCTGTCGTTGAAGCTCACTAAGCTGACCGTTCTCACGCTTTTTGCACTTGCGGTCTTTCCCTTGCGGGCGCTTTCAGCAAACGATACTCCCTTGCCAGCTTCTGCCATGGCCGACAAGGTGGTTGTGCTGAAGACCGAAAGGAAACTCCTTTTGATGAAGGGGAGCGAAGTACTGAAGACGTACACACTTTCGCTGGGAGGCAATCCAGTCGGGCCTAAGATCATGGAAGGCGATCGCAGGACACCTGAAGGCAACTACGTGCTCGATCGGCATAACGCACATAGTCAGTATCACCGGTCCATTCACATCTCTTACCCAAACGCGGACGATATAGCACGCGCGAAAAGGTTCGGTGTCCCGACCGGCGGCGAACTGTACATCCACGGGCTGCCAAACGACTTTAAAGGGCCGAGCGGACAATTGGGCGACTGGACAGAGGGCTGCATTGCGGTGACCAATGCAGAGATCGACGAGATATGGCGAGTGGTGCCAGACGGCACGCCGATCGAGATCAAGCCTTAGTTGCGAATATCTGCGATCGACTATCTGCAACTCAGGGTACTTCCGCTCATTTGGGATACGGATAGCCCTGGGCCAACTCCAGCTTGAGCGTTCTGTCGTGATCATAGATATCGTGAAAGAAGTGAACATCTCCGTTCTCTTCCACGACGACCGTCATGTAAAAGATCAATACGGGAACCGGGGGGACAAGATTCACCTGCTGGTTATCCCGACCGTCGTGCATGGCCTTCTCAACCCTTTCCAAGTCCCAACCGGGAGTGTTGCGGAGAAGCCAGGCTGCGAACTTGGCGGGTTCCTGCACGTGGATGCACCCGTGACTTGCTACCCGTTTTAACTCTCCCTCTTCCCCTTCCGTTGCCTCGGAGAACATATCGAGGCTCGCAGGGGTGTCGTGAATGTAGACGTCATGCTGGTTGGGGAATATGAACTTCACCAGGCCCATTCCGTTCTCGGGACCGGGTGGCTGCCTCACGGTCAGCTTGCCTGCTCGCACCTGCTGCAATAACGCAGGGGTGACGTCTCCGGAACGAATCACCTTCCCGCCTGCGCTGACCAGCTCCAGATTTTGATCGCCCAAAGAAGGATTTTTTTCAAGATCGGGGATGATCTCCTTGCGCAAGATATTTGGGGTAGGGGTCCAGTAAGGACGAAAGACGATGTACTGGATGTTGTTTTCAAACATGGGTGTCTGGTGGTCGTAGTCCTCACCCACATTCACCCTCATCGTGAGACCCACTTCATTTTTCTCGTCGAATCCATAGAGGCGGAACTCCGGAACGTTGATTACGATGGGCGGCTGTTTGAACTGGTAGGGCAACCAGCGATATCTCTCCAACGCCAACCGCATCTGCTCAATCCGATCGCTCAACGGCACGTTCATCTCGACAACAGTTTTGTAATCAAGCTCTCCGGTTGGTTGCAGACCAAAGCGCCCTTGAAAGTGTTTGACCGCATCGACCAGAGGACCCTCATAGACCTTTGCGTCAGGGGGTATCGTGACGCTATCCGGCAGATCGCCCAGCAAACGCAATCGGTTTGTCAATCCTGCTACTCCCGCGTACTGCCCGCCGGGCGACACACCCCCGACATCGAGCACTTTCTCTCCATCGCCACTCTTTTCCAGTTCCATGTAGTGCAGCAAAGCGGCGCGGAGTCGCTGGTAGCTTGGGAAGGGCGGGCCGATGTCTGCAAGCTCAGAACGCAGATCGGAGCCGTTGACCAGACGTTCGCGGACGAACTGCGGCAAGTCTAGTTTCTTGTGAGAGACGTCGAACTCGAAGCCCAGATTTTGGGGGTTAACCCTTCCGATGTGCAGATCGGAGACGTAACGCATAACACAGACAGTGAGGGCGGCATCGAACTGGGCTTCGTCAGCGTCGTCATGCGGACCCTTGAGCGATGCGAGGCGGTCAGCCCATCGTGAGGCGTCGTAATCCTCAGCCAGTAGACCCTCGCGATCGGCGTCCTGCAATATGTGAATCACGTCGACAGCCTGAGTGGTGGGCTTGCCGTCGCTGATCCATGCTGGTTTGTAGGCAGAGGGGCGATAGAAGTTGTTCAGATGCGCCCGGTAGTCCGTGAAGTTGGGCCAACGGAGTTCCTCAAGATGGCCGGAGGTGACGATCTCCCTCAACCGAGCTGGCACACCGTTTGGCTGCTGTGTGGAACTGACTTTGGCGCTGGTCGCAACGGGTGAACTGCTCGCTTTTTGAGTTGAGGTCTGCCCGCTGAGGAGCATGGGTGAGACGAGGAGCAGAATGACAATCTCAAGCTGTCGAGTAGAACGCACAGATACTCCTCGGGGCGCCACAAGCTGCTTATGTAGTTAAGGTTGCGTTAGTAGATATTTCGCGTTGGTGCACGCCGATCATAACAAGACGCTCGGCGCCGTATGTTAATGCCAAACGACTCCAGGCTGCATTGAGATTTGATCCGTTTGAGTTCTAGTCCGAGTCAGGTTTGGAGTATGGGCTTGGAGGTTCGGGTGGCGTATTGGGCGAGGATGAGGCCGATGAGGAGCATGGACGCGGCGACGTAGAAGGGTGTGCCGGGGATGCTGACGATGGCGTTGGCTCCGATGGATTTGCTGAAGACGTAGGTGAAGAAGCCGGGGCCGATGAGACCGGCGATGCCGCGCAGGCTGTTGATGGCGCCTTGAAGTTGGCCTTGTTCGGAGGGGCTGGTTTTTCGTGAGAGCAGGCTCTGGGCGGAGGGCCAGGTGAAGGACATGAGATTGAGCAGCGGAATGCCTAGCCAGAAGAGGAGGCCGGTCTTTGAGAAGCCGAACATGGAGTAGCCGATGGCTCCGCCGATGAGGCCGAGGGTGATGGCGCCGCGTTCGCCGATCTTTGCCACGACCCTTTTGACGAGGAGCGCGCCGTAGATTGCGGTGAAGACGCCGATGGTGGCGAGGGAGAAGCCGACGGTACGGTCGGTCCAGTGGTAACGGTAGTCGGCGTAGATGACGTAAACGTTCATGAGCGACTGCTGGGCGATGTAGCCGAGGAGGAGGACGCCGGAGATGGCGAGCATGCCACCGCGTTTAAGGAGATTGAGGGAGCCGACGGGGTTGGCGCGCGCCCAAGAGAAGGGGCTGCGGTTGGCGAGGGAGAGTGATTCGGGGAGGACGAAGAGGCCGTAGAGTCCGTTGATGAGGCTGAGGAGGCCTGCGACCCAGAAGGGCAGGCGTGGATTGATGTTGCCGAGGAGGCCGCCCATGGCAGGACCGAGGACGAAGCCGATGCCGAATGCGGCGTTCAACATGCCGAAGGCTGCGGCGCGGCGCTCGCGTGGGGTGACGTCGGCCATGTAGGCCATGGCGGTGGGGATGCTGGAGGCGGTGAGTCCGGAGATGACGCGGCCGACGAAGAGCCAGCTGAGTGCTGGAGCCCAGGCCATCAAGAGGTAGTCGAAGCCGAGGCCGAAGTTGGAGAGGAGAACGACGGGGCGGCGGCCGAAGCGGTCGGAGAGCGAGCCGAGGATGGGGGAGAAGAAGAACTGCATGGCGGCGAAGACGGTTCCGAAGAGGCCGAGCATGCGGGCGGCGGAGGAAGTGTCGCCGTGGAGGAAGCCTTCGATGAGGCGCGGGAGGACGGGGGCGATCATTCCGAGGGCGAGCATGTCGAGGGTGACGGTGAAGAAGATGAAGGTGGCGGCGGCGCGGCGGCCCGGGGGTGGGGTAGCCGGGAGCGCGATGTTGTCGGTAAGGTTGGGGGAGACGAGTTCGGGCTCGGTGATCAGTGGATCGGGCGTGGTGATTGGTTGCGACGGGTTTGGCGGGGATTCGGCCATGCGATTGAAGGCAGTCTACGTGAGTTTTATGACGGGCTCTTGGAAAAGTCGGCGTTAATCTCTGGGCTGCGAACTCTTGCTGCGTGGGGCGCATCTCACCGAGAGTCGCTGGAAGTTCGCCGGGGTTACGTGGCTGGGCGTGCTTTACTTGTGCAAGCAGCATGATGGGCTTTCGTGCTGCGATGAGGATCGAGGATCGATGCGTGTTGCTGTATGGAAGATGACGCTGATTTGCCTGTTGGGGACCGGGGGCCTGCGCGCCCAGAGTTCGAGCGAGGCAAAGCGAATTGTCGAAACGATGCTGACCCACGAGAATGATCCGGCAGAGCATCGCAATCGATACATGTACGTGTCGGAGGAGCGGTCGGATCGTACGGGTGGGCATCTGTGGCGCGAGCGCGTGGTGGAGACTTCGGCAGGCAAGGTGCGGATGCTGCTGGCCGTCGACGGGAGTCCGTTGAGCGCGGAGCGTGCTGCCGCGGAGAGAGAGCGGCTGGCCCAGATCGTCGCTCATCCTGAGGAGTTTCTCCGGCGCGAGCAGGCGATGAAGAACGATGAGGAGCACGCGGTGCAGATGCTGGCTCTGCTGCGAAGGGCGTTTCTGTTTGACGATCCTCACGAAGCGGGAAGCGATCTGCAAATAACCTTTCGGCCTGATCCTGCGTATAAGACGCAGTCGCTTGAGGAGCGCGTGCTGCACGCGATGACAGGAACGATTCTGGTGGATCGGCGGATGATGCAGCTGCACAGGATCGATGGAACGATGCCAACAGACGTCAGTGTGGGGTTTGGCTTGTTGGGGACGGTGCATGCGGGCAGCAACTTCAACACGACGCATGAGATGGAGCCGGGCGGGGATTGGAAAAACGCTGTGGCGAATACCGCCATCGAGGGCAAGGCGCTCCTGTTCAAAGAGATTGGCAGGAACGAGCACCTCGTTCACAGTGAGTTCAGGCTGATGCCGGCGGATATGAGTGTCGCGCAGGCGGTGGAGATGCTGGAAAGATAGTGTCCTGCCGGACGGGCCCGCTGCGCTAGGCCACCCCGCAAACGATGACCTGTTTGCGGGGACCCCGGTTTGCGTGGTCACTTCGTGACTTATATACCCCTTCGGTCGGCGCTCCCGTTGGTCGCGAGAAGAGATGATTCCGACCAATGGGAGGACTACGCGAAGCTTTAAAGAGGCGTGCGAACGCCCGCCTCCCGCGCAGGGAGCCCGTCCGGCAGGACAACGTCTTCAGGCAGCGGCTACGCGCTGGATGAGGTTGTTTTGCTCTCGTTGGGATTCGGCGCCGATGGTGAAGGCATCGAGGACGCCGGTGCTTAAGGCGTAGCGGATGGCCTCGGCCGGCTTGTCGCGGAGATCGCCCTGGCCGAGGATCTTCATGCCGACGATTCCCTTCCCCTGAGCGCGCATCTGCTTGATGACGCTGATTACGGTCGCTGGGTCGGCGTCCATGTGGGAGCCGATGGGGTTGAGACGGACAAGATCGACTTCGACCCACGGGGAGGCGGCTGCGGCTTTCAGGGCAGAGAGGCTGTGGCAGGAGACTCCATGGGCGCGGATGACGCCTTTTTGTTTTGCTTCGGAGAGGACGTCCATGACGCCACGATAACGTGTGGTCCAGTCGGCTTCGGTGACGCAGTGGATCAGGACGATGTCGATGTAGTCGACGCCCAGCTCTTTGCGGAAGCGGTCGAGGTCGGCACGGACCCCGGCGGCGTCGCGTGTGTCGGTCTTTGTGAGGACGGTGACTTTGTCGCGGGGGATGTGCTTGAGGGCTTCGGCGACGTAGGGATGGCTGCCGTAGGAGTCGGCGGAGTCGAAGAAGCGGAGGCCGTTGTCGTTGTAGCCGTCGAGGAGGAGCCTGGTGAGCGGCGAGGTGCCGAGACGGGTCTGGTTGGAGGAGCCGCCGAAGCCGATTGTCCCGGTTCCCATGGCGAGGCGGCTGGTGCGGATGCCGGTGTGGCCGAGGATGACTTCGTCCTGGGCCTGGAATTTTTTCGGAAGAGGATCGGGTTCGAGTAGTGCGGCGCGGGCGATGGCGGACCGGGCGAGAAGGGCAGCACCTACGGTGCGGGTCGAGCGGCGAAGGAAGTCTCTCCTTAGCATGGCGCGATCTCCTTGGCGTTTAGACTACGCCGATTTGCTTTGGCGAGCAGGTAGGGCAGCCGTTGCGCTTTAGCTAGACAAGGTATACCCGCCACGAAGTGGCCGCGCCAGGTGTAATGGGCTCGTCCGGCAGGACAAATTACTTACGTGATGACCTCGATGGTTGCCGGTCTCCCTCTGAAACGAGCGTCGATACCCCTCCCCCCACCCTGCAGGTTATTTTGCGGGGAAGTCTTTATTTATCTGTATCTTACAGCGCAGGCCTCTCTTCAAAATATTGAAATGAAAGGGGTTGTGCGCAAAATACTTGTTATGAGCAAGATAGCCAGTGAAGAGTGCAAACGGGGGCGTGTCGGCATCTGCGGCTTCTTCTTTATCTATTTTACCGGACTGGGTGAAACTCATGCGCAACACGATTTCCCGCGACTGGAGCGGGTTTTGTGCGATCAGGGGCTTGACAAGGTCTCCTCAGGCGATGACTTCGAAGGGGCGCATCATGTCGTTGGCTTCGTGCTCGAGGATATGGCAGTGGTAGAGGTATTTGCCGGTGTAGCCCTCAAAGCGGATGATGACGCGGGTGACCTGTCCGGCGGGGCACTGGATGGTGTCCTTCCAGCCCATCTCGTTGGGGGCAGGAGGTTCGACGGGGCCCCGAAAATGTAGTTTTTTGTTGGCCATGAGCTCGAACTGATCGAAGGTGCGGCGGTCGAGGATCTGAAAGCGCACGAGGTGGATGTGCATGGGGTGGGTGTCTTCGGTCTGGTTGACGAACTCCCAGATCTCGGTGGAGTTGAGCCTGGGAAACTCGGTGGTGGGTTCGTGCCAGTGCTTATTGTTCAGGAGCATGACCATGGGGTTTCCGATCTTGTCCTGATACTCGTTGAGGGTGATGGTACGGGTTGTGATTGCGGAAGATTCGGGGATGCGCTCGACGGGACGAAGAGTTTTGGGCAGGGAGATCGATGCGGGGGAGGAGGACTGCCTGGCTACACGCAACTCGAGGATGTCGAGGGCGCCGGTACGGAGGTGGAGGGTCTGGCCGGCGGATTGGCTGAAGTCGATGAGGATATCGGCTCGCTCGGCTGGGGCCAGGACGATGGTTTTTACCTCTACTGGGGCCGAGAGCAAGCCCTGGTCGGAGCCGATCTGGGTGAGCGGCTGCTGGTTCGAGAGAGAGAGAAGGAAGAAGCGGCTGTTCGAGGTGTTGAGGGTGCGGAAGCGGTAGAGGCGAGGCTCTACCTCGAAGTAAGGACGGATCTTGCCGTTGATGAGGATGCCATCGGCGGTGAACTCGGGGATCCAGGGGTGGTCAGGATCGCCTGAGTCGGCGTAGAAGAGCTGGCCGTCGGAGGTGAAGTTGCGGTCGTAGAAGATGAGGGGCACTTCGTACTTTCCGGAGGGGAGGTGGAGGGCGTCTTCTACCTGGTCTCGCAGGAGATACATGCCGAAGAGTCCGGCGTAGGTGTTGAGGCGGTTGAGGCCCATGGCGTGATCGTGATACCAGAGGGCGGCGGCGTCCTGCTGATTGGGATAGTGGCAGATACGGCTTTTGCCGGGGACGAACCAGTCTTCTGGATAGCCGTCGTCTTTGGTGGGGACCTTGGCGCCGTGGATGTGGGCGACGGAACGGACGTCGGGAATGTCGCGACCGCAGCCGTGAAGGGAGTGATCGATGGGGAGGAAGTGGGTGGTGGGGAGGTTATTAACCCATTCGATCTGGAGGGGGTGCCCGGTGCGAGCTTCGACAGTGGGGGCCACGGGGGTGGGGCCGTAGCTCCACATGCTGGTGGGAGGAAGATCGCGGTGAACCTTGGCGTGGATCTCGCGCATCTCGATGCGGAGTTTGTGGGGGGCGGTGTGTGATGCGGGGGCTGGGACAGGCAACGGGTCGACGAAGGGTGGCAGCTCCAGAACGTGGAGCATCGGGACTTTTTTGCCTGGAGCGTTGGGGGTTTGGTGCATGGCAGCCATCTGTTGCATCTGGCTGAATCCGCTGCGGGAGCTATAAAGGAGGCCGAGGGCGGCGGTTTGTTGCAGGAAGCGTCGGCGGGACGAACTGGAATCAGACAACGGGTGGGCTCCGAAAGATGTGGCGTGTAAAAAGAAGCACGCACTCTGGAGGACAGAGTGCGTGCGATTAAGAATACAAAGTAAATGTGAAGGCTTTGTGAACCCTGCGGTTAGTTGCCGCTGGTGACTTTGCCGGTGGTGGGGTCGAGCACGACCACGTTGGCGTTCGGCGCGACGGTGCTGGTGAAATTGAACATACCGGTGAGTGCGCCGGCGGAGGCATCGAAGGACCCGCTGCCAATGCGTGCGCTGGACAGGAAGACATCCTCGATGAAGCGGGGGATGGAGGCCTGGTCGGTGGGGGTGTTGTCGACGTAGTTCTTCTTCGCCCAGGGGGAGATGACCATAAACGGCATGCGGGGTCCGTGTCCGCAGCGCCCTTGTACGGGAGCGCCGTTGGAGTTGGGACCGGGGAGCGAGGCAGCCGCGGCGCCGGTGCAGATGGCCGCGTCGGCAGCGCTGGCTGAGCCGTTGACGATGTCGTTCAGGTGATCGTACCAGCCGTCGGAGTCATCGTAGGCGATGATGATGGCGGTGGAGGACCAGAAGGTCGACTTCTCGATGGCGTTGATGGTGTTGACGACGAACGTCTGCTCGTCGAGTGGGTCGGAGTAGCCGGCGTGAGCGTCCTGATAGCCGGGGGCCTTGAGGAAGCTGACGGCTGGCATGACACCAGCCTTGAGAGCGTCGGTAAAGTCGTGCATGTCGTACTGGTGGTTGGCCTGGTCGGTGGCTCCGATGGCGGCGGTAGGACGCAGGTGGTTGAGGTTCGCCGTGCTGGCGTAGTACTGGAAAGGCTGGTGGTGGGGGATGTAGTCAGCCTTCGTGGGGTGGCTGGGGATATTGACTGCGCCGGTCGAGCGACCGCATCCGGTGGTTCCGTTGGAGTTGGTAACGGTGAGGTCGAAGCCACCCTCAAAGAAGCCCCAGGTGATGCCGGCGGTGTTGAGCAGGTCGCCGATGTTCTTGCCCGACATGCTGAAGTTGGAGGTGGTGGAGGAGCAGATGTCGCCGGTTGGATCGGCATCGTTGATGTCGCTGAAACCACCCTGGCCGTCAGCGACGATGGCGGAGGCGACGTTGAGGGGGTTGACAACGCCGTTGGTCTGGCCTGAGGCGAGATTGATGGCGCCGGGAGTGGAGGGGCCGAAGGTGGTGCCGAACGAGTGATCGTTCATGGCGTAGTGCTGCGCGTAGTTCCACAGAGCGGTGACGGTGTTGCCGTCGTAGTAGCCCATGGTGAGCGCGGTGGTGCTGGTGAGAGGTGAGCCGTTGGTGGCGGTAGTCAGCGCTACGGGGTTAGCGACGCCAACCGAGATGGGGAAAAGGTCCATCTTGCCGTTGTCGAAGGCGAGTTGCTCGGGGTTGTAGGCGTGGTCCTGGTCGTTCGTGGCGGCCTGCGCGGGGGCGAGGCGGAAGGGATTCGAACCGACCGAGTTAAGCGCTGTGTTGACGTTTGCACTGGTCAGGTTGGGATTCGCGGTGAGCAGCGATGGAGTGCCGATGTAGTTGGTGGTGTTGGTTGGGGTGGCCGGGAGGGTAAAGGTGCCGGCGAGGGTGGCGGCAGCTACGGAGGCGGCGGTCGCTGGGGTGAAGGGCGTCTCACCGGGAAGGTTCGCGGCGTTGGGGTAGGTGCCGAAGTAGTGATCGAAGGAGATGTTTTCGCCGAAGATGACGACGACGTGTTTGATGGCCGCCTGGGCGGTGGTTGGCGTCGGCGGCGGGGTGTTGTTGGCGTTGCCGTTGCCTGGAGGCGTGCTGACCGTGCCCTGGCCGCAGCCGCTGAGGATAAGGGTCGTGGACAACGAGAGGGCGAGAAGTTTCCGAATCATTTTTTGAGGCCTCAAAAGTTGGTAGAGATGCGGTGCTCCTTATTGTTAGGTCTGAAAGTGACTGGATTTGTGAATTGAAGTTGAATGCCAGATGAATTAATGGAGTGTGACAGCTCCGAAGAGGCTGGTTGCTGCGTCGTTAGGGGCGAAGTGGGCTTGCCCTCATACAATCGGAGGAATGGGATTTTCATTTGAGGTAGATAGAACCGCTGAGGGTGGAGGGCGGAGGGGGCGGCTGCGGCTACCGCATGGGGTGGTCGAGACGCCGGTGTTTATGCCGGTGGGGACGGCGGCGAGCGTGAAGGCGGTGCCGCAGAGTCTGCTGGAAGAGGTTGGCGCGGGCGGGAAGGGGACGCAGATCATCCTGGCGAATACCTACCATCTGTATCTGCGGCCGGGGCATGAGCTGGTGCGGCGGATGGGCGGGGTCCATCGGTTTATGAGCTGGGAGCGGCCGATGCTGACGGACTCGGGCGGGTTTCAGGTGTTCAGCCTGAGCAAGTTGCGGAAGATTTCACCTGAGGGGGTGGAGTTTCGGTCGCACCTGGATGGGAGCAAGCACTTCTTTTCGCCGGAGCACTCGATGGATGTGCAGATTGCTCTGGGGGCGGATATTGCGATGGTCTTCGATGAGTGCGTGGAGACTCCAGCGACGTGGGAGAGGACGCGGGAGTCGATGGGGCTGACGCATGCGTGGGCGCAGCGGTCGAAAGATCACTTTGAGTTACATAAGGACCGGGTGCCGTGGTTTTCGGAGAGACAGGAGCAGACGCAGAGTCTGTTCGGGATTGTGCAGGGTGGGATGTATGCGGATTTGAGGAAGGAGTCGGCGGAGCGGCTGGTGGAGATGGATCTGCCCGGGTATGCGATCGGCGGGCTGGCGGTGGGGGAACCGCGGGAGGTGACGCGGGAGATGATTGCTCGGACGCTGGAGCATCTGCCGAAGGATAAGCCGCGGTATGTGATGGGGGTGGGGTATCCGGATGAGATTGAGGAGTACGCGCGGATGGGCGTGGACATGATGGACTGCGTGCTGCCGACTCGGGCGGGGCGGCATGGGCTGCTGTTTACGTCCCAGGGCAGGCTGAATATCAAGAAGAAGGAGTATGCGGAGGATCAGGGGCCGATCGATGCGACGTGCGGGTGCATTGTGTGCCGGCGATATACGCGGGCTTATCTGCGGCATCTGTTTGCTTCGGGCGAGCCATTGAGTGCGGTGCTGAACAGTGTGCACAATATCGCGTTTTATCTGGATACGATGGAGAGGGTAAGAGGGGATCTGGAAAGAGGAGCAAGTTGATCGAACCGGCGGAAGATCTAGAGGTATTACACACATTCTTCGACGCTCTTGATGCGGGGAAAGCATGCGGGCACCTTGAGGCGTTGGCTATTCCGTTTTTGGTTGAGAACTTGAGTAAGCCACAACAAGGTGTCAGCCGGTTTCAAGAGAATCCTCCAATACACATCGAATTACTTGTTCGGGAAGAGGATTTGCCCCGAGCGCGCCGCTGTCTGCGGGAGTCGATGCATCTGTTTCCCGAACGAGAGCTGGATGTGGTGGAACACGGAGTTGACGGAGAAGAAGTGCTTGTACAGGCAGCAGTTTGCGAGACGCAAGAAGATGCCCATGCTGTGAAGACTGCACTTACCGAGGCCGGGCTGTGGGCCACCTTACGGAAGATCATCGATGACGAGGACGCGAGTTATATTACGTACTCAGTTGAGGTGAAGGGCTACGATATCGAGAAGTCAATGACAGTGATTGATCGTTGGGGTGGCTCGCTTTGAGTTATATGCCTCTAGTTTTTCAGAGAGCTATTTGACATCATTTCTTACGTAGATTCTGTATCCCAGGGGCTTTGAGGGGCTGCTGCCGGAGTTGACCATGTGCGGGGGGATTCGTTCGGCGTCGAGGTGATAGTTGGCCTGGAGGTAGTCGTCGAACTGGGGCCAGCGGCTCATCTTTTGGTAGGCGTAGCCGGGGCGCTGCGTGGCTGAGTCGCAGTCGTTGCTGGAGATGACGAAGACGGCCGGGGAATTTTTCATGATGGCCTGCCAGAAGGCTTCGCGGGATCGATCTCGCTCTGCGCCGGGTTGATTGGAGAGCAAGTAGCAGTCGTAGAGGTAGCCGGTGGATTGCACGAGGCGCATGTTGTAGAGGGTGGGGATGCAGCCGTCGGCCATGTCCAGACATTGCAAGCGGTTGGCGAGTTTTTCGCCCCCGAGGCGGTTGAGATCGGCGCGGAGCATGGTGTCGAACTCCTGATTGCGCCAGTCCTGCCAGAGGGCGTGCGCGGTGGAGCCGCCCGCGACGAAGACTACGCCCACTACGATGCCCGCCATTGCCAGGCTGGGCAGGAGCTTGTTGTTTGTGGTGAAACGGAGTCGCCAGTGGGCTGGGTTGGTTTCGAGGACGGTGGTGAAGTCGATGGCGATGAGGAGGAGCAGAAAGGCTTCGGAGGGGTAGCGATGATACGGGAAGCCCTTCCGTTGGAGATAGAACGATGCCAGTCCGAAGAGAACGGCGACGAGGAGTGCGGCGCGCTCCCAGGTGATCCAATCCTTTTTGACGATGACGATGGGCAGCCAGAGCAGTACGACGGGAAGCATGACCGAGGAGATGCTGTGGAGAATGAGATGAGGGTAAGACCGGGGGCCCAGTAGGAGGAAGTAGGGGAGGAGTTGGGTGAGGGTTCGGAGGAAGTCGGCGGTGACGTGTTGGTGGTGAAGCCAGACGAGGATGAGGAGGATCGGCGTCAGCATGCCGAGAAGCCCGGCGATGAGGTGAGCGATGAATGGTTGCTGTCTGCCTCTTAGGGCGATGGCTGCGAGTAGCAGAACAGCCGGAGCGAGGAAGAGGACGGACGGCTTGATGGTGGTGGCGATGCCGCAGAAGAATCCGAAGAGGGCGGTCATCAGTGTCGTCATCGAGGGTCTGGTGTTTTTATGTGGGTGCGCTGCGGGATCGGTTCTGAGGCCGGTGAAGAGGAAGGCGTAGCCGAGGAGCAGGCAGGCGGTCATGGTGAGGTCGCGCTGACCTAGTTCGACGAGACCGTCGCGGCCGTGGATCAGCGCGAAGAGCGATGCAGCGAAGAGTGCGGCGAAACGGCTGTAGGGTCTGCAGATAACGAACATGGCGATTGCAGAGATGGCCAGGAGCGAGAGGTCGAAGAGTCGCCAGGTGAGCGAGTTGCCGCCGAAGAGATGCATGACGGCGCCTTCGATCAGGAGCGTTGTCGGCATGTTGGGATCGACGATGTCGCGATAGGGAGCCATGCCGCGGTCCATGAGGAAGACGACGTAGTGCATGAGGGCGGCGTCACCCATGAGGGGCCAATGCCAGGTACGGATTACGAAGAGGAGGAGGCACCCCACGAGGAACACGGAGGAGAGTGTCCGGGTGATGGTGTAAGACCGATCCGACATGGCTACGATGCTCCCGTGGTGCCGCTGCATGCGGGCAAAACTTTATTAGAGCATTGCGGTTGTTAGAGCATTGCAGCGCAGCAGGCTGGTTATGCAAGGCGCAGGGAGTTGTGGTTCTGCTTGAGTTCGAGGCAGAGGGCTTCGACGACGAGGTTGTGGTCTTCGCGTTGCGGCAGGCCAGAGACGGTGACGCAGCCGATGATGCCTGCGCCGGTGACGTGGAGGGGGAAGCTGCCGCCGTGGGCGGAGTAGTCGGCGTCGGGGAGGTTGTAGCGTTCGCTGAAGGTGCGGCTGCTCTGCTCGAGTGCGAGGCCGATGGCGTAGGAGCTGCGGTGGAAGCGGGCGACTACGTTCGATTTGCGCTGCACCCAGCGGGGGTTGTCCGGGGGGGTGCCGGCGAGGGCGGTGTAGAAGAGCGGCTGGTGAGGCTTGCCGAAGCGGCGGATGTCGATGACGAGAGACTGGTTGCGGGAGACGGCGAGTTGACGGAGGCTTTGGCCGAGACGCCAGGCGGTGTCGTAGTCGAAGGCGGAGAAGCGGAGTTCGGCCTCCTGGCGAGCGATGGCGGCGAGGTCTTCGGGGATGGGCATTAGGGCGGTTCCTTCCTGCTTGCATACGGTTGAGGGTCGATTACTCCGCGACACGTTCCAGCCAGTTTATGAGATAGGTGGTTAGCATCCCGCGTGGCGGCGAAGGTTGGCGCTGGATTCGCGGGGGTGGGCGTAGAGTGTTGAGAGATTTTTGCGAGGAGATCGCGTTGACGGCAAAGGATTATCGTCGGATCGCGTTGAGTCTGCCGGGCGCCTCCGAGGGGTCGCATCAAGGGCATCCTGACTTCCGGGTGGGGGGGAAGATCTTTTGTACTCTTGCATTTGAGAGGGAGGGCTATGGCGTCCTCAAGCTGAGCCCGGAGGAGCAGGCAGGCCTGGTGGAGGATGCACCGGAGGTGTTTTCTCCTGTCCCTGGAGGGTGGGGGCGCGGTGGGGCCACCCGGGTACGGCTGGACGCGGTGAGCGCGGATGTGCTGGAGGGGGCGATAAAGATGGCCTGGAAGCGACGTTTGGCGAAGTGAGGAGCGGTGGCCGCGCCTTGACAGGGGGGTGCGGTTACGCGATGCTTAGGGGCTAGGCACACTTTTTGCACAATGGGCGAAGTTGCGTCCGGCTGCGCGCGTCTGGCTGTAGTTTGGCTGGCCAGCGCCAGAGAAGATTTGAGTTATTGAACGGAGTTTTGATTGATGTTTGCGATGTGGTTGCAGAGTGCAGCAGGGTTGGGTAATCTGGGCAGTCTCGCGCTGCCGATCCTGTTCTTCGTGGTGCTTTACTTTTTGATGATCGCGCCGAACCAGAGGAAGCAGAAAAAGTGGCAGGAGATGCTGGGGCAGTTGAAGACCGGCGACCGGGTGACCACCAACGGCGGGATTCGCGGCACGGTGCTGACCGTGAAGGACGATCTGGTTGTCCTGAGGGTGCAACCGGATGGGGTGAAGCTTGAGTTCGTAAAGAGCGCGATTGCTGCGGTGACGACCGACGAACAGGTTGCCTAAAAAGATTTCACAATAAAAGCTGTAGCAGATTTTAGATGTAGGCACGTTGAGATTGAACCGTTAACAACGGACGAGGAAGAAACAAGGATAGCGGCGGCGGGACCGGAAGCTGGGCACCGCGGCTGCACCCTTCAATAAAGATCATGGGCAAGAATCTGGCCGGGAAATCGGCATTCATCGTTGCGGTACTGGTGATCTTCTGCTTCGGCATCGTGGGCATTCCACATGGCGGGCTCACGCAGTCGATCAAAGATCGTATCCACCTGGGGCTCGACCTTAAGGGCGGCACCCACCTGGTGCTTGAAGTGCATGTGGCTGAGGCGCTCGGCTCGGCTACGGACCGCGACGTGGCGAGGCTCGAGGGCGACCTGCAGAAGGCCGGAGTTGTCGGCGCTACTGTGGGTAAGACGGACCCGTCGCGGCCGCAGACGATCATCGTTTCGGGTATTCCGGCGGCGAAGTTGATCGATGCCCGCTCTGTGCTGCAAGGGACCGATTATTCGACTTATGACGTCATCACGACGGCCGATGGAAACTCAGCGCTGACGATGAAGGTTGGTGCGGTGCGTGATCTGGAGACGAGGACGCTCGATACCTCGATTGAGACGATCCGCGAGCGCATCGACAAGCTGGGTGTGAGCGAGCCTGTGATCCAGAAGTACGGGCTGGGCGAGAATCAGATACTGGTGGAGTTGCCGGGCGTTGATGATCCGGCGCGGGTGGAAGAGATTATTCAGTCGACCGCCAAGCTGTCGATTCACGCGGTGACGGGCGGTCCTTACGAGTCGGATCAGGCAGCGCTGCAGGCGAACGCCGGTGTGATTCCTCCCGACTCGATGCTGGTGCACGGCTCAGGTTCCGCCGGAGCACCGGACCAGATCTGGCTGCTGAAGCGGGTGAGCGAGGTGGAGGGCACGGACTTCCGTGATGCGCAGCCGGGACAGGACCAGAACGGCCGGCCGAACATCCGGTTCAACCTGACGACCGAGGCGGGTGATCGCTTCTACAAATACACCCAGGCTCATACTGCCTCAAGCGCGACTCCGGGTTCGATGGCGATTGTGCTGGATAACAAGGTTCGCGAGGTTGCAGGGATCCAATCGGCGATTCGCGATAGCGGCGAGATTACCGGTGCATTTACGCAGCAGCAGGCAAACGATCTGTCGCTGATGCTACGCACGGGCGCGCTGCCTGCTTCGATCTCCTACCTTGAGACGCGTACGGTTGGGCCGAGCCTTGGCGCTGCTTCGATCCATCAGGGCGTGGTCGCGGCGATCGCCGGAATGCTGGCGGTCATGATCTTCATGCTGATCTACTACAAGGGCGCGGGCATCAATGCGGATCTGGCGCTGATGCTGAACCTGGTGATCCTGCTTGGGTTCATGGGCTTCACCGGATCGACTCTGACGCTGCCCGGAATCGCGGGTGTGATCCTTACGATCGGTATGGGCGTGGACTCGAATGTGCTGATCTTCGAGCGCATTCGCGAAGAGCTTCGAGCCGGCAAGACGGCTGCGGCGGCGGTTCAGCAGGGGTTTGCCCATGCCTGGGTAACGATCATCGATACCCACGTGACGACCATCGTTTCGGCGATGATCCTGTTCCTCTTCGGTTCGGGTCCGGTGCGCGGGTTTGCGGTGACTCTGGCCTTCGGTCTGTTCGCCAACCTGTTTACCGCGGTGCTGGTGTCGCGCGTGATCTTTGACGCGATTCTGCAGAAGAAGGAACGCGGCGCGGCGCTGTCTATTTAGATTTTCGAGAGATTGCGGAGCCAGTGGCTGCCGCTGAGGGTTTGAGCTTGGAACTGTTTCGTACAACGAATATCGATTGGCTCGGGAAGAAGTGGTATTTCCTCGGGTTTTCCCTGATCTTTTCTGTCCTGGGTGTGTTGAGCATCCTGTTCTGGCACCACATCCCGCTGGGGGTCGACTTCAAGGGAGGCACGCAGGTTCGCGTTGCCTTTGACCAGACGCCGAATGAGGATCATATCCGGCAGGCGATGGACCGCGCGGGCGTGCACGATGCCCGGATTCAGCGCGTCAGCGATCCCAGCGGCCATGCGGCGAACAAGGTGATCATCGCGCTGCCCGAGTCGACGGCGACCGACCAGTCGCACGATGCGGGGCGGCAGAGTGTGGAGAGCGCCCTGACCGCCAACTACCACGACTCTGCGTTTACGGTGGAGCAGGTTGAGATTGTCGGACCTACGGCTGGGAAACAGCTGCAGAAGCAGGCGTGGCTGGCGACGCTGTACTCGCTGATCGGAATGCTGATCTACCTGTGGTTCCGGTTCGAGCTGATCTATGGCGTGGCGGCCGTCGTGGCGGTGTTCCATGACACGCTGATCACGGTTGGCGCATTTAGTTTGACGAATCAGGAGATAACCCTTACCGTTATCGCTGCAATCCTGACGTTGATTGGTTATTCGATGAACGACACCATCGTCGTCTTCGACCGCATTCGCGAGAATCTGGCGCTTTCGCGGAGGGAGTCGCTGCATGATGTCGTCAATCGGAGTATCAACCAGACGCTGAGCAGAACAGTCATCTCGTCGGGTCTGACCTTCCTGACGGTGCTTTCGCTGTATCTGTTTGGCGGTGAGGTCTTGCACGGGTTTTCCTTTGCGCTTGTGGTCGGCATCCTGATTGGCACCTACTCGTCGATCGCTGTGGCGGCACCGATGCTGGTGGCGTACCAGGACTGGCGAGTGAGCAAGGGCAAGTCGGTGACGTTACCTGCGGGTAAGCGCGCCAAGGTGTAGGGATCGGCTGTTCTGCCGATGTAGTAGGTCGGGAACAAAAAGAATTGGCTGGGAACAAAAAGCAGCAACGTGGTGTCTAAAGAAAAATAGCTCTTCTTCACAGTAAAGAGGCTGCATATGTTCGAATCCTCGTTGATGGAATCCGGTGGCCAGATCAAGACCAAGTCCAAGTACTGGATGATTGGGACCTTTATCTTCAATGGCGCAATCCTGGCAACCATGATCCTTATTCCGCTGCTGTATCCGGAGGCTTTGCCGAAGACGGCAATGACTGCGATGCTGACAGCGCCGCCTCCACCCCCACCGCCACCCCCACCGCCGCCGCCGCAGCAGATCGTCAAGCCGATCAAGATGGTGTCAGAGATTGACGCAGGTCTTCACGCTCCTACGAAAATTCCAAAAGATATCAAGATGCTGAAGGAAGATGCTGCACCTCCTCCGCAGGTCGCCGGTGTTGCCGGCATGGCGGGTATGGGTAGCGGTAGCGGCGTCCCGGGTGGCGTTATGGGCGGCATCGGCACGGCGCCGACTCCGGTTGTCAAAGTTGCTCCACCGAAGGGTCCTCAGCGCGTCTCAAGCGGCGTAGTGGCAGGTAACAAGCTTTCGGGGTCGAATCCGGTTTATCCGCCGATTGCAAGGGCTGCTCACGTCTCAGGTGCCGTGGTGCTGCATGCGGTGATCTCGAAGGCGGGCACGATTGAAAAACTCGAGGTCGTCAGCGGTCCTGAGATGCTTCGCTCTGCGGCGGTTTCGGCGGTTCAAGGGTGGCGCTACAAGCCGTACTTCCTGAACGGCGAGCCCACCGAAGTGGACACGCAGATAACTGTCAACTTCAACTTCGGCGGCGGCTAAACCAAGGTTGATCACGCAACTACGTCTCTCGCGGGTCTCCCAAAGGTGTCGAACTTTTGGGGGATTCCCGGGTCAAGATTCTGAAAGTTAGAGTTCTACCAGGAGGAAATATTCCAGTGATTCTCGCTCATCTAGCAACAACCTTCGCTCACGTTCCCGCTTCCCTCGCCCTGTACTTTGAAGAGGCGCAGGTGAGCTTCAGTGTTATGGGTCTCTGGTCCAACATGGGCTGGCTGGCTCGTTGCGTTGTCATCTTCCTTTTCATCATGTCGATCTGGTCGCTCGCTGTGATCATCGATCGCGCTCTTTACTTCTCTGCAGCCCGCAAGCAGTCTCGTGAGTTTGCGCCGAAGGTTGCCGGCGCGTTGAAGGACGGCCGCCTGGATGAGGCGATCAAGGTTGCTGACCGTTCCAAGAAGTCGCACCTCGCCGAAGTTGTTACGGCTGGTCTGCAGGAGTTCCGCAGCTTCGGTTCCGGCGGCACGATCACCGACGAGCAGATCGAGAGCTCCAAGCGCGCACTTGAGCGCTCTGAGGCTATCGTTCATGCAAAGCTGAAGCGCGGTCTGGGCGGTCTGGCAACCATCGGTTCGACGGCGCCGTTTATCGGTCTGTTCGGTACCGTAGTCGGCATTTTGAACGCCTTCCAACAGATCGCAACTCAGAAGACCTCTGGTATCGGCGCGGTTGCCGGCGGTATCTCGGAGGCCCTCGTAACGACCGCCTTCGGTCTGCTGGTCGCCATCCCTGCCGTTATGACGTTCAACTACTTCACTGGTAAAGTCGAGGCTTTCGACGTCGAAATGGACAATAGCTCGAGCGAACTGGTCGACTACTTCATCAAGCAGAGCCACCGGTAGGGCTTCGGCCCAAGCGTAAGACCAAGCAAGCAATACTCTGCGGGAATCACAGCTCTGAGGCCCTCCGGATGTCGCCAGCGAACGGCAGCCGGAGGCCGAACGGGCATCGCAGTAAAGCAAATACAGCAAACCGGACGGAGCATACGTTATGGGTATCAATAAGCGGGAGGAAGGCAAGAAGGTCAACTCCAACATCAACGTGACGCCGATGGTGGACGTGATGCTGGTGTTGCTGATCATCTTCATGGTCATCACTCCCATGCTGAACAATAAGGTCAACGTAGACCTGCCAAAGGCTGATGCCGCGGTGGTGATGGAAGATGCCAACAAGGAAGACGCCGTTGTTGTCGCTGTGACCCGCGATGGCAGGACCTTTCTGGGCGGCGACCAGGTAACGCTCGATGATCTTGGACCCAAGATCGCGGCGAAGCTGGAGAATAAGACCAGCAAAGAGGTCTTTATGCGCGCGGACATCCGCGCCAACTATGGCAAAGTGATGGACGCGGTTGATGGAATCCGGTCCGCCGGTGTGAGCCAGCTTGGCCTGCTGACCGAAAGAACAGACGACAGCGGAACGGCGACTACAAAGAAGTAGACATGTAGGGTATCGAACTCGAATTTATTGGAGCGGTAAGAGTATCCGAGGAGATTGCTATGGGAATGGGTGGTGGAAATACCGGCGGAGCGATGTCGGACATGAATGTAACGCCGCTGATCGACGTTCTTCTGGTGCTGTTGATCATCTTCATGGTCATCGTGCCTGTAACGCCTCGAGGCCTGGAGACGCTGGTCCCTCAGCCGCCCAAGGAGCACCACGATGATCCGGTCAACGACCGTACGATCGTCGTGCAGGTGCTGTCGAATGGAGCGGCTGCGCCCGCTTACAAGATCAACGACAACTCTTTCAACAAGTCGGATCTTGAACCCAAGCTTGCCGAGATCTTTGCGACCCGGCAGGAGAAGGTCATGTTCGTCAAAGGCGACAAGGATCTGGACTTCAGCAAGGTTGCTGAGGTTATCGACTTCGGTCATCAAGCCGGAGTAGATAACATTGGTCTCATCACGCCCCGGGTTGAAGCCGGACAGTAATTCAGTAACGAAGCTCTTGCGTAGGCGACTGGTCCCGGGGATCAGTCGCCTGAAGTTTTGTGTAGGTGCTTTTTGTTGAGCGAGTGTCCGCGCGCCCAAATTTCGTTCAGCCTTTAACTCTAGGCGCGCCGATTTCTATTAGAATCTTGTCTTGCTCAATAAGCTGATCTTCGCGAATCTTGGCCATCGACCGGTCCGTACCCTGCTGAGCGTGCTTGCAATTGCGGTTGAGGTGACGATGATCCTGACGCTGGTCGGGGTCAGTCACGGGACGCTGGATCAGTCTGCGCAACGGGCGCGTGGTGTTGGCGCTGATATCTGGTTTCGGCCGCCCGGATCTTCAGCGATCGGGCTGAGCTCGGCTCCGATGAGCGATAAGATTCCCGCCCTGCTCATGAAGGAGCCGCATGTCACGTTCGCGATGGGGACGATGGTTCAACCTCTCTCCGGCTTCGATGCGATGACAGGACTCGATCTTGACGATTTTCGAAGACTGAACGGAGGGTTTCACTATTTGAAGGGTGGGCCGCTGGTCAACGATAACGACGTGGTCGTAGATGAGTACTATGCTCAGCAAAAAAAACTCCATGTGGGCGATACCCTCAATCTGGTCAATCACGATTGGAAACTAGTCGGAATCATTGAATCGGGTAAGCTCTCCCGCATCTGCGTAAAGCTGCCAATGTTGCAGACGCTGACTGGAAACCCTGGCCACCTCAGCCAGATCTTCCTCAAGGTCGACGACCCAAAGGATGCGCAATCTGTGGTGGACGCTTTGCGAGTGAAGTATCACGGCTACCAGATCTACACGATGGAAGAGTTCACCTCGATGCTCTCTATCAGCAACGTCGGGATGCTGAAGAGCTTCATTGGAGTCGTGATCGGAGTCGCGGTGATCGTGGGCTTCATTGTGGTGTTTATGGCGATGTACACGGCGGTGTTGGAACGAACGCGGGAGATTGGGATCTTGAAGGCCGTGGGCGGCTCTTCCGGGCTGATTTTGAATATCCTGTTTCGCGAGACGCTGCTGCTGGCGCTGCTGGGTTCGGTGGTCGGCATTCTCCTGACCTACGGGACGCAATGGCTGATGAAACATGCCGTGCCGGCAAGCCTGGTGCAGGAGACGGTCTATGGCTGGTGGCCGATAGCAACCGGCATTGCGGTCGTGGGGGCGCTGTTGGGGGCCATCGTCCCCGGCATCAAAGCGGTGAAGCAGGATGTCACGGAGGCTCTGTCGTATGAGTGAGCCGCCGATTATTAAGGTGCGCAGTTTAACCAAGACTTACCAGGTGGGAGAGGTCGCGGTGCATGCGCTGCGCGGCGTGGATCTCGACATCCGGAAGGGTGAGTTTGCCGCGATCATCGGCGCATCGGGTTCGGGCAAGTCGACCCTCTTTCATATTCTGGGTGGTCTGACGCCGATGACAACGGGGACCGTGCAGCTCAATGGCCGCGATATGGCGGGCATGACCAACGCCGAGCGGACGGAGCTTCGCAAGACCACGGTGGGGTTCGTGTTTCAGAAGTACAACCTGCTGCCAACCCTGTCTGCGGAAGACAATATCCGGATTGTGCAATATATCGGGGGCCGGGATACGGTGTTCGACCCGGCATTCCAGGAGATTCTCAAGCTGCTTGGGATCACCGACAGGATGAAACACAAGCCTCGTGCCCTCTCTGGCGGCCAGCAGCAACGGGTGGCGATTGCGCGCGGACTGGTGAATTCACCGGCGATTTTGCTCGCCGACGAGCCTACGGGCAATCTGGACAGTGAGAACTCGGCGGCAGTGCTGAAGTTGATCAAGGACCTGAACCGCCGCCTGGGGCAGACGATTCTAATGATCACTCATGACGCCGATGCCGCTTCCTATGCGGACAGGATCGTCAAGATGCGGGATGGGCGTATAGTGTAGGCCACTTTTGTTTGCGTTCCGGCTAGCCCTCTAGCGCTGGCACGCATCGTATCTCGAAGAGCAGTTCGAACTAGGCAGAAGCTCCATAGTTGTAGTACAAAAGACCGACATTATTTCCTTTTGAAGAAGGGAAAGAAAGCTGCTCTAGTCACGTTAGGACATATACCATTACAATCAAGCGAAAGCCGAAACTTGGTTATGTAGTCTTTCCCGGTCTTTGGAATAGAAACTCGCGCCCATTTTGAAGGAGATGATTCGCCCAATGAAATTCACCGCACGGATTCCGGTTACGGCTGCTTTGCTGGCGCTGATGCTTATCACTGCAACCGGGTGTAATCGCCTGAAGGCTCGGGACCAGCTGACCAAGGGAGTGCAGGCATTTAAGAATGCACGATACGAAGAGGCGGTAAACCACTTCCAGAATTCGATCGCTCTCGATCCGAACTACGAAGACGCGAAGCTATATCTCGCCACCGCTTACTCGTATCAGGTAGTGCCGAATCTGGACACGCCGGAGAACCTTGCGATCGCGCAGAAGGCCCTGGACGGCTTCAACGCTGTTCTGGCGAAGGATCCCAACGATCTGACCGCGCTGAAACAGATTGCGTCGATCAATCGCAATATCAAGAAGTTTGATATTGCGAAGGAATACGAGAAAAAGGTTATCGCGATTGCGCCAAACGATCCGGAGGCCTATTACACCGTTGGCTTCGTAGACTGGACGCTGGCTTATAAAAATGCAATCACGATTCTTGCGGCGGATGGGTTGACCGATCAGGGTGATGGGAACCCCAAGAAGAGCAAGGGGGCGTGCCAGAAGCTGCAGGCTGCCAATACCGATCTCGTGAATGAGGGACTTCAGTATCTGAACAAGGCTGTCGAGCTGAACCCGACCTATGATGACGCCATGCAGTACCTGCAGCTGACGTATCGCCGTAAGGCGGATCTGGAGTGCGGGGATGAAGCGGCTCGCAAGGCTGATATGGCCCAGGTCGATTCCTGGATCCAGAAGGCCATGGGCGCTCGCAAGGAAAATGAACTGAAGAAGGAAAAGGCAACGCAGGGCGGCGTTTCAATGCAGTAGCTTTCATTGCGTGTTGTGATACCGGAGGCCTCCCAGAACGGGAGGCCTCTTTTGCGTTCAGGTCAGTATCGGTTTTGACTCGATGAGTCGATCGCCGTCTGCGGTAGAATGGCCGCTTGCGACGGTCGATAAAAAAAGTGTTGATTGCGAACCGCGGGGAGATTGCGCTGCGGGTAATTCGTGCGTGCCGGGAGATGGGGATCGCCACGGTGGCGGTTTACTCGGATGCCGACCGGGGAGCCTTGCATGTGCTGCATGCGGATGAGGCCTACCGGCTGGGGCCGGCACCGGCGGCGGAGAGCTATCTGCGGGGGGATCTTATCCTGGAGGTGGCGCGGCGGACGGGCGCGGACGCGGTGCACCCTGGGTACGGGTTCCTGTCGGAGAATGCGGAGTTCGCCGAGGCTTGCGCCAAGGCAGGGGTGACGTTCATTGGGCCTCCGGCGAGCGCGATGCGGATGCTGGGCTCGAAGACCAAGGCGCGGCAGGCGGCGGATGCGGCTGCGATGCCTCGTGTTCCGGGGAGCGTGACGGGGCTAGCCGATGTGGCCGAGGCGTTGCGCGTGGCTGCCGGAATCGGTTATCCGGTGATGCTGAAGGCTGCGGCTGGAGGCGGTGGGAAGGGCATGCGGGCGGTGACGCGGGCGGAGGATCTCGGGGCGGCGTTTACGGCGGCCAGCAGCGAGGCGGAGCGGAGCTTCGGGTCGGGCGAGGTATATCTGGAGAAGCTCATCGAGCGGCCTCGCCATATAGAGATCCAGTTGATGGCAGATGAGCATGGGAGCTGCGTGTATCTGGGCGAGCGGGAGTGCTCGGTGCAGCGACGGCACCAGAAGGTGATCGAAGAGGCTCCTTCCGCAGTGGTAAGCGAGGATCTTCGGCGGAGAATGGGCGAGGCTGCGGCTCGACTGGCGCTCTCGGCTGGGTATGTGAACGCGGGGACGGTCGAGTTCCTGGTGGATGATGCGGAGAACTTCTACTTCCTGGAGATGAATACGCGGCTGCAGGTAGAGCATCCTGTGACCGAGATGGTGACTGGGTTGGATCTGGTTCATCTGCAGCTTCGCGTGGCGATGGGTGAGCCTCTGCCGTTGACGCAGGAGGATGTTCGGCTGCGCGGACATGCGATCGAATGCAGGATCTACGCGGAGGATCCGGAGAATCATTTTTTCCCGTCGCCGGGGTTGATTACGCGGCTGATTCAGCCGAGTGGGCCGGGGATTCGTGAAGACTGCGCGGTGTATGAGGGGTGGAATGTGCCGCTGGACTACGATCCGATGCTGTCGAAGCTGGTGGCGTTTGCGCCGACGCGGGAGCAGGCCATCGACCGGATGCTGCGGGCGCTGGAGGAGTATGTGATTGGCGGGATCAAGACCAACATCGGGCTGTTTCGGCGGATTCTGATGGATGAAGATTTTCGCGCCGCGCGGATCGACACGGGGTATCTGGAGAGGTTGCTGGCTGAGCCGGCCGCCCCGGTGTCGGAGGATGTCCCAGAGGACGTGGTGGCGCTGGCGGCGGCGCTGTTTGCGGCCTCTGCGCGGCGGGAGACGGTGGGGGCGCCGAGTGTCTCCGGTGTCTCCGAGGAGAGCCGATGGGCTGTGGCCGGGCGGCGGGAGGGGTTGCGACTGTGACGGTCTGGCTTGAGGTTGGGGGAGAGAAGCGGCGGGTTGAGCTTCCGGCTGAGTTCGGCGCGGGGATGGAGTGCTCGGTGGACGGGCGGCCGATTGTGGCGGATGTGAGGGTGCTGCAGGCTGGAGTGTTGTCTTTGTTGATTGACGGGCGGCAGTACCGGTGCGTCCTGGATGGCGATGGGGTGGTGATCGGGGGGCGGCGGTTCGAGTTTGAGGTTGCGGATCCGCGGTCGCTGCAGGGGCGGCGGGGGGCGGGGGCTGGGACGGATGGGCCCCGTCCGGTGAAGGCTCCTATGCCTGGCCGGATGGTGCGGGTGCTGGTGGAGGTGGGCGATGCGGTCGAGGAGGGACAGGCGCTGATCGTGATTGAGGCGATGAAGATGCAGAATGAGCTGAAGTCGCCCAAGACCGGACGTGTGGCGAGGATTGCGGTTGCGGTCGGCGATGCGGTCGGCTCCGGGGATGTGCTAGTCGTAGTTGAGTAGAGAAGTTGAGCAGCGGGTTTCTCGTGACGGCCCGGTTCATTTTCTCTCCTCTCTCCGGGCGGGGGTACCCCCTCCCCCTGGGGGTATTTTTCGCGCAAACCAATTAGAATCATGGATTTGCGGGCGATGAGTGTCTGCAAACCATTGATTTCATGTGACTTGTTTACAAAATATTATAAATGAATGAGTTGCCGGCTAATGGCAGAGGCCCCCGATTGCTCGGGGGCCTCTTTTGTTTCTCTGTATCAGTATAGCGGTTGGAGGATAACTCATACGCCACGCGAATGTGCTGGATTTGCGCGGGTTTCGAGGTTTTGGGGCTTGACAGCTTTTTGGCAGCAAAAATCAGGTCGATATTCCGCGTCGCTGCTGGAATCGCCAAAGGAGGTACGGAAGGACTGTTGGCAAGAAGATCAGCAGGGCTTGAGACAGGAGATCGGGAATTCCCTGGGGGAGAGGTCCAATTGAGAAGCTCATGCTGATATGTCCGGCTTTGCCGGCAGGGAGGTTTGGACGAAGGGCGTGGACTTTGGCTGTGACCCCGATCAGAGTAAGCAGAGTCCAGCCGATGGTGGGCCAAACCAGATTGAATCGTTGACGGGCGGCGATTAGTCCGATTGCCCAACCGATGAGAGTTGGCGCGGCGAAGTAGAGCGACCGACCGATGCCGAAGTAAAGAATCGCAAGACCATCGATGCGGACGAAGGGCGAATCGAATCCCGGCAGGAAGATTCGCCAGCCAGACCACAAGATGAGACAGGCAATGAAGTAGGCCGCTGCGAGGAGCGAGATCGGGGCGAGGCAGAAGATGGCCCACGGCGCCCTGACGCTCCAGGATTGGAGTTGACGCTGGGCTGTCATCGCCTTGGCGAGATCGTCAGTTGTCCCGAGTCGGAGGAGCGCCTCGGACGTCGCCTCTGCTGGGCTGCGGCCTGCGCGTTCTTCTTCCGCTGTGAGGTCGGCCAGATGGTCGGCAAGTTCGCTCAGATAACGTTTCACATACCGCGGCGCTACCCCAGCCCGAAGCAGGCGTTCGCGGAGTTCATGGAATGGCTTGGCCATGGTGCCCTCCCGTCAGCATGGTTTGGATTGCGGTGGCCAGGTTGGTCCAGGTCTTCGAGAGAGTGGCTAACCGTTTCGCTCCGACGGGCGTTACGGAGTAGTAGATACGGCTGCGACGGTTGACGGTCTTGCGCCGGGACTTGAGCGCTCCGTCGCGTTCGAGTCCGTGGAGCACCGGATAGACGACGCCTTCGCCGACTGCGATCACGGCGCCGGTGCGGCTGCGGATTGCCTCGACGATCTCATAGCCATACATCTCCTCGTGCTGGAGGAGCCTGAGGATGAGGAGCTCCGGAACTCCATTCATAAAGTTCGGATTGGTCTCGCGGGGAGCCATCAAGGGTACAATACCTTGTGGTTCGAGGTATTGCAAGAACCAACTGTCAGTCGGGGTGTGCGGCGAGGAATTTTTTGTAGGACTGATCGAGTGACTTCATGAAGGACTCGACGAGGGTGAGCTGGCCCTGGAGGACTTCGATCTTCTGCTTGATGTCGTTGGCCTGGCCTTCGGTTGGGTCGGGGTCGGAGGCGGCGGTGTTCATGAAGGGAGCGAGACTGATGATGGCGTCGCGTGCGGCCTGGCGTTCGGCATCGTTGAGTTCGTTTTGAGTGTTGTAGATGTCGGAGTACTCCTCGGCCTGGGAGTAGGGCATGTAGGAGAGAGCGGTGGTGGACTGCGCGGTCTTCCAGCTTACGTCGTCGAAGGCGCGGATGCCGAAGGCAATCTCCATGTGTTCGTCTGGTGGAGTCTTGTGATTTTTGATGATGTATTTGAGGACGTCGACATCATGCTTCAGGTCGGCCTGGTTCTTGTGCAAAGTAGCGAGGGCGTCAGGCAGGCCCATGGCGTTGCTTTGGATCTCGGCGTGGAGGCTGGCTTCGGCCTCGTGGACGAGGTGGCGGTGGTGCCGCCACTCGACACAGCCTTCGAGGCTGAGGGCGATTAGCAGGCCGATGGTGATGGTCAGGAGATGAAGCAGAAAGTCTCGCCAGCCATGAATCGGTTCATGGGGAGGATGCACATCGATCACGGTGGGGACCTCGTCGAGATTCATTGGGGACTAGGGTAGCAAACGTTTGGACGAGATGCATGTCTTGAAGGCTGGAGGTTGTCGGCCGGGTTGGTGTTTTTGGGTAAATCTGAACAGGACGGCTGATCGTGGCGCGAGGCCTGGATTCAGAGGCGGCTTTCTTCTCCGCGATGGTGCTACTTGATTTGTAACCAAAAAAGTGATATAATACTAAAGGTTACTTTGCCGCAAACGCGACAGGGGGACGATCAGGTATTTAAGGAGCCGTGATGAAAGATTTCGATAAAGAGGTAGAAGACTTTCTCAAGCAATTTGAGAGAAACGCTAACGTCGGGAGTGCTGAAGAGATTGTGGAGCAGTTTGCCGATGTCTTTATGGCGGCCGATCCAAGCGGCGCGCGTGCAGTGCCGTCTTCGAAGCTGCTGATGGCGATCCCGCAGCGAAAGAAGCTGTTTGAGAGTGTGGGAGGCGGAGCAACTGCGCTGGCATCGGTGGAGCTGACGAGGCTGGATGATCGATACGTTTTGCTGAAGACCGAGTGGTTGATGAAGTTGAATCGAGGAGGCGGGCCAGGCGAGGACCTTACTTTGCGTTCGACGTTTGTGCTGTATCGATCGGACGATGGGTTGAAGATCGTCTTCTATTTGAATCATGAGGATCTGATGTCTGTTCTGCGAGAGAGGGGATCTCCGCCGCCGGATAAGCCTTAGTCCGGTTGGGTCGTTTAGTCCTGAGGAGACCGGGCGAGGACCTCGGCTAGATGCATGGGTTTGGCTTTGGTGTTTTGGGTGACCTGCTCGGCGCAGCTGAAGCCGTCGGTGACGAGGATGGTGTTGGCGGCTTTGTTGCGGACGGCTGGGAGTAGGACGCGCTCGCCTAGTGTTTGCGAGATTTCATACTTGTCCTTTTCGAAGCCGAAGGGGCCGGCCATGCCGCAGCAGCCGGAGTCGAGGAGCTCCACGTCGGCACCGGTGAGACGGAGTAGGGCTATTTCGTCTTGCATGCCCATGGTGGCGCGGTGGTGGCAGTGGCCGTGGACGAGGATCTTCTCGTCAAGTTGCGGCGGCTTGTAGTTGGGCGCGTGTTTGACGAGGAACTCGCTGAGGAGGAAGGTCTGGTCGCGGAGTTTTTGTGCGCGGGGATCGTGGGGCAGGAGGTTGGTGAGCTCGTCGCGGAAGACGGAGGCGCAGGAGGGTTCGAGCACGACGATGGGGGTGCCGGCTTGTAGCTGCGCGGTGAGTGCGTTGAGGGTTTTGAGGAGATAGTCTTTGGCGGTGTCGAGCATGCCGAAGTCGTAGAGGGGGCGACCGCAGCAGAGGTGTTGCGTGGGGAGCGTGACGCGGAAGCCGGCAGTGGTGAGGACGTTGTGCGCGGCACGCATGGCGGCCGGATGGAAGTAGTTGTTGAAGGTGTCGGCCCAGAGGAAGACCTCGGGGGCTTCGGCAGGGAGCGGGATGCGGCGGTCGCGGCGGCGTTGAGGATCGCGGGCGAGGCGTCGATCGGGAGTGAATGGTTTGGAGAAGCGAGGGAAGGTGCGGTTCGGGTGGATGTGGAGGAGCTTCTTCATGATGGTGCTGATGAGAGGCGTGTGGTTGATGGTGTTGACGAAGTGCGGCGCGTAGGAGGCGAGGCGGGCGAAGACGTCTATGCGGCCGAAGGCGTAGTGAGAGATGGGGCGGGATTCGCCGTCGTAGTGGTGGGCGAGGAACTCGGATTTGTAGGTGGCCATGTCGACCGAGACGGGGCACTCGGACTTGCAGGCTTTGCAGGCGAGGCAGAGATCGAGGGACTCTTTGACCTGCTTGTTCTTCCACTGGTCTGGGAGGACTTCGCCCTGCATGAGTTCCCAGAGGAGATGGGCGCGGCCGCGGGTGGAGTGGAGCTCTTCGCCGGTGGCCATGAAGCTAGGACACATGGTGCCGGCGTCGGTTTTGCGGCAGGCTCCTACGCCTACGCAGCGGAGATTGGCGTCGGCGAAGGAGCCGTTGTTCTCGGCGTAGGCGAAGTGTGTCTTGGGGTGCCAGGGGTTGTAGTCGGCGCCGAGGCGGAGGTCTTCGTGCGGCTGGTGGGCGTCGATGAGCTTGTTGGGGTTCATGCGGTTGGTGGGGTCGAAGACGCGCTTGAAGGTGCGGAAGGCGTGCATCAACTCTTCACCGAACATCTTGGGGAGGAGCGCGCCGCGGGCCTGGCCGTCGCCGTGTTCGCCGGAGAGGGAACCGCCGTGGGCGAGGGCGATGTCGGCGGCGCGGTCCATGAACTGGCGGAATTTGAGGATGCCTGCTTCGGTTTGGAGGTCGAAGTTGTGGCGCATGTGGACGCAGCCCTGGCCGAAGTGGCCGTACATGGGACTGCGGTAGCCGTACTCGTTCATGAGGGCGAAGATGGCGCGGAGATAGCTGCCGAGCTGGGTGGGGTCGACGGCGGCGTCCTCCCAGCCTTCCCAGCCTGTGCCGACGCCGGGGATGAAGGCGGTGGCGCCGAGGGCGGACTCGCGGATGCGCCAGACGCTTTTGGCTTCGGCGGGGGTGTAGATGCGGGAGGTCGCGTCAGGCGCGATGGTTTTGAGTGAGGCGACGAGGGCGCGTGCTTTGGTGTTGGCTTCGGGTTGGGTGTCTGCGCCGAATTCGACGATGAGGAATCCGTTGCCGCCGGGGAGGAGCTTGAGCTCTTCGGCGAACTTCTGCTTGCGGCGCATGGCGTCGAGGAGGAGACCGTCCATGCCTTCGAAGCCGATGGGTTTGTGCTCGAGGATCTGGGGGACGTGGTCGGCGGCGAGGAAGATGTCGGGGAAGCCGACGCCGACGAGGGTGCGGCAGGGTGGGGACTGGACGAGCTGGAGGGTGGCTCCGAGGATGATGGCGCAGGTGCCTTCGCTGCCGACCAGGGCTCGGGCTACGTTGAAGGAGTTTTCGGGGAGAAGCTCGTCGAGGTTGAAGCCGGAGACGCGGCGGGGGATGTTGGGGAATTTCTCACGGACCTGCGCGGAGTAAGTGTCGCGGAGGGATTTGAGGGTTGCGTAGATTTCGCCGGTGCGGCCTCCGGTGGCGATGTGGGCGGCGAGTTCGTCCTCTGGGGTGGGGCCTACGGTTAGGCGGGTGCCATCGTAGAGGAGGAGGTCGAGGGTGGCGATGTTGTCGACGGTCTTGCCGCCCATGAGGCCGTGAACGCCGCAGGAGTTATTACCGATCATGCCGCCGATGGTGCAGCGGCTGTGGGTGGCGGGGTCGGGGGCGAATGTGAGGTTGAACTTTTCGGCGGCGTCGCGGACCCGGTCGAGAACGATGCCGGGTTGGGCTTTGACTGTGCGATTGACCGTGTCGATCTCGCCCATGCCGTTCATGTATTTGGAGAAGTCGAGGATGACGGCGGCGTTGCAGCCCTGGCCGGCAAGCGAGGTTCCTGCTCCGCGGGTGAGGATGGGAGCGTTGAAGCGGCGGCAGAGCGCGACTGTGGCGATGACGTCGGCTTCGTCGCGGGGGAGGACGACGCCGATGGGGATGTGGCGGTAGTTGGAGGCGTCGGTGGAGTAGAGGGCTTTGGAGACGGGATCAAAGCGGACTTCGCCGCGGATCTGCTCACGGAGGAGCTGGCAGAGTTCGTCGGCGTCGGCGAAGGTGTCGTGTGCGCGGGCGTGGGAGCTCGGCAGGACGACGAATGGGGAGGTGGACATCATAGGGTTTAACTATACGAGGATCGTGTCCCGCCGGACGGGCCTTCTGCGCGGAGGGCGGTCACTTCGTGACTTGTATACCCCTTCGGTGGGCGCTCCCGTTGGTCGCGAGGGAAGATTATGCCGACCAACGGGAGGATCACGCGAGAGCTTTAAGAAGGCGTGCGAACGCCCGGCCCAGGCGTAGTGGGTACTTCAGGCCTTGCCGGTGGCAGTCATCTTGAAGATGGCTTGTGCGTTGGAGCTGTCGAAGCCAAGGTCGAGCTTCTGTTTGCCGTCTTCTTCCGGCAGTGGAAGTCGCGTGATGAACTCGTAGAAGGAGCCGTTGACCTCTTTGGGGATGAGCGCACCTTCGGCGTTGCGGAAGTTGCGTTGTACCTTGGCGGCCAGGAAGGCAGTCTGTCGGACGCGGCCGGACTGCGAAGTCTCGACGGCGGCCTTCATGGGCTGGCCGAGAGATTTCTGTTCTTCGGCGAGCTGGTCGACGTCGGGGACGCGGTCGGTGGCGTGGTTGAAGGCGTTGCCCTCGGTGCAGATCCAGGCCATCTCGGGGGATTCTGCGAGGAGGATTTCGTAGTCGGCGAGCGTGGGTTCGGTGTGCTGACGCTCGAAGACCGAGGCGAGGATGGGCAGCAGAGTTACAGATTCATCGACGCTGAGGGAGCCGGTGGATTCGAGCTTGTCGAGGAGGGACTTCGCCTGTGGGGTGACGGGGTCCTTTGAAGTTGCGGTGACGCGCTGGACGGCGGCCTGGAACTCGGGCGAGAAGCGCTCGGGATGAAGCTCGCTGAGGAAGAACTGGGCAATCTCTTCGGGGTAGTCAGCCTGGGCGTGGGAGCGGCCGGTCATCTTGAGGCGTTCGAGCGGATAGACGCCGTTGAGCGCGTAGCCTAGCGGGCAGAGGATGCGGGTGATGGCCTCCTGGCCGGCGGGAAGACCGCCCATGCCTTCGAGCGCGACGGTGCGGACGGCGCCGTGGTCGTGGAGGATCTGCCGGCCTTTGCTGAGGGTGTAGTCGGCGTAGGTTTTGGCGGTGGGCACGCGGCGCAGAAGGTCTTCAAAGAGGAGCATGTTGAGTGCCTGCGCGAGGACGGCGCGGGAGACCTGCGGGCCGGGGTCGGCGGCTATCTCGGGATGGATGACCAGCAGATTGAAGAGGTGTTCGGTGCGTTCGGTACCGATGATCTTGTCGAGTGTTGCGCGTAGGACGCCGTTGCTTGTGCTCATTGTTAATTCCTCATGACTGCCGAGCGTGAACGCCCAGCCCTAACATCATCGTCAATGGGAGTGCGTCTGTAAAGCTGACGATTTCTCGGCAAAAAAACACAGACCGTGGCTATCCAGTCAGAGAGGCTGCGAAGGCCAGCAGAGCTGCATCCTGCATAGGTGCGGCGACTAACTGCATGCCGGTGCCGAAGGGTGCGCCGATAGCCTCGCCTGCGAGTGTGACAGCCGGAAGACCTGCGAGGCTGGCTGGTGTGGTGTAGCGCAGGATCGTTTTTCGGATGTGAGATTGGTCTTTGCCTGCGAAGAGTCTGCTGACAGGAGCGCAGGGGATGAGGAGGAGGTCGACCTGTTGGAAGAGCGCGGACATCTGGGAGCGGAATACTTCGAGGCGATGACTAAGGTTGTGGAGTTGGTCGTTGGTGATGGATGCTCCCCAGGCGAGGCGCTCCGCGATGGCGGGCTCGAAGTGTTGAAAGAGGCCGCGATGGAGTTGGGCTGCTTCGCTGGCCTGGATGGTGGTGAAGATCTCCGAGCTGTCGGTCCAGAAGGTGGTGTCGATCGGTGTGAGGGTTGCGCCGTGTTGCAGGAGGTGTTGCTTCCAGGCGGCGAATGCCGAGTGCACCTCCGGTTCGCAATCCTTCGTGAACTCGTCTCCCACATAGCCGATGCGGAGTTGAGTTGGTGCGGGCATCAAGGGAATGTCGTAGATGGCGCTGGCGAGCGCGGGGCCATCGCGGAGATCGCGGAAGAGCAGGCCGAGGGTATCGAAGGATGGTGCGAGATGGGCTGCGCCCGCCCAGAGTTCTTCGCCGCGGCTGACGGCTTGGGAGGCGCGGTAGCCAGCGAGTCCGCAGAGTGCAGCGGGGACGCGGACGGAGCCGCCGGTGTCGGTGCCGATGGCTGCTAGAGCGGACCCCTCTTGTACGCTCGTCGCAGCGCCACTGGAGGAGCCGCCGGTGAGCAGCGTTGAATCGCGCGGCTGGACGCAGTCTCCGTAGTCGGCGTTTTCTCCAGTGATGCCGTAGGCGAGTTGATGGAGGTGGGTTTTCCCTGGGATGATTGCGCCCGCGTCGAGCAGGCGTTGCGCGACCCATGAGTTTTCTGCGGCGACGGGATGGAGTTGCTGGTAGTAGCGGGAGCCACAGCTTGTTGAGGTTCCTGCCAGATCGAAGCAGTCTTTGAGCGAGATTGGAATGCCATACAGAGGAGGACGGCTTTGAGCTTCAACAAAGAGGTTCGGGAGTTGTTCGGCTCGACGGAGCGATTCGGTCGTGGTGAGAGTCAGGTAGGTGTTGTGCGAGGCGTTGCTGTTCGCTCTTCCGGCGGCGGCGCTTGCGATTGTGTGGGGATCGGTTTCAGACGACGCGATTGCGTGGCGCAGGGATGTGAGTGGCGAGTGCGTGTTGGTCATGGTCTGGACCGCCGGGAGAGATGGTCAGTGAGTTGTCGTCGTTGTAGCAAAGGTCTGGAAGTAGGTTTGGAGCGCTTTCGCTGTGGGCTCATCGATCTGGGGATTGGGCATGGTCGATTTCGGGTCGATGGATTTTGGGTTGCGGAGGTAGCGCTCGAAGGTTGAAGGCGATGAGGCCGCGAAGTTGCCTAGTGTCTGCCACGATCTTCCTGCCTTGGTGCCGCCGTAGCTGCCCATATTGTGACAGCGATAACAGTGTTGCTGCGCGATGCGAAAACCGGCAATGACCTGCGGGTTGGACGCGTCTCCTCGGTGTGGTGCGATTGCGCCGTAGACCTGCTGGGCCGTGCCGAACTCCAGCCGCGTGACCTTTGCCGGTATCTTGGGGATCTCCTGAAAGCGGAGGATGCGGAAGGATGGTGTGAAGTCTTGATGGGTGATGAAGTATGTGCCCGGGTCGTCGTTATGCGTCTCGGCTACCCAGGTCTCGACGGGCAGGCCGTTAATCTTCAACGCAAGGATTGGATGGTGGGTCTTCACGTACTCGCGAGGGTATGTTGCGCGATAGCCATCGGAGCAGAGGGCGATCACTAGATTCGCGTCGGGAAGAGCGCCGAGGGAGCCTACCAGCACGTCGAGGTAGACGCCGGTCACGGTTAGTTTTCGCTGAGGGAGTTCGCGGAAGTTGTCGTCTCCGGTGACCGTGACTGTCGTCTGGGGAAGTGTGAGGAGTCGTTCGTAGGAGATGTAGCGGACTGTTCCGGGTGCGACCGTCGCGGCCATGCCGGCGATCTCGAGGTCTGAAGCAGAGCCGCGTTCCGTCAACAGAAAATGTCCGGCTGTGGGGGAGTCGGCCGCTAGTAACGCAAGGCAAGCAGCAAAGACAACGATCAGCTTCACTGGTGGCATGATTCAGACTATCGTGGAATTTCTTTTCGACCGAGCAAAAAAAACAGGTTTTCGCGTGAGGGTAATCTAGCCAACGAATGGTTAGAGCTGTAGCGACAGAATGCCTGCGAGGGGAATTCTGACCCACGCGGGGCGATTGTTGAGCTCATAGAGGAGCTCGTAGAGGGATTTCTCGAGCAGGTAGGCGCTGAGCAGAAGCTGTGCCTGCTTGGCTTTGGGAATGAGCTCGAGATCTTTGGCCATGACGGTTGCGTGATAGGCGCGGAGAAATTCTGTAGAGACGGAGTTCTGCCAGAGGGTGGACCAGGGCTCGAGATATTTTGCGTCGTCGGGACGGCGCTGCGCGAAGGCGTTGTGTGCAGCGTGTGCGGCGTAGCTGAAGGAACGTAGCATCCCGGCTACATCGCGCAGAGGGGATTGCTTGGCGCGGCGTTCGGCGAGAGTGCGCGCGGGTTCGCCTTCGAAGTCGAGGATGACGTAGTCGCTGCGGGAACGAAGGACCTGGCCGAGATGATAGTCGCCGTGAATGCGGATGCGCTGGCCGGCCTGGGTGGGTGTTGCGGAGGCGATGGCGCGGGCGCGGGCGAAGAGCCCGATGCGGCGGCTGAGAACGAGCGCTGCGTTGTCCGCAGTGATCTCGGTAAGGTGCGACATGCCGCGTTTGAGGGCATCGAGTGTGAGAGACAGCTGCGCGTCGATGCGGTCGGCATCGGCGACGAGATCCGCAGTGGTGAAGTCTTCGGCCATGAAGGCGTGGTCGTGAGTGGGTGTGGCGAGTGCCAGGTGCATCTCGGCGGTGCGACGGCCAAGCAGCGCGGCGGCGTCGAGGTAGAGTCCTGCATGCTCGCGGGCCAGGGCGGGTACTTCGTTGTTGGAGAGGAAGGAAGGGGGAGTGCCGAGGTCATGAAGAGCGGGCAGGATGGCGACGCTGTCGTAGTAGTGCGAGAGTTCGTCGAGGGTCCATTGCCAACCGTCGCCTTCGTTTTCGACCAGTCCCTGGAGCATCGCGGTGGTAGTGGGTTCGCCGGTTTTGGAGTGGAGTGTGATGTCGCCTAAAAAGGGAGCGATGCGGGGGAAGTGTGCCGTCTCGGTGAGAAAGCGGCCAATCTCGGTGTCGGGATTTTCACCGGGCTGGAGCCGGCGGAAGAGCTTCAGGATGAGCTTCGCGTCGTAGAGGATGGAGGTGTTGGATTGTTCGGCCGAGCCCGTGCGAGCCGGTAAAGGAACCGCGCCGCGAGCCTCAGCGAATGCGCTGCTGCTGCGTCCATGAAGGCTTCCGTTTCGAGTGGGAAGCTCACCGTTCGTCTCGATGAGGTGAAGGATCGCCTGACGAACGTCTTCGCGTCCCACTGCATCATGGAGGATTGCGGGGCCGTCAGAGGTTGTAACGGTTGCGACGATGCTCGCCGGGTCTGCAGCGCGGATCATCTCGGCAGCCTCGCCTGTGCTGGTGGTAAGGGCGAGTTGATAGACATCGGAGATGTCGTCTTCGTAGGTGAGATGGAGGAGGAGAAGCACTGTGTTGAGATCGGAGAGCATCACGGAGTCGAGAACTTCGACCGCTTTGATGGTCCGTGATTTGGCTCCAAACCAGCGTTGATGCGGAAGGTAAGTGGTGAGCAGCCGTTCGAGGAGAGCTAATCCGTCTCCGGTCAGAACACCTTCGACGCCGCGGCTGAGCAGGTTGACGACAGGCTCGTCAACGGGCACCTCTACCGGCTCAGGCGCTGTGGGCGCGGATTGGAGTTCGAACCAGAGAAAGGAGTATGGCGAGAGAGTCAGCGGGTACGGCTGCGTGGTGATGGTCGGGAAGTTGACGTATCCCAGCATCTCGACGGGAACCATGCCTGAGAACTTCGACAGGTCGAGCGAGACGGGTTGCGAGAAGCGTGAGAGGTTGGCTACGCAAAGAACGGTCTCGCAGTTGCCGTTCTCTTCGTATTGGCGAATGTAGGCGAGGATCTTTCGGTTCTCTGGATTGAGAAACTCCTGCGTGCCGCGCCCGAAGACGTGGAAGAGTTTGCGCAGGGCGATCATGTTGCGCGTCCAGTGCAGCAGAGACGATTGATCCGACTGCTGCGCCTCGACGTTGATGGATTGATAGCCCCAGATGGGGTCGGTGATGACTGGAAAATAAAGGCGCGCGGGGATCGACGTAGAGAAGCCTGCGTTGCGGTCAGAGTTCCACTGCATGGGCGTGCGGACACCGTTGCGATCGCCCAGATAGATGTTGTCGCCCATGCCGATCTCGTCGCCGTAGTAGAGGATGGGTGTGCCGGGAAAGCTGAGGAGAAGCGAGTTGAGCAGCTCGATGCGGCGGCGATTGTTATCGACCAGCGGCGCGAGGCGGCGGCGGATGCCAACGTTGATGCGCATGCGCGGGTCGGCGGAGTAAGCGAAGTACATGTAGTCGCGCTCGTCGTCGGTGACCATCTCGAGGGTAAGCTCGTCGTGGTTGCGCAGGAAGAGTCCCCACTGGCAGTTGTCGGGGATGGCGGGGGTCTGTGCCATAATGTCCGTGATGGGGAGGCGGTCTTCCTGGCGCAGGGCCATGTAGATGCGCGGCATCAGCGGGAAGTGAAAGGCCATATTGCACTCGTCGCCGTCGCCGAAGTAGGGGCGAACGTCTGCGGGCCACATGTTGGCTTCGGCGAGCACCAGGCGATTTTCATACTCGGCGTCGATCACCGCGCGAATCTGCTTGATCTTGACGTGTGTCTCGGGCACGTTCTCGCAGCTTGTGCCGTCGCGCTCGATCAGATAAGGAATCGCGTCCAGACGCAAGCCGTCCACGCCCATATCCAGCCAGAACCGCATCGCCGTGAGAACCTCCTCCATCACGCGCGGGTTATCGAAGTTCAGGTCGGGTTGATGAGAGAAGAAGCGGTGCCAGTAGTATTGCTGCGCGACGTCATCCCATGTCCAGTTGGATTTTTCTGTGTCGGTGAAGATGATGCGGACGCCCTCGAAGAGCTTGTCGGTGTCGCTCCAGACGTACATATCGCGCTCGGGCGAGCCTTTGGACGCTAAGCGTGCTGCTTTGAACCAGGGATGTTGATCGCTGGTGTGATTGATTACCAGCTCAATCATCACCTGCATGTTGCGCAGGTGGGCGGCGTCGAGAAACCGTTTAAAGTCGTTGATGGTTCCGTAGCTAGGATTGACGTCGACGTAGTTTGCGATGTCGTATCCGTCGTCGCGCAGGGGGGAGGGGAAGAATGGAAGCAGCCACAGACATGTGACGCCCAGATCCTGAAGGTAGTCGAGCTTCGACATAAGGCCGGGAAAGTCGCCGATGCCGTCAGCATTCGAGTCCATGAAGGCTCGAATGTGAATCTCGTAGATGATCGCGTCCTTGTACCAAAGCGGATCGGTGGCGCTGCCGGCTTTTTTCACTAGAGTCCTCGTGCTGGAAGCTGTCTTTCGAATGGAGCGCTTAGGGAGTAGTTGGGGTTTCGACGTTCGGTTTGCGGAGCAGACGGAAGATGTGCGCGGGCATCACGTCCGGGCGCAGGGCGACATAGTTACTGCGATCATGCCATTGGTAGTGGGTGCCGGTGAGCAGATCTTCGATGTCAAAGGTTTCGTTGTGCGGGATGGCCAGCTCCTTGAGGTCGAGATCGATCCATCCCGCCTGCTCCTGAGTCGGATCGAGATTGATGGCGACAAGAATTTGGTTCTGCCCACTCCATTTGCTGTAGCAGAGGATGCTTGAGTTATCGACGTTGTGGAAGTGGAGCGATCCGTCGCTTTGGAGCGCGGGGTTGTCGCGGCGAATCTGATTGAGGCGTGTGATCAGCGGCGCGATGCTGTGGCTTGCGCTGCGGTCCCATTGGCGAATTTGGTATTTCTCGCTGTTGAGATACTCTTCGCTGCCGGGTTTGGCGGGGACATTTTCGCCAAGTTCATAGGCAGGGCCGTAGATGCCGTAGTTTGCGCCGAGTGTCGCTGCGAGGATGACGCGCTGCATGAAGGCTGGGCGGCCACCGTTTTGCAGTGTGGCGTGCAGGATGTCGGGCGTGTTGGGCCAAAGGTTCGGATGAAAGAAGTCCGTCACGGGGGGCTTGGTGATCTCTTCGAAGTACACCCGTAGTTCGTCTCTCGTGTTGCGCCAGGTGAAGTAGGTGTAGGACTGGCTGAAGCCTGCCTTGGCCAACGAGTACATTACGTGTGGGCGCGTGAAGGCCTCGGCCAGAAAGATCACATCGGGATACTTTTTATGGATCTCTCCAATGCACCACTCCCAGAAAGGAAGAGCTTTTGTGTGGGGGTTGTCGACACGAAAGATTTTGACATCGCGAAGGATCCAATAGGTGAAGACATCGCGCAGAGCCTCCCAGAGCCCACGCCAATCGGGCGATTCGAAGTTGAGGGGGTAGATGTCCTGATACTTCTTCGGAGGATTTTCCGCATATTGGATGGAGCCGTCGGGGCGAATGTTAAACCAGTCGGGATGCTCGGCGACCCAAGGATGATCGGGAGAACACTGGAAGGCGATGTCGAGAGCCAGCTCCATGCCGTGTTCGCGCGCGGCGGCGACCAGAGCGTCGAAGTCTCGAAGAGTGCCGAGGGGGGCGTGAATGGATTTGTGGCCGCCCTCTTTTGCGCCGATGGCCCAAGGACTTCCTGGGTCGTCTTCGGTCGAGGTGACGCTGTTGTTCGGGCCTTTGCGAAACGCTTTGCCGATGGGATGAATCGGCGGAAGATAGAGCACATCGAAGCCCATCGCGGCGATGGTGGGCAGAAGTGCCTGCACGTCGGCGAAGGTTCCGTGTCGCGCCGGGTCAGGCGAGGTGGACCGGGGAAAGAGCTCGTACCAGGTGGAGTAGCGGGCTCGTTCGCGGTCGACCCACAGGTGCAGCTCCTGAGGGTAGCGCGTCGCCAGGGTGAGATCGGGATACTGCGCCACCAGGGCGACGATCTCGTCCGTCAACGGATAGTCGTAGGTATCCGACTTCGCCTTCGCCAGTTTGGGCAGACGCGCAGCCTGGTCGGCTAAACGTTTGCTGTCGGGCCCTTTGGCGCGTACTGCGGCCTGCTCCAACAGGAGAGCACCGGAGCGCAAGGCGAGCGGAATATCCTGTGGTTCGGCCGAAGGACTCACGCCAGGCTGACCGGGTTGTGCTGCCAGCCGTTTTCGCAGATCTGCGGACCAGGTGTCGAAGTGGTCAACCCATGCCTCGAGGGTGTAGACCCAGTCCCCGAGCGCATCAGCGCTGAAGCTGGCCGACCAGAGGTCGTTGGTCAGCGGGGAGAGCGGCGTCGATCGCCAATCCTTCTCGTTCGAGTGACGATAGAGCAAACGTCCTGTGACATGGTCGTGGCCATCGCCAAAGACTGCTGCGGTTACTGTTACGGAGTCGCCCAGAACTCGCTTGGCTGGATAACGTCCACAATCGACTTGTGGTTTGACGTCTTCAATAATGACTCGCTTACGGCCTTCAAGAGGTTTCATATCGCTCAGATCTTCACACTGCTTTCGTACCTATAGTAGTCCGACAGGCTGCGCCAAAATGCGCTATCGGGAGGAATGTGGACTCCTCCTAAGAAGATGCAGCCGGAGCCGCATATGTTTGCTGGAGTTGGGGAACGAGGGTACATCGCGGAGAGGTTCAGCCGGGCGAAGCTGGCCGGAGCCAAACTCGGGTTCCCGGTGGATGTTGCCTCCACATCCCTCGCTCGAAGCTAATTTCCCGGTTGAAATTCTGGCAACATTCAGCAGCGAGGTAACAGAATCCGTGCCGCAGTTTAGGGCGGATTTTCTTGAGGGAGAGGCTGTTTTTACTGGCACATAACTAGGCACGAGTCAGTGCTCGATTGCGAGGAAATTTTCCAATTGAAATAATTTTCCCCTTGACAATCGATTATCGCCTCTGTTCGACTTGCGGGCGTTACAGGGAGGCGGAATCTCGCATGGCACACTTAACCAAAACCAACGCTCCTTCAGAGCCGATTGATAACGGCAGAACCAATCGCAAGTCCTCGGCTCGGCCAAGTGGCCTTCTCAAGACCAGACTTTCCCAGGCCCTCCAGGCCATGCTTGTAGTGCTGTTCGTCGCAGGCTTTGGTCCGCAGAGGGCAATGCTCGCCCAGACCGATCTCGGCTTCATCTCAGGCACAGTTCGCGACAGCGCTGATGCCGTAGTTCCCAACTGTCAGATTGAGATCAAGAACGCGAGAACGGCCACAACGCGTTCGGTCACGACGGATCAAAACGGCTACTTCAACGCTCCTTCGCTCACGGTTGGGCCCTACACGGTCTCGGCTACGGCGGCGGGGTTCAAACACCTGGTGACGACCGTAGATGTAACCACGAATGGTGCAACCGCCAACCTGCAACTCTCGGTCGGCAATGTGCAGCAGGAGGTGACGGTGACCTCCGAGTCCGGCTCGGTGAGTCTGCAGACGGACAATCACGAGCTGGTGACGACGGTTTCGCCGACACAGCTGGTCAATCTGCCGAACAATAGCCGGAGCATCCTGAACATTGCAACGCTTGGGCCTTCGTCGCAACAAGGAACCGATGTCGGCGTTGATGGGGGAGATGAGGGGTTCTACGGACAGACGGCGAACTCGGTTATCATCTCGGGACTTGGCAATGCACACACAGCATTTCTTCAGGACGGCGTGGACAATACGAACCTGCTGACGCAGACGGTGAATATCCTGTCGTCGGTCGAAGCGAGTCAGGAGGTCACGACGATCCTGAACGGCGCCCCCGCGCGTTTCAGCCAGCCGTCGATCATCAACGTCATCACGAAGAGCGGCTCGAACCAGATTCACGGAACGGCATACGACTTTCTCCAGAACGATGACTTCGATGCTAAGAACTGGTTCGCCACCATCAAGCCTGCGAAGCGCTATAACCAGTTTGGAGGCAATATTGGTGCTCCACTCTGGAAGAACAAGTTGTTCGCCTTCTTTGACTACTCGGGACTGCGCAGTCACACGGCGAACGTCGTCCGCGACCGAGTTCCAACGGATGCAGAGCGCAACGGCGACTTCTCTGCGGACGGACTCACACTCTACGATCCTTCAACCTATGATCCCACGACAGGAACGAGCCAGCCGTTCGCGAACAACAAGCTCACTTCGATCAGCCCCTTCGCCCAGCAGTGGCTGAAGAATTATCCTGAGCCCAACACGACGCTCGATGCGAACAACGTCAACTACGTAGGGAACCTGCCTGCGATCAGTAACTACGATGAGTATTTGGGGCGCGTCGACTTCAACATCTCACCACGTGACCTGCTGTTTGGCACCGTGGCGCGGCTCGAGAGCAAGGCCGGCAATGACAGCATCACACCCGGACTTTTTGGCATCTTCATCGCATTGAAGGGAACGAACATCTCGGCCGCTGAGACGCACGTCTTCAACGCGAATGTTGTAAACGTCTTCAAGATCGGCTACAACCGCAGTAATCTCTTCCGCACGCAGTTGGGCGAGGGGGCGTTGAACTATGCAGCACAGTATGGTCTGGCGAATGTCAATCCTCAGCCCTCCCAGTGGACGCCGCCTGCCATCAATCTGAACAACTACACCTCGCTCGGAGACCCGTACTCGCCCCAGGGCGCAATTCAAAATCGCTTCCAGTACACCGACGAAGTGAGCTGGAAACTAGGCAACCATACCTTTGTCTTCGGTGGCGATTACGTCAGGACGCAGTTTGATGGCAACTGGGTCGTCGGTAACAATGGCATCTACAACTTCGACGGTAGTTCGACCTCGGCTTACGTTGGCGGAAAGCGCAGCACGACCGATCAGGGCAACTCGTTGGCCGATCTAGAACTTGGATTTCCTCGAACTGCTAATGCTGCCAACGGCGTAACCGTGGGCGCGTTTCGTGGCACGAATGTCTCAGGCTATGTGCAGGACGACTGGAAGGTGCTGCCTCGGCTGACCTTCAACATCGGTCTGCGTTATGACTTCGACAATCCGCCGAACGATAAGAATGGCCACGGCGGACAGTTCGATGTCGCCTCCAATCGCGTCATTCCCGGCACCTGGAAGACGAACTACAACGACTGGGCGCCGCGATTTGGTTTCTCCTATCAGGCAAACGACCGTACCGTCGTGCGTGGTGGTTATGGAATCTACTACGCGCCAATCCTTTACAACAATCTGCAATTTGAGTTGCTGTACTCTCCGAACTTCGTGAATCAGTCTTACTCTTTCAACGTAGCGGCGCCTGTGGATATCCAAAACCTCTTTGTTCCTAATCCATCGCTGGTCGGACAGCAGAACTACACCCTGACGAAGACTTTGAAAGACACGTCGGTACAGGACTGGAATCTCAATATCGAACGATCACTCAGCAACAACACTCTGTTGACGATCGGCTATATCGGGAATGTGACTCGTCACCAGTCCGCGCGTGCCGATCTCAATCAGCCGTTCGGATTGACTCCCGGAAACACGAGCGGCATCCTCGACCTGAGACCGAATACGAACGTCGGAACCACCGACGGTCAGCTCAACGCGGTCTCGGCCAACTACAACGCCCTGGCTATCAAGGTGGAGAGAACTTATACGAACGGACTGCAGTTCTTGGGAGCTTATACCTACTCGAAGGCGATGGATATTCTGGATGGCGATAACGCCGACATTCAAAATCTCTATAACCCCGGGCTCACCTACGGACCAGCCGGCTTCGACCGTACTCAAAATCTCATCATCAGTGCGGTGTATGAGTTGCCCTTCGGTCCCGGAAAGAAGTTCCTGAACTCAAACAACCTGCTCAATCGCGAGATTATTGGCGGCTGGCAGCTCTCCGGAGTTCAGCAGTTCGCGACCGGCCAGCCGATCCAGGTCACAGCCAATAACAATGCTGATACCAGTTCGGTGCATAGCGTCTACGCAAACAGGATCTGCACTGGAAATCCGCTTTCAGGGCATCCGCGGCTCCAGTTCTTTGATCCGTCCTGCTATGTGCAGCCCGCCACCGGCCAGTATGGAACGGCCAGAAGCGGACCGCGTCAGCCCGGCATCGACACGACGAACCTGAGCCTTCAGAAGGCGTTTGCGATCACCGAGCGGCAGCAACTCCAGTTCCGCGCGGAAGCGTTCAGTGTTTTCAACCACCCCAACTTCTCCACCGGTAGTACCAGCATCACCAACCCCGCTGCTGGGCTGCTTACTCAGGAGACTGTCGGTCAGCGAGTGCTGCAACTCGCTTTGCGTTATGCGTTTTAGCAATTGAACCAATCAACCAGAGGGGGCGACGGTTTCCGCTTCGCCCCTCACAGCTTAGGATTGCTCGACGAAAACCTACTTTCTTTAGGGGAAGCGGGACACGGGAGACTGGTGATGGCGGTAACACGACGTAAGTTTCTGTTGAACTCAACCTATGCCAGCGCAGGGTTTGCCGTCATAGGAGCGATGAAACCGATCGCGCTGCTTTCGCAGACCAGCGAGAAGGAGATGGCGCCTTACCTGACTGGAATCAGAATGGCCGCGACGCCCGCCACCAACTATCGCGCCTATCGTTCGAAGGTGGTGGAGACGCCCGATGTAACGACCTGGGTTCAGGTGGATCTGAAGAAGAGTGTCTTAATCTCTGCGATTCAGTTATTCCCTGCTTCGGAGCGAATGTATCCGGGCCGCGACCAGTACTACGGGGGCGAAGGATTTCCTCTGCGATTCCGGTTGGAGGCCTCTGACGATGCGAACTTCGGCAAAGTTGAGACCATTGCGGACTTCACGCAGTCGGACTTTCCGGATCTGAAAGACAACATTACGCAGTATGCGGCGCACGATGTTCATGGCCGCTACGTGCGGTTAACGGCGACGCGGCTTCGGGTGGTCAAGGCGTCTCCTACCGATAGCACCCCGCTCGGCAAAGAGCCGCAGGACAGTCCCGACTACACGCTGATGGTTGCGAAGATGGCTGTCATCTCGGGCGGACACGACGTTGCTGTGGGCTGCAAAGTGACTGCAGATGAGAAGTATGGAAATAGCGAGCTTCTTTCGCAGCTGACGCGGCCGCCCCGGCAGGATGGGGAAGGGATTCGTGTCGACAATCCCCACGCCGTGACGGACGCGGCAACCTGGAAGCCGGCAAAGTACAAAGCCGAAGCGCCGAAGACAGGAGTGACTCTGGATGGCGGCGTCTTTCAAGAGGCGATGCAAAACAACATTCAGTATCTGCTGAACTCGTACACGACGGACGATCTTCTGCGGCAGTTCTACGAGCGGACCGGGAAGATCAAGAACTTCAAGCCGACCGGATCCCAGGTCTTCTGGGAGGAGGATCTTGCTGGCTCGAATGCTGGACGCTTCCTGATGGGTGCGGGCAACACGATACGCTGGATCGACGATCCCGAGCTGCGTCGCCGGCTGAACGTTGTGGTCGATGGGATTGAAGAGTGTCGACAGTCGAACGGATACATCATGGCGTATCCCGAAGACACAATCTTTTACTCGGAGCGCGCCGCCTACACCCGTGCTTGGCTTACACACGGATTGCTCGAAGCTGCTTACGGTGGAAATCCAAAAGCTCTGCCGATGCTGCGCGGATACTATGACTGGTTCAATCAGCAATCATTCCTTCCGGATATGCTGCGTGGCGCGATTCAAGGTGGACAGGGCATGGTCGCGAATACGCGCATGTGCACCAGCCCAATGGGGAAGCCGGCGGATGCACAGGTGATTCAGCGCTACTACCAGGAGGACGGCTGGCTGGAAGGTCTGGCGAAGCAGGAGAAAGAGCAGGTGTGGCAGTACCCGTACGACCGCCCGCACTGCTATCTGTTGACCAACCTCGAAGCGTATCTGGATATGTATCTCGCTACCGGAGACGTGCGGTATCGCGATGCGGTTCTTGGATCATGGGAGCTCTATCGCGCCCACTGGCAGCAGGCCGGCGGAAGCATTTCGATCATCGAGTTTGAGAAGGATCCGCCGAACAGCAACTACCTCCATCAAAAGCTGGGCGAGCTATGCGGCAGCAGCTTCTGGGTCTTCTTGAGCCAGCGCTTTCAACTGCTCAATCCTGATGAGGAGCGCTATGCCACCGAGATCGAGAAGTCGATCTACAACGTTGGCATGGCGAACCAGGATGGCGGCGTCGGCCTGCGTTATCACACCGTCATGGAAGGCAAGAAAGAGAAGTCCACTCACGAGAACACGTGTTGCGAAGGCCAGGGGACCAGGCTGCTTGGGACTCTTCCGGAGCACATCTACTCCATCGCGCCGGATGGAATCTATGTGAACCTCTACGAGCCTTCTACGATTCGTTGGCAGCAGGCGGGTCAGCCGATGGAGTTGAAGCTGAAGACTCGCTTCCCCTACGACACGCATGTGAGCGGCGCGGTGAAGGTCTCCGCTCCGACACAAGCTAATCTGCGGATTCGAGTTCCTTCCTGGGCGGCGAAGGAGATGACGGTTTCGGTGAACGGTAAGGTTGCGGGCTCCGGTAAGCCGGGCACTTACCTTGCAATCGATCGTCAGTGGAGCGATGGGGACGTCATCGAGTTTGTGCTTCCCGCAGAGATTCGAGTACGCCGCTACAAGGGGGACGACCAGATTGCAGGCAAGAAGAGATACTCCGTGGAGTACGGTCCAATCCTACTGGCCGCCGTCGGCTCTCAGACCGCGAGCCTCACTGTGGACAAGGGCAAGGAAGCCGAGCATCTCGCCAATCATCTGGAGCCAGTTGATGGTTCACCGCTGCACTTCACTATCCGAGGCAACGACGGTCAAAAGTTTGTGCCGTACTGGAAGATCTCGGAAGAGGAGTTCACTTGCTACCCGCAGGTAACCGCGATGGCTTGATGAATCTGGATAGGCTGCTGTAGGGTGTCAGTCTGTCCTTGTTTCAAGAGACGATGTTTAAGTCGATGTTCTCAACTCTGGCACGCAGTCCCTTTGGTGTCCTGGATAGCCAACTCATGAAAAATCCGCGCCTCGCAATCTTCCCGTTCGCCTCCGTGGCGCAGCGTGTTTCGTCCCTGGCCCTGGCCTTCTCTCTCTGCGCTTCGGGGGCGTCTGCTGCGCCGGTGCATCTTCGTGTCGATCAGCGGATCGATCCGCTTGGCATCGATTCAACACGCCCAACACTGTCGTGGCAGAGTGATGCGACCACACGCAACTGGAGCCAATCGGCGTATCGAATCCTTGTTGCCAGCTCGCCTAATGCATTGCGTGATGGGTACGCAGATGTGTGGGACAGCGGAAAGCAGATGTCCTCGGAATCGGTGAATGTGGCGTATGCCGGACCTGCGTTGACGTCTCACCAACGTTGCTACTGGGCAGTTCAGACCTGGGATGCGCAGGGAAAAGAGGGACGATCTTCAGAGGTCGCATGGTGGGAGATGGGTCTGCTGCAACCCTCCGACTGGAAGGCCCAGTGGATTCGGCGCGACAACCGTGAAGAGGCAGAGGTGTTGAAGGCGGTCTCGTGGATCTGGCTCCCTGAAGGCGACTCCGAGCGCGTCCCACAGGGAACCGAGGCGGAGTTTCGTTACAACCTGCATCTCGACAAACTTCCGAGCTCGGCCAGTCTTCACATTCTGGCCGGCGGCATCTTCACCACGCAGGTCAACGGCACCGTCACAGGACATAAGGATCAATGGGGAGCGTTCGACCGCGAAGATATTCGCGACCAACTTCGCGTTGGCGACAATCAGATCGTCGTCCACGTGGAGACCCCAAGATCGAATGAATCGAATAGAACCTTTCGCGCTGCTTTCGCTGCTGCTCTAAAGCTCACCGACGATGCGGGCAAAACGAAGTGGATTGAAAGTGACGACGCGTGGCAAGCTCGGTCGATCAAGACAGCTGAAGCGAAGGAGTGGTCCCCTGCGAAGAAGCTGGGTGCGTTTGCAGATCTTAACTTCGGCGTCGGCACAGACCGCGAATCGCGTGGACAGAATCCCGCTGTGATCGAGTCGAGCACCGCGCTACTCCGAAAGCAGTTCACGCCGACTCGCAAGGTGGTATCAGCTCGGCTTTATATAACAGCGCTTGGCAGTTACCAGAGCTATTTGAACGGTAAGGAAGTGAGCAAATTCCGGCTCACGCCAGGATTTACGGACTACCGCAAGCGCGTTCTGTACCAGACCTACGATGTCACCTCCCTGCTCGTCCCAGGACGCAACACAATCGCGGCAATCCTCGGAGCAGGCTGGCACGGCAGTCCGCTCTTGTGGTCGGGCTCGCGTCTGTTTCCCGGGCCGGATCGTCTGCGCGCCCAGCTTGAGTTGACCTTCGCTGACGGCACTCATCAGATCATTGTGACGGACTCCAGCTGGGAGACAGCCGCGTCGCCGATTTTCTCTTCGGAGATCTATGGTGGAGAAGCTTACGACGCCAGGCTTGAAGTCCCGGGATGGAATACGTCCACGTCTAACTCCGTAAATTGGTCGCCGGTGGTTGTTGATGATGCGAACACCGCCCTTATTGTTACCGCTCAGCCAGACACACCCGTGCAACCTGCACAGACGGTCGCGCCAGTCGCCGTAAACATGGTCGGCTCCGGCAACGCACAGGACGCGGTCTTCGACATGGGACAGAATATGGTCGGCGTGGCGCGCCTGCGTGTGCACGGGCCGCGGGGAACAACTGTGAAGCTCCGCTTTGCGGAACGGCTCAATCCCGACGGCACGGTTTACACCGAAAACCTGCGCGACGCTGATGCAACGGACTCCTACACCCTCAGCGGCCACGGAGAGGAAGAGTGGACTCCGGCCTTTACCTTTCATGGTTTTCGATATGTGCAGGTGTCGGGCTATGGCGGCAACCCTCCCCTGTCGGCGCTGCAGGGTCAGGTGCTCAATAGCCTTCCCGCTTCCCCGGCGATTCGTTTTGAGAGCTCCAGCACTCTTCTGAACAAGATGAGTGAGCTTGGGCTTTGGGGACAGCGCGGCAACTTTGTCTCCATTCCCACCGACTGTCCGCAGCGTGACGAGCGCATGGGATGGATGGGCGACGCCGGCGCATTCTGGCGCACAGGTACGTACAACTTCGACATCGACGCGTTCTCCCACAAGTTCATGCTCGATGTCACCGACGCGCAAAGTCCCGACGGCGCTTTCTCCAACATCTCGCCGAATCTTTTGCAGGGGAGGGACGGCCATCCCGGCGCTCCCGGCTGGGGCGATGCGGGCGTGCTCGTTCCGTACGCGACCTGGCTGCAATATGGCGACGCTGCGGTGATCGAGCAGAGCTGGCCGAACATGGAACGGTGGATGGACTTCATCCTGCGCACAAACCCGAACTACCTTCGCGAGAAGGATCTGGGAGCGAACTACGCAGACTGGCTTGCACCCGACCCGCATACTCCCGCTGATCTCGTCGCGACGGCCTATTGGGTGATCATCGCGCGCCAGATGCAGACGATGGCCGCCGCACTTGGTCGCACCGCAGACGCGGAGAAGTACGCGACGCTGATATCTCGCATACAGGCTGCGTATCAGCAGAAGTACGTGCACTCCGACGGCTCGGTCGCAGGCGACACCCAGACATCGTATGTGTTGACGCTCTACACAGGGCTCGCTCCAAAGGAACTTGAGAAGCCGATGACCGACCGTCTGGTGCGCGACATTCAGGCGCAGCAGACTCACCTGACGACGGGCTTCCTCGGCACGCCGTTCCTGCTCTCTGTGCTCGAGGCGCAAGGCCGCTCTGACGTAGCGTACAACCTGCTCCTGACCTCGACCTATCCCTCCTGGGGATACATGGTCGACAAGGGTGCAACGACGTGGTGGGAGCGCTGGAACGGAGACACCGGCGACCCATCCATGAACTCCTATAACCACTATGCGTTCGGCTCCGTCATGGCATGGGTCTTTCGGCGCGTGGGTGGTATCGACGCAGATCCTGCGAACCCCGGATTCCATCATGTTCTCGTCAGCCCGCATGTGGAGCAGGGTCTGTCGCACATGCATACCGAGTACGATTCTGTGTACGGAACGATCGTGACGGACTGGACGAAGAAGCCGGACGGCCAGCTTCAGTTGACCGTCAAGATACCCGCGAACACCACGGCTACCGTCTTTCTCCCTGCGACACCGACGGGCGTCGCCAAGCAGGACGGAGAACGTATCACGACTCCCTATAAAGAAGGATCAATAGTCCGTGAGATCGGTTCAGGGAGTTACAACTTTTCGGTTGATAGCAACTAAGACGGGAGTGGAAGGAAACGCGGGAGCCGTGTTGTCGGCCACCGCTTCAATATCCCGCAGCCTTCCCGTAGTGGCGGCGGTTGTCATGGCCACCGAGTAGTTCGTGAGTCTTGGGGTCGACTGCGATGAGTTCGCTGTCGCCCCAGGTGCCGGGGTTGTGTTCATCGCCGACGGCAAGGTGATTCACGTTGTACCCCATAGCCTTGAGCTGTTCCGCGACCTCGGGGGAGAACTTCTTTTCAAGGTCGAGACGATCCGGCAAATACTGATGATGAAAGCGCGGCGCATCGGCGGCCTGCTGAATGTTCAGGCCGTTATCGACGCAGCTGAGCAGGTCGTTTGCCACAGTAGTGATGATGGTCGAGCCGCCGGGAGTGCCCAGAACATACGCCACTCTAGCGCGGCGAAAGAGGCCGCCCTTCGTCGTGACGATGGTGGGAGTCATAGCAGAGAGCGGGCGCTTGCCTGGAGCAATGGAGTTGGCGGGGCCTTGAATGAGACCGTACATATTCGGCACACCCATCTTGGAGGCGAAGTCGTCCATCTCGTTATTCATCAGAAAGCCGAGGCCCTCCACCGTCACGCCCGAGCCGAAGGTGCCGTTGAGCGTATACGTGTTGGAGACGGCATTGCCATCGGCGTCGATGATGGAGAAGTGGGTGGTCTGGGTAGACTCGTGCGCGACGGGCTGAAGCTGCGGAGGAGGCGGCATGAAGCCGACAGGCCGGACGAGGTCTTTGGAAGGCGTTGGCGATGCCGGTTGAATCGAGCTTCGCCACGCAGCCGCGTAGGCAGGATTCGCCATCTCTTTCAGTGGCTGCGGCGTAAAGTCAGGATCGCCGAGATAGTCGGCGCGGTCCATGTAGGCTCGGCGAAAGGCCTCGGTGATGACGTTAACCTGCGGCGCAGACCGATCCGGACCTAGCCTGGGCAGGTTGTAGGTCGAGAGGATGTTGAGGATCTCCACCAGAACGATGCCGCCGGACGAGGGCGGAGGCGCGGTGATTATGTTGTAACCATGGTAGGCACCTTTTACCGGCTCGCGATCCTTCACCTCGTAAGCAGCGAGATCGGCAGCAGTGATAAGACCGCCGCCGGCCTGTTCAAACGCGGCGATCTGTTTCGCCATCTCGCCCTTGTAGAAGTTATCGGGATTCACCGCGATGCGCGTCAGCGTTGCGGCCAGCAGAGGCTGCTTGAACGTATCGCCTCCCTTGTAGAAGTCGCCGTCGCGCTGGAAGATGTGTGCGGAGGTTGGGAAGCGAGCGAGCATCTTGCTGTGAAGATTCTGCGCCTCCTCGGCAGAGAGCACGTAGCCATCGGTGGCCAGGTGGATTGCAGGCGCCATGTCCTGTTGCAGGGTCAGCTTTCCGAAGTGGCTCTGCGCATAGACGAGTCCGGCGACGGTGCCAGGCACCCCGGACGCTTTGTACCCAACTGTTGAAAGGCCGGGAACGACGTTCTTCTGCTCGTCCAGGTACATATCGCGGCTCGCAGCAGCAGGAGCCTTCTCGCGGTAGTCGAGGAAGTGGGTCTTGAATCCAAAGGGGCCGTGCTTCATGCGAATCAGCATGAAGCCGCCACCACCCAGATTGCCATCCTGCGGATGTACCACAGCCAGGGAGAAGGCGACTGCGACAGCAGCGTCGATGGCGTTCCCGCCCTGCTTCAGGATGGCGAGGCCCGCGTCGGTAGCATCGTGGTGAATCGTGACAACCATCGCGTGCTTTGCCCGAACAGGCTCTTCGGAGGCTGAAGCGATGGTCTGCGCTCCGAGCGAATTTGCAATGAGGGCTAGTCCGACGGTAGCTGCGAAGACACGGGTGCCAGCTGGCATTCAGGGCTCCAGAAAGTTTGTGGATGAGCGCTGTGATCAGCATAGCTGAGGACAGCGTCCGAAATAATGGCCTGATTGGTCCTCGGCGGCGCAGGGTCGGTAGAATCATAGGTCATGTCTACGCGTGTTCGTTCGTACTCGAAGATCAATCTAGGGTTGGCGATCGGGCCGGTGCGTCCGGATGGCTTTCATTGCCTGACGACGCTCTACCAGACGCTGGACCTGCATGATCTAGTCACGGTCAAGGCCAGGCGAGCGTCCGCAACCAGGATCTTGCTGACGACCAACCATCCGTTTGTTCCACGCGATGGGAGAAACACGGCCTGGCGGATGGTGGAGCGGACGCTGGTTCGGTTGGGAATCACCGCAGAGGTCGATATAAATATAGATAAGAGGCTTCCCGTTCAAGGGGGAATGGGAGCCGGCTCGGCCAACGCCGCGGCGGCCCTGTTGGCGCTGGAGAAGGAGCTTGGCGAAGCTCTCCCGGGAGTTGAAAGGCTGAAGCTGGCGGCGGAGATCGGGTCGGATGTGCCTTTGTTTCTGCTGGGTGGGTCGGTTCTGGGACTGGGGCGGGGGGAGCAGGTTGTGCCCATGCCAGACCTTCCCAGGACCTGGTGTGTCGTCGCAGTGCCAGCGGTGGGCGTCTCAACGCCAGCTGCCTTCAAAGACTGGGATGCACGACTGGCGGCCGAGGCTGAGCGACACGCCATTGATAATAAGCAGGTTATAGGATCTGGTGAGGGAGAGTTGGGAGAAGGCCACGGCGTGACCCGGGTGCTGGGGTTGACTTCCAACCCTCAAGTTGATAGGCTACAGGAGTTGAGTCTTGCTTACTCATCCCTCTCTGCCCGAACCGGCATTAGCCTGACGGAAAAGACAGACGATAGTAGGCCCGGCACCTCCGGTATCGTTCGCGATCCTAATCCTGAGAAAAAACAGGGTTTGCCTGGTGTAAATCAGTCTGACGCGATGAACGATCTGGCCGAGAATACCCTTCTCGCGCTTGTCCGCACCGGGATTGGAAGCGATGGTCTTCAAAATGATTTTGAAGAGGTCGTCTTTCCTCAGTATCCCTCCTTGCGAATAACCAAGCGTCAATTGATGGGTAGTGATTTGGGCAGTCCGGCTATTTACGCGGCGCTGTCAGGTTCTGGCTCTGCTCTGTTTGGACTTTACCGGTCCGAGCGGGATGCAAAGGCAGCTCAACTGCGCGTCCAGTCCTCTGGGGTTCAGGCCCTCCTGACGGAGACCTTGCCTCGAACCGAGTACTGGAACAGAATGTTCGCGGAGTGACCTCGCCGGTCAAGTAAAATCAAACTGCATCCGGCGATGTACTGGGCGATCGACTAACGGTAGGTCAAGTGCCTTTGGAGCACTTTGTCTAGGTTCGAATCCTAGTCGCCCAACCAGAAAGTCGACGCCAGATGCGACGAGCGAGATTAGGGAGTCTTGTAGAGATGTAAGGCGGCAGCAACAACTTGCCGCAGGATGAAGACGATTTTGGACTCTGCGGAAAACAGCGCGGAGAAAGAAGTACGAAGTTTGAAGAACCGAAGTCTTTTGGTTTTTTTGAAGAGTCCGCAACGAGGATTTCAGAAGAAGTAACGGGGCCGCAACAAGGCCACCGAAGACAGTGCAGCAGGAACATTCAAGGTCAACCAGCCTGGAGGGTTTCACGTGAACGAGCGAAACACGACTGCGGTTCTTTCCCCTATTTCAGAGCAGGCTGAAGAGACAGAAACAAGCTCTCAGCCTGCGAGCGCGCCTTCTACACAGGGCGGACATACAAAAGGACCTCAAGGGCCGCGGGTACCAGAACCAGCTCCGGAAAAAAAGCGCCCGGGCCGGCTGGCAGATGACAAGCGCATCAAGATTTTTTGCGGATCGTCCAACAAGCCTTTGGCCGAGGAGATCTGCAAGTTCGTCGGTGTGCCGCTGGGCGAGACCCGGTTGCAGAGATTCTCCGACGGCGAGGTTCATTTTCAGCTGCTCGAGAACGTTCGCGGTGCGGATGTCTTTCTCGTGCAGCCTACGTGTTTTCCGGTCGATCAGCACCTTGTCGAGCTGCTGATCATGATGGATGCGCTCAAGCGTGCCTCAGCCGGACGAATCACGGTTGTCATTCCCTACTATGGCTACGCCCGGCAGGACAGAAAAGACCGTCCGCGCGTTGCCATTACGTCGAAGCTGGTTGCCGATCTTCTGACCACCGCCGGTGCAAACCGCGCTCTGCTCGTCGATCTGCACGCAGCCCAGATTCAGGGGTTCTTCAATATCCCGGTCGATCATCTGTTCGCCAGCCCGGTGCTGGTGAGCTACTTCCGGGAGCTTGACCTGCCCAATCTGACGGTTGTTTCGCCGGATGCAGGGGGCGTGGAGCGTGCGCGCTTCTTCGCCAAGAAGCTGGATGTACCGTTGGCCATCGTCGACAAGCGGCGGACCGACATCAATGTCACAGAGGTGATGAACGTGATCGGCGATGTACAGGGCCGGACGTGCTTGATCCTCGACGACATCATCGACACCGCCGGAACATTGGTGAAGACGGTGGATGCGCTGCTGGCCGAGGGCGCGGAAAAAGTTTATGCGTGCGCGACGCATCCGGTGCTCTCGGGCCCGGCGGTCGAGCGTATCGCAGCCTCACGATTGGAGCAGTTGATCGTGACCAATACCATCCCTCTGCGCGAAGATGCGCTGAAGGTGGAGAAGATTAAAGTGCTTTCGATTGCAGGTCTGCTTGGCCGCGCGATCGAGAGTATTCACATGGAGACCAGCGTCAGTACGCTGTTCAACTAGGTCGCAATCAGCTACAGGCGGCCTGGATTAACCCAGGTAGCGAAGGGAGCAGAGCTCAACTCTGTGCCCGAAAGGAAGATTCATCATGGCATCATCCACTATCGAAGCAGTCGTCGCAACGCCCCGCGAGGGCAAGTTCAACAAGAACGCCGCTCGTCGGGTTCGTGTCTCCGGCAAGATTCCCGCGGTCGTCTACGGCGCAGGCCAGGACGCAGTCGCCGTTGCGGTCGACCCCAAGGTCATCACCAAAATTCTCCACTCCGACTCCGGTCACAACACCATCTTCGACCTCAACGTCGAAGGCTCTGCCATTGTGAAGGCCATGATCGTCGACTGGCAGCATGAGCCGATCAAAGGCAGCCTGCTGCACATCGACCTGAAGCGCATCGCGATGGACAAGATGATGATCGTTTCAGTGCCGATCCAACTGGTTGGCGTTCCTGTCGGCGTCAAGTCGCAGGGTGGCATCCTCGAGCACGTTATGCGTGAAGTTGAGATCGAGTGCCTGCCCAACGACATTCCGAGCCACCTCGATGTCGATGTCTCCAACCTCGAATTGCACGGCATCATCCACGTCTCCGATCTGCCGCACTCCGGCAGCATCAAGTTCCTTGGCGAAGAGGGCGCGACGGTTGCACACGTCACCATCATCAAGGAAGAGGTTGTGGCTGTTGATGCAGTGGTTGCCGCACCCGCTGAGCCAGAGGTTGCCAAGAAGGGCAAGACAGATGCAGCCGCCCCGGCCGCTGCTCCTGCTGCCGATGCCAAGGACGCGAAGAAGAAGTAGTTTTGCGCGGCCTGCCGGTCTTTCGGGATCTGCAGGCCGCCTGAGTTTGCTGGAAAGGGAAACAAAGCGTGAAGTTGATTGTCGGTCTCGGCAACCCCGGTATCGAGTATCAGTTCACGCCGCACAACGCTGGCTTTCTCGCAGTGGATCGCATCGCGGACGACTGCGGCGTGGTCCTCTCCAATCGCCGGGGACGGGCTCTCACGGCAAAGGCGAGGCTTGCAGGACACGAGGTTCTGCTCGCTAAACCTGAGACGTACATGAATCTGAGCGGGCTTTCGGTCGCCGCACTGGTTCAGGAGCTTGAGATTCAAATCCCGTCCGAGGACCTGATTGTCCTCTATGACGAGCTTGCATTTCCGCTGGGCAGGCTACGCATCAGCGCGAACGGCAGGGCGAACGGGCACAACGGAGTCAAGTCGGTCTCCGGTGCGCTTGGAACGGAAGAGTGGTTGCGCGTCCGCATCGGCGTTGGGAAACCGGCGCTGGAGGATGGCAGAGAGATCAATGCTGGCGGCAGAGATTATCTGCTGTCGCAGTTTCGCAAGCAAGAGCTTGCGGTGCTGGATGAGGTGCTCGACAGGGCCAGAGGTGCTGTCGAAGCTGTGTTGACCGAAGGTGTTAGCGCCGCGATGAATAGGTTCAACCGGCGGCCAGACGATCCGGAAGATGGAGCGGATCAGCCGAAGGAGAAGTAAAGAAGCATTGGGTCAAGTGTAGTTGGCAATTAACCGCAGTCGAAATTCCAAACCGGGTTGGCAGAACAGACGCCAGCACGGTGCGAAGCAGAACTTCGCAGAAAGAAGTAATCGAATGAATCGTACCTACGAAATCATGTTCATCGTCCGTCCGGATGTTGAAGAAGCCGAACTCGACAAGCTGATTGAAGGCTTCTCCACGAACGTCACCAATGGTGGCGGCGAAATCAAGAGCGTCGAGAAGATGGGCCGTCGCCGGCTCGCCTACACCGTGCGCAAGTTCAACGACGGTTTCTACGTCCTGCTGAACGTCGCCGCAGCCGGTTCGCTGATCACCGAGATCGAGCGTCGTCTCCGCGTCTCCGAGCAGGTCATCAAGTTCATCACGGTTCGCATGGACGAAGAAGAGAAGCGTCTCGCCAAGGTCAAGGCCATCCGCGACACCAAGGTCAAGCGCAGCGCCCAGCCGATCGCAGCTCCAGTACAGGCTCCCGCAGCCGCACCGGATGCCGATGCTGCCAAGGCCGAGACCGAGGAAGAGAAGAAGCCAGTTGCAGCAGCTCCCGTTGAGCACGTCGCCTCCGACGCGCCGCCCGAGACTGTCTCCGCAGCGGTCTAACTTCGGCCTTCGTCCAAATATTCGCGATGAGATTCACCGCATCGCACAACGCACTACGATCACCAATCTTCGCTTCCAATCGACGGCACTTCGCCGATTGTTCAGAGGCTCCAACGCGAACCTGGAGCGAGGAGAGGCACAACGTATCTGAGAGGGAAATATCATGGCTGACGAAACCAGCACGCAATCCACTGAGCATCACGCACCAACACCCCGCCCGGCGCACTCTGGCCCTGGCGCCGGTCCTCGCACTCCACGCCCCGCAGGCGCACCCGGCGGCGGTCCTGGTGGTCGTAAGTTCTTCCGTCGCAAGAAGGTCTGCAAGTTCTGCACCGAGAAGATCGACGCCATATCCTACCGCGACGTTCGCCTGCTTCAGGGCTTCGTTGCCGAGCGTGGCAAGATCGTTCCCCGTCGCCTGACCGGCGTCTGCACACGCCACCAGCGCAAGCTCAGCCTGGCCATCAAGCAGTCGCGCAACATCGCCCTGCTCGCCTTCGCTGCACGCTTCTAACGCTTCCGCTGCGGCGGACTTGATTTGAGCGGAACTATTGGAACGCAAGACTGGCGGCATCGCGAGCCAGAGACGAAATCGGAGAAATGCAATGGAAGTCATTCTGAAGGAAGACGTAAACAAGCTCGGACATCGCGGCGACGTGGTCAAGGTCGCTGACGGCTACGGGCGCAACTATCTGCTGCCGGAGAAGCTCGCCATCGAGGCGACTTTCGCCAACAAGGCAGTCATCGACCAGATGAAGGCATCGGCGGTTCGCAAGTCCGCTAAGGAGAAGGCCGGGGCCGAGCAGTTGGCTACGCAGCTCTCTGAGGTTGAGCTTGTGTTCGAGCGCAAGGTCGGCGAGAACGAGCATCTCTTCGGCTCGGTCACCTCGGGCGACATCGCGCACCAGCTCGAAGCCAAGGGCTTCACCATCGATCGTCGCAAGATCTCCCTCGAGGAGCCGCTGAAGACGATCGGCGAGTATCACGTTCCCGTGAAGCTGCACCGCGAAGTCACCAGCCACGTCAAGGTGACGGTCAAGGGCGATCAGCCGGAAGCCGAAGCAGCTGCCACGACCACCGCGTAATTTACGAACCTCGAAACATAAAACGCATCGTCCACGCAGATCTCTTGCGAAGGGCGATGCGTTTTTATTTGTAACTGTTAGTGCTCAGACAGGAACGATGCTATTCGTACTTCAGTGTCTGAACAGGATCGAGTCTCGCTGCACGATTCGCCGGCAGCGTTCCAAACAGCACTCCAACCAGCACTGAACTGCCCAGCGAAAAGACAACCGACCAGGGATTGATCGGAATTTTAAATGGTGTGAGCAGGCCTAGGGTGAAGGGAATCGCAAGGCCGAGAATAGTCCCGATGATCCCGCCGCTCAACGAGAGAAAGACCGCCTCTGTCAAAAACTGCATTCGAATCTCGCGGCTCGTCGCACCCAGCGCCTTACGAATTCCAATCTCTTTCAGTCTCGACTGCACGTTCGCGAGCATGCTGTTCATAATGCCGACGCCGCTCACGATCATCGTGATGCCCGCGCCCAGCGTAAGAACGATAGTAAGCATGTCAGCGATCTTCGCCATGCTTGTGAGAAGATCGGTCAATGTAGCAGCGGTGTAGACCGAGCCCGCATAGTGACGCGACCGCACAATCTCAAGAATGCGGTCACTCGCCGGAACCACCATGGAGGCGCTGCGCATCGTAAAAAAAATCTCTTTTAGCGAGTTTGTGCCGGTAAAGTAACGCACCACAGGGTAGGGCACAAGCATAGTGTGGTCGCTGATCTCCGACTGTCCGTAGGTGTCAAACGCCTCCCTGAATACGCCGATGACGACGAACGGTATGCCTTTGATGCTGATCGTCTTTCCGACAGCCGCGTTTGCGCTGCCATACAACTCTTCTGCGAAGGGCTTGACGATCACGGCGACTTTCTCATGGGCCAGCTCATCCTGATCGTCGAAAAAACGCCCCGACACAATGATGAGATTGCGCACAACCCGATACTCCGGAGACACGCCAAGGAGCGTTGTCTGCTTCGTGATGCCCCCGCCAAGGCTCACATTGTCGTGATACTCCAGCATGGGAGACGATGCAACAATGCCCGGAACCTGATCAATGACGGCATGCAGATCATCGAGCGTCATGTAGTCCGGCGTGCTCGTGTTCTCTGGTCCGCTGATGTTGCCACCGCCGTACTGCAGTTCAACCTTGTTAGGTCCGATGCTGGTTAACTGATCCAGGGCATACTGTTTGCCGGTGGATCCAAGCGTCGCAACCAGAATAATCGACATCGAGCCGATGACCATGCCGAGCATGGTGAGCAGAAACCGCGTCTTACTCGCGCGGAAGCTATCGACGGCGAGCCTCGCAACCTCGCTGAACATCATCGTCGAACGCGCGCTGGCCAGCGTACGGTCGAAGGAGCTCGGTTTAGGAAGGTTCGTGGTTGCCATCGGCTTAAACCATTAGACGCCTACCAGTATCGCAGCGGTGCATGTTTCCTGGTAACCCAAACGCCAGACTCCAGCCGCTGCTTCTCCTGGGTAGCCGTCTCATCAATAGCCCGAAGCTCCCAGGCCGGCCCCGGGCGATAAACTATCGTAGTTCAAGAGAAGGCAGTCAATCGGTGCACTAAGTCACGAGCAATTGCCGTATTCGAAGCGGCTCGCCAGGCACCAGGAAGCCGAAGCCACACGAGCCACATGCAGCCATACAAGGAGCAACAATGAACCACGCATCGACCCTGCGCCACAGCTGCGGCAGAGGAATCAGCTTCGGAGTACTCTGCCTTATCGCCCCGCTCATGCTCACAGCCCAGTCGTCCCCCCTCCGCAACACGCTCCTTCCGGCGCCATCAAACATCACCGCCGGCCCCGGCTCCCTCTCCATCACCAAAGACTTCACCGTCTCCCTCAGCGGCGCGCACAACCCCATCCTCGAGGCCGCCACCCGCCGCGCCCTCGCGGGCCTCGAAACAAACACCGGCACTCCAATCAGCAAGGATCTCCAGTCTCCCGATCCCACCCTGACCATTCAGGTCGAAGATGCCACGGGCACCCTCCCCACGCTCGAAACCGACGAAACCTACTTCCTAAGCGCCACCTCCAGCAAGATCGTCCTCCATGCTCACACCGTCTTCGGCGCCCTCCACGGCCTCGAAACACTCCAGCAACTCGTGCAGGCCGAAGGCGGCCGCTACGTCATCCCTACCGTCGAGATCAACGACTCCCCACGCTTCCCCTGGCGCGGCTTTATGCTCGACGTCAGCCGCCACTTCATGCCTCTGCCCGTCATCTATCGCACACTCGACGGCATGGCCGCCGTCAAACTCAACGTCTTTCACTGGCACCTCACCGACGACCAGGGCTTCCGCATCGAGAGCAAGCGCTTCCCGTTGCTCACGTCGAAGGGCTCCGACGGCCTCTTCTACACCCAGGATCAGGTCCGAGACGTCATCGCCTACGCCGGCGCCCGCGGCATCCGCGTCGTGCCCGAGTTCGACATCCCCGGCCACGTCACCAGCTGGCTCGTCGGCATGCCCGAGCTTGGCAGCGTCCAGCGCCCCTACCGGATCTCCCGCACCTTCGGCATCTGGGACGGCGCGCTCGACCCCACCCGCGACAGCACCTACAACTTCCTCGACGCCTTTATCGGCGAGATGGCCGCCCTCTTCCCTGACGACTACCTGCACTTCGGCGGCGACGAAAGCAACGGCGCCGACTGGAAGGCCAACCCCTCCATCATCGCCTTCATGCACGCCCACAACATGAAGTCCACCGACGAGCTGCAGACCTACTTCAGCACCCGCGTCCTCGCGCTCGTCAATAAGCATCACAAACAAATGGTCGGCTGGGACGAGATCCTCACCCCCGGCACTCCCAAAGACGCCGTCATCCAAAGCTGGCGCGGCGTTGAATCGCTGGCCGTTGCCGCCAAACAAGGCAATCGCGGCATCCTCTCCGCGCCCTACTATCTCGACGCCATGAAGACAGCCGAACGCATGTACCTCGACGACCCCATCCCCGACAATTCCATCCTCACGCCAGACCAGCAGAAGCTCATCCTCGGCGGCGAGGTCTGCATGTGGGCCGAGCACATCACCGCGCAGACCGTCGACTCCCGCGTCTGGCCGCGCACCGCCGCCCTCGCCGAGCGCTTCTGGTCACCGCGCCAGACCCGCGACGTCCCAGACATGTACCGTCGCCTCGCGACCGAATCAATCCGGCTCGACGGCCTCGGCCTCACCCACATCTCCGGCCCCGAGTCCGGCCTGCGCCAGCTCGTAGGCAGCGAAGCCTCAGCCTCTCAGCTTGCCGTCCTCATCTCCACGCTCTCCCCGGTCCCGTTTCACGAACGCTACCACCAGCAGAAGACCTCACAGCTCACCCCCATGGGCAACGCCGTCGACTACACCCGACCCGACCCACCCCTCCGCGAAGACCTGCGCGTCCTCGTCGACCGCTACCTCCACAGCAGCGCTCCTGCCGACCACGCCGCCGCGCATCAGCAGCTTCAAACTCTCTTCCAGTCATGGATCGCCTCTGGCCCAGCGCTAGACGCCCTCGCTCCAGAACATCCGAAGCTAAACCAGCTCACTCTTCGCCGCAGCCAGCTCCCTTAACTCGGCCATCTGGGGATCCAATCCCTCGCATCGATCGAATCCCACACTCCACCGACCTCCACATGGGTCGAAGCCCAGAGCACTCTCCTCAAAACATCAGCAGACCACTCCGAACTAACCGACTTCGTCATCCTCCCGCCGCTACAACAACTAGTCGATACCGCCGGAAAGCTTTCCACCAGCAATTGAGCCGTAGCCTGCTTTGGTGAGGGATTCGCGAGGTGAACCGTCCCTACTTACCCAGCGTCTTATCGATCGCCGCGTGCGCGAGTGGCGTCATAATCGCATACCCCTTCGCGTTTGGATGCACTCCGTCGAAGCTGATCCCCGGCTTCATCCCTCCCGTTGCATCCACCAGCACCGAGTAGTAATCCAGGTACGTCAACGAGTGGTTTACGCAATATCCCCGCAGCCAGTCGTTCAGCGCCTTGATCTTCGACGCCGGTGCCAGGCCACTCCTCCAGGGATAGTCCAGCGTCGGCGTAATCGACGCCAGAATCACCCGAATCCCGTTCGCCTTTGCCAGGTCCACCATCGAACGAAAGTTATCTTCGGTCATCTCCGCGGTCATCGGCCCCGTATTTCCCGCGATGTCGTTTGTCCCCGCCAGAATGATCACCGCCGCCGGGTGCAGCTCGATCACGTCCTGCCGAAACCGCACCACCATCTGAGCCGTAGTCTGTCCGCTGATGCCCCGATTGATATAAGGTTCGCCTGGAAAGAACTCCCCCGTGTCCTCCCGCCGGCCCCAGGAATCCGTGATCGAGTCCCCATAAAATACAACCCGCTGCTCTCCTGCCGGCGCCGGCCCAAGCGTCGCATTGTCGACCCGGTATCGCCCCAGCTGGGGCCAATCCGCCAGCTTCGCCCGCATGATCTCCACCGGGTCCGGTCCTTCCACCCGAGCCACCACCTGCGAACACCCCATCCCGCTCATCGACACCATCGACCCCACCACAAGCGCCCACGTCAAAGTCTTCCTCGTCTTCATGTCGTCTCCCCCGTCTGTCCGATTCTAGCCGAACCTCTTCCGAACTCCTTCGATACCTTTCGGCTTCCTCTGCTGTACCTTAAGAGATGATGCAACCCGGTATCTCCACCCACGTCTTCCTCCCCCAGCGTCTCCACCCCGGCCTGCTCGACTCCCTCCACAAGGCCGGCGCTCAGGTCATCGAGCTCTTCGCCGCCCGCCACCACTTCGACTACACCGACCGCGCTGCCGTTCGCGATATCGCCACCTGGTTCAACTCCACCGGCGTCGGAGCCACCCTCCATCAGCCGCTCTATATCAGTGACCGCGCCGACGCCCAGTGGTCCCGCCATGTAGCCCCGAATCTCAACCTCATCGACCCCGAAAAGTCCCGCCGCATCTCGGCTATGGACGAGGTTAAGCGCGCCCTCGAGTCCGCCGAGCAGATTCCCATCTCCGCCTGCACCCTCCACCTCGGCTACAAGGACGACGCCTGGAACCTCCGCGCCCTCGAGAACTCCCTCACCGCCATCGAGCACCTCAAAGCCTTCGCGCATCCCCTTGGCGTCCGCATCCTGCTGGAAAATCTCCAGAACGAGATCACCACTCCCGAGCACCTCCTCGAGATCCTCAAAGTCGGCCACTTCGACCGCGTAGGCATTACCCTCGACGTAGGCCACGCGTATCTTTCAGCGCCCCCCGATAGTAGCCATTCCAGCCAGCCCAACAAAGGCATCGACGAAGCCTTCGAGCTCCTCAAGCCACGCATCGCCGAACTCCACATCCACGACAACCTAGGCCAAAAGGACGATCACCTCTGGCCCGGCACCGCCGGAATCGACTGGAAGAACATCGCGAGACACATCGCCACCCTCCCAGCCAACACCCCCGGCATTCTCGAGATCGCCCACGAACTCGAAGAGACCCCCGAATCCGCCACCGCCAAAGCCACGCAGACCTTCGACCTCCTCAAACGAGCCACCGAAGCCACCTCTTCCAAAGCATGAATCGCTCATATAAAGCTATCGCTTTGGTCTTTCTATTTGCGTCGGTCGTCATGACGGACGCACAGACGCTTAGAGTCCAGATTCTCAGCGGCAAGAGTGGCAAGCCAATAGCGAATGAGCACGTAAATCTTTTTAGAACTGGGGAGTTCGGCGATCTCGCCGGTGATCGTAATGTGCGAGGATTCAACACGGACGACGATGGCGTCATTGCAACGTCTGATATAGCTCCAGATATCCACTCATTTCTCGTTTCTGTCGATTGGCATCGTCAATGCACAGAAAATGAAAAGGTGAACCATATTGCGTTTTCGTTGCAGGAGATCTTCGCAAAAGGGGTCGTGAGCGAAAATACCTGTAAGTCGAAGGTAAAACGAACCGCCAAGCCCGGCACCCTGATTTTGTTCGTTCGCGACGAGACATTCTTCGAGAAGATGGCGCACTAGTAGACTGAAAGAGACATGTCTACCGAAACAACAACCTCCGCACCCCTTGCCACCATCGCCTCGCTCTCCGCCCATGAAGGCCAGACCATCACCCTCCGCGGCTGGCTCTACAACCTCCGCGCCTCGGGCAAGCTCCTCTTCCCCATCTTCCGCGATGGCACCGGCACTATCCAGGGCATCGTCCCCAAGGCCGCCGTCTCCGAAGAGGTCTTCGAGACACTGAAGAACCTTACGCTGGAATCAAGCCTCACCGTCACCGGCAAAGTCCGCGCCGACAGCCGCGCCCCCTCCGGCTTCGAACTCGACGTCGAAAGCATCGAAGTCCTCCAGCGTGTCCCCGAAGACACTCCCTTCCCCATCTCCCTCAAAGAGCACGGCGTCGACTTCCTCATGGAGCACCGCCATCTCTGGCTCCGCACCCCGCGCCAGTCCGCCATCCTCCGCGTCCGCGCCACCATCATGCGCGCGGCTTCAGAGTACTTTGACACCAACGGCTTCATCCGCACCGACCCACCCATCCTCACCCCCAACGCCTGCGAGGGCACCTCCGAGCTCTTCGAGATGGACTACTTCGACGACGACAAGGCCTACCTCACCCAGTCCGGCCAGCTCTACATCGAAGCCACTGCCCTCGCCCTCGGCAAGGTCTACAGCTTCGGCCCCACCTTCCGCGCAGAAAAATCTAAGACCCGCCGCCACCTCACCGAGTTCTGGATGATCGAACCCGAGGTCGCCTTCCTCGAGCTCGATGGCCTCCTCAACCTCGCCGAAGCCTTCATCACCCACATCGTCACCCGCGTCCTCGAGTCGCACCGCGCCGACCTCAAGGTCATCGGCAAAGACATCGCCAAACTCGAAGCCGTCATCACCCCCGACGGCTTCCCCCGCCTCTCCTACGACGAAGCCCACGCCATGCTCGAAAAGGCCTTCGCCGAAGGCAAGCTCGAAGCCCCCCACAAGTGCGGCGACGACTTCGGCTCCCCCGACGAGACCTACATCTCCAGCCAGTTCGACAAGCCCGTCATGATCCACCGCTACCCCGCCGCCTTCAAGGCCTTCTACATGCAGCCCGACCCGCTCGATCCCACCAAGGCCCTCTGCGTCGACGTCCTCGCCCCCGAGGGCTACGGCGAGATCATCGGCGGCTCCCAGCGCATCCACGACTACGACCTCCTCAAGTCCCGCATCGAGCAGCACGACCTGCCCCTCGCCGCCTTCCAGTGGTACCTCGACCTGCGCAAGTACGGCAGCGTTCCCCACGCAGGCTTCGGCATGGGCATCGAGCGCGCCGTAGCCTGGATCTGCGGCCTCGACCACGTCCGCGAAACCATCCCCTTCGCCCGCACCCTCAACCGCATCTATCCATAACAGCGTATCTCAGCCCGCAGCGGGACATCCCCAGTCCCGCTGCCGCTACCTCAAGTCAGCCCTAGTTCCTCACGATCCCCGGAGGAACCCAATCCTTGTTCAGAATCGCGTCCGCCGGCCAATACATCCTTAGAAAGGCGATATAGCCGCCCTTCGCAGGAGTAGGCAGCCAGTTGCAGAACTGCTTCGACCCCGCAGGTGGAGCCGTTGCCTGCAGATACAGATCCAGCGACCCGTCCCCGTTGAAGCACGCCGAGTGGTTCTGCACCATCGGCATTCCCACCGCATTCCAGTTCGCCGCAGGATCCGGGCTCGGCACCAGTTTGCCGTCCGCATCGTAGATCGTCAGCGACCAGAACCCTCCCGGATGCACTGGCGGAACACCACCCGCGTCCACGCCCACCGGGAGAAAGTGGATCGCGTAGTTCACATCGCCACGCAACTTAATTCCTCTCCCATCGGTCTGCGTATATCCGTACACAGCGTCTTCTTTCCGGTTCGCCCCAAGAGCTTGCTGTGCCACCTCCGCCCTCAGCAGATACCGTCTGCCATACACTCCCACGTCGAGCGACACCGTCCATCCCGTCGCCGTAGGTTTCGTCGCCGGCACATTATCCAGAATGCTGTTGGCCGCAGCCACGGCATCCTGCAGGTTCTCCAGCCTCGCCTTATGCAGCGTCGTGCAATCGAAGTTAGTCCCGGTCAGCGGAACGCTCCCCTTCGTCGGATCATCGTTCTTCACCACCAGCCCCAACCGCAGCAGACTCGGCGTAACCAGGTCGTCCTGTCCCGTGATCGGAAGATTGAAGTTCAACATCGCCGCGAGATTCTGGTAGAACGCGCACGCGTCCATCCCCGCCACCTGTCGCAGCGGCGGCGTCATCGTATCGGCCAGCGGCTGCACCGACAACGTGTCCGGCGGAGTGAATGTTTCCCCTGCCACGTATTTGCTCAGCGGAGTCAGCGTCAGCCCCGGATAGAGGTTCTTCACAATGTCTTTGATATCCCAATCAGATCCCGTCGTATAGATCCGGCCGATGATCCACATCGAGCTAGTCGGAATCTTGATCGTCTTCACCACCGGAATCGTAATCGCTGGCTGTTCATGCCCATTGCACGCCGGCCCCACCAGAGCATAGTTGCCCTCCGGGCTGCTCTTGTCCGTGCCCGGCGAATCCCCGCTCACCTCCGTCCAGCCGTCCAGCATCTGCATGATGAAGAAGCGGCCGCCAAAGTTTGGCAGATGAAGAATCACCGGCTCCTCGCACAGATTCAGAAACGACGAGGCGTAGAGCGTCGACGTGCTGGGAAGCACAACCGCCGTAAAGGTGGCGTTCGGCAGCACCGTCTCTTTTCCAAATTGATTGAGTGGAGCTGCGCCTAACTTAGTCATCGCGTCCGGAACCGTCGTCCCCGTTCGTCCCGTCACGCCGAACATCATCAGGGGGTAGCCATAGATGTAACTCACCACTCCATCGAATAGAGCAGGGGAAACGTCTCGCTGAATATCCTCCAGCGTCTGTCCGTACCCACACCTGCCCGCAACTGCGAGCATCACTAGGGCCACGAGGGTAACCTTGCATAGTCTCTTCATATTGTCTCCGTTTGAAAGTGAATTTCGACACCAGGGGCCGCTTCGGGGGGCCGATCAACAAGTTCGGGGGCCGATCAACAAGGTCGTCAGAATCTCAGAACGGGGAGAAAGAGATGAGATCCAGGCACGTCGAATACTCCGCATTATGCGGATTTGTGTGGAGTCATGGCTGGTAAGAATGAGGCCGTTGCGCACATGGCGAAACCTATGCACTTAGAGGGGAAGTGGCCCAAGCCAACAATCTACCTGCGCAGGAAACAAAATGTCTACAGGAAAGAGGTTAAAAATTGCCCCAGCAGTAGCTCTGCATTGCCACGCGCTTTCTCCATCAAGAGAACCACCAAGTTCAACAAAGCATTGAACCGCATCTTCCCGTAGCGCGACTTTATCGGGCAGCTTGAAAATTGACTGTGATAGTCGTCTCAATCTCTACGGGTGAGCCGTTCAGAAGATAGGGCCTGTAGGTCCAAACCTGGACGGCGCTAATCGCGGCTTTCGTCAAATCGGGATCAGCAGGTAGGACGGGGTCAAGACTAACAACCTGCCCCTCTTTACCAATGATTGCCGTAAGGACTACCTTCCCTCCGATTCCGCGCTCCCTCAGCGCCTGCGGGTACACGGGTGCAAACATCTTGATTCGTAACGAACTAGCGATCTGCGGCGAAACTTTGACTATCTCCATTCCAGATGGGGTCGCAAGCAATGAATCAGTGGAAGGCACTGAAGATCCTGCCGAGTTTTCTAATGTCGTCGCAAACTCAAAGGTAAGAGCAGCCTCTACCTGAACTGGACTACCTTGGCTGACGGCTGGCTTGAGCTTCCATTTGAGAAGCTGGTCGCGTGCCGCTTCCTGAAGGCCAGCGTTATCAGAGTTGAGTGGGTAAGCTTCACGGATTCTGCCGTCTCGATCGGCGGAGATATACATGCTAAGTCTTCCCCGCGTGTTGCCGCTGTGGACAGCTGGCCAGGTAAGCCCAGGCTGGCCGGAGGCAAGTTGATAAAACGCATCCTGGTTTATCTTGGCGCTTACTATCGGGCCTGAAGACGGGTCAGGAATATCCGGTAGAACAGGCAGGGTGGTTGATTTATCGATCTCCTCAAGCACCTCCACCGTTCCAACCAGATTTGTACCAGGTTCCGGATCGTTCACATATTTACGCGCGATTCGCTTCTTGCCGAAGTCTTGCGGATCCTGAAATTCAATATCGTAGCCGGGCCGGACGACGGATGAGAGTGTGCCGTCACTGTTGAAACAGATCACGGTAAATGCGTCGTTGTTAAGCGAGGCTGTTCCTATTTTGAACTGAGCGCGCGCGCAACTGGAACTGGGATGCCCATTCGTGGTCGTTGTTTGAACAATACGAGCACTGACCTGATTCCAAAACGCGGTATCTTCCAAAGGATCAATCGAAGCAGTAACAAAGCTTCGAAGCCAGATCGGATAGTAGTCGCTGCTGTCGCGTTCTTTTGTAACGCCTCCTTGCACCTCGATAGTCTGTCGAAAGTCAGGCGAATCGATGGCGCGTTGCCAGAGAGTCGCAGACTGCCAAAATTCCTCAATCGTGGCTCGATAGGGAGAATTCGGATTCGTCGGCTCCGATATAGAGACTTTCAGATGAAAAGGCCGAGCTTTTGGTCCTGTTAGTGATGAAAGCGTCTGAGCGTGCGTCAAGGCCGAGTTTGGACTGTCGTCAATCGCATAGGAGATACGACACAATGCCATAACCAAAAGGAGGCAGCTCATTCGAACGCTCTGTTTCATTTCAGCATTCTAACTAACAAATCCCTTGCTTTTCCAATTCGTAACTGGCAAAGTAACAAAGCGTAGGAGAAGCCCAATGAACACCAAATCGCACAACATGATGCGTAGATCCCCAGAGACGAACTATCTCTGCGGCGATCGCCGGGCTATACTTCTCACCTGCCAATAGCCGCTAGCGGACGATCCTACGCAACTCGCACGCACAAATAATTTCGATGAAGTGTCAGGAGAGACCTATCTCCTCACTTCTACGAGTTGTCCCCTGTCGCGGACGCTACGCGCACTCACGAAGCTGCGCCCGCAAATAATCCAGCCAGGCGCTGGTTAGAAAGAAAGGCCCGCCATGGGCAAGCCATACATCAAGGGCGGGACTCCGATTGGCTCGGACTCGCTCTGCAAAACGTGCTGCTACGCGCACATTATGATCGGTTACCGAGAGTCGGAGATGGTCACAATGTGCAATGAAGTCCACCCCAACATCGTCGTCCCGTCCTCATCTACGAGTGTTCGAGCTACTACGACAAGAACCGGCCGAACTACGAGCAGATGCAGAAGCTCGCCATCGATGTCACACCGGGCCCGCTCAAGCCTGTGGGTTTCAAGATCGGCATCGGCTTCCAAGAAGCTGCTCTCGCACGCATCTGTGACGACGAAGACGATGAGTAGCCAACCCGCAACTTACCAACTGAAAATGTCCATTTTTGCCCCGTTCCCTAACGCGAAGATGGACACTTCAATCGTTCTACTTCCCGCTCGGCGGATACTTCTTGAACATCTTCGCCACGGCCTTATCGATCTTCTGGCTGTTCTTATCTGGCTTGTCGGACAGAGTGTCCTTCGCCGCCCCACGCCAGACCAACTGCTTCGTCTTCCCGTCGTTGATATCCACCACCAGTGTCCCCACATTGGTGACGGACTGGTTCACCGTAGCCATGCCACCACCCCGCCTCCACCCACCGCCCATTCCCGTCGCCACCGCCTGATGCTGCTGCGAGACCCCCGCGCCATAAGTCACAAACACATCGGGAGACTGTTCTACCTTCCTCATACCCTTCTCTGCCAGCTGGCCGTCGATCGCTGCAACGATTCGCTGGTCCATCAGGGGATTCGACGTCGGACGCATCGGCTTGATCCAGGCGTAAGTCTTGAAGTCCGAGAAGTTACTAATGTTGTGGTCCCAGTCCACAACCACCGACTGCGCATGACCAACCAGCGTAGACAGGAAAGTAACAGCCACCAGCAGAAGGATCTTCGCGCTTGACCTCATGGGTTCGTCCTCTCCGGACACTGAAAACGGATGAACTACCGAACGCGGCCATCTTAGCAAAGCCTGTCACAACCAGCGTCACAAATTAGGAGGGCCCCTCTTTAGCGGGTTCCATGCACGGTCTTGGCGCTATGCACTGAGCAGGCGGCCGGCACATTCGTCATCTGTTTCGCAAACACGCGATAGCTCACCGTCCCCGGCCGCAGCGTCGACCAGTACCCCGAACCTGACAGCAGCGCCTTATGCTTCTCGATGATCTGCTTATCCAGAATCTTCACGCCGCACTCAAGATTGTTCTTCGGCTGCAGGATCGTCCTGTCCGGATCACCCACCTTCAACTTTTTATCCCGCTCCCAGTCGAAGTCGCAGCCATACCGCTTCTGGTCCTCATAAGTAAGCTGCAGTAGGCCCGAGGTTCGGCCCGGACGCCCCGTCACCTCATCCTTCACCAGCATCTCCGGCTGCGCATGCTTGGCCTGCACCGTCGGCTCGAGGCCTGCCTCCGCCCCCGCCAGAGCTTGAAAGAAGTAAGCCCAGAACGCCCGCTTGTCGTCCTCCGCCATCCCGTAGAACGCCGGACAGAACCGCTTGACGTCATGCGGCACCTGGCCCGACAGCATCGCCGGCGGCAACGCCAGCTCCACAATCTTGTCCCACTCCGGATCCCACGTCGGCTCACCCACCTCCGCCTTCTTCACATCAATTGGAGTAGCCGGTGCGGGCTTCATCGCTGGCGCCGGAACCGCCGTAGCCTGCGCCTCATGCTTTCCGCATCCCATCAGCATCGACGCAGCCAAGCCACCAGCCAAAACTACCCCAACCCAAAGACCTCGGACCCTTAGACTTCGGTTCATGCATACACCCTTACGTTCGTTTAGAAGAGGGGCCCAGCACAGGAAGATGCCGTCTGCGAGCGCGCAGTTGCAGAGACGGCACACGATAGGTCTCGATTCCCGATCAAATCCGCTGCCTTCTCCTCTGGTTCTTGCAGTAGACTCACCCCAAAGGAGCCAACCATGCCTCCCACCTTCGGTAACGGCAAGATCTGCTACCTCGAAATCCCCGCCACGGACGTAGCCGTCTCCTCCGCCTTCTACGCCAACGTCTTCGGCTGGTCCTTGCGCCAGCACGGCGACGGCACCACCGCCTTCGACGACGGCGTCGGCGAGGTCAGCGGCATGTGGGTCCTCAACCGTCCGCCCTCCACCCACCCCGGCATCGTCATCTCCATCATGGTCGACAGCGCCATCGCCACGGTCGATCGCATCACAGCCCACGGCGGCGAGATCGTCCAACCCATCGATCCCAACGCGTCAGAGATCACCGCCCACTTTCGTGACCCCGGCGGCAACGTCCTCGGCATCTACCAGGAGCGCGGCTGATCGCTCTGCCCTACTTCACACCCTTATTCGGATCCCAGACCCCTTGCAGCTTCCGCACGTAGACCATCTGCCCGATGTGATAAGCGTTGTGCGTTCCAACATGCGCGATCCGGGAGGCCCACAGTGAGATCTTCGCATCATCCGCCGCCTCCACCGCACTCTCCCAATCGGTCATCACCTGGTCCAACTGCTTGACCGTAGTCTCCCAGCTCTTCGCGTCGAAGTTGTTGAACGTCTCGTCATTGTTGCCGTCGAACTTTGCCGGAGTCTCACCCTTGAACTTCGCGAGCATATCGCGATCCCAGAAGACAAGATGATTTGCCAGCTGTCCTACGGAGTGATTCCCACTCTTGTCCGTCCAGCTCGCCTGTGCCGGGGTCAGCCCCGCCACCGCGGTATTCGCCGGGACAAACCACTCCGCCTTGTTATGCGTCGTCCGCAGCTGCTCCAGCAAAACAGCCTTCAACGTCATCGGCTTCTCCTGCTGCCCCAGCGCAAAGCTGGACGCAGCCACAACAAACACCACCAGACCAACCAGAACTCGCCTCATAAAGCTCTCCCTGGATCACGATTTAGCGCACGACAACTGTAGACCGTTTGGAGGGACCATTCTACGGTGCAGACGGTATCAAAAAGCTGCGTCCCGGCTATTCGCGCCGTGTGCAAAACCGTGTCAAGCCCCGGACAGTCGAAAACCCGGGCCAGACAAGGAGATTCGCGTGGCGTATGAGTTATATCCCAGCAGCTATACTCGAAGTACAAGACAGAAAAAGAAAGCCCCGGGCACCTATCCGGGGCTTTCTCCTTTGTTTGAAATATTTTGCAAGTAACCCTAATGGAATGAATATTTTGCAGATGGCCCCCTCTAACTGACTGTATTGATTGGACTTACGCGCCGGTAATAGGGGGGGGGGTACCCCTCCAGGCTACGGCGTCACCGCCGCCCGCTGCGCCAGCAGATAAGAGGCGTGATCACTATCGGTTAAGCTTTGCGACTTCAGTGCGGCGAATGCGAGTTATTTCTCGCTGCTTGGTGGCACCAGTCCCTTCAATCGCAGATAGAGCGCCAGCGTCGCGTACTGTTCATTGTCATGCGACACCGTTCCCCACATGATTCCGATGCGCGATCGCTTCGCGTTGAACACATCAAACATATCTCCCAAGTTCGCATCCGTTACCGCGGCGAACGCCTTATCGCACTCTGCGAACGAGGCCTTCAGTCCTTCGACGATGGCTGCTTTGTCCGCCGTATCCGCGGGAACCTTCGCAAGTTCGGCAGCTGCTGTACGGTTTACCGCGCCGCACGTCCGCAACTGTGCCTCTGTTACGTGGTTGACCACGCGCGCATAGGTTCGTACGTCCGGCGTCGGCTTGAACTGGTAGTCGCTCTCCGGCATCCTATCGGCGGACTTCAGGATGTTACCTTTCTGCGCCGCATAGCCGCGTTGCACCTCAGCCGCAGGCCCACTTGGCCCAGTTGGAGCAGCTGGTGCTTGTCCCATCAACACACCTGTTGTCATCACCATCGCCATCGCGAACATCACACGCATCGATTGCATCCGTTCACCTCGTGTCTCAAGCCTACCGCTACCCGCGATCTGCACCTAGATTTTTTGTGTCAATGCTCTGTCATTTCTGAATTCGACGGCTCCGCGGCCCAATAGTTACTCCGCGCCGACACCACAAGCTCCGGATGGCGAGCCAGCCGCACCTTGATCGTATGCAGCCCCGGCTCCAAAGAAGTCGGTGTAAAGCTGAGTACGTAGCTGTTGTGAAGGTGATTCGTCAAAATGCCGAGATCCTGCGTCAACTCCTGCGCACTGTCGAAGCTGCTCCACTCGCCACCGGACAGCGTTGCCATCTCGGCAGACGTATTCTTCCGCATCGCACCAAAGATCAGCCGTAGTGGCTCACTCAAATTGAAGTAGGCCTGGTAATCGCCTTCTCCAACATGCAAGGGCGGATTCAGATGCGCTGGATCCTTGAAAGCCTGCCGCGCCGCTGTCTTCTCTGCCGAAAAAGTCACGCTGTAGATCGCGGTATTGCTCTCTCCCAGCTCACGCACGATATCTTTCATTGCTGCTTTGCTTCCATCGTCATGCTCCTGGCTGATCAGCAGAATCGCCCGGCGATTTCCGATAGGCCGTTTCGAGAGTAGGTCCAACCCAAACGAAATTCCATCGAAGATCGCCGCCCCTTTATCTCCCACATCAGGATGATCGATCGCTTCTCCCCACTCCGCAACATTCGACGTAAACGGAAAGGCCGCCTCCGGCTTGCTGTCGAAGTTCACAATCGACACCTCGTTTGGCGCCCCGCCTATTAGTGACTCCAGCATCGTGTCGAGATTCGCATAACTCGGAAACTGCCCCCGCGCATCCCCACCGGTCTGCATCAGCACCACCAGCGACAGCGGCCTCTGCGTCTCCCCCTCCAGCGTCACCTTCTGCGGAACCCCATTGTCGGTCAGCACAAAATCTTCTGCCCGAAGCGAGAACACTAGCTCCTTACCCGGAGTCTGCACCAGCGTCGGCACAACCACCAGCGTCGTGGTGGTATGCAGCGTCGTCTGCGCCAATGCCGCGCTAGTCCAAACACCAACGAAAACAACGAATTCTCGCAGTCTCAACTTCATGGTGTCTCATTTAGACGAGCCAGCGGCCTATCGGCACGGGAGAACCAGCAAAAAAGGTATCCTATAAAAGACACCCGCCACACCAAACAGTCTCGTACTCAAGCCAGCAACAAGGAAACAGCATAATGCCATTGAACTGCGGAATCGTTGGTCTGCCCAACGTCGGAAAATCAACGATCTTCAACGCCCTTACCTCGGCCAAGGCGCAAGCCGCCAACTATCCCTTTTGCACGATCGACCCTAACACCGGCGTTGTTACGGTGCCCGATGAGCGTCTGGCGAAGATCTCCGAACTCATTAAGCCCAAATCTCTCGTTCCCACCACGATGGAGTTTATTGATATCGCCGGGCTCGTTGAAGGAGCCTCCAAAGGGGAAGGTCTCGGCAATCAGTTTCTGGGCCACATCCGGGCCACCGATGCTGTAGCACACGTTGTCCGCTGCTTCGACGATCCCGAGGTCATCCATGTGGCTGGCGGCGTGAATCCGCTCCATGACATCGACATCATCAATACCGAGCTCCTGCTCGCCGACCTCGATACTGTCGAAAAGCGCAACACAAAAGTCGAGCGCGCAGCGAAGGCATCGAGCGATGGCAAGATCAAGGCTGAGCATGCCATGCTGCAGAAACTTCTGGCGGCCCTCAATGCTGGTAAGCCTGCCCGTACCGCCGATCTTACCGAAGAAGAAAAGATTCTATCCCGTGAACTCTTCCTCATCACCGCGAAGCCTCAGCTCTACGTCGCAAACGTCGATGAGTCAGGTCTGATCGAAGGCAACTCTTACACTGCTGCAGTTGAAAAGCGCGCTGAAGAAGAGGGCAGCCAAGTTGTGCGTATCTGCGGCGCGCTCGAATCAGAGATTGCGCAGTTAGAACCTGCCGAGCGCGACGAATTTCTGAAGGACATGGGCCTCTCTGAACCTGGCCTTAATCGTCTCATTCACTCCGCCTACCGGCTCCTCGACCTCATCACCTACTTCACGGCCGGCGTCCAGGAGGTTAGAGCGTGGACCATCCGCCGCGGCACGAAGGCCCCTGGCGCAGCGGGCGTCATTCATTCCGACTTCGAAAAGGGATTTATCAAGGCCGACTGCTACGCCTCCGACGACCTCTTCAAATACGGCAGCGAGCAGGCCGTCAAGGAAAAGGGTCTACTCCGTTCCGAAGGCAAGGAATATGTTGTCAAAGACGGCGACATCCTCTTTTTCAAGTTCAACGTTTAGCGATGTTCCTTAATCGACGCGATCTTTATACTTGAGAGATATGCCTACGTTCGCTCCGCTTGAAGACCAGCTTGATTTGATCACCAAAGGTGCTGCGGAGATTGTTCCGCTGGAAGCACTGAAAGAGCGCATTTCCAAGTCGATTGCTACTGGAGTACCGATGCGGATCAAGGCGGGGTTTGACCCGACTGCTCCAGACCTGCACCTGGGACACACCGTCCTGCTGAGAAAGTTGAAGCACTTTCAGTCTCTGGGGCACACGGTGATCTTCCTGATTGGCGATTCGACCGCATTGATCGGCGATCCAACCGGTCGCAACGCAACGCGCAAGCCGCTGACTCCGGAGCAGATCGCGGCCAATGCGGAGACCTATAAAGAGCAGGTATTCAAGATTCTCGACCCCGAGAAGACCGAGGTTCGGTACAACTCCGAGTGGCTGGACAAGCTCAGCTACTACGACATGGTGAAGTTGATGGCGCAGTTCACGGTGTCGCAGATGCTGGAGCGGGAGGATTTTCATAAGCGCTTTAACGAGGAACAGCCCATTGCGTTGCATGAGCTTATTTATCCGATTGCTCAGGGCTACGATTCTGTGGCACTGGAGTGCGATGTGGAGTTGGGGGGGACAGATCAGAAGTTCAACCTGATGCGAGGGCGTGATCTGCAGAAACACTTCGGGCAACCACAGCAGATAGTACTGATGACCTCGATTATCGAGGGGTTGGATGGCGTCCAGAAGATGTCGAAGTCGCTGGGGAATGCGATTGGTGTGCATGAGCCCGCAGGGCAGATGTATGGGAAGCTGATGTCGATCTCCGATGAACTGATGTGGAAGTATTGGACGATGCTGACGGATCTGCGGGGCTCTGAGATTGCGCGGATGCAGACCGATGTTGTCGCGGGTGTGCTGCATCCGATGCAGGCGAAGAAAAACCTGGCATGGACGATTACACGAGACTTTCATTCGAAGGAAGAGGCGGATACGGCGGCTGAGAGCTGGACGAAGATGTTTCAACAGCGAGGGGTGAGCGAAGATGTGTCCGTGGTGAAGATCGATCTGAGAGATGAAGGTCTAATGGCGATGAAATCGGGGGATGGTGGCATGCTCATTGCGACGTCCGATCCCGAGTTGGGAACAGAGATTCGGCTTGCGAAGTTACTCATACAGGCAGGACTGGCGGCATCGGCGGGAGAAGCGACGCGTAAATTGGCTGAGAATGCTGTGAGCGTGAATGGAGAAAAACTGCAGGCTGGAAAAATTATGAAAACAGTCAGTAGGGAATTTTTGGGTGAGTCGCCTACGCTGCGACTAGGGAAGAAGAGTGTGCGGGTGGAGTGGGTGAGCTAAGTGTGTAAGAGGCAGGATCCGTGCAGCCGCTATAGACGGTGTTCCCTGCTAGAGTCAGGAAGCGCAAACATTATTGAAGAATCTGCATCTTAGAGGATGTGGGGTTTATGAAGAGTTCGAAGTTCTTTTTGCGGTCGATTGTGACGGCGGGGTTTTTGTTGACGGAGCTGCTACCTTCGGGTGCGCAGGGCCTTCCGGAGCCAAAGGAGATCGTCAGAAAAGCGATGCAGGCCGAACTGTCGGCGGATTTGAACGACCATTCGCGGTGGAAATATCGGGATGCACAGAAGGATGGCACAGATACGGTTTCGATTGTGGTGGAGACTGACCACGGATCGGTGAAGCGGTTGATCAGCAAGAATGGGCGGCCGCTAAACATTTCAGAGGCGGCGATTGAGGATGCTCGAGTTCAGACTTTTATTCACGATCCGAGTCTGATTGCGAAGCAGAAAAAGGATGGAGTGCAGGACGGCAAGAATGCTGAGGAGTTATTGAGGATGCTTCCTGATGCATTTAGCTGGAGGGTGCAGAGTGAAGATGCGAAGATTATGACGCTGCACTTCGAGCCGAATCCGAAGTTTAGCCCGCCGGACATGCAGGGACGGGTACTGGGGCAGATGGCAGGCGAACTAGTGGTCGATAAAGGGCAGAACCGGATCGTAACGATCAGTGGAAAGTTGACCGAAGATGTAACTATCGGCTGGGGACTTCTGGGGCGACTGCGTCAGGGTGGGACTTTCCGCGTAGAACGGAGAGAAGTTTCACCTGGTCTTTGGCAGATCACCGAGACCCACGTGCACATCGAAGGGAAGGCTCTGTTCTTCAAGAACATTGGACAACAGCAGGATGAGATCCAGACTGACTTCACGCAGGTGCCGCACGGAGTGACGCTGGAGCAAGCGGCCGAGATGTCGAAGTCGCTCTAGTGAAGGAAGGAATAGTGGCTGGTTGTATGCTCGGAGACGATGGCACATACCCCCTATCCACAAACTGACCGCGAGTTAATGAGGTTGATTGAGCGCTCGCCCGGCCATCGTGCGGGGTACAAGCAGCTGATCCGTGAACTCGGATTGGGCGGTGGGCGTGAGCGCCGGTTGTTGTTAGAGCAACTCGCGCGGATCACGGCGCGGGGAGAGTTGGTGAAGGTTGATAGTGAGCAGTGGAGTCTACCAGCGGCTACGCCGGAGAAGACGAAGCGTGTGAAGCGTGGTGATGTCGAGACGCCGGTGGAGCATCGGGCCACGCGGGATAGATTGTTGGCGGGGCGTCTGGATCTGCATCGGGATGGATATGGATTTGTGCGGCCGAACGGCAGCGTGGATCGAAGCGACGACCTCTTCATTCCACCGAATGAGCTGAACGGTGCAATGCAAGGGGATGAAGTTCTGGTGGATGAAGCGCCTCCGGGACGGGATGGCCGGAGGTCCGGCCGAATTGCCCGGGTGCTGAATCGAAGGAATCCCACGGTGGTGGGAATCTTTCATTATGCGAAGACGCATCGCGGGGGAGGCCTTTGGGAGAGCGCTCCCATGATCAATGGAAACTACATTACCCCTTTGGATGAACGGATGACGCAGGCGATTTTGATTCCTGAGGGTGCAGAGATTGTCTCGGCGCCGAAGAAGACGCCGCATCGTGTTCTGGGCGAGGAAGCCGAGGCGCAACAGTCTCATTGGTCGGAAGAGTTGGATCCGCACAAGCCACTCGAAGGGCTTGCTCTCGATGTGGAGATCACCGATTTTCCGACTGTCGGAAGGCCTGCGCGTGGACGGATCATTGAGGTCTTAGGGCCACCGGATGCTTTTGGAGTCGATGTAGAAATCATCATTCGAAAACATCATCTACCGCATGTCTTCCCTGCCAATGTGCTCGCCGAGGCTACGGCGTCTGCAGAACAGACCGTCGCAAGGCTGGAGACGGATGAGATCAGGCGGCGCAGGGATTTTCGTGGACTGAACATCGTAACGATTGATGGGGAGACTGCGCGGGACTTCGACGACGCTGTGCTGGTAACGCCGCTGGCGAATGGTAACTGGGAGCTACAGGTTCATATTGCAGATGTCAGTCATTACGTTAGACCGGGAACGGCGCTTGATCTCGAGGCTCGCCTGCGGGGGACGTCTGTCTATTTTCCAGATCGTGCAATTCCCATGCTCCCGTCTGAGCTTTCAAGCGGGATGTGCAGTCTTCGACCCGATGAGGATCGCCTGGTCCTGAGTTGCGTAATAGAGATCGATGGGCGTGGCGAGGTGTTGGGATACGAGATCGGTGAGGGAATTATTCGCAGCGTCAAACGAATGACTTATACACAGATTCAGGGTGTGATCGATGGCAATGTCGAGACGCGGGCGGAGTTCGCCGAACTGATCCCGGAGTTCGAACGGATGTACGAGTTGGCGCTCAAGCTGAATGAGAAACGGCATCGCCGCGGATCGATCGACTTCGATCTTCCCGAACCCGTGATTCAATTCGATCCAGACGGAAACATGGAGGCGATCGTACGGTCACAGCGCGGCTGGTCGCATCGATTGATTGAAGAGTTTATGCTGTCGGCGAACGAATGCGTCGCGAACTGGATCGAGTCGCAAGGTGTGGCAAGCGTGTATCGCATTCACGAGGTTCCGGACCCGAAGCGAATTGTCGATTTTGAAGAGACGGCGAGCCAATTCGGCTATTCTCTGGGCTTCAGCAGCCTGCCTGTAAAACGGATTCAAACGAAGGGTGACCGCCGTGATGCGCGTGGGACCAGCAGGCAGGCGAAGACGCACGAGGTGGCGGAGTCGATTCCGGTAACGCCGCAGATGTATCAGAAGTTGACGGCTAAGATAGCAGGAAAAGCGGAGGAGCGAATCCTCTCCTACCTCATGCTGCGGTCGTTGAAGCAGGCGCGCTACAGCGAAAAAAATGTGGGGCACTTTGCGCTGGCGAGTCCCAGCTACACTCATTTCACTTCGCCGATCCGGCGCTATCCGGACTTGATTGTGCATCGGTTGCTCCGGGAGCTCATTCGAAGTGGTGCAGATACCGAGGGGGCTGCGATTCTATCCGACTCTCCTCAACCATGGGGAGAGAAACGAGCCGGCAAAGGACACGCAGAGAAGTCTGAAAGGCCGGTTTTAGAAGGGCCGATACCGGAGGCTGAGCTCGGTGCGATTGCTGCGGAGTCGAGCCAGTCCGAGCGGCGGGCCGATGATGCAGAGCGTGAGCTGATCGAGTGGAAGAAGATTAAGTTTATGCAGGACCGCGTGGGTGAGGACTTCAACGCCATCATACTTTCCTGCACGAAGTACGGCTTTTTTGTGGAACTGGATAGTCTTTTCATCGAAGGGCTAGTGCCTCTTACCTCGCTGCAAGACGATCGCTACATGTTTCGAGATACTGACAGACAGATCGTCGGAACCCGCAATGGTCGCGTGTTCAAGATGGGGCAGCGGGTGCACGTGCTGCTGGATCGCATCGATCGTCAGCAGCGGCGGCTGCAGTTCGCGCTGCTGCCGGGAGAAGGGGAGTTCGCTCCGCGACCTCCTCGTAAATCGAAGACCGCTGCCAGTGTGAGTGGAGAGCGGCCCCACTCCAGCCCTAACCGTTCGGGTAAGAAGGGCAAGACAAAGTCGAAGGCTCGGGAGCGAAATAAAAAATCAAAGGGTAAACGACATTAATTTTGGTTTTTTCGCAAAGCATATAAATTGGGCGATGCTCGAATGCTGCACCGATGAGGAGCAGGAGTGCGATGCAGTACCAGAATGGCATCGCCTTCCCGAGTCCTGCTGCCATCATTGCTGATGCGGCCGCAGTCACTATGTCGTGAGCGATAGTCATGGTGTTGTTGGATGCTGCCCAATAATTCGTGCGGCATCGTAAAATAAAAGTTCCAAAGGAGTTTAGAGAATGGCACACATGGTGTTCGACACGAGATTCAAGACTGAGATGGAAGGATTGGATGAGCCGCCGTTCGATTCGGACTTTGGCCAAAAGATCTTCAAGAACGTCTCGAAAAAGTCCTGGGGTGAATGGGTAGAGAGACAGAAGATGCTTTTGAATGAGTACCGCCTGCAGCCGTGGACACGCGAGGCGCAGGAATTTCTGGTCGAACAGATGAACGAGTTCTTTTTTGGCGAGGGTGGTTCCTTGCCGAAGGAGTTTGTGGCACCGACGACCTAACCGGACCGCGACATGGCCTGACCGCAAAACCGGGCCGGTCGTGTACACTTAGAACTGCAAGATACCCCGCCGTCACCCGCCCGGGCTGACGTGCAAACCATAGTCGGGACGTGGCTCAGCCTGGTAGAGCGCACCCTTGGGGTGGGTGAGGTCGCTAGTTCGAATCTAGTCGTCCCGACCAATATTTTAGCCTATGTTTTGAGCAGCTTCGAGTAGAACCCATTCTTCTATTTCGAACTCGCACATGTGCGAGTCTTGCTGATGCGTCTGCCTTGCAGAAAAGCTCGGTGAGTGCCCGTCGATTTATCGACAGCTGAGAGTCTAGTAGTACTCCGCAAGCCATCAAGGAATGATGGTCCTAATAAATGACTATGCGGCGCAGCGGTTTCTCGATATTATCGGGACGCTTCCGATAAAACTGAGCAGCACGGGGCTTAAGTTCTTTGTCTCCGCTGGTCGTTCTACGGAACGATCCTTGTTTTTCTGGAGAACTTGTGCGCCCTGGTATTTTGTTCCTGGTTGGATCCACTATTACTCTATCTTTGCTTGCCGGTTGCAGTGGCGGCAGTTCTCCTGCTTCTACTACCGCTCCCCCTCCCGTCGCCCCCGCGAACAATCCGGCTCCGACGATCACATCCATCTCTCCTGGGGAAGTTCTAGCAGGCTCCGCTTCTCAGACTCTCGTCGTTACCGGGACCGGATATATCTCCTCCACGGCCGCAACTCTGAATGGAGCGGCTCTCCAGACGACCTATGTTGGCGGAACGAGCCTGCGCGTGGTGGTTCCTGCGTCTGCGCTCTCAGCCGGGCAGGTGGCGAGTGTCTTGGTTTCCAATCCGTCGCCGGGAGGGGGCAATTCTGCCCCGTCAAACTTCTCGATTATGAGTCCGATGCCAGTGCTGACCGGACTTACGCCCGTTAGTGTTCCCCAGGGCGTTCCAGCAACCATTACTGTTAATGGACGTGGATTTGAGGCGAACTCCGTTGTGATTTATAACGGCATGGCGCGACCGACGACCTTCGTCAACGGAACAACACTTCAGGTCTCGCTTACGGCAGCCGATCTTCAGAGTTTTGGCTCAGGGCAGATCTCGGTCAATAATCCAGGTCCTGGAGGCAGTAACACGACGCCAACAGAGCTGGTGATTGCGGCATCTGTCCCCACCATCCTTTCGATCAGCCCGTCGAGCTTTGCGGTCAATACATCTTCCAGTGTGCCGGTCCCGATCAGCATCTACGGAAGCGGCTTTGCGGCGAACGCGACAGTACAAGCAAACGGCACTTTTGTTCCTGTCACCAGCCAAAATGGGACGAACATCACCGTCTCCGTGCCACCAACTTTCTTTGCGGCTGCAGGCTCCATTCAGCTCGTTGTAAGCAATCCCGGAACGCCGGTTGTTCAGTCAAACGCTGCAACGGTCTCAGTGGTTACGCCGACGCTGAGTTTCAGTATCTCGCCTAACTATGCAACGGCCGGTAGTCCGGACACCACAATCACTGTTTCGGGGAGCGGCTTCTTCGCGGACTCGGTCGTGATGTGGAACAACACAGTTCTGGCCACGACTTATGTCAGCGCCACTCAGTTGACTGCAGTTATTCCCGCCTCCTTGCTTTCAGGCTTCGTGCAGGCGAATATTCAGGTTTCCACTCCAGAGACCCCGGGACAGACGCTACCCCCACAACCTTTTACTACTTTCCTCGCACTGCCGATCAATGACATCGTCTATAACGCGGTGGATGGACTCATCTACGCCTCCATTGCGGGTTCTGCAGGTGAAGGTCTGGGCAACACGATTGCCGAGATAGACCCCACCTCAGGGGTTGTCATGAAGACTATCTTCGTCGGCAGCGAGCCTACCCGCATGGCTCTCTCCAGCGACGGGACTCAACTCTTCGTTGGTCTGAATGGTGCAGGCGCGGTTCGTCAGGTCAATATGACCACCGGTACTGCTGGCATCCAGTTTTCGCTTGGCGGGGGACCAGGTGTCTACAATCCTCCATACACGGCGCAGGGCCTTGCGGTACTTCCTGGCCAGCCCAACTCTGTGGCAGTTTATGGAAGTAATGGGATTGTGACGATCTTTGACTCCGGCGTGGCCAGAGCCAAGACCAGCACAGGCCTAAGCGTCTACTTCGACCAGAATTCAGGCAGCCTATCGTTTGGGAGCTCTGCCTCGACTCTCTATCTTAACTCGCAGTCGACGAGCGCCAATCTTTACGCACTCAACATCGACGCAACCGGTGTGACGGGCGCGACGCCTCTAGGCAACGGAGGAGGCAACTCGATCCAGTACGACAACAACCGGCTTTATATTTCTTCCGGAGCCGTGTTGAGCGCCAGTACAGGCTCGCAGCTTGGTCAGTTTTCCACGGCATCGACTAATGGTAGCCCCAGCGCACCTGTCGCTGCAGTCGGGCCTGTCGTCTCAGATTCGACGCTTGGGCGCGCGTGGGTGGTTCCTTCTTCGCTTTCGTATCTGACGAACGCTAACCAGATCGTCGCCTTCGATGAGACTACCTTCAATCCGGTCGGCAGCATCCCGATCACAGGCGTTGGCGCAAACTTTTCGAATTCTTATAACAACAACGTCCCCGCTGATCTGATCCGTTGGGGTCAAAACGGCCTAGCCTACCGAACTGCCTCACAGCTCTATGTGTTGCAAAGTTCTATCGTGAAGGACATCACTACTTCTCCGGCTGATTTGTCGGTCAGCATTCAGGCGCCGGCAACCGCAACGACAGGCACAGCATCCAGCTACACCGTGCAAGTAGCGAATCTGGGCCAGAACTCGGCGGACGGAGTTACTCTCACAACCGTTCTGCCTGCCTCAGTGATCGGTGGTACCTATACCTCATCACAAGGTACCTGCAGCGGAGACGGAGTTCTTTACTGCAGTCTCGGAGCGATCGCAAACGGCGGTTCGGCCAGCGTCATCATTTCCATAACTCCAACGGTGGCCGGTTCGCTCACGATGACGGGGTCTGTGTCTTCGGTCAGCTTCGATCCGGTTTCTTCCAACAATCAAGCCAATGCAAGCACTGCGGTGACTGGTAACGTATTCAACGCGGCGCCCAACGTTACACAGATTTCGCCGTCTTTGATTCAGGCAGGCAGTTCAACGACAACGTTGACTGTCGACGGTACTGGCTTCACCTCCGGCTCCAGCATTTTATGGAATGGGCAAACTCTGCCTACGACTTTTGTCAGCGCGGGTCAGATGACCGCCATGGTTGACTCCTCGCTGATCCAGAACCTAGGCTGGGCGCAGGTCTCGATCACTACCCCCGCGCCGGGTGGAGGACAGTCCGCTGGCCTCCCTCTGCATATTTACCAACTGATGAATGTCCCTGCAAACGTCATCAGCTTCGATCCTTTCACGCGAAAGATCTATGCTGCGCTGCCAAGCTCCTCGACCGCCATCACAGGCAACAGTCTGGTTGTCATCGACCCAACTACAGGTAGCGTAGGCACTCCGATTCAGGTAGGTAGTGAGCCGAACCTGCTGTCTGAGACCAGCGATGGCAACTACCTCTTCATCGGTCTTAGCGGAGCCAAGAGTCTGGGTCGGTTCAATCTCCTTAATCAAACCATGGATGTTACAGTTCCTATTCTCTCCACTGAGTTTGGTAACAGTGGTGACGTCGCTGCGACGAGCATTGCTGCAGTGCCTGGCACGGATTCGAGCGTGGCCGTCGAGTTCAACTCGTTCTACGGTATTGGCATCTACGATATCTCCGGCAGTACGGGTGCCTTCCGCAGCAAGATCTCCCAACCCTACAGTGGCGATAGTCCGGTCTTCGTGGACGCCACCCACTTCTATGCCTACGATAGCTACACCAGTGGCGCAGAGTTTTATCGATACAGCGTCGATTCAACCGGGGTATCGCTGATCGATGGCACTACACTGAATGGCTTTGGCGGCTTTGGGGGCCAGTTTGCAGTAGACGGCGGCCTGGTCTTTGGATCGGCCGGAGGCATCGTCAATCCCAGCACAACACCACCTTCCCAGGTGGCCGTTCTACCTCTGGGAAATGGTGAGTCCTCGATCGGTCTCGTCGGAGGCGGGGTCGTGCCCTATCAGGCTGAGTCCAAGGCCTTCGTTATCGGCGTCAACTACGCGGGTACAGCTGCCTATTACCTGGAGCGGTTTGATACTCAGCACTTCACGCAGGAGCAGCAGATACAATTGCCCGGGGGCACCGTCTCGGGTCTGCCGGGGATCCGCTTTGGGCAGGATGGACTGGCCTACGTGATTCCGAGTACGCCAACCTCGAACACGCCGCAGATCTTTCTGATGCGTGGGCCGTTCGTGGTTCCTGCAGAAGCGACAAGCAACCCTGCACCGACACTCAGCAGCACTGATCACTCGACGATAGCAGTGGGCAGCGGCAATCTTTACATCACCGTTACAGGAACCGGCTTCCTGCCTGGTGCAACGGTGCTTTGGAATGGATCTCCGCGAACCACTACGTTTGTTGGCAATGCGCGTCTGCAGGTGGCGATCGCGGCAGCCGATCTCATCAGCGCACAAACTATCACTCTCGCTAGTCAGAACCCGGGCTCCGGGAACTCCAACAATCTCACCGTTACCATCCAATAAAGAAAGCGACCCAAGTGAGAGGGCCTACCGCAAGCTAGGTTGCCCCTCTTGCTCTTTGGCGATAGCAGGGCATGTACATCAAATATCCGTGATGTGGCTTGTTGGACTTCAGATCTTTATCAGACTCTCGAAGCGACAGCGACAACATCTCCAAATATTTTCACTCCTGTCAGTTCTTCGCATATCTGCCACAGGCGAGTTGCAGCGACGGTATCGTTTGCTTGAGCAGAGATCTTTGCCGGCCCTACTTCTTCACCACGCATCTCCTGAAAGCCTTGCGGTCCATAGTATCCACCGTCTTTTGCCTCAAGAGCTGTTGACGCATAAAGCGTCGGGAGAGCGCCTTCGGAATCTGTGTTGAGAGCAATGCCAATGGCATGTCCCAGAAAGGCACGAAGGCTCTTTTCAGCTGCGGAATACTTGCCTGACTGGAAAAGATTAGTATTTGCAACTCCTGGGTGCGCAGCAACGCTCATGATGCGCGAATTTTCGGCGCGCAGGCGTCGGTCGAGTTCGAAGGCGACCAGGAGATTGGCGAGCTTCGATTGCTGATAAGCGCCCATAGGAGAGTAGTTTCGCGTGGATTGCAAATCGCCGAAGTCTATGCGTCCTCGTTTATGCGCAATCGACGCGATAGTCACAACTCGAGGTCTTCCGGCCATGTCAGCAGAAGATGCGGCGGCAGCTTGCTGAAGCGCGGGTATCAGAAGTGCTGTAAGGGCGAAATGGCCAAGAACGTTGGTACCGAATTGAAGCTCGAAGCCATCGGCTGTCTCCATGCGACGGGGCGGAGCCATGACGCCGGCGTTGTTGATAAGCAGGTGCAGCGGACGATGTTGCGCGAGTTCCGCGGCCGCAAAATGATGGATGGAAGAGAGAGAAGCTAGGTCAACAATTGCCAGCTCGATGCGCAAGCCTGGCGAATCGGCTTCCATGCGGGCCAAGGCCACTTCTCCTCGTGTCTGATCTCGGCAGGCAAAGATGACGTGAGCACCCTTGCGGGCGAGCTTTAGAGCGGCATGATAGCCGATACCGCTGTTCGCTCCGGTGATCAGAACCCGCTTGTCTGCGAGCGATGGAATGTCTGATGCTTGCCACTTCTTGCTCATCGGTATTGGACGTAGTAGGGGGGCGGTAAAGATGCGAACTTTTTCTTTGTTCCAGAGCGGTAGACGTGTGTCCTCTTGCGCCAGCAAATTAGCAGAGGAAAGAGTCGGTTGTAACTTCGGTTGAATCAGAGTCCAGTAGATAGTGATGAGGAGAAATAACGATGCCGCTTCCTACCGACGAAAAGATCATCGCATTGAGCCAGCAACTGCTGCAGCAGTTCGACACGATCTTCGGATTGAACCCGGGCTTTCGACCCGCCCACGCCAAGGGCACGATGCTGACGGGGATGTTTACGCCCTCTGCCGAGGCGGCCACACTTACGAAAGCGCCGCACATCTTGCGGCAGTCGACTCCAGTGACAGTGCGATTCTCCGACTCGACAGGCATTCCGCTGGTGCCTGATAACGATCCAAATGCAAATCCCCGAGGATTCGCGATTCGGTTCAACCTTGCGGAACACGTTCACACCGATATCGTCAGCCATTCGACGGATGGCTTTCCGACGAGAACAGGGCCAGAGTTTCTGGAGTTGCTGAAGGCACTGGCGACCAGTGACCCTAAGAATTTTGCCGGCTCTCCGCTTGAGGCGTTTCTTGGTTCGCATCCAAAGGCGCTTGCGTTCGTTCAGGCGCCGAAGCCTGCGCCTTCGAGCTTTGCTCAAGAGAGCTACTTCGGTGTGACCGCGATGAAGTTCACCAATAAGGATGGAATCAGTCGGTTCGGACGCTATCGGATTGTTCCTGAGGCTGGGAACGATCATCTGGATGATGCTGCGGCTGCTGCTAAGGACGCGAACTACCTGATAGATGAGATCGCGGAGCGAGTTGCGAAAGGGCCAATCAAGTTCAAGATCCTGGTTCAACTTGCGAACGATGGCGATGTGGTGGACGATGCGACCAATCACTGGCCGAACGATCGAAAAGTTGTTGAACTTGGCAGCTTTGCTTTGACTGCGCTGGTGGCCGATAGCGCCCACGAGCAGAAGCAGATCATCTTCGATCCGATTCCACGGGTGGATGGGATCGAACCATCGGATGATCCACTGCTGGAGCTGCGGGCGGCAATTTATCTTCTGAGCGGGCGTCGGCGTAGGGCTGCTTAGAAGCTTGTGTCCTGCCGGACGGCCCCACTACGCGTGGGGCGGGCGTTCGCACGCCTTTTTAGAGCTTCGCGTGGTCCTCCCGTTGGTCGGAATCATCTTCCTTCGCGACCATCGGAAGCGCCAACCGACGGGGTATACGAGTCACCAAGTGACCGCCGCCCGCGCAGGGCGCCCGGCAGGACTTGATCTGTGGCGGGAACCTGCTACCCTTAACGATGTGCTGATTACTCCGCTCCAACTCGTAGACGAACCCCTTGAATTCAATGAAGTCATCGCTCCAGGGGCGTTGGACTACGCCTCCGATATCCGGCAGGTGGGGGCGCTGCCCATCAACGGCGTCGCGGATCTGTTGATTGAGCACCGCAGCTCCAGCTCGCATGTAAACGATATCCGGCTGCGGGCGAACTACAGTGCGGACTTCGAGATTCTCTGCGCTCGGTGCGTCGACCCGGTCAAAGTGCCGCTTACGGGCGATTTCGACCTCATTTTTCGTCCCGAATCCGCCGATGCGGACGCCGGGGAGCGTTCTATTACTGCGGATGAGACCGAAATCGGGTATTATCAAGAGAGTGGTCTTTTGCTGGAGGATGTGGTGCGCGAGCAGGTGTTACTCTCCCTGCCGAGTCGTACCCTCTGCACGGCAGACTGCAAAGGGCTTTGCCCGCGCTGTGGTCAGAACCTGAATCAAGCGAAATGCTCCTGCGAGGAGGCTCCGGCTGATCCGCGTTGGAATGCGCTTGCGGGTCTGGGGACTCTGACAGACAAGCTCGAGTTGAAGCACTAATCAAGTTTTTGCCTCGTCGACTGCGTGTTTTCTGCGTGATTGCCGCGGCCGATTGAAAGGGATACTGCAATGCCTAATCCGAAACGGCGCCACTCCAAGCAACGGACTGCCAAGCGCCGCAGCCACGACTTTTTGACCCCCACCGGCCTCTCCGAGTGCCCCAACTGCCACGAGCGCAAGCTTCCCCATCGTGCCTGCCGCAAGTGCGGTACGTACAAGGGACGCGACGTTCTCGTGACCAAAGAAGCCAACTAACATCTTCCTCTCAAACCCTGCTCTTCCCTGCTGATGCCGACTGACATCGTTGTAGACGCAATGGGTTCCGACAAGGCCCCCGAACCAGAGGTTCGCGGGGCCGTCCTTGCTGCGCGTCAGTATGACGTTCGCGTCCACCTGGTTGGGCCGGAGGATAGGCTTCGTCCGATTCTGCGGCAGGCGCTGCGTGGACAGCGTCTTCCGGTGTTCATCGTGCCTGCCACGGAGTGGATCACGATGGACGACAAGGCCGCTCAGGCGGTCCGTTCCAAGCGGGATTCGACCATGCGGGTGGGTCTGAAGATGGTCCGCGAGGGACGTGCCGCGGGATTCTTTACCGCTGGCAACACCGGCGCGGCGATGGCTACCGCGAAGATGGTTCTGGGGATGCTTTCGGGCGTCGACCGGCCTGCGCTGGCCCAGATTCTGCCGACCGTCCATCGCATTCCCTCGTTGCTGCTGGACGTTGGGGCGAATGTCGACTGCGATCCGGACAATCTGGTCCAGTTTGCCGTGATGGGCCACATGTATGCAAAGAACATCCTGAGGATCCACAACCCTCGCGTTGGCCTTCTCTCGATTGGAGAGGAGGATTCGAAGGGCAATGCTCTGACCCGCGATACGCTGCCGCTGCTGCGCGCTTTGAAGGGGATCAACTTCAAGGGGAACGTCGAGGGTCGCGACCTGTTCAACGGGCACAGCGATGTGGCGGTGTGCGACGGTTTTGTCGGGAATGTGGCGCTGAAGTCGATTGAGGGGACGGCCCATTTGCTGAGTGCGTCGTTGCGCGAGTCGTTGAAGTCCACGGTGACCTCTCAGGTGGGGGCGCTGCTGTCGCGCCGGGCCTTTGCCGAGTTCAAGAAGAGACTGGATTACTCGGAGTACGGCGGTGCGGTGCTGCTGGGCGTGCGGGGTGTTTGCATCGTAGGCCATGGGTCGTCGAATGAGAAGGCGATCATGAACGGCGTGCGTGTGGCCGCGGAGTTTGCCCAGGCTGAGGTGAACTCCGGCATTGAAGCGGCACTGCTTCCTTCCTAGTTTCATTGCCTAACTGCCACTTACCCCCCCCCCCCCCATTACCCGCGTGTAAGTCTTTTGTTATTAATGGTTTAGACGGATGTAGTGTCTGTAAATTAGTCAAACCAAAAGAGATGCGTGCAGATTCTTGAAATCAAACGAGTTAGCGGAAATTGCTGAATTGCCGATTGCAAATAAAAAGGCCCCGGTAAACTGCCGAGGCCTTCTCTTTGCTCTGTACTTATTATATCGGGTTGAAGATAACTCATACGCCACGCGATTGTGCTGGATTGGCGCGGGTTTTCGTGTGGAGGGGGCTTGACAGGATTCGGACGGTTTCGGATAGCCCATCAGTCAACACAAGCGCGTTTCTCGCTATCCTCAAGGAGGCTGAATGCGGCACCTGCTTGTTGGGCCTCTATGCCGCGCGTCGGTCGTGGGTCACGCTCAGGCCGGTAAAAGCCCAGCCGTGCGGTAGCTATCAATTAAAGCGTCATAGAGCGAGATGTCCGAGCGGCTCCTCGCCACGAGTTGAGCGCCGGCGACGGCAGCGAAGATGGCGCGAGCCCGCGGTTCGTTCTCCTCGGAGCTGACCATGTTCGCTGCGGATAATACCTTGCTCAGCCACGCCACATTGACATCGGCGAAGGTCTGGACCTCTTTTTTTACCGGTTCCGGCAGGTGTCGAGGCGATCGACCGAACTCTCTCTAAGAACATCTTTCACGATAGAGCCGAATACCCCCACTGATGTCCTCATAAGCCGGCTTGTCTTCATTGACGATTGCTCGAGATAAGCGCGTTTCTCAGTAGGGGAGAGAGTCAGCGAGGCTGCGGTAGCAGAGGGTCTGCGGTGGCTTTGAGCAAAGTCTCGCGTGCGTCTTCCACGGAGACAGGCGGGGGCGGGGGCGGAGGCTCGGGCGCGGCAGTGTTGACTCGGGGAACAACCCATCTCTCACTTGGCGCCCAACGCAGATTGGCTTACTTGCCGATCTCGATCAGGCAGACCACTTCAAAGCCTGAGTGTGCGGACCAATGCGCGGAAGAAACTTGTTCAGGGATGGGCTCGCTTGGGCTTGCGAGTTAGTGGAAGAGGCTGAGGAGCAGGATGGCGAGGACGGCGAGACTGACGATGGTGTAGAGGCGGTCGCGCTCGATGGCGAAGCCGATGACCGCGAAGGCTACGCGGGCTACCGGAGTGGCGATGAGCAGGAGGATTCCGACCTGGATGATGGCTGCGGCGTCTCCCCTGGCCAGCAGAGGGAGAAGGTGCGAGGGGTGGAGAAGGTTGGCGGATTCGCTGGAAAAGACGCGGTAGTTTGCCGGCTGGTTGTGGTGCGCGATGAGGAAGACGGCTCCTCCTACGAGAACCGTGGCGGAGGCGAGGAGGACGCCGGTTTGCAGGAGTCGTCCGATGATGATCTCCATGCGATGGTCGTCGAATGGCTGGCTGGAGGGGTTCGAAGGGGCTGGGTTGTTCTGGTCTTTGGTCGTGTCTTTGGTCATGATCGGCCCAGCCAGCCGTTGACAATCATCTCCACGCCGAGTGCGAGGATGACGAATGTGAAGATGGTGCGCAGCAGGGAGACCTGCGCTTTGACGAGGAGGCGCGCACCGAGCAGCGAGCCGCCGAGGACGCCGAGCATGACGGGAAAGGCGAGGCCGGGGTTGATGTAGCCGCGCTGGAGGTAGATGCCGGCGCTGGCGGCTGCGGTGACGCCGATCATGAAGTTGCTGGTGGTGGTGGAGACCTTGAACGGGATGCGCATGATGCGGTCCATGGCGAGGACTTTGACTGCGCCGGAGCCGATGCCGAGGAGGCCGGAGAGGGTGCCGGCTCCGAACATGGTGGCGAAGCCTGCGGGGATGCGGTCGACGGTGTAGGCGCATTGGCCGCCGTTTGCACCGGGGTAGGAGCCGGACATGCGGAGACGGTCGGACCAGGGATTTCTTGCGTGAGGAGTGGTCTCGGGGTGACGGGTCTGTTGCCAGGAGAGCCATGCCGAGTAGAGCAGGACTAAGCCAAAGATAATCGCGAGGGCGTGGGTGGGGACGTGCGTCGCGAGGAAGGCTCCGAAGACCGCTCCGATGGTGGTGGCCACCTCCAGAAACATGCCGATGCGGATGTTGGAGAAGCCTTCGCGGACGTAGGCCGCTGCGGCTCCTGAGGAGGTGGCGATGACGGAGATGAGGGAGGCGCCGATGGCGTAGCGGATGTCGACGTGGAAGACCAGGGTGAGAAGGGGGACGAGGACGACGCCGCCGCCGAGACCGGTGAGGGCTCCGAGAAGGCCGGCCGCCAGGGAGCCTGCGAAGACCAGCGAGGTGAAGAGGGCAAGCGGCATTCGGGTGTGACGATTATGGCATGGTCTTGCCGGACGGGCGCCCTGCGCGGGCGGCGGGCGTTCACACGCCGTTTTAGAGCTTCGCGTGGTCCTCCCGTTGGTCGGAATCAATCTTCCTTCGCGACCATCGGGAGCGCCAACCGAAGGGGTATACAAGTCACGAAGTGACCGCCCCACGCGTAGTGGGCCCGTCCGGCAGGACAGTCCTCTGGACAGATCTTTAAGAGCGATGGAAGAGGCGGATTCCGGCGACTCCGGCTGCGCCAGCCGCCAGGCATTCGGGCGTGTTCTGGAGGGTGACTGCGCCGAGGGCGAAGATTGGGATTGAGGTTGCGGCAATGCAGGCAGCGCGGAGCTGGTCGAGACCCTGACCGGGGAGGTTTTGGCCGTCGGCGAGGTGCTTCTCGAAGACTGGGGCGTAGAGGATGGCGTCTGCCTGTTCGCGGCGGGCGCGATGGACTTCGGTGAGGCTGTGGCAGGAGAGAGTGATTAGGGGTTTGGGACGTCCGGCGGAGAGGAAGAGGTCGCGGATTTGGGTGGGGGAGAGCTCGTTGGGCGAGGCGGTGAGATGGACACCGTGGGCGCCGGTGGCCAGGGCGATGTCGGGGCGGGAGTTTATCAGGAGTCGCGTCGGGCTGGCGGCCAAGGCTATATTCTCAAGCAGGTTCCGGGTGAGGGTCGCGAGCGTGGCTGCGGGAAGGTCTTTTTCTCTTAGCTGGATAAAGTCGATGCCTTCGTCGATCCATCGGGAAGCTTCGTGGAGGAGGGCGGCTTGTTTTTCCTGCTCGTTGCCGGGATAGAGCGCGCGGCTGGTGATGGCGTAGCGAAGCATGGTGAAATCAGTGTATGGTGCCAAGGGCCACCAGGTGGAGTCTGTGATGTTGGTGTGGTAGTTTCAAGGCAGTAAGGCGAACACGCACACAGTCAAGCAACTGGCCCCTCACGATCGCCACTCGAGGGGCCGATAACGGGACAAGAGCCGCCAAGACGACGGAGTGGATGTCCATGAGTATGTGCCAATATGAGTAGTAGTGTTTACGATCTGATCGTCATCGGGTCCGGGCCGGCCGGGCAGCGTGCTGCAATTTACGCTTCCAAGCTGGGCAAGAAGGTCGCACTGGTGGAGATGCGTGAGGTGGTCGGCGGGGCCTGCATCAGCACCGGCACCATTCCTTCAAAGACCATGCGCGAGGCTGTTCTTCACCTCTCGGGATACAACTACAAGTCCATCTATGGGATGAACTACCGGGTGAAGGAACGGATCACGATGGCGGACCTGGCGTTCCGGGTGCAGCACGTGATCAAGACCGAGATCGACGTGACCGAGGCGCAGCTCTCGCGCAATAACATCGAGATGCTGGTGGGTGTGGCGAGCTTTGAAGACGCGACGCACGTGAAGGTGACGAACTCGCGCGGCTCGACGGTGTATGAGGCGAACAATATCCTGATCGGAACCGGAACCAAGCCGGCGTCGTCGCCGAAGGTGCCGATCAACGGGCGCAGCATCATCAACTCGGACCTGGTGCTGGAGTTGGTGAACCTGCCGAAGACGATGATTATCGTCGGCGGTGGCGTGATTGGCGTGGAGTACACCTGTATGTTCTCAGCCCTCGGAGTGCGGGTGACGCTGATTGAGCGGAGGCCGCGGCTGCTGGAATTTGCCGACCAGGAGATCATCGAGGCGCTGAGCTACCATCTGCGGGACTCGCGGGTGACGATGCGGCTGAACGAAGAGGTGGAGTCGGTTGAAGAGATGCCGGACGGAACCGTCGTGGCGAATCTCGAGAGCAAGAAAAAGGTTCAGGGCGATGCGCTGCTGTACGCGGTTGGCCGCCAGGGCAATGTGGATGAGCTAAACCTGGCCGCTGTGGGCATTGAGTCGGACTCGCGCGGTCGTATTCCGGTGGATAAGGACTTCAGGACGAAGGTGCCGACGATCTTTGCTGTGGGCGATGTGATTGGATTTCCTTCGCTGGCTTCGGTGTCGATGGAGCAGGGTCGCGTGGCGGCTGCTCGGGCCTTCGGGGACGAGAAGATCCTGTCGAACCCCGGGCTCTATCCGTACGGGATTTATACGATTCCGGAGATCAGCTTTATCGGTAAGACGGAAGAACAGCTGACCGAGGAGGATGTGCCGTACGAGGTTGGCGTGGCCTACTATCGCGAGATTGCGCGCGGCCAGATTCGCGGCGATACGACGGGCCGGCTCAAGATCATCTTTCACCGGATGAACCACGCGATCCTCGGAGTTCACATCATCGGCGAGGGCGCGAGCGAGCTGCTGCACATCGGCCAGGCGGTGATGGCACTGGGCGGAACACTGGATTATTTCGTGGATACGGTCTTCAACTATCCAACTCTCGCAGAATGTTATAAAGTTGCGGCTTTCAACGGGTTGAACCGCGTCAGCAAATTTGAGTAGAAACGCGGCACCCGAGGACGAGGCGGACAGCGTAATGGCAAAGACAATCGGGGTAATACTTTCGGAGCGGATCTCGGCCGGCTTGGTCGTGGATCGCAAGCTTGTAGGACCGGTACGACGTTTTCCTGAAGATCACGACGACGAAGATGCGTTGGTGGAGCAGCACACCGAAGCTCTGGTGGAGACGATCGCAAATCAGGTACTCCTGGCAGCAGATGGCGCGAAGGACATCACGGCGATCGGAGTAGCGTTGCCGGGTTTGGTGAAGGACGGCGTGGTGGCAGAGGCACCGAACCTGCCGCAGCTCAAGGGCGCGAAGATTCAGGAGCTGCTGATTGCGCAGATGCGCAACCATGGATTCAACGTTTCGGTGACAGCGGTGAACGATGCCGATGGAATGGCTGCGGGGCTGGCTTCGATGCACGGCAAGCTGGACAGCATGATCCGGGTCTGGACGCTGGGCGTCGGAATCGGCTATGGGCGTTATCCCTTCGCTCCCGGCGTGTGGGAGGGCGGCCACACGGTGGTGACGCTCGACGAGAAAGAGCGCTTCTGCGGATGCGGCGGGCGCGGGCATATGGAGGGGATCATGGGGCATCGTGCAATGCGCCTGCGCTTCCTCGACATGGAGCCGGAAGAGGTCTTCGAGGCGGCCAAACAGGGCGATGCTCGCTGCCTCGATTTCAAACGGCTCTGGCATAAGGCTCTGGCCGCAGCGTCGGCGACCACGATTCATATGGCGGGGCCGGGGAAGATCTTCATCGCGGGGTTCAATACTCGGTTTCTCGATATGTCCATGGTGAAGGATTATCTGCAGCAGATGGTGAAGATGAGTCCGCTGCAGGGGTATTCGCTGGAGATCGTCGACGATACGCCTGAGGTGCGGGTGATCGGCGCTGCTGTCTCGGCCGAGCTGGCCGCCACTCGGTAATAAGAGCGACGACCACGGATTGCAAGGATAAGAACGGATCAACTGCAAGAGCGATAAACGGATAACGCCCAAGTTTGGTGCGCACTACTTCGTTGCTCTTAATCCCTCATTGTTCTTGATCCGTGATGATCTGTGTGAATCCGTGGTCGAACGCTACTTTTGGCATGTGGGGCAGAAGTGTGTGCTGCGGCCACCGATGACGACACGCTTGATGGGTGTACCGCAGATAAGGCACGGCCGGCCAGTGCGCGAGTAGGCGTGGTGGTGCAGCTGGAAGAAGCCTGCGACTCCGTCGGCATCGACGTAATCTGAGACGGAGGACCCGCCCAGCTTGATCGCCTCGGTGAGTACCTTGATCAGCGCTGCGTGGAGACGCGTCAGTTCGGCGCGGGTGAGACGGCCGGCATGGCGTGTGGGGCGAATGCCGGCGTGGAAGAGGCTCTCGTCGGCGTAGATATTGCCGACTCCGTGGAGAAGCGACTGATTCAGCAGCGCAGCTTTGATCGGGGTCTTACGGCCACGAAAGAGCGCGATAAAGTCCTCAAGCCCGATGGTGATGGGTTCGGCGCCGGGGCCGGCGTATCTTTCTTCGGGGCTGGCGGCTTCGACCACGGACAGCCGGCCGAAGCGGCGGGCATCGACGAAGCGAAGCTCCTTTCCGCTACTCAGGGTCAGGATGGCGTGCGTATGGGGTGGAATCGGCGTGTCGGCCGTTGAGACGAGCAGGCGGCCGGTCATGCCGAGGTGGACGAGGAACTGCGCGGAACTTTTCGTGTTCTCTCTGGAGCGACTCAGATCGACGACGATCGTCTTGCCGATGCGGTGAACGCGGTCGATGCGGCTGCCGGTGAGAGCTTCGACGATCTCGTCGGGCGAGGATTTGAAGGTCTGGGGCTTGTTGCTGGTCCAGACCGAGCGGACGGTTTGGCCGTGGATTCTGGCGTGAACGCCATTTGCGACGGTCTCGACTTCAGGGAGTTCGGGCATTGTTCCTGTAAGTATAGGAGGGTGGGCGGTTACCGGGTAGGGCGCAACAAAATGCACAGCAATCAGCGTACCTTTTGCAGGTTCGCATGTCATTACCCAACAAAATTAACATGATATTAACAATAAACGTCAGGATTCGGCCCCGAAACGGCCTATATTTGAGTTCCTCCCCCAAATACAACCGGATGGAATGCCATGACCATGACGGGTGCTCTGACACGTTTGAACCTTTCAACCCTTCCGGGGTACAAGAAGCTGCGACAGTCCGGCGTCCTGGATTTCGTGGTCGGCAAAGAGTTCGGACACTATCGCGGGCGATTCAGCACCAGCGAAGAGGCGACGAATTCTCTTCCGCCTTCGCGCCGCGCAACCTATGACAATGAATCGCTGGTCTCGATCGGAATCGAATCGTACTCGACCATTCACCCGTTTGACTGGCCAATACTGACTTTCTGTCAGAAGCTGATGCGGGAGAACCATCTGCATGCCGTGACCGATTTTGGCGGTCATATCGGCGTGAAGTTCTACGCGTTTCGAGACATGCTCGATCTTCCCGATGACTTTCGCTGGCAGATTGTTGATGTGCCGGCGATGGTGAGGGAGGGGCGGCGGCGCGTGCCTCCAGAGGTGCACTCGTTGTGCTTCTACGAGCACGTCGAAGAGACCCAGGCGTGTGATGCGCTGTTGTGCTCGGGGAGCCTGCAGTATGTGGACTGGTCGATTGAAGAGCTCATCGAGCGGTTGCCGCGGAGGCCGTACATGATCTTTTTGAATAAAGTGCCTGTCTCGGCCAGTGAAGGGTTCTTCACGCTGGAGACGTTTGTCAAGACGTTGCCATGCCGCATCTTCGGGCCGAACGAGCTCGAGTCGGCCCGTCAGCATCTGGGCTACAAGCTTGCCGCGAGCTGGCCCATACCCAACCGCGACTTTGTTGTGCTCTCTTCAAAGGGAATGGAGAAGGTGCAGATGGTGGGGGAGGCCTGGATGCTGCAGACCAGCAACGCATGAAGCAGCTTTCTGTGGATGCGTTGATGGTTGCGCACCGGCATGCGGGTACACTGCGTCATTCTTGTTCGGCGAGGCTATACTGATCGCCTTATGAAGAAGATATCTTTCTCGCGTTGCATGATGGGCTGCGCTTTACTGAGCTTGGCCGGGGCTGTCGCGTTCTCTCAGAGCAGCATGGAAAAAGATGGTCGCCCGCTGCTGCTGGTGGTGAACCAGGGCGATCGTAATCTGAGCCTGATCGATCCCGGCGCCGGCAAGCAGATGGCTGCGGTGATGGTGGACGGGGTGACCGGCCATGAGGTGGCGGCTTCCCCCGATGGAACGACGGCGTATGTGCCGATCTATGGCAGTGCCGGGGTGGGCAAGCCGGGTACGGACGGAAGCAAGATCTCTGTGATCGATCTTGCCAGCCGCAAGATTGTCCACACGATCGACTTCGGGCATGGCGTGCGGCCGCACTGCGTAATCTACGACAAAAACAGCGGGATGCTGTACGTGACGACGGAGCTGGATAAGACGATCAGCATCATCGACCCGAAGACGTTGAAGATTGTCGGCAGCGTGCCTACGGGGCAGGAGCAGTCGCACATGCTGGCGCTGTCGCGCGATGGCTCGCGGGGGTACACGGCGAACGTGGGACCGGGCACGGTATCGGTTCTGGATATGAAAGCGCGCAAGACGCTGGCGATTATTCCAGTCTCGACCGATACGCAGAGGATTGCGATCTCGCGCGACGACAGTATGGTGTTCACGGCGGACCAGACCAAGCCGCAGCTCGCGGTGATCGATACCGCGACCAATAAGGTGAAGACGTGGATTCCGCTGCCGAGTGTCGGATACGGAACGGCGACGACCCTCGATGGGCGATGGTTGCTGGTGGCGTTGCGAACGACGCATCAGGTGGCGGTGGTCGATCTGAGTTCGATGCAGGTGGTGCGTACGATAGACGTCGCGGAGGGGCCGACGGAGATCCTGATGAACCCCGATGGCAAGTCTGCGTTTGTCTCCTGCTTCAGAAGCAAGCAGGTGGCGGAGATCGATCTGGGGCAGTGGAAGATGGCGCGGTTGATCGATGCGGGGGATGCGGCGGACGGCCTGGCGTGGGCGAAGTAGCCCACTTCGTGGGGTGTATACCGGCTTCGCCATGAGCCTTCCTTTGGTCGGCGGAAGATGGTAACGCGACCAACGGGAGCACCAACCGAAGGGGTACACACGTCACGAAGTGACCGCACTCCGCGCAGGAGGCCCGTCCGGCAGGACAACTCAGCTCTATTGATGCGATAGTTGAAGTATGGGTAGGATGCTGGAGTAGTCGTCGGTCCAGGTGTGGAGACGTGCGTCGGTGGGGACGGCGCTGGCAGCGGCGGCGAGCTCTGGTTGATCGAAGAAGGTGGGGCTCGAGGTGAGCAGAATCCAGGTGGCGCGATAGGCTCCGAGCGAGTCGTCGGGCTGGCTTTCGATCAGCTTTGCCTTCATGTTGGCGGCGCGGGCGAGCTGTGCGATCTCGGGTGCGAGGTTGAGGTATTGGTTGGAGACGTGGAAGGCCAGGATGCCGTTGGGCGCGAGATGTTTTTTGTAGAGGGCGATTGCCTCGATGGTGAGCAGGTGGAGAGGGATTGCATCGCCGGAGAAGGCGTCGATGGCGATAACGTCGAAGTTTTGTCGAGACTCTTGCGTCAGGGAGGTGCGCGCATCGCCGTCGGCAAAGGTGATCTGCGCGGGTGAGTCTCGCAGGTAGGTGAAGAGGTTCTGTGCGATGGGGCGCACGAGCGGGTTGATCTCGTAGAAGCGGATGCTGTCGTTGGCGGTGCCGTAGGTTGCGATGGTTCCGGTGCCTAGTCCGATGACCGCGATGTTTCTGGGCCGCGACCCGCAGCAGTAGTGGAGCGAGAGTCCGATGCCGGAGTTGTCGGCGTAGTAGGTGGTGGGGGTGCGGGTGAGCCCCGGGGCGAAGAGCTGCGTGCCGTGCTGGATGGTGCCGTTGAGCAGCATGCGCTCGGTGCCGCCGTGCGGGCCGACCATCTGCTTGACGCGGAGGGTTCCGTAGAAGTTGCGGACCTCGAGTATCGCCTCACGGGCGTAGGCGGTGTGCAGCATGATGGCGAAGAAGAGCAGCAACAGGGCGGCGGTGGACCAAAGTAGACGCTGTGGCCAGCCGTCGCTCCACGTGACGATGATGGCGAGCGCAGCAGTGACGAAGAACGAGATTGCGAGATCGTAGTTGGCCGAGAAGATAATTGGGCTAGCGATGCCGATGAAGAAGGTTCCAGCTGCTCCTCCTGCGGCGATCAACAGGTAGAAGAGCGTGGTCTCTGTGGGGCGGTCGGGGCGCAGGGCGTAGGTCTCCGCGTGGCAGAAGAGTCCGGCGAGGAAGCACTCTGCGAGGAAGAAGAGGATGGCGATGCCGATGGGAAGGCTCACATCGGTCTTCGAGATGGCGTAGCCGAGGCCGGCCAGCATGACGACCAGAAGACGCACCACGATGCCGCGGCGGTAGAGCGCGGGAGACTCGAAGGCGAGGATGAAGGTGAGCAGATAGATGGCGAGCGGCAGCATCCAGAGGAGCGGGATCGCGGCGATGTTGACGGTGAGGTGGCTGGTGACTGCGCTGAGCTGCATCGCGGCGGCCATGGGGAGAAGGAACCAGAGCCACTTTGCCCTGGCGGGAGCGGGGGCTGGAGCTTGTGTTTCTTCAATCGTGCCTGTCGGAGCAGGTGCGGGCAGTTGGCGCGTGATGGTCGCGCAAAGAGCCGCGTAGAGGAGGAAGCCGAACGACCAGAGACTCCGTTGGAGTTTCAGGGTGAGGTGTGGCTCGACGACGAAGGGGTAGGCGATGAGAGCGAGAAGAGAGCCGAAGTTCGAGAGTGCGAAGAGGCGGTAGGGGATGTTGCCGCCCCTGGCGCGCTGGAGCCAGACCTGCAGCAGGGGGCTAGTCGCACTGAGTAAGAGGAACGGCAGGCCAATGGTGAAGGCAAGCGTCGAGAAGATGGTGGTGACAGGGTGGCCAACGCCTTGGACGGATTCTGCGGGGACGATTTTTTGCGCGATCAGCAGCACCGCCGCGGCGACGAGCGTGACCAGATAGACGTGCCGGCGCCAGGTGGTGGCCTGGCAGCGCGTGATCCAGTGAGCGTAGAGGTAGCCGAGCAACAGTGTGATCTGGAAGAAGACCAGGCATGTCAGCCACACCGCGGAGGAGCCGCCAAGCACAGGCAGCAGTTGCTTCGCGGCCATCGGCTCAACCAGAAAGAGAAGGAACGCGCCGAGGAAGATGGTGGTGCCGTAGAGCAGGCGTGATGCTGGCATGTTGGGCCCTAAAAACATTCCTGATACGTTTTGAGTTGAAGCTGAGCGCTGTCGCTTCGTACCAGATCTTCGACGACCGAAGCACAGGAGGAGGATATCGAGAGAGTCGCATCCTGCGCTATCAAAAAGGCCCGGCGGAGGTTTTTGAGGACGCCGTCGCATCTCAGAAGCTGTCCAGAGACTGTCCTGCCGGACGGGCCTGCTGCGCGTGGGGCGGTCACCTCGTGACGTGTATACCGCTTCGCCCGGTCCTCCCGTTGGTCGGAGGAGAAGTTTGCTGAAACTACCCGGCTCGCTGCTGCGTCTTCCTGTGAGGGTCGAAGATTGACCGCTGTGATCGACAGTTGCGCTTTGTTTCATCCTGCAGCTTTATCCCGCAGGCCGCACGACCGCAAGGAGAGAGGTCTTTGAGGTGGAAGTGATGAGTGCGTTGAATCGGGTCCCGCTGGTTCTGTTCTGTCTTTTGTGTCTTTCTCTCACGGCATTCTCCCAGCAGCAGGCAGCGCCCACGCCGCCGCGAGCGGACCAGTTGTCAGCGGCCTCTGCGCCAATCTCCGAGGTGCGAGACTCTAACCTGGTGCTGGATGTTGTGGTGACGGATCGGTCGGGAGAGCCTAGAGCCGGTCTCACGCAGAATGACTTTGTCGTGCGCGACAACAGCCAAATCCGAAAGATCCTTTCGTTTCGCGCGGTCGATAGCGCTGCCCCAGCCGAGCCTCCGGTGAAGGTCATCCTCCTGGTGGATGAGGTGAATACTTCGTTCACCCGCGTGGCGTATGAGCGCGACCAGCTTAAGAAGTTTCTTCTGCAAAACGGCGGGCAGCTAGCCCACCCTGTATCGCTGGCCTTCTTCAGCGACACGGGGACGGAGATGCAGCGTGGCTCCTCAAGTGACGGAAATGCGCTGCTGGCTGACTTCGATCAGCATGCCACGAAGCTGCGAACGATACGACGCTCGGCAGGTTTTTACGGCGCGGAGGAGCGCTTCGACCTCTCCCTCAAGGCGATAAATATGCTTGCCGCCACGGAGTCGAAGGAGCCGGGACGGAAGATGATCATCTGGATAAGCCCGGGCTGGCCGATGCTCAGCGGACCGAATATTACGCTGAGTGCGCGGGAGGAGCAGGGGCTGTTTTCGTCGATCGTCTATCTCTCCACGGCCCTCCGGCAGGCTCGGATCACACTCTACAGCATCGATCCGCTGGGCGTGGAAGATGCTGCTACGAACCGCCTCTTTTACTACGAGGAGTTTCTGAAGCCGGTATCGAAGTCACAGGGGGCGCAGGCGGGCAATCTGGCGTTGCAGGTTCTGGCGAGGCAGAGCGGCGGGCAGGCACTCAACTCCAGCAACGACATCACGCAGCAGATCAGTCGCTGTGTTGCGGAGGCGGACGCGTTTTACACGCTCACCGTGGAACCGGCGCCGTCGGACCGGCCAAACCAGTCTCACTCGGTCGCGGTCAGTGTTGAAACTCCGGGAATGACGGCAAGGACGAGGAACCTGTACTACGGTCAGCCGTGAAGGCCGGGCGGGTGGGCTCTTTTTGGCCACTGTTCCGGGTGTAGAACGACGAGGGCGGCGACGCAAAACGCCGAAGCCAGCGACGCTATATGATAGATAGCAGCGCGCATTTGCCGTTTGCGGTGCGCGTCTTCGGTCTTCCGGTCTTGCGGCCAACAACCATCCTTGGAGAACACATCCGTCGTGAATCAACGCAAATCAGCGGTTATTTTGGGTGCCCAGTGGGGCGATGAGGGCAAAGGCAAGATCGTCGACGTGCTTTCGGAGAAGTTCTCCGTGGTGGCGCGCTATGCAGGCGGCCACAATGCCGGCCATACGGTCATCATCAAGGGCAAAAAATTCGTTCTGCAGCTGATTCCATGCGGTGTTCTGCGGCCGGAGTGCAAGGGCGTCATAGGCAACGGCGTTGTTCTGGATCCCATGGCGTTTTTGAGTGAAGTCAAGAAGTTGAAGGACGCGGGTCTGCCGGTCGACGGTCAGCTCTTCGTCTCGAACCGTGCGCAGGTGATTCTGCCCTACCACCGGATGATCGAGCTGGCGGCCGAGAATGCGCCCGGACGCACGAAGATTGGAACGACCAGCCGCGGCATCGGCCCGGCCTATGAAGACAAGATGCATCGCAGTGGCCTGCGGGTGGTGGACCTGCTGAACTCGGCGCTGTTGCGGACGCACATCGAGAACGCCTGCCACGAGAAGAACACGATTGCTCATGCGTTGTTCGGCACCGAGCCGCTGGACCCCAAGACGATGTACGAGGAGTACTCGCGCGCAGCCGAGCAGATTGCACCCTTTGTGACCGATACGGCCGTCATGCTGAACCACGAGATCGACAACGGCGGAAAGGTCATGTTCGAAGGGGCGCAGGGCGCGTTGCTGGATATCGACCACGGAACCTATCCCTTCGTGACCTCCTCCTCCTCCACGGCGGGCGGAGCGGTGACCGGGACCGGAGTTGGGCCTACGAGAATCGGCAGCGTCATCGGCGTCACCAAGGCCTACGTGACGCGGGTGGGCGAGGGGCCTTTCCCGACGGAGATTCACGATTCGACCAGCGATCTGATCCGTGCTCGCGGTCAGGAGTATGGGGCTGTGACCGGTCGACCGCGACGCTGCGGCTGGCTCGACCTGCCTCTGCTGCGCTACAGCAACATGATCAACGGGACCGAGTGGCTGGTCGTCACCAAGATGGATGTGATGGACGAGTGCGCCGAGATCCCGGTCTGCACCGGCTACAAGGTCAACGGCAAGCTGACCGATCTGATTCCCGCGGATATGCCGGGCTACAACGCCATCGAGCCGGTCTACACCAAGCTCAAGGGCTGGAACAGCTCGACCGAGGGGATCACCGAGTTCGACAAGCTGCCGCCGCTGGCGCAGGATTATCTGAAATTTATTGAGAAGGAGTCCGGGGCGAAGATTGGCATGGTCTCCACCGGCCCGGACCGCGACCAGACCATGAGCCTGCCGGCATTTGAAGACGCGTTGAAGGCGTAGAGGAAAAGGCGATTATGCTTAGTTTCAACGTGCGAATGACCTTCGACCAGTCGGACCGCAACGAGATCTCCGAGATTCTCTGCCACCTCACCGCGGCTTCCCGGAAGGAGTCCGGCTGCGTCAGCTATATCCCGCACTTTGTCGAAGGAGAGGCCTGCACGGTACTTATCTACGAGCAGTACGACGACGACGCGGCCTTGGAGCATCATAGAGGAACACCTCACTTTCATCAGTACGCGATCGGGGGCCTGTATCAGAAGATGAAAGAACGTCAGGTCGAGAACCTGACCGCTGTCTGTTGATGCTTTTCTGTCGGGGTTCCTTGCGTGTGGCTCTGTCTAGTGCATGGAGACTCGCGTACGACTAAAGTGGTTTTGACTCAACGCGGTAAATCGGTCTACCATCCGGTACGCTTATGGGGTTGTCTGGTCGTCCAATTCGTAGGTCGCTGATGGGCTCGGGCGTGTTGCTGGCGGCCATGGCGATAGGATGGCCTGCGCAAGCCGCATTTGCGGGTCACATGCAACCGCTGCATGAGAAGAAGCACGATGCCAAGCGACAGGTCGAAGCGCTCGAGGAGCAGTGGCGGCAGGCTCAACTTGCGGGCGATGTCGCCGCGATGGACAAGCTTCTCTCCGACGATTACATCGGCATCTCGATGACCGGCCAGGTCAACACCAAGATGCAACAGCTGGACCGGATGCGCACTCGCAAGTTCGTCCTGACGAAGCTTGATCTGGGCGAGATGCAGGTGAAGCTGGTCGGCTCGATCGCCATTGTGACCTCTCGCGCCCAGGTAGAAGGAACTAACGAAGGCGTGGCGGTTCAGGGAACCTACCGCTATACGCGCGTCTATCAACGGCTGCCCTCGGGCGGGTGGAAGATTACCAGCTTCGAAGCGACAAGGGTGCCGGGGTCGAGAGATCCGGGCAATCACGATGCGGCGGCGCCCAAGGCCGCAAGCAGTGCGCCTCAAGATGGGCCCTCTTAGAAACTGTCCTGCCGGACAGCCCACTGCGCGTGGAGCGATCACTTCGTGATAGGTATACCCCTTCGGTTGGCGCTCCCGTTGGTCGCGAGGGAAGATTATGCCTACCAACGGGAGGACTATGCGAAGCTCTAAAAAGGCGTGCGAACGACCGCCCTCCGCGTAGGAGGCCCGTCCGGCAGGACAGTTTCCCGGGTTAGCTTGAAGTTCTGTACCGAAATAAAAAACCCTGCTCGGCGGCAGGGACTTTCATGTAGCAAGTTCAAAGTTTTCAAGGAATTTCTAGCTGATCTTTGTGTCGAAAGCCTTATGCGGTCTTCGGTGCAATCACCGCGACGCGCATCTCCCTAGCCTCCTTAGGCGCAATGGGAAGCTCTGGCGACTCGGCCGGACGGGGAAGATTCAACGCGAGCAGTCTGCGATAGAGAGAGCGGGTTGCACCGGTAAGGCGTGCGTCTTCGGACTCGTGTGGGAAGAGTGAAAGATATTTGCGAGTCGAAGTCGCGGGCTTGCGGATGGGAACAATATAAGGACGGCGATCGGGTTTTGGCGCGTTGCGATCTTCCTTCGCAACGGACGGGATCGATCGTAGGGATGCGGGGAGTGTCTGAGAGATATTTTGCATTGAGCCCTCAACGTGAAGCAACTGGCTGGCTTCAAGCTGCTGCTCAATAGGACGACGACCCGAAGGCTTTGGTTGTATTAAATTTAGAAGGCAGAGCGGAGCTTCTCCCAGGTCACATCCAGAGCCTCAGGAAGGACGCGAGTTTCAGCCGTCACCGTCATGAAGTTCGTATCGCCGCTCCACCTGGGCAGAGCGTGAAGGTGCATATGAGCGGCGATGCCGGCGCCCGCCGCCTCCCCCAGGTTGAGACCCATGTTGATGCCGCCCGGAAGATAGACCTGCCGCAGAGCCAGCTCCGAACGCTGGGCGAGAGCGATTAGCTCCTGGGCGACCTCGACGGGAAGGGCAGCCAGCGTGTCCAGGTGCTGGTACGGCAGCAGGAGCAGGTGGCCGGTGGAGTAGGGAAAGGCGTTGAGGCAGATAAAGCAGGTTTGCCCCCGCCAGACAATGTGCGCAGCTTTTTCGGCGGCGAGCTGGTCCATCCCGTGATCGACTGCGTAGTCGACCGCCGCGATCATATTGCAGAAGACGCAGTGCTTGTCTTGGGCCTCGGTCGGGGGCCACGCGCTGAGAGCCTCAGGAACCCCGCTTTTGGCCTGCGGGTCCGAGCGGGTGATGTAGCTGTAGCGCCAGGGCGTCCAGAGGCGGTCCATTCGGCGAGTATAGCGCGGGGGCAGAGCACCTTCAGGCTGAGGATGCGGCTGGACAGGCCACACAGTCCGATTCCATCTCGTTCTCTGCGCTTTGCCCGGTTTGGCGCACACTCTCTGCATCAAATACAGGACTTTCTGCATCGAATTAGGTACGACCCGAGAAGATTTCCTTCACTCCCGAGCATGACATGGTGATGAAAATGCAGGCGAAGAGTCCGGCTTTTGTTGACGTACTGTATGCAAAGTTCTATGCTTTATCAGTGAGCTATTGCGTGTGGGACCCAAGTGCAATAGCTCCTCTGCAAGACCTGATTCCTTCCATCCTGCCGAAGCTGTCGCGGGGATAGAGAAAGCAGCCAGCCTCCCCTCCCGGATTCGCTGATTGCTCCCGCCCACGCGCTGCTCTTAGAGGAAGGAATCTCTTGGATCCCGGAGTCCGCAAATCACCATGGTAGAAAACCATAATCCTGACCACAACGAGAGCAAACCCCTGACCACCGAAACGGAAGTCCTAGCGCCCGAAGCGACAGCGGCTCACACAGACCTGTCTCCTGAATCCACCTCAACCCAACAGCATGAGACCGCCCACGACGAGTCAAATGTGGCTGCACAGCATGTTGCACCCGCTGCCGCCGCTCACCAGTCTGCAGACCACGGAACCGTTGCCACGGTCACCGCTGCAGTCGACGAGTCTGACGATGATTTGAACTACGACGCAGCTGACTTCGCCGCCGCCCTTGCGAACTTCGATCGCGAACAGGCTGCCGAGTCCGCCGCTGCCCAGAACCTGACCGCAGAAGAGGTCATCGTTACCGGCACCGTCGTCAAGATCACCGACAAGCATGTTGTTGTCGACATCGGGCTTAAGTCTGAAGGTCTCATCCCCCTGGAGCAGGTTCTTGACATTAATGGTGTCTCGAAGTTCCAGGCAGGTGACACTGTTGAAGTTGTGGTAGAGCGCGAAGAGTCCGAGGGCGGATACCTGGTCAGCTATGACAAGGCTCTCCGTCACAAGGTCTGGGACAAGCTGGAGCAGGCGGCGAACGACAAGACCCCTGTGAAGGGTATGGTTCTCAGCCGCGTCAAGGGTGGTCTCACCGTTGATATCGGTATCAAGGCGTTCCTGCCTGGTTCGCAGGTCGAGGTACGTCCCGTCCGCAATCTGGACGGCTACATCGGCACCGAGATCGAAGTTCGCGTTATCAAGCTCAACAAGAAGCGCGGCAACGTTGTCATCAGCCGCAAAGAGCTTCTTGAAGAAGACCAGAACGCCAAGAAGTCCGTCACTCTCGCCACCCTGGAAGAGGGCAGCGTCCTGACCGGCACCGTGAAGAACCTCACCGACTACGGCGCATTCGTCGATATGGGCGGCCTCGATGGCCTGCTTCACATCACCGACATGAGCTGGGGCCGGCTCACCCATCCCCGCGACCTCGTCAACGTTGGCGACGAGATCCAGGTGAAAGTGTTGAAGTTCGACAAGGATAAGCAGCGTGTCTCGCTTGGCTTCAAGCAGCTCACGCCTGATCCGTGGCTCGATGCCACTGAGCGCTACCCGATCGGTGCGCAGGTTCGCGGCCGCGTTCTGTCGGTCACCGACTACGGCGCGTTCGTTGAGCTCGAGCAGGGAATCGAAGGTCTCGTTCACGTGTCTGAGATGACATGGAGCAAGAGGATGAAGCATCCGTCGAAGATGGTCAAGCCCGGCGACGAGGTCGACACCATCATCCTCAGCGTCAACCCGAACGACCGCCGCATCTCGCTCGGCATGAAGCAGCTGCAGGACAACCCCTGGGAGCAGCTCGAAGATAAGTACCCGACGGGTGCCATCATCGAGGGCCGCGTTCGCAACCTGACCGACTTCGGTGCCTTCATCGAAATCGAGGACGGAATCGACGGCTTGGTACACGTCTCGAACCTGAGCTGGACCAAGCGCATCAAGCACCCCTCCGAAGTCCTGAAGAAGGGCGAGAAGGTTCGTGCGATCGTTCTGGGCGTCGAGCCTGAGAACCGCCGTCTGTCGCTTGGCGTCAAGCAGCTTCAGCCGGATGTCTGGGATACGTTCTTCGCCCAGCACCGCGTTGGCGATGTCATCAAGGGCAAGATCCTGCGTACGGCTCAGTTCGGAGCCTTCGTTGAGATCGCCGAAGGAGTCGAGGGCCTCTGCCACGTCTCCGAGGCGATTGATGCCGAGGGTAAGCCAGTCGCGATGGATGTGGACTCTGAGCACGAGTTCAAGATCGTCAAGATGAATCAGGAGGAGAAGAAGGTCGGTCTCAGCATTCGTGCAGTCGGCGAAGAGGCCAGCCGTGCCGAGGTCGAGAGCTACAAGGAGCGCGAGAAGTCGCCCAAGGGCAACAACTCCGGTTCCTCTTCCTCCTCCTCCTCGAGCAACAGCAGCAGCACCACGCTGGGCGATCTGATCAACTGGAAGCGTTCTGAATCTGAGCGTGACTAAGCTCTAAGTGAAGCTCGAACCAGATAAGCAGCAAAAAGGCCATCCCGCTTGGGGATGGCCTTTTTGCTTTCCGTGTCTTTCGGAAGATACCTGGTACTGCTCTTCGAATGCTGCTCTATGCGGACAGAGAGTGCATGGAAGCAGGCGCGTCGATCGCTCCGGTAGCCATCTTCGCTGAGGCGCGGCGCATGACCTCAAGCTCCGCCGGGGCGAAGAGCTCCGGTGGAATCCCACCAACAGCCACATGCCCGGGATCGTCCCCCAGAGCCATCGAGATCTGGTTCCAGCGAAGGAACGGCGAGGTAGTCGGCAGAGTGATGATACGGCGCTTCGGCTCAGGGAACGCGAAGTAGGCGGACCAGGTGAGCAGAGTCAATCCAACCGCAACTCCGTTGATCAAACTAAACGTCGAGTACATGTTGGCATACCGGGCAAGCCATGCGGAATTGACCAGGTTGACCATTGCGAGCACACCGAGCCCAAGACTCACCCCGAAGATCCGGCTACGGAATGAGAGCCCCATTGGCCGGATGGCGAAGCATACGAACAACAGAAGGCAAAGTGTCAGGATGCTCGAGGTCTGCTGGAGCTGCGTGATCATCGCGACCATGAATGTGATTCCACTCAGGTGAGGAGTCACTGCAACCCCTATAGCAACCGCAATTGAGATGGCCGCCACCCAGCGGAAGACAAGCATCCCCAGCGCCTGCAAGCCCTTCAAGGGAGCCATCGCAAGCTTGAAGATGCTGTAGATGACCAGAAGAGAGAGGATCGCTTCCAGAGCGTAGCTCGTCCAGTAGATGTAGAAATAGACCTGATAAGCCAAGTGCCGCTCGATCGCGTGCCGGCTCAAATAGAGCAACGGCAGACAGATAACTGAGCAAGCGAGACGAACAGATAAAAGGGCTACTAGAAAGCCGAATTGCCGGGCGGCCTTACCGCGAACCAGAAAGAAAATGAGCATTCCACAAAGAATCGGCTCGAGATAGTCCATACGTGCCGTCAAGCTGGAGATGAATTCATTCATAGGCGTACCTGTAAATACAAACAGAGGCTAGCCTATTACCGGCGCGGATACAAGATATTTAAAGTGCCATCCTGCAAAAAGTTGCCGGTAGTACTATCGAGTTCCCATACCACAAGCGTTTGGATCGTTCGGAGCGCACATAGGAACGGGCAGCATGCTGGCGCGGGACGCGGTTACCGCGTTGGTTTTGGCGGAAGAGGTCTGGGTGGTGGCGGCTGCACCTGTGAGGGCGAGGACGACGACGAAAGCACGAACGATGTGTTTCATGACTGGGAACTCCGTGGCCTTGTAATTTGTTGATTCTGTTGCGGTAACATTGCGAGAGCAACCCTAACTAGCGCGTACCCATCCCACAGGCATTAGGGTCGTTTGGTGCGCACATAGGAACCGGCAACATGCTAACGCGGCTGGCAACGACCTTGTTCTTCGCGGAGGCGTTGCTGGTCTGGGTTGTGGCGGCGACACCGGTGATGACGAGGACGACGACGAAAGCGCGAACGATATGTTTCATAATTTGGAACTCCGTGGCCTTGTAATTTGTTGATTCTTTTCAGGGAATACTGCAAAAGCAACCCGAACTTAGCGAGTACCCATCCCACAGGCATTAGGATCGTTTGGTGCGCACATAGGGACCGGCAGCATGCTGACGCGGCTGGCAGTGATCTTGTTCTTTGCGGAGGCGTTCGAGGTCTGGGTTGTGGCGACTGCACCGGTGAGGACGAGGACGACGACGAAAGCGCGAACGATATGTTTCATAACGAGATACCCCCAAAGTTGTATTTCTGTAAAAAGATTTCTCTGGACAAACCAGATGATGTAACCATAGGATACAAACTGGACTAAGTCTAATAGAATCAATTGCATATAGAAGTATAAAACATATTTCATTACTAAAGTAACTAAACTGCCGTCGCTAATGGGTGATGCTGGCAGACTGACCCTCATATCTGGATCAAATTATGATTGGCAGCAGAGGCCTCTTGTCACGGGACGCGACCCACCACAGTCCTGCTCAAAGGAGCCTAATCTATTGCCGGCTCACAGTTAGAGAGTTTCCGATCAATGGGCGGATTGAGGCGCAGGGGTAGAGTCGATCGACCTAGAGATCGGTAAAAACAATAAAGTCCCATTAGACCGAGCAGGTCTGATGGGACTTGTAACTTTTGAAAGCCGAAATGTTTTGCGCACCCTCTTCAGCCTGAAATCGGCGGCAAAAAGAGGATGTTTTCTCAGGCCTGAGCGGGGGTGGGAACTGCAGGTTCGGCAGGCTTGGTGCCAGAGGCCGGGGTGGCCGAAGAGGCAGCTTTCTTTGGAGCGGCCTCGACCTTCTTGGACGGAGCCATAATGGCGTGCAGCGTGGTGCCTTCCATGCGGGGCATGAACTCCACCAGGCCGGCATCGCCGATATCCAGAATGAGGCGATTGATGATCTTGTAGCCGAGGTCGCGATGCGCCATCTGGCGGCCCTTGAAGCGCAGGGAGGCCTTGACCTTGTCGCCTTCTCCCAGGAAACGGACAGCCTGATTCTTCTTGGTCTGATAGTCATGCTCGTCTACGGTCACAGAGAACTTGACCTCTTTGATGACGATGACCTTCTGTTTCTTGCGGGCAGCACGATCGCTCTTGTCTTTCTCGTAGAGGAACTTTCCGTAGTCCTGAATCTTGCAGACAGGGGGGACGGCGTTGGGGGAGATCTCTACCAGGTCAAGCGAACGCTCGCGGGCCATCTTGAGGGCGTCAAAGGGAGCCATGACGCCAAGCTGTTCGCCATTTTCGTCGATGACGCGAATCTCGCGGGCGCGGATGCGTTCGTTGGTGCGGATAAAAGACTTGGCGGAACGTTTATCAATTGGTGGAATAAGTCGCCTCCACAGCGGATCTTCTCAGCCGCTATGCGTTGTTTAGGGTTTAGATGCAAATCTCACGAAAGGTTGCACCGCAACGTGAAGTATAACACTTCGCGCACGAAGCCCCTTGGAATCAGTGACGAAGAAAGAGCATTATGCTCCTCGCCAGGAGCCTTACCGGGCGATCCATTTTTCGCCATTAGTCCGCCAACTTTGGAATCGGAGGCCCGATCATGTATGTTTGCACGGAAGCCCTCGGAAAGGAACCGAATGAGACGCCGCATTTTATTGGTCGATGACGAGGTCGCTGTTCTGCTGACCCTGAAGGCTGTGTTGGAGATCAGCGGCTTTGACGTGGATACAGCCGCCTCCGCGCGCGAGGGCGTTTCGAAGCTGCATACCCGCGAGTACCAGATGCTGATCACCGATATGCGCATGGAGCATGATGTCGCCGGTATCGAGGTGATCAAGGCTGCGCGGTCGGCAAACTACCATCCCGCGGTTGCCCTGTTGACAGCCTTCCCGGTCGCCGAAGAGGATTGGCAGGAGATGGGCGCGGACCAGCTCCTGGTCAAGCCCATGCACACCCGGATTCTGCTGCAGCAGATTGAAGACCTGATCGCCTCTCACGAGCGAAAGCTGGCCGGTCTCGGCTTGACGCCAGCCGCGTCGAACCCTGCTGCTAAAGCGACTGGCAAAAAGAAAGCAGTCGTCAAGAAATCGATTGTCAAGAAAGCAGCCGCGAAGAAAGCGGTCGCGAAGAAGGTTGCAGTTAGAAGCTCGTCGGCCACGAAAACTACTACCGCGAAGACTTCCATCCGAAAGAAGCCCGTCGCCAAGAAAGCCGTCGTCAAAAAAGCCATTGCGAAGAAGGCGACAAAGGCCTCCGCCAAGCCGAAGCCCGCACGGCGTCGAAAGAACTCCTGATCCGCACTTCTGCCGAGTGCTAGTTTGAGGTGTGTTCTTTGATGTAGCTGCGCAGCGACAGATTGAGCTTCAGTGCTTTTTCCACGCCGCCGTCGAGCATGCGCAGCCAGTCCGAAGCCGGTTCTTTCAGCTCGGTGGTGCTCAGAAGATAACTCGTCTGGACGATGATCTCGAGCGCATTGCTCAGATCGTGTGCGATTCTGCGCATCTCGACTGAGATATCTTCTGGAATCTTTTCGACGTTTGTCCCCTGGGAGAGAGCCTTCGGTTCATTCATGTAAAAGTGTCAGCCTTCCTTTGTGTCTAGACGCGCTTGCTGGGAAGAAGACTCGCAATCCGATCCTGTGTTTTGTTACGTTGGTTATTGGATGCGCGAGCTCCCCTCTCCGGACGCCTCATCTCCCCAGCGACCTGGCTTCCAGCCACGCGACTGGCAGCCACATTGACAGCAGCAGCCGCGTTTGTAAAACTAGAGACTCGCGGTTAGCGTGCTCCGGCCTTTACGGTGGGGCGAATGACACCGTGCCGTAGTGGCGGAATTGGCAGACGCGCATGGTTCAGGTCCATGTACTCGCAAGGGTGTGGGGGTTCGAGTCCCCCCTTCGGCACCAATACTATCTTTTTTCAATAGTGAACGGCTTTTACTAGCCGTTTTACTATTTGCTGGCAACTACTGGTTTCGTCTGGCTCACTCACCACGACTTCGGAAGAGAGCTGAATTTTGCAGGTTCCACCAACGGCAACGGCGTCCCGCTAAAACCCAACACACTACAGCCTCGTAATCGCCATCAGCCGCGCACCGGGCAGCGGCTACCAGACAGTCGTCTTCTCGTCATCTATGCACTTCTAACTGCGCGCCTGCTTTCGATTCCGTAAGTACAGGGGTCAGGTAGCGGTGAACGGCATTGCGCATCGCCTGCTGCAGGCGCGGACGGGCGTGAGGCGAGGCGACGGTCAGCTCGTCGAGGATCCCGCGGAAGATCATAAGGGCCACCTGCCCGTGGTGGGCCGCTTCGGAGCGAGAGAGAGTGGGTAGCTCGCGCCGGAGGCGGGCCGCGATGAAGTCGACGAAGACCTGCCCGAGAACCTGTTTGTCTTCACGGGCGGAAGGTGAGAGCGGTGCGTCGACCACGAGGGTGTGAAACTCGGGATGCTTCCGGTTGAAACTCATGCACACATCGATCAGTTCGCCGACCGCTTCTGTGAAGCTCAATATGCCTTCGGAGTCGATTGCGCGTTCTGCCTCGGCCATTTCGCGCGCGTACATCGAGGCGAGTGCGCTGGCGATGGCTTCTTTATTGGGGAAAAACTGGTAAAGAGTAGCCGGAGATACGCCCGCTTCCGTGGCGATCGCGTTTGTGGTGGTCTGGTGGTAACCAAGACGACCGAAGACTGTGGCAGCGGCGCGGAGCAGAGCCTGCTGGCGCTGCTCGCCACGAGCGTTGCGCTTACGGGTTGGATCAAAGACGGTCACAGGAGGATTCTCGCAGAAAGGAAGCATATAAGTAAAAACTTGCATCTTTCCTCTAATATAAGTATCTACTTGCATAGGAGGTGAACGACATGTTCACAGTGATGGGAATTACGGGCAAAGTTGGCGGCGCAGTGGCGGAGAACCTGACTCGCTGCAGGTAAAACAGTGCGGGGTGTGGTGCGCGATTCGGGGAAGGCGAAAGCCTGGGCTGATCGCGGTGTGGAGCTAGTGCGATCCGCTTATGACGACGCGGCGGGGCTCGCAAAGGCGTTCTCTGGGGCAGAGGGTGTGTTCGCGATGATTCCACCGGACTTTGCGCCTGCTCCCGGGCTGCCGGACCAGAGGCGTACGATCGCTGCGATCCGTGAGGCGCTGGAGCAGGCGAATCCTGGCAAGGCTGTGTTTCTTTCGTCTATCGGTTCGGAGCAACCGAGCGGGTTAGGGCTGATCACGTCGACCCACCTGATGGAAGAAGCTATGCGCACGCTGCCGATTCCTGTGGCGTACCTGCGCGCGGGTAGTTTCATGGAGAACTGGCTGGGAGCATTGGACCACATCCGTGCATCGGGTGAGATGCCGTTCTTTTATTCGCCACTTGATCGCAAATTCCCGCTGGTTGCCACGCGAGACATCGGTATGGCGGGCGCCAAGGTGTTGCTGCAGACCTGGACGGGCGAGCGTGTGCTGGAGGTAGACGGGCCTGAGGGTGGAACCGATTTGCACGAAACGGCGGCCGCCTTCGGTAGGGCGCTGGGCCGTGGGGTCAAGACCGTGCAATTACCTGAAGCTGCCTGGCAGAACGTTTTGGAAGCGATGGGTACGCCAGCCGATCGCACGGGTCTCTATATCGAAATGGTGAAGAGCTTCAACTCGGGCTGGATCCACTTCGGTAATTCGGGGACAGAGAAGTTTCATGGGCCGACAACGATCGAGGCGTTCGCACAGGAGATGGTCAAGTAAGGCGAACGGGCGCAGGGGACTCTTCGATGCAATAAATTCGGCATCTCGGAAGCTGCGGTAGCTTCCGAGATGAGCGTTTTGTCGTTACTAATATTGTTTGGCTATCGATGCTTCACCGATGAGAACGGCGTTTCGGAAACAGAGGATGGAAGCAGCGATGAACATCTGAGGGACTGTTGAAGGCACGGTCGACGGGCAGAGGTACACGGTGACCAGATTGCTGATTGGACTTACCGGCGGGCTCTACAGATTCGATTTGGATGCGAGTGGCGGTCCAGGGCCGGTGCTTCCCGGCGTCCAGCCTATGGCATTCGCCATGGACCCTAGGGAGCTTATCCAATCGTGGATGCGCAAACCGATTTCGATGAGTGCTTTGGCTAGGTGGCGACAGTTGACAGTCTGCTTCAAGGGCCAATGCTCATCTTTGACAAATCGACGATCCAGAGCCTAACTGTTGACAAAGCGGTGCTGCTCGACACCGAACCGAGCTAATCCTCGTCGATTGACTGCACCTTCCTCTCCATGCAACTGTTAGAGGGTCAATCTGAGACATCCTCGATGCGGATCGCTGACCTTATCCTTCCTGTATTTGCAGTGATCCTGACTGGCTGGCTCGTTGGTTATACGGGCTATCTGTCGCGGGCGTTGTCTGACGCACTGATTCATTTCGCCTATAACATCGCAATGCCAGCATTGCTGATCGTCACCATTGCACAAGAACCAAGTCATTCGCTGATCAATTGGCGCTTTCTTGTTGCTTTTGGTGGTGGCTCCCTCCTCTGCTTCATCCTCGTGTTCGGCATCATGAGCATTCATGCTTCCCGAAGCCTCGCAAGCCGAACGATGCATGGCATGGCGGCATCGATGACCAATACCGGCTTCGTCGCCTTACCCGTCCTGCAGGCGATCTACGGTCCGCGTGCCGTGTTGCCGGCGGCGATCGCCACAGTATTTGTGGCCGTTGTGATGTTTCCAGCAGCCGTGATCCTGCTCGAACTTGGTCAGCGGAATGCGCATGACGCACGCACGGCCCCAATGGTCACAGTGAAGCATGTGGTGCTTAACCCGATGGTCTTATCAACCCTGATCGGCATGCTTTGGTCGGTCCTCGGCCTCCGTACGCCCGGGCCGGTCACCGCGTATCTTGGCATCCTGGCAGGTGCGCTCACGCCGTGTGCTCTGTTCGCCATCGGACTGGGGTTGTCGATCGATGGATTGCGCGCCAATATTGGGCGAGCTTCGCTGCTCTCGGCCGTCAAATTGGTCATCATGCCTCTGATCGTGTACGGATTGAGCGTGGGCCTGGGGCTCGACCCCCTCTACACCATTGCGGCCGTAATCTGCGCCGCAGTGCCCACAGCCAAGACCGTCTACATTCTTGCCGGAGAGTATCACTGCGAGGAAATGATGGTAGCGTCCACCGTCTCGCTGACAACTCTAGCTTCCGTCATCTCGCTCGTGGTCTGGCTCTATGGGCTTTCCGGACTAGCAACACGCATCGCTCCCTGAATCGGCGGCAGCGCTACCAGTGAGGTTTCCAGTTGTCACGGTAGGGACTATACGCCCACCATGACGCATAGCGCGGCATTTAGTATCTGCGACACATTTCATGCAATCACGGAGTGAGGTCATCTCCGGGTTCCTTACTGGCAACGTACAGATACCTCAGCAGACGCTTTTCGCTCGTCAAAACATGGACACAGGAGAGGAACCGTTGCAGTCCCTCGAAGTTAGTATTGCCTTCCGCTGCGACCAGTTCCTCTTTCCTTTTCTCCCGTGCGTGATACCACTGCTTCGCGATCCGAGCCGCGCTCTCGGTTGTATCTTGTACGCGGACGTGTCGAAACTTCGCTCGCTCCATGAGGCGTTCATTCTCTCCGGGCGGGCTGTAGACGTAAAAGCCGATCGAGCTACGCGTAGCGATCTCTTCGTGGGAGACCATTCCACCAATTATCAGTGCGTCACTGAACAGCATGCGTCCGCCTGGCTTTAGAACGCGAAACATCTCAGCCAACACCTCGGGGCGTCCTGGAAGATGGCACAGAACGTCATTCGAGAACACAGCATCAAAGGTGTTGTCTTCGAAAGGTAGCCTCTTCGAGGCATCACACTCTTCAAAACGCACTTGGGAAGCGAGACCTCTTGCCAGCGCAAGCTGATTTGCATTGCGAACTCCCGGTTCGTTAATGTCCAGCCCTATGAGCCGACAGCCCACTTTTTCTCCAAGGTGCAACGCATATCCCCCAGAACCGCACCCCAGTTCCAGCACAAACGAATCTGATCTCAGCCGCAGCAGTTGGGGGATTGCATTAGATTCTTCCGTCGTAACCCAGCTCGTTTGCCCAAAGTCCTCGCCATAGGTCTCGATGCGCACCTGGCGGTAGGTAGCCGACTCATAATTTCCATACGCACTATCGTAGAGATCCACTTTCCGTGACATGTTAGAGATCCTCCTCGGCCAGGCTCTACCCGTGGGGGATGAGAACCCGGACCCAGATTAGCAACCATCCGACGTAGCTATGGCAAACCCGAAACGCCACTTCCCTGGAGCATATATAAGGGACTCCGGCAGCGCCCGTCATGTAGAGTTGGCTGTTCGTCACGAATGCGATGCCGTTCGAGCCCCAGCGAGCCATTCGTGTCGACCTGAACCGACTCAGGACTGACACCTACTGAACCGCCCGCGATAACGTTTTACTGTTTTACTAATCATGGGTAGTATTAATGTTGTCAATGGCTGGACGCCGCTGGCAATAGCTGGAGTGAGCGATAGGTAAGTCTCTTTCGAACCATAATCTTAGAGGCGTAACTGCCAATAAATAGAAGGGGCTCGGTGGGGCACGCAATTCGAGTTCCCCTTCGGCACCAAAGTTTCAACCTCGGTTGCAGGCAGGCAGCTTACAGTAGCCGCCAAGGGCAGCCGAGTACTGGTCGAACCGGTTTCATCCGGAACTGACCACCCAGCCATCGCAAAGGGACTATGCCCACTCAGCTCGATCAGATTCTTGCGCACACGCTTCTGCAGGTAAGAGCTCGCAAGGCGGTCGCGGACTTCGGGCTGCTTGAGAGCATGGCGGCTGCCCACATCCCGCGCGGCTTCCGTGCCGGCCTCCAGGCAGCAGCAAAGACCGGCCCCGCCATCATCGCCGAGATCAAAAAAGCCTCGCCCTCCAAGGGTCTCATCCGCAGCGACTTCTATCCCGCCACCCTCGCCAGGACCTTCGAGTCCTCCGGTGCCGCAGCCCTCTCGGTCCTCACCGACGAGGAGTTCTTCCAGGGCTCGCTCGCCTACCTCGAACAGGCGTCGTCCGTCGTCCACATTCCCTGCCTCCGCAAAGACTTCATCCTCGATCCCTTCCAGATCCTCGAAGCCCGCGCCTACGGAGCCGATGCCATCCTGCTCATCGTCTCAGCGCACAGCGACACCGCACTCGTCGATCTGCGGGACGAAGCCAGCTCCCGCGGCCTCGACGTCCTCTGCGAGACCCACGACCGCGAAGAGATGGAACGCGCCATCGCTCTGGGCTTCGACCTCATCGGCGTCAACAGCCGCGATCTGCGCACCTTCTCCGTCCGCACCGAAGTTTTCTTCGAACTCGCCCAATCCCTGCCGAAGGCCGCCGTCACCGTAGCCGAGAGCGGCATCCGCACCGCCGAAGACATCGCCAGGCTGCGAGCCGCCGGATACGATGCCTTCCTCATCGGCGAGACGCTCATGCGGCAGCCTGACCCCGCAGCCGCACTTGCCACCCTTCTGGATCGTGAGTACTCCTCCGACATCTAAACAGAAGGCCCCAACCAGAAGGCCCGCCAGCGGAGCCGGTCAACGTCATGTGGATTAAAATCTGCGCCAACACCAACCTCGCCGATGCAAAACTAGCCGCCGAGCTCGGTGCCGATGCGCTCGGCTTCGTCTTCGCTCCAAGCCCCCGTCGCGTAACCTCCGCCCAGGTCGCAAAGATCACGCCGCATCTTCCCTCCACCGTCGAACGCGTAGGCGTCTTCTACGCAGTCGATGCCTACGAGATCGCTCGCGCAGCACACGAGGCCGGTCTCACCGCAGTTCAGCTCCACAGCGGCGTAGACTTCGCACTCATCCACAGGCTGCATAAACTCTTCGCAGGCCAGGTCTCCCTCATCCAGACCGTTCACTGGCAAGTCGATGCAGACGCGGCCAGCGCGGCGATCGTAGCCGCAGAGCTGCGCAAAATTGCGGCCGACGGTTTAGTCGATAGAGTGTTGATCGATTCGAAGGTAGGCGCAGCCCTCGGCGGCACCGGCATCTCGTTCGACTGGGACACCGCGCGCAGCATCTTCGACGAGGCCGCGCCAGAACTCAGGCTGATCGTCGCAGGCGGACTTCGCCCGGAAAACGTAACCGAGGCCATTCAGGGGCTTCGTCCCTGGGGAGTGGATGTCGCAAGTGGTGTGGAGTTTGAGCTGGGCCAGAAGAGCCCGGAAAAACTAGCAGCATTTATCAGCAAGGCACGCGAGTCAAAGGTTGACTCGGTCTAGCCTCAACGCCAGCTAAAAAAGAGTTTAGGCATGGTGCGGGTACGAGTGTTGAATGTGAGCCTTCGGGGAACGGTCGTGATACCCCTGCGGCCGCAAATGGGCTGTAGGCTGCTTTGGTGCCGCAGAAGCGAACACAGGAGCCAACGCCAGCAGAAACGCGATAGAAAATTTCAGTTTCATAAGGCAACCTCTCTACGTGTCTATAAGACGCGTAACCGATGTCTCCGGATTCACATTTCTCCGCCGGATCACCACAAATGTCGGGTATTTGGATATACCCCGAAAGCGGGACAAACCTAGTATCGCCGCAAAGATAGCAATAAAAATTTGAATCCCGCCACCACGTGCCGCAAGCTGTATTACGCAACTGGTTATTACCCGCCGAGTGCCCCCGTCACTCAATCAAGCCAACTCCGTCGCGCTCTCCTTTGGGTCACTGGAAAACGTGGGAGTTATAAATACTTGCTTTTAGCAACTATTTAAACTTAGACTCCTTCTATGGCCGTCAGCAACCTCGAAGAACGGAATCAGGTCTCTGCGGTACGAGAGTTCAACCGCTTCTACACCGCGCGACTGGGCTTGCTGCGAAAGCGGCATCTGGACGGAGACTTTTCGCTGACTGAGGCTCGTATCCTGTATGAGATCGGAGCCAACCCCCAACAGACCGCATCCTTGTTACGCAACACTCTCGGCCTCGACGCCGGATACATCAGTCGAAGCCTCGCCCTGCTCACCCGGCGAAAGCTGGTGCGACAGAGCGCCTCAAAGCAGGACGGCCGGGAGAGGCTGCTTACGCTCACGCCGACGGGAGACAGAGCCGTAGCGCGGCTCAACGAACAGTCTGAGTTACAAATACAGCAGCTGCTCGCAGACCTTGGCTCCCCCGACCGCGAGGTGCTGCTTGATTCGCTCTCGAAGGTTCGCTCTATCTTGAGTCGGCCGAAAGAATCTTCTCTGCGAATCGTTCGCGTGTCGAAGTGCAGCGACGAGGTGCTTCAACTCCTGCAGGAGTACTACGATGCGATCGATGTCGTTGTACGGGATACCCCGCCTGCGATACAGGAGATCATCGACGAGCCCTCCTCCGGCGTGTGGCTCGCCTGCCTGGAAGACAAGCCCGTCGGCTGCGTCCTGCTGCGAAAGATGACCTCCCTTCCGTTCGCCGGTGAGTGCAAGCGGCTTTACGTGCAACCCTCCGCCCGCGGGCATCGCATCGCAGACAAGCTGCTGGATGCGCAGGAGGCGTTCGCTCGAAGCAGGGGGCTGCGTTGGATCTATCTCGATAGCCACGACGGTCTGAAGGCTGCAATTGCTCTCTATCGAAGGCGCGGGTACGTTCCATGCGAACGCTACAACGACAATCCCCAGGCGACAGTCTTCCTTCGAAAAAAAATCTCTTAGAGGCTGTCCTGCCGGACGGGCCCGCTGCGCGCGGGGCGATCACTTCGTGATGGGTATACCCCTTCGGTTGGCGCTCCCGTTGGTCGCGAGGGAAGATTGATTCCGACCAACGGGAGGATCACGCGAAGCTTTAAAAAGGCGTGCAAACGCCCGCCCCACGCGTAGTGGGCCCGTCCGGCAGGACAGCGTCTGGACAGTCTCTTACCGATTTAACTCGCGCACCAGAAAAGCGTACTGATCCACGGTCGCCTCGATCCGCTTGCTGAGCGGCATTCCCGCCCCATGTCCCGCCCGCGTCTCTACCCGGATCAGGATTGGATTCGTGCCCGTCTGGGCAGTCTGTAACGCCGCCGTGTACTTGAAGCTGTGCGCGGGATAGACGCGGTCATCATGATCGCCCGTCGTAATCAGCGTCGCCGGATAAGCCACGCCCTGCCGAATATTGTGCAGTGGCGAGTACTTGTAGATCGCGGCAAACTCCTCCGCGTTCTCTGAAGGAGATCCATACTCCTCCTTCCACGCCCAGCCGATCGTGAACTTGTCGAAGCGCAGCATATCCATCACGCCAACCTGCGCGATCACAGCGCCGAACAAATCAGGCCGTTGCAACTCGCATGCGGCAACCAGCAGGCCGCCGTTGCTCCCGCCGGAGATGGCCAGCTTCGCTACAGAGGTGTATCTGTTCGTGACCAGCCACTCCGCTGCAGCGATGAAGTCGTCGAAGACGTTCTGCTTCTTCAGCCGTGTTCCCGCCTCGTGCCACACCTCGCCATACTCGCCGCCGCCGCGCAGGCTGGGCTGGGCATAGATCCCGCCCATCTCCATCCACATCACATGCGCGGAAGAAAACTCCGGCATCAGCGGCACATTGAACCCGCCATACGCATACAGCAGCGTTGGCGCATTGCCGTCGAGCACAAGTCCCTTCTTGTGGCTGATAAACATTGGTACGCGCGTGCCGTCTTTGCTGGTGTAAAAAATTTGAGTCGTCTCATAGAGCGCCGGATCGAACAACAGCTTCGGCTGTCGATAGACGGTTGATTGGCGCGTCTTCACATCGAGCCGGTAGATCGTACCCGGCGTCGTAAAGTTAGTGAACTGATAGAAGGTCTCGGTATCCTCACGCAGTCCGCCGAAGCCGTAGGCGGTGCCGATCGCCGGTAGCTTCAGCCGCTCGATTAACTGCCCATCAAGGCTGCGAAGCTCAATCAGGCTCTGCGCATCGGCCAGATAGTTCGCGATGAACGTATCGTCGATGATCGAGATGTCGCTCAGCTTGTTTTTGCTCTCGGGGATCACCGTCTTCCAGTGTTCGCGCTCGGGATGATTCAGGTCGATGGAGATGACCTTGCCGTTGGGGGCATCGAGCGTCGTGAGCAGCCAGAAGAGAGTGCCGTCGTTGTTGATCGGCGCGTAGGTCGCATCCGCAGTTTCGATCAACCTCAGAATCGCGGAGTCAGGCTGCTGAAGGTCTTTGATGGCGACCTCGTTGTTCGGGCTCGTGCCTTTGCTCTGGTAGAGCACCAGGTATCGCCCGTCATCGGTGACATGCGCGCCGAGATTCAACTCCTTTTCGTCAGGACGGTCGAAGACCAGCTTGTCTTCGCTCTGCGGGGTGCCGAGTTTGTGAAAGAACACCTTATGAAAGTAGTTGGCGGCCTTCAGCGCCTCGGCCTCTGGCGCGTCGTAGCCCTCGTAGAAGAAGCCGCTGCCGTCCTTGAGCCACGCCGCCCCGCTGAACTTCGACCACTCGACGATATCGGGCAGATCCTTGCCCGTCGTGACATCGCGCACATGCCACTTCACCCAGTCGCTGCCTGCGTCGGCAATCGAATAAGCCGCCAACGATCCATCGTCGGTGATGCTGAGGCCGCTGATCGCGACCGTACCATCGGCCGAGAAGGTATTCGGATCAAGCAGTACCTTCGGCTCGCCCTCCAGACCTTCGTGCCAGTAGAGGACATTCTGATTCTGCAACCCGCTGTTGTGCGAGTAGAAGTATCGCGCTCCACGCCGCGCAGGAGCAGTGTATCGCTCGAAGTTGATCAGCTCCATCAGCCGCTTCTGCATCGTCTCGCGAGAGGGAACCTCCGCAAGATAGCTCTGCGTCAGCTCGTTCTCGGCGTCCACCCAGGTCTTCAACTCGGCGGAGTCGACATCCTCCATCCACCGGTAGGGATCGCTGACCGTAGTGCCAAAGTAGTCGTCCGTCTGTTCCACCTTGCGGGCAGTCGGATACGTGAGAGCTGAGGTCGTCTCAGGGGAGGGGAAAGCAACAGCAGAGCTTGTAGTCATCAGGTCAACTTTCGGTTCAATCTTGGTTCCGGGGGGAGATCAGACAGCCACCCTCGGACTATAACTTAGATGAGTAATCCTGAAGTAAGTCGCCGCGAGGCAGTACAGATTCCTATCGGGTGGACGCAAATGGGAAAGACCTCTTTCCGGACGTGAAATCCAGACGCGAAAATCCGGACACGAAAATAAAGTTGAGAAAGGTGGCGCATCGTTCGACTCCAAAAAAGTGACAGCTAAAACACCACGTCAGCCATGCAATCCACCACGATCACACCACGATTTCACCATCGCAAAACACCACAAAAACGTTAAACCCTCAGTAAAAACCACTCTTTGCCACAAACCATTTTTTTTGTAATCAAAACCAAATTTTTCTCCGTTTAGACTTGAGCTATGCGGACTCTCCACACCGTCCTCCTGCTCTGCGCCGCACTCCCCACCATGGCCCAGACCCAGGCGCCGACGGACACTCAGAGCTACACCCTCAAAGCCCAGTCCAACGTGGTCCTTGTCCCAACCACCGTCCAGACCAAACACGGCGAGATGATCTACGAGCTCAAGCCGGAGCAGTTTGTCGTTGAAGATAATGGAGTTCCCCAGACAGTTCACGTCGATCAAGACACTGACTCCCTTGGCCTCTCCCTCGTCGTCGTCGTCCAATGCAGCCGCTCTGCCGGCTACGAGTACCGCAAGCTAAGCGGCCTCGGCTCGATGATCGACGGCATCGCCGGCGACGCCCCGCGCGAGGTCGCCATCGTCACCTACGGCTCCGCACCGCTGCTGCTCGGCAAGTTCTCCAATAGCGTCGACGCCATGGCCCGCGCACTCGCGCAGCTCGAGCCCTGCGACGATCCTGAAGCCTCAACTCTCGACGCCGTTGCTTACGCAACGAAGCTGTTAGAAGCCCGCCAGAACCACTATCGCCACGCGATTCTGCTGATCAGCGAGACCCGTGACCACGGCAGCACAGCCAAGCCGGCCGAAGTGGTCGCTGCGCTTGGGAGAACCAATACTGTCGTCGACTCCGTGGCTTTTGGGCCAGGAAAAACGGAGGTTATGAGCGATCTGAAGTACGGCGGCGGCAGCGGGCCGATCGGCCTACTGGTGATGGCGGTGAACGCCCTGAAGAAGAATGCGGCGCATGAGCTGGCTGCGCTCTCCGGCGGCGAGTATATCAACTTCACCACGCAGCGAGGCTTCGATGAAGGTCTGCATCAACTATCGAATCACGTGCATAACTACTATCTGTTGAGCTTTCAGCCGCATGCCGAGGCGAACGGCGAGCCTGCGTCGGGAATGCACAGGATACGGGTAAAGATTCCCGATTTTCCTGAGGCACGAATCCGCTTTCGCGAGAGCTACTTTGCCGGTGAGCTGGATGCCGCCGCGGCAAGCACGAACTGAGGCATCGAACGCGAGTTGAACAAGATGGTTCGAGATCGTTCGTTGGGTGGTTGAACTTTCAGGAAGGAGCATACTAGGAGTCCGATGACAGGCGATGAAGCGGAACGCTGCTTCTGCCGATAAGGGGACTTCGGGCTGGTTATGAGTATTGGTTCTCTCAACGAGACCGTAGAGGAACGCGGATCATCTCTGTGGCGGCTGACGACGGTCGCTCTGGTGCTGGTGTGCCTGGGCTATGCCGCTCTGCTGCTGAATATCCGTAGCTGGGATAACGGCGGGGTCACGATCCTGTGGCCTTCAAACGGTTTGCTGCTGGGGGTCCTCCTGTGCTCGAGGCGCCGACAGTGGGCAGCTTTCCTTGCCGTGGGCTTTGCCGTCGATCTTGGGCTCAACCTGGGATTGACGTTTGCGCCCTGGACCTCGGTTTATCTTGCCGGCTGCAACATGCTGGAGGTCGGCATTGCGGCTGCGCTGATGTATCGGACGATCTCGCCCAATCCAGACCTTACCCGACGCAGGCAGTTGATGAGCCTGCTGCTGTTTGGTGTTGTCTTAGCGCCGGCGATTGCTTCGGCGCTGGCTCAGCTGAGCATCTCGAACCTTCACGCGGTGCCGAGATTTACGGCGGCCAGACACTGGTTTGTGGCGGATGCTCTTGGGATCGCGGTGATGACGCCGCTGTATCTGTCGTTCCGGGAGAGGGAGCAGTTTCCCGGCCGATCCCGGCTTGAGGTTGCTGGACTGTTGTCGCTGCTGGTCGTTGCTGCTTTGGGAGTCTTCTGGCAGACGCGGTTTCCACTTCTGTTCCTGCTGTTGCCTGTGCTGCTGCTGCTTGGCGCTCGTCTGCGCCTGGCAGGCTCTGCGCTTGGGCTGTTGATCGTGTCGATCATCGGCGGATATCTGACGATTCGGGGACGCGGTCCGATCGCACTGGTGCACACCGGCTCTCCGATGACTGGCGATCTGCTGCTGCAGTTCTTCGTGGCAGTGTCGATGCTGGTGCTTTATGTCGTTGAGGTTGTGATCGCCGAGCGCGAGAGGCTGCAGGTCAACCTGAAGTCCAGTGAGACGCTGTTTCGTCTTTTGGCTGAGGCTTCGAACGATGTGATTGTTCTCTCGGATCTATCTGGCGCGAGGCGTTATGTTTCGCCGGCTGTGATCACTGTGCTGGGGTGGGAGCCCGGGGAGCTGGTTGGTCAAACTCACCTTCAGATCGTTCATCCGGACGATCTTGCTGCGGTGGAGGCTTTGATGCGGGCTTGTCGTGAAGGGGAGCCGGTCGAGGCGTTGATCTATCGGTGCGCCAGAAAGGATGGAAGCTATGTCTGGATGGAGGCGAGCATGCGGCTCTATCACGACGAGACGACGTGGGCGCCTATCGGGTTCGTCAACGTCGTGCGGGATGTGACGGCTCGCAAGGCGGCTGAGGAGGAGCTGAACCGTGCCTTCCGACTGGTGGAAAATCTCGCGATGGCTGATGGCCTCACCGGTGTAGCCAACCGGCGGCGGTTTGAGGAGAAGATGGACAACGAGTGGCGGAGAGCGATGCGCGATCGCTCGCTGCTTTCGGTGTTGATGATGGATGTCGATCATTTCAAGCCTTACAACGACCTGTATGGGCATGTGATGGGCGATAGCTGCCTGCGCCAGATTGCGGTGGCGGCGCAGGAGGTGATTCACCGCTCGTCGGACCTGTTCGCCCGTTACGGGGGCGAGGAGTTTGTGGCCGTGCTGCCGAATACCGACAGCGGCGGCGCGCAGCTGGTCGCCGAACAGATTCGACGAGCGGTGGAGATGCTTGGCCTGCCACACTCGGGCAGTCCCAGCGGGGTCGTGACGGTCAGTATCGGCTGTGCGACCAAGACGCTGGGGCATGACTCGACTTCGACGGAGCTGGTGGATGCGGCGGACCAGGCACTCTATCAGGCGAAGTCGGCGGGCAGAAACCGGGTTGAGGTGGCTGCGACTTCGACGATTTTGGGTTGATGGGTACCCCCTCCCCCATTACCCGCGTGTAAAGTATTTATTTTTAATAGTTTACCGAGGGAGGCTAGACGCAAAAACGTCATTCTAAAGGGTTTGTCTGCAGATTCCTGCAAACAAAGGGGTTAGGGGTTATGGGTTATGTCTCTCCTCCATAGAAAAAGCCCCGGGGTTGGCCGGGGCTTTTCGATCTCTATTCAGTATAGCGGTTTGACCATAACTGATACGCCACGCGAATCTGCTGGATTGGCGCGGTTTTTCGTGGTTTGGGGGCTTGACAGGATCTTTGATCCAGCTCGTTGAGACGTGGGGCTCCCGGGTGTCCTGCCGGACGGACCCGCTACGCTTGCCACCCCACGAACGAAGACCTGTTCGCGGGGACCCCGATTCGGGCGATCACCTCGTGATGGGTATACCCCTTCGGTTGGCGCTCCCGTTGGTCGCAAAAGGAAGATTGATTCCGACCAACGGGAGGACCATGCGAAGCTCTAAAAAGGCGTGCAAACGCCCTAGGTGATGACAGGGAGCTGAAGGGTGGTGCCGACATTGATCTTGTTGGGGTCGGCGATGTTGTTGGCCTGGGCGATCTGAGGATATTTGCTGGCGGTGGCGTAGAAGAGCTGGCTGATGGCGCCGAGGGTGTCTCCGGATTTGATGGTGTAGGCCTGGGTGTCTCCGCCGGTGTTGGCGATCTCATGGTGGAGGTCGGAGTAGGTGGGGTCGGCTTTTTTGATGCTGTCCCAGACGCGTTCGAGGATGACTCTGGAGGGAACGGTGCCTTTGATGTGGAGCTGCTCGCCGTCGAGGTCGACTGCGTCGAGGGTAGCTCCGTAGGGGGCGAACTTCTGCAGGGATTCAATGACACCGGCGTACTTCTGTTTCAAAGCGTTAAGATCTGCCATGACGTAGCTCTCCTTGGTCAGCTTGGCTGACTGTTGTGTGATGCTGTTTTGGGAGTGAGCGCTGTGGCCCGGCGCTGGCTCGAAGTAAGTCCCGCACTCGAAAAGATGACGGGCTAGACGAATTTGCTGAGAAGACTCTGCGCCATGCTGCCCATGGAGCTGGTCGGGGTAGCTTGCCCGTTGGGGGCGAAGTGCTGGATAACCATTGGCAGGACGGTGGCGAGGGCTACCTGGACGATCTGAGGCGAGACGCCGGCTTTCGCTGCGGTCGACTCGATGAGTCCGGTTCCGCTGAGGCCCTGCTGCACTTGTTCGGGAGTGGCTGTTGTGGCCTGACCTGCGCCCCAATTGTTGACGTGCTCGGCCATTCCGTTGTTCTTGAAGGCGTCGAGAACGCCCTGAATTCCTTCGGGGTGCTGGGTGAGAGCTTCAATAAAGCCACCTGCAACTTTGGCCTGATCGGTGCCGGCTGCGGCGCCGGTCTGACCAGCGAGCGATTGAATCATATCCATAATTCCCATGTTGTTCACCTCGCCCCCAATATATGACCGATTTAGGACAAGTGCCGCTGTTAGCGAAAAATATTTATTGATTTGTCATGGGATTGAAAGTGCAGTTCGGTCGGCTTTTTTCGTTGACCAGTCTACTTTCCCGCCGATAGCTGGTAGCTGAAGACAGGCGTATACTTGGCTCGTTCTTGGTCTCAGTATTCAGGAAGCTTTACGATCGCGGGCCCCAAAGAAAACAGGGGAGGCGTGTATGAGCGCAAAGAGCAGAGTTGCACGAAAGCGAACCATATCCCAGCCGCCGTTGAGTGCAGATCAGATTCTCCGGCTCGACAATATTTACAAACACAAGCCATCACCCAAGGAACTTCATTCCCTGAAGAGTTCCAATGCCTTCACCATTCCCCATGCGGGAGGCAAGTTCGACCTGGAGAAGGCGATTCGCCAGATCCGCACGAAGGACGGCACGGTGTCCTGGCAGGTTGAGGGCGATGTGAAGATCATTCGCGGGAAGCCCATTGAGAAGTTTCATCTCCTGCGTCCGGGCGAGGCCAACGAAGCGCCGACGCTACCGCTGCCTCCACCTGGCGAGGGGAAGCGCAACTCCCCGACTCTGCCTGTGCCGCCGCCCTTCCGCCCTGAGTGGGCCGACCAGATCTATCACCCGAAGATGGTGACGCGGATGCCGCGACCGACGATGCGGCGCAAGAACGGCGATCGTGTGACACCGCTGTACATCTGGGGTCAGGATGCGCGGCAGCCCTTTTTCCCCTCTGGATACCCTTTGCAGTGCATCGGGAAGCTGCTGATCTATACCGATCCGTACAGCTTCGTGCCGTCGGAGTTTGGCACGGGAGCGCTGGTGGGGCCGGATATCGTGTTGACGGCGGCGCACTGCGTGCCGTGGAACTCGAACCCTGCCATGATCCAGTTCATTCCTGCTTACTTCGAGGGGGTTTCCACGCTGGGCGCCAACGTTGCATCCTATGTGGTCGATGCCTCAACTTATGTCGATAATCTAACGAATCCTGCGCCTGCCTTCGACTATGCCGTGCTCCGTCTGCAGGACCGTCTCGGGGACAGTCTGGGCTACTTTGGAGCCAAGTCCTATGACACGGGCTGGAACGATGGGAACTACTGGACTCTTGTCGGGTATCCGGGCGACGTGGCCGGCGCAGAGGAGCCGTCCTCTCAAAGCGGAATCAGCTTCCACGATGATGATGAGGACAGCAACGACCACGGAGACGCGCTCGAACTGGAGACCGAGAATGGCGATGCAAACCACGGAGACTCCGGGGGGCCGATGTTCGCGTTCTGGGACGACGGACCTTACATTGTTGCCGTGCTGGTGGCAGAGGAAGAGGAGTATTTCTTCTGGCCCTTCACCACAGAGCTCAACAACGTTGCTTCGGCTGGGCCGGCGATGATCCAGCTGATCCAGTGGGCGAGGAGTACCTGGGGATAGCTGCGTTTGGCTAGGCGAGGCCGAGTTCGCGGGCGGCGATTGCGGTGCCCTCGACCCTGGCCTGGATCTTGCTGAAGGCTATGTCGCGAGCGGTGGAGGTGTCGTCGGCGAAGGGAGCGAAGCCGCAGTCGTCGGTGGTTCCGAGCTGCGATGCCGGGAGGAAAGAGGCTGCTTCGAGGACGCGGTCACGCACCTGAAGCGGGGTTTCAATCTTCGGATCGATGGGATCAATGACGCCGAGGAAGATGGTTTGATTCGGCTGAAGCAGTTGGCTTACCAGACGAAGGACTCGTTTTCTGTCGGGTTCGCTGGCCATCTGGAGGTAGAAGCGCCCGACATTCAACTGGAAGAGATCAGGCAACAACTTCGAGTAGTCCACGTCGGCGCTGTGGGTGGAGTCGTAGTCGCCTCCGGGGCAGACGTGAACTCCGATGCGAAGGCGCTCTGCTGAGTTGAATCGTTCGAGCACCTGATTGTTGAGGGCTATGAAGCTGCGCAACAGATTGGCGGAGGGATCGAGTTTGAGGGAGAGCCTGGCTTCGGTGAAGTCGATCTGGACGGAGTCTGCTCCGGCCTTGAGGGCGCCACGGATGTCGGCTGCTGCTGCGTCGATGAGGTCAGCCAGAAACTCTTCGCGAGGATAGCCCGGTATGCCGGCTGGTGGATAGAGCAGGCTCAAGGCAGAGGCGGAGATAACGGCCTGTTTGATGGGGAGCCGGGTGTAGCGGCGAGCTGCGGTGAGGTAGCCGGCAGCGTAGACGCCATAGTGGAAGGGACCTGCTGTGATGCGAGGCAACTGACGGATGTGCCCGTCGGCGAAGGGGATGGTGACTCCGTCGGGGGCGAGATTGGTAAGCCCGGAGAGGGGATAGGTCGCGAAGCTGGGCTTGGTCTGCTCGCCGTCGGTGAGGATGGGGGAGCCGGTCTGCTCCAATCGGTGGATGGTGTCGCGGAGTGCTTCGGCCGTGGCTTCTTCAAGCGCCTCGCTGCTGATCTGCTTGTTGTGGAAGGCGGCGATGGTTTCGAGCAACGCGGCGGGACGGGGGATGCTGCCGATGGGTTCAGTCGGGATCGCCATAGGAGAGGAGCATATCGTTTTGCAGTTCGGGGGAACATCCATCAAAAGATTGAGCTTGAGCAGGCACGGCTGGGCGAAGTGGCTGTATGGATGCGTCTCTGCCGGTGGGGTTTTTCATTGCCTGAAGAACGGGATAGACTTAGCGGCATGAGCGATCAGAAGAAGACTGCAGTTTCTACGAAAGAGGCTCCGGCGGCGATTGGGCCGTACTCGCAGGCGGTGCGGGTGGGCGATACGTTGTTTGGGTCGGGGCAGGTTGGGCTGGATCCGGCGACGGGCCAGCTGGTTGCCGGGGGGATTACGGAGCAGACGGTTCGAGTGCTGGAGAACGTGAAGGCGGTGCTGGCGCAGGCTGGGCTGGATCTGAGCCATGTGGTGAAGACGACCGTGTTTCTGAAGACGATGGGGGACTTTGCGGCGATGAACGAGGTCTACGCAAAGTACCTGGCGCCTGAGGGGGTGGTTGCGCCGGCGCGGTCGACTGTGGCGGTAGCCGGGCTGCCGAAGGATGCGCTGGTGGAGATTGAAGTAATCGCCAGGGGAGCGGCTTGAAACATAACCTGGGCCTGGACATCTAATTGAATGCACGACAGGAGGTTTGAGTAATGGCCGAAGCGACAAAGGTACAGAAGGTTCATAAGACGGAGGCGGAGTGGCGCGAGCTGCTGACTCCGGAGCAGTTTCATGTGATGCGCGAGGGCGGGACGGAGCGGCCGTTTACCGGGGCGCTGGTGAATAACCATGAGGACGGGGTGTATCACTGCGGGGCTTGTAATGCGCCGCTGTTTACCTCGGATAAGAAGTTCGAGTCGGGGAGCGGGTGGCCGAGCTTTTGGAACCCGGTTTCTCCAGATGCGATTGTTTCAATCGAGGATAATTCGCTCGGGATGAGGCGGGTGGAGGTGCAGTGCGCGAACTGCGGGGCTCACCTGGGGCATGTGTTCCCGGATGGGCCGAAGCCTACGGGGCTGCGGTACTGCATCAATAGCGCTTCGCTGGGATTCGAGAAGCAGTGATTTAAGAAGCAGTAAATCGCGTTGAAAAACAGGAAAAGCCCCAGCCGGCTAGGTCGCGGCTGGGGCGCTCTGTTTCTGAGGTTTTGAGGTTGGCTAGCCTTTGACGACTTTGCCGGTCTTGATGCAGCTGGTGCAGACGCGCATGCGCTTGCTGGCGCCGTTGACCTGGGCCTTGACGGGCTGGAGGTTCACGTTCCAACGACGACGGGTGGTGTTGTGGGCGTGAGAGATGTTGTTGCCAAACTGCGGGCCTTTGCCGCAAAGATCACATTTTTGTGCCATGACGAAGTGCTCCAATCCTGAGTCGCAGAAGATTCCCGGGGACGTGCGCCTGAGTGAAAGAAGCCTCAAAACGGGGTCGGGAAGGGTGGTACTGGGAGCGGGGTCGCTCCTGACCGCTACCGGGTGAAGGTAGTCTGCCGATTCGTAATCATACCATGCGGGGGGCGGTGGGCTCAATCGGAGACTGGCAGGGATGCGGGAGGCTGGGGGGCATCGTGCGGAGTTTCGCAGGCATCTCATTGAGGCGTCATTGCTTATTGGGGCTGTTGATCAGAAAAAGTTGGCGGTTGTGAGAGCTGAGCTGAGTCTTTAACTACGGGCTCATCCGTCGATAGGGTTACGGACCTGCTGCACATCTTCTGTCCAAAAAAAATCTCTGATGTGGCAAGGGAGACGTATTGCCAGCTGAATCGCACGAACAGCACCCCGTCGTGGGGCCGGATCATCAACTGCCGGCTCCTCCTCCGCCCTCGCCCGGAAGTAAGCTCGTCCGGGTTGTTGTGTGGATCGTTTTGCTGCTGATCTTTGCCGTTGGCTTCTATCTGGTGTTGCGGCATCACGACGATTCGAGCACAACTGCTCCCAAGCGCGGCGCCGGTGGCGGGGCGGTGGCGCTGACGACCGCGACGGCGCAGAAGGGCAATATCGGCATGTACCTGGAGGCGATTGGGACGGTGACGCCGGTTTATACGGCTTCGATTACGAGCCAGGTGACGGGGCCGGTGGTCGCGGTGCGCTTCAAGGAGGGGCAGATTGTGCGGAAGGGCGATCCGTTGATCGAGATCGATCCGCGGCCGTTTGAGGCTACGCTGATGCAGGCACAGGGCGTGTTGGAGCGGGATCAGGCTACGCTGGCGCAGGCGACGATGGATCTTAATCGGTATCGCGATGCGTGGTCAAGGAATGCTATTCCGAAGCAGACGCTGGATGATCAGGAGAAGATTGTGCTGCAGGACGCGGGCACGGTGAAGAACGACGAAGGGACCGTGAAGTTCGATCAGATTCAAGTTGGGTACTGCCATATCAGAGCGCCGATTGCGGGTCGGGTTGGGTTGCGGCTGGTCGATCCGGGGAACGTGGTGCAGGCCTCGGGGACGACGACGCTTGCGGTGATTACGCAGATCCAGCCGATCACGGTGATCTTTACGGTGCCGGAGGATAACCTGGGGCAGATTCAGCCGAGGCTTCGTCAGCAGGCGAAGCTTGGGGTGGATGCGTATGACCGGGCGGCGTTGAAGCAGATTGCGACGGGGACGTTGTTGACGCTGGATAACCAGATCGATACGACGACGGGAACGGTGAAGGCGAGGGCGTTGTTCGAGAACAAGGATTCGTCGCTGTTTCCGAATGAGTTTGTGAATGCGCGGCTGCTGGTGAATACACTGCAGGGAGCGACGCTGATTCCGACGTCCGCGATTCAGCATAACGGCGCGGCTTCGTTTGTTTATGTCCTGCAGGACAGTACGGCGCACATGCGCTCGGTAAAGCCGGGGGTGGTCGAGGGCCAGACGACGCAGGTGACCGGGATCAATCCCGGGGATGTGGTTGCCAACAGCAGCTTTGACAAGTTGCAGGACAACACGAAGGTTAGCGTGTCGAATAAGCCGATTCCTGCCGCAGCGACGGCTGGGAGCAGCGCTCCTTGAGTCCATCCCGTCCGTTTATTCTGCGACCGGTCGCGACGTCGTTGTTGATGGCTGCGATTCTGCTAATCGGTATTGTGAGTTACACGCAGCTGCCAGTGTCGGCGCTGCCTGAGGTCGACTATCCGACGATTCAGGTGCTGACGTTCTATCCGGGCGCTAGTCCGCAGGTGATTGCGACGACGGTGACCGCGCCGCTCGAGCGCCAGTTCGGTCAGTTGCAAGGGTTGAGCCAGATGACCTCGAGCAGCTCGGGCGGGACTTCGGTTGTGGTGCTGCAGTTCAATCTCAGCTTAAATATCGATATCGCGGAAGAAGAGGTGCAGTCGGCGATCAATGCATCGCAGAGCTTTCTGCCGGCGAATCTGCCTGCGCCGCCGATCTACAGCAAGACGAATCCCGCGGATGCTCCGGTGCTGACGCTGGCGATTACTTCGAAGACGGTGCCGCTCTCTCAGGTGGAGGACCTGGTCGATACGCGTTTGGCGCCGAAGATCTCGCAGGTGAAAGACGTGGGATTGGTGAGCATCAGCGGCGGACAGAAGCCGGCGGTGCGGATACAGGCGAATCCTACAGCGCTCTCGTCGTATGGCATCAATCTTGAAGATCTGCGTACGGCGGTCACGCAGAGCAGCGTGAACGCCGCGAAGGGAAACTTCGACGGGCCGCGGCAGGACTATCAGATTGATGCGAACGATCAGCTTGTAACCAGCAAGGATTACAGAAGCGTGGTGGTTGCGTATCGCAACGGCGCGCCGGTGATGCTGACCGACGTCGCGCACATTCTCGATGGCGTCGAGAACACGACGCAGGCTGCGTGGATGAATCAGACGCCTGCTGTGATCGTGAATGTGCAACGCCAGCCGGGTGGAAACACGATCAAAGTAGTCGAGAGCATTAAGAAGTTGCTGCCTCAGCTTGAGGCCAATCTGCCGAAGGGCATCGAGGTGACGACGCTTACCGACCTGACGACGCCGATTCAGGCGTCTGTGAGCGATGTTGAGTTTGAATTGATGCTGACCATCGGGCTGGTTGTGCTGGTCATCTTCCTGTTCCTGCGGAATTTGTATGCAACGATTATTCCGAGTGTTGCGGTGCCGCTGTCGCTGATTGGAACCTTTGCGGCGATGTATGCGCTTGGCTACAGCCTGGATAACCTGTCGCTGATGGCGTTGACGATCTCGACCGGATTCGTCGTTGACGACGCGATTGTGATGGTGGAGAACATCTCGCGTTACCTGGAAGAGGGCGATACGCCGATGGAGGCGGCGCTGAAGGGCGCAGAGCAGATCGGATTTACGATTCTTTCGCTGACGGTCTCTCTGATTGCGGTGTTGATTCCGCTCTTGTTCATGGGAGATGTTGTCGGCCGCCTGTTCCGCGAGTTCGCGGTCACGCTGGCGGTAACGATCGTCGTGTCTGCGGTGGTTTCGCTAACGCTGACGCCGATGATGGCTTCGCGGATTTTGAAACACAATCCTGAAGCGCAGCAGGGACGTTTTTACCGGGCATCGGAGCACGTCTTCGAGCGGATGATTGCGTTCTACGGGCGGACGTTGAAGGTTGTGCTTCGCTACCAGACGATTACGCTACTGGTTGCACTTGCGACGCTGATGTTGACGATTTTTCTGTACATCATTATTCCCAAGGGATTTTTTCCCGTGCAGGATACGGGCGTGATCCAGGGAATTACGCAGGCTCCGCAGACGATTGGGTCGAAGGCGATGGCGGCCAAGCAGCAGGAGGTGGCGAAGGTGATCCTGCAGGATCCCGCTGTCGAGAGCTTGTCCTCTTTTATTGGCGCGGATGGAACGAATATCACTACGAACAGTGGAAGGATGTCAATCAACCTGAAGCCGCTTGCAGACCGTGATCTGAATGCCTCCGATGTGATTCGAAGGCTTCAGTCGAAGCTGAAAGATGTGCAGGATATTCAGATCTTCATGCAGCCGGTGCAGAACATTACGGTGGATGACCGGGTGAGCCGCACGCAGTATCAGTACACGCTGGAGGATCCGGATCAGAACGAGCTGAACGATTGGACGGCCCGATTTGTAACTCGTTTGAAACAGTTGCCGGAGCTGGAGGATGTTGCGACGGACCAGCAATTGGGCGGGCTGGCGGTGTCGCTGGTGATTGACCGGGCTACGGCCTCGCGGCTTGGTATAGCGCCGACGACGATCGATAACACGCTTTACGATGCGTTTGGCCAGCGGCAGATCAATACGATGTACACGCAGTTGAATCAGTATCACGTGATTCTGGAGGCGGAGCCGCAGTTTCAGCTTGATCCGAATAAGTTGAACCATCTCTATATTCGGTCCGGATCGGCGTCGGGGACCACTGGAGCGGCGGCGACATCTTCTTCGGGCAATGGCTCTAGCTCGGCGGGATCGAATGCTCTGACGGGCTCTGCCTTGTTTACCGCTTCGGCGAATACGCTGACTCCCCCGATCAATGCGCTCACTTCGAGTACTGTGAATTCGGCCTCGAGCAAGGGTGCGACTTCGGCGGGGACGACGAGTTCCACCTTCAACAATGCAGTGCCGTTCAGCGCGTTCTCGCACTTTGAGACGACGACAGAGGCGCTCTCGATTACTCACCAGGGACAGTTTCCGGCGATTACGGTCTCTTTCAATCTGGCTCCGAATGCTGCGCTGGGAGGTGCGATCTCAGAGATTACGAAGGTGCAGAAGGACATGCACATGCCGGCGAGCCTGCAGGCGGACTTTCAGGGGACTGCGGCATCGTTTCGGAACTCGCTCTCGGGAATGCCGTTGCTGATTCTGGCTGCGCTGGTGACGGTGTACATCGTTCTGGGTATTCTCTACGAGAGCTTCATTCATCCGGTTACGATTCTTTCGACGCTGCCTTCGGCGGGTGTGGGCGCGTTTCTTTCTCTGATCCTCTTTCACCAGGATTTGAGCGTGGTGGCGATTATTGGGCTGGTTTTGCTGATCGGTATCGTTAAGAAAAACGGGATCATGATGGTCGACTTTGCGCTTGATGCAGAGCGTCATCGCGGACTTAGCTCGACTGATGCGATCTATGAGGCGTGCCTTCTGCGCTTCCGTCCGATCATGATGACGACGATGGCCGCGTTGCTGGGTGGTCTGCCGTTGGCGTTCGGTCAGGGCATCGGTTCGGAGTTGCGGAGACCGCTTGGAATCGCCATGGTGGGGGGCCTGTTGGTGAGCCAGGTGCTCACGCTGTATACGACACCGGTGATCTACATCTTCTTTGACAACCTTTCGCATCGGTTTTCGAAGAAGCCGAGGAAAGAAGAGCAGGGTGGAGGCGAGTTAGAGCCGGCGGGGCAGTCATGAACATCTCTGCGCCATTCATTCATCGGCCTGTGGCGACGACGCTGCTTACGATTGCGATCGCGATTGCGGGGGCGATTGCGTTCAAGGTGCTTCCGGTGTCTCCGCTGCCGCAGGTGGATTTTCCGACGATCTCGGTGAGTGCGAGTTTGCCGGGTGGGAGCGCCGAGATCATGGCGTCGTCGGTGGCGACCCCGCTGGAGAGGCAGTTTGGGCACATTGCAGGGGTGACGGAGATGACCTCTGCGAGCAGCCTGGGAACGACGTCAATTACGATCCAGTTCGACCTGAGTCGGAATATCGATGGTGCGGCGCGTGATGTTGAGGCGGCGATCAACGCGGCGAGAACTTATCTTCCGGCGAATCTTCCGGGGAATCCGACGTACCGCAAAGTAAATCCGGCTGATGCGCCGATCATGATCATTGGTCTGACGTCGGATAAATATGGCCCCGACAAGCTGTATGACGAAGCCTCGACGGTGGTGCAGCAAAAGCTTTCGCAGATTCAGGGAGTAGGGCAGGTCAATCCGGGTGGAGGCGCGCTGCCTTCGGTTCGCGTTGAGGTGAATCCGACGAAGCTGGCGAGCTTTGGGATGACGATGGCGAATGTGCAGTCGGTGGTGAGTCTGCAGAATTCGAATTTGGCGAAGGGGCAGATCACGAATGGTGATGTTTCGGCAGACATCGTTGCAAATGACCAGATCTCGCATGCGGAGGACTATAAGCCGATCATCATTGGTTACAAGCAGGGGTCGGCGGTGCGGCTGTCTGATGTGGCGGATGTGGTCGACTCGACTCAGAACGTGCGTGCGGCGGGATATCTGAACGGCAAACGGGCTGTAATGTTGATTATCTTTCGGCAGCCTGGGGCCAACATCATCGATACGGTGGATCGCATTCGGGCGGAGCTGCCATCGGTGGAGGCTTCGATTCCGAAGGGGATCGATACCACGATTGTGTTGGATCGCACGACGACGATTCGTGCGTCGGTGAGCGATGTTGAACGAACACTGTTGCTCTCTATCGCGTTGGTGATCGTGGTGGTGTTCCTCTTCCTGCGAAACGGAAGGGCGACGTTGATTCCCGCGGTGGCGGTTCCGGTTTCGTTGATCGGAACCTTTGCGGTGATGTACATGTTCGGCTACAGCATCGACAACCTTTCGCTGATGGCGCTGACGATCTCGACCGGGTTTGTGGTGGATGATGCGATTGTGGTGATGGAGAACATCACGCGACATCTCGAGAACGGGATGGCTCCGTTTGCCGCCGCGCTGAAGGGCGCGCAGGAGATTGGTTTTACGGTCGTGTCGATCAGCATCTCGCTGGTTGCGGTTTTTATTCCGCTGCTTTTGATGGGCGGGATTGTGGGCAGGCTGTTTCGTGAGTTTGCGGTGACGCTTTCCACGGCCATCTTCGTATCGATGTTGATCTCGCTGACGACGACGCCGATGATGTGCGCCTATCTGCTGCGGAACGAGCATGAGAAGAAGCACGGCCGGATGTATATGGCGTCGGAGAGGTTCTTTGACTGGGTGCTTTCCCTCTATCGGCGGAGCCTGCATTGGGTTCTGGAAAATCCCGTACTGACGCTGACTGTTCTGCTCCTGACGATCGCATTCAATGTGGCGCTGGTGATCAAAATTCCGAAGGGATTTTTCCCGCAACAAGATACTGGTTCGCTGGGGGGGGCGGTTCGGGGGCCGCAGGATGCTTCGTTTGCTTCGATGAATACGGCACTTCAGGAAGTCGCGAATATCGTGAAGAACGACCCGGCGGTTCAGAATGTGATTGGCTTTACTGGTGGAGGCGGGGCCACGAATACAGGGAATATGTTTGTGACGTTGAAGCCGCTGAACGTTCGCAAGATCGGAGCGCCGGATATTATCAATCGGCTGCGTCCAAAGTTGAACCGGGTGACGGGGGCCTCCGCGTTCCTGCAGGCGTCCCAGGATCTTCGTATCGGCGGACGTTCGAGCAATGCACTCTATCAGTACACGATTCAGGCCGATAACGTTACGGACCTCACTACATGGGGTCCTAAGCTGCTGACGGCGATGATGCATCTGCCCGGGTTTCAGGATGTGAGTTCGGATCAGCAGAATGGGGGCCTGGATCAGCTGCTTACTTACGACCGGGTGACGGCGGCGAAGCTAGGCCAGACGGCGCAGTCGCTCGATCAGGGATTGTACAGCGCGTTTGGGCAGCAACAAGTTTCGATCATCTACACCCAACTGAATCAGTATTACGTGGTGCTGGAGGTTGCGCCGGAGTACTGGCAGACGCCGGAGGGATTGAAGAATATCTATTTTCATCCTGCTGGTACGAGCAGCACGACGGCCAGCGGCAATGTCCCTTTATTTACTATGGCGACATCTGCGACCAATACGACTCCGCTCTCTCTAAATCACACAGGCTTGTTTCCTTCGGTTACGGTCTCGTTCAATCTGGCACCCGGAATGTCGTTGAGCGATGCGACGCTTGAGATTGCCCAGATGCAGCAGCGGCTGGGGACGCCGACCTCGGTGCATGGTTTTTTTGCGGGGACGCTGCTGGCGTATCAGCAGTCACTGGGGACCGAACCGCTGCTGATTTTGACGGCGCTGCTTGCGGTTTATATTGTGTTGGGAGTTTTGTACGAGAGCCTGGTGCATCCGCTGACGATTCTTTCGACGCTGCCTTCGGCTAGCGTTGGCGCGATGCTGGCGCTGATGCTCTTCAAGACGGATTTGAACGTTATTTCGATCATCGGGATTGTGCTGCTGATAGGCATTGTGAAGAAGAACGCGATTATGATGATCGACTTTGCGCTGCAGGCAGAGCGCGAGGGCGGCATGAATACGGAAGATGCGATCTTTGAGGCGTGTATGCTGCGTTTTCGTCCCATTCTGATGACGACGATGGCTGCGCTCTTCGGGGCGTTGCCGCTGGCGTTTGGGACGGGCACGGGGTCGGAGCTGCGTCGGCCGCTGGGCATTACGATTGTTGGCGGTTTGATTGTGAGCCAGATGCTTACCCTCTACACCACCCCCGTTGTCTATCTCACACTGGATCGCTTGCGTCTGCGTGCACTGGGTCGTAAGCACGATACTTTTAACCCCGGGGGCGGTCCTACTGCCGTTGCTGCGGAGTAGATTTGGATGTTAACCCTATGACGAACCTTCGATTCACCATCGCGATTTGCCCGGCACTGACGGCGCTTTTTTTGACCGGATGCATGGTGGGGCCTAAGTACCACACGCCGCCCGCTGTTGCGCAGGCGCCGCCAACGACTTACAAGGAGTCGCCGACGCAGTTTCAGGATACGGACGGCTGGAAGGTGGCACAGCCGCAGGATGCGATGCTGCACGGCAAGTGGTGGGAGATCTACGGCGACCCGGAGTTGAATGCGCTGGAAAATCGGTTGAATATCGATAACCAGAACATCAAGCAGTTCTTCGCGAACTTCATGGAGGCGCGTGCTCTTGTGGCGCAGGCACGTTCGCAGCTTTATCCGACTGCGTCTGTAGGGCCGTCGTATACCCGTTCCAAATCCTCAGCGAATCTGGGGCGTTCGTCGCAAGCCAACACGGGCTCGACGAACTCTGTCGGCTCTCTGCCTGCTTCGATTTCGTGGGAGCCGGATCTTTGGGGTAGAGTTCGCAGCACGATTCACGAGCAGCAGTACAACGCGCAGTTGAGTGCCGCCGATTTGGAGAATGAGAAGCTGACCGAACAGGCAAGCCTTGCTACGTTCTTCTTTGAGATTCGCGGTCAGGATGCGCTGCAGGCGATTCTGAACGACACGGTGGAGGCGGATAAGCGGGCGCTGGAGTTGACGCAGGCGCAATACGAGACCGGCGTTGGCGATCGGATTTCGGTGGTGCAGGCGCAGAACACGCTGCAGAATGTGCAGTCGCAGGCGATCAATCTTGGCGTGGCGCGGGCTCAGTATGAGAATGCGATTGCGCTGCTGGTGGGGGCCAATGCTTCGACTTTTTCTATTCCGGTGAAGGCTTCGAGCGTGACTCCTCCACCGATACCGATTGGGTTGCCGTCGGCGTTGCTGGAGCGGCGGCCTGATATTGCTGCTTCGGAGCGAAACATGGCGGCGGCGAATGCGCAGATTGGTATTGCGACTGCGGCGTACTATCCGAATCTGACGCTGAGCGCTTCGGGCGGATTTGAAAGCTCGACCTTCAAACATCTCCTGGATCAGTCGAGCCGGTTCTGGTCGATTGGGCCGACGGTGAGCGAGACGGTCTTCGACGCTGGGTTGCGGCGGGCTACAGTGAATCAGTTTGTGGAGGTCTATAACGCCGATGTCGCGAGCTACCGGCAGACCGTTCTTACTGGATTTCAGCAGGTGGAGGATGCGCTTGCTTCCGTGCGTATTCTTTCGCAGCAGCAGTTACAGCAACAGGAGGCGGTGAAGTCGGCGGAGGAGTTTGTGATGCTCGAGACGGCGCGGTATCAGACGGGCATTGATCCTTACGTGAATGTGGTGACGGCGCAGACGACGTTGCTGACGGACAGGGAGTCGGTCGCGACTCTGCGAGTGCAGGCGATGACGGCTTCGGTACAGTTGATCGAGGCGCTGGGTGGAGGATGGGACCGATCGCAACTGCCTACGCCGGCGCAGGTTTCCGAGAAGCTGACGAAGGCAGAGACGACGGTTCAACGATGAGGCTGAAGGTGTGACCTTTGCGTGATGATCGTGTAGGGTTTGTATGTCTGGCGCGGTGCGGTTTCGCGTTTGAAAAATTTTGAGATCAGCGATCAAAAGGTGCGGGTTGAATGCGAATGAGAGTCTGGGGATCGGCGTTGGCGCTGTTGTTTGTTGCAGGTTCGGTGGGGTTGGGTTCGGTGGCTTTCGCAGCTAGTTCGTCGTCACTTCCTGAGGCCGCGACTCTGTCGGCTGGCTGGCAGCTGCAGGATGCGGCGAAGGTGACGCAAGGTGGGGATGCGATCGCTTCGGCAAAGTTTAAGCCGCAGGGCTGGTACTCCGCGACTGTGCCTGGGACAGTACTGACGAGCCTGGTGAATGCGGGCGTCTACCCGGAGCCTTTGTATGGGGAGAATAGCCGTCCCGACAAGATTCCTGACAGTCTTGCACGCACGCCGTACTGGTATCGCACGGTCTTTGAGGTGCCGAAGACGTATGTGGGAAGGCATGTGTGGCTGAACCTGGAGGGGATTAATTTTTCAGCACAGGTGTGGGTGAACGGGACGCAGGTTGGCACGATGAAGGGCGCGTTCAAGCGGGGGATCTTTGATATCTCGCTTGCGGTGAGGCCGGGGAAGAGCGCGGTTCTGGCGGTGCTAGTGTCACCGCAGCCTCACCCGGGCGTGCCACATGAACATACGATTCGGGATGGCGTGGGCCTGAATGGCGGCATCACCGCGATCGATGGGCCGACCTTTCTTTCGACGATTGGGTGGGACTGGATTCCGGCGATTCGGGATCGGGATACCGGAATCTGGCAGAAGGTTTTTCTTTCGGCGAGTGGGTCGGTGGTGATTCGAGATCCGCTGGTGACGACGGATCTTCCGCTGCCCCGGACGGATTCGGCTGATATTTCGGTGCAGGCTCGGGTGGAGAATCTGACGGATGCGCCGCAGAAGGGCGTGTTGAAGGGAAGCTTTGGGGATGTGACGTTCGAGCAGCGCGTGGAGGTGGCGGCGCATAGTTCGCAGACGGTTATGGTCGACGCGAAGAACACGCCGGCGATGCATGTGGAGCATCCGAAGCTGTGGTGGCCGAATGGGTATGGGCCGCAGAATCTGTACAAGCTGCATTTGAGTTTTGAGGTGGATGGGACGACGTCAGACGACAGAGATGTGAGCTTCGGCGTTCGTAAGTTTACGTATGCCGTGCCTGATTCGGAGAACCTGACGATCTCGGTGAATGGAGTTCGCGTGTTTATTCGCGGAGGGAATTGGGGGCTGGATGAAGCGATGAAGCGCAATCCGCGGGAGCGGCTGGAGGCGCAGATTCGAATGCACCAGATTGCGAATTTGAATTTGATTCGCAACTGGGTGGGACAGAGTACGAGCGAAGATTTTTACGAGCTGTGCGACAAGTACGGGATTCTGGTGTGGGATGAGTTTTTTCAGCCGAATCCTTCGGACGGACCAGACCCGGATGACTTTGATACGTACATGGCGAATGTGCGCGACAAGATTCTGCGGTTTCGCAATCATGCCGCGATTGTTTTGTGGTGCGCGCGGAATGAGGGATATCCGCCGAAGAAGATTGACGATGCGCTGCGCGTTTTGATGACTGAGCTGGAGCCGACGAGGTTGTATCAGGCGAACTCGGCTGATGGGCGCGGGGTGAATTCGCATGGGCCGTATCACTGGAGGACGCCGCGGGAGTTCTATGTTTATGACGAGGCGTTCAAGACAGAGATTGGAAGCATGTCGGTGCCGACGCTGGAGTCGATTCACGGGATGATGCCGGAGAAAGACTGGGAGACGATCAACGACGACTGGGCGCAGCATGACTTTGCCAAGGGCGCGGCGGATGGCGATAAATATCCGGCGATGATTGCGGATCGGTATGGCAAGGTGGCGAACCTTGCGGACTTTGTGCGGAAGTCGCAGCTGGCGAACTATGAGGGGTTTCGCGCGATGTACGAGGGGCGCAATGCGAAGCTGTTTCATCCGACGACCGGCGTGATTACGTGGATGAGTAATCCTGCGCAGCCGAGCTTTGTATGGCAGCTTTACCACCACGATCTGGAGCCTAACTCGGCCTTGTTCGCGGTGAAGAAGGCGGCTGAGCCGGTTCATATTCAGCTGAATGAGGCGAATGGCGAGGTCCAGGTGATCAACAATCTGGCTACTCCACTGGAGAGTGCTCATGCTCACGTGGCGATCTACAACCTGGATGGGGCTGTGCAGTATCAACACGACTTTGACGTGTCGGCTGCACCGAGCCTGGCAACGACGCTTGGAAGCGTGGAGTGGCCTTCGACTCTTTCGGCGGTGCACTTCGTAAAGCTGGAGTTGCGCGATGCGACGGGGAAGCTGATCTCGGATAACTTCTATTGGCGTGCGTTGCCGGAGCATCAGGATGACCTCAGGGCGTTGGGCAGCTTGCCTGTGGTGACGCTTGGGGCGTCGGTGGTTCGCCGCGAAGAGCAGGGCGAGGTCTTTGTCACAGTGACTCTGCAAAATACGGGGAAGAACATTGCGCTGATGACTCACCTGCAGCTGCGGAGCAAGCGTTCGGGAGAACGAGTGCTGCCGGTTTATTACAGCGACAACTATGTATCTTTGCTGCCGAACGAGACGAGGACGATCACGATTGAAGCTGCGACCGCGGATCTAAAGGGAGAGGACGCCCTGGTCGTTTTGGATGGATGGAATGTTGGAGTGACCGCTGCTGCTTCAGCGGGGGTTAACGTTGAAGCCAACGTGGGAGCTCGGGTGGATCACTGGCCGCTCACCGGGTTGCCGATGGAAGGGGCCCGGTGAGCCGCGGCTTAAGGCGCGTCTACTCTTTGGTCTTGAGCAGGCTGTCGTTCTTTACGATGAAGTCTTCGATCTCAGGTGCCATTGCGAGGATCTTGCGCCATTGCTCCTTATACAGAGTCACAGGAAATCTACCGACTCCATAGAGGGACAGCCCGCCCTTCTCGCTGACCTTGAGACTTAGTCCACGCACAGCCTTGTTCTTCAGTTGATCGTTCTCTGCTCGTAGACGCTCGAGCTCTGCTCTCAAATCCTCTTCAGACATGTGTCCTCCTTGACCTGACTACGAGAATACGACAAAGGCCCTAGGCTGGGTTGAAGAGACCAACCGGCTGAATGTTGAAGAATGCGCCCTACCTACTGAAGGTCGGCCTGGATTGCAGCCGGAGTCGCTACGCAATGCGCATGCGATCGGTGGGAATTGGTCTACAGATGGATTGCGCGGCTTATATTTTTCTTACTCCTTCGAAGTGCTGCTCGATCTCTTCCAGAGTTTTGCCTTTGGTCTCGGGCAGGAGGAAGGTTGCCGTGAGGAAGTAGATGACGGTGAAGGCAGCAAAGATAAAGAACATGGTGGAGTAGCCGTACTTGCTGACGACGGGCAGGAAGAGGACAGCAAGAGTGGTCGAGACCATCTGATTGATGACGAGAGCGATGCTCATGCCTACCGAACGGATGCGGGTGGGCATAAGCTCCGACAGGGCCAGCCAGACGCATACCCCAGGGCCTACGGCATAAAACGCCATGAAGGCATAGAGGCCAAGGGCCACCAGCCATCCATGCCTGGTGGCTGGGACGCGGTTGATCAGGGCTCGCTGGATCTTCAGAGGCGCTGTCTGAGCAGCAGCCAGATCCGCGAAGGGATTTTTGAAGAAGGCTTCGATCCGGTTGGCAGGCACGCAGCTTTCGCGGGTGATGTGAATGGGGGCTGCGGCGGCGTCGTCGGAGCGTACAAAGGTGGTTGCGGCACTGAACCCACCGTAGGAGTAGATGACAGCGAGAGAGGTACTGCTGTCGTTGAACTGTTGTTCGTTGTAACCGCTTGCCTGCAAAAGCCGGCTGGCCTCGGCCCGATTGAAGGTAAGAGAGAGGTCTTGTTGCGGGCTGACAAGAGCTTGTACGGCGGTGCGGCACTCAAGGTTTGATCTTTCGGTTCGCAGAAAGAGGGTGCCGACTGTGATCAGGGAGGCGATGACACCGGTTGTACCAAGAATGAGAAGGAATCGGCGGCCCTTGCGATCGACCAGAGACATGCCTATCGCGGTAATGAGAAAGTTTACCGCGGTGAAGAGGACATATCCCCAGTGCGCACTGAGATCGGAGAGGCCGCTCTGCAGGAGGATGCCGGTGTTATAGCTAATGATGGAATTGACTCCTGTTGCCGTGTTGCAGAAGAGGATGACGCAGGCCAACAGGAAAGGGATCATATAGCGGCGACGAAAGATGGTGTCGTGGACGGTCGCTCTCGATGAGGTCTGTTCTGAAGACGTGGTGGCGACTTGCTCCATCGTGTCGAGTTCGGCCTGCGCCACATGGGCAGGATGGGAGCGAAGCAGAGCAACGAGAGCACGATCTTTGTGGCCGCGGCGAAAGAGCCAGCGAGGGGATTCCTGTACGAACAACGTGCCAAGAACAAAGAGAACTCCGGGCGGAAGCGAGACCCAGAAGATGCGCCGCCATGCCTGGTCTTTGAAGTGGAACAAGGTCGCTGCGTCAGAGGCCTGTGCCACGGCCTGAACGCGATAGCTGTAGTAGATGCCGATCACTGCCGCGCCAACGATGCCTAAGGTGAGGAACCATTGGAAGATGCCGGTGCCCTTGCCGCGAGTCGACGATGGGAGACACTCGGCGAGGTAGAGCGGAACGACTACGCCGATGAGTCCTCCGCTGACTCCCTGGAGCAGCCGGCCGAAGAACAGCGATTCGTAGCCGGAGGAGATGGCGATGACGGGAATACTGATGACGAAGATGGCGCCGCTGAGGAGCATCAAAGGTTTGCGGCCCATCCAGTCGGCGAGCAGCCCGGCAAACAAGGTGGAGATGACGCTGCCTAGCAATACCGCTGCAACGATTACAGAGAGCTGTCCGGCGGTAAGGCCGGAGGTCGCCTCGAGATAAGGGAGGGCGCCTCCGATGATGCCCACATCTACGCCGTAGAGCAGGCCACCGAGACCTGCAACCACCAGAAGCAATGTGCTGTATCGGCGCTGGCTGACGGAGGGGATTGATAACTGGGTAGAGCCGGAGGTCATAGAGTCCATTCTCGCGGGCCAAAAGAAGATTGGAAGAAGCCCTTGCGCCGCTAAGTGGTTGTTCGGAGGTTCTACTGGGACATCATAGCTATTCCAATATATTTTGGGCGTGAGATCAGATCCGCCCACAGTGGGATGGGAGCAGGCGCAGCGCATTTTCCCGATAGACTTTGCGCAGGACGTCGTCGGGGAGATTCATGCCGCAGATATTCCAACGACCCTGACGGGAAGCGTGGGTTGGGTACTCAAAATACTCATCTTCTGTTTCGAGGAATCGATAGTAGAGGCGGTACATCTCGACATCCGGCACGAGGTCGGCGCCGAAGAGGATGCGGTCCGCAAAGCGCAGGAAGAACCTGCGTGCCGAGAAGGGCTGACGCCCCAGCTCCGACGCGCGTGCACTGATATCGACCAGAACATTTGGATTGGCGTCGAGCATGGCGGTTACGCGTTGCAGATCTTCTCCGTTTTCGGCCACGTGCGCGGCTACGAAGGTGGTTTTTGGGTGCCTCTTGAAGACGCGATCGCGCTGCTCCAGTAACTGATGCTTGCTGAAGGTTGCTCCGTAAAAGCTCCAATCGGGATGGGCTGAGAGCTCCTCAAAGCGTTCGTTGTTCGCATCGATAGGCAGGAAGAAAGCCTCGGGATCGCCGATGTGAACCATGACCGGAATGCCCAGCTCGCCGCATCTTTCGAAGATCGGGGCAAGGCGTTCGTCGTCGACCTGCAGGAGCTTGCCCGATGCGTCACGGATGGTAAGTCCCAGGTCCTTCCAGAACTTGAAGCCAATGGCTCCGCGCTCCACGAGCCGCTCCAGCCGCTCCAGGCTTAGGGCGATGAAATCGTCACGCTCTACACCGGTCCAATCCATCCAGCCAATCGTCGAGAAGCGTGCAGGGTCAGCCTGATGGTAGCGATCGATCACTCTCAGAGCTTCGTCACCAACCTTCATCGTGATGTTGACGATGTGCTCGATGCCACAGGCGTCCATGATCCGCAGTACGTGCTCCGGGTCTTGTGCGTCCAGATGGTTGTGGTAGTCGATTACTGGATAACGGGGATGCGTGATCTCGTGGATGGGTGTGGTGAGCATTGATTTGGGATGGAAGCCGCTGAGCGGAAGTGTGACATCTGCCTTTGCCGTAACCATCGCTATAAACTTGTCTTCGTTTTCCTGTTGCGACATGCTTTCTCCTCGCCCACTGCGCCTTGGAGCAACATAAAGAATATAAATCGAAACACCAAATAGCTTCTACTTGTTTCGCGTCTTTTTGATCAGAATGCCTGTCTCATTTTTTTACAGTTCTCTTTTTGCGAGATTTCGTCTTCTAAACGATCGGGTGCTCTGCTAAAAATCTCTCGCGGAGCGTAACGTCCCTGTACGCTTCGGTACCTCCAGTTTTCAACGTTGAGAGGGCGCCTGCAACGTTTCCCATTACTGCAGCGCGGAGCGGATCTTTGCCAGAGAGATAAGAGCTCAGGAAGCCTGCATTGAAGCTGTCGCCTGCGCCGATAGTATCTACAGGCTGTACCCGGAGCGACGGAACCCGCTCCCGGCTTCTACCCTGCTGCACGACAGCGCCACGAGAGCCGCACTTTACGACGATTAACGGCACGCGTTCCGATAGAGCATCGAGAGCCTGTTCGAGAGTGACGGTGCGCGTGATGCGCTTGATCTCATCCTCGTTAGGCAGGAGCAGGTCGATGCTGTCCAGGAGCTGATCCAGAACACCGGACCATTGGTCGCTGGGGTCGTCGTTGGTGTCGAGCGAGAGTGTCAGGCCTGCCCTTTTCAAATCGGCAAATAGTTGCGGCAGATCGGGTTGGAGCCCAGCCTGCAGAAAGAGAGAGGAGAGGTGAAAGTGGCGAGCCGATGTGAGGTAAGCCATATCGAGATCGGCAACTTTCATCTCAGCCATAACACCGGGATTGGTCAAGATATGACGATGCGTACCGTGTGGCAACAGAATCGTTACTCCAGTAGTTGTATTTTCTCGTGAAGGCACAAGCATGAGGTCCGCGCCGCTTTCTACAAGGCGTGCGAGTGCGATTTGTCCAAGCTCGTCGGTGCCGACCTGGGTGATAAAGCCGACAGGACTACCCAGCATGGCTAAATTGTGCGCCAGGATGGAGGAGGAGCCGCCCAAGGTGATTTTGAAGTCGGATGCGAGCAGCTCACGCTCCGTGGGCATTACTTCAGGCAGGCCGTAGAGGATGAGGTCGAGATTCGTCTCACCCGCAATTGTGATGTCAAAGCGCTTTTTTGCTTCCCCTGAAGAGATATTTGCCAACGGAGCCTCTTTCCTGGTTTCTTATGGCATTAAGAATGTGGCTTATTATGATTACCATCTTTTTATTTCCATTTAAGGGAAACCGGTGTAGATTATAGCTTGTAAAGGAAACCAATGGCCACCTTATTCAGTTTCGTCGAAATGCCGGCAGAGAAGCAACAGGCACTGGGTCTGGTATTTACGCCACGAGAGATCGCTCAGCAACCAGATACCTGGGAGAGGACGCTAGGTATCTTTCAAGAGAATCAAGAACAGATCTGCAGCTTTCTTGACCAGATCGGCCTGCGTGGCCCAGTAGAGAAGAGGCCGGTCGTCATTCTGGTTGGCGCAGGAACCTCCGACTATATTGGGCAGGCTCTCGCTCTTCTGTTGCGGCAGAGTTGGGGGTGCGAAGTGCTGGCCTGTCCCAGTACTGATCTGCTGCCTAACCTCGAAGATTACATTGTCCCAGGCCGAAACTATCTCTGGATCTCGTTTTCAAGGTCGGGTGACTCCCCTGAAGGCGTGGCTGTGCTGGAACGGGCAATCCAGTTTTATCCGGAGATTGCTCACCTCATTATTACCTGCAATGCGGATGCGCGAATGATCACGGTCTGCAAGCATGCCACACACTCCTGCGTCGTCGTGCTGGATGCTGCAGTGAACGATCGCAGCCTGGCGATGACCAGCTCGTTTACGAATATGGTTGTCATGGGGCAATGCCTCGCGCATGCCTGGTCGATCGAGGAATATCGTCCCATCCTGCATCGGTTGGTTCGTGCAGGACGGCAGTTGTTGCTAAGCGGCGCGGAGGAAGCGGAACGTCTTGCGTCGCGAGGCTTCTCGCGTATCTGCCTGGTGGGCAGTGGCTCGTTGTTTAGCGTTGCGAAGGAGTCGGCGCTGAAGGTGCTTGAGATGACGGCGGGCCAGGTAAAGACGATGTCAGAGACAGTGCTTGGTCTTCGTCATGGGCCGATGGCCGCTCTCGATGATCAGACGATCTTCGTGTGCTTCGTCTCTCAGGACCATCGCAGGGCGCTGTATGCGCGAGATCTTCTCCGTGAGGTAGGGGAGAAGGGAATTACCGCGGAGCGTATCGCGGTTGGTCCAGCATCGGAAGAGGCGGAGATCAAATCCTGCTGCGAGTCGTACCTCTCCATCCATGATGAGATTCCTGATGCCTACAGGCCCGCGCTCGACGTTATCTTCGGACAGTTGCTTGGACTTTACTGCTCCGTCTTTCACCAATTGAAGCCGGACGCTCCCAGTCCGGATGGCGTCATCAATCGGGTCGTACAGGAGTTTGGGATTTATTAAACGATGTCATCTCTTCTTCAGGATCATCTCGCGAAACGCAAGGCGGGGATTGCCTCTGCTGTGTACTCGGTCTGCTCCGCACATCCCTGGGTGATTCGCGCGGCGGCAGAGCAGGCAGCACATGGACGTTCACTTCTGCTGATTGAAGCCACGAGCAACCAGGTGAATCAGTTTGGCGGATACACAGGAATGCGGCCAGCGGCCTTTTGCGAGTTTGTTCTGAGGCACGTTGCCGATGCGGGCTTTTCGCGGGGGTCTCTGATCCTGGGGGGAGACCATCTCGGACCGAACCCATGGCGAACTCAACCGGCAGCGAAGGCAATGGAGTATGCCGAGGCAATGGTTGCGGAATATGTTCAGGCTGGTTTTACCAAGATTCACCTTGATGCCAGCATGGCTTGTGGCGATGACCCGGCGGTGCTGCCGGATGAGGTGGTGGCGCAGCGGACAGCGCAGCTTTGCCAGGCGGCAGAGGGAGCGCGCGGCACAGGTCCTGCGCCGGTCTATGTGATTGGCACGGAGGTGCCCACACCCGGCGGCGCTACGCACGCTCTTGACGAGCTACAGGTGACCTCAACTGGCGCCGCAACCCATACCCTGGCTGTGCACAAGCGCGTCTTCGAAGAGCAGGGTTTGTCGGATACGTGGCGTCGCGTGATCGCTCTGGTCGTGCAGCCCGGAGTGGAGTTTGGTCATGATTCAGTGATCTCCTACGATCGGAAGAAGGCGAAGCCGTTGGTCGACTGGCTTCGCGCCCAACCCGAGAACATCGTCTTCGAGGCACATTCCACCGACTATCAACTCTCCGGCAGCTATGTTGAGCTGGTAGAAGATGGCTTTGCCATTTTGAAGGTAGGCCCCGCGCTGACCTTTGCCATGCGTGAAGCTCTCTATGCGCTCGAAGATATTGAATCGCAGCTGTTGCCTGCAGCGCAGTGCTCGGACCTTGCACGGATAGTAGAGGAGACGATGCTGCGAGAACCTGCAGATTGGCAGGTCTATTACCAGGGGACCTTGGAGCAGCAGCGGCTTCTGCGGATTTACAGCTATAGCGACCGGATCCGGTACTACTGGCATCGTCCGGAGATTACTGCCGCGGTCAATCTGCTGATCTCTAACCTGTCCTCTGTCTCGATTCCGGAGAGTATGTGCAGCCGCTATCTGCCGGCGCAATATGAACGCCTTCGTCGGGGCGAGATCGCTGGCGATGCTGTGTCTCTGATTGTTGATCGCGTTCGCGATGTGCTCCGAGTCTATGGGGCGGCGTGCGGACGACAGTAGCCACGTTTTGTCACCAGCCCGCGCAAGGGTGATCGGCTGATGCATATCTGGCTGCGAATTGCGCGCTATATTAGTGCATGGTAATGTCAAAGCTCACCATAGAGGCAGGATTCGAAATCATATGAAGCACAGGAATGCTCCAAAGGTTCCCATCAAGGCCGCGCCGCCAGAGGTTGAGCCCGGTTCGCAGATGCTCATTGAAGAACGTCGACAATATATCCTCGCGCTGGCTCGTCAGAACGGGCGCGTCATCGTTGAGGATCTTTCGAAGGATCTTGGGATTTCACGCATTACCATCCGCAAGGATCTCGACTACCTGCAGGCAAAAGGTGTTCTGCAAAGAACCCATGGGGGTGCTCTTCTTCCCCAATCGGGAGCTTTGTTTGATCCCTCTTTGAAAGAGAAGGAAACACAGCACTCACAGGAAAAACAGCGCATCGCGGATGCTGCGGTGGCGCTCGTTAAGGAGGGACAATGTGTTCTGCTCGACTCGGGCACAACAACCACTGCGATTGCCAAAGGGCTAAAGAAGTTTTCCTATCTAACCATTATTACGAATGCGGTCAATATTGCCGCTGAGCTCAGCGGGACAGATTTTGAAGTCATTCTGACTGGAGGCTCGCTGCGCAGGAATTCGTTCTCGCTGGTGGGCCCGCTTGCCGAAGAGGTGTTGGCCGAGATGCACGCCGACATTCTCTTTTTGGGGGTTGATGGGTTCGATCTGGAGATTGGGCTGACAACGCCGAATGTCATGGAGTCACGGGTCAATCGAGCAATGGTAAAAGCTGCTACAACGACTGTAGCCGTCTGCGACTCGACCAAATTTAATAGACGGAGCCTGTCTAAGATCGTTGAGGTCACTGCGATCGATCATGTCATTACAGATACCGATCTTCCGAAGGCAGTGGCGGAAGGAATACGGGATCTGGGTCTGAAGCTGACCTTGGTCTAGGATCACGCTCTCTGGCAATGGGCGGGATTCAAGCCGAACGTCGCACACTGATCTTGTCAGCGGATTGTTGCTGAGCGGAGCGTAAGGTTGCGCCCGTGAGAGGCGGATTTCTTCCGGTGCTCGCAGGCTCTTCATTGCACTCGCTCAAAACAGACCCGCTTTGAATCTCTGCTTCTTAAGATTTCGTAGATAATTGGGTCGAAACGGGACAGATTATCTTTTATTTCGTTATACTCCTTTTCTCGACGTAAATGGAGCCCCTAGACGTGTTCTGGGGCAAGAATCTACTTGAAAAGGCGGCAAGATAATCTCTATGCGATCCAGGCAAGTACGTATGCTTCTAAGTTGGATCTCCAGTGTCACTTTGTTGTGTGTTGGTAGTGCGGTGTCGGGGTCTGCGCAAGATTTGTTCGATGCGGGCGCGGTAACGTCTCATAACGATAGAGGCAAGTACTTCCTCAAAGACAACGCCGTCGAAGCCAGATGGGCTGTTGCGAACAATCGCCTGAGTGATCTCTCCGTGACGGATCTGCGGGATAAGCGCACGGTTTCGGTGCCTTCGTCCTTTAGTCTTCGCTTCGCCGATGGTTCGATTGTGCGTTCGCAAGACCTTCACTTCGCGGCTCCGCCAACGGTTCACGATCTGAAGGGACAGCCGAACGTCTCTCGTTACTCGGACGAGATTGACGGGAAGGTGTTTGAGGGTTTGCTTGAGAATGAAACGGGCGATCTGCGCGTCGATGTTTCGTTTGTGCTTCGCGACGGGTCGAACTACTTTCGCCAGATCATTGTGGTTTCGGCGCCGCAGAACAATCTTGCGATTCGTGATGTTCGTATGATCGACATAGACCTTCCGGAGGCGCAGGTCGCTGGAACCGTGGCTGGCAGCCCCATCATTGATGGCAATTTTTACTTCGGCTTTGAGCACCCGCTCGCGCTGGTTCAAAAGGTGAGAGGCCATGCGCTCGCCGATCTGGAGCGCACGCTGCCTCTGCCGAAAGGCCAGTCGATCCGGTACTCATCCGTGATCGGCGTAGCTCCTCCAGGCCAGATGAGGAGAGCGTTTCTTGCGTATCTCGAACGCGAGCGTGCCCATCCCTATCGCACCTTTCTCCACTACAACACCTGGTACGACCTTGGGTACTTCAATCCGTACGATCAGACGCAGGCGGTGGATCGCGTGAATACCTTTGGCCGTGAGTTGCAGGAGAAACGCGGCGCGAAGCTTGATTCCTTCTTGTTCGATGATGGCTGGGATGATCATGCCTCCTTGTGGAAGTTCAACAGGGGATTTCCTGATGGCTTTACCCCGGTGACCGAAGCGGCGGCAAAGTTAGGGGCTGCTCCCGGCGTGTGGCTTTCACCCTGGGGAGGATATGACAAGCCAAAGCAGGAGCGCATTCAGTTTGGCAAAGCGGCTGGCTATGAGATCGTTTCAGGCGGGTATGCTCTCTCCGGGCCAAAGTACTACGACGCCTTCCGCGATGCCTGTCTTGAGATGATCCGCAAGTACGGTGTCAATCAGTTCAAGTTCGATGGAACTGGCAATGCCAATACCGTCTTCCCGGGTAGCCGGTTCGACAGCGACTTTGACGCGATGATTCATCTGATCGGCGAGCTGCGTCAGGAGAAGCCCGATATCTACATCAATCTCACGACGGGAACCGACGCCTCGCCCTTCTGGCTGTTGTATGCGGACTCCATCTGGCGCGGCGGTGAAGATACTGACTATGCCGGTGTTGGAACCAATCGCGAGCGCTGGATTACCTATCGCGATGCGGACACCTACGCCCATATTGTCTCGCGGGGGCCGCTCTATCCATTGAATTCGCTCATGCTGCATGGGATTGTCTACGCGAAGCTAGAGAGATTGCTGAACACAGATCCGGGCAACGACTTTACCAACGACGTGCATGACTACTTTGGAACGGGAACTCAACTGCAGGAGCTTTACATTACACCGTCCCTGTTGACCGCGAGTAATTGGGACGTACTGGCGGAGGCAGCAAAGTGGTCGCGCCAGAACGCGGAGGTGTTGGAAGATACGCACTGGGTTGGCGGCGATCCAAACTGGCTGAATGTTTATGGCTGGGCTTCGTGGTCGCCGAAGAAGAGCATTCTGGTTCTGCGGAATCCATCCGATAAACCGCAGAGCATCACGATCGATCTTCGCAGGGCGCTGGAATTGCCGGCAGGTGAGGCTGAAGCTTACTTAGCCAAGAGTCCGTGGAAGTCTGACGAGGGGAAGGCTGCACTCAGTTTGAGCGCTCGCACTCCGCACCAGTTTGACCTCGGGCCCTTTGAAGTGCTGACACTCGATCTCCAGCCGAAGTAGCCTTCTCAGCCTCGTCACGGTCTGCTACCGTGATGAGGCTGAACAGCCCTAACAAAGAGGATTTAAGGAGATTGAATGTTCGCGTATCGCAAAGTATTTTCCTTATTCGTCGGCTGTTGGTTGATCACAGCCTTCTATGCTGGAGCACAGGTACCGGCCATCTCCCATGAGCAGGGACATACGTTTGAGGTGCAGGGCGACCACTTTGTTTTGGACGGAAAGCCGTTTCGTGTCATCTCGGGCGAGATGCACTATCCTCGGATTCCGCAAGCCTACTGGCGAGCTCGCCTGAGAATGGCAAAGGCGATGGGGCTGAACACAATTACGACCTATGTCTTCTGGAACGAGCATGAGCCGAAGCCCGGGGTCTACGATTTTTCAGGGAACAACGACGTTGCCGAGTTTGTGAGAGAGGCGCAGCAGGAGGGATTGTACGTGATCCTGCGGCCTGGACCTTATGTCTGCGCGGAGTGGGAGTGGGGTGGTTATCCGTCCTGGCTGTTGAAGGATCACAGCATCGTGGTGCGAAGCAGCGATCCGAAGTTCATAAGACCGGCGACGCAATGGATTACGAGGCTGGGACAGGAGCTGGCCCCGCTGCAGATTGGTAATGGCGGTCCGATCATCTTGACGCAAGTTGAGAATGAGTATGGCTCCTACGGCAAGGACCACGCGTACATGGAGCAGATGCGTAAAGCACTGGTGGACGCCGGATTTACGAAGTCACAGCTTTATACGGCGGATGGGCCGGAAGAGGTGACGGATGGGTCGCTGCCGGAGCTTCCGGTTGGAATTAACTTTGGCGGCGATGGTGTGGGCTCGGCGCAGGATGCTTTTGCGACCCTGAAGAAATTTCGGCTAGATGGGGTGCTCTTCAATAGCGAGTATTGGGCAGGGTGGTTCGATCACTGGGGCGGCAAGCACGCGGACACCAGTACCAAGGATCAAGCGACGAACCTGGACTGGATGCTGCGGCAGGGGTATTCGGTGAGCATCTACATGTTTCACGGTGGGACTAGCTTTGGCTGGATGAATGGAGCGAATATCGAGGGGGGAGTCTATGAGCCGGATGTGACGACCTATGACTACGACTCAGCTCTGGATGAGAGTGGGCGGCCCACTGCGAAGTACTTTGCGTTTCGCGATGTAATTGCGGGAGCCACCGGCGTTACTCCGCCTCCCGTGCCCGAGGTAGTTGCGCCGATCGGCGTTCCTTCGGTGACGTTGGCGCAATCGGCTTCGTTGTGGAAGAACCTGCCGGCATCGATTCGTTCGGAAGAGGTGTTGAGCATGGAGGACGTGGACCAAGCGTTTGGGTACATTCTTTATCGCACCCATTTGAAGGCGGCTGCCGGGGCCGATTTGGTGCTCGATCAACTGCATAGCTACGCGCAGGTTTATCTAAATGAAAAGCTGGTGGGTACGCTTGACCGCAGGCTGAAGCAGGACCGGCTCTCTCTTCCAGCTACGAAGAAAAACGCTCGGCTCGATATTCTGGTGGAGAATACAGGGCGTGTGAACTTCGGTCGCGAGATTGGTGGAGAGCGAGCCGGTATTACGAAGCAGGTGACGTTGGCTGGAACACCGCTTTTGGGGTGGGAGATATTCTCGCTTCCGATGACGGCGGTAGATACGCTTCACTATTCCACGAAGCCCTGTGAGGGCGCGTGCTTCTATCGTGGGTTCTTCGAGCTGGCTGGGGTGGCAGACACATTTTTGGACACCAGCGAGTTTACGAAAGGTGAGTTATGGCTGAATGGGCAGGCGCTTGGAAGGATATGGAATATCGGACCGCAGAAGACGTTGTATGCTCCCAGCCCCTGGCTGAGGAAGGGGCGGAATGAGATTGTAGTGTTTGACCTGCAGGGGAAGATGGGAGATTTTGTTCGCGGTTTGGAAAAGCCTGTGTTAGGCGGGGTTTCTCCATAACTGCTAAGTGTGCCGGAGTAGCCTTTCGAGACGCCGGGCTGCACGAGAATAACTTCGATTCCTAAAGGCTGTGTGAATAGTGTCGTAGGCTATTTATGTTCGCTCTTTGTCGTAATTGCTTATCCCTGCAATGACTTTGAAACTTATTAACGACTATTGACAAAGAATCTTTGCTGCCCGATACTTGTTTAAATCCATGGTGACCCGGAGCCTCTGATGCAGGTCGATCTAGCAGTTGTAGAGGGGGAGGATTTAGATCGGCGGATGGGGATCTTCGGAGCCTGCACCTCCAACATGCTGAACATGATAGGGGTAGGCCCCTTTCTGAGTATTCCTCTTATCCTGGTTGCAGTGCATGGTTCAAAGGTTTTGCTGGCCTGGATTCTAGGCGCGGCAATTTCATTGTGCGATGGTCTTGTATGGGCAGAGTTAGGATCTGCCATGCCATATTCCGGCGGACCTTACTTTTATTTGCGACATGCATTTGGAGCCCAGACATATGGCAGGGCAGCAAGCTTTCTTGTTCTTTGGTCCTCTGTACTTACTGCGCCGCTTCTTATCGCTTCGGGCGCAGTAGGTTTCTCGCAGTATTTTCATTACCTCAGGCCGTCCGTTAACGATGCGGGTCTTTGCGCGTTGGCGATGGCCGTCTGTCTTATCAACGTAATATTGCTCTATCGCAGGATCACTACCATCAGCGCGATCTCGATTGGTCTCTGGATACTAGTCGTCGGAACGATCGTCTGGATCATCATTGGTGGAGCGGAGCACATTCCGTCTGCTCTCAGAGCACAGATCAGCGGTGGGTATCCAGTTCTAGATGGCACGTTTTGGAAGGGTGTGGGTGCAGCGACTCTGATAGCTGTCTACGACTATGCCGGTTACTATAACGTCTGCCTGATCGGCGGCGAACTGAAGCGTCCCGAACGCACGATCCCATACTCGATTATCGTCTCCATCCTCATGGTGGCTATTCTTTACATTGCCATGAACCTTGCCATTCTAGGTGTATTACCGGTTCAGCAGAGCATGCATTCAAGCGCGATCGTAGCGGACTTCATGCAGACGGTTTACAGTGTCAACTCTGCAAGAGTGGCCGATGTGCTCATTCTGGTTGCGTCATTCGCTTCAGTGTTTGCGATTCTGCTTGGCTACTCGCGCATTCCATTTGCTGCCGCAAAACAAGGGGAGTTTTTCAGTATCTTTGCGAAGCTACATCCGACGGAAGACTTTCCACATATCTCGCTGGTTATCCTGGGCATTCTCTCCGCTTGTGCTTGCATGCTCAGTCTTAGTACTCTCATCAGTCTTGTAATTGTCATTCAGGCGATGATCCAGTTTCTTGCTCAGTGTGTCGCCGTAGTTTTATTGCGCCGTCGCCATACTGAAGAAAACAACGCGACGTTTCGTATGCCGCTCTATCCCTTGCCGGTAGTGATCGCTTTTATTGGATGGCTTCTTATTCTTGTCTCCACCGGTACGAGAGATATACTCATCGCTTTTGCGATAACGCTGATAGGCGTAGCGGCTTTTCTCTATAAATCACACCATGAACAAAGATGGCCTTTTGAACTCATATGACTAAGAGCTGGAATATTGCCGTTGCAGGTGAAGTGTTTGTAGACCATATTTTTACTGATTTCGATCACGTCCCATTGCCGGGAGAAGAGGTCTTCGCGGAGCAGTATCACCGTGAGGCTGGAGGAGGGACTGTCAACACAGCATGTGCTCTGGCTCGTCTTGGACATCACTCGTCCATCTTTGGCGTGTTCGGTAACGATGAAGAGGCGTGGCTTCGATCGAGGCTCAATTCGTTTGGAGTACATGTCGAGCATTCCTGCTCCTCCGAGTTACCCAATGCGCTTACTATAAGTATGTCGACAACGGCGGATCGCAGCTTTTTAAGCTATGCGGGAGCAAATAGAATTCTGGAAGAGTTCGTAGTTTTGCCTGAGACAATTGCTGCCCTTTCCATGGCTCAGCATATTCACTTTGCAATGCCGCTCGAAGTGGGACTCGCAAGAGTATTGCTGCCTTCTCTGCGAAGCGCCGGTTGCACTCTTTCTATTGATCCGGGATGGCGTAAGGATTGGTTCCTAAACACCGACAATCTCGATGTATTGCGCATGGTAGATCTGTTCTTACCAAACGAAAGTGAAGCGCAGTTGCTGACAGGGCACAAGGCACCGGAGCGGATGTTACGTGCATTTGCAGAGTTGGGGTTGGAGCACACGGTTGTCAAACTGGGATCCCGGGGAGCAGCTGCTCTTCAACATGATCGTCTGTATACGATGGAGCCCCCTAATGTTCAAGTTGTAGATACTACCGGAGCAGGCGATGCTTTCGATGCGGGCTTCATCGATGCCTGGTTATCGGGGGCCGATCTCGAAGAGCAACTACGGAGGGCGTGTATTTGCGGCTCCCTCTCTACCCGTGCTCGCGGCGCACTTACCGCGTTGCCTTTCCGCGAAGAGATTCAGGATGATGTACTGGAAAAATCTATCTTCTGAATCGTGGAGAACGAATGTCGAACCTGTCAATGGATCCTGCATTCGCTCCACTAGCTAAGCAACCGAGAGTAGCCCTTCGTGATCCAAACGTCGTGCGTGAAGCGCTCTCTGCAGCACGGCTGGGAGCGCGGCCACTACCAGATTCTGACATTGAGATTAAAGACTACGATGTTCGCTCCACTGATGAGGAGGGGGTGCAGATACCCGTGCGGATCTACCGCAGAAGAAATGCGGTGGGTTCGCTGCCTGTCCTGCTTTACTTTCACGGTGGCGGATTTTTTTGCGGCGACCTTTTTTCTGAAGAGCCACAATGTATCCATTACGCTCTGAACGCCCAGTGCGCTGTCGTATGTGTTGCATACAGACTTGCACCTGAAGAACCATTTCCTGCTGCTCTTAACGACTGTTATCGGACTCTTGAGTTTCTTTGGAGAGAAAGCCGCGATTTGAATCTCGATCGAGACTTTATTGCTGTAGGAGGCTCGAGTGCGGGAGCGAATCTTGCTGCCGCGGTCGCTCTTCTTGCTCGCGATCGTATGGGACCGAAGATCTGCTTTCAGATGCTATTGATTCCGGCCGTGGATGACCGTCTTGAGACACTGTCAGCACGTCAATTTACGGACGTTCCGGACTTTGGAAGATCTGAGGCAGAGGTTATGTGGCGCTGGTACCTGGGTGAACAGGCACATGATATTTCGCCATATGCAGCGCCAGCAAGAGCTACGGATTTATCTGATCTGCCCGCTTCCTATGTACTCTGCGCCGGCCTTGATCCGTTGCGTGATGAAGGTCTTGACTATGCACGTCGTCTGACAGAAGCCGGAGTAGCCGTTGAACTCCATCTGGTGCCATCGATTCCTCATGGCTTCGCTAGTATTCCATCCGCGGCGATCTCAAAGCGGTTGTTGAAAGAGCAGGTCGAGGTGTTGCGTGGCGCATTTTCGCGCAAATCGGAGCAGTTGTGAGCCCATGGCCCCTTCAGCATGCGCACCGACACGGGCGGTGGCTGATCGCCTAATCTCAATCCATAATGGTCCAAAGAAGGATTCTGACGTCGCATGCATTTTTCTGCGAATTAGTAAACGCCAAAGCGATTTGATTTGAAGATCTCGGCTAGTTTCTTGATCGTGGACCTAGTGAGAATATGATTTTGAACTGGAATCTGCCGTCAGCATCAAGTATCACCGGAGGGGTTGTGGTAGATAAGCCTGAATGGTGCAATTCCAATCGTTATTTAAGGCGGCGTAATGAGTAAGAACCGGTTGTTGATTGGTAATCCAGCGTTAATGCGTCAGACCAATGCGCGCATAATTTTGATGCTGTTGAAGAAACTGGGTCACTCTTCGCGTGCAGATATCGCACGTGAAACCGGCATGAGCGCACCAACGGTTGCGAACGTCATCTCTGACCTCAACGATATGGGGCTTATTGAGTGGATTGGGGAAGGTGCCTCGAGTGGAGGGCGACGACCTGACAATCTTCGTTTCAAAGCTGACTATGGGTATCTTGCAGGCGTGGATGTCACGGTCGATTCGTTTCGAGTACTGCTGACCGACCTTAACGGAACTCTTCTCGAGGAGCAATATGAACCTTTTGCGAAGGAAGCCCGGAGCCCGAGCGCCGTTATTGAGGTGTTGCGTGTCTCTCTGAGGGAACTAATGCAGAGACGTGGTCTGCCATGGAAAAAGTTACTAGGGATGACAGTCGGTGTGGCCGGAATCACCAATACCAGAGATGGAATTGTCATCTCTGTCAGTAGTTCAGACACCTGGAGAGACGTTCCTCTTCTGGAGATGCTAAGAAAGCAGTTTTCTTGCGCTTTGTTTGTTGAGAATGATACCAACCTTGCTGCGATTGGCGAACACTTTTGCGGGATTGCCCAAGCCGAGGAGAGCTTTATCTTCGTGGCTGTGGGTGCGGGAGTAGGTGCGGGAATATTTATCAATGGCCGGATCGTGCACGGATCAAATTGGTCGGCTGGAGAGATCGGTTATCTTCGTATTCCCAATATCTCCAGCATGCAGCCTGCGTTGTACGAATTCGGCCGTCTAGAGCAGGTACTGGGCGCCCCAGGCATTTTAAGGAGTTGGAACGCAGTTAGTCATAAGGCTGGAGCATCGGCAAAGGTACGCAAGGCAAGTAGCGTGCTTGACCTTGCGTTAGAAGGGAACTCAGTTGCACAGAAGATTGTTTATCAACGCGCCCGCCTTCTTAAGGACGTGGTTCTGAATCTCTCTTTGACTCTGAATCCCAGTCTGTTTGTATTCGGAGGCGATCTTGGCGCCCATCCGGCGCTATTTGAGCCGACGGTGGAGATGCTCCGCAAGAGTGAAATCGCGGTCGCCCGGGTGCTCCCGAGCAGCCTTGGAAATTCGGCGGTGGTATGGGGTGCCATCGCCGTCGCAATGAAAGATGCGGAACAGAATCTATATCGCTACTAAATCGAAGACTGATGAAATGCAACAAAACTGAACAGTAGGTTAGATTGCTGGATCTCCTCTTCTGCTTGTTCCATCCTGCCGGGCAATCCACGGTCCACAAAGACGTGATCGAAAGATCGACAGCACTTTGCATCGCCTTGGGTAATAAGCTGATCTGCCGGCGGACCTCTCCGTAGAGAAGAAGAAATGGTGGTTTAGGGTTGAAATCTTGTTGACCGACCAACATTGTAATGATAGGTTCGTAAGTATCTTTTCGAGCCTAAGATTTAATGTCTACATTTCGGGTTGATGTCGTTGTAAGCAGAGCTTTTTTGCGGCTAACTCGTTTTCTGGCGCATTTCGTTCTGTTCTGTCGACGCATCGATGGAGGTTTCGAATGTCAACGAACGTCGAAGCGCTTACTACCCGCAATCATTGGTTGGTTGTTTCATGGGCACTTGGGTCGCGGTCTGGATCCTCTCTCCTATCCTGTTTGCTCCAGGCTTTATCATGGGGCCGCTCACAGGTTGTTCCCGAGAGTAATCTGATGCGACTCCGCCCGAGTTCCCAAACTTCCAACCGCGGGTGGGCGGGGACTATGCCCCCCGGATTCAAGGAGATCTGATGAAGCGTATTATCCTCTCTGCATTTCTGCTCTGCAGCCTCATCGCTTTGATGCTGCCTGGGGCGGCGTCAGCCCAGAGTATTCCCAATTGGGCAGTTGGCGTGTCCTACTCTGTTGGTTCGCTGGTGATGTATCAAGGTGTCGAATACAAAGCGCTCCAAGCTAACGTATCCGAAGTCGGTTGGGATCCCATCGACGCACCAGCCCTCTGGCAACAGGTCGGCAGCGGTAGCTCCTGTACCACGATACCGAGCACTCCTACCGGTCTGGCGGCTTCTGGGACCACCAGCTCTGGCACAAACCTTAGTTGGTCAGCAGTCACCTCCCCCACAGGCTGCAGCGTTAGTTACAAAGTTTTGCAGGGGGCAACCTCAATTGCAGCGCCGACGACAACATCCGATGCCGTAACTGGCCTCTCTCCTTCGACGGCCTACAGCTTCACCGTCGAAGCGACTGACGCCGCCGGCACATCGGCAGCCAGCCCTGCAGTGAATGTAACGACTCTGGCAGGGTCCGGCGGTGGCGGAGGCACGTGCGGTACAGCGTGGAGTGCTACTGCTGTCTACACTGCGGGAATGACAGCGAGCCTGGGAGGGCAAAATTACGTCGCCAACTACTGGACGCAGAACCAGAGTCCGGCAACCAACAGCGGTGGCGCCGGCAGTGGGCTGCCCTGGACTGCGACAGGAGCCTGTTCGAGCTGCACAACTGTGCCCATTGTCCCAACTGGATTGGTGGCTTCAGGTACAACCAGCTCCGGCACGAACCTGACTTGGACGGCGGACACTACTCCTACAGGCTGCACTGTCAGCTATAAGGTATTGCAGGGTGGGAGCTCGATCGCAACCCCGACCGCGCCATCCGATGTTGTGACCGGCCTTTCTCCTTCGACGACCTATAGCTTCACCGTGGAGGCGACCGACTCTGCTGGCACCTCAGCAGCGAGTTCCGCTCTAAACGTTAAGACCTCAGCGAGCTCCTGCACGACTAAACCCAGCGCCCCCACAGGACTAACAGCCTCGGGTGCGACCTCCTCAACGGCAAACCTTAGCTGGACGGCAGTGTCTGCTCCATCTGGCTGCACGATCAGCTACTCGATATCGGGAGGACCGTCCACTCTAACTTCAACGACTGCATCTGATATTGAGAGCGGGCTGGCTCCATCCACCACTTATACCTTCACCGTGGTTGCTACTGACTATGCCGGTACGTCGCCCGGAACTTCGGTAAACGTTACAACGACAGCACCAAGCACCTTGATGGTTGGCGGGTGGTTTGAAGAGTGGAGCATCTATTATGCCGGCTACAACATTGCGAACATGCAGACCAATGGTGTCGCTGACAAACTGACGCATCTCTTTTACGCTTTCAGCGGTTTGACAGCGCCAACGTCTGCGACCGCGGCATGCGTCATCGCTGACTCCTATGCCGACTATCAGAAGTTGGGTATGCCTCAGGTCACTGGACCGTACAGCGGGGCCGGGGGGGTCTATGGAAACTTTGGCGCAATCCAACAGCTCAAGGCCGCTCATCCCAACCTTAAGGCGATCATCTCGATAGGCGGTGCAAACGCTGCCGCCGTGTCCGCCTTCACCTCTGCCGCAAGCACTGCAGCCGGACGCACAGCACTAGCCAGCTCCTGCATCAACATCTTCATTCAGGGCAATATCGCCTCAGGGATCACCGCTCCGGGTCTGTTCGATGGCATCAATATCGATTGGGAGTTCCCGACACCGACGGACACGACGAACTTCACTGCATTATTGACAGAGTTCCGCAGGCAACTGACCGCTCTATCGACAACTACCGGGAAGACGTATCAATTGAGCTTTGACGCGCCTGCCGGGCCGTCAGACGCCAACAACCCGGGCGGCTTCGATACGATCGATATTCCAGGTACGTTCGCTCAGTCTGATTACGTCACCATCGATGGCTACAACTACGCCGGAGATTGGGAGTTGGCGACCAACGACGCCTCTCCTATCTATGACGATGCTGCCGATCCCTTGAATGGAACCGGCAATACGATCGATGCGACGGTAAACTACTACCTCGCGAAAGGTGTACCGGCCTACAAATACACCATGGGCTTCCCGGCGTATGGTGCGGGGTGGACCGGGGGATTGAATAGTACAAATTGTGGCGAGTATCAAAACGCGACTGCGGTTTCTCCAGTTCCTAACGCCAATGGGGCTGGGGTTTGTTCAACGGGTAATAACCAAAGTTCGCCGGCGGCAGGATGTGACACGTTGCTTACGAACGGGCTAGCAACCTATGGGACGATCAAGAACCTATTGAGCAACGGGTATACCGCTTGCTACGACTCCACAAGAATCGCCACTTCGGCGTTCAACCCAACCACACAGACCGTTTTCAGCTACGACGATGCCACCTCGATAGCTGCGAAGGCAACCTATATCAAGGCGCATGGTCTTGGTGGCGGCTACGTGTGGGCGGTGAAAGACGACGATGCCAATGGAACTATCGTGAAAGCCCTGGCTGCAGGTCTCAATCCGTGATCTATAGCCATGCGATCAAAGGCGTCCTTACCGGTCTCTGGGACAGGGCGCCTTATAAGTTCACCAGTCAGATCGCGGCGAGCCGCGATCTGACTCCAACCTAAACCTACTGTGAAGAATGATTTTAGTTGTGGCTGCGATACAGAAAATTTAGATTCTTACACCAGAAACCCGCACCACTTATGGAGAGGCTCATGATAAAGTCACGTTCCGCTCGTTGCCGAATACAACTCAACACTTCAAGGTTGTGTGAAGATGTTGCGTTCGTTGATTCCTCTGCAAAGAGGACGAGTTTCATCAAACGGTACTCCTGTCTGCTGATGATGATTCTGCTTGTGTTCGCTCTACCGACGCGCGGACAGGAACTGGCAGGAACCTTCACCGGTACGGTCACGGACACCACCGGAGCTGTGATTCCGCATGCCATCGTGACCATCACACTCAATGGAGTGGACGGCAACTCTCGCGTGGTGCAATCGAATGACTCCGGCAACTATACCGCCACCAACCTTCCTGCCGGAACCTATACGATCAGCGTCTCGGTTGCGAGCTTCGAGAAATTCTCGGATCGTAACGTCATCCTGAATGTGGCGCAGAAACGAACCGTGAATGTACAACTGAAGGCCGGATCCCAGAGCCAGACCGTGACGGTTGAGGATAACCCTGTGACTGTCGAAACAGAGAGCAGTTCCCAGGCCGGGACCATCTCCGGAACGCAGTTGCGCGAGCTAGAGCTGGTCAATCGCAACTTTCAACAGTTGGTTACACTGCAGCCGGGAGTTGTGAACCTGCTCGGCGATCAGCCCGGCTTTGGCGGGATCAACAGTACCTCTGCTGTTTCGATCAACGGCGCACGCTCTACAGCCAACAACTGGTCGGTGGACGGCGCCGATGTCAACGACAGCGGCTCGAATGCCACGCTGCTTAATATTCCCAGCGTCGATGCCATCCAGGAGTTTACGCTGGAGAGGAGCTCCTACGATGCCAGCTTTGGGCGCAGCGGCGGTGGCCAGGTCCTGGTAGCCACTCGGTCCGGTACCAGCTCGTTCCACGGCTCAGCCTATGAGTTTGTGCGCACGGCAAACACAGACGCAAACACCTACTTCAACAATCAGCAAGGTCTTCCACGTGCCCCAGATCACTACAACAACTACGGCTTTACTCTGGGCGGACCAATCTTTATTCCCCACGTCTACAACACAGGCAAAACTAAGACCTTCTTCTTCTGGTCGGAGGAATGGCGCAAGATCACGAGTCCCAATGGGCAAAATGTAGCGGCGCCTACCGCGGCACAGCTGGCCGGCTCGTTTTACGCACTCAATGAGCCGAGCGCACCCGCCGGTTGCATAACTGGATGGACACCTAATCCGAATACGGTAGTAGGGGGTGGCACAGGCACCATCAATCCCAGCTGCTTCAGCGCAAACAGCAAGGTATACCTTTCGCAAATCTTCAGTAAGAACCAGGCCAACGCCATGGCCGTCAACACAAACACCGGCTTTATCGGTGGCAGCCAGATCTCGTCTTTCTCTACTTTGAACAACTTCCGCCAAGACCTGGTTCGCGTGGACCACTACTTCAACGACAAGCTGCATTTCTTCGCTCGCGGCATGCAGGATGACGCTCCCAGCAATCAGCCTCTGGGGCTTTGGGGTGGTAACAACTACCCGGGGGTGGTGAATGTGGGCATCAATGCTCCCGGTAAGAATGTCGTGGCCAATCTTACTTGGACGATCTCTCCGAAGATGGTGAATGAGGTAGAGTTTGCCTACTCGCAGGGAACAATCAGGGGGGCGCTCTCAGGCCCAGCAAACTCACCGTCCATCCTCTCGTCGCTGACCAACAACCTGGCCAACCCAGACCCGTACGGACGCATTCCGACCGTGAATATATTGGACGGATCAGTCACTGGCGTTTCGCAGGGCAGCGCCCCATATTTCGAAAGAAACCTGGATCGCAATATCTTTGACAACTTCTCGGTGACTCTGGGAAATCACACCATACGCGCAGGCGTAACGGCTCAGCAGTTGTTGAAGACGGAGGACGCCTCTGAGGGTAATCCAAACTTCACCTTCAATAGCTGGGGAGATTTCCTGCTAGGTAACGTGAATCAATACACGCAGGCCAACCGGGACATCGTGCCGGATCTGCGCTTCTGGAATACGGAAGCCTATGTTCAGGACGATTGGAAGGTGAGCCACAGGCTGACGCTGAATCTGGGCCTGCGCTGGACACGGTTCCCTTCGCCTTCCGACGCGAAGAATACTCTGACCAACTTCGATCCGTTGGTGTACCAGTCGACTCTGGCCCCGGCCCTCGACAACACCGGAAACTTTGTCCCTGGGCAGGCCTTCACGCCGGCGACTTATACCAATGGGTTGATCTTCCCCAAAGGCGCTGCCTGCACAGCTGCCAAGGCCATTTCGGCGCAGGTCACCTGCTCTCCTTATGGAAGTAACGTGAACCCCAACTACAACTGGAACTTTGGACCACGTGTGGGCTTTGCCTACAGTCCTTTTGGAGATGGCAAGACCGTTCTGCGCGGCGGATTCGGTCTGTTCTTCGATCGCACGCTCAACGGCATCTGGGAGCAGAATGCATTCGGAGACCCGCCGTTGGTGCAGACGACTACAGTGGTTAACGCGTCGTTTGACAACCCGACGGGAGTTGGTTCTGCTGCGCCCCCGGCGCTAGGACCGAACGCGCTGACAACAACAGGAAGCCCCGCCTTCAAGGTTCCCTCGTATTCGGATTACAACCTGTCGGTGCAACAGCAACTGGCCCCGACAGCCACCCTGGAGATCGCGTATGTTGGCTCGCAGTCCAGGCACCTGCTCGGCGAACTGGATCTGAATCAGCCGACGCTCTCCACCCGCGTGGACAATCCCCTCTCACCTCTCAACAACATACGCCCCTATTTGGGTTATTCGGACTTCCATACCAGGTTGCCCATCTTCACCTCAAACTACAACTCACTACAGGTATCGCTGAATCTTCGGACGACGCGCGATTTGACACTGGGCGTCGCCTATACCTGGTCGAAGAACCTGTCATCCCAGACCAACGACCGCGGCACTGCAAACACCTATACCTATGATCCGAAGCTGGACTACGGACCCTCTGGGCTGAACGAACCGCAGATCTTCATCGCCAACTTCGTTTACAAGGCGCCGTTCTTCCGCGAGCAGCATGGACTCACTGGGCATGTGCTTGGCGGCTGGGAGCTCTCGGGTATTACCTCTTTCAACTCCGGAGTATCTACAACCGTCACTCAGGTACCTGATCCATTCGCCTGCACCACTCCGAGCAATACCGACCCTGCAAGCCCTACCAACCCCCTATGTACCGCAGACAGCGCACCGGGCACCTATCCTGGAGGCTTCGGCATCAATAGTCCGAACGTTGACATTGTGGCTCGTGCCGATCAGGTGGCTCCAGTTCACCTGCCCAAGACTCAGAAACAATGGTTCACGACCAGTTCCTTCGCCACAGCCCAAGGCCACTTTGGCAGTGCTGCGCCTGGAAGTTTCCTGAGTCCAGGTACAGAAAGGATTGATTTGGGTCTGTTGAAGAACTTCAGGTTCACTGAAACTATCAATCTTCAGCTGCGCGCTGAGGCCTTCAACCTCTTCAATCACACCAATTTCGGCAATAGCGGCGGAGGTGTGGGTTCGACACTCAATGGCATAGATGTTGCTATTGGAGACAGCCAATTTGGACAGGCCACCAGCACTCGTATACCGCGCACCATGCAGTTCAGCGGAAAAATTTACTTCTAACAAGAACACATGGTTGCGAAGGTGGACCAGCGCGATGCTTGCGTCTGGTCCACCTTTGCGAGCAGACACTGTGAGCGTATGACTACAACTCCTTCTCAAACAGCCTCAGCGGTGCGGTCGCTCGACAAGAACGGATTTGTTCCCCTGTACTACCAGATTCAGCGCGCACTGATTGAGAAGATTCATTCAGGAGAACTACGGAAGGGAGATCTTCTGTCTTCTGAAGGGGAGCTTGCGCGCGACTATCAAGTAAGTCGGGTGACGGCGCGGCAGGCTTTGCAAGGACTGAAGGCTAGCGGCTATGCGTTTAGCCAAAGGGGGCGCGGCACCTTTGTCACTAAGTCCAAGATTGAAGAACAACAGTCGCAGTTACGAGGCTTCACGGAGGAGACTATGCAGCGCGGCATGGTGCCATCCTCGCGTGTGTTGGAGCAGAGAGTCGTCGATGCCAATAACGAATTGGCCGAGAACCTGGAAGTTCCAATCGGAGCACCCGTAATGATACTTCACCGTCTTCGTCTAGCCGATGGAATTCCCATGGCGGTCGAGAAAACCTTCGTCTCGCTCGCGCAATTTCCGGGTATCGAACAGACTAACTTCGCTGAGCAGTCGCTTTACCATACACTGCGTGAACAATTTGGTGTTCGTGTGGCCTGGGCGGCTGAAGCAATCGAAGTTCTGCCGGCAACACGGGAAGAGTCTGAACTATTGGACATTCCTGCGAAAACGAGCGTGTTGTCTATCTCGAGAAACACAATCACAGCAGAGCAGACGCCGATCGAAGTGACAGTCTCAAGATATCGCGGCGACCGATATCGCGCGCTGATTCGTATTCCGGCGGCAACCATCCACATAGGCGAGAGAGTCTACGAAGAAGGATATTTTGCATAAGGAATATATCGCAAGCGGCAAACTGAGGATCTTACAAAAGCAACCTGATTCGTTACGTTTTCCCTTTTGCAAATTAGCCTCGAGGCGGTTCAACAAGGAAGAGGGTGGCATGTTTATGGTTAGTGTGATGCGTACATGGTGCGCAATTCTTGGGCTATGCTTCATGCTGCCTCTCTGCAGCTCGTCCGTGCGGGCGCAAACCCCGCTTCCTGTCATCCCTCTTCCTGCGACTGCAGTACAAGGGCAGGGCAGTCTGTTAGTCGATCATGGGTTGGCGGTCGTTTTCGAGGGCCATACTGAGCCGCGCCTGGAACGCGCGCGGATACGTTTCTTTGACACTCTATATCGTGAAATCGGGATTCCCGAAGTACCCGCCTCGCCTGTCAAGAGAGAGCAATTAGTCATCAAAATTGCCGGGCCGAGCGCAGCAGTGCAGCAGCTTGGTGAAGATGAGTCTTACCATTTGGAGATTACGGCATCAGGGGCACTCCTCACTGCGCCCAATCCTCTCGGCGTGCTGCATGGTCTGCAGACTTTTCTTCAACTTGTCCACAGCACTCCTGAAGGATTTGCAGTAGAAGCAATAACGATCGATGATCGGCCACGCTTTCCCTGGCGCGGACTGATGATCGATTCAGGCCGGCACTTTATGCCGCTCGATGTGATTCGACAGAATCTCGATGGCATGGAGGCGGTGAAGATGAATGTCTTTCACTGGCATCTCTCTGAAGATCAGGGCTTTCGGATTGAGAGCAAGACTTTTCCGTTGCTACAGGAAAAAGGCTCAGACGCTCTGTATTACACACAGGATCAGGTTCGCGGCATTCTCGAGTATGCTCGCGACCGCGGCATTCGCGTCGTCCCGGAGTTTGACATGCCGGGTCACGCAACATCGTGGTTTGTCGGGTATCCCGATCTGGCGAGTGGTAACGGACCGTACCAAATTGAACGCCACTGGGGAGTTTTTGATCCGGCAATGGACCCTACCCGTGAGAGCACCTATCAGTTTCTCGACCAGTTCCTCGGGGAGATGACTGCGCTTTTTCCAGATGCCTACTTCCACATCGGCGGGGATGAGTGCAACGGTAAGGAGTGGGACGCTAACCCACGCATCAAACAGTTCATGCAAGCGCACCATATCCAGGATGACGCTGCCTTGCAGGCTTACTTCACCGGCAGGGTGCAGAAGCTCGTCACCAAGCGCCACAAGATTACAGTGGGTTGGGACGAAGTGTTACAGCCAGATACGCCCCACGATGTCGTTATCCAGTCATGGCGTGGCCAGGATTCGCTGGCAGAGGCTGCACGGCGGGGTTATCGCGGGATTTTGTCAGCAGGCTACTACATTGACCTGAACCAATCAGCAGCCGATCATTATGCAGTGGATCCTCTGGTGAACGGCACGGTCGCGCTATCCGCAGCACAGACAGCCAACGTCCTCGGTGGTGAAGCTACCATGTGGACGGAGTATGCCACACCCGAGATTGTAAACAGCCGAATCTGGCCGCGGACTGCCGCCATCGCGGAGCGGCTTTGGTCGGCTCAGAGCGTAAAAGATGTCAACTCCATGTACCAACGTCTCGACGTTCTTTCACAAAAGCTCGCGTATTACGGTCTGCCATACCTAAGCGTCAGCGAACAGATGTTAAGGCGTCTGAGTGGCTATTCCGATTCAGCGGCTCTGCAGGTACTGGCGAGCGTGGTTCAGCCACCCAGGGATTACGCTCGAGAGGGGTTGAAGTCTTATGATGTCTTCTCGCCTCTGAATCGACTTGTCGATGCGGTTCCTCCCGAAAGCGACAAGGCACGGGAGTTCAATGAGGTTGCCGCGCGAATCGCAACAGGAAAAGCCCTCTCGGGAGATTGGCAGGAGGCGCGTCAATGGCTGGTGTTGTGGCGAGACAACGATGCAACTCTCCAGTCCTCGTTGGTGAAATCCTCATTGACCGCCGAGTTAATACCGCTGTCCCGCAATCTCTCCCAGGCAGCCACGATCGGTCTACTCGCCCTCGATTCGTTACAAAACAGCACGCCGGTAAACGCCGAAACGCAGAAGAAGCAACTGTCCGAACTTAAGGAGTTTGAGAAACCAGAGGCCGTCCTGTTGAATATGATCGTCCCAGGAGTGGAGATGCTGGTACAGGCAACCAGGACTCAATAGAGATGTGTTTGAAGAGCACGACCTGATCTCTCGTTCCCTAGTTATCGATTTACCCCAGCGGCTGGAAGATTGAGGAAGTCAGTCCACTGAACGATGCCGTTGCATGTCCCGCTTCAGCGAGAGAAAATCGGAGCGGATGTAGGAGGAGAGATCTATTGAGTTACAGGTTAGCTATCTGGCTGGCACTGGGGATGGTCACCTGGGGGCCCTTGGTACAGCCACAGGGCGATCCGGCACAGGCGGCGCTTCCAGGCAATCAACAACAGAGCGCGACTGAGTCCGAAGCGACCCTGATTGCCTTATCGAAGGCCCATCCAACGAATGCTGAGCCTTTTGCCCAGTTGGGCCTTCTTGAAGCCCGCCGGGGCCACTACCCGCAGGCGATTGTCTTTTATCGTAAGGCTATGGCGTTGAAGCCCGCGATGCGTGGCCTGCGTTTGAACCTGGGCCTGGCACTCTTCAAGGACGGCCAGTACAAACAGGCGATTCAAACCTTCACTCCACTGCTCAGGTCACAGTCGCCGTCTTCCCCTGAGAGGCAGCGCCTGACTGTGCTGGTCGGAATGTCGCACTACGGCCTGGGCGAATACCAGGCTGCAGTTCCGTATCTGAAGCAGGCTGCGGACCGTGACGGGCAAAATCTTTCGCTGCTTTTGACGTTAGCGCATAGCTGCCTGTTGTCGAAGCAGTATCAGTGCGTTCTGGATGCCTACCACCGGATGGTTGCACAGAATGCCGAGTCCGCCGAGGCCGATATGCTGGTTGGTGAAGCGCTAGACGAAATGAAAGATACGATCGGCGCGACGCGGGAGTTTCGCGCCGCAGTTCAGGCCAATCCGAAGGAGCCTAATGCGCACTTCGGACTGGGCTACCTGTTGTGGACGCAAAGGCAATACCAGGAGGCTTCCCAGGAGTTTCAGGCCGAGCTCGAGAATACGCCGGATTACTCCCAGGCTATGGTCTATCTGGCCGATGCAGATATTCAATTGAACCGGAATGAAGATGCCCGCGCCTTGCTGGAAAAGGTGGTGAAGATCGACCCTGCAACTTCTATGGGGCACCTCGATCTGGGCATTGTCTACGCCGAGGCCGACCACAAAGAGGAGGCGCTGCGAGAGTTCAAAGCGGCTGCTGAACTGAAGCCGGATGATGCGAATGTCCACATGCGTCTGGGGCGGCTGTACCGCTCGATGGGGGAGGCCAGTGAAGCGAAGAACGAATTTGACAAAGCTCGTAACCTGAACAGAACCGCCCACGACGCGCTCATTACTGTGATGTCCAGCGCTTCCGACAAAGACAACAAGTCTCTGACGAGGTCACCTGCCAACAAATAGCAACCAGAAGTCGAGTTTTGCGTTTCGGTGCGAAGTTCGGGGTTACATAGAAATTCATTGGCGCTAAACGACGCTAACCCTATCCGTTTACAAGAGTAAGGTCGGGGATGTTCTGTTTGGAAGCATGTGCATCAAGGCGGTGGCATCGTGAGCAGCATGCACTGAAGATGGGTTTGTGCCCGTTTTCACAAAAAAGAATGTACTGATTGAGAATTTGGTAGGCACGAGCGGATTCGAACCGCTGACCTCTACCGTGTCAAGATCTCAACGTAGCGCAACTTATTGAAACTAGTTGGCACAGACCGCACTCTACGCGCCGCTGATTACATGGAAAAACGCTGCTCTTGGACCCTCGTTTGGCTTCTACCCTTCATGGGTAAAATATCAACGTGGCGAAGACTGATGTCGCGCGGCACCGGCCGAACAACGGGATGCCCGCTCCGATCAGTACTGGCACGTGTGATCATCAGTCGGTCGATCAGGCCGGCCGCCAGGAATCGCTGAATGGTGATGCCGCCGTCTATATAAGCATGTTTTGTGGCCGTGAGCTTTGAGTCGGGTTACGATTTCGGAGGGTTCGCCGGACATCTGCTCGACCACTCTGTCCTTGACCGATGAGAAATCGAGCGGACGGCGGCTCAGTACGACCACCGGCTTCCAGATGTAAAAAATCATTTGCCGAATGTCAGCACGACTTCGAAGGTTTTGCGACGGAGGCAAAACACCACATCCGTACCACCAAAACGCCACATCAAAACTCCCACTTTTCCGAAGACCCTAGCAAAACACCACAAACCCACCACCAAAAATAATGAGACGGTTGACATAAGGCTCGGAAGGCTTACTGCTTGGGCCTTTGACGGGTCCGAGACGAGTAGTCTTTTACTCTAGCTCGGTCGAGCTTGATCGACAATGCTCATAGAGTAAGGGGGATTATGCGCGATACATCTCCGAGGACAGCAGAAGACCAGCGCCTTATTGAAATAAGTCTCGCACCAAGAACTGGCAGCGATGGGGTACATATCTGCCGGAGCGTCAGTGGGGAACCGTTCGTGAGGATTACTCTTACAATTGCGATGTCTGGAACTCGTTCCCTTATGAGATGGCTCAGTACCGAGCCTACCGCTGGGGCGAGGATGGCCTGCTCGGATGGACTGACCGCCACTGCCGTCTCTGCTTTAGCACCGTTCTATGGCCTTGCTCCACTCTTTGCTGTGTGCATCATGAAGAAAAGAACGTGGGTTCTCGGAATAAACGCGAGCGAGATAGCGATTGACCTCTTGATCCGCAGCCGATTTTTGCGGTGAAAGCTCACTCGGCAGCAAGCCTATCAGCACGATATGCGTTGAAGGGAGACGTTGTTCTAATTCGGCAACGACCGCGTCGATACCAACCTGGGTCTGAACGGCGCTTTGGTTCGCTACGCCCGTATTGTTGGTGCCGATCAGGACGACGACTACCTTAGGCGATACACCGTTGAGTTCTCCATTTTTTAGGCGCCAGAGTAGACTAGCGGTTGTATCTCCACTGAAGCCGAGGTTAATGGCGTTGCGTGCTGCGTAAAAGGTCTGCCATGTGGATTGGAAGTTCTCGTCAGGGAGCTTCGACTTCTCATAGTTCTGGGTAATCGAGTCACCTAGCAGTAAAAGTGGCGTATCTGGATGTGCTTTTACTGCCTGAAGAACAGCATGGTGCCGTTGAGCCCACCAGGGTTCCCCTAAGCGGTCAAGCGGAATCGCGCCAAAATTCGCTTGCGGAGAAGTCTGACTTGAAGCCACACTGATCGAGACAAGTAGCAGTGCGAGCAAGCGACCGAAAAAGTGCATAGAACCCAACTATATAAGAGACTAGTCGTCGATTAGATCGTCCGTAAAGAGCCTCAGCACCCTTGAAGTCGCGAATACAGTCGTTTTTGGGCTGACCGCCATTCGAGACATCAAACATTGGAAGGCAACAACATCGGCACGAGCAATGCTGCTTAGCCAGAGCTACAGCTTTCGAGTTCTCGTCTGGAACACGACAAGTGTTAGCTTAGTCTTCATCAAACAATTGGCGTCCACAAGGTTCAGGAGCATATCCATGGCAGTTCCACAACAGGCTCACGCATGATCACGCGCCGCCGTTTCTTCCGCGATGCATCCGCAGTCTCGCTCACATTCAGCCTCGCGCCAGGTCTGCGGATCCTATCCTCAGAGATTCCGTGCAGCCTCTACACCAATCCCATTATGGGCGGAGATCATCCCGACGCTAGCCCCATCCGGGTTGGCAACGAGTTCTACCTCACTCACTCCAGCTTTGACTACGCCCCGGGTCTGCTCATCTGGCACTCGCTCGACCTCATTAACTGGAAGCCCGTCGCCGCTGCGCTGCATCGCTACTACGGCAGCGTATGGGCACCCTATCTCTGCGAGTATCAGGGCCACTTCTATATCTACTTCCCAGCCAACAGCCGCCTCTTCGTCGTCCACGCCTCACACCCCACAGGCCCGTGGAGCGAGCCCATCGACCTCGGCGTCTCCGCCATCGACCCCGCGCACATCGCCGAGAATGGCCGCCGATTCCTCTACACGAACGGTGGCCAAATGCTCGAACTCACGCCCGATGGTCTCGCTGTAAAGTCCCCACTTCGCCAAGCCTTCAACCCTTGGCCCATACCTTCGTCCACGCGCATCGAATGCACCTGCCTCGAGGGCCCTAAGCTACTTGAGCACAATGGCTACTTCTACCTGAACGTCGCCGAAGGGGGCACCGGGGGTCCAGCTACCAGCCACTCCGTCATCAGCGCCCGGAGCCGCCACGCCGAAGGTCCTTGGGAGTTCTCGCCTTACAACCCCATCGTCCATACGCAATCGCGAGACGACCGCTGGCTCAGCCTTGGCCACGGCCGCCTCGTCGATACTCCCGACGGCAAGTGGTACATGACGGTGCACTCTTATGAGAACGGCTATCGCACCCTTGGCCGCCAACTCCTGCTCCTTCCCATCGCCTGGACGACAGACGGTTGGTTCCGTGAACAGCCGGAGACCGGCGCCGACTCAGCCATCCCCATGCCCGTACCCGGCCGAAGCCAACAGTCATTCCTCGACCCATCGGACCAGTTCGTAACTGCAGAGCTCGGCCTTCAATGGGGCTTCTGGCGTCAATACGATTTGACGCGTTTCGATACCGGAAAGGGCTACCTCCGCCTTAATGCCCAGGGCAAGGGCCTATCCGACACACCAGTTCTCACCGCATCCGTAGGAGGCCACGCATACACCGTCGAAGTCGATGTCGCGGTCGATCCCGGCTGCGAAGCCGGCCTCCTCCTCTTCTACGACCCCGAGCACGCAACCGGCATCACACTGGGCCCTCGAGGCTTGAGTATCCGAGTAGGCAACGGCCTAATCTTTAACCACTCCTTAGCCAACCCCACCCGCGCGACCCTTCGCATCGTCAACGACCGTCAGGAGGTCGACTTTTACTTCCGCTTGCTCGATCAACCATGGCAGCGTACCCAGGAATCTGCCGAGATCTCCGGAATGCACCACAATATTCTGGGCGGCTTTCTCGACGTGCGACCTGCCCTCTCAGCCTGGGGTACTGGCTGCGCCACTTTCCGCAACTTCCGCTTCTGGCCCCAAATCAACCTCCCCACTTGATTTTGCACGTTGCATCAGACCACCGAGCGCCACATCGTCCCACCAACGTGCGTTCCGACCGGTGCGTCTTGCCGAAAAGGAGATTTGGAGGAACTCCAGCTTGATGCACGAGCGAAATCGGGTCAGGGGGACAATCACAGCTTGAAAAGCGCCGAATTTCGGGAAAGGGTATCTGCCTGGGAGCCTCACGCCTCCTTAGCAAAGGCTTTCGTCAAATGCTTGCAGGCTTCCGCCGTAAGACGAGAACCCTTACATAATGGGGGACTGCAATTTCTAAAATTCGCTTAACCGGCATTGGCGAGCAGCAAGAGATGTGGCGCGCAATCAAACGACATGGATTTCCTCTCGGTATTGCTACGTCGGTTTTTAGGACATAGAGTTCTGCCCTGAAAGATCATGCCTACGGTGCGGCAGCGCTTTTTGTATGCTCTTCATTTATTCCTTGTTCACTATTTACATTGTTGTTGCAGAGGTGAAGTGCCCTAAAGTCCATTGCCATAAGAATATCTGGAGCCGCGCTCGTTCTATGCAACTTCGTTTTTCACCTCACTGCCATTTAAGCCTCCGTCTAAAAACCTCGAAGAAAGCGGTTTTTACCGTTCTAATTTCCTAGTTGACTGTTTCTATTTGCGTGTTCTATGCTCATTCCGATTTCGTACAAGACTAAATCTATTTCGTGGCTTAGGCCTATCAATTCACAATTAGTTTGCGTCAAGGAGAAATTTTAATCGAAAGAAGCCGCACCAATGTTTTTCATAAAGTTCAAGTTGCAACTCAAGTGGAGGTTCGCATTATTCCTCTTCCTGACCGCCGGCCTGTTCGGCGCAGTCCCCCTCCTCCACGCGCAGACCACCGCTAGCCTCTCGAGCAATGTCGTTACTCGACCGGCGCCTTCATTCCCGGAGCAACCGTCACCCTTACCAATACCGCCAGCAGAGACAAGGGGACCTCACGTCTAACTCTTCCGGCTATTTCACCTTCGCCGGCGTCATCCCTGGCACCTATACGGTCCAGATTTCGGCTCCGGGCTTCCGCAGGTTCCGACAGGACGACGTGGTCGTCAACCCAGGAGACGTGCGTAACCTCAACAACCTCAGCCTCACCGTCGGCGCCATAACCGACACCGTCACCGTAGAGAGCAGTGCCAATGCGATCGCCCGGCAGGACTCCGGCGAGCGCTCCGCATCGTTGGATACCAAGGACATCGAGCGGCTTCCTATCGAGAGCCGCAATCTCTCTGAGCTCCTCAAAATTCTTCCCGGTACAACTACAACCGCTAGCGGCACCGGCAACGGTCCAGGTTTTGACTTCAGCGACAACGGATCATCAGGCTCTGCCGTAGGCGTCGGCCTCAACACCAACGGTGCTCCCTACCGCGGAGGGACCGCCTATCTGCTGGATTGCGCAAGCATCATCGACCCCGGCTGCGCCTGCTGGTCCATCGCGACGGTGAACCCAGATATGACCCAGGAGGTGAAGGTTCAGACCTCCAACTTCGGCGCCGATGCGACCCAGGGTCCCGTCGTTATCAACGTGATCAGCCGCTCCGGATCATCAGAGTTCCACGGTCAGGGGTATTTTTACGCGCGTAACAGTGTGCTGAACGCCAATACGTGGCAAGACAAACACAGCACAACCCCAACGGCGCGACCGAACGCTTCTTATTACTACCCGGGCGGCAGCGTAGGCGGACCCATCCTCATTCCGCACACCGACTTCAATCACAGTCGCAAACTGCTTTTCTGGGCCGGGTTCGAAGATTTTCGTCAGACTCTCCCAGCAGCCTCACCCTTGACCTCCTATCTGCCGACGGCGGCCATGCGCGCAGGCAACTTCAGCCTCAGCGATCCGGACAACGCCGCACTCTGCGCTACGAGCACAGGAAACGATTTCTGCCAGCCACTGGACGGCAGTTACGCTCCGGATTCAACGAAGCTGAGCGGAAGGCAGATTCCCACTCAGTATCTCGATCCAGGTGCGCTGGCGTTACTGAAGCTCTTTCCCCAGCCCAATACGGATCCTTCGAGCAACGGCGCCGGCTACAACTACTTTTTGCAGACGACCAATGTCCACAATGGATATATCTATCGCGGCCGAGTAGACTACAACATCAGCGACAAGAACAAAGTCTTCGTAAGCTACCAATATGGCAGCGACTCCGAGACCAGCCTCGCGCATATCTATTACACGCCTCCCAATGCCGTCGCCTATCCTGGCGGCCCGCTTGTAAGCGCTGTTCACTCCCACGTGTTGAGCGGCAGCTACATCCATGTGTTCAACTCCGCGGCGACCAACGAACTGCGCGTCGCCGTGGGCTGGCTCGACAATCCGTTCTCCGCAAGCAATCTGAAGGCGATGCAGATCTCTGCTCTCGGTTATCCTTACGGCACCGTTTACAACAACGCCTCCCAGCTTGTGCCGTCCATCAACTCTCCGGGAGCTCGAACGCTGCCCGACATCTCTCAGCCGGACCTGTTTGGAAATGGCGGAGTCTACAACACCAACAAGAAGGCCCCGTCTGTGGCCGATGACGTCAACAGGACTCATACTTTTAAGATGGGCGGCTACTGGAGCCGGTCAGGTAATAAACAGGAGACCTACGGCTCTCCCAACGGCTCGCTCTCGTTTGCAAGTGGTGCAAAGACCGATCAGGTGACCGGCCTGCCGATCGGTACGGTCAATCCGCTGGCAAACTTTCTGATGGGCATCACCAGCGGGTTCACGCAGAACAATAATAATCCCACCGACGACATGGCCTATACCACCGGAGCCGGCTACTTCCTGGATAACTGGAAGACGACCCGCCACCTGACGCTCAACCTCGGACTGCGCCTCGAACACCTTGGTCGATGGCAGGACAACACCGGAAATGGCCTTGCAGTGTGGGAGCCGAATCGCTACGCAGCGGACGTCGGCGCAGGTAAGGTCTACCCTGGTGTCTACTGGCATGCGACCGATGGGCTCGTCCCTAACGGAGGATCTCCCGTACAGACGATCTTCTTCGAGCCTCGCCTCGGGCTCGCCTACGACGTCAGGGGCAACGTTGAGACTGTTGTGCGCGGTGGATGGGCGACTTACCGTTGGAACGATCAGTACAACGACTACGCTGGTCCGCTTCAGACATCACTTGGTGTCAAGACGTATAACTCCAGCAACAACCAGGCCATCACCCTCAAGGAGATCGCTACGCTCGGGGCAAACGCGGCCTCGCTCGGTTCGCTACCGTCGAGCGTTTACGCTACCGACCAAGCCGACGACAAAGTGGGTGTCACCTATGCTTACAACCTGACCATATCGCAGTGTATCCCGCGCAACATGCTGCTGGAGGTGGCCTATGTCGGTAACCAAACCCAGAACATTCTTATGGGCGGACAGAGCAACGGCTCTGGAGTAGGCGGCACCGGCTTCGTCAACCGAGGCATCACCGACGCTAAGTTACACACAACGTACCCTGTTGCTCGCAATCAAGTACAGCTTCTAATTGAGTTGGTCTCTGGTTGTACAAGTGGACGAGCTCTGTCGCCACCTGTTCTGGCGACAGGGCTCGTCTCATGTTCCGTCTTCATCCTGCAGCAAATTACACCGAACGATTGGGAGTATCGCTGTCATGCATGGGTTCAACCGATCATCCATCTTCATTACGTCTGCTCTCGCTGTCGTCTCTTTCTCGCAGCCTCTACTGGCGCAGCAAACCTATCGCTTTCAGGACACCCATCTCCCCGCCGAGGAGCGCATCACCGATCTGATCTCACATATGACGATCGAGGAGAAGGTGCAAGCGCTCAGCACGAATCCAACCATTCCTAGGCTCGGCATCGTCGGCACCCAACACGTCGAAGGGTTGCATGGGCTTGCGCTCGGAGGTCCTGCTGGCTGGGAGGGCAAGAACCTCCCCGTCATTCCCACGACACAGTTCCCCCAGTCGCGCGGGCTCGGCCAGACCTGGGATCCGGCACTCATTCAGAAGGCTGCTGCTGCTGAAGGTTACGAGACTCGGTATGCGTACGGGAAGTATCATCGGGGCGGTATGGTGGTCCGCGCACCCAACGCGGATCTAAGTCGCGATCCTCGCTGGGGTCGCAGTGAAGAGTCTTACGGCGAAGACCCGTTTCTCGTCGGAACGATGGCCACCGCTTTTACCCGCGGCCTGCAGGGTGACGATCCGCACATGTGGCTCACTTCATCACTTCTGAAGCACTTTCTCGCCAACAGCAACGAAGACGGTCGCGATGGCTCCTCGTCGAATTTTGATGAGCGTCTCTTTCGTGAGTACTACTCCGTACCGTTTCGCATGGCTATCCAACAAGGTGGCGCGAACGCCATGATGACCGCCTATAACGGTTGGAACGGTGTGCCGATGATCGAGAATCCAATACTTCGCGCTACGGTCATCAAGGAATGGGGATTTGACGGCATCATTTGCACCGACGGGGGCGCTCTCACCAATGTTGTCACTCATCATCACGCCTTCAAAACCATGTCTGAGGCCGCTGCCGCTGCTATTCACGCTGGTATTAACCAGTTCCTTGATGACTATCGTCAGCCTGTCATGGACGCGCTCGAACAGAACCTCATCACCGAGCAGGAGATAGATGGCAACATCCGCGGTGTCTTCCGCGTTATGCTGCGGCTAGGCATGCTGGACCCTGCAGAGCAGATTCCCTACGCCAAAATCGGCACAGTCGATCAGGCAAAGGGCGATCCATGGAACTGGCCCGAGCGACACGCTCTCGTGCGTCAGGTCACCGACGAGTCCATTGTGTTACTGAAAAACGATCACAACATCCTTCCCCTGCACGCCGAGATCACCAAGAACATCGCAGTCATCGGCCCACTCGCCGACCGTGTAGCGCTTGATTGGTATAGCGGTACTCCCCCCTATGTTGTGACGCCGCTCGCAGGAATCCGAACACGGGCTGGATCTTCCTCTTCTGTTACCTTCTCAAAAGGTGATGATGCAAACGAAGCCGCCGCTCTCGCCGCCAAAGCAGATGTGGCCATCGTGATCGTAGGCAACCACCCAACCTGCGATGCAGGATGGTTCAAGTGTGCACTTCCTAGCGAAGGCAAAGAAGCGATTGATCGCAAGAGTCTCGCGTTGGAGCAGGAAGAGCTTGTCAAGGCTGTCTATGCCGCCAATCCCAAGACTGTTGTCGTGCTGCAAACAAGCTTCCCTTACACGACTAACTGGTCTCAGGAGCATATACCAGCCATCCTCCAGATCACCCATAACAGCGAAGAGCAGGGGAACGCCCTCGCGGACGCGCTCTTCGGTGACTACAACCCAGCGGGACGTCTCACCCAGACATGGGTGAGCTCCATCGATCAGCTTCCTGCCATGATGGACTACGATCTTCGTCACGGACGCACTTATCTTTATCTCAAGCAGAAACCTCTGTACGCATTTGGTTTCGGACTGAGCTATACGACTTTCGCCTATTCGAATCTGCACGTCAGTACATCCAGCCTCGCGCCGAGCGGCAACCTGACCGTCACCGCCGACATTCGCAACACAGGCGCGCGAGATGGTGACGAAGTCGTTCAACTCTACGTCGCCTATCCGCACTCTGCCGTCGCGCGTCCCATCGAAGAGCTAAAAGGCTTCGAACGCACGCACCTCCGCGCTGGCGAATCCAAAACTGTCACTCTTCACCTTCCCGCACAGTCGCTTGGCTACTGGAACGACATGCAACACGACTTTGTTGTTGAACCGGGCCCCATCGAACTTCGAATCGGCGCCAGCTCGAACGATATCAAGCTAAGCAAAACCGTGATCGTCGCCCGTTAATTACGAACCCACTGGTAGATACTTGAACAAAGAAGAGAAAATTATGTCCAGGCACCTCCGCTTCGCTATCCACTTCATTCCGCTCTCTTGTCTCTGCGCTCTCCTGGCAACTCCGGCGACTCGCGCTCAGCAGCTGTCGCTCTCTCGCGATAACGCCACGGTGCTCGTCGAGCCCTACGCGGCTAACATCGTTCGCGTGTCTATCAGCCTGCGACGCGAGGATGCACTCGCTGCACCGGGTTATGGTATCTCAGCGACGCCATCTCCCACAGGGTGGACAACTGGCAGCGATTCCTCAGGCGACATCCTTCGTTCTAGCCGTCTCGTCGTCACGGTCTCACCCCAGGGGCCAAAGTGGGTTCCAACGGGAACCAGCGCCGACATAGCGAAGTTCTTCAACGGCTCCACTCCAGGCATCGGCCTCTTCATCAAAACTCCCGATAATGCGGACCTCATTCGCATGCAGGGCTGGCAGATGTCGGTCCCCAACCACAAGGACGGCAACGCCGACATCCTCTACGACCGCCGCCCCACTGACGCACCCTTCTTTCAGGTCGGCGCCAGCTTCGCCTCTCCACCGGATGAGCACTACTATGGTCTGGGTCAGAATCAGGAAGGTTACCTCGATCGTCGTAACCGTGTACTCCATTGTGCTCACGACTACAACGCACCCTCTGGCCAAAGTGTATGTGTACCATTCATAGTTACAAACAAAGGTTATGGCGTCCTCTGGGACAATCCATCCGCGACCACAGTTGCCTTCGGATTCAACGATCAGGTACGTTGGACATCAGATGTCGGCCAACGAGTCTCTTTCTTCGTAATCGCTGGTGCAACCTACGATGAGATTTACACTGGCTACCGGCTGCTCACCGGCTCAACGCCCATGCTCCCAAAATCTGCATACGGTTACATCCAGAGTAAGCAGCGCTACACCAGCCAGACTGAACTTCTCGGTGTGGCGCATGCATATCGCGAACGCCACTACCCGATCGACGACCTCGTCATCGACTGGTTTCACTACACCATCATGGGTCAGATGGACATGGATCCCGCCAAGTGGCCAGACCCTGCGGCGATGAACAAAGAGCTGCACGCCATGAACTTCCATACCATGATCAGCATCTGGCCCCGCTTCGTCCCCGAGGGCCGTTACTACAACACCGTGCTAAAGAATGGATGGTTCGAGCATCTCGCCGACGGCACGCCCACCAATGGTTTACCCTACGACCGCGCCGGCTCAGACATCGACACTACCAACCCGGACGCCGCAAAGTGGTACTGGGGCGTCGTCAAAGAGAACTACATCAGCAAAGGTTTCGACGCCGTCTGGGCGGACGAGACCGAGCCAGATCTTCCTCCTAACGGAAGCTACTTTCACATCGGCCCTGGCACGCAGTTCTTCAACACCTATCCCCTCTTTCACACTGCAGCCTTCTACAACGGCTTTCGCGAAGACCTTTCAACCCGTGCACTCATCCTCGCTCGCGACGCCTATCTCGGCGCACAGCACAACGGCGCCATCTTCTGGTCCTCCGACATCAGCGGAAATTGGGACACCCTGAAACGTCAGGTCCCAACCGGCATCAACTTCGTGGCATCGGGTACACCCTACTGGAGCACCGACATCGGTGGCTGGCAGTATCTTCCCTCGCATCACACGCCGCTGCACACTCCGCTCATCGACCCCTCTGACGCCCGCGAAAACATCGGCCACTACGATGACTATCCCGAACTCTACGTACGCTGGTTCGAGTACGGGGCCTTTCAGCCCAACTTCCGTAGCCACGGAAGCCGTCCGCAGAATGAGGTGTGGTCCTACGGCAAGCAGGCTGAACCAATCCTCGTGAAGTATCTCCGCCTTCGCTATCAGCTCATGCCGTATATCTACAGCCTTGGCCACATGACCAACCAGACCGGTGCTCCCTTCATGCGTGGCCTGTTCATGGACTTCGGAAGCGACCCTAAGGTTGCCAACATCGGTGACGAGTATATGTTCGGACCTGCTCTGCTGGTCGCTCCGGTAACAGAGCAGGGAAGTACTTCACGGGAGGTTTATCTGCCCGCTGGAACCGACTGGTACAACTACTGGACGAATGCGAAGGTGCATGGTGGGCAGGCCATCACTGTCGATGCTCCCATCGACACGATTCCCCTCTTCGTTCGTGCAGGTTCGATTCTTCCGCTCGGCAGCGCTGTTGAAAGCACCAACGAAGATCAGAAGATCGATCGAGTTCGCGTCTACCCTGGAGCCGACGGAGACTTCGACCTCTATCGTGACGACGGCAGCACCTATAACTACGAGAAGGGCCAGTTCCAACTTACCCATCTCCACTGGTCCAATGCGACAGGCAAGCTGACCCACAGCGGCCCAGACGCATGGAGCGCGCCCGATGCCTCGATCCTCGAGGTAGAAAACCGATAGATAGAGTCGCACCTTCTGAGACGGGTTACTCGCACATACTCTAGCCGATCGTTCGCAGCAATCCGTCGAGAACTTTCCTCGCTCCGGCCTTCATCTGCAACTCCCGAACAACCGATCCATAGCGAACTCAGACAACACCATCGCGCTCTGACTGTAGCCTCAATTCAGTCATTCGCCCAGCCTTCCATGTTACTCCAACGGTGACTCCTCCCATCGCCCTTAGCCCGTCGACCCGGCCCTCGGGCAATGCGGAGGGCAGCGCCGGCAGCACGCGAACTTCATTCGGACGGCTAAGAGATGGCTTGTCACCGCGCCCTCCAATTCGCCGGGAACTCTTTTTACATGCCCGATGCACGGAAGGCCAGCGTGTGCATGGGACCTGCGATCGACGAGGAGAATCTCCCCGCTGAGCTCTGTCGAATCGGATCCACGGGATTCCAGAGGCGCGACCCATCCATCGGAGCCGTAGTAGCTTTGTGCTGTATGTGCGCCGGGCATCTGCAGTCCTTCCATAAGAGCGAACAGCGGATCCGTAAGTTCTCCTAGCGCCGTCGGCTCCGCTGGCCAGTAGTTCATCTGCACATTGACGTCCAGGTGCCAGTCGCCCTTCCATCCAGGATGAATTCCCTCTGCCCAAAGCCCTTGGAGATTTGCCGGCAGGCCACCCGGACGAGACGACGAAATCAACAGATAGCGCCCAAACTGAAAGTAGAGCGCCGCTAACCCAGGGTCGTTCGCTCCCCTATAAGCCGCGGCTAAACGGTCAGCAGCCGTGCTCTGCTCCAGCGCTGCGTCGCCGTCTCCCATCGCACGCGATACTCGGCGGAAGTAGCTGCGATAATCCGCTTGGTGGCGCGCCAGCAACAACGCAGAAGGCCGCTCGCCGCCGCGCGCATATCATGCAAAGCGGCGAACTCGGCGCTATGGCTGTGACGGCCTGCGAAACCTCCATAGTTGGTTGCCGCGGTCACCAGTAGCGTAACCTCGTCAGCGCGAGAGATCAAAAGAGAATCGCCATCGACTGGTTTTATCGTGCCGCCGCGGGTGAACGCTCGCACACGGGTGGCATACCGACGACCAGCCACGCCGTGCGCGCCCGAATCCAGCGCGCCCGTCATCACCAAGCCATCTTTACCATCGGTCTTCGTCTGGAAACGCTCCACTCTGCCCAGATGAACGCGTAACGAAAGCGAACGGGATCGGCTCGCCCGCAGGTGCACCACAATCACCTGATCCGGGGCACTTGTGAATACTTCGCGTGTATAGCGCACTCCATTTGCAACAAACTCGCGGTCGCCACAGCCCCATCGAGATCAAGCCATCTGCGATATTCGCTGGCGTTCGCATCCTGAATCCCGTCAAACGAGAGCAGCAGCTTTCCCAGCTCCTCGTACGAAACATAGCGAGCATCGCCGCTCCCCGTATCAGCCGATGTAAGCTCTTATTTACCAGAGCCTCGGCGGATACATTGTCACCCGCAATCAGTAACCTGCGAATCTCTGGAAGCTCTTTCGCGGCGTCTGTGCGATCCGAGTCGTGGGGTGAGCCGGACCACATCGAACTCTCATTCAGGTCCACTCACTCCTCGCAGACGCCGCCATACATCGCCGCTCCTAGTCGTCCATTGCCCGTTGGCATAGCTTCCTCGAAGACGCGCGCCTGCGCACCGAAGCGTACCAGTAGGTCGCCGGAAGGCACGAAGCTCTGGGCTGCAAGCATCGAACTGAAGCCTAAACAACAGCGTGAGTGTGCCACACCGTTCCACCTTCGCGAAGCCAGACAAAGCTATCCTCCTACTTACTGCCGGCCGACTCCTGAAGCACCACGACACCAAACCGCGGAAGTGAAACGCTTGTTGTGTCCCCACCCTTGAGCACATCGTGCATTGCGTGTGGCAGCTTGATGACACTCATCTCCGATCCATAGTTCGTCAGAATAAGAACACGCGATTTTTCGTTCGACCGTATCGCCACATCCACGTCTGCCGGAATCTCTGGCAATATTGTCGCGATGTCGCTCTCCTTGAGCATCCACTCCGCAGCACGTCTCATCGCAGCCGCATCAAGCCCCGTGCCAATGTATGTAATCGTCCCCTGCCCAACTTTGCGTGTCACAGCCGCGGGCTGTCCGTCCAACCAGCCGTTGCTCGTTCCGTAACGCATCAGAACCTGCGTAGCCTGATCGGTTACGCCGAGCTGTTCGGCCCAGGTCGTATCTTGCGCATCTCCCCACACGCCGCTCACCGGCACTGTTTGATCCAGTGCGTAAAACTGCTCAACCTTCGCGCCCAGCATTGCGGCGAGTGGTCCAGGCTGCCGCTCTGGAAATAGAATGTTGTCTTCGTCCTTCATGGCACTTCGCTGCCCCAGCACAAGATTGCCTCCTGCACGAACGTAAGTCTCCAAATTTTTTGCAGCCTCCGGTGTCAGTACGTTCAACGCCGGAGCGACGACCAGCTTGTACTGCGTCAGAGGGGCTGTATCCGCAACCACGTCAACCGAACCAGCAAGTTTATGCAGCGGAGCGTAGTAACTCAACAGAGCATCGACCGGATCGAATGCTTTATTGTGCCTCTGCCAATTAATAGCCCATCGACTCGAGTAGTCCTGCAGCACCGCAACCTGCGACCTCACGGTCGTTCCAGCCAGAACTGGAGCGGCCTTCTCGAACTCTGCCCCAATCTGCTTCACCTCGCCGTATAGCGGGACGGGCGTCCCATCGGCTCCAACCAGCGTCCCGTGGTACTGCTCCTGTCCGTTCAGCGCGCTTCGCCACTGCCAGTATTCCACTGCTTCCGAACCATGGCCAATCGCATTCCACGCCATAGCCCGAACCTCGCCCTTATCGAGCGCATTGTTGTCCGTCTGCCAATTCACAAAGCCCGGCTGCGTCTCCATCACCCAGAAGTTCTTGCGCAAAAATCCACGAGTCAAATCGTGTGTCGCACCATTGCGCACTGGGTCCAGATGTCCCGTCCCCACATAATCGTCCCACGAGGCAAAGTCCAAATCCTGCGCCACGGTGTAGTGATCGTATGCGTCGAACCATCCCATCATGTTCGTCGTGATCATCTGTCGAGGCTCAGCATGCGCACGAATCGCATCCAACTGGTTCTTCTGATAACTCCGCCAAGTGTCGGAGACGAACTCTTTCCAGTTCAGCATCAGGCCCGGGTTGCCCCCATGTTCGGCGATCGGAATCTGGCTCCAGTCCTGGTAGGTCTCACTCCAATAAGCGGTGGTCCACCGCGCATTTAGGTTCTCAAGCGTCCCGTACTTGGTGCGAAGCCAGCTTCGAAATTGTACCTGGGTAGTTTCCCCATAGCTCTCATTGGCGTATTCGTTGTCAATCTGCCACCCGATCACATTCGCGTCATGACCAAACGCCTCCGACATCTTCTCCGCGACCCTCCGGCTCAACTCGCGATACTTGGGATCGCTCCAATCGAACTGTTGGCGATTTCCATGACCGTCCTTCCTGCCGTTTTCCATGGTGCGCAGGGTCTCAGGATACTTCTGCGTAAGCCAGGCTGGCGGCGCGGCGGATGGCGTGCCCATCACAACCGCGATGTGATGCCGCTCTGCCGCACGCACGGCATGCTGAAGCCACTCCAGATGAACTTCGCCCTCATGTGGCTCGATGGTGCTCCACGCAAACTCACCCACGCGCACAAAATTGATATGCGCCTGTTTCATGAGCGTGAGGTCTGCGTCCCACCGGCTCTCCGGCCACTGCTCGGGATACCACGCCGCTCCAAGTCCCAAGGCAGGGCGTCGCGGATCCGTCGGCAACGCAACCTGAGTGAGAGCAGGGAGACTCAAGGTCAATAGGACAAACGCAGATCTTGCAAACCAACACCGCAATATCATCGAAACTCCTTGACTCGTGAACTACACCGGTATTCGCAGTCCGATGTAGCCCTTCCCTCGACTACAGGTAACGGTTGATCAGATTTTCCAACTGCTCCTGCCGCCCTGATCGCGGCTTGGGATTGATATTGCGCTCCTCGCTTCGAGCAGCGATTGCGCCCAGCGACTCCTTGCCCGCAAGCATCGCCTTATTCTCCGGCAGATTCCAACCCGCATAGCGCGCGTCCACAATCTCGGCCAGACGCCCTTCCTCATGGATCTTCGCGGCGATCAGAAACGCGCGAGCACACAGATCCACGCCACCAATGTGCGCATGGAGTAGATCCTCCGGATCCGTTGACTGCCGCCGCACCTTCGCATCGAAGTTCATGCCGCCCGGCCCGAGCCCCCCAGCCTGAATCACGTGATACATCGCCAAGGTCATCGAGTACAGATCTACCGGAAACTGATCCGTGTCCCAACCAAGCAACGGGTCGCCGCGGTTAATATCGAGCGAACCGAGAATCCCCAGGTCAGCGGCCGTGGCAATCTCATGCTCGAAGGTGTGTCCCGCCAGCAACGCATGATTAGCCTCAAGATTCACCTTCACCTCGCTCTCAAGGCCAAACCTCTTTAGAAACCCAAATACCGTCGCCGTATCGAAGTCGTATTGATGCACGGTCGGCTCCTTCGGCTTCGGTTCAAGCAATATCTGGCCGCTGAATCCAATCTTGTGTTTGTACTCCACCACCAACGCGAGCATGCGGCCCATCTGCTCCAGCTCGCGCTTCAGACTGGTGTTCAACAGCGTCTCGTAGCCCTCGCGTCCGCCCCACAGTACATAGTTTTCGCCGCCCAGCTTCTTCGTTACATCCATGCAATGTTTAATCGTCGTCGCACAGTAAGCAAAAACTTCTGGGTCTGGGTTGGTCGCGGCGCCAGACATAAATCGCGGATGACTGAACAGGTTCGCCGTACCCCATAGCAGCCGTGTCTTTGACGATTCCATCTTCTTCGCCAGGTAATCCGACATGCTGTGAAGATTGGCAATGGATTCCCGCAGGGTTTCGCCGTCGGGAGTGATATCGCGGTCATGGAATGTGTAGAAGGGAAGATCAAGGACACGAAAAAGATCGAATGCAGCGTCAGCCTTATCCTGCGCGGCCTGCATCGCATCGCTGCGGTCCATCCAGGGGCGACGAATCGTCGGCGCGCCAAATGGGTCGCTACCGTTCATTGCCAGACTGTGCCAATAAGCGACTGCAAATCGCAGATGCTCTCGGAGCGGCTTTCCCAACACTGTTCGGTCGGCATCGTACCAGCGGTACGCTAGATCGGATGTGCTCTCGGCTCCCTCATATTCCACTATCGGAAAGCTATTGAAAATTGATTGCCCCATAGATCCCCCAAATAAAAATGTGTCTTGTGCCGCTTACTGCACAGAAACTCAATCCACCGACTGAACCGCCGGCCGAAAACGCACCGTGTAGAACCCCCCGAAAAGCGTCAGTAGAACGCCCCACCAGAGCGTTGGCTGCAAATTGGCCAGAACTGTGGCGGGCTCGTGTCCAAAGCGCTCAAAGATGCCTTGGCCTAATAGAACCAGACCGTCAGCCAGCATCAAGATGCCGCAGAAAAACCATATGGATAGTCTTGCTCTGCGCGCCTGCCGTTTCTGCTCTTGCGAACGATTGTCTTTCATCGTGTCTCCTCGCAGCTCGCTTCTAAAGAAACACTATATTAAGAATGAAAAACACAACGATCACGACGACCGCCCAGAAGGCAGGTTTCTGCCAAAGTTTTTCAGCGCCGTCGCTAGGCAGCGGAGTTACTCCATAGACCAGCCCGGCAAGTTGGGCGGTGGGCGTAGCCTTCGTCATCAGGCTCACGGTCACTGTAACCCCAACACAGATCAGCCAACTCCACAGCGCACGATAAAGGTTCTCCGCCATTGGACGCGCATCAGGACTCATAGCGATATATCGCAGACCGTCGGCATTCAAACGAACCCAAACAAACATCCCTATCGAAGCTGTGGTTCCGGCCAACAACCCCCAGAATCCGCCCGCTCTTGTCGCCCTCTTCCACAGCATCCCCAGGATCACGGTGCCGAAGAGTGGCGCGATAAAAAAGCTAAATAACGCTTGAACGTAATCCATGATCGAAGCCGCGTTCATCACCAGGTAAGCCGTCGCAATCGACACAAGCATTCCGATAACGGTTGACCATCGTCCCATCGCTACATAGTGCCTGTCCGACGCTCTCTTGTTAATAAAGGCCCCGTACAGGTCATAGGTCCAGACAGTCGAGAAGGCGCTGATATTGCCCGCCATGCCGCTCATAAAGCCCGCTATCAAGGCCGTGATTCCGAGCCCCAATAACCCGGGACCGCAGTAGCGGACCAACATCAGCGGCAGCACGTCGTCGTAGCTGTGCTGTCCGGTCGCCTTCGCTACACTTCCGGGTACCAGATGAAACACCCTAGATCCATCGGCGTTGTGCAGCCCAAGCGCAATCAGACCGGGCAGAATTACGATCAACGGCACTGCCATTTTGAACGCCGCCCCGATCACCGGTGCCATCTTTGCGGATCGCAGGCTGTTCGCGCTCAACACCCGCTGCACCACAAGAAAATCCGTCGTCCAATAGCCGAAGCTGATGACAAACCCCAGCCCAAAGACGATGCCCGTCCAATGCACGCCCATCGGGTTGTCTTTGAACCCACCAAGTGTGTTCCATAGGTGTGTATAGTTGGCGTTCCCTACGTTCGCCGCAATCTGCGTCTTCAGATTTGTCCAGCCATGCGCCTCGATCAACCCCAAGATCGGAATTGTCGCTGCGCCCGCCCATATCAAAACAAACTGCAGCACCTCGTTGATGATGGCCGAGCGCAAGCCCCCAAGCATCACGTACAACGCCACTGTCCCAGCGCCCACCCAGATCGAGAATGTCAGATTCCAGCCAAGCACTGTTTGCATCACGACAGCCATGGCGTACATATTCACGCCGCTCATAAGAATCGTCATCAAGGCAAACGACACGGCGCTCACCGCACTTGCCCCCTCGCCAAACCGCAGATGAAGATAACCCGGTACAGAGTGGGTCTTCGAGATGTAATAGAACGGCATCATAACGATGCCGAGAAACAGCATTGCTGGAATTGCGCCGATCCAGTACCAGTGAGTCGCCAACATCCCGTACTGATATGCGGCCCCCGCCCATCCCATTAGCTCCAGCGATCCCAGATTTGCTGACACGAAGCTCAACCCAGCCACCCATGCCGACATCTCTCTTCCAGCAAGGAAGAACTCTTCGCTTGTATTCGTCGATCCCTTCACATAAAACCCAATGAAGATGACCAGGGCGAAGTAGAACAGCAGGATCAGGACGTCGACTGGATTCAGTCGCGTCATCTGGGCGCCGAGTAGAGAAAAGTTAGAAGCGACAGAAAGCATTATGTGCTACGAAAGCCTTCCAAAAAAGTAGATGAAGCGTCATGGCATATCAAACCTATATTTTACTCGCGACCCGAACTATATCGATTAGTCTGCAAAGTTGTCAATAAAGATCGCATCGGTCCGACATCCTATCATCGATCTGGCCGCACAGAATTAGGTGTTTGCAGCTTTTACACACCTCTTTCGAGATCATTCCACTTATCTCTATAAATAGCAACGGCACGCCGCTATACTGGACCCTGAAGAAATAGTTTTTGCGATTTTATTAACTCAGGGAACCTTCACGCACATCCCTGCAAACCTGCCAAGTCGAGATAGGACAATCTACGGGAACAGCACCTCTCCCGCTATGGAGCACTGATGAACTCTCAGCTCGTGCGAGCGCACCATGTCAGCTAAAGAACGAACAGAGCACGTTGACAAGGGCTTCAGGAGGGTCGACCTCGCCTATGTAGAGCTTGCATCAAGCGAGATCGCTCGCGACATCAACCGCGACATCGTATTGGAGATCGTTCGGTCCAAACAACCCATCTCGCGTGCGGATCTGTCACGCGTCTCCGGCTTGCAGCCTAGCACCGTCTCTAATATCGTCGAGCAGCTCCTACAGGGGACTTGGATCGTTGAGGGTGCCGTAGCCCGCAGGCCCCGCGGCTGCCGCCCGACCATGCTCTCGCTCAACGATAATCTCGTCATGTTGGTGGCCGACCTTCGGCCCCGCAGAGCAATCCTTGCCATTATCGACCTCAACGGTCGTATGCTCGCGCACGAAGAGATCAGCATCTTCTCGGATCCCGA
>NZ_JACHDZ010000005.1 GCF_014201375.1 Tunturiibacter empetritectus
TTATGATCATCCCGACTCCTTCCTCACGCTGGCCCTGGTCTCTAAACCAGACATAGTCTACGGGCTTCACTTGAGCCTTCGCCCTTATCTAATCAACCTTTAGCGGAGTGTACGACTCCCGGCTAGGATGGAATGCGCTACGCCCTCTTCCTATTTAGCTTTTCAGTCTTGAGGGACTGCTGGCGCATCAGGCTAGGAGAGCGTCGGGATCGACCGTTGTGCCATCTCATTGTTCGCCAGCAGACCTGGCAGGGAAACTTGTTCAAGCGTCGTGGGTGGGTTGCGGAGAATCGCAAGGCTATTTCCAATAGCCTGCCTCAAGCAGGCGTCATGTGCAGACCACGCGGCTTGGGCTCTTCATCCACGAGCAGAGCGGGCCGGTAAGCCTCTCCTTTTGACAAAACTACCCAGGCGATTCGGGCCATTTTGTTCGCGAGAGCCACTGCCGCGACGTTATGGTGCTTCCTTAGTGCGATGTTCTCAATCCAAGTTCTGAGGCCAATCGATTGCTTGGTCCCTCGCAGCATGACTGCCCGGGCTCCCTGGATGAAGAGCTTTCGCAGGTAGGGATTGCCCCGTTTGCTGATCCCCAATAGCTTCTGCTTTCCTCCTGTGGAGGATTCACGCGGCACCATGCCAACCCAGGCCGAGAACTCTCGACCCTTGCGAAACGCTGCTCCGTTTCCGATCGCCGCGATGAGCGCTGTTGCAGTCGGGGCCGATGCCGGGAACGGCGAGCAAGCGCCGACAGGATTCGTTCTCACGCGATGTCCGCTCCATGGCGCCGTCCGCCTCCCCGATGAAGTTCGCCAGCTCCTCCAGTTCGTGCTCGAGTTGCGAGATCAGCATGCGAAGTGCGCTGGAAAGCTTTGCTGTGGCATCTTCTAAAATTCCAGGTAAAGCCGCCTCAAGGGGACACCTCAAGAAAGGGAAATTTATGTACGCTAAGGGCCCCACCGCCTCGCGGCCTGTTCCCTAAAGCGAACGCCTCCGGAGTCTTAGGTCGGGCAAGCAACTGAGCTACTGGTTATGAGTCCGTCGGCCGGGGCTTTCGAGAACGGCTTTCCACGTACGCCAAGGGACCGTCTTAGGGTCACCAGATAGCCGATTATTCCAAGCTAAGCATCATACCGTGAAAATCGAGGGTGATCACATGAGCCTGGTTGAGTAGATCCATGCCGAGATTCCCCGCCGCCCAACTGCTCGTGTCGCTGCTCTGTTTGACCAGCACATGAGCAGGCTCCAAGCTCACATTGTGCCCACCTACCTGAAGGGTCACCGAGGGCAGCAAAACGGAATCGTAGCTGGAACTCCCACCCACGCCCGTCAGCTTGTGAGATTCTTTTTGCCCTGAAGACTTCAGGAGAGCGGGAAACTCCATGGCAAACGGAGGGCTCAGTACGGTGTGCGTAGCTCCGGTATCGAGAGTGAAGTCGAGCGACTTGCCTTGGAAGAAGACTTGCGTAACGGGAAACGATTCCTCGAAGGATAAATTTGAGGTTGAGAGATCAGTGTGTCTTGGGTTAAAGCCAAAAGCAAAAGTGCCATTTGGTTCCCAACGCAAAGTCTGCATCGCAAGCAGAACAGGAATTCCAAGAATACCGCGCTTGCCCTCCGGTAATTCGGCGAATGGCTCCTGCGTATCCGGCAGAACGCCAAAGGCAACGTTCTTCAAATGAAGTCCGCCGATGGTGACGTCCTTCGCCACCGCAACGCGAACACCGAGGTGCGCTCCGCTACTGTCACCAAGTTGGGTGTCTACATTCCGCACCATTAGGCTAAGTCTCTTGGCCTCTGATTCGCTCATGATGGAGAAGTTGGCGCCGGAGTCGAATACATAGTTCGCCTCTTTCCCAACAACGGCCAGCGGGAGGTACAAGTTTCCGTCTTCCATACGCATCTGAAGCGTGGATGCCTTTTTTCTGAGCACGATCTGGTTGGACTGACTCAGTGCGCTGAATAATGGGCGCATATTCTTCACGTCTTCCTCGGCAGGTTTTTCAGCAAGCATCGCGTCGATCTGGGTGAATGCTTTGCTATACAAGCCGTTTCTGAAGTAGAGGCTTGCCAGCAGTTCATGTGCTTTGTAGGCGTCCGGGGAATGTGGAGCGGCCTGGATCACGGCATCTAGATGCTTCTGTGCTGGCCCTATCCGATTGAATGCGGCTTCAACAGCAGAGCGATAAAAAAACGGAGCCTTGGTGTGTTCAGTCGCTTTGCGCAGCGAGAACCATTGATGCGACTCATATAGTGCTTGTAGCTGCGAGGCCGGGGCAGCCTGGCCGAAACAAGTGGAGATCAGAGGCACTACACAAAAAGCCATCCAGGCCCTTCTCGCGAGGCGCTTGCAACTTATACTGCCATTACAAGGAACATTTAGCATATTCGAATTCCTCGGGTGACAACAATGGACTCAATCGTTACTGGACGGAAACGGCGCGGTACAGTGTAGACCGGGCGACGCGGAACCGGGCAGCGATCTCAGCGACCGGAATATCAGCGGTTTTGAGCAGAGCACGGATGGTCTTCACCTCTTTGGGGGAGAGTTTTGCTGGACGGCCTCCCTTGCGACCGCGAGCACGTGCCGCTCTGAGACCAGCACATGTCCTCTCGCGGATCAGATTGCATTCAAACTCGGCGAGCGCCGCAAAGACGTGGAACACGAGTCGGCCTGCCGGTGAACCGGTCTCAATTTTTTCGGTGAGCGACACAAAATTGATCTTGCGGTGCTCCAGATCGGCGATGAGCGTCACAAGATCGGCCAGATTTCTGCCCAGCCGGTCCAATCTCCAAACGACCAGCATGTCGCCTTCACGCAGGCTCTTGAGACAACTTTCAAGATGTGGCCTGCCGGTGTTCTTTCCGCTGGCCTGCTCTTCGTAAATCTCGGCATTTGGCTCGCTTCAATGCGTCTCTTTGCAAGTCGAGAGTTTGGTCGTCTGTCGAAACGCGGGCGTAGCCGATGCGCATGTCTCGAATCTTATCAAGGCCGGGGTATTTCGGACACAGTTTATCGGACAAGTTGTGAGACACTTCTGAGCAGCGAAACAGCGCTTATCGTGGCGTGCTGCTCTTGTCCTGAAAACCTCCGTATTCGCTACACTCCTCGATCATGCCCCGTCGCGAGCTGCTGACCTCTTCAGAGCGCCTTGAACTGCTCGCCTTCCCAACGGATGAGGGAGAGCTGATTCGCCTGTACACGTTGACGAAGACTGATCTGGCCTTTGTCAGACAGCATCGCGGGGACCACAACCGCCTTGGCATTGCGGTGCTGATGAGCTATCTCCGCTACCAGGGAAGAGTGCTGGCGGGTGACGAAAGGCCGCACGGTCCTGTTCTCGATATCGTCGCCGGACAGCTCGGAATTCCGGTCGATGTGTGGGATGTCTATGCGGAGCGCGATGCGACGCGGCGAAGCCATCTGCTTGAGCTGCTGCCTCGGTTGGGAATGGAGCAGTTCGGGACCAGGCACTACCGATCCATCTCGGTCTGGCTTGATCCGACAGCCTTGCAGACGACGCGGGGGATCGTTCTCGCGCAAACCGTTGTAAATGAGCTTCGGAGACGGCTGATCGTTCTTCCTCCGGTTGCGGTGATCGAACGTCTCTGTGCCGAAACGATGACACGTGCACAGAGGAAGGTTTTCGCTCTTCTCACCGAGGACCTCAACCTTGAACAGCGCACCAAGCTGGATCAACTACTGGAACAACGCGAGGGAAGCCCGTACAGTGCGCTCTCGTGGTTACGGATGCCGCCGGGAGCGCCCACCCCGAGAGCCGTACTCGGCCATATCGAGCGGCTCAATGCGATCCGGGATCTTGGGTTATCTTTGGAGGTAGGTCATAAACTGCATCAGAACCCTCTCCTGCAGCTCGCCCGTGAAGCCGGCCAAACTGCGGTGTATCAACTCAAGGAGTACGAGCAGGCTCGGCGTCACGGCACACTGGTCGCGCTGATGATAGAAACGGCGGCGACGCTGATCGACGAAATCATCGACCTCAATGACCGACTGATCGGCAGTTTCTTTACCAAGTCGAAGAACAAATACGAACGAGCCTTTGCCGAACAGGGCAAAGCCATCAACGATAAGGTTCGGCTCTACGCGAGAGTTGGCGCGGCTCTGGTCGATGCCTGGGAGCAAGGGCGCGACCCGTTTGCGGCGATTGAAGCGATCGTACCCTGGGACTCTTTCTCTGCCAGCGTGAAAGAGGCAGCGGAACTCGCGCGGGATCAGGACTTCGATGCGCAAGACTTACTAGTTGAATTTCGGCGCCTGGAGAAAGAAGCAGAAAAACTGCTGACGGGCACTACTTAACTGTCAGGTGGACCTTTGTTTCACAGTTCATGCTGCCCTCACAATGTGGTCTCTCGAAACTGCCCCTATTGGGGTCAGCGGGTAGGTGTCGATAATCGACAAGACAGCAGCTCATGATATTTCGGAGCCGAGCTTTTCATATAGCAACCTGCGATGAACGCCCAGCGCCCGGGCCGCCTCTGCCTTGTTGCCCCCTGCTGCTTTCAGAGCCCGCTCAATCAACAGCCGTTCCCAAGCTTGTATCGACTCTCTGTATGGCAGTTCCAGCAGTTTTTCTAACCCGCTTCCTATTGATAATTCAGTTGTCGCCAGTTCATCGACCACGATAAGGTCGCAGGTGATGGCTCTCCCTCCGGCTCTCACCACCGCTCGTTCTACAATGTGCTCCAGTTCCCGGACATTGCCGGGAAATGCGTGACGCTGGAGCTTGAGAATTGTATCCTCCACAAAACCCGTAGCTCTCAGGCCGTGTTTCTCGCTGTATGACTGAAGAAAATGCTCTGCGAGCGGCAGGATATCCGAGCGGCGTTCTCGGAGTGAGGGCAGTCGAATAGGAACAACGCTCAATCGAAAATACAAATCGCTGCGAAAGTGGCCTGCTGCAACCTCTTCTTCCAGGTCGAGGTTTGTTGCTGCGATTACTCGAAAGTCTGCGTCAACCGATTGCGTCCCTCCCAGCCGCTCGAAGGTATGCTCCTGGAGAACCCGCAAGAGCTTCGGTTGAGTTTCGAGAGGAAGTTCGCCGACTTCATCGAGAAAAATCGTTCCGCCCTGTGCGCTCTCGAACTTACCGACCTTCCGATTGAGTGCTCCCGTGAAAGCACCCTTTTCGTAGCCAAACAGCTCTGATTCAATCAGGTTCTCTGGAAGGGCTGCACAGTTCACGACGACAAAAGCTGCATTGCGTCTTTCGCTGTGCGCGTGGATTGACTTCGCAACTAACTCCTTACCCGTGCCGGATTCTCCCGTTATCAGCACGGTGGAGTTGGTCTGGGCGACTCTCCCTATTTCTTTAAACACGTTGAGCATGAGTGGGGAAGTTCCAATGATCTCTCCTCTACGCGGACTTGGGTCGCCGACTTGCCGACGCAATTGCTTCACTTCCTTTTGAAGTGAGGAGTGTTCAAGCGCGCGGCGAATAGTCACAATCACGTCGTCCAAATCAAAAGGCTTGGTTACGAAGTCATAGGCGCCAAGCTGAATCGCATCGATCGCATTGTTGCTCGTGCCGTGGGCCGTGATGACAAGTGCGGGGAGATCAACGAGTCTTCCTTCTTCGCGAAGAAGATTCAGGAGCGTAGCTCCGTCCATCTCCGGCATTCTCCAGTCGCAGAGGAGGAGGTCGAGCTCTTGCTCCTGGATCATCGAGTAAGCTTCCTTGCCGTCCGAGGCCGTCAACACCTGATAACCGGCCTGGCTTAATGCTTCGGAAAGACTTTCTCGCAAATTGCGCTCATCATCGACGATGAGGATTCTTTCTGTCATACGCTGGCTCCACTTCGTTCCGATGCAATTGGTTCGCGCGGATGCTCCGCGAAACGAGGCAGAAGGAGGTCTGCAACTGTACCTCCGCCCGGCGCGCTCTTCAGCGTCAACGTCCCTTGGTGCGCACGGACCATTTCGTTGGCGATCGAAAGACCGAGTCCTGTGCCTCGTGCTTTCGTCGTAAAGAACGGGTCGAACGCTTTTGCCGAGATGTTGTTAGGCAAACCAGCCCCGTTGTCCTTGACCGTTATCCTGACATTCGTTGGAGTTGACGTTATGGATACTAGAATCCTCTTCTGCAAATCCCTCGTTCCCTCGAATGATTCCATCGCATTGCGGACGAGATTTTCCATGACCTGGCGCAACTTCAACGCATCGCCAAACAGATCGGCGCTGTCCGAATCGTTGCACACGAGTTCAATGGACGCACTTTCGGCCTCTGGCCGCAATGCCGCCAGCAAGTCTTCGCACATTTGCGCCGGATCGAAGCGCTTAACTTGAAGCTGAATTGGCTTGGCGAAGTAGAGGAGCCGGTCGAGGACTCCGCTGAGTCTGTCGATCTCTTCTAAAGTCAGCTTTGCGGATTGGTCTAGTTGCTCGGGGTCTTTGCTACGGAGAGACATCTGTGCGCGAAGGCGGATGGTCGCAAGAGGGTTCCGCAACTCATGCGCCACGCCTGCTGCGACTTGGCCGAGAGCAGCGAGACGTTCTTTGTGATGAAGCTGCTCGATGAGCTGACGTTCTGTCTCGATCTTCTGTTGCAGTGAAACTCCGAGCACATCTATTCCGCTCAGGATGCCATCCAATTCGGCGGAGCTTACACTACCCCGACGAGGCTGATTCAGATCCACTTCTAAATCCTTAAGGCGTCCTTGGATTGTCGAGACATCCGCCTGTACATTCCGGGTAATCCAGAATGCAACGCCAACACAAGCGATCGCGGCAAGCGCGAGACAACTCACTCCGAAGAGAGCCTGAAGATCTCTTCCAGTGTCCACATCGTGAATTCGCTGCATAGCCCAAACGCTTCCCAGAACCTGATTATTTCTGGAGAGGGGGACAGCTTGAAAGAGGATTACGTCCTTTTGTCCTCGGAAAACGAAGGATGACGGTTTGTCGCTGGATGCTGCTTGTTGGGCGACAGACAGGATCGTAGGGTGTTCGCGCGGGGGAATGTCGTTCTTCGGCCCTGGCCCGTCATTCGTCGGAAATGCGTATCCAAGCAAACTGTCCGTTGTCGAAGAGTAAAAACCTCCCTCCACTCCGGGGTCCCGGCGGAAGGCGCTCACGCTGAAGGCCGCGAGGATAGAATTTGCGCGGGGATTCGGTTCTGCCGCCAGAGCCTGAACGGCCTCACTGTTATTCGAGGAGCCCGTTGCGGTGAGATAGTCTTTCGCAAACGTGTTGACTACGGTGAAGAGGTGAGTAGCCGAACCACTGATGATCGTGGATTGCGTATGACGAAGGAGCAGGAAGAAGCCTGTCAGTGCCGACGCCAGCAAAACGCAGACCAGCAGAGTAAGCAACAAAATACGACTGCGAAGGCTGCGAAGCAGGCGAGTTGGAGTTAGCTGGCTCATTCACGGATTGCGTCCACGACATTCAATGCTGCCGCCCTCCTTGCAGGATAGATGCCGTAGAGGACAGCTACCATTGTCGCGGATAAGAGAGCGGTGGCGATACCGCCAAGCTGAACTGGCGTGTGCCATTGTAGTGCAAGGCCTGCTACGCCAACGGTGATGACAGCCAGAGCGACGCCGACCATCCCTCCGGCCAGGCTCAGGACGATGGATTCCAGGAGAAACTGCAATAGGATGCTAGTTCAATCTGCCCCAACAGCTCTTCGCACTCCTATCTCCCGCGTTCGTTTCGATATTGCGACGAGCATGATATTCATGATGCCGATCCCTCCCACCGCAAGCGAACCGCCGGCTGGAACATGATCCCCTTCCTTCACCTTGAGACCTTCAACGATCTCCTGTCCGTCAAACTTGATGTCTACACTATGGCTTGGATAGAGAGTGCCCGTAGACTTGACTGCGGTTTGAAGGTTGCCCACAACCGGCTTCACAACAGCCAGCACGGTTGTCGATTTCTTGTGGGTCGTGTTCAACCGCCTTGCCGTGAGCGCGACGATTGAACAGATGAGCGCAAGGATTGTCAGCGATCGTTTCATAGGGATGCCGTTATGAAGCCTGCTCATGCGTTGACCGTTGAAGCAGCTTGTGGGGCTTCCATCGACTGCGTATTTGGTACCAATAGTTGGAAAATTGCAGCGGCGAGTAGCGCGAGCACTGCAAAACCGAGAAAGGTCATGTTGAAGCCGAAGTGCTGCAGCACGAGTCCCGAGACGATGGGGCCGACGACTCCGCCGATGGCTTGTGCTGTTGCGAAGATTCCGAGCAGCGAGTTGAACTGTCCCTTGCCGCGCGTCAGATCTGCTGCAAAGGCGACGATGGCGACGCTGTAAATCCCAGCGCCGATGCCATCCAGCGCTTGAAGAGATACCACCATATGCGGGCTGTGGGCCAAGATATAAGAGAAGATTCGGAAGGGCAGAACCCAGAAAGCGATGGCCATGATAGGTTTTCTTCCCCAGGAATCGCAGAGTCTCCCCGTAGCCCAGGCCACAGGCACCATTACCAATTGCGCTGACAGCACGGTGAAGGTGGTGAGAGCGCTCGATCCTCCGAGTTGTTTGATGTAGAGGGCGGTGACTGGAAGGATTGGGGCATTTGCCAAGTGAAACAGCGCGACTGCGGCCAGCAAAAAGAGTACGGGGCGATCATGCAAAATCGTTCCCCATTTCACCTTAGGCTGCTTGCCGTCGCCGGATGCGACCTCCTCATTCAGTTCTTCCTTCCGCATCCAGTAGACGGAGAATGCACCAACCAGCGACGCGATCGCCACCGAATAGAAGATGGATGCGCTGCCGAAGTACCGGACGGCTACGAACGCCAGGAGCGCGGCAACGATATTTCCAACGTGGTTCCAGCCCTGATTTTCGCCAAGTGTGCGATTGAGAGCCTTGTAACCCACGAGTGCGAGAGCCAGCGCACCAAGGACAGGGATGAAGATGCTCTGTGCCACGCCAGAGAGGAAGAGTAACGAGTCAATCCAGAGCGCGCTACGGGGAACAAAAGGGATCACGCCAAAGCAGACACCAACGACGATAGAGGCGACAAAGAAGAGCAGTCGGCGGTTTTTGAACCGGTCAACCAGAACTCCGGCAGGCGTTTGGAAGAGGAGGGTTCCCAATCCAAGCAGTGCAGTGGCAAGTCCGATCTGGTCGTAACGCCAGCGCGCTTCTTTGAGAAAGGTGTTGAGGATGGGCAGGACGACGCCGACAGCTTCGGCCTGAAAGAAGTTAGCGGCATTGAGTCCAAAACGACTTTGGCGCGATGGAGCCCTGTCGGATGGATCGCTTTTTGCGTTCTGAACCATGCCAGTCTAAAAGGCACATTCACAGCCATTCCAGATCCTGTCGATTCGTAGTGTTTTGAGGGGCTTGGTGCGTTGCAGCGCGCCTAGAGTTCTTCAATGTGTTCGCTTTCCGCTCACGTGGTGAGCGCTCAGCGTACACATCGGGCCGTTCTTGGAATCGACCTGAAGTTCGAGATCGAATGATTTGTTGCAGTTGTGGAGGGCACGAGTTTGGCGAGAAGGTTGCCCTTCTCCATCGTGCAAGAAGGAGAAGCCCATGAAATCTACTCGTATATTTCTCATCGCGGCCCTCAGTCCAGCCCTTGTTCTGGCTGCAGCTGCTCAGGCCCCACCTCCAGCACCCCCACCCCCGCCCCCTGGAGCAGCCGCACCTCCTCCACCTCCCGGGGCTTCGGTGCCTGTACAGCAGGGAGTAACCGCAACTCATAACAGCCGTGTGAACGCCGTTGTGTACGGCCCGCAAGGAGAGATCCAAGCCTTCACACTGCGGAATGGCATCGCGGTCAGCCTGCCGCCTGACGTTGGAATGCGACTGCAATCGAGCGTCATCAGGGGAACGCGCGTTCAGGTCAGCGGCATACAACAGGTCATCGCCGGCCAAACGAGCTTGATCGCCCAAAGCATCACCACGAATGGCCAGACCTTTGTAGCGGCGGCGCCTGCGCCTCCTGACCTGGGGCCGGGCGTTGCGCGCGGGACACCGCCTCCTCCGCCTCCCGCAGGGCCGCAGGGGCCAAGAGTACCGCGTGGTCGGCGTGCTCCGGGAGCACCTCCACCTCCGCCTCCGGACGGAGCAGCCCCAGCTCCGCCAGACGGCGCAGTACCACCGCCTGTAGGTACGCCCCCTCCCCCTCCACCTCAGATGTAGAGGAGCAACGTCATGAAAACTCTCAAAGACTTATCGAAGCTTTCTGTTCTGATTCTGTTTGCAGGGTGCGCGGGCCCGATGGGCCCGCTGCTCGGCCTCGGACCGGGATGGGATGAAGTTGCGGGAATAACAGTCGTGGCAATAGTTGTTGCTCTCGCTTATCGACCGATCCGGAAACTCTTCTCGAATCGACTCAACGCAGCTGATTTCGCCTCACCGCAAAACATCGTAAGGGAGCGCTACGCGCGAGGAGAGATTAGCCAAGAAGAGTTCCAGCGCATCATGCAGCTTCTTTCTGAACGGTAGGAGAAATTCGTATGACCGATACACCACCTTTGCAGCCCTTCCATCAACGGTTGCCCGATGCTGCTGGAGTCCTCTCCTGGATTCATATCGGCGATCTCCACATGACCAAAGCCGGCGAGCAGAACCACCTTGACCTTGTCTCTATCGTCGAAGAGATCAATCGAGCCTTCACGGGTTCGTTAGCTTTCGTCTATATTCCCGGCGATGTTGCAGACGACGGGAGCGTAACTGAGTACAGAGTCGTGCGCGAGGCGCTCGACCGCCTTCAGGTCCCGTGGTGCTCCATCATCGGAGACCACGATGTCCATGAAAAGAGCTTCACCAATTATCTTGCCTTCATGGCTCATGCTAAGCACTATTCATTTCAAGTTGGATCGGTTCGCTTCGTTGCTCTTAACGCATTCGATATTCCCGATCCCGGCTCCTTCTGTCTTCTTGACGAACAGCTTGACTGGCTGGAGGAAGACCTTCGACAAGCGGAGCAAGAGAAACAATCCATCGTTCTTCTACTGCATTGCTATCCAACTGACCTCAAGCAAGGGGGAGACAGGTTGCGACGACTTGTCGAACGTCCTTCAGTCCGCCTCATCGACATGGGCCATACCCACTACAACGAGTTGGCAAATGACGGGCGAACCCTCTACACCGCAACCCGCTCGACAGGCCAGATTGAAGAGGGACCGGTAGGTTTCTCGGTGACGAACATCGACGGCCAGGTCATCAGTTGGAAGTTTCTTGCCCTAAACGAACTCCCATCTGTAGTGATTACGTCTCCCGCCGATGAGCGCTTCATCACAGACGCTGCTATGAAAGGCCACATCGCCGACGACGGAGTTTTGATTCGGGCCAAAGCATGGGGAAAGACTGAGATAAAGAATGCAGTCGCTACGCTTGAAGGCCAGTTAGTGCAGTTGTCGCAGATTGCGGAGAGCAACGTGTGGCAGGGCGAATTACATCGCTCAAGTCTTCCCGACGGCGTGTGCTCGCTCACCGTATCGGTAGAAGATGCACACGGCCAAACTGCGGAGGACAGCATTCGCTTAGTTCTTGGCGCTTCTGCTTACAACTCCCCGAGTCGTTCTGAGCGAGACCAGGACAACGCTGTCGCGGCCTGGCCGGAGCGCGGCCTGCTGGCGACCCAGCTCGGACCGAATAAGAACGGGAGGAAATGGTAGGTGCCCTCTCACATTCTTCTCCCCTTGATCGTCGGCGTCAGTATTGTGCTGATGCTCCTTCGACCGCGCGGCATCCCCGAGGTCTACTGGATCGGCGGCGGGGCGTTACTGCTTATCCTCTTGCAGTTGGTTCCTCTCAGGCTTGCGGGAAAGGCGGTCGCCGAGGGTTCAGATGTATATCTTTTCCTGATCGGCATGATGCTCCTCTCGGAACTGGCCCGCGAGCATGGCGTCTTCGATTGGCTCTCCTCCGTTGCGGTTCGAGGAGCAAACGGGTCAACTGCGCGGCTTTTCACCCTCATCTATGGAATCGGCACGCTCGTAACGATCTTCATGTCGAACGATGCCACCGCCGTCGTGTTGACGCCAGCCATCCTGAACGCAGTCCGAAAAGCCAAAGTACGGCCGCTTCCGCACCTCTTTGCCTGCGCTTTGATTGCGAACGCCGCCTCGTTTGTCCTACCCATCTCGAACCCTGCAAACCTCGTCGTGTTCCATCAGGGTATGCCACCTCTCAGTCGGTGGCTCCTTTCCTTCGGTGTACCGTCGATCCTTTCAATCGTCGCAACCTACGCGGTCATGCGTATGGTCTTCAAGAAAGATCTGGCCGCGCAAATTGAAGAGACGGTCGGCGCAAGGCCGCTCACTGGCAACGGAAAGATGGTTCTCATCGGCCTGGGTGTGGTGACTGCGGTGTTGCTGACGGCCTCAGCGCTGAATAAAGATCTCGGCCTGCCGACGTGTCTTGCTGCTCTTGCGATCACAGCAGCCGTTTCCATCAAAGCTCGCAGCAATCCGCTTGCGCTGGCAAAGGAGATCAGTTGGGGAACGATAGCGCTTGTAGCGGGACTCTTCATCATGGTGGATGCTGTCGAAAGCATCGGCGCCCTAAAGTTCACGCAAGCGGCGTTACAGTGGGCGCAAAGACTGGCTCCCGCACTCGGAGCGTTCGTGACAAGCGTCGCTGTAGGCATCGCAAACAACCTCTTAAATAACTTGCCGCTTGGATTGATCGCCGGGGGCACCTTGCAGGCAGCTCATGTAAAGGGATTGATTGCCAACGCTGTAATGATCGGAGTCGATCTGGGACCGAACCTCTCCGTCACAGGTTCATTGGCGACGATTCTCTGGTTGATCGCACTTCGCAGGGAAAAGCTCGATGTGAGCTTCTGGGGTTTTCTCAAGGTTGGAGCGATAGCAATGCCTATTGCGTTGTTTGTCTCCGTTGGAGGAGCCGTCCTCATGCACATGCTGTTCAAAGCATTTTGAACGCTTTGACCCGAAGAAAGTTTGGCTAAGAAAGGAGAATTATGAACTCAGGCTGGATTATCCCCTTCATCATCATCGGAGGTGCGCTGCAGACGTGTGGTGCCGCCATGAATGGACAACTCAACAAGCACATGGTCAACCCATGGCTGGCATCCGCGATTTCGTTCGCACTGATTACGTTTTTCTTCGTCGGAGCGTTCCTCATCATCCCTCATCCATTACCCACTACCGAGAACATCGCTTCGATGCCTTGGTGGGCAGTCATCGGAGGTCTTGTGGGAGCAGTCCAGGTGTATGCCGGATTGACACTAGTGAATCGAGTCGGAGCGGGACCATTCATGGGCTTCACCGTCACCTCGGCGCTTATCATGTCCTTGGTAGTCGATCACTTCGGCTGGTTTCGTATGGACACTCACCCAATCACCCCGCTGCGAGTACTTGGCGGCCTGCTTCTGATTGGCGGGGTGACTCTGATCGCGAAGTTCTAGATGCAATATTCTTGACGTTTGGTGTAGACCCAGATAGCTAAAGATGGATTAGAAAATTGGTGGATGAGGCGATGGCTTGTCATTCCAGCTCTGCGGAATTGAGTCATTCCTTCGATTGCTAAAGGAGCTGAGAATCTAGGCAACCCTGGGATTCAAGTCGAGGATCCAATGCTCCCATTCGTCGTTGCACAACGTGATCAGCATGAGGTCTGTGGCATCGGGTCAGTAGAAGCGGGTTGGTCTTTACGATCAGCAATAAGAGGCGACAGCTTATTGGAGGCCACGCCCAAAAGCTCAGTCGGGTGTACGGGCTTGGCAAATATCTCGAAGGAATGACCGTCCTGCTGCGCTTGCTCCAACATTTGACCTGTTGCCGCCTGCCCGGAAAAAAGGGCTATGTGGCAATCGGGGCATAGCGCTCTGAAAAGAACTGCGAGGTCAATGCCATTCATTCCTGGCAGGCACACATCAATTATCGCCAGCTGCGGGCACCACTCGGCAGATTCCACGATCGCCACTGCCTCTTCTGCGGAATAACCGCCACGGGCTTCATAGCCAGAATTCGAGAAGATTGTCACTAGAGTGTCCGTGATCACACGTTCGTCATCGACGATCAGCACCTTTGGTTTTTGTGAGCCCAACATCTGAATATTCCCCGTTTCTAAAACATTCTTTTGAAGGCACGCTGGTCAGGAGCGCATTTAAAGACTAGGGTCAATCTAGGCCAATCGGGTGAGCCTTTTGAGGAACCGCGCAAGTCAGTTTCGAGGCGGTAGGGATCGTCTCCCCTTCTCCCTGATTGTTTGCACTATTACATATCTCCATACCTCCTTCCTGCTGAACCGAATCCTGAGGTCAACACACACGCGTTACGTGCACCATATAGCCGCTGATAGCATACCGGATGTTGCTTGTAAGCGCTTGATTTCATTGAGTAAATTGCATGAGTGAAATCGAGAGCCGGAAGGAGTTTCGATGTCCGATCAAGGAGTCTCGCTGCCGGAATGGTCGGCCCGAATCCGTGGCCTTCTGGTTCGGTTGAAGCTCTCACAAGCAGGATTGGCAACGCGTGTTGGCGTTTCTCCTGCGACGGTTACGCGCTGGATGAAGGGCAGCCATCAACCGAACAGCGCCGCTTATGCAGCTATCGGAAATCTGGCGGGCGCCCCGGATGGAATCTACTTCTGGGAACGCGCCGGAGTCGATCCGGCTAACTTTCCAGATACGAATTTGCGCATTACGTTATCCTCGCTGCAGGTCAATTTAAAAGACTTCAATCTGGTGAGTTCAAGAAAGCTTTCGAGCAAAGTGATTGCCGAGAGATCTACGGCGGTCGTCCTTCCTCTCCTGTACGTCGTCGCCTATGGAGATCGTGTGCCGCCTAAACCGCATGTGCCGCTTTCCGAAGCAGAAGTTGAAGATGTTCTTATGGCTCCCCTTCGCTGGTGCCCACACCCGGAGAGCATGATAAGCATGCGAGTTGCTGGGGACTCCATGGCTCCCATCATTCCGCCCGATGCCATTATCGCAGTAGATACCGCGGTAACGGAGCGCGACGCCCTCAATCAAAGGCTCACTGTATTTTCTCATCGCGATCTCGGCTTCAAGGTGGCTCGGCTACAAAGACTGCCTTCCTCGGACATTCTTGTGTCAGCAAACCACAAATACCTGCCCGTGGACGTCAGCGATCATTCGAAGTGGAAGGTTATCGGCGCAGTCGTGTGGTGGGTCTCGAAAGATCCTATGGAATCCGACGTTGTAAACGCACAAGAGAACTGAGCAGGTCTTGTGGTCCTTACGAAGAGAACTTTCAGTCGCTACCTAATTGGTCCGATCTGTCGTGCTCTTTAAGAAGGCACGCTGCGGCAGGAGGGCCAACCCAGCCAAATGGAAGCTGAAAACCGTTCCTCTGCCGAGAATGCTTTTTACGTATATCTTGGAGCCGCACTTATTGATGATCTCCTGGCTGAGCCAAAATCCGATGCCATTTCCGGTCGCCTTCTCGGTTGTGTAGAATGCCTCGAAGATCCTTGGTATAACCTCTGCTGGTATGCCCACGCCCGTGTCGGCAACGGTCAGGCGGACCCCCTTTTGGGCATAGCGTCCAGCGCATTTCCAATCAGATTAGTATGACTTGGCGCAACTCACCTGGCGGTGCTTCTACCGAGATGTTTTGGCTCTATTTTTCCGGGTAATTAGGACGACCGGAGTGCCAAACAGGTTTATGATGTCGGGTATACGACATAGAGCCTACCTAAGGCATCTAATCGAAAGGTTGAGCTGCCGTAAAACGCATTCCATTCAGGCTGAGAAGTACGAGAGGCAATGCGATGACCGATCTGTCAGCCACAAAATTCGATGTTGAGATCTTTCTGAAGACAGCAGGAATAGGACGAAAAATCGTCCAATTAAAGGCCAAGCAATCCTTCTTCTCCCAGGGAAATCCGGCCGACTCCGTCTTCTATCTTCAACACGGCCGCGCAAGACTCACTGTTGTCTCGAGCGCCGGTAAAGAAGCCACCATCACGCTCCTGTCCCCAGGCGACTTCGTCGGAGAAGAATCAATTGCGGCGGTGAAAGGTCTGCGTTTGGCGACCGCATCGGCCATTATTGACTGTATTGCGCTCAAGATCGAACGCGATGAGATGATCCGCATCATGCATCAAGAGCACGCTCTTTCTGAGGTGTTCATGGCTTACCTGTTGACCCGCAGTATGCGGGTCCAGGCCGACCTCGTTGATCAACTCTTCAACTCCAGCGAGAGGCGTCTTGCGCGAATCCTCTTGCTGATGGCCGAGTTCGGCCAACCGGGCGAAGAGCAAACGTTGATTCCTCCGATTACGCAGGAAACTCTCGCGGATATGATCGGGACTACCCGCTCTCGCGTCAGTTTCTTCATGAATCGCTTTCGCAAGATGGGCTTCATCGAATACAACGGTCGCATCCAGGTTCACAAATCGCTGCTAAATGTGATCCTCCACGACCAACCGTCCGAAGAAAATGCTACAAGTGCTCCACTTTTGAGCCCTTCAAAGAAGTGACATCAGACAATTCCACGGAGGACTGCACAGATGATCCTTGTAAGCTCCCCGGGTTGTCCTCTCTTAGACTGGGGACGGAAGCGATCTCCGCATCCAGTTTGACGATACGTTTTCGGTACATTTCCTGAAGCCCCCGCAAGCCCTGGACTTGATCCGGCGAGATCGAAGACTCGTTCTGTTTGACGAGGTGCATTTCGGTGGACTCGATATCATGTTTGGCATCTGCAATTCGATCTTGGAGACGCTTAACCACTGTGTTGGGCATACTCATTAAGCTTCGCAGAAATAAAGTGCGCAGCATGAGCAAAACAGAACAGACCAGGGATTTTCCAAAGTGAGATGCTTACCTTGGGTATGTGTCGGAGTGCCCTTGAGGCGTGCGATGTCCAAGATCGAGATTCTGCTTGTGGATGATGACGAAGTTGTACGCTACAGCCTGTGCAAGATATTAGAGGCGGACGGCTTCGTTGTGACCACGGCAGCTAATGTCTCGGAAGCTCTCAAGCATATCAACTCAACTGTCTTCGATGTGCTACTGACTGATCTTCATATGCCTGGAGCAGGAGATGGGTTGACGGTTGTGAGCGCGATGCGTCACTCCAATCCAAAAGCTGTCACGATGGTTTTGAGCGCTTTTCCGGAGATGGAGGCAGCAGCTCGTGCCATTTTGCAGCAGACCGATCAGATTCTGGTAAAACCTATGGAAGTAATGGCGCTCGTCAAGGCGATTAAGCAGAGGGTGAAGACCGGAGCGCCTCTTCCACAGGTGGTGGAGACGGTCGCGGAGATCCTGCAACGCTCGGTAGAGGAGACCATTCAGGCATGGTATGGCCGCATCAAGACTGACAAGAAGGTGATGGCAGTTTCGATGACATTCGAGCAGCGCACCAGTCATCTGCAACAAGTTTTCAGGGATCTGGTGTCTCGACTTGAATCCAGCAAGCCGATTGGGAGCAAGGAACTGGTGTCAAAAGCAGCTAGCGATCATGGAATCAACCGGCAAGAGCAGGGATATACCGCAGCCATGCTGGTGGAAGAGTCACGGATGTTGCAGGTCTGCATCTTCGATACCTTGCAGAAAAATCTGGCAACTATCGATTTCAGTGTGCTGCTGATTGGCGTGATGACGATCGCAGACGAAGTAGATTCCCAGCTAAGCCAGGCGATGGATAGTTTCATCGCGGAGTCGGTTGCAGATGCGCTACCTGCTTAAGGGCCAGACAGGAATGGCGATATTACCTATCCATTCATTTGTGGGAGATCGTGACCTCCACTCCGAAGGGCTGACAGCGTGAACAAACCAAACCCCGTCTCGACAGTGGCACTTATTGAGGTGGTCAACTCAGTCGAAGGCCTGGTCAATTTGGCTTATCTCATCGAGCAGAATCGGCACAATCCCGACGACGTTTTGCGATACATCAGAATGGTAGATGTCACGTTAAAGCGTATGACGAGCCTCATCATTCAAACTCAAATCTTAGAGACGTTGGAAACCGCTACGCAGTAAGACGGGTCGTTAGATTCTGATCGGTATCATGTATGTTCTTAGATTCCAGGGAACCTACTCCCGAATCATCCCCGATCTCCCCACGTCTCAACCAACTGAGGCCACGTCGTCACCGGAAACTTCGTGCCGCCGCAGACCAAACGCATGCCCGCCCTGGGCGTACAAATGCATCTCCCGGAAACCCCCGCCTTCTTCGGCGCAATGTAGTAAGCCAGCGAGTCGTCTACGTTATCGACGTGGTCATCCTCGCTCTGCAGCAAGAACGTAGGCGGCGTCGGGGGTCGCTGGCTTTTCGGGAATTCCTCCGTCCGCTTCTCCGTAAAAAGCTAAATGCGACAAATTCCCGCAGGGAGTTCTCGTGGGACACGTATCTCGTCCCTATTGGAGTTGGGTTCTTCCTCTCCGCTTTGATGGTTTCGGCGTTCTAGGTTCCGCAACTTCGCCTTCTGGATGTGCTCCAAGCGACGATTTATGTGGCTGTTCTCACACTGACTCGACGAAACAACCCTTGGGAGTTTGGCATTGGGGTCATCATATCGATGGCCTGGAACTGCCTCAATTTGTTCGTGACTCATCTCTCCCGAAGGGAGCGGCGCAGTTCTGGTTGTTGGTGCACACGCGCATGTGAGTAAGCCCGATAGGCTGATGGTGATGGTTGGGTGCGTGGCCCATTTTCTGCTCATCCTCGCTTGCATGGCGGGTTTTCTTCGGCTGCAACCTAGTGGGAAGCAATGGGGTCAGTTCTCCGGGGAGGCATTTTGGCTTTGGCCTACTTCGCTCTGATAATCGCCATCGCACGACCAGGGCAGCGTTCATCATGAAGGGCCGGATGAGAAACCAAGTATTGAATTACTATGTCGAAAGTAGGCCGAACGAAGGCGGTCCTTTCCCAAATGCCGCCGCTCTCGCTTGAAACTTGGCCGGGAGGAGCATTCCGATGGTCGCGAACAGACTACATTGTGGGTCGCGCTTTCCAAACGAATGGAAGACTTCGCTCTTTTGGTTCCCCCCTGACGAGAAGCATCCCTACAGCGAGTCGTGCTAGACTTTCGCCCATGCCTCTCATCATCATTCTGATCATTCTCCTGTTGTTATTCGGCGGCGGCGGCTATTATATGGGCCCCGGCATCGGCTATTACGGCGGTGGTGGCATTAGCCTTGTCCTCGCGATTGTGATCATCTACCTGTTGTTTGGTAGAGGCCGAAGCCGCTTGTAGGATTGGCGATAAATCTCTATGGGTCAGTTGACAAAGGGAAAGTCTGCCTAACTGGAGGCTCTCCCAGGGTCGGTACCTCAAACTGTGGACTTTTATTATTCCGGATCGGCTGCACCGCCAACCAGAGGAGTTGGGCGCGCTCGCGTCGTCGATGTCCTGATCAATTTCCCCGTTGCTGCCACTCTTCTCAACGCTTGGATAATTGCAGCAGGACCCGAAGACTACTGACTGTGGCGCCGGCAATGAAAGCCTCGATCTGCTCCTGCGGTTGTTCGCCGTCCCTGCGCTGATCCGAGTGTGCCTATTCCTGTGCGTCGGCCCACCCGCGATGCCAATCCACCGTTTTTCCGTCGCTAGGTTTACCCTCTTTGCCTGCTTGGAACCCTGCTTTGTACTCGGCGGAATCTTCGTTTGCAGAGGGAAGTTCGTCCGCATCTGGAAGTTGATTGATCTTGTCTATCTCTGCCATGCCACACCTCGTTGTATTGGTCGCATAAAGCGCCGTGATGACCAGGGCCACCTAAGCACCATTAATTTCTTTGATGCGGTCCGCGGTTCTTCTGTGCTGATGTTGCGCGGCATCTAAAAGCACCCTAGTTTCGGTTCCGAGCAGAGACGCGAGCGCCCGTGAACGACAACCTGGGCTATGACTAAGGGCCTGCCTGCCGCGCATCGCTCTCTCAGCGCTTGTGTGTTGGCCCACCTGGTTGATGTCGACAAGAACCACCCTCTTGCCTTCGCAGTGTCTCCTTCAATTTCTGGCATCCAACCTTTCATGGAAACGAGGAGAGTGCATCACGGACGCAACACAGGAAACAACACGAAAGAACGACATGGCTCCAGAATCAAATCCAACAAAAATCGAGCGCAATGAATTTGTCGGAGGGGAAACATCACTCGGAAGTAACGCGACACCGTAATCGAGTCAGTACTCTCGGTGCATCCGCAACTTCGCGAGTCTCGTGGCCCTCATGGCATAACATTGCGGGCCCACGCTGAGGTAGGCGCCAAGAATGGTGTGGGCGGGTGCATGGAAATCATAAGTTATCTCGACCGGCTTGATCCCGCATAGGTCGGTAGACTGGACCATCCGCACCCGTCAAACCATTTTGGCTAAAACCTTGCGCTACGGTTCGTCTCCCATCCGCTTGCCGTCGGTGACTCATAGCCCCTCGCGTCCCGTGACAACGGACTCGCCATGATCCCCGCACTGTTCACGAGTATGTTCAGTGGCTTGCCGGAGGCGAGGAACCTCTCGGCAAAGGCATCGATCGAAACCGGATTGAGCAGATCCATCGCCTCGATCTCGACGTCGAGACCGTGCAGGGCGCGTACGGCCTTGTCGTGATCGCGAGTCGGGACGATGACACTGGCGCCGGCGGAACGCAGAACTCGCGCGGTGTCCAGGCCAATACCGGAATAGCCGCCGGTGACGATTGCAACCTTGCTAGACAGGTCGATGCCCTAGATAACCTCGGCCGCAGTAGAAGCGGCGTCAAAGCCGGAATGGATGGGCTTTTGCAAAGGCGGCTTTCACACAGAAACTGGCATTGCAACTTTAACCACGGTACTTCATCGGCGTAACGCCAACCATCCGACGAAAAACCTTTGTGAAATGACTTTGGTCAGCGAAGCCTACCGCAGCGCCCGCCTCGCCGACGCTAAAGGTCGGATCGCGAATGTACTGCTTCGCACGTTCGATTCTGCACTGCAGGACGTATTGATATGCAGTCAGTCCAGTACTCGCCTTGAATAACTCACAGAAGTAATGAGGACTCATTCCCGCTAATTCGGCAAGCTCCCATAGACGAAGGTCCTGGGCAAAGTTCTGGTTGATAAAATCAAGGACTCGATTCAGACGGGCTGTAGGCATACCCCCACGAAATTGGGCGCTATTGTTTGTTCGAGCCGAATAACGCCGGATGAGGTAGAGGCCGAGCGTCAAACCAAGAGACTCACCATACAGAGGGCCAGCCGGAGAGCCATCTTCCAGGTCGGCATGCATAGCGAGCATCAATGATTGAATATGACGATCGCGAAGATTCCAGTGTGTCCTTAACTCTAACTCATTGAGATGCGCAGTGTTCTCAATTGAGCGCGCGAGGAAACCTCGCTCCATGACCAGGACGATCCGAGTTGTTGGACCCGACCAGGTGAGCCGATCACGAGTACCCGCCGGTAACAAATAGATTGTGCCAGGACTGTTGGCTGCACTGTGAGTCCGTCCTTCGGTAGTCCACTGAGCCTTGATTTCTCCCCGAGTAAGAAGGTTCACAAAATGGGTTGGATGCTCATGATCCGGGATGGCGACGCCCGGGATGTCACTGAACGACTCCAGGGCTATTCCATTCCAACCGGCTCCCTTACTTGTAATCGAAGAGCGGGTAGGAAAAGGGCACATGGCGCACCCTCCACGCATCACTTCTACGGCGTCGACAGGAAGAACCCCAGAATTAGCCACTGCTTAACCTCCCCATACGGAAGATCAATAGGAACAGCATACCCCCGTTTCACCATTGACCGGTTCTTTAGACCAATTAAATCGGAATAACTGACCAACACCGGAACATTTGACCAACCTTTTCGCGGTACCGTGTTCCTCATCAGCTGAGAAACCGAAAGGGGTCCAAGATCACCACGGAAGGTTTCCCAAGGGTGCTCGAATACATCCACGCGAACGATAGTGGAAACATCAGCCTGGCAGCCATGGCCAAGATCGCCGAAGTGACGCCGCACCATTTTGCGTCCTTGTTTACGAAAGCGACCGGACTGAGTCCGCACCAGTATGTTCTGCGGGCAAGAATCGAGCGAGCGAAGATCCACTTGCAAGATGAAATGCTGAGCGTGGCGCAGGTGAGCAAGCTCACTGGGTTTAGAACCCAGGAACACTTTACGAAGGTATTTCGGCGAATCGTCGGCGTAACTCCGAGCAAGTTCCGCGAAAGACTAACTAACAAATGCTAGTGGAAACACCCTCTTAGCTTGGGTATCACCAGAGAAACTAGGCGCAACGTAATCAAGAGAGGTCCACCGTGAGTGTCCTATCCACGACCCTCCTAGTGATCCTTTGTCTCTATCTGGAGTATCTGATGAACCGTATAGGCGAAATGATTTACCTGGTGGAAGACGCCCCCCAACTGCGAGAGGCTCTCTCAGGCTTCCTCGCCGCGATGGAGTTTGAGGTGTTGTGTTTCGGATCAGCGGCAGAATACCTCGCTTACGTCAGATCTGACGTAAGCGCATGCCTGATACTTGAAATGGGACTGAAAGACATGCACGGCCTAGAGCTGCAGCGTCGGCTAGCTGGGGAATTGTGCCCGCCGATCATCTTCATCAGCGAACATGGCAGCGTCATATCGATAGTGAGTGCGATGAAGGCCGGTGCGGTGGAGTGCCTAACTAAGCCTGTAGATTATGAGGCATTGCTGATGGCTATTGAGGCAGCCCTCGCACAAGATCGGAGGGTGAGGCAGAAGCAGGCTGATAAAGCAAAGCTCCGAGAACGACTTCGCTCCTTGACTCCTCGCCAACGAGAGGTATTTTCACTTGTTGTCGGAGGGCTTCTTAATAAGCAAGCCGCGGCCATTCTCGATATCAGTGAAGTAACTTTACAAATCCATCGAAGTCAGATCATGCGGAAGATGGCCGCGGACTCGTTCGCAGAGCTTGTCAGGATGGCGGTAAAGCTCCACATCCCATACTGGCGGGCGGCCTCTACAGGTGAATGCCTCCCATCGTTCAAAGATCTTCTCAACAGATAGCTGTGATTGTGCGTACGATGACCTTCGCGAACAAGAATAGGTCCGCATCTAATCGACGGCCCTGTCACCACAGCTAGTGGCGCGACTTAGGCTTTTGTGGATCGGGCACCGTGAACTTCACCGTTTCGCTGGTGATTACCTTTGTGGGTGGGGTCTGCCAGTTCAATCAGCACCTTATGAGGGCCAGGTTCCAGGCCGACCAGGGTGATCGTTTCGCCGCTAGCGTCGACAAAGTGCCAGGGTGCGTCATCAACGGTGATGTGGATATGACCGATGCGCGGCGACACGTCGAGGGCTCCTTTGCCGAAGACCGGCACGACGCGCAGGTTTTCCGTCCGGTACTGGATGAAGACGCGCCCCTGAGCCAGCGGCTCGGGAAGCGGTGGATCGACAATCAGCTTTGGGGGTGGCTCGTTTTCGATGGCGACCAATGGTGATGGACCGCGAATGTCCTTGGCGCTCTGGGGAGAGGCTCCGGCGACAGGCAAGCTGCAGGGCGGCCATGGCGGCTATGTACCTGAGAGATGCGCGCATCATGCTCCTTTCAAAGAGAGTTTGGTGGAGGAGCGTGCCAGCAGAGGCGTCGGGTCACAGCTCCTGAGAATTCGTCGATTTCTTTTTCGCACAGGCTCCAGGGCCGCTACAGCGAACGCTTGCCTCGATCCTTTCGATTGAACCTCGATCCCATCAAAAAGCCGATGTGCGCAGTCTGCAGCTCAATGCTGCCTTCGCAGAGTCTGCAAGTGTCGCCACTGCCGCGGCCAGCATGATGAAATCTTTGACGATCAGCCGGCCTACACCCGAGAGATACGGGAATCCGTGATTGGCATCTCCGAGCGCGGGCACCCAGGCCTCCGGGGTACTAATCAGAAATGACAGGGTCGTACACGACATCAGGATGAGTAGGCCGCTCCCAAGCGCAGATAGCTCCGGTTTGACGGGATAGAGAGCAATAAGAATACCGATGACTATGATGACGGCGCCCAACGCGTGTGAAAACGCGTATGTGCCATTTTCCTGATGCCAGGCTCTATGCTGCAGGTTCAGTTCCCCTTCTTTATTCATGTGGGTTCGATACTCTGACGGCCGATGATAGAGAAAGCTCATCACTGGACTGTTCGCAACGAGAGGAACAATGCTATCCGCTTCGTAATCCACGAATTTGAGTCACCCAATCCAGAGTAGGACGATCACTAAAGCGCCCCGCAGCATGCTCATCGCCACACGATCAAGTTTCGAGGCAGCAGACAAGCCTGACAATAACCAGCGGCCGGGCAACGATGTTTCATCTTGAGGCGATTTCTTGTCCATCGAGGAGGCTCCTGTCCGACGTGCCAAAGTGCAATCATTCCCTAATCAGGCAGAACCGCAGATACTATTCATGCGATGTCAATTTGAGAGCCGGAACTTTTACCGCCGCGGACGCCACAGAAGCGCCTGTAGGTCCCCCACAGAGATGGGTCGTCGTTGCCACTTTGTTCCGCCGGTTGAGGACGGCATTGGTTGAGGAGTACCCCACGGTCATAGCAAGAACCAGGAGCGCTCCGGGAATCATAGGTGGACTTGGAACCGGAATGTCGAAGAACCGGCAACCTGCACCGACTATGAAACTGATCACGAGACCGATCATGACTTTCATTTGACAGCTCCGAGAGCTAAGAATTGCTAGGCCTGGCATGAGCATTCAGAAGTTGTCGGCTCATAGCGCTCCGAACCCGAATCTCATATGCCCTCGCTGCAAGGAACACTAGCCAATAACAGATCGGATTGCTATCACGTATTTACGTTAGGGTCGTCGCGCCAGCACTTTTCCTGAATCGCAGGAGTCCTGGACTAATGATGCGCCGCCGCTCAGTGCGCTCTGGTTCCAAACCGATCCAAATATTCCCTAATACAAACACGTGATAGGCAAGCTCCGAGGTGCTCACTATTGTTGAGAGCGAGACGATCCTTCGTCCGCACATTTTTCCTAAGGAGTTGCTTATGTCCACGACTTTAGTTCCGTCCGTATCAACCTCCGTACACTACAACACGATTCGCATAGGGGACTTGGATATCTTCTACCGCGAGGCCGGCGCTCCGGATGCACACGTGCTGATTCTGCTGCATGGGTTTCCGACCTCATCTAACATGTTCCGCAATCTTGTTCCTCGTCTGGCCGGTTCGTTTCGAGTGATCGCACCCGATTATCCAGGATATGGGTTCAGCAGCATGCCGGATCGCTCGAGCTATTCCTATACTTTCGAGAAGATGGCAAAAATCGTCGAAGAGCTCACAATTAAGCTGGAACTGTCAAAGTATTCTCTTTACGTCATGGACTACGGCGCGCCTATCGGATATCGGCTCGCGCTACTCCACCCGGAAAAGATTGCGGGGCTTATTGTGCAGAACGGTAACGCGTATGAGGAAGGACTTCTGGAGTTCTGGGACCCGATCAAGAAGTATTGGAATGATGCCACACCGGAGAACCGTGCGGCTCTGAATTTCCTGGTGTCGCCCGACGCAACCAAGTGGCAGTATCAGAACGGAGTTAGCGATCTCTCACTTCTCGATCCCACGACATGGACACTGGATCAACTCGGATTGGATCGCCCGGGCAACGGGGACATCCAGTTGGATATGATGTATGACTACCGGACGAACGTACCGCTATATCCCGACTTTCAGGCGTTTTTCCGCAAATATCAGCCCCCGACTCTGATCGTCTGGGGCAAGAATGACCACATCTTCCCGGCAGAGGGTGCAGCTCCTTACAAGCGTGATCTTCCGAATGTTGAGACTCACCTGCTCGACACAGGTCACTTCGCCCTGGAAACTCACGGTGAAGAGATCGCTTCCCGTATCGAGAAGTTTTTCGCACGCCGCGGTTGACTGTTCGTGCCGCCTGACCGGGTATTAAAGGGCGGTCCGCCTACACGCTTCGACAGAAAGAGGCTCTATGAGCTTTGGTTCGCTGCTCTTCACACCCGAGGTCAAGAAGCTGCAAGAGCGTTTTGGGAGCCGGCAGCAGTACGAGCGGATGGAGAGATCCGGCCCGTCGCACGATCGCCTCACCGCTTTTGAGTCGGAGTTTCTGGCTGAACGAGATAGCTTTTACTGGGCGACAACAGGAGCCACCGGTTGGCCCTACGTCCAGCATCGCGGTGGGCCCAAAGGGTTCATCAAAGTGATCGGCGATCGCACTCTCGCACTGGCAGATTTTCGCGGGAACACACAGTACATCAGCACAGGAAATCTGCTTACTGATGGTCGTGTCGCCCTCATCATGGTCGATTATCCGCGGCAGGCCCGTCTTAAGATACTGGGACGCGTAGAAATCTTCGAAGGCGAGAAGGCTGCCGACTGGATAGAGCGCGTTCGTATGCCTGGATACAAGGCAGTCATCGAAAGGGTGTTCGTCATCCATATTGAAGCCTACGACTGGAACTGTCCGCAACACATCACGCCGCGTTATACGGCAGAAGAGGTCCACGACGCTGTGCATGCGACGGAAGAGCGGTTGCGCAGCGTGGAACTGGAAAATGCTCGGTTGCGGAAAGAACTCGCACACTTGCGGGCCAGCTAAACCCGATGGTGAGAACAATTGAGCTGACTTAGGAAGGGCCTAACGTCATGACCTCACGTCCGCCATTACCTCCGTTCACACAAGAGACCGCAATTCAAAAGGTTCGTCTGGCCGAAGACGGCTGGAACACGCGTGACCCCGAAAAGGTCTCTCTCGCCTACACTGTCGATTCAAGTTGGCGGAACCGTGCTGATTTTGCAAACGGTAGAGGGCAGATTGTCGCACTCCTTTCACGAAAGTGGACGAGAGAGTTAGACTACCGACTCATAAAGGAGTTGTGGGCGTTCCATGGAAGCCCTATCGCAGTACGGTTCGCGTACGAATACCACGATGACTCGGGAAACTGGTTCCGCGCCTACGGTAATGAGAATTGAGACTTCGACGAGCAGGGTTTAATGTTTGCGCGACATGCGTTATCAATGAGTTACCGATCACGTCAGCCGATCGCAAGTTCCATTGGCCCCTGGGAAGACGGCCCGACGAACATCCGGGCTTGAGTGCTCTGGGCCTCTAGTAGTCGACCCTGCTGTCAGAGATCCAATTCAACCTCTGACAGGGGAGTCGAACAGCAGATCAAAACGTTCCCCTCAGAAGGCCGATCAAGCGGCTCGGGTGAGTAGTCGACTCTGCCGTCGATCAGCCCGGACTCGCACGTGTGGCATACACCAACCCGACATGACCACCTGACAGGAATGGCGCAGGCTTCAGCGAATTCGAGAAGACTCCCATACCGCGAGTTCCACGGAACTGTGAGACCGCTCCGCGTGAAGGAAATCTTCGGGCCGGCGCCCGCGATTCCGGCAGGTTGATGGGGCGTCAGCGGTATAGTGCTCGCGATTCCCGGCGTCACTGATGGTCCCGCGCCGAATATCTCTGAATGTACGCAGGAATCACCAACATCCCAGGACTTCAACCCAGCAGTGAGATCCGCAAGGAAGGCGACTGGCCCACACAGATAGAAGTCAGCTGTTTTCGGTACGTTACGCTGTTCCAATAACGCGAGATTAAGGTGCCCTCGGACGTCGTAGTCCTTCCCCGCCTGATCTCCATCCTCTGGCTTGCTGTAGGCGACCAACGAACGGCTCCGGGAAAGGCTCTTCAAGAGCTTCCGTGCTTCCGCCGCAAATGGATGTTCTCTGCCATTGCGTGCTCCGTAGCACCACCAGATTTCGCGCTTAGAACCTGCTTCCGTGGCCGCAAGCGAATGAAGCATGGAGAGCACCGGCGTCGCCCCGATACCCGCGCTCAGCAGCACAACGGGTCTATCGTTCGGTGCAAGCGTAAAGCTACCTCGCGGCGCGCTTACCTGAAGTAAATCACCAACCTGAATGCGTTCATGAAAGTAGTTGCTGCCTGCACCATCCGCACGCTTCACGCTGACGCGATAGGTTCCCGCATCCTGTGGACCAGACATCGAATAGCTTCGCAGGATTGGAGCTGAGTTCTTGTCGAGTTCGAGCTTGAAGACCAGAAACTGACCAGCCAGAGGCGCCGGCAACGGGCTCCGATCCTCTGACTCGAGGTTAAACGAGCGCACGTCAACACTCTCTCGTTGCACCGCTGCGACTCGCAGTGGCCGAAACCCACTCCAGGCCGACGGGGGCGCGGAGGATGGGGCGAGGCCGGCATTGCCGCCCTGCTTGTCCGCCTCGACCAGAGCTTCCAACGATCCTCTCCACCCTGCACTAAGTGAAGGAATGCGGAGGGCACGTTCCAGTTGATCGCGCGGATGGCCAGGCAAGTAAAGCAGCGCATCGATCTCTGCGACACTGACTCGTTCCGGCCCATCAGCAACCTTGACGATCTCATCCCCCGCGCCGATTTGCCCTTCTTCAATCACGCGGAAATAGAAGCCCGGTCGCTTGTGCGAAACAAGCAGCGAGGGCATCTGGGGGCTATTCATCCGTATGCCGACGCGATAGCAGGTAACCCGCGGCTGAGTCACCTCGAACAGCGCAGCACCAATTCGATAGCGATCACCAATGCAGACCCCATTATCTGGAAGACCATCGACCGTTAAGTTCTCTCCGAACTGCCCGTACTCAAAATCACGCCGCTGAAAGTACGCCTCCCAGTAGCGATAGGAGTCGAGTTGATACACCATCACTGCTCGATGCTCTCCGCCGTGGCCCGCAAGATCGCCCTGCCCATCGCCGTCGAGGTTAAGACGCCGCGCCATCACCCTGCCAGGCATAGATCGTTTCCATATAGCTGTGCGCACGACCTTGCCTTGCCACTCGATGTCGCGTGGAAGACCGACGTTCACTGAAATGAGCGACGCCATTTGTACTCCCCCTGTGCTCTGAGGCTAAAACAAATTGCTTCTCGCAAATAGCTATGTGTTTCTATGAGTACCCGAACCGCTCCTTCCTTCCTGAGCACGCGCGGTGCACCACTAATAGAAAGACATAATAGGCGGCGCGGGCAATTCACGGCTACGATCCCATTACTGATGCAACAGTCGCGTCGATATCCGATGGTTAAATGGTGTCGATGCGTGCATCGTCAGGAGCGACATGAAGACCATCGGTATGCCGAACACTTCGCGCCGAAATTTTATCGCCGCCGCCAGCGTTTCCACTGCTGCTGCACTATTTTCCCCGCAACAGCTGGTGTCAGAAGACCACGGGGCCGTTCTAACTGACACAACTCCGCCGACAAAGTCGCTAGCGATGAAACTCCAGAGGAGCGACACGGCGGTAGTATTTATCGACCCTCAAAATGATGTGTTGAGCGAAAAGGGTCTCTCTTGGCCTCTGGTCCATGAGAGTCTGAAGGAAAACAACACCATCGAGAACATGGAACGCATCTTCAAGGCCGCGAAGGCTCAGGGATTCGAGGTGTTCATCTCTCCTCATTACTTCTTCCCCACAGACAAAGGATGGAAGTTCAACGGGCCTCTCGAAGCCGATGAGGCTACCTCCGGCTTGTTCGCACGCAAAGGGCGTTTGAATCTCGACGGATTCAAGGGGTCCGGGGCAGACTGGTTGGAGCGATTCAAGCCGTACATCGAAGACGGCAAAACCATCGTCGTTTCGCCGCACCGCGTATGGGGTCCAGAGACCAATGACCTCGTGCTCCAGCTGCGCAAACGCAGGATCAACAAGATTATTCTCGGTGGAATGCTGGCCAACATGTGTGTCGAATCGCATCTACGGGAATTGCTAGAGCAAGGATTCGAGGTAGCCGTCGTGAAAGACGCTACGGCGGGGCCGAAACACCCGGAATGGGGCTATGGCTATACGGCGGCTCTCATAAATTACGCATTTCTCGCCCACGCAGTCCTAACAACGGACGAAACGGTCAAGGCGATGGAGAGTGGTCAGCGATAGATTTCAAGCGAAGGTGAAGAAACTCAGTGAAAATTGCTATCGCCTCCGACCACGCAGGCTTTCCGCTTAAGCAGGAGATACTTGAGTATGTTTCACGGCTGGGTCACGATGTGCTCGATCTTGGCGCTCACAATACCGAACCTTCGGACTATCCGGACTTTGCGGCGGCGGTAGGCGCGGCGCTCATGGCCTCGTCAGCCGATCGTGGCATCCTAATATGCGGCTCTGGCGTCGGCGTCTGTGTTGCTGCAAACAAAATGCCGGGAATCCGAGCCGGTATATGTCACGACACGTACTCCGCGCACCAAGGGGTCGAACACGACGATATGAATGTCCTTGTCATAGGGGCCCGTATCCTCGGCTCCGCGCTCGCATTCGAGGTTACGCAAGGTTACTTGAATGCCCGATTTCAAGCGTCCGAAGAGCGCTTTGTCCGCCGCCTCAACAAGATAAAAGCCCTTGAGCGCCTCTACATGCCTGGAGCCAGGAGGCAGTGACCCGACTGGCCGTCAATGGATCTGCAATAGTGACCGCACGCATCCGATCGTTTGCACCTAACTTGCAAAGGGCTCAAACGGCCGTTGGTCGCCGAGCATCAAGAAAAGAGGGGAACTCATGTCGAAGAAGCTTGAAGGAAAGATCGCACTCGTCACCGGTGGAACAAGCGGTATCGGCCTCGCCACGGCAAAACGCTTCGTCTCAGAGGGCGCAAGAGTCATCATCACCGGTCGTCGCAAGGATGTGCTCGACGACGCCCTAATAGAAATCGGGCCCAGTGCGACCGGTGTCCAGGCTGACGCCAGCAACCTCGCAGACCTCGATAATCTCTACGCACAGATCAAGGAGCAGCATGGCCGTATCGATGTCCTGTTTGCCAATGCTGGAGGCGGCGAGTTTGCCACCATCGACAAGGTGACCGAAGAACATTTTGATAAAACCTTCGACACGAATGTGAAGGGCGTCTTCTTCACCGTACAGAAAGCGCTTCCACTTATGCCCGATGGCGGGACGGTCGTACTCAACGCCTCTATCGTTTCCGTCAAAGGAATGCCTGCGTTCGGCGTCTATAGCGCTACCAAGGCTGCGGTCCGCTCCTTCGCGCGCACATGGACCAATGAGCTCAAGGAGCGGCAGATCCGCGTCAATGTCGTGAGCCCCGGTCCCATCGACACACCGGGAGTCGACGGCCTCGCCCAGGATCAAGAGCAGGCGAAACAGCTGAAGGCCGGTCTGGCTTCACAAGTCCCTCTCGGTCGCATGGGTCATCCCGATGAGATTGCAAAGGCGGTCGTCTTTCTCGTCTCAGACGACTCCAGCTTCGTCGCCGGCGTCGAGCTTTTTGTCGACGGTGGTATGGTGCAGGTCTAGTTGTCGCATAAGGTCCGAACGTTTCTCCTGCTAATTCGCGTCACGGGATTTTTCTTTTCGAGAACAAAGTGCTGGCTCAGATAACAGGCTCACTTCTCACACAATCCACCTAATAACTGAAAAGGCAATAGGCGCACCTAAGCTGTCCGTCTACACATCTGACGACGATCACTAGTGCCTGGCTCCGTCTGAGGGATCGTCCGAGGCCTCGATTTTCGACGTCGAGACCATCCATTGAATGTCATAGACTCAACTACTGATGCGTCAATGTAGCAACAGCTTTAGCTCTTAAGGAACGCCAACAGGTCGGCATTGACCGTGTCCGCTTGCGTCGTGGGCATGCCGTGCGGGAAGTCTTTGTAAGTTTTCAGAGTTCCATTCTTCAACAACTTCACAGACAGCGGCCCTGCCGCGACATATGGCACGATCTGGTCGTCTTCGCTGTGCATGACCAACACCGGCACGGTGATCTTCTTGAGGTCTTCCGTGAAATCGGTCTGGGAAAAGGCCACAATGCCGTCATAGTGTGCCTTGGCGCCACCCATCATACCCTGTCGCCACCAATTTTGGATTACCGCCTCCGAGGACTTCGCGCCCGGTCGGTTGTAGCCATAGAAAGGACCGACCGGCAGGTCGCGATAAAACTGCGAACGATTGGCGGCGAGCTGCGCCTGGAGATCATCAAAAACTCCCTTAGGAAGGCCGACCGGATTGGACGCCGTCTTCAGCATGAGTGGCGGGACTGCGCTGATCAGTGCTGCCTTGCTCACGCGGCTTTCACCATGCCGACCCAGATAGCGGGTCACCTCGCCCCCGCCGGTGGAATGGCCGACATGGATGGCATCCTTCAAATCGAGATGTGCCGTAAGAGCAGCCAGGTCGTCCGCATAATGGTCCATATCGTGGCCATCCGCGGTCTGGGTCGAGCGACCATGGCCGCGCCGGTCGTGCGCGATCACACGATAGCCCCGGTGCAGGAAGAACAACATCTGATTGTCCCAATCGTCGGCGGACAACGGCCAGCCATGACTGAACACAATTGGCTGGCCCGAACCCCAGTCCTTGTAGAAGATCTCCGTGCCGTCCTTGGTTGTGATGGTGGGCATGTGGGCTCCTTTGAAGATTGGCAGTTAATGCTGCCAATTAAACCATAATCTCGTGCTTCAAGAGAAGAAGGCCATCAATGCTACCCGTAAGGTGATCACCAGTGAGACGGTCAAGTTCATAGTGCCCGAGGTCCTTGCTTCGAAGCCGGTTGAGAAGTTAATTTGCGCGTTTGCTGAGAAGGGCGCGCTCGTCTGGACCGAAATTGAAATGAGATCGCCTTGTCAACAGCGCGGCATCGGAGGTGTACCGTTGACCCGCAACGCGCGGGGCTATGAATCACACTTCGCTTGAGTTGGCGCAGATAATCTCGATGTTCAGCTCGGCCAGCGCACGTCCGAACGGCGTCATGCCTGCGCCACCCTTCGCGTCCCGGTTGATCCGGAACACGGTGTGCTTATCCGAGTAGAAGGCAACAGGGCAGCCGTGAGCGTCAAGATATTCGCGGAGGCAGTCGAATTAGGAGGACGTGCTCTCGCTCGGCACGAAGCGCAACTGCATCAGCTTGCCGGTGGCATCATCGATGAACACCAGCAGCGAACACGCCGCGCCACGCTCTTCGAACCAGCGATGGTCGCTGCCATCGATCTGGATCAGTTCGCCGTAGCTCTCGCGCCGGAGACGGGGCTGATGAAAGCTCCGGCGCTGCTTGCGCGACAGCCACAGTCCATCCTCCACCATCCACTTGCGTAGGGTCTCGCGCGAGACCTTGACGCCGTCCTTCGTAGCAGAACCTCCGCCGCCAGGCTCGGACCGAAGTGCGGCGCCTCGCCAAGACCTCAGAAAGGACTTCTATGCGTCGCAGTTCGTGTCCACTCATGCTGAAAAGATCCAATCTCCGCCTCCGTCATCTGTCGGAAGGGTAGTTTGGACATTTCAACTTTGCGCTTACAAATCCACTGTACATAAATTGCGTTATTAGACAAATCTCTTTTATATTCAATAGCTTACTAATGTTCTGGATCGCGCATTATCGGATTTGTCCCCCTAGTTATGGCTCAGGCTCTCCAAAGCTCCCACGAACCGTCCGAACGCCTGACAGCTCCAGCTACCAACGAAGGGTCCTTCCAAGGGAAGCTGGCGACGGTCAGCATGCCGTCTGCCAGATCGATGCGTTTCTCCATCCCGACACAGACCGCCTTAGAGGGCCTGCCCCAGAGCCATCTCCGATACGGGCCGTCCGAGAGACTGCGAAAAATCAACCGCGGCGGACTTGCTGACATCGTGGCTGAGATTCTCCGCGAGTGAGGCCGCACTGTTGGTATAAATCTGCGCGTCGTGCGAGGCCCGCGAGACGGACACATAGGCAAAGCGGCTGTTGATGAGTTCCGGGTGAACCTCCGTATCCACATTGATCAAGACACGCCCTGCCGTAAGTCCTTGTGAGCTGTGCGAGGTCACGGCGTATCCGTGGTCGAAGTGCCGCATCTCCCTGGGGTCGAAGGCAACTGTTTTCTCTTTGTCGTTATCCATGCGAACGATCATCCTCCCGCCCGCGTCGATCTGCTGGAGGGTGCCAAGGTCGCGGTTAGCGACAAGCAGCTCACGATTCGGCGCGGTGAACTGGATGCGGTCGCCTACAGCGAACTCCCGTTCGATCTCGCGGTACGCGCTGATACCACGCAACCGTGAAGGGTCATAGGCCACTTGCTCTCCGTTCTGCTTTTGCACGGTGAGGAGATTATCTTTCAAGTTCGCGGTAACGACCTGAGCATAGCTCCCGCCTCCAATGCCAAGCTCCTTGCTCCCACGGGTGTAATGCAAGACATCTCCGGCCTGATAGCGGGCGGCCCACGCTCGATCCGCGCCGGTCATATCGGAGCGCGGCGCCAAAACGCGCATGGAACGGTTTTCCATGTCCAATGCGCCAAGCGCCTGCAACTCTCGCCGCACGGCTTGGTTGATCTGACGGCGCGAAGCATTGTCAGGGGAGACGATGAGGGTGTTTTCAGGACGGGCGGCGTAGCTTTTTGCAATCGCCTCGATGCGCTGTTGCGGGTCTGTGATTTCGGTCACTCGTCCCTGCTGTTGAAGCATTTCTACACCGATTTTGGTCTCGCCTCTGGACAGGTGCTCCACGGCTTTTAATAGCTCGGGATCTTTCTGGCGCACGATCTGGCCAAGGTGGGCCGTTCGCATTCCCGCGTGCTGCAGCTGCTCGAACGGCTTCCCCGCATCCACACTTTGATGTTGGCGGGTGTCTCCGATGAGCAACACCCTGTCCTGGGGGCCGATCTTTTCGAGAAATTCCCGCATCTGTTTCGTCGATGACAGGGACGATTCATCAACCAAATAGAGATGCCTGTTTGTTCCATCGGCAGGTTGGCGGTTGCCGCGTGCGAGGAAGCCCTGCAGCGTATCGGCTCGGATGCCGGCGTCGCGGAGCTGCTGCGCCGCGCGAGAGGTCGGCGCAAAACCCTCGACCTCATAGCCGTTCCTTTCAGCGCCCTCCCGCACCACGGCCAGGGTCGTCGTCTTGCCGACCCCGGCACGGCCATGCAACCCCTGCACCTGGTCGCGCGACGTGAGGACGTGTTCGACGGCATCGCGCTGGACTCGATTGAGGTAGGGACGAGACTCAGTCAGCGGGATGGCCTGCTGAATTGTCATGATCTGCGGTGCGCGGTTATGGCCGTCGAGCACCTTCCGAATGATTTCTTTTTCCGCCTTGATGGTTTCGGCGGTGGTGAAACGTCGCCCCGTATCATGCTTCTCCCCGGCGATGACACGGAACTCGCCGGATGCGACCCGCGCCTCGAAATTAGCGCGCACCTCCGGGTAAGTCGTCTGTCCCATCCCGCGACGAATGGCATCAACAAAGAGCGCACGCTCATCGTGGACGGCCTCGCGCTCAAAGCTCCGATCGCGGGCGAAGGTCATAGCGGCTTGCGCCTGTCGCTGGCGCTTATCATAGGGCTGTTCTTGCGCGAGTTTCTGACGCCGCCCCTGTGCTTCCGCAACAACTCTGTCGGCCTGATTACCGAACTCAGCGGCGATCTGCCTGTGCGCTGCCATCACTTCGGCGGCCGACAGGATTTCCTTGCGGTCGCGGGTGTTGTGGGCGGCAATCTGCGCCGCTTCGGGGCCGCTGAACCCGCTGCGGGCTACGGCTTCGACGATCTGCTGACGACGGGGACTTGAGGCGTCGAGATATTCCTGAGTGAATCCTTTGATCTCCGGAGCGCCGCTCCTACCCGGTTCGATCTCGTACCCGAGATTGCGGAGTTGATAAGTGAGGTGCGATTGATAGATGGCCGTCGCATAGCTCTGCGAGTCAAAGAAACCGCGCTCCTGCAAAGCGCGTATCTGGCCGTTATCACGTTCGGTCATATTGAACACAACCGCATGGGTGTGAAGCTGAGGCGCTGCGTATCCATCAACCGGACGCGCAGTATCATGTTCGAACTTTGCGACCACAAACTGTCCCGTTGTCTCTGCGGGACGATTACCACCCATCCGGGCGTGCGTGTATCTCTCCAGTTCGTTCAGAGCCACCGTGACTGCTTCGCGGTGCGCCTCCTGCACCCGGTCATCGCCTCCGACAAGCGCGGTCAGTGAAACGGATTTTGGAGCAGAGAAGGTGGCATCCCACCCGGCGCGATGTTCTACCGGAGAAACGGTCTTGCCTGTTTCGGATTCGTACTCCTGCACCTTTCGATGACGCACCAACTGCTGGCCGGTTCGTGGATGTTGCCCTTCGGAGAGACGGGCAAATTCTTCTGGTCCTACAGAGCCCTCAAGCCCAAACTTGTCGACGAGCCTACCTTGCCATTCCCCTTGGATGGCATCGCCCTGCTTCCAATAGTTCTGCACAGCGGCGGTAAACTCTTTGGCGTGATAGCTCTGTGCCTGACTGGCGGACAACGGTTTCGAGATGGTCAGCATGGCAACTCCTCAACCCCGAAGAATGAGATTCTGTGGTTCCAGCGGTTCTGCATCGATGGCCACATCCTGCTTCATCTCGGGCGTTCTCGGTGCTTCTTGTGGTGGCGTGGCGGGCTCTGGCACCTGCATCAGCTCGGACGACGGAAGTTGGGTCTCACCGCCGCGCCTTCTTTGGGGATCGTAGGGAAGCTTATCGTCGGGCCGATGGCGCAGTTGAAAACCCTTGGCGACCTCCGGCATATCGAAGTACGGGAAGGAGAACCGTGTCACGTAGTTCTGATACTTCATATAGGCATGGAGATCGGCGAGGCCGGAAATTTCCGACTCCATGACCAACGGCTCGATCTGTCGGTCGAGCGTGAAGTTTCGTCCGGCGCGCGTGCCGTCGAAATGGGTCTCACGTAGACGCTCGATTTCAACTTTGCCGATGAACTTGCTCACCCACTCCCCGGCATTCGGCTCTTTGGTGGTGAGCCAAACGCTCGTGGCGGGCTGCGACAACATCACCTCGGCCAGATGGCCATAAAGGTATTCAAGCTGGGCCTTGCCCTGAAAGCCGAGTACGACCGGATTCCTGCTCTTGCGGTTCTCAGTGATGGCGGTATGGAGCTGCGGAAGCTTCTGCAGGCTGGCCAGCTCGTCGATGACAAACCAGACTCGCTTCTGGTCTACGGTCGGCTCATTCAACAGGCGCAACACCAGCCAATCAATCCATAAGCTTTGCAAGGGACGAAGTGCTTCGCGCTCCGCTGGGAGTGAGGTACGCAAGCGTGACAACTCGGAAGATCGAGCGTGCGCGATTACGACCAGATTCTCGGATGGGTTGACGTGGTAAATGTCGAAGCATTGATCCTCCGAAACGGCGATGCGTTCACCGTTATGTTTCGGAAGTTAGAGCGAACGCGCCTCGTCGTCTAATACTTCTTAACTATGGTGCGATGCCTTCTGTCTATGGAGCTACCCTGTCTGGTCAAACTTCAGAGGTAGCTGAGGCCGTGTAGCGCTTTTCTCTTTGCGGCGATGTTGCTCAGGCTTGTTAAGCAGAGTTTGGGCTATGAATGGTAACGCAGGATGTCGGGCATTCACTGAATAGACAAAGGCTGTATCACAGGTCCATGTGACCCCGCTAATGCGTCGAGTCGTGAGCTGAGAATCGATCTGCGTATCTTCGCAAACAAGTGCGATTCCATAGCCATCTCGGACCAGCAATTGAATATCATGTGGCGTTATTGCCGAGCACAAGATGTGAATTGTGTAGCCCTCCTCAGCGAACATTTCCTTGAGACGGGCGTGTGCTGATGGATGCCCCTCTGGATCTCGAAATATGGTCAAGCGCGGCACGAGCTCTTCAAGGGATACGGTGTTGTTGATTGCAAGTGAATCATCGCTACGCATACATGCGACCAGACAGGAACTGGAGAATTGATTTACGATCCACTCCGTCCCAATGATTGGCAGGGGCAACACAGCGCAGTCGAGCTCGTTTCGTTCGAGTCTTTGCAGTATCTGTGCCGTGTATCCGCCGGCCATTGACATGCCGCATTGCGGGAATAGCTTGTCATAGTTGGAACGGAACGACTGAAGATGCCTGGAGTTTACAAACGAAGAAAATCCCACCCTCAAGGATGGGATCTTTCCAAGGTAGACCTCTTTTGCGATGTTCAAGATTTGGAGTCTTCCCGATAGAGCGGAGATTGCGTAATCCACGACCATCTGACCAACCGGGGTTATTCGCACTCCCTCTCGCGTTCGCTGAAAGATCGGGAAGCCAATCTCTTCTTCGAGATCTTTGATCTGACGGCTCAGCGATGGTTGCGAAAGAAACAGCCGCTCGGCAGCGCGTGTAAAGTTAGCCGTTTCCGCAATTGCAACGATGTACTTAAGGTGCCTGAATTCGACGATGTCTGACATGTCCCATACCGCTCCGTGGGGGAATGAGAAACAAACTTGATGCGTGCGCGAAAGCTATGCAAATCGTCCATGAGTTCCATCGTTTGACGAGGGAATCACTTCTGTCAATAGGTCACCTTAAGGTGACCGTACGGCAATAAAGGGAATCCACCATAGCCCAAAGGCATCGCACCATAGACAGGAAGTATTGGACTGGCAGGCAAAAATCACAGAATCTGATGAGGAATTGAGGGGTGACCGGCTGTAATAGCCCCTCGTTCTGGCATTGCGAAAGGGCGATCTATGCAACCCTCCTCAATCAACGGCTCACTCCTTGAAATCGATCCGACGATCAAGAAACCGGTGGGCACGGAGTCTTGGGCACCCGCGCCGCTTCTCGACACGGACGCTGCAGCGTCGATCATGGGAATCCACTCAAAGACGTTGCAACGGTACGCACGGCAGAAAATTGTCCGCGGCATTCGCGTGGGCAAACTTTGGCGTTTTCGGGGATCGGACATCGAGGATTGGATTCAGCGTCAAGCTGCAAGTTAACCTTCGATTTCCACTGAACTCTGCCCGGCATAGCGGTAGGCTAGAGATAGCCATCCGTTGCGCCTGAACAGGAGGATTATGTCCAGGCGAACACGCTATCAACAAGGAAGCGTGCAACGCGAAAAGCGGCAAAACGGACCTGATGTTTGGATCTTCAGATGGCGGGAAGTCGGAGCAGACGGAAATAGTAAGTACCGTAAGGCTATCGTCGGAACCGTTGCAACACTGTCGAACGAAGCATCAGCTCTCAAAGCAGCTTTAGCATTGCGCATTGACGCCAACCAGCAAACCCCGCAAGCGGAAGGCGGGCCGAGTACAGTTTCCGATCTCATCGCTCACTATCGACTGAAAGAGTTGGTGAAGGGTGACAAGGAAGGCAAGGCGTACTCGACACGCGCTGCTTACGAATGCTACTTGAAGGTGTGGATCATCCCGCGTTGGGGAACACACCGGCTGGATCAAGTGAAATCCGTGGCCGTTGAAGAATGGCTTCGGAGCATCAAGCGGGCGAAAGGAACCAAGGCAAAGATTCGGAACATCATGAGTGCTCTCTTTACCCACGCGATGCGTTACGAATGGACTGATCGGAATCCGATGCAGCTCGTTCGGCAGAGCGCGAAGCGAGAGAAGATTCCAGAAGTTCTCGATTTGCACGAACTCCAGGTACTTCTTGAGACTTTGGCTCCCAGAGAACGGACGCTGGCTCTCCTCGACGCGGCAACCGGTTTGCGCGTGAGCGAATTGCTGGCGTTGCGTTGGGATGACGTGGATTTCAAGAACCTAGAGATTCGGGTGACCGAATCGATCTGGCATCAGGTTTTAGGTGTCTGCAAGACGGAGGGATCAGCTCGACCCGTTCCGATGGATGCCTACATGGCTGAGGACCTCCTGCGATGGAGAAAGCTCTGCCCATACCCGATGGAATCCGATTGGGTCTTTGCCAGTCCGACTATGCAGGGCAAACAGCCCTACTGGCCGGACAATCTTATGAAGCGCTACATCAAGCCCGCAGCTCGGCGAGTGGGCATCAACAAGAACATCGGTTGGCACACCTTCCGTCATTCCTTCGGAACAATCCTGAAGGCAAATGGGGAAGATGTAAAGACCGTACAGGAGCTCTTGAGGCACGCAAACAGTCGGATCACGCTGGACGTCTACACACAGGCGGTGAACTCCCACAAGCGCGCGGCTCAGAGCAAGGTTGTGAAGATGATGATTACGAATCTGGGTGAAACGAAGGGTGCCGCAGACCCTAAAATTGCTCAATAGGTTCTTATTGAACCCATATCGAACCCGGATTCGATTGTCACTCTGGGTGCCATACTAAGCTAAGTGCTTTGCTGTATGGCGGGGACGACGGGGCTCGAACCCGCGACCTCTGCCGTGACAGGGCAGCGCTCTAACCAACTGAGCTACGTCCCCACATTTCACCTTCGTTAGCGATTATATCTTACTCAGAACGGGCAGATATACGCCATCGCCAAAATCCTGGTTCGTTGTCTTTGAGTTCGGCTAAGGTCCTTTTCGAAGACCAGTACGTCCACTCGACGACAGTTGTAAGTCTATCAGATCAAGCAAGATTTTGATGGCCCGATTCGTTGTTAGCGAGCGTTTTTGTAGATGAGCTCGAGTAGCTCATCGTACATCGCCTGCCTCTCCTCCACCGATCCGCTGCGAATGGCCTGAGTCGCACAGTGAGATAGGTGATTCCGCATCAAGGCCCGAGCCACGGAGCGAAGTGCCTCCTGCACCGACGACACCTGGGTCAGAATGTCGGCGCAGTAGCGATCCTCCTCGACCATGCGCTGCAAGCCCCGAATCTGTCCTTCGAGACGTCGCAGACGGCGCAGGTTGGAGGCTTTGATCTCAGGATCCACTCCAGTAGCCTTGCGTTCCGATTCGCCTATCTCGCAGGCGCAGGAATCCACTACCGCGTTTCTAAATTGAAGATCTGTCTTTTTCGTAGCCATGGTTTTCCTTTTATTCAAGCTTCAGCCGTCGCAATCGGAGGCTATTGGTGACAACACTGAAAGAACTGAGCGCCATCGCCGCGCTGGCTATCACCGGGTTCAACAGCAAACCGAACGCCGGATAGAGCGCACCAGCCGCAACCGGAATCCCAATCACGTTATAGACGAAGGCCCAAAACAGATTCTGCCGCATCACGCGCATCGTGCCCCGCGATAGGGTTATCGCTGCTGCGACGCCAGTAAGATCGCTCCGCATCAGCGTTACGTCTCCGGCTTCCATCGCGATGTCGGCGCCACTGGCCATCGTCAGCCCCACATCAGCCTGTGCGAGTGCAGGAGCATCGTTAACCCCATCTCCGACCATCGCGACAACTCGACCTTCCGCTTGAAGACGTTTGACGGCCTCCACCTTGCCAGCAGGGAGAACGTCCGCAATCACCTCATCGACGCCAACCCTCTGTGCAATAGCATGAGCGGTGCGTTCGTTGTCGCCTGTAAGCATCACCACGCGAAGCCCCTCGTCGTGCATCTTGCGAACAGCGTCGATGGAGCCAGGTTTGATCGTATCTGCAACCGCGAGAACGGCGGCCAGTCTGCCCTCGATCGCAATCCATAGTGGAGTCTTTCCTTCCTCCGACATCCGCTCTGCGCTAGAAACCATCGGCTCAACGAGGACACGGTTCTTGTTCATCCATGCAGTATTGCCGATCAATACAGTCTCCCCATCGACGACTCCCGCCACGCCAAGTCCGGGAAGCGATTCAAACTCCTCAGCCTGAGGCAGATTCAAACCTCGCGCTACGGCGTATTGAACGATGGCTTCAGCGAGAGGGTGTTCGCTGGCACGTTCCAGCGCGGCCGTAACGAGCAGGACATGATCCTCGAAGTCATTCGGGCTTTGCGTGCTCGCCACATCGTCATCGCTAGCAGCGAGAAAAACATCAGTGACCTCGGGACGCCCCGCAGTGATCGTCCCCGTCTTGTCGAGCACAATAGTATCGATCTTCTCCAATCGCTGAAGAGCCTCTCCACCTTTGATCAGAATCCCATAGTTGGCTCCCCGTCCTGTCGCTACCATTACAGCCGTCGGAACAGCCAGACCCATCGCGCAGGGGCATGCGATCACAAGCACGGTGACAGCAGCAGCAAATGCCTGCATCACACCGTAGTGAGGCGCGAACAACCGCCACGCGGCGAAGGTAACGATCGCAATCGCCAGCACCGTCGGAACAAACACCGCGCTGATGCGATCCGCGATGCGTTGAATCGGAGCACGAGATCCCTGGGCCTCGCGCAGGAGGCGCACGATCTGTGCCAGTGTGCTGCCCGCTCCCAGGCTGGTCGCCCTATACTGCAGCGATCCCCGCTGATTCAGCGTTCCTCCCATCACCCTGTCTCGAGCCGTCTTCTCAATCGGCAGTGACTCGCCTGTGAGCATCGACTCGTCCACGCTACTCCTGCCCGCGATCACCTCTCCATCCGTAGGAATTCGCTCGCCAGGCCGCACCAGCACAACATCGCCACTCTGGATCGACTCCAACGGCACGCTGCTCTCAATACCTTCTCGCAGAACAGTCGCAGTCTTCGGTTGAAGCTGCACAAGCTTTCGCAGTGCGCTTGCCGTCTGCCCCTTCGCCCTGCTCTCCAGCGCATTTCCAACCAGCACCAATCCAATGATCAGAGTCACCGCTTCAAAATAAACATCGGGGGCGATGCCGCGTGCCACAAAAAATCCCGGAGCAATCGTACTGGCAGCCGAGTAGAGATATGCGGCGCCGGTGCCAAGCGCCACCAGCGTATTCATATCCGCCGTCTTATGCAGAAGAGCAGACCATGCCTTGGTATAAAACCGTCGCCCCGCCCAGCTCAAAATGAATGTCGCAAGCGCAAAGAGGAACCAGCGAATCACGCCCGGATCAATTCGATACATCCAGGGAAGCGCGCTGCGCAACAGTGGATCAATCACCCGTATGTTCCAACTCATCAGCGGATCTTTCATCCGCTCCATCCCGTCCGCGCTGTCGATCGTCATGAGTGGCGACATTAATGGCATCGACAAGAGCATGGCCACGCCGCCAGCGATCAAGCTTGCCACGGCCTTCACTCGCAGTTGCCGATACTCCCTCAGCTGCGCCTCGTCGTGCTGCTCCTGCTCTTCAAGAACGGACCGGTCTTCGACAGGGAACTCCGCGCCGTAGCCTGTGCTTCGAATCGCATCGACCAGCGCAGAGGTCGAAGTCGCGCCTGGATCGAACGTCACCGTTGCATTGTGCAGCATCAGGTTAACCGTCGCATCCCGCACCCCAGCCTGGCCGGCAAGCTCTCGCTGAAGAAACGACTGACACGCCGCGCACGTCATCCCGGAGACAGGAATAGTGACCTGCTCTACCGGTGTCGTGACTACGGCTGAAGCTGAGGCCAAGACTCCCTTGGCCTCAGCTCCGTCTTTGATCTTCAAACTACCCGACATCGCTTCCTCCCACAGTTACTTTTCACTGCGTACCGTAAAGCCGATCCGGTTGACCGCACCGACGATCTTCTCCACCGTTACCCGCTTCGGATCGAACGCCACCCTGGCCGATCCAACCTCGACCGAGCTCACCTCAACCCCATCGATCTTTCCGAGAGCATCCGTCACCCTGCGAACACAAGCTCCGCAATGCATTCCTTCAATCGACAACCCGAGCGCTTCCCGCATGAAATCACTCCTCTTCAGGGTTAGATGCAAAATACCCCCTGGGGGTATCAAAAATTATAACCTGCGCCAGAAGCGAAATGAAGTGTCAGGCAGCCACACATTGCATCCAGCCCGCCGCTCCCATACACTGTCTAAGGTCCTAAAGAACTTCAACGGGCGGTTAGCTCAGTTGGTTAGAGCGCCTGCCTTACAAGCAGGATGTCGGGGGTTCGAGTCCCTCACTGCCCACCAATAATCAATAATTAGCAGGTCTTCCCAAACATTGGTTCCATGCAAGTGAAAGAAAAAGCCTCCACAAACAATCTGGGAGGCTTCTGAATTGTGCGGGGAGATGTCTGTTATAGTCCGGCACAGTGCCAGTAAATCGGATCGTTGAGCTTCATCTTCTTGTGAAGGCCTTCCTGCCATGTCAAACCCTGAATGCTACAGGACCGAACGCCAGTATGAAGAAGCCACAAGGACGCGGTTAGCTGCCGAAAATGATTTAGAGAGCTCTTCTCCAAACGCATCGCCTTTTGCCGTGCGCAGCGCAAGGTTTCAGACAGCAAAGCGTGAACAGACTGCAGCCATGGAGATTCTTAGAGAGCACCGGCGCAGCTGCTCCATTTGCAACGCCAAGGGCATACCGGACTAAGCTCCTGGAGCGACTAGCAATTAGCTAATGTGCGTCGAACGTTGTCCGGAAGTCAGGAGCTTCGCAGGTTCTCGATCATGGCCAGCACATCAGCCGAGTCCACCACGAAGCGCGAGGTGCCGTCCATTGAATCTGCATCCTCCAACACCCAGCGACGCTCGTGTTGCATACTGCTGGCTTCGCTCCGACGCAGAGAACCATGAAAGTGGCTGGCCCCAGTCGCACGAGCCAGGGCCTTTGCATCCTTAATACGCAGACCGCCGCCGACGGCGATATCAATTCTTCCGTCAGCGAGCTTCACCAGCCGCGCCAGCTTGTCCACTCCCGAGAGTACATCAGGTTCGCCACCGGAGGTGAGAACACGCCTGCAGCCAGTCGCAATCACGTCTTCCAGAGCCTGCTCCAGCGAGTCGGTGTAATCGAAGGCGCGATGAAAGGTGATCTCGAGCGGGGCAGCCAGTTCTACAAGCTCGCGCGTCCGTTCCGAGTCCACCGTGCCGTCGGTGCGAAGTATGCCAAGCACAAAGCCGCTCGCTCCGAGACCGCGCGCATGCAGTAGATCCTCCCGCATGAGGGCGAACTCATCGTCCGTATAGTCGAAGTCGCCGCTTCGAGGCCGCAAGAGAACATGAACGGGAAGTCCGCTGCGTAGAACCGCTGCGCGCGTCAGCGCGTGACTAGGCGTAAGACCGCCTTCACTGAGCGCGGTGCACAGTTCAATGCGATCAGCCCCGCCTTCGCGCGCGGCCAGACAAGCCTGAATACTCTCGGCACAGAGTTCGAAGATAATCTTGCGCATCAACTCACACGAACCACAGGAGTTTTTCCGATCCTTGAATTTTTTAGTTAGCCTGGCCATCCTGCAGAGAGGCATCCTACAAAGTTGCCCTTATTTATATACAGGAAAAATTCATAAAGTGGAAATTTTAGTCTCAAATAATCAAAATTATGAGAGATGTGGATCGAGAAAGTCAACTCATCGCCTTTAGCGTCAAGTCGAAGAGTGTCTAACGCTATTCATCCAGCTTTCGGCAGTTCTCCAATCCTCGCTCGCCATAGCGCACCCAGGATGGGATCGACAGTGCCGGGCAGAACCTTCAGGGAGGAGTACCGGCGTAGCAGAGCTTGAACGATTCCGTCGCGGATCGGTGCGACATGTTCGAGGATGCTGCCGGTGAACGCAAGGTTGGGAACCCATCCCGGACGGTTCTCCGATGCCTCACGCCGCAGCCGCTCGATGACCAGATGCGCAAGGTGGGCCAGCTCTTCTGCTTCGCGCTGAAGAACGTTCTGCGCCACAGCGTCTCCCTCCTCAGCGCACCTCACCACCAGGGGAGCAAGGCGGGTAAAGTCCGGAGCAGGGATCTGGTTGGCGTATCCGATCAGCGACTCGAGATCGGGAAGCTGCCACAGATCAAGAATCGCCGGCAGCAAAGTGGTCTTACGCTCTTCATCGATGGCAAAAAAAGTATCGCGCAGCGCCTGATGCCCGATTCTGTTGCCGGATCCCTGATCAGCCAGCACCGGTCCCCAACCGCCGGCAGTTGTCAGAGCCCCCGATAGAAAGCGCCCGGCGACGTTCGAGCCCGTACCGGCCATCACAAGCACCCCCGGCCCGCCGAAGAACGCAGCATCGAGCGCGATCTCCACATCCCCAACCAGGACCAGCGAGCCCCCAACGCGCTCCGCAAAGGCTTCCCGTATCCAGTCGGTTACCAGCGCCACCGTGACGCCGGCCGCGCCAACACAGCTGCGTGTGACCGATCTCATCGACACGCCGGTCAACGCGGTCAACTCAGCAAGTGCCTTATCCAGATTCTGCGCCGCAGTGTTAGCGTCGGTGCGCATCAGTTTGATGGTGCCGCCCCGCACTCGCGCGAGTTCGCGGGTCTCATCTGCCAGTACATACTCCGTCTTCGTGCCGCCCAGATCCAGTGCCAGATAAAACGCCAAGCGTATTCCTCTTCTCTCTCACTTCAAAAAAATAGTAACAACAGAAGACAGCATATTTGTTTCTGCCCGAGACGGTCTTGCAAAAAGGATGCGGCAACCCCAGCAGAGCCACCCATCAAGAGGCAAGGGCAGAGCCGAAGCCCTGCCCTTATGGTGAGGAATTACTGTTGCCGATACTCCCGAAAAACAGCACCGCAAACCGTGTTAGAACCTGTAGTTTGCCGAGAACTGCAGATGCCGTTCTGAAGATCGTACCGCTTGTTGAATACCGTTCGCGGGACCCTGGTTCGAGATGTTGCCAAAGTTGGCCCCATCGTTGATATTCACATCCGGATTGCCGTAGCTCACGATATTGAACGCGTTGAACGCGTCGAACCGGAAGCCAAGAGTCTGCTCGCGAAACGTGTGAAAGTCCTTGAAGGCGGACATGTCCACGTTCAGGTATCCCGGACCACGTGTGTTGCCGTTCCGTGCGGTGCCAAAGGTATTCGGTGCTGGCACGCCGAAGGCGCACACACCGTTGTCGACACCTGGCGTCGTACATGGGATCGCAGAGGGATCGGTGCCGTACCAGTTGTCGATGCTGCGATGAACAATCCTCAGTTTTCTATACTGATTCGGCCTCGAGTTTCCGAAGCTGTTCGAATTGTTGCCAGGACCGTTCGTAGTCTCAGGGAAGCCCGAATACGCCACACCAGCCACCGAGAGCTTCCATCCCCCGATCGCCTCGTCGGCCCAGCGGTTCACGCCGGAGAGGTATTGTTTTCCATGCCCGAACGGCAGCGCATAGACACCCGTGCCGCTGACATTATGTTTTACATCGTAGGCTGCGGGACCCCAGTCTGCGGCACTGTCGTAGTAGTTCTGAAACGCGCCCTGCCCGTAGTTGGTAGCACCCGAGGTGTTCACAGGATAGTTGCCCGCGCTATTGGTCAGCGCCTTGGCATAGCTGTAGTTCAGCGTGAACTCCAGTCCGTGGCTGGTCCGCTGACGAAGCACTGCCTGGAGCGCCTGATAGTTCGAAGATGCACGAGACTCTGTGATAAGCAGCGAGCCGGATCCGATGCTCACCGACGGATCGATAGCATTGATGCCGATGAAAGGATTGTTGTAGTAGGGAGCCGAGGTCTGATCCCCATTGACCAGGTATTGATTGAGGTTGCCGTAGTCTTCGATGTGCTGTCCCTGTTCGCCGAGATATCCGACCTGAAGCGAGAGAGTATGGCTCACCGCGTACTCAAGGGTGAGGTTCCACTGCTGAACATAGGCAGGCTGAATGTCCTTCGGGTAGACGTTGAAGGTACCGCCAAAGGCGACCGTGCCGCTGGCGAAACCCTGCTCTGCGGTACGCGGGGTACCTGGATTCCCGGGTGTTGGCGCGACGACGTTGACATTGACGGCCTGGATAAACGGTGTGATGGAGGTGAGACGTTGGTTGGACGAGTTGCCCTCAAAGAAGCTGGTCGCGCCGTATCCACCGCGAACGACGAGGCGGTCGTTTGCCTGGTAGGCGAACCCGAGTCGCGGAGTCAGTTGCCGGTAGTTGGCGTCGTAGCAGGCATGGTTGCTGCACAGCCCTGAACCAGCCGGTGCTCCCGCAGGAATATGCCCGGCGTAGATCACCCGTCCCGTAGCAACATCGATGTTGCCCGTCTTGTCATTCGACTCCACCCACGGCTGGTCATACTCGTAACGCAGGCCGATGTTCAAGGTGAGATTCGGCAGGGCCTTGAAGTCGTCGTTGACGAAGCCGGCAGCGCGCCACTGTCTCTGTCCGACGTTTACGCTGGCCAGGGTGGCGGACGCTGAACTCACGCGATCGAGCACAAAGTCCGCACCGCTGTATCCGCCGAGGCCGTCAGGGCTGTCTGGAGAGGGATTGCTTGTGAAGTTTCCGGAGTAGCCAAGTGAACCCAGAAAGCCATTGTTGTTGCTGGTCGGATAGTTATTCTGATACCGGATAGCCTGCACGCCGATACTGAGCGTATGTTTTCCGCGTTGCCAAGTAAGGTTATCGATGTAGCTGTAGGTGTTGTCGATAAGACTGCCGTTGTTGCTCGCATTGTTTCCGAGAGTAGAGAACCCCGCGTCCTGGTTATTCGCCGGACCCTGGGCGGTAAATCCCTGGTAAGCCTGATTGGGAAACGTGATGCCCACCACAGAGTTGCCGTGAGTCCCGAACACGCCCGTAGTGTCGACCGGCAAGCCTTTGCTCCAATTGACGCGCGTATAACCGATACGCGCCGAGTTGACGATCGCCGGGGAGAAGATGTGAACCCAGTTCGCGCCCGTCACCTTGGTGGGATAGACGCTCGCGCCGGGGAAGGAGATCGGCAGAACCGAAGTCGAACCATCATAGGCGGTCGAGATGGAGAAGAATCCCGTGATCTTGTCCGCAGAGCGCGGATCGTACTCGATCTTGATATCCCCTTGGTTGTTGGCCTTGTAGCTCCGGGCCGGTCCCTGAAGGTTGTTATTGATGATGCCGTCCGAGGGGGTCGCATTGGGAAGCGGGTAGAGCTCCGGATGAGCGAAGAGATACTTCGCAACCGGATTCACAATCGGTATACCCAGGTTCCCGGCGTAAGGCGCAAAGTTGTTCTGCGGATCGTAGAGTTGCTTGTTGCCATTGAGCAGAAGCGCGGAGAAGTCCCCGTTCCGCATCGCCTGGGTGAAGACACTGGCTTGGGAGATGCCTCCACTGTGCTGGCGTGATCCGAGGTAGTCGACGAAGAAGAACAGTTTGTCGCGCTTGATGGGGCCACCCAGGGTCCCACCGAACTGCGACTGGGTGAACGGGTTGATCGGGAGGATCGGCGTGGCGTGGTTATTCGTCCAGGAGTTCGCGTTGGTCTTGGAGTCCTGTACGTAACCATACGCAGAGCCATGGAACTGATTCGTGCCGCTCTTCAGTACACTAATGACGCCCGCTCCATTGACGTTCCCATAGTCCGCAGGTGAGTTCGCCGTGATTACCTTAAGCTCCTGCAACGACTCCGGAGCAGGGCTGTAAGCGATCAGGTTGTTGAAGCTCTCGTTCAGGTCAATACCGTCAAGCGTGTAGTTGTTCGCCTGGGCACGGTTTCCGTTCAGATTCACCGAATCCGTATAGAAGAGACTGCGCTCAATGCCAGTCGTGCCCGAGGTTCCGACAGAGCTTACCGCACCTGGAACATACAGAGTCAGCGCAGAGAAATCGAGACCATTCAAAGGAAAGTTCTCAATAGTATTCGTTGTAAACGTACCGCTGAGCGTAGCGTCATTGGTGTTCAGAATTGGAGCCGCCTCAGAGACATTCACTACCTCCGAAGAAGCTCCCAGCGACAGCTTCACATTGAACGTGACCGTCTGCAGAACCTCGAGCTGAAACGCCGGGATCGTCTCTTTATTGAAGCCCTTCGCATCAATCGTCACCTCATAGGGGCCGATCGGCAAAAACTGAACTCGATACAGCCCCGCCGAATTTGTTGTCACAGTCGAGTCCACGCCCGTATCCGTGTTGTGCGCCACTACGCTCGCTCCCCCAACCAGAGCGCCACTCGGGTCCGTCACCACGCCAGTGATCGTTCCGGTGACAGTTTGAGCCAGCAGGGTCTGCGAACAGAGGAGCGCCGCCATGGCAATCACGACCCAGGAGATACGGTTAATAAACTTCATCTTTTGCGCTGCTTTCATCATTTGAACGACTCCAGGGTGGCTGTAGGACATGGGAGGATCCGCGCAGCGTAAAACGGCTGGCCGATGCCGAATATCCGCTTGATGCGGTCATAAAAATCAAATTGTTGCTAGAGCATAGAAATCTATGTAAACATTTGTCAACAGAACTTTTCATAATTCTGAAGAAAACTAGTTCATATACGCAAAATGGAACCGCCAAATTTGCCGAAATTCAGCCATCTGTAGATTTAAGCGTGATTAGAATGGACGAGACATGGCCCAGAAGACCCAGGATCGCGCAAACCAGATACTTCACCTCCTGCTACAGAAAGGCCAGAGCTGCGTTGAGGATCTGGCCGTCACCATCGACGCCTCCCCAGCCAGCGTCCGTCGCGACCTGATCAAACTTGCTCAGCGTGGCCTGGTGAACCGCACCCACGGCAGCGTCGAGCTGGCCGGCAAGATGACCTACGAGCCGTTCCGGTTCGACGCCGCCTTCCCCCTGCGCGAAGAGCGTTTTGCAAACGAGAAGCGCCGCATCGCCATCGCCGCCGCCGAGATGGTCAACGAGGGCGACACCATCGCGCTCTCGCCCGGCACCACCACCACCCAGGTAGCCCGCAGCCTCAGGCACCGTGAGGGCATCCACATCGTCACCAACGCGGTCAATATTGGCATGGAGTTTTCCAGCCTCCCCAACGCCCGCGTCACCCTTACCGGAGGCTCCATCCGCTGGCCCGGCGCGTTTTCAATGGTCGGCGCAACCGCCTTCGACTCGCTGCAGCGGCTCTTCTTCGACAAGGTCTTCATGGGCGCATGCGGAATTCACCCCGACCACGGTCTGACCGTCATCGAATCCGACGAAGCGCTGGTTCTAGGCGAGATGGTCAGGCACGCCAAGCAGGTCATTGCGGTCGCGGATGCAAGCAAACTCGGGATCTTCACCCCCGTCAAAGTCTGCGCTACAAGCGACCTGCACACCATCATCACGGACGACAGCGTCGATCCGGAGCTGGTCGAGGCCTTCCACCGAAAGCAGGTCCGAGTGATCATCGTCTAACGGGCGATCATCGTCCAAATGCGAAGCAAGCCTGATATTCAAAAAGATTGCGGTTACCCTCCCACCAACTCATGAGACTATGAGTTCATGCGTGCAGCCTGGGCCTTTTTCCCGCTTTTTCTAGGAGCGCCGGCGCTCCTGCTGCTCCACGCTCAAAGCAGACCCTCGATGGTACCGCCCAGACTGATCAGCATGCCAACCCCGGATTGCCGGGCAGGGAAGCCCTGCCACAGAACTCATGGCCAGGTCCGTCTGATCGTCGATGTCCTCGAGGATGGCAAAGTGGGCGAGATCAGGGTAGAGATCGGCGACGACGCCAGGTTGGCTGATGCAGCCACCGCGGCTGCTCAACAGGCCGAGTTCGTCGCTGGCTCCTTTCTGGGTAAGCCGCAAAGTATGGATTACGTTATGAACTTTCACTTTTAACGGGCCTCGGAGTCTTTAGCGCATCTGTCAATCTTCGATCTTCCCGCCGATCGACAAAAAAACTGGCAGATTCAGATCTTTTGTCCTACGATCGTCATCCAAAGAACGAAACCCCGGGAGTATCATAATAAAGTGCCAAAGTATTCTATCGTCGTCCCCTTCCATAACGAGGAAGAGAATGTCACCACACTCTACGACCGCCTGAAGGCCGTCATGGAGCACGTCAACGACACCTTCGAGCTGGTCTTCGTCGACGACGGCTCCCGCGATCGCACCTACCGCCTGCTCGAAGAGATCGCCGCCGTAGACAGCCGCGTCCTGGTCATCAAACTCCGCCGCAACTTCGGTCAGACCTCCGCCCTCGCCGCCGGCTTCGACCACGCCCAGGGCGACTTCATCCTCGCCATGGACGGCGACCTCCAGCACGACCCCGACGAAATCCCTGGCTTCCTCGCAAAACTGGAGGAGGGCTACGACGTAGTCAGCGGCTGGCGCTCCCAGCGGGGCGACAACTTCATCATGCGCCGCATCCCCTCTCGCGCTGCAAACTGGCTCATGGCCGCGCTCAGCGGCGTCGACATTCACGACTTCGGCACCACCTTCAAGGCCTACCGCCGCGAAGTTATCCAGAACATCCCCCTCTACGGCGAGATGCATCGGTTCATCCCCGCCCTCGCCTCCTGGTACGGCGCCAGCATCTGCGAAATCCCCATCTCCAATCCCGCCCGCGAGTTCGGAGAGAGTCACTATGGCATCTCCCGCACCTTCCGCGTCTTCTTCGACCTCCTCACCATCCGCTTCCTGCTCCGCTACATGACGCGTCCGCTGCACTTCTTCGGAACCATCGGAGCCTTCGGCATGGTAGCCGGCTTTGGTATGGCCGCCTGGCTTCTCATCCTCAAGATCGTCACCGGCCAGCACATCATGAGCCTCCACGGACCGCTCTTCGTCATTGCCGGCGTTCTCATCCTCGCCGGAATCCAGATGATGGGCATCGGTCTGCTCGGAGAGCTCCAGGTACGCCACTTTCACACCGCCGCCCACCGCGCACCCTACGCCGTAGACCGCATCCTGCGCCTGCGCTCCGAAGAGAGCCTCATCCAGTAACCCGCGTCGTCAGGACAAGCACCTCAGACTCCGATGACAGGGGCAGGCACTACTCGTCGTTGACCGAAGATCGACTTGTATCGGCCATTCAACCACCTGAGTAGCGGCGTTTCCACGAACCAGAAACAGACCATACCACTCAGAATCACGCACACCAGCGCGATCCCTTCTCTCAGAATCATGGGACCGCTTCTGAGGAACCCTATCGGAATCCTGGCCATCAGACGCGAGATCATCTCGGTCGAAATAGCAGATGTCAAATAGATCGAGTAAGATCCGTTCCCTACTTCAACTAGCATCTTGCCCAGTCGAGATCTCACCTGCGGCCCCCAAAAAACCACTCCGCTAACCAGCAGCCACGCCGCAACCCCCCAGGTCCCCACTCGCGGAAGCATATCCACACCCACCAGGACATTCTGTTCCAGGGCGACGTTCGTCGTCACGTAGAAACTGACCAGTCCTACCGCAAGGACTCCGGCAACCAGCATCGCAATGCCGGTACTGCGCTGCCTTCCGAATCTCTGAAATCCAAGTGCCGTAATGTTTCCCATCACAAACTCAAGCAGAATTGGATTCATGACAATCACTAGGCCCGATCGGCGGATGCCCAGAAACTCCCCCACGACCACCAGAAGAACCAGCGCAGCGATCGTATTCCGAACCGCATCTCGTATCGTGATCCGCAGAAACACAGTCAGGACGTAATAGAAGAACATCTCGAAGATCAGCGTCCACGCCAGGCCAATGATCAAGTGGACCCGTGGATAAGAGAGGCCGGGAAGCAGAAACCAGAAGTCCAGGAAGGTGAATCCCGACACCTCACTCGAACGAAGCCATCGAGTCAAAGGGAAGAGAATAACGATCCAGTAGATCGGCAAGATTCGCAGAATGCGCCGTGCGATGAAGTGGAGTGATTCGAATCGGGGCTCTCCCGATACAGCCCGCAACGCAGTGAGTCCTAAAATAAATCCGCTAATGACAAAAAAAATGTCAACGCCGAACATCCCAAGATTTCCAAATCGCACCATCGACAAGCTACCGCTTCCTCCCATCACCTGCATCAGATGGAGCGCAGCCACCAGGCTTACAGCAATCGCCCGGCATATCTGAAGGCCTTCGATTTGATGCGTCTTTGAAAGCGGCATAGCGCTAGAGTTGATCGACAAGCTGATCCTGTGGGGAGATGCCAGGGAGTATGCGGAGCGATGTTGCTCCATCTCCATCCTACCAAAGCACCTGAGCCTCAGTCTCTTCCAGACGGCGTCGGCTCTGCCTTCTGCTGCTCTCTTTTCAGCTCTTCCTGCGCTTCCCTGGTCGAGTCCTTGAACGCCGCAGCGTCCAGATCCTTGGTCAGTTTGTCCTGCTCCACCATCGGATCGGTCAGCGTCTCCAGGTATCCCACAAACTGCTGAACACACTCCCGCTCTTCCGCCGGTTGCTGATTTTCGTTCAACTTCTTCCGCAGCACCTCCTCAAGCCTCAGCGCATCGTCCAGGCCAAATGCGATAGAGACGTACGACGTACGACTACGCAGGGCAAACACGTCCTCGTGCAATCCCGTCTGGCTCACGATCAAGCCGTTGCGCGCATTTTCGAAGGATTGCTTCCCACACGTCTCCGTAATTGCTTCCGAACCTTCAGCCGCTAAATGAATCGGCCCCAGCGTGGTGGTCTTCGGTTGAGTCAAGTTTGAAAGATCTTTCAGCACATCGCTTCGGTCGCCCGAGTGACAACCGGCAATCAGTATCACCATCCCGGCGAGGAGCACCCCCCGCCCTATTGCGGCCCTTTTTAGGCCCTGTACCCATTCACTCACTGTTGGCCCTCAACCGTCCCTCTGATCCACTAGTCACGCAATCAACTAGATCTAAGATAATTCTATGCCTTGATTTACGCAGGGTATATCACCTTTCGGACGCGCTACACTTCAGAAGCCGTCTCCCAACTGCTTTGCCAAATCCTTCCGAAACGCCTGCTCTCGCTCTGACACATAGGCTTTGTACCCCTCCGCATCAACAAATGGGTTGACGGCTCCAGCCTTCATCCTCGCGAACTTCTCTTCCAGATCAAAGTAGCTCCCATGCGCCCCCAGAAACACATCGCAAGGCAGCGACTTCAACCTCTGAAACGTCAACTCATAGTCCTGCGCCATTGTCGGATAGACCGCGCTCCTCACTAACTTATATCCGGGGTTCACATTAGGGCTGCCTACGATCACGATGTTATAAACCGCGCCACCGTCACGCACCTTCATACTCCAGGTCGTACATCCCTTCGTATGCCCCGGCGTCAAATGCGCAACCAGCACAACCTCTCCCAATCGAACCTCATCCCCATCATGAAGCACTCGGTCAACCTTCGTAGCGGGATACCAGTTGCTCGACGACTTGCCATATTGAAAATCAGTCTTGCCGCCTGACTCCACCACCGGCACGTCCCGATCCATCACCATGTACTTCGCACCAGTCAACTGCTTCAACAACTTGCTCCCCGAGCAGTGATCGCGATGCGCATGACTTATGAGCAAAATCTTCACATCGCTGAACTTGAACCCAAGCGCTTCAATATTCTTCCTTATCTGCGGAACGCTGCTCGGCAGATTACTGTTGATCAGAATGTGCCCCTGCGGTGTCGTAACCAAATAAGAAGCCAGATCCTTGCTCCCCACGTAGTACACATTGCCGACTACACGAAAAGGCTCATGATTTGTCGTCCAGTCAGGATCGTTCTGTGCGAAGAGACCGCAGACAAAGACAAAGGTCAGCAAGAGGGAGCGAAGCAGCATGGCAAAGCATAACTCTCCCCCGAAGACGCCGCCAACGCTCCCAACCCTGGCTGCATTAACCTGAGTGGTACATCCTCCAACGCAAAACGAAGAGCTAGACTGCAGCGGTAGTCTTCCTGCTGATCACCTGAGCCCCAAAACGCTCCATTTCCTGCGCCTGCGGACTCGACTGCAGCAACACCAGATCCACCCCCACCGCCGCAAACTCCTCCATCCGCTCCGACACCTGCTCCGGCGTCCCCACAAACCCGCACCTCAGCCCGCGATTCGACACCGAGTAATCCTTCAACGAGATCTCCGTCTGCAGGTTCGACCCCGTCACCCACTGTTCATAGTTCGCATACCCACGCGCCGACTGCTTCACATCCGTAATCCGCTCCACCTCGCGCAGTGCCTCCGCCTCCGAGTCCCGCACCACCGCATACCCCGCAACGCCGAACGTCATCGGCCCCAGCCCCAGCCTCTCGCGTCGCTCCCGCATGTCGGCGATCTTCTTTCCCACAGCCTCCGGAGCATCGCCATGCATCAGGTACGCATCGCACTTTGCCGCAATCAAATTCTTCGCCGTCTCCGACTCGCCACCCGCATACAGCGTAGGCCGCGGCTTGCTTACCGGCTTCGGCGAAAGCACATTCTCCCGCAAATCATAGTAGTTGCCTTTATAAGAAAAACCCTGCGTCTTCCAGCATCCATCAACCACATCGAGCCACTCCGACGTCCGAGCATACCGATCGTCATGCTCGTCGAAGTGAACCCCATACTTCGTCGCCTCATCCTTCCACCAGCTCGAAACCACATTCAACGTCAGCCGCCCATGCGACATCTGATCGATCGAAGCCGCCTGCTTGGCCAGCAGCGCCGGGTTATGAAACGTAGGCCGCACCGCAACCATCAACTCCAGCCGCTCCGTCACCGCAGCCAGCGCAGCTGTTGTCGACCAAGCATCGAGCGAAGGAGCATCCACCCCCTTGATGTCATTCAGATTCAGCTCCGCAATCAGAGTCAGATCGTATCCAATCGTCTCGGCCTTCTTCGCCAGGTCGCGCACATACTCCCAGCTCGCCGCCATCTTCTCGTCCTCGACGTTACGCAGCCACCCACCAAACACAGGCAACCAGAAGCCGTATCGCATCCCCGCCTTTGTGCCCGCTGCCTTTGTGCTCCCTGTCTCTGTACTCAAAGCCGCGCCCCCGCCAATTCAGGCACATTCGTCCGGCGCTCATTCACAATCCGCGCTTCCTCTTCCAGCCAATCCGCCAGCTTCACAAACGGATCGAAGCCCACAACCTTCTGTCCATCGGCCACAAAGTTCGAGAGCGCATTGATGTCGTAGTACATCCTCACGCCGTCGCGATCATCCACCATAAACTCCACGCCACCAAGCTCGATTCCCGCAGCCGCCATCAACCGCTCCACCTCCGCGATCACATCAGGCGGCGCGTCAAAGGCCTCTACCGCCAGCCCATCCTTAGCCGCATCGATCGGGCAAGCCGCACGCTCCAGCTCAACCCCAAGTGGTGTCTTGCAGATATCTGCCGGGCAAAGGTCAAACGTCTCGCCGGTAATATGTATCTTGATCGCGTACAAATACCTCCCGTTCAAAACCTCAACCCGAACGATGTAAGATCCGCGCGCCGGCACAAACTCCTGCACCAGCCCGGTCGAATCCATCCCGAACATCAGCCCATTCTCTGTCGCTGAAGCCTCCGCCAGATGCTCCTTCGTCTGAAACTTCACCACGCCGCTGCCACTGCCGCCGATGTTCGGCTTCACCACAACAGGAAAGCGCAACCCCTCAGCCGCCGCACTAGCCTGCGAAGCCCGATGAATCACCCGAGCCTTCGGATACCCAAGCCCCAACGCCTCCAGCATCGAAAGCTGAGCCGCCTTCGACAACTCACTCCGAAAAGCCCTCACGCCATTCACCACGCGAACCCCGCGGCTTTCCAGGTGCTCCAGAAACCCCAGCGTGTAAAAGATCTGATCCCCATGCCCGCGATTCCACGCCGAAGGGCTCATCTTGTTCAGCACCACCGCGTACTTCTCCTCCGGATGATCCTCCGGCCCATAGCTATGCTCCACCGCACTTAGCTTCACATAGTTCGCCCCGCGACGATCCAACTCCTCAAACAACAGCCTGAACCAGATCGGCTGCTCATAATAGATCGCAATAGGCAAGGGCTGACGGCTGGACATAATCTTCTTTAATCCTCTTTCAAAGGTTCGACTCAAAACTCTTCACGTTGTTACAGCCGCCGGCGGACGGGGCGAAACAACGCCTCGAATCTGATATCTCAAGTTTAGATGAAGAATTGCATCCGCGAGCTTCACAAGCAATTCATCCCAATCACAAAGCTCTTTAGGGCTTTGTGATTTACGACGATAAGCTACGATATTTAAGTGTTCTTCACGGCACCTATATTCGACGTTATTGCCCTAATCTTACTCATCTTGGCAGGAGGTTCGATTGGCGCGGCCGTCGGAAGCCTCACGTCTCTACTCCTGAAGAGCAAACCATTGAAGATCTTCCAAGATGCGTGTATCGGCTCTATAGGATTTGCGCTGGGCGTCTTTGGGTGCGTGTTGATACCTTGGCATCGCAACACTATCTCTTACAGATTGGCCGGTGGAACAGAAGTTACTTCGACCGCGGATATGTACCAACACCCAGTTAGGATCGCTATAATTTTCGCTATTCTTCTTCCACTTTTGTACGAGCTTTACAGGTCGTGGCGATTACGGACAAATAAGACTAGTGCCGCCATGTTGTAACCTGAACCAGCCATGCAAGCCATCCAGATCCACACCACCGGCTCCGCCGACGTCCTCACCCTCACCGACCTCCCCACGCCAACACCCGGCCCCGGCGAAGCACTCATCCGCATCGAAGCCTCCGGCGTCAACTTCATCGACACCTACTTCCGCGAGGGCCGCTACCCCGCCAAGCTCCCCTACACCCTCGGCCAGGAGGCCGCAGGCACCATCGTCTCCGTCGCCCCCGACGTCACCGCCTTCAAGCCCGGCGACCGCGTAGCCTGGTGCCTCATCCCCGGCACCTACGCCCAGTTCGCCGTAGCTCCCGCCGCCCGCCTCGTAGCCATCCCCGAAGGCGTCACCACACAGCAAGCCGCCGCCGCCATCCTCCAGGGCATGACCGCCCACTATCTCCTCCACTCCGCCTACCCCGTCCAGTCCGGCGACGAGATCCTCATCCACGCCGGCGCAGGCGGCACCGGCCTCCTCTTCATCCAGATGGCCAAAGCCCTCGGCGCCCGCGTCTTCACCACCGTCTCCAGCGAAGAAAAAGCCACCCTTGCCCGCGCCGCCGGAGCCGACGAGATCATCTTCTACACCCAAGAGGACTTCGCCGCGAAGGTCAAATCCCTCACCGGCAACCGCGGCCTCCCAGTGGTCTACGACTCCGTAGGCAAATCCACCTTCGAGCAATCCCTTCAGTGTCTCCGCCCCCGCGGTTTCCTCGTTCTCTTCGGCGGAGCCAGCGGAGCCGTCCCACCCTTCGACCTCATCCGTCTCTCCACCATGGGTTCCCTCTTCATCACCCGCCCCACCCTCAAGGATTACATCGCCACCCGCGCCGACCTCGATCACAGCGCGAAGGATGTCTTCGACGCCGTAGCCAACGGCACCCTCAGGCTCCGCGTCGAGCACGTCTACCCTCTGGCCGACGCCGCGCAAGCCCACCGCGAGCTCGAGTCCCGAGCCACCACCGGCAAACTCTTACTAATCCCATAACCCGACCGAAGGGAGGACCGAAACCGCCAGCCTCGCCCAAACAAGGTATACAAGTCACGAAGTGACCGCCGAACCCGGGGTCCCCACAAACAGGTCTTCGTTTGTGGGGTGGCCAAGCGCAGGGCGCCCGTCCGGCAGGACAAGCAACTTACAATCAAACCATGCAGACCCCGGCGCCCCGCAGCGCGATCAGCCTCTTCCTCGCCCTCGCCGCCGCACTCCTCCTCACGCCACCCGCCACAGCCGTTGTAGTAAGAGGCACCGTCACCACTCCCCTGGGCCTCCCCCTCGGCAACGCCCGCATCCAGCTCATCCAGGGCCGCCGCGTCGTCGCCTTCACCTTCTCCCTCATGGACGGCACCTACGAGCTCCGCAGCGGACTCCCCGGCCGCTTCGTCCTCCTCACCTCCGCCTCGCCCTTCACCCCCAGCATCGGCGATGCCTTCTACGGCGGCCGCACCTCCATCGTCACCCGCAACCTAGTCCTCGAGTACGCCACCGTCACCCCGCAACTCGCCACCACCTCCACCGCCATCCCCACGCCCATCCAGCAAGTCCCCGCAGCCGTCACCCTCATCCCCACACAGGCCCTCGAAACCCAGATCAACCTCCTCAACGACCTCCGCCAAGCTCCCGGCACCAACGTCCTCCAGACCGGCCAGGCCGGCGGCCCCATCCGCCTCTACGTCCGCGGCGGCAGCCCCGACGCCAACAAGATCCTCATCGACGGCATCCCCGCCACCAACCTCGGCGGCGACTTCAACTTCAGCCCCCTCGCCACCACCGCCCTCACCGGCCCCGAGATCTATCGCGGAGCCAACAGCGCCCTCCAGGGCACCGGAGCCGAAGCCTCCATCGTCAGCCTCGCCACCACCCGCAGCAACTTCCTCTACCCCACGCTCGACTACACCGGCGACGCCGGAAACCTCCGCACCTACCGCAACGAAGCCATCCTCTCCGGCACCTACAGCAAGTTCGACTATCAAGCCGCCTTTAGCCGCCTCAACACCTCCAACGCCCTCCCGCGTGACCAGTTCCACCTCATCACCAGCACCGCCAACATCGGCTACACCATCCTCACCAACACCACCGTCCGCTTCACCCTCCGCAACGCCGACTCCGCCGCCGGCCTCCCCCAGGCACACGACCTCTACGGCATCTCCGCCTCCGGCAAGCAATCCGATCAGGACCTCTACTCCGGCATCACCGTCGAAAACGTCTTAGCAGGGAACTGGCACAACCTCGCCCGCTACGGCATCAGTCGCAAGCGCGAACAGGAGCAGCAGTTCGATCGAACACCCGACACCATCACGTACGGCAACCTCGTCACCCTCCGCGGAGCCAACGGCTACACCGCCACCGGACAAGCCGCCTTCCTCTCCCCCACCCTCGACAACGTCCACAACCGCGACGAGTTCTACTACCAGACCGACTACACCTTCCCCTACCGCATCTCCGCCCTCTTCAGCTTCCACTACGAAGACGAGCGCGGTCGCCTCTTCAACCCCACCACCGGCTTCAACCAGCAGGCCCAGCGCACCAACTTCCTCTACACCCTCCAGCTCCAGGGAGACCTCCACCACCGCCTCTTCTACTCATTCGGAGGAGCCATCGAGCGCAACCACCTCTACGGCACCGCCGGAACCCCGCGCTTCGGCCTCACCTACGTCCCCGTCCTCCCCGGCCGCCGCGCCTTCCATGGCACCAGCCTCCGCGCCAACATCGCCACCGGCGTGCAGGAGCCCACCCTCGAAGATCAGTTCACCAGCCTCGACACGCTTCTCACACAAACCACCAACGCACTCGCAATCGCCACCTACAACATCCACCCCATTACCGCCCAGCGCTCACGCACCTTCGACGTAGCCGTCGACCAGAACATCCTCAGTCAGAAGCTCATCCTCAAAGCCGGCTACTTCCACAATCAGTTCAGCCATCAGCTTGAGCGCCTCGCCCCCAACGGCCTCGAGCAGTACTTCAACATCCCCTCCAACATCGCCCTGCAGGTCCCCGACGCCTCACTGAACTCCCTCGCCTACCGCACGCAGGGCCTTGAGCTCGAGCTCCAGTACCAGCCCCTCTCGCACCTCTTCCTGCGCGGGGGCTACACCTACCTCGCCTCGCTCGTCGAGCAGTCCTTCACCTCCGACAACGTCTCTCCCGCCTTCAACCCGGACCTCCCCGGCATCCCCATCGGAGCGCTCTCTCCCATCGTCGGCAATCGCCCCTTCAACCGCCCACCCAGCAGCGGCTTCTTCGCTGTTCAATACTCCGCCAGCAGATTCTCCGCCGCCATCAAAGGCGCTCTAGCCAGCCGCAGCGACGACTCCACCTTCCAGCTCCACAACGACCGCAACGGAGGCAACACGCTCCTGATCCCTAACCAAAACCTCGACTTCGGCTATGCGAAGCTCGACCTCAACCTACTCTTCAGCGCCACTCACCACGTCACGGTCTTCACCCAGCTAGACAATCTTCTCAGCCAGCAACACATCGGCCCCATCGGCTATCCGGGCCTGCCCTTCACCATCCGCGCCGGCCTGAAGATCCGCATCGGCGGCAACTGAACCGAAAGATAGGTCCTGCCGGACGGGCCTCCTACGCGGAGGGCGGTCACTTCGTGACGCGTATACCGGTTTTGGCAGGATGAACACCCACGGTCCTCCCGTTGGTCGGCACAATCACCCCCGCGACCAACGGGAGCGCCAACCGAAGGGGTATACAAGTCACGAAGTGACCGCCGCCCGCGCAGGGCGCCCGTCCGGCAGGACCCCGCATCGAAAAACGCAACCAGACCTGTCTTCCGCGTGTTTCTATCTTGTATGTTCTTGCCCGCTCCGCATCGCAGAGCTTCACTGCACCGTCTAACCCAACGAAGGGAAACAAAAATGACCCGATCTCTCCTAGCACTAACTCTCCTGGCAGCGACCACAGCAACCACAACCACAGCAGCCCACGCCCAGGAAGCCCCTGCCACCACCCAGGCCCTCGTCGCATTCGACAGCAAAGCTCCCGTCAACCCCACCGCAAAAGACCTCACCATCAAGATCGACAACCGAGTTACCCCACTCATCAATCTCGCCGCCATCCCCCCGGGCGGAGCCCAGGTTGCTCTCCTCATGGACGACGGCCTCCGCACCAGCGTCGCCCGCGAGATGAACAACCTCCGCGCCTTCATCACCAGCTTCCCCGCAGGCACCGAAGTCTTCGTCGGCTACATGCAGAACGGCACCGTCTTCCCCGGGACCGGAGCCTCAGGCTTCACGTCCGATCTGGCCGCCGCAGCCCAGGGCCTCCGCATTCCCAGCGGCATTCCCGGCTCCAGCGCCAGCCCCTACTTCTGCCTCTCCGAGTTCGTCAAGAACTGGCCCGGCCAGGCCGAAAATCAGATCAACCCCGTCCAGCGCAGCGAAGGCCCCGTCCACAAGCCACGCTTCGTCCTCATGATCACCAACGGCGTAGACCCCTACAACGGCAGCACCAGCCCGCTCAACCAGAACAGCCCCTACGTCGACGCCTCCGTCACCGACGCCCAGCGCGCCGGCGTCCCCGTCTACTCCATCTACTTCAGTGATGCCGGCTTCGCTCGTAGCCGCAGCAGCGCGAGCTTCAGTGGACAAAACTACCTCAGCCAACTCGCAGAAGGAACCGGTGGCCTCTCCCTCTACCAAAGCACCGGGCAAAACCCCGTCTCCATGGAGCCTTACCTCAAGCAGTTTCAGGAGGCCATTGCCCGAACCTACGTCGCCACCTTCCCCGTAGACACCAATAAAAAACTCGTCAGCCTGAGAACGTCAACCGATCTCCCCAAGACCAAACTCCGCGCCCCCAGCCAGGTCCGCCCCGGAACCGTCGTCGCCAACTAACTCAAGGTCCTGCCGGACGGGCGCCCTGCGCGGGCAGCGGTCACTTCGTGACGCGTATACCGGTCTTGGCAGGATGAACCCCCACGCTCCTCCTGTTGGTCGGCGCGAACTCCCGCCTGCGACCAACGGGAGCACCAACCGAAGGGGTATACAAGTCACGAAGTGACCGCCCCACGCGCATTGGACCTGTCCGGCAGGACACAAGCCCTTAAAAAAGAAAAAAATCTTAAAAAGTTGGCGTATTTTTCAACCCCGAACAACCACCATCCAAAACACCACGTTCACCACGCAAACCACCACGTTTCCACCACCAAAAACCACCATCAACTCACCACTTTTTCCAAAACACCCCTCAAAACTTCAGCAAAAACAGCAAAGCCCCGGCTCTCACCGGGGCTCCACTTTTTTTCTGAAACAACTTCTTAGTACATGCCGTCCATACCGCCGCCGCCATGGTTGTGTCCGCCGCCCGCAGCTTCCTTCTTCTCCGGGATATCGGCGATCATCGCCTCGGTGGTCAGCATCAATCCAGCAATCGAAGCCGCATTCTGCAGAGCAGTACGCGTCACCTTCGTAGGATCAATGACGCCAGCCTTCACCAGGTCCTCGTAGGCGCCAGTTGCGGCGTTGTAGCCGTAGTTAGCCTCCTTCGATTCGTGGATCTTGCCGATCACAACCGCGCCCTCTTCGCCGGCGTTCGAGACGATCATGCGCAAAGGCTCTTCGATCGCGCGACGAATGATCGTGGCGCCGATCTTCTCATCGCCTTCGAGGCCCTTGATCACTTCCTCAACCGCAGCTGTGCAGCGAACAAACGCCACGCCGCCGCCCGGGACAATGCCTTCCTCAACGGCCGCGCGCGTCGCATGCATCGCATCCTCAACACGAGCCTTCTTTTCCTTCATCTCGGTCTCGGTCGCCGCACCGACCTTGATCACTGCAACGCCGCCAACCAGCTTGGCCAAACGCTCCTGCAGCTTCTCACGGTCGTAGTCGGAGGTGGTCTTGTCGATCTGTGCGCGAATCTCCTTCACGCGGCCTTCGACATCGCCATCCTTGCCGCCGCCATCAACGATGGTGGTGTTGTCTTTGTCGATCGTCACGCGCTTCGCAGTGCCAAGATCCTCGATCTTCACACCCTCGAGCTTGATGCCGAGGTCTTCCGTGATCGCCTTGCCACCAGTCAGAATTGCGATATCCTGCAGCATCGCCTTGCGACGATCGCCGAAGCCAGGAGCCTTCACGGCCGCGACATTCAACGTCCCGCGCAGCTTGTTCACCACGAGAGTCGCCAGCGCCTCACCGTCCACATCCTCAGCAATGATGACCAGAGGCTTGGCAGTGCGGGCAATCTGCTCGAGCAAGGGAAGCAGGTCCTTCATCGACGAGATCTTCTTCTCGTAGATCAGGATGTAGGGATTCTCAAGAGCAACTTCCATCCGCTCCGCATCGGTCACGAAGTAAGGCGAAAGATAGCCGCGATCGAACTGCATGCCCTCAACCACATCGAGCTGCGTCTCCATCGTGCGAGACTCTTCCACAGTGATAACGCCGTCCTTGCCAACCTTCTTCATCGCCTCGGCAATAATCACGCCGATCTGCGAATCAGAGTTCGCAGAGATGGTTCCAACCTGAGCGATCATGTCGCCCGAAACCGGCTTCGACAGCTTGGTCAGCGCTCCGCCAACGACTGCGCCATTCTCATCGCGCTTGCCGATGATGGCCTCAACCGCCTTATCGATACCGCGCTTCAACGCCATCGGATTCGCACCGGCAGCAACCGTCTTCACACCCTCGCGATAGATCGCCTGAGCCAGAACGGTAGCAGTCGTGGTACCGTCGCCGGCCACATCCGAGGTCTTAGAAGCCACTTCGCGAACCATCTGTGCGCCCATGTTCTCGAGCGAGTTCGAAAGCTCGATCTCCTTGGCAACAGTCACGCCGTCCTTGGTGATCGTCGGCGAACCGAACTTCTTCTCGATAACGACATTGCGACCCTTCGGTCCAAGCGTCACCTTCACTGCGTCGGCCAAAATATTGACACCACGCAGAATAGCCTGACGCGAATCTTCTCCATGCAGAATCTGTTTTGCCATTGTCTTACTCCTGTTGCCAGCGAAAAGGCTGGTGAAATGTTTGTGTGAAGCGCCCGAAGCGCCGATTATGCGGCGAAGCCGCGGTATACGGCACGAAGTGCCTACTTCTTGAGGATTCCGAGGACTTCTTCTTCACGCATGATCAAAAGCTCTTCGCCGTCGATCTTGATCTCGGTGCCCGAGTACTTGCCAAACAGAATGCTGTCGCCGGCCTTTACATCCAGCGGGAATACCTTACCTTCGTCGTTCGACTTGCCCTTGCCGACGGAGATCACCTCGCCCTGCTGTGGCTTCTCTTTTGCCGAATCCGGGATGATGATCCCGCCACGAATGCTTTCGCCCTCTTCAATGCGCCGAACCAGAATCCGGTCGTGCAGCGGTGTAAATGATGTTGTCGCCATTGCTTACATCTCCTTGGTGCGATTTGGCGAACGGCTATCCGTCCGCGTTGTAGAACGCAGCTTCAGCCATCAACCGCTGGCCCGAGCTGCAAATAAAAGAGTGGAATAGGCCAATAAGCCCAGCTCCCAAGCAAAACCCGAGAGCTGTTAGCACTCAAGCCTTCCGATTGCTAACGATAGTCAGCCCGCTTCCAGTTGTCAACCCGGCTATGTGAAATGTGAGTGAAACCCGCGCAAGCATATACCGGCCGCGGGCGGCACACCAAATCCAGCAATCAGACCTCAAAAGTCGTAGAATGAGGCCATGTCGTCACGCCGCACCGTCTGGTCGCTATCGTTTCTGGTTCTCCTCTTCGCTTTCGCATCCAGCCTTCCCGTCAAGGCCCAGGATCAGGACGCCCCTATAAAGCGCGGCCGCAAGTACAAGGCGCCTCCGGCCACCTCCCACATCGAGGTCACCGTCGTCAAGAAGTTCAACGGCAAGCCCATCATGAATGCCGCCGTTATCTTCAACCCGTCGATGGGCGGCAAGGACGAGGGCAACCTCGAGGTCAAGACCGATCCCGACGGCAAGGCCATCATCGACGTCATCCCCACAGGCAGCACAGTTCGCGTGCAGGTTATCGCGCCGGGCTTTGCGACCTTTGCCGAAGAGTATGAAGTCACCGAGGCCACCAAAGAGATCGCCGTCGCAATGATTCGTCCCAGGGCACAGGTCTCCTCCTACGAGAACAATGACGGCAAAGACGCAACCAGGAAGCCAGGTGTTCAGGAGCCAATAAGGCCGACTACGCCGGCAACCAAACCTGTGCCCACCACTCCGCCCGCAACTTCGCAGCAGCCTGCCACTCCCAATTCGACACCCCAGCAGTAACCTAGCAAGAAGGAGTTTATGGACAGGCCGCTAACAGGGAAGACTGTGCTTGTAACTGGGGCGGCCAAGCGTATCGGCCGGTCTATCGCTCTGGCTCTCGCTGAACGCGGGGCAGACGTAGCCATCACCTATCTTGCCTCTCAAACCGAGGCGGAGGAGACCGTTCACGCGCTCGCGGCCCACGACGTCGACGCTTTGGCCATCCGCTGCGATCTTCGCAATCCCGAGGACATCGAGCAGACCGTAGCCGCAGTCGTCAACGATCTGGGTCGCATTGACCTACTCGTCAACAACGCCGGAATCTTTGCCTCCGAAGCGCTCGAGAACATCTCGGCCGACCAGTGGGACGCGATGTTCACCACCAACACCCGCGCTCCTTTCCTCGTGGCCAAGGCTGCGCACCCGCACCTGCGCGCCGTCAAAGGGCGCATCATCAACATCGGCTCGCTTGGAGGCCTGCATCCCTGGGCCACCCACGGGCACTACTGCACCTCCAAGGCTGCCCTGCACATGCTGTCGAAGACCATGGCGAAGGCCTGGGCGCCTGAGATCAGCGTCAACTGCATCGCCCCAGGCATGATCGTCCAGGGTGAGGTCGACGATGCCTATGAGCACTTCGCCCGCAAAACCCCCATGCAGCGCAACGGCACCGCCGAAGATGTAGCAGCAGCAGCCGTCTTCTTTGCCACGGCGCCCCACTTCATTACCGGCCAGCTCCTCGCCGTCGACGGTGGTCTCGGACTGTAAAAGAATATGTCCTGCCGGACTTGCCCACACACACGCAGTGGGCCCGTCCGGCAGGACATATCTTCCAAGCGAATCTACCGCCCCAGCAGTCTCCGCCACCAGCTCTTCTCCTGCATGTCCTCATAGAGGTTCAGCGGCTCCAGCTGCGGCGGCATCGGCTTCCCCATAAATACCGCTAGAGGATTGGAGACGCAGAGCAGATGCGCGTAGTCCGGGCCATACTTCGTCGCCACCAGTTCCAGCGCCTCCCGCATCTTCGGCGCGCGCGAGGTCGTATTGTGCGCATCGGTTGCTAGAAAGTGCACCCACCGATTCTCGAGCAGTTCATGCGCCATCCGTTCCGCATGCTTGCCCATCCGGCCCAGTACAGACCCCGCCGTCACCTGCACCAGCACCCCACGCTGCAGCCACTCTGCGATTCGATCCTGATCGTTCTGCAGGGTAGGGTTTCTCTCAGGATGCGTCAGAATCGGAGTCAAACCGGCAAGCTGCAGTTGATAGAAGATCTCCGTAAGCCCTCGCGGCAGCCCATAGTCCGGCACTTCCACCAGCAGATAACCCAGGCCGTTGATGCTGAACTTCGTTGGGTCAACTTTGGCCTCCTGGATATTTTCATACGACATATGGAAGTCGCATCCGCGGCCCAGCTTCACACCGATCGAGTCGCGATCCAACCGCTCCTGCAACTCGGCAATCTTTGCGTTGATGATTGGAGGGTCGTAAAAGTATTGTCCGTTCGAGTGCGGCGAACACACGATATGGGTGATCCCGTCCGCTGCAGCCATCTTCGCCATAGCCACTGAGGCTTCGAGGGTCGAAGCACCATCGTCCATGCCCCACAGAAGGTGATGGTGAATGTCAATCATTGCGTGATCAGCTTACCACCGCGTCAGTAGGCTGGCTGCGTTATCGCGCCGCGGCCAAAGACTCTGCCATCGCCTGAAATAGCAGCAAGCCGTCGGCTGAGCCGAGCAGTGTCTCACTGGAACGGTCCGGATGCGGCATCAGACCCAGCACATTGCGCCCCTCGTTCAGCACTCCAGCGATGTTCTCGAGCGATCCATTCGGGTTCGCCTCAGCAGTCACTGCGCCCTCGCGCGTTGCATAGCGAAAGGCAACGCGGTCCTGTTTCTTCAGCGCCTCCAGCGTATCGGAGTCGCAGAAGTAGTTGCCTTCCATGTGGCCAATCGGCATCTGCAGCACGTGTCCACGAGACAGTCCATGGGTGAAGGGAGAGTTGTTCGTCTCGGTTCGCAGAAACGTCTGTTTGCAGATGTAGTGCTGGCTGGCGTTGCGCATCAGTGCGCCTGGAAGAAGTCCGGCTTCGCAGAGAATTTGAAAGCCGTTGCAGATTCCCATCACCAGTCCGCCGTCTTGCGCGAACTTCTTTACCGATTGCATGACTGGCGCAAAGCGTGCAATCGCGCCGGTTCTGAGGTAGTCGCCATAGGCGAATCCACCGGGGACGAGGATGGCGTCGCAGCCCTGAAGGTCCTCTGAGGCGTGCCAGAGGTAGGTCACGGGCTGGTGCGCGATCGCGTCCACTACGTGGTGGGTGTCATGGTCGCAGTTGGACCCGGGGAAGACCAGAACGCCGAATTTCATACCTTAAGGATAGCATTCGGCTCTCTCGCCTCTCTGGGGGCTCGAAAAAAATGGGTGCGGATATGGGAAAAAATCTGGTTGTGGTGGCGGGTGCGATTTTACAGGGGGTTTGCGGATTTCCACCGTGCAAAATGATGGTTTTTTGCTGGTGAGAACGTGGTGTTTTGTGTGGCTAACGTGGTGTTTTAGCACCGTGTTTTTTTGTGCTAAAAAATGCGCCACGGGTTGGGACTTTATTTTTAGGGCATCATGTCCTGCCGGACGGGCCCACTGCGCGTGGGGCGGTCACGTGACTTGTATACCGCTTCGCGTGTCGCTCCCGTTGGTCGCAGGTTGGAGCTCGTGCCGACCAACGGGAGGACCCTGGGTGTTCGCCGTGCCAAGACCGGTATACGCGTCACGAAGTGACCGCTGCCCGCGCAGGTCGCCCGTCCGGCGGGACATCTCTTAGACGGGAGCGTAGATGGCAAAGCCACGAGGCGGAGCAGGGAACTCAGAGTTGCCGTTCGCATCAGTGGTCCGTTCGTCCGGGTGAGCGGTGTCGTGGCCATCCCAGGCGATGGGAGCGAACTTCTGATTAGGCCACTTTGTCTTGACGGAGGTGCCAGACCACTTATCGCCAAGATTGTTCAGCACATAGATCAATCCAGGCTGATCGACGCTGTCATCCTTATAGCCCACACGCTGCATGATGTAGAGATCGGGATCAGCGTGGAGGATCTGCGAGTCGCCGCCTGCGTACTTGTGGTGCGCGATGATGAGGGCGTCGATGCCGTTCGGGGTCAGCGGGCGCGCCAGTTCGTTGTTGTAGTAGTCATACCAGAAGATGCTGGGATACCCTTCGTGCACCATGATGAACGAGTAGGCCATCATCTTGTCGTTCACGATCGCGTTGTCGCCCATGTCGTGATTGTCGACAAACGTTGCCGCGTGCATGGGGCGCTTCATCACTACGGCGCCGTCGTCAGTCAGGTTGCGCAGGTCGTAGCTTGGTTTGTCGCAGACATCCTTCAGCTTGTAGCGCAGCGGGAAGTCGAATGCAGCGATCTGCGTGTCCGTAAGTTTGTTTACTTTGTCCAGCCAGTGCTCGATATCTTCGCCGCCGGACCACATCTCCCCGACAACATAGGGCGTGAACTCCTTGCCGTCCTTGACATAGCGATACTTCGCGAGCAGCCCGATGATCCATGCGCCGAAGCCTTTTACGAAGTCGAAGCGGAAGCCGTCGAATCCAAGCTCCTCGATGAGGAAACGGGCGTACTCGAACATCGCCGTGTAGACGACGGGGTTGCGATGGCAGAGGTGGGGGAAACCTGCGAAGTTCTCGCCCTCCATCATCACCTGCTCGTATCGGCTGGGATGAAAGCAGTTCCAGTCGCGGGGAAACTTGCCGCTCTTTGGGTTGAACTTGGTCCAACGCTTCTGTCCGTCGAGAGGGTTGACCTCCTCTTCGTCCGCGCCGGAGTTGTGATTGAGCACCATGTCGGCATACAGGCCCATACCGTTCTTGTGCGCCTTGGCAATCAGCGCTTCGAGCTCCGCACGGTTGCCGTAGAAGGTCTTGGTACCGCCCTTCTGGTCCAAGTCGCCGAGGTCGAAGTAGTCGTAGGGGTCGTAGCCCATCGAGTTGTGGTCGGAGGCCTTCGAGACGGGAGGCAGCCAGAGCGCACTGAAGCCCGCCTTGCCGAGATCTTCAACCTTTTCAGCGACGAAGTTCCACCACTCGCCTTCTTTTTTTTCGTGTTTCGGTGCGTCCCAGTAAAACGCCTGCATCATGACAGCCATCTTGATCGTGCTCCATTCCAGTGCCGTTCGCGCGAGCGTCTACCTCGAGAGCTGCAAGGTTCGCATCGAAGGAAAGTGGCTTGAGTTATAGTTCTGCTTCAGCAGGTCAGATGCGCGTGAGGACGGTCAGGTTGGTATGGAGATCCGAAACAGCAATACGACGACTCATCTCAAAACCGCTGGCGGTGCGCTGGTCAACTGGTGGCGCGCAGCCACGCTCGATGGCCTGATAGTAGGAGTTCTCTGGCTGATCGGGCTGGAGCTGATCCGTGTTCCGTTCGCGCCGCTCTGGGCGATCCTCGGGGGGATACTCCAGATCATCCCAACCTTCGGCGGCATGGTCGCGCTCATCGGCCCGGTGCTGGCGGTTGCGTTCAGCGGCCATGACGAGTGGCGCTTGGGTCTGGTCCTGGGGCTCTATGGGTTGATCGTCATTCTTGAAGGCCTTGTCATCGCTCCTTACATTCTGCACCGCACCACGAAGGTACCGTGGTGGGCCGCGTTCCTCGGGCCGATTTTGCTGGGCATCATCATCCCGTTCTGGGGGGTGCTGCTGGCTCCGCCGCTGCTTGCGGTGATCTTCGCGTTTCGCAAATCGCCTCCGCCGCCTGCTCTGCCTGGGGTTTAGAGATGTCCTGCCGGACGGGCGCCCTGCGCGGGCGGCGGTCACTTCGTGACTTGTATACCTTGTCATGGTCGGGATGTCTTCCCGGTCCTCCCGTTGGTCGGGAGGGAGGATTCGTGGGTACCTGCTAGCCGCCCAGTTTGTAGCGCGTCTCCGCGAGACGGTAGAGCGGACGCCATACGAGTCGGTTGATCGTGACCACCATGATGGCCATCACGATGGTGGCGAGCAGCAGGATCTGGAATTGGCCGCTGTCTGTTGCCGCGCTGATCACGGCTCCGAGGCCAACCGTCTGCAGCGTCTGGTTCTTCAGACGAAAATACTCCGCGATGATGCTGGCGTTCCACGCGCCACCAGAGGCCGTCACCATGCCTGTAATTAAAAAGGGAAAGATCCCAGGCAGAATGACTGTCTTCCACTTCTGGATGGTGGTGAAGCGGAAGAGCGTCGCAACCTCTTTCAGGTCGGAGGGGATCGCCATTGCTCCTGCGATCACATTGAACAGGATGTACCACTGCGTTCCCAGCAGCATCAGTGCGATGGAACCGATGTTCATGCTGCCGCCGATACGGATGAGAGCGAGGAGGATGACGGGGAAGAGTGCAGTTGCGGGAACGGAGGCCGCGATCTGCGCTATGGGCTGTGCGATACGCGCGAGCCGGGGATGGAAGCCGATGGCAACCCCTGCGGGAATCGTCCACGCGGCTGCAAGAATCAGTGAGATGTTGACTCGCAGGAAGGTAGCCATCGCGCCCTTTAGGATCGTGGCAAACTCGCTTCCATGGACCTGCCGCAGAAGGGTCAGTGCCTGCCACGCGGCGTAGAGGACAACACCCGCTGCAACCAGAATAATCAGCCCGCGCAACAGGGTCGATGCGATGCCCGTCTTCGCTTCCTCGCCACGGACCTTTGTAATTTTTGTCGGGGTGCCGACGGTGCGTTCCTCTGCGAGCCGCCGATAGAGACTCTCTCCGAATGGAACGATTGTGTGCTGGCGCAGGCTTTGCAGTCCGCGAGACTGCTGGAGAAGATGCAGCAGAGGCGAGCGCACCCTTGAGCTGCTCTCCACCTGCTCGAATTTGAACTTGTCGCTCCATGCGATGACGGGCCGCCAGACAAGCTGGTCGGTCGCAACGATGATCGCAATCATCGTCAGCAGCCCCCACGTGATGGCCGCGTAGTTTCCTGTGCCTGCCGCGGTCTGCAGATACGATCCCAGTCCAGGAAGCCTGAAGTCGCGTGTGGCCAGGACGAACATCTCGCAGGCCATCAGGAAGAACCATCCGCCCGCGACCGACACCATCGAGTTCCAGACCAGCCCGATGGCCGCGTAGGGAAGCTCCAACTGAATGAGCTTTTGCAGGCGCGAGAACTTGTAGATGTTTGCGGCTTCGGAGAGCTCCCGCGGGATGCTCTTGATGGAGGAGTAAAAGCTGAAGGCCATGTTCCAGACCTGGCCGGTGAAGATCAGCACAATTGCGCCCATCTCCACGCCGATCTGCCGCGTGGGAAAGAGTGCCACCATCGCCAGCATGACGCCGGGAAGAAAGCTGAGGACCGGAATCGATTGCAGGATGTCGAGGCCCGCGATCATCAGCGGCTCTACGCGTTTGCTGTATGCGGCGATGTAGCCGTAGCCGATGGCGAAGACCAGGCTCAGCATGTAGGCGAGGCCGATCCGCACGACCGAATAGAACGCATACTGCGGCAGCGCGCGCGGGCTCTGCGAGATGACGATCTCCGGCTCAGGATGGCCGAACCAGTAACGCGCGATGACGACGACTCCGTAAAAACACGCCAGTCCGATGCCGGCGACGCACAGGTCCAGCACCACCGGCCAGCTGCGCTGCAGCACCTGCGAGCGCGCAAAGGTCTCACGTCCGCGGATGTTGCTGAAGCTATCCGGCAACTTCATCATGCATCGATCTCCGCTGTGGAGCTTGCATCAGCGTCGTGATGAAGCTTTTCAGACTGGATGAAACGGCGGCGGGAGGCGTCGAAGTCGAAGAGCTCTGCGTAGCGTCCCCAGTTGATGGCCGTCTCCAACTGGCGGAGAGTCTCGTCTTCGCTGAACTGCTCGTCGAGCATGTCGTGGAAGAACTCTTCGGGCACGCTGCGGTCGCTCTTGGACTCGATGGCGCGCACGATCTGGCGAAGGAGGAGCACATTTTCGACGGCTGCGGTGCGAAAGAGCTCTTTTTGGCGCAGGATCTCGGAGTTGGCGTACTCTGCGCCGGTGGGTGTGATCGCGGCGTCGCCTTCTGTAACCGTGAGGAAACCTAATAGCTGCGCGGCATCGACGATGGGAAGCAGGTCGTCGATCTGGAAGGCGAGATCGTCGGCGAGACGATAGATGTCGTCCTTGCCGTTGTGGTCGAGCACAAGCTCCAGCAGACCTGCGATGCCACCGGGTCGTGCGTGCGGGAGCATCTGGTAGTGCATCTGCCTTTGATCGCGCACCGTCTTGCCGGTGGAGGTCTGGGGGAGGGCCGGCGGCTGGGCGTCAGGCTGCGTCAGCACCTTGTAGATGTAGTCGACCAGTTGCGTGAAGGCGGTCGCCTTACGGTCGCGCGGGTGGGGGATCGCGACGCGGAAGTCGGTTCGCACGTGGCCTGGGTTGCGTCCGAGGACGATGATGCGATCGGCCAGCTGGACGGCCTCTTCGATGTTGTGGGTCACGATGAAGATCGACTGCGTCGGGATGGTTTTGTTCTGCCAGAGCTCCAACAGTTCGCTGCGGAGGTTCTCCGCAGTAAGCACGTCGAGCGCGGAGAAGGGCTCATCCATGAACAGGACTTCGGGTTCGACGACAAGCGCGCGCGCGAAGCCGACCCGCTGCCGCATGCCGCCGGAGAGCTCCTTGGGATAGGCAGCCTGGAAGCCGTCGAGTCCAACCGTGTCGAGAATCTTCATGCCATGCTTGCGACGCTCTGCGGCGTCCATGCCGCGAGCCTTTAGTGGTGCTTCGACGTTCTCGAGAACTGTGAGCCACGGGAAGAGGGCGAAGCTTTGAAACACGATTGAAACATTGACCTCGGCGGTTGCAATTGGCTTTTCATGCCAGTACACTTCGCCGGCAGAGGGAGTGGACAGACCGGTTAACATCCGCAGCAGGGTCGACTTTCCCGAGCCGGATGGCCCAAGTAACGCAACAATCTCTCCGGCCGTAATCGACAGGTCGGTGGGCGAAATTACCTGGATGCGGTTTTCGCTCGGTTGCGCGTAGTATTTTTCAACACGTTCGGCACGAATGATGGCTGGCTGCATAGGAAATTGAGTGGTACTGGATGCGGCGATTGAATTTGTGGCGGTTTGTTAGTCAACCACCTCTGCGCTCAGCGTATCATTACTAGGTGGGCGAAATATAAATCCGCCGCCTGCGTACGACACATTTAGAACTGAACTTTGAACCTTCTACTTTTGGGGAAACTTAGCATGGCAGATTTAAGCTCTACCGCAACACCCAAGCCCAAGGTACTGGTCGCTGACGACGAGCAGGTGATTGCGAATACTCTGGCGATAATTCTCAACCAGGCAGGCTTTGAGGCGCGTGCCGTCTTCAGCGGCGAGAAGGCCGTCGAGTTACTCGATAGCTTTCAGCCCGATATGCTCATCAGCGACGTCATCATGACCGGAATGACTGGCATCGAAGCGGCCATCATCACGCGCAGCAAACTGCCGAAGTGCAAGATCCTTCTCTTTTCTGGCCAGGCCGCTACTGCGGATCTGCTCGAAAAGTCTCGTGCGCAAGGTCACGAGTTCGAGATCCTCGCCAAACCCGTTCATCCGACCGATCTTCTCGCAAAACTACGCGGATAGCTTCTCAGGCCGCCTCAACACGAACGATGAAAACAGCGGGACTTCGGTCCTGCTTTTCTCTGCCTCCTGCTTTTTCTTTGCTACCTGCTTTTCTCAGCTACAAGGAGCAGCCAACTGCATCAGGCATCGTTGGAAGAAGCGACAGGGAACTGACGGCGCTCCTTCACTTTGACCGCGGGCACTCCAGCGTATACAGTCCAGGCCTCGAGGCTTCGCGTGGCAACCGAACCCAGCCCAAGCACCGCTCCCTCCCCCATATTCACTCCCGGCGCGACCGAGGCTCGGGCGCAGACCCAGGCGTACGCCCCGATATGGATCGCATATGCAATCAATGGAAAAGCCGGATCGTCGTAGTCGTGGGTCGCCCCGCAGACGTACGCTTCCTGAGACAAAATCGCGTGCGACCCCAGTGTGACCGGAGCGGGGTTATAGATCTCAACGCCATCTCCCGCGGTCACCTGATCGGCACAGATCAGATTCCACGGAGCCCACACTTTGGAGCGCGGATAAAAGTGGCAGTTCGGGCCCATCTTCGCCCCGAAAAGACGAAGCAAAAACACTCTCCAGGAATGTAACGGTCTTGGTGACATTCTATAAAAAAGAGCCCAGCAGAGGTTCCAATTCAGCCGCCTCAGACGGTCTCGCAGCGAAAAGGCCGGACGCAGATAGGGGTCCCCCGCCGTCTCCGCCGGGATATGGTCTGCCGCGTTGTAATGAATCTGCTTGGGCATCGCGCCTGCCTACTCCGAATCCACGGCAGTGGGAGTAAGAACCGTAGCTGTTCCAAATAGCCGGATGATCGCCTTCGCGTTCTCGCGCATATCGTAACGGCGATGGAAACACTGATACGCCAGCTCCGCCATACGCTGCCGCTCTGCGACGGTCATCCCGATCCATCCCTTCAGCAACTTCAAGGTGCCGTCGGGAGTGTCCAGCTCCATCAGACCAGCGCCGTCCTCCGCAATCTCTTCTGCGATGTTCACCTTGTCGGCCAGCAGAACGGGCTTTCCGCAAGCCAGCGCCTCGGCGACTGCAATGCCGAAGTTCTCCTGGTGCGAAGGCAGGATGAAAGCCTCCGACCCGTAAAACGCTCCCCACTTCGCATCGCCGGTCACCATCCCCGGCCAGAAGACGCGGTCCTTAATCCCCAGGTTCGCCGCAGTCGCCTTCAACTTTGCGCTCCACTGCTGCTGGTCGGGCCCCGCCATCACCAGGTAAAGATCCGGATCGTCAGCCGCAACCTTGGCGAACGCGTCGATCAGCATATCGCAGCCCTTTTTACGATGAATGCGCCCGAGAAAGACAAGATATCGCTTCCCCTTTGCTTCAGGGCACTTCGCAAAAAAGGCACGCTTCTGAACCTCGGGATCGCCATTTGGCCCGCTCGCACCATAGGGCACCACATAGGCGTTCCAACGGTGCAGCCAGAAGCTCTGCTCCGCCAGCCGCTTCTCAGCCTTTGAGGTAAAAAGCACCCGATAGGCCCCGCGCAAAATCCAGTACTCGGCGGGAATCCAGTACAGCCACTTCTTGATGTGCTTCAACGGAAAGGCGTGCTTGAAGTAAGGGTCCAGCATGCCGTGCGTGAAGACGACATAAGGGGTATTGCCTGCCAGTGTTCGCCACGCCGCGTAGCCGCAGTACTGCCAAAGGCCATTCACCACCACACCGTCGAAGCGATGACGATTATCTCTCAACCAGGGCAGCAGCTTGGAGTTGAAGCCATAGGTCGTATTGGTAGGACCTAACGCATGGACTGGAAACCCGACATCGTTGAGGTATGGCGCTGACGGATCGTCGAGCGTAACCACCTCGCCGGTATAGCCGATGGGTCCGTAACTGAGCAGAACCCGGACCGACTCTGTAGGGCCGCCTGCCTCAGGGTTCAGTGTTCCAATGATGTGCAGAATCCGCATAATTCTTCGACTATCAACTGTTAAGCATAGCAGCAGAGGTTGTCCTCAAAAATCGCTTGCACTTAAGTTGTAGTCACGTCGACAACCTTCCTGGTCACGGCCGCGATCGCTCGGCGAAGACCGATCCTATCCTCCTCATAACTCCATCCCGAGATTCTGTTCAGACCACGTTGTCCCATGATCCTCGCTGTCTCCGGGCTTGCGAGAACTCGTTGCAGCGCCTCCGTCAGCGCGACCACGTTGCCCACCGGAAACACACAACCTTCGACACCATCGGTCACCAGATCGGGTTGGCAACCTACGTCATCGGAGAGGATCACGGCGCGCCCCGAGTTCATCACCTCGTTCACGACCAACCCCCAGGGCTCGTCCTGCGAGGGCAAGACAAAGACTGTGGCGAGACTAAAAAAACCTGGCAGCTCCGATTGATTGCGAAAGCCGCAAAAACGAACTCCACTGGCGCCGTTCTCGGAGACACGCCTCTCCAACGCCACCCGTTCCTCGCCATCCCCCACGATCACGAGGTAGGGAACCGGCTCGGTTCCAGCTTCAGAACAAAAATTGAGATAAGCCTCGAGCAGATCTTCGCATCGCTTCCGTCGCTGCAGCTTTGAGGCAAACAAAATGACGGGGCGGGAGGCGTCAAGGCCAAGCTCCCGCAACAGATCATCTCGCCGCAGATCAGCCTCTCGGCTGCGACTCTGAAAGTAGTTATTGTCCACCGCATACGGCATCGGGAACTGCGGAAGCTCCTCGCCCAGAGCGTGACGCCAGTACGCAGTATTCAAACTCCCAATAGGCAGCACTCCGTCGACGAGTAGCTTCAATCCACTGAAGTAAAAGCGCTTCGCAATCTGCTTCAGAAAACCGATCTGCTTTCTTCCAAGACGCGACTCCGCACGAAGCAGTACCGGAATCCCAAGCGCCTTGGCCACCAACATTGCCTGCAGCGCGTTCAGCGTTGAGTAGCCATGAACCCAAAGCACGTCAAATCCGCGCTCCTCTTTGCGCCCTCGAAGCCGGCTGAAGATGCCGTAGTTCAACTGGCTCGTCGGCCCGGTTCGCCTCTTATCCCATATCGCCGGGAGAAACTCGTAACGATAGCCGTCAAGCAGAGGCACATCCCACTTCACGTCCACGCCAAATCCCTTGTCGACATACTCCTGCACCGAGAAGTTCGAAGCAAAGAAAACGGTCAGTTCAATATCGGGCTCCTGTGCGATTCGCCGCAGCAACGGGGCCTGGTACTGGATGGGATGGCTCACAAGGTAGGCCACCTTCACCTTCTTCTTCGTGTTGCTCTCTCGGCTTGGGTCAGGAGATCTCATGGCGGCGGCCAGCGCTAGGCGATGATCCTTCGTGTCAGTTGCGCGATGGCCTGGCGCAGCGCCTGAATGTCCTCTTCAAAGCTCCAGGCGTTGATTCGGTCGAGTGCGCGCTGACCCATCTGCGCCGCGGACTCCGGCGTTGCCAGCACGCGTCGCAGCGCCTCGGCGAGCGCGCTCACATTTCGCACGGGGAACACATATCCTTCCACGCCATCCGTCACCAGATCGGGTTGACACCCGATATCGTCGGACAGGATCACCGCACGTCCGGCGTTCATCGCCTCATTCACCACCAACCCCCAGGGCTCATGGCGGGCGGGCAGGACAAATACGCTTGCGAGATCAAAGAACCTCGGCAGCTCCGACTGATTGCGAAACCCGCAGAATCGAACGTCCATCAATCCGCGCGATTTGGCCTGTTCTTCGAGTGCGGCTCGCTCCTCTCCATCGCCAACGATCAGCAGATAAGGGCGTGGCCGGTCCGTCTCGTCGTTGATCAAACTCTCATACGCGTCGATCAGATCGGAGCAGTGTTTGCGCTGCTGCAGTTTTGAGGCGAATAGGATGATTGGTCTTCCGGGATCAAGGCCAAGCTCTCTGCGGAAGGCGTCGCGCGTCGTAGCAGCCTCCTGGCTTCGTCGCTGGAAGTAATCATTGTCCACGGCATAGGGCATCAGAAATAATGGCACGTCGTCACCCAGATAGTGCCGCCAGTACTCGATATTCAACGTGCCGACAGGCAGCACTCCATCCACCATGTTCTTCAGAAACTGAAAGAAGAGCGTCTTCAGAAGAAGCTTCGGGCCACTCCGTGCGCGGTCACGCAGCCACATGTCGGCGCGCACCAGCACGGGGATTCCCAGCGCCTTCGCAGCCACCATTCCGTGCAGCGCATTCACCATGTTGTAGCCATGGGTCCATAGCAGATCGAAGCCGGGCTCTCCATTGCGGCCGCGAAGTTCGCTGAAGATGCCGTAGTTCAGCGGGGTGGTCACCGTCTGCGTGCCATCGTCACGGATCACCGGCAGAAATTTATGGCGGTATCCCTCGAGCAGCGGAACGTCCCACTTCACATCCACGCCGAAGCCTTCATCCTGGTAGCTGCGTACCGAAAAATCCGAGCCAAAGAAGACAGTTAGGTCGATGTCCGGCTCCTGCGCGATGCGGCGCAACAGCGGAGCCTGATACTGGATAGGATGGCTCACCAGATAGGCCAGCCTCACTCTCTTCTTCAAGCCTTTTCCAACGTCCGACGAGGGTAAAACCATATCTTGTAGGTTCTCAGGCGAAGCCCGGTCGATGCGTTCTTGACTACTGTTGAATGGCAATAATCAGGATCGAAATGATTCCCAGCAGCGTACCGATGCCGCCATTCTTGATCGCTGATTTCATCGGACTGGACGGCAGGAATACGATGTCTTCGGCCTGCAGGACAGGATCCGGAACCTTACCGTTGATCACCTTGGTGATATCGACGCGAACCACCTGTCGGGTGGTGCCTGTCGTGCGAATGATTCTTAGGTCGTTGAATCTGCCTTCAAAACCCGGGCCGCCTGCAAGGGCTGCCACCTTCATCAGAGTGATAGGAGAGTTTTGTTGTAGCGGGATCGCTCCCTGAACCTTGAAGGCGCCCAGCAGATAGACCACGCCAACCCGTGGAACGATGATCGTATCGCGCGGAAAGATGGGGATGTTGATCAGCGCACTCTTCGCGGGATCGGTGCCAAGGTCGATGACGATCGGCTCCGCTGCGCCGTAACGATTGATCGTGATGACATGGCTTGCGGTCGACGGCAGTCCTCCACCTCCACCCACAACGGTTGTTGCGCCGCCACCCCCCCCTCCTCCTCCCGCAGCCGCCAGTACATCAAACAGGCGGCGCTGGCCAATTACCGGCACGATCCCTTTCACTTCGCCGATAAGGGTAACGATCTGATTTGGAGATTCCGTAATCTGAATCGACACCTGAGGATCACGATACATGCCGGCAGCCACCAGTTTCTGCGCGATCAGATTCTGGGCCTGATGAACGGTAAGGTCGTTCACCACTACACTCCCAATCAGAGGCAGTTGAACGGTGCCGTCAAGACCGATCCGCACGATCGGAGTGTAGTCCGGGTTTCCGTATATCCGTATGGAGAGCACGTCCCCGATTCCAAGATAGGCGTCGCGGCCGGCAGGGAACAGAATTGCAGGATCGGTGGTGATCGTGATCGGGGGATTCACCTCGGCCGTGATCCCGAGCGCCGGTCCGCTGAACTGCGCCTCCGCGAAGCGGCCGCAGAGAGCCATCAGAAGAAAAACAGCGGAAGCAAGCCAGACCTTGCGACAGTCAATTTGATTCACGTGCTTCTCGGCTCCTGTCCGGAGACCTTCCCGTCTCTGTCTCATCGCTTTGTCTCTCCGGCGTTGGTGTGCTCCCTTTCGGCAGCCGTCTGCGACTCCCAACTATCGGAGTCCACACTGGAGTAGGAGTAACCCGAGTAGCCGTAGTAGCCGTAGTACTCCGGCGAGTTCAGATCAACTGCGTTCAGCACGATTCCGGTGATGGCGGCGCCCGAGCGCAGCAGCAGATCCCTGGCCCGGCGCACCACATGCTTGCTCGATTTGCCATGACGCACGACCAGCACCACAGCGTCAGCCTGTCGCGCCAGAATCACGCCATCGGTCACCGACAGGATTGGCGGCGAATCGATCACGATGTAGTCGTATAGCTCTCCACAGCGCTTGAGGATCGTCTCCATCGCCGCCGAACTCAGCATTTCGGTAGGGAATGGCGGAACCGGCCCGCTCGGCAGAATGTCCAGATTTGGAATCTCGGGCACGCTCTGTACCGTCTCCTCCAGCTTGGTTGCTCCGGTCAATACCGTCGTCAGACCGATCTTTCCGTTCAACCCGAACCGATGATGAATATTGGGCCGTCGAAGGTCTCCGTCGATCAGCAGAACCCGCGTGTCCCGTTGCGCCAGGATCGCAGCCAAATTGCTCGCGGCCGTCGTCTTTCCTTCCGACGGCGTTGCGCTGGTCAGCACTATGAACTTCGGCGGTTGGCCGGTACTGGAAAGCAGCAGCGACGTACGCAGGGAACGGAACGCCTCCGCAAACTGCGACTTCGGCTGTGTCAGGATTCCGACGTTGCGTTGCGCAGTGCTCAGGGTCGCGGCCTGATCGACCGACGATCTGCGTGCTCGCGGAATGATTGCCAGCGACGGCAACTCCGTAATGCTTTCAATCTCTGCAATGCTGCGCAACCCGGTATCCAGGCTCTCCATCAGGAAGGCCACCACGATACCCGCCAGAAGCGAAAAGATCAAAGCCGTTATGATCACCGTTGATTGAGGCCGCAACACAGGCTGCGCCGGAGGCAACGCCTGGTCCACAACATCGACATCCAGAGACTCAAGGCCCGATTGAACGCTGGCCGTTCGCAGCCGGGATTTCAGGCTGTCATAGAGGGTTCGGTTGGCCTCGTACTCCCGTTGGCGCAGGGTGTACTCCACCAGTTGATCCCGCAGCTTGTAGGCTTCTGTCTTCTGAGCCTCAAGTGCTGCGGTCGTCTGATCTTCATTCGCCTTTGCGACCACGAAATTCTGCTTCGCCTGCACAATCAGGCGGTTCTGCTCCTCATTGATCTCTTTGACGAACTCGTCGATCTGAGCCTTAAGCGCCTTGGATTGGGGATGATTCGGGCCGAGCGAAGACTCCAGCGTGGCATAGTTCGCTTTAGCCCCGGCCAGTTGCGCGCGCAGTTGCGTCAGCTCTCCAGGTGCCGTTCCAGGAGTCAGCTCGATGGTGCCTTCGATGGTGTTCGGGTCCATTCCGCTTACGACTCGGTAGCGTGCCTCAGCAATGATGCGAGCCAGCTTCGCCGCACCGGACGCTCTGGCGAGGTCATCGAGCGATTCGTTAATCTGATTGTGGTTCGGATCAAATCCAAGGATGCCAAGGCGACGCTGCATGTCCATCGTCTGTTCCTGCGACGACTCTACCTCCTGCCTCAGACCTTCGAGCGTACCGGAGAGCCAGACGGAGGCCCGCTGCGAGGATTCGTATCGGACCTGATAGCTTCGCTGAACGTAGTCCGAGATGATCTTGTTGACGATATCGGACGACAGCTTCGCGTTCAGGCTGCTGTAGCTGATGCGGATAATATCGGTCTTCGCAACGATCGTGACGTGCAGGTTGCTCTGCAGGCGATGGACCGTATCCTGCCTGGTCTCGCCATCCGACAGGTTCGCCCGCGGCTGCGGTGCCGTCGGTTTTTCGAGAAAATCCGCGTTGTTGGCCAGGTCCATCTCGCGGCAAACGTTCAACATCAGCGAATCGCTCTTGATAATCTCAATCTCGCTCAGCAGTTTTGTGCTGGCGTCGCCGCCGTAGGCCGCCACCGCGCTAACCCGGTATTCGTTCGACGAGCCCGAACGCACCTGAATACGTCCATAGGCCTCATACAGCTTCGGCTGCGACTCGGCCTTGTAGATTCCGTATGCCAAACCTAGCAGAACAGCAATAATCAGGACCAGCTTGCGTTTCCGCAGCACAATCAGGGCTTCAGAGAGCGTAGTATCTGTAACCGTTGTACTGAACCCTGCCTGGTTCGTCTCCGGAACACCCACATGCGGCGGCTGCGTATTTTTAGAACCCATTCCCCCTAGTCTACCCGAGCAGCCCTGCCGGAAGCAGGATTAGATGAACAGCAGGCTCCTAATGGTCCAAAAGTGTTACCTCATCCTGCAACGCCCCTGTAACTAGGCAAACTCGGATATCCTCGACCAGGAGCCATAACACCATCAACCGATGGGCGATCCATCGAAATTGAGCCACTGAGACATCCTCGATCCTGCAAGTTTTAGGCCAGCAGGTCTTCCATCCCATGAAAGGTACTACGTCATGTCTCGAAAGATTCTCGTCACAGGAGCCGCCGGCTTTCTTGGGTCTCATCTCTGTGACGCGTTGCTCTCTAACGATGACACCGTCGTCGGAGTCGACAACCTCAGCACCGGCAACCTGGCCAACCTCAGCCATCTCTCGCGCGAAAGCCGCTTCCGCCTCATCGAACTCGACATCTGCAAGCCCTTCGACCTCGGCAAAGCAGACTACATCTTCAACTTCGCCTCCCCCGCCAGTCCAATCGACTACTCCCGCCTCGGTGTCGAAACCTTGCTGGTCGGCTCTGCCGGCACTATCAACACCCTCGACCTCGCTCGCAAGTATGGCGCCGGCTATCTCCACGCCTCCACCTCCGAGTGCTACGGCGACCCCGAGGTTCATCCCCAGGTCGAGACCTATTGGGGCAACGTCAATCCAGTCGGTCCGCGCTCGGTCTACGACGAGGCCAAGCGCTTCTCCGAGGCCGCCGTTACCGCCTACCATCGCTACTATGGCGTCGACACGCACCTGGTCCGCATCTTCAACACTTACGGACCGCGCCTTCAAGCCAGCGACGGCCGAGTCATCTCAAACCTAATGGTGCAGGCCCTGCGCGGCGAACCTCTCACCATCTACGGCGACGGCTCCCAGACCCGCAGCTTCTGCTACGTCTCCGATCTCATCGAAGGGATTCTTCTGCTCTCACGCTCCGGGGAGCATCTTCCTGTCAACCTTGGCAATCCGGTCGAGTGGACCATTCTCGAATGCGCCCGCGAGATCCTCGCCGTTACAGGTTCCAGGGTCGAGATCCTCTTTCGTGACCTGCCGCAGGACGATCCCGCCCGCCGGCGCCCGGACATCACCCGTGCCAGGACGCTCCTCAACTGGGAGCCGAAGGTCACCCTCCGGCAGGGCCTCGAACGCTCTCTCGAATACTTCAAAGCCTGTGTCGCCTAGCGATAGCCCAGACCAAAATGACCTATACGGGAGGTACGCCCTGCGCGGGAGGCGGTCACTTCGTGACGCGTATACCGGTGGTGGAACGAACGCCGTGGTCCTCCCGTTGATCGGAGAGAAAGATGGCTCGCGACCAACGGGAGCGCCAACCGAAGGGGTATACAAGTCACGAAGTGACCGCCGCCCGCGCAGGGCGCCCGTCCGGCAGGACACAGCTTCGACTTAGTGAAAGGACGGGCCATTCCGTAACTTCGGATACCAGGTCAGCTGTACCGCAGTCGAAGTATCCTGCTGCAGTCCCGGCTTATAGACCGGCGCCTTCCAGCCCTCATACTGCACCCATGCGTTCAGCTCCACGTTTTTGTCTTTTCCCAGTCGTTTCACAACGCTCGCCTTGAACTGGTTTTGCGTCGTCCCGCCGGGGATAAAGTTCGCGGGCGTCTTCTTGTTCAGATACTCCAGCTGAATCCACTCATTGCCCGAGAAGTGATAGGTCAGCCATGCCTGGCCGCCCTTGGCCTCGCGCCCTATCCAGTCCCCCATGATGAATCCGTTATTCGTATAGCCCTGCTTCTGGATGGTCTCCCAATAGGCAAGCTGTCCTGAGTGGGCCACCGAGACGCCCGGGTCGGTCGATACCGCCTCCACTCTGAAATCGAGGCCCTTGACTCCCGGAATCTGCGAGAGATACAGCCCCGTCCTATACGACGCGCGGCGAGGCGCGCTGATCGGTGTCACATCGTCATGCGAGATCGAGTCCACGACGAAGGTGACATATTTGCGGAGCAAAGGAAGGCGGTATGAGGCTTCAAAGTCGCTGAACCTTGCCCCCGGATCGTTTCGTCCTGCCTTCTCTGCCGCAGTCGTATCGTTCGGGTCGAAGAAGCCGCGCAGAAACGTGTGCAGCGTCACCGGCGAATGCCCCTTTCCTCCAAAGATGATCGTTCGCTCAAATCCGAACTCAAAGTTTTCCGTAGGCCGGAAAGCAAACTTCTCCGCATGGACCCAGGGGTCTCGCGGAACGTTATGTCCCTTCAGATCGCCGTAGAAAAAGTCATAACGAAGCGGGCCCAACAGCTTTGACACGAACGGGATATACAGCGGTTCAACCCGGTTGATGCGAAACGAATAGATATTCTCTGCGTTGTTAGACCATGCCAGCGAGCCGCCTGCGCCCGGTCCCAGCCATGCATCGCTCTTGCCGCCGGAGACCTCGTGGCCCAGCACGTGCACCGAAGCGTAGGCCTCAACCAGCCGAAACGGATTCTGGTCCGAGATCGGCCCCAGCGGAATCGTGGTCTGAGGTCCCGGATACGGAATGATTAGGTCGACCGTAGACAAAAGCTGCGCCAGATCGAGAGAGTACCCATCAGCCGAGGGGGCGTGCTGATACTCGCCGCGGATATACAGCGAAAACGGTCCCCACTCTCCCAGTCCCGAAGCCCCCACAATGCTGTTGAAGCCGCTCTGGTAGGGACGCCCATAGTCGTTACTGATCGTTTGGCCAAGGTGGTAGCTGTCCCGCAGAATCGGCCCGCTGATCCCCAGCAGGCGCGTATAAGAGGAGGCCAGCCCATACACAACGCCACGCGCAATCAGCCCGCCGTCAGGATCCTCCTCACTGATCTCGTTCTCCAGCTTTGCGAGGATCGACTGTGCCTCTTCGTTGCCGCTGTTGACGATGTCGCCCCGGGAGTCCTCCAGCATATGCAGGATGCTGCGGCGCGTATAAGGCCGCATGCCGAGAAACATCGTGTTGAGGAAGCCCATCGAGTAAAGCCGCGTCATCGCCGGATACACCCAGCTATCGTCCGGAATGTAGGTCGATCCCAGCCGGTCCGGAGGTGGCTTCAGATCGTCAGGAGCATAGCCGGGATAACCGATAAACGGTCTCTCCTTGCTCGTCTGCTCCGGCGGAACGACTGGCTGAGCCGTCTGCGTAGGAGGAGGCAGCGAGGGGTTTGCCACAGGAGGAGTTGCAGAGGGTGCCGGCTGCGAAGGAACCGGCGCAGGCGCTGGCGACTGTTGCGGCGCCGCATAAGGCGCAATGCCATTCGTGGTTCCCTCTGGCGCTGGAATTGGAGTTGGAGCCGGGGCAGAGTCCGAGGCTGGTGGGGGAGCCGGAGGGGGCGTTGGCGTCTGCGCGATCGCTGTCGATGCGGCACATAAACTCAGTGCTGCAAAACAAAGAGAAACTTTGGTCCGCACTTACACCTCAATCTGGAGCTTTGAAACGCCAATACCAGTGTAACTGCCGACAGGGTCCAGTCCGAAGTTACCAACTGATGACGGGAAGTCCCTGTTCAGTAGATGAAATACAGTTCAGCAGAGGAAATACAGTGGCAACAAATATATCTGGATATCTGGCTCACCCTTGTTTACTTGGAATTTGCGATAACCCAGCCGTAGATCGTCTCGAGATCCGCTGTTCGCTGGCGTGTTAGTTCTTCAAGGCAAGCTGAATAGGCCGGAGCAGACGCAGTTCCACCGTTGTAGAGATTGCTCTCTGCCGTGCAGGTCGCGTCTCGAAACTGTATCCAAAGACGTTGCGCCACTTTTAGCCGTTGCAGGTCATCCGCTTGCAGCACCTTCGATATCTGGCTGAACCTCTGATTCAGTCCACCATCAGCGGCTTTGTACGCTTTATCGAAGCAGTTTTCCATGGCCACGGTCACCACTTCGTTCCGGCAGGGCGCGCTTGCGGAGTTCATGTGCTGGGCTTTGGCGACGGTGCCGAAACAAATGAAGGTTGCGAGCAAGATCAGCCAGGAACGGACAAGAGGGATCATGGCCCACGATAACAAACCTCAGGGTGCCTTTCCGGTTGCGGGCATGAAAATGACGTGGTGAGTGATGTATCTTGCTGCGAATACAGTTCAGTGAGGACACGCCGTTCAGCGCATGAAATACGCTTTGCGAAGCCGCTCTCCGGCCCGCTTCAGCCACGCCCTTGTGCAGACCTTGCGCCCCAGCAGAAATCCCTGCATCTGCACCAGCGGATCCTGCGCGGCGTCTCCTCCCGCGCCCTCCACCCGATATCCTTTGCATTCAATCAGAACCGGCCCCCCGCCCCCCCGGATCCTCCCCAGCGACTCCTGGGTCACGCGATACAAGGCCACCGCATCGTTCACGTCCACCGGCATTCCCGGCATCCCCCACCTGCGAACCTTCGCGCTCAGTTGGCTCACACCAACTTTATCTTTGCCTTTGGATGGTAAGACCACAAAGATCATCGGCAGATCCAACTTCGCAGCGGACTCGATGATCTCCCGCCACTGCCTCTTGTCCAACTCCGAGTGGCCGGCATAGGCGACCACCACGCTGCCCCGCTTCAGCGTCTTGAACGAGAGTGCGGAGCCCATCGCCATTCGCAGCCGGTCGCTCACATCGTCCACCCAAGGCAAAACCCGCGCCAGGGCACCCTCCCTGGCCAGCTTCGCTCCGTCGATCTTGCCTTCGTGAAACTTCGCAACACGCCCCAACAGAGAATCGATCTGCGCCTTCGACTGCGGGCCCGTGATCAGATCCATCACCACGCCAGGCTGCGAGTCGCTCACCAGATCGCCCGGCAGCAGCTCCAGCGCCGTGCTCACCCGGCAGGCCTCCTCTCCAAGCGTAGAACCCAGCCGCCTCCGCGCCTTCACGCTTTTCTGCAACCCGGCAACGTGCTCGTCCAAAGCTCTCGCGTCGGCCATCACGCTATACATCTGCAGCAACTTCTTGTTCGGCACCAGTGGATTCTCGTACAGCCCCGCGTCGCTCAACCAACCCTCCGTAACACTTCAAGTTACAAAAACGAGAGGGTTCCCGCGAGGAACCCTCATCGCCATCAAAGCCCTTCAAAAGCTGCTAGGCGCGCGCCGGATCGACCGCTTCGACATCCAGACCAAGCTCGGCCAACGCCTTCTGCGCCGCCTTCGGTTTGAACTTCCCATCACGAGCCAGCTTGGACAGCGTAGCGCCAACGATCGCCTCGGCACTGACCTCAAAGTGCCTCCGCAGATGCTCGCGGTTGTCGCTCCGTCCGAAGCCATCCGTGCCCAGAGTCACCAGACGCGAAGGCAGCCACGGCGACAGCAGATCCGGCACCGACTTCATATAGTCGCTGGTCGCAATGATCGGTCCAGCCGAGCTGCCAAGCGCCTGCAGGACGTAAGGCACTTTCTCCTTCTCCGCCGGATGCAGCCTGTTCCATCGCTCTACCGCCAACGCATCGCGCCGCAGCTCGGTGTAGCTGGTCACACTCCACACATCGGCCTGCACGCTGTACTTCGAAGCCAGAATCTCCTGCGCCCGCAGCACCTCGTTCAGAATCGGTCCGCTGCCAAACAACTGTGCTGTCGCTTCGCCAGCCGCCGGCTTCAGCTTGTACATCCCGCGCAGAATCCCCTCCGCCGAACCCTCCGGCATCGCAGGCATCGCATAGTCCTCGTTGTACATCGTGATGTAGTAGAAGCAGTCTTCGCCCTTCTCATACATCCGGCGAATGCCATCCTGAATCACGACTGCCAGCTCATACACAAACGCCGGATCATAGGTCACACAAGTAGGAACAGTACTCGCCAGCACGATGCTATGCCCATCCTGATGCTGCAAACCTTCGCCAAGCATCGTCGTTCGCCCAGCCGTGCCACCCATCAAGAAGCCCTTGCCGCGCGAGTCCGCAAAGGCCCACACCATGTCCCCGATGCGCTGAAAGCCAAACATCGAGTAGTACATATAGAAGGGAATCGCCGGCACTTTGTAGTTCACATAAGCCGTGCCTGCCGCGGTAAACGAGGCCATCGACCCCGCCTCCGTAATCCCTTCCTCGAGAATCTGCCCGTCTTTATCCTCGCGGTAGTAGAGCAGCATATCCGCATCGTGCGGCTCGTACTTCTGCCCCTCGGGAGCGTAGATTCCAACCTGCCGGATCGCCGACTCGAGCCCGAACGTCCTGCCCTCATCCGGCACAATCGGCACAATCAACTTCCCAATCGCCGGGTCCTTCATCAGGTGCCGCAGTATGCTCACGAACCCCATCGTCGTCGACACCGCACGCTTATTTGACCCCGCCGTCCACTCGCCGAAGTACTCCAGACCCGGAGCCTTGAACTCAGTCTTCGGCACCTCACGCGTCGGCAGATACCCACCCAGTTCCCTGCGCCGCTCCTGCATGTAAACGATTTCGGGAGAGTCCTGCGCCGGCCGGTACGGCGTGCCCGATTTCGCCGCCTCCTCGGGAATTGGAATCTCGAAGCGCTTCACAAACGCCGCCAGCCCATCATCGGCCAGCTTCTTCTCCGAGTGGGTCGCATTGCGCGACTGTGCCGAACCCAGCCCATGACCCTTCACGGTCTTCGCCAGAATCACGGTCGGACCACCCTTATGCTCCACCGCCCGCTTATACGCGTTGTAGATCTTCGTCCGGTCATGCCCGCCACGATGCAGCAACCCAAGCTGCTCATCGGTCATATCCTTCACCAGCTCCAGCAGCTCCGGATACTTCCCGAAGAAGTTCTCCCGCAGGTACGCCCCGCCCTTCGCCTTGAACGTCTGGTACTCGCCATCCACGCACTCTTCCATCCGGCGCAGCAGCAGTCCCGTATGGTCGCGCTCAAACAGCGCATCCCAATCCGAGCCCCAAACCACCTTGATCACATTCCATCCAGCGCCGCGGAAGACGCCCTCCAACTCATCGATGATCCGCTTGTTCCCGCGCACCGGGCCGTCAAGCCTTTGTAAATTGCAGTTGACGACAAAGATCAAATTATCCAGCTTCTCCCGCGCCGCCACCGAGATAGCGCCCAGGCTATCGACCTCGTCCGTCTCGCCGTCGCCCACAAACGCCCACACCTTGCGGTCAGTTACCTCAATCAGCTTGCGATTCTCCAGATACCGCATAAACCGCGCCTGATAGATCGCATTCAGCGGCCCAATCCCCATCGACACCGTAGGGAAGTTCCAGAAGTTCGGCATCAGCCACGGATGCGGATACGAGCTCAGCCCCGGTGTCTCTCTCAGCTCATGCCGAAAGTTCTTCAGCCGATCGTCATCCAACCTCCCCTCGAGATAAGCCCGCGCATACACCCCCGGCGAAGCGTGCCCCTGGAAGTAGATAAAGTCTCCCGGCTGCTCCTGCCCACCGGCCGTGTACTTCGCATGGAAGAAGTGATTGAAGCCAACCTCAAGCAGCGTAGCCAGCGAAGAGTAGGTCGAGATGTGCCCACCGATTCCTGCGTCTTTCTTGTTCTGGCCATGCACCATCGCCATTGCGTTCCAGCGAATCAGGCTCTCCACCCGCCGCTCCAACGCTCTGTCGCCCGGATACGCAATCTCGTCATGCTTCGGAATCGTGTTGCGATAGGGAGTCGTCAGCTCGCTCGGCGTTGGTACTCCTGCTTCGTGGGCGCGCTTTCGCAGAGCCTCCAACAGCTCCGAGCCCTGCTCCCAGTCTGCGGCGACGACGTCGTCGAACGCCTCAATCCACTCGGAGACTTCGGCGGTAAAGTCCTGCTTGGCGGCTTCTTCTAGTTTCGTTGTCATAGGTCTTCTTATGCTCCCACGCTTATAACGATATAAGGCTTAGGCTAAAACGTAAAACCTGGGTCCTGCCGGACGGGCCTCCTGCGCGGAGGGCGGGCGTTCACACGCCTTTTTAGAGCTTCGCGTGGTCCTCCCGCTGGTCGGCACAAGATCCTGTTCGCGACCAACGGGAGGACCACGCGAAGCGGTATACAAGTCACGAAGTGACCGCTGCCCGCGTAGGGCGCCCGTCCGGCAGGACACCGCCTTTAAGTCGAGTAATCCGCATTAATCCGCACATACTCTTCCGTCAGATCACAAGTCAGAAACCGGCACTCCGCCTCGCCCAGCCCCAGATCGATCGTGATTGTGTAATCCCGAGCCTGCATCTCCGCATGCGCCGCCGACTCCTGGAACGCAGCCGACCGCACCCCAAGCTCAAACACCGGCTGGCTCCCAATCGTGATATTCACCAGCGCCGGATCAAACACCACCCCACTGTACCCAGCCGCGGCCAGCAGTCGCCCCCAGTTCGGGTCCGCACTCGACCACGCCGTCTTGCACAACGGCGAGTGAGCAATCGCCTTCGCCACCTGCTTCGCCTCAGCCTCAGTCCGCGCACCGGTAATATGCAGCGTGACGACATGACCTACGCCCTCGCCGTCATCCACAATCTGGTACGCCAGCGACCCGCACACCAGCTTCAGAGCATTCGCAAACGGCTCCTGCGTGCGTGCATCGAGCTTCACGCCACTCACTCCGCTGGCCAGCAGCAACACCGTATCGTTAGTCGAAGTATCGCCATCGATCGAGATCGAATTGAAGCTTCGCTCCACCGCAGGCTCCAGCACCCCGCGCAGTTGTTCACTCTCCGCAGCAATATCGGTAAACAGATAAACCAGCATCGTCGCATGCGCTGGCCCCACCGGCGCACCAAGCTGCGGATGAATCATCCCCGCGCCCTTCGCCACACCAAAGATCCGCACCTCAACTCCATCGACATCGATCGAAGCTCGCGCCACCTTCATCTTCGTATCGGTCGTCATAATAGCTTGGGCAAACGAGTCCGCATGCTCCGGCGTCGCACCCATCTCCTGCTCCAACTCAGGCAGCGCGGACACTACCTTCTCGGAAGGGAACGGCACACCGATAATCCCCGTCGAAGAAGGGAAGACCTCATCAAAGATGCAGTGAAACCTCTCCGCCGCCGCGACACACGTCTGCACACAAGCCTCTACTCCAGGCTGCCCGGTCGCGCAGTTTGCATTCCCCGCATTGACCAGCACCACGCCCACGCGCCCGCCGGTAGAAGCCATATGGCGCCGTCCCACTGTCACCGGCGCCGCCACAACCTGGTTCTTAGTAAACATCGCAGCAGCATTCGCACCCTTGGCCGCGACCGCAATCGCAACATCGGCATTGCCACTCGCCTTGATTCCGGCCCTCACCGCGCCCCACGCAAAACCCAGCGGCAGCGTCTGCGACTTCATTATCTCGTCACTCTGCATATCCTCTACTCTACAATCTCCCTGCATCCAAACTTTTGTTTGTCATTCCGCAGCGCAGCGGAGGAATCTGCTGTTGTCGTTGCGCTACTGGGTGCCCCATTTCTCGATTTTGAGATGTGGGCCTTCGCGCAAGACGCGAACCGTTTTTTCTCTCAGAAGGAGACAGGCAGCGTCCGCCCCTCCAGAGAACTCTGCCGCGCCATCTCCAGCAGCTTGATCGTCCGATAACCATCTTCCGGCTTCACGGCCAGCTCAGCCGTACCGTTAATCGCATCGCGAACATTGGCGTAGTAGAAGCGGTAGTCTCCCAGCTCAGTCCTCACCTTGGTCCGGGTCAACGTGCCGGGATCGTTCGGGTCCGGAGCAACGGTCAGCGTGCCCCAGTGCTCCTCGGCATCAGCCAGCCACTCACCCTCACCCATGCGAGGCAGCTTCGCTCCGCCAAGAAGCGCAGGCTCCTGCGGATCGAGTCCGAACTTCTTGAAGCTCCCCCGCGTCCCATGCAGCAGGAACCTCGGTGCAGCATCGCAGGCCAGCATGCTCGACCGGCAGTGCGCCCGCATCTTCGGATACTCCAGCGTAATGTCGAACGCATCTTCGATATCGGTCAAGTCCCGATCCATCCGAACGCTCGCCGTGATCCCCTCCGGCGCGCCGAACAGCGTCAGCACCTGGTCCACGAGGTGAGGAGCAAGGTCGAACAGCAGTCCATTGCAGCCGCTCGCTCCCTCCTTCCAGGTATTCTCGCGAGGCACAGGCCGGAACCGGTCGAAGTGCGACTCATACGTCACCAGCCGCCCCACCGACTCGTCCTTCAAAATCTTCTTCACCGTCAAAAAGTCCCCATCCCACCGCCGATTATGAAACGGAGCCAGCACTCGCCCCTGCTTCCGCCCGAGCTCCTTCAACTCCAGCGTCTCTTCGCTGGTCGCAGCAAATGGCTTGTCGACGACCACATGCTTTCCGGCCAGCAAAGCCTGCTTCGCCAGGTCGAAGTGAGTCTCGTTCGGCGTTCCCACCACCACAAGCTGCACCGCAGCGTCGCTCAACGCCTCCTCAAACGACCGCAGAATCCGCGCCGAAGGATAGGCGTTCCCAGCCTCGTCGCCCCTGCGCTGGACGATCGCCTCCAGCTTCAACCCGGGGACAGCACTCACAAACGGAGCGTGAAACACCTGCCCTGCCAATCCAAACCCGATTACCGCAACACCAATCTCAGCAGCCATTCCCAACTCCTCGCAATCTAGCGCAACGCCGATTCGATCCGGCGATACGGTTTATAAACCTCATCCACTACAGCTCGCTCTTTGCCACTAATTTGAGCAAAAAAGCAACAAAAACTTCTTCACGGAAGCTGAAATCCTGAAACAAAGGTGATGAGAGTGTACCGAATGCATCTTTTGAAGATTTTTCACAACCGAACGCATCAGTAACTCATACAAGTAGTTTGCGACAAAGCTAACGAGCTCCTACCGTTATGACGGTGTTGCCATAAACTAGTCCGTGAATCTATCAAGATGCAGGTTACGATTAACCGTATGAGCAAAAGCAAAACAGCGGGCGCTGCCAGGGCGTCAGTTCGTTATCTCGGGTTCTGCCTCTTTCTCGCCTGCAGTCTGCCGCACGCACAAGGGCAGGGCAGTCAGCCGGCGCAGACCCCAGCCAGCGGCCCCGGCACAGCCACCAACAGCTCTGCCGTGGCGAACGCCCAGCAAAATCTGTACACCGCCTCCGGCCAGAACGGCGCCCAGCCCACGCAGGACTCCTTCAAGGGCAGCGTGGTCACCGGCAAGGCGACCGACGGGGTTCTCGACCTCTCGCTCGATGACGCCATCCAGCGCGGCCTGCGTCAGAACCTCGGCCTCATCCTGCAGACCTCATCCGTCAAGAACGCCGCCGGCCAGCGCCTCGAGGAGCTGCAGCCGCTCCTACCCACCGTCACCGCATCGGCAAGCATCGAGGTCGAGCAGGTCAACCTCGCCGCCTTCGGCCTGAGGTTTCCTGGCCTCCAGCCCATCATCGGACCATTTCAAGTGGTCGACTTCCGCGCCTACCTCACCCAGAACCTGGTCAACGTCTCAGCGCTCAAAAACTACCTCGCCGCGAAGCATAACTTCCAGGGCGCACGCCTCACTGCGGAGGATGCACGCGACCTCGTAGCCCTGACCGTGGGCAACGCCTATCTGCTGTGCATCGCAGACACCGCCCGCATCGAAGCGGTCACCGCAGAGTTGGCAACATCAAAGGTCTCGCTCGATCAGGCCGTAGCCGCACACGACGCCGGCACCAGCCCCAAGCTCGACGTCCTGCGCGCCCAGGTGGACTACCAGAACGAGGAGCAGACGCTGATCTCGTCGAAGAACAACCTCGAAAAGGATAAGCTCGCTCTGGCGCGAACCATCGGGCTGCCCCTCGACCAGGTCTTCCGCCTCACCGACCTCGTCCCCTTTCAGGCGCTCGACAACGTCGATCCGCAGGCCGCATTTGTGCAGGCGCTCAAGACGCGGAAAGATCTGAAGGCCTACGCCGAACAGGTGAAGTCCGCCAGCGATGAGAAGACGTCTGCCTGGGCCTACCAGCTTCCCGTTGCCAGCTTCTCAGGCGACATCGGCGACATCGGCACCACGCCAGGCCACTCCCACGGAACCTTCACCGCAACCGGCCTGGTCAGCGCCCCCATCCTTCAGATCGCGAAGACCAAGGGACAGGAACAGGTAGCCGACGCCCAGTATGAGCAGGCCCGCGCGAAGCTCTCCGATCAGGTCCAGCAGGTCAATCAGGATGTGCGGGACAGCCTGCTCGATATTCAGTCGGCCGCGAAGTTGGTCGAGTCCACGCACTCCAATGTAGATCTTGCCAACGAGGCTCTCAGCGAGGCGCAGCAGCGCTTTCACGCCGGGGTTTCCGACAACCTGCCCGTCTCGCAGGCGCAGTCCCAGACCGAACAGGCCAACGACCAATACATCAGCGCGCTCTACCAGCACAACGTCGCCAAGCTCGCCCTGGCCCGTGCCCTCGGCATAGCGCAGTCCAACTACAAAGATTATCTCGGAGGAAAGTAAACTTGCCAGACCAATCAGATCAGCAGCAGGAAGGCCAGACCGCGCAGATCAGCGGCACAGTGCAGATCAAGCCGAACATAGGGGACAAACAGCCTCCCGCCGACTCCCATAAGCAGGAAGAGGAGGACGCGCCGGAGAAGAAATCCGGTCGCAAATTCATCATCATCGCGGTCATCATCCTCCTCGTCATTGGAGCCGGAATCTTCTACTGGCGCTCCACCTTCAGCGAGGACACCGACGACGCCCAGGTAGACGGCGATCTCTACCAGGTAAGCTCCCGCGTCACCGGTCAGGTTATCAAGGTCTACGTGGAAGACAATCAGCAGATCAAAGTAGGCGATCCCATCGCCGAGATCGACCCCCGCGACTATCAGGTAGCCCTCGAGCAGGCACAGGCTAACCTCGCCAGCTCGCAGGCCGCTGCTATTCAGGCTACGGTTAACGTGCCCATCATCGGCGTCAATGTAAACACCAGTGTCAGTACCACCGGTTCGGACGTTACTGGCAGTACTGCAGCGGTCGAGCAGGCCCGTAAGCAGGCTCAGGCCGCAGAGGCCCGCGTCGTCGCAGCCAAGGCTACCGCGGTCAAATCACACCTCGACGTAGAGCGCTACACGCCGCTGGTAGAAAAAGACGTCATCTCGAAGCAGCAGTATGATGCTGCCGTAGCCACCGATGCCGCCAACCAGGCCTCTGTCCTCGAGGCCGAAGCGACGGTCATTGGCCAGCAGGCTGCGGTCAATCAGGCGATCCAGAAGCTGGCGCAATCGCGTTTTTCGGCCGCGCAATCGGTCAAAACCGGCCCCGATCAGGTACGGGTCCAGCAAGCCAAGGCTAACTCCGCCCTCGCTGACGTCAAGCAGGCCCAGGCCAGGGTCGATCAGGCCCTGCTGAACCTCGGCTACACCCACATCACCGCTCCCACCACCGGTATCGTCAATAAAAAGAACGTTCAGGTGGGCGCAAATCTCAGCATCGGGCAGGACGTCCTGACCATCATCCCCTTGACCAACCTCTGGGTCACAGCAAACTTCAAGGAGACGCAGCTCTCCAAGATGAAGCCCGGCCAGTCGGTCACCCTCAAGGTGGACGCACTCGGAGGACGCAAGTTCCACGGCAAGGTGACGCAGATCGGCGGCGCTACCGGCTCCAGGCTCTCCCTCTTTCCCCCTGAAAACGCCACTGGAAACTACGTCAAGGTCGTCCAGCGAATTCCTGTTCGTGTCGATTTCACGAATCTGCAACAGGAGAACGGCGACTACGCCCTGCGTCCAGGCATGTCGGTTACGCCGGACGTAGAGGTCAAATAATCGAGGGGAAACCGACGCCGTCGCCACGGCATCTGAGAACTGAAAGGTTCTTACGAGGTGGAAGATGGCAGTTGTAATCAAGAAGGCAAGTTCGAGCGCCGCGAACGTAGCGCCGCACTGGCACGCACATGCGAAAGAGATCCAGAAGTACGGCTCGGTGGTCGAGGACATGCCTCACCCATTGAGCGCGAAGGTCCGGGCCGACATGGTCGCCCAGTTGAACCAGCTCCTGGCCGACTCTATCGTCCTGCGCGATATGTACAAGAAGCATCACTGGCAGGTGGCAGGACCGACCTTCTACCAGCTTCATCTTCTCTTCGATAAGCACTTCGACGAGCAGGTCGAGATGGTCGATACCATCGCCGAGAGGGTTCAGCTTCTGGGTGGCGTCACCATTGCTATGGGCGGCGACGTGGCGGAGATCACTCGTATCCGGCGTCCGCCCCGCGGCAGGGAAGAGGTGCCCGTACAGATCTCCCGCCTCCTGGAAGCCCACAAGGTCATTATCCAAAGCTGCCTCGACATCTCCGAGGCAGCCGATAAGGCGGGCGACCAGGGCACCAACGATCTCGTCGTCAGCGATATTCTTCGTCCCAATGAACTGCAATCCTGGTTCATCGGCCAGCATCTGGTAGAGATGCCTTTGATCCTGGAAAAGTAGAACTTCGAAAAATAGGCCTCCTCGAATAAATAGGACGAGGAAAATAGACGAGGAGTGCCGGGAAGTCGTGGAATCCTGGCTTTACGCTTCACGAAAACAGCCCGGTCGCGCGAAGCGTCCGGGCTGTTATGTTTAACGCAGCGGAGTCGCATCCAACGGTCGGCTCCAATCATCTGTAGTAAGTACACTCCTATGCCGATCGCACTCGCATTCTTCGTCCACTACGCCTACCTGATCGTATTCCTATGGGTACTGGTGGAGCAGATCGGCATCCCGATTCCAAGCATCCCGGTTCTGCTCACCGCAGGGACCCTTAGCGCGACTCACACGATTAGCCATCTCTATGTCGTGATTGCGGTTCTGTTCGCCTGCCTCATAGCAGACACCATCTGGTTCGCTCTCGGCCGGCGCTTCGGAAACAGTGTCCTGAAGCTGCTCTGCCGCCTGTCGTTTGAAGCCTCCACCTGCGTCAGCAAGACCGAGGGCTACTTCACCCGCCGCGGCCCAGTCACTCTGCTCTTCGCGAAGTTCGTCCCCGGCCTCAGCACCGTAGCGGCGCCCATTGCCGGCCAGACCGGGATGCCCTACCCCAAGTTCCTCATGTGGGATCTCGCCGGCTCTCTCATCTGGGGAGAGACCTTCATCCTCGCCGGCCGATTCTTCGGCGATGTAGCCAAGAAAAGCGCGCCCTTCCTGCACTGGCTCGGCCACTTTGCCTTCTTCATCTTCGCTCTGATGGTCCTGGGCTTCTTGGCTCACCGTATCTGGAAGCAGCGCAAGTTCCTTCAGCAGGTTCGCGAGCTGCGCCTCGAGCCGACCGAACTGAAGGCGATGCTCGACGCAGCCGAAGCCAGTGGCAATACCCCTCCCTTCATCGTCGATCTGCGCCACCCCCTCGACTATCTCCCCGACCCGCGCGTGCTGCCCGGAGCACTTCGCATCGGACCGAACGAACTCAAGGCTCACAGCGAGATCATCCCCCGCGATCGCGATGTCATCCTCTACTGCACCTGCCCCAGTGAAGAGACCAGCGCCAAACTTGCCTTGCAGCTGCACAAGATGGGCGTCTACCGCGTCCGGCCCCTCCGCGGCGGCTTCGATGGCTGGAAGGAAGCAGGCTTCCCGCTGGTCGATTACGTCACCGAGGCGCCAAGTGCAGATGTCGTCCAGCAGATTCTTCCGGCTGACTCCAAAACCGCCGTCCCCTCCATGTAGTCGAGCGGGGAGTATCCCGACCAACGGGAGGGCCTAAGCCGCTCCGGGCTGCAGGACAAGGTACACAAGTCACGAAGTGACCGCCCCACGCGGAGTGGGCCCGTCCGGCAGGACCGGGTGTTTCAACCCCCCATCCGAAAATTGACTGTAATCGTCGTCTGCACCTCCACAGCCTCCCCATTCAATAGGTAAGGCCGGTATCGCGCCGCTCGTATCGCATCCATCGCCGCGCTTTGCAACATCACCGGTCCGCTCAGCACGTGCAGACTCTCGATGGTTCCACCTCGCGAGATCACCGCCTCCACGACCACCGTTCCCTCCACATGTGCAGCCCTGGCAATCGCCGGATACACCGGACGAATCGGCGCAATCAACAATCCCTGCGAGACCCCTGTCGAGACGTGAATCGTCTTAGACGGAGCTTTCCCGGAACCCAACCCCGGCCCCACGGACACTCCAGAATGCGGCCCACACTCTCTCACGCTAAGCCCAATAGGCAACCCATAGGGCATCCCCATGCTGGCGGGATCGAGGAGCGAAGGCTCTTCCTCCGCCGCAACCCCTCTGCCCGGTAGCCGCGCCTGGAGGATCGCCGGCTGAGGAGGAGCCGCCGCAAAGCTCGATGCGGCCTCTGTAACGTGCTGTACTCGCAACGGAGGCGCAGGCGGCTTCGGCACCAACGGCAGCAGCATCTTCGGCGCTTCGATAGAAAACGGCAGCGTCTCCGGATGCAGCAAGGGCAAAGCGATCACCAGGCCGGCAACGGCAAACTGCAAGGCGATCGACGCCACGGACGTCCAGCGTTTGCTCGACGACACTTCACCAACACGCGACTCAACAAGACTCTCCTCAAACATGGAAGCACCTCCAACGTTCGGATCTGGTCGGATCTGGTTCCGATCCAGGGTGCGCATCCAGCGAGGAATACGGCTGTACCTTGTTAGACACCCATGCCGTGCCCGTATGTTCCCGAAGCGGGAGCCTGCGCAGCACAGCCTGGAATGCGGTCGTTCGTGGCTCAACCCTTCCAAAAGCAGGCGAGGACGATCGTCCTCTGAAACTCAAGGCGCGGTACTTGACACAACCATCCCCTCCCAGCAGCTAAACTGAAAAGAGAACAAGTCTCTAAGTCCACATGAAAGTACAAGAAGTCCACCCTTAAGGTGTTTCGTTCGAAGACTTTGCACACTTTTCACGGGGGAGGGGGGACACCTCCCGTCCCAACACACAAGGCATCAGCAGGAGAGGGAATTGGCCTACAACGATCTACGCGAATGGATTAAGCAGCTTGAGAAGGCCGGAGAGCTGAAGCGCATCACCATCGAGGTCTCGCCCGACCTCGAGATGGCCGAGATCGCCGACCGCACCGCCAAACTAGGTCGAGGCACAGCCAGGGCAGGCGGCCCCGCGCTCCTCTTCGAAAACGTAGAAGGCTATCCCGGCGCTCGCGTCCTGATGAACCAGTTCGGCAGCGAACGCCGCATGAGGCTTGCGCTCGAGACCGACTCGCTCGACGCCATTGCCGACCGCATCCGCACCCTCATCAAGCCACAGACCCCAACCAGCTTCATGGACAAGCTCAAGCTCCTGCCGACGCTCGCCGAAGTAGGCAGCTTCTTCCCGAAGGTCGTCTCCGCCAAAGACGCCCCCTGCAAACAAGTCATCCATCGCGGCGAAGAAGTAAATCTCCTCGAGCTACCCATCCTCAAGACATGGCCACAAGATGGCGGCCCCTTCATCACCCTCCCCTGTGTCATCACGCGCGACCCAAAGTCCGGCAAGCGCAACGTAGGCATGTACCGCATGCAGGTCTACGACGGCAAGACTACCGGCATGCACTGGCAGCGCCAGAAGGTTGCCGCAGAGCACATGCGCGAGCGCCTCCGCGAGGCCTCTCCCGACTCCGCCGCCCGCGTCGACCTGATGGCCATCACCGCCGGCGGCACCGCTGCCGCACCCTCTCTCGACACCCTCACCACCACCACCGTCACCAGGATCCGCGAAGACCGCATGGAGGTCGCCGTAGCCATCGGCACCGACCCCGCCACCACCTTCAGCGCCATAGTCCCCGCCCCACCCGACGTCGAGGAGTACCTCATCGCCGGCTTCCTCCGCCAGAAGCCCCTCGAATTAGTCAAAGCCGAGACGGTAGACCTTGAAGTTCCAGCCAACGCCGAGTACATTTTCGAAGGCTACGTTGAGCTGGGCGAACTCCGCACCGAAGGCCCCTTCGGCGACCACACGGGCTTCTACACCATGCAGGACGAGTACCCCGTCTTCCACATCACCTGCATCACCCACCGCAAAGACCCCATCTACGCGGCCACCATCGTCGGCAAGCCCCCCATGGAAGACGCCTGGATGGGCAAAGCCGTCGAGCGTATCTTCCTCCCGCTCATGCAGCTCACCCTGCCTGAGATCGTCGACGTCAATCTTCCCGCCGAGGGTGTCTTCCACAACCTCATGATCGTCTCGATCAAAAAATCCTATGCCGGTCACGCACGCAAGATCATGAACGGCATCTGGGCCATGGGTCAGGCGATGTTCACCAAGTGCATCATCGTCGTCGACGAAGACTGCGACGTGCAGGACCTCGCAGAAGTCACCCTCCGCACCGCCAACAACATCGATCCCGAGCGCGACATCCAGTTCACGCTCGGCCCGGTCGACTCGCTCGACCACGCCAGCCGCCTGCCCAACTTCGGCAGCAAGATGGGCATCGACGCCACGCGCAAGTGGGCCGCCGAAGGCTTCGATCGCCCCTGGCCGCCCATGCTCACCATGGATGCCGAAGTAAAGGCAAAGGTCGATGCCCTGTGGAGGAAGCTCGGCATCGAGTAAAACCAAACAACTCTCGCCGGACAATTCAGCTGACCGTGTGTGTCGCAAGCGCAATCGTCACTACATCGTTAGGCGTCTTTGTGGTGGACCCATCGCTCTCCGGATGATATTCGACCGTCATCGTCGTCGCATTCACAATCACGCGAAGATATCCATAGTCGGTGGCATCGTAGCTCTCCAGCGTCAGCGTGCTGTCGATCTTGTATGGTGTTCGGAACGTGCCCCGCATCGCCGAAAGCGGATTATGCCCTCCGCAACCCGCGACGATAAACGGTATCTGGAGCTTGTTGACCGTGCGCGTGTACCGCTGGTAGTTATGCGCGTGTCCCGAGAAGACCGCATGTGGCCACACTCCCGCCGCAGTGCAAGCTGCATCAATATCCGCCAGCATCAGCGGGCTGCCTCCATGCTCCACGCCCCCGGTGAACGGAGGATGATGCACCGCGATGATCACCGCGCCAGCAAACTTATCGCTCTTTACCCGCTTCAATGCAGCCGTTAGAAATGCAATCTGCCGATTATCCAGTACGGTGTTCTGTCCGTTTTCACCAGAGATGACGCCGGGATCTTCCAGCACATTGCTATACAGGCCGAGGATGCGCACAAACGGAGCCTCCAGCGTGAAGTACACGCCTGGCTGGATCATCGTCGTGCGAAGAAGATTCCCCGAGTCCGGCGATTGAGCCGCTGTAGCCGAACAGAAGTTGCGCAGGAACGCATCCAGCGTTGGCGCCGGATCGTTCGGGTAGACCACGCCATCATGGTTGCCCGCGACCGCAAAGATGGGCGCGGGATAGTCACGGTAGGGCTCGAAGAACTGGTCGTAGTAGTAAGTGCTTTCGCCAAAGTAATAGACCACGTCGCCCAGGTGGAAGAAAAAAGACGGAACATCGGCCGGATTCGCTTCACTGAAGTCCGAAACCATCTTGTCGGCCACCAGCGACTGAGTGTCAGGCCCGGTTACGCTGCCGGTGTCGCCGACCGAGTGGAACACAATCTGCTTCGCCAGGTGAATCGCCTTGACGACTCCAACGCCTGCAAGTCCATAGGCCTGCTCCAGGGTCACGATCGGCTCGACCGTACCTCCGGCAGGTTGCGGCACGGGCTCAACCTTGGCGATTCCTCGATACTTCTGGTCCGTAACCGGATCTTTGAACCCGATCGGATCGGGAGAAGGTTTAGGTTGCGAAAAGATCGGCTGATCGTTTGCAGCGCCCGGCTGCTGGGGCTTGCCATCGGCATCGAAGTTCTTGGTAGCGTACTGCAGTGTCTGACGAGGTGTTTTTTTTCGCATCGGGACCTCCAGCGGTCAGAGAATGCCCCCCAGGATACGCGCCCCTGGGGCGAAGAATTGTGAAACCTGGAATATTTGCCTGTCACCAAAAGCCTGACACGCAAAAGCCTGTCACCTACAAGACACGAGAGCCACGCCTACTCCGCGCTCTTCACCGTAATCGCACTCAGATTCCGCACCCAACGTTGCGGCTTCTTGTCTTCACTATCGACAAGCCTGAACTGCCCATCTTCCCCCAGCGGCTTGCCTCCCATACCGGTCGCAACGATCACAGTGTCGTTATGCTCTGAGCCCTCAATCTCCGTAACCGAATAAAGTACCCAGTACTTATCCGTCCCTTCCGCCACGAGATAGCTTCGCAGCATCTTCTGGTGGGTCGTCTTATCGACCGGCAACCCATACTTCGCCAACAGCGCCCCCAACAACACACCCGAGTAGGTCTCATCCACCTTGGTGTGCTCGTTGTGAACGGTGATCGTCGTCTGCGGCATCGCCGACAGATCTGCAACCGACAGCGTCGTCGCCTTGCCATCCACGGTTAAGACCAGGCTCGTCGAAGGCTGCGCCGGAGCGTGCTGGTGCTCCGCCATCACCCCCATCGGAACCGTCTGCGCGCTTGCCGTGGCGGCGATCACTCCGGCAAAACAAAAACTTACCAGCATCGAGAGGGAAAGGGAGGCGGTTTTCATGGCTTTCAGCCTACCGCGCCCCCGTCGTATACTCAAGGCATGTCTATCGTCCGCGACGCCGCAGCCATTGCCAAGGGTATGAGCATCACGCTGAAGCAGGTCTTCCAGCCGACCGAAGTCGAGAACTATCCCGACGGCAAAGGTCCCATGCGCGGAGCCAAATTTGAGGAGCGCTTCCGCGGCAAGCACCAGTTGCAACGCGACGAGAACGGCCTCGAAAAGTGTGTCGCCTGCTTCCTCTGCGCCGCCGCCTGCCCGTCGAACTGCATCTACATCGAGGCCGCCGAGAACACTGAAGAGACTCGCATCTCCTCCGCCGAGCGTTACGCCAAGGTCTACAACATCGACTACAACCGCTGCATCTTCTGCGGCTACTGTGTCGAGGCCTGCCCCACCGACGCCATCACCCACGGTCACGGCTTCGAACTCGCCAGCCTTAACGCCACGACCCTCGTCATGCGCAAGGAAGACCTGCTCATTCCCACTCCAGCGCTTCCCGATGCCGTGCGGTCCCAGAAGGACCAGGCAGAGATCCTGGCCTAAGAGATTCGCGCCTAAAAGATCCACGCTGATGTTTACAGAACCTGACGGGCGAGCTCTCCGCACTACGACGGGCGCGACAACGCACCGCGCAACCAGTGAAGGACATCAAATAGAGATGAAGACAGCTAACCAGCATCCCCTTGAAAAGATCTTCGAGAGCAGAATTGCCATTATCGATGGAGCGATGGGCACGACGATCCGCACCTACGGCATGAAGGAAGCTGACATCCGCGGCGAGCGATTCAAGGACTCGACCAAGGACCTGCTCAACAACGGCGATCTCTTCTCGTTGACCCAGCCGAAGATGATCTGCGACATTCATCGCCGCTTTCTGGAAGCCGGGGCGGACATCATCGAGACCAACACCTTCGGCGCGACCAGCATCACCCAGAGCGAGTTCTTCGTAGACGATCCGCGCGAGCAGGGCGGCCGCAAAGATCCAGAGTTCTACCAGAAGATCATCGACGATCCGATGCTCAACAATCTCGCATGGGAGATCAACCAACAGTCGGCGCGACAGTGTCGCGAATGGGCCGACCGTGTCGCGAACGAAACCGGACGCCAGCGCTTTGTCGCGGGAGCGATCGGCCCACTGACGGTCTCTCTCTCGAACTCCCCCGACGCCGACGATGCGGGCTTCCGTGTAGTCACGTTCGATCAGGTAAAAAACGCCTACAAGCAGCAGGTACGTGCGCTCATCGCAGGCGGCTCCGATCTCTTGCTGGTCGAGACGATCTTCGACTCCCTGAATGCCAAGGCCGCACTCGTCGCCATTCGCGAGGTCTTCGACCAGGACGGCCTTACTGCAAGCAACAAGGAGCTGCCGGTGATGATCTCCGCAGCAGTAGGACGCGGTGGTGAGACGCTGATCTCCGCGCAGACCACCGAGGCATTCTGGAACGCGGTGCAGCACGTGAAGCCGCTATCAGTGGGTCTCAACTGCTCGCTCGGTCCTGATTTGATGTATCCGTTCCTCGACGAGCTTGCAACGAAGGCGGACGTAGCGATCTCGTGCTACCCGAATGCCGGCCTGCCAAATCCTCTCTCCGAGACCGGGTTCGATCTCGGGCCGCAGGACATGGCCCGTTATCTCGGCGATTTTGCGCGCGCAGGTTTGATCAACATCGCCGGCGGCTGCTGCGGCAACACGCCCGAGCACATCGCAGCGATCGCCAAGGCACTCGAAGGCCAGCCACCGCGACAGTTGGCTCGCCAGATCGAGCGTGCCGCGTGAGTGTGAGCGCAACCGAGCCCACCACCAAGCCGCTCCGTCTCTCAGGATCACAGCCCTTCACCCAGCAGGCTGGCGTCTTCATTATGATCGGCGAACGAACCAACGTTGCCGGCTCGCCGAAGTTCGCGAAGCTCGTGAAAGAGGGCAAGTACGAAGAAGCAGTCAGCATCGCCCGGCAGCAGGTTGAGAACGGCGCCAACGTCCTCGACATTTGCATGGACGAGGGCATGATCGACGGCGTCGCCGCCATGACGCGCTACCTGCAGTTGCTGGCCAGCGAGCCCGAAGTCGCCAAGGTTCCGTTCATGATCGACTCCTCAAAGTGGGAGGTCATCGAAGCGGGGCTCAAATGCCTGCAGGGCAAGGGCATCGTGAACTCGATCTCGCTCAAAGAGGGCGAAGAGAAGTTCCGCCAGAACGCCGCGACAGTACTGAAGTACGGCGCTGCGGTTGTCGTAATGGCATTCGACGAGCAAGGTCAGGCCGCGACCTACGAGGAAAAGATTCGCATCTGCGAGCGAGCCCACCGGATCCTCGTCGACGAGGTCGGCTTTCCGCCCGAAGACATCATCTTCGACCCAAACATCCTCACCGTCGCCACCGGCATGGAGGAGCACAACAACTACGCCGTCGACTTCATCAACGCCACACGCTGGATCAAGGCCAATCTGCCGCACGCAAAGGTGAGTGGCGGCGTCTCGAACATCTCCTTCAGCTTCCGTGGCAACAACAAGGTTCGTGAAGCTATGCACTCGGCGTTTCTCTATCACGCCATCGCCGCCGGTCTGGACATGGGAATCGTGAACGCCGGAATCCTCGAGGTCTACGAGGAGATCGACCCCGAGCTGAAAGTCTTAGTCGAAGACGTTCTACTCAACCGCCGTCCAGACGCGACGGAGCGTCTAGTGGAGTTCGGCGAATCACTGAAGCACGTCGGCTCGGTGGTAAGCGAAAAGAAGGCCGAAGAGTGGCGCAACGGCACCGTCGAGGAGCGTCTCTCCCACGCACTGGTCAAGGGAATCGACACCTACATAGAACTCGACGCCGAAGAGGCTCGCGTCAAGCTTGGCCGTCCTCTCCTGGTCATCGAAGGTCCGCTGATGGACGGCATGGGCGTGGTGGGCGATCTCTTTGGAGCGGGGAAGATGTTCCTGCCCCAAGTCGTCAAGTCTGCTCGCGTCATGAAAAAGGCTGTAGCGCACCTGACACCCTTCATGGAAGCTGAGAAAGCTGAGATGGCCGCCTCTGGCCAGGTTGTCAAAGCTCAGGGAAAGATCCTGCTAGCAACCGTCAAGGGTGACGTTCACGACATCGGCAAGAACATCGTCGGCGTCGTGCTCGCCTGCAATAACTACGAGGTCATCGACATGGGCGTGATGGTCTCCTCTGAGAAGATCCTCGAACGCGCCAAGGCCGAGAAAGTCGACCTTATCGGCCTCAGCGGCCTCATCACGCCCTCTCTCGACGAGATGGTGCATGTAGCCCGCGAGATGGAGCGCCAGGGCTTCAAACTGCCGTTGCTCATCGGCGGCGCAACCACCAGTCGCAGACACACAGCCATCAAGATTGCGCCGCACTACAGCGAGCCGGTGGTGCACATCCTCGACGCCAGCCGCGCCGTGCCCGTCACGACCAGCCTTCTCAGCGACGAAGGCAAGCCAGCGTTCGTCGCGCAGCACCGCACTGAGTATGAGGCCCTCCGCGCCGCCCACTCCGCACCGCGCCAGACGGTGATCTCCCTTGAGGCTGCTCGCGCCAGACGAACTCCGATTGCGTGGCGTGCCGAAGACTTGCCCACACCGGCGTTTACCGGCGTACGCGTGCTCGACAACTTCCCGTTGGCCATACTGCGCGAGTACATCGACTGGTCGCCGCTCTTCCACGCCTGGGGTCTGAAGGGCGTCTACCCTCGCATCCTCGAACACGAACAACAAGGCGAACAGGCCCGTCAGATCTTCGCCGACGCCAACACTCTGCTGGATCGCATCATCGAAAAGAATCTGATCACCGCGCGCGGCGTCTACGGCTTCTTTCCCGCCAGCGCCGTGGGCGACGATGTGGCGCTCTACTTAGACGACACACGCGAGACAGAGCTCGACCGCTTTCACTTCCTCCGCCAGCAGGCAAACAAGGAGGGCAGCGAACCGTGTCGATCACTCGCCGACTTCATCGCACCGAAAGAGACAGGCTTGGCCGATCACATCGGCGCCTTCGCTGTGACCACCGGCATCGGCCTGAAGGAGCTCTGCGACCGCTTCCGGGCCGACAACGACGACTACAACGCCATCATGGCCGAGGCTGTAGCCGATCGCCTCGCCGAAGCCTTCGCTGAGTGTCTGCACAAACGCGTCCGGGATGAGTGGGGTTACGGGCTTAAAGAAGGTCTCACTCCCGCCGATCTCATCCAGGAGAAGTATCGCGGTATCCGGCCTGCCGCGGGTTATCCGGCCTGCCCCGACCACACCGAGAAAGGCACCCTCTGGCGTCTGCTCGACGTGCAGGCCAATACCGGCATGTTGATTACGGAGTCGTTTGCGATGTGGCCCGGCTCGAGCGTAAGCGGACTTTACTTCGCGCACCCAGAGTCGCGTTACTTCAGCCTCGGAAAGATCGACCGCGATCAGGTCGCCGACTATCACGAGCGCAAGGGAATGAGTGTGGCTGAGGTCCAGCGGTGGCTGGGCCAGAATCTAAACTACGATCCCGAGTAAGAAATCTATCAAGGTCGAAGTAGTTGCGCAGCGTGTTCGCCCCTTAAGGTAATCACCATCTTATGAGCGGCTTGAGTCTCGCGATTTGCCCCTGGAATCGGTCAAAACCTCCGGTAAAATAAAGAGGACCCTTTCAAACGCGGTCGGTCTGGGAGAATCTCTTCAACCCCACCCCCAGCGTTGCTTCGAGGATTCGAAGACTGGGCGCACGGTCTAGCTGAAAGTTGTTAAAGAACCAATGGAAACTCCCATCAGCAACACCCGGTCCATCCTGCATATCTGCACCCGCGAGACCATTCGGCCCTTACGCGACCAGGTTCTCCGCCTCTCAGGATTTAATGTTGACTCCACCCTCGACCACAACGAAGGGCTGTCCATGTTTTGGTCGCGCCACTACGATCTTGTTCTGATCGATGTCGAAGGCGAAGAGGGAATCCCGCGCGCCGAACACATGTGCTCCAAGATAAAGACTGCCCAGCATCAACAGCTCGTAGCCTTCGTCTGCAACTGGCGCGTTGCCATCCTCACCGACTGCCCCGACGAGATCGTTCGCACGGAGTTCGATCCCGCCGCCTTCGCCAAGGGAGTCAAGGACATCATCCCGCCGCCGCCGAATACCACTTCAAACTAAATCTGTGGAACCGGAATCGTCCGCTTATCCGCGCTGACCATGGTCTTCGGCTTGGTTGTTGTCGTCGCAGGCGTCGCGGTAGTTGCGGCGGCGGCGCTAGCGTGGCCACTGGCAGCTGGAGCTATCTGCACATTCGCAGCAGGGACCGCGCTCTGAGCCGTGGTGCTCGTCGTCGTGGCGGTCGTCGGTGTAGCCGCAGACTTCTTCGCCTTCGCCGTCGTAGCACTCTGTGCCACCGCGAACGAACCAGCCAGCAGCAGCACGCTCATCGCAAAACTCCCAGCAAACTCGATCTCTCTCTTCATCGGCGATTCTCTCCTCAACCAGATTCGTGCACTTACCACCTGCCCAGTACACTCACCCACCCGCATTTCGTCGATACAACTTCCGCGTCAAAAATCTCCACAAGTTGCGACCCCACGCTAGCTGTGGTACAAACAATACATTCCAGTCTGCTTCGGCAGATTTGAATTTCATGCAGAGTGGTTGAGGGACGAGCCCTTTGACGCCACGACAACCGGACAGAACAAAGGCGTACCGGTGTCAACTCTCTCCTGGGAGCCTTCTTGGCTGCTACAGGGAACATGAGATTCGGAGCACGCAAGCCCGAATTCCAGGTTTGCACCCCGCATTTCACCTTCCCAGCCTATCCGGCGACCCCAAAAAAGAGAGTAAGCGCAAAAAGTTCACCCTTTCCCCTCGGAAAGAGCACGATGAACTACTCCTGTAGCCGGTACGAGCTGAAGTGCAACGAGTGCGGCAAGCGGTTCGGCAACCAACCCCTCTCTGCCTGCCCCGATTGCCTCGCCCCCCTTGAAATCGCCTATGACCTCGAGGCCGTCCGAGGCATCTTCACCAAGGAAAACATCGCAGCCGGCCCGGCCAACATCTGGCGTTACGCCGCTCTCCTCCCCATCCCCGAAGGCTTCGAGCCCGATCTCCCCGTGGGTTTCACCCCACTCGTCCGCGCAAAGAATCTCGGCAAGCGCATCGGCGCCACCAATTTCTACGTCAAGAACGACGCCGTTTGCTTTCCGACCCTCAGCTTCAAGGATCGCGTCGTCTCCGTCGCCCTCGCCAACGCACAGAAGTTCGGCTTTGAGATCGTCGGCTGCTCCTCCACCGGCAACCTCGCCAACTCTGTCGCCGCGCAGGCCGCCCGCCTCGGTCTCAAAGCCACCATCCTCGTTCCTGCCGATCTCGAGCCGGCCAAGATTCTCAACACCCTCGTCTACGGCGCGCGCCTCATCCGCATCGACGGCAACTACGACCACGTCAACCGCCTCTGCACCCAGATCGCGGACGAGTACGCCTGGGGCCTCGTCAACGTAAACCTCCGCCCCTACTACGCCGAAGGCTCGAAGACAGTAGGCTACGAGATCGCCGAGCAGCTCGGCTGGCGTCTCCCCGACAACGTCGTTGTTCCCATGGCCGGCGGCTCGCTCATCCGCAAAATTCGAAAGGCCTTTCAGGAGTTGATCGATCTGGGATTGGTTGACGCCAAGCTCGTCCGCTTCTTCGGAGCACAGGCCTCCGGTTGCTCGCCCATCTCCGTCGCCGTCAAAGAGGGAACTGACTACATCGAACCGCAGCGCCCCAACACCATCGCCCGCTCGCTCGCCATCGGCAACCCAGCCGACGGCCCTGCCGCCGCGAAGATGATCCGCAGCACAGGCGGCTGGGCAGAGGATGTCTCCGACGTCGAAATCGTCTCCGGCATTCAAGAGCTCGCCGAGACCGAAGGCATCTTCACCGAGACCGCCGGCGGCGTCACCACCGCAGTCACCGCGAGACTCTACGCCGATGGTCGCATAACCCCCGACGAGATCACCGTAACCTGCATTACCGGCAACGGACTCAAAACCACAGACGCACTCGCCCAGAGCTACTCGCATCTCAACGCCCGCGCCGTCCGCCCGCGACTAGCAGACTTCGACGCCTACCTCCGCGAACTCGACGGAATCACAGAGCCAGAACTGGCCACCGCAGGAGCCCTCTAATGTCTATCAAAGTCACCCTCCCCACTGCCTTCATACGCCACACCGATGGCCGCAAACACTTCAACTCCGCAGCTGCCAACCTCCCCGGACTTATCGCCGACATCGACCAGACCTTCCCCGCGCTTTCCACGCAGATCAAGGATGAAGAAGGCAAGCTCCGCCGCTTCATCAATATCTACGTCAACGACGAGGACATCCGATTCCTCGGCGGCGAAACCTACGCCTTCCAGGACGGCGACGAGATCATGCTCATCCCCTCCATAGCCGGCGGCACAGGCTAGCCAGCCGCAGCCGACAATAAACCAGACCTAAGCGGAGCCTCTCGCAGTTTCATCACGGGAGGCTTCGCAATAAATCCTCAGATTAATCAGGCCCACGTTACAGCTTTTGCTTTTTTAGAAACTCCTCGATCCGGCCCGCGATCTCTTCTCCGTGCGTCTCCAACGCGAAGTGCCCAGTGTCCAGCAGGTGGATTTCAAGGTTCTTCAAATCGCGTCGATAAGGAGCAGCGCCTTCGGCCGGAAAGATGAAGTCGTTCTTGCCCCATACGATGAGAGTCGGCGGTTGGTACTTCCGGAAGAACGCTTGAAACTCGGGGTAGAGTGGCACGTTCGTTCCATACGAAAGAAAAAGATCCAACTGGATATCGCTATTGCCCGGACGATCCAGTCCGACCTGATCCAAAACCCAGGTCGTTGGATCCAGCAGCGTCTTGTCGGCAACACCGTTCTCGTACTGCCATTGGGTTGACTTCTGATCCACAAGAAAGAGCAGTGCCTTCCGATTCTCCGGTGTGGGAGCAGCCCAGTACGCTTTGATCGGATCCCAGAACTTCAGCAATCCCTCGTCATACGCGTTTCCATTCTGCACGATCAGGGCCTGCACTCGATCCGGCTGTCGCAGCGCGAGACGATAACCAATCGGTGCGCCGTAGTCCATCACATACATCGAATATTTGCCAAGGCCAAGCGTCTCAACAAACCCTTCCACTATATTCGTCAAGTTTTCAAAGGTGTAGGAGAAGTTCTTGTGGTCGGGCATGCTACTCATCCCGAAGCCTGGATAATCAGGAGTGACGACGTGAAAGGAAGACGCAAGCCGTGGAATCAGATTGCGAAACATATTCGATGAAGTTGGAAACCCATGTAACAAGAGGATTGTTGAAGAGGACTTTGATCCAGCCTCTCGATAAAACACGTCCTGATCGTTGACGCGCACCGTCTGGTAGCGAACTGGAAGAACTGCGAGCGAAGGAGCGGAGACTGCTGTCATGGAGTATCTCCATTCAAAATAGAGTTGGAATTTCCTGCGTGAGGAATGGACAAGTCAAACCAGGCGACTCCATTCAAAGTATGTCGCGTGGATCCGGTGCACTCGGCTTACTATTCACGAACAGATGATGCTGTTGTATGGTCTGTGTTCTTGCCGACTGTCAGATGACCTCAGCCTCACTAACGATGCACTCGAATCATGAATTATTGTGTCGGAAGCAGACCAAAGACTGCGACACCGCTCTGCGTCCCAACATAGACCTTGCCGTTGACGATCAGCGGCGTAATAAATTTGTTGCCGTTTCCGAAGCTGTCCCGCTCATTGGGTGCCTGGTTACTGTTATAAAACTCATGCGTCAGGTTCGACGGGTCATACGCATGCAACACGCCTGCCGCGGACAAACCCGACTCGAGCGCCCACACGATACCGTTTTGAGTCCCATTGGCGGAGATTGACGGCGTCGGGCCGGGATGCGAAAACTTTACCGTCGTCTGGCTCGAGGGACTCGTGGCCAGCACTGCATTAGTAAAAGGATACGCCTTAAGTGTGTCCCCGTCGGAGGAGTAGTACAGCGTCCCGTTGAAGTACGCAGGAGTCGAATAGACCAGGCCGGCCATAGCTCCAGGAATCTCCTGGTAGATGTTACTGTCCATCGGTGCGCTCGCCGGATTGAACTTGCCAAGATTGTCTCTGTCCGCGAGATAGATATTCTTATCCTTGCCTGCACCCACAATCAAATGATGCACGTGTCCGCTGGCGTCCGTCTGGTCGGGCAGAAGCATCTCACCACCTGAACCAAGATCCAAATCTTCACTCGACTCCGTGGTCCCGTTATAGGTCTCAAAATAATCTGCCACCGCCAGCTTTCCAGTGGTCGAAAGCTTCACCATTGCATTGCCGTAGTCTCCCGCCGCAGGGAATCCATTCGAGTTCAGCGTCGTATCGAAGGTTCCATTCGCCTGCAGCAGATAGAGGAACCCACTGCTATCGGCCGCCAAACCATCGCCGCTCATCCAGATCGAACCCTCGTTGCCGTTCGGCGTAAGGTTTAACACCTGCGTCTGTGCCAGCGTCGACTCGCTGTAGCCAATCACCCAACCTGTATAAGGTCCGGAGTCGCAGTGAGACGTCCACCCCGTGTAGATGGTGCCGTTTAGAAGCAGCAGGGCAGCGCGTTCCGCATATTGCACAGGGTCGAAGACCACATTGCCATTCTGGCTATTGGCTCCATTGCCAGGATAAGTCGCGGCGATCTCGTTCGGGCTGCCGGTATCCAGGCCAGTTGTGAGGTCAAGGGCATGCAGTCGCTGATGATATCCCCCGTTCGCATCTTTACTCATTCCAATGGTAAACAGGCTCCCATTCGTACCCTGCCTGCGATCGATCACCGGGGTGGAGGTTATACCGATCTCCGGCGTAATCTGTGAACAGCCGCGATCGTCACTCGTTGTCTCTCCGCTTCCAAGGATCGACGTCTTCCAAATCTGCGTTCCGCTATCTGCATCGAACGCGTAGACATTGTTGTGTTCGGTCGCCACATACAGCACATTATGAAGCTGCCCTCCGACAGACACATTGGCAAGAAAAAGAGGCTGCGCGTCTACTTTGCCGTCGACAGCATCGAAGCCGATCTTGCCGAACTGCGTCGAGTTCACGTTACTCTGCGTCAGGATTGTCTCCTGCGCATTCAGTCCATCTCGTGCAATATCATAGTGAAACGTCGTCACGTCCGGTGCATTGGTCATCGCAATGGTCTGCACAGTCAAAGCAAGCGTTGACGAATGGGTAAGGCTGCCGGATGTTCCCGTGAAAGTGACGCTCGCTGTGGCCGCGGCTGCAGTTGGCACTGCCGTAATCACCACGCTTTGCGCCGCTCCCGGTGTCAGGCTCAGAGTCGCGGGATTTGCCGTCACCCCAGAAGGAAGACCCGTGATCGCAACCGCAACCGTGCCCGTAAGCGAGTTGACCGCAGCAGCGGTCACACTCACCGGCAAGCCAGTCGAGCCGCCAACAACCGTCAAGGAAGCCGGCGTTAGCGTCAGTGCGAAGTCTGGAGGTGGCGCAGAGACGTTGGCCGCAACGGTAGAGCTATGAGTCAGCGATCCCGAAGCTCCAGTAACGGTCAACGTGGCGCTTCCAGCAACAGCCCCCGACGATGCCGTAACAGTTATGTTCTGCGCGATCCCCGGAGTCAGCGTAAAGGTGGATGGCTGTGTGGATACGCCCCCAGGTAGCCCGGAGAGGATGATCGTCACCACCCCCGTAAAGCCATTGGCTGCGGTCGCATTTACGCTCACCTGTTGGCCCGGTCCACCCGGAACAAGCGTAATTGCCGTCGGCGCAGCTGACAAAGAAAAGTCCGCCGCAGATGTAGGTAAAGGAGCGGGTGCAGGTGTAGATCTTCCCCCACAAGACATCAAACCCACACAAAGAAGCAACCCGAAACCAGCGTCCGCGATCTTCAGAACAGAACCACCCATCGCAAACCTCCAAAACCAGCAAACACCTACACCCCGCCACGTGGATCACCGGCAGGATCAGATCGAACTTACACCGATCGCCCCGCAAATTTGTCACGCAGATGTCACTTGTTTTTACCTGAGGGAAGCGGCCGCACTTGTTTCACCCTGATCCCAATGCCTTCCATCACCTGTGCTTGATCAATATCTTTGAACCGAAGCAACGGATAGGGAGCATTTTAGCTCTTATGCCTTGTAGACATTCGCGCATTGGCGCAACTCTGTTCTGAGAAAGCAGGTCAACTATGTTCCTCATTCTTGCCGTCGTACTAGTATTGCTTTGGCTGGGTGGCTTTTTCGTTCTTCATGTCAGCAGCTTCCTCATTCATCTGCTGCTGATCTTTGCCTTGATCTCAATCATCATGAACTTCGTCAGTGGCAGACGCGCTGTCTGAGCCGCCTACGAATCCTTAAAAGGAAAAGGCCGAACCTGTTGTCAAGTTCGGCCTCTTGCGTTACAAAAGCTGATCTACTGATGCGCCACAGGCTGAGGAATCTCGATCCCCGCCGCAGGTATTACGCTTGCCAGCGCCTCAGGTGTCTCTTCCTGCAGCTCAGGCAGATTGCCCTCTAGCGCCAGCTTCAGCACCTGATCCATCTCCTCGACAAAGTGCAGCTTCATGCTCGTCTTCAGCAACTCCGGCAGATCCGCCATATCCTTGCGGTTCTCCTCCGGCAGAATCGCCTCGAAGATCCCCGCACGATGCGCCGCCAGCAGCTTCTCCTTCAGCCCGCCAATAGGGAGCACCTTACCCCGCAGCGTAATCTCACCGGTCATCGCGATATCGCGCCGCACCTTGATCTTGGTAAGCGCACTCGCCAGCCCGGTAGCCAGCGTAATGCCTGCCGACGGACCATCCTTCGGAATCGCTCCCTCCGGTACATGAACATGGATATCGACGTTCTTATAAAAGTCCTTCGCCAGCCCGAGATGATGCGAGCGCGAACGAATATAAGTTAGTGCAGCTTGCGCCGACTCCTGCATCACATCGCCAAGCTGCCCGGTCGCCGTCATCTTGCCCTTGCCGTCGAGCACCTGCACCTCGGTCTGCAGAATCGTACCGCCCATCTCGGTCCAAGCGAGGCCCGTCACCAGGCCAACCTCACTCTTCTCGTGCACCTGTGAGTCGCGGAACTTCGCCACGCCAAGAATATCCCCAATGTTCTGCCCGGTGATCGTCTCCTTGTGTTCCGCGCCGTGCTTCACCACTCGTCGCGCAACCTTGCGGCACACATTCCCGATCTCACGCTCCAGGTTCCTGACACCGGCCTCGCGCGTATAACCGCGAATGATCTGCCTCAGCGCATCGTCCTCGAAGACGATTTGCTCTTCTGTCAGCCCGGTGCCTTCCCGCTGCTTCTTCACCAGGTACTGCTTAGCGATCTCCAGCTTCTCGATCTCGGTATACCCATGCAGCCGCAGAATCTCCATACGGTCCTGCAGCGGCCCCGGAATCGTATGCAGCACATTCGCCGTAGCGACAAACAGCACCTGCGACAGGTCGTACTCAACATCCAGGTAGTGATCCTGGAACGAAGTATTCTGCTCTGGATCCAGAACCTCAAGCAGCGCACTCGCTGGATCGCCGCGGAAGTCCGAAGCCATCTTGTCGATCTCATCCAGCATGAACACAGGATTCTTCGTCCCAGCCTTCTTCATCGACTGAATGATCTGCCCCGGCAGCGCGCCAATGTACGTCCGGCGATGCCCGCGAATCTCCGCCTCGTCCCGAACGCCGCCCAGCGACATCCTCACGAACTTGCGACCCGTAGCCTTCGCAATCGACATTCCCAGCGAGGTCTTACCCACACCTGGAGGCCCAACAAAGCAGAGAATCGATCCCTTCGGATTCTTCACAAGCTGCCGAACCGCAAGGAATTCCAGGATCCGCTCCTTGATCTTCTCCAGCCCATAATGATCTTCGTTCAGAATCTGTTCCGCATGCTCGATCGAACGAATCTCCTTCGACCGTTTCTTCCACGGCACAGCCAGCAGCCAGTCCAGATAGTTCCGCGACACAGTCGACTCGGCCGACATAGGCGGCATAGCCTCAAGCTTCTTCAGCTCCTGCAGCGACTTCTCCAGCACATCCTTCGGCATTCCAGCGGCTTCAATCTTCTTCTTCAGCTCATCGAACTCCGACTTCTCGCCTCGACCAAGCTCCTTCTGGATAGCCTTGATCTTCTCGTTGAGGTAGTACTCCTTCTGAGCCTTCTCCATCTGCCGCTTCACCCGCGACTGAATGGTGCGATCCATATTCAGCTTCTCGATCGCCACATCCAGCACATCCGCAACCTTGGTCAGCCTGTTCTCCGGATCGAAGACCTCAAGCAGTTGCTGCTTCTCTTCAATCGAAAGCTGCAGGTTTGCCGCAATCGTATCGGCCAGCTTTGCCGGCTCATCCGCACGCACACTCGCCGCCATCGTCTCGTAGTTCAACGACTGCTGCAGCTTCACATACTGCTCAAACAGCGAGTGCACCCGCTGCATCAGCTGCTCCACCTGCGGAGTCATCTCGAGCTGCGTTTGACCCGTGCGTACCGTTGCGACAAAGAAACCATCGACGTCATTGATCTCGGTAGCGTGCGCCCGCTCCACACCTTCAACCAGTACTTTAATATTTCCGTCCGGCATCTTCACGCTCTGGACGATATTGCCAATCGTGCCCGTCTCATAGATATCGTCGGCGTTCGGTTCATCCACGGAGGCGTCATGCTGCGTTGCTAAAAAGATCTTACGATCGCCCGACAATGCTTCTTCCAACGCCCGAACGCTGGACTCGCGCCCAACGACAAAGGGAGTCATCATGTGAGGAAAGATGACCATGTCACGAATGGGCATCATCGGAAGCTTGCGAACATCGCCGCTTAGCGCTTTTTTTGGTTGATTTGTCATCTCTCTCCAATTAGACGTTAAAACGCCGGAAATGATGCAACGGCGTTGCGGCTTCAGGTGATTGTAATTCCTCACGCGTCATAAAGGTATTCCACAAATACAACTGGCAGGGAATTGAAAAATATATTCCGCTGTTAAAGCAGCAATCGCAACGACAATCGATGCCGTTGCGACCCACTGAACATCAAAGCTAATCTCTCCCGTCAGGCAATCTATGCGCCAGCCCGGTGCTCCTGATTAACCTGCCTTTTCCAGCAGCATCGGCAGCGTCAGGCTGTGCTTCTTCACCATCTCGGCAGTAATCGAAAGCTCCTTGACCTTCTTGTTTCCTGGAACGTAGTACATCAGATCCAGCATCAGCTCTTCGAGAATCATCCGCAGGCCGCGTGCCCCAACCTTCCGTTGCAGTGCCTCACGAGCGATCTCTCGCGCAGCCTCGTCCGTGAAGATCACCTTCACGCCTTCGAAGTCAAACAGCTTCGTATACTGCTTCAAAATGGCATTCCGCGGCTTGGTCAGAATCTCGACCAGAGCTACTTCATCCAGCTCGTCGAGGATCCCCAGCACCGGCAGCCGGCCAACGAACTCCGGAATCAACCCATACTTCAGCAGATCCTGCGGCTCAGCCTGACGCAGCAACTCCGCATCCCGCTGCGCCCGAATCGGCGTCACATCGCCATCCTTCGCATCCGGGTCAGCAATAGCCTTGAATCCCAGCGCCTTCTTGCCAATTCGCCGCCCGATCACCTTCTCCAGCCCGACAAAGGCCCCGCCGCAGATGAAGAGGATGTTCGTCGTATCAACAGCAGTAAACTCCTGGTGCGGGTGCTTCCGTCCACCCTGTGGCGGAACATTGGCAACGGTTCCTTCCAACAGCTTCAACAGCGCCTGCTGGACACCCTCACCCGAAACATCACGCGTGATCGAGGGGTTTTCGTCCTTGCGGCCAATCTTGTCGATCTCGTCGATATAGATAATCCCGCTCTGCGCCCGCTGTACGTCGCCATCTGCAGCCTGCAGCAGCTTCAGGATGATGTTCTCAACGTCTTCGCCCACATACCCGGCCTCGGTCAGCGTCGTGGCATCGACAATCGCGAACGGCACGTCCAGCATCTTCGCCATCGTCTGCGCCAGCAGCGTCTTACCCGACCCGGTCGGTCCCACAAGCAGAATGTTCGACTTCGCCAGCTCCACATCGTTGCCGCGCGTCTTGTTCATCTGAATCCGCTTGTAGTGGTTATAAACCGCCACCGCGAGCTTCTTCTTCGTCTGGTCCTGCCCGATCACATACTCATCCAGAAAGGCCTTTACCTCCTGCGGTTTAGGCAGGTGAGCCGGCGCAGCGCCCGGCTGGGTCTCGGTGCGGTCGTCTTCCAGGATCGAATTGCAAACCGCCACGCACTCATCGCAGATATACGCCCGCGGATAGTCCGAAGGCGACGAGATCAGCTTGGCAACGGCGTCCTGCGATTTATGGCAGAAAGAACAACGAAGAGATTCGTCTGAGCCCCGTGAAGTTTTCATAGATGCGACTACTCCTGAGTCATGCGCGCAACAAAGTCTTACTGTAAGTTTACACCCGATTCAACTTACAAAGCGTGGCCCGAAAGACACCACAGTACCCCGAAATGGTCATAGGCGAAAGAGCCCGAACCAGTGGCCCGGGCTCTCCCAATAGCACTGCGGTAACTAGGTGCGGGGCCGATCGATGATGTCGTCGATGATCCCGTACTCCTTCGACTGCGCGGCCGTCATGATGAAGTCGCGCTCCACATCCCGCTCGATCCGCTCCAGCGTCTGGCCCGTGCTGGCGCTCATCAGCTTGTTCGTGATCTCCCGAATGCGCAGAATCTCCCGCGCATGGATGTCGATATCGGTAGCCTGTCCGCTCAGCCCGCCCATCGACGGCTGGTGGATCAGAATCCGCGAGTTCGGCAGAGCAAACCGCTTGCCCTTCTTGCCCGCCATCAGCAGAAAAGCACCCATGCTGGCAGCCTGCCCGATGCAGAAGGTCACCACATCGTTCTTGATGTACTGCATCGTGTCGTAGATCGCCAGACCGGCCGTGATCGATCCGCCCGGCGAGTTGATGTAAAGCTGAATGTCCTTCTCCGGATCCTCGCCGCTCAGAAACAGCATCTGCGCAATGATCACATTGGCGATGTTGTCATCGATCGGCGTGCCCAGAAAAATGATGTTGTCCCGCAGCAGACGGCTGTAAATGTCGTAGGCGCGTTCGCCCCGGCTCGTCTGCTCGATCACCATCGGTACTAGTCCCATAACGCTCTCTTTCTAAAAAATCTGTAAACAGAATCCTCTGTTTTGTTTTTTATATCTACGAAGCCAGCTTTTCGTAGAGCACGCTTCCAGTCTTCTCGCGCCGCATCTGCTCGCGAATCCGGTCCAGCCCGCCATCGTTCGACAGCCTGTCACGAAGCGTCTCCAGCGGCTCACGCGACTGAATCGAGAGCAGCAGCAACTCGCGCTCCAGATCCTCTTCGCTCAACGTGACGCCCTCCACCTCGGCGATGCGATCGAGGATCATCGAAACCTTTACCTCGTTCACCGCCAGGTCGCGCTGCGAGGCACGCAACTGAACGAAGTCCAGCTTGCGCATATCCTCAACCTTCATGCCCTGTTGCGCCAGAGCCCGCAGCCCGCGATCCAGCCGCGCCTCAATCTGCTGCTGCACAAACGCCTCGGGAACAGGGAACTGGAACTTTTCCACGAACTCGCCAAGCATCTTGTCCTTCGCGGCGTTCTCGAGCGCGCTCTTCTTGCGATCAGAAGCATGCTCGCGCAGCTTAGTCTCGAACTCCTCCCAGCTCTCGTAGTTGCCCAGTTGCTTGGCGAACTCCGCATCGCGCTCCGGGAAGCTCTTCTGCTTGATGCCCTTCACGGTCACGTCGTAGCTCACCGTCTGCCCCGCAAGCCGCCGCTCGCCGAAGTCTGCCGGATAGTCCACCTCGAACTTCAGCTCCTGCCCAGGCTTCGCCCCACGCAGCGCCTCGTTGAAGGCCACCAGTGTATTCTTTCCGCCAATCTCGATCAGCACATCCTCGCCCGTAATCGGCTCGCTGTTCGAGACGCTCTGCACGCCATCCTCAGTCACCGTCTGCGCCAGATCCTTCACTTCGCCGCGAAACTGAATCTCCGCCCAGTCGCCATCGACCAGCGGACGGTCCTCTTCCACCGGCTCCACCGTCGCATGGCTGTCCAGCACGCGTTCCAACTCGGAGTTGTACTCCTCATCGGTCAACGCAGCCTCAGCCTTCGGCACTGAGACGCTGTCATAGCCGTCAACGTCGATCTCCGGCGCAACCTCAAACGCAGCCTTGAACTTCAACGGCTGTCCGTCGAACAACTGCAGGTCCAGTAGCTGCGGCTCCGACACCGGGCGCAGCTTCTGATCATCAATCGCCTTGCGGAAGCGCTCCGACACCAGGCTCTCCAGAACCTCCTGCCTAACCTCCTTCGCAAACTTCGAGCGCACCAGCGTCTCCGGCACCTTCCCGGCACGGAAGCCAGGAATCCTCGCCAGCTTCTGATACTTCTTCACCACGCTCTTGAAGCTCTTCGATACTTCGTCAGCGCCAACCTCGACGTCGATCTCCCGGGTCAGCTCCGGATTCAACGCGGGTGCATGCTGATGGGTGTGCTCATGATCGTGATGGTCGTGAGCGTGGTCATGATGCTCATGATCATGCGTCGTCGTTACTTCTGGCTGCAGCTCTGCAGTCTCATTGGTCTCTGTCATCTCAGTCGGGGTCAAATCCATGCCTTCTAAAGTGCGCCTGTGTATGCCGCGCCGTCGCCGTTATCCTGACGAGCGCGAACCACGCCTCTTATCTACTGTACGAGCCCCGGTACAAGGGGGTCAAACCAGCGTCGCCCTTCGCGCCGGTCCGGATCTTCGCAAAGTCTCCGCAAACCCCACCCAACAACTCCAGACCACGAAGATCCAACCCTAAAAGCGTTCCGGCTGGGCCGAATCTAAGGAAAATATCTCCAGCCTCACCTTCCATTGCGTGGACTCGCCCGGCTGCAGCACGACCATCCCGGTATCCTCAGCCTTGGCCCACTCATGCCCGAAGGGATCGTCGTAGTTGAACTGTGGCTCGATCGAAATATACGATCCGTCCAGTGGGGCATACACCCGCAAAGCCTTAATGGTGGGTGAGGTCGCAGTGATTCGCAGCCCGTAGCCGCTCTCAGGATCACGCAACTCCGCTACCGGGCCATCTGCCATCATTCCGCGCTTCAGCTCCACAAAGCTGTCGTCCATGTTCAGCGCACCCAGCTGCGCCCCCTGCCCGGTAAAGTCATACTGGGTCCCCGCCACCGGCAGCAGTCTTCCGCTCAACTCACCTGTGCGGCGATCCTTCACCTCCGCGCGAAGGCCCTCCGGCAACCGCAGCAACATCTGCCCGCGATGCCCGCTCAAAATCGCAAACCGAGGATGCCAGCCAATCCCGATCGGCTCCGCGGTATTGCCGATATTGTGGGCGACAATCTTTATCTCAATCGCCCTGCCGCTCAACACCACGGTCGTATTGATCTCAGTCTGCGAAAGCCAGTGGCCATCGAAATCCCCAGGACGAAACGTTGCCCTCGCCTCTCCTCCATCCGGCATAATGTTGGTGCTTGCCGTATTTGACGGCTCCTTCAGCAGCAAACCCCCCGCAGAAACCGCACTGTCCAGGCCATAGCTGTCCTTCACCCCCGTCGGCAGGTTCAGATGAACTCCGCGCCACATGGCCGTCAGTCCACCATCCGGGGTCCGCGCCCCATAGATCCGGCCCGCCCACGGAGCTTCGATCGCCGCGCCCATCGCCAGGCTCTTTGTTCCTGTAGCGTCCGCTCCACTGCCGCTCAACTGCTCCGCCGCACTCTCCAGCGGCGGCGAAGCCAGCAGATTCACCTCGCCCTTGTCTGGAAGATAGGCCGAGATCTGCAGCATATTCATCCCGCGCCCCGGCATCAACGTCGTCGACAGAAACTCAGGCCCGCTCCCACCCACCAGTTGGGTGCGCTGCAGCGTGATCACATCCTGCCCACCCGGTCGAAAGACAATATCCTGCTTCGGCTTGGCCCGTAGCTGCTTCTTCAGCAGCGCAAACTGCCCCAGCCTGTGGGTCCGCCAGCCAAACGCCAGTCCCGCAATCAGCAGTCCGAGAACCAGCACCGTCAGCAGGCCGGAGCGCATCACCGCGGCATGCCAGATACTTCTGCGACGCCGGACCGCCCACTGCTTCAGTAGCGCCCAGTACATCCTGCTCAATCTTGGATCTTCCAACTGCCCGCCTATTCCCGTCGTGATATACGAACATCATTCTACCGAGTTGTTTGACGCGCCAATCTCCCCTCCCGTCTCCCACCAACTATCATTGGAAGCAGTGACACCGGCCAACACACAAAGTACGTCTCCCCTCCTGCAGCAGATTCGCGAAACCATCATCACCTGCGAACGTTGCCCTCGACTTCGCGACTACTGCCGCGGCATCGGCGAGACCAAACGCCGCGCCTACCTCGACCAGACCTACTGGTCCCGCCCCGTTCCAGGCTTCGGCGACCCGCGCGCCAGCATCCTCATCCTCGGCCTCGCCCCAGGCGCCCATGGAGCCAACCGCACCGGCCGCCCCTTCACCGGCGACGGCTCCGGCGACTTCATGTACCCCGTCCTCCACGAGCTTGGCCTCGCCAGCAAACCCCGCGCCGTCACCCGCGACGACGGCCTCAAGCTTCGTCACGCCTGGATCGCCTCCGTCGTGCGCTGCGCCCCGCCCGGAGACAAACCGCTTCCCCAGGAGATTCGCAACTGCGGCACCCACCTCGCCCAGGAGATTCAAGCTCTGCCCCGAGTGCGCGTCGTCGTCTGCCTCGGCAAGATAGCCTTCGACGGATACATGGCTTTCCTCCTCGAAACCGGCGTCATCAGTCGCAAATCGGACTACCGCTTCTCCCATGGGGCAGAGTACCTCCTCCCCAACGGGCTCCATCTGCTCGCCACCTATCACCCATCCCTGCGCAACACCAACACCGGCCGCCTCAACCGAGTCATGTTCACACGCATCTTCCTGCGGGCAAGGGAACTGGCCGGACTTGCCGTCTAAAGCTGGTTCTTTTCTCCAAACACATCCAGGGCAAAGAACGCCGGCCCCACAATCATTGCAAGAAAAACCAGCCCGATCAAAACGTCTTTCATCGTTCACCTCTTCCTCACTCTAGCCTGCGCCTCCCCTCCGCTGCGCAGCGTGGGCAAGCGGGGCAACTGCGTCGCCATTACCTCGAAAGATTCCCTCTAACTGCTTCAAAACCTTCACCGTGTCAAACAAAAACCAACCAATTGCTGTTACGGCGAATCATACTTTTCAGGAAAGCGAAATCTCGCACGAGGTACTTCGAATGAGTGCAAAGAACTACTGGTTTGCGTTTGGCATAGGCGTCAGTGCAGGAGCCGCAATCGCTCTCCTCTACGCTCCGCAAACAGGAATCAAGACGCGCAAGCAACTCCGCAGGACAGCGGAGGACGCAGGCGATTATCTCGAGGACGCAGGCAACTACCTCAAGGCTCAGGCTGAGCGCCTTAGCGACGAGGCCCAGAAGGCCATCAAGCGCAGCAAAGGCCAGGTGGATTACGCCATAGACAAAGCAGGCGACGCCGTAAACAGTGCCGTTAAGACCGCTCAATCGCTGGTCTAGCTCTCCCCATTGCTGAGCCCTCCCCGTCTACTCTGCTGATCTGATCCTCTTTCTCCCTCAAGATCTTTCTGCACCAATCTGCCTTCTCTGGAACGGAACATCCCGGGCCCCTCCGGGATGTTCGCGTTTACCCCACTTCCAAAAGCCTGTAAAAATTCAGTCCCCCAATCCCACCTCCAAAGCCGTCATTCTGAGCGCCGCGAAGAATCCCCGCATTTCGCATTTGCTGTTGTCTGTTCTTCACCTCACGCTACTTCAAGTATCTGATGTGTCGGCACGTTCCAAAAATCAAACAACCCCGGCGGTCAGCCGAGGCGTTTGAAGTCGAATCCGTAACACCACTAAACAGTAGTCAGTTCAAGCCCAGCCATCTTCTCTTCGCCATCAGCCGAGATCGGACGGTAGTACAGCTTGTTATTCTCCATGTACACCTCAAGGAACGCAGGCCGCTCGACGATCCCGCCGCCGATCAACGCCTCCGACAGAGGATCCTCAACGAACCGCTGCAGCGCGCGACGCAGAGGCCGCGCCCCATAGCTGCGGTCCGAAGCCGTCTTCTCGATGATCCACTTCTTCGCATCATCGGCCACAGAGATCGTGATCGCCTTGTGCACAAGGTTCACATTCAACTGCTGCACCAGCAGCTCGAGAATCTGCATCAGGTCAGCATCCGACAGCGACGTGAAGATGATGATCTCGTCCAGACGGTTCAGGAACTCCGGGTTGAAGGTCCGCTTCACCTCGCCCCGCACCAGTTCCTCCATCTTGTCCAGCACCATGTCTTCCTTCTCACTTTGGAAGCCCAGCCCCTGCCGCTTTTGCAGATGCTTCGCTCCAATGTTCGACGTCATGATGACGATGCAGTTCTTGTAGTCGACCGTATTACCAAGTCCATCGGTCAGCTGTCCATCTTCAAACACCTGCAGCAGCAGGTTGAACACATCCGGATGCGCCTTCTCGATCTCATCCAGCAGCACCACGCAATATGGATTCCGCTTCACGCGCTCCGTAAGCTGACCGCCCTCTTCGTAGCCCACATATCCCGGAGGCGAGCCGATCAACTTCGACACCGAGTGTTTCTCCATGAACTCCGACATATCGAAGCGGATCAGCGCCTTCTCGCTGCCGAACAAGAACTGCGCGAGCGTCCGGGCCATCTCCGTCTTACCCACGCCAGTAGGTCCAAGGAACAGGAAGCTTCCAATCGGCCGAGCAGGATTCTTCAACCCCGCACGCGACCGTCGAATCGCCCGCGCCAACGCAGAGATCGCCTTATCCTGCGAGATCACGCGCTTGTGCAGCTCTTCTTCCACCCGCAGCAACCGCTGCGTCTCCTCTTCCTTCAACGAAGTAATCGGCACACCCGTCCAGCGGCTGACGACATCCTCGATATCCCCGCGCGTCACAATCCCCGCCGAAGAGTCATCCAGGTGATACTTGTCCCGCAGCGCCCGCAGATTCTCCCGCTCCTTGCGCTCCTCATCCGAGTAGAACCGAGCCTTCTCGAACTCATGATTCGCAATCGCGTTCTCCATCCGGTGCACGATGAACTTGATCCGCTTCTGAACCTCGGTCAGTTCCTCAGGCATCGAGGTCTGCCGCAGCTTCACCCGCGCCCCCGCCTCGTCGATCAAATCGATCGCCTTGTCCGGCAGGAACCGGTCAGGAATATACCGGCTCGAGTGCGATACCGAGAACGTAATGGCGTCGTCGGTGTAGCTCACCGCATGGAACTTCTCGTACTTCTCCTTGATCCCCATGATGATCTTGATCGCATCTTCTTCGTTCGGCGGAGGCACCTTCACTGCCTGAAAACGCCGCTCCAAAGACCGATCCTTCTCAATTGACTTCCGGTACTCCGCAGGGGTCGTCGCGCCGATACACTGAATCTCGCCGCGAGACAGAGCAGGCTTGAGGATATTGGCAGCATCGAGCGAACCCTCAGCCGACCCAGCCCCCACCAGCGTATGCAGCTCGTCGATGAACACGATCGAATTCTGATTCTCCATCAGCTCTTTCATGATCGTCTTCAGCCGTTCTTCAAACTGTCCGCGATACTTCGTTCCCGCAACGATCAGCGAAAGATCCAGCGCCAGCACCCGCTTGTCCGCGAGAAAACTAGGCACCTCGCCATCAGCGATCTTTTGCGCCAGTCCTTCAACAATCGCCGTCTTACCCACACCAGGCTCACCAATCAGCACTGGATTGTTCTTCGTGCGCCGGCACAGAATCTGGATCACCCGATCCACCTCCGAGTCCCTGCCAACCAGCGGATCCAGCTGCTGATCCATCGCCGACTGGGTCAGATCCCGCGAAAACTCCGCCAGCATACTCTGCTCGCCGCGCTGTCCCTTGCTTCCGCTCGAGGAGGGCGTCTTCTCCTGCGTCGTCCGCTGCAGCTCTTCGCGAATCGCAGGCAGCCGCAACCCACGCTCCTGCAGAATCTCCGCCGCAAAGCACTTCTCCTCACGCAGCAGTCCCAGCAGCAGGTGCTCGGTCCCGATATGTTTGTGCGAAAGCCGCTCCGCCTCCTCCGCCGCATACGCCAGCACTCGTTTGCACTCATTCGAGAGCGGAAGATCGACTGAAGTCGAAACCTTCTCCCGAATCGTCGTATGCCCTTCAATCTGTTTGCGGATCGACTCCACCGACGCGTGCGACCGCAGAAAGCGGTTCGTCAATGCCTTGTCCTCACGCAACAAACCAAGCAGCAGGTGCTCAGTCTCGATGTAAGGCGACCCAAACTGACTGGCCTCATAGCGGGCAAAAAAGATCACCCGCCGCGCCTTCTCCGTATAGCGTTCGAACATATATCCCCTTCAAGCCGGCCACCATCCAGCCCGAAGGCCGCATAGCGCCGTTGGTCCCACAACCGTCTCCGTGCCGCTCGCTCCCAGAGACAAATCAGGCTACTTCAACCTGCGAAGCATCCATCCCACTACTTCTTAGTGTAGTCGTCCCCGCAAAATATTCGAAATCCCTCGAAAGTTATGCATAACTTAGCACTCTTTTAGACGCGGCCTGTGCAAAACCAGCACCAAATTAGGTGCACTCCCCAAAACCATCATTTCCTGTTGCTTGATTGGATGATTTCCAGACCACGAAGAAGCAGTATTGCAACTCGCTGAGAGATCGCAAGATCGCGGACCGAAGCTGGGCCGAGCGCTATCTCAGCCGAACGGTCTTCCCGAAAAAGAACACGAAGAAGAATCAACCGCTGCGGTAAAACCTACGAATCAACTTTTCAGCCCGTGAGCGCAGCACAGTCGCTTTCAATCCCGCGGACTCTCTTCCGTTTAAACTCGACCGTCTCCCGCTCGCCCATCTACCAGCCGCCCCTCTCGCAGCTTCAGCACCCGGTCGCACCTCTCCGCAAACTCCAGATTATGCGTCACCAGCACACTCGTCAGCCCATGCGCCTCATGCAGCCGCTGAATCAAACTGAACACCGCCTCCGCCGTCTTGCCATCCAGATCGCCCGTCGGCTCATCGGCCAGCAGCAGCCTCGGCTCCGTCACCAGCGCCCGCGCCAGGCTCACCCTCTGCTGCTCGCCCCCGCTCAACTCCCCCGAGCGATGCTCCGCCCGATCCCCCAGCCCCACCTCCGTCAGCCAGAACTGCGCCTTCTCCAGCGCCTCCGCCCGCCTCATCCCGCGAGCCAGCAGAGGCATCGCAGCATTCTCCAGCGCAGAAAACTCCGGCAACAGGTAGTGAAACTGCCACACATACCCCACATCGCGATTGCGAAACTCCGCCGCCTGCTTCGGCGTAAACAAGCTCAACCGCGCCTCCCCGCACCACACCTCCCCAGCCGTCGGTGTATCCAACGCCGCCAGCAGATGCAGCAGCGAGCTCTTGCCCGCACCGCTCTCCCCCACAATAGCGATCATCTCGCCCGCATGAACCTTCAGATCCAGTCCGCGAAACAACTCCAGCGCCGGTCGCGCCGAACCTTGGTTCGTCGAACCTTTACTCGCAGACCCGCCTCTCGAAGCCACCGCCGCATAGATCTTCGTCAGCCCAACCGCCCGCATCACCACCGTCCGCTCCCGCACCACCGGCAGCGGCTCCAGCGTCCCCTCATTCTCAAACCGAACATCGCCATCCAGCGGATCGCTCAACCCTTCACCTCATCCATCCCTGCCCCAAAAGCCCCTGCCAAAAAAAATCGTCATCTCGACCGAAGCTGGTCGCGGTCTCATCGCGAGCAGCGTAGTGGAGAGACCCCTGTATTTGTCTTTCTTCAGACTGCCACATCCGCCGGCTTCCCCCCGCCGTCACCATGTCCCGAATGCGTCCCCAGTGCAATCGAGATCCGGTTCCACGCATTGATCGTCGTAATCACCAGCGTCAAATTCACCGTCTCCACATCGGTGAACTCCGCCCTCACCGCCTCATACAAAACATCCGGAGCATGCCCCTCTTGAATATTCGTCAACTCCTCCACCCACGCCAGCGCCGCCCGCTCCCGCTTCGTATAAATCTCCGAGTTCCGCCAATCCTCGACGCCCGCAATCCGCTCCGCCGTCTCATTCATCTTCCGCAGCTCCGACGTATGCAGACGAACGCAATACTCACAACCATTCCTCAACGAAGCCCTTAGCCTCACCAACTCCCGCAACGAAGCCTCAAGCCCCGTCTCCATATTCAGGTAGTGCTCCAGCGCCGACATCTTCGCCAAGCCCTCCAGCGCCAACTGCCCATACTTCAATCTCGGATTACTCATACCGCAAAGCCTCCCTCCACAGCACTCTCATTTTCAAAATGCAATATCCCATCTCGCACTCCAACAGACTTTATCGTTCCGCCACGCCTGTCGAAGACTGCCCACTCCGGATCTCCGTCTGAAGTCATCATCGAGCAGAGGTAGAGCCCGTTGGAAAACACTAGCTGCACTTCCGGCAAGCGTCCGAAAAGAGAAACTCCGATCACTTTGCTGCGGGTGATGCGATCAAAGAGAGGTTGCCACAACTCTTCATCACTCCAGCTTCCGGCAAGAATCTTATGTTCATCCTCGATGCGCCAGCTCCACTCGATCATTAAACCCATCTCTCCATGCGGATTACCTGGCGTCCCATCGCGCCTTATTCGCGGAGTAAGCTTCCCCATCTCAAGGAAGAGGGCAGATCCGTGTCCCCGCCAGAGGTGTGTCACCTCTAGACCAAGCATCGGCCTAGAGAAAACTTCGAAGGCGCTTAGTTGGGTGTCAGTTTTTTGCTCACTCATACCTCAGCGCCTCCGCCGGGAGCACCTTCGCCGCACTTCCACTTGGATAAATCGTAGCAATCAAACTAACGCCCAAACTCACCGCCGCCACAATCACCGCATCCCAAACCCGCGGCGCGAACGGCAGATAATCAATCGAATAGACCGCCGCATCCAGCCGAATAAACCTGTAGTGCCCACCCAGCCAACTCAGTCCATACCCAAGAATCAACCCCAGCACCGTCCCAATCACCGAGATCAACAACCCCTGCATCAAAAAAATCCGCCGCACCTGGGTCCCACTCACCCCAAAGCTCATCAGCACCGCAATATCGCGCGTCTTCTCCATCACCATCATGGTCAGCGCAATCAGAATATTCAGCGCAGCCACACACACAATCAGCGCCAGCACAATAAACGTCACCACCTGCTCCAGCTTCAGTGCGCGAAACAGCTCACGATTCTGCTCCATCCAGTTCGTCGTCTGAAACCCTTTGCCCGCCGCATCTTCAATCGCCCTTCCCACGCGATCTGCATGATAAAGATCATCAACCTTGAAGCTGATCACCGAGATCAGATCCGGCTCACTGAACAACCTCTGCGCATCCGCCAACCGAAGAAACGCATAGCTCGAGTCATACTGATAGAACCCCGACTTGAAGATCCCCGCCACTTGAAACCGCTCATACTTCGGCACCAGCCCCAGCGGCGTCAGCTCCCCCTGCGGACTCGTCACCAGCACCCCATCCCCCACCTTCGCCCCCAGCGACTCCGCCATATCCTGTCCAATCACAATCGGCGGAATCTCCCGCGACACACCTCCTCCGCAATCATTCCGCGCACTCGTCCCGCTCCCGCAAGGAGCAGCCGCCACAGCAACCGGCTCCAACGCCGCAGCCGACCCCTGCACCACACTCTGCAGCAGATCCCCGACCGTCTTCTCATCCGCCGGAATCACGCCCTTCACCAACCCGCCCCCACTCCTCGCCCCCTTCGAGATCAGCACCTGCCCATACAGCCCGGGAGCAGCGGCCACCACATGCGGCACGCCGCGAAGCCGCGCCAGCAGCGGTCGCCAGTCCCGTATCCCATCGCCCGCCACCCTCATCAGGTCCACATGCGAGGTCGACCCCACCAGCCGCTCCTGCAGATCCCGCCGCATCCCATTCGTAATCGCCAGCGCAATAATCAGCGAAGCCACACCAGCCGCCACCCCGATCACGGAGATACCCGTGATCACCCCCACCACAGCCTGCCGCCGCTTCGCCCGCAGATAACGCGCCGCAATAAAAAATTCAAATCGCATCGACTCCCAGCTTACTATCCGCCCAGCCGAGCAACGCGAGGCCCCCCGCGCCTTTCACCCGCCCAAACAAGGTATACGCGTCACGAAGTTACCGCCCCACGCGCAGGTGGCCCGTCCGACAGGACAACCAGCCTCAACTCCCCACAACCCTCGGCAGATTCCAATGCCGCCAGGCCGCCACCATCCGCAACACAAAGCAAGCCGCAGCCCCAAGACTCATCGCCACCCCCCGCGGCATCTTCAGCTTCAATCCCATCACCACAACCGCCGCCCCCGCCAGCGCCGCGGCCGCATACACATCCGAGTGCAGCACACCAGGCACCTGCGCCAGCAGCACATCCCGCACCGTCCCGCCACCCGCGCCAGTCACCGCTCCCATTATGATCGCAAGCAGCGGCGTAATCCCGAACTCCAGCGCCTTACCCACACCTGCAACCGCAAACAGAGCCAGCCCCGCCGCGTCGAGCGTAATCATCAGGTGTACCGGCACCCTCTGAATTAACGGATGAAAGAAAAACACAGCGCCACCCCCGGCAAACGCCGTCGCTCCGTACCTCCAGTCTCGAATACTGTTCGGCGGAATCGCGCCAATCAATAGATCGCGAATGGTCCCTCCACCAAGAGCAGTCACAAACGACAGCACCAGCAGGCCAAACACATCCAGACCCGCATACATCCCCGCCAGCGCCCCCTCTACCGCGAACACAAACGTCCCCACCAGGTCCACCGCCAGCAGCACCACATCCTGCCTGTACTTCGGGAACCAGTCCCGCACTGCCATTACTGCACCACCGCCTTCACCGCGACGACATTCTCATACCGGTCATACACCCTCACCGCCAACACATGCTCCTTAGCATCATTCACCGGAGCCGTAGCCGCAGGCACAGCCACCGTAAAGTCATATCGCTCAGCCAACGAATCCGAAACCTTCCCCACCGGCTCAAGATACTGCCAGGGTCCCGCATCAATCGAGTACTCAGCATGCGCGATCGGCGAAGTAGCATCCCGCACCTCCAACGTCGCATGAATAAAAGTCGAGGCAGCTTTGTTCGGACCGCTTTGTTCATATAAAGTCTGTTTCGTAGCCTTCAACACCCCCGGCACCGGCGGTGTCGTATCCACCACAAACACCTCGCTCGTCCGCTCTCCCGTCAACGCCTCCGCATCCGTATGCACGGGAGCATCGCTCGCCACCACCTTCACCTCATAGCTCCCATCCGGCAGCAGCGCCGAATCGAAGCTATAAACCTTCTCCGAGATCTTGTCCTTCAACAGCCTCCAGTTCGCCTCACCCACCCCGCGATACCACACCGCGAACATCAATTCATCGCCGTTATCGTCATGTGCCATCCAACGCACCGTCACCGCGGTCTTATCCTTCTGCGCCATCAGCGGAGCAGCATTCGCATCGGTCGAAAAACTTACCGCAGGCGCAGCACCCGTAACAGCAGGGAAGGCCACCGACACCGTAGCATTGGCCGCAACCGGAGCCACCGGCGTCACCCGAGCCCCCGGCTGCACCACCACCTCATCCACCACCGGAGCCAGGTTTCGCTGCAGATAGTTCAACCCCACCGCATCCACCGATCCCCCGCCACGCAGCACCGCCTTCCACTGCACAAATCGTCCCGGCGGAACCGCAAAGCTCCCATCCGCGCCAACGCGAGCCCACTCGCTCCATCCCATCACCGGGCTCTCCACATTTCCGCTCCTCACAAACAGATCGAACCCCGCCGCCCCACCAGATCGAACCTCCGCGCGTCCCCACTGCGAAAAACTCTGCGCATCGAACACATCACTCGTATAAGTCGCCGCCGATGCAACCGCATCGCCCAGCCGAAACACCTTCCCGCTATTACTCGTCGCCACCAGCAGCCCATCCTTCACCGCAGCAAACGCCATCCCCTGCGAAGCCTCCAGATGCGCCACATCACTAAACCGCCCACTCCCGTTGGTCTCAATCCGATACACACGCCCACGATTACCCGTAGCCGCCAGCAAGCTTCCACCCCGCACCGCCAGCGCATACACCACATCATCCTTCAGCGTCAGCAGCTTCTGCGGAGCACCATCCACCCCAATCCTATAAATCTCCGACCCATCCGGCACCAGCGTATTCGCCCCCGCCGCCGCCGACGACCCCGGCTGCACAAACGTAATCGTCACCCCCACGCCCCCCGTCACCGGCAGCGGCGGCAGTGCCGAGTGTCCCTTCGTCCCCACCCCCGCCGCATACACATCTCCCGCCGCATCCATCGCCAGAGCCGTAATCTCGCGCCGCCCCGCAGCATACGCCGCAAACGGCTTCGCCCCCGCCGTCCCCGTCGCAAACCGGTACACCACACCCGATCCATCCGACCCAGCCCACAACGTCCCATCCGCCGCCAGCAACAGACAACGAATATGCTGATCCGCCGTCCGGAACAAAACCTCCGCCTTACCGCCACCCGCCGCCACCCGGTACACCACCGCCGGAGCCCCCGCCGCCACATAAACCTCGCCGCCTTTACCCACCGCCAGGTCCCAGAGGTACTTCGGCTTCTCCTCCGTAGTCGAAGGATCGAACACCACCACCGCCGCCCCGCCATCCGCAGGAATCCGATACACCTTCCCATCCGGCGAAGTCGCCGCCAGCACACTCCCATCCGCCGCCACGCGGACTGCCTGCACCGCCAGTTCCTTCCCGGCAAATATCTGCGTCGCCTTCCCCTCCGGCGTCACCTTCATCACCACGGCCGACCCCGCCGCCGTCCCACCCAGCCCCACATAGCCGTTCCCCGCGGCATCGCTTGCCAGCGCCCACGCGTAGCTCTTTCCCGTCTCATACACCAGCGAAGCAGCCGGCCCCGCCTCCAGCCGTCCATCGCTGCGGATCGCCACCCCATCCGCATTGCCTTTCTCCATCTCGTCGTAGCGTTCCACGCTCCACAGCTTCGTACCCTGCGCGCACGCCCACCCAGACAGCAGGGAAGACACCACAAATCCCGTAACCAACACTCGTCGCATCATCACCCTGAGTCTAAAGTATCTCCACGATCTTCGAACGATCTCCGAACGGCGCGGTCGACGCACTCCCACCGTCAGCCTAAAATCGATCACGTGAGCAAACCCGCCACCATCCGGGCAGTCTTCACCGGCCAGCCCAAATCCATCACCGACGAGCGCGGCACCTGGACCTCCTCCATCTTTCGCGATCGCGTCGACGGCCCCGTACAAGTCACCCGCCAAGGACTAGCCGGAGACAAGGTCGCCCAGCCCTATCATGGCGGCCCCGGCGCAGCCCTCTGCGTCCATCTCACCGATCACTACGCCTTCTGGAACACCCGATACCACATGAACCTCGAAGCCGGAGTCGTCGGCGAAAATCTCACCCTCGACGACCTCGCCGAAGATCAGGTCTGCGTAGGCGACCGGGTCCGTCTAGGCACGTCGCTCGTTCAAGTCAGCGGCCCGCGGATCCCGTGCGCCAATCAAGCACGACGAATCGGACGCCCTGACTGGATCAAACTCACCATTCAAGAAAATCGCACGGGCTTTTATCTGCGCGTCCTTGAGCCGGGAACACTTCAGCCGTTAGACCCGTGGATCATCGAGGAGCGACTCAACCCCGAAGGCTCGATCCCTGCAATCAACCGCTGCATGTATCTGAAATTCGACGCAAGCTATGCCCAAAAAATGCAGGAGATGTCCGGCCTCGAATCATGGTGGAAGGACCAGGCACGCGAAAAACTCGAAGACCGCGCCGCCCACTGGACCTCGACCATGAAGAACGGAGGCGACTAGCAGCTATGCGTATCTGATAGCTGCTAATTCGTCAAAACCGCCCGATACCGCACCTGGTTCTTCTTCACCTTGGTCACAGCATCATTCGCCTTGGCCATCGCAAACCGCTCCGTAATCGCCTTCACCCCATGCCGAGCCGCAACGTCCAGCATCTCGCTGATCTCCTGCGGACTTCCGGTATTGCTCCCCGCAACCGCCTTCTGGTGCGCAATCAGCGACCCACCCAGAATCGGCATCGGAGAAGGCGGCGCTCCAACAACACACAAAGTTCCCTTCGGCCGCAGAGCATTCACATAAGCCTGCCACTCCTGATCCGCGCTCACCGTCGAGAGCAGCAGATCAAACGACCCCGCGACCTTTTTCAGCGCTCCCGTATCGCGCGTATTCACAAAGTGATGTGCACCCAACTGCTTCGCTTCGGCCTCTTTATCCTTCGAGGTTGAAAACGCCGTCACCTCCGCGCCAAACGCCTTCGCAAACTGCACCCCAAGATGCCCCAGCCCGCCAATCCCAATCACGCCCACCCGCGACGACGGACGCACCTCATAGTTCCTCAGCGGAGCGTACACCGTAATCCCAGCACACAGCAGAGGAGCCGCATTCTCGCTCTCAAGCTTTGCAGGCAAGGGAATCGCAAATCGCGAGTTCACCCGAACCCTGTCGGCAAATCCGCCATTGCGTCCCACGCACGTCGGTTGAGCCTTCGCGCACAGCTGCTCCAGTCCCTGCCGGCACCATTCGCAGATCCCGCAGCTATCCGCCTGCCAGCCAATCCCCACGCGCTCGCCCATCGCGCGGTCCTTCACACCCGAGCCCACCCCCACCACCGTCCCCACAATCTCATGGCCCGGAATAAAAGGATACTTGCTGATCCCCCAATCGTTATCGATCAGGTGAACATCGCTGTGACATACGCCGCAGTGCGAGATCTTTACCTCAACCTCATTCGCCTGCAGCTCGCCCGGATCGTATTTATAGGCTAGTAAGTGTGCGCCGGCCGCATGCACAGCGAGACCATGTATTTCACTCATTCGAAGTCTTTCCCTTTTGGCGCAGAACATATCCGCCGCGCCGACCCTTTGATGCCATCTACCTTTGCTGCTACCTGCCCTTTGATGCTACAACACCAACCGGAGCAAAAAAAATCCGCACGCTAATCGCACCCGATCGCAACAATCGTGTAACAAGACCTGCCTCAACACTTATTAGCGTCGCCCAAAAGTCTCACCCTGCTACCGCACCACCAGGTTCAGCACCTGGTAGCCACTCACAGCGTATCCCGCCTCCACCGACCCCGCAGCCACAACACTCTCCCCTGTCAGCTGCATCTTCTGCGCCTCTTTCAACGGCTCATAGATATTCGCCATCGACAACGGAACCTCCGGCAGAGCCTCGCCCTCCAGCACCACCTGCGCCGCATGATTCAACAGAGTCACATAAACCCGATCGTTCTCATGAATCCTGTTCAGCGCCGCCACCGTATCGGCCAGCCCCACCGACCGCTCCGCCCCCGCCTTCGTCGTCAGCTTGTCCACCGTCGCGCCATCGCTCACCACCACCCGCATCGACCCGGCGCTCACATCCTCCGGCAACCTCACCTTCACCCGCACCATCCTCGTCTCAGCCTGATAGGGATGCACCACCGCCTCCACCTCAATCTCATCCCCCGCCCGAGCCTCCATCCTGCTCAAACGCGCCGACTCCAGCACCGCCGACATCCTCGCCGGAATCGCCTCCACCCTCAGCTTTACCCCCGTCACCACCGGCTGATCCAGCGCATTCCCGTACACCTTGCTGAACCGGTCATTCACCAGCAAAGCCGCGTTGATCGTAGCCGGATTGAGCTCGTTCTGCGTCATCAACCCCTGCATCGCAACCGGCGGTAACCCCTTCACATCTATCTCGCCCGACAGCCGATAGCTCAACTCCTCCGCCGCCGTGTTATTCGTCTGCAAACTCTGATACACCGACACCACCATCGCCGACGGAGTCAGTTGCCGGTTATCCAACACCTCAAAGTGCAGCGTCCTAGTCTTGGCCTGCACTCCCTTCTCCGTCGGAGGAGGAACCACCTCCACCACCACCGGAATCATCCGCGCCTCCACCCCAAACCGCCCCATAATCGCCGAAGCGCGATCCTCCGTAAACGCCCCCACCGTCTCGGTCGTATTAATAATCTTGAACGCATTTAACGGCGACGCCAGCGAAGCCAGCACTGTAGCCTTGGTCATCGGCATATCCACCGGCCCATACTGCGTAATCGGATGCCCGCACGCCAGCAGCCTCGTCGGGTCCACATACGTCACCGTGCAAGTCCCCGCCATCGACAGATCCCCTCGAACCAGCACCGCGCTCACCGCACTCCCCGGAACCAGTGGCTCCGGCTGCACCACGGCCGAGTCCGCCCCACCCAGCCCCACCACCGGCGTCAAACCCATCGCGCGAAACCGATCCCCAAACCGCTCCACCGTCTCCTGGCTGAACCCGCCCATCATCAGCGGAGTCTCCATCGCCCGCATCTCCGGCTGCCCCTCAAACTCTCTGCTCACCCCAGGCAGCTTCACTCCGGCCAGCTTCATCCCCCCCGCCGCCCCATCTTCATCCCGTACCTGCAGCATCGACTCGATCGGCGTAATCCCCGCAATCGGCTCCTTGCTGAACTGCCCGATCCGATAACTCAGCGCCCCCACCAGCCGCCCGTCGATATACACCGGACTTCCGCTCATCCCCGCCACCACGCCCGTGTACTCCGGCTTATCCCCATGCAGCCGAGCCAGAATCATGTCCTGCCCCGGTCCCAGCGCATCCTTCAAGAGCCCCAAAATCTCCACCTGCATCGGCTCCGGATTCACCCCTTCGAAGACCGTATAAGCCACTCCGCGCATTCCCCGCCTCACCTCGGCCAGAGGAAAAAACTTCGTCACTGCCGGAGCCACCGAAGGCGCCGCCACCGCAGTCCATCCCGTCCCACTCACCGCCTGCCCCGCAGCCGAGGCCAGCGCAGAACTCCCCAACACCCAGCCCATCATCAGGCCAGTCATCCACAACCGAGTTTTTACCGCATCCATCACGTCTACAGACTACTAGGAAGTCATAAGTAGTGGCACAAACTCACCAAGCGACCAACGGGAGCAACAGGCGAAGCGGTATACAAGTCACGAAGTGACCGCCTCCCGCGCAGGGAGCCCGTCCGGCAGGACACACGCTCTACTCACAATTGCACTTAAACCCCGTCCAACATTCGGAGTAAAGTTTCAGATGATGACTATCCTTCCGCATCCCAGGGCTCGCATCCTCCTCCTTCTCTCCTGCCTCCTCCTTCTCACCCTGCCCGCCGCCGCCCCCGCGCAGGAAGCACCCGCACAAAGCCCACCCCAGCAGACCAAACCCACCCCCGACGACGCCGGCCCCGACACCGACAACGGCACCATCGTCCTCAAGAAGAAGAAGGAAGCCGACGAGCCCCCGCCGCCCCCCGCGCCCGTCGCCCCCAAGGTCAAAAATCCCGACAACGAAACCTTCTCCCTCCGCGTCGACGTCCCCATCGTCAACATCGACGCCAGCGTCATCCTCGACAAGACCCACCAGTTCGTTCCCGGCCTCAAGGCCAACAACTTCCTCATCCTCGAAGACGGCGTCCCCCAGACCATCACCAGCGTCCGAACCACGCAAACCCCAATCACAGCCGTCATGCTGCTTGAGTTCGCCGCCAACAGCTACTACCTCATCAACGACATGCGCAACGCCTCCTACTACTTCTTCCGCTCCCTCCGCCCCGACGACTACATCGCCGTCATCACCTACGACCTCCGCACCCACATCCTCACCGACTTCACCAACAACAAGGATCTCATTGCCCAATCTCTGCAGTCGCTCATGATCCCCGGCTTCTCCGACACCGACATGTTCGACGCCCTCTACGAGACCCTCGACCGCACCAGCCGCATCGAAGGCCGAAAGTACATCATCCTCATCGGCTCCGGCCGTGACACCTTCTCCAAGCTCACCCTCGACAAGATCCTCGCCAAAGTCAAGAACACCCCCAATGTCACCATCTTCACCATCTCCACCGGCGCGCTCCTCAACGAGCTCCGCGCTGGCGGAGGCCCCCGCGAGCTCGACTACCTCCAGGCGCAGAATCAACTACAGACCTTCGCCAGGATGACCGGCGGCCTCAGCTTCGCCCCCGTCTTCCAGGGCGAACTCCCCGACATCTTCTCCCAGATCAACCAGTCCATCCGCAACGAGTACATCCTCACCTACCGCCCCACCAACAACAAGAACGACGGCACCTACCGCAAGGTCAAGGTCCTCCTCGTCGACAACGAAGGCCACCCCTTGCGCATGCAGGACGAAAAGGGCAAGCCGCAAAAGTACTCCGTCATCGCCCGCGACGGCTACAGCGCCAAACTCCCCGTCGAATAATCCAGGCGTCGATTCTTCAACATGATCAGAGATCCAAATCAATCTCCGACAACGGTGTCGAGCAACAGATCAAAACGTCTCCCTCGGCAGGCCGATCAAGCGGCTCCGGCGCATAGTCGATTTTGCCCCCAATCAACCCGGACTCGCACATATGGCAGACACCCGTCCGACAAGACCATCTGACAGGAATATCGCAAGCTTCGGCGAATTCGAGAAGACTTCCATATCGCTCGCTCCACGGAACTGTAAGGCCGCTGCGCGTGAAGAAAACCTTCGGACCGCCGCCAACTGCTCCGGCAGGCTGATGCGGCTGCACCAAGGCAGTCCTTGCGATTCCGGGTGTTATTGATGATCCCGTACCGAACGTCTCTGAATGAATACAGGAATCAGGGAGACCCCAGTCCTTCAACGCCGTAGTCAGATCTGCGAGGAAACTGGCAGGTCCGCAAAGATAGAACTCCGCTGTCTTCGGTACGTTGCGCTCTTCCAAGAAGGAAAGATTCAGGTGCCCGTGAACGTCATAGTCACTCCCCAATCGATCCCCAGCTTCGGGCTTGCTATACGCAACCAACGAATGACTCTTAGGAAGACCCTTCAACAGCTCCCGCACCTCCAGCGCAAAGGGGTGTTCTCTGCCATTGCGGCCTCCGTAACACCACCAGATCTCCCGCGTGGAATTTGCCTCTGTAGCCGCAAGCGAGTGAAGCATCGAGAGCACCGGCGTCGCCCCGATACCCGCGCTCAGCAGCACAACGGGTCTGTCATTCGGTGCAAGCGTAAAGCTGCCTCTCGGTGCGCTCACCTGAAGGAGATCGCCAACCTGAATACGTTCATGAAAGTAGTGGCTGCCTGCGCCATCAGCACGCTTCACGCTGACGCGATAGGTTCCGGCACTCTGCGGACCAGACATCGAATAACTTCGCAGGATAGGAGCGGAGTTCTTGTCGAGTTCGAGCTTGAAGACAATAAATTGACCCGCAAGAGGCGCCGGCAATGCACTCCGATCCTCCGACTCGAGAAGAAAGGAGAGCACGGCAGCGCTCTCTCGTCGCACCGCCCCCACTCGCAGTGATCGAAACCCACTCCACGCCGGCGGTGGCGCAGAGGATGGAGCCAGGCCGGCATTGCCACCCTTCTCGTCCCCCTCGAGCAGAGCTTCGAACGATCCTCTCCAGCCTGCACTGAGTGCCGGGACGCGAAGGGCACGTTCCAATTGATCGCGCGGATGGTCAGGCAAGTAAAGCAGTGCATCGATCGCGGCGACGCTCATACCCTCCGGTCCATCCGCCACCTTCACGATCTCATCTCCGGCGCCGATCTCTCCCTCCTCAATCACACGGAAGTAGAAGCCCGGCCGCTTATGCGAAACCAACAGCGCGGGCATCTGAGGGTTGTTCATCCGTAGGCCGACGCGATAGCAGGTAACCCGTGGCTGCGTCACCTCGAACAGCGCTCCACCGATCCGGTAGCGATCCCCGATACAGACCTCCTCATCGGGCAGGCCATCAACCGTCAGGTTCTCGCCAAACTGACCGTACTCAAAGTCATGCCGCTGAAGGTACGTCTCCCAGTAGCGGTAAGAGTCGAGTTGGTACACCATGACGGCGCGATGTTCTCCGCCATGTCCTGCAAGGTCGCCCTGCCCATCGCCATCGAGATTTAAATGACGCGCCATCACCCTGCCTGGTGCCGATCGTTTCCAGATAGCGGTATGGACCACCTTGCCTTGCCAGTCGACGTCGTGTGGAAGACCGACATTCACGGAGATAAGCGAATTCATCCTTTGCTCCCTCACGCCGAAGATAGAGCGAGTCGTTTCCGAGGAGCAGCGCGTCTCTGTGATCCTCTGCTGCCGTCTTTGTTTTTTGAGATAGGTCCAGGCTTTAGCCTGGACATGCAAGACCCACTCCTCGATAGCCGACTATCAAGAGTAAACCCGTTCGTAGCCTTTTATCTCCGAATATCTCGTCATCCAGCCGTTACGCGCAATCGGTTCCATGACGCCAAAACCCAGTAAAAAAGTGTTTTATCGAGAGACCAGACACCTGTGATCCACCCGCAAGCACCAGCGAAACCATCACCCAACACTCTTCCCCAGTAACTCCCGCACAGCCGACGCTATCTCCTCCACGTGCGTCTGCAGAGCAAATTGTCCCGTATCTAAAAACCGCACACAGCATTTCGGACTATCCCTCCTAAAAGCCTCCGCCTCCGGAGGTAGTACTACTTTCTCTCTTGACAAACCATAACCACACGGTTATGGTTTTGCCTGTGAAGCCGGCCAGCGCCCATCACGTCTTCCGTGCCCTATCCGACCCGACCCGCCGGGCCATCTTCGAGGAGTTGACCCGGCAGGGAGAGCAGACCGTCCACGCCTTGACCAGCTTTGCCGGAGTCTCCCAGCCTGCCGTCTCCAAGCACCTCACCGTGCTCAAGCGGGCAAAGCTGGTACGGCATCGCCGAGCGGGACGCGAAACTCACTACCGCGCGCAGCCAGACGCCCTGGCACCCATGGTCGACTGGCTGCGTCACTACGGTGTCTTCTGGCGCGACCGGTTTGACAAGCTTGAAGCACTTTTGGAAAGGATGGAATAATGACCCAAGCAGTTGACGTCTCCACTCGCTCCATCGTCGTCGAACGCCAGATGCCGCATCCACAGGAGAAGGTCTGGCGTGCGCTCACCGAAGGCCCGCTCATCGAGCAATGGCTGATGAAGAACGACTTTCAGCCCATCGTCGGGCACAAGTTCAACTTCCGCGCCAAACCCATGGCCGGCTGGAACGGCATCGCCGACTGCGAGGTCCTCGTAGTCGACCCACCCCAGCGTCTCTCCTGGAGCCAGAACGCCTCCGGCGACCAGGCCGCCGACGGTCTGCGCTCAGTTGTCACCTGGACCCTGACGCCCACAAGCGCTGGCACCCACGTTCGCATGGAGCACTCCGGCTTCCGCCCGCAGGACGAAGGCGGCTACCAGGCCATGAACTTCGGCTGGCCACGCGTCCTCGCGAACCTCGAGCGTGTGGCAGGAGTGTTGAATCCCGAAGAGTTGAATCCCAGCGAGGTAAAGCAATGACCGCCCCCAATACCCTTGTCATTGAGCGAGTCTTCCCACACGCACCAGAAAAGCTCTGGCGCGCCCTCACCGAGAGCCCGCTCCTCGCGCAGTGGATGATGAACAACGACTTCGAGCCGGTGCCCGGGCGAAAGTTCCAGTTCCGCGCCGACCCCATGCCAAACTGGAACGGCATCGTCGACTGCGAGGTGCTCGTCGTCGACCCACTCCAACGCCTGTCTTATAACTGGGGTGTTGGAGGAGGCGAAGCCGGGCTTCAATGGGTAGTGCTCTTCACCTTGACTCCAGCCGACGGCGGCACTCGCCTTCGCATGGAGCAGTCCGGCTTCGGTCCCGATCAGCAGGCAGCGTATCAAGGCGCAAACTACGGCTGGCAGAAGTTCTTCGGCGGCCTCGAGCGTGTCCTTGGGGAGGTGCAATGACCACGACGGCAAAGAACATTACGTATTGGACGACGACCGGACTCATAGCATTTTTTATCGGAAGCGGCGGTGCCGGGCAGCTGGTACAGTTTCAGCGCAACCCCCATGGCGTCGTGCCCGTCCTTGGCTACCCCCTGTACTTCTTCGCCATCCTGGGATTCTGGAAGGTGCTCGGAGCCATCGCCATTCTCGTGCCACGCTACCCGAGGCTCAAGGAGTGGGCCTACGCCGGCATCTTCTTCGACCTGACAGGCGCAGCCGCATCCTGCGCTGCAGTCGGCGGTTACGGCGCCTATGCCTTTCACATCCTGGCCCCGCTCATCCTCGCCGGTATTACTGTGGCATCCTGGGCCCTGCGACCGGAGAGCCGCACTATCGGCCTCCTCTTTCCCGCAACAAACAGCACTCCGATATAACCACCAGAGCTGGAAACATCGACCCAAGGTGAGACAGAGGAATCATCGGAAGAATTGCTGCATCTGATTTGATACAACTTCCACCCATCGCGGCAGGGCCGACGGATCGGGCCACGCTCTGGGTAGCCACTTGTAGTGGAAGCCACCGGATATCTTGCACAGGGCCCAATCTCTAATTGACGCTGAGCTTTTGTAGTTAAGTTAGTTCAGTTGTGGGTGCTATGGATTGCGCATACCCTGCACACCATCCAGTACCTGTATGTTCTTCAACCAGAGGTGGAGGTGTTGATATGAAGTCAAAACGCATACTCATCAGTGTGGGTCTTGTGGCATCTCTCGTCGCCGTCTCCGAGATTGCGACCTCCGCCAGTCAGGACAAGTACACCGTAAAAGTTACAAATGGCCTCGCCTTCTCCGAGTTCAGGGGATACGAAAGCTGGCAGGTGATCGGCGTCAGCCATCACGGAGATCTGATCGCTGCGATCCTCGGAAATCCCGCGATGATCGACGCCTACAAGGCTGGCATTCCAGAGAACGGCAAGCCCTTCCCCGATGGCGCCAAGATGGCGAAGATCCATTGGAACGCGAAGAAGGATGAGGCCATGCCCGGTGAGCCGACCGTGCCAGGAACTTTGCATGACGTTGATTTCATGCTGAAGGACAGCAAGAGGTTTGCGGACGGTAAGGGGTGGGGCTATGGCGCGTTCGAGTATGACTCGGCGTCCAATACGTTCAGGCCCGCCGACTTGAATGACAAACCACCGCAGGGGCATGACGCGGAGTGTGGGGTTTCTTGCCACATGGCCGCGCAGAATCGAGACTATGTTTTCACCCGGTACGGGTCGAGGTGAGCGGTGCGGTTGCGCATCCAACCGAAAGGAGGCACTCCCTTACTCCTCCGACCAACGGGAGGACCGTGCGAAGCGGTACACAAGTCACGAAGTGACCGCCGAATCGACAACAGGTCTTCGTCGCCGGGGTAACTGAGCGCAGCAGGCCCGTCCGGCAGGACAGCGTCTTGCAGGTCACGCTCCAGCGCAGCTAAATTACGTAGGAGAGTCTGGAGCGATAAATGAAAAAGGTTGTCCCGGTGGAATCTGCATCTGCGTACATCGATGCGAAGATCAACGAACTCGGCGACTGGCGCGGCAAGACGCTCGCGAAGGTGCGCGCCATCATCCACAAGGCAGACCCTGAGATCGTCGAAGAGTGGAAGTGGATGGGCACGCCCGTCTTCTCCCACAGCGGCATCGTCTGCACGGGAGAGACGTACAAGAGCGTCGTCAAAATGACCTTTGCCAAAGGAGCTGCGTTGCCGGATCCATCGGGTCTCTTCAACTCCAGCCTCGACGGAAATGTCCGGCGCGCCATCGACCTCCACGAAGGCGACAAGCTCGACGAGGCGGCCTTGAAGGATCTCATTCGCGCCGCCGTAGCCCTCAATCTCGATCTTAAAGCCGCCAAAGCCAAGCCCAAACCGAAGCCCAAGCCAGCGAGCAACAAGTAGCTCGACTAATCTCGTGGCACCGGCGAAACCATCACTCATTACTTTTGAGAGGAGTAGACGATGCGTGTATTCGTTGCAGGAGCGAGCGGAGCGATCGGTGAACCTTTGATCGCGGAGCTACTAAAGCAGGGACATTCCGTAGTAGGCATGACAACGAGCGCGACGCGAGCGAAGAACTTGGAGGCTCAGGGGGCCGAGGCCGTTCTCGTTGACGCGTTCGATGCCGTGGCGCTGGAAACGGCGCTGCGACGTTCAAAGGCGGAAGCGGTAATCGACGAACTAACGTCGCTGCCCAAAGAACAAAGTGATATGCCTAAGTATGCGGCTGGCGACAGAAAGCTAAGGATTGAGGGTGGTGGAAATCTCTTTCGTGCGGCGCTTGCGAGCGGTGTGCGGCGATATCTACAGCAGGCGAGCGGGTTCTTTTTGAAGGCGGCCGAAGGGACGCTGGCGGATGAGTCCTCTCCGCTGGATGTGAATGCAAGCCCAGCAGTAGCGGCGAGTGCGCGGACGTATACCGAACTGGAAGCGCGCCTCTTCAGTTCCAATGCAATTGAGGGGGTGGCGCTGCGTTATGGATTTTTTTACGGGCCGAAAACGTGGTATCACCCCGGCGAGGCGGCAGCAAACATGGCGATGAAGCAACAGAATCCCGTGGTCGGTAAGGGCGAGGGAGTGTCGTCCTTTGTCCATATCGACGATGCTGCTATTGGAACAGTCGCAGCGCTGGCGGCGGAGCCCGGTGTCTACAACTTCGTAGACGATGACCCTTCACCTCAGTCCGTGTGGCTGCCGGCGTTTGCGAAGTTTGTAGGCGCTCCGCCACCTCCGCGCATGAGCGAAGCCGAGGTGAAGTCAATTGCTGGAGAAGATGTCGTTTATTACGCAACGAAATTGAGTGGCGCCTCCAATGCCAAGGCGAAGTGGGTTCTCGGATGGAAACCGCGAAGATTGCAGTGGCTGGAGGTTTAAGTAACCGTGGCGAACGGCAGAGGAGGGTGCTCATATATTGTGTGATGACGTGGGACCAAGCACTCATTGATCCACGATTGATCCTGCTACGGGTCTTCCAGCTGTATTGTCGGCATTAGGAAGTAACCCATTCTTTGCGGGTTACCTCCCGTACACACCCGCGAAACTATCACCCAACACTCTTCGCCAGCAACTCCCGCACCGCCACCGCAACCTCCTCCACATGCGTCTCCAGCGCAAAGTGTCCCGTGTCCAGAAACTGCACCGTAGCACTCGGAATATCCCGCTTATAAGCCTCAGCCCCCGGAGGAATAAAGAACGGATCGTTCTTCCCCCAGATCGCCAGCAACGGAGGCTTTGACGTCCTGAAGTACTCCTGAAACTTCGGATACAGCTTCACGTTGTTCTGATAGTCCAGAAACAGATCCAGCTGAATGTCGGTATTGCCCGGCCGATTCACCAGCGCATAGTCCAGCCAGTACCCCTCGGGCTTTACCGCCTCCGGACTCTTCACCCCATGCACATACTGAAACTTGATTCCCTCAAAGCTCACCGCAGCCTTGCGCACCTCCTCGCGATTCGCCGCCGAAGGATCGCTCCAGTACTTGCGAATAGGCCCCCACGCATCGCCAAGCCCCTCTTCATAAGCATTCCCATTCTGCGAGACGATCGCCGTCACCCGCTCCGGACGAGCCATCGCCATACGAAACCCAGTCGGCGCGCCATAGTCGAACACATACAGCGCATACCGCTTCAGATGCAGCGCATCGGTAAAGGCCAGCATCGTCTTCGCCAGCGCATCGAAGCTGTACCTGTACTGCCGCGCCTCCGGCACCTCGGTAAATCCAAACCCCGGAAGATCCGGCGCAATCACCCGATACTTATCCGCCAGCCGCGGAATCAACTCGCGATACTGAAACGAAGAAGCAGGGAAGCCGTGCAACAGCAGCACCACCGGCGCACCCGCCGGCCCAGCCTCACGATAGAACACACTCACCCCATCAGCCTCAACGCGGTGAACGGTAGTCAGCGGAACTCCTGAACCTGTCGCTCCTGAACCAGATACTCCTGAACTAGTAGACATACTCTCTCCTCTCCCGAAACTCCGGGTCTCTTCCAACCAACCTTGTGAAAGGGCAGCAGGAGCAGCACTCGCCACAGCAAGCAGACTCCCGCCTCCCGCCAAAAAGCTTCGACGATCCATTCATGCTCCACGCAACTCAAATGTGTGAAACCAGTGAAAACAGCATTCAACAGTTACAAGTAAGATGTAACCCAGCAGGATAGGTTTCACGAGTTACAATAAAAACAGAAGAAAAATCCCCCATGCCGACACCCGCCAAACTCCCTCCCTCCATCGAGCCACCAAAGGTAGGGGATCATCCTGCGCTCGACCTCCTGAACACCGTGTTCCTTCTCAACGGCACCATCGTAGACTCCCTCCAGACCGATCAGGATGTACTTCAGTGGCTCGCCGGCGCTGGCTGGCCAGTCGAGCACGACCGCGCAGGATCAAAGCCCGGCGCCCTCCTGCGCAGTGCCCGGACCCTCCGCGAAGCAATCCGCCGAATCGTTGAAGCCAGAAAGGCAGGTAAGCGCACCGACCCTGCTCCCATCAACGCCTTGCTCGCTCAATCGCAGAGTCACCTCAAGCTATCGTCCACCAAGGGTGGAACCCTCCACCTCGAACGTCAGTGGAGACAACGCACCCCCGAAGAGATCCTCGCCCCCATCGCCGAAGCCGCCGCCGAGCTCCTCGCCACCGGCGACTTCAACCTAGTCCGTCACTGCGAAGCCCCCGAGTGCGTCCTATGGTTCTACGACCGGACCCGCTCCCACCATCGCCGCTGGTGCAGCATGGCCACCTGCGGCAACCGCAACAAGGTAGCCGCCTTCCGCCACCGCCACCAAGCCACCACCTAGCGACCACGAACCCGCCACAACCTACCACAACCCACAACGAACCCACCACCAAGCCACCACAACTCACCACCAAGCCACCACAACTCACCACCAAGCCACCACGTCGCGACCACAACCCACCAATTGTTTTTGTCATCCCGCAGGGATCTGCTGTTCCTCACCTCCGCGTAGTCGAACGGGAGGAATTTGCTTGTTGCTCACCCACCAGCAACATCGTCATTTCGACCGAAGCGGACCACAGTCTCATCGTGGTCCGCGCAGTGGAGAAACCCCCGCATTTGCATTTTGCCGTTGTTGTTGCTGTTGCTGTCATCCTGAGCGAAGCGAAGGATCCCGATACATCCCACTCACCTATGCCGCAGGAACCTTTCAACCGGAATTCAGCCTTTGAACTTGCCCACCATTTATTGCCGTTAAGGCTCTTGCCGCTGATGCGCTCGTTCTCCCTCCAACGAATCGCCACAAACCCCAACAAAAACCCATGTCAAGCCCCACCCAGGCCTAAAACCTCTATCCAAACAACATCCCCGTGGCGTATCAGATAAACCACCGGACTATACTTAAGGAAGAGCAGAAAAAAGATAACACAAGACTTCAACAAACAGCTGCATATCGCCCCATAACTAATTGATTACAAATATTTTGTAAACAACTAACACGCAATCAATATTTTACAGACAGCTACCCCGCGCAAACAACTAAAAACAAACAACTTCCCTGCAAGATACTACAGGGGGAGGGGGCCACACTATCTGGGCCGTGGAATTGTAAGATCAAGATCCCCAGCAGTCATCTGCTTCGTCAGCAAAATAATCTGCCCAACATGTTGCTGCACATGCCCCACCACCTGGTAGATCGCCTCCATCACACTCACATCGCGCCCCTGCGGACTAATCCTCTCCGACAGCCGCCCCGCCGGCACCCCCGCAATCACACCCTTCGCCTCCGCCATCGTCGACTGGAACAGAGCAATCAACTCCTCCGGACTCATCCCACCCTCCGCACTAAACTCCGCATCCCGAACCCTGACATCGGCCGCCCCACCCACCCCATGCATCACCCACTGCCGCGCATTCCCGCAAAGATGGAGCACAAGATTTCCCACAGCATTCTCATGGGCCCCCTGCCGCTGCCAAACCTGATCGTAGGTCAGCTTCTTCAGGCAAGCTACCAGGCACTCGCACATCATCTCCAACCGGCGACACGAAACATCAAGAAAATCCACAGCAACAGCATCAAGGGTCGTAGTCATCCCAGCATTCTAACCCGCCCCAGAGCGTCTAGATCCGTTGAGCCGTTGACCTTATCTCCCTCACCTCGTACACTCATACAAGGCAGTCAGCGAGCACCCTGTTCGCGACGCAAAAGCGCACCCACGCCAAGCACGTTGCCCCCTAGTTCAATGGTAGAACAGTCGGCTCTGAACCGATCAATCGGGGTTCGAATCCCTGGGGGGCAACCAAAACACTCAAAACCTGAACTTCCTCGCACCTCCCCGAACATCCTCGCACGCGAGGATGTTCTTGTTTTACAGCAACTTACACGAAAATAACGTGCGAGAGAGTGCGAAGGCGTCCGAGTGCAGCCAGACTTTTCTGTGGGGAAAGATGTGGGGTAGGATGAGGCAAAGTGTGGGGAAAGAAAATCCCCGCTCTGGAGGTCCGCCGTGGCACTGACGATCGAGGAAATCGAGAATGCAAAGCCGAAAGACAAGAAATACAAGCTGGCCGATGGGGGTGGGCTGTGTCTTCTCATCCAGCCTTGGGGTGGGAAGTTCTGGCTTTGGCGCTATCGCTTCGATGGCACCGAGAAGAACATGACATTTGGGGAGTACCCGCTCATCGGTCCCAAGGACGCCCGCGAGCTTCACTTCGCTGCGAAGAAGCTACTGGCATCCGGCATCAATCCAATGGCCGAACGCAAGGCTGAGGCCGAAGCGAAGCAGCAGGAAGTCAAAGTGCTTCAGCGTGAGGCTGACAACAGCTTTGAAAAGGTCGCCCGAAAATGGTGGGCATGGTGATCCATCGGCAAGTCGCCCAGGCACGCAGAGACCCTGATGAATCGGCTTGAGGCTGATGTCTTCCCCGTCATCGGTCATTTGTCCATTGATGCCGTCCAAACGGGCCATATTCGGGACATCATGCTGACGATTGAGACACGCGGCGCGAGCGATGTCGCCAAAAGAGCCCATCAGTCCATCGGGCAGATTTTCCGCTTCGCCATCGCGCGTGAACTTGCGAGCCGGAACCCTGCGGCTGACTTCAAGCCGCGGGACGTGTTGGCAGCGACGGAATCAGAGAACTTCGCCCGTGTGGACGAAAAGGATTTGCCCGAGTTGCTGGCGAAGATGGACGACTACAACGGAGACGCTCTCACACGCTTTGGACTCAAGCTGCTGGCGTACTGTTTCCCACGCACCAGCGAACTGATCGAAGCGCCATGGACCGAGTTCGACTTCGACAGAGCGCGATGGGAAATTCCGCCGGAGCGCATGAAGATGAAGACCCCTCACATCGTCCCATTGTCACGCCAAGCTGTGGAAGTGCTTCGAGCGCTTAGGCTGCTCACCGGCAATGGCAAATTGGTATTCCCGGGAGCCAAGGACAAGAAGAGGCCCATGAGCAACAACACTCTCTTGTATGCGCTCTACAGACTTGGATATGAGGGCCGCATGACGGGACACGGATTCCGTGGACTAGCTTCGACCATCCTCAATGAGAATGACTTTGACGATGAGCATGTAGATTTGCAACTTGCCCACATGAAGCGGAACAAGGTGTCTGCTGCCTACAATCATGCGAAGTATTTGAAGCAGCGCACTGAAATGATGCAGTGGTGGGCGGACTATCTGGATACACAGCTTGCTAAAGGGAGGCGGGCGCTAGCGGCCTAAGCATATTTCTTCGAAGATGCCCAAGCGTCCCCAAGCCCGCGTCGCGGCATCCTTCTGCTTAGCTGTGAAACCGCTGATCTCGATGTCGAGATTCGCTCGGCAGCCCACTCCTTGACTTCCGATCTTACCCACGCGACAGTGCGCGGTCCTAGCCGGACGGGTGCCGGAAAACTATTCGCACGGATCAGTGCATAGAGGCTAGACTTCGACAGACCGGTGACCAATTTCACGTCTGGTAGACGCAGGAAACTGACCTCTTCCAGAGCATTTGGCAGCGCAGATCGTCCAGCGTCCGTTTCCACTCGCCCGGACGGCTTCTTCGATGGGAGATTGTGATTGGACAGCAAGGGAACCTCCGGGGGGATTACGAATGACCTTGGATGATACTGCCCGCCCTACGCGCCACCGTCCAATACTTTGTTGCGATGGATGGCGATGCTTAAACGAGATGGGGGTTTTCTGCGTCTTACTATTTGCAGAGTCGTCGGGTTGCCTTGAGTCACGCAACTTTTGTTTACCAATTTGGTTCCAATTGAAGTGAAAGAAGTTACGGGATGGAAGTCCTTTAACGACAGCACCACCGCTTACTAGAGTTCCGGGGGCATGTCCATTGAGTGTCTACGATCACCTTGAGTTCAAACACCTGAAGAGCATTGTCGCAATCGCGGAAGCGGGAACAATCACCGCAGCTGCGACGCGCATTGCGTTAGCTCAGTCCGCTCTTAACCGGCAGATCAACGAGCTAGAAGACGCCCTCCACATCCAAATATTTGAGCGGGATCGTGGCGGAATGACCCTCACTCCCGCCGGCGATATCAGCAAAGCCTCTGCTGTCGAGGTCGCAAGACCTAACAGCGAAGCGCAAGCTCACCAACCCCAATCGAAGGAGCAGACCATGACAAATACCAAAGAACTAACCCCCGAAGAGCAAAGAAGGCAGTTCCAACAGGAAGCCCACCATCCTGCAACCGACAAGGTGCAGACGCCCTCTGAAATCGACCAACGGCATTATGCACCGCTCCACAATGCGTTGCCGAATGATGCCTCTGGTTACGAGTGGAAGCGGGAGACCGGCGATATCCAGAGCTACCAGCACAACCAGACGGGCGGCTGGCTGCATATTGACCAGCAAAGTCAGTTCTACGACCGCCATGCCCAGCCCATTGCGAAGGAACATGCTTTAGAACATGCTGGACACCTCACTCTTGCGGTCAGTGAAATCTCACAAGCTCAATCTATCGCTAAAGGCACTGTCGGCACCGACCAGGGGTTGAGCTTGTGATTCGGCGGCGGCCCCAACCACTCGAATGTCAGTTGGTAGAGAACAGCGGACTCATGGGTTTTCGGATAGAGGTATGTCAAGTTTTTTCGCAAAAAAACTTGACAATATGGCGTAGGTGGGACAGAGTAAAGGAGATGCCGAAGGCCGCCAAAACCCGCAGCACCGCCAGCTCTATCCGTCTGCAGATTGAACGCGGTGGCGAGAAGTTGTGGCGTCACAATGACTTCCGGGATCAGCCTTTTCCCGCCGTTGCCCAGACGCTCTCACGTCTGACCCGCAACGGGACATTAGAACGTCTGAGCAAAGGGGTCTACTATCGTCCTCGCTTCACAGCCTTCGGGCAGAGCCGCCCCAGCCCCACGGCAATCAAGAAACTGGCTGAGGGAACCAAGACGATCTTCCCATCCGGCACCGCTGCCGCCAATCTGCTAGGTTTCAGCACGCAAACACCGCGCCGAAGTGAGTTGGCAACAAGCTCACTCAGTCTCCCAAGGAAACTCATCGGCGCCGAGACTCGCGTTCATGCACGGAGACCGGAGGCATGGAAGAGCCTGTCTGAGACTGAAGCAGCCCTCCTCGACTTTCTACGCAAGGGCGGTAGCACAAGCGAACTGTCTGCCGAACGCACCATTCAGAAGACGTTGGCCCTACTGGCAACGGATCGCCACATTGAACGACTGCTCAAGGTGGCTGATTCGGAGCCGCCACGGGTTCGCGCTCTCCTGGGCGCACTGGCGGAAGAGCTTGAACGAGATCCCGCAGCACGAGCACGTCTCCATGCCTCCTTGAATCCGCTCTCCCGGTTCGACTTTGGACAATTCACATCCCTGTCGCACGCGCGCGAGTGGCAGGCCAAGGAAAGGCCAAAAACGTGAGACTGTTTGAACATCCTGACTTCGATCAGGTGATCCTCCAGGCGGCAGAGCACTTTCAGCTCCGCCCAGGAATCATCGAAAAGGACTACTACGTCACCGAAGTGCTGCGTATCATCGCCGCTACGGCCGGCGACAAAGTCATCTTCAAAGGCGGAACCAGCCTCTCGAAAGGCTGGAACTTGATTCAGCGGTTTTCAGAGGACATCGACATCTTTCTCGACCCGCTTGCCTTCGAGCCGCCTCTGACCAAACGCGGCATCGACCGCGAACTAAAGAGCCTGCGAGATGCCGTGGCCGGGCATCCAGCCCTTCAGTTTGTTCCCGAAGAGAGCCAAACCATAGGAGGCTTCGGGCGCAATGACCGGTTCTCGTATCACCAGCTCCACGGCGGTCCCGGTGAAGTCGTCAACCGCGTGCTCCTCGAAGCAGGAGCAGCCAGCGGTCGGGAACCCACCGAGAATGTCGAGCTGCGCTCCTACCTCGGTCAGTTTCTGCATGAAAAAGTAGTCACGCTCGGAGCGGAAGACGAAAGCTCGTTCCCAATGCGCTTGCTCCATTTCAGGCGAACCTTCGTAGAGAAGATGTTTGCCATTCACAGTAAAGTGGAAATCCTCAAACGGGATGGACGTGCTCTGGGCACCTACGCTCGGCACTACTACGACCTCTTTCAACTCGCATCCTGGCCCGAGATTTTAGAAATGCTGCAATCTGCCGAGTACAGGGACATCAAGCAGGACTACGACCGCATCAGCCGCACACACTTTCCTGGCAGCTACTTCTACCCAGACCAAATGAGCTTTGCCAACAGCGACGCGCTCTTTGCGACGGGAGACCTGTCTGCCGCGATTGGCCGCGAATACAAGGGTCAGTGCGAGATTCTCTGTTTCGGCTCCCACCCATCCTGGGAGATCGTGCAAGCCCGTTTCATGGAGCTTCGCAATCTGCTGTAGAACACGAATGCGCTCCTGGACAGGTGTCAATGGGAGATTTACCCTGGAACCTCATCCATGTCGGAAAACGCTTCTCTGGCAAGAGCAGTGTCGTAGCTCTTGATGACTTGAAAGTGGTTCAAGCCCGCCACTTGCTCTAGGTAGATTTCTTGAATAGGCATCGTCAACTGCCCTCCCCGTCGGTCTTGCGCTGGATTGCAGCAGAGGTTTTCGAGGTGATCGTGTCACCAGAGGGCGGTTTTCAAAACGTCACCGAGTGGGCGAAGAAGGAAATCTGCTGGCAGCAAGTGCAGAAGCTTCGTATTCCTCTCGACCAAGAGCTCGCGAAGCAATTGGTCGCGCGTGAAGATGACCGGCTAGTGAAGAAGGAAGCTGAGGCGCAACAGGAAGCGTTGGGCGGCATTGAAACTCAGATGGTAGTCGTCAACCTCGGATCTCTCTACTGGAAACAACTTCTGGCTTGGGCTAAGGCCCGCACGTTGTTAAGTCCAGATGAAGAGTCGATTATCGCGGTGGCATGTGGCATTCCACGAAAGCTGCCTACTGAAAAACAATCGGCGAGGCTTCTCAAGATCAAGGACAGAGTGGAGCTTGAGGGTTATTTGGGTAGATAAGAGGAGTCTTAAGAGGGGTTGAGCTAATCGGGTAGAGGCATTTTTATATGCTCTTATCATTCAGCCTCCGACGATAGAGTGATCCAGCACTTTCCTTAATTTCTTTGCTCTCATTTGCGGGCGGAAGGCTCCTCCCTGTCTTCGGCCAGATGGTCCTCCGCCACCCCCCTCAGCGGGGCGGTCCACCCTCCCCGCAACGCCCCTCCGTAAACAGCAAAAACAACAGCAAAAGCCGCTAAGGGGTGAGTGTACCGGGACATGCGTTACGTTGTGGACCTGAGACATCCGTTACAAACCCCTTGCGGTGGCGACGGTTCGAGTTGAGGGGCACAAGAAGACATCTATCCAGTCGTCGAGGCCGTGGGAATGTGGGAATCCCGAAGGCATTTCCAAAGAGAGTGGGAAGGGTGGGAAGCCGGCTTCATGGCTTTCCATGCTTTCCACTCTCTGTCATTTCCATGGCCTGCTATTCACTCGGAAATGCTGGATGAACGGCTAACTAGAGCAACTGTGCAGCCCGCCGTTCATCGCCACTAGATGATTCTACGAATCGTAGGGGCTCATCATCGACAACGAGAACACGAATGTTCATCGCCCGGTCCCTTGGGAAACCAGAGAAGATGCCGTGGTCAGGGGAAATTGGATCGAGACTAGAAACCGATGGTCTTGAATCGAGGAGACTCAAACGTCCCCTCGATCTCCGTAGAGCTTTTCGAGGCACCCTGGTATTCGCCGGGCCACGCCCGTTGCCTTCTTTGCAACTCCAGCAGGCCTTTCACTATGATCGAGGGGATTCGCCACGCGCAAGTTTCTCGCCGAGGAGAAGCGACGTTGGGCTGTGGCAAAACGGTCTCTTCCGTCACTCAAGATTTGACAGCCTTCCGAGGCTGTTCCTGGATTCCTTGAAGGAGTTATTGCATGGCGACTGCTTATTCGCGCAAGACCTCGGAGATACGTAGCGCTGGTCTCGCGATCGCAACAGCCGGTCTAATCGCCGGGACATTGGATCTAGCGGAAACCCTGATTGTGTTCGGAGCTAAGTCTCCTCTCGTGATCGCTGCAGGCTTGTTGGGGATGCAAAATGCTTCCCGCGGCGGCGCGCCGATCTACATCCTGGGAGTGCTGCTGCATTACCTGATTGTGTTTTCCGCGGCGGCTATCTACTTCGCAGTGAGTCGCAGGTTGCATTTTCTGCTCGAACACTGGCTGCTCTGCGGCTTGTTCTTTGGCGTAGCGATAGATGTAGTGATGAGAATGATTGTTCTTCCGCTTTCGGCCATGCACGCGAAGGGACCTTATCAATACCACGAATTAGCTCACGGGCTGGCCGCTCACATGATCCTCGTTGGGCTTCCTATAGCGTTCAGTGTTCAGCGGTTCGGCAGAGTCGCTGAGCCGGAGGGTGAAAATGTCGGCCGTTAAGTCTCGCAATATTCTCGTACTGGGAGCCGGAGAACTCGGTCTCCCGGTCCTGCGCAACCTGGCGCGCCGCGCAAAGAACGTGAAAGGGGCCAAGATCAGCGTGCTGCTGCGCAGCAGTGCGGTGGAATCCGATGCGCCGGCTAAGCAACGCGATATCGCCGAAATCCGCAGCCTGGGAATCGAGATCGTCATAGGCGATCTGGTGAAGAGCGCATTCGAAGAGCTCGCATCCGTGTTTGCACAGTATGACACTGTGATCGGTTGCGCTGGCTATGCCGCCGGGATCGACACGCCCATGAAGCTGGCGAAGGCCGCACTGCAGTCGGGCATTCCCCGTTATTTCCCATGGCAGTTCGGTGTCGATTTCGACGTGATCGGGCGCGGCGGACCGCAGGATATCTTCGACGCACAGTTGGACGTGCGTGAGCTGCTGCGTGCCCAGACCGCTCCCGAGTGGGTCATTATCTCGACCGGCATGTTCATGAGTTATCTATTCGAGCCGGAATTCGGCGTGGTCGACCTCGAAAGAAGCGAGGTTCATGCGCTGGGCTCACTCGACACCGCTGTCACACTGACGACTCCTGATGATATCGGAGCGCTGACCGCCGAGATCGTGTTCGCCGAACCCACCATCCGGAACGAGATTGTGTATCTGGCCGGCGACACCGTGACCTACGGAGAGGTCGCCGACAAGCTTGAAGCGGCTCTGCATCGCCCGTTCAGCCGCTCGGAGTGGACCTTGCCATTTCTGATGGAAGAGCTGGCACGCGACCCGCATAACATGATGCGCAAGTATCACGCCGCCTTCGCCCTGGGGCGCGGGGTGGCCTGGAGCAAGGACGGGACGTTCAACCAGCGCCACGGCATTCCTGTCACCGATGTGGGTGCGTGGATCGACGCCAATCTTGCGCCAGGTCGTAGCGGGTAATCGTATAGCCTGCCTACCCTATACCCGTGTGGTGGCACAATCTGCTGTACATCGATGCCGCCCCTCTGCGCCAGCGCTGATGAAGCGTCGGCCAGTCTCACCCTCAGCCGCCCAGCGCAAATCGCCGGACCCGCCACGAAAGCCTATCGTGATCAATTGTCAGTGATTGTATTTGCCATTATGCCCTCATCGAGGACTGTGGAGGATAGCCGCACTAAAGCCCGTTTCAAGGAGCGAGTCCGAATGAATACGAGAGATCGGGCCGCAGGGAGCCGCAGAGCTAACCGAAATCGATTGATCAACGAGACGCAGATAGCCGTGCGGAAAAGGGGACAGGCTTAGCGACGCGAATTGTAAGGGAACCTATGCGCGACGTTATTGCACCTCTATCGCGGAAACGATCGCGTCTCCTTTGGTCGGTCTGAACTCAAGAGTGACCATGCCATCCCTGGCATTTACTTCGAAATGCTGTTGATACGCGGTCAGCACCCCTCCCGCGGTGGCTGCCACATCCAGATTGGTCAGGACTTTCTGTCCGTTCGCCAAAACGTCGAAGATGCGATCTCCGGGATGAAGAGACGGCTCAACAAACGTGAGGACTACGCTATGCGGACCGTCATCCACCGGAACACGATAGGTAAAAGTTCCGGTGCGGTATGTGGCAGCTACCTCTGGGCTGCTGGTCCCGGCAATTGACGCCGGTGCCGGAGCTCTGAACCCACCTCCCGGACCGGTGATAACCTGCGCCGTTCCACCCTCGAAGAACGTGTCCGATCCAAAGCGCTTTTCCGGACTTGCGCCGGCAACCAGCGCGCCGCAATCGATATAGGTATCCTTCGCGGCGGCGCCGGAAAGATGCCACTGAACCTTATCCTCTACATCTCCCTTGGGGAAGGAGCCAGTTGCCATGAGGTTGTTCGCGCCAGGGCTGAGAACTATGCCATTCCAGACACAGATGCGGTCTGGGCAGTTTGCGAGCATTCCAACTAGCTTTCCATTTACTTTCAGGGAGGTCATCGGCGCATTGCTGTACACGCGCACATCCGCCATCCGGTAGGCTCGCTCGGTATAGAGGCCGGAGTTGATATGGACTGTTGGCGTCGCCGTCCAGTTGGCTTTGTAGAAGAAGTACGGATCCTTGCGATGCTTGTGGTCAAAGGTCACTATGCCCTTAGTATTGATGTCCTGGGCATTGCCCTCGCTACGCGTCGTACTTCCAAAGTCGAAGGAATTCCAGATAAACGTACCCCACAGATACGGTTTGCTGCTCATCGTGGACCAGTTCTGTTCGTGAATGTAGGATTCGTATTCCTCCGCCTGGGGCCGGTTGCGAGACTCTGGGCCACCCTGCGCATTGTCAGAGTGCAGTGAAATAGCACCCCCGGCACCATATTCGGTTACCGCCATGGGCTGTGCCGGCCGCGTGCGGTGTAGGGTGTCAAGATGAGGACCTAAGTCGGACGGTTTGCCGTAGTACCAGCCGAAGTAGCGGTTCGCACCGGCGAGGTCGGTGACCGAGGCTGTGATTGGCACCACAGTATCGGGTGCGTAGCGTATTCCCTCACAGCAAGTCGCCAATGTTGTGGGCCTGCCTGGGTCCCACTCGTGCGCGAGCTGATTCAACTCTTTGAGCAAAGGCAGGGGATCAGGAACGGCTCCGGTTTTGTTTCCGACAAAGGCGGGTATGCTGTTTCCAAAATCGATCTCGTTGCCGATGGACCAGGTGATCACCGAAGGATGATTGAAGTCCTGCGCAATCAGCTCTTGCAATTGCTGTCGGGCGTTCTCACGAAGCTCCGCCGTCGGTTGCAAGCTCTCTCCCAATGTCCACTGGCTTACGAGGGGTATCTCGTCCCAGAGCACAAGTCCATCGCGGTCCGCGAGGTCGTGAATCGGCTGGCCGTGCTGGTAGTGGGTCAAGCGGATGCCGGTCACTCCCATCTCACGCATCATCGCTTCGTCCGCGGCAACATCCTCAGGTTCCGATGCCCAACCCCTACCTTCACGATCTTGGTGATAGCCGACGCCGTGTACGGCGACGTGTTTTCCGTTGAGGAACAATCCATTCTGCGCGTCGAAGCGAACCTGCCGAATGCCAAAGGGGAGAGAGACGCGATCTACCAGTTTGGATGACTTGTTCGATAGTTCCACCACCAGGCGATACAGGTAAGGATCCTCCACACCCTGCCAGAGATGCGGATGAGGCGCAGCGATGTCCGCGGTCCTCTCCACCACGTTCGCTGGTCCTACTGTGACGGACTGCACTTGTTGGGCGGCGACCTTGCCTTGCGCGTCAACGAGCAGAGTTCGGAGTACAAGGGCACCACTCTGCTCACTATCGTTGCGGACTCGCACGCGCACTTGCACCTTTGCCGAGGCAGGCGCAACGGACGTCGTCTTCGCATAGACTCCGGAGGAGCCATGGTCCATCAAATCAATGTGCACCTTCTTGGTGAAAATGAGGCTTACCGGACGATACAAACCGCCGTAAACAAAGAAGTCTCCCGTAAGCGGCAACACGTCGGCAGTCGAGCTTCCCAGCGCGGGTTTCGTGTTGTCCACCTTCACCGTGAGCGTGTTCTCATGACCTGGCTTAAGTGCTGCGGTGCTGTCCAGGCGAAAGCGCGAGAATCCCCCACGGTGTGTGCCGAGCAAGGTCCCGTTCAACCACACCGTGGCGACGCGGCTTGCTGCGTCGAATTGCAGAAAGCTTTCCATACCAGACATGTTCGCCGGCGGAGTGAAAACAAGCTTGTACCAGCCAACTCCCTGCGTCGTTACCACGTTCTGCGCGGTGTTGCTATGGGACGCGGGCGCGTCCTTATAGTAGCCCACCCGGTTCCAGGTGTGGGGCACGCTGACGGTCGTCCATGTTGCGTCCGGTTCCGCCTGTAGCTCCGTGGCAGATTCCGGCCCTAATTTGAAGCGCCATCCATCGCGGAGTGACATCTCGACACGGGGATCGTCAACCGTGGAACGGTGGCTTCCGCTCGTTGGAGACATCTGCGCCTGATTTTCCAAGGTGAGCGGCAAGAGACACAGCATAAGCAAACAATGAATGCGGTGCAAAGATAGGCTCCATGTGATCGCGTGGTTAGAGAGACTGCGCGATTATAGGCATTACATGAATTGCTGTCACCGGGCTGTGTGGAACCGACATTGAGGCGCTAAGGGCTTTGAGAATCATTAGGTCGAGAGAGCCGTGCAAACTCCGAATTTTCCGGGGTCACGATGCTTCTTTCGGTGCGGTCCCCAGGCGCTCCTGTGTAGATTGACGACAACAGGCCACGGCACTCATCGACAGCTCAGAGCACTCTTCGCGCTGCTCTGAAGCGCATCTCTTCGGAGCTGAATTTCTCCGATCTCCATGTCTCGAAAGAAGACTCTGTAGAGCCCCGGTGTGATCAGCTCGACACCCAACTCTTCGAAGCGGAATACTTCGCTGATGAAGACCCTGTTCTTGTGCCAGCTGATGTCGCCGCTATTGTTGACTCGTCGCAGCAGGAGACCCTTTGGGTACCTGAACTCTGGCAACTTGCGGGGCAGTCGGATCGAACTGGGGATATAGAGACTTGCGGGAACTTGATTGTTCAGGCCCTCGTGCGGGCGCTCGTTATTGAACACGTAGCGAAAGTTATCGAATCGGCTTTGCTGTGCGCGAAGCGATGCCGCAGGCGGATTTGTCGTGTCCTCCTTCAGTGTGCGATGCATCCGCTCATGGCGGCCGTTTTGTTGAGGTCGACCTGCTTGAATGCGCTCATGCACGATCCCGAGCTTCATCCAGCCGAGTGAGAGCTTCGACAGTCCCAGTAGTCCTGTGCCCGCAAACGGTGCTCCGTTATCCGTCCTGATCCGTGCTGGAACCCCGTGCTCCCGCATGGCGGCTTCACAAATCGCTCGGACCTGGCTTAGGTCCATTCGCGAGACAATCTGGCAACGAATCAAGTAACGGCTGTACGCATCGGTGATCGTGAACGGATCGCAGCGCTTGCCGTCACCGGTGACGAAGTAACCCTTAAAATCCATGCACCAAAGCTGATTCGGACCCGTGACCATGGAGAACGGCTCCGAGCATGGCGTAGTGCGTTTTCTCTTTTTCTGGGGGCTAGTCAGACCCGCACGGCTCAAGATGTTGCCAAATGTACTAGCTGCAGGCCACACCATGTCTGGCTGTAGCATCTCCAGCCTTGCTTTGAGGTTCCGCGCGCCCCAGGATGGATGCTTGGCCCGAAGCACGAGGATGGCGTTCTCGATCGGCTCTAGCGTCGCGTGGGAGCAACCATGCGGGCGGCGACTGCGATCTACGAGTCCTTCTGGCCCCGTCTCGTGGTAGCGGTTGATCCAACGGTAGCCCGTTGGGCGGGAGATTCCGTACTCACGGCACAGGTCCGCCACTGACATCTCCTCTTTCTGATAACTCGATAAAAACTGAAGACGTTGATCCATGATCCGACTCTCTTTCCAGGGCATACAACATCGTCGTGCGTGCCCAAAGCCGAGGAATTGTCGCCGTCGCGCTCCGCTGTAAACCATGTCTCCGGTCTGTTTTGTAACGGAAGTGCTAAGTACGCTCAGGGGAGCTCCGCCCCTCGCGCCCGCAAGGGGTGTCCCCAGGCTTCCACGCTGCGCTTGTGCAGCCCTCCGCTTCGCTACGCCCTTTCCACTTTCGCTGCGCTGCGCTTCGTTTCAAGGGTGGGAGATCCCCTCCCCTTGCAGTTGCTACCCCCCGCCTTCGCCAGGAGGCGTTCGGCATGTAGGTACATGCCACGCATGGCATGAAAAGCAACGGCCAAGGCCAAGGAGGAAGCACCCATGAACACCAACACCACCACCACCAACGTCACCCCGTCCACCCCAGCCGCAGCAACGGCAGACCGCCAAAGAGATCATCGCCGCCAATGTCAAGGAGCTTATCGCGCAGTTGGAGTCAGGTCACAGCAACGCGCTTACGGCGTACCTCGACGCCATGAGCCGCTTTCACAATTACAGCTTTGGCAATGTCCTCGAAATCGCACGACAGAGGCCGGACGCAACGCGCGTTGCGGGTCTGTACGCATGGAACCAGCTTGGCCGCAAAGTGAGGAAGGGAGAGAAGGGTATTCGCATTCTTGCTCCCATCATCGGCATTCGCCGCAAGACAGAGAAGGAAGCCGAGAAAGACCCTGCCTACCAGAACAAACCCGTTTTGGTTGGATTCCGTAATGCCTACGTCTTCGATGTCTCGCAGACTGAGGGTGCGGAGCTTCCCACCATGCACGAGGTACACGGCGACGTGGGCGAGAACCGCGACCGTTTCATACATCGAGCGGCAGAGCATCGAGCTTGTCTTTACCGAAAACATCGCTCCCGCGTTAGGTGTCAGCTACGGCGGCAGGATTGCCATTCTCCCCGGCCAATCGGAAGCCGAGGAATTTTCCACGCTTGTCCATGAACTCGCGCACGAGATGTTGCACAAGGCTGACCGCCGCACAACGACCACCAAGGTTGTAAAGGAGACGGAGGCCGAGGCCGTCGCGTTTGTAGTCGCAAAGCGGTTGGTCTGAAATCAGGAACCGCATCAGCTGACTACATCCACCTGTACCACGGAAACGCTTCACTTCTGGCCGAGAGCTTGGAAGTGATACAGCAGACCTCTGCCGTCATTCTTGCCGCATTGCAGCCGCCGACCGAAGAGCAAGCGGCGATGCCCGATGCAGAACTGGCGAAGGTGGCGTAATGAAGACTATCCTTCAAATTCTCACAATGGCGGGAGGTTGGCACCACGGACTCAACCTCAAGATCGAGAACCCGCCCTATATGGCGTTGGTGATCGAGTCCACCGAGGAGTCAGGCCCATGCGGGCTCCCTGCTATTTCTGTCGCTCACTACGGCGAACAGAACGGCGACCTTATGCGCGACCCGGAGATTTGCTTCGAGTTTGGACTTGGAGGAGGGGCGCACCTCAACCCCTTCTACTGGCGCAACGATTATGCCGGTATCGAGCAATGGTCACGCTTCATTCAAGACGGCCATTACGCCTTTCACACTGAGCTTTACAAGCAGCACGAACAGTTCGCCAAGCAGTGGGACAAAAACCTGCGACGTCAGGGCTTTATCGAAGCCTTTGAGCGGCAGCAGCGGAACCAATGCGCCTAACCCTTTCTCGCCCCGGTGCGGACAGGAAAGCGCGTCCGCTTCACAACACCCAACGCAGTGCAACCGCTCGAAAGGAGCCATTGCCATGAACACCACCACCATTGCCAACGCCACCGAGTACCGCAACCTGCCTCTCGCGTTGCTCACTGAATCCAAGACCAATCCTCGCCGAACCTTCGAGAATGATTCCTTGGAGGAATTGGCCGGGAGCATCCGCACCCAGGGCAATGTCGAGTGCACAGAAATCACGGCATAAGATATTATTTTCTTGTGTGGGAAATTTTGTGGGGGGTCATCGTCGAATATCGACATATCTCTTTGATTTATCAGAATTTTCGAAAATCTGGGGCAACCAACGTATACTTCCCCAAGCCTCCCCAGTTCGTAGTGCTGCATCCTGATGCCTCTATCGCGCGGCGATGGCGGCCGGCGCAACGGGCAATATCTCGCTACGAGCGAGGCTCGAATACTATCCGGGATATTACGCCGCTGATGTCTTGGACCCAGACGGATATTCGTTCGAGCTTGTTCACAAGAGTTAGTGTGCATTATTTTCCGCACAGCCGCTCGTGCAAAATGCAAAGAGGAAACAGGTTGTACGCGCCCTCGACGCGATGGTGAGCGAGTGGGTGTGAAGCGGCTCAGTTTTCAGCAAGTCTGGTGTAGTTGAGCGAGCAAACACATCGCTGACATGTTGGGTTTCGGGCAATGTCTAGTGTGCGCCGGAATTGCTGCGCTTCTTCAGAATTAACGGCGTCTTCTAACGAGTTCCTCTCGACTGTGCCAATCTTACGGTGAAAAAAACAAGGCCGAATAGACCCGTCGACCTCCAGTACTGCGGAAACCCAGGGTGCGTTGCAGACAGGCGACTCTGGCGTGAGCTCGCCCAGATGTTCGCGAAATCGCCGCACGATATGTCGTAGCTTCTCGGGCGGCTCCACAATGTAGCGCCGAGCGATTTCGTCGCGGAACTGTTCGAGCAGCAATTCAATCTCGACTTCAAGGGCCGCTATCTCTGACCGTGTCAGCGCAACCTCGCTCTGCCGTTCGCCGGGCCAAATGAGGTCTCGGTTGAATGCGTGCGACGATACATCAGTCGCCAGAAAAGAGATGGAATCAAAGCCCAGCCGTTTTGCCGCGGCTACCGTTTCGCGCAAAAAGAGGAAGTTGGCACGCTGCACGGTGCTTCGGGCTTGGATCGGCATACCCGGTTGATGGCACCGAATTGCTGCTATGCCTACTCGAATCAGATCAAATCCTCGAGTGACCCGCCTAATACCGTCATGGATCGCTTCTGGGCCGTCAAGCGAAATGATGATTTCATCCACGGAGCTCGCTACGATATCCGCTCGTTTCTGAAGCAACAGTCCGGTCGTTAGAAGAGTAACTCGGACCTCGCAGCTCTTGAGGAAGCTACATAATGCCTCAAAGTTCGAGTGAAGCAGCGGCTCGCCTCCCGTCAGTACGACCTGCTGCACTCCCAAAGCAATGATGGAGTCGCGGAGGCGCTTAAAGCTTGCGAGGTCGAGCCCTAAGCCAGGCGGCCTTTTCCAAATATCGCACATAAGGCAGCGGCAGTTGCAGTTCTCATGCAGGTTCAACAGCAAAATAGGAAGCGATGTGAGCTTATGCGGCAACGCGTGAGAAAGCTGCGCCTTTACTTCCAATTCAACTGACATGGCACCTCCTGCGATAAGACTTATGTCCGGTAGCGGGTTCGTCGACATGGCTACACCTTCATTCTGGAAACGCGGAGGCCGCCGACACGAACATTGCCATCACCCAAGACATTCTCCGCTGCATCGAGTAACGATGTTACTGGAGCGCGCAGCCAACGGACTTCCTTCTCAACCATGAGCGGGACAAGTGCTCGCCTCATCTGCGTTGTGAGCCTGTCGAAGATTTCAGATGAAGCAAGTTGTACCAAGCCGCCGACAATCACCAACTCCACATCCCGCCAACTCAACTCACTCAAGATATGTGCTGGGCTTCCTGCTCGCTGAGTTATAGCAATAAGGTCGGCTACGGCACCTCCGCGTAGTGAACCCTCACCGTCATGCAGCCGTAAAAGCTGTGCGGCTTCATCAGTAACCATTGAGTAGAGTCTGTCATCGCTAAGGTCGCAGGCCCAACTAGCAAAGCGAATCTCATCTAGGAGATCACCCTTTGAAGTTAACGGTGAGTCGCTTCCAAGTGCAAGCCTCTCGATGGAACGTAATAGGTCATCTGTGTGAGTTTTTTCGAAGAGAAAGCTGTTTGAAGTAGGACAAATTACCAGGGCAGAGCGGCGCTCATTCAGGAGTGCCGCACCTTTGGCATCCAGTGCTAATCCATGTATAAGGACGGTACGCTCCTCGATCGCGCCAACAGCATCGAGCGTGTATAACTCTTTAGCTGCAACATGATCGACACCTTCGCAGGCATGGATGAGAAAGGGAGCATTGGCGGGAGTACCCTCCAGGGCAGACCGGACATCTTTTGCGAATGCCAGCGAGTGGTCCCATCCGTAGTTTGTGATCACCCTTATGGGAAAGTCCCTAGTCAGCAGCACCGGATCGATCGGGTTGTGCTGACATACGGTGGTGACCCCGCACAGCAGGTTGCGGATGCCACCGCACCACAGGCGAACGTCTTTCGGCACTCTTTTGTGAAGCGCAATCTTCTCGGCTTCCTTGACTTGAATATCCAGCGCCCACTCAGTCGCGTTCTCGTATGGAGGAGAGCCCAACCGGGGGAAGAGCGCAAACTCAAGGTGATCGTGTGCATTCACCAGCCCCGGAAAGACGAGATATCCACTCAGGTCAATTTGATTCGTTCCGTTTCTAGTGGCCGTCTGTGCAGTTTCTGTCGCAATTGAAGCAATTAGTCCGCTGTCCACGGTGACAGAGGCTGCAAGACTCTCATGTGCGCCCAAAACGCAGTGAGCGCCTCGCAAATGAAGATCTTCGTACTTCCTAATTGCAGGTGATGACGCGGACATCCTGCGAAAATGAAGCAAGTAGATTGCAGGCTTTCCAGCCGCTTGCTGCCACGCTGCCTCTTTGCCTGCCGTCATGAACAATTCATGTTCACTCTCGTCGAATGGCGGTTCGAGGCACACGACAATCGCGAAACCATAAGCGACGAACGTGCTGATTAGATCGATCAGAGGCCGCGTATGCACTTTGAGTTTGTATGTCTGGACGGGAGTATCAAAGCCACGTTTCCAGCCAAGTGCAGCCGCGGTGCCCGGATGCATGTCCGACAGAAATAAATCTCCACCAGGACGGATCACTCGCGCTAATTCGGACGCACATAGCTCTAGGTCTTCCACATAGCTCAGAACGAACGAGGCGAGTCCCAGATCTTTGCTGTCGGACGCAATTGGAATAAGAGGAAGTGCGGCATGGATTAACTTCGTACCCAAAAGCTCTTTGCGAGCAGCTATCTCAATCATCTCGCTGGAACTATCCAGACCATGCAACGAGGCTGGTTCGCCGTCCACGAAACGCGACAGCCATCTTCCACTGCCACAGCCTACATCTAAGATGTGCCGGTCTTTCGTGCGCGGCAGAAGATGAGCGAAATAACGTTCCTCAAGCGCAAGCAGCGGATTAGGCTGCGTGTCATATACTTTCGCCCAAGCTGCGAAGGCATGCTCGTTTTCCGTCTTTGTTCCAAACTCAGCGGTCCTCACAGACTTTCTCGCTTTGGCTTGCGTAGCTTGATGAAGTTGTTCGCCCACTGCAACTCAACCGGATAGCTGTACACCTGCAGCGTATACCGCCATGAGCTTAAGGTTTTCAGTAGAATGCGGCTCCACTTAGGTGCGCGAATGTCCTGAACGGTAGGCCATCGAGATGCGACAACTAATTCGAAGTTGTCGATCAGCTCCTTCGTCCTGGATTTTAGCCAGGGGGCACTCGTGTCGATGCGAAGAGTGAAGTCCATCCACCGTTTAGTCGCCCATCCTGCCGGGCTGTCGGGAAAGGAAATCTTGTCGTCCACATCCCCGTACATAGAGCCTTTCTGCGGAGTGGGTGTGTAGTGCTGGACGATGATCTCCGAGTCCGGATTAATTCGTTTGATCCTTCGGATAAACCTCAGAGTTTCTCGCGTGTCCCGTTCAGGATCTTTAGGGTTACCGACCACGAACGAAAATTCAGGAATGATTCCGAACTCTCGCGTCCGCTCGGCCATCGTAATGGTTTGTTCCGTGGTTATACCCTTTTGCATTTCCTCTAATGCCCAATCGGAGCCGGACTCGGCACCAAAGAAGATCATCGCGCAACCTGCATCGGCAATCGCGGCCATCGTCTCATCTGAATATCGTGACATGATATCTACTCGTCCTTCACACCACCACCGCAGCTTTAGGGGACCCATCAGTTCGCAGAGCTTACGTGCGTGGTCTTCGCGAAGGAAGAAGTTCATATCGTAGAACTGCACCGAGTCCGCGCCATATTGGTCGATCAGATGCTTGAGGATTGCCACCGTACGTTCAGGCGATTCCATCTTTTCGTCGCGTCCATAGGCCGCATGAACGCCGCAGAAGCTGCAGTTGAAAGGGCATCCAATGCTGGCGTGATGGACTGCCGTGCGCTTGCCGAAGAAGGAAGGCCGCAGGTACTTCTCTACTGGCAGGCGATGGAACGGAGACCATGGAAAGCTATCCGGGCCTTTCATCGGACGCTCAGCATTGCTGCGATGCAGACCGAACGCATCTTTGTAGGCAAGCCCGCGGATTGAATCCAGGGGGCGCTTGCCGCGTAGCGCGTCGATCAATTCGAGCAGGGTATCCTCACCCTGTCCCCGCACGACAAAGTCTACATACCTGGCGTTTAGTGCCGCATCCGGGTAAATCGAAGGAAAATATCCCCCCCATACGATCTTTACATGGGGCCGCAACTTGCGGATCTCACGCGAAACTTCCATGGCTGTGACCATTTGCGGTCCAGGCATAGTGGAGACACCGAGTAACTGCACTGGATGCGCGTCGATAAGCTTCAATAGCGCTTCGACCGGCTTCTCTTCGAGGTTCCCGTCAACGATCTCGTACTCTTCACGCCCCTCCAAAACGGCGGCAAGAGCCAGCACCGCCAAAGGCAGCCGGCAGTTGCGTGGTCTTGTAGCTCGTGGATGAAAAAGGAGAATCATGCAGATTTCCTAGCTGTATAAATCTGGAAACGTGACGGTTCGCGGCGACGATTCCAACGTGCAATCCACGGCCGCATCGCCCAGCGGAATCCATAAAACGGATTGTGGCGCTCCCAGCGGACGCCGAGCTTCTCTTCCAGGTCTCTAAGCCGCTCGTCTGTCAAAAACTCGAGGCTTCGAAGTGAGTTCGAAGATGTGCCAAACCGCTTAAAGAACGCTGCCTGCCGTTCCGCAATCATCTGCTCGCCGCTACTCTCGTTGGAGTACCAAGGCGAATCTGCCACGACGATTGTTCCACCGTTCCTAAGGCAGCGCAGCGCTTCCTGCAGGCTGGCCTCGTAACTCTCTGCATAGTGAAAGGAGGCGTTGAAGAAGACCGCATCGAATTGGGCAGAGGCAAATGGGAGGCGCGTACTTTCGGCCTGTACACGCGGAAACATCTTCTGCAGGTGTGCCTGATAATGTTTTGCGGCACCGAGTCCGTCCTGATCATTAACCAGCAAGTCCACCGCTACAGGTCGAAGCCCCATCTGTGAAAACCGATAGCACATCCATCCATTACCCGCGCCCACATCCAGAACGCGTGCATTCGCTCCCGCTTCTGCCTGGACCTTCGGAAGAATCTGCTTCGCAAGATAGGAATACGTACGCGCACGGATTGTCCATTGCGCCTGATTCTTGCCTGAGAGATCCTTATGCGGGAGTGCCAGATAGTAATCCGCGTTTTGACCGCCACGCCCTTCGGCAGCGCGAATCATTTCATAATCTGTAATGAACTGCGAATAGTGTGCCGTGCGATCTTCGGTGAGTGCAATCCAGATCCCTTCGCGAAGAACCACGGAATGGCGACATCCATTGCAGATGAGGTCGTTCTCTTCCCGCTGACTCTGCCTGACCTTGAGCGAACCATTGCATCGTGGGCACCTCGATATCAGATCTGCAGCGGTTCTATCGCAACTTGCACTTGGGTGTTCCATCACACTTGGCATGGCCGCACTTTCTCCAGATATAGCAGCATGTGGTCTCCCAAAGTACGCAACCCTGGCCAGGTGCGCACGGTCTCATCGATAACCTCGAGAAGCTTCAAAAGGCGTGGGCGAGACATCACCCAGGATTCGACATAGGATGGGGGCACGGCCAGACCGACAGCAGTTGTTGAGACAAGGCGAAACTCAGGCGCGAAAGCGCTACGCAACTGTGCAACGGTCGGATAGTACACAGGGAACTCCAGACCATCGAGGCGTGCCTCTGATACGCCTTTCCATCGGCGAAGCGCCTTGCGCGGATCTCCACGCAGCAGAAAGTAAACGGTCTCCCACAAACAGTATCGGGTAGAAAAGCACAGCAGAAGCGGCGCGCCTGATGGAAGCCGCTTGGATAGCTGTTGTGCGAGGCTAGCCAGATTGCCAACACAGTTCAGCCCAGAGAAGTTGGAGAATACGCCGTCAAAGCACAGTGTTTGTGGCAGAGTGCCAATCTCTTCCGTACGAAGAGGGATAAACTCCACAGTGGCACTCGGGGCCTCTGCAGCCATTTTGTAGCGGGCTTGTTCGATCATGCCCAGCGAGGCATCGCATGCAGTCACCGTCATGCCTGCCTTGGCGAGAAACAAGGCATCCTGCCCAGTCCCACAGTTTAGTTCGAGGATGTGGCTGCCTCTTGCGAATGCTTTTAGTGCAAGTTTCCAGACTACCTTTCGTTGTGACCTGCCGATCGCCGAAAATGTGAAGAGCGAGTCATAAGTAGTCGCCAGACGGTCAAATGCCAGTCCGGCTGTGGAGGTTTCGAAAATATTCATCACCACTCCACCTCGGCGTAGGTTGCTAGCAGGGCGGCGCGTTCGCTTGCAATGGCCTGCTGCAACAAGGCGGCCTGTCCCTTATCGATTGCGTGGTCGGTGCCTTGTGAGCCATCCAACATACGGGCTAGAGCGACCTCATCTCGCAGCACCCTGTCCGCATGCGTATAAAAGGCGCGCGAGTGCCTCCCTTTGATTTCAAGTTCGCGGTCTGAGGTTTTTCCCCACGGAGAGATCTGAATGATCCGAGAAGCGATGCGGTTATAGTATGGCGTTCCCTTTATCGGATACGAGACGGTCGTAAAGAAGATGTCTGGCTTCGAAGTGCTAACGTGCTTAATTGTCGCCTCGATATCTTCCATATCTTCTCCCTCGTAGCCCCACATAAGAAACATGCCGCTTTGAATACCACGCTCGCGACACATTTCCACGGCCTTGTGCACCTGCTCGATCTTGACGCCGCGATCCATCGCATCAAGGATGCGCTGCGATCCGCTCTCCGATCCTATCCACATGCGGAAGCAGCCCAACTCCGCCAGAAGATCCATCATCTCGGGACTTAACCGGTCTGCACGCGAGATGCACTCAAAAGGAATGCGGATTCGACGGTGTTTCATCTCAGCAGCATAGGTACGTAACCATGCGTGATTGATCGTGAACACATCATCGGAGACCCACACCATGTCCGGGCTGTATTGTTCGAGCAGCCACTGCACCTCGTCCACAACCTTAACAGGATCACGTCGCCGATGGGATTGCCCGAAGACCTGGTGGCTACACCAATTGCAACGAAAGGGACATCCGCGAGCCGTGATGAAGTTTATCGATCCAGTGCCGTGATGAGTCCGCCAGGTCTCAACGTATCGACGGATATCGATTGCGCCACGGGCCGGCCACGGCTGTAGATCAAGATTCTGAATCTGTCCACGTGGTGCGTTCTGGCGTAGGTTCCCATCGGTGTCTAGATACGATAGGCCGGCAATTTTGGAGAAGTCCTTTTCTCCGCATCGAATCGCAAGGAGCAGATCCTCCATTGTTAGCTCACCTTCACCGGCAACTACAAAGTCGGCTCCTGCCTGGAGATATTCCAGCGAATAAGCGCCTGGCTCGGGTCCGCCCACCACGGTCGTCCAACCCGCTTCTCGAGCCACAGAAAGAGTCTCAACGACGTTGCTTCGCGTCATCAAGTTTGCGTACACGCCGAGCACCGAAGGCTTCTCTGTACGCAGGTGGTTGAATAGTTGCTCACGACTTGAAAAAGTCGTATCGAATACATCGACATCAAAACCGCGATTACGCAGGTGTGAGCAGAGATACAGAATTCCCAAGGGGGCATAAGGCTTCATGATCTGCCGTTCCTTTGGGTCTTCGAATAGGAAGTATCCGTGAGTGAGTAGAAGATCGAGCATCTATGCCCCCGTTGCTCCAGTGAGCTGATGAATGGGAACCAGATTCACCCGAGTCTTCCCACTTGCGTTCGTCGCGATAAGTTCGATTGCATCTGGATTTCTACTAATCGGCTCCAGAAGAGATACCTCATTCCACAGTTGTTCGACGGAAGCCTGGGCCACCTCGAAGCCCTGCCCATCGAGAGTCCAAGTGTCGACTTCTGCGTGCAAAGCATTGCGGACAGCGCGATAAAATCCGCTCGTATACTCTGCTTGAAACATGATGCACAAGTCATCGCTATCGGCCCAGTTGCGCTTAGACCCAAGTTGTGTCTGGACTCGCTCATAGAAAACGGTGCCGGGAAGAGGGTATGAGAATGAGATGCCAACGTCATCCGGCCGTGTATTGCGGACGAAGGCGATCGTCTCTTGCAGATCGGACCAACATTCGCCTGGGTAGCCAAACTGCAGGAAATAACCTGCGCGAATCCCGAACTCCTTCAACCTTTGTCGTGTCTCTCGGACCGATGAGATATTCAGGCCTTTGTCCATTGCGTCCAGAATCTTCTGCGAACCGGATTCAATACCCATCCATACTTCCGCGCAACCGGCCGACCTCAACGCTGCCACCGTTTCCTCAGTCATTAGATCGGCGCGAGACTGAATCTTGAATGGCAGCGCGGCCTCTCTTTGAGAGACTTCTGAAACGAACTCCTGAACCCAATGACGATTCAACGCGAACACGTCATCACTGAACCAGACGTGCTCAGCTCCCGCTTCATATTTAAGCTGTCTCATCTCTTCCGCAACAGCAGAAGCTGCACGCAGTTGAAATTTGTTGCCTGAAATCGGTTTTGCGCACCAATTGCACTGATATGGACATCCGCGGCTCGAGACCATGTTCACCGAGAAGTATCCGTGTGCTTTTTTCCATGCATGGCGGTACGAGTTGAAGTCTGTCAAATCGGTAGGCGGCCGGTGCAAGGCGGTCCAATCAGGATTTCTCGAGAGCGCCCGATCACCGTGAGTCGCTTGACCGCTGTCTCCAATACGGACGAGTCCGTCAATTTCGGTGGGCGTTCTTCCCTTAGTCAGGTCTGTGCAAAGGGCTACGAGAGTCTGTTCCGCCTCGCCGCGCAGTACATAGTCGATTCCATGACTCAAGAAGAGTTCGGGATGGTCGGTGGCATCTGACCCATGCGCGATCACCGGAACTTCTTTTTCTTTTGCCACGTCCGTGAGGTGCCAAGCCACTTCTCGCATTCGTGTCAGGCACATCTTCGTCAGAAAATTGAAGTCGTCTTCATAAATCACCACAATCTTTGGGTCGTGGTGCGCCAAAGACTTTCTGAACTCGATCTCAGGATCCGACAACATGGTATCGAATAGGGCGACAGAAAAACCTGCATCGCGAAGAGCTGCCGCTGCGTACAGGGTGCCGAGCGGGCGGTAAGGCTGCATCTTTCGCACTTGCTTCTGATCGTAGGCAAGGTGATAGGAATGTGTGAGGAGAATGTCTACCAAGAATCACCTCTGCGCATCAAGTTGGCGTGCAGGCAAGCCTCACTCAACCTGGGCCTGACGAAGCAGGGCCGGCCTAGCATGCGGCCTCCGCTGGCGTATTCGCAAGCCGTTTAGCATCGACTGCAGGTTTCATCGCGGTGTATCGCCTTAGCTTGTTGTTGAGCCAGAGCTCTACGGGCATGCGATACAGATCGTGGTCCAATCGCCAACGTGCGGGAAGCGAAATGCCTTTCTGCATCAGCCGGGTGACCTTACCGCGCTTATCTGCTCCGATTGGTATGCGGTCGAATGCAACGCGCAGATAGTCCCGGGTCACCTGAAGCCTGTCGTGCTCCCTTCCGTCAAGCCAGGGAAGCCGCGTGTACCGAGGAAAGTAATCTGCCCATGCCTCAAGTGAAGTCGGCAACTCGATGCCGAGCTCCGTGGCCTTTGAAAAAATCGGTGAGCCGGGATAGGGGGTGAAGATGTTCGTCCAGAATTCGGCGCCCGGAAATCTACGGCAGACGCTCATCATGAAATCAATAGTCTCGCGGCGTTCCTTCCTGCCTTCACCCGGAAATGCAAATATGATATTAAAGGACGGCCGTATTCCGGCTTCCAGACAGCGCGCTGCGCTTTCGTAGATGGAGTCAAAATCCTGCCAATCCTTATTCATTGCCTTCAGCACCGTCGGCGAGCCAGAATCCACGCCTTGACAGATCTGCTGCAAGCCCGCTCGACGCAGCATGTGCAGATCCCCTGGTGTAAGCCGTGCGACCACATTGCTGGTTGCCTGAATGCTCCACTGGAAGTGAGAGTCTTCGCGCACCAGACCTTCTGCGATTCCTCGGGCTCGATCCATGTCGACGAGGAAGTTATCGTCCACCACCCAGATCATATCGAGTGCATACCTGCGGCTTAGATCTACCGTCTCTTCGACAAACTGTTCCGGAGGCAGCGCGTTCCACTTACGTCCATAGACGCCGGCGTTGGTGCAGTAAGCGCAGTTGAATGGACAGGCGAGGCTAGACGTGTACATTGCCCAACGCCGTCCGCACTTGCGCTCATAAGCATCGAAATCCGCAATGTGGTATGCCTTCGGAGGCATCTCGGCCAGCGGACGCAGTGGACGTTCCGGTGTCATGACTAACCTGCCGTCGCGTTTAAATCCGATACCTGAAACGAAGTCCGGAGTGGAACCTGATTGCAGATGTTGCACCAATTCCAGAAAGCTCTCTTCGCCTTGTCCTCGCACAATGTAGTCGAGGTAAGGTGCCTCAAGCGTCTGCTTTGGAAGCAACGAAGGATGCCATCCCCCTAACACAATCGGGAAGTCTGGATTCCATGCCTTCACAGCTTTCGCGATCTCCACGGTTTCGCGGATCATCGGGCCGGTCACTAGAGAAACGCCCAGACACAGTGCATTCTTGACTTCTTCCAAGATGCGGTTCTTGAAGTCGGGTGTGATCGTCGAATCGATCAGTACGATTTCGAAGCCGGCACGGATCAGCGGAGTCGCTACCGCCAAAATGCCGAGTGGCGCCGTCGCCTCAGAACTGGCAAACGATGGAAAGAAAAAGACGATCTTTCGAGATGTACGCACGCTGTGCCCGCCGTTTCTTTGGAAAGCATAGCGAGTCGGTGCAGTGGAGTTTGTCACCAGGTTGTCAACGGACTGTCATCTTGTTACCTGCCAAGAAGGCGCGCCCGATGCACAAGAATCATCGTCGACGGACGACACCTAAAGGTATAGCAACTCGTTTAAACGCGGCTCCATTAAGAATGGCAATAATCGAATGACCGCAAAATGACGGCCGGGTGACAATCACAGAGCGGCTATTCAGCAAGCATGAGATGTGGCCGCACTTCCGGACGATCGTATTCTGCACTGGCTTGAGAGGGGTCTCCTCCTCGTCTTGTTGCTCTATCTGGGAGCACACACCTTGCCACGTGCATGGAGTAAGCTGAATACCGATTTCCCAAACTATTACATGTCTGCGAGACTAGCGCATGAGGGGTACGATACCAGCCGCATGTATGAGTGGGTCTGGCTACAGCGCGAAAAGGATCATCGTGCTCTAGACGTTCGTGTGATTGGGATGTTGCCCATCACGCCGATATCTACGTTGCCAATGTGGCCACTGACGCGGTTCTCACCTCTTACGGCAAAACGTTTGTGGCTGCTGCTGAATCTTGGATTATTAGTCCCGCTCTGCTGGCTGTTGCGCTCTCTAACCGGCTTGTCGTATCAGCGGATCGCACTTATCTTCGCGCTAAGCTTTCCTTTGCATCGAAACCTGCTGTATGGCCAGTTCTATTTACTCTTGCTACTGCTGATCGTGGCTGCATGCTGGGCATACCTACACAAGAAAGATACGCTTGCCGGTGCCCTGATCGCAGCCGCGGCAGCCTGCAAAATATTTCCGATCTTTTTCTTTGTCTTTTTCGTGCAACGCAAAGCATGGCGCGCCCTCGTTGCGGCTGCGCTCACCGGAGTAGCAACTACTGTGGCGTCTGTCTTGATCTTCGGCTGGAACGTACATCGAACCTATCTCCAGGAAATTCTTCCATGGGCTCTGCATGGGGAAGGGCTGCCACCATATGCAACAGCCAGTGGTTCCATCTCGAGCGTTCTGCATTACCTCTTCCTCGATGAACCACAGTGGAATCCGCATCCTTGGCACAACTCTCCATTTTGGTATGCCATTCTGCAACCGACCCTGCAAATGGTACTGCTGGCGCCAGCGATTCTGCTCATGCGGGGGAAAGGGCGAGCCCCTCACCGGACGCAGTTGGAGTGGTCGGCGCTGCTGCTGGCTTCCCTTGCTATCTCCACCATACCGGCTTCATATAATTTCGTTCTGCTCGTCTTTCCTGTATGCGTGTTGACAGCAATATTGCTGGAGCGAAAGAGGTATAGATGGCTTCTGGCTTTAGCCATCGTCTACTTTGGTATTGGGCTACCCCTGCCGAGCTCAGGTAGTGTGATCGGTCCAGCAGTTCTGCTGTATATTCCTCGTTTGCCATTGATGCTTGCGCTGCTATTGGGAACTTATATGCTGTTACGTTCCGAACGGTTGGTCCCTAGTTCGTCACGCAGCAGTCGGACGCAATACGCGTGGGTCGCGGCGATGACCGCTGCGGTTATGTTCAGCGTGCATTACACTCTCGAACGGGAACGGACCGTCCGTCAAGAGTACGCTTACCGGTTACCGCTTCAGACTCAAGTTCTGCTTGCTGCCAGCCCTGAATCAGCAAGTAAGGGAGTCAAATATCTGGCATTCACTTCGGCGGGATATCACCTTGAGGGCACGACGGACGCGATACGAAGCGATCCCACGATGAGCGATGAGCTCTCGTTTGCCATCAGTGCAAAAGGTCTATGGGCCGAGACGGCTCTGAACCCAGAGTCACGAATCGTCGAGCGAGGAGATTCTTCGTATGTGATAGTGGAGAACGCGCGTGAGCCAATGCTCTCAGCCGATCAAGCGAGCCTGGCTTTTGTTCGCGATTACCGTGGTCGCGGCAGTTTATTCGTTCGAAGAAACTTCCAGTCCCAGACGGCGTCGGATGTGGTACTTACACCTCCATCGCTCAACTTATATGAGGCATCTTTCCTCTCTGAGGACGTGTATGCGTTTTCTGCGGTGGAGGGGCACCACCCACCTGGGATTTACCTAAGCGACGCGTTACATAGAAACACGCCGCTGAGTCTGGGTGAATCGCGGTATCCAGCGCTTTCTCCCGACGGACGCTGGATGGCCTACAGCCGTTTCGATCGCGGCGCTTGGAACCTATGGATCCGCAATCAACAAACCGGAGAAACGAGACGCATTGCGGATATTCCCTGTAATCAAATTGAGCCAAGTTGGGAGACTGACTCGAAGACTCTGCTTTACGGCACCGACTGCGGTCGCAGTCTGTGGTTCACCGCGGTAGCACGTCGACGCGTGGTTCCATGAAGACGCCATTAGTGAATCAGCGCCTTCAAAAGCAAAGGGGATCCCATTGTCACTGATAGAGTTAAAGCAGATCGCCCAAGTGAAGTTCCCAACCCGGTGGACCGACTTCCATCTGCTAGCTTTCGAGGGAACGTACACGAGTCCAGACAACAAGGAGAAGTGTGTACAAACAGCGCTCGCCCTCATCGCGGGTAACCTCTACCACGATGCTCCTGTGGTCCGTATTCATTCTCAATGCGCCACAGGAGATGTTTTCCATTCTCTCCGGTGCGACTGCCACGACCAGCTTCATCTTGCGTTGCGCACAATTGGGAAGCTAGGTACAGGGATACTACTGTACGAGCACCAGGAAGGGCGGGGAATAGGCCTCATGGAAAAGCTGAAAGCCTATGAGCTACAGGATCAGGGTCTCGACACAATTGAAGCAAATCTCCGTCTAGGCCATGCAATCGATCATCGTGACTATCAGTTACCGGTAGACCTTCTCCGTTCGCTGAACATTCGGAGGGTCCGTCTGATGACCAACAACCCAGAAAAGATCCGGGCAGTTACATTATCAGGAATCCATATTGTCGAACGTTTAAATGCTGAAGTTCCGATCGATCCCCACTGTGCAAACTACATTGCCACCAAACGAGAAAAGCTAGGTCATCTCTCGACGCACCCTGCTGCGAGCCTAATAAGCTGAGCCTCCGCACAACTCCACGTCGGCTAGAATATTCGCAGCCATGGAGAACCATTATTTTCTCTTCGCGCATAGATACATCTGTGACATACGGCCAAGCCACGCATCTTTGGAATGTTTGATTGATTCGTTATTTCGCAAGATGGCGTTCTCGCTTATGAAATGTATCCGCTGCAAGGGAGCGCACCAGCTCTCTATCGCGCTGTTCAAATTTCTTGAGTCTCCAAGATTGGTAAAAACCGTGGATCGAGCAAAACGCCAATTCATTAGTGTATGTTTCTTCTTCTAGTATCCGCCCAATGAAGAAGCGGTGGCTGCCAACCGCGATGGAGTTCCAAATCTCAAGCTCCTTCACTCTCTGCGCGAACTCTGGAATGGGAATGCTGAGTGCCTTTGAGATCTTGGTTGCGAAAGGAAGCTCACTCCAATCGACGGATTCCTTTTTGTGCTGATTTGCCAGACGATAAGCCAAATAGCCTTGCTGCTCAGGCAGGCTGCTGAGGGCCACGTAGCCAGCCCGCCGGACAACCGTACCGGCAACTCGTTCCGTTCTCAAAGCAAAGCCGAAGTGTCCGTTGCCGAGATACCCGCAGAGATTCATGGGGAAGAGGTTGCCTTCTTCGTAATTGCCAACACTAACCAACATGACAGGGTGAGGCCGGATGAACGTGACCATAGATGCACGTCTTTCGAGGAACGACATTTTAATGCCTTGCGTGTTGTCTCTCCTCCATTGACGGTATGCGTGAAGAATGTAATGGAGTCCGAGCTGCACATTCGGCAAGCAAAAATTCTTTGAACTCCTCGGTTCGAAAAACATGAACTCCGTGCGTACCCCAGTCAAAGTTTGCCTGTAGTCGAGACCGATTTCGCCCAGGACGCACTCTTGGCCGTTTCGCTCCGAAAACACCAAGCTCAGATCAGAGCGCTCTCTGGGGCTTGGGCAGGTGCCCTCATCAAAGCCGATGCAGATTGTCAATGGCTCAGCACATGCCGTCGAAAGGTGTTCCGTTACGTCACGATTCACACCTGCGCCGCGCAGAAAGACACTGATCTCGGTCTGCGGCTCCGGCAGCCCGAGAGTGAATTCCTGGGGGAGTAAGGTTTTTCCTAAGGCAATTCTCTTGATCCCTGCACGGACTCCGGTATCGATCGACATACAGAAGATTCTCCTTGAGTGGACGTCGAACCTCAAAAACGAACAAATCTCTTGTTGGAACTCCCGGCGTCGACCAGTGATCTCATCATCCGGCAGACGCTCATCCGTTCCGGGCTTTTAGTACAACGGGTCTAAGGCGGTGTGTCGTCAGTTGTCGCCAATGGAAGGCAATATCTGGAATTAGAATGGCTAGAAATGTGATTATGATGATCTCGATAGCGAAACCGGCCTCGCTGTGCCGGTTCCACGCCGGAATGGGTTGAAGCACGCGAGTACCCACAAATGTAAGTGTCACGGCATAGGAACGGACCATCCACTCGCGATGTTGCTGAATGTGGCCATTACGAGCCGTGAGAAATGCCGCAAGCGTAGTAATCATCCATGTGCACGCTTGAACAGAAGTGGCCACTACAAAATGGATAGCTCGAGGGTCGTGCCGGTGCTGTGACAACGTGATCGCGAGGGGAGCGGCTACGAATACGGCAGTCACATAAATCCTTCCAAGTGCCCGGTGAAATCTTGGATAACGTCTGCGCACTCGGCTCGAAAACTGAATTGGCCCGATAAGAAGTGCGAGCACGCCCCCCGTTATGTGCGGGACTATGAGAAAAAGAATGGAGCCCAGGTACGCCCGTTCCGCAGCTTGACGGAGAAGCGGTACTTCGCTGTAGAGCGTAACTGATAGTGTCATCGCGCCGATTAGCATCCAAAGCGCAACCTTCATAAAACGCGGCTGAGAAGAATGGACAACCTGTTTTTCTGTCGCTTCTTCGCCAGGTTGCGCGATCCCTCTGGATGGGTTTAGGGGAGCACTCACAGGGGACGACCCTATGCGCTGGTACCGCCCTGTCAGCGTCGCGCGATTGTTTCGATCACTGCCAAGCCCCATGCGCTCCCTCTCTTCCAGCAAGCACCGGCACGTTGACTGCGGAATGGCCAACCGCGCGCTTGCAACTGAAAGTCTGTTCGATCAAGGCAGAGTTGGCGAGGGCCGCTGCACCTCCCACACCGGCACCGGAGATCTTATGACTGTGCCATCCCGACGTACGTCGATCCGTCAGCGTAAAAGCATTTGCTCCTTCGCCAAGCTGCTTTCCGATTAATTCGCTGGATGCCTGATTGGCGATATACAGTACCGACTGCCTGGTGATTGCCGCAATCCTTTGCAGGCACTCAGTCATCGCGCTCGCCGATAGAGTTGAAACTCCATCGGAGCTAAAAGTGATGTCGATAGAGGCGTTCTGCGTAGCCGCCAGCGCAGATATAGGCAACAGTGCGACGTCAACATCTGAAAGAGTCTCTTGGGTCAGCGGCTTCTCCCCATATAGTAGAAAAGTTAAATGGGGAAACGCCTTCATCAGATGGTATGAGCTCAGAGCAATTCGCTCCGGAATGTCAAAATTAAAATAGGTTAGAGGTCGATGATCACGGAGAAGATAGTAGGCGATAGCGCCGAAGCCGCCACCGATTTCCGCAACGGTCGAATGGGGTATGCAGAAGCGATCGCCTAAACCTGCCACCCGCTCCGCGCAATAGTGTGAGTACTCCGCTCCGACGGCGATATGCGTCCCGTCGATCACAACGCCAAACGGATTGCCGATTCCCGATCCGGCGAGGTCCTTCAGAGAGAAGCGGTCGCCCGTAAGATATTTCCAGTAGTCGAGTCGATATAAAACGTGGCTTAGATAAAAATGACGATAAATGTCTTTGACTTGCGGTCCAAAGTACGCAGTCGACATTCCTTGAGGAGCAGCCAGCAAGCCGGCAGAGCAAGGATCGCGGTAGAAGTTTCGGTACATCGCTCCTAAAGCAACAGTGTCATGCTCAATGAGCATCCGGATCGATGGGCTCAAACTTCCTTGTCGCAGCCTTCGCACTGACTCCGACGCCAAATAGGCGCCAAGCACGGAATGCGGCTCGCTTTCGGCTTTATTATAGGCTGCACAGATGCGTTCAAGAAGAGGTGTATCGTCAGACGCTTCATCAGTACGATTGGCGAAGCCAGCCGTAACCTGTTGCAGATCATAACGAGGATCTTTTTTGAAACGTCTTCGGCCGTGGTTGCCAAACCTCCACATGTGAACATGAGCAGCAAACCATGACTTCGCCTTCCTGGCGCTGCTAAGCGGATGACTTATAACCGTCAAACTGGAGTTGGGCATAGGTCTCCTTCGCCAGTCGCCACAAACAGGTTGCTTTCGAGCCCGTGTTGTCTCGTGTAGAAGTCATAGTAATGTCGCTGGAGCGTATACAAAGATTCATGCGTGCCACGTTCGACTATCTTCCCGCGATCAAGCACAAGAATCTGGTCTGCGCGCCGGATTGTGGAAAGCCGATGAGCGATCACAAAAGTTGTTCTGCCCCTCATCAAAGCATTCAAACCTGCTTGGATCATCGCTTCCGATTCCGAGTCAAGCGAACTTGTGGCCTCATCGAGGATGAGAATGCGCGGATTAGCTAGAATGGCGCGAGCAATGGAGATTCGCTGGCGCTGTCCCCCCGAAAGCCGGATTCCCCTTTCGCCCACGACTGTCTCATACTGATCCGGAAGCCGCTCTACGAATTCATCCACGCGGGCGATACGGCAAGCCTCGAGCCACTCTTCTCTATGTGCGCCAGGACGGCTGAATAGGACGTTTTCGCGGATGCTCCCATCGAACAAAAATGTATCCTGCAGCACCACGCCCAGTTGTTGGCGATAGCTGTCGAGTCGCACGGTTGACAAGTCGACGTCATCGATAAAGATCTGGCCGCTAACTGGAATATAAAAGCCGCAAATCAGCGAGATAATTGTAGATTTACCAGCCCCAGAAGCGCCGACCAGCGCGGTCACGGTACCTGGATCGGCCTCGAACTGAACCCCATGCAATACAGCCTTGCCGGTTGTGTAAGTAAATGAGACACCCCTGAAAACGACGCTACCTTGGATTGGGCCAATCATTTGGGTACGGCATATCTCACTATCCTCACTAGGTTCTCTTAGGAGGACCGCGGTACGGTGAAGTTTGGCGATGGACTCCATAAGTTGACTTCCGACACTAACGAGGAGCGCAATGGGAGCCACCATAAAGGCCAGCAGCATGATGAACTCCACATAACTGCCGACGTCTAAACGGTGTCCCTTCACCTCCAGGGCCCCGAGATACATGATCAGGCCGCCAACTATGCCAAACAGAATAGTAGACGCCAGCGACATCCATGATTGTGCCCTGATGGAGCTCACATGGTTCTTAAGGATGCGCTCAGCGCCATTGGCAAACACATTGGCCTCGCTAGCTTCGGCGCGGTAGCCCTTTACTACACGCACAGCTGCAAGCGATTCGGTTAAGCGCCCCGCTACCTCAGCAGTTAGTTTGGAGCGCTCATGAAAGATCGGCCGCGTAACGCCGAATGCAGTCTTAAGAAAGAACCCGAACCCGATCAGAATGCAGAAAGTCAACATTGTCATCAAGGTGCTGATGCGTAAGAGAAGGGCAAGAGCGATGATCGCGGTCAGCATACCTCCTGCCAAATCCACGAGGCCTGCGCCTACCAGGTCACGTACACCTTCCGCATCGTTCATAATGCGAGCGGTGAGATCTCCCGCGCGACTGCCATCGTAAAACGAGATGGGGAGGCGCCCAATGTGATTCTGAACTTGTTTCCGGAGGTCCGCAATCAAACGCTGACCAGCGATGGACAGCTTTTGTGAAAGAAAAAAAGTAGTGACACCCTGAATGCATGTCGCCCCAGCGACGGCACCAATGATAAGAGCTAACTTATCGAAATGATGTCCGTACATCACATCGTTGACTAAGTAACGGAAAGCGACGGGAACTGCGAGGCTACATATGCGGTTAACTATCATCAACGCAAAACAACCAAAGATCAGCCAGCGAAATGGCTTGACGAGCATCCAGATCTCAGGAATTACCGTGACAAGTTCCGGCTTCCATCCGCGGTCCGACGCATGTAGAGTGCCCTTGTCGCTGGATAATCTGGAAGGAGGCTTCATAAGCCCTCGTGTCCCGGATTCTGCGGCAGAGCAAGCCCGCTCGACAGAGAGCCGTAATCAACTTCTGAGATAGTATCGAGTGGCATCTGAAGCTTGATCTGGTTCAGAATTCTGCCGTAACGTACTCGCATTTGCTCAGTATCGGCGGTATCGACAAGCGTTGTCAGCTCGTCAATCGACGGCTTGAATTTCAGAGGCAGGTGCTTCCAGAAGTACTTAAGATCCTTCGACAGCCAATGGGCGTAGGTGCTTTCCCATGAGCGATCGTTCGAGCCAGGGAACACAAAGTTTGCAGGATTTGAGATGTGCGAGTAATCCTGAAACCTGCAATCCATAGAGATTCGGAGTTGACCGGAAGTGTTTGGAGAGGCGGAGTGAACTGTTAAGCTATGGAAGATCAGCGCATCTCCAGCATTGATCGCCCCGTTCACCCATTCTCTGCCTCGTGCACTACCTTTTGAGATCACTCCAGCGTCAGGATCGGCGTCTTGCAGGCCGAAATGATGGGAACCCTCCAGGACCTGCAGCGGACCGAGCTCAGCCGGACAGTCGTGAAGTGGCAGCCATGCCGTAAAGCAGTTTGTATCACCTCCAACAGCTAAGTGGTCCTGATGTGCATGAATCACGAATCGATCGCAATTAGGAAAGATCAATCGAGCGATCGGTTTCGGGTGAACAAGCAGCTTCGGGCCAACCACCAAACGCATCACCTCGCGAAGTTTTGAGTGATGAGCAAAAGAGTGAAAAGCTTCGAGATTGAAGACTTTTTCGTATACTCGCTTGAAAGCAGGATCAGATTCGCCGCAGGCCGCATTTGGGTTGGCTGCTCGCACCATGGGTTGCTGATTTGGCAGCAGCCAGCCTTCGTCGGAGAGAATCTGCACGATCTGGCGCAGCAAATTCTCAATGTCTTCAAATGGCAGGAATTGCCTGATGAGCACGTAGCCGCGCGAATCCAATTCACTCTTTACATAAGCTGAATCCACGTGACTAGCGTCGATTTCGCGGAATGACTCCATCTAATGACCTCTAGTTCGTTGTCCTCTGGATCACGACAAACACACTAGCGCTCGTAGTTCATCGGCGTACCAACAGACCTCCAAAGCATATGGTCGGTGCTGCTATCGTTTGTCATCGAGTTGTCACTTCATTGTCTTTTCGGATCTTTATGCATCGCGAGGTATGCCATCCTGCCCGATCGAATCGGGTCCCAACTTGCTCATGCAAGAAACCTCGACAATGGAATGAAGACATTTAGACAATCTAGCGACAAGTAGAAAATAGCTACGCGCATATCTTGGGAAAGACGCTGCAAATTGAGAATCGGCCAGGGGATAAAGGAAGCTGTGAGCGTCTGCCCATCATCTCAAGCGTCTCGACTAACTTGCTACATGAACGGCAATATAAAATTAGTTTCGAAGTATCTACGCAATCCGGTTCGAACGCTGAGATCCGCAGGCATCAGGTGGCGGACGGCGTGGGCAAATCGGGAGCTTCTGTATCGAGGCGGTAATTACTTCAGAGGTGATCCCCGATACGATCTTGATGGCGTCACTCGCGGGTTTAGGGATCGCATCGGTGACAACGGCTCCGATCGGCCATTACTGCAAAGGATTTGCAGGGCCTACTCCCTGGCAATGAGTCGGGAACAGGTTGCATCGGCGAAATACGATCCAACCCCTTGGTGGCAGCAACACCGCGATCACACGCTTGAGCCTGTGATGCGGGCTTTGGCTTCGCACGACCTCGATATATTGCAGAAGATGTACGAGAACTTCTTCCGCGATGAGTGTTCAACGGGGCTGCTCCCCGTGCAACGGGTGAAAAACAATTATTTCGGTCATGTCATTACCGACTTCTACCGCCGTCTGTATTTGGTCGATGCCCTTTATCGCCTGGACTACTGGAAGGCGGAGACAAGCGGCTGTTATACGATCGGCGATCTGGCTGGCCCGGCGACAGGAAACCCCTTCGGCGTTGCTCTGGGGGATACCCTTGTCAGAGTAGGCTCTGAGTACCAACACTACTGTGCACAGAGAATTGCCCGGCTTCTGCACGGTCACGCCACGATCGCCGAGATCGGCGGTGGGTTTGGTGGAATGGCATATTATCTTCTTCGCGATCGCCCAGGAACAACTTACATTGATTTCGATGTGCCAGAAAGCATATCTCTCACATCGTATTACCTGCTCAAAAACTTTCCGCACCTCAAGATTGTTTTGTACGGAGAGGCAGAGTTGACCTCTGATACGATCCGGCAGGCCGACATCGTCCTAATGCCATTAGTCGAGCTTGCGCATCTGCCGAACGACATAGTCGATCTTAGCTTCAGCTCACATGCCATGTCAGATCTCGCACCGGAAGTCATGCCCGAGTACTTATGCGACATTGCCCGGATCACACGAAATCATTTTCTCTATGTAGGAACCGAAATCTCCGCAGCGAGAATTGTGGATTTCTCCGAAGCTATGCCTAGTCAATTTATATTGTTGGAGTCACGTCAGTCCGGCTGGAACCGTCATATCGCGCCCAACGCTGGTCACGTGGAATGTATCTACCAAATTAGTTGTTCATCTTCACCCATACCCCCGTCTGAACAGGCTAGTCCGGGAACCAAACGCTCATGTTGGGACAAAGAAGTGACAAATCGGTAACAACACGCAAAAAGACTCTGTTCATAATCAGCTTGAATGCAGCACGAGCATATGACAAAGCGACTTCATAAATCCGACATGAGCATCTCCTGTGCGCAACCCTTCGGAGCGCCGAATACTTCTCGGCCTCACGAAGATAAAGGAACCCAAATATGACGATCCAGGAGATCGAACTGGCGTGTGACAACTCACAGCCATTGGACTTTTCCAGGCCCGAACTCCCGAAACCCGAGCTCTCACTGACAAGAGAATTCTATCCATATGGATTTCCCGTCGAAGTCAGGACCAACTCAGTCGACGTGTTAGAGGTGCTGGAGGGTATTTGGGGGAAATTCGAGCAGCGATATTACACAACTCCCATCTCCTCCGAAGTGCACTTGGTGACGAGCGATTCTCTCGACTGTCCGCCCCTGCCGGTGTACCGCCTTATGTCACCATTATTTATCAGTATCGCGGATAAAGATAACTACAGCATCGTCGATATGGAGCGGCATACAGCGCAGATATGTCTTTCGGATGCAGCCCTCCGTCACAAGCTGTACGCAGGATATTACTTCCTCGGAACTCCGGTCTCCTGCATTGCGTCCTGTCACACAACACCGGTACATGCAGGGTGTGTAGCCCTGAACGGGCGCGGTGTGCTGCTGTGTGGAGACTCAGGAGCAGGCAAATCTACATTGTCCTACGCATGCGCGCGAAAGGGATGGACGTACGTCTCCGACGATGGAAGTTATCTATTGAGCGGCGGCAAAGATCGCGTAGTTACAGGCAACTGCCATCAGGTAAGGTTCCGGCCGACCGCGGCGGAGCTGTTTCCGGAGATCGGAGAGCTCAAGATGATGCCACGAGCAGCCGGTAAACCATCCGTAGAGATGCAGACATCAATGATCCCGGGATTGACCTGTGCTCAGGCAACGAAGGTCGACTTCATCGTGTTCTTGAATCGTCGTTCGGAAGGTAGGCAGGGTCTTGTACCCTATCGCAAGGACGTGACGCGCAACTTTATGCGCCAGATGCTATTCGGACCACCAGATACACGCGATCGGCAACATGCGGCTATCGAACAATTGTTGACCGCCGAAGTCTTCGAGCTGCGGTACAAGGATCTGAACTGGGCAGTTCATCGGCTGGAGAAGCTGGTTCACGACGGACAGTAGTGGATTTTGCTTCTACATCTGCCCATGTTAATCGGCAAAAGCAGAGACGCCATCCCTGACCCCTACGATCTCACAAAGCATAAACAACCGGGCAATCCACCTTCGCCGAAGATTTGAAGAACGCAATTCAGCCAGAGAGCAAAATTATGTTGCAAGCCAATCCAGCATTTCAATCGACGCGGAGAATACACATTTTCGAAGTCTGGACAGATCGCGAGTGCCACTGAGACATGTCAGCTTGTTAGGGATTTAGAAAGCGTAGGAGCTCTTGTTCATCGTGCTGACTTAGCGATGCCCGCACACGCATGTGGCGCACCACCGTGCCCGATATATTGGGCGAGAACCCATCAGGTGCCGTATGGCATCGCGAACAGTTCTGTGCGAAGATGCGATCGCCCTCACTATGGGGTATCGGCGAGTTTTGTTTCGTGGATGCTTTCTGCTCAACGTGTGCGGAGGCTGGCTGATTCCCTTGAGGCTTAGTTTGCGCCGCCAGAAACGGCGTAAGGAGCGCACTTAGACCAAAAGCATAAGCGAGAAGATGTGTCTGACTCATTATTGTTTTCCTTTCCAGGCCGGGAAGAGGAACCGATATACGATTCCGATCTCCCAGATGTTGACATTTCCGCTGGAAGAGAACTGTCGCGAATAGCTTGTGAGAATTCTCGTATTGTGCGGTAGGTTATAGTCCAGGCCGAAGTCTGCACGCTGTGTGTTGATTGCTGGCAAACTATCGCTCGCTACGTTGTCGATTCGAAACGTCTGCTGAATACGAAAGATAGGCTCCAGTCTGCCGATCCAGCTATCAAGTCCCCCGAAGTTTGTGGGTCGATAATCAGCTTCCACCCAATAGCCCTGTGCGTGCTGACCGCGAGCCCACTCTGAACGCAAACGAAAGGTGCTATCCTTGGGCTCCCACCAGACATGCGTTCCGTAGAAGTTCTCGTGAGTGCCTTGCAAAAGCCGTCCATAAGAAAAACCTACTTCCAGACGTTTCTCGGGCAGATAAAGGCTCACCCGTCCACCCGAAGAGCGTTTTGAATTAAACTGTTCGTTCCCACTTCGCGCAGAGAAGTATGCAGCATAGTCAATGGAGAAGTTACGCCGTGAGACTGCGGATCCTCGCAACTGACCGCCGAGACCAACTCCTGTGGTCATAACTCCTAGCGTTTGGATCAATGGTCCATCCTGAAAATTATTGATCCAAATTGGAGATAGCCGTTCGTTGTAGGTTCCGAATGGGGTCAAGAAACTCCCGCCCACAACGGTCACATGCGGAGAAGCAATGTAATCGCCCTGAAGATAGGTCAACCCAATGAAATGACTGTGGTCATAGCCGGGCTGACCGCCAGTTTTCGGTGTAAAGTCCTCGAGCAGTGCCGCTCGAGACTCGATGAGAAAGTGATCTCCGATTGGTGCGGCTAACAAGGGCGAAATGATCGGTAAATAGGTTGTACTCCCCCCGGTGGTGTTTGTGAAAAAACCAACACCGCCGGAGATTAGCGGCGTGTCCTGGGCTCTGCCGTACTGGGTAGCGAAGAGTACGACCACACTGAATAGGAGCGGTCTCGCAGACCATAGTGATTTGAAGAAACGAAAATCTCGTCGGGGGGACGGCATAGATGCAACTGTAGTTACGTCTCCAACCGGATGTGTCTCAGGCTCGTATGTCCTTTGTCAAAAGTTTGTCATGCAACACCAAGCGAGTTTTCTGACGTGCGCCCCAGGGTATCGAGGCCCAGCGGCTCGACCTAAAACGTGTCCGTATTCACTGACTTGTATGCCCGGCAATCGAAGCCGATCGGCGAGATAAAAATGACAATTGACTTACAGCCCCATGACAAACGTCCCTGGAATCTTTCCTACAGTTGAAGTCACCAATGCAGGTTGGCGAGCGGCTCGCGGCGTCGCGGAACAGCTTGGTATTTGTCTTGGTTCCGAGTCCGCATGAAATTTGAAGCGATAAAAGAATCTCTGAGCGCCGAACAACAAATCAGGCATGCTGTGCTGCTGACCTTCTGCGACCCGCTTCCTGCCCAGTGTTCGCTACTGCGACATATCTCCTCTAAGGATTGGAAGAAGCTACTGCATTGGCTGGATACCAGTGGTCTTGCATTGTATTTTCTCGACCGGATGCTGGAGTTGCAACGATCCGAAATGCTACCGCCACCGGTACTGGCACGTCTGCAGCAGAATCTCCACGACAATATTGCCCGCACTCAGCGCATGGCGGCCGAATCAAATTCGATTCACCGTGAGTTTCAGCACTCACACCTCTCTTATGCGACCCTGAAAGGATTTTCGCTCTGGCCACTTTCGGCACCAAAGCCGTGGCTGCGATCGCAACTAGACCTGGATTTCTTAGTAGCGGAGGATCATATACCCGAGGCGCGCCGGATCTTGGAACAGCGAGGCTATTACCTCCACGCGGTCAGCGGCAAGAGCTGGGAGTTCAAGACGATCCATGCTCCGGACGGGTCTGTGAAGGATTTATACAAACCTCTTCCGTTGCGTTGCGTAGAGCTACACGCCGAAACAAGCGACCGGAGCCGTCCCTCAGTGCTCGCACGAAAACATGAACTCGACTTCAATGATGTCTCCATTCCGGTGCTTTCTCGCAGCGATCTTTTCATAGGACAGGGGTTACACCTGTTTAAACATGTAGCCGGCGAGTTTTCACGGACTGCACACCTCGTCGAATTCTACCGGCACGTGCTCGCTCGTCGTCACGATGAGCTCTTCTGGAAGGAAGTCCAGGCTGCGGCTGAGGAGAACCCAAGAGCGCCTTTGGCACTCGGGGTCATCACAATTTTGACTACTCAGCTTATGGGCAATTTCGCTCCTGAAACACTGACAAGCTGGACGGTTCATCACGTCCCCGCTCGCGTACGGTCCTGGGTAAGACTGTACGGATGCAAGTCGGTTCTTGCTAGTTTTCCCGGCAGCAAGCTTTACCTGTTGCTCCAGAGAGAGCTTGAACGCGAAGGTATGCCCTCGAAACGGTCGCTCCGACAATCACTGCTGCCGCGGAGTTTGCCGCCGGCAATTGCCCATACGCCTCCGCACGAGACAGTTCCTGAGCGGATCCGACGGTACTTTATCCAAGTGCGTTTCGTATGTTTCCGCCTGTGGTTTCACTTATTTGAAGGTATCTGCTACCTCTGCGAGTCGGTCAGATGGCGTCAGCGATCACGTCGGCTTGCGCTTTGAATTGAAGTCAGCAGCGACGATTGTTGGATAGACGCTCCAACCCTTCTCACGCAGACAAGAGATTGACATTTGCCTTACGAAGGCATGACACCGCAGCGGTTCGAGTTCTTTACGTTGAGAGACGAAGAGAAATCTATGCTGATATCTTCCAGACCCTTCAGTATTCTCAAGCGAATTCGAATCATACCCTCGCTTGAGACTGCCTACCGCAATCGAATGTCGCGTTCGCACGCGGTTGCAGCAAGCGGCTTATTGGCAATTACGGCGATGCTGAGTCAGTCTTCACAGGCGCAAGGGGTGTTCTCACCTCCGCAGAGTACAACCCAATCTCCCTCAACTCCAGGCTCAGGTCTAGGAGCTACGGAGCAATCCCAAATTGACGGATCGCAGGACGATAAAAGCAGCTCCTCGAGCAGCCTCGTCGTTCCGGCTACTCTTTCCTCGAACCTAATCATTAACATCCTGCAGCAGAATCCCGATCTTGTGGTGGAGTTGAAGTCCCAGGTAGCCGATCGCCTCCAACAGCAGGGGACGCCGATCGACGCCAACGATATCTCCGACCAGATGCTCTATAGCCAGATCGCAACCAACAGCGATCTGCGCGCGAACATCACGATGTTTCTTCGCGCAAGAGGATACGTTTCGCAGGACGATCTCCAAAGTTTGGGCTCCAATTCAAATATTGGAGCCCCGGAAGACAGTGAAATAACTGGACAAGGAGGCAGTAGACTGACGGGACAGTCTTCTATTCCGGCTGGGGTCGATACAGCGGCCCCAGCTGAGGCTGGTCTCTCTTCTCCCGATCAAATAGGTGTTCCGAACCGTACGGCACAGTTGATAGGTTCGTCCGCCAATCGATCGTCCAGCGAAGAAAAGCGTGGCCATGAGACGGTGAATGCCTCGACCGACGCGCCGAAAGTTCTGCGCCAACCTGCTCCTTATAACCTGCAATCGATGCGTGATTTATATACGCAGATCCCCGAACAGACCGTCCCACTCAAGCGCTTCGGTTCAGATGTATTTGTCAACCGCAGCGTCTCCGCGATGGCTCGTGGCGGGGCTGGCCGGGACACCCCTCTGGATGTGCCCCTCGGCCCCGACTACGTGATCGGCGCTGGTGACACACTCACGATCAATATGTGGGGTGGCATGACACAGAGTGTGAATCGCGTCATCGACCGCGACGGTCGCATCTTGTTGCCTGAGGCGGGTTCGCTGGACTTGGCCGGGCTTTCGCTCGATCATGCGGAGAGTCTGATTGACAACGCACTTAAGAAACAATATCGAGATGTTAAGGTTACCGTGACCGTGTCGCGCCTTCGCTCGGTGCGAGTGTACGTCGTAGGCGATGTGCAGCGGCCCGGCGGATATGACATCAGTTCGCTGGCAACTCCGTTAAGTGCACTCTATCTCGCGGGTGGCCCTACCGCGGCCGGCTCACTTCGGATGGTGCGTCATTTACGCGGAGAGCAGCTCGTTGAGAATATAGATCTCTACGACTTTCTGCTGCATGGAGTCCGTGCCAAGGGCGCCCGTTTCGAGAGTGGTGACACCTTACTGATATCGCCTATAGGACCACAGGTTGCGGTCTCAGGCGCGGTCAAGCGGCCTGGGATCTATGAATTGAAGCCTGGCGAATCGACGTTGGACCTGGCGATCAGCGATGCAGGTGGTCTTACTGCGGCAGCCTCTCTTGAGAACATCACAATCGAAAGAATCAATATCAACCGACAACGCGAGACTGTCACGCTTAAGACTTCTGCAACCGGAACTGCTGACGCCGACCGTGCCACCATTGCAGCGTTCCAGATCCGGGATGGTGATCGCATTCGGATTGCGCCTATTCTGCCTTATAGTCAGCGAGCAATTTATCTTGAGGGGCACGTCGTTCGACCAGGCAGGCGTTCATACAGTGACGGAATGCGTCTCAGTGACGTTCTGCGCAGTTACCAGGATTTACTGCCGGAGCCGTCGCCTGTAGGGGAGATTATCCGCCTCGTACCACCTGATCTCCACGCAGAGACCATCAACTTCAATGTGCCGGATGTGCTGATCGGGAACAGCAATCTCGAGCTTCAGACGTTCGATACGATTCGCATTCTAGGCCGATACCAAGCGGATGCCCCAAAGGTGACGATCCAGGGCGAGGTGCTGCGGCCAGCCGCGTATCCGTTGTCAGACGGCATGACGGCTGCACAACTCGTCCGTATGGCTGGTGGATTCAAACGTGACGCCATGCTCGACGTCGCGGATCTGACAAGCTATGGCGTGGCGAATGGAAGTCGAGTTACGGGAAGTCTTGTTAACGTTCACATTGGCGCGGCTGTGTCGGGGAGTGAGCCGAACGCAGACGTTCCGCTTAAACCAGGAGACATCCTCACCATTCACCAGATCACGGGATGGAATGACATCGGTCAGTCGGTACAGATTGAAGGGCAGGTCGCTTATCCCGGTACGTACGGCTTTCGGGAGGGAGAACGTCTCAGCTCAGTGCTGCGTCGCGCTGGCGGATTCCGCGAGACGGCATATCCAGCGGGCGCAGTCCTTGTACGTGAACAAGTGCGCGAACTCGAACAGAAGAGCCGCGAGGAACTGATTCGACAGATTGAGACGAGCTCGGCTTCGGCACGTCTTTCACCGAATCTGGGCTCTGGCGACTCCGGAGCAACGCTGAAGTTGATCCAGGCGCAACAAGATCAGGTGCTGGCACGCTTGAAGAGTGAGCCCCCGACAGGTCGTCTTGTGGTCCATATCACCGCGGACATCGATAGCTGGTCGAACACCGCTGTTGACATCGAAATGCGCCGCGGCGATGTGTTGACGATTCCTAAACGTCCCGGCTTTGTTCTGATTACCGGTCAGGTATATAACGCCACGGCACTCACCTTCGCACCAGGAAAGACTGCGAGCTGGTATCTGCAGCATGCCGGTGGAACGAGTGATACGGCGAACCGAAAAGAGATCCTCGTGATCCGTGCGAATGGCTCAGTCATTGGTCGGCATTCGGGCGGTCTGTTCGATCCTTCTGTCCTCTCCACACGGCTTGGCCCTGGTGACGTGGTGGTCGTACCGCAGAAGGTGATTGGGGCTTCGCTCTTCTGGAGAAATCTCCTCACTGCAGCACAGCTCGCGTCGTCCATTGCCATCACCGCAGCCGTAGCCAATCTCTAGCGTCGTTATGGTCCTTGCCACTCTCATGTCGAACACGATGTTTCAAGGCGAAACCAATCCGAGCACCCAGCAATGGCACCACTCCCTGTCGAGAGCAAGGCCATGAGCGAAAGTGTCATGACACCACGCATTGAGTCCACTCCGAAACGGGCGGCTTCAGCACCCACGGATTGGCTTAGCCGCGCGAGACTGCTTTGGCAGTACCGCCAGACCCTTGCACGTATCACGGCCGTTGCGCTCGTAGCAAGCCTCGCGATCGCATTCCTGATTCCTAAACGTTACAAGTCCATTGCAAGCATAATGCCTCCCGACCAGCAAGGCTCAGGTGCGATGCTGCTGGCCGCATTGGCCGGACACTCTGGTAGTTTGGGCAGCCTCGGTAGCCTTGGAAGCCTTGCCGGCGGCTTGCTCGGTGGGCACACCAGCACTGCACTCTACGAGAGCCTGCTTGAAAGTGGGGCCGTGCGGGGACGTCTCATCGACCGCTTCGACCTGCAAAAAGTCTACTGGTCGCGCTACCGCTTTACCGCTGCGAAGCACCTGGCGAGTATGACGAAGATCACGGACGACAAGAAGAGTGGCGTGATCACCATTGCGGTGCAAGACACCGACCCGGTACGGGCGCGTGATATGGCTCAGGCCTATCTGGATGAATTGAATAATTTACTGACGCGAACGAGCTCGTCTTCCGCCAGGCAGGAACGCATCTTCATCGAGAGCCGCCTTCGCTCTGTAGGGGCGGATCTCGAACAAGCCCAGCTTGAGTTGAGCGAGTTCTCTAGCAAGAACAGCACGATCGATATCAAAGAGCAGACACGTGGATTGGTCGAAGCAGGAGCAAGAGTGCAAGGTGAGTTGCTGGTTGAGCAATCAGGCCTTCAATCACTGCGTCAGATCTACGGTGATGGAAACGTGCGGGTCCGTGAGACCGAAGCGCGAATCGCATCGCTGCAGCGCGATCTGCAAAAGATGACTGGGACTTCTGCCCCGCTGACTATAGACGACGCGACCGGCAGCCACGCGTCGGCAAATCCCAGCGATCAAGGGGAACTGTATCCGCCGCTGAGACAGCTTCCCCGTCTCGCGGTTCCGTATGCCAACCTGTACCGCTGCGTACGAGTGCAGGAGGCGGTATTCGAGCTGCTCACACAGCAGTACGAGCTGGCTCGCATCGAAGAGGCGAAAACCATTCCAGTCGTCACAGTCATTGACTCTCCGGAAGTACCGGAGAAGAAGTATTTTCCGCCTCGTCTCTTGCTGACCCTGTTGTGTACCTTCCTCGCGTTTGCCGCCACTTCAGCAATGATTGTGGTTCGTGAACATTGGCGTGCCGCCGACGGCCGCGACCCGCGTAAAGAGCTGACGATTGAAATCCTTTCGGTTATACGCAAACGCCTTTTCCGGATAACCCGACGGGGGCATGTTGTCGAATGAAAAAACACCTTGTCAACGCAGTCTACGGAGTTCTCGACTATGGTTCATATCCGTTCGGGATGTTGCTGGTTGCACCCATCGTGCTGCACAAGCTCGGTGCGGCAGAGTATGGGATTTGGATGATCTCAACGGCCGTAGTCAGCGCTGGAGGCATCATCGCCTCGGGATTCTGTGACGCCAACATTCAGCGGGTTGCCATACTTCGAGGAATCGGCGCAACCGATTCGATGGTGAACTCTGTGCGTAGCATGTTGGGCATCAATCTAGTGCTTGGCATTGCCTTAGCGATTGCCTCTTGGATTGCTGCGCCATACGCCGCGCGTCATATCACGGTCGCATCTTTCACTCCGGTTCGGGAGTGTCTGATTTGCCTCCGCATAGCGAGCCTGCTGATCCTGGTGCGCGCTATCGAAAGCGTAAGTGTAAGCACGCAGCGCGCCTTTGAACAATATCGCGATGCAGTGCAGGTAAGCGTCGCGGTTAGACTCTTGACACTTGCGGCGGCAGCTCTACTCGTCCAATCTGGGCACAGTGTCATCTCCATCCTGACAGGCACTGCTGCATTCCTGATCTCGGGTACGTACCTTCAGTTTCGTCAACTCTGGCGGCTACTTGGCAGACCCTCGTTGTGGCCTGCCTTTCATCCCGGCGAGACGCGATCGCTGCTGCGCTTCGGCATCTTCGCTTGGGTGCAGGCTCTGGGTGGCATTATCTTTGGACAGCTCGACCGACTATTGCTTGGTGTCTATTTGGGTGCCGTGGCCCTCGCCCCTTACGCTTTGTGCATACAGTTTGCGCAGCCTATATTTGGGCTTACTGCATCGGGACTCCACTTTCTGTTCCCCTATATATCTGGACGCGCGGCTACAGTCTCCCGCGAAGAGTTGAAGCGAACAGTGATGAAGGCATTCGCGTGCAACTTGCTGCTCGTTTTCTGTAGTGCGGCCATGCTACTTAGCTTCGGACCCAGGTTGATCAGGATCTGGGCGGGAGTGGAAGTGGCACAAAGTGCCGCCGCTATCCTTCCTCCGATTGTGATTGGCTCGGCCCTCATGGGTCTGGGGGTCACTGGCATCTACGCCATGCAGGCTCTGGGGCTATTCCGCATGGTGGCATGCATCAGCCTTGGAGGCAGGGCGGTCATGTTAGTTGTGATGATCTACATGCTGCGCCATATGGGGATTGAAGGTTTGGCGATAGCGCGAGTCGGGTATGGTGCAATTGCTCTCCTGGTGTATCTGCCCCTTGCCTATGAGCTGGGGATAGCGCGCAAGAAGACGGCTGGTGTTTCATCTCTCGCAACAGCTTGCGAACTTCCTGAAGGCCCCCGTCTATGAAAATTCTCGTCGTCGCCGCCTCCTACTCGGCTAACATCTCTGGCCTTCAACGTCATGCCTTCAACATGGTGCGCTGTCTATTGCTTAATTCCGATATCACGGCGGTACACCTGATCCTTGCCCCATGGCAGCGCAAGATGGCCGAGTCGGCCCGACTGGGTTCGGACCGGCGTCTTGCAATCCATTTTGAAGAGATGGACCGTGGGACCGTTGCTCGAAACCTGTGGTATTACAGGAAGCTTCCACAGCTTGTCTCCCGATTGAAACCCGATCTGGTTCACCTCACTTATCCGATGCCGGTCGATGCAGAGGCGATCGGATGTCCGACAGTGCTGACCTTGCACGATCTTTATCCGTACGAGATACCGAGAAACTTCGGACTGCATAAGGTCCTTTTCAACCGAGTGATTTTGCAGCACTGCCTCAATTCCGTCGATGCGATTGCCTGCGTGTCCGAGACGACGATGAATCGACTGAAGCAATATGCCTCGAGCAAGACTTATCAAAAGGCGACCCGCCTTTATAACTGCGTTGAGCCAGAACCCTTTTGTGCAACGCAATCTCCGCTTCCACGATGGCGGGGTGAACCATTTCTGCTTAGCGTTGCTCAGCATAGACGGAACAAGAACATTCCTCTGCTCATTCGTGCATTCGATCGCTTGTTGCAGCAGAAGCAAATACAACCCGCGACGAAGTTGGTTGTAATCGGAATTAAAGGACCGGAAACCCATCTCATCGAAACGTTGGTGTCTCGGCGTGGTCTTCACAAAAGTGTGATCTTCCTGGAAGGGCTGGAAGAGATGGAGTTGCAATGGTGCTACTCGCGTTCTGAGGCCGTCGTGCTGCCGTCAGTAACAGAAGGTTTCGGTCTGCCTGTCGTGGAGGCGCTTCTTGCCGGCTGCCGCGTAGTCTGTTCAGACATCCCTGCGTTCCGCGAGGTCGGCGACCGATATTGCGAGTTCATCGAGCTGCGAGAAGATGCCGAGGAAACTCTCGCGAGGGGGATCAAGGCCACATTGGACAGCCCAATCAAAGAACCTGTGTCGCTTCCGCATCTCTCCGCAGAAGTTCTTGCGGATGAGTACGCAAGACTTTATCGCGGCTTGATACCGGCCGCCTCGGTAGCAAAGAGCATGACCCGCAACCCTTCAATCCAACTGGCGGCCCCAGAAAGACAGTCCCTATGAAGACGGAATAAGACACGCCCGCACCCTGCTGGCTCGAAGATGTGGGCTGACGACGCGCGATTGGAGTCTGATGTGACTAGACAGAATTTTGACAATTGACTAACCGACACATGACAACTTGAGGCGATGAAATATCTACGGTACGAAGAGAGCTGAGATATTCCGAACAAACAAGTCCAGATACGTTGCGCGATTGACAATTGTGCCCGGCTTATACCCAAACGGATGTAGCTAAAGGAGAGTGTATGAAGAGAAATGTAACGTTGATGGGCACCTTGATCGCAGGTTTAGTCGCAAGCTGCTTCGCGGGCTATGTGGTCAAAGCGCAGGGAGCACCTCGTCAGGTGGAAATTACAGCCAAGCGTTTTGCTTATGCTCCGGGTGAGATCACTCTAAAAAAGGGACAGCCTGTTGTACTTGTCATTAAGAGCGAAGATGTAGCCCACGGCCTGCGCTTTCGTGAACTCAATCTGAATGCTAAGGTCGACAAAGGTGGATCGGCCCAGTTGAGTTTTACCCCAGATAGAACCGGTGACTTCGTGGGGCATTGCTCTGTGTTTTGCGGCTCCGGTCATGGTGCGATGACCTTAACATTGCATGTGGTGGAGTAGTCATGCGGCTGCCTGCCGGAGTAATTGTCGCAGCGTTCGCGGCAGCGTTGACTGGATGTAAGGCGAGCCCTCCAGGCAAGATCGAGACGGCGACTGTCACCTTCGCCAAGCACCACATCTTCATCCGCAACAAGAGTCAAAAGAATCCACTGGAGCCTAACGCTGCAACCTGGGCGGATGGCAAAGAGGCGTTCTCGCATTATTGCGTCGCTTGCCACGGCATGGATGGGCAGAACACTGGGGTTCCATTCGCGGATCACATCTCACCACCCATCCCCTCCTTGGCTTCTGATGAGGTCCAGCGATACTCGGATGGTCAACTCAAAGAGATTCTCGACAATGGAATCTGGCCGTCAGGCATGCCTGGTTCTAAGGGAACACTTAGCGATGATGAGCTTTGGGCCATCGTAGTGTTCATTCGGCATCTACCGCCAGCCGGGAGCCAAGGCATTCCAGAGATGTACAACCACTAAGTCTTCAACGAGACAAGTGAACAATGGCGACCGCCGACAACTCGACCATCGCATCACAACCACGGGTGTCGAAGTATTCAGCTTCGGCATTTTGCGTCGGGTTCTATTTTGCAATCCGCGTTGTTACGACTGTCTTCTTTGTCCGTATCCTGGGTGCTGATCCGCAGGTGGGTGCCGCAACAAACTTGACGTTGAACTTCCTGCTGTTGGGCTTCATCTGGTCATCGACGTTGGGAACATCAAGTCGCGATTCCGCCTCCGTGCTGACGCTTGCGCAGATTCGATGGGTTCTCATCTTTCTCGGGTTTTCAGGTTGCAGTCTTCTGTGGAGTGAAACAGCATCGCCATTGGCATCGGCTGCATACTGGTGTGGCACCGTATCTGATGTCGCGATTATTGTCTTGCTGCTCCGCAATCGATCTGGAGTTGAAGCGGCGGATTCGCTAATGACGGGTTTCGTATGGGGCGGCTGCTGCATTGCCTTAGTAGCTTGGGTCATGCCGACGCAATTTGATATGCGTCTTGGAGATGAAGACTATCTCAACGCAAATACAATTGGAAATCTCTGTGCGTTTGCCATCTTTTTCGCTCAATATCTCAGGACGTCTAAAAAAGCCCGTTGGGGACCTGCGATATTCTTCCTTGCGATTACACTTGTCCGCAGTCTCAGTAAGACGGCGATCGTCGCGTTCTTGATCAGCGAAGGATACCTCGTCATCCACGACCGGGTCATGAATCGCCGAACCAAGACATACCTGACGATCGGCGTAGCCGTCGTTGTCCTTGTCTTCTGGGGCTTGTTCGAGGCGTACTACGACTTCTACACAACCTACGGCAATCAGTCTGAGACCCTCACGGGGCGCACCGCGATTTGGGCTTATGTAGTCGATGCGGCTCTTGCAAAGCCTTGGATCGGTTATGGCTTCGATTCTATGTGGAAAGTAGTTCCTGCCTTCGGAGCCTTTGAAGCGCGGCACGCCGAGAATGAACTATTAGAACAACTCTACTCTTACGGAATCGCAGGCCTGGTTATGCTCTGCGGCGTCTATGGGAGCCTCTATCGGAAGGTTCGCAAACTCGGCGAAAGCCCGCTCCGGATCATCTTCGTCGGAATGCTGATGTTCGTCATCATCCGCGGCTTGGCTGAGGCCGAACCCTTTGATCTCTTGTTTCCACTGTGGGCTATCGTCTTAGTCACCTCCCTCGTTACTCGGACTGACGTAGCCGGGCATCACATACATCCTCATCCACAGCAATCGGAACCGGCGTATGACTTTGGGTTCAAATCAATCGCGGCCAGCGCAATCCAAGTGAATAGGGGAACAGCAGATCCACGCTCTTAACTCACTCATTACAGAGCGAGAATCTTCTGACCGGAATTGTCATCTGATTGTCATTTGTGCCGCCTGGCGCTTCAGTTCTCGGTGCCGGTCGATGAGAATAAACTAGAGAGGGACAAAATCATGATCATGGAAGCGGATTTTGTGAAAGACAGCATCGAACTCGAATCGGCGCACTCAGTCAGTCTCGGAACAATCCTGATCATTGAAGATGACCCGCGCATGCAAAAGGTGCTCCGCCGAATCTTCACCGAAGAGCATTACGCTGTGCTCGTTGCAGGCGATGGACAGACCGGGCTAAATTTATTTCGCACGGAGCGACCCTTGGCTGTGGTCCTTGATTTAATCCTGCCTGGTATTCCTGGCCGCGAACTTTGCCAGAAGTTCAAGTCAATCTCCAGCGAAACTCCGATCATCGTGCTCAGCGCGATCAGCGAAGTAGTGGACAAGGTTTTACTGCTGGAGCTGGGAGCTGACGACTATGTTACAAAACCATTTAGCCCGCGCGAACTAACGGCCCGCATTCAAGCGGCAATTCGAAGGCAACGCAAGACCGCCCGCGCAGAGATCTTTCGCTTTGCCGACTGCGAAATCGACTTCAAGAGTATGAGCGCCCGGCGCAACAGAGTGCCCGTCAGCCTCACTGCACACGAGTTCAAGCTGCTAAAGTACTTTACTGACAACATCGACCGTGTACTTACGCGAGAACTCCTATTGAATGAGGTGTGGGGTTATAATTCTTATCCCACCACGCGGACAGTAGATAATCAGATACTGAAACTGCGTCAAAAGCTGGAAACAAACCCTGCCGATCCAAAACATATTCTCACTATCTATGGAGCAGGATATAAATTTATTCCGTGAGTATCCCCGGTCAAGGCCGGCTAACCAAATGACCAACGAGTTAGTGGGCATCAACGAGAAGCGGGGAATTCGGACACATATTCTGTTGGTCGTTGCCATGGCGCTGGTAATTGCAGTTGTCACAGGTTCGTCCTTGTTGCTCATCCGCCATCGTCTGCGCGCCGAAGTTACAGAGGAGTTGTCTCAGGACCTGACTCACTCTGTCACTACCTTCCAAAACCTGCAGGCAGAGCGCGTAGCCGCGTTAGAGCGTGAGAACTCGCTCCTCGCCCAACTGCCTACCCTGAAGGCTCTGATGACCAGCGGTGACGACCTCACCATTCAGGACGGCGCCACCGAATTCTGGCAGCTTAGCGGAAACGATTTGTTTGCATTGATGGACCCCGGCGGACGTGTGGTCGCTGTCTATAGAAGGAACGCGTCTCCTGATGCAACTCTGGTTCACGGGCTGCAAACCCTGGCTGCCTCACCGGACAAGCGTTACCTAATTGATAGCCGCGGACTTTATGTCTGCTCTCTGCAGCCTCTTTACTTTGGTAGCGACGGCGAGGGCACACTGCTTGGCTATGTTGTAAGCGGTGTTTCCATCGAAGCGACCGTGCGTCAGATCAGCCGGCCCACCGGCGCTGAGGCTACATTCTTGAGCGGTGACGAAGTGGTTGCCAGTACGCTGAGTTCATCAGCACAGGTTAGCCTCGCGGTCGAGCCGCTCTTGTCGTCCAACGCGATGCGGACGCCTTCGACGTTGAACCTCGGAGGTACCCGTTTTCTCGCGGATACCGAAGATCTCTCAGCTGCGGCGACTGCTCCCCTCAAACTGGTCGTATTGAGATCCTTCGAGGAAGCGGACCGGTCGATCAATCGGATCGATCGGATTGTGTTGAGCGCAGGGCTTCTAGCGCTTCTCCTAGGCACCGCGTTGATGATTGCGCTCTCACGCTTCGTGACTCGTCCTCTCGAAGAGCTTTCGCGAAGTGTGATCGCATTCGGTGTCGGTGATGGAGCATATCGTATCCCTAAATATGGGACGCAGGAGGTTCGCCAGCTGAGTACAGCCTTCTCAGGCATGCGGGACGAGATTCAGCAGAAGAGCAGGGCATTGCTTGAATCTGAGCGTCTGGCGACGATAGGCCGCATGGCGAGTTCGGTCTCTCACGACCTTCGGCATTATCTGGCCGCGATCTATGCCAACTCAGAGTTCCTGGCCTCACGTCAGCTTTCCGAGCGGGAACGTGCGGAGATATTCGCAGACGTTAGTGCGGCGGTGCACGGTACCACCGATATGATCGATTCGCTTCTCATCTTCAGCCGTAACGGCGCTGGCATGAGACGCTCGCCGGAGCTAATGGCTACCCTGATCGAACGAGCAATTGCGGTGGTCCGTGCACATCCTGATGCGGAGAGTGTCTCATTGAAGGTGCAGTACGGTGATCCGGCCCAGACCGCGATTGTGGCCGATGGAAAGCAGATCGAGCGCGCACTCTGCAACCTCTTGCTCAACGCCTGCCAGGCCACGCGCCCAGCCGAGCGAGAGCGTAAAGTGACGTTGACACTCGAGGTCAGGGAAACTCAGATGATTATCTGCGTTATCGATAATGGAGAGGGAATCCCCGACGCCATTCGTAACAGCTTGTTCGATCCCTTTGTCAGCGAGGGAAAACAGAAGGGCACAGGTCTAGGTCTCACGCTTGCTAACTGCATTGCTATTGAACACGGAGGAGAGGTCGTTCTTCTCAAAAGCCACCCTGGTGAAACTGTCTTTCAGATGAGGTTGTCGCGTGGGCTTCTGACCTCTGACGCGGCGGTTCTTCCGGAAGCGAATCCGCAAAATCAGGTTACCGAACATGAGAATATACGGTCCTAGAAGAACGTGTCGTTTCCTGGGTTCTCTTCGTAACCCATGGTGGATGATGTCGATACTTACCGTATCCTGCGGACTCTTCGCCCCTGGTACGTATGCCCAGAACGCAACGTCGCCGGATTTGTCGGAGCAGCTCATGAGGCTGACGGAAGCAATGGCGCGAACCCAGGCTCAGGTCGAGCAGTCGCAACACGAACTGGACGAGATGCGCCGGCAGGTGAGTGCATTGCAGGCACTCATGGCACAGCCGGGTTCGTCTGCGCAGGTTACACCCCCGCCTGCGGCTACTCCGGCGTTTTCTCCCGTCGCTCCATCAACGACTACCAGCGCCGATATTGATGAAATTCACGAACGTCAAGCAATAGACGAAGCGCAGATCAGAACTCAAGACCAGACAAAGGTCGAGAGCGAATCGAAGTATCCCGTAAAGGTAACTGGACTGTTGCTGATCAACGGATTCGTCAATACCAAGCAAGTGGACACGGCGCCTACGCCTACACTCGCGGTTCCTGGACCAGGCAGCAGTGGCGCGTCTTTACGTCAGACTGTTCTCGGTATCGATGCACGTGGCCCGCATCTCTTCGGAGCTCGCAGCTATGCAGATCTAAGCGTGGACTTTGACGGCAATCCGCCGTCCCTCAGCACAACCAATTACACAGGTTACGACACGTCCAACGCTACACTGCTGCGGCTGCGTACCGCTCATGCGGATCTACAGTGGCAACACACCCAGGCGTACTTCTCGTTGGATCGCCCTATCCTTAACCCGGATACGCCAACGTCGTTGACCGCTGTAGCTGAGCCTTCGCTCGCCTGGTCCGGCAATCTCTGGACATGGAATCCGCAGCTCGGCGTCACGCAGGACCTTCCCCTCGGTTCTCATTCAATTCGTCTGCAGGGCGCTCTGGTCGATGTCGGCGATGCCCCATGGCCTGCCCCTCCCATCTCTGCGGTCACCGGCGGGACCTCCGCCACCACCGCACAGCAGAGCCGTTGGCCGGGCGTGGAGGCTCGTGTCGCGCTGCTTGGATCGAACCCCGACGAGGGAAGTCATCTCGGCTTCGGGGGGTACTTCGCTCCTCATCTCACTCCCTTCGGAAATCGCTTCGACTCCTGGGCCGGGACGCTCGATGCGAAGCTGCTTCTGCCATACCGCCTCGCATTCAGCGGTAGCTTCTACCGCGGAGAAGCACTGGGCGGCCTAGGGGGTGGAGGCTTCAAAGACTTTACGTACATCGTCGGTCCACTGCCCGGTGAATACTACTTCCGCCCGCTCGATGATGTCGGAGGATGGGCACAATTGAAAGAGAAGCTCAGTGAGCGGCTGGAGTTCAACGCCGCATTCGGGCTCGACAACGTCTTCTCGAAGGAGCTGCGGCCATACGCCATCCCCGGCGGAACGATCTATCGGAACCTCGCAAGAAACCGGACATACACCGGCAACATCATCTACAGCCCAAGCGCTTACCTGCTCTTCTCCCTCGAGTATCGTCGTCTTGAGAGCGCACCTGTCAACGGCCTGGCCGCCGGGAGCAACGTCATCGGCGTCGGCGCGGGATATAGGTTCTGATGGCGAGAACACATCTCCGAAGATGGCTGGTCTGCTGTGTGAGTCTGGCGTCGAGCCTCACCTGCGCCCAATCCAACTCCTCGCCGAATCCTATGGGCGAATTGCGACTTCGCGCCGTATCGCCTCAATCCGCCAAGCATCATCCCGCGCCCGCAGTCATCTGGCTAGAGCCGCTCGGTGCTACCCCAGCCCTTAGCTTCCGGCCCCATGGTCGCTACACCTTACTTCAAAAGAATCGGACCTTCATCCCACATCTGCAGGTCATTCCAGTTGGCACCGTAGTTCAGTTCCCCAACGCCGATCCCTTCTTTCATAACGTCTTCTCGCTATTCGATGGAAAACGTTTTGATCTCGGTCTCTATGAGGCGGGCTCAAGCAAAACCGTGACCTTCTCGCGAGAGGGGGTTTCCTACATCTTCTGCAACATCCATCCGGAGATGAGCGCAGTGGTGCTAGTGCTATCAACACCCCTCTATGCGATCGCCGACGCGAACGATGCGTTCGTTTTATCCAACATTCCCCCTGGCGACTACATCCTCCACTTGTGGGTGGAGGGCTTGCCGCAAACTGTCGCCGATCGGTTGACGCAACATTTGCATCTGACGGGACAAAATGTCGATTTGGGCGTGATAACGATCCCTGCCACATCTGGCGCCAGCGATGCCCATTCAAATAAGTACGGCAACCCTTACGACCCCATTCCTAAGTCGCCCTACGACCACTAACCCCCCAATCCCTTCCGGGGCGACTTGCTGATCCTATTTATGGGTTCTAATCAGAGCAGGCTTGCATCATCCTTTCTCCGAAAGATCAATGAGTGCACCAACGAACGTTGCGCCGCTACCTAACCCAGGCCTCCCGCAAAAAATCAAAGCTCCCCGCCCCGCGAGGCACAACGCCCTCAACTCGCCGGGTATGAATCACCTCGTTATTCGGATACCAAAGTGGTATCCCCGGCAGCTCCTCCGACAAAATCTTCTGCACCTCAACATAATCCGCTCTTCTCGCCGCCCGATCCGAGCTGGCTGCAGCCTCTGTCAGCAAAGCATCGACCCGAGCATTCGAATACCGCCCCCGATTGCCACCCTTCGGCGGAAAGCTTCCCGACCCATACGCATACCGAAAGATATCCGGGTCTTCATTGCTCCCGATCCACCGCAGCGCGTACATCTGGAACGCTCCCTTGGTCACATCCGCATAGAACGTCCCAAACTCCGCCGACCGAATCTCCAGACGAATCCCCGCAGCCCGCAACTGCTGCTGCAACACCGTCACCATCAGCCGAGTCGTCTCGTCCGTACTCGTCTTCATCGTCAGCCGCAGTCGCACTCCATCCTTGCCAACAGCGAAGCCAGCCTCCTCCAGCAGTCTCTGCGCCCGCGCCACATCATGCGGATACTGAGCCAACTCCGCATCTCCCGCCGCCGCCCAATGTCCCGCCGGCAGCAATGTATCGGCCAGCCTGGCCTGCCCCCTCCATATCGCATCCACAATAGCCTGCCGATCCATCGCGCAAGCAATCGCCTGTCGCACCCGCTTATCTTTCAGCAACGGATCTGTAACGTTGAAGGTCACATAAACCACCGGCGATCCAGCCCCGGACTCCACCTTCAGGTTCGGCGCACTCTCCAGCGCATGCACCATATCCAGCGTCACGACATTGCTGGCCAGATCCGCCGATCCCTTTTTCAACTCCAGCGCAGTGGTAATAGCATCCGGCACCACCTCAAACAGAACTCGTTCAACTCTCCGTGTACCCTCCGGAACCGCCTGCATCGGTTCAATCTTCGATGCCCAGTAATCGTCATTGCGTACAACGATCACCTCTTTATCCTGAACTGCACTCACAAACCGGAACGGCCCCGACCCCACCGGATGCAACCCGAAGTCCTTCCCACTTCCACGCGCCACCACGCCAAACAATCCATCACTGACGTTGAACAACAGCCCCGCATCCGCCCGCTTCATATGTACCACCACCGTCAGCCGGTCCTTCGCTTCCACCTTGTCCACCGCACCAAAGCCACCACCCTTCGCAGTAACCAGCGAGCCATCAATCAAACTCCGAATTGTGTAAGCAACATCCTCTGCCTCCAGCGGCCTTCCATCATGAAACCGCACCCCATCGCGCAGATGAAACACCCAGGTCAACGGATCGGACTGCTCCCAGCTCTCCGCGAGCCACGGTTGCAGCTCATAGTGCTCATCCTTCTTCACGAGAGCATCGAAGATCAACCCTCCAACTCGCTCCGATTGCGCATCCGCCCCCACCCGCAAGTCCAAATTATTCGGACTACTCTCAATAATCACCACCACAGAACCCGGCTCCTCCACCCGCCCCCGGCAACTACATAGCAGTAAGCACGTGAGAAACAACGTCTTCATCGCGACGAGCGATGTAAAAGAAAAGGTTCTTCGATTAGTCATGGTTTAAAGGTGGATCGCTTAGGGAGGAGATGTTGTGCAAAATCTTTTGCAGATCCTCCAAGCTCTTCTCGGAACCCAATAGCGTTACTGACCACATTCCATCGTGAGAGAAACAGATGACGTGGAGAGACAAAAATCTTTTGCTATGAGTTGAGAGGCAGGAGTAGTGCGTTTGTACGAATGCATCTCCGAAAAAACCTTCAGTCCAATCTCCCGGTTGTCGCAAACGAGGCTCAATACTCTCCCAGTGATGCATCGCTGCCCTCGAATCAAACGGCTTAAGCCTGTCGTCATGAATCTGAATCCACTCCGAACCGAGATAAGTGAGTTTTCTTGACGGCCGGCGAAGAGAAATCGAGTGTGTTCCAGCTGGAGTCTGTTCTTGTCGCCACATCAAAGGAACTTTGAGGGGTTTATTTTGATACGAGGCCGTCCAGTTGTGACTTAATCCCCAGGCGAGAGAACTGACTGGCAGCGTTACGTAAGGCAGAAGCCAAAGCGCTACCAGAATAAGTCCGATAACAAGACAGATGCGCTCTATCGGCACCTTCCGATTCCACCATCGAACCTCATCGCCAACTGCATCAGCATCCCTCACGCGTGAGTTACCTTCCCCAAAACCACTCTTCTTTCCGCGCCAGTCGCAGCCGGAACATTCCCCGGCAGTCCGCTCCAGCTCAACCAAGCCAGCAGCGCAAACGCTACAGCCTCTTTTGCCTGCGCCGGAACCCCCAGCTCCTCCATCAATCTCACCTTTACTCCCATCGGCTCCAGCTCAGCGCCAAGCATTCTCATCAAACAAGCATTCTTCGTTCCCCCGCCTGCAACCACAAACTCCACCCGCGACAAAGGCGCAGCCTCTCCCACGTGCCCCCGCACAAATCTCCGGTAAGCCTGTGCAATCGAGGCTGCCGTCAACGCGGTTGCTGTGGCTACCACGTCTTCATCGCGATCTTCCCGCCCGCCTGCCTTTCGGCACATCGCAACAAAACGCGAAACAAACGTCTCCCCAAACTGCTCTCGCCCGCAAGACTTCGGTGGCAGGGCAGAGAAGTACGTTTCCTGCAAAATCTTCTCCACCACATCTCGCAACACGGTTCCAGTCCGGGCTACAGCGCCACCACGGTCAAACTCCCGTTCGTATAGTCTCTTCATGCAGGCGTCGATCACCATATTCCCCGGCCCCGTATCGAACGCCATCAGCCCATTCGCATCAGCCTCCGCAGGGATAGCGGTCAGATTTCCAATCCCACCAAGATTCAGCAGCACACGGCTCACCTTCGCCGAACGAAACATGCAGTAGTCCAGCATCGGCACCAACGGAGCCCCCTGCCCACCGGCAGCCAGATCCCCCGGTCTGAAATCACTCACCACCGGAACCCTCAGTCGCTCCGCAATCACCGCTGCCTCGCCCGTCTGCCACGTAGCTCGCAGCGCCCGCCCCAGGTACTTCTCCAAAGCCCCTTGGTGATAGATCGTCTGTCCATGACAACCCACCAGCTGCACCGTCACGCCGAACTTCTCCTGAGCTCTAGCCACAGCCTCGGCATACAACTCACCCAATCGCCAGTTCAATCGTGAAAGCTCCGCCACCGAGATAGCCTCGGCGTCCATCGCACTGAGCACTGCCGCTCGCAGCGTCTTCGGATAGGCCACTCCCAAATGTCCTAGCAGCTTGATTCGCGGCGTCCCACCAGCTCGAAGCGCCGGCGACACTCTGCAGATCGCGACGTCCACACCGTCCGCCGAGGTCCCACTCATCACTCCAGCCACTACCAAGCTCTTCACCGGGCCTCCCACCGGGCAATGCCCGGTCCCATGCAACACACATCACCACAAAGGGTACACAAGTCACGAAGTGACCGCCCGCCGCGGAGGCGGCCCATTCGGCAGGACATCATCCCTTCAACTCCCGCTGTAACTCCGCCAGCAGATTCAAAGCTTCACGTGGAGTCAGACCATCCACATCCGCCTCAGCCAACCGATCCACGATCCTCTGCGACAGCGGAGTAAACATCGTCATCTGCATCTGCACTGCCTCAGTTGGCGAAGCCTCTCTCACCTGCTGTGTCTCCGCCCGTTCGTGCACCTTCAACACCTCGCGAGCCCTCGCGATCACACCACTCGGCAAACCAGCCAGCCGCGCAACCTCAATCCCATAGCTCTTACTCGCAGGCCCCGCCTCCACCGTGTGCAGAAACACAATCCCCCCCGCAGTCTCTTTCACCGTCACGCGCAGATTCGTCAACCGAGCCAGCCGATCCGCAAGCAGCGTCAGTTCATGATAGTGCGTCGCAAACAGAGTTCTCGCTCCAATCCGGTCATGCAAGTGTTCCACTGTCGCCCACGCCAGGCTCAATCCGTCATAAGTAGCCGTGCCGCGTCCCATCTCGTCCAGCAGCACCAGCGAGCGGTTCGTCGCCGTATTCAGGATCGCAGCCGTCTCCGTCATCTCGACCATAAACGTCGACCGCCCCCGCGCCACATTGTCGCTCGCCCCGATGCGCGTATAAATCCTATCCACCAATCCCAGCCGCATCCCTTCAGCTGGAACGAAGCTCCCCATCTGCGCCATCACCACCAGCAGCGCTGCCATGCGCAGATACGTACTCTTCCCGCCCATATTCGGCCCTGTAATCAGCAGCACCGCAGGCCCGGCATCGGCATCCAGATGAACCGAATTCGGCACAAACCTCCCGCCCCCCGACTCCTCCATCCGCCGCTCCACCACCGGATGTCGTGCCTGCACAAACTCCAGCACGCCCGACACTTCAATCTGCGGTCGCACCCAGCCGCGCAGCGCAGCCAGATGAGCAAAGCACCCCAGCAGATCGATCTCCGCGATCTTCCTCGCCGTCTCCCGCATCCGCCCCGCCGCCTCCAGCAACTGTCTTCGCAACTCCGCAAATATCCTTCGCTCGATCTCTCCGCTTCTCTCCTGAGCGGTCAAGATCTTCGTCTCATACTCCTTCAACTCCGGAGTCGTAAATCGTTCCGCATTCACCAGCGTCTGCTTCCGCTCATAGTCGGCCGGCACCGCCTTCGCATTTGCTTTCGTCACCTCAAGGTAGTAGCCGAACACGTTATTGAACCGCACCTTCAAAGACCCAATCCCGGTTCGTTCGCGCTCGCGTTCTTCAATCGCCGCCAACGCCTGTCGTCCACTGCGGCTCAACTCGCGCAGCTCATCCAGATCCGGATCGACTCCCACGCGAATCGCCCCGCCATCCCCAATCGACACCGGCGGCTCGTCTGCAATCGTCCGCACAATCATCTCGTGCAGATCCTCCAAAGGATCGACACTCTCCCCCAGCTCTCGCCATCGCGCCGCAGAGAACGCCTTCACCGCCCCCACCACCCCAGGCAAACACCCCAGCGTCTTCGCCAGAGCCATCACCTCTCTCGGCCCAGCCGAATCCAGCGCAACCCGCCCCAGCAGTCTCTCCAGATCGAGCACTCCATCCATCGACCGCCGCAGATCTTCACGTCGACGCAAATCCCCCGCAGCCTCCCCCACCGCCTCCAGCCGAGCCTCAATCTCCCCCATCCCACTCGCAGGCCGCAACAACGAAGCACGCAGCAGCCGCTTTCCCATCGGAGTACAGCAAGCATCCATCGTGTAAAAAAGCGTAGTCTGCGCCGACTCACCAGAGAACAGCGGCTCCACCAGCTCCAGATTCCGCACACTCACCGCGTCAAGCTCGAGACACGTAGACCGCTCATAAAATCGCAGCCCATCCACATGCTCCAACCCACCCTGTTTGGTCGCCCGCATATAGTGCAGCAGAGCCCCAGCCGCCACCGCCGCCGCCTCATGTCCTCCCAGCCCCATCCCATCCAGCGAATGCACTTTGAAGTGATTCCGCACCAGCGGCACCGCATACTCTGCCGTAAACACCCACTCCTCCACCGCCGTCTTCGTGCGAATCCCATCCAGCCCCGCCGCCGTCTCGCTCTCCCCAGCGAGATTCACACCGCCCAACAACCCCGACCCATACAACAGCTCCACCGGCCGCACCCGCCCCAACTCATCCACCAGCGCCGCCCATCCGCCAGCCCCTAGAAACTCGGTAGCCCGAAACTCGCCCGTCGAAAGATCCAGCAGCGCCAACCCACAAGTCTGTATCGTTCCCGAACCCAACACCGCCACACTCGCCAGGTAGTTGCTCTGCTCCGCCCCCAGCGCAGGATCGAGCGCAGTCCCCGGCGTCAGCACGCGCGTCACCTCCCGCCGCACCACCGACTTCGTCAGCTTCGGATCCTCCATCTGCTCCAGCAGCGCAATCTTGTACCCCATGCGCAGCAGCTTCTGCAGATACACCTCCGCCGCATGGTAGGGAACCCCGCACATCGGCTGCTTCTTCTCGCGATCACGCGCCGTCAGCGTAAGCTGCAGCAAACGCGACACAAGAATCGCATCTTCATAAAACAGCTCGTAAAAATCCCCAATTCGGCAGAACACCAGACAGTCGGGATACTGCTCCTTCGCCGCAAAGTACTGTCGCATCGCCGGCGTCGCCCCTGCCGCATCCCCCGCCAAGCTCGTTATTGTCTCGTTCGCCATCCCATTCATAATCACACAAAGGAAATAGGAGCCGAAGTCGTGTCAGCCTCTTGTGGCAGATCGCGCCGTGCGCGCAGCACGCGGTTGTCAGTTTTGCCTTTACCCAAATCCAAAGCCCAATGCGGTACACTCATAACCAGCAGTATTAGATCGTCCGTGAGAGGTTCTTTCCATGACACAGTCGACCTGGGCCACGCCCGACTTTGAAGAAATCACCCTTAACTGCGAGATCAACTCCTACGCTCCCGTAGAACTCTAAGCAGAGTTTCCGTGAGGATTAAAGTCCTGGGGGCCGCCGCAGGTGGCGGCCTTCCCCAATGGAACTGTACCTGCACGAACTGTTCCGCCGTCCGCAACAACAAGCCAGACATACAAGCCAGAACCCAATCTCAGCTTGCCGTAACGGCTAACGGAGACGCATGGTTCCTTGTCAACGCCTCCCCCGACCTTCGTCAACAACTCCTCAATAATCCCGAACTCCACCCAGACCCCGCAAAGGGCCTGCGCAACACTCCTGTCGCCGGAATCATCCTGACCAGCGCCGATCTCGACCACGTCCTCGGCCTTCTCCTCCTGCGAGAGTTCACCCCGGTCCGCATCTACGCCACGCGCACGGTTATCGGCATTCTGAAAAAAAACAGCTTCTTCCAGATGCTCGACCGCATCCCCGGACAAAGCCGCTGGACAGAGATCGAGCCCGACGTCAGCTTTCACGCCGGCAACGGTCTCGTCTTTACTCCAATCGCACTATCCAGCAATCTCCCCAGCTACATCGGTGAACAAGAACGCGCCGCCCTCGACCCAACCGGTGCGACGATCGGGCTGATCCTCGAAGATCCTCAAGGAACCCAAGCAGCCTATCTCCCAGCTCTACCCGCGATAACCGATCCCTTGAAGGAACGTCTCTCCAAATGTTCCACTATCTTCATAGACGGAACGTTTTGGAGCGATGACGAACTACAGAAGATCCAACCCGGAACACCACTAGCGCGCTCCATGGGTCACCTGCCAATCGACGGCCCGGACGGCTCTCTCGCAAGCCTCAAAGATCTCATCAACACACGCAAAATCTACACTCACATCAACAACACCAACCCGATCTTGCAGGAGCAAAGTTCAGAGCGTCGCATCGTCGAAGACGCAGGTTGGGAAGTGGCATGGGACGGACTAGAAGTATTTGGTTGATTCACACTGAGTTGTAGGCTGTGTTACTCGGTGGCTGCTGTACCGAGCCAAAATATGAGCATTCCCAACGCGCAAAGAGGGGCGTACCAGCGAAGAGCGTTGCCGCGTCGCGCTCCAGCGATTGAAAGAATCAACGCCAGCAAAGACAACAACGTTCCCCATCTGTAAATTCGCAGTAAAGATGGATCATAGTAGCGAAAGTTGTGAAAGTGTCCGTAATAGAGTGATGAGATCGCAAGTAAAGCAGAACTAGATCCTAAAACAAACCCGCAAAGTGTTATCACTGACGTGAGATTGAGAGGCTCTCGCACTTTTCCGAATCTGATCCATCCAATTACGAATGCCATCGGCAACGCGATATATATGGAAACTGCATAGACAAAAAAGATTATCGTTTGCATTGTCCCGTGACCTATTTTTCCCCGTTACATCGATTTGCGAGCATGACTATCCTAAGCCCTCAAAATACCGTAGCCGGATTTATCAGAAAAGTTGCGAGGTAAGTGTTTGCCCAAATTCGCTAAAAGTACTTTAGATCAAACAGAGTCGCATCCGCTGAGCAAGACCGAGCTGCGTCAACGCCTTCAACAGGTAGGCGAGGCGATGTATCACCACAAACATCCCTTTCACCTGCGCATGCACTCAGGCGAACTCACACGCGGCCAGATGCAGGCCTGGGTGTTGAATCGCTTCTACTACCAGAGCCGCATCCCCATCAAAGACGCCATCATCCTCTCGAAGTCCGAAGACGTAGCCTTCCGCCGAGCGTGGCGCAAACGCATCATCGACCACGACGGCGACACCGGCGCAGGCGGCATCGAAAAATGGCTGCAGCTCGCAGAGGCCGCCGGTCTCGACCGCAGCTACGTCATCAGCACCCAGGCCATCCTCCCCGGCGTTCGTTACGCCGTCGACGCCTACATCGACCTCGTCACCCACAGCACTCTGCTCGAAGCCGTCTCCTCCTCGCTCACCGAGTTATTCGCCGGACAACTGATCGCTTTGCGCATGGACGCTCTCGCGAAGCACTACCCCTGGCTTCAAGATGGCCTCGCCTACTTCCAGGGCCGTCTCACCCAAGCTCCCGAAGACGCCGCATTCGCCTTCGACTACGCCGCCGAACACGCCGACACCCCGGGACTGCAATCGTTAGTAGTCCGCTCCCTCGAACGAAAGTGCGCGCTCCTCTGGGCCCAACTCGACGCCCTGCACTACAGCTACGTTGATCCAGGATCACTCCCCCCACAGCCCAACATCTTCCGCCCCGAGACGTCATGAGCGAGACCCCCGCAGACACCAGAATCCCGCGCCTGGCAGTAGGTTGTCGCGTACGCACCGTCTCGCCCGACGAAGCAATGCTTTTAGTCCCCGAGGGTGCATTGAAGCTCAAAGGCTCAGCCAGCGAGATCATCAGTCTCATCGACGGACAGCGCTCCGTCGAAGCAATCACAATCGAACTCCAACAGAAGCACGCCACAACCGACTCATCACAGATCACCGCCGAGGTAAAACAGTTCCTCGACAAACTCCACGCACGCAGCGTCCTCCTCTACAACGACTAAAGCATCTTCCCATATCAAAAGATATCGTCATCCTGAGCGGAGGAATCTGCCGTTGTCGTTGTAGTTGCCTGTTCTCTTGTGTCCTCCGCAACGCAGCCGGGTGCCCCATCCATCGCGTTTTTTGCGATGGGTGGGAAAGCACAATGTTCGTCAGCCAGGGCTTGCAGTTGTCTCTGCTTTTGCTGTTGCCTGTTCTCTTGTGTCCTCCGCAACGCAGCGGGGTGCCCCATCCATCGCGCTTTTTGCGATAGGTGGGACAGCACAATGTTCGTCAGCCAATGGCTTGCAGTTGTCTCTGCTTTTGCTGTTGCTTGTTCTCTTGTGTCCTCCGCAACGCAGCCGGGTGCCGGGTGCCCCATCCATCGCGCTTTTTGCGATAGGTGGGAAAGCACAATGTTCGTCAGCCAAGGGCTTGCAGTTGTCTCTGCTTTTGCTGTTGCTTGTTCTCTTGTGTCCTCCGCAACGCAGCCGGGTGCCCCATCCATCGCGCTTTTTGCGATGGGTGGGAAAGCACAATGTTCGTCAGCCAAGGGCTTGCAGTTGTCTCTGCTTTTGCTGTTGTTTGTTCTTTTCCTGTGGCCTGCTCTTTTGTTTGTCATTCCGCAGCGCAGCGAAGGAATCTGCAGTTCCGCTTACCATCGCACACCGTAGCCAGCACCACCGCCACGCAGACCCAGACCCAAAGCGGCATACAATCCATACAAGCCGCAAATATGTCGACACTCACAGGCCCACTCTCCCTCGTAGCAGAAGTAACCCATCGCTGCCCCCTGCACTGTGTCTACTGCTCAAACCCCCTCCAGATGCAGTCCGCAGCAAACGAGCTATCAACCACCGACTGGGCAAGAGTCTTTCATCAAGCCTCGGAGCTAGGCGTCCTCCACCTTCACCTCACCGGAGGCGAGCCGCTGGCAAGACACGACATCGCCAAGCTAGTAGCCGCGGGCAGGGAAGCGAACCTCTATGTCAACCTGATCACCTCAGGCCTCGGCGTCACCGCCGACCGCATGGCCGACCTCAGAGACGCAGGCCTCGAACACATCCAGCTAAGCCTTCAGGACGCAGAGGAGGAAAAGGCAAACGAGTTCGCCGGCGCGCGCGCCCATGCCCACAAACTGAAGCTCGCCGCACTCATCCGCCAACAAGACATCGCCTTCACCGTCAACGTAGTCGTGCACCGCGACAATCTCGATCGCCTCGAAGCCATCCTCGCTCTCGCCGAATCTCTTGAGCCGCAGAGAATCGAAGTAGCCCACGTCCAGTACTACGGCTGGGCGCTCAAAAACCGCGACAGACTGATGCCCACCCCCAGTCAGGTTGAACGCTCCGTGCAACTGATCACTGAAGCGCAGTCCCGGCTGAGCGGCCGCATCCAGCTCCAGGCCGTCTTCCCCGACTACTACGCACGCTACCCCAAGCCGTGCATCGGCGGCTGGGGACGCCAGATGATCCTCATCGACCCCGCCGGTCTAGCTCTCCCATGCCACGCCGCCGCCATCATTCCCGGCATGGAGTTCGACTCCGTCCGCACCAACTCCCTCGAATGGCTCTGGAAACAGTCTCCAGCCTTCAACCGCTTCCGCGGCCAAAGTTGGATGAAAGACCCCTGCGCAGACTGCGACCGCAAGGAAATAGACTTTGGAGGCTGCCGGTGCCAGGCCTTCCAGCTAACTGGCGACGCCACCAACACCGATCCCGCCTGCAGCCTCAGCGACCTGCACGCCGACCTGGTCGCCATCACCCAGGCGCCCCAACCCGCAGCGGCCCAGTGGGTCTACCGCATCCTCGCAAACTCCTGATTCCGCACCCTTCGACGCCTCCCGTCCCACTCGAAAAATAAAGTCAAAAACCATGGCGTATTTTTCGGACGCTGAAAAAGCCATGTCAAAATACCACGTTTACCACGCATTCCACCACGATCTCACCACGTTTTCACCACAGCAAACACCACAAAAAACTCAAAAACCCCTGCAAAATCACCAATTCACCACACCAAATTAAAATCCCCCCGATTCCGCAAAAATTCACCCGTACATCCTTCGAGGGATGTCCTATCGAACTCTCGTCACTATAGTGTCGTCCTCGTTCCAAAGGACAGGATTATGGCCAGAGTGTCAATGCCGGTAGGGATCAACCTGAATCTCACCTCTTCAACCCGAACCAAAACCGAAGATATCCCCGAAAGGGATATCAACAAAGGTTCGAGCCCTGCCGCTGGAATCGTCTTTGGTCTTCTCTGTTCTCTGATCGCCTGGATGTTCATCGCCTATGGAATCTATCGCCTCCACGCGATGTCCATCCCAATCAGATAAGCCCGCGAACTGCCACGGTCATAACCGACAGACCGACATCGGTAAAATAGCCAGCTCCCGACGATCCTCCCCACAAACCATAAGGCACTCAAGATACTAACGCACTGCCGCTCCACAGGCAGACTTGCGTCCCCATGAGATCGTGCGAAACCCCCAGCACCCACGCAGAATCAAACTCATAAGCGATATACTCAATGTTTGCGGAAAACCCCGCGAAGTACGTCACTTATGTCTCTTTTCTGGCTCAGAGTCGCGGTCTTACTCTACGGCATTGCCGCGCTTGCGGTCCTGCCGGCGGCCCTCTATGACCGCCCCCGCTGGCGCCATATCGCCGTCCCCGCCACCATAGCCGCAGTATTCTTCCACTTCGTCTCGCTGGCCGAGATGCTCAACGCGGCCCACCATCGCCTCCCCGTAGACACACACGAAACCCAATCCTTCCTTGGCCTTCTCCTCGCACTGGCCTTCCTCCTCGTCTACGCCCGCTACCGCACCGTCTCGCTCGGCATCTTCCTCCTGCCTATCTGCTTCCTTCTCGGCCTGGTCCCAGCCTTCCATCCCGGCCAGGAGAGCACCACCTTCCCCATCCTCCACGCAGGCTGGATCTTCCTCCACGTCGCTCTTCTTCTTGCCGCCTACGCCGCGCTCTTCCTCTCCATGCTGGCCTCGCTTCTCTATCTGGTGCAGGAGCGCCATCTCAAGCAGAAATCGCCAACCCTCTCCTGGCTGCCACCGCTAGAAACCACCGACCAGATCGCCCTCAAAGCCCTCCTCGTCGGCCTGCCCTGCATGACCGCCGGCCTGCTCATCGGTTCGCTCATCGCCCAGGCCACCGTCGGTGCCTCTTACTTCCGCGACCCCAAGATTCTTCTCGCCTTCGCCATGTGGCTGGTCTACGTGGCGATGATCCACATCCGCCGCATCTCCGGCCTCCGTGGCCGCCGAGCTGTCTACCTCTCCAGCTTCGTCTTCCTGGTCATACTCACCGTGTGGGTGGCAAACCAGTTCTCCGCGGTCCACAGGTTTACCGCCCCATGAGCCAATCCAAGCCCACACCCACGCAGGGGCGTCTTATCCTCCTCGGCATCAACCACAACACCGCGCCCATCGAGGTACGCGAGCGCCTCGCCATCCCCGCCGAGCGCCTCGCCGACGCCACCCGCACCCTTCTCCACCAGCCCGGCGTCCGCGAAGGCCTCATCCTCTCCACCTGCAACCGGGTCGAACTCCTCACCCTCCAGGACGACTCCGAAGCCGCACAGCCACAGGCCAAAACCGACCTCCTTCGCTTCCTGCACGAGTACTTCGCCGTCCCGCCGCACGACATTCAGCCTCACCTCTACGAGTTTCGCGAGCGCGAAGCCGTCCGCCATCTCTTCCGCGTCGCCAGCTCCCTCGACAGCATGGTCGTCGGCGAACCCCAGATCCTCGGCCAGGTAAAAGAGGCCTACACCGTAGCCCGCGACGCTGGCGCAGTCTCCACCCACCTCGAAGCCCTGATGCAGCGCACCTTCACCGTCGCCAAAAAGATCCGCACCGAAACTCAAATCGGTTCAAGCTCCGTTTCCATCGCCTCGGTAGCCGTCGATCTCGCCCGGAAGATCTTCGGCTCCCTCTACGGAAAAACTGTCCTCCTGGTTGGCGCAGGCAAGATGTCCGAGTTAGCCGCCCGTCACCTCATCCAGCAGGGCGCATCCTCCATCCTCGTCACCAACCGCACCCAGTCCCGCGCTGAAAAAATAGCCTCCGACTTCAACAGCCTCACCGTTCACACCGAAGCCATCCCCTTCGAAGCCCTCTACGAGCAGGCCGATCGCGCCGACATCGTCATCACCTCCACCGGAGCCCCCCAGAAGATCTTCGGTCGCTCCCACGGCCAGCACTTCCTCCATCGCCGCCGCAATCGCCCTATGTTCTTCATCGACATCGCCGTTCCCCGCGACGTCGACCCGCGCATGAACGAGGTCGAAGGCTGCTTCGTCTATGATATCGACGATCTCCAGCAGGTAGCAGCCGCCAACCTGGCCGATCGCAGCCGCGAAGCCGCAGCAGCCGAGAATATAGTCAGCAGGGAAGTAGACAAGTATCAGGAGCGTCTCCAATCCCGCGACGCCGTCCCCGCCATCAAAGCCCTTCAGCAGCAGGCTGAGCAGCTCCGCCAGGCCGAACTAGTCCGCTCCCAATCCAAGCTTGCCGATCTCACCGCCCAGCAGCGTGACGCCGTCGAAGCCCTCACCCGCTCGCTCACCGCCAAGCTTCTCCACCCCCAGCTCACCGCGCTCCGCGAGTCCACACGCAAAAAAGACTCCGAGTAAGACGCAAAGGCGTTCTGCCTCATGTCTCCTCGGAGTCTTTTTCAGTCTCGATCCGCCAATACCAACCAGCTTCGCCGAAAACTATACCTACACTGCCCCGGAGCCACGAAAGACTGCAGGGATAGTTTGAAACAGGATCTTGATATCGAGCCACATCGACCACTGGTCGATATAGCGCATATCCAAAGCCATCCACTCATCGAAGCTGATCGAGCTTCTCCCCATCACCTGCCACAGGCACGTAATTCCAGGTTTGACGCTGAATCGTCTCCGGTGCCAGTCCTTCGAGAACCCTTCATAATCTCTAACGGGAAGTGGCCGCGGACCGACAAGACTCATATCACCGAGGAACACATTGACCAGTTGAGGAATCTCATCCAGACTCGACTTCCGTAGAAACTTACCCAACGGAGTGATCCGGGGATCGTTCTTCAACTTGAAGGTCGGGCCCTTCGTCTCGTTCAAATGCTCCACCTGGGCCATCAGCTTCTCTGCATCGACCACCATGGTCCGAAACTTCAGAATCTCGAAGGGCCGTTTGCCATAGCCAATCCTGGTCTGACGAAAGAAGACGGGACCCTTCGAGGTCAACCTGATCAACGCGGCAACCAGGAGAAAGACCGGAGCCAGCGCCAGCAGCAGCACCGCCGACACAACCGCATCGGTGACTCGCTTGATCATGAACCCCCATGCATTCCACGACTCGTCATGCAGAGTGATCGTGCCTACCCCTCTCTGCAGATACGCGGTTCGTTTCGTCTGTTCGTGATCGAAGAACGTTCCGATGCTTCGCACTGCAATCCCATGATCCCGGCACGAGGCAACAATCTCCGCTATCTGCTGATAGAACGACGCCAGAGGCAACGCCACGATCACCTCGTCCACCGGAAGCGTCCGCAACAGAGAGGGAATCGAATCCAACCCGCCCAGCAAGGACCCTGCATTGGACGCAGCCGTCTCTTCAGACCACCATTGATCGTCGACGAAACCCTGCAGGTGATAACCCCATTCCGGATGCAGTGCAACATCCTGCGAAAACCCGTGGGCGCGTCGATTGGTCCCGACCACCAGAACATGGCGAAGGTTATAGCCCTTGGAACGGAACACACGCGCCAAAGCTCGCCCCACCAGCCGAGTGGATACGAAGATGGCAAAGCTCACTGCGCCGAAGACCGCGCTGATAAAACCAATCTCTGCGATGCTGTGTTTTGAGTGGGAGCACACCAGCCACAGCCAGGCACAGGAGGAGAGAGCGCAAAGGACGCTCGCGATAAAAACATCCACGACCTCTCTGACAAACCCATCCACTCTTCGAGACCGATAAAACTTATTCGACCGCAGAATTCCATGCCATACTACCGCCAGCACCAGTGTCGCGAGGAAGACCTGTACGGGGTGTCGCGTCTCCAGGGAGTCAAGAATTCCAAAGAAGCGGTGGCCGGACGTAAGAGCATACGCGCCGCCCAAGCTGCCGAATAATAGGCATAGGTCGCCGAACTCCACCAACTCTAAAAAGATTTTCCTGTTGGGTGGTGTCATAGATCAAGCCCCTTTTCATGAATGCTGTAACGCAAGTTATGATGCGAAGCCGACAAGGGAAAAGTTGATTACCACACGTCACTAGAGTAACCAGGCACCCAAAGCTCTGCAATGAAGCGTATGGTCCGAGAAGGCTTTCTCATATTCTCGGCAATTCGCTATCTCCACCCTTATAAGCAATTCTGAGGCCGGACCGATGAGGAGGACTCTAATCTGCCAAATCGACAAACAACCCGGGTAGAACTCCTCCGCAATCGCCTCTTTCTAGAGAGTTATGGTCAGGTTTGGGATTCACACGACACAGGCTTACGGCTTTGGACTCGAAAATGCTCACAACCCGGAGAGAAAGTATCCCGTTCCCTGGGGGAAGAGAAAGAAACTCCGAGGAGAAAAGCATGAAAACAATGTGACATTGCTAAAAAATTGCCTACTAAGTGGGAACTTTCGTTCCATTCGTACCTCGGATGGTGCACTTCAGCCGACTCCACCAACCACGGTACGGAACTATAATGATCTATTGATCGAGCAAGCTCTGGCGTTCCGTGCAACGGAGAAATATGCAAAACCAACCGGGTATCCGCGATGTGTCTAGGCTCCTTGACCAGCTCTCTCTCTCCGAGAGTTCCTCCAGCCTGGCCAACAGATATCAAAATAGTCGACCGTACCCGCATTTAACAATCGATAACTTGTTCAATTCAGAGCAGCTTGCGGCCGTGCTTCAAGAGATGTCCCACACCAGAAGATCCGATTGGGTGCATCACAATACCCAAAATCTCGAGAAGCTTGGGCAGAAGTCTGCCGCCGGGCTTGGACCGGCTGGCTTTCAGCTCGTAGCTCTGCTTCACTCAGCTCCATTCCTCTATCTTCTTTCGGAGATTACGGGAATCTGGAATCTGCTGCCTGACCCATATATGCATGGTGCGGGCTACAGCATCATTCCCCCAAAGGGAAAGTTCGACGTCCACATCGACTCCAACGCCGACCTGACCAGCGGACTGATTCGTCGTCTCGCTCTGATCATCTATCTCAACCATGACTGGACCCCGGAGTATGGCGGCCAGCTCGAGCTGTGGAACGAAGATGCGAGTCGCAAAGAGGCCGAGATAGAGCCCATCTTCAACAGAACGTTGCTGATGAATATCTCGGAAACCTCCTACCATGGCATCAATCCGGTCGTCGAACCTACCGGTAGGTCGCGTTATTCCTTCATGATCTACTACAACACCGCCGGCAACATCCTCGGCAAAGAGATGGGTGTGCACAGCTCTCTCTATGCACCTGACTGTTATAAGCCGAAGCACACGGCACGTAGTCTGGTTCGCAAGTGGACGCCTCCTGTCTTCTACGACTTCGTTCGTCAGAGGATTCGATAGCTCTCGCTCGATCACGCTGCTTCAGGGATAACAGGCTGTCAGTTGTTCCTGACGGGCGAAGGTAAGATCTTTGTCTTAAATCTTCAAAAGTCCGACGGGTTTTAACTTAGGTTGACAGGTGATCAGTCTTACCTCTGCATCTCACTCAAGATGGCCAAATACGTGCTCAATACAGGGTCGATGAGAGTATCTTCCTATCCTACTTGCGATAACTTCTCTCCAATGCGAAAGCGCAGCGACTGCGTTACAGTGAAAAACACCGATAGATTTTTTTTGAGGCCTGATGCGGATTCTGTTTCTACACAATAGATACATCTATCGAGGTGGAGAAGATGAATCTCGAGAGCAGGAGATTGCGATGCTTCGCTCGCGCGGAGAAGAAGTTCACGACTACACCCTCGACAACGCTGAAATAAAATCAGGGAACCTCATCACCATCGGTCTGCGTTCGGTCTGGAACACCAAAGAGGCCGACCGAGTGAAAGATCTGATCCGATCCACAAAGCCGGATCTCATAAAGGTAGATAATTTTTTTCCTCTCCTTTCGCCCTCCATCTTCGACGCTGCGAAGTCAATGGGAGTTCCGACCGTTCTCTCCGTACGAAACTATCGGCTCATCTGTCCGTCCGCCAATCTGTTTCGCGATGGCCACATATGCACCACATGCGTTGGGAGCAAAGTTGCACTCGCCGCTATTCAGCATCGTTGCTACCGGCAGAGCTATCTGCAATCGGCTGCAGTGGTTGCCAGCAATGCGTACGCTCATCTCCGCGGCATCTGGACCAACTCTGTCGACCGCTATATCGCAGTCAGCAGCTTTGTGAAGCAACAGCTTGTCGAGGGTGGATTTCCCGAGGAGAAGATTCTCGTAAAGCCAAACTTCATCTCGGATAGCGGAGTCGGCGACGGCTCCGGCGGATATGGCTTATATGTAGGGCGTCTCACTGAAGAGAAAGGCGTTCGCTCGCTTCTCAATGCGTGGCCGGACGTGCCGTCATCAGCCACTTTGAAGATCATCGGTGATGGCCCCCTCGAGTCCGTCGTTCGTCAGGCGTCTGATGCTGATCCGAGGATCGAGTACCTGGGACGAAAATCGCTGACAGAAGTCTGCGACTATCTCGGCAAAGCCGCCTTCCTCATCTTCCCGTCGCAGTGGTATGAGCCCTTCGGCCGCACGATCGTCGAGGCATACTCCAAAGGGACGCCGGTCATTGCCGCCCTGACCCCACCGATGAAGGCGATGGTCGACGATGGCGTGACCGGACTCTTATACAACCCCTCTGATAGTAAAGACCTTGCCGCCACCGTAAGCATCCTTATGGCGGACAAGGAGCGTCTGAATCTAATGCGGGTTCAGGCTCGAGCGAAATACGTAGCTGCTTACACGGAAGATCAGAACTATCGGCAGCTCATGGATATCTTTCAGCAATGTATCCATACGTATCACGCCCAGCCCGCGTAGCAAAAGGAGATACCTTCCTGCTGTCGAGTCAGTCTTACAACAGGACCAACCTACTACGAGTAACTGGTCCTTCAAGAATGCAGTTTGAAAATCTGTTTATCGTTTGAACAGACTGAAGTTAGAAAGAGACGGAAACCCTAGCGCTGCCGCACATTTATTGTTAGAGGACACCATGGCAATGACATTCAACTCATGCTGCTGCAACGCTCTATCGACGGTTATTCGTTCACAGATGTTCGAGGAGACCAGTAAAGCCTGTGGTAGTATTCATGAATAAATACCTGATCTGCACTGTAAGATTTTTAGCCCTCGAGTCTCAAGAGGGTGTTGCTCTTGAGCTAGCACAATTCATAGCATTCCCTCGATCAGTTACCTCCGGCCGGGGAGAATGCAAAAAAGGATTATTGCTATGAGTGCACTTCAGCCACATCCTACTCTCTCTACAAAAAATCAGTCTGCCGCATTGGGCACCTTGTCCGACGACGCTCTCTTCGCATCGGGACCTTCCGAGTACGAGACGCTTTCAGGTGTTCTCCGGGTTCTGCGCCGGCGATGGAGGACTGTCGTTCTCGTCACGCTCGGCATCTTTCTTCTAGGCCTGCTGGTCTGCCTCATCATGACCCCGAAGTATGCCTCCACGGCCGTCATCGAAATCAACAAAGAAGATAATAGCGCGAATGTCTCCACCGACACGGGAACCGCGTCGCCGACCGCAGATGAGTTGAAGGCTGAGATCGAAACCGACATCAGCGTCCTTCAAAGTGATGGGCTGGCATTGGCCGTGATCCAGGATCTCAACCTCACCCACATCCGCCCCTTCAATAAAGATATTGTCTCGTCCGAGAAAGACAAGCCCCTTGATCAGGCTCCACTCACTCGCGAGAAGTTGATCAAACGATTCGCCAAGAATCTCACCGTCGAAAATCCGCCGGACACGCGCCTCATTACCGTCACCTTTCTAAATCCCGATCCCGCCGTCGCCGCCAACGTGGCCAACGCCATCTCGCAAAAATTTATCGATAGTGCGATGGATCGGCGCCACAAGTCGACGATCCAATCGTCCTACTGGCTCCGGAAAGAGCTCGACGATCTGAAGAAGCAGGTAGAAGACTCCGAACAGAAGCTGGCGGACTACCAGAGGGAGTCCGGGCTTGCGGGCGTTCAGATCTCAGCAAATGGCGGTGGCGACAGCGCAGGTGGTGCCGCCGGAATCTCCCCGCATAGCACCGTCACAGACCGGCTCTACACGCTGAACCAGGAGCTCACCGCTGCTGAGTCCAACCGCATCTCCACTGAAACCGTCTTCCACCTCGTCCAATCCCAGGATCCTGAAGTTGTGCTTGGCCTGGGTTCCATGAGTGCCGCCGGAGGAACCGGTGGCGGATCGCTCACACCCGATGGCGGCATTCAACTTATCCGATCTCTCCGCACCGAAGAAGCTGCGCTCGAACAGGAGTACGCAGGCGCCGCCGTCAAGTATGGCGCAAACAACCCGCGTCTCGCCCAGACCCAGCAGCAGCTCGATGCAGTCAAACAGCAGCTCCACGCCGAACTGCAGCGCATCAGCAAGCGCGCCGAAAACTCCTATCTCTACGCCAAGCAGAACGAAGACACCATCCGGCAACAGTTCGTCAAGCAGCAGTCGAATGCAAACGAGATGGCCGATGCCACCGTCCATCTTCAAGTGCTCGCGCAGGAGGCCTACTCCAATCGAGCTCTCTATGAGAGTCTCTTCTCCAAACTGCAGACGGCTAATCTCGCCTCCGGGGTTCGCGCCACCCGCATCGACATCGCCGACCAGGCTCGTCCCGCGGGCACACCGGCCATACCGAACTATCTGAAGTATCTGTCTCTGATCGCCGGCGTAGGAATCTTCTTCGGCATCTCCTCCGCCTTTCTGCGTGAGAGCCTCGATGAGACCGTGCGCAGACCACGTGATCTGCAGAGGATCGCAGGGCTTCGCATGCTGGGCTATGTCCCTAGAATGCAGACCAAGAGCTTGCTTGCCTCAAGTGGCGGAGACAGCAAGTTGATCGACGCTCCAAAGGCTCCTTTCTCCGAGGCCTTTCGCGTCATCAGAACCTCCATCATGCGTGCTCTCCCATCGATTGGATCGAGGACCCTGCTCGTCACCAGCGCGGCAGGCCGTGACGGCAAGACGACTGCCGTCTACAACCTCGGAGTGGCCTTCGCACAGCAGGGTGCTCGAGTTCTGCTGCTGGATTGCGATCTTCGCAACCCGGATCTGCACCGCCTCTTCGGGTGCGCGCTATCGCCCGGTGTTAGCGATCTGCAGGATCCTGTCACGAAGGCCGAAGTTCTCGGCATCGTACGCCATACCTCGCTCTCCAACCTCTTCATGCTTCCCGCCGGGCCCCCCCCGGAGTTCCCAGCCGAATTCTTCGAGTCGCAGACCTTCGATGCTCTTCTGCGGGTCTGTGCCGCCGACTACGACTATGTCCTGATCGACAGCCCACCCATTCTGTCCGTCACAGATACCTCCATCATCGCCAGTAAGGTTGGCGGCTCTATCGCCGTGGTTCGCTCACGCAGCACGACGCAGTCGGTTCTCTCCAGTCTGATCGAGAGCCTGCATCACGCCAACACTCCGGTACTCGGGGTCGTGCTCAACGACGTTCGCAATCCTGAGAACGATGGATTTCATGGCTACAGCTATTCCAGGCAAGAGGAGGGTCCTATCCATGCAGGAATTTAGGTTTGAAAGAAAAAACTGGGCGATTCCAGCATTGGCGGGGTTGCTCGCACTCACGTCCTGGACTGCCATGGCACAGGGGAACGCGCCTCCAAGAGTCGGCGGAACCAGCACCTTCGATAGTCCAGGGGCAAATGAAGGTCAGGGAGCCAACAACAGGAGAAGGCTTACCACCCTCACTCCGGTCCCGGAGGACTTCTCCAACCTGAAGCTCTCACCCGGCTTTCTACTCAGCATGGACGTCTATGACGCGCCTGAGCTATCGACCGATCTCCGCATCGACACTCAGGGCAACGTCGTCGTTCCCATGGTCGGCTCCGTCCACATACAAGGCGAGACGATGACCGAGGCGGCAGCGTCGATCGGGCAACGGCTCAAAGACGGCAAGATCCTCAACAATCCGCAGGTCAACCTGAACATCACCCAGTATTCTGGACAGAATGTCAGCGTCCTCGGCGAGGTTCACACTCCCGGGCGTATCGAGTTGCTGGCCCCGCACAGTCTCGATGACGTCATCGCCCTCGCAGGCGGCGAGACCGAACTGGCAGGAAACACCATCGAGATCCGTCATGCCACGGGCGTCACCCCGCAGAAAGAGACGATCCACTTCTCCCGCAGTTCGGATGATCCGACTATGAACGACGTCAGCGTTCGTCCTGGCGACACGGTCACCGTGCGCAGGGCAGGCGTCGTCTATGTTCTTGGCGGAGTCACCCGGCCTGGCGGCTATGTCATGCAGGAAGGCGGAGAGCTGGACGTAGCCCAGGCTCTCTCCCTGGCCTACGGAACCACGATGGGCGCTGCCGTCGGCTCCATGCGGATCATCCGTAAGCTGCCTGACGGTAAGGTGCAGGAGATCCCCGTCGCGTATCGAGATATCGAAAAAGGAAAAGCCCCCGCGCCGCGGCTTCAGGCGGAAGACCTTCTCTACGTCCCCATCAGCAAGGTCAAGACGGTCCTCACCACTTCACTGCTTTCCGCGACCTCTTCGGCTGCACTCTACGTGTACCACTAGTCGATCGACAGCCCGGTCCAGGTGTCGATTGCGAGGCAAGCAACTGGACCGGGAGCGGACACCATGGAAGACTCTAAGACTTTATGACGCTTGATCGACCCTACTCAGCGCAGAAGCAGAATCCGCTCTTGTACTGGACCACCCTGGTCTACATGGTCGGTGCGCCCAACTTCCTCCACTTCGACACGACAGGGCGCACCCATGAGCTCGGTCTCTTCAATCTGACCTCCATCAGTCAGATCGTCATCGCGCTCGGCAGCGTCTATGTCCTCACAGCGGTTCTGTTCTTGAGCCATCGCCCGCTCTTGTGCCGCAAAGTAAACTTCGCGCAGTGGCTATGGTTTCCCCTGCTGTTCCTGCTCGTCGTGGCCACCGTGCTGCACCCTCGCAGCAACCTTACCCCGTCTTCTGCAAAAGACGTCATCATCAGCCTCTATCGCCTCTTCGAATGGGTTCTGGCCTTCGCACTTTTTCTGGCTCTTTACACTCGCACGCCACTCGAACACGCAACCGAGATGGTCGTTCAACTGATCGGTCGCGCTTCCTGGATCTGGACCGCAATCGTCTGGATCGTGCTACCCGTCATGCCCGCACAAGTCTTTGGCATCTCTGAAGAATCTACCAAGGCAGTCGCGCAGCTCGGAGGTCAACTCATCTCTCCGTCCTACTTCGCCACCCTCTCCGTTGCGGCATTCTTTTATGCTCTCTTCTATTTTCCGCGCGGCCTCGCCACGATTGCAGGCTGCATGCTCGCATTTGTAGATATAGTCTTGGCACGAACCCGTATCGAACTGATCAGCTTCCTCTTTTTGCTGATCATCTATGCGATCTTCTTCTCAGGAAAATTCATCCTGCGCATGGGCACGATTATCGGACTCGGAGCTTCCGGAGTGTTGGGTATTCTCTTCCGGGATCTCATCTTCAAATTTCTCTCTCGCGGCCAGAGCCTCAAAACACTCTCCACTCTCGACGATCGCACTCGCGTCTGGCAGGCGACCTATGAGGCCGCTCGTATCAGGCCCTTCATTGGATATGGCTTCATCGTAGGCGCTAAAAATGCGATTAAGGATCACTGGAAATATACCCACTGGACCCCGCCGCATGCACACAACGAGTTGCTTCACGCATGGGTCAGTGGGGGAATCTTCACGGCCATCATCGTTCTCTGTCTTTATGGCCGGGCGCTTTGGACCGCATTGAAGACAGTCCGGCAAGGCACGCCAGAGGTGTTCCTGTTCCTCTTCTTCCTCCACTTCGTCGTCAGATCAATTGGCGGACCAAATCTAATCGTGGCTTACGGCCGTGTCGGGGCAGTTTTTCTGCTGACTTTTATAGGCATCGTCGCAAATCCCCAATATGCCTCCCGCAGGCGGCTCAAACAGTCTAAAAAAACCTCAGCACATCTTCATCCCCAGGAAGTTGGAGCATAGCAATACCGGGCAAGAGATTGTATGCAAGGCCGCAATCAGTAAGATGCTGTCATAGTTGGGAAACTCGTTGACAATGATATCGATGGCTTCAGCTAAGCAACCAAAAGCGCTCCCGAGCCGTCTTTTTAATTTTGAATAGACAATCAGTTTTCGTAAAATGGAACTGCCCATCTGAATTTTCGACCAGCGCACAGCAACCAAAGGAGCTGATTCAGCCTATGAGCAGTAGTATCTACGCCGATCTCTTCTGGCTCCCCAAATCTCCCGAAAACTTTTCCTCTCTCTGCCGGTTCGTTCTTGAAGACGATCATGGACTTGGCAGAAGACTGCAAGGGCTCGCCAAATATGCCCTCAACGGAAATCAGTTAGGTCGTCTGGCAAAGGTGCTGGCAAAGGCACGTGCCGACGGAATGTCTCTAGCTCCTCTAACACCATTCCGGCTCGGAGTTCTCAGCAACTCAACCCTGGACTTCATCGTGCCCGCGCTCGAAGCCACGGCTCTCCGTCACGGTATCGCGCTCGAGTGCATCAAGGCAGACTACGGCCAGGTCATCCAGGCGGCCCTTTCGCCGGACTCAGTCATTAATCGAGCGAAGCCGGACGCAGTTCTCGTAGCGGTGGACCTCCGTTATCTTCCTCTGCAATCGACTCTGGGAGATCAAGAGGCGGCCACGGTGGCAGTGTCCGGTGTCCTCCAGCACTTTCAGGCCATCCGCGAAGGCGTCCAAAATAATAGTGGCGCCATCTCGATCCTTCAAACCCTCGCGCCTCTTCCCGAGAGTCTCTTCGGAAGTTTCGATCGCGTTCTTCCCGGTGCATCTCGTCAATTGATTGATGCAGTCAATCGTGGGCTAGCCGAAAGTGTCTACGGTACTGAAGACGTCCTGGTCGACGTCTCTGCGATCGCTGAAACTGTCGGCCTTGCGCAATGGCACTCTCCCGCCCAGTGGAACATGGCCAAACTCCCCTTTGCGGACGAGCTGGTTCCACTCTATGCCGACCACGTCGCTCGCACCATCGCCGCACTTCGAGGAAAGAGTAGGCGCTGTCTGGTCCTCGATCTGGACAACACCGTATGGGGTGGCGTCATCGGCGACGATGGCCTGGAAGGAATCAAAGTAGCGCAGGGAGACGCAACCGGCGAGGCGCATCTGGCAGTGCAGAGAATGGCTCTGGCGCTTCGCGAACGCGGAGTCGTACTAGCCGTGTCGTCAAAGAACAACGACGATGTCGCACGCAAACCCTTCCGCGAACATCCTGAGATGCTCCTCAAGGAAGACCACATCGCCGTCTTCCAGGCCAACTGGAACGATAAAGCGACCAACATCAAAGCGATTGCCGAAGAACTCTCACTCGGCCTGGAGTCCTTCGTCTTCCTCGATGACAATCCCGTCGAACGAGGACTCGTTCGAGAGATCCTTCCTCAAGTCGCCATTCCGGAGCTTCCAGATGATCCGGCTCTGTTCTCTCGCACGCTGAGCGCGGCAGGTTACTTTGAGGCCGCTACATTCTCCTCTGAAGACCTCAAACGCGCGGAATACTACCAGGACAACGCGCGCAGAGTCACACTGCAAAATCAAGCGGGAGACATCGACGCCTACCTCGCCTCCCTCAAGATGGAGATCACCTTTCAACCCTTCGATAGGACAGGCCGAAGCCGCATCGCCCAGCTGATCAACAAGTCGAATCAGTACAATCTCACCACTCATCGGTACACCGAAGCCGAAGTCGCAGCGGCAGAGACTGATCCCCGTTGCTTCACCCTGCAGGTCCGTCTCGCCGACATCTTCGGAGACAACGGCATGATCAGCGTAGTCATCTGTCGCCGCACCGATCCCAAAGTATGGGAGATCGACACATGGTTGATGAGCTGTCGCGTCCTCGGCAGAAAGGTCCAGGAGGCGGTACTCCGCGAGATACTGAAGCATGCAGAAGGAAACGGAATCGAAGAGCTGATCGGAATCTACAAGCCGACCGACCGCAACCAGATGGTCGAAGGGCACTACCGTTCCCTCGGATTCGAGCAGATTGGTTCAGAGCCCGACGGTTCAACAACGTGGAAGCTTCTGGTACAAGAAGCCAGTGTTGTGGAAACAGCGATGTTGGTCCGATCGATCGGCTTTGAAACCGTCGAAATATAACTGTATCAGCGTGCCCAACATTATTTGTTACCACGACAATTACAAATAGAGAGATGGAGTGTGTAAGTGGAATCAACTGAAATCTATGATCGTCTTACAAAAGTCTTCCGAGAAGTGTTCGATGACGACGAGATAGTCGCTCGTCCCGACCTGACTGCTTCTGACGTCGAAGAGTGGGACAGCCTCAAGCATGTACGCCTCATCCTCTCCGTCGAAAATGCATTCAAAGTTCGCTTCTCTGCGTCAGAGGTCAGCAACCTCAAGAACGTCGCTGATCTCGCGAAGGTCATTCAGTCGAAGGTGTAGCGCGTAAACAGGTTGTCAAATTGATAGCAATTTGCTCTAAGCCATCCAGATCTCTTGAGCGACAATTATGAGCACAATGGTGACCCTTCCAAAGGATCAACTTCCTCGCCGCGACCTCCTTATTCTCCCGGCGCTCAGTATCCTGACCCTCCTCGTCCTCCTCATAGCATCCGAGGCGGCAGCAAGATTCTTCTTCCCCGAACAAAAGACCGACTACTGCGAAATCCCGAATGCGCGTCTCGGCTTCAGCTACAAGCCAGGCTGCATCACCCACGTCAAGGCCGCTGAAGGCCCTTGGGTCGTCAATCAATATAATGACTGCGGCTATCGCTCTCGGGAGTCCTGTGGACCCAAGCCATCAGGAACAACGAGGATCGCCTTGATAGGGTCATCGATCGCCGAAGGATGGCTCGTCGGCTACGACCAGAGCTTCAACGCTCGCGCCGCGAAAGATCTCACCGCTCGTTGTCATCGCCCTGTCGAGATCCAAAACCTCGGTCGTCAGGCATGCAGTCTCACCTGTATCTCGCGCCGCGTCGATGAGGCTCTTGCTCTCAACCCCGACGTACTCCTGATGACCATCAACGCAAGCGACATAGAGACTCTTACGGAAGCAGACATGGCCACCCGCTTTCAGCCAACCGTGCCCGCTCACAAGGACCCCGCAACCGAAAAACGTAGTCCGGTCAGACGGATCAAATCTCTATTCGCCGAAAGCCGGGCAATGATAGTGATAGAGCACTATCTCTTTCAGGATGCTGCGACCTACCTTCGCCTGGCCCTCATCAATACGAATGCCACCGGCTTTCTGCATACTCCTTTCAACTCCGCATGGGAACAGCGCTTTCATAACGTGGATATCTTGCTCTCTGAGACTGCAGCAAAGGCCCACGAGGCCAACGTGCCGTTCGTTCTTGTTGAATTTCCAAGCGCTGCTCAGACCGCAGCTCTAGTTCTAAAAGACCCTGCTCAAAAATTGGATCCCGATGCGATCAATACGCGGCTGGCCCAGATATCTTCCAGCCACGGAATCAGATTTGTGAACACACTAAACGCTTTCCGGGAGACACCTGCATCAAACAAACTTTACTATTTGGCCGACGGTCATCTGGACGGTGAGGGACAGGCGCTGATCAGCGGACCGCTGGTCGAGCAATTGACCGACTCCAGCGATTCGATAATCGCTGGCTGTCCTGTTCTACACGCTCAAGGGTCCCGATAGAGCTCACTACCGAATAACAGCAGGAGCTTCTGACATGACAATCGCGTCATTTACATTTCTCGGATTTGCGCTTGCCGTGGTCCTTATCTACAACTGCTTCTCGAGTGCGACCTGGCGGATGTGGATCTTGCTCCTGGCAGATCTAGTCTTCCTCTCTACCTTCTCCCACAGCGTCTCCGCCTTTGTACCGCTGGCCGTCTTCCTGGCATGCGGCTTCTTCGCCGTCCATGCCATGCAGCGCGCTCACAAAGAAGTATCCTATCTGTGGATCATCGGTGGAACGATCCTCGCCTTCATCTGGCTAAAAAAATACACCTTCCTGCCCCACACCACGTTCCTGCAATTCGCTTACACAACGCTCGGCCTCTCCTACATCTTCTTCCGCGTCATGCACATGATCATCGACTCCCATCAGGGAAGCCTCAACCAAAAAGTAGGCCCGCTTGCTTACCTGAACTACACGCTAAACTTCACAACGCTGGTCTCCGGTCCCATCCAAAGCTATCCCGCCTTCATCGAGCAGCACCTCGCTCCCGTACGACCGCCCCTCACCATCATCGACATGGGCAACGGACTGGAGCGAATCGTCGTTGGGTTCTTCAAAGTAAACGTAGTCGCCTTGGTTTTATCGATGATTCAGAATCAGGCGATTAATGCACTCTCTTCCTCTCAGCCTCTCGCAACGCGAGCCCTTACCGGAGCCATCATCGCCGCAACCTATCCGGTCTACCTCTATTACAACTTCTCCGGCTACACAGACATCGTCATCGGCATAGCGCGCTTCCTCCGAATCAAGCTTCCGGAGAACTTCAATCGTCCCTTCTCCACCGACAACTTTCTTGAGTTTTGGAACCATTGGCACATGACCCTCTCCGGCTGGCTCAAGGAGTACGTCTACAACCCACTCCTCAAGTCGCTCATGAGACGTTATCCTTCGCCCCGCGCAGAACTCTCTCTTGGAGTCATTGCCTTCTTCGTCACGTTCTTCCTCATCGGTATCTGGCACGGACGGACGTCGGAGTTTCTCTTCTACGGCGTCCTGCTCGGAATCGGCGTCAGCGTCAACAAGCTGTATCAAGTCAAGATGGCGAAGTCCCTGGGCAAGAAGCAGTACAAAGCTCTCGCCAACAACTGGATGTATCAGGCGCTCTGCCGTGGCCTGAACTTCACCTTCTTCGCGTTCTATCTTCTCTGGTTCTGGTCTACCTGGAAGGACCTGGGTAAGATGGCCAACACCTTGGGTCCGTCTGCGCAGCTGCTGGGATGGAGCCTCATCTTTGTCGTCTCCACCATTGTGCTGGCTCTCTGGCAGGTCGTTCGTGCCAGCGTCTTTCGTGTGCAATGGGAAGACCAGCCCTTCATCTTGTCCCGCTACGTGAGAACGGTCTTAGACACGAGCCTCGTCTTCGTCATGTTGGTTGTGATGGAGCTTCTCAATACACCGGCTCCCGATATCGTCTACAAGGCCTTCTGAACGCAGCAGCCTCCAATCGTTCCAGCGAATCGATCATGTTACATACTGACGAGGGACGCGATCGCGTCGAATGATATTCTTAGGTTGTGCCTTGCTTCCATCACAGCCCCGCACAGCTCCTTTCAAACATGTCTCGATGGACGAGGTTCCCTGCGTTGCTTGCGAATAGTGTCGACACAGGTAGAGGTGGCATTGAGTACTGAACAACTAGCGCTAAAGCAAACCTTTTTCGCACGGATCCTTGCCAGGATCGGCGGAGGCCGAACCCCTGCCGCACTCTTCGATCAGGGACTCGTCAGCGGCGCCAACTTCATCACGAATGTCGTCCTGGCACGCGGCTTCGGTATCAGGGACTATGGCGTCTTCGCGCTTGCATGGGTTGCCGTGCTCTTCGCCAACAGCCTTCAATACGCTCTCATCATTACCCCCATGGTAAGTGTCGGGCCAAAGCAGGAGCCCGAGGAACGGCCCGGGTACTATGGCGCAGTCTTACTTCAGGAGTTCATCTTTGCGTTCTCTGCCGCATTGATCATGTTCATCTGCGTGAAGCTGTCGGTCCGCTTCTTCCCTCAGTGGGGAGTAGGTAATCTCGCTCTTCCCATCAGCGGAGCAACCCTCGCCTACCTGCTTCAGGAGTTCGTTCGCCGCTACTTCTTCTGTACCCGCCAGAGCAAGCTAGCGCTCATCACCGATGTGGTCAGCTATCTAACCCAGCTTCCTATCATCTATTGGATTGTGCACAGCCACTATGCGAGCCTCTCCAATGTGCTGTGGATCATCGCCGCCACATCCTTCACGGGCTTCATCACCTGCCTCAGATGGTTCGAGCCAGTCACCTTCGATCGGCTCACTTCCAAAAAAGTATTTCTCCGGCATTGGCGCATGTCTCGCTGGCTTGCACCCACCGCCTTCATGCAGTGGGGAGCGGGGAATCTCTTCCTCATGGCCGCCCCGGTCTACTACGGAGCCGCCGCCTCCGCAATCATCAGAGCTGCAAACAACATCGTAGGAGTGGCCCACGTCTGGTTCTTAGGTCTGGACAACGTCGTGCCGGCAGAGGCCTCGCGACAGATGCGCCTGGGTGGCGTCGATGCAATGCTCCGCTACATCAAACGAGTAGTCGTCCTCTGGGGGGGCGTCACCCTGACCTTTGTCACCATCGTCGCCTGTTTCCCCACCCTATGGCTCAAATTGGCATACGGCCAAAAATACTCCTCCGACGGTTCAGTGCTTCGTCTCTACGCGCTCCTTTATATCTTCATCTTTATCGCGGGTCCGCTGCGAGCTGCACTACAGGCGCTTGAATACACTGCACCCATCTTCTGGGCCTATCCCGCCTTGATCGCCTTCTCGGTCGCATTGGCCGGCCCCTTCGCTCGCAACCTCGGTCTCAACGGCGTCATGCTCGGCATGTGTGCCACTCAGTTTGTCTTTCAAACCTTCATCGGCGTTGCGCTCTGGTTTCGAGTCCGTAAGGTCCGACATGACATATCGTTGCAGAATATCGGTCCCTAAAGCCCAGAGAGTCCTCACCAAAAAACCTGTCGAAAACGGAGCATCTCTCTCACCGCTTTGTTTGTCCTAACTTAAAGCAGATCGTGTTCTCCGGCTTTCAATCATGCGGAGGCAACTCGTCGCTAACTCAAGAGGGGTTGATCATGAGAAGACTTTGTCAGTTCGTACTGCTGCTATCGTCTCTTCCAGCGGGGGCCGCAACCTACACCGTCACCTCACCCCATCTCACCATGCACGCGGGGGACCCGCTGCCTCCCCTGATCTTCAACATCTCGGCCTACTCCGGAAGCTATGCAAGCCACTTCAAAGGATCGCCAGAGCTAAGCACCGCCGCGACCTCACACTCTCGCCCCGGTAGCTACCCCATCGTCATCAAGCAGGGCTCCATGGCCTCCGTCGACGGCAACGAACTGAAATTTGTAGACGGTGTGCTCGACGTCATCCCGGCAGATGACATCGGCGCCAGGCTCACCAACGGAATCTCTTATCCTCCAGGATTCTTCAGCGGCCCGGGTGACTACGCGCTGCTCAACGTCACCAACAATCCAACAGCAAATCTAGTAGGCGACTGCGTGACCGACAACGCCGCCAACTTCGCCAAGCTGCTAAGTCAAAACGGCAAGCGCATCCCCACCACCAGAAACGGAGGAGGCGTCCCACTCAATCTGTACTTCCCGCCCGGCTGCTACGCCACCAGCCAGCCGCTCACAATCTACGGCAGCTTCTGGCATCTCTGGGGAGCAGGCCCGCAACAATCCATCATCAAGCTTCTCCCCAACTCGCCGGCCTTCAACACAGGCTCGCCCACGCAGTTCTTCAGCCCGCAGAGCGCAGGTGGAAATGAAAACTTCTCCGAGTACCTCTTTAATCTAGGCTTCGAGATAGGCGCTGGGAATCCGAACGCAGTCCCCGTCACCACGGTACAAAACAACTCAGGAGTCTTTCGCAACGTACAGATCTGGGCCGACGACTCCAACTGTCCCTATGCGATGAACTTTCGTCGCGGCTTTCCCGGTCCTGCCTTCTTCAAGAACATCGCTATCTACGGATGCCAGAATGCCATCTCCAGCAATCAATCCGAATACAACGCCACCTTCGAAGGACTCACCACAGAAGGTCAGACTTCGACAGCCATAAATCTTCAAGCCTTCAAAATGAGCATCCGTCACTGGCTCAACGACAACCCTTCCACCGCTCTTGCCGCCGCTGGATCCACCACCGCAAACGTCTCCGTTCTCGATTCAAAGTTCGTAAACGGCTCCTCGTCGACGCCGGGAATCACTGTGGCGTCAGGCAGCTCTGTCTACATCAAAAACCTCGCCTCCGCTGGCTACAATCCCACTGAAAGCGATTCAGGCTCAGGCTCGCCAGTCGCCCGCAACGGCAACATATCTCAGGCATGGACCGGCAATCCGCAAAGCGTCTTCAACTCGACGCAATCCCCGGATTCTCTCCATATTCCAGTCAACGAAACTCCAACGCCCTCCGACCCACCCGTCAACACCTGGACAAAACTCGGAGACGATGTCACAGCGTGGCCCGCGCAAATCGCAGGCTCCAGATCAACGACTGTTTACAGCGCTCCCGGTGTCTACACCACCTCTGGAACGACAAACATCACAGTGCCTGACACAGTCAACCACCTTCAATTCTTTCAATCGAAGTTCCAGAACGGAAAGCCGCAGATAATCCTCACCATCGCAGGAAAATCCACCACTCCTTTGATCCTCGATGGCTGCCCTTATGAGTCCTGCCAGGTCGTCCACACCAGCGCCAGGCCCGTCGTCATTCTCGATTCCACTCTCACCAGCTACACCTCCAGCATTGGCGCCGGCGATCTCTACATCGAGGACGACGAACTCAACTACCTCAACACCGGCTTCCCAACCTTCTACCCGTCACAGCACCTATGGGCCAGACAACTCGACCTCGAGCAATCCCAGAACCAGAAGTTCCTCTGCCAAGGCTGCACTCTATGGATGCTCGGCTACAAAACAGAACAAGCATCGCCATCCATCGTCCTCACGAACAAGGCGCAGGCTGAGGTCTTCGGCTTTTTCTTCTATCAAAACAGGGGACCGCTCCAACCCATCAGCGCAAACATCTACCTCACAGACTCCAGCCTCTTCGCAACCGGATGGACCAAGGTAGACGTTCCGGGTCGCGGCCAGCCAAACTGGGTCATCGAAAATCAGAGTGGAAGATCCTCAACCTTCGCCACGCACGACACCATAACCTCTCAGCAACTCAACGTCTTCTACTCTTATGGAGGAGACACTCCCACCCGAGCGAAGCTTCGTGCCGTCGGCCCACCCGCACGAAATCCAAACCAGAAATAGAGCGTTCACTATCGTCGCCTGCACTCAAATGCACAAGCCCCACGCGATCCCTGGCAACATCGCAATGCAACAAACCTAAGTCAAGCCAGCCAGATGTTCGCCCAGACGAAGTGCCAGCGCCACGATCGTCAACGTCGGATTCGCATGACCTCCGGTAGGGAACACCGAACTCCCGGCAACATACAAATTCTCGACTCCGTGGACCTTGCAACTCTCATCGACCACGCCATGCTCCCGAGAGGTTGCCATTCGAGTGGTCCCGATATGATGCGCCGCAGAGTTGAACTGCTCAAATCGACGTCTCACGTAATCTGCTAACTCCCCTTCGTCGAAGATAAGCTCTCCCGCTCCCGCAGCGCGGTATCGCTCCACGAAGATTCGGTGCGCCTCCACCACAGTCCGTATGTCTTGCGCTGTAAACGCAAGGTCGACCACCGCCCGCGGCACGCCATGTTCATCGAACTGATCAGGAGATAAAGTAATCCGGCTATCGCGATTCGGTACCTGCTCCCCCTGATAGTAAAGTCCTAGATACTTCGACTTCACCGACGGCAGTACCGACGGCAGCCTCCGGTCCTTTGCTGCCCGCGCACGCCCCAGCTTCACCAGCCGGGGAAGCGACGCCAGTCCATCTGACGCAACAATCGCAAGATGCTGGCGAACATCAGGCGCCAGTGCTTTCAACTTGGATCGTCTCTTCGAAAATCCATGCGCGCGCATCACCGCGAGCGCAGCCTTCGCCACAAACACTGCGGAAAAAATTGCATCGCGATGACCGTGGGCAGCGTTCGTCCTGTCGAGAAAGAAGACAATATTGTTGATCCGCAGTCGCGCCTGCGCCTCTTCCGAGATTGTCCATCGTCGCCGGCAATAGACGCCATCGCTATCACGCTCGTAGTCATATTTGATCGCCTGCCGGTTCACGGGAGCAAGCGAGGTATACGTCCCATGAGGATGAGCCTGATAGAAACGCCCAACCAGGTCGCGTTCATTCCCAACTCCTGCAGGATGAAACCCGCTCCTGGATGAGAGAAGAATTCGAGCATTTTCAATCCCGCCCGTCGCAAGCACGAACGTCTTCGCACGAACTTCGAATCTCTTTCCCTGGGAGATTGCCCGCACGAGATCGATCCTGTCCTTGCGATCTGTCGAAACAAACTCCAGCGCGTGCGTATTCAGAACGACGCGGACGTTCGCCGCATCGGACAGAACCGCCTGAAACTCCTTTGCGAAATCTATCGGCGGGCTCCATCGCTCCAGGTGCCAGTCCTCCAGGTCTTCGTTCTTCATTCCGGGAATAATCTCCCCACTCTCAGCCGGGAAGACCTCGCGGCTGTCGAAGTCATACCGCCCAGCGCGACAAAGCGTTAGAGCTCTACGATAAAAAGGTTCCATCTCTTCATAAGAGAAAGGCCAGCCACTCTCAGTGATCCAATCCCGCGCCTTGAAATCAAGCGGATCGAAGGGGATGCACCGACCTCCCCATGCAGAAGATGCCCCGCCAAACACGCGCCGCCGATTCTCTTCAAGACTCTCGTGCGAGCCTGGCCTAGCGATAACGCCGCGGTTCAAATCCTGATCTGAGGCGGACTCCCGGTTCGCCCCGCCGCCCACCAGTAGCAGGATACTCACCTTCTTCTTGAGTAACTCCAGCGCAACGCTAATCGCCGCCGGGCCGCCGCCGACAATACATACATCCGATTCGAGCATCTCCCCGGAAGGGTTGCCGGTGAGAATCATGCAAACGCCTCCTTCATCTCCGCGAACATCCCTCGCATCTCCTCTCCATACTCCAGGGCCTTCAAGTTCTCAACCAAATGACCAGCCGAAAGGGTTCCCACAAGAACAGTGCTCACACCCCTCTGGGCTGCGGCATAAGCAATCAGCAACTGCGGCGTAGCAATCGTCCCAACTCCATGTCGTTCGCGCATCGAGTTCCATTCACCCGCACGCTCCTTCAACAGCGTCTGCGGCTTCAACACCTCATTGGCAACAAGCCGTACCTGTCCCTCCGCGCACAACTCTCCGATCGTCCCCGCATTCGACGAACACAACGACACGGGCGTCTCCACAATCATCACCTGTCCCGAAGCGAGGCCCTGCCGTATCACCTCGGGGTCGCTGGTGGATACTCCGGTCAAGCGACTCATCCCCTTCGTTCGTATCGCCTCCAGCGCGGCCCAACTCTCATCCGTAGGCTCGCCAGCGACAGCCGCGTGCAACAAAAAAGCGTCGACGTGATCTGTCCCCAACCTCTTCAAACTCCGTTCGACACAGCGCACCAAATAAGCCTTCGAAAAATCCCTCCCCGGCGACACCTTCTGCTTCAACTTTTTTCCAATCTGGTTCAGCGGAGAGAGCGCCGCAGGTAAAGCAACATGCGCAAATCCGGCCTTCGTGATGAGAAAGCAATCGTCGCGCCGCCGCTCCTTAAGGGCCGTCCCAATTACGCGCTCACTGTCTCCGGAGCCATACGTATCAGCCGTATCGATGACCCTGATGTCATGATCGATCGCCGCATGGATCAACGCAACCGCCTGACGACGGGTGAGCGACGAGCCCAGTGATGCCAACCGGCCCGTACCGAGACCCATCCGCGAGATAGGAGTCGCAACTTTCATCGGTCTCTCCGCTTCATAAATCTCACTCTTCCAAACAATGGATGCCTATTCTGATGCTCTCGACCATATCGATAAAGCAACAAATGCATGTTGTTCAAGCAACAAGGAATTAATTCGAACCCACCTGTGCGGCCGCCTCCAGAGCAGCAATATCGCTGGCGGTATACGTATGGCGAATCTGTTCGTCATTACGTGCCAGCAGCACATTGGAGTGGTAAAGCCCGCTGCCCTGCGTCCCTGGAACGAAAGGAAACCGAAGCGGACGGTCCCAAACCTGCCGGGTCCGCATTCCCGCTCGCAACGCATTCACATGCAGCCACACATCATCCGCCTTCGGACAGAGCCGCACAAACTCAGATCCCGCAAGCTTCAATCTCCGTAGCAGCGACGGAGGATAGATGCAGCCTGAGACTCCCGTCGCAAAATGGAGAAAGCTTGGCTCGGTCGTTCTGCATCTTCCCCAGGTCACGTAGGGAGCGATCGCCCCCTTCTCAAGCCTCACCCGATGAGCTCGATAGCAGTTCACCGACCCAGGGTCTTCGCGATTCGCTCGCACCAGGCCCTTTAGCCACCACTCGTTGTAGAGTAGGTCATCATCCGCCGTCACAAGCGCCGATTCAAACGTATCGGTCGACAACAGATACGGATAATACTTGGTGTGTGGCCCGAAGTTTTCACTCCGGCAGATCTCGAGACCCCGATCAACCAACCTCTGCAAACCAGCCGTTCGATTCGCAAACGCCTCTTCACTATCCACCCACAAGATCATCCTCGACGGAAGCACAGATCCCGCAGCGATCGACTCCAAAACCAGATGAACCGTACGCAGGCGATCCCCGTAAGTGGTCACCGAAACCACCGGTCCCCCCGGCGCCGTCACCGAAGCCTTCGAGCGTTCGTTGCGAAGACGCAGCCGCGTCAGGTGAAACTTCGTAAGCTTGGTCTCATGCCTCAGGAAAAAAAGCCACGTCTCAACAGACCTTGTAGACAAGCCAGCCCTCGCGGTGCGGAGTGCCAATGAGAATCTCCCAGTACATCGTGAAGTAGAACTTGGCGATTGGTTCGCGCGTCTCGAGAGCTCTCGCTGTGTTCGGCCAAAAGGAGAAGATCTCGATCGCGTCTACGTTGAGTCTCTATGGCAAGCCGCCCTGTGTCAACGTTTCCCGACGGGCAACCATTATGGTGCTACTTCGCATCTCCTGCCGAAATTTCTTTGTAGAGAAGCTCGGCAGCCGCGGCCCGCATGGGCCAGGTACTCGTGCGTGCAAACTCCCAACCCGCACGTGACATTGCATTCTTCTGCTCGACACTCATCGAAGCAAATCGGTCGATCGCCAATGCCAGCGCACACACCACCTGCGCAGGAGTGGTAACAGGAACCTTGATGCCGGCATCGTCAGGGACAACATCTCGCGCCCCATGCAGGTCCAGAGTAATCACAGGTAGTCCGAGCGCCATCGCCTCCAGCAGTTGCACACCCGAGGTCTCGCGCAGACTCGTAAACAGCAGCGCATCATGTTCCTGATAAGCTGCGCGCACCTCATCCCAACTCAGACGCCTTCCTGCCCAGGAGACACGGCCCGTCAACCCCCGCTCAGCAATCATCTGTCTCACCTCGGCCTCGGCCATACCGTTCCCGACGATCGTCAGCATCCAGTCGTGCGTCACCTTCGTCAGCGCATCGAGCGCCATCGGAAGCGCCTTGCGCGGCAGCATCCTCCCCACCCAGATCAAGCGAACAGCAGAGCTGCCCTGGAAACTTCGCGGCCCCGGCGCCAGGTAGTCGACCCCGACTCCATTGTCGAACTGTAGTTGCACGTCCGGCCTGCCCATCTCTCGTATCAGTTTCAGCGTGTCATCGTTTGCAGCCAGCACCCTGCTCATCTTCGCAAGCCAGCGTCTGTGAAACGGAGAGTAGGGAAGCGCTCTCGTCAAAAGCGTCCGGCGCTCCTCCGACCGTCTGCTGGGTCCGAAGTATTCGAGCATGCCCGGCGGAGCCGTCTGTCCTCCGCCCACAGGCCCAAACACAGTAGGCACGCCCAAACGCCACAACTGCGTCGGCACATGGATACTCGTGTAGGTCACGTGATGCACCACATCGAACCGTTGCTGTCGATTGAGCTCCTTCGCCACTCCCACCGCGAGCATCTGCCAAAGGGCATAGTGAATCCCGCTCCCCGGTTTGAATAGCTTGATCGGTACCGTCACATAGCCAAAGCTCACGTTCGACTTGGGATGATCGCGCTGGTACGCCTCGATCTCCTCCCGTCCCTCACCGCGCGTCAGCACCGTAACCTTGATCCCACGCTCCGCGAGGTGCATCGCCCAATTCCATCCGTTTCCAGGCTCCGAACCAGAGTCCGGCAAGCACGCATAAGCCGAAAGCAAAACATTCATCCGGGAGCTCACCATCTCACCTTATAAATTCTTTTTCACATTCTTCGCAGCAATCACTACTTCCATGGCAACAAACGATCGTTCAAGTCCCGCAAAGATAGTCTACAGACATAAGAAATTAGAGGCACTTAGCTACCTTAGCGATCGTGGCATGCGTTCCGTCACTGGCCACGCGCCTGTCACGTTTTGCCGATGCTATACTTTCGTACTATTGTGACCTGCAACTAAATATGCAAGTATTTGCATATGAGAATATGCCCTCCCCCTCCCCGTAACGCTGGGATTTCTCTGCTCAGCGAAGTTTTCCGGTGCCGCGCCCTCCTGCGCACATCCATCAGCGTCCTCAGCCTGCTCTGTATTCTCATCATGGTGGGTTGCTCCGGCCAAACCATCCCTATCACCGAGGGCGGCACAGCCGCGCCGCAACCCCTCTCCCTGTCCGGCGCTACTCTCAGTGGGACACTCACATTTCCCACTGGCTTCATGACCTCCGTCAAATCCTACGGAGCGGTCGGCGATGGAGTAACCGACGACACCGCAGCCATTCAGAGCGCTCTCTCCGACGGCCGATCCAATGCCGCCGGGGACTACAACGGCCTCCCCAAAGCGCTCTACTTCCCACCCGGCACCTATCTTGTCAGCAACACGCTGCAATGGAACGGATGCTGTGTCACGCTGCAAGGCTCCGGCTCTTCGAGCAGCATCATTCGTCTCGCCCCCAGCTCCAGCGGCTTCAACAACTCCTCCGCTCCCAAGCCCCTCATCCAAACCCCGAAAGGGAACCAGTCCTTCCGTCAGAGCATCTGGGACCTCGGCTTCTCCGTTGGCTCCGGCAACTCAGGCGCAACAGCGCTCAGTTATGTCTCCAACAATGTCGGTTCCATCCACGATGTTTTGATCAAGAGTGAAGACGGAACCGGTCACGCGGGCATTGATCTCACCAGGCAATGGGCCGGCCCCATGATGATCCGCAACACCGAGGTGCAAGGCTTCGACGTAGGCATCGACCTCAAGAATGCCGAGTACAGCATAACCATGGAAGGCATCACCCTCCAGAACCAAAACATCGCCGGCATTCGCAACAGCAATCAAGCCATCAGCGTTCGCGGCCTCACCAGCACCAACAAGGTTCCCGCTCTCACCAACGCCGGCGGCTTCGTAATCCTGCTCGACGGCAGCCTCTCTGGCGGAGTCGATACGGTCCCCGCCATTCAGACCAACAGCAACCTCTTCCTGAGAAATGTCTCCTCCTCCGGTTACGAGGCGACCCTGCAGGACTCAAGCACCTCCACTCCTACCCTCACCAAGGGAACCATCTCGCATCTCCTCGTAGGCACCCCAAGCACACTCACCGGAACCATCAACACCATCGGTCTGAATCTGTCCGTTCAGGAGACACCCTCCTTCACCAGCTCAAGCCTCACCGATTGGGCCGTCTTCACCCCCAAGTGGTACGGCGATACCTCAGGCCTCCAGGCCGTACTCAACAGCGGCAAGCACACCGTCTACTTTCCCTTCGGCCAGTACTTCTCCTCCAACGAGACCGACGTCACCGTTCCTGACACCGTCGACCGCATCGTAGGTTTTTCCTCCGTCGTCAACCTCGGTTCGGGAACCAACGGCGGCGGCATTCGATTCGTCGTCACCAGCAACGCCACCCAGCCGCTCATCATTGAGCAGTTCGGCTACGGTATCAAGATCGATCATCGTGGCAGCCGTCCCATCGTTCTCAAGGACGCCCACATCAACAACTACGCAGCCTACGCTGGTGCCGGCAAACTCTTCCTCGAAGACATCGGCATCTCCGGCCTGACCGTCCAGAAGGGCCAGCAGGTCTGGGCACGCCAGCTTGACAATGAACTGAACGGAACCAAAATCTCAAACCTCGGGGCCTCGCTCTGGATCTTCGGTCTCAAGACAGAAGCCGCCGGCACCGTCATCAACACCACCTCAGGCGGAAAGACAGAGCTCCTCGGCTCCCTCATCTATCCATCCACCTCTGTTCCAACCTCGCAGGCAGCCTTCATCTCCACCGACGCGCAGGTGTCGTACATGTACAAGGAGTCGGTCTACTGCTCAGGCTGTGGATACGCGATCCAGGTGCAGGAGACACGTTCCGGTGTGACAAAATCCATCACCTCACCCAACAGCAATCCATTTCGAATGCCGCTCTTCATCGGTTACAAATAGGAGAGTCCAAGGGAGTGCTGTCGAGCTGCACGTCAGGTCGACAGCCTCCAACGACTTTCGTATACTCGAGCCATCAACAGTGCCAACAACTCAGGGGAGTCCTTCAAAGCGCTCTATCCCATGGAGCATACGACTCTCAGCAACCCGCAACACCACGGACTTGAACGTCAATTTCTTCGTCAAGGAGCGATCATGATCTCTGCCGATCCGCCAAGAGTCAACATCCTTGGTGTCGGAATCAGTGCACTCTCCATGAAAAGCGCACTGGAACATAGCGAGTCCTTTTTGAACAGTGGCCAATCCGGGTACATCTGCGTCACAGGAGTCCACGGCATCATCGAAGCACAATCAGATGAAGCCTTCCGAACCATCCTCAACAAATCTTTTCTCTCAACCCCCGACGGCATGCCCACCGTCTGGCTCGGCCACCTCCACGGCTTCAAGCACATGACCCGCGTCTACGGTCCGGACTTCATGCTGAATCTGTGCGAGCTCTCCGTCCAGCGCGGCTACCGTCACTTCCTCTACGGAGGCAGAACCGGCATCGCCGAAGAGCTGGGCGCCGAACTCACCCGCCGCTATCCCGGCCTTCAGATCGTAGGCACCTACACGCCGCCCTTCCGTCCGCTCAATGCCGAAGAGGAGGAAGATCTGCGCGCTCAACTGACCGCGTCACAGGCTGACATCCTCTGGTGCGGCCTTAGCACACCCAAGCAGGAGCGCTTCATGGCCGCATACAACGGACGCCTGCCGGTAAAGCTGATGGTCGGTGTCGGCGCAGCGTTCGACCTCCTCAGTGGCAACCTCGCCGAAGCTCCCGACTGGATGAAGCAGTCCGGCCTCCAGTGGCTCTACCGGCTCATCAAAGAGCCGAAGCGTCTGTGGCGTCGATACCTCATCAACAATCCAAGATTCATCTGGCTAAGCTTTCTGCAACTATCCCGCCTCAAACGCTTCTCCGTATAGAGAAAAAGAGCAAACACTCGCCTCACGCCGAAAGTGTTACGTGCAATCAAGCCGTGTTGCGTGCAATCAAGCCCATCTACTCCGTACGGAGCGCTGTCATCGGCTCAATATTTGCAGCCCGCCGAGCAGGAATAAATCCTGCAACCGTAGCCGATCCCAGCAGCACGGCCACCGCAATCAACAGACTCACCGGATCATACGAGCGCACGCCATACAGTTGATCGGCCATCGCCCTCGCTCCAAAGATCGCAATGGGCACTCCAATCACCAGCCCCAGCCCAGCCTGCACAAACGCACTCCGCATCACCATTCGTACCACATCTCCGCGGTCTGCTCCCAGCGCCATGCGCAGCCCAATCTCGCTCGTTCTTCGCGCCACCTGGTACGACGTGATTCCATAGAGACCCACCGAAGCGAGCACCAGCGCAAGCCCACCGAACAACATCGTCAGCCTCGCAATCAGCCGCTCCTGCGTAAAGTTGTCGGCTATCTGGTAGTCCAGCGAGTGCAGGTCAAGCACCGTCAGATCAGGATTGATATTAGCCAGTGTTCGTCTCACCGTTGCATCAAGATTTTGTGGCGCGCTCTTAAAAAAGAGAGTCACCGAGTTGATATAGAGCCCGCGTCCCTCAGCCATCGTTTCATTCGGATCCGTCAGCCCCGTCATTGTCTGCGTCAGCGGACGAAAATACATCGTCCTCATCTCGTCGCGCGGATTCTGATACTTGGCATCGGCCACAATGCCCACAATCTCGAACGAAGTCGAGAATTTCTGTTCGAAGACTCCGAAGTGTCTCCCGATGGGATCTTCCTTCGGAAAAAACTTCTTCACAAACGCCTGGTTCACCACAGCGACCAGCTGCGACGTCGCCGTATCCTGATCCGTAAATCCGCGTCCACGCACCACCGGCTGTCCCACCGTCTCAAAAAAGTGGTTGCTCACCCGATCCCACGAAGAGTTGTTATGGTCATTCGGTCCAGGCGCCGGACGCCCATCAACAAACACACCCTCGCCCCAGTTATTCCCCTCAAGTGTGCTGTAAAGCGCCAGCCCAACGCTCTGCACTCCCGGCAGCGATCCAAGCTGCTGCTCCAGAGTCTGGTAAAAAGCCGCTAGCTTCTCCGGCGTATACCCCGCGCCCGCCGGGTCGAGATGCAGAACATATCGGTTTGCCGTCTGAATCCCAAAGCTCTGATGCTCCATATTCCGCAGGCTCTTCGTCAGCAGCCCCGCGCCCACCAGCAGCACCAGCGACAGCGCCGCCTGAAACACAATCAACGATCTCTGCGGCAGCGACGCCCGATCTCGCGTCGAGCGGTTCGCGCCCCGCAACGCCTCCGCCGGATCGGAGTGCGACGTAATCCACGCCGGCACCACTCCAAACACCACTCCCGTCAGCAGCGACAGCAAAAACGCAAACCCCAGCACCGCCAGCGAAGGGCTCGCCGCAATCGGCAGTTGCGGCGAGTCAGGAAACGCAAGCGCCAGAATCATTCGCGTCCCCGCATAAGCCACCGCCAGTCCAGCCAGCCCACCCGCGCACCCCAGTAGCAGACTCTCCGTCAACATCTGCCGTATCAATCTGCTTCGCGCCGCACCCAGCGCCATCCGCACCGATGTATCAGCCCTCCGCGTCGTTCCTCGCGCCAGCAGCAGGTTCGCCACATTCGCGCACGCCACCAGCAGCACCAGCCCCGAGATCGTCATCAGCAGATAAAGTCCCTTGCCCGTCTCCTTCTGCAGGTTCTGAATCCCCGCGCCACCCGGCACGATCACCAAATGCTGCTTCGGAATAATCGTCGACCCACCATTGCGAGAGTAGTTAGGCTGCGCTGCAAGAAACTGCCTCAAGCTCCCCGACATCTTGTCCTGCAACGCGGTGATGCTGACTCCCGGCTTCAGCCTCCCTACGGCATAGAGCCAGTTGCTATCCGGCACATGCAGAATCGAATTCTTTCCCTCGATCGCAGGCTCCATCGCCAGCGGAATCCACAACGCCGGTGGATTGCTCCTGATCCGATCCCCAAAGAATCCCGCCGGAGCGATCCCCACTAGCGTCGCCGGCTGACCCTGCAGATAAAACGTCGACCCCACCACCTTCGGATCGCTGCCATAGTCCGACTGCCACGCCTGATAACTCATCACCACCGCCGGAGCCGCACCCGGCGTATCGTCCGCATCCGTCAGCACACGTCCCGCAAACGGCCCAATCCCAAACGTTGTAAAAAAGTTTCCCGAAACATACTGCGCCCGTTCAGACTTTGCCGGCTCCGAGCCTCGCCGCGTCGTCTTCTGCTCTCCGCCAGACTGCATCGCCGCAAGTCGTTCAAACTCCGGCGTCGTCTCCTGAAGATGCTTATACAACTCGTAAGAGAAAAGATCGAAGTCCCCGTTGTCATTAATAAAGCCTCCATTGACGCAGCAATCATCCTGGTCGCCCACGCGAAACAGAGTCTTGGGATCCGCCACCGGCAACGACTTCATCAGGATCGCGTGCACCAGCGTAAAGATCGCCGTATTTGCCCCAATTCCCAACGCAATCGTAAGCACAACCGTGATGGCAAAGCCCGGCGACTTGTAGAACTGACGCAGCGCAACCCAGATATCCTGCATGAACCCTCCAGCTTGTGTCTGTCAGGCACTTACGCTTGCAGTGCGAACTTGGTTCCAAAAAAATAGACTTGCCCCCTCAACAACGTCACTCCGACCCGACCCTGAGCGAAGTCGAAGGGGAAGCGGAGGAACCCGCTTTTCCTCAACCCGGGCACAAACCACCGGCATCAGCGAACCAGCTCGCCCATCATCCCGTATCCTAGTTAAGACCATGAGTTCCGAGCACAATAACCCCCGCAATCCAATCCGCATCGGCAGCCGAGGCTCTCAACTCGCCCTCTGGCAAGCCAACCACATCCTCTACGCCCTCCGCGACGCCGGCTACCACGTCGAGCTCGAGATCATCCGCACCACCGGCGACCGCATGCAGCAACCCGGCTTCGTCCCCCCGCCGAACCTCGACGGCAAAGGCATCTTCATCAAAGAAATCGAAGAGGCGCTCGAAGAAGGCCGCATCGACCTCGCCGTCCACAGCCTGAAAGATCTCCCGACAAAACTAGCCCCTCAATTCACCCTCGCCGCAATCCCCAAACGTGCCGACGCCCGTGACGTCTGGGTCTGCGAGCCTTACTGGGCGCTTCACACCCTCCCCACCGGAGGCCGCATCGGCACCACCAGCCCCCGCCGCCGCGCACAAATCCTCGCCCTCCGCCCCGACGTCACCTTCGTCGAAGTCCGCGGCAACATCGACACCCGCCTCAAGAAGCTCGCCGATGGAAAGTGCGACGCCCTCGTCCTCGCCGCCGCCGGCCTCGACCGCCTCAAGCGAACCGAATCCGTCCACCAGCGCTTCTCCCCCTGCGAGCTCTGTCCCGCTCCCGGCCAAGGTGCGCTCGCCCTCGAAACCCGCAGCCCCGAACACGCCATCGACGAAGCCCGCGACGCCTACATCCGCAACGCCATCGCCTTCCTCGAGCATTCCTACACCCGCTTCGCCATCGACGCCGAGCGCACCACACTCGACGCCCTCGGCGGCGGCTGCTCCCTCCCCATCGGCGCTCACTGCTTCCACGAAGAAGGGAAGTGGAAGATGGTCGCCCAGGTCGTCTCCCCCGACGGCGAATCCATGGTCCAGGTCGAAACCGAAGCCGCTCCCGACACCAATCCCATCACCCTCGGCCTCCGCGTCGCCGACGACCTCAAATCCAAAGGCGCCCTCAACCTCCTCAACCCAGTACTCTCCGCCGACTGACGTTGTAAGATAATCCTGCCTCAAGGGTCCCGGGCCACACGTCTCCGCGTTTGTTCTTCATGGAAACGACGATGCCAGAGGAAACTGATAAGCCCGAAAAGCTAAGGCCGCGATTCTATCTTCTCGCCGCGCTCCTCCTGGCTTTTTTCGCCGGGCTGTGGTGGCTGCTGTTCAAGGTAGCCTTTCACCTCGTCCCCACCGAGATTCACTGGAACGATATCTACCTCAGCTGGGTCGAAAAGCGAGGCCCGCGCTTCGTCGTTTACCACGCCATCGTATTTTTTATCCTGCCGATAGCCGCGGTTCTCTTCCTCGTCTACAGAAGGACTCACGCATTCCAGAAGTCCCGCGAGCGATCCCTCTACTGGCTCTATCTCACCATCGCCGCATTGACCGGCCTCCTGGTCAGCCTGCTCTGCTGGTACTTGATCTTTCGTCATTCCTTCGCAGGCCACTTCGCCGCTCATCCCTTCTACTACAACGTCCTCGCGCGCTCGATCCTTTGCACCGGACTTCTCCTCGTAGGCTTCTTTCTCTACCTGTTCAAAAAATATCTAAAGATCTTTTACGGCCTGTCTCAAATCGTTATCGCAATTCTGTCGAGTCTCACCCTGCTTGAAGAATCCGACCTCAACCACATGCCCGCGCTCGATCTAAGCAAGGTCGGGCTCTTCGCATTCGTCGCATTTACCTTCCTGCTCAGCAAAGGTGTCAGCGATGTTGTAGAAGGAGTGAAGGAGTGGATCGACAAGACCCCCGCTTCGCCGCAACCCACCGAGCCTGTATCTGCAAGCCCCGCAGCAGTTGAATAGCAAGGGGAGACCGGTCCTCCGATCTCCCCTTGTTTCCCTCTGTCCTTCCGTTACTGCGCCGGTGCAATACCCGGCAGCACAGCCGTTCCTTCGTGCTGCACTGCGTTCAACAGATTGATATTCAGCCCGAGCAACTGCAGAATCGTCGGAGCCACCTGTGCCGTCGCAATCGGAACCGACACCGACACCTTCGCAAATCCAGGGTTCGATACCAGCAGCATCACGTTGGTATCGTCATGCCCAAAGCCGCCATGCTCCGCCAGCTTTTTTGCGCTTCCTGTATACGTCACTCCAATGTTCGGAGTTACGATGATGTCCGGAGCGCGCGGATCCAGACCCGCTCCAAGACCCGGCTTGTTGTAGTTCAGCGCCACCGACGGCCCATAGTAGATCTGCCCCAGCCCGATCGCGGCCTTGTTCTCCTCAAGCGTGCTCACCGCCGCCGTCACATCCGCGCCACTCTTCAGCCACAGCAGCGAGACGTCATCTTCCGTCGGCCCGATTCCACCGCCCAGCGGCGACTCAGAAGCCGGCAGCATCGCCGCCAGCAACGTCGCTGGGGTCGTGCCATTGCTCGTCTTGCCCGGCGTCGCTTTATAGAGATTCGGATCGATCGGAGACTGGCCATGCTTCGCCGTAACAATAATGACAGTGTCCTCCAGATTGCCCGTATCTTTCAGCGCAGTCACCATCTGCCCAATCGAGGCGTCCACATACTCGATCTCCTTCAGCAACTCCTGCGTGGGCACTCCCTCTCCATTCGTGTAGCCTCCGCTGGCAACATTCGCCTCGATCAGCTTCTGCCCGACACTCACCGCCTGGAAGTTCATGCCAAACAACGCAGGAACCTGGGCCGCGGCGCCGTTATGCGTCTTGCCGGCAATCTCGTTCAAGATCGCATTCACCTTCAACGTGTCATAGCACTGAATGTTGTCAAAGCTGTTGGTCCACGCCGTCAGATCGGCAGCCGTGTCACGGACCGTCGCACACGAAGCTCCCTCAGGCGTCTTCACTCCCGGCAACCCAATCACATTCGAATTAATCTCCGGTGCGTAGAAGTCGTCCAGGAAAGGTCCGCCCGGTCCACCCACCGACGAATAAGCAGGATGCTTATCCGACCATGCCGTATAACCTCCAGCTTGATGGATCACCCCAAAGACGGTATTGGTGCGAATAAAGTTCCACGGAAACACCGGCGCACAGCCCGCCGCAGGATTGCGAACCAGCTTCTGCGGATCGATCGAAGCAAGGCCGCCATCCGTCAGTCCCGCTCCCGGCGCGCCGCCGTTCACCTTCGTCTGGTCGATATCGATTCCTTCTTCATACTCGGTCGTCGTACCCGTCGGCGCTGCGCCCGCTGTGCACGGTCCGGCTAGATTCCCGTTGCCCGTAGTCTTCGCCGGAGCGTCCAGCGACCGGTCGTACGCCACATCGTAATAAACGCCCATCGTCCGCGGAGTAGCGCCCGTCACCAGCGTCATCATCCCCGGAAACGAATCGGATGGCCGCGTCGTCGAAGCTGCCGTGTAGGTGGTCCCCCGATGGCTGAGGTTGGCAAGATTCGGGCAGTAAGGTTCACCGCCGTTCACGCCGCTGATTCCGTTCGAGCAGTTGTAAAAGTCCACCGCATGCATCCCGTCGATGCTCAGCAGAAGCACATGCTTAATCGCATTCGGGTCCTGCCCGATCCCATTCGTTGAAAAACTTGCCAGGGCAACGGCAGTAGTGGCTGCCGCAATCGAAATCTTTTTCATAACGAACCTCCGCACTCTTGATAGCAGAGGCCAGCCAGCGATACGTTACCTCAAAATGAATTCACAAGGGCCACTCGATCACGTCAACAAACCTTGCAATAAGATCCATAACCTTAAGTTATTCTTAGTAAAACCCGTGTCAATCCTGAAGAAAACCTTAAAAACCTCTCCTCAGAAAACAAACTAAAATCGTCTCCTGTGCCTCCACTCACCCACAAACGAATCCTCATCACTCGAACCCGCCACCAGGCCTCCGAACTCGCAACGCAACTCGAATCCCTCGGCGCGATCACCATCCTGATCCCCACCATCGAGATCGTCCCGCCCACCTCCTTCGCCGCCCTCGACGCCGCCCTCACCTGCCTCCGCACCTACGACTGGCTCCTCTTCACCAGTGCCAACGCCGTCGAAGCCTTCCATCGCCGAGCTCAGTTCCTCCACCTCACCCAACTTCCCAAACACATCGCCGTCATCGGCCCCGCCACCCTTCGCGCCGCCAACGCCATCGGCCTCACCGTCGACCTGGTCCCTCCGCAATACATCGCCGAATCACTAGCCGAAGCTCTCCTCCCCGAAGCTCCCGGCAGATCCTTCCTCCTCCCCCGCGCCGCCGAAGCCCGCGACACACTCCCCGAGACCCTCACCGCCGCCGGAGCCACCGTCACCATCGCCGAAGCCTACCGCAACGAGACACCACCCGATTCCATCCCCGCGCTTCAACATCTCTTCAGCGCACCAGAGAACTATCCCGACGCCATCACCTTCACCAGCGCCTCCACCGCCACCAACCTCTTCGCTCTCCTCGAAGCCGCCAACCTAGCCCTCTCGCCCGGGATCACCCTCGCCTCCATCGGCCCAATCACCAGCCAAACCCTCCGCGCCCTCGGCCACGAGCCCACCGTAGAAGCCGCCGAACCCACCATCCGAGCACTCGTCCACGCTCTCGCCACCTACTGGAGCTAACTACATCAACGGCAGCAGCATCGTCAGCGCGGCTCCTGCCACCTGGTCCAAAGTGCCTGTCCCGTTGATGCCGCCGTAGTACACCCCATCGCCGCGAAAGATTCTGCCACTGTCGTCGATATAGCCCAGGTACACGCCATCGCTGCGCAGAATATTACGACCCTTGGCGTACCCGATCATCACGCCATCGCCACGAAAAGTAGACCCATTCGCAATGTAGCCCAGAGACACACCGTCCCCACGGCAGATTGAGCTGCCGTCCACATACCCCAGATAAACACCATCACTGCGATAAAGATGAAAGTCGGCCACAACTTTCTCCCGCGCGGCGGTGCTCAGTTCCTATCCGCGCCATCAACGCAAATAGCGTACTGCATCGCAGCCGAACCGTTGCTGGAATTCTTACGGTTAGTGTGAAGTCCACGTCTTATCGGAAGAGTTACAAAGCCTCTCCAGCGTACAGTCCACACACCGCGGCTTCCGCGCCACACAAACCTGCCGCCCATGATGAATCAGCTCATGCGAAAATGCGATCCACCGATCCTGCGGAAGTATCTTCATCAAATCCCGCTCAACCTTCTCAGGCGCGGTCTCTTTGGTCAACTCCAGCCGCCGCGACAGCCGCATAACATGCGTATCCACAACAACTCCCACCGCAATGTTGAACCACGACCCCAACACCACATTCCCAGTCTTCCGAGCCACCCCCGGGAGCATAAGAATCTCTTCCATCGTCTGTGGCACCTTTCCCCCAAACTCCTCCACCACCACCCGCGCCGCACCCTGAATCGACTTCGCCTTATTGCGAAAGAATCCAGTCGTCCGAATCAGCTCCTCAAGCTCCGGCAGGGAGGCAGCCGCCATCGCCTTCGGGGTAGGAAACGCCTTGAACAGCGCCGGAGTCACCAGATTCACCCGAACATCCGTACACTGCGCCGACAGAATCGTAGCCACCGTCAGCTCCCATGCATTCTTATGATTCAGAGCACACACTACGCCGGGATAGGTCTTCTGCAGAGCATCAAGAATCGCCGCAACCCGCTCCGGGGAAGTCGGATTGACCGTACTTCCAGCTTTCTTCTTAGCCGAAGCCGGTTCCGTCTTAGCGATCGCGCGTGCCTTCGCTCCAACCACGGCTTTACTCTTTGCTGCAGTCCGAACCACCGTAGTCTTCGCCATGCGTTTAGCCCAGACGATCCAGCATCTCCGCCGCAGGCACCCGCACGCAGCTGAAGATCGGTGTGTCCTCCAGCGTATACAAGCTGATCTCCGTCTCCCGAAGCTGCTGCACCAGGTCCAGAAAGTCCTCCGGGAAGTTCGTCTCGAACGCCACCACAAACTCCTGGTCGTCGATCCCAAATGAATACGTCGTATTCAGCTTCACCCGCGGATACATCAGCCCAATCCGAATATGCTCATCCATCAACCGCTTCCGCTCCGCAGCCGACAGCAGATACCACGGCCGCGTCTTCCAGAACGGATAGATAAAGATGTACTTCTGACCACCCGGACGAATCGCTCCACGCCCTTCGCCCTCGCTCTCATCCGGCCGGTCAATCTGATACTGCGACCGCTTCGTCATCGCCAGAAAGTTATGCGGCGAGTTCAGATACCCACCCAGCGGCGTCCGCATCAACTCGCTGCGCATCTGGTTCAGCTCATCCACGCCATACCCAATCGACCACACGCACATATCCACATCGCCGCGGGTCCCAATCGTCGAGTACGTCAGCGACACAAACTCCCCCGGCTTATTCCATCGCGACAGCACCTCGGCAAACGCAGCCTTATGCGCAGCCTTCTCTTCCGCCGGCAGTCTCCGCCACTCCGGCATCACCTTGTAGAAGCTGAAACAAACAATCTGCCGCTTCACCGCCGGCTTCGAGGGGTCATGCGGAGCCGCCTGTGGCTGAGAACCCGCCCCATAGCTGCTCGCCGGCCGTTCCGACTGCGCCGTGCCAGTTGGTGTCGATTGTGTAACTTCTGCGTTCGGAGCAATAACGACGTTTGACATAAACTTCTCCCTCTATAACCCTTTAGATTCGTCATCTCGACCGGAGCCGCGCGGTTTTATCGCGCGGCGTAGTGGAGAGACCCCCGTATTTCGCCTTTGTTTTTGCTTGTTCTCTTATCTCGGCGCCATCCTTCAATGCTAGCGCATCCGGAGCGTTCCCCTCCCGTATACTGCACCTGCATGTCAGAAAAAATCATCGCACTCCTCATCGGCGCCATCGCCGCCGGCGGCTACGCCAGCGTCATCCTCCTCATGGCGATCCAGTCCGCCTGCATCCCCATCCCATCTGAAGTCATCATGCCGCTCGCCGGGTACGCTCTCGCCCACACCCAGCTCCAGCTCATCATCCTCGCCACGGTCGCATCGCTGGCCTCGAACCTCGGCTCCATCCCCGCCTACTGGGTCGGTGCAAAGGGCGGTCGCCCCATGGTCGAACGCTACGGCAGCATGATGCTCCTAAGCCGCCGCGACCTCGACCTCGTCGATCACTTCTTCTCCAAATACGGCTCCATCACCGTACTCATTGGACGCATGCTTCCCATCGTCCGAACCTTCATCGCCTTCCCCGCCGGCGTCGCAAAGATGAACCAGCTCCGCTTCCACCTCTACACCTTCATCGGCTCCTGGCCCTGGTGCTACGCCCTCGCCTGGGTCGGCATGAAGCTAGGCGCAAGCTGGAACACCAACCCCCAGTTCAAAGCCATCTTCCACCGCTTCCACCTCGCCGTAGAAGTCGTCATCATCGTCGGCTTCATATGGTTCGTAGTCTCCCACTGGAAGAACCGCATCCGCACAGAAGCCGCCTAGCTCTTTCATTCGCTGACTCTCGCCCAAGCCAAACTCGCGAACGATCCCATCACAAAGATCGACACGATCACGCAAGTTCCTACAATGTCGCTGCTCCTCCATTGCCTCCCTGAGCCATCGCTCACCAGGTAGGATTCTCTTGGTATAGCCAGCACTACATTGCCAATCGCACAAACCCCATAAACGATAACCGGCATCCTCCAATACCTCCGGCTAAGCTCCCCTTGCACCTCCGCTGTCCCGCGCAGGTAAAGTGCGAAGAGCTGATAAACCACATACACCGTCAGGTACCATCCAAAATAATTGCTCACTGGCACTCCAAAGTAGGCGCCGCCATCCTTCCACACCCAGGCCCGATCGATATCTGCCCAAACCGGATCCATCGCAAAATCCCACGCCACCATAAGAAAGCTGGCGACCACCGGTAGAGCGATCCAGCGCCTGACTCCAAGCCGGTCATCCGCCGAATTCAGGATCAACAGCGCCATCATCCAAGAGACATAGCCCATCCCCACATAGGCCAACACCAGCAAAACCGGAAGCTGAAAGAACTTCGGCCCCATCACATCGGTGAAGTAGTAGTGGCCAAAAGGAAAACCCGTACGCAAGCTCAAGCTCTCGAAGACAAACCCTACTCCAAGCGACAACCCCACAAAGACGAGCATTCCCCGAAGCCGATACGCTTTGACTCCATGAATCAAAGCGAACGCCGCCAGTGGAACCACGTGCAGAAGCACAATCGTCAATGTGGGAACTCTGCCTGCCTCAAGCTGAAGCAGCCTGCCAACCGCATAGAACAACAAAAGAAGCCAGCAAACCACATGGCTGGATCTATCACTCAGCATGGCAAGATCATAGGCTAGGAGCAGAGCCTACTGCATCCGCACCGAAGCCGTAGCCAGTGCGTATCTGCAGTCCGCGATTGGCCAGCCGCTTCACGGAATGATGAATATCGCTAAACCTGCCACGACTCAGCGAACGACATGATCTACAGTTAAACGTGACCTCTCGGAGAGCTAACCATGAGCCGCGTCCTGGTCATCGGAAGTGATACCCAAGTCGCCCAAAGTATCGGCGATGCACTCTCACTCGCCAGTATCCCCAGCGATTATGCGTCTGGCCGCGCCGACGCTCTGCACCGCCTGCGCATGCGATCCTTCAGTGTCGTCATCACCCGCGCCGACAGCTCCGTCGAAGAAGACCTGGCTCTGCTCGACGAGATGCGCAACATCCGTCCAGGTGTAAAGTGCATCCTTCTCGCCCGCCAAAGCACGCCGGAAGACGTCATCGCCGCCCTGCGAGCACACGTGTTCGCCTGCTTTACGCCCCCCTTTGATGTACACGCGATCGCGAGCCTGGCTGGCGATACAACCTCCGACAGCCGGTGGCAGCAGGACATCCACGTTCTCTCCGCTCGTCCCGGCTGGGTCTCCGTTCGTGTCAGTTGCCGCCTCATCACCGCCGAGCGCCTCCTCACCTTCGCCAAAGAGTTCACCAACCTTCTACCCGACACTGCACACCTCGACCTGATGCAGGCGCTCAGAGAGATCCTGCTCAACGCCATGGAGCATGGCGCCGCCTTCAATCCCGAACAGGTCGTCGAGGTCACCGCCATTCGCACCGCACGGTCGATAGTCTTTTACGTACGCGACCCCGGCGCAGGCTTCCGTCACTCCTCTCTCAGCCACGCCGCCATCGCAAACCCTCCACAGGATCCCACCGCCCATATCCGTAAGCGCGAACAAGATGGAATGCGCCCCGGCGGCTACGGCCTCCTCCTCGCAAACGGCACAGTCGACGAGCTGATCTACAGCGAAATCGGCAACGAAGTCCTGCTCATCAAATACCTGGAAAAGCCTCCGGCATAGAAACCGTATTCCCACGGCTCTGGCTTCCGTCACAGTTGCGCAAACATAGTTGCAAGCAAACATCGCCCCGCCGATGATCGAACAGAGCCTCCCCCATTTGCGCCCCTCCTCCACCGTAAGCGATACTAAAGAGTCCGCATTACACGGAATATCGCACGACAGAAGGGTACCGCCAAGAATGTCTACACCCCCAGCCGCTAAGCCAGCATCCGCTGCGCAAGACGCGGCCAGCATCAAGCCTGCCACTGGAAAACTAGGCGTCATGATTCCCGGCATGGGAGCCGTCGCCACCACCCTCATCGCCGGCGTGGAAGCCATTCGCCGCGGCTTCGCTAAACCCATCGGCTCCACCTCGCAGATGGCTACCATCCGCCTCGGCAAACGCACCGACAATCGCAGCCCCCTCATCAAGAACTTCGTTCCCATCGCCGACCTCAACGACATCGTCTTCACCGGCTGGGACATCTTCGGCGGCAACCTCTACGACGCCGCCAAGACCGCACAGGTCCTCGACCGCGACCAGCTCGAACAGATGCGTCCCTTCCTCGAATCAATCGAGCCGATGCCTGCCGTCTTCGACCAGCACTATGTCAAGCGCCTCACCGGCCAGAAGATCAAGACCGGCAAAAACAAGTGCGACCTCGCCAACCAGATCCGCAACGACATCGCCGAGTTCAAAACCAGGACCGATCGCCAGGTCATGATCTGGTGCGGCTCCACCGAGATATACCTCGAGCAGACCGCCGTACACCAGACCCTCGAAGCCTTCGAGAAGGGCCTCGTCGATAACGACCCCGGCATCTCGCCCTCCATGCTCTACGCCTGGGCCGCGCTCAAGGAAGGCATCCCCTTCGCCAACGGCGCTCCAAACCTTACCGTCGACATCCCCGCACTGCAGGAGCTTTCCAAGAAGATGAACGCTCCCATCTGCGGCAAGGACTTCAAGACCGGCCAGACCTTCATCAAGACCGTTCTTGCTCCCGCCTTCAAGGTCCGCAACCTCGGCGTCGCCGGCTGGTACTCCACCAACATCCTCGGCAACCGCGACGGCGAAGTTCTCGATGACCCCGACTCCTTCAAGACCAAAGAAGTCTCGAAGCTCGGTGTCCTCGAGCACATCTTCCAGCCCGAGTTGCACCCCGATCTCTACAAGGACCTCTACCACAAGGTCCGCATCAACTACTACCCACCCCGCGGCGACAACAAAGAGGGCTGGGACAACATCGACATCTTCGGCTGGCTCGGCTATCCCATGCAGCTCAAGGTAGACTTCCTCTGCCGCGACTCCATCCTCGCCGCCCCACTCGCGCTCGACCTGATCCTCTTCATGGACCTCGCCGCTCGCACCCCATCCCTGCGTGGCCTCGGCATTCAGGAGTGGCTCAGCTTCTACTTCAAGGATCCCGACTCCGCACCCGGCGTCTACCCAGAGCACGATCTCTTCATCCAGCACATCAAGTTGAAGAACACCCTCCGTCACATCATGGGCGAAGACCTCATCACCCACCTCGGCCTCGACTACTACGGCGACTAGCCAAAGTCGATCACAAATCCTGGAACACCAAAAAAGCAGCCGAGACGGAGCAGATCGTCACGGCTGTTTTTTCGCTATCGTAAGCTCTACTGTCGCGAGTCTTTACCCTCGCATTTGCTTCTGGCGGTTTTTTCTTCCCAACGAGGAAATCAATCGTCATTTCGACCGAAGCAGCGCACAGTTTCATCGTGCGTTGCGCAGAGGAGAAACCCCCTCATTTGTCTTTGCGTTTGCCTTTGCCGTTATATTTGCTTGTCTGCATCAAATCTCCGCAACACCTCTACTCCGCCACCTCCATCATCTTGGCCCAAAGCACCTTCGTCCCCGCATCCGTCTTAGCGGAGACCGGCAAAATCTCCTCCACCTCATGCGCTTTTTTCAAAGCCGCAACTGACTTCGCCAACTGATTATTCGAGAGCTTATCTGCCTTCGTCCCCACCACCAGATACGGCCGCTGCGTCTGCTTGAAATATGTAATCAACTGAGTATCATTCTCCTGCGGCGGAATATTCGTATCCACCAGGCAGATGCATAGCGCCAGCGTCTCCCGCTCCGCAAGATAAGGCTCAATAAAACTCGGCCACTCCGCCGAGATCGACTTCGAGATCTTCGCATACCCATACCCCGGCAGGTCCGCGAAGATCAACGTCGGCCTCACCTTCATCTTCTCGCCCGCACCCTCATGCAGCGCAAAAAAATTGATCGCCCGCGTCCGTCCCGGCGTCGACGACACCTTCGCCTCCCGCGAACCAAGCAGGGAGTTGATCAACGAGGACTTGCCCACATTCGATCGCCCCAGAAACGCAACCTCAGGCGCGCCGAAGGTCTTCGCCTCAGAAGGGAAGTGCGCGACGTCAGTCGCAGACAATAAAAAAACAGGATTCAGTCGCATCTCTCAAGTCTACCGTCATGCCGTCGTGTGCCCGGCAAATCGTCACCGCATAAAAAAGCACCTGCCCCGAACAGGGAACAGGTGCTCGATCCATCATAGAATCCCGACTTTATTCCGTAGGAGCGGCATCCGCGGCAGCGGCCCTCGATCGAGCCGTGACCGTCACCGGAGCCGTCAGGTGAAAGGTCACCGTGGACTCAGACGGAATCACGACGTCCTTATTCCCCGTGAAGGCCGCGCCAGCCGTTCCAGCGCCAGCTCCCAGGAGTCCACCCAGCAGAGCGCCCTTGCCGCCGCCGGCCAGTCCTCCAATCAGTGCGCCGCCGCCAGCGCCGCCGCCAATAAAGCCAGCCGACCGCTTACCCTTCCCGGCCTGGTCCTTCTCATACGAGTTCGTGCTCACAGAGGTACCCGAGATCTGGGTCACCGCGATGCCCAGCGCACCTGATCCCTTGAATCGGCCGCGTCCCTTTGCCGCCACGACCGTGCCGACAACACGCGCCCCGCGTGGGAAGACCGTTCCCCCCCCCGCGGTCCTTACCGGAGCCGCCAGCACGCCGGTAAATCCATCGCCAACGCTGTTCTTGCTAGCGCTAAGCTGCTCGGTCACCGTCACCGTTACCGCAGTGCCTGCCGGAGCGGTCAACCTCACCGGAGCAGGTGGCGGCGGAGGTGGCAGTGGAGCCGCTGCTGCCACCGGAGTTGGCGGCGGTGGCGGAGGCACCGCAGGAACCGAAGTCGCAGGCGAGACCGCAGGCGTAGCCGGCGCCGCACTCGACGAAGTCGGAGTGGCAGGCGTCCCATCAGGATTCAGGGCTTGTGTGGGAGCAGGAGTAGCAGCAGGAGCCGGAGCAGGCGCTGAACTTTTGCATCCGCCCAGCAGTAAGGTGGTTGAAAGAGCTATGCTTGCTGCAAGATACATCGGTTTCACGCGCATGGTCGTCTCCAATAGCGAAAGATCTGATGGAAGCAGGCTACTCGAATAGATTAGCTTTCTTTCGCGAAAGTTGTCCGAAATTCCTCGAGCGAGAAAGAGTAGAACCGGCTTTTTTCTCAACACAAGTAGCCAAGACTTACGGTAGACATCGAGCCGCCAGGCCAATCATATTCGCACCCTCAAGAAACGCTCCGCATCCCGAAGACTGCAAATAGTTGCATATGCCGGGAGTTTGTTCTGGTCAATCTGTTAACGCATGACCTACAAATGACCCAAAAGTGTCACGAGTTATTTAGCACCAGAATGGCCAACCTCGGGTATGCTCCATCATGAGATGTTGAAAGATTTTCAGTCGTCCTGTAACTGTCCTCCCCCTCAGGGGCCCTCCGACCCGTAGAGGCTCCGTTATCGAAGGAAGTTCCAGATGTTATAGATCTTTTTGGTATTGACCTGGCAGTTTGCACTAATGCATTAATTCTGACAGTCCGATATTTTCCCCCAAGCCTGTCTCACTCTTGATTCTCACGCTTTTGATTTCATGTTGTCTCTGGTCAGCACAACCATTACCTTGAACAGCAAACCGCACCACCACCTTTCGGAGGGAACACCCATGATTGGCAACTCTTTCGCCCGGCTGACGGGCTCAAAGCGAAATCTGCTCGCGCTGATGGCATCGAGCGCGGTCTTCACCGCCGGCTGTTCGAATATGGCGACGACGGCGCCTTCCATCGTAAGCAACGCCAGCTCTCCAGCCGCACTCGGTGGAAAGATCCACGGTGGAAATCAGCCAGTCGTGGGCGCTACGGTCAAGCTGTATTACGCAGGCCAGAGATCGGGCTTTCCTTTCACCCTTGGCGCCACAACCACCACCGACGCCGCAGGGTCCTTCGCCTTCACCAAAGATCCAATCCCAGGCAATCCCGTGGATAATGGTTCCACCAGCACCTTCTCCTGCCCAACCAGCGTCGGAATCTCACCGCTGGTCTACGTCATCTCCACGGGCGGAAACACTCAGAACAACGGCGACACGACTCAAAGCAACGCTGCCGCAGAGTTCATCTCCGTCTTCGGTACCTGCAACTCGCTTAACGGATCCACCAACATCGACATGACCGAAGTGACGACCGTGGCCACAATGGCGGCCTATCAAGGATTCTTCGATCCAACCACGGAGAGCATCTCCGCTGACGGGACGACGCAGCAGACCGCAATCATCACGGCCATCCCCAATACGATCGCTCTTCTCGCCAATCTAGCTACAGGCGCCTCCGTCACCTCAACCACGTTGAGCGCATCCAGCACAGGGAACATCAATCCAGCGGTCACGATCACAGCTACTCCCGAGCCCGGCAAAGTCAACCTGCTCGCAAACATTCTCTCGGCCTGCATCAATACCGCAACGGCCTCTTCGACAGCCTGCACGTCGCTCTTTGCGGCTGCAACTCCACCGAACTCCGCCTATACGTCTAACTTCCAGCACGGGACTCTCCCCGCTCCAACCGATACTCTCCTGGCGATCTACTACCTCCTCACGAATCCTACGAGTACAAGTGGCGGCACCTCGAATATCGGTACTCTCTTCGGCCTCGCGGGCGGAGTCAGCGGTCCCTATCAACCCGCTCTCGCTACCCAGCCTACGGACTGGACCATTGCGGTCAGCTTCACCAGCACCAGTACCTGCGGCTCGACCTCGGGCGGCAGCGGTGGCTTCATCAGCTCGCCCATCGACATCAATATCGACGCGGCGGACAACGTATGGATCGCCAACTCCCAGGCAGGTTCGGGCAACCTCTCCGAGATCTCGAGCGGTGGCGTACCCACCACTTGCGTCCTTCTCGGCAGCGGCGGCTCGCAGGGCGGCGCTACGGTCGACTCGGCAGGTAATATCTGGTTCGGCTCCGGCACCAGTCTCTACCGATACAACAATGGCACCACCCTTGCCTTCCCAACCACGGTATCTCCCATCGGAGTTACGGCGGATGGAGTTGGAAATGTGTACTTCACCGCGGTCGCCGGATCCGTCGGCTCACTCTATCGGATCGCAGGCGCTGCCAGCGCCGGGGCGGCAGTCGCTCCAGTTCAGATCTCCAGCAACGTTGGCACCAACCCGGTTCGCCTCATGCCGGACTTCCAGGGAAAGGCTCTTCAGGGCAACATCTTCGTCTCCACCGGAACAACTTCGGTGGCCGAGGTCTCGCCCAGTGTTGCAACTGGTAACCTGAACGGATTTGTGACCACCCCCATCAATACCTCCGGCAACTCCTATGGTCTCGCCCTCGGACCTCAGAACAACCTCTTCGTCTCGGCGATCGACAGTGGCGTCATCACCGGGCTGAGCGCAACCAGCGGCTACACCGCGCCTATCAACGGGGGATACCCCTACGTGACGCCGGCAACCATTGGTGTCGCCACACCAACCGCAATCGCAGTCGATGGCCGTCTCAACGTATGGATTCCTAACAATGCCAACGGTACAGGCACCGGTAGCGTCAGCGAACTCGGAAGCGCAAACACGGCGACCGGGCTCTCACCCTCCACCGGCTTCCAGAAATCCTCGTCCTTCCTGACCTCCGGACGCGCCTCAGTGGTCGACCAGGCCGGCAACGTCTGGGTTGCAGGAGACGGAGCAAACTTCATCACCGAGATCGTCGGTGGAGGCGTTCCCATCTTCCAGCCCTACGCGCTCGGTTTGAAGAACGGCCGCTTCCAGGCCATCCCCTAACCCAATGCGGAACAAACCATCAGAAGACCCCGGATGCACTCGTCCGGGGTCTTCTGCATGGATAACCCACGGTAAATATGACTTAGATTGCAACCAACCCAGCTACAATATCCTCCTCGCAGAGTACGTTGACCAGCCTTCATGGGTAAGCAGAGCCTCCCTCACCCTCTCCGCACCAGAATCGTTCCCATCAGGATCGCACTCGCCCTCCTGCTCTGCGTCCTCTCCCCCTCGAGCCTTCCCGCCCAAACCACATCCGTCTCCGCGCTAACGGTCCCGCTCGTCCTCCCCTCCGCTATCGTCTTCGATTCAGCCGGCAACCTCTACTTCGCCGAAACTGGAAACCACGTCATCCGCAAGGTCGACACCAGCGGCAACCTCACGACCATCGCCGGCACCGGCACGCAGGGCTTCTCCGGCGACACAGGCCCCGCCATCTCCGCCACCCTTGACTCTCCGCAGGGCCTGGCTCTCGACCCGGCAAACAACCTCTACCTGGCCGACACCCACAACCACCGCATCCGCAGACTCAATCTCACCACCGGCCTCATCACCACCATCGCCGGCAGCACCCCTGGCTACTCCGGCGACGGCGCCCCCGCCCTCTCCGCCCAACTCAACCTCCCCACCGCGCTCGCCATCGACGCCTCCGGCAACCTCTACCTCGCCGACACCGCGAATCACCGCATCCGCCGCATCGATGCCACCACCGGCCTCATCACCACCATCGCCGGCACTGGCACTCAAGGCTACACCGGCGACGGCGCTCTTGCCCTCTCCGCCGCCATCGACTCGCCCACGGGCATCGCCATCGACGCCTCCAACAACCTCTACCTCGCCGACACCCACAACCACCGCATCCGCAAGATCACCTCCAGCACCGGCCTCATCACCACCATCGCCGGCACGGGCCTGCCCGGCTTCTCCGGCGACACCGCCCCGGCCTCCGCCGCAACCCTCGCACTCCCTCACGGCCTCACCGTCGACGCCGTCGGCAACCTCTACCTCTCCGACACCGCGAACCACCGCATCCGCCGCATCGACGCCACCACCGGCCTCATCACCACCGTCGTCGGCGACGGCACCCAGGCCTTCGCCGGCGACAACGGCCCTCCAACAGCCGCCTCCCTCGACAGCCCAACTGCAACATCCCTCTCTCCAGCCAGCAGCCTCACCCTCTCCGACACCGGCAATCAGCGCATCCGTCAGGTCGAGACCCAGCCCGCAGGCGGCACCATCACCACCATCGCGGGCCTAGGTTCAACCACACCCACAGCACTCACCCTCACCGCACCCTCCGCCATCGCCTACGGCACCGGACAGCTCACAGCCAACCTCGCCTCCAGCCAAGCAACAAACCCAGCCACAGGCAGCATCACTTTTCTAGCAACCACCACCGCTGCCACAAAGACCCTGGGCATCGCGCCGCTCCTCTCCAACACCGCAACCTTCTCAACTACCACCTTGCCCGCGGGCGCCTACAGCCTCACCGCAATCTACTCCGGCGATCAGACTCATCCCTCCACCCAGAGTCCCCCCCTGGCCCTCACCATCACCCCACAGCAACTCACCGCCACCATCGCTCCCATCTTCGTCCTCTACGGTCAGCCAATTCCGAACCTCCCCGGCACTCTAACCGGCGTCCTCCCTCAGGATGCCGCAAGCCTCACCGCCACCTTCACCACCACTGCCACAACAGGCTCGCCCGCTGGAACCTATCCCATCACGCCCCGGCTCACCGGCCCGGCAGCAGGGAACTACAGGGTCGCCGCACCCTCCACCTCCCTCACCATTACCCCGGCCGGTACCGTCATCACGCTCAGCAACCTCGTAGCTACCGGAACCACGGGGACCACCGGATCAACCCTCACCCTCACCGTCCACGTCGCCAGCACCACCACCGGCACGCCAACCGGCTCGGTCACCCTGCTCGATGGCAACAGCCCACTCTTCACCACTCCACTCTCCTCCTCGGGCGACGCAGTCTTCCTCACCAGCCTCCTCGCCCAGGGCTCTCACACCTTCACCGCCGTCTATGACGGCAGCATCAACTTCACTCCCAGCGTCTCCGCTCCGCGCCTGATCACCGTCGGGACCGGACCTCCCGTCACACCGGACTTCGCTCTCGCCGCCACCGGCAGCACCACGCAGACCATCCTCTCCGGCTCCAGTGCCAGCTTCACCTTCGCCGTTCAGACGCAGAACAATCTCTCCAGCCCCATTACCCTCGCCGCCAGCGGCCTGCCAAATCTCGCCACCGCCTCCTTCAACCCCGCCACCCTGCCACCCGGCGCGACACCCAACTCCTTCACCATGACGATCGCAACACCAACGACCGTCGCAGCGAGCAGCCCCTCAACCCACGGCCTCTACCAATCCTTCCTCGCAGGACTCTTTCTCCTCTGTCCCCTCGCAGGCGCGGCTCTACGCAGACGCAAGCACACGACAGCAACCAGACTCCTTCTCCTGGCCATCGCCAGCGTCACCCTCACCCTAGCCACCGGCTGCGGAGCCCGCATCAACGCCGACCCTCAGCTAACCTCACCCGCAAAGAGCTACACCATCACGGTCACCGGCACCGCCACCTCCCCAACCGGAAGCCCCCTGCAACACTCCGCCACCGTAACTCTCACGCTCAATCCCGCCAGCTAGATCCCGCCCGATTCCGACCAACGGGAGGACAAGCGAACCCACCCAGCCCGGAAAAGGTATACAAGTCACGAAGTGACCGCGCCACGCGTAGTGGGCCCGTCCGGCAGGACATAAAAGCTACCCAGGCCCCAGCAGCCGCAGAATAAAAAACACCACCACCCCAGCAAAGAACACCAGCGCCATCCGCAACCCCGGCTCCCGATTCACCTCCGGCACCAGATCCGTCGCCGCGACATAGATCGTCACCCCAGCCGACAGCGGCAGCCCCACCCGCACCCAGCTAGGCTCGAGGTTAATCACGAGCACCCCCAGCACCGTCATTGCCCCCAGAAACAAAGCCGAGTTCAATGCCGCAGCCGCCCCCCGGCCACCCGCCAGCATCACGCTCGCCATCGTAAAGCCTTCAGGAATCTTGTGCAGAAACACCGCGAAGAACAAAATCCATCCCAGCCAATGCGACAGCACAAACCCCGACCCAATCGCCACCCCGTCAAAAAAAGTATGCATCGCCAACCCCAGCAGAACCGAGTAGCTGGTCTTCGCCGAAAGAAACTCGTGGTGGTGCGTCTCCTCCCCAAAGTGAAAGTGAGGCACCAGCGAATGCTCCAGCAGATGTACCCCGCAGTACCCAGCCAGAATCAGCAGCGGAGCAAACCGAGCATTCACCCGCAGCCCCTCCGGAATCATCTCCAGCACCGCCGCCGCCAGCATAAAACCCGCACCCAGCGCGACGAAGTAGCGCAGAGCCCGCGCCGAAGGCGACTGCCGCACCAGCAAAAATCCACCCAGAAAATCAGCCAGTCCCGCCACCAGCCCCAGCGTCAGGCTCAACCACAGCGCCGACACCGCTAGCTCCTCCGGCCGATCTTCAGCGCATCGCCATCTATCCCAAATAAAGTCGCCGCATCCAATCGCAGCCGACCAACCACGCAGATCTTCATGTTCTTACGATTCTACCGTCTCCTATTGCGACTCACGAGACAGCACAAACACCACACCCAACCCGCAGAAAAAGACGAACCCCTCCAGCCGCTCCGACAAAACATGCAGCCGCTCAAAGTCCACTCGCCCCGCATTCCCCACCGGAGCCGTCTCCACGGCCCCACCCGCCAGCGCCCGGTCCACCTCCATCGCCGGCAGTATCTTGAACTGCGAATAAAACGTCCCCGCCATCATCAGCCCGGCAAGAATCATCTCAATCGCAAACTCCGTCCTCGCCGCCACCCCGGCCCGCAGCCACAACAGCCCGGTCGCAACATAAAAGACCGCGCCCCCCACCAACCCGATCCAGTGCAGCACCCGCAGCGTTCCGCCCACCACCATTCCCGCTTCGTGCGCGCTCGGCAGACTATGAAAGGCCACCGGCGCCACCACAAAGGCAAAAAATCCAAGCCCGCCAACCCACGCCACCATCGCAAACAACCGCAGAGCCCGCAACAAAATCTGCATCCTAGATTTGGTCCCCTCGAATCACTAGATGTGGTCCCTTCCAATCAACCGTTGAATCCGTTCCTTCATCGGAGGATGCGTCGAAAAAAGACTCCCAATTCCCCCGCTCCCCAGCAGAGGCGCAACAATAAACAGATGTGCGTTCGAAGGTGAAGCCTGCATCGGAATCCTCTTCGAATAATCCTCCAGCTTCTGCAGCGCCCGCGCCAGCGCATACGGATTGCCCGTCGCCGCCGCCCCCGTAGCATCGGCCTCAAACTCCCGCGTCCGCGAGATCCAGAGCTGAATCAGCGAAGCCGCAATCGGAGCAACGATAATCATCAGCAGACCCTGCAGGCCGCCGCCGCGTCTGTCGCCTCCACGACCGCCGCCGCCGCCAAACAGCGAAGCGTAGTAGCCCATCCGCGCCACCATCGTAATCGCCCCCGCCAGCGTTGCAGCAATCGAGCTCGTCAGAATATCCCGATTCCGCACATGCCCCAGCTCATGCGCCAGCACACCCTCCAACTCCTCATCATCCAGCAGCTGCAGAATCCCATGCGTCACCGCCACCGAAGCATGCTGCGGATTCCTCCCCGTAGCAAAAGCATTCGGAGACTCCGTCGGCAGCACATAGATCTTCGGCATCGGCAGGCCCTGCTTCGCCGTCAGCCTCTCCACCGCCGCATACGCCCGCGGCAGTTGCTCCCGCGTCACCGGCTGCGCGTTGTACATCCGCAACGCTATCCGGTCCGAGAAGAAGTACGTCCCAAAGTTGAACGCAACCGATAGGACGAACGCGAGCACCATGCCGTTTCGCCCACCAAAGCGATCCCCAATGAAGAGCAAAAACAGCGTCAGCAAAACCAACAACAACGTCGACTTGAACGTATTCATCGTCAGCACCTCAAACTACAGGCCCCGCCACATTAGACGTCTCTACACTCCGTTCATCTGCCTGCCCCCCGCGAGCCAGCGCCCGTCGCAGCACCACCTCAAGCGCAGCCTTCTGCTCAACATACTCGCTCTCGGTTAACTTCCCTTGCAATCTATCGGTCTCCAGCGAGAATAACTCTTCCTTCATCGCAGCAAGCAGGGAACCAGGCGCCGCCGCCAGCGAACCCGCCCCACCCACACCAGCCGTCGCACTCACCGCCGCAGCAGGCCCATTCTTCAACATCACCCCCGCACCCACCGCCAGCACCAGCCCAAGCCCACCCAGAATCCACCCCTTGTACTTAGCCCAAGGATCGTTCGTCCCCTCAGGATCAAGCGGAGTGCCCAGCCCTCCACCCGGTCGCGTATCGCTCGCCGCCGCACTCGTCGCACCACCCGCACCAGTCTGTCCCGAAGCACCCTCTGCCGCTCCACCCTCACCCGCCGCTGCAGCAGCCCCCGTATCCCGCGGCATCTGCCCCGTCCCCGAGATCGTAAAGTCCAGCGTCTGCGAAGGAGCCACACCCCGCGCCACATAAGTCTGCGCCGTAGTCTCCTCAGTCACCGCCGTATAAGGTGCAGAAGGCCCCGGCTTGAACGTCATGCTCTTCGGCATCATCACCGCGATCGTGTCCGTCGGCATCATCACCCGCGGCGAAAACTTCAGGCTCCCGCCATACGGCAGCTTGTACGTAATCTGAAACCGCGTCTCCCCCGGCCGAATCGGAAAGATAAACGCATAGTGATTCGGCTCGCCCAGCGGCACCGGCGACGCCTGCACCGGCATCCCACCCGGCGCGAGCGCAGCCGACCCCTCCACCACCGCACCCTCCGGCAGATAAAACTCAAACGGCCTGTCGCTAAACTGCGTCAATGGAGGACTCGACTCATTCTTCACAAAGAAATTCTCCACCACATGCAGCGACTTCCCGCTCTCATCGGTCTGCAGCCGCATCACATCGGCCTCGCTGCTCACACCCTTCACCTTCGCCGCAGCGTTATACACATCCACCTCAACCGACTGCGTTCCCGGAGGCGCCGGCCGAAAGTAGTTCGCCTTATCATGCGTCACCCGCACCAGATGAATAGCCTGGCTCTCGTTCGCTGGCACATCCAACGTAAAGCGGCCCTTCGCGTCCGTCTTGGTCCGCGTCGCCTCCTGCATGCCCTGCTGCAGACGAATCAACACCACGTCATCGCCAGCCGCAGGCTTGTTGGTCGTCTTATTTGTAACCGTGCCGGTAATTGAATCAGCAAAAGCCAAACTGGAAGACGCCGCCACCATCGCAGCAGCCACAACAAAACGTCGAAGGAAAAGAGGAAAAAATCTCACCCTACAAGTTTACGTCAAACCAGCCCCGCCTTGATGCTGCGCTCTTTTCCCGTCCCCACCAAACCTCGCTGCTGCCGGTGTTCTTACCTGCCATACAAAAGCGTCGACAGGTGCTGTCGTTCTTTCCCACGACCCAAAAGCGACTTCGGGTGCCGCCGTTTTCCGCCGCATCCAAAAACATCGTCATCTCGACCGAAGCGGCGCAGTCTCATCGCGCTGCGAAGTGGAGAGATCCCCGCATTTGCTTTTGCCTTGTCGTTGTTCGTTCTTCTTCTTACCTTGCCGCATCCACCCTAAGCCCGACTCCGCCGCCCAAAATCCCCACGAGCCTCCAGCCCGTCCATCTCCGCAATCACCCGCGCCGCCTCATCTTCAAGCCCCGCCCGCTGCTCCGCGTAGTCCTGCTCCGGATACTTCCCAGCCAGATACTCAAAATTCAGATCCCGCAGATTCTCATAGATCACATCCTTCCGCTCCCGCAGATAATCCACCCGCGTCTTATCCGCTTGAACAAAAGGATTCCTCTCCGGCCAGAAGATGAACCCAAACAGCGCCAGCGTCAGCACCACACCCGCAATCATGCCCATCTCAGTACTCCGTCTCCCGCCGAATCCGTTCGCGCACAGCATCGCCACCCGTCGCAAGCCCAGCCGCACTCACAGCTCGACGTTGCGCCGATCGCGCCGACCACATCTTCACCAGAAATCCCGTCCCAATCGTCGCCAGCAGAAACACCGCCATCGGCGCGATCCACGCCACATTATCGAATCCCCCACGAATCGGCGCCGCCAGCACCGTCGCCCCATACTTCGTCTCGAACCAGTTGAAGATCGAAGTATCCGTTCCCCCCGCATCGATCCCAGAGTGCAACTCGCTAATCATCACTGGAGAAACAGGGCACCCGACATGGTTGCACTCCAGCAACACCTGCCCGCATCCGCAGGTGCAGATCATCTCATGACCCATCTTCTCGAAGCGCGAACCAGGCGTAGCCCCCAGCATCACCACCGCCAGCAAACAAACCATCCCCGCACCAGCAAAGCGTCGAAAGCGACCAACGGGAGCCGCAACCGAAGGGGTAGACAAACCACGAAGTGGTCGCACTCCGCGCAGGAGGCCCGTCCGGCAGGACAGTCTTGCAGCAAACTCAAACATGATGAACCTCAGCCTCAACCACCGGCGCCTCCACAGCAACCCGCGCAGCAGTCCGAGCAAGGTTAGGCACCAGCGCCAGGAACGTCCCCCCCACCACAATCAAAACCCCAATCCAGATCCAGTTCATCAGCGGATTCAGAAACACCTTGATAATCGGCCGATCCGTATCAGGATTCTTCCCCTCATAGATCACATACAGATCGCTCGCGAGCGTAGAGTGCAGCGCCACCATCGTCGACGAAGTCTGACTCGCAATGTAAAACCGCTTCTCCGGAGCAAGCTGCGTAATCTTCTTCCCCCCGCGGAAGACATCCATCAACGCATACTCCGTGTCGTAGTTCCGGTTGCTGTCCTGCGTATAGCTCTTGCACACTAGCCGGTACGGCCCCAGCTTCAACGTATCGCCAAAGCCCATCTCCTGCTCATGCGACTGGTTGAACGCCCCGCCAGCAATCCCGATAAACATCACCACGATGCCGAAGTGCACAATATAGCCGCCATAGCGCCGCGTATTCCGCCGCACCAGCAGCACAGTAGAAGCCACCAGGTTCTTACCCGTCTGCGTCGCCACCACATTCGCCCCACGCAGAAACTCCGCCCCAATCGCCGTAATCACACCAGCCGCCAGCGTAAATGTCACCAGCGAAAACAGCGTAGCCTGCCAATCATCCCCAGCCTGCCACGGCCTCACGCCCACACCCAGCAACACCACCAGCGCCACACCCATCGCGATAGAAGGCAGAATAAAATTTCTGCGAATCGACCGCAGCGAAGTCGAACGCCACGCCAGCAGCGGCCCAATCCCCGTCAGAAACAGCAGAAACAATCCAATCGGCAGATTCACGCGGTTATAAAACGGAGCACCCATCGTGACCTTCGTGCCCTGCACATACTCGCTCAATACAGGAAACAACGTCCCCCAAAGCACCGTAAAGCAAGCCGCCAGCAGAATCAGATTGTTGAACAGAAAACTAGACTCGCGGCTCACCAGCGACTCCAGCCTGTTCTCCGACTTCAAATGATCCCGCTGCTTGAAGAACGTAAACAAGCACACCGCAAACACAATCAGGATGAACCCATAGAACCAGTCCCCAATCGAGCTCTGCGCAAACGCATGCACCGAACTTACAATCCCCGACCGCGTCAGCAGCGTCCCCAAAATCGTCAGCATAAACGTCGAGAAGATCAGCCACACATTCCAGCTCTTCATCATCCCGCGCTTCTCCTGCATCATCACCGAGTGCAGAAACGCCGTCCCCGTCAGCCACGGCATCAGGCTCGCGTTCTCCACCGGATCCCAGCCCCAGTACCCACCCCACCCCAGCACGCTATAAGCCCAGTGCGCTCCAAGAAAGATCCCGCACGTCAAAAACAGCCACGTCACCATCGTCCAGCGCCGCGTGATATGAATCCACTTCTCCCCCGGATACCGCATCATCAGCGCACCCAGCGCAAACGCAAACGGCACCGAGAACCCCACATATCCCAGGTACAGCATCGGAGGATGAATCACCATCTCCGGATACTGCAGCAGCGGATTCAACCCAAACCCATCCGTCGCCACCGGGCCCGGCTGAATCGCAAACGGCGGAGCCGCAAAGTTCAGCAGCAGCAAAAAGAACACCTGAATCCCCGCCAGAATCGTCGAAGCAAACGCCGACAGCCGCACATCCACCTTGTGCCGCATCCGCAACACAAACCCGTAAGCCGACAGCAGCCACGCCCACAGCAGTAGCGAGCCCTCCTGCCCCGACCACAGCGCAGAGAACTTGTAAGCCGTATTCAAATCACGATTCGTATGGTGCAGAATGTACGAGACCGAATAGTCGTTAGTAAACGAAGCCCACACCAGCGCAAATGCCGCACAACTCAGAGCAACAAAACTCGAGATCCCCGCCCGTCGCGCCGTCTCACCCAGCCGCCCCGCGCCGCCATCGACGCCCGCCGCCATCCCGCGCGTACGCCACAGCGCAACCCCACCCATTACCAGCGTATAGGCGCTCAATGCCAGAGCCAGCAGCAACGTAAAACTACCAAACTCCGGCATAGGATGCAGTCGCATGAATTCCTCTGCCTTATTCTCTCAAGCGCAGAGCGTATCAGCAATCAACCAATGGATGGACGCATCGTTTACCGGACAACTTTACCGTCGCAAGCGTCGTTACGAGAAACAGGCAGAGTCGTTACTGCGGCAACACGCCGGAGTCGCGTCTTCCATCCCGAACCAGGCCATGAACCGTCGCCAGCAGATGATCCGGCAGCAGCGGTTTCATCCGAAACGTCACGTTCAGCCCCTCGTACTCCTCTTCCGCCTCCTGCAGCCCGCTGATCACCAGCACCGGCACCACAGGATTCGTCTTGCGCAATGCCCGAACAAAATCCGCACCCGTCATCCCCGGCATCAGGTGGTCTGTAATCACCAACCCGATCTCCGCGGGAAACTCGCCCCCCTGAATCTGTTCCAGCGCCCGCGATGGATTCAGAGCCGCAATCACAAAGTACCCCGCCCGCTTCAAAATCGTCTGTCGGGTTGCAGCCTGTACGGCATTATCATCGATAAGAAGAAGGGTGGCCGGCATTCGAGAGATGGTCTGTTCCAAGGGAGAGTTCACCAATAAATCCAATTCAGAACCTCTTTCAAGAAATCTGTGTTGTGGTGTAACCAAAGGTGATCCGACCAATTCCACAATCTCTGGGATGCACCCTCTCCATCAAACGTTGGTACAAGATGCCCGTCTTTTGGAAAAAAATAGCTAACCATACGACATTTTGTCCTTGCGTCTGGCCATAATCTCCCAAAACCAGACTCCAACACCTACAAAATTTGGAAGACAGTATCAAAACAATTTACAGTTGGCCCCAGTACCATCCAACTTCCCGCACCGAAACTGCGCCGAATAGCAGAAGAACAGCGACAGAACGGAAGCAGAACAACAAGGGTTACCGTGAATCTCTCCATCATCGACTGGCTCATTATGCTGGTCTACTTCGTCTTCGTTCTGGGCATCGGCTTCGCCCTCAAGCGCTACATGCGCACCTCAAATGACTTCTTCCTCGCCGGCCGCTCCATTCCCGCCTGGGTTTGCGGACTCGCCTTCATCTCCGCCAACCTCGGCGCCCAGGAGGTCATCGGCATGGGTGCCTCCGGCGCCAAGTACGGCATCATCACCAGCCACTTCTACTGGATCGGCGCCATCCCCGCGATGGTCTTCGTCGGCATCTTCATGATGCCCTTCTACTACGGCTCCAAAGCCCGCTCGGTGCCGGAATACCTCCGCATGCGCTTCGACGAGAAGACCCGCGCCGTCAACGCCTTCTCCTTCGCCATCATGACCGTGCTCTCCTCCGGCATCTCCATGTACGCCATGGCGCTTTTGATCCAGACCCTCGGCCTCTTCCACGGCATCATCCCCGACGCCTACATCTTTCACCTCTCAGTCTTCCTATCGGCAATTATTGTGCTGGGCTATATCTTTCTCGGCGGACTCACCAGCGCCATCTACAACGAGGTCCTCCAGTTCTTCCTCATCGTCGCCGGCTTTGCCCCTTTGGTCTGGATCGGCCTCCGCAACGTAGGCGGCTGGCAGGGAATCAAGCACACCCTCCCCGCCACCATGACCCACTCCTGGCGCGGCATGGCTCACGCGTCCACCAACACCCTCGGCGTCGAGTGGGTCGGTCTCGCCATGGGCCTTGGTTTCGTTCTCTCCTTCGGCTACTGGTGCACCGACTTCCTCGTCATCCAGCGCGCCATGGCCGCCGACTCCGAGGTCTCCGCCCGCCGCGTCCCCTTGATCGCCGCCATCCCCAAGATGTTCTTCCCCTTCCTGGTCATCCTCCCGGGGCTCATCGCCGTCACCGTCACCAGCCACATGGCCGGAGCAGGCCAGACCACACCCGTCGTCACCCAGTCCCTCACCGTCACCCACCACGGCGTCCAAGGCACCGAGCCCGCCCTCTACACCCCACCCCTCGACGACCAGCACCCCCACGGCATCATCCCCGAAAAGACCGACCCCGTCAGTGGCCAGCCCGTCCTCGACAACCACGGCAACCCCGTCTACAACTACGACCTAGCCATCCCCGTCATGCTCCTGCATTTCTTCCCAACCGGAATCCTCGGCCTCGGCCTGACCGCCCTCCTTGCCAGCTTCATGTCCGGCATGGCCGGCAACGTCACCGCCTTCAACACCGTCTGGACCTACGACATCTATCAGGCCTACATCAACAAAAAGGGAACCGACGCCCACTACCTCTGGATGGGCCGCATGGCCACCATCGGAGGCGTCGCCCTCTCCATCGGCGCTGCCTACCTCGTCACCAACTTCAACAACATCATGGACGCGCTCCAGCTCGTCTTCTCCATCGTCAACGCCCCCCTCTTCGCCACCTTCCTCCTAGGCATGTTCTGGAAGCGCACCACCGGCCACGGCGCCTTCACAGGACTGCTCGCCGGCACCGGCACAGCTCTGGTCCACCACGGCCTCACCCTGCCCGCCGACGCATCGCCCGGCATCCACGGCGGCTGGATCGCCATCCTCCACCACTACCCCAGCGACATGGCGCAGAACTTCTGGACCGCCATCTTCGCCTTCACCATCAACCTGCTCGTCACCATCGCCGTTTCGCTCGCCACCAAGCCCCGCCCTGAGGTCGAACTCGTAGGCCTCGTCTACTCCCTAACCCCCAAACCCATCGACACCCACCTGAGCTGGTATCAGAAGCCCGCCACCCTCGGCATCGTCGTCCTCGCCATGCTCATCGTCCTAAACCTAGTCTTCGCCTAACCCGCTATCTGCTGCTGTCTGTTCTTCCGCTGCTGTTGCTTGTTCTTTTGCTCTGCTGTTGCTTGTTCTTTTGTTGTCATCCCGTAGGGATCTGCTGTTGTTTTTCTACTATCTTTCGCATCATCTCCGGCCCAGAGCCGGAGGATCTTGCTTTTGCTTTTCTTGTTGTCATCCCGCAGGGGATCTGCGTTTGCACTCGCCGAAACAGCAAGCAGCCATCACCCTCAACCATTCTGCAGATGGAAGACGGTGACGACGCAAGGTCTTTCAGGCCGCTGATCTATCTAGGTACCGTCTCCTGATACACGGGCCTCTGAAAACGAAAGAAGCGACAGTCGCACCGATCACATCGGAACGGATACAGAAAGATCAGGCTAAGGACTTTATCAAGTGGATGACGATGGGACCGTCTCACTTCACCTTGACTTACACATTCAGGACACTTCGGCATCATGGTCTTGCTCCTGGGGAGGCGCAAAGAATAGTCCCACACCGCAGGGTGTAACGGACCACCACCTTTGTGGGATTGACTCCAAATCCCTGCTCCACTTCAGTGCATAATGAAACCAACAACAGCAAAGGACACCTCTTGGGACTAGACATCCGCATCCCCCTCGGCCTCATCTTCCTGCTCATCGGCGGCCTCATGAGCGTCTACGGCCTCCTCACCCGCCACAGCGCCGACATCTACGAGAAATCCATGGGCATCAACCTCAACCTAACCTGGGGCCTCCTCATGTTCCTCTTCGGAGCCATCATGTACTTCGTAGGCCGCCGCCAAAAATGGCAGGACGACCCAGTCAACCCCCGCCCCTGGGAAAAACCCACCACCCCCCGCCACTAATGCACATTGAATATCAACTTACCCCGAAAGACTTCTATCAGGCTGCAAGCCTCTCGCAACGAAAGAAATTCGCGCGCTATGCCCTCTACATCTTTCCTGCCGTGGGCCTCTACTTCATCTTTGCTGGGTTACGAACAGCCTTTGCCTATGATGACTTTTCAGGTGTGCCGTCTCTTGGAATATCGGGCTGCTTGCTCGTGTTGTTCCCGTTGTTACCCAATCTGCTGTGGCGCCTTCAATCACGCAAGAATCCACTGCTGAAGGGTATTTGGAAGATCGATATCAACGAAGACTCCATTGAAGTTGCAGCCCCTAACATAGATTCGAAATACGCATGGTCAGCCTACTCATCGTTCACAGAAGATAAACATACTTTTCTCTTGCGTCAGCAAGGCACCGCACTCTTTATTCCAATCCCAAAGGGCGAACTCTCCGCACTTCAAATCGACGAACTCCGCACTATCCTACAAAATCACCTCCCGCACAAATAACCCTCCCTAAACCATCCACACCCTCCCCGCTTGCGATAATCAATCCATTAGTCCTCACCGGCGTCATAGAAAAAATCTATACCCGTATGCCCGCCCGGACACGTTACCCTTGAATCCATGGGTCAGACCTCCACCATAGCCACCCCACTCCCCGCATCCTCTCCCTCCCGGACCCTCCTCCGCGTCCTCGCCGCCGCCAGCTTCTGCCATCTCCTCAACGACATGGTGCAGTCCCTCCTCCCCTCCATCTACCCCATCCTCAAAAGCTCCTTCCATCTCAACTTCACCCAGATCGGCATCCTCACCCTCACCTTCCAGATCACCGCCTCGCTCCTTCAGCCCGTCATCGGCCATCTGGGAGACCGCACTCCCCGCCCCTTCGCTCTGCCCATCGGCATGACCTTCACCCTCGCCGGCTTGCTCCTCCTTGCCGTGGCACCCACCTTCGGATGGCTCATCTTTGCGGCCTCCCTCGTCGGCATCGGCTCCGCCATCTTTCATCCCGAGTCCTCCCGCATCGCGCGCATGGCATCGGGCGGTCGTCACGGCTTCGCGCAGTCCTTCTTCCAGGTCGGCGGAAACGCCGGCTCCGCCATCGGCCCACTCCTCGCAGCCTTCATCGTCCTGCCTCGCGGACAGATCGGCATGGCCTGGTTCGCCATCCCCGCCCTCCTCGCCATCTGCATCCTCATCTGGGTCGGCCGCTGGTATCGCACCACCCACACCAACGCCGCAGCCAACAAGCGCCAAGAAGCCACGCCCCACACCCATCTCTCCCGCGGCAAAGTCATCGGAGCCATCGCGGTCCTCATCGCACTCATCTTCTCCAAGTACTTCTACCTCGCCAGCCTCACCAGCTACTACACCTTCTACCTCATCAACCGCTTCCAGGTCTCCGTCCGCACCTCGCAGGAGCTGCTCTTCCTCTTCCTCGCCGCAGTCGCCGCCGGAACCCTCATCGGCGGACCCATAGGCGATCGCTACGGTCGCAAGTACGTTATCTGGGTCAGCATCCTCGGCGTCCTGCCCTTCACCCTCATCCTGCCCCACGCCAATCTATTGTGGACCGCCCTCCTCAGCGTCATCATCGGCTTCGTCCTCGCCTCCGCCTTCTCCGCCATCCTCGTCTACGCACAAGAGCTCGTCCCCGGCCGTGTCGGCATGATCTCCGGCCTCTTCTTCGGCTTCGCCTTCGGCATGGGAGGCATCGGCGCCGCCGTTCTCGGCAAAGTAGCCGACGCCACCAGCATCACCCACGTCTATCAGCTCTGCGCGTACCTGCCCGCCATCGGCCTCCTCACCTGGCTCCTTCCAAATCTGGAGCCAGCCAGAAAGCGCAAGTAAAGGCACCTCCCCACAAATGACCCTCCCTAAACCATCCACACCTCGCCCCTTGCGATAATCAATCCATGAAGCGCCGCGAGATCAAGCAGTACGAGTTCGTCCGCAAGATCGGCACAGGCGGCAGCGGCGTCGTCTACCTCGCCAACGACACCCTCCTCCAGCGCCCCGTCGTGCTCAAACTCCTCAAGCGCGGCAACCTCACCATCGAGCAGATGCGCGCCACCCAACTCCGCGAAGCCCGCCTCGCCTCCGCCATCGACCACCCCAACGTCTGCGCCATCTACGACGTCGGCGAAGCCCCCGAAGAGAACGGCAGCGGGGAAGAAGCCTACATCGTCATGCAATACATCCCCGGCAAATCCCTCGACAAGCTCATCGCCGAAGGCCCCGCCAGCCTCCAGCTCGTCCTCTCCGCCGGCATCCAGACCGCCGACGGCCTCTCCGCCGCCCACAATCTCGGCATCTTCCACCGCGACCTCAAACCCGCCAACGTCATGCTCACCGACGGCGGCCTCATCAAAATCCTCGACTTCGGCCTTGCCCGCCGCCTCCGCCCCGACCAGACCGAGTTCGACCCCGGCGGCCCCGTCAACAAACGCACCCCCGTTGCGGGAGCCACCTACACAGCACGCGGCGGCACCATCGCCTACATGGCGCCCGAGCAGTTCGTCACCGGCCAGTCCAGCGTCCAGTCCGACATCTTCGCCCTCGGCCTCATCCTCTACGAGCTCGCCACCGGCCGCCACCCCTTCCACCGACCCGACGCCCCCGAGTTCCAGTCCATCCGCGCCATCCAGTTCGCCGACCCGCCCTCCATCCGCGACATCGCCCCCGACCTCCCCGTCGAGCTCGAGTCCGTCATCCTCCGCTGCCTCGAAAAGCAACCCTCCGCCCGCTTCGGCTCCGCAGCCGAGGTCCGCGACGCCCTCAAGACCATCATGCGAGCCATGCAACTCGACTCCGTCCTCCTTCCCGGCGACAACATCTCCCTCCGCCCCAATCAGGGCCGCCTCCCCCTCGACACCCCCGACGAAGAAAAACGCACCACCGGCATCCTCTCCATGCTCGCCGAGCGCTTCCGCGAGTCCGGCACCTCCTCCACCAGCAACCAGAACAGCATCGTCGTCCTCCCCTTCGTCAACTTCGGCCCAGCCGACGTAGCCCCCCTCTACGGCTACGCCCTCGCCGACGCCATCGCCACCCGCCTCACCCGCATGTCCACCCTCGTCGTCCGCCCCTCCAGCTCCTTCATGAACATCCCCACCCAGCAGCTCGACCCCCTCAGCATCGGAAAAAAGCTCCTCGTCAACTACGTCCTCGCCGGCAACTTCCTCCGCTCGGACAAAGGCTTCGACCTCAACTGGCAGCTCCTCGACGTCCCCAACCAAAGCGTCCGCGCCGGCGGCTCCATCAACGTAGCCTCCTTTGACCTCGTCTCCGTCCAGGCCGAGATCTGCAACGAAGTCTTCAGCACCCTCCAGGGCTTCGGCGACCTCGCCCCTCACGAGACCAATCGCTCCGGCACACCACCCGCGCGCTCTCTCAACCAGGCCCTCTCCGAGCAGTACCTCCAGGCCCGCGCCGTCCTCTCCTCCTTTATGACCCGCACCGGCAGCCGCGACGACCTCAACCGCGCCTGCGAGCTCTTCACCTCAGTGGTCAGTCAGGATGAAAAATACTCGCCCGCCTGGTCCGGCCTTGGCGTCACCCATCTTCAGTACGTTCGCCACGGCCTCGGCGGCCAGATGCACGTCCTCGAAGCCCGCCGCGCCTTCGACAAGGCCCTCCAGCTAGACCCCGGCTCCGTCGAAGCCAACCTCTACCGCGTCTATATGCTCCTCTCGCGCGGTGAAAAAGAGTCTGCGCGCCACGGCATCGAAAACCTTCTCCAGACCGCCGGCAACGACTGGAACGTCCGCCTCGTCGCCGGCCAGACCCTCCGCATCGATGGCATGTACGACGAGGCCCTCGAGCAGTTCAACGCCTCGCTCCGCATGAACCCCTCGAACGCCGCCATGATCTACAACCATCGCGCCCGCGTCTACCAGTATCAAAACCAGATGGAGCTGGCCGCCGACGAAATAGAAAAAGGCCTGACCCTCGAACCGCGTCAGCCTCTCCTTAGGATCTCCCTCGGCTACCAGCAGATGCGCACCGGCGATCTTCCCAAAGCCATCGAGACGCTCGAAAAAGTCATCCGCGACGACACCTCTCTCCGCATCGTCTTCCCCACCATCGCCCTCTGCTACGTCCAGCTCGGCGAACGCCAAAAGGCCGCCACCTTCATCGTCGACGAAACTCTCTCCGCCGCCGAAGCCGACAGCGAGATGGCCTACCGCCTCGCCACCTACTTCGCGTTAGAAGGCGACGAGTCCGAAGCCCTCCATTGGCTGCGCCGAGCCATCTACTTAGGCAACGAAAACTATCCCTGGTTCAGCAAAAACCCAGCCTGGCGCAAACTAAGCGGCCACGCCGACTTCGAGCGAATCCTCGAAGACCTCAAAAAAAGCTATCGTCGCAACCAGAAAAACTGGAAGCGCCTCCTGGCCCAGGTCAGCAACTAGCAGGCGCAGATCAAAGGCGCCGAAGGCGCGTCAGCCTGCGATGGCAGATCGCGCCGTGCGCGCAGCACGCCCTTGCTTTTGTCCTTGTAACCAAATCAAAGCGAAACGCTCTAACAGGCAGCCAAAAGCGGCTCAACGGCGGGAGCGGTAAGGCAGGATTTGCAACACTGCCGGTCCTGGCACCTCGTCGTCTCGACCGAAGTCCCGCAGTTGTATCGCGCGACGCAGCGGAGAGATCCCTGTATTTCGTCTCGACTCAACCGTCAACAGTTAGTTGAACCAGTGCGCAGCCACACTAGAGCATCCTTACAGACATGAACCCCGCAGCCTTTGCCTTCGTCTTATTCGTGTTTCTATTTCGTCTCGCAACCCTAACCATCTCGATACGCCACGAGCGAGGCCTGCGAAAAGACGGCGCCATCGAATACGGCGCACTCAACTCCAAGATTCTCACCGTCGCCTACACCAGCTATCTCATCGCTGCGGCTATCGAAGGAGCGATCCGCAACGCCCCCTTCGACATCATCTCTGCCATCGGATTCATACTCTACGGCATCAGCTTCATCGCCATCCTCGCGGTCATCCGCCTTCTCGGCCGCTTCTGGACTGTCAAACTCCTCATCGCCCGGGATCACTCCCTCGTGCTTCATCCGTTCTTGCGTCTGATCCGGCACCCCAACTACTTTTTGAACGCAATTCCGGAACTGGTAGGTGTCGCCCTCGTGCTTCACGCCTATGACACGCTCGTAGTCGGTCTGCCTGTTGTTCTCATCCTGTTCGCGAACCGCATTCGTCAAGAGGAGCGCGCCATGAAAGCAACCTTCGCAGCCTACTAAACCGCTTCTCTTGTTCCCTCATGATTCGTCATCTCGACCGAAGTCGCGCAGTCGTATCGCGCAACGCAGTGGAGAGAGACCCCGCATTTCGTCTTTACCTCCAAGACCGCCAACCACCGCATATCAACGCGGACCTGACAGCTCGCTGTCACCACCTGTCACACCAACAAAGAAAAGAGCTCCGTCAGGAGCCCTTCCCATAGCAAACCCAAACCCAGTAGGCAGAGAAGCCTCCTCTACTGCGCCACTCCACACCGCATCCGAGCTGCTCACCACAGCGACCCTCTGGACGCAACGATCCTGCCCGAAGTCGGTTTCTACAAACGAGCTGAACCCACTACCCCTTGGTCGGTACTGGAGCCGCTTTTACCGTTGAGCCCGCAGGTGCAACCAAAGCGGCTTTGGCTACGGTCACACCCAGATAGCCATCGACCGTCGCTACCGGGATCCCGAGGTTCGAAGCAATCTGAGAGAGCGCCTGTCCCTGCTGCTTCAGCTGGTGAACCTGCGCAGCCTGCGATAGTTTAACCGTGTCGCCGATTGCCGAAACGGGCCTATGAACGACCTCCGTCGGGGTCGATTCAGCGGGAGAGGGAGGAGCAACGGTCGATTGAGACGATAAAGAGCCAGAGATGGAAACAGCCATAGGATGTCCTTTCTTACACAAACAGTAAGATCGGCAGGCCAGTTGAAGAACATCTCTTTGTGTCAGATTGTGTCAGACCGTGTCGCAAAACGACACAACACTCCCAGCACCGCAAGTATCGATGACCAGTCGCTACAAGAGCGGTATCAGTACAACGGTTAGTTGCAACCGAAGCTACTGAGTAGCCCCCACCGCACTAACCCCACCAGTATTCAAGCTGCTCACCGGCGAACCACTCAGCGGAGTCAAGATCATAGGCGTAGTCAGACTAAACACCAGCAGCTCATCCTTAGGCAGCGTAGCCTGACGATCCTGTTTCAGCCACATCACCGTGCTTACTCCCGCACCGATTCCCGCGCCGACCACAGCTCCAACGCCGCCGCCAATCATCGCGCCCGACACCGCACCCGCACCAGTCACGCCGCCCACGATCGCCAGCGTCTCCTTCGCATGATCCTTCCGCTTCAACGTCCCTTCGCGATCCACGTTGAACTCACTCTTGCCAGTATCGATCAACTGCGCATGAATGATGTAGTGCGTCCCATCCGGCAGAGTAACGTTGCTGGTCTCCAGGTGCATCATCGCCGCACCCGTAATCCGCCGTCCGCCGCGAACCTCCGTCACTCGCCCCTCAAGAACCGAACCAACGGGAATGATCACTCGTCCATTCCTCTCGATAGCCTCCGTAACGGTCGCCGAAAATCTGCTGCCCTCAACCGTCTTATCCGTAGCCAGCGTCTCTTTGATCTGCGTCTTCAGCAGAGTCCCTTCCCGCAGCGTCCCATTACGCTCCGGCACACTCGTCACAACCATCGCATCCGGATCATCAGCCGAAGGTTCAGCCGACATCATGCTCGAACCCGCGACCGCCGAGCCCCCGTAGGGAACATAGGGCCCATACGTCACTGCAGGCGACGCAGGCACAACCGCGGGTACATCAGCACTCGGCTTCGCTGTAGGCTGCACCGCATCGTCTGTACTCGAGATCACAGCAGAGTCAGGATGAGAGACTCCCGTCATAGCGCTTTGAGAGAACGCGGGCACAGCGGCAAGAACGAGAGCGGCGGTAGTGATGTGCATCTTCATGGCGATACCTCGGTGAAAATTCTCGGTGAAAAATTCTTAGACCCAACCAGAGCACTGAACTCTTCAGCGCTCGTATCACTCCAAAGAATAAAACTCCCAACGCTTCTAGGGAACAAATTCCTTACCCCGGAATCGACCCTGCTAATAAGCCCTTCAACGTCTCATTCCGTCGTGCAGATTCATTGGACGTTGCGGCATCCCCCGCGTCTCCTTTGCTAAAATCCGACAGGTGAGCCCATCCGACCAAAAGCTTGTCGAGTCCATCACCCTCGCAGGTGGCAGCGCCCTCCCGGTCGACCGTCGCCCAAAGTTAAACGAACGCTTGAACCACCGCGTCGTAGCCCAACATTCCGCATTACCTACCAACAGGAGCAACATGACCGAGATCGTCTCTATCCACGCACGCGAAATTCTGGACTCCCGCGGTAATCCCACCGTCGAGGCCGATGTCCTCCTCGACAGCGGAGCCAAAGGCCGCGCAGCCGTTCCCAGCGGAGCCTCCACCGGCGAGCACGAAGCCGTAGAACTCCGCGACGGAGACAAAGAGCACTACCTCGGCAAAGGCGTCCTCCAGGCCGTAGAAAACGTTGAAACCATCCTCGGTCCCGAACTCACCGGCATGGACGCCAGCAACCAACGCCTCATCGACGCGACCATGATCAACATCGACGGCACCGAGAACAAATCCAAACTCGGCGCCAACGCCATCCTCGCAGTCTCCATGGCGGTCGCTCGCGCAAGCGCCGAAGCCCTCAAACTCCCCCTCTACCGCTACCTCGGCGGAGTCAACGCCTGCCTCCTCCCCACGCCCATGATGAACATTCTCAACGGTGGCTCGCACGCCGACTCCAACGTCGACTTCCAGGAGTTCATGGTCATGCCCACCGGTGCCGAGACATTCTCCGACGCCCTCCGCTGGGGCACCGAAGTCTTCCATACCCTCAAAGGCGTCCTCAAAAAGAAGGGCTACAACACCGCCGTAGGCGACGAAGGCGGATTCGCCCCCTCGCTCAAATCCAACGACGAAGCCCTCGACCTCATCCTCGAAGCCATCCAGCTAGCCGGTTACACTCCAGGCGAAGACATCTCCATCGCCCTCGACCCCGCCTCCAGCGAGTTTTTTGATAAAGAGACAGCCAAGTACGTCTTCAAGAAATCCGACAAGCGCAGTCTCTCCTCCGAAGAGATGACCGCCTTCTGGGAGAACTGGGTCAACAAGTACCCCATCATCTCCATCGAAGACGGCCTTGCCGAAGACGACTGGGCAGGCTGGGCGCACCTCACCAAAGTCCTCGGCGACAAGGTCCAGCTCGTAGGCGACGACCTCTTCGTCACCAATACCCAGCGCCTTCAGCAGGGAATTGAACAAAAAGTCGCCAACTCCATCCTCATCAAGGTCAACCAGATCGGCACGGTCACCGAGACCCTCGAAGCCATCGAGCTCGCTCGTCGCTTCGGCTACACCAGCATCATCTCCCACCGCAGCGGCGAGACCGAAGACACCTTCATCGCCGATCTCGCCGTAGGCACCGGCGCCGGCCAGATCAAAACCGGCAGTGCCTCGCGCACCGACCGCATCGCCAAGTACAACCAGCTCCTCCGCATCGAAGAAGAGCTAGGCCAATCCGCCGAATTCCTCGGCATAGAATCCGTCAACTTCGGCGAATAACCGCACTATCCTGCCGGACGGGCCGCCTGCGCGGCGCGCGGTCACTTCGTGACTTGTGTACCCCTTCGGTTGGCGCTCCCGTTGGTCGCGATGGAAGAGGATTCCGACCAACGGGAGGACCGGCGCAGCATGTTGTAGCGAGACAAGGTATACCCATCACGAAGTGATCGCCCCGCGCGCAGCGGGCCCGTTCGGCAGGACACAAGCATCCAACCGAAATGCGCCTAACCGAACAAGACCATCTCTTCGTCCTAACCGGAGCCGGCATCTCCGCCGAGAGCGGCCTCGCCACCTTCCGCGGCTCCGGCGGCCTCTGGAACGGCTATCGCGTCGAGCAGGTCGCCACCCCCGAAGCCTGGGCCGCCGACCCCGCCCTCGTCTGGAACTTCTACTCCCAGCGCCGCCGCAACGCTTCCACCGCCCAGCCCAACGCGGCGCACCTCGCCCTGGCCCAAATCGAGCACCAACTAGGAGACCGCTTCTACCTCTGCACCCAAAACGTCGACGAGCTCCACGAGCGCGCCGGCTCCCAGCGCATCCACCACATGCACGGCAACCTCTTCCAATCCCGCTGCACCCGCTGCAACCAGCCCTTCCCCGACACCGCCCTCTACGAGACCGCCGCCACCCTCCCCATCTGCACCCAGTGCAGCGCCCCCATCCGCCCGCACATCGTCTGGTTCGGAGAGATCCCACTCGACATGGACGCCATCTACGACAAACTCAACCGGGCAACCGTCCTCCTTGTAGTAGGCACCTCCGGCTCCGTCTATCCCGCCGCCGGGCTCGTCCATATCGCCAACCAGCAGCGCACCCATACCATCTACATCGGCCCCGAAGCACCACTCAACCACGAAGCCTTCGACGAGATCCTCCTCGGCACCGCCACCGAACTCCTCCCCTCCCTGGTCCCCTAGAAAGGCGCCGAAGGCGCGTCAGCCTCGATGGCAGATCGCGCCCCGCGCGCAGCGGGCCCGTCCGGCAGGACAAAGCCGCATCCCAAAAAAATCTTGTCAAGCCCCCAACCACCCCAAACCCGCGCCAACAAAGGAGATTCGCGTGGCGTATACACCCCACCCAATCCGCTAAAATAGAAGAAGAAGCAAAAGGGAGCCCGGCGCAAGCCGGGTTCTTCTATTTAAATTAAACCCGAAACCATACCAAGGACACCACAAGGTCCAGACCTATGCCGTTTCTTTCGAAGACTTTGCACACTTTTCACCCAGTGGGGGAGGGAACACAATGCACCACGCAATCACGCACCAGCTAGTCACCAACCCAAACAACATCCAACCCAAGCGCTACCAATGCCGCCACATCTTCACCGACGGCCATCGCTGCGGCAGCCCATGCCTCCGCGGCGAAGAGCTCTGCTACTACCACCACACCACCCGCAAGCCCGTCACCGGAGCCCGCCGCCGCTCCCGCCGCTCCGCCTTCGATCTGCCCCTGCCCGAGGACCGCTCCGCCATCCAATCCTCCATCGGCCAGGTCCTCCAGCGCATAGCCTCCAACGACCTCGACTTCCGCCGCGCCGGACTCCTGCTCTACGGCCTCCAGATCGCAAGCCTCAACCTGCCCCGCGAATCCTCACCCACACCCGCAGCCGACACCGTCGAAGAGCTCATCCTCGACCCCACCTTAGGTCCGCTAGCTCCACGCTCCGAGGCCGGACAGACCAACTCCCGTCGCAGCCCAGTCGCCGCTCTCCTCGAACAACTCCTCGAAAAGGACTCGGCCGACGCTCTCGAACAGCGCGAAGCCGCCGCGATCTCCGAAGCCTCCGCTGAACCCCCCACGCACCTCGTTCTCCCCGCCGTTCACGCCACCGTCAGCCATCGTGCGCCAAAAACCCGTGCGTCCAAACATTTCCATCAACTTGATGCGTCATTTCGACCGAAGCCGCGCGGTCTTATCGCGCGGCGCAGTGGAGAAACCCCCGCATCTCGCTCTCTCCCTGGCAGGAGTCTTCCAGTTCGCAGCAGCAGCGAAAATGATCTAAACAACCGAATCCCTTCCATGCCTCACCAGCGCAAGCGCAGTCAGATCCTCGTCCTCCTGCCCATGTCCAAAGGGATTCAGCCTGCTGTACCAGGGAACCTGTTTGAACTCCTCAGCCGCCTTCAACGCCGCCCGGCAAAGCTCCGTCGCCGACTGCGTCGCAAACCCGGGCGCCGCATCCTGCATAAGCGGAATCAAACGCTCCACGCCAAAGTGCGTCCGTCCATGCCGCGTCTCCATCACGCCCTTAGTCACCAGCAGCAGCTTCGCCCCCGGCTCAAACGCCTGCATCGAAGGCTCATGCGTCAGGTGCGTAAACAAACCCAGCGGCACCGAGGCGCTCGTCAGAATTCGTGCGCCCTCCGGATCATGAAACACAGCCGTCAGCCCACCCGCGTTCACATACGCAAGAATGCCCAGCGCAAGATCGTAGCAACCCAGAAACGTAGGCGCAAAACGAACCCCCTTCGCAGCCCGAATCAACTCGTGGTTTACCGCCTGCGCCAGCTGGGCCGTAGCATCCATCACGTTCGTGCCCGCCGGCCCCAGCAGCTCCGCAGCGCTCCCGCGAAAGATCTTCTGAACCTCGGCCGCAATCGGTTGCGTCGCCTCCTTGGTCCCGGCAATATCCGTCAGCAGAAAGATCACATGCGTGCCCAGGTCCACCGCATCGAAGAAGTCTCCACCCGTCCGCACCGAGTGATACTCCGCGTGCAGATCAACACCCTGCAGCCCCGGCAGCTCCATTCGCCGCGGACTTCGGTCCGTCGCTGCCAAATCCGGTTGAGACGACTTCATCGCATATCCACCCAACTAAACGTCTCCGCGATTGTAACCCCGAGCGTTACCCACAAGCCTACCGAAAGAAGTCAGCAAAAGAATATCCGAAGACTCGTCCGCGAAGAGAAGACTCGTCCGCGAAGATTCTCCGCGAATCAACATCCATGCTTTGTTGATATCCTGACCACGAGCCTCGAACCCACAACCATCCGCGAGAGACAAAGCCCATCATGCCCAAAGCACCAGTAGTCCTCACCATCCTCGACGGATGGGGTTACCGCGCCGAGACCCACGGCAACGCCATCGCCCAGGCCCGCAAGCCCACCTACGACGCACTCCTCCGCAACTACCCCAACACCCTCCTCCGCGCCAGCGAACACTTCGTCGGCCTCCCCGACGGCCAGATGGGCAACAGCGAAGTCGGCCACCTCAACCTCGGCGCAGGCCGCATCGTCCACATGGACATGACCCGCATCGACACCGCCATCCTCGACGGAACCCTCTACACCGACCCCACTCTCGTCCGCGCCTACGAACTCGCAGCCCAGAAGGGAAGAGCACTCCACCTCCTCGGCCTCCTCTCCGACGGCGGCGTTCACTCCCACCAACGCCACCTCGACGCCCTCATCCGCATGGCCGCCCAGCACAAGCTCACCCGCGTCTACATCCACGCCTTCATGGACGGCCGCGACACCATGCCCACCAGCGGCCTCGGCTACCTCGAACTACTCCAGCAAACCCTCCGCGAAGCCGGCACCGGCCACATCGCCTCCGTCAGCGGCCGCTACTACGCCATGGACCGCGACTGCCGCTGGGAGAAGGAGCACCAGGCCTTCGACGCCCTCGTCACCGGCCACCCCGAAGGGGGCACCTACGCCGACCCCCTCCTCCGAATTAAAGCCCTCTACAACAACGGCATCACCGACGAGTTCATACCACCCTTCACCTGCACCAACTCCGACGGCAACCCAATCGCCCTCATCCGCGACGAAGACGTCGTCATCAACTTCAACTACCGCGCCGATCGTGTCCGTCAGATCACCCGCGTCCTCACCCGCAAGTCCGGCCTCACCGCAGACCCCGTAGGCAGCCAGGGCCACCAACTCCCCAAAGCCGTCGAACTCGACGCCGAGATCCCCCTCGACCTCATCCCCGCCAACCTCCACTACGTCTGCATGACCCAGTACGACAAAAACTTCAAACTCCCCATCGTCATCCCCGCCGAATCGATGGACAACCTCCTCGCCAACCTCATGTCCCAGGCCAACCTCCGCAATCTCCGCGTCGCCGAGACGGAAAAGTACGCCCACGTCACCTACTTCTTCAACGGCGGCATCGAAAAGCCCTTCCCCGGCGAAGACCGCGCCCTCATCGACTCACAAAAGGTAGCCACGTACGACCTCGCCCCCGAGATGTCCGCCGCAGGCATCGCCGACGCCGTCGTAAAAGCCGTCAACGACACCGCCTTCGACGTCATCATCGTCAACTTCGCCAACGCCGACATGGTCGGCCACTCCGGCATGATGGAGCCCACCATCCGCGCCGTCGAAACCGTAGACACGCAACTAGGCCGCATCTATCAAGCCATCAAACAGCGCGGTGGCTCGCTTCTCGTCACCGCCGACCACGGAAACGCTGAGATGCTCATCGACCCCACCACCGGCGGCCCCCACACCGCCCACACCACCAACCCCGTCCCCTTCCTCTACATCACCGAAGAAGGCAACAAGCCAACCCTCCGCGAAGGCGGCAGCCTGCGCGACATCTCCCCTACCATCCTGTCGTTGCTAAACGTAGACCAACCCAACCAAATGACCGGCGGCAACCTCCGCACAAAACCCAATAACGAATAAGAATTTTCATCCGACCAAAGGGAGGACCAGCATCCTTCCCCAACCACAACTAGGTACACAAGTCACGAAGTGACCGCCTCCCGCGCAGGGAGCCCGTCCGGCAGGAGATAGTGCGAAGCGCCAGAGAGGTGTTTAAGCGAAGTTAGTAACCGTCCCATCCACTTTCTTCGTAAACGAATGAATCAGCCGCCCCTTCTCATCCAGATGCCTTAGCGTAAGCATCTCCGGAGTCACCTCCAGATCGCTGAACCCATAAACCCGCGCCGCATAAGGCCCACGCTGAGCCTCATCAATCACCAGCGGATACAAGTCCGCCCCACCGCCACCAGACAAAACAAACGAAGTAGGATGCCCCTCAAACTCCAGGTGCTGCATATCGTGGTCATGCCCGGCCAGATACATATGAGCCTTATGCTTCCGCAGCAGCGGCTCCCAGTCCCGAACCAGCACCTTATGATCCCCATGCGGCCCATTCGAAAAGATCGGATGGTGCCCCATCACCACCAGAAACGGAGTACTCCGAGGCTTCTCCAACTCGGCTGCCAGCCAAGCCAACTGCTCCGCCTGCTGCGCTGGAGTCAACGTAAAGTTCACGCCCTTCGTCGGTAATCCACTCGCGAACGGCATATTGCTATCCAGCGCAATCACCGTCATCAAAGGCTTCTTCACCGGAAACTCAAAGCTGTACCAGAGCGAAGGCATCGTCCACCGCGTCCCGCCCGCCTTCGCATACTCCAGCTCCGCTGCCACCTTGTTTAGCGGCATCGTCTGGTAGTCATGGTTTCCCGCAATCGCATACGCCGGGCAATCGAACACGTTCTTCGGATACATCTCCTCGAACTGCCTCTGCCACCGCGGGTCCTTCATACCTCCCGGCAGCGGCCCATACCAGTTATCACCCAACATCAGCAGCCCCTCGGTCTTGAACCCCTGCTCCCGCACATACGCCTGCATCGCAGCGGCCACGCGGCTCTGAGCCTGGAAGTCCTCATAACCCCAATCCCCCACCATCAACAACCGCGACCCACCAGGGGACCCCGCAGGCTTCGAACCAGCAAAAGAAGGCAGACCGCCAAGCCCGGCTAACGCACTAAAAGCAAAACTCTGTCGGAGAAAGCCGCGGCGGGACAGCGCGTTATTCAAAGTCATGCTGCTTTTATAACACCGCCTTGTTACACAGTGTTGACGAGGCATTCAGCGATTCTTAATCTTGGGAAGCGATCGAAAAAGACAAGTCCACACAAGCAGCCCATCTCAGCTCCACGCAGCTAAAACTCGCGCCGCCCCTCCATCGCTCGCGTCATCGTCACCTCATCGGCGTATTCGATATCGCTTCCCGCCGGCACTCCCGTCGCGATCCGCGTCACCTTCACGTCGCCCTTCGCCTTGCGCAACTCCAGCGCAAGATATCCAGCAGTCGCCTCGCCCTCGGTAGTTGGCGAAGTTGCGAGGATCACCTCATCCACCTCCAACAGACGAGTCAGCAGGTTCGCAATCCGCAACTGCTCCGGCCCCACCCCGCCAATCGGCGAGAGCGTCCCATGCAGCACGTGATACACCCCGTGATAACTCCGCGTCTTCTCAATCGTCGCAATGTTGGTCGGCTCTTCCACCACACAAACCACCCGCTGGTTCCGCACCGGATTCGTGCAATATCCACAAGGATCGACGTCGGTAATGTTGTTGCACACCGAACAAAGCCGCAGATGCAGCTTCAGCTCCCTGATCGCCGTCGACAACGCCTCAGCATCCTCCGCAGAGGATCGCAGAACATGAAACGCCAATCGCTGTGCGCTCTTGCTCCCAATTCCAGGCAGCTTCCTCAACTCCTCAATCAGCCGCGACATCGGCTCCGCAAAACGACTCGGCGCTGCATGGAAAGAACCAGCCACTTAGCCCAACCCCGGCAGATCCGGTAGGCCCAGCCCACCCATCATCCCAGCCACGCTCGACTTCATCGCCTCATCCGCCCGCCGCCCCGCCTCATTCACTGCCGCGGCAATCAGATCCTCCAGCAACTCCAGATCGCTCGCCGAACTTCCCATCGCAGTCTGCTCAATCTTCACCCGAAGGACTTCCTTCTTTCCATTCATCCGCACCGTCACCACCCCGCCGCCGCTCGAAGCCTCCACCACCGTCGCAGCGAGCTTCTTCTCCATCTGCTCCTGCATCAGCTTCGCCTGCCCCATCATCTCTTTCATCTTGCCCAGATCAGAAAAATCCATCCTCACCCCCAACGCTGCTATCAGTGGCTAATCGTTATCCCGCAGATCGATCACATTCCGAACCTCAGCATTGAACAACGTCTGCGCCCTCTGCACAATTGGATGCTCCAAAGCCTTTGCCTGGACGCTTCCACTCTTCGCCGCCCTCGGCTTTTTTGCACTGTCGGCACTCTTCACTCCCGGCAGCAGCACCAGCTTCAACGCACCAGCGCCCGCATCTCGCAGCGCTGACTTTACCAGCTTCTCTGCCTCCGCATTGATCACCATCGGCAGCATCGTCTTTGAAAGCTCCGTCTGCACGCGAATCTCGTTCTCCGTCACGGTCCACTCTGCATCCGCCAGAGCATCCGCCGGCGTCGCCTGATTCTTCGCGACTAACAAAGCATCAACAGCCACCCTCTGCAGCTCCTCCCCAGAGTGTAACGAAGTTGGTTGCATATCAGAGCTGCTCGCACTCCCGGCAGTCTCCGGCCTCTCAGCCGCCGCTTCAATACGCTTTACAACCACATCCCCAATCGAATCGTCAGTGAGCACCATCTCCGCACGAGTCGCCACGGGAGCCGGCCTCGCTTCCGCAGCAGGCACAGACATCGCCGCCGCGATCGGCACAACGGGAGCAGCTACCGGCACAATCGCAATCGGCGCAGCCGCTACCGCCTTCTCATCAAACCGATTTCTACTCTGGTCTTTTTCAAAGGGAGAAAATGCCGGTCTGGCACTCGCCACCGTTGCGCTCGTCTCCAACACCCGTGCCGTCGCTGCTCCACTCACCGGACTCCTGGAAGGCGCCGAAGCCGTGCTCACCGTCCTCGCCGTCGCCACACCAGGGCCAGGCCGCGAGCCGCCGCCAACAGGGAACTGACTCAACACCTCTTCAATCGGTAACAGCCGCCGCAGATGCACCAGCTTCAGCAATCCCAGCTCGAAGTGAAACCGCTGCTCTTGCCGATACCCCAGCTCATCAAACGTCCTCAGCATCACCTGCAAAAATCGCGTCAGCTCCTCTTCGCTGAACAATGCAGCCGACCGCCCCGCGCGCCGTTGCTCATCGGCCGAGATCTGCAGCAACTCTCCCGCAACCCCATCCGCACCGGCCCCATCCACGCCGATACCCGCAATCTTCGCAATCACCGCATTCCGCAGATACCTGACAAACTGCCGCGCCAGCTGCGCCGGAGAGTTTCCCGCATCCAGCAACTGGTTCGCAACCGTAATCACCTCCGCGCTGCGATTCCCATCCACGGCCTCGAGTATCCGTTCAAACACCGCATTCGGAACCGTCCCCATCAGCTGCCGAATCTGTCCCGCATCCAGCCGCGGCCGCCCATCTTCCACCGGCGCGCTCGCAATCGCCTGGTCCATAATCGACAGGGCATCACGCATCGACCCATCGCCAGCCTCAGCCAGCAGGCTCAGCGCAGACTCATCTGCATCCACGCCCTCCCGCTCTGCAATGCCGCGCAGCTCGCCGAGAATGTCCACCAGCTTCACCGCATGAAAGCTGAAGTGCTGACACCGAGACCGCACCGTCTGCGGAATATCCTCCGGCTGTGTCGTCGCCATCATAAAAACGATATGATCCGGCGGCTCCTCCAACGTCTTCAGCAGAGCATTGAAGGCAGCATCCGTAATCTGGTGAGCCTCATCCAGAATGTAAATCTTGTACTTATCCCGAGCCGGCCGATACCGCGCAGCATCCCGCAGCTCGCGAATCTCATCGATCCCGCGATTGGTCGCTGCGTCGATCTCAATCACATCGACCGCATTGCCAGCTCTAATCTCCGTGCAGCTCTCGCAGACCTCGCAGGGCTCTGCCGTAGGCCGCACCGCCGACCCAATCGCATTCCGGCAGTTCAGCGCCATCGCCAGAATGCGCGCAATGGTTGTCTTTCCAATGCCGCGATGTCCGCTGAAGATATATCCATGCGCGATGCGACCCTGCGTCAGCGCGTTCATCAGCGTCACAGTCACGTGGTCCTGTCCCGCAACATCTGCGAAACGCTGGGGCCGGTATTTCCTAGCAAGTACCTGATAGGCCATATAGAAAAGGTAGGGAAGTCACAACTGTCGCGACCGGTCCGCAGCCTCTATTGTATCGCCCATCGCCAGCCCACTTATCCTTTGCAACAAATGGCGCCGAAGGCGCGTCAGCCTCTTGTGGCAGATCGCGCCGTGCGCGCAGCCCGCCTCTAGTTTTTTTGTAGTTTCTAGCGCCCAGCCTTAGCCAAAGCCCGAGCCTTCCGCGCCCGCCGCTTCACCTCAGCCTCGCTGAACATCGTCCCCCGGCACTTCGTCGCTCCGCAGTAGCAGTTTTGCTCATCATCGTCGCTGTCGTAGAGGTTGTACTCATAGGTCAGCTCCTCCCCGGCGGCGATATCCCGAATCGCAACCACAAACACGCGACCATCGACATTCTCCGACTCGCAGTTCGGATCGCACGAGTGATTGATAAACATAGCCGTTCCAAATCCGTCGATCACCAATCCATTCTCCCCACAGCTGAACAGGTAGGTGATATCCCGGTCCTGGTATCTATCGTCCGCCTCGTCTTTGGTAAACCGAGGCCCGTCATACTCGCAGACCCGTCTCCCCTTCTTTATCGCCCGCGTTGTATAGCAGCCCGCTGCATGAATCGACGAAGAACGAATAATCAGTCCATCAACCATAGTCAAAGAAGTTCCATCAAATAAAATAATAAAAATAAAACGGTTAAAATAGTGGCAGGCAAACAGCCCAGGTGAGCTGACTATAACAAACCGCCTCGCAACACCGTCCAAGTACTAAACGAGAGCTCTGCACCCTATGGCAAGCGGTCCTAAAATTCGCGCATTGCTCGCTGCGTTCCTCGTCTCAGCAGCCTGCCACGCACAGACCACGCCTGCGCAAAATCCACCCCCACCATGCCCTGCCCCAGGCCAGACCACATCCCAACCAGCCACGCCATGCTCCCCGGCAAAGAAGCCCTCAGTCGCCGAGCAGTTTCCCTTTCCCGGCAGCTCCACGAAGCCTTCCACCTCTCAAACACCTCCGCCCGACTCCCCCCCGGACTCCCCAAGCTCCACCACAACACCATCCTCAGCTGCAGAGGAACATCCCTTCCCCACAACGCCCGCCCCCAGGCTTCCAGGCGACGACTCCAGCAGCAGTAGCAGCTCCGACTCCGGCAACGCAGACCCCGACGCCGTTCCCGACACAGACCTGCCGAAACCGGGCACCGAAGGCAGCTCCGTGCACCGCAAGCTCCCCAAGGTCAAGCGCGTTCAGACCGACGACGAGCGCGTTGACGAAGACCTCAAAGTCGCAAAGTTCTACATGCACGACGACAACCTTCCCGGCGCCTATCTTCGCGCCCAGGACGCCGTCAAAATCCAGCCCGACTACTCAGCCGCTCACTACGCCCTCGCTGAGATCGCACAGAAGATGAAGAAGAAAGACGAAGCCATCGCCGAGTTCCAGACTTACCTGAAGCTCGATCCCGATGGCGAAAACGCGAAACAAGCCCATAAGGCGTTGGATCAACTAAAGTAGTCGTCCGTCCGTAGGCCCCGGTCTTACCACCGCCCGTACTCCCGCAGAGGAACACTAGCCCCCACGCCCGTCACCGGTGTAACGTGATTCTGCTTATGAACTCAACCCTCCATCGCCTCCAGCGCGAGATCGCCTTCTCCCTCGACGGACTCAACGCCCTTCAAACGCAGCTCCAGCCACCCTCGCGCCCTCACAAGTGGACCATCCAGCAGATCATGGAGCATCTCCTCCTCAGCTACTCCGGCACAGAGCTGGCTCTCAACGCCCGCCTCGCCAAGCGAGCCCCCACCCGCGCAAAGCCCAGCATCCCCCAGCATCTCGGCCAATATACTCTCATTCGTCTCGGCTACTTCCCGCACGGCCGCAAAGCCCCGCCCATGGTTACGCCAGCTCCGACGGCTCATCTTCTCTGCGGTGAAGAGCTCACCGCCGCCGCCGCCGAACATCTGGCTAACCTCGATCTGCTCTGCGCCGAAGCCGAAGAACTCTTCGGGACCACCTGCAAGTTTGCCAGCCACGCAGTCCTCGGCCCGCTCAACGTCAATCAATGGCGAAAGTTCCAGCTCATTCACGGCGAGCATCACCTCAAGCAAATCCTCGCCATCCGCAAAGCCCACAGTCTTTCGCCCATCGAGCAACCAACCCACCAGGCATAGGGAAAAATCCCGATCCAAACGATGTCGTTCCCAAGAGCCTGATCCCAGATCGGCTAAACCGGCGAACCGGTGGCCTACTCCTCCAACCGGCCTGCCGTAGCCTCAGCCGTCTCTTCTTCCAGATCGTCCTCGACCCGCAGATAACGACGCATATACCGAAGCGGCTCTTCGGCGGCCGCCATCTCCTTCAGGTGATACAGCCACGCATCCTCCCGCGCGCTCCGTCGGGTATACCCCTTGCGCTGCACCGTTCCAATCGACCCATCCTTCATCCTGCGGGTAAACGACTGCATCGGAACCTGGAAGGTCATCAGCTCTCCCGGCTTCCAGAACGTCGACGCAAACTCATGCGAGAACAGCAGGGCATAATAACGACGCTCCGCCGCCAGCATCTCCACCGCATGCCGCGCGCTCTGCCACGGCAAACCAAGCTTCCCCACATACCATCTACGAAACTCGAACCCGTTGGTGCGCGCCTGCCCGACCAGTAACTGAAGCAACTCAACCCGTGTCATAAGCCCGTTCCACTTCGAAGAAGAATACCGGCGCCTTCGCCAGTTCCGGTGCCCAAAGGGTACAGTCTGCCGTGTTGTGCGTCCAACTCCGTGTACGCTATCAGAGAAGTTTTCTCAGAATCAGAGTCTGCATCCCAAGCTGCCAACCTCAAACGCTTCGCCGCCCACGCCCGGAGAAGAACCATAAAACGCTGCGTCAAGACTCTTAGCCTCCTCCTCGCCCTCACGCTGGCAGCTCCAACCCACTCGCAGTCCTATAACCCTGCCGCCCACACCGACCCCGTCAACCTCACCCCCCAGGTTCGCGATGCCTTCGCGCACTTCTACGACCTCGACTACGAAGGCGCTCTCTCCCGCTTCGAGGCCGTTCAGCGCGCCAACCCACAAAGCGTCATCGCCACCGGCAACATCCTGCTCACCCTAGTCTTCCGCGAGCTCTACCGACAGGATCTGCTCGACACCACCTACTACGCCCACGACTCCTTCCTTACCTCCAAACGCAACGTCCCCGTCCCCCCACCCATCCGCGACCGCATCGAATCTCTCACCAACTCCGCCGTAGCCCTCGCCGACCAGCAGATCAAAGCCAATCCCAACGATGCCAACGCCTACTTCGCCCGCGGATACGCCCGCGGCATGCACGCCGCCTTCATCACGCTCGTCGATCACAGCTATGTCGCCGCAGCCCGTCAGGGCCTGGCCTCGCGCAACGACAGCGAAGCCACCCTCAAGATTGACCCCGACTACGCCGACGCCAAGATGGCCATGGGCATCCAGCAGTTTGCCGTCGCCAGCCTTCCCCGCCTGGTCCGCATGCTCGTAGGCATCGCAGGCGTAGGAGGCAACAAAGAAAAAGGCCTCGACCTCCTCCGCGAGTCCGCCGCCCACGGCATCGTCACGCCCATCGAGTCCCGCACCGCGCTCTCGCTCTTCCTGCGTCACGACGCCCGCTACGCCGAAGCCATCGTCGTCCAGAAGGGCCTCGCCGACCAGTATCCTCGCGACTATCTCTTCCGCCTCGAGGTCGCCAACCTCACCAAGGACTCCGGCAATGGACCCGGAGCCATCGCCCTCTACAATGCCATCCTCGACGACGCGAAAAAAACCGGCTACTTCATCGAACCCCGCCTCCACATGACCTACTTCGGCCTCGCCGACACCCAGCGTGGCCAGAACCAGATCGCCGAAGCTGCCCAGAACTACCTCAAGGCCGCCGCTCAACCAACTTGCAGCGATTGGATTCGCCGCCGCGCCCAACTCAACGCCGGCGAGATGTTCGACCTCCTCCACCAACGCGACGAAGCCACCAAACAGTACGAGCTAGCCTCCGCCGGAGGCGGCGACCAATCCCAATCCGACGCAGCCCACCGCTACCTGAAGACCCCCTTCACCGGCAAGTAAATCCAACCCCAACCCACAAACTGAACCGCTAACCGTCGGGACAAACTGAACTAACAGCACAATCTTTGCGTATTCAACCTCGAGAGCATATGGCAAAATAGAAGCTCTCGGAGACACTTATGTTCTGCTCCCACTGTGGCAATCAAGTCGATCCCTCCTCCCGCTTCTGTCCGGCCTGCGGAGCCCCTGCTGCCTCTGCCGCCGCTCCTCCGATGGGCTACTACCCAGCCACCACACAACTCACGCGCCCGCGCACTAACCGCATGATCGCAGGCGTCTGCGCAGGCTTCGCCATTCACTACGGGTGGGACCTCAACCTCGTCCGCGTCCTCACCGCGCTCATGATCGTCCTCACCGGCGTCGGCGCCATCGCCTACATCGCAGCCTGGGTCATCATCCCCGAAGCCCCCTACGCGCTTCCCGCAAAGAGCATCTGAGTTTGTCAAAAAAGATAGCCCCCACTCCGCCTCCAATCGAGGCCAATCCACGCCCCTTCGCCTACCGCAATCGCCTCCTCCACTGCGACGGAGCCGACCTCGCCGCGCTAGCCGCCGAACACGGCACACCGCTTTACGTCTACTCGGCCCGGCAGATCTCCCACCGCCTCCAGCTCTTCAAAGACGCCTTCGCCCCCCGCCCCCACACCATCTGCTACGCCGTCAAAGCGAACTCCTCGCTCGCCATCCTGCGTCTCCTCGCCAAACAGGGAGCAGGCTTCGACATCGTCTCCGGCGGCGAACTCGAGCGCGTCCGCAAAGCTCATAAGCCAGCCCTCAAAAAAGTAGTCTTCTCCGGCGTAGGCAAACAAACATGGGAGATCGACGCCGCCCTCGAAGCCGACATCCTCCTCTTCAACGTAGAGTCCGAAGCCGAACTCCATCTCCTCGCCGCCCGCGCCGAAGCCCTCGGCAAAGTCGCCCGCTTCGCCCTTCGCGTCAACCCCGACGTCTTCGCCGAAACCCACCCCTACATCTCCACCGGCCTCAACGAGCACAAGTTCGGCATCGACATCAAAGCCGCCCGAGCCATCTACCGCAAAGCCGCAAAGTCCAGGTGGCTCGACCCCGCCGGCGTCTCCGTCCACATCGGCTCGCAGATCCGCAAAGTAGATCCCTTCGCCGCAGCCCTCACCCGCGTCACCAGCCTCATCGCCGACCTGCGCCGCGACGGCCACAACATCCGCTACGTCGACGCAGGCGGCGGCCTAGGCATCGACTACGGCCCACGCGCCTCAACTTCAGCCGCATTCGATCCGGCAAAACAAGTAGCCAAATACGCCGCCGCTCTCACCAAAGGTCTCGGCACCGAACCCGCCCATCTCCTCCTCGAGCCCGGTCGCTTCATCATCGCGCAGGCAGGCGCTCTCCTCACCCGCGTCCTCTACGTAAAAAAGAACGGCACAAAGACCTTCGTCATCACCGACGCCGGCATGAACGACCTCATCCGCCCCGCTCTCTACCACGCCCACCACGAGATCATCCCCATCAAACAGCCAGCAGGGAAGTCAACCCTCACGGCCGACATCGTAGGCCCCGTCTGCGAGTCCGGAGACTTCTTCGCCCGCGACCGCATCCTGCCTCCAGTCAAACCGAACGACCTCATCCTTCTCCTTGACGCCGGAGCCTACGGCATGTCCCAGACCTCTAACTACAACTCCCGCCCCCGCCCAGCCGAACTTCTCATCGAAGGAGACATCACCCGCATCATCCGCCGCCGCGAAACCATGCGCGACCTGCTGGCCCCCGAGATCCTCTAAGCCCCACTCATGCGCACATTAGAAAGGCCGCCCGAAGGCGACCTCTCCGTTCTGACACTTGCTATTTACAGCAAGTGCCGCCATCACAACACGCTGGGTCTCCGCAGCACGCGTTAACGGTTGCGGCGGAAGCCGACAGAGACAAGAGCATAACTGCTGCAAAGACCAACGATAGGACTTTGATTTTCATAAAATCTCCTTTAGGTTTTGGGCAAAAGAAACGGCACGACCATAGATAAGAACGGGCCGTGAAATGCGCGCCAGTCTAGAGAATCTCTCTAAATTCGCAGATCGTCCTTAAGCTGAAAAACGGTCGGATGATAGCGCAAGCCTTGAGTAAGCTCGTGTAGAGCTACGTGGAGTTGAAGGGCCGGCCTGGTGAGGTAAACAAACTCAGAGCGTGGTGTGAAACGGACTTCCTCCGATTTGCTCTCTTGCTTTTCCGCGTATGTGACGGGCGCCCCACACGCCGGACAAGATACAGGCGCGTTGTTCACTGGTAGTGGGCAGCAAGGAGAGTGGTCCGGCTGACATAGCGGAAACTTTGCAGAGAGATGCTCGGCAAAGGATGCGCTCGTGATCCAAAGGCATGCCAGGAGAAGCGCAAACATTCGACGAAGATGCCTACTCGGACTCACAGATTAACTGTACCCCATTCTTTCGTTGCTCGCATGTTCTTGGGCAGCCCTATGATGGCGCTCCCAAGGCAAGGAAACGATCTTTCGGAATTGCTTTTTTTGCTCTTACCATCCACTCCTCATCTCGACGCAATAATCGATTGCCGCACCGCAGCCAGTGGCGCCTTCGCGTCAAACACCACCCCATTATTCGGACCGGCGCTCACGCCCAACTCTTTCCACAGTGCCGAAAGGTCCACCGGCACCGGCTTTTCACTCCACTTCGCATACATATTGGTCAAAACAGTAGTCCCCGTAGCCCGATCCCCAATCTGCAACACACGCGACAGCGGCCAGTCCTTATCGATCCCGCCCCCGCTCTCCACCACCGCACGCAACGCATCCTTCAGCCCCTTCCGGTCATTCGTCTCACGCCGAATCGACACATCCGCCATCAAACAGAACATAGCCCCACCCCAGTACGTCCGTCCCCATGTCTGTGTCTCATTCAACCCGCGATCACCGCGCTCCGGCTCGCCGTTATGCATCTCGTGCAAAAACTCCGCCCACACCCTTTCCTCGGTCAACCTGCCCGTCCCCGCACGCGCAATCGGTTCGATGTACGTCGCCAGCCCCTCCTCCATCCAATGCTGATCGTCCGGAAGATCCGGCAACGCAGTATGCACAAGCTCATGCGTCATCACCCAGTCATCCTTCAGGTCGTCTTTCGTCGCATGCTGCGCGAGCCGAATCCGCGTCACAGCAGGGAAGCCGCCCATCCCGCCCCACGTAGTCCCGTGAATCGAATCGGAGTCGCCTGCAATCGGTTCAATCACCACCCGAGCCCGCGCTACCGGAAACCTGCCGTAGTACACCGCAACCGAATGCGCCGAAGCCTGCACCCACGAGATAACGTCCGAGTGCGACAGATCAAGACCTCCCGCCGCAAAGTCGACCTGAATCGTGCCCCCGCCCTCCACAAAGCTCTGCGAAGCAACGATCTGCTCCCCTCTCCAGTGTCGGCCTTGCGCACAACCCACACAGCAAGGCCAGAGAAGCGTCAGGCACGCGAACATCAGCACAGTAGTCCGTCCCCACAAACATCTCATTCCAACCTCGAACCGGACTCTGCCCGATCGCCCAATCTCCTAATAGGACTCGCCCGCAGCCGAAACAGTTACACCACCCGGCAACAGGCGCTTGATCTCCCCAACATGCTAAAATCGCAAGGTCGCGCAAGCCCGCAACCGATCGTAGGCACACGCAAAATCAACACCGAGGTAGTCCATGTCCGGCCACTCAAAATGGGCGACAATTAAGCATAAAAAGGGCGCAACAGACGCCAAACGCGGCAAGATCTTCACCCGCCTCATCAAGGAAATCACCATCGCCGCCAAGACCGGCGGAGGAGATCCCGACGGCAATCCCCGCCTTCGTGGCGCTATCGCCGCTGCTAAAGCCGAGAACATGCCCGCCGACAACATCAAGCGCGCCATCCAGCGCGGTACCGGTGAACTCGAAGGCGTTAGCTATGAAGAGATCACCTACGAGGGCTACGGCCCCGGCGGCGTAGCCGTCATCGTCGACGTCCTCACCGATAATAAAAACCGCGCCGTAAGCGAGATCCGCCACGCCTTCTCAAAGAACGGTGGAAACTTGGGCGAATCCAACTCCGTCTCATGGATGTTCAGCAAGAAGGGCGTCGTCACCATCGCCAAATCAGCCGCAGGCGAAGACAAACTCACCGAGATCGTCCTCGACGCAGGTGCCGAAGACCTCTCCGACGAAGGCGAAAACTGGGAGGTCCTCACCGACCCTAAAGACTTCGAGGCTGTCACCGAAGCCCTCAAGGCCGCAAAGATCACCCCCGAACACGCCGAGGTCACCAAGATCGCCTCAACCTATACCAAACTGGAAGGCACACAAGCCAACGCCATGATCCGCCTCCTCGAGACCATCGAAGACCTGGACGACACGCAAAACGTCTACTCCAACTTCGACTTCGACGAAGCTGCAGTCGCCAACGCCAGCCATTGATCGAAAACGGCAGCTAAGCCCCAAACGGCCGCCGTGCACCGGCGGCCTTCTTCTGCAAGCGGCCTTCCTCTGCAACCAACCTCGGAGACCTAAGTGATCAAGCAACTCGCACGCCTTGGAGCGACCGCCCTCTGGACCCTCGCCCTCCTGCTCGCAGTCACCCGACCCTCCTCCGCCCAGGCAATCGTCAGCAACGAGAACAATCCCTTTCTCGATCCCAAAGGCCACCAGCCCCTCGAGATCGGAGCCATCGTGCAAGGCGGTTTCGGCCTCACCGAAAACCGCAACGACTTCAAGTTCATCATGGCAGGAGTTCACGCCGGCAAGGTCCTCACCGGCAACATGGGCCACGGCCCCCTGCGCGGCAACTTCGAGTACGCCGTCGAAGCCTTCCCCTTCTGGCAGTCATACACGCCGAAGTTCGAGCGCCCCTTCTGCACCAACCCACCCGGAACCCCGGCCCAGTGCACGCCCTTCTACACGGTCGGCGGCACCTTCACCGGAGCCTCCGTCACCCCGATCATCCTCCGTTGGAACGTCCTCGGCACCAAGAGATTCTCCTTCTGGGGGCAGGCAGCAGGCGGTCTCGTCTGGACAAACCACAAGTACCCAGCCTTCGGCGGACCACCCTACAACTCCCAGAACGACGGCAAGTACGCCGACGCCAGCGTCTTCAACTTCACCCCGCAGGGCGGCGTCGGCCTCCACTACTTCCTCCGTGCCCGCCGCTCCATCGACTTCAGCGCCAACGGCGTCCACATCTCCAGCGCCTCCCTCGGAGACCGCAACCCCGGCGTCAACGCCAGCGTCCAGTTCTCCCTTGGCTACACCTGGTGGAAGTAAGCAGGGAGCAGGGTGCAGGGCTTAGGGTGTAGAAAATCGAAATGTCTCTCTCAACTCGAAATCGCAACCGTCCAGGCAGATCTGCCCAAGCCCTATGCCCTAACCCCTGAGCCCCGCCTTTATGAACCCAGAAGCCATCATCGAGTGCGTCCCCAACTTCTCTGAAGGCACCGACGCCGCCAAGGTCGAGCAGATCGTCGCCGCCACCGAGGTCGAAGGCGTGCGCCTGCTCGACTGGTCCCTCGACACCGCTCACAACCGCTCCGTCGTCACCCTCGCCGGCTCGCCCACCGGCATCGTCGAAGCCGCCGTCCGCGCCGCTGGCAAAGCCGCCGAGCTCATCAACCTCACCACCCAGAACGGCGTCCACCCCCGCATCGGCGCCGCAGACGTCATCCCCTTCATCCCCGTGAGCGGAGCCTCCCTAGCCGACTGCGCCGTCCTCGCCCGCCAGGCTGGCCTCCTCATCTGGCGCCGCTACGGCGTCCCCGTCTACTTCTACGGAGCCGCCGCCGCCCGCCCCGACCGCGTCCTCCTCGAAGACGTCCGCCGCGGCCAGTTCGAGGGCCTCCGCGACGCCGCCCTCCGCGACGCCACCCGCCGCCCCGACATCGGCGGCCCCGAGCTCCACGCCACCGCCGGAGCCTCCGCAGTAGGTGCCCGCAGCTTCCTCATCGCCTACAACATCCACCTCCAGCAGCCCGACATCGCCGCCGCCCGCGCCATCGCCCGCGACATCCGCGCCGCCAACGGCGGCCTCCACGGCGTCAAAGCCATCGGCGTCCTCGCCAACGGCCGCGCCCAGGTCAGCATGAACGTCACCGACTTCCGCATCACCCCCATGCACCACGTCCACGCCACCGTCCAGCATCTAGCCCAACGCCACGGCGTCCTTATCGAAGACGCCGAGCTCATCGGCCTCATTCCCCAGGCCGCCTATGAGCCCGATTCCGATTGGGTACGTCAAATCACTGGCTTCGATCCCGACGGCAAGGTGCTCGAGCGCAGACTCCACGCCCCCATCGCGTGGCCGCAGCATTAGAGCCGCCAAAGCCACCCCATCTAACACGAAAGTAGCAAGCTTGCTAACAGAAACCTCACCCATACAGTCTTGCAACCAGCGCGTATTCACGGAACAATGGTGGTATTGCAGCTACACTGCCAGTAGCTCAAGGAGTAAAGGAAACAAATGAACACAGCCAAACGCAACCTCTTCACCACCGCCGTCGTCATTGCAACCATGACAGCGACCATGATGGCCCCCAACTTCGCCTCCGCCGCCCAGCTCTCCAGCGACGCCAAGTCCGCCACCCCCAAGGAAGTTCAGCAGCTCATCGTCGTCGACTATCGCGCCATGCAGAACTCCCCCGCCGCCATGGACCTCAAAGACCGCGTCCTCCCGCCTGAGCTCAAGCGCCTCGAGACCGCCCTCAAGAGCTCCGGCCTCAAAGTCGACCAGGATGCCGACGTCCTCGCCTTCGCCGCCTTCCGCGACCAGAAGGGTGACGGAACCCGCATCGTAGGCATCGCCCAGGGCCAGTTCCACACCCGCGAGGTCATGGCCAACTTCACGAAGAACAAGGTCAAGCCCACCATGATCCGCAACAACAGCGTCTATCCCATGGGCGCCAACGGCATGAGCGTCGTCTTCCTTAACCAGACCACCATGGTCTTCGGCGACAAGGACGCCGTCAGGGAAGCGATGGACGCCCGCGACGGCATCACCTCCAACTTCCTCTCCAACGGCGACATGGTCAACGAGATGAACGTCGTTGACACCAAAGCCGTCTGGAGCCTGCTCGACGCCAAGGGCACCCAGACCATGATGAAGAGCGTCCTCGGCGACGCCGCACAACTCGCCGACTACGACACCGTCAAGAACCGCATGAAGAGCAGCCGCTACACCATGGACTTCCAGAACGGCGTCAAGTTCGATATGGCTGTCGTCATGTCCGACACCATCACCGCGGCAACCGCAGCCACTCTCATGAAGGGGGTTTCCATCCTGAAGAAAAACTCCGGCACCCCGCTCGAGAAATCCGCTCTCGATCAGACCACCATCGACTCCAACGCCGGCACCCTGACCGTCGACTACTCCTCCTCCGACAGTCAGTTCGCCAGCCTCCTCACCTCGCCACTCTTTCAGTCAGTAGTCAAATAAGTTCGCCAACCAAGAAGCAACAAAGTCTGACCCTCCCTTTACCGCGGAGGGTCAGTTCTCTTAAAGAACTTTCAGAGAGAGAGCGATGCCCGGGTGCCCCATCCTTGGCGCCTCTTGCGAAGGATGGGAGGCGACACTTCTAGCCCGGCAATAGCCGTCTCCCCCTCCGAAACTAAGGAATCAGCCGCCGATTCAACTCCGTTCGCCAGTTAGCCGGGTCCGGGCCCGCCTCCATGCCGGTAAGGTACCGCTCCCACAGATCCTCCGCCGACTCATACCCATTCTTTGCGATCCACGCATCGAACTCCCCCCATCCCGCCCCAAGGCCCGAGTAGTCTCCGTGGTAGACCGTCCTCACCAGCTTCATCGCAGGCCACGTTCCAGCCTGCACCCGGCCCGAAGCCGCAATCGGTGCAGCAACCGGCACGCAGATCTCGAAATCAAAGGTGTCCTTCGGCTTCCTCAGGTGGTGAGTAAACCACGGCCCCGCCTCGGCAATCCCTTGTGCGGCGATCGCAGCCTTTACCTCGTTCAACCCAGGAATCATGACCTTTCTTATCTCCGAAGCCGGAACCATCAGTGGAAGAAAAGCCATGGGCAGTGCAACAGTCTCGACCATCTGCGGCGTATCGATCATCACATCTCCTTTTGATTCTGTGTGCCAATTCCGAAGCAACAGAGCAGACTTTTTCAAGTCGTCATCCTGAACGGAGTGAAGGATCCCGACGCTTTCTACCTACCATTCCCTTCGAACCTTTCAGCCCAAACATTCCAACCTTTGCCGTTCTGCACCCAGCCTCCCCTCCCCAAAACAGACCAAACGTATCAAATCGGCTGCAGATCAAACGCCGGCCGCAGACTGCCATCCATGTAAAACGGCACCGACGTATGCGAATGTGTGATCCGCCACTGACCAGCCTCCCGCTTCAGATGAAGCGTCGAACGCATCCAGAAGCTGACCAGTCGCGCCGCCGCCTTCGAGGTGGCCTTCATGTGCATGAAGCCATGACAGAACGCAACATCGCCGCTGACCGTCACCTCAAAATCGCGCGCTTCCACCTCCACCGGCCCCTCCCAGGAATCAAACCACGCCTGCTTCTCGCTGAGATTGATTCCACGATGTGAGAGCGGCGGAGCCAGATTGTAGTCGGCCACATCCGCCGCAAACAGTGCCGCAAATCCGGATGCATCTTTGTCATGATTTGTCTTTCCGAGTTGATCGATCACCGCCAGAACTTCAGCCTGATCCTTCGAAACATCGGTCTTCATTGCTGCTGTCGCCATCGTGGTTCTCCTCTCTAATTGCCTGTCCGTATCAAGCCTTTGCTGTCATCCTGAGCGAAGCGAAGGATCCCGACGAACCCATCCTGCCCAAACCGCTCGTCCCTTTCCGCCTATCCTCTTCACGCCGTTGTCTGTTCTTCTTCCTTGCAAAAATGCTGCTGCCTCTGAACGTAGTTAGCTTCAGAGCACTAGCGAATCGGCACCCACACCTCGACATCGCCCTCTCCGACCTCCGGATCAAAGCTCTCGCCATAGCGCTCGAAGAAACCCGGCGCCCCCGGCGTCCCCAGCGCAAACGAGTATTGGGACCGCGGCAGCCACTCGTGCTCAATCGCGCGGCAGGTCTCCGAAAGCTTCGAAACATGGCCCTTGTGCGTGAACACCGCATATCGTTCTACGGGCATCGTCACCACGCTGAACCCGTCAGGCAGTCCCTCCGCACTTCGTACCTCGACGGCCGCCATGTAGCCAAAACCCTCCGACGAAGGGAAACAAACCCCATAAGCCACCCTGCCAACCTGTCCTGGGATCTTGCCCAGGTAAGCAGCAAACCGCTGCCACAGCGCCGGAATCTCCCGCATCGTCGCCATCGTGTACTCACCACGGAATCCAGCCAGCAACATCGGCCTTCCATCTTTAAACCGCGGAGCTTCCAACCCCTCAGAAACTGTCTTAACTCCCTGCTGTGGAACCTCTGTCATGAAGAGCTCTCCTGGAATCGGATTGAGAAACAACATCTCAATATACCGGTGCAGGTGATCGATGCAGGCGGCTGCAATCTCGGAGCCGCCTTGGGCCTTGGCAAGAATGAACGCTCCCTGCACCGTCGCCTGCGTGTAGAGCGCCAGACTCTGCGCAGTCCACTCCGCAACGATGCCGTACTTTTGCATTGCCTCCGCGATGTCCGCCTCCACGGTCGCAGCATGCCCGCTGATGCTCCTGTTGCACGCCTCCCGTATCGGAGGATTCGTGTCGTAGATCTCCTGCACCATCGTTCCCACCAGGCAGGTAAAGTCAGGCAAAGTTCGTCCTTGCAGAATCGCCTTGCGGAAGTCCACATACGCAAGAACACGATCCAGCGGATCGGAAAGCTCGCGGTAGGGAGCAGACGCAAAGAACGCGCCGGTAAACTCGCTCCAGTGATCCGCCGCAGCCGTAGCCAGCTCTTCTTTGCTCTTGAAGTGGTGGAAGAAGCTTCCTTTGGTGAGGCCAGCCTCTTCGCAGACATCCTCAATGCGCGTAGCCGTGTATTCATGCCAACCCCAAGGTATAGGCACGGAAGCAGGATTGGTGATGTTTATGGCGGTTTGATCATCGGACTGGGTATTTTTGTCGGAATCGGATTTGAGTGTTGGGCCGTCGCCTCCTTTTGTATGAGAGGTAACAGTTGGTGCGGCTGGGTTCTGGTTGCGATCAGTACTCTTGTTTTGGGTGTGACTATCGCCAGTGTTGTTATTGGTTGTTTTCCCAGTAGCTGGCACAAATGCTTGTGTGACCAACAGGACCATAGCGAACAAAGAGAACCAATTCATAAGGGTGGGGAAAAGGTAGCACAAGCTAAAATAGAGAAAAATTTAGAATGTATAGTGCTAAGACCGCGATCATTTGCGGGGGTATCCCTATGACCGAAAAACCTTCAGAGGAATTTGTAAAGTTCGATAAGGCAATGGAGAAAATTATGTCCGTGTCCAAAGAAGAACTAGACAGGCGCATTGCTGAAGCCAAGAAAGCTAAAACTGGCAAACGGTATCCGAAAGAGAAGGTAAAACCTTAGAAGGGTACTTCTGTTTTGCCTGTTAGTTGCTTGTAGGTGAGACGTTTGCCGAAGGTCTTCTCCACACAGGTGCCGAAGCGGAGGCCGTCATGACCTTTGCGATTGTTGTAGCGGAATACCTGTTCGTCAACATAGGCATTCAGGTGGAAGGGTTCAACCGCAACATAGGTTCCTGCTAGTCCACGCTTAAGCAACGCCCAGAAGTTTTCTATGCCTTGAGTGTGGACACGTCCGTTGACGTATTGGTTAATGTGATTCACCGTCTTGTGGGTGAAGTTTTTCATCTTATCCAAACCTTCATAACCGTGGTGACCATCGGTGAATACATGAGCGTTGAACCCAACGTTCTTTAGAATTTCGCCCTGTAGAACTTCGCGTCGTGCATGGGGAATAACCTTAGCGCGGATCTGGCGAGTTTCGCGGTTGAGCATTCCCATGACAATTGTTTTCTTCTCTTCCTGCCGACGTTCGCTCAGGTGCTTGTTCTTGGCCTTACCGCCCACGTAGGTTTCATCTACTTCAATAGGGTTCTGCCAGTGACCACCAAACGTGTTCTTAGGCTCATCTCTCATAGCAAGACGAATCCTGTGGAGCATGAACCATGCAGACTTCTGAGTTACGCCGATGCTTCTGGAGATCTCATAGCTGGATACACCATTCTTGCAATTGGTGACCATCCACGTTGCAGTGAGCCACTTGTCTAGGCCGATAGCTGAATCCTCGTAGACACTGCCAACCTTGACGGAGAACTGAGATTTTGGGTGGCGGGTCTTGCACTGCCATACACGGCGGCTGGCCATATACTTCACTTCTTTGGAGCCGCAATTCGGACAAACAACTCCATCTTTCCACCGTTTGGAAACGAGGTAAGCTACACAATTATCAGGGTTTGAGAAGTAGACGATTGCTTGCTGGAGTGTCTTTAGCGTTTCCATAAATTAAAGGTACGCTCAGAAGTCTGCTGAGTCAAGTATATTATCCCTCGTAAATCATTGATAATAATAGACTTACTCGCGTGTAATAGGGGGGAGTACCCCCTCCTAAAATGCCAGTACAACCCCGAACACATTCCCCTGGAACGAATACTTCCGGCTGAATTTGGTCCCAAACTTAGCCTGATAACCCTCAAGCCCATTGCGAGTGACGGCAGGAGTCGAGATCGTGCAGTTGGAGTCCGGTGAGGCAAGCTTGCTCTTCCAGCCGCCGGCGATCATATTGCAAAGCTCCCCGATCGCATCGTCCACCATCGGGTCGTGCGGCTCTGACGGTGTTCCCAGCAACGCCTCAGCAGTCACCGACGCGGTAGCCTGACTCGCATACAACAGGCACTCGCCGTCCACGGCACCGGTAAATTGAATCCTCGCCACGATCCGCCCCTCCACCGTGTCGACCTCGCCCTCCAAAGGGTCGCAGCTTCTCTCCAGCATCGTCTCAAAAACCTCTGCGACAGCCGAATCCAGCCGAGTCACTGCCTCATCCTGCGTATTTGACACAATCGTCCTCTTCCCGCTCCAGGTTTATATTCCGGAATAACTCAAGCAACTCTCAACGAACAAAGCTCCAACCGATGCAACTGACAAAGCCCCAACTGACTTCAACGAACGAAGCTCCAGCCGAAAGGTCCAAACGACAACGAGCAACAACAGAACCGCTTACGCCGCACGCAACAGAGGAAGCACCCGCGCCTTCACCTGCTCGGCCGTGAACGGCTTGCAGATGTAGCCTTGCGCGCCCGCAGCGATCGCCCGCAGCACGAAGCTCTCATTGCCCTCCGTCGTAATCATCACCACAGGAACGCCCAGCGCGAGATTCTCCTGCTTCCGAGCCTCCAGAAACTGCAGCCCATCCATCACCGGCATATTGATGTCACTCAGGATCAACGCCAACCCACCCGAACCTTGGTTGTCACGAAGAGTCTGCAGCGCCTCCTCCCCATTCGAAGCCTGTAACACCTCGCTGAGTTCGAGGCCCGCCTGCCGCAACGCCCGTTCGATTACCTTCCTCATCACAGCCGAATCATCAATAATTAGAGCTCGCACCGACCCTCCCAGCACATCTTCTGGTCTAACTGCTGTATCGGCAGATCAACAGCAACCTTGAATGAACGCCCTTAGCGCTTTCTAACCATCTCCTCCCCAACTTCGGCCACCGAACTGCATAAGCTCGTGGCATGGACAGCGGACTCTACGCAGCATATACAGGACTCTTGGCACGCACGCAGGCGCTCGACACAGCGGCCAACAATCTGGCCAACGCGGGAACCTCCGGCTTTCGTGCCCAACGCGATTACTTCAGTGGAGTTCTCGCGGGCGGCATCGACCAGGATCCCGAGACAGCATCGCAGGTCGGCCAATCCGTAAACGGGTTCGGAGTCTTAGGTGGAAACCGGCTCGATCTCGGACAGGGAGAGCTGAAAGCCACCGGCAATCCGCTGGACTTGGCCTTGGAAGGCCAGGGCTTCTTCGCCATCCAGACCTCAAACGGTATCCGCTACACAAGAGATGGAGCTTTCTCCCGCTCCCCCAAGGGGGTGCTCCAGACAAGCCAGGCAGAGCCAGTGCTCGACGCCAATCTCAAGCCCATCACCATCCCCACGGGCAACATCTACGTATCGCCCGACGGCAGCATCTCGGTTTCTACAGCAGACGGCAGCGCAATTGTAGGCAAAGTTGGCGCGTTCGATTTTTCAGATAAATCAGTTCTTTCCGCGGAAGGCTCAAATCGCTTTTCCGCGAATGGGACAAAGCCCACAGCTGCAAATGTCTTGGTAGAACAGGGCTCGGTAGAAGGAGCTAATGAAGATGCCGTCCACGGCACGATGCAACTGGTGTTAGTGCAACGACAGGCCGAGATGATGCAAAAAGCATTGAGTGTTTTTAATAACGATTTCGACAAAACGGCGTCAGAAGACCTTCCTCGAGTTTGACGAAAAAGCCCGTATTTTTAGAGTTCTCTACAAAACAAGGAGCTTGAAATGATTCGTGCCTTATATACAGCCGCAAGTGGAATGAGCGCTCAGCAGACAAATCTGGACACTATTGCAAATAACCTAGCGAACTCAGGGACTGCGGGTTTCAGACAGCGTCAGGTGCAATTTGAGGACATGATCTATCAAAACCTGGTTACACCTGGATCCGCCGAGACACAGCAAACCCTTTCAGCCGGTTTGCAGGTTGGTCTTGGCACCAAGACAGCAGCAAGCGAAGTAATTATGACGCAGGGAGATCCAAATAATACAGGTAACCCATACGATCTCGAGATTCAAGGCGCGGGATTTTTTCAGGTCTCCCTTCCCGACGGAACCATAGCTTATACACGCGCTGGGAACTTTCATTTGAATAGTCAGGGCACGATTGTGACTACAGCTGGGGATACGATCCTGCCTGCAATCACAATTCCGTCTAACGCTACTAATGTTGTGATCTCTCAATATGGCGTTGTAACTGCAACTCTTCCCGGACAGACAAATGCTGCGCAGCTTGGCACCATTCAGCTCGCAACTTTCCCTAATACTGGCGGCCTGAGTTCCATCGGAAGCAATTTGTTGCAACAGACAGCATCCTCCGGCAACCCCATTACGGACACTCCTGGAGGGACCAGCGGCATAGGAACACTCCAGCAAGGTTATCTCGAGAATTCGAACGTTGATGTCGTCGCAGAGTTCGTACAAATGATTCTGGCGCAACGTGCCTACGAGAGTAACTCCAAAGTCATACATGTCGCCGACGACATGTACTCACAAATAAACGGTCTCGTTCGGTAGGATGCTATGTTCGATAGCTTTTCAATATTTAAAACGGTTGGCAGAAATTTCTTTCTCTTGCTACACGGAATATGTTTTGCCAATACAGCACTTGCAGTCTGCTACAGAACGCCGGCGGATGCGATCGCCGCGAAGATCGAGACGTCGTCGTATTCAATATCGGTGGGCGGTGGTTATCGGGTGTCGAAGGTTCAGTCGGACCCGGTATTGAATCAAAGCTGGGCGATGATTATTCCTTGTGATCATCCAGGATGGCCAGCGGTTGCGCTTCCATTGCGTAATTCAATCTTGTCGGCACAACTTAAAGTGCAGGTAGGTGCAACGAAGACCTCGGCTCCTGTCGTAGTTCGTGCCGGCGATATCGTTCGCCTCTGGAAGCAAGAAAGCTCCTTGCGGATTGAAGTCGCTGGTACCTCGGAAGGGAATGGCGGATTGGGAGATCTCGTAAAAGTCAGGCTACTAAGTAGAAACACAGACGACCAGTCGATAACGGAACAATTCTTCGGTGTCGTTCGAGGGCCGTTTGATGTGGAGATGAAACCATGAGAAAGACCCTAAAGATAATCTCATTTTTTAGCCCTATCCAAAAACGTGCGTATAACGAGGTTCATATCTCGACAGGGCAGCCCTGTTGGATGCTGTTTGATAATAAGATTTCGAGCTATTTCTCAGGAATAATCGCTCCCTTATTGGTATTGCTTTTAAGCCTCCCCTCGCTGCATGCGCAGACCGAAGCGATTCACAGGTTGATTGAGCCACGGCCTAATGTGGCTGCGGCGTCCTTGTCCTCTTATCTAGAGAGAGTGCGGGCGGAGAACTCCAACATCCAGCCTGCGCCAGGATCTATCTGGACGGACAATGGAAGGCTCACTCGCATTAACACGGATGTGCGGGCTATGCGGCCACATGATCTGATTTCGGTGGTGGTCTCCGAGAACCTCGCAGCGTCGACGGACGGCACGGTGAAGAACTCGCGAGCGTCCAATGCCAGCTCCTCCATCTCGGGTCTAATTGGTACTCTCCGAGCGGGTAACGCGCTGCAGAATTTGATCAATCAAACCTCCACGTCAGGACTTAACGCGCAAGGAACAAGTGCAACTAATTCGAGCCTGAGTACTACGTTTGGGGGGCAAGTGATAGAGGTTCTTTCAAATGGGATGCTTGTGATTGAGGCAGCTCGACAGGTGGAGTTTAGTCAGCAGACGCAGACGATTATTTTGAGAGGACTGGTCCGTCCTGAGGATATCTCTCAACAAAATCAAGTTCTATCAACAGCTATCTCTAGTCTAGAGCTTGAAGTACGTGGAAAGGGAATTATCAACGATTACACCCATCGCCAGAATGTCCTTGTTCGTCTTCTACAAAAAGTGTTGATTTTTTAGTGAGGAATTCCATGCATGTTGACAATAAGCCGAAAAAATTGGAGTTAGGGAGAAACCTCATAAGACTCCCGATATCCTTTGCATGTCTATCAATTCTTTTTACTGCTTCAGCTGCGTGTGCTCTTTCTTCAGATACTGAATCAAGGCAGGCACGCGTCAAAGATATCGCTTCCATCGAAGGTATTCGTGACAATCAATTGGTTGGATACGGCATAGTTGTCGGTCTACAAGGTACCGGCGACAGTCAGCAGACAACCTTTCCTGCACAAACCTTAGCGTCGACGCTGCTCCGTATGGGAGTCAGCGTACCTGCATCAGCGATTAGAGTACAAAATCTTGCCGCGGTCTTTGTTTCGGCTACGTTGCCACCCTTCGCTCGTCCAGGTACCAAGCTGGATATTACGGTATCTTCGGCAGGCGATGCGAGAAGCCTCGAAGGAGGATTGCTTCTAATGACTCCTCTCTATGGTTCGGATGGAAAAATATATGCACAAGCGCAAGGACCACTGGTAGTAGGGGGATATTCGATCAACGTTAATGGGAATGTAAAACAATACAATCATCCCAACACTGCAAGAGTACCTTTCGGGGCGATGGTAGAACGTGGCGTGCCGCTGGATTTGGAAGGAAAAAAGCAATTCTCAATATTGTTGAATGATGCTGATTTTCGTAGCGCAGAAGGGGTGGCGCTTGCGATCAATCACACGTTAGGACGACCTGCTGCACATGTTCTCGATAGTCGGAGAATTGATCTGTTTGTGGCCGTTGGTGAAGAGGTTCCAGCCCTATTGGCTCAGGTTGAGTCAATAGAAGTACCTGTCTTTCCTCGCGCAAAGGTGGTTGTCAACGAGCGCACGGGAACGGTAGTTATCGGCGGAACAGTCGTTTTGCAGCCGGTGTCTATTCTTCATGGTGGATTAGCCGTCAACGTGGTTAGCGAATTTCAGGTATCACAACCAGGTGCATTTTCTTCAGGTGGCACAACGCAGGTCGTGCAGCAGACAAGAGTCGACGCTCAAGATAAGCCGGTCAACCGAATTGAGCTAAAGCAGGGAGCTACTGTGGATGACCTGGTTCGAAGCCTCCAGACGATAGGGGCCTCAGCACGGGATGTTATCTCGATCCTTCAGGCGATGAAGTCTGCAGGAGCATTGGAAGCGGAGATTGAAGTCCTATGAAAATTGATTCAGATCTTTCAATCCCAACAGCTTCCGACGTTCAAAGGCAAAAACAAGCCAAGTTGGTGGATGCCGCACAGCAATTTGAAGCGACGATGTTACAGGAACTACTAAAGCCAATGCAGCATGGGCAAAGTAGTTGGGGAGATGAGGAGAAGAATGACGACTCTGCTTCCGACACGATGAGCAGCTTCGGGACGGAGTCTATTGCAAAAGCCATATCGAAGGGTGGCGGCTTCGGGATCGCTCGAAGCGTAGTCAAGCAGGTCACTCAAGAGCATCAAAGACACTCAGAAAGAATACCTCCGGGTACTAAAGTTTGCGGATTGGATGCCGATCTAGTCATGTAGACGGAGGCTCATCATGAGCTATACAAGTGGAATCGGCAGCCAACAGACAACCAACACGATCACTCCATCTGAGGCGCAGCCAGTCGTAACCGTGAATGAGTCCGGGACCGTGGCCTATAAATCTGAAGCACTTAGCGCAACTGTAGGGCACGGCGATGAAACAGCTTTGAGTTCAACAGGGGGTCTCGTATTTCAGTCTCTAGGAGCTTCAGATGCGAGAACTGCGAAGGTTTCATCCTTGCAGGAAGCGATCGCCGCTGGAACGTACACAGTGTCGTCGTCGGACGTGGCAGACAAAATCATACAGTCCCTACTGGAATAACGATGACGATTGATCAAACCGTGGCTGACGCACTCGATGAGACGATTACTGCTCTCACCATTCTGGATCTGAATAGACTGCAAACCCTGGAAGAGCGGATCTCAGCGCTTGCGAAATACAGCATCGCATGCAGCAGGGGCAGTCTTAGTTCAATTTTGGCAAAGAAGCATCTGCTTGAACTCATTCTTAAAAATTGTGAGTTGAATCTGGCTACACTTCACCGCCTGCACAGGAGAGACACGAGAGACCAATGGGCACACTAACGTCATTATTGAATATAGCCAGCGAGGCTTTACTGGCCGATCAGGCTGCCCTGAACGCGACCGCCAACAACGTTGCGAATCAACTCACTCCTGGCTACACGCGCGAGGTCGTAAGCTTCCAGTCAGGGGATTCAGTCTCTCTTAGCGGGCAGGCCCAAAGCTCAGGCGTCACCGCTACCGTTTCGTCGCAGAGGGATCGCGTTCTCGAACAACGAGTACAGCAGCAAACACAGACCACGGCGCAGAGCGCAGCGCTTCAAGCTGCTTTGCAGCAGGTTGAAAACATATTCGGATTGACCTCGGCTTCGACGGGGTCGGGAGTCGTAGCGTCGTCTCAACTTGGCACTGCGATCAACGGATTCTTTAGCTCTTTGTCTGCCCTGGAGGCTAATCCGTCTGATACAGCAACGAGACAGAAAGTACTGACTGCTGCTACCGCGTTAGCCGGCGCATTCAACAGCGCATCGAGTCAGCTATCGAAGATCTCCACCAGTCTTAATCAGCAAGTCAGCGGTGATGTCAGCCAAATAAACTCGCTCACCTCTTCGATAGCCTCACTTAATTCCAAGATCGCAAGCACCAGCCCGAATGGGGATGCCGGCAGTCTTGAAGATCAGCGGCAAGAGGATATTGATCAACTGTCTCAACTCGTTGGGTTGGACCAAATTTCAACTTCACAGAACGGCATTTCTCTGACAACCAGCGGCGGAGCAGTTTTGGTTAGCGGTGATCAGTCCTTTCAAGTGAGCACGACACAGGTAGCGGGCAACACAGACGTCCTGGCAGGGGACCCTCCTCAGGACGTGACTTCAAACCTCAGCGGCGGAGACCTGGGTGGAGCGTTGCAAGCGAGGGATCAGTATTTGCCGACTTATTCCGCGGCGTTAGATAACTTAGCTTTTTCCCTTGGAACTGCAGTCAATCAGCAGAACGAGCTGGGAGTTGACAGTAGCGGAAACCCAGGGCTGGCGATCTTCAGCCTGCCGGGCAGTGCGACTGGTTCTGCTGCAACGATCGCGGTTTCTGCAACCTCTCCTGGGGCTGTAGCGGCTGCCTCTGCCGGAGAGGGATCGTCAGGCAACGGCAACGCTACTACTCTTGCCGATCTTTCCACGACTAATGTGGTTGGGACCCAGACGGCCACAGGTTTCCTCGCTTCGTTCCTCGATCAGGTTGGCAGCGATGCTTCGAGTGTGACCACGGAGAATGCAACGCAGCAGACTACGCTCACTCAACTAACGACGCATCGCAATTCGCTTTCGAGTGTATCTTCCGACGAAGAAGCATCGAATCTAACGCAATATCAGCGCTCCTATCAAGCGGCGTCTCAGGTGTTCTCGATTGTTGACACCCTGATGGCAAGCGCAATCAATCTTGGTGAACAAACCACAGTGGCCTAAGAACACAGCACTCTTCGACCTAACTCACTACCAATCAGGAGCGCATCTTGCGAGTAGATCCGACTTATCTCAGCAGCCTGACCGGGGCACTCAACCAGTCCAGTTCCACGATCAACAACCTGACCTCCGAGCTATCAAGCGGATTGAGCATCCAATCGCTTCAGGACAATCCGGTTGCTGTCGCGCAGAGCGCCCTCTTGGCCAGTCAGATCGAACAGGCGGACACGTTTGTTCAATCAGCTACGGGGTTGGGATCGAGGCTGCAGGTTGCCGACTCGACCTTGGGCGACGTGGTGACTCAGATCAATCAGGCGCTCTCGCTCGCGGTGCAAGGCAACAACGGCACACAGAACGCATCTAACAACGCCAGCGTCGCTCAAGCGCTCAGCGGGATTCTCACTGAAGTGGTCTCGTTGGCGAATACCAATTATCAAGGGCAATATCTCTTCAGCGGTAGCCAAGGGTCTGTCCAGCCTTTTACGCTCAATGCCGCCGCCATTCCACCGACAGCTACCTACGCCGGCGACACCAATGTGCAAACTGTCGAAGTGCCAGGCGGACAAAAGCTTCCAATCAATCTGCCGGGCTCCTCTGTCTTCGGTTCGGGGACTACTGGGATTGTGGGCGCTCTGAGTCAATTGATCGGCGACATCTCGAGTGGCGCCTCGACCGCGAGCATCACGACCGATACGGCTGGGCTCACCACCGCTCTTGGTCAGCTGTCCGGTCAGCGGCAAATACTCGACAGCTCTTTGAGCCGACTCAACTCCGCCAGTACCTTTGCGCAGACCAGTGAAAGTCAGCTTGTGGTAGCGCAGGGCACTCTGGTTTCAGCGAATCCTGAGCAGGTGGCAACGCAGCTTTCGGCTGCCGAAACTCAACACCAGGCGCTGCTCAGCGTCATCAGTAGCCTGGGAAACCAGGAGGACCTCTTTCAGCGCATGAGATAAGTGGACTTCGGCACTACGTCCCGCTGCACCATGTTCCCTGGCCGCGTAGGCGGGACGTTTGGAGTTATCTTGTTCAGGAGCTGGACTTTGTGTATTACCCCTCCTCCCTGTACCCGTCAATTGGTAAAGTATCTGTTTTCAGGCGTTTACGGCCTATTTAGAGTGCAAAGTGTTCATTATAAATGGCTTACTTGTAAAGTATTCAATCCAGGCAACTTGCCGGCTTAAACGCGTCGTAGACATAAAGAAGCCCCGATTCGTGTCGGGGCTTCCTCACAATGTCTCCTGATTAAGTATAGCTGATTGGGTATGACCAATACGCCAGGCGTATGTGACTGTGCAGACTGGAGTTGGGAGGTTCTGGGGGTTGACAGAAGTTGCGGGGATTAGCGGCTTGCCTGCGATTGCTCTAGAGTTGTGCTCGTTTTCGTCTGAGTTTAAAAGAAGTGTTATGGTCGCGAAGGCTGGAGGAGAACGGGCAACGGCAGATCACCCTTCGGGGATGACAACAAAAAGAACAGACAACCCGACAGAGTATCTCTGAGGGACCGAAGATCTTTGGGGAAGTGCCTATACTTTAGTTTGAGGACTCCTATGGGGGAAGAGATCAGATTTCTCTGGAACGCGACGCGCGGTAACAGATTGAGGCCGTGGCGAAGCGCGTATCTGCGATGGAGACTCGAGACCTATTCGGGCCAACGTGCGGATACCGTGCGCGCTCTCGATTTCTGGAACCTGTTCTGGAAAGAAAAGAGACAACTGTTTCGATTTCTTCGCTGGACGCGAGAGATCAAAAGCTACACCGAATCCAAGAACAAATAGAAAACAGAAGACAGCAATTTCTTTTGAAGATTCCTTGGCTTCAAAGTGCGACTTTTACTTTTATTTGACAACCCATGCGAGCAAAGTCCATCGATGTATCCGATATGATTGAGTTATGAGCGAGTGGATCAAGCTGAAGGCAAAAGATGGCCATGAGTTGAGTGCGTATGTGGTGCGGCCCATTGGAGAAGCGGTTGGAGTTCTGATTCTTGTGCAGGAGATCTTTGGCGTCAACGCCCATATCCGCAGCGTGGCGGATGGGTACGCTAAAGATGGGTTTCTGGTGGTTGCGCCTGCGATCTTCGACCGGTTCGAGCCTGGCGTAAATCTGACGTACCAGCCCGAGGATATGAAGCGGGCCTATAACTTCTATGGCATGTTGAAGCCTGAGCCGACGCTGATGGACGTGGCTGCGGCATATGAGTGGGCGAAGCAGGCTGGCAAGAAAATTGGTGTTGTCGGCTACTGTTACGGCGGGTTGACGAGCTGGCTGGTGGCTACGCGTGGCAAGAACTATGGGATGCAGCCTTCGTGCTGCGTTGGCTACTATTCGGGCGGGATTGGGTCGGTGGCAAAGGAAGAACCGAGCTGTCCGGTGATGTTGCACTTTGGAGCGAATGATAGCCACATTGGGAAGGATCAGGTGGATGCGGTTCGGTCGGCCCATCCTGAGGTGGAGATCTTCGTCTACGAGGGAGCGGGGCACGCCTTTAACCGTGATGCCGATCCGAGCAGCTATCACGCTGCCTCGGCCAAGCTGGCCCGGGAACGGTCGCTGGAGTTTTTGAAGACACATATCGCTTAAAGTTCCCTGAAAATCGTTAGCATCGCTGGCGGCCCTCGATTGCCCGGTTTCGCCAGCGGTGCTATCCTTATTGGGACACTAAGAGTGAATTAGAAAGAAGATTAGGAGTAGAAACAGCTGTGTTGGCATCCGCTAAAAAGACAGACATTATTGAGAAGTTCCGCACGCACGACTCAGATACCGGGAGTCCAGAGGTTCAGATCGCTATTTTGAGCGAGCGTATTGGCGAGTTGACGGAACACTTCAAGGCACACAAAAAGGATCATGGATCGCGTCGCGGTCTTCTGATGCTTGTGAGCAAGCGTCGCCGTTTGCTTGATTACCTTAAGAAGTGTGACGCGGACCGTTATCGCGAGGTCATCGGCAAACTCGGAATCCGCAAGTAACCGCACCATCCCCGGAGAAACCGTTCAAACTATGGGAGCATACACGGCCCGTTCTCAATCGGCTGGCAACTTCGTGCAAGGTCCAGTAAGACCTTGTCGCCGGGGTTGCTGACGATGGGACGCCGCGGTAGTGTATCCATGGTCTTCGACTCACGCGGATGTTGGTCCATGAATAACTTCATGAACAACCTATTCCAGCGCAGCTTGCTGGCGGCCTACTAGTCGCCAGCGTCGAGCTGCGCTTTTTCGCGCCCGATCAAAGGATGTCGCGATTCAAGCTTATTAATTCGATAGAAGACGAGAGAAGAGAGGCAACATGAAACAGGATGTGACAGTTGAGCTTGCCGGCGGCAAGCAAATTAAATTCGAGACCGGACGCATGGCGAAACAAGCCCCCGGAGCGGCCCTTACTTCAAGCGGCGATAACGTAGTTCTGGCGACGGCAACCGCCTCACCCGATCCCAAAGAGGGGATCGATTTTTTCCCGCTCACCGTCGAATACCGCGAATTTACCTATGCGGGTGGCCGTATTCCTGGTGGGTTTATTAAGCGCGAAGGCCGTCCAAGTGAGAAGGAAATTCTGACGAGCCGTCAAATCGACCGCCCTATTCGTCCGCTGTTCCCCGAGGCGTTTCGCAATGAGACCCAGGTTGTTGCCTTCGTCTACTCTGCGGATAAAGAGAATGATCCTGATGTGCTTGGCATCAATGGTGCCAGTTGCGCGTTGGCGTTGAGCGATATTCCTTTTCACGGGCCGGTTGGTGCGGTGCGAATCGGTCTGATCGACGATCAGTTTGTTGTGAATCCTACTTACGCTGAACGGGCGCAGAGCAAGCTGAACATCATGGTCGTCGGAACGAAAGACGGCATCGTGATGATCGAGTCTGGCGCAAAGGAGGTCGCTGAAAACCGTGTGGTGGATGCGATTGAGTTTGCCCATGAGCAGATCAAGAAGATCTGTGCGGCGATTGAAGATCTCGTTGCTCGCGCGGGCAAGACCAAGCGCACCGTCGGCGAGGTGGAAGTCGATCACGCGTATCTGAATGAGCTGACGGCAAAGGTTGGTTCGCAGTTGAAAGACGCTCTCGATACCCTGAAGCATCCGAAGTTCGAAAGCTATGCGCTGGTCAAGACGATCAAGGATGAGCTGAAGAAGGATCTGCCCGAGGGCGATGCCGCCGCTGCGAAGAAGCTCAGCAAATACTACGAGCTTTTGCGCGAGAAGATCTTCCGCGACCAGGTTTTGCACGATCGGATTCGTCCGGATCATCGGGCCTTCGATAAGATTCGCGATTTGAGCATCGAGGTTGGCGTGCTTCCGCGGGTACACGGCTCGGCTCTGTTTACGCGTGGTGAGACGCAGGCGCTGGTGAGTGCAACCCTCGGTACTACGGACGACGCTCAGCGGCTTGAGAGCTATGAGGGAGAGCAGAAGCGCCGCTTTATGCTGCACTATAACTTCCCGCCGTTCTCGGTTGGCGAGGTGGGCCGTATGACTGGCGTGGGGCGGCGAGAGATCGGGCATGGTGCGTTGGCTTCGCGTGCGATTGAAGCTGTGCTGCCAGCTGAGGATGAGTCGCCGTATACGCTGCGTGTCGTCTCGGACATCTTGGAATCGAATGGGTCGTCGTCGATGGCTACGGTTTGCGGTGCTTCGCTTGCGCTGATGCAAGCCGGTATTGCGATCAAGGGATCGGTCGCAGGCGTTGCGATGGGCCTGGTGAAGGAAGGCGATAACTACGCCATCCTGACGGATATCGCCGGTGCTGAAGATCACTATGGCGATATGGACTTCAAGGTTGCGGGTACGCGTAACGGAATCACCGCTCTGCAGATGGACATCAAGATCATGGGGATCACTCCGCAGATTATGCGGGAGGCTCTGGAGCAGGCGCGGAAGGGTCGGCTGTTTCTGCTCGATACCATGGATGCGGTGATCTCGGGTGCGAGCCAGGAGAAGTCGCAGTTCGCTCCGCGCATTCATACGCTGCAGATTCCTACGGATAAGATTCGCGATCTGATTGGGCCGGGAGGCAAGGTGATTCGCGGCATCATTGATGCTACGGGCGTGAAGATCGATGTGGACGATACTGGGCGCGTCAATGTGGCGTCGAGCGATGCGGATGGTCTTGCACGCGCGATTCAGATGATCAGCGATCTGACTGCTGTGCCTGAGATTGGGAAGACCTATCTTGGGAAGGTGGTTCGTCTTGCGGAGTTTGGCGCGTTTGTCGAGATCTTTCCTGGAACCGATGGGCTGCTTCATGTCTCCGAAATCGCGGAACATCGCGTGAAGGAGGTGAAGGATGAACTTCGCGAAGGAGATCAGATTCTGGTGAAGGTTCTGGCGATTGAAGGGAACCGGATCAAACTTTCGAGGAAGGCTGTGTTGCGGGAGCAGCGCGCCAAACTTGGTCTTCCAGAGCCTGGTCAGATTGGTACGGATGGAGGCAGTGTCGCGGCCGGTGCAGCCGGGGGACAGGGTCGTCAGGACGCTGTTGTCGGTGATGCGGATGGGAGTGACGATGAGGGTGAGGACTTTGACGAGGATGGTGACGAGTCGACGGAAGAGCCTAACTTCAACCGTGCGGAGGGCGCTGTTCCGGTCCAGGCGGGCGGCGGAGCACCGGGCGCGAACGGACCTGGTGGTCAGAGACGGCCTGGTGGCGGAAGGCGTCGTCGCGGCGGTCGTCGACCGGGCTCTGGTTCGGGTTCGGGGTCGGGTGCGCCTTCGGGCGGCGGCGGCAATCGGTAAGGTTGCATAACGGACAGAAAGACCGCGCACTTCGCGCGGTCTTTCTGTCTGTGTAGTGAGTTCGAGGGAGTGAGTTGCGAGGTGAGTTGAGAGGATGAGACGCGCGGTGTGGCTTGCTTTTGCGGCGGTCTGTGTCTTGTCGGCTACGTCGTGGGTTGTTCCTCGTACGGAGGGGCTGCCTGCGCTTGAGTTGCAGGGGCTTCGTTATGGGGTGATTGGGCTGGTTGCGTTTTTGTCTGGGCGGGGCCGGGTTAGGTTTGGGAGGGTTGGGCTGCGGATGGCGGCGGCTGGGGTGGGGTTCTTTGGTATGCCAATGGTGATTGGGGAGTGGGCGCGGGTTGGTGTGCCGGAGATCAGCAGGTCGGCTTTGTTTGCCATGGTTCCGGTTGTGGTGGTGATGGCGGTTGCGGTGGGGGATGAGGAGCGTGGGGTTCGGCGGTTTCTGGTTCCGGCTCTGATGGGACTGGGTGGACTGCTGTTGCTGCTGCCGCTCGAGTTCTCGGGATCGCTTCGCGGACGGGTGATGCAGGGTGCGGTGTGCCTTGCAGTGGTGGGGGTTGGGTTGTCGAGTGTGTGGCTGTATCGCCTGTTGCGGGGGATGGCTTTGGCGGAGGCGCTTGCGGTTGTTTGTCTCAGCAACGCTTTGTTTCTACTGGTTTGTAGTGCGGTTCGGGGGGAGTTCGTCTGGAGATTGAGCGGGCTGGCTTCGGTGGTGTCGCTTTCGTCGCTGGTTGATGTTGCGGAGGTTATTTTGCTGGTGTGGTTGCTTCGAGAGATGATGCCGGTGCGGTTTGCTGCCCGGTACCTGGTGATTCCGCTGCTGACTTTGCTGGAGAGTTATGCGCTGACGCGGCCTGAGCTGACGGTGAGAGTGGTCAGCGGGGTGGTGCTGCTTACGGCTGGTGCGGGGATGCTTCTGACTTTCAAGTTGGGCGAGGAAGAGACGATGCTGTCTCTTCGTTGATACTTTTCTGTGTAGACATCTGCGCGGTACACTTTGGTCAATGGCTGCTTCCATGTACATTGTGGTCGAGGGCGAAGACCCGGGCTTCGACATCTTTGTAAACGGGCGATCGCTGGCGCGGCATGAGGATGCGCTGGAGCGACTGGCTCTCCGGCTTGGGGTTCGACCGCTGATTGAGTTCTTTTCGGCGGATGAGAATTCGATGTCGCTTCTGATCGAAGAGGGCGCGGGGAACCAGGAGCTGTTGCGTCGACTGCCCCCGCCACAGTGGTACTCTCCCGCAGATGGGCTGAAGACGGTGCATGCGTTGTTAAGAACCCTGGAGACTGATCCGCAACAGCTCGGAACCGAGGGGGAACAGGTGCTCTCAGAGTTGCTGGAGTATGCCCACGTGCTCGAAAAGACGATGGACAGGAAGATGCGGTGGCATCTGGCGGTTAGCTGGCGGTAACTCGACACGTGCCTGCAGTGTGAAGGAGCTGGAGCCTTGCTCGTTGATGGGAGCTAGTCACATTTGCCATGACCGCCCTGAACAGCGAAGCTCCAGCAAATCTTCACGAAATTACTGCTTCGAGGTACTACCAGCCACCGCTTGCTCAATAAGTGAAGCAACCGCGTCGGGCCGTGAGACGTAGACCGAGTGGCTTCCCTTGACCTCGACGACCTTTGAACCGGCTCGTTTCGACATGGCTCGCTGAGCGTCAGGCGGGATCATCCGATCATCTGTGGTAACGAGATACCAACTGGGCTTCGTCTTCCAAGCGGCCTCGGTGACGACGCCATTCAAAGCCTCGAGTCCCCACGGGACCTGCGAGTTCGCCATGAACTCTGCCATCTCAGGCTTTACGTCACCGGCAAACGATGCTGGAAACTTTTCCCGGTCGAGAAGCAGGAAGCCGTCCTGCGGCGGCAGAATCGGGGGGACCGGTGCACCCGGAGGAGGGTTCTTGATCAGAGAGCTGACAGCTTCGCCATTGTCCGGGGCGAATGCGGCGATATAAACAAGCCCGGCAACCTTGGGGTCGGATCCCGCCTGGCTGCTGATCGCCCCACCGTAGGAATGACCAACGAGAATAACGGGACCATTCAATGCGGCGATAGCCCTCTTCGTGACCGCGACATCATCCGCAAGAGATATTGTGGGATTCTGAACGACCGTGACGGTATATCCCTTCTTCTTGAGGATGTTGTAGACGCCTTCCCATCCAGAGCCGTCTACGAATCCACCATGGACGAGCACAACGGAACCCTTGATATGGGAGTTGGGATCTTCAAGAACTCCTCGGGAATGCGGAGGAGTTCGCTCTTTCGCTTTGCACTGATGGCAGTGTTCCCGGATCAGGGGGCTGCGATCAACAGCGCACCGACGCGGTGGTCCTCTCTCAGCTAGCAGAGATTAATCTCACTGACAAAGGACTATCCCCATCAGTTGATTATCGACAAGCAGCTTGCGAAGGTTGGCGTCGTTTGCAGACGCGAACAAACCGTGAAGCTGCTGGAGACGCAGATTGCACTAGTGGAGGCTCAGGAAGGTATCGCCGTCATCCCTTCGTTTGGCATGCTCGCCTGCCGTAACCGCAAGGTCACCACGAGCGCGCTGATTGACCCAGTGGTCAGCCTTGACTTTTATCAAATTAGCAACCGCGGCAGCCGTTTGTCAGAGGACGCTAAAGAGTTCAGCCGGTTCTTGAAGACGTACATTGCCAACTGGGCAGGCAGTTCGAACGTTCCATAGCATTCTTCAAGAGTTCTAGTGGCGGGTTTCGGAGGAGGCGGTGGTGTGGGTGGTCTGGTCGCCTTCGCCTAGTTTGCGATGGAAGAGGTCGAAGACGAGGCCGTAGAGGTTGTAGGCAAGTTCGGGGTCGTAGCGGATGCCCTCGTCACGCATGAAGGCGTGGGCCCCGTTGACCTCGTGCCAGCTGAACTTCTTTTCGAGTTGGTTGAGGCGGGCGAGGACGGCCATGCGGCCTTCGAGAGGGATGTGCGGGTCCTGACGGCCCCAGATCATGAGGAGCTCGCCATGGATGTCGGCGGCGCGCTGGAGGGAGTCGTCTCCGCTTTTGCTGAGGGAGCCTTTGTGGATGTCGGTGGCGTAGAAGCAAGCGGTGGCTAGGACGTCGGGGTTCATGGCGGCGCGGAAGGCGAGGTGGCCGCCGATGCAGATGCCCATGGCTCCGAGACGACCGGTGCAGTCGGGGCGGGACTTGAGGTGATCGAGTGCGGCGCGGGCGTCGGCGTCGTAGCTGGAGCGCTCTTTGGTGGTCTTAAGCGCGTTGCCGCGGTCGGAGCCGGCCTGATCGTAGGCGAGGATGGTGCCGGCGGGTTCGAACTCGTGGTAGATCTCGGGGCAGGCGACGATGTAGCCGTGGCCGGCTAGCATGGCGGCGGTGCGGCGGATGGGCGCGGTGATCTGAAAGATCTCGGAGTAGAAGACGATGCCGGGGTAACGACCGGGGGCGGCGGGGCGCACGATGTGGGTCCGCATGGGGCCGGTGGGTGTGTCGAGTGTGACGTACTCGTCGTTGACGATGATCATTTTTCTTTTCGCCTCGAATCTCGGATGAGGGATGACTCGCTTGTGAGTTTGCCCCGGTGTCTATCTTATTCTGGTTGAGAGTGGTGTGGCTTATGCTGAGTCATGAGGTGAGGGATGTACATTCCACGTGCGAATGAAGAGAGGCGTGTGCCGGTGCTGCACTCGCTGATGAGGGCGGAGCCGCTGGCGGCACTGGTGACTTTGAGTTCGTCTGGGCTGGTGGCTTCTCATATTCCGATGGTGCTTGAGGAGGACGGTTCGCCGCTGGGCGTGCTGAGGGGCCACGTTTCGCGGGCGAATTCGCAGTGGCGCGATTTGGACACTTCGGTTGAGGCGCTGGCGATCTTCTCTGGCCCGCAGCACTACATCTCGCCGACGTGGTATCCGGGGAAGGTGGAGCATGGGAGAGAGGTGCCGACGTGGAACTATGTTGTGGTTCACGCGTACGGATCGCTGAAGGTGATGGAGGACAAGGGCTGGATGAGAGCACACCTTGAGAGGCTGACGAATGAGAACGAAGCCGGGACAGCGATGCCGTGGCGGGTGAGCGATGCGCCGGAGGAGTTTATAGAGACGATGATGAAGGGGATTGTGGGGCTGGAGCTGCCGATCGGCCGCCTGGAGGGGAAGTGGAAGGTCAGTCAGAATCGCACGATGCGGGATCGAGAGGGAGTGCTGGAAGGACTGAGCAAGGAGGGTACGCCGGAGAGCCAAATGATGAAGAGGCTAGTTGAAGGCGCTATGTAGTGACGGCTTAGCCAAGGAGGAAGCGGAGGGGGCGGTCGGCGGCTTTGCTGATGCCTATGCGTGGGGTGGTTTGGATATCGGTGGGATGGTGGCCGTCGTCGAGGATCTGGATGGCGGAGGTGGGTGAGGTTACGTCGAGGCCATTGGAGTTGTTTCGGGTGATGTCGAGAGCCTGACAGAGGCGGCCAGGGCCTCCGGTGAGGAGTTTGGGTTTTGTGTTGTGGGGAAGGCCGCGGAGATCGGCCATGGTTTCGAGGCCGTCGATTGGATCGAGGGCTCGGATGAGGACTCCTCCGGCTTCGCCGGGAAGATGCGAGGCGACGTTGAGGCAGTAGTACATGCCATAGATGAAGTAGACATATACGTGTCCGGATGGACCGAAGAGTATTGCGTTGCTGGGAGTGAGACCGCGGGCTGCGTGGGATGCCGGGTCGATGAGGCCGAGGTAGGCTTCGACTTCGGTGATGCGGGCGGTGAGGCGCTCGCCTTGCAGGTCGCGGATGAGGAGCTTGCCGAGGAGGGCTCGGGCTACGATTTCGGGGGATCGGGTGTAGAAGAGTCGTGGGAGGAGTTTAGAGGGGGGACGGGTATGCGGGGGGCTGTTCATATTTTTGAGTGTTGAGATTTTGACGCTTTCATCCTATATCCCCACCGTCCGCAAGCCGCACATTGATGGTTACCCAAATTTTGCGCAGGCTAGATAGAAACCAATAGGTGGGCTGCCCGCCAACCCCACCCAAGCTTTGTGGTAAGCCACCCGCCGGACTGCAATACGCCGCTGCTGTGAGACCACTACTCACATAACGTTACGTCGAGCTGACCCGACGTGGAGTGATTTCTATCGATTCCAAGTCGCTCTCTGTAAGAGGGGATGCTACACCTTCGAGGCCGAGGGTCGACATCTGCTTATAAATTTCATCTTGAGGTACACCAAGTGTGACGGCAGTAGCGAAAACGAGTGCCGAGGCATGGTCTAGCATCACACCAGCATCTAATAATGCATTGTCGTATCGAATTTTGACGAGTCCGTCTTCGTGCACAATCTGGTGTCTGAAACGATCGAAACGCCTTAACAGAGATTCACCGGGTTGCAGCAATTGATGGTGTATTGCTCTCGCTTCGTCTGTGAATGCGGCGAAAAGCAGCTCGTTCTTTTTGATCAGGCTCTCTTTGCCAAATCTGTGGATGAAGCCGTCTGCCGCTTTGTCGAAGGCACTTGCCCTATCCATAGTGATCGCTTGCTGGAGCGAGTATTCCTTAGTTGCTGCCTTAAGGATTCGAGATTCCCAATGTGCGGTGTTGAGTAAAACAAAACTGCTCAAAAGTTTCGTCAGCACCCCGTCTAAAAGGCTGTGCACGAGTACGACCGTTCCGGCTTCGACGGTGGCTTGTAATTGTGCTCCCCACTTCTGGCTGAAATAATGGTTTACTCGCGGGTCAGTCCGCTCGCCACGTTGCTCGATTAGGCTCTGGCGGATCGCTTGCAAACCGGGATCCACCGCGTTCCTGAGGTGCCCGATTCGCCATCCGTAAGACCAGATCGTGGATGTGAGTATGGCTAGATTCGCGGTAACTACCAGTTGCAGCAGGTCCGTCTGCGCATTCGTTGGTGTCGCGGTGTGGAGATAGACGTTCGATACAGTCAGCTGATTCATTAGTTGCCCATATGCCCCAACAAACCCTAATCTTCACCCTTCCGTTTATCCATCGCAAGCTTACAGTGCATTGGCGTATCTGCTGGAACAAATGTTCTTCTAACTGAAGAGGAACTCTTTGGTGCGGAGTTCTTTTACGGTGTCGCGGAGCTTGGCGGCTTTTTCGAATTCGAATTTCTTGGCGGCTTCGCGCATGTCGGATTCTAGTTTGCCTATGTAGACGTCGAGCTCTTGTTGAGTGGAGAAGTCGGGCATGCCTTCGGCTTCGTCGGTGAGGTCGGCGTAGTCGGCTTTGAGGATGCCGGCCAGGCCCATTTCTATTGGGCGGATGATGCTGGCGGGAGTGATGCCGTTTTCTTCGTTGTAGGCGACTTGTTTTTCGCGGCGGCGGTCGGTTTCGTTGATGGCGCGCTGCATGGAGTCAGTCATCTTATCCGCATAAAGAATTGCACGGCCTTCGACGTGGCGGGCGGCGCGGCCGATGGTTTGGATAAGAGAGCCCTGGGAGCGGAGGAAGCCTTCTTTGTCGGCGTCTAAGATTGCTACCAACGAGACCTCGGGGAGATCGAGGCCTTCGCGCAGAAGGTTGATGCCGATGAGGACGTCATACTCGCCTTTGCGGAGGTCGCGGAGAAGCTTGATGCGCTCGAGGGTTTCGATCTCGGAGTGCATGTAGCGGCAGCGGACGCCGACTTCGGTGTAGTAGCTGGCGAGGTCTTCGGACATGCGCTTGGTGAGGGTGGTGACCAGGACGCGCTGATTCTTTGCAGTGCGGTCGCGAATCTCGGCGAGAAGATCGTCGATCTGGCCTTTGATAGGGCGGATCTCGACCTGAGGATCAATGAGGCCGGTGGGGCGGATGATCTGTTCGACGACCACGCCGGCGGATTTTGTCAGCTCGTAGGCGCCGGGGGTGGCGGATACGTAGATGATTTGGCCGGTGCGGGACTCGAACTCTTCGAAGCGGAGGGGGCGGTTGTCCATCGCCGACGGAAGCCTGAATCCATAGTCGACGAGATTTTGTTTACGGCTGCGGTCGCCGTGCCACATGCCGTGGAGCTGTGGGACGGTGACGTGGGACTCGTCGATGAAGAGCAGATAGTCCTGCGGGAAGTAGTCGAGGAGCGTGGGCGGCGGTTCGCCGGGGAGACGCGCGGAGAAGTGGCGGGAGTAGTTTTCGATGCCGTGGCAGAAGCCCACGGACTTGATCATCTCGAGATCGAAGCGGGTTCGCTGGTGAATGCGCTGGGACTCGACGAGACGGCCCTGATTTTCGAGCTCCTTCTCCCACCACTCCATCTCTTCAAGGATGGAGTTCACCGCGGTGGCCTTGCGCTCAGGTTGAACGACATAGTGGGACTTGGGGTAGATGGGGAGGCGGGAGTACTTCTGCCGGACCGTGCCGAAGAGGGGATCGATCTGGGAGAGTGAATCTATTTCGTCGCCAAAGAGCTCTATACGGTAGGCATTCTCGTCGTAGGTGGGATAGACCTCGATGATGTCGCCGCGGACGCGAAAGGTGCCGCGGCGGAAGTCGACGTCGTTGCGCTCGTAGAGGATCTCGACGAGGCGGCGGGTGATGTCTTCGCGCTTAATCTTCTGGCCTTTTTCGAGGAGCATCAACATGCCGTAATAGGCTTCGGGCGAGCCGAGGCCGTAGATGCAGGAGACGGAGGAGACGATGATGGCGTCGCGACGCTCGAAGAGGCTGCGGGTGGCGGCGAGACGAAGTTTATCTAATTCTTCATTGATGGTTGATTCTTTTTCAATGAAGAGATCACCGGCGGGGATGTAGGCTTCGGGTTGGTAGTAGTCGTAGTAGGAGACGAAGTACTCGACGGCGTTGTTGGGGAAGAAGGTTTTGAACTCGTGGTAGAGCTGGGCGGCGAGGGTTTTGTTGTGAGCGAGGATGAGGGCGGGGCGCTGGAGCTCTTCGATGACCTTGGCCATGGTGAAGGTTTTGCCGGAGCCGGTGACGCCGAGGAGGACTTGATCTTTTTCGCCGGCGTGGATGCCGGAGATGAGCTCGGAGATGGCGCGGGGCTGGTCGCCCTGGGGCTTGTAGGTGGTCGAGAGCTGGAAGTCCATCTTTGTAGGATAGTTTATTTAGAGGGCAGGTTGTGATGACGAAAACAAGAACAAAAGCAAAAGCGAAATACGGGGTCTCTCCACTACGGCAGCAAGTGCGCCGCCTACGGTCGAGATGACGAATTTTTCTCTGGATGAGTTTTTTATGGGAGGGTGCGATGAGTGTGGGAATTGAGTTGTGGCTGGTGCGTCATGGGGAGACGGAGTGGAGTTTGAGTGGGGCGCATACGAGCCGGACGGATATTCCGTTGACCGACCATGGGCGGAAGCGGGCGGAGGAGTTGCGGGATTATCTGAAGGGGACGAAGTTCGATGCTGTGTTTGAGAGCCCGATGCAGAGAGCGCGGGAGACGTGTGCGATTGCCGGGCTTGGAGATCGGGCTGTGGTGGAGAACGGGTTGAAGGAGTGGGACTACGGCGTGTACGAAGGGAAGACGACCAAGGAGATTCAGGCGGAGATTCCTGGGTGGTCGGTGTGGAAGAACGAGATTATCGGCGGCGAGACGGTAGAGCATGTTGGGGAGCGTGCGGATGGAGTGATTGCTCGAGCGCTGGCGGCTGCTCCGCAGGGCGGAAAGGTGGCGCTGTTTGCGCACGCTCATATCCTGCGGATTCTGGCGGCGCGGTGGATCGGATTGCCTGCCACGGGCGGGAGTTCGCTGGCGTTGGGGACAGGAAGCGTCAGTGTGATGGGGTGGGAACGGGAGACGCGGGTGATCTCAAGTTGGAATCGCGGATTTGAGTAGAGGCTAGAAGTTCTTGATGTGCTGGGGTTGTAGTCCTACTCCTACGAAGCGGGCTGGGAGATTTTGGAAGCCCGGGAGGCTGGTGAGGATTCGCAGGGCGAGCGGTGGGTGAATGGGGCCCGGGTTGCGGAGAACTTTGTTGAGGATGCGGTGGGCGAAGACCTGCACGCGCTGGGTGTTACGAACTGCGCTTTCGCGATAGTGTTGCACCTGGGCGAGATTGTGCGGGCTGAGGGTGTTTGAGAGCAGCGCTTCGCTGAGAATGTTGGCGGTGGCGACGGCGTCCTGGATGGCGATGTTGATGCCGATGCCTCCGACGGGGGACATGGCGTGGGCGGCGTCGCCTATGCAGAGGAGGCCGGGCGAGGACCACTCGATGAGGCGGTTGACCTGAATGGTGAGCAGCTTGACCTTGTCCCAGGAGTCGATCTCGGCGGTGCGGCCAGCAAGGAAGGGGACGACGCGCTCGATGCTTTGTTGAAAGGCGGGAATGTCTTCCTGCTGGATGGCGGGAAAGGTTCCTTTGGCGATGATGTAGCCGACCTGGAAGTAGTCGTTGCGGTTGATGAGGATGATGAGGCGGCCGTAGTTGATGTAACCGAGCGCGTTCTCGGGATCGGAGGGCTGGCGGGCGATCTTGAGCCAGAGGACGTCAACGGGGACGCCGACGTCCTGGAGTGTGAGGTGGCCGGCGTCGCGGGAGATGGCGTGGCGGCCGTCGCAGCCGACGGTGAGGGTGGCGGGGATTTCGACCGGGCCTTCGGGTGTGTTGGCGCGGACGCCGGCGGTGACACCGTTTTGTTGGATAAGGCCGGTGGCCTCCCAGCCCATGCGCAGGGTGAAGGCGGGAAGATGGCTGGCTTCGCTTGAGAGGAAGTCGAGGAAGTCCCACTGCGGCATGAGGGCGATGAACTTGCAGTGGGTGGGGACGTGGGCGAAGTTCGCTATGGGGAAGCGCTCGCCGCCGATGATGGCGGAGAGTGCTGCGACCTGAGAGTGCGGGATGGTGAGGAACTTTTCGAGGAGGCCGAGTTCGTAGAGGAGGTCAAGCGTGGAGGGATGGATGGTGTCTCCGCGGAAGTCGCGGAAGAAGTCTTCGTGCTTTTCGAGGACTGTGACCTTGATGCCGGCGCGGGCGAGGAGAAAGCCCAGCATGATGCCTGCGGGACCGCCTCCGATGATGCAGCAGGTGGTGGCGAGCGGGTTGGGAGCGACGGCCATGGGTGGTGATGAGGGTAGCAAGCCGCGGGGAGAGCGTCAAAAAGATTTACTGCGGATTTGCGAGCATGAAGGTGAGCCAGTCGGCGGGGGTGTGGGCGAGGTGGTCGGGTGGTGCGTCTTCGAGGGAGTGGGGTTTGAGGCCGAAGGTGCAGCCGATGCTGCGGGCGCCGCAGTTGCGGGCGGTGAGGACGTCGATGTCGGTGTCGCCTACCATGATGGTCTCGGCGGGAGTGATGGCGTGGCCGGCGAGGGTGGAGGCTTCGGCGATGAGGGCTTCGAGGCCATGGGGGTCGGGTTTTTTGGTGTGGAAGCTGTTGCCGCCGTAGTTCTGGAAGAAGAACGGTGAGAGACCGAAGTGGGTGCAGATGTCGCGGGAGGGATGGACGGGTTTGTTGGTGAGGACGGCCATGAGGGTTTGGGGGTGTGTGGCGCGGATGGTTTGGAGAGCTTCGAGGACGCCGGGGTAGACGTAGGTGTAGTCGAGTTTGTGGATGCGGTAGTAGTCGAGGAAGAATGTGAGCGCTTGAGTTACATATTGCTCGTCGGAGATGTCGCCTTCAGGGTCGCCGATGGCGCGGCGGACGAGCATGGAGACTCCGTCGCCGATGTAACCGGAGATGACGGCTTCGGGGAGTGTGGGTTTGCCGAGGTGGGCGAGGGTGGCGTTGACGGAGTTGCAGAGATCGACGCGGGAGTCGATGAGGGTGCCGTCGAGATCGAAGACGATGAGGCGGGGAGGGGATGCGAGCGGCATGGTTTAAGGGTAATAGAAAAAAGACGGTGGCTGCGGTTAGTTCCGCGGCCACCGTTTCTCTTCTTTAGGGGAGGACTATTTGATGGAGATGTCGCCTGAGCCGGTGCCGATGCGGAGGGTGGGGCCGCCGCCGCCTACGACCGCGCTGACGTGATGGCGGTTGAGGCTGCCCTGCATGGTCATGGGCTGAGCGACGCTGATGTTTCCAGAGCCGGTGTCGGCGTCGAGGTTAAAGTGGGCGCTGCCGACAGTGAGGCCAACGCTGCCGCTGCCGGTGGAGAGCTTCCAGTCGCTGGTGGGCTGGCCTTCGACGGTGATGTCGCCGGAGCCCGTGCTGGCTTTGAGGGCTCCATTGAGGCCGCGGAGCTGGATGCTTCCTGAGCCGGTTTCGGCCTTAACGTCGCCTGGTCCGGTCTGCTGAAGTTCGATGTCGCCGGAGCCGGTGCCGAGAGTGGTCATCCCCTGGACGCCGTGGACCCGGACGCTGCCGGAGCCGCTCTGCGCTTTGACGGCGGCGCCTACGTCCTGAATCTCAATATCGCCGGAGCCGGTGGTGGAGTTGATGGTGGAGGCGCGGGGGAGAGAGATGTCGTAGTCGATGGAGATGTTGCGGTAGAGGTCGTTGTTGTGGCGCTCGCCGATGGTGACGTCGTTGCCGCTCTGGACGATGGGCGGATTGGCGATGATCTGCTGGATGCGGCTGTCGGTGTCGGAGCCACCGCTCATCCAGCCGTGGCTGGAGTGGAGATGGGCGACGATGTGGATCTGATCTCCGGAGCCGGGATGGAGGCGGATCTGGCCGGAGCCGGTAGAGACGGAGACGTTGGGAGAGCTGCCAGCGCTGAGGGTGCGCTCGAAGTTGCCGTCGGCGGCGAAGGCTGTGGCTGCGGCGAGGGTAAGCATTGCGGCGGTGGAGGTGAAGACTGTCATCTTCATGGGCGTTCCTTTTTTTCGACTTTTCGACTCTGGGTACTGCGGTTTAGATGTTAGCTCGTCGGGTGAAGGTTGCGATCTTTGCCCGCTCGGTTGGCGGACTTTCTTGTTGCCACTGGCCTTGCAGGTTATTGCTGAAGGATGACGGTGTCGCCGGGGTTTAGGCCGGCGAGGATCTCGGTTTTGGTGCCGTTGGAGATGCCGGCCTTGATGTCGATCTTTCTGCGGCCAGTCTTTTGCTTGGGGTCGGGAACTTCGACGGAGGCGTTGCGATCTTTGTCGTAGAGGACAGCCTGCTCGGGTACGGTCAGGACGTTTTTGTGCTCTTCGAGGAGGATCTCGGCGTTCGCGGTCATGTTGGCTTTGAGCTCGCCGCCGGGGTTGTCGATGGAGACGCGGACCTCGAAGGTGGTGACGTTATCCTTCTCTACGCCGAGGGGCGCGATCTTGGTGACTTTGCCGAGAAAGGTCTTGTCCTTGAAGGACTCGACCTTGATGCGGGCGGCCTGGCCCATGTACACCTTGCCGATGTCGGACTCGTCGACTTTGCCCTGCACGTATACCTGGTTGGTGTCGCCGATGGTCATGACGAGGGTGGCGGTGGAGCCGAGGACGAGGATGGAGCTGACGGCGTCGCCGATCTCGACGTCGCGGGAGAGGATGGTGCCTTCCATGGGCGAAATGATGGTGGTGTATCCGAGCTGCTCTTCCAGCTGCTTGAGGGAGGCTTTATTCTGAGCGACCTGGGCCTGGGCCTGGCGGAGCTTGGAGGAGTCGACCGAGATTTGAGAGACGGCCTTGTCGCGGGTGTTGGCGGCAGAGAGGTACTTCTGCTGGGCGTCGTCGAGGGCCTGCTGCGAGACCACACCCTCTTTGGACATCTGGAGGTTGCGATCGTAGGTGTGCTTGTACATGGGCAGGTCGGGCGCTTCGGCGTTGACCCTGTCGTATTGGATGGAGGCTTCAGCGGCGCGCGCATTTGATTCGGCGGCGGCGAGCTGGGCCTTTTGTGCGGCTACCTGATCGAGGATCTCCTGCTGGTCGAGCTGGGCGAGAACCTGGCCCTGATGGACGTGAGCGTTGATGTCGGTGTCGAGGCGAGTGACGATGCCCGAGGCTTTGGATTTGACCTCGACTTTAGTGATGGGCTGGACCTTGCCGGTGGCGACGACGGAGCGGGCGATGTCTCCGCGCTCTACCTTGGCTAGTTGCGAGGGCTCAAACTTTGTGGTGTTGCCGTGAGCGGCTGCGACCACGCCGAGAACGATGGCTAAGACCAGGACGCTGAGGCCGACCCAAAGCCAGGTTTTTCGTTTGTTTTTACGTTGCGTAGCCAATTGCTTGCTCCCGTTTTTGCTGGTGATATGAGTCTTCGGAGTGTGGTTACGCAGGAATGCGCTCCGCGGTTCCGTCGACTACAAAAAAGTTTACGTGACGGCGTGGCGATGTTGCAGAGTCGACGTTTAGACGGGGGAGGTGGGAGGGAGAAAGCAGTGGGGCAGGCGGGTGACTGTGAATTTATGCGTACTTTCGGAGAACCCCGAGGACCTTGCCCTGAATGCTGACATTCGCGGCCGGAGCGTAGATGGGAGACATTTCGGTGTTGGAGGGTTGAAGGCGGATCATGCTGCCCTCGCGGTAAAAGCGTTTAAGGGTTGCATCGGAGCCGTCGATCAGAGCGACGATGATCTCGCCTTCGCGGGCGGTGCGGGTGCGCTCGACCAGAACGTAATCGCCGGAGACGATGTGCTCGTCGCGCATGGAGTCGCCTCGTACTTCAAGGGCAAAGACCTCGCGGTTGCCGATGATGTCTGAGAGGGAGATGCTTTCGGCGCTCTCGATCGCTTCGACGGGCTTGCCGGCGGCGATGCGGCCCAGCAGAGGGAGACGGTCGGAGCCTTTTTTCCCGCTGCGTGCGGGAAGGACGTCGATGGAGCGGCTGCGGTTGTGCGCGCGCTGGAGGAGGCCTTTGTTCTGAAGGTTGGTGATGTGTTTGTGGACGGTGGCGAGGGAGCTGAGACCCAGGCCGCTGGCGATCTCCTCGTAGGAGGGCGAGTAGCCGTTCTTCTGGGTGAAGCCGGAAAGGAAGTCGATGACCTCTTTTTGTCGCCGTGTAATTGCCATGCGGATGATTGTAGCGAATAAAAAGCGAATTGCAAGGGGATCTTTCGAGTTTCTTTTCTCGAGTGTGCTTCGCGGGACACTTGCGGTTGGTAAGAGCGGACGCGGGGATATGCTGATTCGATGAAAACTTCGAAGAAGCTGGTTCGTATCTTTGGTTTGGTGGTGACCTTGATGCTGGCTGTATCTGTGGGGCGGGCGGAGGAGGCGCAGAAGATTGCGGAGTTGGGAAGCTGCGCTTTGGAGAGTGGAAAGGTGGTGTTGGATTGCAGGGTGGGGTACCGCACTTATGGCAGGTTGAACGCTGATGGGTCGAATGTGGTGGTGATGCCTTCGTGGCTGAATGGACGGAGCGACGACCTGGCTCCTCTCTTTGGGACGGAAGAGACTGGGCATCGGCTGGTGGATACGTCGCGGTTCTTCGGGGTGGCGTTCGATGCGTTTGGGGATGGGGTTTCTTCGTCGCCATCGAATAGCAGGCGGCAGCATGGGCCGAAGTTTCCGGAGTTCACGATGGAGGATATGGTGCGGGCGCAGTACCGCGTGTTGACCGAGGTGTTGCATGTGCGGCATCTCCACGCGGCGGTGGGGCTGTCGATGGGCGGAGAGCAGGTGTTTGCCTGGGCGGTGCTGTTTCCGAAGTTTGTGGATCTTGCGGTGCCGATCGTGGGGACGCCGCAGGTGACGAGCTTTGATCTGCTGTCGAAGCAGATCGTGATCGATGCGATTGAGTCGGACCCTGCGTACATGCATGGGCGGTATGTGACGGAGCCGCAGTTGAAGCTGGCGAATGCGATCGGGACGATGATTGTGAGTGCACCGCAGTATCGAAATGCCGAGGTGCCGAGGACGCAGTTTGCAGAGTGGCTGAAGATGGTGGAGTCGCCGCAACGACAGGACGCGAATGACAGGGTGTGGCAGGCGAAGGCGATTATGCATCACGATGTGTTGCATGGAAGAACGATCGACGAGGTTGCGCGGGGAGTGTCGGTGAAGTTTCTGGTGATTGTGGCGGCGGAGGATCGCATGGTGACTCCGCAGCCTGCGCTGGAGTGGGCGAAGGCCGTGGGGGCGGAGACGTATGTTTCCGCAGGAAGCTGCGCGCACTTGATCATGAACTGCGATGCCGAGGCTGTGTCGTCGCGGGTGGAGCGGTTTTTGGCGAGGTAGTGCTAGATTCCCGTTTTGAAATTGTCCCCACAAAAAGATCGCGAAGAACTCTTGTCAGGATGAGCCGGATGCACCAAGGTAATAACACGCCACCGAAACGGTAATGCAATTTCGGTTGGAAGGGATGACCTGAACATCTTGAGTGTGCCTTGGGAGACGAAATGCGAGTTCTGATTGTGGAAGATGATGCAGCGTTGGGTTTGTTTCTCCAGAAGGGTTTGAAGCTGGAGGGACACCAGGTGGATTGGGTGGGTGATGGCGAGGCCGGATTGCGGCATGCGGAAGAACATCGTCCGGACTTGATCGTGCTGGACCTGAGTCTTCCGCGAAAAGATGGGACCGAAGTGCTGGCGGAGATGAGCGGGCGCTTTGATGAGACCTCGGTGCTGGTGCTGACTGGACGCAGTTCGGTGGAAGAGCGGATCAAATGTTTGAACCTTGGCGCAGATGATTGCCTGCTGAAGCCGTTCAGCTTTCATGAGCTGACGGCGCGCTGCCGGGCGCTGCTGCGGCGGCGAGAGCAGTTTGCGGATCCGGTGCTGCGACATGGCGACGTGGAGCTGAACCGGATGGAGCGCAAGGTAATGCGGAACGGTCAGCTGGTGGATCTGACGGTGAAGGAGATCCACTCTTCGGCGGTGCTGAGGCTGAGGGCGTCGCTTGCGAGTTTGCGGCCGGGAGACTCTGCCGGGATTGTGAAGGCTAAAGCTTCGAAGCGCAAGGCTGGAACACGTTGACGCTCTGATCGAGTTGTTGTGTGAGATCTCTAACCAAAGAAAGGAATGCATGGGAAAGCAGCTTGGGCAGGGAGATATCGATGCACTGTTCGCGGCAGCCGGGGCGAATGCTTCGGCGCAACCTGAAGGTGCTGAAGCCGAAGTGCCGCTGGAACAATATGACTTCAGCAGCGCGGGGCAGATCAGCAACGATCAGATGCGAGCGATCAGTTCGGTGAACGATCTGTTTGCGAGGAACCTGATGCACACCCTGGGGGCGTGGTTGAGGACTCCGTTCAAGATGAAACTGGTCGCGGGGGAGCAGCTTCCCTTCAGTGAGTTTCTGGAACGACTCTCTTCTCCGAACTACATTTGTTCGATTCGGCTGGAGCCACTGGGAGCGGTGGGGTTGCTGGAGTTGGAGCTTGCGCTGGCATCGCCGATCGTGGATGTTCTGCTGGGTGGGGTAGGACGGGCGTGGCCCGCGCGAGAGTTGACCGATATTGAAGATGCGATTCTGACGTCTGTGGTGCAGATGACGGTGCAGGAGCTTAACCTGGCATGGCAGTCGGTCGGGTTGGAGTTCGTCTTCGAGAAGAGAGAGTCGGAGGCGGCGGTGGCGCGGATGTTGACCTCCGGAGAAAGAACGCTGTGCGTGAGCTTCGAGGCGCGGATGCCTGAGGCTCAGGGCGCGATGAATATCTGCCTGCCGGCGGTTGTCCTGAATGCGATTCTGCGGCGGTTGATCTCCGAGGGGGATCGTCCCAAGAGGCGATCCAAGGAGGCGCAGGCAAGGGTGCGCCAACTGATGGGCGAGGTAAAGTTCGGCGCTGCTCTGCAGTTTCCCTCGATGAGGCTTCGTGCGAGTGAGTTGGCGGCGCTGGAGCCGGGGATGGTCCTGCGTCTCCCGTTGGCGAAGCACGCTATCTCCGAGTTGCGGGTTGGTGGCTTGCAGTTGGGAAGAGCGCATCCGGTGAGGACCGGCGAACATCGTGGGGCTCAGCTGGAGGGCGAGATCGAGAGTGAAGACCTAAGCGGCGTTTTGGAGACTCAGAGCGCGGCCGAGACGATGAGTGTGAACTAGGAGAGGAACGGGACATGGAGAAGGTGACGGGTTCGGATGAGATTGCTGGGATTGGGCTTGGGAATAATCCCGGGATTGATCCGAGGATTGGGTTGTTGTGTGACATTGAGCTGGATGCGACGCTGCAGTTCGGTTCGCGTGAGATGCCGTTGCGAGAGGTGCTGGAGCTTGGACCAGGGGACGTGGTGGAACTGGATCGTCATGTCTCCGAACCGGTGGACCTTGTTGTGGGAGACAGAATCGTGGCTCGGGGCGAGGTGGTTGTCGTCAGCGGCAACTTCGCGCTGCGCATCACGGAAGTGGCTACGCCGCAGTTGAGACTGGAGAGTATTCGATGCCTTTTCTAACGAAGAAGACGGGAGCGATGAAGGTGAGCGCGCTGATGCCGAGTGCCTTGCGGGTAGGGAACGGGGTAGCCTGGCAGGAGGATGAGTACAGGCCGTCGAATGAGCTTGCGGGGTTTGAAGGGTATGGCCTCCCGGCTTCTGCGGGGAAGACGCCGCAGCGGAGGATGTGCGGGAACTCCGAGTGTGAGAGCGGTTGGACGATGCCCTGGCGAAATCGGCGCAGACCGATCTTCGAAGGACAGTGGGGATGTAGCGGACGGTGCGTGCTCGCGATGGTGCATGCGGCAGTGCGCCGCGAGTTGCGAGACGGAGGAGCGTCGGCAGATTTGTCTCCACATCGGCATCGAGTTCCGCTTGGCCTGCTGATGCTGGCGCAGGGATGGATTACTCATCCGCAGCTTCAGAAGGCGTTGGCGGCGCAAAGAGAGAACGGGAGTGGGAAGATCGGTGAATGGCTTCTGAGCGAGTGCGGCGTGGAGGCTGAGCAGATTACCCGCGGATTGAGCATGCAGTGGGGGTGCCCGGTGCTGACGACCGAGGGATTCTCTCCGGAGGCGATGGCTCTGGTAATGCCCAGGGTATTCGTTGAAAAGTTCGGCCTGCTGCCGTTGAGAGTTGCGGGATCACGAATCCTGTATATCGGTTTTGCGGATCATCTGGATGCGTCCTCCGCGCTGGCGATGGAACAGATGACGGGATTGAAAGTTGAGAGTGGAGTTGTGGAGGGGGCTCAGTTCGAAGCGGCTCGAAGCAGGCTACTTGCGTGCGAAGGAGTGGAGGCAAAGCTGGAGACAGCCGCGGATAAGGATTCGATGGCCGCGCGGATCACTGCGGTGTTAGAACAGAAACAACCGGTGGCGACTCGCCTGGTTCGACTTCACCAGGATTATTGGTTGAGGATGTGGCTGGAGAGCGGCACGGTGGGGAGAGCAGGTAATCTTCCGGTGTCACATGAGGACGTGAAAGACTACGTCTTTACCATCAGAGTTCAATAGCAACCTGGATCCAATAGCAGCGACATATGAGGATTTCGTTGAAAGAAAAGAGGGCCGATTGGTCCTCTTTTTTGTGTGAGCGAATGTCTTATCGCTGCATGAAACCTGAGGTCGGCGACACATCGGAGACCGTCATTGCAGGAATGCCGGTGCTTTTGGAGCTTTGCTCGGGGCCGAGACCCAGCTTGATGATGGCTCGGGAGTCGGGGATCAACTTTGTCTGCCAGCCGTTATCTGCCTGAAACTTCTGCATCGCCGTCTGTGTCTGAGAGTCCCAGTGGCCTGATGCCTCGCCGGAGAGGTAGCCGGACTTGATCAGCGAGGCCTGGATCTGGGTTGCTCGCGCATCATCGATAGTTCGCTGTCCCACTGGCTTCGCGGATTTTGAGTGTTTACTCGACACTCTGGGCGAGGTTGGGCCACGACGCGAGTGCGTGAACGCGAGGCATGGCATTGCGGTTGCCAGAAGCAACGTCGAGGTTAGAAATGCTCTGCCGAACTGCATAGTTAGTACATCACCTTGGGATAAATATCGGTAAGTGAATACCGAGACTGTCGTCGATGCTGAGAGTAGGGTACCCCGATAGTAATGTGTATTGCAAGAAAAAGGTTGACTATTGGAAATACATCTTTCGGTGGGTTGTTTGTGGAGTTCTCGAACCATGGAAGAAGGATGGAAGAAGGAGTGAGGCTGAGGTCGATCAGGATCACTCCTTCTTCTGTCGGGTTCGATGGGAGGAATGCTATGGCAGCGTCCCGCCTACGTAGGAGTTGAGGTTTTTCTGGATGGGGGACTGAATCACAAAGACGACGTCGTCCTTGGACTTGAGGGTGGAGACGATTGCGCGATAGCTGGTCTCATCTGTGACTGGTTTGCGATTGATTGCGGTGATGATCGTTCCTTTGCCCAGGCCAATCTCGTCTGCGAAGGAGCCGGGGCGGACGTTGGTGACGATGACGCCACCCTTGATCCCCACCTTGGCTGACAAGGAGGCCGGGATCGCCGAGACGGTAATGCCGAGCTTGCCTTCTCCCGCGTCGGTCTCCTGTGGGGTAGAGGTGTCGTCTGGCTGGCCGGTGATATCCGCGTATGTTTTGGCGCGATCTCCGATGACTACATTTGCGGTGTTCTGTTTGCCGTCGCGGAGGTAGCCGAGTTTTACAGTCGAGCCGACATGGCGGGCTGAGATGTCGTTGACCAGATCGTCGCCGTCTTTGATATTGCGACCATCGATCGAGACGATGACGTCGCCTGCCTGAATGCCGGCCTTGGCCGCACCACCGTTGGGTGTGACTACGCCGACGATGACACCGCTCGAGAAGCCATACACGCGGTTGACGGCAGAGGACTGGGCCACCTGGAACTGGATGCCGATGGAGCCGCGAACGACCTTATGTTCGGGTCCGATGAGCATGTTGTAGACGCTTGCGATGATGTTGGCGGGCATTGCGAATCCGACACCTTGAGAGCCCATGGACTGGGTGTAGATGGCGGTGTTCATACCGACGACCTGACCGGCCATGTCGACGAGCGGGCCGCCAGAGTTACCGGGATTGATGGCGGCGTCGGTCTGGATGAAGCGCTGGAACTGGGTTTGGGAGACGCCGTTGGGGCTGGGCTCGTCGATGCTGCGATTCTTAGCAGAGATGATTCCGGCGGTGACTGTCTTTGAGAGGGCGAAGGGGCTGCCGATTGCGAGGACCCAGTCGCCGACCTGTGCGCCGTCGGAGTTGCCGAGCTTGACGGTGGGGAGCGGCTCTTTGGTGTCGATCTTGATGACGGCGATGTCGGTGTCTTTGTCGACGCCGATCACGGTGGCGGCACGGCCTTCGTCCCCGGGACCGCCGTCAGGGTCGGTGGAGAGCTTCACGTAGATCTTGTCGGCTTTGTCGACGACGTGGTTGTTGGTGATGATGTAGCCGCGAGGATCAACGATGAAGCCGGAACCGAGCGCGCGGCGTTCGCCAGCAGCACCGCCATCGCTATCGTCGCCACCCTGGCCACCACCGAAGAAACGGTTGAAGAAGTCCTGCATATCGCCTGGGGACTGCTGGCTGTCGTCGTCGCCGTTGGGGTCGCTTGGCTGGGGCAGACGCTGGCCGCCACGTTTACGCTTGTTCGATGAGGGCTTGGGGAGCTCTTCGGTATTGATATTGACGACGGCGGGTCCGACTTGCTTGACGATCTGGGAGAAGCCGTTGGAAAGCGCAACTGGAGAGGGAATGACGAGAGGCTTTGCGTCGGTAGAGTTGACCTCAGACTGCTCTTTGCCGCTGACATTGCGCGTGAGGATGGAACCGGCGAGTATGCCGACCGACAATGTGGCAAGAAGGGTGAACGTCGTGGTGAGGCGATGGGTGCGAATGCGTTCGAGCAGCGTGGAGGATGTGTTCTTCGGTGTGTCCATTAGTAGGTCTTGACCTCAATGTTATGCGTTGCTGTGTGCCGGAGAGTGTGCGCGGCGTGAAGTTTAAGTATAGTCGCTGCGGTGTATTGTGCTTTGGCCTGAGGTGAGGTCAGCTTCACAATCAGATTAGACGCAAGAAGAAGACGAAAGTCTGCGTGAACCTTAGGAGGGGTAGGTAGGGATTGGAGCTTCCGAGGGAAAAAGTTCGATGAAGGCTATTCCTGAGAGGATGAGCGCGGCTCCCAAGAGGGACCGGTGGCCTAGATGTTCGTGCAGGACGAGGAATGAGGTGAGGCAGGCGAAGACGGGCTCGAGGGTAAGGAGGATCGCCGTGTGGGTGGGGGGCAGATGCTGCTGGGCCCAGCTTTGGATGGTGAAGGCTGCGGCTGTGGCAAGGAGGCTGGTGATAGCGAGTGCTGTGACTAATCGAGGCGTGAGGGTGAGATGAGGCCTTCCGCCTAAGGGCAGCGTGACGGCCATGAGAAGTGCAGCAGCTCCGATCTGGAGAGTGGCGAGCTGTGCGGTTGGGACCCTGCGGGAGGTGTGAGCCAACGATAGGAGATGGGCGGCGAAGGCTATGGAGCAGCCCAGAGTGAGTAGATCTCCTGCGCCGATGCTGCTCGAGAGATTCCGCCAGGATGTTCCGGCGGGCGTTGTGAGCAGGAGAAGGCCGGAGAAGGCGAGGATGGCTCCGATGGCAGTGGTCCAGCGCGGCGGTGGTGTCCCTTGCGGGCGAATCGCAGCGATGAGGGTGAAGAGTGGGACGAAGACGACCACGAGGCCGGTGATCAGGGCGGACTTCGCCGCGGTGGTGCGGGCCAGACCGGTGGTTTGGAACTGGTATCCGGCGGCCAGGAAGAGGCCGACGATGAGGCCGGATACGATGCTTTGGCGGTTGATGATGCGGAGTTGACGATGGTTCACGATGGCTAAGGCGAGGAAGGCAAGAGCCATTCTGAGCAGGTTGAAGAGCAGCGGCGAGATGTCGTGGAGCGCATCTTTTACTAAAACGAAGGTGGCCCCCCAGATGATGACGACCGCGAGGAGTAAGAGGTGGGCCAGGGTGGTCGGGCTTGGTCGGTGGGGCAACTAGTTGGTCGCTCCGGCGTTGGGTTTCGGTGATTGTGAGTAGACGGTTTCGCCGTTCACGATGGTGCGAAGGACCTTGGTGCGGAGGAGTTGTTGTGGGGTTGCGGTGGTGATGTCGCGGTCGAGAACGATGAAGTCGGCGAGGTAGCCGGGCTCGAGGCGGCCCTTCTGGTGTTCGCGAAACTCGGCGAAGGCGGAGGCCTGGGTGTAGGCGTAGATGGCTTCGTTGAGAGAGATTTTCTCTTGTGGCTGGAAGGTCTGGGTTCCGGCTTCGTTCTGGCGGGTGATGGCGGCGTAGAGTCCGCGGAAGGGATTGATGGACTCCACTGGGTAGTCAGTGCCGAAGGCGAGGGTGACGTTGTGGTCGAGGAAGCTCTTCCAGGCGTAGGCGTACTTGGCGCGCTCGGGGCCGAGTCGGTCGGTGGCCCACTTCATGTCGGTGAGGAGGTGGGAGGGTTGCATGGAGGCGATGACCCCCTCGCTCGAGAAGCGGTCGAAGTCTTCTGGAAGCAGGACTTGGGCGTGTTCTACGCGGAAGCGGAGGGCGGCGGGGGTCGGGTCGGGTGGAGGTGGGGTGGTGACGATGTGGGCGTCGGTGGTGTTGGGGTTGGCGGGTGGCGGGGCGAGGGTGGCTACCTGGTCGGCGGCTCCGAAGGTGTTGAGTGCCATGGCGTTGGCGCGGTCGCCGATGGCGTGGAAGCCGAGCTGGAAGCCCGCGGCGGCGCGCTCGGAGGCCATCTGGGTGAGCTTGCTCTGGTCGTAGCGGGGGAGGCCGGAGTTGTTGGGGTCGTCGGAGTAGGGCTCGTCGAGGGCTGCGGTGCGGGAGCCGAGGGAGCCGTCCATGAAGCCCTTGAGCATGGTGAGGTGGAGGAGCGGGTCGTCGGGGGAGTGGCTGGCGCGGCGCTCCTTGAGGATCTCGAGGGGCTTGTCGAAGGGGAGCCACTCGGCGAAGCGGAGGTGGAGCTGGAGAGCGTCTTCTAGCTCTTCGAGGGTGAGGAAGTCTTCCCAGTCGGAGTAGTCCTGGACGCTGGTGACGCCGTGGGCGAGGGCGTCGTTGATAGCGAGGTTGAGGGCTTTGGTTCGCTCTTCGGGGCCGGGCTGGGGGATTTTGCTGAAGACGAGGTTGGTTGCGGCGGATTCGCGGAGGATGCCGGTGGGAGGGCCCGAGGGATCGCGGTCGGGCCGATCAATCTTTGCGCCGGGGGGGGTGGGGGTCTCGTCGGTGATGCCGGCGGCGGCGAGGGCGGCGGAGTTGGCGAGGGCGATGTGGCCGTCGACCCGCTCGAGGATGCAGGGGTGGCCGGCGGTGATGGGGTCGATGTCCTCGCGGGTGGGGAGTTTGGCTCCAGGCCAGAGGGTGTGGTCCCAGCCGCCGCCCTGGAGCCAGGTTCCGGGTTGGGCTTTTGCGACGTAGACGCGGATGCGTTGCTGCATCTCGGCGAGGGATTTGACTCCGTCGAGGTTGATGGAGAGTTGCTGGCGGCCGGCGGAGGCCATGTGGGTATGGGCGTCGTTGAAGCCGGGCATCGCGAAGGCGTGGTGCAGGTCGATGATGCGGGTCTTCGGGGCTTTCAGCGTGAGGATCTCGGCGTCGGTGCCGGCGGCTACGATCTTTCCTTTGGCGATGGCCAGGGCCTGGACCTTTGCGGGGGTGGGGGAGGGGTCGTTCGGGCGGAGGTGGGCGCCGGTGAGGATGTTTCCGTGGAGGTAGATGGTGTCGGGCGGGGGGTTCTGCGCCGGGGCGAGGGTGGTGAGGAGGAGAGTTGCGGTCAGGGTGAAGGGCTTCACGTGTGGAGTGTACCGCGGAGTGGGGTAGAGTTGGTGGTTTCGGGTCGGACTTTTGTTGCTTGTCCCCTCCCCTCCCCCCTCGGGGTATCTTGCAGGGAAGTCTATTTGAATCATCGGCTTGCAGGGAGTGGCTATCGCTAAAATGCAGAAAGTAAAACAGTTGTTCGCAAAATACTTGTTTTGTTTACATTGCGGGTGATACTTCGTCTGGAGGTGCAGGTTTTGGCCTTACGCGGCCTTGTGACTTGAGATCTGGATTTGCTGGTTATCTCTATTATAGCGGCTGGAGCATAACTGATACGCCAAGCGAAAGTCCGCGGCTGGCGCGGGTTTTATGCGATTCGGGGCTTGACAGGGTTTGTGCGCGGAACATGGGTTACTTGCGCCAAACTCAAAATTCGTGTGATAGAACTTTGTTGAGTTCGGTCCGTCGCTCTCTAGACCGCCATTGCCGAAAGCGGACACATGAACGGAAGCGCGTTCATCGGGACTAATCCTCGCCTCTAAGCAGGAGTTCAATGAGTGCACTGGCCTGTTATCACCAATTGAGACAGCGAAATCGAAGGTAGAGTGTCGATAGTTCGTCTCTTATGCGCCGTAAGCGATGAAATATACCGGCCAATGCGGGATCCTCTTCGCTACCTCATCTTTCTGTACTCCGCTTTCGCCTGTTGCAAGATGGGGATATCAGGGTCCGCGTCGTTCCACAGTGTAAGGAAATCCTCATAGGCCGCCTTGGCTTTGGGGAGGTTACCCTGTAACACATAAGCGCGGCCGAGGCCAAGATGGGCAAGCGCACCGATGGGTTGGTTCAGGACGAGACCGCGATGGTCGAGGATCTTCTGGAACTCGGCGGCAGCTTCGCTACCCCGACGGGCAGCCAGATAGGCTTCGCCACGCACAAAGACCGGAAACATCGCGCTCCAATCCAGATCAATGGCTCTCGTCCCCCCAAGGTCATAGGGCGCGGCAATCCCAAGAACTTGAATGGCGCCAGAAGCATCTCCTTTGTTGAGCGCAAGCCTTCCGCGGACGCTCGGCAGATAGTTGAACTGCACAATTGTGTCTTCCGGAAACCTTTTGTCCAGATCGTCGGCCAGCGCCTTCGCTCGCGCGTCATCCTTGGTATAGGCAAACACGAGCGCAGCAAAATACTGCAGATCGCGGCCGCTCGAGAGCTTCAATGCCAAAGTGGCGCGTCGCCGCGCTTCGCCGGTGTTGCCGAACCAGACTTCTCTGAGTGCGGAGGTAGCAGAGTAGAGTGCGGGCGCGTCCTTCTCTCCAACGCGTTGGGCGCGGTCGATCGCGCGGTGACTCAGCTCGCGGGCGACTTTAAGGCGCCCTGAATAGGCGGCAGTATCGCCTTCCATACTCAACATCTGGTGCTCCCACTTCGGTAGAGACTCCACTTTTGCGGCGTGTTGGACCATCGCCGCCGTATCGTTCTGCGCGAATGCCAGGAAATACATGACGGCATCGATGTAGGACGTATGTAAAGTGCGTTGAAGAGCCTGCTCGTAGGTAGCATTCGCCTCATCGAAGCGATTTAGAGCGGTGGAGGCACGTATACGGAAAGCGTAGGCGAGGGCAAAGTCAGGACGCAGACGAACTCCCTCGGTGGATTCTTCGAGTGCTCTCTCATACTGTCCAACGACCGGCAAGATTGCCGCTCCCAGGTAGACGTGCGGCAGCTCTGAACGGGGATAATCCTGGATCCAAAGATCACAGGCTTCTATGGCCTTTGGGATGTTGCCGGTTACTCCTTTATGGTAGGTTGCGGTAATCCAATACTTCTCCGCCTCACTGGCCCGGTCGCGCAGTTGATAGGCCTTTGTGCGGTAGTCCACTGAGAGGCTGGGTTGATCCCCAGTGGTTGCCTGGACGCCTAGGTAGGCGTACGCCACCGCAAAATTGGGGTCGAGTTCGACAGCATGTTTGAAAAATGGCGTCGCCGCTTCCGGCCCTTTTGTCCTCAACGTCTGCATGGCGGAGGTGAAAGCTTTTAGGGCCTCAAGCGAGGGTGTCATCGCCTCCTCCAAAGGAGTATCAAACTTCTGGATCGTGCTCAAAGACTCGCCCAGCTTATTCCGTATCTCGACGGACACCTTTCCAAGTGCATTAAGGACATGGTTCTCGTCGTTCGCCTGTGCCTCAGTGCTTGCCAGCGTTTTGCCGCTTTCGCAGTTGACCGCCTTTAGGGTCAGAAGGTACCGGGTGCCAATCCTGGCGATCGAACCATAGAGCACCGCGGCGCTTGCCGTCCGTTGGCAAACCTCTCGCGCAATTGCCGATACCAGCTTGGCATCGGCGGGCTGGCCCATCAGACCGAGAGTCTGCTGGATCTCTTCGTCAGAGACAATGCTGAGGAAGGGGGACTGTTCTAATTGGATGGAAAGCCCCTGCCGCAGCGTGCCGTCGAAGACCGGATCGCCGGTGCTGTTGGCGAACTCCGCGAGCACCAGAGCATCTTTGTCCGTGAGCGGTTTGGCGTGCGGGCGCTGCTGCCAAAGGAAAATCCCGACGGTTGTCAGAATAAGCGCGGCAAGAGCGGCGATCCCGTACCTCAGCAGATGGTTGTGCTTTGGGCTGACGGCAGCCGCAGTTGCGTCCGTTTTCAAGACCTCGCGATCTTCGCGCGGTGCGACGACTTCATGAGCGGCATTCATCCGGCGGACTTCAGGAACAAGGAATCGATATCCTCGCTTCGGAATTGTCTGAATGTATCGAGGATCGTCGGCGTTGTCGTCTAACGCCTCTCTCAGCTTGCCCACCGCCACGCGGAGGCTGCCATCAAAATCAACGAATGTATCGCCCGGCCAGAGGCGGCTACGAAGTTCCTCTCGGGTAATGACCTCTCCGGCGTTTTCGAGCAGCGCGACGAGGAGCCGACAGGGTTGCTCCTGCAGCCTTATGCGTCTCCCATTCTTCAGAAGTTCTCCCGACGCGGGGTTTACCTCAAACGGGCCGAATTGATAGACGATTCCGGGCTGTGTCTGCACACTTGGCACCCAAAGTCCTAGAGGACTGACTAGGAGTCGAGTCTACCATCGCGTGACACCGGTTAACAGCGTGACCCATTCGCTTGAAACGCATGGGCTTAGCAGTTAACAAAGCTTTCACGACCGGTTGCTTTGACCTTCAGGGCCGCGTGGGTTCTCATGCCCCTACAACCGGTTGATCGCACCTACTTCGGCCGGTTATCTCACGGGAGGTACTTACACAATGCGAAAGCGGAAGGCACACATGAAATACATAGCAGCTATGGCGCTGATGCTCAATCTTGGTGTCGCGAGCGTTTACGCACAACACCAACCTGTAAAGATGTCGTATTCGGGAACGTCTGGGGCCAGCGCTATCAATCTACAGCAGCCCGGCACACAAACTGGCGAAGAAAATTTCGCCGGGAACGGTGCACTGGGACCATTCACCTTTCTTCTTATTAGCGCCGAGACAACTTCTCCGCAGCAGCCGCCGCCAAGCACCTGCTCTGGCCCAGCCAACATTTATTTCTCACGAGTGGCAGGGGCGGGGGTGTTTCGCTTCCGGGATGGCAGTTTGTTGAAGGTCAATTTGACGCAGGGAGCCGATTGCGTAGATCTTGCGGCCCAACAGAGCCACTGTACTCTGACTCTCCAAATCACTGGTGGAACTGACCGTTTCAAAGACGCGTCCGGCACCCTTACGTTGACCGAGACGAACGTGCCGGTCTTAGCCGACGCCTTAAACAACCCCGTCTTTTTCGCGAGTTCAGGCGAATTTACCGGAACGGTCTCCGGAGTAACCAGAGAGGAGGACCGCCAAGAGGAGCGGCAATAGGAAGTCACATCCTTGGTCGTTGCGTGCGCTTTGTGCGTAGCGGCCAAGGAGAACACTGTGGGCAACTGGGGTTAAACGTTTCGGTGGGATGGCTGAAGGGTATTTTCAGTGTCCGGATCTCGGTGGATGACAAATCGCCGAGTCACTCCTCTACGATCAGTCGCCTATCCGTACTTCACGAAAACGGGATTTTCGGCAGCTGAGGCCGGATAGTAACGATAAATGGGATGAGCAGGTCCTCCGAAGGAGGAGCAGACTATTCCCATGAAGAAGCCAGCGCAGCACCTCATCGCTGAAGTTCCACGCAGACAGGCC
>NZ_JACHDZ010000006.1 GCF_014201375.1 Tunturiibacter empetritectus
CCGCCGTCAGCGTCGTCTTGCCATGATCGATGTGCCCGATCGTCCCGATGTTTACGTGCGGCTTTGACCGGTCAAACTTTTCCTTGCCCATGACTGCTCGTCTCCTCGTGTTAGCCGGCGCGTGCACCGGGGTTCAGGTGAATACTTCAAACGAAAGCGAAAAACTAAACTTGAGAACCGGGCGGGTTTGTCTCAGTAGTACGCGTACAACTTGAAGAACTTCTCTCGCAGCTCCGGGGCGACTTGCTCCAGGCTGGCGAGATACAGTTCGCGAATCTGGCCCTGGTCGGAGTTGCCCAGCTTGTTGTACTCGGCCTGCGTGGCCGCTCCCAGGTTTCCCTTGCCCAGAATCGTCTCGAAGTCGCGTATGCGCAGCTTCGACCGCTCCAGTGACTTCAGGAAGTCCGCGACGCGACCGGAAGAGAAGGAGGCTTCCACTGCTGCCTTCACTGCGTTGAAGGTCTCCGGATCGGAGACGGTTAGTACGGGTTGCTGATACAGACTGCTCAACACACTCTCCTGCGATCCCTGTTGCCTGACCGCGTCTATCAATCTTTGGAGCGGGAGACGGGAATCGGACCCGCGACCAACAGCTTGGAAGGCTGTGACTCTACCACTGAGTTACTCCCGCTTGCCTGCAGGGACCGAACCCTTTACTTCAAAAATCTGGAGCTGACGGAGAGGCTTGAACTCTCGACCTCTCCCTTACCAAGGGAGTGCTCTACCACTGAGCTACGCCAGCGTTGTACAAAACACGCAAAACAATCTGCTAAAACTCTTTACCAAACAATCTTACCGCGAACGCAGCCGTCCGAGTATGACACGAAAGGCAAAAAAACCTAACAGGATCCAGGTCAGCTGTTGATACTTGCCCGGCTCCATTGTCTGCCAGACCGCTATCGCCAACAACCCCAGCACAGCCAGCGCAATCCACATTCTTCCGCTGCTTGCCGGACTCAGATCCACAACACTCACCAGTTACAGCAACCTTCCACAACCGCAGTACAAAATTATGGTGCACAGGGGAGGATTCGAACCTCCGTAACTCGAAGAGTGGCAGATTTACAGTCTGCTGCCATTAACCACTCGGCCACCTGTGCACATCCTGCTTTGAACTCCAGCGCGCAGCCCTCATCTCAATCTCTCAAGTTCGCACCTCGATTCTAAACCGCGAATCGGGCGCGTACTCACCCTTGAAGAATGAAGAGGAGGCCTGCAAAGCCAGAACGGCAAGCAGTACAACCAAATCCGTCTTTCTTTTCCCGCTGCTTGAAACTGGAGCTGGCGAAGGGACTTGAACCCCCGACCCTCTGATTACAAATCAGATGCTCTACCAGCTGAGCTACGCCAGCCCAAACAGCAATTTGCCCTCTGTAAGCTCAGCCGCCCAACGCGCAGCAGTGCCCGCGCAGAGTGCGCCGCAGACCTAACTTTAGCATAGCGGACACATGGGAGCAATGGGTTACAGCCTGCGGATCTCCTCCGCTTACCGAGCCGTCGCCGAATGCGTCCAAAGTTCGCCTCCGTGCTAGGCTAGGCCAGCATTTTCAGTTTCAGCCTGTTGGAAATTCCGGAACCCAGGTCGATCAAATTCATGCGCTTTCTGCTTCTTCTCTCTCTTCTGTTCAGCACGTTGCCGGTAGTGGCGCAGAGCACAGGCGATGCCCCCCAATTGATCGAGGGTCCCCAAACAGCCTCCCAGACAACCTCGCCAAAGTCCGCCGTCATGAACAACGATTCGGTGGTCAAAATGGTCAAGGCCGGCCTAGGAGACGAGCTGATCGTTCAAACCATCAACACTCAGCCCGGAAAGTACAACACAGACGCTGACTCCCTCGTGACCCTCAAAACAGCAGGGCTCTCGGACCGCGTCATCGCCGCCATGATGAACAAGAGTCGCCGGCAACTCACCAACGTGCCGGAGACGGAACGACCCATCGTCCTCTCCGACGTCAACGAGATCGGCGTCTACTACAAGGATCGCTCAGGAAAGTGGACCGCGATCGACCCTGAGATCGTCCACATCAAGTCAGGCGGATTCATCAAATCAACCGTGACCAACGGCATCATCAAGCAGGATCGCAACGGCCGCGTCAATGGCCGCGAATCCGCACTCGCGCTCAAGCGCCCGATCGAAGTTCTGCTCTACACGCCAGAGGGAGTCTCAGCCAGCGAGTACACCTTCGTTCGCTTTCGCCTCAACTCCAGCAACCGTGAGTTCCGCATCCTCACCGGCGGAGTCTTCCACTCAAGCGGCGGGGCAGATCGCGACGAGGTACCCTTCAAGCCGGTGCGAACCGCTCCGCGCACCTACGAGTTCACCGTGGGAGACAGCGTCGCAGGCGGCGAGTTCGGCATTCTGCCACCCGGCACAGGCAACGTCACCAACGGCGGAAAGATCTACACCTTCGCCATCGTGGAATAAACGTGGAATAACTTTTCAATAACCTCACAACTCCTCTTCAATCCCACGCGGCAAGGAGCCACCACCGAAGCCCACGCCCCAAGATGGGCTATGCTTATTGCTTGAGGCGCTGCAGTTCGTGAATCGTACTGACCATGCTGACACTTTGCCCAACCGGCCATGTCCCTGATGCATAAGCGCACACGCTACTCTCTGTTGCTGATGCTGTCGTTGATGGCTGCGCTGGTCGTAGCCCTGGTGCTGCGAAAGGCCGCTCCGCCAGAGGTCGCGCGCCTGCTTCCTGAGTCCGACGCGATCGTCTATGCCAACCTGAAGCCGCTGCGGGCTGCGACCCACTTCGATCGCTCGCCGGTAAATCGCACCCCTGAGTATCAGCAGTTCATCGACGCCACAGGCATCGTCCCCGAGCGCGATCTCGACTCAGTAGCCTTCGCCCTGCACCGTATGGATGACCCCAACGGCCCGAACGGCCCGGTCGGATACTCCGAGGTCTTCGAAGGCCGTTTTGATGGAGAGCGCCTGGCACACTATCTCGCCTCGATCGCTACGGCGAAGGAGACCTACGCCGACCACGACATCTTCACCATCCGCGTAGGCGACGAGAGCAACACGCGACCTTTGCGCATCACGCAGCTTGGTTACGACACCATCGCCGCTTCCAACATGCCGACGGCCGAGCAGATTCACTCCATCCTCGATCGCCATCGCGCCGCTGCGTCGCCGTTTTCAGGCTCGTCGCTCTTGTCGGCACGCTACCGCGACGTGCCCGCATTTTCAAGCGCGTGGGGCATCGGCCACATCGGCCTCCCCTTCTCCGAGCGCGGCACAATTAGCATCTTCGGCCTGCAACTACCCATGTCGGAGGACACGACCTTCGTCGCCAGCCTGCGCTATCTCGGAACCCTGCATCTGCGCATCGAGCAGATTGCTCCGAACGACGCCGACGCGGCCCGTGCCACCGAGACTCTCACCTCGCTGCTCTCGCTCATGAAGACCGTGCAGCAGGCACAGGCGCAGATGCAGCCTCACCCCGCCACCGATGCGGCATTTCGCGAGCTGACCGACTCCACGAAGATCGAACAACACAAAGATCGCGCTGTCTTGACGGCGAACATCTCGCTTGAACTCGTCAAACAACTCGCAGCGCCCAACCCCGATCTTCAGCCATAACGACCAAGATGACAGAGACGACTGACGTGCAGCAGCCAACCACGATTCTGCTCATTCGCCACGGCCAGAGCGTCGCGAATGCAGGCGGCATCCCACCCGACCACATCACCAATCCCCTGACGGAGCTCGGCCAGGCCCAGGCAAAGGCCTTCGCCGACAGCTTCCCCTGCGAACCGACACTGTTTCTCCTCTCACCCTATCTCCGCGCCCAGCAGACCTCGGTTCCGCTTCGACAGCGCTACCCCGAGGTGACGTCTGAAGAGTGGCCGATTCAGGAGTTCCATTATCTAAACCCTGCGCGACGCAACCGTACCAGCGAAGAGCAGCAGATGCCGCACATTCTGGAGTTCTGGGAGCGAGACGACCCCTCCTACTCCGATGGCCCCGGAGCCGAGTCGTTCAGTGGCTTCCTCAGCCGCGCCCGCGACGCCCTCAAACGGCTCGCCCAATTGAAATCAGAGGGATGCATCGCCGTCTTCACTCACGGCCTCTTCATGCAGGCCATCCGCCTTCTCTTACTCTTCCCCCATGCAACCGATCGGCAGCTGATGTCAAACTTTCGGCGCTTCCACTTCGGCAACTTCATCGAGAACCTCGAGGTAGTCGAGCTCGAAGTGGCCAACGGTCAACTCCGAATGGTCGGGCAGCAGCATCTAACCGCTTTCACGCTCCAAGGAGAAACGTCTCATGAATAGCTCTACTCCTTCCGTCCTTCGAGTCCTGGCTCTGGCGTCCCTGGTCTCTGCGCTGCCGGCTTCTGTGTTCGCACAGTCCGGCACCGTCATCACCGGGCCGTCCGCCTTCACCGACTACACGCAGGAGCACCCCGGCGTCCGCCGCAAGATCACACTGGCCGACCTGCCCGAGCCCAAGCCGGACGAGTCCGTCGACAACGGCCCCAGCGTCGTCCCCCGGCCCGAGGGTGCATGGCCCATCGCGCCCGCCGGCTTCAAGGTGGAGATGTACGCGCAGGGATTTAAAGAGCCTCGGCTGATGCGAACCGCTCCCAACGGCGATATCTTCCTCGCCGACTCCCACGACGACAAGATCATGGTCCTGCGCGGCGTGGGCCCTGACGGCAAGGCAGCGACCGTCTCCACCTTCGCCTCCGGCCTCGATCTTCCTTTCGGCATCGCCTTCTATCCCAGCGGCCCCAACCCCAAGTGGGTCTACGTCGGCAACACCAAGACGGTGGTCCGCTTCCCCTACAAGTCCGGCGACCTGGTTGCAACCGGAAAGCCTGAGACCATCGTCGCCCAGCTCCCCGGCTTCGCCCAGCTCCGGGGCGGCGGACACTGGACCCGCGACATCGTCTTCTCTCCCGACGGCACCAAGATGCTCGTCTCGGTTGGCTCCGCCTCCAACGCGGACGATCCTGACACTCATCCCAATGAGTTTCATCGCGCCGACGTACTTGAGTTCACCCCGGAAGGAAAGTTCATCAAGGTCTATGCCAGCGGTCTTCGCAACTGCGTCGGCGAGGCTATTAACCCAACCACCGGCCAGCTCTGGTGCTCCACCAACGAGCGGGACCGCCTCGGCGACAACCTCGTTCCCGACTACATCACCAGCGTCAAGGAAGACGGCTTCTACGGGTGGCCCTGGTACTACATGGGCGGCCATCAGGACCCGCGCCTCGTGGGCACGCACCCGGAGCTGAAGGACAAGGTCATCACGCCCGACGTCATCCTGCAGCCGCACTTCGCCTCTCTCGAGATGGTCTTCTACACCGGCAAGCAGTTTCCCTCCGCCTATGACGGCGACGGCTTCGCAGCCGAGCACGGCTCCTGGAACCGCGCCCACCGCTCCGGCTACGAGGTCATCCGCATCCCCATGCACGACGGCCACGCGACCGGAGAGTACGAAGACTTCCTGACCGGATTCGTCACCTCGGATGGCAAGGTCTGGGGCCGGCCCGTCGGGGTCACCGAGGCGAAGGACGGTTCCCTCTTCGTAACCGACGATGGCTCGAAGACCATCTGGCACGTCAGCTACACCGGCAAATAAAACCGTCTCGACATAGAGCCGCAAAATAAAAGAACGGCCGAGATCTTCGGCCGTTCTTGTTTTGTAGGCATCTCTGAGCTGTTGTGTCAGAGAGCACTTTCAAAAGCTGCATTTTTGAAGCCCCTGTTTTTGAAGGGATAACCCAGCGTCGCGTTCGCAACCTGGGGCGACTGGACAGAAGCAATTTCCCGCCTGCTCGAAACCACCGAAACCAGCGCTTCGAAGCAGTCTGCATCGAGCTGAACAGGAATGAGCTTCGACATGATCGACAGTGTCTCGTCGAGCTCGATACCCGCTCGATAGGGACGATCCTCCGAGAGCGCCGCGTACACGTCGGCAACAGCAACGATGCGAGACTCAACCGAGAGATCCGGCCCTTTCAGATGATCGGGATAGCCCGAGCCGTCGAGCTTTTCATGATGCTCACCTGCAATGACCGCCATCTCGCAGAAGGGTGCAACCCGCTCCAGAATCCGTCGTGTAATTCGCGGATGCTCGTACACTGCCTTCCATTCTTCGGCGCTTAGCTGGCTCTTTTTGTCGAGAATCGCATTGGCGACGCCCAGTTTGCCGATGTCATGCAGTAAAGCCGCCCTGCGAACCAATTGTGCGCGGTCTGCAGCAAGTCCCATCGCCTGCGCAATGCCGAACGCAGCGTCCGCAACTCCCTGAGAGTGGCGAAAGGTGAAGTGGGACTTCGCATCCACCACATCCGCAAACGCCTCGCAGATGCGATCGATCTGGCTGGACTCCAACTGGTGCCGCCTGCCCGAGTCGAGGTCGAGAACGGCCTGCCGCGTATCCTGCTCTGCATCCGCGGGGGAGCAGTTATTCCAGAGCGCCCCGCGGCGATGCAGCGATCGTGCGATGCGGACCAGCTGCGGATCGAACCAGGTGCCGCTACGCTCATCCAGGGTATCGATCGCACTCTGTGTCCCGGCTGCGGCAGAGACAAGATCCAAATGCTGCGCAATAGCGCAGATGCGAGCCAACAGGGGAATCTGCTCTCCCTTCAGGCTGTCCGGATAGCCGCTTCCGTCCCATCGTTCGTCCACACTGCGGACAGCCTCGGCAGCAATAGGACCCATGCCGAGTTCGTTCAAGATGCTGGCTCCCCGGTCGTAGCGAGGTGACAGTTTCTCGAGACTCTGGTAACGCGTGATTCCGTTCTTGAAGGATCTGGCGGCCCGGACAACGCGACCCGCGTCGGGAAGAACCTGACTCCAAAGAAGCTTCAGGGTCGATAGACTCGGCTTGTGCGGTCTGCTCCAGTCTTCAAGATTCACCGCGGCCCTCGCCGCGCGATCGTCTCCGGCAAGAATCTGGCTCATGCGGCTGGCGCTGCGGCTGCAACCGATATCTTTCAGAAGCAGTGCAAAGTAGAGGCTGCTGGTCTGGTCCGAGGGAAGCTTTACCTCTTCGGCGATGCGCATGCCCAGCAGGCAGCTGCGAAGCGCATGGCCATGTACCGCGCCCTCGGTCAGGTCAAGCGCATAGGAGAGCGCCGAAATAATATCCGACAGGGAGATGGATCCGTCAAAGCCCTGCACATTACGTCGAAAAGCCGCTGAGGTCTGCGCCATGTATGTCTCGTTCTCTCGTGAAGCCAGAATGGAATTAAGATCTTTTTCCAGGGCTGACAGACGCGATCTATTGCAGGACTTCAATGTTCATGGTGAATATATCGGCGGCAAACCAGGGTGGGTATTACCCAAATGGTGCACAACAGGATTGAACCCAGGCGTTCTCCCGTTAAGGGAATGGACCTTTGAATGCCCATTCATCTCGTCCGTTTCAGAAGCGCAAAAAAAGGCAGAGCCGACAACCTGCATCAGCTCTGCCGTTCCTTGAAATCGCTCGAAACTACTGGCCCTTCGCTATCTCCGTACCCAGGTCCGCCAGCGTCGTCCGCAGATATTTGTGCGGATTCACCGGCGTACTCCTGATGCGAACCTCGTAGTGCAGATGCGAGCCGGTCGTGCGTCCGCTGTGGCCGACGTAGCCAATTACCTGGCCGCGCACCACCGTCTGCCCCGCGATGCAGGCGAAGCCCGACATATGCCCATAGACCGTCTCCACCCCATGCCCATGGTCGATCACGACCTCGCGCCCGTAGCCGTTGGACATCTCTGCCTGCATGACGATGCCGTCTCCGGTCGCACGGATCGGTATACCATTCGGGGCGCCGATGTCGATACCCGTATGGAACTCGCCTTCGCCGTTCCCCAGCACCGGGTCCTCGCGCTGGCCAAAGCTGCTGGTGATCGGCCCCATGATCGGCCAGAGCGTCGGGACATACGACGCAACCTCAAGACTGCCGACTCCCAGCAGATCGGTAGAGACGTATCCCGGACCATTGAGACTCGAGATGGCCCGGGTCGCCGTGCCGCTCATCGCCGAGCTACGAAGCGAATAAAACGCATCGATCGACTTGTAGTAAGCCTGCTCCGAGTTATCCGAAGAATCCGTGCCATCGGTCAATGGCATCTTGGCAATTGCCTCCGCCACTCCCGACGACTTGCCGTGAGGCTTGCTGGTGAGCTTGCCCATGGGCGATGCCAGCTTGCTCGCCGTCAGACCGTACAGAACCGAAACCTCGCTCGCCAGAGAGCCCAACGAAGCCGCCTGAATATCTTTTTCATGCGCTGCCTTCTCGAGGTGCGCATAGTCCTTCTGGAGCGAGTTGTGGTCCTGCCGCAGCTGGTTGAACCGGGCAGTCTTGATCAGCATCCGGGAGTAGGACCCAGCCAATCCGGTGATCGTAAACATGCCGATGATCGCTGCGGCCACAAAGATATACGCGTAGTGCAGAGGAACCGGCACCTTACTTAGGTTGCCCTCTTCATCGCGGCTGACCAGCATGATGTAGTGACGTTTTTTCAGCTTCAATCGGAATCCCTGGCCCAGATTTGACCGCGAAGCGAAACCGCGGCTCGAAGAAATTACAATCAAAAAATCACACCAGGCAAATCGAATTCATCAATCGCCATTCCTGATTGCAGATCTCTCTTGAGCGTCCTCTAAGAGGGTACCAAAGCAGTTACCCGCCGTGCAAACGAGCATAGACCAGATCTTCCCCCTGTAACTACCACAAAAGAGTCACATTGTGCTTTCCGTTTATGCTGCCATCAGCATGAAAAAACCATCCACACCTCTCGGAGAGCTGGACCTGATCGAGCAGATCCGCCACGACTTCGCCACCAGTAACAGCGCGGTCAAGCTCGGCATCGGCGACGATTGCGCGATCCTGCGCCCTCCCCCCGGATGCGAAGTACTGGTGACCACGGACTTTACCCTCGAGGGCCGACACTTCCGCCGCGACTCCCATCCGCCGGAGTCGATAGGCCATCGATGCCTCGCTCGCGGACTGAGCGATCTCGCCGCTATGGGCGCGACCCCACTCGCGGCCTTCCTCTCCCTCGCGCTTCCCTCCACCATGCTCACCAAATCCGCCGGCCGCGCTTGGACCAAGGGCTTCTTCAACGGTCTGCGTGCGCTCGCCGAGCTGCACAGCGTTCCCCTCGCAGGAGGGGACACCTCAGAGTCCCCCGGCGGCAGAAGTGCCCTGATCCTCGCCGACATCGTTCTGATCGGCTCTGCGCCAAAGGGCAAGGCGCTGCGCCGTTCTGGAGCCTCACCCGGAGACGCACTCTACGTAACGGGCCAACTCGGCGGCGCCGCTGCAGAGTTGGCCATCATGCTGAAGCGAAGACGACGGCCCCCCACCAATAAGACCACCGAAGATCATCCCCACATGTTTCCCGAGCCACGTCTGGACGTAGGCGAAGCCCTCCAGCGTCGTGGACTCGCCACAGCCTGCCTCGATATCAGCGACGGGCTCTCGACCGACCTGGCTCACCTCTGCCGCGCCTCAGGAGTGAATGCAGAGATCGAACAGGAAGCACTCCCGATCCATCCCCTCGCCGGAAAGCTGGATGCCCCGGCTGCCCTGCACACAGCGCTGCACGGGGGCGAAGACTACGAGCTACTATTCGGCGCGCCATCCTCAATCAGAATGCCAACCTCCCTCGCAGGAGTGCCACTCACTCGAATCGGCATCCTAAAAGCACGACGCACCGGTCACCCCCTGATGACTATGCTCGCTCCAGACGGCAGCCGAATAGAGTTGAAACCCGGCGGTTGGGAACACTTCTCCAGACCCGTCCGAACGCCCAAAAAGCCACCACGCTGAGCCTGCTACCATCAATCGGTTCGATCCGAATCCGCACCTCAAAAATCTATGCGCGACTCCACCAAGATCATCCGTTCCACACTGAGCCATACCGTCCCCGGCGAGCCGCTGCACGCTGGGCCAGTATTCGCCGCCCCGTACCACACGCCGGGCGACCCGTCGGACACCCCCTACACCTACGCACGCTCACACAATCCAACCTGGACCGCACTCGAAAGAGCCATCGGTCAGATGGAGTCCGGGCAACTCGCTACAGGCGAGAGCTACCAGGCCACCGCGCTGGTCTTCGCCTCCGGCATGGCAGCCTGTGCCGCGGTCTTTGGAGCGGTCCTGCGACCCGGAGACATCGTCGTTCTTCCTTCAAACGCCTACTACACTGCCCGCGCCCTGCTGCAGGAGTACTTCGCTCCCGTGGGCATCACGCTGCGTATGGCGCCCACCGCTGGAAACGCGCAGGCTGAACTACTCGAGGGCGCGCGACTGCTCTGGCTGGAGTCGCCTAGCAATCCCGGCATGGAGATCTGCGACATCGCCCTGCTCAGCGAAGCAGCGCATCGTGCAGGCGCTCTGGTCGCGGTAGACAACACCACGCCCACACCGCTGGGCCAACTTCCGCTCGCACTAGGCGCAGACTTTTCCGTCGCCTCGGATACGAAATCGATGACCGGGCACAGTGATCTCCTGCTGGGCCACGTCGCGGTACGCGACCTCGAGCTCCGTGCAAAGCTCGACCAATGGCGCACCCTCACCGGAGCCGCCCTCGGCCCAATGGAGGCCTGGCTCGCGCTTCGTTCTATCGCAACGCTTCCCCTGCGCCTCGAGCGCTCCTGCGAAAACGCGCAACGCATCGCCGAATTTCTCACATCGAGAAAAGAAGTAACCAGCGTCTTCTACCCCGGCTTGCCGTCGCATCCCGGCCACGCGATCGCGAAGAGACAGATGCGCTACTTCGGCCCGGTGTTGAGCTTCGTATTGCGAGACAAAAGATCCGCCGACACATTTCTCTCCAAGTCCGCCCTGCTCACCGAAGCAACCAGCTTCGGCGGCGTAACGACAACCGCGGAGCGCCGGGCGAAGTGGGGCGGCGACGCAATCCCTGACGGCTTCATCCGTATGAGCGCCGGCTGCGAGGCCATCGAGGACCTCGTCGAAGATATGACCCAAGCCTTGGACGCTGTGCAGTGAGGATTTTTTGGAGAGAAAAAATATGGCTGTGGTGAAAGTGCGTTTTTGCAGGGGTTTTGCGAATTTCGGGGTGTTTTTGGATGGTAAATCGTGGTGAATTTGTGGTGAGATGCGTGGCTGACGTGGTGTTTTGGACTTCACTTTTTCGGACTCGAAAAATACGACAACTTTTTAATATTTATTTTTCGGGGGCCGGGACGTGATGCAAGGTAGCGATGTGTTTGCTCAGACCTGGACCGCTGAGATCCTGAAGACCGCGCCGTTGATCGCGCCCGCGCGGCAGTTTGTCTATCCCAGGCAGATCGCAGGCGAAGAAGACGCGTTGGCCCGAGGTGCGTCGCAGCTGATGGTTCGTCCAGCCAATGGAGGAGCATTTCTCGCAACGTGCGCCCTGGGCTTCACCGACTCCACGATGCCGACCGGAGTCTTTGCCTGTCCCAATCCGCGGGAGATGTGCGCGCTGGCCGGCGGCTACGCGTACCTCGTCGATACCACTCAACCGGAGTACTGCACGCACATCGAGATGAAGCCGGTGGTCGAAGCACGCCCTCTCGTAGCGCAGGGACTTCTGTTATTCGTCGGCTTTCACTCGATGATCGCCTGGGGTGCGAGCGGACAAGCGTGGGAGACGGCGCGACTCAGCTGGGAGGGCGTTCGCATCACCGGCATAGAAGGCAACACGCTGCACGGCATGGGATGGAACCTTCTGACCGATCGCGAGGTTGCCTTCGAAGTAGACCTGCTTACCGGTCATCATCAGGGCGGGGGGTTCGCTCAGCCGCCGCAGCGACAAAAAAGCTGAGCGCTGCATCGCCCTGCTTCAATAGACGAGTGTGTTCGAGCACACTATAGCGCGAAGCAAGCTTCGACTTACTCCCGTGTTCGGCGATCACCAAAGCATCCGCGGCAAGAATCGCACGACCACGCACGCTTCCGAAAAAATTGAGCGTGCCGGAGTATTCGTCCTCAGCCTCGTACGGCGGATCAAGATAGACGATATCCACCGGCTGCGGCAGTTTGCCAAGCCGTTGCAGCATCGCTCCCACACCGCGATCCTCCAGTGTGAATCCGCGACCAATCTTCAACGCGGCAAGATTCTGTCGCAGCGAAGCAAGCGCCGGCTCAGCGTTCTCCGCAAACCAGACGTGCTCCGCGCCACGGCTTATCGCCTCAATCCCCACCGCGCCAGTACCAGCGTAGAGATCGACAAACCGGCAACCCTCCAGCCGCGGCGCAAGGATGTTGAAGAGCGTCTCCCTCAGGCGGTCACTGGTCGGACGAGTTTCGAGACCACGCGGAGCGGCGAGCTGACGAGATCGGTAAGTACCTGCAATGACGCGCATCTTTCCATGGTAAGCCGCCAGCAAGCGAATCCGGTAACGGCAGCGCATACAATTGGGGACATGCGTGGGTGGTCTTTTCCGATCGGCAGATTTCTCGGCGTGGATGTTCGCATTCACACCTTCTTCCTCCTTATCCTTGGGTTGTCGATCAGCTACGCCTCCATGACGGGTGCCACCGGGAGCCGAGGATTCGCTCTCTGGCTTCTCCTCCTGCTCGCTGTCGTCGTTCGGGAAGTAGCCCGCGCCATCGGTGCAGCCTGGTTCGAGCTCGACGTTCGCAGCGTGCTCCTGCTGCCCGTCGGCGGCCTGATGAGCTACGCCAGCACCGAAGCAACCGAGAAGGCCTCCACCCCGGAGATGCAAAAGCGCATGGCCGTCATCGGGCCAACGGCGAACATCGGATTCGGCCTACTGCTGGCCGCGCTGACGCTCGTGATCGCCCCCGAGGTCAGCATCCTCGAGCGGCCTTGGATGTCGCCCCTGCACCTGCTGAGGGCCGCTGTCTGGATGAACATCCTGCTCGGCGTCGTGAACCTGCTGCCAGCCTCGCCGCTCGATGGAGGCCGCGTCTTTCGCGGCGAGTTCGCCAAGACCAAAGGCGTCATGAAGAGTTCACGAGCCGCAGCAGGTCTGGGCCAGTTCATCGCCATCGCCCTCATCGTAGCAGGCCTCCTCGTCCCGAACATGTGGCTGGTCATGATCGGCGCGTTCCTCATGATCGGCGCGCACATGGAAGATCAGGGCCTGCTCCTGCAAACCGACGTCGACGCAGTGCGGATGCGCGATGTAATGCTCACCCAGTTCAGCATGCTGTCGGCCTCCGACACGCTCGAAGACGCACTCCAACGCTCCGTCCATACCCTGCAGGATGTCTTTCCCGTCGTGCGTGGATCGAATCTCGTCGGCGCCGTCTCACGGCAGAGCATCGTCGACGCCCTGCAAAGCGACGGCAACGGCTACGTGCAGGGTGTAATGACGCGCTCCTTCCAGACCGCACAGCCCGACGACTCGCTCGTCAAGACGCTGCGCCGCATCATGGCCGGCCAGGGCGCGCAGATGGTTCCCGTCCTCGAAGGCGACCGCATCGTCGGCATCATCACGCCGCAGAATCTAGCCCTCTCCATGGGCATGCTGAACCAACGCCGCAAGCTGCGGCAACCGGAATAATGGCGAGCCACGACCACGACGACCGGCCGCTGGCGCCGGGGCTCTACCTCGTAGCCACCCCCATCGGCAACCTCGAAGACATCACGCTCCGGGCGCTGCGAGTCCTGCGTCAAGCGGACCGCATCGCCTGCGAAGACACACGCCAAACGCAAAAACTCCTTAACCACTTCGAGATCCGCACCCCCACCGTCAGCTATCACATGCACAATGAGGGCTCGCGCGCCGAAGAACTCATCGCCGAGCTGAAGACCGGTGCCCGCATCGCAGTCGTCAGCGACGCCGGAACCCCCGGCATAGCCGATCCCGGCGGCCAGATCGTCGCCGCTGCCCTCGACGCCGGAGTCGATGTCTTCCCCATCCCAGGCGCAAACGCCGCAGTCAGCGGCCTGATCGCAAGCGGCCTCTCCACCGAGCGCTTCACCTTCCACGGCTTCCTCCCCGCTAAGGCTGGCCAGCGCAAGACAGCGCTCGAAGACCTCATACGAGGCGAGGTAACCCACGTCTTCTACGAAGCCCCGCACCGCATCCTCGACACCCTCGCCGACATCGACGCCGTCTTCGGCCCAGAGCAGCACATCGTCATCGCACGCGAACTGACCAAGCTGCATGAAGAGTTTTTGCGAGGAACAGTCGCCGATCTGCGATCCCAACTAGCCGCGCGCGCCAGCGTCCGCGGAGAGATAGTGCTGATGCTCGCGCCAACCTCAATCGAGAGCACCTCCGACGACAAGAAAGACAAGAAAACCACCCTCGCCGCCGAGGTCTCAGCAATAATGAAGTCAGAAGGAATCAGCGAGATGGACGCTCTGAAGCGAGTCGCCCGCGAACGCGGCATCGGCAAGAGCGAAGCCTATCGCGAGCTGCAGCGCGAGCAGAACCGGCGACGCTAAGCCTCGTCACCACCCAGGCTATTCCCTAATCTCGCCCCTTGACCCGATCATAGTGATACACGTTGCTGGTCGTCCCCAGCGCCTGGTTATAAAGGATCGTCGCACCAATCGCTTCGTTGAGCTCTTCGGTGAACTCATGGATCGACCGCAGATGATCAGCCGACGCCGGAATCTCCAGCTTGCTCGTCTTGAGAAACTTCTGATATCCCCGGTCGAGCACACGCGCGATCTCGCCATTCAGCAGCCATCCTGGCCGAGCCAGTATCTCGACCGTGCCGTCCGGAGCCGTGGCAATCTCAGCCGCACAACCGTATTTCCTTACCTGGACAGCATTTGGCGTTCGCTTTGCACCCTCCTGAGCAGGGGCAACATCGAATCTCTGGCCTCCAAGGAGACCAAGAACGTCATTGAAGCTTCGTTGTGGGATCTTTTTCGCCATAAGTGCAATACGTTAGACTCGATTAACTGTCGCACATTCGCGGAACTCCTTCAATCGCAGCGCTCCGGAACGCGTCAAATGCGTCAAATGAATATCTTAAAGATGGGAGCTGCATGATCGCCACCCTCAAACCGTTTGGAACCAGCATCGTCGAACGCGTCGGTCACACTCCGCTGGTCAGGCTCGAGCGCCTCAGCGCCCATTTGCCCGGAGTCCAGATTCTGGGCAAAGCCGAATGGGCGAACCCCGGCGGCTCGGTGAAAGATCGCGCAGCCTCTGCCATCGTCGCCGACGCACAGCGCAGAGGCCTCCTCAGCGACAGTCGCGGCCTGCTCGACGCCACCAGCGGCAACACCGGTATCGCGTATGCCATGCTGGGCGCTGCGTTGGGCTTTCGGGTCACGCTCTGCATGCCGTCGAACGTCTCGCCCGAGCGCAAGCGCTACCTCGCCGCGTACGGAGCAGAAGTCCTCTGGACCGATCCCGCCAACGGCTCCGACGGCGCAATCCGCAAAGCGCGAGAGCTGGCCGCAGCCGAACCCGATAAGTACTACTACGCCGACCAGTACTCCAACGACGAGAACTGGAAGGCGCACTACCGCACCACCGCGAACGAGATCTGGGAGCAGACTGAGGGCCAGGTGACCCACTTCGTCGCGGGCCTCGGAACCAGCGGCACCTTTATGGGCACCACCCGCCGCCTCAAGGAGCTGAACCCGTCAATCCGATGCATCTCCATGCAGCCGGACTCGCCCTTCAACGGACTCGAAGGCCTCAAGCACATGGCAACCGCAATCGTCCCGCGCATCTACGATCCCGCACTCGCAGACGCCAACATCGACATGCCCACCGAAACCGCCTACGAGATGGTAAAAAATCTGGCCCGCAACCAGGGCCTGCTCGTCGGAATCTCCTCTGCTGCCGCCGTTGCGGCCTCTCTCCAGATTGCCGAGCAGGAAGCCACCGCCGGTCGCGAGGCAGTCATCGTCACCATCCTCTGCGACTCGGCTGAGAAATACATGAGCGAACGCTTCTGGCAGGAGGGCTAACCCAGATGCTTCGCATCCACTACGCTGACTACGAAGCCCTGCGAGCCCACGGTGAAGAGACCTATCCGAACGAGTGCTGCGGCGTCCTACTCGGAAAGAACATCGCTGGCGAGGACGACGGCGTCACGGTCAATCACGTCCAGCAGATCGTCCGCGCCGGCAACACCCGCACCGACTCCGCGCACAACCGCTATCAGATCGCCCCGCAAGAGCTAGTCAAGATCCAGCGGCAGGCGCGCGGCCTCGGCCTGGATATCGTCGGCTTCTACCACTCGCATCCCGACCATCCCGCCCAGTGGTCGAAGACCGACTTCGCCGAAGCCCACTGGCTCGGCTGCTCCTACCTCATCACCAGTGTCGAACAGGGCAAAGCTGTCCTGACCAACTCCTTTCTGCTCAGCGGATCAGGAGAGGACGACAAAAACTTCGAGGACCAAGCCATTCAAATCGACATCGCCGCCAACGTCGCCGAAGCAGCAGCACCCAACCAGAAAGGTCAGGCATGAACATTCACATCCCTACCCCGCTGCGAGCCTACACCGGCGGACTCGAGACCGTCAGCGTAGCGGGAACAACCGTCAGCAGCGTGTTTCAACAACTGACAGTCCAATACCCAGAACTCAAGCCACACCTCTTCACCCCGGAGGGTAAGCTCCGTTCGTTCGTCAACGTCTACCTCAACGACGACGACATCCGCTACCTTCCAAATAAGGAAGAGACCCCGGCAGCCGACACAGACGAACTCACGATCATTCCCTCCATCGCCGGCGGAACAAGCTGTCGACTCTAAAATTTTCCTATTTGTAACCGTCTAAGTTCTAAGACGGTTTTACGAGATGAAGATTTTTTGACGCCCTCCACGAGAGACAGAGGAAAAGACAATGCCAACAGCCCTAGAAGAGACCGTAGAACTCCCGAAGCTCTCCAATGACGAGATCGCCCGTTACTCCCGGCACCTCATCCTCCCCGAAGTTGGAATGGAGGGGCAGCAGAAGCTGAAAGCCGCCAAGGTCCTCTGCGTCGGCACCGGCGGTCTTGGCGCGCCCCTCGCGCTCTATCTCGCAGCCGCGGGCGTAGGCACCATCGGCCTCGTCGACTTCGACACCGTCGACGCCAGCAACCTGCAGCGTCAGATCATCCACTCCACCGCGACCGTCGGCAAGCTCAAGGTCGACTCCGCCGAGATCATGCTCAAGGGCCTCAACCCCACCGTCAAAGTCATCAAGCACAACACTATGCTCACCAGCGCCAACGCGCTCGAGATCCTTAAAGACTACGACGTCATCGCCGACGGCACCGACAACTTCCAGACCCGCTACCTCGTCAACGACGCCTGCGTTCTACTGGGTAAGCCCAACGCCTACGGTTCCATCTTCCGCTTCGAGGGCCAGGCCAGCGTCTTCGGCACCAAGGAAGGCCCCTGCTACCGCTGCCTCTACCCCGAGCCACCACCGCCCGGCCTCGTCCCCTCCTGCGCAGAGGGCGGCGTCCTCGGCATTCTTCCCGGCCTCGTCGGAGTTATCCAGGCGACCGAAACCATCAAGCTGATCCTCGGCATCGGCGACCCGCTCATCGGTCGTCTCCTCCTCGTAGACGCCCTCGGCATGAGCTTCCGCACCCTCAAGCTGCGCAAAAATCCCGAGTGCCCCGTCTGCGGACCAAACCCCACCGTGACCGAGCTCATCGACTACGACCAGTTCTGCGGCATCACCCCGCCGAGCGAAGTCGGCCCCCTCGAAATCGCGCGCGACAAGGCAGTCAGCGATCTCCCTGTCGTCGACGGCATTCCGCAAATCTCTGTACAAGAGCTGAAGCGCAAGCTCGACGCCAAGGAAGACGTCTTCGTCCTCGACGTCCGCGAGCCGCACGAGTACAAGATCGTAAACCTCGGCGCGCCGCTGATTCCGGTCGGAGAGATCGCCCTTCGCACTGCCGAACTCGCCGACAAGAAGGACCGCGAGATCGTCGTCCATTGCAAGTCCGGCGCACGCAGCCAGAAAGCGGCCCTCGCCCTCAAGCAGGCTGGATTCACCAACGTGTCGAACCTAACTGGCGGCATCCTCGCCTGGGCAGACAAGATCGATCCTTCCCTGCCCAAGTACTAACCCACACTTAGCAACAAAAGAAGCGGCGCACTCACCCTGCGCCGCTTTTTTTATTCTGCTTTATCTTCCACTTCAAGCATCTGCAAGCACAGCGGCTTCTCCAGCATGCAATCCATGCGAGCGACCGAAGCCAAAGCCCGCTCAATCGTCGAACTCAGGCAAGGCTCCGTCGTCACCACAAACGGAAGCCGATGCTTCGGATATCCTCGCCGCTGCAGCAGCGAATCGATATTAGCGCCCACCTTCGAGAGAGCCCCCGAAATCGCCGAGACAATTCCCGGCTTGTCGTCGACGACAAAGCGCAGATAGTGCGGAGCTAGAAAGTCTCCTGTCACCTCGCGTCTTCGCACCGGCAGCTGCACCGTCCTGCAATCCTGCGCAACAGCCAGCAGATCCGACACCACAGCAACCGCTGTAGGCTCGCCGCCGGCACCATGTCCCGAGAAAACAACATCCCCGCCAAACCTTCCGCTCACCACCACCATATTCTGCGTGCCATGCGACCACGCCATCGGCGAGGCCAGCGGAACCAGCATTGGCGCAACCCGTGCATGCATCAGCTTTCCGTCAAGCTCTGCACGTGACACCTGGCGAATGGTGCAGTTCAACTCCTTCGCGTAAGAAAAATCGATCGCCTCAATCGCCGAGATCGTCTGTATCGCAACCGCATCCGGGTCCAACTCAGCGTGCATCGCAATGCGCGACAGAATGCAAAGCTTCGCCCGCGCGTCGTAGCCGTCTACATCGGCAGAGGGATCGGACTCCGCATAGCCAAGCTGCTGCGCATCCTCCAGCACGGTCGCGTAGTCGGCCCCAGCCTCCATCCGGCTCAGAATGTAGTTGCAGGTGCCGTTCACAATGCCGCTGAGTCTCGTCACCTGGTCGCCGCACAACCCCTGCAACATCCCCGGAATCACCGGCACCCCACCCGCAACAGCCGCTCCATGCAACAGATGGAGGTTATGCTGCGCAGCAATCTTCGCGAGTCCCGTACCTCGATACGCGATGAGTTGTTTATTCGCCGTGACCACAGACTTGCCCGCTACGAGTGCCTTACGCAACCACCCTTCCACCGGGTTCAGGCCGCCCATCAACTCAACCACAACATCAACATCCGACCGCAGAATCACATCGATGTTATCGGTCCACACCACCGAAGCTGACACGGCCTTCGCAGCTTCAGAGCTACGCTTCCGATCCACATTGCGGTTGAAGATATGCGTCAGCTGCACGTCCGGAAACCTCGACGCAGCCAGCACCCGCGCCACCGAACCACCAACCGTGCCAAACCCGAGCAGCGCAACCTTCACCGCTTTATTTGCCCCCACACTCTTCTTCCGCTTCGTCGTCATCTCTCAATAGTCGATTCTGCCAGCGCGATCACGCCAGGCCTCAAAACTCGAAATCGCCTGCTCCGGCAGAAGATTTACAATCGGAATCTTTCTCTGATCGAGCGACAGCTTCATCTCCTCGTAGAGAAAAGCATCGTCAAAACCAGCCGCGGCAGCGTCGGCGGCACAGTTCCCATAAAAAATGGCCTCGCACCGCGCCCAGTAGATCGCAGCGAGACACATCGGACAAGGCTCACAGCTGGTATAGATATGGCATCCCGCCAGTTGAAACGTCCCAAGCATCTGGCAGGCATTGCGGATTGCTACAATCTCGCCATGCGCCGTCGGGTCGTTGATCGCTGTGACCAGGTTCGCGCCAGTGGCAACGATCTCGCCGTCGCGTACAATCACCGCGCCAAACGGCCCTCCGCGACCGGAGGTGACGTTCTCCGTAGCCAGCGCGATCGCTCTCTGCATGAAGACTGGGTTGCCCTGCATTCGACTCGGTATCCTTAGGTCACACTCTGCGCAGCGGAAGTAAACGGAATAATCAAATTATGGCACATGCCTTTCTCTCAAAACGCGTCGTCACCCCACAGGGCACGCAACCCGGCGCGCTCCTCGTAGAGGATGGAACCATACGCGCTATCTGCCGCCCGTCAGAGATCCCCGCAGACGCCATCCTTCACGACTTCGGCAATGATGCTCTCCTCCCCGGCCTCGTCGACACCCACGTCCACATCAACCAGCCGGGGCGCACCGAATGGGAGGGCTTCCGCACCGCCACCCGCGCCGCAGCAGCCGGAGGCTACACCACGCTCATCGACATGCCGCTCAACTGTCTCCCCGAGACCACCACCGTAGCCGCCCTCGAAGAAAAGCGCGAGGCCGCAAGCGGCGAGTGCTTCGTAGACTGGGCAGCGTGGGGAGGAGCAGTCGCAGACAATCAGCAACACATCCTCCCCCTCGCACAAGCTGGAGTTCTCGGCTTCAAATGTTTTCTCATCTACCCCGGCTGCGACGGCTTCACCATGATCGACCAGCAACAACTGGAAGCCGCGCTCCCATCCATTGCCCAGTCCGGCCTCCCGTTACTCGTACACGCAGAGTTAGCTGGCCCCATCGACGCCGCGACCCAATCACTGCGCCATGCAGACTGGCGACAGTACCAAACCTACCTGGCGTCTCGCCCCGACGAAGCCGAACTCCAGGCCATTCGCCTGATGATCCGTCTCTGCCGCCAATACAGCTTCCGCCTGCACATCGTTCACCTCTCCACCGCGCTCGCTCTAGTCGAGTTGAAGTCCGCCCGCAAAGAAGGCCTCCCCATCACGGTCGAGACCTGCCCGCACTATCTGCACTTCGCCGCAGAAGAGATCGCCGATGGCAACACCCTTCTCAAGTGCGCGCCTCCCATTCGCAGCAAGGAAAATCAGCGTGGCCTCTGGCGCGGACTCCACGACGGAACCATCGACATGATCGTCACCGACCACTCCCCCTGCCCGCCCGGCATGAAGCGCACCGACACCGGCCGTTTCGATCAAGCCTGGGGCGGCATCGCCAGCCTCTCCCTGGCACTCTCGATCATCCACACCGACTGCGGGAATCGCGGCGATACGCTCGACGACATTACACGTTGGATGAGTAGCGCACCCGCAGCCCTCGCCGGCCTCGCTCGCCAGGCAGGCGTACTCCAGTCTGGCCGTGACGCCAACTTCGTCCGCTTCGACACCGAAGCAACCTTCACCGTCACACCCGACAAGCTGCATTACCGCCACGCCATCTCGCCGTACCTCAACGAAACCCTGCGCGGCCTAGTAAAAGCCACCTATCTACGCGGAGAACCGGTGTATCAGGAAGGCATCTTCGCCTCGACTCCCAAGGGCCGAGAGGTCAAGTTATAGTAGGCACACGCGCATGAACAAAGTTCTCGCCCGATGGAACTCGCTCGACCACGCCACCGCAGCCCGCGAGGCACTCCCCTGCTGCGGCTCCCATGCGTGGGCGGCCACGCTGGCCTCCGCGCGCCCCATCGCGGACGAACCTTCCCTCATCAAAACCTCCGCCGCCATCTGGCTCAATCTTCCAGAGCAGGCATGGCAGGAAGCGTTCGACAGCCATCCCCGCATTGGCCAGAAGCACGCACAAACCCACGCAACCGAAGAGTCTCTCCGCTGGTCCGCGCAGGAGCAACGTGCAGCCCTCTCCGAAGAACACGCCGCCAAACTCGCCCTCGACGCCGCGAACCGCCTCTACGAGCAGCGCTTCGGCAGAATCTTCATCGTCTGCGCAGCTGGCAAAACACCCACCGAGATCCTCACCATTCTGCAAGCACGAATGCAAAACGACGCCCCAACCGAGCTACGCGAAGCAGCCGAACAACAACGTCAGATCACGCAGCTTCGCCTTCATCGCTGGCTGGAGTCAGAGTAACCATGGGCATCTCCACACACATTCTCGACACAGCGCTGGGACGGCCAGCCACAGGCGTTCCCATCACACTCGCTCGCCTGACAGATGGGCAATGGTCGCTGCTTAGCGAAGCAAACACCGACGCCGACGGTCGCTGCAAACATCTCCTTCCGTTAACCGAAGCACTGCAGCCAGGCACCTATCGCGTTCACTTCGAAACCATCGCTTACTACAACCAGCATCAGCTAATCGGCCTATATCCATATATAGAAATCGTCTTTACAGTCACCGAAGGCGAGCAGCACTACCATATCCCGCTACTCCTGACTGCGAACGGCTACACCACCTACCGAGGAAGCTGACCCGATGATTGAGCTGGCTGAAAATCGTTACGGAAAATCCCGCGTTCGCCTGATGAAGGTGACCCGTCACGCTCATGGCCACGACCTGCGCGAATGGACCGTTCAAGTCTTACTGAAGGGCGACTTCGCGACCGCCCACCTGGACGGAGACAACAGCAAGATCCTCCCGACGGACACGATGAAGAACACCGTCTACTCTGTCGCGCGAACTTCAAAGGCAACCGCCATGGAGGACTACGCCAAAGAGCTGGTCGACTACCTCCTGACAAGAAATCCGCAGGTCTCTTCAGCCGCTGTCCGCATCGAAAGCACCATGTGGAAGCGCCTCACCGTAGACGGCGAACCACATCCCACCTCCTTCATGCGTGGCAGCAACGAGCTTCAAACCACCAGCGTCGAACGTACGCAGGGCGCGAGCTTTCACGTCCTCTCTGGTCTCGACAACCTCGTCCTGCTCAAGACCGCGAACTCCGGCTTCGAAGGCTACATCAAGGACTCCCTCACCACCCTGCCCGAGACCAAAGACCGTCTCTTCGGAACCGCCGTCAGCGCCGAGTGGCGCTACACCTCACCCGATCTGGACTTCGACGCAGTACGCACAAAGCTTCGCGAGACAATGCTGCGCACCTTCGCCAACCACAACAGCAAATCCGTACAGCAGACTCTCTACGCCATGGCAGAGAGCGCCCTCGAGGCCGTCCCGCAAATCGACGAGATCGAGATCACCATGCCCAACAAGCACTGCCTCCTCGTCGATCTCTCCCGCTTCCACCAGGACAATCCCAACGAGATCTTCGTCCCCACCGACGAACCCCACGGATACATCGAGGCACGCGTCCGCCGCAAATCTTGAAGCAGAATAAAGTAACTATGCCAGGCACAAATAAAGATTGCGCCACCTGCATCATCGCCCGCTGCCGCGAGATCGCCACCCACACCGAGGTGCCCGGCGAGATCACCCGCCGCTTCCTCACCCCTCCCATGCACGCAGTCCACGCGCTGCTGCACCAGTGGATGGAAGCTGCCGGAATGACCGTGCACACGGACGCCATCGGCAACCTGCGCGGGCTGTGGCTCTCCCCCGTCGCTAACGCCCCCCGTCTGGTCATCGGCTCTCACCTCGACACCGTACCCAACGCCGGAGCCTTCGACGGCATCCTCGGAGTTGTGATGGGCATCACCATCGTCGAAGAATTACGAGAACGCCAACCGCCCTTCTCCATCGAAGTCATCGGCTTCTCCGAAGAGGAGGGCGTCCGCTTCAGCAAAGCCTTCCTCGGCAGCCTCGCCGTTGCAGGAAAACTAGATCCAGAGACACTGCAGCGCACCGATCAAGATGGCGTAAGCATCGCAGAAGCCATATACAACTACGGCCTCGATCCCGCAAACCTTCCCGCGGCAGTCTTATCCCGCGACGCCTTCGCTTATCTCGAGTTCCATATCGAACAGGGGCCCATACTCGAGAGCGAGGGAATATCGCTCGGCATAGTCGAGGCACTCGTAGGACAGACCCGCATGCAGCTCCTGTTCGAAGGCCACGCAAACCACGCCGGAACCACGCCCATGCACCTGCGACACGACGCCATGGCCGCCGCCGCCGAATTTGTCGTAGCCGTCGAAGCCTACGCCACTGCTCACGAAGGGCTCGTCGCTACCGTCGGCAAGCTGGAGGCCTCACCCGGCGTTGGAAATGTCATCGCCGGCAGAGTGAAAACCTCACTAGACATTCGCCACGCAGACGACAACACCCGCCGCGCTGCAGTCGACGCTCTAACGCAAATCGCAAAGACCGCAGCCACCAGACGCGGCGTAACCCTCACCCTCCGCACCGAGATGGAACAATCCGCCGTCCCACTCGATCCGCACCTTACCACCCTGCTGCACCGCGCCGCTGCGCAAGCCGGCTATCCGAGCCGCAGAATGACCAGCGGAGCCGGCCACGATGCGATGATCCTCGCTCCAACCATTCCCTCCACCATGCTCTTCCTCCGCAGCCCCGGAGGCCTCAGCCACCACCCCGACGAAGCCGTGCTCCCACAGGACGTAGAGGCCGCACTCGCAACCGCAATGGAATTCCTCGCGCTCCTGAGCCCTGAGTTGAGCGATGATAAAACCAAGGACAGCCATGCATAAGCTGGGACAAACCCGCAGCACCAATCAACGCGATCACCTCCTCCACACGCCGGACACCTTCGTCCGCACCGTGCTCCCCGGCATGGAACTAGCCACCGCCGTCGTCCACATCTCCCCCGCTGCAGGCGCGGCCTTCACCCAGTACACCGCAGAGCTGGAACCCGGCGGCAAACTCGGCCCCACTTCCAACCAGCGATTCCTCTACATCCTCGAGGGCGCAGCCGATCTCGCAACCGACACCACATTTCAAACGCTGACCCCCGGCAGCTTCGCCTACATCCCCGAAGACGCCGCCCACACACTCACCGCCCGACAAGCCACACGGCTCGCCATCATCGAAAAGCCCTACGAAGCAATCGCCTCCGTCCCTCCACCAGAGGTCCTCGTAGGCCACGAAGAAAAAACGCTCTCCGTCCCACTCAACGATGACCCCGACCTCCAGGTTCGCAGCCTTCTTCCCGGCTCGCCATCGTTCGACTTCGCCGTCAACACCATGACCTATCAGCCCGGCGCCGCGCTCAGCATGGTCGAGGTCCACATCATGGAGCATGGCCTGCTCATGCTCGAAGGTGGCGGCATCTATCGCCTCGGCGACGGTTGGTATCCAGTCACCGCAGGCGACTTCATCTGGATGGGCCCCTTCTGTCCACAGTGGTTCGGAGCCATTGGTAAGCGTCCCGCAAAGTACCTCATCTACAAAGACTGGAACCGTCACCCACTGGTCTAGTTCAAGAGTTGCGCTAGAGGGGAACGGAACCGATCAACTTTCGGAGGCACAGTGGCGACGAAACGAAGAAGCTTGAATCTCGAGATCATAGGAAGCAATCTATCTGAAGCGATTGAAGAGCTTAAAAAACTCCACGACCGCAGTTTCAACGGAGAACTCAACTCAGATCAACTGCAGGTCGGACTTTTGCACGCCTATCATCATCTGAACTTCGCATGGAATATTCGGCACGTATCAACGTCACAGTATGCCAAGCTTACTCAGGCTCAATTCAAACGCTGGGGCAAGTACCCGTCAGAGATTGAGGATCTTTAGGTCGTGAAAATGCAAATCCAAGCCGACGAAGCACTTCTACTTTCTGAACTCGCAACCCTCGCCACCTTCACCCACGCCGAGCCCGTCAGCGAAGGCACCGCAGTCACCCGCATCGTCTTCTCCCCGGACGACCTCCACGCCCGCGCCTGGCTCAAACAGCTAGCCACCGCCGAAGGCTTCGAAGTCCGCGCCGACGCCGTAGGCAACCTCTTCATCCGCTGGTCAGGCACGGATCCCAGCCTACCCGCCGTCGCCACAGGCTCCCACATCGACGCCATCCCTCACGCCGGAATGTACGACGGCACCGTCGGCGTCCTCGGCGGCCTCGAGGCCATGCGCGCACTCAAACGCAGCGGCCTCCAGCCTCGCCGCTCCATCGAACTCGTCATGTTCACCTCCGAAGAGCCAACCCGCTTCGGCATCGGCTGTCTCGGCAGCCGCCTGATGTCCGGAACCCTCGATCCCAAACAAGCCGACGCCCTCCGTGAAGCCAACGAGCCAGCCGACACCGCAAAGACCCTCGTAGAAGTCCGCACCGCCGCAGGCTTCACCGGCGACCTGGACTCCGTCAGGCTCGCACCTAACCACTACCACGCCTGGCTCGAACTCCACATCGAGCAAGGCCCTCTGCTCGAACGCGAAGGCATACCCCTCGGCATCGTCACCAGCATCGCCGCCCCCGCAGGCTATCGTTTCACCATCAGTGGACTCGGCGGCCACGCTGGAGCACTCCTCATGCCCGACCGCAAAGACGCACTCTGCGCCGCGGCCGAGCTCATCCTCTCGATCGAAAGACACACCCTCGCCACACGCGCCATCGACACCGTAGCCACCGTCGGCACCTGCGACGTCCATCCCGGCGCAGTCAACAGCGTCCCCAGCCGCGTCGTCCTCCAACTCGACATCCGCGACACCGACCCCGCCCGCCGCGAGTCCGTCATGCAAGCCGTCCGTAGCGACATCGAAGAGCTTCGACAACGCCGCAGCGTCATCATCACCGAGCAGCTCATCAACGCCGACGCCCCCGCACAGTCTTCACCACACATCGTCGAGCTCATCGAAGAGGTCTGCGCCGCCCAAGGCATCTCTCCCAAAAAGATGGTCAGTCGCGCCTATCACGACACGCTCTTCATGGCCCGCATCGCCCCCATCGCCATGCTCTTCATCCCCTGCCGCAACGGCGTAAGTCATAGACCGGACGAATACGCCACCCCAGCGGATACCACTCTCGGGGTACAGGTGCTTGCCTCCGTTCTTGCTAAACTGGCGTCAGAGTAACTCCGTATCCAGCATGGCCATCGAGTCCATCAATCCCGCCACTGGCAAGCTGTTGCGCAGCTTCGATCCGCTCACCGACGAAGCCGCGCGCCAGAAGATCGCCCTGGCCGCCGACGCTTTTCGCACCTACTCTCTCGTGCCGCTCGAACACCGCGGCCTCTGGATGCGCAAGCTCGCCTCCATCCTCGAACACGAGATCGACGACCTCTCCATCCTCATTACTCAGGAGATGGGCAAGCCACTCGTCGCCGCCCGCTTCGAGATCCTCAAATGCGCCGACGCCTGCCGCTACTACGCCGAGCACGCCGCACGCATCCTCGCACCCGAGTCCATCCCCACCGAAGACAACTACAGCTACGTGCGGTGGGATCCAATCGGCATCGTCTTGGCCGTCATGCCGTGGAACTTCCCCTTCTGGCAGGTCTTCCGTTTCCTCGCACCAGCGCTTATGGCCGGCAACGTCGCTCTCCTCAAGCACGCCAACAACGTCCCGCAGTCCGCGCTCGCCATCGAATCCCTCGTTCGCCGCGCAGGCTTTCCCCGCGGCACCTTCCAAAGCCTCCTTCTCGAAATCCATCAAGTCGAAACCATCCTCGGCGACGAGCGCATCGCCGCAGTCACGGTCACCGGCAGCGAGACCGCAGGCCGAGCCATCGGCGCACAGGCAGGCTGGCTCATCAAAAAATCCGTCCTCGAACTCGGCGGCAGCGATCCCTTTATCGTCATGCCCTCCGCCGACCTCGACGCCGCCATCGAAACCGCAGTCCGCGCCCGCTGCGTCAACTCCGGACAATCCTGCATCGCTGCCAAACGCTTCCTCGTCGCGGACGAGATCTACGACGTCTTCGAATCCCGCTTCGTCGCAGGCATGGAGGCCATGCACGTAGGCGACCCCATGAAAGACGGCACCGACATCGGCCCGCTCGCCACCGTCCGCGCCGTCGAACTACTCGAACAACAGGTGCAAGCTGCCACCAAGGCCGGAGCCCGCATCCTCACCGGCGGCGAACGCATGCTCGGCACCGGCAACTACTTCGAACCCACCGTCCTCACCGGCGTCCCACGCACCTCCCCCGTCTACCGCGAAGAGCTCTTCGGCCCCGTCGCCATGCTCTTCCGCGTCCAGGACATCAACGAGGCCATCGAGATCGCCAACGACACCCCCTTCGGCCTCAGTGCCTCCGCATGGACGCGCGACCCCGCCGAACAACAACGCTTCATCACCGAGCTGCAGTGCGGTGGCGTCTTCCTCAACGCCATGGTCGCCAGCGATCCGCGCCTGCCCTTCGGCGGCATCAAACGCTCCGGCTACGGCCGCGAACTCTCCGCCGCCGGCATGCGCGAGTTCCTCAACGCAAAGACCGTCGTCATCTCCTCCGCAACCACCCTCAGCGAACCCACCTCCAAACCATACCTAGTCTCCACCGCCGACCCCTCCCCAACCCGCTAGCATCTTTCCTCGCCCAACACGAGACACCTGTTTTCGGCTAAGCTTCTGTGTCGTCGAGAAGCCGTCTCCGCTCGTCGTGAAGCCCTCGTCGACCAGACATATTTTTACCCAAGAGGATCATCATGCCCGATCTCAAGTACTCCAGCGGCTTCGGAAATGAGTTTGCCACCGAGGCCCACCCCGGCGCCCTCCCCGTCGGCCAGAACGCCCCACAAAAGGCCCCACTCGGCCTCTACACCGAGCAGCTCAGCGGCAGCCCCTTCACCGCGCCGCGCCTGCTCAACCGCCGCACCTGGACCTACCGCATCCGCCCCTCCGTCATGCACAAACCCTACGAGCGCATCGCCAACGGCATGGTCCGCTCCACTCCCTTCAACGAAGTCGAAACCACGCCCAGCCAACTCCGCTGGGACCCGTTACCACTACCCACCACTCCGGGAGGAGTGGATTTCATCGACGGCCTCACCACCCTCGCCGGCAACGGCGACCTCACCATGCACTCCGGCGTCGCCATCCACATCTACGCCGCAACCAAAAGCATGACCGACCGCTTCTTCTACACCGCCGACGGCGAGTTGCTCTTCGTCCCCCAGCTCGGCCGCCTCGTGATCCACACCGAACTCGGCATCCTCGACCTCACCCCCGGCGAAGTCGCCCTCATCCCCCGCGGCATCAAGTTCCGCGTCGAGCTTCTCGACCCGCAAGCCCGAGGCTACCTCCTCGAAAACTACGGCGCCAGCTTTCGCCTGCCCGAGCTAGGCGCAATCGGCGCCAACGGCCTGGCCAACAGCCGCGACTTCCTCACCCCGCACGCCGCCTACGACGATCGCGACAACGCAAAGTTCCAGGTAGTCGCAAAGTTCCAGGGCAATCTCTGGGCCACCGACTTCGACCACTCCCCCCTCGACGTCGTTGCCTGGCACGGCAACTACGCCCCCTGCAAGTACGACCTCGCCCGCTTCAACTGCATCAACTCCGTCAGCTTCGACCACCCCGACCCCTCCATCTACACCGTCCTCACCTCGCCCAGCGAGATCCCCGGCACCGCCAACGTAGACTTCGCCATCTTCCCCCCGCGCTGGATCGTCGCCGAGCACACCTTCCGCCCACCCTGGTTCCATCGCAACTTTATGAACGAGTTCATGGGCCTGGTCACAGGCGAGTATGACGCCAAGGCCGAAGGCTTCGTCCCCGGCGGAGCCAGCCTGCACAACTGCATGAGCGGCCACGGACCTGACGCCGAAACCTTCGACCGCGCCAGCAAGGCCGACCTCAAGCCCGTCAAACTCGAAGGCACGCTAGCCTTCATGTTCGAGACGCGCTTCGTCTGCCGACCCACAAAGTTCGCGATGGACACGGCAGCCCGCCAGCACGAGTACTACACCTGCTGGCAGACCCTGAAGAAGAACTTCAAGCCATAGCAGGCCAAAAGCACTGGTCCTCCCACCGACCAACGGGAGGACCAGCGTACTTCACTCACACATAAAAGGTATACGCGTCACGAAGTGACCGCCTCCCGCGCAGGGAGCCCGTCCGGCAGGACATCTAAAAGTTAAAAGTAGCCTGCAAAGTAATCCGCCGCGAAGCCGTAGCCGAGCTGAACGGTCCAGCCGCCAGCGTAGTGAACTGACCAAATCGCGGAGAACTCAAGCTACTCGTGGGCGTCCCGTACGGAATAACGTTGAACAGATTGAAGGCCTGCGCGCCAAGCGTAAACGTATACCTATGGCCTGAACTCGCCCCCTGAGGACCGAACCCGCCACGCACCCCACCCGGCCCACCAGCACGAGGACCACCACCAAGTCCTCCACCGCCGGATCCTCCGGGACCACCGCCTGGGCCGCTACCTCCGCTCGTAGCCGAAGCCGCGCCACGAGACTTCTCGCCAAATCCAAACGTCCGTGAAGCGCGAAGGTTGAACGTAAAGTTCGCCGGACCATAACAGTAGTTGATCGGCACAGGAGTCAGGCTGCCAGTCTGCGTAGAGCTGAAGTCCGTGGAAGACCTGCAATCTCCGCTAGCCCCATTCTCGAAAAACGGTCGTTGGTTATAGATCGACGAGCCCGTAGGATCAAGCCCGGTCGTCAGGTTATACGGCGTCCCCGACTGCGCAATGATGAACGGGCTCGCAGAGAAACTATAAGGAAGCTGCCAGCTCCCACCCACAACCGCAAAGCTCTTATGGGCAAACGACGCCCGCCCGTAGTCCACCTTCGTGTCCGTGTTGCTGGTTGGAAAGAATCCCGCTCCCGAAGTATTCGCGTTCGCGAGATTCAGCGAATAAAACCCAAACAGCGTCAACTTCTTCAATCGCGCATTTCCATTGATCAACAACTGATTTTCTTTGTAGACACCACCCGACTGAAACTGCTGATCAAAGCCCGTATCGACAATAAAGTTCCTGCTCAGATACTGATGATCGCCACGCGCATAAAGGTAGTTCACCGACATCGTAGCTGCGCGCCCAAGCTGCTGATCGATCCCAACCGCCTCCTGCATCGTGTACGAGCTGCGTATCCCCTGCCCGAGTCCATACGTCGTAATCTTGTTCGAGACCGAAGCGCCACAGTCAGCAGGATTCTCCGGCGTACACGCCACCCCGGGATTGATCACCGTCGAGGTCACCTGATTGACGCCATTCTCCTGCAGCGTCGTCAGATAATTCGCCAGCGTAAAGCGATCGTAAAAGATTCCGAATCCGCCTCGCACCACCGTCGTGGGCGACTTCCCGCCGCCTCGCGGAATCCCGTAAGCAAACGACGCCCGCGGCGCAAAATCATGCCCGCTACTAATCACGTTCTGCGCCTCCAGCCGAACCCCATAGGTAATCGTCAGGTTCCCCTTCGGCTTCCAGTCATCCTCCGCATAGAACCCCACATCGGTCACGCGACCATCCACCTCCAGCTTATTGATCGAGGTCGCAGCATACTGCCCCGGCAGCCCGCACTGATACGACGAGATGCTCGCATTCGACGGATCGCACGGCTTGGTCACCGCGGTATTACAGTTGCTCGGCCGCTTGATGCTCGGGTTCGGGTCAGTGCACGGGTCCAGCAGATAAGAGTAAGTAAACGTCCCATTCGATCCCGCATTCGACGACAGTGATTCGTTCGTCGTGCGCACCCGCACTCCAAACCGAATGAAGTTCTTCGCCAGCGCAATCGAGCTGTAGTTCTGCACCTCAAGATGCGTGCTCGTACTTCTCTGCGTCCCCCCGCTCGATCCACCCGAGGTAAAGATTCCCTGCACCGACAGAGTAGGATCTGTACCCACCGGGTCCTGCGTCGAGTAGTCGCGCTGATACTCAAACCGCGTCTCGTTGATCACCCGAGGACTCAGAATCTGCGTATCGCTGATCTGAACCGTATTCTCCGTCGTCTCAATGTTATATCCCGCTGTTGGAAGATTCGTATTCCCGATGCCGTTGTTCTGCTGCCCATTCACGTTGTACTGGTACCGCACCGTCAGCGTGTTCTTCTCTCCCAGAGCAAAATCAATGCGCGGACTCACATCACTACGCGTCTGCGGATGCGACACCGCACGCGCCGACTCCGGATAAGAAGAAAAATACGAGCAGCTTGAAATCGTCTTGATCCCCGGATCACAAGGCGTCGTTGCATCCGCTGAAGTAGCGTAGAATCCACTCGGATTGACGATATTGTTGTCCTGAATCGTCCGGTGCGACCCTCCTACCGTAAACGAAGAGAACCGATTGATAGGCCCACTCACGCTCCCCAGAATGAAGGTCGTGTAATACGGCGGCTGCGTGTTCGACGCCCCCAGAAACGGATTCGACGTGTTGAAGGCATTATCCCCACCCTGCACACTCAGGCTACCGTGATATTTGTCCGTGCCCGGCTTCGTGAAGACCTCAACCCGCCCATAGCCAAGCTTGTCGTACTGTGCCGAAAACGGGTTCTGGTTGATGCGAATCTCGCGAATTGAAGACTTGGGAGGCAGCTGTCCACCGGTAAAGCCATCGACATAAATCTGTCCGCCATTCGGCCCCGCAGCAGGCCCCGCCAACGCCGTCAACTCCGAAGAAAGTTCATCCGGATCATCCGAAAGCGCCTCCAGATCCTTCCCCTTGATGACCGTGCTGCTGGCATTGCTGTCGGGATCCACGCTCACTTGCGCCCCCTGCGCATTCACGTTCACCTGCTGCTTCTGCTCCTCGATCGCCATCTTCGCATCCAGCGCCAGATTCTGCCCCGCAGCAATCCTCACCCCCAGCTTCACGTACGACGCGAACCCCGACATCGTTACCGTCATCGAGTAAGCCCCCGCCGGAACTCCGCTCAGCACATAGCTTCCGTCGCTCTGCGACTGCGTAATCAAAGCCTTGCCCGAGACAGGAGTCAGCGTCACCGTCGCACCTGGAATCACTGCGCTCTCAGGATCCGCCACCACCCCATGCACCGTTGCGCCCGTCTGCTGAGCGCTCGTCACCACGGGCATCCATGCAACCAACAAAAGCAGAACAAACTTCAACCCTGCGCGAAATGACATTACTTCTCCTAAAAAGTTTCCCATCGTTGCCGTTCGCGTCAAACTACTGGGCGCTGCCATCAGAGCCGCCGAGGCTCCACGGAGACAGCGTCAACGCCGGCCCACCGCCAGGCGTCGCTGCCAGAATCGGCTCCACCCCCGAGAGCAGAGTCACACAAGTTACATGGCCATTGGGATCCGGCTGCGAAGCAACGATCATCACAGCATCTCCCGTCTTCAAGTCAGCAACCGTCTGATTCGGCAGCCGGCTCACCAACTGAGAGAGATCGGCTCCGGCAGAGCGCCCCTCAGCCCGTTCTCCCCCACCACCGCTCGCCTGCCCTCCACCCTGACCACCACCGCCTGCACCAGCGGCCCCGCCCTTGGCCCGCGCAGCAAACCGCGTGGCAGCCTCTGGCGGCAGAGCCTTCAGGCTGGAGTTATCCGTGATCTTCACCGTCACCGTCTTCTTGGTCGCAAGGTCTTTCAACGTCAGCGTTCCGCCAGCAGCGTCGATAGTTCCAATCAGCCCCGCCAGATTTTTGAACGACCCACTCACCACCTCTTCCGCCTGCATCGACGACCCATCGTCTGACTTCGCCCCGCGCACCCGCAGCTGATCGCCCACCTGTATCTGCGCCAGCGTCCCCGGCTTCGCATCTTCAAACTTCACAGAGTCGCCCGCATACCGCCGAAACTTCGTCGCACTCGACGTATTCACCGTCAGCTTCTTCGCGCCAACCGACAACACAATCGAGCCCGCCCCGGCATCCACCGCGTTCACAATCCCGCCCGTCCCACGCTTCTGCCAGTCGCCCTGCTCGGCCTCATGCTTCTGCGCAATCTCCGACGACTTCATCAGAATCACGCGCGAAGCCGTAAGCCCCACTCCACCGTCGCCAGCCTTGCCGCTCACCAGCACGCGGTCTCCTGCTGCAATATTAGCCAGCGTAATCGTCTGCGCCGTCTTCAAATCGGTGCTGCCCGGCGCCAGTTGCAGAATGCGCGCCCCATCGGCCACACTCACCACAACCTCCTGCCCCGCATCGGTGGTCAGCGTCAGGCTGTTCCCTGCCATCGCCTTCACCGTGCCAATCTGCCGCGCAACTGCAGGAGCAGCGGCCGGTGTTTGCGCGAAAGCAAAGCGGTCTCCGCCAGAAGGTGCGGCGATCGAAACAATTACGCCAGAAACGATCAAACCCACACCCAATACAGTGGCCCGGAAAACCCCGAAATCCTTCAACATGGTCCTCTCCCTCAAATGAAGTACCGCACCCTCTCGTCGGTCGCCTGAAATTTACTCCTTCAGGTCGCCATCCACTAAGGAAGACGAGACGGCAGCGTAAAAGTTTCCTGGGAAAAGCCTTGTCTGGATGAAGCTGAAACCCGAGCCAATCGACTCCGCCTGCGCTCCCATGCTACCCGTTTTACAGCTCGCCGCCCACAAAACCCACCCGGCTGTCACTCTCTCGTAACGCGCCCCACATCGGCCAATCGCGCCAGAATCTACCGCATCACCTCATTCGAAAGGATCGCCGCGCTATCCCCTGGCAACTCCACAGAACCATCCTTCACCACAACCTCAGCCTTCGAAGCCAGCAACAACTGCATCCTCCTCGAATGAGGAAGCTCCACCCTCTCCGCTCCAAGATTGCACATCACCGTCACCACCCCACGCTCGAAGATCAGCCACCGTCGCCTCTCGTCGAAGCTCGCCCTCACGTGTCCCACCGCACCATCGTTCAACGCCACAGACCCGCGCCGCAACTGAATCAGCCTGCGATACCAATCCAGCATCTCCTCATGGCGACCCTCATGGACCTCCTCCCAATTCAACTTCGAACGCAGAAACGTCTCGACCTTCTCCGGATCAGGAATATCCTCCGGCTTCCATCCAAACGCCGCGAACTCGCTCCGCCGCCCATTTTTAACCGCCTTCGCCATCTCCGGATCCTCATGGTCCGCGAAGTATAGAAACGGTGTCGATGCGGCATACTCCTCACCCTGAAAGATCATCGGAACAAACGGTGCCGTCATCACAATCGCCGCCGCCACCTTCGCGCGGTCGAACCCCACCGTCTGATCGACCCTATCGCCAACCGCACGATTCCCCACCTGGTCGTGGTTCTGGATATATCCCAGAAAAAGATGCGGCGACAGATCATCCGCCGGCCGCCCATGCGAGCGCCGCCGATACTGCGAATAACTCCCATCCTGCACAAAGTTCTTCGTCAAAGCCTTCGCCAGCTTTTCCAACGTGCCGAAGTCCGAGTAATACCCCTTTCCCTCTTCCTCCAACGTAAGCACCGTAAACAACGAATGATGAAAGTCATCGCTCCACTGCGCATCCATTCCATACCCACCACTCTGCGCAGGAGTGACAACCCTGGGATCGTTCAAATCGCTCTCGGCGATCAGCACCAGCCTTCGTCCCAGCTTCGCCGACAACGCCTTCACCTCAGACGAAAGCTGCTCCATAAAATGAACCGCCGACCGATCCACATACTCATGCACCGCATCCAGTCGAAGTCCATCGATGTGATACTCCCTCATCCACATCAACGCGTTGTCGCAGAAGAATCTCCGTACCTCATCGCTTCCCTCGCCCTCGAAGTTAATCGCCCCGCCCCACGGAGTATGGTGCCTCTCCGTGATGTAAGGCCCATACTTGCCCGAGTAGTTCCCCACCGGTCCGAAGTGGTTATAGACCACATCCAGCAGCGCCGCGAGCCCGCGCGCATGGCACGCAGCCACCAGCCGCTTCAACCCATCCGGCCCACCGTACTGTTCAGTCACCGCAAACAACGCCGCCCCGTCATACCCCCACCCGTGCCCGCCCGGAAACGCAGCCACCGGCATCAACTCCACATGAGTAATGCCAAGCTCCACCAGATATCCCAGCTTCTCAATCGCCGAATCGAAGGTCCCCTGCGGCGTAAACGTTCCCACATGCAGCTCATAGATCACAGCATGCGAAAGCGCAGGCGCACTCCAGGCTCTGTCGTTCCACTGGAAAGCCCCATGGTCATACAGCCGCGACAACCCATGCACTCCATTCGGCTGCCACTCCGACCGCGGATCAGGCCACGCCTTCGGATCATCTCCAATCACAAATCCATAATCCGTCCCCGGCCTCGCCGGCTCCACCGAAGCACGCCACCATCCATGCTCGTCGGGCCCATTCAGCGGATACGTAACATCGCCAACCTTCACGCCAACCTTCGACGCGACAGGCGCCCAAACCGTAAACTCATGCATCAGCGGTCTCCCCCAACCTCTTCGCGCGCCAGCAGCGCCACCGGAAAATCCTTCAACAGTCCCCTGACTTCGACCTCGCCACCCTCAACCATCACTCCCGTCAGACGATTCCTCCATCGTCCCTCCGGCAACGTCACCACGGTATCCCTCCACGCACCGCCCAGCTTCATCCACAACCTCGGCACCACCGTCACCACATCCTCGCCTCGCAGATACGCAATCACGTGGTCATGCTTCACTCCATCCACCATCAACGGAACATAGTCAGCCTCCGCGCCAAACGACGCCGGCCGCTCGCGCCGCAGTCGAAGCGCCTTATGAATCGTCCACATCTTCGGCAGCCCCTCCTCGGCTCTGGCCATCACCTGCGCCGCCGCATCGCCGCCGTTCATCTGCTTCAACTCCTGCAGCAGTCGCTGCCGCAGCGAGTAGTCCACCGGCCGCCGATTATCCGGATCGACCAGACTCAAATCCCACAGCTCCGTCCCCTGGTAAAGATCCGGCACACCTGGCGCCGTGTACTTCAACAGCGTCTGTGCCAGCGAGTTCACCCGGCCCGCCTCCAGAATCCTCTCCACAAACTGCTGCAGCTCCCTCTGAAACGGCGCATAGCTATACGTGAACTCAATAAATAAATTCAGCGCATCTTCAAACTCCTTGTTATTCGCGACCCACGTCGTCTGCTGCTTCGCCTCCCGCATCGCCTTCAACATGTAAGCCTGCGCACGATCCATCGGCAGCGGCCAGGCCCCAATCAAAGTCTGGTAGTAGAAGTACTCCGTATTCCGATCCGGCAACGGCTCCACCCCCGGCTTGCGCGCGCGAAACGCACTATTCATCCGCGACCACCGCTGTATCGCCGCGCCAAACTTTCCCGAAATCTCCGACAGCACCGCCATCCGCGCCCTCACATCATCGCTGCGCTTGGTGTCGTGCGTCGAAAGCGTAGTCATCGTGCAAGGATGCGTCTCCTGCATCTTCCTGCAATACGAATGAAACTCCTCAATGCTCAGCCCATTGCGCCCTGGATCGCTACCCACCTCATTCATTCCCGTCAATCGGTTGTAGCAATAAAACGCCGTGTCCTCCACGCCCTTCGCCATCACCGGCCCGGTGAACTGCTGGAACCGCAGCAAAAACTCGCTCTCCAGGCGCCCCTTCACCTCCATCGTCAACACATCGCGAAGAAAGTCGAACAACCCCCCGTCGATATCCTGCCGTGTCTCCTTCGCGCACTCCGCAGCCTGCGTAATGTACTCGCGATCTTCCTCCGTAATTTCCTCACGCTCCGGCACCACATACGTCCGATAGATCGCGAAGCAAGCCGCTACCTCGCGAATTGCACGCCTCACCTCCGCCCTCGTGTAGTCGCGTTCATCGCGGTTCGCCTCGCAGATCTCCACGAAGATCGACGTCAGCCGATTCACATCGCTCCCCAGCGCCTCTTGCGACACGTTGATCTTCTTCTCATGCGCAATCGCATGAAAGTCCGTAGGCTGCCCCGTAAAATCCGCATACAGCGTGGACAGCTCCATCATGCCCTCGGGCGCCACCAGCACTCCCGCCGCAACATTCAGAAAGTCGTATCCACTCGTACCCTCAATCGGCCAGTCCTCGCGCAAAAACTCACCCGGCTCAAGAATCTTCTCCCCGATCACCCACGCATCCGGAGCGCGCTCCCTTAGCCGTTTGAAGTACTCCTTCGGATCGCGCAGTCCATCCGGATGATCCACCCGCACGCCATCCAGGACTCCTCGCCGCAGCCAATCCAGCACCAGCGCATGCGTCTCTTCGAACACATACTCCCGCTCCACCCTCAGCCCGATCAGCGTATTCACATCAAAGAATCGCCGATAGCTCAACTGCTGATCCGCCGTCTTCCAATAAGCCAGGCGATAGTTCTGCTGATTCAAAAAATCATCCAGAGCATCCAGGTTCTCATTCAACTCCGTCGCCGACCGGTCCATCGCCTCTAAGATTGCCGGCTCCTCCGCGCACAGCCGATCCAGCAGTGTAAACAGCACCACCTTGTCGCGATGCCGGGCCAGAATCGTTCGCCGATCCACATATTCCGGCGCCGGCAGCCGTCCAAACGAAGCCGCAAGAAAACTCAGCGTATCCGACTTCGCATACTCCGCCGCCCGCGTCAGAATCACCGGCAGCGACTGCGGCGACACCGGCAGCGACTGCCCCGAACACTCCACCTGAAACTTCACGCCCCGCCGCACCACCTTGATCCCGCCCGTCTGCAGCACCCGCCCATACTGATCCCCAAGGATCGGCACCAGCACCTTGTCCCTGAGCCTCTCCTCCTGCGGCTGCCAGTCGATATCAAAGAACGAAGCATACCGGCTCGACGTTCCATTCTCGAGCACATCCCACCAGAAGCGATTCTCCTTGCCCAGCGACATATGGTTCGGCACGATGTCCAGCACCTGCCCCAACCCCGCCTCGCCCAACTTCTTGCAGAACCAGTCATGCGCCGCCGCACCACCGAGCTCTGCATTCACCTTCTGATGATCGACCACGTCGTATCCATGCATACTCCCCGGCGCAGCCTGCAGATAAGGAGAGCAATAAACATGCGAGATCCCAAGCTCATGCAGATAGCCGGCGATCTTCGCCGCATCGTCGAAGGTAAAGTCTTTATGCAGTTGCAGTCTGTAAGTAGAACCTGGAATTCGTAGCATCATCAACCAATCGAAAGTTAGCGTTCAGGAAGCAAGGCAGTAAATTTCACGCAGATGTTCCGCACAAAACAATCCAGGTAACTCGTTAGAGACGCATTTACTACCGTTGGTTGCATTCCACCACCGGCAACACAATCCAGAAACTGCGGTGCAGGCATATAGCGATGAAACCATCCGCTGGCACTATGCGAAAGCCACTAAGCCTTTCGACGCGACTTAGGTTTTGCCGCAACATTCTGATCGGGCGACCACAGGCCCGACATCGCAAAAGCAGCATGGATCAACGCAATATGCGATAGAGCCTGGGGAAAGTTCCCCACCATCCGCTTCTCAATAGGATCGTACTCCTCCGACAGCAGCCCGGCATCGTTGCGCAGCGCGAGCAGCCGCTCAAACATCGCCTTCGCATCGGCCTTCCGTCCAATCAGCCACAGATTTGTCACCAGCCAGAAGCTGCAAGCCAGAAACGCACCCTCCCCCCCAGCAAGTCCATCCTTGGTCTTCTTCGTGTCGTATCGCTCCACAAAGCCATCCTTCATCAGCCGCCGCTCGATCGCCTCCACCGTGCCAAGTATCCGCGGATCATCCATCGGCAGAAATCCCACCAGCCCAATCCGCAGACACGACGCATCCAGCTGCTTCGACCCATACGACTGCACAAAGCTGTTCAGCTTCTTATCGAACCCTTTCCTCAGAATCTCCCTATGCAGCATCTCGCGGTTTTTCTTCCACCGCTTCACATCGCCCTTCCCGTCGAACTGCTCATGATGCCTGATCGCCCGATCCAGCGCCACCCAAGCCATCACCTTCGAGTGCGTAAAGTGTTGCGCACCACCACGTGTCTCCCATATCCCCTCATCCGGATTCGGCCACACCTTACACAGATGATCGATTAACGCCGCCTGCACCGAACTAGCCGACACGCGTATCTCCTCCTCGGCCTGCGGAATTCTCGATAGCGCCGAAGACACTTCGCCAAACACATCCAGCTGAAACTGATCCACCGCCGCGTTCCCAATCCGCACAGGCTTCGAACCCTCATAGCCCGGCAACCAGTTCGCCACCCACTCCACCAGCTGTCTCTCCCCGCAGATCCCATAGATCGTCTGCACCTGGTCCGGAGCCCCGGCAATAGCTCGCAGCAACCATCTCCGCCACTCTACCGCCTCGTCCATATAACTGGCCTGCATCAAAATCAGCAGCGTAAACGAAGTGTCGCGCAGCCAGCAGTAGCGATAGTCCCAATTGCGCGACCCGCCAATCCTCTCCGGCAGCGACGTCGTCACCGCCGCCACAATCCCACCCGATGGCCGATACGTCATCGCCTTCAGTGTAATCAGCGAGCGTTCCACCGCCTCGGTATATGGTCCCTTATACGCATTCCTCCGGCTCCACTTCGTCCAGAATCTCTGCGTCTCCCCGAGCGCCTTATCGACAGAAAGCTCACGCGGCAACTTCTCGAGAGACGAAGAGTTGGTCAGCGTAAAACTCATCGTCTCCCCCTTCCGCACCGTGAACTCACTCCGCGTCGTCATCCCCTCCCCACGCAACCGCGCCTTCGTCCTCAGCGTAACCATGTCCGAGCCCGCGATCGCCCGCACTCCATCCTCAATGCGCGTCACCCACGGCACCGTCCTTCCGTAGTCAAAACGAATCGCCAGATCCATCTGCATGGACACCCTGCCGCGAACCCCACGCACGATCCTCACCACATGCGAGTGCTTCTCTCGCGGAGGCATAAAGTCGATCAGGCACACCTCTCCCTCTCGCGTCTCAAACGTGGTCTGCACGATCAGCGTGTGCCCCTCGTACTCCCGCCTGATCGCCTTCACCTTGCCCTTCGGAGCAATCTGCCAGAAGCCGTGATCCCGCGTCCCCAACAGCGCCGCAAAGCACGCAGCAGCAGGAAATGACGGCCAGCAAAGCCAATCGATGGACCCCTCCTTCGACACCAGCGCCGCAGTCTCGCAGTCTCCGATCATGCTGTAGTCTTCAATCCTTGAACCGTGTAGTCCCGCTCCATGAAGTCTCGCTCCATCAAGCGATGCGTGGAGCGCCCCGCGTGGCGACGCCTCATCGACCGCCCCGTGCACCGACCCGGCGACTTTCTTCTTCCCAGCGTCTCTCTTCTTCCGCTCCGCCACAAAACCTCCCGACTCCGGCGTATTCACCCCGCCAGCAACCACATACACCACAACACGCATCTCTCTACCAACGGCTAACGACAGGTAAGATGCACAAAACAATAAATTCAGATCAGGCAAGGAAGTATGCCTGCGAGATCTCCCCGAGGCAACTCACGAGGCAAACTGAAGACAGCGAAAGACAGCGAAAAATCTCTCCCGACCGCCCCCCCGCTCTCGCGCGCTATCAGAATCGGCAGTACACTCACGGCAGCAACACTTCCTCAAACGACAACCAGCTATTCGCAACCTGAGCCACCGCCAACCGAACCGAGAAAGTCCACATCGCACGATGGCCTCCGCAGAGACAAATATCGACCTCACCTCCAACGCCATGCCTGCAACCACAGCGACGACGACAGCGACCACCGCAACACCCGCAACCGCCAGCCTGCTCGTCAGCCTCGTTCCCCTCTCGCAGGAGGCCTTCGAAGCCACCCTCTCAAACCTCGCCCTCGCCTTTCCCAACGACACCGTCCTCGTCGCTACCCCCGACACCGCGCCTCAACTCTCCTCCGGCAGCCCCCTTCGCCTCATCCCCTACACCCCCACCGCCGTCTCTGCGACCCCCTGGGTTCTCACCGCAGCCGACTATCTCAACACCTACAAGCTTGCGCAGGAAAACCGCGTCACCAGCTGCCTTCTTCTCGGCGCCGAATGCCAGTCGCTGCAACCTGAAACCATCCGCGCCCTCGCCAGCTCCACCCTCGCCAACGACCTCTCCGTCGCGCACTACGAGCTCGGCCCCCGCGAAGGTCTCGTCAACTCAGCCATTCTTTACCCCGTCACCCGCGCCCTCTTCGGCACGCGACCCCGCTTCCCCCTCGCCATCGACCTCGGCCTCTCCCTCCGCATGGCCGGCCGTCTCGCCGCCACCGCCCAGCGTTTTACCGCCTCCTCGCAGGACGACTCCTTCCTCTGGCCGCTCGCCGAAGCAGCCACCGCCAACTTCACCATCGCCGAAGTCGAAGTCACCCCGCGCACCATCCCTCAACCCGTAAAACGCGATCTCAACAGCCTCCTCGCCCTCATCGCCGGCTCCCTCTTCGCCGACGTCGACGCCAAAGCCTCCTTCTGGCAGCGCGCCCGCGGCACCCAGCCCGCCCAGCCCCTTCCCCAAACCGCCCACGTCGCAGAGCCGCCGGACACCGCCCCCATGCTCGACGCCTTCCGTCTCGCCTACACCAACCTCCACGAGATCTGGTCCCTCGTCCTGCCGCCCAACTCGCTCCTCGGACTCAAGAAGCTCTCCATGCTCCAGCCCGAAAGCTTCCGCATGCCCGACAACCTATGGGCTCGCATCGTCTACGACTTCATCCTCGCCTACCGCCTCCGCACCATCAACCGCGGTCACCTTCTCGGCGCGCTCACCCCGCTCTATCTCGCCTGGGTCGCCTCTCACCTCACGCTGATCAGCACAGGCACGCCCCCAGAAAAACACATCCAGGATCTAGCCGCAGCCTTTGAAACCGACAAACCCTATCTCGTATCGCGCTGGCGCTGGCCCGACCGCTTCAACCCATAGAAAGAGCACTTCAACAAAAGGCTCTAAGGAACGAACGGGAAATCAACAAAGACCAGCACCCGTAAGGAGACCCTCTCATGTGGCAACAAGTCGAACAGGCACTTCGCCAATCCGCTCAACAGGTCCTCTATAAACTGGCCAGCTTTCTCCCAGCCCTCATCGCCCTTCTTCTCGCCCTCGTCATCATGACCGCCATCGGCATGGGCCTCGCCGCGCTCCTTCGCCGCTCCCTCACCGCCGCCAAGTTCGACGAGCGCCTCGCCCGCAACTCTTCGGCCACCATCTCCGACTGGTCCCCCGCCCACAGCCCGACCGCCCTGCTCGCCCGCGTCGTCTTCTGGGGATGCGTCGCCATCGGCTGCTTCATCGGCATCTCCGCCTTCGACGCCGCCTTCCCCGGCGAATCCCAAATCTCCATCTTCGTTCTTCCCTACCTCACCCACTCCATCGGAGCCGTCCTCCTCCTCATCGCCGGCACCCTCATCGCGCGCTTCCTCGAGCGCTCCGTCCTCATCGGAGCCGTCAACGCCAAGCTCCAGTACGCCCGCTTCCTCTCTCTCGGCATCAAGTGGCTCGTCCTGGTCCTCACCGCCGCCATGGTCCTCGACCACCTCCAGATCGGCGGCGCCGTCGTCGAACTGGCCTTCGGAATCCTCTTCGGCGGCATCGTCCTCACCCTCGCTCTCGCCGTCGGCCTCGGCTCCCGCGACATCGTCAGCCGCTCCCTCGAGCGCAGCGCCGATCTCCGCTCCAACCTAGACCCCATCCCCGGCGACCCCGACTTCAAAGCCACCACCACCTCCGAACCCCTACGCCACTTCTAGCCGCCGTTGCGGTTGCCTTTGTCGTTGCCGTGCTCTTCGCCATCACCCTGAACGGAATGAAGCATCCCACGCACTCCGTTGCCACCCTCACGAAGAGCAACGCATCCAGCTTCCCTCCGAACCGGCACGGGCATACTATAGGTCTTCGTAAATCTCGATAATCACTCGCCATCCAATCCGACCCCTCACATAAATTCATCCCCAAATTTAGAGGACCCTTCAATGGCAACGAAAAAAACCTCCACCCCCCACATCGCAGCCTCCCCCCGAACCACCCTCCCCGGCAGCGAAAAAAAACTCTTCCGCCCCTCCACAGCCGAGCCTGCCACCGAAAAGCCCGCTCCCTCCAGCGGCAAGATCACCGTCTCAGTCATAGTCCGCCGCAAGGCCCCCCTCAAGGCCGCCAACCGCCTCGGCAAGCAGCGCCTCACCCGCGCCCAATACAAGCAAAGCCACGCCGCCGACCCCGCCGCAGTAAAACTCGTTCGCGCCTTCGCCAAAGAGTTCAGCCTCACAGTCGTGCCCGACCCCCTCAGCCTCGAGTGCCGCACCATCAAGCTCTCCGGCACCATGGCCGCCATGCAAAAAGCCTTTGGCGTCACCCTCACCCACACCACCTACGATGGTGGAACCTACCGAGTCCGCCAGGGCAGCATCACCCTCCCCGACGAACTCGTCGGCCCCGTCGAAGCCGTCCTCGGACTCGACAACCGTCCCCAGGCCCAGCCCCACTTCCGCATCGCAGGCCAACACGGCGACCTCGCCGCAAACGCCGCCCAGGCCGGAGGCTTCGCCCATCCCCACACCGTCACACCCCACGCCGCCGCCACCAACATCGCCTACACTCCACCCCAGGTCGCCGCGCTCTACCAGTTCCCCCCGAACGCCTCCGCCGCAGGCCAGACCATCGGCCTCATCGAGCTGGGCGGCGGCTACAAGACCGCCGACCTCACCGCCTACTTCAAAACCCTCAACCAGAAGGCGCCCAAAGTCACCACCGTCTCCGTGGACGGCGGCAAAAACAGCCCCAGCACCGTCAACAGCGCCGACGGCGAGGTCATGCTCGACATCGAAGTCGCCGCCGCCGTCGCCCCCGGTGCCAACATCGTCGTCTACTTCGCCCCCAACACCGACCAGGGCTTCATCGACGCCGTCGCCACCGCCGTCCACGACACCACCAACAAGCCCAGCGTCATCTCCATCAGCTGGGGCGGCCCCGAATCCAGCTGGACCACCCAATCCCTCAACTCCCTCGACGCCGCCTGCCAGTCCGCCGCCGCCCTCGGCATCACCATCACCGTCGCCGCCGGAGACAACGGCTCCACCGACAACGTCACCGACGGCCAGAACCACGTCGACTTCCCCGCCTCCAGCCCCCACGTCCTCGCCTGCGGAGGAACCAAGCTCCTCGGCACCGGCTCCACCATCTCCTCCGAGGTCGTCTGGAACGAGCTCGCCAACAACGAAGGCGCAACCGGCGGCGGCGTCAGCAACTTCTTTCCCCTACCCTCATGGCAAGCCAACGCAGGTGTCCCCGCCCCCACCACGCCAGGCGGAGGCCGTGGCGTCCCAGACGTCGCCGGCAACGCCGACCCCTCCACCGGCTACACCATCCGCGTCGACGGCCAGACCCTCCCCATCGGCGGCACCAGCGCCGTAGCCCCACTCTGGGCCGGCCTCATCGCCCTGGCCAACGCGCAGAACGGAACCTCCGCAGGCTTCCTCCAACCCGCCCTCTACGCCGCCAAAGGCAAAGCCGCCTTCAACGACATCACCTCCGGCACCAACTACCAGGGCACACCCACAGGCTTCACTGCAGGCCCCGGCTGGGACGCCTGCACCGGCCTCGGCTCGCCCATCGGCACAAAAGTCATCACCGTCGTAAACCCATCCACCGGCGCATCAAAAGGCGGAAAAAACAAGGGCAGCAAGAAAAAACCCGTCCGCACGCGCCCCGCACGCAAGCCTCACGCCGTAACCAACCGCCGCAAAGCGGCCGCCGGCAAACGCCGATAGTCTTGGAAGCTGTCCAGAAACTTCCCGTTGGTCGCGAGGGAAGATGACTCCGACCAACGGGAGGACCGGGCGAAGCCGGTATACAAGTCACGAAGTGACCGCCCTCCGCGCAGGAGGCCCGTCCGGCAGGACAGTCTCTTCTTGTTGTCAACCCGAAGGGAATCTGCGGTTGCCTTGCCCTTCGGATTATTGCTACATGTTGTAGAAGAACTCTTCGTAGACCACCTTGCCGTCCGCGACCTTGTACACCGCAACCTCTTCCATCACGAAGCGCCGGCTCTGCGGTTTGAACGTAACATCCAGTTTGAAGGTGCACGCAAAGTGCGACCCCGCAACCAGAGGTCCCTCGACCGTGCAGGAGTGAACCTCATGGTTCGTCGCCCACCACTCGCCCTTCGCCTTCACCGCCGCCAGCCCCTTTGACTCGCGCTCCCCTCCCGGAGGCGCGCCAGCCTCCATGCTCACAATATCGTCGGAGTACAAGCTCGCCGTTGCCTCCTCAAACTTTCCCTCCCGGCAAAGGCTAACCAGCTTATCCGCTAACTCCTGTGTCGTCATAACCTGTGTCTGCGTCGTCATAATGCTTCTCCTTTTTCTAAACTACCGTTCGTCAAACCCGCCAGCATAACCCAGCGGGCCGCATCGCGGGCTTGATCCCATCAGACCGATGCCCTAGTACCCGTAAGACGCAAGGCCCCTCAAAAAGGCCACCCGGAATCCTACAGAATCGTACAGAATCATTCAGACCCCAGGCGGTCTCTCTCCATCCCGCACAACCAGCTATTCGCTTGGATACAACGCCGAGCAAGCCTCCTTCAGCTTCTCCACAGCCGAATCGTCGGCGGTGCTCGTCGTCACAAACGCAAGTCCATGCGGACTCTGCATCCCGCTCACAATCGGCGTCAACAGCCCAAACGCCAGGTCCAGCTGGCCCACAAATCCAGGCGCCGCGCTGCTGCCCGCAACCCCAGCCGAGTAAGCTATCCCAGGAACAAACACCTTCTTGCTGATCTTGTACGTAATGTCCTTCGCAGTATCGCTCACCAGCAGAAACCCATCGGCATCCGGCGTAAACAGCGTGTCATCCACCTGCGGCTGGCCATACGGCGAGCTCAACGGAACCTGCAGCACACGCTGCTGGGGCAACCCCGGATCGCTCACAATCACCAGCTCCGAGTCACCCTGGCTATCCAGCACCAGGTTCCCGCCCGGCGCCGTCGTCATCGAATCCGGATCCTGCAGATTCAACGTCACCGTCTTCCCCGTCAGAATGTCCGTCGCCGCCGCCGTTCCCTCAAGCACCGGCGTCACCACCACCGTACTGCCCACCAGCGTCGCTTGCACAATCGCCGGCTCACTGTTCGGATTGTGCGAAGGATTCGATGCGCTCAGATAAGCCTTCCCGTTGCGAAACGCAATATCGTCGTAGCCCCCGCCAGCCTGCGACGGTGCCGCAAACGAGTACAGCGTCTTCTGCCTCGTCACCGGATCGAACACCACCAGATTCGGATTCGCATCTTCGTTCTGCATCACCCACAGCTTATGCGTATAGGGATTCACCTTCATCCCGTCGTTATGCCCCTTGACCGTAAAGCTGTAGACCTTCTGCCCCGCGCGCGTATACTCCACCACCATATTCGACTTGCCATCGGCGCCCGCCGGGTCGTTGCCATCGCCGTAAGCAATGTAAACATGGTCCTGGTAGACCGCAAGCGAGTCCGGTTTGGTGTACTGCCCCACCACACCGGTGGCGAAAACGCTAAGCGTATAACCATCTGCGGCCAAAGGAGCATTAGCCTGGCCAAACGCCGGGGCAGCGCCAAGCAGCATGGCAATGGACGCAACGGACACAACCAAAGCGTTGCGCGAGATCATCGGAGACAATACGGTAGACATGGTGAAACCTCCTGAATCAATTGGGCGGAAGAGTTGGGAACAGAAGACTGCGTCGAAGAGTTGGGGAACATAAATTTTGAACCGAAGAGTTGCGGAGACGAAACAGCCACTTCAGGCGATACTCCTCCGATGGATGCAAAGCAGTATTACCGCCAGATGAATTCTTCGTGACCCATGTAGTCCTTTCAAAAACTGTGCAAATCTCCCCGGGCCTTCGCCGTTGCCGTTGCGTTTGCCGTTCTTGTTGTCATCCCCGAAGGGGATCTGCGGTCGCTTTCGCAGTTGTCGTTGCTTTTGCTGTTGTCGTTGCCTTTGCTGTTGTCGTTGCCTTTGCTGTTGCCGTTGTCTGTTCTTCGCCGTCATCCTGACCCAGAGCGAAGTCGAAGGGAAGGATTCCGATACATTCCACCCACCCATACCATTCGAGCCTTCCAACCCAGACACTCCAACCGTTGCCGCTCTTTCCCCAAAACAGAAATCGTCACTTCGACCGCACCCACGCAAGTCACATGCGTAAACTAACCCCACCATGAAGCCCCCAGCCCTCACCCTCCTGCTTCTCCTCTCCACCCTCGCCGCAGCGCAGCGCGCACCCCTCATCGGCATCTTCGAATCCACCGCCTTAGGCAACGGAAACAACCAGGGCCAACCCGGTGTCCGCGTCCTCTTCCACCAATCCGGCCGACTATGGCGCTCCTACAACGCACTCTGCCAGGATGAAGCCTGCCTCAAAACCGTCCCCTTCATCTTCCCATCGACCACCGCATGGAACCTCATCAAAGACGGCAGGCCCGTAGCCATGGTCATCGCAAACACTCCCACCGCCTACCGCTTCTACTCCGAGATCGGCGTCCAGGCCATCACCAACCCAGCCGCCGTAGCCCACCTGGAGCCTCGCCCCACACCCGACCAGCCCGACCCACTCCACACCATCCTCGCCACCACCCTCCCCACCCTCAAAGACCCGGACAACTGGCGCCCCGCCGCCTTCTTCCCCCTCGACCTCACCGCCGTCCGGCAAGCCTTCCACAAACTCTACCCCCACCCCAAGAACTGCACGCAAACCACCACCAACGCACCATCGAACTACCACGACTCCACCATCACCGACGACCAGATCGCCCCCGTCTCCTCCTACGTCTCAAACAAAAACTGGCGCATCCTCGAGGTCACCCTCAACGGCTACCTCTGCGACGGCCCACCCGACGACGCCTGGGTCAACCACTGGTTCGCCATCTCTCCCACCGGACAGGTTCAGCACCTGGGCCGCCTCCTGCACTTCGCCGGCGCCGCCGACTTCGCCAACCAGGGCCACTCCGAAGTTCTCTTCCAGATCGAAGGCGGCAACCAAACCGGCTACACCCTCTTCTACGACAGCTTCACCCACCAAACCCAAGCCCCCGTCACCCACCACTAACCCACCGAAAGCCGTTGTCCGTTGTCCCTGTCGTTTGCCGTTGCAGTTGCATTTGCATTTGCCTCTAAATACCCCAAGGCTTCAGCCCTGGGTCTCTAAAGGCAAAAAAGAAAAGGGGCTTTAGCCCCTGGAGAATGCTCTCCTCTCTCAGCCGAGCTCTCGGCTGCCGCTTGTTCCTCCTCCCCAAACGCAAAGCCCCGTCATCTCGACCGGAGCTGTTCAAAGCGAAGCGGGCCACGGTTTCATCGTGGCCCGCTCCTCACACAAAGAGCACTAACCCTTCTCGCCACCCATCAAATGAGTAGCATGCGTAATAGCCGCCCCGGCACGAAGCGCAGCAGCCACCAAAGCCGTCTCAGCCAGCTCCTCCGGAGTAGCCCCCGCAGTCACCGCCCCCGCTCGATGCAACTCCAGGCAATACGGACACTGCGTCGTCAACGCCACCGCCACCGCAATCAACTCCTTGTACTTCTTGGGGACCACCCCATCCTTCATCGCCGCCTTATCGAACGCCCAGAAAGCCTTCGTCGCCTCCGAAGCGCCCTCTGCCAGCGCGCTCAACTTCTTCAAATTCGCCATGTCATACATCGCATCTCTCCCATTCCGTGTGAGATATCTCACGACCGTAGTCTGGCCCACCACTGTCACGCGACTCCCAGCCAGTTTCGGCCCCCATCCCAACCTCGTCAACCGCAAGACACCCAAAGACAGAAACCCAAAGCACCCCGAAGATCTGTCAAACCCCCAAATCGCGAAACCCCGCGCCAATCCAGCGAAATCACGTGGCGTATCAGTTCCTCCCCACCTTCTATAATGGATACAGCGACGAAAAGCAGAACGTCTACCACCGAGGCCGACCCAACACCGCACGCAACCTATTGAAAACAAGTATTTTGCGCGCAACCCATTTGGCTTGAATAGCTTGCAGCGGCACACTCACTGCAAGCCCATCAAACCAAGGGACTTACTCCCAAAATACCCCGAGGGGGGAGGGGGGTACCAGGCCCCCAACGATTCCTCACAATCCGCGAAACTTCGTCTATCCTTATGCAACACCGCTCATGACCAGCCAGCCTCAGATCGTTGGCAACTCCCCCATTCGTAAGGAAGGAATAGCCAAGGTCCTCGGTCGCGCCCGCTACGTCGACGACATCACCCTCCCCGGAATGTGGTTCGGAGCCACCGTCCGCAGCTCCATCCCTCGCGGCCGCATCACCTCCATCGCCTTCGACCCCTCCATCCCCTGGCACGAGTACACCATCGTCTCCGCCGCCGACATCCCCGGCGAAAACTGCATCGTCCACCTCACCAAAGACCACCCCTGCCTCGCCGTCACCCACGTCAATCACTGCGAAGAGCCCATCCTCCTCCTCGCCCACCCCAACCGCTCCGCACTCCCCGCCGCCGTAGCCGCGGTCCACATCACCTACGAAGAACTCCCCGCCATCTACTCGATAGAGGACTCTGAAAAAAAAGAGCAGATCATCTGGGGCGAAGGAGAGAGTGCCAACACCTTCAAGACCTACCTCATGCAGAAGGACCAGAAGCCGATCCCCGACGAGATCTGGCAGACCGCCGACTACATCGTCGAAGGCGAGTACCGCACCGGAGCCCAGGAGCAGCTCTACATCGAGAACAACGGAGTCATCGCCGAGTACGACGCGGTGAAGGGAGTGACGGTACAAGGCTCGATGCAGTGCCCGTACTATCTCGTTCACGCCCTCGAACTGGTCTTCAACCTTCCCGCCGAGAAGTGCCGCGTCATCCAGACCGAGACCGGGGGAGCCTTCGGCGGCAAGGAGGACTTCCCCTCCGTCATCGGCAGCCACGCCGCCCTCCTCGCCATGAAGTCAGGCCACCCCGTCAAGCTCTGCTACGACCGCGCCGAAGACATGGCCGCCACCACCAAACGCCACCCCAGCCGCACCCGCCACCGCACCGCCGTCAGCAAGGACGGCAAGCTCCTCGCTGGCGAGATAGACTTCGCCATCGACGGCGGAGCCTACGCCACCCTCTCCCCCGTAGTCCTCTCCCGCGGCACCATCCACGCCCCCGGCCCCTACCACTGGCCCCACCTCACCGTCCGCGCCAAAGCAATGACAACAAATATTCCGCCCCACGGGGCCTTCCGCGGCTTCGGCGCGCCGCAAAGCATCTTCGCCCTCGAACGCCACATGGACAAGATCGCAAAGGTCGTCGGACTCACACCCGAAGAGTTCCGCCGCCGCAACTTCCTCGCCACTGGCGGCCACACCGCAACCGGACAGCTCCTCAAAGATCCCGTCGATATGCAGCACCTGCTCACCCGAGCACTCGAAGAGTCCAACTACCACGCCAAGCGCGAGCAGTTCGACCGCGACAATCCAACCAGCACCATCAAGCGCGGCATAGGCTTCGCCACCTTCTTCCACGGCGCAGGCTTCACCGGCTCCGGCGAGCGCCGCCTCAACTCCCTCGTCGAGATCGAACTCACCCCCGAAGGCCAACCCCGCCTTCTCGTCTCCTCCACCGAGTTCGGTCAGGGCACCAACACCATCCTCTGCCAGATCGCCGCCCAGACCCTCCACCTCCCCTACGACCAGATCCTCATCGCCCAACCCGATACCGGGCACGTCCCTAACTCCGGCCCCACCGTAGCCAGCCGCACCGCCATGGTCGTCGGCAAACTCGTCCAGCGCGCCGCGCAATCCCTCCTCGCCACACTCGCTCCTCTTTTGTCATCACGCAGTGCAGCGGAGGGACCTGCTGTTGCCTCCGAACTGCCTCACGACTACACCCCCGAAGACTTCCGTCACGCGGCGCTCCACTATCTCGCCGAGCACGGCTCCCTCAAAACTGAGGCCCGCTACCAGTCCCCCGGCGACATCTTCTGGGACGACGAGACCTACAGCGGCGAAGCCTATCCCGCCTACGCCTGGGCCGTCTACGTCGCCGAAGTTGCCGTCGACACCACCACCTACTCGGCAAGCGTGACCAACTTCTACGCCCTGCAGGAAGTAGGAAAGGTCCTTCACCCAATCCTCGCCGCCGGGCAGATCGAAGGCGGAGTTGCCCAGGGCATCGGCTATGCACTCTACGAAAAATGCACCTGGAACAACGGCCATCTTGCCAACAATCAGATGACGAACTACATCATGCCCACCAGCGCCGATGTGCCGCCCATCCACGTCACCTTCGAAGAGATTCCAAGTCCCCACGGAGCCTTCGGCGCCAAAGGCATCGGCGAACTCCCAATGGACGGGCCCGCACCCGCCATTCTCAACGCCATCGAGCACGCCACCGGCATCGCCTTCACCGAAATCCCTCTCCTCCCGGAAGACATCTTCGAGCGCATGACCCGCACTCCCGAAGCAGGCAGCGAATCTCTCGATACCGCAGTTGCCGGCCCAATTTTTAGCGAGGCCACCGCATGAGCGATATGGGGCTCAATATCATATTCGAGATTTACTTCCTAGCCTGTACCACCTATCTGTTCCTGTCGCCGAAGGATCGACAGTTAGCGCGTCTGCGCAAAGCGCGCCCCGACTGGAATGAAGATTTTGTACGTCAATTCTTCATTGTTTCCCGGTTAGCCATGGTCGGCGCAACCGTGTTCTTCACATATCGTCTGCTCCAAAGTCTCCGAGGCCGCGTGCGATGACCCAGATTCACTTCACTGTCAACGGCGAATCAAAAGCTTTAGAAGCTCCGCCCATGAAGCGCCTCCTCGACGTTCTTCGCGAAGACCTTCACCTTACAGGAGCAAAGGAAGGCTGCGGAGAGGGAGAATGTGGCTCCTGCTCAGTTCTGATGAACGGCGATCTGGTCAACTCCTGCCTCGTACCCATCCTGCAAGCCGAAGGGGCACAGATTACCACCATCGAAGGCGTCGCAATCACCGAACAGCTTCATCCCATCCAGCAATGCTTTCTCGAGAACGGAGGAGCACAATGCGGCATCTGCACTCCTGGCATGATCCTCGCCACGCATCACCTACTCAAAAAATATAAGGACCCATCTCTGTTACAAATTCAGGAAGGCCTCTCCGGCAATCTCTGCCGCTGCACTGGCTACATTCGTATCTTCAACGCTGTGCAGGCCGCAGCGTTGGCCGGAGTCGCTGAATAATGCGCTCCAACATCACCCAATACGAGCTCGTCGCCCCAAAATCGCTCGACGCTATTCTTCAGATCTTGGCCGACTCGCCCGATCGATACACGCCCATCGCCGGCGGCACCGAGTTGATGGTAGCGTTAGGCGCCGGGCGTCTTCAGCAAAAAAAACTTATCTCTCTCTGGAACCTTGGAGAGCTTCGCTTCTTTGAAGTCACTCCTGACGCAGTCCACATCGGTGCTGGCGCTACCTTCACGGATATTCGCAATCACCCCGTCATCACCAGTGAACTCTCTCTCCTCTCTCAGGCTGCAAGCTGGACCGGCTCTATTGCGAACCAGAACCGTGGCACACTCGGCGGTAATATCGTCAATGGCAGCCCCGCCGCCGACTCGCCGCCCGCCCTCCTCGCCTACGACGCCACCGTGACTCTGGTCTCCACTCGCGGCAGCCGCACAATTCCCTACCGCAGCTTCCACCTTAGCTACAAAAAAACTGTTCTCGCCCCAGACGAGCTCCTCCACAGCATCACTCTCCCACGTAATTTAATTGGTTACAAAACCTACATCCGCAAGGTAGGGACTCGAAACGCACAGGCCATCTCGAAGGTCGCTATCGCAGCAATCGCCCGCACCAAGCACGGCGCGATCGAAAGCATCCGCATCGGAGCCGCCAGCCTGCGCGAGACTCCTGCCCGCCTCATCGCCACCGAACAGTCTCTCCTCAACCAAACCGTAACGCCTGCCACTATCGCCGCCGCCCGCAGCGCATTACTGAGCGAGACCCTTCCCATCGATGACATCCGCAGCACAGCAAAATACCGCGCTGCAGTTGCCGCCAACCTCCTCGAAGAATTCCTGCACACCCTCTAACACATCCGGAGAGAACCTCTACCCAAACAACGCACGCGCACGTTCCAGATCTTCAATCGTATCCACATCCAACTCTCCGCCGGCCAATGCGACACAAGGCGCCGATCGCAACAGATCCTTTGCGCCGGCATCGCCCCGCAATTTCATCAGATCGTCAAAGGACGAAGCCGGGAAATAAGCTGGAACTCCTCTCCGCCCGGCATACGCTGACCCTGTAACCTCTCCCGAGGCCGACAAAGTTCGCAAGTGCGTAGGCGTTACAGCCGGCATATCACAAGTCATCAACACACAGCCGTCCACATCGCGCAGAGCCCCCACACCGACTCGCACGGAAGCACCCATCCCCTCGTTCCAGCTTTCATTTATCAAAACCTCGGCGTCCCCCAACTCACACGCCGCCTCGATCGATTCTGCCGAAGCCCCCAACACCACGATCACCGGAGAGAATCCAACCTCATGAGCAACCCTCACCGAACGTTCCAACAGATTTTCCGCTCCAACCTTTCCCAGTTGCTTCGGCTCCCCCAGCCGCCTCGAAGCTCCAGCCGCGAGAATCACCGCGCCAATTCGTCTCACGCAACGTCCACCGCACATTGTTTTTGCAGATACCGCGCCGCGCCACCCTCCCCCAGGTGTCTCTCAACCTCCTGCGGCGTCAACCTGCGCGAAGCCCCCAGCTTCCCCATGCAGCACGCTTGCACCTCTGCGATAACCGCCAGAGCGATGGCCTCAGGCCCGTCCCCACCAAGGTCCAATCCCACCGGCGCATAGATCCGGTCACAGCACGCACCGACAGTCCACCCCAACATCGCTGCCGCCTCACTTACCAACAACGAACTCCGGTGCCGCGCCCCCAGCAGACCCAGGTACCTGGGATGCAACGGCAACACCGCCGCCAGCAGTTCCCTGTCCTGCTCATAACTATGTGTCATCAGCACCACTGCATCGTCCTGACGAATCGACCGAACTTCACTCGACGCAGCAGATGCCGCGACTACCCGCTCTGCCTCGGGAAACCGATCCGCGCGAGCCATCTGCGCCCGTCCATCCAGCACTGAGACGCTCCAACCCAGAAGCGCCGCCATGCTCACTACCGGCTTCGCATCATCGCCCGCGCCCAGAACGAACAACCGCTGTGGAGTTGCGATCCGTTCCACAAAAACTTCCGAGTCTGGGTTGTCAATCCCGCCCTTCAGCAGCACGCCAGCTCTCGCCTCGACAAGTTCAAGCTCTGTCAGCCCTTCGCTGGCAAACGTAAATTCCCCGTTGGCAGCCAACACCGCACGTTCCAATCGCCTCCCTACACGTGGCTGCCAGGTCAGCACCATTACCTCGTCCCCTACAAGCGCCCCCTCCAGTGCCGTGAGTACGGCTCGGCACTCAGGAGTTTCGACAGGTTCGATCAGCAGATCGACAACGCCTCCGCACCCTAACCCAAACGGCATCTCCGCCGTATCGTCAAACATCGTCGAGTACCGTTCCAATACAGCGCCGTCCCGAATCAGCCACGCTGCCTTGCGCACGACCTCGGCCTCAAGGCACCCTCCGCTGATCGTCCCGGCGTATTCTCCTTGCTTGCTCAGCAGCAGGCGGGCTCCAGGCCGTCGATAACTCGATCCCTCGGTCCGCACAAGCGTCACCAGAGCAACTGCTCCTCCCTGACGCCACAGCCGAACGATCTGCCGACCTTCTCTCATGCCAGAAGTCCTCTTTCCCTCTACTCTTACTCCCATTCTCCACGCCGCCAGTCTCATCTGTCCATCAAAACGGCAGGCCCAGAGCCCCGGATCACTCCCAGAATGAGCGCTCAAATCGTAAGAATCGCTCCTGTATTTAGGGGTGAACCTTCGCGAAGAAACCGGTGTGTCTTCCGGAGAGACCGTCTCCCTGCTCGCACTCCCGCCGGAGCCTTGCTCTAATCTCACCAAAAACTCAACCGTCCTGAGGCGTCTGCAACTGCCACTTTATAGGTAGTTCCCCCAAACCCTCTATATGCAATACTTTTGGCGCAGGAGACCGGATATCGACCTTCATCGGAGCGGCCACAACTCCGAAGAGCCGTTTTACCTGCTATTTACGCCGTCCGTTCTGATTCACTGCAGCGCGAACCTAGGAGCTTCACCCCATGCATCTCAGCCGTCTCTCTGGTGTCCAGACTCTCTCTGCACTGGTGGTTCTTGTCGCATACGCCATCACTCCGTCTCTAGCGCACGCCCAGGTCCTGACCTTGGTGCAGAGCGGAACTCGATATGCCGGAACCATCACACCGGGGTTCAACGGGGATTTCGGACCGGCGACAACGGTCAGTCTCAACACTCCGTCCTATATCGTCTTCGATTCAAACGGCAATCAATATCTCTCGGATACCCTGAACAACTGCGTTCGCAAGATCGACACCACAGGTTCGATGAGCACGCTGGTCGGACTCGCGGTCTCAGGTAAAGGCGACACCTGTTCCACGGCGTCTAACAGCACCCCGACCCCCGCCCAGGGTCTCTACCAGCCCACGGGCCTCGCCGTAGACAGCGCCAACAATCTCTACATCGCAGATAGCAGTCACAACTGCATCCGCAAACTCGCCTCCGGAGCCTCAGGTGTCGCCTCTCTCACCACCGTCTCCGGCACTTGCGGCTCCGCAGTCTCCGCCACTCCAAACCCCAACGGTCTCGTCCTAGACACCAGCAATAACCTCTACATCGCGATTCAGGACACTGAAGTCCCGGCCACTCTCAGCAACTATCAGGTACTGCTTCAGGCTCCCTCCTCCAGTCTCTGCGTGGTCGCTGGCGCACCCTCCGCACTCGTTCCTACAACCTGCGCGGGCATTGCCGGCAGCGTCGTTCTGAACGCTCCCTCTGGTCTCGCTATTAGCGGAGCAGGAGATCTCTTCATCGCAGATACAGGCAACAACTGCGTTCGTCAGGTCGTCGGTCTCGCAACCTTCCAAACAGCCGTTGGCCAGTGTTCCAATGACAATTCGGGCACGATCGCCACTGGCCTGGACAGACCCTACGGTTTAGCCTTCTCACCCACGCAGTCGCTCTACGTTACCGAGACCAGTCCCGACGTCGTCGTCAGTTACGTCCTTGGCTCAGGCAGCACCACCATTGTCGCGGGTCTACCTAATGGTGCCTCCGGCTCCTACAGCCCGGTTCAGGACGGAACCTCCGCCCTCAACTTCCCTCTTAACGGTCCCCGCGGAATGGCCGTCGACAACCTTGGCAACTTCTCTCTGGCCGACTCTGCCAACAGCATCCTGCGCAAACTAAGCAGCAACATCATCTTTCCCGCTACCCCAGTCGGCAGTCTTAGCGCTGGCCTCCCGGTCACCTTCGCCGTCAACCAAAAGGTGAACCTCACCGTTACGTCGGGGCCAGACTTCAACATCACCACAAATACCTGCACAGGCCTCCATACCCCCGCCGCGCCGGGCACGCCGCCTGTCACCTGCCAGGTCTTTGTGCGCTTCACACCTACTCTTCTAGGTCTGCGCAGCGCCCCCATCAAGCTCGTTGACTCGATCTCCGGGAACAGCATCTCCCAGGGCCTCGAGGGCACGGCAACCGGCTCGCTCGGTGTCTTCACCCCCGGTATCGTCAAGACCGTCGTCAGCGCTCTCACCGCGCCCTCTGCCGTTACGGTTGACCCCGCGGGCAACGCGTACATCCTCGAGACAGGCGCAACCCCCGGCACCGGCAATCTTCTTTTCCTTCCGGTTAGCGGAGGAATTCCATTCCCCATCATTCCGGGAGGCTCCGGTCTACTCACCTCCTCGGCCATCGCGATCGACTCCACAGGCAACTACTTCATCACCGACGCAGTCCACGGCACGGTCGCCCGCTTCGGGGTGGACGGCAGCCTGAACACCAGCTATGTCACCGGACTTAACACTCCCACATCCATCTACGTCGATGGCTTTGACAACCTCTTCATCGCCCAGGCCGGCTCAGCCCACAACGTGATCGAGGTCTTTGCGGGCGGGGGCAGTCGCACTATCGCAGGAAGTGGCAACAATACCTCCGCCGATGGCGTCCTTGCCACCACCGCCAGCTTCGTCTCACCGGGCGGACTTATCCTCGACACCACCGGCATCCTGTACATCGCCGACACTGGCGGCCACCTCGTCTACGCCGTTGATAAGTTTGGCATCATTCATCAGGTCGCCGGCAATGGAACCGCGACGACCACCGTTCCCGGACAAGCCACCGGCACCGCTATCCTCGCTCCCTCTTCCCTCGCCTTCGATGCAGCCGGAGACCTCTACATCGCCGATGCCATCGCCAATCTCGTTTACACCGTCTTCGTCTCTACCACCAGCAACGGCAGCAACATCTCGACCACTCTCGGTACCGGCACCGCAGGAAACACAGGCGACGGCGGCTTCGCCAACCTCGCTCAGATCAATAATCCCGTCAGTATCGCCGTCGAAGGCAACAGCGATCTCTTCGAGGTTGATAACGGAAACGGCGCCGTCCGCGAGATCACCTATCCCAATCCCACCCTTGCCTTCGGCAGTGTAGTGGTCGGCCAAAGCTCCTTCGTTATTCAGCAAACCCTGAGCAACTTTGGCTCGGCTCCTTTCACCCTCAATGGTGCCATTACATCCTCCGACCCGCACTTCACCATCGATTCCGGAACGACCACCTGCGGTACCACTATCATCGCGGGTTCCACCTGTGACCTGGGCTTCGTCTTTACCCCTACAGTCATGGGCTCGCTGACCGCCTCCGTCAGTATTATTTCCAACGCCTACAACAGCCCGCTCACTCTTACTCTCACCGGTACCGGAAAGGTAATAGCGCCGCTTCAGTTCACATTGCCTGCCGAAACGGAGATCTACGGCCAGTCCTTTTCTCAGACCGTCAACGTAACCAACGGCAGTCCCTCTCCAAGCGGCACCATCACCTTTAGTCTCGGCGCGCGAGTCCTGTGCACCGTCACCGCGACATTGGGAGTCGGTTCCACGTGCAACGCACTCAATACCGGCCTTGCAGTCGGCACCTACTCGCTCACCTTCACCTACTCCGGGGATACCAACTACTTGCCAGCCACTGGCAACACAACTCTGACGGTCACCCCCGCCCCACTCACCGTCACAGTCAATAGCGTCAGTCGTCTTTACGGAGCGTCGAACCCCACTTTCACCGGCTCCATCACCGGAGTTGCCTCTGGCGACACCGTCCTCGTCGCCTACTCCAGCGTCGCCACTGCCACTTCTGCGGTCGGCACCTACCCCATCATTGCTACCCTTACCACGGCCGGGACCACAAGCCTCTCCAACTACATCGTCATCAACACGCCCGGAACCCTGACCGTCACTCCGATTCTCATCACCGTCACAGTTCTCAACGTAAGCCGTCAGTACGGCCAGGCCAATCCTCCATTCAACAGCACAACCCTCGGCGTCCTGAACGGCAATACCGTCAGTGGCGGCACCATCAACGGCGACATTCTGACCATCGCCTACTCCTCGCCAGCCACGGTCACCTCATCAGCCGGAACCTATCCCATCAACGCGACCATCGCCGGAGCAAACGCCGGCAACTACGCCGTCACCGTCACTCCCGGAACGCTCACTGTCACGCAGGCGATACTCACCATCACTGTCAGCAACGCAAGTCGAACCTACGGCACAGCCAATCCCGTCTTTACCAGCACCGTCAGTGGCGCTCTCAACGGCGACACCTTCACGAACTCTTACTCGACCACAGCCACCGTTGCATCGCCAGTCGGTTCCTATCCTATTAGCGACACCATCGGCGGCCCCGCAGCCTCCAATTACACCGTTCAGGTCACCCCCGGAACTCTCGCGATCACTCAAGCTTCCGTCACTGTGAACGTAGCGGCTAACAATGCGACACGCACCTACGGCGCAGCCGATCCCACCTTTACCAGCACAGTCACTGGCGCACTCAACGGCGACACCTTCATCATTACCTATGCAACCGTCGACACTCCGACCTCGCCGGTTGGCACTTACACTATCATCCCCACAGTCTCCGGCCCCGCCGCCGCCAACTACAGCACTATCACAACAACCAACGGAACCCTCACCATCAGCCCGGCCACACTTACGGTAACCGCGAACAACGCCACCCGCGTCTACGACACAACGAACCCAGTCTTTACCGGCACGACGACCGGCCTCCTCAAGGGCGACGCGGTCGCCACAACCTACAGCAGCCCCGCAGTCCTCAACTCCCCTGTCGGCACCTACCCGATCATTCCCTCGGTCTCCGGGGCCGCCCTTTCCAACTACTCCGTGAACCTCGTCAACGGCTCACTCGCCATCACGCAGAATCAGGCCGCTCTCGTCATCAACGTCAACAGCGCCAGCCGTCTTTACGGAGCACCAAACCCTGCCTTCTCCGGAACAGTCACCGGCGTTGTCCCCGGAGACGATGTAGTCGTCAGCTACACCACCACGGCCACTCCCGCTTCGCCTGCCGGCCAATACTCCATCGGCGCCAACGTCTCGGGAACCTCCGCCGGCAACTACATCGCGACCATCCACCCGGGCACGCTCGACGTCAGCCCCATCAATACCGTCACCACGGTCACGAGCTCCGGCTCGCCCGCAGCCGCTGGCGCCAACGTCACCTTCACCGCGACCGTTACCAGCACAACCGGTGCGCCCACCGGCACCGTCAACTTCTCTGATGGCGGCAACCTCCTGGGTACCGGGATCATAAACAGCAGCGGTGTCGCCACCTTCTCCACCAGCGCGCTGACCTCAGGCAGTCACACCATTACTGCCAGCTTCCAGGCCAACACCAACTTCGCCACCAGTTCGGCTACCCTCACCCAGATCATCAATGCTCCCGTCGGCAGCTTCACGATCTCCGCCACCCCTCCCACTCAGCTCATTCGCGGTCCCGGTACGACGACCTATCAAGTCCTCCTCACCTCAGTCGGAGGCTTCGCTGGTCAGATCAATCTCTCCTGCTCTGGTCTTCCTGCTGACGCCACCTGTAACTTCGCCAGCAATCCGACACTCACCGCCGGAGGCACTGCCACCGTTGCGCTGACCATCAACACCACCGCAGCCGATGCCAGACTTCGCGATCCATCCATCCCCAGCCTCAATCCAGGGGATCTCGCGCCGATCACCGCTGCCGCAGTCTTCCCAGTCGAGCTCACCGGCCTTGGCATCTTCTTCGCTGGCCTCCGACGCCGCAGGAAGCCAGGTACTCAAGAGATTCGTCTTCTCGCAGTGATCCTCCTCTCCTTCGGTATCCTCGGCCTGGCAGGTTGCTGCTTCAACACCACATTCCAGACCTATACCGTCAGTATCACCGGCACCAGCGCCAGCTCCACGACCCTGGCTCAATCCACCTCGGTCTTTCTGTCCGTCGGAAATTAGCAGCAGTGTCCCGTAATGTCCTGCCAATCTCACAGGGTATACGGAAGAGAAAAATCAGGAAGCACCGCAGTTGGAGGTTTCATCCTTATGCATCTCCGCCCCGTGAGCCCCGATAGATTGAGCTCCCACGCCGTGCGACTCGCCGGCGGCGCCCTTCTCCATTCCGGGATCAGGCTCCTCGTCGCCCTTTGCATCGCAGCTACGCCATTGCCCGCACTAGCGCAGGCTGTCAAAACCGCCTCCACACCGCCTCCCGATTTTTCCCGCTTCGACCTCTACGGCGGCTACGCCTACTTCCATCCCTTCAATAGCGAAATCACCCCTTTTGTCTATCAGCCCATCAACCCCGGCGCCGTTGCAAGCGCCACCGCCTACTTCAATCGCTATCTAGGCCTTCAGGCCGAGGGCAGCTTCTTCCCCGAAGGCCCTAACGATTGCTATTACACCGCCCAGGCCGGCCCTGTACTCCGTTACCAAAAAGGACGCCTGATTCCTTTCGTCCACGCCCTCGGCGGCGGTGCCAGAGCGGGCGGCCCCGCCTTCCAACCCTGCACTTGGGGCTGGGGAGTCACCGCCGGCGGAGGTCTCGATCTCGTCCTGCCAGTCTTCAACAATCACGTAGCCCTTCGCGTAGTCCAGGCTGACTTCAACTACTCCCACGTCGACTACGGTCCAGTCGATCCTGCCCAGGTCACCGGAGGCATTGGCGACATCACCGCTTACCGACTCTCCGCTGGCGTAGTTTTGCGGCTTGGCCAGCAGGCGCCGCCCCCACCCGTCCAGCTCGGTTGCACCGTTCAACCAACGAATGTCTTCCCTGGCGACCCGGTGACCGCCACCGCTACCGCAACAAATCTGGAGCCGAAGAAGAAGCTCTCCTACACCTGGACCGCCAGCGGTGGTGAACTCACCAACAACGAAGCCACCGCCAGCATCAACACCGCGGGCCTCGCTCCCGGCGACTACACTGTCTCCGGTCATGTCAGCGAAGGCAAGCGCCCAGGCGAGAGCGCCAACTGCACGGCCGGCTTCCGCATCCACAATCCCGCACCACCCACCATCGCCTGCTCCGCCAATCCCAGCACTGTCATGCCGGGCGATCCTTCGACCATCACAGCCGTTGCCAGCAGTCTCGAAGGCCTGACACTGAGCTACTCCTACTCTTCAACCGCCGGACAAATCTCCGGAACCACTCCCACCGCCACACTCGTTACAAGCGGTGCTCCTTCAGGCGTCGTCACCGTCACCTGCAACGTCGTCGACGATCTCGGCAAACATGCCTCCGCCGACACCACCGTCACCATTGTCACTCCTCCGCCTCCTCCAGTCCCGAAGGTACGCCCCCTGTGCAGCATCTCGTTTGAGCGCGACCTAAAGCGTCCCGTACGCGTCGACAACGAAGGCAAAGCCTGCCTCGACGACATCGCTCTAACCCTCAACCGCGACACTACCTCCAAGCTTGTAATCGTTGGCAGACACTCCGACGACGAGACACCTGATGCCGCAGCCCAGCGCGACCTCAACGTAGAGCAGTACCTCACCGACGAGAAAGGAATCGACCCGGCACGCATCTCGATGCGCACAAGCGGCCAGCCTGGCCGTATCCTCGACAGCACCCTGGTTCCCGACGGAGCCTCATTCACCCCCGGCGACACCGCGACCTTCGATGCGAGTTCCGTGAAGCGGCAGGGCCAGCCTTACGCTAAGCCAAAGAACACTACGAACCACTAACCAGACGCGATTCGATCGACGTCCTCTCACAAATAAAGGGGAGTTCCAAGGGCTCCCCTTTTCCCTCCCTGAACACGAAACATCCGAGGACAGTCGAACATCATCCTCTCGACCGAAGTAGATCGATACATATCGCGCAACCGTACAGTCGCCGCCCCGCAAGTCGTCTCTCTCCCTCCGGCATTCCAAATTTATTCCGCACGTCAAAGCTGCGGCGAACCCGGTAAGCCAAATCCCCCCGCTTCCCCACTACCTTCGCCAACCGCCACGAGATCTGCTAAACTACCTGAGTCGATACAGCGATCCACCAAGCCCACCCGCGCGCTTGAGCCTTACGGAACGCACTCCTCATCGGCACTCATCGCAGCACATTCGGGGCGTAGCGCAGTCTGGTAGCGCACCTGGTTCGGGACCAGGGGGTCGGAGGTTCGAATCCTCTCGCCCCGACCATTTAAATCAATTACTTAGCTCGCAAATCATTGTGCCAGGTGGCCAAATGACTAGAGCCTTCGTAAAGGGATTCAAATCAATCATCTGCGGATCGATCTTCTCGCCTGGGGGGACACCAATTGGAACTCCAGTTTATTCGACCGAAGGCTTTGAGCCTTCTCGCTTCACGTCAGCATAAATCCTCATAGACGGGTGTGTATTAGATACGTCTATACTCCATTGGCTGTTGTTTATTCTCAAGAATCCACCCGTACGACGAATCGCTGAAACCACTCATCTGTTGCCTTGGATCGCTCGCGTGCACGACGCACTCCGAAACAAATGCGCAGTATCCCGTCCGCGAAGCGAATGTCGAGGCCGGTCTTGTCTTCGCCTTCGCGCTCCAAGCCGTGATCTTCATCTTCGTGATCGTAGAGAGGGGTGCGAGTTGCCGACGAGCACTAGCTTGATACCGAGAGTGTCTTTTAGTTTTTGCAGACTGTTCAAGGCAAGGCAGTGCACTCTTCTCTACGCGGGCTGGCCGTTGGAGTCCTTGTTGAAGTCGATCGAGCAGAAATAGGGAGGTTGCGAAACCGGCACCGCTTAGAAAACATCCGGCATGGACTTAGTCTAAGTATGCCATAAACTATCAACCATAGTTAACTATCTATTCGCTTGCTTTTAGGGTGCAGCATCGAGCAAACCGCCTGTGGTGAATCCGCAATCATATGATGACCATCCGCAAGTTCACCTCGCATGATTTCACGGATGCAAGACCTGATCCTCAGAATACTCTCTGCGGAGCAAGGCGCAACGGCTCACAGAAGCAATTTGCCGCGTGACAATCTGTTGATCTCTGGCGGAACTGGAACAAGCAAGACAACACCACCGACGTCATCGCGGAATTCATTCCCGATTCAGAGCGCATCCTGATCCTCGAATCGCATTATTGTCGGCGAGATTCGTGGTCCGGAAGCGCGCGTCGTCCTTAACAAGCTCAACACCGGCTATCGAAAAGTGCCAGAGCGCCCAAACGTCTTTGTTGTTCACTTCGAGGCCTGATGGGGACAACCCTCTTATCGTTTACTCCCAATTTTTGGGAGTGTCATCATTTATGTTTAGTTTCGATTTGGATTCAACATGCAGTCATTAACGCTATAAAGGAAGCCGGTGATATCGCTCCAAGTCTTGCCGATTGCCTGAAGGGGGGTTGGGTCGGACTGAAACTTCCTCACAGGGTAGCCCCGCGAGCCAACCGACAGTAAATTCAATAATATTACGTTGAATTTCTTTTAATCTTGACATCCTCGTCATATCTGTTACTGTTCCTCTCTATAAACCACAAATCGTAACAAAATGGAATATAAGAAAATACCGACCTGCGGTAACAATCAAGTCCAGCCTATCCCAGGTATATGCAGTACCTAAATGGAGGAACTATCCAATGAAAGCCGAATTCGCGGAGCGGAATGCTAGTAGCGTCAGCCATCATGGTCTATGTCGGCGACTGTGGCAATCGTCGTGCCTCGTTACGATTGCCATCCTTCTGCTTTGTTCGCCGTTGCTGGGCCAGGGAACGGAAGGGACTATTACCGGAACCATAACTACGGCGGACGGAGCCACCTTGCCCGATGCTCGGGTGACGGTCACGAACGACGGCACCAATATAAGTCGAAGCGTTATTGCAAATTCGAAGGGGGACTACGTTGTTGCGGGCTTGAATCCCGGCAACTACACCGTCAAGGTTGAATCTCCCGGTTTTGCTGAGATCAGAAATGCAGGAGTCGTCCTGGCCTCCCAGCAAACCCTGCGGGTTGATGTGGCCATGAAGGTGGGTAGCACCAGTTCGACCGTAACGGTAACTGCCGGAGAGTCTGTCATCGAGACAGAGATGCCTTCGATTTCAAGCACCGTGTCGGCTCAGACGCTAACGAACTCCTCGTCAAATCTGCTGAGCACTTCGGATGCGACGGGTGACAGCGGCTTACTCTTCTACACCTCACTCTTACCTGGCGGATCCCAGGCTGGAGGTTCCTTTGACTGGTCTATGTATGGATCGCGCGGCAGCGAGGCCTATTACAACGTCGATGGAATCAGTTCAAATTCGGCCCTCTACGGGAATATGGTTGGACCGTCGCTCCCTCCCTTTGGAATGATCCAGGAGGTTGAGTACACTGCGGTCAACAACAAGGCTGAACTCGGACAACTCCTAAACATAAGCGTCATCACAAAATCCGGCACAAATACGATCCATGGAGACCTCTTCGACAACTACGCAAGTAACGTCCTTCAGGCGAGGAACTATTTTGCGAACAGCGTAGGCCGCCTTGTCCAGAACGATTTTGGCGCCAATATCGGCGGCCCGATTATTAAGGACAAGCTATTTCTCTTCGCCTCGGGCGAATTCCTAAGAGAGGCGCAACCGAAATCGATCAACCCAAGTGTGCCCACTCTCGCGATGCGCCGCGGCGACTTTAGTTCATTGCTTCTGGGGGCAAATCCGATTGTCATCAACAATCCGTATACCGAAACTCCATTTCAGAACAACACAATTCCCACATCTATGCTCAATACAGGGGCGCTGACATGGCAAAATCTGTTCTATCCGTTGCCAAACTATGGAGTGGCAACGAACTATATCTCTAACTTCAGAGGGACATATCCTCAGCATATCTACACTAATCGGTACTACGTGAGAAGCGACTATTCGCTCTCACAACACAACACACTCTTTGCCCGTGTCGGATACGTCAGGTCTTCCCCCGAGGTCCTCGATAGTGGACTTCCTCCTTCGCTAACTGGATATCGCGTTCAAAAGCGACACACATGGCAAGGTGTACTCTCTGACACCTGGATTCTCACTCCCCATATGATCAACGTCGCCAAGTTTGGTCTGACGCACACGGCAAATGATTTTGGTGGAGACATTCAGGGGCAACCGCTGGTAGATGCCCTTGGAATCAAAGGTCTGCAGGTCGCACCAGATGACAAAACCGGTATTCCTTCTGTTTACCTAAATAATTTCACGTCCCCCTACCAGTTGCCAGAAAGTCAGCCAACAGAGCAGACTGTTCAGTTTGTGGATCAAATGACGTACGAACGCGGCTCTCATACATTCAAAGCCGGAGCAGAATACAGGCCAATGCAGGCCGAGCAGTACTTCAATCCGACCTTTGGAAGCTATAGCTTCACCGGATCTTTTTCGAACTTCGATTATGCCGATTTTCTGCTCGGTTTACCTCAAACAACTGGTTACACCTATCCGCGCACTGCTCAATACTCACGGCTCTGGTATCTCAACGCCTTTGTCCAGGACGATTGGAAGATCAAGCGAAATCTGACTCTATTTCTCGGGGTTCGTTACGAGTACAACAGCCCGGCAGTTGATAAGTACAACGTAATTGCGTCATTCGATCCCAACACCGGAGCAATCGTCGTACCCAATCTCACCATCGCACAACAAAACATCAACCCCGTCTTTCCTTCTCAGATTCCGATCGAAACTGCTCAGACAGCAGGATTTCCTGACCGCAGTATGAGGAACTCGTTCAAACTGGCCGCCTATCCAAGAGTTGGCTTCGCCTATCGGCCATTCAAGGATGAAAACACTGTTATCCGTGGCGGTTACGGAATCTTCAATGATGAGATCAGCGCTTCCCTATTCTCTTATCTCTACGGGGGGCCGTATGGAGTCAGCGTTGGCTACACTAACGGTATTGTAGACGGCGCCGCGCTCGTCGACTTTCAGCATCCTATCAACAGCGCTGCGGGAGGTATTGGAGCAGGTGCGGTTAGCATTCAGACCTTCGACCACAACTACCGAAACCCTTACGTGCAGCAGTTCAACCTAACGCTCGAACAGAATCTCGGCTTCAATACCGGCCTGCGCTTGTCATACATCGGTACCAGAGGTGTAAAGCTGGGATATGCGACTAATATCAACCAGGTTCCCGCCAGCACGACGCCATTCTCCCAGAGTGCGACTCCTTATCCTCTCTTCTACTCTACGTATCTCTTCCGAAACGGCGGATACGAAAACTATAACGCGTTCTCGGCAGAGGTGAACCGGGGTTTCCGACATGGTCTCAGCTATGAGGCTGGCTTCACCTGGGCAAAAAATCTTACCGACGATGACGACACTCTGGGAAATGGCATTGATGGCGGCGTCACGGCTGAGAACAGTTATAACCTCTCGCGTCAAAAGGGAAATGCAAAATACACACCTCGACTAAGCTTCGTATCCAACCTGATATGGGAACTCCCCATCGGTAGAGGTGAGCGACTGCTGAATGGCGACAACTACGCATCGAGTTTGATTGGCGGCTGGCGGGTAAGCGCAGCATACTTGTCGCAAAGCGGTGATTTCCTTTCTCCCGGCTTTAGTGGCCCCGATCCTTCAAACACGAATCAGTTCTCCGGCGCGGCTCAGCGTGTGGGTGGCTCTCTCGCTCCCCAAGGTAAGCGATCTATCACCAACTGGTTTAATGCGGCAGCTTTCGCTGTCCCTCAAAACGGAACGTTCGGCAGCGGATCTTTCGGTACGGTCGAGGGGCCAAATCTGAATGCGCTCAATGCTGCTCTGTTCAAGACCTTCCGAGGATTCAGGGAGACTAGCTTCGAATTGAAAGGCAGCTTCACTAACGTACTCAATCACACAAACTACGGGGATCCAAACGTAACGATCACTGATAGCAGTGTCGGACAGATCACCAGCACTACCAGCAAGAGCTTTGGTGGTCCCAGATCTGGGTTGGTAAGCGGAAGATTTGTCTTCTAATAGTGAAATACTCGGCTGACTATGGTGAAACCACAACCCTGCCCAGACGACGATGGGCAGGGTTGTATTTAGGTTCGCAAGAGCGTGTATATCTCGACCGTGAGCGGCAGGGCAAATGAGACTAATGAGCAGAAGTCCTACTGGCCTCCTCCAATTCTGCCTAAACCAATTCCGATCACATAGGTCACGACGCCCTCAACCGCTCCTACGATTGTCATCTCAAGTCCACTGCTCCACCATGAGCGAATTGTGATGAACGACTTTGCAGCCCCGACGGCGAAGTGCGCAATCAGAGACACAATGGCTGCTGCAATTACCGCTCTAATCCCATTCATAAAGAAGAACGGAATAATCGGAATGAGTGCTCCCACTGCAGTCGAAAGAGCTCCAGATACAGCAGAGACGAGAGGTTTGCGCAGTGCTTCCTCAGACGTGTTCAGGCGCTCACGAGCAAGCGCCTTGACCAGTTGCTCCTTGTCTCTGGCTATGTGCTCGACGAAGTGTTCTGCATCTTCTTCTGGCAACCCCCGGATCTGATAGCTGAGGGAGAGCACCTCACGGGCTTCAGCTTCGTTGTCCTCGACGGCCTCCCGCTCCCTCGCAAACTCTGCTTCGAAGATCTCCCGCTCGCTCTTCGAGGCAAGATAGGCGCCAGATCCCATGGAGAGCGCACTGGCCGCCATGCCGGCCAAACCAGCAATAAGAACAAAGTGGCTGTTGCCCAGAGTCGCCCCAGAGACGCCAGAGACAATGCCGAAGATAGAGCCAAGCCCATCGTTGATGCCGTAGATGGCGTCGCCCACCCAGCCTGCCGCTTGCGGATGGCCTTCCTTGCGTGCGTTCAGCAGACTATCAAGTGCTTCCTGCGACTGCTCAGGAGTCATTGCAGGTAGTGGACGTCGCGAGCGGATGAGATTTCCCAGGGTTTGATAGTGCTCTCGTTCATCGGCGATCACTTCTTTGAGAATCGCGATGCTTGGTTTGTCTCCGAGCGCCTTCAACTGCTTCCCATACTTGGCAATGTCGCGTCCCTCGTCGATCTCCAGTCGGCGCAGGCCAAGGTCCGCTCCTCCTATCTGCGTTGCCAGGGAGTCGGCCTGTCCTGATTCACTACCCGTGTACCGGGGCGCTTGTCCACCGAGTTCCAAAATGCGTCCAGCCCAGAGGTCTGCATGGTGCTTTTCCGCCGCAGCCAGACCACGTAAAGCGTTTCGCCGTTGTGGATCATCCTCTCTTTTGGCCAGCGCCGAGTAGGTGTAGTGGCCGTCCATCTCTGCCTGCCAGTTGGCCGCGAGCGCTGCGAGTAGTCTCTTATTGTCCGATTCTGTCATCGAATCTCCTTATTGATTGAGCAAACATCAGCGAGCAACAGCCTACTCAACCGCAGACTTTCTTCCCCAGTCGAAGCGTCTGCCGAGGATTCCCTTTACGATCAAGTGGTCGGTTCCTGCGGTGGGTCCTACACCGACGCCGATGTTGATCTCCCACTTCGGCGAGACGTTGAGGTCAGTAACCGCAAAGATCTGTTGCTGTTGATTATGCAGCGTATCGAAGGCTCCAATGCGTCCGTAATCCGCGTAGTATTCGAGGCCGCCGCTGATCTGACGAGTGAAGTCGTAACTAACCTTGACGCCAGGCGAGAAGCCGAGTCCCTGTTTTACATCAGGCCCGTGCAAGGTACGTTCAAGAGCCGGGTTGAAGGCGAGGTACCAGCGCCCCAAGGTTTTATCGATGATCGGGCGGATCTCCCATGTCCAGGTGTCTGGAGAATAGACGGCTCTTTGATAGCCGACCTCGGTCGAAAGACTGAGTCCCACCGGGAGATGCCAGCTATCCGGCGCCCTCACGCGCGGCCGGATGTGATCTCCGACCCATTGGACTCCGTGCCCATCCTGCTCACTGGTGAAGACGTAGAAACCGACCTCCGACCAGTTGTTAATCCCCTTGGTCAGCTCGAGGGTCTCGTGCTCCTGGTGGTTGGTGGGGTACACGCCATTGATCGTTTTGGTCTGGCCGGAAACAGTGTAGTTTGAGTGCAACTCCACCATAAGGCTCTTTGCCGGGACTGTGTCCGCACCGTAGACCTGAATCTCGTAGTTTCCCTGGCCGTGTGCAACTCCTGCATCTGAGAACAAGCAGACAGCCAGAATCAACAAGAGGCTGAACGTGTGAGACATCTTCTGAACGCCCCGCGAATAGCTAGGCATATCGAAACACCATCATGAAACCTCGATCCATGTGATCCTGCTGGTGACAATGGAAGAGTGTCCTTCCGGGATTGTCTGCGACAAACTCAACCTCTGCTGTGGTCTTCGAGGGGACGAGCACGACATCCTTTCTCAAGCCGTGCATCTCGGAGGCCCCGTCTAACTTGCGCACCTCGAAGGTGTGGCGGTGCAGATGCATCGGATGATCGTCTGCGCTCAAGTTCTTCAGCACAAGTCGATAGCGTTGACCCGTTTTTAGGATCGGCTCGTCGGTCTGCGGATAGGATTTTCCATTGATCCGCCAGAGCTCCTCCTTGCCGTGTCCCTGGAACTTTGAATCGAAGGCGAGATCTATGCGAACGACCTCGTCTCCGCTTGGGTTTGTCTCGCCCGAAGCCGCGAACTGGCGATAGTCCCAGACAAGATCGTTCGGCTGTGTCCAGACTGGCTCGTCGGCAGCACCTGCGTACTCGATCACAACTCCCATACCTGCTGCCTGAACATGCTTGCGCACCTCCCCAAGCACCCAAACACCCGGAGCATTCATCTCAACCACCGTAGTCACTCTTTCGGCGGGCGCGAGACGCAGCATTGGAACGGTCCGAGGTTGCGGTACGAGATTGCCATCCAAAGCGATGACGTGGAAGCTGTGTCCCGCGAGCGCAATCCAGTGAACCTCGGTGGGACTTGAGTTAAGAACGTGCATAAGGACCCGTTCGCCCTGCTTGACGCGCACCGGATCACCAGCCCCCAGCATCTTGCCATTGATAGTCGAGATGTCATACACGGGATTCATAGAGCCATCATCCCCGCCGAACATATGACCGCCCCAATCATGGAGTCCGAGAAACACCTCGCGGTCGTAGTGTCCCGCGTTCTCGCGTGGCTCGATCATGAGAAAGCCATGCTGGCCGCCGTACTGCGCTTTGCCCAGGTCCTTTCCCGCGAAGGTGTGGGTATGGAACCAACGAAATCCAGGCGGATCGGGCTTGAAGGTGTATCGGGCCGTCGTTCCTGGAGCAATCATCGGGGTGCCCTCTTCCATCGCTCCATCGATCTCTGACGGAAGAAACAGACCGTGCCAGTGGACCACCTCGGGATCGGAGGTGAGGTTGCGCACCTCGACTGTTTGTTCCCGCCCCTGGCGCATGCGAAGAAGCGGACCAGGGACCTGGCCGTTGTAGGCGACCGTGCGAATGTGGTGTTTAGGGGAGGCCTCGAGCGTGTACGGAGCGATCTCCAGCGCGACGTCCGGAGGGGTGGCCGCTCCAGACGCTGCGCCCAAAAGAGCCGATCCCGCAGCCATGCCTGAAAGCTGCGTGAAGCGCCGGCGAGTCAACAACGTCGAATATCCTTGGTTGGTCATAACGTCAATATCTGGATGCGAACGGAGTGGAAAAAGACTCGGCCCGGAAGGGCAGAAGATCGCCTTCGTGTGCCTGCGCAAGACAACAAACAGGGACAAGAGATACTTGTCACGCCGACTTCGTTAGAGGTATTTCATCCACTGAAAATCTCGCTATTTTCCAGTGTAGGTTACGCGCCAGATGCTACGAGAACCATCGTCCGTAACGTAGAGAGCGCCATCGTGACCTACGGCTACTCCTACCGGTCGACCCCAGACCTGTCCATCTGGGGTAACAAATCCGGTAAGAAAATCTTCGTATTCGCCGGTGGCTTTGCCGTTCTTCATTGGAATCCGGATAACCTCATAGCCCCCGCGATTCGCACGGTTCCAGGACCCATGTTCCGCTGCGAATCCGTCACCGTCATATTGGGATGGGAAAGCAGATTTGCTAGCCAGGTAAAAGGTCATTCCGAGCGAAGCCATATGGGGTTGAACCAGGACGTCGGGGGTAATGACCTTGGATTTGAGTTCTGGATGTGTGCCCATGAGTCGCGGGTCCTGATGCCCCCCCATATAGAACCAGGGCCAACCATAGAAGCCACCTTCCTTAACTGACGTCACATAATCAGGAACGAGATTGTTCCCCAGGGCGTCGCGCTCGTTGGTGGAGCACCACAGCTGTCCCGTAACCGAGTTGATAGCCTCGCCGACGCAGTTACGAATACCGTAAGCGTATACCTCAACGAACTTACCCTCCGGGGTGTACTCCAGCACATCCGCCCGATGGAACTCTCGGGGATGGGTGTCAGGATCGTCAGCATTCGATCCACTTCCAACCGACACGAGCATATGCTTGCCATCGGCAGAGAAGACCACATCCCGCGTCCAGTGACCGCCGCCACGAAGTTGAGCATAGCCGGGGAGATCGGGCACGATTGTCTCGGGCGCGCCTGCAGCTTTTAGGTCCCCGGACTTGTAGGCGAATCTAACGACGGTCGTGGCGTTTCCGACATAGACCCATTGAGGATTTGCGCCAGCAGGATAAAATGCGATACCAAAGGGATGATCGAGGCCAGTAGCGTAGTTGGTGATGGTGGCTGCCTTCCCGGCAGCGGTGACGCCACGCAGCACAAATATAGAGCCAGCCTGCGAGTCTGCTACAAAGAGATCGCCATTGGGTGCGGTGTGGATGATGCGAGGCATCACGAAGGTTCCAGAGGTAGGCGCGTGTATCTCTTTCTTGTTTTCGGAGCGCTGCATAGGAGTGGCTGCATCCCCGCCCGCATAGAGCTGGACCTTAAAGCCGGCGGGCGCCATGGGCCACGCGCTTTCAGGCCTTGGGATCACAGTGGGACCATTGTCTACCGATTCAGACGGGTTCGGCTCCGGCAAATCTGCCACCGCTATCTTTCGCCGAACGCCCGGCTTCTGCTGCGCATAACCGGCGAACGCGGCCTCACCGGTGATGGTCTGCTGGGCGTAGAGCCCCGAAGGAAGAAACGTGGCAACAATCAGAGCGGCTAATATCTCGAACTTTGCAGAGGGTAAAAGTCTCATAGTTCTAATCTCCCGATCCATAATTTGGCAGAACCGTTGATCATGCCTGGTTACGTAAGAATCAATGACGCGAAGCTTGGCACCAGCTTAACCACGCAGACTTGCAGGAGGATGGCTTACAGCCGATAGCCGGTCGTACGCAGCCTGAGGAAGTTCAAGGCCGGCAGCAGCGATATTCTCCTCCAGGTGCTTGACCGAAGATGTTCCTGGGATAGGCAGGATTACTTTGGAACGCTCAAGCAGCCAGGCCAAGGCGACCTGCAAAGGAGTTGCATCAAGATCGTTTGCGACTTTCTTAATAGCATCATGTGCCTCCTTCGCTTGACCGAGCGGAGCCCACGGAAGGAAAGCAATATTATTCTGCTCGCAATAATCGACGATGAAGTCCGATTCCCGGTCGGCGAAGCTGTAGCGGTTCTGCACAGAGACAATCGGCACGATCGTGCGTGCCCTCTCAACGTGTTCGCGAGTCACATTCGAGAGCGCGACATGACGAATCTTACCCTGCTCGCGCAGTCTTGCCAGTGCTTCTATCGAAGCCTCGAACGACACAGCGTTATCTGGAGCGTGCAGCTGATAGACGTCGATGCGGCCCAGTCGCAGACGCTTCAGACTTCCCTCGAGTGCTTCGGTTAGATGTTTTGGGCTGGCATTATGCGTCCATTGACCGGGGCCGGGACGCTCCCATCCACCCTTCGTTGCGATCACTAATCCGACTGGATATGGGTACAGTCCTTCTGCGATCAACTCTTCAGAGGTGCTAGGGCCGTAGGAATCGGCAGTGTCGATCAGATTCACTCCGAGTTCAATTGCCCGCCGCAGGGTTACAAGTGCAGCAGTTTTGTCCGCGGGAGGTCCCCACACGCCTGGGCCAGTAATGCGCATCGCTCCATAACCCATCCGATTGACCGTAAGATCGCCACCGATGGTAAACGTCCCGGCAGCTGCGGCTGAAAGAATCTGTTCCTGATTCATAAGATTGCTCCTTTTCGTGTTGGGGATTTTGGAAATGCGAGCTGGGTTTCGCTGCTCAGTTCAGCGGGATGCACGACGCTGATTGTTGAATTCGATCCCGGTTGAGATACCGTCCGAAGGGCTGAAAGAGCGAATTTTTGGGTTTGCTTTCCCATGTGATCTCCAAGTGGTTCGTGATTGCCAAGTGAACCAATTGTACTGTACAGTACATTACATTAAAATGCACTGCATCTCATTAAGTTGCAATCGACGGCAAATTCCAGGCATTGGCAATCCAGGATGGCCCGAAGAGTGGGACGCATAAAATGCTGTTAATACAAGGAGATTCAAGCGGTGAATACCTTTTGAATATTTCTTTGCTGCACTCGGGACGGGAGAGAGGAATGTCTAACAAGCGGTCGCGAGGAGAGGTTCGAAACGGCAAGCTCCAAAAGGTCGCAGCAGACTTGTTTTTGAAGCGCGGCTATGAGGGCGTTACCATCGACAAGATCGTCGAACTGGCTGGCGGTTCGAAGAGTACGGTCTACAGCAAATTTGGCGGGAAGTGTGGGCTGTTCATCAGCAGTATTGAGAACCTGTGCCGCGAGTCGAACGAACCGCTTACGAAGATCGATTACACAGGATTGAACCTTGAAGAGAGTCTCAAGAAGCTCTCTTTTCACATCCTGAAGCTCATCACCGCAAAACGGTCCGTGGAGCTTCACCGTCTCGCCATCGGCGAGGCCGTGAACTGCCCCGAAGTAGGCGAGGCATGGTACACGCACGGTCCCGCCAGAACGGCTTCGATCATACGATCTCTGTTGGAAAGTCGTCGAGACGAGCTGCGAAAGACAACGATACCAATTGAACGGATGGCGGTGGTTCTCCACGACTCATTGACGGGAGACGTCCTCTACCGTCTGTTGGCAGGAGTCGGGAAGCATAAGAATGACGCCGAACTCGAGCGATTGGCTTGCGCTGCCGTCGATCTCATTCTCGGGAATGTTTGCAATGATGTGCGCCCTAAGAAGGCTTACCTCGCTCACTCCATCGAGTCAATGTAGATCGGCCGTCTCCAAGGTTCGGATTCTCGATCATAAAGGTCGCCACTTCACTCCAATGCAATCCGATGTGATTGGTCTCCATAAACGCTCTTATGGTCCGCTCCCCTAAACTACCCAAATGAGGAAAATAGTCATCATCGGACCGCCTCCCGTTCAGATACTCGACGTAACTGGCCCGTTAGAGGTGTTTCCTATGCGCCCGATTATGAGATTCAACTTGCAAACCCGGGCCTTGAACAAACTCTTCAGACCAATCGCGGCGTCGTGCTCGCCGACGCAACTCCCATCGCCGACGTACGCGGTCCCATCGACACCCTTGTAATCGTCGGAGGTCCCGGCGCAGAGAGTGGCAGTTACGATCCTAACTTCATCGCCTGGATCGCGAAAGCCGCAAGGCAGTCACGTCGCGTCGCATCCATCTGTACCGGCGCATTCCTTCTCGCAGAAGCCCCTCAGTACATGCATCCGGTCGTTGCCCTCGTGACAGCAGGCGTCGAAATGGATGTGCTCGGAATCGACTACGCCAGCTTCACAGAGTCCGACCGCAACGCGGTTGTGCAAGCGTTCCCGCGTCCAGCCCACTTCAAAGAGGATATTTTGCAGGCCTTCTACGACGGCATCAAACATAAGTTTGAGACTACCTTCGGAAACGTTAAAGCGGACGTTCTCGCGGCCAAAGATCCCGACTTTCACCATGGCAACTTCTGCAGTGTGATCCGTAACTCTCCCTGGTTCGGCTGATTAAGCGAAAGGCCCGTCTTCCAAAAGACAGGTTTGACCCACATCTCTCCTGCAGAGATGTGGGTTCACGCAACTCGTGCAGTACTAATGGTTGCCATGAAGAGATTAGCGCCGATAAACGCGCCCAATCTGGGTCCATTGGTACCCCCATCCCCCGCCGAAAATGCGCCAAAGTATTCAAGATAGGAGGCTTAAGCTTGGACTTTGATGTGACCTTGTGAGGGTTAGAGTGGTCCAGGGCATTGTAACCATATTTCTCCACCCTCTTTCGCGGGGGCAATTTGTCAAGCAACCAGATGCTGGCTGAACCGTACGAAACGGCCCAGCCAGCATGGATTGCCTTGCTGATTAGAAGACAAATTTTCCAGCGAATTGGAGGATGCGCGCGTTGTGCGCTGCGGTCGCCGTCAGGAAGGGATCGGTCGAACAGCCCCCTGGAACGGTGTAGCAACTTGTGGACGAATTGATCGTCATCCACTGGGTATGGTTGAAGACGTTGAACGCCTCCGTGCGGAACTCGAAGTGCATCCCTTCGCGAATGGCGAAGTTCTTGAAGAGACCCATATCGAAGTTCGTGCGCGCAGGAAGGTTGAGAACGTTGCGGCCGGCGTTGCCATAGGTGAGCCCTTGAGGAGCGGCAAAGGCATCGCTGTTATAGAGCCGCGGCCCCGGCCCAGAGGGATACTTGGTCGCGACTTTGCCGTGTATCTTCCCAACGATATCCGGATAGGATTGCACTTGACCGTTCGGAGTCGAGGCGAAGGCATTTCCTGTTCCGGCATTATCCGCGTTGGCCTGGTTGGTCAGGCTGAAGGGCGTGCCGGTCTGAAAGATGGTGAGGTCTGAGACCTGCCATCCCCCAAGAACCGAGTGCAAAAGTCCGGGTTGGGTGAAGAGGGGAATGTCATAGACCAGACTGACTGCAAGGCTGTGCCGTTCGTCGAAGTTTGAGCTTGCCCTGCTCTGGCTGAGCTTGTAGCTGTTGATTACTTCGGTATTCCCATACGCGCCGTTCGAACCTTCGTCGATGGAGTGACCGTAGGTGTACGCCAGGCTGCCGTTCAAGCCACCAAAGTATCGGCTGACTCCGATCTGCAGCGCGTTGTAGGTCGAATTCACAGAGTTGGTTGAGTTATTGATTCCACTGATGCCTGTAAAAGGCCGGAACAAATCAGCAGAGGTACCGCAAGCAACTTCCAAGCGGATCAATGGATCTCCGGTTAGCGGCTGCCCATTTACAGTGTTTGTGAGGCAGTCGTTAGTAGAGATTGCCTGACCTGGGCCGTAAGGGTTTTCCGTTGCGGTCAGTGGCCTGAGCTGGTTCAAGTCAGACCAAGTGGGTAGATGCCTGCCTACGCTGCCAACGTAAGCGACCTGCAGTACGGTATGGCTTGGCAACTCACCCTGGACCGCCAAGTTATATTGCTGGACGTACGGCCAGACAGCGTGGGTTGGGATTGCGAAAAACGCCAGTGGAAACTGCAGGCCGGCTCCGCCTGCGTTGGTGTAGCCGGTGAAGTTGTACTTATTCGGGGTCTGTACGATTGGAGCGGAACCCTCCAGAGACTCGGAGTTGCTCTCGTTGCCATTGGTGTGTTCGAAGAAGATGCCATAGCCGCCGCGCACCGCAAGCTTCCCGTTGCCGAAGACGTCGTAAGCAAACCCTACTCGCGGCGCAGGATTGAAGAGGTGCCCGCTCATACAGCCGGAATACACGCCATTCTTGCCACAGGAGACCACGCCGTTGAAGACATTTCCGGTACCGGGCACAAGGGCTCCTGCCTGACCTGTGATCGACCCGTCTGCGTCAATCGTTGGTGCACTCGTAGCCTTCCATGCCGAAGGCTCAAAGTTGCCGGACTGGTTGCTGATGTCGTGATAGGTACCGAAGAGGCTCAACCGAAGGCCGAGGTTAAGGGTCAGTTTCGGAGTTACGCGCCAGTTGTCCTGGAAGTAGGGCTCAACAATCTTGTACCGGTTGTAGTACTTCGGCTGGGCGGAGGTTTGTGAGAACTTGTAGACCTGCCCTGTCAGTAAATCGGCGAAGGAATTTCCCGTGGTTACCAACGACGATGTGCTGAAGTTAAAGGTCCCCTGGTTGTTTCCCGTAGAGGGCTCGTTCTTTTGCCCAGCAATCAGGCTGACGCCGAAGATGAGAGTATGGCGGTTGAGGGTTTTGGTGAGGTCGTCGCGGTAGCTATAGGTGGGATTTGAGTTCTGCCAGGGGAAGTAACCAGTATTGACAGTAAAGCCACCGGCATATGCCGAGTTACCAGTAAGGATGATCGAAGGGAGGACCCCGCCGTAGCCGTTATTGAAGAACCCGTTGCCGGAGAAGCCGCTACGATCGATACCCTTGCTGGTATTGGTGAGGGTAATGTGATCCGTTGTGTAGTCGGCCACAAACTCGTTGACCAGCGACGGAGAGGCAGCGTAAGTGAGGTTGGCCACCATATCGATGCCGGGGCCGGCGAAGCTGTTTTGGACGGTGGGAAAGGCGTTCGTCTGAAAGGTCGGAGAGGAGCTCACCGTGGACCAGGAGTCGTAGATGAAACGATAGAAACCGCGTAGTTTTTCGCTAAAGACCTGATCGATGCGGAAGAGCTCTTCGCGGTTAGTGGTCAATTGCGAAGGAGACGCGACATAATACGGAGTTCCCTGGACTGATGTGTTTGCCGCGGGAATGAGCGCGAGCAACGCCTGTCCATTGGGATCGACGGGGACCTGATTATTCGTGAAGTACGAGCCGGTGGAGGGATTGACCGGGCAATCAGGAAAATTCGCCGTATCTACAGGGCTGCCTGCGGCTGGACAGAGGTCAGAGAAGTTTCCAGTGCGCTGCGCATCAGAAGGTACCGGCTGATTGTAGTTGGTGCCAGGCACATTCTCGTGGCGCCACTCCTGCGAGTAGAAGAAGAAGGTCTTCCTCACGCCTGGAGTGTAGAGGTGCGGTATATAGACCGGGCCGCCGATGGTAAAGCCATAGTCGTGCTTTTTATAGGTTGGAACCGTCGTTGCAAAGTAGTTTCGCGCATTGAAGGCATCGTTGCGGAGAAACTCGAATAGCTCGCCATGGAGACGGTCGGTGCCCGACTTTGTCTGGGACTGCACAGTGCCGGATGCGTTGCGACCGTACTGAGCGCCGTAGTTTGAGGTGAGCACCTGCGTCTCCGCGATGGCGTCGACGTTGGGGTAGACGTTGAGGGTGCCGTTGCTGCCGTTGTCCATGACGCTCGCGCCGTCGATCTCCCAGTTGTTGTACTGGGGGCGCCCGCCATTGACGGCGTATTCGACGCTGCCGGCAACGCCGGTCTCGCCCTCGTCCTGGTTGGTCTGGCTGACGACACCGGGGGACAGGGTGACGAGCTGTGCGAAGTTACGGCCGTTCAAGACGAGCTGCGTAATCTGCTTGCCCGTGATGGTGAAGGAGATCTCAGGCGACTCCGTCTGGACGGCACCCAAATCGCTGCCGCTTACCTGCACCTCAGCGGTGACGGCTCCAACTGTAAGTTCGGCGTCCACCCGCTCCTTACGTGCAACGCGGACGATGATGCCGTTGGCGGAAAACTTCTCGAACCCCGGAGAGGTGACTTGCAGATTATAGGTACCGGCCACAAGACCGGGCAGAGAGTACTCGCCAGCCGCGTTGGTGGTGGCATCGATGGCAGTATTTTGGGCCACATTGATGAGTGTCACCTTGGCATTCTGGATGGCCCCACCGCTCTTGTCCGTGACGGTTCCGTCGATGGAACTTGATTGCTGCGCAATCAGTGAGGCCGGCAAGAGAAGACAAAACGCGAAGAGCACATAGCAAAAGACTTTCCAGGAAGAAGTCTTCCCCCACTTCCCGGCGGCGTCGAACGGAGCGTGAGAAAGAGCGGATTGCGCGGTTGGATCAGAGGAAAGAGAACATCGGGACCACATGACTTAATGCCTCCGTGAGCACTCAGGAAATGAAAAACAATAGCAGTTCTAAAAATAGGTTCCCTTTGCGATGCGTTGGCAGAAGTGGAATGTGCCTATATTAGAACGATTGAATATCTTGTCAAGAAAAAGTTTTCTGTTTATTTATCTGCGCCTGGATTTGCATGTGCTCCTAAGCAGGTTTTCAGTACACTGCCCCCAGAAGGCTGAAACCACTTGAATCACTACAAAGGATTTCGATCTCTACTGTTACTCGGCTTACTCTATGCAGCTCAGGCCCTTGCTCGCACAGAACAGGCCACCTTCTCGGCAACACCAGAAGCTGTGTCGGCCTCCATACAAAACTCCGCCGGCACCACTGCAGATCCTGCATCGCTCTTCCGCCAGGGCATGCAGGCCATGCAAAACGGCCAACTTGGCGCCGCTGAAGAGGACTTTCGACGAGTTATTGCTCTGGACCCTCAATCGAGTGCGGCCCACGTCAATCTAGGCGTCGCCTATATGCGGGAGCGGCGGTGGGATGATGCTCTGGTCGAACTACATCAAGCGGAATTGCTCGCACCTAATGTGCCCGGTATTCCACTGAACATCGGCCTTGCCCACTATCGCAAGAACGACTTCGACGGGGCCATCGAACCGTTTTCCGAAGCCTTGCAGCGTGCGCCCGATTCGCTTCAGGCACGGTATTTGCTGGGGCTCTGCTATTTCTTTACGAATAAGTACAAGGAAGCCAGCGATACCCTCACGCCGTTGTGGGAGCAAGAGTCCACGAATCTGAACTACCTCTATGTTCTGAGCATAGCGGCCAGTAAATCGTCCAACCCTCTGCTTCAAAAGAAAGCCTTCGATCAGATGCTGGCGATTGGCCAGAACACGCCGGAGTTCCATTTATATGTTGGGAAGGCATGGTTGGCCGAAGACAATACCGAAAAAGCCCTGGAAGAGTTCCGCGCCGCTGCAGCCGCGCGCTCCGACCTTCCTCTGGTGCACTATTTTTTGGGGCGCACCTACCTGGAGCAGCATGCTTATCCTCAAGCTGAGACGGAATTACAAAAAGACGCAGCCCTCGAACCGGACTTCGCCTATGACTACGAAGACCTCGGCATTTTGTACGCCCAACTCCATCAGCCCGAAAAAGCTGAACGCAGTTTCCGCCAAGCTATCGAACATAACAGCACGCTCGTAAACTCTTACTTCGGTCTCGCCAAGTTATACCGGGATGCCGCCCGCTACCCAGAAGCATTGGAGATGCTGGATCATGCCGAAGCCCTGGCCCCGCAAAGCGCAAGCGTGCATTACGCCCGAGGCAAAGTTTTGACCCGCCTAGGCCAGTCCGCGAAGGCCCATCAGGAATTCGACACGGCTGCGCAGTTGCTGAAATCGTTCAACGATCGCCTGCAACAAGACCCCTCTGGTGACCGGTCCGCTGACGCGCAGGATGCTGCGCAACAGTAGCTGCTGTAGAGTATGCATCGCAGAAGGATTTCTATCGTGTCACGAAGATCGACTCGCCAATCAACAAGTAGCAAAACGGTGCGCCGATTCTTCCATACGCAACTTCTACAGAGCGCGCTCCAACAACTTGCTTTACACTCGGCAACAGCTATCGCAGATTTTATAATCGTAAGGGGTCGCGTCGTTTGCTCACTCAAAACCACTACACGAAGCGCATCACCCTCGCCGATATTGCACGCGTCAGCGGCTTCTCTATCTCCACCGTTTCCCTCGTGCTCAACGAAGCGCCGCTCTCCCGTTATGTTGCCGCCAGCACCAAAGAGCATATCCGCGCTGTCGCCAGCAAACTTGGCTACCGTCCAGACGCGGCTGCCCGCTCACTGCGCAGCCGCCGAAGCCACACCATCGGCATCATGGTCTCCGACATCTCCGATCCGTTCTGCACGCTCATCCTGCAAGGCATCGAGAAGGCGCTCCATCCGACGACCTACCTGCCAATCATCATGATCGCCCACAACCAGCGCAAGCAGTTTGGGCGCCATCTTGAGATGTTAATGGAGCGCCGGGTCGAGGGGCTGATCCTTGTCGCCAACTGGCTCTTCGGCGAATTCGACCAGCTCGCCGACTTTCGGAAGAGCCAAATCCCCATGGTAGGTGTGGGCCGCGACCTCACCGCAAGCCGTGTCCGCTCCCTACAGGTAGACAACGAGGCTGGAGGATACGCCGCTGCGCAGCATCTTTATGATCTTGGCCATCGTAAGATCGCTGTTCTCATTGGCCCTTCCGAACTAGCCGACAGTGATCGCCGCTGGAACGGAATCCTGCGCTTCGCGGCTGAAGTCGGGCTACCGATCGCGCCTGAACTCGTCGGACGACTTTCGGCAGCCGACGATCCAACCTCCGAGTTCGAGGAAGGTTATCGTCTCATCTCGGCGATGATTGAACAGGGATTCGAGTTCACTGCCGTCATCGCCTTCGACGATCTCACGGGCCTGGGCGCAATTCGTGCGCTGCGCCAGGCGGGACGGTACATACCCGAGGACTGTTCCGTCATCGGGTTCGACGATATTCCCCACGCCGCCGTGAATACACCTGGCCTCACCACGATCCGCCAACCGATGGAGCAAATGGGAAGCATGGCCGCCAAGTGGGTGCTCGACTCGCTCGCTGATACAAAGCCGTCCCATACCGCGGTGGGGCCTTCTTCCCTCTCCGGCACTCTCCACTTGTTGCCTCCAGAGCTGGTCATCCGCCAATCGACGGCGAGACGCCCTGTGGATATGCGGGCTGCTCCAGTTCCGCGCTTGTCTGTTGCGGCTCAAGGGCGTACACGAAGAAAAAAGTGATAACGCAGCTTTCTGTTTCGACGTCTGGTCGAGATAATTTATCTGATTGCAATTTATATTCAAACGTTCTAATATTCGTTCGTCGTCCATATCAATAGCTGAAAATGCGACTTCCCCAGTCGTCCATTTGCATTCGATATCTTGCTCGTACCTCGCCGAATTGAATCGCAAATGCAGACACAGGAAAGATCTCTGGAGGTACTGAAGAGCATGACTCTGCGAACGCGCACAACGAACTGCCTTATCCATCGGAGCCGTCTAATCATTCTGGGTGTCTGGCTTGCCGCATCCCATGGGCCAGCACGCGCCGCGGCAAGCAATCCGCTCTCTGAGGTCCTGCTCAAATCGGGTTGGGCGGTTCAGTCAGATTGCAAGGTCCACGGCGTGGGTGCAGAGCTCTCCATGCCGAATGCGCGAACCGAGGGTTGGTATCCCGCAAGCGTTCCTGCAACGGTGCTCGCCGTACAGGTTGCGGCAGGCGAATTCAGAGATCCTTTTGTAGGTACAAATCTGCGTTCGATTCCGGGAACGTCTTACCCTCTGGGAGAAAACTTCTCGAACCTTGACATGCCAGCAGACAGCCCCTACCGCTGTGGCTGGTGGTATCGCAAGACTTTCCACGTTGCTGCCACCGAACGAGGAAAGACGATCTGGCTGCACTTCGGCGGCATCAACTACCGTGCCGACATCTGGCTGAACGGCCGGAAGATCGCAGACTCCGATCAGGTGCAAGGGGCCTATCGTACGTACGAGTTCGACGTCACCAAAGCCATAAAGCCAGGTGAAGAAAATGTGCTGGCCGTGGAGACATTTGCACCCACTCCGACCGATCTGGGCATCAACTGGGTCGACTGGAATCCGTGCCCTCCCGATAAAGACATGGGTCTCTGGGGGGCCCTCTCTCTGAGGACAAGCGGTCCTGTTGCGGTACGTTCCCCAATGGCAACGACCCACTTCAAGGATGCCTCCTTGCAGACGGCGGAGCTTACCGTCCGCGCCGAAGTTAACAACGCGACGGACCATCCGGTTGAAGGTCGTCTCGAAGGAACGGTCGCTGGCATACCCATCTCGCAGCCCGTGCGTCTGGCTGCGGGAGAAGAGAGGACGATCTCGTTTGCCCCTAGCGACTTTCCACAACTACGAATCGAACACCCTCAGGTATGGTGGCCCGTCGACCAGGGGGCGCATCCGCTCCAGACCCTGACCCTCCGCTTCGTTCTGAATGGCTCGGTTTCCGATGAGCAGACTAGCCGCTTCGGCATCCGCGAGGTTAACTCCGAGCTGACTGCAAAGGGGTACCGCTTGTTTCGCGTCAACCAGCGGCCCATTCTCATTCGTGGTGCAGGCTGGTCGCAGGATATGTTGCTGCGTCAACAGCCCGAGCGTCTGGCCGAAGAGTTTCGCATGGTGCATGACATGCACCTGAATACGATCCGACTGGAAGGCAAGATGGAGACCGACGAGTTCTTTCACCTGGCCGATGAGCAAGGTTTTCTGGTGATCGCGGGCTGGTGTTGCTGCGATCATTGGGAGCACTGGGACAAGTGGACCCCCGATACCTTGAACGTCGCTACGGCTTCGCTGACGTCTCAGATCCTGCGCATCCGCAGCCATCCCAGCTTGATTGCGTGGTTCAACGGAAGCGACAATCCCCCGCCCGCGAACGTCGAGACAGCCTACCTGAAAGTTCTCGAGCAGACGAATTGGCCAAATGCCATCGTGTCGTCGGCCAGCGCAGCACCAACTACCGTGAGCGGACCGAGTGGCGTCAAGATGACTGGCCCGTACGATTTTGTCGCGCCTTCCTACTGGCTCGTCGATACCAAGTATGGCGGGGCCTATGGGTTCAACACCGAGACCAGCCCCGGACCGGCAATTCCCTCCCTGCAGAGTCTGAAGAAGATGTTGCCGCCTGATCATCAGTGGCCGCAGGACGCAGTGTGGGGGTATCACGCGGGCGGCGAAGGCTTCCAGGATATTCACGTCTTCAACGACGCCATGTCCGCAACTTATGGCGAAGCAAAGACTGCCGCGCGCTATAACCAGGTTGCCCAGTCGATGGCCTTCGATGGCGAGCGCGCCATGTTCGAGGCCTATGGCCGCAACAAGTACAACGCAACCGGCGTTATTCAATGGATGCTCAACAATGCATGGCCTTCAAGCATCTGGCATCTCTATGACTACTACCTCGATGCTGCGGGGGGATACTACGGGACGAAGAAGGCATGCGAGTTTTTGCATGTGCAGTACTCCTATGATGATCACAGCGTCTATGTCGTCAACAGCATTTATAAGGCTGCGCCAGGTCTAACCGCGGTTGCTCATGTGTATGACATCAACTTGAAGGAGCTATTCAACAAATCCACCCCTCTGGATGTCGGCCCCGATAGCTCGACCAAAGCATTCGACATCCCGCAGGAGGTCTTCCAGACTTCCTCCACCGTGTACTTTGTTCAACTCGAGTTGAAGAACGCGAAGGATATGGTTGAGAGCAGAAACTTCTACTGGGTGCCGGCTAAGTTGACGGAGTTCGACTGGGCAAAGACTACCTACACGCACACCCCGGCGAAGATATCGGAAGACATGACAGCTCTGCAGAGCCTGGCTCCTTCGCGCATCATAGCGACCGCTCGAAGCGCAGGGACGATGGTTCATCTGCACGTCTCGAATCCGTCGAAGGCGCTGGCCTTTCAAGTCGCGGCTGAGCTTGATGATGCTCAAGGGGCGAAGCTGCCACGTATTACCTGGAGCGATAACTACATCGAACTGATGCCCGGCGAAGAGCGTGACTTGACTGCACTGTTGCCGTCCGACATCCTCTCCCGTGTCGAGTCAGGATTGAAGGTGAAGATAGAAGGGTGGAATGTGGAGCCGGTAACCATCAGCTCTAAGGTTACTCCCGAGAAGTCCGGATCGCCTTTGTTGGTCACAAAGGCGACGCAAGATCAATAAAGGGTAAAGAGCATGATGCCAACGGAGCTGCACCATGATGGACAGACGGTCACCTTGAAGCGGAGTCTGCGCTATCGCGACCTCATCCTCTACGGCATCATCCTGATTCAACCGACGGCGCCGATGCCGGTCTTTGGTGTCATCTATCAGGAGTCGCGCGGTCACGTTGTGATGGCAATTCTGTTCGCGCTGATTGCCATGCTGTTCACAGCGTACAGCTACGGCCGCATGGCGCGCGCCTATCCCAAGGGCGGTTCTGCGTTCACCTACGTAGGCGAAGAGTTGCATCCGGCTCTCGGCTATATGACCGGCTGGTGCATGGCCATGGACTACATCCTCAACCCATTGATCTGCACGATCTGGAGCAGTAAAGCCGCAATCAACTTCATCCCAGAAGTTCCTTACATCCTCTGGGTGCTTTTCTTCGCTGGACTTTTCACCATCCTCAACCTACGAGGCGTCGAAACCTCGGCGCGCATCAACTCTGCTGTTGCAGCGGGGTTAGGCGTTGTGATCATTCTCTTCGTGGTCGCTGCCGTGCGATACATCTTCCATCTGCATACGTCGTCAGTCGCGTTTTATACAAACCCTGTCTACGATAGAAGCACCTTCTCTGCTCACGCTGTCTTTCGTGGCACCTCGATCGCAGTGCTCACTTACATTGGCTTCGACGGCATCTCTACCCTGAGCGATGAGGCGCACGATCCAGGCCGGACTATTCCGCGCGCCATCATTCTCACCTGCCTCATCACCGGTGTTCTGGCCTCCATCGAGGTCTATCTGGCACAACTGGTGTGGCCACGCGGCGTCGCCTTCCCTGATCTTGACACCGCCTATGTAGCGATCGCGCAGCGCGCCGGAGGCCCTTTTCTATTCGCGTTGATGAACGGTGCGCTACTGATCGCTACCATCGGTTCCGGCATGGCGTCACAATTAGGAGCGGCACGGCTCTTGTTCGCAATGGGGCAAGACGGAGCTTTGCCGCGCAGATTCTTCGGAGCGCTCAACCCGGTCCGTCGCATCCCGCAGAACAATGTCCTGCTGATCGGCGCGATCGTCTTGGTAGGCGCGCTCGCTATGAGCTACCAACTAGGGACCGAGCTGCTGAACTACGGCGCTCTCCTGGCCTTCATGGGGGTGAACGTCGCATCTGCGGTACTAGCCTATCGCGCCTATCGTGCCGATGGTACGAACCCATTGTTCCCCATTGTGCTTTCTCTCTCCGGTTTCGTAGTGTGCTTCTTTTTGTGGCTTAATCTCGGCGCAACGGCGCGATGGGCAGGAACCGTCTGGGCTACGCTGGGTGTCGCTTTATGGCTACTTCGCAGACAGCAGATGACCGGAGGCACGCAGCTCCGCACGCGCTCATGAGCGATCGGATCTCAAAATCGGCAGGACGAAATAGCCTGGGAGGCAAGTTGGCACAGTTCGATATAACCTTGGCCGGCGAGATCACAATGGACTTGCTGATGTACGGTTTGCCTGAAGAGCTTTCCGTCGAGCGAGAGTTTCTAGCCACCAGCATGGCTCTGACATTAGGCGGTTCCTCCGCCATCACCGCACACAATCTCGCTATCCTGGGCAGTCGCATCGGCTTCATCCCACAGCTTGGTGCCGATCCCTTCACGGATCTTTGTCTGCAACCTCTTCTCCGTGCAGGCGTAGACCTGTCGCGTGCCGTCGCTCCGAAAGCAGAGATCGGCACCGGCCTGACCGTGCTGCTACAACATGAACACAGCCGCCGCGCCCTTACCTACTCGGGCACAATCTCCGGTCTCCGCTATGAGGATCTCGACCTCGCCTATCTTGCCTCTGGCAGACACTTTCACCTGTCCTCGTTCTTCCTCCAACGCGGACTACGCGACGATGTGCCAAAGCTTCTGGCCACAATGCGCCAGGCTGGCCTGACTACCTCGCTCGATACCAATGACGATCCGGAGAACTCCTGGGAGGGTCCGATCGCAGAGACCCTCGCCCATCTCGATATCCTGATGCCCAACGAACGAGAGGCGTGCCGACTGGCAAATGAGTCCAATCTGGAAGACGCGATTGACAAGCTGTCCGAGATGATTCCTATGCTGGTCATTAAACGTGGAGCCGCAGGTGCATTGGTTAGCCATCGAGGACTACGTTATGAAGCCCCCGGGCATATCACAGGGGTCGTCGATGTCATAGGCGCCGGCGACAGTTTTAACGCCGGGTTTCTACACGCGTTCGTCCACGGCGCCGGGGTAAGGGACTGCCTAGCGCTGGGCAATGCGTGCGGGGCCTACTCCACAACAGCAATCGGAGGGACCCAGGCGTTTTCCGTGCCACATCGCATGCAACGATTTCTTGAAGGCCTCGGCGTTGCGACCGAGATCGTTTCACGATGAAAGACGGACGATCGCAATAGCAGATGAATATTGAAGTGTCTTAGGCGACGGCCGGATGCACAAAATAGCGCCAGCTATTGTCGCGATTCTGCAAGCAATACAGTCTCCTTGTCTCGTCAGATGAGATCATTCTTTTCACCTCGCCTGACGCTTCCGTTACGCGCTCCATTCGCTGAAAATCAGGCTGCCGCTGCGCAAGTTGGACGACGGAAGAGGGTGAGTGTAATCTTTTGCCAGCAGAAGGAGATCCCATGTTGCGTCGTGAATTCGTGCGCGCTGTCGTCTCGGTAGGACTTCTACCGAAGGCACTGCTTGCTCAGCAGACAGCGAATCCTGAACCGCCACCCCCCGCTCCCGTACCGTGGTCACTGGGGCTGAATCCCAAGACGCCACTGCCTGTCACTGAAACTGCCGAAGGGATTGCGGAGATTGAGGCGAACTTTTTTACTCCTGCTCAACTTGCGACATTTACACGGCTATGTGACTTCCTGCTGCCGCCGCTCGGCGATAAGCCGGGCGCGCTCCAGGCAGGGACACCCCTGTTCCTCGACTTCCTGATCGGTAGCTCCCCCGAAGCCCGCAAGCAGGTATACAGCGGCGGCCTGAACTGGCTCGACGCAGAGGCAAAGACCAGGTACAAGCTTCCTTTCGCGCAGTTGAACGCGACTCAGGCGGATGCTCTCATCAAGCCCTGGCTGCGTACCTGGATGACGGACCATCCACCGACTGAACTGCACGCGGACTTCATCAACATCGCACACGAAGACATCCGGACTGCGACGATGAACTCGAAGGCCTGGGACGACGTCAGCGCGGCAGCCGGGCAAGACTGGGTGACGGGTGGACTCTACTGGTCTCCTGTCGAGCCGGATATGGCCGGCCTAGGCGCAACTTCCACGCACCTGCCTCCACACGTGATGGCTGTCCCCAAAGCCGCACACACGATGCCTTCCTATCCGCGTTAGTAGTGAGTAACTCAAAGACAATGACAGACACAACCTTCGATGTACTAATTATCGGGTCGGGGCACTCTGGCGGCATGGCGGCCAAGATCCTTACCGAAAAGGGCATCCGATGCCTGATGCTGAACGCGGGCCCGGTGGCCGACGTAGCCAGAGATGCACAGCGCAAGCCCGCGTACGATCTTCCGTATCGCGGCTTCAAACCACCGGGGCGGCTGGAGCATGTCTTCCAGGCGAACGAGTTCAACGCAAATGTCTGGGTGGACGAAGAGGAGGTTCCATACACATTCGATCCCGCGAATCCGTACAACTGGGTGCGGGTGCGGCTATTCGGCGGACGGTCGCTCTTCTGGTCGCGCCAGTCGTTCCGATTGAGCGACTACGAGTTCAAGGGCAAGTCGCATGATGGCTTTGGCGAAGATTGGCCTATCAGCCTCGCCGACCTGTCACCGTACTATTCGCGCGTGGAAGAGATCTTCCAGGTGGCGGGTGCGCAGGATGGTCCGCCGCAGATGCCAAATGGCAACTTTATTCCTGTCGACGACACATGGTCAGGGTCGATGCAGAGATTTATCAAGGCTTCGCAGGCGTACAACATGCCGGTCTGCAAGCAACGCAGGGCGCAAGGCCGCGATGGCCTGGCGAGCTCGGTGAATCTTCTGCTGCCGGATGCGGAGCGAACCGGCAAGCTGACCTCAATCGCCAATGCGGTAGTGAGGCAGATTACGGTCGATAAGAATACCGGCCAACCGAATGGGTGCTACTTTGTTGATCGACTCTCGCGCCGGGAGATGCATGTGAAGGCCCGCGTGATTGTGTTGGCCACGGGGACGCTTGAGAGCACGCGCCTGCTGTTGACCTCAAATCTCGGCAACTCGAGCGGCGTTATGGGGCACTACCTGATGGACCAGATCTACGGACCAGGAGTGACCTGCTCGGTACCTGAAGCGCGCAATGGTAATGCAACGCAACAACTGATGAGTGGCTCAGCAATCGTGCCGCGCTTCCGCAACATTACAACGAAGTATGACAAGTTCTTACGCGGCTACGCGTTGAATCTAACCAGCCACATGGGTGGGGTCGACCCGCGCAACTTCGCGGCGTATGGCGCGGAGCTGCAGCAGAAGCTGCACGAATACAACGGCAGTGCCTTCTATATCACCGTCATGGGAGAGGTGCTCGGACGTTATGAGAACCACGTCCGCATCGATAAGGAGAAGGTGGACGCGTGGGGTATTCCCGTGCTTCGTATCGAGACCAAGTACACCGACAACGAGTTCAACATGGCGAAGGATGCGGTCGAAGTTAGCTGCTCGGTGGCAGATGCGGCTGGATTCGAAGTGCTCTCGAAGAATATCGTTCCCAACCCGCCGGGGTATAGTATCCATGAAGTCGGTACCTGTCGCATGGGCGACGATCCGAAGAAGAGCGTGCTGAACAAGTGGTGCCAGAGCCACGAGCATAAGAATCTATTCGTTGTCGATGGAGCGAGCTTTGTGAGTGCCGGTTGGCAGAACCCGACGATGACTATCCTGGCGCTCTCGATGCGCGCCTCAGAGTATCTCGCCGGCGAGATGAACACGCGAAATATTTAGAAGGAGACACATCGCGCTTTTCGCGAATGCAGTCGCGGCGGTTTCCGTCGGACTTAACACGTTTCTGCCATCTTCGAAGTGAGCCTCTGGATCAACAGGTCAACACAAGCGCATCTGTGTGTGCTAATCCGACCTTCCATTCGCGGGCTGTAGAGGTTGAGGCCAGGATCAAAATAAATCCTGGCCTCAACCTCTACGCCCTACTTCCACTCCCAGACTTTGGAGGTTGTGTTGCCGGAGGCATCGACATCGTATTCAAAGGCCCCGCAGCTATTGTTGATCTGCGCGAGCTTCTGTGATGTCGTCTGGAAGAACAACATACCGCGGTAGCTGACGGAGCCACCTGGCCCAAATTTTCCCAGGCCCGTTCCTGTCCAGGTGATAGCCTCACCATCCTGCGTCATGCTGAGCCCTTGGCCATGACCATAGATGGAGCCGTCAGCACGGACGATCGACGTATAGCTTCCCATGCCGGTGGTGGGAACACCGAGCATCTGGCCGCTATCTTCGAATGACACTTCTGCGGTTGGCGGGTCGATGGAAAGCACTCGTCTGACAAGTCTCTTGCCCTTTGTTTCGCCTATTTGTTGTCCAATCATGATAGATCTCCTCTTTACTTGACTTTGAATTGCCTGTCGCTGGGGAGGGCGCAATTGTAGTCCCCGAAACAGCTAACCGCCGAAAGAGTATGCCGATGATCGGATACCGCTGCTCAGTTATGGTCACCTTACCCGTCTCCTCTTTGCACTAGACTGATCGGGGAGCCTGAACGAAAGTTGATTGAGCAAATACAAGTACAGTTAGCTTCGGCGCATCGTAAGGTGTTTCTCTATCTTGCGATTGCAAGCGTGGGCGCATCCTTATCCTCAGCTGCCGTGTCGGCACAGGAAGTCTCGAGCGTCGCCGTAACTCGCATGCAGCATCTAAGCCACGGCATCAACACCAGTCGGTGGTTCGCGCAGTCGCCCGACAACTACACGGTCGAACGTCTACGGAGCTTTACGACGACCGACGACATCGTTCTGATCAGGAAGCTGGGGTTTGACCACATCCGAATTAGCATCGATGCAGAGCCCCTGCTCGACTGGCAGCACAACCTTCCCCAGGCTACGCCGTTCATGGCGGAGCTGGACCATGTCGTGCAGGTGGCACTTGAACAGAAGTTGGCGGTCATCATCGATCTACATCCGGAGAGCCACTACAAACAGCAACTTCTCCAAGCAACCGAACCAGTAGAGCGCTTCGGCATGCTCTGGCAGAACGTTGCAAAGCACTTCAGCTCCATGGATCCGAACCTTGTCTTCTTTGAGATCATGAACGAGCCCGAGCAGTCCGATCCGTATCGGTGGCAGGGGATCGAGAGCTTCGTCGCCGGCCAGATCCGCACAGTTGCACCGCAGCATACGATCATCGCAAGCGGAGCGAGATGGTCGGGACTGGAAGATTTGATGATGCTCGAGCCAATTCCGTATGACAACGTCATCTATACCTTCCACGACTACGAGCCATTTGCCTTCACCCACCAGGGCGCGACCTGGACCGATCCTGCCGTGCAACCGTTGCGCAGGGTTCCGTACCCTTCCACGCCGGAAAACGTAGAAAAAAACGTGCAGCAGGAGCCCACATTGGCGGGCCAGCTCTTTGTAAAGCAATATGGCCTGGCGCGATGGGGCGCGCAGCGTGTGGATGCCACGATCGACTTCGCCGAGCGTTGGTCGAAGCTGCACCATGCTCCCGTGTACTGTGGCGAGTTCGGCGTGCATCGTCCATTCGCTGATGAAGCCATGCGCGCGCACTGGCTACGTGACATGCGTACCGCACTCGAAAAGCATCACATCGGCTGGGCCATGTGGGACTATCAGGACAACTTCGGCGTCGTGACGAAAAAGAACGGAACCACCATACCCGACCCTCTAATCCTCGACGCGCTCGGCCTCAGCCCTGCAAAGTAAACTCCCCCTAACCCTTCTGCAACGACCTCGCCGGCATGATTCGCGCAGTAGAGTTCCGTGACATCGATGCCGGACTCACCTGTATCGCCGCTTTCGGATCGGATGCCTGGGATCGCTTCTCCCAGAGCCTACGGTATCACCGGCAGCCTAGTGGAAAGGAGCGTATTGTTGCGTAACTCTCAGGCTCCGGCTTCACGGTGAGGACAAGAAAGAACCAGCCAAGGACGCCGCCAGAAAGATCGCCTTCGCCGAAGACCGCGCCATCTTTAGTGGCTATCGCGAAGCGAACATCCAGGGCGTTCGCGAAGGCACCAGCAATCCAGTCATGACTCTTCCTGCCGACGTCCGAAACTACCCTGATGCCGTTGCTCAGGCACTGAGCCAACTACGTCTGGTAGGTGTAAACGGTCCCTACTCCATTCTGCTTGGAGCCAACGCCTATACAGAACTCGCGGAGACCCGCGATCAAGGGCATCCCGTTCTCGAACACGTCAAACGCCTCGTCGACGGCAATATTATCTGGGCGCCAGCCATAGAGGGCGCCTTTGTGTTGACCACACGCGGCGGCGACTTCGAGCTCAACATCGGACAGGATGTCTCTATTGGCTATCTCAGTCACACCACGCTGCCGTTCGGCTCTACCTCCAGGAGACCTTTACGTTCCGTCTCCTGAACGAGCGAGGCATCGGTCGTCCTCGCACCTTCCGAGAAGCCTTAGGCAAGCGCCTGTGGCACTGCCTCTTCCCATCTTCCCTGCGCCTTCAAGATAAGCTCCACCACTTCACGCGCGGTGCCACGTCCTGCATGTCGGCGCGTCGTGAAGTGACAGATCGCCCTCAACTCAGGCGCTCCATCGGCCACGCACACAGCCAACCCGGCTCGCTGCGCCAGCGGAATGTCCGGCAGATCGTCGCCCATATAGGCAACTTCCTCTTCGGTCACGCCCGCCTTTCGCATGCACTCCTCAAACGCCTCGGTCTTCTTCGCCTGTCCCAGATAGACAAAAGTGACCTTCAATTCTTTGGCGCGCCGGGCAACGGCAGGTGAAGACCGACCGGTGATGAACCCTGTCTGAATCCCCATCGTGTGCGCGAGCGACAGGCCTTGCCCGTCTTGCGCATTGAACACCTTCATCTCAGAGACGACAGGATCTCCTGACCCATCAGAGGCAGTCGTCGAGATCAGACAGACGCCGCCATCGGTCAGAGTACCATCAACATCCATCAGAAACAGTTTGATCTTACGGGCACGGGCCAGCACGTCTGGAGAAGCAAGGAAAGCCAGGGCGGTGTCAGACATAAAATGATTCTAATGCAGTCCCCAAAGCCAAACTGAGTCCCTAATGGACTCTCTACGAGAGTGTTCCGTACTGAAGCCGCCTGTAACACCCGATCAACAGAGAGCTTGGTAATCTGTCACAATGACAACCCGACACCATGCTGCTCACTTCCTGGCAGTGGCACTCATTCTGAAAACCGCTTCTATGACGGCACAATCTGGCTCGACAAGTGTTGATCTTCCCACGAGCAAGGAGATGCTACAGCCGGTCCCGGGCAATCCGCAGAGGCTCAATGGACTTCCGCTCTCGATGGCTATCTCGCCGGATCGACGATTTGTCATCACAGTCAACGCGGGATATGGAACCTTCGAGTCCGGGTACAAACAGTCGCTCGCGGTAATGGATACTCAGACCGGAGTGGTGGAAGACTTTCCAGACGATAGAACCCCGATAAAGGCCAGACAGACGCTCTATTCAGGTCTGGCCTTCAGCCGAGATGGCAGACACGTGTACGCGAGCATGGGGTCCGAAACCGATCCCCTCGGCACCGGGAAAGATGACACCGGTAGCGGCATCGCAGTCTATGGTTTCAACGCAGGAAAAATCTCACAGGAACGAATGATCAAGATCCCTCTGCAGCAACTGGCCGCGGGCCGGAGGACGCTGCTGACCGGCAGCACCGCCGCGGATAAAGGCATACCGTTTCCTGCCGCAATCGCGGTAATAGGTCCCTCTGGCTCAGAAAAACTTTTAGTGGCGGATAATCTGTCAGACGACGTACTACTGATGGACCCAGCTTCGGGTACTATCCTTACTCGGTTCGATCTCGCGGAAAATGATGCAGTCCCTTCGACCTACCCTGTCGCACTCAGCGTCTCAAAAGATGAAACCCGAGCGTTTGTGGCACTGTGGAATGCAAGCGAGATTGTAGAACTGGATTTGAAGAATGGGACCGTTGGCCGAAAGCTTGCGCTGCTAAAGCCAGACGGTACGACCGCAGCCGGAACTCATCCCTGTGCGCTCGAGATGTCCGCCGATGGCCGAACCATGTACGTTGCGTTAGCGAACCGCGATGCAGTTGCCGCAGTCAATATAGATGGCCGCCAATTCTCGATAAAAGGTTACTTCGACACTCGACTGCCGCACCAGACCTACTTCGGGGCAGAGCCCGAGGCGCTGGCTTTGTCTTCCGATGGTTCAAGGCTCTACGTAGCGAACGCGATCACCGACGCCATCGCAGTGTTTGACACCAGAAAACTGTCGGCCAAGGCAGCGAAGGTTGGGATGGTCGAACCTTTAGGCTTTGTACCAACGGAGTGGATGCCGATGTCAATCGGGCTCATCGACGAAAAGCTCTACGTTGCAACTGCCAAAGGCAAAGGAACGGGACCAAACAACTTCCCGCAGCGACAACTCGACGGGACACAAACAAAGGCGGCATCTTCCAGCTACATCGCAACGCTCCTTTATGGATCTCTTGCAGTGTTGGACACGCAGTCCATGGAGAGAGAACTTCCTAAGTGGACGGCCAAAGTAGTTGAGTCGAATCGGATGAAGGCGGCCGAAGAAAAGATCCAGTTTGCAGGCAGCCGGCAGGATCGCATCAAACATGTCATTTACATCATTAAAGAAAATCGCACCTACGATCAGATCTTTGGAGATCTCAGACAAAACGGGAAGGCCGTCGGCAACGGGGACTCAAGACTGACGATGTACGGCTCAGAGATCACGCCGAATCAGCACAAACTCGCTCTACAGTTTGGAGTGCTGGATAACTTCTACGACTCCGGCGAAGTGTCGGGCGACGGCCACGTGTGGTCAACCGCCGGCATCGGCACAGACTATCTCGAGAAGACATGGCAGCAGAGCTACCGAGGAGATGAGCGGACCTACGACTTTGAAGGCGTAGTTGCCGAGGGTTATCCTCTCCTGCAAAAAATTCCCGATATCAATGAACCCAAAAGCGGATATCTGTGGGGAAACCTCGCGCGTCAAAACAAAACTTACTACCACTTTGGCGAATACATCTCGTCCACATTCTGTGATGCCAAAAAAACAGTAAGCCCTCAGGAAGGACCGCAACTGGAGGGAGCGAAGTGCCAAAAGCCCTCGGTTATGTCTGGAGAGACGCTGCCGGCTGAGTGGGGTGGCTGCGTGAATAAGTGGCCATGGCCCATCCCGCTCCTGGCGACAAACATCGCAACCAAGCCGGAGTTAGTCGGGCACTTTGCGGTCGAGCAACCAGATTTCAATCTAAGGATCCCAGATCAGATCCGGGTTAATGTCTTCATGAAGCATTTTGAAAGATGGGTCGCCGACCGCGAAGCAGGCAACGACGACATGCCGAACTTCATCCTGCTTCGACTTGGAAATGACCACACAGCAGGAACAACGCCCGGTGGACCCACCCCTAAGTCTTCGATCGCCGATAACGATCTGGCCGTAGGCCGCGCAGTCGACGCGGTATCCCATTCTGCCTATTGGGACGACACGGCATTTTTCATTCTGGAAGACGACGCGCAGGCCGGTGCGGATCATGTGGATGCGCACCGCAGTCTGGCTCTGGTTGTCAGCAAATACTCCCCGAAGGCGGCGAATGGACAAGCCTTCGTTGACAGTCGCTTCTACTCGACGGTCAGCGTTCTGCGTACAATGGAGATCCTCCTGGGCCTTCCGCCGATGAACAACAACGATGCGTTCAGCTCCATGATGGGGTCATTGTTCACCGGAGATGGGAGTCAGCCGCCATTCTCCGCCGATTACAGAAATCGCGATAATGCCCTCATCTACACCGCAAATACGAAGACCGCACCAGGAGCGAAGGCGTCTCAGAGAATGGACTTCCGTCACGCAGATCATGCAGATACACAAAAGCTAAATGTGATCCTCTGGAAGGACGCCATGGGAGACGCCCCGATACCGGCACTCCTGAACGCCCGCCCCAAGAAGCAGAAGAATGACGATGACGACTAATAGCAAGTTATTTGGCCTGATCACGAAGGTGCAAGTATCCTTCTCGAGCACAAAGAACAGTGAAATTCCGAAGTTGTGATCACTTTCAAATTCGTTTTTGGAAGCTCCTAAGCTTGTCGCGAGCCATCTATTTACTTCTTGCAGTTCGTCGCGCAGCCTTTGATTTAGCCGCTCTCGTCTGCCGCTCTCCGTCGGCCAACTGAACCTTATGCGCCGTAACAATGGCTCCAATCAACCCTGGAAAGCGCTTGTCAATCTCCGCGCAACGAGACGTGTTGTGCATCTCAACCCCTTGGCGCTCCCCCCGAATCAACCCAGCTTCGCGAAGTATCTTGAAGTGCTGTGAAAGCGTCGACTTCGGTATTGGTTTCTCGCTGATATTCGAAAACGCCACGCAATTATGCGAGCAATTCTGTCCAACAATATCGGCATAGATCGCCACACGCACAGGGTCAGACAAAGCATGAAGGATCGCTTCAACCGTCACGTCCTGGACCGAGGGGTGGAATAAAGGCCTCATGTACACCACCATAGTCCCTTAAAAGGAATTGTTCAATAGTACATAAATCCCGAACTAATGAATCCTTCAGCTACCGAACCCCATCTACTCACCAGCAGTCGGAACCTGCGACCGCAGGCAGTGCAAATCTCAAGTTTCTAAAGCAACTCAAAGAGGAACCAGTCATGAGCAAGCTAAAGGGTAAAGTCGCAGTCGTCACCGGCGCATCCAAGGGTATCGGAGCCGCCATCGCCAAGTCGCTCGCCTCCGAAGGTGCATCCGTGGTCGTCAACTACGCCTCCAGCAAGTCTGGTGCAGACACCGTCGTATCCGCCATCACCGCAGCCGGAGGCAAAGCCGTCGCCGTCGGTGGTGATGTCTCCAAGGCCACAGAAGCGCAGGGCATCATCGACGCAGCCGTCAAGAACTACGGACGCCTCGACATCCTCGTCAATAACTCCGGTGTCTACGAGTTCTCCCCCCTCGAAGCAGTAACCGAAGAGCAGTTCCACAAGATCTTCAACATCAACGTACTCGGCGTTCTACTCACCACGCAAGCAGCGGTCAAGCATCTCGGCGAAGGGGCCAGCATCATCAACATCGGCTCTGGCGTCAGCAGCATCACCCCTCCCAACAGCGCCGTCTACACGGGCACCAAGGGCGCTCTCGACGCCATCACCGGCGTCCTCGCAAAGGAACTTGGCCCACGTAAGATCCGCGTCAACTCCGTCAACCCCGGCATCGTCGATACCGAAGGCACGCAATCCGCAGGCTTCATCGGATCCGACTTCGAGAAAGCACTCGTCGCGCAAACTCCCCTCGGTCGCGCGGGCCGCGTCGACGACATCGCCTCCGTCGTAACCTTCTTTGCATCCGACGACGCAAAGTGGATCACCGGCGAGCGCGTCATCACCGGCGGCGGCCTCCGCTAACCTCACACAAAGCCCACTCAACGCTAGCGTCATCATGAGTTTTGAGTGGGCTCGCATCCCGACTTTAGCGAACGCCAGCAGCAAAAATGCGAAAGGAAGAATTTACATGGGCAAACTCGATGGAAAAGTAGCAGTCATCACCGCCGCAACGTCAGGCATGGCACTCGCCACCGCTAAGCTGTTCGTAAAAGAAGGCGCATATGTCTTCATCACCGGCCGTCGCCAGGACAAACTCGATGAAGCCGTCAAGGCAATCGGCAAGAATGTGACAGGCGTGCAGGGCGACGCCGCAAACCTCGCTGACCTCGATCGCTTGTACGAAACCGTAAAAAAAGAAAAAGGAAAGATCGATGTCCTCTTCGCGAGTGCGGGCCAGGGCGAGTTCGCCAAGATCGGCGAGGTCACCGAAGAACACTTTGACAAAACATTCAACCTCAATGTACGCGGCACGCTCTTCACCGTGCAGAAGGCACTCCCGCTCTTCAACGACGGCGGCTCCATCTTCATGAACGGTTCCATCGCCAGCATTAAGGGCTTCCCTGCCTTCGGCGTCTACAGCGCCAGCAAAGCCGCGGTACGATCCTTTGCGCGCACGTGGCTCAACGACCTCAAGGACCGCAAGATCCGCGTCAACGTCCTCAGCCCAGGAACCATCGACACTCCCATTCTCGATCCGCTCGGTCCTGACGCGAAGGAATACTTCAAGACCCTCATCCCGCGTGGTGAGATCGGTCGCCCCGAAGAGATCGCAACCGTTGCGCTCTTTCTCGCCTCTGACGATTCCAGTTTCGTCAATGGCATCGAGCTATTCGTAGATGGCGGAACTGCACAGATCTAACGCAACAACACATAGCTGAAGACGAACTGAGTTCGCCACGCTGCCGACGCATAAAGCGGCGTGGCACCCTCGGTTCAGGCACAGAAGTAGAGATCATCCATGATTGAATGCATCGTTATTTTGGCTTTTTCCATAAGAGAGGTACTACAGCATGAACACAGAAGCTTCGCTCATCGACTCGGCCCTCCGCGGGTGGAAGGCAAACGTTGACCGTACAACGAAACTTTTCAGCGCTCTAACAGAGATGCAGCTTCTCGATCAGGTGGCTCCCGGAAAGAACAGGCATATCTATCTCTGGGGTCATCTGACGGCCAGCAGCGACGCGCTCTTTCCTCTGTTGGGGTTAGGCGAGAGACTGCATCCGGAACTCGATTCGATCTTTATCTTCAATCCCGACGGGCACTCCCAGAATCTTCCCTCGGGAGCAGACCTGAAGCGAATCTGGAATGAAGTCAACGATGCCCTATGGACAGCGTTCTCGAACTTGTCAGCCTCAGACTGGGCACAAAGACACACCGCCATCTCCGAAGAAGACTTCAAGCTCGAACCTCATCGCAACCGCTTCACCATCCTGCTCGGCAGAACAGCACATCTCGCATATCACTTCGGCCAGGCAAAGCTAGCGCAGCAAGATAACTCCAAACGATAGGCCCAAACGAACACTCAATGCGCAGCGAAACTACCTTCATCCATGGTGAAGCGGAGACGTCCAGCGTTGACGCTCACCCGCAGATGACGATACTTCGCTAGGTAGTAGACGCCGACAATTGCTGCAGCAAACCCTGAAGCATCGCCAATGCCAAGCGCCCAACGCGGCCCAAATCTATCAGCGACCCAGCCGACCATCGGCGCGCCGATGGGTGTGCCCCCGAAGACCACAGCGAGAAAGATGGCCAACACACGTCCACGCATCGCGGGCTCGGTTGAGAGTTGCACCAAGCTGTTCGTCGAGGTAGTGAAAGTTTGCGCAGACACCCCGATAACGATAAGGGCGGGGCCAAAGAGCCAGAAGTTAGGCATGATCGCCGCCAGTGCCAAGCCGACCCCGAAGACCGCCGCACCTGCTAGCAATGGAGTCATGTTAGGTCTTTCTCGTCTCGCGGCGAGAAGCGCGCCGGCAACCGATCCAATCGCCATAGTCGACGTCAAGAGCCCGTACAGGCTCGCTTCAGCATGGAAGACGGTGACGGCATGGTTGAGATAAAGATCGGGAAGTTGATTCCGAACGTACCAATCAAAAAGAGCATAAGAAAAATAGCCTTTAGATCGGGCCGCTTCCAAACGTAACGAAACCCTTCGATGAGGCTCCCACGTTTGCGGACGGCTCTCGCCTCGCGATGAAGTTCCCCCACGCGAAGAAGGCTCAGCGAGCAAAGCACGGCGACAAAAGAAGCCGCATTGATAAGGAACACCCACCCGGAGCCCACGGCTGCGATAAGAATGCCTGCGATGGCAGGACCGATCGTCCGCGCAGCATTAAATGAGGTCGAATTTAGCCCCACTGCATTCGGCAAATCAGCCTCTCCCACCAACTCCGAGACGAAGCTCTGGCGCGTCGGCGAATCGAACGCAGTCACCCAACCCAGCAGAAACGCAAATACATATACATGCCACAACTGAATGATCCCAGCAACAGTGAGAATCCCCAGTCCCAGGGCCAGCGTTCCCATCGTCGCCTGAGTCGCGATCAGGAGCTTTCGCCGGTCGAGATGATCCGCGGCAAAACCAGTCAGCGGCAATAAGAGCACCTGCGGTCCGAACTGGAGCGCCATGACCACACCGACAGCGGTCGCATAGTGGTGGGTCAACTGCGTGAGGACGATCCAATCCTGCGCGGTGCGCTGCATCCACGTTCCCACGTTAGAGATCAGCGCCCCGCCAGCCCACACTCGATAGTTGAAGCTATCCAGCGAACGGAAGGTGCCTTTCACCGGACTGCTCATGAGTTCCCAGGAGAGTTGCCGCCGTGGAACCGTCCGAAGCTGCGCGCCATGATCATGCTCATCAGAAGAACGCCCGATCCCAACGAAACAACATGATCAGTAGATCGCAAACTGAAGCTGCCGACACGGCATATCAGAACATAACTAACCACCAGGTTTAAAAACCCCCAAAGCACGTTCACGGTAGAAGAAGAAAGCCCTTGACCAGGCGGTTTAGCAAATGGGCTCTGAAAGGGACGCCCCATCACACCGCTCACAAAATGCGGAATAGCGTTTGTGAGAAAAACACCACCAAACATGTACGCTGCTGGGTGACTCCATTCCATCCGTCAAGCCCTCCTCTTTCGTTAAAAACCCACGGTCACGCGCGGATGCTGTCGAGGCATCCAAGAAGCTCCTGAGTCGTGCCCGTTTCGCCAAGACGTGGGAAGATTCGCATGATGCTGTTGGTATGAGCATCGAGGTTCATATCTGTCATAGCGTCAACGGCGACGGTGACATTAAAGCCGCACTCGTGCGCCTGGCGAGCAGTTGACTCAACACCAGAGCTGGTTGCGATGCCGACGATGACAACCTGCGGACGCCCTGCTTCTTCAGGTGTTCCTCAAGGCCAGTACCCGTAAACGCTTCCCACGTTGGCTTCGTTACGGCATGTTCCTCAGGCTGCTGATCCAACTCAGGAACCAGATCGGTCCATACGGCAGGAAACTCACGAACCCTCGGAGCCTGTTCCGTGCGACGAGGTGCTCCGGCAGAGACGTTGACGAGCACTACCGGCAGATCATACCGACGGAAGGCGCCTGCTAACGCGCTGGCTTGCTTCACGACCTCTCCCACCGGATGCGCGGTAGGCATCGCAACGATGCCGTTCTGCAGGTCGATGATAACTGGAGCAGTCTTCGGGTCAAGCGACGTTATTGCCATCTTGTTCTCCTTCTGTTGATTCAGATTACCGTTAGGATCAACCAGCATGAGTGCTCGATCGAGGACTGAGAGGAGATCGATATATACCTAAAACATGAGGATACCCTCAATTTCTTCTCAGAGTTAGAATATGAGCATGTCCTCAACAATGTCAAGCCCAAGGCGGGCTCCCCAGCAGGAGCGGGGCGAACGGCGCGTCGCACAATTGCTCGATGCCGCTGCGTCTTTGTTGGCTGAAGTTGGCTACGACGCCGCCACCATGACAGAGATCGCCGACCGAGCCAATGCATCCATCGGAACGGTCTATCAGTACTTTCCCAACCTGCCTGCCATAGTCCTGGCACTTCGGAGCCAATACGTCGCAGAGATGGAAGAGCGCTGGGCGCACCTCAATGAGGAGACTGTGGCGGAGATGTCGGCCGAGCAAATAGCCCATCGGTTTGTTGAGCTGACGACAGGTTTCGTAGAGGACCACCCGGCCTACTTCGCAATCCTCGACGCTCCTGTGAAATACAAACGTAGCCAGGAGGCAAGAAACCGGTTACGGGAGCGAATCGCTAAGGTATTCCGAAGCAAAAAACCTGCCATTTCGCAGGAAGTGGCATTCCGAATGGCGAACGTCGCTCTAGGCATCATCAAGAGCATGAACAAGCTCTATGCAGAAACCAACTCGAAAGAGCGAGAAGAATTGGTCAAGGAATACAAGGTCGCTCTCGCAGCCTATTTAAATTCGCGCCTGGCCCCATCTCATAAAGATCGAATGCGGAAGTGAATTCCCAGGAAGTGAATCCCGAGACTCAACCAGCTATTGCATCTTCGCGGCTCGATGACGAGTTTGAGTGACCCACGCCCCTCAAATTAGGCCCCATACTCGTAATCAGGTGGAACCTCCCGTTTATTCGACGTGCGCTTGGAGCCCTAGCTGAATCGCGTCCGCCGCCAAAGACTCAATCCCCCAACAAGAAGACTAACCAGCAGCACCGCGCTCAGAATCACAACCCAGCCAAGGTTCATCCTCAGCGGTGGAACCATCGCGCGAACCCCCAGCGTGACAAAAACTGCAGTGGCCGTCAGCACGATGAGGTAATCCCACCACCGACGCCGCCCGCCTCTCCCGCCAAACTCATCTCCCGCCTGCGCCATCATCGTTCGCTGATAGTCCAAGCCGTATCGATTGCACTCTCGCAGAACCGCCTCATTCGTTGAGCTTTGCTCCTTCGCTGAAGCAACCGCCGTGCTGATCGCAAGTGCACCAAGGATCATAAGGACGGACCCTCCAATGACCATCCACCGTGTGTGCCGATCAACCTTCGCCAACTCGCCAAACACCAGCGCACCCCACGCAAGTCCCCAAAGCTGATTCGTATTCGAGAGCGGGATCCCGCGCCCAATCCCCAGATACTTCGCCGCAAACTGCTGGAACAGATCGCCCACCACCCAGACGAACCCTCCCAGAAAAAGCCAGAACAAAACCCCCGGCATATGGAACAGTTGAAACGCAGACGAGTGCACCCCGCCGTCCAGAGCCAGCGTCAACGCCAACACCGTCCCCAGTTCTCCTACCGTAAACACCGTCACAAACGACAGCGGATTCATCCCACTCAGATAAGCCTTGCGATACGGAACATACATCGTCCCCCACATCAAACTCGCGCCCAACGCCGCAACAATTCCGCGAAGAGCATGACTCCCCACTGCCCCGCCGTGGATCGTGCTGAAGCCCAGCATCACTGCAGCAATCACGATCGCAATCGCGCCCAGCACCACCTTTGTAGTATTCCTGCCGCTCGCCCCCTCCAACTCACGAAACAGAACTCGTCCCCAGAACAATCCAATCAGCGAGTTCGCATTCCACATCGGAAACGCCACTGCCAACCCAACATCCCGAATCGCAAAGACGGTCAGAGTATTGGCAACCGCCCACAGCGCGCCTGCCAGCAGCGCCCAGACAATCAGATGCTTCCTCTCCGAAAGATCCTCGAAGACATAGCCCGTCCCCTTCAGCAGCGTAGGAAAGGTCCACCGCGCCGTGAACACCCCAGCGACCATACACAGCGAGATGGCAAACGGCGAGAACCCTGCATTCACAAGCTTCGTGGGAGCCTCCGCGGCCCCCAGCCAAACACCCGCCGTCAATCCGCAGACGACGCCCAAACCATGCAGAGACAATCCCTTTCGTCTTACCCCCTCTAAAGCAAGTGCCATTCCACTCCCTCGATACTTTCTTTCAACCCTGCCGCGCTTGCCGTCTAGTGCAACGCCGCCAGCAAAGCAATCCCCAGCACAAGCACACAGAGCGGCACCAGGAAGTGGCTATCCGTAGCAATCATCCTTATCCTTTTTCCGAAATCCAAATCACCCTCCACGATCTTGTCCATACTAAGTGGTTTCGTCCTCCATTAAACTTCGCTACATTGGAGTGCATGCTTCTGAGGCAGATCCTCGCAATCCCGCTACTCCCCGTCGCTCTCATCCTCGCCGGTTTCACGATGCCGCCCGCATTCGCATCTGTCGAATCCTCCACAGCACCCGCCGAAGGTGTGCTTCAGCGTCTCATGCCTCACCTCGCGCCACAGCTTCAACTGGCTCTCGTCCCGAAACCCGATCACAAAGACTACTTCCGCATCACCGGCACACGAGGCCACATTCGCGTCGAAGCCGCCACGCAACCAACCCTGCTCTACGGCGTCAACTGGTATCTGAAGTATGTGGCCCACCTGCAGATTTCGCCAAACGGCTCTCAACTCGGCTCTCCCAACCTCACTCTCCCCGCACCCGACGCACCCATCGAGAGACCCGCACTCTACCCCTGGCGCTACGCCCTGAACGAAAACGTCGACGGCTACTCCGCTCCCTACTGGGACCAGCAGCGTTGGCAACATGAGATCGACCTCCTCGCCCTCAGCGGCACCAACGCCATCCTCATCGAGCGCGGCATGGATCTCGTCCTCTACCAGACCTTCCGCGACGCCGGCTACTCCGACGAGGCCATCCGCAATTGGATCGTCCAGCCAGCCCACCAGAACTGGCAGCTCATGGGCAACATGTGCTGTTTCCAGGGCCCGATCTCAAAGGAGCTTCTCGAGAAGCGATCGCATTCCGCACAACAACTTATCGCAACCCTCCGCAGCCTCGACATCACGCCCGTCCTGCCCGGCTACTACGGCATCGTCCCCGCAGACTTCGCCACACTTCACCCCGGCGCACACGTCATCACGCAAGGCGACTGGAACGGATTCACTCGTCCCGGCTGGCTCGATCCCCGCGATCCAAACTTCGACAAACTAGCGACATCTTTCTACCGCCATCAGCACGCCCTCTATGGCGATTCAGCGATCTACGACATGGAGATATTCCAGGAGGGTGGAGCAGCCGGCGACGTCCCTATCCCCGCAGCCGCAAAAAAAGTACAGCAAGCCCTGCTGCGCGACCACCCCGACGCACTGTGGATGCTGCTTGGATGGCAGCAGAACCCAACCCAGGAGCTCCTCTCCTCCCTCGACACCAGCCACGTCCTCATAGCCGAGATCGAGCAGGGCCGCATCCCCCGAGACGACCGTGACCGCGAGTTTCGCAGCGCATCCTGGCTCTACGGCGGCCTGTGGGAGTTCGGCGGACGCACCACCATGGGAGCGCCCGTCTACGACTACGCAGTTCGCCTCCCGAAGATGGCCGCGCTCCCCGGCAGCCGCATCGTCGGCACCGCCGTCTTCACCGAAGGCATGGACACCAACCCCTTCGCCTTCGACCTCTACACCGAGATGGCCTGGCACGCTGATCCAGTCGATTTGACCCAATGGACCAACGCCTACGCCACCCGTCGATACGGCGCAGATGACCCACACGCTCGTCAAGCCTGGCAGATCCTCTTGAAAACGGCCTACGGCTATCGAGCCGACGGCAATACACAGCACGGAGAACGCGACGCCTCACAAGACTCCGTCTTCAACTCTCAACCATCCCTGACCGCAACCCGCGCCGCAACCTGGTCCCCCGACGTCCTGCGCTACAACCCAGCCGACTTCGCGCCCACCCTCACCGAACTTCTCGAAGTCGACCCCGCACTACGCTCCACCGAAACCTACCGCTACGACCTGGTCGACGTGGCCCGGCAGACCATGGCCAACGAAAGCCGCCGTCTTTTGCCGTTGATAAAACAGGCCTACGACTCCAAAGACAAAATCGCCTTCGCCACTCTCACGAAGGAGTGGCTTCGCGACATGGAGCTACAAGACCAGCTCCTCCAGACCAGCCCATTCTTCCTCCTCGGCAGATGGCTCTCCTACGTCCCAGCCTGGGCCTCCTCACCCACAGAGCTCAACCGTCTCAACTACGACGCCCGCTCCATCCTCACCACCTGGGGCGACCGCAAAGCCAGCGAGTACGGCCTTCACGAGTACGGCAACCGCGACTGGGCCGGCCTAACCCGCGACTACTACATGGTCCGCTGGCAGATGTACTTCGACTCGATCTCCACCGCGCTCGACACCGGCGAAGCTCCAAAAGCCATCGATTGGTATGCCTTTGGCGACCAGTGGAATCACAGCCAGAAAGCTTACGACGCCACACCGCACGGCGACTCATACGATGCTGCCCTGGCCATCGCACATACACTTCACCTAGCTCCCAATCAACAATCCGAGGCACACCAGTAAACTATGACCGGTAAACTATGACAACGATGAGCGCACCCTCCCAAACCCCCTGGCCCTCTCTCACCGGCACCCGCCCAGCACGCCTCCTCTCGCTCGACTTCCTGCGAGGTCTCACCATCGCCTTTATGATCCTCGTCAACAACAACGGCGATGAACAGCTGGCCTACTGGCCACTCAAGCACGCGGCCTGGAATGGCTTCACCCCAACCGACCTCGTATTTCCCACCTTTCTCTTCCTCGTCGGCATCTCGACCGTCTTCTCCACTGCTTCGAGGCTCGCACAAGGCGCCACAAAACAGACACTCTTCCTACACGTCCTGCGCCGCTCCATCACGCTGTACTTAGTCGGCCTCGTGATCCACAGCTTTCCCTTCTTCAACCCCCACACGATGCGCTTTTACGGTGTGCTTCCCCGCATCGCCATCTGTTACTTCGTCATCGCCTCGCTCTACATCCTCAGTCCCGGCTGGCGCAGCAAAGCAGTTCTAGCCGTCTCCGCACTCGCCATCTATTGGATCCTCATGCGCTTCGTTCCTGTCCCTGGATACGGCGTCCCCACCCACGACATTCCCCTACTCGATCGCGACGCGAACCTCACCGCATGGCTCGACCGCCAGTTATTTTCAGCTTCTCATCTTTACGAGCACACCCGCGACCCCGAAGGTCTTCTCAGTACGATCCCTGCGCTAGCTACCGCTCTCTTCGGCGTTCTCACCGGCATCTGGCTGCGCACCCAGCGCACGCTCAACCAGAAGATAACCGGCATCGCCATCGCTGGCCTCAGCGGCATTCTCCTGGGCGGCCTCTGGAACCTCTCCTTCCCCATCAACAAAAAACTCTGGACCAGCTCCTTCGTCCTCTTCGCCGGCGGTCTCAGCCTCTCACTCCTCGCCCTCAGCCTCTTCCTCGTCGATCTCCCCGGGAAAAAACCCGCCAAACAAGATCACTCCGGCGTCCTCAAACCCTTCTTCATCTTTGGAACCAACGCCATCGTCGCCTACGCCTTCTCGGAGCTGTTCGCAGCCGCCATCGCCAGCATTCATGTGCATTCCGGCGTCAACCTGCAGCAATCCATCTTTCGCACGATCCTCCAAGCCGTTCCGAATATACCCTTCGCCTCTCTGCTCTACGGCCTCGCGTTCGTGGCCGTCTGCTGGCTCTTCGTAGCAGTCCTCTACCGCCGCAAAATCTTCATCAAAATCTAAATCCCTTCAACCATCGTGCGTCCAGCCGATATCGCAGGACGCACGATTCCATTACATTTAAATGATGACGAAACTGTCGAAGGTCGATCTGGTCGGCGTCGGGCTCAACGCCACAGACACCGTCATCCCACTGGTCACTTACCCACCACGCGGCTCCAAGGTCGAGTATCAAACCGCCACCGTGCTACCAGGAGGACAAGTCGCATCGACCGTCGTAGCCTGCCAGCGCTGGGGAATTAAAACGCGCTACGTCGGCAAGCTGGGCGACGACGCAGCCGCCGCTCTTCATCGCGAAGCCTTCGCGCACGCAGGTGTCGAGACGCAGATCATCACAGCCGCAGGCGCCGCCAGCCCACAATCTTTAATCCTCGTCGACGCCGGCGGCGAACGAACCGTCCTCTGCCGCCGAGACGAGCGGCTCATCCTCCAGCCCACCGACCTCAATCGCGAATGGATTGTCAACGCCCGAGCCCTTCACGTCGACGGCCACGACACCGCCGCAGCAACCCTCGCAGCCATCTGGGCCCGCGCCGCCGGCATACCGGTCATCGCCGATCTCGACGAGCTCTATCCCGGCGTAGAAGAGCTCATCGAAAACATCGACTACCTCATCGTGAGCCGAGACTTCCCCCCCTGTCTCACCTCGGAGCCCAACCTAGAAAAAGCGTTACAGCAAATCCAACGCCGCTACGGATGCACTCTCGTAGCCGCAACGCTAGGCGAAGAAGGCGTAGTCGCCTGGGATGGCAAACAGCTCCATCACACTCCCGCCTACTGCGTCTCCGTAGTCGACACCACCGGCGCCGGCGATATCTTCCACGCAGGATTCATCTACGGCCTGCTGCAAGACTGGCCCCTGTCGCGCCAACTCAACTTCGCGTGTGCCGCCGCTGCTCTAAACTGCACCGCAGTCGGAGCCAGAGGCGGAATCCAACCCCTCGAAACCATCGAAGATCTAATAAAAACCGGCTCACGGCATCACGCACCTCACTACGTCTAAGCCCGTTCCCTAATCCACCGCCAGGTCTTCCGAAGGACTCACACGCTCATGAAGAGCTCCCATCCCACTCAGAATCCCCGAACGAATGCAGAGCTGAGCCGAGCCACCCACACCGTCTCCATCGAAAAAATTCTCGGCCTCAGCTCGCATCACGCCCAGGACGCCCTCGCCGTCGAGGAACCCCTCGAGATTCAACTAGCCCACGGCCCTCTCGACGCAAGATCCGTAAAGTCCATCTCCATCACCATGCGCACACCCGGCCACGACTTCGATCTTGCCGCTGGCTTCCTCATGACCGAAGGAGTCGTGCGCGACCCCAACGACATCGACCAGATCGTCTACCTCGCCAACAGAGCCGAACTCCCGGCAACAGATCTCCAAACCGAAACCGCGCTCCCCTATCGTCCAGAAAAAAACGTCGTCCGTGTAGACCTCGTACCCAAAGTAGCCGTAAGCCTCGCCAACCTCGAGCGCAACTTCTACACCACCTCCAGCTGCGGCATCTGCGGCAAAGCCTCTCTGCTCGCACTCCAAACCGTCTGTCCCCCGCGCAGAAAAAACGTCTTCCAAATCGAAGCCGAAGTTCTCTACCAGCTGCCGAATCGTCTGCGCCAGGCCCAAACCCTCTTCAATCAAACTGGCGGAATCCACGGCGCAGCTCTCTTCAACGCCGCAGGCGAACTCCTCTCCGTCCGCGAAGACGTAGGCCGTCACAACGCAGTCGACAAGCTCCTCGGCGCAGAGTTTCTCGCCGATCGCACTCCCCTCCGCGACACTCTGCTCCTACTCTCCGGCCGCGCCAGCTTCGAGCTCCTGCAGAAAGCCCTCATGGGTGGAGTCTCCATGGTCGCCTCTGTCGGCGCTCCCTCCAGCCTCGCCGTACAAGTCGCAAAGGACTTCGACATCGCCCTCGTCGGTTTCCTTCGCGAAGGCCACTTCAACATCTACCACGGCGCAGAGCACATCCTAGGCCACACCTCCGACTAGGCACCACGCCAAAAAAGAAAGGCCGCCGCGATCTCCCGCAGCGGCCCAAGGTACATCAGCTCTTACATCCCGCTCTGGTTCCCTGCATCAGGATGAACCACTCGATAGCTCGCTCCACCCTGCGACCACACCAGCAGCAACAGATCCTTCCCTGCCGCATTCGCGTGCGCCGCATTTACAAACTGCTCCGCCGAAGTCACCGGATGCCGATCCACTTCAAGAATCACATCCCCGGGAGCAAGGCTCGCATCATCAGCCGGGCTTCCCGGACGAACGCTCTGAATCGCAACGCCCTGCACCTGCGAAGGAATATGCAACTGCTGCCGCACCTCAGCCGTCAGCTCAGCGACAGCCAATCCCAGCTTGCCCTTCTGCGGACCAGCGCTGTCACCATTGCTCGCCACCTCAGCATCCTTGTGGTACTCGCCGACCTTTACATTCACAGTCTGCGAAGAGCCATTGCGAATGATGCCCAAAGCAATCTGCGTCCCCGGAGAATCTTCGCTCACCGCAACCTGAAGCGCGCCTCCGTTGATCACCTTCTGCCCATTCAGCTCATCGATCACGTCGCCGTTCTTCAGCCCTGCCTGCGCAGCCGGAGAATCCGGCGTCACCTGCGTCACAATCGCTCCCGTCGCCTCCTTCAGGTTGAAGAAGCTCGCATTCTCAGGCGTCACATCGTTCATGCTGATCCCGAGATAGCCATGATGCACCGCACCCGTCTTGATCAGCTGCTCCGCCGTCGCCCGCACCATCTGCGAAGGAATTGCAAACCCTGCGCCCGCAAACGACCCACCATTCGAGATGATGAACGTACTGATCCCAACCAGCTCTCCACGCGCATTCACCAGCGGCCCACCCGAATTTCCCGGATTGATCGCCGCATCGGTCTGAATATAGCCACCAGGCTTCCGCGCATCATCACGATAAGGATTCTGCCGATCCACCGCACTCACAATGCCCCGCGTCACAGAAAACTGAAAATATCCAAACGGGCTACCGAACGCCAGCACCGTCTGTCCCGGCTTCAGCTTCGTCGAATCACCCCACGCAATGCTCGGCAGATCATGCGCCTCCACCTTAATCACCGCAATGTCAGTCAGCGGATCACGCCCCACCAGCTTCGCCTTCAGCACACGCCGGTCATGCAGCGTTACCCGCATCTCCACCGCACCATCGACCACGTGATTATTCGTAACGATATATCCATCCGGCGAGATGATGATTCCGCTGCCAATCCCATGCTCCAGCTGAGGCTGCTGCGGCCTCTGCTGCATCATCCCCGGCGGCAGTTGTCCAAAGAACTGCTGAAGCCCCGGCGGCAGACTCTGTCCCTGCTGTGAACCATCTTCCTGATCGTTGCCGGTCTCATGTTCCGATTCCGCCGATCCACGCGACGTAACCGCCACATTCACCACCGCAGGCGTAACCCGCGCCGCAACCGCCTCTACAGCGTTGTCCAGCGCCACCAGCGACGAGACACTGTTGTCATCCATCGGCGCAGGCGACGCGATCGGCGAAGAGATCACCGCCGCATGCACCCCATTGTGATGAACGAACATTCCAGCTGCCAGCACCAGAGCCGCGGCAGCACCTGCAGGAACGGCAACCCGCCCCGCTTTACCTACTAATTTATTAGTTTCAAACGACATGATCGATCCTCACAACGGTTCGTACAGCTTTGTTTAAAGTTGAATGACCAGCCAGCCGCCCGCGGTAGGCACAGCTGCAAACGAAGAAGAAAACACCCGCTCACTCGACACCGTGAGCACCATCCTTGGCTGCGAAGACTCCTCCCACGAGGTCATCACCACCCATCCCTGCATCCGCTGCGCCCGCTGCATCGCTCGATCCTGCTTCGCTCGCAGCAACGCAGCCGAATGCACAGCATGGCGACGCTTGGCAGCCACAACACTCTGCTGGGGCGAAACCTGCCGGACCGAATTCATCGGCATAGAAGCCTTCAGCAGCGTCTCATGCGCGGCTCCCATCGCAGCGCTTGTCCTCGAAACAGGAAATGAAGCATGAAACCCAACCGCCTGATATTCCACGCCAGCCGCAGCAAAACTCCGCGCGTCCGCATGCAAAGGAGCCGCACCACCGGAGAACGAAACCACCTCCGGACAGCGCGCAAGCTCAGCCGCTCCTCCAACAAGTCCGAGCACCAGCACACTCATCATCACGCGAGCCTGCGTCCTGCCCATCCCTTCGCTGCGCCGCAGAATACTATGCACCCTCTGTGCCAGCTCCGACCGCCCCTCCCACGCACCCAGCGAGAGCGTGGCCGCTCGCCGCCCCAGCCGCTGCTCCGCCAGCCCAGTCAGGCAAGCCGCATACGCCTTCGGAGCCTTCGTCAATCGCAGCACTGCGTCGTCACATGCCAGCTCCCGCTCGAAGCACAGCCTCCGCTCGATCCACAGCAAAACCGGATTCAGTGGCACCAGCACCAACCCGATCTTCTGCACCAGATTCATCCAGTCATCGGCCCGCCGCAGATGCCCCATCTCATGCAGCACAATCTGCTCCAGCTCCACCGGACTAAGCCGCTCAAACACCTCAAGCGGAATCAAGATCCGCGGCGAAAAAAATCCAATCACACTCGGCCGGTCCACATCCATCGACGTACAAAGCGTCACCCCGCGCCATCCCGCCGCCGCCAGCGAAGAACCCCAACCTGCGCCCATCTTCACCGGAGTCGCGCGCTTCCATATCCCATGCAGTTGCACCGCACTGATCGCCAGCCTCACTCCGCGCACCAACGAAACCGCAAGCCACAGCCCAGCAATCGCAAAGCTCCATCGCACATCCACATGCACCAATGCGCCAGACGCCTCACCCCCAGCGCGCATTCCATACGCATGCAGCAGCGGCAGCAACGCCAGAACCGCAAACACCGCCGTCCACACTGCAAACCGGATCGCCGCAGTCATCTTCGGCATCAGCCGCAAACAGATCCCCACACAAGCCGCCAGCACCACACCCTGCCACAACCCCGACACGACCGACCCAGCCGCCACTCGCGACAGCCCCTCGACACCATGCAGAAAGTTGACCATCACAGCTCGTCTCCCGCGCGGTCATCCGCAGCCGCCGCAATCGCCTCTTTCAGCCGCTGCAACTCCTCCGCCGTCACCTCGTCATCGCCCAGCAGCGAGAGCAGCAACTTCTCTCTCGAGTTGCCAAAGAACCGCTGCATCATATGACGAACCTCCGACCGGCTGGCCTCCTGTTCCGCAACGCACGGACTATACAGAAATGCCCTGCCCTCCTGCCGATGCCGCACATACCCCTTCTGCTCCAGGATCCGAATCGTCGTCAGCACCGAGTTATAAGCCAGCGCCTCCCCCTCAGGCATCGCAGCCACCAGCTCCCCCACAGCCGACTCGCCACGCGCCCACAAAATCTTCATGAGCCGTAACTCAGCCTCTGTCAACGTGATGGATTTCTTAGGCGGCATACTCTCTCAACTTCCAAACCCCTTCAAACCAGAAGAAGTAAGAACTTACTCAGAGGAGAGACGACCAACTAATCCATTAGTTAGCACAACTAAAAAATAATCTCCTCTCCTACGCGCTCCATTCGAAAGCAGCGTCACATTTACTCTTGCTGGAGAGGGAAACCCCAACGATGTTCAACATCAAGGAGATCACAACCATTGCAGCCCCCATCGAGCGCTGCTTCGATCTCTCCCGCAGCGTCGAGGTCCATCTCCTCCGCAACATCCACGGCGGCGAGCAAGCCCTCGCAGTAGGCGGCCTGACCTCCGGCCTCACCAACCTCTCCGACCAGGTCACCTGGCGCGCCAAACACTTTGGCACCTGGCAAAACCTCACCAACGAAGTCACGGCCTTCGAACCACCAACCTACTTCCAGGTCACCATGACGAAGGGAATCTTCCGTTTCATGCAGGCCGATCACATCTTCCACACCCTTCCCTCCGGCGCAACCGAGATGCAGGATCTCCTCCGCATCTCCGCTCCCCTTCCCATCCTCGGGCCTCTTGCCGAAGTGCTCTTTCTTCGCAACTACATGCTGTCACTCGTCCGCGAACGAAACGCAGTCATCAAGCAGCTCGCCGAATCCTCCGACTGGCAGCGTTATCTGCCACCCCAGACCGAGCCGCTAACCCAGACCACGACCGCAGCGACGAACCAGCCAGCCCAGAGGCAAACGCGCTCATGAAGATAGTCATCCCCGGCGGCACCGGCCAGGTAGGCCACATCCTCGCCCGTCATTTTCACAATCAAGGCCACACAGTCATCGTCTTTAGCCGCACTCCACACACCGCTCCCTGGCGCATCGTCCCATGGAACGGCCTCACCACCGGCCCATGGGTCGCCGAACTCGAACGGAGCGACGTCTGCATCAACCTCGCCGGCCGCAGCGTCAACTGCCGTTACACTCCCGCCAACCGCCGCGCCATCTTCGACTCCCGCGTCCTCTCCACAAAGATCCTCGACGAAGCAATCGCCTCCCTCGAGCACCCACCCGCCCTCTGGCTCAACGCAAGCACCGCCACCATCTATCGCCACTCCCTCGATCGCCCCATGGACGAGGCCTCCGGAGAACTCGGCGGCAACGAGCCCGGCGCACCCGACACATGGAACTTCTCCATCGAAGTTGCCAAAGCCTGGGAGTCCGCCTTCTTCTCGACCCCGCTCCCACGCACCCGCAAAGTCGCCTTACGCAGCGCCATGACCTTCAGCCCAGACCCCGGAGGAGTGTTCGACGTCTTTCTCAGTCTCGTCCGCCACGGCCTCGGCGGCACCAACGCACCCGGCACTCAATTCGTCTCCTGGATTCACGAGACCGACTTCCTCCGTGCCGTCGAGTTCCTCATCGCCACCCCAGCCATCACCGGCCCAATCAACCTCGCGTCGCCAAATCCCCTCCCAAATCGCGACTTCCTCCGCATCCTCCGCCAAGCCTGGGGCACTCGCATCGGCCTACCCACTGCGCCGTGGATGCTCGAGATCGGCACCTTCCTCCTGCGCACCGAATCCGAGCTCATCCTCAAAAGCCGCCAGGTCATTCCCGGCCGACTCCTCACCGCCGGCTTCCAGTTCACCTACCCCGACTGGCCCTCCGCCGCCCGTGATCTCGTCGCTCAATGGCGATCTCGAAAATTCCCTGTATAACTTGCATCCGGGCCGTAGTATCGTCGTTGCCATGGCTGCGGAAGACGCGAACGATCTGCGTAGAGCGCTTGAGAAGAACGAAATCATTCCGTACTTTCAACCGCTCGTTGAGCTGCGCACGGGCCTGCTCAGCGGATTCGAAGTCCTCGCGCGCTGGCAGCATCCCAACCGCGGCCTCATCACTCCCAACGAATTCATCCCCCTCGCCGAAGACGCCGGCCTCAACGGTCTACTCACCGGCACTCTCCTCCGAGCCGTCTTCGCCGCCGCCAAAGACATCCCCGGACACCTCACCCTCTCGGTCAACATCTCTCTCACCCAGCTCACCGACTTCTCCCTCCCCAAACACATCCGCACCGCCGCCGAGCAAGCCAGCTTCCCCCTCAACCGCCTCATCCTCGAGATCACCGAGAGCGCCCTCGTCGCCAACACCGAGCAAGCCTACCGCATCGCCACCGAACTCAAAGAGCAAGGCTCCCGTCTCGCCCTCGACGACTTCGGCACCGGTTACTCCAGCCTCCGCCACCTCCAGTCCCTCCCCTTCGACGAGCTCAAAATCGACGCCAGCTTCGTCCGCTCCATGGGCCACACCCGCGAGAGCCGCAAGATCGCCGCCGCCATCGTCGGCCTCGGAAACAGTCTCAGTCTCACCACCGTAGCCGAAGGCGTCGAAAGCCAAACCACAGCCGATATGCTCCTCTGGCTCGGCTGCGACCTCGGCCAGGGCTGGCTCTACGGTCGCCCCGTCCCACCCGAGCAACTCCCCGAAGTCCTCGCCGCCAGGCTCGACCCCGTCCCTCCAGTCCCCGAGCCGCGCTCCCCCGCAGCCGACTCCACCCTTCCCCTCCGTCTCGAAGCTCTTCCCACCCAACGCCTCGCCCAGCTCAACGCCATCTACGACGGCGTCCCCGTCGGCCTCTGCTTCATCGATCGCAACTTGCGCTACGTCAGCGTCAACAAGCGCCTCGCCGAGATGCATCACCTCCCCGTAGCCGCCCACCTCGGCCGCTACATCTCCGAGGTCATGCCCTCCGTCTACCCCCTCTGCGAACCCTACCTCATGCGCGCCCTCAACGGCGAAGCCAGCAGCAACCTCGAAATCTGCTACCCCGACCCCAACCCCCTCAACGAAAAACGCACCCACCTCATCTCCTTCCACCCCGCCTGCGACGAGGCCAGCGAGGTCATCGGCATCTCCGTCTCGGTCGTCGATATCACCCACCGCAAGCAGGCCGAGCAAGCCCTCGCCGAAAGCGAAGACCACTTCCGTCACACAGTCGAACTCAACCCCCAGGTCCCCTGGACCGCCGACCCCAACGGCATGATCCTCGACGCCAGCCAGCGATGGGAGAGCCTCACCGGCCTCTCCATCCCCGAGTCCCTCGGTACCGGTTGGATTCGCGCCCTCCATCCCGAAGACGTCAGACCAACATCCCGCACCTGGTCTGAATCCCTCCGCACCGGCCGCCCGCTCGACGTTCAGTACCGCATCCGCCGCATCGATGGCAGCTGGCGCTGGATGCGCGCCCGCGCCACCGCACGCCGCAAGAACGGAGAGATCATCCGCTGGTATGGCACCGTCGAGGACATCAACGCCCAGAGGAGTGCCGAAGAGGCTCTCCGTCGCAGCGAAGCCCGTCTCCAGGCAATCTTCGACGCCGTCCCCGTAGGCCTTGTCATCGCCGAAGCACCCGACGGCCGCGTCGTAAAGAGCAACCCGCGCGCCGAGGAGATCCTTCGCAGCTCCGCCACCCTTCCCACTGTCATCGACGACTACTGCAGGGAGTCCATCTCCTTCTCCCCCGACGCACCCTCCACGCCGGGTGCCACCGACAATCGGGACCACCCGCTCGCCAACGCCATCCTGGGCGGACAGTCCATCGGCCCAACCGAGTACCTGCGCTTCCACAGCGACGGGTCCAGCGCCTGGATCAGCCTCACCGCAGCTCCCGTCCGTGACCCCGACGGAAAGGTCTCCGGCGGCGTAGTCGCCATCCGGGATATCGACGAAGAGAAGCGCGAGATGCAACGCCTCGCCGACCTCAATACCGTCCTAAAAGTAAAACTAGAAACCCACCACTAAGCCAAGCAAGCTCCACCGCATCGCATCGTGCCATCCCAATAAAATCGTCATCTCGACCGGAGTCGCGCAGTCACATCGCGCGACTCCGTGGAGAGACCCCCGCATTTGCCGTTGCCTGTTCTTAGCCACTCAGCCGCAATCCATCGGGTGCCCCATCCATCGCGCACTTTGCGATAGGTGGGAATGTAAACTCTTCCCCCTGCATCTTTGCACATGCACTTGCTCTTATCTCTGTCGTTGCTTGTTCTTTGTTTGTCATCCCTCAGGCATCTGCTCTTGCCTTTGCGTTTTGCTCGTTCGTTCCCCCAAAAAAATCGTCATCTCGACCGGGGTCGCGCAGTCTCATCGCGCGGCGCAGTGGAGAGACCCCCGCATTTATCCTTTGTATTTGTCTTTGCAGTTGTAGCAGCAAAACAAACGCAACATCCGCTCTAACACCACCGCCAACCTGCTAGCGTAGTACCCAATGGCCCACGCCCACACCATAGCGAGCGTCCGCTACACCTTCGAGTCCCTAGCCGACCTCCTCGCCAAAGCCACCCCCGCCCGCTCCGGCGACGAGCTCGCAAGCCTCGCCGCCACCTCCGCCCAGCAACGCGTAGCCGCACAGCACGCCCTCGCCGATCTCCCCCTCACCCACCTCCTCAACGAAGCCATCATCCCCTACGAGACCGACGAAGTCACCCGCCTCATCCTCGACACCAGCCGCACCCCCGCCGCCACCACCGCCTTCGCCACAATCTCCAGCCTCACCGTAGGCGAACTCCGCGACCATCTCCTCTCCGACGCCGCAACCCCCGTCAGCCTCGCCGCCCTCGCTCCTGGCCTCACCCCGGAGATGGCCGCCGCCGTCTCCAAACTCATGCGCCTGCAGGACCTCATCCTCGTCGCCCGCAAAATCTCCGTAGTAACAAAGTTCCGCACCACCGTAGGCCTCCCCGGCCGCCTCTCCACCCGCCTCCAACCCAACCACCCCACCGACGACCCAGCCGGAATCGCCGCCTCCATCCTCGACGGCCTCCTCCTCGGCTCAGGCGACGCTGTCATCGGCATCAACCCCGTCTCCGACAACGTCGCCACCCTCACCAATCTCCTCCATCTCATCGACCACATTCGCCGCCGCTACGAGATCCCCACCCAATCCTGCGTCCTTGCCCACCTCACCACGCAGATGCAGGCCATGCAGCAGGGCGCCCCACTCGACCTCCTCTTCCAATCCATCGGTGGCACCGAAGCCACCAATACCAGCTTCGGCATCAACCTCGCCCTCCTCGAAGAGGCCCACCAGCAGGCCCGCAGCCTCAACCGCGCGCCGGAAAATCCCAACCCCAACATCATGTACTTCGAAACCGGCCAGGGCAGCAGCCTGAGCGCGGGCGCGCATCATAATGTAGACCAGCAGACCCTCGAAGCCCGAGCCTACGCCGTAGCCCGCCATTTCAACCCCATGCTCGTCAACACCGTCGTAGGCTTCATCGGCCCCGAGTACCTCTACGACGGCAAGCAGATCCTCCGCGCCGGCCTCGAAGACCACCTCTGCGGCAAACTCCTCGGCCTCCCCATGGGCTGCGACATCTGCTACACCAACCACGCCGAAGCCGACCAGGACGACATGGACGCCCTCCTCACCATGCTCGGCGCCGCAGGCGTCAGCTACATCATGGGCGTTCCCGGAGCCGACGACATCATGCTCAACTACCAGAGCACCTCCTTCCACGACGCCCTCTACCTCCGCCGCCTCCTCAACCTCCGCCCAGCCCCCGAGTTCGAAGCCTGGCTCAACACCACCGCCCCCCACCGCCTTACGCTACCCGCCATGCTCCCCTAGACACACTCCATACGCTTGTCACTGTCACTAGCTGAAGCTATGGCAACTCAGACGGAACGCGCTCCCAAACTAAACTCCGCTCGTGAACTTCTCCCATCTCATGAATCCCTTTTGCGACTAATATCAGCCGACTACCATCCAGAGAAAAGTTCCGGACACCCTCCGTGCCCCGCTCGGCTGGATATAGCGATTGTTTGATGTGGTGGGTCACTGTGGAGTTTGACTTGTCTATAGTCCAGGTACCGCAATACGCATAGTAGCCGTCAACCAGACTAGCCTTTTCAGACGGCGTCGCCGCCAGCAGGCCCTCTCGAGAGCTACTGCTCGACGAAGTTGGTTTCGGGTCCGAAACAATCTGCACGCTCATCCAACCGCTGCGGTCGTAGATCAACACTCCTTCCGGATGTCGGCCGTAGAACGGATAGATGACTTCACCGTTCGCGCGAATCGTCTCCACGCTGACGAGCCGCCACGTGCCAACTAATTTGTCCGTTACGGCGGTGACGCCTTGCTCCTCTGTGGCCCGATGGGTCGATTGGGCGTAACTCGTTAGACTGGCGGCCAGCGCGAAACAGCAACCGATTGAGGCAAGAAACGATCGCATAAGTTTCCTCCGTTGAAGAGTACTGCGGAACCCCAACATCTGCATTTGATGTTGCGGTTGCCTGTTCTTTTATTTGTCATTCCGCAGCGCAGCGAAGGAATCTGCTCTTGTTCTTTCCTTTGCGTGCACCTGCCTCGACCGCCCTGCGCAGAGCCATCCTCTCAAGCGAACCAAGGGCCAGCCTCACGTCAGAAGCGTCTTAAACACGGCACATTCAACACTTCTTCCCACCCTTGTGCGTCTCCAGCCCCAGATCCTCCGCAACATTCGGATCGTACTGCTCCAGCTCCGCCAGAAGCCCCTCATCGCTCAAATCCAACTTCTTCGAGTTCTCCCAGTCATACCGGACGGTCTTGAGTAAACGATCAAGGATGTGATCGTCTCTCACCTCGATCGCCAGCTCCCGACGGCTGTCGAAACTCCCCGGAGCAAGATTGATCGACCCAATAATCGCCCGCGCATCATCGGCCAGCAGCAGCTTCGCATGCAGCTTGATGTGCTTCAGCTTGTGAATCTTCACGCCAATATCTTCGAGCACCCTCAGCCCGCTCACGCCCTCAATTAACTTGTCTTTCTTCAGCTTATGCGGAGGCCGCGCCATAATATGAATCTTCACCCCCCGCTGATTCGCCCTCACCAGATGCTCAATGATCGTCGGATCCTGATATCGCTCATTCTGCAGCCACAGCGACTCCCTCGCCTCATCGATCAGCTGCCCCAACCGCTGCCGCCCATTGCCGATACACCAGATCAGATGCGAGTGATCCCCCGCCTTGAACTCCTCCCGCTTCCAGTCCGCGTCGAAGCACTCCATCACCTCTTCGACCTCGTGCTTGTGCGTCGTCACAATCGCATAGTCCCGCGTCACGGTAAGATTCTTCGTCTCCCAGTTCAGCGACTCGACAAACGCCATCCTGTCATCGATCACCATCGACTTCTCATGCGTCAAATCAAAGCACGGATTGCTATCCAGCACCTCGATCCCCGCGTCCGTCAACGCAATCCGCGACTCGCCATTCTCCTTCTCCCCATCCCGCCGCTCCGGGTTCAGCATCACCCGCACGTTCACCCCACGCTGATGCGCGGCAGTCACAGCCTGCAGCAAAGTCGGATCCGAAAAGACAAACATCTTTACCCGGATGGACTCCTTCGCCCCATGAATAGCGTCCAGAATCGGCTGAGCAGAATCATCAGGTAAAACAATCACTGAGCGCGACATAGTCTCTTCCCTCAACTGCTGATTTCAGGAACCGGCTCTGAAGAACCGGCATTGACCTTTTTCTACAGCCTTTCCCTACCAAGCACAACTGTCCGCCTAAGCCATCACCTTGTCCAGCCCGGCGTCGAACTGCGTCCGATGCAGCGCTGCATAGATTCCATTCCGCGCCATCAACTCTTCATGCGTTCCATTCTCCGCCACCACGCCCCCGTCGATCACAATAATCTGATTCGCATCCCGAATCGTACTCAACCGATGAGCGATCGCAATCACCGTCCGCCCCTCCATCAACTTTTCCAGCGCATCGATCACCAGCTTCTCCGACTCGCTATCGAGCGCAGCCGTCGGCTCATCCAGCAGCAGAATCGGGCTGTTCCGAACCATCACCCGCGCAATCCCGATCCTCTGCCTCTGCCCACCCGACAGCGTCGATCCCCGCTCCCCCACCATCGTCTCGTACCCCAGCGGCATCTTCGAAATGAACTCATCCGCATTCGCCAGCTTGGCCGCCGCAATCACCTCTTCTTTCGTGGCCGAAGGCCGTCCAAACGCAATATTCTCCAAAATCGTTCCGCGAAACAGCACCGTATCCTGCAGCACATATCCAATCTTCTCGCGCAGCGACTTCAGCTTGTACCCCCGCACATCTTCGCCATCGATCTTCACCGTCCCCAACTGCACATCGTAAAACCGCGGAATCAAACTCACCACCGTCGACTTCCCGCTCCCCGTCGGCCCCACAATCCCTACAAACTGCCCAGCCTGAACTTTAAAACTCACATCCGTCAAAATCGGAGTCGCCGGATCATACCCAAACGCCGCATGCTCAAACTCGATCGCCCCAGCAACCGTCTCCGGCGCAAGCCCATCCGCGCTCTCCGGCATAATCGTATCCGTCTCCAGAATCTCGCGAACCCGCTCCGCCCCCACCGCCGCCTGCGCCACCGCATTGGTCGTCGTCGCCAGATCCTTCACCGGCTTGAAGAACTTCGCCAGGTAAGCCAGATACACCGTCAGCTCTCCCACCGTCATCGTCTTCGCCAGAATCAGCCCCGCCCCGCGCCACAGCACCACCGCCGTACACAGCGCCACCGTAATCGTCACCACCGGAGACAACAGCGCCTTCACGCTCCTCGCCTTCAATGCCGCACTCACCGTCGCCTCACTCACCAGCTGCAACTGCGCCTGCTCCGTCTCCTCCTGCCCAAACGCCTTCACCGCCTGGATCGACTCCAGCCCCTGCTGCACCACCGCAACAATCTCGCTCTGCTCCTTCCGGACCTCGCGCGTCGCCTTCTTCACTGCCTTCTTGAACCGCGAAACAAACAGCAGAAGAAACGGCGTCACCCCTACCGCGATCAACGTAAAGTCCCAGTTCAACCAGAACATCAACCCCAGCATGCAGACAATCGTCAGCAGATCCACCAGAATGTTCAACGTCGAAGACGAAGCAAATCCTTCGATCGTCTGAATATCCGCCGTAATCGTGCTCAGAATTGTCCCCGTAGCATGCGTGTTGTAATACCCCAGCGAAAGCCGCTGCAGATGCTCGTACATCTTCATCCGCAGGTCGTGCGCCACCCACTGCCCCACGCTCTCTGTGTAGTAGTTATCAATATAAGAAGCCACCGCACCCAGCAGTGAGATCATCACAAACGCCAACGCCGCCAACGCCGCCACATGCAGCCGCGATCCGCTCTCGAGCAATGGCCCAATCAACCGATGCAGCCACGGAGCCATCCTGTGATCGCCCACCACATTATCCAGAATGATCTTCAACGGCCACGGCGTCGCAAGGCTCATCACCGTCTCCACCAGCATCGCCAGAAAGATCCCCACCAGCGTGCCGCGATAAGGCCGGATTAGACTGCCAATAAACCGCAACATAAGGAGGCCCTGTTTCAATCAAAATCAATAAAGATTTCGTACCGCCATCCGTCACTCGATCCTTCCAGTAGAAATCAACCGCATCTCTCCAACAAGCTTTGTTTAGCAGCGATCGAGGCCGACCAACATCCTACCCGAACAACAACCTGAACGACTCCCTTCACTCCGTACACGGTCTATCATCGATCCTTAGACCATTGGCCCCTAGCCCTTAGCCCCTTGGCAACGACACCAACCATGACCAGCGACGAAACGACCAACGACGAAACGAAGCTAGAGCATCCTGAAATCCCGGCCACCACCCCAGCCGCGTCTCTACGCAACTACACCCCCGCCCGAGTCGCCCTCCACCGCACCGGCGTAAGCCTCACCACTCCAGAGATCCTCGACTTCCAGCTAGCCCACGCCCAGGCCCGCGACGCCGTCCACGCCGCACTCGACCCCGAACACCTCGCCCACCGCCTGCGCACCGAACTCCCCTCCCTGACCACTCCAATCCTCACCCTGGCCAGCGCCGCCCCCAACCGCGTCTCCTACCTCCGCCGCCCCGACCTCGGCCGCACTCTCGCCCCCGCCTCCGCCGCCCTCCTCCACCCCTCCCCCTGCGACATCGTCATCGTCCTCGCCGACGGCCTCTCCGCCACCGCAGTCGAGCACCACGCCATCCCCCTCCTCGCCGCGCTCCTCCCCGCCCTTCCGCAAAACCAACCCCTCGGCCCCCTCTGCATCGCCACGCAGGCCCGCGTAGCCATCGCCGACCACATCGGCTCCCTCCTCCAGGCCCGTCTCTCCGTCATCCTCATCGGCGAGCGCCCCGGCCTCAGCTCCCCCGACTCCCTCGGCGTCTACCTCACCTGGAACCCCGTCCCCGGCCGCACCGACGCCGATCGCAACTGCATCTCCAACATCCGCACCGCCGGCCTCGACTACGCCACCGCCGCCACCCGCATCGCCTTCTACTGCGCCGAAGCCCATCGCCTGCAACTCACCGGCACCACCCTAAAAGAGAGCACCCAACCCATGCAGCTATCCTCCCATCATCCCGACCAACGGGAGGACCGAAGCAGCTAGCCTCGCCCAAACAAGGTATACAAGTCACGAAGTGACCGCCCCACGCGAAGTGGGCCCGTCCGGCAGGACATCTCTTCGCAAACCCAAAGTCAGAACAAAAACCGCAACGCCATCTGTATCTGTCGCGGACTCCCGATCGTATGAGTCACCGTACCAAGCCCAGCAGGACAGTTATAAAAGCCCGTGTTGGACGCATCACAAGAGGTAGGCAGCACCTGCGTAGGAGCCTGCGGAGTCGAACCGATCGCCGCTGGAAACCCGTTGTAGTTCTGATTCTGCGCTACCTCGTTCCCAGGCACATCGAAGCTGCTCGTATTCGTCAGGTTATACACATCGAACGAGTAAACCAGACTGTATCGCTCAGTAAACTTCGTCGTCTTCATCAGCGAGGCGTCCGCACGCTTCTGGAACGCCTGGCGGAAGATGTTGCGCTGGCCCGTCGTGAAGCTGTTCTCAAAGGGATCAGACGTAGGAACCGCACCGCCCAGCCCACCAGCCTGCAGCAAAGGAATCGTGAAGCACGACGCCTTCAGCGCATTCAGATTCGGGTCGCCGTTCGGATTGAATGCCCCCGAGTGGCCCGTCTTTGCGTTCTTCGCATTGCAGCCCGCGGCCAGGGGAACAATCGGATTCGTAATACCGTTGCTGACCCCGTAGTAGATGCTTCCCACCGAACCACTGAAGTCGATCACGCTATAGGGCTGACCACTCTGCAGAATCGTAAGCCCCACCAGCGACCAGCCATTCGTAAAGTAGCTCTCGACATTGTGGTTGTGAACGAAGTCAGGCAGCCTGTAAACATAGTTGAAGTTGATGACATGCGTGCGGTCGAAGTCGGACGAAGCATACCCATCGCGCAGGTTCAGCGGATTGTTGCCGTTATAAAACAAACCCAGCCCGCTCTGCTCATCAAGCGCATGCGAGTACGTATACGAGGCCGCAATCTGCACCCCGTGGCTCATGCGCTTTTCAATATGTGCCGTCAGCGCGTTGTAGGCATCCACCCCGGCAGCCTTGAAGTCAATCGACTCGGCAGCATAGCCGATATAAGGTACCCGATGATCGATGTTGCCGCCCTCGTAATCAAAGTCATAGCCGGACCCGTCCGGCAAACTCGCCCCCCCAACGTTATAGCCATACGAGTAATGCTCCCCATGAATCGGCGCAGCAGGAGAAGCAATTCCAGGCTGGTTGAACGGAACCGGAATCACCTGATGCCGCCCCAGATTCCCCACATACCCAAGCTCAATCGCCAGGTCGTTGCGCGGCTGCCACTGAATATCCAGAGTGTAGTTGAACGTGTAAGGAAGCTTGTTCGTCCGGTCGTAGACGCCCAGCGAGATCGGCTGCCCGCCGTTATTGATGCTCGTAATATTCGGCAAATAGTTGCTCAGGTCCGAAGACTTCGGATTCGTAGGCGGAGCATTTTGAATGTTTGTATAAGGATTAGCAAGATTGCCGGTTGCAGCCGTCGGTGCTGTGATCGGCGGAGCAAAACCGCCCCCGCCGCCACACGTCGGAATGTAGTAGTTGTACAGACTCTGTACTGGGCAGGTCTGCGCCGTCACAAACGGAAGTTGCTGATTCACGCCGAAAGGACCGCCGGTGACTGTACCGATCGCATAACCCGGCGATAGGTAGCTGAACAGTTCGCCGCGGTCGTAGTACATCCCAAAGCCCGAACGCACCACCACCTTGCCCCCAAACTTCTGCGGCTGCCACGCCGCCCCCAACCGCGGCCCAATGCCCCACTGACGCCCCGTCAAAGTCGTAGGGCTCACACCGCCAGTCCCATTCTTGTTGTTCCCCGCAATAATGAAACCCGGATTGACGATCGTGTCCGAAGCCGTGCTGTAACTATAAAGAGTCGGATCGAAGTTGAAGATGCGCCCGTTCTTCTCCGTCAGGCCGCCGTCCCAGTCATAGCGCACTCCGGCCGTAAGCGAAAGTGTCGGCGTAATTTGAAACTTATCCTGCACATAACTCCCCACCTGGTTCGCCCGATAGTATCGGTTCGCATCGCCCTGAAGGAACGAACTGACATAGAACGCAGTCGAAGAGCTGCCCGGCGTCACATAGCCCTGCGCATAGGCGCTCAGATCGTCCGTGGCAACCGTACCCGCGTTCGTGCGATGGTCGATCGTGTTCAGTTGCGTATAGCTGTAGCTGGTCCCGAAGGTGACCGTGTGCCTGCCCAGCGTCCAGATGGCGTTGCCCGAAGGCTGCCAGCGATTCTGGAACGCCCCGGTGTTCGGAGCCTGTCCCTCCGCGTTCGGGCCGATGTTCAGAATCCCCGTGCTCACCAGGCCCGCACCCGCACTCCCCAGCACATTCACAATCGACACACCCGGAAAATAGTTTGACCCAAACTCATTGATCGACACCGTGCCCAGCGAACCACCCGGAATCGCGTTCGGCCCGAACGGCTGCTCGTTATCCACCCACGTCTTCTCGCGAATAAAACCCATCGTCTGCGTCGTGCTCAGATTCGGCTTCACCAGGTACGTATTGCTGATCGCGAAGACCTGCGCTCCCGAGTCCAGATGCTCAGTAAACCCCGGAACGCTGGAGTAAGCATACGGCGCCAACGTGGGATCGTGCTGGTAGTAGTACTTCAACGAGAGCGTGTCCTTCGAGTTGATGTTGTAATCAAGATCGGCCACCGCCATGTCCGCCTTGAACTTGCCGGTCCCAGGAATAAACGCATTGAAAGGATGAGAAGTGGTAGGCGCAAACCCGCTATCGTTGGGAACAAGCCACTTTCCCGGCTGGCCCGGAAGCGATGGCGAGTTAAACAGAGCCAGCGCCGTATTGTCGATAGCCGCAGCAGTCAGCTGCGTGCAGTCTCCCTTCGCCGCCTGCGGGGCAGTACAAAAGTCATTGTTCACAATCCCGGCAAATCCCGCCGCCGTTCGCGTACTGTCAGACAACCCCACCGGCACATCCAGAAACGAATCCCCAATCTCCTGGTCAGACACCTGCAGATGCTGATAAGACACAAACCCAAACAGCTTGTTCTTGATAATCGGTCCGCCGAACGTACCCCCAGCCACATAACGATGCAATTCAGGATTCACCAGCTTCGGGTCACTGGCAATGATCGGATCGTTCTTGAAGAAGAACGGCGCCGCGTTGATCCAGTTGGTCCCGCGCCGCCCATACGCCGTACCGTGATACTGATTCGTCCCCGACGTAGTGCTCAAATCAATATGCGCGCCCGACGTAGAACCCTGCTGCGCGTCGTACAGCGACGCATTCACGCGAAGCTCCTCAACCGTCTCCGGAGCCGGAGTAGGAATCGCATTGCCGATCGACAGATAAACCGAAGCCACCGACTGAATCACACCGCCACCGCCGTTGCTCGTCGAAGCGCCGGTGCTATTAATCACACGCGCCGACCCCACCTGGCTCGTGCTCTTGCCGTTGAACAAGTTACTCGCGTCCACGCCGTTCAACGAGAAGCTGTTGCTCGTATCCCGCTGCCCATTCGCCCATATCGGCGGATTCCCCAACCCCGACAGCGCGCCCGTCCCCCCTGACAACTCCGCGCTCACCCCAGGCGACAGCACCGCCGCCGCATACGGGCTCCCCGTAGGCAGCGGAATCGACTGAATCTGCGCATTGTCCAACACATATCCATTCGTCGTATCCACCGCGTTCATCAGCGGAGCCGCATCCACGCTCACCACCGTATTCACCGCGCCCACGCTCAACTGCGCATTCACCGTCCCCGTCCGGTCGCCCTGCACCGGAATCGTGTTCATCTTCTGCGTCTGAAAGCCGTCCTTGGTAAACGTCAGCGTATATGTCCCCACCGGCAGATTCGCAAAGTCATAAAAACCATTGCTCCCCGCCGTCTGGGTCCGCGTCAACCCCGTCTGATCGCCCACCGCGGTCACCACCGTGCCCTGCAGGATCCCACCCTGGGAGTCGGTCACCACACCCGTCAGGCCGCCAAGCGTCTGCTGCCCAAACACAGGACCAACCAGAAGCACACACATCATCTGGCAAACAAGGACGAGGAAGGAAAGACGCAACCGCTTAGTCATAATCTGGCTCCTGAAGTAGTGCAGCTTGAACCGAAACAAGTTTCTTTTGTCTGAAAAGTAGCCAATCCGAAAGACACGAATGCAGCGATGCAGCACGGCGGACCCGTGGTGACGACGCCCAGGCAACTGTGTGAACTTAAACTTCGCGACAGGTGAAATTCAGTTTGCTATGTGAACTTGGAATGAAAACGAGCATATCTGAAGTTGTCAAATTTGCGAAGAAAAATCGTCGCATGGCCTTCCCATGGCCGGCGAAAGAATATCTCCTCGCGACCAACGGGAGCGCCAACCGAAGGGGTATACCCGTCACGAAGTGACCGTCGCCCGCGCAGGGCGCCCGTCCGGCAGGACAGTTTCTAAGTCATCAAAAAGTTTTTACTTCACCGCCGCCTTCTCCAACCCGCGATACTTCAGCATCGGCTCCACCTTCGGCGCGCTCCCCAGCCACGCCTCATACATCTTCGCCAGATCCTCGGTATTCCCCCGCGACAGCACCATCTTCCGGAACCGGTCCCCATTCGCCCGCGTCAATCCGCCATGATCCTGAAACCACTGGAACGCATCATCATCCAGCATCTCGCTCCACAGATACGCGTAGTACCCCGCCGCATATCCCCCGCCCCAGATGTGCGAAAAATAGCTCGACCGATAACGCGGCGGCACATAGCCCAGCGTGAACCCCTTCTTCGCGAGCGCAGCCCTCTCAAACGCATCCGGATCCTGCAACCCCTCGCCCACCGGCAGCGAGTGCCACTGCATATCCAGCTCCGCCGCCGCCACCAGCTCCGTCAGCAGATACCCCTGGTTGAAGTCCACGGCCTTCTTGATCTTCCCCGCCAGCTCCTCCGGCATCGCCGCGCCCGTCTTGTAGTGCTTCGCATAGTGCGCAAACACCGCCGGATACGTCGCCCAATGCTCATTGAACTGCGACGGAAACTCCACAAAATCCCGCGCCACCGACGTCCCCGACAAGCTCGGATACTCACTATCCGCCAGCATCCCGTGCAGCGCATGCCCAAACTCATGGAACATCGTCACCACATCGCTGAAGCTGATCAGCGCCGGCTCTCCCGTCGCAGGTTTCGGCAGATTCGCAACGTTATAGACCACCGGCAACCTGCCCAGCAGCTTCGACTGATCGACGAAGTTCGACATCCACGCCCCGCCGTTCTTGTTATCCCGCTTGTAGTAGTCGCAGTAAAACAACGCCAGCGGCTTCGCATCCGCGTCGAACACCTCGAACACGCGCACATCCGCGTTCCAAACCGGAATATCCTTCCGCTCCTTGAAGCTCAACCCATACAGCTGTCCCGCCGCATAGAACACGCCATTCTCCAGCACATTATTCAGCTCGAAGTAAGGCCGCACCTGCGCCTCATCAATATCGAACTTCGCCTTCCTAACCTGCTCCGAATAAAACTCCCAATCCCAGGGCTCAACCGAAAAGCCACCCTTCTGCGTATCAATCACCCCCTGAATATCCTTCGCCTCCTCCGCCGCATTCGCCACAGACGGAGCCACCAGCGCATCCATAAACTTCAACGCGTTCTCCGGCGTCTTCGCCATCTGGTCTTCCAGCTTCCATCCCGCATAGCTGTCATGCCCCAGCAGCTTGCCCTTCTCCGCGCGCAACTGCGCCAGCCGCGCAATCGTCGCCCGCGTATCGTTCGCATCGCCCCGCTCGGTCCGCGTCCACGAGGCATCAAACACCGCCTGCCGCGTCGCCCGCACACTCAGCGACGAGAGCACCGGCTGCTGCGTCGTATTCTGCAGCGGAAGCACATAGCCCTCCTTCTTCCGCTCCTTCGCCGCCGCCTCCGCGCCGCTCAAATCCGCCGCCGTCAAACCCGCAAGCGCTGCCTTGTCCGTCGTCGCATAAGCCGCATCTTTAGTGGCCGCCAGCACCTTGCTCCGAAACCCATTCGAAAGCGTCGACTCCTCTTCATTCAGCTTCTTCAGCTTCTCCTTATCCGCGTCAGACAGGTTCGCCCCCGCATGCACAAAGTCCCTGTACCTCACCTCCACCAGCCGCAATCCCTCCGGGCTCAGCTTCAGCGCCGCCCTCTGCTCATACACCACCGCCACGCGATGAAACAACTTCTCATTCAAATAAATCGCATCCCTGTGCGCCGCCAGCTTAGGAGCCAGCTCCTTCTGCACCCTCTCCAGCTCAGGATTCGTATTCGCCCCCGTCACTCCGTCGAACGCAGCCATCGCCCGTTGAAACAGCGCACCCGTCTTCTCCATCGCAACAACCGTGTTCTCAAACGTAGGCGCAGCAGAGTTATCCGCAATCGCGTCGATCTCCTTCAGCTCCTCCGCCATGCCAGCCTCAATCGCCGGCTCATAGTCTCCATCCTTAATCTTGTCGAACGGCGGAGCCTCAAACGGCAGAGCACTCTTCGCATAAAACGGGTTCGACGGCCCAAACGCCGCACTCTTCTCCTCGACCACAGCACCCGACGCACGACTCACACTCACCCCCGCAAACACTCCCAACACCATCACCAAACTCGCACGCCGTACCGAAGCCAGCGCAGTCACCAACATCTCTCTATCTCTCAATGGCATCTCCCAATCCCGAATTGTAGAAGATACCCAAGCACTTTGCCGTCACAACTGGGAGAGCCCCGCATTTGCCGTTGCCACCCGCCCAGCCACAAAGAATCGGTTGCCCGTTCTCAACCACCCAGCCACAACCAACAGGGTGCCCCATCCATCGCGCACTTTGCGATGGGTGGGAATGTAAACTTTTCACCCGGTTGCATTTGCCTTTGCGGTTGCCTTTGCTCTCCGCTCCCAGCCGAGTTCACCGCTTGTCCCTCAACCCAACCCTCAAGCGCAAAGCAAAAACTAATTCCCCACCCGCCACGGCGAAGTAGTCCCCCAACCCCTCAACTCCTTCGTAGCCCAGGCCGTCGACTTATCCGTATGACAAGAAGTACAAGGATTAGGAATCCCCGACAACTCCGTCTCCTTCGACGTAATAAACCGAAACGTATGCGCACTCACATAGTTGTCCTTGATCGTCTGCTCAATCTTCGGCATATGGCAAGCCACGCACTCACTCCCCTTACTCCGCGCCGCATGATGCGTATGCTCACTCACCGTCCCCTTCAGCCCCGCAGGGTTGTCCTTCGTATGGCACGTCAGGCAAACCGCATTCCCTTTCGCAATCAGGTCCGATTCGTTCTCATTACTGTGCACCTGATGGCAGTCAAAGCATCTGATCTGCCGGTGATACATATTGCTCTGCACAAAATCATTCCCCTGCATCCTGTTCTTATGCGCCGTCAGGTCCGCATACTGGAAAAAGTTCGTCACCCCCGGCTTCAGCTCCTCCAGCGTCCAGAAGTCCGCCAGCCGCTCCCCCGGCACAAAACCCACCGGCCAGTCGAAGTACTTCCCTTCAATCGGATTCCCAAGCGGCCGCCCCTGACTGTGGCACTGAATGCAGGTGTCATTGCCCCGCACATAATCAAGAGCGCCCGGATTCACAATGTTCTGCTTCGTCGGATGCGCCACATGCAGACTCCCCGGCCCATGGCACTTCTCGCACCCCACATTCCACTCCGTCACCTGCTTCGTCTCCACGTTATAGTTCACCGAGTGGCACCCATCGCACGTCGGCCCCGTCGGACGATCGAAGTTACTCGGCCCATAGAACGGAAGCCACCAGTCCGTCCCCGTCTCCGCGTGATACGGCAGCCATCGCCCCTTCTTCACATCCCACTGCGCCGGCTCCGGATAGTAGTCGTCCCCGCGTTTGGTAAAAAACCTCTGCTTCCATCTGCTCCCGTACACAAACGCCACATCGTCAAGCCCAAACGTCACCAACGGATTCGGATGCGTAAAGTCCGCGAGCACCGCCTCCGGATGAATCTTCGGATCCCTCACCACATTCGCCATGCGCGTCTGCTTCCACCCCTTGTACGCCGCAGCATGACACGTCTTGCAACTCTCCGAGCCGACAAACTCAGCCCTGACCGTACCCAGGCCCGTACCCGCCCGCGCCCACCCCGTGATCAAACCCAGGAACACCAGTACGAAGAAGACCTGCCACCAATTGGCCTCCCGCTTTCGCCCCATCCATCCCCCATGCCCCATCATGGTCTCCGACTATAAGCGAACGCCGTCACAGAATTGTCAGCGCAGTGTCAACACGTCCTAAGCGTTGTCAGCCACCAAAGCGTTGTGCGCGTCCCGAGCATTGTGCGCGTACAGACTGTTGTGCTCGTACAGACCGCTGTCAGCCCATCCAGAGGCAAGAAACCTCCCTGCCAACCGAGCTTCGACCACCGCGTACTCAGTCCCTCCCAACGCAAACCTCGTCATCTCGACCGAAGTCGCGCGGTCTCATCGCGCGACGCAGTGGAGAAACCCCCGTATTTGCATTTGCATTTGTCGTTGCATTCGCCTTTGCCGTTCTTGTTGTCATCCCCGAAGGGGATCTGCGGTTGCGGTTGCGGTTGCGGTTGCGGTTGCGTCATCCCGAACGAAGTGAAGGATCCCGACACCTTCCACCCGCCCATACCGTCCGAACCTTCCAACCCAAACGCTCCAACTATGGCCTTCATGTCCGCGGATGAGGCGATTGGGACGACACCAGCTACGGTCAATCTGACCGTGGGCTACCTCGACGATAAAATCAGCGGATTGTCAGCGTACGGTCTTCAGCGCAGCTTTGTCTCTTTCTCCAGCATTGACAGAATTTGGGCCATGCGTTTCGCCCGCGTTTCCGGTTTTTTGGCAGAGTGAAGCCGGTAATAAATCGAGAACAGATTTTGCCTGTTCAGGGTGGCAAAGAATTTCTTTGCCCTTGGAAGCTTGTTCAAAGCCGTTAGGAAATCTTCGGGAATTTCCATATCTGCGGAGCCGGCATAAGCCTTCTCCCAGCGCCCATCTTTTTGGGCCGCTTCAACATGCGCCAGTCCCGCTGGGGCCATACGCCCCTCTTGAATCAGCTTCTTAGCATGTTCGCGGTTCTTGCTAGACCAGTTGGATCCGGGCTTGCGTGGCGATAACCTCTGCAAAAATGAGCTGTCGTCCAGTGGTTTCTTCTGGCCATCGATCCACCCGTAGCGGATTGCTTCGACAACACAATCGGCCCAGGTCACTGAGGGCTTGCCTGAAGCAGATTTATAAACTCTAACCCAAAGCTCCTTTGCGCTGGCGTGATTGTCAGCCATCCACTCGCCAAGCGCCTGCGAATTTGGAAAAGACTTGGGAGAAACTGGCTTCATAAAGAATGGAGCAGCTGCAAAATAGGACAGTCCATCGATTCACCTTCCCGGTAATATAACCCGTCCCCCTCCTTGCCGACATACATCCTTGTGCGCGGCCTTCCGGTTTCATCTGCCGCGAGACTAGATCATCCCCTCGAGGCGCACATAGCTCGCCTCCATCCCATGCTCCATGCCTGTCGCCAGCATCATCGCTCGCGTCTTCTCATCAGGCAGTGTCATCCGGATCTTCATCAAGCTTCCTTCCCCGTCTCGCTCGAAGGTGGTTTCAACGTGGTTGTCTGGCGTTCGATCCGGCAGGAACATCCGTTCGACGTGCACGATTCTGCTGAAAGGGCTCACTTCAAGATACTCACCAGTTATGTGAAATCCGGCGCCTTTGCCGTTGGTCCACTCGTAGCGGAACTTCCCTCCGGGTTTTGCGTCGTTGATGCAGACAGGCATGGTCCAGCCTTCAGGGCCGAGCAGCCACTTCTGTATCAACTCCGGATCGGTATGCGCTCGATACAGCGCCTCTGGCGGCGCAGCAAAGCGCCTTGTCACAATCACATGCGTATCGCCTTCGATCTTCAACGTCATCTTGCTCATCGCATCTCTCCTTTCTTCTGTGTGTCGATATTGGCCAGAACTCCATCCAGCCGGTCGTAGTTCTTCTCAAGTGCAGTGCGGAGCATTCCAAGCCACTGATCCATCGCTTCGATACCCTCCTTTGCCAGGCGACGGGGTCGCTTTGTGCCCTCCACCCGGCGCAGGATCAGCCCAGCATCTTCAAGCACCTTCAGATGTTGCGAGATCGCCGGTTGCGACATCTCGAAGGGACGTGCCAGCTCATTGACCGTGGCCTCGCCCAGTGAGAGCCGCGCCAGAATCGCCCGACGCGTGGGATCAGCTAGGGCCGAGAACTTTGTATCTAAACCATCCATAGGTGATAACTTATATAATAAATTACTTATCGTCAAGTAATTTATTGTTCCCTTCCCACGGCCTGCGACAACGCCGCAAAGACCACCAGAAACATCCACAAACCCACCATAAAGCCACCACGATCCGCATCTTGAAACACCCGCGGAGACCACGCCGGTCCGGAGCCTTACAATCCCACCATGCCAACTCTGCAGCCCCCGCCCGCCGAGCAGGACCCCCGCGTCTACTTCGCCGCCGAGCGAACCTTCCTCGCCTGGATCCGCACCGGCCTCGGCCTTATGGGCATCGGCTTTGCCGTAAGCCGCTTCGGCCTCTTCCTCCGCCAGATCACCGCCGCTCAGTCTCATCTGCCCGCTAACACCACAGGTTTCTCCCTCTGGTCCGGAGTCGCCCTGGTAGCCCTCGGAGTCATCGTCAATCTCAGCTCCGTCTACCGCCACTTCCAGCTGGTTCACGAGCTAAGCTCCGGCAGTTGGCGCCCCGGCCACGTCTCCCGCGACGCCGTTATCCTCGGCCTCCTCCTGGCCGCCGCAGGAGTAGCCATGACCATCTACCTGATCCTCGTCCACTAATCAGAAAAATCAGGGGGTACTTGACAAAAACAACCACCCAAACAACGCCCAGAGATGGTAACCCTTCAACCACCAGACATAACCCATGTATTTTCTATATTTTGCAAGCAACCCATTTAGTTGGAATACTTTACAGCCACACACCCCCTGCAGGTAAAACAAAATAAAAGACTTACTCCAAAATATCCATAGGGGGGGGAGGGGACAACCATCATGCCCATAGCCAAACTCACCATCGAACTCGAAATCCCCCACGCCCAGTCCCTCAAAGACCGCCGCCAGGTCCTCCGCTCAATGAAAGATAAACTCCGCCACAGCTTCAACTTAGCCATAGCCGAGCTCGACGACGGCATGGTCTGGAACCGCGCCACCCTCGGCATCGCCGCCATCTCCTCCTCCACCAGCTACCTCACCGGCCAGCTCCGCCACATCGACCAGGCAGCCCACCGCATCGCCGCCAACCTCAGCGCCGAAATCACCGACTCCTACGCCGAAATCCTGCCCGAATGACCCAAAAAGACCCCGCAATCCACAGGAAATCCGCCGGTATCGCTCCCGGGCACTAGGTGGAATGGCCCAACTTTGATATCCTCAACCGTTCTACCTAGTCAAAACTCTATGCCCGAGCAGCGCGCCAGAACCTACCACCGCAACCGTGTCGCCAACACCTTCTCCGAGGAGATTGGAGCCATGCTCGAAGGCGAGCTCTCCGATCCCCGCATCGCGCCCAGCTACGTCACCGAGGTCGTCCTCGCCCCCGGCGGCAAATCCGCCCGCATCTTCGTAGCCGTCCACGGCAACGAGGAGGAGGAAGCCTCTACCCTCGAAGGCCTCACCACCGCCCGCGCCTACATCCGCTCCCAGCTCCGCGATCGCATGGGTGTACGCCACGTCCCCGAGCTCACCTTCGCCATCGACCGCTCTGAGAGGATGACCGGCCGCATGGACGAGCTTCTCGCCCGCACCCGCAAGCGCGAGCAGAGGCGCACCGCAGCCGAACCGACCCCAGGGGCCCCCTGCAAACCATGACCCCCCAAGCCCTTCTCCTCGAGACCAAGCCTCACGCAACTCAGATTGACGACCTATTGGCGGCCTTCCGGTCCCATCCCAGCTTTCTCCTCGCCTCCCACACCCGTCCCGACGGCGACGCCATCGGCTCCGTCCTCGCTCTCGCCGAAGTGCTCGACCAGCTCGGTTGCCAGGCCGACGTCGTCTTCGCCGACCCCATCCCCTCCTCCTACAGCACCCTCCCCAACATCGGCCGCATCCACCACACCCCATCCGCCAACGACGTAGACCCCACCGGCACCACCCCGGCCATCCTCCTCGAATGCGACGGCATCGTCCGCACCGGCCTCCTCGGTCTCGAGGGCCGCACCCTCATCAACATCGACCACCACGCTAGCGGCCGCCCCTTCGCCTCGGTCAATTGGATCGACGAGCACGCCTGCGCCGTCGCCGCCATGGTCTATCACATCGCTCTCGCTGCGAACGTCGAGATCACACCCTCCATGGCCACCTGCCTCTACGCCGGCATCCTCTCCGACACCGGCACCTTTACCTACTCCAGCACCACCGCCGATACCTTCGCGATGGTCCACCACCTCGCCGCCTGCGGAGCCAATCCCAGCCGGATAGCACGCGACATCTACCTCTCCAACCCGGCCAGCAAGATCCGCCTGCTCGGCATCGCTCTCTCTAACCTCCAGTGCGACGACGATCTTGCCTGGACCTGGGTCACCAGCGAAGATATGGACCGCATCGGCGCCATCGCCGAGGACTGCGAAGGAGTCGTCAACTACCTCATCAGCATCGCCGGCGTCGAATCAGCCGTCTTTCTCCGCGAGGTCGCCAACGCCGACCAGTTTCGCCTCAGCATTCGCAGCAAAGGCGTGACCGACGTGGCCCGGATCGCCGAACGCTTCGGCGGGGGCGGCCATCGCAACGCCAGCGGATGCACCCTCGATGGCCCCCTCCCGGTCGCTCTCGAGCGCATCCTCACCCAGCTACGGACAGGACTCTGATAGCCTTGTCTCGCTCCACTTAGAAAAATGAACGATATTCAACATCCCGCCGTCACCGGCGCACGGAATGGCAGCGCACCCGTGATGTGGCTCCAGCAGTATCTAAAGCCGCCCTCCATCACAACCATCCGCGAGTTTGTCATCCTCTTCGTGGTCACCATCTTTCTTCTGCTCTATGGCCTGGTCCCGGTCTTCGGCGGCGATCAGCTCGGCCTGGTCGGTGCCGACGAGCCGCGCTACGCCCAGATCGCCCGCGAGATGCTCACCGCGCACTCCCAGGCTTGCCACGATGTCGATGCCAAGATGATTCCGCGCAGCCCGCGCCCGGAAGACATCCGCAACTCCTTCCACTGCATCGCCAGCGGCACCGTCACCCCTATCCTCTACGGTAAGCCCTGGCTCGAAAAGCCCGCCCTCTACTACTGGCGCGCCATGAGTTTCTTCAAGGAGTTCGGCGTCTCCGACTGGACCGCCCGTCTCCCGTCCTCGTCTGCAACCCTGGCCCTCGTCGTCCTGATCTTCCTCCACATGCGGCGTTTCCGCCCTGGCGGCCACCTCGACGCAGCCTTGATCACCGTCTCCTGCGTGGCCATTGTCAGCTTCGCCCGCGGCGCCTCCACCGACATGCAGCTCGCCGCGCCCTTCTGCATCGGGATGCTCGGCTGGTACGCCTGGTACGAGACCGGAAAAAAGTTCTGGCTCTTCGATCTCTACTTCTTCGGAGCAGCCGCCACGCTCGCAAAGGGTCCCGTGGCTCCCTTCCTCGCGCTGGCCATCATCCTCCTCTTCGCTGGCCTCCGTCGCGAGTGGTCCCTTCTCCGCCGCACCATCTGGATTCCCGGAGTCATCCTCTATCTGATCATGGTGCTGCCCTGGTACATCGCCGTTCAAAAGCGCAACCCAACCTTCTACCGCCTCTTCTTTCTCGAACACAATCTCGAGCGCTTCGCCACCAACCGCTACCAACACCATCAACCCTTCTGGTACTACCTCGCCGTCCTCCTAATCGGCCTCATGCCCTGGACCGTCATAGCCATCCGCGCCCTGGTCGACTCCATCGAAGTCTCCATCGCCGAGTGGAAGGTCCGTCACAATCCACAGCGTTACCTCGGCCACACCCGCGCCGGCGATGCCTTCCCCGAGTTCCTCGTCCTCTGGGCACTCTTCCCCATCGTCTTCTTCTCCTTCTCCGGCTCCAAGCTCCCCGGCTACATTCTTCCCTCCATTCCTCCGCTGACCATCCTCACCGCCGACTATCTCAACCGCAGCCGCCGCCAGGGCCTTCCACAATGGCTCATCTGGGCGCACGCCGCCACCTGCGGCCTCCTTGTCTTCGTCCTCGCTCTAGCCCCTCAGCACATGAAGTACGAGACCTTCGTACCCTCCGCGCAATGGCTGCTGGTCGCAGGCGCCGCCGCACTCGCCTTCGGAGCCGTCGTCTTCCTCACTATCCGTCGTTGGGGCATCTCGCAGATCTGCAACGTAACCCTGCTGCCAGTCCTCGCAACTCTCGTCTTCCTCCTCGGCTTCTACGGCAAAGAGCTCGACATGAACTACTCTGCCCGCCCCCTCGCCCACGAGATCCAGCAACAGGCACCCGACGTGAAGCTTGTAGCCACCGACATCAAGCGCGACATGGACTACGGCCTCGCCTTCTATCGCAACGAGCCCATGATCCATTACGGCACCGACGGCGTCCCCGACGCAGAGCACATCCTCGTCATCCGTGCCAGCGATGCCGGCGATCTCGACCGCTGGCTCGCCGGGCGCGTCTACAAACCCCTATTCCTCTACGAATCGCAAGGGATCGAAGTCTACCGTGTCTACGCTCGCCCACCGGCCTCCCCTGACATCACCCCTCCCAATCAGCCGGAGAACCATCCCCACCATCCAGCCAAGCCCCGGAGACACATCACCGGCTAACCACACTCCGCACAGAGGGTTGATCCGGCATAACACCCGGGTGCCCGCACTAACACTCACCCATCCCACCAAAATTCCTATAAGCTCGACGAAAGACCTCCCAAAGGTATGGCCGTCGCGACCCAACTCGAGATACTGGACCTTCGCCACTTTTCGGCGCGCCAGCTTCGTCCTCTGCTCGAAACCGAGTCGCGCGTCTGGGAGCAACGTCTTCGCTGGAACTATCAAAGCTCAACCGAACTCCTCCTCCAGTACCTCGACTCCCGCATCCTACCCGGCTTCGTCGCTCTCGACCGGGGACGCATCTGTGGCTTCACCTTCTGCGTCTACGAGGGCCAGAAAGCAGTCGTCGGAGACGCCTTCGCCATCGCCAACGACACGGCGCAGATGCTTCAAACCACACACACCCTGCTCCACCAGCTGCTGCAGCTCCTGCAAAACTCCCCCGGCATTCAACGCATCGAGTCTCAGCTCCTGCTCTACGACGCTGGCTCCATCAACGAGGTCTTCCTGGCATCCGGCTTCACCATGTATCCCCGCCTCTTCATGGAGTGCGACCTCAGCGTCCCGGCAGACGTCCCCCACGCTCCCCCCCAGCTGAATCTTCCCCCCACCGTTGAGCTGGTGCGCTGGTCCAGCGATCATTATCAGGCTGCCGCCGAGCTGATCCACGAGTGCTACCTGGGCCACATCGACGCCCGCATCAACGATCAGTACTGCTCCCTCCACGGCTCCCTTCGCTTCCTCCACAACATCGTCCGCTTCCCCGGCTGCGGCGTCTTTGAGCCCAACGCCTCCTGGGTCCTTCGCGACCGCCACAACGGCTCCATCGTCGGAATGTTGCTATGTTCCCGCGTAGCCAGTGACGTCGCCCATATCACCCAGCTCTGCATCGCCCCCGCCTGGAGAGGCCACGGCCTAGGACGAGCTCTCCTCAACCATTGCATCGATCATCTGACCCACGCCAGCTTCGCGGCCATCACCCTGACCGTCACCGAAGCCAACCAGCAGGCCGTCAAGCTCTATGAGAACCACGGCTTCTTCACCCGCCATCGCTTCGACGCCATGGTTCTAGACCGCACGAATCAGGCATCCTGAAGAGAACAGAGTCTTATTCCCGACCAACGGGAGGGAGCGACAATGACGGCGCCCCCCCAAACAAGGTATGCAAGTCACGAAGTGACCGCCCTCCGCGCAGGAGGCCCGTCCGGCAGGACACCTCCCCAAGATCAAACCGCAAATCTCTCCGCCGACCGAGCCTTCTTCTTCGCAGCCTCTTCCTCTCGATCCTTAGGGGGCGCATTGGTCTCAAGTGACGCCAGCAGGCGACCGGAGATCAGCGATATCTCCCCCACCGCAGACTGAAAAGCATCTTCGTTAGCCTTCGATGGCTTCGTAAAACCGCTGATCTTCCTCACAAACTGAAGCGACGCATCTCGAATCTCATCGTCCGTGACGGGAGGATCGAAGTTGAACAGAGTTTTGATATTCCTGCACATTGCTTCACCTCAACGCATAGGCAAATTCACGACAGAATTCTATTCCACGTGATAGTTAGGTGCCTCACGCGTAATGATCACGTCATGAACGTGGCTCTCTCGCAGCCCGGCGTTCGAGATCCGAATAAACCGAGCATTCGCCTGCAACTCCGCGATCGTCCCGCATCCCAAATATCCCATCCCCGAACGCAGACCGCCGACCAGCTGATACACCATGCCCTCAAGCGGCCCACGATGCGGCACACGCCCTTCAATCCCTTCCGGCACAAACTTCGCCAGCCGGTTCGAGCCGCCGTTCTCCCTTGCCGTCAGCGACGGCCTCTCGGTGCTTGCAGCGTCTTCCATATCGCTCTTGCCCTGGAAGTAACGCTCGCCCGAACCCTGCGCCATAGCCGACAGCGAACCCATCCCGCGATAAGCCTTGAACGAGCGCCCCTGATACAAAATCGTCTCCCCAGGACTCTCATCCACGCCAGCGAATAGCGACCCCATCATCACCACGCTCGCCCCAGCCGCAATCGCCTTGGTCACATCGCCCGAGTATTTGATCCCACCATCCGCAATAATCGGAATCCCCCGCTCCTGCCCCGCGCGATAGGCCTCTGAGATAGCCGTGATCTGCGGCATGCCCGCACCGGTCACCATGCGCGTCGTACAGATCGAACCCGGCCCGATCCCCACCTTCACCGCATCGGCTCCCGCATCCATCAGTGCAATCGCACCTTCATAGGTAGCGATATTTCCCGCCAGCAAATCAATCTGCGGAAACCGCTTCTTCACCTCACGCACCGCCTCCAGCACTCGCGACGAGTGTCCATGCGCCGAATCAATCGCCAACGCATCCACCCGAGCCGCAACCAGAGCCTCCGCCCGTTCCAGAAAATCCCCCGTAGCGCCAATCGCACCCGCCACCCGCAACCGCCCCTGCGAATCCTTCGAAGCATTCGGATACTTCAACTTCTTCTGAATGTCCTTGACCGTAATCAGTCCCTTCAGCTCATAGTCGTCATTGACCACCAGCAGCTTCTCCACGCGATGCTGATGCAGAATCTGCTCCGCCTGCTCCAGCGTCGTACCCACCGGCACCGTAATCAGATTCGCCTTCGTCATCACAGAATCGATCGACAAATCGGTCCGCGAGACAAACCGCAGGTCGCGATTCGTCAAAATTCCCACCAGCTTCTTGTTCTTCGTCACCGGCACACCCGAGATCTTGTACCGCCGCATCACATCGAGCGCATCCGCGATCGTCTGATCGGGCACCACTGTCACCGGATCCACGATCATCCCGCTCTCCGACCGCTTCACCTTGTCGATCTCTCCTGCCTGCTGCTCGATCGTCAGATTGCGATGCACCACCCCCAGCCCACCCTGCTGCGCCATCGCAATCGCCAGCCGCGCCTCGGTCACCGTATCCATCGCAGCCGACATCAGCGGCGTGCTCAGCGTGATATTTCGGGTCAGCTGGGTCTGCGTGCTCACCTGGGTTGGAACAACGTCGCTGTAGGCAGGCACAAGAAGAACGTCATCAAACGTAAGGGCTTCGGGTACGGGGGAGCTAATCATAATTTTTATAGGTTCCAGTTGTAATGGTTGAAAAGCGATAGGCCATGCGGCAGCAAGCCTGTATTTCGCGGGATTTCATCGATTGTAGAGTCGCCTACCGCCCATAGCAAATTGGATGGCCCAATTTCCGCAAAGTTTCACACGCGACGGTGTTGGCCGCTAGACTCAACCCATCAACTATATAGCTTTGTTGTCAGTAGTTCCTTGGACGGTAGAATCAATCGACGTTATTACGTCTGCCCGTTTCTAAGGTGTCAAACACATGCAAAAATGGCGGAAAATAATCGGCACTTTCCTCATCTTGATGCCCCTGCTTATCTTTGTAGGTTTCGCTCTCGTAGGCATCATGTTCAGATCGCTGGGGATGGATATCCATTGGAATGGATCAAGGGAACGGCTCTATGTCACGGCGTTTTGTGCCCTACTTTCGCTATGTGCTTGCTTTATGGCTGGGTTTACCTGCGAAGAGTCGGAAAGAAATTGGGCTGATACTACACCGGAGGCTGTCAAACCAAGAACAGCGCCCCCATTGAATTCCGTGAAAAGTAGATGTATCATTTGAATTGCAGACGATTTTGTTCCGTCGTACCAATGAGAGCCGTGACCGCACCGGTGATTTGACGGAAGAGATGAGTGGGCTAAAGCCCACTTTTTATTTGCTCTAAAAACGTTTGTGCACGCGGGACCACTGAACCGGAAACAAAACGCTTATGGCAGTCCAGCTAGACCAAATTCGAGCAACCGCGGAACGTGTCGCTGCCTCCCACAACCTGGAACTCGTCGATCTTGAGTTTCAGGGCGGAGTCAAATTCCGCACCTTGCGCGTCTTTGTAGAAAAAAATGCAGCAGAACGAGCCAAACTTGCCGAACTCGCCGCAAATGAGGCCGTTGCAGATCTTCCGAAAGGTGTCCCGGTGGAAAGGCTCTCCGGCGTCACCCATGAGGATTGCGCTGTATTTGCACAGGATTTTGGCACCGTCCTCGATGTAGAAGATCTCATCCCGGGCGCTGAGTACACCCTCGAGGTCTCCTCACCGGGCCTCGAACGCAAGCTGTTTCGGCCTGAAGACTTCACCCGGTTTCAAGGCAGTCTGGTCAAACTCCAGACCTTCACCCCGGTGAATAAAAACAGGCAGTGGCAAGGCCGTCTCGCCAAATTTTCAGACGGTGTGCTGACGATCGACCTCTCTGCCGTCAAACAGAAGGGCAAGGCAAAGAAGGCTGTGACAGAATCGACCGTCGACATCGCCCTGGCGAACGTCGAAAAGGCAAATCTAGTCGCAGAGATTTAGAGAGCTGCTCGAACGAAAGCAGTCCTCTCTGAATCGGCAAAACCAACAGAGACAAATCCGGATACGCTTCGGACAAGAGCAAGGACGAGTGAACAATGGCAAGTGTTCTGTATCAATCGATTGAGACGTTGAGCCGAGACAAAGGTATCGAGCCCGCAGTGGTCGTAGGCGCCGTGGAAGACGCCATCGCGCTCGCCACGCGCAAGTACTACAAGACCCAGGAGAATATGCGCGCCGAGATGGACCGCGAGACCGGCGAGATCCGCGCCTATGTCTTCAAGACCGTCGTCGAAACCCCGGAACAGATCGAAGACGACATCAACCAGATGAGCCTCGAGCAGGCCCGCGAGCTCGCCCCCGAGGTCGAAGTCGGCGGCGAACTGCGCTTCTACAAGGACACCACCCCCCTCGGCCGCATCGCCGCCCAGATGGCCAAGCAGGTCATCTTCCAGAAGGTCCGCGAAGCCGAGCGTGACACCGTCTTCAACGAGTACAACCACCGCGCCGGCGAGGTCCTCAACGCCACCGTCAAGCGCCTCGAGCCCATGGACGTCATCTTCGACCTCGGCAAGGCCGAAGCTCGCATGCCCAAACGCGAGCAGTCGCGCCTCGAGCAGTTTGCCGTCGGAGAGCGTGTCCGCGTCGTCCTCCTTCGTGTCGATCGCGCCGCCAAAGGCCCGCAGGTCATCGTCTCCCGCGCCGCCCCAGCTCTCGTCCAGAACCTCTTCCAGTCCGAGGTTCCCGAGATCTACGACGGTACCGTGACCATCCGCGCCATCGCCCGCGAAGCCGGCGAGCGCACCAAGATCGCCGTCATGAGCCGCGACAAGGACGTCGACCCCGTCGGCGCCTGCGTCGGCATGAAGGGCATGCGCGTCCAGTCCATCATCCGCGAGCTGCGCGGCGAAAAGATCGATATCATCGAGTTCTCCGAAGAGATCACCACCTTCGCCGAGAAGGCCCTGCAGCCCGCCAAGGTGAGCCGCGTCTCCATCACCGATCTCGCCGACAAGCAGATCGAGGTCATCGTCGACGACACCCAGCTCTCCCTCGCCATCGGCAAGAAGGGCCAGAACGTCCGCCTCGCCGCCAAGCTCCTCCAGTGGAAGATCGACATCAAGAGCGAAGAGGAGAAGCGTCAGGAGGTCGAGAGCCAGATGCAGGCCATGAGCGGCGGCCCCACGACCCCGATCGAACAGGTCTCCGAGCTCGGTGAAACCATCCTCGAAAAGCTCATCGCGGCCGGCATCACCACCGTCGAAGCCCTCGCCGACATGACCCCCGAGCAGCTCGAAGAGGTTCCCGGCATCGGCGAAAAGACCGTCGAAAAGATCTCCGTCGCCGTTCGCCACTACTTCGGCCAGTACGAAGAAGGCGAAGAGCGTCCTGTCCCTGCCATCTCCGCCGCATCAGAGACGGCGGCAACTGAATTCGAGGAGGGTTCTATGGAAAAGACGCCCGAAGCAATTCTTGCCGCAGAAGCCGGCATCGGCACCGCTTACGAGGTCAACAACCTCTCCTCAGAAGATATCGCCGACGCCGAAGAGGCCGAATCCGCCAGCGATGCCTTTAGCGACAACGATGCACGAGAAGAACGGATCGAATTGGATAACGACAGCGTAGACACCCTGGTCGACGAAGCCCAGGAGAACTCCGATGAAGGTATCGACGATGGAAACGATCGTGGTTAGCCAGTTCAACCACGCGCCACAGCACTCCCTGGATCACGAACTCTCGAAATCCAGTGAGAGCACTTACAATAAAGATTCCTGCAACGATGAGGCTGCTATGAACAGCTAACCGCGCAGGGCAAGCGAAAAGGGACGGATGAGCAAAGTTCGAATTAACGATCTGGCACGAGAACTGGAAGTAAAGAGCAGGCCAATCCTGGACGCGCTCGAAGCCATTGGCGTGTCTGGAAAGACCCACTCCAGCTCGATTGAAGCCGATCAGGCCGAAAGAGTTCGGGACTACTTCAAGAACGGCGGAAGAAGCGGGGCCAGCCGGCAGCAGCAGGCCGACAACAAGCCCAGGTTCGACCTCTCCAAGGTCTCCAAACCTGGCGATGCCCTCAAGGCCATCCTCGAGCGCAAACAGGCCGAGGCAACCGCCAAAGCCGCGCCGCCGCCGCGCCCAACCGCCGTCGTTGCGCCGCCTCCCGCCTCAGCCGCGGTTGCAGCCGCACCACCGCGCGTCGTCGCAGCACCACCTACCGCGGCCCCGGTCTCCTCTGCCACTCCTGCCCAGGCTGGACCCGCAGCGCCTCGCCGCATCGTTCCTCTGCCTCGCCAGGGCGCAAATATCGTCGCTCCCGCCCCAGGCCCGGCCATCGCGACCAGGCCGCCCGTCGGCCCTGTCATCGCGCGCCCGCCAGTCGCCGCTGCTCCAGTCGCCGTCTCTCCAGCCACCGCGCCGCCATCGGCTGACCGCCCCGCGGTCGCATCCACTCCAGTAGTGGCTGCCCCACCGGCAGCAAAGCCCGCACCTCCGTCCGCCCTAGCCGCGGAAGCAGCGGAGCCAAAGCCCGCAACTCCGGCAGCCCCGCCAGTCGAAGCCGCTCCCGCCGCACCGATCGCCGAAGCTCCAGCGCCCGTAGCCGAAGCTGAGACCGAAGCCGCTCCAGAAGCTCCAGCCCCGACTCCCGGCCCCCCAGCCCGTCGCGTCATCATGCCGCAGACCGGGCCCCGCCCCATCTACACCGCGCCTCCAGTGGCTCCCGGCACGCCGCAGCGCGGCCGACCCATCTTTGAGCGCCCACGTCCCCAGTCGCCCGGCGCTCCCGGTTCCCGTCCCATGTCCTCGACGGCTCCCGGCGCACGCCGTCCGATGCACCCCACCCGCACCTTCCCCGGAGGCCCAGGAGGCCCCGGCGGCGCACCAGGCCGTCCCGGCTTCACTCCAGGCGCTCGCCCCGGCTTCCCTGCACGTCCAGGCTTCGGTGCACGTCCCGGTGGAGCTCCAGGCGGCGCACCTGGCGTAATGCCAGGCCCTGGCGAAAAGCCAGGAATGCGCCCCGCAGCACGCCCAGCCTCACGCCGCGGCGGACAGCGTTACGAGAAGACCAAGGAAGGGCCGATGAAGGGCTTCCAGCCGCCACCACGCTTCGGCGGCCAGCAGGTCTCCCGCGAGCCCGTGCCAATCACCCGCACCATCACCGTCACCGAAGGCATCAGCGTCAAGGACCTCGCCGAGAAGCTCGACGTCCGCGGCAAGGACCTCATCGCAACCCTCCTCATGAAGGGCGTCTTCGTCACCGTCAACCAGTCCCTCGAAGGCGAGCTGGTCAAGGATGTCGCCCGCCAGTTCGGCGCCGACGCCACCATCATCTCCGTCGAAGAGCAGCTCGAGAACGAGGCCATCGAAGGCTTCCTCGAAGACACCACCGGAATGGTCGAAGTCGTCCGTTCGCCAGTCGTCACAGTCATGGGTCACGTCGACCACGGCAAAACCTCGCTCCTCGACGCCATCCGCTCCACCGACGTCGCAGGCGGCGAAGCCGGCGGCATCACCCAGCACATCGGCGCCTACAAGGTCAAAATTACCAAGCCCGACTCCCCCGCCTTTGGTCGCGAGATCGTCTTCCTCGACACCCCGGGTCACGAAGCCTTCACCCGCATGCGTGCCCGCGGAGCCAAGGTCACCGACATCGTCGTCATCGTCGTTGCAGCCGACGACGGCGTCATGCCCCAGACCCTCGAAGCCATCGATCATGCCCGCGCCGCCAACGTGCCGATCATCGTCGCGGTCAACAAGATCGACAAGCCCGAAGCCAACCCCTCGAAGGTCATCCAGCAGCTCGCCACGCGCGGCCTGCAACCGGCCAACCAGGGCGGCGACACCGAGTTCGTCGAAGTCTCCGCGAAGAAGCATCTCAACCTGGACAAGCTCGAGGAGATGATCTGCCTCGTCGCCGACGTCAACGAACAAAAAGCCCAGCCCGACCGTCCCGCCGTCGGAACCGTCATCGAAGCCAAACTCGATCGCGGCCGCGGCGCCGTCGCCAGCATCCTCGTGCAGAACGGTACCCTCCGCACCGGAGACAGCTACATCGTCGGCAACACCTTCGGCAAGATCCGAGCCATGTTCGACGATCGCGGTCGCTCCATCACCGAAGCTGGCCCCTCCACCCCGGTCGAGATCCTTGGCCTCGAAGGCATGCCCGACGCAGGCGACACCTTCCTCGTCATGGCAGACCGCGACAAAGCCAAGGGCATCGCGCAGTATCGCAAGATGAAGGAGCGCGAGGCACAACTCGCCAAGAGCTCCCGCGTCTCGCTCGAAGGCCTCGCCGAGCAAATCAAGCAAGCCGGCATGAAGGATCTCAACCTCATCCTCAAGGGCGACGTGCAAGGCTCGGTCGAGGTCCTCGCAGACTCGCTCCAGCGCATGTCCACCGAGAAGGTTCGCGTTCGCGTCCTCCACTCCGGCGTCGGTGCAATCACCGAGTCCGACGTCCTCCTGGCCTCCGCATCGAACGCCGTCGTCATCGGCTTCAACGTCCGGCCCGACCGCAAGGCCGCCGAAGTTGCCGAGCGCGAAAACGTTGAGATTCGTCTGCACTCCATCATCTACGAGCTGCAGGATGAGATCACCAAGGCGATGTACGGCCTCCTCGAGCCAGTCTTCAAGGAGAACTACGCCGGCCGCGCCGAGGTCCTCAATGTCTTCAAGATCACCAAGGTCGGCCAGATCGCCGGCTGCCGCGTCACCGACGGCCTCATCAAACGCGATCAGCAGGTCCGCCTGCTCCGCGAAGGCGCCGAGGTCTGGAAGGGCAAGATTGCCTCGCTCAAGCGCTTCAAAGACGACGTCTCCGAAGTCCGTCAGGGCGTCGAGTGCGGTATCGATCTCGCAGGACACAAGGACATCCGTGTCGGCGACGTCATCGAGTCCTTCACCACCGAAACCCTCGCCGCCGAACTCGGCCAGAACTCTGCCGCAGCCAGAAAAGCAGAGAAGGCCGAGAAGGAACGCGAGGCCGCCGCGGCCGCAGCAGCAGCCAACGCCGAAAACTCAGTCAACGCCTAACCAACCCAAACACGCAGCACACAAAAGGCCGGGAGCGATCCCGGCCTTTTGCATTGCTCATCCTGCAGCCAACCGACATCTCACGTTAGCGATCGTCTTGTACTATGGAGCCACACATGGCCCAACAACTCAGACGCCTCGCCGACGACGTAATTCAAACCTGGCACACCATGCCCAAATCTCAGGCGCTGCGCTGGTATGGCGCACTTCTGCAGAACGCCCCCACCGTTCTGCGCGAGCGCAAATTCTACTCCGCAGACCACGCCATGCGCGGCGTCCTGCGCTTTCACCTGCTCGGGCACGACCTCGAAGTAGATGTAAACGCAATCAACACCACGGCCGGAAACGGCTACGCCTTCCTGCGAGAGTTCTTCGTTCGTCGCATCTACTTCCGGGAGTTCAAACAGCTCAACTTCGACAACTGCCTCGATCTTGGCTGCAACACCGGCGTCGTCACCAGCCTCTTGAAGCAGTTGGCAGGCCCCGGCGGTAAGGTCGTCGGCATCGATCCCCTCACATACCCGGACAACACCTTTCGCACCAAGCTGGAGACCGTACCCGGGCTGACGATTCATCAAGGCGTCCTCTGCGGAGAGTCCCTCCGCCACGACTCCGCCGCACTCCACGCCATGTGCGACCCCTATGACTTCGACGCCAACCTCGCAATCACAGTCGAAGAGCTGATGAAGACCTACGGCATCCAACACGTCGACTTCCTGAAGATGGACATCGAAGGCGCCGAGTTCGCCATCTTTCGCGACTCCGTGCGATGGCTCGACGTGGTCGACAATCTCGCGATGGAGGTCCACAACACCGTCGGCAACCCAACCGAGATCATCCACCGCCTCCAGCAAAAAGGCTTCTGCGTAAAGTGGCTCGACGATGCCGGCTACCCCGCAGATCAACGCAACGCAGGCTACATCTACGCCTCCAAGATCGGCTCACTCAAAGACTAGAACTCTCCAGCCTCAACTTCTCCCAACTTTCTTTCGCTTCTAAGCAGCCAAAGGCTTTACCCTTGAGCCCTTCTTTGCTTCTAGGTAACCCAAGGCTTTAGTCTTGGCCCTCACAAGCAGCCGCGCAGCGGTTTCCTCTCTGCCGAAGGCCGGAGCGAAGGCGTAGCCGCAGCGACTGATTCATTGCCGTTGCTTTTTGCCTTTATCTTTTGCTCTCGCCGACTAGCAAACTAGCTAACTCGCCGCTTTCCACAGCAAAAACCTTGACACGCCTGATAACCTTAAAGCTGAAGAACAAGCCCGGCCAACAGCCGGGCCTTTGCGTTTAAACCGCGAAGACTTGACCAATAAGTCCAGACTCATGTCTCCTAGTTTGAAGACTTTGCGCACTTTTCACCCAGGAGGGGGAGGTACCATGTCAGACGCCGTCACCGAGACACCGAGTGAGACGAAATTCGACCTCGCCAGGATCCAGCAAGCCCTCCGCGAAAACAAAATCGACGGCTGGCTCTTCTACGATCACCACCACCGCGACCCCCTCGCCTACAGCATCCTCTGCCTCGATCCCAACGCCCACGTCACCCGCCGCTGGTTCTACCTCATCCCCGCCCACGGCGAGCCGAAGAAGCTGGTTCACCGCATCGAAGCCGGACGGCTCGACTCCCTCCCCGGCACAAAATCGGTCTACTCGTCGTGGCAGGAGCTCGAAACGCAGATCGAAGCTCTCCTCGCAGGCCAGACCAGGCTCGCCATGCAGTACTCCCCGCGCAACGCCATCATGTACGTATCCATGGTCGACGCCGGCACCATCGAGCTCCTTCGCAGTCTGGGCAAAGAGATCGTCAGCTCAGCTGACCTCGTAAGCCACTTCGAAGCCGTCCTCACCGACGCACAACTCGCCACCCACTATGTCGCGCAGAAGCACACCGACGAGATCCTCGCCGCAGCGTGGAATGAGATCGGCACCCGTGCACGATCCGGCAGCGGCCGCTCCGATGGAACCGACGAGCACGCCATGGTGCAGTATCTGCAAGAAGCTATGGCGCGCGCCGGACTCGACTGGGAGCATGGCCCAAACGTCAGCGCAGGCCCCAACTCCGCCGACTCTCACTACGAACCCACCGCCGCCAGCTCCCGCCCCATCCGCAAAGGCGACTTCGTCCTCATCGACATCTGGGCCAAACTCAAAGACGACCCCTCCGCCGTCTGGTACGACATCACCTGGACCGGCGTCGTCGGCCGCGAGCCCACCGAACGCGAGCACCTCATCTTCTCGACCGTCCGCGATGCCCGCGATGCCTCTATCAAAGTCGTGCAGGACGCCTTTACCGCCAACCAGCCCATCGCGGGCTGGCAGGCCGACGACGCCTCACGCAACGTCATCCGCAAAGCCGGGTTTGGCGAATGGTTCACTCATCGCACCGGCCACAACATCGGCACTGTCCTCCACGGCAACGGCGCGCACCTCGACAACCTCGAAACTCACGATGAGCGCCTGATCCTCCCCAACACCTGCTTCTCCGTCGAGCCGGGCCTCTACTTCCCCGGCCCCGCCAGCGACCCCAACGCATTCGGCATCCGCAGCGAGATCGACATGATCGCCCGCAAAGGCAAAGCCGAAGTCACCGGCCGCGTCCAGACCGAACTCGTCAGAATCTAGCCGCAGAGTCTTCACGAATTCGCCACACAAGAAGCCACTCGTTGGTGGCTCGGTGGAACCACGAATTAGTAGCCCGCAACTGGTATCATCAGGATTGAAATGACGACGAACGTACAAGCTCCGGCGCAGGTCGCTGGCAAATCTTCTTCGATGCCAGCGATGGCCCTCATCGCCGGCTGGCTCATTCCCGGCGCAGGTCATCTTCTACAGCGCAAATGGATCCGCGGCGGCCTGCTCATGGTCTCGATCGTCGCGATGTTCACCATCGGCCTCGCTCTCAAGGGCAAGATCTACTCGCCCAACACCGGCGACCTGCTCGATATCCTCAACTTCGCAGGCGACCTCGGCAACGGCCTGCTCTACGTCCTCGCCCGCATCTTCGATCTCGGCCAGGTTACCGTGCAGGTAGCCACCGCCGACTACGGAACCAAATTCATGGTGGTGGCCGGCCTCCTCAACATCATCTCCGCCGTCGACGCACACTCGCTGGCCACCGGGAGGAAGCGCTCGTGACCATCTCGCACTTCGGAGCAGTCCTGCTCTTCGCTCTCTTCACGTCCGTCGTCTTCGGCATCACGCAGCGCTCCGAACCCCGCACCATGATCCGCTTCGGAGCCTTCTGCTTCGTGCTCTTCGTCGGCGGCACGATCGCGGCCAGCTGGATCATGTGGCTCATCAAGCATTGATCAGGCACTGATCGCCTCTCTTCCCGCCGATAACGTTGCAAACAACATCCCTTTGCCATAGGCTGGTGGTGGCACTCAAGTTCTTCGCACACCACCACAGTGTCGCCCACGAAGAATGCGGGAGTGGCGAAATGGCAGACGCACTTGGTTTAGGTCCAAGCGGAGAAATCCGTGGGGGTTCGAGTCCCTTCTCCCGCACCAATATCTGAATCTGAAAAGCAACCCCAACCCCGAAAGAGATTCGATGAGCCCGCAGAACCCCAATCAGCCCCAGGACAAACAGCCCCAGCTCAAGCTCACCAGCACTGCAGACTATCGCGACGGCTACGCCAACAGCGTGCAGGTCCGCATGAGCGTCTGGGACTTCTTCCTCGTCTTCGGCACCATGAGCCAGGACAATCCCGAAGAGTTGAACGTCAAGAACTTTCAAGGTATCTATCTCAGCCCACAGCAGGCAAAGGCCCTCTGGAACGTGCTCGGCCACAATCTCGCCCAGTACGAGCAGACCTTCGGCTCCATCACGCTAGAGCAACTCCCCCAGACCGAAGGTCCCATCAACTAAAGCGTGCGACCCCAACGCATCACTGACGAAGACGGGCAGCAGTCATTCGAGAACATCCCTCTCTGGATGCTCTATCCGCTCTTCTTCGTCGCCGTCTACCTCTCACACTTTCGCCTCCTTCGCCTCCCTTACTTCTGGGACGAAGGAGGCTACTACATTCCGGCCGCGTGGGACTTCTTTCGCACCGGTACCCTCATCCCGCAGAGCACCGTCACCAACGCTCACCCGCCGCTTCCTTCGATCCTCCTCGCCGCCTGGTGGCACCTCTCCGGATACGTCGTCAGCGGCACCCGCACTCTGGTCTCGATGGTCGCCGCAGCCGCCCTGCTCGGTGTCTTCAAACTAGCCAGAACGCTGACGACCACCGGCGTCGCCGCAGTCGCTGTCGTACTCACCGCGATCTATCCCATCTGGTTTGCACAGAGCACACTCGCTCACGCTGACATCTTTGCCGCAGCCTTCACGCTCTGGGGGCTGGCCTTCTACTTCAACCAGGACTCCGCAGAGACGCCGTCGAGACTCGCCCTAAATCCGATCTACCCAATCTACGCCGCAGGAATGTTCTCTTTCGCTGCGCTGTCGAAAGAGACATCCATCGTCACGCCCGTAGCGCTTGCCCTGTGGGAGACAATCCTCCTTCTGCAAAATCGCCGCGAGCCACCCTCACGCAGACTCCACTCCTCCTGGATCGTCGCGTTACTAGCTCCCATCCTGCCGCTCGCCGCCTGGTATGCGTATCACTATCACCGCACCGGCTACGTCTTCGGCAATCCGGAGTTCCTTCGCTACAACGCCACAGCAAACCTCGACGCCTATCGCATCGCCCTCTGCCTCTGGCATCGCCTCCTCCACCTCTTCGCACACATGAACATGTTCGTTCCCGTCGTGTGCATGATCGCCGCGATCTTCCTCCCTGTCGCCGCAACCAATAAGCGACTCCCCATCTCTCGCCCAGCACTCAAGGCCATTGGCGTGATCCTCCTTGCCAACTGGATCGCCTTCTCCATCCTCGGCGGCGCTCTCCTCACACGCTATCTGCTCCCGATGTACCCGCTCACCCTGCTGGTCTGCGTCAACACCTGGCGCCGCCGAATCCCCGAGCGATGGCTCCTCCTCGCAGCGCTGAGCGCAGTAGCGTTCCTGGCCGGCATCTGGATCAACCCGCCCTATGCCTTTGCCCCCGAGGACAATCTCACCTACCGCGACTTCATCGTCCTCCATCAGCAGGCGGTTCGCTTCATCGACCTGAAATACCCTCAAGCCACCGTCCTCACCGCGTGGCCCGCAACCTCAGAGCTCAACCGTCCAGAGCTCGGCTACACCAATCATCCCGTCAAGACCACGCCTATCCTGAACTTCTCGCTAGACCAAATCGAAAAAGCAGCCGCCGATCCAGGGAGTTACGATGTAGCTTTCGTCTTCTCGACCAAGTGGGCACCGCTGGCCAATCGCATCAGTCTCAGCCGACAGCATGAGTCCACGGACACGAAGTACTTCGACTTCCATCGCGATCTCTCTCCCTCCGAAGTCGCGACAATTCTCCACGGCGAAGTCGTCTGGCAGGCGCACCGCAGAGGGGAGTGGGCCGCTGTACTCCACTTCCCCCGTATCGTTGAAGCGTCCCTCCTTCCGCCAAAAAAACCCTGACCCTCTATACTCATATCTGTGACGAAGCGCCTTCAAGTTCGCTCGATCCTCCCATGGTCCTGGCTCCTCTCGCTGCTTCTGCTGTGCAGTCTTCCCGCAGTCTCCCAATCTGCGGAAACATCTGATGCCGGTGGCCGCGTCGTTCTTGTTCTTCCCTTCGACAATCGCTCCGGACAGGCAGCCCTGGCGTGGGTCGGTGATTCGTTTCCCGACACATTGAATCAGCGCCTCTCCTCCGCGGGCTTCCTCACCATTACTCGCGAAGACCGCCAGTACGCGCTCGACCATCTCGGCCTGCCCATCGACTTCAGGCCGTCGCGCGCGACCACCATTCGCATCGCGCAAAATCTCGACGCCGACTTCGTCATCGTAGGCAGCTACAACGTCATTAACGGCCGCATCGCCGTGCAGGCGCAGGTGCTCGAAGTCAAAAACCTCAGACTCTCCGCGCCCTTGCAGGATTCTAGCGAACTCAATCGTCTCTTCGACGTCGAAAACGCCATCGCGTGGAAGGTCGCGCGCCAGATCGATCCTCACTTCAACGTAGCCCAGCAGACCTTTCTTGCGGCATCAGGCGGAGTCCAGCTAAGCGCCTTTGAGAACTACATTCGCGGCACCGACGCGCCAACCTCTCAGGAGAGGATCAAGCGCCTTCAGGCAGCCATCTCGGCGAACCCGAACTATCCCGCAGCCCTTCTCGCTCTCGGCAAGGCCCAGTACGCGGAGCGAGAGTACGATCAGGCCGCGGCTACGTTTGCGAAGATCCCCCTGACCGATCGGCGCGCTCTTGAAGCAGGGTTCTATATCGGCCTCTCCCGCTTCAACACCGCCAAGTACGCTGAGGCTGAATCAGCCTTCTCCTTCGTCGCCAGCCGGCTTCCGCTCCCCGAAGTCGTCAACAATCAGGCTGTCGCCTCCAGCCGTCAGGGCCACAACGCCGTTCCTCTCTTTCAACGCGCTTCGATGGCCGATCCCAACGACCCGGACTACCACTACAACCTCGCCGTCGCCCTATTTCGCCAGGGCGACTTCGCAGGAGCCAAGCGCGAAGTGGACCTGACCCTCAAGCTGCGACCAGCAGACACCGAAGCCGCACAGCTCAAAACAAGCATCAGCGCCGGCAAGAAACCACCGGCTCCCACCGCAGCCGCCACCGACGCTACAGCGTCGACGTCCGACTTCGATCCGCTCGAGCGTATCCGGCGCACCTACTCGGAGGCCTCCTTCCGACAGGCTGCCTTTCAACTTGATCAGATGCGCGCCATGCGTCTGGCCACCTTGCCGCCAGCGGAACAGGCCGCAGAATACACTCGCCAGGGCCACGAGTATCTCTCGCAAGGCCTCGTCCCCGAAGCCGAGCAGGAGTTCCAGACCGCCATCGCAGCATACCCTTCCAGTGCGGAAGCTCACGCAGGCCTCGCCCAGGTACGGGAGCGCAGCGGCAATGCAGCCGACGCCCGCGCCGAGGCTCAAAGCTCCATCATGCTGCGCCCAAACGTCCCGGCCTATCTCGTTCTCGCACGTCTTGATCTCCAGACCAACGATCCGTCAGCGTCAGCGGGCAACGTCAGCAAGGCGCTACAACTCGACCCGAAGAACTCTGCCGCGCAAGGCATGCGTCAGGCCCTGCAGGCGCGCGGACAGAGCCTGCCATGAACTCCCTCGCGAGATTCGCCCTCCTCCTTTTGACGGCGTTCTCCTGCGTTCTGCCTGGCAGGCTCTTTGCCGCATCTGGCACCCCCGGCACCATTGTCAAACTCACCATCCACGACACCATCCAGCCCATCACCGCAGACTATCTCCAGCGCGGCCTCCACGAAGCGGCCAGCCAACACGCCGAAGCAGTCCTGATCTCCATGGGCACGCCCGGCGGCCTGCTCGAGTCCACCCGCGTCATGGTGCAAGCCATCGAAAATTCGGCAGTCCCCGTAATCATCTTCATCTCACCCACGGGCAGCAGAGCAGGCTCGGCCGGCTTCTTCCTCCTCGAATCAGCCGACATCGCCGCAATGGCACCCGGAACCAACGCAGGCGCGGCTCACCCCATCGTCGAAGGCCGCCAGCTCGATCCCATCCTCAAAGAAAAGATCGAGAATGACGCCGCCGCCTTCCTGCGCTCGTACACCTCCCGCCGCGGCCGCAACATCGCTGCCGCCGAGGACGCCGTTCGCAACTCAAAATCCTACAGCGACGAAGAAGCGCTCAAACTCAACCTGATCGATCTGGTCTCCGCCGACGACGCCTCCCTGCTCAAAGCCCTCGACGGCCGCACGATCCATCGCTTCGACGGCACCACCCAGACCCTGCATCTCCTGGGCGCACAGATCATCTCCACTGCTCCCTCCCAGCGCGAGCGGCTGCTCAGCAAACTCACCAACCCTGACATCGCGGTGCTCCTGCTCGTCCTCGGCGCGCTTCTCATTTATCTCGAGTTCAACGTCCCCGGCACCGTGGTCCCGGGGTCCATCGGCACTCTCTTTGTGCTCCTCGGTCTCTTCGGCCTAAACCTTCTCCCCGTCCGCCACACAGCCATCGTCTTACTCCTCGCGGCCGTGGTGATGATGCTCCTCGAAGCCAAGTTCAGCAGTCACGGCGTGTTAGCAGCAGTCGGCATCGCCGCGCTCATCTTCGGCCTCGCCACCCTGGTCGACGGCCCCATCCCCGAGCTCCGCGTCCATCTCGCGACCGCCCTGGGCGCGGGCCTCGGCTTCGGCACCATCTCCTTTGGCCTCGCCTGGATAGCGCTTCGTGCCCGTCGCGGCAAGGTCCTCACCGGCCCGCAAGCCATGATCGGCGGCACTGCCGTCGTCCGCACCCCGCTCTGCCCCACCGGCCAGGTAGAGATCCGCGGCGAACTCTGGCAGGCCTCCCTCCGGGGCCAGGACGCTCTCGCCGTAGGCTCTCTGGTCTCGGTGCGCGACCTCGACGGCCTGACCCTGATCGTCGAACCCGCCAATAAGCCCGTCTGACGCATCGTCGAAGCCCCCATCAGCCTCCGCGCCAGAGTAGACTGAAAGAACAGTAGTTTTTGGATAAGGGAGTCTTTTCTTGATGTTGAATGTGTCTCGCCCGACCTGGGTTCGGAACGTTGTACTTTGCCTGCTGCTCCCCGCGGCCGGATTAACCGCCAACGCACAGGCCACCCCACAATCGGGCCTGGACCGTCAACTCTCCCGCCTCGACATCGGCGTGGTCGCCTCCGCCATCCTCAACAGAGACTCTAACGGCACCGTAGTCATCAACACTGTTCCGACGGCGGTTAATCTCCACCCCGGCAATACCGTGGGTCCTCTGGTAACGATCCGCTACACAGTCAAGCCATACCTCGGGTTTGAGTTCAACTATGGCTACGCTCGCTACACCCAGACCTTCACGCCCTTTGGGGCGCTTCCGGTAGGCGGCGTCCAGCAAAACGCCTCGGAGTATACCTTCGGCTACGTCGCCCACCCCCGACGTCAGTTTCACGGAATCGCACCCTTCATCGGTGTCGGCGCCGGAACAATCGCCTTCCGCCCCACGCCCGGCGGCGGCGAAGGCCTGGGGCCTCAGGCACGCGCCACCTACTACTACAATGTCGGCGGCGACTACATGCTGAACAAACACTTCGGCGCCCGCGCTGAGTTCCGCCAGCAGTTCTTCAAGGCTCCAGACTTCGAAACCAACTACCTCACCATTCAGAAGCGCACCACCGAGCTCCAACCCGGATTCGGCTTTTTCTTTCGCTTCTAGCCAATAGCACCGGGCCGCTGCTGCGTCTGCTTTACAATCGCAGCGGCGGCAGCAGTCTGGCCGACAGAGGTCTTACCCAATGATGTCTCTCCCGCTCCTCTTTGCCATCGTCATCGTAGTTCTCTACCTCGTCAACTCTCTCAACATCCTCAAAGAGTACGAGCGAGGCGTCATCTTCCGTCTCGGCCGAGTCAAGCAGGCAGCCGCGGGCCCGGGCCTCATCTGGATCTTCCGTCCCCTCGATCAGATCGTCCGCGTCAGTCTCCGTCAGGAGGCGATGGAGGTCCCCCCTCAGGACGTCATCACCCGCGACAACGTTACTCTGAAGGTCAACGCCGTCATCACCCTCCGCGTCGTCGACCCCACCAAGGCCGTCATCGAAGTGGCCAACTATATTTATCAGACCTCCCAATTCGCCCAGACCACCCTGCGCTCGGTCCTCGGCGAAGTTGACCTCGACGGCCTCCTTGCCCACCGCGAGGCCCTCAACATCCGCATCCAGACCATCATCGACGGCCACACCGCCCCCTTCGGCGTCAAAGTGGTCTCCGTCGAGGTCAAGCAGGTCGACATGCCCGAATCCATGCTCCGCGCCATGGCCAAGCAGGCCGAAGCCGAGCGCGAACGCAGGGCGAAGATCATCCACGCCGAGGGCGAGTTCAACGCCGCAGCCAAGCTCGTCGAGGCCGCCCAGCTCATGGCCACCCAGCCTATGACCCTCCAGCTGCGCTACCTCCAGACCCTCACCGAGATAGGTGTCGAGAAAAATACCACCATCGTATTTCCCCTTCCAATGGAGCTGATGAACCTGTTCAATAAGACATTCACGCCCGACACGGCGTTGGAGAAGAAGGTCTGACCTTGAACAGCCGCTACCAAACAGATGACGACTTGCAGGATCTTCACGACTTTCGCGGACAGGATCGCGAGATCTCGCTTGGCACTACCACTATCCTTGGCATCTTCTTCGCACTCACTCTACTCTGCGCGGTCTTCTTCGGCTTCGGGTACTCGCTGGGCAGACGTTCGGCCCCGCCTGTAGCCAGCGCGGCGGAGAACACCACCACAAGCTCCGAGCCCGGCGCCTCAAAACCCTCTCCCGTAAGCCTCGCAGCTCACGCAGCATCCAGCTCGCCAGTGATCGTTGCTGAGGACGCGAGTCAAAGCTCCAGCCTTCCGGACGCTTCAGCAACAGAACCCCGGGACGCAACCCAGCCAGCCCCCGCACTCACCAGGGTCAAGGCCGTCGCCGCAGACTTCCGCCCCGAACCCGCAATCAAGCCGGCCGCCAGGCCCGCAGCGGTGACTCCCATCACACCCGCCGCACAGGGCGGAGCGATCGTCCAGGTAGCCGCCGTGTCACACCAGGAGGATGCCGACGTTCTCGTCAATGCCTTGAAGCATCGCGGCTATAGTGTAGTCATCCACAAGGAGCCGCAGGACAAGCTGCTCCACGTTCAGATCGGGCCCTTCTCCACCAAGAAAGATGCCGACGCCATGCGGCAGCGTCTTCAGACAGACGGTTACAACGCCATCGTCAAGTAGTCCGCCGGCTGCATCTCCGGTGGCAGCGCCGCTGCGATCGCGTTTCTTACCGCACGCATCAGCTCTTCGCGCGTGTGATAGTCCGAAGGCTCGATAGCCGGAAGCAGTTGAACCCGCGCCAATCCAGGCGTGATCGCGTTACTTCCCTTTCGCATCATCGTCTGCGTTCCCGAGATAGCGATCGGAACAATAAGGGCCTTCGTCTCCTGCGCCAGAAAAAATGGCCCCTTCTTGAAGGTTGAGAGTCGCCCGTCCGGCGAGCGCGTTCCCTCCGGATATACCAGGATGTGCAGACCGGAGCGAAGCGCATCCCCGGCAGCGGCCACACTGGCCTGGGCGGCATCGCGGCGGCTACCCCGCTCTACCGGCACAAACTTCGCCAGCCGCATCGCCTTCCCCAGGATGGGGATATTCATCAGCTCCTGCTTCAGCAGCACTGAGCTGCGCCCCGGCAGAAGCGGAATCGTGACCGGCGGATCAAGATTCGAGACGTGATTGCTCATAAAGATACAGCTGCGCCCAGCGGGAATATTTTCAAACCCGCTGATGTCGATCTTAATTCCTGCAGCGCGCACCCCCGCATTCGTGATCCACATCGCAACGCGATAGAGCCTGCTGACGTCTCCGACCAGCAGCGTGTAAGGAATGCCGATGATCCCGGTGATTGGGCCGAGGGCGAGATAAACAAAGACGAGCTTCAGGGTTGCGAACATTCCATCATCAAGAATAACAGCCGCAGCGGGCCTCTACCGCGGCGTTACCTGCTTGTAGTCCGGCCCGCAATCGCCGCCGGTAGCTTCCCGTAGATATTCCCGAATCCCCCGTTGGAGAGAATCGCAACTACGTCTCCCTCACGCAACTCCGGCACCACCGCTTTCACAATCGCGTCTGCATCCGCCAGCAGACTAGCAGGCACTCCACGTGCATTCAAAGCACTCACCACATGCTCAGGATGCAGTCGCTCGTCTGCCGGAATACTCTCCGATTTGAACACCGAAGCCAGCACAACGCGGTCCGCCAGCGCGAGGCTATCCACCAGATCAAGCTCAAAGACATTCCGCCGCAACGTATTCGATCGCGGCTCCAGCACCGCCCACAGACGTCGGTTCGGATACGACTCCCGCAGCGCCCGCAACGTCTCCCGAATCGCCGTCGGATGATGCGCAAAGTCGTCAATCACAGTGACGCCCCCAACCACCGAGCGAACCTCCAGCCTGCGCTTCACACTCTTGAACGTGGCCAGCGCCTCGACGATCGCCTCCGTCGGAACACCCTGCCCCGCCGCCAGCGCCGCAGCAGCAGTAGCATTGAGCGCATTATGCGCTCCCGCCATCGGCAGGCTCAGTTTGGCGAACGGAGCACCCGCACGGGTCACCGTCCAGCGAGTCAACGTCCCCTCATGCCGCAGATCCGCGAGACGCCAGTGCGACAGAGGATCGAAGCCATAACGCTCCACCGCGCAAAAGGCCCTCTCAATGCACTCGCTCACGTTCTCACTGCCATCGAACGCAACAATCCGCCCCCGCCCCGGCACAAGATTGACCAGCCGCTTGAATGCAGTCTTCACCGCAGCCAGATCAGCATAGATGTCCGCATGATCAAACTCGACGTGAGTCAAAATCAATGCATCGGGAAAGTAATGAAGAAACTTCGGCCCCTTATCGAAGAAGGCAGTGTCGTACTCGTCTCCCTCCAGCAAAAACGGTCTGGTTGAACGAACCATAAAGCTCGTCCCAAAGTTCTCCGCAACGCCACCAATCAGAAACGACGGCGCCAGCGCGGGGTTTCGTCGTGACGCAACCTCATAGATCCACGCCAGCATACTGGTGGTCGTTGTCTTGCCATGGGTCCCGGCAACGACCAGCGACTCCCGCCCCGGCAAAAACTCATCATGCATAATCGAGGCCATCGAACAAAATGGGATACGCGTATCCAGAACATATTCCAGCTCGACGTTTCCCCGGGAGATAGCGTTCCCCACCACCACCAGGTCCGGCCTCGGTTCCAGATTGCTCTCCGAAAAGGGCTCACGAATCGGAATCTTAAGCGACGCAAGCAGATCGCTCATCGGCGGATAGGCCGCCGTATCCGACCCTGTCACACGGTGCCCCTGCAACTGCAGCATTCCAGCCAGCGAAGCCATCGCCGTACCGCAAATGCCGATCAGATGAATGTGTTTGGAATTTTGCATGTCGCGAGACTCCAGCCTAACCGCTGACCGCTGCTTCGAGAAGGTGCATCCGCGGATTCCTCGCATCGGAGAGATCCAGTCTGGCGGCAACGCCCAACGGAAGCGTGACGTTATACGTGCTCACATGCCCGCATCGCAGCCCGACGGCGATCGGGCCATCAAACTCACCAAGCGCATGAAGAATCGCCCGCTCCAGATAGTCCTGTTCGTCCGGCGAAGCGCACTGCCGCATATCCCCGAAGACAATCCCAGTCACCTTCTCAAGTACCCCCGCATAGCGAAGATGAAGCAGCATCCTGTCCCACTGATACGGCTTCGTCCCAATGTCCTCGAGAAAAAGAATGCTGTCCCTCTCCATACGCGGAGTATACGGTGTGCCCAGCGCCTCCGCGAAGATGGAAAGACATCCACCCGCGACCAAGCCCTCAGCCTGCCCCGCACGCAAGACGCGAAGCCCCTCCGCGTCACCAAGCGACCATGCACTATCGCCTGTCAGACTATGCTGCCAACTCGCGAGGTCCACACCATCCTCTCGTGAAAAATCAGCCGCCACCATCGGCCCATAGAACGTAGCAAGATTCGCCTCGCTGTGAAGCCAGCAATGAAGCGAGGTATGGTCGCTGTACCCGATAAACGGCTTCGGATTCGAGCCAATCAGCTTCGCATCAAGATGAGGCAGCAACTCCGCCGATCCCCACCCGCCCCGCGTGCAGACGATCCCATCGATCTCCGGATTCGCAAACGCCGCATGAAGGTCCCGCAGTCGATCTTCCAATTTGCCCGCGTAGTACAGCGGCCCGCTATCCAGCGCATGCGGACTGAGTACGGTTTTGTACCCAAGCCGCTGCAGGTGCGCCATGCCCCGCTCCACCAACTCCGGCTTCGGAGTACTCGCCGGCGACAAGACCGCAAGGGTAGCGCCTGAACGCAGCGCACGAGGCTTGAAAAGGGACGTCGTCACAGGGCCGCGACCTCGCCGCGGCAGATAATCTCCGCCGGTCCTGTCAACCGCATCACCGCATCGTTCGAAGGCCATACCGTTCGCTGCGGACCGCCCTCTGCAATCGCAGTCAACTCGCGCGCCACATCACGAAGCACTACCGCCGCAGCCGAAGAGGCGCATGTGCCTGTGCCGGAAGAGGTCGTAGGCCCGCAGCCTCTCTCAAAGATGCGAAACGCAATCTCGGAAGACGACAGAATCCGAACGAACTCAACGTTGGTGCCATACCGGAACACTGGACTCCCACTGATCCGCGCCCCAAGCTCCTGCCAATTCAAGCCATGCGCGCTGAAATCATCATTCTCGACAAAGAGAACGAAGTGAGGATTGCCAACATTCACCATCGCGCCTGGCACCTCACCAACCCCGGGCAGCACGATCGTGCGCTGCATCACCCGCGGAACCCCCATCTCGCTCTCGATCAGATAGAGCGGATCGTTCGACTCAATCACATGACAAATGCGCAAGCCCCCATGAGTGCCCAGCGCAACCTCCTGCCTCCCCTCGCTGCTCGCCAGCCATGCCGCCACACAGCGCGTCCCATTGCCGGAGAGCTCCGCCTCGCTGCCATCCGCATTGAAGAGTCGCAAAAAAAACTCGTCGTTCGCCCTTCGATCAAGAAATTCAATCCCATCCGCGCCAACACTGGTGTTCCGCGCACACAGCTTACGGGCAAGCTCAGCATGGCGGCGCTGCGCCAGCGGCTCCTCGATGATCAGGAAATCATTACCGCAGGCATGCGCTTTGACGAAGGGAATCATGTGCTCCTATTCTGCCTCAATGCTATCTGCAAGTCGGCCGTTCTACTGCGGCGACGCGACACTGAAGCGGTCAGACTTATAAATACGTGCGCAGGGCTGGCCGCTCGTGCACAGGATCGTCAACTCATTAAGCCCCTGAGGATGCATCGCAACGGCCGCCGCCACAGGATCACCGGTGATCGCAACGACATAGCCCGCATGCTCTGCAGGCGCAGCCAGCGCCGCCTGAAAGCTGTCGTAGTCTCCTTCATTGACGGTCTGCCGCAGAGGGATTCCAGCATCCTGGAGCGCTCCAACGTGATCGGAGTTGTACATCAAAATCGTCGAGCCATAAGGAAACTCGCCCAGCTGACGAGCCAGCGCCGTCTCAAACGCAACGCGAGTCGTTGAATTCACCAGTGCCTCTTTAAGCACCAGCGGCGTGCAGTACATCATCCCAACCGTATTCAGAGCGATCAACAGAAGCGTCACCGGCTGCATTAACCTCTTAGCAAGCGGCTGCGTCTCACTCCACCCCCGCTCCATCCACTGCACCGCCACAAACGTAAAGATCGCCAGCGCCGGCAGCAACTCCATCCCATAGCGTGAGTTGTAGTAGGAGTGCGGCCAGAGCTGCGGAATAAAGATCGGCACCGAACCGTAAGCCACCGAATAAACATAGAAAGGCAGCGGCATCCAGAGCAACAGCGACGACAGCACTAGGCGGCGACGTACTGCCAGAATCAACCCACCCACGGCCGCCGCCATCAGTAAAAACCCAGTCTCCCAGAAAGCTGCATCGACCTGCGCCGTGCGCATATAAAACACCAACGCCCATACAGGGTTATGCCATCCACGATGGTGATGGCCGTCAGGCGGCATGGTCTTCTTTTCAATCGCCGCCGCCGAATAAGGCCCACGCAGGAAGTCCAGCGGATCATGAAAGAAGTGCTGGTTATAGGCGAGCCAGCTGACCGGCCCTGCAATTACCAGCACCGTGAAGACAACAAAAAACGAAGCGACCTTGCGCCACATCTCGCGATTGCGCGCCAGCGAGACCATCACAACACACCAGACCGCGGCACCCAGAATCCAGCCGTCGTATCGCGTAAACACAGCCGCCAGGATGAAGACCGCAAGCAGCATCAGACGGCGCTGAACCGCACTCACCCGCGAGTCTTTGATTGCAGCAACGCATTCAACGGTAAGCAGAGTCGTCCAGATAAGAAGCATCAGGAACAACGGCTCCGTCATCGCGGTCGTCGCAAGGTAGAGCAGATTCGGGTTGAGCGCATAGAGCGCCGTCGCCGCCAGAGCCCAGCGAGGAATCATCATCCACCGCGCCAGCCGGTAGATACCGGCAACACTCGCTATATAGCAGATCAGCGAAGGCCACGCGCCAGCCAACCCGTTCTGCCACCACTCCACCTTCTGCACAAAAGGAAGCATCAGCAGATGCGGCAGCGGCAACCAGACCCCGCCAAGCTGGACAAGCCCCGGATTGCGTGAGTCGAGAATGCGGCGAGCAATGCCAAGATGCGCCACAGCATCACCGTACAGCAGGAGATATCCGCGCGAGTACGACAAAAGCAGCGCGATAAAAGACAGCAGCACCGCAGCCAACGCGACTGGAAAGGTCTCCTGCCGCGTCGCCGGCCTCACCTCTTCCGGATCGAACTCCGCAGCACCCGCGCCAGCAGCACGGCCCGCGACGGTCGATGCCGTCGGCCTGTTGAGCCGGGAAGTCCGAGACGATTTAGACCCCCGCATGTTCAAGGTGGGAGATCTCCAGAAAGAGCTTGAATCGTTCATCTATCTCTTCACGAGACACATTCTGCAGCCGCTCGGTCCCGAAGCGTTCCACCGCAAACGAACCCATCACGCCGCCATAAAACATCGCGGTGCGAAGAACTGCGGGCGTCAGCTTTGGCTGCGACGCGAGGTATCCGTAGAAACCTCCGGCAAACGAATCCCCCGCACCCGTAGGATCAACCACCTCCGCAAGCGGAAGCGCCGGCGCACGAAACGGACGCAATGCCTTGCTGCCGCCAGGGAACGAGCGATCGCTGAAGAAGGCGGTCGCACCATACTCTCCATGTTTGACCACTAGCGTCTTCGGTCCCATCGCGAGAACCTTCTCCGCGGCGACAACCAGATTGCGCTCCCCGGCCAGCATGCGCGCCTCACCGTCATTGATCAGCAACACATCAAGCTGGCGCAGCACCTTCGCAAGATTCGCCGAGTGATCGGCAATCCAGTAGTTCATCGTATCTCCGCAAACCATGCGGACGTTCGGCATCTGGCTCCGCACGCGCGACTGCAGCACAGGATCGATGTTCGCAAGGAACAGATACTCGCTGTCCTTATACGCATTCGGAATCTTCGGCTCGAACGTCTCGAAGACATTCAGGTCTGTGCCGAGAGTCTTGGCCTCATCCATATTGCCCGAGTAGGAACCCGTCCAGTGAAAGCTGAGCCCCTCCGACCGCTCGATACCCTTCGTATCGATGCCGCGGCGGGTAAAGATCGTCTCATGCTCTGCAGTAAAGTCTTTTCCGACGACGGCAATAACGCGTACCGGCGTAAAGTAACTGGCCGCAAGCGAAAAATGAGTTGCCGCGCCGCCCAGGCAATCCTTCACAGAGCCATGAGGGGTTTCAATGTTATCGAACGCTACCGAACCTACAACGAGAATTGCCATAAACTCCTTCTGCACTGCAATAATTAATATTAGCAACTAATTCAGTTACAAAAATTGAATGCGAAAACGATTAGCCTCAGAGATATCTATCAAGAAGCAAAGAAAGCTTCTGCCTGGTCTCCTTTGGAATCGCCTTGCGATCAGTAAGAATGGCGTACTTCAAAGCATCGACACACGCGCAGCCTTTTGTCATATCCACTGGCATCGCCGCAACAGCCGCACGTACTACCCTTGAGGCGTTGTCCGCGTTCTGATGCATGACAGCAACAATCTGATCCACCGTAACGTCGTCGTGGCCTTCGCGCCAGCAGTCGTAGTCGGTGACCATCGCCACGGTGGTATAGCAGAGCTCCGCCTCACGAGCGAGCTTCGCCTCCTGCAGGTTCGTCATCCCAATCACATCAGCGCCCCAGCTTCGATATAGATTCGACTCCGCGCGAGTCGAGAACTGCGGCCCCTCCATGCAGACGTACGTTCCACCAAGCTTGCCAACCACGCCCACCGTATCGCAAGCCTTCTTCAGCACCTCGGCCAGCGGCGCGCAGATCGGATCGCCGAAGGCGACGTGAGCAACAATCCCCTCGCCAAAAAACGTAGAAGCGCGAGCAAAGGTGCGGTCGATAAATTGATCCGGAATCACGAAGTCCGTCGGCTTGTGTTCTTCTTTCAGCGAGCCCACCGCCGAAACCGAAAGAATCGTATCGACTCCAAGCATCTTCATCGCAAAGATGTTGGCGCGGAAGTTCAACTCGCTCGGCAGAATGCGATGACCGCGTCCATGACGAGCAAGAAAAGCGACATTTCGGCCTTCGAGCTCACCAAGAACAAAAGCGTCCGACGGATCGCCGAACGGAGTCGTCACGCGCTCCTCGCGCACATTGGTCAGTCCTGGCATGGCATACAGGCCGCTGCCCCCGATAATTCCAATCTCTGCCTTCTTCAAAATACTGTCGCTCCCTTTGGCGGACACGGTCCGGCTGGCTACTTCGCCCCTCTGGAAGTATACCGTTGCAGAGCGCTCTCATTGACCGCGCCGAAAGACGCCAGAACTCGCGACATCGAGAGCGCTGGCTCCGCGACTGGCACAACTGCCTGTTGCATCGGCCCCTCAGGCTGTATGCTCGCAATCACGTCGCGCAGCTTTCGTGCCAGCGCCAGGTTGAAACCTTCGCCAATAAAGACGGAGTCTCCCGATCGAGAGATTAGAACATCTCCCTCATTGGTGGAGTACACCAGTTCCGCATCGCCGGACTCATCGTTCTTGCGCTCCACAACGTTTGAGTATTTTCTCGGAATCTGTGCCGCGTAGATACGCAGAAAAGACCGCGCCGAATCAGCGTTCTTCCATCTCGAGTAGTAGAGCAGTCCAATAAAAGCCGTCGACTCCTTCTCCGCCTCGGTCACAGCCGACTTGCGTTGTGCAGCATAGTAGACCCCGCCATTCCACTCCGGCGCCAACGCACTTGCCTGCTCCCGCCCGCCGAACAGCTCCGCAAGAATGCGAACGTCCAACTCCCCCATCACGCCGATATCGTAGGGCGTGTACTCCGGATCGAGCAGCGGATGAATATCCGGCAGTCGAACCAGCGGCACCGGCGCATGTGCCATATAAGCCTGCGGATTCATGATCTCGAAGCTCGAAGACGGTGGATTCGCAAGCACGCCATGGAACGCCGCCTCTTTGCCGGCCTTGATCAGAATCGCCTGCTCGAAGCCAAGCCCTTCGCCATACGGAAACAGCAGAGACTCCTGGAGCAGCAGCGGAGCACGCGCCATCACCGGCGATCCGCCTGTGTCCGTCGCCTGGTCCTTCAACTTGTCCGCAAGATCCGGCGCATCGGCAATCGTCTTACCAGAGGACCGCAGCGTGTAGTCGATGAAGACCGCCATCGCCTGTCCCTCCGCCACCGCCGTGCGTGCGGTATCTGCCTCATCCATCTGCAAGTGATGATTGTCCTCCTGCACGTTATGCGAGGTGCTGGACAAACTCACGTCGGACCACTTCGTCAGATCAATGGCCTGGTCCTGCAGGGCGTGAGTCAGTTCATGCGCCAGTACTGGCTTCTGCTCGTCTGGCTCAATCCAGTCCAGCAGATTCACTGTCTTCGTCTTGTTGTCGTAAAAACCGGCAACCTGCTCGGTCAACAGAGACAGCAAAAACGGACGCAGATGAAAGTCGCGATCGAGCAGCCCGAACTTCTTAAGCACAACCTCCGACCGCTCCATGCGCTTGGCGCCCTCATCCTCGTCGAACTTATCTTTGAGGTAGTGGTTCACCTGATCGCGCGAGATAAGTTTTCGCTTCACGGAATGCTCAATCGGCAACTTGGTGTCGCTGCTGACGAAGCTGAGAATCTCATCCACAGAACGAAAGAGCTCCTTCGCCTGTTGCTTGGTCATCGGCTGTTGACTCACAGCAGGCGAAGCAGGCTGAGCAACACCCGGAGTCGCCGTCTGCGCGGCATAGGCTGCAAAACTGGCCGACCACAGCGCAAACGCCGCGACCATCCTCATCGAACTCCCGCTCCCGGCCCAAAGCCTTCCCAGCAACATAACCCTCTCGATCCACCGCTATAATCAAGTGTACGCAAGTTTTTTTGCATCATTCCGTCATGAGTTCACCAGCACAATCCGATATCGCCGTTCCGTCGGCCACAGGCTCCCCCGCACAGCTTGCCGCGCTCCTTCAGGGGGTTGGCCTGTCGCATCTCAACCAAACCGGTTGGATACGAGTCACCGGCGAAGATCGTGTCCGTTGGCTGAACGGGATGGTAACCAACTCCATCCAGCAGTTGGCCCCCGGCGAGGGCACCTATAACTTCCTCCTCAGCGTTCAAGGCCGCATCCAGGGCGACGCCACCATCTTCGCCCGTCCGGACGATCTCCTCATAGAGACAAGCTCGCCCCAGATCCCAACCCTGATAACGCTGCTCGACCGATTCATCATCATGGACGACGTCGAGCTCGCAGACATCAGCAACACCCGCTCAGGCCTGCTGGTCGCCGGTCCCAAAGCCGCCTCGCTCCTGCAACAAATCGGTCTCGCCGCCGGTGATCTCGCCCCGCTCTCGATGCGCTCACTCAGCTGGAACAACGCCGAAGTGGATATCCTGCACGCATACAGCCCCCTCGTGCCACGATACGAGCTGTGGGCCGATCAACCGACCACCCCAAAGCTAGCCAGCGCCCTGCAAAGCCTCGGCGCAACTCCCTGCGAAGAGCAAAGCCTCGAATGGCTCCGCATCCTCGAAGGAACTCCGCAGATCGGAACCGACATCCGCGACCGCGAACTCCCCCAGGAGACCGGCCAGACCCGCGCCCTGCACTTCGCCAAGGGCTGCTACCTCGGCCAGGAGATCGTCGAGCGAATCCGTTCCCGCGGTAACGTCCATCGCACCTTCAGCGGCTTCCGGCTCGACGGCGATCTTCCAACCGCCGGCATATCGCTCGAAGCCGACGGCAAGCAGATCGGCGAACTGACCAGCGTCGCCGCCATCCCGCTACCAGGCGAAGCCCAGGCCCTCCACTTCGGACTAGGCTACATCCGCCGCGAAGCTCTGGACCGCGGCCTCCCAATCCTCTACGCCGGCGGTATCGCACAGCCGGTCTCGCTCCCCTTTTCGCAACCTGCAGCCTCCGCGCCATCGGTTGCATCTGAAACTCCTGAAAGAGTGTGAACATGCGTGAACAGAACAAGCCCTTCGTTGTCACCGACCGCCGCAAGTTCACCATGGACGGTGAGCTGCGCCCCGACGCTGATCCTTCGCCAGAGAGAGAAGAGCGCGCCACCAGTCCGGTCGAATCCGCAACCGTAGTCCCGACAGCCCCGACCCCGCCCGCCACACCCGAGACACCGCAAGACCCCGAACTCCCCCCAGCCCTAACCGCCGAGCAGACCGAGCAGGCCAAGCGCGCCTACGACATGACCGCCGATCGCCTCGACACCGCCATCCGCTCGGCCAACCCCGGCATGGACCACCCGCCCACGATGAGCTTCGATCAGCTCGTCCAGTCCGTCTACATGACCTCTATCCTGCAGCTCGGCGGCACCACGCAGGAGGGCCAGCAGCCCCAGGTCGATATCCTCGGAGCACGTCAGAGCATCGACATGCTCGCCGTCCTCGAAGAGAAGACCAAAGGCAATCTCTCCCCCGAAGAGTCCCGCCTGCTCGAAAGCGCTCTCTTCGAGCTGCGCATGGCCTTCCTCGAAGTCACGCAGGCCCTCGCCCGTTCCGCAGCCTCCAAAGCCCCCGGCGGAGCAGGCCGTCCAGGCCCCGCAGGCCCCAGCATCGTCCGCTAACGATGGAGGCGACCCTCACCTTCCTCGGCACCGGCACCTCCATGGGGGTGCCGACCCTCGGCTGCGACTGCGCCGTCTGCACCTCCGCCGTCTCTCCTCAGGGAGACCCCCGCAATCGCCGCACCCGCCCATCCCTCCGTCTCGACTACAACCACCACACCATCCTCGTCGACACCGGCCCCGACTTCCACGCCCAGGCCATTCGCGAGAACATCCACCGCGTCGACGCCGTCCTCTACACCCACGGCCACGCCGACCACGTCCTCGGCTTCGACGACCTCCGCCCCCTCAGCTTCCGCGGCAACGGCAACCTGCCCATCTACGCCGACGACGCCACCGCAAAGACCCTCGAGCGCATCTTCGAGTACACCTTTCGCAAAGAAGACCGCTACCCCACCAGCGCCCGCGTTGAGATTCATCGCATCGACCCCACGCCCGGCTCAGGAGTCGATCTCTTCGGCGCATGCATACGCCGAGTCCCCGTCACCCACGGCCGCGAGCAGATCACCGGCTACCGCTTCGGAAACGCCGCCTACCTCACCGACATGAGCGACATCCCCGCCGAGAGCATCCCGCTCCTCCAGAATCTCGACGTCCTCATCCTCGACGCCCTCCGCCGCGACCCCCATCCCAGCCACTCGCACCTCGACAAATCCGTCGCCCTCGTCGAACAACTCAAGCCGCGCCGAGCCTTCTTCACCCACATGAGCCACGACCTCGACCACGCCGCCACCGAGGCCGACCTCCCACCCCACATCCGTCTGGCCTACGACGGCCTCAAGCTCACCTTCGAGATCGCCTGATGCAGATATTCCGCCAACTCGCCGACATACCCGCCGACTTCGGCCCATCGATCGCCACCATCGGCAACTTCGACGGCGTCCATCGCGGCCACCAGTGGGTCATCGCCGAGGTCGTAGCGCAAGCCCACGCACAAAATCTCCGCTCCATCGCCATCACCTTCGATCCTCACCCCGCACGAGTCATCCGTCCCGAATCCAGTCAACCGCTCATCACGCCGCTCCCGCAAAAACTCGAGCTGCTCGCAGCCACCGGCATCGACGCCGTCCTCGTTCTCCCATTCACCAGCGAACTCTCCCGCATGACGGCCCGCACCTTCGCCACCGAAGTCCTCCAGCGCGCACTCCACGTCACTCAACTGCACGAGGGCGAAAACTTCCGCTTCGGCTATCAGGCCGAGGCCGGCATCGAAAGTCTCGAAGCCCTCGGCCGCGAACTAGGCTTCACCGTGCGCGTCTACGCGCCGCGCCACCTCCGCGGAGAGACTATCTCCTCAAGCCGCATCCGCCAGATGATCTCCGAAGGCGACGTCACCCACGTTCGCGCCCTGCTCGGCCGCAGCTTCGCCATCTGCGGCACACCAGCCTCAGGCCGCGGCTACGGCACCCGCTACACCGTCCCCACCATCAACCTCGCGCCCTACGCCGAGCTGCTTCCCGCAAACGGCGTCTACATCACCTCGCTCACGGTAGGCACAGGGCCATCAAGCGAAACCTTCGACGGAGTGACCAACGTAGGCAACCGCCCAACCTTCGGCGCGGACTCCTTCACCGTCGAAACCCACCTGCTCAACTTCCACCCAATCGAGCTGAACGAAGCAACGCCGCTCGTCCTGACGTTTCTGCGTCGTCTCCGCGCCGAGATGCGCTGGCCAAATCCCGAAGCGCTGAAAGAGCAGATCGGCCGCGACGTCGCCAAAGCAAAACGCTACTTCAATATATGTCGGGTGGTGGATTCGAAACTCCACTCCGCTCATCCGCAGGCTTAGCCGACATAGGTGCCGGCTTCACACGCGCCGCAACGGCCTGCGGCACCGAAGTAGGCTTCACCGGCACATAGATCGCCTGCGGCGCCACCCCATTCGTCTTCGGCTTTTCCCCCGGAACCGATGGCGCTGGGCCAGCTGGGGGATTAGCAGTGAGAGCACCTTTAGCCTTCTCCCCGCTCGTCGACCCGGAACCTATCGCCCCGGAATCTTCTGCTTGTACCTTCTTCACCTGCGGACGAACCGGACTAGCCTCGCCCACCCCAGTCCCGAGCGGCACGTCCAGCCTCTTCTTCGCCGCACCCGCAGTCGGAAACGCCTCATCCGGCCTGGTCGCAATCGCGGCCCTCATAAAATCCATCCACATCGGAAGCGCCGCGCGTGCCCCCGTCTCTTTTTCTCCAAGCGACTCGCGGTCGTCAAATCCAATCCACGTCCCACACGTAATCGACGGCGAAAATCCGACAAACCACGCATCGGTATAGTCGTTCGTCGTCCCCGTCTTGCCTCCCAGAGGATGCTTCAACTGCGAAGCCGAAGCCCCCGTCCCATACCGCACCACCGCCTGCAGCAACTGCATCATCGTGCGCGCCGTATCCACCGAGACAACTTCCGACACCTGCGACGGAGACGGGTCCAGCGGCAGTCCATCGGCTTGCGTAATCCTCCGAATGTATCGGGGTTCAATCCGGATGCCGTCGTTCGGAAATACGCTGTACGCGCTCACCTGCTCCGCGAGACTAATATCCGCCGAACCAATCGCCACCGGCAGAAACGCCGGGATATTGCTCGTAATCCCGAAGCGATGCGCCGTCTCGATCACCTTGCGGATTCCATACCGGTCCGCCAGCTTCAGCGCGGGAATATTCCTCGACTCGGCGAACGCATTCATCAGCGACATCGCGCCTTTGTAGTCGCCCTCATAGTTGTGCGGCGTATAAGGCCCGTTCGGCGTAGGAAAGGTCGTCGGCCCATCGACGATGATGTCCGTAGGCTTAGCCCCACCCTCAATCGCCGTCGTATAAACATAAGGCTTGAACGACGAACCCACCTGTCGCTGCGACTGCGTGGCGCGATTGAACTGCGACAACGCAAAGTCCCTGCCCCCCACCATCGCCAGCACCTCGCCGGTCGAGTTGTCCACCGCCATTATCGAAGCCTGCGCGCCCGAATCCTGCTGCAGCGACACCTTCAGCGAACCATCCGGCGAACTACCCTCCACCCTCACATAAACAACATCTCCCGTGCGCAGGAAACCATCGCCGTCGACATTCTGCGTCCATCTCCAGTCTTCCGGAGTCAGCACAGCCTGCCACGCACCAAGCTTTACCGTCACCTTCTTCGCAGTAACAACCGTCACCACACCGTGAACGTAGCTTCCGTTCTCAATCGGCTGCACCCAGTCTGGATGGCGATAGCTCTCCACGTCCGCCCCATCCAGCACCACGTTCGGCAGCCTTCCCTTCCACCCACGCCGCCGCTCATACGTCGCTGTGCCATCCAGAATCGCCTTATTCGCCACCTGCTGCAGATCCAGATCAAGCGTCGTATAAACCTTCAGTCCCGCGCCATGCACCTCTTCCACGCCAAACTGCTTCTCCAGCTGCCTTCGCACCTCTTCCACAAAATACGGTGCGATGCTGTTTGCCGGCGCCTCCAGGTGCAGCCCCAGCGGCGCTGCCTCCGCCTCCTCCGCCTGCTTCTTCGTGATCTTGCCATCGGCAAGCATCTCGCTGAGCACAAGATTTCTACGCCTCAACGCGCGGTCAGGATACTTGATCGGCGAGTAAGCCTCAGGCCCCTTCGGCAGCGCAGCCAGAAGCGCAGCCTCCGGCAACGTCAGATCCCGCACCTTCTTGTTGAAGAAGTACTCCGACCCAGCCTCAAACCCATACGTCCCATGCCCCAGGTAGATCTGGTTCGCATACAGCTCGAAGATCTGCTGCTTCGTAAATCGCCGCTCGATCTGCACCGACAGGAAGATCTCCTGCAGCTTGCGGCCATACGTCTTCTCCGACGAGAGAAACAAGTTACGCGCCAGCTGCATCGTCAGCGTCGACGCCCCCTGCGTCTTCCCGCTCGAATGCAGATCCCGGTACGCGGCCCCAACAGCCCGCACCAGGTTCACCCCCCAGTTGCTCTCAAAACTCTTGTCTTCAATCGAGATAATTGCCTGCTTCAGAACCGTCGGAAACTCCGAATACGGCAGCACCACGCGACGCTCCAGCGCAAACGAGCCAAACGGCTTCCCATGCACATCCAGCAACTCCGTCGTAGTGTTCGGACGATACCTCGCCAGGTCATCCATCTGCGGCAGATCAATGGAGTAAACCAGCATCAGCCCGCAAAGCGCGCCAAAGACCGCAGACAGCCCCAGCAGCGCATAAAACGTAACCCGTCTCGCAATTCGCCGGCTGGGATAATCAGGTCCGTTCAGCGTCGCGCGGCGAAGCGCACGTTGCCAATCGGGTATCTCGTCATCAGGCGTTGGCGGCCTTCTCTCGGGGCTGTGTAGGCTCTGCACGAAGTCTCACAATAGCATGGCAGAGTGGGCGTTACTCTCCCACAAAAGGGCCAATCGCGCCCGAAACCACCAGCCTAAGCAGCCTTGCTCTTCAACAGGTCCAGCGCCTTCGTAAGTTGCTCATCCACCGTCACCGCCGGCTTCTGCAGCGGCTGCTGCGACTTCTCCGCCGGAGTCGTCGTATCCTCTTCCGCCACCGCATCCTCTGCGGTCGAAGCCACCAGAACGCCCGGCGTCACGCCATCATCCTGCAGCTTCTTCCCCGAAGGCGACTCATACTTCGCAATCGAAAGAATCAACGCCGCACCATCCGGCAACTCAAACGTCTTCTGTTGAGCACCTTCGCCAAACGTCTTCTCGCCAACCAGGTCCGCCCGCTTGTTATCCAGCAGCGCCGCAGCCACCAGCTCCGCAGGGCCCGCCGTCCCACGATTTACCAGCACCACCACCGGAGCCGTCGTATTGATCGCCTTCGACGCCTCCGCCGTAAACGTCTGCTTCGCTACCTTCTGCCCTTCAAGAATCGTAATCGTGCCGTCCTTCAGGAAGAAGTTCGCCAGCCGAGTCGCCTCCGGCATATCCCCCGCCGCAACGTCGCGCAGATCCAGCAGAATCTTCTTATTCCCCACCTTCGGCATCGCCTTCAGCTTCGTCTCAATCTGCTGCACATGGTCATGATCCAGCACGCCCGGCTTCAGATAAAGGATCGACGAGTTCTCATACATCGTCTCCGCAACCGGCGGCGGCGGCGTCGAAACCCGCGTCATCACAATCTTATCCGGAGCAGCCTTCCGCGGTCGCACCACCGAAACCGTCAGCTCGCTCCCCGGTTGCCCTTCCAGCAACAGCTGAATCATCGCCAGCGAGATATCCCGCGTATCCTGCGGTCCGATCGCCTCAATGATGTCGCCATCAGAGAGATTCGCCTTATCCGCCGGACTCCCCGGCACCACCGAAACCACGGTCGCATACCCAAACCGCTTCGAAACATTGATCCCCACCTGCGCCTTGCCGCCCTTATCCGCCTTGAACGCCTTGTAGTCCTCCGGCGTCAGATAGCTCGAGTCCGCATCGAGCGACTCCAGCAAGCCACGCAGCGCGCCATTGGTCACCGCATTGATATTCGGCTCTTCAACGTAGTCGGTTTGAATATGCCGCAGCACCTCGCTGTACACGTTGATCTGGCGATACGCCCCATCCTGCGGCTCACTCGCAGCGTTCACAGGGTTCGAGTTCACCCCAAGAAACACCGTGACAACCAGAACAACCGACACAGCGAGCAACAGAATCTTCGAGATCTTAGGCATAGTTCGGAGCAACTCCAAGGGGTATTCCTGGCGCAACAAAAGTTAGACGCACCCGCAGGCGAAATGACCCCGCAGGCAAAACAATATAGACAAAATGATACTCTCGATCCATACAGAGTGCGCCAGCAGTCGCTATAACACTTTGGTGGCGGTGGACAGAATCGAACTGTCGACCTACGGGTTATGAGTCCGTCGCTCTAACCATCTGAGCTACACCGCCGATGTGTGTAAGGGGTATGCCGGCGCAAAACTCCTCTGTAGTCAGAGAGAACCATCGCCACGGCACAGCCATCTCCAATCATACTTGATTCCGGCCACAGCGAAAAGCCGCCCAGCGACCGCGAGCAGCAGGCCTGCGACAGCGATCAGCCGACCAGCCAAAGCGGAAAGCCGAGCATCCTCGGCGTCATCCCCGCCCGCCTCGCCTCCACGCGCCTCCCGCGCAAAGTCCTCCGCACCATAGCCGGACGCCCCATGCTCGCCTGGGTCTACGAGGCCGCCAGCGCCTGCCCCCAGCTCGATCGCGTCCTCATCGCCACCGACTCCGACGAGGTCGCCGAGCTCTGCCACCGCAACCACTGGCCCGTCCAGCTCACCTCACCCGACCTCCCCAGCGGCACCGACCGTGTCCACGCCGTCGCCCGCCACCACCACGCCGACATCTACGTCAACATCCAGGGCGACGAGCCCCTCCTCAAACCCCAGCACCTCACCGCCCTTCTCCGCCCCTTCACCCACCACCACGTCGAAGTCTCCACCCTCAAAGTCCTCTGCACCCCCGAAAACATCGCCAACCCAAACGCCGTAAAGGTAGTCACCGCCGCCGACGGCCGCGCCCTCTACTTCTCCCGAGCCACCATCCCATACGACCGCGATGGAGCCGCCCCCGAATACTGGAAGCACATCGGCCTCTACGCCTACCGCAAGGCCACGCTCGAGCGCTTCCCCACCCTACCCCCCAGCCTCCTCGAACAAACCGAACGCCTCGAGCAACTTCGCTTCCTCGAAAACGGCATCAGCATCTACGTCGAACCGACCGAGTTTGACACCATCGGCGTAGACACCGAAGCAGACCTCCAACGCGTAGAGGCCCTCCTCCTGCGCCAATAATCAAATCCGCTCCTATCCTTCCCTCCGCACCTCTCTTCGCTCCATCAACCCATCCGCAACACCACCACCCAAGACACCACCCCCACAACACCGCCATCCCATGACATCGTCATCCTGAGCGAAGTGACTCACGGCACTTTGTGAGTCACGCAGTCGAAGGATCCCTGTATTTCGCCTTCGCGTTCGCCTTTGCAGTTTGCCGGTTCTTGCGTCATTCCGCACCCCGTGCGACGCCGAAGCCGAAGGAATCTGCTGTTGCCTTTGCCTCTAGGTACCCCAAGGCTTCAGCCTTGGGTCTCTATCGAACCAGACAGTCGTGGGGCTTTAGCCCCTGGAGTATGCCGTCCTCTCCAAAAACGTCCCACTTGTAGAGCCCAACCCATACCAAGCCGTCCCCCACCCACAAAAAAACCGCCACCCCACCGAAAGCAGTAGACTAGGTTCCCACCCAAGGGAGCAGAAGCATGTTGCTCGAACTAGCCAAACCCGTAGCCCTTTTCCTCTGCCTTCTCTCCCTCTTCATCATCTTCCACACCGTCTTCTTCCCCCTCGAAGACCCCCACCTCCTCCCCCAGCCCCATCAGGTCCTCAACGACCCCACTCTGGACTCGCTCCTCCTCCTCGCCCTCTCCGCAGCCATCTCCCTCATCGGCGGCCTGGTCTTCCGCGAAGCCGAGCCCCTCCCCCGCCCCTCCCTCTCCTCCACCCTGCCGCTCCAGATCTTCTATTGGGCCACCGGCATCATGCTCCTCCTCTACCCCCTCGCCTCCTTTCTCGAAACCCATTACATCTTCACCCCCACCATCCACTGGTGACGAAAATCGCTGTCAACCCCCTGAATCACATAAAGCAAGCGTATTCAACGATATAAGCGTGGCGCATCACTTAACCACAATCCTCTATAATTGAAGCAAAGGGAACAAAAACTCCGCCAAACCGCGGAGTTTTTGCGTTTAAAGCGAACACTCAGCCGTAACCCCTTTGTTTGCAAGAATCTGCAAGCAAGCCCTTTGTTATCTCGTATTTGCAGGCGAAACAAGGGTCTAAGCCATTGAAAAAAAGGCAGTTTACACACCGGTAATATGGGGGGTACCCCCTGACCCTGGAGACCTGACTCTGGAGAGAGGAGACAAGACGTTGACCGAGACATCCCGCAGGCGACACGCCCAGCAGCCACCAAACTCAGCCCACCGGAGTAAACCGCACCTCAAGCCCATTCGCGCCCGCGCCCATAGAAACCCCCTCAAGCGACCGAACCACCCACTGCGCACCCTTCAGGTCCTCCACAGTATGGGTCCCAGCCACGCCCAACACCTGGCACCCAGCCGCCAGCCCGGCATCAACGCCCGAAGGCGCATCCTCCACCACCAGGCAATCCTCAGGCCGCAGTCCAAGCAGCTCCGCGCCGCGCTGGTAAGGCTCCGGGTCGGGCTTCCCCCGCTCCACCATGTCCGCACTGATAATCCGCTCCGGAACCGGCAGCCCAGCCGCCTTCAGACGCCCCAGCAGCAGCCTGCGCGTCGCCGAGGTCACAATCGCCCACCGCTCCGCCGGCAGACTCTCCAGCAGAGCCTTCACCCCCGGCAGCACCACCAGGTCCGCCACATCGTTCATCTCCAGATCCTCGATATACCGCAGCCCCTCCTCGGGATCGATCTCCGGAACCAGCGACTTCACAATCTCGATCGCGCGCATTCCATGCGGCACCATGAAGATCTCTGCATTGGGAATCCCATAGTGCTCCGCCCACTCCCGCCAGCAGCGCACCACCGACCCAATCGAGCTCACCAGCACCCCATCCATATCGAACAGGATGCCCTTCGCCTTCACGCAGGCCTCTTCGCTCAAGCCTTCTTTGCTCAAGCCCCACGTCCCTGCAGTACAAACGCCTTCGCCGCCGCCAGCACCCGCTCCACCGACTCCACCGAGCAGCTCTCGCAGTACACCCGCAGCAACGGCTCCGTCCCCGAAGCGCGAAGTAGCAGCCACGTCTCCGCCGCCTTGGGCTTGCCGACGCAGTCAGGATTCTCCAGAAAGAACTTGATCCCATCCAGCGTCTCCACCCGAAGCACCTTCAACCCCGCAAAGTCCGCCGTTCCCACCGACTCCTGCAGAGCCTTTGCCCGCGCAATCGCAGACTGCTTCAGCTCCTCGTCAATATGCATATCGATGCGTCCATACTGGTGCTCGCCGAACTCCTCCTGCAGCGCCGCCACCAGCTGGCCGAGCGTCTTCTTCTCATCCGCCATCACATTGGCCAGCAGCAGCGAGTTCAGCAGCCCATCCCGCTCCGGCAGGTGCCGGCTGATGCCAATACCCCCCGACTCTTCGCCGCCGATCAGAATCTCCTGCTCCAGCATCAGGTCGCAGACATACTTGAACCCGATCCCATGCTCATGCAGCCGCCGCCCGTACTTCGCCGAGATCCGGTCCAGCATCTTCGTCGTGTTGAAGGCGCGCGTCACATCCCCCGGCCACTTCTTCCGCTCCAGCAGCCACTTGAGCAGCACAGCAAAGATCTTGTGCGCATCCACCACGTTGCCATGCTCATCCACCGCGCCGATCCGGTCCGCATCCCCATCCGTGATCAGCCCCGCATCGCACTTCTCCGCAACCATAGCAACCTGCGCAGCCTTGATGTGCGGCAGAATCGGCTCAGGATTAATCCCCGGAAACGCCGGATTGATCTCGTTGCGAATCTCGACGAAAGGAACCCCGGCCCTCGTAAAGATCCCAGCAACCACGCCACGGCCCGCCCCATACATGCAATCGATCAAAAACTTATATCCGGAGGCACGAATCGCATCGAGATCGACAAAGCGCGCGATCGCAGCAACGTAATCGGTATTGAAGTCGACCTCCTCGATCGAAGCAGACTTCGCAGCCTTCGCCAGCGGCTTGTCGAGATAGCTCTCAATCGCTGCCATGATCGAAGGCTTGCCCGAACCGCCATAACTGGCCTTGTACTTCACCCCGTTCCACTCGGCCGGATTGTGGCTCGAGGTGATCATCACGCCACCCGCAGCCTTGCGCTCGCGAACCGCATACGACAGCGCAGGCGTAGGCGTAATCTCCGCAGCCATGGCCACCGGAATACCCGCCCCGGCGAGCACCTCGGCAACAACCTTCGCGAAAGAGTGCGAGCCGAACCGCGTGTCGTAAGCGATACACACCCCAGCCGCCGCATTCTCGTGCGCTAAAACGTAGTTCGCAATCGCAGACGCCGCCACCCGAACGTTCGCATAGGTAAAGTCATCCGCAATGATGCCCCGCCAGCCGTCCGTGCCAAACTTTACCACTGTCTCTGCCATAGTTTCTTCGATTTTTCCTGAATGAATTGATGCAGCAACCCGCAACAGCGAAAAGAAAGGAAGACAAGAAAAAAATAAAGACGAAAGGTGAACGAAGAAACAAGCTTCAGATCAGGTCTTCTCGACCAGCACTCTTCAGTTGAGCGACCACCTTGCCTACATCCTGCGATCGCTCCCGAGTCGTAATCAGCAAAGCGTCCTTCGTCTGAACCACAACCAGATTCGTCACACCAACCAGCGCAATCACCTTCCCTGGCGCATGAATGTAGTTCCCGCTCGAGTCGATCGAGATGCAAAGCGGATCTTCGCCCTCAAACACATTCGTCAGCGAGACGCTCTCCGGAGGACAACCAGCCGCATGCTCATGCAACGCAGACCAACAGCCCAGATCGTTCCACTCGAAGTCGCCTGGAAGACTGTAGATCTCAGCGCTTGCTTCGCCCTTGGACGAGCGCGGCTCAAGCACCGCATAGTCGATGCTGACGTTCTCGCACTGCGGATAAACCTCCGCGAACACGCGCTCGAACTCCGCCTTCGAGACGCGATGAGCAGCAGCTATCTTCTCCAGCAGCGGAGCCATCGCAGGACAATGCTCACGAATCGCATTGGCCAGAGTCCGCGCGCTCCAGAGGAAGATCCCTCCGTTCCAGGCGTAGTTCCCCGATGCAACGAACTGCTCCGCAACCTCAGTGTTTGGCTTCTCCGTAAACCGCTTGACGCGCCGAACCGCAACTCCGGAATGAGGAACCTGCGCAGGATCTACAGTCTCCCCCAACTCGATGTAGCCATAACCGGTCTCAGCCCGCGTAGGAGGAACTCCCAGAACGACAATCTTCTCCCCACTCGCAGCAAGCGTAACGCCAGCGCGAATCACCTCCGCGAACCGCGCCCCATTCTTCACCACATGATCCGACGGAAAGATGCCAATCACTGTCTCTGGAGAACTCGATTCCAGCAGAAACGCAGCAAGAGCACACGCAGGCGCGGTATTTCTGGCCGCCGGTTCGCTCAGGATATGTTCGCGAGGTACTTCAGGAAGCTGCTCGGCGATCAGGTCATCAAGAAGGCTGTTCGTGATCACCCAGACTTCGCCCGGGTCGACCAGCGGAGTCAACCTCTCCACCGTCTGCTGAATCATGGTCCGCTCGCCATCCAGAGCCAGCACTTGCTTCGCCCGAGCCTTTCGGCTTCGAGGCCAGAACCGTGTTCCGCTCCCGCCTGCAAGAATCACCGGAGCGAACTTCTGCTCCGTCTTACCGCCTTCAATGGACATAAGCCTCCGTCTTAGTGAAAAGACCGCACTGTAAAAGCAGCAGTGCGGTCCAGACGCAAGATCAACAGCTAACTCAGTGTTGCAAAGTAGTCCCGCATTCGCTTCACGCCTTCATCCACGACGTCGTGCGAGACGGCGTAAGACAGCCGAATATGTTCCGAGGTCCCGAAGGCCTCCCCGGGAACGACCACAACATGCGCCTCACTCAGGAGCTTCGCTGCCAAATCCGATGCGGACTCGATACCGCCCTTGCCGATGAACCGGCTGATATTCGGATACACATAGAAGGCTCCCTGCGGCACAGTGCACGTCAGACCCGGAATGGTCTTGAACCCCGCCAGAATCTGATCGCGCAGCTTGATGTAGTCAGCGCGCATCTCCGTGACACACTCCTGCGAACCGGTCAATGCCGCAATCGAGGCTCGCTGCACCATGCTGGCCGTGTTCGAGGTGCTCTGCGACTGAAGCTTGCTCATCGCTGCAATGATCGGCTTTGGCCCCAGCGCAAAGCCGGCTCGCCAGCCAGTCATCGCATACGTCTTCGAGAGTGAGCCCAGTACTACGATATGTTCCTTGCAATCGGTGAAGGAGCCACCGCTGACGACTTCTCCGGTGAAGGTCAGGTAGACGTAGCACTCGTCGAGCAGCACGTAAATGCCATGCTTGTGAGCGAGGCGAACGATCGCTTCGAGATCCTCCGGAGCGACCACAGCACCAGAAGGATTCGACGGAGTGTTGAGGATGATCGCCTTGGTCTTCGGGGTGATCGCCGCTTCAATCATCTTCGCGGTGATGCGGAAGTTCTCTTCCTCTTTGCTCTCGACCAGAACGACTTTTCCGCCTGCGTACTGGATGATGTCCTTGAAGGAGACCCAGTAGGGAACGGGGAGGATCACCTCATCCCCGTGGTCAACCAGCACCTGAATCGCATTGAAAAGCGCCAGCTTGCCGCCGGTAGTAAAGACGCACTCTTCGGGTGTGTAGTTCGAGCCGAAGTCGCAGGCGTGCCGATCGACGATGGCCTTGCGCACCTCCGGAATACCAGCCACGTTTGTATAGCGGGTGAAGTTCTTCTCGATTGCTTCTATGGCCGCGTCCTTGATGTGGCGCGGCGTAGAAAAGTGAGGTTCGCCGGCGCCGAAGTCCGCAAGATTCACGCCTTCAGACTTGAGCTTCAGCGCTGCGGCTGTGATCGCCATGGTTGCGGAAACTTCGATGCGGCCGATACGGTCCGCGAATATCTTCGTCGCTGTCGCTGTGGTCATATCTCTAGTTTGGCAGATTTAGCCAGCGAGATAAAGGAGCAAGTCTTCTCAGGCCCTCAGAGCCGGTTCGGAACCTTCGCCTTGAGGCGCTCAACAACCAGCGGAGGCACCAGAGCCGTAACGTCGCCGCCGAGCTGGAAGACGCCTTTTATCAGTCTTGAACTGACGTAAGTGTACTTTTCTGCCGGCATCATGAAGAGGGTTTCAAGCTCAGGATCGAGCTTCCGGTTCATCATCGCCATCTGGAATTCATACTCATAGTCGCTGATCGCACGGATGCCCCGAAGAACAGCCTTAGCACCCTGCTGCCGGGCAAAGTCGACCAGGAGACCATTGAAGGTGGTTACCGAGACATTCCCAAAGCTGCGGGTCGCTTCGGTGATCATCTCTTCACGCTCCGGAACGGTGAACAGAGGCGTACCCTTTTCCGAGTTGCGCAGGATCGCTACGACCAACTCATCCACGATCTTCGACCCGCGGGCTATCAGATCGAGGTGTCCGTTCGTCAGTGGATCGAAGGTTCCAGGATAAATTGCTTTTACCGTATGCATGCATGAGCAGCATACCTTGCTTTACCGGTAAAAAATAAATCTCCACGATTCTGTAGTCTTGCGGGGCCGCTCGGGCGTCTCTTTCAACAGCAAAACAATGCCGCAGCAGCCTGAATACGGTTCCCAAATGCCATCACAAGCTCTCAGCTCCGATAGTCTCTCCATCACGCGGCAGACGGTCATCGCGCAAGCGCAGGCCACTGCTCTCGACGATATGGACTCGATTGTGGCCACCTATGAGCAGCGGATCTTCCGCTTCCATCTGGTCTCGATCCGCGACCGCGATGTGGCGCAGACGTTGACCCAGGACACCTTCGTTCGAGCCTGGTCGGCGCGCAGCAGCTTCCGCGGCGACTGCTCGATCCTGACCTGGCTGATGCGGATTGCGCTGAACCTGGTTCGCGATCACACCCGCACCGACCGTTTCCGCTTCTGGAAGCGGGTCTCGGACACCGCCGTCGATGTATCCGACATCTCGTCCTACGTTCCGCATCGCGACAGCTCCCTCGAGTCACGCCTGATCGCGAGCGAGCAGATGACGCTGGTGTGGCAGAGCGTTGCAGAACTCTCGGAGCGCCAGCGAAGCGTCTTCCTGCTGCGGTTCCTCGAGGAGCTTGAACTCTCCGAGATCGCCAGCATCACAGGTCTACCGATCAGCACCGTCAAGACACATCTTTACCGAGCCCTCGCGACCATTCGGGCTCGCCACACCGCCTCTCTCAAGGACTCCTTATGAACCTCCACCTCACTCACGAGCAACTCTGCGACGTTCTCCTCGCTGACTCGTCCCTTCCGTCTGCTGGCGCCGATCATGAGACCGATGTTGTCGATCAGCACCTTCAGGCCTGCCTGATCTGCGCCGCGGAGCTGAAGAGCCTGCGCGATTCGCTCTCTCACTTCCGCGATGCCTCGGTCGCCTACTCGCGGCAGGAGTTCGCGCACAGCTACGCGCGGCGCTCGTCCATTGCGCCTCCGCACAGCGTGCTCTCGCAGCCACTTTATTGGGCAGCAGCGGCGGTAGTCTTCGTCGCAGCCCTTTTCCCGATCAGCTTGCACCAGCAATCTGCCGCTCGTTCCGCAGCGAAGACCGCTGCTGCGGTGTCTTCGCAGACGGCGGAGTCGGATGAGGCTTTGCTCTCGGATATCGACCGGAAGGTCTCGGCTGATGTGCCTTCTCCAATGGAGCCGCTGGCCGATCCGACCGACAGCACAACATCACTCACTTCTACTTCAGATCAAAGGACGAACTAACATGCGTTTGAAACCTGTATTTTCGATTGTTCTATTCGCGACTCTCTCTGGAAGTTTTTTGACGGCGCAGCCACCCGCGGGTTCGCCACCTCAGGCCGGTGGGGGGATGGATCGGGACCGCGGCGGATGGGGTGAAGGAGTGGGGATTCGCGGGGCCTTTCGCATCGGGCCCCCAGGAATCTGGTGGCATAATCCCGACCTGATCCAGAAGCTGACCCTGACGCCGGACCAGCAGAAGAGGATGGATGACATCCTGCAGCAGAGCAAGCTGCAACTGATCGACCTGCGAGCCAACGTGGAGAAGCAGGAGGTTCTGATGGAGCCGATGCTCGCGGCGAATCCTCCGGACACGAACAAGATCCTGGCACAGATCGACCACACGGCGCAGGCGCGCGCAGAGCTTGAAAAGGCGAACGCCAAGATGCTGTTGGGAATTCGCAATGTGCTGACACCGGACCAGTGGACCAAACTGCAGGCCGAGGGGCGTGAGCGTCGCCGCATGCGGATGCTGGATGGCCCGGGGGGACGTGGAGGACCGGGTTCAGATGGCCAGACACCACCTCCTCCAGGCGCCCCGGGCGGCGGCGAGGGAATGCTCTAGCCTACCGACACGCATCTTCCCGGTTTGCTTTCCCGCAAACGGTCAGTAAGATGGGGGCGCATCCAAAGGCAGCTTAAGCTGTTCGCTTCCGGGAACGGGAGCTGCGCAAAATGAGGAGACCTCCAGCACGATGGGACAAGAGACCGTTCTTACTGCGTCTAAAATCGCAAACCCCGGCCCTCTCGGTCTGGCCGGTTTTGGCCTAACCACTGTAGTTCTCAGCTGCGTCAATGCGGGCCTTCTTCCACCGGAGGCCGTCGCTGCCGTCGTTCCCCTCGCCTTCGCCTATGGTGGAATCGCGCAGCTGATCGCCGGAGTGCTGGAGTTCAAGGCCGGCAACACATTTGGCATGGTCGCCTTTACCTCCTACGGCCTCTTCTGGTGGTGGTTTGCCCTGATGAAGTGGACCGTCGGAGCAGGTTGGTTGAAGGCCCCTCCCGCCATTGGCGTAGCGGTTGTTTTGCTGATGTGGGGAGCTCTGACCTTCCTGCTCTGGATCGTCACCTTTCGCCTCAGCAAAGCTGTCTGGAGTATCTTCCTCCTGCTCTGGATCACATTCTTCTTCCTGGCCTGTGGCGACTTCGGCTACCTCATCGGCAGCCTGAGCTGCACCAGAATCGGAGGATATCTCGGCCTGATCACCGGAATCGACGCTATCCTTGTCGCCTTCATCGAAGTTCTCAACGCAACCGCTGGCCGCATCGTCCTCTCACCTGGTAAACCCTTCCTGCGCAACTAAAAAGGAAGCGCCGGAATCAAGGCACCCAGCGCTTCCTTTGAACCATCGCTTTGCTTGAAGCTACTTCTTGGCTCGGACAGCTTCCTTCGCCTGAACGGGGCCGTCAGCGGGGACTGGCGGTACATCGGCTGAGGCTACGCCGGAGATGCCGAGCTTTTTGCGCAGTTCGGCGTCGACGCGGGCGAAGACGTCCTTGTTTTCCTTCATGAAAGCGCGGACGTTTTCGCGGCCCTGGCCGATGCGCTCGCCCTGGTAGCTGTACCAGGCTCCACTCTTGTCGACGATGTTGTGCAGGACGGCGAGGTCGAGCACGTCGCCCTCGCGCGAGATGCCTTCGCCGTAGAGGATATCGAACTCAGCGTCGCGAAAGGGTGCGGCGACCTTGTTCTTGACGATCTTGACCTTGGTGCGGGAGCCGACGACTGAGTCACCGTCCTTGACGGCGCCGATGCGGCGGATGTCGATGCGGACGGACGAGTAGAACTTGAGCGCCTTGCCGCCGGTGGTGGTCTCAGGGTTGCCGAACATGACGCCGATCTTCTCGCGTATTTGATTGATAAAGATGAGGCAGGTGCGCGACTTCGAGACGGTGCCGGTGAGTTTTCTCAGAGCCTGCGACATCAGGCGGGCCTGCAGCCCCATGTGGGAGTCGCCCATCTCGCCGTCGAGCTCAGCCTTGGGGACCAGCGCGGCGACCGAGTCCACTACGAGCACATCGATGGCGTTCGAGCGGACGAGGGCTTCGACGATCTCGAGGGCCTGTTCGCCGTAGTCGGGCTGGCTGACGAGAAGGTTGTCGATGTCGACCCCAAGTTTTGCGGCGTAGGCGGGATCGAGAGCGTGTTCTGCGTCGACGAAGGCTGCGAGACCGCCGGCCTTTTGCGCCTCGGCGATGATCTGGAGGGTGATGGTGGTCTTGCCCGAGGACTCAGGGCCAAAGATCTCGATGACGCGGCCACGGGGGACGCCGCCTACGCCGAGGGCTGCGTCGAAGGAGATAGAGCCGGTGGAGATGACCGAGATCGGCACGACGTCTTTCGAGCCGAGCCGCATGATGGAACCTTTGCCAAACTGCTTTTCCAGCCCGGAAAGGGCCAGTTCTATTGCCTTGCTGCGGTCATCTGCCACGTGATTTCTCTCCTAAAGAGTGGGTGAAAGGGAGGTTGATGTTTCAATTTGGGATTCTAGCATTCAAAACGGGAAAGGCAAATAAAAAGCGAACATAACTAAGAGGTGATTTGAGTGATAATGTCCTGCCGGACGGGCCCACTACGCGTGGGGCGGTCACTTCGTGACTCGTATACCTTTTTGCTGTGAGTGAAAGGCACTGGGCCTCCCGTTGGTCGGCGATGATGGTTCCGACCAACGGGAGGAGCTATGCCGCTCATCTTGCCTAGACCGGTATACCCGTCACGAAGTGACCGCCCCACGCGTAGTGGGCCCGTCCGGCAGGACATCTCTTCAGCTTTCGTCAGGTTTAGTGGTGGTCGTCGTGGTCGCCATGATGGCCATGGTCGTCATGATGGCCATGATCGTCGTGGTCGCCATGATCTTCGTGGTCCCAGTGGCCTTCGTGCATGCGCCAGCCTTCCTGGTAGTGGTCGTAGTGGGGATGGGACCAGTAGGCGCCGGCATAGGGTGGGCGATCCCAGCGGCCGGGAACCCAGACGTAACGGCGGTCGTTGATTCCCCAGTAGCCGTCGACCCAGGCATAGCCTTCGCCGGGGAACGGTGGGCGTACTTCATAACGCATGGGGGGCGGGGTTCTGCCGATGTAGATGTCAACCTGACCAAAGGTGGGTATGGTCAAGGTAACTGTTGTGAGTGCGGCAATTAGCCATTTTGTCTTCAAATAGTTCTCCGTTCGAGAGAACCTTACCTTCGCCTGCGGAGGGTGTCAATAACCCGAGGAGCACTTAGCCGGAGCGGGATTGAGCTGCAACTCATGGGATTAAGTCTGAGGTGGGAGTGCTGAGTGTGCATCGTATTCAGGGATGCCGGGGTCAGAGATGCCTGACTCTCCACGGCTTACGCTCCGGCGCGGATTCACCCCCACGGTCGCGGCCAACGCTATCGCCTGCCGTCGCTTCTCCTTGTGGATATCTGGAATCATCAGGTGCGGCGCCTGCATCTGATCAGTGTTGTCAAGACATCGTTCGCGAAATCTCTGCTGTTTTTCGGAGTGACAGAGGTGAAGGAAGTCCTCCAACAAGGTGTCAAAAAGACCTGGCGGCAGGTGACCCTTACGCATCGCCTGTTTTGTCTTCTTGTTATCGTGTGCGTCCCCATCGCAGCGGCCCAGAATAGCTTCCGATCCGCGCAACCAACTGGAACCATTATTGGTACGGTGACCGATATCAATGATGGCACTGTTCCTGGAGCTACCGTCGCTCTTGAAAGTCCTTCGCTCCCCGCGCCCGAACGCGTGAAGACCGGCGATGACGGATTCTTTAAACTCTCCCATCTGAATCCGGAGGTGCCCTACCATGTCACGGTCAGCGCCAAGGGGTTCGCAGATTGGAGTTCGCCCGAGATCACGCTGAAGCCGGGTCAGTATATGGATCTCACGGGCATTCGGCTCCGAATTGCAGTCGCGGTCACCGTAGTCAACGCCGTTAGCCCCGAGGAGATCGCCACCGAGCAGGTGAAGGAAGCGGAGAAGCAGCGCGTCCTGGGATTTTTCCCCAACTTCTATGTCGTCTATGACCACAATCCTGTGCCACTGACGCCGAAGCTGAAGTTCAGGCTGGCTTACAAGACCTCACTTGACCCCGTCACCTTCGCCGGCTCAGCGTTTATCGCGGGCATCGACCAGGCCGCCGGGACGCCCGACTACGGCCAGGGTGCCAAGGGCTACGGCCAGCGGCTGGGTGCCAACTACGCCAACGGGTTGACCGATATCTTCATCGGCGGCGCCATCCTGCCCTCTCTCCTGCATCAGGATCCGCGCTACTTCTACCAGGGCACGGGGACCAAGAAGTCGCGCGCGCTCCACGCCCTCTCTACGCCTTTCATCTGCAGGGGAGATAACGGACGCTTGCAGCCGAACTTCTCGAGCCTGGGTGGATATGTGGTCTCGGGCGCCATCTCCAACGCCTACTATCCTGCGTCGAACCGCGGCGCAGGGCAGGTTCTTTTCGACCACCTTTGTTGACATCGCCGCCGATATGGCCAACGGCTTTATCCAGGAGTTCGTCATGCACAAGTTCACCAAGCACCCGCCTCAGTAGTTCCTGCGGCTAGCGTTCCTGCGACTGGCGTTCCTTCGACTAACGGCGCAAGAGGTCGACTGGCTCGTTGACGTCTTCGATGCGGAAGTACTGGGCGAGCGACGGGTGCTTTTTGGCGACGGCCTTGTACATCTCCCAGGCGACGCGGCGATAGCTGAAGTGGCCGGCGACGCCACTGCGGAGTTCGGAGATGTAGAGGGCCTCGGCGAAGTCCATCTTGAAGAGAGAGCGGCAGCGGGTGGCCAGAGGGAGGAGGTACTGGGCGGATTGCGCGGCCTCGGGGACGGCGGAGTCGCGCAGGCTGCGGTAGGTGGCGTAGGTGGCGGCGAGAGCTTCGCTGTAGAGGGTTTCGAGGCCCGCTTCGGCGAGGGTGGGCTGGCCGGGGCAGATGGGCTCGTCGTAGCCGTGGAGGTCGGTGTAGGGCTGGAGGAGCTGGACGCAGCGGCGATGGCGATGCATGTCGCGGAAGCCGCCGATGTCCATGAGGATGTCGAAGCGGAGGCTGTGGCCGGAGGAGAAGCTGCGCAAGAGCTCGTCGTGGCGGCCGCGATGCTTGGTGCCGAGGGAGACGATCTCGCCGCGCTGGTTGGCGCTGAGGGCGGCGACCTGGTGGCGAAGCTGGCGGTAGGGGTAGTGGCTCTGCGGATAGAGGAGCGAGGTGGCGAGTTCGACCTCGAGAGGTTCGTCGCCGTCGAGGAGGTCGACGACAGGCGCGGGGGCGATGGGCTGGCTGCCCATGAGGAGCTTGGCAGCGTGGGCGAGTTCGCTCCGGGTTTCGCGCTGGTAGTCATTTGGGGAGGCGTATTTGACCAGCGTGGGCGCGGCTTTGACGGGGCGCAGGAAGGCTTCGTGGGCGCGCTCTCCGAGGCTGCCCTCGAGGGAGGCGATCTCTTCGCAGAGAACCTCACCGGCGGCGTGCTGGACGTTCCATGCGGGCTCGGAGGCGGCGTTGCGGAGCTTTTCGCCTAGTTGGCGGATCTCGGCGAAGTCGCTGGTGAGCAGACGCGAGACCTGGGTTTCGAGGGTGCGGGCGTTGACGATCTGGCCGAGCGAGGTGTTGGTCGCAAGCGGGAGGAGGTAGCGGGCGACGTCGAAGGCGCGGGCCTTGAGGGTGCGCTCGTAGGCGTCGGGCTTCATGGCTTCGGGCTGCGGGATGGCGGCCTTGAGCGCGGTGAGCATGCCGGCGCTGATCTTGTCGTAGGTGGTGAAGAGACGCTCGACGGCGGCGGTGAAGGTGGGGGTTTCGGTGCCAAGAGCAGGGGTGAACCAGCCGGAGAGGCGGAAGTTCTGGTAGCGGGTGGAGCGCTCCTGGCCGTCCCAGCGCTGCTCGTCGACGAGCTCGATCGCGGCGAGCAGGGAGAGACGCTCGATGGCGAAGGGGATGTGGGCGAGGTCGGCGATGGAGCGATGGCCGTAGGCGAAGTAGAAGGTGTTGAGGAACTGCTCGGCGCGCTGGGAGCTGATCTCGGCGAGGGACTCCTTCATGGTGAGAGCGGAGCGGGAGTACTTGGCCATCGCGTAGGCGAGGACCTCGGGATCGGCGCCCTGGATGGCGTAGACGTCGGTCTCGGTGGCGGGAGGAGGGAGGGAGGGGCTTTTCTGGCTGTCGGGCATGGTGATGCTCAGAATACTTGATCCTGCCGAAGTGGATTTCCGAAGAGTAATTCGACGACGACTATGCTGGAGCAATGGATGTTCTGAGTTCCCTCGAGCATCGGCCTTACCTGTTGCCCGCCGGGCAGTGGAGGATGGCTCAACGTTGGAACGATTTGCTGTTTGCGCATTGGCCGATTGCGGTGGAGGCGATGGCGCGGCTGCTGCCGGCGGGGCTTGAAGTGGACCGCTTCGACGGAAGGGCCTGGGTAGGAGTGGTGCCTTTCTGGATGGATCAGGTACGGACGCGGGCCGTGGGCGAGAGATGCGTCACGGTTCCGAGTGCGGGGAAGTTCTGCGAGTTGAATCTGCGGACCTATGCGCGTTCGCAGGTCACTGGCTTGCGCGGGGTGTATTTTTTCTCGCTCGATGCGGCGAGTGCGATGGCAGTGATGGGTGCGCGGACACTGTTTCATCTTCCGTACTTTCTGGCCGACATGCGACGAAAAACCGCGCAGGATGGAACGATCGAGTATCGCAGCAGACGACTGCTGACGGGGCGCAGCGTTCGTTTCGAGGCGAGCTATCGCGGCCTGGGCGAGGTTGCGAGGCCGAGTGCTGGCGGCACACTGGAACATTTTTTGACCGAGCGCTATTGCCTGTTCACTCCGCACGGAGGAAGGGTATTGGTAGGACACATTCATCATCTCCCCTGGCCACTGGAACGAGCGGAGGCAGAGATTCGCGTGAATGAGCTACCTGCGGCGCATGGTATTGCGCTGCCGAATCACGCACCGGTACTGCACTTCGCACGAGAGCTGAATGTTTACATCTGGTCGCTGCGGGAAGACCGCTCGGAGAACACCCAGGCGGGTTCGTATAATGAGTGAGTTTGTTGCAAGGAGAGTCATGAGTATTTCGGCAGGTCGTGTTGCGTTGGTGACGGGGGCTTCGCAGGGGATTGGGCGCGCGTGTGCGCTGGAGCTGGCGCGGGCGGGGGCGACGGTGGCGCTGGCGGCGAGGAATCTCGAAAAGCTGGGCGACGTCGCCGCGGAGATTGCGGCTGCCGGTGGAAAGGCGCACGCATTCGCGCTCGATGTTTCGAACGAGGAGTCGATCAAGGAGTGCGCGAAGGCCGTGATCGCGCACTTTGGCGCCGTGCATATTCTGGTGAACAACGCCGGCATCACTCGGGACATCCTGGCGCTGCGCATGAAGCGGAAGGATTGGGACGATGTGCTGACGACCAACCTGACGGGCGCGTTCCTGATGACGCAGGCGGTGATGTCGCAGATGGTGAAGGGCCGCTGGGGGCGGATCGTCAACGTGACTTCAGTGGTGGGGGAGACGGGACAGGCGGGGCAGGCAAACTATGCGGCCTCGAAGGCGGGGTTGATCGGGCTGACCAAGTCGCTGGCCCGGGAGCTGGCGAGCCGGACGATTACGGTGAATGCGGTGGCGCCGGGATTTATCGAGACGGCGATGACCGAAGTTCTGACCGCCGAGCAGAAGGCGATGAATGCGCAGTTCATTCCACTGGGACGAGTTGGAACCGACGTTGAGGTAGCCCATGCGGTTGCGTTCCTCGCATCGGAGGAGGCCAGCTATATTACCGGGCACACGCTGGATGTGAACGGCGGGATGTTCATGGGGTAACCCGCCCTGTGAGTACCATCGGCACGAAGAGATTTTATTCATAGTCTCGTCGTGCACTTGCTGTAAAGTCTTTCTAGCAGGTGATTTATGGTTCGATGTCCTCTTGAATTTCGAGGTAGATTTTTTGCACCCGTCCAGAGTTTCTTGGGTTGCCTCTCTCAGCGCAATAGGGGTAGAAGTTAGGAAACCAGGCCCCGGAATGATTGCAGAGGTTTGAATCAGGGAAGATCCAATCTGATTGATTTGGCGTAAGCTTACCAGCCCCTGTGTGACTTGTTTGCCAGAAGTTATTCCTGATTTGTTTCAGTTGGCCACTTCTGGGACTGGCAAGAACGCATCCTAGTAACCAGACCCTATCTGCCGCATCGCAAAGACCACTGTCTTTTATTAGTTTCCGCGACCTTCGGTTCACCTACGTCACTATGCTGTCGACCAGTCATGAAGCCAAAGACTTATTGGGAAGTGAGCTGGATGCCGCGCACTTTTTCGTTCTGCGCGGACGGGCGGCGATCCTGCGCATTCAGTCTGTGCTGGTCCACCTGAGCGCGCTCTGCCAACAGACCGGAGCGATGGATTACCTGGAGTACTTCCTGACCGGAACCGACAATTTGAAGAAGATTCCCTACCTGGTGCTGATAGGAAAGCGGGGGGACCTAAACGTTGCCGACTTGCGGGCCGAAGACCTGAAGGGTGCCGTACTGGTCTATGAGTACAAGGTGCTGGGGATGCCGTCGCGGGTCTTCACCACAAGCGACTTCAATGGCAGCAGGACCGTGATTGCATTGCCTGCCGAGCGGACCAGGATCTCCGCCAGCGTGGGCCGCTACCTGATGACAAACGGCGCACAGGTGGTCATGCTCAGCTACGCGGGCGAGAGCGAGGAGACGTGGTCGGAGTGCTTCGGCGACTCGGTGGCCGGGGACGAAAAGCGCCTGTGGACGACTCAGACCCGCGAGGTAGGGGCAACCATCGTATTGGAGAAGACTCTCGATGAGACGCTGGCTGCGATGGGCAAACACACTCGCCGCAATCTGAGGTACTACCGCCGCAAGGCCGGAGCAGAGTTGGGATGCACCTTTGAAGGCGATGTTAAAAAGATTCTCAGTAAAGCTTTGCTGAACGAATTGAATCAGGCGTCGACCCATCCTGTCTCCGACCTCGTCCTCGAGCGGCGATACAGCACGATGAAGGCGTTGGATGGACTATTCTGCGTTGGAGTGAAGACGCCGGACGGCCAGTGGATCAGCCTGCTCGGCGGCAGGAGACATCATGGCGTATCCGAGATCGACTGGCAGATGAATCGCAGCGGTCTTGAGAGATACTCGGTGGGAACAATGATTCGTTCGTACCTGATCGAGTATGAGATTGAGATCGGGACATCCAGACTGTTCTTCGAGGGAGGAACCCCGCACTCGATGCGGCACGCGTTCCTCTCCGAGAAGGCAGTCGATATTGTGGTGGCGAAGCAATCGCTGTTTGTCTCGCTGCTGCGCCGGGTGGCCCACTGGTCGCCGCCAAGAAATAACTTTCTGCTGCAGACGCTGGTCGATCCCGCGCTGCGTTGGGAGTTGCACTAAACTTCTGCTAGTTGCACTAGACTTCTGCTAAGAGAGGAAGCGGGCTGGAGCTTCGTTTCGCAGAGACCTTGACACGATAACGAATGACGAGACTCGGCACAGCATGGTCGAAGCTGCGATGGTCGCTCGCGCAACGCGGACTGGCGGGAACGATGCGAACCGCGCTGGGGCGACTGCAGCGACAGGACAGCGCTGTGGGCGCGGAAAAGCCGCCGATGCATCCGTTCGATCAGCGCTACGGCGTCGACACCAGCGGACTGATCGGCGGTGGCGACCTGCGGACTGGTCATAAGAATGACATCTTCAATACCGCCTACTACGGCATGGCTCCCTCGCGGTTTCAGCGTGTAGTCGAGGATTGGATCTCCAACTCAGAACACGCCGCGATCTCTCAGTACAGCTTCGTCGATCTGGGCTGTGGCAAGGGGCGCGCAGTGATGATGGCCTCGGAGTTTTCGTTTCGTCAGGTGATCGGCGTGGAGTTGAACGCGTCGCTTGCCAAGACCGCCGAGTCGAACCTGGCCGCGTGGACGGGTTCAGGACGAGGGGTGTGTCCGGTGCGGATTGTCCACCAGGACGCGACCGAGTTCTCGTTTCCAGAGGGGCCGTGCCTGCTTTATCTCTTCAACCCGTTCGCGGCTCCTGTGGTGAAGCGTCTGATTGAGCGGCTGGAGACTGAGTTTGCAGGCAGGCCGGGGCTGCTGGACGTCATCTACTTCAACCCCGAGGCTGGCGAGTTACTGGAGGCGCATGCCGGCTTCAGGCTTCTGTGGACCGGGACGGTGGAGATGTCGGAGGAGGACACGGCGGCGGACCACGTGGCCTCGCCGGAGGATCTGTGCAGCGTGTACCGGTGGGTGGGAGTGTGATTGCCCTCCCCGAAGACCGTCCCCCGCAGCAAGGACGGGGTTACTCCAGCGCTAGTAACCGATCCAGTAATGCCGGAGGCGGTTCCAGACTCGAGCGGAGTTCAAGTAAGGCTTCAGGGTTTGGCCGGTAACTGCCTCTCGATGAACCTGGGATGGTTCAGAGTTGCCCTGATCCCCAAAGATAGGCATTGACCAACTCGTTGCGGCTGTTTACTTTGTGGCTAATGGCTGACATGCAAACTATACCTGTTGATCTGGCGAACGAGTCGATTGAGGCTCTTTCCATCTCGATGAATATCGGTTCTACGATTCGCGGATATCGGCTGCAAAAAGGCATGTCGCAGGGCGACATCGAGAAGCGCACCGGCCTGCTGCGCTGTTATCTCTCGCGGGTGGAGAATGGGCACACCGTGCCGTCGCTCGAGACACTGCAGAAGATTGCGAGAGCTCTGGACCTGCAGCTCTCGGAGTTCTTCGCCGAAGAGACGATGGCGAAGGAGATGTCGGGGCTGAACCTGGGCGAAGAGGAGATCCGGTTTTTGACCCAGGTGCAGCGTTACTCGGCCCACCTGTCGGAGAGCGACCGAAGACTGCTGCTGGCCATGGTGAGGAAGTTCGCCCAGACGACGCTCAGCTAGAGACCGATCAGCTAAGACGAGGTTCGTCTCACTCTACTCAGACCGAGGTCAACTGGTGCCGAATAGCGAACTTCTGCATACGCTCAGGAACATCACTGCTGAAAAATCAGATCGCTCCACCAGAGCGAAACGAATCGCGGATGCCATTCGCAAGGAAGGCTCCTGGCGTTGGGTGGGGATCTATGATGTCGACTTCGAGCGTGGCCTGGTCGTGAATATCGCGTGGAGTGGATACTCCGCGCCGTCTCATCCCGCTTTTCCAATTACGCAGGGTCTCACCGCGAGAGCGATTGCCGGAATAAGAACGGTCAACGCCGGAAATGTGGCCGATGACTCGGGCTACATGACCACGTTCGACAGCACACGGGCGGAGATTATCGTTCCGGTTCTTGCCCATGGACACGGCGATCGCGTGATCGGGACCCTGGATGTGGAGAGCGAACACCTGAATGCCTTCGATGCAGAGGCGCAGGCGCTGCTCGAAGAGTGTGCCCGCGTGCTCGAAGCGTTTTGGGCTGAGGCCAGACGGTAGCGCCTCTGTTTTACGTGCAGCCGCAAAGGGCGGGGAGCAAGTCAGCGAGTTAGCAAGTCAACAGCGATTCAGTACAACTCCCGCTGACTCGCTGACTTGCTAAACTGGCTGGCCAGTTGACTCGCCTATCGCAGCTTGGCAATGAAGTACGCAAAGAGAATTAGCGCGAACGTGGCGGCAGCGAACGTGAGCTTCTGTCGCGCGAGGTAGCGGGTCCGACCGGAGGTCATGCGTGGCACCAAAGGAACCCCGAGCGCGAGTCCGGTCAGGAAGCCACCGATGTGAGCGTGGTTGTCGATCCGCACAATGCTGGTAAAGTTCGCGCCGAGGCCGATGATGAGGTTCAATATCGCAAACTGAATTACAGAGCGTCGGAGGCGGTTCAACTCAAATGCCGGAATGGGCAATTTCTTATTCGACAGCAACACAATGAGAATCCCAGCGATCCCGAAGACTGCACCCGAAGCTCCCGCACCCACCGAATCATACCCAGAATAGAGCAGTTTGTAGAGCAGGTTTAACAGGCCTCCGGCTGCGCCTGAAGATCCGTATTCGTGAAAAAACACACTGGTAAACAGACCAAGCAGATTACCAGCGACACCGGTAATCACATAGACCGCGATCAGGCCGAAGGGGCCAAGCAGTGGCTCGCCCAGCAGACCGAGGTTCCACAGACACCACATGTTGGTCGCGATGTGCAGCAGACCGACATGAACAAACGTCGCAGTGAGCAAACGATACCACTGGCCGTGCAGGATCAGCTCCGGGCTGGTCGCGCCAAAATAGAGCAGCTGATAAGGCGTCGGGCTACTGGGCGAGACGCCGCGGAAGATCATGTAGCAGAAGACGGTGATGTTGATGCCGAGCAGGATGTAGGTGCCGGGGGTGGCCAAGATATTCCAACCGCGCTCACGGGAGTTGGGACGTGAGGCCTCGCGCTCGTAGTCGGGGATCGGCTGAGCGGGGATACCGTCGGTGTGCGGCGGCAGGACTTCGCCTTCAGGGGTGGGGAAGGACATGATGTTGTACTACGCTATCAAATGCGGAGGAGGCAGTGGTGAATTGTTCGCCGTAATCAGAAGCCGCCGCAGGTGGTCAGCGCGGGGCGGCCAACAAAGAGCCCACAACTCTGTTCAGGCAGCGTCCTTCGTAAAGCGGTCACGGAGGTCCGCGGGGATCCGCTGCTGGACGATACCGCCGATAAAGCCGGGAAGCGGGGTCGCAATCGCAACCAGCACCCAGAGGAGCGTCGAAAAGACAAGGCCGACGATCGCGACTGCCTCAAGCGAGACGGCAACGGCATGGGCCTGGTTCAGATGGACCCGAACGGTGTTGATATGCGTGACAACCTCAACCCGGTGAATGACTACGGCAGCCAGCAGAAACGCAACAATCGAAAGGGAGCTGACGCTGATCAGGAGAACATCGATGGTGCGGGCGATGCGCTGGCGGCGGCGGCAGTGGCTGCAATCGGAGAGGTGCTGGTCATAGTCCGTGCGCATGGCCGGAGACAGACCCGAGATGTCGTAGCGCCAACCGGAGAGGATATCCCCCACCACCTGATCGATGCAACCTCGGCTATGGGTTCTGCGGTTCACTGGAAATGCTAACGCTGTTTTTTTCATCGGTTTATAGTCACCATTCTATCTTGTTTGATAGCTCGATGAAAGGAAAGGATTCATCGAATCGTAACCGTTGGAGTACCCTCACTAAGCGCCTGAAAATGCAGAACTAAAGCGTGATTGGATCGAGCGGAACAGACTGTCCGGCCAGAACAATCCGGTTACCGAGCAGCGTAGGCTGGTTACCCAGTGCCTGTTCGGCAGAAAGTCGCGCCAGCTCAGGGGCGTTATTGGACTCGGAGAGGTGCCCGAGGACGATCCACGATGCGCCGCCGTCATAGTCCTTCTGGAGAAACTCAGCCGTCGCGTTATTGGACAGATGGCCGACCCGCGACAGAACGCGCTGTTTGACCGACCACGGATACGGGCCGTCGCGCAACATCTCGAGATCGTGGTTCGACTCCAGCAGCAGCACGTCGATGCGCTTGAGAGCAGACTTGACGTTGGGGGGCATGTAGCCAAGATCGGTCGCCAGCGCCATGCGGATACCCTCGGCCTCAAAGACAAAGCCGCAGGGGTCGGCCGCATCGTGCGGAATGGTGAAGGGGGTGATGTCGATGTCGCCGATAGAGAATTGCGTGCCGGCGCGGAAGTACTCAACGGCGGGAAGGTGCGTAGGATCTACCTTCTGCTCGGCCCTTTGTGCGGGCTCCGGGCTGCAGAGCTCCTCCTCATCCGGGTCGACGGGCAGCTCGAGGGTAACATTTGGATCGTCGGAACGGTTGAGCGCAGCGACCTCGGCAGAGACACTGGCGATCGCCTCCGACTGCGCGGCAAGCTGGGCAGCCAGGCCCGCAGTCTGGATACAAGTCGAAGTGTTCGCGGCAATAGCGGTGGCGCGGGCTTCCTTCTCGCGCTGCACATGATCGAGCCACTTAGCGTAGGTCATCGTGGTGCGCGGGGTCAGCATGCGAACCCAGGCGCGGTGGGTCGGCTCGGTGAAGAAGACAGGAATCTTCAGGCGGCGCGCGAGGACAGCAAGCCCCGCGATGTGGTCCTGATGCTCGTGCGTGACGAGGATAGCGTCGAGCCGGGCGGGGTCTTCCCCGGCGACGGCCATGCGCCGCAGAAGTTCGCGGCAGCAGAGGCCCGCATCGACCAGAACGCGTGTCCGGGAGCTGGCGATGACGGTGCTGTTGCCTTTGGATCCGGAGGCGAGCACTGTCATACGCATCATCCCGTTAGGATACGCCGATTGGTTGTGAGTATGTCGCCCGGGTAACCAGATTGGTTCGGGCGTTCGCACGCCTTTTTAAAGCTTGGCCCGATCCTCCGATGGTCGGCATAAGATTCTGTTCGCGACCAACGGGAGCGCCAACCGAAGGGGTATATAAGTCACGAAGTGACCGCCGCCCGCGCAGGGCGCCCGTCCGGCAGGACAGCTTCTCAATCCTCCAGACGATGAACCGCAGCGATGTCCGAGAGCAGCGTCGAATAGCCACCGCTTCCCAGCGGAACGAAGTTGCCGTTGGGACCAGGCTCGACCTTCAGGTAAAAGACATCGGGGGTATTCTCAGACTCGAAAACGAAGAGGATCTGAGCGAGGAACCGCTCGCCGTCGGCCATCTCAAGGGTGACGACGAGGTCGATACTCGATTTGAGAAGAGCAAGATCCTCACTGGTCATCGAAAGCTCGTTCTTTACTTGCCGATGGGCCGGACGGGAGCCAGGAAGTTGACGGTCGAGCGCATCACCACTTCGTTGCGCTGGTTGAAGGCAAGCGTGCGCGTGCGGACTACACCGAACTCCTTGCGGGAGTTGGATTGGCGTACCCCGACAACCTCGATCTCAGTACGAAGCGAATCGCCCGGGCGAACCGGCTCGGTCCAGCGCATCTCTTCGACGCCTGCGCCGATCATCCCGCCGGCAACCGTGATCGACTGCACGCGAAGTCGCATGACGATCGCAGCGGTTAGCCAGCCCGAGGCCGCGAGGCCCTTGAAGAAGGAGTTTTCGCCGGCAGCCTCATCCAGGTGAAAGGGCTGCGGGTCGTACTTGCTGCCGAACTCTTTGATCTCTTCGGCAGTCACCTTGGCCTGGCCTAGCGAGTTGAACTTCTGGCCTACGTAAAAGTCTTCGTAATAAAACTCCTTGGGCATTGTCTCTCCTCTTCCTTTGGATGTTGCATCTTGCTTCAGGCTTCAGCTGGTCTCGTTAGTGTAGAACCGCAAGTGCCGATCTTGCTCATGATGTGGGATAGGTGTAAAAGCCGCGTCCCGATTTTCGCCCAAGCCAACCGGCGTCGACCATGCGAACCAGCAGCGGGCAGGGGTTGTACTTCGGACTGCCAAGCCCATCGGCGAGGACGCGCATGATGTCGGCGCAGACGTCGAGGCCTATGAAGTCGGCGAGAGTAAGCGGGCCCATCGGATGCGCCATGCCGAGCACGAAGACCTGATCGACGGCCTCGGCAGTGGCAACGCCCTCCATCACCGAGTAGATCGCCTCGTTGATCAGCGGCATCAGCACGCGGTTTGAGATAAATCCTGCGGCATCGTTCACCTCGACCGGCGTCTTGCCAAGCTGTAGCGAGAGCGCATGGACCGCGTCGAAGGTAGCCTGTGACGTCGCGAGGCCGCGGATGACTTCCACCAGCTGCATCACCGGCACAGGGTTGAAGAAGTGCATCCCGATCACCCGCTCCGGGCGCTTGGTCACTGCGGCAAGTTTGGTGATCGAGATGGAACTGGTGTTCGTCGCGAGGATGGCGTCGGCAGGAAGGATGCGGTCGAGGTCGCGGAAGATCTCCGACTTGATCGCAAACTTCTCCGTCGCGGCCTCGATGGCAAAGCTGCAACTGCCCAGAGCTTCGCGGTCGAGCGCGGGAGTAATGCGCGCTCTGGCCTCATCGGCCTGCTGCTGCGTGAGCTTGTTCTTCGCTACTTCGCGAGCGAGATTCTTCTCGATGGTGGCGAGCCCGCGATCCAGAAACGGCTGCTGCAGATCGTAGAGGACGACGGGAAAGCCGGAGCGGGCGCAGACGTGCGCGATGCCGTTGCCCATGGTGCCGGCGCCGAGGATTGCAATGGTCTCAGTGGTCTTAGTGGTCTTCAAGTCGGACATAGAGGAGTTTCAGACGACTTCGCAGTGTAGCAGCTTGCGAGGGATGTACGGAATCAGAAGGGCCACTGGGCAGTGGGTCAAATTTGAAATTCGGGGCAACCTAGCTACCTATAACACCGTCTTGCCGGAAGGACGGGCGTCCTCACAGTCGTTCTATCAAAGCTGCCCGAATTCGCTGTCCCCAAGAATCATTGCTGACGTTTAGAGCGATCCAATCCGTGCAAAGTGCTTCGAAGCCATGATCTTGCTCTACGCAGTTCGCAAAGAACCATAGAGCTTCAGACAGAGATTCCTTCGAATGCCAAGTAGTCATCACAATCTGTCCCTTAGGCTCATCAGGCATACGTTCAAGATCAAATTGGTCATGCACCCTTTCACAATCAGGTCCCCACACGCAAAGGTATGCAATCCCCCGTTCTAGTAAAAGTTTCGCTGTTTCCCTTATTTCTCCGTCAGTGACGGACGTTGCATCGATAGCGAGAAACAGGCAGAAGTGCTTTGAGACACCATCAAGAGCCGATTTGACATTTTTCAGCGAAGACAACCCGCCAACGCAAAAACGTCGCTTGGGGTGTTCCATGTCTCGCTGCATTTCAAGCATGGGATCCTCCACGGCTGATGGTAGTCAATCAATGCCTTCCCGCAAAGTCACATTTTCGGCAATTTCAGTCATTCATTACAAAACCGACCCACTACCCGGTAGCTAGGGAGCAACAGCGACCAGCAGCACGGTGATGTTGTCGTTGCCGCCGTTGCGATTGGCCGTAGTAATCAGCTCTTCGCAAGCCCTGGTGAGCGCGTCCATGGTCTGCGGCTTGGGGATCGCAGTCAGAATCTCCGCGATCTCTTCGTCGGTCACCTCGTGGGTCAGGCCATCAGACGCAAGCAAATACACGTCGTTCGCCTGCGGACGATGGCTTTGAATCTCGGGCTGCACTGTAGCCTGCGAGCCGATGGCGCGCGTGATGAGGTTGCGCATGGGCGAGTGCGCCGCCTGATCAAGGGTGATCTGCCCGGCGCGAAGCTGCTCCTCGACCAGCGAATGATCGATGGTGAGCTGCTCCAGATTGCCGCGGCGCTGGCGGTAGCAGCGGCTGTCGCCAACGTGGCCCAGCCACAGCGTAGGAGGATCGGTGACGCGGGAGTTCAGATGACTGGCCGGCGAACGACGAGTGGCTGAAGACTTGCAATTCTCCCCCTGGACCACCGGCGTGTGCAGCAGGGCGACCAGCGTCGTACCCATGCCGTTGTACTGCCGCGACTGGCGGGACTGCTGATAGACCGCATGATTGGCCGCCTGAATCGCGGCATTCATGCGCGCCTCCGGCGTCAACGACGCTTCCAGCCCTCGCGGCGAAGAGAGATTTGCCAGGAAGGTATCGGCAGCCAGATTGCTCGCAACCTCTCCGGCGGCCGCTCCGCCCATGCCGTCGCAGACGACAAACGCCCCGATCTCCGGCGCCGCGGCGCAGGTATCTTCATTGCCCTTACGGACGCGTCCGCGGTGACTGAGCATGGCGTAGATGAGGTGAGTCGCGGACATAGTAGAGCGGGGGGCCGTGTGCAGCAGAACCATCCGAAGAGAACAATACACGTCGCAGCCGAAGAGACCAAGGGTACGTTAGTGTTAGGAGCGGAGACCGTTGGCATGAACCGGATCGTGCAGGGAGATAACCTCACCGTTTTGCAGTCGTTGGCAGCCGCATCCGTAGAGCTGATCTACGTCGATCCCCCCTTCAACACCGGCAAACGACAGAGCCGCACCCAGATGAAGACCATCCGCGACGAGGCTGGCGATCGCGTCGGCTTCGGCGGCCGACGCTACCGCACCGAAGTGCTGGAGCAGCAGAGCGGAGGCGCAGGCTACGGCGACCGCTTCGACGACTTCCTCGGCTTCCTGCGGCCGCGCCTGATCGAAGCACACCGCGTCCTCTCGCCCACCGGCTCCCTCTTCTTCCACATCGACTATCGCGAGGTCCACTACTGCAAGGTCATGCTCGACGAGATCTTCGGTCGCGACTGCTTCCAGAACGAGATCATCTGGGCCTACGACTACGGCGCACGCGCCACCAAACGCTGGCCAGCCAAACACGACAACATTCTCTGGTACACCAGGGGTCCCAAGCGCTACACCTTCAACCTCAACGAGAGCGACCGTATCCCCTACATGGCGCCGGGGCTGGTCGGCGCAACGAAGGCAGCCCGCGGCAAGACCCCCACCGATGTCTGGTGGCACACCATCGTCTCGCCCACCGGCAAGGAGAAGACCGGCTACGCCACGCAAAAACCACTCGGCATCCTCGAGCGGATCGTGCGCGTCCACTCCAACCCCGGCGATACGGTGCTCGATTTCTTTGCCGGCAGCGGAACGACTGGCGCCGCCGCAGCCAGACACGATCGCAGCTTCATCCTGGTCGACGAGAGCGCCGCAGCCATCGCCGTGATGGAGAAGCGCCTCGCACCCTACACGCCCCGGAGAGAGAACTTGCCGCTCCCCAGGGCCAGAAGATCTACCCGCGCGCCTGCTTCTCGGCGAAGTCGCCAATGATTGGCAGCTTGTACCACTCGCCCTTGCTTGCCTTGATGATGAGGAACAGCCAGACCAGAAAGAGGCCGAGTCCGATCACCAGATGCACCAGCGAAAACAGTAGAACAATCCCCGGAATAAAGTGCAGGAGTATCTCCCCAAAGGAGATCAGCAGCTGCAGCACAAACGCCGCCACGCAAAGTCCGATCGACTGCCACGAGTGAAATCGCACCAGCGGCATCTTGTTGAAGGGCTCGAGCACTAGGAAGATAATCGCCGGAATAATCGTGAGGTAAGAGATGGCCGCTGCCGCATTCTCCGAGAGCCCTGGGTTGGTCGCGGCCGGCGGAGCCGCAACATAACCAGGTGGCACCGTAGAGTAGGCCGGCGGAACATTCGTATAGTCCGGCGGCGGCGGCACGGTTGAACTTGCAGCAGCGCTACCAGCCGCGGCTAGAGGCGCGCCGCAATGGTTACAAAATGCATTTTGAGGCGCCACTTCGTTGTGGCAGACGGGACACTGCATGGCATCACTCCTGAGAGATGGAATTGGGGCCTAAGTGCAGAACACAAGTCAGCGAGACAGCTCTGAAACTTCGACCTCGTCTGAAGTGCTACCCAGCATACCCCGGAATCGACGCGGTTCAACTTACTTTTTCCAGGTTCCGCACAATTTTCGCCCTGCAAAAATACCTCCAGCGGTGGCCGACCCTGCGTCGTTATCGGATTCACGCAGCGATTACTGCTTCGCCGCCTTCCTCTCCGCGGCGAGACACTCCTCAATCGACCTCTGCCACTCCGGCCCACTCTCCGCGTCTTGCTTCCCCATGGCCAGCACGTCCTCATTCGCCGCTACGTCGAGAGCAGTCCGAACATAAGTCACCTCCACCTTCGTGCTCGATGGCGCGAGAACGGAGAGTCGCACCTCGACGGTAAAGACCAGCGCGTCCGGGATAAACGACACATACTGCATACGGCCTCCCACCCGATCAAAGACTGTATTCACCCACACGCTCTTATGCGGACCATGTTGGACCGTAAAGACGGCACCCTGGACGTCCTCCGCCGGTTGCGGATGAACAAACTCGGGCTTCCAGTGTTTGCCCGCCCAGCACCGCTCCCCCTCCGGACCGAAGAGCGCCGAGGCGCGGCTCAACGGAGTCGGCACGACGAACTGAAAGCTGTTGCTGACGTGAGCCGGCAAGGCCGTTGTTTGCGCCATCGCAATAGGCTGCCCTGCACTCACAACGCCAGTTGCCAATGCGAGAGGAAGTAACGTGGCTGCTTTCATCTGCGCTCCTTCAAGTGATGGCTGTCGGACGCACGCAGCGTCAGGCCATAGATGTTCTTCAACTTCTCAATCTCTTTCAGAGTCTGCGGGGAGAACGCGGACTTGCCCTCAAACGCATGGAGCACAATGCCCTCCAACAGGTCTCCTAGACTCATATCCTTCAACTCGGCCAGTGCTTTCAGCACCTTCAGCAGCCGCTTCTCCATGCGGACCCCTGTCTGAATCCGCTCGATCTCGATGACGTTCTTCGATGCAGTCATATGTACCAATGTACCACGGTAAATCAACAAAGAAACAAAAAGTGGCCCTGGCGGCCACCATGTGTTTTTAAGTATTTTGCGGCGCGACCGACTGGAAGCCGGAAGGCTCGTAGCGCGTGGTGAGCTTATTGTCTGCGACTGTGACGACCGTAAAGCCCTCCGGCGTCCCCAGGCGCGTGCCATGCCACCAGTTGCCGCACACTGCCCCGCTCGTGATGTACGGCACGCCCTTCCACTCAACCAGTTCGTTGACGTGCGTGTGGCCCTGCAGAACGCCCAGCACATTATGTCCGGCGAACAGATCGAGCACCTGGTTGGCGTTCGCGACACTCAGGCCGTGGTGAGCCGGCGCAACAGCCGGTTCGGGCATGTACGCTGCGATCGCTGTCACCAGCGGAATATGAACCGAGACGATGACCGGCGTTCCGGCAGCCAGCGCAGCGAGATCCGCGGCCAGCCACTGCATTTGTGCCGCATCGATACGGCCCTCGTAGGCGCGGTCCGGCGTGATCCCGATCGAGGCCAGCACGATGAAGTGATGGCCCTTGTGATCGAAGGAGTAGTACAGCTTGCCGAAGCGCTGCTCGAAGAGCTTCTTGCCGTAGAGCGGATCGTCCTGTGCGATACCGCTGGCCGGGTAGATGCCAAGTACGTCGTGATTGCCGACGGTGTGGTACACCTTCACGCCCAGATCCTGTTCGGTCTTGTCGTAGAGATCGAAGAGAGTCAGGGCGCGTTGCTTCGGCACGGCAAGCGCATCGAAGACGTGATCGCCTCCGTTGATTGCGAAGTCAGCCCTGACCGCACGAGCCCTCTTGAAGGCCATATCCGTGCCGACAACGCCATTCAACTCAGGCTGGAGATGCGCATCCGTAATGAACAAGAAAGTGAACGGCTCACGGACCTGGCCACCGGCGGTCGCCGATGCTGCAAGAAACGAAGGCGCAGCGGCCGAGAGACCGGTGGCGCCAAGCATCGCGAGAAACTGTCTGCGGCTGGTCGAGTTCACCGCTCCATGATAAATCTGCGGAACGACTCAACGATAAAAGTTTGACATCTCTCCATCGCAGCAGGCAGCGGCTCCCTAAGGCCGCCTACCGGAAGGTTGAGACTTCCGCCGGGCCTGGAAGATCAACTTTTTTTTTGGGCCCCGGGGGCTGAGCTTGGTCGGCTTCTTCGCGGCAGCCTTCTTCGCTGCGGCCTTCTTTGCCGCAACCGTCTTGCCTGTTGTGGCAACGGTCTTACTCGCCGCCGCTTTTTTGGCAGGCACAACTGGTGCGGCCGCTTCGGCCGGTGGAACAGGCGCGGAGACCTCCTCGGCAGCACTTCCCCTCCGTCCGAAGAAGGTGGTAAGCAACCTCTGCATCTTTCCCAGAGCCGCTCCAACTGCGGACTCCGTCGTCATAGCGATTGCGCTCGCGCTCACCGGCTTGTCCCCTTCGGGACGAACCTCAATCAAGCAGCGCTTGTCCGCTTTGCCTGTCTTTTTGTTATCCACGTCAGAAAGATGGACTTCTACCCGCGTAATCCTCTTGGCAAACCGGTCCAAAACACGGCTCACGTCCCCTTCGACAAAACCCGTCAAACTCGCGTCTACGTCAATCGTCTTGTCGCTATTGACCTGAATCTTCATCTGATCCTCCGGTAGAGAGTGCCTCATTGAGTCGGCTCAGTGTACCTCTAGAGAACGCAACCTGCGCGTGAATATCTGAGCTCTGGAAGCGATGCCCTGCCCTCGCCCCTGGAGGATCAGGCGCAGGAACCAAAAATGTTCAACGTTTTCAGGAGGTCATCGGACGATTCAAACTCTGCATCTTCGCCAGACGCAACTCTCCGCGGCTAATCCCTGCGGCGTCCGCCCATCAACTGCAGGACCGCCATAAAGATGTTGATCGCGTCGAGGTAGATCGAGAGAGCAAGGGACACCGCCGACCGGCCATCACCACCTGCGCGAATGCGGGCAAAGTCGCCAACCGTAAGCAGCGTAAAGACCCCCAGCGTCAACCAGGAATAGGTATCCGGCGACATGAAGCGAAAGAAGATGCTGGCGATACCAGCGAGCATCAGCAGCAGCAGCGCTGCGAAACCGATCCCAGCGATGCGCCGATAGTTGATGTTGAACAGATACGCGACGCAACCCATGGCCGCCATGCCCAGGCCTGTGGTCGCAGCGGCGTTGAAGACGACCGCCGAACCAACACTCTGAACGTAGCGATGAATCAGCGGGCCTATCTCCCAACCCATGAAGTAGGTCAGCGTAAGGAACAGCCCCAGCGCCAGCGCCGGACTCGCCTTGCGGGTAAAGGTGATCGCCAGCACGAGGACAAGCACCGCAATCATCCCGGGAAGCGTGCTCCACGCGGGAGCTGTCGCCACGCCGAGAGCCGTGATCAGAAAGCCGAGCGAAGTAATGCCCAGCACCTTGGCCAGCAGCGAGGCCGTCTCCTCACGTGCGCCCTCAATCGTGGTGGGATACCCGTTCATGTTCAAGCGGTTGTCGATCATCTTTTCTCTCCGCGCATCTTTCTCTCTGCGGCATGCCCTGAGGGTGTTATGCCTCTCGCCTGTCCTGCCTGTTCTTATGATACTCGTCCACAACCACGACCGGCCCCGAGTACACGCGATGGATGACCCGACCCCGAACCATAAAGACGACCCTCGTCGCCTCACGTTCTCTCACGAAGTAAAATCCACGCAGTAAAATCGAAGACATGAAGTATCTGATTGCGTTGCTGGCAGTTGCAGGCATTGTCGTTTCAACCATGGCGCTACACGTTCACTACATGGACCCTGCCTTGGCTCCCCCCTGTGCCGTAACCGAGAAGTTCGACTGCGGCGCGGTCAATCACAGCCGGTTTGCCGTCTTTCCTCCCCGCACCTTCGACGAAGACCCCAAGGCGGGATCGCATATTCCCGTAGCGATGCTGGGCATCGTAGGCTATGCCGCGATCGGCGTTCTCGCGCTGATGGGCCGCTGGTGGCTGGTCTTCGAGTTCGCTCAGGTCGGCTTCCTCTTCGCCGCGTTTCTCAGCTATATCGAGGCATACGTCTTGCAGAAGTGGTGCATCTATTGTCTGTGGTCGCAGGGGATCGTTACGGCCATTCTGCTGGTGACGGTCGTCGCGCTCGTCATGAGATGGCGGCAAAAACGCTCAGCGCTCACGCCATAAAGAACCAAAATAAAGATTCGGTATGGACCAGCGAGGGTCGTACCTGGACTAGGATTTAGAAGTTGGTTTGGACTTCTTTTCGCCGCCAGAAACGATAAGAAGAATAACACTTGGAGTAGTGTATGTGGCCAAAGGTATTCATGCAGTTAGTTGAGTTGCTGCCTCACATCACGCGGCTGGTGCCGATGGCGGACAAGTTTTTCAGCTCCAAGGCTGCCGCCGAAAAGGCAAACGAAGCCGCGATGCTGGCCATGGCCGAGGGCGTTCGCGGCGACCTGGGGCAGGTTACCAAAGCGCACCTGGGGCTCTACCGCCAGTTGCAGGACCAGAGCGCGCAGATCACCGAAGTAGGCGAAGTGGTAAAGCGTGCGCAGGTGTCGATGGAGCAGCACGAACACCGAATGGAGGCGCTCGAGAAGCAGGTGGCCTCGTTCAGCATGTGGCTGAAGGCAGGCATTCCTATCCTGATCGCGCTGGTTTCCATGGTCGTCGTCCTGCTGGTCCGCCTGCTCCAGCGGTAAGCGCGTCCTGAATTTGTCTCCCCGGAAAATAAATCTGCAAACCTGGCGTATTTTTTGACCCCGAAAAAGTGACGGCTAAAACACCACATCAGCCACGCATCTCACCACAACTTCACCACGTTTTCACCACAGCAAAACACTCCAAAAACACAAAATACCCCTGAAAAACCACCATTTCCCCATCCCAGAATTTTTTCCGCCAAAAACCGTAGAATTGAAGCATGGGAATTAGCCGGAACGAAGCACTGGACTGCTTTCGCAGCGATGATCTGATTGGAATTGGAATGGAAGCCGACGCCGTACGCCGCCGTCTGCACCCCGAAGGCGTAGTCAGCTATGCCATCGACGGAAGAGTCACCTACACGCAGTCCGCGACTGACGCGGGTTTTGATCAACTCTGCAAACAGATCTCCAACATCCTCGAGAAGGGCGGCCACGGAGTGATGTTGCAGGGTGAGGTAATCCCCGCACTCACAATCTCCTGGTTTGACGGGCTCTTTCGCAGCATCAAGCAACGCTTCCCCGCCCTCTGGCTCCACTCGCTCTCCGCCAGCGAGATCCTCTCCATCGCCGGGCAGACCGGAGCCACCGTGGAGGACACTATCGCGCGCCTGCACGATGCCGGACTGGACTCAATCCCCGGTGATGACGCGGGTATTCTCGACGACGCGGTACAGCAGGGTACCCGCACAAAGTGGACCACAGCTGACTGGCTCGCCGTCCATCGCGCCGCCCACAAGCTCGGGATGCTGACGACCGCGACCATGACCTTCGGCGGCGGCGAGACGATGGAGCATCGCGTCAACCACCTTGAAGCAGTGCGCAGTCTGCAGCAAGAGACGAACGGCTTTGCCTCGTTCACGCCGTGGAGCTTCGCGCCAAAAGCCGCGTCAATGCCGGGGTTTGAGGAGGCAACGGCAGTCGAGTATCTGAAGACACTGGCCATCTCGCGCATGTACCTCGACAACATCGAGAACGTGCAATCGAACCTCGAAACGCAGGGATTCAAAGTGCTGCAGGTCGGTCTGCGCTTCGGCGGCAACGACGTAGGCAGTGTGCTGCACGCCGAAGGCGCCAACGCAGCGACTGAGGAGCAACTCCGCCAGGTGATTCGCGACGCAGGATTCAAGCCGGTGCAACGCGATACGGTCTACCGGACGATGTTCTTGAACTAGGTTTTCGGACGACGAAGATGTCCTGATTTCAAGCGGTGATTCGCGTAGAATCGATAGGGTACCCGAACCTTTCGTGGAGCAACGACCCTGCAATTTTCTCTTCAAACACTGACGTCCCAACTCGGATTGCTGGTCGGTCCAAAGGGCTTCGGTCACTATTGGAAGACGCACTACGCAGACAAGACGTTCGAGCACCTGTATCGATGGAATGCCTTCGATACGGCGATGCTGATTCCCTACTTCATCGTCATGATCGTTCTGGCGTTTTATGGGATTCACCGCTATCAGTTGGTATGGCTCTACTTCAAAAACAAAAAGAACGCCGCGAAGTGGAGTGAGCCGCCGATGCGGTTCGCCGAGGGGCAGCTACCATTCGTCACGATTCAACTGCCGATCTTCAATGAACAGTTTGTGATCGAGCGCCTGATCGAGGCGGTGTGCAGTCTTGACTATCCGCGAGACCGGTTTGAGGTTCAGGTGCTGGACGACTCGACTGATGAGACAACCGGGGTGGCGCGGGAGATCGTCGAACGCTACGCGAGCGGATTTGTCGGTATGGACCCTCAGCCAATTGTGTATCTGCATCGCAGCAACCGGCATGGTTACAAAGCGGGCGCGCTGGACAAGGGTCTCGATGTCGCTCAGGGCGAGTTTGTGGCGATCTTCGATGCGGACTTTGTGCCGCCGCGCCAGTGGGTGATGCAGGTGATTCACCACTTCGCGCAGCCTGAGATCGGTATGGTGCAGACGCGGTGGACGCACCTGAACCGAAACTACAGCTTCCTGACGCAGGTTGAAGCGATTCTGCTGGACGGGCACTTTGTGCTGGAGCACGGAGGACGAAGCCGGGCTGGGGTCTTCTTCAACTTCAACGGCACGGCGGGGATGTGGCGACGGGAGACGATCTCAACCGCAGGCGGCTGGCAGCATGACACGTTGACCGAGGATACTGACCTGAGCTATCGGGCTCAGCTGGTGGGTTGGCAGTTCAAATATCTGCAGGACGTGGAGTGTCCAGCTGAACTGCCTATTGAGATGACCGCCTTCAAGACACAGCAGGCGCGATGGGCGAAGGGCCTCATCCAGACGGGAAAGAAGATTCTGCCGCGGGTGCTGAAGAGCGATGCGCCGTGGCATACGAAGCTCGAGGCGTGGTATCACCTGACCGCGAATATCAGTTATCCGCTGATGATCGTGCTGAGTGTGCTGTTGATGCCAGCGATGATTATTCGCAGCTGGCAGGGCTATATCCAGATGCTGCTGATCGACTTTCCTCTGTTCATTGCAAGCACCATGTCGGTTTCGACGTTCTACATGGTGAGCCAGAAGGAGCTCTATCCGAAGAGCTGGTACAAGTCCATCGTCTATGTGCCGTTCGTCATGGCGCTGGGTGGGGTAGGGTTAACCATCACCAATACCAAGGCAGTACTCGAGGCGCTTTTTGGAGTGAAGAGCGCGTTTGCCAGAACGCCGAAGTATAGCGTGAAGAAGAAGGGTGAGAAGAGCCAGGCAAAAGTGTATCGCAAACGACTGGGCATCATTCCATGGATTGAGATGGCAATCGGATGCTACTTTGCGTGGACGGTCTACTATGCGATTTCGACGGAGAACTTCTTTACGGTACCGTTTCTCGTGCTGTTTGTGTTCGGGTACTGGTACACCGGCTTGTTGAGCCTGCTGCAGGGTCGTTTCGAACGGAGCCGCGACCCCGACCAGGAGATGCACGAGAAGCCGTATCCGGTAGGCATTTAGACGATCGAGGCTGATAGACTGGCTGTCGATGTCTCCTGAAGAACTGCCGGCAAAATCGCAGCGCAGGAGACCAGAATAGGTTCATGATTACTGGCGCTTTTCTTTTACTTGCAATCAGTCTTGGGTATTTGCTGACGGTCGGCCTGTCGATGGCGGCGACCTTTGCCATTACTACGTCCTTGCCTGATATGGTTGCGCGAGACTATCGAATCACGCCGAGATACAAGTTTCTTCAGGATGGAGTGTGGCTGGTGTGCACGACCGTGGGGGGCTATGCGGCAGCGCTCGTCCTTGGCACCGATCACTCTCCGTGGATTGGCGGCATGGCTTTAGTGGTCGCTCTTATGGGAGTGCTGTGGACAAATACGTGGGAGATGCGTCAGCGCGGGGTCGGACATCAGATGCTGATGAGCCTGGCGACCGTGGCCGGCGTGACTGCGGGATTTTTTCTGCGGCTGCGATAGCCCGCGACCGGAAGAGAACCGTCACAAGGCAGAGTCTAAAAATAAAGAAGAGAGGCGGCGTGCCTCTCTTCTTTTGCAACTCGATCCTGCAGGGAAACGCTAGAAGCGGAGTCCAAAGGTGACCGGAATATAGGTCGTCCGCGCGCTGGCCTGCGGAAACGCATTGAAGTAGCTTGTAGTACCGCTGATATCGAACGGGCGAGGCTGATTATCGGTCCAGACATACCGTGCCTCAGCGTAGAACTTCGTCGAGGCAAAGCGCGAGACCTTATAAGTAACGCCAAGGCCTGCGTTCACGCCGAAGGCATTGCTGGTATACCAGTCGATGGGCTGGTTGGCCGAGCATTGATAGTACCCATAGTAGGGGTCGAAGCAGGTTCCCGTGACTGGCGTCGTGAACTGGGTGTATTTGTGATAGAAGCCGATGCCGCCGACGACGTATGCCCCGAAGGTATCGGACGTGTAGTAGTTGATGATTGGATTGAGCGTGAAGGACCAGTCGTGGATGTTGCCGCCAAGTTGGGGGATCAGCGAGCAGTTGCCAGCGGCTTGGGCCGCCGACGTGCACAAACCGTTGTAGATGGCAAGCTGGTTATTGAGCGTACTGGTCTGAAAGCCGAACTTATCGTAGTCGAACTGCGCGATGACTCCGAAAGTCTTGTTGAAGTTGCGCCCAACGCCGGCCTGGATCTTCCAACTTGGCGTCGCGTAGTTGTGGGTTCCGCCAGTAGGTAGAGTGAAGCCCCCACCGACAAGGAAGGTATACTTCGCCGAGCCATCAGGATTGGTATGGCTATCGCTGTAGTTTGGGCGGCTGTAACGACGACGCGGCGGAGGCTGGCTCGCATCGCTGCTGAGGTTGAAGTCCACGGCACTGGCGGTCTCTGCACCTCCCGTGCTGCTGCTGTAGCCGAGATCGTCCGGAGTGGAAAGATTGAGCGGTGAAACCAGACTCGCTTTTATATTAACCGGCGGCAATGGGGATGCAGTGCCGGAAGACTGCTGCGCGTGAAGGCCCAAGGTCCCTGAAGCAGCGAGAAAAGTGACTGCCGCGGTGCGGCCAAGGATACGGTGTAGGCGATTCCCAGTGATCGTGGTGTGCATCTTTGTGTGGCTCCCTTGGTGCTATGAGGTTCTTCATTGGCTTGAACCCAACTGTGACGCGCTTGTTGTGTAAGACGCAGGAAATGTCGTTTAGGATGACAATCCGGTGGAGTTTTTACATTTTGCGTTTGCCAGAAGATGCTGAGGAAAGAATAGTTACGGGCGTCCTGATGAGTTGGACGCCCGTAGTATCTCATGCCCTGGATCGATCTTTTTTCGGAGTCTCGCCACAGGCTGAAGCCCGCGACTCCTCTCCGAAACAGCGGTCTAGTGAATGTCGAACTGCTCAGGGTGCAGGCTGGGATCGGATTTGACGAGGATCGTCTTGCCGACCATCTCCTCCATCTCCTGAAGCCACTTGGTTCCTGGAGCCTTGAGCTGCTTGACGACCTCTGGGTTGACGCGAAGCATCACATCGCCGCGGTCGAGATGCTTCTGCATCTTGCGCATCTCGATGTAGATGTCGTTGCAGACGGTGACGGGCGACTTCACCATGCCAGTGCCGGTGCAGATGTTGCAGGTGGTGGACAGCGTGCGCTCAAGCGACTGCTTGACCCGCTTCCGAGTGATGGCTACCAGGCCAAAGTCGTTGAACTGAAGAACCTTCGAAGGAGCACGATCGGTCTTCAACTCCTCTTCGAGCGCGGCCATAACCTTGTTGCGGTTCTTGCGCTCGTCCATGTCGATGAAGTCGATGATGATGATGCCGCCGAGATCGCGCAGACGAATCTGACGAACGATCTCCGGGATCGCATCGAGGTTGGTCTTGACGATGGTGTCTTCAAGGCGAGCCGTCTTGCCGACGAACTTGCCGGTGTTGATGTCGATCGCGACGAGCGCCTCGGTCTGGTTGATGACGATGGAGCCACCGGACTTGAGCCACACCTTGGAGCGAAGCGCCTTGTTGATCTCTTCGGTGATGCCGAACTGTTCAAAGAGAGGAGTCTCTTTGGTGTAGAGCTTGACGCGACGAATCAGCGATGGCTGAAAGCGCTGCAGGAAGCGCAAAACACGCTCGTACTCGCTCTCGCTGTCGACCCAGATGGCGGAGAAGTTGTCCGTAACCTGATCGCGAAGGATGCGCTCGACGAGATTGAGATCGTGATAGATCAGCGCCGGAGACTTCGAGGACTCGGAGCGCTGCTTGATATCGGCCCAGAGGTTGAGCAGGAAACGCAGGTCCGAGCGAAGCTCCTCTTCGCTGGCTCCCGATGCGGCGGTGCGGACGATGAACCCGCCCGCGGCCTCGCCCTTTTCACTGAGCAGAATCTCCTTCAGACGACGGCGCTCACTATCGGAGTCGATCTTGCGGGAGACGCCGGTGTGATTGACGGTCGGCATGAAGACAAGGAAGCGGCCAGGCAGCGCAATGTGCGAGGTAATACGAGCACCCTTCTTCGCAATGGGCTCCTTGGCGATTTGAACCAGGATCTCCTGGCCGGGCTTGAGCAGTTCGCTGATGGCCGGGAGATTGGTGGACTGCATCGAACTGCGGCCTCCACGGCGATCGCGTCCGCCGCTGGCACGTTCACGATCGCCTGCGCCGCCGGTGTTGCGGGGGCGGTCGCTTCGGTCGCTGCGGCCATAGCGGTCTCCGCGTCGGCCATCACGACGACCATCGCGGCGGCCACGGCCACGGTCCTGATCGCGATTGCGATCTGTCGCCGGAGCCATAGTACCGGCCTGCGCCTGATCGAAGCCATTGGCAGCTACTTCGTCGCCTTCAACGAACTCTTCATGCAGAACATCTTCTTCGGTGTCAGACTCGTCGAGGTCGTCTTCCTCGGTGTCCTCAAGATCGCCGACGAGAGGATCGTAGATCGCGTCCTCTTCTTCGAGGTCGTCCTCCTCTTCGTCCACGTTGCCGGAGCGCGTGATCTGATCGATGGACATCTCGCGAATCATCGTGCCGAGATCGGCTGCGCCTTCGAGGGTCTCTTCTTCCTCAAACTCGTCCATCTCTTCGATGGAGCTGGCGTGAAGGGTGGTGTTGAAGTCCTCCTCGTCAAGCGTCTCCTCCTCGAGTGAGCCGATGCCTGGCGCGAAGTGCTGTGGAGCAACCTGGTCTGCGACGACGTTGTCGGCAGGATTCGCGACGGCAGTCTCGTGTTCAATCGGTGAGACGGTTTCGGTGGCATGCTCGGGCGTAAAGATCGCGACCGGAGCCTCAGAGTGCATCTCCCCCGTTGCGTGAAGCGTGGTCAGCTCGTGCGGCGCGGGAGCCGTCTCGGCGAGGACTGCTGCAGGCTCAACATGGGTTGCGGCCGGGGTCTGCCAGTCAAACGGTTCGTACGCGGCGTGCGCAGGCTCGGTGTGGAGCTGCGCAACATGCTCAGTGTGAAGCTGTGAAACCGGCTCGTCCGGAGCAGGCGTGATGCTGTGGACTGAGCTGTGATCGACGCTGTAATCGTGAACTTGCGGCTCGGCATGAGCCTCTGCGTGAACCTCCTCAGGCGCATCGAGCACTGGCGCGCTCTGGCGATACTCGCTGGGAGCTGCGGGATCGATGCGGTAGGAGGCAGAGGCGTCGGTAGGTTCATACTCGACGGGCTCGGCTACGGTCTCATGCTGGTGCTGTTCGTGCGAGATGAGGTCAGAATGCGCGGCGAAAAGAACCTCGGGCTGCTCCTTCGTCTCGGTGACGATCGGCTCGGCGACGCTGAATCCGTCTGCTTCGCGAATGACTTCGGCGCGAGGCAGTGAAGGCGCAGGGCTGGCATTGCGGTAGTCGGCGCGGGCCTCCTGGCGATGCTCAGCGCGAGGCTCGTTGCGGCTCTCCGTGCGGGCTTCGTTGCGGCGGTGGCGAGAGAGAGACTCTCCCGGAAGAATCGATCCACCATCCCAGCCTTCGGGAAGGCTGAACTCCGGCGCCGACGGAATGATGACATTGGTCTCTGAAGGCTTGGACGCTGCGGCGACAGGCTCCTCCCCACCTTTGCGGTACTTGGAGAGCGACTCACCGGGAAGAACAATGGGCGCGGGCGCGTTGGCGTCGAGCTCCGGAGCCTGATCGTAGGCGGGTGCGTCGTCCACGCCGTAGAGCGCAGTCTTGGGAGCAAAGCCGCGAGGGACGCGCGGTTCGCGGTCACGTCCGCCACGATCTCCTCGGTTGCCGCGGTCGTTGCGGTCGTTGCGGCCTCCGCGATTACGGCCTCCGCGATCGTTACGCTCGCCACGGTCGTTACCCCGGTCGCGATTGCCACGGTCCGCGTTCTCAGGAGAAGAGGTGCTTGTCTCAGGGGCCCCATAGGCGGAGGCGATCGGCGCAGTCGCGCTGCTGGCAGGTGCGATAGGCGCGGCGGCTCCGTCGATGTCGAAAGAGTCTTCGTCATAGGCGACCTCACCGGAGGCATTATCCGGAGTGGCGCTGGCGACGTTCGGCGACTCGTCACGTTGCCCTGGACGGCCACGACGACGGCCACGACGGCCACGCCAGCGGCGGCTGCCATCGGCACCAGGAGCTCCTTCGCCGATCTCGCCCGCGTCGTTTCGGTCGGTGAGATTTTCAGCCGGCTGATCAGCGGAGAAGAAGTCGGCCACGGGGGCGTTGAAGGTTTCGTCCGGCGAAGCAGGCGCGAGCGGATCTGCAACAGGCTGGCGGTCACGGTTGCCGCCGCGGTCCCGACGGCCTCTGCCACCACGGCCACGGTCGCTACGTCCACCTCGGTCATTTCGATCACCGCGGTCTGTGCGCTCGGAGGAGCGAACACCGGAGTCGCTAGTCTGGTCGAGCCGATCGGGAGGGCTGGCTACCGTGCCTTCGATGGTGGCAGGGCTGCCGTTGCGGTCGCCACGGTCGTTGCGGCGGCCATTGGAGCGACGGCCGGAGTCGCCGTTGGTATCGAAGTCAGCCGAGTCGCCGGCCTCTTCCATAAAGTCCGTGATGTAGAGGAAAGCATCGCGCTCGAGGCCGATATCCACGAAGGAGGACTGCATGCCTGGCAGAACGCGCGTGACTTTACCGTTGTAGATGGATCCGGCGAGAGTGTATTCGTTCTCGCGCTCGTAATAGATTTCCGTTAGGGCGTCGTTTTCGACGATGGCGAGACGAGTCTCGTGAGGGGTACTGGAGATGTAAATTTCTTTCGACATTCGCTGTGCTCTTTCTGCCCGACCTCTAGGAGGTTCGAGCGGCAGACGCGACAGAGAACAATCGGGAGTTCGCCTGACCCGGAGGGCAGGTGTGGCTCACCGTGGAGCGGACAGATTACGGGCTGCGGAAGCTCGTGAACAAGACTCGACGACCGGTGCGAGGTAAGAGTACAGCTCTGCCCTAGATGCAGCTGCTGCGCTCAAGGAGAGCGCGGCTAGGGCAATACCGGGTAGATCGGGGACACGGGGGGATGCTTCAAGCAATTCGAGACATGCGGAGTTTGTGACCAAAACAACCTCAAAATCAGAGATTTGAGGCGGGGCCGTTCGCCATCCGGATGCAATCATTCCCTAAAACCTGTCCGGCCAACGGATCGATGTCTCTGGCTGGCCGGCCTTTTCTTCTAAAAAGTCTTTTGTTGCCGCTGACTGGCGACCGTGCGCCCGAGTAGCGGGGTACACTGAGCGGCATCTACAGCCGCGCAGGTGTTGCTAACAGTATTGCACTAAAGCTGCTGCAAAAGCCACATGGCATTCACATTCCTTTATTGTCCGAGTGTTGTCGAGCTGTAACCCCTTGCGATCCGCTAGTTCACGAACCGCCGCATGCGGATGTTCATCACGATCCCAAGCGACAGAAAAGTAAACAGAACCGACGAGCCGCCATAGCTCAGCAACGGCAGAGGAATCCCCGTGACCGGCATCAGGCCCACGACCATGCCAACGTTGACGGCGATCTGAAAGACGATTACTGCGACCACCCCCATGATGATGAAGCTACCGGGAAGATCAGAGGCGGTCTGGGCGTTCTGAATCAAACGCATCAGGATTAGGAAGTAGAGCAGCAGAACCCCGATGGCACCCACGAAGCCGTGCTCTTCGCAGAAGGCCGCGAAGATAAAGTCCGTGTAAGGGATGGGAAGAAAATCGCCCTGGGTCTGGGTTCCCTTGTTCGCGCCCTTCCCCCAGATGCCGCCGGAGCCGACAGCAATCAGAGACTGGCGGATCTGGTACCCGGAGCCGCGCGGATCGGAGTCAGGATCCATGAACGCGTTGATGCGTGCCTGCTGATACGGCTTCAGATGCTTGCCGCTCTTCCACGCGACGCCGCCGATAAGCGCAATCGCCAGCACCACGAGGCCAACCTGCTTGACGCGAATCCCGCCAAGAAACAACCCGCAGATCAGAATCGGGAGATACGTCAACGCAGTTCCAAGGTCCGGCTGCTTGAGCACAAGCGCCATCGGCACCATCACCATCGCTGCGGCCTTGCCGATGTCGCCCCACGTAAGCTCCTTCCCTGCCAGCCCCCAGAAGTAGCGGGCCACCGCGAGGATCAGCACGAGCTTCACCCACTCGGACGGCTGAAAGTGAATGCCGCCCGGAAATTTAATCCAGCGCCGTCCACCCAGAACCTTGGTGCCCACAATCAAGACCGCAATCAGCGAAAGCACGCTAACGCCATAAGCCCAATGGATGATGTCAATCAGCCGGTGATAGTCGATCAGCGAGATAACAAACATCAGGAAGATGCCACCGGCGAGAAACTGGATCTGCTTGTGGTCGAAGCCATGAAACTTGGTGTGCAGCGTAGCCGACTTGATCTCAAGCACCGAGATCAGCGAGAGCAGCAGCACGAATCCGAGAAGGACCCAGTCGAAGTCGCGATAAGAGGAGAGGCGGGGCATGGCTGGTCTGTCCTATTCTGCGCTCGGTACCGTAGGTGCTTCGCTGGCGGGAGTCGCGGGCTTGGCAGGCTCAGGTGTCGCTGCGATGCGGATGTTGTTGTCGCGCTTGCGCTGCTTGTTCACATACGCGTCGATGATCTGGGAAGCAAGTTTGGCCGAGTTATTGCCCCAGTTGCCGTGCTCCCAGAGAACGGCAACCACGATGTCCGGATTGCGTCGCGGAGCCATGCCGACGAACCAGGCGTTCGGCTCGGTGTTATGGCCTTTGTTGGTCTTGGCAAGAGCATCATGACCGATGACCTGAGCAGTCCCGGTCTTACCTGCGAAGTCGACACCTTCAAGATGCGCAGCGTAAGCAGTCCCGATAGGACTGCTGGTCACGTTCGCCATAGCGTCGGTGATCAGCTGCCAGTTCTCTGTGGTCAGCGGAATGGTCGCATCGCCCGAGCCGGGGAAGGACTCCTGAATCGCCTGCTGCATCTCCGGCGGAACTTCATCGGCGAAGATCACGTGGGGACGACGGAAGACTCCACCCGATGCAATGCCACTCAGCGCTCGCGCAAGTTGCATCGGTGTCGCAGTGACGGCACCCTGACCGATACCGACCGAGATGGTCTCGCCCGCGAACCACTTGTCATGCTGCGTCTTCAGCTTCCAAGCCGTAGAAGGCATCGTCCCGGTGACCTCATCGGGCAGATCGATGCCGGTCCTCTGCCCCAGGCCAACGGAGGTCGCATACTTCGCGATCGTATCGATGCCAAGACGATTGGCTAGGGTGTAATAGAAGGTGTCGCAGGAGTACGGAATCGCGTTGTTGATATCGACCGCGCCGTGATGTTTATCGCAGGCATAGAAGTGGCCGTAAAACTCCGCGCCGCCGTTGCAGCTTACATGCATCGTCTGAGCGACATTCTCCTGCAGACCCGCGACCGACATGATGATCTTGAAGGTACTGCCCGGAGCGAGCTGCGCCTGGAGGCTCTTATTAAGCAGCGGGTGATCCGGATTATTGATGATCTCGTTCCAGTAGTTTTTGGTGAGGCGGACGGAGAACTGGTTGGGATCGTAGGTTGGGCGCGACACCATCGCAAGAATCTCACCGGTGTGAGGGTCCATCGCGACGATGGCGCCGTTCTTGCCATCGAGAGCTTTTTCGGCAGCGATCTGGAGGTCGAGATCGATGGTGAGCTTCAGGTCTTTGCCGGGAATGGCGAGCTCTTGCCCGAGGTGTCCAAGTTCTTTGCCGTGGCTGTTCACGATGACGTCGCGGCTGCCGTCTTTCCCGCGAAGCAGTGCGTCATAGGTCTGCTCCACGCCAGAGCGCCCGACGACATCACCGGGAGAATAAAACGCGTAGCGCGGATCATCAAGCATCTGCTCGGAAACTTCACCCACGTACCCGACAAGGTGAGCGGCGAATCCGTCCCGAGGATAGAGACGGCGTTGCTCATCGAGGGTCTCAAGCTCGGGGAGCTCATCGCGATGTGCAGCGATGAAGGCCTGCTCGTCAGGCGAGATATCCTGCTTCAGCGGAATAGGCTGATACTTCGGCGCGATCTGGTAGCGGCGCAGCGTGGCCTGAATCTGCTCAATAGGAATATGGAGGCCCTGCGAGATCAGAGGCAGATCGACATCAAGATCTTTGACCTGCTCGCGCAGCAGGTAGCAGGAGACCGAAGGGTAGTTGTCAACGAGAAGCCTGCCCTCCCGATCAAAGAGTCGGCCACGCGGAGCGAGGATAGGAACCTTGCGAATTCGATTAGCTTCGGCGAGCGCGCGGAAGTTGTCCGCTCCAAGAACCTGCAAGCGCCAGAGACCCGTGATCAGCACAATCAGAATGCCCGCGACAATATATTGGGCCGCATGAAGCTTTCCCGCAGAGACCTTCTCAGCCCTTCCATTGGGGCCGACGTCGTTCGGGTCGATATGGTGGCTCATTTGCATGGCTGATCTCAGTTTACGGCTGCAGTTGACTATCCGTGTCTACCACTGTTGTGTCGTAGGTACCGTTTAGACGGCCGAAAGTAGCGTTCATTCGTTGCGCTTGGTGTTATCCAGCAGAAAAAAGATGGGAATGGCGACAAAGGTGTTGATCGCGGCACGGATAAACTCGTGGCCCCAATAGATGTGAAAGTTGGTCAGTCCAAGCAGACGGCGGTTGATGAGAAAGAGCAGGAAGCTATTGATAAGAAAGAAGCCGAAGTTGATAAGAATACGCGTCGTAAGGTTTTCGACGTCAACCTGAATGCCGATACTGGCCGCGATGTAGCCGATAACGGACTTCGCCATACCGTTGACCCCGATCGGCTGTGCGGTCAGGGCGTCCTGAAGAAGTCCGATGGCAGCACCGGTGAGAGTTCCCGCGACAGGATTACGGCGCGAAACGGCAAAGAAGATGGTCACAATCAGGGGCAGATCGAGGATGGCAAGCCGTGGAAAGGGCCGGGGAAGCAGCGCCTGCAGAAGGATCGCCCCCAGCGGAACCAGCAACGCGACTGCGGAGGGAAAGCTGTGCTGCTCTAGCTCTCGGCGGGATGTAAAGCTGCGGGTAGCCATGGTGTTTTTAGCAGACTGCTACGGCTGAGGGTTAGGGGACTGGGTCGGGGGCTGAGCCGAGTCCGGTGGAGGCTGAGATTTGCGAGGCCTCGGCTGTGCGGGCTTCGGTGTCGCTGGTTGAGTCGTTGCGTCCGGAGTCGGGGTCTGAGGCACAACCGGATTGGCCGCCTCAGGAGCCCCGGGTCTGAGATTGACCGCCGGCGGCGTCGCTCCCGGCGAATAACGATCAGAGTGGAGGGTCGGAAGCGGCTTCGGAACCACGCTGACGGGCGGAGTCTTGGCGGCGGGTGTTGCCGAGGCTCCCGTCTTGGTGGTGTCGTCGTCGCCCTCATGAATGCTGGGCAGCCGGTCGGCCACAATCTGAGCCGCCGACCGCGCAGCAGCTTCAGCGGCCTGCTGGTCTGCGAGCTGTTTGGCAGTGGCCTGGGCCTCGGCGGTCGCGGCTCCCGCGGCCAGATCCTTCTGGGCCGCCGCGGGCAGCGTGGTCTGTGTCCCGGTGATGACCAAAACCTCCTCAAGCTGATTCAAATTTGCCGCGGGGCGAAGCTGGATGAGCGTGTAAGGCTGGTGATCCGGGTCGACCTTGATCGACTCGATGGTGCCGACGGGAAGCCCGCGCGGGTAGACCTGGTCGCCGCCGGAGCTGAGCACCTGCTCGCCGGGCTTGATGCGATCGTCCGGAGTCAGATTGTTGATGAGAATCTGACCGGTCGTGCTGCCGCGAAGAATCGCACGAATCCGAGTGGTAGCCAGCAGCACGCCCGCCCCCGAGGTCTGGTCGTTGATCAGCAGCACCTGCGACGTGTGCGGGAAGACATCGCGGATCTTGCCGACGATGCCGTCCGGAGTAATCACCGCCTGATCCGCCTTCAGACCATCCTTCGCGCCTTTATCTATATAAACCACGCGAGAGAGATCGTTCCCACTCGTCCCGATCACCTGCGCTGCAACCGTAGTCGATACGTAGTGCTGCTGAAAGTCCAGCATGGCCTGTAGCCGATGCCCCTGCATGGCGTCTTCAGCGAAGGAGGCCTGCTCCAGCCGAAGCCGCGCGATCTGCTCCTGAAGGTCGTGATTCTCCTGCCGGGTGTGGCGAAGATCCACGTAGTTCGACCAGCCGTGACGGAAGGTATAACCGATCCCATGAAAAAATCGCTCAAACGGAGTCACGACCGAGACCGCCCAGTAGCGAATAAGCGTAACCTTGCTGCTGTCGGGAGCGCCCGATTCGACAGGGCGGCGAACCTGCACCGCAAGACCGATCGTCTGGGCCAGCAGAATCGCCACCAGCACCAGAACGTTTTTAAAGCGTGTGAAGAAAGATTCCATGCGCTAGCACTGATTATCCGCGAAGTTGAGCGCAGACGGAGGTGGCGTGCTGGATGCGGAGACCAACTTTTTCTCTCTTCCCCTTTCTTTCTTCCCTGTTGAACGAAATTCCCCGCCAGACCGTACTCACGTGAGACCCTGAATCCGATGACGAGGTAATCCATGCTGCGTTCCGCGCTCCTTCTGCTCCTGGTCGCGCTCCTGCCACAACAAGAGAACGTCCGGTCCTACCCTGATACCGCCGAGGGAGTTGGCCTCAGCTACACGACGGACGGCCAGTTCAAGATGCCCGAGCACTATCGCGAGTGGGTCTTCCTCACCTCCGGCGTCGACATGAGCTACAGCCCCAAAGCCTCTATGATGGGCCATTCCATGTTCGACAACGTCTTCGTCAACCCCAGCTCCTATCGAGCCTTCCTCCAGACCGGAACCTGGCCCGACAAGACCACGCTCGTGCTCGAGATTCGCGGCGCCGAGGGTGCCAGTTCGATCAACAAGAACGGCCACACGCAATCCCCGGAGATCATGGGCATCGAGGTCCACGTCAAGGACGCGAGGCTCGAAGGCGGCTGGGGATTCTTCGAGTTCGACGCCCCCAAAGGCACCGCCAAAGTCGTGAAGCGCCCCGCCTCCTGTTACGAATGCCACGAGAGTCACGCCGCCGTAGACACGACATTCGTCCAGTTCTACCCAACGCTCCTGGCACTAGCAAAGACGAAAGGCACGTTGAGCCCGGCCTACCTCAAAGAGATCGACACACCACCAACAGAAAAGTAACCCGAAGCAGCGACGCTACTTCGGCTGAAACAGCAGCGGAGCAAACTGGCTCAAATTATCCCGCCACACCATCCACGTGTGGTAGCCAGGAGTTTCAATCTGCTTGACCGGCATCTTCTTGCTCTTGAGAAACTCCACCAGCCTGCGGTTCGGCTCGATCAGCGAATCCTCCGTCCCGCACGCAACCCACAGCAGGCGAAGATCCGCCGTCTTAGGGTCGAGCGCAGCCAGTCTGTTCTCGTAGTTCAAATTATGAACAGCCGAGCTGAATCCCCCCACCCACGCGAACTTATCCGTATGCGAGAGCCCAATCGAGAGGCTTTCAAGCCCTCCCATGGACAGCCCGACGATAGCGCGGTCATTGCGATCCTTCGAGACGTGATACTCCGCTTCAACACGCGGAAGAACCTCCGTAAGCAGCGCCTTGGTAAAGAGATCCGTGTTGCGATCAATGGCCGCCGGGTCCTCCCACACATGAAACTGGTGCAGGAAGGACATATCACCATAGCCCAGCGGCATCACCACCACCATCGGTTTGATCTTGCCCTGTGCCAGCAGATTGTCGAGCATCAGATCGGCGCGGCCCACCGCAGTCCAGCCCGAATCCGAATCGCTCCATCCGTGCAGCAGATAGAGCACCGGATACGGCTGCGAAGCCTTAGGATCGTAGCCCGGCGGAGTGTACACGTAGTAGCGGCTCTGATTTTGCGGCAGCCCCAGAACAATATTCGTCGTGTAGTTGTAGTGGTGCAGCACGCCGTGCGGAACGTCGGCCACCTCCCACAGCTGCGGCGTATCGCCAGGCACCGTCAGCTCATTCGCAACATCCACCAGGTTGATCGTCGTATCCGGATTGGCAGGGTCCAGCCGGAAGTCGCCGTCCGCCTCGAAGTGATACCCATAGATCTCGGGCGGCAGGGACGGCGTAGTCACCGTCCAGATGCCAGCCTGATCCTTCTTCATCGGCAACTTCTTCGGCAGCCCGCCCACGACCAGCTCCACCTTGCCAGCCGCCGCATCCTTATAGGCGAAGGTCACCGTCCGGTCGGAGTGAATCTCAATCGAAGAGAACGGTTTGAGGGCTTGAGCCGACAGAAAAAGCGGCGCGGTGACAGAAGATAACAGGGCTAGACCTCGAGCGAATCTGCGAGCAGTCCGCAGTTTGGTGACTTTCATACGAGCCAGTTTAGCCGACGTTTGCGAATTACGGCACCGCAACAGCGCATAATAAAGAGAATGGCCTTTCGCTCCGGTTTCGTCTCCATCATCGGCCGCCCCAACGCGGGCAAATCCACCCTGCTCAACGCCCTGCTCGGGCAGAAGCTGGCCATCGTCACGCATAAACCGCAGACGACGCGCACACGCATCCACGGCGTGCTCGAAGTTCCCTTGAAAAAGAAGGCTAAAGGCGAGCCCGGCCATCCAGCCGCGCAGGTGGTTCTGGTTGACACACCCGGCATCCACAAGCCAGACACGCAGCTCGACCGTCGCATGATGCAGGAGGTTCACGATGCGCTGGAGTCGCGCGACGCCGTGCTGTTCATCGTCGACGTGACCCACCGCCTGCCAAAGGTCCCGGGAGAGAAAGACAGCGGAAAAGCTACAGGCCGCATGGGCATGTCTGCCGCCGAAGACGACTTCGCCCTCTCGCTGATCAAGAAATTGGAGTGCCCCGTCATCCTCGTCCTCAACAAGATGGACGCGATCCCCAAGAAAGACCTGCTCCCGCTCATCGCGCACTGGTCCACACTGCATCCGTTCGCCGACGTAATCCCCATCTCAGCCCGCAAGAAGGATGGCCTCGATCTGCTTCTGGAAAAGGTCGTCGGCCAGCTCAAAGAGGGCCAGCGCTACTTCCCCAAGCATCAACTCACCGACCAGCCCGAACGCTTCCTCGTCGCCGAACTCATCCGCGAAAAGATTCTCATGCTCACCGGCGAAGAGGTTCCCTACGCCACCGCGGTCGTCATCGAAAAGTTCGAAGAGCCCGCATCCATGAAGAAGATGAAGGACGGCAAACTGCCCGTGACGAAGATCTCAGCCGCGATCTTCTGCGAGCGCACTGGCCAGAAGGCAATCCTCATCGGCAAGCAGGGCGAGATGCTGAAGCGCATCGGCACCGCAGCCCGCAAAGACATCGAACCACTCCTCGGCACCCGCGTCTTTCTTGAACTCTTCGTCAAGGTGCAGGAAGAATGGCGCTCCAGCCGCGGCTTCGTCGAAGAACTCGACTGGCGCCGTCAGTTGGAGTTGATTGCGGAAAAACAGCAGACGGAAGAGTGAGATGGGAGCCAGACGGCCAGCACTACCCAAGGTATCTGAGGAGATGCAGCGGCGGTCGACTCTGTTGATAGAAGAGGTGCGACGGTGGCCTGAGACAAGGATAGGCCGCATGTTTGGCATGATCAGCATCTATCGGGGCGATACGATCTTTGCCCTGCTTCCCGGCACAAGAGGGTTGGAGCTGCCGAACACAATCGCAACGAAACTGAACGAACCTGGACAGACTGAGCGTGAAAAGTGGCAAAGCTTCGCGGTCGAAGACGATGGCGAACTGGCAGCAGCCCTGAAACACCTGGAGAAAGCGTATCGCAAAGCAAGAAAGTAGCTATTCAAAGTAGCTATTCTTTGACGCTGACGCCCAGCGCTTTCATCTTGCGGTAGAGATGGCTGCGTTCCAATCCAAGCCCCTCGGCAGCGCGACTGACATTGCCATGAAACTCATCTAGCTTTTTCAGAATGTAGTCGCGTTCATACGCCTCACGCGCCTGCAGCAGGCTGGTGAATTCCTCGCGTCCATTGGCCTTGTTGGAGTCCTTGGCCGAATCACGATAGACCAGCATCGGCAGATGCTTGCGCTCGATGCGTTGTGTCTTCGGGTTAAGGATCAAGACGCGCTCAACAAGATTGCGCAGCTCACGCACATTGCCAGGCCAGTGGTATTGCTTCAAAGCAGCAAGCGCATCTTCAGTCATCTCAACGTGAGGACGGCCGTACTCCGCACCAAACTGCTGCAAAAACTCTTTGACGAGCAGAGGAATATCTTCCTTGCGGTCGCGCAGAGGCGGAACAAAAAACGGAATGACATTCAGTCGATAGAACAGATCTTCACGAAAGTTGCCGCGAGCGATCTCCTCTTCAAGGTCCTTATTCGTAGCGGCGATCACGCGCACATCGACATGCACAGGATGCGATGCGCCGACCGGAAGAAAGCGCTGCTCATCGAGCGCCCGCAAAACCTTGGCCTGCGTCTTCAGGCTCATGTCGCCCACCTCATCGAGGAAGAGCGTGCCTCCGTCCGCGCGCTCAAACGTGCCGCGCTTCTCAGTGGGGCCGCCCGGCACGGCACCGTGACGATAGCCGAAGAGTTCGCTCTCGATGTAATCCTCCGGGATCGCGGCGCAGTTGAGTTCCACAAATGGCCGGTCCTTGCGCAGACTCTCCGCATGCATGGCTCTGCCGACAAGCTCCTTCCCTGCCCCGGACTCCCCATAGATCAGCACGCGCCCGTTGGTAGGGGCCATCAGCTTGATCTGTTGGCGCAGCGCCTTCATCGGAACAGAGTTTCCCGTCACCGTTCCCTTCGCAAGCTGACGCGAGAACTCCTGGTTATCCTCACGCATCTGCCGAGCCTTCATCGCATTCTTCAAGACGATCAGCGTGCGATCGAGCGAGAGAGGCTTCTCCAGAAAGTCGTACGCCCCAAGCTTGGTGGCGCGCACCGCAGCTTCAATCGTGCCGTGGCCGCTGATGATGACGACCTCAGGAACGTTGCTCGCCTCCATCTGACGGATCTCCGTCAAAGTATCGAGGCCGTCGCGGTCCGGCAGCCATATATCGAGCAGAACAACATCGTAGGCAGCATCCCGAAGTAGCTCGAGGGCTTCACCCGCAGTAGCGGCAGTGGTGACGAGATAGTCCTCTTCACGAAGGATGCTTTCGAGCGACTCGCGAATCTCGGCTTCGTCGTCAACGATGAGTACGTGGTTCATTGGGGGCCTCTGGGGAGGGTGGAGGCAAAGTCGTCCTCTGCTTTGGTGTTGCTGTGAACTGGAGTGTCCGCGACAGACTCAACCTCACCCGCCGGCTGATGACCGTTCTGCGGCGTGGCGAAGGCACTGAAGGCCACCGGCGCGTCCGGGTCGCTGTCAGGCGAAAGAGCCGGCCGCAGTTCGATGATGAACCTCGCGCCCGCAGGCTCGTTCTTCTCCGCGCGAATCGAGCCCTGATGCTCCTGAATAATCTTCGCGGCAATCGCCAATCCAAGTCCCGTGCCGCGCTGCTTGGTAGAAAAATAAGGCAGAAAGAGGCGCTCGCGCATGTCGTCGGTAAGGCCGGAGCCGCTGTCCGCAATGGCAAGCTCGACCATCCCGTTCTCCAGCAGGCACGTGCTGATCTGCAGCTCACGATAGAGGCTCTGCTGCATCGCCTCCGCGGCGTTATCGATGAGATTGCCAAGCGCGCGTTTCAGCGCCTCAGGGTCCGCCATCACCAGCGGCAGATCGTGGCTCATCTTGCGCACGACGCGAACCGTCTGCATCCGTCCAGCAAACAGCGCAAGCGAGTTCTCAACAATCGTGTTGAGATCCGCAGGCTTGGGGCGAGCTGTCGGAAACTCCGCAAGCGCCGCAAATTGATCGACCAGCGACCGCATGCTCTCGACCGAAGAGGTAATCACCTCCGAACATCGACGAATCACAGCGATCGAAGGCGGCTCAGGGGCGCTGGCAGGCGTGACCTCAGCAAAAGCACGAGCCAGGCGGTCGATGTGGCGGCGAATCTGTTCCGCGCTCAGACTAATCGGAGTAAGCGGATTCTTGATCTCGTGCGCCACACGCCGCGCCACCTCCTTCCAAGCGGATTGCTTCTGCGCACGCAACAACTCAGTCGCATTTTCAAGCACAATCACATAGCCCTGATGCTCGCGCCGCATCCGTTCCGTAGCCGCCGGCATCTCCAGCAGCGCGACCGTAGCCAGCAGGTTCATCGTCCCGCCAAACCTGTCGCCAGAGCTCTGCGGGAAGCCGGGAATCTCGATCTCACTCGACGCCGACCCCATGCGATGGCTGCGTTTAATCAACCGATCAAGCACCTCCGAGACCTCAGGCGGAAAGACCTCCTCCATTACCAGCCCATAGAACGGCCTCTGCCCACCCGGGTCCATCATCTCGCTCAGCGCCCGATTGGCAAGGATGATCCGCCGGTCGGTATCGAGCGTCGCCACCCCATTGGGAATCGTTTCGAGCATCGTCTCAAGCTCGCCGCGCCTGGCCTCAAGCGCCGTATTCGCCGCGCTAAGCTGCACCGTAGACTCTTCCACCGCGCGCCGGCTGCCCTCAAGATCCGCCGCCATATGGTTGAAGCTTCGCACCAGTTCCCCCAGCTCTTCGGTCGCACTCTCCTGCACGCGGTGGCCGTAGTCCCCCTGCGCGATAGCCTCCATCGCATCCGCCAGCGCCTCCACGGGCTTGGTCACCTGCTTCGACAGATGCAGCGCCAGCCAGCACGACGCGAACAGAGCAAGGCTCGTCATCATCAGCAGCAGGAGCATATAAAGATCCCGAATCTGACGCCGCTCGCTATAGAGCACCCAGTACGCATCCGCCGCCTTGCGCAGATTGGTCATCGTCGCCGCCATCCCAAACGGCATCGGCAGGCCAACCACGACAGTCTCGCCCTGTTTCAAAGTCGTTGCGCCGAGTGCAAAGTCCGTGGTGCCAAGAGAAAAAACCGGCTGGTCCATGCGCTGGGCAGCAGCAAGAATCGCAGCATCCACGGGATCGGCAGGCGCCTGAGCGCTCGACTTATCCGTATCGGCGGCCACCTGATCGGGGAGCCACACCTTAACCTTCGCCGTCGCGCCAGCCCCCTGCGGCATATGAAACGAAGCCACCACGCGGCCCTCGCGATACACGATCGCAAAGCCATTCTGCAGCGTAATCTCATGCTGTCGCAAAACCTCATGGATCGCCTCGCGATTCCGAGACGCAGCCGACGGCTCGACCGCATGAGCACTCCCAGGCAACAATCCATGGTTCGAGTGGCGGCCCGAACCCCGGCCCGAAGCAGCTTCGCTCCCACTACCAACCGCCTTGGCCACCGGAGCAACCACCGGCGCGGCCGGCAAACTAGCCGCGATCGAATCCGCCTCAGCGCGAGCGTTCGCCGTCGTATAGTGCGCCAGCTCCAACGCCATATTGTTGCTGTCTTCGCGCATGTCCGTAACCGGCTGCGTAAACCAGCGATCCACCGCGCGGTTCATCAGCTGATAGCTGAACGCAAACATCGAAGCAATCGGAACCAGGCTCACCAGCACCGCGCCCCATAGCATCCGCGTGCGCAGACGAGTGCCCATCACCCGGCTGCGCTGGTCCGCGTACAGCTTCAACACATTGCGGACCAGCATCAGCAGTACTGCGACAAACAGAAGAAACGCCACAATCGACAGCCCCGTAAAGATGACCGTCTGCTGCGTACTCGCAGGCTTTGGCAGCTGCGTATTGAACGCATTCAGCGTCGCCAGAGCCACAAACAGGATGAGCAGGCACGAACCCAGAGCCACGATCCAAATCTTTCGCCGGTTCGCAGTCGTGCCCATCGCCCGCCCTCCCACTCCCCTGATTCAATCCCCCCGATTATATGCGGCCGGGCGCACTTCCTTCGCTCCTTCCGCAACAGCCGCAGCGGCTAAACGAGCTTCGCCACCGCCTGCCACTCACGCTTCTGCGCCTGCGCCACCGCACCATAAGTCAACACACCGTTGAACGTATTCACTCCCTCGGCGATGCCTTTGTCTTCGCTGATCGCCGCATTCGCCCCGAGCCGCGCCAGCTTTAGCACGTAAGGAAACGTCGCATTCGTCAAAGCAAGCGTCGAGGTATTCGGCACTGCGGCAGGCATATTCGTCACGCAGTAGTGCACCACGCCGTTCACCTCATACGAGGGATTCGAGTGCGTCGTCGGGTGCGCCGTCTCGATGCACCCGCCCTGATCGATCGCAACATCCACAATCACCGCGCCCTTCTTCATCTTCGCCACCATCGCCTTGGTCACAATCTTCGGCGCAGCCGCACCCGGAATCAGAACGCCGCCAATCACCAGATCAGCCTCCCGAACCGCATGTTCGATGTTGTAGCTGTTCGACGCAACCGTGTAAATCCGGCCGCCAAAGATATCATCCAGCTCCCGCAGCCGATTCAGGTTCAAATCGATCAGCGTCACCTTCGCGCCCATGCCCAGCGCAATCTTCGCAGCGTTGGTCCCCACAATACCGCCACCAATAATGCACACATTCCCCGGAGGCACACCCGGAACCCCGCCCAGCAAAACTCCACGCCCGCCATGCTCCTTCTCAAGATAAGCCGCGCCAACCTGCACGCTCATCCGTCCCGCAACCTCGCTCATCGGAGTCAGCAGCGGCAACGCTCCCGCGCGATCGCGAACCGTCTCATACGCAATCCCCGTCACCTTCGAGTGAAGCAGCGCATCCGTCAGGTCGTTCAGCGGAGCCAGATGAAGATACGTAAAAAGAACCAGGCCCTCGCGAAAGTTCTTGTACTCCTTCTCGACCGGCTCCTTCACCTTGACCACCATCTCGGCCAACCGCCACACATCATAGGCTGAGCCGACGATCTCGGCGCCCGCAGACTGGTACTCGTCGTCCGGCATAGCCGACAGCGCGCCAGCATCATGCTCCACCAGAACCTTGTGTCCTGCCTCGACCAGTGCTTTTACGCCTGCCGGGGTTACCCCTACGCGGCTCTCGTGATCCTTAACTTCCTTGGGCACACCAATAATCATTCGTCTGTCTCCACTTTGCTTTGACGCTGATTTCGATTGTATCTATTTGCACCCAACCGATGTCACAGGAGAATAAGAAGCCCTTTTGCTCGTCATTCCCGAAGGGAATCTGCGGTTGCCTTCCTGCACACCAGCTGCAAATCCTCTCTAATACTTAGCAACCGGCTCAACTTCGATTAGATTGGGCAGATGCCAGGAATCGTCGCAGACGATTTAAACTCAGGCGATTCAGACCAGACCAGGCCAGACCGTCGCCTGCTACTGGTGCTGCTCCTCGTCCCCGTACTCCTCTCGCTGGCCGCGGTGTGGGCCCTCGATCATACCCGGGCAAACAAATCGCTCTTTTCCGTCACGAATCTGGTGGGACCAACCGCGCGCAGCCTTCTGGCCGGCGGCGGCATTACGGCTTGCACCGAGGAGATGGGAACCCGCGGCAATCCCATCTGCTTCCACGCCGCGCGCATGCCGGCTACAGCAGTCGTCGTCGCCTCGGGCATTCGGCTCCTGGGCGACCGCTACCTTCCGGTCATCTGCTTCAAGACGATTCTTCTCTTGCTTCCCGTCGAGTTTGCCATCTATCTCGCATGGTGCTGTCTGCCGCAACCACCCGGTCGCAGAGCCGTGGCGATCCTGCTGCTTCTCGTTCCGTTTCTGATTCCCGCATTTCTGGCCGACGTAACCAATCTCCAGGTAGATGAGGGGTTCTCCTACAGCTTTCTGGCGCTGGCCGCGGCGATTCTGTTCCTCAGCCGAGCCGTAGTCGGCAGCACTCGATGGACAAGCCTGCGCGGTATTGGCAGGGCTCTGTTGTTCGCCGTAGCGCTCGATGGCCTATACCTCTCGAAGAGCGGGATGCTGCTGGCCGTGCTGGTATTGCTAGCGGGGTTCCTCGCATTGGAGAGCCAGACAGGTCTGCGTTGGCTCGTCCTCCTGCTGGTTGCGGCAGCTCCCCTCGGGTGGGCGCTGCACCAGCATCACGCCAGTGGCCGATACAGCGTGGGAACCAGCTTCGACGGAATCAATCTGCACAAGGGCAACAACGCCGGGTTTCTTCAGAACTACCCGCCTGTACACGGCGACTCGATCGACTGGTACGACTTCGAACTGAATCGTGGAGTAAGCTTCCCGGACGAGTGGAGCTTCAACGACTATCACCGTCGAGCGGCCCTCGAGTATCTGCGAACTCATCCCCGGGAGACGCTGTCAGGAGATCTCCGCAAGCTGAAGATCCTCTTCTTCTCGCTCGAAAAGTATGGTTCTACCGCGAGCTTTGGCCCTCGACGTCTGATCGAAATCGCCGGGATGTTGATCTTCAGGCTGATCTTCTGGACCGCGACGGCCGGTGCAGTCTTCCTGCTGCTTCGACACCGTCGTGCAGCCGACCGATCGTTGCGCGTCGCTGCGGCCACGTTTCTTGCCCTGGTCGCAGCCTCCACACTTCCCTACCTGGCCGGCTTCGCCTACACCCGCCACGTCAGCATCCTCATCTATCCCTCGGCGCTCTTCTGCTGTCGCCTGCTGTGTGAACCAGAACGGGACTAACACAGAAGAGGCATGCTTACTGGTTAGGTTAGGTGCTGAAATACAGCTTGCTAAAGGAATACACTAGTGTGAGTCTCTTTTTAGGATCGATCGCAAACACCTATGTCTTCGAATAGTTTTCAGATGCGTTACTCCCGCATTCACAATATGCGGTCTCTTTTCAGCCTCTTCTCCAGCGACCTTGCTATCGACCTCGGCACGGCGAACACCCTCGTCTTCGCGCACGGCAAAGGCATCATCGTCAACGAGCCCTCCATCATCGCGGTGAACAAGATCACCAACGAGGTTGAGGCCGTCGGCAAAGAAGCCAAGGAGATGCTCGGCCGCACGCCGGGAAACATCGTCGCCATCAAGCCGATGAAGGACGGCGTCATCGCCGACTTCCGCCACACCGAAAAGATGTTGAACTACTTTATCCAGAAGGCGCACAACCGGAAGATGATGGTTCACCCGCGCATCGTCATCGGCGTCCCCTCCGAGATCACCCAGGTAGAAAAACGGGCGGTCATGGACTCGGCCTATCGCGCCAAAGCCTCTGAGGTTCACCTGGTCGAACAGGCCATGGTCGCCGCCATTGGCGCGGGTTTGCCCATCACCGAGCCCGGCGGAAACATGGTAGTCGACATCGGCGGCGGGACTACCGACATCGCAGTCATCTCTCTCGCCGGCATCGTCTACTCGCGCTCCGTGCGCATGGCCGGAAACCAGATGGACGAGGCCGTGATGACCTACCTCAAGCGGAAGTACAACCTGCTCATCGGCGAGCGCACCGCGGAGCAGATCAAGATCTCCCTAGGCTCAGCCTACCCGCTCGACAAGCCCATCTCCATGGAGGTCAAAGGCCGCAACCTCATCGAGGGCGTGCCGAAGACCATCACCATCGAAGACTCCGAGATTCGCGAAGCTCTCAGCGAGTGCATCGCAACCATCATTAACGCCATCCGCGTAGCCCTCGAGCGAACTCCGCCCGAGCTCTCCGCCGACATCTCCGACCGCGGCATCGTGCTCACCGGCGGCGGCGCCCTCATCAAAAACCTCGACAAGCGTATCCGCGAAGAGACCGGGCTTCCCGTCTCCATCGCCGACGATCCCCTCGCCTCGGTCGTCCTCGGAACAGGAAAGATGCTCTCCGACTTCAAACTGCTCCGAAAGATCTCGATCGACTAATCAAGACACTGTTGCGATGGTTTCACTCTGGTTACAGGGAAGGTTTCGGGCTCAATCCGGGGGCCTTTCCCTTTTCAGAGAACTGTCCTGCCGGACAGGCCTCCTGCGCGGAGGGCGGGCGTTCGCACGCCTTTTTAAAGCTTCGCGTGGTCCTCCCGTTGGTCGGAGTCAATCTTCCCTCGCGACCAACGGGAGCGTCAACCGAAGGGGTGTACCCATCACGAAGTGATCGCCCCACGCGCAGTGGGCCCGTCCGGCAGGACAGAGTCTCTCCCAAAAAAAATAAAGTTGAAAACCGTGGCGTATTTTTAGCCCCCAAAACAACGACTGCTTAAACACCATCTCAGCCACGCAAACCACCACACTCACACCACCAAAAAACCACGTCAAAACACCTCTTTTCGCAAAATACCCTTGTTTTTCGCACATTTCACGACCAGAAAAAATATCCAAAATCCGCACTCCAAATTCCCTAGGAGAGGTCAGGAGGATTCGTAAGACTAACGCGAATACGATCGATCCGCCGGTCCGTGCTGGCCAGCACCTCCAGCCGCAATCCATCCTCTTCCACCACCTCACCCGGCAGAGGAATATGCCCCGCAATCTCTGACACCAGCCCCCCAAGTGTCGTAGATTCATAGTGTTCCGGGAGCCGGAGCGCCGTAGGATCATCCCTCGTATCGCGAAGATCGGCCACCTCTCCCCCCTCACCAGACTCCACCGCCAGCTCTTCCGGCTCATGCAGCTCCCCATCCTCAGCAGGCCGCGTAACGCGTTGATTCGGCTCAAACTGATCGGCAAATAGGTCGCGCAGACGCGAAAGCTCAAACGCCCCAGAGACGACGTAAGCACCATTAGACTCGCGAATCGGCTCATCGTCCGCTTCAGGCTCGTCGTGCTCATCCGCAATATTCCCGACGATCGCCTCAAGCAAATCCTCAATGGTGACAAGGCCCGCAACGCTTCCGTACTCGTCGATAACGATGCGCATATGCTGCTTTTCACGCTGCATCTCACGAAGCAGCTCAGCCACTTTCTTGGTCTCGGGAACAAAGGCTGCCGGGCGCTGAATCTGCGCAACCGTGCGGGTGTTGGCCTCGGCGTCAAGCACTTTGAGCAGGTCATGAGCGAAGCCAATGCCTGTGACGTGATCAAGCGAACCGTTGTAGACCGGGACGCGGGAGAAGGCATGTTCGTTGATGGTAGCGGTGAACTCCTGCAGGGTAAGGGTGCCGGGAACGGCGAAGATCTCAGGGCGAGGGGTCATGACCTCGAGAACAACCTTGTCACCAAACTCCACTGCAGAGCGGACCAATTCGCGATCGGACTCTTCGAGAATCCCCTCCTCTTCGCCAGCCTCAAGGAGAGCATCCATGGCCTCGGAGGGATGGTCTTCTTCGGTGGCGTCTTCTGGTTCGGCAAGGGCGGCAATGGAGAGAAGCAGTTGCAGCAGCATGGTGACGGGAAGGATGAGATAGAAGAGCGTCTGCAAAAGGGGAAGGATGCGCGCGATCCAGAGGCCGCGGGTGCGGGAGAAGAGGAGTTGCGGAAGCAGACGGTCGAAGATGAGGATGAGAAGGATAAGTTCGAAGACGGCGCGCAGAACCTCGCCGAGGGTGGGGGTGCGAGCGAGGGTGGGGACCAGGCTGGTATGAGTGTAGAGGCGAAGGCCGGAGAGCAAAGCCAGAGCCGCCAGCGTGAGTTGGCGAAGAACTGAGGCGGACAGGGCGATGGACTCGCGGCCAAGACGCAGACGGGGTTCGACGACACGCTCCCAGGCGTCGATATTGTCTTGGTACTCGCGGGCGAGGAACTTGCCCATCTCCGAGTAGACGCGATCGACATATGCGGCTAACGCGAGGATCCCCAGAAGAAGAATGAGAGCGAGGGAGTAGAAATAAGCGGGGGTCATTTGGAACCTCGCGCCGTCTTCTTGTTTGGCATGCTGGTTTTTTTGATGGTTCGAAGCGAAGGTGATTTTTTCGAAGCTGCTCGCACCTTTTTCCGGCTGGAGGGTTTCTTTTTTGCTGTGTGTGACGACGGCTTTTGCGGCAGCTTCGTGGCCCGTTCGGTGAGCGAGTTTGTCGTAAGGCGGAGCTGGCGGCGAAGCGCGGCTTCGCGGGTAGCCATCTCGCCGTTGTCGGTCTCGTGGTCGAGACCGGAGAGATGAAGCAGGCCGTGGAGGAGAAGGATTTTTACTTCGTCGCGCAAAGAGTGCCCGTAGGTAGCGGCCTGGCGGGCTGCGGTTTCAAGCGAGATGGCGAGGTCTCCGGCGTGGGTCTGTGCGATCTCGGCAGGGGTGGGAAAGCTGAGCACGTCGGTGGATTTGTTTTTGCCACGGAAGGATCGGTTGAGCCGCCGCAGGGTGGGATCGTCGGACAACAAGACCTCGACTTTGCCCCGAAGGCCGACGGCGACACGAGCACGCTTGAGAAAGCTGGTGAGGCCGGAGCGGGACAGCGTCGCTTCAAGACCAGCCGCAGATTCGATGGTGATCATTGGATTGGCTTCGGCGTCGGGGCTGCTGAGGTGGCTGGCTGGTAGACGCGGACGTAGTCGACGAGCATCTTCTGGGGGAAGGTGGTGGTCTCGTCGGGGTTGCCGGGCCAGGCGCCGCCTACGGCCAAGTTGAGGATGAGGAAGAAGGGGTGGTCATAGACCCAATGAGTGCCGGGGGGCAAATCGGCTGGGGTTCGCTCGACAATAAGGTGGTCATCGAAGAAAAATTTGATGTCCTGTGGGGTCCATTCGACGGCGTAGAGGTGGTAGCCGGAGGTGACGGATTCACCTGGAGGGAGCGGGTACTTTGCGGAGATGGGCTTGTCGCCGCTGTAACCGGGGCCGTGGAGCGTGCTGTAGACCGTAGCCGGATCGCCAATGTTTTCCATGATGTCGATCTCGCCGCACTTTGGCCAGGGATTGGTGTCGATGTCGTCGCCCAGGAGCCAGAAGGCGGGCCAGATGCCTTTGCCGGTGTGAAGCTGGATGCGGGCTTCGAAACGTCCGTAGGCCTGGGAGAAGAGGCCTTTGGTGTTGAGGCGGGCAGATGTGTAGTGGCGCGGGATGCCGTCAGGACCGGTGAGGTCTTCTTTTCGGGCGGTGATGACCAGGTGGCCATCTTCCTGATGAGCGTTCACGGCGCGGTTGGTGTACGTCTCGAGTTCATTGTTGCCGAAGCCCTTGCCACCAGTTTCGGAGACCCACTTGGCGGGATCGGGGGAGGAGCCGTTGGGGCTGTTGAACTCGTCGCTCCAGGTGAGGCGCCAGTTGGGGTTTGGAGTTGTTGGGGATTGCGCGACGAACGTCGTTCCAGCCGCTAGAAGAACCAGACAGGCGCGGGTGAGGGTGCGCGTCAGGCCGGAGCGGATGGGCGCGGGAATGGAGGGAGTACTTGGGGGTTCGATGGTGATCATCGTGCGGAACGGTTGCAATATCAACAGGGGGCTGGATTGCCCCCTGTGATCGATTATCGCAGATTGGTTGAATTTATTGGGGTTTCGGTATGGGTTTGGCTGTGGGCGCGAGGTTGGGGTCGGGCATGGCAACTTCGCCGATGGGAAGAGGAAGCTGCTGCTGCGCCTTGCCGTAGCTGTCGTAGGCTCGGACGATGCGTTGGACGAGCTGGTGGCGGACGACGTCGACGTCTTCAAAGTGGCAGAAACGAATGCCTTCGACGCCGTCGAGGACGTGGAGGGCCTCGAGGAGGCCGGACTTCTTGGGGTTGGGCAGGTCGGTCTGGGTGAGGTCGCCGGTGATGACGGCCTTGGAGTTGTTGCCGAGGCGGGTGACGAACATCTTCATCTGTTCCATGGTGGTGTTCTGGGCTTCGTCCATGATGATGAAGGCGTCGGAGAGGGTGCGGCCGCGCATGAAGGCGAGGGGGGCGACCTCAATGACGTTGGATTCAAGGAGCTTGTCGACCTTGATGGGGTCGAGGAGATCATAGAGGGCGTCGTAGAGGGGACGGAGGTAAGGGTCGACCTTTTCCTGGAGGGAGCCCGGGAGGAAGCCGAGGCGTTCGCCGGCTTCGACTGCCGGACGGACCAGGATGATGCGGCTGACCTTTTTGGCCATGAGTGCGGACACAGCCATGGCGACGGCGAGGTAGGTTTTTCCGGTGCCGGCGGGGCCGAGGCCGAAGGTCATGTCCGATTGTTCGATGGCTTCGACGTACTTACGCTGGTTGGGCGAGCGCGGTTGAACCATGCGCTTGACGCCGGCGGAGCGCTGTTTGCCAGTGTCGACGATGGACTTAAGGGTTGCGGCGGGGTCGGCGACGAGGAGCTTAAGCATGCCATTTAGTTCGCCGTTGTGGAGATTGACGCCGGATTTTCGGAGGGTGTCAAAGTCGGTGAAGAGTTGTTCGACGCGGGCAACGTTGGTGGCTTCGCCGGTAACGTGGATAGCGTCGGAGCGGAGATCGATCGTGACGTTGAGTTTGTCCTCGAGGAGGCGGAGGTTTTCGTCGTGGGTCCCGTACAGGGGCTCAATGCCAGGTGTGATTTCCAGGGATTTTTTAATCAAGTAGTGTGCTGACCTCCGTCAGGGGGAGCTGGGTTGAATGCTTGGCCGGTTGACTTGGGAGTTTTTGAGGGGAAGAGCGGGCACTGACTGGTGGCGCATTGTCTGCGCCCTTTGACTGCGACCGGGATGGCGGAAGGTGCCAATCTAGTGTCGAAGATGGGCAAAGAGTAGAACGTCGGGGAGATGGCGTCAAGGGGCAAATGATGAATAGATTTTGGTGCAGAACCGGGATGGGATCGCGGTACGGCATGTTTTCTACGAATTGGATGCTTTTGGGGACTTATACGCCGTATTTTCGGTTGGAAGATGGGTTGACCGAAGGCCCAGGTTTCCGTAAACTTAGATTTGCAGGGAGTGCGGCGGGCTTGTTTAGCGCCGCTGCTTAAGGCTATGGCTGGTACAGAGTCGCCTAGCCGAGGGTCTGCATCCCATTTTCCCCTACAAATGTACGGGTTTAGAGAAGAGAGTTTATGGCAAATCATGTTTCGTCTTTGAAGCGCGCACGTCAGACCGTAGCCAAGACCGCGGTAAACCGTTCGAACAAGAGCAAGCTGCGCGGAACCCTGCGCCAGCTGCGGGAGTCGATCGCCAAGGGCGACCATGCCGCCGCAACCACTCAATACCGCGAGACCGCGTCGATCCTGGACAAGAGCGTTCAGAAGGGCGTTCTGCACAAGAACACCGCCAGCCGCTACAAGAGCCGCTTGAATGCGCGTGTGAAGGCTGTTGCGCCGAAGAAGGCCGCTTAGTTTTCAGTTCGTTGATGGGACGCTGAAGTTTTTTGGCGTAGATATTAGAAACGGCTGTCTACGGGAGACCGTGGTCGGCCTTTTTCGTTTGTCTCATATTTACGTTTCACACCTGCAAGCTTTTCGTGGAGAGAGCTTATTGAGGCGTGTCCTTTGGACGGTCGGAGCTGGAAGGTCTGTCCGATGGTTTGTCGGTGGGGAGGGTGTAGAGAGTGGGTGGTTTGCGATGTTCCTCAGGAGAAGGGTCCCCGGAGGCTTGAACGGCATCGCCGGATGGTTTCGGTGCGGGGGCAGTGTCTGCAGGTGGTGGTGTTTGGGCGGCGTCGGGTGGGGTTGAGTTCCCCGGAGTGGGTGCGACGGCGTTGGCCGGCTGGGCCTCGGGTTGAACGGTAGAATCGGCTTCTTCCGCAGATGGGGAGAGTTGGGTGGCGAAGCGAACCGGCAGATCGTTCTCGGGCGGTGCAGAGGTCTGCGCTAGTTTGACCGCGTTTTCTTCTTTAGGGGTGAGAGGTGGGAGACGATAGATCTCGATAGCGTCGGCGTGGATGAGGGCGAGGGAGAGGCCGTCTGGGGCGAGGGCGAAGTTCTGGCCTGCGCGCTCTACGGGGGTGCAGTCGGCGCGCAGGATCTGCTTGCCGCTGTCGGTTTGGTAGACGACGACGGTTTGCGCTGAGATCTCGTCCGCGCTGATGGGCTGATCGGCTACGGCAGACGAGTGGAGGAGAACCCGGCTGAGCGCAAATCGGCCGCTGGAAGGAGCGTAGACGAGAGACGGAGCGATGAAATCGCCAAAGAGGCCCTGCTCCCACATCTCCTGGCCGCGCATGTTGAAGCCGCCGACGGCACTGATAGTGTGACCGGTACGACAGCCGAAGACGATGAACTCGCTGTGGCTGACAAAGAGGGGAAAAGGAGGGCAGGTGGAGTCGAATGGGGAGAGTTCGTCAACCTTGCCGGCGTAGGAGTGGAAGTCGAAGGCATAGTGTTGATGGCCTTGATCGACAGTGGAGAGATATCCGGCGACAGAGACGGGAATGCTTCCTGCTCCTCTGGAGCGGACAGCCCCGGCAGGGCTTGCTCTGACTTGAGCGCCCGGTTCGGTTGGCACGTGAAGGCGATAGAAGTTGATCTGGACGACCTTCGGCTCCGGAGCCGGTTCAACCGGGGTGGGGCCGAAGAGCGGAGTCTTCCGCTTGGGAGCAGGGGGAGTGCGTTTGATCGTCTCTATGGTGAGCAAGTCGGCATCGGAGGAGAGGATGATGACAGCGATGCGGCGATCGTCTGTGGAGAGAAAAGGGTGCTCTGCGAAAGGCTGGCCGGTCGCCAGGTTGGCGAGTGGAGCGAAGGTGGTGAGAGTGTCGCGGATGCGCAGGAGGAAGTGGCCGTGGCCGAGGCTCCAGAGATATTGGCCGTGGTCGTGAGTCCGCCAGGTGGTGCGGGCCAGAACGTGCCCGGAGGGTAGCTCGAGCAGGACGGCGTCGATGGTACGATCCATGTCGTCCTCGGGCTCGTCGGGCAGGCGCTTGAGGAGGTGACGGGCACTGAAGGTGAGCAGAAGATGCTGGTTATCGACGTAGTGGATCGTCAACATGGAGCTGCCTGCGAGAAGGAACTGCTGAGAGAGTGGTTGGAAACCGAACGGTTCCAGTGGCAGGCGCAACGGAGGTTCGGGGCCGCGGGCTGCAAAGAGGGGGAGAGCGACGGAAAAAAGCAGAACACCCATGAGCGGGAGGCGACGAAACGTCGAAATGAGAGATCTGGGAACCATCATGGGGGTAGACGCGTATCTCTGCTCACTGAGAACGCTCGCCTAATGCTTTCACAGACGCGCGGGCGACGCCAATGTATGCGGGCGGCCGGGTGAAAATAACGGCCGGCGTTCCGTTGGTGATACAAAGGCTGCAGAAATTCTGTAGGAAAAGGATGATGAAATGTTGAATGAGTGGACGTTGGGAGTGCCTGGCACGATGAGACGGCGGGCTGGACTTGGTGCGATGATTGCCTTGACTACGGCGGGTGCCTGGAGTGCGGGGTTGGCACAGCAGACCAGGCTGGTAAGCGACAGCAGCAAGCCGACCGAAACCTACCTGCCGATTCCGGGATTCGATACTACCTCCCTGGATACTTCGGTTGATCCGTGTAATGACTTTTACAAGTTTGCTTGCGGGAAGTTCGCGGCGAACCATCCGATCCCTGCAGACCAGGCGGGCGTGGACCAGTTTTACGCGCTGTATAACGTGAACACCCAGTCGCTGTATGGAATTTTGACCAAGGCGGCTGCCGGTGGCGTAGGGCGTTCGCCGGACGAACAGAAGATTGGTGATTACTACAAGGCTTGTATGGACACGGACCTGATAGAGGCAAAAGGGATTGCCCCTGCCGAGCCCTTGCTCAGTGAAATTGATGCAGTGAAGAGCAAGGATGAACTGCCGGCCTTGGCGGGCAAGCTGCAGCGGATCGGCGTGAATGTGTTCTTCGGCTATGGAGAACAGCAGGACTTCAAGGACGCAACCAAACAGATCGCGTCTGTGCAGCAAGGCGGGCTTGGATTGCCGGAAAAAGACTACTACCTGCGAACGGGAGCGAAAGATGTTGAGCTTCGGGATCAGTATGTCGCACACGTCGCGAAGATGCTGGAGCTGGCGGGAAGCTCGCCGGAGAAGGCTACGAAGGATGCTCATGCGATTCTGACGTTCGAGACAGCACTGGCAAAGGCGTCGATGGGTGTGACCGAGATGCGCGACCCGGAGAAGACTTACCATCTGCAACCGATCGCCAAGTTTGAAGCGACCATGCCGGGGATGAACTTTGGAGAGTTTCAAGATGCGATCCATTCGCCGCGCGTGAGCGAGATCAATAATGCGACGCCGGAGTTCTTCCCTGCTCTTACGAAGGAGATTCATGCGACGGATCTAGAGACATTGAAGGCCTATATGCGCTACCAGGTGCTGACGACGTCGGCTGGCAGACTGCCGAAGAAGTTTGATGCGGAGAACTTCGACTTCTACGGCCGCAAACTTAATGGGCAGCCGGAGCAGGCGGCGCGGTGGAAGCGTTGTTCGAATTCGGTGAATGGCGCGCTGGGCGAGGCGCTGGGCAAGGTATATGTGGAGCAGTACTTCGCCGGAGATAGCAAAACAAAGATGGTGGAGATGGTTGCTGATATTGAGGCGGCAATGGGACGGGACATTGACCAACTGGAGTGGATGTCAGCCACCACCAAGACACGGGCGAAGGAGAAGCTGCACGAAGTCACGAATAAGATCGGCTATCCAGACAAGTGGCGAGACTATTCGAAGCTGGAGATCAAGCCGGATGACGCGTTGGGAAATGCTCGGCGCGCAGATGGGTTCGAAAACGATCGGCAACTGGCGAAGATCGGGCAGCCAGTAAATATCTTTGAGTGGGATCTGACGCCTCCGACGGTTAATGCGAACTACGATCCAAGCATGAATACGATCAACTTCCCTGCCGGCATTTTGCAGCCCTCGTTCTACGATCCGAAGCAGGATGATGCGGTGAACTACGGGCATATTGGCTCAGTAATTGGGCATGAACTGACGCATGGGTTCGACGATGAGGGCAAGAAGTTCGACGGCAAGGGCAACCTGAGCGACTGGTGGACGCCGGACGATACGAAGAACTTCGTAGCTCGGACGGACTGTCTGGCGGATGAGTATGGCAACTTCGTTGCCGTCGATGATGTGAAGGTCAATGGCAGGCTGACGCTGGGCGAGAACACTGCGGACAATGGCGGTTTGCTGCTGGCTTATATGGCTTACCTCGAGCGTGCGAAGAAGGAGGGAGTCGATCTGGCGGCGAAGAAGGATGGTTATACGGCGCCGCAGAGGTTCTATATCGGCTATGCGCAGAACTGGTGCGAGAACCCGCGGCCGGAGCAGGTTCGGACGCAGGTGTTGACCGATCCTCACTCGCCGGACCACTTCCGCGCGAATGGCGCGATTGTGAATCAGCCTGGATTTGCAGCGGCGTTTGGCTGCAAGAAGGGTGCCGCGATGGTACCGGTGAAGAGCTGCCGCGTTTGGTAGGCGAGTTGGCTTAGCGTCGGGGTTCTGGGTGCTGCGGGAGAGAGGCTTAGGCTTTCTCTCCCGTTCGCTTTTAAGTGTGCGAGAGTGGAGGGATGGTGGTTTTGGAGAAGAGACGGGCACTGGGGTTTGCGGCGTGCGCGCTGGCTAGTTCGTTGTGGGGGTGCGGGTTCTTCTTCGGGAAGATTGCACTGGCGGAGATGAGCTTCGCGCATATGGTGCTGTACCGGTTTTTATTTGCGATGGTGGTGCTGCTGCCGCTGCTGGTGACGCATCGGCCGGGGTTGAACCGGCGCGAGTGGGGAGTGCTGCTGGCGGCTTCGTTTCTGGGGGTGCCGCTGCAGTTTTTGATTCAGTTCTATGCGCTGTCGATTACTACGGTGAGCCATGCTGCGCTGATGGTGGGGACGATGCCGGTGATCCTTGCGGTGGGGGCGGCGGTGTTTGCTCATGAGCGGATGGACTGGGTGGGGTGGGTGGCGCTGGCAGGATCTACTTGCGGGGCGGCGCTGATTGCGCTGGGTGGCGGATTGCATGCCAAGGGTGGCGCTACGCTGGCTGGGGATGCGCTGGTGGTGGTGTCGTTGTTGATTGCGCTGTTCTGGATTCTTTTCAATAAACGGTTGATGGGGCGGCACTCGCATATTGTGGTGACGGCGTATGGGTTGCTGCTTGGGACCTTGATGCTGATGGTGTGGGTGCCGGTGCGGTATGGGATGCCGCCGGTGGCGGGGGTGTCGGGGAAGGCTTGGCTGGCGCTGGCTGCGAGCGGGGTGCTTTGTACGGCTGCGACTACCCTGCTTTGGAACTGGGGGATGACGCAGGTTCCGGCCTCGCAGGCGGGAGTGTTGTTGAATATGGAGCCTTTGATTGGGAGTCTGCTGGGGGTGATGGTGCTGGGGGAGCGGCTGGGGCCGAGCGCGTGGGTTGGGGGCGGGTTGATTCTGGCTTCGGCGGTTACTTTGACGACGCGGTCGAAGACCAAGGTGCGGGAGACGATTGAAGTGACTAGCTTTTAGCTCTTAGCCGTTAGCTTTTAGCTAGAGGCTGAGAGCTAACCGCTAAAAGCTGTTTGGTGGTGTGGCGCCAGATGAGGGCGAGGGTGGTGCCGGCTACGATGAGGCCGGCGCAGAGGCCCAGCCAGAGGCCGACGGCTCCGTAGTGGAGGCGGAAGCCGAAGAGGTAGCCGATAGGCAGGCCGATGATCCAGTAGCCGACGATCTGGACGACGAGGCCGGCGTGGGTGTTTCCTGCTCCACGCAGGGAGCCGGTGGCGGTGATCTGGAGGCCGTCGAAGAACTGGAAGATGGCGGCTACGAAGAGCAGGGGGATGGTGGCGGCGATGACGTCGCGGTCGGTGGTGAAGCTGGCGGCGATGGCGTGGGGGAAGAGCAGGAGGACGGCTGAGAAGCAGGCCATGACGCCTGCGCCGAGGAGGATTGCGGCCCACCCTGCTGAGGCGGCTTCGGCGGGGGCTTTGCGGCCGATGGCCTGGCCTACGCGGACCGCCGCGGCGGCGGAGATGGCGAAGGGAACCATGAAGGTGAAGCTGGCGCAGTTGAGGGCGATCTCGTGTCCGGCGAGGGGGAGCCGTCCCATGACTCCGATGAGGAAGGTGACCATGCCGAAGATGGAGATTTCGACGAAGATCTGACCCCCGGCGGGTGCTCCGAGGAGGGCAAGGCGGCGTAGGCGCCGGGGCTCGAAGTGGCGGGCCATGCTGCGGAGGCCGTAGTGGTGGCGACGCTCGATGCGCCAGAGGGCGATGACCATGAAGAGGGCGAGATAGCAGCGGGAGAAGGAGGTGGCGAGGCCCGCGCCGGTGACTCCGAGGGCGGGGATGTGGAGGGGGCCGAAGGAGTGCCCATAGATGAGGAGCCAGTTGCCGACTACGTTGATGAGGTTCGCGGTGACCAGGGCTGCGGCGATGGGGCGGACGTGGTTGAAGGCCTGGAGGTAGCGGCGGAGGGTGAAGTAGAGGAAGAGGGCGGGGGTGCCGTAGTTGAGCGCGCCGAGGAAAGAGACTGAGCCGGTGAGGACGGCGTGGTCGATTGGGAGGCGGAGCATGAGGAACGGTGCGCAGAGGATGATGAGGATGAGCGTGAGGGCTAGTCCTGCGGCGAGGAGGAGGCCGTGGAGGAGCCAGCGGTTGGCCTCGTCGAAGCGGCCTGCGCCGTGGGACTGGGAGAGGTAGGTGTCCAGGCCGAGGAGGACTCCGGCGATGCCGAAGGCGATGGTGTTGTAGAGGACCTGGCCGAGGGCGGCGGCGGAGATGGCCAGCGCCGGGTTGGCCATGTGGCCGACCATGATGGTGTCGACGATGCCCATGGACATCCAGCCGAGTTCGGCGAGGATGAGCGGGAGGGCAAGGGTGAGCACGGGCCGGATCTGCTGGCGGATGGACATCGTGTTGTTGGGTACCCCCCTCCCCCCTCGGGGTATTTTGTACGCAAGTTCAATCGAATCTGCGGTATAGAAGCCTACGGCGCCTGCAAAGTGTTTATTCTAAACGGTTTGTGCCTAAAATACTTATTTTGTGCTATTTAGCGTGTGCGGGATGGATAAAGACAAAACCCCGGAGTGCGCCGGGGTCCTTTTTCCTGTCTGCTACCAGTATAGCTGGTGGAGGGAAACTAATACGCCACGCGAATCTGCTGGTCTGGCGCGGTGATTGGTGAGTTGGGGGGTTGACAGCTTTCGGCTGGAGTTGGCCGGACCGTTTTGGAGATGGGGGAATCAAAACGTTTGTGGCCGTCCGATGGTTGTAGCTAGCTGCTACAAAATTGCTGACAGGGTTGAAAGGACTGAATGCGCGCTTATGTTGTGGAACGTCCCGATGCAGGGTTTACGCAGGTTGAGCTTCCTCGCCCTGCTCCGTTGGCTGGCCAGGTGCTGGTGCGGGTGTGCGCGAGTGGTGTGAATCCGCTGGATACCAAGATTCGGGCTGGGAAGGCGGCTCATGCGAAGCAGCCTTTGCCTGCGGTGCTGGGGCTTGATATGGCCGGTGTGGTGGAGGAGGTTGGCGCGGGCGTGACGGCGCTGCGGCCGGGCGATGAGGTGTATGGCATGGTGGGGGGCGTGGGCGGATTGCAGGGGACGCTGGCGGAGTTTGTTGTTGCTAATGCGGAGTTGGTCGCGCTGAAGCCGAAGTCGCTCTCGATGCGAGAGGCTGCTGCGCTTCCACTGATCACGATTACGGCGTGGGAGGGGATGGTCGATCGCGCGAAGGTGCATGAGGGCCAGAGGGTGCTGGTGCACGCGGGTGCGGGTGGGGTGGGGCATATCGCGGTGCAGCTGGCAAAGGCGTTTGGAGCGGAGGTCTTCGCTACGGTGTCGGCGGAGAAGCAACACGTGGTGGAAGAGTTTGGTGCAGTGCCCATCGACTACCGCACACTTTCGACCGAGCAGTATGTCGCGCAGTATGCCGGTGGGGAGGGGTTCGATGTTGTGTATGACACGGTGGGCGGCGCGACGATCGACGCCTCGTTTGTTGCGGTGAAACGGTACACCGGCCATGTGGTGAGTTGCCTGGGATGGAGTACGCACTCGCTGGCTCCGCTCTCATTTCGTGGTGCGACTTACTCGGGTGTGTTTACGCTGATGCCTCTGCTGACCGGGCGGGGGCAGGCGCATCATGGGGAGATTCTTCGCGAGGCGGCGGGGCTGGTGGATGGCGGCAGGCTTAGGCCCTTGATGAATGAGCGGCGCTTTGCTGCTGCCGATATTGGTGCTGCGCATGCGTTGGTGGAGTCGGGTGCGCTTGGCAAGGTGGTGGTGGAGCTCTAGCGCAGGATTTGCTGCTGGTGTGCTGAAACACAAACCGCAGATTTCCTTCGGGAATGACAAACAAAAAGGACACGGCAGACTCTACGCCAATTTCTACTTTGCTCTAGTTTCTTCTGGCGTAGCGGCGTCGGTGCATTGGGCGGTTGAGAGATCGGCAGGGGGATGCAGGATTTACATATTTGTAATCTTTGGCGTTGCGGGCTTGCTACACTTTCAAGCATGCTCGAGCAACCTTTGACTCATAGCTTTACGGACGGAAAGAGCGAGGGAACGACGATCCTGAAGCTCGTTGGGCCGCTGACTTTGTCGACGATGTTCGGGTTTCAGAACGAGTTTCGCGCGAAGACGCCGCAGGTGATGATTGTGGATCTGAGCGAGTCGCCATATATGGATTCGGCTGGGCTGGGGCTGCTGATGAACTACTACGTCTCGGCCGAGGGCCATGGGCGAAAGCTGCTGCTGGCGGCCGCGAACGAGCGGATTACGGCGGTGATGCAGATGACCAAGGTCGATAAGATCTTGAAGAACTTTCCTACTGTGGATGCGGCTGAGGCTAGTTTGTAGGCCGGATTTTTCTTCCGTGAAATGAAAGTCGATCCTTTTACGACCGGACTGGATCGGTAAAGTTGCCCGCTACGAGCTTCCTCCTTTACGAACCGTGCCAATGGCTTTTTGCATCTCTTGATCCGAGAGATGGAAAGAGGTTGTGATGAGTGACTTTGTACTTGATGCGAAGACGACGACGCTGGTGTTGATCGATCTTGAGGTGGGGATCGCGGCTATGAATCTTGCGCCCCATAGCTCTGCCGAGGTGGTAAGCCGATGCGCGGGGTTGGCGAAGACTTTTCGGCAGAAGGGCGGCGCGGTGGTGTTTGTAAAAGTGCTGATCCCGGAGATGCTACCGTTGCCGGTTGATATGCCGTTGATGCGTGGCACGCCACCACCGAACGCTACAGAGTTCGTTGCGGAGGCTGGGGTGCAGCCGGAGGATTTGATTGTGAAGAAGCGATCGTGGGGTGCGTTTTACGGAACCGATCTGGAACAGCACCTGAGGCGGCGAGGGATCAAGACAATTGTGATTGGAGGCATTGCCACGAACTTCGGGGTGGAGTCGACGGCGCGCGCTGCGTTCGATCAAGGGTACGAGGTGGTGTTCGCAGAGGATGCGATGTCGAGCGTGAGCGCGGAGCTGCACGAGTTCCCGATCAAGAATGTGTTTCCGATGATGGGGCGGGTGCGGAGTGTGGCGGAGATTGTGAAGGCGCTTGGGTAATGACGGGTGTCCTGCCGGACGGGCTCCCTGCGCGGGAAGCGGTCACTTCGTGACTTGTATACCTTGTCTTGATTGGTTAGATGCTTGGTGCCTCGCGTTGCTCGGCGGGGGCTTATTGTGGGGTGATGATTCCTCCTACTGGCATGCTCCTGGGGAGAACGACTTTCTTTTCGCTTGGGCGCTTCAGGTGCATGGCTTCGGCGGTCATGTCGGTGTACTTGAGGCCGGCGCCGGTGTTGAAGAGGACAACCTTGTCGGTGGGCTTGAGTTCGCCGGTGGCAAGGAGCGCGTCGTAGGCTGCGGTGGCGGCGGCGCCTTCGGGGGAGAGGAAGATGCCTTCGTGTTTGGCCCAGTCGAGGATGCTCGCGAGGATTTGTTCGTCAGTGAAGGCTAAGGCTTTGCCTCCGGACTGGCGGACGATGTCGAGGATAATGGCATCGCCATAGGGCTTGGGGACGCGGAGGCCGGCGGCGAAGGTGGCTGCATTCTGGAAGAACTCGCTGGCGGGTTTGTCTTCGGCGAAGGCTTTGGCTACGGGCGCGCAGCCGGAGGCCTGGAGGGCGAACATCTTCGGACGCTTGCTTCCCTTCTCGATCCAGCCTAGCTGCTCCATCTCGTCGAAGGCCTTCCACATGCCGATGAGGCCTACGCCACCGCCGGTGGGATAGAAGACAGCGTCGGGGTACTCCCAGCCGAGTTGTTCGACGAGCTCATAGCCCATGGTCTTTTTGCCTTCAACGCGAAATGGCTCCTTGAGGGTGGAGATGTCGAACCAGACCTGGTGGTCGGGGGTATTGGCTTCGCGCTGGGCCTTGATGTTTTCGGCGACCATGCGGGCGCAGTCGGAGATGAGGCCGTCGACCATGGTGACGTCGGCTCCGTAGATGACGCCTTCGAGGTAGTTCGCGAAGGGGACGTCCTGCGGCATGAAGATGTGGGCTGATATGCCGGCGGTGGCGGCGTAGGCTGCGAGTGCACCGGCGGCGTTGCCTGCGGAGGGGACGGCGAGGTGCTGGAGACCGTAGTGTTTGGCCATGGTGACGGCGAGCGAGAGGCCACGGGCTTTAAAGGTGCCGGTGGGGTTCGCGCCCTCTTCTTTGATGTAGAGGCCGGGGTAGCGCTTGCTGAGGAGCATGGGCGTCCAGCCTTCGCCGAGGGTGACGGGGGTTACGTCGGGCAGGACGCTGGCGTAGCGCCACATGCCGAGACTGGCTGGGGAGGCTGCGGCGCGGGCGGCGATGTCATCGCGGCTGGCGGTCTGGCGGAGTTTGTCCATGTCGTAGCGGACGTAGAGGGAGCCGGCGCAGAGGGGGCAGAGGGTTTGAGGCGTTTCGGCAGAGACGTGGTGGTGACAACGAGAACACTCGAGGAAAGCAATAGCGGCCATATATTAGATGCTAACGGATTGTGGCGACGAAAAAACTCTTGCTCAACAGGGAAAACTGCTGAGGGGCGTTTGGTTTGGGGGAGATGAGACTGCCAAACCGCCCAGGCTCCGCGTTGAAGCTCCGCGGAGGTGGGCGGTCTTGTCAGGTCTTTGTCAGGGATTCTGTTGCGGCGTCAGTGGCGCTGGAGCCAGCGGCGGGAGGTGAACTCCGTGACGATGCTGGCGACCAGAAGCGCGATGCTGATGGCGAAGGCGCTGATGACCCAGTTGAGCTCCATGCGGCCCTTGAGCATGAACCTGTCGAGCAGGGCCAGGACCAGGACGAGGACCGCCGCCTCTGCGAAGAACGAAGAACATCGCGGTGCGGCGATGGCAATCAGGTCGAGGAGCGGGGAGGGTCTCTTGTGGGGCGGAGCTTCGCCTCCGGGTGGAACCAGCGCGATTCGGTTGGTGGGCTGGGGAGAAGCTGGAATTTGCTGCGGTGAGATGCTCCCGAGGGAGTTTAGTACATTTTTGTGAAACATAAACAAGCCTTTGTGGTGCCTGCTTCCAGTGTCTCCCGGGTGGTGCATGAATGTCACGTGAATTTCCGGTAAATCAAAGAAAATGAATGGCTTATGGATATTCATGCGCTGCGGATGAGAGAATATGCACTGAAATCGAGGTTCGAATGCGTTTAATCGCGGTGGATATGGATGGGACGCTGGTGGGGCCGGATGGGCGGGTGAGTGCGCGAAATCTGGCTGCGATGAAGTTGGCTGAGGCGGCTGGGGTGAAGGTGGTGGTGGCGACGGGGCGGCGGCACTCGTATGCGATGAAGGTGCTGCGCGGGCTGGGACTGCGGGAGGAGGATGCGCTGATCAGCTCGAATGGGACGGTGACGCGGACGATCGGGGCGCAGTTGCTGGAGAGGACGCTGCTGCCGGTGGAGACGGCGCGGTGGCTGTGTGGGCATGTGGAGGAGTTTCGCGATGCGCTGGTGTTGACCTTCGATAAGGTGAGGGAGGACGGGGAGGATGTGCGCGGGGCGCTGGTGGTGGAGCATCTGGCGGAGCTGAACGCGAGTATCGGCAGGTGGGTGGCGGCGAATGAGCCTTATATTGAGTGCGTGGTGCCGATCGAGAGGGCGCTGGAGGGAGAGGCGCCGATCCAGATGATGCTGTGCGGGACGGTGGAGAGGATGCGGAGGGCGGAGGCGCGGCTGCTGGAGCATCCGGGGGTGTCGGCTGTGGGAGTGACGCCGCTGAGCAAGGATGAAGTGCGTCGGCTGGAGAATATTGGGTTGACGAAGGGTGGGATTACGCCTCAGGAGAGAGCTGCAGGGGCGGAGGCGGCGCTGCACCGGACGGAGTATCCGGAGGGGGATTTGAGTATTGTGGACATTTTGCCGGCGGGGTGCAGCAAGGGGTCGGCGCTGCTGCGGCTGGCGGAGACGCATGGGGTGAAGGCGGAGGAGATTCTGGCGATTGGGGATAATTGGAATGATGTTTCGATGCTGGAGGTTGCGGGGCAGGCGGTGCTGATGGGGAACGCTCCGGAGGATTTGAAGGCGATGGCGGCGGAGAGAGGGTGGGTGATGGGGCAGCGGCATGACGAGGATGGGGTGGCGCAGGCGATTGAAGCGGTGTTGAACGGCCTGCCAGTGACACGATAGTGGGAGTTTTGGTGGAGTGGATGATGGACTGGGGGTGGTAGGCTTTAGAGGTGGCACTCTGTCTAAAGGCGTTGGCGTTTGGTCTGGCGGTGGCGGCGGTGTGTCCGCTGGCGCGTGCGGCTGAGCATGTGACGCTGAAGAACGGGTTTGAGGTGGATTGCGTTCGGCGGGAGGCGGTTGGGGATAAGGTTCGTCTCTACTTTGTTGAGAAGGGTAAGCCCGCTTCCGATGCGAACTATATGGAGGTTGCGGCAGAGTCGGTGGTTCGGGTTGAGACTGTGGCCGATGTGCCGGAGCCAGTGGCTGAGGTGAAGGCGGCGGAGGTGAAGGCGCCCACCGCAGTGACTCTGATGACCGCGCCGACGAAGGAAGAGATGCACGAGATGTTGTCGCATGCGGGTGCGACGCACAACATTGATGAGGATCTGCTGGCGAGTGTGGTGCGGGCGGAGAGTGGTGGGCAGGTGCGGGCCGTTTCGCGGACGGGCGCGCGGGGATTGATGCAGCTGATGCCGGGGACTGCGAGTGCGATGGGGGTTGAGGATTCGTTTCGTCCGGAGCAGAATATCTCGGGCGGGACGGCGTATCTGGATTTGATGCTGACGCGATACCACGACAATGTGGCGCTGGCGCTGGCGGCGTATAACGCTGGGCCGGGCGCGGTGGATCGGTATCATGGGGTGCCTCCGTTTCGCGAGACGCGGGCATATGTGGCCAGGGTGATTCGCGAGTTCAATCGGCGGAAGCAGATGGCGACGGTCGCGCAGGCCAAGTAAGAACAGCACGATCTACAGACCACGATCTACAAACCAAGAGAGAGATGGATGACCAAGCGTAATGGAGTGGTGTGGGGAGTCGGCGCAGTCGCGCTGGTGTTGCTGGTCTGGTTGTTTCGGACGAGGGTGCAGTTTGATTGGGCCAACTTCTGGCAGCAGCTTCGGTATGTGAGCCTGGGGCACATTGTTGCTGGTATTGTGCTGATTTATGTTACGTATTGCCTGCGCGCGTTGCGGTGGTCGGTGTTTCTGTCGCCGACGAAGAAGGTACCGGCTACTTCCCTGCTGGGTTCGCAGTTCATCGGATTTACGGCGGTGGCGTTGTTTGGGCGGCTGGCGGATCTGACGCGGCCTTTCCTGGTGGCGCGACGGACTGGGTTGTCCTTGAGCTCGCAGGTGGCGGTGTACACGATTGAACGGATGTTCGATCTTGGAGCGGCGGCGCTGATTTTTTCCAGTGCGCTGGCGTTTACTCCGAAAGGACTGCCTCACCATGAGGTGTTTGTGAAGGCGGGCGTGTTGAGTATGGGGGCTACGCTGGCGATTGCGATCTTTGCTGGTGTGGTGCGGGCGGCAGGTGGCGCGGTGGCCTCGTTTGCGCGAGGGACGGTGGGGTTGGTCTCGAAGCCTGCGGGAGAGAGCATTGCGACGAAGATCCTTGGGTTTCGCGATGGGTTGAATGCGTTGTCTTCGGCGCGGGATTTTGGGATTGTGACGGTGCTGTCGCTGACGATGTGGGTGATGATTGGGTTTGCTTATCTGGAGACGGCGCATGCGTTTGTGAATACGCCTGAGTTGGCTGGGGTGACGTTTTCGCGCACGATGCTGCTGATGGCGGCTAGTATTGGCGGGTCGCTGCTGCAGCTTCCGATTATTGGGTGGTTTACGCAGATTGCGATTACGGCCGCGGCGATGCATACGTTCTATGGTGCGCCGATTGAGGCGGCGACGGCTTGTGGGGCTTTGTTGCTGGTGGTGACTTTTCTTTGCATCATTCCTACTGGGTTGATCTACTCGCGAATGGAGCATGTGAGTTTGAAGAAGGTTGCGGAGGAGAGCGAGGCGGCTGGGGCGGCGGTGGATTTGGGGTAGGGACTTTGTCCTGCCGGACGGGCGCCCTGCGCGGGCAGCGATCACTTCGTGACTTGTATACCCCTTCGGTGGGCCCTCCCGTTGGTCGGGAGAGATGATCGTTCCGACCCACGGGAGGAGCTTTGCCCCTCGTCTATCAAGACCGGTATACGCGTCACGAAGTGATCGCTGCCCGCGCAGGGCGCCCGTCCGGCAGGACTTGCGCTGCTAGAATCGAAGTATTCCGATGAAGTGCCCCTACTGTGGTTTTGCCCAGGACCGAGTTGTCGATTCGCGCGAGAGTAAAGACGCAGACTCGATACGCCGGCGACGGGAGTGCGAAGGCTGTAACAAGCGATTTACGACGTATGAGCGGATCGACGAGATCCCCTACATGGTGGTGAAAAAAGATGGACGGCGGGAGAAGTTCGACCGGCAGAAGGTGCTGAGTGGGCTGTTGCATGCGTGCGAGAAGAGGCCGGTTGCGGCGGTGAATCTTGAACGGATTGTGGATGAGACCGAGGCCTATGTAGTCGATTCGCCGGAGCGCGAGCGGACGACGAATGAGGTCGGCGAACTGATTATGTCGCGGCTGAAGGAGATCGATACGGTTGCGTACATTCGGTTCGCGAGTGTGTATCGGGACTTCAAAGATGTTCGCGAGTTTAAGGAAGAGCTGGAAGATTTGTTGAACGGAAAAGACCCAAAGAAAAGGCGGTAACGGATGACGGCAACGAAGAAGACGCACAGGATTACTTTGATTCCGGGAGATGGGATTGGCCCGGAGGTCTCTGGCGCGGTGGTGAAGATTCTTGAGGCTGCGGGTGCGGCGACGGGCGTGGCGTTTGACTGGCATCCGTATGACGCGGGGGCAAATGCGTTCGAGAAGACGGGTGAGTACATTCCGAAGGCGCTGTATGACTCGATCGAGAAGAATCGTGTGGCGCTGAAGGGGCCGGTGACGACGCCGGTTGGCGGAGGGTTCGCTTCGATCAATGTGACGCTGCGAAAGAAGTTCGAGCTGTTTGCGAACTTTCGGCCCGTAAAGAATCTGCCAGGTTTGAAGACGAAGTATCCGGGGCTCGATCTCGTGATTGTGCGCGAGAACATGGAGGATTTGTATGCCGGTCTGGAACATGAGGTGGTGCCGGGGGTGGTGCAGGCGCTGAAGATTATTACTGAGAAGGGTTCGACGCGGATTGCTAAGTTTGCGTTTGACTATGCGCGCAAGCACGGGCGGAAGAAGATTCATGCGATCCATAAAGCGAACATCATGAAGCTGTCGGATGGTTTGTTTCTCCGGTGTTGTCAGACGGTGGGGAAGGATTTTCCGGAGATCGCTTATCACGAGCACATCGTGGATAACACCTGCATGCAGCTGGTGATGAATCCTTACCAGTACGATATTTTGCTGACTGAGAATCTGTATGGAGATATTCTGAGCGACCTTTGCAGCGCGTTTGTGGGTGGGCTTGGGTTGGTTCCAGGGGCGAACCTGGGGACGGAGTGCGCGATCTTTGAGGCGGTGCATGGGTCGGCTCCGGACATTGCTGGGAAGGATATGGCGAACCCCACTGCGCTGCTGCAGAGTGCGGTGCTGATGCTGCATCATATTGATGAGCCGGCGACGGCGGAGCGCGTGCAGGCTGGGTTGGAGCAGGTCTATCGCGAAGGAAAGACGCTGACGAAGGATGTTGGCGGTACCAGCGGGACGAAGGCGTTTGCGGATGCGGTGGTGGCGGCGATGGAAGCTCCGGTGGCTGCGGCTTAGATTCTGCGCGCCAGGTGCGACGCTGAGGTTCTCAACTAATGGTTCGTTGTGTGAGGTGGTATGAGGCGGATTTGTGGTTGGTTGATGGCGGCAGTGGTTGCCGGTGCGGGGTTGAGCGGATGTAAGCCGAGCGATGCGGTGAAGCATAGCGGCGATGCGAGTACGGCGAAGGTGCCGGCGGCTCCTCCGGCTTCGACGGTGCGGCTCGATAAGGCGACTCTGGGGATGGTGACGGGGACGATCCGTTTTGTGGGAAAGGCGCCGGAGCCGGTGAAGATCGATATGTCGATGGATCCGGTCTGTTCGATGACGGCAGGAGACAACTTTGCCGAGCAGTATGCGGTGAAGGATGGCAAGCTTGGGAATGTGTATGTGTATATCAAGAGCGGGCCGCCGGCGGCGATGCTGTCGGGTGGGCCTACGCCTGCTCCGGTGGTGCTGGACCAGGTGGGATGCAAGTACGTGCCGCATGTGATTGCGGTGGTGCGGGGTGGGTCGGTGGAGTTCAGGAACTCGGACTCGACGATGCACAACATTCATACGATGCCGACGGTGGCGGGGAGTCAGCCGATCGATATCTCGCAGGGGCCAAAGGGTGCGGCGCAGGTGAAGCAGTTTAACCAGCCGGAGGTGATGATTCCGGTGCGGTGTAACAACCATCCGTGGATGAATGCGTTTATCAATGTGTCGGCGACGCCGTTTTTTGCGGTAACGGATGCGGATGGACACTTTGGGATCAGCGGATTGCCGGCGGGGACGTATACTTTGGCGGCGGTGCACGAGAAGCTTGGCGAGCAGACGATGACGGTGACCGTCGAGGCGAAGGGAACGTCGAAGGTGGACTTCAGCTTCAGCGTGAAGTGAAGACGATTGAACGGCGGAGGCGAGATGATTGCAGGATTGACGATGTTGCAGCATACGGCGCAGTTCACGGTGGATTTGGCCTTTGTGGTGCATGCGCTGCCGCTTTGGTTTCTGATATTTGCTCTGTTTCTGCCACGGTTGGCGATGGTGGTGGCGTGGTTTCAGGGTTTGCTTGGGCCGTTTCACTTCGATCTGACGCCACCTCACTTTCAGGGCTGGCTGCCGCTGCTCTGCTGGCTGCTGCTGCCGCGGGCGCTGGTGCTGTATCTGATCTATCAGGATCAGGGGATTCACTTCTGGTTTCTGCTTCATCTGCTGGTGGCTTTGCTGGTATGGGCTGGCGGTGGGCACCGGATGACGCGGTCGCGGCGGCGGGATAACTAGAAAGCGTCTTGCCGGACGGGCTTGCTACGCGCGGGGCGGTCACTTCGTGACGCGTACACCTTGTAGTGGTTAGGGAACGATACTGGTCCTCCCGATGGTCGGCGATGAGGGGAGTCGCCTTTTTAGGCACTTCTCGTTTGTCTGGACGTGCGGGTGTTCGGCTGGCGCGTTATTCTTAGTGGATGGAACGACGCAGGGTTGGCATTCTTGGCGCGACCGGAATGGTCGGGCAGCGATTCATTCAACTTTTGAGCAATCACCCTTGGTTCGAGATTGCGTGGCTGGCGGCGAGCGATCGCAGTGCCGGGAAGACGTACGCCGAGGCTTGCAGGTGGAAGCTGGATACTCCGCTGCCGAAGCGGATCGCGGCGATGACGCTGCAGCCGAATGTTCCTGAGGGGTCGGCGATTGAGCTCCCGAAGATTATTTTCGCCGCGCTCGATGCGGACATCGCGCGGGAGTTGGAGCCGAAGTTTGCCGCGGCGGGATGCGCGGTGATCTCGAACTCGAGTGCGTTCCGGATGACGGCGGATGTACCGCTGGTGGTGCCGGAGGTGAATGCCGATCATCTTGCGCTACTGGAGACGCAGAGCTGGCGGAAGCTGCACGGTGGACGTGGGGGGTATATCGTCACGAATCCGAACTGCAGCGCGATTGGGCTGGTGCTGGCGTTGAAGCCGCTCGAGGAGAAGTTCGGGATTGAGAGTCTGTTCGTTTCGACGATGCAGGCGGTGAGCGGCGCTGGTTATCCGGGGGTGGCTTCGCTCGATATTCTGGGCAACGTGGTGCCGTTCATCAAGAATGAAGAGGAGAAGCTGCAGGAGGAGGTCGGCAAGCTGCTCGGCCGCCTTAGCGGCGCGAAGGTCGAGATTTTAGATGCGAAGGTGAGCGCGCATTGCAACCGGGTGGCAGTGGAAGATGGGCATACGGAGTGCGTGAGTATCAAGCTGAAGAAGAAGGCTACGCGCGAGGAGATTCTGGCGGCGTGGAGCGAGTTTCTGCCGTTGCAGGGACAACATCTGCCTACGGCTCCTGAGCATCCGGTGGAGTATGACGAGGGAGTGGACCGGCCGCAGCCTCGTCTGGACAGGATGCGCGGGCATGGGATGGCTGCGACGGTGGGGCGGCTGCGCGAGTGCCCGCTGCTGGACTGGAAGTTTGTCGTGCTGTCGCATAATACGATTCGTGGCGCGGCGGGAGCGGCAGTGTTGAACGCGGAGGTGCTGGCGTTGCTGGGTAAGCTCGATAAGTTGGGTGTGCCCCTGGAGAAGTTTTCGGCCAGGGCCGTGGCGGTGACGGCTTGAGTGTAGCGCGAGACAAGCTGGTGGTGATGAAGTTTGGCGGCACGTCGGTGGAAGATGCGCCGGCGATGAAGCGGACTGCGGCGATCGTTCGCGGGCGACGGGAGAAGGGGCTGGAGGCTGTCGTTGTGGTGTCGGCGATGGCTAAAGTGACGGATCTGTTGTTGTCGGCTGCGGCTGCGGCTGGGCGATGCGATAAGGCTGGGGCGCTGGCGATTGGCGCACGACTGCGGCATCGGCATATCGACACTGCTACGGCGCTGCTTGAGGCGGAGCGATGTGTGCGGGTGCAGCAGGTGTTGCACCAGGAGTTCGATGCGCTGGATGATCTGCTGCGCGGGATTGCTGCGGTGGGTGAGCTGACGCCGCGGACGAACGATCTGGTGGTGAGCTTCGGCGAGAGGCTATCGAGCAGGATGATGGCCGAGGCGCTGGATCAGCACGGTCTGCAGGGCGCGCATGTGGATGCTCGAAGCTGCATCATCACAGATGCGACCTATGGTAAGGCCGTGCCGCAGGATGATGCGATTGAGTCAAAGCTGAAGGCGATTGTGCTGCCGCTGGTTGAAGCTGGGAAGACTCCGGTGATGGGCGGATTTATTGGATCGTCGACGGAGGGCGTGACGACGACGCTGGGGCGCGGTGGAAGCGACTTTACCGCTGCGCTTGTGGGCGGCGGGATGCATGCGGGTGCGATTGAGATCTGGACGGACGTGAATGGGATTATGACAACCGATCCGCGGATCTGCCCGGATGCTCTGCGGGTGAAGACGATCAGCTTTGAAGAGGCGGCGGAGTTGGCTTACTTCGGCGCGAAGGTGCTGCATCCGGCGACGATTTTGCCGGCGGTGCAGAAGAGTATTCCAGTGTGGGTGCTGAACTCGCGCAATGCGGAGAATGAAGGCACGAAGATTACCGCGATGGCGGCGAAGTGTGCGAGTCCGTTCAAGAGCATTGCTGCCAAGAAGCGGCTGACGATTATTGACGTGGTCGCGAGCCGAATGCTGATGTCGCATGGATATCTGAAGGCGGTGTTCGATGTGTTTGATAAGTACAAGTGCGCCATCGATATGGTGTCAACGAGCGAGGTGAGTATCTCGCTGACGGTGGACAGCAATCAGCAACTGCCGGAGATCTGCGCGGAGCTGGCGAAGATTGCCGATGTGAAGATGGAGGGGCACAAGGCTCTGGTGTGCCTGGTGGGCGAGGATATTCGTGGGCACAATGGTATTGCTGGGCAGGTTTTTTCGGCGATCAGCCATGTGAATGTGCGGATGATCTCGCAGGGGGCGAGCGAGATCAATATGAGCTTCATGATTGATGAAGAGGATGTAGAGGAGGCGGTGCGGAGTCTGCACAACCACTTCTTTGCGAACCCGGATGAGACGGTGTTCGATGTTGCGAATCGGGTTCAGCTTGAGAGCAAGGCTGGATAAAAAAGGCGGGGGAAGACATACATGCGGGTTCTGGTTTTGGGGATGGGGAAGACGGGCAAGCTGGTGGCGTCGGTTGCGGCTGAACACGGGCATAGCGTGAATGTGCTGGATGCGAAGGAGAATGCGGGCGCCTCGGCGCTGACGCCGCCGTTTGTTTCGGGGTTCGATGTGGTGATTGATTTCACTACGCCTGAGGCGGCGGTTCAGAATATGCGGGCGTGCCTGGCGACGGGCGCGAAGATGGTGATTGGAACGACGGGATGGTATGACAAGCTCGCAGATATGAAGTCGCTGGCTGAGCGGAAGCAGGCGGGGCTGTTGTATGGGACGAACTTTTCGGTGGGCGTGCAGGTGATGTTGAAGCTTGCCGCGGTGATGGGGAGTGAGTTGAAGAAGGCTGGATATGCGTTTTCGATTGCGGAGACGCACCATGCGAGCAAGCTGGATTCGCCCTCGGGCACGGCGATAAGTCTGGCGAAGGTGGTTGAGGCTGCGACTGGTGTGAGTGCGGTTCCGGTTGAGGCGAAGCGCGAGGGGGATGTGATGGGATTTCATTCGCTGACTGCTGCTAGCGACGCCGACCGACTGGTGCTGACGCATGAGGCGTCTTCGCGGAGAGGGTTTGCCGAGGGCGCGGTGCGGGCGGCGGAGTGGCTGTCGTCGCGGACGGGATGCTACGACTTTCAGAGTGTTTACACCGAGGTTTAGAGGTTGCAAGGAGAGGTTATGAGCGTGATGGAAGCAGTAGCGAAGACGACGTTTGCGGATCTTACGTTTGAAGAGAAGCTGGACCGGCTGGCAGAGGTTGCGGTGAAGGTTGGGCTGGGGCTTCGCGCAGGGCAGGAGCTGATCATGTCCGCTCCAATGGAGGCGCTGCCGCTGGTGCGGCGGATCACGGAGCATGCGTATAAGGCAGGGGCGCTGCTGGTGACTACGTTCTACGCGGATGATCCGAGTGTGCTGGCGCGGTTTGAGTACGGAACGGATGCGAGCTTCGACTATGCGCCGAAGTGGCTGCAGGATGGAGTTGCAGAGGGTTTCCGGAGTGGTGCGGCGCGGCTGGCGATTGCGGGGACCAATCCTGCGCTGCTGGCGAAGCAGGATCCGGCGAAGGTGGCGCGGGCCAATGTTGCGGCGTCGAAGGCGGGCAAGCCGGCGATGGAGTTGATTACTCGACATGAGATCAACTGGACGATTGTGGCATGCGCGACGCCGGAGTGGGCGAAGCTGGTCTTTCCGGGAGAGCTTGAGCATATTGCCGTTGCGAAGTTGTGGGAGGCGATCTTCGTGGCCTCGCGGATTGCGGTGGATGATCCGGTGGCGGAGTGGCAGGAGCATGGGGCACGACTGAAGAAGCGCATGGATATGTTGAATGCGAAGAGGTTTTCTGCGCTGCACTTCAAATCGCAAGATGGCGCGACGGATTTGACCGTTGGGTTAGCTGATGATCATCTGTGGGCTGGGGGTGGGACTACTGCGGGTAATGGGGTTTATTGCCAGCCGAATATTCCGACGGAGGAGTGCTTTACGACCCCGCATAAGGACCGCGTGGATGGAACGGTGAGGGCGTCGAAGCCGCTGTCGCACCAGGGGACGCTGATTGAAAATATTGCGGTGCGGTTTGAAGGCGGGAAGATTGTTGAGGCTACGGCGACGGCTGGAGAGGATGTGCTGAACAGGTTGATCAGCACCGATGATGGCGCGGGGCGGCTGGGGGAGGTGGCGCTGGTGCCGCACTCGTCGCCGATTGCGCAGAGTGGGGTGCTGTTCTGGAATACGCTGTTCGATGAGAATGCGGCGAGCCATATTGCGCTAGGGCAGGCTTACTCGACGTGTTTGATTGGCGGCGAGAAGATGGATGCGGAGCAGCTGGCGGCGCTGGGTGCGAATGCGAGTTTGATCCATGTGGACTGGATGATTGGGTCGGGCGAGATGGATGTGGATGGCGTGGCTGCGGATGGTAGTGCTGAGCCGTTGATGCGCAAGGGCGAGTGGGTTTAGCTGAGATGCGGCCTGGGCGTTGATTTCCATAACACTTCAGGCCGCATTGCGATTAAACGTGGAGGAAAGCAGCATGTTTGCGGGCTTTTTCACCATTTGCGAAAGAATTTATCTGGTATTTGCGGGGGATTCGCTGTAGATTGAAACTCAATCGGACGGTTGTCCGTCTTCATCCCAAAGTTCCCAAAGAATAGTTCCTGCTGTTTTGCAGGAAAGGTGTAGCTGATCCTTAGTATCCTCAGGATCCTCAGTAGGCTTCTTCCTTCTGTTGCCGTGGTGTCGCATCTCTACTAATCGACTTTCGAGGAGAACTTCTATGAACTCCGATATGACGCAAGGCGTTTCCCGCAGGTCGTTTCTGCGCATTGTTGGTGCGGCTTCGGCAGCAGCCACCTCGTTTCCTGCGTTCGCCGCGATGACACCGGCTGCTGCGCCCGCGGGCCAGACAGCACGACGATCGCGTGGGATGCAGGCGCTGTCGGCTGACACCGTGGTGATCAGCTCGAATGAGAATCCGCTGGGACCGGCGCAGTCCGCGTTGACGGCGATATGTAGCATGGGCGTGCAGGGCGGGCGGTATCACTGGGATGAGTATGTGAAGACGATCGATGTCTTCAACGGGGAGTTTGGGCTGAAGAAGGACTATTCGGCTTTGTTCCCTGGGTCGAGCGGGCCGCTGGATCTGGCGCTGATGTCGAACCTTGGCCCGGACAAGCCGCTGGTGTATGGGGACCCCAGCTATGAGCAGGGGCCACGCGCGGCGGAGGTGATGAAGGCTCCGAAGTATCCTGTGCCGCTGACTGGGACCTATGCGCATGACGTGAAGGCGATGTTGAAGGCGCATCCTGCGCCGGGCGCTTACTACATTGTGAATCCGAATAATCCGACGGGAACGATGACTCCGAAGGAAGACATTGTCTGGCTGGTGAATAACAAGCCGAAGGGGTCGGTGGTGATCATCGACGAGGCTTACCATCACTTCTCAAATGACGAGTCGTGCATCGATCTGGTGAACCAGGATAAAGATGTGATCGTGATGCGGACATTCTCGAAGATCTATGGAATGGCCGGCCTGCGTGCGGGGTTTGTGGTGGCGCGGCCGGATCTGATTGAGCGATTCAACAATGTCGGCGGGCCTAGCCAGAGCCTGGCGAGTGTCTCGATTACGAGCGCTGCTGCTGCTCGCGCGAGTCTCCAGGATAAGGATCTGGTGCCTCTGCGCAAGAAGATCAATGGGGATATTCGGACGGAGACGGTGGAGTTTTTGACGAAGCATGGTTACAAGGTCATTCAGGGGTCGCAGGGAAATATGTTCATGGTGGATGTGAAGCGGCCTGGGAAAGAGTTTCAGAATGCCATGCTGAAGGAGAACGTTGCGGTTGGGCGGACGTGGTCGGCGATGCCGAACTATGTGCGCGTGACGGTGGGGACGAAGGCTGAGATGGAGAAGTTCCAGACGGCCTTTGTGAAGTGCATGGATATGCCAGCGGGTGCGGCAAATGGAGCGGCGGAGCTGCATATGCCCGAGTTCCATGTCCCGTCGGAGCTCTATCGAGGTTAGCGAGTAAGTGCTTTTGAGGCCCTGGCGAGAGATCGCTGGGGCTTTTTTTGCTTTGCAGAGCCATGTGGACGGTTGTTCTGAAATCAACACCGCCGGCGCGGTAAACTTGCAGACACTATGGAATTGATGGGTTGTGGAACGGCGCTGGTGACTCCCTTTCGCAGGGACGGCAGCGTTGATGAACCTGCGCTGCATGCGCTGGTGACGTGGCAGATCGAGAGTGGAATCGATTTTCTTGTGCCTTGCGGGACGACCGGCGAAGCTTCGACGCTGACCGAAGTCGAGTGGCTGCGGGCGATTGAGGTCGTGGTTGCTGCGGCGGGGGGGCGGGTGCCGGTGTTTGCGGGGTGCACGCATAACTCGACGCATGAGGCAGTGGCGCGGGTGCAGAAGCTGTCGCAGGTGCATGGGTTGACGGGCGTTCTGTCGGCGAATCCTTACTACAATCGGCCTGGACAGGAGGGGCAGTATCAGCACTTTCGCGCGATCGCCGAGGCGACGGAGCTGCCCGTACTGCTGTACAACATTCCTTCGCGGACGGGTGCGAACCTGGAACCGGCGACGGTGCTTCGGCTGGCGGAGCTGAAGAATGTGATTGGGGTGAAAGAGTCTAGTGGGAACATTGCTCAAATTACCGAGCTGCTGACGACGGCTCCGCGGAGCTTCAAGGTGTTTGCCGGGGACGATGGGCTGGCGTTGCCGGTGCTGGCGCTGGGCGGGGCTGGGTTGGTTTCGGTGGCTTCGAATGTGATTCCGGGACAGATGGCTCGGATGGTGGGGGCGGCGCTGGAGAACGATTGGGTGGATGCGAGGCGGATCAATCGGCAGTTCTTCCGGCTGATGCAGGCGCACTTCTGGGAGGCTAGCCCTGCTCCGGTGAAGGCGGTGCTGCATATGCTGGGGCGTGGGGAGGATGTGCTGCGGCTGCCGATGGTGCCGGTGTCGGATGCGACGCGGAGACGGCTGGAGCGGATGGTGGGAGAGTTGGGAATGCTGGTGGGGGTTGCGCCTAGTGGCGACGATCTGCGGATGTTTTAGTTGTTTTCGGTTCTATTTACGGAAAGGAAAGAGATGAGGACTGAGTTTTGAACGGAGATTTGCAGGAGCGGATTGAGCATTGGTTTGCGCAGGGTGCGGCGGCGGTTGGAAGTGCTGAGGCGGAGGCTTGTTTTCTTGAGCTGCGCGGGAAGCTGGAGGCGGGCGAGTTGCGGGCTGCGGAGCCGGATGCTTCGGTGCCGCTGGGCTGGCGGGTGAATGGGTGGGTGAAACGTGGGATTCTGCTGGGGTTTCGCATTGGAACGATGAGGGAGATGGGTGGGGAGACGCTGCGGTTTATCGATAAACACACTTATCCGGTGCGACGATTTGTGGTGGCGGACGGGGTGCGCGTGGTGCCGGGTGGCGTGAGTGCGCGGACGGGGGCGTATGTGGCGAAGGGGGTTGCGTTGATTCCGCCTTCTTACGTGAATGTTGGGGCGTATGTGGATGAGGGGACGATGGTGGACTCGCATGCGCTGGTGGGGAGTTGCGCGCAGGTGGGCAAGCGGGTGCATCTGAGTGCTGCAGCGCAGATTGGCGGAGTGCTGGAGCCAGTGAATGCTTCGCCTGTGATTATTGAAGATGATTGTTTGATTGGCGGAAATACTGGGGTTTATGAGGGGACCGTGGTGCGGAGACGCGCGGTGCTGGCGGCTGGGACCGTGTTGACGCGGGGGACGCCGGTGTATGACCTGGTGAAGGGCGAGATTTATAAGGCTACGGCGAAGATGCCGCTGGTGATTCCTGAAGGGGCTGTGGTGGTGCCGGGGTCGCGGGCGGTCTCTAAGGGGAAGGGCGCGGAGTGGGGGTTGAGTTTGGCGGCGCCGGTGATTGTTAAATATCGGGATGAGAAAACTGAGCTTTCTTTGGTGTTAGAGGAGATTTTGCGCTGATTTGTGGTGGTAAATCGTGGTGGGTTTGTGGTGTTTTGCGTGGCTGATGTGGTGTTTTAGCAGCTGCTTTTTGGGGGTCGAAAAATACGCCATGGTTTTGAAGTTTATTTTTGAGACCTTGTCCTGCCGGACGGGCCCACTCCGCTCAGTCACCCCGCAAACGAAGACCTGTTTGCGGGGACCCCGATTCGGCGGCCACTTCGTGGCGTGTATATCTTTTCTCGGTGATCGCGATATGTTTGGCCCTCCCGTTGGTCGGGAGGATTGATTCGTTTTGGCTTGGTTTCTATGCCGGGTGCTTTGGGACGGTGTTGAAGAGGTTGAGGAAGCCCTCGGAGAGGGTGGGGTGGGTGAGGATCAGGTTGTGGACGGCGGTGTAGGGCAGGTTGGCGGAGATGGCCAGCTGGATGACAGGGAGGAGTTCGCCTGCTCCGGGACCGAAGGCGGTGAAGCCCAGGATTCGGTCGTCTTCGGATTCGGCTGAGGTGCCGATGAGGACCTTCATGAAGCCGCGGGTTTCGTCGAGCGTGCGGGTGCGTAGGGCGGCGGCCATGGGGATCTTGCCGAGACGGTAGGCTGTTCCCTGCTTCTTTGCTTCGTTTTCGGTGAGGCCTACGTGGGCCAGTTCGGGGTCGGTGAAGGTGACGGAGGGGATCTGGCGGTTCTTGGTGGTGCGGCTGGCTCCGGCGAGGTTGTCGCGCACGATGCGGAAGTCGTCGAAGGAGGCGTGGGTGAAGTGGGGGGAGCCGGCGCAGTCGCCCATGGCCCAGACGCCGGGGGCGGTGGTCTCGAGGCGGTCGTTGACCTGGAAGTGGCCGGAGGGGGTGGTTTTGATGCCGACGAGATCGAGGTTCATATTTTGCGTGTTGGGGGTGCGGCCGGTGGCGACTAAGAGGTGGGTGCCCTCGAGTCTGGCGCCGTCGCTGAGGTGCACGATGACGGATTTGCCTGAGGTGCCTTCGATACGGGTGACGTTGGCCCTGGTGACGATGTCGATGCCCTCGTCCGCGAAGAGCTGGTGGAGAGCTTGGGTGACGTCGGGGTCTTCGCGGTGGACGAGGGTGGGGTTGCGCTCGATGATGGTGACGTTGGAGCCGAAGCGGCGCATGGCCTGGGCCAGCTCGAGACCGATGAAGCCGCCGCCGAGGACGAGGAGATGCTCGGGGAGGGTGGTGAGCTCGAGGAGTTCGATGTGGGTCATGGGAGTGGATTCGGCGAGGCCGAGGATGGGGTCGATGGTGGCACGGGAGCCGGTGTCGAGGAAGATGTAGTCGGAGCGGAGGGTGCGGGTGCCGCCGGCGTTGAGGGCGACTTCGACGGTCTTCTCGGCGACGAAGCGGCCGAAGCCCATGACGATCTCGGCTTTGGATTTGGCGTAGTTGGCGAGGTGCATGTCGCGGAGGCCGTCGATCATGCGCTGGCGGCGGGCGCTGACGGCTTCCATGTCAACGTGCCAGTCGCCGTGGACGATGCCGAACTCGGCTCCGCGTTGGAAGAAGGAGGCTACCTTGGCGGAGTGGATGACATTCTTGCTGGGGAGGCAGGCGATGTTGGGACAGGCTCCGCCTAGCCGCTTGTCTTCGATGTTGGCGACCTTCTTGCCCTGAGAGCCGAGATGCCAGGCGAGATATTTGCCGCCTTCTCCGCTGCCGATGATGATTGCGTCGTACTGTTCGGGCGTGGACATTGGGGTTCTCCTTTGCCAGTGAATTAATCGAAGCCATGTCTCAGATGCCACGACGGGCAAAGATGGCTCACGCTATCGAGCAAGAGCCGCCAGGTTTTCAGCGAAGAGTGCTGGAGGGCGTTGGTAACTGTCGTGGGCCTCAACGGGAGCTCACTGCTGCACAGGCCTTGCCATCGGAAGCATGCTCTCGTATGCCCTAAGGAGATCAGTTGTCGGATTGGATGGCGCTGGCGTGATTGGAATATTGATGGAGAGCGGCGTCCAATGCGAACACCGCCCGAGTAATCAGGCGCAAGACGATTGCGCCGTTAGTTGTTTACTGCGGCAGCTCTTTGCCGGCCTGCTCTGCCACCATGTAGGAGGCGTACCAGTCTGGCCAGTTCTCGTCGTACTTGCCGCCGGTGCGCTTCTCGTGTTCGCCGTGAGCGGCTCCCGCGCGCCGTAGCGCGCTCGCCAGATCGTTTGCTGAAGCGAAGGATGTCGCAGCGGAGTCGATGCGTCCGGGCAGACGGGTGGTGATCTCTTGAAAGAGCCAGCCATTGCCGTCTGGATCATTGAACGAGGCGAAGGTGCGGTAGCTGCGATGATCGGGATCGGGACCACTGACCCGCAGCCTCCCAAAGAGGTAGGGCTGGTCTGGCCCAGCGTACACACCGCCGGCGTCGTGGAACACCTCGCTGATGTCGACGCCTCGACTGAGCAGTTCTTTGCGAGCGGCGGCTATATCGGAAACGATAAGGTAGAGGCCCTGTGCAGAGCCCGGTGGTGCCGCGGTGACATTCCTGCCGAAGATGACTGAGCATCCGGAGCCGGGCGGCGTGAACTGGATTACGCGGAAGTCGCTACCGTTGTCGTAGTCGGCATCGAGTCGCCATCCGAGCCTCCCGTAGAACTCCTTCGCGCGGTCGACATCCGAGACGGGGATGACGACTATTTCCAGCTTCGTGTCAACTTTCGCAACGCTGCTCGGATTAACACTGCGCACTTCCTCTTTCGTGATTGCCATGTGCTTCCTCCTATCCGTTCACCTGAATTGAAATGAGATTAGTTGCATGGCCCATGGTGCTCCTTGTCAGTGGTGCCTCTACTATCTCGCCACTCGCATGGTGGGAGCAAGCGGTCGATGGTTGGATTTGTTGGTTTATGTTTACGAATTGGGCTAAGTCGAAGGGGCGGGCAGATAGACTGAGATGACGGTACTTATGATCACTCGTCGAAGTTTTCTCGGAAATGGTTCGCTGGCTGTATGTGCCTTCGGAACCCGTAGTCTTTTCGCATCTGCAGATGTAGCACCTGCCATCGTTCGTGCACCGAGCGGAGTCTTGCGTGGCGAGAGCAGGGATGGTGTTCGCGTCTTTCGTGGCGTTCCTTTCGCGGAACCACCTGTGGGACAGCTGCGCTTTCTTCCCACAGAAAAAGTGATCCCGTGGAAGGGCGAACGGGATGCAACGCAGTTCCCCGCTGCACCGTTGCAGCATAAATTGGTGGAAGTTCCGCACAGCGAAGATTGCCTTTACCTGAACCTCTGGGCGCCTGAAGGGAACGGGCCCTTTCCGGTCTTTGTCTGGATTCACGGTGGAGGGTTCACCGACGGTTACGCCTTCGAGCCCATGTATGACGGCACGGACTTTGCCCACGAAGGGATCATCAGCATCTCAATGGAGTATCGCCTTGGCGTCTTCGGCTTTCTGGATTACGAACCCTTGCTGGGAGAGCAGTACGCCGGAACTGCGAATAACGCGCTGCGTGATCTGATGACCGCGTTGTCGTGGATACAGGAGAACATCAGTGCGTTTGGCGGCGATCCCGGTCGCGTGACGATTGGTGGTGAGTCGGCGGGTGCGAAGCTGACCGGTATCTTGATGGGTATTCCATCCGCCCAGCCGTTGTTTCAGCAGATGATCTCTGAGAGTGGCGGCGCCGAACGCGTTTGGGATCGTGCTGCGAGCGCAGGCGTTTCGAAGGGCTTTGGCGATCTGTGGCAGAAACAATCGGGGAGCCGAGTCGCGGGCCTGAAGACAGTGGCAGGAGGAGAGCTGATCGAGGCTCAACAACAGTTGCTCGATACGTGGCCGCAACACTTCCCGCTGCGCGCGGAGATCGATGGAACGTTGATTCCGCGGCTTCCTGTGGAGACGATCGCCGGCGGCTCGACCCGTGGCAAGAGGCTGTTGATCGGGACCAACCGGGAAGAGAGCGCTGTCTTTATCGGACCGCATCCGGTGAAAGATGCGACGGCAAATCAGCTTGGGAACACGAGTGTCGCGAAGTTCGATGCTGTCTATCAAAAGTACAAGGCGATTTATCCGCAACTCAGCGTGGAGCGGCGTCGCATTCGCGCGGTCACGGCGGAGGAGTACTGGGTCCCTTCGCTCCGTGTGGCAGAGGCGCATCTGAAGGGCGGGGGGAGCGCGTATGTCTACGAACTGGAGTTTGTGGAGACGAGCGGTAAGTTCAAAGGCGACGCCTATCACTCGCTCGATGTTGGGATGGTCTGGAATCATCCGCACAGGCAGGTTGTGGATGCCGCATCGGAAGCCGCGCTGGGCAAGCAGATGCATGCGGCCTGGGCTGCCTTCATCCGCGGCGAGAAGCCGGCGGCACCGGGGCTTCCGACGTGGCCACTGTATGACGAAAAGAGCCGGTCGACCATGATCTTCGGAGCGAAGGCTAGCTCGGAAAGCCGCGTGGAACATGCGCCGCAAGCCGCTGAACTCGCGCTATGGAACGAAACTCTGTAAGGCTGAATGGCTTGGGAGCCAAAGTGATGAGAACTTATCTCTGATCGCTTGGCGGTGTCGTGCAGATTTTTGGTTCTCGTGATATCAAGGAAGGCATGAGTTCTCCTGAGAGCAATTCGGTCGATGCAGCCAAGCGCCGGGCTGCGGTGTGGGCGGCAGCGCAGATTGAAGATGGAATGGCGGTGGGCCTGGGGTCGGGATCTACTTCGGCGCTGGTGATTGAAGAGGTGGGACGCCGGGTTGCGGAGGGGTTGCGGATCAAGGCGATCGCTACGTCTGAGGCCTCGCAGAAGCTGGCGTTGGAGTGGAAGATTCCGATGAGCGACTTTGCGCATCTGCCGCAGCTGGACATGACGATCGATGGCGCGGATGAAGTGCAGGTGGGGACGCTTTATCTGATCAAGGGGCATGGCGGGGCGCTGCTGCGCGAGAAGATTGTGGCGATGGCGAGTAAGAAGCTGATTATCGCGGTGGACCCGCGGAAGCTGGTGAAGACACTGGGAGCCGTGTTTGCGCTGCCGGTGGAGGTGGTTCCGTTTGGCTATGAGACGACGATCAAGCGACTGCAGGACCTGGGGTTTGAGTCGGAGCTGCGGGTGACGGACGAGGGCAAACCCTACGTAACGGATGGGCAGCACTACATTGTGCATTGCAAGCTGCCGCAGGTTGGGTTCGATGCATGGCAGGCGGCGGCGAAGTTGAAAGGGACGGTTGGGGTGGTGGAGCATGGGCTGTTTCTGGGGATGGCGAGCAAGGTGGTGATTGGTGGGCCGGAGGGGATCGAGGTTCTTGAGGCGGCGCGGTAACGATTGATCGGGCGTTGATGATTGATCGCATGTTTTTCGGGCGGATTGTGGTGAAGATGCCTTGTTTGCCTCGTTGACAGAGCAGTTGGGCTTGCGATGGTAAGCTTAACTATTGATGGCACAAGATAAATTGAAGATTATTCCGCTGGGTGGCCTTGGCGAGTTCGGTATGAACTGCATGGCGATCCGCTGGCAGGATGACATTATTGTCATCGATGCCGGTCTGATGTTTCCTGAAGAAGAGTTGCTGGGTGTGGACATTGTTGTCCCGGATATCAGCTATTTGACTGAAAACCGCGAGAAGGTTCGCGCGATCCTTTTGACCCATGGACACGAAGACCACATTGGCGGCCTGCCGTGGATTCTGTCTGAACTGAATGTTCCGGTGTATGGGACCGAGTTTACGCTGGCGTATGTTGAGGGCAAGCTGGAAGAGCACCGGCTGCTGGATGACGCGGATTTGAACGAGATGATTCCCGGGCATCGGATTACGCTGGGGCCGTTTTCGATCATGCCGATCCGGGTGACGCACTCGCTGGTGGACTGCGTGGCGTTGGCGATTCATACGCCGGTGGGCGTGGTGCTGCATACGGGCGACTTCAAGATCGACCTGTCGCCGCCGGATAACAAACCGTTCGATCTGCATGCGTTTGCGGAGCTGGGCAAGCAGGGCGTGCTGGCGCTGTTGCAGGACTCGACCAACGTGGACCGCAATGGGTATACGCCGAGTGAGCGCGCTGTAAGGCCGAAGCTGGATGAGATCTTTTCGCAGACGAAGAAGAAGCTTTTCTTCAGCTGCTTCTCTTCTTCGATTCATCGGATTCGGCTGGCGATGGAGTTGGCGCATCAGCATGGACGCAAGGTTGCTGTGATTGGACGGTCGCTGGATAACTCGACCGAGATTGCGCAGGATCTTGGGTATCTCGATCTGCCGCAGGGTCTGGTGATCAATCCGGGGCAGATTCGTGATTTTGCTCCAAATAAGTTACTGATCATGATCAGCGGCACGCAGGGTGAGCCGATGAGTGCGCTGAGCCGGGCGGCGGTGAATAATCACAAGTTCGCGCATATCGATGCGGGTGATACGGTGCTGCTGAGTTCGCGGGTGATTCCGGGGAATGAGAAGTCGATCTACCGGATGATCGATCACCTGGAGCGGCGCGATGCGAAGGTGATTCATGATGACGGGCAGTCGGGTCTGATCCACGTGAGCGGACATGGGAGCCAGGAGGAGTTGAGGTTGATGATCAATCTCGTTCGTCCGAAGTTCTTTATTCCGATTCATGGAGACTATCGTCACCTGAAGCGTCATGCGGAGCTGGCGGGGTCGATGGGCGTGGTCGAGAAGACGATTTTGTTGGAGGACGGCGACGTTCTGGAGCTGGATAAGGGCTCGGCTACGAAGACCGGGAAGGTTACGGTTGGACGAGTGTGCATCGATTCTGGCGGGACCTCGACGGACGTGGTGGAAGACATTGTTATTCGCGATCGGAAGCACTTGAGCGAGGATGGCATTGTGCTGCCGATCATTGCGATCAACAAGCAGACGGGTCTGTTGGAGAATCCACCGGAGATTGTGATCCGAGGAATGGCGATCGCTACAGAAGAGGGTTTGATCGCTGAGGCGCGGCAGGTGGTGCAGCGGACGCTGGAGGGATCTTCGGCGGAAGAGAAGGCCGACTATGGCGTGATCAAAGAGAAGATTCGGAACGACCTGAAGCGTTATATCCAGAAGAGCACGAGCCGGCGGCCTTTGATCATGCCGGTGATTCTGGAGATCTGACGAAGAGTTGAAAAATAAGAGAAAGGCGCCGGGGGACTGCGCGCCTTTCTCTTTGAGGAAGAAACTTACAGATCGTTTAGAATCCGCGGCGAGCCTCGTCTGCTTCCTCCGCCAGTTCGAATAAAAGACGCAGGAACTCGGGATTCTTCTGGCCGATGAAGAGCCCGTCATTGATAAAGGCATGGACAGCGGCTACAGCTCCTGAGTTTTTGGTCGAGGTTGGACGAATGATCGAAACAGGGGGGAACTTCTTGCTGAGGAAGTGGGTTGGCTCGGGCATGATCAGGTTGGCCTGCAAGGTGTCGCCTTTGAGGGACTCGGGATCGGTCTCTCCCTGGGCCGCTGAAAGGGTTGTAAACGTTACCGTGGCTCCCGTGCCTCCGGGGCCATTGTCGACGTCGGTGAGCGGGAGTGCGTTGCCTGCCTTGTCTTGCCAGGTTTGGAAGTGCATAGTCTCGGCTGGGCCAATGCTGAGCAGGACGCGCAACACCTCTGCGTTGTGTACCTTCTGGGCGAGGGTGGGATAGAGGCTGGTGCCGCCTGCCTCAATGAAGGCAAAGTGGAATCCAGCGGTGAAGGCGATCGCCTGGAGATGGGGTGTGATGCTTTTGGTGTTGTCACTGCTGAGGAAACTGCCGGCGGTGTCGGCGTCGGTTCTTGGAATGGCGGTATGCCGGCCTACGTTGAGACTGGGAACCGCTTGCAGGAAGGGCGAGTTCTCGTCGACGTCGGGGTTGGTAATGCTGCGATACCTGGACCAGAAGCTGGTGTCGACGGTGAGCTGGGTGAGGTTGGTGAGCCGCCTCTTGCCGGTAGAGCCAGTCGCGGTGCTGCCTGGGATGGTGGCAAACGGACTGAGGTCGACGGCCTCGGCACCCTTCGACTCCAGATAGGCTTTCAGGAAGGCTACGTGGCTGATCTCATCGTCGGTGTTGTCGTGAATGTACTGGGCCATGTCACCATCGAGAATGGAAAGTGCGGCGGTGTAGAGAGGATTTCCCCCGTTGACTCCGGAGACTTCGTTGTCCTGGGTGCCTCCGAGTTCGGAGTATTGAATCCACAGATCGGTCTCGATCTGCTCGATGACGTTGAGGAACCTGAGGATCGCGATGTCGCCTTTGGTGATGTCGTCGCGATCCCTGTCACGATCCTCACCGAACGCGGATCGCCCGCTGCCCGACAGTCCAGCGCCGATTGTCGCTGCACCTGCTGCAGTGATTCCGGTCTTCAGGAACGCGCGCCGATTTGCGGATTTCCCGATCAGATTTTCTAAATTTGTCATATTCACTTCTCCTTTTGCCAAAACTGATTGAGCTAGTAATAAGCTGGCCCCAGTGAGCACACGGTAGGCGTTCTGCCTGGCGCAGTTGTCAGTGCAAGGTGAAAGGATTGTCACTGTTTGGCTAAGCTTGCTTGCCGGAGGGCTTCGTGGATGGAACGTCAGGTGATGCCTGTGATTCTGGAGGGTTGAAGTTCTGAAGATAAACGGAGTATGCCCCGTAGAATGAAGCGACAACCTCCCCTGTTGCACGTTGTTCCTTCTTATGAAGCTTCGTCGACTCCATCCCTGCCCGCAAACAGTTTTGAAGACGATCGTTGCTGCGGCACTGCTTGTGCTGTGGCCCGCGAGTCTGAGGACCTGGGCGCAGAGGCCGACGATTGAGCCGCCGACCCGGCAGAGGATTGGGCTGGTGCTGGAGGGTGGTGGGGCGCTGGGGTTTGCGCACGTGGGCGTGATTGAGTGGATGGAAGATCACCACATTCCAGTAGATGATATTGCCGGAACGAGCATGGGAGGCCTGATCGGTGGACTGTATGCGTCGGGGAACAGTCCGCAGGAGATTGAGGATTTTGTCGGTGGGATTAACTGGCCGGCGGTGTTGAGTGGGCAGCTTCCGTTTCCCGCATTGAGCTATCGCCGAAAGGAAGACAAGCTGGCGTTTCCGAATCGGCTGGAGTTTGGGTTGAAGCATGGCCTGAGTCTGCCGAATGGGTTGAACTCGGGGTCGGCGGTGGGGTTGCTGCTGGACCGGGAGATGCTTCCTTACTACGATTTGAAGAACTTCGACGATCTACCGATTCCCTTTCGCTGCGTGGCGACTGATATTACGACGGGCAAGGAGCATGTGTTCAAGGATGGATCGCTGGCTCAGGCGATGCGATCGACGATGTCGATTCCCGGGGTGTTTGCACCGGTGGCGCATGGGGACCAGATCTACTCGGATGGCGGCGCGGTGAATAATCTGCCGGTTGATGTGGCGCGATCGATGGGCGCGGAGGTTGTGATTGCGGTGTACCTGGATACGGGGCCGGTGGATAAGGCGAGCTTGAACTCGCTGGTCGGGGTGGCGGGAAGGAATGTTGCGATCATGGTTTCGGCGAACGAGCTCGAGAGCATGAAGAACGCCAACATTCTGCTGAAGGCGGATGTGAGCAAGTTCAGCTCGAGCGAGTTTGAGAGGAGCGCGGAGATTATTCCGCAGGGCGTGAAGGTGGCAGAGGAGCATGCGGCGGAGTTGGAGAAGTATGCCTTGAACGACGCGGACTGGCGGGCGTATGTGGCGCAGCGGGATGCACGGCGAAGGACGAAGATTCCGGCCCCGCAGTTTGTGAGTGTGCGTGGGGTGAAGGGCGCGCAGCGTGCGGAGATTGCGAATGGGTTTATGAAGTATGTCGGCAAGCCGGTGGATTCGAAGAAGATTGAAGAGACGATTGCGGATCTGCAGGGTACGGGAACTTACTCGAACATCAGCTACAACCTGGTCGATGAGAAGAACAAGACCGGGTTGCTGGTGCGACCGCAGATCAAAGACTATGGGCCGCCGTTTTTGGACGTGGGACCGACGCTTGCTTCGAATGATTCGAACGATATTCAGCTGGGACTAGGCGGACGGGTGACGTTCTTTGGGCTGACGGGGCCGGGGTCTGAGATACGGCTGGACGCTTCGGTGGGGAAGGTGGCGGGAGTTTCAGGGGAGTTGTATCAGCCGTTGGTGGCGGCGAAGCGGTACTTTGTTGCGCCGCGAGCGTACTACGCTCATACGATTACGTCGCTTTATTCGGGGAGCCAGGAGCTCTCGCAGTACACGGAGGAGCGGAATGGATTGGGGTTGGATCTTGGGTATCGGTTCAGCTCGAAGGCTGAGTTGAGGGTGGGTGAGGACTACCAGTGGTATGGCGAGACGCTGCGCGTGGGGCAGCCGATTGAGCAGATCTTTCACCTGACGCCGTTTGTGAGCAACGTGCGGTTTCAGTACCTGGGGCAGGATAATGTGCAGGTGCCGACGAGGGGGTCGGAGTTGCTGACGAAGTATACGCACTCGACGCAGAGACCGTTTGGCGAAGGTGGCTACTCGCAGTGGGATACTCGCGTGGCGCACTTCCTTCCTGCGCGGCAGAAGGGGATTATCTTTGGCACGATGGAGGGAGGGACGAGCTTTGGAGCGACGAACCTTGGGCTGGCGGGGTTTTCGCTGGGCGGGGCGCTGCGGTTGAGTGCGTATGGTCGCGGAGAGCTGCTGGGGAGTGATTATTTTCTGGGGCAGGTGGGCTATCTTTACCGGCTGACGAAGCTGAATCCGGTGATCGGGGATTCGATCTATGCAGCGGGATTTTATGAGATTGGGAAGGTGTGGAACGCGGCTCCGGGGACGCCGACGTTGCCGAATGATATCTCGGGTGCAGTGGTGGTGAAGACTATTCTTGGGCCGTTTTATGGCGGGGGGAGTGTCGGGGATAGCGGTCATCGGAAGTGGTTCTTTGGGTTGGGGCGTGTGTTTTAATCGACTGCTTAGGAATCAGTAAGCGGTGGTTTTTTTGTTGGATCGCAAACGCACGGGGATAACTACGGATAATCTTGGTAGATGTGGAAGGTCATGTTCGTCGGGGAAGTCATTGTGGTTATTCTGTCGCTCATGAACCTAGGCGTTCCGGGATCCTATCGCCAATTCTGGCAATCTGAATGCATTTACCTAGCAATTGCCGGCTCGCTTGCTCTATTTTCTGTATTTCTTGAAAGACGAGAGACCATCCAAGATGGACGAAAACCTATACGACATCTAGAAAGACCACAGATTTTAGTCCTAACAATACCGCTGGGACTTTGGCTGCTGGGAATCTATTTTCTTCTGATGCATTTCAAATGAGGTGAGGCTATGTCAGACAAATTTGTGACGTTGGAGGAGATTCGGGCGGCGAAGGAGCGGATCGCCGGGGTTGCGGTGAGGACTCCGCTTTATCGCGTGGAACGGGCTCGTTTGCGAATGGGAAAGTTTCCGGAGCCGGAGTTTGATCTCTACATCAAGGCCGAGAGTGAACAGCCGATTGGGAGCTTCAAGCTGCGTGGGGCTTACAACATGGTGGCGCAGTTGTCGCCTGAGGCGCTGCGGCGTGGGGTGATTACGTATTCGAGTGGGAACCATGCGCAGGGTGTGGCGTATGCGGCGCGGGCGCTGGGGGCGAAGGCTGTGATTGTGATGCCTTCGAATGCTCCCGAGGTGAAGAAGGCGGCTACGAGGGGGCTGGGTGCGGAGATTGTGGAGGTGGGGCCGGCTTCGTCGGAGCGGAGGATGAAGGCCGAGGAGCTGGTGGCGGAGTTTGGGTATGCGATGATTCCGCCTTATGACGCTCCGCAGATTATCGCGGGACAGGCGACGTGTGGGTTGGAGATTGTGGAACAGCTGCCGGGGGTGGAGCTGGTGATCTCGCCGGTGAGTGGTGGCGGGTTGCTGAGTGGGACGGCTACGTCGGTGAAGCTGGCGGCACGGGCTGGGTTGGTGAGTGCCGGGGTGCAGGTTTGGGGAGCGGAGCCGGAGCTGGCGGCGGATGCGAAGGAGAGTTTTTATTCGAAGACGCTGGTGGAGTGGCCCGCGGCGAAGACTACGCGGACGCTTGGGGATGGGCTGCGGACGCAGAGTCTGGGCGTGTTGAACTTTGCGCATGTGATGAAGTTTGCGGATGGGATTGTGACGGTGTCGGAGGAGGAGATACTGGCGGCGATGCGGGTGATGTTGCGTGCGACGACGCTAGTGCCTGAGCCGAGTGGCGCGGTGACGCTGGCTGCGGCGCTGTTTCATGCGGAGGAGCTGCCGAAGGTGAAGAAGGTGGCGGTGATTTTGAGTGGGGGGAACCTGGAGCCGGCGCTGCGGGAGCAGTTGGAGGGGGAGTTGGCGGCGAAGGCTTAGTCCTGCCTGACGGGCTCCCTTCGCGGGAGGCGGTCACTTCGTGACTTGTATACCTTGTCTTCGGTGAGCGTGAGGTAATGGCCCTCCCGGTGGTCGGGATCGACTAGTGTTTTTGATAGCGGTTTAGAACATCTTGGAGAGTCACTGTGCCTTCGAGGGAGCCTCGTATGGCTCGGTTGGTGATGGGGAGGAGAGGCCAGCGCTGGAAGTGCGGGAGGGCGCTGGATAGAGGCTGGTCGGGGAATAAGACGGGAGTGCGCTCGGGGCCCAGATGCCCGGCTAGTGTCGCGGCTGGGGGCGTGGTTGTGGTTGCGTCTTGCTCCTCTGGCTGATTCGCTGCGAGGGCTTCGAGCTCTTCTCTTTTTGCGGTGTACCAGAGGCCGTCGCTGCAGTGGACCAGGAAGATGGGGATGGATTTCAGGTCTTCGTATTGGGCGAGTGAGTTGAGCGTGTCGGCGATGGTTTCGCTGCCTTGCAGGACGGGGACGGTGAAGGGCTGCATGGCATCTTCGAGATGGAGATTGCTCTCTTCGCGGAGCTCCTCCATGGAGGGGAGGTTGAGGCCGTCCTGGTGGGTGAACTGCTCGAGGATGGGGATAGGCTGGAGGACGCGGGAGATGAGGTAGGCGATGGTGTTGGCGAGGATGACGGGCAGCACGATGGAGTAGTTGCCGCTGACCTCGAGCACCATGAAGACGGAGGTGAGGGGGGCGCGGAGGAATGCGGCGAAGAGAACGCCCATGCCGACCAGCGCGTAGGAGCCGATGGTGCCGGTGAGGTGGGGGAAGTAGATTTTTTCGAAGGTACCTACGGCGGCGCCGAGCATGGCTCCGATGAAGAGGGTGGGTGCGAACATTCCGCCGGGTGTGCCGCTGGAGAAAGAGAGTGTGGTGGCGATGATCTTGAAGAGAGCGAGGAGGAGGAGCATCTTCCAGGCGAACTGCGCGTGCATGGCCTGGTCGATGGCTTCGTATCCTGCGCCCATGACTTGTACGAGGCCAAAGTAGCCGATGGCTCCTACGAGGAGGCCGGCGACGGCGGGCTGGAGAAGCTGCGACCACTGCGGCTGGCTGCGGAGTTTGGGGCGAAGGTAGCTGAGGCAGCGGGCGAAGAGGAGAGAGGCAAAACCGCCGACGACTCCAAGGGCGGCGTAGGCGAGAAGCTCGCGGGAGTCGCGGAGGTCTATGACGGGGATGCGGAACATCGGCTGGGCTCCCCAGAAGGAGCGGGCGACGACGACGCTGGCGACTGCGGAGAGGACGATGGAGCCGAGGACGGCGGCGCTCCATTGGCCGATGACCTCTTCGATGACGAAGAGGATGGCGGAGATGGGGGCATTGAAGGCTGCGGCGAGGCCGGCGGCGGCTCCGATGGGAGCGAAGATGCGGAGTTTTTCCTTCGACATGCCGAAGCGGCGGGAGATGAGGGAGGCTACGCCGGCGCCGATCTGGAGCGATGGGTCTTCGGGACCGAGAGAGTGGCCGCTGCCGATGGCGAGGGCAGAGAGAAGGAACTTCCCGATGACGGTGCGGAAGGAGATGTAGCCGTTCGAGATGTAGAGGGCGGCCTTGGTCTGGTTGATGCCGCTGCCTCGAACCTTGGGGAAGACGTAGCGAGTGAGGACTGCGATGACTAAGCCGGCTGCGGCGGGGATGTAGAGCAGGCGCGGCTGGTGCGGGTATGGAGAGGAGCCGAGGAGCAGGACGCTGAGCCATTCGATGGCCATGCGGAAGGAGACGACGAGGAGGCCGGAGACGACGCCGATGAAGATGGAGAGGAGGAGGAAGACGCGCTCTTCGCGGCCGGGGGCGATACGGGCGATCATGTCTTCGCGGAGGGTGATGGGTGCGACCGGCTCCGTCTCCGCCATTGCTGTTTGATCTTCCATCTTGGCTTAGGGCTCCATCGCTTTGGGGAATTTGGCGAGTTGCAGGAGGAGGGCGTCGTCGCCGGTGGGAGGACCGCAGATCCTGCTGGTCTGGGTCTCGGTGTCGAAGACGAGTTGCATGGTGGAGTCCTGCTGGGTGGGGTCGTTGAGGAGAGCGGCGCGGCTGGCGGTGGCAGCTTTGCTCGTCCACTTTGCGGCGAGATCCTTGAGTGGAGAAGACAAGCCGCTGGCGACGGAGAGCTGGGTGCTGCAGGTGGCGAAGCGTTTCTTTGCCAGAGCGCGGGCTTGCAGGATGCGCGTGACACGTTCGTTGTTGGGGAGCTTCTTGAGGGGGGCGAGTTCGAGGATGCGCGTGGAGTCTTCGAGCATCTCTTCGTATCTGGGGGTGATTGCTTCGGGCGTGGAGGGGGAGGTTTCCTGTTCACGCATGGTCTGCTCTATGAGCCGGTGGGCTTCGTCGAAGTGGCCGGAGTCGTATTCGAGGCGAGCCGCGGCTTGGAGGGCGATCTGGTTTTTTGGCTCCTGCGCGAGAACTTTGCGGTAGTAGGTCAAGGCGTCGTGAGGAGTTTGGGCCTTCTCGAGGAGCTGCGCGAGGGTGAGGGAGAGGGGGACGTCTTCGGGTGCGTTGCCTCCGGTGATGAGAAGTTCGGTGCGGGCGCTGCTGAGGTCGTGATGCGCGATGAAGTATTGCGAGAGTTCAAGGCGGACCTCGCGGCGGCGGAGGACTCCGTCTCCCTGCCACGTGCCGAAGATGGAGGCGCGGTAGTAGTTGATGGCAGCCTGGATGTCGTTTTTCTTTGCGGCGAGACGGCCGAGGCTGAGGTTGATGAAGCCGTCGCCGGGTTGGGTCTCCCATAGGCCGAGGAAGTAGTTGAAGGACTCCTCGGTGTGGCCGGCGTCGCCGAGGGCCTGGGCGAGGAGGAGCTCGCAGGAGCGCTGGCCGGGGGCGTAGGAGAGGGCCGTGCGAAGGGCGACGATGGCCTGGTCGGGGTGGCCTGCGTTGAGGGCAGCCTGGCCTCGGGCGGACCAGCGTTGGGCCAGTTCCTGGCGGTGGGAGGTGAAGGAGCGAAAGAGGAAAAACGTCATGAGGAACAGAACGATGGTGACGAGCAGCAGACTGAGAAAAGTGAGGGAGTCGCGGAGAATCAACTTCCGCTTGAGGCTCGAATAGTCTTCTGTTTGCAGGGTCATCATGCGATTTTGTGCGTTTTTATCTTGCCGCAGGGTCTTTCTCTAGTCTATGGATTTGATGCGTGTAGAGATAGTGGCGCATATGGGGAGTCGTGGATGATATTGGTTCGTTTGTTGAAGAGCGAAAGTTTAGACTGGACCGTGTTTGGCTTTCCAGAGGACTATGGCGGCGTCTAAGTGAGGTCTATGCGAATTTTTTCTGTGAGATATGCGGCAGTTGGTGTTGGGGCGGTGCTGCTGGTGGCGAATGTTGCTGCGATGGGGCAGAAGAAGGGAAAAGACTACGACAGGACGGCCATTGCGACGGTGCTGCATGATGCGAATGTGTACGTGGCGTCGGATGCAGATGCGCAGAAGATCTCGCTGGTTACGCCGGGCCACGAGATACAGATTGTTGAGCGGAGTGGCGCCTGGGTGAAGGTGTTTGCGAATACCGATATCAACGATGACGCGAATGAGGACGATCGCAACAAGCCTGAGTTTGGCGAGGACGCGAATGTAACTCCGGCTTCGGGGTGGATTCGGGATAAGGGAATTCTTGGGCCGGGGACGGCTGGTGGGGATGTGATTCTGTTTGGGTCGGCGGCGAACTTTGAAGATGAGGCGGAGCGGCCGCATGCACCGAAAGGCGCGGCGGGGGCGGCTCATCTGCTGTATAAGCGCGTGGCGGAGTACTTTCCGGATTCGCCGCTGGCGGGTGAGGCGGCGTGGCGGGCGGCGGATATTCGGTGGCAACTGGATAAGGTCGATGTCAGCACGCTACCGAGTGCGAAGGAGCAGGAGGCATATCTGCGGCCGCAGATTTATGAGGGCGAGCTGAAGAAGGTGATGAAGATATATCCGGGTGAGTTTGCGGCGCGGGCGGCGTTCGATCTTCTGGATAACAAGCTGTGTGGGGATTGGCAGGGGCTGCCGAAGTGTCCGGAGATGGAGACGGGGCTTTATGTGAAGTATGCGCAGCAGTATGGGGATGGGCCTAAGGCTGCGGAGGCGCTTTACAACGCGGTGTATCGTCAGGGCGTGGTAGTGACGATGTACCTGGTGCAGGAAGATAAGAAGCGGTCGGAAGAGGCAGCGAAGAGGACGCAGGCGCTGGCGATGGATTTGAAGGCGCGGTATCCGAAGTCGGAGTTCGCAGCGCGGGGGGCTAGTATTGCGTTTCGGGTTTCGCAGGGGATCGCGATCTATGGGAGTGATCGGGATTAGAGGCGATGTCCTGCCGGACGGGCCACTACGCGTGGAGGGGTCACTTCGTGACTTGTATACCCCTTCGGTTGGCGCTCCCGTTGGTCGCGGGTGGATCTCGTGCCGACCAACGGGAGGACCACGCTTTAAAAAGGCGTGCGAACGCCCGCGCTCCGCAGGAGGCCCGTCCGGCAGGACCTACCTTGTTTACCGTTTACACATACGGACGCTTTAGGATGGATGCATGTCGATTCTTCATGTCATCCTCCTTGCCATCGTGCAGGGTCTTGCTGAGCTGTTGCCTGTCTCGAGCTCCGCTCACGTTGTAGTCGCCGAAAAACTGTTGGGGCTGGACCCGACGACGCCGCAGATGACGCTGCTGCTGGTGATGCTGCACACGGGTACGATGTTCGCCGTGATTGTTTACTTCTGGAATCAGTGGAAGAAGACTTACTTCTCGAGTGGCGACGCGTTCAAACGGTTTTTGATTCGGTTGGTATGGGCTTCGCTGCTGACTGCTGTCATTGGCGAAGTGATCATCAAGGTGATTGAGAAGACTGCATTTAAAGGGGCTTCGAAGGGTGAGATTGAGCTGCTGTTTGGGCGGCTGGATCTGATCGCTCCTGCGCTGTTCGCTGCGGGCTTGTTGATTCTGCTTGCGGGCCTGATGGAGAAGCGGCGGATGGGCGCGCATGAGAAGGTCTACGGCGACAGCGTGACGATGCGGCAGGCGGGTTGGATCGGCGCAATTCAGGGATTGTGTCTGCCGTTCCGCGGATTTTCGCGGTCGGGCGCTACGATCTCGACGGGGATGTTGACGGGCGCGAGCAAGGAGCGGGCGGAGCGGTTCAGCTTTGCGCTGGCTGTGGTGCTGACGCCACCGGCGGTGGGACGCGAGGTGATGCGGCTGGTGAAGGCGTCGCATGCAGCGACGGCGGCGGGTGTGCCCATTGATCTGCATGGGAGCATGATGATGGGGTTGCTTGGTGCGGTGTTTGCGTTTCTGGCGGGACTGCTGGCTTTGAGGTGGTTGAGCAGCTGGCTGGAGGAGGGCCGGTGGTATCTGTTTGGGATCTACTGCCTGGTGGCGTCTGTGGTGGTGTTTGGGCTGTATCACGCGGGGTACTAGATGGCGCAGGTAGCTATCGGCGGGTGTAGAGCCAGGCCCAATAGATAAGCGGAATCTGCAGGGGGACGCGCAGCCACTGCGCCCAGCTTTGCCCCATGATGCCGGGCAGGCGCAGGTGCGACGTTGCCATGTAGATGTTGGCTGGAAGGACGGCTATGAGCAAAACGATCAGCCCCCAGGCTGCGGCTTGGCGCGTGGAAGGGATCAGCAGTCCGATGGCGCCTAGTAGCTCGGCTGCGCCGCTGAGGTAGACCAGGAGTTTGTGCGCGGGTAGATAGGGCGGCATGATGCGGAGGTAGACGCCTGGGGCCAGGAAGTGAAGGCTCCCGGAGATGAGGAAGATTGTGGCGAGAAAGATGCGTCCGATCATGCTGAATCACTTCGCTCTTCTTGCATGCTTCACGCTAACAAAAAAATGCGGGCAGCGAGATCGAACTCTCTGCCCGTCGTCGAATTTGTACGCCCTTGGCTATTCTGACTATTTGGATACGAGGGAGTCGCGGTGGCTCTTCACGTAATCGTGAGAGGTGAGGACGTGGGCCTGCTGCTCTGCGACGAGCTGGCGGACGGGGAGCGGAAGATCCTGATTGAGAGCGTCGGCGTAGGCCTTCTTGGCCTCGTCTTCGCCCTGTTCGGCAGTCTCGAGGAGGGTGTGGTCGCCGCCGCCGAGCTTGGCTTTCAGGTCTCCCCAGACGCGGTGGAGGGTGCCGGCGGTCGTCCCGGACTCTTTGATGTCGTGTACACCGTTCTGATGGAGAATCTCCTCCAGGTCGCCGCGGAAGCTGGCGCGCTTGAGAGATTCGGCGAGGAAGTAACGTTTGAGAGTGTCGTCTTTCAGATGTTCGCCGATGTCGGCAAAGCCTTTCTGGCTGTCGAGAAGGGTGCTGATGAGGGAGTTGAGAGCGCGCTGCATTTCGTTCTGCTTACCTGAATCTGTCGGCATGATGTAGACCTCAATCTTGAGTGAAGGTAGGTGCGGGATGCGGTTGGTGCAGGGTCCGTCGGCTGTGCGCGATTCTCCTCCGCCGACGGCAAGCAAGAGAAATCGCGAAAATCCCGCTCCCCTGCCAACCGGTTCTAAGGACCGCCGAGTGAAATTTGGCTCGGCGGTGAATATGAAGGAGTAGATGCAGGGAGTGCCCGTGGGTTTGTATGTGGATACCCCGAAGTGAGGTTTTTCGACATTTGTGCAGGGGGTTGGGGAGGGTCTGGGATAATCGAAGGTGCTCTGGTGATTTGCGGGCTCGGTTTGGATCGGACGGCGTGAGAGGTTGTGCGCGCCGTGACGGATGAGCCCGCGCGTCCCCCTCACATGAAGGCTCCCCAATGAAAACTCTGAGACTTGTTTCGACCCCCACGCGCAACCGCCGCCTGAATGAGATTCTCGGGATGGTCGTACTGGTGAGCGCGGGGCTGTTGCTGCTGGCTTTGGCGAGTTACACGCCGACTGATCCGTCGTTCGATACGGTGGGGCAATACGTGAAGGGGCGGCCGGCGCACAACTGGACCGGGATGGTTGGGGCGTATCTCGCCGATGGGATGCTGCAGCTGATTGGGGTGGCTGCATTCTTTTTGCCGCTGGTGTTGGGACGATTGGGGATTTGCTGGATGCGGTCGCGGCCGGCTGGATCTCCGCTGGCGAAGACGATTGGGCTTGGGATGTGGGTAGTGTTTGGGCCGGCGGCGATTGCGCTGCTGCCTGGGGAGATGATGTGGCGCGGCTCGCTGCCTATCGAGGGGACAACAGGACGACTGCTGGCAGATCTGCTGGTGCATTATCTGAATCTGCCGGGCGCGGCGATTGTGTTGACGCTGATGGTGGCGGTGTCGCTATACCTGGCGACTACGTTCACGTTCAATACGGCGCGGGAGTGGGCGACGATCCGGTTTGGATTTGTGCAGCGGCTGTGGGAGTGGTGGTCGCAGCGGCGGAGTCGCCGGGCTGGGGCTGAGGTTGATTTTGAGGAGTCGTATGGAAGCAAGCGGGAGCAGGCTGATGCTAAAGCGCGGCGGGCTCGTGAGCTTGCGGAGGCGGCAGAGCGCAGAAGGCTGGAGCCTGAGCCGGAGCCGGCGACGCTACTGGGTGGATTGTTCGGCTGGTTGAGCAGAAAGAAGAAGGTGCAACCGATCTCGATTGTGCCTGAGGAGGTTGCCGTCGGGCATCATGCTTCGATCTTTGGGGCGATGCCGCGGACGCTGGTGGATGCTCCTCCGGTGACGGCGTTTGGCACGGCGGCGGCGGCGGTTGCGCCGTTTGCGGAGGTGTTGGCTAAGGCGGCGGCTCCGGTGCATGCGCTGGATGATGAGTCGAACTTCAGAGAGTTTGCTGGTGCTGAGGAGTGGCGTGAGCCGGCTTCGATGAAGGCTGCGGCTCCGGCACGTGCGCCGAAGAAGGTTGGGGAGGAGCCGAGAGCTTCGTTTGCTGCTCCTGTCGCTGCTGCTTCGCAGCCGCTGCATACGCTGCCGGATAACATCTCGTTTGGCAGGCGTGCGGATGCGGACATCAAGCCGGTGACGATTGTGCCGAAGAGTGTGCGCGGGTACAAGCTTCCGCCTTCGTCGCTGCTTTATCGGAGTGAAGAGCACGCTGTGGTTCGCGAGGATGCGCTGCGCGAAGAGGCGCGGGTGCTGGTGGAGAAGTCGGCTGAGTTTGGCGTCGATGGACAGGTAACCCAGATCAATCCAGGACCGGTGGTGACGACGTTTGAGTTCAAGCCGGAGGCTGGGGTGAAGGTCGCCCGGATCACAGGGCTGGCGGATGATCTTTGTCTTGCCATGGCTGCTGAGTCGATTTTGATTGAGCGGATGCCGGGCAAGAGCACGGTAGGGATTCAGGTGCCGAACCATGAGCGAGAGACGATCTGGCTGCGAGATGTGGTCGAGTGTGAGAGCTTTGCGCAGAGCAAGAGCAGGCTGGCGATTGCGCTGGGCAAGGACATCAATGGCCGCATCGTTACTGCGGATCTGGCGAGTATGCCGCATGTTCTGATCGCGGGTTCGACTGGCTCGGGTAAGTCGGTTGCGATCAACGCGATGATTATGAGTGTGCTTTTCAAGTCGACTCCGGAGCAGGTTCGCATGATTCTTGTGGATCCGAAGCGGGTGGAGCTTGGGATGTATGAGGGGATTCCGCATCTGTTTACGCCGATCATTACGGAGGCGAAGCTGGCGGCGAATGCGCTGCGCAATGCTGTGCGTGAGATGGAGCGAAGGCTGAAACTGCTGGCTGCGAATCATGTGAGGAATATCGACCAGTTCAACAAGCTGTTCGACCATGGCAGCGAGTACTTGTTTGAAGATGTGAACCAGGAGCCGCTGCCTTACATCATCATCATCATCGACGAGTTGGCTGACTTGATGATGCTGGATCGGGCGAATGTTGAAGAGTCGATTACGCGCTTGGCGCAGATGGCTCGTGCGGTGGGCATCCATCTTGTGCTCGCTACGCAGCGGCCTTCGGTCGATGTAATTACTGGGTTGATCAAGGCGAATGTGCCTACTCGTATGAGCTTCCGATTGGCGACGAAGGTGGACTCGCGGACGATCATCGATTCGAATGGTGCGGAGAGCCTGTTGGGACGCGGCGATATGCTCTATCTGCCGCCGGGGACCAGCCGGGTGCAGCGTGTGCACGCTCCATTCGTGACGGAGAAAGAGATCTCGGCTGTGACTGCTTTCTGGAAGGCGCAGGGCGAGGCTGAGTATGTGCATGGCTTCCTGGAGGGACCGAAGGAAGATAACGGCACGGGTAAAGATGGCGATGGCGGGGGCGATGGGGACAACAACGACGAGCTGTATGACGATGCAGTTCGGTTGGTGTTTGAGTTTGGGAAGGCGAGCACTTCCCTGCTGCAGCGTAGGCTGCGGATTGGATATGGGCGCGCTGCTCACCTGATCGACATGATGTACAACGATGGTCTGGTGGGGCCTGCGGATGGATCGAAGCCTCGAGAGATTCTGAAGTCGCCTAACTGGATCAGTGAAGTGGATGCGGCTATTCGGTAAAAGATAATGTCCTGCCGGACGGGCCTCCTTCGCGGAGGGCGGTCACTTCGTGACTTGTATACCTTGTCTCGGTGGGATGGAAATCACGGTCCTCCCGTTGGTCGGAAGATATGCTCTCAGGGCTGACAGCTAGTGGTGGACTGTCTTCGACGAGCGGATGGCGACGATCGCGAGGATGCAGATCACGATGAGAAGCGCGATCCAGAGCAGGTGAGGATGGCGGTCTGTGAGCGGGCGCGCATCGGGGCGATCGCGATAGGCGGAATTGAACTGCTCGGGACCTAAGTTTGCTGCGTGAAACTCGCTCGAAGGGGAGAAGAGGCGCGTGTAGTCGTACTGCGGGGCGGTAAGGGCGGCGTCTCCATAGAAGAGGGTGAGAGGCTGAGCCGCGGGGGCGTCAAAACAGATCTTGCGCTGGCGCATCTCAAGGCGAATGGCGGTGATGGGAAGCGGGGCGTCGTCACCGTTGTTGACTGCGACTTCGACTGTCGCTGCGCTTTGCATGTTGGAGCCGAGGGTGGCGGGGACGCTGAGTTGCTCCTGACGGATCTCGCGGCCGGCCTGCGTGAGATGGACGCGAAGGATGGTGCCGGCGAGGGTTTCGCTGAGTCCGTCGGCTGGGTTGGGCGTGGCGGTGGGGTGGTCCGTGATGCTGATGTCGCGGCTGAAGTTCGCTTTGAAGGCGGGTGAGATGGAGAAGGAGACGCGCTCAATGGGGATGCGTTGCGGCAGGGCGAAGGTTGCGACGGTTTTGGGGCCGCGCTGAGAGACGGCGGTGGTCTGGACTGCTGTGGTGTAGAGGGACTGGGCTTCGCGGCTGGGAGGAACGGTGGCGCTCTGCACCATCTTTTGCAGGGCCTGGGGGGAGACGTCGAGGGTATGGGTGCCAGTAGCTGGGGAGACGGCGAGTTCGATGTGGAGATAGGGGAGGCTGGTCTCCTGCAGGTGGATCGTCGTGCTGCGGGAGAGATGCTGGCTGGTGAGATCGAAAAGAGTGAACTCGCCGAGCTGTGTCTGGTTGGTGTAGCTGGGGTCGCGTGTGCCGGAGACGGTTGCGGTGGCGAGGAAGTCGTGTCCGTCGAGATCGAGTATAAGCTCGGTGTAGGGGCGGTTCGGCATTTCGAGGTCAAAGACGATGTTGCGACCGCGGAGGCCGAGGTTGCGGATGGTGGCGGTGTCGTTGTCAGACTGTTGCGGCTCGCTCAGCGTGATGGCGTAAGGGATCTCGCGGTTGTCCTGGAAGAGGCGGAGATCTTTGAGCGACGGACCGGCGTGAGGAAAGAGGGATGGATCTATGATCGCGCAGCTTTGACCTGCGCCTGACGGCGTGGTGAGGGTTCGTTCGTAGCGGAGGTAGCGTGGGTTGGTGCGCTCCGGAGTTGCGGCTGCCTGCCAGATAAGGAGGGTCAGAAGGATCGCAGACTTCACTGGTCGGCTCCTTCGTGGTTGGGCAGATCGGATGTGGGATTGGGGAGGCGGAGGGCCAGCCAGTCTTTCTGATAGGCGAAGCTGATGGCCATCAGCAGGGCTCCGAGTCCGAGAAAACTTAGAACTCGATAGCCCTGGCTGAGGTTGCGCAGGTCGTAGAGGAAGGCTTTGCCGATGGTGAAGACCAACAGCAGGAGCGCCTGCCAGCGGATGAAGGCTGAGCGCTTCCAGAAGCCAATGGCGAGCAAGCCTGCGCCGTAGAGCATGAGGAAGGCGGAGATGGCGAGGGCCTTTTGCAGGTCGGCTTCGGGATTGCCCGCGGTGACGCTCCATGCGGAGTCAAGCTCGCGGAGGCAGGCGAGGATGGCGATGAAGTTGAACGCGACGATGGAGGACCCCGCGATGGTGAGCCAGTTGGGGAAGGCTTTGTTCTGCTCGTCGGAGTGGCGAAGGGAACCATGTGCGAAGAACGCGGAGAGGCCTAGTGCGGCTAGTCCGAAGAGAGCGGTGGCGAAGCGGAGATTGAGGAATGCGGTGTCGATTCGTTCGTTGAGCCAGAAGGGTTCGACCAGGAGGCCGCAGATGCCGAGGACGAGAGCAGCGGCGGCGAGGCGGCGAAGGATGAGCGGGGCTGGCTCGGGAGTTTTGTCTGGTGCCGGGCTGGACAGACGGGCTGCGATCCATAACAGGGCTGCGCCCTCAGCGAGCCAACCGACGATGATCCAGCGACCGCTGGCCTTGAGGGGAATGGCGATGGTGAGGAAGACGATTGCGAGAGAGAGATGGACGGCGGAGGTGACGCGGGGCTGGGGCAGGCGCATCAGGCCGAGATAGAGCGCGGCGAACAGAACTGCCAGCCAGGGGAGGAGATTGTGATTGCCGGTGTCCTGCAGGATGGAGTAGAACGCGAGTGCCGCGAAGGCCGCGTTCGCTAGTGGGAGGAGGATCTCGGTGATCGCAGTAGATGGGTGTTCTTCGTTTTGCTGAATGCGGATGGAGGGGAGGAGGAATGTTAGGAAGAAGAGGCCGATGAAGATCGCTGTGATGGCGAGGGGCTTCTGGGTGTTGTAGACATCGAACCATTCGACATACCAGCCGATGAAGAAGGCTACGGTGAGGGGGAAGGCTCCGAAGAGAAGGCGCGGCCAAGGCTTGAGACGGACAAGCAAGACCGTTGCTATATCGATTGCGAGGATGTAGGTGAAGAGGAAGACTTCGTGGTTGCCGCCTGTGGAGAGGAGCAGAGGAGTTGCAAAGGCTCCTGCAAGGGCATAGGCGGCGAGGATCTGGCTGTTCTGCGACCAGGCCATGTAGGCGTTCCACGCGGTGACGAGGATCATGGCGGAGAGAGCGACACCGGCGGGTAACAGATGATAGAGCTGGAAGGCGGCCCAGAGAGACAGGTAGAGGGCTCCGCTGCCGATGGCCTTGAGGGAGTAGGAGAAGGCGTTGAAGCCGTGGCGGCGAAAGCGCTCCGACCAGACGACGACTGCGGCTCCTGCGATTAGACCCGCCAGGATGCGGCCAATGGGGCCGATCCAGTGGTTGTCAATGGCCCACTTGAGAAAGAGAGTGGTGGCAATAAGAAGTGCGACGATCCCGATGCGGCTGAAGAGTTGGGAGCCGATGCGGTCTTCGAGGGATCCGCTAGCTTTGGGAAGACTGCGGTTGACTCCGGGGATCGAGACGATGGATGGAGTTCCGGGAGGAGGTGGCGGAGGGGAGGACAGTTTGCGCGCTCGCAGGGATGGGGTCGAGCGCAGTTCTGCCAGTTGCTGCTCGAGACCTTCGACACGGGCGTAGAGGGCTGCGAGGGCCGCAGCCAGTTGGGCTTGCTCATTGGGCTGCTTCGGCCGGTCCTGATTCTGCTCGTCCTGCAGATCCCCTGAAGCCATGGCAACTACTTTACCGCTACGAGCGCCATAGTGGTACAGAAGACTGTCAGTTGATAGTCTTTGCGCTGAGGATGATTGAAATACATGCCGGTTCGGGTTTTGATTGTGGATGACGATGAGTTGAGTCGCGAGGTGCTTACGCTTCTGGCAGAGCGGGCGGGATACGAGGTGGAGGCGGTGGAGTCGGGGGATGCGGCATTGGTGCATGTGCAGCGAGTACGTCCGTTGCCGGACGTGGTGTTGACAGATATGCAGATGCCCGGGACTGCGGGGGATGAGCTTGCTCGGCGGCTGCGCGGACTGTGCGGGGCGGGGACTTTGCTGCTGGCGATGAGCGGGAGCGAGTTGGAGGATTGGGCGGGGCGGGAGTTCGACGGGTTCCTGCTGAAACCGTTTACGATGGAGACCCTGGCGGGAGCGATCTCCGGTGGTTCCGCTCGGGGCGAAGCGGGAGCAAGCGGCGCGAGTGGAGTTGTGTTGGATGAGGGCGTTTACGCGAAACTGATAGGGTCGATGCGGCGTTCACAGTTAGACGAGCTATATGCGCTCTGCCTGAAGGATGCGGAGGCGAGGGTTGGGAGGATGCGGCGGGCAGCATCCGAGGGCGATAATGCTGCGTATAGAAAGGAGGCCCATGCGATCAAAGGCGGATGCGGAATGGTGGGTGCCCTTGAGCTGCAAAGACTTGCAACGTCAATGGAGGAGCGGGGTTTGTGTGATGACGATGTAGCTACACTGGACGAATTCATGGTGGCGTGCGAACGGCTGCGGCGTATTCTGGTCGCACGCGAAAGCAACTAGTGTCGAGTCAATGAGTTGTCGGGAGATGATGCACGATGAAGGAATCGATAAAGAAATCTGACGATGCAGTTGTTGCGGCGACACCGATTCGTATCGTTGTTGCCGACGATCATCCTGTAGTGCGCTTCGGCGTGAAAAACATGCTGGAGAATGAGGCTGGCTTCGAGGTGGTAGGCGAGGCCGAGGACGGCGATGTGGCGATTACACAGACGCTGGAGCTGGAGCCGGATATTCTGCTACTCGATTTGCAGATGCCGCGTCTGCCTGGGCTTGAGGCTCTGCGCGCGATTATGAGCAAGTCGCCGCGCGTGAAGATCATCATGCTGACGAGTACGATCTCGACGCAGCAGATTATCGAAGCGCTGCAGATCGGAGCTCGCGGGATCGTGCTGAAGGATGCGGTTGCGGGCGATCTTTCGCGTTCGCTGCGTGCTGTACTGTCTGGCGATTACTGGATTGGCGGCGAGCGTGTCGTGAATCTGGTGACGGCACTGAATGAGTTGATGAAGAAAGCGGCCGCGGTGCCCGAACGGAAGACCTATGGGCTGACACCGCGAGAGTTGGAAGTTGTGACCTGCATCGTGGAAGGCTGCAGCAACAAGGATGTGGCGAAGCAGTTCACCATCAGTGAGGAGACGGTGAAGCGGCATCTTTCAAATATCTTCGATAAGACCGGCGTTTCGACGCGGCTGGAGCTGGCGCTGTTTGCGATTGCCCACAAGCTGGTTGTACTGGATAACTAGCTCTGGGACTGGACGCTTGCACCTTCAGTAGAATGAGGGGATGAGTGAGGGTGCGGATTCAGAGATTGTAGATTTACTGGTGATTGGCGCGGGTCCGACCGGCATGGCCTGCGCGATTGAGGCACAACGGGCTGGCTTTACGACGATGCTGGTCGATAAAGGCTGCCTTTGCAACTCGCTGTTTCATTACCCGGCGCATATGACGTTTTTTACGACGCCGGAGCTTCTGGAGATCGGGGACATGCCCTTCTCCAGCCCTAATCAGAAGCCTAATCGCAGCGAGGCGCTTGAGTACTATCGCAAGGTGGCGGAGTTCTACAGGCTGGACGTTCGACAGTATGAGAATGTCGAGCGGGTGGATGGCGGGGACGGAAACTTTACAGTTCATACGATGGATCGCTTTGGGCGGGCGGTACAACATCCTGCGCGGAAGCTGGTGATTGCCACCGGGTACTACGATCTGCCGAACTATCTTGGAATTCCAGGGGAAGATCTTAGCAAGGTGAAGCACTACTATCATGAGCCGCATCCCTACTACGGACTCGAGGTGCTTGTGATCGGGGGCAAGAACTCCGCTGCGATTGCTGCGCTCGATCTTTGGCGGCATGGGGCGAAGGTGACGCTGGTGCATCGCGGCAAAGAGATTCAGAAGAGCGTGAAGTACTGGATTCTTCCCGACATCAATAACCGGATCAAGAATCATGAGATCGAAGCCTACTTCGACAGCGTTGTCACAAATATTACTGAGGACGATGTGACGCTCGCGACTCGGAGGGGAAAGGTGACGATTGCAAACCAGTTTGTGTTTGCGCTGACGGGATACCATCCGGACTTCGAGTTCATCGAGCGGTTGGGGGTGAAGCTGGATAAGTCGAATGATCGTTGCCCGGTATGCAATCCGGCTACGCTCGAGAGCAATGTGCCGGGGATCTATGCGGCTGGGGTCATTGTTGCGGGCGAGCGGACGAGCGAGATCTTCATCGAAAATGGGCGCTTCCATGGGAAGTTGATCGCGGAAGATCTGCGGCGAAAAGGAGTTGCGACTTAGCTTGCGAAAATCGGCCGGAGCAACAGTCCCCGCAGCCAATCCTTTTGTTTGACTACCGACGGATGGTAGTCTGGAACCCACACTAGCAGATCTTCAAGTAAGCGTTCGACTTCGCGCTTTGCGCAAACTTAAGGAGAAGGTGCCTTATCGCTCACGTTGTAATCATCGGATCAGGGGCAATGGGTCTTTCCGCAGCGTTCCACGCCACTAAGGCCGGACATACAGTCGAAGTGCTGGAGGTGGCGCCGGAACCCGGAGGCATGGCCGCACACTTTGACATGGGAGGGCTTTCGATTGAGCGCTTTTACCACTTCATTTGTAAGAGCGATGTGCCAACGATGGAGCTACTGGAAGAACTTGGTATCCGCGATCAGCTGAGATGGAGGACTACCTCCATGGGCATCTTTACCGGCAACAGGATGCACGATTGGGGGACTCCGCTTGCGCTACTAAAATTTCCAGAGATCAGTCTCCTCTCCCGGCTCAGATATGGCCTGTTTGCGTTTTTGTCTGTACGCAGAGAACGCTGGGATGCGATTGAGACTGAGGCAGCGCATACCTGGATTACACGATGGTGTGGGACGGAGGTGTTTGACCGTCTCTGGAAGCCGCTGTTCGCGCTGAAGTTTTATCAATATGCGGATAATGTTTCAGCGGCGTGGATATGGACGCGGATCAAGCGGATCGGCCGCTCCCGCAAGTCGTTCCTGGAGGAAGAACTCGGCTACATTGAAGGCGGAAGTCTGACGTTGGTGAATGCTCTGTGCTCGTCGATTGAGAAGAGTGGTGGGAGGATTCGCACGCGTTGTGGCGCGAAGAAGGTAGTCGTGGAAGGTGGACGGGCAACTGGTGTGATCACGTCCGAGGGTTTCGTGCAAGCGGATGCGGTTATTTGTACGGTGCCGACGCCGCTGGTTACGGCGATGATCCCAGACCTGCCCGAAGATTGGAAGGCACGTTACGAATCGATCAAGAATATGGGCATCTGCTGCCTCGTCTTTAAACTCAAGCGATCGATAAGTCCGCACTTCTGGGTCAATATCAGCGAACCTGATATGGCTATCCCGGGAATCATTGAGTTTTCGAGGCTAAGACCTGTAGGCGGCGAGACGGTGGTGTATGTGCCTTACTACATGCCGAACGACAATATCAAATTCACCTGGACCGATGAAGAACTTCTGAGCGAATCGTTCGGATATCTGCAACGATTAAATCCGGAGTTGACGCGCGACGACGTTATCGCTCAACATGTAGCTCGTCTTCGTCACGCACAGCCTGTCTGCGAACCTGGATTCGCAGCGAAGATTCCACCTATACAGACTCCTATACGCGGACTACAAGTTGCCGACACTTGCTTTTACTATCCCGAAGACAGAGGGATCTCCGAAAGCGTCCGTCTCGGGCGTCAGATGGCGGAAGATCTTTCCAAGCTCGAGTTTCCGTCGGCCTGACGTACGATTGTCTAACCTGGCTTACGACGCAACCGTACTTCGGTTGGTTGTTCGTCTTCAGTCGAGCGAACTCGAAAGAACGAGGGTTGAAGTTGTCTATTGAGAACCGGCGTGGTGTTTTCTATCCTGCATTGATTTGTGCGTTTGCTTTGGCCGCAGCCGTTGCAATCTCGCATCCGGTGCTGGAGATGGCAACGTGTGACGACTGGTCTTATGTGTGGAGTGCAAGGGTGCTGGCCGAAACAGGCCATGTTGTGTACAACGGTTGGGGAGCCATGATGCTGGGATGGCAGTTGTACCTTGGCGCCCTCTTCATCAAGCTATTCGGCTTCTCTTTCACTGCTGCTCGAATCTCTGTTCTGATTGTTTCCATGGGGACGGTCGCGTTGATCCAGCGACTCTTCCTGCGATTCGGGATTAGCCAATGGAATGCTACGATCGCAACTTTGACGATTGCCCTCTCGCCACTCTTCCTCCCGCTGGCCTATAGCTTCATGTCCGACGTGCCTTGCCTCTTCTGCCTCATCGTGTGCTTTTATGGTTGCGTGCGTGCCATGCAGGCCAAAACTGACAGGGCCACTGCAGGCTGGCTTGTCTTCGCGGCGTTGTCCAACGTGCTTGGTGGGACCGTACGTCAGATCGTGTGGCTCGGTGCGTTGGTCGTCGTACCCTGTACAACGTGGTACCTGCGCCGGCGAGCAGGCGTTCTTTTAGCTGGTGCAGTCGCTTGGCTGGTGAGCGCCGTTGCGATTGTGGGGTGCATCCATTGGTTCAACCACCAACCGTATTCCGTGACAGAGAAGCTGCTGTCCAACCCACACACGTGGATTGAGTTGTTAGCGACTATAGACAGGTTGATAAGAAACTGTCTGGCAACATGCTTGTTTGTGCTACCAGTCCTGATTGGGTTTGTCTGGAAGCCCCGTGTGAGCTCTAAGCGAATGCGCAATCAGTATGTCGCCCTCTGTACCTTCCTTGTGTGCATAACCATGTTTTTTGTATTGCATCACGGTCCTACAAACTGGCTCGCTCCTTTCTCTCACAATATAGTGACCGAAAAAGGGTTGAGCGATGGTTCTGGAATGGTCGGCCATCAACCAGACATTCTTCCATTCAGTCTTCGGCTGATCTTATCCGTCCTGACTTTTGCCGCTATCATCACTTTTCTTCTTCAGGTATGGAACTCTTCCTTTAGGGAGAATCTCCCTTCAGAGAAGGCATCTGTTCTCCCGTGGCGGGCGCTGTTCACGATCTTCGCCCCATTTACAGTGGCCTATTTTTTTCTGATGGCAACCCGAATCGATATCTACGATCGATACATGCTTCCCCTCATCTTTATATTCATGGTAGTACTCCTGCGTGTCTATGAACAGCAGGTTGGCGATCGTTTACCTGCCTTGAGCATTCTTCTAATCATGCTATTCGCTGTATTTGGAGTGGCCGGTCTGCATGATCTTTTTGCCTTGGGTCGGGCGCGATTGACAGCAGCTAACGAGATGCGTGCCAAAGGCGTTATGAGAACAGAGATTCAGGGCGGGTTTGAGTATGACGGATGGACCCAACTTGAAAGTACAGGCTATATAAACAACGATCGAATCCACATTCCGGTCGGGGCCTTCCATCCTTTCGCCCTACCCACTAATCTTCCTTCCAAGTGTTATTTTGCTCTGGCAGAGTTCGTCCCCGCAGTCAACGCCCGCTACGTACTTTCCTTTGACCAGTCGTCCTGCTATTCGCCTTCAGAGTTTGCGCCGGTTTCCTATCGAGCCTGGCTATATCCATATGATCGGGCTGTTTATATCCAGAAGATACCCTAGTTCGAGCAGATCTCTTCCTGAGTTGTCCGTCTGAAACGAGTGTAGCCCCGAAACGCAATACTTATTTTTGGGAATAAAATAAACCTTCATGCGGATTCACAGTCTTGATGGTCTTCGGGCAGTCGCAGTGCTGGCTGTGATACTGCATCATCACGAGATTTTGCGAGGCGGGTGGGTCGGTGTCGATCTTTTCTTTGTGCTATCAGGCTATCTGATCACTCAGATTCTTCGCAGAGACCGACTTCTGCCTCATTACTGGAAACGGTTCTACATCAAACGCGCGACACGAATCCTTCCGCCAGTCCTGCTTTTAATTGCGTATGTTGCGGTGGCATTCAAGCCCCGCATGCTTTCCGTTCTGGCATACCTGGGGTTCATGGGCAATTTTGCCAGCGCTTCAAGCTGGGTCATTCCGAATTTGATCATGTTGTGGTCGCTGGCGGTGGAGGAGCACTTTTACCTTGTGTTTCCCATAGCAGTCCGCAATATGCAGCGAAGAAGTCTGCAGATTTTGTTACTGGGGCTTCTACTGATTGAGCCGGTGTTACGGTTCCTTGCTACTCCTCATGTGCGGGCTTACGAGCAAATTTATTTCTTGACCCCATTCCATTTAGATGGTCTGGCGATGGGCTGCCTGCTTGCGATCTGGAGCGAGACGGATAGGGGAAAAGCACTTCTTACCCGATGGTCAGGAGCTACCCTTGTTGTCTCGTGGGCTTTGTTCACGCTGATGTCGCGGGCGTTGCCGCATACCTTTGATCGCGAGGCGAATACACAACTCTTCAATACCCTTGGTTATAGTCTTCTCGGGGTTTGTTGCGCCAGCCTGGTGGCTCATGTCTTGTTGCATCCCTCTGCCGCACTGAGCCGTGCCTTGTCGTGGCGGCCGCTCACCTTTATTGGCGTCATCAGTTATGGTTTGTACCTCTGCCATCAGCCAGTTCGTAGCGCTTTTACAGGAGCAACCGGACTGCCCTCCAAAGTGGCGTTTCCGCTTACCCTATCACTCGCTATTCTTTTGAGCTGGATATCATTCCGGTGGTTTGAAACTCCTCTGATAGGATGGGGCCAAAAGCTTGCATCGGCATGGCGTGCGGACAGGCTGGACAGCAAGGTGACGGCTGTGGATGCATAGACGCGAACGCCACCGATGAGATTGCACCACGTTATTTAGCCGCCGGGGGGACTGCTTATTGCCTACGAGAGAAGGACTGCTGAAACGAAATACCTGGCGCTGGATTGCGTTGCTGGCTGTATTGCTGAGTGGGGTCGCGGCTCGAACCTATAAACCCCTGGCGATTCCGGCAGGTTTTGATCAGGACGAAATGTCAGAGGCCTACGAGAGCTATTCGTTGCTGAAGACGGGAGCCGATCGATGGGGCTATCGTCATCCGGTTTATTTCGTTGGGTGGGGATCAGGCCAGAACGTGCTGCAGGCTTACGCTACTGTTCCTGTCATTGCTTTTTTTGGACTATCAGGGTTCTCCACGCGTTTTTTTGATCTTGCCTGTGGACTGCTGACGCTGCCTCTTTTCTTCGTCGTGTGCCGAAGAAATTATGGAGAGCGTGCTGCGTTGTTGAGCACCCTGTTTCTGGCTTTATCTCCATGGCATATCGTGCTTTCTAGATGGGCTGTCGAATGTAACAGCTTGCCCTTCTTTGTTCTGCTGGGAATCATCTGTTTTCAGGAGGCATTGAGCAGAAGATCGACCCTTCTGACCGCCATCTGTCTGGTTCCGTTTGCGATTGCCTTCTACGTCTATGGAATCGCGTTGCTGGTTGTGCCAACTCTGATGCTCCTGTTACTGATGACGGAGTTTCGCCGGATAAAGGCCGATTGGCATGCTTGGGCCGTCGGAGTCGCGGTGTTTCTCACGGTCTCTGCACCCTTTGGCTTCTTCGTATGGAAAAACTATTTGGTAAAAAGAAGCTACGGCTTCGAGCGGTACCTTCCGGTCTCCGTTCCGCTGATTCCTGTCAATCGGCTGCATCAGTTATTGAAGCAAGAAAGCACAATCTCCAACAATATTAAATTCCTGACGCATGCGTTGCAGGATCATACGACATGGAGCCAGGTGAAGCTGTCCCCACCAATTCCGTTGACTGTGCTGGCGTTGGCAGCGATTGGGATTCTCTTGACTATGTCGCGGGCGATCCGATCGCGAAGAATCCCCAACCCACTCGTTCTCTGGCTGGTGGCCGCTCTTCCGGTTTTTTTGATTGTGCCGGTACAGATTAACGAAGCCATAAATATCTACGCTCCGTTGCTCGCTCTTGCTGGCGCCGGGGCGATGGCTCTTTGGTACAAGCTGCGGCGGGTGCGCCTGCGGCCGGTGATTGTGACTATTCTCTGGTGCCTCTTCGCGTTCGAGTCGGGCTGGTTTCTGACCAGTTACTTCGGAAAGAGATATGCGGCGCAGAGCGCCCCTGACTTTCATCCGGAGATGAAGGAGGTTCTCACGAGACTGCAGAACATAGCCCACCCAGAGGACTCGGTTTTTCTTTGTAACCTCTTGAGACTGAACTATATCTATGTGCTCTATTACAACCGCATCGATCCAAAGCGGTTTCAAGATGCACACACGACGTATGCAAACCCCGATTTCGATCAGTATGTCTTTACCCGAGTGAGACTCGCACAACGAAGCGGGCCGGTTACCTATGCGATCTATCGAGGCGAGACTCCCATTTGCGAGAATCCATCGGAGGTTAGAGTGGTTGGGATGTTTGAGACAGGTCGATGCCTTGCGCCTCTACCGTTTATCGGCCCCGAAAACTCCCCTCTCTATTAGCCGATGACTCGGCGGAGGAAACCCTTGATGCCCAGCCAGGTGAGGAGGCAGAGAGAGGCTACAAGCATGCCTACGATGAGGTAGGGGTCCATGTGGGGCAGAGTGGGGGTGAGGGCGGCGCGTAGGCCTTCGCTCATGTAGACGATGGGGTTGATGAGAACGCCGACCTGGAGCCAGCGAATGTGAGTGAGCGCGGCCCAGGGGTAGTAGACGCAGCCCAGGAACGTGATTGGAATCACGACCACGCCGAAGATTAAGCCGATCTGCTGCGGTTTGACGCTGGTGCCGATGGTGAGGCCGAGCGCGCCCGCGGTGAGGCTGGCAAGAGCTACAACCAAGATCAGGAATGGCCAGTTGCTGATATGGGTCGTGGGGTGCGTCGCTGGGACGTAGTAGGCCAGCGGGTAGACGATACAAGCGGCGATGACGCTCTGGACCGCGGAGAAGCAGATCTTTTCGATGGCGACGAAGGGTACGGGCAAGGGGCACATAACGCGGTCATCGATCTCACGGGTGATACCGAACTCCTGCGCGAGAGGGAGGGCGACGGCGGCGATGCCGGAGAACATGATGGCAACGGCCATTAGACCTGGAAGTAAGACCGTAGAGAAGGCGTTGCCGGCCATGGATGCGGTGGGATTCATGGCGGCGCCGGCGTTCATATGCGGGATGACGTAGGTGAAGACGAAGAGGAAGAGCAGGGGGTTCATGCAGACGCGGATGATGAAGGGGAAGAGCTCGCGACGCAGGACATGGAGATCACGGCGGAAGAGACCGACGAAGGCGCGAGTGTACTGAGTAAGCTTCGGGGTTTGAGCGCCGCTGGTGGATTCGCGATTCTGCGGCACGCTCGGTTTTGCGGCTTCTGCCAGTTGGGTCATAGATATCTCGATCTTGGTACGGTGCTCCTGTTGAGGTTTCCCCTTCGCGCTCGCCGCTACTCGCGAAGGTCGCGGCCGGTGAGGCGGATGAAGACGGTCTCGAGGCTGGTTTCGGTAATGGTGAGATCGCGGAGGCCGTACGGGTTCGATTCGCGGACGACGTCGGAGAGCAGACCTTCGGCTCCGTGCGCTAGAACGCGTACGCCCTTGGGAGTGGGCTCTGCGCTGGCCACTCCGGTGAGTTGCTGGAGCTGCTGCACCAGGGTTGGGATGTTGTCCTGACTACGGAGGTAGAGCTCGTAGACCTTCTGCGCGCCGACAGAGCCTTTGAGTGCAGCGGGGGTGTCCTGCACGAGGATCTTGCCGTGGTCGATGATGGCGACGCGATCGCAGAGTTCGTCGGCCTCCTCCATATAGTGGGTGGTGAGGACGACAGTAATTCCCTCTTCGCGGAGGTTGCGGACGGCCTCCCACATGGCGATGCGGCTTTGGGGGTCGAGGCCGGCGCTGGGCTCATCGAGGAAGAGAACCTTGGGGCGGTGTGCGATGGCTCGGGCGATCTGGACACGCTGGGCAAGGCCTCCGGAGAGTTGCGCGGGATAGGCGCCGGCACGCTCGGTGAGGTGGAACTGAGCGAGAAGCTGATTCGTCCGTCCTGTCGCCTCGGGGCCGGAGAAGCCGAAGTAAAGACAGTGGAAGTTGATGTTCTCGTAGATGGTGCAGGCTCGGTCGAGGGTGTTGTACTGGGGCACCACGCCGATGAAACGACGCGCCACCGCAGGGGTTTTGACGACATCGATACCTGCGATGCGGACACGCCCGGAGGTGGGCAGGGCGCGGGTGGTGCAGATACTGATGGTGGTGGTCTTGCCTGCGCCGTTGGGACCGAGAAGGCCGAAGAGCTCGCCCTCGCGGACGCTGAGATCGATGCCATCGACGGCGACGACTCGTTGCTTGCCTTCGTAGATCTTCTGGAGGCTTTCGATCTCGACTATCACTTTGACATAGCCCTCCTGCGCTTCTGCGATTATATGCAACGTAACGGAGCACTCTGAACGCGGAGTTGTTGACTGTTTGCAATGCCAACAAGTGACGCTCTGAAGTTATTAACCGGCGTTTACTTCTGCGATGTGATGCGAATGACGATTTTCCCGAAGTGCGACGCGGACTCCATGTGAGCGAAGGCCTCGGCGGCGTGGGAGAAGTCGAAGACCTTGTCGATGACGGGATGAAGGCTGGCCTTGGAGATGGCATCGTTCATCTGCTCGAACATGGCACGGGAGCCTACATAGATGCCCTGCACGCGAAGTTGCTTGTGAAGAATGGGGGTGAGGGCGACGGGATCCGAGGTGGCGGCACCGGAGAGTACTCCTATCTGCGCGATAGTGCCGCCGACGCGGGCTGCTCGCAGGGATTGACCGAAGGTGCCGCCACCGCCTACTTCGAGGATGCGATCCGCGCCTATGTTCGCGGTCGTTTCGGTGACCCATTTGGACCAGTCGGGGCGCAACTTGTAGTTGCATCCTTCGTCGAGGCCGAGGTTGCGGGCGCGGGATAATTTTTCCTCGCTCGAGGAGGTGCCGAGGACCCGGGCTCCGAGGAGCTTTGCGAATTGCAGCGCGAAGATGGAGACGCCGCCTGTGCCCTGGATGACTACGGTCTCTTCTGGATGGGTTGGATTGGCTGGGTCTCCGGCATGATGCAGGGCGTTCCACGCAGTGACACCGGCGCAGGGCAGAGTGGCGGCCTCTTCGTAGGTCAAGTGCTCGGGGAAGCGGACGACTCCTTCCTGGTCGAGGAGAGCGTACTCGGTGAGCATGCCGTCTACGTCTCCGCCGAGAGCGACCTTTGATTTGTCGGCGGTGAGCGGCCCGTCGAGCCAGCGCTGCATGAAGATGCCGCAGACACGGTCGCCGGCTTTGACGCGCGTGACACCTTCGCCCGTGGCGACCACCTCTCCCGCTCCGTCGGAACAGGGGATGCGCGGGAGGGCCATCTTCGGGTTGTAGAGACCCTTGACCATCATGAGATCGCGGTAGTTAAGAGAGACGGCGTGAACCTTGATCAGGACCGTGCCGGGGGTTGTTTGGGGAGTGGGCAGGTCGATCTGCCGGAGGTAATCGATGCCGAATTGCCGGACCGGGAATGCGTACATTTGGGGCCTCTGGACGACGTCAGGTACTGGTCAAATTGGGATGCAGAAGGAAGAGGAAGTGGCAAACTATTTATATATTGATATATCGCAGCGTAGAATGGGCAGTATGTCGCGAGGATGGGAGAGTAAATCCGTGGAAGAACAGCAAAATCAGGCTGCCGCTCCGAAACCTGTCACCGCAAACGATAATGCCGAGGTGGCGGAACGCAAACGAAGACGGCAGGCGTTAGAGTTGCAGCGAGAACGTATTCTGTCGGAGCGGACCTCAAGCCCGCATCGACGATCCGCGCTTACGATTGCGTTGGCCGATATCGAAGAAAAGCTCTCGGAGCTTGGGTGGTCGATTCACCTTTAGGCTTCGACTGCTGGCTGTGGCAATTGTGCTCCACGGCGTCAGCGTCAACATCGCTGATGTCTGATCGGTCGCCGACTTTGCGGCTTGACCGGCGCTTGACCACTGGCGCGTAAAAGACCTCGCTGGGAAGAAGTTCAATCGTTCATGTGGGAATGAGAAGGGCCGCTCTGGGCGGCCCTTTTGTTTTTTGAAGAAACGAAATTACTGCGGTGTTGCGGAGGGAGCGGGATCGGCGTCAGGGCTGCTCTGTTGAACACCGATTGCGTCGCCTGAGACGACTAGATTGACGCGGCGGTTCTGGGCTCGGCCCTGCGCGGTGGCGTTGTCGGCTACAGGCTTGGCTTTGCCGTAACCGGTGGCGGTGATGTTGTCTGGCTGGACGCCCTGGGTTTCCAGGAAGTCGCGAACGGCGTCGGCTCGGTTCTCCGAGAGTTTCTGGTTGTATTGGTCGCCTCCGACGCTGTCGGTGTAACCCTCGACCTGAAGCTTCAATCCTGGGTAGGCCTGCAGAATTCCAGCCACCTTGGCCAGACTGATCTGAGTGTTGGTCTTGAGGGTGTAGCGGCCGGTGTCAAAGAGCACGTCGGACATGTTGACGATGAGACCGCGGGCCGATTCACTGGTGGCAAGGACGCTGTTCAATTGAGCGCGAAGCCTCTCGCGAACTGCGTTGGCGTCGGTTGCGCTCTTGTTGGCAGCGGCCGCACGCGCCTGTGCTTCGGCAGCGGCTGCTTCGGCACGGGCGCGGTCGGCATCCGCCTCAGCCTGGGCGGCACGGGCACGTTCGGCCTCGAGCTGGGACTGTTGAGCCTGAAGCTGCGACTGTTGGGCCTGAGCCTCGGCGTCGCGCTTGGCGTTGTCAGCGTTCAACTGGCGCTCGGCTGCCTGCTTGCGCAGAGTGACGAGGCGAGCGTCTTCAGCACGCTGTACGGCCTGACGCGCGAAGGTGATCTCCATCTTGCGATCGCCCTTTTTGTTCTGATCGATGTCGGTGGCGTTGCGAAGGTCCTGCATCGCCTCCGCCATGATGTCGGGAGCGTATTTGTCCGCCCCGGTGTTTTGGGCGATTCGAATAGCGTTATTGGCCTGATACAGCTCAAGCGGCGACCTCTCATCCCGAGTAATCGGGTTCAGGTTCGACTTGGAGCCCTCCGTCTGAGCGTACGCGCCGCGTGCCAGAAGCGAGTAGTGGGCATTCACTTTTTCGAGCACGCCGGTTGTTTTGTCATTGAGAATCACGTTTTGAAGCACGACGACGTCGCTTGGCTGCGTTACCGAGAAATAGGGCTCTGCGGTGACGATCATGCCGAAGGACTGCAGGGCGGTGGTCACCTCGATGTTGTTCTTGTTGTTGGCAGGAAGGACCTCGCCAAGGTTGTTGGGACGGCCGTCGGGGGTGATCGCCCAGAGGACATAGGTCAGGTACTCGGGGCCGAAGCCGTTAGCCGGAGTGAGTCCTTGGAACCGGGCTGAGATGTGAATTCCACCACGCTCGCTTGTTACCTTGGCCTCCCCTTTGGCCAACGGAAGAAGAGCCGTACCCTTGAAGCCTATATTGGTCGAACCGCTGCGATGGAGGTAGTTGACAGCGTCGAGGTCGCGCTGGACGACCTTCACCCGGTAGAGATAGATCCCGTTGTCCTGTTTCTTGATCTCATTCGTGTCCTGAGGGGGATTTGCCTGGGAGGTCGGGTTTGGTTCCTGCGCGCGGAGCTTCAAAGATCCGGCTGCGAAGTATCCAGAGATTCCAGCAGAAAGCATGAGGGCAGTAAAGACGTTCTTGGCGCGATTCATTCACAATCTCCTTGCCGAACACTAGCTAATGGCACAGGCACAGAACTTTTCCTGCATCTGGCGGATTATCATGCGATGCGCAGGCCGGGGTAAAGGGTGTCCGGAGGGGCGCGTTACCGGACACACTCCGTAAGAATACACAAATACAAAACGCAGAAAACAGGCAAGTTGCAGAGACGGAACAGCGCGGACCCTCCGGACGAACGACGGCCCCCGCTGAGGAGGGCCGTTGGTGTCGTCTGGCGCTATGCGCTGTGCTGATGTTGTGGGGTGGTCTTATGTACGAAGTGATACGGAGGCCAGGGGCCGGAGAGTTGCATGCGGCAGTCTTTGAGTTCGAGCGTGGCTGAGGTGTACTTGTTCTGGTAACGCTCCACGGTCTTGTTGTCGATCAGGTGGGCGATGTCGAGAAGCATCTTGCCGGTGTCCATGCGCTTGCAGGTGATCTCTTCGGCCAGCGGCAGGAACATGCGATGCATCTGGATGGAGAGGGCGCGGGCCTTCGATTGACGCTCGCGTTGACGGCTGGCACTCTCGCGCAGGCTGGTCAGGTATTGCTGGCCGACTGTCATGTCGCGAGCTGAGTTACCGGGGCAGATGTCGTCAACCAGGACCTTGAGATGCATCTCGGCCTTGCCGCGGAGGCGCTCAACGTTAGCCTGGAAGTGTCGCTGATTGGAGCGGACGGAGCGGCGCAGGGCGTCGTCATCCTGGAAGGTGGTGCCAAAGCGAAAGGGCAGAACGGTGGAGAGCTTAAAGCAGTCTGCGACGACACGTGCGTGGTCTTTGGCGGCCTGCTGGTCGAGCCGGGCAGTGTCTTCGGGGCTGTGCTCGGAGACGATGACCGCAAGATCACTGGCAGGAAAGAGAAACGTCTGGTTACCGAAGAGTCCCGAGACATTCGTCAGGGGCATCGGGCGGCGGTGGCGACAAAGCTCCGGAAATGCTTGTCTCTCTGCGACGCAATACGCGTACCATGCCATAGCTTTTTATCCTTCCGAGCGCGCTGAGGGGTCTAACTGCCCCATCAGGAAGTTGTTATGTAACTCAAACCGATACGTAAATTTTGAAGGAAGTCTTCATTTCATTAGGTTTTTGGTCCTGAGAAGCAGGCCTATTTGCCGCAAACTCCGCCGAACCGAAACGGATAGTATGCCTATTGAAGTACGGTTGGCAATACTTTCTTCGCCGAAAAGATGCACTATTTTCTGGGCACGCACTTTCGCGATCTGGAGGCTCGGCAAGAGGTCGGACCGGCGACACTGCCCTCGGAAGGTCGCCCCCTGGCTGAGACCAAAGATACGGATCTACTCATCAGAGACGGATCTCTGCTTCAGATCTACTCTTCTCTACTCTCCGGTTGAAGTCTCTTTCGATTTGATAGGCGTAGGCGCACGGGTCCGCCAGGAGGGAGGATCTGAAGCAGCCATCGGCCTGGGAGCAGAGTCTTCCGGGCTGGAGATACCGACCAGACGCAATACTTTTCCAATGACACGAACAACGGGTCGCATATTTACCTCGAAACCGCGCCGACTTCTGTCCAGGCTACGCTATTTTTAACGGATGAGCTCACACTACCAAACGAATCCCGGCAGCAGGCGCGGTAAGTGGTACAGCCTGTTCGCCTTGAGTCTGATCACAGGCGTCGCCTTTCAGCAGACAGCAACAGTATGCGCCCAGAGCGCCCCGGCAAAACCGGCACCCGACATCATCGTGTTTACCAATGGCGATCAGTTGACTGGAACTCTGGAGCGGGCGACGGGCGATTCTTTTGTCTTCAAGAGCGATATCGTCGGCGAGATTACAGTCACTGCGGACAAGATCAAAGAGTTGCACACCGGGGGTAAGTTCGTCGCGCTCAAGAACGGCGAAAAAGTGACGCGTACTTCGAAGACGCCAGGGACGATCACCTATCGGGACAATGCCGTGACGCTGGCGGATACCTCTTCCTCGAGCGTGATTGACACGGTGCCTGTGAAGGATCTCTCTGTTTTGATCGACGGCGCGACCTATACCAAAGAGGTGACGGGGAATCCGGGCATCTTCCAGGACTGGACCGGGGGGCTATCGGGCGGCGTGACGCTGGTCGAATCCACGCAGACAGGACAGACATTCAGCGCGGCGGTCAATCTGATACGGCTGGTTCCTTCGGTGATGTTTCTGCCAGCGAGAACGCGTGATTCGATCAACGTGCTGGAGACCTATGGCAAGTTGACGCAGCCTGTGATTCCGCAGACGACTCCTCCGACGCCGGATTCGGTGGCGAAGACGAACATCTTCCATGCAGATGCAGAACACGATAAGTATCTTACTCCACGGCTTTATGCTCTGGTTGGATTGTCGTACGACCACAACTTTGCTCAAGGCCTGAACCTGCAACAGATCTACGGAGCTGGTCTTGGTTACACCGTGATTCAGACACCGGTTCAGGAGTTCGATGTAAAGGCGGATGTGCACTATGAGAGACAAAACTTCGTGCCGCCCACCGCGAGCACGGACCTGATCGGATCAAGCTTCACCGAGCTGTACCACCGCACCCTGCCACGGAAGATACTCTTTACGGAGAGCGGAACGTTTATTCCGGCGTGGAACGATCCGAGCATCTACTCCGCGATCTTCGAAGCTGGATTGCAGTTACCTACCTATAGACGACTTAGCCTCAATCTGAATTTGCAGGATAACTACCTTAGCAATCCGGCGTTTGGTTATAAAGACAACAGCTTCCAATTCGTGACGGGCGTTACCTACTCGCTGAAGTAGCCAGCGCTTCAAAGAGAACGGCCTCGACGTGAATGTTGCGTCGAGGCCGTTCCCTTTTGCTCTTCGAGCACCGAAGGCTTACGGTGTTGGGGAGTCGAGAATCTGGGTGACGGGACCGGGTAGCTCCTTGTCGGCGTTCTTCAGAAGCAGGCTGACCTGCCACATCTGGGTATCGGAGAGGACATGCTTGTAGGAGGGCATGCCAGAGAGGCGGATGCCGTTGGCGACCTTCCAGTAGGTCTCGCCTGGTTCATCGTCGCTGACGCCGACTACATCGCTATTTGAGTGTTTTTTCCAGAGCTGTGGAGCCGAGGGAAACATTGCTTTGGCAAAGGGCACATCGCGGCCGGGAGTGCCGTGGCAGCTTGCGCACTGAGCACGGTAGATGTGCGCTCCGGACTCGAAGACATCCTCGCTGGTGCCGAAGGGAGCGGCTTTGGACTCGCGCTCGATGCGGGCATCGAGAGGAACCCTGACGATCTGTTTTTCGAACGGCAGGGGCGCGTCAGCCACCGCGACTGGCAGCGGTCCGAACTTGAGATAAACGAAGAGTCCCAGGGCTGCGGCGACAATGCCGATTAGAAAACCGAGAAAGACTTTGCCAAAACCGCCACTGCCGCTGCTTTTTTTCGCCATCTTGAGCAAACTCCTTTGGGGTGAAGGCCGCTTTGAGGGGCGGCGGATGTTCTAATAAGGGATGGCCGCAGTTGGGGTTCCAGCCAGCGGGCCTCGAGTTCCACAATAGCAAAGCCAAGCTTGTGCAGGAGTAATCGTTGATGTTCGGTTTTCGTTCGAGTGTAAAGAAGGTAGCAGGATTGTTGCTGGTGGGGCTGATGGCCAGCGGAGCAGTTGCAGTACAGGCGCAAGTGACGCACAGGACGCGGCGAGAGTCGAGCGCAAACCGCAAGGCCCGCATTGCGAGGACGACGGCAGAGACCTACGGCCACCGGTATGAAGTTGCGGGTGGTGGCGGGTACATGCGGTTCAAAGCCGGATCTTCGCTGCAAAAGAACAATGAAGTGACGTTCTGGGCGTCGGGAACGTACTTCCTGAATCCGAAGCTGGGAATCATCGGCGAAGTTCGCGGGGCGTATGGGAATGCGAAGATCGGAAACAACCTTGGCTCGCCCGTCACCCTCCCCTTCAATCCGCAGATCTCCGAGTATCCGTTCCTGGGCGGCGTGGCGTACCGGGTATATGCGAAGGAGAAGGTTGCGGTGACGGTGACTGGCGAGGGCGGAGCTGTGCTGGGCAAGTTCGACGGGGGAGCCAAGGGCTTCCAATCGAAGGATATCGGGGTGTGGCAGGATGCGACCAAGCCGGCCTTTGCTCTTGGCGCCAACTTCGACTACAACTTCTATCCGAACATCGCGTTCAGGGTTTCGCCAACTTACGTGGGTACGTTCTTCCGGCTGGATCCGTTGGATCTGACCCACGGACCGCAGAGCACGATCCAGAACAACTTCGGGGTCAATGTCGGTCTGGTGTATCGGTTTGGAAAGATCAAGTAAGCGTTGGCCAATTCTGAACGGGTGCGGCGAGAGACTTCGCTGCACCCGTTTTGTTTTTTGGCGCTGATTCCGGGTGCGGGTGGAGCAAGCCCTCATTCGGCCAGAGGTGCCGCAGCGCAAGTAAAATGCGTTAGTGGAATGATCCGTAGGAGGGCAGTTCGTAATGGCGACGATCAGGCAGGACGACTTTATCCGGAGTGTGGCGGACGCGCTGCAGTACATCAGCTTCTACCATCCGGTGGACTACATTACGAACCTGGCACGGGCCTACGAGATGGAGCAGAGCCACGCCGCGAAGGATGCGATGGCGCAGATTCTTATCAACTCGCGGATGTGCGCGGAGGGACATCGGCCGATCTGCCAGGACACGGGAATTGTGACGGCGTTCGTGAAGGTCGGGATGGAGGTTCGGTGGGAGCCCGGCATCGGCGGCATGATGACGATGCAGGAGATGGTCGATGAAGGCGTGCGCGAGGCGTGGCGGAACGCCGATAACGTGCTGCGGCCGAGCATCCTCGAAGACCCGGCGTTTACGCGGAGAAACACAGGTGACAACACGCCGTCGATGGTGGTGGTCGAGTTGGTGGAAGGCGGCGAGGTGGACGTTACGGTGGCGTCGAAGGGCGGAGGCTCGGAGGCGAAGAGCAAGTTTGCGATGTTGAATCCGTCGGACTCGGTGGTGGACTGGGTCTTGGCGACGGTGCCGACGATGGGCGCGGGATGGTGTCCTCCGGGGATGCTGGGAATCGGGATCGGTGGGACCGCGGAGAAGGCGATGGTGATGGCGAAGGAGTCGCTGATGGACCCGATCGACATGCAGGAGCTAATCGCGCGTGGGGCGAAGACGAAGATTGAAGAGCTGCGGATCGAGTTGTATCACAAGATCAACCGGCTGGGCATCGGAGCGCAGGGGCTGGGCGGGCTGACGACTGTGCTTGACGTGAAGATTATGGACTTTCCGACGCATGCGGCCAATTTGCCAGTCGCGATGATTCCGAACTGCGCAGCGACCCGGCATCTGCACTTCCATCTGGATGGCAGCGGGCCGGTGATGGTGGATCCGCCTAAGCTGGATGCGTGGCCGAAGCTGGAGTACGACGTACACACGGCGCGGCGGGTTGACCTGAATACGGTGACGCACGAGGACGTTAAGACGTGGAAGCCGGGCGAAGTGATTCTGCTCTCGGGCAAATTGCTGACCGGGCGCGACGCGGCTCACAAGCGAATGACCGACATGCTGACGCGAGGCGAGAAGCTTCCAGTCGACTTCAAAAACCGGTTTATCTACTACGTTGGGCCGGTGGAAGCGGTGCGCGACGAGGCCGTGGGGCCTGCGGGACCGACGACCGCAACGCGCATGGACAAGTTCACGCGACAGATGCTGGCTGAGACCGGCCTGCTGGGAATGATCGGCAAGGCGGAGCGCGGACCTGCCGGGATCGATGCCATTCGCGAGTTCGAGGCGGTCTATCTGATCGCGATTGGCGGCGCCGCGTATCTGGTCTCGAAGGCGATCAAGAGCTCGAAGGTCCTGGCGTTCGCGGACCTTGGGATGGAGGCGATCTACGAGTTCGAGATCCAGGATATGCCGGTGACCGTGGCGGTCGATACCAAAGGCACCAGCGTGCATACGACGGGGCCGGAGGAGTGGTCGCGCAGAATCGCCGGGATTCCGATCCTGCAATAGATTTTTGTCATGCGCGCACTCGATATTGAGAAGGCGCAGCTATGCTGGTTGCTGAGAGTGGCTGCGCTGCAGTTCGGCATAACGTGATTCATCGAGGAGAAAGGTGTAATCACCTCGCTTTTTATGGATGAGCCGATAGCCCGCACGATGGAGCCTTGCGATCGTCTTCAACGTCTGGCCAGGCCTGAGCCACGAGTGAAATTCGACGCATAACTGCCGAACCGGGATGCATTGATCGAGGAGCTGATTGACGATATCGAACTCAAAACCTTCGATATCCATCTTCAGCAGATCGATGTAAGAGTCGCCGTTTGTGCTCATGATCGTGCCAAGGTCATAGCAGTCAAACTGGATGGTTTCGACGCCATCCTGCACTACGGAATACGATCCTTCCGCAGCGTCTTTTGGCAGGGAAAATTCAATGGACCCGCTGTGAACTGCGAGCCCAACGGGGAAGAACTTGATGTTCGTGATGTCAGACTTCTCCACAGTGGCTATGCCGGTTGGAGAAGGATCAAAGACCAGGACAGGCTCAGCCGCCATCTTTGCCAACGCCACTTCGAAGCTCATGTCGAGACCGACGCCTGCACAGTAAATGACCCTAAGTGGCTCGCTGACGTTTATGTACCAACCACCACTATCTATATCTCCTACCGGCCTGATGTCTGGGGAAGACGAGCAGAAGAACCCGTCCACAGTGGCGCGCGCTTTGTTTCGAAGCTCCAACACGAGTGCCATTGCATTGATTTTAGATGCAGGCAATGATCGAGGCGGTCAAAATTACGGCACCAGCGTGCACGCGACGGGACCGGAGGAGTCATTCCGCAGTAGCTGCGCGCGGCTGTCGGTCTGTGTCTCTGGTACCCCCTCTCCCCTCGATAAAGTGCTAAAGTATTCAAAAAAGACGGCTTAGCTTGGTACTTTCGGTGTAAACTACGCTCTTCAAAGGGTTTAGCTAAAAGCTGTTTACTAAAGAGTAAAGGCCCCGATGGATAGTCGGGGCCTTTACTCTTTCTCTACTTACCATTATAGCAATTGAGGCGGGCGTTTATGACAGGAGTATCTCTTTGAAATGAGATAGGTTAAGTGAGTTTTGGGCTTGACAGAATCGGGCAGTGGGTCCGTTTGACCCGTTGATGTGAAAATTGCCTATAACCCGATTTCGCGGGCGCTACGGGCTTACTTCCGGTTTGCCCGATATCCAGGGCAATCGCTGATCGGACATATCGGACTCCAATCAAAGCTTCCCCGAGCGCCGAGCCGCGAGGTAAAGGCTTGCGTGTGGTGCCGTGGATCGCTGGCCAAGGACTTCCAAGGCTGAGATCCATGCCTTCGGAGTTGTTCCAAACGTCCGGCGGAACATTTCGACAAAGGCACTAGACTGGCAATAACCGACCCTGTAGGCTACTTCCTTGATCGATCGTCCTGAAACTAATAACTCCACTGCTTTCGTTAGTCGGACCTGTCGTCGCCACGATTCAAAGCTGGTGCCAATGTCTTTACGAAACGCTCTCTCGATCGTCCTGACGCTGACACCTGCCTCGGAACATAGAACTGCCATTGGCTTCGATTCGGCTGGATTCCGCAATATTGCCTGAGCTACTGCAAGTGCTCTCTCCTCTCGTGGCAGTGTCACAAAGGTGGGCATGGGGGAGGCCTTTTGAAGCTGATGAATTAGCGTGTCGCGAAGGCCACACTCGTAGCGATTCCGCATACGAAGCTGACCAATGCTTACGGTTTCGACAATGAGTTCTCGCAGCAATGGAGTCACATGGAGCACCGCGCAACGTGGCTCCAATCCTGCGACCAACCCAGTCCGCAGGTAAAGCGTGCGCATCGAGACAGGTCCTGGCATCTGGATCCGATGGAGGGTTCGCGCTGCAATCCACAGTGCAAAATGCGGCGGGATCAACCACATGCTCTGGTCGGAAGATACTTCCATAAGGCCGCTGATTGCGTAGATCAGTTGATCCGACCCATGTGCGTGTTCTGGCACCTGAAACCTGGAAGGGTATTCATAGGCGAGCGTCGCAACAGAAACACCGCGCTTCGGATCATATTCTGTCAAAACTTTAGCTTGTCGCAATAGAGATATATTATGTCGCAAGAACACTCTTGCGACAACCTGCAAAGAAGCTCATCATAGCCGCATGTCACAACAGTCTGGACTCGGCAACTACAACATCATCGGATTTGTCTCCATCGTCGACGTACCCCGCGCGAGGGATTTCTATAAGGACACTCTTGGGCTTCGCCTTGTCATGGAAGAGCCACCGTTCGCGTTAGTCTTTGAGGCCAACGGCATCATGCTGCGTCTCGGCATGGCTAAAGAACTCCCGCCAGCCCATGGCACGGTGTTGGGTTGGCAAGTCCCAGAGATCACGGCAACCGTTAGGAATTTGGCACAAGCCGGAGTTCGCTTCGAGCACTATGGGGGTATGAACCAGGATGAGCTAGGCATCTGGACTTCACCGACCGGCGCGAAGGTCGCCTGGTTCAAAGACCCCGACGGGAATACTTTGAGTGTCTCGGAACATCCAGAGCTGAAGAAGTGAGCCTCTCGAGACCTTGATCGGATTGCCATCTGTGCGGTAGGTTCCGGTTAGGCGGCTACTCGGAGACAATCCGGTCAACTGACAATCCGAACTGCGCCTTAGTTATAGAAAATGGTGTGACCGGCAGATAGTGTTGGCAACCCAAACTGATCCACTACTGGAGAATTTTGGCTTTGGCTTCCCAGGTAGACGCGGCAGGGTTCAGTAGAGGAGGGGATGCGGGACGCTAGGTGATGCGGGACGGATGCTCTGCCGGGGGCACCGGCTTGGGCTTTCGGCTGAGGACGAAGCTGCGACGCTTGCGGCGTTTGTCGGAGGCGTGGTCGATCTTCTTCCAGAAGCCGATGAAATAGTCGACCGCTGAGATGATCGACACGATGGTCATCCAATAGATGGCGGTGACGGCGACGAAGTGAACGCCGACGATGTACCCTCCCCAGTTCCAGTAGTCCCAGCGATGCGCGAGAATGGCCGCAACGACCGAGACGATCTGAATGACGGTCTTGAGCTTTCCGATCTCGCTGGCTTCGATGGTGAAGCCTTCGGTGGCGGCGATGGAGCGGAGACCTGAGACTAGGAACTCGCGGCCGATGACCAGGACTGCGATCCAGGGTGGGACGATGCGCGGGTTGTAGGCGACCAGGACGATGTACGCTGCCGTGACCAGGAGCTTGTCGGCGAGAGGGTCGAGCAGCATGCCCATGGTGGTGATCTGTTTGCGGCGGCGGGCGAGGTAGCCGTCGAGGCCGTCGGTGATGGCGGCAAGGATGAAGACGATGCTGGCGATGATCTCCTGTTCGCCGCCACGCAGGCCCACGGCTCCGTGTCCGCCGGTGAAGGGGAAGGCGGGCGAGAGGATCCAGATGAGCAGAGGCACGCATGCGATACGGCTCATCGTGATGGAGTTGGGCAGGTTCATCGAGAGGTTACACGGTGCGCATCGAGAGTACGCGACACAATAGCATTCTGCCACAGTAAGACGCGTGAAAGTGCGAAAGGCTAACGGCAGCTTTAGGTTGCGGGGCGCTACCTTGGCGGCTATCGACAAGATAGCGGAGGACTTTAGCGAAACGGGCTGGCGTTTCGACGGCTCGGCGGACGCTTCTCCTTCCCTCCCGAAACAGGCGTTCTACCTGGACTCTAACTTCAGATGCACCTCTCTGTTCCTTCGATAACGCCGATAGAGAAGTAGTTCGAGCGTTTCGATATGCCGATTCGTGGTGTCTTGCCGAGGACGATAGCCTTCTGCTCGCTAAGCCTGATGGCTGCGACGGCGCAGCAGTTTCAACAGCCCGCGCAGCAGTTTCAACAGCCTCTGATGATTGCTACGGGGAGTTGGCCCTCTGGAGTTGTGGCGGGCGATGTGAACGGAGACGGCCGGGCCGACCTGCTCTACACCGACTACGGCGCTACAGCGACCTCGTCGACGACTCATATCCTGCTCAGCAACGGGGACGGAAGCTTCGCACCCGGCCAGACACTGGCTACCGCGGGGGCTTCGATTGCCGTCGCAGACTTCAATCACGACGGGCATGTGGACCTGGCGTGGGTTTGGGGCGCGGTCGGGCTCGGGAAGGCTTATCTGGCGCTGGGGAACGGCGATGGAACCTTCAGGCCGGCGCAGGAACTTGGGACCTTCGCGATTCTCGGAACGAATGCGCCTGGGTTCCGCTACGTGATGGGGGCGCAGCTGAACGATACGGGGACCCTGGACCTGTTGGTGGAGGATGCCGCGAACCCTTCGCTGATTACGATGACGAGCGATGCGAGCGGAGTTCTGGTGAGGATCGTCGGAACGCGGCTCGTGGGCGGCGTTGGGCCGATGGCAACTGCAGATCTGAATGGGGATGGTCACACCGACCTGGTGATTCAGTCCGTCGTCAGCGGCGCGGTGGATGTGTTTCTTGGATCGGCCAATGGACTGCTGACCCCTTTCGGGAGCTTTGCCGGCTCAAGCGCGACGCGGAGCATGCTGCTGCATGACGTCGACGGCGACGGACATCCCGACCTGGTGTTGGAGGGCGTCGATGGACGGATTGAGATCTTTCATGGAGACGCCGATGGAAGTTTTTCGACCAGATCTGAGGGCGGAAGTGGGAGCCCAGATGCGACGACTGGTTTGGGGGGACACCTGGTCGGGGTGACGGATATCGCAAGACGCCACAATTTTTATACGGCGACTCCCGCTGGCATCAGCGTTCTTTTTGAGCAGAGTGATTTGAGCCTGACGCTAAAGGGGATCTACAACGCGGGGCCGGGGCGGACGAGCTTTGCAGCGGCGGACTTCAACGGCGACGGCGTTCTGGATGTGGCGGTGGATTCGCCTGAGGGAATCGCAGTTCTGTTGGGGAGTGCGGATGGAGGACTTGGAAGTTCCCGCGCGTTTTCGGCTGGTCAACCGGCGCTGAGGGGAGCTTTGGGAGAGTTCAGCGGATCGGGCAATCTGGATGCGGTTGTGAATATTTCGGCTTCGCAGGCGCTGTTGCTGCATGGGAATGGAGACGGAACGTTCTCCTCTGTCGCGACACCGACGGCCGCGCTGGTGAGTACGACCGTGGAGGTTCAGGTTGCCGGCTTGCCGGGAGCGCCGCAGGGAGCGGGACTTGTGCAGACCGCGTCAGTCACGGTCGATCTCGATGGAGATGGCAATCAGGACGTGATCGCGGCGTGCGACAACACGAGCGCCGATCACGCTCACCCGACCGCAGCCGCAGCAAATGCAATCTATCTCTGGTATGGGAGCGCCGACGGAAGCTTCTCGACGCCTGTGGTAATGACGCCATCACGAAACTTCTACCAGTTGGCGGCGATCGATTTGGACGGCGATGGGCGGCCGGACCTGGTGATGAGCGATGGATATGTGGTGAGCGTGCAGAGCAATCTTGGCGGGCGGGCCTTTGGGGCGGAGGCGCACTTCCTTGCAGGAATGGGAATCAATTCGATCTCTGCCGGAGATGTGAACAGGGATGGATTTACGGATCTTGTTGTTGCCAATGGCGGGACGGTGATTGCGAACTCGGCGTTGGGGCCAACGACGCCAGCGAGCGACGATGTCATTACCGGTGCGATCACGGTGCTGCTCAACACGGCCAAAACGAAACCTGTTTCAGGCGTGCTCACAGCTGCGCCGAACGCGACGGACTATGGCGAGAGCTTTACGATTGTGGCGCAGGTCACTCCTCCGGCAGATGGCCCACAGGTGACGGGAACTGTGATGTTTTCTCTCGACGGCAAGATGCTCGGGAGGGTGCCTGTGAGCGGCGGTGTGGCTTCGATCACGGTTTCTGGAACGACGCCGATCGGACGGCATGCATTGACAGCAGAGTACAGCGGGAGCTCCGCCTACAACAGCATCGTATTGAACGGGACGCACGCAGTAACGGGCATTTCGACCACGGTGGTCTTTACGATTTCGACACCGTCGACGATCTACTTCGGACAGACGGTCAGTGGGTCTGCGATAGTGACTGCGAGCGATGGCAGCACGCCGACCGGGACAATCTCTTTTTTTGACGGCACAACGAACATCTGCACAATCGCTGTAACCCAGACGGCAAGCTGCCCCGCGAGTGCAGGCTCCGGATTCGCAGTAGGGAGACATACCCTGACTGCGGTGTACTCCGGAGATGCAACGCATCAGGGATCGACCTCCGCACCGGTAACGGTGACGGTGCTGCCGGTGACGACGACAACGAATGCATTCAGCATTTCGGTGACTGGCTCCGCGACTACGAAGGTGGGCGGGACGGTCAGCCTGCAGGTGACAGTGACTCCTCAGGCCGGGTATATGCAGCCGGTGCAGTTATCGTGCAGCGATCTTCCCTCGGAGGCGACCTGTATCTTCGCAGCGTCAACGATTCCTGGAGGTGGCGGGACGACGACTCTGCAGGTGAGCATGATGGCTCCACGATCCTGCGAGGTCGCGGACTCCGAGTCGCGGACGGCTGGTCTGCCGTTTGCGGGTACGACTCTTGCTGCGCTGGTTGTATTGCTCATCCCGGGTAAGCGGCGTCGGACGATTCGAAACTTGCTGGTGGCAGTTCTTGCCATCAGCGGAACGGCTTCGCTGACCGGATGTGGAGCCTGCACCGACCTGGGGACCAAGCCAGGCAGCTATACGATTCGAGTCGTCGGGACAGAATCTGGAACGGCAGCCAGCATCGTGTCGGCCGTCGTGTCAGCCAGGATAAAAGTGATCGTGCAGGAGTAGCTGCTCAGCTACCGGACGATAGTAAGTGACAGCAAAAGAGGCAGCCTTGTGAGCTGCCTCTCGGCTTGTTGTTGCAGGAGCGTCAGGCGTAGATGCCGCGCTGTTTGGTGGTGTAGGCCACGCGGTCGATCGCCAGCATGTAGGCAGCGATGCGGTTGTTGACTCCGTGGTTCTGCGCGTAGGTCACGACGTCGTGGAAGCTCTCGGTCATGATGTTGTCGAGGCGTTGGTTGACCTCGGCCTCGGTCCAGAAGTAGCCCATGCGATCCTGCACCCACTCGAAGTAGCTGGTGGTGACGCCGCCAGCATTGGCGAGGATGTCGGGGATGATGAAGACTTTTTTGTCGGCGAGGATCTCGTCGGCCACCGTCGTCGTCGGGCCGTTGGCGCCTTCGCAGAGAATCTTGCAGCGGATGCGGTCGGCGTTGCGGCTGGTGATGACGTTCTCGGTTGCTGCGGGGATGAGGATCTCGCAGTTGTAGGTGAGGAGTTCGTGCTTGTCGACGGCCTCGGCCTCGGTGAAGCCGGTGATGGTGCCGGCACGCTTGCGATGTTCCATGAGGGCGTGGATGTCGATGCCGTTGGGGTTGTAGAGGGCACCGTCGTACTCGGCGATGCCGATGACGGTGTAGCCCTTCTGTGCGAGCAGCTTGGCGGAGTTGGAGCCGACGTTGCCGAAGCCCTGGATGATGACGCGGCAGCCGTCGATGGACATGCCGAGATGCTTCATGGCCTCATCGCAGACGACGGAGACGCCGCGGCCGGTAGCTTCTTTGCGTCCGCGCGAGCCGCCGAGGTTGACGGGCTTGCCGGTGACGACGGCGTTGACGGTCTGGCGCATGTGCATGGAGTAGGTATCCATGATCCAGGCCATGGTCTGCTCGTCGGTGCCCATGTCGGGCGCTGGAACATCTTTTTCCGGTCCGATGAATTCGATGAGTTCGGCGGTGTAGCGGCGGGTCATGCGTTCGAGTTCGCCCTGGGACATTTTTTTGGGGTCGCAGATGATGCCGCCCTTGGCTCCGCCGAAGGGGATGTTGACGACGGCGCACTTCCAGGTCATCCAGGAGGCCAGGGCGCGGACCTCGTCGAGGGAGACGTCGGGGGCGTAGCGGATGCCGCCTTTGGCTGGGCCGCGAGCGATGGAGTGCTGGACGCGGTAGCCGGTGAAGACTTCGATGGAGCCGTCGTCCATGCCGACGGGAATGTGGACGATGAGTTCGCGGGAGGGGTAGCGGAGGACCTTCCAGATGCCTTGATCGAGGTTGAGTTTTCTTGCGGCGAAGTCGAATCGAGCGGCCTGGGCTTCCCAGGGGTTAGTCTCCTGCTCGAGCGTAAGCGTCTGCATTTTTACGTTCCTTTGTTCTGTTGCTGGTATCAGCGATTCTCCGGCCATCGTTTTGCCTCACAAGAAGCAGGATACAGCTTGTGCCAGACCGGTCTGTGGCCAAACTTGGCGAGTATAGGCCGCTGGAATGACGATATGCAATGAAACCAATGGGGGAGTATCCGCCTTAGTCAAGGTTCGCCGATTCGACCTAAAACGTGCATAAAGACGCATTTATGATGGAGGAAGACATGCCTTCTTTTGACTCCAACTCCCTCCCCTCTGCCGCTGAATTTCTAAAATTAAGCCGTAAACACTCGCTGGTGCCCGTTTATCGCACGGTGACGGCAGATCTCGAGACCCCGGTGTCGGCGTTTCTGCGAATTGCTTCCGAGGAGCCGGAGGCGTTTCTGCTGGAGTCGGTTGAAGGCGGCGAGCATGTGGGGCGCTATACGTTTATCGGGATACAACCGTACAAGCGGATGGTGGCGCGGGGGACGCGGATTACGGTTCGCGAGGGGCGGCGGGAGAGCGCGTTTGACGGGGACATCTTTGAGGAGCTGAAGAAGGCTCTGAGTGGGCATACTCCGGCGCGGTTGCCGGGGCTGCCTCCGTTTACGGCTGGTGCGGTGGGGTTCTTTGCGTATGACGTGGTCCGGCAGATTGAGAAGCTGCCCTCGCTGGCGAAGGATGAGCTGGGAGTTCCGGATGCTTGCCTGATGTTTTTTGACCAGGTGCTGGCGTTCGACCATGTGAAGAAGGAGATTCACCTGATGGTGACGGCGGACCTGACGCGGGAGGCTCGCGAGGGTGCGTATGAGCGGGCGGTGCGTCGGCTGAACAAGATGGAAAAGCGACTGGCGGAGGCGTTGCCGGTACGCAAGAAGAAGAAGCCTGAGGGGAGGTTGAAGATCACTTCGCGCACCCCAAAGGCTGCGTTTCTAAAGGCAGTGGAGAAGACGAAGGAGTACATCGCTTCTGGGGATGTGTTTCAGTGTGTGATCTCGCAGCGGTTCGATTGCGTGCCGGGGGTGGATGCGTTTGAGGTCTATCGTGCGCTGCGGATTGTGAACCCTTCGCCGTATATGTACTTTTTGCGTTTTGGTTTGGAGGATGCTGGCGAGGCCGGGTTGAAACCCTCGTCTGCAAAGGCCAGACGTGGGGCACCCGCTTCGGTACCGCCCCGATCTTCTGTGGCGCATATTGTGGGGTCGTCCCCGGAGCTGCTGGTGAGGGTGCATGGGCGTGAGGTGGAGTATCGGCCGATTGCGGGGACGAGGCCGCGGGGTGCGGATGAAGCGAAGGATCGGGCGATGGAGGCGGATCTGCGCGCGGATGAAAAGGAGGTCGCCGAGCACATCATGCTGGTCGACCTGGGGCGGAACGACGTGGGGCGGGTGAGTGAGTTTGGGTCAGTGAAGGTGAAGGATCTGATGTTCGTGGAGCGGTACAGCCACGTGATGCATATGGTGAGTTCACTGGAAGGCAAGCTGAAGGCTGGGCTGGGGGCGCTGGATGCGTTTCGTGCGTGCTTCCCTGCCGGTACGCTTAGCGGTGCGCCGAAGATTCGGGCGATGGAGATTATTGAGGAGTTGGAGCCTGCTCGGCGTGGGGTGTATGGCGGGAGTGTGCTGTATGCGGACTTCAGCGGGAACTTGGATTCTTGCATTGCCATCCGGACGCTGTTCATGAACGGCGGGCAGGGGCACTTTCAGGCGGGCGGGGGGATCGTGGCGGATTCGGTGCCGGAGAAAGAGTTTGAGGAGTCGGTGAATAAGGCGCGGGCGGTGGTGCGGGCGATTGAACGGGCGAGGGGCGTTTAGCGAATCTTGCGTAGGTGCGAGTACCTCCGCTGCGGATGGAATCGAAGCCGCAACAAGATCAGTTCGGTACCGAAATCAACTTGCGTGGTGTTCTAGTAATGTTATTGAAATTCCTGCAGCATATTTTCTGGTTATAGCGATCTCTGGGGGAACACGTGATTCGTAAGGGGCTAACGCTAGGGTTGTTTTCAATTCTCGTTGTGTCGACGGCTGTAGGAGGTCAAACAGCGCCGACCAATAACCTGTACAGAAACTTTGACGGAACCTGGGTCGGTTTCGAACAGACGTTACGGAACGGTGCCATGGTAGAGGAACCCGTGAAGATAGTTATTTCTGAGCTTCCAAAGAAACACCTGATGCGTTGGGACTATATCGACAACGCGGGGAAGGGGTCACGATTCGTAGCTCTGAATCTCTCGAAATCCGAGATGACGATGCATTTTGGAGAAGATCCAGACGAGCATCTGAGGGTCACGGGCTTGGATCGTTTCGCGTCTGAAGGGTTAGGCGAATTTTCTGCCTTTCGTGCGAACTCTGACAGCAAAGGCAAAAAGAGCATTGACCGCGTTACCTTTCACCTTGCACCCAATAGTTTCAATTACGAATGGGAAGTAACTTCTGACGGGCAGAGTTACAAGACCTATTCCGCATTTGCGCTAAAGCGCGAGGTCTCTTCATCGGCTCCCAGAAAGCCTGAATAATGTTAAATCAATAGCAAATACGGTGAACTGATCCCGACTTCGCAATGTCTCTCATCGGCGACGGTTTCATGGCCTTAGTGTCTCAACACTTGGTTCCGACTAATGCTTGGGGCGTAGAATTTAATTGCTATGGTCTTTGTTCTGGATAACTACGATTCGTTTACTTACAACCTGGTGCAGTATATGGGTGAGCTTGGGGCCGAGATGGTGATTCGGCGCAACGATGAGCTGACGCCGAAGGAGGTTGAGGCGCTGCGGCCGGAGAGGATTTTGATCTCGCCGGGGCCTTGTACGCCGCAGGATGCGGGGATCAGCATGGAGCTGATCAAGCACTTCGCTGCGTTGGGTGCGGCGGGTGGGCGGAGGGTGCCGATCCTTGGGGTGTGCCTGGGGCATCAGGCGATTGGAGCGGCGTTTGGAGGCAATGTGATTCGCGCGCCGAAGCTGATGCACGGCAAGACGAGCGAGGTGGAGCATGATGGAAAGACCATCTTTGCGGGGATACCGTCGGCGATGACGTGTACGCGATACCACTCGCTGATTGTGTCGGAGGAGGGGCTGCCGGAGGAGCTGGAGGTGTCGGCACGGACAGCAGATGGTGAGACGATTATGGCGCTGCGGCATCGCGAGCTACCGATTGAAGGCGTGCAGTTTCATCCGGAGAGCGTGTTGACGGTGCACGGCAAACAGATCATTCAAAATTTCCTGAAGATGTAGGGTGGGTTGCGATGGTGCGTCGGCTGATGGTGGTGTTCGCGATGGGGTGTGGAGTGGCGCGGGCGCAGCAGCCGATTGGGACGGTGGGGATTCAGAACGCGAACGTTGCAGGCGCGCTTGAGGTGAGCAACGGTCAGGCGATTCTGGTGGGGAACACGACCGTCACGGCCAGAGATCACACGGCTGAGATTGAGTTGAAGCGGGGCGGCACGGTGCGGGTGTGCGCGACCAGTGGTCTGCATCTGACCTCCGGCCAAGGGGCGACTGGCCAGCAGCCGTTGATGCTGGCGCTGGATCGCGGCGCGATTGAGGTGCAGATGGCCGCGACGACGCACGACATGGTGATGACGCCGGACCTGCGTTTTACGATGCGCGGAGACGGCCCGCTCGATCTGCAACTTCGCGTGACGCGGAACGGCGATACGTGCGTTGAAAATCGCGGGACACAGGCGCCTGTGCTCAACATCGCGGACCAGTTTGGGGAGACAAGTTACGTACTGAACCCCGGGCAGCATGTGCTCTTCGAACATGGCAGCCTGAAAGAGGTCGTCGACCATGAGAGTTCGTCGTGCGGATGCCCTTCGGAGCCTGCGGCGCCTACGATGACGGTCGCCGACGCACTTTTGAACGCGGGCGACGCCTCAAAGACTGCGGCGGAACAGCATCCCTTCCCTGCTGCCGTGAGCGCGGGCTTGGCTCCAGTCGCGGTGCCGCAAGCTCCTACGGGAGATCTGCATGAGCAGGTTGCGGCGACCTTGAGCTCCGGAGAGGGAGCCGATAGTTTGACACCGGCTGCTGCGCCGGATCCGAAGGGAAAGACCGGAGAAGCCCCTACGAGCGCGACTGCGCAGACTACAACCCCGCCCAATTCGCCACCGCCGACGCCCCCTCGCCACGGTTTCGCGCACGCCCTGGGCCGGTTCTTCCGAAAGATTTTTGGCGACTGATCAGACGTGGTGTCAACGCGGCTACAGGAGCAGGAAACATTCGCTCTGAGCTACAATTATAGGGTTGTAGGCTCGCCGGCAGAGATGCCGATGCCCACACCAAAATTCTCAGTACAGCTGAAATTCAGCACAGATCAGGGGTTTTCTTTTATGTCGATTCCCGCAACGCAGATGCGCCCGGGCATGATTATCAAGTACAGGGACGATCTTCACCTGGTGTTCTCGGTGGAGCATCGCACTCCCGGCAACCTCCGCGCGTTCATCCAGGCAAAGCTTCGCAATGTTCGCACGGGCGCGATGTTCACCGAGCGCTTTCGCTCGCCTGACCCGATTGAACGCGTCTACGTGGATGAGGTGAAGATGGAGTTTCTTTACAACGACGGCGATGAGTACTACTTCATGGATGACAAGTTCGAGCAGACCATGCTGAAGCGTGACACTTTGGGGGATGCCGTCGATTACCTGCTGCCGAACCTTTCGATCAGTGTCAGCTTTCATGATGGCAAGGCAGTCGGCATCGAGCTTCCGGGAGTGGTCGAGATGACCGTGATGGAGACTGAGCCTGGGATCAAGTCGGCGACAGCGTCGTCTGTCTCCAAGCCAGCAAAGCTCGAAACAGGGCTCGTCGTGCAGGTGCCCGCCTTCATTAACGAAGGCGAAAAGATTCGCGTGGATACTGCAGAAGGCGCCTATATGAGCAGGGCATAACAAAGCTCATTCTTAGAGATGGCGGAGTCACTGGCTCCGCCTTTTCTTTCGTCTGCTGCTCCTTGCATGGGGGTAGCTGCTCTGCGACACTGGAGGCTCCATGGTGTGCCATTACCTCGTAAAAGGTCGCGTGCAGGGAGTCGGGTTTCGCTGGTTCGTGCACCAGGAGGCGGCTGAGATTGGTCTGCGGGGATGGGTCCGGAATACCGACCAGGGTCACGTTGAGATCGTTGCGGCGGGGAGACCAGAAGAGCTTGCCGAGTTGAAGGATGCGCTGCGGAAGGGTTCGCGCGGCAGCCGCGTCGACGCCGTAGAGGAACAGGAACTGGTCGAGAGTGAAGGCGCGCAGCTCGGACCATTTGAGATTGAAGGAGCCTGGTAAGAACTGATGACACTACCGATTAATTGTGAACCACTGAAGACTCTGATCCGCACCGTGCCGGATTTTCCCAAGCCTGGGATTCTGTTCTACGACATCACGACAGTCTTAAAGGATAAGGCGGGGTTCGCCACGCTGATCGACGCCTTCGCGCAGTACTACATTGGGAAAGAGATCGACCTGGTGCTGGGCATCGAAGCCCGTGGCTTCATCTTCGGACCGGCGCTGGCGTATCGCCTGAACGCGGGATTTGTGCCGGTGCGCAAGCCGAAGAAACTGCCCGCCTCAACGGCTCGAGTCAACTACGATCTCGAGTACGGCACCGATTCATTGGAGATTCATCTCGACGCCATCCAGCCCGGCGAGCGCGTCGTGATCGTGGATGATCTTCTCGCGACCGGCGGCACCATGCAGGCGACGGTGCAACTGGTGCGGCAGCTCGGCGGGGAGATCGCGGGTCTTGGATTTGCGATTGAACTCGATTTCCTGAAGGGCCGCGAAAAGTTTCAAGAGTACGACGTATTAAGCCTGCTCCACTACGACGAATAACTGAATCGCGCCAAACAACATCTCTTGAGCTACTCGTCACACTGCAACGACAAAGGGGAAAAGATGAAGTCACGTGGATATGCGGTGCACGATAAGAAGTCGCCTCTGGTTCCTTTCAGCTTCGAGCGGCGTGAGCCAGGCGCGAACGATGTCGTCGTTGAGATTGCTTACTCCGGCGTCTGCCACTCGGATATTCATCAGGCTCGAGATGAGTGGGGCGGTTCGATCTATCCGATGGTGCCAGGGCACGAGATCGTCGGGCATGTGACCGCAGTTGGTGGTGCGGTAAAGAAGTTCAAGGTCGGCGACCTTGCCGCCGTCGGAGTGATCGTCGACTCCTGCCGGGTGTGCGAAAACTGCAAGGCCGACGAGCAGCAGTACTGCCTGAAGGGCGCAGTGGAAACCTACAACAAGCGCAACTACGCGGGCGAAGTCACTTACGGTGGCTACGCCAATAACATTGTTGTGAACGAGAACTACGTCCACACGATCTCCCCGAAGCTGAACCTCGCTGCGGTGGCGCCGTTGCTGTGCGCGGGAATTACAACCTACTCACCGCTACGCCACTGGAAGGTCGGAGCGAACAGCAAGGTGGGCGTGGTTGGACTGGGGGGTTTGGGTCACATGGGCTTGAAGTTCGCTCATTCTTTCGGCGCGTATGTGGTGCAGTTCACCACCTCCGAAAACAAGATCGAAGATGCGAAGAAGCTGGGTGCCGATGAGGTGGTTGTCACCAAAGACGCCGCAGCTCTAGCCAAACACACTGGAAGCTTCGACTTCATTCTCGACTGCGTTTCTGCGCCCCACGATATCAACCAGTATCTGAATCTGCTGCGATTGAATGGAACCCTGTGCCTGGTGGGTCTTCCTGAAACTCCCTTGTCGGTGGCTCCGTTTTCGGTGGTGGCCAATCGGCGTTCGCTGGCAGGATCGGGGATCGGCGGGATGAATCAGACGCAGGAGATGCTGGACTACTGCGCCGAACACAACATCGTCTCCGACATTGAGCTGATCTCGGTCGACAAACTGGACGAAGCCTACGAGCGGGTATTAAATGCCGACGTGAAGTATCGCTTCGTAATCGATATGGCTACGTTGCCTAAGGGTTAGTCGGGCCGCTTGTCTTCGCGGTTCAGGCGAAGAGGGTAAACAGCGGCGAATCCAAAGCGACGGTCTGCGTAGGCCCGGAGAGCTTTCCCGTGGAGGAATCGCGGCGAAAGACCGTGACATTCGCGGAGTCCTGATTCCCGCAGAGCAGCCACTGCGCCGTCGTGTCCAGCGTGAAGTGGCGAGGCGTCTTGCCGCCGCAGGGGATCCGCTGGAGCAACGCAAGGTCGCCGTTTCTTGCAATGGAGAAGACGACCAGCGAGTCTTCCCCACGATTGCTGGCGTAGAGAAAATTTCCGTCGGGAGAGATCGTGAGTTCCGCAGCGGTATTCTTCTCAGCCGGAAAGTCCGCCGCGATCGTCTTGATCGAGAAGGTGGAATTAACCAAAAGGCCCTGCGGCGCATTACTGAAACGAGTAGCTGTCCACAGGCAGCGATCGATACTTGAGTCGATCTCGTTGATGCAGTAGACCCAGCGGCCGTTGGGGTGGAAGACGACGTGGCGAGGCCCGCAACCTGGACGCTCGTTGGTGAACAGATGTGGGTCGGAGAGCTCGCCCGTCTCCGGATGAATGTAAAAGACTGCGATGTGGTCGGTGCCAAGATCGCAGACCAGTAGGAAGCGGTCATCGGGCGAGATGGTAACGCAATGCGGGTGCGAGTTGTCCTGACGAGCAGAGATAGGACCAAGTGCTCCGAACTTCTGATGATCCTTAAAGTCTACACGTTCGACCGGCTGGCTGAGCGTTCCATCTGGCTGGATGCGGTAAGAGGCGACAGAACCGCCGAAGTAGTTAGCCACAAAGGCGGCATGCCCGGTAGAGTCTACCGAGACATAAGCAGGCCCGGCGCCGCCGGAGGGAACCTGCCCGGTCTGCTGAAGGTTGCCATCTTTCGGATCCAGCATAAAAGTTGTAACGGTAGCGCCAGGATCGTTGATGGCATTGACCGCATAAAGCGAGCGGCGTCCCACACCAGGCGGGGTGACCGCAAGATAAGACGGCCGGACCGTGGCGGCAATCAGTGTTGGCGGAGTCAGTTGACCAAGAGCGGGATCGAAGGTCGACCGGTAGATACCTTTGCTGACTCCCTTATTCGTGTCAGTTCCAAAGAAGACATGAATCGGGGGCGGCGGAGCTACTTTCTTTTTGCGAGTGGGCCACGTCGCAAAGGCCCGCGCAGAGGCGGCGAAGGCAGGAAACAAGACAAGGAATCGTCGGCGCGAGAACATGGACCAAACCCCTGGGAGGTTATGCTGGTTCGCCTGGAAGGTGGATGCCCAACTCGTCTTCGGGCCGAATATTGTCGTTGATGACGGGAAGACTGGGAAGATTGTCGGTACGGCCAGCCTCTTTTACGACGGCGCTGGCGTGTTCTAGAACCTCATCGACCGTCATGGTGTACATCTCGCGGCCATTATCGTATCCGGACTTGACAGCGTGCTGCAGATACCGGCCGGCGGTCTGCGCCGCAAGATAATCCGTAATGACATGCCCCGTACGGCGCTTCTGCTCGACCCAGGCCAGGTTCGGCATGGCGATCCAGACTGGTCTGCCATTGACGGCAAAGCGGATGTCGGTGGCATCGGCATGGCGAGTCGCGATGGCCACTATGGTGCCTTTCCATACGCAGTGGAGGTCTTCCCCGGTCCAGCGGTCGGTTACTTTGAAGTCTTCGTACATGATTGTCTCTAGCTTAGAGCAGGGGGAAGGGATGAGCAAGGCGGAGACCTAAAACCATAGAAATTTGCTGGAATCTGTCTTTAATCTTGTTTGTCGTTTCCCATAATCCCACAATGGGAATAAAGTAAGGTGTTACTTTCGTAAGCACTTGAAATTGCCTCTGGCTTATGCAAGTTACCGCAGCTATTCTTGTCTTGTTTTTACGGTGATAGATGAGCGTGCGTCGAACAGAAGCTGAAGCCGCTAGCTTAAGGGCGATCTGGACACGTGATTTGTTGGACTCCCAGCCAGAGCTTGAATGTGACGAACTGGTTAGGCTTGCTGCCTGTCTCTGCGGAACTCCACTCGGCCTGGTGACGCTGCTTGATGAGCGACACCAATGGTATCGTGCGTCCGAAGTGCTTAAGATGGGCGAGACCCCGAGGGAGGTGGCCTTTTGCGCACACGCGGTGCGGCAGACTGGTCTCTTCATGGTGAAGGATGCCCTGCTGGATAGCCGATTTTCCAGCAATCCCCTGGTTACCCCGGATCCGGCGATACGATTCTTTGCCGGGGTGGGTTTGCATGACTCCGACGGTGAGCCGATCGGGACCTTCTGCGTGGTCGATATGTCCCCTCGCATCCTCAGCGAGGATCAATCTGAGGCTCTCGAAATCTTCGGGCGGCAGATAAGTCTTCGCCTGCAAGCGATAGTTCAGCGCCGGGCACTAGAACAGGCACTGGCGGAAAAGGAAAGGGCAAGCGCAGGACTCCGAGCGAGCGAAGAACTGTTTCGCGCTTTCATGAATGCGAGCCCGTTTCTGAGCTACATCAAAGATGCCGCCGGGCGGTTACTCTTCTACAATCGCAGCTTCGCGCAGAGGTTTGGCGTTAGCGAATATGCGTGGCTCGGACGAACCGACGAGCAGCTCTGGTCCAGAAAGCTGACCAAATCCGTACGAACTCATGATCTCGAAGTGATGGCTGGCGGAAAGATGGTCGAGACCGAGGAGCACATTCGGAACTCCGACGGATCGGTCAGTTCCCTGCGGTCCTTCAAGTTTCCCTGCCACGATTCAGCGGGAAATGTACTGCTGGCCGGGGTGGCCGTCGATGTGTCGGAGGAGGTAGCGCATCACGCGGAGTTGGAACGCTATCATCGCGAGCTTGAAGATGCCAACGACCAGCTGCGCAAGCTCGCTGTCACCGACGAACTTACGGGATTGCGCAATCGCAGATCGTTCGAGGAGCGGCTGGTGATGGAGTTTTCGCTGGCGCGACGGAGGAAGCGGGAGCTTTCCGTGCTGTTGATCGACGTTGACGACTTCAAAACGATTAATGACCGGTGGGGCCACGCGGCAGGTGACGAAGTGCTGCGACGACTGGGCATGATTCTGCGAACGACAGTGCGGTTGCCCGATCTGCCCGCGCGGTATGGAGGGGAGGAGTTTGTGGTCCTACTGCCGGAAAGCGGCGAAGAGAGCGCCATGGGCCTCGCCCGACGGGTCATGCAGCGGGTCGCGACTGAGGACTGGGAGAATCAGCCGTTGACCATCAGCGTAGGAATGGCTTCGATGAACGAGTCGCTTGAGAATGGGTTTCAGTTAGTAGAACTGGCTGATGAAGCTTTGTATGCGGCAAAGCGCGCGGGAAAGAATCGCGTTATGGTGCACAGCGGCTAGATTGTTTCGTTCTTACAAACACACAAAGAGGCGCATCCATAAGGTGCGCCTCTTTGATTTAATGCCTGATGCTGAAGTTTAGACTTCGGCGTTGGGATCGCCGGCTTCGCCTTCGCCGCGCTCTTCCATCTGCTTGGCAAGCTCTTCACGCTTCTTGGTACGGGCTTCGGCGCGCTTCTGAGCCTTCTCGTTGAGCTCGTGCTCGGCACCGAGAAGTTCGATGTAGGCCATCTCGGCGGCGTCACCCTTGCGGGCTCCAAGGCGCGTGATGCGGAGGTAGCCGCCTTGGCGTGCAGCGTAGCGCGGAGCCACGGTCGCAAAGAGGCGGTCGACCGACTCAGGCGTCATCAGGTAAGCAGCAGCCTGGCGGCGGGCATGAACAGTGCCGCGCTTGCCGAGGGTAATCATCTTCTCGATGAGGGGGCGGGTGGCCTTGCACTTGGTGATGGTGGTCTCGACGCGGTCCATCAGGATGACGGAGGTGACGAGGTTGCGCAGCATGGCGCGGCGATGGCTGGTGTTGCGGCCTAATTTGTATCCTGCATTACGGTGACGCATCGGTGATCTCCTTCGACTCGGCATTGGCCGTGAGTCGGTACTGCTTAGAATGTGTGCGTCGGCCTAAGCTGGCGCGGGGGAAGCTGCGTCAGGTCAAGCGAGAGGCCTATTGCTACGCAACTCGTGCTGCGTATTCTGGTAAGACTGCGGCGGTGGATTGGATTCCACCGCCACAAGCCTGGTTAGAAATTCTCTGGCTCACTGCCGACGAGGTCGAGGTCTTCGTCCTCATCTTCATCTTCGTCATCGTCGTCATCAAAGTTGCCGAAGCTGGCGGCGAGAGTAGCTGCGGGCAGAACGGAGGTGGGTCCGGGCTGCGGGTTGCCGTTCTCGTCGATCTTCATGCCGAGGGACAGGCCCATCTGCGCGAGGATCTCTTTGATCTCATTCAGGGACTTGCGTCCGAAGTTCTTGGTCTTGAGCATCTCGGCTTCGGTCTTCTGGATGAGTTCGCCGATGGTGGCGATGTTGGCGTTCTTAAGGCAGTTGTAGCTGCGGACGGAGAGCTCAAGCTCTTCGACCGAGCGGTTGAGGTTCTCGTTGCGTAGGGCAGGGCCGTCGTGCAGACCGTCGTGACCGGCTTCCATCTCCTCTTCAAAGTTGATGAAGATGGTCATGTGGTCCTTCAGCAGCTTGGCGGAGAGGCCGAGGGCGTCTGCGGGGAGCACAGTGCCGTTGGTCCAGATCTCGATCGTCAGCTTGTCGTAGTCGGTGATCTGACCGAGACGAGCTGCCTCGACGAGGTAGTTGACCTTACGAACTGGCGAGTGAACGGAGTCGACGGGAATGAAGCCGAGGCCGAGGTCGCCATCGAAGTTCTTGTCGGCAGAGATATAGCCACGGCCGCGCTTGAGGCGCATCTCCATGTCGATCTTGCCGCCTTCGGAGACGGTGCAGATGTAGACGTTCTTGTCGAGGATCTCGACGTCGCCATCAGCTTCGATCATGCCGGAGGTGATGACGCCGGCCTGATCGGCACGGAGGTAGAGAGCCTTGGGGCCTTCGCCAGCAAGCTTGAAGGGGATCTGCTTGAGGTTCAGGATGATGTCGGTCGCATCTTCGACAACGCCGGTGATGGACTGGAACTCGTGCAGGACACCTTCGATGCGAACGGCGGTTACTGCGGCACCCTCGATAGAGGAAAGTAACGTCCGGCGGAGCGCGTTGCCGATAGTGGTACCGAAGCCGCGCTCAAAGGGCTGCGCGGAGAACTTGCCGTACTTTTCGGTGAGTGTTTCGGTGTCGACTGCGAGACGCTTGGGCTTTTGAAAACCTCTCCAAAGCATGTGTTTCTCCTTTTCCGGCTCACTCGCGATGCATTCTGCGAGATGGCGGGGTGCTTCTATTTCAGGTTAGGTTTTGTGTTGCTTTCGCATTTGTAGCGCGACAAGGAACAAATACAATGTTCTTTGCCGCGCTGCCAAATGACGAATCTTATATGTAACTACAGCGGTTACTTGCTGTAGAGTTCGACGATCAGCTGCTCGTTGACGGGCAGGTTGACGTCTTCGCGCTTCGGCAGAGCGATGACCTTGCCGGAGAGATTGTCGCGATTGATGTCGAGCCACTGGACCTGATTTTGACCCGCGGCAAAGTTCTTCGCCTCTTGGAGCATGACCAGAGCCTTCGAACCCTCGCGGATCGCGATCTCATCGCCAACCTTCACCTGGAAGGACGGGATGTTGACCTTGCGGCCGTTGACCTGGAGGTGGCCGTGACGGACAACCTGACGGGCCTGACGGCGGCTCATGGCGAAACCGAGACGGTAGGCGACGTTGTCGAGGCGGGTCTCAAGCTGCTGGAGCAGGAGTTCGCCGGTGACGCCGGTCTTGTTGGAGGCCTTCTGGTAGTAGGCGCGGAACTGGGTCTCGAGAGTGAAGTAGATGCGCTTGGCCTTCTGCTTCTCACGGAGCTGCAGACCGTAGCCGACGACCTTCTTCACTTTGCGGGACTGACCGTGCTGGCCTGGGGGGAAGTTGCGCTTCTCAACGGGGCATTTTTCAGAGAAGCACTTGGTCCCCTTGAGGAAGAGCTTGGTGCCGTCGCGGCGGCAGAGGCGGCAGACGGGTCCGGTGTAACGTGCCATTTTTATAACTCCTGACTTCGGGTGACGATCGCTTTACGCGCGGGCAGCGCTTCCTCACGATCCGGTTGTTGTAACGTCTTGCCTGCGGCGGGGCCTGAGAACAAGCTCACCGCCGCAGTTGGGACAGATTGCATTCATAACCTGAGCGCATGTTGCACAGAAGCTGCACTCGTAACTGCAGATGAAGGCTACTCCGTTTGCATCGAGGGCCGTATCACAGCGCTCGCATTCGGACTTCATCAAAAGTGCCACAGATCAAACGCGGCGGCGCTTCGGCGGACGGCAGCCGTTGTGCGGCATCGGCGTAACGTCGCGGATGCTGCGCACCTCGATGCCGGTGGTGGCGAGAGCGCGGATCGCGGACTCACGGCCAGAACCGGGACCGGAGACGCGCACATCGACCGAACGGACACCATGGTCGCGGGCTGCGTTTGCTGCACCGACGGCGGCCTGCTGCGCGGCAAACGGAGTTCCCTTACGAGAACCACGGAAGCCAAGCGAACCGGACGACTTCCAGCTCAGCGTGTTGCCGACCTGGTCGGTGATCGTAACGATCGTGTTGTTGAACGAAGCCTGAATGAAGACGAGGCCAAATGGAACATTCTTCCGCTCGCGCTTCTTGAACTTCTTATTCTTGCCGGGCTTTGCTGCGCCCTTCGTATTCTGTGTCTTCGCCATGTCTTATTTCGTCGCTTTCTTCTTACCGGCAACGGTTCCCTTGCGTGGGCCTTTGCGGGTGCGAGCGTTGGTGTGGGTGCGCTGGCCACGGACAGGAAGGCTGCGGCGATGGCGGAGGCCACGGTAGGACTGAATTTCGATCAGGCGCTTGATGTTGAGCGAGATGTCCTTGCGGAGATCGCCTTCGATCTGGCCTTCGGCTTCAATAACTTGACGGATGCGGTTCAGCGCGTCCTCGTCGAGCGTGCCGACCTTCGCGACGGGATCGACATCCGCCTTCACGAGGATCTTGGCGGCGCGAGAGTCGCCGATTCCGAAGATGTAGGTGAGACCGATGCGCACCTGTTTGTTATTAGGGACATCGACTCCAGCAATACGTGCCATGGGGTTCCTTTTCGGTTGAGCTTCGCGGGCTTCGCCACGAAAGCGGGTTGTTTGTTTACGGCAAGTCCGTCGGGTTCAACGCAAGCCTTGACTTCGGCTAACTAGCCCGACGGGGCCGGTACTGCTGACTTCGGAGATTTAGCCCTGACGCTGCTTGTGCTTCGCGTTCTCGCAGATAACACGCACAACACCGCGGCGGTGGATAACCTTGCACTTGTCACACATCTTCTTTACTGAGGCACGGACCTTCATTGTGATTCCCTTCTTTTATTGCAACGTGAAACCGGCAAACCAGAGACGCGTCTCGAGGAGACGAAACTCCTTTTGACGTGCAGCCTGAACGCCAGGGTCAAAAGCCCTGAACTATCCCAAGTGCAAATGCGCTTGAGCAACCCATGATGGAGACGGGATGGGCTCCCGTAGCCGTTTGTCTACTTGTAGCGGTAGACAATGCGGCCGCGGTTGAGGTCGTACGGACTGAGCTCAATCGCGACGCGGTCGCCGGGGAGGATACGAATGAAGTTTTTGCGCATACGTCCAGAGACGTGTGCAAGGGCCTGGTGCTTGTTCTCAAGCTCGACCTTGAACATCGCATTCGGCAGAGTCTCTACGACCACCGCCATCACTTCAATTGCATCTTCCTTCGACAAACGATCTCCTTTGGAAGGTCAAGGGGCGAACCCCTTTCGTTTCCATAACTTCTTCTTTGAGTTGAGAGTTTTCCTCAACCAGAGTCACCATGCGACACACTTGCGCACACCGCATCTCTTATAGTACCCCAAAAGCGGCCGATTTTCCTAGCGGGTAAGCACCAGGGGGCCATCTTTCGTGAGGGCGACCGTGTGCTCAAAGTGGGCGCTGTAGCTGCCGTCCACGGTAACCGCCGTCCAGCCATCCTTCAAAACCCGCACTTCAGGCCCGCCAGCGTTGATCATAGGCTCGATGGCGAGCACCATGCCCGCCTTCAGCCTTGGTCCCTTGCCCGCAGCCCCAAAGTTCGGAACCTGCGGGTCTTCGTGCATGGCGCGGCCAATTCCGTGCCCCACAAACTCCCGGACGACCCCAAAACCCTCCGCCTCGCACAACTCCTGCACCGCTGCGGAGATATCGCCCAAACGCCCGCCAACCTGGCACTGCTCGATCGCCTTCTCGAGGGACGCTTTGGTCACTTCGAGCAGCTTTGTCGTCCCAGCGCTCACCTTGCCGATCGGATAGGTCACGGCTGCGTCCGAGTAAAAGCCGTCGATAATGACTCCACAGTCGATGGAGAGAATATCTCCTTCGGCGAGAATGCGCTTGGCGTTGGGCATGCCGTGGACGACTTCGTTGTTGACCGAAGTACACAGAGCCGCGGGGAAGCCGTGGTATCCCTTGAAGGCCGCAATAGCGCCCAGCTCAGCGATCTTTTTGACGGCAATCTCTTCCAGGTCCATCGTCGAGGCGCCGGGAACAACATGGGGCGCGATCGCGTTATGAACCTGGCGGAGAGCCTTGCCGGAGATTCGCATCTTCTCGATCTCCTGCGCCGTTTTGATCATGATGGCCATAGTGAGGACTTAGGAGTTCGGATGCTGGCGAAGGCGAATCAGGGCTGCTTCGATGTCGGCGGTAACCTGTTCGACGGTTTGGTCGCCGTTGATCTCTTCGAAACGGCTTTGGTTGCGATAGTGCTCGATCACCGGGGCGGTCTGGACTTCGAAGGTCTTCATGCGCTCGGTGAAGACGACATCGGAGTCGTCGGGACGCTGGACGAGGGTGGAACCGTCTACGTCACAGATGCCGGGAGTCCTGGGCGGGTTCGAGTAGATGTTGTAGATGCGGCCTGCGGGCGAGATACGGCGGCCGGTAATGCGGTGCAGTAGCTGCTCGTAGTCAACGGAGATGCTGATGGCGACGACAGGCAGGGTGTTGGGATCGGCGGAGAGCTGGGCGTCGAGCCAGGTGGCCTGGTTAAGGGTGCGGGGAAAGCCGTCGAGGATGAAGCCTCGCTGCGTATCGGGCTGCTTGAGGCGGTCGGCGACCATCTGATTGACGAGTTCGTCGGAGACGAGGGTGCCCTGGTCGACGAGAGTCTTCGCCGCCTTGCCGAGTGGCGTGCCGCTGGAGATGTTCGAGCGGAGGATGTCGCCGGTGGAGATCTGCGGGATGCCATAGGCAGCCATCAGCGCCTTCGCCTGTGTGCCTTTACCAACGCCGGGAGCGCCTAAAAGGAGGACCGGCCCGGGCAGGAAGTTCTTCTCTGCCGGGGCCGTCTCGGTTTCGGATGCAGTGCCTGTCGTCAACGGACTGACTTCCCTACCAGCTCTTGCGGCCACGGATGCGGCCACTCTTGGGAGTGAAGCCGTCGTAGTGACGCATGATGAGCTGCGATTCGATCTGCTGGACCGTGTCCATGGCTACGCCGACGACGATCAGCAGGCTAGTACCGCCGAAGTAGAAGTTGACGCCGAGGCCGTTGGTCATCCAGGTCGGCAGCCGATCAAAGACCGAGCCGATGAGCCAGAGATGGTTGAAGTGGATTCCGCTGATCAGCAGCTGCGGAATGATGGTGATGATGATGAGGTAGAGCGCGCCGACAAGGGTGATGCGGGTCAGCACATCATTGATAAAGTCGGCAGTACGCTTGCCGGGACGAATGCCGGGGATAAAGCCGCCGTATTTGCGCATGTTGTCGGCGATATCGTCCGGACGAAACACGATCGAGATGTAGAAGTAGGCAAAGAAGATGATCGCGACCATCTGCAGCAGCTCGTACCAGGGCTCGCCGGGAGCCAGAGCACGCAGGATCGGACCGAAGAAGGACGAGTCCTGCAGAGAGTAGCCGAAGATGTGAGCGCCGGAGAAGAGCAGAGGAGCTGAGAGAATGGAGCTGGCAAAGATGACTGGCATCACGCCGCCGGAGTTGACCTTGAGCGGCAGGTGCGTGGATTGGCCGCCCATCATCTTGCGGCCAACGATGCGCTTGGCGTATTGGACCGGAATGCGACGCTCCGAGCGCTCCACGAAGACGATGAAGGCAACGACGGCGATCATACCCGCGATCAGGAGGGCAACAGCGAGGGGAGTCAGCGCACCCCAGGCGTTGTCGCGTACCTTCTCGTAGAGATTCTCAATGCCTTTCGGCAGACCGACGACGATACCAGCGAAAATGAGCAGACTCATCCCATTGCCGATGCCGCGCTCAGTGATCTGTTCCCCCAGCCACATGATGAATGCCGTGCCGGCAGTGAGAGTAATGACGCAGAGCGGAATGAAGGCAGCGCGGGAGATGGTGACCATCGTCTGGCCGGTGCTGGTGTTCGTCAGCGTCAGCGCGATGGCAAACGACTGCACGATTCCAAGCAGCACCGTAACGTAACGCGTCCATTGGGTGATCTTGCGGCGGCCTAGTTCGCCTTCTTTTTGCAGCTTCGCCAGCGGCTCATAGATGACCGTGAGCAGTTGGAAGATGATCGACGCCGTGATGTACGGCATGATACCGAGGGCGAAGACGGTGAGCTTGCGAAGGTTTCCGCCAGAGAAAAGGTCGACCAGGCCGAGAGCTGAGCCGGAGTTCTGATTGAAGAACTGGGCGAGCATGTCGGCGTTGATGCCGGGGGTGGGGATGTGCGAGCCGAGGCGGTATACGGCCAACATGCCAAGCGTAAACAGCACGCGCTTGCGGAGGTCGGGGATTTTGAAGATGTTTGCGATTTTCTCGAACATCGGGTACTGGAACCTCGGGGGGAAACGCTGGTGATCTGGTGAAACGGCGATGCGAGGGCGCGCGCCCTCGCCTGCCAATCATTCTAAATGCTGCCTAGCCGATCAGGATGGCCTTGCCGCCGGCCTTTTCGATCGCCTCCTGGGCGGTCTTCGAGAACTTGTGCGCGTGGACCGTCACGGCAGTCTTGATCTCTCCGTTATTCAACACTTTGATCAAAGCGCCCTTCTTGCGGAGCAGGCCAAGCTCGATGATCTTGTCGAGGGTGAACTCGGTGACGTTCTCTGCAGCAACGATCTCGGCGACGCGGTCGAGGCCAAGCACCTGGTACTCGACGCGGAAGATGTTGGTGAAGCCGCGCTTGGGCAGACGGCGATGAAGGGGCATCTGGCCGCCTTCAAAACCACGCATCAGCGACGAACCCGAGCGGGAGCCCTGACCCTTGTGACCACGGGTCGAAGTCTTACCCATGCCTGAACCCATACCACGGCCAACACGCTTCTTGTTTTCGTTTGCCCGCTTGGGGGCACGGAGATTGGAGAGATTACGGATTGCCATTTGTTTCCTCGCTTAACGCCGGTGAAGCAGCTTCTGCTCTTCGCCGACTCGCTTATGAGTTAGCCCTTACGGGATCGTGCTGTTATGCCGGATCGCGACTAGTCGACGACGCGGACGAGATGGGGAACCTTTGCGACCATGCCACGAATGGATGGCGTATCTTCGCGCTCGACGATCTGGTTGAGACGGGTAAAGCCCAGGCCCTTGATAACGAGCTTGTGCTTGACCGGGGTGCAGATCTTGGAACGGAAGTACTGCAGCTTGATTTTGGCGATTGCGTTGGTGTCAGCCATGAGAGAGCTCCTTGAATCTTGTTGGAGCAGAGGTTGAGCTTAGAGCTCTTCCACTGCCTTACCGCGCAGGGCGGCGACTTCAGCCTTGTTGCGAAGCTGGATCAGAGCATCGAACGTAGCCTTGATGACGTTGTGCGGGTTCGCCGAGCCGAGGCTCTTGGTCAGCACGTTCTGCACGCCGGCGGCGGTCATCACAGCGCGAACCGTCTTGCCGGCGATCACGCCCGTACCTTCAGGGGCAGGCTTGAGCATCACCTGGCCTGCGCCGAAGTGGCCGAGAACCTGATGAGGAATCGTGCTCTCGGTCAGGTTGACCTTGTGCAGATTCTTCTTGGCCGACTCGATCCCCTTACGGATAGCCTGAGGAACTTCCTTGGCCTTGCCGGAGCCGTAGCCGACGACGCCTTCCGCCGGGTCGCCGATGACGACCAGCGCGGCGAAGGACATATTCTTACCGCCCTTGACGACCTTGGTGACGCGGTTGATCGAAACGACCTCATCCTTCAGATTGAGGCGGTTCGCATCGATTTTTTTCTTCATTGCCATAATGTCTTATCCAGCTTTCTGGCCGCCAATCGAGGCGCGCCGTGGGAACCTTAGAAATCGAGACCCGCTTCACGGGCTGCATCGGCGAGAGCTTTGACGCGGCCGTGATACAGATAGCCGCCACGATCAAACACAATCTTCTTGATGCCCTTCTCCTTCGCACGCTCGGCGATCAGCTTACCGACTTCGGCAGCCGCGGCGATATTGCCGCCGTACTTCTTCTCTTCGGTCTTCTTGCCCATGGAGGAGGCAGAGGCGATGGTGACTCCGTTGAGATCGTCGATGAGCTGCGTGTAGATGTGGTTGAGCGAGCGATAGACGTTGAGGCGCGGACGCTCGGCGGTACCGGACATCTTCTCGCGGATGCGGGTGTGAACGCGCTGGCGGATCACATTACGCTGACGTGGATTGATCATGGTTGACTTTCCTTCCTAGTGGCGTCCCCAGAGTGCTGAGGACGTTCGGTTATTGAAACTAAGGTTGAGTGGCTGCGTGATGGGCAAGTCAGATCTCGCTCCTCACGCAGCGCAGATTACTTCGCTCCGGTCTTACCGACCTTCTTCTTCAGCTTCTCGCCGGTGTAGCGGACGCCCTTGTTCTTGTAAGGGTCGGGCTTACGGAGAGAGCGCATGTCGGCAGCGATCTGGCCCACCTTCTGCCGATCGATGCCGGAGACGGTGAGGTGCGTCTGCTTGGGGTCGATCTCGACGGAGATGCCAGTGGGCAGAGGAAACTCGATAGGGTGAGAGTAGCCCAGGGTGAAGACCACCATGTTCTTCCCCTTCAACTCGGCGCGGTATCCGATGCCGACGATGTCGATCTCTTTGGTCCAGCCGGTGGTGACGCCGGTGACAGCGTTGAACACCAGAGCACGTGCGAGACCGTGAAACGCCGCCTGCTTGTCGGTCTGGCGCTCGGTGATCAGGTGGCCATCCTTCTGAACGAGCGTGATTCCGCCAGGCAGCATCGCGCTGACCTTGCCCTTGGGCCCTTCGACCATTACGGTGTTGCCGTTCTCGCTGACCGTGTACTTGACGCCGGCGGGTAGAACGATCGGCTTCTCACCAATACGTGACATAACAAATCCCTTTTGTGGCTTGCGAGTCGCTTAGGCTTTCTAAGTTCCACTGCAGCCGATGAGCCGAAGGCTCGAATGCAGTCTTTTCAGAGTTGAGATTCTGGAAAGACTTCGTTTGTCTTTCTTTACCAGACTTCGCAGAGGATCTCGCCGCCAACACCTTCGCGACGCGCCTGACGGCCGGTCATGACACCCTTGGGGGTGGTCATGATGGAGATGCCAAGACCGCCCTGAACACGGCGGATCTCGTCGCGGCCAAGATACACACGGCAACCGGGACGCGACACACGCTGCAGATCGCGGATGACAGCCTCGTTGTTCGGGCCGTACTTCAGGTAAACGCGGATGACCTTCATGCCATTCTCTTCAGTCGGCTTGTAGTTCGCGATGTAACCCTCTTCTTTGAGGATGCGGGCGATCTCGGCCTTGAGCTTGGAAGCGGGGACGTCGAGCTTCTGGTGACGCGCACGGATCGAGTTACGGATGCGGGTCAAAAAGTCTGCTACTGGATCTGTGAGGTTCATTCATTCTCCTTCATCCCCCGTTCGCTCACGAGTATCTCTCGCAAGAACCAGCGGGGATGTCTGTTTCGGGTGATACGTCCAGACTTCTGCACCATAAGCTTGACGCCCTGATGAGGTCTCTGGAGTAAGTGCGCGACCGGAGCCGCACACGGATCCTTTTATTCTACCAGCTCGACTTCACAACGCCCGGAATCTCTCCCTTGAGAGCGAGCGAACGGAAGCAGAGACGGCATACGCCGAACTTCCGCAGGAAGGCGCGAGGGCGACCGCAGAGCTGGCAGCGGTTGTGCTGGCGAGACTTGAACTTCGGTTTCCTTGCGTCTTTGACGTGCTTTGCTGTAGTTGCCATGTGTTTTGCTCTCTATCTTTGCTGCAAGTTCAAAAAGAAAACTTGGTTGATCTTTCTTTATGCTCCAACGCGGAAGGGCATACCAAAGCTCTTCAGCAGGGCGCGGGCACCGTTGTCATCCTTCGCCGTTGTGACGATGGTGACGTTCATACCCTTCAATTTGTCGACCTTGGCGTAATCGATCTCAGCGAAGATCAGCTGATCGCGCAGGCCAAGGGTGTAGTTGCCGCGGCCATCGAAGCTCTTCGACGAGACGCCGCGGAAGTCGCGGACGCGGGGAAGCGCAATCGAGATGAGGCGGTCAAGGAATTCGTACATGGTGTCGCCACGCAGGGTCACCATCGCGCCGATGGGCATGCCCTCGCGCACCTTGAAGGCTGCGATGGACTTCTTCGCCTTGGTGGTCACAGGCTTCTGGCCGGCGATGGAGGCAAGATCGGCCACCAGGGGATCCATAATCTTGACATTCTGGGTGGCTTCGCCGAGACCCATGTTGATGACGATCTTCTCGAGCTTCGGAATCGCCATGGCGTTGGTAATGTTGAGCTCTTTGCCCAGCGCCTGCTTGATCTCGGCCTCGTACTTCTGCTTCAGACGTGCTGCCATTTTCTTCTTCGCTTTCTCCACGGTTGCCGGGTTGGGTTTTGCCCGTGTACCGATGCGTGGGGTGAACCGTTGAACCAGGATTTGAACTGCCACAACATGAAACAAAACTTCGCTAAATCTTTACTTCTTCTTCTCAGCGATCGTCGCGCCGCTGGTCTTCGCGAACCGAACCTTAGTGTCGCCTTCGAAGCGCGATCCAACGCGGGACTTCTTGCCGTCGCCATCGAGCAACATCACGTTCGAGACGTGAATGGTAGACTCCTGCTCCGCGATGCCGCCCTTGATATTCCGCTGGGGGTTCGGCTTCACGTGCTTCTTCACCATCATCACGCCCTCAACCAGCACGCGATTCTTTTCCGCAATGACGCGAAGGACGCGGCCCTGCTTGCCCTTATCCTTGCCTGCGATCACTTCGACCTTGTCATTCCGCTTGATCTTGATGCCTGCCATAGCTCTCTCTCTTCTCGACGATCATGAAACCTCGGAGCCGGACCCCGGTTAATACTTTGTGGCGCCGCGCAAAGCCGCGCGACGTGAAACTAGATGACCTCAGGTGCGAGCGAGACGATCTTAAGAAACTTCTTCTCGCGAAGTTCGCGGGCAACAGGTCCAAACACACGGGTTCCGACCGGCTCGTTGGCATCATTGATGACGACAGCGGCGTTTTGGTCGAAGCGGATGTACGTCCCATCGCGGCGTCGATACTCCTTGCGCGTACGGACGATCACAGCCTTGACGACCTTCCCCTTCTTGACGGTGCCATCGGGAGAGGCTTCCTTGACAGCTGCGGTGACGACGTCGCCGAGGCCTGCCTTCTTGCCGAGACCGCCACCGAGGGGCAGGATCACCTGCAACTTGCGTGCGCCGGAGTTATCGGCTACGTCAAGCATTGTTCTCATTTGTACTGACATCGTTCTTCTCCTGGCAATCTACTGCGGTGACACGGCCGGGGCTCATGCCCCAGGCTTTGAACTTGATAACCGCTAAAAGCTACTTAGCTTCGGCAGCGTGAGCGGCTGCGGACTTCTCTTCCGCCAACGCGAGCGACGAGCGGCGAACGATCTCCTCGAGCGACCAGCGCTTGAGCTTCGACAGAGGACGCGCCTCGCGGATGCGAACCACATCGCCCACGCGGGCCGAGTTCTGCTCGTCGTGTGCGTAGAACTTCTTGTTCGACTTCATCACGCGCTTGTACTTGGGGTGCGCCTTACGCATCTCGATCTCGACGACGATCGTCTTCTGCATCTTGGTCGAGACGACCAGACCCACCTTCTCATTGCGACGCGAGGTCTGAGCTTCAGGAGTTGCTGCTGCGGTGTTGGTTGTATCTGCCATGATTAGTCCTTCTTCGCTTTCTTGCGGGCGGTGCGAGTGCTCTTGGCCGGCGCAACGTTGGCGACGACGGGGTTGGCGGCCTTCTCGGCGGCCAGGGTGCGCTGCCGCTCGACGGTCTTGATGCGGGCAACGTCCAGCTTGAGTGTCCGCAGCTTCTTGATGCCCTCGTTGTTACCGAGGCTCTTCTGGAAGCGGATGCGAAAGAGCTGCTCGCCGGCCTTGGCCTGCTCGCTCTTGAGCTCTTCGTCACTGAGGTTCTGAATCTTTTCGAATTCCATTGTCTTTTTCCTTGACTACTAAAAGCTACTTAGCGACTACCGTCGCCTTGACATCGTGGCGCTGGACGAAGCTGGTCTTGAGCGGAAGCTTGTGTGCCGCCAGACGCATCGCCTCTTTGGCAAGCTCCGGAGTGACGCCTTCCATCTCGAACAGGATGCGGCCCGGACGAACAACGCAGACCCAGTGATCCGGAGCGCCCTTACCCTTACCCATACGGGTTTCGGCAGGCTTCTTCGTGATCGGCTTGTCCGGGAACAGACGGAGCCAGACCTTGCCGCCACGCTTGATGAAACGCGTCATCGCGATACGGCTGGCTTCGATCTGGCGGTCGGTGATGTAACCGCACTCCATCACCTTCAGGCCGAAGTCGCCGAAGGAGAGATCGGAGCCGCGCCACGCTTTGCCCTTCATTCGTCCGCGCTGCTGCTTGCGGAACTTGACCTTCTTTGGCATCAACATAAGAAAACCCTCTTCACTCTTTCAGGAATACGTTCAACACGCTTCCCGGAAACTCCGGCCAGGCCGGGAAAAACTTAGCTTGCGAATGCGCCAGTGGTAACGCCCTGGTCGCGACGCTTCTTCTGCTCGTAGATATCGCCGCGATAGACCCAGGTCTTGACGCCGATGATCCCGTAGGTGGTGTGCGCCTCAGCAAAACCGTAGTCGATGTCAGCGCGCAGTGTGTGCAGCGGCAGACGACCCTGGAGATACCACTCGGAGCGGGCGATTTCGTTTCCGTTCAGACGACCGGAGACGCGGACCTTGATGCCCTTGCAGCCAAAGCGGAGCGCGGAGTCAACCGACTTGCGCATCGCACGGCGGAAGCTGACGCGCTTCTCGAGCTGCAGCGCGATGTTCTCGGCAACCAACTGAGCATCGAGCTCGGGCTTGTTGACTTCAAGGATGTCGATAAACACTTCGCGAGACGTGCGCTTCTGGATATCGGCCTTGAGCTTATCGATCTCGGCGCCCTTGCGGCCGATGATGATGCCCGGACGCGCAGTGCGGATGATCAGACGCAGCTTGTTGCCTGGGCGCTCGACTTCAACCGAGCTGACACCGGCAGCCTTCAGCTTCTCGCGCAGCTCAGCCTTCAGCTTGACATCTTCAACCAGCAGCTTGTCATAGCCGCGTTCCACGAACCAGCGTGACTTCCACGGCTTGTTGATGCCGAGGCGCAACCCATACGGATGGACTTTCTGTCCCATAGCTTCCCTTTACTCCGTGCCCTCTCCGGTTGAGCCGGTGGGCGGTAGTGCAAAACTTTAAGTTTACAAGAAAACCGGCTTACTTCGCGGCCTTTTTCGCTGCGGGTTTCTTGGCGGCTGCCTTCTTGACTGCGGGTTTTGCCGCAGTCTTGCTGGCTGCCTTCTTGGTGCCCTTCTTCGCGGCCGGGGCCGGAGCTGCATCAGCACCTGCACTGATCGCAGTAGCCGACTTCTTCTCAGCAACGGTGACGATGATGTGTGCAAGCCTGCGCTGGTAGCGGAAGGCACGGCCCATTGGAGCAGGGCGGATGCGCTTCATACGGGGGCCTTCGTTCGCGATCGCGGTGCGGACGTAGAGGTTATCGACATCGACGTCGAGTCCCTGCTCCTGCGAGACGTAGGTCGCGTTCTGGATCGCCGAACGCAGAACCTTCTCCACCACGGGCGCCATGCGCTTGGTGCTGAAGTGAACGGTATTGAGTGCCTGCTCGACGCGTAGTCCCTTGATCAGATCCAGGACAAGCTTCGCCTTCTGCGGGCTGGTGCGCTGAAACTTAGCTTCTGCGCGGAACTCTCTGATTTTTTCTGCTGCCTTAGCCATAATCTTCGTCCTTCAAAACTTCTGCTTCGCTGCCCGTTATCCGTTGCCGCGGGCTCGCGGTCCTGCCTAACTGCAAATCGTCCAGCCCGGTTTATTTGGGCTTCGCGGAGGTCTCAGCGGCGCGCGCCGAGTGGCCCTTGAACGTGCGGGTGGCCGAGAACTCGCCGAGCTTGTGGCCAACCATATTCTCCGTCACATAGACCGGGATGAACTTGCGGCCGTTGTGTACGGCGATGGTATGACCGACGAAGTCCGGGTGAATCGTGGACCGGCGCGACCAGGTGCGCAGTACCTTCTTGTCGTTGACCTGGTTCATCCCCTCAATCTTCTTCATGAGGTGACCATCGATGAAAGGACCTTTTTTCGCTGAACGTGACATTTTGCTAAGCTCCGACTTTCTTGTTGCGATGCTGGATACGACGAATCTCTTGCTTGCGAGACTTGGTGTTGCCCTTTGCTGCGGAACCAAAACTGAAAACAAAAACTATTTGCTGAGAAGCTTTTTCTTTACTTCGTACGACGCTTCACGATGAACACATCGGTCCGCTTGTTATTGCGGGTCTTGTATCCACGGGTCGGCTGGCCCCAGGGGGTTACAGGATGACGACCGCCTGAGGTCTTACCTTCACCACCACCGTGCGGGTGGTCGACCGGGTTCATTGAGACACCGCGGTTGGAGGGGCGGATACCCTTCCAGCGATTACGTCCGGCCTTACCGATCGTGACGTTCTCGTGGTCGGTGTTACCAACCTGTCCGATGGTTGCCATGCACTCGACCAGAACCTTGCGGGTCTCGCCCGAAGGCAGCTTGAGCAGAGCGTAGTCGCCTTCCTTGGCGATCAGGTTCACCTGCGCTCCGGCCGAACGAGCCATCTGTGCACCCTTACCCGGACGAAGCTCGATGTTATGCACAATCGTTCCGGTCGGGATGAACTTCAACGGCAGAGCGTTGCCGACGAGGATATCGGCCTCCGGGCCACTCATGATCGACTGACCGACGGTGAGGCCAATCGGCTGAATGATGTAGCGCTTCTCGCCGTCCGCGTAGTGAATCAACGCGATACGCGAGCTGCGGTTCGGATCATACTCAACCGTCGCAACCGTACCGGGGATCCCGAACTTGTCGCGCTTGAAGTCGATAAGGCGCAGCTTCTGCTTGTGACCGCCACCGTGGTGACGCATCGTAAGACCGCCGTTATTGTTGCGGCCGCCGGTGCGCTGCTTGACTCCGAGCAACGGCTTGTGCGGCTTGTCCGTCGTGATGTCATCGTTGACAAGCTTCGTCGCGAAGCGGAGTGATGGGGTAATCGGTCGAAATGATTTGATCGGCATCGTCTTTATTCCCTTGCCCGCGCTGCTAATCGCTTAGCGGCGCTTCGGTCCTGAATTCTGTTACTCGCGAAACAATCTCGCTTAGAGGCTGTTGAGGTACTCCGGCATCTTCTCGCCATCCTTCAGGCGAACATAAGCCTTCTTCCAGTCGGGGCGGTAGCCGGCGAACTTACCCCGGCGACGCTCTTTACCCTCAACGGTCGCGGTGCGAACACCAGTGACTTTGACCTTGAAGAGTGTTTCAACAGCCTGCTTGACTTCGGTCTTGGTGGCCTTCAGGGCGACTTCGAACACCAGGGTGTTCTGCGTCTCCTTCACGGTCATGCCCTTCTCGGTGATGAGGGGGCGGCGAATGACGGTATAGAGAGTTGGCATTACGCAACCTCCTTCTGCGCGGCTTTGCTGCGCTCATCTGTTGCCTTGCTGCGTTTGGATACAAACTTCTTGAGCGTGTCCTGAAGAGCCTCGATGGCATCCTTCGAGAAGACGGCGTGCTCATAACGGAGCAGGTCGTAGGGATGAACCTCCGAACTGAGAACCAGCTCCACACCCTGCAGATTGCGTGAGCCAAGGTAAAGCTTCTCGTCCAGCTTGCGGCTACTCTCAACCAGGAGAGTCGTCTTGCCCGCTTCGAGCATGTCGAGCGCCGTGCGGAAGAGCTTGGTCTTCGCCTCGGGAACCTCGAACGAATCGACGATGGTGAACTTGCCATCGTTGATCTTCGCGGAGATTGCCGAGCGGAGCGCGCCCATCAGCTTCTTCTGCGGGAAGGCGTATTCGTAGCTGCGCGGCTTCGGTCCGTGAACCGTACCACCACCACGCCAGAGCGGAGTCCGAATCGAACCAACACGCGCACGGCCAGTTCCCTTCTGCTTCCAAAGCTTCTTGCCTGCACCAGAGACCTGATTGCGGTTCTTGGTGGCAGCGGTTCCCTGCCGAAGAGCGGCACGGTAGTGCTTGACCGACTCCCAAAGGAGGCCGTCGTTGATCTCTGCCGCGAAGACCTCGTCGACGAGTTCAAACTCTCCGACCTTGGCTCCAGCGAGATTTACTACGTTGATGTTTGCCATCGTTCTTCTTCTCTCTCTTTGCTCGCCATCGATGCGGCGAGCCATAACTTTGTTTGCGGGTTCATGCTGCAAGCCTTTTCAATCGACTACTTATTTCTTCTTGGACGGTGCAGCCTTCTTTGAAGCCTTCAAAGCGTCCTTCGTTGCGGCGCCAGCAAATCCACGACGCTCGCGCGGCGGAGCCTTTGCCTTCGAGATCAACACGAAGCCGTCACGCGGGCCGGGCACAGCGCCTTCAACCAGCAGAAGGTTATCTTCGAGATCGATACCGCGAATACGCAGGTTGCGAACCGTGATCTGAGCGTGACCCATATGACCCGGCATACGCTGACCAGGAAATACGCGCGAGGGGAACGACGAAGCACCGATCGAACCCTGCACCTGGAACATGTGGCCGTGCGACTTGGGACCGCCGCCGAAGCCGTGGCGGCGAATGACGCCGGCAAAACCGCGGCCCTTGGAGGTGCCGATCACGTCGACGAAACGCTCGTCGTTGAAGATGTCGACCAGGATGCGATCCCCAGCCTTGGCTGTGACCTTCTCCTCTCCTTCAACAGTCTTCACTGCTTCGAGCTCGACTTCCTTGATCATCCTGACCGGAGGAACGTTCGACTTTGCAAAGTGGCCAGTCATCGCCTTATTGATCTTCGAAGCCTTCACGAAGTCAACGTAACCAATCTGCGCGGCTTCGTATCCGTCCTTCGCGAGCGTCTTCAACTGAGTAATCACGCACGGACCAGCCTTCAGGACGGTCACGGGGTGAATATCACCGCGCTCGTCGAAGATCTGCGTCATGCCGACTTTTTTTCCGAGAATTCCTACTACTGACATTGGAGCTTCCTTTCCTCATCATGCTGGACTCGAGGTTCAGCACTGCCGGGTTGATACTTCTAAACCGAAAACAAAGAGCTTTTATTGAAAGCCTCTTTACTTCTGAACCGTCTTGATCTCTACATCGACGCCCGCAGGCAGATCGAGCTTCATCAGCGCGTCCACAGTCTGCTGGGTCGGCTCAAGGATGTCGATCAGCCGCTTGTGCGTGCGAATCTCAAAGGCCTCGCGCGACTTCTTGTCGACGTGGGGCGAGCGCAGAACGCAGTACTTGTTCTTCATCGTCGGCAGCGGAATGGGACCCGCAACCTGGGCTCCGGTACGCTTTGCCGTCTCGACGATCTCGCCGGTCGACGTATCCAGCACGCGGTAGTCGTATGCCTTCAAACGAATTCTGATTCTCTGTCCAGCCATGGTGTGTCTCTTTCACGCTTCAAAGATCGTTTGGAGTAGCTGCCGGTGATGAACTTCTACACCTGCCGGCAGCCCTCGTTATTTCTTGAACAGCTAAAACTAAAAGACTTCTTTGCGAAGCACGTTCTTTACTTGATGATCTCGCTGATGGTTCCAGCTCCGACGGTGCGGCCGCCTTCGCGGATAGCGAAGCGCAGACCCTTCTCCATCGCGACTGGCGTATG
>NZ_JACHDZ010000007.1:0-179276 GCF_014201375.1 Tunturiibacter empetritectus
AACGCAAACGTCACTTCCATTCAAAGCCTCATGCATCTCACCGAAGAAGGTGATCCTCTCGCCATCAAGGCGATACAGAAGCAGGCCCTGCATCTGGGACAAGGCCTACGCCTCGTCACCGCGGCCCTGTCTCCGGAGCTCATCCTCATCGCCGGCGCTTTCACCACAGCGTGGTCTGCCTTCGGCTCCATCGTTCAGGACGAGTTGGTATCCGGAATTCTCGCAGGCTCTCCACCTCGCCTTGAGATCGCAACGGGAGGAGAGATGGCCCGCCTTCGTGGAGCTGCAGCGATCGCCCTCCAGCGTCACTCCGGCTATCACAGCTCATCCCGCCGCGGCACGAAAGAAAAATCGAACGCAAGCAAGCGCCCCGAGACTAGTAATCAAACCGCAAGCATTGCACATTAACACGAGATCTCACATCTATGTATCTAGGCATCGACTGCGGCACTCAAGGGACAAAGGCTCTCCTAATCGATGAGCACGGCATCGCGCAGGACCGGGGACACGCTATGCATGAGGTGATCCAGCGAGCCGCCGGCGCCCGCGAGCAGGATCCGAAGTGGTGGATTGAGGCGCTTCGCTATCAGTGAAGCAAGCGATATCACACGCTCCTGACCACCAAATCAAAGCTCTCGTGGTTTCCGGCCAGCAGCACGGACTGGTCGTTCTCGACGAGCACCTGCAGGTGATTCGCCCTGCCAAGCTCTGGAACGACAGGGAACCAGCAACGCAAAAACGCGGAATTGATCGCCCGCTTCGGAGGCCAGCAAGCCTACTTCGAGATCTCGTCTGCTCCGCTGCGTTCTAGATGTGTTTGGTCAACTGCTTTTCGTAGGCTTCGGCGAAGCCCTGACAGCGAAGGTTGTTATCCCACTGCCTGGCGAATCTCTGATGCTTGCCAACCCACACGCTCCATCCGGTCTACCAACGGTTCTGTCACCCACTACGGCGAGCTATGGCCCTTGCCATCGAGGCCATCGAAGAGGGTCCGAAGTCGTTTCGGTAGTAGTAGGGTCCCCGAGCGGATTGTAACTCTGATTAAGAAGTGGAGAGGAAAAAAGATTTTGTAATGCCTATGCGCTCGGGTCTTTCATCGTTAACGAAGTGATCCCGCAGACCTTGAACGGCGATCTGCGGATCTGGCTCTTGCAGCACTCGTCAGAGTCCAGTGAATAAGCAGTTGCTCACTGCCCCAAGAGTTCGCAGCTCTCAGGACCACTTATCACTTCTGTAGTGTCCTCCTTATCAGAGGAGAGTCAACGGTTCGGTTACTCCTCCCGTTCAGGCTCGAGCAGCGCCAGCCCCTGCCGCAGAGATGCCGTATCCATCTTTGCGTACTTCGCCGTCTGGGCGATCGTCTTGTGTCCGGCGGCCTCCTGGATCAGCTTGAGGTTGGCACCCTTCTGTGCGAGCCGCGAACAGAACGTGTGACGATTGTCGTGCCAGTGGAAGTTTGTGACCCTCGCCCGATGAAGCACTGAAGCCCACCACTTCTTACTGTCCGCGATGCCGAAGACGGAGTTGGCAGGTGACTCGTTCGGCTTATCCTTGCTCCGGCGCTTCCGCTCGAGCGGGATAACCTTCAGGGTCATCAGTGCCTTCTCTACCGTGGGCAGGATCTGAACCGTCCTCCAGGTCCCATTCTTAGTTTCGCGGAGGGTCAGCTCCTTGGTCTCGAAGTTGACGTCTGGTCCCCACGTCAGGGAGTACTGCTCCGTCTTTCTCATCCCGGTCATCAGTGTGATCTCGAACTCACACAGGCGGTGGATCATTCTCTTGGGGCGGCGCTCGTTCTGTGGGCCGCATGCATCGATGTCCCCTTGGAGGACTGCACGGATCCGTTGCTCCTCCGACGGTAGAAGGAAGCGTCCCTCCCGACCGTTATTCATCGCGCGGGACTCGATGGCGCTTACCGGGTTGACGTCGACCAGGTCCCGCTGACGGCCATACTTGTAAATCGCCGAGAACATAGCTTTGTAGCGATTCTGGGAGGCCGGGGACATCGGTCTCGACGGCTTCGGCTTCTTGAGGGGGTCCCGCGTGTGTGTGGTTGGGGCCGTCATCAAGCTGCTCAGCCAGTCGTCGATCTCGCGGGCCTTTATGTCCCTCGCCGGTCGAGTGCCGAATGCCTCCTTGATGCGCTGGATACGGAACGGAGGGTTGCGCAGGTCCTTGTACTCGTTGGGCCTGCTCCTGATCTGGTGGATGAGCCCGAGAGGTCGCCCAGGAGAACCTCAGCTGTCTTCGCAGCCTCCTTCGCGGCGGCGATCTTGTCAGCTGCTACCTCGGCGGCGGTCCGGATGGGTAGCTTTGCCAAGGTCGGTACGTCTGCACCGCCGTCGCGCTTGAGCGTCCGCGCCTTCTCCACCCATGCGATAGCGGCTGCTCTATCCCTTTTAAAGGACTTGCGGACCAGTTTTCCGTCTTTTCGGTACCTAGCGTGATACAGTCCGCTTCCAGGTACCCTCTCATAAACACCCCCTACCATCGCTACAGGTCGCGCCATTACTGGGTAGTGCCTCCGTCAACCACCTTACAAGAGTGTGATACGAATGTGATACACGCCAGTGTCTAAACCTGCACTTTTTGGCACTTTCTCTGTTCCAGCCTGCACATCGTGGATCAAGTGTAACTATTGATATAGCTTACTTAATGATGCATCTTGATGCAGGGAAGTGCAGGCTGATAAAGACGCGCTTAGCACTCCTAACGCGAAGGTCGCAGGTTGGACTCCTGCCCGGGCCACCACGCCACAAATCTCCGAATCGCGCTTCGCATCAGGACTCCTGCCCGGGCCACCACGCCAGATCAATTCGAAACACAAGCCTGACAAAGCATTGACATCCGCTGTTTTACGAGAATTCATCACATTGTCCTGAATATTTATCTGATCTATACTCGAACTGTTTCCGGTGGTTGCTTCAGAGAAGCCAACCAAAAGGGAATCCGGTGAGAGCCCGGAACTGCCCCGCAGCGGTAATCAGGAACGAAAGCTCCAACAAGAGCACTGGTCTGGTAGTGGACTGGGAAGCTGGAGCGATTAGGCAGCCTGTAAGTCCGAAGACCTGCCGCAAACAGTGTCCACATCGGACACAGTGACACACGCCTCCGAGGGGAAGGCCGGGTGGCCGCAGCCTATTCCGTCGCTGCGTTTCCCGACCATCTTGCGGTGACAGGTCAAGAGAGAAAGTCGCATGATGAGAGTTGGAGAGAGTTTCTGCCCTGGAATTCTTCACGCCGTCCAGGCGAAAGACGGTCTACTCACTCGTATAAGAGTGCCGGGAGGGATGATCACCCCCAGCCAACTCACTGCTGTCGCAGAACTCTCAACCTCGTTCGCTAACGGAAACATCGAAATTACTTCACGCTCCAATTTGCAATTGCGCGCGATTCAAAAGAAAGATCTGAAGTCCTTGGTTCAAGGGTTGGACTCCGCCGGCTTTCTTCCTTCACCAGAACACGATCGAGTCCGCAATGTAGTGACAAGCCCCTTCGCCGGGTTAGGCTTCGGTGAGATTTTGGATACACGGCCATTCGTTCGAGAGTTAGATCGTCGCCTCATTGCAAATCAGGGGATGGCCGGTCTACAACCTAAGTTCAGCTTTGCCATCGATGGCGGAGGGGACTGGTTTGCTCGCGATAGCGATGATCTAACCTTGCGAGTGAAGCGAGTAATGAACGTAGATGACACGCATTTGTTTCATTTCATCATTGGGAACACCTTCTCCGGCTTCTGCGTAAGGGTAGATGAGGCCCTGGACTGCATACTCGAGGCCGCAAAGATATGTCTCAAGATCTCAAAAGAACTCGAGATGCCAGCAAGGGGAAGGAAGATTGCGTCAGTACCTCAGGCGATGGGTCGATTACTTGAGGAGTTGTCGAGTTTTCTAGTGGCTTGTCCTTCTCCCGGCAGTTCAACCCTCGTTGCCCATATGCCGGTAGGAGTCTATGCAACTCAGCGATTCGATTTCGCAAACTTGGTTCCCTTGGTTCCTCTCGGACGACTAACCGCAGAGCAATTGCAGTGTGTAGCCGCAATCGCGAAAGAGTGCGATGGAGATATTCGGTTGGCTCCATGGCGGGGTATCGTGCTCGGATCTGTTCCGGAACGTTCGATTAGCCAGATTACTGCGCGGCTTGAGGCCGTAGGCGTGTCCTTTGACGGCAAAGATGGGTATCTGGGGATAGCCGCGTGTGCAGGGAGCGCCGGCTGTGATGCTTCTTTGGCTGACGTGAGACGTGATGCGTCTTTGTTGGCATGCCGCCTGGCCGGCCGCAATACAAAACATGGCTGGACGGTCAACATCTCAGGATGTGAAAAACAATGCGCGATGCGAAATGGTGCGACTGCTGAGCTGATAGCAAGTTCCTCTGGTTACGATTTGCGGATCGATGGGCGTTTTATCGCGTCAAACTGTTCGCTTGAATTTGTTATGGACAAGGTGGCTGCATGTCAGGCAGAGGTGCCCTTTGAGGTTTTTCGTGACGATGACTTATAAGAAAGACGCCCGGGATATTTACCGAGAATCCTTTGAGATCATCAGGGCGGAATCGGACCTATCTTCGTTCTCACCAGTACTCGCACGCGTGGTGGTGCGGATGATTCACGCATGTGGGATGACAGATCTGGCGCAATATGTCTCTGCATCATCTACAGCTACTGAAGTCGGCGAGCAGGCGCTTCTAGCCGGGATGCCCTTACTTTGCGATGCAAATATGGTGGCAAATGGGATCACCCGATCCCGACTTCCGAAGGACAACGAAGTGATCTGTACGCTGAGTGATCCACGCACCGCAGAACTAGCGAGAAGATTTGAGACGACGCGCAGCGCAGCGGCGCTGGAGCTCTGGCGCGATAGACTCGGCGGTTCGATTGTTGTGATCGGAAACGCACCGACGGCTTTGTTTCACCTGCTCGAGATGCTCGAAGCAGGCGCAGCGGCTCCCGCACTCATCATCGGCATTCCTGTTGGTTTCGTTGGCGCGGCGGAGTCAAAAGCAGCCCTTGAGACTAACCACCTGAATCTTCCTTATTTGACGGTTCGAGGGCGCCGCGGTGGAAGCGCCATCGCCGCGGCTGCCGTCAACGCTATGGCAAGTGAGGAAGAATGATTAAAAGCACAATGCCAGGAAAACTATTCGGCGTTGGACTAGGACCTGGCGATCCTGAGCTTATTACTCTCAAGGCTCTGCGTATTATCAGGCAGGCTCACGTTGTTGTTTATCCGACAGCCAAGCACGGCCAGAGTAACGCACGTTGCATTGTGAGCGCGGAGTTGACACACGAACAGATCGAGATGCCGATGATTTATCCAATCACGACAGAATCGACCGATCATCCTGGCGGTTATGAGGCGATCATTGCTCAGTCCTATGATCAGATGGCTGAGCAAATTGCGGCTCATCTGCTGGAAGGTCGTGACGTTGCGGTTCTATGTGAGGGTGATCCCTTTTTTTATGGGTCGTTTATGTACCTTCACGACAGGCTGGCTCACCGCTTTTCCACCTCGGTGATTCCAGGAATTCCATCTGTGATGGCCGCTGCAGCAAGGCTCGGCACTCCGCTCGTCAGAAGGGATTCAGAACTAACTATACTCCCTGCAACTTTGTCGGAAGATGTCTTGACAGCTCGGCTAAATCCTCGTGATGCATTTGCGATCATAAAACTTGGCCGCAACTTCACGAAGGTGAAAAACGCATTGTCTCGAGCCCAGGTTTTGAGTAAGGCTCTCTACATCGAACGTGCGACGATGAGCCAGGAGCGGATCGTTCCACTAAGCGAAGTAGATTCGCCAAGCGTTCCTTATTTTTCGCTCATACTTGTTCCTGATTCGAGGCAGAGCCAACACAGTGATATCGTCAATAGCCCAGGACAGATAGCAGTTGTCGGACTAGGACCAGGCTCCGCTGAGTGGATTACGCCGGAGGCCCAGCAAGCACTTGCTAAGGCGACCGATCTGGTTGGATACCAGCGATATCTGGATCGAGTTCCACTTCGATCCGGTCAGCGTCGTTTCGGATCTGACAACAAGGTAGAGGCAGAGCGCGCACGTCATGCGCTCTCTCTCGCGGAGTCTGGCAGGCGCGTATGTGTCGTTTCGTCGGGAGACCCAGGTATTTTTGCAATGGCCTCCGCAGTGTTGGAGTCGGTGGATCAGGGGCCAGAAACATGGCGTTCTCTCGATATCCGCATTATTCCTGGGGTTTCGGCAATGCAAGCAGTAGCAGCCAGATTGGGTGCTCCTCTCGGTCACGATTTTTGCGTTATTTCGCTGTCGGATCGTCTAAAGCCCTGGGAGGTCATCGTGAAGCGGTTGCACGCTGTTGCTTCCGCTGACTTCGCCATCGCGATTTATAACCCCATCTCTTCTGAGCGGAAGTGGCAGTTGGCAGAAGCACAGGCAATTCTCGCAAGCTATAGGACGCCCGAAACACCGGTAGTACTAGCCCGCGCTGTCGGCAGATCAGACGAGAAAATTGTGATCACAGATCTTGCGCGATTCGATCCTTCATTGGCCGACATGCAGACGCTCATTCTTGTCGGTTCTTCGACAACTCGCAGTCTCGCTTTGTCGAATCATCGGGAGATGATCTACACTCCTCGAACCTATGGGGTTTGACTATGCGACCTACTCAAACTGAAATAGCGAGATCGGATTTCAACGAGCGTTGGTTGTCGATCATCGGCATTGGCGAAGATGGCTGGGATGGCCTTAGTCTAGCAGCGAAGCAAGCTGTAGAGTCTGCGGAGTTTCTTTATGGTGGCGTTCGCCATCTCGCCTATGTTCCAGCGGTTAGTGCTGCCCAGATAGCGTGGCCATCTCCCATGGCCCCAGCGGTGCACGAGATTCTGACACACCATCGAGGTCGGAGTAGGGTTTCTGTTTTAGCCAGCGGCGATCCGATGCTCTTTGGCGTTGGTGTGACGCTCACTCGCGAGTTGGCCCCCACCGAGTTTCTTGTTGTACCGCAGGTCTCTGCTTTTTCCCTGGCGTGTGCCCGCCTCGGCTGGGGAGTTTCTGAGACCGTCCTGGTATCACTGGTCAATCGCCCGATCGAGCAAATGCACAGATACCTTCATCCAGGCCAGCGGCTGGTACTTTTCTCTGAAGACGGCACAACGCCTGCGGCAGTTGCGCAATTTCTAACCGACAGCGGGTATGGATCGAGTCAATTCACGGTCTTTGAATATCTGGGTGGCTCTGCGGAGAGACGCCGGGACGACCGGGCAAATATTTGGTCAGTACAACAATGTGGTGATTTGAATCTGATTGCGGTCGTATGCATTGCTGATTCTGAAACGAGACGGTTGCCGATTGTTCCAGGACTCTCCGACGATTTCTATCTAACAGACGGACAACTGACAAAACGTGAAGTCCGCGCCGCAACGCTAGCGCGTTTAGCACCGTTGCCGGGCGAACATTTATGGGATGTAGGAGCGGGTACGGGAACGGTAGGTATCGAATGGATGCGCTCTCATCCTTTATGCTCGTGCATTGCCTTTGAAGAACGCGAAGATAGGGCCGCTAGAATTTTAGCCAACGCGAAGAGACTTGGTGTGCCAACCCTAAAGGTAATCAAGGGGAGTGTGCCGTCTACTCTCAACGGATTGCAGCCGCCAGACGCGATTTTTATCGGAGGGGGAATCGGCAGGGACGGCCTGTTCCAGGCCTGCTGGGACAGACTCCCCAATGGCGGTCGGATCGTTGCGAACGCGGTTCGCATCGAAAGCGAGATAGCGGTAGCAACCTGGCAGAGGTTGTACGGCGGCGAGCTTGTGCGAATCCTCGTAGCTAGAGCAGAACCCGTCGGTGGCGTCCTCGGATGGCGTCATTTGATGCCAATTACTCAATGGTCGGCGGTGAAGTCATGAGCATCTCTTGTTCGATCGGGATTGGCTGCTCCTCTCGTGCGACATCTTCGGATGTTATTCAGCTTATTCAACAGTGCGTAAGCGAAATTACTCCCGGAGGCATCCTCGCAACGTTGGACCGTTGCTCAAATATCGGAGAAGCAGTCGCGACTACGCTCAAACTGCGGCTTGTACTGTTTCCGGCGAGTGTTCTTGCGCAGGTTCGCGGAATTAAAAGTCAGTCGTTGCTGGCTGCATCGAGGGTCGGGACAGCGAACGTCGCAGAAGCATCGGCGTTGGCTTCTCTGGGACCAGCAGCCAGTCTGATTTTGCCGCGCCAGACGGGACGTTTCTGCACGTGTGCTGTGGCGGTGCTGCGATGACAGTTCATTTCATTGGAGCCGGACCTGGCGCTCCCGACTTGCTCACGCTGCGGGGAAGAGATCTGATTAGCCGCTCCCCCGTGTGCCTGTATGCAGGCTCATTAGTGCCTAAAGAAGTTATCGCACATGCTCCGGCGGGAGCTCGTATCGTTGACTCAGCACAGATGAATCTTGATGAGATCATCGCAGAGATCTCCTCCGCTCATGAGAAGGGACTCGACGTCGCTCGAATTCACTCAGGGGATCTTTCAATCTGGAGCACGATGGCGGAACAGATCCGTCGTCTCACTCCCCTCGAAATCCCTTACGACGTAACCCCCGGTGTCCCATCATTCGCCGCCGCTGCCGCTACACTCAATCAAGAACTAACCCTTCCTGAGGTAGCCCAAACTTTGATTCTGACAAGGACCTCAACTCGGTCTACGGCAATGCCAAACGGTGAAGATCTCACAACGCTGGGGCGATCGGGCGCGACAATGGCCATTCATCTCTCAATCACGAACCTTGATATGGTGACGTCGCAGCTATTGCCACTCTATGGCCCAGACTGCCCAGTAGTCATCGTGTTTCGTGCGAGTTGGCCAGACGAAATGATTCTGCGTGGGACACTATCTAATATCCAAAAGATTGTTGCCAAGTCAGGGGTAGATAACAATGCGCTGATTTTGGTCGGAAGATCTCTTAGTCGACCCGATTTTGGTGAAAGCTATCTCTACTCTGTTTCCAGAGAGCGCGAGTCGGAGACTCAGGATAGTGTCAGACCTGTATCCGCCGACGCAGATTGATCAGTGCAATTCAAAGATAGGATGTGTAACTTGGCGGACCTCAATCCAACATCGGATGCGATAGAAAGTACGCCCGATGGATCTCAAAATTTCTCGCCACGGATACTGATTCTTGGTGGGACTGGAGAGGGAACGAAGCTTGCTTCGCGTCTTGCACATAGATCGGGCCTATATACCATCTCTTCACTGGCTGGGCGCGTTAGCGAGCCCACACGTCCCGAAGGAGTCGTCAGAGTTGGAGGATTTGGTGGCGTTGAGGGGCTCGCCTCTTTCCTCGTGAAAGAGAACATCGGGATGGTCGTTGATGCTACTCATCCTTTTGCTGTCCGGATCAGCCGTAACGCAGAGCTTGCGTGCGCCAGGTTAGGATTGCCACTAATCGCTTTCATCCGGCCACCCTGGATCAAGTCAAAAGCGGATCTTTGGCACGAAGTCCTAAATTTTGAGGAAGCAGCCAGTGTTGTTGACGTTCAGAAAGGACGAGCATTCCTGTCTATTGGCCGGCAAGAAGTAAGTTCGTTCGCGGCTTGTCACGAGACCTGGTTTCTGATTCGCGCGATCGAAGAACCGACACGGCGACTTCCACGTTTTCATGAAATTCTATTACGTCGCGGGCCTTTTAGTCTTGACGAAGAATTACGGTTACTAGAGGATCACTCAATCGATTACGTCATCTCCAAAAATAGTGGTGGGTCGGCGACATATACCAAAATTCAAGCTGCACGACTACTCGAAATACCAGTAGTCATGGTGAAGCGGCCTGTCAAACATACCGTTCCAACTGTTGAAACACTTGAAAAAGTACTCGTGGAAGTTGATCGCTTAATTCAGTCTAATCGAACAACACAACGACGCTTATGAGATTGCGCATGGGGTATCGATGTCTGGAATGTCGGCCACGCGTGTCGACCATTAAAAAGGGAATGTCAATATGAGGAAGCTATACATCATTGGAATCGGTCCGGGTAATCCAGAACAAGTTACGATTCAAGCGATTAAGGCTATAAATCAGGTTGATGTGTTCTTTGTTACGAGCAAAGGAGAGGCGAAGAACGATCTCACTCAGTTTCGAAAAGAGATATGTGAACGATACATCGACGAGCCATCCTACAGAACTGTCGAGATCGTCGATTCGGGGCGCGATCCGACGATAGATTCTTACGCTTCTCGAGTCGAGGCGTGGCACCAGCAGCGGGCGCTAACCTACGAAGAACTGATCATTAATGAGTTGCAAGAGAATGAGTGTGGTGCATTTCTTATCTGGGGAGATCCGTCACTCTATGACAGCACTCTTAGAGTGATTGATCAGATTATTAGCCGTGGTCAAATTCATTTTGACTACGAAGTCATCCCTGGAATTACAAGCATTCAAGCCCTCGCAGCGCGCCACAAGATAACTTTGAATGGTATAGGGGAGTCAATTTGTATCACAACGGGTCGTCAACTATCGGCTGCCCTAATCTCCAACACCGAGAACGTTATTGTGATGCTCGACGGAAAGTGTTCCTTCAAAGAGGTGCTAGACAAAGAGGTGGAGATCTATTGGGGAGCATACGTCGGTAGTGATAAAGAGGTTCTCTTGTCTGGAAGACTTACCGAAACAAGGGAGAGCATCGAGATGGCTCGAAGCGCGGCTAGAGAGAAAAACGGTTGGGTGATGGACACCTATCTACTTCGGAATCCATCTGCACGCCGGCCTTGACAGTAGTTCTCTGCGACAACATACGATCCAATCTTAGCCTTCTTACGGCCTATTCTGGTTATCGCAGCATGCGGGTTGCAACGAATCGATTGATGGAACTCCACGATGCAACCATAGAACGGGTCGACACTCCTGGATCAGCGACCCGTTGACGCTATGCGGCAGGTTTTCAGGTGCACCTCGAATTTCAATCCCCTGCCACTGCCATCTCGTATTGCTCTCGTGGTTGGCTGCGAAGCGTTTGCTCGAACACAGCCAATTGCATTTCGATATTGCTTTCGATGTGGCGGCGTTTGAGGATGTCTTCACGATAGCGCCGCAGGAAGTAGTCGATTGTTTCGACACGAATGCGGATAGAGCCAATGGGCTTGTTTTCGTCGAGATCCTTGAATGAGAAATAGGGCGTACCAGATTGCTCGATGATGCCTTCGATGACCCCGTAGATGGGAGCATCGTGACCACACTTGAAGCTGGAAACCTCGAGCGCAACCAAGTTGGGGGGCGCACGGTAAACTTTGCGGCCCAGACTTTGTGGTTGGCTGGAGTAACGATTCTTCCAGACGTCACTGATGTCGAGCGGATGGGTAATCAACCAGACCTTTACCACCGGCGGTTGCTTTTTCCTCAGCACGACCATAGTCAATGTAGTAAAGAAGCTTTTCTGTGCCGAGATAGTTTCCCACCCCAAGCTCTTCCTCTTTCTCAAATTCGACCGATCCCAGCGCTGCAAAGTACTGCGCATTGTCGGGTACTTTGATCAACTCTTCCGGAGTCGCGCCCTCCGGAATCTCGACCTTCCGTTCTTTCCACATGCGGGGGATGTTGGCCTGCCAGGCCTCCCGCATGCCGCGGATGAACCCATTGGGCCCGCCCAGGAGAAGAACGTGCGGCCGCAGTGTATGTCCGCGAGTGAGCACGCTGAGGTTTTGCAACACGATTGCCTCGAAGAGCGAGGCCATCAACTCATCCGAGGGGGTACCGGTCTTCTGCAAACCGTTAATGTCCGTTTCTGCGAAGACACCACACTTACCGGCAACCTTGTGCAGCTTGATACCGTGATATCCCTGAATCGCAAGCTCTGCCGCGGGGATCTTGAGCTTGGCATTGATCTTGTCGATCACCGCTTCGGTGCCACCGGCGCACTTGTCGTTCATGGAGGGAATCTTCTTCTTGCGCCCCGTCTCCTCGTCATCTTTGAAGACGATGATCTTTGCATCCTGTCCACCTAATTCGATGACGGAGTACACCTCAGGATGGAGCTTCTCGACGGCGAGGGACAGCATGCACTTCCTGAACAAACTTGGCGCCGATCATCTCGGCGATAGTTCCGCCACCTGATCCTGTGACAAATATGCGTGTATTTCCAGCGGCGATTCCAGCGTCGGCTTCCATCCGTCGTAAGAACTCGAGGACCTTTTCCGGCTGGCGTGTCTCATGACGTTGATAGTCCTGCCAGATAGTCTTGTCGGTGGCAGCATCAACCACAATTGCTTTGACGGTAGTGGAACCTATGTCCAGGCCAACTAAAAATTGATGCATCGCCTTCTCCTCAAAGGACTAATCCTGAATGCCGGTAAGAAAAGCTGGACGCTTGATTCGTTCTCTTCGGCCAACGCCAGCATAAGGTTCACTCTCCGGTGTGGACTTTTCGCTCTGAAACTTGATCAAATGCAGCAGGGAGGGTCGCAGCATCACGACGAACAGCGCCGTGAGGGCCGTTCCTAAGGTGATACACGCTACCAGAAGCAGCCCCGACAAGACGCGCATCAGGCAACCCGCTGTATACCTGGCGTGGAGACACGACTCCGGCGGTGATAGGCACTATCTTTATTCATCAAATCACTCACATGCCAGGCGAACTGCGCAGCGGTCCCAGCGATACCCTTCCGATGTGGGACCCGGTAAAGTGCCTGCTTCAGCTTCGGGTGCTGCTCGACGTAATCGTGCAGCTCATCTAAAGATTTGCCAGTCTCTTGCAAGACTCCGTCAAACTCGGCGCGCGCTTTAGCCTTTGCTTCTGCGAGTGCCATCTGGACCCGGCTGTGCGCATTGACTTCGCCTTCGCCCGAGGTCTCAATGGGTAGGAAGATCATGTCTTTGAACTTGTTGACGACTCGAGATTGAACACCACCCGATTGCGTCGAGGGCATACAGCCGAAGGGCTTCAGAGCCAGGACCATGTGGCACAGATGATTCACGGTGTAGTAGACATTCTTGCCGACCTCCATATAACCCTCTCCGCCACGGGCGAGCTGATGGTAGAAGGGATGGGCCAGCCGCGAGAGCTCCTTCTGGGGAATCAAGTGATGAGCTGTATCTCTCATGTGTTTGATGGTGCGGTGATAAAAATACGTCCACATAGCACCTCCGGCGCTGAGCCCTCCGGTCTTTTTGAAGATCTTTAGTTCGTTCGCAAGACGCTCCTTCACCTCGTACCACTTGGGATCACGATAGGGAGCTTCCGCGTCCGCTCGCGCTTTGGCGACGAACATCATGTAGGCTATCCATGTAGCGATCGGTTCGACTAGCACCTGTGCACCTTCCTTTTCGAGGAAGGCGAACATATTGAAGTTGCCGTCGCCCTCGGTTGTCTGGGCCCAGAACTCACCAGTGATTTTGATAACGGGTTTTACACGCAAGCGGTCAATTTCGATCGTGTTGATGCTGTCGCGGCAGGAGTGCAGCGCGTCCACGTACTCTTTGCCGTAGAGGTTGTCACCGATCTTCCCGCGAGTGCAGCCAATTCCCGTGAGTTTCTTATTCTTATCGAGGAACGGTTTTGCCCAGGAAGGAGCAGCGTCCATGATTTGTGCCAGCGCTTCCGGTCGCGCAGCGTATCGGTGAGTGTCTTCACTGATTCCCGGATGACGCGGTCGGTCTCGCCTTTGTTCATTTCAAAAGGGCGAACTTGGTACACAAGCTCATTGATGACATCTCCAAGATTGAGCGCATTGAGCATGCCCATGCCAAAGTCAACAGAGAACTTCAATCCCGGCTCGCCACTTGCGGCCTTGATGCCGTCGGTTTGCTGGAATAGCAGAACACGGAAGCCATCGAAGCCAGCATTCTGCAAGGCGAAGCGGTATTCAGCTTCGTACATCCCGAAACGGCACGGACCACACGAACCGGCGGTGAAGAAGACATAGTTGTCGATGATCTGCTGCTTGGTCTGGCCCTGTTGCTCCAGCATCTGGAGGTAACGCACGAGATTGCCGACCGTGAAATACGTCGGGTTGCACTGACCGTTGTTTCCGAACTCCTTTCCGGCCTGGAAGTCATCCACGACCGGCGTCGGAATATTCTCGCAATGATAGCCGCTAACGTGAAAGACGGCCTTGATCATCTCTTCGCGCTTCCAGGTGAGACCGCCGAAGAGAATCGTTACGTAGTCTTGTTCTGCGGCAGTGAATGTGCGCTCTACTGGCTTTTTGAACTCGCGCATACGCGCCAATCCGGCTTCCGCACGAAGACGCGCCCGCTCAGCATCGATACGAGCCTGGATCTCTACTTCAAAGTCTTTTTGAACGATCTCTTCAGTTACCGGCATTTGCGTCTCCTTGTGCTCGATTGCGTGCGAGTTTCGATCGGTTCCGCTATCAGGGATAGTCCGGCATAACATCTGCCCGTTCGCTCCCTGGAAGCCATGAGCGAGTTGCTTGAAGAAATACTTGATGACACGCTGGTCGTTGTAGCACCAGCCGACGATATGGATTAAGCGTAGAAAAGCAGTGGGTCTGGCAGGACTCTTTCTGGCGATCCAATTGTTTGGTATCGAACTTGTGATCGCCGACTACGCCCCAGTCATAGTTCGCCGTATACATCGGAAAGCAGGGCGCGAGCGTTCCATCGACACGGATGATCATGGAGTTCTGACCGGCACGGCAGTTCCAGGGGAAGTGGTTGCCTTTCATGAAGTCGACCATCTGCCATAACCGAGTGTTTGAGTTCACCATTTTGTATCCGGCATTCTGCTTTTCAGTCAGCCACTGAATCGTCTCCTCCACGGCCGGCCAGTCATCCTTCGTGATGTAGGTGACGTTGTGGTCCGCATGCTTGAAGTGCTCGTCCTGCTCAAGCAACGGAGACTCGTTGATGTGGTAGTCAGTTGCGATGCCGTTGTCGTGGGCGATCTCGGTAAGCTCTCGGACATCGTCCAAATTATTGCGGCAGATATTGATGTTGAGGAAGACCGACAAGCCATATCCGTATTGCTTGCGGATGAGGTAGTCAAATTGCTTGCCGATGGGGACCAGAGCCTTAGGCAAGCCCGGTTTCACATCGACGGCATCCACGGCGATATTGAAGGTGGAGATACCGCATCAGCCAGCTTGTCGATTACGTCGGTGCGCAATAGCCGTTCGTCGGGAGGTAGATCCAAAAGTTCTTCTTTGCGGCATAGTAGGTGATTCGATGAATAGGGTCGGGGCGCAGCAGCGGCTCTCCGCCCATGTAGGCGAGCACACGACAGCCTGTGCCATGGAGCCAATCAATGGAGCGCTTAGCCGTATCCTCAGTCATTCCCCTGACTTTGTTGTCAAAGGCCCAGCAGTAGTGGCAGTCGAGATTACATTTGAACTCAGTAAAGAGATAAGAGATGAGCGGATGGAAGTCGCCTGCCGTAACCAACGGATGTAGGGGAATAGCCATCCTTGCATCGCGTGATAGATCTGCCCTGGTCTCCAGTTGCGTTTTTCGGGCGGAGCCCAACTACCTGCCTCATCGATTGGGCCGAGCAGCTCGGGATGCTGCGGAAATACGGGATCAGGAAATTTCTGCGGCTTCCCACTGGACGACAACCCAGGCGAGATCGCTGTTGATTTCGTAAGTAGATCATGTAGCGGGACGTCAAGCCGAAAACCAGGCATTTGTTCCGCTTGCTGCTGCTCCTGATGCATCGGTCCTCCTTCTCAAGACCAATGGAAAAAGACCCTCAACCTGCGAGTCTCAAATGCTACTACCGGTCTTTTCATTTCAGCCATTGCAACTTGCGCGAGAGAGCCACGCGACGCCTTCTCCAAGAAAGAAATAGACCTTTTGTCTTTAGTTGCCGATTACGTTGCGTTGGCAATCGACGACTGCCTGAACTTTGCTCATTCAGAATCAGTGCGAGTTCAACTGGAGAGCGAACGGAGGAAGTTGCAGCTCATCCTTGACCTGAACAACAGCATTGTCTCCAATCTTGAGTTACGAGATGTTCTGCGGTCCGTCTCTCCCAGCATTCGCAAGACCATGCGGTTGGACGGAGTGGCTCTGATTCTGCCCGATGCCGCGAACCAACAACTTCAACTTTATGCGCTTGACTTTCCAGACGGTAAGGGCATCTTGCATCAAGATATGTCAAGATCTCTCGACGGTTCGCTAGCCGGCCAGGTCTTTCGCACCGGAAAGCCATGGGTGGGAAATATTGAGGATCTGAGCGGATCAGGTTTTGGCAACTGGGTTATCTCCGGAGAAGGCGTCAAAACGCTCTGCATGCTCCCGCTAACCCGGTGCAACTCCACTCTTGGGGTGCTCTGTCTGGTAAGACTGGAGAAGAACGCATTCACTTCACCAGATATCGAATTTCTGTCTCAAATCGCCGGACAGGTGGCGATCGCTATCGACAATGCATTTGCGTATCTCCGGATTACGGAGCTCTCAGATCAGCTCAAACAGGAAAATCTCTATCTTGAAGATGAGATCCGCAGCGAGCTCAATTTTGAGGAGATCGTTGGGAACAGCACAGCACTCCGCCAGGTGCTGCGTCAGGTGGAAGTAGTCGCGCCGACAAACTCAACCGTTCTGATACTAAGAGAGACTGGCAGCGGAAAGGAACTGATTGCACGCGCCGTTCATAACCTCAGTCGGCGTCGGAACCATCCCTTCGTCAAACTGAACTGCGCGGCAATTCCCACCGGTTTGTTGGAAAGCGAGCTATTTGGGCACGAGAAAGGGGCGTTCACCGGAGCAATCGCGCAATGGATTGGGCGTTTCGAGTTGGCATCTCAAGGGACTATCTTTCTAGACGAAATCAGCGAGATTCCGGTTGACCTGCAACCCAAGCTTCTGCGCGTTTTACAGGAACGAGAGTTTGAACGCTTGGGCAGTTCGCGTACGCTTCGCACCGATGCCCGCCTCATTGCGGCCACCAACCGGGAGTTGAGCGCGATGGTGGAGGAGGAGCAAAAGTTTCGCTCTGATCTGTTTTACCGGCTGAACGTCTTCCCCGTCTATGTCCCGCCTCTTAGGGAGCGGAAAGAGGACATCCCATTCCTGGTCAGTCATTTTGCCCAGTACTTCGCTCGCAACATGACGAAGGACATCGACACGATCTCCGCCGAGACTATGAATGCGCTGGCCAACTACCCATGGCCGGGAAACGTTCGTGAATTGCAGAATGTGATTGAACGGGCGGTGATCCTCTCGAAAGGCCCGATGCTGAAGATATCCTTAACTGACTTGAGATCAAAATCTTCCGATCCGAACAGTCACATAAATGGAATTGCGACTCTAGAGGAGATCGAAAGAAGGCACATTCTGTCAGTCCTTGAGCAGAGCAACTGGGTCTTCGCGGGCCCAAACGGAGCAGCTGCGAAGCTTGGAATGAAGCGTCCAACGCTGCAGTTTCGGATGCAAAAGCTCGGCATCTCCCGCCCACAGAAATCCTAGTTCACAGAAACGCGCAATAGCTTGACTCGTTGAGTGCCAACCGTTTGGCATGCTGCCAATCTATAAGCATCTCCGAAAACATCTCTATATCGATTTCGCCATCTTCTACGCAAAAGTCAGCCACTGGAGAATGTCTGTGTGTTAGGCATGCCGATTGCTCGCATGTTAGACAGCCGACAGACATGGAACGTTGAGCCGGACGCTGGATGAAAGAGAGAGAAAATATTGGCCGGCTACGCCCGCTGATGCACGTGATTGACGGGCTACTGTGCAATAGCAAGGTTTGTCTCAAGGAGATAGTTGGTCATATCGGATTGTAAGGAACGAGCAACATGCTGCGAATCACTGTGACCGAGAGTACATCCGAGCAACGGTGGATTCTTCAAGGCCGGTTGACAGGATCAACCATCGAAGAGTTGATCACTAGTTGGCGCGCAAATCCACGGTGTCAGCCATCTCGGAGCTGTGTTGTAGATCTCAACGAGATCACGTCCATCGACAAGGATGGCGAGCAGGTTCTTCTGATGATGCTCCGGGATGGAGCAAAGTTTGTGGCGACTGGACTGTATACGAAGCATCTCTTAGAATCGCTTTCGGTTCAGGACGCACCGGGGGGAGATTCATTTTGATTTCAAAAAAAAGACGTATTCATAACGCCGCTCTACTCCGATCCTTCGACGCCTTTCTGAAGCATGCCGGCCTTTCGCCGCGCCCTACGCAGACATCGACCAATATACGATCAGTACCTGAGAATCGCGGGAGGTAGAGGGATCGGCGATGATGAAGCAAACTGTAGACCGCTTTGGCTCAAGCGGCCAGCTATTCGTCAAGAACTCTTTGCGGTTACTGAAAATCGTGGGATCGCAGCTCCAATCCGTTGCCGCACAATTCCCGCAGGCGAACAGCCTTTACGTGGACCACGTTGTCCTGATTTTGAAGCAACCCCTCAGTCAGCAAGAATTTGCTGCGGGTGACTAGCAGACGATCCCGGTCGTAGAGATCCGGTGTGACGATGACATTGGCTATGCCAGTCTCATCTTCCATCGAAATAAAGATGAACCCTTTCGCCGTGCCGGGGCGCTGCCGAGCGATGACACAACCAGCGGTTCTTACGAACTCTCCGTCTTTGCACTTCCGCAACTCCTCCGCAGTTAGGACCCCCTGCCGTCGTAATTCGGTACGCCGACGATACATTGGGTGCCTGTCTACTGTGAGACCTGTTCCGGCATAGTCGGCGATCAGGCGCTCTCCGATCTCCATTTGTCGGAGCGGCAATGGCTCAGCATTATCTTTCAGCCAGTCGCTCTGCTGCCTGAGTAGAGGCCCCTCTAGCTTGCCGGCACGTTCCACCTGCCAGAGAGCATCCCGGCGATGGGCAATCCCATCGATCTTATTTAACGCACCGATTCGGGCCAAGAGCGTGAGTTCCTTTCTGTCGAGCGACCCGACACGCAGGGCAAGATCCTCTGCCGATCGGAAGGGACCATCCTGGACACGTGATTTTACGAGTGCTTCTGCCGACAGCTTTCGCAGGCGTTTGGCATAACCCAGTCCCAATCGCAGAGACAAGGTTCCGTTTGATTCGTATTCAATAGTGCAAGGCCAATCCGAAATCTGAACATCGATCGGTTTCACACGCAGGCCGTGACGTTGCGCATCCTTCACGAGCACAGCAGATGAATAAAACCCCATCGGCTGATTGTTGAGGATGGCACAGGTAAAGGCCGCAAGATACTTCACCTTGAAATACGCCGACGCATAAGCAATGAGCGCGAAGCTTGCCGCGTGCGACTCTGGAAAACCGTACAGGGCAAAAGAGCTGATGTTCTGGACGATCTTGTCCTGGGTAGCGGTGTCTATACCATTGACGGTCATACCTGCGCGGAGCTTGCCTTCCAGATTTTTCATGCGCTCCCACGAGCGGCGCATTCCCACCGCGCGTCGCAGCTCTTCCGCTTCTGCGCCGGTGAAGTTGGCAACCGTCATCGCCATACGGAGCAGCTGTTCCTGAAAGAGTGGAACACCTAGAGTCCGCTTCAGCACTAGTTCCAAGGAAGGATGCGGATAAGTAACTTTTTCCTTCTTCTGCCGCCTCCGTATATAGGGGTGCATCATCTTGCCGACGATCGGCCCAGGTCGGATGATGGCAACTTGCACGACGAGATCGTAAAACTTCGTGGGATTGTTTCGCGGTAGCGATGCCATCTGAGCGCGAGACTCCACCTGGAACATCCCCACCGTGTCTGCATTTTGCAGTGACCGATAGACCTCTTCGTCTTCCGGCAACTGCGCCAAATCGATCTTCTCGCCATAGTATTGCGGGATCAGCTCTACGCAGTCCTTCAGGACCGCCATCATACCGAGACCGAGAAGGTCCACTTTAACGATGTGCAGGTCGGCACAGTCTTCCTTATCCCATTGGACGACAGTGCGGCCCGGCATCGAGGCGCGCTCCAACGGAACCACACAGTTCAACTGCCCTTGGCAGATGACCATACCTCCCGAGTGTTGACCCAGATGTCGAGGCAGGTCTTGAATACGCATAGAAAGTTCGAGATATTTGGCGGTACGCGGATGTTTCAGGTCGAAGCCGGCATTGTGAAAGGAATGCGCCATCGTATCGGTTTTGCCTCGCCACTCCCAATTGCTGACTAGGCTCGACAGGCGCCCCAGTGATTCTTCATCGAATCCGAGAGCTTTGCCAACCTCTCGGGCAGCCGATTTGCCGCGATAGGTGATGACGTTCGCGGTCATTGCGGCTCCGAGCTCACCGTACCGCTGGTAGATGTACTGGATGGCTTGTTCTCGCTTGTCTTCGGACGGTAGATCGAGATCAATGTCCGGCCACTCTCCCCGGCTCTCACTCAGAAACCGCTCGAAAAGAAGTTCCATACCGACAGGATCGATAGCTGTGATTTCGAGCGCATAGCAGACGGCGGAGTTGGCCGCACTCCCACGGCCCTGAATCAGGATGTTATTGCCCTTGCAAAACCGAACGATGTCCCAAACGATGAGGAAGTAGCCGGCGAAGCCGAGCTTTGCGATCAGCGTTAGTTCATGCTCGACCTGTTTTTTCGCTCTCTCCATCAGGTCACTGTCGTTCTTCGGGCCATAGCGTCGCGCCACACCCTCCGTCACTCGCTTCCTCAAGAAACTGTCCATCGTCTCGCCATCCGGCGCCGGATAGCAAGGGAACTTATAGCCAAGATCGTTCAACTCAAATCTGAGGCGAGAGGAGAGTTCCGCTGTGTTTTCGATACTGCCGGACACGTCCCGAAACATTACCGCCATCTCATGTGCTGGCCGGATGTGACGTTGATTGTTCAGCGTGAGCAAACGCCCAGCGTGATCGAGGTCTGTATGGTGGCGCACTACGGTAAAGAGGTCCAGAATCTCACGGTCATATGCAGTAGCATGGCGGACCCCGTTCGTCGCTAGCACAGGCAGGTGCAGGGAGCGGGCAATCCGAATCGCGGCCTGATTTCGCCACTCCTCCTCGCGTTCGCAATGACGTTGTAGTTCGACATAAACGTTCTTCGGACCGAAGATGCGAACCAATTGTTCCACAGTCTGTAGACCTGCTTCCTCGCCACCGCTTACCAACGCCGAAGCAAGAGGGCCTTCATCTCCGCCCGTCAAACAGATGAGGCCTGATGCGTACTGCTGAAGATCCTCGAAGTTCGCTGCTCCTTCTTCTTTCGTCTTTTCGCGCATCTTAAACTGCGTGATGAGCTGGCAGAGGTTTTGATATCCCTCGCGCGATTCACAAAGAAGAGGCAACCGTGCAGGTTCCTGGGGGTGCTGGTGTGGAAGCCATTCAGGAGGCGTGAGCCGCAAGCCGAAGCTCGATACGCCAACCTCGGCTCCAATATGTGCCTGAATCTTGTTCCTCTTCGCGCTGGTGTGAAAACGAGCGGAACCGTAGACGCCATTGTGGTCGAGCAAGGCCATCGCTGGCATTTCGAGCGTAACCGCCCGTTCGACAAGTTGTTCTGGCTGCGATGCTCCCTGAAGGAAGCTGAATGCACTAGTAGCGTGCAACTCTACATAACGCTCAGTCATAAAGGGCCGCCATCTGCCAACGATCCTGCATGAGATCGCGTACCAGACAGCAGGAGAGCAAAGTGCTGTCCTGCGCACGCGCTACCAGATCCCACTGTTCGAGGCTCCAGAAAGTCGGGTTCCACCACTCGCCGCCTGTTAGCCAAGGTCCGTAGATACGTTCGACGAGGTAACGTTTATCCCGAAAGACAAACGCCTTCGGGCGCTGGCTCTGCAATGTAACTGAGACATTTTCAGCTGATCGCAATTGTCGCGATGCGGATGGGAATCGGTTTGAAGAAATCACGGGAGTCGAGTTGGCCGACACGGTGAATGGCTCCATACGAAATCCTTTTCGTTGGTGTGTGTCATTAAGGACAGGGCTGCCCACGCATTCATCGCCGACGATGGCGCGGATACGGGCGAGTGTAACGTCGAGCTGCATCGGTTCGGGGAGTTGTGGAGAGAACAGGCCGAGCTGGACCTTACTCGTGCTGCCGGGCTCGGCCGAGAGAGTCAGCGACAGAATGGCGGCTTGGTATGGATGGGCATTGAGGTCGAGATGGAGCAGTTTGACCCAGAGTTGTTTGTCATTCGTCGGCAGCGCGGAACGGACGGTGCACGTGTGCGTCTCTTTATCTTCGAGCGTGAGCGTAACGGTAACCGAAGCCAGCGCGAGCACACGCGCCCTCGCACGCAGGATAAGTTGATCCAACATTATATTCACTACGAAGAGCAATGAAGGGAGCTCTTCAACGGGTGAGTCGAGTTCTATCCGCTCTTCGAGAATGAAAGCAGGCTCCATCGGTTGAAACAGGTGGGGCAGATCTCCGCGTGCCGACTGACGAAGACGCTTACCCTCCTGCCCCATCCGAGCGATGAGTTCTCCCTCAGGCAAAGCTGCAAGCATTCCCAGGGTGCGGATTCCCCAAAGTGAAAACGTCTCCTCGTGCTCTTCTGTAAGCCCCAGTACCCTGAGGGGCAGCGGTGCGAGTGTAGTAGCTTCGTCCCCCCGTGGAATGATCTGCACAGCAGTTCGCGGAGGGAGGCCTTTGGCAAGAGATATTGCTGCATTGCGGTTGCTGCTGACAGTCGCGCAGGCGGCAATGCCAAGTGCCTTGACACGGTGCAGAAGGTTACGCGCTAGTGTTTCCGCCGGGCCCAAAAGCTTCTCTGTCCCAGCAATGTCAATGGCACTGAGAAAGGCACGATCTTCGCTTAGATCCTCTACGTGCGGCGAAAATGCGCGGGCGCATTCGAGCAGCGCGGTCTTCGTAGATGCCTCTTCTTTCTTCGAACGCGTCAGGACTGCGACAGAAGGAAAGGTATCGACCTCTACGGAGGTCATGCCATGAGCAATGCCGAGCAAGCGCCCCTTCGTGTTGAGCGAACAAACCTGTTGCAATGGCAGTTCACCCTCCATAACGACGCATGGCCTGTTGCGTAACTCCAGCCTGAGACGCAGTAGTGTCTGTGCTGGAAACTCTTTCGCATAGAGGCAGGCATACAGCTCAGCAGGTTTCGTCATCGCACACCTGCCCATGTGCTCCGGGTGGACCAGCTTGCCACATTTGCGTTTTGTGGTGGCTTGCGAAGCGGGACCGCATTGGATGGCGTTTGCGTAAAACGTCGGCGCGCCACTTCTACTCGATGCTCAAAGCCAGTGAAGACAGTAGCGTCGTCGTTGAGCGGGTCTCCTGGATATAAGCGGAGTACTAGTTCTGCGCTGCTCTTGGCGCAAGAGTGCTGGGTCAGGAGAACGAAGCTCACCTGAGTCTTTTCGGCAGATGCGCGATACCTAAACCATGTTGCCAATTGCACTCGCGAGGCATGCTCGGGTGCGATGCTACCCATGTCCAGTACGATCGCACTGAAGCCACCGCCCTGCAGGATTAGATCTGTCGACTGGAGTGCCTGTTCGATCCTTGACCACGGTTTTCTAGGAGTGGTGTGGCCGCCCCATTTCTTTGGGACTGGCCGTTGGTTCGGTTCAAAGACCTCCGGTTCCCGTCTTACTCTTGGCTGTGGTTCAGCACATCGTGGCGCAATCATCTCCTCTCTAAGAAAGGTACTTACCGCACCCGAAAGACCTTTTACTTCACCGCGCGGATGAGGGCTGTATCCTCCACCGTGTAATCCTTTTTTCGTAGGCGGAGAAACGAGGTATTTGTCGGGAAGAGTGAATTGCTCTTTTGTGGCCCGTTGCAGTTTGTCCGCGAGAACACCACACCTCACCCAGAGCAACCTGGACAAATCAACTCCTGCCGCTGCAGCCGATTCTGGATTGAAGACATCAGCCACATCGATCCAGGCGCAGACCTTTGCCGACTGTGTAAGATTGGCGAGAAAAGAGAGCGCGAGGGAGGTGCGCCCGCTGCACTCCCGACCGATCATCTCTGTGATAGCTCCAACTGGCAGACCACCTTTAAGTACCTCATCCACCGCAGCGACACCCGTGGGTGCAACAGGGCGAAGCACCTTTTTCGCCGGCGTCAGGGCAGAAGGAATTCGGTTAGCCAAAGTGGCTTCAAGTTGAACGCGTATTGTGGCGGAGGATGTCATGTTGTTATGTTCGCCTTATGTTCGCCTATTGATAGGGAGCCAGTCAATCACTGCTCGCACAGTTACCGGTGCAATCTGAGACTAAGTCACACATCTGACGAAAGATAAAAATGTCAAAGAGTGTGCCCGGCACCTTCTAAACTTGCCTGCATGTGTGGTCGATACCGCAGACATGATGGGTTCGAGGAACAATGTCAGGCTGCCGCCTTGGAGTGATGTCATGTACAAAATGGCTCTCCCGTTCGGTCTTACAGTTTTATTCACGGTGGTCGTCACCGCAATCGTTAGCGGGTGCGGCTTCCGACATTTGGCATTTTTTCTGTACGATTGGTCTCTAGGTAGGGAAGTTCACAATCCTTGGGTTGATCGTTCTTCCGATTGCGATCTGGGATATGAAGCGTGAGAAGAGGGGTTTATCCGCCCGGTAGTGAAACGGACCAGGATCGAAGGGAAGACAATCGGCTGGCACAATTCCGTTATTCGCTGGGGACAAACCCTGCAAGAAACACGTCTCGGAGGACGGATGATTTCCACAGGTGGGGCACAGGAAGGGAAAGCCACACTATGAGGCGGAAGGTACCTGGAATCTGTTGGAGGCGAAAAAGAGAAGTTTGCCGGAGACGCGGCCTCACGGCAAATTCGTGTGGTTGCGTGGGCCTGCAATGTGCCGAATTTGCTATCCATCACATTTTCTGTCGATCTAACACGAACTGCTGCCTAAGTGGATCTTTGGGTCACGGCCGTCTCTCAGTAAGAGAAGCAGCGACTTCACCGTGCCAAAATTTGGGCAACCGCTAAGCTATTGACTCTGAGAGGCCCTCTTATGGCCCTGGAGATACTCGTAGAACCGCGTATTGTTCCCATAAATAGGTGTTCTGTTCCCAGTCGCATGCAGCTATGTGAAGGCTCAATGAGTTTCTAGGTTTTATGCGACAGGCGAACACCCTTAGAGACGATCGAGAGACCTCCTGATGAAAATCCAACCCTCGCTGTATTAGACCCAACCTTTGACATCATCCTTGATCGTTTCATCACCGAGGAACGCTTGCTTGAAATCAAGAGCGTGCGCCCTGGTGAACGAAGCGATGACATTAGCGAACTGAGCTATTCAACTGCTTCTGGCTACCTCAGCAACATCAAGCGCATCCGGGAAAAATGGGGAACCACCCGCGTCTCTCGGATGAAGCCGATGAAGATCCAGGAGTGGCTGAAGGGCCTTAATTTGGCACCGAAGACCAAAGGCCATATCAAGGCTGTCATGCACCGCTTGTTCGAGAAGGCGATGTTTTGGGAACTGGTCGAATGGCAGCGCAATCCTATGCAACTCGTGGAGATCAAAGGGATCAGCAAGCGGCGGAAGCGGCCATTGATCCTGACGGTCGATCAGTTCTTTATGGGCTTTGAACTCGTACCGCAGCCCTATCGCACGATGGTGCTGGTGGCGAAGAGCTGAATGCTGAGTTTCTCAAAGTGAATGTCCGGCTTCTCGATCGCGAGGACCTCCGAGGATGAGTTGCCGCTCGATCCGGACCTCGCGGCGATCCTTTTGGACTGGATACGCCAATGCGAACGAGAGGCCCGAGAGGCGTTCGAGAGAACCGGAATCGAGGTTCAGGAATCTGAGCTTCTTTTCACGAGTCCCGTCACGGGACGCCACTACCACGCGTCGCCCATCCAACAGGACTACTTCCGTCCTGCATGGTGCTGTCTCGTGGCGTGTCCAACGTGTGGGGCAGGTGCCGGCGTCTGGTGTTTTACAGACTCCCCGGTGCCCAACGGAAAGCGTCTACCGATTCACGATGAGCGCTGGGAGGCGGCGGGCAAGTATGGCCATGTCGGCTGGCACACCTTCCGGCATACCTATCGTTCGTGGCTCGATGACACGGGTGCTCCCATCGGCATCCAACACAAGCTGATGCGGCACGCCCAGGTTGCGACCACCATGAACGTTTGTGGGAACGCTCTGATGGAGTCCAAACGCGATGCGAACACAGCAGTTGTAGCAAGATCTTGAGGAGCTCGTAGCGATGAACGGAAACGCCTCCAGAAACAACCAAACCCCACGGAGAATTGTTGGCTTCTCTTACGTGGGGTTATCTGGGGTTAGCGTTTTCGCTAAGTGGTTGCGGGGGTAGGATTTGAACCTACGACCTTTGGGTTATGAGCCCAACGAGCTACCGGGCTGCTCCACCCCGCTCTTTGAATATACCGTTACTCCCAGCTTAGGTCAATTAGCCTGAAGTGGAGCTAAGGGCGGGTTTCTTGTCTGTGTCGAGATAGATTGAACGGAACTTTTACCCGAAAACCGAGTCTGCATCAATAAGGATGTTAGCGTGGCGATAGAGTGCTGCGCCGGAGGGAGCGGGGGCATATGTACGAGGGGTTTCAGCGCAAGTTTTTCAAGTTCGCGATGACGGCATTTTTGATGGCCAGTCTGGCGTCGAAGGGTGGCGTGGGGTTAGCGCAGGCCAAGCCAGCGACTGTGCCCGATGCCGAGATTGAGGCAAGTGTTCTGAAGGCTTTAGCGGGTGCCCCGGAGTTGGCCGATCAGGCGATCACCTCGACTACCGTTTATGGCGTCGTGACGCTGAGTGGCACGGTGCGGGATGAGCCGTCGCGTGATCTTGCGGATCACGTGGTTTCGAATACGGCCGGAGTGCAAAAGGTTGTGGACCAGTTGGTCGTTGGTGCGGTCCCGGCTGCTACTGACAACTCTTCGCAGCAACAGCAGGACTCCTCTCAGGGAACGAATCCAAATCTGCAATCTGATGGCTCGGTTGCTCCTCCGCAAGCGCAGAGCACTCCGTCTCCAAACAGTCCGAGTGCACCTGCTGCGCCGCAGGGTTCCCAGCAGGCCAGCCCGTACCCACCCCCTTACCAGGGGCAACAGGGTGGTCAGAATCCCCCGCCTTATCAGGGGCAGCAGGGTGGTCAGTATCCTCCAGCTTATGGTGGGCAGGGGGGACAGTATCCACCGCCTTATCCGGGACAGCAGCAGCCGGGGCAGTATCCGGCTTATGGGCAGCCTTATCCTTCGCAGTATCCTCCGCAGCGGCCTTATGTGGCGCAGAAGGGTGGAGACGCCGTTGTGGTGCCGATTGGAGCCAACCTTCGGGTTCGGATCAACCAGGGGTTGAACAGCAAGAGCACCACGGTCGGGACTTCGTTTGACGGAGTGGTTCTGAATGACGTGGTGGCTGGTAATTCGATCGCGATTCCACGTGGTGCTTCTATCCAGGGAACTGTGGTGGGGGTGCATACTGCGGGCGAGTTGAAGGGCAAGGGCGAGTTGAAGTTGCAGCTCAATTCTGTTTCGCTGGGCGGCAGGGTCTACCCGATTGCTACCGATTTCTGGTGGCACCAGGGGGTGGATAAGACGGGGAACACGGTAGGGAATACGGTGGGGCTGGGCGCGGTTGGCGCGTTGATCGGTGCGGTTGCCGGCGGCGGCGTGGGGGCGGCTGTCGGTGCCGGGGTTGGCGGCGTGGCCGGTCTCGGCGTGTCGGCGGCTTCGGGCCGGGGCGAGGCAGAGCTGCCTCCTGAGGCGATCCTGGTCTTCCATCTGACGCAACCGGCGGACATTACGACGGTGTCTCAGGCTGAGTTGAACCGACTGGGTGCAGGTGTTCCGGTGGGCGCGGATCCACAGTTCCGTCGCCGTTATCCTCCTCCTCCTCCGCCTGGCTACTACGGTCCTGGTTACTACCGGCCTTACTAAGTTGTCGTTGGGAGAGAGTCGGCTTTTGGCTCTCTCCATCTTTTTTCGTTGCAGATTGTGATACGCCCGTGAAGCAGCTTTGGCTGTTTGCGGGCGTTTTTTTCGCGTGGGTGCGAGCCGGCACTGCCGCAGCTTGTGGTGAGTTTGTGGTGTGAACTGTGGCTGCTGTGGCGTTTTCGTGGCTATCTTTTGGCTGGCTTAGGGCGGCTTGGGTTAGCGGCTGAGGTTCCTTGGCTGGGCTCAGACCCCTCCCCCTCCCCCTAGGCTAGGAGGTATTTTGGGAGTAAGGTGCTTATATTCAGTGGCTTACAGGTGGGTCGTGGCTGTAAGCTATTCATAACAAATGGGTTGTTGCTAAAATATTTATTATCAATGAATTAGCCCCGGAGGGTCTCCGGGGCTGATGTGTGTCTTGGATCTTGCTACCAGTATAGCCGTTGGAGTGAAACTCATACGCCACGTGATTCTCCTTGTGTGGCGCGGGTTTCGTTGTTTTGGGGCTTGACAGGTTTTTTGGAGATCGGCGGAGGACGCAGTTTGGGTTCTTTCGGTTTTAGGCAGATCGGAGAATCGGAGGGCGGCGAGTTCAGCGGTGGCTACTGGCTTATGGACGAAGAACAACAGCAAGGACAAAGACAAATACGGGGATCCTTCGACTGCGTTGCTCACAAAGTGCCGTGAGCAACTTCGCTCAGGATGACGATGGTTGAGGGCGCAGGATGACGACTATAGGTGAGTGACTCATCGCTTGGGATTCGGTGCTAGGCTGCTGAAGGGGACCAGGAGTAACGATGATTTTTGATGTTGAGAAGATAAAGGCGCGTGAGACCTATAACCTGCTGATCGGTCTGGTGGCGCCTCGGCCGATTGCGCTGGTGACGAGCATGAACGAAGAGGGCAGGATGAATGCTGCGCCTTATAGCTCGTACAACTACCTTTGCACCGATCCTCCGATCGTCGGGCTGGGCGTGATGAATCGTCCGTCGGAGCATTTTGTGCCGAAGGATACGGCGCGGAATATCCGGCGGACGGGGGAGTTTGTGGTGAACGTGGTGACCGAGGATATCGCACAGCAGATGAACATCTGCGCTACGGATTTTCCTGCGGAGTTTGATGAGGTGGAGATGGCCGGGTTTACGACTGCGCCCTCGCAGGTGGTGAACGTGCCGCGGATCGCGCAGGCTCATGCGGCGCTCGAGTGCAGAGAGTTTACGACGATGGAGATTGGCCGGTCGCGGATTGTGCTGGGGCGGGTGGTGTCGATTTACATCGAGGACAAGTTTGTCGATCCGGCGGGGCCTTATGTGCTGTCCGAGGAGTTGCATGCGATTGGCCGGATGAATGGGCTGGGGGCTTATGTGAAGACGCGGGACTCGTTCTTGAATATTCCGCGGATTCCTTATGAGGAGTGGAAGAAAGGGAAGAGATGAGGCGCTGGCTGGCAGTCGTCTGGCTTGCGATCACTCTGAGCGTGGCACCACTGGCGGTTGCAGCTGCGCCGTCGCCTTCGCCGCTCAGGTTGTTTATAACGACGCATCCTGCGATGGGTACAGAGTTCACTTTGTACCTCTACAGCGCGAGCCCTGCGGTTGCGGCTGCTGCGTCCGAGGAGGTCTTCGACGAGGTCGACCGGATTGAGCAGCTGCTCTCGAACTATCGCAACTCGAGCGAGCTGTCACGGATCAATCAGAACGCCGGCGCTGGTCCCGTGACAACTGACCCGGAGATGCTGGATTTTTTAGAGCAGTCCGAGCACTGGAGCCAGGCCAGCAGCGGGGCCTTCGATATTACGGTGGGCCGTCTGATGAAGGCGTGGGGGTTTTTCCGTTACGATGGACGTATTCCGATGGACTCCGAACTTGAAGATCTTCGTGCAGTAACAGGGTGGGAGAAGGTGAAGCTTGATCCGGCTGCCCGCACGGTGCAGTTCACCTCGCCGGGGATTGAACTCGATCCGGGAGGGATCGGCAAGGGTTTTGCTGTGGATGCGGCGGTTCGCATTCTGCGTGCCGATCACATCGTGGCGGCGATGCTTTCTGCGGGCAGCAGCACGGTGTATGCGTTGGGCGCGCCGCCGCACAAGACGGGATGGCGTGTCGTCGTTCCGGGGCCTTTGCCTTCGCAGAAGACGCTCTCGGTGATTACTCTGCGCGATACCTCGCTCTCGAGCGCCGATTGCAGTCAGAAGAACTTCACGCTGGGTGGTCATCGTTACTGCCACATCATGGACCCGCGCACGATGCGTCCGGTGGAAGGCAGGATCCAGGTGAGCGTTGTTGCTCCTTCGGCAACTGCGAGCGATGCGCTCTCGAACGTCGTCTTTGTCGAAACACCGGAGCAGAGTGTTGCTACGCTCAGGGCCTTTGCTCCGGATGCTCATGCTTTGATCGTCTCCGGCGATGCGGGGGCTGCACGTTGCACCACCTTTCACTGGATAAGTCATGGGACAAGCTCGATTGACTCAACCCATTGTGCTCTCTGAACTGTTTTCTGAAACTGTTTTAGCTTCCAAGGCCAACTATGAACCGTCGTGACTTTCTACAATCCGCCTCCGCTGCTGCTCTTGCCTCAACCACGATCGCCCGCGCTGCTGTGCCGGCGGTGAAACCTGTTCGGCTGGGTATCATCGGCGCGGGCAGCAGAGGGCAGGAGAACCTTCGCCAGTTTCTGCGTGTGCCCGGAGTCTCGGTCGAGGCCATCTGCGACATCTATCCTCCGCGGTACGAGCAGGTGAATCGCCTTGTTGGCAAAGAGGTGCCACATACAGCCGACTACAACGAGTTGCTGGCGCGCAACGATATCGACGCGGTGATGATCGCCTCGCCGGTGGCGTGTCATGCGGAACATGTGATCGCCACGGCGAAGACGGGCCGGGCGATCTATGGAGAGAAGGCGCTGGGCTTCACGGTGGAGGACAACCAGAATATTCTCGACGCGGTGGTGCGTAGCAAGGTCCTGTTTCAGATTGGGCATGAGTATCGCTATGCGTCTTGGGTGCGGGAGGCAATACGCCGGGTGCATGCCGGCGAGATTGGAACGCCGACGCACGTGTATGCCTACTGGCATCGCAACGGCGATTGGCGGCGGAGTGTTCCTTCGCCTGATCCCGATGGAAAGCTGGAGCGGCTGATCAACTGGCGGTTGTATCGCGAGAGCTCGGGTGGGCTGGGCACGGAGTTGGGCTCGCATCATATCGATATGGCGAACTGGGTCTTTGGCGAACAGCCTGAGAGCGTGATTGGGACCAACAGCATCTGCCGTTATCACGATGGACGCACAGTTGGCGATAATGTGCAGTCGGTTTTTAATTACTCTCAAGGGCGGCGGCTGGTGTTCTCGTCGATTACGGATAATGCGAAGGTTGGGTGTGAGCTCTGGATCTATGGCACGGCCGGGAGCGTGCAGATCACGATCGAAGACGCCACGATGTACTTCGAGAAGAATCGTTCGAATAAGCCGACCGCCGATCAGGCAGAGGGCAAGACCGTCGTTGAGCGTGGCGTGGTGACGGGGGCCTCGTATTCGACCGCGGGCGAGATGCCGTATCGTGGGCCGGGCGAGAAGGTTGTTGTGGCGAGTTCGGAGGATCCAACGCTGGCGGCGGCTCGCTCGTTTGTGGAGGCTGTGCGCGGGGAGCATGCGATCTTTGCCGATGTGCAGTGTGGGTTTCGTGCGGCGATTGCTTGCTCGGTGGCACATGATGCGGTGTTTGTGGAGAATAAGATGCTGATTCCGAAGGCGGCTCATAGCGGTTGAAGCGGCGTGCTGCTCGCTTCGGTCTTGGAGCAAAAGATCGAGGCTGGTTAGGAGAGGTACTCCTTGAGCCAGGGGTCGGTGGAGTGGACGAGCTCTTCGGTGGTGCCATCGAAGACGACTTTGCCCTCGTTGAGGACGAGGAACTTTGTGCTGTCATCGATGCCATTGTTGGGGATCTGTTCGACTTTGCCGGTCTCGGTGTTGAAGCGGCTGCGGGCGAGGAGGTAGGCGTCCTGGATGCGGTGGGTGATGACGAGCGAGGTGGTGTGGGTGACGTCGCGCTGCTTGATGACGAGGTCGATGATGGTGGTGGAGGTGATGGGGTCGAGGCCGCCGGTGGGGGAGTCGTAGAGGATGAGGTCGGGGTTGGTGATGATGGCGCGGGCGATGGAGACGCGGCGGCGCATTCCGCCGGAGAGTTCGGAGGGGAACTTCTCGATGGTGTTTTCGAGCTCGACGAAGCGGAGGGCTTCGACGACGCGTGCGTGCGTTTCCTCTTCGGGGAGGTGGTCTTCGTGGAGGCGGTAGGAGACGTTATCGCCGACGGAGATGGAGTCGAAGAGGGCTGACTCCTGAAAGACCATGCCGATGCGGCTGCGGAGCTTGAAGAGCTCGGTCTCACGCATGGTGGAGACGTCTTCGCCGAAGACACGGATGGAGCCGGTGTCGGGCTTGAGGAGGCCGTTGATGAGTTTGAGGAGGACGGATTTTCCGCCGCCGGCGGGGCCGAGGATGATGCGGGTTTCACCGCGCTGGACGGTGAAGGAGACGTTCTGGAGGACGGGCTTGACGTCGAAGATGATGGAGACGTTGTCGACGACTACGATGGGCTCCTTCGAGTCGGGCTGCTGCTCGAGGGTTGCGGAGTCGGATTGGGCGAGGTCTGCCATTGGGGTGAGATTGCTGCCTTACCTGCCGAAGACGCCGATCATGGCGCGGGTGACGAGGAGGTCGACGATGATGATGAAGACCGAGGAGACGACGACGGCCTGGGTGGTGGCTTTGCCGACACCCTGGGTACCGCCTTTGGTGTTCATGCCGAAGTAGCAGCCGACGGTGGCGATGATGAAGCCGGAGAAGAGGGGCTTGGTGAGGCCCTGGACGACGTCTCCGTACTGGAGGGCGCGGTAGGAATTATGGAAGTACGAGGAGCCGTTGAGTCCGAGCAGGGCAACGCTGATGAGCGCGCCGCCGGCTATACCGCAGGCGTCGGACATGATGGTGAGGAAGAAGAGCATGAAGACGGTGGCGTAGAGGCGTGGGGTGACGAGCTTGCGGACGGGGTCGGTACCGAGGGCTCGCATGGCGTCGATCTGTTCGGTGACCTTCATGGAGCCGATCTCGGAGGCCATGCCGGAGGCGTTGCGGCCGGAGACCATGAGGCCGGTGAGGACGGGGCCGAGTTCTTTGACCATGGAGAGGGCGACGAGATTGCCGGTGAGGCTGACGGAGCCGAAGGCCTCGAGCGAGGTGGCGGACTGGAGGGCGAGGACGCAGCCGGTGAAGAAGCCGGTGAGGACGACGATGGGCATGGAGCCGACGCCGATGTAGTCCATCTGGGTGTAGATGTCGGCCAGATAGCGTGGGCGGGTGAAGAGATTGACGACGGCCCGCCAGGACAGGATGGAGTAGTCCTGGATCGCGGCGAGTCTTTCCTTGGCGAAGATCTCTGGGGAGACAAAGGGCATGTTTATGTGGCTCAGATTATCAGATGCTGGGGTTGCGGTGAGGATTGCATGTTTTGAACGATTTGAGGGATGGCGAAATGTGCACCAATCCGGCCGGGAATGAGAAGATAGAAGAGTGAATGCTGAGATGACGGCGGCGGTGTTGTACGGCAAGGAAGATCTGCGGCTGGAACGCGTGGCCATACCGCAGGCCGGTGTCGGAGAGCTGGTGGTGCGGGTGGGCGCGGCGCTGACCTGTGGGACGGATCTGAAGGTCTATCGCCGAGGCTATCATGCCAAGATGCTGAAGCCGCCGATGCCGTTTGGGCATGAGCTGGCGGGGGTGGTGGAGGAGGTGGGCGCCGGGGTGACGGCGTTCAAGGTGGGGGACCGGGTGGTGGCTTTGAACTCGGCTCCGTGCGATGTCTGTTTTTTTTGCAGGCATGGACAGCAGAATCTTTGTGAAGACCTTTTGTTCAACAATGGGGCGTATGCGGAGTTTATTCGGATTCCGGCGCGGATCGTCGAGAAGAATACGTTAATTGTGCCGGAGGGGGTTCCGCTGGAGTTTGCGGCGCTGACTGAGCCTCTGGCTTGTGTGGTGCGCGGGCTGGAGGAGAGTGGAGCGAAGGCCGGGGACACGATGGTGGTGATCGGAGCGGGGCCGATTGGGTTGATGTTTATGCATGCGGCGGAGATCGCTGGGGTAGAGGTGATTGCCGTGGTGAAGCGCGAGGACCAGATTGAGGCGGCTAAGCTGTTTGGCGCGCGCGAGGTGGTTCATGTGGGCGCGGTGCCGGATGTGGTGGCGGCCACGCGTGCTCTGACTCCTGCGGGAAGAGGCGCGGATATCGTGATCGAGGCTGTGGCGGTTCCGGCGACGTGGGAGTGGGGGGTGGATATGGTGCGGAAGGGTGGGGTGGTGAATTTTTTTGGGGGTCCACCGAGCGGGACGAAGGTAAAGCTGGATACGAACCGGCTGCACTATGGCGACATTACGTTGAAGGCTAGCTTTCACCACACGCCGGCGACCTGCAGGACGGCGTTTGAGCTGGTGACGAGCGGGCGGTTCAAGTGCGCGGAGTACATTACGGGGCGAGCGGGACTGGACGAGGTGCCGGCGATCTTTGCGGGGATGATGCATCGGAATGGAAGTGCGCGGGACATCAAGACGGCGGTCTTTCCCGCTGGGGGGCCGCGGTGAGCGAGACGACTGCGATGCAGCATGCGCTGCTGGGAGCTCCGCATGAGTATTTGACGCCGCTGGAGAGGCCGACTCTTGCCGAGGCGCGGGCCTGGTGCAGAGAGCTGGCGACGTCGCACTATGAGAACTTCCATGTCGCGACATTTTTTCTCCCGACGAAGGTGAGGCCGCACTTCGAGAGCATCTACGCGTACTGCCGGGTGGCGGATGACCTGGGGGATGAGGTGGAGGATCGCGAGGTGGCGACTCGTCTGCTGAACACCTGGGGCGCGATGCTGGAGGAGTGCTACGACGCGCCGGAGCGGTCGATGCATCCGGTGTTTGTAGCGCTGCGGGAGACGATTCGCGAGTGCGATCCGCCGCGGCAGCTCTTTCTGGATCTGCTGCATGCGTTTCGGATGGATCAGTACAAGACGGAGTATGGGAGTTGGGAGGAGTTGCTGGAGTACTCGCATTACTCGGCGAATCCGGTGGGGCGGCTGGTGCTTTGGGTGTGCGGGTATACGGATGAGGCACGGGCGTTGATGTCTGACAAGGTTTGTACGGCGCTGCAACTGGCGAACTTCTGGCAGGATGTGGTGGAGGATAAGGAGCGGGGGCGACGGTATCTTCCGGCGGAGTCGATGGTGCGGTTCGGGGTGGAGGAGGGGCAGATCGAGGGGCGAGTGTTTACGCCGGAGTTTCGCGGGATGATCCAGGAGCTGGTGGTGCGGACGCGGGCGATGCTGCTGAAGGGTGGAGAGATCAGCCTGCATGTGGATAAAGAGCTGAAGGTGGTGCTGGATCTGTTTCGCAAGGGAGGAGAGGCGATTCTGAACGGCATTACGAGGCAGGACTTTGATGTGCTGCGGGGAAGACCGGTGGTGTCGAAGACGCGGAAGGCTGGTCTGCTGATCGAGGCGCTTTTGGGCAAGCTGAGCGCGGGGATGACTTCGTGACGATTGTTGAGGCTTATGCCGTGTGCACGGGGATTGCGCAGCGGGAGGCGAAGAATTTTTACTACTCGTTTCGCGTGTTGCCGGAGCCTAAGAGAGATGCGATGTGCGCGGTGTATGCGTTTATGCGCCGGGCCGATGATATCTCCGATGAGGAGACGATGCCGGTGGTGGAGCGGCGTGTGGTGATGTCGGAGTGGCTGAGTGCGTGGCGGGAGGCGCGGCGGAGCGGGGTGTCGGATGATCCGGTCTTTGTGGCGTTGAACGATACGCAGAAGAGGTTTGCGATTCCGGATGCGTTGCTGGAGGACCTGGTGCGGGGTACGACGATGGACCTCGAAGAGTCGCAGGCCGATGTGATTCTTGTAACTGATACGGTTGCAGATAAAACGCAGACGCTGCAGGTGTACGAGGATTTTGAGGGGTTGTATCGCTACTGCTATCTGGTGGCGTCGGTGGTGGGGCTGGTTTGCATTCGCATCTTTGGGTATAGCGATCCTCGGGCGGAGGTGCTGGCGGAGAAGACTGGCGTTGCGTTTCAGCTGACCAATATTTTGCGGGACGTGAGTGAGGATGCGGAGCGTGGACGGATCTATCTTCCGCTGCAGGATCTGACTGCGGGCAGGGTTGAGGTGAAACAGCTGCTGCAGGTGGTTCGTCGGGAGGCTGAGACGAAGGTGGTGCGGAGTTTGCTGGCCCAGGAGGCGGCGCGGGCGTTGATGTATTACGCTGCGGCCGAGGAGTTGCTGCCGCTGATCGACAAGGATAGCCGGGCGGCGTTGTGGGTGCTGGTGACGATCTATCGCGGGCTGCTGGAGCGGATTATGGCGAAGAACTACGATGTGTTTTCGGAGCGCGTGAGTGTGCCGACCTCGCGGAAACTTTTGATCCTGGCGCAAGGGATGGGGATGGCTGTGCGCAACCGGATGGTTTTGTGAGTGGTGGGATTGTGAGTGGTCCCGCTGTGAATGGTACAGCACATAGCGATGTGATTGTTGTTGGAGCCGGTGCAGCGGGACTTGCGGCGGCCAGTGCGCTGGCGCGGGCAGGGAAGTCTGTAACTGTTCTTGAACGTAAGCCTTATGTGGGCGGGAGAGCTTACTCGTATGAGCATCCTGCGCTGGGGGAGGTGGTGGACCAGCAGCATGTACTGCTGGGATGTTGCACGAACCTGATTGAGCTTTGCGAGCAGGCTGGCACTGCGGGCAAGATTCGGTGGTATGACGAACAGACTTTTCTCGAGCCGAATGGAAGTGCCAGCACGATTGTGACGAGCGATCTGCCTGCGCCGTTTCACTTCGCGCCCAGCTTTGCGCGCATGTCGATGCTGGGGTGGAAGGACAAGATTGGGCTTGCGCGTGGACTAATGGAGTTCTTTCGCGGGTATCCGGCGGAAGATACGGAGAGCGTCGAGCATTGGCTGAAGCGTACGAAGCAGACGGAGCTTTCGATTAGGCACTTCTGGAGCCCGATTGTGATGGCGACTTTGAATGATCGTCTGTCGCACTGCTCGACTCGGTATGCGGGCAAGGTTTTTCATGAGCTGTTTGTGAAGTCGTCTACGGGTGGGCGGCTGGGGATACCTACGGTTCCGCTGAGCGAGTTTTATGCGGCAGAGGCGCGGATGATCGAGGCTCACGGGGGGACGGTGCGGCTTCGGGCGAGCGTAGAGGGGTTGGTGCGGGAGGGGGATGGACGGTGGCGTATTTATACGGCTGACGCGGGGTATACGGCTGATGCTGTGATTCTGGCGCTCCCGTTTGAACAGACGCAGAGGCTGCTGCCGGCGGTTCGGGTGAATGAGGAGTTTGCGGGACGATATGCCGAGACTAAGGATGATCTTGAGTTGAAGATGGCTCGGCAGATGCACTCGCCGTTTACTTCGATTTTGCTTTGGTATGACCGCGAGATTACTGAGCTTGATCATGCGTGGCTGCTGGATACGACGATTGAGTGGTTCTTTCATAAGTCGCGAATCAGGCGGTATGCGAAGGAGAAGGGAAGCTATGTTGAGTTGGTGATCGCGGGCTCGCGGGCGCAGCTGAGCATGACCCGGGAGGAGATTCTCTCGTCGGCCTTGCGGGAGCTGGAGATGTTCTTTCCTGAGGTGAAGCAGGCGAAGCTGGTGAAGAGTGGGGTATTGAAGGAGGCTCGGGCTACGTTCTCGGTGACGACGGGGCTGGATCAGTTTCGTCCGAAGCAGCAAACGGAGTGGCCGGGGCTTTTTCTTGCGGGGGATTGGACTGCGACGGAGTGGCCTTCGACGATGGAGGGTGGGGTTCGGAGCGGGCGGCTGGCGGCGGGGGCGGTGGTGGGGGATTCGAAGCGATTTATGGCGGCGGAGACTCCGGCCAGTGGGTTGATGCGGTGGTTTAGTCGGGAGTAGCTAGCGACGAGATGTCCTGCCGGACGGGCCCACTTCGCGTGGGGCGGTCACTTCGTGACGTGTATACCTTGTCTTGCTAGGCGGAGTTTGAGGGGCCTCTCCCGTTGGTCGGAACGGGCAGTTGCTTTGCTTGGTTCTCGTTTATTTTGCGAGCAATGCTACGCCGGCGCAGACGAAGAGTGCGGCGATCCAGCGGCGGCTGTCTACGTTTTCTTTGAGGAAGAACTTTGCGGCAGCGGCGGTGGTGATGAAGGTGAGAGAAGCCGTTGCTGGGGCGATGAGGCTCAGGTCTGCTCCGGAGAGTGCGAAGAGGAGCGAGAAGAAGCTGAGGGCCATGCAGGTGATTCCAAGGAGGAACATGCCGCTGGAGAGGACGGCTTTGATGGCGCCTAGTAGGCCGGATTTGGCGCGGATGTCGTCGAGGTCGCCTAGCTTGCGCATGCCGCCGGCGATGAGGATGTCGCCGGCGGTGGCGGTGAGGACGACGACGGCGATGGTGGCCCAGGTGTGGAGGGCGTAGTTCATGGGAGGGCCTCGACTTCTACTGGGGCGTGCTCGGTGCGCGAGGGACCGTTGGCGACGAAGCCTACGCCGATGACGATGAGGGCAACGCCGAGCCAGCGGGAGCGGGAGACGTGCTCGTGGAGCCAGAAGCGCGAGAGGACGGTGACGATGACGTTGCCGAAGGCGGTGGCGGGGAGGACGAAGGTGATGTCGGCCCAGCTGAGGGCGGTCATGTAGCAGGCCATGAAGCCTAGCAAGACGATGATGCCGGAGATGATCCAGGGGCTTTTGAGAGCGAAGAAGAGTGCGCTGAGGTGATGAAGGGAGACGGGGCCGAGCTGCTTCATGCCGATGCCGAGGAGTGCGTCGCCGATGGAGGCGCCTAGCATGACGGCGATGAGGACGAGCCAGCGGCGGGGAGTGAGGGTGTGTTGCATCTCTTGATCGATCCGTTCTGGTGCTGAAAGCCCGGTGGTGAAAGCTAAGAGAAAGCGGCCAGCATCTGCATGCTGACCGCTCGTTAGATGCTTTGCCGACAGGGTAGTTATGCGTTCATGCTGACGGATTCCTGCGCCTTGGCGGCGTTGGCTTCCTTGACGGCGCGCACGGCCTTGTTGCGTTTGGAGCGGAGGCTCATGAAGGACTTTGCCTCGGTGTAGAGGCGGGGCACGTCGCGGTTGACGATGGCCTGCCAGACGACACGGAAGGCAGCCTTGGGGCGGAAGTAATACTCGTCGTAGAACTTGTGCACCATCTCCATGACGTACTCGACGGGGAGGCCGGGGTATTCGATGTGCGCCATCTGGTGGCCGCCCTCATCGCTCATGGCTTCGTTGGTGATGAAGCCGTTCTCCTTGGCGTAGTCGAAGAACTCGGTGCCAGGGAAGGCGTGGGCGATTGAGACCTGAATGGTCTCGCAGTCGAGCTGCTTGGCGAAGTCGATAGTGTTGCGGATCGACTCGCGGGTCTCTCCGGGGAGTCCGAGGATGAAGTCGCCGTGGACGACGAGGCCGAGCTTGTGGCAGTCGCGCTGGAAGTCGAGGGCACGTTGAACGGTGGCGCCCTTCTTGATGTTCTTGAGGATCTGAGGGTCACCGGACTCGTAGCCGACGATGAGGAGGCGGCAGCCGGCTTCCTTCATGGCTTTAAGGGTGTCGTAGTCGGTGGTGACGCGCGAGGTGCAGGACCAGGTGAGGCCGAGGGGTTTCAGCTTTTCGCAGAGCTCGATGGTGCGGGCCTTCTGGATGTTGAAGGTGTCGTCGTCGAAGAAGAACTCCTTGACGTGGGGGAAGAGTTCCTTCGCCTGCTTCATCTCGGCCGCCACATCATCCGTAGACCGCTTGCGCCAGGCATGGCCGGAGAGGGTCTGGGGCCAGAGGCAGAAGGTGCACTGGGCGGGGCAGCCGCGGGTGGAGTAGAGCGCTACGTAAGGGTGGAGGAGGAAGGGGACGTTGTACTTGGTGACGTCGAGGTCGCGGTGATAGATCTCCGTGGCCCAGGGCATCTCGTCGAGCTCTTCCGGGGTGACCTGTGGGCGGTCGGGGTTGTGGAGGATCTTGCCGGTGGATTTGTCCTTGTAGCTGATGCCGAGGATCTCGTTGAGCGGCTTTCCGTTGGCGTACTCGACGACGGAGAAGTCGAACTCGCGGCGGCAGATGAAATCGATCGCGGGGCACTCGTTGAGGGCTTTGTCGGGTGAGGTGGTCACCGGAGGGCCGACGAAGGAGATCTTGATATTCGGGTAGGTCTGCTTGATGACCTCGGCCATCTTCTGGTCACCGTCCCAGCCCATGGTGCTGGTGAAAAGCACGAGGAACTCGTAGTCCTTGAGGATCTCGACGACCTCCTGCCACTTGATGTGGTGGGGTGGGGCGTCGAGGAGACGGGAGCCTTCCAGCATGCCAGCTGGATAGGTGAGCCAGACGGGATACCAGTAGGACTCGATCTCGCGGGTTGCGGGCCAGCGGGAGCTGGCGCCACCGTCAAACTTCTCGAAGGAGGGCGGGTTCAGAAATAGTGTCTTGAGAGGCATAATAATAACTCGATTTTACCATTTCGTTAAGGGCTTGAGGGGCTTTTCTGACGTTTCGAGGAGGTATCTGATGCGATGCGTGAGTGCGCCAGACGATTCATTTCACAACGGATATTCGTGAATTTGGGTCAGGGTTTTGCGGGAGCGACGGGCTGTGCCTGCAGGGCCGCGGAGATCCAGCTTTCGAGGTCGCCGCTCTCTCGCATGAGATTGATCTGAGCCTGTTGCAGCTCGAAGTTGGCGTTGAGGACGGCGAGGAACTTTTCCCGTTCGGCGATGCGGGAGGTCTGCTCGTCTTTGGGCGTCATCTGGGTGCCCGTCATGTTTCCGTTGCCGGTGTTGAGTTGAACGAGGAGGACGTCGAGGTTCTGCTGGGCGAGCTGCTGATCAAGGGTGGCGATCTCGGCGCGGACGGCGAGTTCTGCTACGGCGTGCTGGATTTTGAGTCGGGAGTCGAAGAACTGATCGCGGATCGAGTCGGCTTCGTGCTGGGCGTGGGCGGCATCAGCGTCTGCCTCGCGTGCTTTGGCTTTGTGGGCGACGTCGAAGAAGGGAATGGTGATCTGGACGCCGATGGCGGCGTTGTTCTGCTGGAAACGGAAGTAGTAGTCCTGCAGGTTGTTGAACTTTGCGAAGCGGCTGTACTGGGCTTGGAGAACGATCTGCGGCCGCCAGAGGTAGCGGTTCTCTCCAAAGGCGATCTCACGCTTGGAACGCGCGTTGGCGAAGGCAGACTCGACGGCGGGGCTGGAGCCGATTAGCGTTGCGTTGATGTCGGCGGACTTGCCGTCGAGCAGGTCGCCGGTGAGGGCGGGAACGCTGCTGCCGGAGGTGCTGATGCCTTGCGGGGGCAGGCCGAGGAGGCGCGCCAGATGAGCCTGGTCAGTAGCCGCCTCGTCGTCCACGCGAAGACGGGCGAGATGGATCTGCGCTGCGGTGAGGCGGGCGGTGGTGAGATCGAGGGGGGTGTCCTGACCGGAGGTGAGACGATCCTCGACGATGGAGACGAGATGGTCGGCGAAGCCTTGCTGCTGCTGGAGGACGGTCTGTCGCTGAAGGTCGCGATGGAGCGCGAGGTAGGTGATAGCGGTGTCTTCGGTGACGGCCTCGCGAACGTCCTTGAGTGCGAGGCCGGCCGCTTCGAGGGAGGCCTTGGCGCCGCGGATGTAGTCGCGTTGGGGATAGCTGAAGACAAGAGACTGCGCGGTGAGGTTGTAGATGGAAGGCTGGCCCAGCGGGAATCCGTAGGAGGGAGGGCCGATGGAGGATGCGCCGACAACATTTGGGACGAAGGCGTCTATGAGTTGATCGAGGGCGGCCTGCGCCTTGTTGACGTCGGCCTGCGCGGTGAGAACTTTGGGGCTGTTCTTCAGGGCCAGACCTACCGCGCTGGTAAACGATATCTGCGCGATGGCAGGCGTCACGGCACAAGCCACAGCAGAGCACGCGATCAATTGGCGAAGAAGACGAATCATACTTGCTGGGAGATTCCTTAGGAACGGTTAGAGATCATGGTACCGCCTTTTGCCTACGATCCCTGTAATGCTTTGCGGGCGGGTACATAGTTCGATGCGAGGGAGAGAGCTGCGAGGTATTCGTTGTGAGCTCCGGCGGTGTCTCCGCTTTGGGCGAGAAGGCCACCTAGCTGGAGATGAACTTTGAAGGCGGGGGCTCCGTCGGTTTTGCCTGAGGCTGCGAGGTAGGTGCGAAGGAGACTGATGGCTAGTTGGGGTGAGTTGTGAGCCTCCGAGAGGGTGGTGGCGGCGTCGACCAGGGGAGGGCCTTTGCGGTGATCGGCGGCTACGGCGGCTCGAAGGGCTTCGAGCATCTTGTCCGGCTGATTGTGGCGCTTGTAGAAATCGCCCAGGTCGATGTAGGCTTCGGGCGTTTTGCCTGCAGCGACAGCGGCCTGATACTCGGCCTCCGCGGCTGCGCTGTTTTTTTTCTTCTCTGCGATGAGGGCCAGGAGGCGGTGGGATTGAGCGGGGAAGCTGGGCTGCATTCTGGCGGCGAGAGCCTGGGCTTTGTCGGTGCCGCCGCCGATCATGGAAGGGGCCGCGACGTAGTATTCGCCGAGGTCGCTCATGGCCTGGAAGTTTTCGGGGCTGAGTTGGACGGCGCGCTCGAACTCGTTGTGAACCTTGATGGCGAGGCTTAACGCGGAGAACGGGCTGGCATGGGCGGCCTTGTATCCATAGGCGCGGGCGAGCCACATGTGATCTTCGCTGCTGTCGGGTGCGTTGGTTACGGCTAGTTCGCACTCGTGGATGGCGGGGTCGGCTTTCTCCTGGGCGTAATAGACGCGGCAGAAGAGCTGATGGGCAAGCGCATTGTTGGGTTGGGAGGCGAGGAGATCCTGGAGCATGGCTGCGGCTTCGTCGACGCGACCCTGCTGGAGGAGGGCGTTGGCCTGGGTTTCGTCAGCAGCGAGTAGGGGAGTCGTGAAGAGGAGGGCGAGCAGGAACGCGTGGGGAAGACGAAACGGGCGTGTCGAAGGGGACATAGCTACTCGACTATTTTGACGGGGAGCCCATTGGTGAGTTCACGGTTGTTGACGGCGCTGAGGGCGACCGTGTCTTTTTCGGAGAGGCCGGTGACGATTTCGAGGCGGGTGAGATTGACTCCGACGCCTACCTGAACGGGGGTGCGGACGAGCCTGTTGTTGACGACGCGAAAGACGAAGTCTCCGCCTTCGGTGTGGAGGGCTTCGCGGGGGACGCTGAGGACGTTGAAGCGCTGCGAGGTGGTGACGGTGACGACGACATTGGTGTTGGGGAGGAGGTCGCCGCGGGCGTCGTCGACGGTGATGATGCACTCGCCGACGTTGCGTGTGCCGTAGGTGATGACGGTGGAGGGGGCGCGGCTGATATGGCCGTGCCAGGCCTGAGTGGGCTTTGCATCCCAGACGATCTTGACGGCCTGACCTACTGCGAGTTTTCCGATCTCGGGCTCGTCGAAGTAGGCTCGGACCTGGATCCTGTTCAGGTCGGCTTCATCGAGGAGGTTTTCGCCGGCGGGGACGAAGTCGTAGTTGGAGACGGGGATGGAGTAGACGGTTCCGGGGAACGGGGCGCGAATATTGGCGTTGGCGTAGGCGGCCTTTGCGGCGGCGAGGGAGGCTTGTGCATCGGCGAGCTGGGCTTCGGCGCGGGACCGGTCCGTGGCGCCGTAGCGCTGGGTGCTGCGGGTCTGAAGGCCCTTGACGGAACTTTCGGCGGTGAGGAGTCGCTGTTCGGCGGAGGCTACCTCGCTAGCGGAGGCGGCTCCCTTCTGCTGGAGGGCCTTGAGTGCTCCGAGATCTTTTGCGGCCTGCCGCTGCTGCTGCTCGGCGCGGCTGAGATCACCGGAGAGTCCTATGCGCTCGTCCTGCGAGCCTCCCTGACCGATGTCGTGGAGGGTCGCCTGGGCGGTGTGAACTGCGGCGTTTGCGGCTGCGATCTTGGCGACAGCGTCGGCGTCATCCATCTTGACGAGGAGCTGGCCTGCTTTGACCTTCTGGCCAACCTCGACGTAAACCTTTTCGACGACACCTGGGGCTGTCGCGACGGCAGGGAACTCTTCGATGGGCTCGACCTTGCCGTTGGTCGAGACGGAGCTGACGATGTTCTGGTGGTCGACGACTGCGATGCGAACGCCAACCATGTCGCGGGTGGACGAGCGCACGATGATGAAGCCGATGGCGATGATTGCGAGGAAGATGCCCCACAGCATTACAGGATTTAGCCGTCTTGTCTCAGTAGTGGGCATCAGTCGAAGGTTCAGTATATAAGACGCTGCACGCGGTCCGATCGGACCAGAAACTTTTGAGGATAAGGTAGTTAACCGATGCGATGCAGCGGGTCAGGCGAGCCGGAGAGCGACTAACTCCAGCTCCAGACCGGGGAACTGAGGGTTGGTTTTGGACTTCAATCTGTAAGCGGCATCGAGCTGTGAGCCTGTATTGAGGCCTATTTCAGCGCAGCGGGCTGGCCAGTCTATGGTGCGGCTCCAGCCTAGAGCGCTGATACGGGTGATTGTGCCGGAACTCAGAAGGCCGGGGCTGTGAAGCTGGAGGCAGATGTGTTTTTCTTTGATGAATCGAACGGGCGCGGAGAGGGTGAGGCCGCGGGTGAGGAAGACGGGCTCGCGGTTGCCGATGCCGAAGGGCTCGCAGCGGGTGAGCCAGTCGTAAAAACTCTGGGTGAGGTCGCTGAGGAGAAGCTCGGCGTCGCACTCGAGTGGAGGTGCGGTGATCTCTCCGGTGAGTCTGGGGGCGCCGTAGCGCTGCATGCGTTCGCGGAGGAGGGGCGTGCGGTCGGAGGGCATGGAGAAGCCGACGGCGTGGGCGTGGCCACCGAACCTGGAGAAGAGCGGTGCGTCTGATGGGGTTAGCGGCTCGTGGACCGCACTTATGGCGTCGAGCAGGTGGAAGCCGTTGATGGAGCGACCGGATCCGTGGGCGTGGCCGTCTTCGTGGGTCATGACGATGGCAGGTCTGCCGGTGCGGTCGACGACGCGGGAGGCGAGGATGCCGAGGACGCCGCGATGCCACTCGGGGTCGTCGAGGATGATGCACTCGGCGAGGTAGTCCCCGAGGCTGTCGCGCAGGGCGGAGAGTTGGGCATCGATGGCTTCGAGTGCTTTGGCTTCGGTGGCGCGGCGCTCGTCGTTGAGGCGGTTGAGTTTGTCTGCAAGGTTGGTGGCGCGGGCGGGGTCTTTGGTGAGGAAGAGCTCGACGACGTCGCCGGCGATGTCCATGCGGCCTGCGGCGTTGATGCGGGGGGCGAGTCGAAAGCCGACTTCGGTGGCGGTGGGTGGGCGATTGATGGGGATCTGCGCTACCTGCATGAGGGCGCGCAGTCCGGGCTGGACAGGGTTGCGAAGCTCTTTGAGGCCGAGGGCCGCGATGACCCGGTTCTCTCCTTCGAGGGGGACCGAGTCGGCGATGGTGGCGATGGCGACCAGCTTGAGAAAGGAGGGAATCAGGCCGCGTTTCAACTTTGCGCGCTGCTCTTCGGTCTCGGTTGCGGCCAGCAGGAGAGCATGGGCGAGTTTGAAGGCTACTGCTGCGCCGCAGAGATGTTTGAAGGGGTAGGGGCAGTTCTGCTGAGCGGGATTGAGGACTGCGACCGCGTCCGGAATGCCGATGACGCCGTCGGGGAGGTGGTGGTCGGTGACGATGAGGTCCATGCCGAGAGCCTTAGCTTCTTCGGCTGCAGCGAAGGCTCGGATGCCGGTGTCTACGCTGATGACGAGACGGATGCCAGAAGCGGCGGCTTCTCCGAGGACGCCAGTCTGTATGCCGTAGCCCTCGCGGATGCGGTGAGGGACGTGGTAGGTGACGGTGGCTGGGGTCTCTTTGGGGGCGATGCGTTCGATGGCGGTCTTGAGGAGGACGGTGGCGGTGGTGCCGTCGACGTCGTAGTCGCCGTAGATGAGGATGGGTTGGCTGGTGCGGACGGCGTGCTGGATGCGGGCGACGGCGGTGTCCATGCCGAGCATGAGCATGGGGTCGATGAGGTCGTCGAGGGTTGGGGTGAAGAAGGTCTGGGCTTCCGCTGTGTTGGAGATGGCTCTGGAGACGAGGATCTGAGCGATTGCGTACGGACAGCCTAGGGCATCAACGAGCTTCCGAACGGCAGTCTCGTCTGCGGGGCGGGTGGTCCAGGCTGGCAGCCCAGCTGGATTGCCAACGGGGGCGGTGGACATTGGCTTTGTTTACTCGTCGCTGTCGTCGACTACGATGCCGCCGAGGTCGGTGACGGTCTCCATGAGGTTCTGGAAGCTGTCGTACCAGTCGGTTGCGACCTCGAAGATGAACATGACGCCCTGGTGGGCGAAGCCGAGCTGGAGGTAGCCGACTTTGCCGACGTGGTTGACGAGATACTCGGCGTCGTCGAGCTCTTCGGAGTTGTCGTCGGGGAAGGTCTGGTCGCGAAGCTGTTCGAGCAGGATGGCGACGTCCGATTTTTCGAGGATGACTTCGCTCATGGTGACGAAAGGGGAGCCGGCAGCCTTGGCGTGCTCGACGAAGTCCTTCCATCCGTCGGGGTTTTCTTCTTCGAAGATGACGGTGGGGACATCTTCGGTGATGTAGGCGTTGAGGCGACGCATGCCGTGGCCGGCGATGAAGGCCACCATGTCGTCTTTGAGCGAGATAAGATTGTCAGGTTGCATTCGATAAGTATTGTCTCAGAAACGCCGGTGCATCGCACGAGAGACTTCGTTGCGGGCGCGGCTGTCGGCTGGTGGAAGGGAATCTGGATTGGCAAAGTTCAAGCATCATGTTTTTATCTGCATCAATGAACGGGACGAGAGCGCATCGCGGCCGAGTTGCAGCGGCGAAGGTAGCAGGGGGCTGAAATCGGCCTTCAAGGATGCGGTGAAGGACGCGGGGTTGAAGGGGCAGATTCGGGCGAATGAGCTTGGCTGTCTCGACCAGTGCGAGCATGGGCCGGTGGTGGTGGTCTATCCGGATGCGGTGTGGTACGGGGCTGTCTCTGCGAACGATGTGGGGGAGATTGTGACGGAACATCTGCTGCATGGGCGTCCGGTGGAGCGGCTGCGGCTGGCGATACTTGTCTGAATACAGAGAGTTGTCCGCATAAGCCCATGCTGAAACGTATGTGATGGTGCGGTGAGGAGCGGGCGGTGGATGCGCCGTTACGCGTGGTATATTCGAAGGAAAGTCAAATGATTTTTTCAAAAGATTACGTTGGATACCTGGCGCGCCAGACGGTTAAGCATTTAGTCGCCGAGAAGATGATCCACACTGACAAACCGGCTGTGGTCAACGAACGCGTCACTGCGGGAATGGTGGATGAGCTGGCGCTGGAAGACCGGATCAACGATGAGGTTCGCGTGATCCTTGAGGCCTTTCAGGATGACATGCGCAAGACCGGCGCGAGCTATCCGGAGATGTTCAAGAAGGTTAAGAACGAGTTGGCCCGCAAGTATAAGGCGGTGCTGTGAGAATCTCTCGCGACAAGCTGAACAAGCTGGCTCATACGGTGGCAGATACCCTGGCGGAGATTCCGGAGGTCGATTTTCTGGAGGATCGGAATACGATTCGGCAGGAGGCTCGGAAGGCTCTGGAGAAGCTGCTGATGGAAGAGACGAAGATCGATGCGGCGGCTCGGCAGAAGATCGCTTCGCAGCGAAAGATCATCGTGGAAGGGTCGCAGGAGTGGGACATCCTGTACCGCAAGTACTACAACGACGAGGTAAAGAAGCTGGGGCTGTAAAGGCTTCTTTTTCAGAGGGCCGCAGGCCGCTCAGCAGCGTCGTTAGCTGATATAATTTGTATATCGCAGTGGAGAAGTTCCTCTCCTGTTTGGTTTCTGGCGTCATGGTGTAACTGGTTAACACGCCGCCCTCTCAAGGCGGAGAGTACGGGTTCGATCCCCGTTGACGCTACCAATCCTTTCCTTCTGCAACTTCGTGTTTGGCGCCATGGTGTAACTGGTTAACACGCGGCCCTTTCAAGGCTGAGAGTACGGGTTCGATCCCCGTTGGCGCTACCAACCCTTCAACAACTTAGACAGAGAAAACGGTCGTCCGGTTCCCCGCGTAGCCGGCACTGGTCAGGGTTGCGCAGGCTTCTCGAGCGGAGCCGAAGATGCGCTCCGTCGGTGTGTGAATCCAATGTGAAAGTCAGGACTACCGGCTCCAAACATTTGGCGAATTTGAAGGAGCGTCTGCGTCTAATGAAGAGATAGAGGAAACGTTCTTCAACCCCCGATCACCATAGGTAGAGGGCCGTCGTGGCTCTGCTAGCGACACAATGGCAATGCAACGTTGAAAGGGCAGGTTATAGCTGATGTTAATGAACCAAAGTCAACTTCTTTCCTCCTGGCCGAACCTCGAAAAGTGGCCGGAGTGTGATGAGGGCATAGAGCTTACGCGGAGTTTTCTGAAAGCCGTCCGTGAGTGCGTGAACACGTTAGGTAAGCGCAGGACAAGCGGCAGGCGTGCAGAACTTTTGTGGACCTATAACGCGATGGTGCAGCATAGCGACAGTTGTAAGAAGTGCAATGAGAATTGATTCGATTGATTCGATTCCAAGAGGCGAGATGGGCACAGGGCGAGTGTGCCCATTGACCTTTAATGTTTCACAAAGCCACAAATCTCCCGGGGGCAAGCAGTTTTGAAACTTCGGGCGTAGCGGGGCGCCCCTTCAAGCCATCGGCAGCCGAGACGCAGCGAACGGCTATTTGACAATACTTTTGACATCAACATGCCCATGACGTTCGTGGATGTGAGAGGGCTTGTTTTTCTTCCGATACGAAACGCTTCGACGTTCGAGACCACTATCCAAACAGAGTCGAAAGAAAAGAACTTGTGCAATGGGGGCCATGTAGCCAAATCGCAGAGCGAGGTGAACGTTATGGAAATATGCATAAAGTACGGCGGCAAACTCCACTGTCACTACATTCCAATCATCGAATACCCGATAACATTCAAAATTCCAGGTATTGGGCCTATTAATTACCCGGCATTTCTTGTGGACGCAACGCTAGTGGCTTCGATGCATGCCGCAGCGAGCAAAGTGTCGGATGAAAAAGTGAAGGCAGCTTTGAACAGCGGAATAGTGGCCTCTGTAAAAGCGATGCAGGATCACGCTGGCGCAGACGTCCAGATTAAATTGGCAGGGGCGGAGCGTTAGGACAATCTTGTGAGAGCTGCAAAGCCCACCACCTGGGAAGACGGTGGGCTTTGCATCCCCGCGACCAGTCCTTTTCCTCGAACCGGGCTTGAGTCGAAGGCCACTCAAGTCATAAGCCTAGTGTCAATCGTGCTTTAGCGAACGGCTATACTGTAGCAGTGAGTAAGACTTTTTATATTGAGACGTTTGGCTGCCAGATGAATGCCCATGACTCGGAGAAGGTCATCGGGACGCTGGAGCAGCAGGGGTATGCCCGCGTGCAGGATGAGGACGCGGCCGGGTTGATCTTGTATAACACCTGTTCGATTCGCGATAAGGCGGAGCAGAAGGTATTTCATCGGCTGAATGAGTACAAGAAGCTGCAGGGTGAGGGGAAGAAGTTCGCTGTGCTGGGCTGCGTCGCTCAGCAGGAGGGCGAGAAGATCTTTGAGAAGGCTCCGTATGTGTCGATGGTGGCGGGGTCGGCTTCGTACCGGAATCTGCCGGAGATGCTGCGGCGGCTGGAGGCTGGGGAAGAGCGGATTACGGGGCTCGATGACCGGCAGACTGATCTGACGTTTGAGACCGAGTTTACGGCGCGGTCGAATCCGCATCGTGGGTATATCACGATCATTGAGGGTTGCGACAAGTTTTGCGCTTACTGCGTGGTGCCTTATACGCGCGGCAAGGAGCGCAGCCGGACTGCGGCTTCGGTCTTGGTTGAGGCGAAGAAGATGGTGGACCTGGGGTTCACGGAGATTCAGTTTCTTGGTCAGAATGTGAACTCGTACCGTGATCCTTCGGGAAGGATGTCGTTTGCGGAGTTGCTGGTTGCGGTTGGGGAGCTGCCGGGGATTCGACGCGTGCGGTTTACGACTTCGCATCCGCGGGACTTTACGCGGGACATTGTGCAGGCGATCGATGACACGCCGACACTCTGCGACCATATTCATCTGCCGGTGCAGTCGGGGTCGAGTGCGGTGCTGAAGGCTATGTCGCGGGAGTATACGCGGGAGTGGTATCTGGAGCGGATGAGTTGGATCAAGGCGGCCAAGCGCGATATCAGCATTACCAGCGACATGATTGTGGGTTTTCCGGGCGAGACGGACGCGGATTTTGAGGAGACCATTACGCTGGTGGGCGAGGTGCAGTACGACGCGGTGTTTGCGTTCAAGTTTTCGCCGAGGCCGAACACGCCAGCGGTGACGATGGCGGACAGCATTCCGGATGAGGTGAAGTCGGAGAGGCTGCGGATTTTGATGGACCGGCAGCGGGAGATTCAGCGGGAGCACTATGGACGGCATCTGGGTGAGGTGCAGGAGGTGATGGTGGAGAGCTACAATCCTTCGCGCAACCAGGTAGTCGGACGCAGTTCGCAGAACAAGACGGTGAACTTCTCGACTGTGCAGATTGTGCAGGCTCAGCCTCCGATCGGGAGTTATCTACCGGTGCGGATTACGCAGACGCTGCCGAACTGCCTGGTGGGTGAGGCGATCGCCGAGGCGGACCCGTTGCCTTTTGTGGCGGTGCAACGGGCTGCGGATTTTGTGGTGCTCAACTGATGAATCCCTCTTCTGTTCAACCCGTCGTGCAGGCTCCTGATGAAGTCGAGATGCAGATTCGCGGGCTCATGATGGACCCGGTTACGAATATGCCCATCATTGTGCTGAAGGATGTTGGGAGCGATCTGGTGCTGCCGATCTGGGTGGGGATCTTCGAGGCGAATGCGATTGCCCTGGAACTGGAGAAGACAGCTACGCCGCGCCCGATGACGCATGACCTGTTGCAGAACATGGCTCGTGGGCTGAATGCCGAGGTGCGCAAGGTGGTGGTGTCAGAGCTGCGGGATGATACGTTTTTTGCGGTGATCTGGATGGACCAGGCGGGCGAGACGGTGACGATGGATGCGAGGCCGTCGGATGCGATTGCGCTGGCGCTGCGGTGGGACTGCCCAATCTATGTCAATCGCACGGTACTCGAGAACTCGAAGCAGGCTGCCAGCGGCTCCCCGAATGTGAATGCCGAGGAGATGCGGCGGTGGCTTGAAAATCTGAATGACGATGACATGGGCCGCTACAAAATGTAACGGTTTTGGTTACAGCCAATTGCAAAGTGTTGCGACGCGTTCGGCCCACTCGTCTTCTGTGGGGAGATGAGGCTGTGGGACGACGTGATGCTTGTCTTCGAGGATGCCTTCGATCGCAGACTGGAGCGCCGGGGTCATGTTTTCTTCGCCTCCGGTGAAGACGGTTGCCCAGGGGGTGTCGAGCAGAATGTCGCTGACGCCCGATTCGCGGTGGAGCAGGACTGGGATGCCGCGGTGGAGCGATTCGATGGCGGGGATTCCGTAGCCTTGAACGGCGGGCATGAGGAAGAGGTGAGTCTGTGAGAAGAGTCGCTCGAGATCGTCGTCGGGGACGAAGCCGTGGAAGTGGATGCGGTCGCCGATGCCGAGGGTTTGAGCCATCTGGGTAAGGCTTGGGATGAGAGAGCCTTTGCCTGCGAGGTCGAGTCTCCAGTCGATGAGGGAAGAGAGCGGTTTTTCGTTGCGCTCCAGTTTGGCGAGGGCGCGGATGATCCAGTCGATGCGTTTGTTGGGTTCGATGCGGCAGACGGAGAACATTCGGAGCTGGTCGTTTACCGGGTGAGCGAGCTGGGCTGCGGGGCTGGTGACGAGGCCGCCCATGCGGGCGATCTTTGCGTCGATGTTGAAGTCCTTGCGGCATTCGCTGCGGAGGTACTCGCTGGTGACGATGGTGTTGCCGCCGGAGCGCAGGCCATAGCCGATGATGCGATTTGAGACGGCGATGCGCAGCTTTATGGGTGCGCGGCGGGTGTCCTGATCACCGAAGAGCGAGGGCGTGTCGTGCATAAGGGTGTGGAATCCGCGCTGTCCGGCTAGGGTTGCGTGAAGGGCCGGTTGATAGCCGGAGGCGAGCGGCTTGGGTGAGTTTGGGGGCTGCTGGTTGAAGTAGGTGCGGAGGGAGGCGACCTTGTGGCGTGCTCCGGGTGAGGGTTTGAGCTCGACGACCTGCAGGGGGTGGGTGGCGTATTGAGCGAGGTTGCAGCGGTCGAAGTAGGTGACGACGTGATTGGGCAGGTTGCGTTGATGGAGCCAGCGGGAGAGCGCGAGGACGCTGCGCTCTGAACCGCCGAACTGGTCGATCTCGGTGATGAGGATGGGGCGGGAGCCGCTCGAGGGTGTTTGCATGGACCTGTTGGGAGATTGAAGTCAGCTTAGCAAATTGCAGTGTTGACGACGGCGGCTCAGCGTTGGCAGAGATTGTCGAGATGAGTGAAGAACTCTGGAAAACTGATGGCGGCGGATTCGGCTCCGTGAATTACGGTATCTCCGGTGGCGCGCAGGGCGGCGATGGAGAAGGCCATGGCAATGCGGTGATCGGTGCCGGAGTCGATCTGTGCTCCGTGAAGGGGCTGGTTTCCGGGGATGACCAGGCCGTCCTCGTGCTCGGTGAGTTCTGCTCCCATGGCGCGGAGGTTTTTTGCAACCAGGGCGATGCGATCGGACTCTTTGACGCGGAGTTCTTTGGCGTCGCGGATGGTGATGCCGTCGTGGGTGTAGGGGGCGATGGCGGCGAGGACGGGGAGTTCGTCGATGATCTGAGCGGCGAGAGCTCCGCCGATGTGCATGCCGCGGAGGCCGTTGGGCGAGACGTTGACCTGAATGGTGCCGATGAGTTCGCCGTGGTGCTCTTCGACGTTGAGGACTTTGATCTTGCCGCCAAGTGCGGTGATGACGTCGAGTAGGGAGGCGCGGGTTGGGTTCATGCCGACGCTGTCGAGGATGAGGTTGGAGTCGGGGAAGAGGAGCGCGGCGCAGAGGAAGAAGGCCGCGGAGGAGATATCGCCGGGGATGGTGGCGTCGATTGCTTTCAGGGTTTGATGGCCGGGGATGCTTAGCTTTGTGACCTCTCCTCCTCGAGAGCTGGTGCGATTGAGGGTTGCCCCGAAGGCCTGGAGGGCGTGTTCGGAGTGGTCGCGGGTGCGAATGGATTCGGTGAGGCTGGTGGTGCCGTTGGCCTGGAGGCCGGCGAAGAGGACTGCGGTTTTGACCTGGGCGCTGGGGATTGGGGTGTCGAAGTCGATGGCGTGGAGTGGGCCGCCGTGAACGGTGATGGGGGCGTGGCCGTCTTTGTCTCCGGGATTTAGAGTGAGGTCGATCTTTGCGCCCATCTGGCCGAGCGGTTTGCGAATGCGCTCCATGGGACGGAGGCTGAGGGAGTGATCGCCGATGAGAGTGAAGGTGTGAGGATGAGGGGCGATGAGGCCGGCGAGCATACGCATAGTCGAGCCGGAGTTGCCGCAGTCGAGGGGTGCAGAGGGTTGCAGAAATTTTCCTGCGGTGCCGGTGATCTCGATGGTCTTGTCTTCTTTGTGGACGATGGTTGCGCCGAGTGCCTCCATACAGGCGAGAGAGGAGTGGGGGTCGGCGCCGGTGGAGAAGTTGGAGAGGCGGGTGGTGCCTTCGGCGAGGCCGGCCAGCATGGCGTAGCGGTGGGAGATGGATTTGTCGCCCGGGAGGGTGAGAGAGCCCTTGAAGTTGCGCGCGGGACGAATGGTTTGCGTGTTGGAAGAGGAAGACATTGAGTTCTAGCTTACAATCCTTTGCGTGATTGCGAGAGCCGCGGAAGACGGCCAGAGTAGAAGAGTAGAGATGAGGGTGGTAGACGCCTGAAGAGACTGGGAAAGCCGGTGGGATATCGCTTACGCTCTTACTTCACATACCTCCAACGAGGAGATGTACTAGAGGCGTTCTCTGAGTTTTGTGCAAAATAAAGCGATTTAACGTATCGCGGCGGGAGATGTACTTCCGCCGCGATGCGTTGTGAGGTGGATGGGTGTTTTGGGGTGAAGTGCGACTACCAGCGATCGTGATCCGTCCGTGTGCCAGGGGTGAAGGAGACGCCGCGGAGGACTTCGGCGAAGTCGGCTTTACGTACGATGGTGAACTTTTCCTTGGCGGCTTTGGTGGCGTCGGCGTTGGATAGATCATCGGTGACGGCTACGAGGCGGTTTGGATCGGCGCCCTGATCTCCGCTGCCGCTGACGGTGGAGGTGATGGCGTAGAGAGTAACTTTGCCGTCGTCGTTGACCCTGCCGGTAAGATTACGGACGCCGTCGGTGGCTGGCGACCAGGGAAGGCTGGTGGCGGAGTTGTTGCCGGTGGGGTATCGGTTGACCGTGTAGGGGACGCCGAGTTCGAGGCCGGTCTGCAGGGTGTAGGCGCGGCTCCAGGACTTGGTGGAGGAGTTGAAGATCCACTTCTGGATGCCTGCAGTGGTCTGGGCGGCGGCGTGGGTGTAGAGGGTGGTGTCGCTAGCGAAGCCGTCGCCTTCGTCGGCTACATAGAGGGTGTCAGCGTTGGCGAACCAGATGCCGAAGGGAAAGGCGACTGGGTTGGCGGTCTTGGCCAATGCGGTGGGGAAGCCAGCGAGGATGCACATGTTGCTGGGCAGGCCAGCAGTTTGGAGCTTGGTTGGGTCGTACGCCAGGGGAGAGATGGGGAGCGTTGCTCCGACGGCGGGGACGCCTACACCGTTGGGGCAGGCGGTGCCGGTGGTGTCGACGAAGTAGACGGTGTTCACGCCGTTGCCGCCGCTGCCTTTGGTGTAGTAGAGGACGTTGTTGAAGACGGTGAGCCCGCGGAAGTTGTCGTCCTTGCCGATCTTGTCTGCCTTATCGCCGAGCAGGGTGACGGAGAAGCTGGCGACAGGGGTGGGGGTGCCGGGAGTCTGGAAGCTCTCGAGGGCGTTGGCGGGATCGATGATCTGAGCGCCGGCGCCGAGGATAACGCCGTTGGGCTGGGGATTGCTGCCGTTGCCAGCGTTGCCGGAGGTGTAGAAGAAGTTGGCTCCGTTGGTGTTGTTGAAGATGGCGGCGCGGCCGTTGTTGCCGCTGTAGGCGTTGGTTTCGGTGAAGGTGAACTTGCCGGAGCGGTTGACGGTGGCGACGGCACGATAGTAGGCCACGCCGACGGGGTTGGTGGGATCGATGACGCCGGGGGTGTTGGAGTTGGAGACGTCGATGGTGTTGACGGGCGCGACGTAGTCGATGAAGGTGAGCAGCTTGCCGTCGGTGGAGAGGTTGAGGGCTTCTTCCGACTTCGAACTGAAGCTGGTGACGAGCTGGTTGCTCTCGGAGCGGATGTTGCGCTGGGAGCTGTTGGGGACCTCGAGGCTGTCGACGAGAAAGCCCCAGGGCGTGACCTGGTCGAGATAGACCTTGGAGGTGATGCCGAAACTGCCATCGGCGAGGACGTTATTGAAGACGTAGGGGAAGGTGCCGTCGTTGGTCGCGGCTACGCAGGGGGTGGTGGTGTTGGCGCAGTTTGGGGGGAGGAACGCGCCTACCTTTACGTTGTTGGGGTTGTTGTCGTAGACGCTGCGAGAGACGACGAGATTCCCAGGGAAGAAGCGTATATGGTCGTCGTGGTCGCGGTCCTGCGCGCTGACGGGGATACCGACGAGAGTGGCCAGGGAAAGAGCTGCGGCTCCTTTGAGGAGCGGCTGCCAGGAACTTTTTGACTTCGGAAAGAAGGGTTGCATTAGTGTCTCCGTGGTGTTGATTTTCGTGCTGAGTTACGGAGAGGACTCTATGCCGGCTATGTTAGGAACTGGTGAATCTTAAGTAAAGCTGAAGAAGGCTCAGACGAGGTGAGAATGGATAGTGAAGCGCATGGCTTCTGAGTGAACGAAAGTAGACTGGCCTGCGTAGGTTGTCTTGAGAGAGGCGCGAAGCATCCTATCAGCATTGAGACGGGATCTTATTTTCTACTGTGCGTGATGTTGGTGTCGACGTTACGGCGTGGTGTACGTCCATTGGAAGTGCTCCACAGACTTTGCGGGCGCTGTAAGTAGTTGGTGCAGGATAACGGAAAGGGATTGAAGATGACTCCTCAGGAACAGGATATGATTGGCGGTCTGATCGACCGCATCCAGAAGACGCAGCTTGCAGAGAAAGATACGGACGCGGAACAGATGCTGCAGCAGGGATTGGGACGCAACCCAGATGCACTATACATTTTGGCGCAGACGGTGCTGGTGCAGAAGTATGCGCTGGAGCAGGCGCAGACACAGCTGTCGCAGGCGAAGGCGCAGATCGAGCAGATGCAACAGCATCCGGAGCCGAAACATGCGACGAGTTTTTTGGGGAGTCTACTGGGGCGCAATGAGGAGCCGGCGCCACCCCCACCGCCACCACCACAGCAGGCTTATCTGCAGGGCGGGGGGCCGGCTTATCCACCGTATGCTCCGGTGGGAGGCGGGTATGGTGCCGCTCCTCAGTATGGGGCTCCGGTACAGTATGGTGCTGCTCCTCAGTATGGGGCTCCGTCGCAGTATGGGGCTCCGCAGGGGATGGGTGGAGGTGGGTTTATGCGGGGCGCTCTGCAGACGGCTGCTGGAGTTGCGGCAGGTGCGCTGGCGTTTCAGGGCGTGGAGTCGCTGATGCATGGGTTTGGGCATGAGGCTGGGTATGGCGGCAGTCAGGGACTGGGCGGCTTCGATGGTGGTCAGCGTCCGACCGAGGAGATCGTCAATAACTACTATGGCGATGATCGTGGAGGCGGAGGAGGACACGATGTTTCGGCGGATGAGAGGTCGCTGGGGCAGCAGGAGGATCGGGACTTTGGGTCGCGTGGCGGTTCGGATACATCCTCAAACGATCGGGATTCTCTTTATGGGTCCGATGACACAGGTGCTGGCGATGATGCTAGCTTCGACGATTCGGATAGTTCGAGTGATGATGCTTCGTTCGATGATAGCGGCAACTCTTGCGATGATGGGTCGGGTGGTGGAGACGATAGTAACTTCGCCTAAAGTGCATCTTGTTGAAGTGAGGAGAGGCCTGCTTGGTGCGGGCCTCTTTTCCTTTGTAGATGCTGCTGTCCTGCCGGACGGGCCCACTTCGCGTGGGGCGGTCACTTCGTGACTTGTATACCGCTTCGCCCGGTGCTCCCGTTGGTCGCAAGGGAAGAGATTTCTAGGTGCTTTGGCCGGTGGCTCGTAGGACCACTATGGTCTCGTCGTCGAAGTGGGCGGTGCCGGCCTGGAAGTCAGTGACCGCCTGGAGCACGGTGTCTACCGTGAACTGGGCCGTGGGTTGGTGCTGGGACTCGAGGAGTTGGGTGAGCCGTTCGTCGCCGAACATGTCGCCGGTGGCGTTGATGGCGTCGACGATGCCGTCGGAGAAGAAGACGATGAGGTCGCCGGGGCGGGTGGAGAGGGTGAACTCTTCGTACTCGGCGTTGGGGAAGAGGCCGAGGGGGAAGCCTTCGGCTTGAATGGTGCGGACGGTGGGCGGCTTGCTGGTGTCGGAGTTGACGGCGACGAAGAGGGGTTGGACGGAGCCGGCGTTGGCGATCTGGAGGGTCTGGTTGTTGTCGTCCCAGACGGCCATGAGCATGGTGACGTATTGGGAGTCGAGCTTGCGCTCCTGCAGCTGGTCGTTGAGCGCGGTGAGCATAGCTGCGGGAGAGAGATGCTGGGGCGCTAGGGAGCGGAGGATTCCGCTGACCAGGGCGGCGTAGAGTGCGGCGGGAGCTGCTTTGCCGCTGACGTCTCCTACGGCGATGGCGATGCGGCCGGAGCCGTAGTCGAGGTAGTCGAAGACATCGCCTCCGATGGAGCGGGCGGCGACGAAGCGGGAGGCGATCTCGGCGCGATCAAGCTTGGGCGGGTGCGAGGGCATGAGACGCAGCTGGACCTGGCGAGCCATGTCGAGGTCGCGCTCCATGCGCTGCTCCTCCTCGTGGATGCGCTGGTAGAGCTTGGCGTTGGCGATGCTGATGGCAACCTGTGAGGCGAGGGTGGAGAGGGTGCGCTGGTGATCGTCGTTGTAGTAGTTGACGCGGGTGTGTTCGAGGTCGAGGACGCCGATGACCTCGCCTTTGTAGACGAGGGGAATGGCGAGTTCGGAGCGGACCTCGGGGTTGGCTTCGACGTAGCGTGGCTCTTTGCGGACGTCGGGCGCTAGGATGGGCTCGCGGAGCTGGGCGGAGGTACCGATGAGGCCTTCGCCGAGAGCGATGGTTCGTGCGCGGGTGACGCGTTCGCCGAAGCGGGAGGAGAAGCGATGCTCGAAGAGCTGGGTGCGGTCGTTCCACAGGAGGATGGTGAACATGTGGAAGTCGATGACGCGCTTGAGGAGCTGACCGATGCGTTCGAGGAGATCGTCGGGATCGAGGATGCTGGTGATCTCGCGGGAGATTTCGTTGAGCACGGCGAGGGTTTGGGCCTGGCGGGAGACGCGGGTGTAGAGGCGGGCGTTCTCGATGGCGATGGCCATGCGGGAGGCGACCAGCTCGAGCAGGCGCTGGTGCTCCATGGTGAAGTAGCCGATGGTCTCGGACTGTAGATCGAGGACGCCGATGACCTTGTTCTTGACTACGAGCGGGACGGCGAGCTCGGAGCGGACGTTGGGGTTCGCGTCGATGTAGTTCTCCTGCGTGGTGACGTCTTCGATGAGGAGGGATTTGCGTTGCAGTGCGGCCTGGCCGGCGACGCCGCGGCCGAGCTTGATGCGCATGCGCTCGACCTCGGAGGAGTGGCCGATCTGGAAGCGCATGCGGAGGTCGGAGGCGCGCTCGTTGATGAGGAGGATGGCGAAGATCTTGTAGTCGATGACGGCGCGGACGAGGTCGGCGACGCGGTGCATTAGGGTGTTGAGGTCGAGGGTGGTGTTGAGGGCGTCGGCAAGGTTGTGGAGGAACTCGACCTGGAGGGGCTCGACGCGAATTTTGGGGTCGGCGGCGTGGGGGTGGAAGAGTTGCTGGGTGGGCGGGCGGTAGTCCCCCTCGTAGGGGTGCTCGGGCGCGGGTGCTTCGGGAGCAGCGGGTGGCGTGGAACTCGGTTTGATGGGGGAAGGCATTCTGCTTTGCGTTGATATTACCGGGTGAGGTTGGGTTTGGGGAGTGCCTGATCGGGATTGCGGATCGGTGTGGACGAGCAGCCGGGGTTCTTCCGCTGGAGCCAGTGTGGGCGTCATATCTCGCGGCTCCTCTCCGGTTGTGATCGTGTGATTCATACGCTCCTGGCACTCAGGGGGTACCCCCCCATATTATTGTCGTGTAAGTGGGTTATTTTTGTTGCCTTTGCAAGGAGAGGCTACTCGCAAAAATAACATTGCAAAAGGTTTAGCTGCAGAATCCTCATTCCAAAGGGTTTGTAGTCTAATTCTCCTTTGACGGGTGTATAGCTGCTTAAACGAGACGACCCCGGTGACCGGGGTCGAAAATTTAAGTGCTATATCCATTATAGCGGAGGCGATAGAACTGGTACGCCACGTCTATGTTTTTGATTTTGAATGGGATTGGTCGTTCGGGGGCTTGACAGGGGACTGGTGGCTCTTCGCTGCGCTGTTCATGGTGAGGCTGGACCGCTTCGGTCGATTTTTGTGGGGAAGAGCGAAAACGATTGGAGTGTTTGGGTTGAAGGTTCGAACGGTATGGGTGGGTGGAAGGTGTCGGGATCCTTCACTCCGTCAGGATGACGGCGAAGAGCGGCAACGGCAAAAGCAACGACAACCACAACCGCAGATCCCCTTCGGGGATGACAACAAGAACGGCAACAACCAAAGACAAAATACAGGGGTCTCTCCACTGCGCGACGAACGATAAGGCTGTTCGTCGCTCCGGTCGAGATGACGCCTTTAAAGACGCCTCATCACTCACGCCCCATCACTAGACGCCTCATCGCTAAACGTCCCGTCGCTAGGCGTCCCGTCTTTATGTGATAAGACGCGGTGGATTTAGTAGGTGGGGGCTGGGGTGGCTGGGTCTGGGGCGTGTCCTGCGAGCTCGTTGAGGATTTTGACGCTGGCGCTGGCTCCTATGCGTGAGGCGCCGGCGCGGAGCATGGTGGTGGCGTCGGCGAGGGAGCGGATTCCGCCGGAGGCTTTAACGCCGGCGCGGGTGCCGGCTACGCCGCGGAGGAGACTGATGTCGTCGGCGGTGGCGCCGCCGGTGGAGAAGCCGGTGCTGGTTTTGAGGAAGTCGGCGCCGGCTGCGAGGGCGAGCTCGGAGGCACGGAGTTTTTCTTCGAAGGTGAGGAGGCAGGTTTCCAGGATGACTTTTACGATGGCTCCGGCGGCGTGGGCGATCTGTACGACGCCGTGGATGTCTTGGCGGATGGCTTCGTAGTCTGCGGACTGGGCGGACTTGAGGAGGCCGACGTTGAGGACCATGTCGATGTCGTGGGCGCCGTGTTTGAGCATGTGCGCGGTCTCTTCGCGCTTGGAGATGGCGAGGGTGGCGCCGAGGGGGAAGCCGATGACGACGCCGACGGGAATGCCGGTGCCTTGGAGGGCGGCGGTGGCGAGGGGGACCCAGGCGGGGTTGACCATGGCGCAGGCGAAGCGGTGTTCGGCGGCTTCGTTGCAGAGCTGGAGGACCTGGGTGCGGGTGGCGTCGGGCTTGAGGAGGGTGTGGTCGAGGACGGCGGCGAGGTTCTGCAGGGAGGAGAGGGTGTGGGCGGCGAAGGCTGCGGCGTCGAAGTGCTCTGGGCCGTGGGGGAGGGGATCGGTGATGGACAGCGTGTTCAAAAAAGTGCTCCTTCGGCGAGGGGAGGTGTTCGCGCCGGGTTACTTTCTATCATACGGGGGTTGGGGCTGGTTTAACAGATGTGAGTACTTGCGAGCCGGGGTGGTTCGATCTCGGGTTTTATACATCAAAAGAGTGTGATCAATAATGGCTTGAAGAACGGATTGCGGCTTTCGGTGCTGGATCAGTCGCCGGTGCCTGCGGGGAGTTTCGCCGGGGTGGCTTTGGCGAACTCGATTGAGCTGGCGCGGCTGGTGGATGGGCTGGGGTATAGCCGGTTCTGGATGTCGGAGCACCATGCGATGGATACGCTGGCGTGTACGGCTCCGGAGGTGATGCTAGCCCGGATTGGTGCGGAGACGAAGCGGATACGGATTGGGTCGGGCGGGATTATGCTGCCGCACTACACGCCGTTGAAGGTGGCGGAGTGTTTTCGGATGCTGCATGCGCTCTATCCGGACAGGGTGGACCTGGGGATTGGGCGCGCGCCGGGGGGTGGGCCGATTGAGGCGCTGGCGTTGAAGCGGGACAGGAAGACGAAGATGCTCGATGATTTTCCGGACCAAGTGGGCGAGTTGCTGGCGTTTCTGGGGCATCGGTTTCCGGAGGGGCATCCGTTTGCAGGGATTCGGGTTTCGCCGGAGATGCCGGGTGGGCCGGATGTGTGGATGCTGGGGTCGAGTATGTGGAGCGCGGCGGCGGCGGTGGAGTTTGGGCTGCCTTACTCGTTTGCGCATTTCTTCAGCCCGGTGAATACGCGGGCGGCGATTGAGACTTATCGGCGTGGGTTCAGTGCGAGTGCTTACCGGAGGACGGCGGAGGCTACGGTGGCGGTGGGTGTGATCTGCGCGGAGACGCAGGAGGAGGCGGAGTTTCTGTTTTCGAGCGTGCGGCTGCTGCAGCGGCGGATTCGGCAGGGTGATCGGCGACCGGTGGCGTCGCCGGAGGACGCGGCGCGGGAGTTGTACAAGTTGGGCGATATGCCGCAGGAGGAGGGAGAGTGGCCGCGGTACTTTGTGGGGACGCCTGCGGTGGTGCGGGAACAGATGGAGGCGATGGCGGAGGAGTTGGGGATTGGGGAGCTGATCGTGAATACGATTGTGTGGGATCAGGCGAAGCGGCTGCAGAGTTATGAGTTGCTGGCGGAGGAGTTTGAGTTGGGCGCATTCGCCGGGGAGAGAGATGCGCGGATGGTTGATCTTCGAAGTTAGCGAATCATTCATGGGTGATTGAACGTGAAGTTTACGGCTGGAGATTGAGACAGCGCAGACGGGTTCTCTTCTGACTCTGTAGCGGCCTCGCACGCGCGAAAAGTGCATTACGACGCTCGTCTCGAGCGTCTGTCGCGGCACTATGACCGCAGGTTGCTGGAGTTGATTTTTCTTCCAGGCGGAGTCGGTTTACCGGACGCAATTGTCACTCGTGTCACAAAGTTGTAAATATGTTGTCATTCGTTGCGCCTTCTACCGACATGGTTAATGTGAGTGGTCTATTGTTTCGCTTGCTGCTGAGAGATGGGTTCCGCTGTGGTCTCACTCGAGGCAGAGATGTCTCGCTTCGAGGTACAACGAAATGCGAATCTACGAATGTTTCTCGCACCGTGAAACAGATGTGCCGCTGCTTCGCCAAAGAAGCAGAACTGGTTGGAGCAAAACTCTTACAGCCGTTACGTTGCTGGTCTGTGCGACTGGAATAGGACTCGCGCAACACCATGACGGCGACGATGCTTTTCTGCCGAGCCCGGTGAGAAGTGTCTCGACGGTACCGAGTAATGGGGATGCGAATCCGTACGGGGTTGCGTTTGTTGGGGATAACTTTCAGGCTGGGTCTGGGCCGCTGAAGCGTGGAGACATTCTCGTCTCGAACTTCAACAACAGCATGACTCTGCAGGGTACGGGAACGACCATCGTCAGGGTGCCGAAGAGCGGATCGACGACCGTGTTCTTCCAGGGTAAAAAACCGCTGGGGCTTTCTACGGCGCTGGGGACGCTGCAGTATGGGTTCGTGGTGGTCGGGAATGCGCCGACGGCGGATGGTACCGCAGCGACTGCAGGGCCCGGGTCGCTGTTGGTGATCAACAATCAGGGCAAGCTGATACAGACGTTCACCAGTGCGGAGATACAGGGGCCGTGGGACATGGCGCTGGTTGACGGCGGAGACAGGGCAACTGCGTTTATCACCAATGACCTGACGGGGACGGTCGTCCGGCTGAAGTTCAAGGTTAGCTTTAGCGGTCTGACGCTGCTGAGTACGAAGACGATTGCTTCGGGGTATATTCACCGCGGCGATCCGGTGACGCTGTTTGTGGCTCCCACGGGACTGGTGTACGACGATCGGCGCGACGTGCTGTACGTTGCCTCGACGGGGGACAACGCCGTCTTCGCGGTGTGGGATGCGGCGGACCGTCATACGGATGGTGGATTGGGCACCATCATTTACCAGGACAATGTTCATCTGCACGGGGCGCTGGGGCTGGCGATGGCTCCGAATGGGCACCTGCTGGTGACCAACAACGATGGCATCAATCCCGATGCAAATCAGCCGAGCGAGATCGTCGAGTTTACGACGGACGGAAGATTTGTGAAGGAGATCCCGGTGGATCCGGCCCAGGGCGGATCGTTTGGTTTAGCGGTGCGCACGACGGAGGATAAGGCGATTCTGGCGGCGGTCGATGACAACACTGCGACGTTGACGATCTGGACGCTGAATTCCGAGTAGGCCGCGAAAGGTAGCTTCTGATGCGGCTTGGGTGTACTGAATAACAATCAATTCTGCCAACCCAGTGCAGCGTTATGCTGCCATCTAGCGTGCAAAGTATCATCCACACCGAAGGCGTGCGGTGCTGCGGTTTGCCGACATGCAACCGAAATAACCGAATGTGTAATAGTGCGTCACCATCGGAGCGTAGTGTAGGATTTCGCCATGCGAGAAACGCGTTTACGAGTCTTCGCGGTGGCAATCGCGAAGACGTTGTTCCTTGTTCAGGCATACGCCCAGCAGAGTCACTGGTCTTCGGCGGATGATAAAACCGCGAAGTACATCATCGAGATGGAGCGCAAGTGGGCTGAGGGTGTATGTGTTGACAACGGTGTCGTCGCTGGTCTGCTTGCCGACGACTTCCAAGGCACTTCCACGAGCGGTGCGCGCTTCACAAAAGCTGATGAACTGAAGGACGAGAAAGGCCCACGCACCGCTCATGAGTGCGAACTTGATGAGGCTAAAGTGCGTTTCTTCGGAGACAGTCTTGCCGTTGTCTACGGCAGCGAACATTATGTCGGCAAAGATAAGTCCCAGCCGAACATAGAGGTGTGCCAGGTTTGGACTGACACGTGGCTGAAGCGCGGCGGTACATGGCAGATCATCGCCTCGCACGATAATCGCGTGAAATGTAAGTAGGAGAGAACGCCTGACCTTTCGTTATGCACTGGCATGGTCTGCTGGGGCTTTTACCAGGTCGAGACGCAGAAAGGCTTAGCCATTGTGGCTAGTGGCCGGCTAGCCCGAACCAGACAGCTCCGGGCGGTTCTCAGTCGATCAGGAACTCACAGGGCTCTCTGCACAGAACTCAATGAGCGCATTGGCCTGTTACGGCTAACTGAGAGCGTGCCGATCACACGTCGCCCTTACCGCGGGATGTTCTTTCGCCGCAGCTGCTCGCTCTCCTTCATCATTTCGTTCAAATTCGCAGCTTCTCCAGCACAACGTGTGTCGCGTGCTCCGTCGCCTCGTGCTCGGTCACAGAGAATCCCAGCGCGGGCAGGTCAAGACCGGTAAGCAGTGCCTCCCCTTGACCGAGGGCAACAGGTGCAAGTGCAAAGTGAAGGGAATCGATCAGCCCCGCCTGCAGATACTGCCGCACGGTGGAAACACCGCCTCCGATCTTGACGTCCTTGTCGCCCGCTGCCTGCTTCGCGAGCCTCAGCGCCTTTTCGACTCCACCGGTGACGAAGTAGAAGGTCGTCCCGCCTTCCATCACGAGGGGCTCGCGCTCGTAGTGGGTCAGAACGAAGGTTGGCGCATGGTAGGGCGGATTGGCCCCCCACCATCCCTTCCACGAATAGTCCTGCCATGGGCCACGCACCGGACCGAACATGTTGCGGCCGAGGATGAAGGCTCCAAAGTTTTCCATTCCCCGCCGTGCAAACGCGTCGTCCACATCGATAGATCCGCCTTCCTTCCCGAGCATGGCGGAGAATGTCCTGGTATGGAAGAACCACTGAAAGATCTCTGGACCGCGCTTGCCCAGCGGATCGTCCAGGCTCTGCTCTATCCCTGCGCTAAAACCGTCCAACGAAAGACCAAATCCCGCGACACGAACCTTTGACATGCATGCTCCTCGCTTTCGAAAATTCTGATTAGCCCCGCCCGTGGTGACGTAATCAACTTTGAGTGGAGCAACTCGCGTATCTGCTCCGTGGAGCGCTAGACATGACGACGACTCTAGCAAACCAGCTACCCCGAATCAATTTGGCAAACGGCGGATCGATGCAAAGTGCCGAGCTAGTGACTCTGAGATCTGGAGCAACAGAACTGCTTCCTCGGTTGACGCAAAATCGCCAAGTCACTCATTGACAAGCGATTGTGTGGAATCAGGTGAAGCGGCTGCGGAGTTATGAGTTGCTGCCGCGGGAGTCTGGACTCGGGTGAGTTGAAGCACAAGCGAAAGGGCGGGTCCCTTGCGAGACCTCGCCCTTTTTGCTATCCGATTTTTCGAAGATCCAGTACGGCCCGGATCACAACCTTGTCAATTCCGAAATCCTTCGGTACTGCGAGCGTAGCCCGCATTGCCGTTCTCTTTCGTTATCGCGTCCGTTGTAAGAGCTTTCTCGTTCTATCATCCGGCCTTCAGTTGCCTGAGTGCCCTCGAGTTCCGTTGCCGGCCCTCTCCGATAGCTGTTGTCTACTCTCTCCTCCTGGAAGATTGCTCTTCCGCTGAAAAAATACTACTCGGAATTGCCCGCGATGCAATGGAGTCGAGCGCGTTATTTATGTGGAAATACTGGTGTTTTTGTGGGAAATTAGGGAAATGAGAGTCTGGAACTGCGCGTTCATGGCAGCCTTGGCCCGGCTGGGAGAGGTTTACATTCCCATCCATCGCATAAGGCTGCGATGGATGGGGCACCCGATCGTTTGTTGCTGGATGTGAGAGGACAACCGCAGAAGCAGATCCTGACGGGATGACAACCAAAACAACGGACTACGGCAAAAGCGATGGGGCTCCCTCTTTGACGCCGCTGAGGGGGAGAATTAGAACGGGCACGTTGTGCAAGAAAACGAGAGCAGACTGTGTTGTGGCTAGTGGCCGGCGACGTCGGAGGGGAAGATGCGGATGTCTTCTACGCCACGGTAGCGCTCGGCGTAGTCCATGCCGTAGCCGATGACGAACTTGTTGGGGATTCTGAAGGCTACGTAGTCGGCTTCGATGGGAACGAGGCGGCGCTCGGGTTTGTCGAGGCAGGATGCGATCTTTAGCGACGCGGGTTTGTGTTGCAGCATGAGGCCGCGAAGGTAGCTGAGGGTGAGGCCAGTGTCGAGAATGTCTTCGACGATGATGACGTGCTTGCCTTCGATGGGGTTGTCGATGTCCTTGATGAGCTTGACGGCGCCGGAGGAGACGCGGGCGCGGCCGTAGCTGGAGACGGCGACGAAGTCGAAGGTGTTGTCGACCTGGATGGCGCGGGCGAGGTCGGCGAGGAAGATGGCTGCGCCTTTGAGGACGCCGATGAGGACGATGGATTGACCTTTGTAGTCAGCGGAGATCTGGGCTCCGATTTCGCGGGTGCGGTCGGCGATCTGTTGTTTGGAGAAGAGAATCTCCATCTCTGAGGCGGGGGGGAAGACGGGCGTGCTGGTGGCCATAAGGGATAGGCTAACGCGAGTGGGGGGCTGAGGCAAAGGCCGTTATACTTTTATAGAGCGAGGATTATGTTTCCCTATATCGATATTGGCCCGATTCATCTGGGTACGTTTGGGTTGTTGTTGTGGCTGGCGGCGGTGGCGGCGACGGTGGTGCTGCATAAGAACTTTGTTCGGAATGGCGTCGATGCGGACGCGCTGAACGTGGTTGCGTTGGTGGTGATCGCGGGGGTGCTGGGCGCGAAGGCCTGGCATGAGTTGCAGAATCCGGCGGATCTTTATGCGGCGTATCGGCAGATTATTGCTCCGGGGTGGAGTCGGCCGTTTGCGGTGGCGATGGATTTTCTACACTGGTTTCAGGCAGGGTTTGCGTGGTTTGGCGGGATGCTGGCCGGGATCGCGATGCTGATGTGGCAGGGTCGGATTGCTAAACCTGATGGTCTGGCTGGGGGGAAGGCTGCGGTGCGGATGCTGGATCTGGCGGCTCCGGCGGCTGCGATTGGATATGGTGTGGGGCGGATTGGGTGTTTGACGTCGGGCGATGGGGACTACGGGATCAATACGACGCTGCCGTGGGGCGTGCATATGGCGAAGGATGCGCTGGTGTTGCCGACTCCGCCGGATGCTCTGGTGCAGCCTACGCCGGTGTATGAGTTTCTGTTTGCGATGGCGCTGGGGTGGTTGCTTTGGCGGTTAGGGAAGAAGGCGAGGCCGTTGGGGTGGATGACCGGGCTGTATCTTTTTCTGAGTGGAATTGCTCGGTTTCTGGTGGAGTTTGTGCGGGTGAATCCGCGGCTTTACTGGGGAATGAGCAATGCGCAGGTGGCGGCGCTGGGGTCGGTGGTGGTGGGGCTGGTGGTGATGGGGGTGGCGCGGAAGCCAACTCCGTTTGTCGAGCCGCATCCGACGGTTGTTTCCTGATATTCGGTTGCTTTCGTTTTGAATTTAACCTTCAAAGCTGAGTTGTATAAGGAGAGGTATGCAGCAAGAGACATCTCGCCGATTTGAGTTACGGAGTACTACGGCGTATCAAATTTTTCTGAAGGTCTGGTTTCCGCTTTTCGCAGCCATCACAGTTATTGGACTGATCGTTCCATTGAATCCGGAGACGCCACGTGGAGGCATTGATCGATCATGGGTGATGTCCATGAACGAGGCGGTGGCCGATCACATGAGAATCGGCCATGACGTTATTTTCACATTTGGTCCCTATGCCGCGATGTATTCGCAGGTCTATCACCCGCTGGTCGACCACCTGATACTGCTCACCAGCCTTATTTTTGCGCTCTGCTATCTGGGGGCGTTGCTGTATATGGCCGGGAATGAGAATCGGACAATTGCCATTCTCTTCCTTGTATTTCTTGGCTGGTTTGCCCAGTCACGCGATGCGTTGTTTTTTTCCTATCCACTTCTTCTGGCTCTTAGCGCGGCGAAGTTTTGCGGTCATCAGGAAAAACAGCCGCAGTCAAATTTTCGGCGACTGGCGTCAGTGGCCGCGCTCTGCATTCCACTAGGCATACTTCCTTTAGTAAAAGGAAACATGATTGTTCTATGCGCGATGATGGTTCTTCTTATTGCGAGTTATCTCCTGTATCAGAGATACGTCATGCTGGCGGTAGTAGTTGTTGTCGTGCCGATACTCTCCCTTCTTTTGTTTTGGACGATGGCGGGGCAGCCGTTTAATGGGCTTGCGGACTATGGATCGAGTAGCGTCCAGATACTCTCCGGATATACCGAGGCGATGGGGTTGCAGGGGGAATTTCGAGGCATTCTAGGGTACCTGCCTAATGTGGAGATCGCGGCATACCTTGTTGCAGCCGCCGCAGTTCTTTGGAACCTGTCGAGGTCAATGGTGGTTACGGGCGTGTCGAAGTTATTTCTCGGTGTCTGTTTTACGCTGTTCTTTTTTGTAGGCTTCAAGAGCGGTTTTGTACGGCACGATATGCATGCGCCTATTGCGGCGAGTTGCCTGGTATTCGCAAGCATTTTGACGGGGTTTTTAGGTTGGGACCGTCGAGTTCGAGTCACTCTTGTTTTATGTGCCCTGGTGTTAGCTGGCATAACAATTCGGTATAACCCTCAAGTGCTCAACCTGGCTAAGGCCATCATTCCGAATTACAAGCAGAAGACGAAGGCGCCAGTCGGAGACCTGCCAATATCGCGGCATGACGTTACTGAAGAGAAAAAATCTATCTCCACCCTTGCCGGCGATGCTGTTCTTGGAGTGTACGGACATTTGTGGAATGGTTTGCGGATTCGGCTGTTCGAAAACGACGAACTCTCCAACGCGTATCTTGAGGGACTTGCGAAGATCAGGGAGGAATATCCGGTGCCGAAGCTGGCGGGAACAGTGGATATCTATCCGACCGACGATGCCTACATTCTTGCATCGGGCGACACTTGGAATCCGCGTCCCGTCATCCAAAGCTATACTGCGTGGACACCAAAACTTGCTCTGATCAATGAGCAGCATTTACGGACGGAAAAAGCTCCCAATTATCTGTTATTCGGTTTCGTTCCCATGGAGGATAATCATCTGCCTTCGCTTAATGATGGGGTCAGTTGGGCCGCGTTTTTAGACAACTACACCGTGTCCAGGGTGGATGAGCAGTTTGCCTATCTGCACAAGAAAGACGTTGTGCAGGATCGTTCCGATTTCAACATTCTGCAGACAGGTGTCTATAAAACCGGAGAGAGGATTGTGATGTCCGGGTCTGGAAAACCGATTTTTGCTGAGATAGATCTGGAGCCTACGCCGTTTGGCAGGCTTATCGGCATAGTTTTCAAACCAACGCAGGTGAGAATTTTATTGAAATTATCGGATGGCACGAGACGGGACTATCGTGTGTTGCCCACAATGATGAGGACCGGATTTTGCGTATCGCCATTGGTTGAAGACACTCGGGGGTTTGCTCAATTTGTGGATGGAGATGAACACTCTCTGAACGGCGCCGTGGTGAAGGAGATGACGATCGTGCCGTATCATCCCGGCTGGATGGTTTGGAAGGATCACTACAAACTCACTCTGAAGGAATATCACGGCGGCGCTTGGCTTAGTCGGAGTGCGGCGCCGCTATGAGTTTGTGACGTGGCATTGCTGTCTAGTTTCGGGACATCTCTTCGCGGATTGGTGGCTGCGGGGCGGCGAAGAAGGCCGTGGAGATGAGGCCGCCCAGGACTGCTCCTAAGATCGGTGCTACCCAGAAGAGCCATAGCTGGCTGAGTGCCCAGCCTCCTACGAAGATGGCGGGGCCGGTGCTGCGGGCGGGGTTGACCGAGGTGTTGGTGACGGGAATGCTGATGAGGTGGATCAGCGTGAGACAGAGGCCGATGGCGATGGGGGCGAAGCCTTTGGGGGCGCGCTCGTCGGTGGCGCCGAGGATGACGAGAAGGAAGAAGGCGGTGAGGACGACCTCGGCTACGAAGCAGGCTAGGAGAGAGTAGCCGCCGGGGGAGTGGTCGGCGTAGCCGTTGGAGGCGAAGCCGGCGGCGAGGGAGAAGCCGGGTTTGCCGCTGGCGATGAGGTAGAGGACGCCTGAGCCGGCGATGGCTCCGAGGACCTGCGCGATGATGTAGGGCAGGAGTTCGGAGGGCGCGAAGCGTTTGCCGACGACCAGGCCAATGGAGACTGCGGGGTTCAGGTGGCAGCCGGAGACGTGGCCGATGGCGAAGGCCATTGTGAGGACGGTGAGACCGAAGGCCAGAGCTACTCCGGCGAAGCCGATTCCCAGGTTGGGGAAGGCCGCAGCGAGGACGGCGCTGCCGCAGCCGCCGAAGACAAGCCAGAAGGTGCCGAAGAACTCCGCTGCTGCACGTTTCGAGAGATCCATTGGGGTCTGCCTGCTCTTTCTTGTGATTTGGATTTTCGCCTGTCGGAAAGATAACTGGAGAACGGGGCCCATGCGACTAGTGCAATGGCAATAGTCGCATGGTTCAACGACTCCTACGCGATTCCGAATGCGAGAAACGCTGACGTCTTACGTAGCGAAATCGTAGCACGGGATTTTATCCCGGCACGTGAAATTTTGATTGGCGCGGATTGCAGGGGAAGGATTTAGAGACGCTTGAGGTAGGCTTTGGCGGCTTCGAGTTCGGGGAAGAGGCGCTCCTCGGCCTGGAACTCGCGGGAGTGGACGCAGCGGCGGCCGGCTTTGACGCGGACGGGGTGCTTGAGGTGGAGCATTTCGTGGTAGAGGAGGTACTCAATGGCGCAGCGTGGGGTGTCGGGACGGTCGAAGACGCGGCTGACGACGATGGTGTTGTGGGCGGCGTCGTAGTGGCCGAGCATGCGTCGGGCGTTATGGGCGGACCAGGTCAGGGTGGGGCGGCCGAGGAGTCCGTGAAAGAAGCGGGTGTTGAGGGATTCGAAGACTTCGTTGAGGTCGTAGTGATGGCCGGAGGGGGTGGAGAGGCGTTTGCGGCCGCGGGTCTGGCGGATGTGCTCGGCCTGGCGGGAGATGGCCTCGGAGGAGACGTGGCGGCGGTAGCGGTCGGCGTGGGCGGGGGCGATGGGTTTTTTGTAGAGCTTGGCGAGGAGGATGTGGGCGATGGCGTGGTGAATGGAGTCGGGCGCGGACTCGAGTAGGTCGGAGAGGCGGACGTGGAGACGGCCTTCGCGCAGGCGGATGGTGGTGTTGAGGGAGGTGAAGCGGCGGAAGCGGATGTCGAGCGGAGGGATGGGGGCGCGGGGGCGGAGTTCGCGGTACTGCTCCTCGAAGACGGCTACGAGGGAGGTGGCGGCGGACTTGGATTTTGGGGTGCGGGGTTTGCGGGGCGTGTGAGGACGAATCGGGGCTGCGGGTGATGGGGCGGAGAGGTGGTCGAAAAGAGTGGGCGAAGGCGATGAAAAGAGCTGCAGGAATTGGCGCAGGGGGGAGGGGCCGGGATGCTTCGGGGTGGTCAGGGCTTCGTCCTTGTCTTGGTGCTACAGGACGATTTTATAAGAGGCGAGGCTGTGCAGGAGGTACGTTGGTAGGTTCGTGCTTAGACACTTTCCTGCCGGACGGGCCTCCTGCGCGGAGGGCGGGCGTTCGCACGCCTTTTACTGCTTCGCGTGGTCCTCCCGTTGGTCGGAAGAAAATCGGTTCCGACCAACGGGAAGACCACAAGAGATCGTCGCTGCAAGAAAGGTATACGCGTCACGAAGTGACCGCTGCCCGCGTAGGGCGCCCGTCCGGAAGGACATATTCTTCGATGCTATCGGGGAAGGTCTATAGGGGCGTTCTTGTTTTCTTTTTGCGGTGGGTGGGCGAGGAACCAGGCCTTCTGCTCTTCGATGAGTTGGGTGGCTTGATCGTGAAGGTCGTGGACGGCTTCGAGGGCGAGCCTGCGGGAGACGTTGTAGGTCTCGTTGTCAGGCGGGGCCTTCAGGTTGGAGGACCAGCGCTCGGTGGCTTCGACCAGCTTGGGGAGAGCTTTGCGGATGTCGCGGTGACGGGCGCCGTAGTCGTCAAGGTTGTCGTTGAGCTCGTCGGCGATGGCGGTGAACTGCTCGAGGAGATCGTGGGTGTCCTGCTCGCGGCCGGGTTTTCGCGGAGTGGCGAAGAGATCCTGAATGGATTTGTTGCGTGCGTCGAGGAGCTTGATGAAGAGAAGGACGCGGTCGTTGGGATAATAGGCGACCTCTCGGAGCTGCTCGACTTCGCCGTCGGAGAGGGAGGCGTCGGTGCGCTGGGCGGGAAGGGACAGGGCAAGCGAGAGCAGAAGAAGGACGAGCGAGAGTCTGCGGAGCATCGGTTCCTGGTCTGGATTACTGGTGTCTGGTTCTTAGTGCTTGAAGACCTGAGCGAGAAGTTCGTCGTGGACCTGGTCGAGCTGCTTGAGGGTGGCCTGGAGGGTGTCGCGATCTTCATTGGAGGCTTTATGGAGATACTCTCCGAGGCGGTAGGAGGTGTGATGCATCAACTCTTCGGCGTTCTTGAGGCGCTTGGAGTTGCTGGCGATATCCATGTGGATGAGCATCGCGTAGGCGTTGACCTTCTTGAGGGTAGCGGTGGCCTGATCGACGTCGCCGTTGAGCATCTGCTTGCCGGCCATCTCGGTCATGACATGGACGAGCTCGGTGTAGAGGAAGCACTGATCGCGGGGATTGGCCTGCTGGGCGCGGAGTTCGAGTTGCGCGAGTGCCTGGGCGGTGGGAAGGGTGTCGTCAAAGGAGGCGGCGCGTGCGGTTGCTGGAGAGGACAGAAGCAGCGGCAGAGAGAGAAGAAGAGCGAACCGACGGATCGATTTCATAACGCACCTCGAAGGGAGCGCTTGCCTACTTCAGGTGATCGAGGGTGAGGAGACGGTGGCGGGCCTCCCACTCCTCGTCCGGAAACTGGCCGTTTGCCACGGAGAGGAACTGTTTGTACAGGTCGGTCGCCTGTTTGGTGTGGTGCAGTTTGTCGTGCGCAGTTGCCGCAAGGAACAGACTTGAAGGCGACTGTGGCAGCACTTTATCACGAATTTCGAGTGCTTGCAAGGAGGTGACGGGGTCGTTGTTTGCGGACGCTGCGAAGGCGAGATGGCTGGCGGCCTGGGCGAGATCGTCTTTAGTGGGGAAGGCGTTGGGCTGGGCGAGGGCGCGCTTGAGAAGGGCTTCAGCTTCGGCGAAGTTTTTGAGGTGGATCTGGACGTCGGCACTGTCGTCGAGGAGGGTGGGGTCCTGCGTGGATTTGGTCAGGAGACCGTTGTAGAGGGGGGCGGCCTGGTCGTACTGCTTGTTTCGGCTGTAGAGACGGGCGAGGAGGCGGGTGATGGCGGCGTCTTCTGGGTGGGCGGCGTGGAGTTTGGCGGCGAGTGGGATGGCCTGGGTGGTCTTGCCCTGCTGCTCGTAGAGGCTGGCGAGTTGGGCGTTGAGGGTGGGGTTGTTGGGGTCTTTGGCGAGGGCGGTGGTGAGGAGGGATTCGGCCTGGTCGGGACGCTGTTGGCGCAGGAGGAGATGGGTGAGGGCAGCGGTGGCGTCGTGATTCTGGGGGTCGACGGCGAGGAGGCGGCGGTAGGCGAGCTCGGCGGCGGTGGTGTCGCCGGAGGCTTCGGCGAGCTCGCCGGAGAGGAGGATGTCCTCGGGGGTCTCGGGGGTGATCTTGATTGCTGAGAGGAGTTCGTCGCTGGCGGCGGAGGGGTTGGCGGTCTGGTCGATGCGGGCGAGGGCGCGGTAGGCGCGGGCTTTGAGGGCGGGGTTGTCGGTGGTGAGGGTGGTGGATTTGAGGAGCTCATTGTGGGCGTCGGTGAGCCGGCCGCCGCGGGCCAGGAGAAGGCCTAGGGCGAGATGGGGGTCGAAGTAGTTGGGGTCGGCGGCGATGGCGCGGCGGTAGGTTTGCTCTGCGGCGGTGGTCTGGGCGGGAGTTTCGGCGAGTGCGTCCTGGGTGAAGGCCAGGTCATAGAGGAGGTGGGCGTCGGTGGGATTCTTGTCAGCGAGTAGGGTGAGGATTTTGAGGGCGGTGGGGTAGTCCTGCTTGTCGAGGGCGTCGTTGGCCTGGGCGCGGGCGGGGTCGATCGGTGCGGGTTTGGGAGCGGCCGTGGTGTCGATGGCGCCTGCGGGGAGTTGTGCCCGGGCCGACCCTGATGCAAGGACTAGAGAGAAAAATATTAACGACAGGATGGCAGGGGGACGTGGGCGTAGCCTGTGTGCAGGTGTTGACTTGTTGCGTCTTGTGTCGTGCATCTCCGGTACTCCCCCTACTACCCTTAAAGTGTGCAAAGTCTTCGAACGACTGACTTTAGGTTTGGACTTTACTGCGATTGTTAAGTACGAAAGCCCGACCTGGATGGCCGGGCTTCAGTAGCTTTTCCCTACTAAGAGGATAACAGACGCGTCAAGAGGCGAGTTGTGGAAGACAGAGCGGAGATGGCGTGAAGGGATGAGTTTCTGAGACCAGAGGCATCCGGGGACGCTTTGAAGTTTCATTGCGCCTTGGAGAGGCCTCTCGGCGGCCGCTGTCCCAGTCATTAAAAGCAATGCGAAGCTTCGGACGCGCTACTTGGCAGGGACGTCAACCGGGAGGGAGCGGTTGCGGTCTTTGAGCCATTCGAGCGTGACGCTCTGGCCGGCTTTCTTCGGGGTTTGCTCATCGAGGTCGGGCATGAAGATCTCGAGGCCAGCCTGTGCGGTCATGCGCGTATAGCCGTTGACGAGTTGAGCCTGATAGTTGACGAGGTCGAGGTCAAACCAGGGATCCTGAGAGGCGTCGATCATCGTGAGGTCGACGTGGTGCATGGTGAGCTTGCCGAAGTCGAGGGTGCCTCCACTGAGACGGAGAAAGTTGTGCCACTGTGCGAGTCGGGTCTCGTCATTGCCCGCGTTGCCGTAGAGCACTTCGATGTCCGGCGGGCTGACCCGGACGGTGGTTATTTGGCCATGGATGTGCGGCGGGGGGAGCAGTTTCTGGGTGTCAAAGATGATGTCGTTGTCTACTATCTGAACTCCGGGGATGTTACTCGTATGAACCAGGTCGGATAGTTCGACATGGAAGCCTCCGAGGAGGCCTTTCAGCGGAACCTTCAAGACGTTGAGCTTTGTGAGGTGAAACTTGACGAAGCCATCCGGAGTGGGAGAGAGGGTGCCGATGAGTTCGATGGGAAGGGGAACGATCTTGTGTACGGTGCCCTGCAGCTTGATTTGTTCGCCTTCGGGTTGAATCGAGATGTTGGTGAGAGGAGAGTTGGGCGGAGAGCTGGTGTTCAGATAGTTGCTGATGTCTCCTATGTTCGCGTGGATGACACCCTTCTGAATCTGTAGGACGAAAGAATCCGGGTCATCGAAGGACGGATTTACCTGCCGACGGGTGCGAACCATCTGTCCCCGGATCCAGCGGATGTAGATACGGAAGTTGGGACCTTTGCGCAGGAGCAGATTGTGCGCGTAGACCAGGGTGGGGGCGAGGTCCTCAGTGTCTGTCGCGCTGACGGGGCCGGAGGCTGCAACGGAAGAGGAGGGTGGAGGAGCGGGCGCCCTGGACCGCGAGTGCCAGAAGAGCCAGCAGAGGAAGAGGACGACGATCGTGGCGGCTGAGGCGATAAATGCAGGGCGGGGAAGGGTCACTGTGCCATTCTAGTGGCAGACAAGGTGGCCTGAAAGGTCAACGGCTGCTTCGCACGGAATCTGAGGTTTGTTCTCACGCCGACTTTCTGCAAGTTGATTTTCTCGAGCCGGACGTGCTCAAGGCTGGAGCTTTCAAAAGACCGGAGACCGATGCTTAAAAATACCCGCATGATATCAACCTGAAGCTCGTCGACGAGACCCGCATCCAAGAGCTGTTGAGCTATGCTGACGCCGCAAACTAGATCGCACGCGCGAGGCGTCGAACGGCTTATATAAGGTTCAGGGACCGGGGTCCCGAGGTCGCGGCAGCGGGACGTGTGGTTTGTTTTCAATTGATCGGCGTTGCGTTGCGCTGATCAAGCGAGAGTGAGTTTGGGCCGGGCTTTAGTTGGATGGGGTGGTCCCAGACGAGGGCCTGGTTGTTGTAGCGGGCGGAGATCATCAGGTAATAGGTTCCGGGAGAGACGCCGGGGAAGGTTCCGCTGCCGTTGGCGTCGGCGCGGATGGCGGAGGCGGCGTTTGCCTTGACCGCATCCAGAATCTTTTGGCAGTCGGGGGTGTGATTTCCGCAGGCGATGCCGAGGACCTTATAAGGGTTCGAACCCTGAGGAACGGCGATGCCTTGCTTGGCAAGTATGTCGGCGACACTGTTGCGCAGAAGGGTGTAGGGATGTCCGGCGAGAGGGTTGGGTGCGCCGGGTTGTGGGGGGAGTCCAGAGACGATGAACAGAGTGGCGTTGCCGAGGGGCGCGGTAGAGGAGGAGAGGGTGCTGCCGTTGTTGGATGGGGTTGCGGCTGGATTTCCAACGGATGCTGCCGGACTTCCAGCGGATGCGAGCACGGTGGTGGCGCCGCCGGAGGAGGGGATGGTCTTGCTGGGGGTAAGGGGGGCGAGGTTGCAGGTCTGTTCGAGGGGGGCAAAGGTGAAGTTGTCGTTGTTGTCCTGGCCGGTGACCACGCGTCCGTGGACCTGGTAGGGACCGGAGTCGCCGGGGTCGAGTGAGCCGTCGGGCTTGATGGTGAGGGCGAGGGGGTGATCGGGTGCGGCGATTTTGATGGCTACGCCGGATGTGCCGGGCTCGACGGTGTAGGGATAGGCTCGTGCGGCATCGGGGCCGCAGCCGAGGATGGCGGACTCGGGGAAGAACTGAACACTGAAGCCGGTGGATGCCGCGAAGATGCCGTGCATGCGGATTCCGGGAGGGGTGGGTGGGCCTTTTTCGCCGCCGAACGCGGTCTTGAGGAGATCGGTTTGCAAGGTCTGGATGCCTGTGCCGACGCCCTTGGAGGAGAGGTTGATGGCGGGGCAGGTGGCGCGCTTGGGGACGAAGTTGGTGTAGCCAGGGGTGGATGCGCCGGGGACGTAGGTGCTGCTGGTGTGAGTGGTGGCGGCGTCGTATTGGCCGTTGCCCTGGTAGGTGAGCTGGGATTGGCCGTACATGCCGGTCTGGCTCTTGTCGACGATTTCGTGGGTGGTGGTCTGGGAGGTTTCGGTGTGGCCGGGAGAGGAGCTACCTAGGGGTGTAGCCGCCGGCGACGACGCCGTCGATGGTGACGGGGCCGGGTGGCCCGGTGATGGTTTCAGTCCCGTGGAGGATGAGGACGAGAGGCTTGGGCCTGGTGTTGATGGTGAGGACGGCGTGGCCGCCTTTGAAGTCGAGGGAGTAGGCCTCTTGATTGGGTGAGAGGAAGGAGCAGTTGACGAGGACGCCGCCGTCGATGAAGTCGAGACGCCAGTGGCCGGGGCCTTCGAAGACTCCTGCCATGTCGGGACCGGGGATGGTCTCTTTGTTGGCGCCGGGGAGGACCTGGGAGAGCATCTGGCCGAAGGCTCCGAGGAGTGAGTTGCCGGTGCAGGTGGTGGGAAGTCTGCCGGAGGAGACACAGCGGCGCATTGCGCGCTCTTCGGCGTTCTTTGGGGGAGCGGGCTGGCCGTAGCCGCCGCCGGACGGGGCTTGTTGCGGGGGGGCTTTGAGCTGGTCTTCGGCTCTCTGGGCGTTCGCGTTGTAGAGGTCCTGCTGCTTCTGCTGGAAGGCCTTTGCGGCGGCGACCTGTTTGGCGGAGGGTTGGGTGCAGGTGGGGAAGAGTTTTTTGAGGGCGCCACGGGTGGCGTTGGTGTATTGCATGAGGCCGTTGGGCTGGATGTGATCGGGATGGCCGACCATGCAGGTGGATGTGTCTGAGGTGTCGCGGATGTTGCAGCTTTCGATGAACATGCGCTCGCCGCTGCAGACGTAGGTGACGCCGGGGAGGAGTGGGTCGTTGGCTTGAGCGACGGCGGCGACAGAGAGAGCGCACAAGCCGAATAAGGTTGCTGTGGCTAATCTGGCTACTCTAAGGCCAGGACGAGGTCGGTTGGGACTGGATGAACCCATAGTATCCCCCTGGGTTTTCTGAAATGGGGGCCCGCAATGCCTGGGGAGGAGAAAACTTCGATACTAGACCGATGGAACGCGAAAAGGCAAACGGTGTTCTGGGGAACGGCGCGGTCCGGGCATGGTCCGGGATGGTCGGGGATGGAATGCTGCGGGCTACGCGGTGACCTGGAGTGAAGTTATCTTTTTGTCTGTGGCTTTGACTTTGTCCGTGGCTTTGAGGTTGGCTTTGAAGTTGTCCGTGGCTTTGACGCAGAGCGACTTCGTACCTCGGCGATGGCCGCCAGATTCTTTTGCATGGCTTCGAGACGCTTGCGGCCCGTACGTGATCGATCGATAAGCTGTTCGATGCTGATCAGGAACTCAGGCATGTTCATCTCTTCGCGAAACTGCGCCAGGTAGGGTTGAATTTTGGCGTATTGGAAGTACATCTCGGGGCAGGTATTGTAGAGCAACTCCGCGTCTAGAGCGCCGCTTCTTACAAAGGCGGCGACCATCTCCCAGTATCCATAGACTTGAAGAACGAAGCTACTGCGCCTGTCGCCTGCACTGACGATCTGGATAAATTCGCTGGCGGATGCTGGTAGAAAATCGCCGCCTACGTAGGAGCGCGCTTCGCGCATGACCGCCTCCCGCCGGAGTTCATATAGCTTCAGAATCAGTTCAGCCTACTGAATTGCGTTGGCGGTAGCTGCTCTCTTTTTTCTCATCGCCTCTACAATAACAGCCGTCTGATTGCTACGAACAGGGGATGAAAGAGGTTGATGACGACCAGAGCCGATGCTTTCTGTTCGGTCTAAGCGGTGACCTGGAGTTCTGGCTCGGTTTTTGGGGCGGCGAGGTTGAGGACGGGGGCCAGCCAGTGGCCCGTGTGGGATGCAGGGTTGGCGGCGATCTCTTCGGGGGTGCCGGTGGCTACGATCTGGCCGCCGCCGCTGCCGCCCTCGGGGCCCATGTCGATGACCCAGTCGGCGGATTTGATGACGTCGAGATTGTGCTCGATGACGAGCAGGGAGCCACCGCCTTCGATGAGCTTGCGGAAGGCTGCGAGGAGCTTGGCGACGTCGTCGAAGTGGAGGCCGGTGGTGGGCTCGTCGAGGATGTAGAGGGTGCGGCTGCGGGCTTTGGCGGCGGTGTCGTTGGCACTGCGGTTGGTGATGGAGCGAGCGGTGGCGAGGTGGGAGGCTAGCTTGACGCGCTGGGCTTCGCCACCGGAGAGGGTGGTGGCGGATTGGCCGAGACGGACGTAGCCGAGGCCGACCTCGTCGAGGACGTAGAGCTTGTCGACGATCTTGGGGTGGCCGGCGAAGTAGACGAGGGCTTCCTTGACGGTCATGTTGAGGACGTCATGGATGTTCTTGCCTTTGTAGCGGATGTCGAGGATGGTGGATTTGTAACGGGTTCCGTTGCATTCTTCGCAGGGGAGTTCGATGTCGGCGAGGAACTGCATCTCGACAGTGACGGTGCCGTCGCCTTCGCAGACGTCGCAGCGGCCGCCGGGGACGTTGAAGGAGAAGTGTCCGGGGCCGAAGCCTTTGCGCTTGGCGTCGGGTTGGGCTGCGAAGAGGGCGCGGATGTCGTCGAAGGCTTTGATATATGTAACTGGATTGGATCGCGGGGTGCGGCCGATGGGTGACTGGTCGACGAGGACGACGTCGTTGAGGTGCTGGGTGCCTGAGAGTTCGCGATAGAGGTGCGCGGGGTCTGCGCCTTCGGTTTGGCCGAGCGACTGCATGAGGGCGCGGTAGAGGACCTGGTGGACGATGGTGGATTTGCCGGAGCCGCTGACGCCGGTGACGCAGCAGAGCAGGCCGAGGGGGATGTCGAGGTCGACGCCGCGGAGGTTGTGGATGCGGGCTCCGGTGAGTTTGAGGTGTTCGCGGCCGGGTTCACGGCGGTGCTTCGGGATGGGGATGGTGGCGCGACCGGAGAGATATTTTCCGGTGATGGAGTTTGGGTTGGCGGTGACCTCGGCGACGGTGCCGGAGGCGAGGAGTTGGCCGCCTAGTTCGCCGGCTCCGGGGCCTAGGTCGAGGAGGTGGTCGGCGGCGCGGATAACGTCGGGGTCGTGCTCGACGACGAGGATGGTGTTGCCAAGGTCGCGAAGGTCTTTCATGATGCTGATGAGCTTGGCGGTGTCTCGGGTGTGGAGGCCGATGCTGGGCTCGTCGAGGACGTAGAGTGCGCCGACTAAGCGGGAGCCTAGGGAGGTTGCGAGTTGGATGCGCTGGGCTTCGCCGCCGGAGAGGGTGGAGCTGAGGCGGTCGAGGGTGAGGTAGTCGAGGCCCACCTGGTGGAGGAAGTGGATGCGCTGGCGGACTTCTTCGAGGATCTTTCCGGCAACTTCTAATTGTGCCGGTGTGAGTTGCAAATTGTCGAAGAACTGCTGTGCGCCGGTGATGGTGAGGGCTGAGGTCTCGCAGATGTTCTGGGCTGGACCATTTTGAGGCGCGATGAGGACGGCGCGGGCTTCGGCGCGGAGGCGCTGGCCTCGGCAGTCGGGGCAGAGGGCGTAGCCGCGATATTTGGAGAGGAAGACGCGGACGTGGAGCTTGTATTTTTTGTGTTCGAGGGCGGCGAAGAAGCCGCGGATGCCGGGGAAGGTGCTGTTGCCGTCTTCGATAACGGCTTGCTGGGCGGCGGTGAGGTCGTACCAGGGGACGTCGGTGGGGATGCCGGCGGCCTTTGCGGCTCGCTTCATCTCGCCGTGATGCGGGCGGTATTTCGTGGTGGTCCAGGGGGCGATGGCGCCTTCGTCGAGGGTCTTCGACTTGTCGGGGATGATGAGGTTGGGGTCGAAGTCGATGGTGTTGCCGAAGCCCTGGCAGCGGGGGCAGGCGCCGTAGGGGTTGTTGAAGGAGAAGAGGCGGGGTTCGGGTTCGCGGTAGGCGCGGTGGCAGGTGGTGCACTCGAAGGCGGCTGAGAAGCGCAACTTCGTTGGGTTCTCGTTGTCTTCGCGCGGGACGGTGTGGAACTGGACTTCGCCGGATTCGCGGTAGCCGGTTTCGATGGCGTCGACGATGCGGGCACGGCTCTCGGGAGTGATGGCGAGGCGGTCGATGAGTACGAAGATGGGTTGGGTGAAGTCGAGTTCGAGGAGGGACTCGGGCGTGGAAAACTCTACTATTTTTCCTGATTGGTAGAGGCGGTTGTAGCCGCGGCGGCGCAGTTCGGTAAGGCGGTCTTTGAGTGCGTCGGTGAGAGTGAGGGTCTCGATGGCTGCGGGCTTTGTGGACTTCGCGGATTTCTTTGCGGCGGTCTTTTTGGGTTTGGGAGCTTCGACCTCGACGTCGGGCGTGGCGATCTGCATCGGCTCGAGTTTTACTTCGGTGCGGATGATGGGGAAGAGGACGTAGGTGCGGGTGCCTTCGGGTAGAGCGAAGAGGGTGGTGACGATTTCGTCTACGGTGTCGTGCTTGACGATGCCGCCGCAGTGCAGGCAGGTGACAGTGCCGCAGCGGGCGTAGAGGAGGCGGAGATAGTCGTAGATTTCGGTGGCGGTGGCCACGGTGGAGCGGGGGTTGCGAGTTTGATTCTTTTGCTTGATGGCGATGGCGGGGGCGAGGCCGTCCATGAAGTCGACGTCGGGCTTTTCGATGCGTTCGAGGAACTGGCGGGCGTAGGCGGAGAGCGATTCGACGTAGCGGCGCTGGCCTTCGGCGTAGACGGTGTCGAAGGCGAGCGAGGATTTGCCGGAGCCGCTGACGCCGGAGACTACGGTGAGGGCGTTGTGCGGGATGTCGACGTCGATGCCCTTGAGGTTGTGGGTTCTTGCGCCGCGGATTGTGATCTGGTCATTCATAGGGAGTGGGTACACGGGTGAGGCTTAGGAGTCGATCGGTTGCGGGCGGAAGATTTCAATCAGGAGGAGGCAGGCGCCGATGACGATGCAGCTGTCGGCGACGTTGAAGTCGGGCCAGTGGTAGTTGCCGATGTGGACTTCGAGGAAGTCGACGACGTAGCTGTAGCGGATGCGGTCGTAGAGGTTGCCGACAGCCCCGCCGAGGATGAGCGCGAGAGCGGCAGAGCTGAGTGTGAGGGCGCGGCCTGTTCGCCAGAGCATTCCGAGGAGAACGATGGCGGCGATGACGGAGAAGGCGATGAGGATGTTGCGCACGGTGGTGGGCGAGGCGGATTCGGCGAACATGCTGAAGGCCGCGCCGGTGTTGTGCACGTCGGTGATGCGGAAGACGCCGGGGATGACGGTGTGGGCCTGGCCGTTGGGGAGTTGCTGGGCGACGATGTGCTTGGTGATGCGGTCGAGGAGGACGACTGCGGCGGCGATGGCAAGCGTGAGGCCACGTTGATCGCGTGGCCTGGCTTCGGTGGCCGGGGTTGGGGTTTCGTAGGTCGTCTTGTTCGTTAGGGACATCAGGCTTGCGACTCCGTTGCGTTGTTGGGTGGCGCTTCGTAGGGTGGGAAGTGGATGGCTTCGAGGGCTTCGGCGCAGCGGAGGCAGACGGTTGGGTAGTTTGCTTCGTGGCCTACGTCTTCGGTGAAGCGCCAGCAGCGTTCGCACTTCGAGCCTGCGGCAGGTTTGGCCTGAACGTAGAAGGCTCCCTTTTCTACGGTGCCTTCGGTGATGATGGCGTTTGAGATTTCGACCTGAGCTACGCCGAAGAGCTCGGGGAGAATGGACTTGTACTGCTCGAAGACGGGGTTAGGCTGCTCGGCGAGGGTGTTGAGCCAGCCGAGGACGATCTCGGTCTCGGAGGGTTTGTTGCTGATGGTCTTGGCGGTGCGCTCCTCTTCGAGGACCTTGAGAACTTCGTCGCGCAGAGTGAGGAGATGGTCGAAGTCTTCTTCGAGTTTGCGAGTGGTGCCGGGGATGATCTCGGACATGGCGGGGAAGAGGGCGAGGTGCACGCTGGACTCGCGGTTTTCTACCTTGGGTAACAAGGCCCAGACCTCGTCGGCGGTGAAGCTGAGGATGGGGGCGATGAGGCGGGTGAGGGTTTCGGCAATGCGCCAGAGAGCGGTTTGTGCGCTGCGGCGGCCGGGGTGGTTAGGCGCGAAGGTGTAGAGGCGGTCTTTGAGGACGTCGAGGTAGAGGGCGCTGAGGTCGGTGTTCACGTACTCGTTGAGGGCGTGATAGGCGCGGTGGAACTCGAAGCTGTCGTAGGCGGCGCGGATCTTGGCGTCGAGCTCGGCGGTGCGGGCGAGGATGTATTGGTCGAGGGGCTGCAGGTTCGCGAAGGCGATCGCGTCGGTCGCTGGGTTGAAGTCGTGGAGGTTGCCGAGGAGGAAGCGCAGGGTGTTGCGCAGCTTGCGGTAGTTGTCGCTGACGCGCTGCATGAGGTTTTCGCTGGCGGCTACGTCTTCACGGAAGTCGACGGAGGCTACCCAGAGACGGATGACCTCCGCGCCGAGACGCTTGGCGATGTCTACAGGATCCACTCCATTTCCCAGGCTCTTTGAAAAGGCGCGGCCTTGTTCATCGAGGGTCCAGCCGGAGGTCGCGACCATCTTGTAGGGGGCGTGGTTGCGCACGGCGACCGAGGTGAGAAGAGAGGAGTGGAACCAGCCGCGGTGCTGATCGCCGCCTTCGGTGTAGAGGTCGGCGGGAGAGTGGAGCTCGGGTTCGAGATCGAGGACGGCGTGCCAGCTGGAGCCGGATTCGAACCAGACGTCGAGGATGTCCATCTCTTTACGGAACTCCTGGTGGCTGCAGGCTGCGCAGGCGGTTCCGGCGGGAAGGAGGCTGGCGACATCGTGGGCGTACCAGGCGTCGGCACCCTCTTTTTTGAAGAGGTCGACGATGCTTTTGTTGACGGCGGGTTCGTTGAGCGGCTCGCCGCACTTGTCGCAGAGGAAGACGGCGATGGGGACGCCCCAGATGCGCTGGCGGGAGATGCACCAGTCGGGCCGGGTGGCGATCATGTTGGAGATGCGCTCTTCGCCCCAGGCTGGGTCCCAGACGACTTGTTTGATCTCGTCGAGGGCGCGCTGGCGGAAGGTGGTGGTGGCGCCTTCGTCGGTGATCATTGGAGTTTCCATGCCGATGAACCACTGCTCTGTGGCGCGGACGATAACGGGGTTGTGGCAGCGCCAGCAGTGGGGGTAGGAGTGCTCGAAGGTGGTGTCGCTGAGGAGTGCGCCTTTTTCTTTGAGGAGTTCGATGATGACGGGGTTGGATTTGAAGACGGTGAGGTCTTCGTAGGGTTGGGCGACTCCGCCTCCGCCGTTGGTGCCGGTGTGGCGCTGGCGGCCGGCGTTGTCGACGTACTGGATCTCGGGGAGGTGGTAACGCTGGCCGGTGTAGAAGTCGTCGACGCCGTGGGCGGGTGAGGTGTGAACGGCTCCGGTGCCTTGCTCGGCGGTGACGTAGTCGGCGGTGACGCCGAGGATGCTTCGGTCGAGGAAAGGGTGCTGGAAGGTGGCGCGCTCGAGGTGATTGCCGGTGAAGACGGCGAGGATGTCGGCCTGCGATGCGGGCTCAGCGGGGTTCTTCGCGCTCACCAGGTGGCAGTGAGCGATGACCGAGGACATGAGTGCCTGAGCGATGAGGTAGGTGCCCCCTTCGCAGGCGAGGGCGACGTATTCGAGTTGTGGGTTGAAGGCTACGGCCTGCGACGCGGGGAGGGTCCACGGGGTGGTGGTCCAGATGACGGTGTAGAGATCTTTTTTGCCTGCGAGGAGTGGGTCGATCTGAGCCGTGTCACTGGTGAGTTTGTAGCGGACGTAGACGCTGGGCGAGGTGTGCTGGTCGTACTCGACCTCGGCTTCGGCTAGCGCGGTGCAGTCGTGGATGCACCAGTAGACGGGCTTAAGGCCCTTGTAGACGAACTTCTTCTCGAAGAAGTCGTAGAAGGTTTCGACGATGCTGGCTTCGTAGCCGAAGCTCATGGTGAGGTAGGGATCGTTCCAGCGGCCGAAGACGCCGATGCGCTCAAACTGCGAGCGCTGGAGATCGACGTACTTCTGCGCGTACTCGCGGCAGGCGCGGCGGACGGCGATTGGGTCCATCTCGAGTTTTTTGCGGCCCAGCTGCTCGTCGACTTTGATTTCGATGGGCAGACCGTGGCAGTCCCAGCCGGGGACGTAGGGGGCGTCGAAGCCGGCCATGGTCTTGGTTTTGACGACGAAGTCCTTGATGCACTTGTTGAGGGCGTGGCCGAGGTGGATGGCTCCGTTGGCGTAGGGTGGGCCGTCGTGGAGGATGTACTTGGGCTGGCCGGCGCGGGCGGCGCGGATCTGAGCGTATAAGTCACTTTGCTGCCACGCCTGGAGGCGGGCAGGCTCGTTTTGCGGCAGATTGGCCTTCATAGGGAAGGCGGTCTGTGGCAGGTTCAGCGTGGACTTTAGCGCTTTGAGTTCGGGTTTTGCCTGGGTTGCTTCCGACATTCGGTCCTCTTGGTTCGTTGTGACAAAGATCCAGTTTGTGGCAAACCTCTATTGTAGACGGCGCGGAGGGGTGGTACATAGGATGGCAAGGAGACATTCCTGTAGTGACGTGCGTCCAAGGGTACAAGCGCCGGTTCGTGAATGTTTGTAGAATGTTTAATGACCAGGCGGGTTGGCCAGAGCCGGAAAGAGAACCGACCTGGCACGTGGTGCGTAAGAAGAGAAGAGATTCGAGGCGGTGAGATTTTTGGAAGTGGTGTGCGGGAGCTGCGGCTTACTGCACCGAGGCGAAGCAGCTTATGGCGAATAGTTTATTGACACCACCACCGCAGATAGATCCAGAGAGACAGGCTCCGACCCTGCGACCGGCAGATGCACCGAATTTGAACGAGGAGACCGATGGGTCTATGTGGACCTCGTTCTTCGCGAACCTGCGGGATGCTTTCAGCAGGTCGGACGAAACGCCGCTGCATCTTGAGTCGAGGCCCGCTGACAACGATTTTATTATTGAGGAAGAGGGAGTCTTTGCTTCCTTGTTGAACAGCGTGCGGGATGTGTTCTTCCCGGTGAAGCTGCCGCCGCTGGTGCTCGAGTCAAAGCCGATTGCGGTTGTCGATCGGATGAAGACGAAGCAGAATCCGATTGCGACGACCTCCGCCGTCGTGATCTACGGATTGATTATTCTGCTGATCGCGTTTTTGTTGGCGAAGAAGGTTCAGTTTGCCGCTCCCGTGAGGACGGTTCAGGTGACGGATCTTTCGGTGCCGCCACAAGCTCCGCCCAAGGCTCAGGCGATGGGTGGAGGCGGTGGGCAACGTGGGCCGACGCCGGTGACTAAGGGAACGCCGCCCAAGGCAGCGGATACACAGATCGTTCCGCCGAAGGCTCCGCCGCTGGTTGAGCCGAAGATTAAGATCGATCCGACCGTCGAAATGCAGAAAGATATCAAGATGGCGACCAGTATTCCGCAACTCGGTGTGGCCAACTCTCCGCTGATAGGAATGTCAATGGGAAATGGCAGTGGGACGGGCATGGGTGCCGGGAATGGCTCCGGAATTGGTCCAGGGTCGGGCGGAAATACCGGCGGTGGACCCCGGCGGATCGGCGGCGGCGTTTCCGCGCCGGTGCCCATCTATACGGTTGAGCCGGAGTTCTCCGAAGAGGCCCGCAAGGCCAAGGTCGCCGGGATCGTGGTAGTCAGCCTATGGGTCGGGGCGGATGGACTTCCAAGCCATGTGCATGTGGTGCAGGGTATTGGCATGGGGCTGAACGAAAAAGCCGTTGAAGCTGTGAAACAGTACAAGTTCAAGCCAGCGATGGAGAACGGAAAGCCTGTTGTAGTCGAGTTGAACATCGAGGTTAACTTCCAGATCTTCTAACGATGATTGTTTCAAAAGAAGAGGCCCGCTGTTGGCGGGCCTCTTTGTTTTGGAGAGTGATGGTTTGGTTATGCGTGTTGGAAGGTGGCGTGTCGCTCGGGGGAGTTTGCGACGCGAATCAGCCTTGAGTCGGGGGCCGAGCTGAGGCTGAAGCGTTCGACCTGCTGCTCGAGCGTGACGGCGGTGGTGCGGAGCGATTCAATTCCGGCTGCGGTGGTGGCCATCTCGGTGAGATTTTCGTGGCTCAGGGAGTGGATCGAGTGCAGACTGGCGCTGGACTGGTCGGCCGCAGCGGTCTGCTGGGAGGCGGCGATGGCGATCTGGGCGATCATGCGGTCGACGCGTTCGGCCATGCCAATGATGCGCTCGAGGGCCTCGCCTGCCTGGGTGGTGGTGATGACCCCCTGCTGAACCGTTCCGGTGCCGCTCTCCATGCTGGCGATGGCGGTGAGGGTGCGGTCCTGAATGCCTTGAATCATGCTGGCGATCTCGCCGGTGGCCTGCGCGGTGGATTCAGCGAGACGGCGGACCTCTCCGGCGACCACGGCGAATCCGCGGCCCTGATCGCCTGCACGGGCTGCCTCGATCGCGGCGTTGAGAGCGAGCAGGTTCGTCTTGCGCGCGATCTCGTCGATGACAGTGACGATCTGCGAGATGCGGCGCGAGTCGTCGCCGAGGAGGCCGACGGTGGCGGAGGTGTCACTAACGGCGGTGGCGATGGAGTGCATGCTGCCGAGGACCTGCTTGACGATGGTGCCGCCTTCGCGGGCTGTTTCTGCAGCGCTGCGGGCGGTCTCGGCGGCGGACTGGGTGTGGCGGGAGACCTCGGCGATGGAGGCGGACATCTCCTGCATGGCGGTGGCGGCCTGCTGGGTCTGCTGACTCTGCTGATCCATGCGGCGATGGATCTGATCGCTGGCGGTGCCCATGGTGGCGGCGCTGCCGGTGATGGTGGAGACGGTTTGAGCCAGGGTGCCGATGATGCCGGCGAGGTTGGACTGCATCTTCTGGACGGCGTTGGCGAGGGCTCCGGTCTGGTCGCTGGTGTCGAGCACCAGAGGCTGGCCGCTGAGATCGCCCGATGCGATGGCATCGGCACGGTGCATGACCATGTTCAGGGCGTAGGTGATCTTGCGAGCCAGATAGATCGATACCGAGATGCCGATGAGGGAGGCGATGATGGTGCCGAGCCAGAGGACGATGAGGGTGAAGTGGTTGGCCTCACGGAGGTGCGCCTGCTCTTCGTTTGCGAGTCGGGTCTGGGACTGCGTGATCTCGGTGATGTTGGAGAAGAGGGTGTTTTCGAGAGGGATGATCTGGTTCTGCAGAGTGTCGTAGGCTGCGGCGGAGCCCTGCGGGGTCTTCGATTCGTTCAGGCTTTCGACTTTCTCTTCGAGGACCTTGAGCGCTGCGAGGTCGTTGTCGAGGGCGATCAGCCGCGAGGCATCGGAGCCCAGGTCGAAGTGCGAGGTCTGCTGGTGGAGCAGGGCCAGCGAGGCCTCGGCCTGCTCGAACTGTGTGCGCCGGGCGTTGCGGTAGGTCGCCGAGGCGTTCGCGTCAATGCCGAAGAGCATGTAGGACTCAAGCAGGCGAACGGTGTCTGTGAAGTGGGAGCGGATGTCGCGACTGGACATGATGACGGGGATGCGATTCTCCGTGACCATGTTCGAGAGAGCGTTGGCCTCTCCGATGTACCGGTGGGCGATACATGCGCTGAGAACGGTAGTGGCGACGATGGCGCCAGTCATCAGGAACATCTTCGACTGCAGTTGCATGAGGACCTCGGAGCAGAGTTGAGGGGTGATTGATTTCAGGGTTTAAGAACACCGCCGGATGATCCCGACGGGGTCTCTGTCGCGATGATGCTTGGGCTTTTGGTCTACTGATGCTTTGGCTACTGATGCTTTGGGCTACTGGTCGAGGTTGAAGTTGACTTCGATCTCGGACTCGGTGGCATCGGGGTTTGGAGCGAAGCGCCAGTGGGTGACCGCGTCCTGGGCGGCGGGGGCGAGGAGAGCGTGGCCTGACTCTACCTTGGTGGCCGATACGGTACCGTCCGCCTGAATGGTGACGAGAAGGACGACCTTGCCGCCGACGTGCATGCGTTTCGCCAGCTCCGGATAGGAGGGGTTGGTACGGGAGACGATTGCGCGATGAACGTTGCCTGCGAAGGCAGTGCCAACGCAGAGGGCGACGCTTCCGGCAAGAAGAAGGGGGCGCGAAGAGCGAAGTGGGATTGCCAAGGAAAACCTCCGGGTACAGAGGTTGTATCGGCGGAGGGGCGGGAGGCTTTAGCTGAGGGAGAGGACGGGGGAGGTTACTTCGGCGAAGGTGAGATTTTCGGCCGGGCTGACGGTGCGCTGCTTCCAGTCGAGGAAGAGCTTGCCGTAGCTGTCGGTGAGGCAGGTGGCCGGGTCGATGTTGAGCGCGGCGAGGGTCTGGTCGATCCAGGCGGTGGGGCCCTCGAGCTCGGCGTAGATGCCGATGGGGGTCTCGTCGAGGACGAGGTGGGCGGTGACTTCGTCGGGGCTTGTGGAGTGGGACCACTCAGTGCGGTACTTCTCGTAGATGAATGCGGGGAGGTAGCCCAGCTGCTTGAAGATCTCGGCCATGGCCTCGGGCTCGGCGAGGGTGGTCTCGGTCTCGACACGGATCTTGTAGCGGGTGGTGTCGACGGGGTCCTGCTGGTCGGGGAGGCGCTTGTGGGTGAGGGTGCAGAGGCTGCCGTACTGGCGGAGGCGGAGGATCTGTCTTTGAGTGCGCAGGTCGCGGTTGGGTGTGTCGTAGAGGGTGTTGTGCTCGAAGGTACGGGGGGTGACGAGGTGGAAGCCTAGTTGAGTGAGGCGGGCCTGGAGAGCTTCTGGATCGGGGACGGGGAACTTGAGTTCGATCTCAGAGTTCTGCATGACTGGAGTATACGGCGGGTGTGTGGTGCAAAACGAGGCCGCTACTTTGATTTTGCGGCTTTTTTCAGGCGGTCGCGGATGGCGAGGCCGAGGCCTTCGGGTTTGGGCATGGGACAGAGGATGATGGCTACGCCGCGGGCGTCGAGGTCGCGCAGTCCGGCGAAGAGAGTCTGGGCGAGGGCTGTGGGGTCTTCGATGGAGTTCCATGGGAAGACTTCTAACGCGGTGTTGGTGATGGTCCAGCCCTGGGGGAGCATAACGCCGATGCGGTCGTTGGTGGTGGCGGGGGTTGCGGCTAGCTGGAATTGCAGGTCGGATTCGCTGTCGACCAGGATGAGTTGGGCGCGGGGGGCGTAGTGGCGGATGCCGACGCCGGGGGATGGAAGGCTTTGGGGTTCGGAGCTTGACTGCTGCGGGGGTTGATAGAGGGTGACTGGGCCTGCGATGGGTTCGAGCATGGCTGCGGTGATGGCGCCGGGGCGGTAGAGGATCATCGGGGACTGGTTGGGATCGAGGACGGTGGATTCAACGCCTACTGTGGTTGCGCCGCCGTCGAGGACTGCGTCGATGCGGTGGTCGAGATCCTGGAGGACGTGGGCTGCGGTGGTGGGGCTGATGCGGCCGAAGCGGTTGGCGCTGGGGGCGGCGAGGGGTAGACCTGCGGCTTCGAGGAGCGCGTGTGCGATGGGATGGGCAGGCATACGGACGCCTATGAGAGGACGGCCTGCGGTGACGGCGTCTGAGATTTTTTTGCTGCGGGGGAGAAGGAGGGTGAGGGGGCCGGGCCAGAAGGCTTCGAGGAGGCGCTCTGCCTGTGCGGAGACGGTGGCGACTTCGTCGAGCATAGCGCGGTTGCTGACGTGGACGATGAGGGGGTCCCAGTGGGGGCGGTCTTTTGCCTGGAAGATGCGCTCGACTGCGGAGGGGTCGAGTGCGTTGGCTCCGAGGCCGTAGACGGTCTCTGTGGGGAAGGCTACGGTGCCTCCCTGACGAAGGATCTCGGCGGCGCGGGCGATGTCCTGTGGGCTGGAGGTCAGACGCTCCGTGGTTCGTTCTGTGGTTCGTTGTGGGATGGGCTGGCTCATCTTGCGGCTAGCTGTCCGGCGAAGGCGTCGAGGGAGAGGCTGCGGAGGAGGTTGCGGCGCATACCGCTTTGCACCTGGTCGAGGGCGCGGGATGCGGATTCGATCCAGGCGAAGCTGAGAACGCTGCCGAAGCGGTCGAGCTCGGGGCGCAGGTCGGTGTTGCGGACAAGCTCGGGCGTGCCTGCTCCGAGGAGGAGGAGATCTTCGAGGAGGAGGGAGAGGCTGCGGAGGAGAGCGGAGGTTTTTTGTTGTCCTTCGGCTCCGGCGCGGTAGGTCTCGGTCATCTTGAAGAGGGCGGTGTGGTCGGGTTCGGCAGTGCCGGAGTTGGCTGCGGCGGCGTTGCGCAGGAAGAGGAGTGCGTCGGCGCGGGAGGCCGTGTAGGCTTCGAGATCGAAGCTGAGGGCCTTGCCGGCGGCTCCCTGGGAGAGGCGCGCGATGAGGGTGCGCTGCTTTGGCGGTATGTCGGGGCGGCGATCGGTGAGGAGCATCTCGATCTCTTCGACGGGCAGGGCGCCTAAGCGGACGGTGGCGCAGCGGGAGCGAATGGTGGGGAGGAGTTCGCCGGGATTCTCCGCGAGGATGATGATGTGGACGGTCGCGGGTGGCTCTTCGAGGACCTTGAGCAGGGAGTTGGCGGCCTCCTTCATCATGTTCGCAGCGGTGAGGATGAAGATCTTGCGTGGAGCCTCGTTGGGGAGGTAGTGGGAGCGCTGGATGACGGTGCGGATCTGGCCGAGCTTGATGAGGAGTTGCGGGGGGTCGGGTGGGACGATGAGGACGTCGGGGTGCGGCTGGACGAGGACGCGGGTGTCTTTCCTGTCGGCTTCGGTCTTGAGCTCTTCGCGGATGGCTACGGCTTTTTCGACCTCGTCTTCGAGGTTGGCGGCGGAGGCGATGCGGGTGCAGTTGTGACAGACGCCACAGAAGCTGGCGAGGGCCTGGCCGTTGGACCAGAGATCGCGGGGCTGGCGTTCGCACTCGACGGCCATGGCGAGCATGAGGGCGAGGGTGTACTTTCCTGCTCCGCTGGGTCCGGCGAGGATGAGGGAGTGGGGAAGGCGGCCCGCGGCGATGGCGGTGCGGAGATGCTCGATGGCGGTGCTGTTGCCGAGGAAGTCGTTGAAGGTGGCGGGGAGAGCGGTTTGTGCGGTCACGACTTGCGGACTCCTCTTCGGCTTGGGTGTTCGATGCGGCTGCGGGATACTCCCCTGGGTACTGATTTAGTGCTAAAGTCTTCCAACGATGAAGGTTACGTCTGGACCTTTATCGGAGTGTTCTCAGTGATTTTGAGATATTTGTCGATTGTTTCAAATACTTCGCCTACCTCCATGATACTCGTTCGAACAAGGGTAATACGCCAAACGCCGGATGCGTTGAAAGGTGCGTCATTAGCTGCTTTTGTGCTCTGTACAAAGGTTTGTGGGGTTGACATGGATTACCGCGCAAAAGTTCTGGACTGTGCCGCCTTGTGGCTCTCCTGATCCGGAGACAGATTATTCATGACACGAAGGATGATGACGCCGCATCAGTTGTTTAGTTCTGAACAGAGATGCGTTGCTAAGGAGCTTCATGGACGTCACGAAGTGCGTACGAACGACCGTTACGGTGGTCCTGATAGGAGCTTCGCCTGCTCTTATGGGGCAGCAGAGCAGTCAAACCGTGAGGCCGGGTGCTACCGATGAGACGACTCAGTACCAGCCACAGTCTGAGCCGGCGATCAATGAGCCGCTGCAGCGGTACCCGCAAGAGTTGGACTCGGCTTCGGCGGCGCTGGGGCTGGTGCCGGCAGATCCGCTGTTTAAGACCGATCCTTTCAGGTTCGTTACCAAGGCAGCGGACATGGGTGGGGGCTGGCTGGAGATGAGTGCGCGGCTTCGATTTGGAGCGACGTATACGTTCCTCAATCAGTATGCGACGGTGATCCCGGATACGGCGCAGCGTCATGACCAGATAAGCGGGCGGCTGGACTTTACGGGAAACTGGGCGGTGTATGAGAGGGGGAGCACGGCTGGCTCGATTGCGCTGCTGGTGCGTTCGGGAACGAACATTGGAATGAGTCAGCAGTGGAACCTTAGCGACCAGATGGGGTCGGGGATTTTTTTGAATTGCCTTCAAGGGGGCGGAGCGCAACGGCCAATTTCCGTGAACGTTCTTTATTGGCGGCAGGATTTCATGCATAAGAGACTGTCGTTTTATGCAGGCAAGCTGCATCCGAATCAGTTCGTCAGCCTGAGCTTTTTGAACAACGATGAGAGAACTCAGTTTTTAAATGGAGAGAACGACGGCAACCTTGCAATTGCTTCGGACGGAACGTATGCGGGTGGCGGAGCGGTTGATTTTCAGATTTCGCACCACTTCTATATGCACGCCTTGGCGATTGACACCATCGGTTCACAGTACACAGGGATCGGAACGATGGGGGACAATAAATTTCTTGAGGGGATCGAGTTCGGCTGGTTTGATGGTGCGCCTGGGAGCAAGTATTTGAAGCTGCGCGTTGGGGGGTGGCGTGACGATACGAAGAATACGGGAAGCGGACATGGTGTAGCGTTTGGTTTCGATCATGAGTTTGCAAATGGCTGGGCACCGTTCGGTCGGTATGGATTCGCGACGGAGACGGGAACGGCGATCAGACAGACCGACACGCTGGGGCTGACAAACGTTAGCCCGTTTGGCCGGCGGGGCGATATGTTCGGAGCGGCGTTCAACTACATTCAACCGACGCGTTCGGGGAAACGGCACGAGAGTATCTTCGAGACGTTTTATCGGATTCGTATGACCAAGAGCATGGAGATCGGGCCGGACGTGCAGGTGTCAATTCATCCTATGTACGCGGCGAAGGCTTATACGAGTGTGCTGCTGAATGCTCGGATGCGGATTATCTTCTAAAACTAAGTGCGCCCTGCGCTTGACCACCCCACAAACGAAGACCTGTTTGTGGGGACCCCGGGGCGGCGGTCACTTCGTGACTGGTATACCCCTTCGGTTGGCGCTCCCGTTGGTCGCGATTAGATATCTTTCGCCGTTGCTTAGTAGAGGAGGACGGCTACGTTGTAGGTGGTGAACTGCGGGTTGGGTTGTTTGCTGGCGCAGACTCCTACTTCGGCAGAGGTGTACTGGCCGGTGGAGATGGCGTGGAGGAGAGCGTCGGGCAGGAGGGTGGGGTCGGGGCCGTCCCACTGGACGACTAGCTTTGGCGAGCCTGCGGCGCCGGTGGGCATGGTGCAGGTCTGGTGGGCGTCTGCGTTGGAGGGAGCGGGCGCGATGCCGTGGGATTGAAGGGTCTGGGCTACGCGCTTTTCGAGGCCGTCGTACGACTGGACGATTGCGCTGTGGGAGAAGTCTTCGACGGCGGTGAGGAGGCCCTGGTCTGCAATGATGGCGATGCCTACCACGTCCAGATTGGGGTCGAGAATGTTGGCCCGGTGGGTGGGGCTGTTCATCCAGGTTTGTTGGAGGGTAGCGGGGTCGGGGGCGCGGCCGATGTTTTCGGCGATGGTGGTGAAGTGGGCTCCGGCCTGGGCGCCGCGGGTGGTCATGTCGGGTTCGCCTGGGTACTGATGGAGTAACTCGCCTTGTTCATGCAGAACTCGCTGGGCGTGAACTCGGGCGGCGTGGGCGAGGTCGCTGTCCCAGTGGAGGGGCGGGAGGTTGTGGGCGGCTCGGGTTTGATTGGTGAGTTGAAGGATGGTCTGCTCGGCTCGGGAGGGAGCGGTTTGGGCGAAGGCGAGTGGGGCTGTGAGGGTTAGTGCGAGGAGGAGGCTTCGTGCTTGGCTTGCGGTTTGCATGTGTTAGTTGGAACTCTTGGTGTTTGGGAAGGTTGCCGCCTGGTGGCTTTTTGCGGTTGAGTACGATAGGGATGAGGAGAATGTACATGAAGACGAGTGCGCGGAATATGTTGGCGGGAACGATCAGCAAGATTACGAAGGGTGCGGTGAACTCCGAGGTGCTGTTGAGGACTGGGGGTGGGGATGAGGTTGCCGCGATCATAACGAATGGCAGCGTGGATGCCATGGGTTTGAAGGATGGGATGAAGGCTTATGCGCTGGTGAAGGCGAGCTGGATCATCATAGGGAAGGAGTTGGATAAAAGCAGGATCAGCACACGGAATATTCTTTGCGGTGTGGTGGAGAGTATTCATGAGGGCAGCGTGAACGATGAGGTTTCGATCAAGCTGCCGGGTGGTGAGTTGCTGACAGGTGTGATCACTGATGGGAGTTTGCACCGGTTGGAGTTACATATAGGCGAGACGGTTTGTGCTGCGTTCAAGGCTTCGAGCGTGATTGTTGCCGTGGATTGATTGCTTGTCCTGCCGGACGGGCTCCCTGCGCGGGCGGCGGTCACTTCGTGACGGGTATACCGGTCTTGGTGGGTAAAAACTGGGGTCCTCCCGTTGGTCGGGATTTGGCGTGGCTTTTTTAGCGGGGGATTAGCTGCATCATTAGTGGGTCGCGGGGGCGTAGGGTTATCTTGGCTTGCACTTCAGGTGGGGTTTCGCCGAGGTAGGTCATGCGCCAGCGCTGGGCCAGGGTGGCGATGCTGAAGACGCCCTCCATCCAGGCGAAGCTCTCGCCGATGCACTGGCGACTGCCTCCGCCGAAGGGGAAGTAGGTGAACTTGGCGCGGGCGGCTTTGTTCTCGGGGGAGAAGCGGTCGGGGTCGAAGCGGAGCGGGTCGGGGAAGTATTGGGGGTCGCGACCCATGATGTACTGGCTGAAGAAGAAGTGCGCGCCTGGTGGGATGGTGTAGGGACCGAGTGTGATGGGTTTGGTGGACATGCGGCCCATGGCCCAGGCGGGCGGGTAGAGGCGCATCGATTCGGCGAAGACTTGTTCGGTGTAGCGGAGGGCTGGGTAGTCGGCGAGTGTGGGGAGGCGTTGGGTGGGGCCGGTGCCTAGGACGGCGTCCAGTTCGGCGTGGAGTCTGGCTTCGATGTGTGGGTTCTGGCTGAGGAGGTACCAGGTCCAGGCGAGGCCGTTCGCTACGGTCTCGTAGCCGGCGAGGAAGATGGTGAGGACTTCGTCGCGGACCTGCTCGTCGGACATGCCGGTTTGCTGGGTGGTGGGATCGTCGGACTCGTATTTGCTGGCGAGGAGCATGGAGAGGAGATCGCCGCCTGTCTTTTCTGCTTCGCCGGGTTGGGCGTGGACGGCGGCTTCGCGATGCTCGCGAATGAGGCGGTCGACTACTGCGTCGAGGCGGGCCTTGGAGCGGCGGAACTTCATGATGCCGGGGATAGGGAGGTGGAGGAAGGATTCGATTTTGGGGAAAGCGACGATGAAGTTGTAGAGGCCCATGATGGTGTTGACCTCGTCGTTGATGCTGCGGATGTCGTCGGTGACGGCTGTGTCGAAGAGGGTGCGGGCGACGATTTCGAGGGAGAGCTTCATGCTGGCGGCGGCGATGTCGATGGGCTGGCCGGAGGGGGATTCTCTCTGCCAGGTTTCGCTCTGGTGGGCGGCGCAGGCTACGATCTGGTCGCCATAGGCGGCGATGCGCTGGCGATGGAAGGCAGGGGCGGCGATCTTGCGCTGACGCATGTGGATGGGATCGTCGGAGGTGATGAGGCCTTCGCCGAGGAGTACCTTCATGCGTCGAACGGTGCGCTCCTTGACGAAGCTTGCGGCCTGGGTGACGAGGATCTCGCGGATGTATTCGGGATCGTTGATGAAGACGATGGGCGTGCCCAGGAAGCGATAGCAGGCGATGTTGCCGTAGGTCTTGAGGAGGTACTCGAAGAGGAGGATGGGGCTGCCAAGTTTGACCCAGGGCTTGAAGGCGTAGAAGGGGAGGGAGTGCTTCAGACCGGGCGGCATGAGGCCTTTGCCACCGTTGTCGGAAAGCTTGACCGAGGCGGCCGGTTCGGGTGGGGCTTCGAGGGTGGGGGGAGGGGTGGTCATTGCGGCTTCTTATCTGTCTTAGATGTTCTCTTAGACGAGGAGAACACAGTTCTGCGGGCTGGGGGGAGCAGCATTGACGAGGTGGAAAGAAGCGGGATCAGGCTTCGGCGTGGTCGAGTCGAGAAAGGACGATCCTGCGGATGATCTCTTCGATGTGGTCGATGGAGGCGTCTTCGCGGATGGTTGCGACGCGGTGAGGTTCTCGGGCGGCTATCTCTTCGTACTTCTCGTAGATGCGGCGGTAGAAGTCGTCGGACTCGCGCTCGAATCGGTTTTCGTCGGTGCCTTGCTTTTCGACGTGGCGCTGGTTGCGGCGGCGGGCGCGGCGAAGGGAGGACTCGAGCGAGGGAAGGAGAAGGAGGGTGAGGTCGGGCTGGAGGTTGTCGCAGGCGGCGGCGTGCATGGCGAGGATGCGCTGGCTGCCTAGCTGGCGGCCTCCGCCCTGGTAGGCCTCGGAGGAGTCGGTGTAGCGGTCGCAGAGGATGATGGAGCCCGCGGCGAGGGCGGGAAGGATGACCTCGGCGATTGACTGGGCACGGTCGGCGAACATGAGGGCCATCTCGGCGGCGGGCGCGATGGGCCCGAGGGAGGCTTCGGAGCGGGAGTCGAGCAGGATGCTGCGAATGCGGTCGCCGAGGACGGTTCCGCCGGGCTGGCGGAGGGTGACGACGGTGCGGCCTTTGGACTCTAGGGAGATGGCCAGGCGGCGTAGTTGAGTGGTCTTTCCGGAGCCGTCGAGGCCTTCGAAGGTAATGAAATATCCGCGCGGCATTGTCTTCAGCTTATCCCAGATGGTGATGGGGAGAGTTCGGGAGAAAGTATTGGCCAGTCGATCCCGAGAAGGATTATTATGTTGCGCGCTGCGGAAAGCGAGTGCAGCAGAGGGCCCTAACGTATGATGATGGTCGTGATTTTTGCAATGGTCTTTGTGCTTCTGGCATTAGGTTTGGTGATTACGCTGATGATTCGATCTCACGGTCGCGAGTTTCATGGCAGACAGCTGAGGGCCGGGAGTGAGACACACGGAGTGAAGTGAGCCTGCCGGGCTCGAATGGATGATGGGTCTACCTGGCGCTGGTGACGGTGGGCGCGGGTTGCCAGGTGACTCCGGTGGTCGTAATGGCGATGGCTAGGGGACCTTCTGCACCTTCTTTGAGGAAGGGGCCGTCGGACTTGTGTTCCTGATGGGCGCTGTCGGTGTATAGAAGCTTGGTGGGACCGGAGCCGAGGACCTTGAAGCGATAGTGAAAGTCGGCGCCGGTGGCGAGGTTTTGTGTGCCGAAGCTGGCGCTGGGGTAGTCGACTTCGAGGAGCTCGATGGGTTGGCCGGTTCGATTGCTGACCGTGGTCTCAACGTAGGGGGAGTGGCAGCCGGTGGCGGTGAGGCTGGTGAGAAGGGCGAGCACGAGCAGAGAACGCATAAGGTTCAAGGGTATCAGGGTGTCGTTGACCCGTTTTCGAGTTGATGCGCCAGAGCCGGTTGATTCGAGCAACTTTCATGAAGGTGTAGTTTGAAAATCCCTCCTGAATTGCATGTCTACGACTTGATCTAATTCCAGGAAGACAAGCAGAGACAAATACGGGGTCTCTCCGCTCCGCCGTGCGATGAGACAGCACGTCTCCGGTCGAAATGACGCATCTGTAAAGTCTTTGAAGTCAAAAGACTCTGGAGTCGCGCCCCCCAACCAGGCCAACACCCACACGAATTTGCTCGAGCCTTAGCCGTCAATGTGCCGAGAGGCCTAAGCAGCCGGCTAAGGTCCTAATTGACGTTTAGAGGAAGGGGAGGAGTTCGGAGGTTCGGGTGGGGGGCTTGTCTAGGATGCGGGCGGTGAGGACGGCTCCGGAGCGGTTGTCGTGCAGGGTGATGGGGAAGGCGAGGACGCTCCAGGTGAGTTGGGGTTCCTGCGGGCGGGGCTGGGCGAGCAGGCCGCGATGGGTGCGGTCGATGTAGGTCTCGCGGGTGAGGCAGACGGTCTGGAGGACGTCGCTCCAGTCGCGCATGAAGGGACGCATCTCCTGGAAGACGCTGCGGCCGATGAACCATTCGCGGGGCTGACCTAGGTACTCGGCTACGCTGTCGTTGCAGTATTGCCAGACGCCTTTTTCGTCGAAGATCTGGACGAGAACATCGGTGCCGATGGCCATGGCGATGCGGGAGTAGAAGAAGTCGCGGGCGTCGACGACTACGGGTGCACCGCGACGCTTGGCTTCGAGAGAGCTGAGGGCGTCGAGAAGGTCTTCGACGGAGCTGTGGCCCTTGAGGAGATGCATGTCTTCGACGCCGCCGAAGTAGCGGTCGATGGTGGCCGAGAGAATGATGATGGGGACGTGGGGCCGCCGGCGGCGGAGGAGGGCGGCGACTTCAGTGCCGAACTGGCCGGCTCCGAGATGATAGTCAAGGACGGCGATGTCGATGTTGTTGAAGAGGTCGGTGGCCTCTTCGATGGTGGAGGCGGGGACGCACTCGTAACCGTGCTGGCGCAGGATGGCGGAGCGGAGATGGAGATTGGTGGGTTCGTCATCGAGCAGAAGGACGCGAACGGGTTGGGTCGTGGTGCTTTGCATCTCGTTCGAGCCGTTGCGGAGACTTTCGGGAGGTTCCGTCATGTCCTACCCCCAAGTACGTCTCTGATTTATATACGACGAGGGTCACATGGTGGATGGTTATTTTAGTTTTGACTTTATGTCGCGTAGTAGTTCGGGCAGGCGGTTGAAGAGGGCGACGGAGCGAAGCCATTGGCGGTTGTCGATGGCGGGATAGCCACTGACGACCTTTCCCGGGGCAACGTCGTTGGGGATTCCGCTCTGGGCGGTGGCGATGGCTCCGTCGCCTATGGTGCAGTGGCCGGCGACGCCGACCTGTCCGGCGAGGATGACGTTTTTGCCGATGATCGTGGAGCCGGCAAGGCCGACCTGGGCGCAGAGGAGCGTGTTCTCGCCGACGGTGGAGCCGTGGCCGACCTGGACGAGGTTGTCGATCTTGGCTCCGGCGTGTACGCGGGTTTCGCCGATGGAGGCGCGGTCGATGCAGGCGTTGGCCTGGATTTCGACGTTGTCTTCGAGGATGGCGGGGCCGGATTGGAGGATCTTGTACCAGCTGCCGTCGGATTGGCGGGCGAAGCCGAAGCCGTCGGCTCCTACAATGGCTCCGTTCTGGAGGGTGACGTTGTCGCCTAGCTGGCAGTGTTCGCGGACGATGGCGTGGGCGTGGGCGAAGAGGTTGTCGCCTATGCCGGCATGGGAGTAGATGACCACGTGGGGGAGGATGATGGCGTTGTCGCCGATGGTGACGTGATCGCCGATGACGGCATAGGCGCCGATGTGGGCGTTGGTGCCGATCTGCGCGGTGGGGGCGATGGCTGCGGTGGGGTGGATGCCGGGGGCGTAGGTGGGCGGCTGATAGAAGAGCTCGATGGCTCGGGCGAAGGCTAGGTAGGGGTTTTTGAGACGGAGGGTTGCGGCGGGGATCTGGGGGAAGTCGGGTTCGACGAGGACGGCGGTGGCCTGGGTGGTGTGGGCGAGGGAGGCGTACTTCGGGTTGGCGACGAAGGCGAGGGCGCCGGTGGTGGCGCTTTCGATGCCGGCTACCTGTGTGATTTTGGCGGCGGGATCGCCGTGCAGGCTGGCGCCGAGGTAGTCGGCCAGTTCGGCCAGGGTGATGGAGCTGGTGCGGGGTTGCATGGTGTGGATTGTAATGGAACGGGCTGGGGAGAGCGTGCTGTCCTGCCGGACGGGCGCCCTGCGCGGGCGGCGGGCGTTCGCACGCCTTTTTAGAGCTTCGCGTGGTCCTCTCGATGTCGGAATGAGCGTCATTCGGGACCATCGGGAGCGCTGGGCAAAGCGGTATACCCGTCACGAAGTGACCGCGCTCCGCGTAGGAGGCCCGTCCGGCGGGACAGCTTGGGTTTAGTTGGGGCGGGTGTTGGGTGGGATGAGGTTGGTGAAGAGGTCCTCCTGGAGGCTGGGGACCGATGAGGCTGGGAGGGGCTTGCGGCGCGAGGGGGTGGTGATGACGGCGAGAAGTTGGAGCTCGGTGAGGGAGGTGCGGGGGACGAAGATGCGCTGGGTGTTGGAGCGGACGTCGGGTGGGGTGAGCTGGAGGCCGGTGTCGTTGATGAGGTCGTCGGCGAGGGTCGCGTCGATGGGGGCGAGGCCTTCGAGGAGGTCGCCGGAGCGGAAGGTGAGGCGGAGCCAGAGGCCTTCGGTGCGGGGCTTGGCGAGGAAGGTTCGGCGGGTGAGGCGTTCGGGGTTGGCGGTGTCGTGGAGGTTGTATTCGCGGACGTAGCAGATGTGTTTTATGTCATTGATGGCAAGGGAGATGACACGGCCTTCGAGGTCGAGGAGGTCTACGATGCGGTTGCGCGTGAAGCCGGCGAGCGGCAGGTAGCCGGGGAGGGTGTCTCCGGTGAAGCGGCGGACGATTACCTTCTTGTGCGCTGAGGACATAAGGACTCGCGGATTGTCGCATACCAGGGGTTAGAGCAACGAAAAAGGTGCAGTTGGAGTAGTCAATTCGCTAATGCTGTGTTACATTGGCCTTTTGCGTTTACCTGTGCTCACCATTATAAACGCTTGATTCGTCGGAGCTTAGCCTGGCAGTAGAGGGGGCTTCGATGGGTTGCAGCGGTCCGGTTTGAACCGGCTTGGAGTAAAAGTACCAGTTATGGCTGACTACATCTACCTGCTCGAAAATCGTCTCTCTCAAGCGCAGCGTGACTCGCTGCTGGCAGTGCGTGAAGTGGCTCGCGCCAAAGGACTTACCGTGTTTCTGGTGGGGGGCGCGGTGCGGGACATGACCAGCGGATCGCCGGTGCGGGATCTGGATGTAGTGGTTCAGGGAAATGCCCTCAAGTTGAAGAAAGATTTAGAGAAAGCTCATGCCGTAATCACTGGTGAGAACGAAGCCGGCCAGGCGTTGTTTGTGCGGTTTCCCGGTGGCGTGCGGATGGAGATTGGCAGCACGTTGACGGTGACTTATCCGAAGCCGGGTAAGCCGGTGGTGAAGGCTGCAACGATTCTGGACGACCTGCGACGGCGGGATTTTACGGCAAACGCGATGGCGCTCTCGCTGAACGACGGTTCGTATGGCCTGCTGATGGATCCGTTGAACGGGGTGGCGGACATTGAGAATCGCGAACTGCGGCTGGTGAGCAACTATGGGTTTATCGAAGATCCGGTGAGGATGATTCGTGCTGCGCGGCTGATGGCCCGGCTGAGCTGGCAGATGGATGAGAAGACCCAGGCACGGTATGAGACAGGGAAGCAGGAAGGGTATATCTCGGCGATGGGGGAGTTTCATCGCGGGTATGAGACCGAGGAGATCTTCCACGAGGAGGATCCGCTGCGGGTGCTGCGCAAGCTTGAGGCCGAGGGGTGGATGAAGAATCTGTTCCCGGCACTGTCGTCGGCCAAGGCGAATGTGACGGAGCTGGAGAAGCTGCGGGATGTGCAGTCGCAGTTGCAGATGCAGGGGATTCATCCTGAGACGGCGGCGGCGAACTTTCCCTACCTGACGGCGAAGATGGCTCCGAAGGAAGTGGCGGCGCTGAAGAAGAGCTTTGCGCGGCAGGGGTTCGTGCACGAGATTGAGTCGCTGGAGGACGAGGCGAAGGCGTTTGCGGCGGAGTTCTCGGGCAAGGGCGCGGCGTCGCCTTCGCAGGCTTGGAAGCTGTTGCACTCGGCTAAGCCGGAGTCGATCCTGTGGGTGGCGCATACGTCGAAGAACGCTGGAATTCAGAACAAGTTCAAGGGATTCTTTACCGAGTGGGCTCATGCGAAGCAGAAGCTGCCTTATGTGTTGATGCAGGAGATGCGGATTGTTCCTGAACTGTCGGGGTATGGCGAGCTGCTGGACAAACTTTTCTTTGAGCTGATGGATGGCAAGCTGGGAACGGTTGAGGAGATGAAGGCTTATCTTGAGCCTTACTCGCCGCCGGCTCCTCCGCCGCCGGTGCATCTGCGCAGGCCGCGGGTGGCGAAGAAGGATGCCAAGCCGGCCAAGAGCCGCAAGAAGGCTGCTGCAGTGGATGCGAATGGCGATGCGGAGGCTGTGGCGGTGGCGGAGACGAACGGGGTTCAGGCGAGTGCTGCTGCTCCTGCTAAGAATGGCGTGGCGAAGGCTGCTGTGCCCGTGAAGGCTGCTGTGCCGCTGAAGACTACTGCGCCAGTGAAGGTTGCAGCCCCGGTGAAGCTTGTTGCGAAGAAGGCTGCACCTGTCTCTAAGGCCGTTGCTCCGGTGAAGGGTAAGGCGGTTGCCAAGGATCCGGTGAAGGTTGCGGCCAAGAAGGTGGTGGCTAAAGCTGCGGTGAAGAAGGCCCTCGTGAAGACTTCGAGCAAGGCGCCGGTGAAGAAAATTGTAAAGGCTGTTGCGAAGAAGGCTCCGGTAAAGACCGTGATTAAGAAAGTTCCCGCGAAGGTTGCGGCTAAAGCTGCTGTGAGGAAACATGCTCCGGCAAAGAAAGCAGCGCCGGCGAAGAAGACGGCGGCAAAGGCTGTTCCTGCGAAGAAGGCTGCTGTGAAGCATCAGCCGGCAAAGCATGCACCTTCAAAGAAGGCAGTGAAGACTGCTCCGAAGAAGCGCCGCTAAGGGTCTTCGGCGCCGGTTGGATGTCAGGAAGATATTTTGAATGTTTGCGCGGAAGGGTCGGAAGGTTTTGGATGGATGGAGACCTTCGGGATCCTTCCCCTTCGACAAGCTCAGTGTCAGGATGACAGCTGGAACGGCAACAGCGACAGGGCGAACGGCAACGACAATAGCAACGACTAGAACAACAGCAACAGCAGCGACTGTAACAGCGGCTAAAACAGCGGCATGGGTTTGCTGGAGCGTGTAATTTCGACCGTAGTTCTGCTCTCCGTTGCGTGTGGACGCATCTCATGGGTTCGAGGTGAATGTTCATGGTGGTTGCGGTGTTGCTGGGATCGGTGCGGAGTGATCGGATGGGCGATCGGGCTGCGAAGTGGGTGATTGCGGAGCTGGAAAAACGGGGGCACAAGGCGGTACTTGTCGATGCGGCGGAGTTGAAGCTGCCTTTGCTGGACAAGATGTGGAAGGAAGTTAAGAAAAATCCTCCGGCGAAGTATAAGAAGTTGCAGGAGAAGCTGGCTCCGTTGGCGAAGCTGTATGCGCGTGCGGATGGATTTTGCATCGTGAGCGCGGAGTACAACCACTCCATTCCGCCGGCGATGACGAATTTGATCGACTATTTTCTGGAGGAGTATATCTTCAGGCCATCGGCGATCGTGTGCTATTCGGGCGGCCTATATGGTGGAGTGAGAGCGGCGATGCAGTTACGGGCGTTGCTGCCTGAGGTGGGGATGACGACGATTCCTTCGCTGCAGCCGATTCCGTCGATTGGGAGCTCGCTGAGCAAGGAGGGCGTTGCGCTGACGCAGGAGTTGGCGGAGAAGAGCGGAAAGTTTTTTGATGAGTTTGAGTGGTATATGCGGGCGATGAAGGCGGAGCGGGCGAAGGGTGTGCCTGCTTAAAACTTATCCGCATCACTTCACTTCCTGTGTCGCGAAGCTTTTGCGATGGTTTTGAGTGAGTGTAGACGTGAGTACGTTAGTGCTTGGGTTCGGTCATGTAATGGGCCATCTCTGCGCTTGGGATGGCGTCCGCTGCGAAGCTGAAGGTGCCCTGGTCTTTCACTTCGCGGGCCGCTTTTAGGAATGCGCCGAATGCGGCTCGGGCGAATGCTCCACCTACGCTGATTCTCTTGACACCGACGGCGGCTAGTTCTTCTACGGAGAAGGTTGCTCCTTTGAGACCCATCAGGACGTTGACCGGTTTGGAGACAGAGGCACAGACCGTTCGAATGGCTTCAAGGGTGGGGAGTCCGGGTGCGTAGAGAACGTCGGCTCCCGCTTCGTCGAAGGCCTGGAGACGGCGGATGGTGTCGTCAAGATCGGGTTTGCCGTGAAGAAAGTTTTCGGCTCGTGCGGTGAGGAGGAGTTGATGGCGATGGGCCGCTTCGGATGCTGCCACAATCCGATCCTTGGCCGCCTGCAGTTCGTAGATGGGATTGGACGGATCGCCGGTAGCATCTTCGATCGATGCGCCGACCAGTCCGGTGGCAGCGGCAAATCGAATGGTCTCCGCACAGCTATCAGGGGAGTGGCCGAATCCATTCTGGAGATCTGCTGAGACGGGGAGGGTGGTGGCCTCTGCGATCTCGCGTGCATTTTCGAGGATGTGCTCACGAGTGAGCTCTGGAGCGGAGTCCTGATATCCGACGGAGAAGGCATAGCCGGCGCTGGTGGTGGCGAGGGCTTCGAACCCGAGTGCGGCGAGGATCTTTGCGGTACCGGCGTTCCATGGGTTGGGAATAACGAAGGCTCCCGGGCGCTGATGAAGCGCTTGAAACGCCTTGTATTTTTGGTCGCGTGTCATCTTTGTAGTTCTCGCTGGGGGAAGAGATCTGAAGGTCGAGCTAGCGGTGGCGTTTGAAGAGGAAGAGGGAGCCAACGAAGAGGCTGCTGGCCGTTGCGGTTAACAGAATGATGGCGTGGCGATAGGCGGCCTGGGTTTTGGGAGGGGTGGCGGCGGTATTGTCCTGGCATTGCGTGCAGCCTTGGGCGAGGGTTGGCGCGGGGGTGAGTGACGCGGCGAAGAGAATACATGCCATGAGAGTTCTTCGTGAGGTGCGGTTCATTGGAAGAAGACGAGGAGGGTGAAGAGGAAGAGCCAGAGGAGGCCCATCGCGTGCCAGTACCAGGCTGCGCCGTCGACCAGGATCTGGCGGGTTTCCAGCTGGCGGGAGACGTAAAGGCCGGTGAAGGCGGTGATGAGACCCGCGATACCGAGGAAGAGGTGGACCGCGTGGACGCCGGTGATGAGATAGAAGAAGTGGCTGCTTTGGTTGGTCTTGAAGAAGATGTGCTGAAGGGCGAGCTGACGCCAGGCGATCCACTGACCGACGAGGAAGAGGATGCCGAGCGCAATGGTAGCGGAGAGCCAGGGCAGGGCGCGGCGGGTGATTGGCTTGCCCAGGCCCAGCCACTCGTCCATGACGTCGGTCTCGCGGAACATGTTGCGACGGGCGAACTCGATGGCGGCGGAGCTGAGCATGAGCACGGCGGTGTTGAGCCAGAGGATGGGCGGGATGGTGGTGGGGAGCCACTCGTTGACGTAGTGGTTGTAGGCGTCGAAGTGGCCGGTGGACTGGTTGACGAAGAAGGTGCTGACGATGGCGACGAAGAACATGAGATCGCTGGCCAGGGCGAAGAAGAGGCCCATGCGGTAGCGATGGAGGCGCTCATAGGGGCCGCGGCGACCGTTGGGGCGATCGTTCCAGTTGTCGTTGTCTCCACCGCCGCCGGTGCGCTTGTCGGTTGGTGGACGTCGGCCTGAGCCGTTGTCGTGGTCTTCTACGCGGCGTTTTCGTTCCTGCTCGGTTTTATTGGGAGTGATGGTTGCCGGCATGAAGTTGCCCTCTGAGTGCACGCGTATTGGACAGCTTACTCCGGTTTTGTGTCTGTGACGTCTTCGATTTCATCTTGCTCGAATGGGATGGGCGCCCATTGTGGCAGGAACGAAATTTCAACCTGGTTGGATTGATATTGGCATGGAGCACGGTGTACGGAGATGTCTGGTGTATCGGATGCGGGTAGTGGGGGGAAAGGATTCATGGTTGGGTGCCATTCAAGCGTGGTGGCTTGCCATGGGTTAGACGAGGCAATCTTTCCTTTGCGCAGGCTGCGGGCGAGATTGAAGAGAAAGATCAGCTGCGCGGTGGCAAGGAAGAGGGCGGTGTAGGTGATGAAGCGGTTGAGCGGGAGGGTGTGGGAGAGGAGAGCTCCGGCGGGACTGAGGGAGCCGCCTGGGCCGGGAATTCCGGTGAGCTGGGCGTAGTGGCGGGGTTCGCCGGCGAGACCGGTGAGGTGCATGGGAAGGAAGACGGCGTAGGCTCCGAGGAGGGTGCACCAGAAGTGGAGGTGGCCGAGGCGCTCTGAGAGGAGGCGGCCTGGGTGGTGGCTGGTTGCGGTGAGGAGGGGGAACCAGTAGTAGGTCGCGGCGTAGAGGCCGAAGATGCCGGCCATCGCCATGATGAGGTGGAAGTGGGCGACGACGAAGAAGGTGTTGTGGAGGTACTCGTCGAGTATGGGCTGGGCGAGGATGGGGCCGGTGAGGCCTCCGGTGAGGAAGAGGCTGACGAAGCCGAGGGCGAAGAGCATTGGGGTTTTGTAGCTGGGCCGGGAGCGCCAGATGGTGGCGAGCCAGCTTAGGACTTTCGCTGCAGCCGGAAGCGCGATGGCCATGGTGGAGATGGAGAAGGCGGAGCTGGCGAAGGGGTTGAGGCCGGCTACGAACATGTGGTGTCCCCAGAGCAGGATGCCGAGGAGGCCGATGAGGAGGGTGGTGGTGATCATGGTGCGATAGGCGAAGACGCGGCGGTGGCTGAAGTTCGCGAGCAGCATGGAGGTGAGGCCCATGCCGGGGAGGATGGCGATGTAGACCTCGGGGTGTCCGAAGAACCAGAAGAGGTGCAGCCAGAGGAGGGGGCTGCCGTTGCCGCCCTGGTGCAGGATGCCGTTGACCAGATCGCCGGTGGGGAGGAAGAAGCTGGTGCCGGCGTGGCGGTCGCAGAAGAGGAGCAGGAGGGCTGCGAGCAGGACGGAGAAGGCGATGATGCTGAGCAGGGCGGCAGTGAACCATCCCCAGACTGTGAGGGGGAGACGCTCCCAGGTCATGCCGTGGCAGCGATTGCGGACGATGGTGGTGAGGGTGTTGATGGAGCTCGCGGTGGAGGCTATGGCGAAGAGCCCGATGCTGGTGAGCCAGAGGTCCATGCCGAGGGCCTGGCCGGGGCCTGAGCTTGGGATTGCGCTGAGGGGTGGGTAGGCGGTCCAGCCGGAGATGGCTGCTCCGCCGGGGACTAAGGTGGAGCTGAGGAGCGTAAGTAGCGCGGCGGCGGTGAGCCAGAAGCTGGCGGCGTTGAGGGCAGGGAAGGCCATGCTGCGAGCGCCGATCTGGGCGGGGAGGATGAGGTTGCCGAAGCCGGCCTGGGGCGCGGTGGTGAGGACGAAGAAGAGCATGATGGTGCCGTGGATAGTGACGAGCGCGAGGTAGTCTTCGGGGAGGATGGGGCCGTGGAGGGGGAGAGGCCAGTCGGGCCAGACGAGGTGGATACGCATCAGAAGGGAGAGGAGGGTGCCGATGACTACCGAGAGGAGCGCGAGGACCAGGTACTGGATGCCGATGACTCGGTGATCGGTCGTGAAGAGGGCTGCGCAAAGTCTTCTTCTTGTGGCGCTTGTGGAATGCGGCTGCGCTGGCGGGGTGTTGAAGGGGGGAGTCATGGGGCTGCCTTTTGTTTTGCGGCTAACCAGGATGCGAATTGGTCTGGGGGGAGGATGAGGAGTGTGGCGTTCATGCGGTAGTGGCCGAGGCCGCAGAGCTGGGTGCAGAGGATGGCGTAGGTGCCGGGGGCGGTGGGAGTGAAGTGGAGGTGGATGGTCTGGCCGGGGACGGCGTTCTGCTTGAGGCGCATCTCGGGGATGGAGAAGCCGTGGATGACGTCCTGGGCGCGGAGGCGGAGGTCGACCTCGCGGTTGGCGGGGAGGACGAGCTGGGAGGAGACGAGGTCGTCGGCGGAGTGCGGGTCGGTTGGACTGAGGCCGAGGGGGTTGCCTTCGCCGGGGGCTACGAGGCTGGGGTGGGTGAGGCCGAAGGTGGCGTCGGGACCGGGATAGCGGAAGTACCAGGCGAACTGGACTCCGGTGACCTCGACCTGGAGGGCTGAGGGGGAAGCTCCGGTATAGCGAGAGGAGGCCCAGAGGCGCTCGGCCTTGAGGGTGAGTGCGGCGAAGAGGAGGGCGAGGGCGGCGAGCGGAAGGTACTCGATGCGCCAGAGGCGCGTTGGTTCGGGATGGCGGCGGGCGAGGAGGCCGATGAGGAGGATGAGGTGGGCGAGGGCGAGGAGAGCGAGGGCGATCCAGAGGTTGAGGAGCAGGTGGTGATCAAGGGCGAGGCCGTGGGCGCTGGCGTCTCTGGGTAACAGCCATGGGCTGCGGATTGCGGCGCGATCGAGCCAGAGGCTGGGAAGGCAGGCGCTCGTAAGGCGGGAGCAGATCACCTATGCAGGATATCTTGTCCGCGAGGTGAGAGGAGAGAGTGCCTCAGCCTAGCTTGCCGAGGAGGAAGGCGTAGAGGATGACGAAGACTATGGCTGCAGCCATTCCGACCAGAAGAGGGGCGAGCATGTCTACGTCGACTTTGGTGTCGACTGCATTGGCTATGCTGTCTAGCTGCGTTTTTTTGCCGGTGAAGAGAAGGAACTGACCTTCGGATCTTCCGTTCTTGAGGACATCCGTCTGGACGGGGCTGGAACTCATATACGAATGTTAGTTACGACGGCGTAAAGAAATCGTAAAGATTTGGCCTAGATGCGGGATCCGTTAGCGGCTTTGGGGTCTGATTTCAGGGACTTGTGTTTTCAAAGGAGCCAACGTCTGAGATGGCTTTGGACAAGGTCGAGGAGACGAGGTCCAGGAAGAACTGGTGGACGCGGGGGTCGTGGCCGAGCTCAGGGTGGAAGGTTGCGGCGAGGAGATGACCCTGGCGGACGAGGACGGGGAAGTCGTCACGGGTGGCGAGGGTTTCGACTTGGGGTCCGGTGCGGGTGATGCGGGGGGCGCGGATGAAGACCATCTCGAGGGGCCCGCCGGGCAGTTTGGTAGGGGCGGTGAGAATGGTGGAGTCCAACTGACGGCCGTAGGCGTTGCGCTCGACGGTGATGTCGAGGGCGGCGAGGGAGATCTGAGCAGGATTCTGGACGTCGTTGGCGAGGAGGATGGCTCCGGCGCAGGTGCCGAAGGTGGGGAGGGTGCGGACAAGGGTGGTGAGGGAGTCGAGGAAGCCGTTGCGCTCGAGGAATTTGAGCATGGTGGTGGACTCGCCGCCGGGTATGATGAGGCCGTCGATGCTGGGGTGGCCGTCGGGGGTGAGGAGCTGGTCGGGGGTTCGGATGAGCCTTGTGGTGACGCCGAGGGTGGCCAGGGTCCGGGCATGGGCCTCATAGGCGCCCTGGAGGGCCAGGATGCCGAGGGTGGGTAGATGTGGCGGTGCTGGTTGCTGTGTCATGTCTCCCTCCCCCTGGATCTTATGTATAAAGTATCTGTTATGAATGACTTAAGGTCTGATCGAAATTGCAAAGTATTATAACGAAAAGACTTGCTGGCAAAGTATTCTTGCGGAAGGAGTTAGATTGCTGTGGGAGGCTATCGTTCCTTTCTGCACGGTCGTGACTGAGATACTTGCCTGTCTTAAGTATAAAGGATTGGATCGCCTCGATACGCCAGGCGTAACTGTCGGTTATCGAAGGGTTTATGGGGAGTTGGGGCTTGACAGTTGGTTTTCCCGGCATATTCTTCGGGGTACTTACGTTTGGCGTCTGGCACTGCCAAGTCGACCCCAAAACTCAAAAGCTTTGTAGGAGAAACTCTCTTGCGCTCGCCAGCACTTTCTCGCGCATCGCGGGCTCCGGCAGCATGCGAGCGATTTCAATGGCTCCGATCATGGTTGAAAAGATGGAAAAGAAAGCTCGCTCCTTGTCCGCAGTTCGCCGGCCTGGCATAAACGGAAGCATTCGACTCTTGTATTTCACTAGTTCCCCAAGGATCGGGGCCTTCATCGCCTTATCGGCCCGCGCCAACTCAGGCGCAAGAGCCGTCATCGGACACCCATACTCCGGATGATTGCAAAACTCCAGACTCAGGTATGCCTTCACAATCGCCTTCCACGCTGTTCCGGGTTTGGACTGCTTCGCGACGTGAGCAAGACGGTCGGCCGTTTCCTGGAATGCCTCGGTCACCGACTCCATCAGCAGTTCGTCCTTGCTTCCGAAGTGCTTGTAGAAGCCTCCGTGGGTCAGGCCGGCATCTCTCATCACGGCTGAAACCGCGGCGCCGGTGATTCCTTCGGTGCGAACGCGGCGTGAGGCGTCTTTGACAATCTTCTGATGGACTTCGCCTTTGTGCTCTGGCCGATAGCGCATGACGCATTATAAGATGTCGGCGATCATCTCACAGCTCAACCAATCCCGCAGATCGTTCGAAGAAATTCTGAGTCCATAGGATGACGTCTATAATCCCATGTGGCAGGAGGCACCAAATGTCGCCACAAACTATCTTCCAAATCCATCTCGTTTTAGGTTATGTTGCGTGGTTGCTTTGTTTCAGCGTGTACATCCTGCCCAGACTCAGGTCGATGGAGCGGTTTGAAGCGCACCGGGCCATCGCGACTCTGCATAGCTTCCGCTTTTTCGGCCTCGTCTTTCTCCTCCCAGGCGTTGTCGGTCATCTGCCCTCTGGCTTTACTACGTACACCGCCTATGGCGACTTTGCGACTGGAGTGCTGGCCCTGCTGGCGCTTCTCACGGCAAGGGTGCGCCCATTGTTTTGGCTGTTCATCGTTGCCTTCAATCTCGTGGGCGTGAGCGATCTCTTCCTCGCCTACTACCACGCTGTCCGGCTCGGCCTTCCTGCGATGGCTGGAGAGTTGGGCTCCACCTATGCCATCCCGATTCTGTACGTGCCTCTGCTGATGATCACGCACGTGGTCGCTTTGTATTGGCTGGCGCGTCCGCAGTCCAAGGCCGCTCCGGTCCTCACGGGTGATGCGATTGCATCCCATGTGTGATCAACCACTCTCATTAACTGCCATTCCTGGAGAAACATCGGGATTTCAGTTTCTCTGAAAGACTTGTCCGGCAGGACAGCGTTGGGCGTTCTAGAGCGGATGGATTAGCCAAGTGAAGATCTGGCGTGGGATGCATCGTTTGGGGGATGGCCGCGGGGAGGCTGTTTCGCTATAGATAAGGGGTGCGAGTTCCTCGGGCCATGGTTAGTTCGTGCGTCGTGTTTTTGCTGATGGGTCTGTCCGCCGAGGCGTCGGTTGCGCCGCTGGTTCGACCGGACGCTGTGGCTGAGAGACGGATCGTGGCTGCGACGCCGCCGGAAGATGCGGCCGCAGTGCAGGCTAGTCTGCGGCGTGATGTTGCGGAGCATCCTGAGGAGTTCGTGGTGTTTCCGACTGCGGCAGGGGCGAGTCAGTTTATGGCGGAACATCGTTTTTCTGTCGAAATGGAGACCAGTGGCAGGATTCTGTCGCGTGGGGTGATGGGGTACTGGCAGGGGAAGACGATTGTGGTTTTGCCCTGGGAGCCGATTAGGAACTTTCAGTAAAGAGCTTGTCCTGCCGGATGGGCCCACTACGCGTGGGGCGGCCACTTCGTGGCGTGTATACCGCTTCGCGTGGTCCTCCCGTTGGTCGGGGGAGACTATTTACCAGCCTCTTGTTTGCATCAGGTCCTGCTCTTCGATGGCTGCTGCTGCTAGACCCTTCATGGAGCCTATGACCGCTTCGCTGGCTTCGGCTACGATCTTGGGGTCGTTGAAGTGAGTGGTGGCGATGACGATGGCGCGGGCGCGGCTGACAGCCTCTTCGCGCTCCTTCGGGTCGTTCTCGACGTCGAGCGGAGTGGCGCGCTCCTTCATGAAGATTCCTGAGCCAACGAAGACGGTCTCGGCGCCTAGCTGCATCATGAGGGCTGCGTCGGCTGGAGTGGCGATGCCGCCTGCGGAGAAGTTGGGGACGGGGAGCTTGCCGGCTTTGGCGACCATGCGGACGAGCTCGTAGGGGGCGCTGTGGACCTTGGCTGCGTTATAGAGTTCTTCGTCGCCGAGGACGGTGAGGGCTTTGATCTCGCGGACGATCTGGCGCATGTGTTGGACTGCGTGGACGACGTCGCCGGTGCCAGGCTCGCCTTTGGTGCGGATCATGGCTGCGCCTTCGGCGATGCGGCGGAGGGCTTCGCCGAGGTTGCGTGCGCCGCAGACGAAGGGCGTCGTGAAGGCGTGCTTGTCGATGTGGTAGGTTTCGTCGGCGGGGGTGAGGACTTCGGACTCGTCGATGAAGTCTACGCCGAGATGCTGGAGGACCTGGGCTTCGGCGAAGTGGCCGATGCGGGCCTTGGCCATGACGGGGATGGAGACGGCGGCGATGATCTGCTTGATGAGTTTGGGGCTGGCCATGCGGGCGACGCCGCCTTCGGCGCGGATCATTGCGGGGACGCGCTCGAGTGCCATGACGGAGATGGCTCCGGCCTCTTCGGCGATGCGGGCCTGTTCGACGTTCATGACGTCCATGATGACGCCGCCTTTTAGCATCTCGGCGAGGCCGAGCTTGAGGCGGAGGGACGGGGAGCCGAAGTTGCCGTTGGTGGTGTGGTCTGCCATGGTGTCTCCTTGTTTCTTGGGCGATGCGCGGTTTCTTGTGGCGGTGCGCGGCGGTGGGCGCACGATGCTGCGGGATTGTCCGCGAGGATTCTAAGTTTAGCAGCTTTGGAGTCCTGCCGGACGGGCCCGCTACGCGCGGAGCGGTCACTTCGTGACGCGTGTACCTTGTTTGGGTGGGATGAGCGGCTTGGGTCCTCGCGATGCTCGGGCAGACCAGCGGGAGGATCTATGGTGCTGATCCTGCCGAGACCGATATACGCGTCACGAAGTGACCGCCCTCCGCGCAGGAGGCCCGTCCGGCAGGACGATGCGGTTAGCCGATCAGTCTCAGCGCGTCTAACGGTATACCGCGCAGCCTCGTGCTTCGAGATCTGCTATCCATGCACACTCTTTCAGCGTCGTGACCCAGCGTAGATCCAATTTCTCTAGTCGAGGGAGTTGGGCAATGGCAGCGGGCAGCTTGGTGAGCGGATTGCTGCGGAGATCGATCTGACGGAGCTCGTGCATCAGGCTGATGGAGTCAGGCAGCGTGCTCAGCTTATTGTTTCTGAGGTGGAGCTCGCGGAGATGGGAGAGGCGTTCGATGGAGACGGGCAAGGACTCGAGTGAGTTGTCGGAGATGCGAAGCTCCTGCAGGCGAGACATTCCGGTGACGCACTCTGGCAGGACATGAAATGCGTTCTCGCTCAGATTGAGGTAGCGCAGGTGCGTCAGGCTGGCGAAGGAGTCGGGCAGCGAACTTATGCGATTGTCGTGAAGGTAGAGAAAGTCGGTGAGGCTGGGTAGGTCGCCGATCTCGCGGGGCACTTGGCTGAGTTGGTTGTGGCCTAGATCGAGCATGCGAAGCTTGGTAAGACGGCGGATTTCTCCGGAGATTTGGGTGAGGACGTTGTCGGCTAGAACCAGGGTTTCGATCTCGGTTTGTTGCCAGACGGAGTCGGGCACCACTCCGAGTTGCTGCTTCCATAGGTTTAGATGGAGGGCTGGGGAGGTTGGCATGTGATCGATCTTAGCTTGGTCTTAGCGCGATCTTAGTTCGTCGGCGGTGTTGTCTAGTTTGGGGCGGTGGGGGTGGATTTGACTGAAAATTCAACTGCAATTTATCAGGACAACAGGGTTGCGGGCTCAAGCTGCGCTTACGGGGCGGTGTGTGGGCCTCGACGGAGGCCTCTGCATGGTTGGTGAACTGACGATTGTGATTCCTGCGAAGAACGAAGTGGCGATGTTGCCTAAACTGCTGGAATCTCTTTGCCGACAGGACTATACGGGGATGGCGCAGACGCGGGTGCTGGTGGCGGATGCGGGTTCGACTGACGGGACGGTGGAGGTGGCGCTGGGCTTTCGCGACCGGCTGGCGGTGGAGGTGGTGAAGGGTGGGCTGCCTTCGGTTGGGCGGAATGCCGGAGCTAAGCTGGCGACTACGAAGTATGTGCTGTTTCTAGATGCGGATGTGGAGCTGCCTGAGCCTACGCTGTTGCGCCGGGCGCTTTGGCGGATGGAGCGGCGGGGATTGCACCTGGCTACGACGAATATTGCCTGCCGGCAGGGGAGTCTATTCGACGATCTGCTGTATGCGGGAAATAACCTGATGCAGAGGGTGGGGTCGTTTACGAAGCCGTTCGCTACGGGGATGTTTATGCTGTTTGACCGCGAGGTTTTTTGGGCGCTGGGTGGGTTCAATGAGCGGGCTCTGTTTGCGGAGGACTATCTGCTGTCGAAGGGCGTGGCGCGGCAGCGGTTTCGGATTGTGCGGGGGCGGGTGCTGACGACGAACCGGCGGTTTCAGAAGCTGGGACACTGGCGGATGGTTTGGATGTTCTTTAAGACGATGGTGCATACGTGGGATGAGGAGTACTTTCTGGAGGATCAGGGGTACTGGGGTGAGGCTGGGTAAATGTTGTCCTGCCGGACGGGCCTCCTGCGCGGAGAGCGGCCACTTCGTGGCGGGTGTACCGGTCTTGGTAGTTCAACTGCTTCAGGTTCGGCCGTTGGCCGACTTGGACTGTTAGGTTTCGGCTTGGGCTGCCAGGCCTGCGGCTAGGAGCTTTTCGTCAATTGCTATGAAGAGGCCCTTGCTGCGGGCCAGGACTGTGCCGTCCGGGAGCTGGATCTCGCCCTGGTGGAAAAGCTTGCGCCCGGGGGTGCCGTCGTCCTTTTCTGGGCGGCTGAGATGGCGGCCTATGAGGACTAACGGCTTGTAGAGCGGTACGGGGCGGAGATAGTCGATCTCCATGTGACGGGTCATGGCGAGGACGTTGAGGGGGCGGTTGAGCTTGCTCATGGCCTCGTCGAGGAGTGCGGCTACGATGCCTCCGTGGATGTGGCCCGGAGGGCCCTCGTGCATGCGGTCGAGCTGGAAGTGGCAGGTTGCGGTGATGGCCTGGGGGTTGGAGGTGTCGGTGGTGAAGCGGAGATGGAGGCCCTGAGGATTGGCGGGGCCGCAGCCGAAGCAGTGGTTAGCGCGCTCGTCGATGGTCGGGTTGCCGTCCATGGAGACGGGGGTGTGGCGGGCGTCGTCGGGGAGGGTTGTGTCTTCGCTCATAGATCGACCTGTGCTTCGGACGTTAGCACAGGGAAGGGTGAAATGAATAGTCATTCATTTTTCCAACGAACCTGCGTTGTCGCCAGCAATTGTTATCTGGAGCTGGGTTCGCCAACGAAGACGAGGCAATCGTTCGGGTCGGAGATATGAAACTCGGTCATGCCGTAGTCGCGGTCGAAGAGGTCTCGGATGCGGTAGCGGTCTTTGAGGGTCTTTACATGCTCCCAGAGCGGGTGGATGTTGGAGACCTCGAGATAGATCTCGGTGTGGCCGCGAACGCATTGCATGACCTCGTCGGAGGCTGCCTTTTGGAGGTGAATGGTTTGGCCGTCTCGTTCGACGATGGAGTACTCAGGGGAGTGCATGGTGAGGGTGAAGCCGAGGACGTCGCGGTAGAACGCGAGAGTCTCATCCATGTCGGCGACGGCGAGCATGGGGCTGATGCGTCTTACTGTGGTTGTTGATGACATTGGCGCCTCCGTGCGACGGCTTTCGCGGCTTAAGACAGGGTGCCATAGAGCACAATATGTGACGGCAGAGTCCGGTTATTTTTTCCAGTATTTTCAGGTCGTGCAGACAGAGAGGATTCCGGGGCCGAACTTTTCGATCTTGTCGAGGCCGAGACCATGGACGGATTTTAACTGCGTGAGGTTTTGGGGGTGAGCGAGGACGATGTTGCGGAGGGTGGTGGAGGCGAGAACGAAGAAGAGAGGGAGGCCGAGGCGTTCGGACTCGGATTTGCGCCACTCGCGGAGGCGCTCGTCGAGTTGCTGCTGCTTGGGCGTGAGGGAGTCGGTGGGTTCTGGGGTGGTGCGTTGGCGATGGAAGGTTTCGGTGGCGGTAGAGGTTGTGCCGCTCAAAACAAAATGCGGGGGGCTCTCCACTCCCCCTTCGACTCGCTTCGCTCGCTCAGGGTTCGGTCGAGATGACGATTCTTTGAAGGAGTGAGGGACAAGAACAGCAGACGAGCTGCGGGGATTGGAGGAATCAAGGATGCCGCTGTCTGTAGCCGCTTTAGTGGCTGCTTCGGAGCGGCAGAGAGCGATGATTGTGGCGCCGTGTGTGTCGGCGATGCGTGGGCCGATTCCTGGGAGTTGCAAGAGTGATGGAAGGGTGGTGGGGCGAGTGAGGACTATCGCGTTGAGGACAGCGTCGGAGAAGACCATGAAGGCCGGTTTGCCGGTTTTGGCGGCTTCGGCTTTGCGCCAGTCGCGGAGGTTAGACTCGAGGATTTTTTGCGCCGGGGTGTAGGTTGCGGTGGTTTGGTCGCGTCCGGCTTTGAGGGAGGTTTTGCGAGGGCGGGGGCCGGTGTTGGGGACGTTGCTTTTGCCGCTGCGGAAGCGGGTGCGGGACGAGGAGGTAATGGATGCGGTGGTCTCTTTGAGGAGGAGGTCGGGTGGCAGGGGGCCGGTGAGGGTGCGGCCTTCGTGGGTGAGTGAGGCTTTTTTGTAGGTGATTACGTTGCCTTCGGGGTTGGTCCACTGGTCGGTGTTGAGTGTGATGAGACCGGAGCGGGTGAGGGCATCGAGGAGAGTGTCGAAGACTTTGCGGTCGGCGGCCGGCGTGTTGCGTAAGGGGCCGGTGGAGAGTTCGGTGTGGAGTTTTCCGGTGGCACGGGTCTGTCCGTCGAGTGCGCAGACGATGGCGCGGAGTTGACGCTCTTCTTCTGCGGTGGGCGGGCGGAAGGTTTGGGCGGTTGCGCTCTGCGGTGAGCAGAAGTCGCAGTGGCCGCAGGGACGGAGGCCGTCGGCGGTGTCGCCGAAGTGTTGGATGAGGGCGGCCATGCGGCACTGGGCGGATTCGGCGAACTGGACCATGCGGTCGATCTGGGAGCGGCGGAAGTTGATCTGGTCGTCGTAGCCTTTGCGCCAGGCGGCGCTGCGGGGAGCGTCTTCGGCGGCGCGGACGTTCCCGGCCATGTCGATGTTGGCTGCGCCCTGAGCGATGAGCTTTTCGACGGCTTTGTCGAAGGTCTCGGCATCCATTTTTAGGCGTTGGCGGAGGAGGTCGGGCATCTGGTAGTCGTCGGAGAGGAGGGCGGCGACGCGGGTGAGATCGGTGATGGCGGGGTAGTCGCGCTCAAGGAAGAAGTCGTGCATCTTGCGGTCGGCAAAGGAGTGGAGGAGCACGGTTCTCGAAGGCTGGCCATCGCGTCCGGCGCGGCCTATCTCCTGGTAGTACTGCTCGACGGAGCCGGGGAGTGCGGTGTGGACAACGGTGCGGACGTCGGCTTTGTCGATGCCCATGCCGAAGGCGATGGTGGCGACGACTACTTCGAGGTTGCCTGAGAGAAAGTGGCGTTGGACGCGCTCGCGTGTGGCAGGGTCGAGGCCTGCGTGGTAGGCGGCGGCAGATCCGCCTAGTGTGGAGGCGAGTTCTTCGGCGGCTTTGCGCGAGGGTGCGTAGACGATGGCGGGACGGTTGGATTTTTCTTTGAGGAGATTGGCGGTGAAGTCGTTGCGGCGGGGCTTGGAGAGTTCGACGACTTCGATGGCGAGGTTGTGGCGGCGGAAGCCGTGGATGAAGAGGTCGGGTTGGGTGAGTTTGAGTTGAGTGATGATGTCGCGTTGAACGGTGGGCGTGGCTGTGGCGGTGAGGGCGATGACGGGGGCAGGGCGAAGGGCAGGGAGGAAGTCGCCGAGGGTGCGGTAGTCGGGGCGAAAGTCGTGGCCCCAGGCGGAGATGCAGTGGGCCTCGTCTATTGCGATGAGGGATGGCTTGCGGCGGGCGAGCATCTCGGGGAAGTTGGGGACGCGCATGCGCTCGGGTGCGATGAAGAGGAACTGAAGGGTGCCGTCGAGGTAGTCGCGGCAGGCTTGACGGGCTTCGTCGCGGGAGAGGCCGGAGTGGATACGGGCGACGCGGAGGCCGGCGGCGGTGAGCTTAGTGGCCTGGTCGTCCATGAGGGCGATGAGGGGGGAGATGACGAGGGCGGTGCCCCCGCGGGCGATGGCGGGAAGCTGGTAACAGAGGGATTTTCCTGCTCCGGTGGGCATGACGAGAAGGACGTCACGACCGTCGGTGGCGGCTCGGCAGACGGCTTCTTGATTGGCACGGAAGGATTCGTGGCCGAAGGTTTTGTGGAGCAGGGAGGTAAGGTTCATCAGCTAGATCGAGTTTCGCATAATCTTCGCGTGAGGGCGAAGTGACTTGTGAGGAACTCGAGGTGGACAGCTTGAGTCCTGAAATGGAGTTACAGGTTCGTGAGAAGGAGCTAGAAAATCATGAAGTTAACTTCGACCGTCATCCGATACGGAACAGGTGTACCGCGGTAGGTTGCGGGAGTGAACCGATACTGTGGTACGACTCTGACAGCATTTTCATCGAGGGTGAGGGCTGCTTCTCGTTCCTTCATGGGCACGGTATCAGCGATCGACTTCGCAACGTGTATATCGGTAGTGGTGCCGTCGGTGCGGACGATTAGAGAGACAACGCAGTTGCCATGAATTTTTTTCTTTCTCGCCTTCTCGGAGAACTCTGGCTCGACGGAGAAGATGAGCTTCGGAGGCGCAACTCCGTCTCCAGCGTGATAAATGCCGAAGAAGTCTGGATTGGGGAGCGGCTGTTTGGGATTTGCTTGTGGGTCCGGTTTCTTGCTCTGCGCGGACGATGCGGCGGGTGGAGCTTGTTGCGAGAGGGCCGAGGCTGGGTTCGCGAAGATGGTTGGAATCGTGAGTCCGATGAGGAAGGATATGACGCTGAGCTTTGTAGCGGCCATAATTTGTGGTCCGAAATCAGAGAGAGAGTACCATGTATCCCGAATCCAAATGTTGTCAAATTTTCAGATCCAGATAGGCACTCGCGGTGCGAGTGGGAAGGAGGATTATGTTGAATTCGCGGCGGGAGTTTCTGGTGAAGAGTGCAGCGGCGGTCGGGACGATGCAACTGGCGCGGCCTGCGATGGCTGTGGAGGATAAGACTTCGCCGGATGCGATTCTCTCTTTGTTCAAAGGGCTTCCGGGAGAGGTGGCGGTTAAGATCTATGCTCCGGCGGCGAATGGGAAGCCGGAGTTTCTGGTGGAGTCGAACTCTGCGAAGACGTTGTTTGCGGGGAGCGCGATTAAAACTTTCATTCTGTGTGAGGCGTTGCGGCAGGCGGACGCGCCGGAGGTGGTGCAGACGTTGAAGTCTCAACAGCTGAGTCTGGATGCAAGTGTGTGGACGTTAGACAGCGCGATGTTCAACCCGCCGAACCTGATCGGGAAGGTCTCGGAGAGGACTGCGCTGGAGGCCATGATCATGCATAGCGACAACACGGGAACAGATATGTGTTTGAAGCATGTTGGCCCGGAGAGGGTTCGGGAGTTTGTTGCTTCGGTGGGATTGAAGAGCTGCATGATCCCTGAGAGCACGCGGTCGCTCTTCGGATATCTGCTGGGGGCTAAGGACTACAAGAGTTTTAGCTGGGAGGAGTTGGGAGCGGCGGCGAATGCATCGATGGTGAACCTGCCGATGAACGATGTGCAGACGATGGCTTGTTCTGCCGATGATTTTGTGTCGTACTACTCGCGAGCTATGCAGGGGAGATTCTTCAAAAATAAAGAGACGCTGAATGAGTTTCGCAGGATTCTTTCGTTGGGGGACGCGATCTGGCTGCTGCCGCTACCCTTGGGAGTCAGCGCGTTTGTGAAGGGTGGAAGTATCGACGTTCCGGGGTTTCACGCACTTTGCGCACCGGGGGCGATGTTGTTTGACGAACGGTGGGTGTACTTCTGCGTGACGATCAACTGGGAGTCGAAGGCTGTGTCTGACCCTGCGACGGCGGGGGCCTTCGCATCTGCTGCCAGCCACGCACTTTCTCTGGTGAAAGAGAAGCTGTCGGCCTGTGCGGGTTGATGGAGATAGATGCGGTTCTCTGGAGGAGCTGTTGGGGTAAAGGCCCGGCTGGAATTTCCCGCATCTTTTGCGGCAACGAAATGATCAGATAATACTAAAGGGCGCGGTGGAGGAGGCAGTATGTATCTGATTGCGATTTGCGTGGTTGGGTTCTTCGTTCTGTTGTTCGGCTTCCTACGGATCAGGCAACTGCGGCGGAGGCGTGAATTGGAGGAGCACAGCATCGAAGCGGATGCGCTTTACGATCTGCTCGAAAAGAATTCGGAGATTCTGCTGTTCGATGTTCGTCAGCCGCTTGACCTGCTGGCGCACTCGGAGATTATTCCTGGAGCGAAGAGGATCCCGCCGAAGGAGGTGCTGGAGCAGGCTACGCTGATTCCTAAGGAAAAGGACTCGGTGATCTACTGCACCTGCGTGAGCCAGAGCACGAGCCGGATGATCCTTGAGAGAGCTTTGGCGCTGAACTTTACGAAGATCAAATTTTTGAAGGGCGGGCTGGATGCGTGGAAGGCGAAGGGGTATCCGGTGGAGAGATACACTACGCCGTTTCATCTTGATACGGCGTAATAACACCGAAGTATTAGCTCCGTGCAGGAAGAATTGCAGCTTTGTGAGGGCGGTCGAGAAGGTATGATGATCGCGTCCGCAAAGCTGCAATTTATTTTTGGACCGTGCAGATTGATAGCGCACCCGGAGACGTGAGTTGACTCAGGCTGAGGCTTCGAAGTTTTTGCTGGTATCTCGAATACCATGCGCTGTTGTATTGGGGATGGTGTTGATATCGGTGCCTGCGCTTTCGCAGACGCCGGAGAGCAAGGCGAAGGCTGCGGGTGATGCGGACGCGAAGAAGGAAGAGGCGAGTGTGCCTATTCCTGCAGAGACGAGTTCGGTGACCAAGCATGAGTGGGCTGCGGGCGGGCGGTTGGTTCACTACACTGCGACCGCGGGAAATCTGCTGATACGGGACGATCAGGATAAAGCGAATGGGAGCATCTTCTATGTGGCCTACACGGAGGATGGGGTGGAGGCGAAGAGCCGGCCGGTGACTTTTTTCTATAACGGTGGGCCGGGTGCGGCGACGATCTGGCTGCATATGGGATCGTTTGGGCCGATACGCGTGGTGACGCAGAGTCCGGAGGCTACGGGACCTGCGCCGTTTGAGTGGGTGCAGAATCAGTACAGCCTGCTGGACAAGAGCGACCTGGTATTTATCGATGCGCCTCTGACGGGGTATTCGCGTGCCGTGGGGAAGGGGATGGTGAAGGACTTCGCTGGGACCGATCAGGATATTACGGCGTTCAAGAAGTTTATCGTTCGGTACATTACGGCGAATCAGCGATGGAACTCTCCCAAGTTTTTGTTTGGAGAGTCGTATGGGACGACGCGGTCGGCGGGGCTGGTAAGCGCGCTCGAGAACGATGGGATCGAGTTCAATGGTGTGACTCTGCTGTCGTCGATTTTGAACTACAACCGGCGTAGTCCTGGGTTGGACTATGAGGCGATCGGGTATATGCCTTCGTTCGCTGCGATCGCTTATCACTATAAGAAGGTGAAGACGACGCTGAGTCTGGCTGATTGGGTGGAGCAGGCGAGAGTGTTTGCGCGGGGGCCTTATGCGGAGGCGTTGCAGCAGGGGGACAAGTTGCCGGCGGCGGAGTTCGATGCGATGGCGGTGAAGATCGCAGCGATTACGGGGCTGAGCGTGGAGTATGTGAAGGAGGCGAAGCTACATGTTTCGGCGACACGGTTTCGCAAGGAGTTGCTGCGCGAGGACCAGCGGACTTTGGGCCGGTACGATGCACGGTTTATGGGATGGGATCCGGATTCGGCGGGGGAGAATCCGGGTTATGACCCTTCGGACACGGGGATCAGCGGGGTGTATGTCGGGGCGTTTCATGAGTACGTTCAGAAGGAGCTGAAGTATTTTAGCCAGGAGCCTTACTACACCTCGGGGCCTGGACTGAATGAGGGCTGGGACTTCAAGCACAAGGCTCCGGGCGCAGGACCCGGGAGGGCGGGGGAGCAGACTGCGCCTGATGTTGCGGTGGATCTGGCGGATGCGATGCGGAAGAATCCTAAGCTTCGGGTGTTTTCAGCGAACGGCTACTTTGACCTGGCTACGCCGTTTTTTTCAACGGAGTACGACCTGAGTCATATGGATCTGCCGGAGAAACTGGTAAATAACGTGCAGTTTGGTTACTATCCGGCGGGACACATGGTCTATCTGAATGTGGATGCGTTGAAGGAGATGAAGGCCGATCTGGCGAAGTTTTATGGGTTGGCTCAGCAGCGCTAACCCTTTGAGAGACAGGGGTTTTGGCATGGCGAATGCATGCGGCAGGCTTGCTTTTGCCGTGTAAATGCCTTAGAATGAAGGTTGCGTTTATTTCCAGAGCTTCTAACGCGAAGTGCGGAATCAAATATTGAAGAGGTACTGAAAAAGATATGGCAAAGCGTCGTGGAAATCCCAACTGGGGCAAGCCTGAGCCGATCGGGCCGGTTGTTCCAACGGTAACATCGTTCGAGCAGGTTGTGAAGGAGTTCAAGCTCACGCCCGACCAGTACATTCGCTCGACCCGGCTTCGTGAGTGGGCCCGCAGAAACAAGAACTCGAAGTACATTCCTGAGGCTCTGCTTGAGGCATGGGGATTCGAGATCGAGTCCACGCTGTAAGTGTTTGTTTGAATTTTGTCATTCGATTGTAAAAAGAGGACGCTGCCCGTTGCGGGTGGCGTTTCTTTTTTGCGACGGACGTAAGATGGGATGCGTCGAAAGAGTTGCAGGTGGAAGGCGGGGACTATGTTTGCTGACGTGGCGGAGGCGGTAGCGGAGATCAAGGCGGGCCGGATGGTGATCGTGGTGGATGACGAGGACCGCGAGAACGAGGGCGACCTGACGCTGGCTGCGGAGTTTGTCACGCCGGAGGCGATCAACTTTATGGCGAAGTATGGCCGCGGGTTGATCTGCCTGACGCTCACTGAGGAGCGTGCGGACTATCTGCGGCTCGGGCCGATGACACAGGAGAATACGTCGCGGTTCGGGACTGCGTTTACGGAGAGCATCGAGGCGCGCGAGGGTGTGACGACGGGGATCTCGGCTGCGGACAGGGCGCATACGATCAAGGTGGCGATCGATCCTCGGTCTACGGCGCATGATCTGGCGCGGCCGGGGCATGTGTTTCCGCTGCGGGCGCGCAAGGGTGGCGTGCTGGTGCGGGCAGGGCAGACGGAGGCTTCGGTGGATCTGGCGCGGATGGCTGGGCTGGTGACTGCTGGGGTGATCTGCGAGATTATGAACGACGACGGCACGATGGCGCGGGTGCCGGACCTGGTGAAGTTCTGCGCGGAGCATGGGCTGAAGATGGTGACGGTGGCGGATTTGATCCGTTACCGGTTACAGAATGAGCGGTACATCCATCGGGTGGCGGAGTCGGTGATGCCTACGGCGCATGGGGAGTTTCGCATGATCGCCTATGAGAGCGAGGTGGATGGTGGGGAGTCGCATATTGCGCTGGTGTTTGGCGATGTGAGTGGCAAGGAGCCGGTGCCGGTGCGGGTGCATACGCACTGCCTGGCGGGGGATGTTTTTGCTACGACGCTGTGCGATTGCAGGGCGGTGGTGGAGGAGTCCTTGAAGATGATTGCGCAGGCTGGCAAGGGGGCTCTGGTGTATCTGCACAATGGGAGCGCGGGTTTCGGCGTGGACAGGGGAGTTACGCCGGCGCGGATTGTGCTGCATCGGGAGCAGCGGGCTCGGGAGGGAAGCGAGGACCGGGCGCATAGAACGCTGCGGCAGGTGGGGCTAGGCGGGCAGATTCTGTCGGATCTGGGGATTCACAAGATTCGGCTTCTGACCAATACACCGACGCATGTGCCGGCGCTGCAAGGGTTCGGGATCGAGATTGTGGAGCAGGTTCCGGTGTCGATCGAGACGGTTCGGCGGTAGGTTTTCCAGAAAAAAATGACGGCGCGGCGGGCTGAGGGAAACTGCGCTTTATGGGCGTTTTTGAGGGGTGGTTTGGGAAAAAGCATGTTTTGGACGTGGTGTTTTGGTGGTGAAGATGTGGTGGAATGCGTGGAGGATGTGGTGATTTTGCTGCGTGATTGTTAGCTCCCGAAAATACGCCACGCTGGGGAAGATTTTTTCGTAAGTTTTTTTGTGGGATGTGGAGTACTATCTCCACTACCTTCCCAAACAGTATGATTGGTGCTCAGGTTTCGAGCGAACTGATTAATATGGTTGTGATTATGTCTGATATCTGACATATGGGCCCACTGGGACAGGAAGGGTTTGAGATGAGCGCGTTTACTTCGACGGCAGTGGACACTGGTCTAGAGGTAGTCGACCTCTTCGAGGACGCTTCGTTTGGGAGCAGACGGCTGCATGAGCGCGATGTTGCGATGCAGATGGAGGGGATGCATCGGCTGGCGCGTGCCTTTTTGGAGAGCCCTGACACGATTCTGCAGGAGCTGGTGAATGCGGCAGTGGAGCTGTGCGGCGCTGACAGCTCGGGGATCAGCATCGAGCGCGAGAATAAGACCGACGCGGAGTTCTATGAGTGGGTGGCGACGGCGGGGGAGTATGCGGGTTTTCTGAATGCGACGCTACCGCGAAGTCCAAGTGCGTGTGGGATCTGCCTGGAGCGCGGGCGACCACAACTGTTTCGCGTGACGCAGCGGTTCTTCGACCTGATGGGGATTGAGGCGCCTACGGTGACCGATGGCATTCTGCTGCCGTGGGAGGTGGAGGAGACGCGCGGAACGATCTGGATCATGGCGCATGGCCGGGGCGAGGCGTTTGATGGGAACGATCTTCGCATGATGCAGATGCTGGCGAACTTCGCAGCGATGGGGGTGAGACAGCAGCGGCAGCAGAAGCTGCTAATGGAGCAGGCCATCCATGCCGCGGCTGCGGGAATGGCCAATGAGCTTGCACACCGGATCAACAATCCGTTGCAGAGCATTACGAATATTGTTTATCTGGCGGGTGCGGGCGAGCCCCCTCTGGACGCGAAGACGCTGGCGGAGGAGCTGGCAGAGCCTATTCAGCGGCTGTCGATGCTGGCGGGGAAGCTGCTCTCGCTACCGAGGATGGCTATTCGTCCGAAGTGAGTGGCCGGGGCGCGAATAGTTTTGGACTGCCTGTCAACCTGAAGCGCGGTGACAGACAGCCTTGCAGGTTCTGATTTGCCGGAGTGCGATTCGGGAGGATAATGGCTACGCCTTCGAGCAAGGAGGAGAGCCGTGATGAGTCCAGTTCGCTTTGAGAGAGCAGCTTTGTATGGGTTGCTGATTGGCATTGTCTTCTCTGCTGTTGGGATGGCTCAGCTGATGCCCGCGCCGCCGCAGGTGCCTCAGATTCCGCAGGGGCCGCCGCCGCCGCCGAGCATGCCGCCGATGCCGTCGGACTCGCAGATTCCGCAGGGGCCGCCGACGGATGTGCCGCAGCAGAGGCAGCAACAGCAGGATCAGGAGCGAAGGAATAACCAGCAGGGGTCGGCGGGGTTTCTGGGGGCGTGGTGCGCGCAGGGCGATCCTTCGAAGCAGGCTTCGATCAGCAGCAATGGGCCGATGCTGAATCTGACGAATGAGAGTGGAAGCACCTCGATTGGGAATCTGCAGGGGAATAATCAGATTGTCGCGCCGGAGTGGCAGTTTGTGACGGGTACGCTCAGTGGAGACGGCCGGCAGATCAACTGGTCGAATGGGACGTTTTGGGCCAGATGTTACGGAGGCGGTGGCGGTGGCCGGTATCGAACGCCCAACCTGAATGGAAACTGGTATCCGAATGGTAATCGATCGTTGCAGTGCTCGATTCAGCAGCGACGGGGAAATCTGACTCTGCAGAACGAGAATGGGGACAGGGCGACTGGATCGTTCGACGGCAAGTGGAGTGTGACGACGAACTGGCAGGGGACGAGGATCTCCGGGACGATAAGCAGGGATGGGACCCGGATCGATTGGAGTAACGGGACGTACTGGAGTCGGTATCGGCTTTACGGCCAGTAGGTCGATCTATTTGCAGAGGGAACTCTGAGCTTTGGGCGGCGTACTTATCAACCAGAGTTGGATGGGTGTTGTCTGAAGGAGAGTGACATGAAGCGAGGTCTGATTGCTTCGTTGGCCGTGGCTGTCTGCGTGTGCCCGGCGGCACGTGGAGTGGATATAGCGAAGATTACAGAGGTGGAGCTGGTTCAGCGAACGCAGGAACTATACGATGCAGTTGGCCCTGGGAATCAGGCGCCATGGAAGAGGTATGTGGCGGACGATGCGATGTTCTTCGACGAGAAGGGCAGGGCGATGGATAAGCCTGCGTTGATGGAAGATTTGCAGCCGTTGCCTGCGGGCTATAGCGGTACGATTCTGGTGGTGCATCCGAAGTCGCGGTTTGCGGCGAATGTTGCGGTGCTGAGTTACGACTGCGACGAGGTGGAGACGGTGTTTGGGCGGGAGCTGCATGCTCGCTATCACTCGACGGATACTTGGTTGTATCGGAATCAGGCGTGGCAGATTGTTGCGAGCCAGACGTTGCGGTACTACGAAGACCCGGCTGCAGGAGCGGTTGCGGAGGCGATGCTGAACGACTATGTGGGTGTTTATGAGTTGGCTCCTGGAAATGTGGCCACGGTGACGCGGCAGGGTGGTGAGCTGTATGCGCAGCGTAACTCGGGAAAGCCTTATCAACTTTTGCCCGAGTCTCCGGATATGTTTTTTCGCGCGGGAGTGGAGGGGCGTCGGCTGTTTCATCGGGATGCTTCGGGGCATGTGGACATGATGATCGATCGCAGGAACAACGAAGATCTGCTTTGGAAGAAGATTCGATAGTGCTCTGAAATTTGGATAGGGAAGAGGTGTTTGTGCCGCCGAGTTCTAATGCCTGGATATGTGCTGCGGGAGTAGTCGTTCTTGTTATTGGGTTGGTTGCTGCGAGAAGAGAGTTGCGGGCGGCTGCGGGGCTGGACAAGCTTGTTGCTGCTGCGAGAGTGTTGTTTGCGGCACCGTTGGCGGCCTTTGGGGTGGAGCATCTGGCCCTCGGTCGGGTGATCATTGGGGCTGTTCCTGTGTGGATGCCGGTGCGTTTGTTCTGGGTGTACTTCGTAGGCGTTGCGTTGATTGCTGCGGCTTTTAGTCTGGCGCTTGGGATACGTGTTCGTTCGACTGCGACGCTGCTTGCGATCATGTTTCTTCTATTTGTGCTGATGATCCATGTGCCGAATGCGGTGGCGCAGGTGCACGACAGGATCATCTGGAATGTGGCGTTCCGGGATCTTAGTTTTGGTGCGGGAGCGCTGGCGCTTGTGGGATCTTTGGGGAGTGGGTCGGGGATTCGAGAGTCAGGGGATCGTGCGGAGAATGCATTGGTGTGGATTGGGCGGGTGATTGTTGCTGCTGTGTTGATGGTGTATGGCGTGGAGCAGATACTGTATCCGCAGTTTGCGCCGGGGGTGCCTTTGAGTAAGTTGACGCCGCCGTGGGTGCCGGGGCCTCATGTGTGGGCGTTACTGACGGGGCTCGTTTGTATTGGGGGCGGAGTGGCGATATTGATTCGGAGATATTGCCGCACCGGGGCGACGGCGGTGGGTTTGGTGATGACTCTGCTTACGCTGTTTCTTTATCTGCCGATTCTGCTGAGCTCGTCTGGGGCGGCGGCGGTGTTGGAGGGCGCGAACTACGTTTGGGATACGTTGCTGTATGCGGGGGCGGTGTTGCTGGTGGCGATGGGGGCTCCGAGGGAGAGCCGTAACGACCGGGTGGCCTACGCGGGAAGCGCGTCGACGATTGATTCAGCGAGGTAACTCTTCATCGCCTGACCTAGTTGTGAATCGATCTCGTCGGCGATGGTCATGACTCCGATCAGCACTACGCTGAAGTCAATGTTCGCGAGGTTTTTCTGTAGGGTGTTGAAGACGCTGACCTGGAGGATGCGCGACTCCTCGACCATCATGGCAGCGGTATAGCCCTGTTTGCGACGGGCGGTACCGTGCTCTGCGGCTGCTGTCGAGAGGAGCTCTTTGCTGCCAAGGACCTTTGAGGAACGGAGACGCAGGACGAGATCCTGAAAGACCTGAGGGAGATGGCCGGAGCGTAGTTGGAACGTCATTGGAATTGTCATCAACAGCTCTTCTTTTTGTACGAGTTCGTACCAGTCGCTGATGGTACTGTCGGCGGAGCGTTCGAGAATGGTGGCGACACTTTCGACGATGCGGGCACGAGTGGGGCCGGCGGCGAGCCGCTGTTTGATGGCATCCACCAGCATGTTTACGTCCATTGGCTTGACGAGAATCTCGTCGGTCTGGAGCAGGATCGCCTGGGCCGCGGCGTCCATATGGGGGAACGAACTGAGCAGGATGGTGACGGCTTTTGGGTTGGCATGACGCATGGCGCTGACGACAGTGAGGCCGTCTCCCGCACCGGGCATATGAAGGTCGCTGAGAAGGACGTCGAAGAGCTCGGAGCTGATGTGCTTGAGAGCTTCGGTCACGGTTGAGGCGACGGTTACGTCAAAGCCGTGTTTCCTCAGAATGATGCTGAGAGTTATCCGAATCATCTCGTCGTCGTCGACTAGTAAAAGCTTCGCAGGCGCCATCGTTTTCCTTCCAAGAGCGCGCAAAGAACCGAAGCTCGCGAACGTGGGACATTTTCTAGTGTACTCCTATGTGCTCTGGCTGACATAGGGCAGTGGAACGAGAGGGTTTGTCTGCGGGCTAGTGGGCGGTGACGATGAGGTTTAGGATTACGGTCTGGCTTAGCTGGACGCCGGTGGTGGAGCTGGCGGTGACTTGATACTGGTAGGTGCCGGGTGGGGTAAAGCGGAGGTTGGGGTCGGTTCCGCTTCTGCCGCAGCCGGAGATCCAGAGGGTGGGGATTGCGAAGAGGATCGCAAGCAGGAGCAGGCGGGGGAGGGGCTCCTTTTGTGGGCTGCGGTTTTTAGTGCCGGTTTTGGCGCGGGCCTTCGCGTTCCAGAAGAAGAGGAGGGGAATGGGGAGGAGGCAGAGGAGGGTGCGGCTGCGGGCGTTGCTTTGCGCGGTGGTGGGCGGGATGTACTCGGCTACGGTGTTGAGGTTGGCGATGGAGTTTTGGGCGGCTCCGTTGAGGGTGATGCTGGAGGGGAGCAGAGAGCAGGTGGCCCAGGCGCCGGGGTTGACGGGGGTGCAGTTGAGGATGACGGTGCCCGCGAAGCCGGATTGGGGAGTTAGCTGGAGGGTGTAGTTGGCGGCGTGCTGGCTGGGGATGGTGAGGGTGGCGGAGGGGCCTCCGTTGACGGTGAGGGTGAAGGCGCCGCTCGAGACTCCGTTGCCGGTGAGGGGGACGTTGAGGTTTTCGAGGCCGGTGTTGGGGTCGGTGGAGGTGATGGCGCCGGTGCGCGAGCCAAGGGCGGTGGGGGCGAAGGTGACGGTGATCTGGCAGGCGATGCCGGGGTAGAGCGTGGAGGCGCAGGGGACGGAGATGGCGTAGTCGCCGGTGATGGTGAGGGCGAGGTTGGTGATGGGGGCGGTGCCGGTGTTGGTGAGGGTGATGGTCTGGGCGCCGGAGGCTCCGAGGGCGATGCTGCCGAAGTTGAGGGTCGAGGGGACGGCCTGGAGGTGGGACTGGATGCCTCTTCCGGTGAGGGGGTATTCGATGGGCAGGGTCGAGGCGGAGGAGCGGATGGAGAGCAATCCGCCGATGGTCGCGGTGGTGGTGGGGGTGAAGGTGACCCGTTCGGTGCAGCTGGTGGAGGGGGCGAGGGTGTTGCCTTCGGTGGGGCAGTCGCCGGTGGCGGTGTAGGGGCCGATGGCGGAGATGGTCTGGATGGCGATGGGGGCGGTGGTGATGTTGGTGATCTGGACGGGGAGGGTCGCGGACGTACCGATCTGGACGCTGCCGAAGTTGAGGGTGAAGGGAGAGAAGTTGAGGGGAGATGGATTGGCGACGCCGAAGAGGGAGATGAATTCGAGAGCGGTGCTGGAGTCGGAGTTGATCTCGAGGGCGGAGATGCGGTTCGAGACGGAGTTGGGGAAGCTTGCCTGAGGGGTGAAGCTGATGTTGAGGACGCAGCTGGTGGAGGGGACGAGCGCGGCGCCGATGCAGTTGCTCTGAACGGTGAAGTCCGGCATGGGCCGAAAGCCCTTGATGTTGATGGTGGTGGTGCCGGTGTTGGCCAGGGTGACGGTCTGGGTGTCGCTCTGGTCGCCTACCTGGGTGGCGGGGAAGGTGAGGGAGCTTTGGGAGAGGGCGTAGGAGACCAGGGGGGCGGTGTTGCTGGGCGCGGCTACGGTGATGGGGGCGGCTTGGCCGGTGAGGGTGAGGAGGTCGGGGCCGGTGAGGGCGTCGCTTTCGATGAGGAGGGTGCCGGAGTCGGGTGTGGCGGGGCCGGGGCTGGTGGCGGTCTGGTTGAGGGGGGTGTAGGTGAGGGTGGCGGTGCAGCTTACGGTGGGGGGCAGGGTGGCGCCGCAGAGGGTGGAGGTGATAAGGAAGGGCCACTGACTGGTGAGTCGGCGGATGGTGAGGGGTGTGGTGCCGGTGTTGGTGAGAGTGACGGTCTGGGTGGCGGTTTGGCCGGAGGAGACCTGGCCAAAGTCGAGGACGGTCTGGCCGGGGATGATGTTGCCGGAGATCTTGAGGGTGGCGGGGCCGATGCCGAAGCCTTCGACGTAGCCGAGGCCGTTGAGGGTGGCGGAGCCGTCGGTGGGGGTGCCCTGGGCGAAGAGGGTGCCCGTAATGTCACCGTTGGTGAGGGGGAGGAAGGTGACGTTGAAGTTGCAGGAGGCGTTGGGGGCGAGGGCGGCGCAGGCGGGGCCGTTGAGGAGGAACTGGCGGGGGAGGGCGATGTTGAGGGCGAGGGATTTGGCGGTGAGGTTGGTGATGGTGAACTGGCGGGTTCCGCCAAGGGTGGTAGTGGGTGTGGCGGCGAAGTTGGCCTGGGCGGGGAGGATCTGGAGGCCGGCGCTCTCGGTGGTGTAGGCGCCAGAGAGTGGGACGGCGTAGGTGGCGAGGCCGGTGGCGGAACTGGTGACGGGGATCTGGAGGGTGTCTGTGACGGTGGCGGTGGTGGGGAGGAAGGTGACGGTGATGGTGCAGGCGGCCGCGGGGGGGAGGGTGGTGCAGTTGCTGACGGAGGTGAAGCTGGTGGTGGCGTTGGTGGGGGTGCCGATCTGGAGGGTGGCGGCGCCGGTGTTGGTGAGGAGGATATTTTGCTGGGTGGCGGTGGGGCCGGGGACGTTGTTGTAGATGAGGGCGGTGGGGTTGAGGGCGAGGCCGGGGTCAGGTGAGGCGAAGCCGGTCAGGGTGGCGGTGATGGGGCCGGAGGAGGCCTCTACTGTGAGGGTGCCGGTGCGGCTGCCGGTGGCGGTGGGGGCGAAGAAGACGTTGAAGAAGCAGGAGGCGTTGGGAGCGAGGAGACCGCTGCAGGGGGAGCCGCCGGTGGGGAGATTGCTTACGGCGAAGTTTCCGGTGAGCGTGGGTGCTGTGAGGGAGACGGGGATGGTGGTGAGGTTGGTGACGGTGAAGAGGGTGGGGGCGCTGGTGCTGTTGACGGGGACGGTGCCGAAGTCCTGCGTGGTGGGGCTGAGGAGGACGCCGGAGAGGGCGATGCCGGTGCCGGTGAGGGTGAGGGGGGATGGGGTGCCGGAGGCGGAGGAGGAGAGGGTGACGGCGGCGGTCTGGGAGCCGGGGGCTGAGGGGGTGAACTGCACTCCGAGCCAGCAGTTGGCGCAGGAGCCGGTGAAGGAGGAGACGAAGGCGGAGGTGGGGGGTTGGCCGTGGCCGAAGCCGATGTCTTCGACGAGGATGGCTTTGAAGTCCGGTGCGGTGGTGGTGGCGGTGAGGGTGGTGAAGGGGGAGGTGATCTTGTACCACTGGACGGCGGGCTGGCCAACGGGGACGCTGCCGAAGACGAGGGTGTTGTTTGGCGCGGTGACGATGGCGGAGCCGGTACCGTTGAGGGTGACGTAGGCGGGGGAGGAGCTTCCGGCGGTGACGGAGAGGAGGCCCTGGCGGGTGCCAGGTTGCGAGGGGGCGAAGGTGAGGACGACGGTGCAGGTGGCGTTGCCGGCGAGGGTGCCGGGGCAGTTGGTGGCGTCGGTGAAGTCACCGGTGAGGGTGAGGGCGAGGGGGAAGGCGACGGGGCCGATGTTGCCGATGGTGACGGTCTGGGTGGTGCTGGAGGTGGTTGTGACGGGCACGGCGTTGGGGAAGGTGATGGTGGCGGGGGTGAAGGTGAGGTTGGGGTTGGCGGATTGGCCGATGCCGGTGGGTTGGGGTTTGGTGGTGCCGGTGATGAGGACGGTGAGGCCTTCATCGAGAGTGAGGGTGGTGGAGTCGGCTGAGGGGGCGACGGGGGATTGGTAGTTGATCTCGAGCTGGCAGACGGTGTGGGGGTTGAGCGTGGAGGGGCAGCGGTTGGTGAGGGTGAAGGGTGACGCGAGAGCAACTGGGGTGTGGGTGACGGCGTTGGAGGAGTTGTTGGAGAGATAAAGGTAGCGGGGAAGACGTGTGCCGGGCTTGCCGCCGACGCCGGAGGGCGTGCCGAACTGGGTGCCGAAGTCGATCTCCATGGCGGAGAGGTTGAGGTCGGTGGGTTGGGTGTAGGCGGTGAGGAGGAGGTTGCGGGAGGCGATGGTCGAGTAGGCGTTGATGAAGCTTCCGGTGGCGGTGGCAGGGGTGTTGAGGGCGATGGTGAGGTGGCAGGTTCCGCTGGGAGGAAGGGTGTAGTTGTTGGGCGATGTGGCAGGGGAGCAGTCGGTGGACTGCTGCGTGAAGGTGTACTGCGGGGGAACCGTATTGAAGATGCCTGTGTAGGAGGGGAAGGTCTGGGGTTGCTGGCTGAGATTGCTGATGGTGACGGTGCGCGTTGTGGCTGGGCTGGAGGCGGTCTGGATGCCGAAGTCTAGTTCTATAGGGGAGAAGACGATTGGATTTGGCGCAGTGCTGGTGGCCGGTAGGGTGGCTGTTTGTGCGGTGGCGTTGCTGGCTTGCGCGGTGACGGTGCCGGGGTTGCTACCGGTGCTGGTGAGGGCTATGCTGCACTCGGCACCGGGGGCAAGGGTGGTGGGGCAGTTGGTGGCGAGGGTGAAGTTGGTTGCGGTGAGTTGGAGGTTGGTGGCGGCGAGGCTGCCGAGGTTGCGGAGGGTGAGGTTGGGGGAGTCGTCGGTGGAGAGGGCAAGGCTGGCTGCGGCGGTGACGGGGTTTAGTTTTGCGAGGTAGGCGGCGGAGCCGGAGCAGAGGCTACTGTTCGTGCAGGAGCCTGCGGGGAGCGTGGCAGAGCGGAGGGTGGAGGGGAGTGCCGGGGTCGGGCTGCTGACTAGAGACAGGTCGTAGGTTTCGGTGGCGAGGAGGCTGGCACTGGCGGTGGGTGAGACGCTACCAGCGAAGGTGGGTTGGCCGGTGGAGTCAACGGTGAGGCCGGTGAGGGTGACTGGAGCGCTGGCGAAGGCGCCGACGGTGATGGGCAGGCCGCCGAAGCGGATGGTCTGGTCGATGGTGTCCTGCTGCGTGAGGCGGAGGGCGTAGCTGTTGCCGATGTCGGAGAGCGGAGTGAGGGGGAGGAGCCAGGCGGGATTGCTGCCGGTTGCGGAGACCCACGCTGCGCCGGAGGGTGCGGGTACGACGGAGGATTGGGTGCCGGGGGCGAGGAGGTCGGAGGTGAGCAGGGTGCTCCCGTCGAGGGAGAGACGGAGGAGGGTCTGGTAGTTGGTGTTGACTAGGGGGTAGGAGACGGTGGCGATGGGGAACTGGCCGGGGGCGATGGAGCCGGTGAGGAGGAGATTTTGGGTGGTGGGGTCCTGCGGCGAAGGAGCGATGACGAGCGACGAGATGCCCGGGCCGGGAATGAAGGTGGAGAAGACGATGCCGTCGCCTGAGGGGGTGAGCTTGGTGAGGAAGCCGGAGGTGGCGGAGAGGAGGTCGGGAATGATGGCCGCGAGGGTGGGGTAGCCGGTGGAGGTGGTGTAGCCGGCGATGTAGGCGTTGTCGTTGGCGTCGGCTGCGATGGCGGCAGGGGCGGTGTTGCCGTTTTGGCCGCTGAGGTAGGTGGCGTAGAGGAGGGTGGTTCCGGTGGTGTTGAACTTTTCTACGAAGCCGTTTTGCAGCGAGCCGGAGGCTGGGGACTGGATGATGCCGGAGGGTGTGACGGGAAGCGCGGAGCCGAAGATGCTACCGGTGAGGAAGACGGCGTCGGCGGTTGCGGCGATGGCGGAGGCTGCGGTGCGGGGGCTTCCGGCGTAGGTGACGAAGAGCACATTCAAGTTTTGGTCGAATTTGCCGATGTACGAATTAATGGACGTGTCGTTCGCGTTTGGAGTAGCGCTGGGAAAGGCTGCGCCGGAGGTGGTCGAGAGAGTGCCGGAGATTGTGGTGCCGGTGAGGTAGAGGTTGCCCGAGGGGTCGAGTGCCATGGCGAGGCCGATGTCGCCGCTTGAGCCGAGATGAGCTTGAGCGAGGATGTTGGTCGCGGTGGGATCGGTTTTGAGGAGGCGGATGCCGTCGCCCTGGTCGAGCAGGAGGTAGAGGTTGCCGGAGGCGTCGGATTGGATGGCGTTGAACTGGGCGTAGTGCGGGTTGGCGGGATCGGAGTTTGAGGAGCCGAGGAGGCCGGTGAAGAGGAGTTGCTGCGGACCTGTGGTCGGTGTGGCGGTCTGAGCTTCGATCTTGGCTTCGATTTGGGGGGGCAAGGGTAGAGAAGCGAGAAGGAAGAGAGCGATGACGCCGCAGAGACCGGCACGTACACGTCGGAGAGAGAGCGGTGTCTTCATATTTGTTGGCTGCGGGCGGTACGCTGGTGCAGCCTGACCTTAAATATTCCTTGCGTTGGGGCTGTTTGAGTGGAGAAATCTCGACGATACGTTACCGAGGTACTATAGCTTCCCGTTTTGGGAGTCCGTATGCCGCTCAAGTTGTAGGAGGTAGTCGAGGCCTCGGGCTTTCATCTCGCGCTCGAATGCTGAGTGGCTGGAGTACTGGATGGCCTGCATGCCGGCGGCGAGCGCTGCGGTGATGTTTTCTTCCTTGTCGTCGATGAAGAGGATGTGTTCGGGAGGTGTCTGAAGGCCCGCGGCGGCGTGTTGATAGATCTCGGGCTCGGGCTTGGCACGATTGACGGCGTGGGACCAGGTGTGATGGTCGAAGGATTCGATCCATGCGTGTCGGGCGCGGAGGCCTGCCTCCATGGCGTCGGGCATGTTGGAGAGGATGCCGGTGCGGATGCCGGCGCGCTGGAGCTGGTCGACCCAGGCGAGCATGGGAGGGTTGAGGGTGGACCAGAGGTCCGTGTCGGCGGCGATGAGCTGGGCTAGCTGCGTGGGCGTGATGACGATGCCAGCGCCTGCGGCGACGGTGTGCCAGAAGGATTGGGCGTTGAGGTCGCCGCGGTCGTAGGCGTGGCGGTGCGCCCAGTACTCGCGGTGGAGGAGTTCTTCGCTGAGGCCGGTGATGGTGAGGAGGCGGGTCCAGGCGGTGGAGTCAGGTTCGCCGGAGAGGACCATGCCGTAGTCGAAGAGGACTGCATGGATGGGTGTCATCGGCAGGGGTAGTAGTACTCGCTGGGTGGCATGGTGTGAGGGTAACACCGGGTTTGCTTTGCCTGCAGGCTCGTGGGGATGACGGATTGAGTACAGCGGCGAGTGCAACTCGTGACCGCAACAGCAGACGCGGATTCGCTCCAGGCATGACAACGAGAAGGCAACGGCAGCGAGATGCGGGTGGCTATTCTCGCGATGTGAAGATGCAAAATGCACTTTGTCGGACGGAAGCTTAAGTGGGGCTTAAGACTTTGTTGTTATTGTGTGTATTTATGCGTGCTGCTGATGCGGATATGTTGAAAGCAGGCGAGATAACTCACAGGTTGACCTGACATTCACCTTCTGTTGACTGGCTCTTAACTTGTTCCGGCTAGTGTGAAGTTTCAGGCCCATACGTCGTTGAGAGCATCCTCAAGCCTGTTTCTGGGCCAGTCAAACGTGCATTTTTTCAAGGAGTCCCTATGTCATTTCAACGCAGCTTTGCGCTTCTCATGTTGTTTGTCGTTACGCTTGCGGGTTCCGCAAGGGGTCAGGCCGGGCGCACGACACTCACCGGATCAATCACGGATGCCCAAGGCGGGGCGCTGCAGGGGGTTAAGGTGTCGCTCGATCCTGGTGGCGCGACCGCATTCACCGACTCGACCGGGCAGTACACGCTGCTTGGCGTTGTCTCCGGCAAGTACACGGTGACTGCGGATTACTCGGGCTTTTCGACGTTTACCAAGACGGTGACGGTGGTGGCGGGACAGGTGGCGCGGGTTGATGGTGCTCTGAAGATTGCGGCGAACCAGCAGAATGTTCAGGTGTACGCCGATCGTCAGGGTGGAGAGCTGGAGGCGATCAACCGGACGTTCAACGCAGACAACATCATCAACGTGCTGCCAGCCGATGTGATCACGAGCCTTCCGAATGCGAATATCGCCGATGCGCTGGGCCGGCTGCCGAGCGTGACGCTGGAGCGCGACGAAGGCGAGGGCAAGTATGTGCAGATTCGCGGCACGGAGCCGCGGTTGACGAACACGTCGATCGATGGAGTGAACATCGCGTCGGCGGAGACGGTGCGTCAGGTGAAGCTGGATATTATTCCGGCAGACCTGGTGGAGTCGGTGCAGATCAACAAGACGCTGCAGGCGAATATGCCGGGCGATGGGATCGGCGGCTCAGTCGATTTACGGACCAAGAGCGCGTCGGATGCTCCCACGATCTATCTCGATTCGACCGGCGGCTACACACCGATCATCGGCGGACGGCCGGTGTATCAGTTTGATGGAACGCTGGGCAAGCGGTTCCTTGAGGGCAAGAAGCTTGGGGTGATCTTCTCGGGCTCGTATGACTGGAATGGGCGCGGAATTAATGACGTGGAGCCGGGTCCGATTCTAGGATCGCCGGGAAATCCTGGCGGATATGATATTCGCGACTACCAGTACTATCGTTCGCGGGTGGGCTATGCGGGAACGGTGGACTATCGGTTCAGCGATACGTCGAATATTTATCTGAAGGGGCTCTACTCTCTTTTTCACAACTTCGGCAATCGCTGGGACTATAACCCGACGACCTTCTTCACGCCGGACGGGGTTCCGGACGGGCAGGGCACAGTCTCTTTTGGAGCGGAGATCCGGCGTCCTGTGCAGGACCTTGGGAGTCTTCAGCTTGGCGGGCGGCATGTGATCCGGCGCTCGCTGTTTGCCTGGGATCTGGAGAGTTCGGTTGGACGGACGCGCGATGAGGGCTACTCGGATGCGACTTTCAATCCGACGACGACCTCGAACCTGAATGCGATTCAGTACCAGCTTGACGTCAGCAAACCGAAGACACCGAAGTTGACGACGCCTGGCGGGGTGAACATCTTCGATCCGACGCAGTATGAGTGGTTCGGGCAGAGGGTGGAGAACTATTACAACCCTGAGGTCGATCTGGGCTTTGGCGCTTCGCTGGCGACGAGCTATAACGCAGGGGGACATGCAGGCACCATTGAGTTTGGCGGCCGCTTCCGCAATGTGCATAAGTTCGCGAACAACGGAACGTTCTTCTTTATGCCACTTGCTGCTTCGGGCGACCCGTCGCTTCTGCTGACGAACTTCCTTGGACCGTTCACGGACTCGAACTACTACAGCGGAACCTACAGCTTCGGACCGACGGCGTCGTATGACAAGATCAACGCCGCGCCGCAGGTGACGGATACGCGATTGAAGCCGAACGGTGAGTTGTTGAATCCTTCCGTGACCGGGCAGAACTTCAACTTTATCGAGAAGGTGTCGGCCGGATACGTGATGAACACGATCGACCTGTCGAAGTTCCGGATCGTGGCTGGCTTGCGGTTTGAGAATACCAGCGAGAAAGATGCGGGCACGGTGGGGCTAACCGGAACGACGGTGCAGCCAACGACGAACGGATCGTATCTGGATGTGCTGCCGAGCGCCGCGGTACGGTATTCCTTTACACCGACGATCGGACTGCGGGCGGTCTATGGCCGGGGGTTGTCGCGTCCTGACTTCTCTGACCTCACCTCGTTTGCAACGATCTCGCCGGGAGGGGTGCGCACTACCTCGAGCATCGGCAACCCGAATCTGAAGGCAGAGCATGCCGACAACTTCGACCTGCTCTACGAACAGAGCCTGGATCATGCAGGGCTGTTGCAGGCGGGTGTGTACTACAAGCGGCTGTCGGACCCGATCATTCCGGTTCAAACTACGCTTGCGGATGGAACGATTCAGACGCAGCCGCAGAACGCGGGCAGTGCGCACGTGTATGGCTTCGAGATCTCGTTTCAGCAGCACTTCACCTATCTGCCAGGGCTGCTGAATGGTCTGGGCTTGTCAGCCAACTATGGATACTCGGCCTCGCAGGTCACTTTTCCTGCGAAGACGACGCTTCCGGACGGCACGATCAGCTTCGACCGGACGGATCATCCGGATCTGCTGCGTCAGGCTCCGCATACATGGAATATCAGCCCCACTTATGACAAACGGCGTTTATCGGTGCGGCTGGGCTTGAGCTATAACGCTGCGAACATCTTTGCCTATAACTACACCGATACGAATGCCGCGGGTCCTGCAGTCTTTACGGGGGGCAACGCGGACGGCACCGGAAACTCCTTTCAGGGCGGGGGAATTCATGGGCCGCTCGGGGACAACTACTTGTACGCGCATCTGCAGACCGACTTGCAGGGCACCTACAAGTTGGTGAAGGGTTTTACGGCGGTGGCTTACGGGCTGAACTTGAACAATGAGGTCTTCGGCTTCTATCAGGGAAATACGAACTCTCCGATTCAGCGGGAGTACTACAAGCCGACGTTTGGCGGAGGCCTCAGGTGGTCGCCGACTCACGAACGCTAGACTGAAGCAGCATAACGATCGTTTCAAAGTGCGGGTGATGTGCCCATAATGTGTGGCGCATCGCCCGCACTCTTTCTTAACCCTGCTTTACGATTCTGTTTTAGTCCTTGCGCCCCTTACGCAGGGTAGCTTCGCATTAGCATGGGAGGGTGAGCTATCGGTTTTCGGCGCGGACGGGTTGGGATGTGGGGGAGAGTGGGTTCGCGGCTGCGATTCGCGAGGCGCGGGCGGCGGGGCGGGAGCTGGTGGACCTGACGGTGTCGAACCCTACGGTGTGTGGATTTGATTATGACGCGGAGGCTGTTCTTGCGCCACTCGCGAGTCGAGAGGCTATGACGTACGATCCGGATCCGCGGGGGATGCGGTTTGCAAGAGAGGCGGTGGCGGGGTACTACGGGGGGCATGCGGCGGATGTTGATCCGGACAGCGTGGTGCTAACTACCAGTACGAGTGAGGGGTATGGGTATCTGTTTCGGCTGCTGTGCGACGCGGGCGATGAGGTGCTGGTGGCGCAGCCGAGCTATCCGCTGTTCGATTTTCTGGCGGATCTGGAGGATGTGCGGCTGAGGCCTTACCCGTTGTTCTATGACTATGGATGGTGGATCGACTTTGCGGAGCTCGAGCGCCGGATTGGGCCGCGGACCAAGGCTGTGGTTGTGGTGCATCCAAATAATCCGACGGGGCACACTACGGGGGCGGGGGAGCGGGCGCGGCTGGAGGAGATCTGTGCGCGGCATGGGTTGGCGCTGATTGTGGATGAGGTGTTTCTGGACTATCCGCTGGAGGAGGGGGTGAGGCTGGGGAGCTTTGCTGTGGGTCCGCACCCGGTGCTGACGTTTGTGCTGAGCGGGATGAGCAAGATTGCAGGGTTGCCGCAGATGAAGGTGGGATGGATCGTGGGGCTGGGGCCGGAGGGGGATCGACGGCGGGCGATGGAGCGGTTGGAGGTAGTTGCGGATACTTTTCTGTCAGTGAACGCGCCGATGCAGCGGGCGCTGCCGGTCTGGTTGGCACACAGGCGGGGGATTCAGGGGCAGATTCTGGAGCGGGTGAGGGGGAATCTGGGGCTGGCGGTTGGAGGTGGGGTTGAGGTGCTGAGGGTGGAGGCGGGATGGAGCGCGATTTTGCGGCTGCCTCAGGGGCTTGGTGAGGGCGATGTTGCGGGGTGGTTGTTACGGGAGGCGGGGGTGATCGTGCATCCGGGGAGCTTCTACGGCATCAGCGAGACTGGGCGGTTGGTGGTCAGTCTGCTGGGGTCGGCGGAGGGGTTTGCGGAGGGGATTTCGAGGATCAAGAGGGTAACGGGGTGGAACCACGGTAGTTACTAGTTCATGCGATGCGTGTAAAGCTGTACATTGTATATTTTATGTAAGTATCTGCTTGTATTAGCTTTGAAGGAATGGGTTAGAGTCCCGCTCTTCGCCGATTGTGGTTATGGAGCCGTGCCCGGGGATGACGGTGACGTCGTCGGGCAGGGTGAGAAGACGGTCGTGGATGGAGGCTAGGAGCTTGCGGATGTCGCCGCCGGGGAGGTCGGTGCGGCCTACGGTGCCGGCGAAGAGGGTATCTCCGGCGAGGAGGAGAGATTGGGCGGGGAGATAGAGGCAGACACTACCTTCGGTGTGGCCGGGGGTGTGGAGGATGGAGCCGGTGAGGCCGGTGACGGCGATGAGTTTGCCCTCCTCGAGGGTGTCGTCAGGGGTGGGGACGGTGGGGGTGGGGATGCCGAGCCAGCCTGCTTGAATGTCCATCATCTTGACCAGAGGGAGGTCGTGCTGGTTGTAGAGGATGGGGGCTCCGGTGAGCTGCTTGAGGCGATGGGCTCCGGCGATGTGGTCGATGTGGGCGTGGGTGATGACGATTTTTTTGACAATGAGGTTGTGGGCGGCTAAGAGGGCCATGATTCGGGGAATATCATCGCCGGGATCGACGACGATGGCCTCGTGGGAGGTTTCGTCTCCGAGGATGGAGCAGTTGCATTGCAGCGGACCGACGGGGAGAATCTCGTGGATCATGGTGTTTGAGCCTTCAGCGGGAGCTTTGGGACTAAAAGATGCGCAAGACTGGGAACTAAAAATGCGCAAGCCCGAGGCCTGCGCATCTCTGAAGGTCTAAGAGCTACTTCTTGGCGGGTGTCGTCTGGCTGGTGGGGTGGGCGGTGCCGGAGAGGACGGAGTGGTCGCCGCTGGCGCGCGAGAGCAGGATGGTAAGGCCGATGGAAGTGAGCATGAAGACGATCGCCGAGTAGGTGGTGAGTTTGGTGAGGAGATTGGCTGCGCCGCGCGGGCCAAAGGCGGTCTGCGATCCCTGGCCACCGAAGGCGCCGGCGAGGTCGGCGGACTTGCCCTGCTGCAGGAGGACTACGCCAATGAGAAAGAGACAGACGATAACGTGAATGATGACGAGAAGAATAACCATCGGAGCTGCTTGCTACCTCTTGGGGCCGGAGAGTGTCTCCAGAGAATGTTTGGGGTCGGTGTGGGAGTCCCCGCGCCTTACGGCGTTCGCACCTAAACCTAAAACCTAGTGTATCACCGGGTATCTAGGAAGTCCCAGCGGTGCTGGCCTCGAAAAAGACTGGTGGAAAGGGATGAGCGGTTTGGGCAGAACGGAGTTCGTCGGGATCCTTCCCCTTCGACTTCGCTCAACAACAAAGGCCGGATGCGGACCTAGGCGGTTTTGATGATTGCGATTTTGTTGGAGGATGCGGGATGGGTGGGGCGATTTTGTACCGGGGGGTGGTGCACGTCGCGAGGGGTGAGGGCGTAGAGGACCGCCTCCATGCGATTGGATACGCCGAGCTTGTCGTAGATGCGAAAGAGGTGGTTTTTGATCGTGTGTTCGCTGAGCTTAAGGACGGTGGCCAACTCGGAGTTGCTGAGGCCGTCCGAGAGAAGGTGCAGAACCTGCTGCTCGCGGGTGGTGAGCAGAGGCTTGCCGTGGCGGTCGATGACATTGGTTGACCTGGGGTGCGAGAGGGAGGAGACCAAGTGGGCGAGCAGCTCGTTCTTTGCCCAGATCTGCCCCTGGTGAACGCATCGGATGCACTTGCAGAGGAGCTCAAAGCGCAGGTCGGCGCTGCCGAAGATCCCTTTGGCTCCGGCACGAAATAAGGAGATGACTTCGGCGTAGTCTGGATCCTGCGTGAGGACGACGACGCGGGCATCTTTGTAGAACTCGGGAAGGGATTGAAGGATGGAGACGGCGCCGTGCGTGTTCTCTATCCTGGACTCCATCCGGGAAGAGCCGAGGAGGATGACGTCGACCGGGAGTGGCCTGGCCGCATTGAGGAGATGCTGGACGTCATTGACCGGGGCAATGATCTGGATGTCGGGAACGGCTTCAAAGGCGTTCTGCAACAGTTCGCAGAGCATGATTGGCAGGTTTGCCACAATCACTTTGATGACGTTCGGGGAGGTGCTTTCTTCAGTAACTCGCTTCATGAGTCTCTCCAGCACTGAGGTTGGCCGCTCGATTGAGAAGATCTTCTCGGTATCCAAAATGATCTCCAGACGAAAAAAATACAGGATCTGCTGTATTCAATTTTGAGGTAAGTGCTCATTGAGCGTCGCTTACGGCGACTCAATTACTCGAGAAATTAACATTGGAACTAGAGCACTACTTCCGCACAACAGATCTAAGTTCTTTCTCTTGCACAGAGCCTTCCTGCTCGCTTTTGCATGAGAACAACTTCTCAGGCCTGCGAGTTTTGAACCAGCCCAGTTTCGGCGTGCTCCTGGAAGTAGGCTAAGGACATCTCGAGTCCCTGACGCAGTTGGATCTTCGGGGTCCATCCGAGAAGGCTGATAGCCTTACTGATGTCCGGCCTGCGGCGGGTGGGATCGTCCTGGGGGAGCGGTTTGAAGACGATCTTCTGGTCCGATCCGATGAGCTTGAGGATCTCTTCGGCACAACTGAGGATGGTCCACTCCTCGGGATTGCCTATGTTGACGGGAAGATGCTCGCTGGAGTCTGCGAGGGCGAGGATGCCTGCGATCAGATCGGAGACGTAGCAGAAGCTTCTGGTCTGCATGCCGTCGCCGTAGATGGTGAGCGGTTCGCCGCGCAGGGCCTGGGACATGAGGTTGGAGATGACGCGGCCATCGTTGATCTGTAACCGTGGTCCGTACGTATTGAAGATGCGCACGAGGTGGGTGTTGACGCGATGATAGCGGTGATAGGCCATGACGGCGGCCTCAGAGAATCTCTTGGCTTCGTCGTAGACCGAGCGCGGGCCGATGGGATTGACGTGTCCCCAGTAGGTCTCGGTTTGAGGATGAACCTCGGGGTCGCCGTAGCACTCGGAGGTAGAGGCGTGGAGGTAGCCGGCGTGATACTTCTTTGCAATTTCGAGGGTGTTGATGGTTCCGGCCGAGCCGACAAGCAGGGTTTCCACGCCGAGGCGGGCGTAGTCCAAAGGGCTTGCGGGGGAGGCGAAGTTGAAGATGTAGTCGACTTTGCCTGGGTCGAAGGGCTGGCAGATATCGCGGCGCTCGAAGTCGAAGCGGGACTCGTTGCGCAGGTGAGCGAGGTTGGCCGAGTTGCCTGTGCTCAGGTTGTCGACGCCGAGGACGGTGTTTCCCGCGTGCAGCAGGGAGTCGCACAGGTGTGAACCGAGAAAGCCTGCTGCTCCTGTTACAAGAACTCTTTTGGCGTTCATATCTCCCTCAGATCTCCTTCAGATGCGAGGCCCGGTGGCTGCCTGAGGGAGACCAACCGGATCGCGCACAAGATATTTCAATACATCGGAACGACGACTTGGCTAAAATCCTTATCGAGAGCGAGACGCGACGGCTGCGAGCTCCTCGGTGTGATGTCGTGTGGGCCTGCCTACGCTGAAATAAGTAATCTCATTTTCCAGCATCAGTTCTGGGTCATAGAGATTGCGGCCATCGAGGATGATGGGAAAGCGCATTGTCGCGCTGAGACGCTGAAGATCGAGACGGGCAAACTCCGACCAATCCGTGAGGATCAGGAGGGCGTCTACATCGTTCGAAGCGTCGTAGGGGTCGGAGGCGTATTGAATCTCCGGTCCCTCAGGGAGTATCTGTTGCGCGCGTTGCATGGCGGCGGGATCGAAGGCGCGGATGGAGCAACCCTCCTCAATCAACATTCGGACCAGATCTATCGCGGGAGAGTCGCGTATGTCGTCGGTTCCGCCTTTGAAGGCGAGGCCGAGGACACCGAGCTTTTTGCCGCGGAGCGTCCAGAGCGCGGAACGGACCTTGCTGAGAAATCGGCGCTTCTGATCGGCATTGATGTTTTCGACTTCGGTGAGGAGAGCAAAGTTGACTCCGAGTTGCTCGGCGACGGAGCGGAAGGCAGCGACATCCTTCGGGAAGCAGGATCCACCATAGCCGATGCCGGGCCGCAGAAATCTTGGACCGATGCGGCTGTCGAGGCCCATGCCCTGGGCTACCTGTTCGACGTCGGCGTCTGCGGCCTCGCAGAGATTGGAGACGGCGTTGATGAAGGAGATCTTGAGGGCGAGGAAGGCGTTGGAGGCATGCTTGATGATCTCGGCGCTCTTGGTGGAGGTGCGCAGCAGAGGCGGTGGAGTGTCGTGATTGCAGGAGCCGTCGATCGCTCCTGCCTTGGCGTAGTACCTGCCCGTGGTCAAGGGCTCGTAGATCTTCGACATGATCTCGGCGGCGCGGTCGCTATCGGTTCCTACTACGATTCTATCGGGATGGAGGAAGTCGGCGACGGCCGTTCCTTCGCGCAGGAACTCGGGGTTGGAGACGACATCGAACATCTCCCGCGAGACACCGTTGCGCTCCATGACCCTGCGGATCCATTCGTTGGTGTAGACGGGAACTGTGCTCTTTTCGGCGATGACTTTATAGGTGGTGATCGAACGCGCAATCTCACTGGCGACGGCTTCGACGTAGGACAGGTCGGCATCTCCTGTCTCGCTCTGAGGAGTGCCCACTGCGATGAAGATGGCCTGGGCTTCGCGCGTGGCGGCGGAGAGGTCAGTGGTAAAACGCACCCTGGCGTTGCGATACCGCTGGAGAAGCTCAGGCAGATACTTCTCGTGAATCAAGCTCTCTCCCGCTTGCAAGGCGGACACTTTTTTCTGGTCATTGTCCACGCATACGACGCTGTGACCCATCTCTGCAAAACAAACAGCAGCTACTAATCCGACATAGCCGGAACCGACGACTGCAATGTGAATCGAATCACTCATAGGGTCTCCCAGTGTCTTATTTTTTATGTGCGAGATCGAGATTGGCGAATGGCCGCTCGCGTCTTGCCTTGGTATAGAAACTTGGTTTCTACAGGTAGTGTGCCCCCCATTAGGACGATCAAAATCGAGAACGAGTTGGCTTGATCGTGGCGATATCTTAGATATCGAAAATAGATTTCGAGGAACCCTTTGACAATATTCACCAGATCCTGGCTTTGCCCGAGAGAACCGTTTGGAGCTCATGGGGAAGAGGTGGTGGAAGTGCAGGAGCAATTTTGTAGGTACGTCTATGGATGAGTCCCTCCAGCATGGGCGGGTGTCGTTGATAAGAATTTTCTCAGGCTCGATGTCGCGCTGCACCAGAAAAATGCTCAAGTCTCCTTATACCGCAGGTTGCGGTGTGGACGCCATTCTTATTTTGTCCACAGGTATCGTCTTCGTGACAAGTCGGAGACACGACGGCGACGTTTCGATAGAAGAATTCACGGTTTTGCAAAATCGCATCGTCTCGTGTGAGAAATGCTTCTCGGGTATTTTTCATCATTGCTTGCTGGGGCTGGGACAGGTTACTCTGGGACCTGCCACATTCGGGCTTAACTTGTTGCTCAACGGTTCCACCAACCTTGCGAGAAGGCACTTTCAGAAGGGGCTTCCCCAATGACACCTTCCAATCGAACAACCATTTTAGAGCTGGCGCCCATCGGCGATCTGGGGCTGTTGTTTTGCTGTCTTGGCCTTTCCTACATCACAGCGGTTCATCAGCGACCATTCGATGTCTTCAACTCGCTGGAGACCCACTATCCCATCCAGGTCTTTGCGGCGACGCTGGTGCTGGCGCTGGGATGGCATGTGGTGCTCAGGTCCAATGGGTTTTATCGTTCCCGTCGCTTGGCGGGCTCTGTGAGAGAGGCACTCGATGTCTGCACTGCCAGCTCGCTGTGTGCGGTGTTGAGTTGTATCTGGCTATGGCTGATCGCATCCCGTTCCATGCGCAACACAATAGATCTGGCCGTGGTCGCGGCGCTCTTCGGCATTATGAGCTTCGCGGCATTTCTTACGACACGTCTGGTGGCTCGCGCGACGATGCAGACGTTTCGAGCCCGTGGGCATAATCGGAGACATGTGCTGATTGTGGGCACCAATCGGCGCGCCAGCAGCTTCGTGCGAGAGCTGGCCAACCACCCGGAGTGGGGATACTGCGTTCAGGGTTTCGTGGATGATCAATGGTGGAGTAAGCAGACGGCTGACTCTCAACTGGGAGCTTTAGTCGGCGGCCTGGATTCGATTCCTGAACTGCTGAGAACACTGCCTGTGGACGAGGTCATTGTGGCTCTGCCTCTGGCTTCGTTCTACCAGCAGATTGCTGGCATTATCTCCTCGTGCCGCGATCACGGGATCGCCGTCCGGTTTCTCGGCACTTTTTTCGATCAGGATGAGTCGAAGCGGAGCGACTTTATGCGTGAGACCGTGGGCACGATCACGTTGCACGATGAATCCTGGAATGCCTGGGCGTTCATGATCAAACGTGCGACCGATGTCACGGTTTCGCTGCTGTTGCTGGTGGTGCTCGCACCGCTCTTCCTGATGATCGCGCTGTTGATCAAGCTGACCGATCCGGGTCCCGTCTTTTTTAGACAGGTCAGGATGGGGTACGGCAAGCGGTCGTTTGAGATTCTGAAGTTTCGTACGATGGTGCAGGATGCGGAACGTCTTATGTCGCAGGTGGAGCACCTGAATGAGACGCAGGGGCCGACATTCAAGCTGAAGAATGATCCGCGGATTACTCCAGCAGGCAAATTTCTTCGCAAGACGAGTCTTGATGAGATTCCGCAACTAATCAATGTGCTGGTTGGACATATGAGCCTTGTGGGTCCGCGACCGCTTCCGCTGCGCGACTACGAGGGATTTTCGCAGGACTGGCATAGACGACGGTTCAGCGTGAAGCCTGGAATTACGTGCCTGTGGCAGATTATGGGCCGGAGTTCGATCGGATTCGACGAATGGATGGCTCTGGATATGCGGTATATCGATCAGTGGTCGGTCTGGCTGGATATCAAGATTCTCTTTCAGACGATTCCTGCAGTGTTTCGCGGATCTGGTGCTGTGTAAGCGCCCACTGTCCTATCTCCCGTCGCCTGGAACGCCGAGTGACAGTCAAAGCAAAGGGTCAACCTTTCGGTCGACCCTGAATAAATCCTTGAAAAAAGTTTGGATTGGTGCGGAGGAGGGGACTTGAACCCCTATGCCTTGCGGCGCTAGCACCTCAAGCTAGTGCGTCTGCCAATTTCGCCACCTCCGCGCTTTATCTCGACGCTTGGGAAGCGCGAGGTGCGGTAAGCAATCCGAAGGTAAGTATAGCATCTGCGACGGGTTGAGTGGGAGCGGATGTGGATAAGGTTTTTGGGGCTCGCGAGGATGCCAGGACGAGTTTGTTCTTGCTATCTCATCTGGTTTGGAGACGTTCGCTCATTCGGTGGCGCTGCGGCGTGACAAGCGAAAACAAAGGCCCGGAGGATGGCGTCGGCTGAATGTTGACGCCACCCCTCTGGGTCATTTTTTTTTTGCGGATTAGTTGGCGGTCTGCGAACGCGTGGGCGACGCCTTCCTTAGGATGTTATCGAGGGCTTTACCCGCGGGCGTTATGGTAACGCCTCCCTCGCGGACGATCTCAGTTGCTGTAATGTCTTTGCCGTATACCGTCTTGTTCGCGTCGTTGTCGCTGTCCATAGAGGCGCTGCCTAAAGAAACGCCGGCAAAGAGTCCGCCTTTGGCTCTGGAGTAGGTGAGGATATCGACGTTTGGATCGTTGGCAGCGACCGCCTTCGCTCCGGTTGGCCCGGCAACGGCGGTTGCGTCAGCACCAAGTTTGAGCTTGCCGGATAGGATCTTCTGAGCTCCGGTCTTGGTTTCGACCAGCAGGACGTAGTCCGTGGAAGAACCACCGAGCTGCACCCCTAAGCTGCCGACATCGAGTTTGTACATCGCAGGAGCAGACCACGGACCGGTCATGTCCGTGCCGGATCGGCAGACGATGACGCCACGGCCATAGGTTACGCCCAAGCCGATTCCTACCTTTTTGACGGCGGGAAACACGAGCACACACACGGATTTATCGAGGAGATTTTGTGGGATTCCATCGGGTCTGGCAAGGATCTGCTTCAACACCTCGGCTGAATTGCCAAGGCGATCATCAATCTTGTTTTGCGCAACAGCCGGTAAGGTCACCCCAATGGAGATCAGAGCAAGTAGAAGTTTTTTCATCATAGGACCTTTCTTGGTTTGTTTTCCGGAATGATTGCCGGTTGTACCAGGGCCGTTCCATGTTGGAAGAGAAGGCCAGCTTCAACCGGTGAAACTACAGAAAATGCCAGGCCGTGATGTAAGCGGGAGGAGTACGGTGACGGGAAATCAGAAGTTCAAAACCAGTGATCAATCGTCATCGACTATGGTGGCACGTTAAAGGGAACGGCCTCTTCTGTCAACAGAAAAGGCCGTTGGGTTAAGTTGATAAATGCTTGATGAAACTACCTCTCCGAGGCGAGGCCGCTTCCTGGAACGATAGGCGAGGTTGCAGGAACGCGCTTCTTCTTCTGGACCGGCGGGGCGGCGTTTGGTGGACGCTGTTTTCCGTGGCCATTGCCGTTTTTCTTCTTGCCGGGGGTTTCGATGACGGCGCGCATCCAGTAGTTTCCTTCCGCGTCGGTTTCGATGCCGTGGACCTCGCGCTCGAAGCCGGGGAAGCGCTTGCCAAACTCTTCCATGGCGAGGATGAGCTTGATGACGGGGCTCTCGGCGCTGCCGAGACGTTCGCCGGGCATCGACATTGGGATGCCGGGAGGGTAGGGAACCAGCATGACCGCAGCGATTCGACCGGCCATCTCGGAGAAGCGAATCTTTTCCGTCTCGTGGCGGAGGAGCTTCTGGTAGGTCTGGGCAGGGGTGAGGATAGGGTCGAAGTCTTCGTCGCAGGCATCGTTGACGAGGCCGGAGAGGTTGAGTTGAACCATCGCGGCGTGCATCTCGTCGGAGAGCTCTTTGAGGCTGACGTTGCGATACCGATGAGGAAAGCGGGAGACCAGTTCGGGCAGGGCCTCTTCGAGGGAGGCTTCGGAGTCGTAGAGGCGTTTGAACTCGAAGAGGTTTTCGAGCAGGGCGCCCCACTTGCCCTTGGAGGTGCCGACGGAGAAGAGGACGAGGACGGTGTAGTCGCCGGTGCGGGCGATCTCGACGCGGCGTCCGTCGAGGAACTCGGTGACGATGGCTGCGGGAATGCCCCACTCGCTGACGACGCCCTGGGCGTTGACTCCGGGAGCGAGAATGGTGACCTTGGTGGGGTCGAGCATGCAGTAGTCGTCGGCGATGTCCTCGTCCTGATAGCCATGCCACTCTTCGCCGACCTTGAGAGTCCAGGCGCTGGAGCGGTTGGTGAGAAGGCCGTCGGCGGCTTCTTCGAGGAGGTAGGTCTTTCCGTCGAGCGGATCGAAGACGTACTCAGGTTGATAGAGGCGGAAGAACCAGCCCTGTTCGGCTTCGCGGAGACGGTGGCCGATGGACGACATGGCCTTGCGGAAGCTGATGGCGTCCTGCAGGGTCTCGCTCATCAGGGTAGGGCCGGCGGGCTCGTCCATCATGGCGGCGGCTACGTCGAGGCTGGCGATCAGCGGGTAGAAGGGCGAGGTGGTGCCGTGCATCATGAAGGACTCGTTGAACTGATCAAAGTCGAGATTGGCGCGAGGGCTTAGCTTGACGTGGATCATGGAGCCCATCGAGAAGGCGGCGAGCATCTTGTGCGTGGACTGGACGGCGAAGATGGTGGGGCGATCGGGCATGTCGTCTGGGACACCCATCGCGAATCGGCCCTGGTAGATCTCGTGGAACTTGGCATAGGCGTACCAGGCCTCGTCGAAGTGAATGCGTGGGACGGACTTCGAGAGCTCGGTGACGACGCGGTTCACGTCGTAGCAAAGGCCGTCGTAGGTGGAGTTGGTGACGACGGCGTAGGTGGGGTTCTGGTTGGCGACGCCGGTGGTGAGCGGGCTCTTGTCGATGATGCCGCGGATGAACTCGGGGCTGAAGCGCTTGAGGGGGACGAGGCCGATCATGCCGTAGCCGTTGCGCGTGGGCTTCATGTAGACGGGGCGCGCGCCGGTGACTGTGAGGGAGTGGCAGATGGACTTGTGGCAGTTGGCGTCGGCGAGGACGATGTCGTCCTGCGCGATGACGCCGTGGCCGACGATCTGGTTGGAGGTGCTGGAGCCGCCGAGGACGTAGAAGGTCCAGTCGGCGCCGAAGATGCGGGCTGCGTTGCGCTCGGATTCGCCGGGAGGCCCGATGTGATCGAGCCAGGAGCCTAGCGGCGCGGTGGAGATGCCGAGGTCCGAACGCATGATGTTTTCGCCGAAGAACTTGTGGAACTCCATGCCGACGGGGTGCTTGAGGTAGGCGACGCCGCCCATGTGGCCAGGCGCGTCCCAGGAGTAGGCTCCCTGATCGTTGTACTTTTTGAGCTCGCGGAAGTAGGGCGGGAGGAGCTGCTCGTGGTAACGCTCGACGGCGAAGTCGACGCGGTTGGCGATGAAGGCAGGGGTGTCGCCGAAGAGGTGGATGTACTCGTGAACCTGCTTGACGACTTCGAGGGGGAGTTCGCTGACAAGGGTGCGGTCTGCGATGAGGAAGATGGGAATCTTCTTGTTGCGGCGGCGAACGGCGCGCAGGATGGCCAGCGCCGCGCCTTCGGCAAACTGGTTCTCGCCCTCGAGGTCCCAGTCCAGAAGGATTGCGCTGTAGGACGGGTCGGATGTGACCAGAGATAGACCGTCCTCCGGCGTGGAGGTGCGAACCACCTCATATCCTTCGAGACGGATCGCCTCAACCAGACGCTCCATAGCGCGGTCTGAGACTGAATCCGTACCACCAACTTCACTCGCGATCAATAAAACCCAACGGCCTTCGCTCATACACCTCTCACAACTTCTTTGTAGTCCATATAGAGGATACAGGGAGATTTTGTTGGAGGTTGAGGGAGTGTGAATGTTGGGGAAAAAGAGTGATGTGGGGGAGTTGCGGTCAGGCGCAGGTGCAGTCGACGCAGGCGAGTTTGGCGCAGACTCTGCAGACGAGGATGAGTTGCTTTTTGAGCGCCTGCCGTGCTCGATGAATGCGAACGGCGGCATTGCCGGGGGTGATTCCCGTGCTGGAGGCGAAGGCTTCAAGGCTCTGGCCGTCGAGGTCGACGTTGCGGAGGATGGAACTGTAGGAGGATTTGAGGGTGGGTAGAACCTGTTCGACACAGCCACAAACGATCTGCTCGGTCTGGGGGTCGACGGGAAGCTCGGTTGCAAGATCGTAGGCCCACCGTTCGAGAGCGCGGTCCTCAGCGGCGCGGTGGCGGTAGTAGTCGATAACGGCGTTACGCAGGATGCGGTAGAACCAGGCGACGGCAGACTCCTCCTTGTTCAAGGATGCGGCGTGTTCGAGAGCGCGAATGTAGGCGCTCTGAATGATGTCTTCGGCGGTGGCACGGGAGTCGACGCGGCGCTGGACGAAGTGGAGAAAATGAGTTCGCCGGAGGGAGAGGTCGGCGATCGCTTGCGTCTGCATGGGCGAATCCTTAGTGAAGGCGGCGACGTAAGGACTGACCCGTCGCCGCCGCGTTTGATTAAGTTAGTTGGATGGATTACAGGCACAGGCGATGCACCATGGGCAGCAGGCGAGTGGGCAGTTACACACCAGGCTGGGGCATTGATTTGGATTGGACATCTCATTCTCCTTGGTCGGACCGTAAGCCCGAACACAAATGCTGACGGATGAACGCGAAGACTATTACACTTCGACTGCACGGGCCCTGGGGCTAAGGCACTATTCGGCGACGAGGAGATGACACCGGTCCGGGGACAACTGACGATTCTGCTGCCTCAGCCGGAGGTGACTTATGCCACGGTCTATGAGGATACTGATATATTTTCGCGGCGAATGGCGTGGTGCTGGGTGGGGCCCATGATTGGAACCTGCAGCCTGACCTGGCGACAAAGGCTGCGATTCTGGCGAAGCAGGCGAAGTTATTCGATGAGATGCGCGATTGCAAGAGCCCACGGCTTGCCTAGAAGAGACGGGTGAGTTCGGCGAAGCTGGCTAGCTCGAGTAATTGCCGGCCGGGAGGGGGCGGGTTGACGACCTCGTGCTCCAGGACCCAGGTGAAGTCGTGCGGGATGAAGATGGCGTTCAGTCCGGCGGAGAGCGCGGGATTGACGTCCGAACGTGGGCTGTTGCCAATCATCCAGGTGTTGCACGAGTCGCAGGCGTGGTGGGAGACGAGGGATTCGTAGGCCTGGTGGTGTTTTTCCGAGAGCACCTCAACGGCAGAGAAGTGACGGGCGAGGCCAGAGCGATGCAGCTTGCCAGTCTGCTCCTCATGGTCTCCCTTGGTCACTAGAATGAGACGATGGCGCGTGGCGAGTTCGCTGAGCGTGGAGGCAACGTTGGGGAGAAGCTCGATCTCCTGCTCGGCGATGGACTGGGCGAAGCTTTCGATGCGGCGGTGTTTTTCGTCTGTCATGGGGGCATCGCTGAGCTGCTCGAAGCAGGCGGCCAGCGATCGGCGGAAGCTGTGAAGTCCGTAGCCGTGAATGCGGATGGTGTCGTGCTCGACTCGGATGAGGTGACTGCGGACCTCGTCGGCGGTGTGGATGCGGTGATCGAGGTAGGAGATGAAGCTGGTGATGGCGCGCTCGAAGTAGATGTTGTTCTCCCAGAGCGTGTCGTCGGCGTCGATCAGGAGGGTCTGGTTGGATGGGCGACGTTCGATTTGGGTGGGGGAGTTCACAGACTGATTATAGGTCGTGCCGACGACGTCTGATGGAGAGGGTAGTGGCTTGAACGACATGCCACGCTTGGGGGATATATTCCCCTGTCGGGCTATGCGAGAGTTGAGGGTGATCGCTGAGCGAAGATATCGGTTCTGATCGAGGCTGGGGAAAAGAGAAGGCAACCGAGGCAATGATTCCTGAGGCTGGCCAGAGGTTCGGTCCGTACGAGATCCTGGGCACACTGGGCGGCGGAGGTATGGGCCTGGTCTTTCGCGCCTGGGATGAGCGACTGCATCGCGAGGTTGCGGTAAAGCTTCTGCACGAGAGCTATAAGATGCCCGGAATGCGGGAGCGCTTCCTGCAGGAGGCACGGGCGGCGTCTGCACTGAATCACCCAAATATCTGTACGGTGTTCGACATTGGCGAACGGAACGGCACTCCTTATCTCGTGATGGAGCTGCTGGAGGGCGAGACGGTAAAGTCTCGCATCGAACGCGGTGCGCTTTCGCCGGGTGAGATCGTTCGCTATGCGCTGGAGATATCGGACGCGCTGGCGGCAGCACACACCAAAGGGATTGTGCATCGAGACATCAAGCCGGCAAATATCTTTCTGGTGAAGATGCCAAATGGAAAGAGCCAGGCGAAGGTGTTGGACTTCGGACTAGCGAAGATTGGACTCGAAGAACGCGGCGGGTGGGAGTCGCGGACGCTGGATATGACGCTGTCGGGGGCGACGGTTGGGACGGTGGCGTATATGTCGCCGGAGCAGGCGCGGGGCGAGTCGCTGGACACGCGATCGGACATGTTTTCGCTGGGCGTGGTGTTGTATGAGATGGCGACGCGGCGTGTGCCGTTCGAAGGGACGACCAGCGCGCTGATGTTTGTGCAGCTTCTCAGTCATACGCCGGACTCGGTGCGTAACTGGAATGAATCGATTCCACGCGACCTGGAGCGGGTCATCCTCAAGCTGATGGCGAAGAGTCGGGGCGAACGATTCCAGACGACGCAGGAGTTGCAGGAAGCCTTGACCAGAGTCGGGGGGAAGCTGGGTCGAGGCGGATGGCTACATAAGGGGACTTTGTCGGCGGTTCCGCTGGTTCGCGCTTATGATCCGGTGGCTTTGCATAAGGGACCGAAGCGCAAGTCTGACCGCGGCGAAGGCGACACGCCGGGCGGTCGGCTCCCGGTAGCGCAGACGAGGGGGGCAAGTAACGGCAACAAACGGACCCGTCCTGCACTCAGGCCGAAGGGAGATCATGGTAGCGATGTGGATACGCAGTGGCAACAGCGCTCCGAATACGGCGTTGCCGTGCAAGGTGACTCCTCTCAAGACCCCGTCGTACCGCATGTTGATTATGGCGCGCCGGCAGCAGCGAAGACATTCTCTTATGAACCGGGTTCGGTAAGGTTGCGAGGCGGATTGGCCGTCGGTGAAGAAGAACGCGGCGCCGATATGCAACATAAAGCAGAGGAGTGGGTGGGCTCTGAAGAGGACTCGCTGGCAGAGTTGGTGGCCGAGCAGGGGAAGAGGGCCCGGGTGAGAATGGTAGTCGCAACGGCGATAGTTCTCGGCATCGCGGCGGCAGCCTCTCTCACGATGGGCATGAGCCTCTTTCGGCCGATGGTGCTGAAGCCGAGTGATCGTTTGCTGCTGACTCTTATCCAAAACAAGACCGGAGACAAGACGCTGGATGGAACGGTGATGCAGGGACTTGAGATTGCATTGCGTCAATCGCGGACTTTGAATGTACTGGGTGGTGAGGCGTATCACGCGGGCCTGGTGCAGATCGAGCCGGAGAACACAGGCGCGAACATGACGGTGCCGGTGTGGAGTGTCGCGCAGAAGATTGGTGCGCGAGCCTATTTGTATGGGGAGATCAATGGGTCGAATGGATCGGAGGCGCCCTACACGATTAGTGTCGACGTATTACGAACAGACTCGAATGACAAAGTGGCGAGCCTCGATGAGATTGCTGGAAGCAGGGAAGAGATTCCGGCGGCGATCGGACGACTGGCGCTGGCCGTGCGGAGAGAGGTCAGCGCAGACAGTAAAGCCGACCTGCGAAGAAATACTCCATTTGCCGATGAGGCATCGGGAAGTCTGGAGGCGTTGCACGCTTACTTCGCGGGTGCGACGGCGGAGCAGAGTGGGCGAGTCACCGATGCGTTGAAGGCGTATCAGGAGGCTGTCCGTTTCGACCCAAAGTTTGTTCAGGCGCAGATGCGTCTTGCGTGGCTCTATCGCGAAGAGAAAGCTGAAGTGGCGTCGGCGAATGCTGCCGGTTTCGCACGCGATGCTGCTGTTCACTCGAGCGAGGCGGTGAAGTTGCTGGCTAAGTTCTGCTTCGAGATGAATGGGAGCGGGGATCTGGTTCAGGCTACCAGGACGATTCGTGAGTATGTGTTGCGGTATCCGCTCAGCGTTGATGGGCGAAAGGATCTGGCGCTGGCGTTGCGAGTACAACGGCTCTTCCCGGAGGCTTTGCAGGCGGCGCAGCAGGGATATGAGTCGAACCCGTTCGATGCAGAGGCTTATATCGAGGCAGAACGCGATCTGATTGGGATGGATCGGTACGGGAGCGTTCTTGAATTGGAAGCACAGGCTGGTCATGTTGGCGTTGCGAGTCGTACCAATGTTCTGACCGCGGCTTATCTGGACGGGAGGGAAGATCTTGTGGCCGAGCAGGAAAAAGAACTGCAGGCTGCGCTCGTCGAACCAACGATGGGCAATCGCACGCAGGTGACTTACGCAGACTTGAATGAGTACGGCCTTTATCTGGATAACACAGGAAAGAAGGGCGCGGCTCTGGACCTGTGGCGGAGTGCGGCTGCGAAAGCCGGCGACGAGGTTGAGCTATCTGGCACTCAGGCGTATTTGTTGGCGCAGGGTGCGCTTGATCACGCTCTTGCGGAGAGTTGCCCTGTCGCGCTCGCGATGGTTGAGGAAGGGAAGGGCTTGCCGAAGGGGCCGGTTGCAAGCTTTAACGCGGGGATGGCAGCGGCTCTTTGTGGAGATCAACCGTATGCGGTAAAGACCGCTCTTATTCTGCAACAATATTTTCCGCGAAATACTGCAGTGGCCCAGAACTACGCGCCGGAGTTGAAGGCTGCAGCGGCAATTGGCATCAATGAACCGGGGAAGGCTATTCCAAATCTGGATGCTTCCGGACACGATGACCAGGCGTTGTTCGCTGCGTATCTGCGCGGCATGGCGCATACCGCATTGAGTCAGACGCCTCAGGCCAACCTCGATTTCCAGGCAGTATTGGCGCGGCGCGGCGAAGCGTCGATGCAGGAAGGAGATCTATATTCGATGGCAGAAATGAGCGTAGCGCAAAACTACAAGAATAGCCGCACTCCGCCGGAGAGAGCCGAGGTTTATCGATCTTTGAAGTATGGGAAGAAGGAGTTGAAAGGCTCGCTCTAAGTGAGCCTTTGCCGACTAGTAGATAAGGCCAACCCAATTCATCTAGATTGAACGGCATTGGCCCCTCGGTCGTAACCAAGGAAATAGGAGTCGCCTCTCTCGGCAGGATTTCTGATACAGTGGGGGGCACTTTCCTCCTGGACAACTCCATGAAGCAATGCGGTCTCTTCCGTGCAAAGCTAGCTATGTTTTTGATAATGGCCCCCATTGCCGTTCCCGCATCTTCCGCAGTGAAAGCGGCAGCAAAGCCCAATGTGGATCTTAACAAACATCCGACCGGCGGAAAGACGCCAATTGAGATTTCGGTGGGGCTTTACATCACAAACTTTGTAGCGATAGACGAATCCCGTGAGAGTTTTGAGGTTGGTGGCTATCTTACTGCAAAATGGCAGGATCCGCGCCTTGCCGTGCCCGCGGACCAAGCCGCAGATAAGGGAACGGAGCAGACGCTGATTCGCACGTTTCGGCTGGAAGACCTCTGGGCTCCAGCGATTGAGGCGGCGAACTCCATCTCTCACAAGATGAACCAGTACTCTCTGGTGGCCGACAGAGATGGCTTTGTAACCTACATCGAACGCTTCGACGCGGTTCTTTCCAACGACTACGACTTGAGGAGATTTCCCTTCGACAAGCAGGTCCTTCAGTTTGAATTTCAACCATTTCTTTCAACCGCCTCTGAGATTCGATTCGCCCCCCAGCCGCTGCCGTCGACGGGCATCAGTCCGGAGCAACATACTCAGCTCGCTGCCTGGCAAATAAACGATCTTCGCTACACCGCGGAAAAGGTGGCCACTGATCGCTTCCTTCCCCCAGCTCAGGAAGCGGTCTTCCAGCTTGTTGTCAAACGACGAGCAGGCTTTTATCTCTGGAAGATATTTGTGCCGCTGGCGATGATGACTCTGGTTCCAATGGTCGTCTTTTGGATCGACGTCGAGCAGTTCGACTGGCTCCTGAAAGTTCCGATGACCATGCTGCTCTCCATGGTGGCCTTCGAGTTCACGATTACACGCGACCTTCCGCGAGTTGGCTACGTTACTTTTCTGGATGCAGTCTTCCTCGCCAGTTTCGCCCTTTGCTTTCTTTGTGTCTTTGAAATTCTTACGGTCTATCTTCTGCAAAAACGTGGAAGGAGGTCTACGGCGGTGATGGTGCACTCCGCCGGTAGATGGATCTATCCAATGGCATACCTCGGCGTAATCTTGCTCCTGATCGTTACCTTTCATACCTAGTGGGCGGTTCAGAGGTAGTCAGAAAAAGCACTCTAGAGTTGAGCGGTACGGATTACGCTATAGTTTGTTGATCTTAAGAGGGTCAAAAAGATCGAGACAGGGATTCATATCCAACTGTATATAATTTATTATCAATTACATATCTGTGATGTACTGAAACATACCCCCAAACATACCCCCAGGAAAGCGTCCCTAGCCTTTGACACAGCGCCGTTTTTTGGGGCAATTACAAAGGCGTTCATCCTAGCCGATTATCCGAAGACAGACTGCGACTCCAACTAAACCGGCTCTGCTCGTACTCCAGCGTCAGCAGCCCGGCGAAGAACAGAAGCGACAGGAAGAACGCCGTCCACGTCCACACCGGCCTCCGGCTCGGCCATGCTTTCGAGTATTCCCTGAAGCGGCGGCGGAGATCGAACCAGAGGAGGGCTGACGATCGCGGAGTGGGGCGGAAGGGTTCCGGCTTTGGCTCCGGGACGGTCGCATCAGGATCGTCCGCAGGGCCAGAACTTCGCCCAACAGAACCTCTGTTCCCGCCGCCCCGCCGTCGCTTCTCGGCTCCAGAAGCTCCGCCCGAACCCACTCCGAGAGCGTCAGCTTCCCGCTCGGGCACGACTCTCCAACGCAGCGAACTCCTCTTCGCTAACCTTGGTGCCAACCGATTTTGTACGGAGCGGCGGCTTCATCGCGCACCGCCTGGGAGAGATTTGAGAGGATGGCCGCACGAGGCCCGTGCGTCGCTCGGAAGGACAACAGGGGGCCGGAGGCGGGCTAAGGGACTGATTCTCAGATGGTTCCCCTACAGCAACCTGCGCTCGCCTCTAGGGTAACGCTTTAAGCCCAGTTTTTCTATTAGCCGCTTGTTTTCAGCAAGTTCCCGAAGCGTAACTTTCGGTTACTCTACAGCACCCGTTCCGGGGTGGTATGTCCCTATCAACCCGATGCGAAGCAGCGTGCTCTTTGATCGGATCGCCACAGAGGCCAGAGAGCAGAGATACTGGAAGTATGTTCCGACTATTCAGGCCGAGCGAAGACGAGAAGCTGAGGCTTCTGACCACCGCTCTTGAGACTCCGGTCTCCAGCCCTCATCTGCTGACTTTGGCAGACGGGGCACATGGAACACCACCCAAGGGCTTTGTGCACGATCTTTCCCGTACTGACGTGGGGAGAGGTTTGCAGGCTTTCGAGGCCGCACGCGACGGCTTCCGCCGATGGCGGCAGTTCGATTTGGGCTGGGTTCATGTGCTCAACCCCGGCGCTGAGATCGAGACGGGGCAACTGGTAGGAGTCGAAGTTCACACGGTCTGTCTGTGGTCGGTGGTCTTCAACCGCATCGTGGAGACCGTGGACAGCCCCACCCAGTTTGGGTTCACGTACGCAACCACGGCCAGGCACATCGAGCAGGGACAGGAGCGATTTGTCGTTGAGTTTGATCCCTCGACCGAAGCCGTGTCCTACCTGATCGAAGCGGTATCGCGTCCAAGACACCCACTCGCACGTCTGGCGTACCCCTTCTCACGAGCCATGCAGCACCGGTTCGCAAGGGACTCTCACGCCCGGCTGAGACGATGCGTCCTCGACTGCTCGCTTAGTGGGCGGACCGACGCCCGAAACGGATGAGATGTCGAAGGACTACGCTCCCCGCCGCAATGAGCAAAATCGGCGTCAGACTAGGCTCAAGATGACCGCGAGCCAACTCGACAACGGCGAACGCAAAGGCCGCTGCAATACTGATCATCGCCATGAGCAGGGCATCTATTACGGCCATCTTCGCGTTCCAAGAGACCTTCAACACCTGACAGGTGACGAATCCCAGGACCAAGCCGATCACACTCGATGCGACTAGGGTGATCAGCGCTATCGCCGACAATAAACCGGATGTAAGCATTTAGGGCACCAACGAGCAATACGCTTGAACTTTCGCTAAAAAGTGATTCCATTGGGCATTCTCAAACGCAAACCCGCCAGCAATATATTTGGCTGCGTTGATTGGACCATTGAAGTTCCCAGACAGATTGATATTGAAATTGATTCCGGCTGAGCCTGTGTCTGAGGCTGAGAAAGTAATACTTCCCGGAAAGAACAAATGACCACCTGGGAGAGTGTTAAAAGTCATCCTGCTCGATGACATGGATTGAACTTGGACGCCCATGTTCTGGTTGACCCCAAACGTCCCAACCGTAATTGGTATCTCTGACCCTGCTCCCATTTGTGCTGGTTGGTGAAAGCTGACGCTTAGCGGCCCTACTGAGTAGTTTCCAAATGCTGCGAAATTACTTTCGACCGCTCCCATGACTTGGCTGGCGTTTGAACCGCAATGGGTTGAGAGAGGGTACTGTTTGTTGACGTTACTTGGGGCAATTGCTTGGTCGTGCAAATGCACTTGTCGTGACGTACAGTCGTAGATGAAGGTATCTTGCATCGTAGTGATAAAGAAGACCGTAGAAACAGCCAACGCTTAATGAGACTCAGGTGCCGTTGCACCGCCAGATCGGCTTTGAACTGTCACCAATAGGCTCCCAGCTCTAGTTAGCCTTGCATCGTGCGATGCTGCCACTGCTTTCTCAGCTACATGGCGAAGCGAGTTGCAGTCGCGAGCGACAGTTCCATCGCTGCTGATGAAAGCGACCTGTTTATCTTCAACCAGCACACAAAATGGTTTGTTCCATGCATCTACGCGAGACTCTGAAGAGATACCTGTCAGTGTATCGCTGCTCAGTATTTTCCCGTCGAGAGCCGACCAATCAGTGGCTTTGAAGATGCGGCTTGCACGCAGCCATGTTAACGCCAACTCTGCCCTCTCCTTGGAATATCTTGGCGTTTCTGCAGACCGCTGTAGCAATGGCAAGGATGAGCCCGCCTGAGCGTCGTGCAAGCTGTCGAGCAGTTGTGGGTCAACTACAACGGAAGCTAATGGGTCAAGTGCTAAATCTTTTGGAATGCTCACTGGCATCGACTGTAGTCGAGTTGCAAAGTGATGCCATTGCCAGCCGATGAATGCGACTAAGCTAAGCACAATCGCGGTGCCAGACAATAGCCACGCATTTCGCTTCCTAATCATTACCCACCAACCTTGCAGCCAACAATGGATTGGGCTAGTTGAGCAGCACTCTGTAAGAGTTGAGCGGCGTTAGTCAACCCAGAGTTGCTGTTGAGGATGCCTGCAAGCCTGGACGATGGAGTCGATGTTGATCCATGAATGCCCAGAAATGAAACAGAGCCATTAACTTGCGTGAATGCTCCGTTCGAGAATGTCAGAGACGATACATAGCCCCCGAAGAAAGAGCCTGCAGAGCTTACGAAGATAGGATTATTGACACCGACTGAAAGAGAACCGTTCGGGTTGAGGCTCACTCCCACGATTGTCGATGGCTGTACTTGGAAATTAACTCCATAATCAGTAGTGGTTTGATACCCGGAAGCGCCAGTCAGCGGTATTCCCACAGCAGTAATGACACCTGCTGCATTTGCTTGAATACGAATATTGCCGTTTACGAGGGTTGTCTTTCCGGCACAGCTCACGTTATTTGGGGCAGCCAGAGCAGGTGATGTCTGACATGGTCCACCGCCGCCATTTATATTGCCGCAGAAATTTCCTCCATACTCTGCAATATACCAAGGTAGTGGTGTACCTCCCGGGGAGGGGGGGCTGGTGAAACAAAATCCGTCTGTGTCGGCAGGCGTTCCATTGCATTGCCTTAGCCCGCTGGGATCAGTGAAGGTCAGCGGCCCGTTGAGGACGTAGCTATACCGATTCAAGCTCTGTGGATTGGTTGCATCATAGCTTCCATCGTAGGGGTCGGGGCTCATCCATCGGCCCCAAGTGGAGGAGTATTGACGGAACTGGGCGTGCTCGGTGCCTGATTCCGAATCGTGATCGAGTTGCGCATACTGCAGGGTATCTTGATTGCTGTAAGGAGGAGTTGACGGGGATGTAAATCCGTCCCCCCAGGGAAGCGAGGGATAGCTGGATGCGACAACTCCGGTATAGTTCGTGCGAACCCGCTCAGTCCCCATCCAGTCTTGATGTTCGAAATAGGTGGTCCCATCATAAGCACGGAATGCGATTTGTCTTCCGTCCCAATAGATGCGCCCCTCATCGCCTGAGTTGAAGGCGACGTTCCAGCGGGAGGTGCGCCGTCCAGCGGGGTCATAGACATATTCATATGTCCCGCTGGCCGTTTGCTGACGAACGCGGCGATTCAAAGCGTCATACACGTACACCGACGATCCACCGTCGACCTTCAACAGATTCCCTTCCGCATCGTAGGTGTAAGTATGGACTGTGTCATTTGTGAGGTTTCCTGCTGCATCATAGCTGAACCCTTGAATCTGATTGTTAGCCGCATTAACTGTATACGATGGTGATGGTGCTGGCCCTCCCTGGGTGAGGGTCTGCTGGGGGTGATCGGCTAGTCCTCAGAATCGCTACCAATGCCTAACTAAGTGATACACGATTAGCATGAGAGGGCCTCACCAGCTTTGCTCCTAAGGATCCCAACCAGTAAGCGAAAGCGGTATAAACCGGTGCGGTAAAAAACAGCTTATATAAGCCTTCTGTATCACCACTGTTCGCCGAAAAATAAACGTCTTTCAAGGAAACGTAATGGCGAATCGCTAAACCCTCAGAAAAGATATTCCACAGCAGAAGCGTCAATGGAATCAACATGACGAAGCCGGGATTTGGCAGCTCGAAACGTCTCTTAAAATACCAACCCATGAGAACACCACAGAGTAGCTGAGGAGCCCAAAATGGTGGATCCAGAATTCTGCCTAGAGACGTTGATGATTTCCCTGCGCTGGGAACAACTAAAATTAGCAGCCCAGTCAATATCACACTAGCCAGCATGGCCAGATAAGCCGCAAGTGTATGGATCATTATCTGTCTTACAACATCCTTCGGCTTATTCATGCCATTGTCTCCCTTGCACACTGCCAGGTCAGCCCTAGTTAGGATTTGAAGGTACATTATCTACTTCGGTGGAGGTTACGGTAGCGCCGTCGTCAGCAAAACCTCCAACAAAGAAGTAAGCGTAAGACCAGTTGGATGAATCAATTTGGGTGCCTCCGAGAGTTCCTCGAGGCGTAAAGACAGCCTTTGTGTTACAACCACTCCCGCCCCCCGCTAGACGGTGAAGCAGGGCATTGTTGTTTGTGAAAGCGCAATTAGCAACGTGACCACATCCGGTGAAACCGGTGCCGGCGGCGCCACCTGCCGCTATGCTGTCTAAAAAGGAATTGCCTAGTAGAACTGTAGTGTTACCGGTTCCAACGGGAAAGGCTCCTAACGGCGTTGACGGCGCAGCGACGCCAGGGGACAACATAGTAATGTTGTTGACCAAACCCCGTACCTGGGGGGAGACCAGATTCAGTGCGTTCATAGTAGCTTGAGCCCCACCGCTGAACGTGAATATGTTGAATGGGCCACTCTGAGCTGCGGCAGTAAACGCAGCGGCAGCAACGTAACTTGCGTTTGTATTTAGGTTAGCTTGCGCCAAAACATCGAGTGCTCCTCCGACCACACCGCCGCCAGCATACGGAAAGGCTTGGATGGCTCCTATTCTCGAAGCAAACTGCTGTTGCGCAGTTGTACTAGGCGTGTTCGGCGATTGCTCGATTCCGCCGACAACGACGCTACATAATTGCCCGCTCGGATCGATGAGACCCAACGGATTATTCAACACATAGCTATATCGGTTGAGGCTCTGCGGATTGATCGAGTAGCTTCCGTCATAGGGGTCGGGGCTCATCCAACGGCCCCAAGTGGAGGAGTATTGACGGAATTGGGCATGCTCGGTGCCTGATTCTGAATCGTGATCGAGTTGCGCATACTGCAGGGTATCTTGATTGCTGTAAGGAGGAGTTGACGGGGATGTAAAGCCGTCCCCCCAAGGAAGCGAGGGATAGCTGGATGCGACAGCTCCGAGATAGTTCGTGCGAACGCGTTCAGTCCCCATCCAGTCCTGATGTTCGAAATAGGTGGTGCCATCATAAGCACGGAATGCGATCTGTTTTCCGTCCCAATAGATACGGCCCTCATCGCCCGAGTTGTTTGAGACATTCCAGCGGGAGGTGCGCCTCCCTGCCGGGTCGTAGAGGTATTCATACGTCCCGCTGGCCGTTTGCTGACGAACGCGCCGATTCAGAGCGTCATACACGTACGCTGACGACCCACCGTCGACTTTCAAAAGATTCCCTTCCGCGTCGTAGGTATAAGTATGAACGGTGTCATTTGTGAGGTTTCCTGCCGCATCGTACACAAACCCCGCCTGCTGAATCTGGTTGTTAGCTGCATTGACTGTATACGATGGTGACGGTGCTGGCCCTCCCTGGGTGAGGGTCTGCTGGGTGCGGTTGCCGTAGAGGTCGTAAGTATAGGTGAAGTTCGTGCCCTGAGTGCGTGAGGCTACCCGATTGAACTCATCGTAGCTGTAGGTAGAACATGGGTTTGTCACGGTATCGCACGTTGATGGAGCTTGACTTCCTTTATAGTTCATCAGGAAGCCGTAAACCTGGGTGCCATTAGTACAACCTGGCTGGCTCGCCCCGCTTAACACATACCCTTGAGTGTTGCGGCCCAATCCGTCGTAGTAACGAGTGGCACAGAGACCGTTTCCCATGCTGTAGCTTGAGGGACCATAGGGACCATTCACCACATTGGATACCAAGTTTGGCGGATTTCCAGTCCCCGTGTAGCTCTGATTAGTGACCGACGTTACTTCACCAGCGGGTGAGCGGGTGTAACTAATCGTTCCACTCGCACCGTCGAATGTGGATGTTATGTTGCCAACCAAATCATAGCCGAAGGTACGCCCGGGGCGTGAAGCACTTGCGTTTCCGCAAGTGGACGGCTCACAGGCCTGAATGGCGGTCATCCTTCCCATGCTGTCATAGCTAAAAGCTGAAGCTGTATTGTTCGTGGCGATTGCAGCGGTCATCTGTCCTTTGATGTTGGATTGTGTGAAATTCCAACCGAGAGGACTGTCATAGTTGTACGTCTTGTTGGGCGTTAGTGAGTCATTGTAAGAGATGCTCACAACGCGGCCCAAGGAATCGTACTGTGTCGTCGTCGTAGTCAACGTGCCAGCGTTGATCTGGTTGGCCTGTGGACGCTGTCGCGTCACCTGAAGACCGGTGGAGTTATAGGCGTAGCTATACGTCGTGATCCCTCGTTCCGGTTCCGTTATAGACACCGTCCGACCCGCAGAATCTGTGATGAATGTCCTTTGCTGCACTCCTTGGATAACAGTTGTAGTGTGGCTGGCAAGACTATACATATAGCTGGTTACATATCCAACGCCGTAGTAATCCATGCTGCAGGCAGCGGGCGCTGGAGAACCGGGCGCAGTCTTTGCAGTGATCTCGCAAACACCTGAGATTCTGCCGAGAAGATCGTACTGCGTGATCTTTTGAATGCCGTTTACATCCGTCGTGTGAACTGCCCTTCCAAGGTAGTCGGTAGACGATGTGCCGTCCGAATTGGCGGAGCTCGTCACGCGCCCTAATGCGTCATACACATAAGAAGTTCCATTGCCGGAGCACTGTTTTGGCGCTACAAATCCGGTCGACTGATATTGCACAGATTGGAATTGCAGCAAGCCAGTCGCGTCATAGCAATAATCGGTTTGATACCAGGTATTTGACGATTGACCGTTGTAAACCGCGACTCGGCTCTTTCTCCCGTAAGCGTCCAAGAGGGTTTGAGTGCTGGTGGATTGACCGTTGCCCATTGCTTGATTTACGCCGGTCTGGGTGGGACTGTAGCTGATCGTCACCTGACCACCAGCAGCACTTGGGGGGGTGATGATCGTTGGTCTAAGGAGGGCGTCGTATTGAGTTGCCTGTGTCGTTTGGGTGTTCAAGTCCGTCGACGAAAGAGCCGCTCCGGAGTTCGCATCGAAGCCGGCAGCAGTTGCTAAAGCTATTCCACTGGACGGAGTTGGAAGCGTCGTTGAGTTGGCAAAGGTCTGCGTGGATTCATAGCCATACCGGGTGGTTCCGTTGGGTGTCGTGACTGTAATCGGAACGCCGGTGTCGTAATAGGTGGTGGTGGTAACGAGGTAGGTTGCTCCTGCGGAGACGTGTGCGGAGGTTTGATTTCCTCTCGTACCAGACGCCGCAACGTGTTGGGGAATAGCGGAAGTCGCTGTGGCCGTGGCCTCATCATAGCCGTAGTAGGAGAACGCGAACGGTGTTCCTTTCTGGTCTTTTGAAGTAGAGTCTTTCAGTTCTTCCAACGAGTTGTATGAGTTCGTGATGGATTCCAAGGTGCTGGTGCCATTCTTAAGGGTGGAGGACGTTAGCATTCCTGAAGCGTCATAGACGTTAGTGGTTCCCAGTTGAAGGCTACCGTTGTAGTTCAAAAGTGTGCTGGTCTGCGTTATAGGTAACGCCATTGCGGCTCCATCACATGGCGGAGTCGCACCGTTGTAGCACGTAAACTGCTCAAGAAGCGCTGCTCCACCGACGCTGCCTTGATAGATCTGGCGATGGGTTTCGTAGAATACAGGCCCAATGTAGCTGAAAGAGTACGAGGATTGATTTCCCTTTTCGTCTTGGACCTTAGTCGTAGTGGCATTGGAATTAATTGCAATGCGACTGTACGTTCTCGCACCATCGGACGTGGTCCGAATCAAGCCGCCAACCGTACTGTCGGAATTGATGCCGCTTCCATTGCAACCATTCGTATAAGTGTAAGTGATCGTTCCACCGGTCGGAAGCGTGATCGACGCCAGACGACCCGTGAACGCCCCGTTCACGCCGGGAGTGGCCTCGTAGGTGAAGCTGTACGTGCTTCCATCCGCCAGACTGATGTGGTCGACAAGATTAACGCTCGTGGCTCCGAACTCTGTGATTCCGGAACACTGAAAGTTCGTTTGAACTGTATAAGCTTTATATGCGAGCGTCGCCGCAGCAGTTGAAGCGCCGTTTGCCTGTTCCACTACTGGATATGTAAAAGTTGTGGGACTAGCTGGAGTGCCGGATCCGCCAACAGTCAAAGCCGTGTTGCCAGTTGTATCTGTGAAGGTTCCATTTCCGTTGTTTGTGATGACATTACCGTTGGAATCAGTGATGCTGCCATTGGACGGAGAACCCGGTCCCGAATAGGTTGGGGCATTAATGATCGTTCCGTTGCGGGTATGAACCTTGAAATCGGAGAGATTGTATGTGAGACCAGATCCATCCGATGACGATCCATTTCCCGTAACTGTTCCATTTCCCGGGTCGGTCAGGGGACAACTTTTGAGAGAGTAGTTGAAACGATGATTTTTTCCGTATGGGTCGTGATAGACATAATTCGTATACAGATTCCCTTGAATGCTGCGTGACCCTACTGGCGGGCAAGGCGTGGACAATGAACTGTATGTCAAATATCCATTGTAAGCAGCGCCACCAAGCAATTGTCCGTGAAAGCCCCAGTTGGGATCCGCCACCCAAGTTTGAGTCCCTGTCGTCGTGCTGGGAGACCAGATAAGCCCGTCATAGACGAGACTGTAGGCGAAGGATAGACCTCTTCCTGGCTTGCTTACTATCGGAACCTCAAAATGAGTATTCAGATTTCCTAGGTTGATCGAGTCGAACCCGCGCGAGTCGAAAGATCCGAAAGGATAGAGTCCAGTGCCGAGGTTTTGAGCAAATGCCATCGGGCAAACAAGCAGGAGAATCACACAAAGCACAAGAAGGATGCGGTTCATATCTAGCCTCGGCAAAAGGTGAAGTTATTCAATGGAAGCGGTAGTGACGTCCAGCGTGAGTTGAAGAGTGCGATTGAGGTAGCGCTCTATGTGAAATGGCAGCATGACACCCGAACTAGCCTGGTAGTTGCTGAAGACGACTCTCACTGGAATGTCTTGCAGGTCATTGTTGTCGGGATGAACTGCATATTCGAGGCTGTGAGGGAGCAATGTCTTAGGGTCGTAGAAAACTTCCACGGTGCTTTGCTTGGTCATTTGAGTCGTGGACTTGGGATCGGCGCCTTGTAGATTAAGTTGATAGCTGATCTCATGGAGCGTTACACCGTCTTTCACGACCTCACCGTCATCGGTTGTTCCGAGGAGTACAGGCAGCAGGGAAAGCGGCTGCGTAAAGAAACTCGGCGCGAACCAGGGCATGGCGACTAAGCAGTTGGGACCGAGGACGCCGTGGCTGGTTCCTGCGTGATCTGTCCACGTGCAAGCGCGAGAGGCATCAGATTTCGTTTGGACTTCAGTTCTGCTTGCATCCCCAATGTCGAGTTGGAGAGAGCCCGATCCATCTGCACCGGCTTTCAACTGAGCCGTACCTGTCTGATGAGTAGATCCGGCCACCCAGTCGGCATTCGCAGTGAGGGTCACACCGCTAAACGGCTTTCCTGAAGATATAGCTGCCTGTGTTTTCGTTTGGAAGACTGAGACTGTGGCAACCTGGCCGTGCGAGGGCGCGGTGAGAAGAAAGGTGGCCAAGATGCCCATCAGCACAGCGCTATAGGTTGTGTGCTTGGGTTGAGAGAATTTCCGGATTGTCACGCAGACTGATTGGCAATCTTTTTCAAACCAGGAAAGATCGAGGCGCTTACAAGCCTGGGCAAAAGCCAAGGCATAATCCATCTCCAAATTCAGCAAGAACGTACACAGTTGCGACACAGACTTGGACCTGTTTGCTGAGAGAAATGAAATTGCCAAGGTTCTGCAGAATATGTAAACGAATCGAGTTGTTCGTTGTAGAGGGAACACTATTGAAAGATCTTGATGCCGTCAACAACTTTTTATTATCGCCGTTGAGAACTGGCCTCCGCGAGACTTCCGTCTTTTGCCTCGGGGGTCAAAGGCAATACGGCATTTCAAACATGGTAATTCGGGATGGGTGGGAGGCCGCACCTGCGTATGACCAGCTATGCTTGCCGAAAGGCGCTCGTCCGAGCGGCACACGCAGGATAGAGTTACGCCTGTCACGACCGAACTTGAACATCCCCTGCAAACATGCGGTCTCCGACAGACGCGACAATGGGATCTGGGGTTTCAGTCCAGTACAACGAACTGGACTCGAACCCAACAAAAGCGGCGTCATTTCCCCATAAATCGCTTGCACTTTGCATATTACAGCGATGTAAAGTAAGAACCAGGGATGTCTAACGCGCGACAAGAACTCTATGAGAATACTGGGCCATGGGAGAAGGATGTTCCGGCCGATCTCATCCCTGCAATCAAGCACCTTAGGAAATCTTTTGAGGATACCCACTGGGGTTGCGGCCAGACGACCCAGGTCTTCTCCTATTCGCTTCTCCACAACGAAGCAGTGGATGATCCAGCCAAGGAATATCTCAATTACCTCATGCACATGAAAGCGCGGGTAGGCCCTGCTGCAACCCTGCGATTTCACGAATCGATCAAATTGGATACACCATCAGCGATATTCAAGGGATTTTACGATCTTTATCTTGAAGGGGTAAGCGTCCAAGTCCTCCTTATCTTTAAGGAATTAATGGAAATTGGTCTCGCCAACGAGAAGCGTTTAGGGTCTTCTCATCTGGAATGGGCAGAAGCCCAAACAAAACACCTAATTCGATCTAAAAACCACGTTATAAGGATATGGGTTCGAACAGTGTGCGACAAACAGGTCTATGACCCAAATGAAGACCTGGAAGAACGTATTTTCTGGAGAAAATGGCAAGCGCCAAAGTTCCTCATCATGAAGCCTTCGCTGTCCCAGCCATTTAATGCAGCGACCGTTTGGGACCGACAAGATGCTGAATCCAGTTTGCAACTGCTTGAGCACTTTACTGAGCACTACGTATTGCATCTCGAAATAAAACTAAGAAGAGCTGCGGGCGATGCCGCACTGGCGCTGGCAAAGCAACCGCGGGTAGTTGAGGCGAGCACATCGGGTGACGGCTCGCGAGAAGAGCGTCCTGTGACCACGGCCACGACGGGCAACGGCTACACACCAAATAATGCCCGGCGCGAGGCGCGGAAACTCGATACCGAAGCTAAGTACGCGAGTTGGCAAAAAGCATATCGCCGACTGGTGAAGAGCCACCCAAACATGTCCGACGTTTGGTACTCGCAGAAGATTGCCAGGATGGATATAGCAAAGGGGAGCAGCCCCGAAACCATCCGCAAAAACATGAAGAAATAAAAACTGGGTAAACTTTTTTCGCCCAAACCCAACATCGACTATCCCTTTGTTTTAGAGGACTTATTGGAGCAGCTTTCTGGGCGTTGTGCGCGATTCAGTGATCTAGCCGCCCAGATGATCGATTTTCGGCGACATTTTGAACGCTCGTCGCCAGTCCTGCTGTTTTATCGACCAACTCGCCCAGCTAGTTTGCGTCTTGAGCACACCTATACCGCTCAACGAGGTTCAAAGATGACGCATACAGGTCACGGACCCAATCAATGTAGGCACGCACGACATTAAGTTGTATTTCTTGGATATTCATTTGTGCCTACTTTCTGGGGTTTGGTTGGGATGCAGTGGACCAGACCGCATCCCGTCACTGCTATCGGAGGAGGGAACATATAGCATGTTCCCTCTATGTGCAGTAACTGCCAAAATTTAGGATTTTGGACACCGAGAGCATATTTATTTCGAGCTGCTCAATTGGTAGGAATTTCGCCAGGTGGTTCTCCTAAATACAATTTGTTAACAGTTGGTACGTTTGTCTGTAGATCTTTGCTGTTTCTCTTTGTGTTTAGCAGGTTGTTGGATAATTTGAGACGCAGATAGGTTAACCCTATCCATTCCAACAAACTCTAAATTTGAGTATGCAGACGAGTATCCCCAAGCTTGGTTTGCACCCTGTCTGCCAACCGGGTGTTGGTCCTTCCGACGCTTGGAGGAGGTCTTTAAAACAAACTCGTAACCTGTTTCCCGCCGCCAATGATTGCTCACTGGATTTGTCAGCCTCAAACAACTGACTCGCACCACGATTATCAGTCGTGGGTTTTAGCTCTGCGCATACTGTGCTCAAAACTGGCAACCAGCATACCCGTCAAGGTATCTGGCAACATCTGCTTCCCGATCAGAGTTTCACAGTTGCATCACGCCTTCCTGCTTCGCTAGGAGTTCCGGCACATGTGATTGGTGTCTTTGAGGCTAGAGGAGAAGTTTCCCAATCCCCTCTATATGCAGTAACTGCCCAAATTTAGGATTTTGGACATCTAACCGTAAAATAGTTGAAAAAAATGTTGCAGTTGGTGCGAACGGTGGTATAAATAACTCATCCCTACACGTAGGGTGAGGGATAAGTGTTTGTATTTTTGGCATTTATCTAACCAGCGTACACCGGAGAAAACATCCTTCGGGACAACCGAAGACCACGCGGAACTATGGCAGACGTGGTGAAGCGCAAGCGGTGCGAGAGGTAAACCGTAGCCCAGTGCCTGAACATCGGTCTGGGGAGAGTCCGCCCATGACAAAGATGGGAACCAAAACATACCTGTTTTTGTTGTCTGTCCCGCACTTGGGATAGACCTGACCCTTGTTTGTCCATTCGTGGACCACACCTATTCGGAGACCTATTTACAATGACCAGCATTCTCGCCCCCAGCCTCGTCACAGAGGCCACACCCACCTTTGACCCCACCACCAGCTTTCCAGAGGACACATCCCGCAAGGGACAGACACGCAAACGCCTGCAACAAGAGTTTGACTCAGACCTAGCCTATACAGCAGGGCAGGTGCGGCACATTCTGCCGTCACCCTCAGGCAGTAGTAGAAACCCAAATCACGTACTAGCGTTCAACTTCGTCAATGATCACTTCCTAAACCGAGAAGCACATGAGGAAGCCGTCGCCATTGTGGAAGGCTGGAAGCCTGAACCTTGGAAAGGTCAAATCTGGAGAGGATTAGGAAAGGACAACATCGAACGAGTATGGACTGGTCCTGTCCACTTTGATTTGATATGGAGCGGTAGCGAATGGCTACCCTGCAATACCTCTCACTCTTCGGCAGATGGCTCAGGTGCTGTTGATTTCAATTTTCCTGCCACTGGTATGCGTGAGGTCACTTCAGGGTGTGTGGTCACTGAAGGGGGTGTAAAGGGTGTGAAGCCCATCTTTATTCCTCGTACAGGAGAGTATGTCTCGACTGTAAATCTACCCAAGGCACTTATTGATACCGCCAAGGTGAAAGCTGCAAAAGATCTAAATGCAGCATGGGTTCTGTACGACAAGAACCGTGTAGGGCAGAAGGAGAGCTTCTACATGACACTCTCTGCCTACGTGCGGGGTGTGTTCTCTAATCAGGTCTTTTATAAGCTATCGAATCGTGCCGAGTTGGATCTGGACCGTGATGATGTCTTGGGTGAATTCCTGCTCAAGATTACAAGCCTGATTGAGAGTGGCAAATACGCCCACCAAGGAAAGATCGAGAATTGGTTAGGCTACCAGTGGTGCCACTATCACTTGCCTGAGATGCTGACCGAAATCCAAAGCTACTTGGACCGGACCACGTTTGTGAATCTCACAAACACCGCAGGGGATAAGGGCGTAGATAAAAAGCCTAATGTCGAGGAGCAGAAACACTCTGATGCAATTGAGGATGTTGAAAAGGAGGAAGTAAGGAGACAGCGGGAAGGTTATTACTTTCCTATATCCAGAGACCGCCTCTTTCGAGAAATGAACCCAATCACTCAGAACATCGTGAGGATGCTCTGTGAGGGGCTGAGCATACCCGAGATAGCCGTGAGGGTAGACATCACACCGCGCCAGCTTAGACGGCGTGTGGGGGTTGCTGCTCAGGACGGTCAGGCCGTACTGGATAATGTGTTGCAGACGCTGCACGCCTGCGCAGATGATGACAATTTGCTGGAGTGGCCAGAGCAGGGAATTGATATCCAAGCGAGTAGTGTCCGGAGTGAGAACAAACTCGTTGCTATGGTCGAAGCATTTGAGACTGCCATAACGGCAGCGCAACTTGCAACGATTCTGCAATGCTCAAGGCGAGAGATTTACAAGCTGATAGATGAGAAGAGAATTCCTGCTTTGAAGGTGGGAACGATGATCAGATTAGACCCATACCAGATAGCAGAATGGATTATGTCCAAGATGACGATTGCTGCCTGATCACTCGTAGTTAGGTGGAACCGCCGTAGCTAGGTAGAACGTGAGGAGAGCCTAGCTACGGTGCCACCCAAGCACTGTATGCACACTCTAACTCTTTTATTTTGTGTAAGTATTTGATTCTAAAGGTCTATGGCGGAGAGACAGGGATTCGAACCCTGGATACCTTGCGGTATACACGCTTTCCAAGCGTGCGCCTTCAGCCACTCGGCCATCTCTCCGCAGTATTGCGGGCCTTTTTGAATCTAACACAACTTGAAGCCTGCCGATGCCTCGCGTACCTCCCAATCCTCAAGGAGCCTGCGCAATGACGTTCTGTTTCACGCTTGCAGAAGGCTTCAACTCCAGCGGTATCCCTTGCGTAAGATAGCGGCGCAGCGTCGATCGATCGCCCCAGTTGATCTGCCATCCACGATCGATGACCACCAGAATGTATTGCCCCGGGATTACGTTCTCAATGTCGAAGCTCCCGTCTGTATTGGTCTGGTCCTGCCGCAAAAAACCAATGGAGTCAGGCTCCTCAATCGTAGTCGGAACCAGCAGGGCCATGGCGCCCACCGCGGGTCTTCCGTCTAGCGTCGCGACTCCGCTAACGTTAGCGCGGCCATTCGCAACATGCACCGTGAGGGTCGTCTCACCCGCGGGCACCGTCACGTACCGCCCCGAGGCTTCGGCTCCCTTGGCGGTTATTCCGGTCAGATAGAGGTTGGGGACGCCCTGCAAAACAACTTCATAACGCCCTGGAGGAACCTCGATGGTCCGGTCTGTAGCCGGCGTTCTCGACCCGCGGCGACCTGCAAACCCGCCTTCATCTCCCACCGAAGAAAACGTTCCGCGTTGCGTATCGGTATCGATCAGGCTGACGCGAAGCCCTCTGCCGCGTCTGTCCCCGGACTCTTCCGTATCGCCGGCAAACCCGTCGACGTGGACTGTAACTCTCGCGATATCGCTCCCCGGCGCATCGAGATTGAGCGTTCCGACCGAGTTCGCCGTCACCTCAACCATCGTGGAGCGCCCCTCCTGGCCCGGCGTCCTCACCTGATAGAGCCCTGGCGTCAGTCCACCAACATCGAACTCTCCTTGTGGGTCGCGACGAGTTGCAACCGAGACTGCGCGCGGTCCGTTTGCACCCGGCGTAATCTCCTCCACAATGGGGAACGCTTGTCCCTGGCGACCGTTGACCGCTCCCACAGCTCCTGCTGGTGGCGCGATCTTCAGATGAATCGCAGGGATCGGGACAAGATGAAAGTCTGCCTGACGTGTATCGCCCGCATGCAAGACAATCGTCTCGGCGGTCGCAACATCGCTGCCTCCCGGAAACCAGGTCGGAGGGTACGCGACGTCGAGGGAGGGATCGAGCGGCGATCCATCAGGAACCGATGGTCCGCTTTGCTGCGTGGCCTCGGCGTACCAGGGATGCGCCCGCACCGACAGGCGATAGCCTCCAGGGGCCAGATTCGCCAACTCATACATGCCGCGATCATCGGTTCTAGCATTCCCTCGCGTGCCACTAGACGGCGGACCTCCTGGACTTGGCGGCGGCACCAGGAAAAGAGAGATCTGGGCGTCTCTCACCGGTTCTCCGGCTTCATCCAGAACGATGCCTTTGATGCTGGCCTCGGGGCTGAGCGTGAAACGTAGATCGATCGTCGGCGAATCGGCTGTCAGTACAACCGACGATGAGAAGATAACCGACGATGAGAAGGCCCCGTGCTCCTCATAGGACTGGGTGACATAGCCGCGAGCACTCGCCCTCAGGTTCCACGCACCCGCTGAAGGCAGCGAGATCGAGAAGCGCCCATGGTCATCGACCTCGGAGCCGTCACTCGAGGCAGGGAAGCGGCGGCTCCCGGAGCCCCCATGAACCACGAGATTCGGCGTCAGCCTGCAGTGCGGGACCGGACTCCCATCGATGCCGCTTACAACGACGCCGGTGATCTCATATTGTGTAACGGCTATCGTGTGCTTGGCCTCCGGCTTCGTCTGCGCTCGAGTTTGTGCGGGCGCGATCCCACCCCCCAGAGAGCCGGCAAAGAGCAGCAACGAAGGGCACGCAAGACTCCACCTCATGGAATCACCTCCGTCGCCGGCACAGCATCAAGGTTCAGCGTAGGCTTATCGCCGACGTTGACCGTAACCGCCTGCGCACGATCACCAAACGGCGTCAGGCTTTCGGGATCACGGTAGTCGACCGAGTGCCGTCGCTGAAACGCGATAGCCTGATAGCTTCCGGGCGGAAGATGATCGAAGCTATAGCTGCCCGTCGAACTGCTGCGGGTACTGTACACCAGCTGCGCGCTCCGCCTGTTCGGAATCAAGTACACCCAACTCGCCACAGGATCGCTGTTGAGGTGCACCGTCCCTTGCAACGCCGCAGTCTGATTGCTGACCACAACGCGTATCGGAATACCGGACGCTCCGGGGGCTACGACGAGTTCCTGCTCCAACAAGTCTGAGTCGCCATAGCTGGCAGACTTGATATACCACGCGCCGCTATTGCGCCCCACTAACCGATAACTTCCTGGAGGAGCTGAGAAGAAGAAGGTCTGATTTGCCCTGGGCGACAACCCTATACTGGCGAATCCGCCATCCGAATCAGCCTGCTCACTTTGCAGATTGAGACCCAGCTGTGCCAGCCCAGTCGAACTTGTATCGGAGGATGAAGAGTCGATCAACAACTCCACAGGAATCGACGGCACTGGCGAGAACCGCAGAACCACTCCGGAGATATCATGATCGGGAACCGTAACCGTCGTCTCCGCCAGCTCCGAACCATCGGTATCGCCCACAGTCCGAACCGTCAGCGTATACGTTCCCTGGGGGAGCTGTATCTTTGTCTCATCTCCGCTTGCCGGCATCGAGTTGACCTGCACCGTGCCTCCATTGCTGGCGCGCGCAGAGATCCGCAGAAAGCCGCGATCCGGAGGAGACTGCGAAACTCCGACGGTATGGATCGCACTGACGACTGGTCGCAGCTCAAACGTCTGTTCCTCTCCGCTATGAATGCGAATCAGCTGTGAAGTATTACTTGCGCCTCCGCTCGGAACTGCAACAGGGAGAACAGCTTCGCCAATAGCTGAGTTTCTTGGAGAATAGCGCGTTTGTAGGCGGTACTCCCCAGCGGGAACAGGGATGCGAAAGCCCCCATGCGAGTCTGTCTGACGTTGATCAGCGGGCACCCAGCGGCGCCCCATATCGTCGTACGCCCTTCTCATCGCAGTCACCCAAATCTCTGGAAGTGGCGTCCCATCCGGAGCAAGTACCACGCCGGTAAGCAGAGCCTCAGGGTAGATGCGAAGCTCCAGCAGCGCTGCCAGTTGTGCGGATTGCAGATACAGATTGCCGGCATCGCCATACTCTGCGGTGGCATAAAAGCCTGGCTTGGTAACCAGAATGTTGGCGCTGCTCTCTTTATTCTGTTCGAACCGAAACCTGCCTTCGCTATCGGTCAGAACTGCGCGGGTGTTGAGCCGAACCAACGCTCTACGAACAGGCTGATCGGTGGCGGCATTGATCACTCTGCCCGAAACCAGATCTGGAGTGCTGGAGCTCGCAATCGATGTCCCTACGCCTGCAGCGCCGCCGATCTGGGCAGGGCAACGAGCTTCGCCCCCCCACAAGGCACACACCAGAACCATAAAGAAAAGAATCGAATCGTTGCGTCGAAGGCGACAGACGATTCGGTTTGCGGACACGAAGCAGCACCTCGCCAGGAATAAGACGTCTCACACTCATATTAGTGAGAACGGAGTACCTCGGGGGACCATGCCTGACGCGGAACCCGAAACCATGAAATAGCAGGCAAGCGAACTTCGCCCAGACACTTAGGAGGAGATCCTGCGCTTTGCAGTAGATTTGAGTTGTTGGTTCAAGCGCATTGAAAGTATTCCGGCCATGGCACTCTCACTTCCATCTCGAGCCGCTCTCAGCAGAACCCTATTCCTGCTGATGGCGCTTCCCATCGTGGGGCAGGGACAAGCTCTGACCCCACCTAACAGTGAAGGCAATGCAGAGAACAACATGAATAGCTGCTTTGTTCATCGAGTGACCAGCCTTCCGGGAAGTCATCAGTTTGCCAGCGACTTTATCGAGGCCATAGCCAGCGACCCCAACCCGGACGCCGATCCTGACTTGATATGGTCTCTCACTGCGGACCTGAGCAATAAGCTTCCGCCCCAGGATCGAGCCATGTACATCTCGAAATCAACCAATGGCGGCGCGACATGGACTCAGGTCGCACGAGTGGATTCCAGATACTTCGATGCGCGAATTGGTGAGGGGCTGCGTAACGGCTTCATCATCTCTCCCGACGCAACCTATTTTGTAATTACAACGCAACGGGGAGCCTTTCAAGTATTTCCTCAACTAAATCCATCTGAAGCATTAGTGAAACCGATCATAGGCCCGCGCGTTCCCGACACGCCTCCCAGGACACCCATCACGAAGAAGGTAGGCGACCCCCTAAGAGCAAACGTCGTAGAGATCACACCCGACGGACAACATCTCATCATTGGTTATGGCTACTTTGACCTCGAGCCCCAGCTACTCCGCTACCACAAAGAGAACGACGGCTCGTGGATCGAAGATGGACCCATCCCTCATCTGCCAACCGAGATGGATCTGCTCTCCCTTCAATTCGATGATCCCAAAAAACTGACCCCGGGCTTCCTATATCTTGGGACAGGGGATCAGGTGTACCTGCTCAACCTTCGCTCCATGAAGTGGAGTCGCATCGAAGGCGTCGGCCCCGATTCGGCGATCCATGGAATGAGTGTCGTCGGCGGTCTCCATCTGGCTGCGTGCTGGGGCGTCTACAACCCTTCAGGCCCAGGCACCGTGCGGAGAGTCACCAACGCAAGATTTCTCCTGCATCGAACCACCGACGAAACCGGCTCAAATGTCCGAGCCTACAGCATAGACGTGGACCCTTCAAAGCCAAACCGGGAGGTCGTCACCTCGCTCACCGGAGTCTACACCAGCCAGGACAGCGGCGAAACCTGGACGCGGCTCAACGATCTTCCAGAGGAGGAGTTCCGCTCCGCCCACTTCAACTCCGATGGAACCATTCTTATCTCTGGAATCGCAGGCACCTTCCTGGTCAATCCATTCGTAGAGTCCTGCACGCCTCAACTGAAGAGCCGCGAGAGATAGCTCTGCGCGCGCCGCCGGGGCAGTCGGAAGCATGTCTGCCTAGAACTTGATGGGTGCACCATTCGGCGCCCACGTTAGTTCATAACGCGCCAAGCAAGAATGCTGCTCTTTCCCGAACTACCATTTATATTGTTGCTACCCAGAACCAACTGAAAATGCGGGATAGTGCCATCAGTTTTCTTTATACGATGCAAAAACGGTAACAACGACGAATCGTCCGCGACGAAATCCCAGGCGCACTCGGTGCCCGCCATCGATGTTCCTTCCAAAATGAGAACATCGCCCCTTCCACTCAGGTTTGGGAGATATGCCACAACACCATAGACATCAACATAGTCACAAGCGGTGTCCCAGTCAACATAGCCTACACGGCCAACACGAACCAGGTAGTCTCGACTACCAGTTCCGTCTACGCTCTGCGGCCTAACCTGGTAAGCACTCCGAAGGCTGTCTACGGGAGCACTCTGAAGAAATCCGCCAGCGCTCTCGGCGGTTACTTCAATCCTGCAGCAGTCTCGGCTCCGTCGGGTGCGCAACTCTTCGGCAACGCTGGCCGCAATTCCTGGCGTGGCCCAGCCTTTGGGCAGTTGGATCTCGCGGCCCACAAGAAGTTCTCGCTGCTCTCCGATCGTGAGACGCTTGAGTTCCGCGTTGAGGCCTTCAATATCCTGAACGCCACGAATTACATCAGTCCGACCACTAACATCGGTACCGTGGGTGCCACTGGCGTGCTGAGTCCGAATGCCAGCTTCGGAACTTTCAGCGGCAGCAGCAGTGTTTTCCCTTCACGACAGGTTCAGTTAGCTTTAAGCCTGGCGTTCTGAGCTTTATCTTTCCCCAACTGGGGCGATGAGACTGCTTTGCCTCGTCGCCCCACGCCCCTGAGATCGATCTGCCTCCCTACGTAGACGCTCATAGGAGAATGACAGCTCTGTCCAATCACGCTATCCCAGAACAAAGGATCCTCATCTTGACCAAGTCTGACCCTATCCAGAGCCGGCGGAAGTTCCTTCTAGGCTCGTCTGCTGTCTCGCTCGCTACGTTCCTTCCAAAATCCCTCGATGCACAGCCCGCTTCGATGCAAAAGTCTGCCGAGGGAAATCCGGTCTTTGAGTCAACGCCGAAGGACGCCTCTTTGAAGTTCACTCCTGATGGGACCAGGAGGCCTTTTGCAGGCAACACCGTCATCTGTCATCTGCCCCAGCAGTGCAAGATTCGTGATGAGGCTGCCGATCTTGGAAATGCGCTGCGCTCAAGTTCGTTTGCGCATAAGTTGGGCATTCTTCCCAGCGATAGCTATCATATGACAGTGTTTTCCGGCCCCAATGATCAGGACCGCGCTGTTTATGGCTGGCTGCGGATATCCCGATCGATGTACCGATGAGTGAGTGCAATCGTATTATCGGCGAACGCATCGCTAACTTTCGAATGCACGAAGAGCTGCCTATACGTGTCCGGATCGATCGAGAAAGTACACTTGGTCCTCAGCGAGTTAGTAGTCTGCGCATCTCCCCCGCCGATAAAGACGAGAATGCCAAGCTCCGCACCTTGCGAGACCGGATGGCAGAGGAAGTCTTTCGATTCCGGACTGAGGATCATGCCACCTTTGGCTTCCACATTAGTCTGGCATACCAAATGAGCCTACTCACTCATGAAGAGTACACTTGGTCCTCAGCGAGTTAGTAGTCTGCGCATCTCCCCCGCCGATAAAGACGAGAATGCCAAGCTCCGCACCTTGCGAGACCGGATGGCAG
>NZ_JACHDZ010000007.1:179372-273552 GCF_014201375.1 Tunturiibacter empetritectus
GCAGAGGAAGTCTTTCGATTCCGGACTGAGGATCATGCCACCTTTGGCTTCCACATTAGTCTGGCATACCAAATGAGCCTACTCACTCATGAAGAGGAAAGACAACACCAAGCCATACTGGAGCGGCATGTTCCGGCGATTATCGCCGCTGCGCCCGTGATAGAGCTTGGAGTTCCTGAGTTTTGTACCTTCGAAGATATGTTCCGATTCGAGATACGCGCGCTCTTGAGAACGTAAGCTGGTACGGCTCGATGCGCCTGCCACCATGAACGAATCGCGGGAGGTTGCATGGTGTCCAGTGAAGTTGGTCTGCACGTCATCTCGAAACAAGCGCAGGTTGCCGATTGGAAGCCGCCACTCTCGCTAAGAGCTTATCGAAGCGCGGGTCGTTGTGAAGCGATTTCAAAGCTTCGTCAGCGTGCATGAACGGAGCATTGTCATAGCCTGCGTCCACAGCGCGCTCGAGATAGCCGAAGGCTTCGTCCCGGCGGCCGGTGCGAACGGAAAGGGAGGCGAGGTCGTACCAGAGGTCAACGACGCCCTCGCGTGCCGCATATCTGGCATCTGCGCCGATACTTGCGATTGTGTCTGTGTACAGCTTTTTCGCCTCTTCGTAACGCCCAGTTTTCGTCAGCGCCTCGCCGAGAATTCTCAGACTCTCAAGCGTGTCCTGGTGATGTGGGCCAAGCGTTCGCAGCTGATCGTCGAAGGCACGTCTCGCAAACTCCTCCACCTCCATGGGGCGCTGTTCTCTGAGCAAGATGTCGGCGAGAAGCGACCGAGATGCCGACGTGTCTGGGTCATTCGCATCCAGCACGCGTATTTGCGATTCCAGAGTGCGACGGATTAGCACTTCTGCTTCCTCATATCTGTTCTCCTGCTTGAGGACTGTTGCCAGGTTATATTGCGAAAGAAGAGTGTCTGTATGTTCGTCGCCGAGAAGGCGCTGACGGGTCGCAAGAACCTGCCGCAGCAGCGATTCTGCTTCGGGATAACGGTGCTCGGCCGACAACACGTTCGCCAACCCTTCCTGGGCACGCGTCGTAGAAGGGTGATCCACTCCCACGACCCGCGTTTCGATTTCCAGCGCTTGTCTATATAGGCTTTCGGCCTCCGCATTGCGACCATCGATGAATCGAATTGTATTAGCGAGCGTCGTCATCGAGTTTGCTGTATCCGGATGTTCCGGTCCTAGGACACGCTTCTCGATCTCCAAACTTTCTCGATATAGTTTCTCAGCCTCCTCATAGCGGCCTTGGTCCAGGAACACTGTGGCAAGATCGTGAACGGTTGCTAGAGTATCCGGATGGTCTTCGCCCAAGTTGCGACGCTCCCCATCGAGCAATTGTCGATATTCCGCCTCGGCTTCTACAAAGCGGTTTTCGCCGTTCAATGCATTGGCCAGTCCATCCATAAACCGCAGCACCTGCGGATTCTCTGGCCCCTCGCGGCGGGTACTGATGGCGATCAGCTCCCGTTCAAGTTTCTCCGCTTGGGCATAATGCGCCTGCCGAAGCAGGATCCGCGCAAGACGATCCCTGGACTCGAGGGTTGAGGGATTCTCGGGGCCCAGGATGCGGCTTTGTGCATCAATCGTTGACCGAATAAGACGTTCGGCCTCGGCGTCATGCCCTTCACGATAGAATAGCCATCCCATCTGGGACTTTGCCTCCAGTGTCTTCGGGTTATCGGCGCCCAGTGTTCTGACCCGATCTTGCAAAATATGTTCCATTAAGACGTGCGCTCGCGAAAAGAGACCGAGGTTTTCGTATGTCTTGGCCATGACCAGCATCAGCTGGGAGCGGACTACGGGATCCCGGTCCAGACCTCTCTCGATCTCATTTGACGACCGGTCGAGAATCTCCCGTGCCGTTATTGTGTTGCCACGCGCCTCACTGGGAGCAGAGACTTTGAACATGTTTGTTAGAAACTCTGTGATCCTATCTGCACGGTCGCGTTCGCGTCGGATGCTCCTAAGCTCAATCGCTTGAGCTATCGCAAAGATTATTCCCAGAAGTACTGACAAACTCACCAGCGTGACACGTAGTCTGTGTCGGCGGACGTATTTGTGCGCTCGGTAAATAGCACTAGGCGTACGCGCCAGAACTGGCTCGTTGTCGAGATATCTGCGAATATCGGCAGCCAGTTCCATCGGGGTGGAGTATCGTCGTAACCGGTCCTTTTCGAGAGCTCGCAGTGCGATGGCGTCAAGATCTCCACGTAGCAAGCCGATCAGAGATTGCTGTTCTACACCGCGATTCTTTGCGATTGATTGTGAATCTTCACTCTCCGTCAGAAGTCGGCTACTTGGACTCGCTGCATCCTGATCGCGTAGGCGCCGCAGTACTTCATCGTAGGCCAACTTTCGAAAATCGAAAGGCAAAGTACCGCTAAGCAACTCGTAGAGCACTACGCCAAGAGAATAGACATCACTTCGCGTATCGATGTCCTCCCCGCGAGAGTCGGCCTGCTCGGGACTGATATAGCCCACGGTACCAATCAGCGCACCGATCTGGGTGTACATCGTCCCGGCATTCAGATGCTGAGCAGTAGCTTTGGCCACACCGAAGTCAATGATGTGGGGAATCGGGTTGCTCTCTCCTTCAGAAACCAGTATGTTCGAGGGCTTCAAATCACGGTGAATGATGGCTTTCTGATGAGCATGTTGGACTCCGTCGCATACCGCAAGAAATAGTCGGAGCCGCTGCCGAATATTGAGCTTGTGCCGATCGCAATAAACCGTAATCGGCAGGCCAACCACATATTCCATCACGAAATAGGGACGGCCATCGACAGTGGAGCCAGCGTCGAAGACCTTAGCGATCGACGGATGACTCATCAACGCAAGTGCCTGCCGCTCAGACTCGAATCGGGCAATCACTTCTCGCGTGTCCATGCCGGCCTTGATTAGCTTGACGGCAACACGGCGTCGGACGGGCTGCTTCTGCTCTGCAAGCCAGACCTCCCCCATCCCACCCTCACCGATCAATTGCAGCAGCTGATAGAGGCCAATGATCGTGCCAGCGGTTAAGCGGCCGGAGTAATAGTTGGGCTCCGCGGATATCGGCGTGTTCCCAGCTATTCCTCCCTGGGGTCTTCGGGTCGCTGTGGATTCATCTGCCTCCATTTCGGTTTCTCCTTTGAATCGGAGCCCGGACCGTCAAGATGAGTCTACGTCCATCGACATACGATTGCGACTACCACGTTGATATTGGTGATTTTGAAAGAATAGCCGGCTTCGTCGATGAAGGATTAGGCAACATGCATGCTTTGGCTCTTTGAAACCAACAAGTCCTCGATCCGAACTGGGCAAATCACGTACCCGAATACCAGTCGCGTGATAGACGGCACTCGTAATTGCAGCGGCAATTCCGGCGAGGCCGATCTCACCAACACCCAACCTGTCCCAGGAACAGCGACACCCTCTGCGTCCAGTTGCACGTCCCAGTCGAGACCGCGCTGTTCGGCGATGACCTTGCATCCCGAATGTACACTTCAAGGTAGGAGTTCATCGATCTGGCTTCCCAATTCATGAATAACAGCTTGTACGCTCGAGATCGTGTCCTCCATCTGGAACGCTGGCGACCCGCGATCTCCGCGGAAAGAACGACATCCAAACGGTAGATCAGTAGCTTGGAACACTCAAAGCGTCGACCACCATCGGGCCGCCAAAGACTGGAAGGGCAGTAAGTGGTACGCACCTTGGTGAGCATGGAGATCCTCTCGCAGGGGGCCGGGACTCACATGATTTTCTGCGAAACACGATTTTGCCGGAAAAGCAGGCTGTGGAAAAGAAGTATGGTGTAAAAGTCCGCAGAGAACGCGGGATTGCCACTTTCCCCCAGCCCCGACGACGACCATTTGGACTTAGTGTTGCGGCTTCAATGGTAGTTTTTGACCCCCAAACGCAACAGAGGAAAAACTGCAATCGTGTCTGATAACGCATCTTATGTACAGTGGAGACCAGGCGCGATACTGAAATCAGTATCCCTGACCACCCGTCCGACGGTCACTCGGAGCGCAACGCTTGCATAACATCAACACGCGCAGCGCGTGCCGCGGGCAGCACCGACGCGATGACCGCGACCGCCATCAGTACGAACGCAGAGACAAACACAGGCAATGCGCCCGGCATCTTGATGTCCAGGAAATATCTTCCCGCCAAACGCGCCAGCACGAATCCGAATGCCGCGCCTGCAAGAACGCCCGCCGCCGCCATCACTGTACCCTCCACGATCACGCCCTTGAGGAGTCGTTGAGGCCCCGATCCGAGGGCTAGCCGGATGCCGAACTCCCGGGTCCGCGCGCTCACCGAAAACGCCAGCACCCCCGCGACACCGACCACGGCAATCGCCAACGCGACGGCCGCGAATACGCCAAACACCAGCGAATTTAAACGGTCCGGCGTGAGCACCTCTGCCCGAATGTCTTCAAGAGTGGCGGCGTGCTCAACGGGCTGATCTGCCGACATGTCGCGAATAACGCGCGTGACCGACGGGACCAGCGCATAGGGATTTGCGCCCGTGTGAATGAAGAGACGACCGCCAAAAATTAGGCCCTCGTCAAACGGGCTGTAAATGCTGAGGGTGGGTTCAGGAACGACATGGTCATCGTCAATGTCGGCGGTGACGCCAATGATTCGGTGCGGCGCCATCAAGCGCGACTTTTCGAGATCGCTCCCTGGAAAGAATTGCAACACGGGATCGGTCCAATAGACATGCCGATTGACCGCATCCTGATTGGGGAACATGCGCTGTGCGAGAGTCTCGCTGACGATAACGACAGGCTCTTGATTAGTACTCTGGTTATCGAGCGCATTGAAATCGCGGCCGGCAATGATAGGAACGCCAAGCGCCGCAAAGAATCCGGGAGAGACGGCACGCGGCTGCGCCCGGGGATCCTCTGAACCGGCGACATGGACGTGTCCGTCGGCGGAAAATTGAAGACCGAGACCGCCGGGACCGCCGGCATCGCGCCAGGGAACGACGTCGCCGAATGCGGTCCCACTCACGCCCGGCAGTGCATCAATGCGACGTATCGCTTCCTTGTAGAAATCGACCACCTGTTGAGGTGTCCTCCCATAGGACATAGCAGGAACATCGATAGCGAGGACGTGCTGTGTATCCAGTCCTGTCTGCGCCCTTTGCAGTGCGATCAACGTAGTGACCAATGTACTTGCGCCGGCCAGCAGCACGAAAGACGCGGCGATTTGTATCACCACGAAGATCCGCTGGCGGCGGCTCGTGCTGCCGGCGATCCGCACACTTCCGCTTGACAGGCTCAGTCCACTCGGCGTGCCGGAAGAGGGCAGGCGCGGGACGAAGGCAAGAATCACTGCGGCGACGATGGCCAGAGTCGCTCCCACCCATAGCAAGCTCGAATCGACCCTTAAATCAAGCGCTCGGACGGAGAAGCGCGAGGCGTAGCGGGCCAGGATGGCTACCATCGGCTTCGCGCTCATTACACCGAGTGCAGCGCCTGCGCCACAGAGCAGAAGGCTTTCGGCCAACAGCATGCGGCGCAACGCGCCTTTGCTTGCGCCCAGCGCCACGCGAATCGCCAGCTCGCCTTCGCGGCGAACCGTCCGTGCCAAAATCAGGTTAGCGACATTGGAACACGCGATGATGAAGACCAAACCTGACGCTGCGAGCAGCACCAGCAGCACGGTCCGGGCGCCCGAGGTGATCTGGTCACGAAGCAACTTCACACCAATCTGAAAGTCCGCTTCCTGTGCATAGGCTTCAGGATGATCCTTCTTCATCGCGGAGTAGGTGGAGCGCAACTCAGCGCGAGCCTGATCGAGGGTGGCTCCGGGAGCCAGACGGCCGAAAAGCTCAGTCATGCGATGGACGCGACCAGTGACCATGGTTGCGGAAAGATGATGCGGGCTGGTGACCAGGTTGGCGATGATTTCAGTATCCTGGGGATATGGGACGCAAGGTTCGAGGACGCCAATGACTGTCGCAGAGCGATCACCGAGGCTACCGAGACGAATGGTTTTGCCGAGGACCGAAGGATCCTTATGAAGAGCGGTCGTCCAGAAACGATACGTGAGAACGACGACGCCGGCAGCATTAGGACCGTCGTCTTGAGGTCCGATCAGGCGACCGAGCACGGGACGAAGGCCCATCACGTCGAAATACGTGCCACCGACAACGCCGCCTCGAATCGAACGTGGCTGACCGAGGCCGACCATGGTGAAGTCCATGGTGGAGAAGTCGCCGAACGCGCTCAGGGTTTTCACGCTCGCGCGCAAATCCTGTATCTCAGGGACGGAAAACGCAGCGTTTTCGTCGCGGATGCCGGGGGCGCTCTGGCGGATATAGATCAGCCGGTCCTCGTCGCGGTTGACAAGAGGCTTGAGCAGAACTCCGCGCACTAGCGTGAAAATGGCCGCGTTCGCGCCGATGCCGAGCGCCAGCGTCAGAACCACCGCGATCGCCAGCCCTGGAGTCCGAAATAACGAGACGGCTGCAACTCTCAGATCGCGAACGAATGACATGCTCCCTGCCCTACTGATTATTCGTTCTCTCGTGGCCGTGCTCATTGTAAGACCTCCTTTCGCCGCCGCCGCTCACTGGCCTTCATGATTTCGTTCATGTCCCCTGCTGGCCGAATCTCGAAGATGTTGCCATATGTCATCGCCGGATGCTGCGCCATGAGCTGTACCGCATGATTCATGTCCCGCGCTTCAAGGACGAGAATGCCACCGAGTTGTTCCTTGGTCTCCGCATAGGGACCATCCGTCGTTGCCACCTTGCCGTTCTTCCAATAAAGGGTCAGAGCAGTTTCCTGAGACTGAAGCGCTTCTCCACCAGCCCAGTTCCCGTTGGCGCGAAGATGGTCGTCGTACTCGAAGCATATGTCGAACATGGCGTTTCGCTCGTCCTCGGTCATGCCATCAAATTTGTCTTTATCGTAGTATCCCAAACAGATGTATTTCATCGATTCCTCCTTGCTTCTTGCGATTGATAAAGCTGCAGCTGGTTGTTCTGTATCAAATAGTCGGTCGGGACACGGAAAATCGACAGCTAGCCTTTTTTGCCTCGTCAGAGGAACCTGTGGGGCACTGATGGTAGCGGACACAGCTCCCGATCACCAACCTTCAACCGTGGATGCGAGGGCGGATATTTGTTGGCGGTCTGATTCGGCAGCTCAGCCCGTTTCGCTATTTTGTACTGGATCTCCTATTCGGACAGGATTGGTGCAAAATCTTCCATCTCAAAGACCTGGCGGATTGAGAGCGAGCGGGTCTGTTGCCCCGTCTTCACTACATAGTCGAACGGCCATACTGGAATTCGACAAAGAGTCAAAGAAATTTTGCTTCTTCTCCGTTTTTTTTTCAATTGCCGAATCCGCTCCTGCAGCAATTGCCGCTCTGGCTCCCGATTGACCTGAAGTACCGCACCTAGTCGCTCTGGCAACTCCTGTGGCGACGGTACCTCATACTGAATCGGGTGCGTCTCGAATCTTTGCCTTCGTGCGCACGATGCGCTGCACTAACGTCGCCGGCGTAACGAGAAATGCCCGGGCAATCTCCTCTGTTGTCAGGCCGCAAACTTCACGCAGCGTGAGCGCTGCCTGTCCTTCCGGCGACAGAGCGGAATGGCAGCAGGTAAAGATGCCGTCATTTCGGTGTGAAAGATAAATAGATTGCTGTTCTGGCGATCGCGACTAGCGCTGGCCCCTGCATCTGCTAATTGTGATAAGTCCAGTCAAGGATGTTTACGTTCATTGTTGAAGAACCAGTTCCTGCTGTGAAACCAACATAAGCTGTTGTACTACCAACTACGCTGGCTAAATTCACAGCATACGTCGCAGTAAAGCTTGCAGATGTTGTAGCGTCAGTTAGCAGTAGTGTAAGGTTTGTGCCGTCGTAAGTGACATGCGAATGTATAACGTCCCCGCGGATCAAGACAATCTTGGAAGGTGTCAGATCGATAGCAGGTATCGTTGGCGATGCCCCACCTGTATAGAACCCGGTTGAGTTAGTTCCCTCGCCGGCGTTGTTATGGATATCAAACTTAATTGCCAGGCTATTTCCGATTCCAGCGGTCCCTCCTCCGTAGCCCAGACCGCTTCCCGTTGGTCCAATCGCCGAGAGCCCTTTGTTTTGGATGGTGAACGTCCAACCATCGGCTACACCGTTGAGAATCTGAAAATCAAAATCAGTCGTAAATGTAGCGGTATTGACCGCCGTATTAAACCATATGGAACTTCGCGAAGATTTCTGGCTTGCGGTCATCACCTGCAACATCGAACCATTTAGAGTGCCAACTCCATTGAAGCTGAAACTGCTTCCTGCGCCGGCGAAACCGCTTGGGAAGTTGATCACTTCATTTACCGCACTGATGGTATATCCGCAACTCGACACCGGGCTTGCTGAAAGTCCTGGCGCAATAGCCATGGCTTGTATCATCTCGGTTGACCCAACCGGGATGGGGCCGGAGTACGCCGAAGAACTCGTAGTGGGTAATGTGCCGTCCGTTGTGTAGTAGATAATGCTACCCGGTGTAGCGTCGGAAAGAGTAACGCTTTGCGCACTCGTGTATGTGCCTGGCGCCGGCGAGAACGTCGGTGTGGCAGTACCAGCGGAAATCACATAGGTTGCAGTAGCGATAGCGCTTTGCGAACCACCGGGAGTTACAGCTATTGCCTCGAGCACGGTTGTCGTCGCGGCGTTAACCACTATGGGGCTGCTGTATACGGCAGAAGATGTAGTTGGAGTCGTACCGTCCGTCGTGTAGTAAATCACGGCACCAGAGCTCGTATCGCTAAGCACAACGCTCTGCGTCGACAGGTAACTGCCACCCGCCGGACTAAAGGTCGGTGGTGCGGGCGCAGGTGCTGTCGCTGGGGTACTGTAGGTCCAGGTCAGGATCTTCTGGATTGATGTAATTGTGCCTGCTCCGCCAGTGAATCCGACATATGCGGTATTGCCTCCAACAATCTGAGGAATATTGATCGCCTGACTGTACGTAAATGTCTTAGCGGTCACGATGTCAGTAAGTGTCAGCGTCAGAGTAGTGCCATCATAAGTCAGGTGAGCCTGGATGGTGTCGCCGCTCTTCAGAATCACCCCGCTTGCGGTCATATCGACGGCAGGAAGTTCGGGCATCGCTCCGTTGGTGTAGAAGCCAGTCGAGTCGCTGCCTTCTCCGATGTTGTTGTAAAAGTCAAACTTGACTGCGACGCTGGATGGTATGCCCCGGCCGTACCCCAATGCTCCCCCGACGCTGCCTAGCGCAGTAGCTCGCTGATTCTGAATCGTAAACGTGAAGCCGTCTGCGTACGCATTGATGAGCTGGAACACGAAATCTGTAGTAAAAACCCGAACGTCAATCGGTTGGTTGTAGAAGGCGCTAGCCGCCTGGTTACTACCTCCATTCGTGAGTTGGAGGCTAGTGTCGTTCGCATTAATCGCAGTGCCATTGAAGGTTAGTCCAGTCGGAATTGCAAAACCGCTACCAAAATCTATGTTCGAACCTCCGCTCTGAATAACATAGGTTGCCGCCACAGCGTGATTAGTCTTTAGTGCCGGATCTACAGCTAAAGCACTAATAGTCGTATTCGCTTGCACCTGTATTGCACCCGTGTAGACGGAGGACGAGGTTGTAGGCGTAGAGCCATCTAGTGTGTAGTAGATAGCGGCCGAAGTATCTTTATCTGATAACACAACCTCCTGCGCTGCTGCATAGGTGCCCCCGGCTGGTGTGAATACCGGCAAAGCTGTGAAAGGCGAGGGGCTGAACGTCGCGGAGGTTATCGCGCTTTGAAGATAGTTGGTTGCACTCGACAGGGCTCTGATCGTTGTGCCAGAGGTCACGGAGATTGGCGACGTGTAGACGTTTGACCCAGTCGTAGGAACTGTTCCATCCAGTGTGTAGTAGACATTCGCAGAAGGTGTTAGCGTGCTGAGCGATACAAGTTGTGGAGGATCGAATACACCCCCGTTGGGTGTAATCGTTGGCGCTGTTGCAACCGGTTCGCCGTTTAGCAGGCCAAACACATCGACTTGGTATCCTGCGCCTAGATATACCTTACCGTTTGTAACCACTGGTACAACGAATTTATTCGGCAGGCCAGCGTTATCGCGCGTTTGCTTATCGCTTTCATACAGAATTCTCGATAGGTTCGTGGCGTCAAAGGCGTAGAGTATCTCCGGAGCTGTTGCGTTGCCCTGCCTGACGGCCCACGCTATACCGTTCGATGTGCCATTTGAAGATATGACGAAGCTGCCCCCCGGAAAGCCAGATTTAACTATACCTTCGCTGCTGTAAGTAGATGCTAGTACACCACTCGTTAGACTGAAGGCTTTAGGATAGTCTCCATTCCCCCAAAAATAGACATTTCCGTTCCAGTAGGCGGGAGTACTGAAGATGCCCGTAGTTGCGCCGAGAATATCCTGCAAAGCGTTTGTGTTCGACGTACCTCCCGGTAGATAGCCTCCGAGATTATCTCGATCAAGGACCACGATGCGTCCCTCTTTTCCCGCCTGTATCAGGATGTGCGGAATTGAACCTGTCTGATCGGGCAACAGTAGAACTCCGCCGGAACCCAAATCGCGATCTGCTCCCGATAATGCAGCTTGGTTAAAAGTAGTGAAGGCATCGGTCACAGCAAGACTGCCACTTGCAAGACTAACTTCCACAACACTGTCTCCTAGATTCACACTCGGATTGAACGGAGGGTAAAGGGTGTTCAACCCATTACCTGTAGAAAAGAACATCCGTCCGGCAGTCCCTCCATTGTCGATTGGCATTCCGGCACCGGACTCCCAGACGCCGGCTCCGGAACCGCTAGGCGACAAACAGATCGATCCCGTCTGGGCCAGCGTCGTGCCGTCGAATGCCAGCAACCATCCGTGCCATGGACCGTTATCGCCGTGAGAACCAAACCCGGCATAGACGATGCCGTTGTAATAGCTCAAGGCGGCACGGTTCAACTGCCACAACGGACTAAACGCGATGACGCCGCCCGAACTTCCGGCTCCTTTGCCCGCCGCCGTTGCTTGAATAATTGTGGGGCTGTTTGGCTGCTCTGCTCCAGTTATTATGTTGATCGCATGCAGCCGCTGGACATAGCCTCCACTTTCCTTCGTTTTTGCAATGACGTACATCGTATTGCCGTTGATCGCGGGAGTACCGGTGATCCCTATCTCAGGAACAAGGTCGTTAGTATTAACATCCGCGCTGGGAACGGTGGTTGCGCCGGGGGCGGCGCCATAAGCCGGGTTGAGCAAGCTGATCTGCCACAGTGGCTGGGCATTCGCGCCTGCGTTGGAGTCAGCATCAAAAGCGTATACGGAATCATGTTCTGTCGCTACAAACAGAACATTGTGTACTAACCCATCACCCATCGTAAGACCACTGATGTAGAGGGGCTGTGCATAGACATAGCCATCGACCGATCTTGAAAAAAGCAGACCAAACGATGAACTCGCCACGTTTGCAGGTGAAAGTAAAGTCTCCTGCGTATTAGCTCCCGCCTCGGTGTTGTCATATCGCCAGGTAGGTACATTCACCGGTGTCGCGACTTGGCCCAGCGCTGATTCATTCCCCGCAGTGGACACGGAGAGAAAGAGCATTGCTATGAGCAAGGACCTGGCGGCTGCTTCAATCCTGCTTGAAAAGTGACGTTGAATACTTGAGTTAGCCAGACCAATGGGCAGAAAGATAACCAGCGACACGACTCACCTCCAGCTCCATGGTTGTTTCGTTGTGAGCGAGGAGAATGAATCCAATTTCCAACGAGTTTCAACCAAGGCCGAATCAGACAACAGAACTGCAGCGGGATCTTTCGCGTCCCCGGCAGGAGGCCAACAAAACGTGCCGACTCACTTAGCACGTTAAACGCAGAATGTACTTCATCTGAGCAGAACATGTGCATGCAAAGTAGTAATCAAAGTTGGTTACTTTGCCAGGATGCACGAGCGTTTATCAACAACTTGTTTTGATCCGGATAGTTGGAGCAGCAATCTATCGCCGCCCCCGGCTAAGTAACAGATCTCCATTCATTCAATCAACGCAGCTGTTGATGGAATATGAGTGTGTCCCACCTATAGCTTGATAACTTGTAATTGGGAGATCCAATATGAAATATGAAAATCTTCGTGCCCAGAGTAGAGAGAACAGCAACTGGCTTCGAGTGAATCTGACGATCCAGGCCGGACACTTTTCCGGGGCGATAGAAAGACGACGCTGCTTCGCGTCGCAATGGGGTGCTCAGAGTTTACTGGCAACTCAGAAACAATCCTGCCGGGCGTCGAAGTTCCCGAAAACGGGGTGATGGGAAACTTTGACGTTGAAATTGCCGAAAATCGACTTTTCGCGCGTTCACGTGGTTGTTTCCGGATTGCACGTGACTGGAATTACGCTTCCCTTTCACTCCCAACTCCGATACCGCAGAGTCAGTGGTTCATTGGGTACTCACGATGGAGGATGAGGAAGAGCTGGTGCTCGGTATCCTTGGAGGTCTTAGCACCACAGGCGTTGCGGACGACGCGGAGGCTCCGCGGGGTACGTGGTCAATTATTGAAATGCTAATTGCTGACGTTGATTTTCTCGGCTAATCGTATAGCCAGACTCTATACTTCTTCCTGAACCATAATCCGGAGGCTCGGCCCTGACGCAACGCAATATCGGCATCCCTTCCGCTGCACTCAAACCGTCGACCTTGCGCATTCTATTCGCTGTCCTCACCGTCTGGTTCGCGGTCTTCGTAACCATCACCATCGCTCACTCCATGCACTGGCCGTTGGTGCACGACAGCCCCATCCTGCTCTACATGGTCTACCTGAGCGAGCATGGGATGCGTCTCTATCGTGACATCGTCGAAGTCCAGTTTCCCGGATCGCTCCTTCTTTACAGCCTCGAAAGGCACCTCTTCGGCCCCGGCGATCTCGCATTCCGCCTCTTCGATCTCTGCGGCCTAGGCGTAGCTCTAGCCTCCATGCTCGTCATCACTCGCCGACGAGAGCTCTGGTTCGCCGCTGTCTTCGGCTTCTCTTTCTTCGTGCTGGAGCATACCGGCACCTGGGCCAGCATCATCGGCCTGGGTCAGCGAGACTTCTTCATGACCTGCCTGCTCGGGGCCGGTGTCGCCTTCTTACTTGAATCCTTCCATCGACAACGGCCGCTCCTCATCCTCTTCTTCGGACTCTCCGTCGCGCTCGCTTCGACGATCAAGCCTCCCGCCAGCGTGTTTCTTCTCCTCGCCCTGCCAACGATCCTGGCACTCCGCAAGCTGCAGCTCCCTCTCCGCGCCTATCTGGGATATCTCCTCGCCGGGTTCGCAGCCGGCATCGCATTCATCCTTGCCTATCTTCTCTACGAAAAAGCTTTAGGCGCCTTTCTCCATCTCGAATGGACCATGGTTCCGGTCTATGCGACTACAGCTTCCATGAGCTTCCGGGAGATGCTTCCGGCTATCTTCGATCCAATTCATGTACTACCGGAGGTGGCAATCGGCTCGCTGGTCCTCGTCGCGCTGCACCCTCCCCTCAGAAACAACCTTGACCAGCAGGTCTTACTCCTCGCCTCCGCACTGGGCGCTGCATCGTACTTCCTGCAACACAAGGGCTTCCTGTATCACCGCACGCCGTTCTTTTTTTTCTTTTTTCTCTGGGCCGGCTGGGTCCTTGTAGCGACGATCAGGCAAAGTACAGCAAGCTACAAATGGTTGGCTCTTGCTCTGGTCTTGTTCTCCGCCGCACTCTACCCCCGTCTCTCACGTCCAGCCCGGTGGGACAGGTGGAACGAAGGAGCGCTTCAGAGTGATCTGGTCGCCCTGCATGCTTCGGATGCGCCAGGTGAGGTGCAGTGTCTTGACGTGACCAGCGGCTGTCTCAACGTCCTACTTCACATGAACATCACCATGGCCACGGGCTACGTCAACGACACCGTCTTCTTCCTCGACCGCAAAGATGCGCGGGTAGAACATCTGAGAGACGATTTCCTGGCACAGTTGACAAAATCCAATCCGCGGATCATCGTCTTGACCAATGAACAGTGGCCGACCTACGGTGCTCATGGCTACGAGAAGCTGCAGTTCTGGCCGCAGTTCACCGACCTCCTGGACGAAAACTACGTTCTTTCCATACAACGTGGCGGCGATACTCAGCACGAGCGCGGATATCGCATCTACCTTCGAAAAGACACTCTAGGTCGACCCCACTGACCTTGAAGCCGGTCTCCCTCTCTCGATGAAAAGACTCGACTCGATCCAGATCCTTCGAGCGATCGCGGCCCTGCTCGTCGTCTACGTTCACTGCCTCTTTGTCGTCTCCGGGCACGCAGTCTCCCGCCAAAGTCACTTCTTCAACCTCACCAACTTTGGCGCCTGCGGCGTCGACATATTCTTTGCGATCAGCGGATTCATCCTCTCCACCGTCGCCATGAGCGTCCCCCCCACTCATTCCAGCCTGCCCCACGGCGCAATCGACTTTCTCCTTCGCCGCTTCATCCGCATCTTTCCCATCTACTGGATCCTCTCCCTCTTCTTTGTTCTGGTTCAGTGGAAGCTACACCATCTAACTACCGCGTGGCTCCTCAACTCCTACCTCCTGCTTCCCTCGTTGCGCTTTCCCATGCCGCCGCCGCTCATCTTCATCGGCTGGACGCTCATCTTCGAGATGTTTTTCTACTACACTCTCACCCTCAACCTCTTCTTCGGCGCCGCACGTGTCGTCGAACGAACCATCCTCACCATCCTTGCCTTCATCGTTGTGGGCGGCCTGCTCGGCTTCCATCAGCCCGTGCTCATTCTGCTGGCCAATCCCCTCAACATCGAGTTCATCTTCGGCTGTCTCATCGGCCTTACCTATGCGCGTTTCGGCAGGCGCCACGTCCTCGGCACCGTCCTGCTATCTCTACGTTGAGAGGTCCGTGGCCCGGTTCCTAACCGCCAGGTATCATCGCCCCGCCGTCCAATCCGCCCCCTGACCGGCACGCTCAGAATCAAATAATCTACAGACCTTTGTTACGATGAACCGAGGTCAATCGCCCACTGGCGCTATGCGAATCGTTCAGACGGTCTTCGGTGTCTTTCATCACTTTGAACTCGCCCGCCAGCTTCACCGCCGAGGCCATCTCCAGCGCATCTACTCCACCTGGCCCTGGACGCGCCTCAAGCGCGAAGGCCTACCCCACGAAGTCGTCGAGACATTCCCCTGGGTTCACACTCCGGAAATCCTCATGCAACGCTTTGGCATCCACCATCCATACCTAATGGATCAAATAAGTTATGCCAACGCGCTCTCCTTCGATGAGTGGACCCTACGTCGCACCCGCGCCGCCGCAACGCCAGACGCCGTCATCGCCATCTCCGGCTCCAGCCTAAAAACCGGCCGCGAGATCCAATCTCGTGGAGGCCGCCTCATCTGCGACCGTGGCTCCTCACACCAGCGCTACCAGGAGACCATCGTCTCGGACGAGTACCAGCGCTGGAATGTAACCCGGCCCGTTACCGACATCCGCGACATCCTCCGCGAAGAAAAGATCTACGACATCTCGGACGCAATCACCGTCCCTTCCAGCTTCGCCGCCCGCTCCTTCGTCGAAATGGGCATCCCCGCTGAAAAGCTCCACGTCATCCCCTACGGCGTTCGACTCGAAAGTTTCACCCGCACCGGCGAGCCTCCCCCCGACCGCTTCGAGGTCCTCTTCGCGGGCTCCGTCACCCTGCGCAAGGGAGTTCCCTACCTGCTCGAGGCCTTCGCCCAGCTGCGTCATCCCGCAAAGCGCCTGCGCCTCGCCGGGTCCATCCATCCCGATATGAAGACCGTCCTCGACCACCTCCCTCAACAGCAGGTCGAGTTCCTCGGCCCACTCCCGCAGGAGCAGCTCGCAGCCCTCATGAGCACCAGCCACGTCATGGTTCTCCCCAGCATCGAAGAGGGTCTGGCGCTGGTACAGGGTCAAGCCCTAGCCTGTGGCTGCCCCGTCCTCTGCTCCACCAACACCGGCGGCGAAGACCTCTTCACCAACGGCGTCGAAGGCTTCGTAGTCCCGGTCCGCGACGCAGCCGCCCTAGCCGAACGCATGCAGCAACTCGCCGACGACCCCGCCCTCCAATCGCAGATGAGCGAGGCCGCCCTTCGTCGCGTCCAGCTTCTCGGAGGCTGGGACGACTACGGCGACCGCTGGGAGTCTCTTCTAAAGCACTTGATCGCCAAAGAGGCACCGAACGAAACGCCTCGTCAAACTCCACCCCCGACGAAGTGAACCACCTCGAGCCGGTCCCCTCCGCGCAAAACGGTCTGAGCCCACTGCGAGCGAGGAGCGATCTCCCCATTGTGTTCGATCGCCACCCGGTCGCCCTTCAATCCCAGCTCCACGACAAGTTGTTCAAGGTTGGCAGCTTCCTCAAATGCGTCAAAGCTGCGGGACTGGCCGTTCAAGATCACCGTAAGTGCCATACCCATTCAGCCTAGCAGCATCGCGGGCTAACTCAGCAACCGCACCACCCGCTCAACCATCCAGTTCCACAACCCACGAGTCAATGTCTTAGGTTCGGCAAAGTCTTCAAACACACTGCGGCTCAGTCCCAGCAGGATATGGATAGCCTCATCGTCTGATTTGTTGTCGAACGCCTCGATCGAATAACGCCGAGAGTTTGCCAGATACTCAGCCGCATGGCCCAACGTCAGCAGCGTCCGTCCGTGGTGCGTCTGGCTGATCCTGTGAATCGTCAGGTCTGCGTTCTTCGGCGGGGGGTTGCCCGGCGAAAGAGTTGGAACGCTCGCGGCGCTCCGGTTTACGAGTTCGGGTCGAAAGACCCCGGGAAAAGCAACTGTGGACATGGACCTGAATCCTCCGTCCTAATCCCTATCGGCGAACCTCACCGCGGCATTATCCGGAATATCCCGACTCAGACAACTCAACGTATAACCTCAGCACCATCGAAACAGTCCAGCCACAGCTCCGCAATGACCCAATCGATGTAGTTTCTGCACCCTAACCGTGCCTTGTTCCCCTCCGCAAACGGGCAGCCCCACGGTTCCCGATTCTGCACACGTTCAAAATCCATACTCCAAACATCGCCCCCGAGACGCCCCCGCCCACCCAGACAACAAAAACGCAACCAAGCCCCGCCCCGCCACGGAAGACCGTCAATCCTCCCGCAGAGGCCACAGCGGATTCACCGGCCCAAGCCCCGCGCCCCTCGGCTCCGCTGTCCGAATCGCCTCCGCCACATACCGCTTCGCCATCCTCGCCGCACCCAGCGGATCATCCCCCAGCACCACCCTGCTCAGCAGCGCGCTCGAAAACGCACACCCCGTCCCGTGCGTCGACCGACTCACAATCTGCTCCCCCGGCAGCCAATCCATCTCCCCGCCCGCGCGCAGCAGCAGATCGTCCGGCGGCATCAGATGCCCGCCCGTCGCCACCACATTCAACCCCGCTCCCATCGCCTGCAGATCCCGCGCCGCCTCCGGCATATCCCCCCGCTGCATCACGATGCGCCCCGCCAGAACCCCCAGCTCGTCAAGATTCGGCGTCACCCAATCCACCAGCGGCAGCAGCCTCTCCCGCAGCACCCCCACCCCCTCCGCATCGAGCAGTTCCCTTCCCGAGCTCGACCGGATCACCGGATCCAGCACCACCGGAACCCGCCACCCCCGCCCACGCAGCCCCTCAAGAAACTCCGCCACCGCGACTACATTCGCCGCCGTACCCAGCATTCCAATCTTGATCCCCGCCGCCGGCAGATCGCTCTCGAGACAAGCAAGTGTAGCCCGCACCATCTCCACCGGCACCGGCAGACTATCCCGCACCCCCAGCGTCGACTGCACCGTCAGCCCCGTGACGCACGAGGTCCCAAACAGCCCATGCGCCGCAAACACCATCAGGTCTGCGGTCACACCCGCACCCGACGAGGGATCGAATCCAGCAATCGTCAAAACTGTCTGCATCATTCGCTTCACTCCAGCATAAAGGAAGAAACGCGCAGCTTCCGACTGACCGGCGATCCGGGAGTTACAGTGGCGTAAAGCGCCGTTCTATCAATAATTCTCTGACGAAGCGTAATTTTGACGTCATTCTCTTTTTCTGCGATATATACCCACCAGTACGTACTTTTTGAAGGGTCACCATACCGAACGTCAGAAATCGTACGCCAACGATCAGCGAACCTTGTGTGTTTTTTCGCACTTACGCGGTAGGAGACAAGCACAGGAACGCAAGCAGAACGTGAATTAATTGAGCCTTGTAGAGTTAGCGGAATTCCGTGCGTTAACGTACTATTTTGTCGATTGGTGTGGCTTGACAACGCCTAAGTAGAGGCGTAGCGTCCGGTAGATAACGCGATGCGTTCTGGACGCCGTGGAGAGGGCCAACAGGCCAATTTCACATTGGAGCCCGCGTCAGGCTAGTCCCAACAACCCATTCAAAAATACATCGGGAGGTGAAAGATGGCAGATATTTCGGGCGGCATCCTATCTCCTTCGGTTTGGTATGATCCCCCGCCGGGGGGCGGTCTCGCGTCGCCGACGAATGGGACTATGGTCAGAGGGGACCGGCTAATTTCGTTCGACCGACAATTTTATGTCGCCATGCAGACGGACGGCAACTTTGTCATCTATGGCTCAGCTGGGGATTTTTCAGGTTGGGCTGTCTCGAACTTTTACGATGAATACTTTTTGATCAATAAGGTGGTCATGCAGACGGACGGCAACTTAGTGTGGCAAACGTACGACAACGTGCCTCTTTTGGCGACAAACACGCAAGGCCATTGGGGTGCTTTTGCGGTGATGCAGGATGACCGCAACTTCGTGATTTACAACAGCGATAACAGTTGGTCTGGCTGGTCATCTGGGTCACAAGTATGAAGATGTGCTACTCACCTCAGAGATCGCAGTACAGCAGTACAAACTGATCGACCTGTTAAGAGGATACTCCTTTAGCATTCAAGAGAATCGAATGATGGACTCACCACACGCCAACGGACCAACAATACGTGCACCCATTTTTGGGGCTCGCGGTTTGGGCAGCCCGCACGCCATGGCTGCGCCCCGTTTCGTCCCCTCTGGCTCAAGCGCACCGGCTCCAGGCCGTTCTGCCTCCGCTGGCCTAAATCCCAGCCCGCGCGGCATACGTGCGCCCCGTTTCATTCCCTCTGGCTCAAGCGCGCTGCCTCCAAGCCGTTCTGCCTCCGTTGGCCTAAATCCCAGCCCGCGCGGCATACGTGCGCCCCGTTTCATTCCTTCTGGCTCAAGCGCACCGGCTTCAGGCCGTTCTGCCTCCGCTGGCCTAAATCCCAGCCCGCGCGGCATACGTGCGCCCCGTTTCGTCCCCTCTGGCTCAAGCGCATCGCCGCCAGGCGGTTCTGGCTCCGCCCCAAGGGCCAGCAGCTGAAAGCACCCGGAAATCCTCCAGCGTTCACCATTCTCTTGCCCCGGTTTGTCGGCATCTCGGACATTGCCGAGCGGGAGAAGCAGCGGGTGCTGCGCTTCTCCTCCAAGGGAAAGAAAAAGGGGACGTTCCTTGATGGCCTTCCGGACATGCCGGAGTTCCTCGTCTACGTTCCCTGAGAAATCTCAAAGCCTGTTACATTTTCTCCATCGCATAGGACGATGCCGACGAGCACCGGTCAACTATCAGGCCGCTGCTACGCCTTGAATCGACCCTACTTCGCTTCTCTGAGCAGTTCGGTTCGGTACTTCGGAGCCAGTTCAACTGCTTTCTTGAAGAACGCTGCTCCCTCCGCCGCATCGACCCTGGGAGGCGGAGTGGTACGCGTCGCAACCACTGCTCCCAGCTCTTTGAAGAACTCCTCTTGGCCTGCCGGCGAGCAGATACAAAGCATCCTCACCGGCTCCGACGAGGCGTTATGGAACTGGTGAGGAGCGTTCGCTGGAATGTGGACCGTCTCGCCGGCGCGCATCGTACGCTGCTCCCCTCGGAAGGTAGCCTGCAGTTCCCCGTCGAGAAGAATAAAGCTCTCCTCGAAATCATGACGATGCGGGGGAGGTCCGCCTCCGGGAGGAACATGCATATCGATCAGAGTGAATCGACCTGCAGTATCGGCTCCGGACAGCAGGATCGTGTAGGTGTCGCCCACGACCCCGAGATGCTGGGCACCGCTGCTATCCGGATTTGCAACCACCAGATTCCGTCGCAGATCGTCGGCCGGAATCGCTACCGTGTTGGATATCGTAGACATCTTCTGCTCCTTGTTTTGAAGTTGCGGTTTGAGATTGCGTTCTGTGACCCCCTCCGAGTGACACGCTGGATACCCGCTGCATTTGATGCGTAGAACACGGCCCCCATTCCATCACAAAAAAAAAGCGCTCCGAGCTTCTTTCCGAAGCCCGAAGCGCTCTCCTTCAGCAACTCTCCTACCGCATCCCACCCGCGACCTGCAGCAGCGAACCGGTCACCCACTTGGCATCGTCCGAGGCCAGGAATGCAACCACGCTGGACACATCATCCGGCTGTCCAATGCGGCCGAGCGGCGTGCTCTGCAGCATCTGCTTTTCAAAGTCGCTTCCCTCAACCCCAGCCGACTTGAAGCCCTCCGTTACCACAGGTCCGGGGTTCACCGCATTCACCCGAATCTTCTTCGGCCCCAGCTCCTTCGCGAACACGCGCGTAATCGCATCCACGGCGCCCTTCGTGCCGCTGTACGTCGCCGACATCGGTGGCGTCTGGTCACTCGCAACCGATCCAATATTGATCACGCTGCCGCCCTCTGCCGGAAACAGAGCCACACCAGCCTTGGTGGCGAGCAACAGCCCCTTCACATTGATGCCCAGCATCCGGTCGATCGACTCCTCCGTAATCCCCTCCAGCGGAGCGAACTCATACACCCCGGCATTGTTCACCAGAATATCGACCCTGCCATAAGCCTTCTTCGTCGCAGCAAAGAGTGCATCAATCTCCGCAGTCTTCGCCACGCTGCCGCCCACGGCAATCGCCTTTCCACCCGCCTTCACAATCTCTGCGACGACCTTATCGGCGCCCTCTTTGCTCGACGCGTAGTTCACCACGACAGACGCGCCCTGCGCCGCCAACTCCTTCGCAATCTCAGCGCCAATACCCTTAGACGCGCCGGTTACAACCGCTATCTTTCCCGCAAGCTTTCCCATCTCAAATCTCCTTATTTCGATATCTATCGAACAGTGCAGCTATCAAATAGATGCGGAGAAGGTCCAACCCGATTCGTCATTTACCAAATCTAAATAGAGGACAGGCGTCTGACGTAAGCATCGAGCACCGACCGGCACAGAGAAAGATTCGCGCCTCGGCCAACGCGTCTTATCTCAATCAACCCCGCCTCGCTCAACTCCTTCATATGGTGCGAGACCGTCGCCGGACTGATCGACTCATGCTCCCGCAGCGCACTGCACTCCATCCCCTCGCAGGCCCCCACCTGCTGAAGAATGGCAAACCGGCGTGGATCACTCAGCGCACGAGCGATCGCCTGAAACTGATCCTCCGACAAGGCCACCTCCGCGATCGCATTCCTCTTCTTCATACCTTACACAGATATCCTCTATGGTCTTTCGATGCAACGCGGGGTTACTCGATGCGACGCTGAATCCACCCGTGCAGCACGCCGGAGCATCCCGAGACTCCGGCCCGCCACACTTTCTACTGCTGCTGCAACAGATCGATTACGTTCGCGATGAAGTAAGTCACCGGGTCATATACCACAACATATCCATCGTAGTAGCCCATGTTGTACCCCGGCGGTGGTGGCGGCAGATACCCGTACACGTTCGGCGGCAGCGGCGTGATGTACGGAATGTGGGCGTACGGAAAGAATCCGCCAATCACAAACCGAGGTCGCGTCGCCAGATTGATGTATCCAAGATTCCGCCTGTAGTAGTTGTGCAGATAACGCCAGTCGTTTCTCCTGAAGCTGTACGAAGGACGCTGTTGCGGCGGACGTCCCCACTGCGGCGGTCTCCCACTCGGAGGCCGTCCCGGATTCGGGCGACTCGGGTTCGGTCGCGGCGGAGGACGACTAGGATTCGGCCGCGGCGGCGGTCGATTATTATTTCCCCCTCCAGGATTCCCTCCCCCAGGCGGACGTGTGTTTCCACCTCCAGGAGGCCGTCCCCCACCTGGGTTTCCTCCGCCCGGCGGACGTGTATTGCCTCCACCGCCAGGTGGCCGTCCTCCTCCCGACTGTCCACCTCCCGGCGCCGGACGCGTCTGTGGAGCCTGCGGAACTGCCGCATAAGAGATGGAGAACGCAAACAAAACCAACAAGCCGAAAAGAGTCCTGCGAGACAGCATCAACCCTCCCGTTATGTAGACACAGTAAGGAGAGCCTAGCCCTTCTCGAGATCGAAGGCAAAGAAAAATCCTCAACCAATCCAGTCAATCCCCAATGCAAAAATCATTCCGTCTATCAGTCCCCGCGCTTCGCCCAAAAACGCAAAAGCGCAGCGGCTGCCCACCCACAGCCGCTGCGCCGCACGAGAGCCTCTAGACAGAAAGATTCAAAACGCGATTAAGCCGCTGCACAAACGCAGCAGGATCTTGAATCGTCACACCCTCCATCAGCAGCGCCTGATCGAACAGCAGCCACGCCGCATCCTGCGCCACCGAATCATCCGACCGCGCCAGCAGCTTCTTCACAATCTCATGATCCGGATTAATCTCCAGTGTAGGCTTCAGCGCAGGAAGATCCTTCTGTCCCATCGCCCGCATCATCTGCTGCATCTTCAGCGACGGCTCCTCTTCATCCGACACAATGCACGAAGGACTATCCGCAAGCCGCACCGACGCCCGCACATCCTTCACCCGATCCCCCAGCGTCTTCTTCAGCATCGCAATCAGCGGCTTCAGACTCTCGCTCTTATCCGCCTCATCCTCGCCCTTCAGATCCTCGCTGGTAGAAGATTTATTCACCGCCTTCAGATCGATCTCGCCGTACTTCTCAATACCCGAGAAGATCACCTCATCGAAGTCGTCATCAAGAATCAGGACCTCAACATCCTTCTTCTTGTAAATCTCCAGCAACGGCGAGGTCCGCAACAGCGACTCCGCCCCACCAGTAATGTAGTAGATGCTCTTCTGGCCTTCCTTCATCCGCGACTTCACATCCGCAAGACTAGTCAGCCCCTCCACCTTGGTCGACTTGAACCGCACCAGCTCCAGCAGCGTCTCGCGATTCGCATAGTCCCCGTACAGCCCCTCCTTCAGCGGACGGTTGTACTCAGCAATAAACTTCAGATACTCTTCCGGCTTATTCGCCGCGATGTTCTTCAACTCAGACAGAATCTTCTTCACGCTGGCCGTTCGAATCGTCGTCAGCACTTTATTCTGCTGCAGAATCTCGCGGCTCACATTCAGCGGAAGATCCTCGCTGTCGATAATCCCCCGCACAAACCGCAGGTACTGCGGCAGCAGCTCCTTCGCATCATCCATGATGAAGACGCGCTTCACATAAAGCTTAACGCCAACCTTGTACTCCGCGTTGTATAGATCCAGCGGAGCCTTCGCGGGGACATAAAACAGCGTTGTGTACTCCAGGCTCCCCTCTGCCTTGGTGTGAAACCAGAACAGAGGATCATCCCACCCACCCGACACCGACTTATAGAGTTCCTTGTAGTCCTCATCCGTTAACTCGCTCTTCGGTCGCCGCCACAGTGCACTCGCAGCATTCACCTGCTCCGTCGTGCGAACCTTATCCGACTTCTTCTCCGCCTCATTCCACTCACTCTTGTCGTAGGTCAGAAAGATCGGAAACGCAATGTGGTTCGAGTACTTCCTAACGATCTCCTGCAGCCGCCAGCTATTCGCATACTGTGCGCCCTCGTAGTTGAAGTGAATCACCACTGTAGTCCCGGCAACCGACCGCTCCGCCGGTTCAATATCGAAACCGGTCTTGCCGTCGCTCACCCACCGCCACGCCTGGTCCTCCCCAGCCTTGCGCGACACCACCTCCACCTTATCCGCCACCATGAACACGCTATAGAACCCAACGCCAAACTGCCCGATCAGGTTCGAATCCTTCTTCGCATCGCCCGAGAGCTGTGACAAAAAGTTCTTCGTCCCCGACCGAGCAATCGTACCCAGGTTCGAAGTCAGATCCTCCTCATTCATTCCGATGCCCGTATCGCTGATCGTAAGAGTCTTCTTCTCCTCGTCCAGCTCCAGGTCGATCCGCGGATTGAACGGCAGCGCCTTATAAGCCTCGTCCGTCAGCGTCAGATGGCGAAGCTTATCCAACGCATCGGACGAGTTCGACACCAGTTCACGAAGAAAGATCTCAGGGTGAGAGTAAAGCGAGTGGATGATCAGTTGCAGCAGTTGACTAACTTCAGTTTGAAATTCACGTTTCGACATAGACCTCTATTATCCCCAAAACCACAGCTAAAGACGAGAGGTGGCAGACAGCACAGCATAGTCCGGGATCTACTGCATGTTTTCAACCATCATCAGATTGCTGGAATGCCCATCGACTTGGGGGAACAGCATCCACGTACCATCCGGAGAAACCGGCATTGCGCCGATCCAATACGGAGGAGCCTTCTCCAGCGTGAAAACAGTGCGAATCTTTTGCGTTCTAGTGTCGTACAGCTCGATCGTCGTCTTACCGCTCTCGTGCGACATGAAGTAGATTCCCGCTTTGGTGGGAAACCATTCGGTTCCTTGGAAGCTTAGCTCCGGCATACCTTTTACCTCTTCGGGCGAAGCGCCATCTGGCATCATGCGCCAGAGCCTCTTTTTCCGGAAGAAGTAAACATACCGATCGTCAGATGACGCAAAAGGCACGGCCGCCGGAGCGCTTGCAACCTGCACCGCACGACCACCGCGCGACGGCGCCCTCCAGACGGAGGGTTCGCCAAAGTCCTCGCCCTGCGTGAAGTAGATCCACTTCCCGTCTGGTGACCAGCTAGGCTGTGATTTGTCGGGCACGTCAATATCTAGTTTGACTGGAACGCCTCCCGCCGGATCGACCGTGTATAGATTGGATTCGCCACCGAATCGTGAGTCAAAAGCGATCAGGCCTCCGTCGGGAGACCAGCGCGGCGAGCCAGTTGAAATAACACGAAAGGAGGTCAGTTGGAGCACGTTGGATCCGTCACTATCGCAGACCCAAATTTCAAGGGCTCCGCTGCGGTTAGACTCGAACGTTATTCTCTTGCCATCTGGCGAGATGCTGGCTGATTCCTGTTCGGCCGAAGAGACGATCAGCTTGTGCGCTTGCGCTGGAGATCCTTGAAGATCAAGCTGCCAGATATTCGTATTGGTCGAGCTTTGCAAATAGACAAGGCGATGGCCGGACGAACTCACGGTCACATCGGAAACGTCATGTCCAATCGGTAATCTTTGCGCCCGCTCCGGGTGAGCGAGAACGACCTCCCAAAGGCCGCCTCCAATCAGGGAGGAACTGTAGAGGATGCTATCGCCACCTCTCGCCCAGGTGATGCCGCCGATCATGTCATGCCCCTTCAGTAGCTCTGTGGTCCTTCCATCGGCCAAATTCAGCAGACGTAAAGACTCGCTTCCCAGCTGATCCATACAAACCCATGCCAGCAGTTCGCCTTTTGGGGCAAAAGAAGGCGCGACTGCAAACTTACAGTCCGTTTTCACTGGCGTCGCCTTCAATGTGCTCATTGAAAGCAAGTAAAGAATTATCGATTGGTAGGAGGTCTCGGGATGGTCCGTGAAAGCGAGATACTTGCCGTCAGAAGACCAGCTGAGTTCATTCCCATACCAGTACGTGGTGCTTCGAGAATAAATTTTCCGTTCCGGCCCACCGGTCGGCGGAACGAGAAAGATACCCGAAGCCCCCTCTTTTGAAACGCGGCTGATCGCGATGTCGCTCCCATCCGGCGACCAGGCTATCGAGAGTTTTTCGGACGGGTGCCGAGTGATACGCAATGGATTCTCGGAACCTATCGCCTTCACATAGAGATCGTATCCTGCACCATTCGTCTCGCCGTCCCACCCGAATGCGACCTCGCTCCCATCCGGGGAAAAGGCGGGCGAGATCACATTGCCTGGCAGAGACGTAAGCGGAACAACAGAGAGACGCTGAATCCTTGACAGTCGCGACGCTTCTTCAAACCTGGTTTTAAGTCGAAGGCCTGCCAGGCCGATGAGGATACATGCTGCAACGCCCAACGCAATCCACCACCTTCGAAGAGGTTGCTTTGCAGGCGGTCTCGGAGGTTCACTCGAAGCAATATGCGGCAGTGACGTCACCTGCTCGGCTTCGACATTCGTCGCAGCGATAAATCGATAGCCTTGGCGCGGGATTGTCTCGATGTATTTAGGATTCACGGCGGAGTCGCCAAGAATCTCTCGAAGTCGATTCACAGCAGCGTTCAGGCCGTGTTCGAAGTCGCCGAATGACGTCGCCGGCCAGAGTACCTTATGAAGGTGTTCCCGAGTCACGAGTCGCCCAGGTTCCGACGCCAGGACAATAAGAACCTGAAGTGCCTGTCCAGACACCTTGACTCGTATCCCATTCCTGCGCAGCTCTTCAGGTTCGAGCACTAGCTCAAACGGAGCGAACCGTATTGAGCCGGAAACCTCTGCGCGGTCGGCCATTGCTCACCTGTCGAGCGGAGTTTATCATTTCGGCCCCCTTTTGAGGATAGAGCCACGCCTCAGCGAGAACCGCTACATCATTGATTTTGCTCAACGAAATCGATGACCTGGAACTATTTTGTTTTGAGGTCGCGCGACCTGGGTAGTGGGCTGGAACCGTTTCGCTCAAGGCCGGAAAAGTTCTGTTCAGAGATCAGCATCCTAGGACCCTGTGAACCCGGCTCGCCGCCTCTACACCGCTATCTCAATAAAAAAGCGAAGTTTAGTCAGTGATCTTTTTGTGACACACATTACGACCTGCCTTGCATTGAGGTAGCAGGTCGAAGCGAGCAACGTAGGCGGGTACCGATGAGGTATCCGCCATGAAAATCTTCACTGCCGTCATCTTTCTTTATGTGTCTTTGCTCAATGCGCAAACGACCTCAATTAAGATTCTGCCGATAGACCTCCCAAATCGCCCTGCGTCTCTTTCGCACGCCATCTCTTTCTCCTGCACGACCGACTACGACCCATCACAATGTCTTACCAGCGTCGCGTTGCTGGCAAAGGTTCTCGAAAGGTATCCAACTGAACGAATGGGGCAGTGGACATTCGTGCTCGCAGGTTCAGCACACTGGAGGCAGACGATAAAGCAGTTGGGCGGGGATCCTGAATCGCCCGCGTTCAGCGAACTCAGCGCTCGCGTCACCGTGTTCGAAGAGGAACTCTTCGAAACCGCAGACTCTCGACAGTCAATGGTAGCTCGCAGATTTGGTCTGCCACCCGGAAGTATTCTCGATTATGCGGTCACCCATGAGATGGGCCACGCAATATGCGGGGAGCGCCAGGAGAACCTCGCAGAGAAGTATGGATTGGATCTGCGGCGAGGGATTGCTCCGCTGTGTGCAACCTATCGAAAGCCGCCTAATGCTCCGTAGTGGGACATTCGTGCAGTTTCATCACATGTATGGCCATTCGCTAGTCAAACCTGCACCCAACCGCCGACGCACATCCCATCACCGTTCAACTTTATCCACCCATCCAACTTCACAAAAGTTAAACTAACCTCATGCCCGACGCGAAAACCCGCCTCGCCGTAGCCCTCGACTACCCAGACGCCTATCAAGCCATGAAACTAGTCGACACTCTCGGCCACACCTGCCAGTGGTTCAAGGTAGGCATGGAGCTCTACTACGCCGCCGGCAACACCATCGTCCGCGAACTCCGAGACCGCGGCTTCGACGTCTTCCTCGACCTCAAACTCCACGACATCCCCAACACCGTAGCCGGCGCCGTCCGCGCAGCCACCCAAGCCGGAGCAGGTCTCCTCACCCTCCACGCCAGCGGAGGCGCCGCCATGATGGCCGCCGCAGCCGAAGCCGCTCGCGCCTCCGGCTCCCCCCGCATCCTCGCCGTCACCGTCCTCACCAGCATGGACGCCGCTCAGCTTGCAGGCACAGGCATCACTGCCTCCCTCGCCGACCAGGTCCTCCTCCTCGCCAAGCTTGCCACCCAATCCGGCATAGACGGCTTCGTCTGCTCCGCCGAAGAGGTCGCCGCCGTCCGCGCAGCCACCGGCCCCGACACCCTCCTCGTCATCCCGGGAATCCGCCCCGCAGGCACGGCCGTCGGCGACCAGAAGCGCATCGCCACCCCAGCCCAGGCCATCGCCGCAGGAGCCTCCATGCTGGTCGTAGGGCGCCCCATCACCCAGGCGCCGAACCCCGCAGCCGCCGCCCAAGCCATCCTCGACGAGATCGCCAAAGCCGAAGCCCTCCAGAAAAAATAGCTCGCGAAGGGTGGGGACAAGACGGTGACGAAGCTGGCTGGTTCAACTTCCGAGTTGCCGACAAACCACCCGTAACGCCCGAGACGCCCTGTACAGGGCTCAATGAGTGAGTCGACCTATTATCGCCACTGAGATCAGGGAGCGATAAGCATGCCGAGGTGGCAAGTTGTTCAACGAACCGTTGTTGACCCCTGAGACGTAGTTCGCACAAGCCAGACAATGTTCATTCGATCTTTACCAAGTACGGCATTGACCCCTCTTAGCACCCGGGGTAGAATTTGCCCGTCGCGTAAGTGATCTTCCCTCGCGACTCTCATCGGCCCTGGTCCTCCAAAAATCTATTGACCCCCTGAATCCCCCAGGAATCCACCGGCTACCCGATTCATTCCACTAAACCGGCGCCTCATCGAGAGCCCTCATCCGCTCTCGAAAAAAGCTGTTTTGCATGGTGCATCAGCTAAAAGGGGCTCTGGAACAAATTCAGGTCAACCATTGTGTCTCGGTTATCTCCCTACGTGGGTTGCTATTTCGACTTCGGGCTTCTCCGAAGTTCACTCTCAGCAGCAACGAATTTCATCCATTGGAGAAAATACATTATGAAGCGCAGAGACTTCCTGAAAACCACCGCCGCCGTCGCAGGCGCCACTGTCGCCAGTCGCCTTGGTCTCTCTCAAAACATTACCGAGCCAGGAGCGAAACCCAACGTCATCTTCATCCTCGTCGACGAGCTGCGTTGGCCCTCCGTCTTCCCCATCGGCGTCGACAGCGCCGAAGAATACTTCAAGCGCTTCATGCCGAACCTCTACAAGCACATCTGGAAGCGCGGCGTAAAGTTCTCCAACTACCACACAGCGGCCTGCGCCTGCACGCCGGCTCGCGGCACCATCATCACCGGCCTCTACTCCCATCAGAGCTGGCTCATCGGCACTATCACTACGAATCCCAAAGTTCCTGTCCTCAATCCTGCATTTCCTACCTTCGGCAAGCTCCTTCAGTCAGCCGGCTATACCACGCCATACTTCGGCAAGTGGCACGTCTCCGTCGCCAGCGGCCCCAACGACACCCTGGTCCCCTACGGATTCGCCTGGAACAGCCCACCCGACCCGACCGGGTACAACCTGCAGGGAACCTACGGCGACCAAACTCCCCCCGCGCCCGGCCAAGACCCAGCGGTGCCCCCCCCCGTACAACAACGACGCCTACACCACCGGTCAGGCCATCGCCTACCTGCAGAACGTCAAGACCACCGATGCCCCGTGGTTTCTGACTGTCGGTTATGTCAACCCGCACGATCGCGAGTTCTTCCCCGCCGGCACCGAGTTTCTCACCTACACCAACCTCTTCGCGAACTACAACAAAAACCACCCAAACGCCCCACTCAATCAGAACCAGGACTATACAAACAGTCCGCCGATCGTGAACTGGAACACCAATAAGCTCAAATCTCCACCGCCCTTCGGCAATCCCATCCTTCCGACCAACTGGCAGGACCCCAGTAACTATGCTGCAACCGGCAAACCCACTACCCATGCCTACTTTCAGAAGATTTCAGCGATGGTCTGGGGAGATATCGCCACGAACCCGTTTCAGTTGGGATTCAAGGTCGTTCCTTACCCTGACGGACCCGACGGAAGCACCGGCTTCGGCATAGGCAACGCACCGTTCCACTACTGGCAGCGCGGCCTGGACAGCTATAACCAGATCACCAAGATCATCGATGAAGAGATCGGCGACCTCCTTGATCAGCTCCACAACCTGCCGCAGAGCATCATCGACAACACCATCATCATCTTCGCCTCGGACCACGGTGAGTACAACGGTGCCCACGGCTTCGTTCAGGGTAAAATCGGCACCGTCTATGACGAGGCCACCCACATCCCCCTCATCGTCATGGATCCCAGCGGCCGTTTCACAGGCGACACCAACACCATCCGCACCGGCCTCTGCTCCTCCGTCGACCTGCTGAATATGTTCGTCACCCTCGGCCACAAGGGCGACACAACCTGGCTAACGAAGCATCCCTATGACCAGATCTACACCAACCGGCACGACATGTACTCCATGCTCAAGTCGCGCTGGGCCCCCGGCCGGGACTACCTCCTCTTCGCCACGGACGAGATCGCTCCCGGCTTCTTCAACTTCAACGGAGCCCCAACCAACATCCTCTCCCTCACCACCTGCGAGACCAAGGTGGGTGCCTACTACGACTGGTTGCCCCTATCCACCCGGATCGACCCCACCAGCGTACAGCTCGAGTTCTACGACTACTCCACCAAAGCCGGTCAGCTCGAGCTCTTCAGCCACCCCCGCGACCCCCGTGCCCAGGAGGGCTACGACGCGCTCGTCAACAACTATCTTCCCAATGAGCTAGCCGCGCATCTGCCCGGCAATCCCCTCGATCCCAACTCGCTGCGCTTCCAGCAGATCAAGTCCGAGATCGCCCACGTCGCATTCCGCGACTTAATCAAGAACGAATCCCAGTCCACCTGGCGAACGGGCGACGGATTGCGCAAGTTCCTCGGCTACGGCGGCCAATTCTAACCAATCGGCCGAACCGCAAACTCGAGGGAGGCGCTCATTCCGCGTCTCCCTCTTTCTTCTGTTCAACACCTGACTACCTACAACGATCGGGTGCCCCATCCTTCGCGTTCTTGCGAAGGGTGGGATGCAGGATCTCAATCGATAAACAGGTTTGGTTAGGTGGCGGGGGGCGCCCGAAAAAAAATCAAGAAAAAGTTCAAAAAGTTGGCGTATTTTTAGCAGCCAAAAAGATCGATGCCAAAACACCACATCCACCACACAAAACACCACAACTTCACCACCAAAACACCACGCGAAAGAGGCGCTTTTCTGGAAAAACCCCAGAAAAAACGCCTCTCAACCACACCAGAAAAAAATCATCCACAAAGATGAAAATCTAAAGCGTTGACTCGATCCGAGGATCCCCCAGAGCAAGCGCCGAATCGCTCAACCGCAGAGCCAGCGCCTTCGCCGACCCGCCCCCGCGCTGGAACTCGCCCAAAGGCATCTCGGTCACATCGAAACCACGCTCCATCAACCGTTTAGCCAGATCCGTCTCCACCGCACCCAGCAAAACATCCCGCCCCACGTTGATCACATTGCAGACAAACTGCGTAGCCTCTAACTCGCTGACAACAATCCGCTTATCCGCCCCATATGCCGCATGGATCTTCTCCAGCGAAGCCGCATCGAAGGCGCCCGGAAAGTAAAGCAGATACCCCCCGCTAAGTGGCGCAAAACAAAGGTCCAAATGATAAAACCGCGGATCCACCAGATGCAGCGAAGTCACCCGCGTATGCCACGCATCCCCCAGATGCCGATGGCTGTGCTTGCAAGTCCTGACCCCATGTGCCGCCCAAAGATGGCCGCCACTGGCGTCAAAGAGCGCATCTCCCTCGCCTTCGAACGAAGTCTCCCGCGGCGTCTCCCACAGCAGGAAACCCGCGTCCTGCAACCACTTTCGCAGATGCCCCTCCTCGGTCTGCCGCTGCGGATGAGCAAAGCTCGACACCGCCGCCAGCCCATGCTGCACCACCGCCGCATGCGCCACAAACACCATATCCGGCGACCCCTCCCGAGCATGCAGCAAGCGAACATCCGCCACCCGCTGCAGCTGCCGGTACAGGTTCTTCCACTGCATAAACGCAGTATCCCGCGACGGTCGATGCAGATTCCCCGCCATCCACGGGTTGATCACGTAGTCCACGTCATAAAACTCTGGCGGACACATCAGAAATGTGGGGCGAGTGAAGTGCGGAAGAGGCGCAAAAGCAGAGGAGGTCAGGGCAGAGCTGCTGGTCATCATAAAAACGGGGTTCCTACTTTCCAGCGTCGAGTCTGCCCGTATGAAGCAACAATCGTCAAGTCTCTACCGGTAAATTATCTGTACAACTTTGGTGCACAAACTTCAACGAAACCCAGCTCTACCAAGACACTCAAAAGAAAGGCCCACACACGACAAAGAGCCCACACGGGGCTCCTTATCCTGTGGCATCTTGGTTGAATCTTTCGCTTAGAGTTTCTCGAAGAAATCGCACGCTGAGCAGGAGATATACACTCCGCCAGGAGTACCGCGCTCCCGGTCCTTCACGCGCTTCACAATGCGAGTTGGTTTGGAGCACTTCGGACAATCCGTGCTCTTGTTAGTATCCATGACCTTCTTACGGTCGCCGGTCTTGGCAATCTTCGCCATAATGCTTGCTCTCCCTAATACGAACGTTACAAATATCTCGGCCCACGCATTGGATATCTCGATCGGCTAGACCCGCGCGGGCAAGCAGAATCTCATCATCCGGTGCTTCTCGTAAAGATTGTCCGGGACGAACCACGGCGGGAATCGGAGGAGAAGAACTGCGATTGAAGCTCTCCTACAAGTCTACACTACCACGGCCCTAACGTGGCTGCTGAGCCAATGCAAGGTTGTTCGAAGGCGGCTGTGCCGGCGAGGCAGGCGCAGACGCTCCCCCCTTCTTGTCATCGGGAAATTGAACCTTATTGTCGGTACGGCCTGCAGACGCCGCCTCACCCGGCTTTAGCAACGTCGGCGGCGCATTCGTCTTCTCAGTTCCATCAGCGGCCTTATCTCCCATCGCGACCTCACGTGCCGGCTCGCCGGAGTTGTAGCCGGCCATCTCATCCTTGTCATGAATCTCGATCGGCTTACCCAGCGCCGCAATCTCCACGACCGTCACGCGGTCCCCTACAAACCGCACAAACCGAATCGTCTGCGGGACGTGGCCATAGATCCACTCCTCGTATCGCCCACCGCTCGGATCTCCGCTCGGCTGGTCCCGCATCTTGTTCTCTGGTGCGCCCAGCGCCGCCAGCACCATTCGATGGTTCATCCCCACCAGAACTTCGTGCGCAGCAATCGCCTCCTTCAACACAGGCGGCAGAGTGTCCGCATAGGCCTGCTCAGAGGTCTTCACTCCGAAATCGATCACCGGCTCCAGCAACGCCTTTACCTCCGGCGCAGAAATCTCCGGAACGTGCCCCTCGAAGATCAACGTAATTCGCGACCCTGAGGCCCTATCCTGGTTCGTCCGTGCAACCGGCGCGTCATTGATCTGAACATGACTCAAAAACCGATGCTTCACATACGGACCGCCGTTGAGGTCCAGCACAATCCGATCCGGCTTGATCTCCAAAGAGGTAATGATGACGCGGTCTCCCAGCGCCGCAGCCTCACCCTTCTGGTAGATCATCTTTCTGTACTCTGCCCCACCGGGACTGATCGGCCCGTTCGCTCGCAGCGTCACAGCCGCGCTCACCGGCAACGCACGATGAGCAAACCCCTGCTCCGCCTCAAGATTCCGGACCAGCTCACGACGCCCACGTTCCGTCATAGGAGCATCTGGCAAAGAGACATGCGTAGGGGAGAAATCCGTAGAGATGTCAGCGGTCGCAGTACCTTCGCCGACCACAAAGACCTGACTATGAGCCGTCTTCAAGCAGAGCGACGACAGTGCCAGACTACCCAGTAAGAGAGCCGATCTGTAGTGAAAAAGTGCCATCGAAGCACCTCAGATACACCAGCTTGCGCTTTCTCTTCCCCTTTGACAAGAGCCGGTTCACGAATTTTGATCAGACCACAGGGAAGTAGCGTTAGAGTCCCAAAATCAAAATAAAAGCGCCTCAATCCCACCCGCCTAGAGCTTCGGTTCCTCGCCAACCGAACGCGCCTGAGGAGTAACCGGAAGAATCTGAACCAGGGAGGCCCCCGCCGGTTTTGCCTCCTGCTCCATCGCTACATGCGCCGGCGGTGGCTGAACCTCAACCGCATAGCCACCCGCAACAATCGGCCTGTGGGTGTAATCCCATGCATAGTCGCGAGTAATACGGATCAGAACGACAACAGCGATCAGCAAAACGAAAACAGTGAAAACCGCCCCCTCGGGTCCGTAGTTCCCTCCCGTCAGCCACAGAGGCCCAAAGGCCCGCGTCTGCACCACGCTGGCGAAGTCACTGATTCCGCTGATCGGAAGGCCAAATAGAATGCCGATGCTGGCGTTCCAGGCAAAGTGAAGTCCCCAGGGTAGCCATAGCCCATGGGTCCGGAGCCACGCCACTGACAGCAGCAGACCGGCCAGCATCGTCACAAAGACGCTGGTCCAGGTAGCCCCCGGATTCAGTGCGTGTCCCACCCCAAAGAGAAGAGACATTCCGACGGTCGCCGCTACTGGTCCAATCGCCTCAATCAGACGCCGAAAAGGGTAGCCGCGAAACGCCACCTCCTCGGCCAGCGCCGCGACTGCCAGTGTTACAAGATTCAAAAGCAGCAGCAAGATCGACCGCGGCTGCAACCACAACTGCACGTCCAACTTTCCCGTCAGCGTCATCGGAAGAATGGCCAGAACAACGCAACCCCAGCCAACAGCGACCCCAAGGGTCCACTCCCGCCGCGATGTCGACCGCTTTGGAAGGCCCAGAACCTCCCGAAGCGAAGAGTGTCGATGCGCAATCGCCTGCAGAATCGAAAATCCGACCGCCAACAAAAAAAGAAGAAAGAGTGCCGCAAGCAGCGGTCTTTCCGCGTCAAGGCCAAATCGCTCCGAAAGGCCACGCGCCGAGCGTCCCGCCAGAATGTCCGAAGCCACAAACCAGGTCGCAGATGTTACGAAGAGCGCCAGCTGCAAGGTGCGCTCAGAGCGGCCTGAGTGTGTCGAATTGAGGGATTGCAACGCTGGCTGCTCCAGAAACGGTGGTTCCGCTAAGCGGTGGTGTAAAACTGCGCAATATTACGAAACTTGGTATACCGCTGCTCCAGCAGTGTCTCGAGCGGCAGTGCCCGAAGCTCTGCGAGATTGCCGCGCAGTCTTTCGTCGACCAGCGCCATGGCCTCTTCCGGATTGTTCTGCGTCCCACCCCACGGCTCCGGCAATACCTCATCGACACAGCCAAGTATTTTGACGTCCACAGCGGTGTACTTCAAAGCCGTCGCTGCCTGCTGTTTCTTGCTCGCATCCTTCCACATGATCGACGCGCAACCCTCTGGAGAGATCACTGAGTAAATTGCGTTTTCGAGCATCAACACGCGATCGGCTACTGCCAGCGCCAACGCACCGCCGGAACCGCCCTCACCCGTAATCGTGGCGATGGTCGGCACCCGCAGCCGAGACATCTCCAGCAGATTCCGTGCGATCGCCTCCCCCTGCCCGCGCTCCTCGGCTCCGATGCCAGGATTCGCCCCAGCCAGATCGAGGAAGGTAAACACAGGCCGGCCAAACTTCTCAGCAATCTTCATCGCCCGCAGAGCCTTACGGTATCCTTCCGGATCAGGGCTGCCAAACTTCCGCGCCACCCGCTCCTTCAGCGTCCGCCCCTTCAGGTTCCCGATCACGATCACCGGCTCGCCGTGAAAGGCGGCCATCCCACAACTCATCGCGGCATCGTCGCCAAAAGCGCGGTCGCCGTGGATCTCGCTGAAGTCGGTGAACAATGCTGCAATGAAATCCATCGGGTAGGGGCGCTGGGGGTGCCGCGCCAGCTCCGTCTTAATCCACGCTTCGGGAGTCGGTGCGGATACTGCCTGGGAATGCGCTGTTCTGCCGGTCTCGTGTTCTGCCATTGTCTAGGTATGCTTCACAAACTTCTCTCTCGATTGTATGGCATCGGCGGCTAGTCGATGATGCGAACACCTCCGCGGCCCACCAGCTCCTCTACCTGATCGATGAAAAGGCGATCTGCAGCGACCAGGCAGTTGTGTGGTTCAAGCACCGCACAAAACTCCCCCGGCTCTTCAAGATCGAGCAGCAGCTTTCCCTTGCCCGGAGCTCCAACCAGGATGGCGTGCAGCTTCTCGAGCAGCGCCGCGTCAGGATTATGCAAGGGAACCTTGATTCGTAACGAATCCGGCAGCTTGATCTTCACATCCTCCAGCGCCTGAATACTGGAGATTGCAAGCTTCGGGGCCGAATCCTCTTCCCCGCGCAGCACTCCCCGAACCACCACAGGCACATCGATCTTCAGCTTCTCCGCGAGCTTCTCGTACGACTGCGGAAACGCGATCAACTCGATCTTGCCCACCGTGTCCTCGAGCGAAGCCTGCGCGTACATCTCCCCCGAGCGCTTGGACTTCGCGACCTTCAAGCCTGTAATCACGCCCGCGATAGAGATCTCATTCTGCGGCTCTTCGCTTCGTCCGCGTCGAAACACCTGCGGCTCAGGCTTCATCTCACAGGCGGTCACCGTGTCGACAACCTTCATGTTCCGAAGCTTCTCGCGGTATTTATCCATCGGATGCCCAGACACAAAGAATCCCAGCACCTCTTTCTCGTTCTGCAGCCGAGTGTGTTCGTCCCACTCAGCCACACTGGGCAGAGCCTCCTCCCCATTGTTCGAAGAAGGATAATGAATATCCGCATCGAAGATCCCGAACAGCCCGTGCTGACCCGCCGCTTCATCGCGCTGCGACTTCTGCGCTCGCTCCATCGCTTTATCCAGCGCTGCGCACAACGCCGCCCGACCGCCAAACACATCCATTGCTCCAGCTTTGATCAGCGACTCCAGCACTCGCTTATTCAGCAGTCGCAGATCGACCTTTTCGCAGAACTCCCAAAGGCTGGAAAACCCCTTCTTTCCCGCAGCCTGTAGCGCCGTTCGAGCAGCAATGATCGACTCAATCGCGTTATGCCCAACATTTTTGATCGCCGCCAACCCAAACCCAATCGCTCCGTTGATCGGTGTAAAGTTCGCATCCGAAACCTGTACATTCGGCGGTACCACCGAGATATTCATCTCGCGGCACTCTGAGATGTACTTCACTACATTCTCCGGCTTCGACGTTTCGCTCGTCAGCAGCGCCGCCATAAACTCAACCGGATAGTGCGTCTTCAGCCACGCCGTATGATAGGCCAGCAGCGCATACGCGGCCGAGTGTGATTTATTGAAGCCATACCCGGCAAACTGCGCCATCAAGTCGAAGATCTTCCCTGCCGTATCCTTCGGATGTTTGTTCGCCGCCGCGCCACTCATAAAGCGATCGCGCTGTTTCGCCATCTCCGCAGGATCTTTCTTACCCATCGCTCGACGCAGCAGGTCTGAATCGCCCAGCGAGTAGCCCGCCAGCACGTTCGAGATCTGCATCACCTGCTCCTGATACACGATCACTCCCAGCGTCTCGCGCAGAATCATCTCCAGTTCAGGCAGCTCATAGCTCACCGCGCGTCGTCCCCACTTGCGCTCGATGAAGTCGTCAATCATCCCACCCTGAATCGGCCCCGGACGATAGAGCGCGTTCAACGCGGTCAGATCCTCAACAGTGTTCGGCTTATATCGTCGCAGAACATCGCGCATTCCTCCCGACTCAAACTGAAACACCCCCGAGGTCAGAGCCCGGTGATAGACCTGTTCATACGTCGTTGCGTCATCGAGCGGAATCGTCGACATATCGACATCTGTCCCGGTCGTAGACTTGATCAGCTTCAACGCGTCATCAATCACCGTCAGCGTCGTCAGCCCAAGAAAGTCCATCTTGAGAAGCCCCATCTTCTCGACGGCCTTCATGTCATACGCGGTAACGATATCGTCGTTCTTTGCCCGCGTCACCGGAACCAGCTCCGTCAGCGGCTTGGGAGCGATCACAACACCCGCGGCATGCACGCCCGCACCACGAACCAGTCCCTCCAACCGCAGTGCCGCATCGATCAACTCTTTGATCTTCGGATCGCCCTCGTACGCTCCCGCCAACGGCGGCGAATCCTTCAATGCCTGATCGATCGTGATCCCAATCGTCGGAGGAATCATCTTCGCAATTCGGTCGACCTCGCCATATGGCATATCGAGGGCTCGGCCTACATCCTTGATCGCAGCCTTTGCCGCCATCGTATTGAACGTGATGATCTGCGCGACCTGATCCCGTCCATACTTACGATTGACGTATTCAATCACCTCGCCACGCCGGTTCATGCAGAAGTCGATATCGATATCCGGCATCGACACGCGTTCCGGATTCAAAAAACGCTCAAACAGAAGTTCGTTCTGCAGTGGGTCTATATCCGTGATCTGCATCACATAGGCCACCAGCGACCCCGCAGCCGATCCACGCCCTGGCCCCACCGGAATCTTCTGTTCACGCGCATACCGGATAAAGTCCCAGACAATCATGAAGTAGCCGGGAAACTTCATCTGTTTGATGATGTTCAGTTCGTGATCGAGACGCTCGTGGTACTCAGGGATCGTTTTTTTCAGCAGCCCGCGGGAACGCAGATGAGCAACAGCCGTCTCAACCCTCATCTCCAGCCCTTGGCGACACACCTGCTCGAAGTAGCTGTCAAGCGTTTCGCCTTCTGGCACGACAAAATCCGGAAACGGATTGTCCACCTTCATCATCTTCACGTTGCAGCGCTCGATAAACTGCATCGTCCGTGTGCAGACCTCAGGATTCTGCGAGAACGTTCGCAGCATCTCCTCCGCGCTCTTGATGTAAAACTCCTGCGTGTCGAACTTGAATCGCTTCGGGTCGTTCATGCTGCCGGCCGTCTGCACGCAGAGCAGAATCTCATGCGCACGCGAATCATCCGCAGCAACATAGTGGCTATCATTGGTCGCGATCAGAGGGATGCCAAGCTCGCGCTCCATCTTGAACAACGCATCGCAGACGCCCTTGTCCGGTGCCAGTCCATGGTCTTGAATCTCGAGAAAATAATTCCCCTTCCCAAAAAGATCCTGGTAGAAGCCAGCAGTACCCTTGGCCTCCTCGTACTTATCCTCCATCAGGAACTGATTCACCTCACCCGCAAGGCAGCCCGAGAACCCAATCAACCCCTCAGAGTGCTTCGCAAGAAAGTCCTTCGACACACGAGGCTTTCGATAGAACCCATGCAGCGCCGCCTCGCTTGTCAGCCGAACCAGATTGCGATAGCCCTCCTGATTTTCAGCCAGCACCAGCAGATGGTTATACTTATCGCCCTCCGGCGCGGCACGATGATCGTAGTTCTTGCAGATATAAAGTTCGCACCCAAGAATCGGTTTGATTCCCTTCTTCTGCATCGCGTCGAAGAAGTGCACCGCACCATAGATATTTCCATGGTCGGTCATTGCAGCCGCTGTCTGGCCGATCTTGCTCAGGTGCCCGGCAAGTTTATCTACATCGCACGCGCCATCGAGGAGGGAGTAGTCAGTATGAAGATGAAGGTGGGTAAACTCTGCTGCCATCCCTCTAGTTTAGGCCCCGCCACCCCGTAGGAAAACGCGTCCCAAACTGTCGTATTAGAATCGTTACCCAAGTATGGCCGGCATCTTTCTCATCGACGCAATCAGCCGCAGGCTCCGCCGCAAAAACCGCGAGAAGAAACTTCGCCTCGCCGTCCAATGGCCGCTCGCTCAGGCCGAAATCAACCACTGGCAAGTCCTCACCGCCGACGAAGACGTGGCCTCACCTGGAGTCACCTACCAGATCGAAGCCGGGTTCCACTTCAAGATCAACGGGGATTATTATGGCGGCTATCTTCGCAGCGTACCTCTTACTCATCACGAGGCGGAGTCGAAGTCTACCGGCAGCCCCTCAGTAAACATTCGCTACAACCCTGCCAATCCAGATGAGACCGCCGTACTCGCCGAAGACAGTCAGGGGAATCTACCCTTCCGCGTCGTCTCCGGCTAAATCCAAGCGTGAGTCACGCTGGCCCTGGCAGGAATCGCGACGCAGGAAAACCGAAGACCCGAAGCTTTAAGCAGTACTCCGCCTCGACGCAGAAGTGCATCAGCTTCTCTAGCATCGTGTATCCAGTCGGCCATGGTGCCGCATGGGTTCGCCACGCGAAGGAGTAGTGAGAAAGAATCAGCCCGGTACGAGGAAGATGGCTGGGCGAACTTATGACTTCCGCGCTGGTCCAATGATGAGCCTCCATAATCTGGCGGCTGTAGAAGATATTCTGAATGGTGTTCTGCGCCTGATCTTCCACCGTTATGTCGTTGCTGGGGACGCCGTTTGCATTTGCTAAAGACTTCATCACATCGGCCTCCACGAAGCGATTATGAGCTGCGCCACCCGTAAAGATCAGATGAGAGGCAACGCCATCCTTGTACTCTCGAACCGCCTCCAAAGTACGCTCCCGCTGCTCCGGCGAAGGCGTTCCGTCCGGCATGGCAGGATTTCCCAGAACGATGAGAGTGTCGAAGTGCCTAAGGTCGGTATTGTCGTTCGGAATGTTCCGATACACAAACGTAGCGCAGACAATGACAACAACCGCCACCGCCAGCAAGATGATCAGAATCTTTCTTAGTGAACGCATCTGGCCTCAAACTAACCGTTTTGAACAAGACTCGTGGCAAGTTCCACATAATGATCGACCGCTTCCAGAAGCTCTCGTTTCGCAATCTTCTCTTGGGGCGTATGCGCGACGTGAATCGACCCGGGCCCCAATAGAAACGGTTCGCCCCAGGCCGTTAGCTTGGGAATATCCGTCGTAAACTTCGCAATCATCGTCGGCAGCTTTCCCACCTTCCGCATCCTGACAAAAGGCAGATCGAGGCTGAACTCAACGTCGGCCCGATTACCGACTGCCGCAACGATCGACCTCCTCACTTCATCCGAAGGCCCCACCAAGCGAACCAGAATGTGCGCCTCTGCTTTATCCGCGATCACATTCGGAGCACGCCCCCCATCGATCAGTCCAATGTTCAACGTCGAAGGGCCAATCTCCGGCTCAGTCGGCAACGGCATCGCCAGAACATCATGCAGCGCTTCAATCAATTTATCGATGGCCGACTCACCCAACTCAGGATAGGCAGAGTGCGCCATGCGGCCCTTCGCTCTTAGTTCAACCCGCAACGCGCCCTTCGACGCAAGCGCCAACCGATTATCCGTCGGCTCCCCGTTGATCAAAAATCGCGATCCCTTCGGAGACAGATTAGCCTCAGCAGCCCCCGCCGAATCCCGCTCCTCGCCCACCACAAACAACAATCCAACCTTCACTCCGCCCTCGCGCAGCCGATTCGCTGCCGCTACCTGCGCCGCAATAATCCCCTTCGCATCACAGGTTCCCCGTCCATATAAAAACTCGTCGTCCTCCGTGCAGCCAAAGAAAGGAGGAACAGTATCCATGTGGGTCGAAAGCACCACATCCGGTGTTACTCCAGGCATGCATGCGTACACATTGAATCGCTCTCCGCTGCCTGCTCCCGGCGTGCTGGCGCGGTCCGGTTGCTCGACTGCTGTCCGCTCCACCTCGTAACGCTGCGCCCCGAGATAGTCATAGAGAAAAGCACCGGCAAGACCCTCGTGATACGTAGTGGACTCAATATTTACAAGCTGTTTCGTCAGTTCGATAGGGTCAATCGCCATGCCCTCCAGCATACGGTATCCCCTGTAAAAAACGGATAACGAACACACCCGATAAACTGAAGCAGATGACGCAAGCCACTACCTCCCAGATCCGTTCGATCGACGATCTTCGCGGTCCCGCCGGTCGGCTCGAAGCCCTTCTCAACACCGGCCGCGACGATGCTCCTTACGCTGCGCTCGTCTGCCATCCACACCCCTCGGGCGGCGGAACCATGCATAACAAAGTGGTCTATCACGCCATGAAAACCCTCTCTTCCTTCGGTCTTCCCGTCCTTCGCTTCAACTTCCGCGGAGTCGGCCTCAGCGAAGGCGCTCACGATCATGGACTCGGAGAACAGGACGACGTTCTCGCAGCTCTCGACTGGTTACAACACAACTTTGACCGGCCTATCCTCTTCGCCGGCTTCTCCTTCGGCTCGAACGTCGGACTGCGTGCCTGCTGTGGAGATCCCCGCGTGAAGGGTCTCGTCGGCCTCGGCGTTCCCGTTCACGCAGAGGGTCGCGACTACACTTACAAGTTTCTGCCTAAATGCACCCAGCCTAAGCTTTTCATTAGCGGCGACCACGACCAATACGGCCCGCGCGACATTCTGGAAGGCGTCTTTGCACGAGCGCCCGAACCAAAGCGCCTGGTCTGGATAGCAGACGCCGACCACTTTTTTCAGGGAACCACTGAGTCACCTAACTCGAAGCTCGATCAGATGCAAGCCGAGATTCGTCTCTGGCTGCAGAGCGTATTTAGCTTGAGTTAGCGAGCTAAGCCGCGCCTCGTTTAATCGCCTGGCTGGTAAACGCGGCAGACTCCGCATGCCGGCTCACCGTCACGCGCGCTTCGGAAGGCAGCGGTTTCTGCAACCACTCTCGCATCGCTGTATTGCAGATCTCCGGCATCTCCTCGAACGCGATATGTCCCACGCCCGGAAGCACCATCAAACTCGACTGCGGAAGAATCCGCTGCAACTCTCGCGCAGAGTTCAAACCCACCGCTCTGTCGCGATCGCCCCATATCAGCAGCATTGGCTTCGTCACCAACCGCTCAAGGACAGATCGCAGCAACCCCATGTCCACGAACCAGCGCTGCACTATCTGCAGCACGTGATCCATCGTTCCTGGAATATGCAGTCCTTCGATATATCCCTCAAGCGCCCCGGCCGAAACTCGGGAGGGATCCCCATACATCCTGCTGAGCGCTGTCGCCTTTAACATCCTCGGGAAGGAAGGAATCTGCCGAGCAACCCAGATCCCGAATCTTGTCTGATAGAACCGGATCAACTGGTGTCCCAGGTCGCAGAACGGATTTGCTGGTGCGAACAGGATGAGCCTGCGCACTCGATCCGAGTGACGCGCGGCAAACATCATGGCCACAGCCCCACCGTGCGAATGGGCTGCTATATCCGCCTCGTCCAAACCAAGCGCGTCCATATAGGCCGCTAACCGGTCCGCCGTAGCTTCAAGCCCGGCATCCAGTCCGGGAACCCGCTCTGACTCCCCCATGTTGAACAGGTCAATCGCATAGACGTCGGAGTCCTGCGCGAGAAAGCTGATGTTTCGCCGCCAGTTCTTAGCCGATCCCACCAGGCCGTGAAGCAGCAGCAGTGGCCGTCCCGAACCCGCGCGCTGGTAGTGGACCTTCACCCCGTCCACCACAACGAATCCCTCAGTAATCTGGCTAGTATCTCTTCGTGTCACAGTCCGGCAGCCTCGTTTGCTAAAGGAAGTTCGTTCCAAAGCAATCTTCAAATATTACAGGAGTATTAATTCTTCCCGTGTTTATTTTAGCTAAATTCCATCTCTCCTCCAGAAATGTTCAAATCCGGGATTTTGGGCCCAGTCAGACTATATGGATGCACAGATGTAAACAATTCCTTCATCGGGAGCGTAAGCTTGAATAACTTCGACTATTACGGAATAGGTTATGATTTTTTGTAGACTCTAGGACGGCAAATGACTTGCCAATGGTGCATAGAGGGCTAAATCGTTTGGTCCTTGATGTGCTGATGTTGTTCCAGGTTGTCGGATTTTCATGAAAAACGCCTCCCAAACTCGCATTCTGGCTATCGTACTCGCAGTTGCGACCGTCGCCGCCTGCGTCCTTGCGGCCATGAACTTCGATCGGGAGAGCGGTTTCGACGTCCCAACTGACGGCATCTGGTGGGTCGAGGCGGCCACCGGACTCCGGGCTGAGCGGGTTCCAGCGCTCTCCCCAGGCCATCGCGCCGGCATACGCACCGGCGACATCCTCGTCAGTGTCGACGACCAGCCCACCCCACGCGTCGCCTCTCTCACCCGGGAGATGTTTCGCAGCGGCATCTGGGCCCACGCCACCTACTCCATCCTCCGCCCCGTTCCCCAGTCCATCGATCTCCACGGCGCAACCAAGCTCGACATTCAGGTTATCCTCGAGCCCAAAGACCGCACCATCAATCAGGGGCTACGCTTCATCGCGCTGGTCTATCTCTGCATCGGCATCTACGTCCTGTTCCGGCGCTGGACCGCTCCAAAGTCTGTCCACTTCTACGTCTTCTGCCTTGCCTCGTTTGTCCTCTACAGCTTCCGATCTACCGGCGAACCGGGCACCTTCGACTGGTACATCTACTGGGGCAACATGGCGGCACAGGCGCTTCAACCGGCCCTCTTTCTGCACTTCGCGGTCAGCTTCTCCGATAACTTCGCCTCCGACCAACGCAACCGTCTGCGCCGCCGCATCGGCTGTGTGTTGCTCTACCTCCCAGGGCTTTTTCTCATCGGTTTGCAGTACACAGCGATAAGTTTCTGGTCCGCGACTGAGGTTCTACTCCACCGGCTCGATCAAATCGCCCTTGGCTACCTGGCACTCTATTACGTCATCGCCGCCATCGTCTTCCGACTGCGTTACCGCTGGGCGGAGTCTGCCCTCGAGCGTCAGCAACTCAAGTGGCTCACGCGCGGCACCCTCATCGCTGTCACGCCTTTCACCCTGCTTTACGTCATCCCCTACCTGGCTGACTGGTCGGTCAACAGCCAGATCGCCAAGATCGCCGGCCTCTCCCTCGTCGTCCTTCCCCTCACCTTCAGCTGGGCCATCGTCCGTTACCGGCTCATGGACGTCGATCTCATCTTCAAACGCGGCGTCACCTACACCCTGGCCACCGCATCCCTCGTCGGCGTTTACTTTGGCGTCATCGCGCTAACCGGCGAGATCGTCCACACGCGACTCTCCAGCCTTGGCGTATGGGGCCTCCTCGCCGCCATCATCATCGCCGGCATCGTCTTTGATCCGCTCAAGCGCATGATCCAGGCACGAGTCGACCGAGTCTTCGATCAGAAACGCTTCGACTACCGCGAGACCCTCGTTGAGTTTGGCCGCGGCATCAACGCCCAAACCGACCTTCGCGCCCTGCTGGACTCCATCGTGGAGCGCCTTCCCCAGACTCTTCTCGTCACTCGCGTCGCCGTCTTTCTCGCCTCGGAGAGCGAAGGCAGCTTCACCCCGCGTCACTTCGATCTGGCCGCCTCTCACGGTCTCACCAACCTCCACTCCGCCGAACTCCGCAGCCTCGATGTTCGCTTCCTGGACTTCGACCGGCCCGGAGCCAACAACCACATCTTCCTCGAAAATCCCCAACAGGTTCTGCGCCTCCCCGAAGCCCAGCGCCAAAGCGCCGGACGCCTCGACCTCAACTACTACCTTCCCTGCCGCGTCGCCAATCGCGAAGGTGGTGGCACCCGCACCGTCGCTGTCATCGGTCTCGGCCGCACCGACGACGGAGACTTCCTCTCCAGCGAAGACATGGAGTTGCTCGAATCCCTCGCCGGCTACATCGGCATTGCTATTCAAAACGCGCAGCTCTACCGCCGCCTCGAACAAAAGATCACCGAGTTCGAAAGCCTCAAGGAGTTCCACGAAAACATCGTCGAGTCCATCAACATCGGCGTCTTCGCCGTCGACCTAGACGACCGTATCGAAAGCTGGAACACCCAGATGGAGGGTATGTACTCGAAGTCGCGCCATGAGGTTCTGCGGCAACCCATCTCCGCCGTCCTGCCGCCGGACTTCGTAGCCCGCTTCAACAGCGTGCGCGAGGAACACGGCACCCACACCCTCTACAAGTTCCGCCTCGTACTCCCCGACGGAAAGGTCCGCATCGCCAACATCGCCATCGCCCCACTGGTCACGCGTAACTTCGTCGCTGTAGGTCGCATCATTCTGGTTGACGACATCACAGACCGCATGCAGCTCGAAGCCCAACTTACCCAGGCCGAAAAACTCTCCTCCATCGGTCTGCTCGCCGCAGGTGTCGCCCACGAGGTCAACACTCCCCTCGCAGTCATCTCCAGCTACACCCAGATGCTCACCAAGCACATGCGCGACGATGAACGCCTCGCCCCGGTGCTCGAAAAGATCACACAGCAAACCTTCCGCGCCTCCGAGATCGTCAACGGCCTGCTCAACTTCTCCCGCACCAGCGGCGCCGAGTTCGCCCCCCTCAACCTCAACGAGCTTCTCCGCGACACCGTCACCTTGCTTGAGCATCAGTTCAAAACCGCGCAGATCCGCGTCGAAACCAACTTCGATCCACACCTCGCCCGCATTCACGGCAATCAGGGCAAGCTCCAGCAGGTCATTTTAAACCTCATGTTGAACGCGAAGGACGCGATGTTCGGCACCGCCAACGCAACGCTCAAGATCGCAACCTTCAACGGCGCCGGCCGCGTCATTGTCCGCATTCAAGACTCCGGCAACGGCATCGAAAAGGAGCATCTCCACCGCATCTACGATCCCTTCTTCACCACCAAGACCAAACCCCAGGAGGGCGGGCACAAGGGCACCGGCCTCGGCCTCGCCGTCAGCTACGGCATCATGCAGGAGCACGCTGGCAAGATCCACGTTGAGAGCGAAATTGGCGTCGGCACCGCCTTCCAGTTGGAGTTCCCCACCTCAGCCGCTCGCCCGACCGTGATGGCTGATGAACCGAAGAGCGAGTCTGCAACTGTTGACAGGAAGGCGATGCATGTCTGAAATTACCGAGCTCGCCGCCGAAACCCTCCATCTCCAACGTACCGCCAGAGTCGTCGGCGATCCCCGAATCCTCATCATTGATGACGAAGCCGCCATCCGTGAATCGCTCGATACCCTGCTTACCCTTGAAGGGTTTACTGTCAGTATCGCCAGCGATGGCCCCTCCGGCATCGAACTTCTCTCGCGCAACGAATACGACCTGCTCCTGCTCGACCTTGCGCTGCCCGGCGAAAGCGGATTGGACCTCCTCCCCCGCATCGTCGAGATGCAGCCCAACCTTCCCGTCATCATGATCACGGCCTATGGCACGGTTGGCAACGTAGTCGACGCCATCCGCGCCGGCGCAGAAAACTTCGTCCAGAAGCCGTGGGACAACGAGAAGCTGCTCGCCGACATTCGCGCCGCCGTCGCCCGCCATCGTGCCGAAGAAGAGGTCGTTCAACTCAAACGCACCCTCAAGCAGCGCTACAACTTTGAAAACATCGTCGGCAAGAGCGAACCGATGCTTCGCCTCTTCGACCTCATCGCGCAGGTCGCGCCCAGCCGCTCGACCGTTCTCATCCAAGGTGAAAGCGGAACCGGCAAAGAACTCATCGCGAAGGCCATCCACGCCAACTCCCCTCGCAAGGATCGTCCCTTCGTGCCCGTCAACACCGGTGCCGTGCCATCCGAGCTGCTCGAATCCACTCTCTTCGGACACGTCAAAGGCGCCTTCACCTCCGCTGTCACAGCGAAAAAGGGGCTCTTCGAAGTCGCCAACGGCGGCACGCTCTTTCTCGACGAGATCGGCACCATGGGCATGGACATGCAGGCTAAGATCCTCCGCGTTCTTCAAGACCGCCGCTTCATGCATCTCGGCGGCGTGCAGGAGATCCAGGTTGACGTCCGCATCATCGCCGCAACCAACGTCAACTTGCAGGACGCCGTCCGCGCGGGCCGCTTCCGCGAAGACCTCTTCTACCGCCTCAACGTCATCAGCCTCGAACTCCCGCCGCTCCGCTCCCGCCGCGAAGATATCCCTCTGCTCGCCGCCCACTTCCTCAAGTTTTACGCAGAAGAAAACGGCACTGAGACCCGCACCCTGTCACCCGAGGCGATGCGAATCATCATGGACTATGAGTGGCCCGGCAACGTTCGCGAGCTTGAAAATGCCATGGAGCGTGGCGTCGTCCTCTCCACCTCCCGCAGCATTAATCCAGACCTGCTGCCTACTCAACTCACAGGCGGAACGTACTCGGCCAGCCTGCTCGACCACCAGCCCAACGCCAGCCTCTTCGACCTGATGGAAGAGATCGAACGCCGCATCATCTCCGACCGTCTCGAGCGCTGCCACTGGAACCAGACCGAAGCCGCAGAGTACTTCAAGATTCCGCTCTCGACTCTCAATCAGAAGATCAAGCGCCTCAATGTAGAGGTCAAGAAGCGAACCCGCGACTAGCCTGCAGGCTGAATCACAATCTTCATCGAGTCAGCCTGGGGATGCGACGCCAGATCGATCGCTGCCACCGCATCCTCCAGCGAAAACCGGTGCGAGATCAGGTTCGTCAGGTCGAACCCGTTGCGGTAGCCGTCGAACACCATCCGCGCCACCTCATCCTGTATCGCCACCGACGCACTGTAAGACCCCATCAACGTCTTCTCGTTCATACATACTGCTGCAGGATCGAACGGCGCCTCCCCATGCTGCGTCGAAGCGAACAGCACCACTCGTCCACCCGGCCGAATCGCCTCCATCGCGATCTTGATGAGCGAATCGCTGCCAACCGCCAGCAGAGCCACATCCGCTCCACGACCTTCAGTAGCCGCCTTCGCTGCAGCAACCACATCTTCGCGAGCATCAACAGGATGATCAAGCCCAAACTTCGCGGCCACAGCGTGCCGCTCTGGATACAGATCACTGGTCAGCACATTAGCTCCCGTCCGCCGTGCCAGCGCAGCCAACAAAATCCCAATCGGCCCCTGGCCAATCACCAGCACGGTCTCATCCGTCTTCAAATCGAGCAACTGAATCGCCTTGTAGCAAGTATTTACGGGCTCCAGAAACGCCGCCTGCTCAAACGCAACACCGTCAGGAATCTTCACCAACCCGCGACGCACAATCCAATCCATCACGCGAATGTACTCGGCAAAGCCCCCGCCGGAGGGCGCAAAACCCGCAGTACACCCGACCTTCTTATAAACCTCACACTGTGCAAACGTCCGTTTGCGGCAGTAATAGCACTCGCCACAAGGAATGTGATGATAAGCCATCACTCGATCGCCAACAACGAACTCCTCAACCCCGGCGCCCACCTGCACAATCGTCCCCGCCATCTCATGCCCAAAGACGCGCGGAGCATCATGCGAACCACTATGAATCTTCTTCAAATCCGTCCCGCAGATCCCGCAGGTGTGGATCTTTACCAACACCTCGCCGTCACCGATCTCCGGCACCGCGATTGTCTCAACCCGAACATCATCTACCCCGCGATAGACCGCGGCACGCATCGTCTCAGGAATAATTTGTGACATCAACCGATCCTTATTTATCTCTGCTTCTCAGTGTAATCGCCGTTCAATCTGCGGAGCGAACCGCTCTCATCCAACCATCCATAGAGCGCCTCTGCCAAATTCTTAGCCGCCGCAGAACTATGTCTTCCCAACTTCATCAAGCCCGACCACGAGCCCGGCCGCACTGCAACATGCGCCAAAAACGGCAGCATCTTCAACCGTCCATTGTCTGCGACAAACGGATTCAAATCTGGCAACCGTGCCTCCGCATCATCCGACACGGCCTTGAAGCAGTAGAACTGAATGCTTTTCCCTAACGCGATCCGGGCAATCGTCGCCGCTTCCATATCCACAAGCCTCGCCCCATAACTCGCAGCGAGCCGCTTCTTCTCTCGCTCATCAGCTACACGCGTTGTAGTTGCCAGCACCGGCCATGCGGATTGAAGATCCGTCGGACGAAACCGTTCTCCCGTCTTCGTATCGATGACTAAAGAGACACCCGAAACCGACTCCGCCGCAATAGTTCCATCCAGCGCACCCGCCCACCCCACCGAGCAAACAGCATCGATCGCAGCAATCTTCTCAGCCTCAGCAAAGGCCAAAGCAGCCCTGACTTCTCCCATACCTGCACACGCGGCAATCCAGCACCCATCCGCGTGGCGATACTCCCACACCGAACACCCCTTACTCGACTCCCTCCGCTTCCAACTCCCTGCACCTCGACCGCGAACCAGCGGCTTCAGTTCGCCTTCGAGCGCAGCAATGATCGCGATGTTTCCCTTCATGTCGTCTGTCCACCCAGCGGCGGCGCATACCCGTGGGCGACGAACCACTCAATCGCCGCTCGCAGCGCACTATAAACAGGCAGCACCTGAAATCCCAGATCCCGCTCCGCCTTCGCTGAAGAAGCAAACATCATCTTCTTCCCCATTCGAACGGCCTCGACAGTGGCACGCGGCTCCTTGCCCCTCAACTTGCCGGTAAAGTTCTCATCGAAGAAGGCAAAGGCCATCGCCACGGCATGCGGCACCTTCATCGTCGGAGAAGGAAGCCCCGTAATCGCCGACATCCGATCCAGAATCTGCTTCAGCGTAAGGTTCTCCCCACCAAGAATGTATCGCTCCCCCGGAGTTCCTCGTTCGAGCGCGACGACATGCATGCGCGCCACCTCGGACACATCCACCAGGTTCAGTCCGGTATCCACATATGCAGGAAAATTTCTATTCAGGAAATCAACAATGATCCTTCCCGTCGGCGTAGGCTTCGAATCGCCCGGGCCAATCGGCGTCGTAGGATTGAGGATCATCACATGCTGGCCTGCCTTCGCTGCTTTGATCGCCTCAAGCTCGCCAAGAAACTTGGAGCGCTTGTAGTGGCCGATCATCTCCGACAACGAGACCGGCGACTCCTCATCTACGATCGTCCCATCTTTCTTGAAGCCCATCGTCGCCACGCTCGAGGTATAGACCACACGCTCGACCCCAGCCTCGCAAGCGAGTTTCAGTAGCTCCCGCGTACCATTCACATTGGCTGCATACATCTGGTCAGGATCACGCACCCACAGACGATAATCCGCGGCAACATGAACGAGTGCATAACAACCCACCAAAGCAGAGCGCAGCTTCTCCGGCTCGCGAAGATCTCCGGTCACCATCTCTGCATCAATGCCAGCAAGGGAGTCCAATCGGCTCGTCTGCCGAGTCAGCAACCGAAGGCTTGCGCCCTCAGCCGCATAGCTCCTGGCCACATGGCCTCCAACGAAGCCCGTCGCTCCCGTAATAAATACGCGCACTCTCGCTCTTTCAGCCAAATTGGCAGATAAACCCTGGAAACATCAACCTGCTACCCGGCAAACTCTACGCCCGACCGCGGTCTTAGTCCAGCTTCTCCGGCTCAATCTGGATGTTCTGTTCGCCGGCTGCCTTCTTCTCCCAGTACTTCTTCACCCACGCTTCGAAGGTCTTGCCCGCCGCTGTGTCGCGGCCGCTGAACGCAATCGCCGCAATGTCAGAGTAAGTGATACTTACCTTCGTCTTCTCATTCATTGGAATGATGCGGACAAACGAGTCTGCGAGGGAGGCACCCGTCCGTCGATCGAAGAGGTAGCCAATCACTTGACACCCATCTTTACGGGTGACCGTAATATCGCCGCGATAATCAAAGGCCTTCTCCAACGCCTCGGTGATCTCCTGATCGGTCGCAAGCGTCGGAATCCAGCCTTCAAGTTGTTCGCGGTCGCGACCCGCAATGTGCTCGAGCTCGTCAGCACTCTGATGCCGCAACTGTTCGATCTTTAGATGTTCCTGTTGTTCCGTAGACATGACACCTAGTCTCCTGAGATCGATTGCAGTTCTGTCTTCGTTGTGCCGACTGGAGCTTGAATCTGAATCAGCGGACTGGCATGCTCTGGCCGCCATTCGTTGAGCAGCTTCTGTGCGCCCTCATCAGGGTAGAGAGACGCAAACATATATCTCTTGGCCGTCGTCAAAAAGCCTTTCAGAGAGCCGAAGTTATAGTCCACCGCGGAAGCTTCGTGTCCGGAGTGCACCATACAGTTCGCGCACTGGGGATTACCGCTCTTGGCGCCGTAGTTCTCCCACTTCGTGGAGTCCAGCAGCTCTTGAAAGGTATCCGCGTAGCCGTCCTGCAGCAGATAGCATGGCTTTTGCCAGCCGAAGATGCTGAAAGTCGGCATTCCCCACGGCGTGCATTCGAAGTTCTGCTTCCCCATCAGAAATTCGGAAAAGAGGGGGTGAGTATTGAACTGCCACTCTTTTTTGCGGTTCGATAGTATGGCGCGAAACATTCTGCGAGACTTCGCCTTGCCGAGAAAATGATTCTGATCCGGCGCCTTATCGTAGGTATATCCCGGCGATACCATCATGCTTTCAACGCCGGCTGCCATCATCTCGTCGAAGTGGGCACGGACACTATTCGGATCCGCTCCGTCGAACAAGGTGGTATTGGTCGTAACACGGAAACCAGCCGCAACCGCAGCCCGTACGCCCTCCATCGCAATGTCGTATCCACCCTCGCGGCAGACGGAGAAGTCATGATGCTCGCGCTGACCATCTACATGAACTGAAAAAGAAAGATATTTGCTCGGCTTGAACAAGTGCAGCTTCTCTTTCAAAAGCAGAGCATTGGTGCACATATAAACGTACTTCTTGCGCGCCACCAATCCGGCAACGATCTCGGGCATCTGAGGATGCAGCAATGGCTCCCCACCGGGAATCGAAACCATCGGCGTTCCGCACTCCTCAACCGCCTTGAAGCAATCCTCAGGCGAGAGCTCCGACTTCAGGATGTGTGCCGGATACTGAATCTTTCCGCAGCCCGCGCACGCCAGGTTGCAGCGAAACAACGGCTCCAGCATCAGCACGAGCGGATACTTCTTCCGGCCCATCAGCTTCTGCTTCAAAACATAAGTTGCAACCGTCCAGGCTTGCGAGACTGGCACTGCCATCGGTGTCTCCTCCAGATAAACTTCCGAATAAATTCTTGACGCGCGGCTTACTGAGTTAGTGAGCCGTACCGCTCTTCATGGCACGTTCGTAGGTCGTCAACGCCAGCAGCGGGAAGTACTGTTTATAAAGGTGGTATCCGAGATAAAACACACGCGGGAACCCCGTGCCCGTGTAGTAGCTCTCACCATTGCGCCCAGGAACAAGCTCATCCCAACTTCCATCTTCGTGCTGACGATCCACCAGCCAGCGAATACCCTTGGCCACAGAATCAGAACGCGTATCCCCTGCAGCCAGCAATCCAAGCACAGCCCACGCCGTCTGCGAGGGCGTACTCGGCCCAATGCCACGCTGATTCGGATCGTCGTAGGTCCCGCAGGTCTCGCCCCAGCCTCCGTCCGCGTTCTGCACCATGCGAATCCACTCAGCCGCCTGCTGCACGGCTGGCTCGTGATTCCAAAAACCCATCGCCTCCAGTCCGCGCAGCACCAGGAACGTCCCGTAGAGATAGTTGACGCCCCAGCGCCCGAACCAACTCCCGTCCGGCTCCTGCTCTTTCAGGATGAACTGAATCGCCTTCTCCACACGCGGATCGCTTCGCGTAACGCCATACAGCGCCAGCATCTCCAACATACGGCCGGTAATGTCGACCGTCGGCGGATCAAGCATCGCGTTGTGGTCCGCGAACGGGATGTATTGGAAGATCATCTTGGTATTGTCGCGATCGAAGCTCGCCCAGCCACCGTTCTTGCACTGCATCGCCCAAATCCAGTTCAGAGCGCGCTGGCAGGCGTCGTACTGATACCGTTCCCGTGGATTTTCCACGCAATTGAGCGCAAGGAGAACCTGCCCAGTATCATCTACATCCGGATAAAACTCATTGTTGAACTCGAAGTACCAGCCGCCCGGTTCAACATTCTTGACCTTCTCCGCCCAGTCGCCCTTCTGACGCACTTCCTTCGACAGAATCCAGTCCGCAGCCTTCAACATACGCGGGTCGTCTCTGCGAACACCTGCCTCACCAAGCGCGTACATGGCCTGCGCCGTGTCCCACACCGGAGGAAAGCACGGCTGCATGCGAAACGTAGGCGTCGAATAGTCGTCCGTGCCATCAGGACAGTCAATACCGAGCTTCTCAAACTCATCGAGCGCACGAATCAACTGAGGATCGTCCACCGAGCGCCCAAGGCACCGCAATGCCACGATCGAGTTCAACATGGCCGGATAGATCGCGCCCAGTCCATCGGACTTCTCAAAACGCTCCAGCATCCACGCCTCGGCGCGTTTCAATGCGATCTTGCGCAATGGTCGAATGTGCACCCGCTCCGCAAGATGCGCGATCCTGTCGAGGGCAAGAAAGACGTTGCGCCAACCGAACGGTTTCTTCTTATCCCAGCGAAGATGCAGATTGGCATGCTCGCGGCCGCCAACGAAAAGCTCCTCGATCCCCTGCTCCGGAGCGAGCTTCTTGAACGGCTTCTTCGCATAGATGATCGACAGCGGAACAAGAATGCCGCGTGACCACGAAGAGATCTCGTAGATATTGAAGTAGCACCAGTTCGGAAAGAGAACGATCTCCGGCGGAATAGCCGGCACAGCGTCGTAGTCGTACTGTCCCAGAGCGCACAGATAGATCTTCGTAAACGTGTTGCACTCGACGACCCCGCCATGCGCAAGCACCCACTCACGAGCCTTCACCAGCACCGGATGATCCTTCGACCATCCCATCAGCTTCAGAGCAAGATAAGCCTTGACCCCGTAGCTGATATTCGACGGCCCACCCGGAAACAATCCCCAGCCTCCGTCGTCATTCTGATGCCGAAGAATCTCATTGATCGCGCGTTCCATCCGGCCCGGTTCGCCGGTGCCCAGCAGCGTATGCATGAAGATGTAGTCAGACTCCAGCATGCTGTCTGCTTCGAGCTCACCGCACCAGTACCCGTCTGGATGTTGCTGCGCGAAGAGCCAGTCCTTCGCCCGCGCAACACCCTGCGTAATACGATCCAGTCCAACATCCATCCGGCCAAAACGCGGCTGGGCCGGCTGATCAACGCCCTTCGGATTACTTGCAGATATACCCATGAAAAACAAACTCTCTGTTTTTACGAAACTAGTTACCGATACGAAACTCGTTACCGGTTTACTGGTGGAGCAGATGCAATTGCCTGAACGATCTCCGGCGGCAGACCAAAGCGCACGTTCTCCGGCATCACTTCGACCTCATCGACCGAGCCGTAACCCATCTTCTGCAGATATTCGACGACATCCTTCACCAGAACCTCAGGAGCCGACGCGCCGGCCGTCACGGCAACCGTGTCAACACCATCAAGCCACTCCGGCCGAATAGCATCTGCCGTATCGATCAGATACGAATTCGTATACAGATTCTTCGAAACTTCGACCAGGCGGTTGGAGTTGGAGCTATTGGTCGACCCCACAACCAGCACCAGGTCCGCTCCATGAGCAACGTTCTTCACCGCAACCTGCCGGTTCTCCGTCGCATAGCAGATGTCCTGCGAGTGCGGCCCAACAATATTCGGAAACTTATTCTTGAGCGCCTGGATCATGTCCCGGGCCTCATCGAGCGACAGCGTCGTCTGCGTCAAATACGCCACGCGGTTCGGATCCGGCACAACCAGATCCGCAACCTCCTGCACCGTCGAAACCACCTGGGTCACATCCGGAGCCTCACCCTGCGTACCCTCAATCTCGTCATGATCGCGATGACCGATCAGCACCAGCGAGTACCCCTGCTTGGCAAACTTGATCGCCTCCACGTGAACCTTCGTCACCAGCGGGCAAGTCGCATCCACCACCTTCAAACCGCGTTCTTTCGCCCGGTCACGAACCGCTGGCGAAACTCCATGAGCCGAGTAAATCACCCGAGCGCCCTCTGGAACCTCATCAAGTTCGTTGACAAAGATTGCGCCCTTCTTCGCCAGGTCGGTCACAACATAGCTGTTATGCACAATCTCTTTGCGAACATAGATCGGAGCGCCAAAGGTCTCCAGCGCAATCTGCACGATATCGATCGCACGCACGACGCCGGCACAGAAGCCGCGAGGCTTGAGGAGGAGAACCCGCTTAGTTTTCGTTTTGTCGCCGCTCTCGGTTACAGCAGCATGGTCAAGGGTGGTTGTAGTCACGTTCCTAGTATACCGCGTTCAACCCCGCATTAGCACAGAATTGAACCATTCTAGGTGCAACATAACAAGACGAGAAAGCAACAAAAGCAGCACAAATAATGGAACCTTTCGCAGCCCACCGGCATCGTCTTGGCATCCTCCTATGTTGTCCGAAACCTAGAGTTTCTGACCAGCGCATGCCGGGTGACCGCAGTCGCATTGCAGCTTCGTCTCACCCTTAGCTGTTTCACAGTACGCAGAACAGTACTTCTGTCCGTCAGGTGGAGTACAAAGACAACCCTTCATCGCGCATTTCTTGGGATCATTCGACATCTTATCCTCCTGGTTAGCATCTCCTCACTAGGATGCGTTCACCGTCCCACAAGATGTGCAGCAAACCATCATCGGCTGCTCTCCAGCAAGTGCTCAGCGTGCTTGAGGCTCGTCTCAGTCAACTTCGCCCCACTCAACATGCGCGCAATCTCCTGAGTTCGCTCTGAATCCTCCATGCGGCGAACCTCGGTCTGCGTGCGTCCGCGCTTCTCTGTCTTTTCGATCAGAAAGTGCTGATCCCCAAACGCGGCAATCTGGGGCAGATGCGTAATACACAGCACCTGCTGGCCTTTCGACAACGTCTTCAGCTTCCGCCCCACTGCTTCCGCGGCCCGTCCGCCAATCCCTATATCGATCTCATCAAACACCAGCGTCCGTGGCAGAACCGACTTCTTCTTCCTCCCCGCTACTCCCGACGCCGCCTCCTCCACAGTCACCTTCAGCGCCAGCATCACCCGCGACATCTCACCACCCGAAGCAATCTCATGCAACGGCTTCATCGGCTCCCCGGCGTTGGTCGCGATCAGGCACTCCACCTGATCCCACCCATGCGCGGTCCAGTTCTCCGGAGACTTCTCCGCCGTCACGCGAACATGAAACCGCGTGCTCATAGCAAGATCGTTGATCTGCGCCTCAGCCAGCTTCTCCAGTCGCTTCGCGGCCTCTGTACGCCCAACAGTTCGCTTCGCCGCGACGATCTTATAAGCCTCCGCATCCTTCTCCTGCTTCCCCTTCAGCTCCACCAGCAGCGCATCGCGATTCTCCACCTCAGCCAACTGCCGCGCCGCCTCCGCACCAAAGTCGATAACATCCTTCAATCTCTGTCCATACTTCCGCTTCAACCGATCGAGCGCAGCCAGCCGATCTTCAATCTCCTCCAGCCGACCCGGCGCAGCATGAACATTGTCCGCAAAGTCCCGCACCTCGGCATCGACATCTTCCACGATCGCCTTCGCCGCAGCCAACTGTTGCGCAGGCTCCTGAAACCGCGCATCGTACCGCGCCAACTCCTCCACATGCTTCAGAGCCGCACCCAGCGCGCCCTCCGCAGAACTCTCTGATTCATACAGCAGCTCATGCGCACTCATTGCCGCCGTATAGAGTTTCTCAGCATTCCCCAGCACGCGCTTCTCGGCCTCAAGCTGAACATCTTCATCCTCGGCACTCAGCCCGGCCTGATCGATCTCCCTACTCTGAAACCGCCACAGATCCGCCATCCGCAAACGGTCCTGCTCAGCAGACTGCAACTCGTCCAGCTTGTCCGTAGTCGCACGCCACGCAGCAAACGCCTCCGCCACACCGTCCACACTCACCGCACCAAAGCGATCCAGCAAAATACGCTGCTGCGCCTGGTCGAACGAGCCCATCGTCTCCCCCTGCGAGTGCACCAGCGCAAGCTCGGGCGCAAGCTGTCGCAACACCCCTACAGTCGCTGGCTGATTATTCACAAACACCCGCCCCTTGCCACTAACCAATATCTCGCGTCGCAGCAGAAGATGATCCGACTCACTGTCGATCCCATTCGTCTCAAGAATCGCAGCCGCCCCCTGCGTCAGCTCGAAGACACAACTGACCACCGCCTTCTCTTCCCCATGGCGAACAAAGTCAGCCGAGGCCTTTCCACCCAACAGCAACGCCAGGGCATCAATCAGAATCGATTTCCCCGCTCCCGTCTCGCCAGTCAGCAGGTTAAGGCCAAGCCCGAACGTAGCGACCGCACGGTCGATCACAGCATAGTTTTCCGCGCGCAACTCCAGCAGCATAAGGCCCTCAGGCAACGACGTATCGCGAGAATAGCAAACCTCGCCCTTACCCATCATTTCCGTCCAAAACAAACGACGGACCTGCACCACAGAAGGTGCGCCAACCCGATTGCCAGCCACATTGGCCTCAACCACGATTTACACTAAATTCTGGTACACAACAACTATGGTCTGGACCCTCTCGTTAGCTCTCTACTTTCTCCAGGAAGACCCTTCCGCCGCCGCACCCCCCGCGGCCTCCAACACCAGCGCCCTGGTCGAGATGATCCACAACAGCGGCCCTGTCGCCTTCGCCGTCCTGGTCATTCTGCTTCTCGCCAGCATCTTCTCTTGGGCCATCATGTTTTCCAAGTGGTCCAGCTTCAGCAGGGCCCATACCCAGAGCCAACGCTTCGTCCGCGCCTTTCGCAAATCAACCCGACTCAGCGAAATCGCCGCCGTCGCCGACCAGTTCAGGCCCAGCCCACTCGTCGCCGTCTTCACAGAGATCCACGATGAGTACCAGCGTCAGAACGGAGGACGCGGCCTCCCCCGTAATCCCGTCGCACTCGAACGCGCCGCTCAAACAGCCTCGAGCGAAGCCCTCACCACGATGGAGAGCCGCATGACCTGGCTCGCCACCATCGCCGCCATCGCTCCCTTCATCGGCCTCTTCGGCACCGTCATGGGCATCATCGACGCCTTCCACGGCCTCGGCACCGCAGGCGCCGCAACCCTCCGCGCCGTCGCCCCCGGCATCTCGGAGGCACTCATCACCACCGCCGCCGGCCTCGTCGTCGCCATCCCCGCCGTCGTCGGCTACAACCAACTCACCGCCCGTCTCCGCGAGTTCGCCGCGCGGATGGACGACTTCGGCCGCGAGCTCCTCAACGCCATCGAAAACGCGGCCATGATCACGCCCAGCCAGCCGCAACCGCCCCAGCCGCAGCCCGAAGAGATCCGCCGGAGGAACTTCTAGCAATGGCCTTCTCCACCAAGGGACACACCCAGACCGCACTCGCCGAGATCAACATCACTCCGCTGGTCGACGTCGTTCTTGTGCTCCTGCTCATCTTCATGCTCACCGCGCCAGTTCTTCAGTCCGGTGTCGAGGTCGCGATCCCCAAGACGCGCTCCGTCAACCAGCTCACCGAAGAGCGCATGGTCGTCACCATCGACCGCGAGCAGAACGTCTTCCTGCAGGACAAGCCCGTCAACGTCAACCAGCTCCCCATGCTGCTCAGATCCACCGGCAAAGCCGACCCCTCCAAGCGCATCATCTATCTGCGAGCCGACGAGCGAGTACCCTTCGGCGCCTTCGCCTCCGTCATGGATGCGGTCAAGCAGGCCGGCATCACCAACATCAGCATCGTCACCCAACCGATCCAGAAGTGAGGAGGGTGACATAAATACATCTCTCACAATCGGTCGCGACAGTGACAGCAACCCAGATAAGCTCGGCGCAAACTTCGTCGGCTCCATCGTGCTGCACGGCCTCATCGCCGCCGCCATCCTCGGCTGGGCCTTTCTCTTCCACACCCGAGGCCACGACTGGGGCGAGAACGCCTCGAACGCCGGAGCCATTCAGGCCACCATGGTCTCTTCGCTCCCTCTTCCGCCCACGCAGCGTACCCTCGACACCGGCGTCCTCACCTCCGAGGCGCCAAGCCCAGCGCCCGTCATCACCAAAGAGAGAACCGAACCGCCGCCAACTCCCAACGAAATCGCAATCCCGGAAAAAATCACCAAACCCATCAAAGAGGCTGAAAAGCCCACGCCCGCGCCGCCAAAACACATCCAGCCCGTCACCCCTCCGCCCACCAAAGCAGTCACCGGCGAGACCGCAGGCGTGCGCATCGCGCAGTCCACACTGGAGCTGAAAAACGGCACCGCCAGCGTCTCCGTTGAAGACCGCACCTTCGGCCAGCGCTTCGCCTACTACGTCAACATCGTCAACAGCAAAGTCGCGCAGAACTGGTACACCGCCGAGGCCGACCCTCGTACCTCCATCGGCAAAAGCACCACCATCATCTTCGATATCAATCGCGAAGGCGTCCCCTCCAACGCCCGCATCGAGACGCCCAGCGGCTCCCCCTCGCTCGACCTCTCCGCCATGCGAGCCGTTCAGCGTGTCGACGGCTTCGGTCCCCTGCCGCAAGGTGATCACATCACTGTCGAATACACCTTCCATCTTCATCCCCAATGAAAACTTTGCTTTCAAGGGAGTGTTTTCTTTGATTCCGCTTGGCAACTGCCCTAAGACACCCCGTCCCACCGATTTTGCGTCTAACATGGAACAGAATGCTTAGACTGAAACGTACGCCGCTCCCTCGGCACGCCTACCTTTGTCGTCTTGGAGTTCTTCTCCTTCTTCTTGTGGGCGCCTCCGCTCTGCACGCGCAGGAAGGCTTCAAGACCGAAACCTCCAGCGGAGTCTCAAACATCCGCATCGCCGTCGCCGACTTCAAACCTGCCTCCGCAGATCCGCAGACCTCTGCCTTCAAGCACACCTTCGACTCGACCCTCTACGCCGACCTCGCCAACGCAGGCATCTTCGACATCGTCTCGAAGAGCCTCCTCCCCCAAGCCACTCCAGGCGCACCCGCCGAGATCAGGATTCAGCAGTGGGCCGACGCGCCAACCTCCGCGGCCATGGTGGTCTTCGGCAACTTCGGCGTTCAGGCAAACAGAATCACCTGCAACGGCTTCCTCTTCGACGCGAAAAATCTCCAATATCCGCAGGTCCTCGCCAAGCAGTACAACGAGGACGCCACCGACGACTCCGCCCGCCAGATCGCCCATCGCTTCGCCGACGAGATCATCTTCCGTCTCAGCGGAGGCAGCCAGGGCATCGCCGAATCGAAGATCTTCTACGTCAAGCTCACCGGCGCCGACAAAGAGATCTGGCAGATGGACTACGACGGAGCCAACCAGCACCCTCTCACTCACCTCGGCACCGTCTCGCTCTCTCCTCGCATCTCGCCCGACAACTCCCGCCTGGCCTTCTCTTCACTCGGCCGCGACGGCTTTCAGATCCGCATGTTCTCGCTCGTCCTCAACCGCATGGTGAACTTCTCGGCAGCCGGCGGCACCAACCTCTCCCCGGCATGGTCCCCCAACGGCAAGGACCTCGCCTATTCCTCCTCCCGCAGCGGCGACCCCGAGATCTGGATCTCCGACACCAGCGGAGGCTCCTCCCGCCGCGTCACCAGCTTCCGCGGGCCCGACGTCTCGCCCGTCTTCAACCCCCGCAGCGGCTCGCAGATCGCCTGGATCAGCGGACGCACCAACCTCCCCCAGCTCTACGTGATGGACACCGATGGATCCAACGTTCAGCGTATGACCGACGGCGGATACGCTACCTCACCTTCCTGGTCGCCCAACGGACAGTTCCTCACCTTCGCCTGGGATCGCAAGTATGGCCCCGGCGCACCCGGCGGACAGGACATCTACGTCATGGAGATCGCCACCAAACGCTGGATTCAACTCACCCATGACGGCGGTCGCTGCGACTTCCCCTCATGGTCCCCAGACGGCCGCCACATCGTTTACGCCAACTCCCCCGACGGCAGAGCCACCCACATGAAGATCATGACCATGCTGGCTGACGGCACGCAAAAGCATGAACTCACCGGAGCCGGCGCAGACATGCCCAACTGGAGTTGGAAGTAAAAATTTTATTCGTCTCTGCGGAAGCGCTTCGCAGGCAACTTGATCTTTGCACCACTAACGTTGGCAGGAGATATCAAATGAACGCGATGCAAACAGGAATTCGCAAGACCTTGGTAATTGCAGCAACTCTCATCTCAATCGGCGCAGTCACCGGCTGCCACAAGAAAGCCAGCGGCATTGACCCCAACGCGCTCGGGCCCGCGCCTGCTCCTCCGGCTGCCGCACCCACCGCCACCATCACCGCGGACCCTCTCTCCATCGACCTCGGCCAATCCGTCATCCTCAACTGGCGCACGCAGAACGCCTCCACGGTCACCATCGATGGCATCGGCGACGTCAACACCAACGGCACCCAGACCGTCGCCCCCTCCACCTCCACCAACTTCCATCTCACCGCCAAAGGTGACGGTGGCACCACCGAAGCCAACGTCCGCGTAACCGTCCGTGTCCCCGTCGCGCCCACCGCTCCTCCGCCGGCAGACAACGACATGGGCAGCGAAGCAGCCTTCCACGAGAACGTTCAGGATGTCTTCTTCGACTACGACAGCTACGATCTTCGTCCCGACGCGACCACAGCCTCCTCCAAAGCCGCAGCCTACCTCACCGCTCATCCCGCCATCCGAGTCGTCATCGGCGGATACTGCGACGATCGCGGCTCCGCAGAGTACAACCTGGCCCTCGGTGAGAACCGCGCCAACGCCGCCCGCACCGCTTTGGTGAACGCCGGTGTGCCGGCCAGCCGCCTCCGCGTTATCAGCTACGGCAAAGAGAAGCAGTTCTGCACCGAAGAGAACGAGAGCTGCTGGCAGCAAAACCGCCGCGCCCAGTTCTCCCTGGACAAATAACCGGACCGCTAACCCGACCGTAACCCAATCCAAAACCACCCTTCCCCCGTCCTGAATCAAGGACGGGGTTTCTGCTAACCTGACCCCACTCTTTCAGCTCCCCGCGCAGCCCACCGCACTGAGGGCCGACCAAAAAGACAGAAAGCCGAGTGCCTCTGACATGATCAAACCAAAGCAACCACGTAAATTCGTCGCCCCGACGATCCCGTTAGCCGCTCTCCTCGTGGCCATCCTGTTCTGCTCCGCTCCAGCCTTCGCCGTCAGCAAAGACATGGTGCAGCTGCAGACCCAGATTCAGGCATTGCAGGACGCAGTAGCCCGTCTTCAGCAGTCCAACGACGAGCGCATGGGCGCCATGAAAGATCTCATCCAGCAGAGCGCCGACTCCATCAACAAGATGGGCGCAAACGTCGACGTCATGCGCAAGCAGCTTCAAACCCAGCAGGAGACGCAAAGCGGAAAGGTCGATCAGGTCTCCGGTCAGATCCAGTCCCTCAACGACTCCGTCGACGAGATCAAGGCCCGCATCGCCACCCTCCAGAAGCTCATGCAGGATGTACAAAGCCAGCAGCAGTCGATGAGCGCCGGCATGCCCCAGCCGACCAGTTCGACCGCACTCCCTCCTTCTAACCCCGCACCCCTCACAGCACCCGCCCCAGCAGCCCCAGCCCCCAACGGAAAAAAGGGCAAACCGTCAGCAAGCATCCCCCAGGCAGCCGATACCCCCGGCCCCGCCGTCCCCCCCGCCGACGAGCTCTATAAGACCGCCCTCGGCGACTACATGGCCGCCAAATACCCCCTCGCATCTTCTGAGTTCGGCGACGTCGTCAAGTACTACCCCGACAATCCCCTCTCAGGAAACTCCTTCTACTACCAAGCCGAGATCAACCTCCGCGACGGCCACTACCCCGCCGCCATCAAGGCCTACGATGCCGTCCTCGAGCAGTATCCCGACAGCAACAAGGTCCCCGCATCTCATCTCCACAAGGGCATCGCCCTCTTTAACATGAAAGAGAACGAAGCCGGCACCCGCGAACTCCGCACCCTCATCCAGCGCTTCCCCAACTCGCCGGAGTCCATGCAGGCCCGCAGCAAACTCAGCGGCCTGGGCATCCCCGTCACACCCAAGCACTAGCCGTCAGTTCCGCATCCCCTGCATCAAAGCCTCAACCTCGGCCCGTTCTTCCCCGCCAAGCGGCAGCAACGGCAGACGCGGCATCCCTCCGAAGTAGCCATTCAAATCACACCCAAACTTGATACCCGCAACTCCCATCTGCCTTTCAATCCTCGCCGCAACCTCCTGCAGCCGCATCTGTTTCTCCCCAGCTAGCCCTTCGTCGCCATCCTTCCACGCCGCCAGCACCTCGTAGCAGGCCTGTGGAGCAGCCGCCGAAAACGCCGGCATCGCGCCGACCGCACCACTGCTCAAGCCCTCCAGCATCCCATCAGTTCTTCCAGCCAATAGTTGAAACCCCACCAACTTCGTTCGCGTCTTCACCATCATCTTCGTGGGCGTCGCCACTGCAGGCATCCCGTCCATCAACTCAGTGGCCAGAATCAGATCTTTCGCCTCCGCACCCTCACTTCGACGCTGCATCCTGCCAGTCACTGCAGCGAACACCGCAGTCACCGTCACATCGCGCTTAGAGCTAGCGGTTCCCGTCTTGATCGTCTCCATCCGCGCACGGTCCCCCGAATCATCCACAATCCCAAGAATCTTCGAGTGTCCCGCCAGCTCGATCACAACCTCCGCAGGCAGCACAGCGCCATCCTCCCCCGACAAGCTGTACAACACCATCGGCAGCGCCGACCGGTCACCCACCGCCTGGAAATAAGTCAGTAACTCCTTCGTCCGTTCCCCCTTACCCCGAAGCATCGAAGGCCGCCTCACCAGCACCGCATCATAGCCAAACTCCGCAGCCGACTCCGCCAGCTCCAGCGTCCCAGCAACGCTATCCCGCGACACTCCAGCGATCAGCACCTTCTCCGCCGCAGCCGACGCAGCCACACTCCGCAACACGTGCCGCGTCTCCTCCTCACTCAGTAGAGTCGGCTCTCCCACCTCGCTCAGCGCAACTAGCCCGGCCGCTGGCGTCTTTGAGTAGCGCGCCACATTGTGTTCCAGCTTATGAAGATTAAGGCGCCCGTCAGGATAGAACGGTGTAGTCAGCGGTAGTTGAAGCCCATCAAGCAGCATCTCTCTATTCTAAGAGCGAATACACCATTGCTGTACCGGTTTGCACCTGCTCTTCTTGTTGTCGGAATCATTCTCCGTCGCGACCAATGGGAGCGCCAACCGAAGGGGTATACAAGTCACGAAGTGACCGCCCGAACCGGGGTCCCCACAAACAGGTCTTCGTTTGTGGGGTGGCCAAGCGCAGGAGGCCCGTCCGGCAGGACAGCGATCAACCCCGCAGCCTCATACCCCGAAAGACGTAACCACATACCGTCTCGACGAAGCCCCGTTGCAGTAATCTAACCCTTGATCACATGACCAACGGAAGGGACATCCCGCAAGGCAAATCTCTCGGCGATCTCGGCCGCGAAGCCTCCTGGTTTCTCACCCACACCCTAATCGCCGTCCTCACTCTGGCCATCGTCATCGTGGTCCTCTCGCTCAATCATCCAGACCCAGACTCAACCACACCCAAGTTGCTCGCTACCATCCTGGCCGCCTTTATTCCCATGCTTGGCGGAGCCATCGTCACTCGCCTCTTGCAAAACGACATCGCACCCTACACCTGGATCTCCGGCCTCGTCATATTCTCCATCGTCTGTGTCTGGGTGCTCGACCTGCCCACCGGCAAAGGCCTCTGCGAAAACTGCGGTGCTGTCGAAAAACTCTGGCGCACCTTCTTCACCTTCCGCCACGGCAGCGGCCTCATGGGCGGGGACGGCCTCCTCATCGGCACCTGGCTCCCTCTCTCCATGATCAGCTACGCCATCGGCGCAAAGCTCGCCCGTGAACCTTACTAACCGCCCCTACTAACCCACCCGCCGACGTCGTCTATTTCACAGCGGCAACCGCTTTCACCTCGCCCGCAATCCTGTTTGCGTGAAGCGTCTGCAGCGCAACAACACTCAACGTGCCTTCCTGCAAAGCGGAGATACCCTCAGCCGCCGCCCGCGCCGCTGCCAGCGTCGTGATCGTCGGAATCCTCGCCATCACCGCCGCCCGTCGAATCGCCTTCTCATCGAAGAACGTATCCTGCCCATGCGGCGTATTCACGATCAGATGTATTCGGTCTCCCTTGATGAGATCGACCACATTGGGCCGCCCCTCCTTCACCTTGTAGACGCGCTCCGGCTGCAGCCCAGCCTGTTCCAGCACAAGAGCTGTGCCGTGCGTAGCCACCAGATGAAATCCCATCTCCACAAAACTCCGCGCCAGCAGCACCGCGCCTTCCTTATCATGATCGTTGACGCTGAGAAACACAGTCCCCTGCAACGGAAGCACCTGCCCCGCGGCAATCTGCGCCTTGGCAAATGCTTCGCCGAAGTTATCCGCGACACCCATCACCTCGCCCGTAGACTTCATCTCCGGACCAAGCACAGTATCGACTCCAGGGAATTTACCCCACGGAAACACCGGCGACTTTACAAAGTAATGCGAGCCTGTCTCTAGATCCTTGCCACTGGCTGTCTGCTCCGGCAACAACTCCTTAAGCTTCCTCCCCACCATAATCCGCGAAGCGATCTTCGCCAGCGGAATCCCCGTCGCCTTCGAAACATAAGGCACCGTCCGCGAAGCCCGAGGGTTTACCTCGATCACATAAACGATCCCCCGCTGAATCGCGAACTGAATATTCACGAGGCCCCGCACGCTCAACGCCATTGCCAGCTTGCGCGTGTACTCGCGAATCATCCGCAGCACATCATCGCTCAAATCAACCGCAGGCAGCACGCACGAAGAGTCCCCCGAGTGAATCCCCGCCTCTTCGATGTGCTGCATAATCCCTGCGATCACCACATCATCGCCATCGCACAGCGCGTCCACGTCGCACTCGACCGCATCTTCCAGGAAGTGGTCGATCAACACCGGCCGCTCCTGCGAGTACTCAATCGCCGTCGACATATACCGCACAATCGCCTCATCGTCGTACGCGATCACCATCGCGCGACCGCCCAGTACATACGAGGGCCGCACCAGCACCGGATACCCCACGCGATTCGCGCCAGCCACAGCCTCTTCCACGCTCGTCGCCATCGCGCCCTCAGGCTGCGGAATCTTCAACTCCTCAATCAACTTCCCAAACCGCTTGCGATCCTCCGCCAGATCGATCGACTCCGGCGACGTCCCAATAATCGGCACGCCAGCCTTCTTCAGCGGCAGAGAAAGATTCAGCGGCGTCTGACCGCCAAACTGCACGATCATCCCGATCTCCGCACCCGAAGAAGCTTCATGCTCATACACGCCAAGCACATCTTCCAAAGTCAGCGGCTCGAAGTACAGCCGGTCGCTCGTGTCATAGTCAGTCGACACCGTCTCCGGATTGCAGTTCACCATGATGGTTTCGTACCCATCCTCACGCAGCGCAAATGCCGCATGGCAGCAGCAGTAATCGAACTCAATTCCCTGCCCGATACGATTCGGCCCACTCCCCAGAATCAGAATCTTCTTCTTCTTCGTCGGCGCCGCTTCGTCCTCTTCGTCATAGCAGCTGTACAGATAAGGCGTGTAGCTCTCAAACTCACCCGCGCACGTATCCACCATCTTGTACACCGGCATCACGTTCAGCTTCTTCCGTAACGCGCGCACTGCAGCCGTGCCCTCCGCGCCAGTCAATCCCCAGCTCGCCGCCAGCCTCTCATCCGAGATCCCCATCCGCTTCGCCGCACGCAATTGCTCCGCCGTCACCTCAGCCATCGGCACGCCACCAACAGCCTTGATCCCATCCGTAATCTGCTTTATCTGGTACAGAAACCACGGATCCATAGAGGTCATGCGTGCAACCTCGCGCACCGTCATCCCCCGCTCAAACGCGTAACGCACGTAGCTCAACCGCTCCGGGTGCGGAGTCACCAATCGCTGCGTCAACCGCCGCGGCTCAATCTCATCCGCCGTCGCCTTCTTCCCCGTCTCCAGCGAACGCACCGCCTTCATCATCGCTTCCTTGAAGGTCCTGCCGATCGCCATCACCTCGCCTACCGACTTCATCTGCGGCCCCAGCACCTCATCCGCACCAGGAAACTTCTCAAACTGCCACTTCGGAATCTTCACCACAACATAGTCAATCGTCGGCTCAAAACAGGCCGGCGTCGCCTTCGTAATGTCGTTCTGAATCTCATCGAGCGTGTACCCGACCGCCAACCGCGCCGCAATCTTCGCAATCGGAAAACCCGTCGCCTTACTCGCCAGCGCCGACGAGCGCGACACCCGCGGATTCATCTCAATCACCGTCATCCGCCCGTTCAGCGGGTTCACCGCGAACTGCACATTGCTCCCGCCCGTTTCCACGCCAATCTCACGAATCACCGCAATCGCCGCATCCCGCATCGCCTGGTACTCGCGATCGGTCAACGTCTGCGCCGGCGCCACCGTAATCGAGTCCCCCGTATGCACGCCCATCGGATCGAAGTTCTCAATCGAGCAGATGATGATGACGTTATCCTTCAGGTCCCGCACCACCTCCAGTTCATACTCCTTCCAACCCAGCACGCTCTCTTCCAGCAGGCACTCATGCACCGGCGAAAGATCCAGCCCACGCGAAAGAATCTCCATCAACTCCTCGCGGTTGTAAGCGATTCCACCACCCGAACCGCCCAGCGTAAATGAAGGCCGAATCACCACCGGAAATCCGATCTTCGTCGCGAACTCCAATCCATCGCGGATGTTATTGATCAGCGCAGACCGCGGCATATCCAACCCGATCTTCGTCATCGCGTCTTTGAACAGCAGCCGGTCCTCAGCCTTCTTGATCGCCTCCAGCTTCGCGCCAATCAGTTCAATCCCCAGCTTATCCAGCACGCCAGAGTCCGCCAGATCCACCGCAAGATTCAGCGCCGTCTGCCCACCCACCGTAGGCAGCACCGCAAACTTGCCCCTAGTGCCCAACCCATCCGGATCAAGCATCTCCTTCTCAATGCGAAGAATCTCCTCCACATAAGCAGCATTCAGCGGCTCAATATACGTTCTATCCGCAACCTCAGGATCGGTCATGATCGACGCCGGGTTCGAGTTCACCAGCACCACCTCATACCCCTCAGCCTTCAGCGCCTTACAAGCCTGCGTCCCGGAGTAATCAAACTCTGCCGACTGACCAATCACAATCGGCCCCGAGCCGATCACCAGAATCTTCGCAATGTCATTCCTGCGTGGCATGTCTTATCTTCTTCCTGTTCCTAATCTCTTTTGCGCCGAAAAAATGCGCGACCAAAGCCGCGCTATTTGTCTTATTTTTTGAACTCTTCCATCATCTTCCGAAAATCCTTGAAGAGATAATGCGAGTCATGCGGCCCCGGACTTGCCTCAGGGTGATACTGCACGCTGAACATCGGATCGGTCTTGTGCCTCAACCCAGCCAGCGTCTGATCGTTCAAGTTCGTATGCGTCTTCTCAACATCGGCCGGCAGCGAATCAGGATCCACGTTGAAGTTATGATTCTGCGCGGTAATCTCCACCTTGCCCGTCTGATGATTCATGATCGGGTGGTTCCCGCCGTGGTGCCCAAACTTCAGCTTGTAGGTCTTGCCGCCCAACGCCAGCCCAAAGATCTGATGTCCCAGGCAGATCCCGAAGATCGGCTTCTTCCCCTGCAGCTCCCTCACATTCTCAACCGCGTACCCCAGCGGCTCCGGATCTCCGGGCCCATTTGAGAAGAACACTCCATCCGGCTCCATCGCCAGCACATCCGCAGCCGGGGTCTTCGCCGGAACCACCGTCACCCGGCAGTTCTCCCGCGTCAGCATCCGCAGAATATTTTCCTTGATCCCAAAGTCATACGCGACCACGTGCATCTGCTTCACGTCGCCCTCAACCGCAGGTGTCAGTAGCGAATCGCCCGTCTGATTCTTCGGCTCATTCGCATCCCACTCATAAGCCACCTTTGTACTAACGACGCTCGCCAGATCAGTCCCATCCATCTTGCGTATCGACCGCGCCTTTGCCACCAGCGCATCCACGTCAAGATTCTCGCCAGACGCAATCACTCCGCGCATCACACCATTCGCCCGCAGATGCCGCACCACCGCACGCGTATCAATCTCCGCAATCACCGGCACGCCGTAGCGCTCGAGATACTCATCCGCCACCTGCGTCGAACGCCAGTTCGAACTCATCGGCGAAAACTCCCGCGTCACCAGGCCTTCGATAAACGGCTTCTTCGACTCCGCATCGCTCGGCGTAGTCCCATAGTTCCCAATATGCGGATTTGTCAAAACCACGATCTGACCCGCATAGGAAGGATCGGTAAAGATCTCCTGATAGCCGGTCAGTGATGTATTGAAGACCACCTCGCCCGAGCATTCCGCCCGCGCGCCAAAACTCTTACCCCGAAAAACGCGCCCATCTTCTAGCGCCAGTATTGCCTGCATTGCCTCTCCTGCCTGGAGTGGATTTAATAGATTCTATCAGCATTTACGCTGCAAAACGCTGACCGCAGGCAAATCCCTTGGCACGCAAAAAGACTCGGCACAATGGCCGAGCCCATTCACATTCTGTTCAAACTCTAGCTGTGGTGATGATGATGGTGGTGGCGATGATGATGACGGATAGACGCGTTAGCAGGTACTACGGCACCGGCAAGAACAACGAACGCAACGACAGCGAGAAACAACGAACGCAACTTCATGGCAGAACTCCCTCTCAACCAGCCACTCCTTCGAGTGGTCTGTCAGTAGATGCAGCTTAGCCTGCCATCTTGTGGGTTAGAAACATATATCTCCAAAAACATCCGGGACGTTCCGACCTTGATTCCCTAAACGGATCGCTACTCAATATCCACCAGAACATCCTCCCCCTCCACCCGCAACGGAAACACCTCCACCCGCTCCTCCGCCGGATACTCCGCCAACCCCGTCTTCGCGTTGAAGGCCCACGAGTGCCACGGGCACACCACCGCTTCCCCCTCAATCCAGCCCTGTCCCAGCGGTCCCTGCCGATGCGGACAAACATTATCCAGCGCCGACAACTCCCCATTCACATTCGCCAGGCAAATTGCGACGCCCTCTACCTCGGCCTCCATCACCCGTCCCACCGGCGGAGCCTCCGCCACCCCACACAACCTCACCCACTGCGCCACTCGAAATCCTCCGCCATCTCCATCTTAGAACCTGTCCAGAAACTATGTCCTGCCGGACGGGCCTCCAGCGCAAAGTGCGGGCGTTCACATGCCTCTTTAGAGCTTCGCGTGGTCCTCCGGTTGGTCGGAATCATCTTCCTCGCGACCAGCGGGAGCGCCAACCGAAGGGGTATACAAGTCACGAAGTGACCGCCGCCCGCGCAGGGCGCCCGTCCGGCAGGACAGTCCCTGGACAACTTCTTAGAGCCTCGCACTCGCCAAAATGACTCAGCCCTCTCACTCCGAATGCTAAAGTCGATACAGAAGCCCGACTCATGCCCCGCCCCACGCCGAAGCCCAGCAAGCGCACCCCGCCAACCAACGCCCAGCCTGAAGTCGTAAGCCCTCTCTGGCTCCTCAAGGCCATCGCCCTAACCATCATCGCGGCCTTAGTCTGCGGCTACCTCACCCTCTGCCTCCTCTTCTATCAGGGCCAGTGGCAGTTCGTCCTCCACCCCACCCGCACCTCTGCCGCTCCCGTCTCCATCGCAGGCACCCCCTACGAGCTCATCCGGTTCGGCCCCGATGAGTCCGCCACCCCCCAACTCACCGGCTGGTGGATTCCCTCCTCCCCCAACGCCCGCTACGCCCACGCCACCATCCTCTTCCTCGCCGGCGCCGACGGCTCCCTGACCAACTCCATCCCCACCCTCGCCAGCCTCCACAACCTCGGCCTCAACGTCTTCGCCTTCGACTACCGCGGCTACGGCCAAAGCGCCGCCACCCGCCCCAACCAGCAAAACATGACCCATGACGCCGACTCCGCCTGGCAGTACCTCACCAACTCCCGAGCCATCCCCGCCCAACAAATCATCCCCTACGGAACCGGCGTAGGAGCCTCCCTGGCCACCCAACTCGCCGCAAATCTTACCGTCATCCCAGCCCTCATCCTCGACGCCCCCCGCGCCGACCTCCTCCCCGTAGCCCAGCGCGACCCCCGCGGCCGCCTCCTCCCCGTCCGACTCCTCTTTCACGAGCAGTTCCCCCTCGCTACGCCGCTCTCCACCCTCAGAACCCCAAAGCTCCTCCTCTCCCGCAGCTCCTCACCCGACCAAAGCTTTCGGACCGCTGCCGATCCCAAACAAACCGTTGAACTCCCGACAGACTCCGACTCTCTCTACACTCAAAGCCTCACCCGATTTTTAGATCAGTATGTAGCGCAGTCCCTATCGCCCGAGCCAACCCAACTCGTACCTTCCCCGGCACCCACCCACTAAGATCCACTCCTCTTCACAACTCTCCGCGATACCCTTTTCCAAAAGGGATTCTTATGACCAAATGGCTCAATAGCCTCCAACCCACGGGCGCGCTCCTCATGCGCCTCATCCTCGGTGTCTCCATGGCCGTCCACGGCTACCAGAAGGTCCTGCCCGTCAGCGCCCTCCACCACTACGCCCACTACGTCACCACCCTCGGCCTGCCCTACTGGCTCGGATACGTCTCCGCCTACACCGAGTTCGTCGGCGGCATCCTCCTCATCCTGGGTCTTCTCACCCGCCTCGCCGCGTTTCTGGTCGCTACCAACATGTTGGTAGCCTTCGTCACCGTGGGCATCCATCAGGGCTTCGGCATCTACAACTACATCCTCGCCCTGGCAGCCCTGGCCATCATGCTGATCTTCTACGGCGCAGGAACCATGGCCCTCGACCGCAAGATAGGCTTCGCCTGACCCGAAGCCCGCGAACGCAGACCGACTAAACCGAAAAATCCCGACCAAAAAGGAGTGAAGGCTCCCGATACTCTGGGAGCCTTACATTGTGGTGGGGAGTTCTTTTGTTGCGGATATTGGAAGCCGGAACTGTGGGAACTGCAAGCCCGACTGTCGTGTGTTACATCCAATAAGACGCAGTATCTAAAGAAAAGTTGCCGCGCTTTTTCCACTATTTTGTATTTTGTTGATTTTTACATTCCATAAACAGAATAGTGACACTGTAAAGACATTCCCACCTCGCGAGCCTCGTCACGCCTGAGCCCGTCCCGCCAACAGCCTGTCACGCCTGAGTAAGATTCAAGAACTCACTCGGACTCACCCGCGCTCCCGGAAACACCATCTCAAGATTTCTCGCGCCCAAAGTCTTGTAAGCCGCCTCACCCAGCACCCGCCGGAAGTCTGTCGTCACCGTCAGGTCCCGCCCTTCATTCAGCTGTTCATTCGCAAGCCCAGGCCACTTGCCATAAACCTTTCCACCCTTCACCCTGCCACCCAGCACAAACATCACATTCGCATGGCCGTGGTCAGTCCCGCCCGTCCCATTCTGCCGAGCCGTCCGTCCAAACTCCGACATCGTCACCAGCGTCACATTCTCGGCGTCATCTCCCATGTCCCTCCAGAACGCCGCAATCGTCTCAGAAAACTCCTTCAGCCGATTCGCCAGCTGTCCATTCACACTCCCCTGGTTCTGGTGCGTATCCCAGCCGCCAATATCCGAGAACGCCGCCTCCACCCCCAGGTTCGCCTTCATCAGCTGCGCCACCTGCTTCATGCTGTTGCCAAACGCCGTATTCGGATACACCACCCCCGCCGCAGGCTGATACTTCGCCGGGTCCGCCGACTTCAGCATCTTCACCGCCTCGAACGTCTCCTGCCCGGTCCCATGCAGCACCGCGTCCGTGCTCTCGTCATACATCGCCTGAAACGCATTGCTGATCGGCGAAGCCTGTGGTCCCTTCCCAGCCACTGAAAAATCCGCCAGATTACTCACCGCAATCGCGGGAATCTTCCCCTGCAACGTCCGCGGCACCTGAGTCCCCAGCGCCACCGCACGAAACGCCGTAGGCTTGTCCTTCAAAACCTCCGCCTGCAACGCGCGATTCAACCACCCATCCACCGTAACCTTGACCCCCGGCGTCCCGCTCTCCATATAATCCTGCGCGTCAAAGTGTGATCGCGTCGTATCGGGCGAACCCGCCGCCTGAACAATCGCCAGATGCCCCTGCTCATAGAGCGGCTTGAACGCCGTCATCGCCGGATGCAGCCCAAAAAATCCATTCAGATCCAGAACATCCTTCTCCTGAATCGCAATCGAAGGCCGCATCGCATAGTAGTTCTTCTCCTTGTAAGGAACCACCACATTCAGTCCATCCACCGCGCCCCGTTGAAACAGCACGACCAGCTTCTTCTTATTAGCCGCCGCAGTAGTCACCTCAGCCAGAACGCTCCGCGACAAAAACGCCGGAATCGTCGAGGTCCCGATCAGCGCCAGTGCTCCACCCTTCATAAATCCGCGCCGCGTCACCTGCCGCCGAGCCGCATCGCGCCCATGAAGATCGCAACCCCAATCGCTCTGATCCGCCATACTCTTCATGCTCGCCATCTTAGACCCCAGTCCGCGTATCACATCACGCCATCTGCATCTACAAACGCGTTTCTTTACGAGAAGTTGCCAAAGCGGAACAGTCAATTGCAGTCACCACAACGCATCTCCACACAGCCAACTCCTACCGCCGTTGAAACTCCGGCGAACCAAGCAGCAACCCAGCCATCCCCGCCGCCTCACGATCAAGCGGCGGCCTCACCCTTTGTTTCGGCGAAGAGATGTTTAACACCTGTGCCATCGGCTCCTGTTCATTCGCCCTGATCCCGAAGCTCTTCTCCGCCTGCTGCTGTGTCGTCTGATCCTGAAACTGCGCCAGCACCGTCTCCCGCGTTCGATCGCTCACCGCCTGCCCAAGCAGCGCCACCTCCAGCTTCTTCTCCTTCTCCGCAGCCGAATCTCCCGCCACCACCAAACCCTGCCCCGAACCCTCCCCCAGCAGCCGCGCCCAATCCGTCTGCACTCCCCCAACTCTGTCATTACTCAACGACACCGCAAAGTTCAGCCGATTCACCAGATCGCCCGAGTTCACCCACGGCTCCGCCATCCAGCTATATCCATTCGGCGTCTGCATTCCATACAGCGGCATCCCAAGCTTCTCCAGCGCCTGGTAAAGCGGAAACGCCGTCGTCACCTCAGCCCCGCTCGCCCGCACCGCCGACACCACAAACTCCTCCGGCGTCTTCACCTTCGCGCGGCGTATCTCCGGCGACCAGAACTCCGGCGAATCGAACAACGTCCGCAGAACCGTCTTAATATCTCCGCCACTCGCGACGAAAGACTTCGCCATCCTATCCACAAGCGCAGGCGGAGGCGTATCGCTCACAAACCGCACCACCAGCTTCCTCGAAATAAACTGGGCCGTCGCCGGACTGGTCGCCAGCAGATGCAGCACCTCCAGCCCCTCCGCCTCACCCTTCTCCCCAATCTTCTTCCCCAGAACAGTCTTCGTCCCCGGCTCATGCCGCCGCTCCTCAAACCGATACGTACCACTCCGTGCTGGCTGATCGATCGTCCATCCCGTCAGCACCTCCGCCACCTCGGTCACATCCTGCTGTGTATACCCACGCCCGCAGGCCTTATCCAACATGCTCACCGGTCGATCCGCACTCACCTCGCACTGCACGCCCAGCGTATGCAGCTCCATCAACTCCCGCGCATAGTTCTCATTCAATCCGCGATCCTTCAGCGCCTGCTTCACCTGCGGATTCTGCGCAAACTTCGCCAGCCTTCCACCATTCCTCGCCGCTACCGAATCAGGCCCAATACTCTGCCAGTTATCCAGATACATCAACATCGCCGGACTCTTCGCCGTCGCCACCAGCAGATCTTCAAACCTCCCCAGCGCATGAGGCCGAATCACATCCCGCTCATAGGCCGGCAACAAAAATGGCTCATTCTGATTCTTCTTGATGTAGACATTGAAGTGGTTCAACCAGAAGTCGGTCATCACCGCCTCCAGCTGCCGCTCGCTATAAATATCGCGCAGCATCCGCGACTGCAGCAGCTCCGCGCCAATCATCCGCGGCGAACCCTGTAGCACAGCCAGCGTCTCCCGCTGCATCGGCGATAAACCCTCCGCCGCCGCCAGCAGCTCGCTCCTGCTCAAACTCCTGCGAAACCGCACCAGCTCCTCCGGCGGCATCGCCAGAATCCGCTGCATCCTCTCATCCGGAGGCAGGTTGATCACCCGCACCGCATCCAGCCCCGAATAAAACTGCTCCTCATGCGTCGCCATCGCAGGCGTCGCCGGATCCACCCCATCCCCAGGCAGCGCCGCACTCCCCTTCATCTCCTCTGCACTCTTAGCCATCGAGCCATCAACAGCCGAGGCCGCCGCATCCTCACCGCCGTTCTTCGCCGTAACAGCCTGCTCCGCCTCTTTCTTCGCCTTTGCCGCCTTGTAAAACGCAATCTGATCCGCATAGATCGCATGCTCCACAGGATCACTTGGCAGCGGCTCACCCTTCGCAATCATCTGCCGCAACACAGCAGGGCTCGGATACCGCTGCATCAACTCCGCCTGCTCCATCTGCATCGCAGGAAACGCAGCCAGCCGCTCCTCCAGCGCCGAATCGTCGATACTCTGCGGATTCAGCTGCCTCTCGAACCACGCCTTCAGCCCAATCTCCCGCACCGCCGCCACATCCCCCGGCCGCGGCCCAAACGTGAGCCGGTTCAGCGCATGCAGCGCACTCTGGTCACTCTTAATCTGCTGCACCGAAGGCACCACCGCCCTCCTCGTAGCCGCAGCCGCCACCATCGGCTGCTCCACCATCAACACGCACAAAACACCCGAAACCAAAACCCGCACTCCACCGAAAAACACTCCGGCTCTCTGTCCAGATCGCATCGCCACTCCTCACTAAGCGCCGAAAAAACAAGCAGCGCAACCAACCGCAGATTTACACCTACAATCAGAGACACCAAACCAGCGCATCAGTTGCGAAATTCGCGTAGACCCATCCAAGCCCTGCTTCCGACCAACGGGAGGACCGAAGCAGCCAGCCCCGCCAAGACAAGGTATACACGTCACGAAGTGACCGCCCTCCGCGCAGGAGGCCCGTCCGGCAGGACGCCCATACGCCAGCTAGAACGCCGCCAGCTCCGCCATTGCCCGATACAGATCCTCCGGCTGAGGCAGAATCGCATCCTCCAGCAGCGGCTGGTACGCCACAAACGTATCCATCGCCGCCACGCGTCTCACCGGGGCATCGAGATCATGAAACAGCTCATCCCCAATCCGCGCCGCGATCTCCGCCCCATACCCCCAGCTCAACATATCCTCATGCGCCACAATCACGCGGCTGGTCTTCCTCACGCTCTCCGCAATCGCCTCCCAGTCATAAGGAGTCAAACTCCGCAGATCGATCAGCTCCACATCCACGCCAGTATCGCGATTGAGCTTCTGCGCCGCCTGCAGCGCCCGCGGCACCACCGCACCATACGTCAACACCGTCAGATCCTTCCCCGGCCGCACAATCTTCGCCTTCCCAAATGGAATGCAGTAGTCCGGCCCCGGATAAGCCGCCCGCCCAAACGTCTCGCGATACAGCCGCTTGTGCTCCAGAAACAACACCGGATCATCACAACGAATCGCCGTCCGCAACAACCCCAGCGCATCCAGCGCATTCGACGGCATCACCACTCGCACCCCCGGCGTATGTGTAAAGATGCTCTCGCCCGACTGCGAATGATAGATCGAACCACCCGTCAGATATCCGCCAATCGGCACCCGCATCACCAGCGGGCAGCTGAAGTCGCCATTCGACCGCCACCGCATCAGCGAAAGCTCATTCCGCATCTGGTGCATCGCCGGCCAGATATAGTCGAAGAACTGAATCTCCACCACCGGCTTCATCCCACGCACTGCCATCCCAATCGCACGGCCCGTAATATTCGCCTCAGCCAGCGGCGAGTTCCAGCAACGATCGCTGCCAAACTCCGTCTGCAGCCCCGCCGTCAGCTTGAACACACCACCCTTGCCCTTGATCTTCCCCGCCCGCAGCGCACCATCGCGAGTAGCATCGGCCACATCTTCGCCAAACACCACCACCCGCTCATCCCGCCGCATCTCGTCTTTCAGGCAGCAATTAATCAGGTCCGCCATCGTCCGCTCCGTTGCATCCGCAGTCGGCTTCGGCTCGGTCGCAAACCGCGCGTCCATCGAACTCAGATCCTCCGAGTAAACATGCTTCGTAATCGAAGCCACCGTCGGCAGCGTCGCCATCACCGCGCGATCCGCCGCCCGCTGCACCTCTTCATCCACCTGACGCTCCAGCCGGTTGATCCCCTCCGCGTCCAGAATCCCCTCGCGCAGCAACCACATCTGCATCCGCGAGATCGGGTCCCGCGCAGCATCCGCATCCAGCTCCTCCACCGACCGGTAGAGCCTCTCATCATCGCTCAGCGAGTGCGAGTAAGGCCGAATCACATGCCCATGCACCAGCGCAGGCCCCTTCCCGGAGCGGCAATACGCCACCGCCTCCACCATCGCCTTGTAACTCGCAATCGGATCGGTGCCATCAATCTCCGCAAAGTGGAAGTTAGGAAAGTTCGCCACCAGCTTCGAGATATTTCCCCCCGGCGTATTCACCTCCACCGGCGTCGAGATCGCATATCCATTGTCCTCGACCACATACAACACCGGCAGCTTCCCATTCGAGGCCGTATTCAGCGACTCCCAGAACTCTCCCTGACTCGTCGACCCTTCACCGATCGAAACATAAACAACCTCATCGCCATGAAACGTCACATCCTTGAACTCGCGATAGTCGCCGTCATGTTTCTTCGCGGCCTCTGGATGCTTCGTAAAAAATCTCCCGGCCTCCGCACACCCAACCGCATGCAGGCACTGCGTAGCCGTCGAAGAAGACGGCGAAACAATATTCAACTTCCTGCTCGACCAGTGCGAAGGCATCTGCCGCCCCCCACTCGCCGTGTCATCCGCCGCGCCCACCGCCTGCAGCAGCTGCTCCTCCACCGTATTGCCCAGCGTCAGGCAGATCGCACGATCCCGATAGTAAGGAAAGAACCAGTCATACCCCGGCTTCAGCGCCATCCCCGCCGCAACCAGCAACGCCTCATGCCCGGCGCACGAGATCTGAAAAAAAATCTTCTGCTGCCGCTTCAAAACAATCTCGCGATCATCGGTACGCCGCGACAGGTACATCAGCCGATAAAACTCCACCAGCTGCTCCCGCGTCAGCAAGCTCTCCGCCACGCTTCCCGCCGTCTTCTTGCTCTCCTGCACACCCGATCCAGACTGTCTTGCCATACACCCCATCCTTTACATCGAATAGCCCAGCTCATTAACACTACCGACACAGATTGTACCGGGAAGCCGCTACACTTGACTCCCTGACCTCTCGCTTTCCACAGCTAAAAAAATCCAGAAAAATGGGCAACCCGAAGGCCACCCATCTTTCAAGCAGCGGTCAAACTAAACAAACAACGGCGCAAGCACCAGCGTAATCGTAGCCAGCAGCTTGATCAGCACATGCAAACTAGGCCCAGCCGTGTCCTTGAAAGGATCACCCACCGTATCCCCCACCACCGCCGCCTTATGCGCCTCCGACTTCTTCCCGCCATACTGTCCCGTCTCGATAAACTTCTTCGCGTTATCCCACGCCCCACCGCCGTTGTTCATCAACATCGCCAGCAGCACGCCCGAGATCGTCCCAACCATCAACAACCCAGCCACAGCCTCAGCTCCAGCCAGATTCACCGGCACGCCGCCAATCGCAGGAACAGGCAGGATCGTGCCCGGCGCATACAACGCAGAGCTAGCCTGATAGCTCGAACTCAAGTGTCTGAAGATCAGCCCTACTGCCACCGGCAATCCAACCGCCAGCAACCCAGGCACCACCATCTCCTTCAACGCGGCCCCCGTCACGATATTCACGCAACGCGCATAGTCCGGCTTTGAGGTCCCCAGCATAATCCCCGGATTCTCCTTAAACTGATCACGCACATCCTTCACCACCATCTGCGCCGTACGCCCCACCGCCTTGATCGCCAGCGAGCTGAACAGATAGGTCAACATCGCACCCAGCAGCGCGCCCACAAACACCGGGACCTGCGCCAGATTGATATTTGTAAAGCTCCACCCCACCGGCATGTACCCGCCGGCAAGTGCAACCTTATCAGTTACAATTGTTTTGATCTCCTCCAGATAAGCCGAGAACAGAAGAAACGCAGCCAGCGACGCCGACCCGATCGCATATCCCTTCGTCAGCGCCTTCGTCGTATTCCCCGCCGAGTCCAGCTTGTCCGTCCGATCGCGAATCTCATGCGGCTGATTCGACATCTCGATGATCCCGCCCGCATTATCCGTAATCGGCCCAAACGTATCCATCGCCAGAATGTAAGCCGCGCAGCTCAGCATCCCCATCGTGGCAATCGCCGTCCCGTAGATGCCCTTGGCATAGTCGCTGATCCCCGCCACGCCCGCCAGCCCCTGCACGCCGAAGTAGTAACTCAGCAGCAGCGCCGCCGAGATCACCACCACAGGCATCGCCGGCGTCTCCATCCCCACCGCCAGCCCGCTGATAATGTTCGTCGCCGGCCCCGTCACCGAAGCCTCAACAATCGACTTCACCGGACGATAGATCGCCTCCGTGTAGTACTCCGTAATCCACACAAACAGAAACGCCGTCACCAGCCCAATCACACCGCACCCCAGCAACCAAAGCGGCTGCACCTGTGGCCCATTCAACATCGTATAAACCGCAACTGCGAACCCAGCCAGCGCCAGCGCCGAGGTCACATAAAATCCCTTGTTCAACGCGTGCATCGGATCCTCATCCTCACGCGTCTTCACTACAAACACACCGACGATGCTCGCAATCAGATTGATCGCATGCACGATAAGCGGAAACAGAATCCCCTTCACTCCGAACACCGGATAAAGCGCCGCGCCAAGAATCATCGCGCCCACATTCTCCGCCGCCGTCGACTCGAACAAGTCCGCACCACGACCCGCGCAGTCGCCCACGTTATCGCCCACCAGGTCCGCAATCACCGCCGGATTCCGCGGATCGTCCTCAGGAATCCCCGCCTCTACCTTACCCACCAGGTCCGCGCCCACATCGGCGGCCTTCGTATAGATCCCTCCGCCAAGCTGCGCAAACAGCGCCACCAGCGAAGCCCCGAACCCAAATCCCACCAGCTGATACGGCACCGCCTGCGGATGCTCCAGCCCGCCAAAGAACAGGAACAGCACCCCCACACCCAGCAGTGAGAGTGCGACCACCACCAGCCCCGTCACCGCCCCGCCCCGCAGCGCCATCTGCAGCGCCATGTTCAAACTCGTGCGCGCCGCCGAAGCCGTCCGGATATTCGCCCGTATCGAGCAGTACATCCCCGTAAACCCCGCCAGCCCCGAGCACACCGCCCCCACCAGAAAACTCACCACCGTCTTCAACGCATAGGGCGAAGTCCGCGGCGACATCTTGTACCCCACAAACACCACCACCGCCAGCACCAGCGCAATCGACCCGATCGTCTTGTACTGTCTCCGCAAAAACGCCTCTGCCCCCTCGCGAATCGCGTTCGAGATCGCCTGCATCTCCGGCGTCCCCGTATCCGAGGCGATTACCGCCCGCGCCAGCATCAGCGCAGCAACCAACGCCAGCACCCCAACCGCCAGTGCAATCCATAAATAGACGCGCCCGTCGCCGGCGTCCACAGCCGCAGAGGACACCGGAACCTGCGACTGAACGGCCAACGCCAAAATACTTACTCCAACCATGCAAGGGTCTCCTTACGACGAAAACTTTCTCTTAGCTTCACAAAGGCGCAATTAGAGCACGCGCGATCAAACAGGGTCAATGCGTCCGTTAATCGAGCAGGATCAGTCAGATTTCACTCAATCGACAGACTAAAGGAATAGCACACAACCGGACTGGCACTAATGCAAATCCTCGCGCAGCCGATTCATACCTCAGCACAACCACGAGGTCCGCCGTGTCCGTCTTCAACAAAATCGCTTCACCAGAGCTAACTCCCCCAGCGGCTCGCCCCCGTCAGCTCCACCGAAGTATCTCGCGCCTCGCCGCTCTCTTTCTCCCTCTCCTTCCTCCCGCCGCCGTGGCCCAGATCGACACCTCCAGCATCGCGCCCCATCGCTACCTCATCATCTATCGCAACGCAACCATCCCCGGCGATGCCGAGGCCCATCTCCTCTCCGCTAACACCCGCCTCACTCAACGCAACGAGCACCTCGGCATCGCAGCCGTCCAGTCTCCCGCCTCACAAGACGACGCCACCACCCTCCGCCTCCTCGCCGCCCAACCCAACGTCAGCTACGTCCTCCACGACCGAATCGTCTCCGCACTGCGCCTCCGCCTCAAGCCCATCGCACCCACCTCGCACGATAACAACGGAGCACAATCTCTCACGCCAACCACAACCATAGGCCGACTCCCCACCCACGGCCCCATCACCTCAGCTCCCCCTTCCATCACTCCACCCCCAGCCACTCCGCCACCACCCCCAACCTACGATACCTACTACACCTCCACCCCCCAGGGATGGGCCGTCCAGCAGGTCGGCGGCTACGGAAACAACACCCCCGGCGCACCCGCGCACGGCCCCTGGGACACCACCATGGGCAAAGGCATCCGCATCGCCGTCCTCGACAGCGGTGTCGACCGAACCCACCCTGACATCGCCCCCAACCTCGCCCTCAACCTCACCGAAGTCGACCAGACCGCCTATCCCAGCGCCTGCGACGACGGCAGCCCGCAGGATCAGCAAGGCCACGGCACCTGGACCTCCTCCCTCGCCGCCGGAGCCATCGGTCCCGGAACCGGCAAGATCATCGGCGTAGCCCCCGCCGCCACCATCCTCAACATCAAAGTCCTCCAGCGTATGCCCGTCTCCATCACCGGCGACACCAACCCCGCCGACCTCTGCGAAGCCGGCGAAGCCAGCGGCCTTCTCAGCTGGGTCATGAAAGGCATCGAAGACGCCGTCACCAACCGCGCCGACGTCATCTCCCTCTCCGTCGGCGCCACCGCCGACCTTACCACCGGAGACGGAGCCGGCCTCCTCGCCGCCTTCAACCAGATCACCTACGCCGCCGCCCAGGCCAACATCGTCCTCGTCTCCTCCGCGGGCAACGACGGCCTCGACCTCTCCAACCCCCGTTACGTCGAACTCCCCGCACAGTCTCGCGGCGTCCTCGCCATCGCCGCCTCCACCAACCCCGCCTGCGCGCAGAACACCACCCCCGGCGCCACCTGCACCCCCGGCCCCGTCTCGCTCGCCTACTACACCAACTATGGAGCTCCCCTCAACGCCCTCGCCGCACCCGGCGGCAGCTATCCCGACGGCCCCGACACCGGCGTCAGCGGCTGGATCCAGGGCGCCTGCAGCTCCGGCCTCCCCAACACCCTCGACGGCCTCCCAGCCGACTCCGCCCACAGCTACGGCTGCTTCAACCTCGGCCACACCCCGTACGTTCAGGCCATGGGCACCAGCGCCTCTGCCCCCCTCGCCGCCGGAGTCGCAGCCCTCTTACGCGCCGCCCACCCAGGCTGGAGCGCCGCAACCGTAGTCACCGCCATGCGAAACTCAGCCGTCACCCTCCCCGGCCTCTCCATCCCCCTGGTCAATGCCGTCGCAGCCCTCACCCAGCCATCACCGCAATAGTCCTTCATGCGGCCCACCACAAACAATTGCCCCTAAACCACCTGAAGCTCAACCCTTCATCCGCTCTTTAACACTATGGGCAAGCTTCTCAATCTCTCCTGCTTTCTTAACAACATCCACTGACAGGGTATTCTTATTCGTCTTATCCACCTGCTGTTTCAGATCCGTAGCCAGCGCCAGCAGCTTGTCGGTATCCGCCACTAGACGCTTCTGCCGCTCCGTGCTCCTGGCTGCCTCCTGCTGCTCCAGTCGATGCGCCTCCGAAAGGGGATCATTGGTCTCCTTGCCCTCTGTCCCGGATCCTGGCAATCCGAGATTCTGTCGGCCGCCCGACTGAATTTGATTGATAGCCCCACCACTCACCGGTCCCGACACTCCTGCCATCAAAACAACCCCAACCATTGCCAGACAAAACGTTCTCACAGCATCCTCCATCCATTCCCACCGCCGTCATATGCCCGGCCCGGTCATCCCTTTAGCTCAACCCCGCCGAAGCACATTCGCAACCAGCCTTGCAGTAGTTCCCGTCATCCAACAAAGCATTCCCATACCTATATCTGCTAACCCTTCATCCGTTCTTTCACACTATGAGCAAGCTTCTCAATTTCGTCTGCTTTTTTAATCACATCCACTGACAGGATATTTTTATTCGTCTTATCCACCTGCTGCTTCAGATCCGTCGCCAGCGCCAGCAGCTTATCCGTATCCGCCACCAGTCGCTTCTGCCGCTCCGTGCTCCTAACCTGCTCCTGCTGCTCCAAACGATGAGGATCAGTCGTCGGATCCAGATCGCTGGGCTGATGCGCCTGCCCGGGAAAGCGTTGGGGCGGCGTAAATTGTTTAGGCTCGCCCCCGCTCACCCCTCCAGATACACCCATCATCATCACCACAACCCCAATCGTTGCCACTCGAAGCATCTTCATAGCACCCTCCATCACGCCCCGCCGCACACCCCACATCCGCTGCTTGAATTGCATCTTACAAACACCTGACGCATTCTGTTCACAGTATTTCTTTCCCGAAAGCGAGACGCCGTAATCATGCTCCTTCTGGTAGTTCCCCCGCAAGATGAGCGAATCATCGAGGTCATCCAGCACGACTGGCACAACGACATCATCCTCTTCCTGCAGAATAAGCTGCCAAAGATCGCCGTCGTCCTCCTGGTCATCTTCGTCCTCCAGCGCGTCGTTCTCTTCTTCGTCAAAAAGATGCGCACTACCGCCGACCGCCAGGTGGGCAACTTCCACCGCGCCGCCCAGCTCCGCACCATAGCCTCCATTCTGCGCGCCACCTCCTACGGCGTTCTCGGCTTCATCGCATTCCTGCAGCTTCTCAACATCTTCGACATCCCCTACCAGCCCATCCTCGCCTCCGCCGGCATCGTCGGCGTCGGCGTAGGCCTCGGCGCACAGTCCATCTTCAAGGACATGCTCAACGGCATCTTCATCCTCATCGAGGACCAGTACAACGTAGGCGAAGTCGTCGCTCTCGCCGGACTCAAAGGCACTGTCGAAGATCTCTCCCTCCGCAGCACCCGCCTCCGCGACGCCGATGGCACCCTCTACATCATCCCCAACAGCCAGATCGCCAATGTCGCCAACTTCTCCCGCGACTACGCCGTCGCCACCCTTCCCGTCAGCGTCGACGCCAGCGCCAATCCCGACAAAGTCATCGCCGTCCTCACAGCCTTGGCCGAAGCGGTTCGCCAGGATTCCGCCTTCAAAGACATTGCCATCGCCGACCCGGTCGTCCTCGGTGTCGACAAAATCAACGGCCGCGAGGTTACCTATCCCATCCAGCTCCGCGTCCGCGCCAACCAGAGGGACGCCGTCCTCCGCGAACTTCGCCGCCGCATCATCCTCACCTTCGAAAAGGAAGGCATCCCGCTAGGCAACGACCCCGCAAACATGCTCATCCTCCGAGCCCCCAACCCAACAGGCCCCCCAGTACAGCAGCCCCTCATAGGCAGCTAGCAAATCAACCCGACCAACGGGAGGACAAACCGAAGGGGTATACAAGTCACGAAGTGACCGCCCCACGCGTAGTGGGCCCGTACGGCAGGACAAAGAGTCATAAGCAGAAAAAGAGCGGTCCCCCTCATAAAGCCTTATTCATAGCCTCAATCAACTCATCTGCAGTAGAAACCGGAGGCAGGCACCCTCGCCCACTGCAAACCACCGCAAAGCTCCCCTCCCCCCCAAGCCCCGGCAGATGCGGCAGCGTCTCAGCCAGCGCCGGAGGCAGCGCCCCCAGCTGATCTCTCCGCAACCGAATCACGCTCTTATTCACCGCATACCGAGCCAGCGCCACCGCCTCAAGCCTCCTCGCCGCGGCATCGTCCCCAATCACGCAGATCTCCACCGACCGCAGCACCATCCTCTGCAACGCCAGCCCATAGCTAGCCGCATACAACCCAAAGTGCTCCACCACCCCAGCAAACGTCTCCAGCGTCTCCAAAGCCTTCACCGCATAGTCCTCCCGCCCATTCAGCGCCTCCAGCCGCAGCAGCAACGCCGCACCAACAGAGTTCCCCGCAGGCGTCGGCGAGTCTTGCAACGGCTTTCTCCGCGTCACCAGAGCACCCAGCCGCGTCTCACCCTCCCCCAGACTCTCCGTATCGAAGAACGCGCACCCAACCGGGTCATAAAACTTCACCAGCGCGCTCTCCATGATCGCCTCGGCAGCCGTGTAGTACCGCATCTCTCCCGTCAGCTCCCACGCATCCAGCGCCGCATGCCCAAGAAACACATAGTCCTCGAGCACCCCAGCCACCCGTGCACCCTTTCCGCCCTGTTCCCCATAAGCGACCACATGCGCCATCCCAGCCTTGGCGTCCCACGCCTCCGCCAGCACCCGGTCCAGAGACTTCAGCGCGAACGCCCGCACCTCCGGCATATCCAGCACACGCCCCGCCTCCAGATAAGCCGAGATCATCATCCCATTCCAGCCCACGTAGATCGTCTTATCCACATAAGGAGTAGGCCGCCTCAGCCTCGCCGCATACAACTTCTCCTTCGCAGCAGCAAGTCGCTCCTTCGCCACCTCCACCGTGATCGCATTCGCCTTCGCCACTCCCTCCAGCGTTCCCCGCACATGCAGGACATTCTTCGCCGGGTTGTGGTGCATATCGCCGATCTCACCGATGTCATAGTAAGCGCTCGCCACCGCCAGCTCTTCCGCAGTCAGCGCCTCCGCGGCCTCATCCCGCGTCCACGTAAAGTAGTCGCCGTCATCCTCCAGCGAGAAGTCCGCATCCTGCGAAGCATAGAACCCGCCGCGCTCCCGGTCGCTCAGCCACTCATCAATCCACCGAATCATCTCCCGCGCCACCCGAGCCGCCTCCGGCTCCACAAACGTCTGGAACGCATGAACATAGTTCTTCAGCAGCTCGCTATTGTCATACGACATCTTCTCGAAGTGCGGCACGACCCACCGCTCATCCACCGAGTAGCGATGAAATCCCCCCGCTAGATGGTCATAGATTCCACCCCTCGACATCTTCTGCAGCGTCACCATCGCCGCAGTCTTCGCCGCCTCGCTCACATTCTCCATCCCGCCGGCCGACACCCGCGACGCCACATCCAGCAGCAGATCGATCGCCCCCGAGTGAGGAAACTTCGGCTGCGACCCAAACCCGCCCGACCGCGAATCAAACTGCTTCAACGCCGACCCCACCAGCTTCGCCACCAGCTCCGGCCCCGGATTCCCTGCCCTCCCCATAAACGATTCGTTATGCTCAATCGCCGCCATCACGCTTCCAGCCGACTCATTCACCTCATCGCGCCGATTCTGAAACGCCTCCGCCATCGTCAGCAGCACCCGCTGAAATCCCGGACGTCCATGCTGATCCGCCGGAGGAAAATAAGTCCCGCCAAAGTAAGGCTTCCCCTCCGGAGTCAAAAACGCCGTCAGCGGCCAACCACCCTGCCCGCTGATCGCAGACACCGCCGCCTGATACCGCGTATCCACATCCGGCCGCTCATCACGATCCACCTTCACCGCCACAAAGTTGTCATTGATAATCTTCGCCGTAGCCGCACTCTCATACGACTCGCGATCCATCACATGACACCAATGGCACCACACCGCGCCGATATCCAGCAAAATCGGCTTATCCTCCACCTTCGCCTTCTCAAACGCCGCCTCGCCCCACTCCTGCCACTCCACCGGCTGATGCATCGCCGACCGTAGATAAGCCGAAGCCGCACTCGCCAAAGCGTTCAAATGCCCATCAGCCTGCACGTGACTCCCCGCCACTTCCTGACCTGCCGTCCGTTCCTGACTCATAGTCTTCCAGTCTAGTTCAAACGCATCCCAGTCTAGTGCAAACGCACCTCCCGGACCCGCACAGCAAGCCGGGTGCCCCATCGATCGCGTCTTTTGCGATGGGTGGAAAGCACAATGTTCGCCAGCCAGGAGTCTTCCTTACAGCTGCCTGAATCATCCGCTCGCACAAAAAACAAAAGGGCCCGAGCCAAAGCCCGAGCCCTCTCGCAAAACTTCCACCCCTACTGCGGCGGAGCAGCACCCGGATTCACATCAATCGGCTTCGGCGCCTCAGGAGCCTTCGGAGCCGTCAGCCCAGGAATCACCGGCGTCGCCATTCCCGCGCCGCCTCCAACCGCCTGCGCCGCAGCTTCGATACTGATCCCATACCGATCCAGTGTGTTCGCCAGAAGCTGGAACAGCTGCGCACGATCCCTCGCATACGCCGCCGTCGCCGAGATCAGGTTATTCTCCCCCGTCGCCAGGTTCCTCCCCTGCTGCAACACATTCGCAGTCGTCGATGCACCTAGCCTGTACTTCTTCTGTTCCGCATCCAGGCTCTGCGCCGCGAAGTCTCTCGCCGCCTGAGCCGCCTGCACCTGAGCCCGGTCGTTGGTCAACGCATACTGCTGGTTCGTCACCTGGATCCGAATCAGCGTGTAAAGCTGCTGCAACCGCATCTGCGACTGCCGGTACTCCATCTGCGACCGCGCCTGGTCTGCCTGCGCCGTGCGGTTCCGCAGCGTAATCGTCATGTTCACCCCAACGCCCTTATCCGGAGCGTTGTTGTTGAACGTATTCTGAAACACATCGCCATAACCGATCGATGGGAACGTTCCCGGCGGATACGGTTTGCCGGTATTAAAATTAAGGGCATTAGGATTCTGAGCTCCACCCAGTGCGCTTCCACCGTAAAACGCATACGCATCCACCACCGGCAGCAAGCCATTCTTGAACGCCTTGATCGTAATCTCGTTGTTCTTCATGTTCAACACCGCCTGCTCGATCTGCGGATTGTTGGCATACGCCTGCTTCACCAGGTCCTCTACCTGCACGTCCTCCTCAGGCAATCTGTCCAGAGCCACGCGGTCGGTCGGAACCACCGGAGCCTGCGAAAGTTGTGGATCGTTCAGATTCCGCAAAATCGCCTGCTTCATCAGAAGCTGCTGATACTCAAGGTTCGTCTTCGACGCCACCAGCGCCTGCTTGTCGCTCGCCACCGCGCTGTCCGAGTTCACCACATCCAGCGGAGCCAGCGTCCCAATCTCAAGCTGCTTGCGATTATCCGAAGTCAGCTGCGACGACTGCGCCAGTTGACGCTCCTTCGCCTGCTCATCTTCGTAAGCGCTCACCAGCGCCCAGTAGATGTTCTCCACCTGGTTCACCGTGTAAAGCAGCTGCTGCCGAAACGCTGAGTCCGTAATCCGCCGGTCGTTCTTGGCCTGCAGGATAAACCGGCCATTCACGCCCCAGCCAAAACCCTGCAGCAGATGCTGGGTCGCCGTTGCCCGGAAACTGGTAGTCAGAGACGGGCTGAAGTTGCTAAAAGCATTGTCCGTCGTCACGCGCGTATTGTTGAACCCCACCGTCAACTGCGTGCCGGTAAGAAATCCCTGCGCATAATTAAAGTTGTAAGTCCCCGTATCCGTCGTCAACACCGACAACCCACCGCTGAACAGCGTATTCAACTGCGGCTGCGTCGAAGCCTCATACGACAGCTGCCCCGTCAGCACCGGGTCCAGATTCTCCGGCACAGGGCCCCCGCCGTTCGTGCTCACAACGATTCCGCCCACACCCGTACCGCCACCGCCCACGCCCTGCGAGGTCGCTCCCGGTCCACCGCCCGTTGTAATCGTCGTCGTCGTTCCGCCAATCGTATTCGTCAGCAGACCCGTCGAAACGCCGCGCAGCGAAGACCCCGCTCGGGCGCGCAGCAAATCCGTATCCGCAATATCCAGATTGATCCGCGAGATCGCAATATCGTAGTTATTCTCGAGCGCCAGCGTCACCGCATCCGCCAGGCTCAGATAAATCTTCCCATCCTTCAACAAACTTCCAAGCGTCGTATTCCCCATCTGGAAGGTCGGAACCTGAATCGCCGTATAGGGAGCGATCGGATTCCAGATATGGCTCTTCGGCTTCGTATAGTCGCGGCTCGTCGGGCGCATAAACAACGGCTCGGTCGGCTTCGGGTCAGGAGCCTGTGGCAATCCCGCCTGCCCCGTCGTGTCATTCACCACCGGCTGCGGCGCTGCCGGCGTGGTCGGACTCGTCGGCGTCTGCTGCCCCAAGCTCGGCTGTGTGCACAGACTCATCAGCAGCAGTGCAATGCTCGCCGCCCCCTGCATATCCTTTAATCTCACGATTCGCTCTCCAACTCTTTCCTGAAGCTTCTCGACGCTCTACCGGCAAAGCCCGACACCGGCATGGACCACATCGGCATAGACCAATTCCCCGGGACTTCCGGGACTCATAGCTCTCCCAACCCCGCACAACCACACGAGGGGTCAGCCTCACAACCAGATTTTGCAATTCCTATTCAGACGCGCAGCACCTTCCCAAAGACTCTTAAAGACAGCCCCAGATATGCGACCACAGACATGCGATGACACTTATGCGACGACACATGCGACGAACTAGGAAAATGCTGCTAACCCAAACATCGCTCGCTACCTCCACGCTGTCTGGGCTCAGCACAGATACGCACTCATCGCCCGCTTCGTTCCCAACATCTTCAGTAAAAGTGCTTTCCAGTAAAAGTGCACTCGTAGATCCACTCCAAGATGCACTCCCAAATGCATTCCCAGATACGATGCGGTAAGTATATCAACCTCTTGTCCTTACCCAACAATCTCCAAACCCGTTCCGCCCAACCGTGATACCGTCCAAAGCAGCCCATGCCTCACTGGAAGACAATCCTCACCTACGACGGAACCCCCTACAACGGCTGGCAGATCCAACCATCCCTCCCCACCGTACAGGGCACGCTCGCCCAGGCCATCCATCGCGTCACCGGCGAGACCGTTCTCCCCCAAGGCTCCGGCCGCACCGACACCGGCGTCCACGCCCTCGCCCAGGTCGCCACCTTCTCCCTCTCCGTCCCTATCCCCGCCGCAAATCTCCATCGCGCCCTCAACTGCGCCCTCCCACCCAGCATCCGCGTCCTCTCCGTCTCCCCCGTCCCCGAAGACTTCCACGCCCGCCACAGCGCCCGCCGCAAAACCTACGAGTACCGCATCCTCCCCTGCGGCTCCCACTCCCACTCCCATTCAGAAGACCGCATCTGCCCTCCCATGCTCGCCCCCTATGTCTGGGCCTGCCCACTCCCCCTCGAACTCGCCCCCCTGCAACAAGCCGCCGCCCACATCCTCGGCACCCACGACTTCACCTCCTTCGCCGCCGCAGACCCCGACCTATCCACCCGCACCAGATCGCAGTCAGAATTTGACCCCGCAATCGCGCCTTCATCCTCCTACAACGTCACCTCTTCGCCTGCCGCCGCATCTCTGTCTCGGGATGAAAAAAAAGTCGTCATCTCGACCGAAGCTGCGGATAGTCTTATCGTCCGTAGCGAAGTGGAGAGACCCCCGCATTTTGCCGACACACCCACCGATCCAACACCCACCCAAAACGCCGCCAGACCAGACAAAATCATCCCAACCGACAACACCCGCACCATCTTCCACTCCGCCTGGCAGCAGCAAGGAGACCTCCTCATCTACCGAGTCACCGGATCCGGCTTCCTCCACCACATGGTCCGCAACCTCGTCGGCACCTTCGTCGAAGCAGCCGCCAACCGCCTCTCCCCCGACGCCATCCCCAAGATCCTCGCCGCCCGCAACCGCTCCGCCGCCGGCCCCACTGCCCCCGCCCGCGGCCTCTTCCTCGTCGAGGTCCTATATAAAGACGCCGAGGCCCAGCCCTGATGCCAGCCACCGCCTCCGCCCAGCGCCGCATCTCCCGCCTCGCCACTCTCACCGCCGTCCACCGCGCCTTCCACTGGCTGCACCTCCATCAACCCCAACTCCGCCAGTGGCAGCTTGAGCTCGTCCGCATCCCCGCCCCACCCTTCGGCGAATCCGCCCGCGCCGCCTGGTTCCTCGAGCGCTTCCAAACCCTCGGTCTCACCAACCTCCACCTCGACGATGCCGGCAACGCCCTCGCCGAACTCCAACCCGAACCAGCCTCCACTTCATCTCCTACCTCCGCCTCTTTAAATAACGTCATCTCGACCGAAGCGGCGGACAGTCTCACCGTCCGCCGCGCAGTGGAGAGACCCCCGCATTTCGCTGAACCAGCCAATGCCTCACCAATCAGCAGTCAAGCCCAACCCTGCATCCTCCTCTCCGCCCACCTAGACACCGTCTTCCCCGCCAACACCCCCATCCACCCCACCGAAGAAAAAGACTCCCCCCGCATCCACGCCCCCGGCATCTGCGACAACGCCGCCGGCCTCACCGCCCTGCTCGCCATCGCCGCCGCCCTCCGCTTCGCCAACATCACCCCACCCATCCCCATCCTCTTCGCCGCCAACGTAGGCGAAGAAGGAGTAGGCGACCTCCGCGGCATGCGTCATCTCTTCGAACGCGGCCCCTACCGCACCCGCATCGCCGCCGCCCTCATCCTCGAAGGCGGAGGCACCGCCGCCGCCATCCACCGAGCCCTCGGCAGCCTCCGCTTCCGCGTCACCATCACCGGCCCCGGCGGCCACTCCTGGGCCGACGCCGGAACCCCAAACCCCATCCTCCTCCTCAGCCAGGCCCTCACCGAGATCGCCGCCCTCACCCTCCCCACCGACCCCCTCACCACCCTCAACGTCGGCCACATCTCCGGCGGCACCTCCATCAACTCCATCCCCGAGTCCGCCTCCGCCCTCCTCGACCTCCGCTCCACCGACTCCACCCAGCTCCTCGCCACCGCCACCCTCGTTCACCAGATCTTCGACCACATCGTCACCACACAATCCACCATCAACACACCACTCAAACTCCACATCGACACCATAGGCAACCGTCCCGCCGCCACCCTCCCCGACGACTCCCCCCTCCTCCACACCCTCCGCGCCGTCGACCGTCACCTCTCCCTCCGCACCGAACTCCGCCTCGGCTCCACCGACGCCAACATCCCCCTCTCCCGCGGCATCCCCGCCCTCGCCCTCGGCAGCGGCGGCATCGGCGGCGGCATCCACACCCTCCAGGAGTGGTACGACCCCACCGCCCGCGAGACCGCCCTCCACCGCATCCTCCTAACCCTCCTCGACACCACCCAACTCCTCGCCGAAGGCGACCTCTAGCAACAAATCAAGTCACGCGCCGTCATCAAGCTGTTGCTGTCATCGCATATACCTTTGCTGTCATCCTGAGCTAAGCCTGCCGAAAGCCTTTGCCGTCATCCTGAGCGTAGCGAAGGATCCCGAAGAACTCAGACCCACCCGAACCGCCCGTCCCTTTCCACCCACCTCTCCATCCCATTTTTTCTTAGCAACTTTGCAAAAACTACCGGGTTCCCACCGCAGACACAGCAAAAACTTCGCAACTTTACCCCACAAGGCCCTAAAGAGATCAACCTCTATGCCGATAAAGCCGACAGCAAAAGCTACCCCAGCGAAGGGTACGAATCAGCACCACTGATCAATTCGACCTTGGAGGTGCATAAAATTCCACCCCATAGAAAACGTAGAAAATTAAGTGGCAAGCCGCCACAATTAAGCTAAAATCCAGCCCAACAATCCGCAGAACATTCTGGCACGTCTCGAGATCAACCCCCGCGATCCGGCGAACCCAAGGTGTAAAACACACGGCATCCCTCCCGTGTGTTGTGGAGGTCCCCCATGAAGCGCATCTTTGCCTCGTTGCTTCTTCTCCTGCCCGTCTCCCTCACCGCAGGCGCCGAGCAGTTGATTCCAGCCGGTTCAGTCCTCCAGTGCATGGTCTCCGACAAAATCTCATCCAAAACCCTCCACATCGGCGACCCCGTTCTCTGCCAGCTCAGCCGCGTCGAAAAATACGGCCGCTCCGTCCTCCCCTACGGAAGCTACCTCGTAGGCCGCTTTGAAGACTACAAAGATCCCGGACACTTCGTCGGCAAAGGCTGGATGGAGCTCAAATTCGACCGCATCGTCGTAGGCAACGACACCGTCATCCCCATCTCAGCCCGCGTCATCGCAGACTCCGGCAAGAATCCCGTCGACCTTAACGGCCGCATCCTCGGCACCGGGCACGCCACCCGCGACACCATCGAGTGGCTCATCCCCGTCCTCTGGCCCATCGACCTCATCAACCTGCCCCGCCGCGGACCCTATCCCGTCCTCAAGCCCGAGACCCGCCTCACCATCAAACTCCTCGACGACATCGGCATCCCCACCAAGTCCGAGGTCCAGCATCAACCCGAGATGATCTCCCGCTTCAACTACGCCGATCCCACCCCAGCCCCCGTCGAGCGGCAGGCCGCCCCCATCCAACAGGCCTATCCTCAGCCAGTCCAGCAGTCCTACGCACCCCCGCCCTACTATCAGCAGCAGAACCCCTCCGTAGTCGTAGTCCAGGCTCAGGCGCCCGCCCCAACCATCATCCAGCAGGCTCCCGCCGTCGTACGCCCGCACGTAGTCTACGGCTATCCTCCTCCGCCGCCACCCTACGGCTACGCCTATCCACCCCCATACGGCTACTACCGCCCCTACTAGTCGCCTGAGCCAACATTTTTATCTACACCAACCGCCAAAGTTTCGGTCGAGTCAGTAATCGATCGAAGCTTTGTGGCTGTATCGACTACTCCACCCGACGGGCCACTGATCTCTCGATTACTGGAGAGAAGCCGACTTTCTATGAGCAGGTCACTAGTGTCAAGGGATTGTTCTTTGTTTTTCCTTCATAGGGATTCTGCTTTTTGTTGTTGCTCTTGGTATC
>NZ_JACHDZ010000008.1 GCF_014201375.1 Tunturiibacter empetritectus
TCGGGATCCGAGAAGATGCTGATCTCTTCGTGCGCGAGCATACGACCGTTGAGGTCGATAATGGCAAGGATTGCTCTGCGGGGCCGAAGGTCGGCGACCAACATCACGAGGTTGTCGTTGAGGGAGAGCATGGTCGGGCGGCGGCCGCGCGGCCTGCGGGCTACGGCGCCCTCAACAATCCAAGTCTCCTGTAGGAGCTGCTCGACGATATTAGAGACGGTGCTAGGCTGCAACCCAGAGACTCGTGAGAGATCGGCACGCGAGATGGGCTGTTTGGAACGAACGATCTCCAGCACGATGTCGCGGTTGATGTCGCGAGCGATCTCGCTCGATGCGAGCTCTACATAGGCGAGGTCGACGGGCCTAAAACCTTTGTCAACGTGCTCTGTTCTTCCTTTAGCAGACATGGTGAGCTCGCACGAGCTGAGAGTTCATTAGTACTCCATAGCGGGAGTGGTGCTGCTCCCATAAATTGCCGTATCTCGACTTTGCATAGATGTGCGTAAGTATCCTTGAGTTAATAAATCGTAGGAACTATTTCGTCGGGATCCAGTATAGCTGCGCCCCGCTGCTATTTATAGAGATAAGTGGAGTGATCTCTAAAGAGATCCGTAGAAAACCGGCAAACACCTAATTATGTGAGGCAGAGCGATGATATGGATTTGGCACAAACGGATCTTCATTGCAACTTTGCAGACTAATCGATATAGTTCGCGTCGCGAGCAAAATACTGTTCCATGACGCTTCATCTACTTCTGGAAGGCTCTTCGTATCCTAATGCTTTCTGTCGCTTCTAACCTATCTCTACTCGGCGCCCAGCTGACGCGACTTAATTTAATCGACGTCCTGATCCTGCTGCTCTACTTTGCTTTGGTTATCTTCATTGGGTTTTATATGACGGGGTCCACTAGCCCGAGCGAAGAGTTCTTTCTTGCTGGAAGGGAGATGTCGGCGTGGGTCGCTAGGCGGAGCTTCGTGTCAGCGAACCTGGGCTCGCTGGAGCTGATGGGATGGGCAGGAGCAGCCTATCAATACGGGATGCTCGCAACCCATTGGTACTGGATCGGCGCGATTCCGGCAATGCTGTTTCTGGGCATCGTAATGATTTGCCGTTCTACCACATCTCGAAGACACACTCTGTACCGGGTTATCTGCAACTGAGGTTTGGCGAGGGCACGAGAGCGCTGAGCGCAGTGTCGTTTGCCTTGATGACGATCCTTATGAGCGGAGTGAATATGTACGCCATGGCTGTCGTGATGCAGACAGTGCTTGGCTGGAATCTGACTTTCTCGATCTGGGTAGGCGCGGGGACAGTAGCGCTGTGCGTGATGCTCGGGGGCCTGCGCTCGGCCATCATCAATGAGGTGCAGCAGTTTGTTTTGATATGGGCGGGGGCAGCGACCATTCCAATTTTGGGGCTGATCGAGGCCCATGGCTGGACCAATCGCAGATTGCGACGAACGTAGGGAACGCCAACCATACACACCTATGGAACACGCTCGGAGGGTTCAAGGACAATCCGATGGGCGTGCACTGGACGGGCATCGTCTTTGGCCTGGGTTTGTCATCAGCTTCGGCTACTGGACGACGGATTTTCTTGTGGTGCAGCGTGTGTTGAGTGCCAATAGCCTCCGCTCCGCAAAGATGGCGCCTGTGATCGGCGCGGCGGTCAAGATGGCAGTTCCGCTAATCGTGATCCTGCCTGGCCTGATCGCGCTTGGATTGCACAATGCGGATGGCTCCATGGTGTTCCACTTGGTGCCCGGGAGTGTAGCGAAGGCGACCGGACAGCATAGCTATGACGATGTACTGCCGTTGATGTTGATACGCTATTGTGGCCCGGGACTCTTAGGACTTGGAATCACGGCCTTGATAGCGGGCTTTATGAGCGGCATGGCGGGCAACATCAGCGCATTCTCGACCGTCTGGACCCACGACCTCTACGGCGCCTTCATCAACAAAAAAGCGTCGGACAGGCACTACGTCGCGATGGGGCGATGGTCAACGGTCATCGGCATGCTGGTGTCGATTGCAACAGCGTACCTTGTGATGAACGCAGCGTCGATTATGGATTATGTGCAGGCTCTATTCAGCTTTTTTATAGCGCCGCTCTTTGGCACTGTCATCTTGGGTATGCTTTGGAAGAGGGCGACGAGGGCCGGAGGATTCTGGGGGCTGCTCTGCGGGACGGTGGCTTCAATAGGGATGTTTGTGTGGGTCCGCATAAACGCCGACGGTCTGCGATACATCGCGATAAGTTCCGATGCCCGTCCAATGGCGGAGAACCTCTATCACGCGCTGTGGAGTTGGCTGATCTGTGTCGGAGTTACAGTGATTGTCAGCCTGATGACGAAGCCAATACCTACCGCGCAGCTTTCGGGGCTGGTGTACGGAGTCACTCCGCTACCGAGCGATGGGGCTGCAACTCTCTGGCAAAAGCCAGCCTTCTGGGCAGTTGTTGTTATCGTTGTGTTCTTCATCCTGAACATAGTGTTTTTCTAGAAGCGAAATGCGAGGAGCTGCGATGACAGAGGATCGTCCTCACGAATTGGAAGGGTAGATGGCCAGAGCGAAGCTCTCCATCTGGTTTTTTTGCGGCATCCTAATGCTGGCTGATGGTGTGGTTTTGTTGGGTCAAGGTATTTTCGAACACTTCGGACATGCCCCCGCAACAGTTTTGGCGAATCTGCAGCCGACGCTCTGGTGGGCCGTTCTCCTAACCCTGTTCGAAACGTTCTACACTGTGCGGTTCCGGCCTTCGACGCACTCGGTGGATTAAGTTTATGTGCAGTACACAGCACAAAACACACGTTTATTTTGGGGTATATATGGGTCAATCGATTTATGGCAACTTTCCGACCGTCCGATATGAGGGAGCCGAGAGCACATCCGACCTGGCGTACCGCTGGTACGATGCGGACCGAACAGCGTTGGGAAAGCCGCCCCGCGAGCATCTGCGTTGTGCAGTCGTTTACTGGCACAGTCCGGCGATGAACAGTAGCGATCCATTTGGCGCGCCGACGATTCGTCGTCCGTGGATGGACCGCAGCGATGAGATGCAGGCGGCACAGGATAAGGCTGACGCTGCATCGATCTGTTTCGTGTTCTTGATCTTCCCTTCTACACGTTCCATGACCGCGATGTCACTCCCGAGGACGGAACCCTGCGGGAATCCATTGCCAATCTTCACAGCATGTCGGATTACCTGGCGAAGAAGATGGAGTCGTCAAAGACACGGTTGCTGTGGGGGACGGCGAACCTGTTCAGTCATCCGCGATTATGTCTGGCGCCGCAACCAACCCAGACCCCGAAGTCTTTGCTTACAGTGCGACGACGATCAAGCATTGCATGGACGTCACGATGAGACTGGGTGGCGCAAACTACGTGCTACGGGGCGGACGCGAAGGCTACGAGACGCTGCTGAACACAAGTCGAAACATGAGTTGGAGCAGATGGGCCGCATGCTTGCGTTGGTGGTCGAATACAAACACAAGATCGGATTAATGGTCAGATATTGCTAGAACCGAAGCCGAAGGAGCCAACCGCACATCAATATGACTTTGATGCGGCGACCGTGTACGGGTTCTTGATGAGATTCCGCCTTGAAAGCGAAGTAAAAGTAAACCTCGAGGGGAATCATGCGTTGCTGGCGGGTCACACCTTCGAGCATGAGATTGCTACTGCCGCTGACCTTGGGATTCTCGGTTCGCTCGATATTAACCGCGGCGATCCGTTGCTTGGTTGGGACACGGATCAGTTTCCGGTAGATCTGTATTCGATGACCCTTGCGATGTATCACGTGATCCAGGCCGGGGGGCTCGGACAGGGCGGCATGAACTTCGATGCAAAGGTACGTAGGCAGTCGATCGAGCCTGAGGATCTGCTACACCCGCATATTGGTGGGGTGGATATGTGTGCTCGTGCTTTCCTCACCGCGGCGAAGATCCATGAAGAAGGACGTCTCGCTGAGATCGTGGGTGCCCGCTATGCAGGTTGGAATTTGCCGGAGAACCAGGCGATGCTTGCGGGCATGGAGTCGCTGGACGCAATCACTGCCCGAAGCGAAGAACGCAACCTCAATCCCCAGCCGCGATCGGGGCAGCAGGAGCACTTAGAAAACCTGATCAACCGTTACCTGTAGTCGAAGCAACATGCCGCATCGGACAGTGAATACCGATGTGGTCCTCAAGGAGTTCCGATGATTTTTCGGCGTTGGCTTACACGATCTGCATTCGTTTCCTGTTGACTTTGGGTGTTCCCGCTATTGCGCAGGTTCCGTTGCCAACAGACGCGCGACGTCTGCGTTGGGGCTCGGAGCGGCGTGGTATCCCGAGCAGTGGCCGGAGAGCCAATGGGATGCGGACCTCACGCTCATGAAACAGGCGCATATCAATTTTGTGCGCGTGGGTGAGTTTGCGTGGAGCGCCATGGAACCTCAAGAAGGCGAATTTCATTTTGAGTGGTTGCGGCAGGCGGTGCGGCGGCGGAACGGCATCACATCACAGTTGTAATGGGCACGCCATCCGCCGCGCCGCCAGCTTGGCTTACACAGAAATATCCCGAGACCCTGCGAACGATGGAGAACGGCAGAAAGGACGGGCATGGAAACCGTCAACAGTTCGACTGGAGCGATCCAAAATATCGGGAGTTGAGCCGGAGGGTCGCGGAGAAGATGGCGGAGGCATTCGGCCACGATGCTAATGTGATCGGCTGGCAGATTGACAACGAATACGCCAATGAGAGCTATGGGGCAACCACGCAGACTCAGTTTCAAAACTGGCTTCGCGCCAAGTATGGAACGCTTGAGAATCTGAACGCGCCGTGGACTACAGCTTATTAGAGTGAGACCTACCAGGACTGGAGCCAGATTCGATCGCCGGACATGGGGGCAACCCAGGCCTGATGCTCAACTGGAAGGAGTTCGTCTCCGATACATGGCGGAGTATCAGAAAATCAGTTGGATGCGATCCGTGCGCATACTGAGCCTCGACAGATGATCACGACCAACATGATGGGGTGGTTCGACGCGTACGATCACTACACCGTGGCGCAGGATCTGGACTTTGCTTCGTGAGACGATTATGTAGGAACGGGACATGTGGACCCGGCCCGCAATGGTGCAACACACGATTTGACTCGCGGATTTTTGCGAAAAAACTTCTAGGTGATGGAGACGCAGCCAGGCTTTGTGAACTGGCAGACAGACAACAATGCGCTCGACAAGGGCGAAGTTCGGGCTATGGCGTGGAATGCGATCGGGCATGGCTCGGAGGCAGTAGAGTACTGGCAGTCGCGGAGCGCCCTGAATGGACAGGAGCAACACCACGGTACGTTGATTGGGGCCGATGGGACACCCGTCAGCGTAGCGCACCCCCTCGCTTAGCGGGTCCGGCGCAGGCGCGGGTTACTTGATGGTTGCAGGAACTTCCTTGCCGTCGTAGCTGATTTCAGCGTTCGCCGCGTCGGTCACGTCAACGCCGACGCCGCGCCCGTCAGCAACGAGGACGACGCGGAATCTGCGATGTTCGACGATCCCCGGGAAGGATCCTTCGCGAGCGCCGATTGTCAGCGTGCCGGTGTGATCGTCCCAGCGAATTGGAATCACAGCGTGCTCGTCTTTCTCGTACTCGTAGCCGTCGCCTGCATCTTCGTAGAGATCGAATTTGCCATCGGCGCCGCGATAAATTCGGAGCTCGATGGGCCCTCCGGGATCCTGCGCGGCGTACTCGATTTGCGGACCCATTGGGACGATGGAACCCGCGCGCACGAAGAGGGGCATACGTTCAAGAGGCGCATCCGCTTCTACGTCCTGGCTGCCTTTGAGCGATTTGCCGGTCCAGAAGTCGTACCACGCAGGCGCCGCGGGAAGGTAAACGTTTCGTTTCGTTACATCGGCCTTCAACACGGGATTGACGAGGATGGCAGGACCAAACATGAACTCGTCCCCGAGATTCCATGTGTTGGGTTCGGTGCGCCAGTCCATCACGAGCGGCCGCTGGATGGTGTAGTTCTCGCTCGTCACTTTCCAGGCCAACGAGTAGATATAGGGCATCAGGCGGTAGCGGAGCTATCGTAGCTCACCAGAATGGGCTCGACTTTATCGAAGCTCCACAGCTCGTTGTGGGGCCGGTGACCGTGAGTGCGGAAGATGGGACAGAATGTGCCGAACTCAAACCAACGTGCATAGAGTTCCTGGAACGCGGGATCGGCAGAGGATCGTCGTGGGGCGGCCTATACCCACCGATATCGGTGGTCCAATATGGGGATCCGGACAGAGCGAAGTTGAGGCCGGCGGGGACCTGGCGGCTTAAGCCCCAGTAGATTCCGTAGACGTCTCCCGACCAAACAGTGGCGCCGACGCGCTGCTGGCCGAGGAATGCGGAGCGTGCAAGCAGGAAGACGCGCTTGCCGGGTTCCTGAGCTTTCCAGTGATCCTGGACACCGAAGGTGTGCGCAAGCGGGAAGACGTTGGTGAATTCGGCGCCATTGCCGATGGCGATCTGGCGGCTTCGGAGGATGGCGTCGCCCATGTGCGGCCAATATTCTTCGGGCTCGGCGCTATCCAGCCAGAATGCATCCCATCCCTGCGCCAGCAGTTTTCCGGGCAGGTGCTGCCAGTAGAGTTTGCGCGCCTCAGGGTTAGTGGCGTCGTAGACGTGTGCCTCGGAGACAAGTTCTTGCTTGTCGTCGAGGAGCTTGTATGTGTCGGATTGGGGATCGAGTAAACCCCAGACAGAGATCATGGCGTGCACGTTTTCTTTGTGCAGTGCTTCGAGATTCTGGGCTACGTCGTGATAGTTGGGATTAAAAATTGGATCGCCCTCGGTTTTCCACCAGAACCAATCCTGCACCATGGCGTCGAGCGGAATGTGTTCCTGGTGGTAGCGCTTTGCGATCTCGCGAATCTCGTCGAGCGATACGTAGCGATCCTTCGATTGAAAGAACCCGTAGGCCCACTTTGGCAGCAAGGGCGCGTGGCCGGTCATGGTGCGGTATCCGCGAACAATGCCGTCAATCGCCGGGCCGTAGAGAAAGTAGCAATCGATTGACCTGCCAGCGATTGAGGTCAGCTTCAGATCGAGCGGGAAGCGATTGTCGAAGATGGTGAGCGCTGCCGTGTTCCACATCAGCCCGTAGCCCTTGCTGGAAATCAGCAGAGGTATCGCGGCATCGGTGTTGTTTTGCCCCAGTTCCACCATGGCGCCGCGGTAGTTGAACATGCCGCCCTGGTGCTGACCAAGCCCGTAGAGCGCTTCCGTGATCGATGGGGAAAAGCGATCCGTAACGCGGTAGGTGTGATCGCCATTAAGCTCGATCGGTTCGTAGGTACGCGGGATGCTGTTGCCTTCGCTTAGAGCGATTCTCCGCCCAGTGTCCGAAACGTAAGGTTGCCGCGCTCGATGTTCACGGTGACTTCAAGTTGAGAGGTCTTTATGCTGGCCACTTTTGCATCTTGCACAAAGGTGAACGGCGCCCCCGGACATGATTGCTGTGCTTCGAGCATCCACGGGCGCGGCGAGGTGGGAGTGGAAGGTTCGGGCGTAGCCTGCCCGCAGTGGCGCGGAGGCCGTAACTCGTCTGTTCGATCTGCGCAGGTGGAGGGGCAACCGCCTTCTGGCCCGGCATTTGTGCCGCAATGCCGACAGTTCCTGACACGATCAGCAAGATCAGAATAGCTCGAATAAAATCCGGCGACACGCACCGCACCCCAACGCCTGCCCTCAATCCGAACTTCATTGGATTGCACGTTTCAATTCGCACATTCGCATCCCGCTCCTTTACAAGCTAAGTCCGCAGTTTAGAATCCCCGGTTTGCCAATAGATCGAGTAACGTTGATCTCGAATCTCGTACATCGGAATGAGATTGTATTTTTGGTCTTCGCCAGAGCATGTAAAATTCAGCTCCGTCGCGGATGCAACCTGAATCCAATGCTTCGTGTCCGTACCTTGTGCGCCGGCAACTTTTGGCATGGGAGATGACACGGGCAGATTCTGGGGAACGGTGTCACGGCCGTGAATGACTCGCATGGGGCCATCGGCCGGGGCCGGACCGAGATCGGCCGCAAGTACCAGCGGGCCGTAGAGCGCCGCGGCCACGGAGTCGTCGCCGGGCAAAGGCTCCTGGTGAAGCTTCATGGGGAGGTTGATGCTGATCGAGTCCCCATCTTGCCAGATTCTTCGAATGGAGAGATACGAGCCCGGGTCCGCTATCACTTCGATCACGCGGCCATTGATCTTTACCTCTGCATCTTCGTTTGTCCAGCCCGGAATGCGCACATGAATAGCCCGTGGCGCTGGCCTTGGAGACCTGACTTTGAGCGTTGTGCCTTTCTCATGCGGGAATTGCGTGGTCTGCTCCAGCCTAAAGCCTTCTTCCTTCCAATCAAGTGTGGATGCAATGAACTGGTTGACTAAGACATCGCTGTCACGGCGGAAGTAAATCGTGTTCGCCATCTTAGCGAATTCTTCAGCGCCCGTGCCGGTACAACACCAGAACGATTCCTCGGGTGAGTTGTACGCGCGCCAGTAGCCTGCCGCGAGCGGGAAGAAGTATTGCTTGAGGCCCTGCGCGTTTTGAGTGCCGAGCCTGCTATTGAAGAGGGCGCGCTCGTACTCATCCATCCAGCGCGCTTCTGCGGTCCAGCTGAAGACCTGGCGCTGGAGCTTCATGAGGTTGTAGGCCACGCAGCACTCCGCATTCGTCCATGCCAATGTGCCCTTGAGTTCATCCGCCGGAGTGGTCCAATGTTCGTCGAGACTCGTGTTGCCAATTGCGTAATTTCGCGCGCCGTGAACCTCGGCAAGGAAGTACTCTGCAATTTGACGATAGCGGCGATCCCCGGTGACTTCATACATGCGGGCCGCGCCGATGATTTTAGGAACGTGCGTGTTTGCGTGCAAGCCTTGTAGCTCATCGCGGCGCTCGGCGAGCGGATCAAGAAAACCAGGCTGCTCGAACAGATGAGCCGCCTGAATGTAGCGATCCTTTTTTGTTACCGCTGCCAGATTCACCAGCACTTCGTTCATGCCGCCGTATTCAGTGCGCAAGATCCGTAAGCGCTGATCGATGCTGAAATTCGCCATAAAATCCTGCGCCCACTGGGCCATGCCTTCGGCGATTTTGAGGGCGTCTGAATTGCCGGCGAGGAGGTACATATCGAGAAGACCGGCCATGATTTTGTGGAAGGTGTAAAAGGGCGCCCAGACTGGCCTGCCTTGGGCAAGGCGCTCGAAGAGTTCAGGTGGAAACGCGCTCAGATAGCCCGTTCCGATCTTTTGCTGGCATGCCGCGAGACCAGCAACGAGCTTATCGCCGCGCTCTTTCAAGTCGGCGTTTGCTGAACCCGCATTAGCCAGCGCCACAGCAGAAAGAAAGTGCCCTCCGGCAAAGTGGCCGCGCAGTTCGCAGGTTGGATCTTCCCAGCCTTTGTAGGGCATCGCGTTAGAGGAAATGCCAGCATTGAGGCGGAAAGTATGCAGGAGCCGGTCGACTGCGAGCGAGTCGAGGTAGCGTGCGTTGATTTCTTCCTGATCGCGGAACATGCCGGGCGACAAACGGACACAGGAGAGCGGGAAGGGTTCGAGCCTTCCCGAAGAGGGCCGGAGTTGCTGAGCAGACAGGGCCAGAGCGGCCGTCGAGGATGCAACCATGCAGAAGCCGCCGGCACTGACGGACGTCTTGAGAAAGTCGCGGCGAGATCGATTCGTCATGGCGGATTTCCTCCACATTCTGCTTACCGGCAATCTGCCCTGAAGCACAAGTTCTTGCTGAAGAACGGCATCACGTTGATTCTGAAAGCGATCGGCGACTGCACTCACGTGAGTGCCTGAGTAGATCTCAAAACTGTTCTCGATCCCGTAGGTATCGAGGATATCGTGCAGCTTGGTGGCATCGTACCGCAGGCCGTCCTGATCGCCTACGTCCATAGCGATGGCGCGGTACTTGCTTCAGATTGCCGATGTACTGATCGACAAAGGCGAGTGGTGAGTTAGCCGTGTATTTCGCTACGATCTCGGGCTGCGGAAGACCGTCCTTGCTTGGCAGATCGAAGTAGAGCGGAGGTTTCTTTGGATTGGGCGCCCACGCCGCTGCCGTCGCATACTGGGCGGCGGCGAAGCCAGGCGCCTCTGCAGCCAAGTCTGCGGGAGACTTGGCCGCGGGAACCTTCTTCTCGCTGGCAATCGCCCGCTCCTTGATCTGATCGGCGGAGCCTGGGCCGCCTCCGACCATCGAAGACATGCAGCAGGGACTCAAGATATAGAGAGCGCCGAATACGTCGGGATGCTTCATGCCGATGCGCGACGCACCATAGCCGCCCATGGAATGGCCGGCGAGGCCACGGCTGGTACGCTGTGGAATAGTGCGGTAATGCACGTCTATGTAGGCCACGACGTCACGCGCGATGTAATTCTCAAAGTCACCGGTAGTGACCGAACTCGAATACATCGAACCGTTGTAGATGGTCTTGGAATCCGGCAAGACGACAATCATCTCCTGAGCGCCTTTTGCGAAAGCGCCTTCGACGGTCTCGGGTACGTGGATTTCGCGCGTCCACTGCTCCGCGCCAATGGAGTAACCGTGCAACGCGTAAACGACGGAGTAGCGGCGCTTCTTATCCTTCTGGTAGCTGGGCGGCAAGAAGACGATGACATCGCGATCGACCGCGTCGCCTTCGAGATTGCCTTCGAGCGCCGTGCCGTGAACCTTGATGTGCTCTACTGCGACGGGCTTTGCACCGGGAATGATGTCGGGAATATTAGTCTCCACCCGGGCCATGAGCCCTGATCCCGACGTAACGGCCAATGTCATTGCACATGCAAGTAACAGCTTCGTTGATTTCATCTCGACCCTCCCTCGAAAGATCTGGCTACTGCAACGGGGAATAATAAATGCTCATACTGAAGCGGCACAGGGCAGCGCAAGCAGCAGGATATATACCGTCCGGTGCAGGGAAAGCGTTTTCGCGAACGCTGGCTTTTGGAACGAGTGCATGGTCCGTTTTCTCCTGATACTGGATGGAGCAAAATGCCGTTGGGCGATCGGCGGCTGTCGTTGAAAAGCGAGGATGGTCCGAGGCTCTCAATCGAGCGCGTCTCGCAATTACGGCTCAATCGAAACGACAGTCAGAGATCGAGGCGCTACCGTCAGTGAAAGCTTGCCGTTCTGTAACTTCACCGCTGCAGGTTTCGGCGTAACTGTAATTGGGGATTCAAAGGTGTTCGTGCTGTCGACTGACGGAGCCGTTAACGTTTCTGCCTTGGCCGACTTTGCCACAATGCCGGTCAAGTCGGCGTCGACAACCGCGGGGTTCTCCGCGTCGAGATTGGTGATCTCAAGCAACAGCTTTCCATCCGTGCTCTTCGCAGCGATCGCGTCGACCCGCGGCAGGGATGCACCGCCGTGCGTGTAGGCGCCCGCATCGAAGACGATGGGAATAAGCGCGGCGTCCTGAAACGGAACGTACATTTTGTAGACGTAGTAGGTGGGCGTCAGAACCATCTGCTCCTTGTCCGTAAGGATCATTGCCTGGAGCACGTTGATCATCTGGGCGATGTTGGCCATGCGGACGCGATCGGCGTGACGAGCGAAGATGTTCAGGTTGAGCGAGGCGAGTATAGCGTCGCGGACGCTGTTCTGCTGCACGAGGAAAGCAGGGTTGGAGCCGGAGAGCGGCGCGTGCCAGGCACCCCACTCATCCACAGTTAGGGTCACCTTTTTCTCCGGGTCGTATTTGTCCATCACAGCCTCCTGCTTGCGCAGGAACTCATCCATGAAGAGCGTCGATTTAAGGGTCTTCATGTAGTCGTCTACTCCGAACTTCTCGGAGTTGGTTGAGGGTGGCCAGCCGTTGGGAACGGTGTACCAGTGCAGGGAAACGCCGTTGATATCCCAGGCCCAGGTGTGCTTCTTCCATGCTTTCATCACGGCTTCAGTCCATTCAGTGTCTGGCGTACCTGGACCCACTGCGATCTTCAGCATCTGGTCCTTGCCGTGCTGCGCCGGATTCATATTGAGCACGAAGCGGCTGTACACCTTCATCAGGCTCACGTAGTAGTCGGGAGTCATCGCGCCGCCGCAGTCCCAACTCTCGTTACCGATGCCGAGAAATCCGACTTTGTAGGGCTCGGGATGACCATTGGCAGCACGTTCTTTGGCGAGCGCCGTCGGCGCTGCGGCGGTCATGTATTCCAACCACTCGGCCGCTTCCTGGGGAGTCCCTGAACCAACGTTGACGGACACGTACGGTGTGCTGCCTATCTGCTGGATGAAGTCCATGAACTCGTCGGTGCCGAAGACATTCGTATCAATCACGTCGCCCCATGCCGAGTTCACGGTAGCCGGGCGCTTGTCCGCCGGGCCGATTCCCTTGCGCCAGTGGTACTGGTCGGCAAAGCAGCCCCCCGGCCAGCGGACATTTGGAACCTTTAGTTCACGCAGAGCCGCGACCACGTCATTGCGGATCCCACGAGTATTCGGAATAGAAGAATCGGGACCGACCCAGATTCCTTCATACAGCCCGTGTCCAAGATTCTCGGCGAACTGTCCGAAGAGGTTGCGATCGATCCTGGCTTCCGTCTTGGAGGCATCGATGGATAGATGGACGTCTTCCGCTTCCATAATCGGCAAAGGCATCATCGCAAACATGAGACCGAAACTCAGCAAATGCCTGCACTTCATGAATTTCTCCGCGAGACAAAAGAAATAACTGGAAATGGTCGAACAAGGACATGATCCATCCAAGCCAGCGTTGTGTCCATGATTTGAGAATATATCGAATAAATTGGTGTACTTAGTTAAGAAATGTGATTATTCTTCGAGAATCTTGGTCCAGCAAAATGGCGCCGTTCTTGAATCGAAGCATACACGTCGCCGAGGCGCAGGAGTCACCGGGGGAATGCTTTCGATCCCGGTCCTTTCAAAAGCAATTGAGAGGCCGTTCCAGGCATGAAGAGGATTTGATGAAGAGAATTGCGGTCGCAATACTTCTGCTTTCAAGCTATTGCTTCGCACAAACCACCGATGGGTTCGCGCCTGCCTTGACCGATGTGTGGGGCGCGGAGTACCCACGCGTCGACGCCAGCGGACGAGCCGAGTTCCGCATCAAGGCCCCTAACGCCACGGCTGTGAAGCTCAACTTCTGGAGCAATCCTAAACTCGACATGGTAAAGGGCTCCGACGGGCTCTGGACCGCCACCACTCCTCCTCTCGTGCCCGGCTTTCACTACTACAACTTCGTCATCGACGGAGTGGATGTGAACGATGCGGGAAGCCATGCCGTATACGGCGGGGGCAGGGACGCCAGCGGCATCGAGATTCCCGAACCAGGGGCAACATACTACCTTCCCCAGGATGTTCCGCACGGCGGCGTGCGCGAGATAGGGTATTTCTCTAAGATCACGGGGAGCTGGCGGCATGCCGTCCTTTATCTGCCGCCGGGTTACGACACTCAGACTAAGATGCGCTATCCCGTGCTTTATCTTCAGCACGGCGGCGGTGAAGATGAGACCGGCTGGATCAAGCAAGGCCATGCCAACTTCATCCTCGACAACCTGATTGCGAGCGGAGCCTCGAAGCCGATGATTATCGTGATGGCCTACGGCTATGCTCGGCGTGTGGGTCACCCTGACCCGGACCTGACAGGAAAGCCCTTCGGCTCGCCGGAGATGATGAAAGCAATGCAGGAGATGTCGCAGACCTTTGAGGGCGATCTGACCCAGGCTCTGATTCCTTACATCGATTCGAACTTCAGGACTAGGGCCGACCGCGAGCATCGCGCGATGGCCGGGCTCTCGATGGGGGGCATGCAGACCTTCCTGGTCACATTCGATCACCTTGACCTCTTCTCGTACATTGGAGGCTTCAGCGGAGCGGGCGGAATGATGATGATGCGCAGCAACGAGAAGCCCGACATGAAAACAGCCTTCAACGGCGCTCTGGCCGACCCGACAGCATTTGCAAAGAAGGTGCACCTACTCTGGATTGGCGTGGGAGCCGAGGAACCGGAACAGATGCATGCCGGCATCGTGAGACTGCATGACTCGTTGACGGAAGCGAACGTCAAGCACGTCTTTTATGAGTCGCCGGGCACCGCTCATGAGTGGCAGACGTGGCGCCGCGACCTGAAAGATTTCGCGCCGCGGCTGTTCCAGGCGGGGGGCAACCGGCCGTGGCAGCGCGGTAAAGCGACGCAGAAGAACGCAAGTTTGAAGTTGTGATGGTCTGTGTATTGTGATTCGCATGCAAGCTTTTTTTGAGGAAAGATACGTCAGCCGGAAGACAGCCAGCCTATGTCCCAACTTGAGGTTCAAAACATGAACAAATGCATGACGCAAATGATGCAAAGATTTGTCCTGGTAACTGGATCGCTTTTCTTTGCCTTGGCCGTACAGACCGTGGTCGCTCAAGGTGCAGCGACTCTCCCTTATTTGGACACCAAAGCGACTCTCCCTTATTTGGATACCAATTTGACGCCTGAACAAAGGGCTGCCGACTTGGTGCACCGGATGACTCTCGCCGAGAAGGCCTCGGAGATGCAGAACAATTCCGCTGCCGTTTCACGGCTCAACATTCCCGCATATCAATGGTGGAGCGAGGCCCTCCACGGCGTCATCAACGAGGGGGTAACCGAGTATCCCGAGCCCATCGGTCTCGCTGCCACGTTCGATGCACCGGGAATTCACACCATGGCGGCCCAGATTGGTATCGAGGGGCGCATCAAGCACGTGCAAAACATACGCGAAGGACATACGGGCATCATGGGAGGGCTCGATTTCTGGTCCCCAAATCTGAACATTTTTCGCGACCCGCGCTGGGGCCGGGGTCAGGAGACTTACGGCGAAGATCCATTCCTCACCGGCCGCATGGGCGTTGCATACGTGACCGGATTGCAGGGCGACAATCCGAAGTACTACCTGGCGATTGCGACACCAAAACACTATGCCGTGCATAGCGGGCCGGAGCCAACGCGGCATTTTGCCGACGTCGACGTCAGCAAACACGATCAGGTCGATACCTACGAGCCTGCCTTCCGCGCTGCCATAGTGGAAGGCAAAGCCGGCTCTGTGATGTGTGCGTACAACGCAATCAATGGCGAACCGGCATGCGCCAGCCAATACCTGCTCCAGGATCAATTGCGCGGCAAGTGGGGCTTCCAGGGTTATGTGGTTTCGGATTGCGACGCGGTTCGCGACGTCGCTGCCAATCATCGTTATCGTCCGACGCAGGCACAAGGCGCGGCTATCTCCGTCATCAGAGGCATGGATAACGAATGCGTCACCTTTACTTCAAGATTTGGAGAGCCCGTAGAAAAGGCCTATATCGATGCGGTGCAGGAGGGATACCTGCCTGAAAGCACACTCGACACAGCCCTCATCCGCTTGTTCACCGCTCGCATCAAGCTCGGCATGTTCGACCCGCCGGATATGGTCCCATTTACCAAGATCGATGAGAAGGAACTTGATAGTGCCGAACATCGCGCTCATGCTCGCAAACTCGCGAATGAGTCCATGGTCCTGCTGAAGAACGATGGTTTGCTTCCCCTCAATCCGGGAATCAAAAAGATCGCCGTCATTGGTCCGCTCGGCGACCAGACAAGCCCGCTGATCGGAAACTATGCAGGTCAGCCCACGCATATCGTCTCCATTCTCGAAGGCCTTCGCGCTGAGTTCCCGAACGCGGCTATAACATTTGTCCCTGGAACCCAGTTCCTGCGCACCGATGGAACCCCTGTGCCGGACAACCTTCTCACCACTCCCGATGGTAAGCCCGGCCTCAAGGCCGACTACAACGAAGGCATGACGAGAGACGGGCCGTCTCCCGAAGCGAGCACAACACCCCTGGCCAGCCGCACCGAGCCCAACGTCAAACTCACCGACAGCAATTTGCCGCCTGATATTGCCGGGAGAAAGGCTTTCGGCGTGCAATGGTCAGGATTTCTGACTCCAACGGAGTCGGGAGACTTCATCCTAGGAATTCGCTGCGAAGGCTTTGCCAGGCTTACAGTGGACGGCAAGCAGATAGCAGTGGCATTCGGTGGCGGCAGCACCCCCGCTGCGGGCGTCGGTCGCGTCCACCTTGAGAAGGGCCACAAGGTCGTCCTCAAGATCAGCTATGGCAGCACCAAGGGCAAGCGGCAAGCTGAGTTGATCTGGTCCGCGGTAAACAACGCGCCTTCGCCTGAAGCCATCAGTGCGGCGGAAAATGCGGACGTGGTCATCGCCGTCGTCGGCATCACGAGCCAGCTCGAGGGCGAGGAAATGCCCGTGAGTGAGCCGGGATTCCTCGGCGGAGATCGCACAAGCATCGATCTTCCCGGCCCCGAAGAAGAACTCGTCGAAGCCGTGGCAGCCACAGGTAAGCCGCTTGCCGTGATTCTCCTGAACGGCAGTGCACTGTCCGTCAACTGGATCAACGAGCATGCCAACGCCATACTGGAAGCATGGTACCCGGGGGAAGAGGGAGGAGCGGCAGTGGCTGAGACGCTGAGCGGCAAGAACAATCCTTCTGGCCGGCTGCCGATTACTTTCTATACCGGTGTCAGCCAGTTGCCAAACTTCGAGGACTACGGCATGGCGAACCGGACCTACCGCTACTTCGAGGCCAAACCACTCTATCCCTTCGGCTATGGGCTAAGCTATGCGACTTTTAAGTACAGCGACCTCAGTGTTTCGGTGCAGGCTGTGGCAGCGGGGCAGCCTGTGGTCGCCGATGTGACGGTGACCAACACAGGCAAAGTTGCAGGAGATGAAGTCGTGCAGGTCTATCTTAAGTTTCCCGCAGTGAAGGGTGCGCCGCTGATCGCGCTCCGCGGATTTCGAAGGGTTCATCTCCAGTCGGGTGCGAGCCAGAAGGTTCATTTCGACTTGAAGGACCGCGACTTGGGCATAGTCACCGAGGATGGGAACCCAATCGTCGCTCAAGGAGAATATACGATCAGCGTTGGCGGAGGCCAGCCGGACACAGGAGCGTCAGTAGTTACCGAGAAGTTCCGTATCGAAGGTCAAATCGCATTGCCAGATTGAGCGATACATCCGAAGGAGTCCAGGGCGCGGACACGTCTGGCGCAAACGCAGGCGTGCCGTATGAAGGCCACCTTACCCATCTTCTGGCAATCTGAGACGGTGTGCATTTCATGTACTTTTGAAGCAAAGGAGCAACTTGACTCAATCTGTGCTCAACCTAATCAGAGTGTGTTACTTCTTGGCCCTTACCTCCGGAACGAGCCTGTTCGGCAGCGATTTTGCCATGAAGGTCACCGACAAGAATTACCTCGACACTCAAGGTTTTAGCGTGTTTCTCTACGACAGCACGTACCATCCCGTTTTCGTAGATCAAAAGAACACGGCCATGGAGATGATTCTCCACGGGCAGCGCATCGCCACCAACGGCGATGTGCGCCTGATGCCAACGCCCGAACAGTGGGACCTGGTGGCTACCCTCAAAGGGCGCGAGGCCGATAAGACGAACAACCGGCTCACCGCCAAGCTCGCTTTCCCGGCCTTCGATCTCAGCTACACCTTGGAAGTCGCAGCCGAACCAGGCGGCGTGAAGGTCAGCATCAATCTCGACAAGCCGCTAGCGCAGAAACTGGCTGGGCGGGCGGGCTTCAATCTGGAGTTCCTGCCCTCGATCTACATGGGCAAGACTTACCTGGTGGACGGAACTAAAGCCGGCATCTTCCCGCGAACGCCAAACGACGCGATGGTCAAGGTGTTGCCTTTGCCTGATGAACCGACAAAGGCGTACTACCTGGAGGACTGGGAGAAGGCTAAGGGATACACTCAGCCGCTGCCGTTCGCCAAAGGCGAGAGCATCACGTTGGGGGTCGACGACGCGCTGGCCCGGATCAACGTCAAGTCGGATACGGCCGACCTCCTGCTTTTCGATGGACGCAATCGCGCGCAGAACGGGTGGTTCGTGCTGCGTTCGCTGATCCCTTCGGGCAAGACCACCGGCGCCATCGTATGGCACATCAGGCCGAACATGATTCCGGACTGGACACGGCCGCCGATGATCGCGCACAGCCAGGTCGGTTATGCGCCGGGCTTCTCCAAGGTGGCGGTATTCGAACTCGATCCGAAGTACAACGGCCCTAAGACAGCCCAAGTGCTGCGCCTGATGGAAGACGGATCTTACAAGCGGGCGTTTGAAGGCCCGATCACGCCTTCAGCGCCCTGGCTCCGCTACGCTTATTCGAAATTCGACTTCACCCCGGTCAAGGACCCCGGCCTTTATGTAATCGAGTATGCAGGCCAGCGCACGGCGCCATTCCCCATCTCCAACGACGCTTACGCTAACATCTGGCAGGACACCCTGGACTATCACCTCGCGGAGCAGATGGATCACGTTTCCGTTCGCGAAGCCTACCGCGTGTGGCACGGCGCTTCGCACCTCGATGACGGCCGCCTGGCGCCCGTCTTTGGGGAGCAATTCGACGGCTGGAATCAGGCTACGGCAACGGACGGGAAGTACAAAGGCGGCGATCACATTCCGGGGATGAACGTAGGCGGCTGGTATGATGCCGGCGATTTCGACCTCGAGGAGCCTGCTCAACTGAGCGTGATTCAAAGTCTAGCGCTGGCGTATCGCGAATTCGATCTCAAATACGACGAGCTTACGGTGGATGAAGTCGCGCGTGAGGTTGAGATGCACCGTCCCGATGGCGTGCCCGATACGGTGGAGCAAGTCAAGCACGGCGCACTGTATATCCTCGCGCAATTCCACAATATCGGCCACGCAATCCGCGGCACGCACGAACCGGATCTGCGCCAATACACGCACCTGGGCGATGGAGCAACGAAAACCGACGGCCGCATCTATGACCCGAAGCTCGGTGCAAACGAAGTGAAGGGCGACTACTCGGGCAAGCCGGACGACCGCTGGATCTTCTCCACGAACAACCCGTTTTTCCAGTGGAACGCCATCGCGGCGCTGGCTGCATCGGCCGATGTGCTGAAAGGCTACGACGACGCATTAGCGAAAGACTGCCTGGAGACCGCAATCAAAGCATGGAACGACGAGAAGGCTCACCCAACGCAGAATCCGGTGGGCGGCGGCTTAGGCGGAGCGGCTCCGGCAGGGGCTCCCGGAGGAGGCGTGCTGGCCGCATCTCAGGGTGCGGTGTCTGGCCCTCAAGGCGATCCTAACGGACGGGGCAGCTCTCGCGCTCCGGCAAGTCCTGCCACCACTAGCGCACAAACAGCTCCGCCGGCCGGCTTCGGCCGTGGCGGCAGTGACGTCGGACAGGACTGGGCTGCGGCTCTGGAATTGACGATTGCCACCAATGGTGCCGAGCCCTACAAGTCCCGTCTGAAGGAGTTGTTCCCTCAGATGATCACCCCGCAGCAGATGGGTGTCCGTGGCTGGACCGCAGTCCGGGCGTTGCCTTATCTCGACGCGAGCGCGAAGGATCAAATGCGGGAAGCGGTGAAGACATACATGGTGGGCTTGGATAAGGAGTTGGACGCCACCCCGTTCGGCGTGCCCCCAAGCCTGGGCACCTGGGGCGGATCGGGCGCCGTGGTTGACATGGCCATCCGGATGTACTTCCTGCACAAGACGTTTCCGGACCTTGTGGGCCCCGAATATACGCTGCGCGCCGTCAATTACATTCTCGGCACGCATCCGGTATCCAGCAGTTCGTATGTAGCGGGCGTCGGCACGGTCTCGAAGACGAAGACGTACAGCAACAATCGCGCCGACAATGCTTACATTCCCGGTGCAGTGATCCCGGGATACATCATCATCAAGCCGGATTTTCCGGAGTGCATCGACGATTTCGGATTCCTTTGGTTCGAGGACGAAGCCGTCGTAGCGGGGTCTGCAAGCTGGGTCGTGGCCGGCAACGCTGCGGACGCGATCACTAAGGAATTGAAATAGCACCAACAAGGAGAACGCTCCGGGGCCCCAGACTTCCGAGCGCTTTGTTTTGCAGAGATCCGATCGCGGCGCCGCCTTCAATTGCAGTACGAGAAGGGCCTCATCCAAGAACCCCTTCATTGTAGCAATGAACCGCCAAATTTACGCCCTGCAGCAGGTGCATGCAACGGACCGACAAACTTCAAACTGATCTACACTATCGCAGCCCCCCATCATGGAGGGGCTGGTCACATAGTAGGATCGATTGCACCTCGGTTCGCAAGAGAATGGCTGACTCCCGCCAATCCATCGAACTAGGCCGTCCTGATCAATGAGCACGTTGTAGTACGCCCTCCTTGCCAATAACGAGTGAATCAGTAATTCCTTTACTCTCGGTGACGGTAAAGATGCGATCAACCGCAGGCAGCGTAATCTTCTCGGACGCTCCACTGGGCCAATGTATATCGACGCTCGACACCGCGCTTGCTTCGCCTAGACCGAAATGTACTCGCATGTCATTTGACGAAAGATAGCTTCCACCGCTGAGCACATCGCCGCGCTGGCGGATGCCCATTGCGGTTAGATACACCGTGGCACCCACCGCATCACGAGGGCTTTTGGTGCCCCCAACAAGCTTCAACTCGACCCAATGATGATGGTCCGGATTGACGTTGCGCAAAAGCACAGGCGGCTGGTCCATATTGCTGATGACTACATCGATTTTTCCATCGTTGAACAGATCGCCAAAGGCCGCGCCCCGGCCGACGCTCACTGTTGCGAGTCCTGTACCTTCAACCGCCGGCACCACCTCGAACTTACCATTGGCCAAGTTGCGAAACAGCAAAGGCCTCTGTCCATAGGTCGTGCCCCAGTCCGGATGCTTGTCCACTTCGGGGTAGACGTGGCCGTTCGCAATGAGAAGGTCCTTCCATCCGTCGTTGTCATAGTCGAGAAAGCCGTCCCCAAAACCGACAAACGGGATCGTGGCTGCAGCAACACCGCATTTGTAGCTGACATCGGTAAAAACACCTGTACCGTCGTTTTTGAAGACAACATCGAAGTCATCCGAGAAGGTCGTGTTGACCAGATCGAGACGGCCATTGTTCTCGTAGTCGCCCACGGCGATGCCCATGTTCGCGACCTCGCGGCCGTCGCCGTTCAGAGCGTAGCCGCTCGCGTAGCTTTGGTCCTCGAACGTGCCGTCCCCTTTATTCATGTAGAGGTAGTTCGGCGTCGTGTCATTGGCGACGAGCAGGTCTGGCTTCCCGTCATTATTTACGTCCGCAAAGAGGGCGCCGAGTCCGAAGAACCGGTCCAGGTCGCTAACTCCGAGCTTCTCACTGACATCTGTAAAAGTCCCGTCCCCATTGTTGTGAAAAAGATGGTCCCGCTCGCCCTTCAGACCGCGTGGTCCGCACATCACCGGAGACCCGCGGTACACGCACGAGGCATATCCGACAGCCTTGGTGCCGGCGGCGGGAGGATCGTTGATGTCAAAACTCAGATAACCGGCGACGAAGAGGTCCAACCTCCCATCTCCGTCGTAATCTCCGAAGGTCGCACCAGTGGACCATGTCCCGAGTGCTACGCCGGCCTTCTCTGCAACGTCGGTGAAAGTTCCGTTGTGATTATTGCGGTAAAGACGATTCTTGCCGAAGTTGGTGACGTAGAGATCAGGCCAGCCATCGTTGTCGAAGTCCCCAACGACTACACCATATCCCCATCGATCATTTGTTACTCCGGCGTTGGCGGCGACATCGGTAAATGTGCCGTCGTGGTTATTGTGAAAGAGCGCGGCATGCGGCGATGCCTCTTTCCCATTGAGCGCAGCGACTGTAGAACCATTCACGAAGTAGATGTCCAGCCAGCCGTCATTGTCGTAATCCAGCAGAGCGACGCCCGGCCCTTTGGCTTCCAGGATGAAGCGCTTTTCTGGCGTACCGGCCTTATGCCGCCAACGTGTGAGGCCTGCCTGCTCGGCCGTGTTCATGAAGACGATCGGTCCGGTTTTGACCAAACCGCCGGCAGTGATTGGCCGCTTCTCTGAGTCGAAGACAGCCGGAAAAGTCCCTCCAGTGGCCATACCACCTGTTCCACCCGGCTTGGGGGAAGGTGCTTGCGGCCAAATGATCAACGGCCAAAAGAGCACACCCACAAGAACGAGACTACGACTTATCTTCGAATCCATGCTAAAACAGGTCCTCCGCTGCAAGAATGTACTGTAACTATTGCTCCCACAGCGTATACAGCCTTGCATACGCCCCCTGCAACCCTATCCTACAAAAGGATGATTTTGCTCTAATAATTTGTGTTGACAGCGCAACAAATACAGGTTTAGTCTTCGACCCGAAATAAATACTTCTGATTTTACAGATGCACTCAAGACACTTTTGGGGCGCTTCAAGACAGTATTGGGAGCCCTGTCACTCTAATGTACGAAACGAGATTTCTAGATGGTGTACCAAATTCTAAACAGTCAAACAAAATGCAGAGCCGAGTTATCGCAAGCTCTAACACTCGAGAAATTGAAAGTTTTTTGCGGAGGCAAATCATGACGAACCGATCGTGGTACAGGGTACTTGCCCTGTCGATTCTTATGCTGGCGAGTATAGGTGTGTACGCGCAGCAAAACTCAGAAATCACAGGAACAATCTCAGACAATCAAGGCGCGGCGATCCCGGGCGCCCAGGTAACGATCACCGCCGCGGACACAGGCTTCGTCAACAACACGGATACAAATGCAGCAGGCATCTACAGCTTTCCCGCGCTCAACGTTGGCACCTACGACCTGAAGGTGGAGGCGAAGGGCTTCAACACAGCGGTCCGCAAAGGGCTGCAAGTCAACATCTCCCAGGTGCTGCGCTATGACGTACCGATGAGCATCGGCAGCGTGACTGAGACGGTGACGATTTCCGCCACCGCCCTTACCGTGCAGACGGACTCTAACGTCGTCAGCACCCTCATCAACGCCGAACAGATCAGCGAAATCGCAACCCAGAACCGCAACTTCGCCGCTCTTGCCGCAATCGGCCTCGGCGCAAGCTCGCTGATGCCAGACAATAACACGCCGTCCTCCGGCGCTGGAGGCAGCAGCTTTAACTTCAGCATCAACGGACTCCGCCAAAGTCACAACATCTGGCTCGTCGACGGTGGCGAGTCTGATGACCGCGGCGGCGCCGGCGGCATGCAGATTATGCCCTCGCAGGATTCTATCTCCCAGTTTGAGGTGCTCGCCAGCAACTACCCTCCGGACTACGGCATCTCCTCAGGTGCAACCATCTCCCTCGGCATCAAGAGCGGCACTCGCAACTTCCACGCCTCACTTTGGGAATTTAATCGCAACACCGTATACGACGCCAACTATTTCCTCAATAAACAGAGCGACCAACCACGTCCGGGCCTGAACTACAACATCTACGGCTTCAATATCGGCGGACCGGTCACGATTCCCCATGTCTACAACACCGGCCGAGAGAAGACCTTCTTCTTCTGGAACGAGGAGTGGCGCAAGATCAAGCAATCCCCTTCACCCAACACCAACAACACATTGGCCGCTGCGGATTTTCCAGTTGCCGGCCAGCCTCTGCAATACGTTGCTCCCGCCTTTGCCAGCAACTCGAAGATCCTCGTGCCAAGCACTGTTTCCGACCCCGCATTCCTCGCGAAATTGGCATCGCTTGGCTTGACACCCGGAACCCCCTTCCCCAATGACACGATTCCCGCGGCTCTCATCGATCCTAACGCCGTGGCCTATCTCGCGACAGGCGTTGTTCCAAAACCGAACACCCCCAACGGTCAGGCGCTCACATCGGCGCCTACACCGCTCAATGTGCGCGACGACGTCGTTCGAATCGACCATCGTGTCACCGACAAATGGCAGATTCTCGGGCACTACATCCACGATTCGGTCACGCAAACTCAGGGTGGACCTATGTTGGGGTGGTCCGGTGGCAGCTACAACACCATTACCAGCACCGTCAACAATCCCTCTAACAGTGCTGCTGTCCGGCTCACCGGAAGCATCTCGCCAACTCTTCTGGTGGAGGCCAGTTTCAACTATGACGGCAACGTTATCAACATCGTTAACAGCCCGAACTCGTTAAGGCCCGCCGGCTTCACTGCTAATCGATTCTTCAACAACAGTTCGAAGAATCTGCCGAATATGCAATGGAACGGCCAATATGGCGGGACTAATGAAAACCCCGCATCGGGTCCATGGCATAACGCGGCCCAGGACTACTCACCCAAGGTTGATATCTCTTATCTCAAGGGCAAGCACTCAATGAAGTTTGGGTTCAGTTATAACCGCTATACCAAGAACCAGCAGCTCTTCGGTAATCCCGGCGGTGCTTACACGTTCAATACTGAAACCGGCGGAACCTATCAAGGTGTCACATACTCGGGCGATCCTTTTATGGACATGGTCCTCGGCCTTACCGATAGCTTCTCGCAGGCGGAGGACCTACCCGTTCGCCACTACGTCAACGAGACCACCTCGTTCTATGCCAATGACAACTGGAAAATAACCCCGCGCCTCAGCCTCCAATTGGGGCTTCGTTACGACGCTCTGCCCCATGCATGGGAGCGCGGTAACAATGTCTCCAACTTCGATCCCAAGGCTTATAACCCCAACAACGCACCAAGCTATGTCGCAAGTTCAACTCCCGGCATCTTCACCGGTGAGTTGGACCCGAATGGGCCAGGGTTCGCCACAGTAAACGGTTCGCGTTTCTACCTGAATGGCATCTATGTGGCGGGAGCGAACGGCGCCCCTCGCGGGCTCGTCAACAACGACTATTCAACGCTGCAGCCTCGCGTAGGCTTCTCTGACGATCTGTTCGGAGACGGGAAGACGGTCCTTCGCGGCGGGTTCGGCACCTTCTTCGAGCGCTTGCAGGGCAACGATATCTACAACGCTGCGACAACTCCGCCCTTCTTCAACAATCCGTCGGCGTCCAACGTTTACGTCGCAGATCCAAGCACAAGCTGGGTGAGTGGACAGACCGCTGCACAACCGTTCTTCGCCCAGTCGGCTACAACACTGGCTAAAAACTATCCCGCGCCGGAGGTTGCGCAGTTCAGCTTGGGTATCCAGCATGAAATCGCTCCGTCGGTCGTCGCTGTCATTCAGTATGTCGGCAACCTTGCATGGCATCAGAACATCGAGCGCCGTATCAACAACTATCCCCTCAATACCCCTATGGCCATCCGCGCCTGGGCGGGTGACTCAAACAACGTTTCCGGAACCAACACCTTCCCAAGCACAACACCTGGCGTTGCGCAGCAGCGCTCAAACGGCGACTTTTACCGCACCTTCCAGGGCTGGCAGCAGCTTACCCAGCAGGAGAACACCACCAATGGAAACTACAACGGCTTCCAGTTGGGTGTTCGCGCGCAGAGCTGGCATAATCTGAGCGGTGAAGCCGACTACACCTGGTCGCACACAATCGACCTCACCAGCGGGGACCTGACCCAGGTCGGCAACCCCTACGACCTGAAGTATGACAAAGGCTCCGGCGCGTACGACCGACGTCATATCTTCAACGTGAACTACATCTACAAGCTCCCCTTCTTCACGAGCCCGGGTCTGACGCACACGCTCTTGGGTGGATGGGAGATTTCCGGCACAGCTGTCTTTCAAACCGGCACCATTGTCAACAACGGCGGTATTGGCAACCTGGGCACAAGCCTGAGCGTAGGCTATGACACCATCGGCCTGGGCGGCGGATACGACAATCGTCCCGACGTAGTCGGCCCGATTCATTACGTCAAGAAGCAGCACCAGTGGTTTGATCAGTCTGCGTTCAAAGCCCCGCTTCCGGCATGGGCAGGAAGTACTACCCAGGGCTTCGGCAATGCTGGCAAGGACGTAGTTATCGGCCCAGGTCGCGTCAACTTCAACACATCGCTCTATAAAGCCTTCGCGATTACGGAACGAGCTCGCTTCGAGCTTCGCTTCGAGTCGTTCAACACCTTCAACCACACCGAGTTCGCCAATATCGGTAACAGCTTCCAAGGATTTAATACCGATGGCAGCGCGAAGGGTAGCTTTGGTCAGGTCACCAGTACGTTTGACCCCAGAACCCTCGAGCTGGGAGGCAAGCTCATCTTCTAAACCAACATTCAACCCCAGGGCGCGGCAGTCATCCTGCCGCGCCCTTTTTATTGACTGTCATTCCGGCCGGAACGCAGCGGAGTGGAGAAATCTGCTGCTTGCCTGTAGCCCATCCTAAACTTCAATGAAACGGGGAGCCTCGGTGACTCCTGCATCATGACCTCCCTAAAGTAAGTCCATTTTTAATTGGTGACAACTCTATCTTTCCCAATTGTCCGGCAAGAACATCTGTCAACCTCCAGATCACCTAAACAAGCTCATAGGGAATGGCGGAGTAGTTCCCGCCATTTTGCTAAAGGGAAATCAATGGCAAAGAGAAAGGCTCCAGCCACCGGGCCTTTCTCACTGCCTGAAGGGGAGGCCGAAAGGTCCGTTTCGCCTAAGGTAGCCGCTCTAACCGTGCCTCAACCCCAGTAATATAAATATGGCCTTAGCCGCTGAGGTACCCCTGGGGAGTCTGCCGACCAGGTCCGGACTTAACGCTCTATGAGAGTAATTTGTGCAAAAACCGGGAGGGGGGAGTGAAGCGACACAGCCGGACATGGTTGCTAATCGGAGCTTGCTGGATGGCCATGTCGGGAGCTCTAGCCCAAAACAACGCCGGACAAAACGCACTCGCCCTGGAGCAGCAGGGCAGGAACGCGGAAGCGGAGGCTGCCTGGCGCGCGATAACAAAAGGCGACCCGCACAACGCTGAGGCCTTCGCGCATCTGGGCCTCGTCGAGTCGCGCCAAGAGAACTACGGCGAAGCCCTCGCCAGCTATCACCACGCGCTCGAGCTAAATCCAGCACTGCCCGGTTTGCAGATGAACCTCGGCCTCGCTTTCTTCAAGGCGAAGGACTTCAAAGACTCCATCAAGCCCTTCACCGCCGAGTTGCAGAAGCACCCCGGCGACCAGCGATTGATCATCCTGATCGGCATGGCCCACTACGGCATGGGCGACTACTTCGTCGCGATTCCTTACCTTAAACAGGCCGCCGACCGCGACCCGCAGAGCCTCCCTCTGCGCCTGACCCTCGCGCACAGTTGCATGTTGAGCAAGCAGTTCCAGTGCGTCCTCGATGTTTACAAAGAGATCCTCGCACTCAACGCAGACTCCGCCGAAGCCGACATGCTTGCCGGCGAGGCGCTGGACGAGAAAGGCGACAGTTCTGGAGCCATCGAACAGTTCCGCGCCGCCGTCCACACCAACCCAAAGGAACCGAACGTACACTTTGGCCTGGGATATCTGCTCTGGACCCAGAGCCAATATGCAGATGCTGCCAAAGAATTTCAGGCCGAACTGGACAATGACCCGCAGCACGTCCAGGCCCGCGCCTGCCTGGGCGACTCGTACGTTCAACTCAACGACTACGCGAGAGCAGAACCGGAGCTGGAAAAAGCACTCGCGGCCGACCCGACCCTGGGCCCGGCCCATCGCGATCTCGGCATCATCTACGCCGATCAGGACCGCAAAGAAGACGCCGTTCGCGAGTTACAAAAAGCGATTGAGCTCGACCCCAAAGATGTCGCTCCGCACTGGCGCCTTGCCAAGCTTGATCAGGCGATGGGAAAGAAGGAAGAAGCCAAGGCTGAATTTGCTAAGGCCAGCAGTATGAATAAGGAGTCGATCCAGGCCCTTTCTCAGAAGCTGGCAACAGCGCCAAAGCCAGCGCAGTGATTCCGCCCGACGCGAGGGAGTCTATTGAGCCGCCTTCATCTTCTCCTTCAGACTCTTTGCCAGTCTTTCAACTTCCTCTGCCTTCTTGATGACAGCGATCGAAAGTGTGTCCTTGTTGCTCTTTGCCACCTCAGCTTTCAGCTCCTGCGTGAGCTGGTAAAGCTTCTGAGTGTCGGCCATCAACTGCGCCCGAAGTGCCTCGGCAGGCGTCATCGGTTTGGAGGGTTCCAGTTGCTTCTGTACTGATGTATCGGGGGACTTCTTGTCAGTCGGCGCACAAGTCTGGCTTTGAGCATTGGGGGAATCGCCGCAGCTCTGCTGAGGCGGAGTCTCCTTCTGTGCCTGCGCTCCCACCAAACTACAAAGCATTACCAGAAACACCAGGGCAGCAAGCGTAAAACGAAACAAACCCAGTTTCATAGTGACGCCTATACCTTCCTTCTCCATCCCCAAAACAAGCCTTAGCAGTCGTCATCACTGTGACTTCATGGAATTCTTCACCGTCTTCGCCAGCTTTTCGATCTCGGCAGCCTTCTGAGCGCTGACGCTCAGCGGGCTGCCCTTGTCGCCTTTCTCCATCTCGTCCTTCAGTTGTTGCGCCAATCGGACCAGCCTATCGGTCGCAGCGGCCACTTGTTGCCTGACTTGAGCCTTGCGAAGTTGAGCAGCCTGTTGTTGTCGCACTTTCTCAAGCGGGTCTTCCTTGTATTTATCGTGCAGGTCAGGATCGCGTGGCGTCGGATTCGGGAGATAAATCTGTTGGTTCTGCGCCGCTGCAACATAATAGAGGCCGTAACTCACCGCAGCAACTGCAATAAGTCTCCGAATTGACCTTAGTCTGCTACTTAGGGCTGGCATGAGTTGGCTCCCGCCACCGGCTGATTAGAGTGAATCAGATTGCAACAAACTTCGTCCAGCGAAAAGCAGTCTCTCTCGCGGGACTTTTGCACGACCTCAATGCTTTACAGCCGGTTTAGAACGAGGCAGTGGATACACCTTGATCCAGTGATTGCGCATGGACGCCTGAACAATTCTGTCTCCCGTCTCTGAGACAATGACGTTGGTTTGCTCCACCGGCATATGACAGTCGATGCACTTATTAGTGATGGCATGCCCCAGCTTCTTTGAGACTCCGCAGCTTTGCCACTTATGGCAGTTAAGGCAGCGTTCTGAATACGCCGCGGCCGGCCGTTCCAGGGCATGCACATCGTGACAGGTCGAGCAACTCATCTGCGGCGACGAGAGGTAGCACCGGCTACGTTCGAGCAGGCCCACCTGATTCCCGTGCACGTCAGGATGCTCCGCCGTTGAAACCGGCAAGTGCTTGAAATAGTTGCTCAAAGGTTGCCCCGGCACATACGAGAACGCCGGCGCGGTGGCCTCGCGCCGGATCCCATTGTGGCATAGTGCGCAGAGGTCTACCTGTCTGTCACGGGAGAACCTCGCTGGATTCAGAATCGCTTGCCCTGCCGTGCCATCTCTCCGTCGTGCGATATGTTCCGCACCGGAGCCGTGGCACCGTTCGCATGCAATCCCCGTCACCAGGCTCGTCCTGTCGTAATGGTTGGTCGTCGGGTCGGTGGAGAGCGGCTGGATGTAACTTGCGTGGCACTCAAGACAGCCGGGATTGATAGGACGAGAAAAATCCGCCGTACCATTCGTATATCCAGGACTGTTAATCCACCGATGACCATCGGTCCAGTAGCTTACCGGCAGCTCAAAGAGTTGATCACCTTCCCAGTAGAGATATGTCGCGCCACGTACTCCCGAACCAGTGACGAGATCCATACGCTCCGTGTGTGTCAGAAGCTGCGAATCGAATCCGGTCACCGCAGTCTGATAGTAGCCGTCCTCCTTCTCCTCCATTTTGAAGTAGAGTCCCGGCTGACCCGCTGCGTTTGCGGAGTCCACGATCGTCAGAATGTTGCGACCCTCTGTGAAAGAGCCGAGCACGGAGTCTTTGTTTACAGGGCGCGAGGTAAGACTGTGCGATGTGTGAATGTAGCTCATGCTTTGCTGCCCATGGCAAGAAGTGCATGCGGCATCTCCAACGTAGTCTGCGCGGCCCTCATGTCCTGGGGAAGTTGAAGCAATGGTCTGACTCGCGGATTGTCCGCCATGCCAAAGCCAGACCATGAGGCCTAGAAGAAGAGACGCGCCAACTCGAATCATCCAGACTTATCCGTTTTAGTGCACCGCTCCACTGTAATGAGGAGCTGCAAAAAAAACAACACCATATTGAAGCTGTATTTCGGGAAAGACCACGTTGCCAGGCGAACAAGTAGGGTTGAAAGGATGACTATGCGTCTACGCGTTTCCCATGCGCTTTTCTGTCAAACAATCTGCAGCCAATCAGGATGACGAACGCTGAGGATTCATAAGTTCCTTGAACGTCGATGCAACAGCAGTATGTAAATAGACAAAGTGAATGATTCGATTCGGTAAGATACAAGCGGCGCGTTGACCTGGCCAGTGATAGATGCGGCTAGTTCTCCATGTATAGCCGTGACCGTCTTCGCTCGCTTCACCGCGTCGAAGTCGATCGTGCCCAACTGCAATGCGCCCTCGATTGCACGGGTCACCACGTTCAGCGAGAAGATCTCGAGCAATCGCAGCATTTGGACATCCTCACGGCTGCCACGCTTCTTCAACCGGGCTTCAAGCAGACGCCGCAGTATCGCGAGGCACGGCGGCAGGTCCCAGCATGCTAACGGAGCGGCCTGATCCAGCGCTCGTCCGGGGCCGGAAAGATGGCGACCTCCGATGCACGCGGGGTGCTCGTTGAGTGCATTGGCGATGCGATGAGGCGCTCATCCAGGTGTCCGCCTCCATTGCGCTTGATCTGCTGTGTTTCCATTGCGGCGGGTCTTGCCTACCATTGCGATTTGTCTTGCTGACTATCACGACAGCGCAGCTTCGTTCATTACTATTTAGTTTGAGTGGCATCGAGCCGCAAAAATCGAGCTGCGTTGTTATAAAGAATGTCGCGTTTCTGCTCGGGCGTCAGATAGTCCGCGTTCTGGATGATGCTGATGGAATACGACATCAACTTGGGCCATCCCAGCTGATCGGTCCCGAACATTACTCGGTCTTCAAAGCCGGCCTCGACAAGCCTCTGAATGTAGCGGTTAACCTCCTTGAGCGGGTAGCTCCAGATCAGTCCTGCGACGTCGACATAGACGTGGGAGTTGGCCTGGAGAAGCGTGAGCATGTTGTCGATCATTGGGTAACCGGCGTGCATGACCTGAACGCGCAACTTGGGGTGGCGCGCCAGCAATTCCTCCAGCAGAAGAGGATTTCCCATGGAGCCGCGGAACTTCGGCATCGCGAGGTTGGCCCGGCCGGAGCCGCCCGTGCCCATGTGGATTGCAACGGGAATATCCAGCTCCTCTGCCAGTGCGAAGTATGCATCGACGGAGGGATCGCTGGGAGAGAGGCCTTCATATTGGAGGCCGATCTCGCCCATGACCTTGAATCCATCTTTGGTGAAGTCTTTTCGGAGTTCGTCGAGCGGAACGTGAGCGCCTGGTTGCATGCCTGCGCTGAAGCTTGTGCCCGGTATCACGCGGCCGGGCGCGGCCTCTCTCCATTTCTGCACGCTCTTGGGGTCGCCGAAAACGACGGCTGTCACGTTCAGCCGTTCCATTTCAGCTACGACGCCCTTTAAGTATTCGCCTTTGGCTGCAGGATAGAGCTTGGGAGTGCATTCTTCCTGGCTCCAGCCAAATGGCGCTTCCTTTGTGACTGGGTCGGAGGCCGTAAACTTTGCCTCGTTGGGACACATTGGTCCCAAGCCGGGGAAGGACTCGTCCATCGCATGAACGTGAACGTCGATGACCGGAGGAACGGTTGAACTTGTGTTCTGGGCGAACGACAGTGTAGAGCAGAGCATCACAGTCATAGCGCAAAGGCGTGCGGGTGCAGATTGCTGAAAGTGAGAAAGCATCGAAGAAATCCTTTGACAAATTGATAAGGTCTGAGGCTTGGGAGATGACTGGCTTGGAGCTCTGGTTCTGCGGCCACTCCAGAGAGTTCTCGGTGCATTGGCCCCTCCCGCGTTACGCGCATTGCGAGGTTGACGAGTTCGCCTCGTAATGCATGTCTTCTCGGGAGTGTTCAAGACCGACAACTCTATCGGATCAGGGATTGGGCTTGCAACTCATCGCGGTCGTACCTTCCGACCGGCACCAAAATTCATGGTGCGGTTTGTAGAACGACGAGTCCAGCCACTGAAGTGCTGTGGCCGGCGACTTCGACTTCTGAGCGGATCGTCGGCAATCGATCCTTGATCACAGGTTTGTCCGGAGTTCAATTCCGATTGGGTCGTTTACGTCGAACGGATGCGCTGCTTGCAGCCGAGATGTCGCTGCGTTGCCTGTATGGCACATGGCCCGAGAGGAACCGCATCTTACACCTCCAGGGTCCATCAAAATGCCAGCTGCTCCGTGGCCGATATTCACCCGTTGAATTCCTTGCGAGAAGCTGTGTCGTAGATGACTAAATCGCCACTGCTGAGAGTTGAAATCAGCACGAGCTTTCCATCAGGAGTGACTTTCAGGCGGTTTGCCCCGAAACTATTTGTTCGACGGAGCCAGCGCCACAGCCATACACTGCGTCCCATAGAGCAAGGCCACTTTGAGACTAATTCATTGGGCGCAGGCCCGCTGCCTGCCGGAGTCGTTGCAGAAATCGTTGAGGTCAGTGTGAAGGGATTGCTTTAGGAGCGATGGTAGGCTGTCGAAATGTGCTCGATAGACTGGAACATAATAAGCAACTGGATCACAGCGGTGGCTACCTCGGCCCTCGCAATTCTGACATTCCTGACACTGATAAAACTTCGCGACTGATACAAAGCGGATGGCGGACACGGCCTCGGCTCAGCTGCAGACAGCTGACGATGATCGTGAAGCTCCTATCCGCCCGGTCATAGCTATCGGCTGGTCCCACGACCCTACCAAGGTCGTGACCGAAAAGCTTTACATCCGAAACGTCGGATCCGGCGTGGCGGTGGACGTGGGTTGGAAAAGAGTTTGGAGTGCTACCGAGTCCGCCATCATGTACGAAGCGTATCTTAAAACCCGCCCAGATAGACCGGAGCTGTTCGCTGCTGACGGGGTTCACGTAAGAACGTTCCAAGACCACACGCTGACCGTCTCGTATGAGTCCCTGTCTGGGCGGAAGTACGAATCCGAGGTAAAGATTGGCGAGGGTGTTCCGGGAAAGTCGATTGCTGAACTAACTCTGCAGTTTAGAGAAGTCAGAAATTAATTTAAGAAGATATTCTGGATCAGCTACTATTTTGGGTATTAGACAGTTATGTGCACGTCGACTACCTCCTCCGTCAAAGTCATCTCTATGCGACCACCCGCCCCCCGCCTCCTCTACTCGAGGAAGGAAGCGGGCCTACCCTGTCCACTTCCCTACGGAACATCGCGTACCGTATCGCCAACGGCACGTTGAAGGTTCGTCGCCACGGTGGGCGGGTGGTAATCAGCCATGCCGAACTCCTGAGGCAGGCCTCCCTCGATGACAACGCGCCCGTCGCGCCTAAGCGGTCCTCGAAAACGCAGACCACATCCTTCGCGGCAGGCGACACCGGGCTATTTAAAGCGTCCTGACCGCCCTACGTCTACTCCCCAAAAGAGAGGCAACCGCTTCATGGTTGCCTCTCTTTTTTGCATCCGTGTATCACGTTTCGTATCACATTAACCTCCTACAGGGCGTTTGTGAGGTCTTCATGGTGGCCCGGGCAGGAGTCCAACCTGCGACCTTCGCGTTAGGAGTGCGCTGCTCTATGCAACTGAGCTACCGGGCCACGTTTCGGTAGTGTATCGCGTAGGTTGTTGGTGGTGCGGTGGTAAACTTAGGGGTGGAGAGTTTATGCCTGAGATACAGCGTCGACGTGCGGTAACGGTGAACATTGGTGGGGTTCGGGTTGGGTCGGATTCACCGGTTGTGGTGCAGTCGATGACCAATACAGACACGGCTGATGTCGAGAGCTCGGTGCAGCAGATTGCCGCGCTGGCTCGTGCCGGCTCGGAGATGGTGCGCGTGACGGTCAACAACGACGAGGCGGCGAAGGCTGTGCCGGCGATCGTTGAGGAGCTGGCGAAGAAGGGCTGGTCGACTCCGATCATTGGGGACTTCCACTACAACGGTCACCTGCTGCTGAAGAAGTATCCCGAGACCGCCAAGGCGCTGGCGAAGTACAGAATCAATCCGGGCAATGTGTCGATCGGGCGGAAGGATGATGACAACTTCCGGACGATGGTTGAGGTTGCGGTGGAGCATCAGAAGCCGGTTCGGATCGGCGTGAACTGGGGTTCGCTCGACCAAGCGTTGCTGACAAAGATGATGGACGAAAATTCGAAGTCGGCCAATCCCCTGCCCGCTCGCGACGTGATGATGGAGGCGATGGTGGTGTCGGCTCTGGATAACGCGGCGGCGGCAGAGCGGTATGGGCTGCGGCGGGATCAGATTATTTTGTCGGCGAAGGTCTCCGGGGTGCGGGATCTGATCGATGTTTATACCGAGTTGGCCAAGCGTTGCGACTATGCGCTGCATCTTGGGCTGACTGAGGCCGGCATGGGGATGAAGGGCGTGGTGGCTTCGGCTGCGGGCTTGGCTCCTTTGCTTCTTTCGGGGATCGGGGATACGGTCCGGGTAAGTTTGACTCCTACTCCCGGTGGGGACCGGTCGGAGGAGGTGCGCTGCGGACAGCAGATTCTGCAGTCGCTCGGGATTCGCAGCTTTATGCCGCAGGTGACCAGTTGCCCCGGGTGTGGTCGGACTACCTCGACCTACTTCCAGGAGCTGGCGGAGCGGATTCAGGGCTACCTTGTGGCCTCGATGCCGGAGTGGAAGAAGCAGTATCCGGGGGTCGAGGAGCTGAAGCTGGCGGTGATGGGCTGCATCGTCAACGGGCCGGGCGAGTCGAAGCATGCGAACATCGGGATCTCGCTGCCGGGTACGTTTGAGGAGCCTAAGGCCCCAGTTTATGTGGATGGCAAGCTGTTCACCACGTTGAAGGGTGATCGGATCGTCGAGGAGTTTCAGGTGATTCTCGATGAGTACGTCGAGAAGCGTTATGGCCGGGTGCTGGTCGAGGTCTAAGCTCCTTCTTTTCTGTTCGATAGCTGTCTCCGGCGAGGTACATTTCAGTGCTTTCCGTGATCTCGGGTACCCCCTCCCCTTGTCGGGTATTTGGACGCAAAATACTTGTATTCAATGGTTTAAAGGGCGGTAGCGACTGCAAATCATTCATAACAAATGAGTTGCGCCTAAAATACTTTTTATCAATGAGTTGCCCTGAATGCTTGTGGTTCCCTGTTTTGGTGTCTATAACAAGTATAGATTCCGGGACAGAACTAATGCGCCACGTGGAAGTGTATGTTTTGAAAAGGTTTGTTCGATTTGGGGACTTGACAAATTCTGACGGCCGATCAGAACGAAGCGTAAAAATCGTGCTCTAAGCGTTTGAGGTGTTGAGGTGACAGGTTCACTTGCCCGACCAATCGCGCGGATCTCCGATGAATCAATGAACAGCGCGGTAGCATAGGCCATGCTCCGTTATTTCCTCATCGCCATCCTTGGGATTTCGTGCGTCAATTTGTTCTGTCAACCCCCGAAGTTTGCACAGTCTCCCAGTGATGCCGAGGGCTTGCTCGCCAAAACCAAGGCGCTTTATGACACTCCTTTCCGTTCGGGTCTCATCAACTTCTCCTGTGCGATTGACTTCGACTTCGCGCAGCATCTCAAGAGCAATTTTGGCGAAGCTGCTCGAACGGACAGTCCTATTGCACAGCTTCTGAAACCGATAAGATATCGGATCTTCGTTGACCGCTCCGGCGCAACCGTCTCAGCTCAGCCCAAGCTTCCAGATTTCAGCCAATTACCTCTCGCTGCGCAACTTGAAGAATCGAACCGTGACCTTATGCAAGTGGGCCTTAGCAATTGGGTGCCATACGCCTATGGAGAGGTACTTCCCATTGCCCCAACCAACTATCAATTTGAGAAAACGGCAACCGGCTATAACCTCTCCATGGACGGTCAGGGCATAACCGGGAAACTCATCCTCGACCATGATCTGCGCGTCGTCAGCGGCATTATTGATACTTCACAGCATATAGAGATCACCACCAAGTTCGTGAGTGCACCAAAAGGTCTGGTCCTAGCTGCGTCCTCCACCGATACGGACCATGCTGGCGTAGCCCGCTTCACCTACACCTACCAGGTCGTCGACGGATTTCAGCTTCCGCAGCGCGTTGGGCTGACCTCGGAACAAAATAAGATGACATTGAACTACACGCTGACGGACTGCAAGACCCAGCACGGGATAGTGGTTCATGTAGCCCCATCAACCAAACCCTAACCGGGTGCTCCCGAAGTTGCTGGCCTGCCTGTAATTTGTCTTTTCTCGTTATCAAAAGTCGCGTCCACGATGAGGCAAGAACGGATTAGTCGCCCATATGTCGGCTTATGTTGAGTAATCGCCAGCTGGACGCATAACGTGCACATCGTACAAGTGGGTTTGCTCACTTGCTCTCTGGGTGGTCATGTGTGAGCACCGGCGCCATTGTTTCGAAGATACCGTCGTTTCTGACCAGTTTATGAAAGAGGATGCCGGCGACGTGCGCCAGGATGACTGCGAAGAAGGCGAATGCCAGGTAGTGATGTGCACGCCACAGGAGCGTATGCAGGCTGGCGCTCACAGGCAGGATCGGCGGAAGATGCACACCGCCGAAGAGCACGACGGGATAGGCTGCAGCGGACAACATTGCCCAGCCGATCAGCGGCATTGCGATCATCAATATGTAGAAGATGTACTGCGACGAGATCGCGGCCAGCTTTAGCGGCTCCGGTAGATCGGCGGGCAACGCAGGCGAACCGTAGATGAGGCGTAGTGTGAGACGAATAAGTGCCAGCACCAGGATGGCGATGCCGAGCGGCTTATGAATCTGGACCAATGTGAGGTACTTGGTGGTAACGGTTGAGACCATGCCGACACCGATAAACAGCATGGACAGAATGCAGACTGCCATGAGCCAGTGAAGTAATCGCTGCGGCGCGGTGAAGCGTGTTCGGGTTGTTGTCATTGCCTGGCTCCTGTCGCGGTACGCGGGTAGTCCGCCTCTTCGGCTGTACGGCTGTTGTACGACCGGGAGTACGCTGCCGAGCGTGCAGCGGGGAATGGGTCATCCGACGTAGTGATTCCGGCCGGCAGTACCGTTGGGTCGTAGTTGATGTCGCGGCACGGGCCGTTGGGCTCTGGTTCAATCTGCTGTACCGTCATTGTTCCAACGTTGATCGTACGACGATCAGCAGGCCACGCCTTGTTGGGGTCCGCAGTCGGGTCGCCGGGGTAGGCCACGGTAACCATCAGGTTCCAGTGCTGAGGGCCCGCAGCCACACGCTGCGTGATCTCCTGCTCTAGATAATCAGGACCGCGCTTGGCTAGCTCCTGTGGCGAAATAGAAACAGGTTGCGCCGCTGGGATCAACGACCAGCGGACAGGATGCTTCGTGCCGGACTCATCGACGAACAGAAAGGAGTTGAGACTGTTGTAAGGCTCCTCCGCATAGCTCTCGGTCCATTGGTCACTCTTAGCCCAGGGGAGAAACGTAAGGAACCCCGGATTTGCGGCAATGAAGTTCTTCATCGCATCGGGGTCCTTGCTTGCGGAGGCAGTCAGGAGGTCGTAAAAGGCCTGGGGATTCGAAACGGGAAAGATCGGTGCATTGATCATGGCACTGCGCCACTGCTGCCCGTCCGGCGTGGTGATGAGGATGCCGACGCCGCGTACACGCACCATTGCATCCTCAGCATTTGGATTCGGAGTGCCAAGGTTGAACCGTCCCACAATCGGATATTGGCCCCGAACGAAGACGGGTGCCTTGGAGAGTGCTGAGCCATCGCCGTTTGCCTCAAAGATTCCTGTGAAGCAGATGCCTTTGGCGTGGTTGCGGCGATGCCCCAACGCCGGGCCGCCCGGAGGTGCCAACGCGGCGACCAACTTTTTGGGCGTCAGCCTGTGCGGTGACAGCCATCCAGCCGTGTATGCGAAACCAATCGCGGCGACGCCGACAACGACAGCAATGAATACGAACGGCCAGAGCCGAAAAGGCTTCGGTGATGCAGGAGACTGAACCATTCAAACCTCGTTTCTTCCATCTGGAAATCTCAAACCGAGACCATCACGGTGTTGCCGGAGACTCTTGCCACTTGACGAAGTGCATCCACCTCGTCGTCTGGCTTTGGCGATCTAAGCCGCGAACTGAGATAAGAATACACAGGCCGTCGGAACGCTTCATGGCGTGATTTCAATCTGGACGAATAAAAAAAGGCAGACCATATGCATCTAGCAGCGCGTCTGCGGTAGCTAAAACTTTGAGTGAGAACCGTCGATAAGTGATTCTTAGTGTTGCCTGGTATTTTTTTGTGCTGCGGTGCCGTGGAGAATTAACCCCAAGCGTCCTTGCAGCGGCGATTGAACCGGCGGGAATCTTTGAAGACTAGCTCTGGGGGCTGGTGAGGTGCGTTTTTTTGCGCAGCTCTGAGAGTGGGTAAAAGGTGCCTCGCCAGGTTACGCCTCCTTGCTTGAGGGTGGTGAGCATCGAGTGGAGCATGGCGCAGACGATGAGGGCGGCGCTGATGGGAAAGAAGACGGCGTACCAGGGAGAGACTTTGCTTTGACGGCTGGAGAGGACGTAGAGAAGTGCTACGGAGAGGAGAGTAAGGATGGCCGGGGTTCGGGTTTGCGGGAGCGCGAGGAAGACGGCCGGGGCTATGCAGAAGAAGGTGGTCCAGAGGCAGGCGAGAAGAGCGAGGGCGGGGTTGTAGCGGAAGATGGCGAAGAAGTTTTTGGTCATGCCGTTGAGGATGCCGGAGACTCCGCTGGCCCAGTGCACGCTGACCAGTCCGGGGCCGGTGGCGATGCGCTGACGGAAGCCCTGGCGCTTGATGCGCGTGCCGAGCGCGAGGTCCTCGACGATCTCCATGCGGAGGGCTTCGAAGCCGCCTAGTTGCTGATAGACGGGGGTGCGGACGAGGTTGAAGGCTCCTACGCCGACGGCGTCGCGGAGGGCTTTGGGGTCGGAGATGCGCCAGGTGCGGACGGCCCAGAGGCTCATGACCTGAAGGTAGCTGAGGAGCATGCCCTCGCCTGGGGATTTGATGAGGGTGGTGGGGAGGAGGACGAAGTGGTCGGCCTGGGTGGCGACGGATTGGGCGAGCGCGAGGCGGAGGGTCTCAGGGCGAAAGAGAATGTCGGCGTCGGTGAAGAGGAGATAGTCGGGGTGGTGGAGGGAGATGGCGTGGCGCGCTGCGTAGGCCATGGCGTGGGTTTTGCCGAGCCAGCCAGTGGGGAGTTCGGTGATGTGTAGGGCGGTGAGTTTGGCTGGATGCTGGGTGGCGAGGGCGTTGAGGATTGCGCCGGTGTTGTCGGTGGAGCGGTCGTCGATGGCGATGAGGTGGAGGTTGGCGTAGTCCTGCTGGAGAAGAGAACTCAGACATGCTCCTATGTTCTTTTCTTCATTGCAGGCCGGGATGATGGCAGTGATGGAGGGATGGTTGGGCGGGGTTCGATTGTGTGCGGGCGCGGTGAGGTCGGGGACGCGACGGAGGCCGATGGCGGAGGTGATGGCCTTCCAAAGCCAGGCGAGGGCTATGAGCCACGCGAGAACTTTGAAGATGAGTGGAGCGGCTACGTGCAATCAATCCTCATATCGATGTGCCGGGATCAATGGTGGTGGGGATGGCAGCAGTCGTAGTCGATCTGCTCGTTCCAGGCCGCGGGACGTCCTTCGGGTGTCATGTCGAAGATGTTCCAGAGGGTGTCGATGGTGCCGAGATGGCGGGGATCCTGGCCGGGGTCTGGGGGAGCGAAGAGCAACTCGGAGCTCCAGAAGTGGCGGATCTGGTCGCCGTCGCGATGGAAGACGGTCATCAGGGGGAGTTGATCGCCGTTGGGGTCTTCGGCTTGGTAGTCGCGTTTGAAGTTGTTGCCGGCGGAGGAGAGGAGTCGGAGGTTCTTCCAACCGCGTTCGCGGACGTAGGTTGCGATGCGTTCGATGGGGGCTTTGGCGATGACGACGAAGTTGAGGCCGGAGGGGGCGAAGTGGATGGCGGTGGGGTCGAGCGAGTCGAGTAAGGCGGTGCAGGAGGGACAGGGTGAGTCTTCGAGCTTGAGCTCGGAGGTTGAGCCGTTGACTGGGCCGGGGCGGGAGTCTTTGCTCCATCGTGGGAACATGAAGTTGTAGACGACCAGTGATTTCTGCTCAGGGGTGAAGAGTTGGGAGAGCTTGATTTTTTCAGGGCTGCCGTTGGGGCCGATGGTGTCGAAGAGGTAGTCTTCGGGGACAGGGCCGCCGGGTGGCAGGTTGCGACGAGCGATTGCTACGGACTCCATGGCGCGGCGAAGGCTGATCTCTTCGTCGAGGAGGCGATTGCGCGCGGCACGGTATTCGGGAGACTCTCCTGGGAAGGTGATGGTCACGAGTTGGTGGCTCCTTGGGATTGCTTTCAGATGAGATGGATGGTCAGGCGGCTACGGTTTCTTCTGAGTGCAAAGGTGGGGCGTAGCGGGAGCCGATAGAGAAGATGACTGCGGCGAGGAGCAGGGTGATGAGGGTGGAGCCGAGGCCGAGGTTGAGGGTGGAGCGGTCGCTGACTGCGCCGATGATGCGGGGGGAGATGGCGTCGCCGAGGGCGTGGATGATGAAGAGCTGGCCGGCCATGGCGGTGGCGCGTATCTCTGGACGGACGGCGTTGAGGGTGGCGGCGTTGACGGGGCCGGTGCCCAGGAAGATGAGGAAGATGGCTACGCCGAGGCCGTAGAGGGTGAGGCTGTGCGGGCCGAAGAAGCAGAGGAGCGCGGGCGGTACGGCGATGGCGGCGCTGATGGCGGGAACGAGGTAGAGAGCTTTGGAGTTGGTGCGGGACCAGCGTTGCGCGATGGTGCCGCCGGTGATGGTGCCGCCGAGGCCGGCGACTACGGTGATGGCTCCCATGATGTAGGCGGCGGAGGATTGGCTGCGGCCGTCGATGCGCTGGAGGAAGGAGGGCATCCACCAGGAGATGCCTCCGAGGGAGAAGGTAACGGCTGCGTAGCCGAGGATGGAGCAGAGGTAGGCGGGGTTCTTGAGGAGGGAGAGGATGGTTCCCTTTTCGAGCTTTGCCTTGCCGTGCTCGCTGGCGGCTGCGTCTCCGCTGGCTCCTCGGGCTGGCTCCTTTAGGAAGATGGCGATGAGGATGGCGAGGATGGCGGCGGGGATGGCGGAGACGATGAAGGACATGCGCCAGCCGTAGTGTTCGCCTACGGTGCCTCCGACTAAGTAGCCTAGCGCTGCGCCAACGGGGATGGCTACGTTGAAGATGGTGAGGACGCGGTTGCGCTGGTCGGGTTCGTAGTAGTCGGCGAGGAGGGAGGGGGCGAAGATGCCGAAGCTGGCTTCGCCGATGCCGAGGGCGGCGTGGCGGAGGTTGAGCGAGTCGTAGGAGTGGACGGTGGCGGTGAGGAAGTTGATGGCGGCCCAGAAGAGGGCGGCGGTGACGATCATGGGCTTGCGGGGGAAGCGGTCGCCTAGCCATCCGGTGATGGGCGAGGTGAACATGTAGGCGATCATGAACCAGAAGGTGAGGCGGCCGATGTGCTCGTCGGAGAGGTGGAACTCGTGCTTGACCTGCTCCTGAACGCCGGGGAGGATGTAGCGGTCGATGTAGTTGACGAAGTTGAGGGCGGTGAGCAGGACGAGGGCGGTGGTGGCTCCGGCGACGGAGGGGGCGCGGGTGGGTTTGGTGGTGGAGGCCATCTGGGTGTCCGCTTCTCCGCTGGGAATCAGTCTCAGGGAAGGATAGCAGGTGGGTTTGGGAGAATTTTTTGTGGCGTGGTGGAGGGTGATTTTGTTTGGGGATATCGCGATTTTTGCGGGTTTTGTGGTGGTGAATTGGTGGTGAGAACGTGGTGGTTTGTGTGGTGGACGTGGTGTTTTGGCTGGCGCATTTTCTGGTGTCAAAGATGCGCCATGTTTTGAGGATTTATTTTTGCGGGACTACTTCGGGCGCGACTCTTCGCGGGGGTAGGTGGCGGTTACTACGGTGGAGATGCCGCCGCGGGGGCGGAAGTCGCCTACGATGACGGCCCAGACGGGGCCGCAGGCTTTGACGACGTCGTCGAGGACCTGGTTGACGATGTTCTCCTGGAAGATGCCGAGGTTGCGGTAGGTGAAGAGGTACTCCTTGAGGGACTTGAGCTCGAGGCAGCTCTGGCGGGGCATGTAGCGGATGGTGAGGCGGCCGAAGTCGGGGAGGCCGGTCTTGGGGCAGACGCTGGTGAACTCGGGGTCGTCGACGAGGATCTCATAGGCCTTGAACTGGTTCTGCCAGGTCTCGATGGGGGGGAAGGTGGCGTCGAGGCCGGACTTGGCGTGGTCGTCGGTGTAGCCGGTCGTGTGCGGGGTGGGGATGGTTGCGGTGCTCATGGTTCTATTTTAGCTTGTCTGGCGCGGGTTTTGGTCTGCGGGCTGGGGTGTGCGCGGTTGGGAAGCGGGTTTCACTACTTCCCCTTCGACTTCGCTCCGCTTCGGTCGAAATGACCTATCTTTTCTTTTGATCACGCTAACGGGATGGCGGCGGCGCGGAGAGTCCAGGTGCGGCCGTTGTGGCGGAGGTCGGTGAGGGTGAGGGGGGCGATGTCTATGCGCCAGAAGGATTGGGGTGGGGCGTGGAGGATGTGGAGGATGGCGGCGCGGATGACGGCGGGGTGCGTGATGGCCAGGGTGTGGCTTGTCTCTTCGACGGCTAGTGTGGTGAGCCAGTTTTGGACTCGCGTGATGAGGGCGGCGATGGATTCGCCTTGGTGTGGGGCTGCGGTTGGGTTGGTGAGCCATTGGGTGATGGCTTCGGGGTCTTCGGCGTGAAGGTCGGCGAGGGAGCGGCCTTGCCATGGGCCGTAGTCGAGGTCGCGGAGTTCAGGGGTTGGGGTGGCGATGAGGTTGAGGGCTTTGGCGGTTTCTTGAGTGCGGAGTTCGGGTGCGGTGAGGATGTGGTGGGCACGGGGTGGTTGCCAGTTGAGGGTGACGAGTTTGGCGAGGGCGAATTCTTCGAGGGGCTCGTCGGAGGGAAAGGCGGAGAGGTGTTGCGCGGAGGTTGGGGCGTGGCTGATAAGGGTGAAGCGGGCTGGCACTTTATTGATTCTCCGCGATGTGTAGTTAAGGGCGATGTTCAGGCTTTTCAAAGATGATGAGTAAACTTGGCTCAGCGATGTGATTGTCGAAAGCTTACGCTCGAAGAAAGACTCCAAATTCGCTGTGACCGTCCTTCTCACGGCCAAACGATCTTAGCGTGGAACTATTGGGCTGTGGCTACGTATCCCTCTGGCATAGTTAGCGGCATTTTCTTCGATAATGGTACTGGGCGCCCTGATAGGAGGTCAGCGTGACCGCCGAGCAAACGATGAACCCGATCTTGAGACGTACGTCGCCACGCGCTTTAGCTAGAATTGGCGGCCTCTTGTACCTTCTCATCATTCTTGGGGGGCTGTTCGCCCCATTCGCTATCGCGCCATCCGGAATGATGCTTGGGAATGCGGCATTGCCGACCGTAACCAAAATTCTTTCATCGCAGTCCTTATACGTTCTCGGTGGTGCCATTCAGCTCTTTGTATATGCGTGTGACATCGGAGTTGCACTGGTTTTCTACGAGTTACTCAAGCCAGTCAACAGGCGGATCGCCCTGCTCGCGACATTTTTCAGGCTTGTTTTCGTCGCAATTGCATGTGCCAACATTGTCAATCACTTCGCACCGCTGGTCTTCCTCTGCGGCCCCGACTCGCTAACATCCTTTACGACCGATCAATTGCAAGCACTCGCAATCGCGTTCATTCGGCTCCGTACATTCGGCTTTGATATCGCGTTGTTGTTCTTTGGCTTCCATTGCATTCTCGTCGGATACCTGATCTTTAGGTCTACCTTCCTCCCGCGTGTGCTGGGAGCTGCGCTTGCAATTGGCGGGGCCGGTTATGTCGCGAACATTTTTGCAACTGCCATACCTCTCACAAGCAGAGTTCATCTTTTTCCCTACGTCATGCTTCCCGCAGGATTGGCAGAGATTCTCTTGACCCTGTGGCTCCTCATTGTTGGCGTAAACCTCCCTAGATGGAAAGACCAAGCAGAGACTGCGGTGCTCCCGTGCTGAAGTGCTCGCTCTTCTCGCAAATGCAGTTTTCGGCGACTTCTTGTGCCGAACTCGAAGTTTACCCACCACCAAATTATTGAAGAGCTTGACTTTGATGATTGTGGGACATAGGGTTGAGGTAGATTTTGATGAGGGTGGAAGAAGCCGGTGAGAGTCCGGTGCGGTCGCGCCACTGTGATTGACTTGAATTTTCGGGTCGAGAGCCAGACGTTCCTTCCTCGTTCGAATGAGCAGTGTGTGGGACGCACGATCCCCTGGAGGTTTTACGATGGCTCAGTCTATTTTTGGTTCGGTTGCACAGCCGGTTTCGATTCCTGTTATTCCGGTGCGTGAGATTCTGCCGTATGCGGTGTTCGGTGGGCTGCTGTTGTTGCTGGCGATCTACTTTGTCGGCGCGGAGCAGGGCGCTACCTCGATGTTCCGTGGGACGATGGTGCATGAGTTTTTGCATGACGGCCGGCATCTTCTCGGCTTTCCCTGCCACTAGAGCGGGTCTTGCGTTGAAGTAAAGCGCGGGCAATCGGACGCAAAGACAAAATACGGGGATCCTTCGACTGCGTGGCTCACAAAGTGCGTGGGCCACTTCGCTCAGGATGACGAGTCATAAGGGTTTGTCGATGCTCACAATCTCGATGTTTAGAATGCCCGTCTACACGTGAAGGGGAACCAGAACATTTTGATGACTCGAACTCTGCTCCTTCGCGGGATGCTGGTGGGTGTTGTTGCGGGCCTGCTCGTCTTCGCGTTTGCACGATGGATCGGCGAGCCGCAGGTGGAGCGCTCGATTGCGTTTGAGACTGCTGGGGATCAGGCTCGGGGTGAGGCTCCTGAGCCGGAGATGGTGAGCCGTCGCGTGCAGAAGAGCTTGGGACTGCTTACCGGTGCGGTGGTCTATGGTGCTGCGGTTGGTGGATTGTTTGGGCTGGTGTTCGCGTTTGCTTATGGTCGGATCGGGGAGCTGGGGCCGCGGGCGCTCGCGGCGGTGCTGGCTGGGCTCGGATTTGTGGCGATTGTGCTGGTGCCGAATCTGAAGTATCCGGCGAATCCTCCAGCTGTGGGGAGTGCGGAGACGATTGGGGTGCGGACTGGCGCTTACTTTTTACTGATTGCGGTTTCGATTGTGACGATGGTGTTTTCTTTGCAGATGCGGCGGCGGTTTTCGAAGAGATTTGGGGAGTGGAACGGTTCCCTGCTGGCGGCTGGTTTGTTTGTGGTGATCGTGAGCGTGGTGGCGCACTTTTTGCCGGAGGTGGATGAGGTTCCGGCGGGGTTTCCGGTGACGCTGATGTGGAAGTTTCGCGTGGCGGCGGTGGAGATTCAGGCGGTGCTTTGGGGGACGCTGGGGCTGGGGTTTGGGTGGTGGGTCGAGTCGAGCTCTAGATGAATTGTGCGACGATCCCGAAGGTTTTAGAAAAGCTTGATCTTAGTTCGAGGACTATTGATCAGCCTATGATGGCTTTCGCATACGAGGCACATTTCTCTACTTCTTCTACCGAACGACCGGTTCCGGCATAGTCGCAGTCTACGTATGCTGTGATGGAAAGTTGCTTCTCCTTCAAGAACTGCAGGACCTCTTTCATGTGCGCTGCGCCTTCTCCAAACGGAACGCTTGGGCCTCCGGGCATCGCGTCCTTGAGATCGAACGCGTACATGGACGCATAGTTGGTTTGGACGAACTGCAGGGCGTCGATCTTTGCTTTGGTCAGGTCGCCTATGTCCGGGTCCATACGGAAGTACTGAGAGGCGGCGAGTTGTGTCTTCAATTCGCTTTCATCGGAGAACTGAAGGCCGACGATCATTCGATGTTTGTCTGCGGCAGCCGCCGTCATGCTTGTCAACGCTGCCGGGAGGCGGGTAACGAGCGAGTCCGCTCCCAGGGCTTTTGCCATCAGGAATAGCCGGTCGATCTCTGCTTCAGAGCTTCCGAATCTGACCGAATAGGATTTAATTCTGAGGCCCTGTTTTTCAAATGTGGACCGGATGTCTTCGAAGTAGCTCATGGGAACCGAGAGTCGCCACTTCGTCAGGGCGGCTGTGCTTGCTTTCTGATCTTCGAGTTGCTGCGGCGTGGGAGACGACTTGGGTGGATTGAAGATACCGGCGGGGAACACGGGGTTGAACTTCGCAGGTTCTACGTGGGTGAATAGAATCTGACAGTCGTGCAGACTCGCTTGTTTCATTGCCTGAATGATGATTGGAATTGCTTCCTCCTGGGAGAGAGCTCGCAGACTCCATGTGTTCAGTCCAAGTCTGAGTCCACTGTCCGCAAATCCGAAGCTCTGGCGCGAGCAGGTGGCTACGGCCGCAAGCGCACCTATTCCCTGGTTGAACTGCCTTCTTGAGAGCTTCATCGATTCCTTCACCAATTCTGGTTGCGTGTTGCTGCGGGTGGATATCACGTGGCACAGAGTTACGTTGTTCGAATCGGCGCTGGCGGGACAACGATCTCAACGAGTCCGGTCGCGACGTCATAGACCAGGCCGGAGACAAGCCACTTGGCCGGCAGTGCGGGAACTGCACGGAGTAGAGCGACATCGGCAGCGACTGAGGCGTAAGGGTCGGTGACGGCTTTTGCTTTGACTTCACTCTCGGGTATTTGGAAGTAATGCGCGAGCTTGTCGGGGTCGCCTGCGAGGCGGGTGATGCCGCAGTCGGTGTGATGGAGGACGATGAGATGAAACTCTCCGCCGCCAGCAGGAGCTCCGCCGAGGACCTGGCCGATTCGTCCGAGTAGACCGAGTTCCTCGAGCAGGACCGGGGTGACCCGGCCACCGATGTTACGGATGACGAGGGCTTCCCCCAGTTTGATTCCCAGGATATGAGCCGGGTCGACGCGCATATCGGCGCAACCGATGATCGTGGCTTTTAAGGTGCCAGACGCGGCAAGAAGCGAGGGCATTAGTGTGCCGGAAGCAGACTGTTGAGCAACAAAAGTTTTGTTACGTTCTAACAGGCCGTCGAGATTACTCATGTTCATTCTCCACGAGAGCGGTTGGGCGATCGTTGGTCCATTGATTGCGAATGGTTCGAGATAGGGCTTAGAGTCGCCGTCGAGCAAGGGTGATTCATACTCTTTGCGTATGAGAAAGAGGAGTTCTGCCGGACGCGCCCGCTACGCGCGAGCCTGCCACTTCGTGGCGAGTACACCTTTGCTTCTGTTGGACGCGTTCTAGTTGCGGCGGCCCAGGGTTGGGCGGTCGTCGGTGCTGCTGGCTGGATTGTTCGGGTTGTTGGGGTCGTTGTTGCCGTTGCCGCTGGCAGTGCGACGGAGTGTGGGCTTGTTGCCGCCCTTGCCGTCGTTGATCTTGCGCTTGTTCTCGAGACGGGCGAGGCGGGACTTCACATCGTCGAACTCGGAGGTGGTGACCATGTAGTCGGGGCGTGCGGGGAGGATGGTGGCAATCTCCTCCTCAGAGTGCATGATGCGGTCGGGGGTCTGGGGGTGGTCGGCGAAGACCTTGGCGAGGGTGCCGGGCTTGTGCTTCTCGAGGGCGTCGAGTTTTTCGAAGAACTGGACGAAGGCCTGGGGATCGTAGCCGGACTTGTACATGTACTGGACGCCTAGCCAGTCGGCTTCGGCCTCGTCCATGCGGGAGAACTGCAGGAAGCTTAGTGGGATGGCGAGCTGAGTGGCCTCGTAGATGCCGTAGCCGGTCCAACTGCCCTGGGTGAAGATGATGAGCGGGATCGAGCCGATCTGCGCGTAGTTCATCTTGGTCATCTGTCGGGCGGCGTGGTGGGCGCAGACGTGGGCGGTCTCGTGGGCCATGACGCCGGCGAGCTCGGCTTCCTCGTCAGCGGCGAGGATGAGGCCGGAGTTGACGTAGAAGAAGCCGCCGGGAAGGGCCATGGCGTTGATCTCGTCGGAGTCAATGACCTTGATGGTGAAGGGGACCTTGCAGTCGGAGTTTTTGACGATGTTCTGGCCGACACGGTTGACGTACTCAACGATGAGGGGGTCGTTGACCATGTGAGCGGATTTCTCGATCTCCATGGAGTACTGCTTGCCGGTGCGGATCTCCCAGTCGGTGGAGTACCAGTTGGCGAGGCCGCGGCCGCCGATGTTGCGGGTGCCTACGGAGTTGACGTCGTCTTCGCTGCCAGGCTTGATGTTGGTCTTGAGGTCCTCGCCGGGGGATGGGAGGCGGTCGGTTTTGTTAGCGGCTTTGACGGCCGCTGCGGCGTCCTTGCTCTCTTTGGGGGTGGCGGTGGGGTGGCCGGGGATGGGCTTCTCGGCGGGAACGTCGGAGGGGATGGTGGCGGTGGTGGGGGTGGTTTGATCGGGTGCGCTGGACGGTGTCGTGCTGGGCGTCTGCGGAGGCGGCGTGTTGACCGGGGTTTGGGTTTGAGTCTGCGACCACGCTGCGACGGAGAGGGTGAGGAAGGCGGTCAGGCCGAGGTGCGTGACGGATCGCATGTGGGGTCTCCTGGTGGGCCGCTTCCCTGCTGAGGCGGACGCAGCTCGACGAGTCTTAGACCATAGTATGCGCCTTTTGGTGAGCGAAGGGATACTGGACGGCGGGGGGGTTACCAGGTGTTGTAGGAGGTGCCGTCGGAGGCGGTTTGCTGGGCTCCGCTGTGGACGTCGTCGATGCCGGTTTCGGTCTGGTCGAGGCTGATGTTGGTGTCCTCCTGGACGGGGAGCCAGGTGTCGGAGCGGTGGGTGAAGGGGTCGACGGGCATGGACTTGAGGTAGCCGGCCTGGACGAGGTCGTCGAGGGATTGGGGGGCCTTGGCTTTGTCGACGGTGTAGGAGTCGATGGCCTGGCGCATGGTGTGGAGGTCTTCTTTGAGGACGGCCTCTTTGGCATTGCGGATGTTGCTGGTGTAGGCGGGGATGGCGATGGCGGCGAGCAGCCCGATGACGACCATGACGATCATCAGCTCGAGGAGGGTGAAGCCTGAGGTGGGAGAGGATTCAGGGCCCAGGGTGCAGGGCTCAGGTTTTGTGGCTGGTGTTGGGATGGCTGGGGTCTGTGAGAGTCGTGGCGCTCCGAACAAAATGCGGGGATCCTTCGCTACGCTCAGGATGACGTGTTTCTTTTGCCGGATTGGATTGGTGGCTACCATGTGGAGTACTTTGTACCGTCGAGTGCGGTTCCGGTGCTCTTGCTGTGGACGTCAAAGACGTTCTGGCCGCCGAAGGAGTCGGAGTCCGTGTCGTCCTGGTTGGAGCGCAGGCCCCAATCGGTGTTGTTGGTCATGGGGTCGACGGGGATGCGACGAAGAAATTTTACCTTTTTTCCCTGGGCAGCGGTGACCTCGACTCCGTCGACGAGGGTTTGCAGGTCGGGGGGGTAGCCGAGGGAGTCGGCTTTGATCTGGAAGGCTCCTTTGTCCGCGGCGTCCTTGTAGTGGTCGATGGCGTCGCGCATCTCCCAGAGGTCGCGGCGGAGTTCGCGCTCTTTAGTGCGCTTGACCTGGAAGCGGGCGATAGGGATGGCCGCGGAGGCGAGCAGGGCTACGATGGCTACGCAGATGATGAGCTCGACGAGGGTGAGGCCAGATTGAGGGTGTAGGGTGTAGGGCTTAGGGTTTAGGGTGTAGCGTACTCTACGCCCTGAACCCTGCACCCTACACCCTGATTTACTTGACATGCACCGTGGCCTGCGAACCGACGGCCGGAAGATTGGCCTGCGCGCTGTTGAGAGCGCCGACTTTGACGAGGGCGAGGGTGGAGTCTCCAGGGGCGATGGCCTTGAAGGTGAGGGTGCAGAGGCTGCCGGTTCCGCTGACGCCCGGGGTGTTGGGCGGACGGATGGAGGAGATGGCGACGAGGCCCTTGTCTTCGCGGTGGACGAGGGAGACGGCCTGACCATCTTTGCCGAGGAAGTTTCCGGCGTCGACGTTGACGAGTTGCAAGAGCGCTGGGTTGAATTGGAGCTGGAGGGGCACGGAGAAGATGTCGTGTCCGTTGCCGAGCATGACGGCGACCTGGAAGGTGCTGCCGACGGGCTGGGTGGAGTCGGGCGGGACGACGGTGAAGCTGACGGGCGGGCCACCTACGGTTGGGGTTGCCGGGGTCTCTGGTGTTTGGGCTGCCGGGGGTTGAGTGGCTGCGGGCTGCGTGTCAGGAGTTTGCGCTCCGGGCACGTAGTTGGGAGGAGGAGCGACGGGGGCAGCCTGCTGGCTTAGCTGCTGGACCATGGTGCTGGCAGCGTTGGCTGCGCTGGTGGGTGAGGCAGGTTTGCGAACCGAGTTGCTGTAGACGGGCTCAGAGTCGCTGTCGTTGGCGGAGACGTCGCGGCGCAGCTCGATCGACTGGCCGGTGCCGGTGTCGATGGGGCGGACGTTGGCGCGGGTGAGGACGGACTCGCGCACGATGTGGGGGATGATGATGAAGACGATCTCTTGCTTGTCGTTGACCTTGTCGCGCGAGGAGAAGAAGTACTTGAGGAGGGGCATCTCGCCGACGCCTGGAGTGCCATTGATGTTGAGGCTGTCCGTCTTGGTGATGATGCCGGCGAGGAGGGTGGGTTCGCCATCTTTGAGTGTGATCACCTGCTCCGAGGTGCGCTGACCGATGACGGGCTCGGTGACGCCTGAGATGGTGACGTCAGAGATGTGCGAGAGCACCTCGATCTTCATCTTGAGGGTGACCTCGCGGTCATAGTGGACGGTAGGCGTCATGTCGATGTTAACGCCGATGTCGAGGTAGGTGAACTGGGTCTGAACGCCGATGCTGGCGACGCCGGTGGAGACACCGGCGTTGTAGGAACCTGTGGCGACGGGGATCTTCGAACCAATCTTCATGGTGGCGCGCTGGCCGTCGGTGGCGCGGATGCTGGGGTTCTGGAGGATGCGGGTATCAACGTCGCTAAGGAGCGCGTTGAGGGTGCCGCCGGTGATGCCTACGGCGAAGTTGTTGGCGTTGAGGTGGGCTAGGGTGTTGAGGGTGAAGTTGGAGGGGGTGTTGTTGCCGTTGGACGGGGTGCTGCCGCTGCCGCTGCTGGACGAGCTGGTGGGGGTGGCCTGCGGGGTGATGGTGATGGAGGTGGGGAGTGTGATGCCGAGGTTGTGCTCGACGTTCTTGTTGACTTCGAGGACGGCTACATCAACGACCACTTCGGGGCGGGCACGATCGAGGTCGTTGAGGAGTTTCTGAGCGAGGAGGAGCTGGTCGGGCGTGGCGCGCATGACGATAGCGTTCTGGCTGGGGACGAGATAGATCTTGACGCTGGGGTCGAGCAGATTGCGGATGGCGATGACGACTTCGTTGGCGTCGTTCTGCTGGCTGGCGTTGGTGAGATAGAAGGTCTGAACGGCCTGTTCGTCGATGTCGGTGCGCTTGGTGCGCGAGTTGGTGGCGACGAAGATGGTGTTGGGCGTGATGGCCTTGTAGAAGGTGCCGGAGATGGTGCCGACGATGCGGAGTGCGTCCGAGAGGGTAACGTTGGTGAGATCGACGGGGATGCGCTTGGAGCTGTAGTCGGGGTCGAAGAGGACGTTGAGGCCGGCTGCCTTGCCGATGGCCTCGTAGATGACTTTCACATCCTCGACCATGTGGAGGGTGATGGGATCGTTAGTGACGGGCTTAAGTTCGACCGGGCCAGCGATGGAGCCAAGCGTGCTGAGGGTCTCGTTCTGGCGCGACATCTGCTCCTGCGCCTGCGGAGTATTGTCGCGCTCTACCTGCTGCTCCCGTTGGATCTGATTGATCTCCTGCTGAGCGGCCTGGTTGCCGGAGTCGATCTGGAGGGCGCGGGTGAACTGGGCCATAGCCCCCTGAAGGTCGCCGCTCTGGCGGAGGACACGGCCGCGATCGACGTGGGAGACTGCGGCCTGATATCGCATGCGGTCGAAGTGCTCCTGGAAGCGGAGGTCCTTCGGCTTTTTGAGGACTGCTTTGTGATAGTCCTCGTAGGCTGTGTCGAAGTCCTGGCGCGCTTCGGCGTCTTGACCGCGCTTGTCCCACTTGGCGGCCGACTGGGCGTGGGCGGTTGTGGCGCAGAGGCTTGCGATGCTGCAGAAGAGCAAAGCAGGGAGCACACGACGAAGAGTGATGAATAGATTGCTGATTGATTTGTACAGGCGACCCATGCTGCTTCCGTTTTCGTCCTTTACACCGTGAAGAGTCTGGCGTTTGCCGGAGATAACGCCTGCCGGGAAGATCTTTCCGGCGTGGGCGCTGCCTGTGGGGGCCGTGCCTGCCAGGCTGCTGCGCTCGGGTGAGTATAGCATTCGCTCCAAAGTCGACCTCGTCAAAAAGTGGGTAGGTGTCTGGGTTGGTCCGCGGTCGTTTTGGGGCACGGCTCGCGGCTGGACGATTGGGCAGAACTCATGACGTCAACCAGGACTGACGGACGAGGTTGTGATTAGACGCGCGGGGCTTTGCGCGGGTGAGGGCTCGGGTGTCAATCGAAAGTTGCAGACATGTTAAAGTAAGAGATTGCATGGCACGTTCTATGTCCAACACGACAGCCGCCCACCAGCCCAAGCCGGTGGTGAAGGAGAAGGACCGCGACCCGGTTGCGGCGGGCAAGAGAGATGCCGCGTTCAACCGGTCGGCGAGTTTTAACTATTTTTTGACAGACAAGTTTGAGGCCGGCGTGGCGCTGCGCGGGACCGAGGTGAAGTCGATCCGTGAGGGGAAGGCTAATCTGAAGGACGCGTATGGGCTGCTGAAGGACGGCGAGTGTTTTCTGCTGAATGCGCACATCGGACCGTTCTCTCATGGAAATGCGATGAACCATGATTCGCTGCGTACCAGGAAGTTGCTGCTGCATAAGAGCGAGGTGCGGAAGCTCGAGGGTATGACGAAGCAGAAGGGATTTACGCTGATCCCTACACGACTTTATTTTCGCAACGGGCGGGTGAAGTGCGAGATCGCGCTGGCCAAGGGCAAGCAGGAGTGGGACAAGCGCGCCACCGAACGCAAGCGCGAGGCCGATAACGAGGCCAAGGCCGCGGTTGCCCGGAGTCAACGAGGGTAGTTCTACTTTCGTTGTAGTTTTACTTCCAAAGTGATCGACGTGCAGTCGGGTTACGATAGACACATGGACACGAAGTTACTCTTTCAGGATGCTGCTGGGTTCCAGACGCCGCTGCTGGCTGTATTTGCCGTGGATATCGCAGTGGGCAAAGATGCGGAGCCGCTGGTGGCTTTGTTGACGACGTCTGATGCGGTGGCGAATTCGGTGGCGAAGGTTCTGGCTTCGGGCGAGTTCAAAGCTACGGTGGGCGAAACGTTGCTGCTGCACGGCCCGAATGGGTTGAAGACGGAGCGGTTGCTGGTGGTGGGGCTGGGCAAGGCGAAGAGCCTGTCGGTGGATGAGGTGCGGAAGGGCGCGGGGACTGCGGTGCGCACGGCCAAGCCGCTGGGAGTGCGGGAGATGGCGATTGCGTTTCCGGAAGACCATGCGCTGGACGACGAGCATCTGGAGACGCTGCCCTGTGCGTTGCTGTCGCGTGTGCTGGTAGAGGGAGCGGAGCTGGCGGAGAAGGATTGGGATACGTATCGGAGTGAACGGAAGGACCGCTCAGTGCGGTCGCTTTCGGTGATTGCGAAGGAGGCGGAGAAGTCGACTCGGGAGGAGATTCAGGAGGGCTTTGATGCTGGAGTGATTGTGGCGGCGGCGCAGAACTTTACGCGGTCGCTGGTGAATGAACCGGGCAATGTGCTGACGCCGACGGAGCTGGGCAAGCGCGCGGCGGCGATGTGCGCGGAGATGGGATTGAAGTGCGAGGTGCATTCGACGGCAAAGCTGCTGGAGTTGAAGATGGGCGCGTTTGCTGCGGTGGCGCAGGGATCGGAGCAGCCGCCGGCGCTGATTGTGATGACGTACGAGCCGAAGCTCGGGAAGGGTGAGGTGCTGGCTAAGGATGCTCCGGTGCTGGGGCTGGTGGGGAAAGGGATTACGTTTGATACGGGCGGGATTTCGATCAAGCCGGGCGATGGCATGGAGAAGATGAAGTACGACATGGCGGGTGCGGCGGCGATGATTGGCGCGATGCAGGCGATTGCGCAGCTGAAGCCGAAGGTGAGGGTGATCGGGGTGGTGTGCTCGGCGGAGAATATGCCGGATGGGAAGGCTTATCGGCCGGGCGATGTGGTGACGGCGATGTCGGGTAAGACGATTGAGGTGATTAATACCGACGCTGAGGGACGGCTGGTGCTGGCGGATGGTTTGCACTATGCGAAGACGCTGGGGTGTACGCATCTGATCGATGCGGCGACGCTGACTGGTGCTTGTGTGGTGGCGTTGGGGATTGTGAATGCGGGGCTGTTCTCGAATGATGAGGCGACTTGGCAGAAGTTTGTGGACGCGACGAAGATCTCGGGGGAGAAGTTCTGGCGGCTTCCCTGCACCGATGATTACAAGGATCAGATCAAGAGCCATATCGCGGATATGCGGAATACGGGCGCGAATCGTTGGGGTGGGGCGATCTCGGCGGCGATGTTTTTGAAGGAGTTTGTGGGGGAGACGCCGTGGGTGCATCTGGATATTGCTGGGTGTGCGTGGCACGATGAGAATAAGCCGTGGATTGCGAATGGGCCTAGCGGGGTGGCGGTGCGGTCGATTCTGGAGTGGGTAAGAGGGTACGAGGCTTAGAAGAGACTCTAGCGAGGGCACGCGGGATAGGATGCTGATCAAGGATAGAGCAGGAAATGTTCTCATTGAGATGGATGAAACGACGCAGCTAGATGGAGCTGCTCTACGCCACGCAGACTTTTCGCATCTGGATCTGGAAGGGTATGATTTCTCGGATACCGACCTTCGCGAATCCGATTGCAGCGGAACTACGTTCTACTGGACCAATTTTTTCAGAGCCAATTGCGAAGGAGGCATTTTTTTAAAAGCTCGTTTTTGTGGAGCTGTTCTCGATTTCGTAAATTTTCGATTTGCAAATCTTGACGGCGCATATATTTCCTTCGATAATTTGCGCTCAGGATGCAGCCTACTCGGGGCAGACTTTTCATCAGCGAATTTGGAAGGTGCCGACCTCAAAGGCTCAAGATATAACCGCGAGACTATCTTCCCCGCAGGTTTCGATCCACAGTCGCAAGGGATGTTGTTCGTAGAAAAATAGCTCACATGACGGGCGGGGCTTCTATGCCTTGGTAGGCCAGGGCGCGGGTCATCTCGCGTTGGGCTACTGCTGCGGTGGCGAGTAAAAGGGCTTTTCGGGTGGGGTCGGTTTCGTTGAGGACGTGATGGCGGTGGTAGAAGTTGTTGAACTGCTGGGCCAGCTGGAAGGCGTACTTCGCGAGGTAGGCTGGCTCGGCCGTGGCTATGCATTGCTCGATGAGCAGCGTGAGTTTTGAGGCTAAGAGCCAGGTCTCCCAGAGGCTGCTTCCCTCTTCGGTGTCGAGGAGGGTGGAGAGGTCGAGTGTGGCGATGGCTGCGAGGGATGCGGCTTCGGTGGTGTTGGCTTTGCGAAAGATGTTGGCGGCGCGGACGATGGCGTACTGGACGTAGGGGCCGGTCTCGCCTTCGAAGCTAAGGGCGTCTTTGAAGTCGAAGGCGATGATGGTGTTGCGGGTGAAGCGGAGCATGAAGTAGCGGAGGGCGCCTACTGCGATCTGTGTCGCGATGGTGAGGCGCTCGGTGGGTTGGATCTCGGGGTGGCGGGTGTCTACTTCGGACTTTGCGGCGGCGATGAGTCGGTCGAGCAGGTCGTCGGCTTTGACGCCGAGGCCTTTGCGGCCACTGACTTCGATGAAGGGCTTCTTCTGATCTTCTTCGCTGATGGTGTAGCCGAGTTCGACGGCGCAGCGGGGGGTGAGGGCGACCATCTCGTAGCTGAAGTGGGTGTAGCGGTCGGCGGCTTCGGTGTAGCCCATGCCGCGTAGGGCGGCGATAACGTTGTTCTGCGGATCGTTCTGGCGGGAGTCGATGACGTTGTAGATGGTGTCGGCTTTGCCGAAGGTAGGGTGCTTGGGGTCGCTGGGGCCGGAGGTGGAGATCCAGCAACAGTGGTCGGGGTACTCGTGAAACTTTGCGTAGCCGAAGTCCTTGCCGGGGAGGAGGCCGAACTTCCAGAGGTGGTAGGCGATGTCTTTGCCGACGTAGGTGACGGTGCCGTTGGAGCGGACGATGACCTTGGCGTCTTCGTCGGGGAGGCTGGAGTCTTCGACAGCTATTTCTTCTGACGTGTCTGCGCGTTCTTCTTGCGTGCCTGCGCGGCGCATGACGTAACAGCCTTTGTTCTTGCCAGCGGTTTCGAGGTAGAGGACACCTTTTTCGAGCATGAGTTCGCGGGCGGCGTCCCAGAAGTGGAGGGAGAGGATCTCGCTTTCGCGGGGGAGGAAGTCGTACTCGATGTTGAGGCGCTGCATGGTTTGCAGATGACGACGAAGGACGGCGGTGGAGATGAGGTCGGCTATATCTGCGGTGTCGTTGTGGCCCATTTCGAGCGCGTGGAGGGTGTCGAGGCGGAGCTGCTTGCGGGCTTCGATGTGTTCGGGGTCGGCGGTGTACCACTGGGAGACTCGGGCGTAGAGGTCCCAGCAGTAGAAGTCGATGCGCTGGTTGGTCTCGAGGAGTTCGGTGAGGAGCTCGCGGGTGCTGGTGAGGGTCTTGCCTTCGAGGTAGACGAGGCCGACGACTACATCTGCGACCTGGACGCCGGTGTTGTCGATGTAGTTTTGTACGCCGACTTCGTAGCCCGTTTTGAAGGTGTCGGGACGGAGGAGGCGCTGGAAGGTGTCGCCGAGGATGGCGTTGCGGAGGTGGCCGATGTGGGCGGCTTTGTTGGGGTTGATGCTGGTGTGCTCGACGAGACGGAAGCCGGGGCCGCCGATGTTGGCGTGCTGGTCGGCGGCGATGCGGCGAACGGCGGCGGCGCGGTCGAGGCGGATGTTGAGGTAGCCTGCGCCTGCTACTTCTACGCTGGCTACGCCTTCGGGGAGTTGGGTGGAGAGCTCGACGGCTAGCTCCGTCGCGATGGCTCGGGGGGCTTTGCGGAGGCGCTTGGCCAGCTCGAAGGCTACGGGGAGGGCTAGTTCGCCGAGGGCGATGCTGGGGGGCTGCTCGACGACGAGGTTGGTGAGGGTGACGTCGTACTTCGCGAGGAGGATGGCCTGGATGCGGGCCAACAGAGACTGCTGGATTGTGCGATACATGCTTTGGGGGTCACCACTTTGCAATTCAGTTGGAAGATGGGTTCAGTTTACTAGAGGCTTGTCCTGCCGGACGGGCCCACTGCGCGTGGGGCGGTCACTTCGTGACTTGTATACCCCTTCGGTTGCGCTCTCGTTGGTCGCGAGGGATCTTGTGCCGACCAACGGGAGGAGCACGCGAAGCTCTAAAAAGGCGTGTGAACGCCCGCCGAATCGGGGTCCCCACAAACAGGTCTTCGTTTGTGGGGTGACTAAGCGCCGGAGGCCCGTCTGGCAGGACCTATCTTTTACGGCAGCCGGGCCGGCAGATCTTCAATCTCTTCGAGCAGAGGCTTGTGGTTGTGGATGCGGATGCGATGGATGAGGAAGATGATGCCACCGGCTCCGGTGACCGAGAGGAGCATCCAGACGTGGATGGCGAGGCCGAAGACAGCGGATTGCGACATCGACGCACCGTGGTTGACGAGAGAGGTTTTGACGGCTAGCTCGAAGGGGCCGATGGCGCCGGGGGAGCTGGGGATGAGATAGGAGAGGTTGGCGAAGGAGACGGCGAGCCAGGCGGCTATGCCGTCGACCGAAAGACCGAGGAGACGGATGGCAGAGAGAAAGATCATGCCTTCGCAGGTCCAGATGACGACCGATTGCAAGAGCAGAAGGAGAGAGCCGACGACGCCGAGGCGGCCGGTTGCGTCGAGGGCGAGGGTGATCCAGTGTTCGATTTTTTTCAACAGGGGGCCGGCAGGGAGACGGGCGAAGAGCCGCTGCACTGGCGCCTGCAGGCTGCGCGCCGCTACGAGGAGGATCAGCAGACCGATGGCTGAGACGGCGAGCGAGATGTTGGCAATGAGGCGAAGGCGCGGTGTGGCTATTCTGCCTACGGTCGAGACAAAGAGGAGGACGAGGACGAAGATGTCGAGGAGCTTTTCGAGGATGACGGTGCTGAGAATGACTGAGGGTGCGGTGCCGAGGTCGTCCGAGTAGGTGAAGATGCGCATGATGTCGCCGATGCGTAAGGGGAGGATGTTGTTGGCGGCGAGCGAGGTCATGAGGACGCGGGCGCAGACGGCGAAGTGGGCGCGGAGGGAGCGGCCGTTGCACGGCATCATCTGGCTCCAGCGAACGCAGCGCAGGGTGTAGCTGGCGAGGGTGAAGCCGAGAACGCCGAGAATCCACGCCGGGTGCACGGCGCGGAGGGCGCGGAACTCGTTGAGCTGAATGTTATGGAAGGTGTACCAGAGGAAGAAGGCGCTGATGAGAAGGCCGGGGATGGTCTTCAGCAGGTTGCGGCTGTTGGCGGCGGCGCTCATGCGGGCAGCCTGAGGGATGCCGGGCGATGGTTGGTTTCGCGGGGGACCGGAAGGGGAAAGGGACGATCAAACATGCAGCTTCGATTGTATCGTCTGCGTGTTGCCGATCCTCTTGCGTTTTGCGTTGCGGAAGCAGTATGCGTCGGGGCAGTTAAACGGAGACGGAGACGAAGACACTGCGGAAGGCCTCTTCGTCCTGCTGCGGATTTTTTCTGCGTTGTGGGTCGGGCTCTGCCTGGGCCTCGACGCGGGAGATCGCTTCGTCCTCGTCGCTGGCTGCGAAGCTGCTGAGTCTTCGGCGTACGGCGGCTGCGGCTTTTCTGGCTTCCTGGGCCTGAAAGGTGGATTGGGTAGAGCCCAGAGCAAGCTGGCTGACCGGACTGCTGTGAATGTGCATGGTGTGGCCTCTCCTGGTGTTGTCTCCTTCGTACGGCTTGATGAACCTGCCCTTGTAGAGCAATCGGAGGGCCAACTTGCAGGAACGCGGGATGAGAGATTTCTATGTATTGTGCGCGGCTTTTTTTGATTTGGGAGAGACGTAGGCTGAATCGATGTTTTGACGTCTAAGCCAGAGAGTTTGTCTTCGTTGAGGTGTTTGTTGAGAAGTGCGCGAATTTGATCGCGAGGAGTTGCATGGCTTTCGATTACGATTTCGCAGAACGCAGAACTGATGTCATGCGATAGAAACTAAGACCACGCAGGAGCAGGATTTATTTGGCTACATCAATCGCATCACAGCTCTCTTCGATAGAGCTCGAACTGGAGCGGTACCGGCGGGAGCGCAGTTTTGCCGCTGTGCTGGTGACTGCGTTGACGTTTCTTGCGTTGCTGATCCACGGCTACCATCCCTATGCCGAGGATGGGGGTATCTACCTGCCTGAGATCAAACGGCTGCTGGATCCGGCGCTTTATCCGTATGGGGCGGAGTTTGTGGTGGGGCACCTGCGGTACTCGGTGTTTGCGCCGCTGGTGGCTGGGCTGGTGCGCGAGTCGCGCTTGAGTCTGGAGATGGTGCTGCTGCTGGTGCATCTTGCGAGCTTCTGGATGACGTTGTTTGCGGCGTGGCTGCTGGCGGCTCGCTGCTACGCGTCGCGTGAGGCGAGGTGCGGAGCGGTGGCGCTGCTGGCAGTGTGGTTGACGATTCCAATTGCGGGGACGTCGTTGATGCTGATGGACCCGTATGTGACGGCGCGAAGTATCTCGACTCCCTGCGCGCTGCTGGCGTTGGTGGGAGCGTTGCAGTTTTTGTCGCCGCAGTTTGAGATGAAGGGGGAGTGGCAGCGAGGGTTGGGGCTTTGCTGCGGAGCGCTGATGGGTGCGGCGACGATGCATCCCCTGATGGGGGCTTATGCGCTGGGATCGGTGCTGGTGCTGGGGACAACGCTGTGGACGAGCCGGCTGGTGCGGGTGTGGGGGACGGTGGGACTGTGTTTGACGGCGGTGATCGTGGCGGCGGGGGTGCAGTTGTCATCCCCGGTGGAGAGCGCGGATTACCAGAGAGTGATGCTGACAAGGTATTACTGGTTTCTTAGCCAATGGCACTGGTATGAGTGGGTTGGGCTGGCGGCGCCGCTGATGATTCTTGCAATCGTGGCCGTGAGGCGAGGTCGCGATTTGGAGGTGGTGGGGGTGGCTTTGGCGCGGGTTGCAATCGCGTCGGGAGGGACGGCGATTGTGGTGGCGTTGTTGTTTGCGCGAGAGGGGGCGGCGGTGCACCAGGTGGCGAGGCTGCAACCTTTGCGGGTCTTCCAACTGGTGTACGTGGTGATGATTTTGATTATGGGTTCGACGCTGGGAGAACGCTTGTTGCGGCGACGGGCGTGGCGGTGGGTTGCAGCGTTCTCTGTGCTGGCGACGATTATGCTGCAGGTCGACCGTATCGCCTTCCCGGCTTCGAAGTACCTTGAACTTCCGGCTGCCTTGGGATGGACCGGTGGGGGTGGGGGAAATCGCTGGATGCAGGCGTTTGTCTGGATCAGAGAGAACACGCCGAAGAATGCGGTGTTTGCGCTGGACGCTCACTACACGGTCCAGGAAGGGGAAGATGCACAGGGCTTTCGGGCGATTGCGGAGCGGAGTTCTCTGCCGGATTCGAAAGATGGTGGAACGGCGTCGAACAGACCGGAGCTAACGGAGGAGTGGTCGCAGGGGATGGCGCTGCAGACTGGGCTTGGTGGGGGGCTTGGCAGGGAGTCGGCGCCTGGCCGGCTTGCTGGGCTGAAGGCGGTCGGTGCGACGTGGGTGATTCTGGAGCGAGACGCTGCGGCGGGGTTTGGGTGTGCTTACGAAAATGAGGTGGTGAAGGTGTGCCGCCTGCCGTGAGGGAGCAAGGCGGCGACGGGCTTCAGTTCCCTGCTGGAGTTGGTTTGGCGGGAGCAGGAGCGGTGGTGAGGACGACGGTCTCCTGATCCTTGTTCTCGAATTTGGAGTAGAAGCTGCGGAGGCCGGCGTACTCCTCGGTCTTGAAGTAGATCTCTCCGAGAACGTAGTCGCGACGGATGGTGAAGCTGTTGGGGGTAGATTCCGAACGCAGAGTGTAGAGAGCGAACTTCTGGAAGCCCATCTGGTCGGCCGTGGGGAGAGATTCTACTTTGAAGGACGGTGGGAACTTGATGCGGACGGCGTCCTGATTAATGCGGGAGTATGGGAAGTAGACCGGAATCTCTCGTTTCTCGTGGGGGAACGCAGGCTTCGCGTTGACCTCGAAGATATCAGCGGGGATGAGCATACGCTTGCCTGTGGCGGAGCCGAGATTTCCTTTGAAGGAGAGATTGACGACGAGTGGTTGTTCGTAGTCTTCGAGCTTCTCGATGGAGGTGACCTTGATGTCGGCGCCGGCAGGCATAAGGCGTTCGACGTTGGTGCGAAGTTCGCGTTTGAGGCTTTCGTCGTCGCCGGTGAGGGCGCGTTGCCGCCAGTGAAGAGCGGGGGATCCCGTGTAGGACATCTTTAGACTGCCGGAGACTTCACCGTGCTCATCCATGGTCAGATCGGCGATTCGGGTGGTCTTCGAGTAGAGATAGGTCTCTCCGGGAGTCTCCACTGGTCCTGAGCCACTATCCATTTGTCGAAGACCAGTTGTCTGGCTGTGCTTCCATTCGAGATGCTGGTAGGGACAGTAGCGAGAGCCTGGGTCGAAGAACTGATCCTTGCCGTCTACGTTGACGATTGCGACGTCGTCATCGAGCTGCGACATGCTGAGGAAGGCGCGAAAAAAAACACTGCGGTCGCGGCTGGTGATTACTCCGAGGTAGGCTTTCATGCCGGCGGCGCGGGCCATGGCGACGAACAGTGCCGTGAGTTGATCGTTGTTGCCGCGCTTGCGGGTCCAGATGTCGTCGGTGGTGTGAACCTCTTTGAGGCCCTGGGACTTCTCTTCGGTGCTGGAGTGCTCGCGGGTATAGTTGGTGTTTTCGAGCTTCATTACGGCGGCGTAGATCTTGCGCAGCTTCTGATCCTGCGAATCTGCCGGGAGGATGAGGTCGTGAACGGCTGCGGTGACGATGGGGCCGGGTCCGATGAACTTGTCGCGACTCTTCGCCCAGCGCTTGCCCTCGTTTTTCCAATATTCGTCGCCAGTGCGATAGGGGGAGTAGTAGAAGAGGACACGATAAGTGAAGCTGGAGATGGGTGGCATGTAGTCCTCCTCGGGGGCGGGAGGGATATCGTGCACGTTGAGATCGAAGATGTACTGACCATCTTCGAAGGATCTGGCGGGAAGCTGGGTTTCTTTTAGATCGGTGCCTGTGGGAAGAATTTTGGTCCAGGAGATGGTGTTGGTGAGGCCGCCATCTTCCGACGAGATGAGTTGTTTGCTGGTAGGGCGCCAGGAGTAGTGGGCTTTGCGGGTGTAGAGAGCGGTCTGGATGTACCACTGTGGCGCCCTGAACCAGTTGTCGCCGAGTCGCAGCTTGTACCGGTATTCGATGATGCTGCCGACCTCGACGTCGGGCAAGGTAAAGACCTTGGCCATGAAGCGGACGCCCTGGGTCTTTTCGACGAGCTTTTCGTAGGGTTTGCCGGTGAAGGGGATGATGGTGCCATCGGAGTGAATGGTTCTGCCCTGGATGTCGTCGATGTCCGTGGAACCGCCTTCGCTGGAGTGAGCGTAGCTGAGTTCGACGTTGGCGTACTCCTTGCCGCGCTCGGTGAGGACCTTGAGCCGGACGTAGGTGCTGAACATGTGGAACTTGTCTTCGGTGGTCTCTTCGCGGAAGAGGTAGACGGCGGCGGCGCCGGGAACCTCGGGCTGGGAGGTCATGGAGAGTTCTTCGGGAGTGGGGACGGTCCACTGCGCGCGGGCGAAGGGTGCGGCGAGGAGAGCCAAGGCAGAGAGAAGAGTGAGGCAGAGGGTGCGGCGTGAGGTGTGGTTCATGTTTGGAGTCGTCCTTGTTCGATTGCTTCGTGGTGCGTGAGTCGTTTTGTGATCGATTTTGGTTACAGATTTTTACTGCTTTTTGAGGACGGCTTTGCTTTGTTCGTCGGCTGCTATGACGCCGGAGAGCTTTTGAACGTCGGGATATCTGTCGGCGGGGAGGGTGACCTCGCGGACGGTATAGGTGCGGGTGTAGTAGAGGGTGTGGTCCTTGACTACGCTGGAGCTCTCGTAGGAGGCAAAGCCAAGGTCGAGCTTGACGGGATCGGGGATCTCATCGACTGCGTATCCGGAGGGCAGCTCGATGGTGTAGTCGTCCTGCTCCTGCATGGTCTCGCTGAGGTTGATCGGGACGTTGTGGCGTTCTTTGCGGTCGGCGTAGAGAGCCTCGCTGCCGAGGACGCGGGGACGGACCATGAGCAAGGGACCCATGGGCTTGCCGAAGTGGTCGGCGGTGAGGGAGTAGGAGGTGGTGAGGTCTTTGTTGAGAGCCTCGGCGTTCTGCACCTTGAAGTCGGAGACGGTAAAGGTGGTAAAGTCCTGGCCGAGGAGGCGATCGAGAAACTTGGTCTGCTCTTTGGCGTCGCTGCTGGTGTAGAGATCGCGGCGGCCTTCAGAGAGATCGCCGAAGCGCTTCTCGGTGACGGTGCCTTTGAGCGAGCCGTCGGATTGCAGCTGGAAGGTGGCGGTGCGGCGGATGGTGTTGAGATCGGGAGAGAGCAACGGAAACTGGATGATCTGGCTGTCGGAGTCTTCCACGAGGACGCCGTATCCTCCCTGGAGGTTGTGAGCAAGCTGGCCGAAGGCGGTCTTGTCCCAGGTGGGATCGAAGATGAGGTAGCGGCGACCGGACTTGGCGGTAACGACGCTGCGGAGTTTGGGGGAGTTGTAGCCTTTGGGGATTTCGATTGCGGAGATCATGTGATCGCCGATGATTGACGGGGCTTCGGGGTCGATGACCCCGCGACGATGGTCGACCAGGACGAGAGCCCCGTGGACCCCTACCGTAGAGAGCATGGAGACGAGCAGGGTGGCTTTGTCTTTGCAGTCGCCGTAGCGGTTGTGGAAGATATCTGCGGCGTAGTGCGGTTGGTGGCCGCCGATGCCCATCTCGATGACGAAGTAGCGAACCTGCTTTTGCACGAACTCTGCGATGGCTTCGGTCTTGTCGTAGAAGTCGGTTTTGTCGCCAGCTAGTTCTTTGGCTTTGGCTGCGATCTCGGGTGTGGCGACGACGCGATCCTTCGCGAGGGCCTGGTACCACTGGCCGACGCTCTGCCAGGTGCCTTCGGTGGGCGACTGGATAGTCGGCCCAGCGTAATGGACGGTCATTCGGCCCTCGAGCGAGGACTCCGACGGGCGAAGCTCAACCTGGTCGAGATCGATGGGAGAGACGTCCTTCATCTCCCAGCGCCAGCGCTGATGTTCGAGGTCGATAGCCGGGAGTTCCCTGCTGTGCGCCCAGACGGTGCCGTGAATGAATCCGGGGGGCAGCTCGAGGGTGAAGCTCTGGTTGAGGCGCGGGATGTCGCTTTGGAAGAACCAGGTCTTTTCGGTGAGGTAGGGGTGGGTGCGCTGCTCGTACTCGTAGGCAACGACGCCGCCGGGATCGCGGCCGGGAGCCTCTGCCGCCCTGACCTTGAGATCCATGAAGAGGCTGCCTTGGCCGGGATAGCCGAACTCTACCTGCTCGCTGTCTTTGACGGCGTACTCGTGTCCGTCGGGGCCTATGCTCCAGACGTGCAGGGAGAGGATCTTGGTGTCCTTGTCGAAGGGGACGGCGATTCTGCCCTCGTCGCGGCCCTGGGGGCGAAGGATTTTGACGACGCTGCGGAAGTGCTCGGTGGCGCTGCCATCGGGCGCGACGCTGTAGATGGTGTCTTCGAAAAGGACGACGGCGTTGGTGTCGGGCGGATACTGAGGGATCTTTTGCTGCGCGGCGGTGCGGACCCAGTCGGGAACGCTGTCCGGGCGGGAGGCGAGCGCTGGGATCGCGGTGAAGAGGATGAGGCTAATTGTCGAGATAGATAGATGGAGTTTGCGCAATTGCTCTGCTCGCTGGTCCGTTCGTCGTGTCATCGGGTCTTCGATACACTGGCGGCCCCACCGTCGAATTGGAAGCGTCCGGCTGCGTGACAGGATTGTGTACGTTTGAGAGTTATACGTGGGAGAGGAGAGTAGTTCAAGGGAATTCAGGGGGCGGCCAGGTACGTCGGATGGGGGATATTCCCGCTTCCGAATTGGCTTCGGCGTTCGTTGCTTCAGGCTGGGTGGGTGTAGCTGGTTCCCTGCAGGCGGGCGCGGGCTCGGCGGCGCAGGGCAGAGCGAAGAATGACGGCCAGTAGGAAACAGACGACCAGAGTGGAGATGACCATGAGCCACTGGTAGTCGGCGAAGAGCATGTTGAGCTGGAGCCAGAGCGAGAGGGAGCCTACGCGGTAGACGTCGTTGCCGATGCGGTAGGAGGAGAAGTGCGAGTCGTGCAGGACGCTTACGGATTGGGAGATGTCGGAGGACTGAGAGATTTGAAGGAAGGTGGAGAGGAAGTTGGGGATGACGTCTTTGTTCCGCAGGGCGATGACGACGACTGACTGCTTCGATCCGCTGGGCCACTCGACGCCCTCGATGAGTGCGTCGGGGATGGTGCCGGCGGTTTCGAGCTGGCCGGACTGGATGTGGTCGGAGCTGCGGACTTTCCACCAGGCGTGCTGGAGTTGCGCGAAGAAGTCCTGGGTGTCCTGGATGTGAAGGCCGCTGCCGTCGACGCTGACGGGGAGTGATGGATTGAGGCGGTTGATGGCGGGCTGATCGTCGACGGTGCCGAGGACGAGGTAGTCCTTGTGGGCGTCGGGGCGCATGCCTTCGGCGTTGGTGACGGTGACGTTGAGGACGGGGTAGCCGGTCTGGGCGCCGAAGTGGGCCATGAGAGTTAGATAGAGCTCGATCTCTTCGGGACTGGGGTTGTCGGGCAGGACGACGGCGGTGTCAGAGAGGTCGGCTTTGCGGGTGAAGGGGTAGCCGGCGTTGGCGAAGATCTCGAGGTTTGGCAGGACGGCTAAGTGAGGGATGTCCTTGAGGTCGAGGTAGGAGTCTTTGAGGATGGAGCCTTGCAGATTTGTGGGAGCGGGGTCGGGGCAGTCGGGCTTTTTGGCGAGCTGGAAGAAAAAGCGCAGCAGGATGGAGTTCGAGAAGGGACGCATGTCCGAGACGGGGAATGGGACGATGCGCGCGGGGGAGGCTTTGTCGGTGTGCGATAGCGGGGTTGAGTTGATATAGGCGTCGTTGAGATAGACCTGGAGGGAACTTTCGTCTGAGAGGGGGACGCCGTTGTAGCGATAGGCGAGATGGAAGCCGAGATTCTGCCGCGTGCCGTAGAAGAGGTCGGGCGGGAGGCGCAGGGAGAGGGCCACCGGGTTGGAGCCGTCGGTCTGGAGAATGCCGGTCGAGAGGTCGGAGGCTTGGAGTAGGTCGCCGATGGGTGTGTTTTTGTCGGTGCTGAGCCAGCGTGGTGCGTCGTCGGCTTCGCGAGGGGCAGGCATTTTGATGGCGGGGATGCGGACACGATCGCCGCTTAGGAGGTCGCGTTGGAGGGTGAGCGCGAGGGCTGCGCTGAGGAGATCAGCGTCGGTCTCGCCGGTCAGGATCAGGAGCTTTGAGTAGGGGTCCGAGGGGTTCGGCCGCATGACGACGGTGGGCCCGGCGATGGAGTTGATCTGGAGGGCGGCGGGCAGAGAGGGGCCGTTCTGGCCGATGACGATTGCGTTGCCGGCGGGGATGGTTCCGACTATGACTGGGAATCGGATGGGGCGGGAGTCGGCGAGGATACCGAACCATGAGGCGATAATGCCCGCGGCCTGAAGCGCCTTCGGAGAAGGCTGGCCGAGGAAGACGATGGGGATAACGGGATGAGGATTGACGAGGGGATCGTAGAACAACGCGGGGAGGAGTTTGAGGTCGTCGTGAAGCTGGGTGAGGGTTCCGGTGAACTCGATGGTGGAGCTATTGTCGATGTGTGCCCAGAGAGTGGAGTGGGCTGGGTCTTCGCACTGAGAGGCGTAGTGGCCTACGAACTCAAAGGTGAGCTGGTTGTCTCGCGTGAGAGCATCGGCTGGAAGCGTGACGGTTGATTCGAGCAGGTCGGTGCTTTGGGTTGGAGGCGGATTTGTAGCTGTTTGGGTTGCTTGTGTGGCAGCGGTGGAGTGTGGATCGACGACGGGAAGGGTCGCGAAGAGGGCGCCGTTCAGGCTGACCTTGATATGGCTGAGGGATGGAATGAGGCCGGGAGAGACGTGGTAGCGAAGATGCATCGTGGCGGTCTTGACGACCTGCGTCTGCGGCAGCGCGAAGTGGATCGTGTTGAAGGCGTCGAGTCCCTGCATGACGATCGTTCTTGGGACGCCGAGGTCGGAGAGGCTGACGACTTTGTCGAAGGTGTCGGATGGTGCGACGGCAGCTTGTGCAGCAGCCAGTCGAGCGGCGTATGCCTTGTAGGAAAGGAATGGTTTGACCGCAGGCGGGTTTTGAGGTGGTTGCTGGGTTTCGGTCGAAGGCGGGTTCTGGGCTGCTGGGGCGCTGGGGGCTGCTGGCGCAGTGGGGGCTGGAGTTTGAGTAGGAGGCGCGGTTTGAGCCGGTGGTGGAGTGCTGGAATCACTCTGCAGCAAAAAATGTGTGGTGTGAACCGGGTGAACCTGAGCGGAGAGAGCGGAAGAGCTCACCAGCAGGGCGAGGACGAGAAGCGGCACAACGCTGGGAGCCAGATTTCCGTTGGGCGATGGCTCTTTTGCTTTTGCGCCGCTGCGGAAGGTTCGAACGAAGCCCTGGCCGGCGAGTTGGACGATGCGGCGCAGGCTGGTGAGTGGTCTGTCTGCCTCGCGTGACTCTCCCCAGCCTAGCCAGGTGTCGGCGCGGGAGTAGAGGACCATGGTAAGCGCCTCTTCCTCAAGGAGAGTGAGCGGGTCGAACTGGGCGCGGATGGTGTTGCCATCGATTCCGACCACCGTTGCGGGCAGGGTGGCTTTGCCGTCGAGAACCGGCAGGGTGAGCTTGACGGCATCGCCGATGCGGGCGGTGAAGGCGCGCTCGATGCGGACCATGAGACCGCCGCTGGACATATCGCTGGTGACTCCGCGAACGATGGTTCCATTGCCGAGTTCTACGTCGGCGGGGACGGACATCGGAAGGCGGACGGCCTGGCGGCGCTGACGGCTCTCCCAAGCGACGGAGGTGGCGACGCCGAGTATGACCATGTTGAAACAGGCCCAAAGGAGGTTCATCAGAATGGTGCCGGCGTGGCCTCCGTCGTACATGTCCGCGATGACGTGGAGCGGGGAGGGCGTTCCGGCGCCGGGAAACTGAATGAATCTGGGGATGGCGCAGAGGATGCCTATGGCGTTGAGCGCTGAGAGCAAGAGAAAGGGCTGGGCGATGCGCGAGTCGAAGAATCTACGCGTGACGACGCCGCCCTTGGCGGTTACGTCGAAGTTGCCGAATCTGGGGTTGAGGAAGGCGAAGAGTGTGGGAAGAAGGATGTAAGGCGCGAGCACTGTCTCGTAGATCTGATTCCAGAAGGAGTGGCGGTGCTGGCCCTGGATGCGGGAGTTGGCGATGTTTGCAAGGACGAGGTGCGGGAGGGCGTAGGCGAAGATGAGTAGCCAGTAGCCGGGGAGATTGACGTGTCCGAAGATGAGATAGACGAGCGGCGCCGTGAGGAAGATGAGGCGGGGCAGAGCGTAGAGGAAGTGCGTCATCGCATTGAAGTAGCAGAGACGCTGGGCTGCGGTGAGGCCGTGGGCGAAGAGTGGGTTTTCGGTGCGGAGGATCTGGACCATGCCGCGGGCCCAGCGGATGCGCTGGCGGATGTGGCCGCTGAGACGTTCGGTGGCGAGGCCGGCTGCCTGAGGGATGTTGATGTAGGCGGTGTTCCAGCCGTTCCTCTGCATGCGGAGTGAGGTGTGGGCGTCCTCGGTGACGGTTTCGACGGCGATGCCGCCGATCTGGTTGAGGGCGGAGCGGCGGATTACCGCGCAGGAGCCGCAGAAGAAGGTTGCGTTCCAGAAGTCGTTGCCGTCCTGGACGATTCCGTTGAAGAGCTCGCCTTCGTTGGGGATGGTGCGGAACTGATCGAGATTGCGCTCGAAGGGATCGGGCGAATAGAAGTGATGCGGGGTCTGCAGCATTCCCAGCTTCTCGTCGCGCAGGAACCAGCCCATGGTGATCTGCAGGAAGCTTCGCGTGGGGACGTGGTCGCAGTCGAAGATGACGACGTAGGGAGAGTTGAGCTTGGCGAGGGCGTGGTTGATGTTGCCGGCCTTCGCGTGCTGGTTGTCGTCGCGCGTCCTGTAGCCGATACCGATGTCTGCGGCGAACTGGCGAAACTCTTCGCGCTTGCCGTCGTCGAGGAGGTAGACGTTGAGCCTGTCGGACGGCCAGTCGATGTTGAGGGCGGCGAGGGCGGTGTACTTTACGACGCTGAGCGGCTCGTTATAGGTAGGAATGAGGAGATCGACGGCGGGCCACTGGTCGATCTCGTCGGGCAAGGAGACGGGCGTGCGGCGCAGCGGCCAGAGCGTCTGGAAGTAGCCGAGGAAGAGAACGACGAAGGCGTAGATTTCGGCGAAGAGGAGGAGGCAGATGAAGAAGCCGTCTAGGACGCTCCAGGTCGAGCCGGGATCGCGGAAGAATTTGAGGGTGGTGGAGACTCTCCAGAAGCCGTAGCGGAAGGTGGAGAACATGGACGCCAGCATGAGCGTCAGGGTGACGAGGTAGGAGCCGGAGCTGCGATCCATCCAGATGACCAGGGCTACGGTGAGGATGCCGAGGACGATCTGCTGGGGCCAGGTGAGCTCCAGAATGCCGGTGAATGCTAGGAGAAATACTCCGCTGAGAAGGATGAGAAAGCGTAGTGCTTTGTAGAAGAGAGCGTCACCTGATTGAAGTTGATCGAAGAGAGGGCCCTCCCTCATCGCTCGCTCCAACGAACGTTGCGGAAGCCCGCGGTTGCCGGTGCGGCGACGGTGCGGAGCCAGGTGGCGAGGTTCAGGTAGTCTTCGGCGACGGGTGCGTCGGGGGCGTAGTCGACTACGGTCATGCCCTCGGCCAGAGCTTCGCTGACAGACTGGGCACGACGGATGACGAAGGGGAGGAGGCGATCTCCTAACTGCCGGCGCATCACCTCACGGACGTCGAGGTGCAGTGGCAGCGAGGTGTCGAACTGATTGAGCACGTAGAAGGGCTGCAGGGGGCGGCCGTCGCCGTCGTTGACGCCGCTGAAGAACTTTTCGACGGTCTGAAGACTGATGACGGAGTTCATGTCGGGCGCGACGGGAACGAGAATGGTCGGGCTCATGCGGGCCATGCGGCGAACGATCCAGCTGGAGCCTACGGTGAGGTCGAGCAGAATGCGGTGGGCGCCGCGGCCGTTGCTGATGATCTCTTCGGCGAGAAGCTCCTGCGCTTCTTCGTCGGTGGTCTTTTGATCTACGTCATAGCTGACGAGGTAGATGGGCGCATCGGTGCTGCCGCTGGGAGGCGAGAAGGTGCGGACGGTTCCGTGGCGAAGCTCGCTGGCACCAAAGTAGAACGGCAGCAGGCCGTGTGAGGTGGTGTCAGTGAGTAGAACTTTTTCTCCCATGGAAGAGAGCGCGCGCCCGACGGTCGCGACAAGGCTGGTTTTGCCGACTCCGCCGGCGAGGGAGAAGACGGCGAGGACGGGGGTCCGGGTCTCCTTTTGACGCACGGGTGCAGCCTCGGGTTGATCCTGTCCGGGCTGCTCGAAGACACCCTTGAGGGCGTACCAGCGGGCGGCAACGCGCTCCCTGGAGTGCTGGAGGGTGTCGGCTACGGAGGATTGAGATGGTGGCTGCTGCTGCGGTGCAAGTGGCTTTGCAGCGACGGGCTGCGCGGGCGAGGCGTAGAGCCAGGCCGGACCGGCAGGATCTGACTGGAAGGCAGGTCGCGCAGAGGCCAGCGGCGCGGGCTCAGGGGATGGGTCTGCCGGGTTGCGACGCGACGGCTCGGATGGATTGTGCGGCTGCTGATAGTCGAAGTCGTCCTGGGCTCGGCGGCCGCGGGTGGAGTCTGAGGGAACGAGCGCTTGAGAGAACGGCGAGACGGGCCTTGGGGGCGTGGAAGAGATGGGCGGTGCAGACCGAAAGGCTCCCGATAGCCTGGGGCGAGGCGGTGTGGCGGGGGAGAGATTCGATGAAGAGTCTCGTGTGGAATCGAGCGGAGCATCATCCGATGTCCTCGAAGGATCCTTGGCGGATGGAGTCCGCTGATCCAGATTGGCAGCGGAGGACGCGGGTGCCGGTTCGCTTTGAGAGGCGACGGCGCGGGGTTGAGGATCTGTACGACGTTGACCCAGGAGCGGGGCCGCGTCTTCGTTTGGGGACGGTGGAGGCGGCGGTGCGGGCTGTTCGTGGGTTGGCTTCATATCCTGGGATAAAAGTGGTGCAGGCACAGCTCGGTTTTGCGTAGGAATTAAATGTCTGATTGGATCAGGAGTAGTGTACTCGGCCTGAGAGTCGTCGGGGCCGCGATAAATCTGGCGGACACCGGAGGCTTCATCTGGGCGGTAGCCCTGGGGACGGCGTGGGGTCATATTCTGCTTAACGTAGACACGCGGCTCCGGCTGGATTGGATCGCTCGGCTGGATTGGATCGTTGCTCAAGGGCGATTCCTGTGGAGAAACGGCCGGTTGGTGGAGTGCGGCTTCGGTAGCTGGATGATGGTTTGGCTGGGGATGCGCCTGAGTTGGGGTTTGAGCATGAGGCGTGTAGGGGTCCGAGGTCCGGCCGGGCAGCTCTGGAGCGTTTTCAGAGGCTCTGCGGCGAATCTCCGAGTCGGCATAGCGAGCGGCCTGTCGCTGGGCGGAGGCGTGGGCCTCTGCGATCTCACGTTCTTCGCGGCGGGCGGCTGCTTCGGCGACGGCGGCGACTTCGGCCCGGCGAGCGGCTTCGAGGCGTTCGGCTGCGGCGGTTCGAGCGGCTTCTTCCGCTTCGCGCAACGCACGCCGTCTGTGGGAGTCTGAGTCTTCCGAGTAGGGATCGAGTGCGACCTTCGATGCGTTGCGTGCGGCGGCATCTGCAGTTGCGGCGGCGTCTTCGGCCTCGGCCTGAGCCAGGAGTGCCTGCTCCCGCACCTGCTCTGCGGCGCGATGTCTGAGCTGCGCACGATACTCACGACGCGATGCTGAGAAGTCGCGATACTTGGCTCCGTGAAGATTTGCCCAGGAATAAAGTACAGCAACGTCTTCAGGTGTTTCCGTTACTGCGAGATCTTCGACCTTGTCGGTGGTCTTGTCTGTGCCGCGAGAGTCCATAGCTCTTGGTCCTGTGAGTTCGGTGAAGCGGTTTCTTTCAGTTTGAACTGCGCCGGTTCGCTGCCAGTTCAAATTAGGTGGTTGCACCCGTTCCAATGCAATAGCCTGAGGCTACTGTGGGTAGTATCCTAAGTCAATGAAACCGTTGTGCGACTTAAGTGTGAGAATGCAATGGGGGCGCGGGTTTTCGCATCAATCGCAGCTGAATTTGGGGTGAAAACAGGCTTCCCGGAATGGAACTTTCGGGGTTTGATCCTGAAAGAATCTGCTCGTGATGTATCCAGGCGTCGATTGAGCGGGGAGTCCTCCGGTTTTCCTGCGGGTGAAAGGGAGAAAGAGGGTAAAAGCTTGCGGTGGCGCTGGTTGAAGGCAATATTCCCCTGCCTAAATGTGCTAACTTGGTTGTGTGGTTTGAGAGCGTAGCTCAGTTGGTAGAGCATCGCCCTTTTAAGGCGTTGGTCCTGGGTTCGAGCCCCAGCGCTCTCACCATAACTATCCCATTATCAGATACCTATTCCACTTTCTAAATGGTCGAGATTAAGAAATCATTTCGGCCGGACAGAGGAGATCTTCCAGCGGTGAAGCTCGCGCCAACTGGTCATGGGATGTCTACGCCAGACTGTGGAAGATCAAGCGGCGGGAGATCACGGTGCAAGAGCGTTCGATCGTGTCTTTTTGGTAGGAGGGGCCACGTAAGTTGTTGAGACACCCGGTTATCACTGCGTTAGGCGCAACTACGATCGTCCTGATGGTCCTGCTCGGGGCTCTAGCATCGCCTTCGCACAACGAGTTTTACCATCTGATCGGACCGGTTCGTGCGGTAGTCGTACCTGTGCTGCTGAACTTCGCCACTGAGTGGCTAGTGTTGACTCTCCTGCTTGCCTGGGGACGGAGTCATCAGCGATTCAACTCCTGGGTGTGGAGCGTCGTAGGTATCGGGTTGAGTTGGAAGATCATAGTGGACTGGTACGTCCTGCACGACTCTCTCGTGCCAGTTGTTGTCAAAACGATCTTTCTGGTTGGGGTTTGCCTGATCTTCTTCGCCTGGGTGGCATGGCGTTCTCGCGTTCAACCGATTCTTTATCGAGCGCGACAGTTGGCTCTTCCGATACTTGGATTCGTAGCTCTGAGCGGGCTGATGATGATTGCTCAAGCGGTGTTGTTCTCCTGGCAGGCTCGTCACCTGAACGCACCGCGCCCCCTGCATCAGCGAACGGGAGACAGCGCTTCCTCTGCTCGCCACGGGCGAATCATCTGGATACTCTTTGATGAACTCTCGTACCGGCAAGTTTATGAACATCGTTATCAGGGTCTTGATTTGCCCGCGTTTACGCAATTGGCTCGTACTGCGACGGTGTTCACCCATACTGTGCCGAGCGGTGTGTACACAGAACAGGTTCTTCCTTCCCTAATCGCGGGACACCGATACGATGGCATGCGCGCCTCTGCTGCAGGGTGGCCTCTTGAGGTGCATAACCGGTCTACGGGAACGTGGGAGACTTTTGATCCTCACAAGACAGTCTTTCAAGATGCGCTCGATGCAGGCTACAGTACTGCGATCGCGGGATGGTACAACCCATATTGCCGCATTCTGCCTGAGGTTCTCGACCGATGTTTCTGGACGAATCACACCGTCGTGCCGGGTGATATGTTTCCGGAGCGAAGCATCCTGTGGAACAGCGAGCAGCCGATCATAGGTCATCTTGTAAACCTGGCGAGGTCGGCGCATCTGCTTCCACGACAGAACGCTCCTTCTACTCAGGTCAGACTTCATCAACAGGATTACCGAGAACTTGCTGCAGCCGGAGACGAGCTTCTCAGAGACTCCTCGGCCGACTTCATTCTGCTCCATATGCCGATCCCGCATCCGGGAGGAATCTACAACCGGTATACGGGTAATTTCGAGGTATCTCACCCCAGCTACATCGATAACCTTGCCCTGTGCGATGTCTACCTGGCGCATGTTCGGCGTGAACTGGAAGAGAACGGAACCTGGAATAACTCGACGCTGGTGATTATGGGTGATCACTCGTGGCGAGTTAATTTGTTCTGGGCGAAGAGTCCGGAATGGACAGAAGAAGAGCGTATTGCTTCGGACAATGTCACATTTGACGATAGACCTGCCTACCTTGTGAAGCTTCCTGGGCAGACAACGCCTGCACACATTGACGAGCCGTTTGAATCGATAAGAACGCGTGAGCTCTTCGACAAGCTGTTGACGGGGCAGATCGAAACACCGGAGCAGCTAAGCGCGTGGTCGTTGCGGCCGTAATACTGGTTCGTCGAGAGTGCGTCCCATCTCGAATCTTTTTTTTGCGAACGTTACGAGGGGATTCGCGCTAAGGCTTATGCCGTTGGTTTATCTGGAGGGGGCACAACGGCGCAGAAATCCTCGAGGAAGCGGCTGGTGTATTGGCCGATCAGATCTTCGATGCGGTCGGCGGAGTCGGCGCGGAGGATGAGACCGGCGTGATGATGACGATTGAGACGGTGAACGATCTCGGGCGCATCGTAGCTGCTGGTGTCGGGATGATCCTGCCGTGCGAGGCAGATGACACTGCCGGCGTATTGGTTGTTTAAATTTGGCAGCGTGTACTCCATTTTGAGGAGTGTGGCTACTTCTATTCTTGCCCACTCGACCCAGGGGTTGATGCCTGAGGCGAACTGGACGACATCGGCGATGTGGGCGCCACCGACGCGAGCTGCGGTTTCGAGGAAGTAGAAACTGCCGTCGGCCTGCGATTTGATGAACTCGGTGTGGGTGACGCCGGAGACGAGGCCGAGGGCTTCGATCACCTGCTTGTGGATGGCGGCGAGGGCGATGGCGTCGCTTGATTCCCTGTCGATGGCTCGTGTGCTGAAGATGCCTCCCTGGTGCATCGTCTGCATGGGCGGCTTGCCGTACTTATAGGGTGCGCCGAAGAGTACGTTGCAGTTCCAGGTGACTCCTTCCGTGTGAAAGATCTCGCCGGGGACGAAGCGCTCGAGGACGTAGTGCGACTGGAGGTCGCCTAGCTCGTCGAGGATGGGCCATAGGGCGTCTGGGGACTCGATCTTGCGGATGCCTATGGCGGAGGCGTTGGTGCGAGGTTTCAACAACCATGGCCCGGGGACGTTATGGAGGAAGGTGCGGAGATCGTCGTGGTTGAAAACTCCGGTGAACTCGGGGACGGGGACGCCCTTTTGTTTGGCGCTTACGCGCATGGCGAGCTTGTCGCGAAAGTTTCGGGTGAGAGATTCGCCCATTCCGGGGAGGCGCATGTGTTCGCGCAGGAGGGCGGCGACCTCAAGGTCGAACTCGTCTAACGCGACGATGCGGTCGATGGGGTTGGTGCGTGCGAGATAGGTGACCGTGTTTAGGACCTGCTCGGGGGTGAGCTTCTCCGGCATGGTGATGAGTTTGGTGAGAGACTCGCGGGGCCAGTCGGCGTGTTCGAGTTTTTCGACAGTGAGCAGGAGAACGCTGGCGCCGAGTCGTGCGGCCTCTTTGAGAAAAAGCTGGCCTTTTTCGTAGGTGCTGATGCAGAGAATCGTGGGCATCCGTTGCGTATCAGTCACACTGGCTCCTGTAGTTAGGAACAGATTGGCTACCACTCCAAGATTTCAGGCCTGGTTAGAGTAACTGTTTTTGCGATGGAACAGAACTGCTATGACGCGGGCTCCTCGGCGAAGGTTTGTTTTACGCCGTCCTCGAGGGTGGTGAAGGGCGCGGTGTATCCGGCGGCGCGGAGACCTGAGATGTCTGCCTGGGTGTAGTGCTGGTAGCGGTTCTTGAGATCGCCCGGGAATGGGATGTATTCGATGTTGCCCTGGCCGTGAACCTGCATGAGCGCCTGGGCGACGGCCTTGAAGGTGCGGGCTTCGCCGGTGCCGGCGTTGACGACGGCGTGGATGGGCTTTTTGGGACTTTCGGGGAGGAGGCCGGCGAAGAACATGTTGATGCGGGCGAGGTCTTTGACGAAGACGAAGTCGCGGCGTTGTTCGCCGTCGGCGTAGCCTCCTGAGCCCTCGAACATGCGGATGGAGCCGGTGTCTTTGAGCTGGCCGGTGAAGTGGTGGATGACGCTGGCCATGCGGCCTTTGTGCTGCTCGCGCGGGCCGTAGACGTTGAAGTAGCGGAGACCTACGACGGTGCACTTCATGTCGTGAAGATGGCGTCGGACGTAGTTGTCGAAGACGAGCTTGGAGTAGCCGTAGACGTTGAGGGGACGCTCGTTGGCGGGGAGTTCGGTGAAGCTGGTGCTGGCGCCATAGACCGCGGCGGTTGAGGCGTAGACGAGGGGAACTTTGCGGTCGAGTGCGAAGTGCAACAACTCTTTGGAGTAGGTGAAGTTGTTGTCCATCATGTAGCGGCCGTCGTCTTCAAGGGTGTTCGAACAGGCGCCCTGATGGAGGATGGCGCGGATTCTGGTGTTCTCAAAGTCGCCGGCTTTGAGTGCGGCGCGGAACTCGCGCTTGTCCATGTAATCGGCATATTCGGCTCCGGCGAGGTTGAGGAACTTCGGGCCGGTGAGGTTGGGGGCCGGAGCGAAGTTGTCCACGAGCAGGATGTTGCGCTCGCCTGCGCGGTTGAGCTGGTGGATGAGATTGCTGCCGATGAAGCCTGCTCCGCCGGTGACAATGATCACTGCTTAATCTCCTCGCTCGTGGTGGGATTTGCCGTGAGCTTTTTTACGATGTTGGTGGTGGAGAAGCCTTCTACGGTGGGGACGATTTCGACTCGTCCTCCGTAGGCGATCACATCTTCATGGCCTACTACGGTCTCGACGGTGTAGTCGCCGCCTTTGACCAGGACGTTGGGCCGCAGGGCGCGGATGAGTTCGAGTGGGGTGTCTTCTTCGAAGAGAACGACGGCGTCGACTGCGGCCAGGGCGGCCATGACGCGGGCGCGTTCTCGCTCGGAGACGATGGGGCGGGTTGGGCCTTTGAGGCGGCAGACGGAGGCGTCGGCGTTGAGGCCCAGAACGAGCTTTGAGCCGAAGCGGTGGCAGTCTTCGAGCAGGGTGATGTGACCGACGTGGAGGAGGTCGAAGCAGCCGTTGGTGAAGACGATGGTCTCGCCGGAGGAACGCCACTCGGCTACACGGAGTTTGAGGCGGTCGAGGTCGAGGATCTTTTCTCCGGCGGTGAGTCCGGAGCTGGGGGTGAGGGCGGCTACCAACTCGTGCGCTGCAATGGGGACGGTACCTACCTTGCTGACTACGATTCCGGCGGCGAGGTTGGCGAGTTCGACTGCGGTTTCAATCTGCAGTCCGCCTGCGATTCCGGTGGCGAGGGTTGCGATGACGGTGTCGCCTGCTCCTGAGACATCGAAGACCTCGCGGGCGCGGGCGGGTGAGTGATAGATGCCTGGGTTGCCTTCTGACGGTGGCCTAAGGACTGTGATTCCCTTCTCGCTCATGGTGACGGTGAGGAATTTGAAGTCGTGTTCGGTGACCAGGGCCTGGGCGGCGGCGAGGAGTTCATCGGTGTGGTGAGAGGGGATGCCGGTTGCTGCGGAGAGCTCGCCAAGGTTGGGACAGACGGTGGTGGCTCCGGAGTATTTGCTGAAGTCGGGAGTCTTGGGATCTGCGAAGACTGGAATGCCTGCGCTGCGTGCGGCGCGGATGACAGCTTCGCAGAGGGAACGGGTCAGGGCACCTTTGGCGTAGTCGGAGAGGACCACTGCGTGCACCTTTGCGACGAGTTCGACGGAGCGCTCCTGAAGGCGCTGGGCTTCGACTGCGGGGACCGGGTCGCGGCTTTCGATGTCGAGGCGAAGGAGTTGCTGCATGCGGCCGACGATGCGGGTCTTTGATATGGTGGGGAGTGAGCTTGAGACTACTCCTGCGGTGTTGATACCCGCGCGATCGAGGATGGCGGCTAATTCGGCCTGCTCGGAGTCTGCTCCCCAGAGGCCAGCGAGGAAGGTCTGACAGCCGAGGCCGGCGAGGTTCATGGCTACGTTGGCTGCTCCGCCTGCGCGCTCGTATCGCTGGGCGTGACGGATGACTGGGACTGGAGCTTCGGGGGAGATGCGCTCGACCTCGCCATGGATGTAGCGGTCGAGCATGATGTCGCCGATGACGAGCACCTTGAGTTGGCTGAAGCCGCCCTCAAGCAGGTTCAGGATCGAATGAAGTTCGGGCAGCATGAACGAAAAAGATCTCCTCGCGACATCATCGCATCTTTGCGTGACGATGCGTGCTCTCGGTTAGCCGAGGATGACGCGAACCTCGGTGATCACCTCGTCGACGGTGATGGAGGTGAGGCACTTCTTTTTTTCGACGATGCAGGTTTCGAGGCCGCAGCCCCAGCAGTCGGTCTGGTGGTAGACGACGCGATGCTGCTCGCCGTAGGGAAACCAGACGCGAGGCTTGTTGCGGGCGGCGAAGATGGCAACGCAGGGGGTTTGGACGGCCGCGGCGAGGTGCATGGGGCCGCTGTCGTGGCCGATGAAGATTTGGGACTGGGCGAAGACGGCGGCGCTCTCGCGCGGAGTGAGGACTCCGCAGAGATTGATCACCGGATTAGTGGAGTTCTGCTGCCAGCCGCTTGCCGCGAAGTTGCTGGCTTCGACCTCTTCGGGGGCTCCGCAGAGGGCGAGTGCATGGTTGGGATAAAGAGCTGCGATGTGTTGCAGGAGTGCGCGCCAGTTTTCCCGGCCCCAGTCTTTGGATTGGACTTTGGTGCCCACGCTAACCGCTATGACGGGCAGACCTGCGGCTGGGGCAAGAACTTCTTTGGCTCGGGCGTGCTCGGCGGAGGTGAGGCGAAGGTCCCAGCTTGCGGGGCTGTCGAGTTGAGGGTCGCCCAACTCGGCGAGATTGCGGGTGAGGCGCGCTCCCTCTGGTTCGAGAGCCTGAGTGAGCTCCTCCCAACGGTTCTGCTGCATGTCTTCGGTGAGGGGAACACCGATGAGACGTTTTATTCCGCAGAGACGGAAGAACTTTTCGTCGCGGCGTGCCGACTCGACTCCTCGCGCTGACCCCATGTAGACCAAGACCTCTGGGCGCCAGCGCAGGAGTTGCCACCAAAGGGTGACTAGTTCGCGTGGGCTGCGCATACCGACGATGTAACGGAAGTAGCCATTGACTAGGCCACTGTTCTCGAGGATCGCTGCGGCGGGCGGGGCTTTGACGTTGACGGGGAAGTTGGTGAGGATACGGCGGTCGGCCTGTGGAAAGGCGCGAGCGACGAGGTGGAGGGCGGGGAGTGCGATGAGGGTGTCGCCAAGGCTGCCGAGGCGGTAGATCAGGACCCGTTTGGGGGAGGTTGCCATTGTCTCTGTCTAGTCTGCTTGCTTCCGGCAGTTACGGCAAATAGGACGAAAGGGGGAGGAGGAGCCTGTTAGCCTGATCGGGCGAGGAACGTGGGTTTGAACGAAGCGAACCATCTGATCTTTGTCTCAATCGCTGCGTATCGTGATCCGCAGCTGGTTCCCACCATGGAAGACTGCATTGCGAAGGCTCGCCACCCGGAACGACTGCGATTTGGTATCTGCTGGCAACACGATCCGAAGGAAGATACGCTTCCCTTTCGCAATGACGACTGCTTCAGAATACTTGCCGTTGACTGGCGGGAGAGTAAGGGGGCCTGTTGGGCGCGGTCTGAGGTGATGAAGCTCTGGCGGGGCGAGGACTGGTTTCTGCAGGTGGACTCGCACTGCCGGTTTGCGTGGGATTGGGATGCGAAGCTTGTCGACGAGATGGGGCAGACAGGAAGCGCGAAGCCTATCTTGAGCACGTATGCTTCGCCTTTTACGCCTGATGGGGACGAGGTATTGGTGGATGGGCCGCTGCAGATGGTCTTTCAGGGATTCACTGAGGACGGCATCCCTCATATGAAGCCAATGGCAATTGCGGACTGGCAGAACCTGACGAAGCCGCGACGGGCGCGATTTCTTTCGGCGGGATTTTTGTTTGCTCAGGGGACGTTTGTTGACGAGATTGGATACGATCCTGAGTTGTATTTTCTGGGGGAGGAGACGGCGATGACGCTGCGCGCCTTCACCAGTGGATATGACCTGTTTCATCCGCAGGAGACGATCGTCTGGCACGACTACGGGAGGCCGACCGCGCCTAAGCACTGGGGCGATCACATCGAGAATACTGTGGACAAGACCGGTCACGTGTGGCATGAACTGGACTCGCGCAGCAAGGAGAAGGTGCGACGGCTGCTTGCAGGACAGCAGGTGGAGAGCTACGGGCTGGGATCGGCGAGGAGCCTTGAGGAGTATGAGGTTTATGCAGGACTTTCGTTCAAGCTGCGCAAGGCTCAGGATTACACGGTGCGGGGTGGGGAGCCGCCTAATCCCGAAGCTGCTGCCGACTGGGCCGGACAGATATTTCCGTGGATGGTGCGGATCACGTTTGATCGCGCGGCTCTGCCTGCTGCGGCTCTCGACGATCCTGAGTTCTGGTATGTCGGGGTTAAGGATGAGAGCGGCGCTGAGATCTATCGTCAGGATATTCCGCAGTTGCAGCTTGCCAAGCTTCCGAGCGGCGAATCGAAGATCGTTCTGGTTTGCGAGTTTGAGTCGGGCGCGATTCCGGCAGCATGGGCGGTGTGGCCGGTGAGCCGCTCGCTGGGATGGCTGAAGAGGATTGAAGGCACCCTCAGCGATGAGGATTATGCGATCGTCCTCGAAGACGACACTGAATAAAACTTCCGGCTTAGCTGTCGCAGTGGCTTCGAGTGGTTACGACCCTGACCGCTACTACTGATAAAGTCTTTGGTTGTGAGGAGGCCTATGCTCGATGCACTTTTGATAACGCGGATGCAGGACGAGATGACGGCGGCCTTGCATGAGACGGAGAACGAAGTGAAGTTTGAGACTGGCGCTGATGGGTTGATGGCGCTGGCGATGGCGCAGCACCGGGCCAACTTCGAGCTCTGGCATGAGGAAGATAAGGCGCGGGTACCCGGGGTGCCTGATGCGGAGATCGTGCGGGTGAAGCATGCGATCGATAGGTTGAATCAGCGACGGAACGACCTGGTGGAGAAGATGGACCTGTGGCTGATAGAGCGGCTGGAGCAGGATCCGGTAGCTCCCCTGCACTCGGAGACGCCTGGGCTGATGATCGATCGGCTCTCCATTCTGGCGCTGAAGATCTACCACACGCTGGAGGAGGCGCATCGGGCGAGTGCGACTGAGGAGCATCGCTCGCGCAATGTGGGGCGGTTGGCTCTGCTGGTGGAGCAGCGGGAGGATCTGGCAGGCTGCCTGGATGTGCTGTGGAACGAGGTGCTGGGGGGCACGCGACGGTTTAAGCTCTATCGGCAGATGAAGATGTATAACGACCCTGAGTTGAACCCGGCGGTGTATGGGCGGGGATAACCGTTGCAGTGTGATCGCACGATAGAGACGGGCTTCAGTTGCACTGCACTGAGGTGGGGTTGACCTGACGGCCAGGTCTGCGTATAAAACCGACACGAGAACAAACCGAATGAGCACCCGTTAGAATGGGAGAGCTCAGAAACGCCTTAGGCGACAGGAATGACGATGGCTCAGACAAAGACTGCAACTGTACCTACTGCAACAAAGCGTGCTCCACGCACACTCGCTGGAACCATTCCTCAGACAAACGACAATGCGCGCGCGCAGCTGGTGGCTCACTATGAAGTTGCGCTGCGGCTGATGCAGGAGGGCAAGTACGACAAGGCCCACGCGGCGTTCGACAAGATGCTGGCCGCCGGGGCAGGCGAACTGAGCGACCGCGTCCGCATGTACTCGACGGCCTGTGCTCAGCAGATGACCAAGGGAAAGAATGCCTTCTCCAACTGCGAAGAACAATATGACTACGCCATCTCTCTGCTGAACGACGGACACTACGAAGATGCCAAGGAACACTTCCACCTGATCCTGAAGGAGAATGACAAGGCGGACTATGCCTTCTACGGTCTGGCGGTGCTGGCGAGCATGACGGGTGACTCGCATCACTGCCTGGAGCATCTGACCGAGGCGATCCGACAGAATCCGCGGAACAGAATCCAGGCGCGGGCTGACTCGGACTTCCAGGATATGGCCGACGATCCGCGCTTTACGGAGCTGCTGTATCCCGAAGCATAACTACGAACTTGCTCCAGGCCCACTGCGCTTCGTTTAGGCTGGTGTAGGAGAACCTGCGCATGTCGCTGCGGAAGCTGACCGAATCGAAAGAGAAAGACCTGCGCGTGGTTGCCATTGGCGGCGGCACAGGGTTGTCTACGCTGCTGCGGGGGCTGAAGCGGTACGTGGTGACTCCGGACCGGAGGAGAGGGATTCGTCTGGGAGAGTCTGCGCGGGTTGAGCGGGCTCCTACGCCACCCTGCCCTGAGGCGCACTGCATCATTCGGGAGCTTTCCGCGGTGGTGACGGTCACTGACGATGGCGGATCGTCGGGGCGTCTGCGCGAGGACTTCAAGATGCTTCCGCCGGGGGACATCCGGAACTGCATGGTTGCGCTCTCGGAAGATGAACATCTGCTGTCGAAGCTGTTTCAGTATCGCTTCGAGCATGGCGACCTGCAGGGGCATAGCTTCGGCAATCTGTTTGTGGCCGCGCTCTCGCACATTACGGGGGACTTTGCGCAGGCGGTGCAGATGTCGTCGCAGATTCTTGCCGCGCGGGGGAAGATCTTCCCTTCTACGAATACGAACGTGACCCTGGCGGCGGATATGGACGATGGGTCGCTGGTGCGCGGGGAGACCAACATCACGGCGAGTAAGCGCAGTATCGTGGAGCTGCGGCTGGAGCCGGAGACTGCCGACCCTCTGCCGCAGACGCTGGAGGCGATTGCGAACGCAGACCTGATCACGCTGGGGCCGGGGTCGCTTTACACTTCGCTGATCACCAACATGCTGGTTCGCGGCATCCCGGAGGCGCTGGCGGCGTCGCGCGCAACCAAGGTGTTTGTGTGCAACCTGATGACCCAGGCGAACGAGTCGCTGGGGCTAACGGCCTCTCAGCATATCGAGAAGATCATGCAGCATGCGGGGAGCGTTAGGGTTCCTATCTTTGACTATGCGTTGATCAACACGGGGCAGATCTCGGCGGTACGGCTGGAGCAGTATGCGCGTGAGGGTCAGCAGCCGATCGTGGCGGACCTGGAGCGCGTTCGGGCGCTGGGGGTGGAGCCGGTGACGGGCAACTTTGTCCATGAGGGCGATGTGCTGCGGCATGACTATGACCTTCTGGCGGAGCGGTTGCTGGAGTTGGGGATGGAGCCTCCGTTGGCGGTTGCGGGTGCGGGGCAGGTACTCCCCCCTCCCCGTACTTAGTGTGTACAAAGTCTTCGAAGATAAGGATTTAGGTCTGGACTTCTCCTTGTTTAGGGGTGAAATGAGATGCCCCGGCTTTTTGGCCGGGGCATCTTTTCCTTCTCTATCCAGTATAGCGAGTGGGGGGGAACTCATGCGCCACGCGTATGTGCTTGGCAGGCAAGGGGGTTGGGGTTTTTGGGGGGTTGACAGGAAAATGAGGCTTGGGCTTCGGCGCAGTCATACCTACATGGAACAGGCTGGGTGGGGCGGCAAAAGCGAAATACGGGGGTCTCTCCACTACGCTGTTCACGGTGAGGCTGTGAACAGCTTCGGTCGAGATGACGAATTTGGGGTGGGATGGGAACAGCAAACGCGAGAACTGTCCGGTTGATTGTCTGCCCCCACTTTAGAAGCTGTCTAAAGAAGGTGTCGTGCCGGACATATTATCTGCCAAGCTTCATCAGCTGTTCGTAGACGCGCTCCAGAGGCTCCGGGCTCACGCTGATCTTTCCTCGAAATGGATTGTCCATGGCCGCCACCAGAAAGATCATCAATCCCAGGAGCGCCGAGAGGATGATGGTCATCCAGCAGTGCATGCTGAGGCTCTCCAGCGCAAAGAACCAGGTAAGAGCGATGCTGAGCAGAGCGCCGACCAATACCAGTGTCCACAGCGGGCCGGAGAGTCCTGCTGTCACACTGTCGAGCCTTGCTCGCCGGTTTTCCACGAGCAGATCGAAGTGGTGATACGCCTCTCCCTGGACAACTCGTTCCCCACTCGTCGTAGGATCGAACTGCAGAAAATCGGTTTGGAACTTCGACAGGATCGCGCTCGCTCCGGTGGGGATGATTCCCTGTCGCTGCTGCGGCCAGCCGACGTCGATGACTTGACGGGTATATTGGCGGAGGTCCTCTTGCAGCACGCTGCGCACCGGATCGGGATAGCCTTGAAGGTCGCGGTACAGAACGCCCAGAGCTGTCGCTTCGTGATCGACCCTTCTCTCTACATCGGAGTAGGTCGTCCATGTACCGACGGCAAGCAAGCCTAGCGTGATGCCATAAAAGACGGTGACTGCGGCGAGGTAGAAGCCGACGATGTCGTTATGGGATTGGCTGCGGTGGAGACGGCCAACCCATCTTCGCGTGGCGAAGAGACCCGCTAATCCAAAGGCGACAAAAACCGCTACGGTCAACAGTCCAAAGAGCCAGTTCGGAATGTCGTAGATCCAATACATTCGCAATCATCCTTCAGAGCTGAGGGGTTGTGACGCGAGTCTTTCATGGCAGCATGAAGGCGTCAAACCTTCTAAAGATGGATGTCCTGCCGGACGGGCCCACTGCGCGTGGGGCGGGCGTTCGCACGCCTTTTTAGAGCTTCGCGTGGTCCTCCCGTTGGTCGGAATGAGCGTAATTCGCGACCATCGGGAGCGCCGGGCGAAGCGGTATACACGTCACGAAGTGACCGCGCTCCGCGCAGGAGGCCCGTCCGGCAGGACAGCGTCTTTAGAGGGTGGCGATCTCGACGAGGGGTGGCTGCTCGAGGGTGCGCTTTAGCTGGCCGCAGGCGGCGTAGATGTCTCGGCCGCGGGGCTTGCGGATGAAGGCGGGGATGCCTGCGTCGCGGAGACGCTTCTGGAAGGTGCCTACGTCCTGCGGGGTGGGCTCGTGGAAGGGCATGTCGGGGCCTGAGTTCCAGACGATGAGGTTGATTTTGGCGCTAAGGTTTTTCAGGAGCGCGATGAGTTCGTCGGCGTGCTGGCGCTGGTCGTTGATGCCCCCGAGGAGGACGTACTCGAAGGTGACGCGCTCGCGGGGGCGCAGCGGGACGGCGGCGATGGCCTCGAGGAGCGCGGCGATGTTCCACTTGCGGGTGATGGGCATGATGGACTCGCGGACGACGTCGTTGGAGGCGTTGAGGCTGACGGCCAGCTTGGGGCGGATGGTCTCGCCGGCGAACTGCTCGATGCCGGGGAGGATGCCGGAGGTGCTGACGGTCATGCGGGACTCGGGGATGCTCATGGGGCCAGCTAGGAGCCGGACGGCGTCCATGAAACTGGCGTAGTTGAGGAAGGGTTCGCCCATGCCCATGAAGACCAGATTGATACGGTCGCGGCCTACTTCGACCTTGTGGCGGTTGAGGACGGCCGCTACCTGGCCGGCTATCTCGCCTGGGGTGAGGTTGCGGCGGATGCCCAGCTTGGCGGTAAGGCAGAACTGGCAGTTGACGGCACAGCCTACCTGGCTGGAGATGCAGATGGTGGCGCGCTTGTAGTCGTCGTCATCGTGAGACGGGTGCTCTTCTTCCTCGGCTGCCTGGGTTCCGTCGCCGCGCTCGCCTCCGTCGCCTCCTGGCATCCAGACGGTCTCGACAGTTTCTCCGTCGGCCATGCGGACTAGATAGCGTTCGGTGCCGTCGATGGAGCGGGCGGTCTGGAGGAGCTCGGGCAGGCCGACGGTGTGGCCTGCGTCTTTGAGTGCCTGGCGGAGAGCTGCGGGGAGGGTGGTGATCTGGTCGAGCGAGGGGGTGCGCTGGGCGTAGAGGGCCTCGTAGAGCTGGCGCGCCCGGTAGGCGGGCTGGCCGTGGTTCTCCATCAGACCGGTCAGCTCATGGAGGGAGGCGCCGAAGAGCGGTTTGTCTTCGACTTTTGGATTAGGTAAATTTTCTATGTCATTCATTTGTAAATACTTAAATATTTTATGATTCCAGCACATGAATCTGGCTGAAAGGGACGAGCGGTTTGGGCAGGATCGAATTCGTCGGGATCCTTCGCTCCGCTCAGGATGACGGCAAAGACTTTAGGATGTCGGCAAAAAACTGTTCGCTTCTAGTTGCAACGGCCAGTTTGCTCCGGATAGGAGGACGTCGCGCGGCCTAGATTGATAGCAAAGGCTTTAGATAATTGGTTGATAACAAAGGCTTTAGATCCATCGAAGCGTAGAGCTGAGCCGGAGCATCTATATAAGTCTACTCCGTTAGGTGGAAAAGATGGCGCGGGTTGGGCTGTGAAACAATGGAGTCTGAAGGAGTCTCATGTCTGTAACGCTAGTAGATGATGCCGCAATTACGAAGACTGCCACGCGCAACATCAGGAAAACTGTGTTGTCGAATGGCCTGTTGGTACTGACCGAGAGCATGCCGCACGTTCGGAGCGTCTCGATGGGGGCGTGGGTGGGCTCTGGTTCGCGGGACGAGACGGCTGGGGTGAACGGGGTCTCGCACTTCGTGGAGCATATGGTGTTCAAGGGTACGACCTCGCGGTCGGCGCAGCAGATTGCCCGGGAGGTGGATACGATCGGGGGCAATCTGGACGCGTTTACCGGGAAGGAGACGGTCTGCTTCAACATCAAGGTGCTGGATGAGAATGTGGCGCCGGCGCTGGATGTGCTGTCGGACCTGGTGCTGCACCCGACGTTTGCTCCTGAGGATGTGGAGCGCGAGAAGGGCGTGATTCTGGAAGAGATCAAGATGGACGAGGATAACCCCGACTATCTGGTGCATGAGGTGTGGACACAGAACTTTTGGAAGGGCGACGCGCTGGGCAGGCCGATTCTGGGGACGGCGAAGACGGTTTCGAGCTTCGATCAGCAGACGCTGCTGAACTTTTATGCGGGGCAGTTCACTCCGCGGAATATGGTGTTTTCGGCGGCGGGAAACCTGGAGCATGATGCGTTTGTGGCCCAGGTGGAGCGGGAGTTCGGCTCACTGGCGGCCAGCGGGGACAGCGTTCCTGAGAAGGTGGCGGCGCCGAGGGCTACTCCGCACATTACGCTGAAGAGGAAGAAGTCGCTGGAGCAGGTGCAGCTTTGTCTTGGGATGCCGGCGCCTCCGGTGAACGATTCTCGGCGGTATGTGGTGTACCTGATGAACACGATGCTGGGCGGCGGGATGAGCTCGCGGCTGTTCCAGACGATTCGCGAGGATCGGGGGCTGGCGTATTCGATCTACTCGGAGATGAACCCGTTCCGGGATACTGGCTCGCTGTGCGTGTATGCGGGGACCTCGGTGGACAAGACGGAGGAGGTGTTGCAGCTTACCCTGCAGGAGTTGCGGCGTCTGAAGGAAGAGACGGTCAGCGAGGTGGAGTTGAAGCGGGCCAAGGACCAGCTGAAGAGCAATATGGTGATTGGGCTGGAGAGCTCGGGCAGCAGGATGGCGAATCTGGCGCGGCAGCAGATGTACTTTGGGCGGTTTTCCGGCGTGGATGAGATTATGCACGAGATCGAAGCGGTATCGACGACCGACGTGCAGGAGTTGGCGCAGGAGCTGTTCAGGCCGGAGACGATGGCGTTGACGCTGCTGGGAAATCTTGGCACGATGAAGATCGAGCGGGAAGATTTGGCCTGCTAGGTCTCGCTGCTGATAGAGTTTGTTCGGTGGTAGAGATACAGAATTGCCGAGGATTGATAAAGACAATGAATTTACGGGACCGATTGCGCGCAGGGCTTGAGGGACGACCGAACGAAGACGGATTTACGCTGATCGAGCTGCTGATCGTGATGTCGGTGATGCTGATCCTGATGACGCTTGCAGTGCCACAGCTGTTGAAGCTGAGGAAGCAGGCGCAGGAGACCTCGGCGGTGCAGTCTTTGAGGACGATCGGGCAAGCAGAGTTGCAGTATAACTCGGCTTATCCGGCGAATGGATTCTCGTGCTCGCTGGCTACGCTGGGTGGGGATCCGAAGTCGGGCGCGCCTACGTCACAGTCGGCGCAGCTGATTACGCCGGATCTGGCGAGCGGGCAGAAGGCCGGGTATACGTTTGCCATCACCAATTGCACGAAGGTGACGGTGAACAATCAGGATATGTATACCTCGTTTGAGATTACGGCGGTTCCGAACTCGATTGGGAAGACCGGCGACCGCGGCTTCTGTACGGATGAGAACAATACGATCCGCTATGACCCGGCGGGTGGAACCAACTGCACACAGCCCATTCAGTAATGTTGGCGAGGGCTCTGCTGTTCGCGTCGTTTTGCTGCGCTCCGCTGCTGGTTGCGCAGGAGAACGACGCGTTGGTGCGTAAGGTGGATGACCATTACAACCATCTCAGTTCCCTGCGGGCTCATTACACGGAGAGCTATGCGGGGATGGGGATGAACCGCACGGAAGAGGGCACGCTGCTGCTGAGGAAGCCGGGGCGGATGCGGTGGAGCTATGCTGCTCCGGTGGGCAAGGTGTTTGTGCTGGATGGGAAGTTTGCTTGGTTCTACACGCCGGGCGATGCGCAGGCTACACGGGTGCCGGCGAAGCAGTTGGATGATCTGCGGTCGCCGTTGCGGTTTTTGCTGGGGCATACACAGTTGAAGAAAGAGCTCGATGGCCTGGCTGTGGTGGCGGATGGGAGCGGGTTCCGGATCTCGGGTGTGCCGAAGGGGATGGCGCAGAGGGTGAAGCTGCTGTCTCTTTGGGTGACTGCGGGCGGGGCGATTGAGCGGATGAAGCTGGAAGAGGTGGATGGGGCGGTGACGGAGTTCGCGTTTACCGGGATGCAGGAGAATGTTCCGGTGAAGGATGCGGACTTTGCGTTTGTTCCACCAGATGGGGTGAGTGTGGTGGAGGGGTTGCCGCCGATCTAGTTATGGTGGGGATGTCCTGCCGGACGGGCCTCCTACGCGGAGTGCGGTCACTTCGTGACCTGTATACCCCTTCGGTCGGCGCTCCCGTTGGTCGCGACTTGAGATTCGCGCGGAATCAAAAAAGCAGATTAAAACCAGATGTAAATCGAGTTAGCGAAGCGGGATAAGACGAGTTTCGCTGAGCAGACGGTAGTAAAATCATGACAACCTTCAAGTCGAATTTGTCGTGGAACGCGCGTGCGAGATGCGCAGAAAAGTAGAGATAGATTGTGAGCCATGTTGTTTCAGTGAGTCGCCTGAGTACCTCGGAGTTTCATTCGGCTGTTGCTTCGCTCTCCCCTTCGGTTGCGGTCTTTGATTGCGACGGGACTCTGTGGTCGGGGGATGCCGGGTCTTCGTTTATGACGTGGACTATCGAGACGGGGCTGGTCTCGCGTGAGATGACGGACTGGATCGATTCGCGATATCGCGGGTACCTGAAGGGTGAGGTGTCTGAGGTGGCCATCTGCGGGGAGATGGTGCAGATGTACCAGCGGCTGCGCGAAGACGAGATGCGGCGGGCAGCGAAGAACTTCTTTGCCAGCCAGATTGAGCCGAATATCTTTGGCGAGATGAGGGAGTTGGTGGGGGAACTACGTGCGAAGGGCGTGGAGATCTGGGCGGTGAGCTCGACCAATAACTGGGTCATCGAAGAGGGAGTTAAGCGCTTCGGGATTCCGGCGGAGCGAGTGCTGGCGGCGCGCGTTCAGGTGAAGGACGGCGTGGTGACGGACGTGATTGTGGATGTCCCGACGGATGAGGGCAAGGTTGCATCGCTTAAGCGGGCCGGGGTGACGGCACCGGATGCGGTGTTTGGAAACTCGATCCATGACGCGGCGATGCTGGCGATTGCGAAGCGGGCGTTTCCGGTGAATCCTAGCGCGGCTTTGGTGGAACGGAGCGCGCAGGAGGGTTGGCCGGTTTACTATCCGGCGACGGTGCGACCGGCCTAAGTAAAGTGAATAGAAGCTTTTAAGCTGCGGATATCGTCTAATCTGTAGTCAGGTGAGAGAGCCGATTCGCAAATTCGAAGAGCATGTTGAGTCCGCAGTGCAGAAACCGCTTCGATTAGTGGTGGCGGCGTTGATTTTGCGTGGGGATGCGGGTGAAGGCGGGCGGGGGCTGGAGGTGCTGATCTGTCAGCGCAAGCCGGACCAGCCGATGAGCCTGAAGTGGGAGTTTCCCGGGGGGAAGATCGAGGCTGGTGAGACGTCGGAGGGTGCTCTGGCTCGCGAATTGAATGAGGAGTTGGGGATTACGGCTACCATTGGCCAACGGGTGGCTCGGGTGAGGCACAAGTACCGCAATGGCGGAGCGATCGATCTTCAGTTCTTTGTGGTGCGGGAGTTCGATGGTGCGCTGGAGAACCGGATCTTTAACGACATGCGCTGGACGCCTTTGACGGATCTGCCGGGGTACGATTTTCTGGCTGCTGATCTTGGGTTGATTCGGGATCTGTCTGAAGGCAAGTTGCTGTAAGGCGGATTTTGCGTTGAGGCTACTGAATTTGGGCAAAAGCAGATTCCTCCCCCTTCGACTACGCTCAGGGTCAGGATGACAGCAAAGACAAAAGCACAGCACAGCAAAGCCAAGAACAAAAGCAAATACGGGGGTCTCTCCGCTGCGGCGGCAAAAGCGCCTTCTCCGGTCGAGATGGCGTAGTTTTTACGGTTGGATAAGAAGAAAAACGTCCTAGCCATGAAGCGTGTTCCAAACCAGGATGAGTGAGAGCGAGGTGACGATGATGACGGTCGTCCAGGCGATGATGTTGAACCAGCGCTTGTTGGTGTACTTGCCCATAAGGTCGTGCTTGTTGATCAGATTCAGCATGAAGACCAGGACCAGGGGTAGGAGAACGCCGTTGAGCACCTGAGAGAGGATGCTGAATTTGACCAGTGGGAAGTTCGGGATCAGGACGATGGCAGCGCCGGCAAAGAGCAGCACGCTGTAGAGCCAGTAGAAGAACTTCGCTTCGCTGAAGCTCTTGTCCAGACCGCTCTCGAAGCCGAGGCCTTCGCAGACGGTGTAGGCGGTGGAGAGGGGTAGGATGGATGCGGCGAAGAGGGACGCGTTGAAGAGACCAGCCGCGAAGAGAATGAAGGCGTACTGACTGGCCAGGGGCTTCATCGCTCCGGCGGCGTCGGAGGGGTCGGCGATGTGGCGGATGCCGTGGGTGTAAAGGGTTGCGGCACAGGCGACGACGATGAACCAGGCGACGATGTCGGTGAAGATGGAGCCGATGATGACATCCAGCCGTGTGGCCTTGTACTGGCGGACGCTGACGCCTTTTTCGACGATGGAGGATTGCAGGTAGAACTGCATCCAGGGAGTGATGGTGGTGCCGATGACGGCGACGGTGGTGTAGACGTAGTCCTTGTTGGACCAGACGTTGCGTGGGGGGAGCTTGACGGTTTCGACGAGGGCGAGGTGCCAGTCCGGGCCGCTGAGCACTCCGGTGATGATATAGGCGATGTAGAAGACGCTGGCGATGAGGAAGATCTTTTCGACGCTCTTGTAGTCGCCTTTGACGACGAGAATCCAGACGATGAAGGCGCAGACGGGGACGCTGGCGTACTTGGAGATGTGGAAGAGCTGCATGCTGCCGGCGATGCCGGAGAACTCGGTGATGACGTTGGTGAAGTTCACCACGATGAGCAGGATCATGATGACGAAGGTGATGCGGAGGCCGAACTCTTCGCGGATGAGGTCGCTGAGGCCTTTGCCGGTGACGACGCCCATGCGGGCGCACATCTCCTGCACGACGATGAGGGCGAGGGTGATGGGGATCATCGTCCAGAGGAGGGTGTAGCCAAACTGCGCGCCTGCTGCGGAGTAGGTGAGGATGCCGCCGGCGTCGTTGTCCACGTTGGCCGTGATGAAGCCGGGGCCGAGCACGGCGAAGATGAGAATGAGTCGGGTTCTCCAGGTGCGCCAGGGGCTCATTACTGATCCTTGTGTGGACAGGTGTGGTGGAGATGTGTGCTGTTTTGAGGAACCTATCGGCTCGCCTCTATCAGGTTAGCTCATCTTGATGCCTGGGGTGGGAAGAGGGGGCGATCCTTTTGAGGCGGTATCCAGGTTGCATCGGCTGGGGCTGCTGATGCTGGCTATAGCTGGTTGCGTTCGGTTTGTACGAGGCGGTGGAACTCTCTTGCGGGGGCTTCCAGGGTGGGGTCTTCGGCTGTCTTCGCGTTGGCTTGAATGTGGAGAGGATTTTTTGAGGAGAAGAGGATGATGCTTTTGGGATTCATGACGAGCGCGGCTTTGAGCATGAGGTGGGCTAGGTGGTCGGGGTTGCTGAGGTCTGTGTTCGTGGATGCGGACCAACGCTGGCAGAGCTGTTTGTTTTGGGATAGTGTGCGATGCAGCGAACGGAAGTTTTCGGTAAGGGCGCGGTGATGGATGCGGAAGGGTGATGGCGGGGGGGGCACCGCTTGGGGGTCTACCTCGGGATTTAAGACGGACCACTCGTACTGCAGGGTGCGGCAGTAGGCGGGATGTTCGGCGAGGAGGGAGGGGATCTTGTCGGCGCTGCTACCTATGCCGAAGGAGCCGATGGTTCCTTGCTGCACTTTCTCTTCGAGAAGGCTTAGGAGGGCTTCGTCCCGTAGGTCGGCGGCTGTTGCTTCGTGAAGCAGCCATAGGTCGATGTGGTCGGTGTGCAGGGCGGCGAGGCTGCGTTCGAGGGAGGCTTTGGCCTGCTGCGGGGTGAAGGTGGCCCTCTCGCTGGTGCGCGTGGCGGCGCTGGCGGCTTGCGCTAGACGGTGCTTCGCGCTGGGGACGGCTTTGAGGATGGGTCGGGCTATGTGGCGGGCTAGCGATATCAACGGGGATTTTTTTGCCGGGGGGATACCGTACTTGGTGGTGACGGTGACGTGGTCGCGGTGGCGCTGTAGGAATTCTCTTAGACAGCCTTCGGCTTCGCCGTAGCCGTACATGGGGGCGACGTCGAAGTGGCGGATGCCTGCGTCGTAGGCCGATTCGAGGAGGTCGAGGGAGGCGCGGCGGCCCATTGCGCCCATGAGGCTGGAGCAGCCGAAGCCCAGGCGAGTGGTGGTGCAACCGGTGTCTCCGAGTGCAATCTGCTCCATGGTTCTCCGTTTTGTTTTCCTGAAGAGCTTAGCCGAGATGGTCGCTGAGGCGCAGGGCCAGGGCGAGGACGGTGTGGGTGGGGTTGGAGAAGCCGGAGCTGGGGAAGACTGCTGAGCTGCAGATGTAGGTGTTGGTGAGGCCGTGGAGGCGGAGGTCGGTGTCGACGATGCCGGTGGCATCGGAGGGGGACATGCGCATGCCGCCCATGTGGTGGTTGCTGTCGTCGCAACGGGCGAGGAAGTTTGGGCTGCCGGAGAGTAGGTCTTCGTTAGGGAGGATGCTGGCTAGGCCGGCGAGGGCGCGCTGGGCGATGAGGACGTACTGCCGGATGGTGGCCAGTTCCCTCTCGGAGATCTGCCAGTCGAAGCGGATTCGCAGGAGGCCGAGGGGATCGCGCTGATCGGTGAGGGTGATGCTGCTGCGGGAGGTTGGCTCCTGCTCGCAGTGGACGCGGAGGAAGATGCGGACCTCGGGTGGGCTGTAGGCGCGGCGCTGGACCTTGTAGCGCCAGCCCTGGTGGACGAGCATGGGGAGATGATTTGCTGTGTGTCGGAGGTTGTCGCGGGTTACTTCGCTGAAGCGTCCGCGCATGAGGTTGCGGATGGTTGATTTTGCCTGACCGCGGGCTTTGCCGGTGTCCTCGAAGGACATGGTGGAGCCGATGTTGAGGGTGCCGTGGGCGGCCTGTGCTTGCGGGAGGAGGCGGAGCTTGGGGAGATATTTGAAGCCGTGGGCGAAGATGGGATCGAAGGTGTCATGGAAGCGCTTGGGGTCGAGCGGTTCGATGGCGGCGGCGTTGCAGTCGATGTGATCCTGAAAGTGCTGGCCTAGGAGGCCGGAGCGGTTCCAAGGTAGGCCGCCGGGGCGAGCTTGAAGGAAGAAGCGTGAGCTCTCGATTCCGCCGAGGGCGAAGATGTAGTTGGGCGCACGGAAGATGGCTCCGATGCCGGTGAGGGTGCGGCAACGGAGGCCGGTGGCGGCGGTGCCCTCGGTGATCAACTCGACTGCGCTGGCGTGAAGCCAGAGGTGGATGTTGGGGTGCTCCCTGAGGGTTTTGTGATGGAGGCGGGCGAAGTTTGGCTCGGGACACCACCGCGAGAGGTAGGTTTCGAGGTCTTCGAACCGGGTGAAGGGCAGGTTGAGATCTTTCCAGACCTCAGCGTCGCTGCGTTCGACTTTGGCTAGCCCCTCGAGGGTAAGAGCGCGCTCGTAGAAGGAGGTCAACGTGGACTTTGGGAAGGGCCAGCCGCTTTCGGGGACGCCGGGACGGGGGGTGAAGTCGTGGGCGTCGAGTTCGAGGATCTGACCTCCCCAGCGGACTGTGGTTCCACCTTTCACGCGAATGCGTCCGGTGTGGATGCCGCGGTGGGGGAGACCGGCGATCTCGCTGTCGTAGAGGGCCTGCGACGAGTCTTCGCGAGTTGCTCCGCCGCCTTCGAGGAGGAGGACTCTTTTGCCCCTGCGCGCGGATTCTACGGCGAGGGTGATGCCAGCGGCTCCTGCGCCGACGATGCAGAGGTCCGCGGCGAGGACGGCAGGCGACTCGTGGAGGAGATCGTGAATCACCGACTGCCTGCGTGCTCTGTTTTGGCGAAGGGCTTCAATTTTTCGATGATTGATTGGGCGCGCTCGACGATGAGCTCGACCTGCCGGTCGTTGTAGTAGCCGTCGCGTGCGGCGCGGATGCAACCTGCTACTGCGATGCGGTTCCGTGCTTCCTCGTCGGGCAGGTAGCGGCGGATCTTTGCGGCCAACTCTTCGAAGCCGGTGAAGAAGACAGCTTCTTCGTCTTCTTTGAAGCGCTGCATGTGGCCATCGGAGCGCTCGGCGAGCAGGAAGCCTCCGCATCCGGCGATCTCGAAGCTCTTGTGCACGAACTCGTCGCAGTTGGAGTGGGTGATGAAGCTGAGATTGATTTTGGATTTCCAGATGCCTTCGCGGTACTCGTCGCGAAAGAGTTCGCCGCCGTTGAAGAGGGCTTTGTAGGCGCTTGGCTCCATGGCGCGGCCCCACTGGCGGGGGTTGCCGGAGATGACGACGGGAAGGCCGCAGTCGCGCCAGAGCCGGGTCAGGGTTTGGGCGCGGTCGTCGTAGGGGGTGCCGATGAAGGAGACCTCGCGGTTTCTGTTGGCGTCGGACCAGCCCTCCTGCGGCGGGAATTGCAGCGTAGGTTCGTAGGCGGTCTGAATCTTGATGACGTCGCGCGCGCCTCGCGATTTGTAGTCAAGGATGTTCTTGTCGCGCTGGACGACATGCAGGTCGTAGTGGGGGATGTCCTTCATGTACATGCGCCAGCCTGGATCCTGGCGGGTTCCGAAGGGGTTGTCGATCATGTAGCTGACCGTCGCGATGTTCATGGCGCGCATTCGGTCCAGCGTTCGAGGCCGGATGTAGAGGAGCTTGTCTGTCCAGAGGACGTCAGGTTTTTCGGCTTCTGCGATTCTGATGAGATCACTGTTGAGCCGGGTTACGGAGGGTCCCAGGACGAGGCGCTGATTTACCTTGCGCAGGACGGGATTTCTGGATTCGTAGTCGAAGACATTGAACGGAATGACCTGATGGCCCAGGCGCTCCAGTGCCCAGAGGCGATAGAGGGAGGTATCGTTTGGTGAGAGGCCGGTGGCGTACAGAATCTTCATGCGATGCTGCGTTTCCTTTTTGTTCCTGTTCTAGTGGCTCGCCCGCAAAAGGGCAATCACCTGTTCGGCGTGAATGACACCGGCGAGATGCTTTTCGTTGTCGATGACCGGCAGGGAGCGCAGGTTGTACTTGTCGAAGAGTTCGGCTACCTTGCGGCCGTTGGCATCAACGTTGCAGGTGACGAGATGGCTGTGAGGGAGATCCGTCAGGGGCGTGCCGGGCGAGGCGAGCAGGAGCTGGACCAGCGGAACCAGAGCGATGATCCTCTCCTCTTCGTCGAGCAGGTAGATATCGGTGATCATGTCGATGTCGCCTTCGTAGTCACGTAGTGCGGCGATGGCGTGATCGACGAGGGTTGCGGATGGCAGGGCTATGTACTCGGTCGTCATGCGGCCAGCGGCGGAGTTGCCGGCGAACTCGAGCAGGTCTTCGACCTCCTGGCGCTCCTCGGGGTCCATCTCCTCGAGGATGGCTTCGGAGCGCTCGTCGGTGAGTTCGGAGAGGAGGTCGGCGGCGGCGCCGGGGTCCATCTCTTCGACGATGCCGGCGATCTGCTCGGAGTCGAGTGACTCGATCAGCGCCTGCTGCATCTTCGGCTTGACCTCCTCGAGGGCCTCGGCTGCAACCTCCTCGTCGAGCGAGACAAAGAGGGCGTGGCGCTCGGCGGGGGCAAGTTCTTCGAGGATGTCCGCGATGTCGGAGGGATGCATCTTGGAGAGGCGATCCTGCTCGATCTTAAGGCGGACGCGGCGGGCGGGGTCGCGGTCGATGAGGTCGACGAAGTCCCATGGGATGACGCTGGCACCGAAGCGGGAGGAGATACGGTCGACCGAGGTGGATGGGAGGCCTTTGAGGAGGCGGCGGACGGCTCCTCGCATACCGACCTCTACCTCGGCGATACGCAACGAGAGGTCGGGAAGGTCGTCCTGGATGTTCTCCCATACCAGGTCGACATCGTTGACGCGGACAACCTTGTGACCGTGCACGTCGATGATCTGCTGATCGAGAAGATCGCGCTCGAGCAGAAGAAAGCTCTCATCTTCAGGCAGTTGAGTGGGTTGCGCGGACTCACGGAGCTGCATGGTGCCGTCGGGACCGAATTCGAGCTGGGAGATCAGGACCAGAGAGGGCTTGTCGGTGCGCTTGGACGAGGCCAGTTTGAGCACGATTCCGTGGATATGGGCCGCATCGACCGAAGGCGCCACGGCCAGCTCGCGCACGTGGCCCAAGGTGGCTCCCTGGGCGTCGGCAACGGCCGATCCCATGAGGGCTGAAACGCTCGTCCTTTGATTGGCGTGCCTGGTCATAACGGGTTTGCGCTCTCAAACATAACCTGTAATCGCATGTTAGCCCACCTTGAGCACGATAAGTTGCCGGAAAGAGCCGGTCTGGTCAACCCCTGGGGCCCAAAAAGAGTCTGAAATTACAGAAGAAGATGGGGGTAACCTTGACATTCAAGAGATCCACAAGCAAACTGCCATCATCGCTGTTGTCTGACGTTGACGACTGGCATACCAGCACTGCAAGGACTGCTTTGGCCGATTCAACGACTATGCGCGCCAGCTACACATTGGACTCGTCTCTCGACAGCGTCAACAAGATCGAGCAGATCGGAGAGCAATTCGCTACAAAGGCGGGGTTCGATGAAGATACGGTGCCCCACATTGCAATGGCGGTGCGCGAAGCCGCTGTGAATGCGGTGCTGCACGGGAACTCGTACGATACCAGCAAGCATGTGGTTGCCTCGTTCGAGACGACCTCCGAGTCGCTGATTATCCGTATCTCGGACCAGGGCCCAGGGCTCGATCCAGACAAGATTCCCGATCCCCTGGCTCCGGAAAATATCCTCCGCGGCTCGGGTCGCGGTATCTTTCTCATCAAGGCTTTCATGGATGAGGTAAACTTTCGGCAGTTACATCCGGGCACGGAACTGACACTGATCAAGCATCGAACACCCGCGCAGTCGGGGACCTAAGGAGAACACTAGACATGAGCATGAAAGTAAAAACTCGCCAGGTGGATGGCATCACCATTCTGGATCTCAGCGGACGCATCACCCTTGGCGAAGGCAGTGTGACGATCCGCGACGCCGTGCGCGATGTTCTGGCGAAGGGTTCCAATAAGATTTTGCTCAACCTTGGCGACATCAGCTACATCGACAGCTCGGGCATCGGCGAGCTGGTTAGCGCGTTTACCACCGTCAAGAACAGCGGCGGCGAGCTGAAGCTGCTGAACCTGACGAAGAAGGTTCACGACCTGCTGCAGATCACCAAGCTCTACACCGTCTTCGACGTCAAGGACGATGAGGCAACCGCGATCTCTTCGTTCACCAAGTAAATCGAATCTCACGCAATAAAAAAGCCGCCGCGGAATGCGACGGCTTTTTTATTGGGCCAGGTCAGTTCGCTTCGTCTACTTTGAGAAGTCGACCTTCGGCGCCACACTGTTCTCTGGGTTGCCCTTGAAGTACTCGTCGCGGTAATGAAAACCGGCGATGTTGGCCCAGATGCTTTGAGGAAACTGTCGAACGTAAACATTGTAATCCTCAAGAGTCTTGTTGTATCGCTGACGTTCGACCGCGATACGATTTTCTGTTCCGGCGAGCTCATCTGTAAGACGGGTGAATTGCTCGTTACCTTTCAGGTTGGGATACTGCTCCTGTAGACGGAAGAACGGTCCCAGGGCCACGTCCAGCTTGGCGTTGGCGTTGATGTTGGCGGCGTGGTCGCTGCCTGCGGCGAGGACACCGGCGCGGGCGTTGGCGATGTTGGTCAAAATTGTTGATTCTTCGGCGACATAGCCCTTCACCGATGCGACGAGATTCGGAATAAGGTCAAGGCGGCGCTGCTGTACGACGTTGACCTGCGAGAACGCCTGATTGACGGCCTCATTCTTCTGTACCAGCGTGTTCTTCGCGCCGATGTAGCTGCCTCCTACAAAGAGCAGAACGACGATGAGAAGAGCTACAACACCAAGCACAACCCATAAAGATTTCATGTTTCCTCAATTCCCTTCGTCTGAAGTTTCGATGTTCCCGACAGGTGGTGTCTCCGGCTGTACTTTATCACTGTAACCGGATTTCTTTGTCTAACTTTGCAGCAACGTGGTTATATTCAAGTCTTCAAAAGTCTCCACTGGCACCGCCGCCTCCTGAACTTCCGCCTCCAAAGCCGCCAAAGCCGCCGCCGCCGCGGTCGTCATCGCGTCCTCGGCCGCCTCCGAAACCACCGCCTCCGCCCCCCATCAGATTTCCCAGGAGGAAGAAGATGAGGCCGGTATTACCGGTTTTGACCAGGAAGAAGAGGATCAGCAGGATCACTCCGCCACCGATGACGACCTCTGTGAGATTTAGTTGAACGGGCTCCTGCTGGCGGTGGTATTGATGAACCGGCTGGGCGAGGTTCAGGGTGACGCCAGCATCGGTCGCGATGATTCGAGCGATCTGCGTTACCCCGAGTGGGATAGCGGTGTTAAAGTCGCCCTGGCTGGCCGCGGGAACCATCGAACGGCCGATGTCGCCCACTTTGGCGTCGTTGAGAATGCCCTCCAACCCGTAGCCGACTTCGATGCGGTAGCGCTTTGGGGTGTTGGTGGAGAAGAGCACGAGGACGCCCCGGTCAGTCCCCTTTGCGCCAACTTTCCATTTATCTTCAAGCGCCGTGGCAAACTCTTCGATCGACTGGTCGCCATCGAGGGTTTTGACGGTAACGACTGCGATCTGCGCATGGGCCTGACGGTCAACCTGGGTGCAGAGGTTTTCGAGGTTGGATTTGGTCGAGGGAGACAGGACGCCGGCGAAGTCGTTGACATAGCCGGTAGGGGCCGGAAGCGTGGCCACCGACTCCGCTGTCACCACGAGCGACGGCGCAAAGATCAAGAGGACGACGGCCAGCCATCGCGAAAGATAGTTCATCGATGGCCATTCTACCCCCTGACGGTTTCTGCGGTTGATGAGTGTGGAACAACAATTTGGGTTACTTGCAAAAAAAGAGGGCGCACATGGCACCCTCGACCACCTGAACCGAGGAGCAAACGTTAGGAAGTAGGACTAGTTGATTTATTGGGGGCGTGTTGCGGCATGGGGACGCCTCTGCCGCGGGCGAGTTTATCGACCATCACGCTGTGTTCATGGATGACTTTCGTCGCATTGGTGACTGCGGTCTGCAGAGTCGGGTCGGTTGTGCTGGCCGCCTCCTGGCGAAACTCGTGCAGGTCCTTGTGGTGGTCCTTCACCATGAAGGACAGGTACTCCATATCGAAGTCGTTGCCGGATAGTCCGTTGAGTTTGTCGTACTCGGCCTGATCTTCCTTATTCAGATTTGTTGGCAGCCTCACGCCCATGGAGTCAGCGATGGGGGCCATATCGTTGTTGAGCCGGGTGTGGTCGTCGACCATCTTCTGGCCAAAGGCTTTGACATCGTCGCTGCTTCCCTTCTGGGCCGCGAGTTGGCCAAGCTTGACCTCGGCCATTCCTCCCTGTGCGGCTTTGCGGAGGAAGATTTTGTCCTTCATGGTCTGGCCGACGTCTCCGGCGTTTGTGGCGGAGTCCTGTATGGAAGTTGCTGAGGGAAGCGCTTGCTGCGCTCGGTTGGGCTGCGTCTGTGAGGCTGGGGGAGTCATTGGATCAGACTGCGCCAGAACAAATGTGGGAGAGAGAGTTGCTGCACAGAGGATCAGGATTCGATGGATTCGGTTGCATGCTGAATTTGGTTTCATGATTGTGCTCCAGTGCGGACGACTGTCTTAGTCGTGCCTATCTCGGTCGTGCCGCAGATGTCCTTGTCAGTGTTGGGTGTATTCGGCCAACTTATGGTTGCCTCTTGATGCGCGAGGGACGCTGTATCCTGTCAATGGAGCATTCAAATTAATGACGCAAAGCATCATCCAGCCACCCCAGGCTCGCCAGGAACCTACGCCCACAACGCTGCATGGACAGACACTTGAAGATAACTACCGCTGGATGAGGGATAAGTCTTCGCCCGAGGTGCTGGCTCATCTTGAAGCGGAAAACGCTTATACGCTCTCCGTGATGGCGGGGACCTTAGGTCTGCAGAAAAAGCTGTACGACGAGATGCTGTCGCACATCAAAGAGACGGATGTGTCGGCTCCCTACCGAAATCGGGGCTGGTTCTACTATGTCCGTACGGTGGAGGGGAAGCAGTACCCGATTCACTGCCGACGATTGGCTTTGGGAGCAGCGTATGACGAGTCGCAACCGGAAGAGATTCTGCTGGATGTGAACCAACTCGCAGAGGGCCAGCCGTTTATGGCATTGGGCGCGTTGACGGTAAGTATGGATGATACGAAGCTTGCCTACTCCACCGATAACACGGGCTTTCGGCAGTACACGCTGCATATTCGCGATCTGAAGACGGGTCTGGACTTACCGGATACCGCAGAACGGGTGGGATCGATCGCCTGGGCTGCAGACTCGCACGCACTCTTCTACACCACTGAGGATGAGGTGACGAAGCGGCATGATCGTCTCTTCCGGCATCGTCTGGGCGACTCCTCAGAGAGCGATGTTTTGATCTACGAAGAGAAGGATGAACGCTTCAATCTGGGAGTGGGCAAAACTCGTGACAACGAGTACCTGCTGATGGAGGCGGGGAGCCATACAACCAGCGAGTGCCGCTTTCTCTCTGCGAAGACGCCTGAAGGCGAGTTTCGGATGATTGCGCCACGCGTCGATGAGCAGGAGTACGCGGTCGATCATCGCAAGGGCTTGTTCTACATTCGAACGAACGATGCGGGCAAAAACTTTCGTGTGGTTACGACCCGAGTGGAGACGCCAGAGCGAGATTTCTGGGAGGAGTTGATTCCGTTAGAAGTAGACGCCCCGCTTGAAGACTTCGATGTCTTCGATTCGTTTTGCGTTTGTTCGCGGCGCAGACTTGGTCTTCCTACCCTCACGGTGATCGAATTCGGCATGGCGAAGGGACTCGGCCGATCGCGAGAGATCGAATTTCCAGAGCCGGTTTATGCTGCCGCGACGAATATGAATCCGGAGTTTGCAACAGAGAAGCTTCGGTATAGCTATACGTCGCTGGTGTCGCCTGCTTCGGTGTACGAGTATGACGTGCGGTTGGGCACGTCGAAGCTTTTGAAGCAGCAGGAGGTTCCGGGGGGCTTCGATTCTGCTCGCTATGCTTCGGAGCGAGTCTGGGTCGAGGCTTCCGATGGGGTGAAGATTCCAGTGTCTGTTGTCTATCGACGCGACTCGTTTACTCGAAACTCGACTAATCCTGTCTATGTTTATGGGTATGGCTCGTATGGATATCCGCTTCCCATAGGGTTCAGTTCGTCGCGTTTGTCGCTGCTGGATCGTGGCGTGGTGATCGCTTATGCGCACATTCGTGGTGGTGGCGAGATGGGAGATTCGTGGCACGATGCCGGCAAGATGATGGTGAAACGCAACACGTTCAGCGACTTCATCTCGGTGACGGAACAGTTGGTCGCGAAGGGGTACGGGGCCAGGGATCGGGTTGCAATTGAGGGTGGTAGCGCGGGTGGGTTGCTGATGGGTGCGGTGGTCAATGAGCGGCCAGAGTTGTTTCGGGTGGTTCTGTCGCACGTTCCATTCGTGGACGTGATCAACACCATGCTCGACGCAAGTTTGCCGCTGACTGTGGCGGAGTATGAGGAGTGGGGGAATCCGAATGAGGCGGAGGCCTTCGAGTACATGCGGTCTTACTCACCGTATGACAACCTGAAGGCTGGAGAATACCCAGCAATGCTGGTGAAGACTAGTCTGAACGACTCCCAGGTGATGTATTGGGAGCCAGCAAAGTATGTGGCTAAGCTGCGTACGCTGAAGACGAACGATGCTCCGCTGCTGCTGCACATCAACATGGATGCCGGACACGGTGGCGCTTCGGGGCGATATGACTATCTGAAAGAGATTGCGTTCGACTATGCGTTCTTGTTGACCGAACTCGGAGCGGCGGACTAGGCTCCGTGTCGCTCGTTATGTCGATTGGAGCGCTTGCGCAGCACCCAGGTTGTCATGCAACGATAGTCCTGCACGATTGTTGTTTTCAGCTGGTCCACCATGACGGCATCCAACTGCTGCGTTAACTGCATCAGCATGGCCTGGTCGACCAGAAACCACGCCGATCCGTCGTTGATGCGGTAGATGTGGGGTCGCACTTGTTCGAAGTCCATGCCGATGCGTGAACCCAGGCGGCAGAAGAGCAACCCTCCCGGGCGCAGAACTCGCCATAGCTCTTCGATCATCGCGAGGAAATGAGATTCGTCCGACGCGAAGTGTAGCACCGAGCTACAGATCACCACGTCTGCGAAGTTATCCGGCAGGTTTATTTGTTCGAGTTTTCCCACCTGAAAGTTGCTTGCCGGCAGGGATGGGGCTAGTTCTGCTGCAAGCGCTCGGACGTGCGCTACTCCCTCGGGGTTTGCGTCTATCGCGAAGATCTCGCAACCCTCTCGTAGAAGATGCACGAGATTTCTACCGTAGCCGCAGCCAGCGTCGAGGACGCGCATATCGGAAGTGATGTTGCCTCGCAGAATCTGGTCGAAGACGTAGATATCAATCTGGCCGAACTGCTCCTGCACGTTCATTGCGACTTTTGCGGCTTCCACTTTTTCTCCGGTCGTCGGGATCTTGAGTTGTTCGTGTTTGGGAGGGCCAGGCGTCTATTTACGCGATAGCACTAGGACTGTGCCGAAACGGACTCTTCGATCTCGTCGCCTTCTCCGGGTGCGAGAAAGAGATTTGTTTCGAGGCCGTGCTGGCGGGTGTAGAGATCGTAGTAGCGGCCTTGCAGTTTGTAGAGCGAGTCGTGGGTGCCGCGTTCGACGATCCTTCCCTGCTCGATGACGAGGATCTGATCGGCGCGGCGGATGGTGGATAGGCGGTGCGCGATGACGAAGGTAGTGCGGCCTTGCATGAGGAAGTTGAGACCGCTCTGAATGAGGGCCTCGGACTCTGAGTCGAGCGAACTGGTGGCTTCGTCGAGGATGAGGATGCGCGGATCGGCAAGGATGGCGCGGGCGATGGAGATACGCTGGCGCTGGCCGCCGGAGAGCTTGACGCCGCGTTCGCCGACGATGGTGTCGTACTGCTCGGGAAAGCGCTCGGCGAACTCGTCGACTCGGGCGATGCGACTGGCCTCCATCAGTTGCTCTTCGGTGGCCTGTGGGCGGCTGAAGAGGATGTTCTCGCGGATGGTACCGTCGAAGAGGAAGGTCTCTTGCAGGACGACTCCCAGCTGCTGGCGGTAGCTGCTGAGGCGGATGGTCGCGAGATCGATGCCGTCGATGAGAACCTGGCCGCCGACGGCGTTGTGAAAGCAGCAGATGAGCGAGATGATAGTGGACTTGCCGGAGCCTGAAGAACCCACGAGTGCGGTGACGGTTCCGGGTTTGGCTTCGAAGCTGATGCCGTGGAGGACTGGTTTGTTGGTTTCGTAGGCGAAGGTTACGTCTTGAAAGGCCACGTCGCCGTGGATGGGATTGATGACGACGGTGCGGCTCGGCTCGCTGTCTTCTTCGCGTTCGTTCAGAATCTCGGTGGTACGGTCGAGGCCTGCGAGGGCTTCGGTAAGCTGGGTGCCGATGGAGACGAGTTGAACGATGGGCGCCACCATGAAGGCGAGCAGCATGGTGTACTCCACGTAACCGCCGACATCGAGGCGGTGGGCTGCGATCTCTTTCGCGCCGAGGTACATGATGAGACCGCCGACAACTCCCAGCACCATCGTGGAGGAGAGGGTCATCAGCGATTGGGCGGTGATGGAGCTGATTACATTCTTGAGGAGCCGTTCGACGCCGCGGGCAAAGACACGGGCCTCGCTCTCTTCGGCGTGGTAGCCCTTGACGACGCGCACGCCGCCAAGCGATTCGGTGAGACGGCCAGTGACCTCGGCGTTAATTTTTGAGCGCTCGCGGAAGATGGGGCGGATGGTCTTGAAGGCCTTCTGCAGAATGAGGCCAAAGACGAGCAGGATGCAGACGGTGAGGAGGGTCATGCGTCCGCTGATGCGGATGAGGATGCAGAAGGCGATGATTGCGGTGAGAATTCCGCCGACGAATTCGAGTAAGCCTGTGCCGACCAGATTGCGGACGCCTTCGACGTCAGTCATGATGCGGGCGACTAAGGTGCCGGTTCGGTTCTCGTCGTAAAAAGCTACAGGCAGGCGGCCGATGTGTTGTTGAACACGGGTACGAAGCTCTGAGATGAGCCGTTGGCCGGCTGTGGAGAGGAGTTGGGTGAGGGTGTAGGAGGTAACTCCTTGCAGGAAGGTGGCTGTGGCGACGGTTCCGATGATCCACGGCAGCAGGTTTAGCTCATGCTTGTACATCACGTTGTTGATGAGATAGCGCGAGGAGACCGGCAGAGCGAAGCTGCACAGACGGTTGATGATCATCAGCAGGAAACTGCCTGCGAGCAGCCACCGGCGCGGCTTGACCAGCTTCCAAACCTCTGGCATTACCTTGGTGAGTTTGGGCTTGGGACGCGAGGCTGTGAGGTCGGCCGCTGTGGCTCTGCCGGTGCCGCGAGAGGGACGGTCTGCGGCTTTCATACCGCCGCCAAAACTGGATGGGCCGAAGGAGGAGGACATAGCTGATCTGAGTTTACGCTGGAGGCGCTGTCAGGCGAGGCGAGCACGGCGGGCTGAGATGAAAGAACGGACACAGAAGAGCACGTAGATCAGGCAGAACAGACAGAGCGCGCCCTTCTCTTCGACGGCGATGGGGTGAGGGAATGTGGCGCCACGGGAGAGCTTGAGCGTGTCGATCGCGGAGGGAATCATTCCCAGAAAGACCAGCAATGCTACGGTGACGGAGATGTGCATCCAGAGCATGCGCTTTTTGGAGTCGTCAGTATTCGCCATGACGCCAAAGAGGACAAAGAAGAGGCCAATGCCGCTCGGGATCAGAGCCGTTGGGTGAGCGCTGCCCGTAGTGACATATCCGGTGATACCGAGCAAGATGAGCAGAATGCCAAAGGCGATAGTGAGCTTTGCCATGAGATGAACTCCTTGATTGAACCACTATCAGGATACTTGAATGGCAGGTCTAACCATCTGGCAGAGGCTCGTAGAAGCGTTTGACAACAAAATACCCAGCTCGAAAGCTGGGTATTTTTGCGGGCTGTGTATCGTGCGAAGACCAGACTTCGGTTATCTTGGGCCGTTCATCAGATGAGCGATTGCAGCATCATACCCGCGACGGAAGCCCTCGCGATAGTCGCCTCTTGCACTTGCGGGCACATGAGGATGACGGTACTCGTCGCGATTGTTTACGTCGGGGCGACGATGATTGTCAACGTCCTTACGCGCTCCCTCGATGCCGTCATGGTAACCCTGACGCTGAATGTCGCGGAACTCCTGCGGTGGGGCGTCCCAGCCACCGGGCCCCTGTCCGAAACCCTGAGGTAACGGCGTGTATGGCTGACCGAACACGAAACCGGGAGCAGCAAGTGCGATAGCAAGTGCTGGGATAGCGAGTCTATTAATCTTCATTTGATCCTACCTCCGTGCGTCTTCTGCACAGGTAATCAGATGAGAGGTCTTGATTCCTCGTTGTCTGAAGGCAGGTTGTTGTCTGGAGGTCAGGCTGCACGCTTTTTGATTGCAGCTAATACATCTTCCGGCTTCCACTCGTTGGTGGGGTACCAGTCGATGATCTTGCCATCTTTGCCGATGAGGACCGTCGATAGAGAGTGAGTGAGAGATTTGCTGTCGCCGGGGGTGACGCCTACGTTGAAAAACTGTGTCATCGCAGGCAACTCTTTTTCCGGAGGCGCTGCGAAGTCCCAATGAAGAAACTTTTCGTTGGTGTAGTTGCCGGTGTACGCGCCCCCGTAGCTGCGAAGAACTTTTGGCGTGTCGTAGGCTGGGTCGAAGCTGACGCTGATGAGATGGGTCTGCTTGTAGAGGGCTGGGTCGGCGGCAAGCGCTTTGTCGATGTCGGCGAAGTTGTGGCTCATGCGGGGGCAGAAATCTGCGAGCTGACAACGGGTGTAGATGAAGGTCATCAGCACGACCTTGCCCTTGAACTGGTCGAGATGAATCGTGCGGTCGCTCTGGTTGAGGAGTTTAAAGTCGGGCACGGGATCGCCTATGGTGGGAACGTGATAGGCGATGGGAGGTTTGTAGTCGGGGCGGGCCTGGGCGATGACGACGATATCTTTGAGACGAACATTTTCGAAGTTGTCGCCCTGCTTGTCGGCGAGGACCTTGGCGGTGATGCGGTCGCCGGGGTGGAGTTCGCTGACGACGCTGGGATCGGCGAGCTTGTAGTCCATGGTCATCGCCTCCATGAAGCCGGGAACCTGCTCGCCATCGAGCGTGACGTGTGTGGCATCGGTGGAGACGACCTGGCCGCGAATGGTGAAAGTACTTGCGGCAGAAGCTGGCTTGGATGGGGTGGATGATGCGTTCTGGTGACAGCCAGCGAGAAGAACAAGAAAGGCGAGGAGAAATAAAGGCTTGCGGGACACGGGCAGACTCCTGAGTCAATGATAATGGCTGAACGGTGAGATTACGCAGGGGGCGATTGATGGAGCGAAGTAAGAAGGAGGCGCCTTCTCCGGGGCTGATGCACTTTGGGCTGATGCTGGCCGGGCTGGGAACCGCATTGCTGGGGCCGATTCTTCCTTTGCTAGCGAAGCAGTGGGAGATGGTGGACTCGCAGAGCGGGCTTCTGATGATGGCGAAGTTCTGCGGTGCGTTTCTTGGTGGAGTGACGGTTTCGCAAAGGCTGAGGTGGAGTCTGCTGGTGGGCCTGGCAGCAGGCGCGGTAGGGTTCGGTGGCTTTGCGCTGTCTCCGTCGATGGGGCTGGGGTGCATCGGTTTGTTTGTGGGGGGATTTGGGCTGGGGCAGATCATTACTTCGATCAACATTCTGGCTGGCCGCAAGTTCACGGCGCATCGGGGCTCTGCTCTGTCACTGTTGAATTTTTCTTTCAGCCTGGGAGCCATGTTGTCTGCGCTACTGGCGGCATGGCTGTTGCCGCACTTTGCCTTGAAGGGAGTGCTTGAAGTATTCGCTGGTCTGTTTGTGGTTGGGCTGTTGGTGCTGTGGATGCAGATGCGTGGAGATGTTTCGGGAGCTGAAAGCTTCGACGCTACACCGCTACAAACCGGGCCGCAGACGGGATTGAGCGGGCGCGTCTATCTGTACTTCGCTGGATTGCTTGTGCTCTACGGTGGGTTGGAGACGTGCTTGAGCGGGTGGCTGACGACGTTCGCACTGCGCTATGGGGATAAGACACTGGCGGTGAGCGAGTATACGACGCTGCTGCTTTGGATGGCGCTGACCTTCGGGCGGCTGGGCGCTTCGGCAGTGATGCTGCACGTGGGAGAGAAGACGGCGCAGCAATGGACTCTTGCACTGGCGGCCGGATTCACGGCGGCCCTGGCGATGGCGCATTCTGCGGGGACGATTGCGATCTTTGCTGTGCTTCTCGGGCTTAGTCTTGCGCCATTCTTTCCGGCTACCTTTGCGCTACTGATGGCGGAGCGGCCGACGGCGCGGCAGGCGGGGATCGTGGTCGCGGTTTCGGGGCTGGGGGCGGCGGCTTTGCCGTGGATGATGGGAGTAATTTCTACACGGACTGGATCACTGCAACTGGCGCTTGCCCTGCCCTTTGCGGCCGCTCTGGGACTTCTCGCGATGAGTTTGTTTGCACCTCGGGCGTTGGCTGTTGCGGAGTGATTTCGGAGTCTGCTTTTCCTGCGACGTTGGGCGTATAACCAAAGGATGGATGGTCGTGGGCTGCTGCCGGGTGGGATTGCTGAGGCGTTGGAGCAGGGTTCAGTCGTTGTAACGGGTAACCAGCGAGCAGCACGGGCGATTCGACGCGGGTGGGATCGGCGTAACCGCGCTTTGGGTCTGGCAAGCTGGTCGCCTGCGACTGTGACGTCATGGGATGCATGGCTTGCGAAGATGTGGCAGCGGTTGTTGGTGGAGGGCCACGTCACCGCGATGATGTTGAATCATTCGCAGGAGCAGGTGGTTTGGCGAACCATTCTTGAGGCCGACGATGAACTAGCTAGTTTGCGGAGTGTGGACACGCTGGCGGCTATGGCGGCGGACGCGTGGCGGCTGGTATGCAGCTACGATGGGCGATTGAACCTGCAGGCAGCGATTGGCAACTCGGATACACGATCGTTTCAACGATGGGCGCGCACCTTTGAACGGCTTTGCGAGGCTGAGGGATTTGTCGCACAGGCCCAACTGGAGGACACGCTTCGCAAAGAAGTCGAAAGGGAGGCTGCGAGAAGCGTGTTCATCGGACTCCTAGCGGACAGGGTCGTGCTGGTGGGATTCGATCAGATGACCCCGTCACAAAGCCGATTGGTAGAGGCGTTGCATTCGACGGGAATACAAGTGGAAGAGCTACGACTGAATCTTCCTGCGCAGCGACGGTTGCTGGTGGAAGCGGCCGATGGCCAGGAGGAACTGTTTCTCGCGGCGCGCTGGGTGCGGAGATTTCTCGAAGAGAACACGGGGGCAACCATCGCTGTGATCGCGCCCGCGCTTGAGACGGAGCGCAGAGAGATTGACCAAGTGTTTCGTGAGGTGCTGGCTCCTGAGCTTGAAGACATCCACGCGGACGATCACGTTGGCCCTTATGAGTTTTCGCTTGGTTCGACGTTGAGTGAGACTCATCTGGTTGCTGTCGCCTTCGATCTACTGCGATGGTCAAACGAGCCGTTGCCTCTGGAGAGGGTGAGTGCGTTGCTGCTGTCGCCTTACTTCGCGATGAGCAGTGGAGAGCGGAGCGCGCGTGCGGAGTTCGATGCCTTTGAACTGCGTAAGGCGCGGATGCTGCGGCCGGAGATCTCGCTGCTTGGACTGATCGAGATGATGGATGGATCAAAACGGAGGGCGAAGTTTCCGCAAGTGCTCGGTACATTGCGCGCGATGCAGCGGGTTGCGGGCCGATTGCAGGGGCTCGATGAACGCTCTCATGCAGAGTGGGCGGAGAAGATGCGGGAGTTCCTGATGACGGCGGCGTGGGGCACAGGGGGCGGGGACTCTACTGTCGAATTTCAGACGCAGCGGAAGTGGGAGAGTGCTCTGGATGAAGTCGCGATGCTGGACTTCGAGGGCGTAGCTGTCGACTATGCGCAAGCCTTGGAAGCACTCGAAAGAGTTGCGCGCCTGACTATGTTTGCGCCTGAGTCGCGAGAAGCGCCCGTGCAGGTGATGGGTCCGCTGGAGGCTGCTGGAAGCACGTTTGATGCGGTGTGGTTCTTGCGCGCGGGCGAGCTCGACTGGCCAATGTCAGCTGTCGGCAGTTCCCTGCTGCCCTGGCATCTACAACGTGAATTGGAGATGCCGGGAACAGATCCGACGCTCGACAGTGAACGCGCGCAGAAGATCACGGAACGGATTACGGCAAGTGCGGGCAGCATTGTATTCAGCTATGCGAAGGAATCTTCGGAGGGAACCCAGAGGCCTTCGCCATTGTTGACCGGGCTCGGCCTGGAGACGGTTAAGGCTGCTGAGTTTGTGGAGTCTGAATCACAGCGGACCCTCGTTGAGTTGGAAGATATTGCGGATGCTGCTCAGGTTCAGGCGCCACCAGACAGAGTGATTCGCGGTGGCGCAAAAGTTTTGGAGCTGCAGGCAGCGTGTGGTTTTCGTGCGTTTGCAGAGAAGCGATTGTGGGCGACGGAGCTTGAGTCGATTGAGCCTGGCATGGATGCGCGAGAGAGCGGTACGGCGCTGCACAAGGCGCTCGAGATTTTTTGGGACGAGGTGAAGACGCAGTACAATCTACGTTCGATGACCATGGAGGAACGGGATGAGGCACTAATCTGGTGTGTCGCCAGGGCGTTGAAGCAGACATTAGAAGCGAGTGCGACCGACTGGGATAAGGCTTATGTAGAGGTGCAGAGCGAGAGGTTGCGCAGACTTCTGTCCGGATGGCTTGAGCTGGAACTGGAGCGAAGACTGCCGTTTGAGGTGAAGCTCAGTGAGAAAGAATTTAACGATGTCCGCGTTGGGCCGCTGCGTTTGAGTGTACGCATGGACCGGGTCGACGTTGTGGAAGGCGGGGAGGTGCTGATCGACTACAAGACTGGCTCGGCTTCGGCGAATGATTGGCTAACGCAGAGGCCCAACGCTCCTCAGCTTCCGCTGTATGCGATTCTCTCTCAAGCAGACCAGCTGCAGGGTATCGCATTTGGCCTCGTCAAGGCTGGTAAAGATCGTGGTCTACAGGGGTACGCTGCGAGTGATGGAGTGCTGCCCAAGCCAACCAGACTGAAAGAAGCTGCAACACTTGAAGCGCAGGTGGAGCGATGGAGAGAGGTGCTGGTGGGGCTGGCTGAGGAGTTTTATTCAGGCGATGCGCGTGTGAGTCCAAAGACATTTCCGGGGACCTGCGCTCACTGCGGACAGAGGATCTTTTGCCGGCTTGACGTGTCGTTGCTTGAGGAGGAGGACGAGCAGGAGGACGGCTCTGTGGCGGAGGTGAGCCGTGGCTGATCTTTTTGTCGTGCCAAGGAGCGACAACCTTCCAGATCTTCCAATGGGTACGAGCTGTACAAGGCCACCGGATTGGCAGGAGCGAGAGCGAGCGCTTGATATTCGACGGTCGTGGATCGTTGAGGCGCCGGCGGGGTCTGGCAAGACCGGTCTGCTGATACAACGCTACCTGAAGCTGCTGGCCGATGAGAGCGTCGAAGATCCTAGCCAGGTTCTCGCCATCACATTCACCGTAAAGGCGACGGCGGAGATGCGGGAGCGTGTCATTAATCAACTGGAAAGCGCTGCCCGGAGCGAGCCACTGAAGAACGACTCCGACTTTGATCGTGTGACACGTGTGTTGGCGGAGATGGTGCTCCGTCGCGACGCTTTATTGGGATGGGAGTTGCTGCAACATCCGCGCAGACTGAATATTCGCACGATCGATTCGGTTTGCGGTGAGGTGGCGCGATTGTTGCCGGTTCTCTCGGGCGCTGGAGGGCGACAGATCCCGGTTGAAGATGCGACGTTGATGTATCGCGAAGCGGCACGAGAGACCTTAATGCAACTCGGTGGAGCCGATGTTGAGCTGGACACTGCCCTGCGCACCGTTTTGTTGCATCGGGATGGCAGTCTTCGCGATTGCGAGCGTCTGTTGATGGAGATGCTGCCGCTGCGCAACCAGTGGGGAGAGCTGGTTCCGCTGGGGACGCAGCAGCTGGATGATGCTTTTCTGGATGAAACGGTATTGCCTAAGCTTGAGCTGGCGCTGGAGCAGGCGGTCTGTGTAGGACTAACGCTATTGTCGCTCAGCGTTCCGGCGGATATTTTGCAGGAACTGACATCGCTTGCGGGTGAGATGGGGCACGCGGAAGGTTATCGAGGAAGTCCTTCTCCGATTGCTATGTGCGCCGGGCTGCACCAAACGCCGCAGGAGACCTCTGAAGACCTCGAACGCTGGCGGGGCTTGATTCATCTGCTCACGACGCAGGAGTCGAAGTGGAGGGCCACCGCAGCAAGGAATCATCTCGGCTTCGAAATTGAAAGACATCACGCCGAGCGGTTGAAGCTTCTGGTGCAACAGCTGCGGGATCGCGACGATGTGCTGGAGGCAATCAAGAGAGTGAGGAGCCTGCCGCCTGTTCAGTATCCGCAGGAGCAGTGGGTCGTGGCAAAGGCGTTGTTTCGAGTTTTGAACAGGGCGCTGGCTGAGTTGCAGCTGGTGTTTGCGCGGCGTGAAGAGTGCGATTTTGCCGAACTTGGACTGCTGGCGCGGGTTGTATTGCAGCGGGAGGGTGCCGTCGCCGATTTGAACAAGGCGTTGGGAATGAGTCTTCAGCACCTTCTTGTCGATGAGATGCAGGACACGTCCTCGGGCCAATACGAACTGATTCAACTGCTCACACAGAGATGGGACGGGCATGGTCAGACAGTATTTCTCGTCGGCGATCCGAAGCAGTCGATTTACCTGTTCCGGCAGGCGCGGGTGGAGCGATTTGTGAAGACGATGCAGACGGAGTTTCTGGGGGACCTTCCCGTTGGCAGACTACAGTTGACGGCAAACTTCCGTTCGCAGAGAACTCTTGTTGAAGCGTTCAACGATGATTTCTCGCTGCTGTTTCCTCGGAAGATCAGTGCCACAAACCCCGAGGATGTGCCGTATGTCGAGGCACGGGCTGTACGGGGACCTTCGCGAAGTGGCTCGATGAATCTTGTGTGGCATGCGCGTGTTCTGGCTTCGGAGACTTCGGCCGAAGCGACAAAGAGAGCGAAGCGGCGACAGGCCAGGTTGGAGGCTGAAAAGGTGCGGGCCATCGTCGAGCATTGGCGCGACAGACCGTTGCCTCAGGGGCGGAGCGAGCCATGGAAGGTGGCTGTGCTGGTGCGGAGCCGCAATCTGCTGACCGAGATCGTGACGGAGCTGAAGGATGAGCTGAAGGGTGCGATCCCGTTTCGTGCAGTGGATATAGAGGCACTGGGCCAGAGGCAGGAGGTTCTCGATCTCTTTGCACTGACCAGAGCACTGATGCACCCGGCTGATCGCGTGGCGTGGCTCGCGGTACTGCGTGCTCCGTGGTGCGGCCTTGGGCGTGGCGATCTTCATTTGCTGGCGGGTGGGGATGATCCCGACTGGGCAGAGAGATGCATGGGAGATGTGATCGCAGAGAGGCTGGACCTGCTGGAGGAAGAGATTCGCGCAAGGGTGATGCGGGTGTGGCCTGTGTTGCAGGCGGCAGAGGAGAAACGGTCGGGCTTGAGCGTGGCCCAATGGGTTGAGAGGACCTGGCGGACGTTAGGCGGTGACGCGTATTTAAAGCCGGGAGAACTGGCCAATGCACGAAGGTATTTGCAGCTTTTAGATGAGATGGAAGAGTACATCGGGGGGATTGATGTGAGTTTGTTGAAACGTCAACTCGATAAGTTGTTTGCCCAACCGGCGGCGAGAGGTTGGGCGGTCGATTTGATGACCATCCATAAGTCGAAGGGTCTGGAGTGGGATGTCGTGATAGTACCGGGACTTCAGAAGAAGGATCCTGCGGATCGTGAAAGATTGTTGACGTGGAGCGAGATCGATTCCGACGACACAGAAGCCGCGCACATCATGCTTGCGCCGATCGCGGGCCGCGGCGAGGGTTCCAGGGCGCTGAATCTCTGGTTGAGGGGTATTGATAAAGCAAAGAAGGCCGCGGAGAGAAAGCGTCTCTTCTATGTTGCGTGCACGCGAGCGCGGGAGGAGCTGCATCTGTTTGCATCGCCCGAAGCAACGGCGAGGGGAGAAGTCATACGACCGTATGGGAGTCTGCTGGCTACTGCGTGGCCCGCGGCGGAGCGACACTTTACGAGGGGTGCGCCGGCTTCGGAGAGGCTCGTTCAGATGCCAATGATGTTTCCCAAGTCCGAGGAAGAAGAGGGCTTCGTCGGCACGATTGCGGCAGGCGCCGACGAAGCGGCACGACCAGCGATGCTTCAGCGCCTTCCAATGGAGTTCAGGCTGGAATCACGATTCTCAGCAAGCCGTAAGCTCTCCTACGGTGAGGATGCGATTGCACCAGGACCTGCACACTTCGAAAGACCTGAAGGTTCCTTCGAGGCTCGTGCCTTTGGCATCGCCGTCCATGCTTTTTTAGAGATGCTGGCGACGAAGCTGGCAGATGGTACGAGGGTTGAGGCCGTGCTGCACGAAGTGGCGGGATGGACGCCCAGAATTGCATCAGTGCTGCGGGGAGATGGACTACATCTGGCCGTCGTTGAGCGGCTTGTCCCACGGGTGAAGACTGCGCTCACCAACATGCTGCAGGACAATGAAGGACGATGGGTGTTGAGCCAGCACAAGCAAGCGTCGAACGAACTCTCACTGAACTCGTGGAATGATGCGCGCAGCAGTGTGAGACTAGATCGGGTGTTTTATAGCGGAGCCCAACCGATGGAGACCGGGGCTGATTATCTTTGGATCATCGACTACAAAACTGCAACCCACGGGCGTGAAGGGCTCACCGGGTTTCTTGCCGAAGAGCGGATTAAGTACGCGGAGCAGATGAAAGTGTATGCCCGGATGATGAGGGGCCGCGTAGAGAGCGGAAGACTGCGGGTTGGTTTGTACTACCCGATGTTGCCAAAGCTCGTCTGGTGGGAACCTGAGACAGACTGACAGGCCGTTTCGGGGAGTAGAGATGCTGCTCGGAGGCAGAAGGCTCTTTGAGATCAACTGCAGGTGTGGTGTCCCGCCGCTAAAACTCAGATTACCGAACTGTTGTGACGAACGTCGGCGCCGCGAACCCAGAAGATGACATCTTCTGCGATATTCGTGGCGTGATCGCCGACGCGCTCCAGGTTACGGGCGATGATCAGGGCGTTGAGTGACTGCGGGGTCAACTCAGGCTTCTCCTTGATGAGCGTGCTGAGTGCATAAAAGGCTGCATCGTTCATCTCGTCAACTTGATCGTCGAGTCGGAGAACCGATTCGGCCAGTTCGGCATCGCCTTCGATAAAGGCCTGGAGGGATTTGCGAACCATGGCGGAGGAGAGGGAGGCGAGCTTAGGAATGTCGACGGGGAGATCGATGTTGGCGAAGGCTCCCATCTCTCGTACTCGCACGGCGATGTTGACCGCCTGGTCGCCTACGCGTTCGAGATCGGCGTTGATCCTGATCACTGAGAGGATGAAGCGAAGGTCGATGGCCATTGGCTGTTCCATGGCCAGAAGGTCGAGCGCCATCTGATCGATCTCGCGTTCGAGGCGGTTGATGGAAGGCTCGGCTCGGAAGACAAGCTCGCAGATGGAAAGATCGCGCGTGCGATAGGCCTCGATGGAACGCTGAATCGCCTGCTCCGCCATGCCCGCCATGACGAGCAGCTTTTCTTTCAAGTCGTCGAGACTCTGATGAAATTTGACGCGCATCAGCCGAATCTCCCGGTGATGTAGTCTTCCGTTCGCTTGTCGCGTGGATTAGTGAAGATCTTATGGGTCGAGTCGAACTCTACCATCTTACCGTTGAGGAAGAAGCCGGTGTTCTCCGCAACGCGGGCGGCTTGCTGCATATTGTGCGTCACGATGACGATGGTGTACTGGCTCTTGAGCTGAAAGATGAGGTCTTCGATCTTGGAGGTTGAGACGGGGTCCAGCGCGGAGGCGGGCTCGTCCATCAGGAGAACCTCGGGATCGACGGCGAGCGCGCGGGCGATGCACATGCGCTGTTGCTGGCCACCCGAAAGCGAAGCTCCTGATTTCTTCTTGAGGTCGTCTTTAACCTCCTCCCAGAGCGCGGCCTGCTTGAGTGAACGCTCGACCGTCTCATCGAGGATGCGGCGGTTGCGGAAGCCATTGAGCTTGAGTCCGCTGACGACGTTGTCGTAGATGGACATCGTAGGGAAGGGGTTTGGGCGCTGGAAGACCATTCCGACGCGGCGGCGAATCTCAACCGGTGAGGCGTCGTTGTAGATGTCGATGTCGCCCATTTTGACGATACCGGTGGCGCGGGCGATGGGGTTGGTCTCGTGCATGCGGTTGAGGCAACGGACAAAGGTGGATTTGCCGCAGCCTGAAGGACCGATGAGCGCGGTGGCGTGGTTCGCCGGGATGTGCAGGTTGATGTCCTGCAGGGTGTGGGTTGTTCCATACCACGCGTTCAAATCCTCAACTAAAATGCCGACTCCCACTAGCTTCCTCCCTTGAGTACGCCGCGGTTGGCAAAGATGCGGACGAGCGTGACCGAGACCATGATTAAGACGATAAGAACGAGCGAGCCGGCCCACGCCAGACGATGCCACTCGTCATACGGCGAGATGGCGTAGACGTAGATCTGCAGCGGCAGGGCGGCGATAGGTTCGCTCAGTTTGAAGCTCCAGAATTGATTTCCGAAGGCGGTGAAGAGCAGCGGAGCGGTCTCTCCGGCAACGCGGGCAAATGCCAGCATGCAACCGGTGATGATGCCGGGCGAGGCCGTGCGCAGGCTGACCGAGATCGCTGTCCTCCATTTGGGGACGCCGAGGCCAAGAGCTGCCTCGCGAATAGCATGAGGAACCGTGGCCAGCATCTCTTCGGTGGTGCGTGTGATGGTTGGGACCATCATGATGGCGAGAGCTACTCCGCCAGCGAGAGCGGAGAAGTGTTTTTGCTGGACGACGATCAGCGAATAGATCGAGATGCCCATGACGATCGATGGAACGCCATTGAGCACGTCGGCGGTGAAGCGGACTGCGGTGGCGAGGGTCTTGCCGCGACCAAACTCCGCCAGATAGACACCCGCCGCGATGCCGATCGGGATTCCCATCAGGCTCGCGAGAAAGAGGACGATGCCCGAACCAACGATGGAGTTCGCCATACCTCCGCCTACCTCACCCACAGGGGCGGGAATGTGGGTAAAGAAGGCAAGATTCAGAGAACTGGCACCCTTATAGATGAGGTAGAAGAGGATTGCGACCAGCGGAAGGATCACCAGGACGGTCGCGAGGATGCAAAGACCGCTGACGAAGTAGTTCGTGGCGGAGCGCCGTGCCGTATTCCTGCGCATGGACCCGGATTCGAAGTCCATGGGGCGGGGCTGGTTGCTCAGGGGTTGAGTGCTCATGTCAGTTCACCCGCGCCGGTGCGTTGCGTGTGACCGCCCACACCATCAGCCGTGCGATGGCGTTCACAACAATGGTGACCAGGAAGAGGGCGAGGCCGATCTCGATGAGGGCGCTAAGGTAAAGATCGCCGGTGGCCTCGGAGAACTCGTTCGCGATGACGCTGGCCAGCGTGTAGCCGGGGGCGAAGAGCGACTTGCTGATATCGGGATGATTGCCGATGACCATCGTGACGGCCATCGTCTCTCCGAGTGCGCGTCCGAGGCCCAGCATGATCGCTCCGACGATGCCGATGCGGGAGTTGCGCAGAACGCCGATGCGAATCATCTCCCAGCGGGTGGCTCCCAGGGCTAGTACAGCTTCGCGCTGGCTGTTGGGGACTGCGTTCATGATGTCGCGGGTCAGCGAAGAGATGATCGGAAGGATCATGATGGCGAGGATCATGCTGGCGGTTAGAAGGCCGACACCGAAGTTGGTGCCTTCGAAGAATCCTGTCCAGCCCAGGATTTTATAGAGGAAGGGGCCGATAAGATCACGCATGAGCGGGACAAGGACGAAGACCGCCCAAAGACCATAGACGACGCTGGGGATGGCTGCGAGCAGTTCGGTCAGGAAGGAGATCGGGGCGCGAAGCACGCGCGGGCATAGCTCCGTAAGGAAGATCGCTACGCCAAGTGCCAGAGGGACCGCCATACACAGAGCCAGCAGCGAGGTCGCGAGTGTTCCATAGATGAAGGGGAGCGCGCCAAAGTCACCCGAGACCGGATCCCACGCCTGACGTGTGAAGAACTTCCAGCCGAACTGGATGAGGCTCAACCGTGAGTGAACGACCAGGATAACGAAGATGAAGAGGACAATCGCAAAGATGCTGCAGGCGCATAGAAGCATGACAGCGGCGAAACTATTATCAGCAAAGCTGCCGCTTCCCCGCTTGCTGAGGAAGTCGCGAATCGGAGAGAGGGCTGCACCAACCGAAGCTGGCGTCGCATCGGCAGCAGATGCCACAGGAGGCTGTGGCAGGGGCGATGGCACAGGCAACGGAGAGCTTGATTCTCTTTCGGGAGTCATACGGGTAGAAGACACAATCCTATTTTCCTGACGGTTGACTCTACGGGTCGATTGTATCGAGCTTACTATCCTGAAGCTGGGGGAAAAAAGATGCCGCACGGCCTTCGCTGCGAAACCCGTGCGGCAGAGTAGCTATTTTACGTTTGCGATGCTCTTGCGAACCATATCCTGCACTTGCTTGGGCAACGGAGCATAGGTCAGCGCAGCGGCTTCGCCTTCGCCATGGTCCAGCATCCAGCCCAGAAAATCAGCCAGCGCCTTTGCCTTGTTCGCATCGGTGGAGTGAGTCGGGATCAACAGCCAGGTGAAGCTGGAGATCGGGTAGGCGTCCGCTCCAGGTGCGTTGGTGATGGAGACGCGGTAGTCTGCGGGCATCGTCTTGGCGGCTCCGGCGGCGGCGGCGGTGACTCCGCCGGTGGAGGCCTTGAGGAACTTGCCGGAGGCATTGCGAACCGCGCCGAAGCTCATCTTGTTCGTCTCGGCGTAGATCAGCTCGACATATCCGAAGGAGAACGGCGACTGACGAACCATGCCGGCGACGCCTTCGTTGCCCTTTTGCCCGATTCCTGTAGGCCACTTGATCGAGGCTCCCTTTCCAGGACCGGAGTTCCAGCCAGACGAAACTTTGGAGAGGTAGTCGGTAAAGATGAAGGTCGTTCCGCTTCCGTCCGAACGGTAAACGGGAAGGATGGCCTTATCCGGCAGGTTGGCGCCAGGATTGTCTTTCGCGATGCGGGAGTCGTTCCACTTCGTGATCTTGCCGAGATAGATATCGGCAATTACATCACCTGAGAAGTTCAGATCCTTGTTGATGCCTGGAATGTTGTACACCGGAACAACGGCCCCCAGAACGGTAGGAATGTGCATAACCTTGACCTTGGCCGCGCTAAGCTGGTCGTTAGTCATAGGGCTATCGCTGGCACCGAAGTCCACTGTACCTTCAGAGACCTGGCGGATACCGCCGCCGGAGCCGATGGACTGGTAGTTGATCTTCACTTCCGGGTGTAGTGCGCTGTATTCGCTGAACCATTTGGAGTAGATCGGATAGGGGAATGTGGCCCCGGCTCCGTTGATGTTCTGTGCGTTGGCTCCGGCAGTTACAAGCGCCAATACTGCTGCTGCGATGACTTTCAGTTTCACTCGTCCCCCTAGGATTAAATGCATCGATCCAAATCAATCAGTCAATACATCTCAATATTGAGTGTGAGCGGGAATTGTTACGGAGAGGTTACATCGTAGTGAAAACGGCATTATTCCACCAAGTTCTGGGCCTTGGGGAGTGTGAAGATAAAGTTGCTGCCGGCGTTGAGTTCGCTTTCTGCCCGAATCGACCCGCCGTGCGTCTGCACCATGTGTCGTGCGATGGCGAGTCCCAGCCCGGTGCCACCAGACTCCCTGGAACGGGCTTTATCGACCCGGTAGAAGCGCTCGAAGATGCGGCCTAGATGTTCGGAGGCAATTCCGGGGCCAAAGTCGCGAACACTGAACTCGACGGCTTCAATCGGGTCCGACACATCGCGGGAGGAGACGATCACCCTGCAGACGGGCGCGTTCCTGGCCTGGCCGTACTTGATGCCATTCTCAATGAGGTTGCTGAGGACCTGAAGTATTGCATCGGTGTCGGCAAAGACCTCGGCGGTGGAGATTTCACCGATCTCGAGGATTGATTCGGTGTCCTGTACGAGGCCGCTCATCGCCTGCACGGCGTCGCGCACCAGGATGTCGGCTGGGATGGGGGCTGGGTGCAGCTCCTGCTCGGAGGATTCGACCCGCGCCATCACCAGGAGATCTTCGGTCAGGCGGTTCATGCGAGTTGCGTTCTTCAGGATGATGCTCAGAAACTCTCGGGCTGGTTGACTGAGCGAAGCCTCATGGTCGAGCAGAGTTTCAACGTAACCGGTGATCGAGGTCAGAGGAGTACGGAGCTCGTGCGAGACGTTAGCCACGAAGTCGCGCTGGGTTCGTTCGACTTGTTCGATGCGGGTAATGTCGTGGAGGACGGCTACGGCTCCGCCACCTGGCATCGGAGAAACATTGACTTCAAAGATGCGCCCGGGCAGAAGTGAGGTCGAGCGGCCATCGCTCACCACTCTCTGCTCGAGTGCGGTCCGAACACAGTCCAGAATCTCCGGATCGCGAATCGTCTGGACCAGCGCGTGGCCGACACGGATGGCACTACTAAAGGAGGCACCCGGAATCAGCTTCTGCATCCGCTGATTGGTCCACTGAATGCGGCCTGCGGGATCGACGGCGACGACTGCATCCTGCATACTGTCGATCATCGCCTCAAGTTCGTGGCGGCTCTCGGAGGCATCGCTGAGCGAGCGGTTTACGTGATCGGAGGCGACCGAAATGGCACGGGCCAGTCCATCGAAGTCGGTGAAGGAGGGATTGATCTCTCCGACCTGGCGCTCAGGAACCGCCGCGGCAGAGTTCTGCAGAAGTGTGACGTCCTGCCGAACCGAACGCGCCAGAAAGAGCGCGGTGATGCCGGCCCATGCGATGACGAGCAGGCCGGCGATGATCCATCGGTACGGAAGCGAGGAGAGCCCGACCAGCGCACAGAGTACGAATGCGATCGCGATGCGAAAGAATACCGAAAGAAAGAAGCTACGCCTCACGAGTCGCCCCCTCGCCTAGGCCTGTGCCGCCTTCGGAATCTCGAATCGGTAGCCTGCGCCGCGCATGGTCTTCAGATAGCGCGGCGTCTCAGCATCGGCTTCGATCTTTTCGCGAATACGCCGGACATAAACATCGACGGAACGCGGCGTGACAAAGCGGGCATCGCCCCAGACTGCGTCCAGGAGATGATCGCGGCTAAAGACTCGTCCGGGATGTCGGGCGAGATAGTCCAGAAGCCGGAACTCTGTCGCCGTCGTCGTTACCAGGTCGCCGTTCACACGAAGCTGCATGGCGCTGGCGTCGATCTCCACGTTCTCGAACTTCAGCACCGACGGCGAGCTTGGCCGCTCGAAGCGCCTTAGGACTGCCTTGACTCTGGCTACAAGCTCGCGGGTGGCGAAGGGTTTGGTGATGTAGTCATCGGCGCCCATCTCCAGACCGTGGACACGGTCGTTCTCAGCCGCACGTGCTGTCAGGAAGATGATCGGCACCACGCTGAGGGTAGGGTTCTGACGAAGACGCCGGCACAGGTCGAGGCCGTCGCCACCGGGAACCATGATGTCCAGCAGAAAAAGTGCGGGCGGCTGCCGTTCGGCATCGGCAAGTATCTGATTGATAGCGAGATATGGGCGAACCGTAAAACCTGCGCTCTCCAGGTGGTACTGCACCAGGCGGGAGATATCCGCGTCGTCTTCCAAAACAAAAATCGTCTGACTCACTTCGTAAACCCCTGTCAACTCGCAACTTGATTAACGTCAGGTTAGCGCACCCCGGACGGGGGATTGCTAACGTACGATGAATCGTCCACAGTAAACCGTATGAAGAGTACGTCCGTATACTCTAGAGTAATTCTACGGGTTGTAGAAGGTCAGAACTCCATGAAACAAAACTCCAATCTCGTCCTCTGCGTGGATGACGAACGAATCGGGCTCGAGGTTCGGAAGATTCTGCTGGAACGGGCTGGATACCGAGTGCTAACCGCATCGGATGGACCGACCGGGCTCGCAATCTTCTCCGCCGAGCCGGTAGAGGCGGTTGTGCTGGACTATTCAATGCCTGGCATGCACGGCGGCGAGATCGCCATCCAGATGCGCCAGGTCAAGCCTCAGGTCCCGATCCTTTTGCTCTCGGCTTATATTGGGTTGGCTCCCGAGGTGACTGCTGTCGTCGATCTGTATATGACCAAGGGAGAGGGCGCGCCGGTCCTTCTGGAAAAACTAGGCAGCCTTCTGCAACCCGTCAGTTGACCCGCCCCTCAAAGCAAGGTACGAGATGAGAGGACTGTGAATCTAAGTCAGTTCAATAACATTTTAAGGCAGGTGTTCGTATTGCCTGTGGTGGCGCTGCTGGTGGTCGCTGGCGCGCTCTACGTTCAGATCCGGGGATCGAACGTCACGGTGAATCTGATTCAGGAATCTGATGCCAGAATCTCACAGGCGACCCTTCTCTCGAAGTTGATTGTCGACGAGGAGTCGGGTCTGCGCGGATACGAAACCACCGGCGACACAAGGTTTCTGCAGCCGTTTTACGAGGCTGAGTCCCACCTGCAGACCGAGATTCAAACCCTCGACAACATGGCCGGCGCGGATGCGGACCAGAAGCACGATATCGCGGATCTTCGGGATGAACACCAGACGTGGCAGGATGCGTTTGCGCTTCCCGTCATTGCGACCGTTCGCGGTGGGGGACAGACCAACGACGTGGATCTGAACCTTCACGGCAAGGTGTTGATGGACAACGTTCGCCACGATCTTACCGACATTATTCAGAAGGCTGAGGCCAGCCGTGCTCGGCGCATTGCACTCTGGCATCGTCAGGTGCATAGCATGCTGCTGGTGTTGCTTGCGCTGGCCCTTGGAATGGGGGTGTTGATAGGCCTCTTTACGCGAGGCCGTCTCCATGCCGTCTCCGCAGCCTACCGGGGTTCGCTCGACATTCTTAGTCGCCGGGCCGAAGAGCTCTACCAATCCGAGCAGCAACTTCGGACGACACTCGAATCAATCGGCGACGGTGTGATCACGTGCGACGCCGAAGGCCGCATCCAGATGATGAATCCCGTGGCCAGGGAGTTGACGGGCTGGAGCCAGACCGAGGCGAATGGACGACAACTCGAAGAGATCTTCCGCATCGTCAATGAGACGACGCGTGAGCCGGTAGAGACGCCCGTCGCAAAGGTGAGGCGACTGGACAAGATTGTCGGCATGGCAAACCATCACACGATTCTTCTGCGCAAGGATGGCACTGAACTCGATATCTCCGACAGCGGCGCGCCTATCCACGACAAGGCCGGCCATACGATCGGCATCGTTCTTGTCTTTCGCGACATCACGATGGAACGCAAGACCCAGGAAGCTTTGATTGCTAACGAGAAACTGGCGGTTGCGGGTCGTCTCGCCGCAACCATCGCGCACGAGATTCACAATCCACTCGATTCTGTCTCGAATCTGCTTTATCTCATGCGCAACGGGGCGTCACCGGAGGAGTCTGTTCACTTCATGGATATGGCTGAGCAGGAGCTGACGCGAGTTACGCAGATCAGCCGCGCCATGCTTGGGCTGTATCGCGAATCGAAGGCTCCCGTGGTCGTCGACCTCAAAGAAATGCTTGAGGAGATTCTTCTTTTGATGGAAAGACGGCTGAGTGATCTCGGTGTCACGATCACAACCGAGATGCCTGAACCCATCGAAGTCTGCGCCTTTCCCGCGGAGCTGCGCCAGGTCTTCACGAACCTCATCACCAATGCAGCCGAAGCAGCGGGCGTTAATGGCAAGGTGAAGGTCAGCGTCGCGCCACGGAGCGCAAGCGTGGAAGCAAATGGCCAGAAGCTGCAGGCCGGAGCAACGGTGACGATCGCCGACAATGGCGAAGGCATTCCAGACGATGTACAGCCACACCTGTTCCAGCCTTTTTTTACGACCAAAGGAGAAAATGGCACTGGCCTCGGCCTTTGGGTGAGCCGGGGGATCATCAATAAACACGGGGGCACCATCACCGTCGTCAGTGACACGAGCGATGCGTTGCACGGCACCTGGGTGAGCGTCTTCCTTGCGACCAATCCCACCATCAATGCCGGTGGAGACTAAGCTGCGGAAGAAGCGCGTTATCGCTAGAGCGCCCGCAACTCCTCTGAGACAATCGCAGCGGCGTTGGTGCAGGCGACGCGATCGACATCGTAGTGGGTCACGAATCGCACCGAGTGCGTGCCAACGGCGCTGGCCAAGACTCCTTTCTGCTTCAAGGTCGCAACGAAGCCTACGGCATCACCTCCATTTACCTGATCTTTGGCCCGCAGCTTGAAGATCACAATGTTGGTCTGCACCGCATCCAGATCGATCTCCGCCTTACCGGGCACTGCGGCAACAGCGTCCGCCAGGAGGCGAGCATTGTCGTGATCATCCTGCAGCCGCTTCGGCATTTCATGTAGAGCGATTAGCCCTGCAGCCGCGAGAACTCCCGCCTGTCGCATCCCCCCGCCTAAGGCTTTGCGATAGATTCGCGCTTCTTCAATCGCTTTCCTGCTGCCGAGCAGCATAGAGCCGACCGGAGCGCCCAATCCCTTCGACAGACAGAACATGACGGTGTCGAATCCGCTCGTCAACTTCGCCACACTGAGTCCCAGCGCAGTCGCAGCGTTGAAGACTCTTGCTCCATCGAGATGTACTGGCAGGCCAGTTGCGCGAGCACCTGCCCACACCTCTTCGAGCACCGGCAACGGCGTCACCGTACCGCCGGCCATGTTGTGGGTGTTCTCCAGAGTGATGAGGCCGGTCTGAGCCCTGTAATAGATCTTCGCTCCAATCGCAGGCTTGATGTGGTCCCACGTAAGAATGCCGCGCTCTGCTGCAACCGTCCGCGCCAGGCAGCCGGAGAATGCGGCCATCATCGCCATCTCCCAGTCCAGTACGTGGGATCGCGCCTCGCAGATGACCTCCTTTCCATGCTGCGTGTGCAGTCGGATCGCAATCTGATTTCCCATCGTCCCCGTGGGCACGAAGATGGAGGCCTCGCGACCGAAGACCTCTGCGGCCTCCTTCTCGAGACGGTTGAGAGTTGGGTCTTCACTGTAGACATCGTCGCCAACCTCCGCGGAGGCCATTGCCTCGCGCATGGCTGCAGTGGGGCGGGTCACGGTGTCGCTGCGCAGATCGATCATGGTCTTCGTTCTCTCCTGTGATGATTGTTCTTTGTTTATGCGGCGGTGGGAATCAACAGCCGACTGAAGACTTCGTTCGAGACTAATCGTCCCTGTGGGGTCAACCGAATCCTGTCGGAGTCGAGTTCCAGCAGACCTGCATCGCGGACCTCTATCAACGCAGGCATCGTCTCCCCCAACAAGTCCTCGCCAAACTGTCTCCGCAACTGGTCGAGATCGACCCCTTCATTCAAACGCAAGCCGAGAAAGAGTGCCTCTTCAAAGGCCTCGCCGCGCCCGACAACATCCACCTCGGCATGGGTCGCGTTTTGTCCGGAGCTAAACATTTGAAACGAATTTGGTTCGGTGGTTTGCCCAAGATATCGATCAAGATCGCTCGTGTTGGCAAATCTCACCGCCTCTTGACCGGCAAGAAGCATCGAGTGAGCATCGAGCCCAAAGCCGATATAGGGCTGACGTTGCCAGTACTTCAGATTGTGGCGGGAGCGGTGTCCGGGTCGCGCGAAGTTCGAGATCTCATACTGCTGCACGCCCGCCTCGTGCAGCATGTCGCACGCCTGCTGATACCACTCCGCAGCCTGATCTTCTTCAGGCACGGCCGCCGCACTGTAACGACTTCCCTGCTTCAGCATCTCTCGGCCAAGCCGCGAGTCCTCATCCACCTCGAGCAGATAAACGCTTATATGTGGCGCACCACTTGAAATCGCCTGCTCCACCGAGTACTGCCAACTCTGCGCTGTCTGGTGTGGCAGCCCGGCGATGAGGTCGATGTTGATCTCGCTAAGGCCAGCGGCTCTCACCCTCGCGATCTCTGCATCGCACTGCTGGTGGGTATGCAGCCTCCCCACGGCTGCTGTCTCCTGGTCAACAAACGATTGAACTCCGAAGCTGATCCGGTTCATTCCCTGCCGTAGCAGTTGGTCGAGTGTTTCATCCGCGAGCTGCCCGGGAGCGCACTCCAGAGTGATTTCGGCATCACCGTCAAGGTCAAACTCTCCACGCAGATGGTGAAATATCTTCTGAAACTGTTGAGCCGAAAGCAGGCTAGGCGTTCCCCCGCCGAAGTAGATCGTGTCCACTGCTCTGGGGAGCGAACCTTCGATTCTTTCTGCAGCCTCATGTGCTCCGCGAATCTCTCCACATAGGCGGTCCACATAGTGCTGCATCCGCTCCGCGCCGAATACATCGGAAGCAAAGTTGCAGAAGGTGCACTTCGCCTTGCAGAACGGAACCGAGATGTAGACGCCGACAGGTCCAGCCATTCGTCTGAAATACCCCTCCCTCAATTGTTTCACGGCCTGTCGTTTCTCGCGGACGTAACTAAACCATTGACGGCGACTCTAACGACGCAGAGGTCAGTCCTATGCTGCAGATTCGCTCCTTCTTCACTTACGTCCTTTCGCTCCTCTTCCTTGCGCTGCCGGTCTCCGCACACTCACAATCTGCTTCGTCGAACCGCACGCCGGTGCTGGTGGAACTCTTCACTTCGGAGGGTTGTTCCAGCTGCCCTCCCGCGGATGCTCTGCTGGCCAGGCTTGACCAAGATCAGCCCATTCAGAACGCAGAGATCATCGTCCTCGGGGAGCATGTCGACTACTGGGATAACCTAGGCTGGCACGACCGTTTCTCCTCGCACCAGTACACCGAGCGCCAGAGCCAGTACAGTGCCCGCCTGGGCGTTGATGGCGTCTACACTCCGCAGATGATCGTAGACGGAACGGACCAGTTCGTCGGTAACGACTCCACTCACGCGCGCCGGTCGATCACAAGCGCTGCACAGAAGGCCAAGCTGAACCTGTCGTTGTCCCGTCCAGTGGTGGACGCCCGAAAGATTTCAGCCTCCGTCTCGTTGCCAGCGTCGTCGTCTTCGTCGCACGGGGAACTCTACGCTGCTCTGGTCGACCCGACCGACGTTACCGACGTTCGCAACGGTGAAAATGGTGGCCGCAGGCTACTGCACGTCGGTGTTGTGCGGAACCTGCAACGCATCGGCTCTTTGAAAGACCTAGGCGCCGGCCCACTTAACTTCAGCCTCAACGCTCCCGGAGATGCGAATCTGGTCAACATACGTGTGGTGGTCTTCGCCCAGCAGAACAACCAGGGCAATGTTCTGGGCGCAGTGGTGACCGACGTAAAACGCTAGTGGAACTGCACTTCCCGAATCTCCCGTCGCCCTTAAGCATCTAGAATAGAGACTGCAAATGGCCGACGACCGAAAACCGAAGGATCCGAAGGAACAGCCCGCGAAAAAGCCGCCGCAGGACGATGAGGTCGCGGGCAAAGCCTATGACGCGCGCCTCATGCGTCGCCTTCTGACTTATCTGAAGCCCTACAAGCTACAGACCGGTCTGTCCGCACTCACCATCTTCTTCAAGGCTTCGACCGACGTCATGGGGCCATATCTGGTCAAGGTCGCGGTCGACACCTATATGACCGACACGCAGCCGGCAAAGCTCTCCTGGCTTGCGCGTCATCTCAGCTCGCGCCCCATGACCGGCATCACGCAGATCGGTTGTCTTTATCTCGGTGCGCTGCTTCTCACTTATGTGCTGGAGTTCGCGCAGACTTACATGATGCAGTGGACTGGCCAGAAGATTATGTTCGACCTTCGCAGCCAGATCTTCCGTCACCTGCAGCGCATGCAGCCCTCTTTCTTCGATCACAACCCTGTCGGCAAGCTCGTCACCCGTGTGACCTCGGACGTAGATGCGCTCAACGAGATGTTCACCTCCGGGGTGCTTGCCATCTTCGAGGATATCTTCGTACTCCTCTTCATCGTTCTGATCATGCTGCGGATGAGCTGGCCTCTGGCTCTTCTGGCGCTCTCGGTCATCCCGGCGATTCTCTACGTCACCAAGATCTTTCGGCGGCACGTTCGCGACAGCTACCGCCGCCAGCGCGCCGCAACAGCTCGCATCAACTCCTTTACACAGGAGTACGTCTCGGGCATGTCCATCGTGCAGCTCTTTAACCGCGAGCGCCGGGCCTTCAACGACTACTCCTCCGTCAATGCCGAGAACAAGCAAGCGTGGACCGACGCCATTTTCGCGTACGCTGTTTACTACCCGGTGGTTGAGTTCCTCAGCTCTACGGCGATCGCGCTGGTGATCTGGCGTGGCGGCATCTCCGCGCTCCACTATCTTCAGGCGACGCAACTGCACGAACTGCAGCCGCTTCTGCACGCGCTGCCGAAGGCTGGCAGCGTCGTGACCGTTGGCATTCTGATCGCCTTCATCCAGTATGCGCAGCGCTTCTTCCGACCCATTCAGGATCTCAGCGAAAAGTACAACATCCTGCAAGCGGCCATGGCAGCCAGCGAACGCGTCTTCAACCTGCTGGATACCCAGCCGACTATCGTCTCGCCAGCCGCCCCGATCGTTGGAGATGACTCTGGCCGCGTCGAGTTCCGTAACGTCTGGTTTACCTATCAAAAACTCGATGAAGCACAACACGCACGTATAGCCTCGGCAACCGAAGAAGAACTCAACACCTTTGCAGATATTGAATGGATTCTTCGCGGCGTCAGCTTCACCGTCGAACCCGACGAAACCGCCGCTATCGTCGGACATACTGGTGCCGGAAAGACCACCATCACCGGGCTGATGATGCGCTTCTATGACATTCAACGCGGCAGCATCCTGGTCGATGGCGTCGACGTCCGCGAGCAGGATCTGAAGAAGCTGCGCCAGCGTTTTGGCGTTGTCCTGCAGGACCCATTCCTCTTTACTGGCACCATCGCCGATAACATTCGCCTTGGCTCTAAATGGATTACCGACGAGCGGCTTGAACTGGCTGCGGACGAGGTCAATGTAGGGGACTTCATCCGTTCGCTCCCGCTGCAATTCGCCGAACCGGTCCGCGAACGTGGCGCCACTCTTTCCACAGGCCAGAAGCAGCTCATCAGCTTCGCCCGTGCACTCGCCCACGATCCCGGTATTCTCATCCTCGACGAAGCCACCTCCTCGGTCGACACCGATACCGAGCTTCGCGTCCGCCTCGCACTCTCCCGCATGATCACCGGGCGCACCTCGATCCTTATAGCGCACCGTCTCTCCACAATTCAACGCGCCGATACTATCTTGGTGATGCACAAAGGTCAGCTTCGCGAACGCGGCACCCACCAGCAGTTGCTCACCGAACGCGGGCTTTACTGGAAGCTTTACCAACTGCAGTACCGCGACCAGGAGCTCGGCACGGGCAGCGACTCGATCCCCCTGGAACCACTCAGCGCCGACTAATCTCCGGTCGGCAACTGCTCCGCTGCGACCCTTGAAGAGGTTCGCGCAGCCCACTCAACGATAGGACGCCAGTATGCCTCTGTCGGAAAGTAGACCGGCCCATCGTGTGCGAATCCGGAGACGATGATCAGCTCTCCTTTCAACCCACAAGCCTCATGGACTCGCTTCGCCATGGCTACAGGAAACAGTTGATCTCCATCAGTGTGTACGACCAGGACCGGAGTTGTTATTTCCTTCAGCCGACGAAGATTGTGCCAGACATCCGGCATAGCATGCGTCATCCAACGGCGAAACCCCATCGCGAGTGCCGCTTCGCGAAGCGTGGGATACCCCTGGCAAAGAATCACACCTTCAACCTGGATTGTCGGTGTGACAGCTAAGACCACCCCTGAACCAAGAGAAAAGCCCAGCAGAAAAATACATCCGTGCCCGCGATCCTTCAACAACCGATAGGCCGCTATCGCATCTTCTTCGCAATGGGTCACGCTCACTCTTCCGGAACTCGCGCCATATCCGGAGTAGTTGAACACGAGCGATGAGACTCCCATTGCCTTCAAAAGCTCCTGAACGCCACTCCAGTACTCAACCTGCTCACCGATTCCGTGGCAGATCAGAAACACCGGTGCGTCATTGCTCGCTCGAACATATACGGCAGACAGTTCCCTGCCACCGCTTCGGATAGTCAGACGCTGCTGGTCGAAAGCGAACGCACCGAGCAAACGTTTCATCGAGCCATTCAGGCGATCTCTTCGAAGAAACACCCGGCCGACGATATCCAGCCCAAAAGAAAGAATTCGGTCTCTCATCTTTTTGCCGCCTTCAGGCAGTCTTCCACCAACTTCTTCACTCGTCTCTCCCGCGCCTCAGGGCTTTGATAATAAAAGATCGCGAGCAGACTGTTCCTCCTCTGCGTCTCCGTCAGTAACTCCCACCCTCTGCGCGCTACCGGCACCCGGTTAAAGGCAACTTCCAACACCGGCGGCAGCACCTTCTCTCCTTCCATGGTCAGCAACATCCGTTCGGCCATCTGCTCCGCCCGCCTCTTCCGAGCCTCTGGACTCTTCACCGCGCCCAACCACTTGCCCACCTCACGCTGCATCGACTCGCTCTGCTCTCCGTACCATCTGGCGAGCCTCTTCTCCCGCTTTAGCAGCCTTTCAAACTCGGGCGTTACGACCGCCTCGCGCTCCTCCAGGTCAGGCTCAATCTGGAGGTCGACCATCGCTCCGACTTTTGCCTCGGCTGCCCGCTGCATCTTCTTGTTTATCAGAACGAAGTGGCCGCCCCGTACGGCATCGCCGAATAGCGAAGTGCGAAAGACCTCGCCCCCTATTTCGACCTTCACCCGGAGACGAACCATGTTCTTCAAGGTTTTATCAACCTCGAACGGAAGCCGAACGATGACCCAACCTAGTCCGTTGTTGGCCGGCTCGAGTACTGCGCGAATCTTTTTAACTGCACTTAAAGCCATGCAATCTCCAGGATAAAAATCTACACTGTATCCATTGTTACGAGTTCCAACCCGCGGATCTTTCTCTCGGCAGGCGAAGCCAGCGGCGACCACTATGGCGCCCAGATCCTGTCCGAACTTCGCAGCCGCCGACCAGGCCTCACCAGCTTTGGTCTCGGAGGCAAGGAGCTGGAAGAGGCCGGCCTTGAGCGCATCGTCCGCGCCGAGGATGTCGCCCATATGGGCATCACCGAGGTCATCCGGCACATTCCTTACATTTATGGGGAGTACCGCCGCCTCGTGGCCGCCATCAAAAAACGCCGCCCCGACGTCGCCATCCTGATCGACTTTCCCGATGTCAACCTCCGCCTTGCGCGCGAACTGAAAAAACTGGGCGTTCCAGTCATCTACTTCGTAAGCCCGCAACTCTGGGCCTGGAAGCGCCGCCGCCTCCGTTGGGTCCAGAAGCGCGTGGATCGCATGATGGTCATCTTTCCGTTTGAAGAGAAGTTCTACCGAGCCCGAGGAGTCGATGCCGTATTTGTCGGTCATCCCCTGGCTGAACTTCCCAGGCCGACGGTCTCTCGCGGAGAATACGCCGCAGCCCATGGTCTCGACCCGGCCAAGCAGTGGATCGCGCTCTTACCCGGTAGTCGCTGGAAAGAGATCACCGCCAACGTAGAGGCAATGATCGAGTTGGCTCACCAACTCTCTTCCGGGTTCGAGTTCTTATTGCCCGTAGCCGCCACGATTGATCGCCAAAAGCTGGAGGCCTATATCGCCGGCCCAGACGAATGGTGGCCCGCGAAGCCTGAGTCCGACCTGAAACGCCTGCATCTCCATCTCGTGCCGGACGCTCGCGACGCTCTCTACCACGCCCGCGCCAGCGTCGTCGCCAGCGGCACAGCCACGGTCCAGGCGGCGGTCATTGGAAACCCCTTTGTCGTTGTCTATCGGGTCTCCCCCGTCACCTTTCGGCTGGCAAAACGCCTCGTCCATTACCCTCCTGAGATTTGGCCGCCCGCCCAGACCGATGCCGACGGCAACCTTCCGATCGCCATGGTCAACCTAATCGGCCGCCGCCGCATCGTGCCGGAGCTGCTGCAAGACCGATTCACCGCCAAAGACTTGGCGGACGCGCTGGCTCCTCTGCTCGCCGACACCCCCCAGCGCCAGCAGATGATCGCCGACCTCGCAGAAATCCGCGATATCCTGCGTCCAGACTTGAATTCAGGCTCGATACAGGGGGTTTGCGATGGGGTCGAAGAACTGCTGTCTCGAAGTACTCCCGCAGGTGGCCTAAACGTAACGGCAAGCGTCTAACCAACCGACCGCTGTACCATGATGTTTTGAGGAATCTTAGCTCGCATGTCCGCTCTCTTCCGCATCCTTCGAACGACACCCACGAGAGTGCTCTCTCTCTGCCTCCTCACAGCTACCGTATGGGCCGCGCCTGTCAAACCTCAGTTGCAGATCACCAGCTACCTGATCAGTGCCGACCTTGACCCCTCCGCCAACCGCCTCAGCGCCACCGCCGATGTCACCTTCACGGCGCTTGAAGAGCTCTCCACCCCCACCTTTGAGCTGAACAACGGCCTTCAGATCACCAAGGTCACCGACGCGCAGGGCCATCCCCTCGAATCCGAACGGCTGACCAACAACAGTACGGTCCGCTTTACCCTGGCCACGCCTCTACGGAAGGGAACAAGCACCACCTATCACTTCGAGTACTCCGGGACCCTAAAAGGCGCGGAGACCAGCCCGGTCGAAGGCATCAAGCTCGCCTCCGTCGAAGACCCGATCAGCATCCTGCTCTACGCCGGGCGCTGGTTCCCAATGACCGGCCTCTTCACCAACCGGTTCACCGCCGAGATGCACATCCGGGTCCCTTCGGACGAGCGCGTTGTAGGCTCAGGCAGCGGAGTCGCCGCAGCAAAGAGCCTCCCTGGCAATCGCACGGAGCACACCTTCAAGTGGTCCAAACCCGGCTTCCCCGGCACCATCATCGCAGGCAAGTTTCTTGAGCCGATCACCGCCGGAAACATGCGCGTCTACGTCACCGAAAAACACAAAGACCACGCCCACGACTTCGCCAGCCTGGGTGAGCGCGAATATCTCTTCCTGTCCGGCACCTTTGGCCAGCCCGAATCTACTCGCATGAACCTGGTCGAGCTGCCTGACGACGCCGTCTCCGCTGCCTGGGCCCCGGAGATCGCCGCTATCGCAGGCAATCGAATTGCAGCGCGCAACGAGCAACGGCTGCTCTCCAATACCCTCGCCCATCAATGGTGGGGCAGCCAGGTATCGCCCGCGACGATGAACGACGCCTGGATCACTAATGGCATGTCTCGCTACTCTGAGCTGATGTATCTGGAAGATTCCTCCGGCAAAAACGCCTTCCAGTCCGCCATCACCGACGTCTCCGCCGGCGCTCTTGCCTACGACACCGAACCCCTCACCACCATCGGCCGCCTCGATCCATTCTCCCCGCAGTTCCAGTCCATGACCCTCGAAAAAGGCGCTATGGTCTTTCACATGCTTCGCTGGGAGATGGGCGACGACGTCTTTACCAAGTTTCTCCGCGCCATTCTTTCGCAGTACACCGACAAGTCCGTTCGCACCTCAAACGTCCAGGCTTTAGCCGAAAAGGAATCAAACCTGCAGCTCGAGCCATTCTTTGCCCAGTGGCTCGACGGCACCGGCGCGCCAGCCTTCGCTGACAAGTACTCTGTGTTTCGTCTGGGCGACAACAAGGGCTTCCGCACCATAGGTGCCATCACTCAGGACCTCGATCTCTTCCGAATGCCGATTGAGCTTCGCATAGAAACCGACGGGAAGACAGAGATCCGTCGCGTCGATATCTCCGGCTCTGACTCGCAGTACTCCATTGAAACCTTCGGCCGTCCCCGTCGCATCAGCATCGACCCCGACAACTGGCTTCTGAAGAGTACCCCCGATCTGGCTGTCCGCGTGGCTGTCCTCCGTGGTCAGGAGCAGGTTGCTCAGGGGGATCTCACAGCCGCACTTATCGAGTATCAAAAGGCTCTCGATGCCAACAAGAACAGCTCGCTCGCTGCCTACCGCATCGGCGAGATCTTCTTCATGCAACGCAACTACCAGTCCGCCGCCAATAGCTTCCGCGACGCCCTTCGCGGTGACGGCGACCCCAAGTGGGTCGAGGTCTGGAGCCACATTGAGTTGGGTCGCATCTTTGACGTCACTGGTCAGCGCGACCGAGCCGTCAACGAGTACCGGCTCGCTGTCCAGACCAACGACAACACTCAGGGTGCCGTCAACGAAGCCCGTGCTTCGATGCAGAAGCCCTATAAGCGCGAGCAGACGGAGAACTGATTACTCGTACCGGAGCGCCTCGATGGGATCCAGGCTTGCTGCCTTCATCGCCGGAATCATCCCACTGATGGTTCCTACGATGATGAGAATTACCGTCGCCACCAGAACTGTGTTCGGCGAAATCAGCAGATGAATATCTCCAGCCTCCGCGTTCGAGGCCAATGCGCTGTAGAAAGTAATTTTCCCCACGCCCTTCGCCACGGCGTACGCCAGGGCGATTCCACCCACGCCGCCGATTCCGGAGATCACCAGCGCTTCAGCCAGAAACTGCAGCAAAATATGGCGTTTTCTTGCTCCCAGCGCCTTCTCCACGCCGATCTCGCGCGTTCTCTGCTGGACACTCACCAGCATGATGTTCATCAGACCGATGCCGGCGATCCCCAAGGTCAGAGCGCCGATAAACGACAGCAGCACCTGCAACCCCAGCGAAATAATTCGGAACTGCGTCAGTTGCTCCATGATGTTCGCCACAAACACAGCGCGCCGATCGCTCGGTCTGTAGCCATGCGCCATCGCGAGGGTCTTGCGCAGCGCCACCTCGACCATCTTCGGGTCGCCCTTGTAGTCCAGCCATATACCATCGAGGTACTTTGTGTCTTTGATATCGCTCATCGTCGTGAGCGGCACATTCACCTGGCGGTTGATGTCGCTGTCATCACCCTCCTGCATCTTCGGCGTCATCACCCCCACCACTTCGAAGCTCACTCCATTCAGCCGAATCTTCTCTCCGATCGGATACAAGCCCGAAAACAGCTTCGTCTTCGCCTCTGATCCAATCACGGTTACGTGCGCTCTTTGCTGGACATCCGCCTCGGTGATCGGCCGGCCCTCGGCGAGCTCCAGCCTCTGGATTGACTGCAGCTCCGGCGTAATCCCAGTCACGTCCCAGCTGTAACTATGCAGATCGTTCTGCACCGGAACGGTCTTATCCACCGTCGGCGCCACACGCATCACACCTGGCACCGTCTCCTGAATCCGTTCCACATCCTCCTGCGTCAATCGGACCTGCACGCCGGCCTTCGATCCTCCCGCCTGCTCGCTGGTGCGCCCCGGAAAGACGCCTATCATGTTCGTTCCAAACTGCGCAAAGATGTTCTCGAACGCCTGCCCGAAGCCCGCGCCATAGGCTAGCAGCAGCACTACCGTCGCAATGCCCCAGGCCATGCCAACAATCGTAATCATCGTCCTTCGACGATTATGTTTCATCGCCTCAACAGCCTGCCCCAGGATGTCACTCAGCATGGTCTATTCCTTTCGCAGTGCTTCCACAGGAGCGAGCATCGCAGCCTGTCTCGCCGGATAAAGCCCGGCCACAATTCCGCACAATGTCAGCGTCCCCATCGCCATCGCTGCCGACCATGGCACAAGGCGCGGCGGATCGAATCCCATATCGTTATTTCCGACTACCGAACCGAGCGCTGTCATCAGAGCCGCAGCACCAATAATGCCAATCAGTCCACTCAACGCCGTCAGCGTCAGCCCCTCAAGAAAGAACTGGAAGAGGATGCTTCGATTGGTCGCACCAAGTGCCTTCCGCAGGCCAATCTCTTTCGTCCGCTCCGTCACCGTCACCAGCATAATGTTGATGATTCCCACCGCACCCAGAGCCAGCGTTACAATTCCGACGCCCCCGAGGAACACGTCCATCGCGGTAAAGATCAACCCAACCATCCGGTTCGACCTGATCGTATCCCACTCCTCGAACCCCTCTTTCCGCGATGGATCGAAGCCGTGCCGGGTCGCGATGACTTTATGTACCTCAGCCTTCGCGGTCTCGTTCAACTCTTCTGTCAGCGGCTGGTACTGGATTTGGGAGATCGAATCCTGTGGGATGTTGTCACCCGTCAGAGGAAAGAACTCCTGCATCGTCGTCAACGGAATGTAGATACGCTGATTCAGCCCATCACTGTTGCCGCGGCCTACCTTCTTCGCCACCCCGATCACCTGAAACCGGTAGCCGTTCAACGTGATGACGGCACCGAGAGGCGGCCGACCCGGAAATAAAAGCCCCACCATCCTTTGTCCCAGCACCACGACCTGCCGCCGTTCCCCCAGGTCCTGCTGGTTCAAGTAGCGGCCTTGCGCGATTGGAAGATTCGCAATCTCTGGATAGTTGAGTTCAACTCCCAAGACCTGGCCGCCCGCGCTCGAAAAATCGCTTACCTGCTTCAGATCACTGCGATTGATGATCGAGGTGACGTTACGAACGTTCGGCGCCTGCTCACGAATCGCGGCCGCATCGCTCATCGTCAGCTTGTACGGACGCATCCCCACATGCTGCTCCGGCAGCACAGGGATCGTCCCACCCCACATCATGATCTCATCGGTGCCAAGCTCGGCGAGCCCCCTGCGCTGCCCCGAACGAAATCCTTCTCCCAATCCGATCAACAACAAAAGCGAGGCAACACCCCAGGCAATGCCGAACATCGTCAGGAACGAACGCAGCTTGTTGGCCCCGATCGAGCGGAATACCTGAGCGAAGATATTGATAAGAGCGCGCATAGCTATGGTTGGACGAAAGCTTCCCGAAGTTGTCTACGCAAAGTTGCGCAAACCAGTTCCCTTCCACCAATGAATTAACATCGGCAATCTTCGCTGACACAGAAAGGGATAACTGCAACAGGAAAGCAACTAGTGCGTCGCCCGGGAGACGTTCTTGATCAGCGCAGGCTCCTCGGGATCCGGCTCCGCCTGCACCGCAAGTCCAAGTGTAGAGAGAAACCGGCTGACTGTCTCGACAATCGACGTCAATGCAGCGGCTGGATATAACACCCGTACCACCGGCGCTACTGGTGCATCGCCACGAACCAGATCGCCCCGCACTGCAATGCACCGATCCGGCCGATAGACGCAGGACGCTAGGTCGGTAATGCTCAGCGCGTAACTCGGCGTACACAGAATCGTTTTGGGCGGGGCCATCCGGTCGATCATGCTGAAGATTTCAAGCTTCGACTCGAGCTCATCCGGCACAAAGTCAACGGCAATATCAGCCGTACGAACGGCATCTTCAACGGTTGAAGCCAACTCAAGGCTTCCCGCCGCAACGCGCTTGCTGAGGTCTGAATACTCCGCCTCTGCCCGCCAAAGATTGGCTGGCATTACATCTTCGAGCACCACGTCGAAGCCCGCTGCAGCACAAGCTAAAGCGAAGCTGCGGCCAGCCACTCCGGCTCCGATAATCGCGACCCTGCGAATCTCGAGCGGCAGCTGGCCCGCAACCTCCTGCATCACTTTTTGCTCGCGACGGCAGCGATTACGGAGTCGTAGCTCGGCTCCGCGCCCTTGATATGGTCGGACACGCGCTGGCGCTCCTCCTCTGTCAGCGACGGCAGCACCGCGAGAATGCGGCGCAGCGTTACTGAGATGTCATCAACGTAGTTCATAGTGCGGATTGCTTCGCCAGAGAGAGGCATGCTTTGGTGCTCCTAAGAGATTAAAGATACTTATCCAGTCTAAACGTTCGCGCCCAGCTCTGCCCGTTTCGACGCCTCTTCTACCGGCTTGCCTGCTTCGACCCCCTCGGTTGGCTTCTCCCATCCATCGCGATCGGTCATGGCCATCAACTCGGCCAGCTGAGTCGCAAAGTCCGGATGCACGGCGTTCAGGCCATACCGCCAGCTCCAGTTGCCCGCTCCCGCCGACGGCGTATTCATTCTCGCTTCGCTGCCCAAATGCAACACATCCTGCATCGGAAAGACACAGAGATTCGCCACCGACCGTGCTGCCGCCCGAATCATCGCCCAGACGATATCCTCGTCGTGATCGAACTTCTGCAGATAGGTCTGCACATTGGTACGCTCGACATCGGTCACATCATCCCGCCACCAACCCAGCGTCGTGTTGTTGTCGTGCGTGCCCGTGTACACCACCGTATTCGGAACGTACCGGTGCGGCAGATAGAGATGTGCGCCGCGATCCGAAAACCCGAACTGCAGGATCCGCATACCTGGCATGCCAAAGTGCTCCCGCAGTTCGTCCACCTCGGGAGTGATCAGCCCAAGATCCTCCGCGACAAACGGAAGATCCCCAAAGACCTCCTTCAGACGCTGAAACAGCTCATGCCCAGGAGCCTTCACCCACTGCCCATTGATCGCCGTCTCCTCCTCCGCGGGAATCGACCAGAACGCCTCAAATCCGCGGAAGTGGTCCAGCCGAATCACGTCATACAGCGTCAATGAACGTCTAATCCGCGCCACCCACCAGTCGAATCCTCGCTCCTTCAGCAGCCCCCACTTGTAGAGAGGATTTCCCCACCGCTGTCCGGTCACGGAAAAGTAATCCGGCGGCACACCGGACACGCGAACTGGCCTGAGTTCTTCGTCCAGCTCGAACATCTCGGGGTGCGTCCATACATCGGCGCTGTCGTAGTTTACGAAGATCGCAACATCCCCCATGATGCGAATCTTCCGCTTGGCACAGTATCCCCGCAGCGCGCACCACTGCTCGTTGAAAAAAAACTGGACCACCTGCTCAATGGCAAGCTCGCGTCCACGATCGTTCAACAGCTTGCTCAGTGCATCGCCCGCACGCCGTGCATACTCCGGTGGCCACTCATGCCAACTGCCATACTCGTGCATACGACGAAGGACGTTGAACATCGCATAGTCCTGCAGCCACGAACTGTTGTGTTCGCAGAACCTCAGGAAGCTCGCGCGTCTGTTATCGGGCGCATGATCGAGAAAATTCCCCGCCGCCTCTTCGATCAGCGGTAGCTTCAGGCGGAACGCCGCGTCGAAGTCCGCTGGCCCGTCATGTCCCGGCAGTCCTGCGAGCCGCTCTCCCGCAATCCACCCGTCATTCACCAGAAGCTCGAGGCTGATCAAAAGCGGATTCCCCGCAAACGCCGAAAGCGCGGAGTAGGGAGAACTCCCGTAACCGGTCGGACTAAGCGGCAGTACCTGCCACATCCTCTGCTTCGCGGCTGCCAGAAAATCCACAAACGCATACGCAGCTGGTCCAAAGTCCCCTATCCCACCATACGAAGGCAGCGAGGTAACATGCAGCAAAACTCCCGACTGACGTTCCTGATTGCTCACTTCCCCACTCATCCAGCCCCCTTGTGTAGCTCCAACTATGATGCCAGAAGTCGACCGCTCCGGGAGAGCCCTCGCTCGCCGCCAATGCCGTTCGGTGCAAAACGCAAAGATGCCCCAGGCCTTGATTTTCCTGGGGCATCTCTTACAGCATGGAGCGAGCGGTTAGTTGCCGGCGGGCAAACCCGGCTCAGCCTGCTTCTTCGAGAACCTGACCGCGCCGCCCTTCTCGTACTTCTGGGTCAACTCGCCGATATAGACGCGGAAGATCTCCTCCCGCTGATCGTTGAGCAGCTTGTCCTTGGTTGCGTTGAAGTTCTTCGCAATGTCGTCGGCCGTTGGCTCCTGCTTGTCGATCACGCTAAGCACAACTCCAACGCGCCCAGCATTGATCGGCCCTGAGATAGCACCCTTCGGCAGCGAGAACGCCACCGAACCTGCGCCGCTCATCGCACCGAGATCCGGCACCTGACCATCCTTGCCGACCAGATCGCTCGTCTTCAGCGGAACGTTCATCTCTGCAGCCGCCTTCTTCAGATCGTTCAGTACCTTCGCCCGATCATCCAATTTGTTCAACTGGGCGCTCAGCAACTGAGGCACCTGCTGCTCGCGATAGTCCTCGAGAATGTGAGACTTGTAATCCGCGAACTCGGGAGCATGAGCCGACTTCACGTCGGTCACCTGGAAGACAGCAAATCCATCGCCAGTAGCGACCGGAGCCGGGTCTGCGCCCTTCACCACCGAAAACGCCTGCGTCAGCAACGCCGAACCGTCCGCCAGTCCGGGAATAACACCGTCTTTGGCTACGAATTCTGTCGTCACCGCGTGCAGCCCCTTGGAAGCAGCAGCCTTCTCCAGACCATTCTTCTTCGCATCTGCAGCCAACGCCGAAGCGAAGGTCTGCTCCGCTGCGCCCGCCCTCTGCTGTTCGAGCACCGGCACGATCTCGGGCTTTACCTCTGCCAGTGGACGAAGATGCGCGGTCTTCTTCTCCTCCACCTGCAGGATGTGATAGCCAAACTGAGTTTTGACCAGATCCGAGGTCTGTCCGGGAGCCAGCGTAAATGCCGCCTTATCAAACTCCGGTACCGTCTTGCCGCGATCCAGCCAACCCAGCTCGCCACCCTGCGTCTTGCTGCCCGGGTCGTCCGAGTTCTTGCTTGCTAGATCCGCAAAGCTTCCGCCGCTCTTGATCTGCTTCAGAATGTCTTCGGCTTTCGCCTTTGCCGCGGCATCCGTCTTCGCATCAGAACCAGCAGGAACGGCGATCAGGATGTGGCGAACCTTCACCTGCTCCTTCACCTGATACTGGTCCTGATGCGCGTTGTAGTAGGCCAACACATCCGCATCCGAGATCTGCGGCTTCCCGCCAGGCAGATTCGACGTGTCGAACGAAACATACTCAATCTTTCGCGTCTCAGGAACGGCATTCGCATAACGCGCCGCGTTCGTCTTGAAGAACGCCTGCAGCTCCGAGTCCGATGGGTTGATCGTCTTGCGGACATCATCCGCCGAGATCACCGCGTAATCAAACTTCACCTTGGTCCCATCGACCTTGTAGGCTTCGCGCACCGCGTTGTCAGAGACCGAAACACCACCCGTGATCAGCGCCTGCAGGCGGTTCAGCTCCATGTCGCTCTTCACCTGCGACTCAAAGTCGCCGCGAGTCGTCTGGAATGCGCTCTGTACGAAGTTGATGTAGGCATCGTCGCCAATGTACTGGCCATTGGGAAACAGGTACTGTGCAAATGGTCCGGTCTGCAGCTCGCGACGCAGATCCTCATCGCTCACCTGCAGGTTCATCCTGTCAGCTTCATGCTTCAGGATCGCCCGCTGCACCAGAATCTGACCAGCACGCGGTAGGAAGTAGGGCAGCAACGCATCGGGAAAGTGCTGCTGCTGCAGCTGCCGGCTCGCCAGCTGGTTCACCTCAACCGTCTTGATCGGGGTGCTTTCACCAAAAATCCGCCCGATGGGCCCAGGCTGCTTGACCGTGGCGTAGACCGACGCATCGTTCGTCGTAGCGTTGTCAAAGATGCCGGGCACCAGCGTAATCACCATTGTGATCACTGCGAATCCAATGATGACGGCGAAGATAATCTTCGTGATGCGGTTGTCCTGCTGCAGAATACGAATCATGCTTGACTAAAACCTTCACTTCGCGCGAAAGCCGCTTCCCTGCTGGGAATTGGCTGCGTGCCCGGGATTTTGCGTGACCTTGCGGGGAGGTCTCTCGACCAACGCCACGCCGGTTGCAGGGCAAGCGACAAGTATAAATCACCAGCTATGGAAATTCACCCGCATCCGCGAAGGCCGTCCAGAACTCCACCCAATTCTGTGTCCATCTGCGGACATTCATTCCGATCGTGGACACCATACAGTTTTACCAACGCATGCATAACTCAATAAACCCCAAAAAACAGGATCTTCGTCCTATTCTCTCTGGCAAGACAATTGCTAACTCCCTCATAATCATCTCTCCGAGGACCCGCATGCGCTCTTTCTTTCAAGATCTGAAGATTGCAATTCGCCACCTCTCCAAGTCGCCCGGATTCGCTGCCACAGCCATTTTGATGCTGGCCTTAGCCATCGGCGCGACCACTGCAATCTTTTCTCTCGTCGAAGGCGTTCTTCTGAGGCCGCTTCCCTTTCCTGAGCCCAGCCGCCTCGTGGTTCTCTCAGACATCCTCAAAGGTCTGGACACCGGCAGCGGTAACAATGAAGCCGGTGTCACCGCACCCGATATCCGTAACTACACTCGCGACACCCACAGCTTCACCAGCCTTGGCGGTTACCACTCCACCAGCTACGAGCTCTCCGGCGCAGGCGAGCCCGCCAATGTCAACGCTACCCGCATGAGCAGTGGTGTCTTCCCCGCGCTTGCAGTACAGCCCCTCCTCGGTCGTTTCTTCACGCAGCAGGAGGACGATCAGCGTCAGCAGGTCCTGGTCCTCAGCTACGCCACCTGGCAGACCCGTTTTCAGGGCGACCCCAACATCCTCGGCCGAAAGGTCCTGCTTGATCGCAAGCCCTACCTCATCATCGGCGTCATGCCTCGCAACTTCGAGTTCCCCCTCGTCCCCGGTCATCTTAACCGCAGTGAGTTCTGGGTTCCCGTCAGCTTCGAAACGGAGGAGCTCGGCATCGGCGCAGCCTCGTGGAACTTTCAGATGGTTGGTCGCCTCAAACCGGGTGTAACAATCTCTCAGGCCATTGAGGACGCAAACCTTGTCGCCAAAGAGACTGTCCGGAACTACCCCGCGTTCATGGCCGGATTCAGCATCACGTCCATCATCAGGCCGCTCGACGAAGAGACCGTCGAAGAAGCACGCCCTCTCATTCGCACCCTCTTTCTCGCTGTTGCCGTCGTTCTTTTGATCGCGTGCGCGAACCTCGCCGGGCTCCTTCTGGTACGTTCCATCCGCCGCCGCCGCGAGATTGCCGTCCGTCTCGCGCTTGGCGCTACTGCGTCCACTCTGCTCTGGCAGGCCATCCTGGAAAGCCTCGTCCTGAGCGTAACCGGAGGCGTTCTGGGGCTCATTCTCGCCGCGATTGCTCTCCGCGTCGGCATTCAGGCGCTCCCCGAGACTCTGCCACGGATCAACGAGATTGGCCTCGACTGGCCGGTCGTCGCCTTTGCCCTGGGCCTTGCGGTCGTCACCGGCGTCCTCTGCGGTCTGGCACCGGCCTTCGCCGCCATCCGCACCAGCGTCAACGACACACTCAAAGAAGGCGGGCGAACCGGAACCTCTGGTGGAGGTCACGCAAGGCTTCGGTCAGCCCTGGTTATCTCAGAGATCGCCGTCGCGCTCGTCCTGCTAGCTGCGTCCGGACTTCTACTCCGCAGCTTCGAGAAGATGCGTCAAGTCGATCTTGGCTTTCAACCGGACCACACCCTCGTCGCGAACTACAGCCTCCCCAAAAAACAGTATGGAAACCAGACCGCAGTTAATGAGTTCAGTCACCAGCTTTTGGCGCGACTGCAGGCTCTTCCCGGAGTAAAAAGTGTAGGCCTTACCACCTTCTTGCCCGCAAGTGGCAATAACTCCAGCAGCGCCTTCGTCGCAGAAGGACATGTTCTGCCGGCTACTGCAGGAGGACTCGACCTCGGAACCTCGATCGCAGTCCAAGGCGACTACTTCCGCGCGATGGGGATTCCACTCCTCCAGGGCAGGCTCTTTACCGCTGACGACAACGCCAGTCAGCCGCCTGTTGTTATCGTCAATCACATGCTGGCCCAGCAGTCCTGGCCCAATCAAAACCCAATCGGCAAGAGGTTTCGTATCGGCACAGAGACGATGAAGACCCCTTGGGCGACGGTAGTCGGCGAAGTCGCGGACGTGAAGGAGAACTCACCCGATCTGCCCCTCAAGCAGCAGTACTACATGCCCGTCGAACAGCAGGAGGAGATGGCGGGATCGCTCGGCTCACCCACTGATATCAGTGGCGACGGCGGATACATTGCAGTGCGAACAGCGATGGCTCCCGAGCAGATGGAAAACCTCTTGCGCTCCACCGTGCACTCTATCGACCCGCAGCTTCCTCTCACTCAAGTGCAAAGCATGGAGCACGCCATCTCGGATACCGAGGCTCCCCGCCGCTTCAACACTGCGTTGATCTCAGCCTTCGCTGCGATCGCAGTCCTGCTGGCCGTGCTTGGCATCTACAGTGTCATCGCGTTCTCGGTCGCGCTGCGCGTTCAAGAGATGGCCATTCGCATCGCGCTTGGCTCCCAGCGTGCCGGCATCGTCCGCCTCGTCGTCACCTCGGGAGCGAAGCTCGCACTCTTCGGCTGCGCAATCGGTCTAGCCGGAGCCTTGGCCGCTTCTCGTCTGCTTCGGTCTTTCCTCTTTGGGGTGAGTGCCTTTGATCCTCTGGTCCTGACCATCGCGACACTCTCGCTCCTGCTGCTCGCCCTGGTCGCCTCTCTGCTTCCCGCCCGACGCGCAGCCTCTGTCGACCTGACCCAGGCACTACGCTCCGAGTAGCTCAAGGGCTCCGCCTCAGGTAAGCAAGAAGAAGACAGCTTAGAGGATGAAAGATAGGGAAAGTGTCTGGAAGTTGCAGCACTGCAAGACTAAGCAGCTAGATTCGTTCGTTCACTGCTTCGCGACACTCGCGGGACTTAATCCCGTGGGAGCAGGCATATACACGATCACCTCACCGGGCCGCGTGTAGTGCAGCTCTTCGCGGGCCTGGTGCTCAATCGCGTTCGGATCACTCTGCAGTCTGCCGACATGCCCCTTCAACAGATCGTTCTCGCGCTGCAGACTATGCAGCTGAACGTCCAAGCTCTGCGCGTCGTTACGCTTCTGCTGATATACCGTCAGCCCATTCTGCCCAAAGATGACGTGGTAACCCATCGCCACCGCAAGCACCGCTGCGGCTCCGGTAGCGACCTTCCGCCACCCCACCCGGCCCCGCTCATACAGACGCGCGATTGCTCCAGACCGTTTCGCCACCACGCCCGTTGTATTTAAACGAGTCATCTCACACCAAGTACAAACTTCTCACCCTTCAGCGTCAAGTGGAAAACCTGTTTCCCGCAGGCATGTACCTACTTCATACCGCCGCCTCCGCACTAGTCGAAACTCTATTTCATATCGCAGCAACGCGAAACCGAAAAACTGCACGAAGCGCAGCCGCCTTGTTATCCTTCTTGTGGAGCATGCAAATTCCTTTGCCATCTCGACGCGGCGTTTCCCTGCTCACAACACAGCGGCAATCGCATTCTTTTTTCTTTGGCTTACAATCAAAGAGCCGACATCGACTCTCTCACAAGCCTTAGCTGCATCTCAAAAGGCCACATAAACTCACCAGGCGACCATTTAAATTTCGAAACTACGGAATCAATACTGAAGCAAGCTCCTCACATCATCACCAGCACGAAAGGACCCTCCAGCATGCAATCCGCCACTTCGTCTCAACTCGGTCTCACCCACCGCACCGGATCGCTTCAAGAGTCCCTCTCCGGCAAAGTCATCCTTACCGTCGCGGCCAGCGCCTTCGTAGCGATCTGCGCTCACATCTCTCTCCCGCTTCCCTTTACTCCCGTACCACTCACCCTGCAGAACTTCGCCGTCATTTTGGTCGGCATGCTGCTCGGCCCGGTCGCCGGCTTCTCCGCGATGGTGCTTTATCTTGCCGAAGGGGCAATGGGCCTGCCCGTCTTCACCCCCCACAGTGTGGGGGGCGTCGCGCATCTGCTCGGCCCCAATGCGGGCTACCTCTTCTCCTATCCTCTTGCCGCTGCAACCGCCGGTTGGGCTGTCCGCGTCATGCAGCGCATTACCACACGCTTCCGCGCCGGCCTCGTTGCCGCCGCCGTTGCCAGCGCACCCATCTTTCTCCTCGGCGCAGGCTGGCTGGCTCATCTTCTCCACATCGGCACTGCAGCCACATGGACCATGGCCGTCGCCCCGTTCCTTCCCGGTGAAGTCGTAAAGATCACCGCTGCCGCCGGCATCTTCAGCTCACTTCAACGCTGGCGTCAGTCGTAACCCAAGCGATCAACCGCAAGCATCCACCCTCAGCGCAGAGCCCCATTCACTCCTTCTGCGCCTCTCACCTGCAATCAAGAACATCGAAGGAAGCATCATGACCACCACGAGCACTGCAATCCAGGAAATCAGCATCGCCCACAGCCCCGACTCCGACGACGCCTTTATGTTCTACGGCCTCGCCACCAATAAGGTTCGAGTCCCCGGCTTCAAGTTCACCCACACCCTCACCGACATCGAGACCCTCAATCATCGCGCCATCAACGAGGCCTTCTACGACGTCACCGCCATCTCCTTCCACGCCTACCCGTACCTGCAGGACACTTACACCCTCATGGCCTGCGGCGGCAGTGTTGGCGAAGGCTACGGTCCCATGATCGTCGCCCCCCGCAAGCTCTCTCTCGACGAGGTTAAGAAGACTCGCATCGCGGTCCCCGGCACTCTCACCACTGCTTACCTCACCCTCAAGCTCTTCGCTCCCGAGATCGAAACCGTAACCGTTCCCTTCGACAAGATCATTCCCGCTGTCGTCGCGGGCGAGTTTGATGCCGGCCTCATCATCCACGAAGGCCAACTCACCTACGCTAACGACGGCCTTATCAAGCTCCTCGATCTGGGCCAGTGGTGGCGCGAACAGACCAGCCTCCCACTCCCCCTCGGCGGCAACGCAATTCGTCGTTCTCTCGGAGCCGAGACCCTCCTTACTACCACCAATGCCCTGCGCGACAGCATCCAGCACGCCCTCGACAACCGCGAAGAGGCCCTGACCTACGCGATGCAGTTCGCCCGCGATCTGGACCCCACACTCGCCAATCGCTTCGTCGGCATGTACGTCAATGAACGCACGCTCAACTATGGGGAAGACGGCAAGGAAGCCATTCGCAAGCTGCTCGACATGGGTTACGATCGCGGCATCATCCCCCACCGCGCCAATGTAGACTTCGTCGGCTAACCGGAGATCTGCAGTTGGCCGAGCACCAACGCTCAGCGGAATTCTTTCCCATAACTCACAGTTTGCAGCGCCAGTTTTAGGCTGCAAGCTGTGTTATCTTTAATAAGTCGAGTGATTGAGTCCAGGCTGTAACACCCCATGCAAAGACTCTCGCCGATCTCCTCTCCAGGAGCAAAAACCAAAAGGACGCGTAGCTCAGTTGGTAGAGCATTCGACTCTTAATCGACTGGTCGTAGGTTCGATCCCTACCGCGTCCACCATTTCTTCCCTAGAATCAATAATTTAAACCATCCGCCGAAAGCATCTTTCCGCTAGCGTCATCGAGTGGCTGTTTTGGTGGCTGTTGGAAGATCAGTGAAGTTGCACTCTGGAAGAGCCCTTCATACAGCGTCGCCTTTTCGGCTCGCGTGTAACGCTGCACCGATGTGGGGAAGGTTAGCTCCCGTATCGGTGACGAGAAGCGCGTTTCCCGGGAGCTAAACTTCCGGCTCCGCAGATTTGCGCGGAGGCTCAGGAAATTGATGGCGGAGCCAAACGGCAACTGTGTACATGAAGAGGAATAGTGTTGGACCGGTTAGGACGAAGCGGTCAAATATCCATCGAGAAGTATCAATTGTGGAGCGCCAACTCGAAGGCGCAAAAAAGTGCTCAAAACGGGTCTCTCCGTATGCAGCCCCGAGAACGCTTTGATCTGTATTTGTACGAAAGGTCAATATGCGGAGCAGCAGCACTAGCCCTACTGGTGCCCAAGCCCATAGCAAGGGACGGCTAAAGACATTTTCTCGCCGATCTGACGGCTGAAAATTGAATTGACCCAACGACGAAGCTACTAGTTCCTTCAAGCGGTGGATCGGAATGAGTCCCAAAGCAAATCCATATGTCGCTATCAGGGGCAAATAGTAAGTCGGGATGAACATCGGGCGTGATAAAGCCGTTGTTGCGTTTCTGTGCAATGCCCACCAGACAACTGGATTGAGCAGATCCGCCAGTCTCCCTGCGACGAACATTCCTAATATGCAGCAGAACACGCACTTTGTTAGCCAGACGATCCGTTTCCAAAACATATTACGTTTTAGCACGGGTGCTATGGCCAACTCTCTATTTAGCTCTAAAGAGCCTGAAAAGTCGTGTAATGGGAAACTGACCGTCACTTGCCGAAAACCCCGTTTATCGGGGGTGGAGCGCCGTAGTGCATAATTCTTTGACGAGGACAGCTTGTGAATACGATCAAAGACAGCCGGACTCTGTGTTTACTGCTTCTTTTCTGGCTCATCGCAACGGGTGTAAGAGGGCAAGTTTCTCACTGTGGCGGGTTCACCTCCGTTCGGGAGAGGAAGGCACCGCTCTATCCGCCCATAGCTAAAGCAGCCCGGGTTCAGGAAATCGTGATCCTCATGCTGACCTTCGATCTCGACGGAAACGTAGTGAACACCGTGCTAGTAAGCGGACCGCCGATGCTAGTAGCTTCCGCCACGGCCTCCGCTCAGTCACTTGAGGTCAACCCCTACACAGGACCGAGAACATGTCCGTACGTGGTGACGTACAGACTTGCATCAGAAGGCGAAGACACTGAGTCTTATCCGCCGCCATCGGATATACAGCACGTAACCGTTATGGCAATCCCGTTGATTCTTTCTGACCCAGCCGTCTATATAAAGCGGCGGCGCTTTCTGGGAATCTTTTAAGAAGCTTCTTCTTCCTGCAAAGTCGGGTTTTCGGAAACTGACAACACTTGACGAAAACCCCGGTTTCCTGGAAGTTCGACGATCAGGGCTCAATGAGTGCATCGGCCTGATACCGCAGTTGAGAATCCATCCGCTCTACTCGTGAGCCACGATGAGATGATTTGCAGACCGTGAAGCCGCCTACAAAGGGACTACCAAACGGCTTTTACCAAGCGAATTCGTGAATGATGAAGGACATTTTCATGCGTGAAAGACGAAATGCGAAGCTTCCCCCGGATGACTGTACTGCCCTAGCTCATTTATAAAGAAAATCAATACCCGTGGAGGGATTCATGCTCAAGCGCTGTTGGCTCGCAGTCGTTCTTTTGCTTGTCGGCAATGTCTGGTGCCAGACACAGTCAAAAATGGCGACACCTCAGCCAAGGGTAGATGAGCGTGTCGAACTGTTGAGCATTGTCTTTCGACTAGCGGACAGCTTTGAATACAACATGAACACGCTTCCGGCCTATTCGTCAGACATTGATCGCTACTTCTTACCGTACAGAACCCATCCTGCCGTCCAGATGGCCCATAGGCTTGCAGATAAGAATGATGTAGGATTCGACGCCGTGATGGTTATGGCGATTTCCTTATCGCCACCTCCAGAACTGAACCCCTTGGTTCCCTTTACCGCGGATATTCCAGACAAGCGATGGGGGCCAGATGCAGAGAAGTTTCTGCCCCTGCTACGTGATTTCTACCGCGACACCAAGTTTGCGGACTTTTATGCGGCGCATCAAGCGATGTATCGACTGGCCGAGGAACGCTTTGCGACTACTTTGGGGACAGTGCATTTCGACTGGTATCCGCATTTTTATGGGAATGCTTCGGACCTTGCCTATCACCTCGTTCTGGGAATGGACAATGGGGGCGGAAACTATGGACCGAGACTCGTTCATTCAGATGGCCGCACGGATCTATTCTCGATCATCGGTTGTTGGACGCATGACGACGCCGGCGATCCAACCTATCCACCGGACAAGGGGTATCTCTCAACCATCATCCATGAATTCAACCATTCCTTTGTTAATCCGGCTGTGGCAGAGCACTGGAAGGAGTTCTCGGGTGCGGAGCAGATTTATACACATGTCGCGGCCCAAATGCAGCAAATGGCTTATGGTTCTGCACAAACGATGGTGGATGAGTCCCTGGTCCGTGCGGCGGTCATCATCTATTCTCAGGATGCTGGTGAGGACAGTCGTAAGAACTTGAAACGAATACACGAAGAGCAGCGAAACGGTTTTTTCTGGATGGATCGGCTGGTGGATAGCCTAAAGCGTTATGAGTCTGAGCGGGCGCAATATCCGACTTTTACTTCGTATATTCCGCAGATTGAATTGTTCTATAGTGAATTCGCGCCCCATGTTGCTTCTGAGGCCGCCGCATTCGACGCGAAATCCGCACATGTAACCAGCATGGAACCGTTTGCCAATCATGCGGAGAACGTGGATGCTTCCGCTACAACGATCACAATTACAGTGGACAAGCGCCTCGATCCGAGTGCAGGATATTCCATCAATAAGGGAATGGACGGCGATGAACATTTTCCCGTTACCGGCAAACCAACTTTCACGGCGGACGGCCTGCAGATTCTGTTGCCCGTGCAATTGAAGCCGAACCAGACATACAGTTTTGTACTTACGCCTATGGCATTTACGACGCTCGATGGTTATCCCCTTGCAAGCTACAGGGTCGAGTTCAAGACCCAAATAGCACATTTGCCCATTCCCCGGTGACGGCCGCATGGGCTGTGTCAGCAAGCGCCCAAGTACCTCTCTTTGGCTTCATAAGCCAAAGTTCTGAATCGGCCATTCGGAAGGGATTCAGCCGCAAATCTCAATGAGCGCATAATCGCCGATGCACTCATCGAGAACTTGTCAATCCCGAAAAGTCGGGCGGTGACTACCAAAATGCCCGATTTCCGGCTGCCCAAAGCTCTCTAAACGACGTACGTCCGACCAGTTACCGTTGTGATTCGCCCAGCTTTTCAGAAAATTCCTCTCGTACTCGGCAACTTACACTCGGCGATACGCGAGTCCCGCGTCGTTGCTCGTCAAGACCCTAAGCCTCAAGGTGCCTTCGTTGAAAACACTGATTGCAGCATGCGCGGTGGTCTCAATGGGTCGATGCAACACTCAGCTCAGACCCACATTCATCTGAAAACAAAAGCTAAAAGCGCTGGTGAAGATTAGATCAGCCGGAACCTTACCCTGGCTTCGGTTTTGCTACATCACCCAAACAGATTGATTCTTCAAAGTAAGCATTGGTAGAAATCAGATGATTAGATAGTGTTGCATCGACCGGTTGAGCTGGCACGACTTTGCGGCAACGACGATTTGGTTTAGCTCCAAGACCTTAGAGTGCAGGTGATGTCAGATGTGACGGTGCCCTTCAGTTTGCTGACGGGGGAGTCATTTGATCGATGACTATTACCCCTACAGGATTATTTCCAGTTCTGACTCTCAAACCCAGTTGCTCGCGCAAAGCCGTAATTAGAGGTGGCGGAGCGTCAAAGCTGTCAACTTCCGAAAACCCGACTTTTCAGGAAGTCAAGCCATACGCACCGTAGAATTCTGCATATGGCGCAGACTAGCCCGATACACTCGAAAATTCTCATAGACGCAGCCCGCAGAGTATTCGCGCCCATCGGGATGTTTCAGAGAGGCCGCTCTCGCCTTTGGCTTGGAGATCATGGATGGTGGTTGGACGTCGTGGAGTTCCAACCCAGCAGTTGGTCGAAGGGAAGCTACTTGAACGTCAGTTGCACGTGGCTCTGGAACGTGAAAGACCATATCTCATTCGATGTAGGAAATATCAGAGAGAGCAATTTCGAGGCGTTCGAGAATGAAGGTCAGTTCCGAGCAGTTGCTGAAGGACTCGCAGTTCGTGCGAAGGAGAAAGTGCTCCACTATCGCGCACTATTTCCGTCCATCGAGGCTGTGTCTAAGTTTTACCTCCGAAGGGAAGAAGAGCCAGGTGATGGTTGGCCAGCATTTCACGCCGCAGTAGCGCACGGCATTTGTGGAAGGAGTGATGCCGCAGTGAATTTGCTGGCCCGCTTTAGTTGCGAGTTGAACCCCGATGTTGAATGGCAGAGAAATGCCATGAAAGAGTCTGCTTACCTTGCATCGATCGTCAACAACACAGACCAATTCCGTCAGGCAATACTGGAGCGCGTCGTTCAAACGCGACAACTTCAGAAGCTTCCTCAATCACCCGTCAGCTTCTAGGAATTGACAGCTTTGTCTAGCTCCCGAAAATGTATGGTCCGCCGCCGGAATGCAAGGGAAAAGCGAAGAGCGAACGACAGGTCTGCGCAAATGTATTCGTCAATAAGGGCGAAGATGTTGTCAAGGGCAAAGATATCCTTCCCGTTGCCTGGAGCAACGCTCGGAGTCGAAGCT
>NZ_JACHDZ010000009.1 GCF_014201375.1 Tunturiibacter empetritectus
GCGTGGAACTTCAGCGATGAGGTGCTGCGCTGGCTTCTTCATGGGAATAGTCTGCTCCTCCTTCGGAGGACCTGCTCATCCCATTTATCGTTACTCACATTGTGACGCGCACTATGATTTCGGGAACATTCATCGTATAACCGGTGTCCAAAAAGTGGAAGTGAGGAGCTGCCCTATGGGTATGACATCAAGTAGTAGCAAAGGGCCAACGGCCGATATCAACGTTACCCCTCTTATTGATGTTCTTCTTGTGCTGTTGATTATTTTCATGGTCATACAGCCCACTGCGGTTCGTGGCCTTGATGCTCTAATACCGCAGCCGCCTAAATCCCTTGATCAGCCAGAGCCGAACCCACAACCGATTGTGGTTCAGGTCCTCGGCGACAACGAGCATGGCGTGACTTACAAGATAAATGAGGCTTTGTTGAGCCAAGCTAATATTGAGCCGAAGCTAGCCGAGATTTTTGCAACTAGAACTGACAAAGTGATGTTTATCGAGGGCGGCGCTGATTTGGACTTCTCTTTGGTAGCCGACATCATCAATTCCGGGCATCAGGCTGGTGTCGCCAATATTGGGATCATTACCCCCAAAGCTGGCCGTTTTCAAGAACCATAGGTATTCAGGTTTGCCGTCATCAGGGTGGCCATCCTTTCGGAGTTCAACTCCACCTTCGCCCTCCGAATCTATGGAGCGAAGGCTCAGCTCTCGCGCGCGGCAGCTTCCAACGCGGGCAGGTCCATCTTGATCATTCCCATCATGGCTTCCATCGCCTTGGGGTGACGGATCAACTCGCCGATATTGCGTGGCACAATCTGCCAGCACAGGCCGAAGCGGTCTGTCAGCCAGCCGCAGGCCATGGGTTTACCGCCTTCGATCAACTTGTCCCAGTAGCTGTCGATCTCTTCCTGGGAGTCGCAGCGCACGAAGAAGGAGAAGGCGGGGCTGAGCTGATGAGCGGGGCCGCCGTTGAGAAAGACCATCTCCTGTCCTTGAAGCTCGATCGTGATCGTGGCAATCTTGCCCACGGGCCACGGACCAACGCCCTTCGAACGCAGCTCATCGAGCCGGCGCGCGTGCGGGAATACGCTGAGGTAAAACTCGGCGGCCTCTCCCGCGTTGTCATTGAACCAGAGGAATGGCGCAACTTTGTTCATGGCCGTCATGGTAGCAACGAGAGGTCCGTGACGACAAGCCGACCTATCGGTACCGATCCAATGGCCCCTTTCGATACGTGCTGAATCAGGTGACGATACTTACGTGGCTGCAATCTCTTACAGAGAAGCGACGACAGGTAAAGAGGAGGGCGATCGGAAGCCATCGCCACCGCGCCAGCTTATGGGCGAGAGAAGGCGCACCTTTGGAAGACGCTCGACCAACGTGTAGGTGGCGGCAAGAGTGGCGGTGCGGATAAGTGGTGCCCCGACGCATGCATGTCGCCCAGCGCCAAGACTCACCTGTCCCAGGCTCCGACGCATGACAGACACCTCGTTTGGATTGGAAAAGCGATCAGGGTCTCGGTTCGCTGCGAAGATGCGTAGCGTAAGCCGCTCTCCATGGCGAATGCAGATTCCGTTGATCATCGTATCTGCCTGGGCTCGCCGATAGACAAATCGCGTCAATCCAGCAAAGCGCAACAACTCCTCTACCCCTCGTGCAATCAAAGCAGGTTGGCGATGAAGACGACTCCATTCTTCGGGATGATTGATCAGCCCGAACCATACATTCCCCAGCAGGTGCACCATAGTCTGCGAAAGTGCCACAAAACCAGACTCACGCAAAGGCATTGGGCCTGAGGCAAAGTAAGGACACAACGCCACAGAGGCTGCCTTCGATCTTAATTTAAGTTTAGGCGCGAAAGGGTCGGCGGACGAAGCGGAGACCTGCCTGGCCAACTGATTGAGCGAGTCTATGTCCTTGCAGGAGGGTTGCGTCACTTGCAGCGCCAGCGCAAGGCAGACAGGCTCTGCGTAATCCCGGATCAGATCAACAGGCTGTCCCCAGTTGAGGATCGCAAGCTGCGCTCTGGCATCTTCGAACATCTGTCTTCGCACCGAGCGCAGCAGTTTTGACGAGAGTGCCTCGCGTGTCTCTAATCTCATACCAAGTCTGGCATCTTCATCGACGATCAGCTCGTCTTTCTTAGGCAAAGGGCCGACCAACGACAGCTCGGGAGAGTGAAGTGCTGCAATGACGTCGGCGTAACGGCTCAGGATCCAACAGTCGGCCTTCGAATCGAAATAAGCAGGCTGAACTTGTGGGTGACTGCGAGCCCCAACCCAATCATCTTCCAACGCAGACCGTCTCTCCGGCATTGGAGAGTTCATAGTTTCGTGCACGATTGGATCCGAGAGACTCATAACGAGTAGTCCTCCGCGAACAGATTGCGCCGATCGCTGGAGCGCATAACAGGACGCAAGCGTTAGAGCAGTCCTCGACACGCAACATGCTCCATGATTACAGCCGCAAACGCGATGCAGGAGACCGAAGACAATCTGCTTACAACACGATGACAGTATGCTGACACCTCTCTATACTTCGCGACCGATCCTAAGATGGGAAAGGGCGGCACCAATCGATCTGATGATGACACGTGGAAAGGTCGTCCTCTTCTATCCGCCCTACGACGGACCACCTCTTGGAGCGCCCCTTTCACTTCTTGCTCTAGCTGGTACCCTTCGAGCGGCGTCATTCGAAGTCGTCCTGATTGATGCGGCAATCGAGCCGAACTATCTGTTGCGGCTTGAAGAAGAATGCCAATTCGCTCTTTGCATGGGTATCTCTGTGCTAACCGGCCCAATGATTCGCGGTGCGATCGAGGCAGCCCAACACATTAAAAAACATACGCCGGATGTCTGCGTCGTCTTTGGCGGCTGGCATCCTACGCTCTGTCCGGAGTCGACTCTCCGAGAAGAGTTCGTCGATGTGGTGGTGCGTGGGCAAGGTGAAATCACGATCGTCGAGCTTGCACAGGCGCTTGCCGACAACAGGCCTCTGGACCTCATTCCGGGGTTGTCCTGGAAGAAGAACGGTCGCCTGATCGAAAACTTCGAACGGCGCGTTCAACCGATCGACACCTTTCCTCTTCCCGCCTACGAGCTAATCGACTTTGATGCTTATGAAAAAGCCTCTGGCAAACGAGAGCTTGCCTATGCAACCAGCGTAGGGTGTCCGTACGCATGCAACTACTGCACCGACATGGTCGTCTATAAGCGTCGCTTCAATGCCTATTCAGCGGAGCATGTCGTTGGAGAGTTGACTGGGCTTGTCAGGCAGTATGGTATTTCCCACGTCGCGTTGCTCGACTCCAACTTTCCCGTCGATCTGCGGCGTGCGATTGCCATCGCTCAGGGCATTCGTGACTCGGGCGTAAAATTCACCTGGACCTTTCAGGCCTCTACGGATTTCATCTGCCGCATGAGTCAGGAAGAGGTTCAACTACTCGCTGATAGCGGTGTAACTCATATGGGCTTCGGTACAGAGTCCACATCGAAAGCCGTACTGAAGTTGATGAATAAGCGCCACCAGCGCGTCGACGAGATGTACGAGACAGCGCGCAAGACGAGTCTGGCCGGCATTCGCGTCACCTTCAACCTCATCCTTGGATATCCTGGCGAAACCGATGAGGATCGGCTGATTACCTTCCGAACCATGAGCGATATCGGCAGAAGATTCGGCAACATGCGCTTCTCACCCAACATCTTCACCCCCTATCCTGGAATTCCCATTTGGCCTCAGCTTCGCGAACTGGGAGTAGTAGAACCGAAGACCCTGCAGGAATGGATGGATATGCCGCTCGGTGCGAATCTTTTACCGTGGCTCCAGGGGCCCGAGTTTAGCCACTTTGAGCGGGTACTCTCTTTTTTCCTTCTTCTAAATCAGCTGCGCAAGCACTCTGAGGAAGCGACGTTCACAAAACGAGTATTTAACCGCATGCTCGAAACGACCATTCGTTGGCGGCTTCAAGCGAGTCTTTTTTCCTTTCCTTGGGAGCTATGGCTCTCAAAGCTATCGGAGCATTTAGTCAGACGCCGCTCCCTCATTACAGGACAGGAGCTTCCGGTCGGGGCCGCGAAGGTCTGCTGATCTCCGACTGGTCGGCACAAGATCTTTCTTCGCGACCAACGGGGAGCGCCAACCGAAGGGGTATACAAGTCACGAAGTGACCGCCGCCCGCGCAGGGCGCCCGTCCGGCAGGACAGAGCTTCTAGGCTCACCGCCCTTTAGCAGCCTTAGCAGCCAACAACTTCCTCCGCTCAGCAATCAACCGCTTCTGCTGAGCCGCAGGCATCTCAAGCACCGCCCGAACCTTCGGCGGCAGCTTCGCCAGCGTAAGCGCATGCGCCGCACTCAGCTCCCGCTCCCACTCCGTCTTGCGAAACACATTCCAACCAGACACCGCGACCCAAAAAATACGAGCCGAGTAAGGAGCAGGAAAGATTCCATCAACCTCAATCAACTCCGAGTAGCGCTCCGGGCCTGCAGAATAAGAGATCACGCGGCTCTTCTCACTCCGCTCCAGGTTCTCGTTCTCGTCCAGCCGCATCATCGCAAACATCTTGCCGCCAATCGCCTTATCTCCCACCCAGAAGACAAGCCCACCCCACTGCGCCGTCTCAAGCACATGCGGCAAACTCAGCAGATAGCTGCGAATCCGTTCAATATCCATCCCACGCAGTATAAATCGACAAATTCACCGGCTCGCGATCGGCTCAACCCTTTCGCAACTTACTCGCAGCAGCAGCCATCGCGTCCGACTTCTTCTCCGCGCCACTCTGATGAGCCTTCGGCTTACAACTCCCCTTTTCACCGCGCTTGGTGCCAGGAACCGGTTCATAACCGGGCCAACAACGCGACTCCTGCTTCGCTGGCTGCTTCTTGGCCTTCCCCTGCCCGGTCGAACTCTTGTGTTCAGAGTGTTGATCGGTCCATGCCTGCCCCCTCGCGGTATTCCTGCCCGTCTTATGCGCCTTCTCGCTGGAAGCGCCATGGGCAGCCGTGCTGCCCGTACGAGCAGATGCGCTATGCCGCGCACTGCCTTTTTTACTGGTGGACTTGGGAGACGCCGTCCGGATCGCTGATTTCTTCGCGGTTGTCATCAGATGTTAGAAGCATCCCAACAAATCGCGCGAGTCGAGAAAGCCGGATTTTCCCCTCCCGACGCTGAGAATTTCAACGCAGTCGTAAACGAATAGCTCCCTTTGCAGTAGAAGGATCGACCACGTGCCCATGCTGCGTCACCAAGATCTTTCCCGCAGCCACCAGCCGCCTAGCCGCCGCCCGAGCCGGCTCCATCAGACCCTCCCAGTCCCGCCGCCTCTCCAGCCCACCCACCGCCTTCGCTGCCTCCGACGGACAGATCGTCTTATCCCGTCCCCGCTCCGCCAGCAGCTCAAGGATCGCCGCCTCAAGCTCAGCGTCCAACTCCCCCGGCTTATGCCCCCGGCACTCATCGCTGCAGTACTTGATCACATCCCAATCCTTTTCCCACTTCTTACGCCACGCAAACGAGCGCCCACACGTCTTGCAGATCTTGTCCCTGTGCGGAGTCGTGCGTTCGGGTTTGCGTCTACGGTCCGGCATAAAGAAGAAGGAGCGGGGATCCCATAAAAAATAAGATGCAGGGAGCCGCAGAGCCATCCCACCGGCCGGCACGGAACCCCTGAAAATCTTACAAAAAGTTGGCGCATTTTTTAGCCCCAAAAAAGTGACGGCTAAAACACCACATCAGCCACGCAAATCACCACAACGTCACCACAAAAAACCACCACAAAACACACCAGAATTCGCAAAACCCCCAGCAAAAGACCACTTCGATACCCAACAAATTTTTTCCCGCAGAACCCGCCAAATTTAGGAGAGACTTGTACCTACTCATGACAAAAAACACGAAACAAAAGAAACAGACCAAAAAGCAGACCAGCAAGCCCTCCCCCAAAAAACTCCGCGTCGGCATCCTCTTCGGTGGCCGCTCCGGCGAGCACGAGGTCTCCCTCCTCTCCGCCGCCTCCATCCTCAAATCCATCGACCAGTCAAAGTACGAAGTAATCCCCATAGGAATCACCAAACAAGGCCAGTGGCTCACCTCCACCGCCGCCCAGCACCTCCTCGCGGGCAACACAAACCCCGCGCCAATCCAGAAGAAACGCACCGCCACCAAATCCATCGAACTCCATGACGGCGCCAGTCTCGCCCAGCAGAACGGCTCCCTCGCCCAGTCCCTCGACGTCATCTTCCCCGTCCTCCACGGCACCTTCGGCGAAGACGGCACTATTCAGGGCCTCTTCGAACTAGCCGACATCGCCTATGTAGGCTCCGGAGTTCTCGGCTCCGCCACCGGCATGGACAAGTCCGCCATGAAGCAGCTCTTCGCTGCCGCCGGCCTCCCGCAAACCCCGCACGTCAACCTCCTCCGCAGCGAGTGGAAGGCAGACGCCAAACGCTGCATTAAGCGCATCGAAAAGAAACTCGACTACCCCGTCTTCGTAAAACCCGCCAATCTAGGCTCTTCCGTAGGCATCAGCAAAGTCCACGACCGCAGCGAGTTAGCCCCCGCGATGGATCTCGCCGCGAGCTACGACCGCAAGCTCATCATCGAACAGGGAGTAGGCGGCCCCGGCGCAAAGCCCCGCGAGCTCGAAGTAGCCGTCCTCGGCAACGACTCGCCCGAAGCCTCCGTGGTCGGCGAAATAGTCCCCGGCGCCGAGTTCTACGACTACAACGCCAAGTACCACTCCGACGCCTCCATCCCCATCATCCCCGCCAAGCTCTCGAAGTCCGAATCGAAACAGATCCGCGAGATGGCCATCGCCGCCTTCCGCGCCTGCGACTGTGCCGGCCTCGCCCGCGTCGACTTTCTCATGGAACCAGCCGTAGTCAGCAAGAAGGGCAGGGAATCAAAACCCGCCCGCATCTACCTCAACGAAATCAACACCATGCCCGGCTTCACCAGCATCAGCATGTACCCAAAGCTGTGGGAGGCCGCCGGCGTTCCCTACAGACAACTCATTGACCGCCTCATAGCCCTTGCCGCCGAACGCCACGAAGAAAAACAACAGACCACCTTCACCCGCGTCTAATAACAATCGCGTCGCGGTCACATGGCAGAGCCACATTGCAGAGAAAGGAGGAGGCATGGATACCATCGGCAAACCCGTCACATCTCCATCCCGCACGCCGAACTACGCCCTGGCCTCCTCCCTTCTCCATCTGCTCCTCTTCGCCGCGCTCATCCACCAGCGCGCCTCCTGGATCGCGCCCATCCGCCTACCAGGCAGCCCCCACGGAACCAACCTCCTGCTGACGTACTCCCCCGGCAAGGCCCCTCTACAAACCTCCGCGCCCAACCCCAAAACCCAGCCCAAACAGGCCCAATCCGCTATTCCGCTGCCAACTCCACCCACGCAAAAGCCGAAAGACACCACCGCCTCTCCCAACACCAGCTCCCCAGCCTCCACCCAGCCAGACTCCGTCGCAGGCGCCGACTCCCTCGGCTCCGGCAACATCAACATCGCCCTCGTCAGCTACTTTCCCACGCCCAAGCCCGACCTCTCCGCCCTTCCCCGTGGCACCAAAGGCGACGTCATCCTGGACATCGTCATCGACACCACAGGCAAGATCGCCGACATCAAGATGACCAGCGGTCTCGGTCACGGCATAGACGAAAACGTTATCGCAACTGTCCAGCAGTGGACCTTCCATCCCGCCACCAAGGACGGCCAGCCCGTAGCCAGCGAGCAGGAGCTTCACTTCCACTACGAAAAGGCCTGACAGCAGAGCGCCGTCCCAGATTGCTAGACCACCTGGCTGTACCTGTAACCGCCAGCCGTCATCGCAGCCAGCAACTCCTCCACCTGCTCCCGCCCGCGCGTCTCCAGCGTAATATCGATCGTCGTGTCGCCCAGGTTCACGCCGTAATACGCCCGGTTGTACAGCGTATCCACGATGTTCGCGCGATACCTCGCAATCAACATCGTCAGCTCCGCCAGCGCCCCCGGCTTATCCAGCAGATGAATCCGTAGCCGGATCATTCTTCCATCCTGCACCAGACCGCGTTCAATGATCCGGCTCAGTAGCGTCACATCGATATTTCCGCCGCAAACCATCACTGCTGTATGCGCCCCATTCAAGGTCGTCTTCTTCTGCAATAACGCCGCCAGCGCCGCGGCTCCCGCACCCTCGGCCAATGTCTTTTCGCGCTCGAGCAGAACAAGAATCGCCGAAGCAATCTCGTCTTCGTCGACCGTAACGATCTCATCGACATACCGCTCGACAACGGGAAACGTGGCATCTCCCGCACGCCGCACCGCGATACCATCCGCAATCGTGGTTGAGGCCTCCAGCGTTACCGGATGACCCACCGTCCGTGCCGCCACCATCGAAGGCAATCTGGACGTCTGCACCCCGATCACGCGAATCTCGGGCCGCGAAGCCTGATGGCAAGCCTCTTTGATCGCGCAGGCGATCCCGCCAATCAGGCCGCCGCCGCCGATCGGCACCACCACCGCCTCCAGCTGAGGTATCTGCTCCAGCAGCTCAAGCCCAATCGTGCCCTGCCCGGCCATCACCATCGCATCGTCGAACGGATGAATAAACGTCATTCCCTCCGCCTCGCAGAGTCGCGTTGCCTCTTCGCAAGCCTCGTCGTAGTTCGCCCCGTGCAGCACCACCTCCGCCCCAAATCCACGCGTCGCCGTAACCTTCACCAGCGGCGTCGCCAGCGGCATCACGATCAGTGCACGAATCCCTCGCTTCGTCGCATGGTAGGCAACGCCCTGCGCATGGTTCCCCGCACTCGCAGCAACCACACCCCGCGCAGCCTGCTCCGGCGTCAGCAGTGCAATCCGGTTCAGCGCCCCGCGCTCTTTGAACGAGCCCGTCATCTGCAGGTTTTCCAGCTTCAAATACACCTGCTGCCCCGTCAGCGCAGACAGCATCTGCGAGTGCGGGCATGGCGAGTAGTAGATCGCCTCACGCACCCGCTCCCGCGCAGCGGCTACATCCGCAAGGCTGATACTCAGTTGGCTTATCGAATCTTTCACAGGCATCATGCTCTCTCTTCAAACTCGCAAAACATCAATCTTCTAGCGTAAAAAAAACGAATCACCGCCGCTGACGAAACCGGTTCGCCAGCGCAAACTCATCCCGCAACTCCGGCGTCCGCAGATTCTCCCGCACATGCTGCAACCGCTGCTCCAACGCCAGCAGCGTATCCGCGACCGGCCCCGCGTTGGTCATCGCGACATCCCGCCACATGCTGTACGGACTGGCTCCCAATCGCGTCGTCTCCCGCAGCGCACGGCCCCCGATCGCCGCAATCTCCGGAGCATCGCCAAACCTCTCTTCCAGCAGCGCCGACAGCGCAGTCGAGAGCATCTGCGGCAGATGACTCACCCAGGCGCACATCTCGTCGTGCCGCGTCGCGTCCATGTCCAGCATCCGCGACCCGAAGCACCCAATCCATCCGCGCCACTCTCTCTCCATCGCGGTCATCTCGGGCCTGATCGGCGTGAACAACCACATCGCGCCATCAAAAAGTCCAGCCTCCGCCAGCAAAGCTCCTCCAGACTCTTTGCCCGCCATCGGATGCCCAGGAAGAAAAACAGCGGTAGTATCTCCAGCAAATAACTCCCGCGCCAACTCCACAATCTCGAGCTTCGTGCTCCCAACATCGGTCACCAGTTGTCCCGAACGCAGCACCGGCGCCAGCTGTTGCATCCAGTCTTTGATCGTAAGCACCGGCACCGCCAGCACAATTACATCCGCCAGCCTCGCCAACTCCAGAGCATTCTCGCGGCTCGCCGCCCTGCCGTCGATCGCACCCATCTGCACCGCGGACGCCATCTCGAGTTGGCTCGTATCCCATCCATCGATGCGCCCCCCAAAGCCGGCCGCACGCAGCGCCAGGCCCGTCGAAGCGCCAATCAATCCCGTTCCAATGATGAATACCCGCTCCATTATGCCCGAAACCTCGCCTTACGCCATTACCCTGTTCACCACTGGAGCCAGTAACTTTAGTTGTGTCATCAGCTTTTGTAACTGCTCAGGATACAAACTCTGTGCCCCATCGCTCATTGCTTTATCGGGGTTCGGATGCATCTCCATCAGCAGTCCATCTGCCCCAGCCGCCACACTCGCCAGAGCCATCGGTGGCACAAGGTCGCGGATCCCAACGCCATGCGATGGATCGCCCAGAACAGGCAAATGCGTAAGCTTCTTCAGCACCGGAATCGCCGAGATATCCATCGTATTCCGCGTATAAGTCTCGTACGTCCGAATTCCCCGCTCACACAGCATCAAGTTGTAGTTGCCGCCCGAGAGAATGTACTCCGCGCTCAACAGCACCTCTTCAATCGTCGCCGAGATCCCGCGTTTCATCAGCACCGGCTTCCGCACATGCCCAAGCTCGCGCAGCAGATTGAAGTTCTGCATATTGCGCGCGCCCACCTGGAAGCAGTCGATAAAGGGGAGCATCAGCTCAATCTGCGAGATCTCCATCACCTCTGTGATCACCAGCAGCCCGGTCTCATCCGAGACCTCGCGCAACAGCTTCAACCCATCCAGCCCCATACCCTGAAAGCTGTAGGGCGAGCTTCTCGGCTTAAACGCGCCTCCCCGCAGAAACTTCGCGCCCGCAGCAGCAACCTGTTTCGCGCTGGTCAGGATCTGCTCCCGAGACTCCACCGAGCACGGCCCCGCCATCACCACCACTTCCTTTCCGCCCACCACCACGCCGTTCGGAAACGTAACCGTGGTTCCCTCCGGCCGGAAGCTCCGCCCCGCCAGCTTGTATGGCGACGAGATCCGATAAGCGTCATAGACGCCGGCCAGCACCTTGAACTCGGCGACGTCGAAGTGTTCCGGCGTCCCCACACCCGCCAGAATCGTCTGTACCGCGCCCGTTGTCCGGTGAACGTTGAAGCCAAGCTCCACCATCCGTTCAATCACCTGCTGAATATTCTCTTCCGTCGCCTGGTCATGCATCGCAACTATCATCGTCTTCGCTTCACTCTCTTTGTGTAACATAATTAGCTACAAATCGATCCGGCAGATTGCAAACTTCCGGCTCCCGTGCGGGCCAGCTATAGATCTCTTCGCTGCAGCGTCCGCATCACGTCGATGATCCGCTCGTACACATGCAGCAGCTCAGCATCCGCCAACGGTCCCGGATTCGCCTTGCGGACACGGTCGAAGACCTCCTGCTCCCGCCGAGGCTCATAGACCGGCAGGTCCGCGGTCTTTTTGAGCTCGCCAATCGCGCGTGCAGCCTCTGCCCGCTGGCTGATGAGTCGAACGATCTCAACATCCAGCTCATCAATCTTCCGTCTCCAGTCGGAGATATCCATCCATTCGCCTCGCAGTGCAGTCGAACACGCCTGAACGCAGCTCGCTGCAAAGTATTTTGTACAGACAATGATAAACGTCCCATTGCGCCGCTTTGGCCGGCCACCTCAGCGGTCCTCATGCTCTCAACTCCGCGATGAACTGGCCAACCGCAGCCGCGGCATCGGCAGGCTGAGTCTTTTCGATCAGAGCCACAATAGCGCTTCCGATAATGGCTGCGTCTGCAAACCCCCCCACCGCCTTCACATGCTCAGCATTCGAGATCCCAAACCCCACGGCAATCGGCAGCTTCGTAAACCGCCGCAGCCGCGTCACCAGCTCCGAAGCATCGCCGGCCACCTTCTGCTGCGTCCCGGTGATTCCAACCCGCGAGATCGCATACACGAACCCCTGCGACACACCCGCAATCGCCTTCAACCGGGCATCCGGACTCGTAGGCGCAGCCAGAAAGATCGGTGCAAGCCCGTTGGCCTTCATCGCCTCCAGATACTCCGCCGCCTCTTCGACGATCATGTCCGTAAGCAGCACTCCATCCGCTCCAACCCCGGCCGCTCGCGCGCAAAACGCCCCCATCCCCATCCGCACCACAGGATTCAGATAAGAGAACAGAACGAGTCCCGCCGCCGGTCGCGCCACCCGCAGCTGCTTTGCCAGCTCCAGCACGTCGGTCAGCCTTACCCCTCGCGCCACGGCCCGCTCACTGGCTCGCTGAATCACCGGCCCATCCGCCAGCGGATCGCTAAACGGAACCCCAAGCTCAATCACATCCGCACCGTTATCAATCGCCGCCAGCGCAATATCGCGCGTCGTCGACAGATCGGGATCACCTGCGGTGAGATAGGCAACAATGCCGGGTTTGGTGCGGAAGCTTATCGACATGAATCCTCCGGTATTGCTGACGTCGAAGAATTCCCCGAGCATACGATCGCGCCCATCTGCTGAGCCAACGAGCTGATCCGCTTGATGTCTGCACTCTCAACATTGATTGCGATGGGTGTGCGTTCGAGTACTTGGTCAGTCATGTTCTTCGCTACAGTCAGCGAGAAACCGAACTCGTGCTGGAGCATTTTGGTGAAGGCGACCTTGTTGAAACCTTTGTTCCACCCTTCAATTATTAGTGTGGTGCGATGCTCGATAGGCGCCGTCATGCCTTCACCTCCGACGCGCCTTCAAGTTGTAACTCCCGCGCCAGAATCCCCATATCTTTATCGCCACGTCCCGACAGATTCACCATCAACACATCCGTCTTCGCCATCGTCGGCGCCAGTCGAATAGCCTCCGCGACCGCATGAGCACTCTCAAGCGCAGGCAGAATCCCCTCCGTCCGCGACAGCGTCACCGTTGCCTTCAACGCAGCATCATCCGAGCACGACACATAGGTCGCACGCCCGGAATCATGCAGCATTGCATGCTCGGGCCCCACACTCGCATAGTCCAGCCCGGCAGAGACCGAGTGCGTGCTGCTCACCTGGCCGGCATCATTTTGTAACACATACGAGTACGTACCCTGCAGCACACCCGGCAAGCCGCCACCGACCTTTTGAAACCGCGCCGCATGCTCTCCCAGCGCCGTCCCGCGCCCGCCAGCCTCGACGCCGATCAGTTGTACCTTCGCATCCGGCAGAAACTCATAGAACGCGCCAATAGCATTCGAGCCGCCGCCTACGCAGGCAACGATCGCCGTAGGCAGCTTTCCCTCCTGCTCCAACATCTGCGCCCGCGCTTCGCGACTGATCACACGATGAAAGTCCCGAACCATCGTCGGGTAAGGATGCGCCCCCAGCGCGCTCCCAAGAATGTAATAAGTCGTCCGAACATTCGTCACCCAGTCCCGCATCGCCTCGTTGATGGCATCCTTCAACGTAGCCGACCCCGCCGAAACCCCGCGCACCTCCGCCCCCAGCAGCCGCATCCGGTAGACATTCAGCTCCTGCCGCCGCATATCCTCCTCGCCCATATAGACGACGCACTCCAAACCTAGCAACGCGCAAACCGTCGCCGTCGCCACCCCATGCTGCCCCGCGCCCGTCTCCGCAATGATCCGTTGCTTCCCCATCCTCCGCGCCAGCAGCCCCTGGCCCAGCGCGTTGTTGATCTTGTGCGCGCCGGTATGCAGCAGGTCTTCGCGCTTCAGATAGATCTTCGCCCCACCCAGCTGCCCGGTCAGCCTCTTCGCAAAATAAAGCGGAGTAGGCCGCCCGCAGTAGTGGTGCAGCAGGTTATCCAGCTCAGCCTGAAACGCCGCATCCTTCTGAGCCAACGCATACGCCTGTTCCAGCTCCTCCAGCGCCGCCATCAGCGTCTCTGGCACATACCTGCCGCCATAAGCACCAAACCGCCCCGCCACCGCCGCACCTATCGTTGAACCTGCACTCATCGGCCCTCCTGCAATCTCGCCTTGCACAAAACAAAAGCCGCGACTCGGAAGGTCGCGGCTCGTATGGATGTCGAATCAACTGAAGTTACAGATATCTCTCAGATGAAGCTACTCCGCCGAGGCCGCTATTGTGCGCCAATAGCGGAGAATAAACGAAATTCGGCTGTGCTGAATCATCATCTTGGTATTCACAATACATTGTGCCAAGCAGCTCTGCAACTCTTCTCTAAACGAGGCATGTCTTAATTTGAGATGCCTGACTTAGATATGCCACGACGCATGGCCCAACGAAAACAAAGAATTGATAGGGCGATTTGAACGAGTAGCACGGTTGCACTAACTCGCAGGGACCAATACATGTGAGCCATGAGCACTCCGGCAGTTACCGCAGCACACAGAGTAAACAAGCTTCCGAGCGTAATTCCGATGACGAACTTGGATGTTTTCACGGCGACGCGCCAATTCTACCAACGCTACTAATCTAAGTGCCGATGATGCATTTCTAAGATCATGCCTCGTCGCCTTTAGATCTTCTGCACCCTCTGCACATCCCGAACCCCCGGCACCTTGCGCAGATTCTGCACCAGCTTATTCAAATGCCGCACATCCACCGTCTCCACCACAAAGTCCACCATCACCTGGCCATCCGGCAGCGGCTTTGTATCCACGCTGCGAATATTCGTCCCATCATCGGAGATGATCGCCGTAAACTCCTTCAGCATCCCCGCCCGATCATCACACAGCACCGTTAGCTTCACCGGATACGTCTGCGCCTTATTCGTCCCCGGCTCAGTCGGCGACGGCGACCACTCCACCTGAATCCTTCTATCCGACTCATACAACAAATTCTGCACATTCGGACAGCTTCTCGCATGTACCGCAACGCCCTTGCCCCGCGTCACGTACCCCACAATCTCCTCGCCGCGAATCGGGTTACAACAACGCGCCCGGTACACCAGCAGATCGTCCTGCCCCTCCACCTGCAGCGAGTCCGACCCCTTCCCGAAGAAGACTCGCTTCACCGCCTCCGACATCTGCCCAATCGTGTTGCCGACCCCACCCTCCGGCGCCTGGGGCTCCGCCGACATCGTCGACCCTGGCTCCAGCTTATTCAGAACCTGCCGCGCCGAAAACTTCCCAAACCCAACACCCGCCAGCAGCTCCGCCTGCGTTCCCAGCCCATACTCACTGGCCACCTTGTCGTAGTCGGCCTCATGAAACTTGCCCAGCGCCAGCTTGTACTTCCTCGCCTCGCGGTCCAGCAGCTTCTTGCCGATCTCGATCGCGCGCTCCCGCTGATGTTCATTCAGCCAGTGCTTGATCTTGTTCCGCGCCCGCGAACTCTTCGTAAAGCTAAGCCAGTCGCGGCTCGGAGCATGTCCCGCCTGCGTCGAAATCTCGACGATATCCCCATTCCGCAGCTTCGTCCGCAGCGGCACGATCCGCCCATTCACCTTCGCACCCACCGTCGTATTGCCCACCTCGGTGTGAATCGCATAAGCAAAATCAATCGGGCTCGCATCCTTCGGCAGCACCACCACCTTGCCCTTCGGCGTAAAGGTGTAGACCTCCTCTGGATACAAATCGATCTTCAGCGTCGACATAAACTCATTGGGATCGGTCATCTCCCGCTGCCATTCCATCAACTGCCGCACCCAAGCCAGCCTCTGCTCGTCCTTCGCGCTTACGTTGTCCGACGCCTTGTACTTCCAGTGCGCCGCGATGCCCTCCTCCGCGACGCGATGCATATCCTCCGTCCGAATCTGCACCTCGAACTGATGCTCTCCCTCCGCAATCAGCGTCGTATGCAGCGACTGATAAAGATTCGGCCGCGGCATAGCGATAAAGTCCTTGATCCTTCCCGGCACGGGTCGCCAGATCGAGTGCAGCAACCCCAGCAGCGCATAGCAGTCCTGAACGGTATTGCAGATCACGCGAATCGCCAGCAGATCATAAACCTGATCAACCGGAATCTTCTGATCCACCAGCTTCTGCTGAATCGAATACAGCCGCTTGATCCGCGACTCCACCCGCCCCTGAATCTTGAACTCCTTCAGCTTCGCCTCAAGCTGCTTCACAATCTTCTGCAGAAACTCTTCGCCCTTCCCACGCAGCGCGTCTACCTCGGTCGACACCTGCTCATACGCATAAGGATCGGTATATCGAAACGCCAGATCCTCCAGCTCCCCACGCAGCTTGCCCATACCCAGCCGGTGCGCCAGCGGAGCGTAGATATCCAGCGTCTCCCGCGCAATCTTCTGCTGCTTTTCCGGCTTCAGGTGCTCAAGCGTCCGCATATTATGTAACCGATCCGCGAGCTTAATGATCACCACCCGAACATCGGTCACCATCGCCAGCAGCATCTTGCGAATATTCTCCGCCTGGTGATCCTCGCGATTGGCAAACTTGATCTTCTCCAGCTTCGTCACGCCCTCGACGATGTGCGCCACCTGGTCCCCAAACCGCTTGGCTATTTCAGCAGAGGTGACATCCGTGTCTTCCACTGCATCATGCAGCAACCCAGCCGCAATCGCAGTCGAATCCATCTTCAGCTCGGCCAGCACTTGCGCCACCTCCAGCGGATGAATGATGTAAGGCTCGCCGCTGGCCCGCTTCTGCCCCTCATGCTGTTGCAGGCAGAACGCCCACGCCCCGCGAATAATCTCCAGATCATCCGCCGGCCGGTTCTCATGCACCGTCTCCAGCAGCCGATGAAACTTCGCATCCACCGCATGGATATCCTTCGCCGAACTACCCGCGAGATGGCTCGCCGAAGACTCCTCCACGCCCGCAATCACCAGCGCCGAGGCATCAGGCGCCGCAGGCTTCTTATTCTTCACGCGAGGGATCGTCTCCGATGCAACCGATGGTTCCGCGACCGGAAGAGCTGTTCCCAGCTCGATCCCCGTATCGGTATGGTTCCCATCCGGTTGACTCTTCGGTTCGTCGTGCGGCTTCGGCTGCGGGCCAGCCTGCGAAGCGGCCGGAGGAGCGATTGCCATAGTTCATTATAGGCCGAACCGTCAACCCCTTTGCCGCCATAACGAAAGAAGGCCATTGTGCCCGACCTCATCTTCAGCGACCTCATCCAGTCGCCAGCAGCGAAGGAGAAACTCCGCAGCAATCCCATCCTCAAAGAGCAGGCAGACGCAATCAAACAAAAAACCGCCGGACGTCTTATCGAGATCGTCAACGCAGAGGACGGCGCCGTCCGTGCCCAGGTCGTGGTCGAGGTACCACTCACATACGAAGGCGTCGACGGCTTCTCCAGGCTCGGCGACCTCCTCTACCTCTCCACCGGCGACAACCGCACCATCGTCTACTCGCTCAAGACAGGCGTCCAACTCCGCCAGCTCTATGGATCTGTCGTCGCCGCCGATACCGCCTCGCAGACCGTCTGCACCCACAACCGCCGCAACGAGACCACCGTCTTCGACCAGACCGGCGCTGAACTTCTGCACCTTACCCTCGACAGCCCCCTCCGCTTTGCCGAGCTCCGCAACCACGGAACCCAGCTCCTCGTACTCACCGCCGACCAGCGTGTCAGCAGTTACACCATCCCAAACGGGACGCACGTCACCACAGCATCGAATGTTCAATGATTAGCGGAAGATTGTCTGTTCCTACCCACAAAAATCCTGTCAAGCCCCTAAGCTTCTCAAACGCCCACTAACCCACACATAACAAACCAGATAGATTCTCCAAAACCTGGCACTTTAGTTTCACTCCATTCGTTACACTAGATACGGAGACCAAAAACAAGTTAGCCCCGCAGGGACAAGACTCCTCCGGGGCTAACTTGTTGATAACAAGGATTCTGTACACAACCCATTTATTATCTGGTTTTTACAGACACTAACCCTCTGCAAGTTGTTGAATATAAGCACTTTATGCCCCGGTAATAGGGGGGGGAGGGGTCCCCCCTTGGAGGTAGGAAGAAAGGAGAAGCGGTAGTACCGACAGCTAAACCGAGGCCGGAACCTTCCCCGCCAGTTGCCGCAGCACGTACTGCAGGATTCCACCGTTCTGGTAGTACAAAATCTCCTGCGGCGTATCGATGCGCACGGTAGCCGAGAACTCGATTGTCTTCCCCAGATCGGACTCCGCGAAAACCGTCACCACCTTGCCCTCGGCGAACTTGCTGTCCAGCATCTCCTTCAGTTGTCCCGGCGCATCCCCGATCGCAAACACCTCCTCGCCCGTCAGATGCAGCGACTCGACACTCTGACCCGGCAGGAACTGCAACGGCAGAATCCCCATCCCGACCAGGTTCGACCGGTGAATCCGCTCATAGCTCTCCGCGATCACAAACTTGATCCCCAGCAACCGCGGCCCCTTCGCCGCCCAGTCGCGTGAAGACCCCGAGCCATACTCTTTGCCAGCAAGAATCGCCAGCGGAGTTCCACGCTTCGCATACTCCACGCTCGCATCGTAGATCGACATCGGCACATCCTCGGGCAGCAGCCGGGTCACACCGCCCTCGGTCCCCGGAGCCAGCTTGTTCCGCAGCCGAACATTGGCAAACGTGCCGCGCACCATCACCTCATGGTTGCCGCGCCGCGATCCATAGCTGTTGAAGTCCGAAGGCTTCACCCCATGCTCGATCAGGTACTTCCCCGCAGGCCCATTCAGCTTGATCGAACCCGCCGGCGAGATGTGGTCCGTTGTCACCGAATCGCCCAGCACCGCCAGCACCCGACCCCCATGAATATCTCCAACCGGAGCAGGCGTAGCCGGCATCCCATCGAAGTAGGGAGCCTTGCGAATATAGGTCGAATCCGGCTCCCACCCATACGTCTCGCCATCCGGAAACTTCAGGCTCTTCCAGTTGTTGTCGCCATCCGACACTGTGGAGTATTGCCTACGGAACATCTCCGAATCGATCGACGAGTTCACCGCCGCCGAGACCTCTGCCTGCGTAGGCCAGATGTCGCGCAGGAAGACAGGCTTTCCATCCAGATCGCGACCCAGGGCCTCCGTCTCGAAGTTGTGCGCGATATGCCCCGCCAGTGCATAGGCCACCACCAGCGGAGGACTCATCAGGTAGTTTGCCCTCACCTCCGGCGAAATTCTCCCCTCGAAGTTACGATTTCCCGAGAGCACCGACACCGCGACCAGTCCATGATCCTCAATCGACTTCGAGACATCCGTTGGCAGCGGCCCGGAGTTTCCAATGCAGGTCGTGCATCCATATCCCACCACCTGAAACCGCAGCTGATCGAGATAAGGCATCAACCCAGCCTTCACGTAGTAGTCCGTCACCACGCGCGAACCTGGAGCCAGCGAGGTCTTCACCCACGGCGGCGTGCTCAATCCCTTCTCCACGGCCTTCTTCGCAAGCAGGCCCGCAGCCATCATCACGTAAGGATTCGAAGTATTCGTACAGGAGGTGATAGCCGCAATCACAATCGACCCGTGATCGAGATACTGATCCGGATCCACGCCGAACCTGCTCCGAATCGACACATGCGGAGCCTCCAGCTGCGGGATGGTCTCATCACTGATCGTAATCACCGGCACCACCGGAGCCTCCACCACCGGAGCCGAAGCCCCGACACTGCTGCTCAGATCGCCCGACTCCGAAGCCGTTCCACCCTCACCCTCCCAGCGCACCATCTGCCGAATCACATGCTTGTTTCCATTCGGCCCCAGCAGCCCGGGCAGTTGCTCCTTGAAGCTCGCACCCGCCTGCGACAGCGCAACCCGATCCTGCGGCCGCTTCGGCCCCGCAACACTAGGCTCAACCGTCGCAAGGTCCAGCGCAATCGTCGCGGAATAGACAGCCTCCTTCGCGTCCGCTGTATGAAAGAGTCCCTGCTCGCGGTAGTAAGCCTCGACCAGAGCAATCTGCTCCTCGCTGCGCCCAGTAAGCCGGAGATATCTGAGCGTCTCCGCATCCACCGGGAAGATCCCGCAAGTGGCTCCGTACTCCGGTGCCATATTCGCAATCGTCGCGCGATCAGCCAGCGGCAGCTCCGCGATACCGGAACCATAGAACTCCACGAACTTACCGACTACGCCGAGCTTCCGCAGCATCTCGGTCACGGTCAGCACCAGGTCGGTAGCGGTCGTGCCTTCCTTCAACTTGCCCGTCAGCTTGAACCCAACCACCTGAGGCACCAGCATGCTCACCGGCTGTCCCAGCATCGCGGCCTCGGCTTCAATCCCGCCCACGCCCCAGCCCAGTACGCCCAAGCCATTCACCATCGTCGTATGCGAGTCGGTCCCTACCAGCGTATCCGGATAAGCGAACACCTTCCCCTGTGCATCCGGCGTCGTCGTAAACACCACCCGCGCCAGATACTCCAGGTTCACCTGATGGCAGATCCCCATCCCCGGCGGCACCGCAGAGAAATTATTGAACGCAGTCTGCCCCCACTTCAGAAACGCATACCGCTCGCGATTCCTCTGAAACTCCAGCGCCGCATTCAGGTCATACGCTCGCTGCGTGCCAAACTCATCCACCTGCACCGAGTGGTCGATCACCAGCTCTGCGGGCTGCAGCGGATTGATCTTCTCCGGATCGCCGCCCAGCGCCTTCATCGCATCTCGCATCGCAGCCAGATCGACAACCGCAGGCACACCGGTAAAGTCCTGCATCAGCACCCGCGCCGGCATGTACGCAATCTCTCGCGAAGGCTCCGCATTCGGATCCCAGCAAGCCAGAAACTGAATGTCTTCCGCAGTCACGGTGCGGCCATCTTCATGCCGCAGCAGGTTCTCCAGCAGAATCCGCAGCGAGAAGGGAAGCCGGCCAAGGTCGATGCCCGTCCCCTCTAGCGCCTTGAGTCGAAACAGGTCGTACGTGGTCTTCCCTACAGCGAGTGTGGACAAGCTCTTGAACGAATCAGGATGCGATTGGGTCGGCATGGTATCTTCTCCGAGGCGCGCTCTTCGAAGCGCGATGGTTGGGGCCGTGGTCACATCTTCGAACCGCAGACGTCAACGGCTGAAGCCTATCAAGTTTTCAGGGGAGGGGTCGAGTTAGCAACGTCCGCGGTCAGGGCGACCGTGGCGAAAGCGCTTCGTATTGGGAAGACAGCTTGCCATCAACCTAATTTTACTGCGTTCGAGCCCGTTGCGGTAAAGCGCCTAGCTTCCCACCGAAGGGTGCTTGCAAATACGCACTCCCTCTTCCAAGTGCCACAACTATCAGACTCCACAGCACAACGCGCTGCATTGGCTATCGCGCAATTCACCGCAAAACTCGTAATAATTAGAAAAGTGCATCTCATTCAAGAAGTCCGTGTTTATACCCGCAGCAGGTACGAGGAGACTGGCAGTATGTACAAATCATTTCCCAGATTTTTTCTAGGTTTATCGCTTGGCATTGCAACACTCGCAGCGACCATGACCCTCTCAGGCTGTCACAAAGGTGTAGAGCCCGCGGCTATCCCCGACAACTCTGGTCCCGACCCTACCGATGCCAACACGGCGCCTGTAGATGGCAGTCAACCTCAGGCCGCACCCGCCTCGCAAGCTGCGCCAGCAAGAGTCCTCGGCATTCGCTCGCAAGAGGCTCCGCAGCAAAGCTCCGAACAGTACACTCCCCAGGCCGCGCCCCCGCAAAACGAGGCCTACACCGCCGCCCAGAGCGCCCAGCCGTCTGATCAGAACTACGATCAGGACTACGACTACAACGCCCCCGGCAACTACGACGAGTCGCAGGTAGATGCCGGCCAGCAGGCTCTCGAAGAAGCCAATGAGCCACCCCCACCTCTCCCCGAATACCAGCAGCCAGAAGCCCCCGCGCCTAACTATCTCTGGACGCCGGGCTATTGGGGATACGCTCCCGTAGGCTACTACTGGATTCCTGGCGCCTGGTGCGCTCCGCCCTTCTACGGGGCTCTCTGGACCCCCGGCTACTGGGGCTTCTTTGGCGGCCGCTACATCCTTCATCGCGGCTTCTGGGGCCCGCACATTGGCTTCTACGGCGGCGTGAACTATGGTTTCGGATATACCGGCAGCGGATACCACGGCGGTTACTGGCAGGGCCGCAACTTCTACTACAACCGCTCGGTCAACAACATCAACACCACGCGGATCACCAACGTCTATAACCGCACGGTCATCGTCAACAACACCACCATCAACCGCGTCTCCTACAACGGCGGTCGCGGCGGCATCAATGTACGCCCCCAGCCTGCCGAGGTCGCAGCCAACCGCGGCCCCCGCGTCCCGCCCATGACCACGCAACTCCAGAACCAGCGCGAGGCCGCACAGAATCGCCAGCAGTTCTACAACGTGAACAAAGGCCGTCCCGCTATAGTCGCCTCGCCCCGACCGATCGCCGCAGTCGCTCGTCCAGCCGTGCAACCGGCCCGTCCCAGCCAGCCAGAGAATCGTCCGGGCCAACCAGGCACTCGTCCCGGCGAAGTCAACCGCCTCGTCCAGCCTGCCGTCCAGCCGGCTCGCCCTGGTCAGCCAGCAGTTCAACCCGGCCGGCCCGTCCAGCCTGAAACGCGACCCGGTCAGCCAAATGCCGGCCAGCCAAATATGCGACCCGGCGAAAATAGTCGGCCCGGCCAGCCATCTATACAACCTTCACGTCCTGGTAAGCCACCCGTCCAGCCAGGCCGCCCCACACAGCCTGAAACTCGTCCTGCTCAGCCAAACCCTGGTCAGCCCAATACGAGGCCCGGCGAAGTCAACCGTCCAGGCCAACCTCAAACTCGTCCCGTGCAACCCGAGACTCGTCCGGTTCAGCCACAGGTACGACCCGCTCAACCCGAAACCAGACCGGTCCAACCGCAGGTGCGACCAGTCCAGCCTGAAACCAAGCCGGTCCAACCGCAGGTGCGACCAGTCCAACCCCAAACCCGTCCTATCCAACCCCAACCGCAGCCCCAGGTTCGCCCTGCACCGCAGAGCAGACCTGAGCCAATCCCGCAGAACGTATCCCGTCCTCAGTATCAACCGCAACCCCGCCCTCAACCACAATCACGTCCGGCGCCTCAACCACAATCGCGCCCGGGACCTCAACCTCAGCCGCGTCCGGCGCCTCAATCGCAATCGCGCCCCGCGCCTCAACCGCGTCCGGCACCTCAACCCAGGCAGCAGGCTGAATCAAGACCCGCTCCACAATCCGGTCCACGCGGAGAGGGAAAGCCACACTAAAGCTACTTTCTCCGTTGCACGTGAGAAGACCCGCCTGGCGCGGGTCTTTTTATTCCTCTCAATCAAAAAATCACTCCCCCTCCAGCCAGTCATGATCGCAGTCATCGCATCGCCATCGATTTGCCGGCTCGACCGCCTCCAGCAGGGTCTCGTGGCTCCCGCATATGGGGCAGGCCGGCAACATAAACTCTCCCGACGCGGACTCGTCAACCTCCGTCTTGAACCGCTCTGCCAACGGCTGCGACAACAATATCGCCGCGTCCTCCGCATTCTCCGGAGCCACCACAACACGAGGCCCCTGCACGTCCATCCGCGATCCGTCTCCTTGTAAAACGATAGACTCAATCCCTGCCTCTCGCAGCGCGAGCGAGGCAGCCACCGCACCGCGCCTGTCGGCGTATTCAAAGACGCACTCCGCCGGAGCCAGCGCGGCAAAGGCCCGCAGATCTGCCAGATCGTCATCACTCAGCACTCTCGGCTCCGCGCGCTCCGGCGCCGACGAAGCCTTAAGCCCGCGCCGCGACAGCTCTCCGCGCAGCGCCTCCTGCGCCATATCTGTAAGGTCACTCATTCCTCGAGCCAGCCCCAACAGTTCTTCATCCCCATAGCCTGCATAGAGCGTCACCAGCTCCTGATACTGCGCTGCATCGCCAATCATTCTCTTCTCCAGGTCAATAGCTTACAGCCGACTCGGTTTGACTTCATCTCCGACGATGCTAGCCTCGAAGTTGCGGAGCAAATTCGCAGCACAGGAGCGCATCAGTAAATGAAGGTCAACAAATGAAGGTTCTGGTAATCGGCGGCGGTGGTCGCGAGCACGCTATCGTCTGGGCTCTCCTCAAATCCCCTCAAGTCACCGAGGTCCTCTGCGCTCCCGGCAACGGCGGCATCGCCGCGCTCGCCCGCTGCATCCCTTGCGACCCCGGCAATCTGCACGAGCTGGTCAACATCGTCGCCGTCGAGCAACCCACTCTCACCGTCATCGGTCCCGAGCTCCCGCTCTCCATCGGCCTCGTCGACGAGCTTACCAAGCGCGGCCACCGCGTCTTCGGCCCCACTCAAGGCGCGGCCCAGCTCGAAACCAGCAAAGCTTTCGCCAAAGAGTTCATGCAGCGTCACGGCATTCCTACCGCGGAGTACGGCATCTGCACCACCCTGGATCAGGTCCGCGAAGAACTGCCCCGCTTCACTGTCCCCATCGTCGTCAAAGCCTCCGGCCTCGCTGCCGGCAAAGGCGTCGTTATCTGCGAGACCCACCTTCAGGCCGAAGCCGCAGCAGCCGAGATGTTCAGCGGCTCCCTCCTTGGCACGACGGAGGAGGCAGTTGTCCTCGAGGAGTTCCTCACCGGCGAAGAGCTCTCCTTCTTCGCTCTCTGCGACGGCACTCACGCCATCGAAATTGCCTCGGCGCAGGACCACAAGCGCATCGGCGAAGGCGACACCGGCCCTAACACTGGCGGCATGGGTGCCTACTCCACCGACGGCATCGCCACTCCCGCCATGCGCAGCTGGCTCCTCCACAACGTCGCGCAAAAGGTAGTCGACGGCATGCGCTCCGAAGGCGAACCCTTCAAGGGCATCCTCTTTTGCGGCATCATGATGTCCCCGCGCGGTCCCATGGTCCTCGAGTTCAACACCCGCTTCGGCGATCCCGAGACCGAAACCATCCTCCTCCGCCTCGAGACTGACATCCTCGACCTCTTCAACGCCTCGATCGACGGCACCGCCAATCAGCTCACCATCGCCATGCGCCCCGGAGCCAGCGTCTGCGTCATCGCGGCCAGCGGCGGCTATCCCGGCAAGTACGCCTCCGACAAGCCCATCTCGGGCCTGCCCGACAATCTGATACGGGACGAGGGAGACAAAGCCCAAGAGGACGACATAGTCATCTTCCACTCCGGCACAGCGATCAAAGACGGAAAGATCATCACCGCTGGAGGCCGCGTCCTCGCGATCTCCGCCGCCGCGCCCGATCTCCAAACTGCCCTCGACAAGGCTTACTCCGAACTCGCAAAGATCTCCTTCGAAGGCATGCAGTTCCGCCGCGACATCGGCCACCGCGCCCTGCGCTAGCTGCTGCTTGAACCCCTTCCTTCGTTGTCACTACGCCTTTGTTCTCCACCACAGCGTGGCGAAAGAATCTGCTTTTCGCTGCCCTAACCGATTCTCAAAATCGCCGAAAATACCGAGAGCCCGTCGCGAACAACCCTTTGAGACAACTATTGCAAAATAGAACAGGGGGTGAAACCATGACCGTACCTGCTCTCACTGCGAACGACCTGATCGACTGGGTGGAAAAAACGTCTACCGGATGGCGCAGCCTTCTAACCCGCCATCCTGAACTGCTTACCATCCCCTGCGACATTATGGGAGTCCAGACCGTCGCCCAACTCCTTCAGCACATCGTAGCCGTTGAGCTTCGCTACGCCGAACGCCTCGCCAACCAGCCCGCGACCGACTACTCCAATATTCCCTACGATTCCATCGAAGCGATCTACGATACCCATGATCGTGCCCTCGCGCTCCTCCGCAAGCTTCTTCTCGACTCTGAAATGAATTGGGATGAGGCAATCGAGTTTTCCACCCGCACAATGGGCCCAGCTCGCTCTGCCCGCAAGACCATCCTCATTCACCTCCTCCTCCATGGGATTCGCCACTACGCGCAGCTCTCCACCCTCGTCCGTCAGCATGGGGTCAAGCCCGGCTGGCCCATGGACTATCTCTTCATGGATATCGAGCCCGTCTGATTTCGCTCCTACGCGAAAAGATCGGCTCGAAGACTATCCGCGCTGCAACACGACGACATCGAGCCCGGTGTTTTGACAAAGGTCTGACCAGCAACTAAAGTTTTTCTTTTATGCGCAGAGCCCGCTCGTATCGCTGCTCCCAATCCTTGGCAAGCACCTACCGAAGCTGAAAACCGCTGGACAGCTGGGCCGCTAACAACCGCAGCTCGAAGAACCCAGGAGCAACGATCATGCCCACCCGCCGCGACTTCCTCCGTCTCTCTACCCTTGCCACCGCCGCTGGCTGTACCCTGGGTCGACTCCCCACCGCCTTCGCCGCCGACGCGCCCTTCGCCTACGGCGTCCAGCTCTACATGGTCCGGAAGGAGGCTCCGCAGGATCTCCCAGGCATCCTCCGCGCTATCCAACAGATCGGCTACACCCAGATCGAACTCTTTCCCATTGTTTACACTCACCCCGCGCCCGAGCTGCGCCGCATTGTCTCCGACGCCGGGCTTGGAATGGTCTCCGCCCACTTCGACTACGCCAGCGTCCCCACCAAGATCGACTACGCCCACCAACTCGGCCTCGAGTACATGGTCTGCCCCATGATCCCGAAAGGGCAATGGAACCTCGAAGGCTTCCACAAAGCCGCCACCGACTTTAATACTTGGGCACAAAGCATCCACGGTACAGGCATGCAGTTCGCCTTTCATAACCACTGCTACGAGTTCGCCCCGCAAGGCCTCTCCACAGGCTTCGACGAACTCATGAAGCACACGGATCCTGCCTTCGTAAAACTCGAGCTGGACATGTACTGGCTCGCCCAGGCCAGCCAGGATCCACTCACCATGCTGACCCGCTACGCCAACCGCGTTCGTCTCCTTCACCTCAAAGACCGCATCGCGAACGCCCCCACCGGCTTCGTCATGGGACCCACCGCCAAGCACATCACCGAGTTAGGCAAGGGAACTCTAAACTGGCCCGCCATCTTCGCTCAGGCCCACAAGCAGGGCATCCATTACGCCTATGTCGATCAGGACGACACCGCCCTTCCAATCCTCGACAGCCTCAAAGAAAACTTCGCCTACCTCCAGACCGTCAAGGCATAAGGCAGTTCGAGAGGCGTCTTGTCCGAGTTCGAACACCGCCTGCACGCTTGCTTTACGCCGTAGTCACTGCTGGCAGAATCTCCGACACATCCACCCACTGCGTTGGGTAGTCCCCCGTATAGCAGGCCGTACAGAAGCTCCCTGGTGACAGCCCATCCACCGGCTCCCCCTTTGTACATGCGTGCGTCAGCCCCACCAGGCTCAAATACGCCAGCGAATCCGCCTCCACGAATGCGCAGATCTCAGCAATCGACTTATTCGCGGCAATTAGATCTTTCTTCGAAGGCGTATCCACTCCATAAAAACAAGGCGAGATCGTCGGCGGGCAAGAGATTCGCAGATGCACCTCCGTCGCCCCGGCCGCCCGTACCATCCTCACAATCTTCCTCGACGTCGTTCCGCGAATGATCGAGTCATCGATCAACACAACTCGTTTGCCTTCCAGCAGGTTTCGCATCGGATTAAGCTTCATCCTCACACCGAAGTCCCGCACCCGCTGTTCGGGCTGAATAAACGTGCGTCCCACATAGTGATTTCGAATTAGTCCAAAATTAAACGGTATCCCTGACTCTGCGGCATACCCAATCGCCGCTGTCACGCCCGAGTCCGGCACCGGCACGATCAAATCCGCTGGCACACCCGACTCCCGAGCCAGCTGCCGTCCCATCTCTTCGCGCGACTGCTGCACCCACCGCCCGTAGATCTTCGAGTCAGGGCGCGCAAAATAAACATGTTCGAACACGCAGCTCGCCTGCTCGGTCGTTGTGTTGAAGTAGCGGCTCGTCACGCCATCTTCGGACACCATCACCAGCTCGCCCGGCTTCACATCGCGTTCGTACTTCGCATGCAGTAGATCGAACGCGCACGTCTCACTCGCGAAGACAAACGTGTCCGGTGCGCCGTCCTTGCCCTCAATCCGCCCCATAGCCAGCGGCCGAAATCCATGCGGATCTCTCGCTGCAAAGATGCGGTTTCGCGTCATCATCACAATCGAAAACGCGCCCTGCACCTGCGTCAGTGCCTCCGCCATGCAATCAATCAGCGTGTTCTTCGTGGAGTGCGCAATCAACTGAATGATGATCTCGGAGTCCGACGTGGTCTGGAAGATCGCGCCATCGCGCTCCAGCCTCTCCTTCGCCGTTCCCAGGTTGATCAGGTTGCCATTGTGCGCAATCGCAATCAGACCCTTCGTGCTCTCCACCGAGATAGGCTGCGCGTTCAGCAGCGCCGAGTCGCCCGTCGTCGAATAACGGGTATGCCCAATCGCAATGTGGCCCGGCAGCTTCGCCAGCACATCATCGGTAAAGATCTCCGACACCAGTCCCATGCCTTTGATGTCGTTAACCTGCTGCCCATCCGCGGTGGCAATGCCCGCCGACTCCTGCCCACGGTGTTGCAGGGAGTAGAGCCCCCAGTATGTCATCCGGGCTGCATCGGGATGGTTATAGATCGCCATCACGCCACACTCTTCGCGCAGCTTGTCGTACGGCATACCTTCTTCTTCGTCTAGCTCTGCTGTTGCGACTTCTCGTTTTACCACCAACTCATCCTGAACCAGAAGATCGCTCATGCCGTCACCACCTCTGCGGCCAACTGTTCTTCCAGAGCGCCCGTCCACGATCCCTTCAGCGCAGCGATTGGTTCATCAATCACTTTCTTCCCATTGATCACAACTTCAAAGTTCCCCGCGGTCACCTCGCCCAGCGGAGCCATCCACATCTTTGGATGCGCTGCTAACTCGGTCCGGATCGCTTCTACCCGCTCGGGATCCGCGGAGACTATCACCGACGAGCTAATCTCGCTGAAGAATCGCTCCTTCAATGCGAACGGCTCCGTCTCCGAGACGTTCATCGACACGCGTAGACCCAACTCGCGAGCGAAGCATGCCTTGGCTAACGTGACCGCCGAGCCACCATCCGAGATGTCTGTTGCCGAAACCAGCAAGCCCTTGGCCGCAAGCGCTGCAAGCGCCTTGTGCAACGCAGCCTCTTCGGTCAGGTCCAGCAACGGCGGGGCGCCCCAGAGCTCGTGCATCACGGTCTTCGCATACTCGGTCGATCCAAACTCCTGCTCGATCTTTCGTCCTTCACCTTGAAACGCCGAGAGGAAGAGGATCGCGTCTCCCGCTTTGCGAAAAGCGGAGGGTACAGCCTTCGTCACGTCGTCAATAATTCCGACGATGCCAAGCACGGGGGTCGGATAGATCCCCTCGCCCCTGGTCTCGTTGTAGAGCGAGACATTCCCGCCAGTGACCGGAGTTCCCAGCGCGATGCAAGCCGCCGCAATCCCATCAATCGCCTGCGAGAGCTGAGCCATAATCTCCGGCTTTTCGGGATTTCCGAAGTTCAGACAGTTGGTGGCCGACACCGGCATCGCGCCTGTGCAAGCGACCTTTCGTGCAGCCTCGGCCACCGCGTGCATCGCACCCAGCTTCGGATCGAGATAGGTCCAGCGCCCATTGCCCGCCAGCGCCATCGCCAATCCGCGATCGCCCTTCTCCGCTTCAGTAAACGCATGCGAGTCATCTGGCGAAACCACAGGATTCGTAGCATCCAGGCTATCGGTCGCAAGTGTTGCCTCACCCTTCGGAGTCGAGGAGGCCACCAGATCGGCTAACTTACCGAGCAATCCCTGATGACGCGCTGCTCCTGCACTTTTGCCGGTGCCCTTGATCCGGATCACGCCGGCTTCCCCGCCGGGGCCCTGCACAGTGTTGGTCTGCACCATTGAGTCGTACTGCTCGAAGACCCAGCGCTTGTCGCAGATGTTCGCGCTCGCCAGCAGCTTCTTCAAATCTGCTGTGTAGTCACTAGGCTTCTTCAACTCTTCGAGCACATGCGCCGGAGGATCGAGCGGCACGGGGGCCTCCCAGACGCCTACTGGCCGGTGATAGAGCGGAGCATCATCGGTCAGCGAGCGATTCGGAATATCAGCCATCAGTTCGCCATGCTGCGTGATCACCATATTCGGCTTCTCGGTCACTACACCGACGATCGAAGCATCGAGACCCCACTTAGCGAAGACATCGAGAACCTCCTGCGCGCGGGGCTTGTCGGCCACCAGCAGCATTCGCTCCTGCGACTCGGACAACATAATCTCGTAGCTCGACATTGCTGTCTCGCGCTGCGGCACCAGATCCAGCTCTACGGTCAATCCAAGATCTCCACGAGCACCCATCTCGCAGGTTGAGCAGGTCAAACCAGCCGCGCCCATATCCTGAATCCCGAGCACTGCGCCGGTGGCCATTGCCTCAAGGCAGGCCTCGAGCAGCAGCTTCTCCAGGAACGGATCGCCCATCTGTACGTTGGGCCGCTTCTGCTCCGAGCCTTCGGTGAACTCTTCGCTCGCCATCGTGGCTCCGTGGATTCCATCGCGGCCTGTCTTGGCCCCGACGTAGATCACGGGATTGCCGACGCCGGTGGCCTTCGCATAGAAGATCTCATCGCTGCGCACCAACCCGAGGGCAAACGCATTCAGCAGCGGATTGCCGGAGTAGCAGGCTTCGAATCGCGTCTCACCGCCGACGTTCGGGACGCCAAAGCAGTTTCCATAGCCCGCGACGCCATGCACCACGCCGGTGGCGATCTGGTGATTTCTGCGGCGCAGAGCTTCATCCGGCTCTGCCTCATCGAGTGGTCCGAAGCGCAGCGAATCCATCACAGCGAGGGGCCGCGCATTCATCGTGAAGATGTCGCGAAGGATCCCACCCACACCCGTGGCTGCACCTTGATACGGCTCGATGTAGCTGGGATGATTGTGCGATTCGATCTTGAACGCGCACGCCCACCCATCGCCTACATCGATGATCCCGGCGTTCTCTCCCGGGCCCTGCACTACGCTTCCTGGCCCGGTCTTGCGCTCGCCTTTGGTGGGCAACCGCCTAAGATGTACGCGCGAGGACTTGTAGGAGCAGTGCTCGGACCACATCACAGAAAAGATCCCCAACTCGGTCAGGGAGGGGGTGCGTCCAAGCGCTGCTTCGATGCGCGTGTACTCCTCCGGGGTGATACTGTGCTGCTTGAGCAGCGCCGGAGTAATGGTAGCTGGGGAGGGGGCTTTGTCTTGCTGGGCTTGCAGATTTGGCATGGCTCGCTACTTAAGATTGTCGCACGTTGGAAAGACGCTGTCCTGCCGGACGGGTCTCCTGCATGGAGGGCGGGCGTTCGCACGCCTTTTTAGAGCCTCGCGTGGTCCTCCCGCTGGTCGGAATGATCATCTTCCCCGCGACCAACGGGAGCGCCAAGCGAAGCGGTATACCCACCACGAAGTGATCGTCCCACGCGAAGTAGGCCCGTCCGGCAGGACAAGATCCACTCAGCGTCGCTCGAGGGCAGCGCGATCCCACCTTGCCACATCGGCGGCTGCGCCGTAGGAGCTTTCGAGAAAGTCCATCACTGCCTTCTCCGGCGAGGCTAGTGCGCGTACTACGTCGTACTTGAAGACAAACTCCCCTAATGCTTTATCCCATCCTGCTCCGTCAGGCCGGATCTTCGCGTCGGTGAGGCCGTCGGGCACCGGAGCCGCGTAGCAGTAGAACGCCGCTGCGCCGTAGCCGCCGTTTCCCGGCCAGAATCCGGCCGAGATGACCTCGTGCGAGTACGCCTCGCGCTGAATGCTGTCTGCTCCTGGCCTCGTCGGCGCTGTGCGGCCTGAGAACCGGGTCACGGCGAGGTCGAAGCTTCCCCAGAAGAAGTGCACCGGGCTCACCTTGCCCAGAAATCCTGTTCCCCAGGCACGAAACACCTTCCCCGCATGGGCTAACACCTGCCAGAAGCGGTGCGCGTACTCGGGATCGTAAGAGGCATGCTCGGTGTCGAGATCGAACCTGATGGGCGTGGCCAACTCGCAGGGCATGGGATCGATCTTCACCGTGACACCAAGCTCCTTCAGGCAGCCGAGATACTCTGCATAGAAGTCGGCGACGCTGCGGGGCTTCAGCTTCATCGTCTGGTTTGTACCGGAGCTCATGCGGAGATGGAGCTCATGCGCCACGAAGTCGAACTCGATGTCGAGCACGTCGTCTTCGTAGTCCATCGCCGAGGTGCCCAACCCGCGGGCAGTGACATAGAGGGGCACATTCCACCAGTGGTTCTGGAGCGGAGTGAGCGCCAGACGGGTCTTGCCGACGATCTGGGTCCACATGTGCAGCGTCTCGGCGGTATCAGCCCAATCGTTCCAGGCCAGCTCAGGCCACTGCATCCTGCTTCCGTCAACTGCGCTCATAACGCCTCCTGAGATTCGCCACACAGTAACCGCATCAGCCAGAGGATACTCCCCATGTCAAGAGAGAGAACACGTTGAACTTCCAATCCTCCGCACCTTGCGGAGACGAGTTTAGCGGAGTAGTATCCGCCGTGCTGTTCGTCGCTGTTTCAATCCACCAGGGTCGCGGCCGAGGAGGTGTATGCGAAAGCGTCTGATCGTACTCACGGTGTTTTTAGCTGTGGCGTTGTCCGTGTTTGCGCAGGCCATGTTGGCGCAGACGACAGGTCCGGGCTCCCATTCAGAGGGCTCCCATCCCGATATCGATGCGTTCAATCGAAGTCTTGAAGATGCTACCTTCCGTATGGACAATGCAGCCACGGTCGCACTGTGGACTGAGGAGGGCGTCAGTCTGCTTCCCTCCACCAAGCCGATCGTGGGAAAGGCAGCGATCGCCGCTTTTCTGGACCGCGTCACAGCACAGTTTCCCGGCGCCCGGATGGAAAAGTTCGAGTTGAAGTGCTTCGATATCGAGGTTTCGGGCGATCTGGCTTCAGAGTGGTGTACCGAACATCAGGTTGTTCACATGCCAGACGGCAAACCGCCATTCGACGGTCGCGGCAGGATGCTTCTGGTCTTGCGGAAGAGCTCCGAAGGCAGATGGCGTCTGGAGCGAGAGATGTGGATTCCAGCGGAGGCAGACTGATCCAGCGTTCTTCTCTCGATTTTTTCTTCAGTGGTCGGGCTAGCTTCCGGTGCTGCCGAAACCTTTCACTCCACGTGGCGCTTCGACCAGCTTGCTTACCTCTTCGAAGACGGCTTCGATTCTGCGGACAATACGGAGTTGAGCTACCCGGTCGCCTGCTTTGATCTCGACTGGCTTCGCGCTCAGGTTGGTCATCACGACCTTGATCTCCCCGCGATATCCCGGATCGATGACGCCTGCCAGTGTGGTAACTCCCTTCACTGCGAGTCCGGAGCGGTCTTCGACCAGCGCTCCATGGGTTGCGGGAAACTCCATCGCAACGCCTGTGGCTATCGGCATCGTGGTTCCGGCGTCGAGGGTTGCGGCTGCGACGGCGTAGAGATCGGCTGCGAGGTCGCCATACTCTCCGGTGTGCGCGTACTTCGGCAGCTGAGCCTCCGGATGCAACTTCACTACGCGAATCCGCACGATCTCTTCCGACTCCAACGCCATCAAAACCCTCCGAAAAACTTCCATCGAACTCTATTCTTACCCGAACCGGAGTTACTGCCTGTTTATCCACATCCTGCGCAGCATCTTAGGTTTTGGTATCCCACCTTTGGGGGAGAACCACGCGCTCATTTTTCGGCTTTTCCTCGCTCTCCGGGCGTCCAATCAATAGCGAGGGACGTCTTGATATGCAGTGCCCGAAACAACAGGAGAGTCGTATCGTGGCCATCAACGCCGAACAGCTGACTGCACCTGCTTTGCGCGGAACAACTGACCCTTCGCCGGTTATCTGGCTGAAACGGCTCATCGACAGCGGCACCCTTTATATCCCGCAGAACCTGAACCCCAGTCAGTTCGCTACGCTGCAGGCGATCACGCTGCTTCTGTCGCATCCGGGCTCGCGTTATGCGGCTTGCCGTTTGGACGCCAGCCTTACTTCGAGCGCCGGCGAGGCCGAGGTCGATGCTCCGGCTCCGCCGATCGCCTTCGACTACCGCCTGGGCCTGGACGAGCTTGAGACGATCACCCGCACCCGTACGGGCTACTCCTTCACGGAGCTTCACACCGACCTGCAGGACGCTATCCTGAGCCTGATCGCCACCCGCGATTTGACCAGCCGGAAGCTCGACCTTGCCCGCTGGCTGGCAGAGCTCCACACCCATACGCTCGCGCTGGCTGCCTGAGGGTTCATTTGCACTCGAGGGTTCGGTTTCACTCGATGGTTCGTTTTCACTCGAGCCGTGCAGATCGAGGCTGGCAAGCCTGCTCATAACATCATCATCGTCTTCGTCCTCCTCTTCGTCTTCGTCCAGGGCTAAGTCGGCGTTGGGGTCATAGTCTTCGGAGACCTCGATGGTGGCTCCGGGCTGGGCGAGATCGAGGCCGTCGGGGCCGGGCTCTACGTCGCGGACGACTTTGGGGGCGTAGGGTTTGGTGTTGAGGCTGGCGGCGTTGTTGGAGGCTAGTTGCAGGCCGTAGAGGAGAGCAGTGGCGCGGCGGGTGTCGAGATTGCCGGTGGCCAGGGCGTTGATGACGACGGAGAGGGCTACCTGGACGGATTCGCGGTCCTCGAGGGTGTTGAGCTCGATATGCTGGCCGGGGATGAGGTAGCCGCGGGTGGCGTCGTTGTGGCGGAAGCGCTTGTGGCTCTGGTGGAGGCGGGAGTGGAAGTAACACCAGATTCCGTCGGTGAGAGATGGGGCCTGGCAGCGCGTGCCGTTGGTCTTGATGTGGCGGCAGAGTGTGTATTTCATTGACATCCTCCTGGGGTCCCCCCTTATTACCGTTGTGTAAGCCATTTTATTTCAGAGAGATGGCGGAAGTTGAGTCCGCTAAATACTTACAAGCAAAAGGGTTGCCTGCAGATTCTTCTTTCTAAAGGGTTTAGATTAAAACAGAAGCCCCGGCCGGTTGGCTCGGGGCTTTTTTTGAATCTCACCTTCTATTTTATGGGATGGAGCGAAACTAATACGCCAGGTCGATCTATTTTGTTTTGTGATGGTTAGATGACTTTGGGGGTTGACATGTGATTTTTCGGGCATATTCGCATGGGTGAAGGTAAAAGGGGTTCTTCGCTGCACTTCGGCGGAATGACGACGGGTACGCAGTTTGGCGAAGTAAAGATGTTTGGAGTTCGTTCGCCAGGTGTAGTCAGAGCGAAGTGCGCTTCGGTATAAGGATTTGAAACGGAGCTGTCGATTGAGAGACGGTGGTCGTTCGGGCAGGAGGCTGACGATGCGGCCTAAGGGTTTTCTGGTAGTCGTAGTGGTGCTGGGCGCCGTACTGCTGACAGGGTGCAGGCGGGTGGCGCCGATGAGGATGGATTCTTCGACTCCGGTGTCGGTGGTTATCTCGCCGAATGTGGGATCGGCACAGAGGCTTACGGCAGTCTTTCAAGACCCTAAGGGTGGGGCGCATATCCGCGAGGTAACGGTGTCGGTGATGTCGGGGGGGCTGCGTCCGGGGGATCAACGGCAGTGGTCGGCGAAGCAGTGCCTGATGCGGTATGACGTACGGGCGCAGGAGATCAATCTGGTTCCGAATATGGGTGGGGTATGGGGGACGCATCCGGCGAAGGTGGGGAGTTCGGCGATGGTGAAGAACTCGCAGTGCACGGTGATGGCGGCGGGGGCTTCGTCGCAGGTTGAGGGGAAGAGTCTGACGGTGAGTCTTGTGGTGGAGTTTGCGCCGGAGTTTGCCGGGCAGAAGCGGGTTTATCTGCAGAGCGAGGATGCGGAGGGGGTTTGGAGCGCTAATTATCAGCAGGCGTTTGGTAGTTTGACGGTGGCTGATTTGAAGATGCCCCTAGAACCTGTCTAAAAAACTACGGGCTGATTCAGACAGACAACGACAACGGCCAGATATGGGGTCTCTCCACTGCGCGGACGGTGAGACTGTCCGCCGCTCCGGTCGAGATGACGATTCTTTGAGGTTTGGATTAGATCGAGAAAACTGCAAGAGCAAGAGAACACGTCAGGTTGGGAAGAGTTCTACATTCCCACCCATCGCATAGAGCGCGATGGATGGGGCACCCTGGGTGTTTGCCTGGGCTGGGGAATACAAAAGCAGATCCCTACCGGATGACAACAAAAGAACAAACAACTGCAAAAGGGACAACTGCAAAAGGGACAACTGCAAACGCAGTAGTCTGATTGCCAAGGAGAGGTGGATTAGTTTTTGTACGGCGTTGTCTTAGTTCATCCAGCGTTTGTCGTTTGGGTTCTTGCGGAGTTCGTCGGGGTCTACGTAGCGGCCGTCCTTGTCGAAGTGGACCTCGCGGTTCTGCTTCTTCATGTAGACCTCGAACTTTCGGGCGGCGCGGCGGCGCTTCCAGCGGTAGTAGCGGTTGCGGACGCCGAAGTACTGCTCGGAGGCGGCGAAGGCGAGGCCGCGGCGGGGGGCGAACTTGACGAAGAGCGCGCCGCAGAGAGCGCCCGAGAGCTGGATGAGGGCGTTGAAGCTGTCGGCCTGCTTGAGCAGGATGGCGATGGCGATGAGGATGTAGATCGCGACCATGTACTTGGCCTTGATGCGGAGGACAAACCAGAGGAGGAACTCCTGGTCGCCGAAGATCATGGCGATGGCGACCATGAGGCCGAAGATGCCGGACCAGGCGCCGGCGGCGACGATGTCGGGACGCAGGCCGAGGACGTGGGTGAAGGAGATGGCAGAGGCGATGATGGCTCCGCCGATGACGGAGGTGAGGTAGAGCTCGGCTAACCAGCGGCCGCCGAAGGAGGGCTCGAGGAGGGAGCCGGTGAACCAGAGGGTGAGCATGCCGAAGAGGATGCCGAGGATGCCCTGTTCGACGAAGGAGTAGGTGAGGAGCTGCCAGAGTTCGCCGTGGAGGACGGCGATGGGTTCGAGGATGAGATGGGCTAGGAGGACAGCCTGGAGCTGTGGGGCGAGCCAGCGGAGGAGGAGCAGGCCGAAGAAGGTTCCGACGTTCAGAAGGATGAGCTTGCGGGTGGTGCCTTCGAAGGCGGGGAGAGCGAGCGAGATGGGGCCGGAACGGGGCATGGGCGCTTTTCTTATTTCATCATAGGTTCTCCGGTTCGGCGGTGGGGAGGGTTTGCGCCGATTTGCGCGGACGGCGTCGATTTTTTCATCAAAATGGACCGGATTGCTGTTTGGCCTTATTCGATGCGATCTTCGGATTTACTGGATGCGATCTTCGAGGTGCACCTTGACCTGGTCGCCGGTCTGCTTGCCGATTGCTTTGCGGATGTCTGCTTTTACGGGAAGTTTGTGGGTGCCGTCGCCAAGGGCCATGAAGGAGCTGCGGAAGGGGTGGCCGTCGATCTTTCCGGTGACCTTGACAAGGCCTCGGGTGCCGAAGAATTTGACGGAGTCGGGCCAGACTACGTAGGTCCAACCACCCTTGGCGGGGCTTTTTTGCAGGGTTGCGTTGAAGGTTTTGTTCAGCATTGGGTGTGACCTCCGTTTGCCTGGAGCAATACTAGTCCAGGAGTGTCGGCAGGTGCGATAGAAGCTGTTTTCGAAGGTTCTGTCCTGCCGGACGGGCCCACTGTGCTAGGCCACCCCGCAAACGAAGACCTGTTTGCGGGGACCCCGGTTCGGGCGATCACTTCGTGATGGGTATACCCCTTCGGTTGGCGCTCCCGTTGGTCGCGAGCGAAGATCTGTGCCGACCAACGGGAGGACCACGCGAAGCTCTAGAAAGGCGTGCGAACGCCCGGCCCACGCGCAGTGGGTCCGTCCGGTAGGACAGCGTTATTTTGCGGCGCGCTGTGGGGTGGGTAGGACGGCTGTGCTGCGATGGCCGGCGGGGTCGACGGAGCGGACGGCGAAGACTACGTTGTCCTTGGAGATGGCCAGCTTGAGGCTTAGGGCGGAGCCGGCGGACTCGGAGTCGGTCCAGACGGGCTGGTCGGTCTCGCGAAAGACGACCTCGTAGGTGGTGTTGGCGGGGGCACCGGCGGGGGGCTGCCAGATGAGCTCGGTGTTGTTGTCGAGGGCGGTGGTGAGGATGCGGACGTTTTGCGGCTGGCCGGGGGCGGAGGCGAGGGTGGCGAGGGTGGCGGCGTTGAGGCGGGCTACGTTGGCGACGTAGTTGAAGTCGACGTATTGGAGGAGGTCGCCGTATTGGGTGCCGTTTTCGGTGCGGACGTTCTGGTGCTGGTGGTCGAAGTTCTCGGTCCACTCGGTGAAGCGGACGGCGGCGAAGCCCTCCTGGTTGAAGCTGGTGTGGTCGCCGCCGCGGAGGAAGCGGTCGCGACGGAAGATGAGGACGGGGTGGAAGGCCGGGATCATGCGCATGAGGTTGTTGTGGACGCGGCTGCCGGGGGCGCTGGGCGCGTGCTGGGATGTCGGGCGGAAGTAGGTGGCGCCGACGTCGACGATGGCGCGGGCTAGCTCGCGGGAGGGGGAGTCGCCTTCGGCGCCGAGGGTTTCGATGGCGCGGAGTTGGTCGGGGGTGGCGTTGGCGGGGATGCCTTCGGAGAAGACGCGGACTGCGGTCTTGTCCTGGATGTTGGGGGTCGTGGTGTTGTTGGGGGTGGTGTCGCCGCCGACGATGTCGTTGTTGAGGACGGCTTCGAGCTGCCAGTTTTCTTCGCGGGCGAGTTTGGCAAGGTGGGCGCTGCCGTTGAGGCCCTGCTCTTCGCCGGCTACGGCTACGAAGACGATAGTGCTGGGGAATTTGAGTTTGGAGAGGACGCGGGCGGATTCGAGGGAGACGGCTACTCCGCTGGCGTCGTCGTTGGCTCCTGGGGCTGGGTCGTGGGTGTTTTCGTTTTTGGAGTTGCGTGAGTCGTAGTGGCCGGTTACGAGGACCATGCGGGCGGCCTGGGCGGGGTCGGTGCCGCGGAGGATGGCGTAGACGTTGCTGATTTTGGTGGGCTTGGTGATGCGGGCGTTGGGTGCGGTGCTGGCGGGTTCGGTGAAGGTGTCGCGCTTTACTTCTAGGCAGTTGCTGCAGGCGGCGGAGATGGCTTTGAACTCGGACTCGATCCAGTCGGCGGCGGCGTTGACGCCGGTGTTGGGGGCGAGGTCGGTGTCCATGCTGGAGAGGGTGCTGCGGTTGTTGAAGGAGACGAGCTTGGTGATGGTGGCTTTGATGTGGTCGGGGGAGACCTGGGCGATGGCGGCGGCGATGGCGGGGTCGGCTGGTGAGGGGGTGATGGGCTTGCCGGTGGGGAGGGGTTGTTGCGCGGGAAGGGGGGTGGAGGGGAGCAGGGTGCAGGCGAGGGCAGAGGTTGCGAGGAGGCGGGAGAGGGCCGGGCGTGCGGATGAGGCGGATCGAGCGATCACGGAATCTTCTCCTTGTGCAAAAAAACCGTTGTGCCGGGTAAATCGTATGCTTGACGTGGGAGCGGGAGGGCCGCTAAATAAATAACAAGGATAAATAGCCAGGACGTCCACGGGGATGTTCCTGTAATCCTATAGACGGGCGAGTGGGCCCAAAGACCCTGGAGGCACGATCATGGCTGTTGTTTGTCCGGAATGCGATAACCCGATTGTGGTTGACGTCGATGAAGTGGAAGAGGGAGAGATGGTCCAGTGCGATGAGTGCGGCGTCGACCTCGAGGTGGTTTCGGTGGACCCACTGGAGTTGGCGGCTATCGACGATGCGGGTTATGACGATGAAGATGTGACGCATACCGACGAAGAGGAAGAGGAGTAACGGCTGATCTGGATGGGGATAGCCGTATACTGAAAGCTATGAAGCGTACTGATCTCTTGCTCCGTTCGTTTGCTGGTAAGGTGATTCTCGCCTCTTGTGCGATGGTGGCTGTCGCGGGTGCTGTGCGGTCGGTCTCTGCGGTTGCGGAGCAGCGGGGGCCTGTGCAACGGGTCGTGCAGGGCAAGGTTACCGATAGCAGCGGCGCGATTGTGAAGGGCGCGGTGGTGTATCTGAAGGATGGCCATAGCCTGTCGGTGAAGAGCTTTTTTTCCGATGACGAGGGCGGCTATCGGTTTGGGCAGCTGGCGCAGAATACGGACTATGAGATCTGGGCGGAGAGTAACGGGAAGAAGAGCGCCGTGAAGACGATCAGCTCATTCGATAACAAGAATCAGTTTTATATCGATTTGAAGATCGGAAAGTAGCCGTCCTGACGGACGGCCCACTTCGCTTATAGACAAAAGATGTGTCCTGCCTGACGGGCCCACTTCGCGTGGGGCGGTCACTTCGTGACGCGTGTACCTTTTCTGGGTGGGATGAGCCTCGTTGGGTCCTCCCGTTGGTCGGAAGGAGGACTACAGGCTCGTTGCGGGGAACGGGTCTAATCGGCGATGCCTGGGTTGGGTGGGTCTACGCCGAGGGCTGTGGCCAGGGCGATGAGGTGGTCCTGCTCCTGCATGAGGATCTCGCGGATGGACTCGCCGATGGCGAACTCGTTGAGCTCATCGCACTGGCGGATGCGGCGGCGATAGTTGGCGATAGTCACCTTCTCGTTTTCGAGATCGAAGCGGAGCATGTCCTCATTTTTCTCAGAGGTCTTGACGGGTTTCGGGGTGACGGAGGGCATGCCGCCGAGATAGTCGATGTGGTTGGAGAGGGCGATAGCGTGGGCGAGCTCTTCGGTTGCGTGGACGGCGAGCTCGTCGGCGATATTCATGTACTGCGCGCCCTTGAGGACCTGCGAGTAGTTGACGTAGGAGATGATGGCTTGATATTCGCGGGAGAGATCTTCGTTGAGGAGGTCGATTAGTTTTTCGCGGGTGATGGCGGTGGTCGGTTCGCTTGCTTTTTGTCCGGACATGTCTTCTCCAATGTTTTTCTGCGGTGCTTGGTCTTTGGGGTGAGATGCAGGAATGGAAGTACACGTTGGGGCGGTGAGTAAACGAATCGACATTGCTGCATTAATAGCCGCGACAGCGGATTCCTTCGCTTTTGCTGCGGAATGACGTCAAGGACATCAGGGCTAAAACAGCAATGCCAGCAGAGGAGGAAGCTACAGAGGGTAGGACTTTAGCCAGGTGCGGAAGGCGGGGCCGAGGTCCTTGTGCTTGAGGGCGAGCTCTACGGTGGCGCGGAGGAAGCCTTGCTTGTCGCCTGCGTCGTGGCGCTTGCCTTCGTAGACGAAGCCGTAGACTTTTTCGTGTTGGAGGAGAGCTTTGATACCGTCGGTGAGCTGGAGTTCGCCGCCTGCGCCGGGGGTGATGTGCTCGAGCATGTCGAAGATGCGCGGGGTGAGAATGTAGCGGCCGATGATGGCGTTCTGCGAGGGCGCGTCTTTGGGTTTGGGTTTTTCGACGAGGTCTTTGACGGTGAGCAGGCGCGGGTTTTTGGGGTCGGGGGTGCAGTCGAGGCAGCCGTAGTTCTGGATGGCTGCGCCTTCGACGATCTCGGAGCCGAGGATGCTGGACATCTCTCCGTTCGCGGCCTGGGCTTCGTTGAAGGCTTCGACCATCTGCTTCATGCAGGGGATGGTGGCGTCGACGATGTCGTCGGGGAGCAGGACGGCGAAGGGTTCGTTGCCGACGAGCTCTTTGGCCATGAGGACGGCGTGGCCGAGGCCGAGGGGGTGGGGCTGTCGGGTGTAGGTGATCTTGGCGAGCTTCGAGACCGAGCGCGCTAGTTCGAGGAGTGCGGTTTTGTGTTTCGCGGCGAGGGAGGCTTCGAGCTCGGGGCTGGAGTCGAAGTGATCTTCCATGGTGGACTTGCCGCGGCCGGTGACGATGATGATCTCGGTGCAGCCGGCGGCTACGGCCTCTTCGACGCCGTACTGGATGAGCGGCTTATCGACGAGGCAGAGCATCTCTTTGGGCATGGCCTTGGTGGCGGGGAGAAAGCGGGTGCCCATTCCTGCGGCGGGGAAGACTGCTTTGCGGATTTTCTGGGTCATGGTTGGTGTCATCAATTTCTTGGATGCAGGTTTGACTTCGAAAATGCTAACAGGGCTGGAGGATGGGTGGGATAGCCCGATCGGGTTGGGAAGAAAGTTGGATGCTTCGTCAAGGCTCCACGATTGGATTCCAGGATAAGGCAGGAAGTCCTGCCACGTGCCGATCGCGAGCGTCTCTGGTGAGTCTGATCGCTTTCAATACGGGGTCTTCCGGGAAGGATCCAATTTGATTCATAATTTCCGCAAAGATATCCATGAGCCTCGCATTAGGAACACTTGATACATCGACACCGTATATTTCGCCAATTCGCAAATACATGGCGTCGTTGTCATTCTCAGTATGAAAATCCCAAAGGGTCGAAAAGTCGGAGATCCACGCCCACTGCAAATTCAGAACCTTGTGAATGAAGTCGTCGCTGAGTTCAGGATAGCGAGTGGGAGTTTCCTTGGCGGCAAAGACAATTCCAGGCCCTGTGCCAGGCCGCCACATCTTCTCGCCACTTGTCTTCCAATCGGCAAATTTCTGCTTTGCATCCGCTAAGGCAGCTTCTTTGCTGTCACCCAAACCAGAGACGGCGTACCAATTGACTAAATCTGCGCGCCACCGCTTGTGCTGAAGGCGTCCGGGCAGATTGGGCGGGCATTCTCCCTGGTCGATGTAATCGAGTGGATAATCTTCGAAGCGCCAAGAGGTCTTAGAGAAAGATTTAATCCAAGCCAGCCGTGATCGATTTTGTCTCGACAGCTTCATTAGCTAGAGGACAGGCGAGTCGTCGTGGAGCATGGCTTTGCGGACGATTTTGATGGGGGCGAATCCCTGGCGCATGAAGTTGTCGTGGAAGTCCTGGAGGTTGAAGGCTGCGCCTTGTTTCTTCATCATGTCGGCGCGGAGCTTCATGATCTGTAGCTTGCCGAGGGTGTAGTAGAGGTAGGTGGCGTCGGCGGTGCCGCGCTTGGTTTCGACGAGGCCGACGGAGTGGGACTGGTAGCCGTCGGTGACGAAGAAGTTGACGGCCTGATCGAAGGTGAATTGACCGGTGTGGAGCTTGATGGAGTTGACGAAGCGGGCGTCGCGGAGGAGGGCGTCCTGGATCTGGCCGAGGCGGATGAGTTTGGCTTCGCGCTCGTTCTGCGCGCCGGTGCCGGGTTGGCCGTAACCCTGGTCGAGCATCATCTGTTCGGTGTAGTGGGCCCAACCTTCGATGTTGGTGTTGGCGCCGAGGACCTTGCGAATGGTGGAGGGGAACTGCGGGGTCCAGAGGAACTGGACGTAGTGGCCGGGGTAGGCTTCGTGGACGCTGGTGCTGATGACGGTTCCGACGTTGAAGGCGGCCATGTGCTCGGCGATGTGCTCGGGTGTCCAGGATTTTTCAGGCAGGGTTACGTTGAAGTAGGCCTTGGTGGAGTGGGTTTCGAAGGGGCCGGGAGGGTCCATCGATGCTTGCGTGGTGGCGCGCATGAAGGGCGGGGTTTCTTCTAAGGTGGGCTCGACCTTGGAGGGGATGGTGATGATGTGGTGGGTGTTGATGAAGTCGATGAGGCTGGCAAAGGTTTCGTTGAAGGTGCTGAGGAGTTTGTCGGGTGCGGGGTGGATGGTGGCCAGTTCGGCGAGGACCTGCTGCGGGGTTTTGGCGGGGTCGACCTCTTTGGCTACGCGGGCGAACTCGGCTTGATTTTTGTGCAGGTCGGCGTAGGCGATCTCGAGGAGGTGGTCGAGGGGGATGTCTACCATTTCGTCGTAGCTGAGTTTTTTTGCGAAGGTGTCGGCGCCGAACTTGAAGTCGCCGTTGGAGCGGGGGAGGAGGTCGGATTTGAGCCAGGCGGCGTAGGACTTGAGGGCTTCGATGACGGCGGCGTTGGACTTGGCGAAGGCGGCTTTGGTGTCGGCGTCGGTGGCGTCTGTGAATGCGGAGGGGACGTCGGTCTGGAAGAAGCCAATGATGTCGTCGATCTGCTCGAGGGCTATTTCGGTGTAGATGTGCGGGGGATTCTTGAGGTTCTTGCGGGCTTCGAGGAGGACCTGCGGCATCTGGTTTTCGCGGGCTATGAGGGCTTTGAGGCGGATGTCGGCGGAGGCGTAGGGGCGCTCCATGATGACGAAGGCGGAGTTGGTGATGCCGGAAGAGTAGTTGTCGGGGTTCTTTTCCCAGGGGCGGATGACCTCGAGGGTGAGGAGGGTGCTGCGGATGCTGTTGAGGAGGATGGCGCGGTCGCCGGCTACGGAGGCGTCGAGGGCGGAGGGGTCGATGGCTTCGACTTTTTTCTCGTAGGTGTGGAGGGCGGCGATTTGTTTCTGGATGCTTTGGGTGGAGTAGTCCTCGAGCTTGTCGTCGTACTGGTGGAGGCCGGCGGAGGTGCCTGCAGTGGGCCCGAAGTGGAAGTAGACGTCGGAGAAGTATTGGTCGGCGAGGTAGTTGAAGGTCTGAACGCCGCCGTCGGCGGAGAGGTGCTGGGCGCGGACGGGTTGGATGCAAGCGAAGGCGAGAGCGGCGACGAGGAGGGCTTTGGAGGCGAAGATGCGGCTGGTCATGAGATGCGACCAGTTTACGGCAGAGTGAGGATGGGTGGGCCGTGATCATGAACGGGCGGGGACGGGAGGCCCGCTGGGATGACGTCGTAGTGGGCCATGACGCTGCCGATGTCGGCTAGGTTGGGTGGATCTTCGGCTTTGAGAATGCGGGAGAGCTCGCGGAAGTACTCGGGACCGAGGAGGCCGGGGGTGAGCAGGCAGATGACGCGCGCGGTTTGCTGGTGGTCGTTGAGGTAGGAGTGGATGGTGCCCCGTGGTATGTGGAGTTGCTGGCCCGGGTGGAGGGTGATGCGGCGCTGGTCGACGATCCAGGTGGTGATGCCGTTCCTGGCAAAGATGGTCTCGTCGGAGAGGCGGTGAAGGTGGGGAATGTTGAGGTGAGCGTGGGGCGGGATGAGGAGCTCGAAGACGTCCGCGGCACCTTGGGTCTCATGGCGGCTTTGAAGGAAGGTGATGGTGAGTTTGCCGATCTGGATGGGCTGATGCATAAGGCCCCTTTCCCGTCTCGATACAGGGGAGGACGGCTTCGGTGACTACTTATTAATAGGACACCGAGTGGAGGAAAAGGTTACGGAGAGCAGGGAGGAGCTGCGTTAAGGGCGCTACGGCAGAGTGTATTCAAAGTCGTAGGAGTGGTTGCCTTCGACGATATTGATGGACATTTTGCCGGCGAGGCCGGTGAGCTGACCGGTGCCTGAATCTGGGACTACGGTGACGCTGAGGGTTGGCGTGCCGTGTGTCATGGTGCCGGTGCGCTGGAGGAGGAAGGTGCCGGTGCGGCCTTTGAGGGTTTCGGTGACGATCTCGAGGGCTACGTAGCCTCCTGAGGAGCCTTTGGCTCCGGAGCCAGCGGCGAGCATGGTGCCTTTGCTGGTGGCTTCGAGGTCGTGGAAGTGCTTGTCGAGGAGCATGCGGGCGATGGAGGGTGAGCCGGCGGTTTCGTCGGCGGGCAGGGTCGCTCCTTTGGCGGTGTGAGTGGAGACTGCCGTGTTGAATGCGAGTACAAAGCAGATGGTCCAGAGGACGCGGATGGCGGTTTTCATTGGTGATTGGAATCATCGCCGATTGTCTCGACGCGGTCTATCTCGAAACCCAATAGACAGCAGCCCCGCAAGGAGACGCAATTCTGCGGGTGTGCATCTATACCGACTGACTGTAAGGAGCGATATGAGGCAAATGGAGTTTGGGCGAATGGGGAGAGCTGGTACGACGATTGGCGTGCTGGTATTAGCGCTTGTTTCGTGCTCGATGATGACAGGATGCCTGGTGATGGGTACCACGAGTCGCGGCGGATTTTTTATTTGGCCGGGAAGTATAGGGTTATTGGTGCTGCTCCTGATTCTATTTCTGGTGATGAGGCGCAGATAAGGAGGGACATATAACAGTCGCGTGCTGGCTGAGTTTTTTTCTACAGATCTCTTTGTGTACCAGAAGGCACTCATAAGAAGCGCGATGGTTAAGTGCGCGTCAGTTGGGGAGGGTGGTGTCGAGGGCGTCGAGGAGTGCTCGGGTTTCGGAGAGGACTTCTTCGGATTTTGCGGAGGGGAGGGGCCAGCGCAGGGTGCCCTGGGGGGTGAACTGGGCGCCGCGTTTGGTGTTGCGGCTGACTAGCTTCATGAGCGTGGCGGGGTCTACGGTTTTGTTGTTGTCGTTGGTGAAGTGTGAGGGGTCGGCGTTGACGGCGGCGAATTTTACGTGGAGCATCTCGACGAAGGTCTTGATGGGGGCCTTCTTGTTGCCGTTGGGGTTGGGGAGTTCGACTTGCGTGCGCTTGCGGTCCAGTTGGGAGATGCCGAGTTGTTCGCAGTGGAGGCGGATCTCGCCTGCGGCTAAGAGGTTGAGGACAGTTTCGGGTGGGGTGCCGTAGCGGTCTTGCAGCTCGGCGCGGACGTCTGCGAGGTCGGCCTGGGTTTGGGCTCCGGCGATGCGCTTGTACATGCGGAGGCGCTGATTTTCTTCGGGGATGTAGTCGGAGTCGATGCGGACGGAGATGCCTAGATTGATGACCGTGTTGGCGTGGGCGGGTTTTTCCTCTTCGCCCTTCATCTTGCGGACGGCCTCTTCGAGCAGGGTGGTGTACATCTCGAAGCCGATGGCTTCGATGTGGCCGGACTGTTCGCCGCCGAGCATGTTGCCTGCGCCGCGGAGCTCGAGGTCGAGGGCGGCGATCTTGAAGCCTGTGCCGAGGTCGGAGAACTCTTTGAGTGCGGCCAGGCGGCGGCGGGCGACTTCGGTGAGTTCGGTTTCGGGTGGGATTAATAAGTACGAATACGCGCGGCGGTTGCTTCGGCCTACGCGGCCGCGGAGCTGGTAGAGCTCGGAGAGGCCGTGGCGGTCGGCGCGGTTGATGATGATGGTGTTGGCGAGGGGGATGTCGAGGCCGTTTTCGATGATGCTGGTGGCGACGAGGACGTCGTACTCGTGGTTCATGAAGGCGAGCATGACGCGCTCGAGCTCGGCTTCGGGGAGCTGGCCGTGGCCAATGACGATGCGGGCTTGCGGGACCAGCTCGCGGATCTTTGAGGCGAGGTCGTAGATGGTTTCGACGCGGTTGTGGACGAAGTAGACTTGGCCGCCGCGCTCGAGCTCCATCTCGATTGCAGTGCGGATTAGTTTTTCGTCGAACTTGGCGACGATGGTCTGGATGGCCATGCGGTCTTTGGGGGGAGTTTCGATGACCGACATATCACGTAACCCAATCAGTGACATATGCAGAGTACGCGGGATGGGCGTGGCGGACATGGAGAGCACGTCGATTTGAGCGCGCATCTGCTTGAGGCGCTCTTTGTGGCGGACGCCGAAGCGCTGCTCTTCGTCGACTACGAGGAGGCCGAGGTCCTGGAACTTTAAATCTTTGGAGAGGACGGCGTGGGTGCCGATGAGGATGTCGATCTTTCCTGCTTCGGCTTTTTCGAGGATGATCTTTTTTTCTTTGGCAGTGCGGAAGCGGGAGATCATCTCGATGTTGACGGGGAAGTTGGCGAAGCGTTTTTTGAAGGACTCGAAGTGCTGGAAGCTGAGGACTGTTGTTGGGGTTAAGACGGCTACTTGTTTGCTGTCTTGTACTGCTTTGAAGGCGGCTCGCATGGCTACTTCGGTTTTGCCGTAGCCGACGTCGCCGCAGAGGAGGCGGTCCATGGGGCGGGTTGACTCCATGTCGGCCTTGATGTCGGCGATGGCGGTGAGCTGGTCGTCGGTCTCGTTGAAGTCGAAGGCGTCTTCGAACTCGTGCTGCATGTTGGTGTCGGGCGAGAAGGGCGTGCCGACGGCGGCCTGACGCTGCGCGTAGAGCTTGAGCAGCTCGGCGGTCATGTCGGCCATCGCCTTTTTTACGCGGGCTTTGGTCTTTTGCCAGGCTTGGGTGCCTAGTTTGTTTAACTCGGGCGGTGGGCCGGTCTCGCTGGAGCGGTACTTCTGGATGAGGTCGAGGCGGGTGAGGGGGACGTAGAGTTTGGCTTCGTCGGCGAACTCGAGGATCATGAGTTCGAGTGGCGGGGCGTCGTTTTCTTCGATTACTCGCAGGCCGCAGTAGCGGGAGATGCCGTGCTCTACGTGAACGACGTAGTCGCCTACGGCGAGGTCGCGGAAGTCGGAGATGAAGGCGGCGGCTTTGGATTTGCCGCGGCGGACGGGGCGAGTGGTTACGTCGGCGTCGTCGGTTAGGTCTTGCGCGCCGAAGATTACGATCTGGCCGTGGGCGGTGCCTTTGTCGAGGGCTCGTTCACGAAGTTCGAGGATCTGCACGCCTGCGGCGATGGGGGTTTTGACGATGACGGGGGTGCGGAGGTCGATGGTGTTGCCGCCGAGGTAGCTGGACTCGGTGTAGATGGTGGAGCTGCCGGGGCTCTCGTTGCGCGAGCCGAGGCGATAGGGGAGCTGGTACTCCTGCAGGAGGCCGGCGAGGCGCTCGACTTCGCCTTGATTGGGGGCGGTGAGGAGGATGCGGGCTTCCTGTTTGATGAGGGCGTTGATGGCGTCGATCATGGCTGGGATGGAGCCGTGAAAGCGCATGGTGGGACGGGTGGCGAAGTCGACTTCGGAGAGGTCGCTGCGGTCGGCGTCGAGGATGTCGACTGCGCCTAGCTGGTCGAGTTCGATGCCGGGGAACTTGTGGAGGCGGTCGTCGAGGTCCCAGGGGGAGAGGTAGATGTCTTCGGGGCGGACGAGGTTGCCGATGCCGGAGCGCTCGTGGCGCTGCTCGATCTTGTTCCACCAGCGCTCGCCCTGGTTTTTGATCATGGCGGGCTCTTCGAGGAAGACGCGCGGGGCGGTGGGGCTGGAGGCGCTGAGGAGGTCGAGGAGGGTGAGGTTGGCTCCGGCTACTGGGGCGAAGAACTCCCAGCCGGGGAAGATGGTGGCCTCACCGGTTCTTGTACTGACATGGGTCAGGAGCTCGGCGGGCTCTTCTCCGCCTTCGATTGCGGCTCCGGCTTTGCCTGCGCGGGTGAGGCGGGCGTTGATGGCGGTGAGGAGCTTGTCGGTGACGGGAGTTTCAGTGAGGGGGAGGAGTAGCGCGTGGTCGAGGGTGGAGGCGGAGCGCTGGGTGTCGGGGTCGAAGCGGCGGATGGATTCGATCTCGTCGCCGAAAAAGTCGATGCGGACGGGGCGGTCCATCTCGGGGGAGTAGATGTCGAGGATGCCGCCGCGGAGGGTGACCTGGCCGGGCATCTCGACTACGTCTACCTTCGTATAACCAACCGACAGGAGGTGCTCGACGAGCATGTCGGGCATGTACTCTTCGCCGACTTTGAGATGGAGGGTGAGGGCGCGGTAGTAGTCGCGGGGGAAGAGACGCATGCAGGCGGCTTCTACTGGCGCGATGACGAGGCGTGCCTGATTGGTTGCGATCTTCCAGAGGGTGGCGGCGCGGGTCTCTTGAATTTCGGGGTGGGGTGAGAGGTTTTCGAAGGGGAGGACGTCGTGTGCGGGGAGACGGAGGACGGATTCGGGCGCGAGGGCACCGGTGAGTTCGCAGGCGCTGAGGACGGCGGCCTGGAGGGCTTCGGCGGCTTTGTTGTCGGCGACGATGATGACGCAGGGGGCCTGGGCGGCGCGGACGAAGAAGGGGAGGTAGAGGGCGCGGGCGGTGAAGGTGAGTCCGGAGACACGTCTGCGCCCCGTGCCTCCGCTGAGGTGGCGGCGTACACGCTCAAAAGCTTCAGAGTGCTCCAGGTCTGCGAGGAGCTCGCGGACGAAGGGTAGGACCATGCTGTATGGAGTTTATCAAGTGGAGTTATCAGGCGGAGTCTGCACGGGTTTACTCCGCAGAGTGATTTGGAGTAGTATCTGGCTCCCGCAGGGAAATAGAGCCTGCGCTGCTGTCCGATTTCGACATTTTTTTCGGCTTCGGACAGAGATACTGCCGGAGGATGGACATGAATACTTTGAGGAAGCGGTATCTTTTTGCGCTTTTAGCGGTGGTGCTTCCACTGATTGCAGGATGCACCCGTCACAGCAAGAGTGAGCAATACTACCTGATCGCCACAAATACGGCTTTGCCATATTGGAAGGTGGCCGCGAGTGGATTTGCTGCAGCGGGGGCCGAGTATGGGGTTTCGGTCGATACGCGCGGGCCGGCGGGGTTGAACGCGCAGGCAGAGGTGGATGAGTTCAAGGCGATGGTGGCGAGGAAGCCTGCGGGGATTTTGGTCCAGGTTGTGAACTCCCAGCTGATGCAGCCGGAGATCGATGCGGCGATTGCGGCGGGCATCCCGGTGATTACGATCGACTCGGATTCGCCGGAGAGCAAGCGGTTGTACTTTATCGGGACCAACAACTTCGAGGCGGGCAAGCTGGGCGGGAGGCGCGCGGCGGCGCAACTGAATGGGAAAGGAAATGTAGTGTTCTTCACGAATCCGGGGCAGCCGAACCTGGATGAGCGGTTGAAGGGCTATCAGGATATCTTAGAGGATTATCACGGGATCAAGATCGTGGAGGTGTTCGATATCAAGACGGATCCGGGGACGGCGATGGATAAGGCGGGTGAGTACCTTGAGCGGAAGGGGCCGGCGAGGATCGACGCGTTTATCTGCCTGGACTCCCGGTCGGGTGCGAACGTAGCGGAGGCCTTCAAACGGAGAAATGCTACGGACCGCTTGTTGATCGCGATGGATGTGGACTCGGACACGTTGAAGCTGGTGGGCGATGGAACGATCGATTCGACGATTTCTCAAAAGCCGTACGCGATGGCGTTTCTGGGATTGAAGGCGCTGGACGATATTCATCACTATCCCGTGAAACCGCTTGACCAGGACTACGCGCTGGATCCTTATTCTCCGTTTCCGACCTTCGTCAATACGGGAGTTGCGCTGGTGGATAAGACGAATCTGGACGCTGTTATGAAGAAGCAGAGATCGGTGAACCAGTAGATTTTTTTGCGGTGGTATCTGGCGATTTCTCTGAGAGTTTTCCGGTTGAAGCAAAGAGATGGACTCATTCGGCGGCGCGGAGATTTCGGGACGGTTCCTTCGTTCCGTGGTTTGGATTTTGTGTCAGGGCCCGCGAGATGTGATCTGAGCCGATGCCTGATTCAATGTTTTTGGCTTCGGACAGAAGTTTTGCCAGAGGATGACGATGAACTCTTTTATGAGACGACCTCTTTTTGTGCTCTTGGCTATGTTTCTTCCAGTGCTTGCGGGATGCACCCGACACAGCAAAGACGAGCATTATTATCTGATTGCTACCAACATCAACCTGCCCTACTGGAAGGCGGCGAATGCCGGGTTTCAGAAGGCGGCGGGTCAGTATGGGGTTTCGGCCGAGATGCGCGGGACGACTACGTTCGATCCGCAGGGCGAGGTCGCGGAGTTTCGTACGGTGGTGGCACGCAAGCCTGCGGGGATCCTGGTTTCGGTGGCGAGCGCGGAGTTGATGGGTCCGGAGATCACGGCTGCGCTGGGTGCGGGGATTCCGGTGATCACGATGGACTCGGACGCTCCAGCGAGTGGACGGCTGTACTTCATCGGAACGAATAATCTGCAGGCAGGGCGACTGGGTGGACAGCGGGTTGCGGCGAAGCTTAATGGCAAGGGGAACGTGGCTTTCTTTTCGATTCCTGGGCAGCCGAACATTGATGAGCGGTTGAAGGGTTACAAGGATGCGTTGTCGCACTATCCGGGGATCAAGATTGTTGATGTGTTCGACATGAAGGGCGACTCGGGTCTGGCGATGGATCAGACGCGGGATTATCTTTCGCGAACGGGAGCGAACCGGGTGGATGCGATCGTGTGCCTGGAGGCGGCGTCGGGTAGAGATGTGGCCGAGGCGTTTCGGCGGGCGAACGTGAAGGATCGGTTGCTGGTGGCGATGGACACGGACCAAACCGTGCTGCAGGGGGTGAAGGATGGGACGATCGATTCGACCATCTCGCAGAAGCCCTTTACGATGGCGCTGGTGGGGCTGAAGGCGCTGGACGATATTCATCACTATCCCTTGAAGCCGCTGGCGCAGGACTACTCGTTGAATTCCTTTGCGCCGATTCCTACGTTTATCGATACCGGAGTTTCGTTGATCGATAAAAGCAACGTGGATACGATGCTGAACATCGGTGAGGATAAGGCGCCGTAGGTTTGGGATGGAAGCTCGCGAGGGCTAAAGGGTTACTACGATCTTGCCAATCTGCGCGTTTGATTCCATGTAGCGGTGGGCTTCGACGATCTGTGCGAAGGGGAAGGTCCTGTCGATGCGGGGTTTGAAGTTGCCGGCGACGAGGTTGTCGAAGACGTACTTCTTCGCATCTTGCGACTTGACTGGATCGGCGAGGATGTCGCGCAGGGTGTAGCCCTGGATAATGAGACGCTTGCTGAGTGCGGTGAACAGGGGGTAGGGGGTTGGCTCCATGGCCAGCGCGCCGTACTCGAAGATGGTGCCCTGGACTGCGGTGGCGCTGGCGAGGGCTTCGATGCCTTTGCCGCCGATGGGATCGAAGACGATGCGCGCGCCCTGGTTGGCGGTGATCTGGTTGACGCGGGCGACGAGGTCCTCTTCGTCGGTGACGATGACGTGGTCGGCGCCTAAGGCGAGGAGTTCGGCTTTTTTGGCTGAGGTGCGCGTGGTGGCGATGCTGGTGGCGCCTTCGGCTTTGGCGATCTCGATAGCGGCTAGTCCGACGCTGCTGCTGGCGGCGGTGATGATGACGTAGTCGCCCCTGGTGAGATGGCCGTAGTAGATGAGGGCTCCGTAGGCGGTGATGTACTGCATCCAGATGCTGGTGCCTTCTTCGTAGGAGAGCTTGGAAGGGTACTCAGCGACTGCGTGGATCGGGACGATGGCGACCTCTCCATAGACGCCGTAGTGATTGAGCGAGAAGGCCGGGGTGGTGCTGGCCTTTTTGCCTATCCAGCTGGTGTCGACGCCGGGACCGACCGCTTCGACGATACCGGAGGCTTCGTAGCCGTTGGTGGAGGGGAGGACGGGCGTTTCGAGGTAGCGGTCGTGAAGGAACATGCTCTCGGCGCGGTTGAGGCCGATGGCTCTGACGCGGAGGCGGACTTCGCCCTTGCGTGGTTCGGGGAGGGGGAGGTCGTCGAACTGGAGGACTTCGGGGCCGCCGATTTTGTGAAAGCGGACCATCTTTACTGTGTCGGGCATGTTGAGTACTCCTGCAATCCTGCTGCGTGAGTCTTGGATGAGGAAGTGGGCGAAAGGTCGCGGATTTCGGAGAGAGGGGCTCAGGCTTTTGCAGACTCTTCGGTCTTGGTCTCTTCTTTCTGATGGGGGGCGATGGCTTCGGCGTCGGCGTCGCCACCGTAGATGACCTGGCCGTACTCGAGGAGGGTGACCATGCCGACGCCGCCGCAGATGTTGCCGGCTACGGCGGGGAGGAGCCAGGTGAAGTAGCTGGTCCAGGCGGCTTTGCCGATGAGGACGGCGGCGAGGATCTCGCCGCTGGTGGCGATGCAGTGGGCGAAGTTGCCGAGGCCGACGACGAAGGTGAGCATCCAGATGATCATGACGGAGCCGGTGATGGAGTGTGATCCGGAGACGAGCCAGGCGACGGTGGCGATGATCCAGCCGCCCATGACGCCGCTCCAGAAGATGGTGGCGGCGGGGTTGTGGATGGCCTCGAGGCCGAGGCCTGCGAGGGCTTGCACGACGCTTGGATTGACGGCGTTGGTGAGGGCGGCGAGGGCCGCGAAGGTGAGAGCGCCGAGGACGTTGGCGGGAAGGACGGTGGCCCAGAGACGCAGGGTCTTCCAGAAGTGTTTCTTTTCGGCGAGGACGAGGGCTACGGGGTAGAGGGTGTTTTCGGTGAAGAGCTGGGAGCGGCCGAGGATGACGACGATGAAGCCGAGGGGGTAGAACATCTTGCCGACGAAGAAGATGGTGTGGGAGGGAACGGTGCCGGGGGTGGTGAGGAGAGCGATCGCGATGCCATTGCCGAGGGCGGAGAGGCCCATGAAGATTCCGCCGGCGAGGCCGGAGATGGCGAGGGAGACGCTGGAGCGGCCGAGCTCCTGACGGGCGTTGTTGGCGACCTGTTCGTAGATGTCCTGGGCGCTGGGGCGTTCGAGATTCTTTTGCGCGTCTTGATTGGCGAGTGGGGCGGGCGGGTAGCGGCGGAGGCGGTAGGGCATGGAGTGTGAGATGCAGATTTTGTCCTTCCGGACGGGCCCGCTGCGCGCGGGGCGGTCACTTCGTGACTTGTATACCGCTTCGCATGGTGCTCCCGTTGGTCGCGAACGAAGATGATTCCGACCAACGGGAGGACCATGCTGCCAATCCTGCCGAGACCGGTATACGCGTCACGAAGTGACCGCCTCCCGCGTAGAGAGCCCGTCCGGCAGGACATCAGCTTTTATAATCTGGCCTATGGCGACTGCGTTGACACCGGATCAAGAGATAGAGGAGCTGCGCGATCAGCTTCGTCATCATGAGCATCTGTACTACGTCGAAGATGCGCCAGAGTTGACGGATGCGCAGTATGACGCGCTGATGAACCGGCTGAAGCGGCTCGAGGAGAAGCATCCTGAGCTGGTGACGGCGGACTCGCCTTCGCAGCGCGTGGGGGGCAAGCCGAAGGAAGGGTTCGTGAAGATGCCGCACTCGCGGCCGATGTTGTCGCTGGATAACGCGTACAACGAGGAGGAGCTGCGGGCGTGGGACCAGAGGGTGCGGGATGCGCTGCCGAGTACGGAGGCGGTGCGGTATGTGTGCGAGTTGAAGCTGGATGGGCTTTCGCTGGCGTTGCAGTATGGGCCTGGATCTGGGCTGGGATCTGACAAGGGCGGAGCTGCGCATCTGGGGCGGGGGCTGACGCGTGGGGATGGGTCGATCGGCGAGGATGTGACGAGCAATGTGCGGACGATTCGGTCGGTGCCGCTGAGTATCCCGGCTGCGAAGTTGAAGGCGGCGGGTTTGCCGCAGAGTTTTGAGGTGCGCGGCGAGGTGGTGTTGCCGCATGCGGCGTTTGTGAAGATGAATGAGGAGCGCGAGGCGGCAGGACAAGCTCCGGCGGCGAATCCGCGGAATGCTGCGGCGGGGACGATACGGACGCTGGAGCCGAACATCGTAGCGCAGAGGCGGCTGGATTTTTATGCTTATTTTTTGCTGAAGGATGGCGAGTTTTTGCTGCCGCAGCAGTCGACTGCACTGGAGGCTTTGAAGACTTCGGGCTTTCGCGTTAACAACTATGCGAAGGCGCTGAAGAGTATCGATGACGTGGTGAAGTTTATTGCGGATGCGGAGCCGCTGCGTGATTCGCTGGGGTATGAGATTGATGGCGTTGTGATCAAGGTGGATGCGACGGCGCAGCAGCGGCGGCTGGGATTTACGGGGAAGGCTCCGCGGTGGGCGATTGCTTACAAGTTTGCGGCGCGGGCGGGGATTACGAAGCTGGAGGGTGTGTTGTTTCAAGTGGGGCGTACGGGGAAGGTGACTCCGGTGGCTGCGCTTACTCCCGTGTTGATTGGGGGGACTACGGTGTCGCGCGCGACGCTGCATAACGCGGATGAGATTGCGCGGTTGGGCGTTCGCATAGGGGATTTTGTGCAGGTGGAGCGGGGCGGGGATGTGATTCCGAAGATCGTGGAGGTGGTGGAGGATAAGACGCATCCGCGAGGGACGAAGGAGATTGTTTTTCCGAAGAACTGCCCGGTTTGCGCGAGCGAACTGCAGCGGATCGAGGGCGAGGTGGATTGGCGGTGCGTCAATAATTCGTGTCCGGCGCGGGTTCGCGAAGAGTTGCTGCACTGGTCGGCGCGTGGGGTGATGAACATTGAGGGGCTGGGTGATGCGATGGTGGCGCAGCTGCTTGGCCAAAGTGCGGAGCTGGGTGGGGATGTGGTGACGGAGGAGGGTGCGCCGGTCGTGGTGCGGGGGCCGTTGATCCATACGATTGGGGATTTGTATCGGCTGAAGCGCGAGGATCTTCTTGGGCTGGAGCGGGTGGGCGAGAAGACGGCAGATGCGCTGCTGGAAGAGATCAAGCGGTCGAAGAAAGCGGGGCTGGCGCGCGTGCTGCTGGGACTGGGGATCCGGTTTGTGGGTGAGCGGACGGCGCAACTGCTAGCGGAGCACTTCGGTTCGATGGATGAGTTGATGACGGCGGCGAGTCAGGATGCGGGGAAGGCTGGCGAGGCGTTAGAGGCGGTGAATGAGGTGGGGCCGAAGGTGGCGCAGGCGATTGCGGAGTTCTTCGCGGTGGAGAAGAACAAGGATCTGGTGAAGGATCTTGCTGGGCTGGGGCTGGAGATGACGGCGGAGAAGCGGGTGACGACCTCTACGCTGGAGGGGCTGACGTTTGTGTTGACGGGGACGCTGCCGAATCTTACGCGGGAGTCGGCGAAGGAGAAGATTGAGTCGGCGGGGGGGCGCGTTTCGGGGAGCGTGAGTAAGAAGACGAGCTATGTGGTGGCGGGGGAGGAGGCGGGTTCGAAGCTGGATAAGGCGAACTCGCTGGGGGTGAAGGTGCTGGATGAGGCGGGGTTGCTGGAGTTGCTGGGGTAGTGCGTCCTGCCGGACGGGCCCGCTGCGCGTGGGGCGGTCACTTCGAGGGGCGTATACCGGTCTTTGTGGATTAGGTGCGCGGGCCCTCCCTTCGGTCGGGAGGATTGCTCTCGGCTAGTGCTGGTCTACTAGTTTCGGGGAGATGATGTTTGGTGGGCGGTTGGTGCTTGGAGCTACAGGCTGGTCGGAGCTCGGGATCGCGGTGGGCTTTGGCTCGGAGGGGTTGATGGGCTGGCGAGCGCTGTGGAAGCCGCAGGCCTTCATGGCGGCGACCGGTTCGGGGTTCTGCATGAAGATGTCCCAGACGAAGGCGCTGCGAAGATTCTCTGCCATGAGGACGCTGATGCCGAGGTCGATACCGAGGACGTCGGGGTCGTACCAGTGGAGGTCGGGGTGGAAGGCGTCGCAGAATCCGTAGCGTCCCCAGGCGTCTTTGCCGAAGTTGTCGCGGAGGGCGCGGAGGACGCGGACGCAGTCGTGGGGGAGGAAGGGCAGTGAACCGGCAGTGGCGCAGGGGACGACGGACCCATCGACTGGACCCATGAGGGGAGGGCCGCCCCAGGCGGTGTAGCCGTGCTCCCAATCGGAGGCGGAGACGCCCCAGTAGTCGTCGGTGTAGCCGCGTTTGAGGCCGAGGCAGAAGGCCTTGTGTGCGCGGGTGGCGGTGATGGAGTTGGAGAAGTAGTTGGCGAAGGCGTCGCGTTTGCCGGCGAAGTCGAACCAGGCGTGGGAGAACTGGTGGATGAAGAGGGGATCGCGTCCGCTGATGTAGGAGTAGGGGCCGAAGGTCATGGGAGGGCGGGTGAAGGCGCTCCAGGATTCGGCGGAGATGGGGTGGGTAGGTGAGCCGATGGCGAGGAGGTAGAGCATCATCAGTTCGGAGTAGTGATCCCAGCGGGTCGAGAGAAAGCCGGTCTCGGGAAACCAGCCCATGGAGAAGGTCTTGCCGCCGTTGAGCATCCAGGGCCAGTCGACGCGGTTGTAGAGCTGGGTGGCGAGGTCGGTGATTTTGGGATCGTTGAAGTAGGCGCGAACGGTGAGGACGCCGCAGAGGAAGATGGCGGTGTCCATGGAGGAGACTTCGACGTTGATGAGGGGCCTGCCGGTTCTGACGTCGCTGAAGTGATAGAAGAAGCCGTGCTCGTGCGGCATCTTGTTGAGATGGAAGTCGAGCGTGGTGATGACCTGCTTTTTGATGCGAGCGGTGTCTTGATAGCCGCGCTTGTCGGAGATGCAGAGTGCAGTGAGACCGAAGCCGGTGGCGGCGATGCTGGCGGCGAAGTGCTGGTCGAACTCGCCGGTGGCGGTCTTGTTGGTGGCGCGGTCGAGGACCTGTCCTGTGGCTGGGTCAGCCTGCTCGGTGAAGTAGAGGCAGCCGGCGCGCTCCATCTCTTCGAGGAAGGCGATGTCTTCGTCGGTGAGCAGCCGAGTGTAGGCGGGTGTTGCGGGGGCGGCCTGCTGAGCTTCGAGAGGGGCTGCTGCAAAACTGGACAGGATGGCTCCGCCGAGGAGTTTGGTCGCGCTGCGTCGCGTGATCTTAGGCGGAGTCGAGGTGCTGAAACTCATTCTGTCTATCGTACGTTCCTGCCGGGAGTGCAGACGTGTCTGACTTTGTGAATCGTGGAAAAGTAACGCGGAGGTTGTAGAAACGTCGTCGGATTTCGACGGTCGTTCGTGTAGGAGGCCTCAGGGGTTTGATGCCGCGACTGCGCAGGGCGATGCCGGTGTGATGTTCTGAGTCGAGGGGTTGCTGGGCAGGGGCGTGCTGGGGGTGGACGTATGTCGGGGCTAATAAGAGAGTCACAAAGAGCGTACTTGTGACAGACTGCATGAATGCGTGGACGCACGAAAAAATCTGCGACGCCAGAGTCGAAGGCGCAGGAGCATAAACCGGCAGGCCTGAAGGTTTTGTCGGATCACCTTGGATTGTCGATGGCGGCCATCTCGCGGGTCCTGAGTGGGGCGCCGGCGGCGCGATCGATTCCGAAGGCGACGCAGGACCGGATCTTGAAGGCGGCCGAGGAGCTGAACTATCGGCCGAATCTGTTTGCCCGGTCGCTGCGTAATCGGCGGAGCCAGACGGTGGGAGTGATTGTGCCGGAGGTGAGTGAGGGGTACGCGACGCTGGTGCTGAGCGGGATCGAACAGGAGCTGATGCAGGCGGATTATTTTTACTTTTTGATAAGCCATCATCATCGCGAGGAGATGATTCAGAGGAGCGAGCGGCTGTTTCGGGATCGGGCGGTGGAGGGAGTGATCGCTGTGGACACGCTGCTGCGGGACCGGTGGGCGATTCCGACGGTGACGGTCTCGGGCCATCATGAGCCGAAGGGTGTGACCAACATTGTGTTGAACCATCGGCTGGCTGCGGAGCTTGCGATCGATCACCTGAGCGGGCTGGGGCATAGGCGGCTGGCGTTTATCAAGGGGCAGAGGTTCAGCTCGGATACGGAGTCGCGGTGGCGGGGGATTCGTCATGTGATGGAGAAGCGAGGGCTGAAGATTCTTCCGCAACTGGTGGCGCAGCTGGAGGGAGAGCAGCCGACGCATGAGCCGGGTTATCTGGCGACGCAGAGGCTGCTGGCATGTGGCGAGAGCTTTACAGCGTTGTTTGCATTCAATGATGTGTCGGCTATTGGTGCGATCAAGGCGCTGCGGGAGGCTGGGCTGAGGGTGCCGCAGGATGTTTCGGTGGTGGGGTTTGACGATGTGCAGTCGGCGGCGTTTCAGAATCCTGCACTGACGACGGTGCGGCAGCCGCTGCGGACGATGGGAATGCTGGCGGCCCAGACGGTGTTGCTGCAGATTGGGGCGGCGGCTGGAGGGAACCATGCACAGGAGATTGTGGTCGATCCGGAGTTGGTGGTGCGGGAGTCGACCTGCCCTCCGGCAGGCAAGAGATAGCGGTGCGAGGCTAACCTTTTTATTTCAGAGGCAGTCTGGCCTGGCCGCTTCCGGCCCAAATTAGGGGGAAGCGGAAAGCCTGTTTGTGATAGCATCCCTGCTCCTCGAGATAGCGGTCCCTGCGGGGGCTGAACTCGAGGTCCACTTTCAGTGGTCGATGTTTGGCGGAGACTGTTCGGACCGATAACCCATACAGTGAGGTTTTATTTGTAACCGACGGAGATTTATCAGCTCTGATTTGAAGGAGAGTCTGACATGAAGGTCTATCTGGGAGACGACATTCGTAATGTGGCCGTGGTGGGCCACGCGCATAGTGGAAAGACGACGTTGATCTGCGCGATGCTGCATGCGGCGAAGATGACGGCGACTCGCGGCCGGATCGAGGATGGGTCGGCGGTTACGGCGTATGACGAAGAAGAGGTGGCGCGGCGGACGACGATGTCGAACGCGGTGGCGTTTGCGGAGTGGAGCGGGATCAAGATCAATCTGATCGATACGCCTGGATTTCATATGTTTGTGCACGAGACGCGCGCAGCGATGCTGCCGGTGGAGGTGGCGCTGGTGGTGGTGAACGCGCAGTGCGGTGCGGAGGCGGTCACTGATCGTGTGTGGAAGTATGCTGCCGAGGTGACGCTGCCGCGCGTGATCGCGATCAACCAGGTGGACCATACGAAGGCCGATAGCAGGATGGGCCGGCAGCGGATGATCGAACAGTTGCAGGAGAAGTGGGGGCGGCAGGTGGTGCCGGTGCAGCTGCCGATTGTGGATCAGCATGGGTTTCATGGGGTGGTGGATCTGGTGACGATGAAGGCTTATCTGTATAAGCCGGATGGTGATGGGCGGGGTGAGGTGGGGGTGATTCCGGAGGCGGTGAAGGCGGATGCGAAGGCTGCGCATGAGGCGCTGGTGGAGCTTGTCGCCGAGGGGAAGGACGAGTTGATGGAGGAGTTCTTTCGCGAGGGAACGATTCCGGAGCAGCATCTGATCGTCGCGCTGCATGAGGCGATTCGCGAGGACAGGATCTTCCCGGTGCTGTATGTGAGCGGGCTGCGGAATGTTGGGACGGACCATCTTCTCGATTTTCTGAAGGTGTATGCGCCGGCGCCGACGGAGAGGGAGCCGGTGGCTACGCGGGGGATTCTGCACTCGGCTGCGAACGGTGTGAATGGGAGCGGTGCGGGGGGCGATCAGGACGAGATTGTGATGCGCAGGGTGGATGATAAGGAGCCGCTTGCGCTCTATGTGTATAAGACGATGACCGATCCGTTTGCGGGAAGGATCTCGTTCTTCAAGGTTGTCAGCGGGATGATGACGACGGACAAGACGGTGCAGAACTTTACGCGGCATGAGTCGGAGAGGCTGGCGCATCTTTCGATCATGCAGGGGCGGAAGGCGGTTGAGGTTTCGGAGCTGCATGCGGGAGATATTGGAGCGGTGGCCAAACTGCGGGTGACGTTGACGGGAGATACGCTGGGCGATAAAGCCCATGAGGTTTATCTGGAGCCGGTGCCGATGCCGGAGCCGGCGATGACCTATGCGATTGAACCGAAGTCTCGCGCGGATGAGGACAAGCTTGGGCCTGCGCTGCATAAGGTGATGGAAGAGGATCCGATGGTGAAGTTCTTCCGCGATCCGCAGACGAATGAGTTTCTGGTAGCCGGGGCGGGACAGCAGCATATTGAGGCGGTGGTCTCGAAGCTGAAGCGGCGATACCACACGGACGTGACGTTGAAGGCTCCGAAGATACCCTATCGCGAGACGGTGCTGGGGCGGGCAGAGGCGCAGGGACGGTATAAGAAGCAGACGGGCGGCCATGGGCAGTATGGGGACTGCAAGGTTCGCATGGAGGCGATGCCACGGGGAAGCGGCGTGGTGTTTGGGAACGAGATCTTTGGCGGGGCGATTCCGCGGCAGTATGTCCCGGCGGTGGAGAAGGGAGTTCGCGAGTCGGCTGCGCGTGGATTTCTGGCGGGGTATCCGGTGGTGGATTTGAAGGTGACGGTGTTCGATGGCAGCTACCACGATGTGGACTCGAGCGAGATGTCGTTCAAGATGGCGGCGCGGCTGGCGTTTCGCAAGTGCATGGAGCAGGCGAAGCCGGTGCTGCTGGAGCCGGTGATGCGGGTGGAGATCGAGGCGCCGGAGGACTTTGCCGGGGCGTTGCTTGGCGATCTGAATGGGCGTCGCGGTCGCGTGCAGGGGATGGAGAGCGGCGGGGCGGGGACGACGGTGCGGGCTGAGGTTCCGATGGCGGAGATGCTGAGCTATGGGACGACTCTGACCTCGATTACGCAGGGGCGGGGGAGTTTTCGAATGGAGATGGATCACTATGAGGTGGTTCCGGCGTTGCTGGCGCAGAAGATTCTGGCGGCTTCGAAGCAGCCGGTTCATGACGATGGCGACGAGTAAAAAGCTGACGCAAGGCTGTTTGGCGCTATGACAATTTCCCTGATGGTGTAGGTACTGCAAACGCAGATTTCCTTCGGGAATGACAAACAAAAAGGCCAAGACGGCTCTTCACCAAGTGCGGCGTTGCTCTAGTATAAAGATTCGATGAATTTTTCGGATCAGGTGTTATGAGCGCGAGTGCAGCCAGTGCGTTGGATTTTTCCGGGCCGGAGCGGCCAGGGGCTGCGGGGTGGAGACGGCGGACGCTGGTTGATCTGGCAGTGGGATACGGGCTGATCCTGATTGTGATCTGGACTCCGGCGCCGCTCAGAACTGTACTTTATTTCGTTACGCTGGGGTGGATTGGGTACGCGACGTGGAGCTCCTTTAGCGGGTGGGACGCGATGGGAGTGCGGGTCGCTGGATTCTTCCGTTCGATGTGGGTTGTGGGGATTGCTCTTTGTCTTGCGGTGGGAGCGGTGATCTTTGCGTTGCGGGAGCAGACGCTGCATGGGCCGCATAGCGCGCTGCGGCTGGTGCAGGGGTTCTGGGGCTATACGGTCTGGTCTTTCTTTCAGCAGTTTCTGTTGAATGATTTTGTGATGCGGCGGTTGTTGAAGCTGACCAATGACCGGCGGGTCGCGGTGATCGGCGCGGCTGGTTTGTTTGCGCTGGCGCATCTGCCGAATCCTGTGCTGACGGTGATGACGCTGGTGTGGGGCGTGGCGGCTTGTCTGGTTTTTCTGCGGTATCGGAACCTGTTTACGCTGGGGATGGCGCATGCGGTTCTCGGGATCTGCGTTGCGGTTACTTTGCCAGCGTCGGTGCAGCACAATATGCGGGTGGGGCTTGGTTATCTGCGGTATCGGCCGCATGTGCAGCATCATCTGAACCAGATGGACCATAGGGTGTCGACGGTGGTGTGGGTGATGGCTGAGGCTCCGACGCGTCGGTCGTGACGCCAGGCTCTGCCATAGAAGATGCCGGCGATGGCGGCGAGCAGGACGTAACGCCAGTTGAAGTGCAGGGCGCGCTTGTTGAAGTGGGAGAGGCCGAAGAGGGCGCTGGTCAGGAGCAGGGCTTGGGTGCGGGCCAGGCGGCGTTCGAGCAGGTTTTGCAGCCAGCCGCGAAAGAAGAGCTCCTCCGGGACCGCGATGAAGAGGAAGGTGAAGAAGGCCCCGGCGAGTTGGGAGAGGCGCGGCCAGTGGGGGTGGAAGTGGAGAAAGCTGAGGCTGAGACCTAGGCCGATGGCGATGGGGGTGTAGAGGGCCCACTCGCGCAGGCCGATCGCGAGGTCGCGTCGACGAAGGCGGAGATCGAAGCCGATGCCGTTCAAGTCACGGATGAGGAAGCCGTAGATTCCGGCGTTGAGCACGATCATCTTATTGAAGACGGCCAGGTGCGGTGGCCACGCGGGCTCGAACCAGCGGAGGTCGACTGCCAGGCCGAGGGTGATGAGGACGAGGTAGTCTCGCCAGTTGCCAGTTTGATTTGGATCGGCTTCTCGGGCTTGATGCAGGAGGAGCGTGACTGCGATTGGGAGGAGTGCGTAGAGAGCGAACCAAACCCAATGGAAGCTGGATGTAGCCAAGGTGACCAGGAGATAAGGAAGGCAGAGTGTCGAGGGGAGTAGCAGTCTGATTGCGATTGGCAGGGACTGGATTCGTTTGCGGAGCGCGTCGCCAAAGAAGGCTGCAGAGAGAAAGGGGATCAGCGTGAAGATGGCTGCGAACAGATTGGGGAGCGTGAACATTTGCTGGGCTTCAGTATAGGGAGGAGAAAGTGACTAAGGCGTATCTCTTTTTTCGTGAAGAGCGGAAGAGCGCGTCCTGCCGGACGAGCCCACTGCGCTTGCCATCCCACGAACGAAGACCTGTTCGCGGGGACCCCGATTCGGGCGGTCACTTCGTGTCTGTATCCCTTGTTTGGGAGAGGCTCACTTCTTCGGTCCTCCCGTTGGTCGGAGAAGGGCGATAAGAGATGGCAAAGTCGAGCTGTTTTGGTTTTAAGGCTTGTATTTGCGGGGTTTATAGTGATAAAAGCATCTTCCGGGCCTTTGTTTGCTTCCAATCTACTCTGGAGAACCCCTTATGCCGCGTCCGTACTGGTCAGGTCAGATACAGATCTCACTCGTTTCGTTTGGAGTCAAGCTGTTTACGGCGACCGAGTCGAAGAGCGAGATTCGTTTTCATCAGCTTAGCCGGAAGACCGGCGAGCGGATCAAACACCAGAAGGTCTCGGGCGATGAGGGCAAGGTGGAGAGCTCCGATATCGTGAAGGGCTACGAGTATCGCAAGGGCGAGTACGTCATGGTCGAGCCGGAGGAGATCGAACAGATTCGCATTCCTTCGAAGCACACGATTGAGGTGACGCAGTTCGTCGATGAGGGCGAGCTTGATCCTGAGTTCTTCGAGAAGCCCTATTTTGTGGTGCCGGAGAATGATGTTCAGGCAGAGGCGTTCGCGGTGGTTCGGAAGGCGCTGCAGACTACGAAGAAGATTGCGCTGGGGAAGATTGCGTTTAGTGGGCGCGAGCACCTAGTTGCGGTTTCGGCTGGTACGGACGATAAGCTGCCGGGCATGATGGCTTACACGATGCGCTATGCGGAGGAGCTTCGCGATCCCAAGGAGTTCTTCGAAGACATCAAGAAGGTGGCGGTGGATGAGGATCAACTGTCGCTGGCGAAGGAGCTGATCAAGCGCAAGGCGTCGAAGTTTGAGCCGGAGAAGTTCAAGGACGAGTACGAGGCTGCGTTGCGCGAGATGGTTGAGGCGAAGGTGAAGCATGCGCCGATTCCGAAGGATGAGCCTGCACCTGCTTCGGGCAAGGTGATCAATTTGATGGATGCTCTGCGGAAGAGCGTGCAGGGTGACGAAGCGGTTGCGGGTAAGAAGAAGGCTCCGGCGAGAGCGACGGCTGCGGAGACGCAGAAGGGCATCGAGCTGGTGAAGCCTGCGAAGGCGACCAAACCGCGTAAGTCAGCGTAGAGCGTGCTATGGCTACGAAGAAGATAGCCAAGACGAAGCCTGCGGTGTCGGCTGCGGACGCCGTGGATGAGCAGCTTGGACTCTATCGCTCGATGCGGGACTTTCAGGTTACGGGGGAGCCTAGCGGGTCGGCGAAGAAGAAGTTTTTTAATGATCAGCCTCTGCCGTTCGTGATTCAGAAGCATGCGGCTACGCGGCTGCACTATGATTTTCGGCTTGGGTGGAACGGGGTATTGAAGAGCTGGGCGGTGGCGAAGGGGCCGAGTTACGTCACGGCAGATAAACGGCTGGCGGTGCAGGTCGAAGATCATCCGATCGACTATGGGGGCTTTGAGGGGATTATTCCGAAGGGCCAGTACGGCGGCGGCACGGTGATGGTGTGGGACCAGGGGACGTGGGAGCCGCAGGCGGGACACACCGATGTGGATGAGGGGCTGCGTACTGGGTCGCTGAAGTTCATCCTGCATGGGACGAAGATGAAGGGGAAGTGGGCGCTGATTCGCATGGGGGGGAAGGCCGCGAATGAGAGTAAGCCGAACTGGTTGCTGATTAAAGAGCATGATGACTTCGAGCGGACGCAGGGGGAGGCAGCCGTAACGGACGCGGAGCCAAATAGCGTGGTGACGGGGCGGAGTCTCGAGGAGATTGCGCGGAGTGAAGATCACGTTTGGAACTCAAAGGAGACGGCACGGGGGAATGCGTGGTATCGAAAGGACGCTGGGGCTGTGGGTGCGAGGGAGGTTGTTGCGGAGAAAGTCGCGCCTGAGGCGGTATCTGCGGATAAGGCGTCTTCTGGTAAGAGCGTGGAGGCTCGCAAGGCGAAGGGTGTTGCCAGGGAGTTGAAGGTGCCGGCGGGTGCGCCGAAGGAACGACTTCCGGAGTTTATTACGCCAGAGCTGGCGTTGCAGGCTACGACGCCGCCTAGTGGGGCGGGATGGCTGCATGAGTTGAAGCTGGATGGCTATCGCATTCAGGCTCGCAAGGATGGTGACAGGGTTCAGCTGCTGACGCGGACGGGGCTCGATTGGACTCATCGGATGAAGACGATTGCGGCTCTGGTGGGAGAGTTGCCGGTGGAGCGGGTGATTCTTGATGGCGAAGTTGTGGTGCTGGCAGAGAACGGTACTACGAGCTTTGCGGATCTGCAGGCGGCGTTTCAGGAGGGAGTGAAGAAGCCGCTTAGTTACTTTGCGTTTGATCTGCTTCATCTGAACGGGCACAACCTGCGGGGGCTTCCTCTGGTTGGGCGAAAGGCGCTGCTTGCCACGCTTCTGGAGGGCGAGGACGGGTTTCTGCGTTTCAATGAACATTTGGAGTCGGATGGCAGGGTGATCTTTGAAAAGGCTTGCGAGATGCATGTTGAGGGGATCGTCTCGAAGCGCGCTGCCAGCAAATACTCGAGCGGGAGGGGTGGAAGCTGGCTGAAGATGAAGTGCGTTCATGAGCAGGAGTTCGTGATCGGCGGGTTTACTCTGCCTTCGAATGGGAGCCACGGGGTTGGGGCTTTGCTGCTGGGGTACTACGATGGCGGGAAGCTGATCTATGCAGGCCGGACTGGCACCGGCTTTACGGAGAAGACTCATCGTGTGCTGCGCAATCAGTTGGAAGAGCTGCGGGAGAAGGAGAATCCGTTTGAGAATCCTCCGGCTGAGGCGCGTCGGGGAGCGAACTGGGTGAGGCCGGAGCTGGTGGCGCAGGTGAACTTTGCGACGTGGACTGCGGACAATCTGGTGCGGCAGTCTTCGTTCAAAGGGCTGCGAGAGGATAAGCCTGCGAACGAGGTTCGACGAGAGGAGCTGACCGTTGCGGCCAGGGTGCGGGGAACGAAGAGCGCTTCGCATACTGCGTCTGTAGCGATTGCGGCGAAGACTGCTTCTGCAGAGGCGGCTGCTGCGAAAGCGGCTACTCGGAAAGCGGTTGCTGCGAAGGCGGCTGCTGCGCAGGATTCGACGAAGGCGGGCTTGGAGCATGCGCCGGTGCGGTTGACGCATCCTGAGAAGGTTTTGGATGTGGAGACGCAGCTTACCAAGCAGCAGCTGGCTGATTATTACTGGGCGATTGCGTCGCATATGTTGCCGTATATCGAGGGCCGTCCGGTGTCGCTGGTGCGTTGTCCGGATGGGAGCGAGAAGCCGTGTTTTTATCAAAAGCATGTGAACGCGATGGTGCCTCCGGGGATCACGGCGGTGAATGTGCCGGACAAGAAGACGGGGGAGATGGAGCCGTACATTACGCTCTCTACGGCGGAGGCGCTGGCGGGGCTTGCGCAGATGGGTGTGCTGGAGGTGCATCCGTGGGGATCGCGCAATGATGATCTTGAGCACCCGGATCGGATCATCATCGATCTTGATCCGGATGCTGCGATTGCGTGGCCGAGGCTGGCTGAGAGCGCTGGGGAGGTTCGTAGAGAGCTTGCGGAGCTTGGGTTGGAGAGCTTTTTGAAGAGCACGGGGGGCAAGGGGCTGCATGTGGTGATTCCGTTTGAGCCTGAGTATGACTGGGTGGTGATCAAGCAGTTTGCCCATGCGTTTGTGTTGAAGATGGAGAAGGATCAGCCGGGCCAATATCTGACGAAGATGAGCAAGGCGGCGCGGAAGGACAGGATCTTTCTGGACTACCTGCGGAATGAACGTGGCGCGACGGCGGTGGCGGCATTCTCTCCTCGGGCGCGCGCGGGGGCTGCGGTTTCGCTGCCGCTTGACTGGAGTGAGCTGAAGTCGGCGGAACGGACTGTTGTTCGTGTTGCGGAGTTCGAGCAGTGGCGCGGGCGGTTGAGTCGCGATCCGTGGAAGCAGTTTTTCAAGTTGCGGCAGCGGATTACGCCGAAGATGTTGGAGGCTTTGAAGATATCGCCGACAGCGTGAGTGTGCTTGGCTAGTACGGAAATCCCTGTTCGATAATGGACAGTTTGTTTCGATTGCGGACGTGGGGTGTTGTGCGATGTGCTCTAAGTGATTGAAAGCATTTGATGGAGGATGGCCTTGCGCTTGCTACTAGACATCGCGCAATGGATATCTCCAGACCAGATATAAAGCAGAAGAAGATGCGTCGGCAGTGGATCGCAGGTGGCTGCGCCGTGGTGGTGCTTGCGGCGATTGGTTTTTTTGTGACGCGGTTGAAGCCTGCGGCGCCTGAGGTCGATCGGGCTACGGTGTGGACCGACACAGTGAAGCGCGGGCCGTTGCTGCGGCAGGTGCGCGGGCCGGGTTCGCTGGTTCCGCGGGAGGACAAGATTCGGCTGATTCCCTCGGAGACCGAAGCGACGGTGGTGAGGATTCGTGTGCTGCCGGGCGCGAAGGTTGAGCCGGACACGATTCTGATGGACCTGGTCGATCCGCAGCTGCAGCAGGAGTTGCTGGACGCGCAGCTGCAGATGAAGGGCGCAGAGGCGGACTACATCAATACGCGCGCGAAGGTGCAGAGCGATTTGATGGATCAGAAGGCCGCGGCGGCGACGGTGGGAGCCGATCATAATCAGGCTCAGCTGCAGGCGCAGACGGATAAGTCGTTGTTTGATCTGGGCGTGATCAGCGGGTTGACCTACAGTGCATCGAAGGGCAAGGCCGATGAGCTGACGACACGGAACGATCTTGAGAAGCAGCGGCTTACGTTGAATGAGAAGGCGATCGAGACGCAGCTTGCGGTGCAGCAGACCAAGGTGGATCAGGCGAAGGCGCTGCTTGGTTTGAAGCAGAAGCAGCTGGATGCGTTGAGTGTGCGGGCGGGGATCAGTGGTGTGCTGGTGGAGTTGCCGCATCAGGTGGGCGAGCATGTGGCTCCTGGGACGACGCTGGCGAAGGTGGTGCAGCCGGACCAGCTGAAGGCGAGTTTGAAGATTGCGGAGACGCAGGCACGCGATATTCAGATTGGGCAGCCGGCGGAGGTTGATACGCACAACGGCGTGATCAATGGCAAGGTGACGCGAATTGATCCGGCGGTATTGAACGGAACGGTGACGGTTGACGTAGAACTCGCTGGCGCTCTGCCGCAGGGCGCTCGACCGGACTTGAGTGTTGACGGAACGATCGATCTGGATCGCATGACGGATGTGCTGTATGTGGGACGTCCGGCGTTTGGGAATGAGAACAGCACGATTAGTTTGTTCAAGCTGGGACCGGATGGGAAGACGGCGGTGAGGGTTCCGGTGAAGGTTGGGCGGGCCTCGGTAAACAGCATTCAGGTGCTGGAAGGATTGCAGGAAGGCGATACGGTGATTCTGTCGGACATGAGCCGGTGGGATAACACGGATCGAATTCGCTTGAACTAGACAGAGCCCAGGCGACGGCCGGGATAAAGGAGAGCAGGAATGGCGACGGACACGATGATTCAGATTGAGGACTTGAAGAAGATTTTTTATACGGACGAGATTGAGACGCATGCGCTGTCGGGTGTGCATTTGAATATCAATCGCGGGGAGTATGTGGCGATGTCCGGGCCGTCGGGGTGCGGGAAGTCTACGCTGCTGTCGATCATCGGGTTGCTGGATACGCCAACGGGCGGACGGTACACGCTGAACGGCAAGGAAGTCGCCAACCTGAACTTCGCGGATCGCTCGCGGATTCGGAACCAGGAGATTGGGTTTATCTTTCAGAGCTTCAATCTGATTGGCGATCTGACGGTTGCGGAGAATGTGGAACTGCCGCTGACCTATCGCGCGGGGATGCCGGCGACGGAGAGGAAGAAGAGGGTGCAGGATTCGCTGGAGCGCGTGAATATGGCGCACCGGATGCGGCACTATCCTGCGCAGTTGTCGGGTGGTCAGCAGCAGAGGGTGGCGGTGGCGAGAGCGCTGGCGGGTTCGCCGTCGATTCTGCTGGCCGATGAGCCTACGGGGAATCTTGATTCGAAGAATGGCGAGGCTGTGATGAAGCTGCTGCAGGAGTTGCATGCAGAGGGCGCGACGATCTGCATGGTGACGCACGATCCGCGGTTTGCGGCACATGCGGAGCGGCAGGTGCATCTGTTTGACGGCAAGGTAGTGGCGGAGGGTGAGCTGAATCGGCTGTTAGCGGAGGTAGAGGGATGATGGCACTGATCGAGGACATGCGTCTGTTTCTTAGGCAGATGTGCGAGGCGATTGGGATGTCGGGAACGACGGCTAACGTGGTGCCGGTGGTTTTGCTTGGCGTCGCGTTGAACGTTGCTGCGCTAGGCGTGGTGGCGAGTGTGCGGACAGGGAGACAGCCGGCATGCCAGAGGACGACGCTGCGGGCCGCGGCGCAGACGGAGTGGAAGGTAGTGCGGACGGTGGTTTCAACGATGAAGGCGATCGGCCAGGCGCAACGCAGATTGTGTGCGGCGAGCGAGTGGGTTGAGAGCCTTTAGCGAGAGGTCGGAGCGGCGAGGTCGGAGCGAGTGTGTGCCGCTCTGCTGTCGCGAGTGATGTTACTCGATGAGGCGTTTTACGGCTTCGAGCAAAAGGCAGAGGTTGGTTTTCTGGCCGCCAAGGTGCAACAACGAAGGCGCTGATTCGTGAAGTTGCCGTTTGGACGTGGCGCAATCGAATGGAATGGAGCTAGGGATGAACGGGTTGATGCAGGATGTCAGGTATGCACTGCGACAGTTGCGAAAGGCGCCGGGATTTACTTTGACGGCGGTTCTGACGCTTGCGCTTGGGATCGGCGCGAACGCCGCGATCTTTACGCTGGTGCATGCGGTGCTGCTGCAGAATCTGCCTGTGAGCGATCCGAAGGCGCTGGTGCGTCTGGGCGATAAAGATGATTGCTGCGTGATGGGAGGGCGGCCCGAGAACGAAGACTACTCCCTGTTTTCCTACGATTTGTATCGGCACTTGCGCGATAGCACTTCTGAGTTTGAGCAACTGGCGGCGATGCAGGCGGGGATAGGTCAAGGTGCTCTGACAGCGCGGCGGGGATCGAGCAACAGCTTGTCGAAGGCCTCCTCCAGTGAGTTTGTTTCGGGGAACTACTTTGAAACCTTCGGCCTTCAGCCTTATGCGGGAAGACTTCTGCTGCCCTCTGACGATGTGGCGGGAGCGCCGATGGCTGCGGTGCTGAGCTACGGGGCCTGGCAGCGTGATTACGCGATGGACCCCTCCGTGGTGGGCAGCACGTTCCAATTGAATACGCATCCTGTGACTGTGGTGGGGATCACGCCACCTTCTTTCTATGGGGATCGGATGAGCGATACGCCGCCGGATTTTTTTCTTCCGTTGACGATGGAGCCGATTCTCGATCCGGGCGCGTTGCTGAATCGTCCGGAAGCGAGCTGGCTCTATGTCCTTGGCCGCGTGAAGCCTGGTACGCAGATCGGACGGCTGCAAGAGAAGATGAGCGGGCTGTTGCGGGACTGGCTGGTTCCGCTAAAGGCGTACCAGAGTGCGGACGGAAAGAAGGCGCTGCCGAAGACACATCTGGTTTTGACGCCGGGTGGGGTTGGGATTGCGAATATGCAGACGGAGTACAGAAGCGGATTGCAGCTTCTGATGGGGATATCCGGTCTGGTGCTGCTGATTGCCTGCGCGAATATTGCGAACCTGGTTTTGGTGCGTGGGATGGCGCGGCGGGCAGAGACCTCGATTCGTATGGCGCTCGGTGCGGCACGAAAGAGAATTATTCGCCAGATGCTAACTGAGAGTGTGGTGCTGGCGTGCCTGGGGGGTGTGGCTGGACTTGCGGTGGCGTATGCGGGGACGAAGATGTTGTTGACGCTAGCGTTTCCCCATGCCACCGGTCTGCCGATTCACGCGACTCCTTCGTTGCCGATGCTGGGATTTGCGTTTGGGTTGTCACTGCTGACTGGGTTGATCTTTGGGATCGCGCCGGCGTGGATTACCTCTCACTCAGAGCCTGCGGTGTCTTTGCGTGGCACGAATCGGTCGACGCGGGACAGCGCTTCTTTGCTGCAGCGGTCGTTGGTGGTGACGCAGGCGGCTCTGTCGCTGGTGTTGTTAGTGGGGGCCGGTCTTCTGACGAGAAGCTTGAATAAGCTCGAGCATCAGAACTTTGGATTGCAGACTGAGAATAGGGTGGTGATCCATATCAGTCCCGATAATGCGGGTTATAAGCCGGACCAGTTGCAGGCTCTCTATGGAGAGATACTGGATCGCTTCCGAGCGCTGCCGGGAGTTGAACGAGTGGGGTTGTCGCTTTACACTCCGCTCGAAGGAGACAACTGGGGCGAGGGCGTAACGATACAGGGGCGGCCTGAGCCTGGGCGGAACGATCATGTCGGTGCGTCGTGGGATCGTGTGACGCCGGATTTCTTCCAGGTGATCGGACAAAAGATTTTACGTGGGCGCGGAATTACGGATCAAGATACCGGGACTGCGCCGATGGTGGCTGTTGTGAATGAGACTTTCGTGAAGAAGTTTTTTCCGAATGGTGAAGATCCGATTGGCGTTCACTTCGGTCTGGATGGTGTGAAGAGCGCGGGGGAGATAGAGATCGTCGGCGTGGTGTCGGATGTGAAGTATATGAATCCGCGTGAGGCGGTTCGGGCGATGTACTTCCGGCCGTTTATACAGCATGCTCCACTGTCGGACAATCTGGATGTGCGGTCGCTCTTCGCGGGGGCGGTTATGCTGAAGATGAGAGGGCCATCGGATGGTTTGGAGGTGCAGGTGCGCCGGACACTTGCGAATATCAATCCGAATCTGACAGTGGTTAACTACAACACCTTTGGCAGTCAGATTGAGGGCCAGTTCAGCCAGGAGAAGTTGATTGCGCGGTTGACGTTGATGTTTGGCGTGCTGGCGCTGGTGCTGGCTTCGGTTGGTCTGTATGGCGTGACGGCTTATACCGTTGTGCGGCGAATGCCTGAGATTGGGATACGGATGGCGCTTGGCGCGGGACGCGGCAGCGTGGTGAGCATGGTGTTGCGTGAGGCCATGCTGCAGGCGGGGATTGGGCTTGCGATCGGGTTGCCTGTTGCGTTGCTGTGCGTGCGCTTTCTAAAGACGCAACTGTATGGAACGGGCGGACAGGATCCTCTCGTCCTTGCGGGAGCAGTTGTGGTGCTGATCGTTTCTGCTTGTGTTGCGGGGTTGATCCCGGCGCGGCGTGCGGCTTCGACTGATCCGGTCAAAGCATTGAGGGCTGAATAGCAGAGAGACGCGGCTATCGCGATTTGAACCAACGGAAGTTTGTGGATGGAGTGAAGAATGATTGAGTTGAAACAGCTGGAGCGGAGTTATAAGACGGGTCACACCGAGACGTGGGTGCTGCGACGAATCAATCTCACCATCCGTGAAGGTGAATTTGTAACCGTGATGGGTCCGTCCGGCGCGGGAAAGTCTTCGCTGTTGAATGTGCTGGCGATGCTGGACGATCAGTGGAGGGGAGAGTTTTACTTTGCCGGCGATGCCGTTCATGCGATGAACCGCAAACAGAGGGCTGAACTGGCGCGGCGACGAATTGGGATGGTGTTTCAGAGCTACCACCTCCTGGACGATCTGACGGTGGCGGAGAATATCGATCTGCCTTTGTCATACAAAGATATTCCGAAGCCGGAGCGGCAGGCTCTTGTTGCGGATACGTTGGACCGATTCAACATTGTAGGCAAGAAGGATCTGTTCCCGAACCAGCTCTCTGGCGGACAACAGCAGTTGGTGGGCATTGCGCGGGCAGTCATTCACAAGCCGGATCTTTTGCTGGCCGATGAACCGACGGGCAACCTGCATTCGGAGCAGGCCAAGGAGATTATGCAGTTGTTTCGCAGATTGAATGAAGAAGGAACGACTGTGGTGCAGGTGACGCATTCGGAGACGAATGCAGAGTATGGCACGCGGACGATTGAGTTGCGAGATGGATGGCTTTCTCGGGATACGGCGGGACTTGTAGCAGCTGAAGGGGCGGGGGTGCGAGCGTGAAAGGAAGTTCACTGCTTCGGTGCTTCGGCCTGGTTGTGTTGTTGGAGGCGCCTTTGCTGGCGCAGGTGCAGCAGGCTATGGTGGCTCAGACACCGGCGCCGGCGCAACCTGCGTTGCGGCTGGATATTCCGCACTCTGATAACCCGCTGAATACGTACCGGGCAACGCTTGTGCCGAAGCCGAATCTAGCGAACTCGCCACGGATTGACGCGCTGGTGAAGGACGGAATTCTTGAGTTGAGTTTGAAGGATGCGATCTCCCTGGCGTTGGAGAACAATCTTGACATTGCGATCGCTCGATACAACATTCCGATTGCTGCTGCGGACGTTTTGCGTACGCAGGCGGGCGGCTCGTTTCGTGGAGTCAACACCGGTGTGGTGCAGAATACGCCCGGGGGAGGTGTAGGCGGCTTTGGTTCAGGATCGAGCGGGGCCGGCGCTGGTGGCACATCGGGAGGCGCTGGCGGTGCGGGTTCGGGTGCATCGGGCCTTGTTTCCTCGACGCTTGGTGCAGGTACGACTGTGTCCTCCTATGATCCCGCGCTCACAGGGACGTTCAGTATTGAGCACTATGCGGAGCCGTTGTCGAATACGATCGTCTATGGAGTTCCGCAGCTGCAGCAGAATACGACGACGGGAAATGTTGGGTATGCGCAGGCTTTTCCTACGGGAACTTCGATCTCGGCGGTCTTCGATAACAGTCGCGGAACCACAAACAGCCCGGAGAGCTTTCTCGTCCCGACGCTGAACTCGTACTATCACTTCGCAATACAACAGCAGCTGCTTGCAGGCTTCGGCCTTGGACCGAACCTGCGGTTTCTGAGAATCGCCAAAAACAATCAGCGAATTTCGGATGAGGCGTTCAAGTTGCAAGTCGTGACGACGGTGACCCAGATTGCGAATATGTACTGGGATCTGGTGGCCGCATACGAAGATGAAGGCGTCAAGAGCCGTTCGCTCGAGTTTGCCCGTCAGGCGCTGGAGAGTGGGCGCAAGCAGCTTGCGCTACAAGCGATTCCTGCGATGGATGTGATGAAAGACGAGGCAGAGGAGGCTAGCCGCGAGCAGGATTTGACGATTGCGAAGACGACGTTGCAGTTTCAGGAGTTGCTGATTAAGAACGCGCTGACGAAAAATCTGGACGATCCGATTCTGGAGGCGATGCCGGTGCGGCCGACGGATCAGAGCACGATGACGGACGCGACTCCGCAGGGTCCGACTGAAGATATGGCGGCGCGGGCGCTGAAAGATCGGCTGGAGTTGGGGGAGTCTGATATTGATCTAGAGAACAGACGGCTGAGCCGGGATGCGGCGCGTAATGCTTTGCTGCCTACGGTTGCGTTGACGGCATACTATGGCGGCTCGGGGCTGGCCGGGTTGCAAAACCCTGCGTCGGGCACCATCTCAACTAAGCCCCTGGACTTTGCCGGAGCGTTGCAGACTGCTTTCAATAACAGCGCTCCTGATTATTATGTTGGGTTGACGGTTAATATTCCTCTGCGAAATCGAGTGGCGAAGTCGGACCAGTATCGCGCGGAATTGGAGACGAGACAGTCTGAGTTGCGGTTGGAGCAGTTGAAGAAACAGATTCGGATCGAGGTTCGAAACGCGCAATATGCGCTGGAGCAGAGTGAGGCGCGGGTGGTTTCTGCGCGCAAAGGACGCGACCTGGCACAGAAGACCTTCGACATAACTGCCAAGGAACAGGAGCTGGGCGCGGGGTCGAACTATCAGACTCTTACTGCACGGCGTGATCTGGCGGCGGCGGAGTCTACGCTGGTTGCAGCGATGACGGCGTATCAAAAGGCTAAGATTGAAGTGGATCGCGCTGTCGGCTCGACCTTAGAAGCAAACGATATTTCGATAGAATCGGCGAAGACGGGTATAGCCCCGAGCGGGCAGTAGCGCGCAGAAGCAGGTCACCATGTTGGCGGAGCGGATTGATAAGAAGGAGTCGGGTGCGGAAGATGCGGAGGCGTCGTGCAGGCTCCTGATTGCAGACGACCAGCCGCATATTCTGGAGGCGCTGCGACTGCTGCTGAAGCCGGAGGGGTACCAGTTGGAGATGGTGCGAACGCCGGCGCTGGTGCTGGACGCGCTCGCGCATGAGAGCTTCGACGGCGTGTTGATCGATCTGAACTACACGAGGGATACGACCTCGGGCCAGGAGGGTTTGGATCTCGTGACTCGAGTGAAGGAGATCGACGCGCAGCTGCCGGTGGTGGTGATGACGGCGTGGGGCAATATCGATCTTGCGGTGGAGGCGATGCGCCGTGGTGCGGGAGACTTCATTCAGAAGCCATGGGAGAATGCGCGGTTGCTGAGTATTCTGCGGACGCAGATGGAGCTGCATCGGAGTCAGAAAAAGATGCGGTGGCTGGAGGCGGAGAATCGCATCCTGCGTGCTCCGGGTGCGCCGGACTTCATCGCTGCTGCGGCTTCGATGCGGCCAGTGCTGGAGACGATGGCGCGGGTGGGTCCGTCGGACGCGAATGTGTTGATTACCGGGGAGCATGGCACGGGGAAAGAGGTTGTGGCGCAGACGCTGCATCGCTTGTCCTCGCGTGTGGAGCGAACGCTGGTGGCTGTGAATACTGGCGCGCTGCCTGAGGGAACCTTCGAGAGCGAGTTGTTTGGCCATGTGAAGGGAGCGTTTACCGATGCTCGAACGGACCGTATCGGGCGATTCGAATTGGCAAGCGGCGGGACGCTTTTTCTCGATGAGATTGCGAATATTCCGGTGCGGCAGCAGGCGAAGCTGCTGCGCGTGCTGGAGACCGGTGAACTGGAGCGGGTAGGTTCTTCGAAGACGCAGAAGGTGGATGTGCGCATGCTCTCTGCGACCAATGCGGATCTGCGAGCGGAGTGCGCGGCGGGACGCTTTCGGGAAGATCTGCTGTTTCGGTTGAACACGGTCGAGATCAGTCTGCCGCCGTTGCGGGAGCGGCGTGAGGATATTCCGGCGTTGGCGGGGCACTTTATGGCGCGATACGCTGAACGATATCGAAGACAGATTCAGGGCCTGGAGCCGACTGCGCTTCAGATGATGTTGCAGTATGGCTGGCCGGGCAACGTGCGTGAGCTGGATCATACGATTGAACGCGCGGTCTTGATGGCTCGAGGGACGTTGATTGAACCTGCGGATCTGGGATTGAATACGCAACAGCGGGGCTCGGCGCAGAGCATGGACGATATGAGCCTCGAGGCGGTGGAGGCGATTCTGATTCGCAAGGCGCTTGCCCGTGCAGGTGGTAATGTGAGCCATGCGGCCGATGCGCTTGGATTGAGCAGAGGAGCGCTTTATCGCCGCATCGAAAAATATGGTCTCTGAAGATCCAGACGGGAAGAGATCCGGCGGCAGCACGAGGCTGACCCGCATGCCGCTGGGGCGATCGGCGCGGCGGGTGAGTTTTGAAAAGAGACTGCGCCTTTGGCTTTGCCTCCCCGGGCTGCCGATGCTGGTGCTGTGCTGGCTTCTGTTGCGGCATCATTCGGTGGATGTTCTTCTGCAGAGTATTGTTCTGCTGGGCCTGGCGCTGGGATGGATCTTCGCGGTCTCGGTTTTGATGGAGCAGATCGTTCGGCCGCTGCAGACGCTGGCGAATGTCGTGGCTGCGTTGCGGGAGGATGACTTTTCTTTCCGGGCTCGAGGAGGCCAGAGAAACGACGCCATGGGGGATCTGGCGCTTGAGATCAATCGACTCGCGGGAATGCTGCAGGGGCAACGTGCAAGCGCGTTAGAGGCGATGGCGCTGGTGGAGCGCGTTATGGAGTCGATGCAGTCGCCGGTGCTGGCGTTTGATCCTGAGGGTCGATTGAAGTTGCTGAACGCGGCAGGGGAGCGGGCGTTTGGGTTGCAGGTTCGGACGGCGCTCGGGCACTCGGCTGTGGAGTTGAAGCTGGACCAGCTGCTTGATGTAGCGGATGAAGAGGTGATGTCGCTGGGCAGTGGGCAACAGTCGGTGCGGTGGGTGGTGAAGAGGACTGGCTTCCGGCTGCGCGGTGTGCCGCATACGTTGTTTGTGCTGTCGGATGTGAGCGCTGCTTTGCGGGAGGAGGAGCGGCTTGCGTGGGAGAGGTTGATTCGCGTTCTGGGACACGAGATCAATAATTCGCTGACTCCCATCAAGTCGATTGCGGGGAGTCTGCGTGGCCGACTTGCAGCTTTGGAGAGCGCATCTGGCGAGACCGCTGACTTTGAGAGGGGCCTCGAGGTTATCGAGAATCGCTCCGAGTCGTTGAACCGGTTTCTGCAGGCGTACCGTCAGTTGATGGGTCTGCCGGCGCCGCGGTTGGCTCCGGTCTCTGTGGCGACTTTGGCGCAACGGGCGGCCTTGCTGGAGAGGCGGGTTGCAGTGACGGTGGAGGGTGCGGCAGAAGTTGTTGTGCAGGTGGATGCCGACCATATTGAACAGGCGCTGATTAATCTGGTTCGCAACGCGGCCGATGCTGCGCTTAGCCCAGATCACGCGGGTGGAGTTGATCCCCATGTGGAGATCGTTTGGGCGACAGTTGGCTCGGAGGTTGTGATTGGGGTGGTGGACAACGGTCCTGGGTTGACGAACGCGGGCAATCTGTTTGTTCCGTTTTATACAACCAAGCCGGGGGGGACAGGAATCGGCCTGGTTCTCGCGCAACAGATTGCGCAGGCGCATCGGGGATCGGTGCAGTTGGCTAACCGTACGGACGGCTACACGGGGTGCAGGGCCGACCTTCGGTTGCCGCTTGCCGGATAGCCCTGGTTCGAGGGTTCCCTGCTTCTCCGGTTCTGTATTGCTCTTTTAACAATGGTGGAAGGAAAGGGGGATGCCAAACGCTCGTTCGCCGTGCAAAATAGCACAGGATCAGAACGAGGTGAATGATGGCTTGTAAAGCGGAAGAGCTGAGGCAGATTCCTCTCTTTGCACTGCTTGACGAGGAAGAGATAGCGGTGCTGGCGGCACAGGTTGAGATCAAAAAATTCGCTGCACGCCAACGCATCTACAAGCTGGGCGAACCTGGAAAACATGCCTACGTGATGATGTCTGGCACGGTGCGGGTAACGACGGTGGATCGCGATCATCAGGAGGTGCTGGTGGATGAGCCGCGTGATGGCGAGTTCTTTGGCTTTGCATCGATGCTGGAGGATATACCCCATCAGACCACGGCACTGGCGATGGAGGAGACGACCTGCGTTGAAGTGAGCCGCGACGATATCGCCGCGCTGCTGAAGCAGAAGCCTATGGCGGGGATGGACATGCTAACCGTGGTGAGCCGTCAATTTCATGCGTCCCAGGAGCTTGTGCGGCTTCGAGCCAGTCGCAATTCGAATGACGTGATCGAAGAGGAGATGAGCTTTGGAGACCGGATCGCCGACACGGTGGCGCGATTCGGCGGGTCTTGGACCTTCATTATCTTATTCGGAGCTGTGCTCCTGGTTTATGCTTCGGTGAACATTGTTCTGAAGGGCAGAGCGTGGGACCCCTATCCGTTTATTTTGCTCAATCTGTTTCTATCGATGCTGGCCGCCATCCAGGCCCCAGTTATTATGATGAGTCAGAATCGTCAGGACACGAAAGACCGGGTGCGCGGTGAGTTGGACTACGATGTGAATCTTCGTGCTGAGTCCGAGATTCAGAATCTGTCGAGCAAACTGAATATGCTGACGGAGAAGGTCGGCGATGTTGATGATCTTTTGCGGGAGCATTTGAAGCTGAAGGAACAATGGCCTGGGCGATAACGGCAGAAATAGAAGGCGAATCCGATTGAACGGTTGATCTCGCGTGTGGCAATCCTTCGATGCCTCTACAGCTAGCTCTCTCTCGTCGTATAAGGATTCCGATCCCAATCCGTGGTTGAGCTGAGCGGAAGAGCACAACGACGGCTTGATGCCAACCTTCTTGCAAGCGCTCGAGCTCAAGCGCAAACTTAGCGCGCCGCAAGCCCGATCCAATTTGCAGCAATCAACACGTCGAGGTTACGGTCTTAGATCGTAGATCTCTTTGTATGACTTGCGCTGAATCGGTGACTGCAGGTCAAGTCCGAAGCGCGAACAGATGCAGTCAAAGACCTTGCTTGTTGTTGCCCTCACGGCTCATACGACTTCTTTATGGCCTTTCTACGTCTTCTTTACGTGCCGGCTGCTTGAATGGTGGATGACGCGGGAGCGTGGAAGCTTTCATGGTGTGCCGAAGACCTGATCGATCTCCTGGCGACGGATATGCGTGCGGTGGCTTCAGTTGGAGGCAGGATTATGTGGGATTTGGGATGTGTCGCTGCCAGTGTTTTGTTTTTTCTGATTGCGATTGGCTACACGACAGGATGTGAACGGTTGGGGATGAAGGAGAAGCTGGGATGATCGAGACACTGCTGCTTGGCCTGGTAACCGTGCTGTTACTGATCTATCTGGTTTATGCGCTGCTGCGCCCCGAAAAGTTTTAAGAGGAAGTAGTTATCATGACCGCGAATGGCTGGTTTCAGGTTTTCTTCTTTTTTGCATTGGTATTGGTATGTGCAAAACCACTGGGTTTGTACATGGCTCGTGTCTTCGAGCGCGAACACACCTGGGCGGATGTTATCTTTCGTCCGCTGGAGCGGCTCGTCTATCGCCTGACGGGCATCGATGAAACGCATGAGATGGCTTGGACCGAATATGCGGTTGTCATGTTGCTCTTCAGTCTGGTCTCTATGCTGGCAACGTATGCGATAGAGCGGCTGCAGCAGTGGCTGCCCCTCAATCCTCAGCACCTCGCATCGGTAGCTCCTGATCTTGCGTTGAACACGGCGGCGTCTTTTTCGACGAATACCAACTGGCAGTCCTATGTGCCTGAGACGACGATGAGCTATCTCACCCAGATGCTCACCCTTGCTTACCATAACTTCTTCTCGGCGGCCGTTGGAATGGCGTTGGCGGTTGCACTGATCCGGGGTATTTCGCGACGTGAGTCGAAGACGCTGGGAAATTTCTGGGTTGATGCAACGCGCGCGTCGTTGTGGGTCCTGCTTCCGGGTTGTCTGATCTATGCGCTTCTGCTGGTCTCGCAAGGCGTCGTGCAGAACTTTCGTCCCTACGATCAGGCAAAGCTCGTGCAGGCGCAGACGACAACTGTGACAGGCTCTGATGGCAAGACGACGACACAGACTGTGACGACGCAGAGCATCGCGCAGGGTCCGGTTGCTTCTCAAGAGGCGATCAAGATGCTAGGGACAAATGGTGGAGGGTTCTTCAATACGAACAGCGCGCACCCGTTCGAGAATCCAACGCCTCTTTCTAATCTGATGCAGATGTTCTCGATTTTTCTGATCCCTGCTGGGCTGACAGTGACATTGGGGCGAATGACGCGAGCGCCTAAGCATGGCTGGGCAGTCTTTGCTGCGATGGCTGCGCTCTTTCTTGTCGGTGTCTTTGTGGCGTACTACGCGGAGGCGCAGGCGAATCCACTCCTCCACTCAGTGGATCAGCATGTTTCGACGATGCAGTCCGGCGGCAATATGGAAGGCAAGGAAGTACGGTTCGGTATTGCCAACTCTGCATTGTTTGCGACAGTGACAACGGATGCAAGCTGCGGTGCGGTGAACTCGATGCACGATTCCTTTATGCCACTGGGTGGGCTGGTTCCGATGGTCAACATCATGCTGGGCGAGGTGATCTTCGGGGGCGTCGGAGCTGGGCTCTATGGGATGTTGATCTTTGTTGTGCTGGCGGTATTTATCGCTGGGCTGATGGTTGGGCGAACGCCTGAATATCTCGGGAAAAAGATTGAATCGTATGACGTGAAGATGGCGATGCTGTACGTGCTGATCTTTCCGTTGTCGATCTTAGGATTTTCCGCGGTGTCGTTGATGATGCCGCAACTTGGGCTCTCTTCCTTAGCAAACAACGGACCGCATGGCCTTTCGGAGATTCTATACGCTTACACCTCAGCGACTGGCAATAACGGCTCTGGTTTTGCGGGAATAAATGCGAATACGCATTGGTACAACTTGTCATTGGCCGCAGCGATGTTGATCGGCCGGTTTTTGATGATCGTTCCGATGCTGGCCATTGCAGGTAGTCTGGCGAAGAAGAAGCTGGTTCCTCCGTCGCCAGGAACTTTCCCTGTGCATACACCGTTATTCACGGTGCTTTTGGTGGGCGTTGTTCTTATCGTTGGTGCGCTTACTTTCTTTCCCGCTATCTCGCTCGGTCCTATTCTTGAGCACTTGATGATGCACGCTGGCAAAAGCTTCTAGTCCAGAGAAAACAGATAACCATGGCAAACACTCGCAAACGCTCCTTATGGGACAGTAAAATCGTACGCCGCGCGCTGGTCGACGCATTAGTCAAGCTGAGCCCGCGCACGATGATGAAGAATCCGGTCATGTTCGTTGTTGAGATCGGCAGCGTGATTACTACGATCTATCTGCTTCGCGATAGTCTCTCGCATCGCGGCTCGTTTCAATTTGATCTGCAGATTACGTTGTGGCTCTGGTTCACCGTACTATTCGCAAACTTTGCTGAAGCGATGGCGGAGGGCCGCGGCAAGGCCCAGGCGGATGCGCTGCGGCGTGCGAAGTCGGAGACGACTGCGGTGCGGCTTCGCATGGACGGGAGCACGGAGGAGGTCCCCAGCTCGGATCTTAGGGCGGGGGATCACGTTGTCGTTATCGCCGGCAACATGATTCCCGGTGATGGCGAAGTGATCGAGGGCGTTGCTTCGGTGGATGAGTCGGCGATCACGGGGGAGTCTGCTCCGGTGATTCGTGAGGCTGGCGGCGATCGGTCCGCGGTGACTGGTGGAACGCGGTGTTTGTCGGATCAGATCAAGGTGAAGATCACGTCTAACCCTGGGGAGACGTTTCTGGATCGCATGATTGCGCTGGTGGAAGGCGCGGAGCGGCAGAAGACTCCGAATGAGATCGCTCTGAATATCCTGCTTGCGGGATTGACGATCATCTTCCTGCTGGCTGTGGTGACGTTGCAGCCGATCGCAATCTACTCGACTGCGCCGCAGACGGTGTTCGTGCTGATCTCGTTGTTGGTGTGCCTGATTCCGACTACGATTGGCGGGCTGCTTTCGGCGATTGGGATTGCTGGGATGGATCGTCTGGTGCAGCATAATGTGCTGGCGATGTCTGGCCGCGCGGTGGAAGCGGCGGGTGATGTGAATACGCTTCTGCTGGACAAGACGGGGACGATTACGCTGGGCAATCGTCAGGCTGCGGAGTTTATTCCTGCGCCTGGAGTAAGCAAGGATCAGCTTGCGGATGCGGCGCAGTTGTCGTCGCTTCCGGATGAGACGCCGGAAGGGCGCAGCATCGTTGTGTTGGCCAAGGAGTTGTACGGTCTTCGCGGGCGTGAGTTGAGCGAGTTGCAGGCGGAGTTTGTGCCGTTCAGCGCGGTGACGAGGATGTCGGGCGTAAACCTCGATGGGCGGATTATTCGGAAGGGTTCGACCGATGCGATTGCCGCATTTTTGAAGGAGAATGGCGGAAGTTTACCGAACGAGGTTCGTGCGGCGGTTGAGACGGTTGCTCGCAGTGGGGGGACGCCGCTGGTGGTGGCTGAGAATAGGCAGGCGCTGGGCGTGATCCATCTGAAGGATATTGTGAAGGGCGGGATGAAGGAGCGGTTCGCGCAGCTTCGTTCGATGGGGATTCGCACGATCATGATTACCGGCGACAATCCGCTGACCGCGGCGGCGATTGCGCGTGAGGCCGGTGTTGACGATTTTCTGGCGGAGGCTAAGCCGAAGGACAAGATGGACCTGATTCGCCGGGAGCAGGCTGAGGGCAAGCTGGTCGCGATGACGGGCGATGGAACCAATGATGCTCCTGCGCTGGCGCAGGCTGACGTAGGTGTTGCGATGAACACGGGCACACAGGCGGCGAAGGAGGCGGGGAATATGGTCGACCTCGACTCGAACCCGACGAAGCTGATCGAGATTGTGGAGATCGGCAAGCAGCTGCTGATGACACGTGGTGCGCTGACGACGTTCTCGATCGCGAATGACGTTGCGAAGTACTTTGCGATTATTCCGGCGATGTTTGCTGCTACGTTTCCGGTGTTGAGTGCGCTGAATATTATGCACCTGAAGACACCACAGTCTGCGATTCTCTCGGCGGTGATCTTCAATGCGTTGATCATTGTTGGGCTGATTCCGCTGGCGCTGAGGGGCGTTGGTTATAAGGCGATGTCGGCGGAGGCGTTGTTGCAGCGCAATCTGTTTATCTACGGATTCGGCGGGCTGGTTGCTCCTTTTCTTGGTATCAAGCTCATCGACATCATCATCACTGCCATTCATCTGGCCTGAGGAATTTCTATGCGTCGCAATGTGATCACCGCTGTGCTTTACACCGTTGTTACTACTGTTCTGTTTGGTCTGATCTATCCGTTCGTTGTTACTGGACTGGCGCAGGTGCTGTTCCATGACAAGGCTAACGGGCAGCTTCTTTACCAGGGTGGGCAGCTGGTAGGCTCGCGTCTTATAGGCCAGTTGTTTACGGCTCCGCAGTACTTTCACTCGCGGCCTTCGGAGGCGGGCAATGGATATGATGCTGCCAACTCGAGTGGATCGAATCTTGGACCGACGAACAAGAAGCTGGTCGACCGGGTGGCTGGGGATGTGGCGGCGTTGCAGGTCGATCATCCCGGAACGAACGTGCCGATTGATCTCGTCACGGCTTCTGGATCGGGGCTGGATCCTCACGTTACGCCGGCGGGTGCGGAGTTTCAGGTGGCCCGCGTTGCCAGGGAGCGGCACATGAGCGAGGATACTGTTCGTCGGTTGGTGGCGCAGCATACCGAGGGGCGTCAGCTTGGGTTTCTCGGAGAGCCGCGGGTGAATGTGTTGATGCTAAATCTGGATCTCGATCAGGTAGCTCCTGCGTTAAAGTAGGTGGGGTCCCCCCTCCTATTGCCCGCGCGTAAGCTGCTTGTTATCATAGCTTTGCGCGGAGTCATGGTCGTCAAATAATTCATAATAAATGGGTTGCTTGCAGATTCGTGCAAACAAAAGGGTTATGGGATTAAATGCACGAAGCCCCGGTATTCGCCGGGGCTCCTCTTTATTCATACTTCTATTGTAGCGGTTTGAGGGTAACTCACACGCCACGCGAAAGAGCCGGACTGGCGCGGCTTTTCGTGTTTTTGGGGCTTGACAGGATTTTCCTGGGCTAAGCGTCTTGCGCGGCCAAGGTTTTTTCTATTGCTACGTTACTGCCGCAAACTGAATCGACGGCACTTCTCTGCTAACCCCGTTTTTCCATCCAACCGCATTCATAAACAGAAGCCGACTTTTCAAGACAAACCCTGCTAACTAAGATTCGGTTGCAGTGAAGGAACTCGCAAGCACGGTGCCCGTTGGTGGGATTCCAATAGCGATCTATCGTGAGGGTTCACGAAGGAGAAGACCTGCTTCCGCCGTTGACAGGTATTGATACTTGGCACGGTTCGCATCAGGACTGGCCGTAATGGTTTTGTCCAGATGTATGATGGCGCGCTCCGTGTCATAGCGTGGCCACTCGGGCAAGCCCTTGCCGTTGGGGTCGCCGGTCTTTGCGAAGTTTGTCCAATAGCTAATCATCTGCTGGCTCAGCACGCGGTCTTCCGGCTTCCAAGTCGCTCCCTGCCGCACATCCAACGTTCCGAAGACATACTCCAACTCCGCGGAATGAAATGCTTTCGGGACGGGGTGTAGACGTTCCGGCGGCGAGGGCTCGTCGAAGCTGTAGCGGTACAGCGGCACCTTTCCCGTCGAAGCATCCGCTTCTGCCCACCGCCAGGTGGCTAGTCCAATGAACTGCGCCGTCGTCAAGACGTCCGCAGAGCGGATCGCCTGCTCATCCGTGTCGCCCGGGAACGCCGATAAAAACTCATTCGCACGAACACCGTAATGTTCCGTTGCGTAGGCTTTCCACTTCTCTGCGGTCATGTCCTTGCTCAGCGTTCCCGTCCGTTCTTCTCGATTCCAACCAATGATGGCGGGCACGTGCGCCTGCTGACCGGCAGCGTACGCGTCTGGCGCCGACTGCGGAAGAAACTGGCCGTCCATCACGGGGGAGAAGCCGACGCCCTTGCTGTTTTTCGCTGCATCCAAAATCTTATCTACCGGAAGAGCGCGCAACTCAGCCAGCGTCCTCGCTCCGGTACTTTCAGCCCAAGCCTGATCCCGTTTGCCCCGTTCTGCAAGGCTCCCCATGGGAATGGCACCGTTGAACAAAGCGCCGCTCTCGCCGATCACCTTGTGGAACAGGCCCCGAGCACTGGGCACAACCGTCAATGTGCTCACTGCGAACGAGCCCGCACTTTCGCCGAAAATGGTGACGTTGTTCGCGTCTCCGCCGAAGGCACCGATGTTTGCCTGCACCCATTCGAGCGCGGCCACCATGTCCATCAGGCCGTAGTTGCCGGCGTGACCACTGTTCTCTGCGGCAAGGTCATCCGTAGCAAGAAAACCGAAGACGCCGAGCCGGTAGTTCAGGGTCACCAGCACCACGCCCTGGTCCACTAGCGTCGAGTCCGAGTAGCGCGGCTCAGAACCCGCGCCGGCTATAAAACCACCGCCGTGAATCCAGACCATCACCGGTAGCTTGCTTGCGGGCTTGGCTTTGACAGGCGCGTATACATTCACAAACAAGCAATCTTCTGATGGTCCGGAGTCCTGAAAGATGTAGTCGTCCCAGACGTGCCACTGTTCGCAGCGCGCGCCGAATTTCGTGGCGTCGCGAACCCCCTGCCACGACAGCGCAGGCCGCGGGGCCTTCCAACGCAGGCCGCCGGTCGGCGGTGCCGCATACGGCAGACCGAGGAACGCCTTTCGTGATCCGTTGTGGATCACCTTGCCTGCGGCTTTGCCCTGCGCCGTGGTAGCAATGGGAGCTTGACCGAGGGCAGCGCCGCTGACAAGCAACAATGCGACGCCAACGGCCAGGGTAGTGCGGCGAAGATTCGCATTCACTGGGACGACCTCAAACGCACCTACTATGGCCGCGTCGATCGTAGTCTAACAAACAAAACAACCGAGGAGATGAGTCTGTTCACTGGAGCAGACTTCCATGAGTTGGAGCGACTGAACTGACTGTCAGATGAGCAGATGATCTGATTAAGTAACGAGAAATGCACTTCTCGTCACTTGGCGGAACAGTCGGCATAGCGGACATGCGAGAGTCAGGGCGACACCGTCAGAGACGGTATCTTTGAATGGCCGACCGGCGCGGCCCTCTTAATTCAGCGGCAGCCCCGCGAAAGGCAGCCATGGAAATGACAGAGTGTGGGCCTTGTTTTGTTTCTGTCGGAGTTTGGTTAAGGGAGCGCAGGGAGATTGGGGGCGGAGCCTATCGGGGGCGGAGGTGCATAATGTTGGTTTATGACTTGGGTGTTTTTTTTGAGTCAGATTGCTGCTGCTCTAACCCGTGAATGAGGTTGACGGAACAATGAATGGATTGCGTTTTGGACGGGTTGCTGTCCTGTTGGTTTTGGGCTGCTGCGTGATGAGTGTTCCTGATCTGTCGGCACAGAGTGGAGCGGCCGAGAAGGGCGGTGTGATTTCGCTGACTCGTGCGACGAGTGCGGCGGCGCTGCCGAATGGTTTAGAGCTGAGGGATGGCGAGGCAAGGGTGCAGATCACCGCGCTGCGTGAGGATGTTCTGCGGATTCGAGTTTCGAAGACGGGGAAGATGCCGGAGGATGCGTCGTGGGCTGTGCTTCCGGGGTCGCGAACCAGCTCGGTTGCGACGGCCTATCGCGCGGAGGGAGGCAAGGCAGGTTTTAGTACGAAGGCATTGCAGGTGTCGGTTGACCGCGCCACGCTTGCGGTAACGATCAGCGACACCCACGGAGGCGTTCTGCTCGAGGATGCGCGACCGGTCGAGTTTCATGGCGATCACTTCAGGATTTATAAGAGGATGCCGCCCGAGGAGCACTACTTTGGCCTGGGAGATAAGACGGGGCCGCTTGACCGCAGAGGCGGCGCGTACCAGATGTGGAACACGGATCAGTATCGTTTTCAGGAGAGCAGCGATCCTCTGTATAAAGCGATTCCGTTTTTTATTGCGGATAATGCGGGGAGGTCGTATGGGTTGTTTCTGGACAATACGTGGCGGACGAGCTTTGATTTCGGGAAGGAAGACGCGGAGGCTTACTCGTTTGGGGCCGACGGCGGGCCGGTTGACTACTACTTCATCTATGGTCCGAAGCCGAAGCAGGCGGTGGAGGGGTATGCGTGGTTGACTGGCTTTACGCCGCTGCCTCCGGAGTGGTCGCTGGGCTTTCAGCAGTCGCGCTACTCGTATATGACAGAGGCGCGGGCGCGCGAGGTAGCAGATCGTATGCGCGCCGATCGGATTCCCTGCGATGCGCTTTATCTGGACATCGACTTTCAGGATCGGAATGCTCCGTTTACGGTGAACCAGCAGGCGTTTCCGAAGTTTCCGCAATTTATTCAGGAGTTGAAGGAGAAGCACTTCAACCTGGTGCTGATTACGGATTTGCATATTGCGGATCGCGCGAATCAGGGGTATGCGCCTTACGATTCGGGTGCGGCGGATGATCACTTTGTGAAGAATCCGGATGGGTCGGTGTTTGTGGGCAAGGTGTGGCCGGGGCCGGCGGTGTTTCCTGATTTCACCAGGAAGGATTCGCGGGCGTGGTGGGGGACTCTTTATAAGGAGTTCTATGACGAGGGTGTTGGCGGTTTCTGGAACGACATGAATGAGCCTTCGGTGTTTGAGACGCCATCGAAGACGATGCCGCTGGATGTGGTGCATCGGATCGACGAACCGGGTTTTGTGTCGAGGACGGCGCGTCATGCGGAGATTCACAATGTGTATGGCATGGAGAACTCGCGTGCGACCTACGAAGGCTTGCTTCGGTTGAAGCCGAATCAGCGGCCTTTTGTGTTGACGCGGGCTACCTATGCCGGGGGCCAGCGGTATGCGTCGACGTGGACGGGTGACAACTCGAGTAGCTGGAACCACCTTCGCATGAGTACGCCGATGCTTCTGAACCTTGGACTGAGTGGGTTTTCGATGGCGGGTGATGACATTGGAGGGTATGCGGGTTCGTCAACGCAGGATCTGCTGACGAAGTGGATTGAGGTGGGAGAGTTCAACCCAATCTATCGCGACCACACGGAGAAGTTCACGGCCGATCAGGAGCCGTGGGTAGGTGGAGCTGAGGTAGAGGCGGTTCGGCGCAAGTACATCGAGGATCGGTATCGGTTGATGCCGTATCTCTATACGCTGGCCGAGGAGAACTCGCGCACGGGCGTGCCCATGATGCGGCCGTTGTTTCTGGAGTTTCCTGATGCGACCGCTGACAAGCATCCGCTTGATCTTGATGCTGCGAATCAGTTCATGCTGGGACCGGATCTGTTGATTGCGCCTGCTCCTTATCCGGAGGCGCCGGATAGTTATGCGGTGACTTTTCCGCCGGTCGGTTGGTATGACTATTGGACGGGGGCTAAGGTTGCGGGGAGTGCTCGTGAGGCGGTTGCGGTGAGTACGGGCGCGGCGCTTGGAGTGGGTGCGCTTCAGTCGGTGAAGATTACGCCGCAGGTGGATGTGCTGCCGGTGTTTGTGCGGGCGGGTTCGATACTGCCGTTTGCGCCGCTGGTCGAGAGTACGCAGGAGAAGCCGAATGGGCCGCTGACGCTGAAGGTCTATCCGGGAGAGGGATGCGCGGGCTCACTGTATCAGGATGACGGGATCAGCTTCGCGTATAAGGAGAAGGATTTTCTGCGCGTGGAGTATAGCTGCGAATCGACTCATGATGGCTTGCGTCTTCACGTTGGAGCGCGGGAGGGAAGCTTTCAACCGTGGTGGAACGGGGTGGAGGTGACGATCTTCGGTTGGAATGGCGCGCCGGGGAAGATCACTTATGGCGGCCAGGTGATTGCGGACTCTCGGTTCGATGGGGTGGCGCACTCACTTACGGTTGTGTTGTCGGAGAGGGCTGAAGGCGGGGTGCTGGAGATCGGCGGGAGGTAGTTTGATTCTTTTGCGAGATGTCCTGCCGGACGGGCCCACTTCGCTTGCCACCCGACGAACGAAGACCTGTTCGTGGGGACCCCGATTCGGGCGGTCACTTCGTGACTTGTATACCTTTTCCGGGTGGGGTGGGTTCGGTTGTCCTCCCGTTGGTCGGGATCAGAACTGGTGAGGAGCGCTTTAGTGGAAGCGGTAGGCGGCGCCGATTCCCAGGACCTGCGGGCTAATCCCGTTGATGGGGAAGCCAAACCATCGTTGAAACTCATATTCGGCTCTAACGTTGATCGAACGGGTGAGGCGGTAGTCGACTCCGATGCCTGCGGCGCCGATATTGTAGGCGAGGATGGCGGCGTTGCCTTGCGGGGGGCCACCGGGGGTGAGGCTCGGGACCTCCGGATAACGGAAGACGCCGCGGCCGTACATGACTTTGGCGAAGGGTTCTATTCGGCCAAAGTGGAGGACGTAGCGAGGGCCAATCTCGTAGGTGCGTTCGTAGATTTGCGTGGTGGGGTCGGAGTCGTTGATCTGGTGGAACTCGGCTTCGATTCCCCAGTGATATTTGAAGTCGAAGTTAACGTAGGCGCCTCCGCCTTTGATCTTTTGCGGAACGTAGTCGGAGTTGGCGTAGTTGAACTCGCCGCCAGCCTGGAGAACTCCGGCGCTGGTCGCTGTTGGGAGTGCCTGGGCGTCGAGGCGTGTGGCGGCGAAGCTGATGAGGCAAAGCAGGGCAGAGATCTTGATTCCCGGGAGGAGATTGTTTGCCAGCTTTGCGATTTTTTTTGATGTTGATCTGTTGCTCATGCTGAGAATCTCTCTTGAAGCTTGCGATTTTTACTGTGGGGACTGGTCGATGTGGTAGTCCACGCTTACAGTGTGCTGTATTCCATTGCTGTTGGCGGTTACAACTATCGGGTAGGTGCGGTCGAAGTAACCTGATCCGCAGCCGGTGAGGGTTCCGATGGCTCCGAGAGAGGACAGGATGAGCAGCGAGTGGATGATGAGGCGGGTGAGCTTGCGGCTGGAACGACGGGAGTAGCGCAGACCGAGGAGCGGGAGGAGGAAGAGGCCGAGCGCGATGTGGGAGAGCCGGCGCGAGCGATCCTGCGGCGACTCGAGTGAGGCGAGTTTGCGGGTTGCGACGGTGAGGGTGATGTCGGTTGGGCCGGCGTACTGGGCGATGGTCGACGGCGAGAAGGTGTAGGTGGCGAGGATGGGGCCGGTGGGGCTGGCGGAGAGGTTGATGACGCCGGGGTAGTATCCGCCGGTGGGGGAGACATGGAAGGTGTACAGGCGGGTGCTGCCGTAGATGCCTTCGACGGTCTGGGCGCTGGTGAGGACGATGGTGAAGTCGAGAGGCGCGACGTTGATCGTGTTCGCGCCCGATGCGGCGGAGGCAGTGCTTGAGCTGAAGTCGGTGTCTCCGCTATAGACGGCTGTGATGGTATGGACGCCTACGGAGAGGGACGTCGTGGAGAAGGTAGCAACATCACTGCTGCTGAGGGTAGCCGTGTTGACCTGGGTGCCGTTATCAAAGAAGGTGACGGTTCCAGTCGGTGTTCCAGAGGTTGTGGAGGCGACATTGGCGGTGAAGGTTACGGGCAGAGCGAAAACGGTGCTGGTTGTGCTGAGGCTGAGCGTTGTGATGGCGGGTGCTTTGGTGATCGTCATCACACCGTTCTGCACGGTCTGGAGGTAATCGGTGACGTTGGTTCCGGTAGCGGCAGGAATGATGGGGTACTGTCCTGGTTGAGAGAGCGTGCTTGCGGAGTTGGAGAAGATTTCAGTGAAGGTATCGCCGTCGAGGGCGCCAGTGATGGTGCCGGTGAAGACGGGGTTGGGAGTGCCGTAGAGCTTGGTGAAGCTGTTGGCTGTGACGATGAGTGTGGCTTGGCCGATGGTGAGGGTTCCGTTGGAGTAGACAACGTTGTAGTCGCTGAGATTGGTGCCGGTGGCTACGGGGATGATCGGGTAAGTTCCGATTTGTGAACTAATTGTGGCGGGGGTGCTTTCGGTGACGGTGAAGGTATCGCCGTTGACTGCGCCTGCGGTGGTGGCTGTGAAGTCCGGATTGGCGATGCCATACTCGCGGCTAGCGTTTGCGGCTGTGACTGTGAGGGTAGCCTGGGTGACGGTAAGGACTCCGGGGGTATAGATCACGTTGTAGTCGCTGAGGTTTGTCCCCGTAGCGACAGGCACGATTGGATAGGCGCCGACCGGCGAGGTTGGGGTGGCGGAGGTGGACTCGGTGAAGACGAAGGTGTCGCCGTTGACCGCGCCGGTGGATGTTGCCGAGAGGACGGGGTTTGCAGAGCCGTAGATGCGGCTGGTGCTTCCGGCGGTGACGGTCAGGGTTGCCTGGCCGATGGTGAGGGTTCCGTTGTTGTATACGACGGTGTAGTTGCTGAGGTTTGACCCGGCGGCCGTAGGAACGATGGGGTAAGCGCCTATGGGTGACGCGGGAGTGGCGGTGGTGGTTTCGGTGTAGGTGAAGGTGTCGTTGTTTTCGACTCCGGTGGCCGAGGCGGTGAAGGTGGGATTAGGAGATCCGTAGGTGCGGTTGGCGTCAGCGGCGGTGACGGTCAGGGTCGCCTTGCCTATGGTCAGGGTTCCGTTGGTGTAGACGACGTTGTAATCGCTGAGGTTGGTACCAGAGGCCAGCGGTACGATCGGATAGGTGCCAACGGGGGACGCTGCAGTTGCAGTCGTTGTTTCGCTGAAGGTGAAGATGTCACCGTTCTGCGCGCCAGTTGCGGATGCGGAGAACATGGGGTTCGGAGCGCCATAAGTGCGGTTCGCATCGGCAGCGGTGACGGTGAGGGTGGCCTGGGTGATGGTGAGAGTGCCGTTGTCATAGACGACGTTGTAGTCGCTGAGGTTGGTGCCAGAGGCCAGTGGAACGATAGCGTAAGTTCCTACAGGCGAGGTTGCGGTGGCCGAAGTGCTCTCGGTGAAGGTGAAGGTGTCGCCGTTGACTGCACCAGACGCAGAAGCGGAGAAGGCTGGGTTAGTAGCGCCGTATGTTCTGCTGGCGTTCGCGGCTGTGACCGTGAGAGTAACTTGAGTGACGGTGAGTGTTCCGTTGGCGTAGACGACGTTGTAGTCGGCGATGTTGGCGCCTGTTGCGGTGGGAACGATTGGATAAGTACCAACAGGAGAGGTTGCGGTGGCCGAAGTGCTCTCAGTGAAGGTGAAGGTATCGCCGTTCTGCGCGCCGGTTGCGGATGCGGAGAAGGCTGGATTCGCTGCACCGTAAGTACGGTTGGCGTCTGCAGCGGTGACGGTCAGGGTTGCCTTGCCGATGGTGAGAGTTCCGTTGACGTAGGTCACGTTGTAGTCGGCGATGTTGGCGCCTGTGGCTACGGGGGTGATGGCGTAGGTGCCAGGGGCAGACGCTATGGTTGCCGGGGTGCTCTCGGTGAAGGTGAAAGTGTCACCGTTCTGCGCTCCGGTGGCGGATGCGGAGAAGGTTGGGTTGGGCGTTCCGTAGGTACGGTTGGCGTCAGCTGCGGTGACGGTGAGGGTCGCCTTGCCGATGGTGAGAGTTCCGTTGTCGTATACGACGGTGTAGTTGTTGAGGTTTGCCCCGGCGGCCGTTGGAACAATTGGATAAGTGCCTATGGGCGATGCGGTAGTGGCTGTGGTGGTTTCGGTGTAGGTGAAGCTATCGCCGTTTTGTGCGCCGGTGGCGGATGCGGAGAAGGTTGGGTTGGGGATTCCGTAAGTACGGTTGGCGTCAGCTGCAGTGACGGTCAAGGTCGCCTTGCCGATGGTGAGAGTTCCGTTGTTGTATACGACGGTGTAGTTGCTGAGGTTTGCCCCGGCGGCCGTTGGAACGATTGGATAAGTGCCTATGGGCGATGCGGTGGTGGCTGGGGTGGTTTCGGTGTAGGTGAAGCTGTCGCCGTTCTGTGCGCCGGTTGCGGAAGCAGAGAAGGTTGGATTTGGCGTTCCGTAAGTACGGTTGGCGTCTGCTGCGGTGACGGTCAGGGTTGCCTTAGTGATGGTGAGGGTCCCGTTGTCGTAGACCACGGTGTAGTTGCCGAGGTTGGCTCCTGTTGCGACAGGAATGATCGGGTACGTGCCTGCGGGAGAAGCGGGGGTTGCAGAGGTGCTCTCGGTGAAGGTGAAGGTGTCGCCGTTCTGTGCACCGGTTGCGGAAGCGGAGAAAGTTGGATTTGGTGTTCCGTAAGTCCGGTTGGCATCTGCGGCGGTGACGGTCAGGGTTGCCTGGCCGACGGTGAGGGTTCCGTTGACATAGGTGACATTGTAGTTCGCAAGATTCGCACCGGATGCAGTGGGGACGATGGGGTAGTTTCCGATGGGGGAAGTCGTAGTTGCGGAGGTGCTCTCGGAGAAGGTGAAGCTGTCGCCGTTCTGTGCACCGGTTGCAGAAGCGGAGAAGGTTGGGTTCGCGGCGCCGTAGGCGCGCGTTGCGTTCGCGGCGGTGACGGTGAGTGTGGCCTGGCCGATGGTAAGGGTTCCGTTGACGTAGGTGACGGTATAGTTCGAAAGATTCGCGCCGGATGCAGTGGGGATGATGGGATAGTTTCCGATGGGCGAAGTCGTAGTTGCGGCGGTGCTCTCGGAGAAGGTGAAGCTGTCGCCGTTCTGTGCGCCGACGGCGGATGCGGAGAAGGTTGGGTTGGGGGCGCCGTAGGCTCGGGTTGCGTTTGCAGCGGTGACGGTCAGTGTTGCCTGGCCGATGGAAAGGGTTCCGTTGACGTAGACGACGTTGTAGTTCGCAATGTTCGTTCCTGTTGCGACAGGGATGATCGGATAGGTCCCGACTGGGGATGAGCTTGTGGCGGGAGTGCTTTCGGTGAAGGTGAAGGTGTCGCCGCTGGCTGCGCCGGCTGCGGATGCGGAGAACGTCGGGTTTGCGGCACCGAAGGCGCGACTGGCGTCGGCTGCGGTGACGGTGAGGGTGGCCTGTGTGATGGTGAGGGTTCCATTGACGTAGACCACGTTGTAGTCGGAGAGATTGGCTCCGCTGGCGACGGGGACAATCGAGTAGGTTCCAGTTGGCGAAGAGGGTGTGGCGGTGGTGGTCTCAGTGAAGGTGAAGGTGTCGCTGTTCTGTGCGCCGGTTGCGGATGCAGAGAAGGTTGGGTTCGCGGCGCCGTAAGCTCGGGTTGCGTTCGCGGCTGTGACGGTCAGGGTCACTTTGCCGATAGTTAAGGTTCCATCGGTGACGTTGACGGTGTAGTTCGACAGTGCTGTACCAATTGGAGCAGGAACGATGGGGTAGGTTCCCGCGGGAGAGCTAGTTGTGGCGGTTGTCGAGAAGCTCTCGGTAAAGGTGTCGCCGTTGACCGCGCCGGTAATGGTTCCGGTAAACGTCGGGTTGGCGCTTCCGTAGGCGCGGGTGGCGTTGCTGGCGGTGACGGTGAGGACGGCCGGGGTGATGGTGATGTTGGCGGTGGCGGACTGGCTGGGGTAGTCGGTGGTGTCGGTGGGGGTGAAGGTGGCGATGACCGCGACGGCGGGGCCGACCTGGAGGACACCGGAGGGGCTGTAGGAGAAGGAGCCGGCGATGGAGCTGGAGGCGGTGAGGGTGGGGGAGCCGAGGGCGGTGCCGTAGACCGCGGACTGGCTCTTCCAGGTGATGGTGTAGCTGGAGGTGGTGGCCTGGGTGATGGTGAGGGTTCCGGGGGCGAAGGCGAAGGTGTAGTTCTTGGCGGCGAGGGTGCCCAGGGTAGCGGTGATGGGGTAGGTGGTTCCGGCCTGGGAGGTGGGGGTGTCGGTGGCGGTGATGCTGGCGGAGCCGGTGACGGCCGAGGCCAGGGTGTCGCCGTTGACCAGGCCGGAGATGGCGTCGGTGAAGGTGGGGTCAGGGGTGCCGTAGGCGCGGGTGGCGTTGCTGGCGGTGACGGTCAGGACGGCGGGGGTGATGGTGATGTTGGCGGTGGCGGTCTGGGTGGGGTAGTCGGTGGTGTCGGTGGGGGTGAAGGTGGCGACGACCGCGACGGCGGGTCCGACCTGGAGGACGCCGGAGGGGCTATAGGCGAAGCTGCCGGCGATGGAGCTGGAGGCGGTGAGGGTGGGGGAGCCGAGGGCGGTGCCGTAGACCGCGGACTGGCTCTTCCAGGTGATGGTGTAGCTGGAGGTGGTGGCCTGGGTGATGGTGAGGGTTCCGGGGGCGAAGGCGAAGGTGTAGTTCTTGGCCGCCAGGGTGCCCAGGGTGGCGGTGATGGGGTAGGTGGTTCCGGCCTGGGAGGTGGGGGTGTCGGTGGAGGTGATGGAGGCGGATCCGGTGACGGC
>NZ_JACHDZ010000010.1 GCF_014201375.1 Tunturiibacter empetritectus
TCCAGTCCTACCAGGCGAGCTGCCTACATACAGAGAACCATGGGGAAGGCGAGGAGATGGGCCGAACGATGAGCATCGGTGTTGCATCTGCTCTTGTCATTCTTCCTCCTGCTTGTGGGATGGCTCTTCTAGTTTCTGAGCTGGCTTTTGCTACTCGCACCGTGAGGAACGCCATTGAACAGGGCAGCTCCCTTCCGGTTTGCCTTTCTATCTGCGTTCAGCGTGCCTCGCTCAAGACACCCCCGCCCTTCGGACGCACGCTCTCCTTCCCAGAACCCGCTGCGCGCCTCTCAAGAGGTGCGGACTCCTGCCCCAAAGCAAGTTTGGGTCCCCTTCCGCAGATTCTATCCAGTCGCCGAGGGAGTGGGTCGCGACGGCACACCCGTTGGGCAAGCATGTACCGCATCCAGCGGACAAACCAAAAGAAATGGAGCCAAACACCATGTTCAACAAAGTCATCCTCATCGGCCGCCTCGGACAGAACGCAGAAGCCAAAACCGCCCAGAACAATAAAGAGTACGTCACCCTCAACATCGCAACTCAGGAGAGCTGGAAGAACGACAAAGGCGAGTACGAAACCCGCACCGAATGGCATCGCGTCTTTGCCTGGAGCAATCTGTCCAAATTCGCCAAAACCCTCCAGAAGGGGCAGCTAGTCACTCTTGAAGGCACTCTGCGTTATCGCGAGATTGAGGATGACGTCGAGGGCACTAGGTTCAAGCACCGGATCACCGAAGTCCATGCCACCAGCATGAAGCGGCTCTCGAAGATCGAGGCCGCGGATGATCCTTCGGACGGAGCAGACGACGAGTAGTCGTCGGCTAGGGTGGATGAGCCGGCCGGCTCATCCACCTGTGCAAGCAGTCAACACCGCGGAGCCTCAGAGGATCTGCCAAATGCTAGCCGACATCCACCATCCGGGGTCACCTTGATTGTTTACCGGACCTATGCTGAATCCGATAATCGGATGTTCTGGACTTGCACGATCGTCATTCTGTTGGTGCACGTGGTCATTTATCTTCCAAGTTGAGACAATGGAATGATACCGTTGCCCATCTGCACTCAGAGGGAATAAAGGCCCTTATGATTACCGCTCGCCAAATGATCGCTCTTCTCCAAAGCCTGAATGAAGGTGATGATGAGCAGTTCTACGCGATCGCCCTACAGGTTGCGGCGACTGAGGCAAGGCGGGGAAGGATTGAGGTCGCAACTGAGCTGAAGTCACAGGTCGACTTGGCCAGATCAAAGAAGCACCTTGCACCACGCTTGGAAACAAAAAAAGCAGGTAGCGTCGTATCCTTCGCGAAACCTCGCGGCGAACTCCAAGGCCTATTCGTCGCAACCTTACCCAAGATCAATCTCGAAAACCTCAGTCTTACTTCGGATGTCGCTGCCCGCCTTAAGAACTTTGTGCGGCAGCAGAGGCAACGAGAAAAGCTCAGAGAGCATTCGAGAACACCGAAATCAAAGCTGCTGTTGATAGGCCCGCCAGGAAGCGGGAAGACCTTTACGGCGTCGGCCTTGGCGGGGGAACTGCATTTGCCTCTACATGCGCTTCGGCTTGACGCCATCATAAGTCGGTTCATGGGTGAGACAGCCGCCAAGCTCCGTCTGATTTTCGATCAGATTGCAATCGAACGCGCAGTGTATCTTTTCGACGAGTTCGACGCGATCGGTGGCAAGCGCACTACCGACAATGATGTCGGAGAGATGCGGCGCGTTTTGAACTCTTTCCTCCAGTTCTTGGAGGAGCACAATAGCACCGACAGCCCAATTGTCGCCGCTACGAACCATCCGGAATTACTCGATCCAGCGTTACTTCGTCGCTTTGACGATGTAGTTATTTATCCTCTCCCGGGGCCCAAGATTGTCGAAAGTGTCTTGAGAAAACGGACTTCGCATCTAGATTCACGTTCAATAGATTGGACGCTTGTTGCAGCAGGTGGACTTGGTCTCAGCCAAGCAGAAGTAGTAAAAGCAGCGGACGAGGTTGTGAGAGATGCAATACTCTCTGGCGAATCTGTCCTCAGAGAAGCGGATCTTTTAGGTGCCCTGCATCACCGGAAGCAACTCCTCGGTCTACTCGACTCGGTCAAGTGAGATAGACTGGCTGCTCCCAAGGTTCAAGTAGTTCAGGAGCAGTAAAGCTACGATGGCCCCTCAAACGACCCCGCCTCCTTCCCATAATCTTCCACATTTTCGTATAGAGCGTTTTCAACGTGCGTCCAGGTATGCGCCGCCGCCAACTAATCGAGATGCCGACCCTCCTCCCATAGACCGTCAAGTGAGGGGCGCACGTTTGTCCCGCGAGTTTTCGGCCGCTTATGATGCAGCGCGCCAGCGGGTTGGGGCTCAACTCGCCAATGCAAGGCGAAAGCGCCCCGGCGTTTACGTTGAAGTTCAAAGCTTACCTGGTCGGCCAATGCCGGAACTTGTCTGGATGACCAAGGGAGTTCGTTTGGGAGCCGTGCGGCCTGCAGCAGAAGAGTCGCAGATAGCTAGCCTTTTTGTTCCAGATTCGGCCAAAGAATTTTTCGGGGAGAAGCTCCACGCTTACACCAACAAAGAGACCGCTATGGGTAATATTCCGCAGAGGGAAAAGTTTGAAGCACTAGGAGCAATCCGTCCAGCAAGCGTCTCGTCTTTGTGGACCGACCGAAGAGCACTCACTGAGGATGCGACTAAAGTGTTGTGGTGGGAATGCTGGACCTGGAAAGATCAAACTAATGAACTCCACTCGATCGCAGAACAGATCGGGTTTACGATCAGCGACCGGACTTTGACGTTCCCCGACATAACCATCGTGCCAATTCACGGAACCAGAGAGCAGCTCCAAGTTCTGATTGACAACACGTCTGCCGTAGAACAACTTCGCTATGCGTCTGATTCACCTGTTTTTTTCACGACCACAGTTCAGCGTGAACAACTGCCTTGGGTTGATGACCTTGTAGGTCGCTTATCTCTTCACAATGAAGACAGCCCGGCAATCTGCCTTCTAGACACGGGAGTTGCCCGGGCACACCCGCTAATTGGAGGTTCACTCGCCGACAGGGACTGCTTAGCCGTTGTCGAGGGCTGGGGTTCTGACGACACAAGTCCACTAGGCCATGGCACTAACATGGCCGGCTCCATTTTGTTTTCTGACCTGACACAACCCCTTATCGGATCTGGGGCGGTCGAGATCCCGTTCATCTTAGAATCTGTCAAAGTGATTCCGCCACCCGCTTTTCCTCCCAACGGACCAGACACCTATGGCGCAATCACGCAGTCCGGTGTTTCCGAAGCTGAGATCAATGCACCTCACCGGAAAAGAGCCTTCTGCATGGCAATCACAAACGAAGATGTCTCTGGGGAAGTTCCGTCAAGCTGGAGCGCAGCCCTAGATCAAATCTGCGCCGGGTCAATGCACGGTGATGATGCGCTTGGGAACGAGCGGAGACTCTTTTTCGTTTCCGCAGGCAACATTCGAGATACCGCTTTACCCGATGAAGTCGAGGTTCCGGGCGAATTCCCCATTGAGGATCCTGCGCAAAGCTGGAATGCATTATCCGTTGGTGGTTTCACTAACAAATCAGAGATCCACCAAGACGAAACCGACTACTTCGAGTGGACCCCCTTTGCAGAAGCCGGAAGTTTAAGCCCGTTCAGTCGCGTCTCGACGGATTGGGAACACTCTCGCACCCCGATCAAACCGGAAATCGTGTTCGAGGCGGGAAACCGCGCTCTAAGTCCAAATGAGAGTGAACTTCTGTCCGGCCTAAGTTCTCTCTCTCTTCTAACAACTGCGAAGGATTTCCTCGACGAGCCGCTAACCACTTTCTGGGCCACCAGCCCGGCTACAGCACAGGCTGCAGGAATGGCAGGCCGACTCATGTCTGCAGATGACGACTGGTGGCCAGAAACCATTAGGGCTCTTATGGTCCATAGCGCTGCCTGGACGCCGTGGATGAATGCACGAATGGATGAGGCAGCGACAAAAATGGATAAGGCGCAACTAGCCCGCCACTTCGGTTACGGAGTTCCAAGTCTTGAAAAAGCCATCGCATCCGCACAAAACGACCTTTGCATGATTAGCCAGGCAGAATTGCAACCGTTCTTTCGGGAAACGACCGAAAAGCATGGCAAGAACGTGACATCAGATCCGAAGCTCTTTGAGCTCCACGTATATGACCTTCCTTGGCCAATTTCTGTTTTGCAGAATTTGGGAGCGGAGGACGTTCGTTTGAGGGTCACGCTCTCGTATTTCGTTGAACCGAATTTAGGTGAAATGACGCCGGTGATGCCAAATCGATATCGGTCCTGCGGCCTCCGCTTTCAGATGAGGCGAGTTGGAGAAACAGAAGCCGATTTCATAATGCGGCTCAACGCTTTGGCAAGAGACGCTGATGCGAATGTCTTACCTGCTCAGCCGGATCCAGATTGGCATTTCGGAAATCAAATGATTTCGGCTGGTTCGCTTCACAGCGATGTTTGGACTGGATCCGCGGCATCTCTCGCCCTTCGAAATAGAATCGCTATAATTCCTGTCGGAGGCTGGTGGAAGGAGCTCAAGAAGGAGAAGAAGTACGGGTCTTCTATCCGCTACTCCCTAATCATTTCAATCACGTCAAAGAACAATGAAGCACTGCTATATTCAGAGATCAAGCAGCTCATACAAACTCCAATAGCTGTCGAGGTGTAGTAGGCCCTAGGAGCAGACTCGACACTTCATATCCGACGTTTTGGAAATAGGCTCAATTGTGTACCATTTGCAATCCCAAGAGCATCGAGGAAAGATCGTGCCTAAATTCCGGTGGGAGCTTAGCCGCCTCACAAAGATATTCGCACGCTAGAAGTGCATACTTACCGGCACTGAGATTCTGGCTGGCTAGCGTCATCGCATAAGCGGTGGAGCCGTCGCCAAGATAGGACCACGCGCATTCCCTGAGCAGCAATGGAACCAGACCGAGCGCCAGCGGTGATTCCAGTGTCTCGCGCACCAACTGGACGAAACGTTCCCATTCAGGCAAAGTTAAGTCCTCTCGCGGAGACTCAGTGGAGACACGAAGCAATTTCCGGAGCGAGTTAAGTGTCTCGTAGTTCCCCTTCCCCCCGTAGAGGACCATCAGAAGTGCTTCCGAAAGCTCCGCTTGAGTTTTAGGAAGCAAATAGCTTGCGAAAATAAGATGAACCACTTCGGAGAGCGATATAGCCATCAGAGCACACGCATCCAAGACGAGAGCCTTATGTTCAAGTTTGCTCGGGTCTAACTCTCCTCGCAAGCCTCGGAGCAAAGTGATATTTGCCCTCAACGCATCGGCGGCACTTGTAAACTGCCAAAAATCGACGGTCGAGAATGTGATCATCTTTTCGAGCGGCGGGTACTTAATTCTGAGGTCTAGAAACAGCTCCCACAGATTCATCTGCGTTGAGTGAGGTTCCCTTGCATTTAGAAGGTGCGTGGTGCTCGTCGCTTTGATGTAAATTTCAAACTCTTCTTCGGTGAGGAGCATGACGCCCAGCCGAGCAGCACTGATACGATGATCCGGCTCAATCCGCTCACCGCGCATCACGCAGAGGCCCCTCTCTGCTTTCATTTCGTCCATCAATCCACGCATCCAAAACGCTCTGGAGATTGGAGATTGATTCTTGAGAGTTTTACAGTCAATTAGAAGTTTGCGGAATGCGACAAAGTCGTCAGGGATCAGACCAAGCACATCTACATCTGTAAGCGCGGGTCCCTTTTTCCTACTCCCTGCTCCTGTCGACAAATCAGGTGCAACGACAACCTCAAGCTGCGGAAAATAGCCTTTTGCGACGATGTATCTGAGAGAGGTCGCCTTGAGGGCGCGATCATTGATCATTTGGTAAGTCCCCTCATGAATAGCAGCTCGAGTTGCTCGGATTGCTCTTCTGACAATGTGACGGTCTCGGTCTTTCGCATTTCGGCAGATGCAATCGCTGACTCAACGTATTCCTGATTCTGCTGCATAGCTTTGCGTGCATCTTGATCTACTTCGAGCCCTTTTGAAGCTCCATCGTTAACCAGGTCGTAGGCTATATCGAGGGCTTCTCGATTTTCCGGAGTATCAATGATCTTCAGAATAGAAAATCCACTTCCGACGTCTTCAAGCATCGCGATTCGTGAGATAGATAGCTGTTTATATTGCTGATTAGCTTCGGTCGTAGCACGACCCAGTTGAAGATCTCGTTGCAGTGTATAAAGAACAGCACCCGGACTCCTGATCGCATATGCCTTAGGTAGAAGTTGGCCCTGTCTGACTGCAGCGACAATTGCCATTGCCTTCTCATAAATGTCTCTCCGGCCCAAAGAAAGGACGCCAGAGGCAGGCGTAGGCGTGAAGATAAAATGGTTCTTGCCCGAGTGTGGGGTCTCGATCGTCGGCGGCTTGACCATACCGTCCTGTGCTAACCGACGAAGTAATTCGATTTGATCTGGAGCTACGTCGCTCTCACCAAGTTTGGCCTTCTTCTCGATAAGACCTAGCGGCCAACCTTGATACTGCCTGATGGACTTCAAGAGAGATGAAATGCTCTTTGAGCCTGTTTTGGCTACCGCATCCGCAAAAATGTCAGCGTTTTCCGAAAAGTACGACGGATTGATGAGTATATCTCGCCCGCGGAACCTGCGGGATATAAGAAAGTTACCTTGCGTCCCAATGGAGATGCTCCGTCGAAATAGCGCGTTGTCGCTACCTAGCTTGTTGCTGAGCGAATCCGACTTTTCTGGCGAGTTGGCTAATCTCTCAACGATCGTGAGTGCAAGAGTTTCGGGCTCATTGAATGCTTTCGACGTCCCCACGAACTGACCAAGATCGTTGTACAGCTTCTCGTAGAACGGAACAGTTGGGAGAACGGCGATGATTGTTGTTCCCAGGGTCTGAAGCCGTACGAATTCGACCTCTGCTAGGAGCCGAACAACACGTTCAACCGCAAGCTTTGGGATCTTAAGATAATGACTTGCCACGAGCTTCAGCAGTTCGTAATTGATGAGTGGCAACCCTTGTATGTGGAGCGCAAGTCGTGCAGCCATCCCCATCTCAGGGAGCGTTTCGAACTCAGGAACTTCCATTGAGCCGAGAGCTGTCTGAATCTCGTTACATCGAATAACGGCCTTTGCTGCATCTGTAAATCCTGCCATTCTTCCTCCAGGTTGATCGGCGACGGGTAACACTATCTCACGCAATCGCTGGCACATAGCATCAATGCTGGACGACGGCAGCTCTTATATGGATCTTGCAATCAAATTCTAGATATCTCCGGTAGTTGGCCGATTGGGGCCGCGTTGGGAAAGCAGTTAGTCATTGGGAAGTTCCAGCTTATCAGTATCTTTAGAAACCTAGATTGTCGTTCACTGCGACAGCAATGTCCTGCTCGGACCCAAGATAACGCTCCGTCGTCTGAATCGATGAATGACCCAGCAGAAACTTGATCTGTTCCAGATCGCCGCCGTTCTTGCGACAGAGCTTGGCGCAGGTCCGGCGTAAATCATGTGCGCCGAAGTGTTCGATTCCTATCTGCTTTGCACACTGTTCGACAATCGACCAAATGGCCCAGTCGCCCAACTCGTCGCCTATCAACTTCCCACTCTTGGAAAGCGGCCGCAGTAAGCGGCCGTCCTCGATCCTGGCCGCTATCATCCAAGCATCGATTCCGTGCTTGACCCAGAGTGGAATTGCCACGGTGCGGACTCGTCCGCCCTTTCCACAAAGATCGGGCATGACCCATCGGCCCTCGCGCATCTCGATACCGTCAACGTCCAGACTGGCCAGCTCCTGCCGCCGCAGAGCGCAGCCCAGCAGCAACGCCAAAATTGCGTAGTCCCGCTTGCCCTTGATCTTGGAGCGGTCGGGGACCGTAAGCAGCTCCTTGGCCTGCTCCCGCGTGAGCCAGTTCCCCACCCTGGTTCCCTTCTGGGAGAGGTTGGGCACGCCGGCGAGGTTGGCGGCCTCTTCCGCGCCGATGATTCCATTGCGTTGTGCCTCGCCGATCAGCTTGCGAACGGCAGACAAACGAACGTTCACGGTGGAGGCGCTCAGCTTCTTCTCCAACATGGCGGCACGGTACTCCATCAAAAGTGCACGAGATAACGGCTGCTTTCGCTCCTCGCACAGCGCGAAGACCTCATCCAGGGCCTTGGCATAGTTGCGTTTGGAATGCTCTGATACAACAGAGTTCAGCACCATCTCCCGCAAAGCCTGGAATGCCGCAGCGCGGTCGAGCGGAGACGCACCGGCCGAGTGCATTAGAGCGAGCGAGGCGCTCATACCATCCCACCGGTACCGGTACGAACCGTTTCATAAGGGCGATGAGTGTTCAAATCCCAATTTTGCAGCAGGCTGCTGCAAAATTGACCGGACCCAGCGATCCCTCGTTCCCCACTAATACGGAACGCTTTATTCCCCATTGCTCGGCTCCCTCCGCAACGTCTCTATCTCTGTGCGGAGCTTGTTGACGACCTCCTGGAGGTCCTCGACCGTGGGCAGCTCATCTTGAATCGGCGCCGGCAACTCGCGGGTTACCCGATAGGTGGACACCCCGATCGGCTGATTGATGTTTTCGAGAGCAAACTCCACCATGGGACCGCTTCGGCTTTCGCACAGCAGAACCCCGATGCTCGGACCCTCGACCGGAGTTCGCAACGTGCGGTTCACGGCAGCCAGGTAGAAGCTGAGCTTGCCGGCGTACTCGGGCTCGAAGTCACCGACCTTGAGCTCGAAGACAAAATAGCGGTGCAGACGGACGTGGTAGAAGAGCAGATCGATGTAGAAGGTTCGATCGTCCACGGTGAGCGGAACCTGGCTACCTACAAAGGAGAATCCGCGGCCCAGCTCTAGGAGAAGATCCCGGAGATGGCTCAGGAGGCCATTTTCGATCTCTCTTTCCTTCGCCGCCGTCGTCACAGTGAGAAAATCGAAGTTGTAGGGGTCCTTGAGGATCTGCTCCGCCAGATCGGACTCTCGAGGGGGCAGCTCTCGCTGGAAGTTGGTCAGCGCCTTCCCTTCCCTCTCACGAAGTTGGCCGGAGATCATGTGGACCAGGACATTACGGCTCCAGCCGTTCTCTAGGGCGGCGCGGAGATACCATTCCCGAGTCTCGCCCTCCTTCACCCGGTCGAGGAGGACCATGTGGTGACCCCATGGCAATTTTGCAGCAAGCTGCTGCAAAATTGGCTCGTCCGGCCAAGCCTCCGCGAAAGTCCTCATATAACGGAGGCTACGGGGGCTGAAGCCCTCGACACCGGGAAACTCGGCCTGCAGGTCCTTGGATAGCCGGTCGACGATCTTGCCACCCCAGTCTTCCCGGTCGAATCTCTGGCTGATCTCCCGGCCGATCGACCAGTACAGTAGAACCAGCTCCCGGGTAACGGCGAAGGCGGCCCGAACCTGGGCACCACGGATGCGGGTTTTGAGCTCCTGCAGGAGCTCGTGGTAGCCGGAGGGTAGCTGGAGGCTATTTTTCACCAATTCAGCCTAGCACAAAAATTTACTAAGACAATTGACATTGTCGTAGGTAATAAATCAAGAAGCCTCACAAGTGTTAATGCGCATATGCGCAGCTATTCCCTTCTCTTGTAAATCATCCTAAAATCCTAATACGTAAAGGAATCTTCCAAGGAGGAACGATGCCACGACCCATCTCATGGATCACTCGACTACACGAAATCCGACGGGCGGTGGCCTCTTCCGTCCGTTCCCATTACGAGCGTAAGGAAATCGAGTCGCTCTTCCAGGTGCAGCCCCGCGCCGCCCAACTCTTACTGGAGATGCTCCCAACCACAGCCATCGGCCGGTCGCGGCTCGTAGAACGTCAGGTACTCGCCGATTTCCTCGATCGCATCCATAAGGCCGATGATCCTTCAGCTGAGCTGGATCTCATCCGCGTCCAGGGGAGAGAAGTCTCACGCAAGAAGCTGCGCACCCTTGTTCGTCGTGACGTAGAACCAATGCAGCTCGATTCCCTTCCCGCAAATATCGAGTTCATTCCCGGCCAGATGATTGTGAGCTTTCGTACGATCGAGGATCTCGCCCAAGCGATGTATAGCCTCGCCCGCGCAATCGAGACGGACGGCGACGAGTTGGCTAGGAGATACGAGGTTCAAGAGGTTGCAGACGACGGCAGCCCTAATCGCTCCGAGTTCGAGGCTATGCTGCAGGAGCTTTCCAACCTGGAGTCCACTCGCGGCAGCGACGCTACTCCCCAACAGCGTCCAACAGCTTCGTAATGGCGTCGTGATAGGTAAGCTTGTATCGATCAGCGTAGCCGACGAACCGATCGTACTGCGACTGCACCATACGCACCGCCAGATGACGTGTAGGCTCCGCCGGCACTGCTCGGCGCCGTCGTCCGTGGATAACTGCTGCCTCAGTAATTACAGGGACAGCCTCGCGGCTCACAAAACCATGTGGAGCCGCAGCCGCATCTACCTCAGCGAGATCGATAGGAGATCTTTTCTGGACCGGGGGGAACCCCGACAAGTCAATCTTCCCTTCAGATCGCTCGATAACGTCGTCCGACTCATCTATGAGGCCAAATTTACTGCTCATTTGGATACCTCTTTCTATCTAGCTCGCGGAGAGTCTCGACCAGTTCCTCTACCAACTCATGAATATTTTGATAGGCAGCTTCGAGATTGCCGACCTTATGCTCACCCAACTCCGAAAGAGTAAGCCTTTCAACGAAGATCGCCTTGTACGCCAGACGTTCCGCAAGGCTCGTACGGAATCGAGGCACCTTCGCGTCCACCAATTCAGACTCCAATTGGCGTTGAACGGATGACACCGGAGCACCAGGCGCAGGAGTGCGCGTCATCAGCACTCGGTAAGGAATCTTGCGCAACATATTTGATCGTTGAGCTACCTTCTCCTCATCTTTTACGGCCCGGATCGCCTTGCCTGCTTGTCTCACGTCGACGGCACTGGCCTGTACCGGAATAATTACGAAATCCGACATAGCGATCGAACGGGATACGAGGACACTGGCGGTTCCCTCCAGGTCTATGAAAACGAATTGATCGTTTTGCGCGTCGAGTACCTCCATCAGGTTCGACTCTTTGATCCCACCAATGACCTTCAAAGTAGTTTTCGATACCCCGTTCGTCTTCCAATCCATGATCGGTTGATTCGGATCTGCATCGAGAACACACACCGACGCTCCGCTTTGAGCGAGATAAGTTGCAAGCAGTAGTGTTGTAGTGCTCTTCCCGGCCCCGCCCTTCGGATTTGAAACTGCAATTACAGGCATAAAACACTCTTTCTTGCGACATTGCTTGTCGCTGCGATATTGCAACTATATCGCAGTGTCGCACCTATATCGCAGCAATATTTATTGTCGCAACTTGCAGTATACAAAGCGTTAGTTTAGTTGCGATATTGCTTATCGCAACTTTGTCGCAGCTATATCGCTTGTTGCAAGGAGATTTTGGGGGGAAAACTAGGAATGAGCTCAGTTTGCTTGGAAGAGGTCAATTTGTCCGTTTTGCGACTTCCATTCCTCGAAAGAGGGAAGAACGAGACCGTCGCGGATCTCTTTCATGATGAGCTGCAGGGCGAGGTTCCGATGCTGGGCAGGAGGTACGCGCCGGAAGAACGTGTCGCCTTTGCTGTTTTTCTTGATGACTTCGGAGAGTTTAGCTTCGAGTTCGTCGCCAGAATAGCGTTCGGCCAATGCTTCTTGACGCTTGCCGTCTACCCAGCGCATGTAGGCCGCTTCCAAAGCCCGTCGGGCCTCTTCCTTAGCACGATCGCGTTCAGCGGCTTGCCGCATCACTTCGCGCCGGCGGCTGCTGATGAACCCAGCAGGGACTGGAAGATCTTTCTCCAGCGAGTAGATGATAAGTCCGGCAGGGTTCTCGACGCCGTTTCGTTTACCAGAATTCATCTGCGATTCGAGGTACTCGACCGTATCGCAGACCAAGTCAGCGCCGAAGCGCTCGACTAACGCCAAGCACTTCGCGGGCAAGATGCCGTGTCTCTTCAAGAGCTGGATTGCCTCATCTTCCGGAGAGGAGGGAAGCTTCGACACTTCTGATTTAGCGGCTGGCAATTCTTGCTGCTCCGGATATGACTCACGTAGAACGAGCATCAACGCAGGACCAGGCGCAAGTACGATTTTGTACCCATCTTTGCTGGACATGGGCTGCACGTCCCATTTGTCGAGGTACTTGATGTTCACAAGCTCATTCAGCGCGAGACCCATGGTCGATTTGATCTTCGACAGATGAGGGTAGACCTGCACGTTGAGCAGATTGCACAGTTCGGCATAGTCTTTTTCGACCTGCCTCCCCTGGCTAGCATGAAACCAGAGATGCAGGTTGCCAAAGATACCCTTCGCAGTCGGCCGCGTGAGCATCTTGTAGGCATTGAAATCTTCGGGGATGACGTACCGCTGATTGAGGTTCTCGATCAACCACTCTTCGAGCATCACCTCGTAATGTTCCTGCCTATCCGTTCCGTTGAGATTGCTCTCCCCGGTCCGCTTAAACGAGCGGAAAACGTGCAGCACTTCATCCGAGTAGACCTTCTTTGCAGCGCGATAGACCACCTTTTCAGAAGTAATCGTGGTATCGGTCATGCGCTTACCCCAGCGCACAATTTCTTCGTAGATTTCTCCGTTGCGCGACAGGCCCAGCTCCTGAATCATGCGATAGCCGCTAAAGCGGATCGGATTCGCAATCTGGCCAGTTTTGACGCGCTCTTCACTGAGTATCTTCAACAAAGCAATGAACTTGTCTCGATCTGTCGTAGAAGGAAGTCCGAGCTGCTCCGATCCGCGGAATTCAGCTGCAACTTTGACTTTGTGCCCATTTCGGAAAACGATCTGCTCGATGCGCCGTGATGTGCGATTCTTGTCGCGTGAATCATTGGCGCCAAAGAATCCGATCGACAGGAGATTCTTTTCGAAACGAACCAAATCAGGATCAACAGCAACAGGCAACAACGGTGCTGAACGTTCCGTTTTGTGGGCCAGTGATTTTGACATCGTGTGAACTGTTGTTGCTTGGTGAATACTATAAGAAAAGCAAATACTTTAAAATCCTTTAAGTACTATAGGCTTTTGCAAGTGGCTGTTGTGCCTACGTTTATACCCCAATCTTTGCCAGCGCACCTCTCTATCTTTGCCAGCGCACCTCTCTAGGGCTGCCAACACACCTCTCACTACCTGTGCCAGCGTTCCTCTCGCTTAATGCCAGCAGACCTCTCTATTCTGCCAGCGAGCCTCTCTATTTGCTGCCAGCGGACCTCTCTACGCTGTTCTTGCTGCCAGCGTACCTCTCTATGGTGTTCCCAAACCCAATCGGAGCTCGTCTAGCGCACCCCAAGACCCTCTTTTTGCCAGCCAACCTCTCTAATTCGGAAGTTTTGACACCCCAATTCAGCGAATTTCAACTGAGCGAGAGGTACGCTGGCAAAAACGCTGAAGGGTGGGTGTGGGAAATGCAACGGAAATGATGCAAACAAATCATTTAGGTCGTGGGCGTGCCAGTCAACCTCTCTATTAATCGCCTTGATTCCACCTAGAGAGGTTGGCTGGCACAACGAAGAACGAGTGATACGTGATTCGCGGCAGGCACTGAGGACAAGAGAGCTTCCTACACACAAATATGTGTACATCTTCGATAAGATGATGCAATGTCGCGAGCCAGCTGGGGCAAAAGGATTCTTGCAGTTATCGGTGTCACCCTCGTAGTCCTTGGAAGCACTTACTTTTACCTGATTTCACCGCACCACAGCTCCGCTCCCCCTGAGTCAGCAGAAGGCTTGCTCGACAGGGCCGATTCCTTAGCATGGGGGAATCGCTGGGCAGATGCACAGCCTTTGTACGCGAGAGCGCAGCATCTGTTCGACGCTCAAAAGCAACGCTCCAAAGCGCTGTATGCCGAAGTGAGCCAGGTCCCACCGGACGAATCGGGAAGTGTTCCGGGCAAAATCTTCCAACTGACCCAAGACCTGGAAAGCCCTGCAGCTCAAGAGGCCGAAACCAGACTCCGTATTCTCACAATCCGGGGAATGCTGGAGACGAATTACGACGCGGGACAGGCACGGTCTACATGGGAGGAAGTAAAGGCGCTTGCATTGAAGCAACGCCATTTCGAACTTGCCTCACGAGCTGAAGGCGAGCAGGGCATCGCCGCTTTTATCCTTGGCGACACCGATACAGCTAAGAAGCAGGTTGTGCGAGCGTGGGGACTTTCAAAAGTCGAACACGATCCCGCCGCGACCGTCCGCTATGCAAGCGTCTTCGGAGCTGGACTCGTGCAGCTTCGCCGCTATAAAGAGGCGCTTACTCCGCTCGATCAGGCAATCAAGATTGCAGAGTCGAATCCAGCTCTCGCATACCCAACGATAGCGGTTTACGCGAAGATCGACGCGCTCGCGGGATTGAAACAGTACGATTCAGCCTTGGCTCTTGCCAACGCATCTCTCTCGCGGCTTCAGGGAACCATTTACGAACAGCATAAGGCGCAGGTTTACATCTCTCGTGGCTCCATCAACCGAGAGCGAGGAGAGTGGAGCGCTGCGATCTCGGATTACATGCAAGCAGTCACGATTTCAGAAAAAACCGACAACTATCGCGGGGTAACGGATGCAGGAGGGTTGCTTGCTCAAGCCTACGAGCACACCGGCGAGCTTACCGCAGCTTTGGGCGCGATAGACGCGGCCATTGCAGCGAACACCCACATTGCCGACGAGCTTTACCTAGTTCCGCGCAATCTCGCCATCAAGGCTGAGATTACTGAGAAGATGGGCCACGCCCAGGAAGCAGACACTCTTTATCGAAAGAGTGTCGCCCTGGTCGATGAAATGATCCAGCACGCCGCGACAACGAACATTGAACGATACTTACTTGCGGAGATGAGCGATGTTTACTCGGGCTACTTCGCTTCTCTTTGCGCTCAAAAGCACTACAACGAAGCATTACAGATGCTAGAGAAAGTGCGTGGCCGTATCGAAACAGAGGCACTTGAACACCACACGAGCCAACCCGTTCACGCGTCCACGCCGGAAGAAAGGGAACTGACGGAGCTAAACGTCGCCCTTATCAACACCGACGACCCCGCTAGAAGGGAAGCGCTGACGAGCGCGATATACAACACTGAGCTGCGGATCAGCCCCAGCGCGCTAACGCAGCAGACCATCGCGCATCCAGTTCGTTTGTCGGAGTTGCAGCGCAGCCTATCGGCAAACGCCCTACTGATCGAATACGTGCTTGCAGAACCCAACTCCTATGCTTTCGCCATCACACGCGAGACTGTGACGCCTTACCGTTTGCCTTCCAAGAGCGTGATTGAAGCAGACGCCAACCGCTACAGGAAGGAAATTCACGATCAGAAGGAAGATCGAGCTCTCGCACAGCAACTCTTTTGGGAACTACTAGAGCCAATCAAGCAGTACAGCGAAAAAGCAGACCTTGTGATTATTCCCGATGGCTCACTTCATCTTCTGCCATTTTCGGCGCTTGCTGATCGTTCCGCGTACGTCCTCAAGACACATACGGTCGATGTAGCACCATCGTCCACAGTCTACGAGCTGCTATCGAGACGCAGCGAAAGCAGGGAAGCGGTTGCCATGCCATACATCGGAGTCGCTGCCTGGACTCAGCCTGCCGACAACCGGAATCCGGTTCTAAGAGCTATAAACGGACCTCAGCGCAGCCAGCTTATCCCGCTCCCGGACAGCAAGAAAGAAGTGGAAACAATCGCGGGCGACCTGCCACATCCAAGCACGATCCTCTTAGGTGCAGACGCGACGGAATCGCGTTTCAAGCAAGTCTCGATGGAGAGTACGGAGGTTGTACATCTTGCTCTTCATGGGTACGCCGACCTGGACTATCCCGACCGATCAGCGTTGGTATTCGCGCCGGAACAAACGACCAGTGCAGAGGACGGCTTGTTGCAAGTGCGCGAGATCCGCGGCCTCCATCTGAAAGCGAAATTGGTCACTCTCTCAGCCTGCAATACCGGTGTCGGCCCGGTTGGACAAACGGGTGTAGCAAACCTTGTGAACGCCTTTATCGAGGCAGGAGCCGATTCCGTTGTGTCCACGCTTTGGGAGCTGGAGGACCACACCACCGAACACCTGATGGCGCAGTTCTACTCACAGCTCGCCAACCACCAAAGGAAAGTAGACGCTCTTCGTGCTGCTCAAATGGAGCTGCTAGACAAGGGAGTGCCGCCGTACTACTGGGCCAGCTTCCAAGTTGTCGGAGATCCCAACGGTACAATCTGATTGGGCGCGCCGGCTTTATACCGCGATCAATTCGAGCGCCTTTTGAAGCTGCCCATCAACACCATTTCTCCGCTCCTGCCATGAGAAATCTGCTGCTACATCAGGCTCGATTGGACTTCCTTCGAGGGCCGTTCCATTCCAGGTGTAATAAGCTCCGGTTGGAAACGCCAAACGGAAACCGTGCCCGACCTTCACCGATGTAGCCGAAAGCAAGCGCCCGGCCGTTTTTTCACCAACAATCGTCGCGAGCTTATTTTCCTTCGCAAATATCGTGACCATCTCGGCTGCACTTGCCGTATGACGATCCACGAGCAACACGATACTTCCGTCATAGGGTTTCGGCCCCAAGCCTTCCGATTCCAACACAATCGGGGACTTGGTGATGAGTGCTGGAAGGAAACGCAGGCCCAGCAGCCAAAGTGCGCCCTTCGACGTTGGAATCTTGCCCAAGCGCGGGAACCTGGCTTTCTCTGTGGCAAGATCACGTTTAGCCCAACGTTTGTTGGGAGCATAGCCGACCGGTACGCGGTCAGGAGTCATCAAGCTCATCAGTCGTAGAGCGCCAGCGCCCCCGCCTGTATTTCCACGTAGGTCCACGATGAGCCCGCCGATATTTCCTAGTTCCGCAACGGCATCGGACAATGCGTTTGAGACCTCAACACCGATCATGCCCGGAAACATCGCGACTTTGAGGTATCCGAGACGTTCGCCCAGGTTCTTTGATTGAACAAGCGTCGGCTCCACAAACTGCAGCTTCTTACCTTTCGGTCGCGACACATTAACGGAGACGGTTCGCTCGTTTCCATCATTTGCAACGATGTCGAGGGTTGAGGTCAACCCCATAGGAAAGACGGGGTGCTCGGGCGGCACAATCTCTTTACCGTCTACCCGAAGCAGAATGTTTCCCGACTCTATTCCGGCAAGAGCCGCAGCTCCGCCGTCATGCACATCTTGGAAGATCCACCGTGAGCCGTAAGGTGTTTCGTCGGAGAGGTAGGTTGCGCTAAGGGCAGCACGGCTTGATGCTCGCCGTGCAGTGCCATGAAAAAACCCGAGATGGGAGGTTTTGAGCGTTTGGAGCAGATCTGTCATCGCTTGCTCAAAGGCGTCCGGCGTCGCAGCAGATTCAATTGCGGCACGATGACTCGCGACCGCAGTCTTCCAATCATGCCCGAGGAGTTCCGGTTTGTAGAACTTGGATTCCAGAGCCTTGAGAACACGCTCAAGAACTTCATGTTTTGCTTTGCCAGTCAGGCCCGATTCACGGCTAGGGGGAGTATTCATATCCACACACCTATGATGCCGCAACCGGAGCTAATTAATCTTCAGCGGATAGTAGTACGTTCCGTTGTCAGTGCCGCGCACTGTCGCGAGGAAGTAGGCTCCTGGCTTGGCAGCTCGCAGATCGAGCGTCACGTTCACCAAGACCTTTCCTCCGTCTCTTTCAACCGCATTCCCGGCCCCCGTTGCGATGATTTGGCTTCCAGTCTTGTCTTGGGACACATTCACGTTATATCTGCCCACTTCGCTGAAGCGGGGAAGCACAACCGAGAGGCGAACGATCGCGGCAGGCAATGAGACCTCTTTCAATGGGGTTGTCTCATCATCAGCCCCTCTCAGAGTGCCGCTATTGAAAAGATCAACCGTAGCGCTTACAGGCTGAGCAGCGGCAACCTGGACGTTCGGAGCGTCCGCTGAATGGTCGTGCCTAAATGCCACATAACCGCCGCTACACATCACAATCAGAGAGGCCGCCAAGGCCAAAGGAACAGCCATCAGGCGCGAGGTTTTTGGGACTCGCGCTGAGTTGGAAGGCGTAACCTCGACAGGGCCAGAAATGGCTTCGGAGTTGGGCGTAGAGGCGACGGCATTCGATTCTTCCCAATCCAAGCGGTAATGCCGATACTCGGCATAGCACTCAGAACAAGATCCAACATGAAGGCGGGCCGGATGCTCTGCCGGCAGCCTATCCTCAGCCAGGGCTTCTAGCGTTTTGTCGTCAGGACAGCCTTTTCGCTCGGGATTCGGAAATGTCTCAAGAAGGAAGTCCTTCATCAGATCCGGGTTCAATGACGATCTACCCTTTCGTCTCGCAAAATTGTGGTGAGCCGTGGCCCGGATCATCTATTTTGCGAGCACCAGTCAATGTGGAAGCTAAGCGCTCTTTGACGCGCTGGATGGCTTTCGCGGCTGCGGAGTATGTCGTTCCCAGCGCATTCGCGACAGTTGCCGGGCTCGTTTTATCTTGCAGAAGCAGAACGAGAATATACCTGTCCCGTTCATTCAGGGTTGCTTTTAGTTGTTCAAAGAGTATTTTACGGTCGATAGCGCCCTGAAAAGAACCACTCAGACCACCAATACTTTCAAGGTCACGCCCAATCCCGGCGACTTGCTCTCTGGCCGCTCCACTCCTCATCCAGTCGCGAACTTTACCTTTGAGTGCGGAGTATGCGTAGCGTTGCGGTGAAATAAGGATCGTTGCTCGCTCTTGCATGCTGAGAGCTACTTCTTCAGCCCAGTTCGCAATCATCGCCGGATCGACTTGAGGGTAATCCCTCAGTACCCAATGAAACGACCGCTCTACAGCGGTTTCGACCTCTGCACAAACAACGGTTCCGTTTGTGTCCACGAGATGTAAGTGAGCCCGAGTCATTGGCAAATCATCTCTGCAAAAAAAAGTGCTCAATGGTGTCAAAAAGAGCCCCTCTCATCTCGCTTAGAGGGTAGAAGTCAAATTTACTACGTGTCTGTAACTGACTGCCAACAGCGAGTTGCAGACTCTGTGGAAAGGGAGAGCTATTTCTTTGACGATTTTGATCGCGACTCGCCGCCCTCGATCAAGCCTAGACCGGCGACCAGTTCTTCGACAGGTATTTGAAAAACCTCGGCAATCCGAAGCAGAGTCGGCACTGAGAGACCATCGCCTTTCTCAATACGTTGTATCTGCGTCAAGTGAAAGCCATGCTGAACAACAAGTGCGCGCAAGGTCAGCCCGCGCTCCTTGCGCAACAATTTGACTCGCTTACCTAAAGCCGCTGAGAACTTTTTGTAGTCGTATCGCAGCATGGAATCGGTGTCGATGTGGACCTCGCGCAAGATGATAAGAGCACACCGCAACCTCCCGGTATAGCGATCTCTGCAAAATCTTAGCAACCTCCAAAGTACACACACAAATGTGGAGATGCCTTATTGTGTTTTGTACACAAAACTGTGGGTATGAAAAGTGTGTTGACACGAAGCGGAAGACTCGCTATAAGTTGTGCATCATGACACAAGTTTGTGGTAACACAGCAACGTGTACACGGCGGCGGATTGTACCGCGTGGCGATAGGGCTGTGGACCGCAAAGCCCAACACGAAAGGAGGACAAAAAGCCACTGCACGAAGGCTCTTTTGAGAGCACAACCCATTTCCTTTAGCCAAAATTCGCTTCATAAGGAGAAAACTTTGAACAAATCAATCGACTCACGCCTGGCGCGACGCTGGGTTCAGAAATTGTCCAAGAAGAATCTGCGGACATTCGGGCGAAGCATCGCACCAAGTCTGCTCGCCATTTCACTCACCTCACTTGCTCACGCTCAAGGCACGGTTGATTTTTCCGGTGCCACGACCGCGATGAACTCCTTCAAAACGTTCGCAGAGTACGCCGGAGCCGTCATCTGCCTCGGAGGTCTCATCTTCGCTGGCGTTCGGATGATGAGTGGTCGCTTCCAAGATGCGATTCCCGGTCTTTTCGGCGCACTCTTCGGTGCTGGCGTTCTCGGCTGGGGCGCTGGTTGGATCAGCTCTCTCACCGGCCAGACCGTTACCCAGTAAGGAGCCCAACCATGACCAAACGAGGGGAACCGTTACCGATCAATCAGGCGATGAACAGATCCAGAACAAAAGCCGGTCTGGAACTGACGACGTGGATGGTTATTGTCTTTGTCTCGATAACGGTTTTCCTCGTTGGTTTTCGCATTCTGGCCCTCATCAGCTTCCCAGTATTGGTAGCTGCTGCGTGGCTCACCGTCCGCAAGCACCCGAAGATGTTCGAGCTTTGGGGCCACAGCCTTTTCCAGAAGCCCTACTATGACCCCCGAAAAGAAAACTGAACTCAGACGCCATACGCCCTGGTACGCGAAAGCTGGAGCCGGTTGCAGCATCGTGCCGATTTCTCGTTTCGTGACCCCGACCCTCTTCGCCCTGAAAACAGGCGGCTATGGATGCCTGTTTTCTCTAACCGGCATAGATGAGGAGAGCTTGACCGATCAGGAACTCGAAGCGCGAGTGCGTTCCATCGAGGGCGCACTGCGCGGATTGCCTGAAGGTTCCTGCCTCTATCAGTACGCCCGCGTTCTCTCAGGTTTTGAGATTCCGCGCCAAAAGAAGTACAGCAATCCCGTCACCGAGACATTTGTAAACGACCGTCTCGCGTTCTTAGATCAGACAGCAGGGTTTCGCAGAATTGACCTGCATTGGTGTCTCACCTTCGAGCCGTCGCAGAAAAACCCTTTTGAACGAAAGCCCAATGAGAAGGCGGAGGATCATGCGCGGATGCTGTCGAGTCTTCAAAAAAGCGCGACGATCTTAGAATCACATCTAAATTCAGCGGTCGGCCTACGGCTTCTCGAAAAAGTCGAGGCGTTCCCATTCTTTTCTTATCTCTTCAACCTAGAGCCGTGGTGCGAACACGACCGTCTCATCCGTGATACCGGAGTGGACCGACAGATTGTAAAGAGCCCGCTGTCGTGGCACAGTGACCATCTCCGGGTTGGGAAGCGTTATGTCCAGATGTTCTCCCTGACGAATACACCGGAAATTTCAAGACCGTGTCAGTTTTCAGGCTTGATGACCCTCGACTGCGACAGTGTTCTATGCACGAGCTGGAGGCCGAAGTCGGCAGCATCAGCGCGATCGGAGATTTCCTCGCAAGAAAAGTTCATCTCCTTTTTCAAGGTAGGCGTTCTCGCCCGCGTGATGAGCGGTAGGGATACTGCTTCGCTAGAGACAGGGGCTGGTGCCAAAGCCGCTGAAGCCAGCGTGGACGATCTTAGTGAAGTCATCCGCTCTCTCGACAAGACCGCGCAAGGTGAATTCACAATGCGATTGCTACTCGCCGCCAGAAGCGTAGAGCAGCTTCGTGACACAATTCCAGCCGTTCACCGACTATTCGTTGATGCCCGCGCTCAAGTGATGGAAGAGACGCTTGGAAACCTTTCTTCGTTCTACACAATGTTTCCGGGGAATCAGAAGTTCAATGTCTTCCCGCTGTGGTTAGGTGAGAACCACCATGCGCGAATGTCCTCTGTATTCGCCCCGCACATCGGGCACCCGTACTCGGAAGACCTTGACGCCGAATACCTGAACATCTTTGAGACGCGGACCCGTACTCCGTTTTTCCAAGATGCCTACGTGAACGGCGTGCGCGTCATGCTCATCATTGGACCAACTGGCACCGGAAAGTCAGTCCACGCTAACCAGATGCTTGCGTTGGAGCGGAAGTACGACGGTTTCTCCTACATCTTTGATATCGGCGGTTCCTACGAGAGTCAGGTAGAACTCTACGGTGGCAAAGTGACCCGAGTTGGCAAGAATGGCCCCCGCGCCGCTCCTTTCTCGCTGGAACCGACAGAGAACAACATCAAATTTCTTTACTCGTTCGAGAAGCTGTTGCTCACAAGTGGCGGCGCGATGCTGAGCCCGGAAGACGACGATGTGATCTACAAAGCCGTGCAAGGCATTTACCACCTTGAACCCCACAATCGCCGTCTCTCAAATCTTGGACTACCGAAGCACCTAGACCGCTATATGGCCAAGTGGGTAGGGAAGGGCGTCTATGCCGCGATCTTCGACAACGTAGAAGACGAGCTTTCCCTTGGACGTCTTCAGTGCTTCGATTTCCAAGGAGTGAACAACAGTCAATACGCCGACCTTATCGAGCCGCTGATGGTTTGGATACTTCGTCGCATTGACAATGTGCTCTACGACCCAACAAATCTAGGCGTCCCGAAGCATGTTCTCATCGAGGAGATTTTCTCCAGTATGAAGAACAAGCAGCTCCTAGATTCTGCACTTGCCTCTATCAAAACTGTTCGCAAAAACCTCGGCGGCGTGACTTTGATAGGGCAATCTGCGAATGACCTGGGAGAAAACGCAGACAGCATTGTCAACTCTTGTACCTCTTTCCTTTTCTTGCCGGATGCCACTTTCAACCGAAAGCATTACGGCGAACTTTTCAAGCTCACCGACCAGCAACTCGATTTATTCGAGTCACTGCGGGACCGTGAAGGGCTCTACGTTCGTCGCGACGGCCTGACTAAGGTTGTCACGCTCAATCTCGACAACCGAAGCTACGCCAAATTCTCCACAAAACCAAAGGACCGAGTACGCCGGACCAAACTCATCGAGAAGTACGGACTCACCGAGGGCATCGAGCGGTTTGCCCAAGGGGAGGCTGTCTAACCGCTGCGCCACACTACTCCACGACAAGGAAAACACTATGAAGACCATCTCAATCCTGCTTATAAGTTCCGGCCTCGCGGTTGGCGCAGTCACAACCAGCCAGGCGGCCACGTCGCCAAACCTATTGCCCAGCGCACCACGTACTGTTGTCATACACGAGACGGAGACGCCGCCCGTTATCCGGGCCGGACTCCTTCAATCAACTCTCATCCTGCTACCCGCAGAGGAAAAAGTCGCTACTGTTTTCGGTGGCGATACCGTGTCGTGGGTGTTCGATGGCGGCCACGTCGCTAGCCGATTCATCTCGATCAAACCAAAAGTCGCAAACACGACTACTGACGTGCATATCGTTTCCGACCACGGGAACGAATACACCCTACAGCTCAGAGAAGTGTCGAGCGACGGTGATCCTCATTTCGATTCCAAGGTTTTTGTCACCCCCGGCGATCAGGCTGGTAAAGACAAGCTTGCAGCGATGCCTGTCTTTGTTCCCGCCGCTGAGTTGGACAAGGCGAAGCGGGAGGCCCAAGAAGCCGAGGTACAAGCGGCAAACGAGCGTAAGGCTGAAGCAGCTAAGGCTGAGCAGTATCGCAGCCAATATCCCGGACAGCTCCACTTTGACTACACATGGGACCAAAAGAAGGGTAATGAACTTGGCCTACAGCAAGTGTGGCGCGATGACAAATTCACCTATCTACGTGGTCACTTCCAAGAGACCCCTGCTCTTTACGAGCTGAAAGACGGGAAGGGAAGTCTGATCAATTTCGATTTCAACGAAGGACTTTACACGATTCCCAAATCTCTTTCAGACGGGTATCTCACCATCGGCAAAAAGCGTGTCGAGTTCAAGCGCACAGGGGGCAACTAGCGTCATGACCGATCCAAACCAGATTCCCCCGACCGTAAACGATCCCGGCCCCGTACCTGCTCAGCCAGAGGCTACGCCCGCAATCAAGAAGTCGATGCCAATCATCATCGGGTTGGCCGCCGTCATCCTAATCATCGGGCTTGCCAATGTAGGGAACCTTTTGCACCACGGCGCAAAGGAAGCACCGCGGAGTGCGCTTCCGATGCGTCCTGCATCACCCAATGCTCAGCAGGTTACGAGTTTCGAGGCTCAGCAGCGGCTTCTTGCCCAGCGTGACGAGGCCGATCGAATCCGTCAACAGCAGCTCGCCGCGCAAATGGCTCAGCTTCAGCAAGAGCAAGCTATACCTGGCCCCGAATCGCCCAACACGGCTCCCATGACGGCGGCACAGCGTCAGGCCATCTACGGCGATAGTCCGAACGCTCCTAAATACACCTCGAACACTGCGCAAGAGCAGGCCGAAGCAAAGCAGCGACAGCTCGCCCGTGAGAAGCAGCACCAAGACGCTCTCAATAGCGACACAGTAGCCATCGACTTTGCACATGGAGGAACGGCAGCCAACGGCACAACTACGCTCGCGGCCAACACTAATGAACCTCAATCGGCCAGCACTGGAGAAAACGCACCGCTAGCGGCTTCTGGCGAGGCCGGCAGCGGTAGCGCTGCGCCAGATACAAACAACGGAGGTCCAGGAGCGCAGCAGCAGCGCTCAGCCGGTCTCAAAAACGTCGCCGCACAGCAATCACAGAAGAAAGACCCGATGGCCGCGTACGACTTCGACGGGTATCAAGGGCGGCTCTACCGTGTTTTTGAGGGAACAGTCTTCGAGGGAGTTGTGACCAACCACGTAGACGGCGGCCTTCCTGGACCAATCATTGTCATGCTGACGACTGACTACTACTCCCACGACCATCAACAGCTTTTGCTACCGCAGGGGACCCGCCTTATCGGGAATGTGCAGAGTGTGGGAAGCCAGCAGCAGCGAAAACTAATCGTAGTCTTCAATCGCGCAGTCTGCCCGGATGGATTCTCACTCGATCTCAATAAGTACATCGGTCTCGATCCCATTGGAACGACCGGCCTAGCTACTAACGTCAACAACCACCTCCTCAGCTCATTTGCCGCCGCCGCCGCAATTGGCGGTATGGGCGGCCTCGCGCAGATCGGAAACAACGGTAGCGTCCTCACCGCCGACACGCAGATACGCAACGGAATCTCCGAGCAGTCCGCTATGGAGGCCGAGCAGATATTGAATCACTTCCTCAATCGTCTGCCCGTGATCACAGTAAAGGAGGGTTCTCGCGCCCGCGTTTACATCAACCAAGACATATTGATTCCGTCCTACGCAGAACATCGCGTCGATTCAGCGCTGTAACAGCCGTTCCCGAAATCAGGAGGACGTATGAACCTTACGCTCACAAAACGCCGCAAGTGGATTGTTGCAGGCGTTGTCATACTCGGAACCGCTACCCCCAGCTTTGCCCTTTTCGGGTTTGGGGATATCGTTTTCGACCCGAGCAGCTACGGCCAACTTGTGTCGCAGCTCTCCACTTTGGCCAAAATGCTCACCACAGCACAAAGCCAATACAACGCGATCAAGAGCAATGTTCAGAACTTTTCTGCCAAGGCCATCTGGCAGACGGAACTGAACAAGATCAAATCCGTTTCGGTCCCCAATACCTACGGGGAAACAAACGGTTTTACGAATGCTCTCAACCTCAACAATCAGAGCGCCGCACTCATGGCCTGGACCAACTCCAAAATTGGTTTGACTCCAGAAACCAGCGGCATTCTCAGCACACAAACGGTAGGGAATAGTTCAAACCTGACACAGCTCGCGATGATCGAGGCATCGGACACCGCTTCACCCGATTGCCTCAATGCCGTGGGTTCCTACCGTCAGGCCCGCAATGACGCCGCCACAGCTCAGGCAAGCCTTCAGTCTGCCCAGCTCGACGGGTCTTCATCTACCAACAGTGAGGTTGAACAACTCAACCTCCTCAACGCAGCCCAAGCGCAACAGCTCAACGAACAGCAAGCGCAGGGTGTTCTGCACGCTTGTCTCGCGCAGCAAATGACCATTCAGAACATGCAACAGCGAAACGCCGCTGCGCAGGATCTGAATACGTGGGGTTTCGTCCAAGCCCAGCACACAGCGAACCCAACCCTCAACGTGGCCGATTCTGGCACGTGGACAACCTATCTCCCCTAAAGGATTGACTTCGATGAAACTGCCGATGTTCAAACGCCTTGCAACCGATGTAGCGCCGCCAATTGTGGCGCTACTCGCCTTCACTGCCTGCGCCCTGGCCCTCGGACTCCTTATGGAGGTTTGTGGAGCCAATCATTCGCTTCAGCAGTGGGGCCAATCCATTCACATGAAACTTGACCCCTCATTTCCACGAGACGACTTCAGCCAGTTTTAGCGCAGTACCAGCTCAAACTACGGAATGGACGCCATGATGATGCACCTAACAACCTTTTCGGCATTGGCGCTGGCTCTGCCGGGCACCGATTGGCTTTATCAGTTCACGAACAACCTTACCGCCCTAACAACGGCCAATGGCGGAGCGCTCACGAATCTAGGGATCACGTTGCTGAGCACCATAGCGTTCTTTCAACTAGTGAATATGGTTGTCAGCTTTAGTACGTCCAATATGACGTTCAGCCTCAATCCAACTCCGTTGGAGGCAGGAGAAATCGTCCGATTCCTTCTCCGGCTCACCGTCTGCTGTCTGCTAGAGACCTACTGGGTCAACCCACTACCCGGCGCGGGTTTCGGACTCAACCACCTGTTCTCCGCACTCGCACAATCAATCGTGAGCGTGCTCGATCAGAACTCGCTCTCAAACTTCACTCAGCTCCTCAGCGACGCCGCCTCGAAGACAGGTTCGCCTTCGCTGCTGTCTGTCAGCGAACAGGTTTGCTACTACCTTGTGCAGATCATTCTCGGCCTCGCTGCTGGCATCCTCTTCGTGATCAACGTCAGCTCATTCATCTTCTACGCAGTGACAGCACTGTTTGGCCCTCTCTTTATCCCGCTGTACATGACTGACAGTTTGCGAGGCAAGTTCTACTCATTCGTTGAAGTGCTACTCAGCTTTGCGATGATCCGCGCCGTTGCTTCGGCATTCATTTTCGTCTGGGAAGGGTTTATGAATACCTTCCTACAAAAGACCTTCAACGGGGACTATTCCATCGGCATGTGGTTGGCGAACCTCATCCCCGTCATTATGGTTTTCGCCGCGTTCATCATCAACATGCTCTTTATCCCGACGATGACCCAAGCTATCTTCGGCGGCGGCGCCGGAGCAACCGGCTCCGCTCAAAATCTTGTAACGCGAGTCGCCCTGGCTAAATTCCGGGGCGGTAAGTGAGGTTCTCCATGAATGTTGTTTTTACAATCCCGTTTGCTCCTCCGCGCTTTCTGGTCTACATCTTCCGAACCTGTCTGATCCTCATTCTCATTGGCTCAGTCATTTTCACCACACTCGGCTTTATCAAGGCAGAACACCAAATCGAAAGGACACCCGCTCATGGCCGCCACACAAGCAACCCCAATCACTGACGCTGCCTGGACTCCCAAGGAAGCGTTACTTACTGACGAGATTGCGAACGAGGTCTACGCCTCGCACTATGCCGAGCGAAAGGTGAGCCGGTTCGTAATCGTCACCATGTCCGTCTTGCTGCTTGGCTCCTTTGGAGCTATGGTCTCGCTCGCTCACAAACCAATTCAGAACCGCTACATCCGCATAGATGAGATGGGGAGGGCGCAGGCGATCCAATACACAGATTTGAACTACAGCCCACGCGAGGGGGAGGTTCGCACGTACCTCACTGATTGGGCTAACTATCGCTTCACCATCAACAGAGACACAATCACCAAAAAGTACCCGCTCAACTATTTCTTTTTCTCACAGCAGCTCTCGACTCAGTTGATGAGCGATGACAACCGAAACCACTTTGTCTCCCAGGTCATTGCCGGACAGATCGAGCAGAGCGATGTGGAAGTGCGAAATGTCACGATCACCAGCATGTCAGAGGAACAGATTCAGGGCGTTCGCATGTCCAAGGGAACGGCCTTGGTCAACATCGACAAACTCTATTCCGTCCGAAACTCGCACGAACCACGTACAGAGCATTGGATGCTTTCGGTCACGTACTACCTTAATCCCAAGCAGGTAAGTGACCAGTCCCGTGTCTTTCCACAATTCGAGACGATCAACCCTCTCGGCATGACCATGACCGAGTTTCACGAGAACCGGATCGGTGTAGAGCCGATTACAGATTCGACCGCAAACCCGCGGCCAGTAGCCCAGACCCTTGTGCCTAGCGCGATAACAGCGCCCGCCATACCTGGGGCAGGATCAGGAGCAATTCGGTGAGCTACGACCTCATTCTCCCTTTCTTTCCAGAAGAGATTCGTGTGCTTCTCCTAGATCCAACAATCTCTGACTTGATGATCAACGGAACGACCGGGGTGTATGCGGATAAAGGCGGTGTTGTCGAACAGATCACACTCTCAACTCCATACACCAACGAGAGACTAACCGCAGCGATTGAGCGTGTGGCTCGAATCTTGGGTCAAGACCTCACAACGCAGAACCCCATTCTCAATACAAGGCTCCCCGATGGTTCCCGCGTCGCTGTCGTAGGCCCGCCATCTTCGATCAACGGTCCTACCCTCACCATCCGAAAGTTCAACAAGTGGTTCACGTCGGACGAGCTTATTGCCTCGGGGAGTATGCCCGTAGAGGTGAGGGATACAGTCGTCGGTCTTATGATGCAGCGCAAGAACGGCATCATTGCTGGCGGCACAGGCAGCGGCAAAACAACCCTCATGAAAGCGCTACTCGATCATATTCCCCCAAGTGAGAGGTTGTGCATCATCGAGCAGCCTGCAGAGTTGAAAGTTCTACAGCCAAACGCAATTCGGTGGGAGGCAGTTGAAGCAATTCCCGGTCAGGTGGCCGTCACACCTAGCGAGCTGCTGGCGGCAGCTCTGCGTCACCGGCCCGACCGAATCATCATGGGTGAGATTCGCAACGAGTGCGGCTATGACCTCCTCCAAGCGATGAACACAGGGCACGGCGGAACATTGTCAACGATCCATGCGAAGTCAGCATGGGATGCTTTGAACCGTCTCGCCAACCTAGCTCTCAGTGCGAGACCTAATCTCAATCACGCTTTCATGCGTAGCGAGACGGCTGAGGCAATCGATTTCACTCTTTACTGCGAACGGGCTGCCAACGGTCGCCGACAGGTTCGAGAGCTTATCACTGTCAACGGCTATGACTACAACGAACAGCGCTTCGAGACGGAAGTCATCTACAGCGCTTCAACTCCAAACGCTGCATAAACCCAAGGAGACAAACGCATGGCATTGCTCACTGTGAAGGCTTCTAAGAAGATCGACGCCACCCTAAAACTTGAAGAGTCAACTGCAAAAATGATTGACCGCTATGCGGCTTTCCTCAATGTTTCTGCTGATGAAGTGGTGGACAAGGGAATGGAATACATATTTACCAAAGACAAAGACTTTCAGCAACACCTTGATAAGCAGCCTGATGTTCATGTGCCAGCATCGTTGCGAATCAAGAAGGCTCCGGGCACTCCTACCGCGATGAAAAACGGCAATCGAAACGGCGCTAAGAGCGTCGCTTCCGACGCAAAGTAGCAGCGCCCGCAGGGTGCGTGTCCTTCACGTCTCCAGTTCTGCATCACTTCGTTGCACTTCGTAGAGACAACAGCAACAGCAACAACAAATGCAACAACAACAGCAACGACGAGGGCGGATGTGCTCCGCACATGAGGAATGATGACACTCCATCCCTTGGAGGGTGGTGTGGAGAGCGACAGATGTTTCCCGCCGGAAACGTCTGTCGCAGCAATCACTTACAGAGACGACGTTTCCGGGCGGAATCATTGTGTTTCCGGGCGGAAACATTCACATAGGAGGTTCCAGTGACCGAAGCAATTCTCGATATGCAGGAGCGCCTTAGACAGAGAATCGGGCGACCGTCGCGTGTCCGCAGCATCGCCATACGCTTCACAGAGGATGAAGCACGAGAGCTTGAAGATGTGGCATCGGCCCAGTGCACGACGGTGCGCGAGTGGGCGCGTGAATTTCTTCTACGCGAGGCGCGACGAGATGATGCTGACGCCCTTTTTACGGAGCTGGTAGCCACACGAATGCTAATGGTGAACCTCTTCAAGCCGCTCATCACAGGCAAGCCAGTATCGCCGGAATGGGTCACTGAAGTTATGGCGGCCGTACGCAAAGAGAAACGGAAAGCCGCGCAGGAAGTACGCCGGCAATACAGCGAAGAGAACGCAGGAGGACGGTAAACATGGCATCGCAATGGGGACGTAAAGAAACGATCATCTGGCCACCGCACGCGCCCATTATGAGCTATTCCGCGCTCGCAATGGCGTTGCTCTGCACGCTGTTTTTCATGTGGGAGCACCTGAATTTCTCCATGTCGCCGCTTCAGCAGAGCTACATCATGGAGTATGTATCGTCGCAGGCTGGGTCAGCTTTCAACTCCCACGGGAACTATCGACTTGTATACCTGGCTGGCGCAAAAGTGAAGCCACGACTCGCCCTTCCCGTTGACCTCACTGATGGTAAAACAACCCTTCCAAGCGGTAAGACTGTGCCGATCGGACTTTCCGAGCTGGCCCAGGCACAAGGCTATAGCTGGTTCTATCGTGGCCCATCTCAGAAGCTCACAGACGGCGCGATGCACCGCTGGCTAAGGGGCGCAGTCTACAACGACAAAGGTTTTTTTGAAATGTTTCGGGTGAGCATGATCGAGAGCGGCGTGTGCCTAGTCGCTATGCTAACCTTTGCGATTCCCAAAGACCTGAAACGCTTCCGGCAGATGAAATACGGTCGCGTTCTGCGCGGCCCTGTCATGCTAACGCCCGCCGACTTCAATAGAGCGGCAAAGGGAGATGGTATCGGTTTCAAAACGACAGAGTTGGGAAAGATGATGCGTATTCCAGAACGAAAGGAGGCACAGCACTTTCAGATTATGGGCGACACCGGTGTTGGAAAAACCCAGCTCATCATGCAAATTCTTCGACAGATCAGAGGCCGTGGTGACTCGGCCATCGTCTATGATCCGGCTTGCGAGTACATCCAGCGGTTCTACGATGAGGCGCGCGGGGACATCATTCTGAACCCGTTGGACGAGCGCTGCCCATATTGGGGTCCAGCGCAAGAGATGGCCACAAATGCTGAGGCCGATGCAATCGCGGCATCACTTTATCAGCCCACTACGGACAGCAAGGACGAGTTCTTTCATCAGACTCCGGCGCAGATTTTCGCTTACCTCCTCAAGAAAGGTCCGTCTCCGCATCAGCTTGCCGAATGGCTGGCAGATGGCACGACGCTGGAGAGGCTAGTAGCGGGTACGGAGATGAGCTTCTATATCGACCGCAAGGCCGGACCACAGCGAGCAGGCGTACTCGCCTCCCTCGGACTGGTAGCAAAATCCTTCCGCTTGTTGCCAGAGCGAGACCAAGCAAAACGGACGTGGAATGCCCGCACCTGGTCACAGGAGCGCAAAGGCTGGATCTTCATCACTTCGCGCCCGCCCGAGCGTGAAACGCTCCGTCCGCTCCACTCGCTTTGGATAGATTTGCTTGTTATGCGCCTGCTGAGCGCCCCACAGCCCGGACAGAAACAGGTCTGGTTTGTGATCGACGAGCTGGCCAGCCTCCAGAAGCTTCCCCAACTCCACACGGCAATCACCGAGAACCGTAAGAGCAAAAATCCGCTCGTGTTGGGCTTCCAAGGGAAAGCCCAGCTCGAAGTAATCTATGGCCGTCTGGCCGAGGTCATGCTGTCCCAGCCAGCGACCAAAATATTCATGAAGACTGCCGAGCCAAAAGCAGCCGAGTGGATCTCTGAAGCGATAGGCAAAGTCGAAATCGAACGGCTCAAAGAGACTAAGTACGACGGCACCCGATCAGGACATAATTTCAGCCTTGATCGCCAGATTGAACCGCTTGTCATGGGTTCTGAGATTAGCGGACTGGACGACCGACATGCGTATTTGAAACTGGGAAACAACGTCGCCCGCTTTGATTTTGACTACCTAGACCTGCCGACTCCGACGCCAGGATTCTTGCCACGGAAGTACGCGGACGGAGGGATGGGTTTTGATCCCGACACCTTAGAACCACGCCGCGCTGCATACCTGAACACTGAAGTAGAAGACGACGACGAGACGGCCGAAACCGAGCCAACGACGGACAGCTCCAGCAGCGCTCCGATCGCTCACGCGCTAAAACAGCGGCCTATCCCTTGGCCAAAGGAAAACGAATTTGAACCAGCCCGCGCCGACGAGAAGAACCGGCTTGCGCCTACCTCTACACTGGCGGCAGCAGCAGAAGCCGATACAACAAGCCAAGCTAAAACCGTCGAGCAGATCATGGTAGCCAACGGCACCCCTGAGCTGGACGGCCCCGCCTTCGAGTTGAGGCCATAACGCCCATGCTCACTATTTCCAAAGCGCTTTCTTCAAGTCAGGCGCAAAGCTATCACAAGCTAGAGTTCACGTCTGACGCACAGAATTACTACAAGCAGGGCGATACGGTGAAAGGCGAGTGGCAAGGGAAGCTCGCCGCATCGCTTGGACTCAGCGGCGAAGTCTCGCCGTCGGAGTTCTACCGTCTCTCCGAAGGGATGCATCCACAGACTGAGGAGCAGATGGTCAAACACCGTCTCGCGCAGGAGTATACGAACGAGGACGGGACAACTACCAAGGCGGTCGAACATCGAGCCGGATGGGATGCAACCTTTTCAGCACCCAAATCCGTTTCGCTTACCGCCCTGGTCGGGGGTGATGAGCGCGTGCGAGATGCTCACCGTGCCGCCGTCGCAACTGCCTTGGACGAGCTGGAGCGTTACACATATGCGCGGATTGGCGGCAACAACCCCGCTGAGCAGACGGGTAAATTCATAGCTGCAAAGTTCGAGCATGATACAGCTCGCCCGGTGGACGGCTACGCTGCACCACAGCTCCACACTCACGCGGTCATTTTCAATGTGACGGAAAGGGCTGATGGTTCCACTCGTGCATTACAGGAGCGAGCTTTCTTTGAAAGCCAGCAGTATGCGACCGCCGTTTACCAATCAGCGCTCACCTATCAGCTCCGCAATCTCGGATATGAAATCGAGGCAGGGAAGAGCGGAGCACCCGAGATCAAAGGCTACTCCAGGGAATACCTTGATGCCTCAAGCCCCCGCTCTCAGCAAATCAAGGATCAATTGGAGAAAACAGGACACAGCGGCCCGGAGGCAGCGCAGATTGCAGCGCACTCCACCCGCGACCGCAAGCAAACGCTCACTCCCGAGGAAGTTCTAACGGCGCACAAAGACAGGGCCGCTGATTTTGGCAACCAGCCGCAGAAGGTCGTCGCTGCCGCCCGCGAGCGGGCCGAGCAGCAGGAGCTTCGCCAAGAGAACAGCACGCAAGCGAAGGAGGCCATTACCTTCACCCGCGAGAGCATCTTCGAGCGCGAGGCCGTAGCTGACGAGCGAACCATACTTCGGGACGCGCTCCGTCGCGGTATGGGTGAGGCGACATACGGAGAGATTCGGTCCGAGTTCGACAGACGACGTGAGGTCGGAGACTTCCGATCAGTTCAAGGAGAGAAGTACAGCTCAGGGCGGAGCTTCACCACGCCCGAAACCATCGCCGCGGAACGTGCCAACGTGCGGCACGTCCTTGACGGCCGGAACACTGTCACGCCGATTATGGGTGCAGAGCAAGCCCGAGAGCAGGCCAACACCCGCGACTTCCTCAATGACTCCCAGCGGCAGGCTATCGAAGAAATTCTAAACTCTTCCGACCGAATCCACGGTTTGCAAGGACTGGCAGGAACCGGCAAAACGACGACGCTTGAGGTCATACGCGAGGGCGCAGAAAAGAACAGCTACACGGTCGAGGGCTTTGCCCCGTCCTCAAAGGCGGCAGGGCAGCTCCGCGAGGCCGGGATCGACGCTAACACGCTCCAGAGCTTCCTTGCGCGTGGGGAAAATCACCCAAGCGCCAATCCCAAAATCAAGCACCTTTACTTGCTCGATGAGTCCAGCCTTGCCAGCACCCGGCAGATGCGGGCGTTTCTGGACAAGCTCAAGCCAGACGATCGTGTCTTGGTAATTGGAGACACCCGGCAGCATCAGGGTGTGGATGCGGGCAGACCCTTCCAACAGATGCAAGAGGCCGGGATGCAGACCTCGCATTTGGATAAAATCATGCGGCAAAAAGACCCGGAGCTGCTAAAGGCCGTCCAGCATCTCGCGAACAATGAGACGGAGAAGGGAATTGCGATGCTGGCCGAGCAAGGCCGCGTTTCGGAGATTACGAACGGCCAGAAACGTATCAACGCGATCGCAAAGGATTATGCTACGCGGCCCGAAAACACGATTATCGTGTCACCCGACAACAAGAGCCGCCAACAGATCAATGAAGCCGTGCGCGGCGAGCTGCTACAGCAGGGCACGCTGGCCGACGACGGCCAGAAGTTCAGCACCCTTGCCCACCGCTCCGATATGACTGGCGCAGACCGTACTTGGGCAGCGCGATATAACGTAGGCGAGGTACTGCAATACACCACTGGCAGTAAGGCCGAAGGCATCGTGCGCGATAGCTTCGCTACCGTTCGCTCTGTTGATGCACGCGCCAATACTCTTACCGTCGAGCTGGAAAATGGATCGAGCGTTACCTATGACCCGCGACGGCTCCGAGGAGTGAATGTCTTTCGAGAGACTGAGCGTGAGTTCGCAACCGGCGACCGCATCCAGTTCACCGCGCCCAACAAAGACCTCGGGCTTGCGAACCGCGATCTTGGAACAGTCTTCGGCCTCGAGGACGAAAAAATGACCGTTCGACTCGACGGCAAAGCCGAGCGTACCGTCACATTCGACGCCGCGGAGTTCCGGCAATTCGATCACGGCTACGCCGTTACCTCTCACAGCTCTCAAGGTCTCACTGCGGGCCGAGTCATCGCAAACATTGATACAGAATCATCAAACAGCCTTATCAATACACGGCTTGCGTATGTGGCCATCTCCCGCGCGTCAGAAGACGCCCGCATTTACACGAACAACGCGGAGACGCTAGGAGAGCGGCTTGCAACCGACATCAGCAAGACCGCCGCTCTCGATTTCAGACAACCGAGTTCCAGTGAACAGACCCGGCTAGCCGTTGAGGCATTCCGCAACAACGACCCAGCCACAGCGACCGAACTGCTACAGCAGCAGGGCCGGATTTACGAATACACGAACCCAGATCATCGCCTAGCCGCGGTTGCCTTGGATTACGCAGCACAGCCGGATCGCGCCGTCATCGTCGTCGCCGATCCAGCCGATCGGCACGAACTTACCCAGCTCATCCGCGACGATTTACACGCACAGGGCCGGCTCACCGAAAGCCGCTCAGTGTCGGTCTTGGTCGAACAGGAATTTGGCAATCCTCGTCTCGCTGCGAACTACTCGCCGGGAGATGAGATCCACTACAAGAAGGGAAGCCCGGAGGAGCATGGGATCATTCACAACAGCACGGCCACTGTTATAGCAGTCGATATTTCCAAGAATCTGCTCACTGTAGAAACACGCAGCGGTGAGCAGGCTTCTTACAATCCGGCGCTCCTAAAACAGCAGACGGGGCAGAGCACCGTCTACCGGGCCGAGGAGCGCGACCTAGCTGTAGGAGATCGCATCCAGTTCACCGTGCCCGACCGGGAAAACCGCATCCACTCCGGCGACTTGGCCAGCGTCGAAAGGATAGGTGAGGACAACGCTCTTTCCGTTCGCCTGGACAACGGAAAGGACATTGAGCTTAGCCCCGAAAAGGCCCGCCACATCGAGCACGGCTACAGCGTGGAGACAGCGAAGTACGTCTCTGCAGACCGGGTTTTGATAACCGGCGAGAGCAGCCAACTCGCGGAGCAGCAAGTCGCCCTCACGAAGCTGAATCCCAATATTCACGACCTCGCAATCTACACATCCGACAGGGCAAATCTCTTGCAGAGAGACAACGGCATTAGTAAAGAACCAGAGCTTTCAAACGTGGCGCTTTCCAATGATTCGAGTCTCAGTAACGGACCAGAACCGTCTGGCCCCTCAATTGAGCAAGAGGGCTTCGGAATTTGCCTTTAGCACTAAAACCAGGGTTGAAAAAAGCCAGAAAGCTTTTTACCCCTTTCTCATTTCTATAAACTTGAATAGCAAAAGGAGAGTGCCTTGAACCGTTCCTATGTAGCTCTAGCGATCTTGATTTGTCTAGCTGGCTGTAAATCTGAGCCGAAGCCCTCAATCGTTCAGCAGCGGACGATCGTGCAACAGGTTGAAGATGCCGGTGCTGGAGACCTGAGCAGGGCTGATGTGGCTGGGCTTCAAATCTGGCTAACGAAGCACTCGGATGTGGCGCGAAACATCGCTTCACAATGCAAAGAGGCGATGAAGGCAGACACAGTGTGGAAGAACTCGGCAGAGGGCCGAATCTGCATAGCCGAAAAGGATGCTGGCTACTCCAATTAGGCATCCCATTGGCGTTTCCGGTATCAAGCACTATTCAGCATCTCAGGACCGTTGTTGCGTACATTGCCGACGAGCCTGTTGGCCGGCGTCATGCGCATTTTGTCTGATTCAAATGGGCGCAGCAGATCGAGGGGCGGCCGAGACTCATCGTAGTCGTTGAGCCATCGGTCGAAGTCCCGCGGGTGCAGGATGACGGGCATGCGGTTGTGGATAGGTTCCATCAACTCGTTTGCTTCGGTGGTGACGATCGAGAAAGTATCAAGCGGCGGGTGTAGATCCCCTCTGCGTGGTCGCCATTCGGAGAATAGGCCGGCGAGGGCGTAAGGCTCACAGTCCGGCATCTCAAATTTGTAGACGGGTCTTGAACCCGCCTTCGGTTTGGGAGACTTCTTCGGGGGCGCCGGAAGATCTCCAAAAAGACCGTGCTCACCGTGCTCGATTGGCGGCGGTTGGGGCAGGGAAGGGCGTTGCAGCCACTCGTAGAAGCCATCAACGGGGATGAGACAACGGCTATGTTGGAAGGGTCCCTTCCAAATCGGCTTGTCGAGAATCGACTCAGCCCGAGCATTGCTTGTTGTGTAGATCTTGAAACTATCCGGATCAGCAATCTTGGCCGGAATCAATCCCCAGCGCATCTGAACAAGAACGCGCTCGCCGGTCTCAGCGTCAGCCCGAATAATGGGCTGATAGGTACTTGGAGCTATGTTGTAGTCGGGCGGGAGCTCGAAGCCTGGCGGAAGCTTGCCGACTTTGAAAGCCTCGGCGATGCGTTGCTTGTCTGATCGACGGTAGTATCGGCCACACACTTGTCTAATCTCCCCAGCTACCGCCGAAACCCTTTAGCTGGCCTAATTCATAGCGACCGGGAAACTCGACAGTCTCTTCAGAGCGAAGGCGGTTTACGATCTCCTTGGCGGCCGATGAATGGACAAGCTCACTGAAGTCGGCTTCATAGCTACCCACGTTCACAGACCACCACTTTTGCGTCTCGCGTTCGGAAGTGGCGATAAAGGTGACCGTCTCCAGATGTCCTTTGTCCTCGCCTTCGAGTAAAAGGAACGGGATGGCCGTCAGTTTATAGGGTTCCGCCATCCCAGAAGCGTATCACCGGAATAAGTGCATCGAAACACTATGGCCAGGAAAAGCGTATCACCGCTTCAGACAGCGACATTTATCGAGTCAATGGAGTGCCTGCCCGTTACAAAGATCCCAGAGGGTCCGGAGTGGACGTATGAGATCAAGCTCGACGGCTACAGACTCGAGGTTGTGCGCACTGGCGGGGAGACGACGCTTTACTCCCGTAGACGGAACGTGCTGAATCGTAAGTTCCAATACATCGCCAAAGCGCTCGACTACCTTCCCGACGACACTGTGCTCGATGGTGAGTTGGTGGCCCTGGGGCCTGACGGAAAGCCAAACTTCAATCTTCTGCAAAACTTTCGTTCGGCGGAGTCGCACATAACCTACTACGCCTTCGATGTGTTGATGCACAAAGGTCGCGACCTAACCCAGGTATCACTTTCTGAACGCCGCGCACTACTACGGACGGTGCTGAAGCCAAGCGATCATGTCGCCCCGTCAGAGGTCTCGGATCGGACGGCAACGGAGATGCTCGAGTTCATAAAGACCCACGGTCTTGAGGGTGTGGTCGCCAAGCGCAGCGATAGCGTCTATCAGCCTGGACTTCGCACTGGACTATGGACCAAGCACCGTATCAATCTCGGGCAGGAATTCGTTATTGGTGGATACACGCCTGGGACACATGGATTCGACGCTTTAATTGTGGGCTTTTACCGGGGCAGGGAGTCATCTACGCCGCGCGCATTCGTGCGGGTCTTGTGCCGGCGACACGGCGGGCGGTTTTCGAGAAGATTAAGCACCTCAAAGCGGCGAAGTGCCCCTTCGCAAATCTTCCGGAACTCTCGGATGGCCGGTGGGGAGCCGGTCTTACCGCTGAGAAGATGAAGGAGTTCGTCTGGCTGAGGCCCGAAGCCGTGGCTCAAATAGCATTTCTGGAGTGGACTGGTGCCGACCATTTGAGACACACCAAGTTCGTTGCGCTTCGCGATGACAAAGACCCTAAAAAGGTCGTCAGGGAAACTGGGGTAGACGTTTGGTAGTGGGTCAGTTTGAAATAGCAATTTGTTACCGAAAGCCCGATATTTCAAGGTATTCCTACAAATTGCTTCTGGATTGCCCGTGATTCGTCCGGAACAAGGGGATATTCGCAGAAACCCTCCCACATGCCGATTTATCAGGACCAAACCGATCCTCAACCTAATCTGTATCCATTGACCCGAGATCTTGTGACTTCTTTTTGACGGTATCGGCTCAGTCAGACTTTCAGAAAAATACGAGCGTCGATCTCCGGAAATTCGAGCTTCCGGGATCAATAGAATAACGCACTAATGAGATATCTGGGGGCTCGGTATATACCGCCGGAGGAGGTCACCCGCTTGGCAATCCGCATAAGACCCCGGCGGCTAACACAAGCTCTTCCTTTTTTGGGCCTGATGGAGCTGAGCGCGTTCAACTATCAATTCAGTCGCCGGACGGTGCTCGCAAGAAGTAGCTCGTCGGTGACCATTTCTTAGCGACGTTTCCCGCAACAGCTCGCGGATGCAACCTAGGCTCCTGATTATCCGCAATCAAGGGCGAGAGTTGATCGGTAGCGTCAACAATGAGGTAGATATGATGAATCTTACCCGCAAGAACCACTCCTACATCACCAGCTATGATCTCCGTATTGAGCATGATCCGACTCCAGTTGCGCCGTTTCTCTAGGTCGTACGCGAGTGAAGGAACCCATGCCTGTAGGTCTCCGGAGCCATCAAAGGCCCCCTTTGGATAGATCCCGGTGAATACCAGCAGTGCACTAAGTGTCGCAGCGCAATGATTCTTCGGCCCACTCACAATCGCAGTCGCGATGTTCTGTGCATGAGTCAACACAGGTGGACTTGTCTTTAAAGTCGTAACAATTTCGGCGACCGCACGTGATTGATCCATCATCGTCTCCTCTGATAATAGGTACGAGACGCGGTTGGACTGACACTACTCCGGAGCAGTGTCTGCCCTTGAGGGCATACTACGTCATCTAGCCGCAGCCGTGCGATTGTTCAGATTAAGAAACTACATAAATCCCCATCATCAACAACTCGTTCCACAGCGCGAAGCATACTGTCGCATTCATGGCGTATCTCCGCACGCCTATTACTTATTGGTCCCCAGTGCTTCCGTTTATGACGTAATCCTATGGCGGCGAACTCAGCAGCAAAGGCCGGACACGACTTGGAGAGCTTTTGAAAATTGTATGCTTCGCCCTGGCCATAGTTAATGTGATCTACGTCAGCGCAACGAACTCCCTCCTTGAAGACATCTAGGAAATCGGTCGAGCCGTTATATCGCTCCAACAACGAAGTAAGAAGGGGGCTCGCTGTTCGTAGATCATAGCTGGCCTGAAATAGGCCGGCCTCTACGGTATCAGGGTTCTTCCGCCGAGCATTGTCGTCCCGACCTGCGCAATACTTCCCTGCGCTCTCGCGCATGCCTAATCCTATGAGGAGGACGAATAAATGTCGGAGAGTACCTATGCCGCTGGATGCATTGCTCATTTCTGCTTCATTGAATAGGTCTCGGTACCACGTCAATGCATCCGTTGCGTTTTCGGTGGACTCAGCTCTTGCCATTGCAACAGCCCCCTTTTCTCCTCGTTTGAATTTGCAATGGACTCGCGCATAAACGAGCGCCATACCCTTGACATAACCGATGGGAGAGCGGCCGCGCTCTCGCCAGCGATAATCGGCGATCGCCGCTTTTTCGGCTACTCCCAAAATCACACTGAGATTTGAGAGATTTGGGTTGTCCAGCATAGACGTCATAGTTCCTCCAGTTGAACGGTTCACAAGCATAAAGTACGCCGAGCTTGTCAAAACGACATTTTTATCTGGACATAGGCGATTTATGTTGCTCTGCCATCGGACGCATGGTATGTATGATCTCCAAATACAAACCTAGTAGATTCCACCGGCAGATTGATTGACTTGAATGCTTGCTCTCTCCCACTCGATCAGCTGAGATCATTTACAAAGGAAGAGGCTAGAAGTGTCAGAACTCCTGAACCCTAAAGTTGAATCTTCTGTCCGTAACTCAAAGAACTTGGAAGCTCTTCTGCCCTACGCAAATGTCGATACAAACGCCACAGATGCGCAACGTGTGGCAACAATGGATGCGCTCCTGGCGGTCGTTGTGGGTCGCATGGATGCGGATCCCGAAGTTCTCAAGCGTGCGAAACGTATGTTGCTGTTGATCGCATGGCACGAAGGTGCACTGTTGCGTACGCGAGTGCAAGGAGCGGATGGTCCTGCCCGCAGCTTCTTTCAGATTGAGTGCGCCACCGCAAAGAATGGTTTTACCTCTTCGGCGTTGGGTGCCGCACTGAAGTCCGAAATGGCTGCCACTGTGGACAGCGATGTACCAACACTGACGGCCGCTGCGGCTGCACTTACGAATACGCACGATTTCCCTGCCGGAAGCCTCATTAAAAACTGGCTCGAGCAGGTGGACATATTCGGCAGCTATCTAGCCCGACTCATTCTAAAGAAGTCTGCAGACGCGCTGCCCGCGCCTGATAGCACATTCACGCGTGAAGCGGACTACTGGTACAACGTTTGGAACCGGGGTGGGGCAGGAAACGAAGGCCGAAAAGCCGTGTTCATCCAGCACGCAAAACTTCTCGGAAGCCAATTATTGCGAATCTCGCTAGAGGGCAACACTGACTTTACTACTTCATTAGATGAAGAATCGCTCAAGCGGGTGACGTGGAGCCATTTGATTTTAATTCCTCCTGGCAGTCCGACAACACCTCCCATAGCTTTTAGTTTTTCTTCTCAAAAGAGCTTCGAGTTCCGGGGTAGTGCGTCTTACTACGTCGAAGGGAAGCTAGTGGCACGTCTGGAAGTAATGCTGGAGGTTCTGGCAGGATCACCAACCGGGTTGACTCTTTCGACAGTTGAAGTACCGGTCGGCACGAAGCAGGTCGAACTGATTATTGATGGAGAGGTTCTGACAAGAGATGAAAAGCTCGAGCTAACCCGTGTTTCGTGAGCAGCGCATTTCCAGAGTGGCGAACGTTCCGACGTAGGCAAGGCACACGTGGTCGAGCCACATTGGGGCGAATTTTTATGCACTCACCGGGCCAGACTCTCTCCCTGTAGTTGGGCAGCACCGCAGTGTCTGCAGTCAAGAAGTGCGTTCTGCAATCCTGTTCGATTTTACCGGAGTCTCTCGTGTCTCTGCCGCCTCGGATCAACCGGTCGTACCTTCGTTCACTTTCGCAGACTTTGCCGCGTAAGTCGGCAGAGCAGGGAGAGAGCGCGTCAGCTACGCGGATTTCGCGGCGAAGCTTTCTGGGCATGTCGGCTTCGGGCTCGCTGGCGTTTGCGCTGCCCCGACGCGAGCAGGTGGAGGTGGTGCATCGCGAGAACGAGGTGCATCTGCTGCTGAACAACGTCGCTCGTTGGAGTGTTGCGGGTGACGAGTTTGGCGAGCGGGCGCGGCTGTTTGTACATCGTGGCGCGGATGCGACGGTGGTGTCGCTGCGCGACGGAGAACTGCCGGGAAGCGGGATTACGGCGGACTTCGACCTTGCGATTGGGCGAGGACGCATGCCGGACGCCGAGATGCGTATGGCGAACGGCTTGACCGTCGTGGGAGACGCTAAAGCGTGGCTCCTGCGAATATCGCCGCTGCAGGGCAGGTGGGACGCGCGATCGCTAGCACCTGGGCGAGCGTGGCAGGTGGTGTTCCAGGGGCGCCCTGCGCGTGCGCGTCTGGATGCAGACTGGGGACTGGATTTGGAAGGCGTGATGGACGTCTCCTTGGCGGGCCTGGATACGATGCGGAGCGAGCGATGCAGCGTGAGTCTGCTGCATGCTTGCGAACTACTAGAGGAGCAGAAGGGCAATGATGCGACGCGGTGGGTGTTTCATCGCGGCGATGCTCGGTGGCGCGTACGACTGGATGGTGGATCACCGGCCGGGGCGAGCCTGGACCATGAGGACGAGATATTCGACGAGTTGCATGTAGAAAGCGTGCGAACGGAGCAGGGCTCAATTCATGGAGCGCTGCTGCGGGCGCATCCGGCGAGAGTGACCGTGGCTACGTTGCGGCCGGCAAACGAACTCATCACTAGTTCAGGGGAGCGTTTTACACTACCGCTGACGAATCTGCGAATGGCGATGACCATGGCCCGCGCCGATACGGAACGCATTGTGGTCTCGGATGAGGGTTCGCATGAGGAGTGGGCGCATGGCAGAGAGGCGAGCTACTTGATCGCATCGGTCCCGGGGCAGCCTCAGCTTGAGTGGAACCTGGATACGGATGAGGCGGCTGTGGGTGCGGCTCCGATGTCTGTGTCTGTGCCGGTGGAGGATGGCTGCCTGACCTTCCATGCGGAGAAGCGACCCCACTCCTTTTGGCATCCGGCGGGATGGTTTGCACCGCTAGAGAGGCTATTCGGGCTTTTTCATACGGCGATTCCGCTGGAGTACTTTTCGCTTCCGCTGGAGCGGCCGGATGACATGGCGATTATGAGGCTAACGTTCCAAAACCTGGAGCTGCGGACGTGGCCTTCGCCAAAGCTGTGCCGCGTCAATAAGGGAGTGGGCAAAGGCAAGGACGCTTTCATCACCGTCATTTTGCCGGGACAGGACTTTGCCGAGGAAGCATTCTTCCGCAGCAGTCCGGAGAATCCCAAGCCGTCGGTGGGAGCGCAGGAGATGGACCAGCTTCCTGGTAAGCCCACCGATCCAAAGGCAGCGCAGAAGGAAGTCGATAAGGACCTCGGGCGCATCGACGACGAGACAGAGCGTTGGCCGGCTGAGAAGTTTGCGGCTAAGGAGACGAAGTTCGTTTACCGGATTCCGGATGGGATGGATCACATTCCGTTTACAGCCGCCTCAATGATGACGTGGACGGCGTGGGAGCTGCAGGTGGCCGATGTGGCGAAGACGGATGCGGAGAAGAACCGCCCCAAAATCGCGCAGCCGGACAATGTGACGCAGATCGAGATGCCGTGGAAACTGATCCTGTCGCCGCATGAAAAAGCAAAGTGGAGCAGCAGGGCAATGCTGCCGAAGCAGGATCCGACTAAACCGGTTGAGTTATGGAGCATGCGCTTCTATCCGGAGGGAGATGCGGGGAGCGCAGGCACGGATGCGAAACATCCGCCGACGATTCCGCTTCGGGCAATCTGGAGCGATGATTATCGGCCCGTGGACAATCCGACGTGCCGTGCTGACGCAACGCAGGCGTGGCCGCCTTTTCCTGATCCGCCTGTGCGGATGGCGTTGAGCCCAAGCGACCGCAACCAGATTGTGCACCTGACCTCGAACTGGAGGATGCCGCGGAGGGCGACGTATTGCAAGAGCGGATCGATCGACAACTTCGATACGCCGCGTCCGTTTGAGGCAGAGCACATGCTGATGACCTCGATGGGCGGATACCTGAAGGGTAAGGGCATCTGGGATCCACTCAAGATTGATGAGAACCATGCGCTGACAATCGAGGAGTGGGATCACACATCGTCGCTAGGGCACCCATCGGCGGATGTGGTGTCGTATGCGGGATTCCTGATGCCGTTTGGGCTGCGAGCGACGCTGATCAAAGAGACCAAGCGCGAGGCCGACAACTGGGCCAAGCCACCGGGCAGCAATCGCGTGACGGCTGCGGAGCACCAGCGCTACTACGTGAAGGTGGCCAAGCAGGAGATTGCGCCGGGTAGGTTTGGCGTGCCGTATGCAGGTAGGGAGATGTCGTGGACCGTGCTGGCGAACAGCTTCACCACGCTTCCACTGAACGATGCAGAGAGCATTGACCAACCTGGCCACGCGGGGACGAAACAGACTTGGTCGCTGTTCTGGCCGATGGTGATGGGCAAGCTTGTCCAGTTCCCTGTGTCGCTGCATGATGTCGCGAGCGGCAGCGTGACGCTGGGGATGCCGATGGCGTTTGTGGGTGTGGATGTGGCGCAGACTTCGCCAGCGGGCGGCGCATCCGTGTCTGCGAAGACGGCAGTGGATTTCTACAACGCTGGCGGCCCAGGAATTGATACTCGCGACGTGGTTGAATTTGGAGGCGCGCGGCTGGCGTTTGCTCCGCCGCTGGTTGGGGGCGATACCGACCTGCTGGTGCAGCGGGTGTTCTTTCAGGCGCAGTTAAGCAACGAGGCTCCGCACGAGTTGTATCGCGAGAACCTGCCGTACTTTTATCCGTACATCGACTGGGCTGAGGTGCGGTCGTCTTCAGTAGATCGCATCTCTGCGCCGGTCGATGCAACGAGAGTTCAAATTCCGGCGATGTATCTGGACAGCGGCTTCGACCCGAAGGGGAACCCGGGCGAGGTGTTCGTGCAGGCGATCAGTAGTACGGAGCTGTCGTTTGGCAGACAAGGCAGAGTGGATCAATCGGGCGGGCTTGTGTCTCCGGATGTGCTGCTGGCGGGCTTCAGCCGCAAGGCCGGACCGGTGGGCGGACGGCCTGCGATAGGAAGGCAGGGCAGACGGCCTGCGATAGGAGGGCAGGGCGGAACGATTGAGCAGTTTGGCGCGGGACGGTTCGACCCGGTTGAGTTTTTCGGAGGGTTGGAGTCGGCAAAGATTCTGGGCGGCATCAAGCTAAGCTCGGTGATTGCCGCGATTGCGCCGGACGTGGCGTCGAACCTGGAGAAGGCGCCGAAGATGCTCGAGGAGGCGGCGTACGAGGTTGGTGCGGCGGAGCTGCGGCTTGCGGACGTGATTACCGCGTTCCAGGCAGACAGCCATGTGCTGCCGATTGCAACGCTGCTTTCTAATGAGGCCGACGCTGTGGCGGTGGCGGCGATTCCGGTACGGAATGCTGTGAACTCAGCGACTGCGCCGGGGATTGCGGAGGGTACGCGACTTGCGACAGCGATTTTGGCGTACAGCAACGCGCTGGGAAGGTTGCTCTCAAAGCCGGACCAGATCGGGCAGGAGTGGATCCGCGAGTTTGTGGAGCGCACTCTGCCGCTGAACGCATTGCTGGCGGCCGCAAGTCAACAGTTCGATGCTGTGCGCGCAGCTCTACTGGAGCAGATAAAGAGCGTGTTGCCGCTGGGAGACGCGCTGAAGCTGCTGAAAGACAACCTGGCGGATGCGGTGATCAATGTTGCGATCCAGGTGTCAGAAAGTCAACCTGCGCAGAACGTGCAGCGCACGCTGCGACAGCTTGCGCCGGAGTTTGTGGCGTTGTTGGACCTGATGCCGGTGGCGACGGATTTGAAAGCTCAGGTTGGCGCGTTGGTGGATAGCGCGACGAGTGTCGATCAGATTCCGCGGAACCTGGAACGCATCAACGCGGCGCTGTCGGATGTGGACCAGATCACGATGCGACTGACGGGCACGCAGCTCGCAGTAAGCGTGCCGACAATGCCGAAGATTATGGACAAGCTGCAGAGCGCATTTGTGCAGGTGTGGATCCGTGTGGTGGATGCGGCCGGCGTGGATGCGGTGGAGAAGGCGGCGGAGCTGCTTTGCTCTGGTACGGCGGAGGAGGATGCGCGCAATTTGCTGCAGGCGACACGGCGGCTCCGGAAGTCGGTAATGGTGCTGGTGAATGCTGGACGGCAGTGGCCTTCGGCGCCGGCGGATCCGCGAAGCAGGCTGCAGATGGTGGTGACGCTGATGGAGGCGCAGCGCGACATCCTTGCGGCGATGGCCGACATTCAGGGTGTTGCGAACCGGTACCTGTCGCTGGGCGATTCTAAGGATCTGCTAAAGGCGGTGGATGCGCTGAGCACGGCTGCTAGTGTGGCGCGCTCGCTGGCGAATGCGAACGATCCACTGTCTGAGGCATTTGATGCCGCGGTGAAGGCTGTGCTAGCGCAGCCCGAGGTGCAGGTGTTTGTTGCCGGCAAGTATGCGGATCTGATTACGGCGCGCACTCAACTGCAGGGAATGTGGCAGAGCGCGCAGACAAACCTTGCGATCCAGGTGCAGGTGTATGCGAACGCGGTCGACTTCGTGTCGGTGATGAACGCGCCGCTGGAGTTCCTGGCGTATAGCCCGGACTTGGGCAAAGACGCGAATGCGTTTCTGAATGCGCTGGCAAAGGTGCCGGCGATTGACAGCACGCTGAGCGACAAGCTGAAAGCTCCGGTGAAGCAGATCGCAGCGCCCTGGGCGTCTCTTATCGCGAAAGTCAACACGCCGATTGCGAATAACGAAGGGCTTGAGTTTGCGCGGAAATCCGTGATCCAGATGTTTGGCCAGGCGATGCAGAATGTGACCACCGGCTTTGCCGATGTGGACACTCAGAAGACGCTGGCGGAGACGTTGCATGCGATGCGGGAACTGGTAGCTGCGGTGATCGCGCTGTATGACACCGTACGCAAGCAGATTGGATCGATCTCAAATGCGGCGCCCGTGCTGATTGCTGCTGGGCGCGCGAAGCTGAACGAGTTGCTCGCGAATCCACCATTTCCGACAACGTACAAAGTATCGTTCGATTGGCATCCGGATCTGCGGGCCTTCGAGCCGGTATTTCTGCTGCGGGACGGCGCGGACATGACTATCACGGCGCAGGCCGTGCTGAAGCTGGCTCTGGCTTCGATTGGAAGCTCGGCTCCCCCATTAAGCACGAGCTTTGAGATTGAGGCTACGCTGAAGGATTTTTCGATCAACCTGATCGGAAGCCCGAGCTTTGTGATTCTGAACGTGGACAGCTTGACGTTCAAGGCGAAGGACGGAGCGAAGCCAGACGTTCGTCTGCTGCTGGATTCGGTGAAATTCGGCGAGGACATGGGCTTTGTGAAGGAACTGGCGGCGCTGTTGAATCCGAAGTCCGGACCCTTCATTGAGCTGATTGATGGCGGAGTCCGCGCGGGTTACCGGTTTGCGGTAGAGACGCAGCCTGTGGGGTGTTTTATTCTTTCCGGACTGCGCTTTGAGGTGGCCGCGGCACTGCCGTTCAACGGCGATCCGATGCGGTGCATCTTCCAAATATCGAGCCAGCAGGAGCCATTCCTGCTTAGCTCTGGAATTTATGGCGGAGGCGGATTCCTCGGGCTTCAGCTTGGGCTTGATGGCGTGGAACTGCTGGAGGGTGCGCTCGAGTTCGGGCTAGTTGGAGCGATGAGCGTCGGGCCGATTAGCGGTAGAGGCTTCATCGTTGCAGGAATTTACTTCTCGATTGCGAAGAACGATTCCAAGGTGTGCGGCTTTGTGCATGCGCACGGATACATGGACATCTTCGGATTCATCACGTTGACCCTAGATGTGTATGTGAGCGTGTGTTACGAGTCTAAGGGCGGATCGGTGTATGGCGAAGCTAATGTGTCGATCCACATCAAGATTGCATTCTTTAGCAAGGCTTTCAACTTTACGACGCGGCAGAAGTTTGCGGGCAATGGGGGCGGGTCGGCACAACGAAACCTTAGTCCGAAGATGCACAACCCTTCCCGGATCGAAACGAATCCTCATCCAGAGGAGTCGCAGGACGAGGCGCAGCAACCGGCGCGAAATGCGGCGCCGCTCTTCCCCGAAAAACAAGAGTGGGATCGCTACATCGCGCAATTCGTGGATTAACACGGGACGGAGGAATTAACTTGGCAAGACTTTATGTAACGACGATCCCGAACGGATTTGTAAACGCGGCGAAGGACGCGACGGACCAGACAGCGCGCGTCAGCGTCGTTTTGGTTCCTGAGCTTGGAGAAAACGAAGCATTCGAGTCCTCGATCTTTGCCGAGTGGCCACGCAAGGTGGATAAACTGAAGTGGCAGGTTGCTGTGAAGGGGCAGGCGTCGGTGGACGCGATGTTGGAGACCACGTTTTCCGTGAATGCGGAGATCGAAACCGCGATGTGGAAGGCGATCTTTGGCGTTGATGGCGATAAGCGCGCGACAGGCGGAAACGAGACAGCAGCGAAGATGCGAGCCATGCAATTCGTATCGCACGACGCCGGGCTATTACACCAGCGCAATATGCGGGCGCGGATGCTACACGCGGTTGCCCTTGCGCTGGATGTGCAGGTAGAAGAGACCAAGCTAAAGCTTACGGACCCTGGAACTCTTAAAGCGGATACGGAGAAGCTGCTGAAGTCACTGATGATGCAGTCGAATATGGCTCTGAGAAACTATGTGGAAGTGCTTCCGGTTTCTTCGAGCGTACACCCGGTGCTGGGCATGCCAGAAAGGGCTCGTACCTTTTACGAACGGGTGTGGTCGACGAAGTTAGAGGCGGCCTTCGAATGGTGGCATGAAGCCCTCAAGAAGACGACGGGTGCGTTTGGTGACGCAGTGTGGCATGGCCTTGAGCCCTTTCTGAGACGCCTTCCCGCAGATGACGGACCGAAGGGATTTGAGAAGGTTTTGCTGTTACGCCATCACGTTCGCTTGAATCATGACAAGCGCGATTCCGATCCTAACGATGTGACCGTCTACCTAGTGGATGAGATGAGCGAGGCGCTGAGCGACTTCGATGGCCTACGCGCGGCGCAGAGGTCGGCGAAGCTGATTGCTGACGCAGAGGACAAACTGAAGAAAAATGTCGCAGACGGTAAGTGTCAGCCAGATGGAATGACGGCGATGATACTGAGGAGATATCGCTTTTTGGAAGGGGGAGTGAAAGAGCATTCGAGCGGGACGATCTCGGCTGACGCACAGCGAAACCTGATGAAGATATCTCGCAAATACTTTGCGAGTGCACCATTTCCGCCTACAGTGACCGATAAAACGCTGGAGTACGTGGATGAGCTGCTTGGGTTTCTGGAGAACGAAGTCCCCGTGCATCGGAGCGCCTCCTTGGAGCAGGATGACGAAGTGCTTCAGGCATATTTGAACTTCGTTCTGTTCCACTGGGCTCCGATGTTGCCGATGCATCGCTCGACGAGGGCGCAAGGCGATGGGGATCCTCTGGATGTGCCGGACTTTGCGCAGGTGCTTCATCTGTTGCAGAGTTATCCGGCGCTGCTGCGTCCGCTAGGATTGATCTTCGATCTGACGTTCAAGCTAGCAAGCGGTGTAACGGATGGTGAGATCTCCGCGAGCGCGACGATTCCCCGCGTGGCGCCAGCGGACTTAACGGTGACACCGTCGACGACGGCATTTGTGGTGGATAAGACCACGAGTGCTCGAAGATTTTATACCAAGCCGCGCGGCGTGGGAATTACAGGAAGGTTGTTGAACTTGAACGCGAAGCTGAACAACGCGGCGGCGTATGCGCTGGTGACGGAAGAGAGTGATCTTGCCACGCAGAAGGCGTTGCACAACGTGAACAACGCCCAGCGCGCGGAGGAGTACAAGGGCGCGGCGAGCGAGATGGATCCGCTGCCAGTAGATCCGAAGACGGTGGGCAGCAGGTTGGTAATGAGTCCGCCGACGCTGAAACAGAGTTCACTGCAGGCGCCGGCAGCAGCGCAGACGGCGCAGGTGTCTCTGTTGTACAACAATCAGGCTGCTGATGTGCGGGCAACTGTAACGGAGGTGACGGAGAAGCAGATTCAGGCTGGCACGATGCGTTACTTCGCCGAAGACCTGGTGCTGGGACACAGAGTGGATGTGTCCTACAAGGACCGGACCGGCAACGAGAAGTGGTACGCGCTGTGCGAGCGGGATGGAACCTATACCGTGCGCAAATTGGGAACTGCAGGGCCGACGCATAAGTGGCGTCCGAATCCGAATGTCGTGCCTGAGATGGTGGCGGACGAAGGCTTTGTGACTCTGGCGGGCACTTCGATCGAAACTCAGACGTCGAACGACGGGCAGCTGACAAAGGTGTCGCCCTCGCTATTCAACTGGGTGGGGTCGCCGCTGGCGCTGGAGGCGCCGGAGTTCGGCGAGGTGAACGAGGCATCGTTTCCAAATAAAAAGCCGACCGACAAGCAGATGCGGATAGGAGTGTTTCCGAAGTATGAGCCGAAGAGCAAGAGCCAGCCGTGGACGGTGCCGCTAATGTACGCGCACTCGTATAAGTTCCGCTGCCGCGTGGTGGATTTGGCAGGAAACAGCGATCCGAGCTGGATGGCGACCGATGACGCAAGTCCACTGATGGCGGTGGACTTCCGACGCAGCGATCCGATTGACGCTCCAAAGATTGTGTTGGAGAGGTGGATTGACCGGAATCGAGCGCCCGGAGAGCAACTGCAGCGCATGGTGATTCGCGATGGACGCGGAAGCGGATCTCGTGTGCTGGCTGCGCCACGCGAGAGCCTGCGGTTGGGAGAACTGCACGGGTTTGCAAAGCAGTATGAGTGGAAGCGGACGGCGTTTGAGCGACAGCGACTGAAGGATGACGGGTCGTTCCTGTCGGTTTACGAAGCGGTGCGCGAGGGGTATCTCTCAACGATGGACACGGTGGATGAGAAACAGGATGGCGATCCGATCTTTCTCTCGCAATATCCGGGAGACCGCGCTGCGCCGAGCAATCCCTATCTGCCGGATCCGGCGGCGAAGCTGGCGCGCATCGTGCCGTTTCACCAGACGGAGAACGCATCGCTGGTGGTGAAGGTGCCGGAGCAGACACACTGGTTTCCATTTGCTACGGAAACGGCTTGGCCGAATGTTTATCCGGTTCGGGTGCGGTTGAGCACTGGATCGAGGCTTCGATTCCGGACGGCTTGGACGAAGGAAGATGAGGATTTGCCGGGGCAGTCCCCGCTGATACCGCTGTTGGAGGTGACACTGCCGAAGGGGCACGTGGTGATGCTGCAGGTGAACTGCGCTGGCGCACTGGATTCAAAGCAGGTGGATCCCGCCTTTCAGCAGGCGATTGCAAAGATGCGGCCGGAACCAAAGGTAGAGGAGTCTCTTTGGCTTTCGTCGCTGACCGGAAATGCGGGAATTGACTTTGGACTGATGGTGCAGCCGAAGGACATTTTGAACGGGCTTTCGCCGCGCCTCGTGGATGGGTCGATTCAGAGTGCGTTTCCGACGCAAGTAATCACGCTGGTGCATTCGGTGAGGCAACCGCTGGCGCCGCCGGAGACGGTTACGCTGGTAGTCTACCGCCTGGACGGGCAGGCGACCGCAGATGTGAGCGGCAACTTGAAGGCGCATTGGCGGACGAGTGCGAAGGTTGCATTCGAGGCGCAATGGATGGAGATTGTGGACGATCCGGGAAAGCCAGAGCCATATGTGGTACACCACTCGGAACAGGCTTTCGAGTGTATTGCCCCGATTCATCCGGATGAAGAGCCGCACATTGTCGAGGCGTTTTACACCCCGCCGAATCCTCCACAGTCGGAAGATGAATTGATAAAAGCGGACACCTATGGACGTGATATTGCGAGTGGAACCCAACATGCATTCCGAAGCAAGCGGGCGCAGGAGGTGCTGTACACACCCGTCGCTACGACGCGATTTCGAGACTATTATCCGACGAAAGGAAACGATGAAGACTTCCGGTGCAAAAGTTTGCAGCCGACAAAGGTAGTAGTTGCGAACTCTGAGCCTCCCGATCTGTTGAAGATTCGATACACGCTTCCGGCGTTCATCACGGATTCGACCTACGACGCCAGGATGCGGACTTGGAAGACCGCGAGGGTCGTCGTTCTGCGCGTCTACTTTGAACGCCCGATGCTGAGTTCGGGGAATAAGGAGTGCATTGGTGTTGTGGTGAAAGATCCAGTTACTAACGCGACGACGGTATCTATGTGGGGAGCAGACCCGACGATCGACCCGACAAAAATTCCACCGTCGCAAAAGGATGTGACTGCACGCGAGATGACGTTGGAGAACTTCAAGACGGATCTCGCGAACAAGAGAGAGGTGGACGTCTGCACTTTTCCATCGGGAGAAAAGGCGATCGTAATTCAGTATCCGATGCTGTTCTCATCCGAACATCGGATCTGGTATAGCGACATTCGCGTGGACACAGATCTAGTGCATCTGCCGTATGTGCAGTTCTCATTGGTGCGATATCAGCCGGACGGTCTTGTTCTTGATAAACCAGACATCAATGGAAAACGAAAGATCAAGCGTGACCTGCGCTGCTCGAATCCGCTCATAGCGGACTTTATCCAGGTGATGCCGGATCGATTCCTTTCGCTGACGCGGCACAACAACCGAAAGTATACCGTTATTGTGTATGGAACATTCGCTGTTGACGGTGAGCAGCAGAATCCGCAGGATAGCCCGATTGTGTGCGAGATCCAAGGCCGGCTCTTCTACGAGGGAAAAGATTTGGGGTGGCGGCCGGAGAAGGCGAAGTCGATTATACCTAACTGGGAGAAAGCCATTGACGGTCCATGCGGTGAAAAGTATTCGGGCTGGAAGATTGAGATCGAACTGAGCCATAATTCCGCTATGCGGAACTATCGTCTGAAAGTGCGAGAGCGCGAGTTGATGGAAGACTCGACGCGGCCAGATAAGAACCCCTGTTTTCGCACGTGCTATCTGAAACTGGTTGATCTGCCCTAGCGAGATTTATGGCAGAGCTAGGGCGTGGGCTTCTCGGCATCCACCTTGCCGCTTTTCCGGTCGCTGTGCGAGATCGCCCGCAGGTTCCCGCACTTTGGCCCCGATCAACTCATGGCCAAGTTCCTCGACCTGTTCGCTGTTCCAGATCGTTTTGCAATTTGTGCCCATCCCTCACACGGCTCCACGGGCTGCACCGGTCCTCTCAGGACCGGCAAGACAGCTGAAGAGGATGCCCAAAAAGACGCAGATGACCACAACACTAAACATCCGGCTCACGATGCTACTACATCTTGTTAGCTTCAATCCACGCGGCGTGCGAGTTTATCTGGGCGGACCTTTTTTGTAGCTTCATCGTCCCACGTTTTCCACGGCCTCGGCATTTCCATGGCCTACCGTGAATTGAAGGATTCGAAGCTTCTGATACTATTCATCTAAATAGTTCATTACAAATAACTTATGGCCGATAACGCAGCTTACGTATAGTCGAATTGTTGAGTCAGCCGTGCTGGGTGGCTGAGCTGAAAGGGATCTGACTTTGCCCTTGTCAGCGCCGGGAAGGTGTACACGCTGAAGGGCGGCAAGAGCCAGTTCGACAAGTTTGCCGGACAGAATGTGACCATCAAAGGAAAGGTAGATGGAAAGACAATCACGGTGGACTCGATAGCAGCTGCCAAATCCTAGAGTCGGTATCTACGATTGCGGATTTCAGCAGCAGCCACAGCTCTCACCGCGTAGAGCGCGCCGTCCCTCGATGACCAAGATGGGCAATGCAAGGAGTGTTGCGGCTGAATCCACCCAATGTATGTGCCAAATGGCATTGATGGCTAGTCCCGCCAAAGTCACAGCAGCCAGGTAGGCACAGGTCGCTGACTGCACAGCATCCGCAGCCAAGGCTCGGTTGTTTGTAAGCCGTGCCGTCCTACGCTTCGCCCAGGCCAGAATAGGCATCACGACAAGGGCAGCAAGTGTGATGACTATGCCACTGCAGCTCGTCTCTGGAGTGACGCCAGACACGAACGCAAGCACCGTCACGAGCGCCACTACTCCTGCAAGTACAAAAAGCAGGATTCCAGCCAGCCGTGCGGCACGGTCTCTTGTGAGCGGAAACGACGGGGCAATCGCTAGCAGAACCACGGTTGCAGACAGCAATTCCACAAAGCTATCGGCGCCGAATGCCAGCAGCGCGGGGCTATGTGCTGAGATGGCTCCATAGAAAGACACCCCGCACTCGATCAACATCCATGCCAGCGTGATGCCCTGCAGCCAGGCTACTTGGCGCGCCGTGTTCATAGGTAGAGAGCTGGAATGAGTTTGGACTGTATGAGCCACAGAAGAATGTACCGAACTGAACTTCCCGGTTCCCGCTAACGATGCCTTATTCCACCGATTATATGAGAGCGTTCCAGCCGCAGCATGTTGCTATGGCGCGTCTTCGACCGGATGGACTTGGAACCCCTTCATCTCGGAACTGAAATAACGCCGCCTCATCCAGAAAGCCACATTGACTAGCCCAATTAGTGCTGGAACTTCGATGAGCGGCCCGACGACGCCGACGAAGGCCTCGCCGGATTTCAATCCGAAGACGGCCACTGCTACCGCTATCGCCAGCTCGAAATTGTTGCCCGCAGCTGTGAAGGATAAGGTTGCGGATTGCGCGTAGTCCGCGCCCAGCTTCTTGCCCATCCAAAAGCTGACCAGGAACATGATGAGGAAGTAGATGACAAGCGGGACCGCTATCTTAACCACATCCAGCGGGAGTCGCACGATCAAATCGCCCTTGAGGGAAAACATGACGAGAATCGTGAACAGCAGCGCGGCGAGGGTCAAAGGGCTGATGCGAGGAATGAAGCGAGTCCGATACCAGTCTTCGCTTTTGATCCGAATGAGAATGAAGCGTGTGAGGAATCCGGATACGAATGGGATACCGAGATATATGCCGACACTCTTCGCAATCTGAGCAATTCCAACATCAACAACACTTCCCTCGAGGCCGAACCACTTTGGGAGCACGGTGATAAAGGCCCATGCGTACAGGCTGTAGAAGAGCACCTGAAAGACGCTGTTGATGGCAACAAGCCCAGCAACATAATCCGTGTCGCCTTCCGCAAGTTCATTCCAGACCAGCACCATTGCGATGCAGCGGGCTATGCCGATCAGGATCAGCCCGCGCATATAGGCGGGCTCGCCCCGGAGGAAGACTATGGCCAGGAGGAACATCAGCACCGGGCCAATAAGCCAATTCTGCACGAGCGACAGGCCGAGAACGCGCTTGTTACGGAATACCTCTCCAAGCTTTTCGTATCGTACCTTCGCCAGAGGCGGAAACATCATAATGATGAGGCCGATAGCGATAGGGATGTTTGTTGTCCCGGTCTGAAAACGGTTGACGAAGCCGGCAGACGATGGAATGAAGTGGCCGATGGAAACGCCAATCGCCATAGCAAGAAAGATCCAGAGCGTCAGAAATCGGTCGAGAAACGAGAGCTTCTTTCGAGCGGCCGGAGCACAAACGCGGCCTTGAGTGAGCGGAGCGGTAGACATTAGCAGGCCTCACAGGTTGTTTCTTGGATCGTTGTAGGTAACGGAGCACCTTCGAGCAGGGCGTACTTCGCCGGGGAGCAACACGCCTTTGTCAGCCGCGCCCTGTCAGCCTGCATTGTCTTTTCTTCTTTCAGCCAGCCGAGCGTCTGCCGCAGGATCTGTGCCGCTCCGATATGCGGAGGCATGACGATCCGATAATGCATCCACTTCCCTTCCCGGCGCACCGCGACGATACCCGCGCTGCGGAGGTAAGCCAGATGACGCGAGATCTTCGGTTGAGGGCCCCCTAGGATCTGGACAAAGTAGCAAACACAAATCTCCTGGTCGCCAATGAGATTCAGTATCCGGAGCCGGGTGTTATCCCCGAGAGCCTGAAAGAACCGTTCCACGTTGAAAGTCTGCTTCGCTGCCATATGTTTATGTATACGCCTTGACGAATGCGAATGCAAGACATATAGTCGCCTAAGCGAATGTTTGGAGGAGATATATGTCAGAGCAGCTATTGGATTCAGTGAAGTCGAAGTACGGCGCGGTCGCGGAGAGCACATTGTCGAACGACCACGCAGGTGTGAAGGCGGTTGCGGAAGCCTTTGGCTACAGCGCCGAAGAGCTCACTTCAATTCCGGCAGGGGCTAATATGGGCCTCTCCTGCGGCAATCCCACAGCTACAGCCCACCTGAGAGCCGGAGAGGTTGTGGTCGATCTTGGCTCCGGCGGCGGTCTGGACGTATTCCTCGCGTCGAAGATGGTTGGGCCAGAGGGCCGCGCGATCGGCATCGATATGACCACTGCTATGATCGAGCGCTCGCGTGAGAACGCGCATCAGGGCGGCTACACCAATGTAGAGTTCTACCAGTCCACCATCGACCGGATTCCGCTCCCGGATGCTTCCGTCGATTGCGTTATTTCGAACTGCGTCGTGAATCTGGCGCCGGACAAGCCTGCTGTCTTCCGCGAGATCGCACGCGTCTTGAAGCCAGGCGGCCGAGTAGCCCTCAGTGATATTGCACTGAAGCACGAGTTGCCGGAAGCCGTAGCTCAAAGCGTCGCGGCGTATGTCGGCTGCATCGCAGGAGCGATCCTCATAGACGACTACCGCGCAGGATTGCTCGCGGCAGGCTTTCAGCACGTTGAGATCGTGGATAGCGGGGCTGATCTCAATGCTTATTCCAAGGTCGAGAATCAAGCTGGATGCTGCTCCCCTTCGATGGACACCGCCACCGGCTTAACAGTGCTCTCAGAGTCTTGCTGCTCGACAGACTCGCCCACCAGCCTGCATCAGGACCTGACGGCCCTATTGTCTGAATACGATGTGAATATAGCGGCGGCCAGCGTCAAGGTATATGCCGTAAAGCCGGTCAAGAGCGCTCAACCGGCTTGCTGTGGCCCGACCTGCTGCGCTCCGACGGCGGCACTGTGACTATCGCCCCTCAAATCGACACTGGATTGCAAGCTCAGTTGGAACTGGCCCGGCAGGTTCAACTGCGCTTACTACCGGAGCGGCGCTGCTGCCTTAGCGATTGGGAGGTAGCGTTTTCCTACGAATCTGCCGGATTCGTAAGCGGCGACTATGTCGATTTGATTCCGGCGGGAGCCGACGCCTTCTATTTTGCTCTCGGCGATGTGTCGGGCAAAGGGGTGGCAGCGTCAATGCTGATGTCTCATTTGCATGCCACGCTGCGGACATTGCTGCCTTCAAGCCGGACGATTGAAGAAGTAGTGACCACCGCGAGCAGCACCTTTTGTCAAAGCGCACTTCCTGCTCAATTTGCGACATTAGTGTTGGGCAAGGCAGATCGCAGCGGGAATGTGGAGTTGGTGAACGCCGGCCACAACCCAGTCCTACTTGTCGAAGGCGCTGAAGTTGAGGTTATTGCGGCTGCGAGCCTTCCTCTCGGGATGTTCTGCTCGACCGAATTCGCGAGCGTAAAACGACGTGTCAGCCCGGAAAGCACGCTGTTCCTGTATTCGGACGGGATTACAGAATCAACCGATGAAGCTGGAAATGAATTTAACCAGAACCGCCTCGCAGAGGCGCTCCTTCAATCGAGAAACCTGCTCCCTTCTGCGGTTGTGGAAACGATCCAACGCACCATCGTTCGTTACACCGATGGTGCGCAACCAAGCGATGACCGCACAATGCTTGCGCTTCGCCGGTCACCGAAAGGAATTTGAACAATGCCACACTACAACGTCTTGTTCCTCTGCACAGGAAATTCCGCACGTTCGATTATGGCCGAAGCGATCATGAAATGGAAAGGTACGCCGACCTTCACCGCCTACAGTGCCGGAAGTCACCCTTCCGGTTCGGTGCGGCCGGAGGCCCTCAGCCAGATCGAGAACGCGGGTTTGAGCACTGAGAACTTCCGGAGCAAGTCCTGGGATGAGTTCTCTAAGCCGGATTCTCCCTCGCTTGATTTCGTCTTCACCGTCTGCGATAACGCAGCGAACGAGGTCTGTCCATTGTGGCCTGGGCAGCCCATGACAGCGCATTGGGGTATCCCCGACCCCGCCGCCGTCCAAGGAACGCCAGAAGAAATCGAGCATGCTTTTAGTCAGGCTTTCACTATGCTCGACCGACGCATCAGCCTGTTTCTCTGTCTTCCGCTCGCGACGCTCGATACGTTCTCTTTGCAGAAGGAGATCGACAACATCGGGAAGCGGTAGACGTTCGGCGATGCGATTCCACCCACTCAACACGATTACAACCGGGAGACACGATGCTTAAGGTAATTTTCGCCTGCGTACACAATGCTGGCCGCTCACAGATGGCCGCAGCTTTCTTCAACCAGCTTGCCGACCGAACCAAGGCTGAAGCTGTCTCCGCAGGCACCGAGCCAGGTTTACGAGTGCATCCAGAGGTTCTTGCCGTCATGCAGGAGATTGGCATTGATCTCAGCGCCGCCACACCACAAAAGCTGACCCAGGAGCTTGCAAACGATGCGGGCCTGCTCATCACCATGGGTTGCGGCGACAAATGCCCCTACGTGCCAGGCCTTCGCCGCGATGACTGGCCATTGCCCGATCCAAAAGGCCGTCCTACGGATGAGGTTCGTGCAGTACGCGACGATATCAAGGCTCGTGTTGCGGAACTTATTCAGGCCGAAGGATTGGAGAAAGAGCCAGCGTGACTCCTCACGTCGGAGTGGCCTTTCTGTGGAGCGATCTGTCTGAACAGAGGCGCGCTCGTAGCTGCTGGGAATTTGGCCTTGAAGTCTAATAGGGTTTGTTCATGGCCGAGCGGGTGTTGCTCGCGCCACAATTCGAGCAGAAGGGCTGGCATCTGTGACAAAACGGCCTTTGTGCGACCCACTTTCGCATGACACCCAGGGCAAAGCGAAATCATAAGATGGAGTACGGATTTTCCTGGTACGCGATGATGAACAACGATGGAGCGTTTGCGTCGCCCCGACGCTCCGCAAACACGGCAGCAATAGCCATCTCGCTCTAGGACCTGTTCTCGCAACCCACCAAAATATTCGTCGTCCTGCCGTTTCAAGGTGTAGCAGGTCGCACAAAGACCAAGCGCGAGAATCTTCTCGCGTCCGCATCGACAATGCAGCGCCCGCTGTACTCCGGTCTTCGATGGGTTAGTCTTCAATGCCTGCCAGCCCAACATTGATGTCCGCGGCGATCCAGCCTTCTTTCCAGGGTTGCGTACGGCCCTCATCGAACGGAACTCCATTCGCCCGGGCATCGCCGCCAGCATCGAACAGCAGGCCCCATGTCTCAGCGTAATCATCTTCCCCGCCATCGGCCAAAACACGTTTGTGCCGATCCAATTCAAGAGCTTCCGTATCGGCGTCTTCCCAGCCACAACGCCAACAGTGATGTGCGATCTCTGAATCCGGTATTGCAGCCAGTCGTGCCCGATAGCCGGCCGCGTATTCGATGGTGTCCCACTTTTCTAAAGCCGCGAGTTCTGGATGAATCATGCACAATCTCCACTTGCTCTAGTTAGATAAAGATAACCCTTGCAGCTGCTTCTATACTCCCAACAAATCCAGTTATTAGATATCGCGCCCGTTCATCAACCACTCGTTTTCTGGTTTGCCCAATGCGTTGGCAGCGGCCCATTGAGCAAGATCCATCAGTTTCTCAAAGCTGCGCTTTTTGCCAACAGGATCAGTTACGACAAATGAGCGGTCTCGCTCGCTTTCCGGCAAATTATGTTTCGTTACGAGCATCACCGCCCAGATGCAAAGGCATCGCGAGTTGCACAGGTACATGTCTCCTTCCGCATCCGTAACGGTGTAGGAGCTCGAAGGAACAGCGACCATATCGTAGGAGCAGATCTGTCTCTTCATAGAGAACCTGATGATTGAGCCTAAAACCCATACTATCGAACAACCTGGTGCATCGCGGGAGGAGGTCGCGCGCGCCCTGGAGCAAACGATAAACTGCCGTCTTCCCGCGCAACCTCAGCGGGCCAAGGTGTCCGAATAGACTCTTTGACCTTCGTCGCGACCTGTACGATAACTCAGAATGAGACCCTATTACGACATTATTTCGCCGGGTGTCGGACGTAGGGTTGGGCTATACCCCATAGCGACACGCCCTAATCTTTCTCGTGGGCCTCACGCACACAGTCACGCGTAAGGGATCATCATTGGTGTCTCCTCTGTCGGTTCCCTGCTGTAGTTCTTGGTTCTAAATGACTGTGCTTCTTTAGAAGAGCGAGCTCGAACTATTTCATCAAAACAAATGAGCGCCGAAGGACGCTCTCTTGCCAGTCGCAATGAACTATTAGCTCCGGCTAGTAAATTTGAGTGTGCGCTCGCAGAAGTTGAGAAGTTCTTGGTCGTTGATCTGCTCTGTTTCCCAAGCAGCGTTCGTGTCGTGATGGAATTTGTTACCGTAGTCCAGCAGGTCTCGTAGCTCAATGATATTGCTTTCGCTCAAGATTTCACTCGGTGTACCCTTCCTCTGATTACAAGTGTTTATGAACGGACCAAGCAGGCTTCCTGGTTGAAAAACGGCGGGATATGCGACTCGCGTATAGCATTCGAGTATCGGACGTAACGCAGCTGCTACTGCCCTTTCATTGGTTCCCTGTTGGCTGCGAATGTACGCACTTACGGCGGCGTGTCGTTTGTCATGCTCCGTAATGGAGTCCTGATTCACGTCCCAAGTGTCGAGAACAGAGCCAGTGCCATTTCGAATGATCTTGAGCGCGGCCCGGCTGGTCTTATCAGCCTCTTGCCAGATTGCGCAAAGAAAGGGCTTTGAATGAGAGAGGACCACAACCTGCTCGACTCTATTCAACAATCTGCCGGTTTCCTGAACAGTTGTCAGAGAACGATGTTCGTCCAGGCTGGTCATCGGATCGTCGATCACAACTACCTTTTGAGATAACTGTGGATCTTGATCGAGAGATGCAAAGAAGAAAGCAAGGGCCAAGGTGTTTCGGTCCCCTGCACTAAGCGTGTTCTTGAAACAAGGGTCACCATCGTTCCCAGTAATAGCAACTGCAACGTTGTTGATTAGTACGTTGTAGCTGCACGACGAGCCAGAACGATTGTTCACAGAGGTGACGCTGCCAAGCCGAAAACCTGCGTTAAATTTAACCAGGTATGCGTTGATGGCAGTCTCGTAGGCCGGGAAAATGGCGGTTCGATATACGTCGAGAGCCCCACGCGCTGTGTCGCGAAGACCTTCCGTAATCTTCTTCGCCGCCTTTTCATCCATGTACGCTTGGCAAAGCAAATTGGTCGCAGAACTATGGCGTGCCTCAGTCGACTTCAACTTTGCGAGATCAGCAGCGAGCGTAGTGACATTCGCTGAAGCAGCTTGCTCCTTGACCAAGGCAATCTTCGGATTGACCGCCAACAGAGCATCGGAGATCGTCACGATTCCGCTGGTTGCACTTTCGTATTCGTCCAAAGCCAGAAGATCGGCTGAGGTCAGTGTGACAGCATCGAGCGGAGCGGCCTTTTTCGCGTTGAGTGCTGTTAGCACTATCTCTCGTGCCTTGTTCCAGGTGCGTGCTATCGCTGCAGTATCAATGTTGAGTTCCGGAACTTCGACAAAATTTTTCCAGAAATCACGTCGCTGGATCGCGACACGGACTGCCCGCTCAAACGCAGCAGGCGCGTCATTGCCGTGAGACCGAGCCAGACCCGCGATCCCACGGTCAATACTTGCCTTCAGATCGGCGTAGCTTTCGCTGAAGTAAGTTCTGTAAGCCTCCATGACAGAGGAGCCGTCGAGGTCTTGTGCGCAGAACGGACACACTTCATAGTCTGTTCCTTCCGAGGCCGAAGGAACCAGTCCCATTCCTTGTCCAACCCAAGACTCGCCACCTCCCCCGAGCGTCGAGAGATGCGCCTGGACTCGCATTGCAGCAGCAGCATCAAGTGTAGGTAGGTCGCGAGCCAGTAGCGCTTCTATTGCCAGTCTGTCGAACGCTGGCAGGGCTAGTTGAGAGAAGCCCGATTGCTGGGAGACGGTCTCCGCAGAACGAGCAGCAGCCAGACTGCGTTCAGCCTGCTGAATCAGCGCTGCTACATCAGCCTTGGCCTTCAATGCACAAAAGGCATCTACGGTGAGCGATCCCAACTGCGTCGATGGAATGGCATCGGCTTTTGTCTTCAATGTTTTATTGTGCTGCTCGATCTTCGCTACGTGCCCCTGCAGGGTTGCATTGAGGGTCACACCTTGAGCCCCCAGGATCAGCTCATGGAGATTCTGTCTATGTTCGGCACCGATTTCCACGCCGGAACACACGTTTTCGGCGACGAAAGCATCATCGAAGACGACGAGATCAGGGTAAAGACTAGACCATTGCCCATTTTGAAAGATGTAAGGAATGCTCGCATTCAAAACGACATGGGGCGCCTGAGTCGCTGACAAACGACGACGCTCAGTTATCAGCTTCGCGTCTCCACTCGCGAGTGAGCGAAAGATCGCAGCGAGGGTAGTTTTCCCTCTACTATTTCCAGCATAGAAAAGAGTGATCTTGGAGAATGCCAACTGGCTTCCTCCGGTCACAGAGTCGAACTGTCCGATGTTCCGTAGTAACTGGATGTGATCGATCACAATAAACCAAGGCCTTTCTTTTTTACAAGCAGATCAATTGAGCGCCAGCGGTTGAGCAATCATTACCCTAAAATACGCTTGCATCAATCTAACATTTGTTATAATACTAACAAACATGACAAAAGATGACACCGTTCCTAGACTTCTGCAAGAAATTCGTGTCAAGCTCAATCTCACCCAGGAGCAGCTCGCCGAACGGCTTGGGGTGTCTTTCGCAACGGTCAACAGGTGGGAAAATGGGCTAAACGTTCCCCAAAAGTCGGCTCGCAAGACCATCGAGGGCTTTGCTACGGAGTCCGGAATCAGTCTGGAAGCCGAAGACGCGACAGCAAATGTTGCGCCAAGCGTAACCCGGCGCCGCCGCGCTGCTGCCGCCCCAACCACGAAACCTATGGAGCAAATGCTCTGGGACGCAGCATGTTCCATCCGTGGAGAAAAGGATGCGGCTAAGTTCAAGGACTACTTACTCCCGCTTCTGTTTCTAAAGAGGCTGTCCGACGTTTTTGATGACGAGATTGACCGCTTGGCGGAGGACTACGGCGACCGCGCAACTGCATTGGAGATTGTCGAAGGCGACCACTCCTTGCTCCGGTTCTACGTTCCGCAAGAAGCGCGTTGGGCAATCCTGAGTGCCCGCGAGACGTATGCCTGGCCGAACGACGCGGCGAAACCGAAGGATATCGGGGAGCATTTGACGAAAGCTGTTCGCGCAGTCGTCAAACAGAATCCCGGCCTCGCCGGTGTGATCGATGTTGTCGATTTTGCTGCAGAGCGGAATGGCGAGCGGGACATCAACCCTGCGAAATTGCGGTCAGTAGTCGAGACCTTCTCCGATCCTCGCTATCGGCTCGGCCTCGCGGATGTAGAGCCAGACTTTCTCGGCCGTGCATACGAATATCTGCTACGGAAGTTTGCCGAGGGATCGGGCCAAAGCGCGGGTGAGTTCTTTACGCCGACAGAGGTCGGCTTCCTGATGGCGAATATCCTTCGCCCGAGGCCGGGTGAGGTCTGCCACGACTACGCTTGCGGTTCGGCTGGCTTGCTCGTGAAGTTGCAGCTTGTCTGCAAGGAACTGAATCCGCTGAGTAAAGTCCCGCTGCAACTGACTGGCCAGGAACTTCAGGCCGAGAGCTACGCCGTCGCCAAGATGAACGGCATCATCCACGACATGGAGATTGAGATCGCCCGGGGCGACACAATGATCAATCCGAAGTTCCGCTCACCCGAGGGAAAGATCCGGACCTTCGACATTGTGGTGGCCAATCCCATGTGGAATCAGCCTTTTGCTCCAGACGTCTTCGCCAACGATCCGTTTGATCGTTTCCGATCTTCCGGAGGTATCACTACGGGCAAAGGTGATTGGGCGTGGCTTCAGCACACCATTGCTTGTATGAGCGACCATGGTCGTGCGGCAGTCGTGCTCGATACGGGAGCCGTCTCTCGTGGATCTGGCTCGAAGAATGAGGATAAGGAACGTAACATCCGTAAATGGTTTGTCGATCAGGATTTGATCGAAGGTGTCGTTCTACTGCCTGACAATCTCTTCTACAACACGCCGGCAGCAGGGGTGATTGTTGTGTTGAATAAGCGTAAGGCTGCCGCTCGTAAAGGCAAAATCGTCTTAGTAAACGCTAGCACACACGTTGCGAAGGGAAAGCCAAAGAACTATCTCATATCAGGAGACATCCGCTCGCTGGCCGGCGCATTCTTGCGCGGCGAGCCGGCAGCTGGCGAGGTTGCAGTCATCACCCAGCTCGAAGCGTCGGACGCTGACTACAACTTGAGCCCAGGCAAGTGGATTTCTCAGGTTGGCACCCTGACCCACTCTTCCACTAGAGACCTGATAAGTCGCTATAGCGAAGTTTCGCGAGGTATGGAGACTGCTGAACTGGCGCTCACCAAATTGCTAAAAACCCTCAACGACAATGAAGCAACAGATGTAGTGGTGACTGATAGCGAAATTGGTCCTATAGGTCCCGATCGTACTGTTGTGAAACTTGGGGATTATATTGAGCGGCCTGACTACGGCTTCACCGCTAGTGCGAGCCAAGATGCGGTCGGGCCAAAAATGTTGCGCATTACTGATATTCAAGACGGTGGCGTGGATTGGGACGCTGTACCTTATTGCGCGTGCGATGCCGATTCAGCCTCTGAGAAGAAACTCTCGGCGGGGGACGTCTTGGTCGCGCGGATTGGTGCCACAACAGGAAAGTCGTACATGATTAGCGATTGCCCGGAATCGGTATTTGCTTCTTATCTCATACGCGTTCGTGCCAAGAAGGAGAAGATACTCCCCAAATTTTTGCACTATCTTATGCAGAGCGCGGCCTACTGGAGACAGATCGCAAGCAACAAGGGAGACAGGCTGAAAGGTGGAGTCAATATTCCCGTGCTCGAATCGATATTGCTGCCGATGCCTCACGATCAGGAGCAACAGGCACAGATAGTCGAGGTACTCGATACCCTTGAACAAAGGATCTTAGCGCACAAGCGTCAGGCTGCAATACTTGATGATTTGTTTCGCAAGTTGCTTGACCAGCTAGTTTCAGGCGCCACTGTCATAGCTGACCAGGATGGAACGGGCTCAGGAACAGTCTCAGCGGAGGCGCTAGCATGAGCCAACTCAGCATCAGCGAAGCGGGTACTGTCCAGTTCCCGATGGTGAAGCACGCCGTTGAAATTGGCTGGACGGCCATTGGTCCTGACGAAGCCCGGCAGAAGCGGGGTGGCGATAGCGGAATGTTGTTCCGCGATGTACTGGCAGCTAAGCTAGCCGAGTTCAACTCCTGGCTGAAGCCCGACGCTGTACGTTCGATCATCGAAACGATTGACGCCATTCCTGCGACGATTGAGGGAAACCGCGATGTATTGGCGTGGCTGCGGGGCGAAAAGAGCTGGTATGACGAAGAGGAGAAGCGCCATAGGCATGTGACGCTCATCCACTTCGAAGATCCCGGCGAGAACACGTTCCATGTCACTTGGGAATGGACGCTCAAGCCGCCAGCTCGCAAGGGCAACCGAGCCGATGTAATGTTTGTGGTGAATGGTGTCCCGGTCTGCATTGTCGAACATAAGAACCCGAAAGACGGCAACGCGATTGAGCGTGGCATTACCCAGTTGCGCCGCTATGAGCTCGAAACTCCTGAGTTGATTGGCACACCGCAACTCTTCAACGTGACCCATTTGCTCGACTATTGGTATGGCGTGACCTGGAATGTCACTCGACGTGATATGGCGCGGTGGAAGCAGACTCCGGACGAGGCCTATCGCTTCGCGGTCCAGGCATTTTTTGAGCGAACAGACTTTCTGAGGACACTGCAACACTGGATTTTGTTCTATGTGCAGGACAGTGAAACCCGGAAGTCAGTTTTACGGCAGCATCAGCGCCGCGCAGTGGATGCAGTCGCTGAACGCTGTGCCGATCCTAACAAGACGCGCGGCCTGGTCTGGCACACGCAAGGGTCAGGCAAGACATTCACTCTCCTCACAGCGGCTAAGCTAATTCTTGAACAAAAAGAGCGGTTCGCGAATGCGACCGTGATCCTGGTCGTGGATAGAACAGAGCTCGAAGGACAACTCAAAGGCTGGGTTGAGCGATTACTGGGTGAGATGCAAAAGCACGACATCGCCGTGAAGCGGGCAAACTCCAGGTCGGATCTGCAAAGCCTTCTGGATGCAGATTTTCGCGGTCTGGTGATTGCGATGATCCACAAGTTTGATGAAATCCGCAAGGACAGCTGTACGCGAGACAACGTCTACGTCTTCATCGACGAAGCGCATCGCTCTGTCGCGAAGGACCTAGGAACCTATCTAATGGCCGCCGTACCGAAGGCCACAATCATTGGTTTCACGGGTACGCCGATCGACAAGACCGTGTATGGCGAAGGCACGTTCAAGATCTTCGGGGCGCAAGACGATCGCGGATATCTGGACAAGTATTCGATTCGTGAATCGATCGACGATGAGACGACTCTTCCGATAAAACACACTCTCGCTCCAAGTCAGATGACCATCCCAGTGGAACAGCTCGATAAGGAATTCTACGCATTGTCATCAACCGAAGGTGTGACAGACATTGAGGAGTTGAACAAAGTTCTAGACAAGGCCGTCGGGCTTCGCACCTTTCTCAAGGCCGATGATCGTGTCGAAAAGGTCGCTTCTTTCGTCGCCAATCACTTCAAAGAGAACGTACTGCCCCTCGGTTACAAAGCATTTCTCGTGGCTGTGGATCGCGAGGCTTGCGCGAAATACAAAAAGGCGCTTGATGCTCTGTTGCCCCCGGAATGGAGCGAAGCCGTCTACACAGAAAACAGTGCCGACATCATTGACCGACCCTTGGTAGCACAGCTTCAACTTAGCGAGGAGCGCGAAGAGGATGTGCGTCTTCTCTTCAAGAAGCCCGACAAAGACCCGAAAATCCTAATCGTAACGGACAAGCTTCTCACCGGATACGACGCTCCTATCCTCTATTGCCTCTACCTAGACAAGCCAATGCGAGACCACGTCTTGTTGCAGGCTATCGCCCGAGTCAACAGACCCTACGTCGATTCGAAGGGTGTCCAGAAACCTGTCGGCCTGGTAGTGGATTTCATCGGAGTTCTTCGCGAACTGAAGAAGTCGCTTCAGTTCGATTCGCAGGATGTGAGCGGAGTCATAGAGGACCTGGATGTTCTGCTGGATGATTTCAAAGTTCGCATTGAGCAAGCCGAGACCACCTATCTCAAGCCGTTGGAAGGCGGGAATGCTGACGAGAGATTGGAGCGGTCAGTGTATGGTCAGTTCTTGGAACTTGCCGCCCGGAAAGTCTTCTTTGAGGACTACAAACATCTTGAGAGTCTGTGGGAGATTCTCTCGCCATCTCCTGAGCTTCGGGAGCACATCCCAACTTTCAAGCGGCTGGCTCAGCTCTATGCAGCTGTGCGTAACGCCTATGCCGAGAAGGTCGGATTCATTGCGGACCTGGCATACAAGACGCGGCGACTCGTCGAGGAGAGTGCCACGCAAGATGGTTTAGGCCTCGTGACGAAGAGCGTCACCTTCGACGTTAAAACGCTTGAATCACTTAAGACAGACAAAGGCTCCGATGAAGGCAAAGTATTCAATTTGGTGCGTGGACTCCAACAGGAGATAGATGAAGATCCGAACGCCGCCGCGGTCTTACAGCCGCTGAAGGACCGCGCTGAACGTATCTTGCGTGACTTGGAGGGACGTCGCACCACGGGTCTCGCAGCGATGGACCTGCTAGCTGCTTTGGCTGCTGAGAGGGATGCAGCAATGGCAGCCGCCAAGGATAGTGGTTTGTCGCCCAAGGGCTTCGCTGTGTTCTGGGCTCTGCGCGGCGAGACCTCCCTGGTACCACTAGGCATTGACTCGATAGACATTGCCCGCGAGGCTGAGGCGCTAGCGACGCGGTTCCCGAACGCCGCACTAAACACCGACGAGCAAAGACGGCTTCGAGCCAGTCTCTACAAGCCCTTGCTCTCTTTGCCAAGTGAAGAGCGAACACGCCTCGTTGAGATGATCGTCGCCAAGCTAGTGAATTAGAGATGTCGGAGTGCAGAATGCAGAATGCGAAATACCTGAGACATAGGGCGGATTCGTGGGCGAAGCGGCTGAAGGTCTCACCTCGATCCATTCGAGTGCAACAAATGACACGGAAGTGGGGTTCGTGCTCAACCCTTGGGACAGTTACGCTTGCTGCTGATTTGCTTCGCTGCAAAGATTCATTTCAGGACTTCGTGATTGTGCACGAACTCCTTCACCTTCGTGTCCCGAACCACGGTCGCTTATTCAAGGCTTTGCTCACGGCCCACATTCCGCATTGGCGAACATTGGATCTCACGCGGAAAGCGTGAATGCAGCTTGGTTACCGTCGCTTAGCCCGGTAGCCCTTCGGCAATTCGTCTCCCGGTTCCACGCGCTTCTTGCTAGCTTTATCGAGTTCTTTCGTCGGCTCTTTTGGCTTTCGCGTCCATTCCTCGTGTCCCAGACGGGCCAGCTTTTCAGCGACCGCCACATTGATGAACAGATTCAAAGAGACGCCCTCCTTCTCTGAAAACACCTCTTCGGTTCGCCGCACCGACGGCATCGGCCGCAGCGGAAACTTCGGGATCGCTGTCTTACGCGCTTCAGTCGCCATCTTGGTTCCCCTCCCCTCATTTTCTCTAACAGTTCCGCCGGGGAAAGCACCGGAATTCCAAACCTCTTGATGCCACGCAAGGCCTCGGTTTAAAGGGAGGAAGTCTCCTCCCTGCCTCCAGCCGGCGATGGAGGTGTCGTCTTCCGGCACCCTCCTCTGCGGGCCGACCGCAACGCCCTCCCCGAAACCAACCATTCATGCGCTCCGCGCAAGGCAAGGAAACCAAGCCTTCCTGAGGGACTCCGTCCCTGGCGCGCGCAAGAGGCACCCCAATCTTCCGCGCTGCGCTTGTGCAGACCGGCCTACGGCCGCCCTCCACTTCGTTCCGGGTGGGGAACCCCACCTCTTGCACTTGCCGCCCCTGCTGGCGTGGGCCAGGGCCAAGGCGTGTTTGTCAGCAAACACAGCAAGGCCATTCAAAAACGGAGGAAGCACCCATGAGCAGCATCGCCACCACGAACGAAACCAGCAACGTTACTTCCCTTCCCACCGCACCCAAGCCGCAGACGAGCAAAGAAGTCATCGCCGCCAACGTAAAGCTACTCGTCGAGCAGCTTGAGGCAGGACACAGCGAAGGGCTCACCGCCTACCTCACCGCAATGGGTAAATTCCATAGCTATTCGTTCGGGAACATCCTCGAAATCGCCCGACAAATGCCGTCCGCATCAAGAGTAGCCGGGATGTATGCATGGAATCAGCTTGGACGCAGGGTAAAGAAGGGACAGAAGGGCATTCGCATTCTGGCCCCCATGCTCGGCACCAAACGCAAGAAGGATCCGGAAGCCGAGAAGGACATCACCAAGCAGAATCAGCCCTTGTTGGTGGGATTCCGCGCCGTGTACGTGTTCGATGTTTCGCAAACCGAAGGGGCAGAGCTTCCCGACCTGAAAGAGCGCGTCAAGGGAGACGTTGGCGAATACCGCGGACGCCTGATCGACTTCATCCTTGCCCAAGGTATCGAGCTTGAATTCAAGGAAAGCATCGCCCCCGCCTTAGGCATGAGCTACGGAGGCAAGATCGCTATCTTTCCCGGCCAATCCGCAGCGGAAGAATTTTCAACGTTAGTCCATGAGGCGAGCCACGAATTGTTACACAAATGCTCTCGCCGCACCGCCACCACCAAGACAGTACGCGAGACGGAAGCCGAGGCAATCGCCTTCGTTGTCTCTCAGACCATCGGACTAGACGCAGGAAACGCGGCCGCCGACTACATCCACCTTTACAACGGAAACGCGGCACTTCTGGCCGAGAGCTTGGAAGTCATTCAACGCACATCCGCCTTGATTCTCTCTGCAATCGAGACACCGGAAGTCGTGCAGGTTCCGACCGAAGAGAAGCCAGCCGAGCAGCCCACCACGCAGGACGCCACCGATGCAGCACTCGCGGAGGTGGCGTAATGCAGACCCTTCTCGACATCCTCAACAGAGCCGGGGGCTGGAATCCCGGCCTCTATCTCAAGATCGAGAACGCGCCTTATATGGCGCTTGTGATCGAAGCCACCGACGAATCAGGCCCCAGTGGACTTCCCGCAATTTCCGTAGCCCACTACGGCGAACAGAACGGCGACCTGATGCGCGACCCGGAGATGTGTTTCGAACTTGGCCTTGTGCAAGGGGCTCACCTTGACCCGTTCTATTTTCGTAACGACTACATCGGCCTAGAGCAGTGGAGCCGCACCATTGAGCGCGGCCACTACGTTCACCTTTCCAGCTTGCACGAGCAACACAAGCAATTCGCCAGGCAGTGGGACAACAACCTGCGTTTGCAGGGCTTCGCCGAAGCATTCGAGCGGCAGCAGACCCCACGCGCCTAAACCCATTCCGCAGCGGAGCGGACACAGGGCATCGTGTTCGCTCCACACCCTCAGGCCTTTCAACCCGCCCAAGGAGGCAATCATGCAGAACAGCAGCGCATTCCAGTACCTCGCCATCGACACCATCCACGAGTCCAACACGAACCCCCGGCGCACTTTTGACGAAGGCAAGCTGCAGGAGCTGGCAGAGAGCATCAAGCATCACGGCCTTATCCAGCCCATCACCGTCCGTCCGAACTCGGACGGGTTCGAGTTAGTCGCGGGAGCGCGACGTTACCGCGCCGCTCAGTTGGCCGAGTTGTTTTCCATCCCCGCCCGTATCGTTGAACTCACCGACGCCCAATCTCAAGAATGGCAGCTGGTTGAGAATTCTCAACGCGTCGACGTTCATCCTTATGAGGAAGCGCAGGGCTTCCAATCATTGCTTGACTTGCCTGGCTACGACGTAGCCGCACTGGTCGAGAAATCAGGCAAGAGCGCAAGCCACATCTACGCCCGTTTGTCTCTTCTGCAACTCATTCCCGAAGTGGCCGAAGCGTTTACGCAGGAGCGCATCACCGCCAGCCACGCTAACCTTATCGCCCGTCTTCCGCAGGAGTCACAGGCCGACGCCTTCCAGCAGTGTTGGCGTAAGGACTGGCAGGATTCGGAGCCGCACCTGCTACCCGCCAAGCACGTATCGGCATGGATTCAGAACAACCTCTATCTCTCACTTGCGGATGCTCCATTCGACCGCGAAGACCCCACCCTCAACCCCGCAGCCGGAGCTTGCGTCACCTGCCCCCATCGCAGCGGATATAACGCTTCCCTCTTTTCCGACGTAACCGAGGGCGACCAGTGCCTCTCAGGACCCTGCTATCAAATCAAACTCACCGCTCATATCGATCGCGAGATTGCAGCCCGTCCCGAGCTTATCCGGATCGAGAACGGCTGGAGAAACGCACGAGAGCAGAGGCCCGGTGCCGTTCAGCGCGGGCACTTCCGAGAGATCGAGACTGTAGTCGAGAACCCGGATGCCGAGCCAGCCCCGCCGTGCGCAGCCGCTAAGCCCGCAATCATCGTCTATGGCAAGCGCGTAGGAACCACTCTCACCGTATGCACAGACGACGATTGCCCCGTACACGACCCACGAGCAGAGGAAGAACAAGCCGCCAATCCCGCCCCTACTATGGCGCCCGCGTCCGAAGCCGAGACACAGGAAGAGGCAGAGGAACGCCAGCGCAACTACGAACAGCAACGAAAGGAGTACGAGCAGGAGCGGGAGCGGAAAGCCGAAGAGCGGAAACAGCAGTTCGAGCGGGAACAGAAGGAGCATGAAGCCGAACGCGCCCGCAGAGAGAAGTTGCATAAGGCGCGTTTATCAAAGTTCGACCGGATTCTAGACAAAGCCCCAGCCATGTTCAGCGCAACGCAATTGAGAGTGTTTCTCCGCGCCCTCGCCACTATCGACCCTTACGCCTTCGACGACGTAGCCGAGCAACTTGCCGCTGATGACGAAAACAACCAGCAGACCTCCGAAGAGATTCTGCTTTCCACCATCGACGGACTACCGGATGACAAGCTCACCGGGTTTGCCCTCCGTCTCGTCCTCACCGCACACACACCCATTCCGCGCGAAAGCGAAATCGACTTTCTAACCGAGGCCGAAACCGCTTTTGCTCCCCCACAACCCAAGAAGACAGCCACCAAGAAAGCGAAGACAGCCACACCGATCGAGGCCGCTCAGAAGACCGCAGCTAAGAAGACCACGGCTAAGAAGCAGGTTGCAGCCTAACCCGCAGCGGGAGTCAGCTAACCGGCTCCCGCTTTTTTCCAAAAGGAGAAGATCATGTTTCAGTTCAGCTACAAACTCAAGGTCGCCGAACGGGTGAAGGCGAAGTGCGAACGGCATCCACGTTACAACCCGGAGCGGGAAGGACGGGGCGGAATCAAGGGTGGATGCTCCACATGCTTCTCTCTCTTCGACCTGCATCAGGCGAGGTTATCGCTGGATGCCGCCCACAGGGAGTTTCTGAGAAGAGCCACGCCGTGGTCTCACATACGTCAGCCACGGAACAGGACAAACTCACAGAGGCAGAAAGATCCTCCATTTGGAAGCCAACCTCTCTAATCCGAGGGGTTGCGTTCGCAACCGCACTCTTCGCAAAAAAATGCTCCCGAGGGTGTCAAAAGGTGCCCCTCTCATCTCGCTTAGAGGGTAGATGGTATGAACTTCGCCCACGCAAGGCGGGCGGCGGGGCCTTTCCCTCCCCGCCCTCTCCCTCGGTGAAACAAATCTCAAGGATGACGTCGATATGGATAGAACCGAATCCACAGTTCGCAATTTGCTCACGGCGATCGAGGCACCGCTCTACGATGTCGGTGTCCTGAGTGAGCGTGGAATGCTTCCGGGATTCGACGGCATCGCGGCCGGGGCGGTCCTCGACAGGCTTTCTCTGCTCAAGTACCGCAATGCCCACGGCTCGCACATCTACATTCGCCCATCCGGGGAGCATCGTTTCACCACCCTCGACGATCTCCACGAGACCTCGCTTGCGAGGCTCGCGGCGGATGGCTTCAACCCATGTGCTGTTGTCGAGACCAGCGCAGGCAACTTTCAAGCCTGGCTGAAGCACGCCAGGATATTTCCGAAGCTCCTCGGAACCTTTGCAGCGCAGACATTGGCCGAGCGGTACGACGCTGACCCCAGCGCGGCGGACTGGAGGAGATTTGGACGGCTTCCCGGCTTCACGAACTGTAAACCTAAATACCGCAAGTCTGACGGCCTCTTCCCTTTCGTGCGCCTGCACAGCCACACCGGACAGCAGTACCCGATGGCGGAGGCCTTCGCGCAAGAGATAACGACGCTCTTCGAGGCCCGCGAGCAGGAACACGAGGCGAGGCGTCTGCAAAATTCTCTTTCTCCCCAAAGGGGACCGAGGTTATCGAACCTATCTCTCGAGCGATTCCGAAGCTCAACCAAGTACCAGGACCGACCCGCCGCCGCCGACATCGCTTTCTGTGTCGCCGCTTTTGCCAATGGCATCACCGAGGACCGGATCGGATGTGCCCTTGAAGACGATTACCTCTCGCGCGATTCCAGTCCTACCAGGCGAGCTGCCTACATACAGAGAACCATGGGGAAGGCGAGGAGATGGGCCGAACGATGAGCATCGGTGTTGCATCTGCTCTT
>NZ_JACHDZ010000011.1 GCF_014201375.1 Tunturiibacter empetritectus
ACCAAGAGCAACAACAAAAAGCAGAATCCCTATGAAGGAAAAACAAAGAACAATCCCTTGACACTAGTGACCTGCTCATAGAAAGTCGGCTTATCTTCAATCATCCGGCGACAGAATAGCGGTCGGGCGAGTTTCGTAACGGCCTTCCCCCTCCTGCACCTTCCCCTTACGGCTGCGGCGCGAAAGTGGCGAGAAGTGCGCTTGTGGGACTCATCTCTCCAGTTCACAAGAAGACGAGAACGCACCTATTAGAGTCGTCCCCGTGTCGTTTCATCTTGGAGAGCGAAGAGCTCGACGAGCGTCCTCACGCTCTTTCTGACGGAACGGTCGAAATTGTAAGGCCTCAAACTTCTACATCATCTTGTCGAGGGTAATTGGTAGGTCTCGCACCCGTTTTCCTGTGGCGTTGAAGATAGCGTTTGCAACCGCCGCTCCGACGCCTGTAATTCCAATTTCTCCCACCCCGTGTGCCCCCATCGGGGCATGCGCGTCCGGGATGTCAGTCCAAATGACATCAATCTCGGGAACGTCCATCTGTACCGGCACATGGTACTCCGCGAGGCTGGGGTTCATCACACGCCCGTTGCGTTCATCGAACTGTGTTTCCTCCATGAGCGCGAGACCTAGACCCATGATGATACCGCCGCGGAACTGGCTTGCCGCCGTTTTCGGGTTGAGAATGCGGCCGCAGTCGAAATAGCCGAGAAAACGAGTTACCCTAGTTTCCCCGGTGACGGCGTTCACACGAACCTCGCAGAACATCGCCCCATGCGAGTGCATGGACCAATGTGTGAACTCTAGCGGCGGTGGAGCGGTTGCTTCAGCCGTTATCTCATCGCGTCCTATTCTCGCCATCATGGACACATAGCTTTCGCGACGCCCCAGTTCGTCAGCCTTGCACAGGTAACCGTCGCGACCGGTCACTTCGTCCGCATCAAGCCCAGCAAGTGGAGAGTCTTTGCCTGCAAGTTTGAGCAATTCAGTTATCAGCTCTCTATGCGCAGCGATTACCGAAGCTCCAATCGAAGCAGTTTGCTGCGATCCGCCCGCAAGGACAACACCGGGAAAGTGCGAGTCTCCGTAATTTACGGTCACACATTCCATTCCAAGGCCAAGTCGGTCGGCAGTGACCATTGTCTGCGTGGTCGCCGTGCCCATACCCATCTCGTGTGCGGCTATCTCGACGGTAGCCCGTCCATCCTTCGTCAAGGTGATGCGCGCCGCGCCCCCGGGCATCCGGTAGTAGGGATAGGTAGCCGTCGCACATCCCATGCCGAGGAGCCACTCACCCTCGCGGTGAGTGCCCGGCTTTGCTTTGCGCGCTGCCCAGCCAAACCGCTCCGCCCCGGCCTTATACGCTTCCACAATGTGGCGTGAGGAGAAGGGTACTCCGGAGGTCGGGTCCTTCTCCGGCTCGTTGCGGATTCTGAGCTCGATCGGATCCATGCCGAGGCTTTCTGCAAGTTCATCAACGGCACTTTCCAAAGCGAAGGTGCCAACCGCCTCACCCGGAGCACGCATGAAGGTGTTTGCGAGCATGTCCATCTTGGCTGCTTCTACGGCAAGTTTGAAGCTTCCCGACTTGTAGGCTGACATCGCCGGAAGGATGAACGGCTCGGGCATATTGTTATGCCGACCCATTGCCACCATGCCTGTCTGGATGAGCGCGTCGAAGCTGCCATCTGCCTGTGCTCCGATAGCAACACGTTGTTCGGTGAGCGTGCGACCACCAACGATCCGATAAACGCCCTCGCGTGAGAGCATAATGCGGACGGGTCTCCCGGCCACTTTGGAGGCTGCGGCCGCCAAGATCTGATGTTGCCAGAGCGCCTTGCTTCCGAAACCCCCACCCACATAAGGAGACGTGACATGAACCTGCGCTTCCTCAAGGCCAAAGACCTGCGCGAGTGACCAGGCGCCGTGGGCGACACCTTGTGAGGCGTCGTGCACTCTTAGATTGTCACCATCCCATCCAACGGTTGCCGCGTGCAGTTCGATGGCGTTATGACTGTGGCGCGGAGTCCTATAGACCACATCAACTTTATGCGGAGCGGCAGCCAACGACGCCTCAGCATCCCCGATTTCCAGTAGCAGCGGCTGTCCTTGAAAGACTCCTTGCTCGGCGTTGGCCTTCGCGTCTTCAAACACGGTCACAGATGGCTCCGTCTCATAAGTGACTCGTATCAGCGATTTCGCGTAGTCGGCCTGTTCTTGCGCTTCGGCGAGTACGAGGGAAATGGGCTGACCATTCCAGTGGATTTCTTCATCCTGCATGATGGGCAGATCATCGCCGCCGGCGGCTTTATCGCTGGACATAAAAAGGGGCGCCGGCTTCATCCGAGGTGCATTGCGATACGTCATCACCAACACGACACCGGGTGCGGCTTCCGCTGCTGCACTATCAAGCTCCTTGATTCGACCCTTGGCTACCGTGCTGTATTTGAGCGCCGCATAAACCATATTCTCCATGGGAAACTCAGCCGCAAATCGAGCTGTACCGCTGACCTTCTGCGGTCCGTCCAGCCGCGACACCGGTTTACCGATGAGCCCGTGCTTCTGGCGGATGAGCGGGTCAGGCGTGCCGCCGGGCATCCATCCATCCGGAGCGGCTTGAACGGCCTTCTTCATCACCGCCTGCGCGGCGTCCTTGATGCTCATGAAAGATCTCCCGCCAGCTCTGCCAACACCGCTACAATCGTGCGTTTGGCGAGTTCTATTTTGAATCCGTTATGGGTCAGGGGCTTCGCATCTGCAAGCTCCTGATCCGCTGCGGCGCGGAAGTTCTCGTCCGTCGCAGGCTGTCCCGTCAGCGCGGCCTCGAGCTTCAAGGCACGCCAGGGCTTATGAGCAACCCCACCCAGCGCGAGCCTTACATCCTTCACGACCCCGCTATCGATTTCTATCGCGGCTGCAACCGAGATCAGGGCGAACGCGTAACTCGCGCGGTCACGAACCTTGCGGTATACCGAGTGTCGCGCGAAAGGCAAAGCCGGTATCTCAACTGCGATGATTAGTTCGCCCGGCCTCAGCGTTGTTTCCACCTCCGGATTCTCGCCCGGCAGTACATGCAACTCAGCGAAGTCGATCGTTCGCTGCCCGTCTGAGCCTGTGATGTGCACCAGCGCGCCGAGCGCCGCGAGGGCAACGCACATATCCGACGGATGAGTGGCCACACAGGCGGACGACGCTCCCAGAATGGCGTGAATGCGGTTAAACCCCTGGATAGCGTCGCAACCCTGCCCCGGAACACGTTTATTGCACCGTGATCCTTCGTCATCGTAGAAGTACGGGCAGCGCGTGCGCTGCAGGAGGTTCCCGCCTACCGTGGCCATGTTTCGGATCTGCCCGGAGGCGCCGGCCAGGATGGCCCGAGCCAGCAGCGGGTAGCGCGTCCGTACAGCTTTATTTTCAGCAACCGCCGTGTTCTTGGCTGCCGCTCCGATTAGTATGCTTCCGTCTTCTCGCTCAGTGATCGCGCTCGAAAGACCGGTAACATCGACCAGCGCGGAAGGACGCTCTAGCGTCTCCCGCATCAGATCAACGAGATTGGTGCCGCCTCCGAGGTATTTCGCATTGACTGCGGCGCCCTGTCGGACTGCGTCTGCGGAGTCGACCGCCCGGGCATAAGTGAAACTGTTCATTTTATGGTCTCCGCAAATTCTGTGATCGCATCGACAATCCCGTTGTACGCGCCGCAGCGGCATAGATTGCCGCTCATTCGCTCGCAAAGTTCATCTCGCGTGAGCGTGATGGAACCGCCTGCCAAGTCACCGGTCACGTTGCTCGGCAGGCCGCGTTTTACTTCCCCCAGCATGCCCACGGCTGAGCAAATCTGCCCTGGAGTACAGTAGCCGCACTGAAAACCGTCATGCTCAATGAACGCCCGCTGGATTGGGTGCAGCATGCCCTCGGTGGACAACCCCTCGATCGTAGTCACCGAGCGGCCTTCATACTGAACCGCTAGTGCCAGGCAGGAAAGGATGCGTTCCCCGTCCACCAGCACCGTGCATGCCCCACACGCGCCCTGGTTACATCCCTTCTTGGTGCCAACCATATCCAGGTGGTCACGAAGGAGGTCGAGGAGGGACACACGCGTGTCGCTCGGCAGATCGATGGATGATCCGTTGACGTTTATCGACATGCGATGATCCTCGGCATCTTCAAAACCAGTTGTAAAGAATGTAAGACGCAAAAAATGGAACTGGCGGCGTCGCCGATTGATCGAATTATGGGCCTTCCGGCGCAGGCCGCCGCCGGCCAGGAGGCGCAAACGATGAAGCGTGCCTAGCCGATATCTCAGGCGAAGAGGCCCGCGACCGCGTCGTTTTCCATATTTTCAGGTCCGACGCGACGGTCGGTTAGCGCGGATGGATTGTGCGCTTGGCAAATCGCCAATGCTCCTCGACATCTGATCGGTAACGAGAAGTCGGCTTGCGTTGACCGGCTCGGAGTTGCGCATGGTTATGTCCTGCGAGACCAAATCAGTAGGAATCGACCTTCAATCGTTAGCTGTCATGCTTGGGCCCACCTGCTCAGGGCCCAGACGTTGGAGAAAGCGTCGGGTCTGTGAAGTATTCCTTTGCTCGACCATCCATTATTCGCGGGTCGCGGTCCGTTCCGATGTACTCAGCGAGAAAGTCAAGAAGCCCTTCCACTTTTGGCGTGAGACGCGATGAACCTGAAAAAAGCGCGCACAATGTGATTGGTTCCGGCTTCCACTGCGGAAGAATCGGGACAAGCCTACTTCGATTGTTCGGGTGCTTTGCCATCCACAGCGGCAGGACAGTAATGCCCAGACCGTCCAAAGCGAACGCTAAATTGATGCCTGGGTCACTTGTCACGAGGTGAAACGCAATATTTGGACTGAACTGTTTCGATCCGCGGGACAGCTTCCAAACTCCGGACCCCGCACAATGATGGACGATGAGTTCGTCGGGTTTGGCAGGACTTCCGGCCGCATTCACGTAGGCCGGACTCGCGAAGAGGCCCCGGGCAGTCCCGGGATAGTTCCTGACTTTCCGCACGGAGTCCTTCGGCGCCCTAAGTTTGAAGAACACGTCCACATCTTCACTTGGTTCCTGATCCCAGCCGAACGAATACGGCTCAATTTCGATCTTTAGAGACGGAAAGCGGGTGATGAAATCCTTGAGCAGCGGCGCGACAATTTCGCGGGCCATCGTCACCGGGCACGCGATCTTGATTGTGCCACTTGGATCGGAGCGGCGGGCCTCTAAGAACTCCCCCCCGTCGGTAAGAGTGCGCAAAGCACGTCGACAGGAGAGAAGATACTCCCTTCCCGCGTCCGTTAAGATCAATCCTTTGGGACCCCTCTGGGCAAGAAGAACGCCTAAGTGTCTTTCAAGACGCGTGAGGGACCTGCTCACCGTCGACGCGGGCTGATTCAGCGTCTTCCCAGCAGCACTCAGCGTTCCTGCTTGCGCGGCAATGACGAAAGTCCGGACGTCGTTGAGGTCAACATGTTGCGTCATGATGTGTCCCGACAGGTACTGATATAAGCGGCGCTTTTTTCCTCAACGGTCACAAGCGTTCAAAGTCTACAGGTGCGGCGCAGCAGTTTCTGTATCAAAGAGAACATGCTGTCATTATCGGTCTTCCCTTGCGCCAGCGCAAAGCTCCTTTGCGTGCATCGGGGCTCCAAGTGTTCCACGTTATCGCATCTGTTCTATAGACGACAGCCAACGAGATGCTGGCACCTGATCTCAAGCGTGCGATTTCACAAGAACACTTGGAGCACCAATCGGAAGTAGGTCATCCGAGAATAGCGAAGAAGACATGAAAGTTTTAGTTACCGGAGCAACGGGAAATGTGGGTTCTGTGGTGGTTGCGGAACTCTTGAAGCGCGGTGCAGAAGTCCGTGCGTTGATTCGTAAACCCGACGCCGCTCATAAGCTGCCACCGAGCGTTGAGGTGGCAATCGGCGATTTGCTCGATCCCGTTTCGACAGAAGAAGCGATGAAAGGAGTCGATAAGCTCTTCCTGTTGAATGCTGTCGTCGCGGATGAGTTGACGCAGGCATTGATCGCATATGGCATCGCGAAACGGATTGGCTTGAAGCATGTGACCTATCTGTCTGTTTTCAAAGTGCAGGAGTTCCGCGACGTACCTCACTTCGCGTCTAAGCTTGCAGTCGAGGGTGCGTTGCGTGAATTCGGTGTGCCGTACCCCATTCTGCGTCCCGGTTATTACATGCAGAACGATATTAGCTTGAAGGACGCTCTGACTGGACCTGGCCTCTACCCGATGCCGCTAGGCACCGCCGGTATCGCCGCGGCAGACATGAGGGACATCGCGGAGGCTGCTGCCATCTCGCTCACAGAAGAGGGGCATGAAGAACAGACCTACGACATCGTGGCATCTTCGCTTATCAGTGGTCCGGGAAACGCGGCACTATGGAGCAAATTGCTCGGCAAAGAGATCAAGTACAAGGGGCACGATTTCGACCAGTGGGAAAAGGGCATGCGAGCACGAATGCCGAGTTGGAGTGCTTTCGATCTCCGCATGATGCTCCAAGGCTACTTCGATCGAGGGTTCGCCTCGACCGAGACGGAAGTTGCGCGTCTGACGAGACTGATTGGCCATACGCCGCGCAGCTATGAGGCGTTCGCGGCTGAGACCGCACAGACGTGGAAGTCATGACCCGAAGCAGCGGGTGGTGTCGCACAACTCCATATCTGGGGAGGAATGACGGATGTGTTTCCTTCCGACGTCGCACTGCAGGCGGCTAAAGATTGCGCTGGATGAGATCGGCGTCTTCCTATGGCAGCACTTCCATTTCTCAAATTGATTATCCATGGACGACGAGCGGGGTTGACGATGCAACAGGGACGAGTTGTGGTGGTCACGGGAGCTGGCGGAGGCATCGGCAGCAGGATAGTCGATCGATTTCTAGCCAACGGCGATCGGCCGATCGGTCTGGATAGGGCAGAAACCTCATTGAAAGAACTTGGCGCCACCCGAAAGGCGGGAGATCAGCTTTCGACATCATGCGTAGATGTGACCGACGCGGACGCTGTCGCTGCCTTCGCGAGGCAGGTGCAGCAGACCTATGGGCACGTTGACGTGCTCGTCAACTGCGCTGGGTTCTATCCCGTGGTCCCGTTCGAGCAGATGACGCCGACGCAGTGGCAGGAGGTCATCGCAATCAATTTGACCGGAGCCTTCCAGATGACGCACACGTTACTGCCGTTAATGAAGGGCCGTGGTTGGGGACGGATTGTAAACATCGGTTCTGGCGGCCTTGATGAGCGAAGTTCTTGGGAAGCCGGTGAAGCCAATCAAGATCGAGCTTCCTGCAAAATCGAACGTGCCTCCTAAGCTCACGCGGATGTTCGATTGGTACGACAAGCATGCTCTGCTCGGCAACAGCACAACACTTAGAGCGATCCTCGGGCGCGAACCGCGCACCTTGCGATCTTTCTTGGAAGAACTCAACGCACAGGAATAACCAAACCGAAAGTCCCTTCTGTAATTTCGTCCAAGGAGCTATCCCATGTCTAATACACCGAAGCAAAAATTTGAGATGCGCGGACAGTTCACGCCCGAAAATTCCGCTCTTGTCCTCGTCGATTACCAGGTTGGCACCTTGCAGTTGATCCGATCTTCAAGTTCAGACGTGTCACTGCGGAATGCAGTCATGCTGGCAACCGCTGCAACTAAGCTCAAGATGCCCATCGTGATGACATCAAGTCAGGAGGATCACATCCAAGGGCCAATCTCGCCCGCGCTTCAGAGTGCCGCCCCGGACGCATACAAGCACCGCGTCAAGAGAGTCGGCATCGTGAATGCCTGGGCCGATCCGAACTTCAGCGGAGCGATGGAGGCAACCGGGCGCAAGAACCTCATTATGGGAGGCGTTACGACCGACATCTGCCTCGTGTTCCCAAGCATCAGTGCCGTCCAGCTCGGCTATAACGTCCAAGCGATTCTCGATGCCTCCGGTAGCTCGTGGGGAATTCAGGAAGAAGTGACTCGCCAGCGCATGCAACAAGCAGGCGTCGTGCTGACCACGACCAACACAGCGATTGCTGAATTAGTGCAGGACTGGGCTTCACCTGCGGGCAGCGAGTTGATCAAGTTACTCGTCGGCTCAGCGCCAATGATGCAACCGGCAGGCGCATCCTCGATCTTGATCCCGTATGGTTTGAGCGTGTTGACGTTGCTGGGATGGGTGACCATATTTTCTTTGGTCGGAGGGTCCGCGAACGGAAGCGCAATCCCGGGGATTTGGCCGAACTCACGTGAGCACTCTTCTACCATCCACCGAGGTGGCATAGGGGCCGATCCGGGAACGGGTGGTTTACGCTCCGCTGCTGGCGTTGCCAGACTCATCAACAACATCTCGAAACCGCCTGGAGTATAGAAGTTGAGGAGGCGTGAGTTGGGGGCGTCCACAGTGAAGCTGTGCTCCACCATGCGTGGAACGTAAACCAGAGTGCCTGGACCAGCCTTGACCGTCTCCCCGCCGGCATTGAACGTGCAATGACCTTCGAGAATGTAAAGCCCCTCGTCGGAGGGGTGGCTATGGGTAGGAGCCCTGTGTGGAGTTAGTATTTATCACTTCGCCAGATCCTTCAGCGCTCAACTTGGATGTGCGCCATTCGAGTATCAACTAGCCTTGCGCCTGGAGAAAGCCAGGGAGCTGCTTCGCGAGTCGGATCTAGCCATCGAGGCAGTCGGCATTGCCGTCGGTATCGAGAGCGCAAGCAACTTCGCTAGGCTGTTTCGACGGACGGTCGGTGTGAGCCCCAGCGAGTATCGAAGATTGCACTCAGGGGGTACGCACGCAAGAGCGCGCAAGCAATGAGAAACCCGGAAATTTATACCGCCTCAGGGCCACAGAACCAGCTAGGTGAGCGATACCGTCAAGTTCATTGAGACGGTCGTAACGGAACGTCTATTGCGGGAATCCACCTTCAAAAGCTAGTTCTTCCAACGAGCGCCGGTCGCTGGGCAGGTCGCGCGCACGCAATTCCTCCGGCAGACCCGCTGGATCGGCTTTCCTACCAACCGCATAGACAGCTTCGACTTTATGACCTTTCGGAACGCTCAGGTCTTCAAAGGCACGGTCAGCGTCAAAGCCCACCATGCCGTGCACGTACCAGCCCATCAGCGAAGCTTGGAGGGCGAAATAGCCGGAGGCAGTCCCGGCATCGAACGAGTGGGTCGGGGACGGAACTTCGTTACCGCTTCGAGGGGACCGCATGGTCGACTTGGATACGAGAAAGACCAGTGCGGACGACTCTTTCGCCCAGGACTGATTGAAGAGCACAAGGAGGTTCAGGAGGCGCTCCCATGCGGGCGTATCGCGCAAGGCATAAATAAAGCGCCAAGGCTGAGAGTTATACGAAGAGGCCGCCCAGCGAGCCGCTTCCAACATGGTCAGAAGTTCTTCCTGGGTGATTGGCTCAACCGTGAAGGCTCTTGGCGACCAGCGATTGAGGAACATTTCGTGAATGCGATAGTCGGGCTTGCGCTGGTTCGTCATGGACTGTGGCCTCTTTCTTCAGCTTGTGTTCTTACCGTTTCTAGTGCTTCAAAAACGCATAACCGCAAGCCGCGATAAGAATCAGGCACACCAACAACCCCACAAAGAGTTGAGGATGCATCCCCAAGACTGACCCATTCTCTTTCGTAAACTCAGGGTCACTCCAACCGACACCCGGAAAGATGGGCGACAGCAGCATTGCCACAAAGTAGAGCGATGCTGCGACCGCGGCCAGAATGAAATGCAGAAATGTCAGCGGCCCCGTACCGAAGAGAAGAAATAGCGAGTAGAGACCCAACCCGATGCCCAGCAGCATCGTTTGGCCATTGTGGAACTTGGCATGGGGCGGCCACCGTGGATTGTGGATGTGCTGCTTTGCTGTAAACGGGATCACCGCGTCAGCAACATAGCCCCCGAAGTTAAACACAGCAATCAACGCGACAATCCATTTTGCGACTTCCATTGCGTCCCCTCTTTCAGGTAGCGGAGACTGGCATTGCGCATCACTTGCTGCAGCCGTGGTTGTAATGACGGTTCCCGCCTTTGGTTGACAATGTACACCTACCCTTGCTATGGTTGACAGTGTCAACCTAGGAGGTTAGATATGCCTACAGTCCTCATCACCGGCGGTCATGCCGGTATCGGCTTCGAATGCGCAAAGCAATTGGCGTCTCGTTCGCGCTGCGATCTGGTCCTCGCCGGGCGGAGCGTAGAGCGGATGGAGCCCGCGGCACAGCAACTCCGGACCAGCTACGGCGTGAAGGTCACGACGCTGAAGCTGGATACCTCGTCGCTGGTGTCGGTCAGAGAGGCCGCAGCGGAGTTCCGAACTCTGCTCGACAGCGGCAACGTCGCCCCGTTAGATACGCTCCTGTGCAATGCCGGCGGCAGACACAATGGGCCAACAACCTACAGCCCCGATGGCTACGAGACGACCTTCGCGACCAACTGTCTCGGCCATTTCCTGCTGGTCGAACTGCTTGTTGATCGTATGGCCGACGCCGGACGCATCGTGTTTACCGCAAGTGGAACGCATGATCCCGATACAATGGATGGAAAGATGGTTGGCAAAGCGGTTGAGCCGGACGCGATTGCCCTTGAGAACGATGGAAAAGATGGCAAGAAACCGCTGTCTGCGGGGGTCCGCTACTCTACCTCAAAGCTCTGCACCATGCTGTATGCGTATGAACTGCATCGCAGATTACGGCGCGCTGACGGCTCCATTGCATCCATTGCGTTCGACCCTGGATCCATCCCTGAGACGGGACTGCTGAGAACGATGCCCAAACCGGTGCAGTGGCTTGCGAAGACCGCCCTGATGAAAGGCCTCATGAAGCGCATAGGCGTAACGCAAGGCTCAGTCAGCTTCTCCGGCGCCTCGCTCGCACAGATTGCAGTCGATCCCATTTACGGAGACGCGTCCGGCAAGTATCTCCAGTCGAACGATGGTGCATTGAACGAGACGCGATCCTCTAAAATGTCCTATGACGAACAGAGAGCAGCCAAACTATGGAACGACTCCAAGACGCTCGTACGTTTGCAGCCAAGCGAAGAGTCAACTCAGCTGCGGTAACGACGGACAAGAAACTGATTCTTGCTGCTACCACGCTGCTCGATTCCGGTGGCGAGGACGCCGTAACGCTACGCGCGGTCGGCCATGCCTCGGGGATATCTCATAATGCTCCCTATAAGCATTTCAAGAGTCGGGATGCGTTGTTGGCTGCCGTCGCCACGGCCGACTTCGTGATGCTGACGAAAGCTTTTAACGCGGTCCGTCAGAGCTCCATAAAACCAGCCGGGAAGTTGATGAAAGCGCTGAATGTCGTGATCGACTTCAGCGTAAACCATCCGGCACGCTATAGGCTGCTTTTCAACGATCCAGCCATCGCCGCACAAAAGGGTGAACTTGAGAAGACTGCTCTAGCAGCTTTCGCCGAGTTCATTGTGATTGTCCAGGAGTGTCAGGCCGCGCAGGCATTGCCGGACATACCCGACGCCACTCTTGCCGGACTACTTTTTGCAACGATGCACGGTCTCATCGCTCTCCGGGAAAGTGGCAGAATGCACCCGGAAAAGGGACTTTCTGTCGTGCAAAGCAGCTTGAAAACGCTCGTTCATCTGTTGTCGCCTCAAAGGATCTGATGGAGTGTCCAAGACAAGTGAAACAGTCCCCGTTGCTACAAATCGGACACCGGCTTTTCATTTGTCCTGTGTTGCCTGCATGGCCGGGTACAACCGTTCAATTACTTTCGGCAGATAGTTCTTGATGAAATTCTTGGAATTCGCGCCTCGGAAAAAGTGTGCAGCTTTATCTTCCAACACCAGATGAGCGAGCCCATGAAGCGTAGACAAACCGCACAACATGTCGGCGGCATCGTCAAAGCTATCCGGGTCCACCTCGCCCCTGCCGCGGTATGCGAGAACTGCAAGGCTGAGCCGCATTCCTGGTCTACGGCTCACCGCAGCAAAGCGAGGATCGTCTCTGTCCACTAGATCGTTTCGAAACATGAGGCGGAAGTGACCTGCTTAGAGGTTAGGTCTTCGCCTCAGGAAACCGAACCGTCGAGAGAACGAATTCGCGAACCAGCAGGCTTGGAAAGAAACGTACTCAGGCAGTTTTGGCTTCAAGTTCGTCAGCCTTAGCAGCAGCTTTGCCGACAGGCTTCTTCTGGACGCCGTTAGCCATGCCCAGCGATACGGCTTTCTCTACCGCGTTCTCGGTTAGGCCCTTCTTCACGGCTTTCCGGACCGCCTTTTCGACCTTCTTCGCTGCCTTCTTCTTTGCCTTATCGTTCGCCATTTTCCCTCACAGTTATCGCCGTAGCCGGCCACTCTTCTTTATGGTTTTTATCGCAGTTTTCTTCACGGCTTTCTTTGCCGGAACCGTCTTTGCGGGCTTCTTCGCTATGGCTTTCTTCGCAGCCTTCCTGGCGGGTAACTTCTTAGCGGGAGCTTTCTTGGCCACAGCTTTTTTGACCACTACTTTCTTGGCGGCCTTCCTAGCAGGCATTTTCTGGACAAGTTTCTTGGCCACAGCCTTTTTCGCAGGTGTTGTTTTAGTAGTCTTTTTGATCGCGGCTTCCTTCGATGGTGTCTTCGTCGGGACCTCCGTAACGGTGGTCACGGCTGCACCCACTGCGGTTTTGACGGAGCCTGCCACATCTTCTGCCATCGCAATTACGTATCCAACCGCCTCTGCAGCCTTTTCCACTATCGTTTTTTCAGCCATTTTCAGAACCCTCAGTCATTGTGTTCGTACGCAGTTACGAATTGTAGAGGCATATCGACGTATGCGCACAAAAGCTTCGTTTCCTCCCCAAATTGTTGGCTTTTACGTGTCTGGCGGCTCCTTTGCTCCCCTCGCGTGACACTAAAAGCTCTCTTCGATCTGCTAGGGCTGTCTAATGAATGAAGGGCTGGATGGCAAAATGTGCGAGAGCGTATCCCGCCGCTCCGATTAGCGCCGCCCCAGGAAATGTGACGATCCACGCCACTACGATCTTCTCTCCCCAGATCCAGCGAACCGCATGCGGCCCGCGAGTGGCGCCCACTCCCAAAACCGCTCCCCCGATCGCGTGTGTCGTGGAGATAGGGACTTTCGCGATGGTAGCGAAACCAATTGTGGTGGCAGCTGCCATCTCAGCCGAGAATCCGCCGAGCGGCCGGAGATGCGGGGTTATCCGAGAGCCTATCGTCTTCACAATGCGCCAGCCCCCGGCCATAGTCCCGAGTGCCATCGCCGCGTGACAGCTCAAGATGATCCACCAGGCGATCTCGTGCTTCCCGGCCAGCCCCTGGAAACCATTATGGGTCGCTTTACCCCATTGTTCGTGACCAGCCGCGGCGAGTAAAGCCACAATGATGCCCATAGTCTTTTGTGCATCATTAGTTCCGTGACCGAGCGAGTAAAGACCTGCTGAAAGTAACTGCAGATGCCGAAAGCGCTTTTCGGTTTTGTCGCGATTCGAGTGTCGCGTAAGCCAACTGAGTCCAGTCATGATGCCCCACCCAAGGATCATGCCGATCACCGGAGATATGATCAAAAACACTATTACGGGAATCCAACCTTTGATTAGGATGGAGCTCCAACCCGCCTTCGCGATCGCAGCGCCCGCATACCCGCTAATAATGGCGTGCGACGAGCTTGTCGGCAGCGCCATTAGCCAAGTGATGATGTCCCAGACAATAGCTCCAATGAGGCCGCCGCAAATGACGTAGACATCTACCGCCTTTGGATCGATCAATTTGTTGCTGATAGTTTGCGCGACTCCTGTTCCGAAGAGAAAGGCCGCGACGAAATTGAAAAACGCAGCCCATAAGACCGCTTGAAGCGGCGAGAGGACCCGCGTGGTTACCACTGTCGCGACAGAGTTTGCGGCATCGTGAAATCCGTTGAAAAAGTCGAAGACAAGTGCAATCGCAACGAGGAGGAAGACAAAATAAAGCATTGGCATATGAGATCGTCACCCATTCTTGAGAAGCACCCGAGCCAGAGTCTCGGTCGCTTCTTCGCATCGTTCAATCGCGTCCTCGAGAAGATCGTGTAGCTCCTTTTTCTTTAGGACTTCGAGGGGATTAGGATCACCGGCGAATAACCCTCCTAGGAAGGTTTCGCGATCTCTCTTAACAAGTTCCATTGCTCCCGACACTGCGTCCAGGGAAGGCTCTAGATCCTTTAACTTTTTTTGCTTCCTTAGGCCGCAGATGATGGTATTCAGTTCATTAGCGATCCGCGAGAAGTTCTTCGCTTGGCTGGTTAATGTCGGGTGCAGGTCGTTGAGCTTGTAGAGGCGGAAACGCTGCGAAAGCTCTGAAACGCGATCGACAACGCCATACATTTCGGTGATCAAGCTTAGGATGTCCTCGCGATCAAGTGGCGTGATGAACGCCTGGTCGAGTCTAAGAATGGACTCCTTGAAGATTTTCCGGGCACCCAGCCGATCCTGTTCGATATTTGCCAATTGGCCATCGAAGTTTGGAAGTCTGGCCACGATCTCTTCGAACTGCTTCGCCGCGCTCACCACTCGCGAGGAGAGCTGCTCCAACTCGTCGTAGAATTTCTCATCCTTCGGAAGCAGATTGAACATGTTGACCACCTGAGCCCGTATGATGGTCGCAATCATTACAGTTGGATTAAAATGAGATCTAGGCACTACACGAACGGGGAGTTCTGTGGTCCATCGGGACTCGCGGGTAGCAGGAGGGTGCGCGCTCAAATCTTACTTGGGGCGGGGCACGCGCGATGGACCGACAGACGTCTATGCTCTAGTCTTTTTCGAATATCAGATTTAGGAGATGTTGGGTCCCGAGCCATTCGTAGTTTGAGTTCCTGCGCGAAAATAATCCGAAGTTTCGTTTACCAGACCGAGAGAGCTAATTTGTGCCGGATGTGAATAGATGCTTATTCGTCATCATCTTTGACAGAAGTAACCTTCGCGATCTCGCGATCTGCCTTATCCTGCGCCTTCTCTGCCTTCTTGGTCTTACCATCGTCCAGCGCGTGTCTTTGCAGCTTGTCTGCCTTTGCTTGTGCTTTGTGAGCCTTCTGCTCTTGTTTCAATTCCTTCTTCTTTTCGTCTTTCTTCAATGTCGGCATATAGTCACCCTCTGGAACTCTAAGACGCATTTTTTGCCTGCGTCGGTGGTCGAGGAATATTAAGAGACGGTGGATGAAGCCACCGGCGCGTACTAGTTCGCGCGCAAGCAGAAATCGGTTCCGGGCACGGAAGTCGTCTGCCTGAGATCGGCCGCTCGTCTCCTTTCATGACCTCGCTGCTACCCAGTCTGCGGTGCAAAATATGGTGAGGATTGTCTTATCAATTCGGGCGGGTTATCAAAGGTACACGTTGCGAGAGTTAAGGCTGCAATGGCAGTTAATCGTGCATTAAAAGCGATAGCTCGTCAGTCAGGTTCTCCGTCTACTTGACGTGAGGGGGTATTTACCCCGGTTATTCGTGGGATGCATTTTGCTTCTTGTTGAAAATAGCGAGGTAGGTTGTTTTCGCTGCGCGACAGAGATCGGCGTCGGCACCGCGATTTTATCAACATGCCTTGTCGACTACTGCTGGTGCGGATCACCCCGCGGGCGAGACCAGATTCTCCGGCACCTTAAAAGCCTTATGTTCGCCAATGATCTCAAAGCGGACGGTACTGGAACAGAAATCGCATTCTGTCTCGTTCACGCCTTTCGTAACACTTGTAACGGGGAAGGTGCGCAAGCACTCAGAGCAGGTGACTGCAATGGTTCCTCTATCGTTCTTCACCCATACAGCGGCGTGGCTCGGCTTGCCAATTTTGGGACGGGTGGGGAGTTCGTGCAGCAAATCAATAATCTTCTGGAATAACTCTTTGGCGTTGTAGCCACCTTTTGGAAAAAATGCGTCGGCAAGGACGCTCTGGGGCACGGATAAACCGGAGAACTCCCCCGAAATAACAATTACACGAATGGTAGGAAATCGCCGACGTACAACCGAGAGAAACTCAAACCCATTCATATTAGGCATCTGTAAGTCGGAGATAATGATGTCCGGCAGGGATTGTTTGAGCGCCGCAAGTCCCTCAAATCCATCCTCCGCTCCACGCACCTCGTACCCCTGTGCTACAAGCAGCATCGTCCCTAGCTCACGCAAGCTGGGCTCGTCCTCAACAATCAGTATTCTGTATGGGAATGGACTAGCCGACAAAGAACGCTCCGTTCTGCCTACTTATTTAGCGATTATAGTGCGCAGGTAGTTTGGGTCGCAGCTCGAGCTGATCCTGTAATGAAGACAATGACGAGTCGGTTGCTTTTGCTGGAAGATTTGCATCATACGTCGTAAAGCAAGCTGCTTTCTAGACGCACATTCCATTCAGGATTGAAAGCAATGACCGCGGTGGCCAGAAACAACGTGAAAATCCACGGAGACGGCACTCGAACTCTCATGTTTGCCCACGGATATGGCTGCGATCAGAGTATGTGGCGAGCAATGATCCCAGCCTTCGAAAAAGACTTCAGACTGATCCTTTTCGACTATGTGGGAGCCGGCGATTCCGACTTTTCCGCATTCGATAGGACGCACTACAGTTCATTGCGAGGCTATGCCGAAGACGTGCTAGAAATCATTGAGGAGCTGAAAGTCGGCGGTATAACTTTTGTCGGCCATTCGGTTAGTTCGATGATCGGTGCACTCGCTGCGATTGAAAAGCCAAGCTATTTTGAGAATCTGATCATGATTGGCCCGTCGCCTTCTTATATTAATGACGGCGACTATAAGGGCGGCTTCGACCGCTCTGACATAGAAGGGCTTTTGGACCTGCTCGACAGCAATCACTTGGGCTGGTCGGCGACAATGGCTCCCCTGATCATGGGCACCGATCAGTCTCCGGAACTCATTGGAGAACTGGAAGCCAGTTTTTGCCGCACAGACCCGCGTTTCGCTCAACACTTCGCCCGCGTGACTTTTCTCTCAGACAATCGGGCGGACTTACCTAAAGTGACCACGAAGACCTTGATCTTGCAGTGCGAAAAAGACATGATCGCCCCAATCCACGTGGGAGAATACGTAAATAGGTGCCTTCCGAACAGCCAATTCGAGATGCTGCAGGCGACGGGTCATTGCCCTCACATGAGCGCGCCCCAGGAAGTGATCGACCAGATTCGCCGGTTTCTTTAGCGCAACGCAAACCCATTGTGGAGGCTGATTTCTTTGAAGAAGCTCCATGCGGATATGTCGTGCTTGCTCTGGACGGCACTTTGCTGCAGGCAAACCGAGCCTTCCACGTGCTGACCGGCCAAACTGAACCTTTATTCCAAAAACGACGTTTTCAGGATCTCCTCTCTCGCGCTGGGGGAATGTTTTACGAAACTCAGTTCACACAGGTCATTCTCCTGCGGGATCGTCTCACCGAAGTTGCCTTTGACCTCATCGGCGCCGACGGCGTAATCGTTCCGGTCCTCGTCAATGCGGTACTCCGACGGGATAATTCCGGAAAGCCACACGACATTTTCATGGCCGTATTCAACGCGTCACGTCGACGTGCTTACGAACAAGATCTGCTCCAGGCTCGCAAGATCGCTGAACAGATGGTTGAGGTCATCCGACACTCTTCGGATGCGATCATCACTCTTACGACCGGTGGGGACATCCAAACGTGGAACAAGGGCGCGGAACAAATCTTTGGGTACGCTCCAAACGAGGTAAAGGGTAAGTCTCTGCTGACACTTCTGTTTGTCAGAGAGCAGGAGGGCCATATAAGAGAAGCCATCGCCCTGCTGGGTCGCGGTCGCAGCATTAGCAGGGAGTTCGTTGGTGTGAACAAAACTGGGAAGAGGATGGAGTTGTCGGTGAACTTGACTCCCCACATGGAGGCGCCGGGTATTCTGGTCGCGTTCTCGGCCATCCTGCGGGACGTGACGACACAACGAGATGCGGAGAAAGCGCTCATTCGAAGTGAAAAATTGGCGTCCGTAGGCAGACTTGCGAGTTCCATCGCTCACGAGATCAACAACCCCTTGGAAGCAGTGACAAACCTCCTGTACATCCTCCAATCACAGGTAGTCTCGGAAGAAGCGAAGGGTTTGGTAACGACAGCTCAGGAGGAGCTCGCGCGAGTTTCACATATTGCGAATCACACGCTTCGCTTTCATCGCCAGAGTACGAAGGCGACAGACGTGGACTTGGGAGAGCTGTTCAACTCAATCTTGGGGCTCTACCGAGGACGATTCAATAATTCCGGGATCAACGTTGACGTAAGGACGTTAGGCGCGTCTCCTCTTCGCTGCTACGACGGCGAAATGCGACAAATACTGATGAATCTGATAAGCAACGCATTTGATGCTACGCGAAGCGGAGGCCGTCTGATCTTGGCATGCAGAGACATCACCCTTCGTGACGGGCTGCGGGGTGCGCGAATTACGATTGCGGATTCCGGAACGGGTATAGACGCTGCGGTTTTAGAGCACATCTTCGAAGCCTTTTACACTACCAAGGGAATCGGCGGTACTGGCCTAGGACTTTGGATTATTCAAGAGTTGATCGAGAAAGCCGGAGGGTCCGTGCGGGTGCGCAGCTCCACCAAACCAGGCAGAAGCGGTACCGTGTTTGTCCTCACATTTCCACATCTTCGCGAAGAGTTTACCCCTATGGTTTTGAATCGTGCCTAGCGCTAACTCACTTTGATTAGCGTCTTAGCTCAATTGACGATGCTCGCGCGAATGGCAACCGTCGACTTGCGGATCGATTGGCAGCCAATGGATCCAGATTTGAATCTTCATCGGGACCTGCCGATTAGAGCGCTACCGGCCCGGTGGCGCCTCCAAGCTTGATCTCTCGCCCAACGGCCAAAAGCCTCGTTGACTCGTGGGCTCTCGTCGCAAAGGGATGCCTTTCGTGTTGAAGATCAGTGTTAGCCACACCCGGGTTGTCTTTCACGTTGATCGCGGTCTCTTGCTCTGAACCCGAAATAGTCTGCGATTTAAGTGCCCGCGACATCGGCACAGAAGAACTGCCGACCGCATCAAAGAGAGGAGTGGTGCGCAAATGGCGCTGGTCGATCACGGCACTCTATGCGACCAATAGAACGAGGTGTGACATGGGAGAGATAGACAAGATCAATGAACTACCAGAGCCGGACGAGCTCCCCGCGAAGGAAGACTCCGCCGAGTACGAAGCAGGGTTCCAGGCCGGCAAAGCGGGTGAACCGAGCGACGGAAAAACGGTGGATTGGCATCGCGGGTGGGCCGACGCACAGGAATAGGCATTCTCTGACTTGCAGAGACGGCCTACACGCCTCCGTGTGATGACGAGCGCGCAGTCCGGCTAGAGACGGCCAACGACAGCGCACGAAACTTGGAACAAGGTTGGCACGGCCATAGTGTTTAAACCTCCTAACGCTGTTGAGAAGCCGAGTGTTGCAGCGAAAGTCGCTCGAGACTAAAGAATGTTAACAGCTCGAGCCGCGAGCAGAGCGACGGTGGTGAATGAGATGAGAGATTGAACCATCATGAGTCCTTTGGCCCATTTCGACAATACTGGGCAGTCGGTGGGCGAGAAAGCGGTACTCGTATTGAAGGCGATGAAGAGATAGTCTACAAATCCGGGACGCCAATATCGCTCGCCCATCTCCTCTCTCGTCTCTGCATTGAGAGTCATCTGCGGAAACAAGAACGCGCCATCGGTATGGCTTTCGCGCAGATCCCTCACATTAGGGCCACCTGCATCCAAGCGCCAATACCACGACGCAAAGACAAGAATATTTGTGACCCATAATGCCGCCGCCGAACGTAATAGGACTTGAGGTGGTACGTTGTGGGACGGCAAGGCTCCGATCAGCAGGCCCAGCGACCAGACCATATCTGCAGTCACTACGACATTTAAGGCATAACCAAACACCTCATTGAGCTTTAGATTTCCGCCCCGTCTCGCAAGGACAGTTGGGATTACCAGAATGCCAACGACTATAAGAAGAAGCCAATCTGGACCAAAAGAGAGGAAACCGGGTATAGCCAGACGCAGTCCCCCCACGGCAAATAGGGCTACGAGTGCCGGCCACCGAGGTTCAATACGGTTTGTCGATGTTGCCATTCCACTATTGATGCATCAATCAACGGAAATGGAGAGGACGTCAAGAAAGAGTGCCGATTAAAATAATGCCAAAATCTGCACAGAGCTACTTTACAGGCTAATGCTTGACTGACGCATCATGTTGAAGGCGTCTGCCGAATACCAGCCCGATTGTCGTACCGATCGATGCCGAGCGATCGCTTACGCCAAAGCGCACTCCGCCGTCTATGCCAAAGGCATCACTAAATTGGTGGTATAAGCCACCAAACAGGTAAGTCCCTGGCGGAGTGTTGGATTGGGATGTGTTCTGGCCGAAAACTTCGGCGTAGAGGCGCGTCTCCTTTTGAAGGTGGTAACTAAGAGCGAATGATTGTTGTCCGCCGTACCGACATCCGGTGGCCGTTTGACAGTCAGACTGTACGATCGAGCCATTCACGATGACATCTAAATTACCGTTCTTCCCATAGTGGTGATTGAGCAGCAGAATTGCTTGCTGACCATAGCCCTGAAGTGCACCTGCTGAGGCAGTCGGAAGTTCAGCCTCATACTGAAATGCAACTCCCGGCGCGAACCGATGGTACTGTTCCTTTTTCGCCTCGACCTTCCCGCCGATTTGAATAGTACCGATGCCATCGGTGGTAACTCCATCGTCTTGCTGATGATTGAACGCAGACCAATCGAAATCAAATCTGAGTCGAGCTAAAGGAGTGTAAGTAAACAGTGTGTCCAACGTCTGCTGATTGCCGGGTGGATTTCGAGGATAGGCATCATAGCCCGCCTCTACTTGAAGGACCCCCCTGCTTTGAATGGCGGCACTGTTGGCGATCGTGGGTCTCGTGGGGTTGAGGTTCATATCCTGTGCCGCTGCGCTGACCGCTAGCAGCGAAAGCGCGCACAATTGCCAGACAATTTGAGTCATTCGCAGCGATTACGGACTTCTAGATTTTGGAGTAACTCGTTCAATGGTGAATGCGCTCCGAAACGCTACCGGCGCCTCACTAAAAAGACTATTAGCAGGACGATCAGGATGAGCCCCAAACTTCCGGGCCAAACGAACCAGCCACCGCCGCTTGAATACCCTGCCACCAAGCATCCAGATAATCCTACAGTTGCAAAACATGCGGCAAGGAGGCTCAACAGTTTCGCGATCCGGCTGTAGTTAGAGAGTCTTCTTTGAGAATTTCTCAAGTTTGTTCCTCCAATATCAGTCAAGACTAAACAACGTTCTTGACTTCCGAAACCAGCGACCCGACCGGGTTGGTGACGGTCTTTCTTGCTATCGAGAACATGGATTCGCCACGCCGGTACATTAGATAGGCCGCTACAAAGCCGGAAATCACAGTGGCGTATAAAACTATTTTGCTCAACGTACTGTGAGCTTCGATCTGTTTTTCTGCCGCCATAAGCCCTCCTCTAAACTGCCCTTCGCCTTTATGATGCAAAAAGACCGGTCGAAGTAGGGTTCGGCGGCTGTATCTGCAGGCAGCGGAACTATTGACGGTGAAGTGGCTGTGGGCTACTTCTGAAGCGTGGAATCGAAACGAAGATGGACCTCCTTACCCGTCGGTGCTTTGTAGGGTGAAAATTACCACCGCATGCTGTGGCTTTTCTTAGTCGGGTCCAGTTTAGAAGCAGACGGAAACTCAGGCCGCAGCATAGGAAGTACTATGACCGAAACTCCTTAGCATCCGCACGGCGTTGAAATTCATTGGACGCACATAGGCAAGTTGTGGGAGGGAAAACGGTCAGGCCATCAATGAGAGATATTGATGCACGAAAGCGACGGCCATGCTACGAAACACCGCCGTTAGAGACATTGAAGCCACCGGATCAGGGATAGACGTTAGGCGGGACGATACGCTCGTCCCGCCCATTGCAGTCCTCTAGACGTTGTCGAGTGTGTAGACCGCTTCATAGAGCCCTGGATGAGCTTCACCCAACTGATGGCCCTTTTCGATCACCCCCTTTTCGAGAAGCTCTTTGAAGATTCTCTCCTGCGCTTCCAGGCTTTCGGCTTGAGCGTAGTTCACTACAGACTTGCCGTCGATGCTCTTGTGGATACTGATGGATTTCCAGCCGGGAATCTGCCGTGCAACAGACGCTGCGCTGATCAAATGATCGACAAGAGCCTGCTGATTCTCTGGTTTCACAGTGAACACGTTGATTTGGGTAATGATGCCGCTGTTCGCTTCGATCGTAGGCATAGCTTATTCTCCTTTGATTTTGTTCTTGGGAGAGCTGCTAACGATCGGTTCATCGAAAAGGAACCCGCCCAAGTTCGGAGTGCAGACGCACTCCTACTTGTCGCGGGTTCACACACGTTATGTGTGCAAACAGAGCCTTCCTGGCGGAAGGTGGCCGGGCTTACCTTACCGACCTGCCCTTTCTCGACTCCGTTCATCTTGCCACGTTGGCTGTGTTGTATGCAATCCAATCGAATTTGCTCGAAGCGCTGCTTACCGCGCGAACAGCACCGATACGTGAGAAGCTGAATTGGATCGAACATAGAGTTTTGTAATCGTCTCGTTTCCCCTTCCTGCACCTTTCCCCTTTCCCACGGCGCGTTTCCTGCTAGCGCCTGATCGCTTCGGAGAAACGTACTTTAGTCGCCCTGTTCTTCTTGTGTTGTTCTAGAGCTTGTATGCGCACTTGAAGTGAGATGCTCCTGCGACCAACTGCTTAATGAACGAAGGACAGACACAATAGCGTCGGCGGATTCTCCCTGCAATTCATATTCGATCCGCTTAAGGTTTTTGTTGGACCGATCAGTACGAATCACCAAGCCCGACTGTTCGAGTTTGTCGAGCCGTTCGAAAAGGATTTTTTTGGACACCGGTCCCAATCTTCTGCGAAGCTCGCCAACCCGGATCGGTCCATTTATCAATTCCGCGATGATCGAAAGAGTCCACTTGCCGCAGAGGAGTTGGAGGGCACGCTCTGCGTCTGAGAATATATGCTCTGAAGGTTCAGTCACTAGGGCCCCTTGATCTTGTTTCTTACATCGACGTGCTTTTTGCACTAACTATTTGTTGCGCTTGTACGATCTTTTTGCACTGCTTTACGGAAGCCAATGAAGCATACGGAAGTTGCAGTTCATTAGAGGTGGTCGGCGAGGTAGTGGTAGCGAACGCACCCCAGCGGAAGAAAGACCCAGCAACCTGTGGAAAGGGGGAGTCACCTTTAGGGGAGACCTCTGAAGAGGTCCCGCGAGGGCAGCGATAACGCTTTGGCCAGCTTAATGATGTTCTCCAACGCCAAGTTACGCTCACCGCGCTCGACGCTTCCAACATAGTTGCGATGGAGATCAGCGCGTTCTGCCAATTCCTCTTGGGAATAACCCTTCGCTTCGCGATATTCTCGCAAAGTCTTGCCGAAGCGAATCGTGATGGCACTTTTGGCCATACCTCGATACTTCGGTAATGACCACTATGGGTCTACACACTATGAGTGTGAAATGGGCGAGATGAAGTCCAATTGCCACTGGAGTTTGAGGTGCATTATGTGATGTGCGCAAGCATAAGCATCAAGCAACTTAGTCAGCATTGATACGCGATCGCCCGTCGGTTTTTGTTTTACCGTGCTGCTTGCTGAGCTATTGCACGGGCGACAAAGCAAAGATCTTTGAATACCCTGGCCTCAAACGGACTGGTGGGCCCAGCCACCCGCATGACTTCATCGACCTGCCCACGAACCCGACGATAGGTGCGAAGCATCTGCGGCACCCCAGGCTGAGGCCCGCGGCGCACAAATGCGTTGCACAGCTCGCGCATGATCCCCTCAACCGTGGCGTCGGGGATGTTTGCGTCGGTACCGTCAAGGTCGCTAAGCGACTTCTGCAGACGGCGGTTTCGTGATTCGAAGACGAACCAGGTGTGGCGAGCAGGATTGAGCTGCTGCCACGTGATGGTCATGCCAAGCTCGCACGGCATGTTGAATCGGGGAGTCGGGGGAGGGTTGCGGTCGATCTCGATGCGCGAGAGGTCGTGAATCGAATAGCGGCAACTCTGGATGAGAGCCAGAATCCGGTTCAGGCGACGTTCGCCCCCAGGAATTCCAAGCGTTGCACGCGGTTCAAGGCCAAGTTCCGTCAATCCGACTATGTACGCTAAATAGAGACGACTAAAGCGTGCGTCGTACGGGATATTGAGAAAGACGGCGTTCTTCTGGACAGGAGGAACCGGCATTGCGTTTTCAGACCTCGGCTATTTCTTCTTGGTTCTGAAAACCGTGCCCCTCTCCTTAGAAGCGTCTGAGGAATCTCGGCGGCGTTCGACGAAATGACCCGACTTCGAATCGCGACGCACGAGACGGAGGAGGGAGTCCTGGCGGCTCTTGCTGAGGCCGAGACTCTTCCCGAACTCTTCGAGAGTCGGAACCGGGGTCGAGATGGTAACGGAGCGTGCCATGTGTCTATTGTATGAGATGTCCGGCGGAGCCTTCCAGAACTTTCGGGAAAGGGCTGTTTTTCGTTTGTTGGATCCATGTCCTCTGTCGTCCTGGTGCAGAAGACGCAGGCCTTGCAGTTTGGGTTATTCGAGACCGTTTCAGGTCAAACCTCGCGCTAAATATCTATATTTGACTGCGATGCTCTATGAGAGCAAGGAGTTCGATCCGCCGATAAGCCTCGGGCAGAGGTTTAAGCGGCAGAGGTCTCGAATTCGATTCGGGTCAATGGCGATTTGGCCATTTCGGGCGCTGCAAAGAGTTTGATGTACGGACATCTCCCCACTGCATACATACCTGCGGTGCTCCACTCACCACAAGCGCGTTTTACAGGCCTAATGTCCAGAGGTTCGCTCACCTTGGCTCCATAAGTGCATTGGTCTGTTATCGCCAACTGAGACGAATTTTCCTGCGAGTTCACACCGGGGTCTACTATGAGACACCTCTTGAAGTCGAATACGGAGATCAAATGAAGAACAGACCCATCGCAAAGATATTGCTTGCTGCGCTCGCAGTTCCTTGTCACGTGGGTTTTAGGTACCGGATTAGCGGTTCGTTTCAAGAACTTCTTTGCCGCCTCGGACGGGTGTACCTCTAGTCCGACGCAGAAAGATATAAGGAATGATTCGCATCCCACCGAACCACGACCTGTTTGGAAAGCGAAAATAGCTCACAGCTGACATCATCGATCCCGGCACAAATCGTCTCTATCGAAGCGAAGCCAATCGCCGACGGGAAGTGGGCCTCGGTAATTTCAATTTTCCTTGGCATGCGGAACATCATAAAGCCCACTAAGCAGCTTGTCGCAGAAGCTTCAAGAATCTTTGAATACTGTGGTTGATTGCGGCATCCTTCGGGCGCAAGTTTTCTTCAATGCAAAGCCCTGAGAAAAAGGTCAATATGGTGTCTGCAGTTTCGGCACTATCTGACCGCTTTGACTCTGCCTCTATGTTTCGGATGAGGAGCTCCCGGAGGACCGCGTTATGTTGAGCGATGATCTCCTGTCCCTCTGGCGGCAGCAATGCGACATCGCGCATGGAGTTTACCGAAAAACATCCTCTTTTGCCCGTGTAACAAGTTTGCCCGATCTCGAGGAAGTGCTGAACGTTTGTCCATCCAAGTGGCTGAACGGAGAGAATGCCGGCTCCTCCGCGCGTTTGCAGATAGTGTTTCAAACTCGCCATGAACAAATCTTCTTTGTTCTGGAACTCAGAATATAGGCCTGACTTGTTGACTCCGGTTACGGCTTCGAGATCTTGTACTGTAGTCTCGGAGAATCCCTTCTCCCAGAACAGAGGAATTGCCTTCTCTAAAACCTCCACGCGGCTGAACTGTTTTATGCGACCCATATTGATTGGATGGAAGACACTTCTCAGCGATGCAAATCCGGCTGCACCTTCACAGGTGTTTGTCGGCTTTGCCCATCTGATGCTATTCGACCAGTCGACGCGTTTTGGGTCTTCCAAGACTCGGTCGATGCCTGCCAGGCCGAACGGCATTTATCCCTTCCGAAGATTTTACAGAGGGTTCGCTGGATGAGTCGTAGATCTGACTTGTTTTGCCAGCCCGCACTGGTTGCAAGCTCCTACGGTACTCGAGCGGGGTGAGGCTGGTGTGGCGCTTGAAAACTCTGGAAAAATGCGCCTGGTCGCTGAAACCGTGTGCAAGGGAGACCTCGGCGATGGTCCTGTTCGAAGTCCTCAACTCGGTCTTTGCCCGTTCGATGCGGACGCGCCTTGCATATTCTCCTGGAGAAGATCCGAAGTGACGGCGGAACTCTCGCGAGAGATGCGCGGGGTGAACCCCGGTTAGTTGCGCGATCTCGTCGAGAGAAGGCGGGGTCGCTACGAAGTCTTGAAGAATCTCCTTTGCCCGAAGAAGCCAGATAGGTGCACGCCTGCGACGGGGCGATCCGACTCGCTCAGCGCGTGCGATGGTGCTCATAAGTAAACCCTCGAGCACCAGCGCAGAAAAGGGATCCGGATGCATGAGTTCGGAGCGCAGATGCGTTCGCAATACCTGGGAGTGCGCGGGCGGCACCGTGAGTGCCTGTTCCGACGATGGGCCAAGCTCTCGAATGTGCTGGAGGAACGGGTCGCTGAATTCCGCAGAAAGAAATGTAGTGGATTCCGGGAAAGCGTCCTTCTGTAGCCAACGCGGTGGGAGGAAGAGGCCGGTTGCAGGCGCGAGCTGAACGAGCTGGCCATCCATCTGCTTAACGCAGAGCCCGTCCTCTACGAACATTACTGAGGCGTGCGCATTTCCGTGCAGATCCAAGTTTGTACCCATGGCATATCGTATGCGGCTAACAGTAAGCCGGGCGGAACTCCAACTTTGGAGCGTCGCACCATAATGTTGCCCGGGGGGCAGAATCTTCGCCATAGTCGTCATGTCCCAGTGAAATTAGCTGCAAATCGACAAAAACGCAGCGCGCGTTCAATGCACGTAGATATTCGATGATGCACCCTCGATTAAGGCGCATCTGCGGCCTGCCGAACGCTCCGGCGGCATACCGGACGATGTTTTCAGGAGCTATCAACGTGTACGGATTGATTTTCTCGCTTATTTTGCTGGCGCTCGCCGCATCTCCCACAGCGATCGCGCAGTCGACTTTTCCAGCCCCCGGGCAGCCACCGGCCCAAAAGACCAGCGGTTGGGGTTTTGATTTGAAAGCGGAGGACAAGAGCGTTCGTCCGGGCGACAACTTCTTCCTCTACGCCAACGGAAGCTACATCCGAAACATTGAGATTCCGGCCGACCGGACATCGTTCGGCTTGCTCACCAATATGAACGAGTTGAGTGAGGCTACGATGCACCGTCTGCTTGAAGATGAGCTCGCACAGCCGGGTCCGACGCCAGCCGAGCAAAAAGTCGTTGCCTTCTATAAGGCATTCATGGACGAAGAGCGCGTCGAAGCGATCGGGACGGGGCCTCTCAAGGTCGATTTAGATCGAGTACGCGCCATCAAGTCGCTGTCCGACATGAGCCGATTCATGGGATCGTCCGGTAGCGGTTTCGGAAGTTCAATACTCAGGATGGAGGTAATAGCCGACAGCGAGGATACGACACGGTATATCCTCGAACTCTCGCAGAGCGGGCTGGGCTTGCCCGGACGGCAGTACTACCTCAAACCTGAGCTGGCGGCGACCAAACAGAAGTACGAGGCCCATGTGGCCAGGATACTGGAACTCGCGGGATGGCCGGACGCAACGCAGCTTGCGGCCCGGGTTGTGGCCTTCGAGACACAGCTCGCGACTGTGAGCTGGAGCGACGAGGAAGACCGCGATGCTCGCAAGACATACCACCCAGTAAGTCTTAAAGAGCTCGAGAAAGCGGCTCCAGGGGTCGACATCGTTGGCTTTCTTGATGCAGCAAGCTTCGGAGGGGAACGACGATTCGATATCAAAGAGAGCTCCGCGATCCGCGGACTAGCGGAGACCTTCGCCAAGACTCCGCTCGATACGTTAAAGGCCTGGGAGGCGTTTCACGTGACAGCCCAAGCGTCAGACCTACTCCCTCAACGCTTTGTGGAAGCGGAGTTCGAGTTCAGGGGCCGCGTTCTACATGGCCAGCCTACGTTGGAACCGCGTTGGAATCGCGCCATTGAAGCCGAAGATAGGAGACTCGGAGAGGCCGTAGGGCAGATCTACGTAGCTCATTCCTTTCACCCCGAGTCGAAGCGTCAGATGGAAGAACTGGTAGCGAATCTCAAGGCGGCCTTCCATGACCGTTTGGAGCACGCGTCCTGGATGTCCGAGACGACGAGGGCCGAGGCGCTGAAGAAACTCGACACCATGAGCGTGGGAATCGGTTATCCGTCGAGATGGAAGACGTACGATTTCGATGTGAGTTCGACGGACCTGTACGGGGACGTCAAACGGTCCATCGCCTGGAGCCATGCGCAGTCCGTGCTGCGTCTCCATCAGCCAGTAGATCGCGAGGCTTGGGAACTTCTGCCTCAGTCAGGCGGTTCCGAGTATGATCCGTCGATCAATCGCATTACCTTTCCCGCCGCGAACCTTCAGTTTCCATTCTTTGATCAGAATGCCGATCCGGCTATAAATTATGGTGCGATTGGCGTGGTCATTGGACACGAGATCACGCATGGCTTCGACGATCAGGGACGGCAGATCGACAGTGGGGGGTTGCTGCGCGATTGGTGGACAGCGGAGGATGCTAGAAAGTTCAAGGTGCAAGCCGAACGTCTCTCTGAACAATACTCGGCGTTCGAGCCACTGCCCGGCGTCCATGTCAAAGGTGCCTTGACGCTGGGCGAGGACCTCGCGGACACCGGAGGGATGGCCCTCGCGCTGGACGCATACCATCGCTCACTCGGTGGAGCGCCGGCGCCTGTGCTTGACGGCACCACGGGCGATCAGCGTTTCTTTCTTAGCTGCGCTCAGGTATGGGCGGGAAAGACGCGCGAAGAGTCCCTCCGCCGGCAACTGACGAACAATCCACACCCGCCAGGAGAGCAGCGTGTGAACGGAGAGGTGCGGAACCTGGATGCCTGGTACGCGGCATTCGACGTGAAGCCCGGCGATAAGCTGTACATTTCGCCTGAAGACCGCGTTCATATCTGGTGAACGTTCGTTTGCATCCGCGTCGAGGTGTTCATTGAGTCTTTACATGCTTTAAGGCCGGCAAATCATCGCCGGCCTTAAAGCTGGTTTTCTCCACGCCCTTCAACGTGAGATGCCGGCCCCCCTCGTCAGCCGCGCTGCGTGCAGCACTCAAGCTTGCATGCTCCTCCTTAGCCTGACGGTACGCAGTCAGATCGGAATCTGCCGTCTTCCAGAGATCAAGAAATTGCTCGTATGACTTGAGTGCAGCCGCGCGTTGGCCAAGCAGCCTTTGTGACCTGGCAAACTGGAGGATGGACAGCGCTCCAGTCTCACCGGTGCCTGTTAGCTGAGGATTGCGCAGCAGCTTCTGGAACTCAACTGCTGCAAGCTGTCCTTCGTGCAGCTGAAGGTATGCCAGTCCGCGGATATAGTTCGGATAAAGGATCTGAAAGAGCGGAGCGTTCGCATCATCGTATTTTTCTGCGTTATGGAGGATCTCGATCGCCGCTGCAGGATCGTTGGCGTCCAACTTTGCCGCCGCGCGAATTATGGGGAGGCAATACTTCTGGATGAGGGTATCCAAGGGTGCCTTCTGGCCAATGTCATTCGCTATCTTCAACGCTTGAGCTGAATCACCCGCCCGCGCAAATGCTAAAGCCAAAAGCAGTCTGGAGTATTTAGTCTGATCTTGTATAAGAGCCAGGGTGCCGAGTTCTCGTGCCCGTGAAAAGTTGCCGGCTTCGGCTTCACGCAGCGCTCCATCGACACTGTAAAAACCAACATCAAGCGACGAATCTTCCTGGATCGCCATCTCTGTAGCTTGCCCTGATAGGCTTCGGTACTCCCTGTAGCGACCGTAATAACTTTCCATGGATGCTCTGCTGTAAAGCAGCTGTCGATCCGCCCCCGGTTTCCCTGCCGACCACCGCCACTGCTCCTGCAGATCGTGGCCGTTGTTTTGCAGGAAAGCCACCAACGCTCGTTGATCATGCAGGGTTGTATCGTCAAAATGCTGAGCGACGGCTTCGCTGTAAACAGCTTTGGCATCGTCGAGCCGATTCGTAAAGATGTCGGCGGTCATCAGCTTTCCGTGGCTTGATGCGTCAGGGAGGAGACGATTCGTCTCCAGCGCTTCGGCTCGCGACTCGTCAAACCGCCCCAGCAGCGAGAGGCATTCTGCCAGATTATTGTGAGCGGTGTGATTGAGGGGAAAGGTCTGTATGTACCGCGAGAGAACTGCGGTCCTCTCTTCAAGTTGTCCAGTAGCTTCTTGAAAATAGATCTCTTCCGCATGAAATCTGTCGGGCAGCGTTGCACGGGAGCGTAAGTTGTAACCCCGGGTGGCGGCACTCGCCGCCAGGGCTTCTTGGCCGACTGACGCCTGTGCCGCGGCCGTTACGACGTAGGCCACGTCGAACTCCGGGTCTACATCCGTGGCCTGAATATATTTGGAGATAGCGCCCTCATAATCGTTGAACAGGTGGTGCCGGTAGCCTTCCGTAAGAAGTTGAATAGCCTCAGGCGATGCGCTCGTCGCCTGCTCCAGGGGCTGGTTAAATTTGGCGATCGAGGTGTCCGGCTCTCCTAACTTTCTCCTCAATTGGACGGCGGCGACGCCAAGCGTATGAATGATCTGGTTCCGACCAGGGGCATCGTTCTGTACGTGCGCCACGGTCTCTCCGGACTGGCAATCGATTTCATTCAAATCGATCCTGAAATTGTTGCCCGCCTCACTGATGGAAGCCTCGATGACGAGCTTGCTCCTGGTATCGAGGCAGGCTTGCCTGGCAATCGCAGGGGTGATCCTGGTCGGGTCCATCTTCAGGCTTCGCTTCGAGAGCGCCTCGCCGACCTTATTGACGGCGAGAACATTCAAATAGGGAGTCTGCTCCAGACCTGTTAGCAGCGCGATGTAGAGGGCATCGTTCAGAACGGCATCCGTAGTGTTGTTGCTGACAGCCATCACAACGGTGTCGCTCGAATGCAGTTTGAAGACGGGCTTGTGATTCGACGCGAAAAAAAGCGCACCCGCCGCCAGCGCTCCTAGCCCTGACCAGGCGGCGACCCGGAGGTAGGGTGGCCGATCCCTGCGTAGAATTCCTTCTAGGGCGTCCCGCATCTGGCTGCCGACTGATACCGTAGCGCCCGGTCTTTCTGAATGGCCTTTGAAATGACCACCTCCAGACTGCGAGGAAGTTCCGGGTTAAGACTTCGGACTAACGGAGGATCGGTGTTCAGAATGGCGTCATAGATGATCTCTGCGGTCTCTCCAGAGAACGCCCGGATGCCGGTCGAGGCTTCGTAAAGGATTAGACCGAAGGAGAATAGGTCAGCCCTTGCGTCCAATCTCTCTCCGCGCACCTGCTCCGGGGACATGTAACCGGCAGTTCCCATCCTGACCCCGCTTGTTGTCAGGCCAATGTCCGTCTTCGAAGTCTTCGGTTGTGGCGAATTCGGAGGCTCAATTGATGAGGCTGGCTCTCGTCCCCGGTCGGCATCCGGCTCCATCAACTTTGCCAATCCAAAATCGAGGATTTTGACGGGACCGGCTAGCGTGAGGAAGACGTTGGCGGGCTTGATGTCACGATGAATGATGCCCTTTTCGTGCGCGGCCCTGAGTCCATCGCAGATCTGAATGGCTACGGTCAGAAGTTGGCTGACCGGCATTCTCTTATGAGCTATATTCTCGAGCTCATGGTTGAGCGACTTGCCAGACAGCAACTCCATCGCAAGAAAAGGTCTCTCGTCGTGCTCCTCAATTTCGTAGATAGTGCATATGTTTGGATGATTCAGGCTCGAAGCGGTCTGAGCTTCTCTCTCGAATCGACGCAGCGCAACGGGGTCAGTCGCGACTTCGGCTGGTAAGAACTTCAATGCGACGGAACGGCCCAGCTTCAAGTCCTCGGCCCGGTAGACCACCCCCATACCGCCGCCTCCGATCATTGCCAGGACACGATAATGCGATACTTTCAGGCCCGTCATGTCGGCCAGATTTGCCAGCGAAACGGCCCGATGGGCCTGCTCAGAGTCCGTCCCTACTTTCGAGATCAAAAGTTCAGTCTCGACCATAAGCCGATAGCCCCGCCTCGCGAGCGTTTCGATGTATTTGGGGCTTTCGGCCGTATCGCCCAGGGCCTTCCGAAGATTGCGGATGGCAACGTTAATACTGTGGTCGAAGTTTACGATTGTGTCCGCTGGCCAGAGCCTTTTGCGGATGTCTTCCCGGGAGACAATCTTTCCCTTGTGCTCCACGAGCATCTGCAGGATTAGGAAGGGCTGCTCCGGCAGCAGCAACTTCGCCTCGTCCTGATCAGGAGACCCGAGTTCCCCGGTCTGCAGGTTCAGCTCGAAGCGTCCGATTCTGACACGAGTTGAAACAGGTCTCTCCACGAACGACTCTCCCAATCAGTGAGTTCTCTCTGTTGGAAAAGGATACCTGTATGCCCCCTGTTGCTCGATTCTCTTCTTTCGCCTTACATACAAATCATTTAGAAGACTTTGCCAGGTTCTCGTTTGGCCAATGGCGCATGTGAATCCCAGGCGATTCAAGGAAATGATCGCGAAATGATCTCCAATGCATTTATTGCAGATTACAGATTCGACTATTCATGGGGCAGAGGCTATGCCACTTGAGACTAGAGGACTTAGGCCAGCATGGTTGGGCTGTATGCGCCATCTTCCCACACAGTCGCACACCCACTCTCAAAACGGAATTAAATGTGGGAGAAATGAAATATTGAACCGTTTGGTTCTTTTTCGCAATCCAACGTTATGTGAATGTGAGGCGCTCGTTTCAGGCGCACTTGATGGCTGATCTCAGCCCAACATTCATTACCCGATGATTCAGTGTGCTCTGACATCGAGTGGCGAAATAACAATAAAAGGAGATTCCATGTCGAACTTGACGAATAAGGTAGCGCTCATCACGGGAGGCTCCAGAGGCATCGGTGCCGCGATCGCCAAACGCCTTTCTGCGGAAGGCGCGAGCATCGCGATCACTTACGCGAAGGATGCAACATCAGCGAATGAAGTCGTCCGAGCCATCGAGCAAAAAGGCGGCAAAGCGATTGCAATCAAAGCTGACGGTAGCGATGCGTCGGCAGTGAAAGCGGCGGTTGAGAAAACTGTTGAGACGTACGGGCAGTTGGATGTGCTGGTGAACAATGCCGGCACCGCCATTCCGAAGCCGTTTGAAGAGACGCCTCTGGAGGAGATCGATCACGTCCTGAACCTCAACGTGCGCGGCGTCCTGGTCGCGACACAGGAAGCTCTGAAGCACTTGAAGAGCGGCGGCCGAATCATCATGGTGGGGTCTTGCGTTGGCGAGCGCGTCATCGCGCCCGGATTGGTCTCGTACTCGGCCACGAAGGGCGCCGTAAAGATGTTCACGCAGGGCCTGGCCAGGGAGATTGGAGGTCGCGGTATCACGGTGAACAACGTACAGCCGGGGCCGATAGACACGGACTTGAATCCCGCAGCCGGGGACTGGGCGGTTTCGCAAAAGGCAGCGACAGCGCTCGGCAGATATGGAACTGTCGCCGAAGTCGCCGGACTCGTAGCGTTCCTTGCCGGACCTGAGTCGTCCTACATCACCGGCGCCAACCTGACAGTAGATGGCGGTACAAACGCCTAAAAGCTCCCTATGGGTCGGCGGGTATTGTGACGGCGCGTCCCACAAGTGCGCTAGCCAATTCGGCCGGCCCAGTTCACATAACCAGTAACGCAACATGCAAGGAGTTTGCAATGAGTGCCGCCAAAAAGAAAATTCTCGTGACTGGAGCGACCGGACAGGTGGGTAAGGTCCTGCTTCCCTATCTGCTTGCCGACGATTCGGTAGAAGTGGTTGCCGGTGTCCGCAACCTGGAAAAGGCCGCCGATCTCGGTGTTCCAGCCGTCTACCTGGACCTCGACAAGTTCGATTCGATCACGCCCGCACTTCAGGGTATCGATAGACTTTTTCTGATGACCGGATACACCGTGGATATGCTGAAGCAGAGCAAAGATGTCATCGACGTCTCTGCGAAAGTCGGAGTCGAGCAGATCGTGCACCTAGGTGCCTGCGGAGATAACGATACACACATTGGCCACTATGGATGGCACCAGTTCATCGAGCGCTACATCGCTTCCTCTGGCATCCGCTTCCATACCCATCTGCGCCCGGAGATGTTTATGCAAAATCTGCTCGGTTACGGGGGCGAAAGCTTCGTCAAAGAGGGGCTCATTCGCCACTACATCGGCAAAGCACGATGGAGCTGGGTCGACGCCGATGATATTGCAGCCGCGGCCGCAGTTTCTCTGCTTGATCCGGAGAAGCACCATGGACAGACCTACCGTCTGGGCTATGAGGCGAAGAGCTTTAGTGAAATCGCGCAACTCATGACCGAATACTTTGGCAAACCCTATCGTTATGAATCCCTGCCGGCGGAAGAGTTTTACAAGAACGTCCTAGCTACGGGCGGAGAGCCTGCCTACATGAAGTGCGTATATGAATGCTTTCGCGATTTCACCACTGGAGAATTGAAGGGCGATGAGGTGTTTGACAACTTCCCGTCGATCGTCGGAAGACCGCCGACGACAATCGCCCAGTTTATCGAGAAAAACGCCGACGCATTTCGCTACTAAGCACGACACGCTTAGGCATTGAGCTTTCGCGGAACAAGCTAACGTACCGGCAGACCCGAGCTCCAGATAAAGCTGCTGATAGTTTCGATGACGGCGACGCACAATTCCTGACCGGCGAATTGTAGTGGTGTCTCCGCTGGTCCAGTAACTATCCCAAGTCTCGACCTAGATTTACCTGTTGCGCTCATGCGACAGAGATACCCCATACTCAGCACGCGAACGACAGCGCAGCTGACAGGATGAAAAGAGGTTTACTCCGATGTATATAGCCCACGGTTACGCCGCACAATCTGCTACTGGCCGCCTCGAACCATTCACCTTCGAACGGCGCGATCTCCGCGCAAATGACGTGCTTATCGACATTCTCTACAGTGGAGTTTGTCATTCCGATATCCATACCGTTCGGAACGAGTGGGAGGGATCCGTCTATCCGGACGGCACCATCTATCCGGCGTTGCCTGGCCACGAGATCGTCGGACGAGTGAGAGCTATAGGTGATGCGGTTACCAAATTCAACGCAGGCGATCTGGTTGCCGTCGGCACCATGGTCGATAGCTGCGCAGAATGCGCAAACTGCAAGCGGGGACTGGAGCAGTTTTGCCAGCTTGGAGCTACGTGGACCTACAATTCGCCCGATCGTATCTCCGGAGCGAATACTTATGGTGGCTACTCGGACTTGATTGTCGTACGCCAGGAGTTCGTGTTGAAGGTGACGCACGCCAAAGAGGACCTTGCCGCTGTGGCACCTCTCCTTTGCGCGGGCATCACGATGTGGTCGCCGCTCCGTCATTGGGAGGCAGGTCCGGGCAAGAAGGTCGGCATCGTGGGAATTGGTGGCTTGGGTCATATGGGGATCAAGCTCGCGCGTGCCTTGGGCGCCCATGTGGTTGCCTTCACAACTTCAGAGAGCAAGCGGACAGATGCCCTGGCCCTGGGTGCTGACGAGGTCGTCCTGTCGCGCGACGCGAACGAGATGAAGCGTCACGCTGGAAGTCTGGATCTGATCGTCAATGCAGTAGCAGTACAACATGAACTTGACGCGTACTTGGGGCTGTTGAATCTTGACGGCACAATGGCACTCGTTGGGGTTCCAGCTGAGCCGCACCCTTCTCCCTCGGTGACGAACCTGATCTTCGGTCGCCGCAGCCTTGCAGGCTCGCTTGTAGGTGGTATCTCGGAGACACAGGAACTTCTGGACTTCAGTGCCAAGAACCGAATTCTTGCAGATATCGAGACCATACCTATCGCTCGCATCGAGGACGCGTTCGAGCGCATGGGACGGAGCGATATCAAGTACAGGTTTGTGATTGACATGCAATCAGCGAGCAATTCAACCCGTTCCTGACCTTTCACCAATAATGCAGTGGCACTTATGAAAGTCCGCAATACAAGAAATTATCGAGGTAAGCAATGACAACGACAAAGCAATCCGCTCTCTCCACGCCTATCCAGTTGGGTGCGACTAAGTTGAAACACCGGGTCATTATGGCCCCACTCACACGCTCTCGCTCGATCCAGCCGAACTCCGTTCCTGGCGAACTGATGGCGGACTACTATTCCCAGCGCGCCTCGGACGGCGGCCTGATCATTGGCGAAGCTACGAACATATCCTTGACAAGCCGCGGCTGGCTGGGGTCTCCCGGGCTCTATTCGGACGAGCAAGTTCAGGGCTGGCGAAAGATCCTCGATAGGGTTCATGCCAAGGGCGGTCTGATGTTTGCCCAACTCTGGCACACCGGCCGTGCCTCGCATGTCTCCATGACAGGTGGAGCAACACCGGTCACCGCATCCGTCAATCCATCCTATTGGGAGAACCCTGCCCAGGTCGTCTCGACCCCGGATGGATGGATACAGCCGTCGCCCCACCGGGCCCTGGAGTTGTCTGAGATTCCCTTGATTCTCGAGGATTATCGAAAGGCCGTGGAACGTGCGAAACAAGCAGGGTTTGACGGTGTTGAACTCCATGGCGCAAACGGCTATCTGATCGACCAGTTTCTCCAGGATGGAAGCAACCAGCGGACCGATCAATACGGCGGTTCGATTGAAAATCGAGCTCGTCTGCTGCTCGAGGCCGTAGGTGTTCTGGTGTCTGTATGGGGCAGCGAACGGGTGGGTGTCCGCGTCGGACCCGGAGGGAGCTTCAACGCGATGTTTGATAGTAATCCAGGCCCCTTGTTCTCCTACGTTGCTGAGCAACTGAATGCGTTCGATCTTGCCTATCTACACATCATCGAGCCGAGGGTCAGGGGTAACACTGTGATTCATGAAGGTCAGGGTCCGATCGCTTCAGAGCAGTTGCGGAAGATCTTCAAAGGCAAGATCCTCGCCGCGGGAGGCTTTGAGCCCGGGACGGCTGAGGCTGCGGTCGAACAAGGTGTCGCGGATGCGGTCGTATTTGGTCGTTATTTCATCTCAAATCCGGATCTGCCGAGGAGAATCCAGGAGGGGCTTCCGCTCGCCGAATATGACCGGAGCACTTTCTACACTTTTGATGAACATGGATATAACGATTACCCCGCTTTCGTGCCTGAACTTGCTGAGAAGTAAGCCGAGGCGAGCGGCGTAGATGGACCACGCCGCTCACTCGCTACTGACCTAGCGGCCTATCTTCATTCGCTGAGCCAGGCCCGCGCGATGACTTGCCTGTTGAGCTCAAGAGAGAGGTTTTCATGGTTCTACGTCTGTTGCATGCATTCCTTGTCGTCACCTTTTTCGCCGTGATGGTTGAGTCTTCCGGGGCGACCACGGTGACTATTCACACAGAAGATGCACGAGCAACCCTCAAGGCGATGCAAGATCACTCTCTGACCAAAGATGAGGCGACAAAGATTGCCACGATGCATGGCAATCAGGCTGTTATCCGCAAGCTTCAAGAATTCAAGATTCCTGCGACAGTCCAGACTTTTGCTGATGCTTTATATTCGGCGGCTCATGATCAGGCTGCCCGCGGCCTCGCAGAACAGGCTATCGGGCTCGATCATGTGAAGCTTAACATACCCTTGATTGTCGCGCTCCTCGACGAGATACAAGCCCATCCCCGCGTGTTTGAGCAGCCGATCCAGCGCGCATTGCAATGTTCACGCCTTCCAACGCAAATATTCATCTTGACGGCTATGTCGTTGCCTCTGGCGATGGAGGCGGTTACGCATTTGGCGACACTGATTTTTTCCTCAACGTCGGCATCGTCGACGACCTTGTCGTGGCAAAGAGCACGACAGTCCATGAAATGTATCACGCGGTTCAGGGATTTTATGCACCAGATCGTGAGCCGAAGAGCGGCCCTTCTAGCGGATCGCCACAAACATCCTGTTCGAACGTTGAACACCTCTTCGGGAATTTATATGAGGAAGGATCCGCTAGGTATGTCGAAGAATTCTCGCTTATGTCCCAGTCCCACTCGCCGGCAGCCAAGCAAATGCTTTCAGATATCGAAGACGGCATATTTCGCGTGAAGCCGGCGCGACGCTGTTGGATATGTCTGTTGGGTCCTTGGCTGCCCGTCAATCTCTTCCGTATGACGACGTGTATGCAGTCGGCTTCCTTGGACATGGATTGCTTTACGGCATTGGTTATGTGATGGCCAAGGCAATTGTCGATAGCGAAGGCTATGGAGGGCTTATAACCTCTCTGCGTCAGCCACCTCATATGTTTGTGCTCCGCTACATCCAGCTACCCCAGTACGGAGCCGATAAAGACCATCCCCGACTTGGAACGAACACGATTAAAGCTGCTCATCGTCTCGAACATTTGTGCAAATGATTTCAGAAGCAGTTCCAAGCCTCGCAAGAGTGATATCGATGCCACCGCGCTTATAAAGAACAATCGAATTCTCGCGTTGTTGAAGGAGCTTTAGATGAAGATCGCTTTCGTTAGTCTTCCCGTTGCGGGACACCTGAACCCTATGTCGGCGCTTGCCGCAAGGGTGCAGTCCGACGGGAATGAAGTCGTGTTCATTTCGGTGGCGGATGCTGAAGCACGCGCAGTTGCAGCCGGTCTGCGTTTCGTAGCTGTGGGAACCGATCACCTGCCGCTCGGAAGCACCAAGGCTGTGGAGCAGCAATTCAGCACGATTCAAGGAGGAGAACGAGGAATTGGTCAAAACTTCGGCGGTTCGATTCGAAGCTGATCTAATCGGCTGTTAAAACCGCGCGATGAATTTAACAAGCGGAAGATCCCCTAGCGCCAGCCTGGCGAGCTCTCCCGCGCTAACCGCCACCAGACCAACATAAACAACACTGCCAGCGCAAGGTCAATGCCGCCGAAGTACAGATCGCTATGATCCAGCCTGCCGTGACGGTATAGCACCATCGCGCCGATGCCGAAGCTCAACTTCTCGATCACGGCGAAAGGAATGACCGGACGCAGCCGCACCGGCTGGTACGCGATCGCAAGGAACAGGAGTTGCCACACCAGTGTCACCCCGACGAATCCGTAAAAGAACATCGGATGCGTGATCGGCGGTGGATCCTGCTGACCGATTGCTTGCTCCATAAAGTACAAGGGTGCTATGGAGATCACTCCATAAACACCCGAAATATTGAATACCCAGCGCGAAAATTTCATTGGCCGCTCCTCGAGAGATACCAACCCTTGCTTTCGACAAATGATAAACGCGGATTAGACTCGCGTCCCACAAACCCGGAGACTCCGCGAGGACAGTCCGCTGCTTTTTCAAGAAAGAGGCGGAATCGTTTATGTCGCCATCACTGCGCGGGTACATCTCTTGAGTTCGAAGGTGAACTCAAGAGATGCACCCATACTAAGCATGGTCTGCGACAAGGAATGTCTGGTTCTTTTCCATGGATTTGGTCAATTTCTCAAAGTCGGCCTGGGTGAGTTGAGTGGGCAAGAAGTCTGTCCTGCCATCCGGATGCACCGCATCCTTCATCATTCGCTCGTGGTGATACGTTGAGACACTCAGCACGCGGCACGGACGCTCACTCTTATTGAAGAACGAGTGAGGCGCATTGGGTCGCACCATCAGACTCTCTCCGGCTTCGCACGTGTCCCACTCAGTGACACCCTGGTTGTTCCAATAGCCGATCGACAGATCGCCTTCCAGCACGTAGAAAAACTCTGCAAATGGGTGCCTATGAAGGGGAATACCCATACCCGGCACAACCGTCATCTCAAAAATGGAAAAGGTATAGCCCGTGTTTTCTCCCAGTGCCCTCCATAGCAACTGCATAGGCCCGATATCCAGCACTGGGCCACATGTTTTGTTGTTCTTAACAACGTTGTGATGAATGACTTCTTCAAGCGGTGTGGGGAAGTTCGACATAAACAATCCTTTCGTGAACGAGTTGGTGCTCTGAGGTGGACACAGAGCTGGTGAGTTGCGCAGCTAGCACTCCGCTAGTGCGGTGGGTTTCACAGTTCTCGGTCGCATGAATCGTTGAAGGCGTTTACGGGGCCGATTGGATCGCCTCGATGAGAGAGGTGGGTGATCCTCACCGAGGTCTTGCTATGTGGTCGTCACGGTCACTGCCTGACGCACATACTGGCCGCTTTCCAGTTGCTGCACCATAAAGGCCGCAAGATCGGCGCGCGTGATCTTGTGCGCCTTTTCGCCGCCCTCCGTACTCAGCACCCTGGCAATGCCGGTCTTCTCGCGGTCGGTCAACATCGGCGGCCGCACGAGCGTCCAGTCCAGGTTGCTGCCTTCGATCTCAGCCTCCATGCCGGCCTTATCTATCAGCAGACCCCGCAGAAACGTCCGCATGAGTACGTGCTCGTTAAAGAAGCCAGCGTTCTTTACGCTCTCGCCCGCACCCACCATTGAAATCTTCAGCAGCCGCCGCACGCCATTGCGCCGCATCGCGTCGACAATATTGTGTGCCGCGCTCGCTTCCATCGTCGTCACCTTCCACGGCGTCTTGCCGCCAAGCGCGTCGATGACCGCATCCTGCCCCGCTACCGCAATGTCGACCGCAGCCGCGTCTAGCACGTCTCCTGCAACAACTCTGACATTCGCCTTCTTATAATGCGCGGCACCGCGCACGAAGGCCGTCACTTTATGCCCGGCGGCCAACGCCTCATTTACCAGTGCCTCTCCGCTCTTGCCCGCTGCTCCAATCACTAGAACTTTCATCGCATCCTCCTCTTGCCTCGATATGGCCGCCATCCAAATACGCGGCCTAACAATTAGAGACCTAATCTAACCATTGGTTGCAAAATAATCGCTGGTTTGTATCCAATGGTTATAAATCTACATTTGGTCGCAGTAAGCGGCCAAACAGACTAAGCTATGACAGTGACATCCACATCACCAAGTCGACGGGTAGAGCGTAAGGAGAGGCTGCGGGGCGAAATCCTTGCGGCTGCCAGCAAAATGTTTGCCGATCGCGGCTACGAAGCCGTGACGCTTCGCGAGATCGCTAAAGAGATCGGTTATACGCATGCCGTGATCTATCAGCATTTCCCTGACAAGTGGCACATTCTTGCGGAGTTGAGCCGCGAGACGATCGGGCTGATGGTTCAGGACTTCGACGCGATTGCCGCTAAGCATCCTGCACCGAAAGAGCGTCTTTTTGCGACTTCACGCGGCTTGATTCAATTCTGCATTGCCCACCCACAGCAGTTTCGCAACGTCTGGTTCGGGCCTGAGAACAGAAACGGCGTCCGTGCTGGACAATACATCGACGACCTTGGCGCTCCGCTGTTCACCCGTTTCGTACAGCTCTTTTTCGATGTCGCCAAGGATGAAGGATTGCCGAATAGGGATGACATCGTGATAGCCCACACATGGTGGTTTACGATCTTTGGCCTCGCCACACTCTTTGTTATTCAAGGAGTTGTGCCTGGATTGTCTGACCAGACTCTCGTGACCGAGCAGACGATCGCAACGCTTTGGGCGGGAGTTCAGGCGGTACCGCGATTGCCAAAGAGCGCAATCTCTAAGCGATCCGGCCGATCCAATGCCTCAAAACAATAACAGGTGCTATCTACGTGAGAAGTTCCCAAACATATCGGTGCATGCGTTTAGGGTTGTGCCTACGCGCAAACAGTAGACGATGATGGTGGTCTTCGCAGCGGTGCGTGGCAGGCTGGCTCTCAAAGCCGACATGCTCAATGCTTGAAGCCGCGCACCAAATAAGCCGTTCAGTCAACACAAGTGCGTTTATCGTGAGTTGTTTCCTGAAGTACATGGTCAGGGGGCAATGGCGATCGGCTACTTGGTCGGTGTTAGCTCCGGCGGGAAAAGGAATGTGACCGCAGGACCGAACCGCTCGCCCCAATATTTATCCTGATGCTGTCCACCCGGCTCAACGGTCAGCTTCACTTCAGGATGGTTCATTAGGCTCTTCTTCATATTCTCGGCGAGCGTTCGACTCATGGCGACGAACGCCGTGTCGAAATCAGGAAAGCCGTGTGCAGCAGCATCAGATGGAGGGACTTCCGTCGTACCCACCCCGATGGAAATGCGAGCGGGGCCTTGGACCATCGTCGACGTATCCTGCAAAACTCTTCCATTGCCAACCTGCAACGAAGTGCTTTCAAGCAAGCCCAGACCGAACGTATCAGGCTGATCGAGCAGAAGGCTCAGCGCAGCAATGGAACCCAGCGACGAACCACCCACGCCTCTATGTGTTCGGTTTGCGATCGTCCTGTAGCGCCCGTCTAGAAGAGGCAAAACCTCCCGCGTCATGAGCGCCGACAGCTTTTGCGGTGCGTCAATCAGCGCGCTATATCTGGAGTATTCGTCCTCGCGGCGGCCGGGACCAGCGTTGTCGATTCCGACCACAATCAATGGCTGAACCGCTCTTTTCGCAATCAGACTGGTCAGGGTCTCATCGATGTGCCACTCGTCCTGACCTGGCCGCGTTGTGCATCGGTCAAAAAGATCCTGCCCATCGAACATATAGAGCACGGGGTAACGCCTGGAGGAGTTTGGAGAATCGGAGTAGGCGGTCGGAAGCCAGACTCGCACCGTGCGTTTGTCGCCGTATACCTTGCTCTCCAGCGGAACCACATCGAGAGTCCCGGTGACGGTGCTCTGACAAGGTTTCGCTGGTGTCTGCGCCGTTAGCGTAAAGGCACCGAGCAGACATACCATGCAAAGACTTACGGAAGCAATACGGCGACACAACATAAAGACCTCCGGAACCTACAGTTCTACATAGGATGTGAGAGAGGGAGTGATGGGGTGCTTTTCAGCGTAATCCGAAAGCTCCGTGTTAAGTACTGAGAATGTATGGTCCGCCGCCTTGTCGCAAGCGAAAAGTGATCTAACAGGGTGGTCTGCGCAAATGTATTCGTCAATAAGGGCGAAGATGTTGTCAAGGGCAAAGATATCCTTCCCGTTGCCTGGAGCAACGCTCGGAGTCGAAGCT
>NZ_JACHDZ010000012.1 GCF_014201375.1 Tunturiibacter empetritectus
CCTTGACAACATCTTCGCCCTTATTGACGAATACATTTGCGCAGACCACCCTGTTAGATCACTTTTCGCTTGCGACAAGGCGGCGGACCATACATCGCGCCGACTCAGCTCTGACATTATTTTTCAGAACTTGCGGCGCTGCGAAAGCGTGCTGCCTCCCGAAGCGCGGCGACGGAGTCTCCGGTCAAGCTATACAGGCGCATCAACCGGTAGTGGATCGTCTTGTTCGATGGATCTTCATGCTCGGCCGAGCAAAGTAACTGGATCGCGGCGTGTGGATCACCCAGCTTTTGTTCCGCGGTCGCCAAATCAAGCATGGCCCAAATCGCGGGGTGCGGAGCTTCGATGCGCGGCTTCAGCATTATCTCCATTTCTTTATAACGATTCAGATTTAACAGAGCCTCGCTCAAACGGGCAGCAGACCGTTCGTCCTGTGGATCGGCGTGGAGCTGGTCGCCAAAGATAGCGACAGCGTGTTCCCAATCGCCGGCCTTTCGATAAAGCATACCGAGGGTGTAACGCGCGTCGGGGGTTTCGGGGTGACTCGCAATCAATTGCTCCTGTGCGGCGATCGCCTCGGCCGGCTGGCCCTGATCAGCGAGAACCTCGGCGCGGAACTGCATTAGGTAAACCGAGTCCGGGAACCGACTTTGGCAGACTTCTATCGTCCGCAGCACCCCTTCGCCAGCTAATACCACCAATTGATACAGCAGTGCAGCGTCGTCGGTATGCTGGCGCCAGCCTTCGAGCGCCATCTTAAACGAGGCCTCCGCGTGAAAATAGGGTGAACGCTTATGTGCCAGAGGGAAGGCGGCGCGGGCATTGGGGGACGCGCTGTCGCGCGCGCCGACGATTGCCGTAACATAATCAGCAGAGTTGCTCGCGTCTTTCAGCTTCGCACTGAAGAACTGCGCGGTTGCAATGTAGGCTTTTGTTAGCTGTACCATCGCTAAGTCCGCGGGAAATCCTGGACTCGCGGCGAGCAAAGTGTAAACCTCTACAGCGGCGAGCGGTTCGTCCTCGTCCAGATAGCACGGTGCGACGATGGCCATAATTTCCGCGTCGCGGCCATTCTCCAGGAGCAGCCGGTCGACCATAGGCTTGGCCTCGTCGAGGCTACGGGTACGGCAGCGGTCGACGGCTAGCAAGGCGTACGCGAGCGGAAGGTAGCGCAGACTTAGCGCCTGCCTAAGGGTATGTTCCGCCTCCCCATAGCGGCCTTCCATCTGCAGCGTAAGTCCCAGATCGGTCAATAGCTGCGGAGACTTCGGAGATTTCTGGAGCGCGCTACGGTATAGGCTCTCGGCCATGTGATAATCACCGCGATCGAGCGCTGCCCTAGCCTGGTCAGGGCCGTTTGGCGATGCGACAGTGGATGCGCATGCCAGTGCGATGGCCGAGAGCCAAGCAAGTGGATGAGCTATAGGCAGAAACATGACCCCCAAAGGATACCGCAGGATCCTGCGAAATGTTCCGCATGGACACGATGTACCATGGGTTGACTTCTCCGGAGAGCGGGTAAGAGATGGCCACTTCGAGGAGGCTTTTCCTCAAAACAATGCTGGGGACCCTGACAACTAAGTTGCTGGGCCAAGGAGTTGTCGAACGCAAAGGCGTGGTGAGACCGCGCGGCAGGCCATCGAACAAGGCATTCCCGGTGCGACTGACGGATGTAGCCACGGCCGCAGGCCTCAAGCAGATCACAGTCTACGGAGGCTCGGGTCATCGTGATTACATTCTCGAGGCGATCGGCTGTGGCTGCGCGTTTATAGACTATGACAGTGACGGCTGGATGGACCTGTTCGTCCTTTCAGGCAACAGTTTCGGGGAAGGCACCCCGGCCGCGACCAACAGGCTCTATCACAACAACCGCAACGGCACCTTCACCGATGTAACAGAGAAGGCCGGGCTCGTACACAATGGCTGGAGCTGTGGCGTTTGCGTCGGTGACTACAACAACGATGGCTTCGAGGACATCTTCGTTTCAGGGTGGGGACAAAACCTACTTTACCGCAACAATGGCGACGGCACCTTCACTGACGTGACCAAGTCATCTGGATTGGACGACAGCGCGCATCGATGGAGCACCGGCTGTAGCTTTGTAGACTATAACCGAGACGGCCACCTGGACCTCTTTGTCTCCAGTTACTTGGAGTTCGATGTCAGGCACGCTCCGCTTCCCGGCAGCGGTCCGCTGTGCATGTTCCGCGGCATCGGAGTGAACTGCGGGCCCCGAGGTTTCAAACATGGACGCAATAACCTCTATCGCAACAACGGCGACGGCACCTTCACCGACGTGAGTGCCATGGCTGGTGTTGCGATCCCACGCGACTCGTACTGCCTGACGGTGGTGACCGCCGATTTCGATGACGACGGATGGCCGGACATCTATGTGGCTTGCGACTCGACGCCTTCCCTGCTTTTCATGAACAACCGAGACGGAACTTTTCGTGAGGAAGCAACCTTGCGTGGAGTGGCTTATAGCGACGACGGCGAGGAACAGGCGGGAATGGGAGTGGCTGTGGCTGATGCGAGCGGCCAGGGACGTCTCGACCTATTCAAAACAAACTTTGCCGGCGACGTACCCAACTTCTACCGAAATAATGGAGCAGGCCAGTTTGAGGACCAGTCCCTGGACGCCGGGCTAGCAGTCGACAATCGCTTTGTCTCCTGGGGAGCGGGATTCGCTGATTTCGACAACGATGGCGCTCCCGATCTCTTTGTTGTCACCGGACATGTCTATCCAGAGATTGGCAAGCGTTATCCGGAATTCGTGGAGCGCGGTCCAAGGCTGCTCTTTCGTAACTTGGGGGGCGGGAAATTCGAGGAGATGCTGGAGGGCGCTGGACCAGCCATGACCGAGTTCCATTCGAGCCGCGGCTGCGCCTTCGGCGACTTCGACAATGACGGGGATGTCGACGTGCTTGTTACCAATTTGAATGAGCCGCCATCGCTACTGCGCAATGACCTGAGCGGAAGCAATCGGTGGCTCAAGGTACGACTAAGGGGCACCACGTCGAACCGCAGCGCGATCGGCGCGCGAGTGGTGGTGACGGCGCCGGGTCTGCAGCCACAAGCGCAGGAGGTGCAGAGCCAGTCGAGCTTCCTTTCCTGTAACGATCCCAGGCTGCACTTTGGTGTAGGGACCGCGGAGCAGGTTGGCGTGCGTGTTCGCTGGCCCAGCGGAAAGTGGGACTCCCCGCGTAGTCTGCGGACCAACCAAATTGTAACTCTGGTGGAGGGTCAGGCGTAGACACTATGAAGCGCCACATTGCGGTAGTTTGGTGACCACAGCCTGGTTACCAGCTGTCACCGCGAGGCTGAGAGATCGCATGATTTGCCTCGTTCACCCACCCCCAAGCCTCCGCTGATCTTCACTGAGCCTCCCGTCGCCAAAGTTGTTATCGGCTTATCCAGGCCACTGAAGCCCGACCGAGCCGAGGAAAAGCTCTTTCAAACATACGGATCCATTGGACCAAAAGCGCCCCGCGCGGAAAAGCTACTTTCTCAATCAAATTTTTCTAAATTTGACCGTTGACAATTTCTCACTACACATGATTAGATCAATCGCGGATTCGTGGAAGCGCTTCCATCGGTTCAAGACTTATGATTTTGTATTTGATTTCTTTTCTTCGGAGGAAGTATGAGAACGTGTGTGGCGAGATTTGTAATTATTTTAGTGTGCTATTGCGCTACGTCTTTTGGTCAAGGCGTATCCGGATCTTTTACAGGCCGAGTCTCGGACAGCGCGGCTGCTTCCGTCGCAAATGCAACAGTTACGATCTTGAACGCCGGAACCGGAGTCGCACGGACCGCCCACACAGATGGAAACGGTAATTATACCGAAACTACTTTACCCCCGGGCAGCTACAAGGTTATCGCGGAAAAAGAGGGTTTCAAGACAAGCCAAAGCGCCATTATAAATTTGCGCGTCGATCAGGCGGCGCGCGTCGACATAACACTTGCGATCGGGCAGGTGTCTGAGACCGTCCAAGTGAATGCAAGTTCGGTGGCTCTGGATACGGAAACTTCGGGGATCGGTCAGGTTATTGGGGAGAAGCAGGTGAGTGATCTTCCGCTTGACGGCCGAAACTTCCTTGGGCTGCTGTTCTTGGCGCCTGGAGCGGTTCAGATCTCGGGTGAGCAAAACCAATTTCGTTACAACGAAGGCGGCGCGATAAGCATAGGAGGCGCGCGAAGCTCATCAAATGCATATCTTATCGATGGCATGACGAATAACGACACGCAATATCAAACACCAGCCGTGGTATTTTCCGTCGAGGCGATCCAAGAATTCAAAGAGCAGACGAAAACCTATTCGGCGGAATATGGTTATAGCGTCAATCAAGTCAACCTAAGTACAAAATCAGGCACTAATAAGTTTCACGGCTCAGTGTATGATTTTCTTCGAAACAACGCCTTGGATGCGCGTGACTTTTTCAACGTGAAGCCCCAAGCTGTCAACCCTCTTCGACAAAATCAGTTCGGATACTCTCTCGGTGGCCCGGTTTGGATTCCGAAGGTCTACAACGGGCAAAATCGTACCTTTTTCTTCGCTAATTATGAAGGCCTCCGCCTCAGCACATCCAATACCTCTCTTGCATTTGTTCCAACAGCGTCGGAGTTGGCTGGCAAGTTCCCCGCGACTCGTCTTGTCAATGGTGTTTTGGTCACGGTACCAATTTATGACCCTGAAACCCACCTACCTTTTTCACAGGATAGCGGTGGCAACTACGTTGTTCCTCAGGCGCGTTTTTCACGACTCGGGCAAATAGCGGCAGCGAAATTTTTCAACACGCCCAACCTGACAGGAAATCCCGTCTATAACTACTCGGGAGCAATCGCATCGCCTGTTCATACAGATCAGCAAAACTACCGAATTGACCAGCACTTTGGGAAGAACGATTCAATTTACTTTCGAGCGACCATCGATAATGTCTCTAGAACGAATGGAGGGTTAGTACCTGTCCAAAATACTTATCTGATCCAGGATGCTCGTTCCTATGTTGTAGGGTGGACGCATATATTTACACCCAATGTTCTCAATCAAGTGGGATTTGGATATTTGGAAGCTCGCGCGAACACAACAGCATATCCGATTAGCACTACAGATTTAGCAACATTAGGACTTACTGGAGTCTTTACTCCTGAGGGCACAGGGTACCCAGAGATTGCCCAGTCGACATTTTCGGGCCCGGCTCTCGCAAACGGTCCGATGGTGACGGTGCCTACCACTTACACCGAGAGCAGCGGTCCGCTGGCGGCTCCATTGCAGTCACTCCAGCCAACCTGGGACTTCTCTGATACGTTTACTTTCACAAAGGGGCGTCAGACAATTTACATAGGCTTCGGTGTTCGGTTCTGGCAGAACGACCTTCAAACGATCGGCGTTCCACTTGGTGCCCTGACAGTCAATGGTCAATCCACTGTGGGACCGAGCCCATCGGGATTCGCTGGAAATCAAATAGCCGACATTCTCCTTGGAAATGTCGAAGCGTACCAAGTAACATCACCGGGGCCACAGAGCAACCCGCTAAAGGGGAATAACCCACATATCCATTTTCATTCCTGGGCACCTTACTTCCAGGACGACGTCAAAGTGAATCCCCAACTAACGGTCAATGCCGGCTTGAGGTATGACTATTCTTCAACTCCGTACGAGGCAACAAATCACTTTGCGTGGCTGAATGACACGGTTCCAGGAGGTGGGCTGTACGTTGCCGATCCATCGATCGTTCCGTATGGAGGTGGCTACTATGCATACGCAGGAAGAAGAAATCCTAACTCGGCTCCGCGGAACGTATTTGCGCCTCGAGTCGGTTTTGCGCTGCGACCGTCGATTGCAAGTAATACTGTAATTCGAGCAGGATATGGATTATTTTATGACACCGCCGAAACTACGGAGTATCAATATGACACCGAGATATATCCCTATGCTCCAAGCCAACACCTAAATGCGCAGGTGGGTACTACACAGATCGATACCAACCACCTATACCCGTCGCTCTCAAACCCGGTTCCCATCACTGCGGAAGGTCTTACCTTCTTTCAATTGCAGGCAAGGAAGAAGCTCGATCCCTATACCCAGAATTGGTCGCTGCAGCTTGAACACGAGCTCCCGAAAGGCATAAAACTTTCGGCGGACTATGAGGGTTCGAAAGGGACACACCTCCTAATGCGGACCAGCGCAAACCAACCGCTGCCGTGTTTCGAGGATCCGAAATGTAATCCAGCGGACCCCGCTTCACCGGATTACTTGCCTCAAACACGAGTGCCTTTTAAAAATTTAGGCGGGACAAATCTCGGCACCGTGATTGAGGACGATTGGGTCGGCTACTCTAATTACAACGCGTTCAATGCTACCGCGGAAAAAACTGGCAAAGATCTTACATTTCTGGCTGCCTATACGTGGTCGAAGGCAATGGACACTAAAACGGCAGCATCGGCTGTTCAAGGTGACCCGGCCGGCTGGATTGGGCCACAGGATAGCCGCAATATCAGTGGCGACTACGCTCGATCTGGATATGATGTCGGTCAACGAGTAATAGTTAGTGCGTTGTATAGCCTTCCTATTGGGCGTGGCAAAAAAATCGTGTCTGACATACCGCGGCCCGTTGATTTTCTTGTCGGTGGTTGGCAAGTAAACGGTATAGGCAACTTCCAGGGCGGCTTTCCTTTTTCAATCAGTGCCCCCGACTACAACAATCTAAACAACAGTTTTGCCGAGAGAGCACAATTGGTTGGAACTATCTCCCCTTCCGGGTTCAATAAGGGGATTAGGGAATGGTTTAACACAGCCGCATTTACTACACCGCCGCCTGGCGAATTCGGTAACTCCGGGCGGAACATTATACGGGGACCCCGATACGACAACCTCGATCTCTCTTTATTCAAAGCTCTTAACTTTGAACATGTCAGCCTGCAGTTCAGGTTGGAATCGTTCAACAGTCTAAACCACCCACAATTTGCGTTGCCAGACGCAGGTGTTACTGACAAACAGTTTGGCGTGATAAGCAGCACGGTGAACGCAGCGCGACGAAATCAAGTAGCTTTAAAAATTCTTTTCTGACACAACTTCTGCGCTGAATGGGAGAGGCGGCTCGAGATTCGCGACCCCTAGGCGAATACAGTAACGTCCGCGGCTGCAGATTTATTCCTTACTAGGAGACCTTGAATAATGGAACTACTCGCTTCTTCGCCAATCGCTTTCACACGTTTACGGGTTCTTAACGCTTTAGTGCTTCTAAATTTACTTTGTAGTATAGAACCAGGAAAATGTATTGCATCCCCGACGCCCAAGATTCAGTGGGGACCGTTGATAACCGTTGCCGATCTCCCGCAGTATACGGATTCTGGAGTCGATCAGCGTTTGGATGATCGCAAGGTATCTCCGGGCACATTCGGGGCAGACTTTCCTCGAGCAATACACCTTTCTAATGGCCAGTGGCTATGCGTTTACAGCGCCTACGAGAAAGGCGACCGGGGCTATCGTTTGGATCCCAGCGGCGGTACGCGTCTGTTCATAGTGAGGAGTCTCGACGGTGGCCATTCCTGGGCCAAAGTTGCTACGATCGCGGATCCCGGTCGCGACCTTGACAACGGTCAATTCACAGAATTCGCTGACGGCTCACTCCTACTCTGCGCGCGATCGGTACGCTGGCAGGAGTCTTATCTTTTGCCGGTCTATAAGAGTTCAGACCGAGGGTTAACTTGGAAGTACCTCAGCGAGATCGATGGAAATGTGGGAACCCCAGGGGCGCTCGGAAAGCCCGATAAAGGCGTATACGAACCATACTTTTACCAATTGGATCAGGAGCGAATCGGTGTCATGTACTCGTCTGAAAAATATGCGGCCGGTGCACCAGCATTCAGCCAAATAGTCTCTGAAAAGATCTCATCTGACAAGGGAAGAAACTGGGGAAAAGAGATCCGAGTGGTGGCCGATGGTAGGGACAATCGGCCAGGTATGCCCGTGTGGACGAGAATGAAGAATAGTGACTACATAGTCGTATACGAGGTGTGCGGTCCTAAAAACTGTCAAGTTCATGCAAAGACCTCGACAAATGGCACCGACTGGGGCCCTGGGTTAGGTTCACCCGTGCCGTTGCAACGGGGTGCACCATACCTCTTGTCCCTCAACGACGGCAGCCTTATCGTAACCTCAAACAACCACGCGGTCTCCATGAGTTTAGACTATGGAAACTCGTGGTTCCAAATCGATCCGGCGTTCCCGGGCAGCGACGACATTGCGACGTTCTCGTCCCTCTATCAGCTTGATGATCACTCCATACTGGTTTTGACTGGCTTGAGCCGTGACAATGGAGGACGCAAAATTGTGGCGAGGATAGGGACACTAATTCCGTCGAAAAAATAAACCTCTTAGCCTGGCCTTTAGGAAACCCGCTCAAATCGGCCATAGGTCGTTGGAATCGGTCAGCCGATTGTCATGAGACCAGCCTATTCGAGTTCACGGGGGAGGAGGATGATACAGGACAGCTCTCGATTATCCCCAAGAATGGCATCGAGGATATAGGCTTGTCGTTCGCGTTGCGGCCAAATGATGCTAAAGCATTTGTTCAGGAGAATGTCGTGCCGTGTACATTAAAAGACGTTGCTAGCCTTGCGGGGGTTTCGACAGCCACGGCGTCGCGTGTCGTGAATGGTGCCGAAAATGTCTCTCACAAAACAAGAACTGAAGTGCTCTCTGCTATTTCACGACTGCAATACTGCCCAAATTCCCATGCGGCCGAATTGGGCCGAGCTAACGGCGGGATTCCGAGAAAACTTGGAATTCGTGGGCCCGCCGCATCACGTACTAAACTGAAGGTGCTTTCCAATTCAGGAGCTGGTACGCGTAACACCTTTAGCAAAATCGAGCGATTGCGTTTGCTGGAGGATGAAACTTGCGACTGAGGCACATGATAAGCAATCTGAGTACTAATTTAGAGATTTCGAAAAGGATCAGCCGACAGTGTTAGCACGGCCTGGCAAGATCGCGACGGTGTCCAAGATTGCCGTAATACCTTGTTTCTTCGTGATGACATCGTCTATTGCGTCCTGCCACCCCGCTTCCAAAGAGATTTTTGTCATCCCACGAACAACCTCTACTACTATCTCCGAGGCGGAACACGCTGGCGCCGCGGACGCTGCACGCGATGCAAATATTCGTATTCGCTGGAATGCTCCTACTCGCGAAGACGACGTGCAGCAACAGATCGCAATGGTCGAGAAGGCTGTTGAGCAGAAGTGTAAAGGCCTGATCTTGACTCCGGATCAGCCTCTGGCGCTCATGGTGCCCGTCCAACGGGCATTGTCTGCTGGCGTACCAACGGTAATCCTCGCATCGGCGTTGCCATTCGCTCCACAGAAGAACTTAGCCTATATTCTGAACGACGACGATATGGTCGGCCAGATGGGCGCCTTGCGCATCGGCTCTATATTGAAAGGAAAAGGCGACGTAGCAATCATAGGAATCAATCCCCAATCACTCAGTTCCCTTTCCGTGCTGAGAAACTTTGTTTTGACAATTGCCGAACGGTTCCCGAACATCAAAGTCGTCGACCGTCGCGTTGGCGCTAATAACAACGTCGATTCAGAGCTTATTACGGGGCAGGTATTACAGGCTCAGCCAAATATCTCCGCGATTTTCTCTCTAGACAGCACTAATACGGTGGGTGCCTATCTCGCTCTTAAGGATCAGTCACTTGCGCAACGCATCAAACTGGTAGGTGTTCAACAGAGCACGGAGCTTGCAAATGCTGTGCGTGCGGGTGAGGTTGATTCGCTGATCGCAGAAAACACCTACTTAATGGGGTTAGAGGCTGTACGGATAGTGATTCACCCCATGACTCAAGCATCTGCGACGATCAAGTTGCCGCCCACGCTTATTACAATCGAAAATGTTAATTCGGTAGAAGTCAGGCCTCTCATTAGCAACGATTGGAGGGCAAGCCACCAGTGAGAGAACGTTGGACATGGCAGGTAGTACCACTTTGGGTACGATATACCGCTGGTGCGACGTTCGTATCATTGCTAATCTTCTTCACACTCACTTATCTTCATAGTCCTTTGCTTGGATTGCCCTACGATGACCGATTTCGCAGTGGTGAATTGAGTGAATGGCGTGAATATAGTGGTGATTGGAGCACCATAAATAGCAAGGTTCGTAATCAGTCGGACGAGCGCGGGGCAAAGCTCATCAGCGGTTCGCCCTACTGGAAAGATTACGAAGTCGAAGCCGATGTCGAGCTCCTGGGGAGGGGCAATGCAGGACTTATCATCCGCGCAAGCGACATAGAAGACGGCGTGGACGCCTATAGCGGATACTATGCTGGCATAAGCACGGATGATCAGGCACTAGTTATCGGAAGAGCTGATCATGGTTGGTTAGAATTTCCGCCCAAGCACATGCAAGGTGGCGTAATTCCCAATCACGTTTATCATTTGACTCTTTCAGCTGTTGGTTGCGTCATCCAAGCTTCTGCGACCGATGTTGCGTCGGCTCAGAGAACAAGTACAGACGTTTTCGATCCAGATTGCATTACAGAAGGAATGTTCGGACTTCGATCGGTAGAATCAGGTGGCCTTTGGAGCAAGGTGCAGGTCAAAGCTGTCGATGCGAAAAACAGCTCAATTGAGCAATCGTTGCGACCTACAGAAACTTCACTATATCCCACAAGCCAGGGAGAATACCCTCATGCTGACGGTTTGGTTCGGAACGCTGATCCTTTAAAGGGTCCCTACATTCCGGAAGCTGAAATATTGCCGATTAGCAGTCTTCGCCTTCTCGCGGTTTCGCAGCCTACTCACGTTAATTTACGAGGGGTAGTGGTTCTAACAACGCCTCATATCTATGTCCAGGATGCAACTGCTGGTGCACAGGTCGTGCTTAGAAATGATTCCTATCTTAAAATTGGCGATGAAATCGAAGTGAGCGGCCAGGCGACCGTAGATGATTTTAGCGTCCGCATTGCGGATGCGACAATTAGCGGACTTGCTGGCGTTCTGCCCGCTCCTGCCTTGTCGATTACCCCGCTCCAGGCTTCCACAGGCAATTACGATTCGATGTTTGTCGAGATCGAGGGTCGCTTGGACGCAATGCTACCCGGGAAAGATCTAGACATGAAGATTAGACTCAGTGGAGGCCAACAGGAATTTTACGCAATTCCTAGCACTACTGAGATTGCCGGCCATCTTAGAAATCTGAAGGAAGGGAGCGTGCTGCGCCTTAGAGGCATTTGCATGCTCGGATCGATTTACACGCAAAATCGTTTACCTTTTGCCCTCGTGTTGCGCTCACCGGACGACGTTAAAGTTTTGTCTGGCCCTCCTTGGTGGACACCACAGCACCTCGGTAGCATGGGCGCCATTATGCTGGTTCTAGGATTTCTGGCGCATGTTTTCTACGGGCGTGCCGAACAGTGGCGGCACCAGGCTGTGCTCGACGAACGCGAACGTCTCGCCCATGAAATGCACGATACATTGGCACAAAGCTTTGCTGGATTAGATTTTCAACTTAGAGCTATTCGTAACCATTTTTCGCAAAAGTCCTCAGACATAGATGCTCCGAAGATGCAACAGGAGCTCAACCGAGCCTGTGAGCTGGTTCGGCACAGTCACGACGAGGCAAGACGAAGTCTCACAAGTCTGAGACCGGAAATACTCGAAAAAGCAGGCCTCGCTGAAGCGTTGAGTCAGGTTGGTCGACGAATGGTGGCAGGCAGCTCACTGCTCGTCACCACACACGTCACCGGCCAAGCTCGTGTCCTGCCTCTGCGCGTAGTTGATGGTTTCTTTCGCATCGGCCAAGAGGCAATCGCGAATGCAGTCATGCACAGCGAAGCAAAACATTTAACCATTGCCCTTGAATATAGGCGAGCCATTCTCTTCATGTCCATTCGAGACGATGGAGAAGGATTCGAAAAAACCGATGACTACGAAGGTTTTGGCTTGACAGGCATGAGGCGTCGAGCTGAAAGGATCAACGCTCGTTTAGACATCATAAGTGATGGCAACGGGACGACAATTACCGTGGCCGCGCCTTGTCGGCCGAATAGGCTTTGGCCTTTCTCGCTGGAGTATATTAAAGATCGCTGGCGAAACACTGTCCGACCTCATGACGAATGCTAAGTCAATTCGACTCTTGATAGTAGATGATCACCCGGTGGTCCGTGCTGGTTTATCCAGCATGCTTGCTTCGTACCCGGAATTAAATGTCGTAGGCAGTGTATCAAGCGGGGGTGCTGCCCTCGTGGCCCTGAATAAAGCCAAGATCGACGTCGTTCTTCTTGACCTGCGCATGCCGGAGATGAGCGGGCTTCAGACTCTTAAGGCGTTCCGAGCGCTCACCGTCACCCCGAAAGTGATTATTCTCACGAGTTTTGAGAATGATGACGATATTTACGAGACGGTAATCGCGGGCGCTTACGGCTATCTTCTTAAAGCCTGTTCGGACGAGGAGATCCTGACCGCCATTAAAATGGTACATCGCAGAGAGCGGTATCTCCCAGACTATATTGTGTCGCGACTCGCAGTATGCAGTCCACGAACGCTCCTTGACCCAGGTGATGTGGAACTGCTTGACCTCCTTGCGAGCGGAATAGGCGACAGTGCAGTATCGATGCGAATGAAACTCCCGAAGAAAGAAGTCCAACAAAGATTTAACAATATCCTCGATGGGCTGATTGAAAGAAATGTAGCAATGCCACATAAATCTGAATCCGGGCAAAGAGTTACCATTGAAGAAGTGGCACGTAAAGCGGGTGTCTCTATGTCTACTGTTTCCCGTGTTCTCAACAACAAAGGGAACCATAGTGAAGACACGAAGATCGCTGTTATGGCCGTCGTAAGGAAATGCGGCTTCAGATTAAATAGTACTGCTGCATCATTGGCAATGATGCGCACTCCACCCCAGACCTAGGGGAGAAGGCGTTCATCCTGTTCATCAACCTGCTGGGAAAAGCTGCCCTCTAAGCCATTAGTCCAGGCAGATGTGCTCTGAGTTGTGTTGACAGCCGCACGGTATATCAAATAGCATCTCGACCATGTCCAATGGAAGCGCTTCCACCTTGCTGATAGAACCCATCCAGTGGTCTCCATCGAACGATTCGGGTCAAAGAGAAACTTTCACTATTTCTGTTCTACGTCTCGGTACTGCCGAAGCCGTTTGCATTTGGTGTGGCGAACTCTCTACAAGGGATCCGCCGGTCCGGAATCTGAACCGGAGGACTAGCAAGCCTGAATTGAACCTTGAATAGGATCGGATAATTTCATGTTCGGAAACGAATCTAATCTGGCACCCTACGCGTCGTCCATAGCTTCATCGGCTAGAGGAGACAATGTCCGTACACTTTAGCTGAGCAACCCTCTGATTCAAACATATCCTTATCTGCAAACGTTCTCAATACGCTGCGCAAGACTACGGGTGCGCACAGTCAGCACATCAATGGGCACAAGACCTTCACCGGAATTCTGACTAATGAATGAGCGGTGGCCCGCAATCGCTCCCTGCAATCAATTTATGTTCAGGGAGGGCAATCTTGAATTTCCTCGCGATGCTTCACATACTGTCAGTAAAAACTTCCAAGCGAGGTTTCCGGCACGACTATCACAGACAATCACTTAGATCTCGAGGGCATTGAATGATACTGTCACGTCTGTTCGCCCTGGGTTTTCTTGCAACGGCATTTCCGATATCCGCTTCTTCTCAACAAGCATCTCAACATTGGTCTCAGCAAAGGGCGAATGCGTGGTACGCACAACAGCCGTGGCTCGTCGGAGTAAACTACATTCCCTCGAACGCGATCAACGAGCTCGAGATGTTTCAGGCCGCAACCTTTGATCCGGTGATAAACGATCATGAGTTGGGTTTGGCCGAATCGATTGGGATGAATACGGCGCGAGTTTTTCTGCAAGACCAGCTCTGGGAGCAAGATTCCGAGGGTTTCAAGAAGCGTCTCGATATCTTCCTCGGAATAGCAGCCAAGCACCACATCCGACCACTGCTTGTGCTCTTCGACTCCTGCTGGGAGACAACTCCACACCTCGGGCCGCAACATCCTCCGATACCTGGCGTTCATAATTCAGGGTGGGTACAGAGTCCAGGTAAAGAGCGGCTGCTTACGTCGGAAGATGAACAGAAGCTCAAAGCGTACGTTGTTGGAGTCGTGGGAGCTTTCGCAACGGACGATCGCGTTCTCGGTTGGGACATTTGGAACGAACCAGATAACGCTGGCGGCGACTTAGCCGCGGATGTTCCTGCAAAAGTGAAGCGTGTCAACGAACTTCTTCCCAAGGCCTTTGCGTGGGCTCGCTCGGCAGGTCCGACCCAACCATTGACGAGTGGCGTTTGGAAAGGTGATTGGAGCGATCCTGCTCATCAAACCCTAACGACCCAGATCCAACTGACAGAATCCGATATTATCAGCTTTCACGACTACGGATGGCCAGAGGAGTTTGAAGGGCGCATCAAGGAGTTACAATATCTGCATCGGCCAATCCTATGCACAGAATACATGGCTCGTGGGGCGGGATCGACATTTGACGAGTCATTGCCGATCGCGAAGCACTATAAGGTTGCAGCCATAAACTGGGGACTTGTGGCCGGCAAGACACAGACATATCTTCCATGGGATTCGTGGCAGCGGCCGTATGTCCTCATTCAACCAACTATTTGGTTTCACGATGTGTTCCGCAATGACGGAACGCCCTATCGTCAGCACGAGGTCGATCTCGTTCGCGATTTGACAACCCGCGGGATAAACTCCGCCGTATCAGAAATGCATTGAAACAGTTTATCTTGTGGCCGCTGGGCTCTCAATTAACACTTTGCCTAAATACCAGGAAACTGATCGCCATGAACGAACAGTCTTCGACGTCCTGATAACTATCTCTGGGCAGCCCAATCGCCATCCCGCTCCTTGGAAAGACCGCTCTCGTGACCGGTGGTCCAAGCGGCATCGGTGCAAGGGGACAAGTCTACTCGGGCACCTTGAGGCAAATTGCGACCAACTCTCGGATTAAAGTGTCCGGAGCTCACGAGGTTGCAGACGAGCTGCTTGCCATTGGGAGAAAAGCACCTTCGATCAAGGTGGACATTACAACCATAAGAAACCTTGCCGCCACCTTCGATCGAACGGGGACCCAACAGCAACGCGTCATCACATTGCAAACCGATTTCGCGAAACAGAAGATCAACCTGGCCCGACTCATTGGCTTGGCCCCGACTTCGGAACTCATACTGGCCGACAAGGTTCCCTATTCCCCAGCACCTTCCCTGACGGTCGAGGATGCTCTGAAGGCCGCGCTTACGACGCGGTCGGATTTCAAGGCAGCGGATGCAGCTGCCCGGTCGGCCCAGCGAGCGCATGCTGCCGCTGTTGCCGAACGTCTCCCGGCACTCTCTGTGTCCGCCGACTATGGGGCGATCGGGGTCAATCCGGCGCAAGCATATGCCACTTATAACGTCACCGGAACATTGCGTGTCCCTATCTGGCTGGGCGGAAAGACCGAGGGCGATATCGAGCAATCGAAGGCCAGCCTCAACCAGCGTCGTGCCGAGCTGAGCGAGGTGGAAGGCCGTATCCAAAGTGATGTCACGAACGCCTTTCTCGATCTCGAGGCGGCGACCAGCCAGCTACAAGTAGCGGAGAGCAACCGAAAGGTTGCGCGGCAAAATCTGGATTTGACTCGCCAACGTCTTGAGAGTGGCATTGCAGACTCTGTCGAAGTGACACAGGCGCAACAGACGGTCGCTACGGCAGAGTTGGACTCGATCACCTCGCTGCTTGCGTATAATCTCGCCAAACTCAGCCTGGCCCGCTCGATAGGCGATTCAGAGAACAAGCTATCTCAGTATCTGGGACTTCCCTAGCCTTGGGGCGAATATCTATGGACTCGTATGGCAAGGAATTCAATACTCCCTGAAGTACAGGAGACACCGCAGCATCGCAGCATCTGCGAGTTGGGCAAATACAAACGCTCGCACCTGGTATCTTGCATGACATCCAAGTCCGCGAAGACTCCGCTTTGCTGTTGACGATCTCGTGGCCGAGCAGCGAAACGCTACTTTCGCTGGTCCATAGGGTCTACGGCTCGTAAGCCATTGTTCTGCTCGCCTTGGAGAAGCCGTTTGTCATAAAGGATAACTACATCAATGTGTGTTTGGATTAACAGGAAGTCTTCGAAGGAGTGGCGTCCTGTTGAGCGATTTCTCTGAACAGAGGCGCGCTTTTAGCTGCTGGAAAATTAGTCTTAAAGACTAATGCGGTTTGCTCATGGCCGAGCGGGTGTTGTTCGCGCCACAATTCGAGCAGAAGCGGTGGCATCTGTGAAATAACGACCCTTGTGCGGCCCACTTTCGCATGACACCCAGGGCAAAGCGAAATCATAAGATGGAGTAAGGATTTTCCTGGTACGCGATGATGAACAACGATGGAACGTTTGCGTCGCCCCGAAGCTCCGCAAACACGGCAGCAATAACCATCTCGCTCCAGGACCTGCTCTCGCAGACCACCAAAATATTCGTCGTCTTGCCGTTTCAAGGTGTAACAGGTTGCACAAAGACCGAGCGCAAGGATCTTCTCGCGTCCGCATCGACAATGCAGCGCCCGCTGTATTCCGGTCTTCGACGGGTTAGTCTTCAATGCCTGCCAGCCCAACATTGATGTCCGCGGCGATCCAGCCTTCTTTCCAGGGTTGCGTACGGCCCTCATCGAATGGAATTCCATTCGCCCGGGCATCGCCGCCGGCATCGAACAGCAGGCCCCCTGTCTCTGCGTACTCATCTTCCCCGCCATCGGCCAAGACACGTTTGTGCCGATCCAATTCAAGAGCTTCCGTATCGGCGTCTTCCCAGCCACAACGCCAACAGTGATGTGCGATCTCTGAATCCGGTATCGCAGCTAGACGTGCCCGATAGCCGGGCTGCGTATTCGATGGTGTCCCACTTTTCTAAAGCCGCGAGTCCTGGATGAATCATTCACAATCTCCACTTGCTCTAGTTAGATAAAGATAAACCCTTGTAGCGGCTTCTATACTCCCACCAAATCCAGTTATTCAACATCGCGCCCGTTCATCAACCACTCGCTTTCAGGTTTGCCAAATGCGTTGGCAGCGGCCCATTGAGCAAGATCCATCAGTTTGTCCAAGCTGCGCTTTTTGCCAACGGGATTAGTCACCACAAAGGAGCGGTCTCGCTCGCTTTCCGGCAAATTATGTTTCGTTACGAGCATCACCGCCCAGATGCAAAGACATCGCGAGTTGCACAGGTACATCTCTCCTTCCGCATCCGTGACCGTGTAGGAGTTCGAAGGAACAGCGACCATATCGTAGGAGCAGATCTGTCTCTTCATAGAGAACCTGATGATTGAGCCTAAAACTCATACTATCGAACAACCTGGTGCATTGCGGGAGTCAAGGCGCGAGCAGGTGCCGTTGATCGATCTCCCGTTTCCTTTGATTGTTTAGCGACCTTGCGACCTACCGAGACCTTGCCCATAGCTCATCAGTCGCTGGCCTCGATCGAACTCCGACCGCTTCCAATGATCGAGCGATTCGGATAATTCCTGCTTTCCGGCCAGTTCTCCCACAAGCGTGAAGGCGTTCGCAATGCCCTTCGAGGTGCTTGCCGCCGTGTGTGGCCGGATCACGAAAGAAGCATCTCCCATCAGGATCGTGCGGTTGAAGACCAACTGCGGACAGGCCAAGTCCATGATGGCCTGCACAAACGGCTCCTTCGTCACCCTTAGCAAGTCCTTGAAGGCAGGCGGCAATACCCGCTCCGCGATCTTGCGCTGCCTACTTTCCTGCTCAGGATGGAGTGCCCCGGGCGGAATCGCGTAGGCTCGGCGAACGCCATTCGCGTCCGTAAGCACCGAATCGAGCTCGGCTTCCGCGGACTGCCCAACCGACTGGTTCATCCAGTTGTCCCCCCTCATGTTGACTACAGCCTCACGCCAGCCGGCAACAAGTTCGCCGAAGCCGTCGCATTGCTCTGCGAATGGGCCGTGCAGAATAAGGCTTTGCTCAAGCAGGTTGCCGCCAGAGGCACTCACTGAGTAGTCGATTTAGCATCAACTGTGAATAGAGGACCGGCAACTACCGGATGCCCCCGACAATCCAGGAACAATCCGCTTCCCGACTACGGGCGGCTAGTGGGGTGCCAGTTCACGCAAAGCCCGGTTCTCGTCATTCGACAGAATTTCGGTTGCGCTTGGGGGCCGCGTTAACAGCAAAGAGAAAACTCATTGCGGATTCGACGCCCTTAAGTCGGAAGCGATGGAAAAAGCGTTGGCGCCATTTGCACCGCGAATTCCTTGAACACGCGCACCGGCCGAGGGATGTACCGGTTGCCCAAGTGAACCACCGAAAGATTAAAGATGCGGAAGTGCCACTTCGGCATCACCTCAACAAGGCGCCCGTCGCGCAGCAATTCTGGCTGCACTATCGGCGGAAGATCGCCGATGCCGGTGCCGGCGAGCAGCGCGGTCGCAAGACCGGAGTATTCGTTGATTGAAAGGTAAGGCTGGAAAGTCAGGGTTTCCTTGTCTTTTCCGTTCATGTGAGTAAAGTGCCAGGTATTCTCCGGCTTCCAAAATGAGAACGCGAGCAGCCGGTGGCCGAGCAAGTCCCGTGGTGATCTTGGAGGCTTGCACTTCTCCAGGTAGGCAGGGCTCGCGACAAGCTGATGCCGGTAGGTCAGGATCTTGCGCGCAACGAGTGCCGAATCCTCGAGTTCTCCTACCCTGAACGACAGGTCGACGCCCTCGGCGATCTGATCGACTATCCGTTCAGTGATAAATATCTGGATGCGGACGTTGGGAAAGGATGCCTGGAATGCGCCGACCAGTGGCGCAAGCAATGAGTCGGAGATGCTGGGCGGCGCCGAAAGCCGCAGCGTACCTGAGACGTTCGACAGATGGTTCGAGACAATGCCGTCGACCGCTTCGCTGAGTTCCGCGCTATGCTGGGCGTGCTCCAGAACCTCGGAACCTACATCGGTAAGCCGCAGGCTGCGGGTCGAACGCTCAAGCAGCCGAACACCGAGTTGGTCCTCCAGTTCAGCGATGCGGCGGCTGACGGTTGAGACCGGCATCTTGAGGCGGCGCGCCGCTTCAGAAAAACTGTTCGCCTCTACGACCTTGGCAAAAATAGTAAGTGAGTTAAGGTCCATGGCCATTATTCCAATTATGGAAAGATGATTCTTAGTTTACCCCGCTTATCGCGCATACGGGATAAGGCTATAGTCCTTTCTGAAGGCATCGCAATACCAAGGAGGAAAACGATGAATGCAAACGAACAGGCGGTTGCCGCTGTATTGACGGAATATCAAGATGCGGTGAACCAATCCGATACCGATGCTGTGATGAAGCTCTACGCTTCCGACGGCGTATTCATGCCGCAGCATTTTCCATCCAGCGTTGGAGCCGACGCTGTGCGGAAGGCATATCTCGCCGTCTTCGAAGCGATCACGCTGAGAGTGGAATTCAAGGTCGCCGAAGCCCTCCAGATCGCCCCCGACTGGGCAATCGCGCGCACCAATTCGGCCGGAACATCCAAGGTCAACGCGACAGGCGACGGCAGCCCGGAGGCAAATCAGGAACTCTTCGTGTTTCAGAAGATCAACGACGCCTGGAAAATTGCGCGCTACTGCTTCTCCACCACGAATCCGCCAAAACACTAATCGTCCCCAGGGCTGCAGACTGCCGCCCGCTTGGTTGCGTTTCAGTATCTCAACAAAAATCGATACCGAAGCACGGCAATCAGAAGCCAACCAGTTACATAACTGGCGTGCCCCGGTGCGCTTCAGTCACGAGGAAAATTACCAATGAAAAAGCTTATGTATCTTCTGGCACTTGCTTCTGCCCTATGCATTCACGTCTCGGCTCAGTCGTCACAGGAGGACTCACCAGAGAACTTGCGAAAGTATGTTCCTATTTTGCCTTCGGTGAAGGCGCAGATGTGGAAGATCGATCCAAAGATCGGATATGCGGTTCACAATGTTGGGGGAGGTGTATACGTCATCTCTGATAACGGGTGGCAGTCTGCATTCCTCGTAACCGATGAAGGAGTCATTGTCTTTGATGCTCCAGCAAGCTTCGGAAAGAGTATTCCGTCGGAAATTGCGAAGGTGACCGACAAGCCGATCAAGATGCTCGTGTACTCCCACGCACATAAAGATCATATCGGGGGATCGGCTGCGTTCAAGAACATCAAAGATCTCAAGATCGTCTCGCTCGATACTGTCAGCGACTTTCTAAAAGAGATGAATGATCCGAATCGGCTGCTACCGAACGAAACGTTCAAAACGACGAAGACGCTTACGCTTGGAGGTCACACTGTCGAACTCACCCGCCATGAGTATCATTCGAATGAAGGCGATCTCTTCATCTATGTCCCCAAAGCCAAATTCCTAATGGCCGTTGACTGCGTGACTCCCGGCTATGCTCCTTTCTCGGGATTCGATATTACGACGAATTTTCATCAGTACCTCAAGGTATTCGATGAGCTCCTCGCATACAAGTTCGACACATTTGTAGGCGGGCATCTTACCAGCATAGGTACGAGGGAAGATGTTGAGATTAGCAAAGAGTTCACCCTGGACGTCTACAACACGGTCAAGCGGGTCCACAATAACATGGACCAAACTGCTGTCTGGTCTGGAACCGCAAAGGTGGTTGGACCGGACAATGAATTCCTAATCTTCAAGGTGCTCTTGGACAAGGTCGTAGACGACTCCGTTAAAGAACTTCAACCTCGCTGGATTAACCGCCTAGCTGGTGTTGATGTTTGGTTACCAAGTCATGTGCGCACTGCTCTCATTTACGTCCGATGGGACGATAAGGAATGATTGTTCGACGCACACCGCAAAAGGAACAGTGACGTCGGATTCTTACCCCGTATGGGGAGAACAGAGGAACGGAAAATGTCTACGATGAAAGCCGCAGTGATTCACGAAGCAGGTGGGCCAGAGGTTCTCAAGATTGAGAGCCTCCCCATCCCTACCCCGCAGGCCGGCGAGGTGCTGATCCGTATCAAGGCATTCGGCCTCAACCGCTCAGAACTGTTTACCCGGCAAGGCCATTCGCCCGGCGTCAAGTTCCCGCGCGTCCTGGGCATCGAAGCGGTCGGACTTGTGGAAGAGGCGGCAGGAAGCGAGTTGCGCAAGGGCGATATCGTCGCGACCGCGATGGGCGGCATGGGGCGGCAGTTCGACGGCGGGTACGCCGAATATACCTGCGTGCCAGCAAAGCAGGTGCAGCTCATTAAGACCGAACTCGCCTGGGAGACGCTCGGCGCTATCCCGGAGATGCTGCAGACGTCATGGGGCTCGCTGTTCAAGTCGCTTCGTCTCGAAAAGGGCGAACGTCTGCTAATCCGCGGGGGCACGACATCCGTCGGGTTGGCAGCCGCAGCGATCGCTAAGAACCACGGCGCCTTCGTCGCGGCTACGACTCGCAACCCCTAACGCAATAAGCTGCTGCTGGCGAGTGGAGCTGATCAGGTGTTCATTGATACCGGCTCGATCGCCGAACAGGTCAGAGAAGTCTGCGCCGGGGGTGTCGACAAAGTGCTCGAACTGGTAGGCACGACGACCTTGAAGGATTCGCTGCGTTGCGCCAAACAGCGCGGGATCGTTTGCATGACGGGTATTGTCGGCAACAAATGGTCTTTCGATGATTTCGCCCCAATGGAGGCGATCCCGACTGCAGTCAGCCTGACCACCTATGCCGGCGAATCGGAAGATTTTATGCGGACGCCCCTCGATGATCTGGTCGCGCAGATCGCAGCAGGCACATTGCACGTCCAGGTCAGCAAAGTCTTTCACCTTGACGAGATCGTTGAGGCGCATCGCTGCATGGAGGAGAACAAAGCGGGTGGAAAGATCGTGGTGCTGACCTAGCGGTGCTCCAATGGGTGATCGGCTCAGGGACGCTAATGGATCACCGTCTTCCGGACACGCACGGGCTGACGCCGTTAAGCACCTCCGTGAAAAGCTTCGGAGCCGCGAGTCGGCGTAGCTTCCGGATGACGGGCAATCCAAACCTTACACCCCTTTGCCGACCCACATCATCCGGAGGGGCCGAAGCCTGATCGTAGCTATTGAGGAGTAGCTGACCACTCGGGAGTTTCGTGAGCGACATTGGCGTTTTAGAGAGCACGAGACCAGCGGTGAGCTGGTGGGGTCAGTCGAAGGCGTATACGTCCGCTCTAGATCCGAGCATGCCGGCTCAGCTCAGTACATCTCTCGATCTACAGCGATCGGACCGCGTTCGACCGGGCCGAGATGTCCGAATAGACTCTTTGACCTTCGTCCTTGCCTGTCCGATAACTCGGAAAGTGACTCTATTACGACATCATTTCCCCGGGCCGTCGGACGTAGGGTTGGACTATACCCCAGCGCGACATCAATCCGCAGTTACCACTTCGCTCAATGGATCACTTCCCGATTGCCGACCATCCTCGCTCGGAGTTCAAGCGTGAGCGCATACCCCAAAGTGCAGGGTTGAATCTCTGCAATCAATTGCAGAAATCTCTTGCCGGGTACCCCACGAGGATCCAATCCAGGTGTCGAGATCTTCCCTCGATGATCATGTTTTTGCTCTGTTGCTCTGGAGTTCCACAATGCAGTTCGGTGATCCGACGCGTGACACGTGGGCGCACTCGCTTGGCGATCTCCATCGCGCTACGTTTTCCGTGGAAATTCAGGAAGACGCCGCCGCTGATCATGCTCTTGACTAGCTTCAGGAGGTCTTCTTGGTCCAACGTCTCAAGCGAATTGAAATTTACTGCACTATTCATTGAAAAGTTAGCTCAATTGAGCAAATGCGCTTGTTGAAGAGTAGAAGACGAGGATTCACCCGCCGCCCGAGGCTCAGTCCAAGTGTGGATTCATTTACGATACCTTAAAAAGGACTGCCAGATTATTGAATTACGGTCGGCTGCCGGGATTTATCAGCGGTGGGTTTAGGTGGCGGCACATTGTTCTTTTCTGGAATCGCGGCAACGGCAACATGTGCCTTGGCCCCTGCACCAATGCCACCAGCCGGCTTCGGTGGCGGCACATACCTCCAGTCCGCGGTCGAGCCGTTTAGCGTCAGTGGCAAGGGAAAAGAAACCTTTGGGCTATAGAGGTAAACCCACGCCGGCTCCTTGACTGTGGGAATGCCAACCACTCTGCAGTCGGTTCGGGTTGCGTCTCCACACTCCAGTTCGGCAATCGGGCCTCCGTTGCCGAAGCGCACTCTGTCCAGAAATAGGTTGGTTCCCGTGAGCCTGATGTCGGCAGAGGTATCGACGTTCGTTAGGTGAGGAGCCAGAGACGTGTAGAGACTGACAAGCTGCGTACTGCCAATAGGAATCGGATCCGCTGCTGGAGTTCGGGGGTCCCTCTCATAAAAGACGAAGTCCATGTGATCGTCGAGTGCCGGCAAATCACGGAAGAAAATTGTGAACTTCAGATGGCACCGGTTCGAAGAATCACAGTTGTTGATATGCGGAGCGGCTCCAATCTTGTTGGCAGCGTACCGGGCATCGTCGGTGTAAAGAAGCTGGCCGCTAAAGTTGCGGAGTGCTACGGTGATCTCGTTTTTGCCATAGATCGGATAGTCGAAGTTCCAGGTTCCGCTGGCGGGATCATTTCCCGCCAGGGCAGGTATAACAATGGGCAATGGAGTCGATTCCAGAATCGGCTTCCTGTCTTCAATTGATTCAGGTTGCAGCGTCAGGTCCGCCTGAACGGCATTGGTGGACCGCTGGTCGCTCGCCAGGTGTTGATCGTCGTACACGCGGATGCGATACCCGCCTTTGCCGTAGCCGCTCCAGGTCTGGCAGGACAGGATAACCCCCTGAGCCCTGCAGTTCTTTAGAGACGCGGCAGTCAGCGTTTCACCTTCAAGATTGAGAGCCAGCACTCGTGGCTGTGGTCCCCAGGGCAGATAACCGGGACTCGATGTGACTAGATAACCGGGCGCATCTGCAGCCGTTGAGTTTCCAGTCGGCCTGTCGCGGTCCAGCATGATGAGGATGCGGTCATCGGAGGCAGACGCGCTGAAACCGGCCTCCCATCGCCGCACAACCCCGCGCGATGCTGCAGCAGACGAGAAATTTAGCGGAGGCAACAGTCCGCGGCAACTGGCCATCCCTTTGCCACACTGATACTGATAACCGGCCACCACAGGCCTCTCGATCGAATCCAACAGAGATATGGCGCTATCGGTCGGAGAGGTAATAACGATCTCCGGGAAGCGCGACGCATACTTAGAGGATTTGAGCAGGATCACGAGCCGGTTCTCATCGGTGCGCGACCATTGGCCGCCATCCATCGACGCATCCTGCTTCTCAAACAGGCCGGTGTTGCTGAAACCGGTGGGGGCCGCAGTCGCGCGTGCAAAGTTGTCCCGCGCGCGAAAAAGCACTTCACCATCCACCAGTACTCGCGCCTGCGAATCCAGGGGATGGTCGAGATATACGCTGACAGGAACGAATGACGAGCCGTCATTCGGCGAGTACGTCAGTGTAGTAGGTTCCTTGGTAGGTCCACCCGTGGTAAAAGAGGTCTTTGTATCATTAACTGACTCTGACGTTAGCGCATTTCCATTTGCTCCCTGCCAGACTATGCGGTTGACCTTCACCGTAAATGTGTTGCCAGTGCAACCACTGGGAATCGCCACCAACGCGTAAAACTCCTTCTGACCGGTGGCGATTGTGTCATCGCCAGGAGTCTTGCCCAGCAGCCAGCCGAACGTATTGGAGTTGGCACCGAATCCGGTAACGTACGAAGTCTGTGACATTGCATTAGTCAGTTGCAGGTGTTCGTGGTTATAAGCCGCCGAAGCATTGGCCGCACCGAACCCGAAAGCCGCAGCCAGGCTAAACCCGCTGTCCTTGAATTTCTCCGCTAGAATATTCACCGGCGAGGTGCGCGGGTACACATCCAGCACCGTTGGCTTGCCACCACCCTCACAACTGATTGCGTACTCGAGCTTTAGGGTTGTCGTGTCTTTATCGACGTAGGTAATGCTCGGGTAAAAGCGGAGAATCTCAAGCGTCTGGCCTTTGACGCTGTCCGGCTGCCCGATCGTGCTCAGCAGACGCATCATCCGCTCCCACAGCAGGCGCAGTTGCGTATCCATCTGCTGGGTTGGTGGCAGGGTGGCGCCGGTCGTGCCGGTGCCTCCGGTCAACCCGGGTGATGTCGGCGTGAAGCTGGGAGTACCTAGGAGCTTGTTGTTACTAACGGTTGTTGTCGCAGGTGGTGTCGTAGCGGGAGACGAGTTTGCCGCCGAAAGGGTCTGTGTCGAAAAGGTAAAATCCCCCTGGCCTGCTTTAATGGCGTCCATCTTGTCTTTAATACCCTGTTTGTTAGCCTGTGCAACCCGGTTGGCTTCGGTGGCCTTCGCGATGTCGTCAGCACTTGGCTGCGGGTCGGTCTGCGCCTTGAGATCATCCAAAGTCTTCTGAGTCGCACTGGCTGCTGCCGTGGCATCAAAGAGCTGCGGTTGCATTGCCGTCCACTGATTCAGCAGGCTCACCTGGGAATTCGCCTTGGCCTCGAAAAGCTTCGCGTTGACGCCGTTCTGCAGCGCATCAAGATAGTTGTAAGAGGCGCCTACCTGCAGACTTTGTTGAATTGCGTCTAGGGTCGACGTATTTGCGTTCGTGGGATGCAGAATAAGCGCATCCACCTGTATCCCGGCCGCATCCTCGAACATCCCATCCATTAACTGAGCAATCCGCTCATAGCTGATCATCTCCGGAAGCGTGGCCTGTACACCCGCCTTTCGAGTGGCATCTTTCTTTGTCTTAGATTCGCAGCGGACTGGGTTTGGGGACAGAGTGAACGCAAAATACAGGCAGAAGGACAGCGGACAAACAAGGCGTAGACGCATATCAAGCTCCGAAGTGGATAAGCGAACAACTGGTAGGGAGGATAGTCAGTATCCCATTCTTTGAACTGGCTGTCACCCTAAATTTAGGACATCCTGCGAGGTATGTTCATTTGGGAAAGACCCGACCCCTCTCAAGCGATCCGGATTACGAGCTGTTCAGCTAGCACGGCCAAATGCCCTATCTTGTGGGCTGCGTGGAATGGTTCCTGAGTGAAACTGGGCGAAAGTGGCTTGTGCCTAGGATCTTCAGAACGGCGAGACGAAGCGCGCCAGCTGATCGACAGCATCGACATATCGGCGCCCTCCGGCTTGCGCGACCGTGCCCTGCTCGGGATCATGGTTTACAGCTTCGCGCGCGTCTCGGCCGTCGTCGCCATGGACGCCGGCGACTACTACCAGCAAGGCAACCGATGGTGACTGCGGCTGCATGAGAAGGGCGGCAAGCATCACGCCGTGCCCGTCCATCACAAGGCGGAAGAATATCTCGACGCCTACCTAGCTGCGCTCGGCACCCCGGCCAAGGGGCCACTTTGCCGGTCGATGACAAAAGAGCGTGGCTTCGGCGACGGCCGCATGAGCCGCGTCGATGTGTTTCGCATGGTCAAGCGCCGCTCCGCGGCCGCCGACATGGGCGACCAGGCGAATTGTCACACCTTCCGGGCCACGGGCATTACGGTTTATCTGCTGAAGGGCGGCAGCATCGAAGGAGCGCAAGCCATCGCCGCACATGACAGCCCGCGAACGACGAAGCTATATGATCGTTCGGGCGAGCTGCTTGAGGTCGTCATCCTGAATATCGTTGAGAGTCGTATAGCCGCGAACCAGCAGCAGGCGCAGTCCGCTCGATACGGCGAGATGCCGGGAGTGCGGCGACGCCCATCGAATGTCTGCTGTCGCATCCAGCAGCAGCCGATGTTGCTGGACGAGGGCATCGTCTTCGGGAAAGCGTACGATCCACTGGTTGACGCGTAGCTCACGGAGCCACTCCATGCTAGGAACTACGATGCGGGCGGGAACGAGAACGCGTGCGCCCCAGGTCCACAACGTACAAGGCCGGTCTATGTTGCTGGCCCATCGAGGCCAGACAGTCTTTTCGAAGTCGTGCCATCGCTGCTGAAGCGTGATCCCCGGACAGCGATCGAGCGCATCCATGAGATGCCTGCATGCGCCACGCATCCTGCTCTTGTCGCTATCCGTTAAGCGAAGAGACGCAATGACTTCGTCGGATAGCGAGCGCAACGCAGTTCTGTCGTAGAGGCGGTCGGCCAGGGATGGCATCATGGGCATGGTCTCCTTGTGGGCAGTTGGTTGTTCATAGCGTCTTCGAGCTCCGCAATGGTGTCCGCGTCGTAGGCGAAGACATAGCGACGCTCTTCGCTGTGCGCGGGAATGCGAGGTGAAGAGAGTTTGGGAAGCGAGCTTTCGAATCTCGTGAACGATACGTTTCTGCGCGTATGGTGGAATCGCGGTTTCTGGTTCTTCCATCGCGAAGATCACATTTTGCTTATCCTGCGCAATCTGGGACAGCATTGCAAGCACGAGCATATTGATGGTTCCGGTGCCTTGGCGGAAGAACGGCGCTGCGTGCTCGCCTTCACCGGTTGCGATAAAGGCCGTAATGACCTTCCTCAGATGCTCGCGTGTGAGGCTCGATACTTTGAGGTGAGGTTTGATGCCCCACTCCTTCGGTACATAGCGCTTCAAGGACTCGTTGATGCTCTCCAAAACGCCTGAGAGTCCCAAGTTTGGATCGCTCGCTACCGAATATGAGGCCAGGGTTGCAATTGTGTCTTCCCACATCTGCGGCCTGACCTCTTTCAACCGCAGAACGATGTCGAGCAGACTGCCTCGTTCGAGGCTGAGCGCGCGAGAACCGGTCCGCAATGATCGCAGATAGAGAAAGCCGCAGATCTGCTTGTGTTTTTTGGAGAACGAGACTGGCGTAGGACTTTCCGACAAGCTACGCGTAAAGTAGGTCTTCCCTTCGAAATCGTCCTCTTCCGCGTCGTAGCATCCAATGAACGTCACCCGCAGGGCTTCCGTGATCGTGGCGGCGTCGACACCTGCTGGTTGCGCGATTTGGTAGAGAGTGCACTTTGCCGAATCCCAAAACTCTACATAGTCGACGAACTTCGCCCTTTGCTCCGGAGTCAAGTGACTGATTGTCACTTCGATCTCAATCTTGGGAGGTTCGGCAGACGTCACGAACGGAGCTGGGATGGCCGGAGGTAGATTTGCATCTACGGCGGCGGGCGGCGCAGGGATCGCTGGGGCAGAGGGCACTGGCGTGGCAGCCAGATACTTGCCCTGATAGAAGTCATGTTCGTCGATCGGCGGAGTGCGGTTCAACCTATCCGGCCCCAGGACAAGATCAATAGCTTCGAGAATGGTCGTCTTCCCAGTATTGTTATCACCCAAGAGAACGGCGTGCTGCGGCGGGTAAATCGTCGCGTTCTTGATCCCTCGAAAGTTTTTGATCGTCAGGCAGCAGATTTGCAAGATACACCTCGGTACAGCTCAGCAGAGGCCATTTATCCATTTTGTGTAACGAAACCCCCTCTTTCGGAGGGTTATGAAACACTATTGTGGACAGTCGCCTTCGAATTGGCTATTCTTTGCATCGAAACACCGTATAAGGAGGGGTTTCGTTACAGGATATTGCGTATGAATCGTACCCGATCTTTATCGACACAGGAAAGCAAAATCGTCCTGACTCTCACCGAGAGCGGAAGGCGGGAGACCACGCGCTCCGAAGTTGCCAAAATGCTGGGAAATACCGACAAAGCAGCGGATCATGTCATCGCTTCGCTCCGTCGCAAGGGATGGTTGGAGCGTGCAACCTGGGGCAGCTATTTATTGATTCCCCCCGAATTCGGCCCTGAAGCTCTCGGCAACAGCAATCTGCTGGCCCACGCCAGTCATATTGCGGAGCGCTACTATATCGGTTTCGGTAGCGCAGCAGCGCACTACGGACTAACGACCCAGCACCGCAATGTGATTTACGTAGTGACGCCCAAACGTCTTCGCGAACGCGAAATCGGAGACTCGAGGGTAGAGATCGTTACACAGTCGGAAAAAAAGTTCTTTGGGTTTCAACCAATCGATGTGCTCGGCCACGAGGTGTCGATGTCCGATCGAGAGAAGACAGCGATCGATTGCATCGACCATCCAGAATTCGCGGGAGGGGTCGGAGAGGCTGCGTCCGTCTTTGCCGCCGCCTCCCGCCGTCGCTTCGACTGGGAAAAAGCAGCCGACTACTTGGAACGAATCGCCGCGGGTGCTCTAGCAAGAAGATTTGGCTGGCTCGCAGATTTTACTCAGGCGGACTTCCCCCCGGGGGCACGCGCGCGTGTTCTCCAAGTAGCGGCGCGAAGCCGCAGAACTTGGTTAGGTTCGCCAGAAGATCATCCAGTGCCGCGCGCACTCGGATACGACGAGGAGTGGAAGATCTTTGTGAACGTTTCAAGAGAAGAGCTTAGCGGCGTCGCAGGAACGGCACGCCGCATGACTGACCGAAAGGAAACGTAGCCCATGCTGACTCAGGCCCAGGTGCAGCGCTATGCGTCAGACGCCGGTCTTCGCGACATCTTGATTGCAGAGAAGGAAGTAGTTCTGACCTTCCTCCTGCAACTTCTCTCCGAGAGAGGCGTCCTTGATCGACTCGCTTTCAAGGGGGGTAGCCGTCTCGATCCAATAGCGATAGAGTAGTTGAACCGCTTTACTACCATCAAAAGCTTGTACTTCATTTTGGTTTGCTCGCCCGATTTGATAGATAACAGGAAACGCGTTAGGTCATCGAATCTCCAACTTTCCTGTGTTCGGCAAACTGTACCGTATCTGTCTCGGTTGACGACAAATCGCCAATGCACTCACCGACACTGAATTGATACCGAGAAATGGGATGAGCAGGTCCTCCGAAGGAGGAGCAGACTATTCCCATGAAGAAGCCAGCGCAGCACCTCATCGCTGAAGTTCCACGCAGACAGGCC
>NZ_JACHDZ010000013.1 GCF_014201375.1 Tunturiibacter empetritectus
CCTGTCTGCGTGGAACTTCAGCGATGAGGTGCTGCGCTGGCTTCTTCATGGGAATAGTCTGCTCCTCCTTCGGAGGACCTGCTCATCCCATTTATGAGGACTTATCCGGTCTTCATACCTCTACGCCATCGAAACCAGGTGAGTGGATTCCACCATATGCGGACAGATGGACTGACGGGTTTGTTGAGTTCCATCCTTTCGACAAACCACCAGCCGTTGATGGGCTGCGTATTCTTTCCCGCGAATATCGGCTATCGAAACATCGCATGTGTATGGGCTCTGAGGCTCGCCCGGAATCGGGCTTGGGCGGTTACGCTGCAAATCGTAAGTCAGTTTGAGCGTCGCGGACCGAATCAACTCCGGATCTGACCCCGCGCTCTGGACTAACCTGAGGAACATCTTCGAATACCAATTTGGTAGGCCCGAAATTGGTTCCCTTAGAAGAGCATCCGGGCGGCCTTGGCCGCTGAGCAGGTTGATCGTTAAGGTATCGACTCCACTCTCCCGCGCAAACCGCAGAACATGCCCTATGGAAGAGCATCGCCAGCGTAGTTCATCAGGCTCGTAAAGGAGCTACCGAGATTGTGTGCAACTCCTTTTAGGACCTTGACTCTAGGTATGGGAGACTCGCTTGGCGGAATGGCTCATTGTAGCCGGTGGTGCAACTCTCCTGCATGCGTGCTGACATCGTCCGTTTGAGTCTGCGGACATAGGTCACCATAAACACTCCTCTCTTGACCCGCTTCTTCCGTCGCGGCGAGCGATCTGCCGCCTGCGATCAAAAGACTGTGCTGACTCGACACGGTTGGAATGTTGCGGTGGTTTGCCCCGTGCCCGGGCACTCAGACGGTGATCAGAACAGCTTGCGGAAGTTATAGTTCAAGGTTGGTCCATGCCCAGCGCCCCATGCTACGTACGTCTGGGCGACGACGTTTCCTTGAAGGCTGAAGGTAGCGCCGAAGCCTGCGTCCTGGCGGAGATGGGAGAAGGTGAGATCGGACAACGTGGAGCCGACGCGGCCTGCGTCGTAGAAGAGAAGCAGGCCGACAGGATCGGCGATGGGGACGGTGTACTCGACTTGGGCGAAGACGGCGTTGCGATCGCGGAAGCGGTAGTTCGGAAAGCCGCGGAGGCTGATTTGCGAGTTGATGTCGGAGCCGCCGACGGTGGGTTGCAAATAGAAAGGGATGATAGAGCCTGTGCCGGTGTTGGAGACGGCCAGGTTGGAGCGAAAATCGAACTTACCGTAGTTGCACTGTTGCGTTACCTTGAGGACATAGTCGCCGGGAGCAGTGAGCTTCTCATGACCGTTTCCACAGGCATTTTGGAGGATCCGATAGAGGAGGCGCGAGCCAAGACTGTGACCGATGTCGGCAACGGTAACGTAGCGGCGAACGTTCGAGCCAAAGGCAATGGACTCGTCACCGGAGAAAACGAAGCGCTGGAAGGAGCTCGAAGAGTTGTTGACACCCGAGTACCAGTGGTAAGCGGCCTGGTTGTAGAAAGTGAAACGTATATTCCGTTTCATGAGAGGACCAGTGTGGTTAAGCGGGTCGTCGTTGGTGCGAGGATTCGTAAGGGCGCTGGCCGTAGTGACGATTGCGATGTTCGTATGAGTGAAGAAAGGCTGAGATTGCAGCCCTGGCGCGGTGAGGTTGGTGAAGCTGTTGCTGACTGAGAGAGGGTCGTTTGTCGGTGGGAGATCAGGCTGGAGAAACTCGATGCCGCTGCTGAGCGCGAAGTGGTCGGTGAGCGGGAGGTTTGCGGCGATGTCGCCAAAAGTATCGTTCTGGTGAAAGGTGTGTTTGAGGGCGGGCGAGAGAGGGCCGAGTCCATAGAAGGAGAGGGTCTGCAGGCTGCGATGGACCCCTTGAGCGTGGAGAGAGAATTGGGTCTTGGTGCAGAGGACTCCGAGTCGCTGACAAACCTCGCTGTTCTTGTTGCGGTCCGGCGTGTAGACAGGGGGCGTGAAGTCGAAGATGCCGGAAGCGACCCAGCTTTGGTTGACAGACCCAACGATGGAGAGCTTGGCTTGTTTGGAGGATAACTTGCCGGAACTGGAGATGTTGTCGACCTCATCCTCGAACATGCCGCCGAGAGCGAAGCCGTTGCCGGGAGGCAGACCGGAGAAGGTGAAATGAAACTTGGGATCGGAAAAGAGCGCTTCAGCGCATTCGACACGGGTGTGAAGCTTGGCGGTAGAGTCGAAGAAGGTCTTGCACATGCTCTTGGATTGCGCGTGCACCGAGGCCGCAGATGCGAAGAACGCGACGAGCACGACGAGTTTGAAGCGGGTCGTCATTTGCCTACGCCTGCGATGACATTCTGTTGAGCCTGGCGAAGATATTGTGAGACTTCGGCGGCGTTGGTGAGGGTGCTGGCGTCTCCGGCCGACTTAAGATTTGCTTGGTCGAGCGAGTGTTGCATGGCCCTTGCCATGAGAACGGAGAGATCAGTGGCGGTTCGCTGCTCGGCCGAGGCCTGAATCTGAATGCCACCGGATACAACGGGGTTGGGGAGCTTCACGACATCGGTACGAATGCCGTCGCCAGTAAGGGTTAGGACGTCGTCAAAAGTGGGTGCCTGGGCTTCGCGCCAGGTAAGCTGCTTGCTGCCAGGACAGAAGAGCTTTCGAACTGTGGCGACAACGGAGGAGTGCTCATAATCGCGATCGTGCAGGACCGTGTTGGGGGGAATGCACGGGGAGATAAAGACAGCGGGAACGCGGACGCCCAGGCGCGTGAAGTCGAAGGGCGGGTCGGGGGAGGTAGTAACGTCGGGGACTCCTGCCGACGAGGGCTGACGCGTCACGGTGGGAGGCGTGACATGGTCGAAGGTGCCGCCGTGTTCATCGTAGAGGATGAGGAAGAGAGTGTTTTTCCAGCCGGGACTCTTCGTGAGCGCGTAATAGACATCGGAGATGAGGGCCTCGCCGCGATCAATGGGAAAGTCGGGATGTTGGCTGTTGGCAAAATTGCCCTGGTCATCGTCATCGTAGGTGGGTTCGATGAAGGTATAGGCCGGCAAATTACCGGCACTAGCGTCAGCAACGAACTGAGAGTAGGGAAAGAACTTTCCCTGATGCAGCATGAGGTACTTGTTGGCGATGAGGATGGATGCGCCGTTGGCGTAGATGCGAAAGTCGTAGGGGGTAGTCTTGTCGAAGCTCTCGAAGATGGTATGAAGCAAGAAAGGCGCGTCGATGGCGTCCTGATTGACCGAGCCAACAGAGTTGGCACCATGTACGAACATGCGGTTGGGAATGGTGGAACCGGGAACAGCGGAGAACCAGCGGTCGCAGACGGCGTACTGGGTGGCAAGTGTGGTGAGGACCGGGAGGGTCGCCGGGGTGAAGCACTTCATGACGTTACCGGCGCGGACGGGGTCCCGGGTCAGATTATAGTAGTCGCGGACGAACCCGCGCATGTCGGCAGGGCCGGTGGTGCCGCTGCTGAAGATCTGAGCGGCGACGTCGCCGAAATCGTGGTGAGGGTCGGGGGTGAGATCGTGGACGTCACCCGCGTCCGGAGTGACGATAACATTGGGATCGAGCTCACGGGCCGGGTAGTTCCACTCATCTCCGTTAAGGCCATCGATGGCTGGGTTGAGGGACTTCATGAAGCCGAGCATGTGATCGAAGGAGCGGTTTTCAAGCATCAGGACGACCAGATGCTTGATCGGTGTCGGCATGGTGAATTACCTCAAATAAACCCTGCGGAAGACCAGGCTGATGGGACACGTTATCACGAAAGCTCAGACTACAGTAAATATTTGACGGTCATCCCGGCTGACCTCGTCAGGTGCGACAAGCCGACTTATGAGGACAAATACACCTTGTGTAGCAACGTGAACTAATCGAACTATATGGCCGAACGGTCCCTTGCACTGAAAGCAGATTTCACTCGACGCGACCAAAAGGATAATGTAAATCCTATGGCGCTAAAGTTAACCACCTCTTATATCGCGGACAGTTTATCTCTCTTCGCTTACTACAAGAGACTCGCTGAGAGAGCGATGGATCAGATCTCCGACGAACAGCTCTTCAGACAGCTGGACGCAGAATCAAATTCGATCGCGATTATTGTGAAGCATCTTTCCGGAAATATGTGCTCTCGTTGGAGCGACTTCCTAACGACGGATGGTGAGAAGCCGAGTCGAAACCGAGATGATGAATTCGTCTCGCCACCCACAACTCGCAACGAGCTCCTCAGAATGTGGGAGGATGGCTGGTCGCGTTTAATGGGAACTCTGGAAGAGATCACGGATGCAGACCTTGATCGAATAGTAACGATTCGAGGAGAGGCTCATTCGGTAATGCAAGCGATCAATCGTCAACTGGCGCACTATCCCCACCACGTAGGTCAAATCGTTTTGTTGGCGCGACATTTTGCAGGGGAATCCTGGCAATCATTGAGTATCCCACGAAATGATTCTGACCAGTTTAATCGTAAGGTTGCCTCAGGAGAGCTAAGCCAAAGATGATTGGCGGCCGCAAATTAGCGGAAGTTTATCTTGACTTCAGAAGGAGCGGCTAGTCCTTGGGCGGATAACTCCTGTGAAACGCGTTTCTGTTGACCAATGTTAGTTGCTCCCGAAAAAAGCGTTTTCGGAAACTGATGGCCGTCACCTGCCCATAATCCCGTTTTCCGGGAACTGGTTGTCGCCGCGTTTACTACCAAAGAGGAATGCTAGCTGCGGGCCGGGTCAGGCGTCTGGGATTGCGGTATATAAGGGCCACCTGGAACACCCCAGCTCCAAACTGGCATGGGTGCCTCGTCCACATCCTTACCGGGCTCATGGCACGAAGGTATCGCGTGGCCAGAGCGCAGAGTGTGATTTGATGATCTCGTTTTTTGGCAAACGTACCGTATTGATCAGAGATCGAGATATGAGTCCGAGGCGGGGAGTTGGGGAAGGACTTTTAACGGACGGCGAGGACCTTTACGCCGGGGGTGCCGGTTGCGACGCCGACGTAGCCTATGGCACCGCGCGGACGCCCCTTGAAGGTGTGGGATAACAAGTTGGATGTGCCAGGCAAAATCGCTTGTTGCCGCAGCGACGCGGCCGCAGCCAACAAGCTGGCTCGCGTCGCCTGGGCAGTCCTATCAAGTGGCGAAGAGTATCGCGCACCAACGACCGCGACGGCGGCCTAAGCAGGCGCGGAAAAGATGCCTTCGGCTTGGAAGCGCAACATCGCGCTCCCACTTTACCGCACCACGTCGGCGATTTAGAGTTCCCACCAAGGTCTGCACTGGATAGCTAGGACGACCGAACAGTTCCCAACGGCGTGCTCAAAACCTGCTCCCGAAAATGGTCATCCATGACCGTCCCGTTTATCAGGAAGAGCACGCGGCGCAACTCATCATGGCCAGGAGACTAGACCCTCCACCAAAGGCTGATTAGATAAGGGCGAAGGCTCAAGTGAAGCCCGTAGACTATGTCTGGTTTAGAGACCAGGGCCAGCGTGAGGAAGGAGTCGGGATG
>NZ_JACHDZ010000014.1 GCF_014201375.1 Tunturiibacter empetritectus
AAATGGGATGAGCAGGTCCTCCGAAGGAGGAGCAGACTATTCCCATGAAGAAGCCAGCGCAGCACCTCATCGCTGAAGTTCCACGCAGACAGGCCAAGGTTGAGATCACGATCGGCATCGACCTTGGCGATGTCTGGAGCCATTACTGCACCCTCAACCAGGACGGAGAAGTGGTCGATCGTGGCCGTTTCCGAACCACGCCGAAGGCGATTGAGAAGTGGTTTACCGACGTGGCTCCAGCGCGGGTCGCGATGGAGGCCGGGACACACTCGATTTGGATCAGCGAACAGCTTCAGGAGCTAGGGCACGAAGTCATCGTGGCGAACGTTCGTGAGCTGCGAGCGATCTCGCACAGTGATCGGAAGAGCGATCAGGTCGATGCTGAGAAGCTGGCACGATATGCCCGGCTTGATCCGAACATCCTCCGGCCGATCTCTCACCGCACCGTCCAGCAGCAAGAGGCCCTCACCTTAGTTCGTGCGCGAGCGCTGCTGGTGCGGCTACGCACGGCGGCAGTGACCGCCGTGCGTGGGCTGACGAAGTCCTGCGGCTACCGTATGCCCGCCTCCGCTACGACGTGCTTCGCTCAGCGCAGCCTCGCTGTTATGCCGCCCGGACTGGCACAGGCTCTCGGTCCGGTACTTCAGCAGATCGCGGAGATGACAGTAAAGATCAAGATGTACGACCGGCAGATCCAACAACTCGGCCAGACCGAGTATCCAGAGACGCAGGCGCTGCTAAAGGTTCACGGCGTCGGTCATCTCACCGCCTTGACCTTCGTGCTGACGCTCGGAAGCAAAGAGCGGTTCGGACGAAGTCGCGACGTTGGGTGCTATCTGGGCCTGCGACCGCGTCGAAGTCAGTCTGGAGATCATGATCCGCAGCTCGGCATCACTCACGCCGGCAACGCCTATCTCCGAAGTCTGCTGATCGAGTGCTCCAATCACATCCTTCGACCTCACGGACGAGACTCGGCCTTACGACAGTGGGGCCTGCGCCTAGCCGCCCGAGGTGGCAAGCAGGCCAGAAGTAAGGCCGTCGTTGCCGTAGCGCGCAAGTTGGCCGTGTTGCTTCATCACCTCTGGAGCACCCAGGAGTTGTACATGCCGTTCTACGAACAAGCAGCCTGAGAGATCAACATGTTGACCCGTTGCGACGACACCGTGTTCCGATGACTGCGAGCCGACTTCGGCCTGCGAGGCCGACCGATAAATGGCAGCATCGACTCTCCTCTCGAACCCCAACCGGCACCGAGCTTGCATGAAGACAGCTCATCCAGAGTGCGAATAGAAACACGGTGGAGAGCAACGATACCAAGAGCAACAACAAAAAGCAGAATCCCTATGAAGGAAAAACAAAGAACAATCCCTTGACACTAGTGACCTGCTCATAGAAA
>NZ_JACHDZ010000015.1 GCF_014201375.1 Tunturiibacter empetritectus
GGTCTGCGCAAATGTATTCGTCAATAAGGGCGAAGATGTTGTCAAGGGCAAAGATATCCTTCCCGTTGCCTGGAGCAACGCTCGGAGTCGAAGCTTAGAGACCAGAGCCCGAGCGGATCCCTTTGTCGAATCATCTTGGGTGGAGCGTTCTCCACCAACCATCAATTCGGTCACGACTGCGACCATGATTGCTTATTCGGACACCCAATCTTTATCGGGTGCGAGGGCGCCTACTCAGCCTGTCGGTCTCGCTTGCGCTGACCAGAATACATTTCAGGCTACCCTCGATGAAAGAACCTGTGGATACGGTGTCTGTGTACGAAGCATCCAATACATCCGTATCGCAAGCTTACGAGCCGTCGCCACCTTGGCGACGGTGGAGTGTTTTTGATGGCAGCGGTGCAGATATTCTTTTCGCAATTCAGGATCAAAGCGCACCGCGATGTTGGCTGCTTCCACGAGAAGAAATCGCAAGAGCCGGTTGCCTTGTTTGCTGATCCCACCCATCCGCTGCTTTCCTCCGGAGGAGTGCTCGCGAGGAACCAATCCGAGATAGCTGGCGACCTGCTTGCCACGTGGAAAGCGATGCACATCTCCCAGGGTCAGCACGAAAGCGAGTGCTGTGACGGCACCTATTCCTGGCTGACTCATCAGCAGAGGCACACCTGGATACTCTTGAGCCACTCGCGTCACTGCATCGTTCAGGCTCTCGAGTTGAGCATCCAGCATCGCCAGTAAGCTCAGTAAATCCTTCCTGCGTCGATCTGTCCATGGCGCCAGCGGAAGCGACGCGAGCGCTGCCCGGCCCTCCGTGCTCCACAGTTTCTGCTTCTTCTGCATCCCTTGATTCAGCATGAGATGCTGCAATTCGTTCTTGACCCGGGTACGTATCTGCACCAGTTTGTGACGGTGCATCAGCAATTGGCGATGATCCCGCATCTCGGTGTCTGGTATCCAGATACGTGGAAACCTCTCTTCCACCAGCAGCCGCAGTATGTGTTTTGCATCCCGACGATCCGTTTTCTGCTTCCGCACATAGCTGGCACGAATTTGCGCCGCATCACCGACGCATACCTCGTGACCCAGCTGCTGCAACAGCTGCACGAACCACTGATCATTTCCTACAGTTTCAATGCCCACGATCGCAGGTGAAGCCAGTTTCCGATAGAAGCTTTCGGCTTCTCCGCTCGTGTGCATCAGTTTGTGTTCTTCGGTTGCTCCAGTCTCGGTATCGAGCATGGCGATTTGTTGAAAGCTAGGGTGAAAATCACAACCTATTATGATCATCCCGACTCCTTCCTCACGCTGGCCCTGGTCTCTAAACCAGACATAGTCTACGGGCTTCACTTGAGCCTTCGCCCTTATCTAATCA